>NZ_OZ409860.1:0-5561667 GCF_979258495.1 Flavobacterium sp. AC105
TAATTATTTTCTTTTAAATATTTCAGAATTTCTTCGGAAGCATTTTTGCTCGTGAATCCGAATTTCTCATCCAAAACAGAAGCCGGAGCTGAATACCCAAAATGATCCAAACCGAAAACTTTTCCGCTGCTGCCAACCAAATTTTCTAAGTTAACCGGAAGTCCTGCGGTCAAGCCGAAAACCAATCCGTCTTTTGGAATAACACTTTCCTGATATTCCTTTGATTGTGACCTGAATAATCCTTCTGAAATTATGGAAGCTACGTTTATTTTGATGTCGATGCTATTTTCTAATGCTGTTGCGGCTTCGATAAGTGTGGCAACTTCTGATCCGTTTGCGATTAAAGTGATATCTGGATTTTCAATTGATTTTACCAAATAGCCCCCTTTTTTGGCCTGAGATGCTTCTTCAAATCTTGAATTTCCGCTTGACGGAAGATCCTTGATTTCCTGTCTGGAAAGAATAAGTCCGGTTGGTGTTTTTTTATTTTCTAATGCCATTTGCCACGCTACGGAAGTTTCAACTGCATCTGCCGGACGAAGTGCCAACAAACTCTGATCTCCCGAATGGTTTTTGATTTTCTCCAGTAACCTGATTTGGGCTTCCTGCTCGATGGGCTGGTGCGTTGGTCCGTCTTCGCCTACGCGGAAGGAATCGTGCGTCCAGACATATTTTACCGGAAGTTCCTGAATAGCAGCCAGACGAATCGCCGGTTTCATATAATCTGAAAACACGAAGAATGTTGCCACAACGGGAATAACCCCGCCGTGAAGTGCGATTCCGTTGGCGATTGCCGCCATGGTAAGTTCCGCAACTCCGGCTTGCAGAAATCCTCCGCTGAAATTATTCTTCTGTAAAACCGATGATTTTTTCAGGAAACCATCTGTTTTGTCACTGTTCGATAAATCGGCAGAAGACACAATCATGTTCTCTACATTCTCAGCCAGATATCCTAAAACTGCTGCCGAAGCATCTCTGGTCGCTGCGTTTGCTTTTTGGGTTATACTGCTGAAATCCAGCTTTGGCAATTCATTATTGAAAAACTGTTTTATTTTTTCAGCCAGTTTTGGATTTTGGTTTTCCCAGGCTGAAAATTTTGCTTTTCTGTTTTTTGCTTCTTGTATTTTATTCTCTAAAATAGTTTTGTAATGGCTTTCAACATCTTCATAAACCGCAAATGAGTCTTCGGGATTTGCCCCGAGATTTAGCAAGGTTTTTTCGAAGTCTGCTTTTGTGGCCCCGATAGGTTTTCCGTGCAGTTCGCATTGTCCTTCATACATTGTTCCATCAGCGGTAACGCAGCCTTTTCCCATTATGGTTCTTCCAATAATAAGTGTTGGTCTTTCGAGTTCTGCGTGCGCTGCATTTAAGGCCGAGCGGATATGCGTATGATTATGTCCGTCGATTGTGATGACTTTCCAGCCCCAGGATTCGTATTTCATGGCCGTATTTTCGGTCGTAACCTCATCGGTCATAGAGGATAACTGCACATCATTTGAATCATAAAACATGATAAAATTGTTGAGTCCCAAATGTCCGGCGATTCGTCCGGCTCCCTGCGAGATTTCTTCCTGAACGCCTCCGTCAGTTATGAATCCGTAGATTTTATGATCGAACAAATTATCAAATCTTGCCGATAAAAACTTGGCAGCTATTGCCGCCCCAACGCCCATGGCGTGTCCCTGACCAAGTGGTCCGGATGTGTTTTCGATGCCTCTTTTTACATCAATTTCCGGATGTCCGGGCGTTACAGAACCCCATTGTCTGAAATTCTGAAGATCTGTTTTTTCGTAATTTCCCAGTAAATAATACTGCGCGTACATCAACGCCGAAAGATGTCCGGCATCCATAAAAAAACGATCTCTCAAAATCCAATGCATATCGGTTGGATCGTATTTTAAATATTCGGAATATAAAATGTGCATGAAATCAGCCCCTCCCATTGAGCCTCCGGGATGGCCTGAATTGGCTTTCTCGACCATAGAAATGGCTAAAGCACGGATATTATCTGCTGCTTGTTGGTCTATTTTGTTGTTCATTTTTTGGTTGGTTTAATAGCAAAGTTTTGATTTGCTGACACTGAATTTCAATTAGAAATGATTTTAAAATTCAACGTGAAAACAAATTAAATAATAAGTGTAAAATTTACATTTACAAATGTATGTAAAATAATTCCACAAAAACAAAAAAATTGTTTTGTTATTTTTTAGTGATAAAATGGAGATTTAAGTTGTCGAAATTGAAAATCGAACAGGTGTAGTGCCTACGGGACATTTTTAATAGGGTCGATAATTTTATTTTCTACCGACATTTTTTCTACCGACATGTAACTCCTAAAGGAGTATATCTTGTAATGCAATATTATTGAGTATAGAGAAAATCAATAATGTGTGGCGAATAAACTCTCGCAAAGCCGCGAATTCGCAAAGAGTTTGTCATTTCGAGGAACGAGAAATCTTCGTAAGTAACTCCGCAACGAAAGTTCAATCTTTGTCGAGCTTCTCGCGAAGATTTCTCCTCCGTCGAAATGACAATATTGTGTTTAAACTTTGCGTCTTAGCGACTTTGCGAGATTAATTTTATTCTCTAAAAAGCTTAATTTAATGACATTGCCCGTAGGGACTACACAAACCCGTTAGATTCCGAAGCAAAAAGAATCTAAAGCGAATTTCTAATAATCAAAGCCGATTTATTTTCTATCTGATCTTTATTTCCTTTCAAAACCATCTCTGCTAAAATTTTTCCCATCATTTCAAAATGGGTCGAGATGGTGCTAATTCCGTTTGCTACAATTTTCTTTAAAGGCGTTTCATTGTATGATATAATCCCGAAATCAATTCCCAGTTTTAAATTTTGATTTCTGGCATTTTCGATTACACCAACCAAATCACGATCATTCGGGATAATATATAAATCACCTAATGTAAGTTCACGATCCGTAAATTCGGTTATGATTTCATATTGAAAATGATGTTCTATACAAAAATCTACAAAGCCCAATTTCATCCCGAGTGGTTCTCTGAAACCGGGAAAAATCAAAATCAACTTTTTATAGGTATTCAATCTCACTTTCGCTTTAAGCAAACCTTCAAAAATATCTTTTTGGTGATTTTGATAAATGGCCGGATATAATTTTAAGTCAGGATTGGTCTGATCCAGAATGATTACATCATTTACTGGTAGGGTTTTTAGAATTTCGGCCACACCAGTTAAATTGGTTGGCATGACGATGTACTTTGTATAATTCCCGTTACTGTCATCAATTAATTTCTGGAATACCTGAAGATTAAAATGATGAAAAAAAATATCGACCTGAACATTTTTGCCAATATGTTTTAAAAATGAATTATAAATATCTTCTTTAAAAATATTTAGTTCATCAAAAAGTAAAAAAATCTTCTGTTTTATAGTGATTTCAATGCTTTTAACATAATATCCTTTGCCTGGAATGGCATAAATAATCCCTCTTTTTTTGAGTTCATCATATCCTAACAAAACCGTATCGCGCGATAATGAAAATGCCAGACAGACTTTATTTACTGACGGAAGTCGGTCGCCTTTGACTAATTTTCCTTCTTCAATAGCTTTTTCTATTGAAAGAATTATCTGCTTATATTTTGGTAAACCAATGTTGTTTTGAATGGATATAATATTCATGAAAATTATATTTTTTATGCAATATACAAAAAACTGGTAGGTACTGGTATGCAAACATAAATAAATGTTTCTATTTTTGGATTTCATTTTTGGCAAAAATAACATGGAAATAAAACAGATATCGCATTTTCAAGATACGTATACTTCTAAATCTTTTGGTTTATTATCTGATAACGAAGAAATTCTCGCTTTTGAATTATCAAACAAAAACGGAATGAAGGTTCAGATTATAAATTATGGCGCAACTGTGACTTCATTACAAATTCCTGTTGCTGAAGGAAAATGTGTTGACGTAGTTTTAGGTTTTGAATCTTTAGAATCTTATTTGGCATCTTATAATTTGCCAAGCGCGCCTTATTTAGGAACAACTGTTGGACGTTATGCAGGAAGAATAAACAAAGGTGTTTTTACTTTAAACGATAAAACATTTCAGTTAAATACCAATAATAATGGCAATGCTTTACATGGTGGAAATCATGGTTTTGGAGAAAAAGTTTGGAATGTCACCAACTTAACTTCGGGTGAAAACCCATCTATAACATTCAGTTATTTGAGTGAAAATCTTGAGGAAAATTATCCCGGAGAACTACACGTTGAATTAACTTATACGGTAACGGAAGAAAACGAATTAAAACTAGAATATAAAGCAACTTCGACTGAGGATACTGTCATCAATTTAACGCATCACAGTTATTTTAACCTTGATGGTCACGATGGTTCTGTTTTAAATCAGGAAATGTTTATTGATGCTGAAAAAATATTAGAAACGAATGCAGAAAATATTCCAACCGGAAATTTCATCGATCTTTCTCATCATGATTTTGATTTTAGAACAAAGAAAAAATGTCCTGCAAGTATCGATAATTCTTTCGTAATTGAATCTTCTAATGACGCTGTTGCCAAATTATTTAGTTCAAAAAATAATCTAAAAATGAGCGTTTACACAGATCAGCCAAGCGTTCATATATATGTAGGCGGATATTGTTTTGATACTTTGAAAGGAAAAGAAAATGTAAATTATCATTCGTCAAGCGGAATTTGTTTTGAAACGCAGAATTTTCCGGACGCTCCAAATCACGAACATTTTCCGAATTCGATCCTGAAAAAAGGAGCAGAATATCATCAGAAAACGGTTTATAAATTTGAAACTATAAACTAACTATTTTACATCAAACACAAGAATATACCATTTCAATTACAAGATAATGAATGACATTTTAATACAAAACACAACGGCATTTTTTGAGAAGTCTTTTGGATCGAAGCCTCAAAAAACGGTGCTTTCTCCGGGAAGAATTAATATTATCGGGGAACATATTGACTATAATGACGGTTATGTTTTACCGGCGGCGATTGACAAAGTAATTTGTTTTGCATTTGAAAAAAACAATACCAAAAAATCTAAAGTAATCGCTATTGATTTAAATGAAGAATTTGAAATTGATTTAACGCAGGAAATTCAGTTGAGCGATGTGGTCTGGACCAATTATATTCGCGGTGTTATGAAACAATTGCAGGATAACGGATTTTCGTTTGAAGGTTTCAATTGTGTTTTTAGCAGTAATATTCCGGTTGGTTCCGGATTATCGTCTTCGGCAGCTTTAGAATGCGGGATGATTTTTGGAATAAAGGAACTTTTTGATCTGAAAATTGAGAAAGTTGATATTTCATTATTAGGTCAGAAAGCAGAACACTGGGTGGGTATTAATTGTGGTATTATGGACCAGTTTTCGAGCGTTCACGGTCTTGAAAATAAGGTAATAAAACTGGATTGCAATACCTTGGATTTTGAATATCACAATGCCGATTTTAAAGATTATTCGCTTGTTTTATTTGACAGTAATGTAAAACATTCGCTTTTTACATCTGAGTATAATACACGACGAATGGAGTGCGAGGAAGGATTGGCAATTATTAAAATTAATTTTCCTGAAATTAAAACTTTTAGAGATTGCAGTGAGGAGCAACTTTTAAGTATTCAGGATCAAATGAATGCAACTGTGTTTAAAAGAGTACACTTTGTTGTAAAAGAAATTAGCCGTGTAACAAAAGCATGTGAGGCTTTGGATAACGGAAATATAAAACTTTTAGGACAATTGCTTTTTGAAACCCACTATGGCTTGTCAGAAGAATACGAGGTAAGCTGTGCAGAGCTGGATATGCTTGTAGATACCGCAAAATCTGACGATGCAATAATTGGTTCTCGTTTGATGGGTGGTGGTTTTGGTGGATGCACCATAAATTTAATTAAAAAAGGAAGCGAAAATGAGGTGAAAAATAAATTTTCAAATCTTTATTTAAATACATTTGGGATTGAATTAAAATTTTACGATGTAAAAATCTCAAACGGAACAACACTACTTTAACACCCTCAAAACTAAAATGAAAAATTTTGACATTAACGAAGATCCTCACAGACGTTTTAATCCATTAATTAACGAATGGGTTTTAGTATCACCTCATCGCGCCAAAAGACCTTGGCAAGGACAAAACGAAACAATCTCGACCGAATCATTACCAAAATACGATAAAACGTGTTATTTATGTCCGGGAAATGTTCGTGCCAATGGAGTTAACAACCCTAATTACGAAAGCAGTTTTGTATTCGAAAATGATTTTGCTGCCATGAAGCAGGACGAAATTATTTTTGAAGAAGATATCAAACACACTTTCTTTAAAGCAAAACCGGAACAAGGAATTTCGAGAGTGGTTTGTTTTTCGCCAAGACATGATCTTACATTACCCGAAATGGAAGTTGAAGGTATTGAAAACATCGTTAGAACCTGGCAAAAAGAATATACTGATTTAGGAAGTATAAAATATATTAACCACGTTCAAATTTTTGAAAATAAAGGAAGCGTAATGGGCTGCAGCAACCCGCATCCGCATGGACAAATCTGGGCGCAATCATCATTACCAACTCAGGTCGAAAAAACACAAAACAGCCTAAAGTCTTATTTCGATAAAAACAAAAGAACATTATTAGAAGATTACGTAAAAGCCGAATTAAGAGTTGGCGATCGTGTGGTTATCGAAAATGATCATTTTGTGGCATTGGTTCCGTTTTGGGCAATCTGGCCTTATGAAACTATGATTGTAAGTAAAAGAGCCATTACAAAAATCACTGAATTTACAACTGAAGAAACAACAGCTTTCGCTAAAATTTTAAAACAGTTAACAATCAAATACGATAATTTATTTAGCACTTCTTTCCCGTATTCATCCGGAATTCATCAGGCTCCAACAGATGGATTAGAGCATCCGGAATGGCATTTTCACATGCATTTTTATCCGCCTTTATTACGATCTGCAACCGTTAAAAAATTTATGGTTGGATATGAAATGTTAGGAGAATCGCAGCGAGATATTACTCCTGAAAAAAGTGCTGAAATTTTAAGACAACAATCAGATATACATTATAAACTTGACGTGAAAATAAAGTAAAAAAGATATTTTACGGACTGCCTTTTTAAAATTTAACAGAATAATTCGATTATAAATGTAAAAAACACATTTGTAATAGTGTAGTTATCATTTTTTATTTTACTTTTGGCTTTCGTTCTTATTTTCATAATAAAATAACAAAATAAAAACACATATCACATTTTAAACCAATATTAAAAACAAAAACATGGTTTGGGAATTTTACTAATCAAATAATTTAAAAACCACAATTTTACAAAACTATTACCTATACTAATTTTTAAAATACTATTAACAATGAACCAGAACCTCGCTTTCGCAGATTATGCGGTTTTTATTATCTATTTTATCGTAGTTTCTGCCTACGGTTACACTGTTTACCGCAAACGTAAACAAGACGAACAAGATGCTAAAGCTTACTTTTTAGCTGAAGGAAATTTAACGTGGTGGGCTATCGGAGCTTCTCTGATCGCATCAAATATTTCAGCTGAACAATTTATCGGAATGAGTGGTGAAGGTTTCTTTTTAGGAATTGCTGTTGCTGCTTACGAGTGGCTTGCTGCAATTGCATTGATTATTGTAGCGGTTTGGTTTATTCCGGTATATCTTAAAAATAAGATTTATACAATGCCTCAATTTTTAAAAACACGTTATAATGAGTCAACAGCTTTGATTATGGCAGTTTTTTGGTTGTTTTTGTATGTATTTGTAAATTTAACTTCGATATTATATTTAGGAGCGGTTGCTATTAACGGACTTGCAGGAGGAGAATATCTTCACGTAATCATGATAGGATTAGCCGTATTTGCTTTATTTATTTCTCTTGGAGGAATGAAAGTTGTAGCGTATACAGATGTCATTCAGGTTGCTGTTTTGATTATTGGAGGTTTGGTAACTTCGTATATTGCACTTACAACTGTTGGACAATATTTTGGCGTAGGCGAAAATGCTATTGCCGGTTTTAAAGTTTTAATGAGAGAAGCTCCGGAGCATTTCAAAATGATTATCCCAAAACCAACTGCTACTTCATCTCAATTGGATATTGATAAGTATTTAACTTTTCCTGGTTTGATGTCTTACCTTGCCGGTATCTGGATCATCAACTTAAACTATTGGGGATGTAACCAATACATTACGCAAAGAGCTCTTGGTGCTGACTTACAAACAGCCCGTACAGGTATTTTATTTGCCGGTATGCTAAAATTATTAATGCCGTTAATCGTAATGTTGCCTGGTATTGCTGCTTATGTTTTATATCAAAACGGACATTTACCTCAATTGGTGGGAGGAAAAGACGGAGCATATTCTGCGGTATTGACGTTCTTGCCAACAGGTTTAAAAGGTCTTTCTGTAGCGGCATTGACTGCTGCAATTGTGGCTTCATTAGCTGGAAAAGTAAACAGTATTTCGACAATTTACACGTTAGATATTCATAAAAAATACATCCAGAAAGAAGCGGGCGAAAAACAACAGGTAAATATTGGTAGAATTGCCGTTTTTGCTGCTATGCTTTTAGCTGTTTTATTTACATGGAATGATATTTTAGGAATTGGCGGAGTTGGTGGATTTACATACATTCAAAAATATACAGGATTTATTAGCCCTGGAGTTTTTGCCATGTTCTTCCTTGGGATGTTCTGGAAAAGAACTACCGGAACTGCAGCAATTGTGGGTGTAATTTTAGGATTTGTTCTTTCTGTATTATTCAATGAATATGCTCCAATGTTATTTGGAAACGAAACATTGTTATACACAGCTTATCCAAACGGAAAAGGCGCATTCGAAATTCCGTTCCACATTTGTATGGGATTATCATTCTTGTTTACCATGTTGGCGATGATCGGAATCAGTTTTGCAGGACCAAAAGTAAATCCTAAAGCGTTTGAAATAGATGCTGAAATGTTTAAAGTAAAACCACAAACCACCGTTTTAATCGTAATTACATTATTAGTTATTGTAGCTTTATATGTTAAATTCTGGTAGTATAATTTTTTACTATATTTGTTATTGAAGAAAAAAAGAGGATGCCAATTTGGTATCCTCTTTTTGCGTTTAATAACAACCTTACATAATTTTAACAAGAAATATAATCTAAATTATATTTGTTTTTATATTGAATTTTAAATTATATTCGTCCACAAATTATTTAACTAAATCACTAACATTAAAATGAAAAAACTAGTATTTGCATTATGTTTTATTTCCGGAGTTGCTTTTTCTCAGGATATGAATATTGTTCAGGGAAATTTTGATTTCCTGAAAGATCAAACCGAAATTAATATCGAATTTGATTATAGTAATTTTACTATGATGAAAGAAAACAAACCTGAATCTCAATATGTCGAAGAACATAAAGCCGATTTAGATAAGAAAGCAAAAGGAAACGGAAACATCTGGCAAAAAAAATGGATATCTGCCAAAGACCAAATATGGACACCAAAATTTCTTGAAATAGGAAACATTGTTTTATCAAAAGGAGGTAAAAATGTAAGCTTTCAGGAAGCTGCTCAAACTCCTTATACTTTGATTGTAAAAACCGTTTGGATTTATCCGGGTTGGGATGCCGGAATCATGAAACAAGAAGCTAAAGTATCTACAAATCTAAAATTTGTTGATAGCGCTGACAAATCAAAAGTATTGTTAGAAATTAACAGTCTGGAAGCTCCGGGAGATCAATGGGGAAATAACTTTAGTAACGAATCCAGAATTGGAGAAGGATATGCTAAAACAGCAAAATCACTTTCGAAAATGATGCTTAAAAAGGCATATAAATAAAGATTAATAAAAAAGAGGATACTAAATTAGTATCCTCTTTTTGTGTTTAAAAAAAACGAAAAACTTATTCTTTATTTGCTTCTTCCTTCTGCATATTTAGCAAATACGCCATATTTTTAATTACATGATCGTGTTTTTTGACAAAAGGATTGTCTTCATTCCAGACATATCCCGCCAAAACAGAACATATTTTTTCTTTTACATCCGGATTTTCCGGTTGGTGGAAGAATAAAGTCTGAAGATTTCCGGTGTACCATTCTTTCACGTAAGTGGTAAAAACAGCAATTCCGCGTTTCATATATTCTGTAAATTCAACTTCCCAGTCTACCTCAATTCCCTGCGATTCTTTGATGTATAATTTGGCTGCCAGCATTCCGGATTCAGTCGCAAAAGCAACGCCGGATGAAAAAACAGGATCTAAAAATTCAGAACTATTTCCTGTCAAAGCAAAACCGTCTCCGTACATTCTTTTTACCGCTCTCGAATAATTTTCCAATTTTACGGGTTCAAATAAAAACTCCGTTCCTTTGAATCTTTTGATATAATAATCCGATTTCTGAATGGCATTTCGCAAAGCCTCAGCATTGTCTTTATTTTCAGAAAGAGAATTTATAAAATCAGTTGGGCCAACGACGCCTAAACTTGTATTTCCGTTAGAAAACGGAATTACCCACAACCAGACTTGGGTTTCCAGAATATCAAATGAAATCTGGGTTCCTTCTTCACCTTCTTCTCTATTAATGTCTTTTACGTGTGTAAATATCGAAGAATGCGGATCTAGTTTTGATGGCGTATCAAGATCTAAAAGTCGTGGTAAAACACGGCCATATCCGCTGGAATCAACAATAAATTTAGCGTGAATTTCTTTTAAATTTCCGTCTTTATCTTTTACAATCGTTTTTGAATTTTTCCCTTCAAAGGAAACTTCCAGAACTTCTGTTTCAAATTCTAAATCAATGCCTTTTCTAACTACTTCCTGCGCCATTGTATTATCAAAATCAGCGCGCGGAACCTGCCAGGTCCAATCCCAGCCTTCTCCAAATTTCTGACTGAAATCGAAAACACAAATTTCTTCTCCTCTTATAAAACGTGCGCCGAGTTTTTTTTCAAAATTCATCGCATCCAGACTCTCAAAAAGTTCTGCTTCTGCAAAATGATCCATCACTCGCGGAATAAGGCTTTCGCCGACAACAAGCCTGGGAAACTTTGTTTTTTCAACAACTTTTACCTTAATATTGTTTTTATGAAGATACGATGCAGACACGCATCCCGAAGGTCCTGCGCCAATGACTAAAACATCAACAAACTCCTTTATCATAATAAAAATATTATCAATTATTAACCTACATTTGCCTTCATCAAAATAACTACATTTATTTTGATAAATAAAATTAAATTAGCACAACCAAAAACAATTTAATGAATACAATTAATGAATATTTAAGTTTAGCCGAATTCGAATCCATTATTTTTGGGAATAACAAAGTTGCAATCAGCGATGTAGTCCTAAATCGAGTAAACGAAAGCTTTAATTTTCTGAAAGAATTTTCGGGAAATAAAATTATATATGGTGTAAATACAGGTTTTGGACCAATGGCTCAATATAGAATTAAAGAGTCTGACCAAATTCAGTTACAATACAACTTAATCAGAAGCCATTCTTCGGGAACCGGAAAACCTTTAAGCCCGGTTTGTGCAAAAGCAGCAATTTTGGCCCGATTAAATACATTATCATTAGGAAATTCAGGAGTTCATCCGTCAGTAATTCACTTGATGGCAGAGCTTATAAACAGAGATATTACGCCTCTTATTTTTGAACACGGCGGCGTTGGTGCAAGCGGCGATTTAGTGCAATTATCGCACTTGGCTTTAGTTTTAATTGGCGAAGGCGAAGTTTTTTATAAAGGCGAAAGAAGACCAACTCCGGAAGTTTTCGAAATTGAAGGTTTAAAACCAATTCAGGTAGAAATCAGAGAAGGTCTGGCGTTAATAAACGGAACTTCGGTAATGACCGGAATTGGCGTTGTAAATGTACATCATGCTAATAAATTATTAGACTGGTCGCTAAAATGTTCTTGTGCCATAAACGAATTGGTTCAGGCGTATGACGATCATTTCTCTGAAGAATTAAACCAAACCAAACGTCATAAAGGACAACAGGAAGTGGCGTTAAGAATGAGACAGAATCTTTCTGACAGTACTTTGATCCGTAAAAGAGAAGACCATTTATATTCAGGAGAAAATACCGAAGAAATTTTTAAGGAAAAAGTTCAGGAATATTATTCTTTACGTTGTGTACCTCAAATTTTGGGTCCGGTTTTAGAAACGATAAACAATGTAGCTTCAATTTTAGAAGACGAATTTAACTCGGCAAACGACAACCCAATTATAGATGTAAAAAACAAACACGTTTATCACGGAGGAAACTTCCACGGCGATTATATTTCGCTTGAAATGGATAAACTGAAAATTGTTATTACAAAATTAACAATGTTGGCAGAACGTCAGTTGAATTATTTGCTGAATTCAAAAATCAACGAAATTCTTCCTCCGTTTGTCAATTTAGGAACATTAGGATTTAATTTCGGAATGCAGGGCGTTCAGTTCGTTGCAACATCAACAACTGCCGAAAGCCAAATGTTATCAAACCCAATGTATGTGCATAGTATCCCGAACAACAACGACAATCAGGATATTGTAAGTATGGGAACAAATGCAGCAGTTATTACCTCAAAAGTGATCGAGAATTCTTTTGAAGTTTTGGCTATTGAAATGATTACAATTGTTCAGGCGATTGATTATTTGGCACAAAAAGATAAAATTTCATCTGTTACCAGAAAATGGTATGACGATGTTAGAAATATAATTCCTGTATTTAAAGAAGATCAGGTTATGTATCCTTTTGTTCAAAAAGTAAAAGATTATTTGATTAATAGTTAAAAACTTTATTTTCACATTATTAATATTGAACCTTAAAATCATGAAAAAACTATCTCTTTTTTTATTCGTTTGCTGCATTCAATTTGTTAATAGTCAGGAACTGGCTTTGGTTAAAAAAAACGCTAAAATTGGATATATCTCCAAAGACGGAAGTTTTAAAATTGAGCCTCAGTACAAATCTGCAAAAAGCTTTTCTGAAGGTTTAGCAGCTGTTGAAGATAATGGAAAATGGGGTTTTATAGATGGAAAAGGAAACTGGGTAATTCCGGCAACTTTTAATGATACAAAAGAATTTAATAATGGTATCTGTATTGTATCTAAAGACAAAAGCTTGTTTTATATCAATACCAAAGGAGAAACTTTGAAAGCACCGGCAACAGAAAAATTATTTGATTTTAATAACGGTGTTGCTTTTATAAGACAAGGAGATAAAGTTGGATTAATCAACACAAAAATGACCGTTGTTTTAGAACCAAAATACGATCAGATTAAACCTTTTGAAAATGGTTTTGCAAGAGTTGAAAGCAATAAAAAATGGGGAATTATTAATACATCCGGTAAGGAATTAGTAGAACCTTCATACGACGAAATAGGTAATTATTTTAAAAATACCACCTGGGCCAGAAAAGATAAAACTTTTGGAATTGTAAGTGACGGAAAATTTATTCCGGTTGATGGCGCTGAAAAAATCTGGGATTTTGAAACTCAGGATTTAACTTATGCTAAAAAGAACGGAAAAATTGGATTCATTGACTTAAAAGGGAACTGGGTAATTTTGCCTATTTACGATAAAGCAAGAGCATTTTCAAAAAATTTAGCGCCGGTTTGTGTGGGTTCTAAATGGGGATATATTAACCCAAAAGCAGAATTTGTTATTCCGCCAACGTATAGCGATGCAGAAGTTTTTGGTTCAAATGGTTTAGCTCCTGTAAAAGAAAAAAACTGGGGATTTATCAATGAAACCGGAAAACTGGTAATCCCAACTCAATATGGCATCACTTCAAACGGATTCGTAATTGCGTTGTTTGTACAACAAGATAAAGGATTTATTGATGGTGTGGCAAGAGTAAAAAACGAAGGAAAATGGGGATTTCTTAAACCGGACGGAACTGTATTAGCCAACCAATGGTTTGAAAATGCTGAATTATTTTCAAGAACTGAAAAAAACAATACAACTGAAACTGTTGCTGAAAAACCAAAAACAGAAGCAAAACCGGCTGTAAAACCAGTAACAAAAAAGAAAAAATAAAACTTACATAAATGAAATGTGTATTAGTAACAGGCGGTTCAAGAGGAATTGGAAGTGCTATTTGTAAAAAATTAGCTGTTGATGCAAATTACCATATTCTGATTAACTACCACTCGAATAAAACAGCTGCTGAAGCAACACTTCAGGAAATAGAAAAATTAGGCGCAACCGGAGAAATTTTAGGCTTTGATGTTTCTAATTTTGAAGAAGTGCAAAAAACATTAACGCAATGGCAGGAAGCAAATCCTGAAGCAATTGTAGAAGCAATTGTAAACAATGCCGGAATTACAAAAGACGGTCTCTTTATGTGGATGACTCCCGAAGACTGGAACGGTGTTGTAAACACAAGTTTGAACGGATTTTTTAATGTAACGCAATTTTTTATTCAAAAGATGCTGCGTAATAAATATGGCAGAATCGTAAATATGGTTTCGGTTTCAGGAGTAAAAGGAACAGCCGGACAAACCAATTATTCTGCTGCAAAAGGTGCAATTGTTGCAGCAACAAAAGCTTTGGCCCAAGAAGTTGCAAAACGAAATATTACTGTAAATGCTGTAGCTCCGGGTTTTATAAGAACGGATATGACAAGCCAATTAGACGAAAAAGAATTATTGAAACTAATTCCGGTAAATCGTTTTGGCGAAGCCGAAGAAGTGGCAGATTTGGTAAGCTTTTTGATTTCAAAAAAATCAAGCTATATTACAGGCGAAATTATCAATATAAACGGAGGAATATATTCTTAATAGTTCCTATGTTTGCAAGACTATTTTAAGTTTTTTAAAAACGTCGAAATTGCTCGCAAAGTCGCAAAGTTTTATTTAAATAAACTTAAAAAAAGAAGAAACTTTGCGACTTCGCGTCTTTGCGAGATTAAAAAAAATTACACTTTAAGGATAAAAAATACTTTGAAAGACGATGAATAAGAGAGTTGTAATTACTGGAATGGGAATTTATTCTTGTATCGGAACTTCTTTAGATGAAGTAAAGGAATCTTTATACAACGGAAAATCCGGAATTCAGTTTGACGCTGAAAGAAAAGAATTTGGTTTTCAGTCAGCCTTAACGGGAATGGTTCCGAAAGCTGATTTGAAAAATTTATTGACCAGAAGACAACGTATGAGCATTGGTGAAGAAACCGAATATGCTTATATGGCAACAATCGAAGCATTGAAAAATGCCAATATCGACGATGCCTTTTTCGACAATCACGAAGTTGGAATTATGTACGGAAACGATAGCGTCTCAAAAGCTATTATTGATGCTACAGATATTGTTCGCGAGAAAAAAGATACGGCTTTAATAGGTTCCGGAGCGATTTTTAAATCGATGAATTCTACAGTAACAATGAATTTATCTACGATTTTTAAACTCCGCGGCATCAATCTTACCATAAGTGCCGCTTGTGCCAGTGGATCACATTCTATTGGATTGGCTTATTTTTTAATAAAAAGCGGTTTTCAGGACATTATTATTTGCGGAGGCGCGCAGGAAATCAACAAATATGCGATGAGCAGTTTTGATGGTTTAGGTGTTTTTTCGAATAGAGAAAACGAACCTGAAAAAGCTTCCCGTCCTTTTGATGCTGATCGCGACGGATTAATTCCGAGTGGTGGCGGTGCAACGTTAATTCTTGAAAGTTATGAATCGGCGATTGCAAGAGGTGCCAATATTATTGCCGAAGTTGCAGGTTACGGATTCTCATCAAACGGAGGACACATCTCAACTCCCAATGTCGAAGGACCGTCTATAGCCATGCAACGAGCGCTTGATGATGCACAATTAAAAGCAATGGATATTGATTATATAAATGCACATGCAACCTCAACGCCAGTTGGGGACGGAAACGAAGCCAAAGCTATTTTTGAAGTATTTGGTGAGAAAAATCCTTACGTAAGTTCTACAAAATCAATGACCGGACACGAATGTTGGATGGCAGGAGCAAGCGAAGTTATCTATTCTATCTTAATGATGCAGCACGATTTCATTGCCCCGAACATCAATTTGGACAATCCGGATGAAGATGCAGCCAAATTAAATTTGGTCAAAACCACTTTAAACAAAAAATTTGACATATTTTTGTCCAATTCCTTCGGATTCGGAGGAACCAACTCTGCGTTGGTGGTTAAAAAGTTTAAATTGAATGATGAATAAAGAAGAGATAATAGCGAAAATTAATGGTTTTTTGGTTGATGAATTTGAAGTGGACAATGATGAGATTGAACCAGATGCTAATTTAAAAGATACACTTGGATTGGATAGTTTAGACTATGTTGACCTGGTCGTTTCTATTGAAGCTAACTTTGGTGTAAAATTAGTTGAAGTAGATTTCGTTGGAATTGCTTCTTTTCAGAATTTTTATGATCTCATTGAAAACAAATTAAAAGCAAAAGTTGCTTAATGAGCAAATGGGATGGCAAATCAAAAGGAACTGTTTTAGGGTATAGAATATTCGTTTTTTTAATACAAAAAGCGGGTGTTAAAGCTGCCTATGGCTTACTTTATTTTGTTGCTTCTTATTACTTTTTATTTCTAAAAAAAAGCAACAGGTCTATTTCTTATTATTTTAAGGAAAGGCTTCAGTACTCGTATTTCAAAACTAAAAAAATGGTTTTCAAAAGTTACTATACTTTTGGACAGACCATCATAGATAAGGTTTCCATTTCAGCCGGAATGCGAAATAAATTTACCTATGAATTTGACGGAATAGAGATCCTGAAAAAACTTTTGGCCGAAAAAAAAGGTGGTGTTTTAATTAGTGCCCACATTGGAAATTTTGAAATTGCCGAACATTTTTTTGGCGAAATCGACCTTGATTTTCAAATTAATCTGGTTACTACAGATTTAGAACATTCTGATATTAAACAATATCTGGAAACCGTTACCCAAAAACCAAATGTAAAATTCATTATTATCAGAGATGATTTGTCTCATATTTTTGAAATTAATGCGGCACTTTCTAGTAATGAACTGGTTTGTTTTACGGGAGATCGCTATTTTGAAGGCACAAAATCATTAACTGAAAAAATCCTGGGCAAAGAAGCTAATTTTCCTGCAGGGCCATTTTTAATTGCTTCACGATTAAAAGTTCCTGTTGTTTTTGTGTATGTAATGAAAGAGCCAAACTTGCATTATCATTTGTATGCAAGAGAAGCGATAGTCAAACACCGTGACGAAAAAGGTCTGCTAAAAGCTTATATTGAAAGTGTAGAATCTATGTTGGAAAAATATCCTTTGCAATGGTTCAATTACTTTGATTTTTGGAATCAATTGAAATAAATTACGCTCTGTGTGTAATTTTTCACACATACAACATCGCTTTTTAAAGTCAAAAAAGGCGTTTCATTTATTTTGAATGTGTGTTTATAATTTTTTTACAAATTACAACCTGACGAATTAAAATTATCTGATTAAAAGTCGTTCTTTTATACTTTACAATCCTTAAAGTAAAGTATGCAGGAATTTGACACTATTATCATTGGTTCAGGAGTTGGAGGTTTAGCAACTGCAATTTGTCTTGCAAGAGAAGGTCACAAAGTTCTCGTACTCGAACAGCATTATGTTCCCGGCGGTTGGAGTCATAGTTTTACTTTAAACAAACAGCGCTTTAGTCCCGGCGTACATTATGTGGGACTTATGGAAGAAGGTCAGTCTACCAATGAATTGTATCGCGGTTTGGGAATTGCCAATGACATGGTTTTTTTCCGAATGAATAAAAACGCGTACGAACATTGCTTAATTGGAGATCAAAACTTCGATTTGCCCGCTGGAATCGATAATCTCAAAAAAACGCTTTCGTCTCATTTTCCACACGAAGAAAAAAACATTCACGAATATCTTTCACTGGTTCAAAAAGTGAGTTACGAATTGCAGTTAATTCCAAAACTGAAAGGTTTCTGGCAAAATATTACAGTTCCGTTCCGCACCAAACACTTTGGAAAATTTGCACTTTTTCCATTAAAAAAAGTAATTGGCTGGCATGTCAAGGATCCTATGCTCAAAGCAGTTCTTAACATTCAATGCGGCGATCATGGGCTTTC
Organism: Flavobacterium sp. AC105; assembly: GCF_979258495.1. NCBI lineage: Bacteria > Pseudomonadati > Bacteroidota > Flavobacteriia > Flavobacteriales > Flavobacteriaceae > Flavobacterium > Flavobacterium sp. AC105. The sequence continues at coordinate 18,082 of NZ_OZ409860.1, forward strand.
GCCAAATCGTGCCTGTTTTCCGGTACATTGTTCGGTAATGAATCATTATTTTGATGGTGGTTTTTATCCAATGGGCGGCGGCGGCGGTATTGTAAAAGCCATGACCAACGGAATAAAAAAACACGGCGGTGAAATACGCGTCAAACAAAACGTAAGTAAAATTATTATTGAAAATAAAAAAGCAATTGGAATTCAGCTTGAAAACGGTGAAAGAATATTAGCCAAAAACATTGTTTCAAATGCAGATCCGTCTATCACGTATTTAAATTTAATCGACAAAGAACATCTGAGTAAATCGCTTCTCAAAAAACTCGACAAAACTAAATATTCTGTTACTTCTTTGATTTTATTTTTGACACTTGATGTCGATGTTACCTTATACAATATAGATTCCGGAAATATCTGGATGATGAAAGATGAAAATGATGATGCCAATTTTGAGCATTTAATGAGCGATACAATCGACTCCGGAGATTCATTTCCTGCCGTTTTTATGAGTTGTACAACGCTCAAGGATCCGGCAAGTTTTAACGGGCGTTATCATAATTTCGAAATTGTAACGTATGTTAATTACGATCATTTAAAAGATTATAATGGTTTAGACGATTATCACAATGATGACTATAAAAAGTTCAAGGAAAAAATCATCAATAAACTGATGAACAATGTCGAAAAGATAATTCCGAATGCAAAACAGCATATTATTCAGGCAGAATTAGGAACTCCAAAAACCAATGAATTTTATATCAATTCGACAAAAGGAAATGTTTACGGAACCGAAAAAACATTAAATCAGGTTGGTCCGTTTTCGTATAAAAACAAAACCGAAATCGAAAATCTCTTCCTTTGCGGAGCGTGTACATTATCTCATGGCGTTGCAGGCGCGACATATTCAGGAGTTTCTGCGGCAGCGGCAATTTTGGGCTGCACATCTGATGATTTATTACCTGAAGATGAAAACCAAAAAATCCGAATTTATGATGCCGAAGATCCTTCGACATGGCCAGATTGGGTGCATACAAAAAGGGCAGATAAAACAAGAAAATTCGTTTAAAATAATTTACTTATTTTTGCTTACCACCAAAGCCAAAAACCTAAATGAAAAATGTTCTCGTTATCTATTATTCTCAATCCGGACAATTAGAATCTATTGCGCAAAACATCGCAAAACCATTCTTAAATTCAGAAGAAATAAATGTAACTTTTCACGAAATACAGTTAGAAAAACCATTTCCGTTTCCGTGGAATAAAGATTCTTTTTTTGAAGCTTTTCCCGAATCTTTTTTACAAATTCCGACAGCATTAAAACCTGTTCCGGAAGAAATTTTAAACACAAAATTTGATTTGGTTCTTTTCCATTATCAGGTTTGGTTTTTATCACCGTCAATTCCAATAAACTCATTTTTAAAAAGTCCCGAAGCCAGAACAATATTAAACAATACTCCCGTTATAACTATTAACGGTTCTCGTAATATGTGGGTCATGGCGCAGGAAAAAATTAAGGTTTTACTAAAAGATGCCAATGCAAAATTGGTTGGCAATATTGCTTTAGTAGACAGAGTTGGCAATTTAATTAGTGTAATTACTATTGTTCATTGGATGTTTTCGGGAGTAAAGAAAAAATATTTGGGCTTTTTTCCGTTACCGGGAGTTTCAGAAAAAGACATTCAGGAATCTGATAAATTTGGAGAAGTCATACTTTCTGAATTCAATCAGAATAATCTGCAGCATTTACAACCAAAATTAGTGAACATTGGCGCCGTAAAAATTAGTTCGTATTTAATTACAGTAGATAAAACCGCCAATAAAATATTTAATAAGTGGTCAAATATCATTCATAAAAATCAAAAAAACAGGAAAACGCTCCTTAAAATATTTTATGTTTATTTATTCCTCGCCATATGGCTTATCTCGCCAATAGTGTATATATTGCACCTTATTACTTATCCATTTAAGTTCAAAACCATAAAAAAAGAAACTCAATATTATCAAGGAGTTTAGAAGACGAAATTAAATTATGTTTGACGTATATATTACCAAAGCCGCAAAATATTTGCCAAATGAAGCTGTTTCTAATGATGAAATGGAAACTTATTTAGGCCTTATAAATGATACTGCCTCAAAAGCAAGACGTATCATTTTGCGTAATAATAAAATTATAAACCGATATTACGCAGTAGATAAAAGCGGGAAAAGTACACATAGTAACGCTGAGTTAACACGTAACGCCGTTGTACAATTATTTGATGAAAACTTTACAGACCAGGATCTGGAAGTACTTTCATGCGGAACTTCATCGCCGGATGTTTTGGCACCTTCGCATGCTGCAATGGTTCACGGTTTGTTAAAAAACAGATCAGTAGAATTAAATTCTTCTATGGGAATTTGCTGTTCCGGAATGAATGCATTAAAATATGGTTTTCTTTCGATAAAATCAGGAAACTCTAAAAATGCGATTTGTACGGGATCAGAAAAAGTTTCGACCTGGCTTTCTTCTCCAAAATACAATCATGAAATAATCAATTTAAAAAATCTGGAAGAGCAGCCCATAATTGCTTTCAAAAAAGATTTTTTACGTTGGATGCTGTCTGACGGAGCCGGAGCATTTTTATTACAAAATAAACCAGGCGACGAAATTTCATTAAAAATCGAATGGATGGAATCGTATTCCTATGCTTTCGAATTAGAAACTTGTATGTACGCTGGTGGGGATAAATTAGAAAACGGCGAAATCAAATCCTGGAGCGATTATAATCCGGAACAATGGTTAAACGAATCTGTGTTTGCTGTAAAACAAGACGTTAAATTACTGGACGAATTTATTTTGCCAAAAGGTGTCGAAAGTATGAGCGATGCAATGGCAAAGCACAATATTACGGCAGATCAGGTAGATTATTTTTTACCGCACGTTTCTTCAAACTTTTTTGTAGAAGGACTAAAAAATGGTTTAAACGAAAAAGGAATTGTACTTACTGACGAAAAATGGTTTATGAACCTTTTAAGAGTTGGTAATGTTGGTTCTGCTTCTATTTATATTGCCCTTGAAGAATTAATGAATTCAGGAAAACTAAAAAAAGGAGATCGTATTTTATTATCGGTTCCTGAAAGTGGGAGATTTTCTTTTGCATACGCTTATTTAACAGTTTGCTAATGGAAACACTATCTCTTTTAAATAAAGAAGCTGTCGAGAATTTATTGCCGCAAAAGTTTCCTTTTGTCATGGTAGATAAAATGTATTCATATACCGAAACATCATTGGTTTCTGGTTTAAAAATTCAGAACGACAATATATTTACAGATCATAATTCTTTTTTAGAAGCAGGCATAATCGAGCATATGGCACAATCTGTGGCGTTGCATACCGGATATCAGTTTTTTTTAAAAAATGAAACAGCGCCAACAGGATATATAGGTTCTATTAAAGATATCGAAATAAAAAAGACTCCAAAAGTCGACGATAGCATTCAGTCAACTGTAACTATTTTACAGGAATTTGGCGGAATAACTTTGGTCGATATTGTGACTACTTTAAATAATGAAGAAATTGCACGTGGACAAATGAAAACCGTTTTGGCAAAATAATATACGCATGAAAACCGGAGTTGACATACAAAATTACCTTCCGCACCGGGCACCAATGCTCATGGTAGATTTAATTTTGGATATAGATTCTAATTTCGTAGAAACGACATTTCTGATAAAAGAAGACAATATATTTGTTGATAATAACATTTTTATCGAAGCCGGATTAATCGAAAATACCGCACAAACCTGTTCTGCAATTGTAGGCAAAAAGTATTTTTTTGAAGAAGACGGAACAGAAAATGAAAACGTAAATGTTATCGGTTTTATAAGCGCGCTAAAAAACCTGAAAATACATTCGCTGCCAAAAGTTGGCCATACAATTACAACCAAAGCAAATCTGATTTCAAAATTTATAGGCGACGATTTCACGTTATGCACCATGAGTTGCGAAAGTTTATTCGAAGACAAAATACTTTTAGAATGCGAAATTAATTTGTTTATTCAAAAGACGATTTCGGCGGTAGAATAATAATTGAATATCAAAAATGGAGAAAAGAAAAACCCTTTATCATTTAGCAATTCGAATAGGGATATTAATATTGTTATTGATTGGTGTTTTTGTAATATATAGAAATTTCATATACGACGCCAACCCATATACCACAGATACTGATCCATTTATTCTAGCTTTGTATTTAACTGAAGCCTATTGTCTATTTCTGCTTTTAGAAATGATTTATTTTTTTGTTAAGAAAAACAAGAATTTCGCCTTACTAAATCTTATTGTATTTATTCTAATCGAAGTAATACCACTTTTGGTTCTAATACAATTAACAGTAACACTATAGTATTTTAATAAAACCGTCATGGAAAAAGAAAATGTACCTCAGCACGATGGAAATTTAAGCAAAAAGAACCTCAAAGAACTTGTTTATGCTACTGATGAAAATGGCAATTATACTACCGCGTTAAGTACGGGTTGGGAACCAAAAGCCATTGCACTTTCAAACGCAATTGATGATATAAAAGAACGTGCCGAAGAAGCAAAACAAAAAGTCCAGATTGGCGAATTAAGTCCAATTTGCTATTATATGGAACTCAATAAAATGGATCTTACCATTCTTGCCGGTTATGTAGGCATGTGGAAATGGCGCGTAAAAAGACATTTTAAACCAACTATTTTTGCTAAATTGAATGATAAAATTTTACAAAAATATGCCGACGCTTTTGAGATTTCAATAGCCGAATTAAAAAATATTAAAAACGATAATGCAAACTAGTTTTACACATCATCAATCTGCTCATTGCGAAAATGGAGTGGCTTCGAATCTGCTAAAAAATAGCGGATTAAATATCAGCGAACCTATGGTTTTTGGTATTGGTTCCGGACTTTTGTTTGTGTATTTGCCTTTTATAAAAGTAAATCATGCACCAGCAATTAGTTACAGAACTTTGCCCGGACAAATTTTTAATAAAGTTGCCAAACGTTTAAATCTAAAAATAAAAAGACAAAAATTTTCTTCTGTCCCAAATGCCACTAAAGCTTTAGATGAAAATCTAAAAAACAATATTCCAACCGGATTACAAGTTGGTGTTTACAATTTAAGTTATTTTCCTGATGAATATCGTTTTCATTTCAACGCGCACAATTTAGTCGTTTACGGAAAAACTGAAACCGATTATCTAATCAGCGATCCTGTGATGGAAACTGTGACAACTTTAACGCATGATGAATTAGACAAAGTACGTTTTGCCAAAGGTGCGTTTGCGCCAAAAGGACAAATGTATTATCCAATTCAGGTTCCGAGTGAAGTTGATTTCAAAAGTGCCATCATCAAAGGAATCAAAGATACGTGTCGCACTATGTTGGCGCCCATGCCAATTGTAGGAGTTCGCGGCATTAAATTTGTTTCGCGCCGAATCAGAAAATGGCCGGTAAAACACGGCGTTAGAAAAGCCAATCATTATCTTGCACAAATGGTGCGTATGCAGGAAGAAATTGGAACCGGCGGCGGAGGTTTTCGTTTTATATATGCTGCTTTTTTACAAGAAGCTTCGGTTATTTTAAACAATGAAGAATTGAAAGTGCTGTCTAAAGAAATGACTCAAATTGGAGATTCATGGCGAGATTTTGCCGTTGAAGCATCCCGTATATATAAAAACAGAAGTGCCAAAGAAGACGCTTACAATGCCATTGCCGATGAACTTCTGGACATTGCGAATCGCGAAGAAATCTTTTTCAAAAAACTAAAAAAAGCAATTAGCTAAAAATATTTTGCAAACCATTATAAAAATAGAATCGCTGTCGAAAAAGTACAAAGATGCAGAAATGTATTCTTTGAACGATGTTTCGCTGGATATAAAAGAAGGTCAGATTTTTGGATTATTAGGCCCGAATGGTGCCGGAAAAACTACATTAATTTCCATGCTTTGCGGATTAATAAAGCCAACTTCAGGACATTTTACAATTGATGATCTGAACTACGCGAGTCATTCCTCCAAAATCAAAAAAATTATTGGAGTTGTTCCTCAGGAATATGCTTTATATCCTACGTTGACTGCGCGGGAAAATTTACATTATTTTGGAAGTATGTACGGCTTAAAAGGCACTAATTTAAAAGATAAAGTAATTGAAACTTTAGATCTTTTGGGTTTATTAAAATTTGCTGATAAACGCATCGAAACTTTTTCTGGCGGAATGAAACGAAGAGTGAATCTAATTGCGGGAATTCTGCACAATCCTAAAGTTTTATTTTTAGATGAACCAACCGTTGGTGTTGATGTGCAATCTAAAAATGCTATTATAGATTATCTCAAACATCTCAATCAAAACGGAACTACAATTATTTATACGTCACATCATTTGGCTGAGGCCGAAGATTTCTGCACCAATATTGCCATTTTAGACCGAGGTAAAATTTACGCACAGGGAACGCCATCAAGTTTAATCGAATCGACAGAAGAAGCACAAAATCTTGAAGAAGTTTTTATTTCATTAACCGGTAAAGATCTGAGAGATGATATATAAAATTTGGATGTCGGTCGTAAAAGAATTTCTCCTGCTCAAACGAGATTTAGGCGGTTTAGTCATTTTATTTATAATGCCTTTGGTTTTGGTTATCACGGTAACTTTGATTCAGGACAGCACTTTTAAAACCGTTAGCGATACTAAAATTCAGATTTTATTGGTCGATAATGATAAAGGTTCTGTTTCGAAAACTGTTTTTGATAATCTCGAAAAGAGCCAGCTTTTTACTGTAGTTACCCAAATCGACAACAAACCACTTACGGAAGAAGTTGCCAAAGAAAATGTTTACAAAGGAAAGTTTCAATTGGCGATTATAATCCCAAAAAATTTAAGCACAGATTTACAAGCCAAAATCGATCAGAATGTAGCAAACATTGTGAGCAAAATGGGCTTTACTGATACTATTGCAAAACCTGAAACTTCAAAAATAATTCAGCAAAAAGAAGTAAAATTATATTTTGATCCGGCGGTTCAGCTTAGCTTCAAAAACTCTGTAATGAGTTCAATTGACAAGATGATTTCGCAAATCGAAACAAAGTCAATTTACACCACTTTTCAAAATCAATTAGGAGAAGAAAACACCAAATTCGAGCAAAAGAGTTTTATTACTTTTAAAGAAATTATTCCGAAAGTAAATGACAAGGAAGTTTTGCCAAATTCGGTGCAGCATAACGTTCCGGCATGGACACTTTTTGCGATATTTTTTATCGTAATTCCGTTGTCTATTAATATTGTAAAAGAAAAATCGCAAGGAACTTTTGTACGATTAAGAACTAATCCGGTTTCGAATTTAGTGGTCATTATTGGCAAAACTATTACGTATTCTGTCATTTGTATGATCCAGTTTTATATGATGGTTGCGGTTGCAATATTTCTATTTCCGCATATTGGTTTGCCTCCTTTAAATATCGAAGGACATTTATTTTTAATGAGTGTCGTTGCCTTATTTTCAGGATTTGCAGCAATTGGTTTCGGAATTTTATTAGGTACAATTGCAAATACACAAGAACAATCAGCTCCTTTTGGCGCAACAAGTGTAATCATTTTAGCAGCAATTGGCGGAGTTTGGGTCCCTGTTTTTGCCATGCCAAAAATCATGCAGATCATCGCCAAATCGTCACCAATGAATTGGGCTCTTGAAGCTTTTTATGACGTTTTATTACGCAACGTATCTTTCCTGGAAATCATCCCAAAAATAAGTTTGCTATTTTTGTTCTTTATAATCACAACATCCATCGCATTATTTTATGACAAAAAGAAAAGAACAGTATAACGAAGCCTCTGCCCTAACCGTTTCGCATGAAATCAGAATTCGTTTTAACGAAACTGATCCATTAGGAATCGTTTGGCACGGAAATTATATTACCTATTTTGAAGATGGACGAGAAGCGTTTGGCCGCCAACACGGACTCACCTATTTGGATATTGGCAATACAGGATATACAACTCCAATCGTCAAATCGAAATGCGAACATAAATTGTCTCTACGCTACGGCGATGTCGTAACCATAGAAACCACAGTTGTTGATACGCCAGCCGCCAAAATGATTTACCGCTTTAGAATTATAGATGCAAAAGGTGAAGTTGCCTGCACCGGCGAAACCGTTCAGGTATTTTTAGATGGCGACGGAAATCTAATGCTGACAAATCCTCCTTTTTATGAAGAATGGAAACGTAAAGTGGGGTTGTTGTTGTAAACACGAATTTCACGAATTAGCACGAATTAAAAATAGAAATCTTTTTAAATCTGCTTAAATCTATATTAATCTGCGTGAAAATTTGAAAATCAAAAAATGATAAGAGAAGTATATATAAATGAAACCAATTGCATCACTCCTTTAGGATTTGATGTTAAATCGAATACCGAAGCCATTTTACATGGCGAATCCGGAATTCAATTGCACGGCGATGTTTCTTTAATGCCAAATTCATTTTATGCTGCCATAATTTCTACTGAAAAAATAAACAGTGCTTTTGAAAAAATTAGCACGGATACAAAATATTCTCGTTTAGAAAAAATGATAATTTTGGCTTTAGAGCCGATTATCAAAAAATCAGGAATTGAATTAAATTCAAAAACTGCCTTTATACTTTCAACCACAAAAGGAAATGTTACGGCATTAAAAGATAATTCGGAAGAAAGTTTTAATAATGCACATTTAGATGTTTTGGCTCAAAATGTAGCCAATTATTTCGGATTCAAAACCCAACCAATTGTAGTTTCAAACGCTTGTGTTTCTGGAATTTTAGCCATTTCTGTTGCCAAAAGAATGATTCAGTCTGAGCTTTATGATCATATTTTTGTCGTTGCCGGCGACGAAGTTTCAGAATTTGTTTTGTCTGGTTTTAATGCTTTTCAGGCGATGAGCGATTTGCCTTGTAAGCCTTATTCTAAAAACAGAACCGGAGTAAGTTTAGGCGAAGCAACCGCAGCAGTTTTAATTTCGGCGGAAGTCAAAAACGCTAAAATAAAAGTTATTGGAGATAGTTCAATAAACGACGCCAATCATATTTCAGGTCCATCAAGAACAGGCGAAGGTTTGTTTCGAAGTATTCAGAATGCGTTGAAAGAAGCTCAGATTGAAGTTGACAAAATTGATTATATCTCAGCGCACGGAACCGCAACGCCGTTTAACGACGAAATGGAAGCGATTGCATTAAATCGTTTGGATTTACAAAATGTTCCGGTAAATAGTTTGAAAGGATTTTACGGTCATACTTTGGGCGCTTCGGGATTATTAGAAACCGTAATTGCGATAGAATCCGTAAACCAAAATATGCTTTTTGAATCTAAAGGTTTTGACGAAATCGGCGTAAGCGAAATGATAAATGTTATTACGAAAAATGAAGAGGCAACTATTAATTATTTCCTGAAAACGGCTTCTGGGTTTGGAGGTTGTAATACGGCTGTGGTTTTTGAAAAGGTTAAACACGAATTGCACTAATTTTCACAGATTAGTTAGTGAAATTTAAAAATCCAAAAATAATCTGTGAAAATTAGTGAAATCAGTGTTTAAAACAAAATGACTCAAAAAACCTACATACAATCTTACATCACAATCCAAAACAACGAAATTGTTTTGAACGGAACTTCTGTATTCAAAATTGAACCAACGGATTTTGCTGATTTTTCGAAACAAGCCTATCGGAATTTTGGTATGCAATATCCGAAATTTTTTAAAATGGATGCTTTAAGTAAACTAGCTTTTTTGGGATCAGAATTGCTTTTGAGTCCGATAACTTCTTCGGAGAAAGAAAATAATATCGCTTTGGTTTTGGCCAATAAATCATCGAGTTTAGATACGGATGTAAAATATCAGGAATCTATTTCGGACAAAGAAAACTATTATCCAAGTCCGGCGGTTTTCGTTTATACGCTGCCAAATATTTGTCTGGGTGAAATAAGTATTCGTCATCAGCTAAAAAGTGAAAATTCTTTCTTTATATTTGATGCTTTCAATTCCGAATTTCTGTTTAAGTATTCAGAGATTCTATTAAACACAAATAAAGCAGATTCAGTTCTTTGTGGTTGGGTTGAATTTTTTAATGACAATTACAAAGCTTTTCTTTGCACAATTAGTAAAGAAGAAAGCACAAAATATACGAACGAAACTATCAATACATTATATAATAAATAATCATGGAAGCATTAAAACAAGAATTAAAAAATAAAATCATTACCACTCTAAATCTTGAAGATATCGCAATTGAAGACATTGCTGATAACGATCCTTTGTTTGGAGATGGTTTAGGTTTAGACTCGATTGATGCTCTTGAATTAATCGTAATTCTGGATAAAGATTACGGAATTAAATTGGTTGACCCAAAAGAAGGAAAAACTATTTTTCAGTCTATAGAAACTATGGCGGCTTATATTAGCGCGAACAGAACAAAATAGATTTTTAGACTTCTTAGATTTTTAGATTTTCTAAAAAGAATATTCAAAAATTTAATTTCAAAATAGTTTTTCAAATCTTAGAAGAACCAAAAAGAATAGTCTAAAATCTAAGAAGTCCAACAATCTAAGAAGTCTAATAATCTAAGCAAGTCTAAAAATGAAAGGTGTTGCAATAACGGGAATGGGAATTATCTCTTCGATTGGAAATTCAGTCGAAGAAAATTATATTTCGTTAATCGAAAATAAAGTTGCCGTAACTCGTATCGAAAATATCTCAACAGTTCATGTTGATGTTATTAAGGTTGGAGAAATTAAAAAAACCAATGAAGAATTGGTCAATGAATTGCAGCTTCCGGAATATAATAACTTTTCGAGAACGGCGATGATTGGTACTTTTGCAGCTAAACAAGCGGTTAAAAATGCCGGAATTACATCGATAAACGAATTCAGAACCGGACTTATTTCGGCAACAAGTGTTGGCGGAATGGATATGACTGAAAAGTATTATTACGATTATTTTAAAGATCCTGAACTTGTTAGATATATTAGTTGTCATGACGGCGGCGATGTTGCCGAAAAGATTGCTAACGAATTAGGTTTAAAAGGAATGGTTACTACAATAAGTACCGCATGTTCATCTGCAGCGAACTCAATTATGCTGGGTGCGCGTTTAATTAAAACCGGAAAATTGGATCGTGTTATCGTGGGCGGAACTGATGCTTTGGCAAAATTCACAATCAACGGATTTAAAACTTTGATGATTTTATCTGACGATTACAACAAACCTTTTGACAATAACCGAAAAGGATTAAATCTTGGCGAAGCAGCGGCCTATTTGGTTTTAGAATCTGATGAAATCGTTGAAAAACAAAACAAAAAAGTCCTGGCCAGAGTTTCAGGTTACGGAAATGCAAACGATGCTTTTCACCAAACGGCTTCTTCAGAAAATGGCGATGGTGCATTTTTAGCGATGAAAAAAGCCTTTGAAGTTTCGGGTTTAAAACCAAGTGATATTGATTATATCAACGTTCACGGAACCGCAACGCCAAATAATGATTTATCTGAAGGAAGAGCTTTACTCCGAATTTACGGAGATGAAAAAGTTCCGGATTTTAGTTCTACAAAACCTTTTACGGGACATACTTTGGCAGCAGCCGCAGCAATTGAAGCTGTTTTCAGCGTTTTGGCAATTGAGAATAGTGTGGTTTATCCGAATTTAAATTTTGAAACTCAAATGGAAGAATTTGATCTGAAACCACAAACTTCCTTAAAAATGAAAAATATCGAGCACGTTTTATCCAACTCTTTTGGTTTTGGAGGAAACTGTTCAACACTTATATTTTCTAAAAGCGAATGAAAAAAACATATATAAATGGAGTAGGTTGTATTTCGACTCAAAAAACATTTGATACTGTTTTTTTAGAAGAAGCTGTTTATAACCAAAATGATACTATACTTTCGATAGTTGCTCCGGTTTACAAAGATTTTATTACGCCAGCCGCAATTCGAAGAATGGCAAAAGGTGTAAAAAACGGAATCGTAGCTTCGGCATTAGCTTTGAAAGATGCAAATCTTGAAAATGTTGATGCCATTATTACCGGAACAGGTTTGGGATGCATTGAAGATTCTGAAAAATTCCTGAAAAATATCCTCGATAATAACGAAGAATTTCTAACGCCAACTTCTTTTATTCAATCGACACATAATACCGTTGGTGCACAAATCGCTTTATCGCTGCAATGCAAAGGGTATAATTTTACGTATGTAAACGGCGCTGTTTCTTTTGAATCGGCACTTTTAGATGCTAAAATGCAAATCGAAGAAAACGAAGCCAATTCTATTTTAGTGGGCGGAATCGATGAAAGCGGCGATTATACGATGTCACTTTTTAAATTGGCGGGACGTATAAAAGATGAAAATAACAAACCATATGATATTTTAAATTCAACCTCAACAGGAGCTGTTTATGGTGAAGGCGCCAGTTTTTTTGTTATAGAAAACGAAAGAAAAGATAGTACATATGCTCAGGTTTTGGATGTTGAAATTAAAAATACGCTGGAAGAAAACGAAATTGAAGCGGAAATAATCACTTTTTTAAAAACCAATAATTTACAAATTTCAGATATTGATGCTGTTGTTTTTGGCTTAAATGGCAACATACATTTTGATTCCTATTATACCAATCTTGCTGAAAATGCTTTTGCAAAAACGCCTCAGTTGTATTACAAACATTTAAGCGGTGAATATGATACGGCTTCGGCTTTTGCTTTATGGATGGCTTCTAAAGTGATCAAAACTCAGGAAATTCCTGGAATTATAAAAGTAAATTCGGTTGAAAAACCAGCTTATAACACCATTTTATTATACAATCAATTAAACGGAAAAAATCATAGTTTTACGTTACTTTCAAAATGATAACGCATAAAAACATATCACTATTTTTTATTTTTCTATTGCTTTTATTATTTCTTTTGAATTTTTATATCGCAATAAATATCTGGTGGTTTGTGGCTATTATTTTTATTTGGTTAGGAATAAATGCTTTTGGTTCTGCCAGAATTTCATCCAATTATCATGTAAAAGCATTTTGCAATAATCCTTCTGAAAAGGAAAAAAAAATCGCCATTACTTTTGATGACGGTCCAAGTGTTTTTACTTTAGAAATTTTAAAACTGCTAAAAAAATACAATGCAAAAGCTACTTTTTTCTGTATTGGAAAAAACATTGAAAATCATCCGGAAATTATAAAACAAATTATTGCCGAAGGGCATTTGGTCGGAAATCATTCTTACTCTCATTCTCCTTTTTTTGATTTTTATAATGCAAAAAAAATAACCGAAGAACTTCAGAAAACAGATTCTCTTTTAGAAAAATTCACTTCAAAAAAAATAAACTTTTTCCGTCCGCCTTACGGAGTTACGACGCCTTCGATAAAAAGAGCGCTAAAAATTACCGGTCATAAAGTTATTGGCTGGAATATTCGTTCGCTTGACGGCGGAACAAAAAATCAAAATTTAATTTTCAATCGCATTATAAAACGTGTTTCTCCCGGCGGAATCGTACTTTTGCACGACACGGCTTCACACTCTGTTTTAGTATTGGAACAGTTTTTGCAATTTTTGCAACAAAACAATTATAAAGTGATTTCGGTCGAAGAACTTTTGAATCTTAAAGCTTATGAAAACTAAAATATATATTCTCTTTTTATTTCTAACAATTTCTAATGTTGCTCTTTTTGCTCAGGAACAAAAAATGTCTGATGCAGAAATTGCAACTTTCAAACAAGATGTAAATGTGGTTTCGAAAAAAATCAAAACTTTAAGTACTGATTTTATTCAATATAAACATTTAGATTTTTTATCGAAGGATATTGAAACTTCGGGAAAAATGATTTTTAAAGAACCAAGTTTGCTGCAATGGCAATATAAAAAACCATACAATTACAGTATTGTTTTTAAAAACGGAAAAATCCTGATCAACGACGAAGGAAAGAAAAGCGCAGTCGATATTGGGAACAGCAAAATTTTTGGACGCATCAATAAATTAATTGTTGGCAGCGTGAGCGGTAATATGTTTGATGATAAAGAATTTACCATTTCATATTTCAAATTAAAAGGTCAGAATCTGGCGAAATTTGTTCCGAAAGATGCGACGTTAAAAAAATACATCAAACAAATTGAACTGACTTTTGATAAAGAAGAAGCAACAGTTGTTCAGGTCAAATTACTGGAATCATCTGATGATTATACCCGAATTGTACTTAAAAATAAAGTGATCAATGCAAAAATCGACGATTCAGTTTTTACTAATTAATTGCTTTCTGGCAATTGTTTTGATTTCTTGTGGCTCGGTCACAAAAAATTACACACCTAAAAAATTAGACAGAACGTCTTACGAAGTTCCCTATTTTTCAGATTCAAAAACCGATTATATTTATAAAACAAACATCACGGTTTATGGTCATGAATTGACGGGAATTTTTATAGCCAAGAAAGTAAATGATACGACACATCGCATAGTTTTTACAACTGAATTTGGCAACAAATTATTGGATTTTGAAATTTCTGAAAAGACTTTTAAAGTCAATTCGATTGTATCTGAATTAGACCGAAAAATTTTGATCAATACTTTAACCGAGGATTTTCGTTTGCTTCTTAAAAAAGAATATTTGATTCAGGAACAATTTGAAAATGAAACGGACAACATTTATAAATCGGCAGATGGAAACCGCGATAATTATCTTTTTATTTCTAAAAACGGAAAGAAATTAGAGAAGGTTGTGAATGCATCTAAAACAAAAGAAAAAATAACACTTCTTTTTAATTCAGAAAACAATATTTTTGCGGAGAAAATTCAGATTATACATCAGAATATCAAGTTAAAAATTGAGTTAAACTATTTTAAATCAGAGTAAAAACTTAATCTAAACGTAAACTTAAACCAAACCAAAAATGAAAAAATCAGCCTTAATTGCCTTTGTTTTATTTATCGGAATTATAACATCAAATGCACAAGTAAGAATTAGCCCGGGAATTCGTGGAGGTTTAAACGTTTCGGATTTTACCAATTTTGGGTCAAGCGATCCAAAAACAGATTTTTATATTGGTGGTTTTGTCGCTATTAGGTTTAATAAATATTTTACGCTTCAGCCTGAATTAACGTATACGAGACAAGGTGCAGAAATTCGTGAATATGCGTTGGGAATAAATGGAAGATCACGTTCAACAACTTACGATTTAAATTATTTGTCATTAGGTGCAGTTGCTAAATTTCATATTAAAGGAAGCGGTTTTCATATTTTAGCCGGTCCTTCTTTGGATATTAAAACAGATGATAATTTCCCTGATTACGATTATAATCCGGTTGGCGTAGATTTGGCTTTTGTTGCCGGTGTTGGATATTCTTTGCCTAACGGATTAACTTTTGAAGCCCGTTTTAAACAAGGATTAATTGACATTTATGGCTATGACGGACTTGATTACGGAAACAATAATGATTATTATTATGACGATATTATTTTAAATCAGGTTTTCCAGATTGGTATCAGCTATACTTTTAAAGCAAAATAATATTGATTCCTAAAAAATTATTAATCGCCATAGCTGCTTTTTTTGTGTTCTTTCAGGCACAATCGCAAGTTACTTTTAAACCCGGTTTGAGAGGTGGTTTTTCGTTTTCGACCATTTCAGAAATGCACGCCAGCTACAAAACCGATTTTTATGTTGGTGGATTTGGAGAAATAAATATAACGAAACGTTATGCTCTTCAACCCGAAATAATGTATATCAGACAAGGATCTAATAATGTGTCAAGAAATTATTTTGACGAAAATGCAGGAATAGAAAGAGTTGAACGCCGCGATTTACACCTCGACTATTTGACTTTTGCCCTTCTTAATAAATTGACATTTGGTCCTGGAATTCAGGTGCAATTCGGACCCGCTTTAGATGTCCTTATACACGACAATCTGGTCAAAAGAAAAGAATATAATGATTTGGCTTTTATAACAGGTATTGCTTATAAACTATCTTCAAATCTTACCATTGAAGCCCGATTGAAAAAAGGCGTTTTAGATGTATTAGACAGCGGTTATTATCACAATGAGCATAACGACTATTATTTATTTGGAGATTACAACACCAATGTCAATTTTCAGTTAGGGCTTTCTTATACTTTTGAGCAAAAAAAACAAACCAATACAAAATAGAAATATGACCAAAAAAACGTTTTTAATTCTTACGATTATCTTTTTAAGCTTAACAAAAATACAAGCACAAGTTACTTTTAGACCCGGAATTCAGGCTGGAGCAAATATTTCGAAATTAACAAATATAGATTTAAATTCTAAAACAGACTTTTATATTGGTGGTTTTGGAGCTTTAAAACTTTCTAAATTTTACACCTTGCAGCCGGAATTAACCTATTCAAGACAAGGAGCAAAAGGATCTGTTGATGGATTTTATTTTATTACTTTAGAAGATGGACAATCTCAAATGGTAAATGAAAACAGAGATTTGGATGTATCGCTTCAATATTTGTCTTTTGTAACTATGAATAAATTTAATCTTACTGAAAATTTTTATTTATTAGCGGGTCCGTTTTTTGATTTTATGGTGGGAGATGAATTTAAAATTGATAAATCAAACAATTTTATAGCATCAATTTCAAAAGGAGAAGATATTGATTTTGGAATTATTGGCGGAGTTGGTTTTAGTTTGCCAAAAGGAATTTCTTTTGAAGCAAGAATTAAAAAAGGCACAAGAGATGCTTTTGATGACAATACCGGAAGTGCGAATGTAAATACCAATTTGGTCTATCAAATTGGGGCAACTTATACTTTCGGAAAAAAATAAGATTATGGTTTTAAAAGATTTTTACAAAGTCCTTTCGGAAGAAAAAACGGGAGATTCTAAATATAATATCACGATTTTGATCAATGAAAAACATGAAGTTTTTAAAGGTCATTTTCCGGGAAATCCAATTATGCCGGGAGTTTGCATGATTCAGATTATTAAAGAACTTACGGAGGAAATTACCAAAAGTACGTTGATGATTCAAACACTTGCCAATGTAAAATTTATGGCACTTATTAATCCTGAAGTTACTCCGGAATTGCGCTTGGAATTTGATATTACAACTACCGAAGATGATTTGGTAAAAGTAAAAAACACAACTTATTTTAACGACACCGTTGCTTTGAAATTAAGCAATGTGTACAAAAAAATGTAATTATGAAACTGCTATTATCATTGCTTTTATGGATTAATTTTGCTGGCACTCCGGATTTGGCTGCCGTCAGAAAAATGTATGCTGCTGTTACAAAATCAGAAAGCAATGCTAAAGAATTTTCAGAAAAATTATCCTTTGTTTCAGACGATGGCGATAAAGTTTTAGTAGCCTATAAAGCTGCTTCAATTTTGTTGGATTCAAATTATGAAAAGAAGTTAAAAGATAAAATGGCCCGTTTTAAAGAAGGCGCAAAATTACTGGAATCAACTATAAAAAGCGAACCTAATAATATCGAAATCAGAATGATCCGATTGAGTATTCAGGAAAATGTTCCTGGAATTACGGGTTATAAAAAGAATATTAAAGAAGACAAAAAATACCTGACAGAACATTATAGCGCGCAGAATGCCGCTTTAAAAGAATACTTAAAAAACTTTATTTTACAATCTAAAAGTTTCTCTGAAAAAGAGAAACAATTCGTGAAGTAAGCTAAAGAAAAATCAAAATGAAACCTACTTTATCACAGCAAGAATTACTTAATTCGACTCATTTTTGTGTCATTGTTCCCACATACAACAACCACAAAACTTTAAAAAAAGTGCTGGATTCTATTTTAGATTTCACTACAAATATCATTATTGTCAATGACGGATCGACTGATGAAACTTTCAATATTTTACAGCAATATTCGCAATTTACACAAATTCATCATCCTGAAAATTTAGGAAAAGGAAGAGCACTAAGAAATGGTTTCAGAAAAGCAATCGAAATGCAATTTGAATATGCCATTACGATTGATTCTGACGGACAGCATTTTGCCTCTGATATTCCGAATTTTATTGCCGAAATTCAAAAAGAACCAAATACTCTTTTGATTGGAAGCCGAAATATGACGCAGGAAAACGTACCTAAGAAAAGTAGTTTTGGAAATAAATTTTCGAACTTTTGGTTCAAATTCGAAACCGGAATTAAACTGGATGACACACAATCCGGTTTTCGATTATATCCGTTGAAATTGATTCCGAAACAATTTTACACCAACAAATTTGAGTTCGAAATTGAAGTTATTGTTCGTTCTGCCTGGAAAGGAATTGTGGTTAAAAACATTCCAATTCAGATTTTATATGATCCTGCAGAACGCGTTTCGCACTTTCGCCCATTTAAGGATTTTACACGAATCAGTATTTTAAATACGGTTTTGGTTATTAATGCCTTGTTATATATTAAGCCAAGGGATTTTTTTAGAAGAGCAAAAAAAAAAGGATTTAAAAAATTCTTTCTTGAAGATATTTTAGAAAGCAACGATTCTAATTTCAAAAAATCTGCGGCCATTGCTTTAGGAATTTTTATCGGAATTTCTCCTTTTTGGGGATTTCAAACCCTATTACTTTTTACTTTCGCAGCTTTGTTCAGGCTCAATAAAGTCATTGCTTATCTGGCTTCAAATGTGAGTTTTCCGCCTTTTATTCCGTTTGTTATTTACGGTTCATTAAAAATGGGCAGCTATTTTGTAGCAAATAATGCACCGTTGATTTTAGACAGTTCCATAACACTTGATGATATTCAGAAAAATGCAACACAATATATCGTGGGAAGTCTTATTTTAGCATCCGTTTTAGCACTCTCAGTTGGTCTTTTAAGTTATTTACTTTTAACGGCTTTTAGTTCTAAGAAAAAATTACAATAATTAAATGTTTTGCCACTCCCCGATAGCTATCGGGATAAAATGATTTGTACAAATTTTTTTCGCTACGAATTTCACAAATTAGCACAAATTAATTCACGAAAATTTGTGAAATTCGTGGCGAACTGACAAAGGTTTTAAATCCTTTAATCTTTGGCGAAAAAAATAATAATAAACAATTATGCATCACTATTTCTACGCCATTCATCTATTTGTAAACCGAAGAAAATCGCTGTCGGTTGCTTTGGCAATTCTGATGCTTTTAGTGTTTGGATTTTTTGCTTCAAAAATTAAATTTGAAGAAGACATTACCAAACTTATTCCAACAAACGATAAATCTGATGTTACGGCAAAAGTTTTAAAACAACTTAATTTTGCCGATAAAATAACCGTAATTTTTAAACTTGAAAAAAACGGAACCGACGAAGATTTAAAAGAAATGGCAACTATATTTTCTGATAGCGTTGCCAAATCCTGCAAACCATATATAACTGGAATTCAGGGCAAAGTTGATGAAGAAAACATTCAGGAAACCATAGATTTTGTTTACAATAATCTTCCGCTTTTTCTGGAGAATAAAGATTACACGGCGATTCAGAATAAACTTCAAAAAGACAGTATTGCCGCAACCGTTCAGGGAAATTACAAATCGATTATTTCGCCTTCGGGATTTATTACCAAAGATTTTATTCTGCAGGATCCGCTTGGGATTTCTTTTATAGCGCTCAAAAAATTACAGCAGCTTAATATTGGAGACGATTTTACGCTCGACAATGGTTTTGTAATGACAAAGGATAAAAAGAAATTATTGCTTTTTATTACCTCAAATCTTCCATCGAGCGAAACAGAAAAGAATACGATTTTTGCCGAAAAACTTAAATCGATTCAGGATAATCTAAATCAGAAATTTAAAACCAAAACTTCAATCCGTTATTTTGGTTCGGCTTTAATTGCCGTTGCGAATGCCAATCAAATTAAAAGCGACATTATTTTAACAACAACAATTGCGATGATTACGCTAATGTTGATTCTGATTTTATTTTACCGAAAAGTATTAATTCCGCTTATTATATTTCTTCCAACCGTTTTCGGAGCTTTATTTGCCGTTGCTTTTTTATATTTTGTAAAAGAGCAAATCTCCGCCATTTCTCTCGGAATTGGTTCTATTTTACTCGGAATCACAATCGATTATTCCATACATATTTTAACGCATTACAAACATAACAGCGACGTAAAAACCTTGTACAAAGATATTACGATGCCCGTAATTATGAGTAGTTCAACAACTGCCGTTGCGTTTTTATGTTTGCTTTTTGTAAAATCTGATGCTTTAAATGACTTAGGAATTTTTGCTGCCGTAATTGTTATGGCAACTGGATTTTTCTCTCTTTTGATCGTTCCGCATTTGTATAAACCAAAAGAAAATAATTTTGATCATAAGAAAAATGTCATTGATAAATTGGCCCATTTTTCATTTCATAACAATAAACTCTTAATTGGTTTTTGCGTTTTAATTACCATTATTTGCTGCTTTACCTATAATAATGTTGGTTTCAATAACGATTTATCGCAATTAAATTTTGTTCCGAAAGAAATTAAAGCAGCCGAAAAAGATCTGGAAGAAAGCACGAGTTTAACATCAAAAACCATTTATGTTGCTTCTTACGGAAATAGTATGGAAGAAGTTTTGCAAAACAACAGCAAACTTTTTGCCGATTTATCGAAAGAAAAACAGGAGGATAAAATTCTAAATTTCAGTTCTGTTGGCGGAATTATGCTTTCACAGGCGGCACAAAAACAGAAAATTGAAAAATGGAATTCGTTTTGGGATTCGAATAAAAAACAGCTTTTAAAATCGGAATTAATTGCCGAAGGTTCCAAACTTGGTTTTAAACCAACAACGTATTCGATCTTTTTTGATCATTTAGATTTTGATTTCAAACCAATTTCTGCAAATGATTATTTAAAAATTCAGGCGTTGCAACTGAAAGAATTTGTAACCGAAAAGAAAGGTTTTTTCACGATTTCGACTTTAGTAAAAGTGGCTCCAAAACAACGTGATGCTTTTGTAAAATCGGCTTCAGCCAAAAATAATCTGATTGCAATTGACCGTCAGCAAATGAACGAAACGTTTTTCAGTACCTTGAAAACCGATTTTAATTCGCTTGTCAATTATTCTTTTGTTGCCGTAATCCTGATTTTATTTTTCTTTTTCAGAAGAGTCGAATTGGTTATTGTAAGCTGTATTCCGATTGCCTTAACGGGAATTGTTACGGCAGGAATTATGGGCATTTTTGGCATTCAGATGAATATTTTCAGCATGATTGTTTGTACGCTGATTTTTGGTCATGGTGTCGATTTTAGTATTTTCATGACAAGCGCACTTCAAAAAGAATATACAACCGGAAAAAATGAAATTGCAATTTACAGAACTTCAATTATTCTGGCAGTTATCACCACCATTTTAGGAATTGGTGCTATGATTTTTGCGCAGCATCCGGCGTTGCGATCCATTTCATCAGTTTCGTTAATTGGGGTTTTTGCAGCTTTAATTATTACGTTTATTTTCTATCCGATTCTTTTCAAATTATTTTTATCGAATCGTCCAAAAAACGGAAATGCTCCTTTTGAATTACGAACTTTTTTACATGGCGTTTTATCCTTTTTCTATTACGGACTTGGCGGCGTTTTAATGTCAATTTTCAGTTTGATCATTATGCCGATTCTTCCCATAAATGGAAAAACAAAAATGAAAGGATTCCGATATTGTATTTCAAAATTCATGAAATCGGTATTGTATTCCAATCCGTTTATACATAAAAAAGTCATTAATAAGTTTAATGAAACCTTCGAAAAACCAGCGATAATTATTGCCAATCATTCTTCATTTTTAGATATTTTAAGTATCGGAATGTTGAGTCCAAAAATTATTTTCTTAGTAAATGATTGGGTTTACAATTCACCTATTTTTGGCGCTACGGTTAGAAAAGCAGGTTTTTATCCTGTTTCTGAAGGATTGGAAGAAGGTGTTGAACATTTGCGCCAAAAAGTAAACGAAGGCTATTCGTTAATGGTTTTTCCGGAAGGAACACGTTCTGAAAGTAATCAGATTAAACGTTTTCATAAAGGTGCTTTTTATCTTGCCGAGGAATTTAATTTAGATATCGTTCCTGTTCTGATTCACGGCGCTTCAGAAACACTTCCTAAAGGTGATTTTGTCATTCATGACGGAAGTCTTACCGTTTCTATTTTAGAAAGAATTACGCCTGAAAATCTTTCTTTTGGAAAAAATTATGCAGAAAGAACAAAACAAATAAGTACTTTTTTTAAAGCTGAATTTCATAAAATCCGTCAGGAATTAGAAGGCGCAGCATATTTCAAAAAAATGCTGATTCACAGTTATGATTACAAAGAAATTGAAATCGTAAATAGTGTAAAAAAAGATTTAAAAATTCATCTGGACACTTATCATCTTTTGAACCAGCACATTTCGGCGAAAGCCAAAATAGCACATTTCTCAAACGATTATGGACAATTGGATGTTTTATTAGCGCTACAGGAACCGCAAAGAAAAATACATTCGTATACTAATGACGAAGAAAAACGCGAAGTTGCTAAAACTAATTATATTGTTACAAAGAGAAAAATTAGCTATCATGAAAATCCAGAATCGATTTTAGAAAATCAGTTTGATGTTTTTTTAATTTCTGATGAAAGTTATACTAATGATATCGAAAAAATCGTTTCTACTACTTCCTGCGTTATATTGGTTGATAGTTCGGGTTTAAAAAACACTTTGATTAACTTTGGTTTTTCTTCTGTTTTTGAGGAAAATTCAATAATTGTATTACAGAAAAACTAGCATGAAAGAGCATTATGATGTAGTAATTACAGGCAGCGGCTTGGGCGGTTTAGTGTCGTCGATTATCCTGGCGAAAGAAGGCTACAGCGTTTGTGTGCTCGAAAAAAACAATCAATACGGCGGAAATTTACAGACGTTTGTACGCGATAAAACCATTTTTGATACCGGAATTCACTACATAGGAGGTTTGGGCGAAGGTCAGAATCTCTACCAATATTTTAAATATTTAGGGATTATTGATCATTTAAATCTAAAAAAACTAGATGAAAATGGTTTTGATATTATCTCTTTTGAAGATGATGAAAACGAATATCCGCACGCGCAGGGTTACGAAAATTTTGTCGATCAATTAGGTGTTTTCTTTCCTGATGAAAAAGCAAATATTGAAAACTATTGCGAAAAATTAAAAACAATTTGTGACTCTTTTCCGCTCTATAATTTGAACTGGGAAGGAAAATACGATAATGAAATTTTAGCGCTCAACGCAAAAGAAACAATCGAATCTTTTACCAAAAACGAAAAGCTGAAAGCTGTTTTATCGGGTTCTAATTTTTTGTATGCCGGAATTCCTGATAAATCGCCTTTTTACGTTCATGCGCTTTCGGTGAACTCATATATTCAAAGTTCCTGGCGCTGTATAAATGGCGGAAGCCAGATTACGAAACAACTTTTAAAACAACTTAAAAAACACGGCGGCGAATTTTATAAATACAAAGAAGTTATGCGTTTTAATGTCGAAAATAACAAAGTAACAGCTGTAGAAATGAAAGATGGAACTCAGGTTTCGGGTACGCATTTCATCTCGAATATAGATCCAAAAACTACGTTGAAACTGGTTGGCGAAGAGCATTTCAGAAAAGCATTTTTTAGTCGTATCCAGAGTCTTGAGGGCGTCATTTCTGCCTTTAGTTTATACATTGTTTTCAAGCCACAAACGTTTAAATACATCAATCACAATCATTATCATTTTAAGAAAAGCAGCGAAGTCTGGAATGCACATGATTATGACGAAAATTCATGGCCAAAAGCTTTTATGGCTTCTATGAATGCATCGAAAAAACAAGAAATCTGGGCCGAAGGAATGACTTGTATTACCTATATGAAATATGATGATGTCGCACCCTGGATTGAAACTTTTAATACAACAGTTGAAGAAAATGATCGCGGAGAAAGTTATGAAGCATTCAAATCGAGAAAAACAGCCAAATTTCTTGAAGAAATTGAACTGAAATTTCCGGGAATAAAAGATTGTATTCAGTCGATTCATACCTCTACCCCGCTTTCATATCGCGATTATATTGGCGGACATAATGGCAATATGTACGGTTATGTAAAGGATTCGAGCAATCCCATGAAAACTTTAATTCCGTCAAAAACCAAGTTAGACAATCTTTTTTTAACGGGACAAAGTATTAATATGCACGGCGTTTTAGGCGTGACGATTGGAGCTGTAGTAACCTGTTCAGAAATTCTTGGAA
This sequence comes from Flavobacterium sp. AC105, assembly GCF_979258495.1. Lineage (NCBI taxonomy): Bacteria > Pseudomonadati > Bacteroidota > Flavobacteriia > Flavobacteriales > Flavobacteriaceae > Flavobacterium > Flavobacterium sp. AC105. Next base: position 42,286 of record NZ_OZ409860.1, read on the forward strand.
AGGAGTATTTGGTCAATAAAATCAATCAGATATCTAAATAAAACAGAGATGAAAGGCCGGATTCTATTTTTTATTTCGCTTGGTTTTTTGTTGCTATTGGCTTCTTGCGGAACATCAAAATCAATGCATCATATACCGGATATTTCGAATTATAATGCCACAAAACCTCTTGTAATAAAACAATCTGACAGCGTTTTTATCTCTGGAAAAAACTCGATTTTAAAAAATAAACAAGGTATTTGGGAATTATACGTTGAAGGTGATCCGCTGGAAATTGGCTTAACAACCGGCGCTTTATCAGATTCACTTTTAAAAAAACAAGAACAGATTTTTTTCTCGAAAATAAAGGATATCGTTCCTTCTAAATTTGAGCAAAAAATGCTCCGTTACTTTCTAAAATGGTACAATCGAAAATTATATACGAATGTTCCGGATGAATATCAAACGGAAATTTATGGCGTTTCGCAATATACTTCTCATGACTTTGATAACATTGCACCGCAATTTCAGCGTAGTTTATATTTGCATGCCGCACATGATATTGGCCACGCTTTGCAGGATTTGGCTTTGGTTGGCTGTTCTTCTTTTGCGGCGTGGGGAGAAAAATCTGAGGATGGAAATTTAATCCTCGGACGTAATTTTGATTTTTATGTAAATGACGCTTTCGCGGAAAATAAAATACTGGCATTTATAAACCCGAAAGAAGGCCATAAATTTATGATGGTTACCTGGCCCGGAATGATTGGCGCTGTTTCCGGAATGAATCAGGAAGGTTTAACGGTTACTATTAACGCCTCAAAATCAAAAATCCCGATGATTGCCAAAACACCAATTTCTATTTTGACACGCGAAATTTTGCAGCACGCTGCAACTATTGATGAAGCTATTGCTATTGCTAAAAAAAGAGAAGTCTTTGTTTCTGAATCTATTATGGTTGGAAGCGCACATGATAATAAAGCGGTTTTGATAGAAGTTTCGCCTAAAAAAATGGACGTTTACGATGTTCCAAATAGTGATCAGTTAATATGTTCGAATCATTTTCAGAGCGATGATTTAAAAGGAGAAAAACGAAATCAAATGCAAATTATCAACAGCCATTCTGAATATCGCTTTGAAAGAATGCAGGAACTTTTTACGGAGAATCCAAAAATCAACCCGAAAATAGCTTCTGATATTCTTCGAAATAAAGAAGGTTTGCACGATACTAAAATTGGTTATGGAAACGAAAAAGCATTGAATCAATTAATGGCGCATCACGGAGTTATTTTTAAACCGGAAGAAAAATTGGTTTGGGTTTCGGCAAATCCCTATCAATTGGGTGAATTTGTCTGTTATAATCTGGATTCTGTTTTTAAAGAAAAAAGATCAAATGTTGTAGTTTCCTTTCAACAGAAAAAATTGAATATTGCAAAAGATCCATTTATTGAAACTATAGCGTATCAGAACTATCAAAAGTTTAGAATTGAAGATGATAAAATAGATTTATATCTTCAAAAGAAAGAAAATATCAGTCCCGAATTTATTCAAAATTATCAATCCTTAAACCCTGATTATTGGGTTGTGTATTACAAAGCAGGGTTGTACTTTTATCAAAAAAAAGAATATCAGCTCGCTCAGCATAATTTTGAAAAAGCACTAACCAAAGAAATTACAACAGTTCCTGACAAAACAGCAATTGAAAAATATTTAAAAAAACTCAAAAGAAAATTAAAATGATTCCAGTAATAGAAAAAGATTCTTTAGAAGAAATTAAAAATTTTCAAGAGCAAAAATTAGTTGAACTTTTACACTACATAAGCAATAATTCTCCTTTTTATAAAAGACTTTTTGCCGGACGAAATATTGATATTTCGAAGATTAAAACACTCGAAGATTTACAGCATTTACCTGTAACCACAAAAGAGGATTTACAACAATACAACGATGATTTTTTATGTGTTCCGCAGCATAAAATTATCGATTATGCTTCCACTTCAGGAACTTTGGGCGATCCGGTAACTTTTGGTTTAACCGATTCTGACCTCGATCGATTGGCGTATAATGAAGCCATTTCGTTTGCCTGCGCCGGAATTGCAGAAGGCGATGTCGTGCAATTGATGACCACAATTGACCGAAAATTCATGGCCGGTTTGGCTTATTTTCTTGGTTTGCGAAAACTTAAAGTTGGCGTTATACGCGTTGGCGCCGGAATTCCGGAATTGCAATGGGATTCTATTTTAAAATACAAACCTTCTTATTTAATTACTGTTCCATCTTTTCTTTTAAAGTTAATTGAATACGCCGAAGCACACGGAATCGACTATAATAATTCAAGTATAAAAGGTGCCATTTGCATTGGAGAATCTTTGCGAAATCAGGATTTTTCGATGAATATTTTATCTCAAAAAATTACTGAAAAATGGAATATTAAGTTGTTTTCAACTTATGCTTCTACAGAAATGAGCACGGCTTTTACAGAATGTGAACACGGAATTGGCGGTCATCATCATCCTGAATTAATTATCGTTGAAGTTCTGGACGAAAATAATATTCCTGTAAAAAATGGAGAAACCGGCGAATTGACTTTTACAACTTTGGGTATTGAAGCCATGCCTTTGTTGCGTTTTAAAACCGGAGATATTGTTCAGCTTCATAACGAACCTTGCGCTTGCGGGAGAAATACGTTGCGTGTTGGTCCCGTAATTGGACGTAAAAAACAAATGATTAAATATAAAGGAACAACACTTTATCCGCCAGCCATGAATGATGTTTTGAGTGGTTTTGATAATATCGAAAATCATATTATTGAGATTTCAACCAACGATTTAGGTACCGATGAAATTCTGATAAAAATCGCTGTTAAAAACCAAACGCCTGAATTTCTGCAGGAAATAAAAGATCATTTCAGAGCCAAATTAAGAGTTACCCCAAAGATTGAATTCGCCTCAAAAGAAACTTTGAATCCTTTAGTTTTTAACCCAATGAGTCGAAAACCAATTCGTTTTTTTGACTATAGAGCTTAATATAGGTAAAAAGCAACAAAGGTTTTCTATTAGTCTGATAAAAAACCTTTGAACCTTTGTTACTCTGAACCTTTGAACCTCAATTTGGTACAAATTGAACTAAATGTTGTAATTTTGCACAAAATATTGAAGATGGTCAAGATTGGCAACATAGAATTACCCGAATTTCCTTTATTACTTGCTCCCATGGAAGATGTGAGCGATCCGCCGTTTCGCAGATTATGCAAAACGCATGGCGCTGACATGATGTATTCTGAATTTATTTCTTCAGAAGGATTAATTCGTGATGCTATCAAAAGTCGAATGAAACTGGATATTTTTGATTACGAGCGTCCGGTTGGGATTCAGATTTTTGGTGGTGATGAAGAAGCAATGGCACTTTCGTCTAAAATTGTTTCTACCGTAAAACCAGATTTAGTTGATATTAATTTTGGATGTCCGGTAAAAAAAGTAGTTTGTAAAGGTGCCGGAGCCGGAGTTTTGAAAGATGTCGATTTGATGGTTCGTTTGACAAAAGCGGTTATCAGAAGTACTGATTTACCGGTTACTGTAAAAACACGTTTGGGTTGGGATGATAGCTCAATTAATATTGATGAAGTTGCTGAAAGACTTCAGGATATTGGCGTTCAGGCTTTAACGATTCACGCCAGAACCCGTGCTCAAATGTATAAAGGCCACGCCGATTGGTCGCATATTGCACGTGTAAAAAATAACCCGAGAATTACAATGCCTATTTTTGGAAATGGCGATATCGACAGCCCTGAAAAAGCATTAAAATATAAAAATGAATACGGAATTGACGGTATCATGATTGGTCGTGCCGCAATTGGTTATCCGTGGATTTTTAACGAAATCAAGCATTATTTTAAAACCGGTGAGCACTTACCTGCTCCAACGGTTGCTGATCGCGTAGAAGCTGCCAGAAATCACTTAATGTGGTCAATGGAATGGAAAGGCGAACGTTTGGGAATTGTTGAAATGCGTCGTCATTATACCAATTATTTTAAAGGAATTCACTCTTTTAAAGAATATAAACAAAAACTAGTTACAACCGATGAACCTGAAAATCTTTTTGCTATTATGAAAGAAATTGAACAGGTTTATGCAGGATATGAGTTTGTTTAAAATTATATAACGCAATCTTTGTCAAGTTTATAATACAAAAAAGACCTTCAAAATTGAAGGTCTTTTTTGTATTGCTTAATAATCATCATAATGAAATCTACATTGCAAGATGACACATTTTTGATCAGTTCCTTTAGTTCCTGAAACTTTATAAACCAACCGATGTTCTCCGTTAATTCTTCGAGACCAAAAACTTTTTAAATCATGTCGTAAAGGTTCTGGTTTTCCAATTCCTTTAAATGGATTATCTCGAATTGATTTTATTAATTCCTTAATTTTTATAGCAGTATCTGTGTCGTTTTCGATCCAATATTCAAATTCTTCCCAACCATTTTTCGTAAAACAAATATCCATACTTATTATTCATCTAAATTATAGGTAGTTAGATTTCCCTTTTCCATCTGTTCTATAGAATCAGCAAGTCTTTTTCTATTTGCTTTAGTTGATAATAAATGTTGCGTCTCTAATATAGAATTGTATTCTTTCATAGAGATTATTACAACTGCATCTTCTTCTGTATTTCTTGGAACAACAATTATTTCAGATGATTCTGAAACTTCATCAAAATAATTTTTGATATTTTTTCTTAATGTAGATATTGTTACTGCTTTCATATTATTAAATTTACGTACATTTTATTGTACGCTCAAAGGTACAAAAAATTATTAAATCATTTATCCTTTGAAAATCTGAGACTTTTACAAATAGCATTAAAAAAAAAACCTTCAAATTTGAAGGTCTTTTTTGTACATTTAAGTTAAAGAAATATCATTTTATTCTAAAACATTTTTGGTTGAATTTCTTTTGGCAAGATCAATTGCTGACTTTAACTCGGAAAAGAATAACTCAGCTTCTTTAGCATTTCTAATGGATTTAGATAAATTATCATTGCTATTTGATTCTATGGTATTATTCTCTAATCTATCTTTTTTCGTACCTGAAACTAGCGCAATTTCTCGAATTTTATTAATCTTATTTTGAATAGAATCTTTCATACAACAAATTTAAAAATTATGATTTAAATTAAACATATAATATCTGTAAAGATCATTGGTTTTTCTTTGAAAATTAAATGGTTCTGGTTTTGGTTTAAAAAAAGCCGACCCATCAATATCTAATTCAATTGTTCCATTTCTTAATAATCTCACATACCAGTCTACTCCAATAATAACTATAAAATCTTGTAAATCTTTATAATTATATCTAAACATTCGATGATATAAATTGGCTCGTAAATCATCTGAACCATCTATACCAATTGTTGCATGAGGATGGTCTTTTAAAAAGATTATCGAAAACAAGATAATTGTTGAAAAAACCTTATTACTATCTTTATGTTTAAGATTTATAGAATCATCGATTTTTCCAGTTGTATCAAATGGACCAAAGGCCAGATTGTAAACATTTGGTAATAAAGAATCCGCAATGTTTGTGAATTTAACTTTTAACTGAATTATTTTATTATTCTTTAATTGAGATTCAAAAATATATTGATCGAAATTGGAACTTACATATATAGCTTCAAAAGTATTTTCTAAATTAATTTTAATCATAAGAAACATTAAATTTTCAGAGTAAAAATAACGTAAATTTCTTACAATAAAAAAGACCTTCAAATTTGAAGGCCTTTTTATTTGATAAACATTTTTACTTTACTGCTTCGAGTATTTTATCCGCAATTTTATTTTGTCCTTTTTCGCTGATAATATAAGTTCTGTCGTTTATATTAGACAAGTACCCGATTTCTAAAGTCATTGCCGGACAGTTCGAATTTTTCAAAATATAGAAAGAAGCTTTTTCAACTTCTCCTTTCGAAAAATAATTCCCAGCAACTTTGTCTACTACAATTTCAGCATTTGCTTTTGATTGGTCATAAAATTTTGGGTTTGCAGAAACATAAGCCTCTACTCCATTTTTGCTAAAATTTTCTGAAGAGTTAATGTGTAACGAAATTACTAAACTCGGATTAAGATTATTGATAATTGAAACTCTTTTGTTTAATTCCATTTGGTGATCTCCTTCACGAAGTAAAACAATTTCAAGATTTTCATTTTTATTCTGACTTTTAATTTTTTCAGCAATCGTCTGTACAATTATTTTTTCCTGCAGACCATTCAACGTTGCACCAAAATCATCACCGCCATGACCAGCGTCAATTACAATAATTTTTTTATCTAAAGGTTTAAAAGCAAAAAGTCCAAATAGTGCGGTAATCAAAACTAACGAAATTCTAATCTTTGTTTTCATCTATAATTTGATTTATGGTTATCTTTTACCAACGATTATATTTAAGAAATATTGCATAAAACCATAATCTATACCTGAATACGTTTCCATTTTCCTCTTTTATAAAAGAAAATCCCGGCCAATGTTATCGCAGTTTCTGCAACCGGAATTGCAATAAAAACCCCTGTTGGTCCCATGTTAAAATGTTTGGCTAATACATACGCCAGCGGAATTTGGAATAACCAAAATCCGAAGAAATTAATTCCGGTTGGTGTCCAGGTATCGCCTGCTCCATTAAAAGTATTGATCAAAACCATTCCGATTCCGTAGAAAATAAATCCGACGCTCATGATTTGCAATGCTTCGACTGCAACGGTTTTTACCATTTCATCATTGGTAAAAAACGAAATAATATATTTGCCAAAACACAAGGTAATTATCATTATGGTTGCCATAAAAATGACGTTGTATCTTGCAGTGGTATAAACTGATTTTTCGGCGCGATCGATTTGCTTGGCTCCTAAATTTTGTCCAACCAAAGTTGCCGCCGCATTACTTAATCCCCAAGCCGGAAGTATAAAAAACATCATTATTCGCAATGCAGTCTGATATCCTGCTGAACCATGATCTCCCCCTGTTGTCGCCACTAATTGCGCCAGAAAAATCCAACTGCAAGATGCAATTACAAACTGCAAAATTCCCGGAGCTGCAATTTTCACCAAGGCTTTTATTTGTTTGAAATCTGGAATAAAATAAGAAATTTTAATTTTTAAAACTCCATTTCCGGAGAACAAATGATATACTTGATATAATACTCCAATACTTCTTCCTAAACTTGTTGCCAAAGCTGCACCAATTAATCCGAAGGCTGGAATTGGACCAAGACCATTAATTAAAATCGGACATAAAATAATATTACAAATATTGGCTAACCAAAGACTTTTCATGGCAATTGCAGCATTTCCTGCGCCACGAAAAATTCCGTTGATTAAAAATAAAAGCATGATACACAAACTTGATCCAATCATAATTTGAGTAAAATGGTAACCGTGTTCGGCAGCTTCTACAGATGCGCCCATAAGAAGCAGAATATCTTTGGCATAAATAACTCCAAAAACGCTCATAATACTGTTGACAACAAATGCAACAATAATGGCCTGCATTCCTGCTTTTGCAGCAGCAACCGGATCTTTTTCGCCAATACGTCTGGCCACAACTGCTGTCGCCGCCATGCTCATCCCAATCGCTAATGAATATATAATTGTTAATACAGATTCAGTCAATCCAACGGTTTGAATTGCAAAACTGCTGTGCTCTAAATGTCCAACGAAATATAAATCGACTAACGCAAAAACCGATTCCATCATCATTTCTAAAACCATCGGAATGGCTAATAGAATTACAGCTTTTTTGATGCTTCCTGCAGTATAATCAAAAGTTTCGTCGCCTTTTATGGCTTGTTTTAAAGTGGTAAAAATTTTAGAAAATAAACTTTTCTGTATAGTAGTTTCTGTCATGATGTGTTAGGATAAATGATAAGATTAGCCCAGATTCAATAATCTGAACTCAAGAAAAATAAACGTAAAGTATCCTAATTATTCAAAAAATAAAAATAGGATTAGGCAGAAACAATCATAAACTGTAGATTTTTAAGACGGTAAATATAAGTAATATTTTTTACGAAAAAATACTAATCCAACAACTTTTTACTTACCCGGCTGCTGGCAATTAAAGAAGCCACAAAACCAAGTGAAACAATTGTTGCCATTACAATACCTACATTTTCGAGTGTAAAAACAACTGGATAAGCCAGAGTTGGCGTAATCATAATCAGTTCGTATTGTTGTTGTAATAATACTAAAATTATACCCAGAACAAGACCAATTATACCGCCAAAAACACTTAACAAAGTTCCCTGAAGCAGAAATATTTTTCGCAAATGACTGATTTCTGTACCAAGATTAAAAAGAGTTTTCAGGTTTCCTTTTTTATCCAGAATCATCATAATCAAAGCGCCAATTAAATTAAAAAGTGCTACAATAATTACTAAGGTAAAAATCAGGTAAACAACGATATTTTCAGTATTTAACATCTTATACAATGACTCGTTTAACTGTGCCCTGTTTTTTGTTGTAATCTTATTATTGAAGATTGTTTTGAGTTGGGCTGTTATAGCATTTTCATCTGCGTTTTCTTTCAGATTAAATTCGATTCCGGAAATTTGATTGGGTTTATACATCAATAATTCCTGAGCTAAACCAAGATCGGCAAACACATATTTCGAATCTAAATCTTCGCTAATCGAATAAATTCCAACAGGTAAAACATCTGTTTTATTAAAAGCTTCTTCCGGATTTTCAAAAGCTCCTTTTCCTGGTTTGGGTGCAAATATCTGCAACGGATTTTCGAAATCTAATATTCCTAAAGAAAAATCACGCGAAATTCCGTAACCAATAACAACCTGATAGGTATCGGGTTTAAGCCATTCTCCGTTAAAGAGTTTCTTTTTTATGTCGTTAACAACAGGATAATTACGATCAACACCTTTTAAATAAGTTACTTGCTGTTTGTCTTTAAACAAAAACAAAACACGTTCTTCTATAATTTTGGTATAAGAAACAACGCCATCTATTTTTTTAAGCTGACTTTCCTGATCTGATGTCAGCAAAAATGATTTCCCCAGTGTACTTGTAATTTTTAAATCGGGATCGATCTCATTTGTAAATGAAAGACTGAAAACCTTCAGTCCGCTAAAAACAGATAAAACCACAAACAAAGCCATTGTACCAACAATAATTCCCATGCTGGCAATGCGATTGATGATATTGATAGCATTGTTTTTACTTCTGCTAAAAATATAACGTTTGGCTATGTAAAGGGGGAAATTCAATTTATGATTTTCTTCTTTTTTCTAAAAGATCACGATTTTCGATTGGGTTTTCTCTGTTTGATAAGGCGTTATCAATTTTTTCGATATAATCAAGAGAGTCATCAATAAAGAATACCAGGTTTGGTACACGGCGCAATTGCAAACGAACGCGTTGCGATAAATCATGCTTAATTAAAGTCGAATTAGATTTTATACCTTCTAAAGTTTCTTTGGCTTTATCCTGAGGAAAAATACTTAAATATACTGTTGCCACAGATAAATCTGAAGTAACACTAACTTTGGATACCGAAATTACTAAATTACTAATTCCGTTTTTTCGCACTTCACCTTGCAAAATATCAACCAAATCTTTTTGGATGACACCGCCTATTTTTTTCTGTCTATTTGTTTCCATAGTGCAAAAATACTATTTTTAAATTTCAATCGATGCAATTTCAAATGAACAATAAAAGGATTTTTGGGTTCTAATCTGTTTTTCTTCAAATTTTGATGCTTTTTAATTAAAATTTACGTCAATACATTTATTCTCTTTCTCGTTTAAATGATGATAAAAGTCATATTATTTATCCGAAATATGCTACATATTTGATAGAAATATAACAACCCATTTATTATGAAAAAGAGAGAACCAATCAGCCACATTATGACCAAAAGCGTCATAACTGCAAACGAAAACGACGATTTAAGAAAAGTAGTAGAGATGTTAAAACAACATACAATTCGACATATTCCAATTGTTAGAGGTAAAGAAGTAATTGGTATTATAAGCCGTTCTGATATAAACCGATTGACTTTTGGAGCTTTGTTTGAAGGTCAGGAAGGAGCCGATGAAGCGATTCTGGACATGCTTAGTATTTCTCAGGTTATGACTTCAAAACCAAAAACAGTTTCATCTGATTCTATTATAAGAGATTTAGCAGAAATTTTTGTGAAAGAAGAATTTCATGCTTTGCCGGTTGTAGATAATGGCGAACTTAAAGGAATTGTTACCACTACTGATGTTGTGAAATACTTTTTAGAACAATACGATTAAATAAAAATTTAACCATAAAAAAAAGGGAGCCATTTAAGCTCCCTTTTTTGTTATTTGTTTTGTAGCCAACCTCTAGGATCGGCATATGTTGAGTTTTGCGAAATACAAAATTTCATTGTTGTTTTTCCTGTTTCTGAACTCGTTCTGATTTTACCAATACTTTGTTTAATAGAAACTTTATCGCCCTTATCTACACTTACGGTACTTAAGTTTTGATATACAGAGAAGTAATCTCCGTGCTGAATAATCACCATTTTATTTACCGGCGATAAAACAATTACACTTGTAACTTCGCCTGCAAAAACAGCTCTGGCGCTTGATCCTGCTTCGGTTGTAATCTCAACTCCGTTATTATGAATGGTTACAGAATTGTATAACGGGTGTGGCTGATCTCCAAAACCTTGCGAAATAAATCCTTTTTCAACCGGCCATGGCAATCTTCCTCTATTCGCTTTAAAGTCTGCTGCTAAAATTTTATTCTCTGGCGTTAATTCAATTTTTGATGATGAAACCGGAGCTTTTGCGGCGGCGGCTGTGCTTGAATTATTCTCTTTTGCTCTTTCAAGGGCAGCTTTTCTATTTGCTTCGGCAATTGCTTCACGAATCAAACGATCGATTTGTCTGTCGATTCTTTTAGATTCGCTTTGTTTTGCTTTTATATCCGTTAAAATTTTTCCTTTGTCTCTCTTAATTTCATTAACTAGTTTTTGCTGTTCTTTTTTCTCAACTTCTAATGTTTGTTTTTCTTTTTCATTTTCAGCAATAATTTTTTTCTTAACTTGTCTTTGCCCATTTAATCTGGCATTATAATCAACTAATTCTGCTGTTTTAGATTGGATTTCTAAACCTTGATTTTTTCTAAAATTGGTATATTGCTTTAAATATTGTGCTCTTTTATAGGCTTGCAAAAAACTTTCTGAAGACAAAATAAACATCGCGCGACTTTGCTCAGAACGGCTTTTATATGATTTAAGGATCATTTTAGAATAATCTTCTTTTAAAACCGCCAGTTCTCTTTTTAGTTTATTAACCTTCATTTGATTAATATACATATCATTACTTAAAAGTTTCTCTTGTTTTGAAGTAGTATTAATCAGTTTTTCTTTCAGTTTAATTTTATTCGCCTGAATCAAAAAGACATTTACCGCTGATTTTTCTTTTTTCTTTACAGATTGCAACATTTTTTCGTTGTCTTTTATTTCCTGTAAAATTTGCGCTTTTCGCTGTTCAAGTTTTTCTTGTTGCGAATCTTGTGCCCACATAAATGTAGTGGCGCATATAAAAATTAGGCTTAGGAGAAATTTTGGCATGTTTTTATTTTCTTTTTGCAAATTTACTTAATTAAAACTTTCTTGTAACCGCTTGGCACACTATATGGAAAAGAAAGTTCTTCGTTAAATGAAATGTTGTTGTAATTCAAATTAATATTGGTTTTCCCTTTTGGCTGAATTGCATTGATTTCGATTGTTGTTGGAAATGTTCCCTGATCAAAAACCTTATTGTCAGAATAGTTGACTTGCAAGTGTATGTTTTCTGAAGCTTTTGAAATTTCTTCTTTTTGAAGCAAATATTTTTCAGGATCCAAATAGAACGATTTTTTCAATTTAGGATCTGTTTCATCATCTAAACGAAAAAGATTTTCTACAATTGATTGCGTATATTTTCCTTTTCTTAAATCGTCTAAAGCTTCTCCAACCAATAAGTTCTGAACTTTACTGTAATCTAATTCAGTTCCTAACCATTTGCTTAAACTCGTAAAATCGCCTTCGTAATACGTACTGTTTATTTTTTCGTAATAACTGACCGTTGTTGGCGTAATTAATGCTTTTGCCATTGTGATTCCTAAAAAACGAACGCTAACCAAAATCTGTTTGTCTTTTTCGATTCTAATTTCGGCGGTCACATTCTGACTTTGTTTTTCATCAACATATTTAGCGCTGGCTTTTATATATACAGTCGAAAAATTTTGTTTGTTATCGTAATGTTTCTCTACCGCTTTGTTGTCTTTTTTAGCGACAACTTCCGTATTGTTAGTAGTACTTTGTACCGCAACAGCTTTAGATTTACAAGAAACCGCAAACGCTGCTACCAACATTATTGCTATATATTTTTTCATCTCAATTTCTCCTCTTTATTTCTTTTTTTTCAATAAATCATTTGCCTTCAAAAAGTATTCCTCTTTTTTCTTTGCATCTCCTAAACCATTATAAGCCTCTCCAAGTTGAATATTAAAATTTGCCTCAAGGGCAGTATCATCAACAACATAATCGAGTCCCATTTCTAAAACGGTTTTTGCGTTTTTAAATTGTTTCAGCTGATTGTTTCCTAAACCTGCATAATAATAAAATTGAGGCTGACTCGGATATACTTCAATCATATTCATCGCTCGTTTTGTCATGGGTTCAAATTGTTTTGCCTGTGTATATGCTTCAAGCAAAAGCAAATTGGTTTCACGATCCGTATCTGAATTTGATTTCAAATCTTTTTCATAATACTTAATTGCATTATCAAACTGACCTTTACTATGATAAAATTTTCCTATTTCTTTGGCAACATCAACATCTTTGTCGTTGTCAAAATAAGCAATTGCTTTTTCTAAATCCGGTGCGTATTGCGGATTTTTATTTACGTAAATCAAAAATTCATTTAACGTACGATGTTTTATTTTTGAATCTATTTTTGAACTTGACAAAATCACGTTCATCGATTTAATGGCTTTATCAGCTTGATTTCCGTCTAGATAAACTTTAAATAAACTTACTTGTCCCCATTCAGAAGCTGGAATTTCCTTTGCTAATTGTTTGGCAACATCCAGTGCTTTATCTGTATCTTCTGCTTTTGAATATAAAAAAATCAGGTTTACATAATTCGATTCTTCTTTCGGATTCTTTTTGATTGCATCAGTCAAACTGCTAATTTCTGTTGATTGATATTTTCCCTGGGATAAAATTTGCGTTTTGTATCTTTCGCGATCTTCTGATTTTCCGAATTTATCATTCATTTCATTAATCGTCACAAGCGCTTTGTCATATTGATTGGTAATCATATATAACGAAATCAAATCGTCTTTATATTCTTCGTCAAACGGAATAATTTTCTGAATCGTTTCGATTGCCAAAGGATAATTTTTGGTTTCATAACTTACGTCATAAATCCCTAACCAATACCATTTGTTTTTGGGATCTAACTGCGTTGCTTTTTCAAATGAATCCTGAGCATTGCTATATTGTTTTAAGGACAGATAATTTTTTCCTAATTCAAAATAAGCTACGGCATCATTAGGTTTTAGCTTGATGCATTTTTCTAATGATACGATGGCTTTATCGTAATTTTCGATTCCTTTTTGTTTTAATGATTCATAAAAAGAGTCTTGGTATTCATCTGTTGCCATAGCAATATCTTCTGGTTCAACCTGAGCCATAATTGAAGATGAATTGCCTAGAAAAGCAAAAAATAATAGTATTAAAACTCTTTTTTTTATCATTATTTTTAATGTTAGTTATTCTAAAACCGAATAATCTCCTATACTGATACTGGTGAATTTACCATCAAAACTTACATGGTTTCCGATCATTGCATTGTCTAAGTTAGCATTTTTTATTTGAGAATAAGTCTGAATTAAGCTATTCTTAACGATACTGTCCGTAACATGACACCCTTTTCCTATTGAAACATTTGGACCAACGGTTGTGTTTTTCAACACTACATTTTCTCCAATATAACAAGGTGGAATAATTGTTGCGTTTTCTAATTTCACATCATAATCAACTAAATGTTCGCCGTCATTATGCAGGAATCCTAACATTCTCGAATTGGTTTCAACCGTAACATCTTTATTTCCGCAATCCATCCATTCGTCAACACTTCCGGTTTTAAACACTTTTCCGTTCGCCATCATCGCTTTGATTCCGTCGTTGATTTGATATTCTCCACCGTTTTGGATATTATTATCCAAAACATGCTGAAGTTCATTTTTTAGAACGCCAACTTCTTTAAAATAATAGATTCCGATAACGGCTAAATCACTTACAAATTCTTTTGGCTTTTCTACCAATTCTATAATTTCGTTATTTCCGTTTAATTTTACAACGCCAAAAGCTTCCGGTTGTTCAACTTGTTTTACCCAAATTACAGCATCGGCAGCCGGATCTAATTCAAAATCAGCTCTGATTAATGTATCTGCATAAGCAATTACAGCCGGACCTGATAACGAATCTTTGGCACACATAATCGCGTGACCTGTTCCTAATGGTAAATCCTGACGATAAATTGAAGCTTTGGCACCTAAACTTCCGGCCAATTCTTCTAAACTTTCTACAAGATCATCTCCAAAAAAAGCAGGATCTCCCAATATAAAAGCAACTTCTTCGATAGGTTCTTTTAATATTTTGGCAATATCTTCAACTAAACGATGTACAATAGATTTTCCTGCAACCGGAATTAATGGTTTAGGAACTGTTAAAGTATGTGGCCTTAGTCTTGATCCCCGACCTGCCATTGGAACAATTATTTTCATTTTGTATTTATTTTTTATGGGAAGATTTTTTAAATCTTCTTGAGTTGGTTCTTATTTTTACCGCAAAGTTCGCAATTCCGATAGCTATCGGGATTCACAGAGATTACAAAGTTATTTTCATTTTATTTCGAGATCACAAAGTTTAAAAAACTGATCACTCAAAACTCATAACTATTTTACACCTGTGCTTCCAAAACCGCCTTCGCCTCTTGATGTTTCAGAAAGTTCTTCAACTTCAATCCATTCAGCTCTTTCATGTTTGGCAATAATTAATTGTGCAATTCTTTCTCCGTTTTCAATTACAAAAACTTCGTTAGATAAATTTACTAAAATTACACCTATTTCACCTCGGTAATCTGCATCAACAGTTCCTGGAGAATTTAAAACAGTTACTCCTTTTTTTGCTGCCAAACCACTTCTTGGCCTAACCTGTGCTTCATAACCAATTGGCAATTCAATAAAAAGTCCCGTTTTTACGATGGTTCTTTCTAATGGTTTTAAAGTTATAGCTTCGGTTAAATTAGCACGTAAATCCATTCCTGCCGAAGCAATTGTTTCGTAGTTTGGTAAAGCGTGTTGTGATTTGTTGATAATTTGTATTTTCATTTTTTTATTTAAAATCTTAAAAAGAGAAATTGAATTTTCTAAAAACTCAAT
Source organism: Flavobacterium sp. AC105 (assembly GCF_979258495.1). Taxonomy (NCBI): domain Bacteria; kingdom Pseudomonadati; phylum Bacteroidota; class Flavobacteriia; order Flavobacteriales; family Flavobacteriaceae; genus Flavobacterium; species Flavobacterium sp. AC105. The sequence goes on from NZ_OZ409860.1 coordinate 57,735, forward strand.
ATTACTTTCTATTCATAATTCCTTTGATTGTTTCTTTTTCGTTATGATAAACAAAATAGATGAACGCTAAAAATAACGGAATTCCAACGAAATAATTTTCTCTAAATCCATAAAAAGAAATTGCCGAAAATACTATTGAAATTCCTAAATAGGCGCCAATTTTATTCATATCATAAGGTATCGGATAATATTTATTTCCTAAAACATAAGAAATCAACATCATGCTTCCGTAAGCAGAAATAGTGGCGATTGCAGAACCGTAATAACTGTATTTTGGAATTAAAAAATAGTTTAAAACCAAGGTTACAATTGCTCCGACAATGGAGATATAAGCACCAATTTTTGTTTTATCTGTCAATTTATACCAAACCGATAAGTTGTTGTAAATTCCTAAAAAGAAGTTCGCCAAAATAATTAACGGCACTACTTTCATCGCTTCCCAATATGATTTGTCATTAAGAAGTAATATTTTTAAAACATCGGCAAAAACAATTACCCCTAATAAAATTAAGGAACCCAGAATAACAAAATATTTTGTGATTACAGCATATGTTTGGGGTGCATTTTCGTTTTTGGCATGGCTAAAAAAGAAAGGTTCAATTCCTAACCTAAAAGCTGTTGCAAACAGAACCATAAACAATCCTAATTTGTAACAAGCAGAATAAGCTCCAACTTCTGACTTGGCCAGGTTTTCAGGTAATAAATATCCTAAAAGAATTTTATCGAAATGTTCGTTAACCGCAAATGCTAATCCGGCAACCAAAATTGGCAAACCGTATTTCATCATTTTTTTCCAAAGTACGGGATCAAATTTTCTTCCCAGTGAAAGATAATTCGGCGAAAGCACAACAAACGTGGCTAAACTTGCCAGAAGATTTGCAATGAAAATATATGCTATTTGAAAATTCTCTACATATAAATTATCCCAAACCGAATTAGGATTTGAAGCCGCAAGTTTAGGCAAATACATTAAGAAAAATATATTCAATAATAAATTGATAACTACATTTCCTATTTTAATTGCTGCATAAACCATTGGTCTTTGGTTCGCTCTTAATTTTGAAAACGGTATTAAAACCAAAGCGTCCAAAACTAAAATCCAAACTGTATATGTAACATATTGTACGTCAACTTCTGCCAGACTTGCTAATGTGTTTCTGAAAATTAAAGCAACAAACAAGAAAATAATGGATGACCAAAATATCGAAATTGTAGAAGTTGCTATTACGTTTTTCTTATCTTCTTCGGCACTATAAAACCTAAAAAATGCTGTTTCCATTCCGTAAGAAAGCACTACGTTAAAGAAAACCATCCAGGACAAAACAATCGAAACTTCTCCATATTCAGCCGTTGGTAAAATACCTGTATATAATCTGACCAATAAAAAACTTAGCATGCGCGGTAAAACCGTTGCAAGTCCGTAAATAGCAGTTTGTTTGAATAGATTCTTATATAATCCCAAAATATGTATGTAATAAAGTTTGTAAAACAAAAATAACCATTTCTTTCGTTTAATATTGATTTTGTTGATTCAATAAAAAAACAAAGACGATATTTTTAGTGTGTTAGTTTTTTTTCGTCCAGAATTTTGACAAAATGAAAACCTTTTGGTCCGTAACCCTGATTGTAATAAAAACGGTGGGCAGCAAAATTTCCGGTAAAAGCATCCAAAACAATACTGCTGCAATCAAGATCCAACGCTTTTTGTTCGATATAATCTGTAAGCAATTTTCCAATTCCTTTAGAACGCTGTTCCGGGTTTACTACAAAATTATCAATTTCAAGATATTTGCCTGTCCATAATTTTGTTGCTGACCAACAACCTGTTATTCCTAAACAAACGTCATTTTCAAAAACTCCAATCTGAATATAATTATGAGGAACCATTTCAGAAAGATAAGCCTCATATTTTTCAATGGATAAATTTGGATAAAGAAATCGCATGGTTTCAATCTGAGCCAGCATTGCTTCTATAGTAGTAAGCTCTTGTACTTGTAGTTTCATTGTAATTAAAATAGATTTCAAAAATACTCAATTTTTTCATTGTCTTATATAATACCAACCAGGCAATATGTGAAATCTATAATAAACTTTAAAAATTGTATAAATTATTCGAAGTACTTCTGTCTTAACTTTGTATCACAGGGAATGAGAAAAGCTAAAATACAACCCTTAAAAAAGCAAAGCATTGGGACTAATAAAGCTAGTTTGTTCCCACAAAAGACAAAGCAAAGGGACTGATTCTGCTGAAATGTAACCCTCAAAAAAACAGAGCATTGGGACTAATAAAGCTAGTTTGTTCCCATAAAAGACAAAGCAAAAGGGAGTAATTCTGCTGAAATGTGACCCTCAAAAAAACAGAGCATTGGGATTAATAAAGCTAGTTTGTTCCCATGAAAGACAAAGCACTACAGAGTGATAAAATCTGTGTCTAATTTTATAAAATGGTACTGATTCTCGATTTTGAATAAACCGGGAATCACCATTTTATAAGTTTAATAAAAAATTCTACTACTATATATATCTATAAAAGGGCCGACAATTGGGGATGTCGGCTCTTTTTGTTTTTATATCTCTTTATTTTTCATTTCTAAGTTAACATTTTGTTCGGTTTCTTTTGGTTCCGGAATGTCTTCTTCAGTAAATGTTTTTAAAACTTTATTGGTAATTTTTTTTATTTTCACAATTCTGTTTGCCTGATTCTGCACGCATTTTTCAAATAAATTTCTAACAACTCGGGCATTTCCAAAACTTTCATTTTTACTTTTGTAAAGCAATTCGAAAGTGTCTGTTAGCTTTTCTTTGGCATCATCGGTAAGAATAAAATCAGATTTTGTACAGAATGATTGAAAAATTTGAAGTAATTCTGCCGGAGAAAAATGATCAAAATGGAAATATCTATTAAAACGAGAACGTAATCCGGGATTCGATTCGATAAAAAACTTCATTGGTTCAGTATATCCGGCAACTACAACAGCCAAATCTTCGCGATGATCTTCCATTCTTTTCAGTAACGTATTTACAGCTTCGGCGCCATAATCGTTTCCAAATGCATTTTGAGTTAATGCATATGCTTCATCAACAAATAAAACTCCGCCAAGACTTGCTTCTACTGCATTATCAACTTTTGTTGCCGTTTGCCCTACATAACCTGCGACTAAACCTTCTCTGTCTGTTTCGAACATTTGACCTTTTGATAAAAATCCTAAATGTTTAAAAATCCTGCTTAAAAGTCTGGCTACTGAAGTTTTTCCGGTTCCGGGAGGCCCAAGGAAAACGGTGTGCAAAGTAATCTCAACATTTTTTAATCCCTGCTTCGAACGTTTTTTTTGTATTTCTAATAAGTTAATCAGTTCAGAAACATCTTTTTTTACTTCTGCTAAACCAACTAATTCATTTAGTTCTTTCAGCACTTTTTCGAGCGTATCTTCTTCCGGTAAATTGTTTATTTCTTTTTTATCTGTTTTTGATTTGTTTAGATTTAAACCCAAATAGTTACTGAAAGCCGTTGTGTTTTCAAATTTTTTACCAAATGTAAAATGAATGAAATTTTGATATTCGATTAGAATCTCTTCTAATTTATTATTCTTTTTTTCGGATAAAACTTCTGGCAGCAAATATTGATTTTGCTGTGCGTTTGAAGTTATAATCTTATTCTCTTTTTTTATTTTTATGAGAAGATTTTTAAAATTCTCCGTAAAAACCAACTGATTCAATTCGGCTATAGAGTTTTCATCTGCAAAATGTTTGTTTCGTAAAGCATCGTAATAATAGGCCAGAACAAATTCCTGCTTTTCATTTTTCGCGCCGGGTTCTTTTTCGTAAAGATCAATAATGTCCGAAAGAAAAAAATGTTCTGCTTTCAACAATAATCCTTTCGAAAAAACTGGATTTACAGCTTCATTTATCTTCTGAATAAAATCTGGATCCTGATTTAATGCATTGCAAATTTCAAGAATCTGCTTTGTTTCTTTTTGCAGCTCCATAATAAATGAAGCCGTAAAAACGGCTTCATTACTAGATATATTTGTTTCTAAATATTTTTTTAGAGACAAAAATGAGTCTTCAATAATCGATATCGGATTGTTCTTCTTTGACATATTCTAATTTAAGAAATCATCATTTGATGAATAATTTCTTTTGATAATTTTAAGTGATCATCACAATATTCTTTCCACGAAAGTCCCATGTCTCTTAGATCGTATTTTGCTACAATGGTTCCATAGTTTTCTTTTTTTCCATTAATGGTTGGATGCCCAATAACGTAAATAGTCTGTGCTAATTCTATCGCTAATTCGATATCATGTGTAGAAAAAATAACGGTATTAAACTCCGATGATTTTCCTAATAACTCAAATGATTTTTTTACTTCTTCAATATTTCCAACATCTAATCCTGAAAAAGGTTCGTCTAAAACAATAAACTGATCCGATGAAAACAATTGTTCTATAATCGCTGTTCTTTGTCTTTGTCCTCCTGAAAGTTCGTTAGGATATTTGTCTTTGCAATTTTCTAATCCCCATTCTTTTAGATATAACTTTATTTTTTCATCTTTTTCAGTATTCGAAAGCTTCGTTTTTCTTAACGAAAATTTCAAAGCCTGCGTAACAGTTTTATGCCTGAATAAAGTATATTTTTGATCTACAAAACCAATGTCGCCTTCGCACACTGATTTTGCTGCGTTTGGTTCTTTGTTTTCAAAATCCCTGATTAATATCTTTCCGGAATTCATTGGAATTAGTCCGGTCAATGCTTTAAAAAAAGTTGATTTTCCTCTTCCTGATCTTCCAACAAAAGCTATAACTTGTCCTGTACAATCAACTCCTTGTCTGATTACATCCTTTTCTACAAGATTTATATCTTTTATAATAATAGTATCATCGTAACCAACGCTAAGGTTTTCTACATACAAAAGCGTCTCTTTATATTCGTGTGTCATGATTATATTTTTGAATATCTAAATAGTGCTTTTCTTAAATAATTTATTCCTGCATCTAAGCCAAGACCTATTAATAAAATGATGATTTGAAGTGCAATAATCCTTCCGGTGTTCATGAACTTATCAGAGTTTTTTATTAAAAAACCTAATCCGCCGGAAGCGACCACGATAGATTCTACCGTAACAAGCATCATCCAGGTTATGGCAAGATTTTGTCTGATTACATCAATTACATAATCTATTCTTCCCAAAATAATAACCTGCAGGAGAACTTCCCAACGGGTACATTTTAGCATTTTTGCGTGATCAAATTCTTCTTGGGGAATATCTTTAATAACAGCAATTAATGACGTTGTCAAAAAGGTAGTAAGGAAAATTACTAAAATCCAAACCTGCATTGCTCTTGCTTCATGAACAACCATCGTTATATAAAATGAAAGTCCGGTAAAAGGCAAAAATCTAAATTTTGTAACAAATTCAGAAATTGATTTTAATAACGGAATTGGCCATGCATAGGCAAATAACAAAGAAATTATTGTAGCCAAAAAAATTGAAATAAAACATAAAGACAATGAATTGAAAATATGTACAACTAAACCTTCCCTATACAAATCCTGAAAACCTGTTAAAACCTGAGAAGGAGAAGGGAAAAGATGTTTTTCCCCAGAGGTTGTTGCAAACCAAATAATAATCAAAAGAACTAACCAGCCTAATAAAATAAGCGTTCTGTTTTGTTTTGATATTTTTTCGAAAGGAGTTAAAATTTTTATCATGCTGATTGTAAAAAGGCTATTCCGAAAGATAGCCTTCATTTATTTTTATTTTAAGAAAGTAATAACCACACGTCTGTTTAACGCTTTTCCAGAAGCAGAATTATTATCTGCAATTGGATCGCTTTGTCCTTTTCCGTCAACTAATTGAAAACGGCTTGCAGGAATACCTTTTTGTTTTAAGTAATTCACAACTGCTTCTGCTCTGCTTTTTGAAAGCGCAAGATTAGAATCTGGATTTCCAACATTATCAGTATGTCCAACAACCGTTAATTTTGTATTTTCAGCTTGTACTAAAAGGTTGTAAATTTTCTCTACTTCTTTAGTAGATGAATTTGAGATATCTGCACTTCCGGTATTAAAATTAATTTTCCATTCTCCGGAAGCTACAACTTCTTTTGCTTCTGCACTATAATCTGCTTTATCTGCAGAAGTAGATTCAATATCGTTGATGTTTTTCAAAAAGAACAAGTTTACTGCCTGATCATAAGGAACAACAGCTCCAACATTCTCATTAAATCCAAACGGATTCAATTCTGTCAAATATCCGGAAACTTGGTTATAAACAGATTTGTATCTGTTTACACCATCAGATAAACCAAAATATTGCATTGCATCAGCATAATTAAACACTTTTGAACCACCCATATTATAAGTCAATCCACCTTTTGTTCCTTGTTGTCCTTTGAACATTTTGTACCAATAATCTGCTGTTTCAATTTTATAAGTATCAGCAACTGCTTGTGAAGCTCTTACTTTCCAATCTTCATAATTTTTAATTTGGTTTGAAGCCGTCAATGCCGATTTCAAAATATTAGAAACAATATCCGGATTTTTTACTGCCCATTCTTTCACTCCAATAAGTGCTGTTGGCATTTGGTTATTGAATTCTTTTGTAGAAACAATATCAACAAAACCTGTAAGTTTATCAAAAACTGTTTTATCTCCGGGAGTCCATGTTGCACAACCATCGATTTTTCTATTAACTGATTTTCTGGTTAATTTTCCATCTACAACTTCTTTCAAAGTAACAGTCCATCCTGTTGTTTGAGATTTGATTAATTCTTCTGCCGATTTAATATAATCATCATTTTCAGATGGATAAATATTTACTGCTTCTGCATCATATGTTGTTGGATCAGGATTTACTTTTAATCCGTTTGCAAAACAATAGTTTACAGTAGTAACCCAGTCACCATCTCCAAGAACTGCAGAGATAACAGAACCTTTCATCGATTTTGGATCTGATTTCCAGTTTGGCGGCCCAATCAATTTATCCTCACCATAACTCATACCTACAACACCCATAACTTGCAAGTGGTATTTGTCTTTTCCGTATTTTTCGTCTAATGATTTTTGAACAGAACTAATATAAAATGGCGCACCGTCACCCATAATCATAACAGCAAAAATACTTTTATCCGAAGATGGAAAAGCTTCGCCTTTATCAAACTCTTCAATAAATTTCATTTGCATATTACGCAATTCCGAAAGCCAGTCCTGACGAATAATTTCAAGATTAACTCCGTTTTTTTCCATCAATGATCCTTTTGTTGTTTTTGGACCACCATTAGAAACAATAATTCCAGATTGAGCGTTCCAGGCATAACCACCAATTCTTACTAGTGGTTTGTCTGCAACTTCTGAAGATATTTCTGTTGACGGAAGTGCAATTTTTGCCGCATTCGTCACATTATTAACATCTGTTTGGTTAAGATCTATTCCGTTTAATTGTTTTGAAACAGCTGTCTTAATTCCCGGAGACAAGTAATAAACTCCTCCTAAAATTACAGCAATTCCAGCAATAACGATTAATAATTCAGAAAAAGTCGTTAACTTTTCTGTTTTTAAAATTTTTCCCATTTTATTATTAAATTTAATTTTTTGTTTAAAAAATATCTCCAAAACCACCACTAGACAATTTATCGTCTTTAGTCATTTTGTAGTTTGGACTTGTATATTTTGTTGAGTCCGGAATTGTATTGTCTCCTGTTTTAATTTCATCTGCCAATGAATCTAATCTTGAATACAGTTCATCATTATCAACAGAATATTTAGAAGTCAACGCATCAATGTCAATCAGGTTTTCAGAAGTTTTTGCAATATCCTGAGCAATTGTAGAGGTTACAACTTCCAATGCATATTCTAATTCCCAGTCTTTGGTAAACAACATCGCACTTTTAGCGCTTTCTGTTGCTTCTTTAGCATTTCTGGCAAATTCATATTCTTTCTGAAGCATCTTAACCGTAACATCAAAATCAGCAATTTTAATATCGATCGCTGTTCCTGCTAAAGTTAGTTTTCGGTCCATCTTTCCTAAAACATTGGCACGAACACCATATTTTTGAATAAAACTTTTGCTTTGTTCATATTGCGTCGAAACTCTTTGAGAATCACTTAACTTTCTGGCCAATTCACTTTGCAGCGCTACATACTCATCTGTGTCTTTTGCAGCAACTCCGTTTTGTTTCACCATTTCATCCATCGCCGATTTCAATTTTTCAGACTGGCGCTGTAAACTCAAAACATCTTCCTGAAAAGCTTTTGCTTCTTTTTCAGATTTGTTGGCTTCAATTTCCATTTCATTTTTAAGACCTTTCAGCTTTGCTTTGGTATTCTTAAAAACTTCACGGTTTTTTATCATTTTTTGTTTTTGCTCTTCCAATTCATTAAAAGGATTACTCTGAATTAATGCTTTATGAATATTTTTTGTTGCAAAACGAAGTCCTTTCATGATAACGGGAGCCATCATAACTAAAAAAACTAAAAACACACCTGTTGCAGATAAAGCGATCGCCTGACCCAACATTGTAAATAACGGCGGAATAATATAAGTCCAGATTAAATAACCTCCAACTCCTAATAAACCTAATGCCAAAGCCAAAAATAATGACTTTTCGCCTTTTTTAAGCGCACCCGATTTTAAAGCTATTTCTCCTTTAGACTCGTCAAAATGTTTTAATATTGGCAGCGTCAAAAGAGTGCTTCTTTCCTGATCGTATTTATCCATTACAAATATTGATTAATTCCTGTTATTACAGTATTGATTGAACTTAAGATTTTTTGTTTTGCCAAATTGTTAGCTTCCATTTTTAACTGAATTTCCGAAAGCTGTTCCATATTAACAGGATCAATTTTTTGAAGTTCTATTTTTTTAGCTTCTAATTCTTTTTGAAGTTCAATAATTTTTGCTTCTAAATCAGAAATGCTTTTAGATAAATTATATTTTTCTTTTGTAATTGCATTATCTAAATCAGCTTTTTTAGTTTTACCAATCGTATCATATTTGGCATAAACTTTTTCTATTTCTGTTATATAAAAGCTCCCTTTTTGCAGAAGAAATTCTTTTGTCAAGTCAGATTTAATCGATTTACCCATTGTAAATGCCATCTGATAACTTTGTGGATTTGTAACTCCAACTGCCATAACAGACTTATAAAGTTCGAAAAAGTCAAAACCAGACTCATTCAATGATTCAAACCCTTTATCATAAACTTCAAATATTTCGTTTAAGAAAGGATTTGTCAGCGAACCTGTTGGAAATGATTCTGTAGCTTGATTCGGAAATTTGTTATCAGGAACTGGTGAAATCGGCGCCGACGGTTGAGATGCAGCTTTACCCTCAGCATTATTATTAGCCTCATCATTAATGAAAAGACTTTTCCAATTAAAACTTTCTTTTGCCATTGTTTTTAGTTAATCTATTTTTAATAACTTTTTGGTTGTTAAATGTTATACGCAAAAAGTGTTAAAAAGTTACTAAGTTTAAAGCTATAAATATATACTTTTTTAAAATCAAAATGTAACTAATTTATAGTCAGACCTATTTATTCTTATCTAAAATTCACAAATAAGGTAAATAACGTATTTTGTTTACTTATTATTCTGAAAATCATTCTAATAAAATAGAAGCCAAAAATACTTAATAAAAAATCAATTATTGCATAAATAATTTTATTTTGTAAGTATTTACTTTAAATAAATTAACCGGGTATTTTGAAATTTATCCCCGTTTAAATCTCTTTTTCAAAGACAATTTAATTCTTTTACAAAAAAAAAGAGCCAACAAATAAATGTTGGCTCTCTCTTAAATTTTATAAAAATACTTTTATCCGTTTAAAGCTTCTGCTCCACCAACGATCTCTAAGATTTCATTAGTAATAGATGCCTGACGTGCTTTATTGTAAGTCAATTTTAATTGGTTTCTCAATTCAGTTGCGTTGTCAGTTGCTTTGTGCATTGCTGTCATACGCGCTCCGTGTTCTGAAGCAAATGAATCACGAATACCTTTGTATAATTGTGTTTTCAATGATTTTGGAATCAAAGTCAATACAATTTCTTCTTTTGAAGGTTCAAAAATATAATCTCCTGTTGAAACCGCTACATCAGATTTAATTGGTGCTAAAGGCAAAAATTGTTCTGTTTGAACGATTTGTGTTGCAGCATTTTTAAACTGATTGTAAATCAATTCGATTCTGTCGTATTCACCAGATAAGAATTTTTGAGTCAAATTATCTGCAATTCCAGAAACATTATCAAAAGTTAAATGATCAAAAATTGCATTATGATGACCATGAACTGTATACGTTTTAGCTAAAACATCATTTCCTTTTTTACCAATAGGAAAAACATCAACTTGTTTTCCTGCATAAAAAGCAGTACGATTTTTAACCTCTTTTATAATGTTTGAATTGAATGCACCACATAAACCTCTGTTTGAAGTTATAGCTACAAGCAATACTTTTTTTACTTCACGTTGTGTTGTATAATCTCCTCCAACTTCACCATCAAGTGTAGCAGAAAGATTTTGCAACAATTCCGTTAATTTCTCGGCATAAGGGCGCATTGCAGTGATTGCATCTTGTGCTTTCTTAAGCTTTGCTGCAGAAACCATTTTCATAGCCGATGTAATTTGCATCGTCGATGAAACGGAAGTAATTCTATTACGGATTTCCTTTAAATTTGCCATTTGTCGATTAAAAAATGTGACAATTTGAAAATTAGATAATTAGAAAGTCTCCTGAGATATTTTCTAATTATCTAATTTACGAATTATCTAATTAGATATATTTTGCTGAAATTTCTTTTGCTGCTTTTTCGATAACATCAGTAATGTTGTCATCTAACTTACCAGCTTTCAACGCATTAAGCGTATCTTTATGTTTACTGTTTAAGTAAGCTAAGAAATCAGCTTCAAATTCTTTTACTTTATTTACCGGAACGCTTTTCAATAAGTTTTTAGAACCTGCATAAATAATAGCTACTTGATTTTCTACAGGATAAGGATCGTTCAAACCTTGTTTCAAGATCTCAACGTTTCTTTTTCCTTTTTCAATTACGTTTAAAGTAACAGAATCAAGATCAGAACCAAATTTAGCGAAAGCTTCTAATTCACGGAATTGAGCCTGGTCTAATTTTAAAGTTCCTGAAACTTTTTTCATTGATTTAATCTGAGCATTACCTCCAACACGAGATACAGAAATACCTACGTTGATCGCAGGACGAACTCCAGAGTTGAACAAATCTCCATCAAGGAAAATCTGACCATCTGTAATCGAAATTACGTTTGTTGGAATATATGCAGAAACGTCACCAGCCTGAGTTTCGATAATTGGCAATGCAGTTAATGAACCACCACCTTTTACGATAGACTTGATAGAATCTGGTAAATCGTTCATGTTTTTAGCAATTCCATCATCAGCAATTACTTTACAAGCACGCTCTAATAAACGAGAGTGTAAGTAGAAAACGTCTCCAGGATATGCCTCACGTCCCGGTGGTCTTCTTAATAAAAGAGAAACCTCACGGTAAGCAACAGCTTGTTTAGATAAATCATCATACACAATAAGTGCCGGACGACCTGAATCTCTAAAATATTCTCCAATTGCAGCACCTGCGAAAGGAGCATAAACTTGCATTGGAGCAGGGTCAGAAGCATTTGCAGCAACAATAACCGTATAAGCCATTGCACCTTTTTCTTCTAACATTTTAGCAATTCCTGCTACAGTTGAAGCTTTTTGCCCAATTGCAACATATATACAAAATACAGGTTTTCCTGCATCGTAAAATTCTTTTTGATTTAAGATTGTATCGATACAAACAGTTGATTTACCTGTTTGACGGTCACCAATTACAAGCTCACGTTGTCCACGTCCAACCGGAATCATAGCATCAACTGCTTTTACTCCTGTTTGTAATGGCTCAGTAACTGGCTGACGGAAGATAACTCCAGGTGCTTTTCTTTCTAAAGGCATTTCGTATAAGTCTCCACCAATTGGTCCTTTTCCATCAATTGGAAAACCAAGAGTATTAACTACACGTCCTACCATTTGCTCACCTACTTTAAGAGAAGCGATACGTTGTGTTCTTTTTGCTGTTGAACCTTCTTTGATTCCTGTTGATGGTCCTAAAAGTACCACACCAACATTGTCTTCTTCAAGGTTCAATACAATAGCTTCAAGTCCGTTATCAAATTCAACTAACTCACCATATTGTACATTAGATAACCCGTAAATACGAGCAATACCATCTCCAACCTGAAGTACTGTTCCTACTTCTTCTAGCGTAGCACCAGATTCAAAACCTTCTACTTGCTTTCTTAATATTGCTGAAATTTCAGCAGGTTTGATTTCCGCCATCTTAATTTATAATTTAGACACTTTTATGTGTAATAAAACTAATTACTTAACTCTCTTTTTAATACTTGCAATCTGTTTGCTACAGAAGCATTGTATTGATTATCACCTATTCTTAAAATAAATCCTCCAATGATTGATGGATCTACAATATTTTCAATTGTAATTTTTTTATCTGATAATGTTGCAATTTTAGCTAAAACTTTAGCTTCTAATGCAGCATCCATTGGAATTGCTGTTGTAACAGTTGCTACTTCAACTCCGTTATTTTCATCAAATAATTTTTTATATTCTAAAGCAATTGCTTCTAAAATTTCGAATCTTTTGTTTTCAAATAATAAATGAAATAAACCTTTGGTTACACCATTTATATCTGCAAAAACTTCTAAAAGAGCACTTTCTTTTACTTCAACTTTTGTAGTTGGGTTTTGAATAAAGGTACTCAATTCTTCATTTGTCTCAATTGCAGATGCAATTGATTTCATGTCGTTATTGACAGCTTCGGCAACACCTTTAGAGTTTGCTAAGTCTAGAATTGCTTTTGCATAACGAATTGCTGCTCTTGTACTTGCCATAATCTTAGTTTAACTTTACGTCACCCAACATTTTCTCAACTAATTTAGTTTGAGATTCTTTGTTAGATAATTCATCTTTCAACAATTTTTCAGCGATGCTTAATGATAAAGTTGAAACTTGTAATTTCAATTCAGCCATTGCAGCATTTTTTTCGTTTTCGATAGCAGCTTTAGCCTGCTCGATCATTTTTTGACCAGCTTCTTGTGCTTCGTTTTTAGAATCAGCTATCATTTTCTCTTTCATTTCACGTGCTTCTTTTAGCATCGCGTCACGTTCAGCACGAGCTTCATTCAAAATTCTTTGATTGTCAGCTTGTAAGTTTTCCATATCTCTCTTTGCATTTTCAGCAGAAAGTAATGCATCCTTAATACCTTGTTCTCTAGCTGTGATAGATTCCATAATTGGTTTCCAAGCAAATTTTACTAAAAGTAAAATTAGAACCAACAAGATTAAAGCTTGCCAAAAGAATAAACCGAATGAAAAATCGTTAATTAACTTATCCATTTTATAACTATATTAAATATTTAATTTCTTTTTTTAAAAGTAACAACACCTTTAACCAACCGTTAAAGATGTTGTTATTTTTCTTTCTTTATTAGTTTTTTCCTAAGATCAAAGCAGCAAATGCTAAACCTTCTAATAAAGCCGCGATAATAATCATCGCAGTTTGAATTTTACCTGCAGCTTCTGGCTGACGAGCAATAGCGTCCATAGCAGATCCACCGATTTTACCTAAACCTAAACCTGCTCCGATTACTACTAATCCAGCACCTACTAAAGTTGGAATTGTTCCCATAACTATTTATATATATAAAATTAAACTTCTAATTAAATGATCACATTATCTTCGTGAGCATGATCATGATCGTGATCCTGAACAGCCATACCAATAAATAATGATGATAACATTGTGAAAATGAATGCCTGTAAAAATGCAACTAAAACTTCAATAACCGAAATAAATAATGTTAATCCCATAGAGATTGGCAAATCTGCAGCTAAATTTTTACCTACGAAAATCATTGCGATCAAACTCATAATTACTACGTGACCTGCAGTAATGTTTGCATACAAACGAATTAATAATGCAAATGGTTTTGTTAGTGTTCCTAAGATTTCAATTGGAGCTAAAATAATTTTCATTGGAACAGGAACTCCCGGCATCCAGAAAATATGTCCCCAATATTCTTTATTCGCACTAAATTGTGTAATGATAAAAGTGAAAGCTGCTAAACAAACTGTTATGGCAATATTTCCTGTAACGTTAATTCCTAGTGGAGTCATACCTAATAAGTTCAACAACCAGATAAAGAAAAATACCGTTAACAGGTAACCCATATATTTTCTGTATTTTTTCTCTCCAATATTTGGAATAGCAATTTCGTCTCTGATAAAAATAATTAGCGGCTCTAAAACTCTACCAAATCCAGTTGGGATTGGTCCTTTTTTATATGATTTAGCTAATCCTGTAAACATTAGGAATAATAGTAATGAAACAAAAAGCATTGACACTACATTTTTTGTAATAGAAAAATCTAATGGCTTTTCGTTTTCAGGATGTCCGTGCTCATTAAAAGTAATGGTACCGGCTGCATCTGTTTTGTAAATTTTACCGTGAACTAATTTGTAGAAGTTTCCATCAACTTCTGCAACTTCTTCACCGTGGTGTAATTTTGAAGATGAGAAAATTTTCAAACCTCCATCAATAAGGATAACTGGTAATGGGAAACCATAATGTTTGTTTTCCTTTTCATCTGAAAAGAAGACAAAATCATGAGAATCTTGTAAGTGATGATCAATAAAGGCATCCACTTTTGCTTTTGGATCCAGAGCTGCATGCTCAGCTTCCACAGGAGCATTGTGTGAAATTACTTTCTCTTCGTGAACTACTTCTGTCTGCACATGTGTGGTGTCATTCACAGAATTTGCAAAACTAATTGCTGGAAGACATCCTACTAAAGTGGCAAGAATAAAATGGAGTGGTTTGTTTGAAATCACCATATCTGTTAAAAATCTTATTTTTTTACGTTTCTAAAATTTGGTGCAAAGGTACATTTTTTATTAATATTCAAAAGGATATGAAAAATTATTTTTGAACCTTGTTTTACAGAATCCCTATTTTAACGCTTTTCATTTAATAATCGGATAGTTAAAAGCGTCTCAAATAACAAAAACAAAATAAATGTTATAAAAAAATTGACTTTTTCAACAAAAACCTCTGCTGTTTTGTTTTCTAAAATTGGTCTCAAAATTAAATATCCTAATAACATTTGTGTAAAGGTCCCAAATAAAAAAGCCATTCCTACAATTTCAAAATTCCTCTTTTTTACGATTAATAATATAAAGTATAATAAGGCTGATATTCCAAAAAAAATCAAATACAGAAATTCTATTCTATAATAAAAATGCTGAACATTAATTTCTAAGATTAAAAATGCTGCTTTGTGCAAAACATAAGCGGCTAAGGCAAATAAAAATAATTGTAAAATTGGTTTGTAATTCTTTAAAAGCATTTGAAATAATTTTTTATGCAAAGATGCAACATTTATTTAAAGCCCTTTTAAACATGAATTACTTTGTTTTGTTAATGTCGTTTACTTGTCGGATCACATTATATAAGGCAAGTCCAACACCGGCCATCACAAAAATGGTGTTGTAATAAACTTTAGGACTTGGATGATTTTCATCTAACCAGGTACCAAAATAGGAAAACAAAAAAATAATAAGTCCCATTTGAACAGGAATATTAATAAGCGGTAACCACTTATTCAGCTTGTTTTTGTTCGGCTCCTTTTCCATCTTTTAATACAACTTCTTTGGTATGTGTTAACATCGTACACGTCGCTGTAAAATCAGCTCCAGGTTCTATAGATAATTTTCCAACAGCAACTTCTCCATGAATGCGTGCTGTTGCTTTTATATTAAGGACTTCTAAAACTTTTATTTTTCCTTGAAATTCTCCTTCTATGTCCGCATTGTTACAAACGATTTCTCCTTTTATAACACCTGACGCTCCAATTACCAGTTTTCCTTGTGAAGTAAAATTCCCAATCAATTCTCCGTCTAATCTAAAATCAGCTTTAGAAACAATATCTCCTACAATTGAAGTTCCTTCTACGATTCTATTGGTTTTTCCTAAAAGTTCTGTTCCTGGTTTTTTTACTTTATCAAACATCATTATGGGTTTTTTGGAGCTAAATAAGCTTCAAGATTTTTTTTAATTTGGATCACTTTGTAATTATCACTTGATATGATAACTGCAGGATGTGAAATTTTATATGGTTTTTCATCTCTTAAAACTTCTGAAACGTCTCTTGCATAAGCTTCAGATTTTAAACCATGTATAACTACAAAACTCTCCGTTTTATTGTATTTATCGAAAGAAGTTGTAAGCCTTTCAAAATTTTCATACGATAAAAATTTCTTGATTGCTTCTTCAATTTGTTTTACCGTTTTTGTATCATCTTTTGGAACTGCATAAATAATTTTCCAGTTCTTACCGTCGACTGCTGTAAAATCAAGTTTTTCTAAAGTTGGTACTTGCTTCTCTAAAATTTCACGGGCATTTTTACCTTCTTCGCTATTTGGATAATTATCGGCAACAGATTCCAATCCTTTTTTATAAGCTTCTAAACCATTTACTTTTCCTAAAGTATTGGCTTTTAATAATTCATATTTCGAAACAATTTCATCACCCGAATATTGATTAATTAAATTATCAATATTGTCTAAAACCATATCAAACTGTTGATCCTGATATAACTTATACCATTTTTGATATTCTTTTTCCGGCGAAGCTATATCATCGCTATTCCCATTATTTAAAATTTGGGCATATCTCGAACCTGGATAATTTGTGGTAATATCAGATTTCACTCTTTCGGCTTTTGCCGGATTTGTAATTTGATATATCTTATACAAATTATACATAGATGGCAGGATCAATTTTTCCTCCGGATTGTTTTTTAGTAACTGCTCCAGTTTATCGCTCGCCAAATTATTTTCTTTAAACTTCTCTTTATAAATAAGTCCTAATTGATAATAGGCAAAATTGCGTTCTTTACCAATACTATCCATTGCAACCTGCGTTGTTGGAAGCTGTTTTTCGTAAAAAGCGCTTGTATATTTTTCAACAACAATAGTATCTTTTAATGCATTTGCAACATCCTGATTGTTTATTGTGTCATTCAGCGCAGCATTATTTGCTGATCTCACTGCAGCCAATCTCCAGTTACCGCCCAAAGTTCTGCTGCCCCACAATTTTTTGAATTGCAGTTTTCCGTAAGCAACTGTTGTTGGATTATAGAAGTAAAAAGTACTCACAGGTTCGTTACCCGTTGGCGGCATAATTCCAGGTTCAGGATTTGAAGGCTGCCCTAATGAATTTGGATTTATAGCCGTTGGACCACCAGCTGCACTTGTATTACGGTCGATATTGGCTAATTTTTCCTTTTCTTTTTCTTCTAAAATACGTTTCGCTTCATCTTTCTTTTTAAGTTCAGCGATGTAATTTTCAAAATAAATTTTTCGGTCAGGATCTGTTAAACCTTTCACCTTTATAATACTATCATCGCGTTTTGCGATTCCTTCGTATTTAATTACGTTGTCAAGATTTTTTCTGTTTTTTTCGATAGCAGCAAACTCGCGGCTTTTTGGATTTAATTTTACTAATGTACTGTCATAATATTTGGCAGCCATCGTATAATCAGTATCTTTAAAATACATGTTTCCAATATTTCGATAGGTTGATGCAATTAAATAATCATCTTTAGGTTTTCTCGCCAATGACTTATTATAATAGATGAGCGCACTATCTTTTTCTTTAAAGTTCTGGTAAAAAACGCCCATTTGATAAAAAAGAACATCATAATAAGGTCGGTTCTCGCGATCTTCTACCAATTTAGTATACGCTTCAACAAATAATTTTCTATCGCCATTTTGATAGTCAAACATTTCGGCTTTTTTAGCATAAGCATGCATCATGTATTTTCGATCTGCTTTTCGGTTCATATCGATTACGCCATCATAAAAATAAGATGCACTATCTTTTTTTCCGGCTTCCTGATACATCTGACCTAAAATAAAACGATATCTCGCTCGGTCTTCATTTATTTTAGTGAATTTTTCGGCAATTTTAAGCTTGACAACTGCGCTGTCTCTTTCTTCTAAATTTAAAAAAGCTTCGGCCAATAATGCATTTGCATCTGAGAAAGTTTGTTTATCTAAATCTGTTTTCTTCAATAAAAGATTAATATTTTTTACCACAATAGCGTCATTTCCTAAACGCATATTGGTTTTTTCGCGCCAGATTTTTGCGGTATAAATATTACTGCTGTTTGGGTATTTGTATAAAATATAATTGAATGCTTCAAGTGCCGGAATAAAACGCTGATCATAATATCTGGCTTTTCCAAGCATTAAATAGGCTTCATCTATTTGATAGTTTTTTTCCCTTCCTCCAATATTCATGGAGTGTTTCTGAATAGCTTTTGTTGCTTTTGTTTCTGCCTTTTCAAAATCTGCATTTTTTGTCTTTTCTCCTTCAGAAAAATTTTCATCAACCTGCATTTTTTCAATAGGCAGCATCTTCCAGAAATTGTCCTGATTGTTGCCCTGAACAGATTTTAAACCTTTTTCTAAACCAACTCCGCCATTATACAAAATGTTATATTTTGTACTTAATGCATGAGAATTTCTGGACACAAAAGAGTTGTTTTTGGTAGAACAAGCTATCAAAAAGAATAAAAACACGGGAACAAAACTATATTTAAGAGTATTCTTTTTCAATAGAAAGAGTTTAAATCAAATTAACTTCCAAAAAGGATTTTTAGTATATTGACTTGTAAAAATACACTTCTTTTTTGAAACTTTAGAGACTTATACAGCAAAAAAAGTTTCAAGTTCTTGTAAGGTTTCTCTTGAAGTTTGAATATCTTTAACAATTTCTCCCTTATTAAGTGCTACAATTCTGTCACAAACCTCTACTGTATGCTGCAAATCATGGCTAGAAACAAGAACTGTAACATTTGGATTTTCGGCCAATTCTTTGATGATTTTTTTTAATCTACTTACAGTTGTTGGATCTAAATTTGCGAAAGGCTCATCTAAAATAATTACTTCAGGATTTCCTATAAGTGTGGCAATAATCCCCACCTTCTTCTGATTTCCCTTCGATAAATCTCGCAGGTATTTTTTATTGTTTAAAATTTCTCCGTTAAAAAACTCTTCATGCTGCGCCAATAAAGCATCAATATCAGCTTTGTTTTGATGACGCAAATCGCCAATAAAATAAAAATATTCTTCGGGAGTTAAATAGCCTATCAGGAAACTTTCATCTAAAAAAGAACCGGTAAACGATTTCCAGTTTTCATTTGTATTTACCTGAATATTATTGTTTGTAATATTTCCTGTTGAAGGTTGAATAAGATCTAATAATAAACTGAAAAAGGTCGTTTTTCCTGCTCCGTTATTTCCCACCAATCCAAAACTTTGTCCCTTTGGAATCTCAAGATTGTTAATGTTTAAAACTGTTGTTCCGTTATATTTTTTTGAAAGTTGATTTACTTGTATCATGGTAATTTTAGATTTTAGATTATTGATTTTAGATTAAAGAAATCTGATAAATTATCTCATTATCAAATTGGCACATTCTCTAATTTAACTCTTTTGTTTGTAAGCGCTTATTGTGCTGTATTTTTCGATTTTATATCTTTTTTCGATTAATGAAAAAACGGTATTTCTGAAAATAAAACCTAAAACCCCGGCTCCGGCAACTAATAATAATCCGATGGTTTTGTTTCCTAAATAAAGTCCGAGTCCGTATAATGCTAACGGCAATAATAATTTTGGCAACGTCAATAACATCGCGCTGGCGTTAAAGGCTTTTTTATCTCCAAAAGCGCCTCCTGCAGAACTCAAATCTATTGGCGTTTTTGTAAATGCTCCGCCCAAAAGCACTAAATGTGAATTAACACCGATGTTATAAACTGCTCCAACAACAATCGTTAAATAAACTTCCCAGCCGTAAAAAAGATAAAACGAAGCTAAAATCGTAGAAATAAAAGTAGCGATAACAACCAGCCACCATTTTGAAGTAATATATCCGCGATACGGAATATTTTGTGTCATCATTAATTGATAATACGAACTATCCCAGCTTGGTACAAATTGTCCGAAAACGAATAAAAATCCGCCGGAAACAAATATTCCCGCAAAAATATGCATTACAGCAGGTTGATGTGTATTTCCGAAAAAAATCAGTCCGTAAAACAAAAACAAGAAACTCATTATAATCGTCGTTTTTGATCTTTTGTTTCTCTTAATCAGTTTGATGTCATTTTTGAGAAAAGTTCCTAAAGTTCCAAATTGGTTCAGCCACGAAAGATTTTCAGTCGAAGCAATATCTTCTTTTTTAGAAAGTCCAGCATCTAAAAATAAATTGTTTTTGAAAAATTTAAATGTAAACTGATACAAACCAATTAACACTAAAACAGGAATCAAAAACATTCCTTTTGTGTTGTAAAGTCCTTGAAAAAAAGGTGTTGAGTAAATTGTAACATCAAATAATTTATAATATTGAGCCATTCCTAAAGCAACAATTACTGCAAGAAAAACAACAAATAATTTGTCGATATTACTTAAAATAATATTTAGGAAATTATTGATATATATTAAGGAGAAAATCGCCAAAAGCCAGAAGATGATTCCCACAACATCATATCCTTCTATTAATAGTACGATAGAAAACGGAATGAAAAAAAGTGCATGAACCCAATTGAAAAAAGATAATGCCGTTTTTCCTAACGAAAAATGAACAATAGTTGGTTTCTTAAATGGTAAAACCAATAATGGCTTAATATTTAATACCGGAATAGCCTGCATTAATAATCGAATAACTAAATCGAACAAAAAGTAATAAATTAAAAATTTGTTAATGGTAATTAATGGTTCAAGATGCATTTCTTTAAGGATATAAAATGCTCCAACTCCTGCTCCAATAAAAATTATCGAAAAATAAATCATGAAAAAACCTATGATGATTTTCATTGCCAAATTTGCGCCAAACGATGCAGATCTGGTAAAGGCTTTCCATTCGAGATAAATAAACTTTTTAATCATGGTTAATTGGTTTTGAGTTTTGTAGTAAGAGACCAAATGTAGCAAAACGTTACAAAAAAAGTTAAAAAAATAATTTCGTGCCTGTCATTTAACCTTCAATTGCTACTTTTGCATAAAATATACAATCATGCCTTCATTCTTAAAACTTATAATTAAAGAGGTAAAACGTGAAACAAGCGATGCCGTTTCTATACTTTTTAATGTTCCCGAAGAACTAAAACCGGACTATAAATTTATAGCCGGGCAATACATAAATCTAAAATTAACTCTTGATAATCAAGAACTTCGCCGTGCTTATTCTATTTGTTCTGCACCAGAAAGCGGTGAATTGCGAATTGCAGTAAAAGCGGTAAAAAACGGATTGTTCTCTCAATTTGCAAATACCAGATTAAAAGCAGGTGATGTTCTTGAAGTAGGTCATCCGGAAGGAAAATTTACTTTTGAGCCAGACGCTGAAAGACAAAAAAATTACGCAGCTTTTGTTGCAGGAAGCGGAATTACGCCTGTACTTTCTATCATAAAATCTGTTTTGAAAAGTGAGCCAAAAAGTTCATTTGTATTGGTTTACGGAAACAGAACTCCGGAAGAAACTATCTTTCACCAGGAATTACATGATTTGCAATTGCAATATGTGGGTCGTTTTTTCGTGCATTATGTATTTAGTCAGGCTAAAGCCGAAAACGCATTGTTTGGAAGAATCGAGAAATCAGCTGTGAATTTTGTTTTGAATAACAAACACAAAGAATTACAGTTTGATAAATTCTACTTGTGTGGTCCGGAAGAAATGATCAACATTGTTTCGAATATTTTGAAGGAGAAAAACGTAAAAGAATCAGCTATAAAGTTTGAACTTTTTACTTCTTCATCTCAAGAACATGAAATAAAAACTTCGTTAGAAGGACATACAAAAATTACGGTTTTGGTTGACGATGATGAAGTTTCATTCGAAATGTCTCAAAAACAAACCATTCTTGATGCAGCTCTAAAACAAGGAATCGATGCTCCGTATTCTTGTCAGGGCGGAATTTGCAGCAGCTGTTTAGCGCGTGTAACTGCCGGAACTGCCGAAATGACGAAAAATTCAATTTTAACAGATAAAGAAATCGCTTCAGGTTTAATCTTAACATGTCAGGCACATCCAACATCAGAATCTATTTATGTAGATTATGATGATGTTTAGATAATTGAAAATTCCAATCCCGAGGCTTCGGGATAAATTCCAAATTCCAATTTTTATACTGGGATTTGGAATTTTTTTATGTTCTGAATTTACTTTCTTATTATTGTTTTTTTTTCGAAAGTAAAATTCGAAGAAAAAATACTACTAAATAATTAGTAAAAAAACACATAATAAATTATGTATTTTTTAAAAAATGTGCTAAAAATTTACTATATTGGTACTTTAATAAAAGCCGATATTCTTTATTTTAAAGATTAATTGTAAAGCTTATCTATTTGTCAACGTTTATAACACTAAATATTATGGCAATGCATCACTACCTTCGTCTCTCTTTTATCTTTCTTTTTGTAGTAACATCTTTTTTTTGTATCTATTTTATAATTAAAAAAAGAAGAAATAGAAAAGCTCCTAAACTAATTTCAAACGAAAAGTATAGTTCATCAACAATTGGAGGAATGACAGAAATATCAGTTTCCAATGATAGTTTTTTTAATATTTGGCCTTATGTAAATGAATTAAAAGCGGCTAAAATTTTATCTAAAAAAATTAAAGAATCTGAATTGGTACACAAAGTTTATAGAAATTCAACTGAAGATTTTGAACATATTTTACTAGCAACTGAAAAAGAAAATCACTTTGTTAAAGTGGTCGTTGATAGAAACAAAAAGAAACCAATGGGGTATCTTTTTCTTGAATTATAAAAAATTAAATTCCAATAAAAAAAATTCCAAATTCCAACTTTTACAATTGGGATTTGGATTTTTTTTATATCAACATTCCTATTTTTTGAATTTGGAATTTTTTATTTGAATTTAAACTAAACTCTGAATTTTGTCAATTATTTCTTTTGGAGAAATCGTTCTCATCGCATCTTCATAACCTTCAACCATTTTATTTCCGTAAACAGATGTTGGCAGTTTTGGATATTGATTTCTGTCTGAAGTTAAAGCATTTTCTAAACTTTGATTGAATGGTAAAAACCCTGCATACGGATGCGTTGCGCCCCATAGCGTCACGACTTTAACGCCTAACATGGCTGCAATATGTGCGTTGCCCGAATCCATAGAAAGCATGACATCAAGGTTGCTAATCAATTGTAATTCTTGCTGAAATTTGATTTTTCCAGCCATATTGATTACATTTTCAAATGGTTTTGAAAGTGAATCCAGAATTTCAATTTCTTTTTTTCCTCCGCCAAAAAGTAATATTTTGTTTGATTGATTTTCTGCTAAAGTTGAGATAACTTCAGTCATTAAATCTATCGGGTAAACTTTAGAATCGTATTGTGCAAAAGGAGCGATTCCGATAAGTTTTTGATTTTTATCTCCGATAATTTCTAAAAGATCTGAACTCAATTTTGCTTTTTCCGGAAATGCTGGCTTAGATAAATCTATAGGAAAACCAAGTTCTTCAAACACTTTTACATGTCTTGAAAACATAGTTGGCAATTGCCTGAAAATTTTATTTTCGACACGTGTTAATTCTTTTTTGCCTTCACGTCCTTTATCAACCGTGGCTCTTTTTCCGCTTAAAGCGAAAAGTAAGCTCACAATCTTGGATCTCAAAACATTGTGAAGATCTGCAAAAGCATCAATTTTGAGTTTTTTAACATCCTGAAATAATCTCAAAAGTCCGGCAAAACCTTTGTGTCGTTCTTTTTCATCAAAAGCAAAAAAATCAAGATTCGGAATTCCATCAAAAAAAGGTTTAAAAAACGGACGTGAAATTACCGTCAATTTTACCTCCGGATATTGTTTTACAAATGCACGTAAAACAGGAACCGTCATGGCGACATCTCCCATTGCGGAAAGTCTCATGACGGCTATATGCTTAATTTTATTGGACAATTGTGCCAATTATTTCTTATTTTGGTATAATACAGGATTTAATTCATCGTCATTGTACATCTTCATTTGTTTGTACACTTTCATGAATTTATCTCCATTTTCAATGTCCGCTAATAAATCATCAATTGCTGTAGAAAGATCGCTTCTTTGCTCTAAAAGGATGTTTAATTTTTCCTGACATTTATCTCTGTGTTCTTGTGAAGCTTCTGCACGAGTCGCTTCTTCGTTCATATGATAAATTTTTAAGGCTAAAATCGACAATCTGTCAAAAGCCCAAGCCGGACTTTCAGAGTTGATTTTTGCACCATCTTTTACTTTTACATCGCTGTATTTTTGCAAAAAGTAGCTGTCAATATATTCAACCATATCAGTACGTTCCTGATTTGATGCGTCGATTCTTCTTTTTAAAGTCAAAGCCGCTACCGGATCAATTTGCGGATCACGAATGATATCTTCAAAATGCCATTGAACAGTGTCAATCCAATTTTTCAAATACAACAGATGTTCAAATTTATCTTTTGGATAAGGATTGCTTACAGGTTGGTCAACATTATCAAATTGATGATAATCTTTGATGCTTTGTTCGAAAACAGAATATGCTAATTTTGAAAACATGTCTTTATTTGTTAGAGTTTACAAAGATACTTTTTATACTTTTATCGTGCGAATAAAACGAATAATTTTTCGTTATCGTATTGTAACCATTGATAATTCTAAAATTTTATTATGAAAATCCATTATATCTCTGAAAAAAATAGCGTTTTGAACCACTTTTTAAGTCAAATCAGGAATATTAACGTTCAGAACGACAGCATGCGTTTTCGAAGAAATATTGAACGAATTGGTGAAATTATGGCGTATGAACTGAGTAAGGAATTGGTCTATAAAAATGTAGATATTCAAACTCCGCTTGGCACGAAAAAGACAACCGAAATAGAAAGCGATTTGGTTTTATGTTCCATTTTAAGAGCCGGATTACCGCTTCATAATGGTTTTCTGAATTATTTTGATCATGCCGAAAATAGTTTTGTTTCGGCTTGCAGGCATCATCCTAATAATGATCATGAATTTGAAATTCTAGTTGAATATCAGGCGCTTTCGAACATAAACAACAAAACGGTTTTACTTCTTGACCCTATGCTGGCCACCGGACAATCGATTGTAGCGGTTCATGAAAAACTGGTTCAGAATGCAACTCCAAGCGAAATTCATATTGTTGTCGTTATTGCCGCTCCGGAAGGTGTTGCTTATCTTGAAAAAAATCTTCCTGACAACTGTCATTTATGGATTGCTTCTTTAGACGAGAAATTAAATGATAAAAACTACATTATTCCAGGACTTGGCGATGCAGGGGATCTTGCTTATGGCAGTAAATTATAATTGAGCGAAAAATAGAAATAAACTACACAAAATAAGTACGTAAAATACAATTTCGTTATTAAGTTTTTGCTGCACATATTCAACATGACTTGATGCCATAATCGCTAATGGTGTAATACTAAAAAGCAGTATATCATTGCTTTTGTTAGGCGAAATAATATAAACTGCAGCTGCAATAAAAAAACAGGCAACAATTTTTTTATAAGATGTGTGCACTATTTGTGCCCTGTTTGACAAAGTTGTTACCATCGAAACAACAAAAAATAATGCAACAGATACATATATAGAGAGTGCTCCGTTTTCGTAATTGTTTTTGAAATAATCGATGTTAAAATCGACTACAGCTCGTTTTTCAAAAAATGCAATTGCATCGATATGAAAGATTAAAGACACCAATAAAAAAACCATTGCAACGGCAAGAAGCGCTATAAATGGCAAAACCCAGTTTCTATAATCTCTTGAAACGTGAAAAACAATTGATATAAAAACCAGAATAATAAAAAGAATACACCAAAACTGAAATAAAGAAGCTACAAAAATCCAAAAAGCCGCATCAAATATTTTTTCTTTTGAAGCTTTTAAGGATTGTAATGAAATTAATCTTCGGAGTGCCAGCAACAGAAAAAAGTTGGCATATATTACATTGGGATTATTGAATATCGTGGGGAAAAATAATATAAACAATAAGAAAAAAAGTATCGTGTAACCGTTGTCTTTACTGAGTCCGTTCTTTTTTACAATAAAATTAATCATAAAAAAAGAGCCTAGTAAAAAGAGCAGTAAACTTATTTTTTGAAACTCCAGAAAATAAGAATTCATCCAGGACGGATCCTGAATTTCAAACAGAAAAAAGAAAACCAGTATTAAAATTACAACCAATGAATAATTTAATGGCGTAGATTTTTTAAAAACACTTGTTATCATAAGGATATTTTATACTTTTGTGATTGTAAATATAATACTTGTTTAAAAGGAAAAACCAACAAGTTGAAAAAAGATTCTATTATTTGGATTTTAACTTCAATGCGTTACACAACAATAAATAACATATAATTTTATAAATTATGACAGCTTTTTTTGAAGGAATACAATACTTATTCGTTAACATTTTATTTGCTCCTCTTGATTTTTTACGTCATTTAGAACGTATTACATGGTTTGGTGCAAACACAATTAACTGGATTTTTATGATCATCTGTGCATGCGCAATCGTTTATTGGATTAAACAATTACGCATTTTTGATGCTGCAGGAACAGAAAACCAAGATACAACGGCTCACTCTTTTTTAAAGTAAGTCGAAGCCAATATCTTTTCTAAAATACATCTTATCAAAATTTAGTTTATCTATATTTTGGTAAGATTTTTTTATGGCCTGCTGGAAATCATCTCCATATGATGTTACAGTCAATACACGTCCTCCATTACTAACGACATTTTTGCCATCTAATTTTGTCCCGGCATGAAAAACTATCGAATCTGTAATATTTTCTAATCCTGTAATTACTTTTCCTTTTTCAAAATCTTCAGGATATCCGCCGGAAACTACCATAATTGTGGTCGCACTTCTTGGATCAACTTCTAAATCGAAAGAATCTAATTCCTGATTTGCAACTGAAAGGAACAATTCAACTAAATCCGATTTTAATCTTGGCACCACAACTTCTGTTTCAGGATCACCCATTCTCACGTTGTATTCAATAACAATTGGTTCGTTTTTTACATTGATCAAACCAATAAATACAAAACCTTTGTATTCGATTCCGTCTTTCTGGAAACCTTCGATTGTTGGTTTTACGATTCTTGTTTCGATTTTTTCCATCAAAACAGCATCGACATAAGGAACCGGAGAAACTGCTCCCATTCCGCCTGTATTTAATCCTGTATCACCTTCGCCAATACGTTTGTAATCTTTTGCCGTTGGAAGAATTTTATAGCTTTTTCCGTCAGTCAAAACAAAACAGCTTAATTCGATTCCGTCCAAAAATTCTTCGATAACCACTTTAGAACTTGCTGCTCCAAATTTTTGGTGAACCAACATGTTTCTCAATTCCGTTTTAGCTTCTTCTAGATCCTGAATAATCAAAACTCCTTTTCCTGCAGCCAATCCATCCGCTTTTAAAACATATGGAGGTTGTAAAGTTTCAAGAAATGCACATCCGTTTTCAACCGTTTCGGCAGTAAAACTATCGTAAGCAGCTGTTGGAATGTTGTGTTTCATCAGGAATTCTTTAGCAAATTCCTTACTTCCTTCTAATTGAGCCCCCAATTTTGATGGCCCAATAACCGGAATATGTTGTAAACTTTCGTCATTTTTAAAATAATCGTAAATCCCTTTAACCAAAGGATCTTCCGGCCCAACGACAACCATTTTTACGTTTTCCTGCAATACGAATGTTTTTATCGCTTCAAAATCAGTTGGAGACATTGCCACATTTGTAGCAATTGCAGCTGTTCCCGCATTTCCTGGTGCAACAAAAAGTTTTTCGCAAAGCGGACTCTGAATCATTTTCCACGCAAAAGCATGTTCTCTTCCGCCTGATCCCAATAGTAAAATTGTCATGTTATAGTTGTATTTAGTTGTGGTGCAAAAATAATTGCTTTTGTACGTAAAAAATAATTAAATCTTAAAAAGTTCGTGATTCTTCTCTGTTAGTAATTGGATAGTATTATTTTTGACGAAAATTTTCCTCAAAATGCTTTCACTTTTTGATCTTACATTACAGTTAAATGGTTTTCCGATAAAGAAAGCCAAAGCCGAATTAGATTCAATCGTGAATTTATCTGAAGAAGAATATGTTGTTTTTCTTCAGAATAAAAAAGAAGAAATTGTCGCTTTTCATTTAGAAAATAACCCTTTCTACGCAGCATTAGTCGGGAATAAAACAGATTTGAAATGGGAAAACTTACCTATTTTGAACAAACAAAATCTACAAAAACCACTTGAAGAAAGGCTTTCAAAAGGATATACTTTAAAGAATGTTTACCTCAACAAAACATCAGGATCCAGCGGAACGCCTTTTGTTTTTGCGAAAGATAAATATGCTCATGCTTTAACTTGGGCTTCGAATATTATGCGTTTTGGCTGGTTCGGGATTGATTTTAATCATTCGTACCAAGCACGTTTTTATGGCATTCCGATGGATTTTATTGGATATCAAAAAGAACGTTTTAAAGATTTTTTGAGTCATCGTTTTCGGTTTCCGGTTTTCGATTTATCAGATGAAGTTTTGGAGAAATTCTTGAAGAAATTCAAATCGAAAAAATTCGATTACCTCAACGGTTATACTAGTTCGATCGTTTTATTTGCTAAATATTTAGAACAGAAAAATATTATTTTAAATGAAATTTGTCCCACTTTAAAAGCTTGTTTTGTTACTTCAGAAATGCTTTTTGAATCAGATAAAAAACTCTTAGAAAAACAATTTGGAATTCCGATTATCAATGAATACGGAGCTTCAGAATTGGATTTAATTGCTTTTGAAAACCCAAAAGGCGAATGGCAAGTAAATGCTGAAACGCTTTTTGTCGAAATTTTAGATGAAAATAATCAAGTTCTCCCTTACGGGGAAGAAGGCCGAATTGTGATTACTTCTTTATTTAATAAGGCGAATCCTTTTATAAGATATGAAATCGGCGATATTGGAATTTTAGACAAAAAAAGCACGCCTCAAAAACCGATTCTTAAAAAACTTATTGGCAGAACCAATGACATTGCGATTTTACCAAGCGGAAAAAAATCGCCCGGATTGACTTTTTATTATGTGACCAAAAGCATCATTGAAGATGACGGAAATGTAAAAGAATTTATCATCAAACAGACACAATTAGATACCTTTGAAATTGAATATGTTTCTGAAATAGCATTAGTCTCAGATCAAATTCAGAAAATTGAAGAAGCAATTGCATTATATCTTGAACCCAATTTAAACTTCACTTTTACCAGAAAAACAGTTTTAGAAAGAACCAATCGCGGAAAATTAAAACAGTTTAAATCGTATTTGTAAATATAAATAAAATGTTCAAGGTCACAAATTGTGACCTTAGAGAATTAAATTTCTAAACTTGAAGTCGCAAATTGCGACTTCAAGTTTTCAAGAAGATGTTGTGTTTGAACTGAATAAATCAGATTTGAAAATTGGAGGTTACAAATTGTGACCTCCAATTCTGAACGAAATTCTTTAAGGTCGCAAATTGCGACCTTAAAGAATACTAAACTTTCTTTATATATCTTGGTTTTATAACCAACTGAGTAAACAAAAACCGAATCATCAGCAAAACAGAGCTCACGAAATTAAAACCGTGAAAATCTCTGTAAACACCAAAGTTGTGTTTGATTAATTTAAATTTTGAAGACGAAATAGAATCTTTTCTAATTCTGTAAAAAGCTAACGGTTCCGGAACAGGTTTGGTAACCTGAATTTGCTTTAAAATAGTAAGCCACAATCGCCAGTCTTGTCTTTTTTGAGTGGCTTCAATTACAATTTTTCCGAAATAATCAGCATCGTAAATAGCAGTTAAATTGCCAACATAATTGCAAAAAAACAATTGGTTATACGTTAAATTTAATGGAGCTTCAACTCGCCTGTTTAAATTGTTTCCTTGTTCGTCTATACAATCATAAAAACTAAAAGTAAAGGGCAAATTATTCTCTTTTAAAAACTGAATTTGCTTTTCTAACTTCATCGGAAACCACAAATCATCAGCATCTAAATAAGCAATGTATTTTCCGGTGGCTTTTTCTAAAGCTACATTTCGCGCAAAACCATTTCCTGAATTTTTTGGTAATTGAAACAGTTTTATTCTGTTATCTTTTTCAGCAAAATCATTTATTATTTTAACCGTTTCATCCGTCGAAGCATCATCAACCAAAATCATTTCCCAGTTTTTATAACTCTGATCCTGAACTGATTCTAAAGTTTTTCTAATGAACTTCTCAGCATTATAAGTTGGCGTTATAATCGAAACTAATTCACTCATTAACGCTCTGGATTATTTTATATAACTTGAAAAATCTTTATGCTCTTCTTTTGAAAGTTCTTCTTTTGAAAGTGATCTGAAATAATCATAGGTGATTTTCATTCCTTCTGAACGACTCACTTTTGCTTCCCAGCCTAATAATTCTTTAGCTTTTGTAGTGTCTGGCTGACGTTGTAAAGGATCATTTATTGGTAACGGATGATACACCACTTTTTGATTCGTTCCTGTCAGTTTAATAATCTCCTCAGCAAAATCTTTAATGGTGATTTCGTCCGGATTTCCAATATTTACCGGATATACATAATCTGAATGTAATAATCTAAAAATACCTTCCACCTGATCGTCTACATAACAAAAAGAACGCGTTTGCATTCCATCTCCAAAAATCGTTAAATCTTCTCCGCGCAAAGCCTGACCAATAAAAGCCGGAATTACACGCCCGTCATTTAAGCGCATTCTTGGACCGTATGTATTAAAAATACGAACGATTCTGGTTTCTACAGCATGAAAAGTATGATAGGCCATTGTAATGGATTCCTGAAAACGTTTGGCTTCATCATAAACGCCACGTGGGCCAATTGTATTTACATTTCCGTAATATTCTTCGGTTTGAGGATGAACCAATGGATCTCCGTATACTTCAGATGTTGAAGCAATCAAAATCCTCGCTTTTTTTACTCGCGCTAAACCTAATAAATTATGCGTTCCAAGAGATCCAACTTTTAAGGTTTGAATCGGGATTTTTAAATAATCTATAGGGCTTGCCGGAGAAGCAAAATGCAAAATATAATCTAAATCACCAGGAACATGAACAAACTTGGTAATGTCATGATGATAAAATTCGAAATTTTCTAACTTGAATAAATGCTCAATATTTTTAAGATCTCCGGTAATCAGATTGTCCATTCCAATAACAAAATAACCTTCTTTAATGAATCGGTCACATAAATGTGATCCTAAAAATCCTGCTGCTCCGGTAATAAGTATTCTTTTCATAGTTGGTTCTTTATTCTGCACAAATGTAAGCGATTTGAAAATTATAGAAACTATTATAAAAAACAAAACTGCCTAAAATTAGGCAGTTTTTAAACTATTTTAATTCATTTATTGTTTTATGAATTTAATTGCTTCATTATAATTATCCCCTTTTACCTTCGCTATGTAATTACCTACAGGTAAATTTGATAAATTGATTTCAATAATTGATTTCTCTGTAATTACTTGGTATACTAACTGTCCCGTACTATTATAAATATCACAACTAATTGGTTTATCATTTTCTCTTCCTAAATGTATGGTAAAAACACCTGAGTTTGGATTTGGATACAGTAATACTTTTGATTTCGACTTATCAAAATTTTCATCTTCTCTCTCACTTAAATAATCACGCATAATATCTGATTCATCATTGCTTTTTTTAGATGTTACAATTGAATTGCAAAGACTGAAATTATCCGAAATTTTTAATTTAATTTTTGAACCTCTGGATATTGATGTACCTGGTTTTAGAACAATTTTTGTGTTTGCTACAAACTCTTTTTCTACATAATTAAATGCAATTGGAATAGATTCTCCTATTGTTATTTTTTCAGCTGAAGTAGTATAATTATCCGGTACCAAACTTATCTTTTTATTGTAAAAATCTGAATTGTTAATAAACGTTTGATCATAGCCTTCCCTACTAAGAATATCTGACATATTATAAATTTGAATCAAAGATTCTCCATATCCATAAAACAACAAATTACCAAATACTTCAAAATCGTCTGGCTCTCCTGTGGAATTTGCACAAGTTATCTTTTTACTTCCCTTTTTTTGCCAATTAGGAAAACTAGTTGTACCAGAATTTGAGTTATAAAATAAACTCATAGGTTGGAATTTTGTATTGTCAACAAATAAAAACTGATCATTAAACACTTGTAATTTAACATCTTGATATATAGCATCAGTACTACTAATTAATGCTTGTTTATTATAAGAACTTTGGAATGGGTTTGAACTATTTGGAGTTATTCT
Source organism: Flavobacterium sp. AC105 (assembly GCF_979258495.1). Taxonomy (NCBI): domain Bacteria; kingdom Pseudomonadati; phylum Bacteroidota; class Flavobacteriia; order Flavobacteriales; family Flavobacteriaceae; genus Flavobacterium; species Flavobacterium sp. AC105. The sequence continues at coordinate 90,174 of NZ_OZ409860.1, forward strand.
ATATGAATATAAATACAATATGTCATGTAAAGATCCCTAAGGTCCTGTTTGAGCACTTGTTAATATATGAATAAAATCTTTAGACATTTCAATATCAAGTGTACCTTCTCCAGCAGGCATTCCGGTAGGTTGTATTGCATTTCCAAAAGTCCACATATTATTACTGTTTAATTCCAGCATAACAAAACCAGTTCCATTATATCTGGATACTAAAATTTCTGGTGGATCATAAGATCCTATAAACGTACCCGAATTAAAATTTACAATTCCTTTTTTAAAATTTCCGGATTGTAAAAGTTTTCCATAACTAGGCATACTAAATCCAGAGACTGCAATATTTTGATGAAAAACATATGCACCATTATCGTTTTTATAATACACTCTGAACATATTATTACCACTAGCAACTCTTTCTAAGATAAATAAAAACCTACCGATTGTATAGGTACTACTTCCAACTTCACTTGCTGGTGTAATGTTAGGAATTTGTTGTACTATACCCCATTTATCATTTGATTCATTTAAACGACATATATAAACTTCATCTCTTATACTTGAACTTATAACTATTTCATTTCCATTTAATAGTAAACCGAAATCAGTTGTTTGTTGAGTATTATTAAGTTGTATATCAATCATTTGATGCAATGCATATTTACAACCTTCGCGTTTATAAATAACAAGAGAATTTGCAATAGAACCCACTGGTTTTGGAGTTGCAACATCGTAATATGCTGTGGTATTATATATTGTGACTAACCATTTATCATTGACTTCTAGTCTTTGACCAAATTTTACTGATGCACCAACAAATTGCGATAAGTCCTGATAAACAGTTGGTTTAATTATTTTTTGAACCGGTAAAGTAGCATCTTCACTACATCCTCCGCCTCCGCCTCCCATAGCAAAATTTTTGCATGAAATAAGATCCATTATCATACCTTGATTATAAATCGATGGTCTGTAATAGGATAATATACTTTTCATTCTTCTTTTCTGTCCTTCTGTGAATTTTGTTTGGCAATATAGCCTTGATGAATTTTGATAGTCCATAATATTTTGAACTACATTTGTTGTCTGCCCATTGCATTTATATCCCAAGCAATTTCCTGGTGCAATGTTTATAATCCCGTTTTCCGGGACTAAATCTGTATCACAAAGCATATCTCCCTCGAGATCACAAGGAGTATTAGCTCTCACAGCACAACTCTTTTCATCAGGATTACTAAAAACATGATAAAGTCCTAACCAATGGCCTGCTTCATGTACCATAGTACTTCCATTAGAACCTGCTGCTATATTAATTCCAACATCTAGATAATCCAAAACAACACCATTTAAAGCAATACCGTCTTTAACTGTATCTTCTTCCCAGGGCAAGGAAGAGTATCCCCCTATAGTATCAGCAAAAGAATACAATATATCAGCTGTCCAAACATTTAAATAAAAATTTTTAGGAAAACCCGATGCAATATGCTTTTTTATTTCAATGTCATTGTCAGAGTCCAGATAAGTTCTGCCTTTATATTCAAAAAAGACATTGTACGATGGTTTTCCAAAAAAACGATTAACACCTGTTGTAGCTTGCCCTACTGTATTTTGTTTTGCAAGGCAAAATCTAATTCTAGTATCTACACCACCATATTTTCCACTATAGTATTCATTCAATATATTAATTTGTTCTTCAATCTTATTCATTGATATATTTCTCCCTGTTCCTACAGGTTCGCCATTATGAACCACATTAAAAACTACTGGGATTACGATTATTTCTTCTCCAATTATTTCCTGCGTAGCAGATAATTTTTTTGTTTCATTTGTTTCATTGTTTTTAAAACTGGCTATAATATTTCTAACCCTTTGCTCTAATTGAGGGTCTTTATTTTTATTTTCTTGAAAATACTCATCTGTCAAACACTTTTGTGAATAACAGAAAGTACTTATCAACAGAAAAATAATCAGGCTTATATACTTTTTCATATTAGTTAATTATTATATTTTTTTAGTGTAGTACCACTTTCATAGGCAGTTAAACTCATATTACCATTCTCTAGTAGAATTCCTAAAACAATCGTACGTTCTCCGGTTTCGATTTTTAATTCTCTACAATAATTCTGTAATTCATACTGCGCTGATGTGGTTCCTATATTTAGCACACCGTCTTCAGTAAAAATCCAGATTTGTTGTTCGGGTTCAGGTTCAGGTTCAATTATTTTTCCTATTGGTTTTTTTATATTTAATGAATTGTATGAATCTACAACTTCCCATTTTCCAATAATTTCTTTAAGGCATGCATTATTGCTTCCGGAGGCATATTGAAATTCTGCACAACTATAAAAACATATCAAAATCAGAAATATGAAGGTTACTTTAAAGTGTTTCATAATTATTTGATTTTTTTTAAGCGAATACCATATGACCCTATACTATAGTTTGAACTTCTGAATAAATGCAATGTGTCTTTAGTCTGTCTTATCACAAAAGAAGGAGAATCGGTTCCAACAATTAATTTTGAACAATCATCTTCTATTCTAAAAGTCATTATTTCATTGTCTTTTATAAGTGTTCCGTCTTCGTTAAAAATCCATATTTTAGGTTTAAGCTTTTGTTCCCCATTTTCAAGATCGAGGTCTTCACTAAAACTTTCCCATTTTCCATAAATTTCTTTACAATTTTGAATACTATACGTTTGGCTTTGTCTTCTTGCCGCATATTGAAATTCGGCACAATTACTAAAGCTTAATAAAATCAGAAACAAGAACAATACTCTAAGTTTTTTCATAATTATTTGATTTTTTTTAGAATAAGAATAAATGGGTCAGAAGATAGATAGTCGTTATTTGATCTTATAAACAGTGAATCTTTTCTTAATTCTACAGAAGTATATGTTGACTCATTATTAATAAATAATTTTGAGCAACTTTGTTCTAATTTATATGAAAGTGTGAATCCATCAACAGTAAGTGTTCCATTGATATCAAAGTTGTATATCTGTTTCTTTTTCTTTGGAGAAGTTTGTGAGTAAGCGTTACAAGCTTCCCATTCACCATAGATTTTAGGGCAAAAATCACTTGTTTTGTTTTCTTTTTCATAGGCGCTTTGATAAGCATATTGAAATTCTGCACAACTATAAAAACATACCAAAATTAGAAATAAGAATATTCGTTTAAGATTTTTCATCTGTAATTACAACTTCAATTATTGCTTGTTTACTTTCATTTCTAAAGCTTCAATTTTTTTATTTTGTTCAATTATATAAAGCGTTAACTCTTCTATTTTTTGCAACAAAATGTTACTCATTTCTCCTAACTGTAATCCTTTTTCCTTAATTTCCCGTGCAGAAGGAACGTTTGGCAGATGGTTATTTTCTTTAGTATAATTTTCGATTTCAGCTAATGTTGGCATTACATAATCTGATTTTAAAGAAGAAGTACCTGTATAATATTTCTCAAAAACATAATCAGCAGGGATAAGTAAATCAACTGTAACTTCTTCAGCATGAATTTTTCCTTTTACAGTAAGTTTTTCGTCTGGATTTAAAGAGCCAATACCAACATTTCCTCCATCGCTAATTCTCATTTTTTCACTTCCATTTGTATAAAAATTTATACCGTAAAAACCAGAATGAGAGATAATAGGATGCCCAGATAAATTTCGAGTAGATGACATTCCATAATGGGCAATAACTCCTGTTGAATTTGTAAAATTATCTTTTGTGTCAAAACCAATTCTTTGATTTATCCAATTACTGGAAATATCACCAATTACTTCAAGTTTCGCTGAAGGGTTATTTATACCTATACCAACATTACTTGTTGTGCTTGAATTTGTTGTAGCATTTGTTATACCATATGGAGTATAAATTTGTGCAAAACACATACCTGAGATAAAGAAAGCAACTAATAAGAATAATTTTTTCATAATAATTATATTTAAATTAATTTTTTAAATATAGTATTTTTCTTATATTAATAATGTTAAATACTTTTTTTATTAGTATTTATCTTTTTAAAATAATATAGGAAAATAGTCTATAAATATTCCACCTTATTTATCTATTTTTACCCCAATTAAATCCCCTGTTTTGAAAGTTGTACATATTATAGAGGCTCTTGGTGGCGGAGTTTATACATATTTTAGAGATTTGTCGACTTTCTTTGGAGATGAAGAAATAAATAAAAACACTGAAACTACTATTATATATAGTGGTAATCGAAAAGAAATTGATCCTCACAAAATCAAGTCTGAGTTTTCGAACGGGGTAAATCTGATCCAAATCAATATGGTTCGGGAGTTCTCGCCAATTGAGGATTTAAAGTCCGTTTATAAGCTAATTAAAGAGCTTAAAAAAATAAATCCTGACGTTATTCATCTTCATTCTTCAAAAGCAGGAGTTTTGGGCCGAATTGCTTATTTTTTCTTATTCAAAAAAAAGAAGGTTTTTTATACACCACACGGGTATTCTTTTCTAAGAACTGATATTTCAAAATCTACAAGAAATATATATTGGAAGATTGAGAAAAATTTCCAACGCATTTTTGGCGGAACTATAGTCGCTTGTGGTGATACCGAATTTGAAATTTCTAAAAAAATTGGAAAATCAAAATTAGTCCGAAATGGTATTGATTTAACGGCCGTTCATAAACAATTTGATCCTCACGAAAATAAAAAACTGACTATTGGTGTGATGGGAAGAATAACATACCAAAAAAATCCTCAATTTTTAAATGAGATCGCTTTAAAATTTCCGGATTTTAATTTTATCTGGATTGGAGATGGCGATTTAAGACCTTTGATTACTGCACGAAACATACGAGTTACAGGTTGGATTCTTGACAGAAAAACGGTTTTAAATGAACTCAATAACATTGATATTTACATGCAAATTTCCCTTTGGGAAGGATTACCAATTGCAGTTCTGGAAGCAATGGCATTGCAAAAACCTGTAATTGCAACCAATATTATCGGGAATAAAGATGCTGTTTTACACAACAAAACCGGATTTCTATTTGATGATATTAGCGAATTAGATCCATATTTTGAAGTCTTAAAAGATCCAACAACACGAGTTTCTTTTGGAGAAAATGCTTTTGTCAGATGTCATGATTTGTTTGATAAAGACAAAAACTTTAAAGAATTATTGGCGATTTACAACCAATAATTTTTGCTGCAGCCAATAACTTCCAAAAACGGAAAACCAAAATCCGCTAAAAGCAATTCCGTCAAAACGAAGTAAATAATCATCGATTAAATTTGAGGTGAAAAAGATGAGAAAAAACGAAAGTATAATCGCATTTTTCAGATCGTAACCTAAATATCCAATCGTAAAAATATACAAGACAACTACGAAAGGCCCAAGAATTCCGAATTTTAAAAGAAAATCCAGAAACTGATTGTGCGTTGGAAATTCATATTTGGCTAAAAAATGCTGATTAGTTGCTGCGTAATATTTATTTAATTCCGGTTTTCCGTCAGAAGCACCAACACCAAAAGGAAGATTTTGTAGCGATAATTCCCAAGCTGATTTCCAGATGGAGACTCTTGTTACCAGTGAATTGAAAACCTTAACTTCAGGATGATCAATCTCATCTAATTTCCCTACTTTGTCCATATAAGCAAAACTTACTGTCGAATATTTTTCTTTCATGTAAGGGTCTTTCTGAACGAATACATACAAAATTCCGAATAATACAACCAAAAGTGTTACACTGGTTAATATTAACTTCTTCAAGTTAACTCTGGATCTGATTTCTAAAAATAAGAAAATCAAAAATCCAATAAAAACATTAACCAAAGCCATTCTGGTATTCACAAAAAGCACAAAGAAAAACGACAAAACAAAAATAACAATATGCCCCACTTTAAAGGCAAACTTTTCATGATCGTAGAAACTTCGAAAAACAAAATAAAAAGCACTAACAGATACAAACGCTAAGTGCATATTTAACGCCGGAGCATGCATGCCGAGGCTGTTGGCAAATTGATATCCCATTTCCCATAAATGAATTCCGTGACTGTATTTCTCCATTAATTCCGGATACAGTACATTAAATCGAATAAAGAAAAAAAGCAGGATTAAAGTCGTGGCAATTACATAAGTCTGAAGTAATTTTAAAAAATTAACGCGTTGATAATTCCCAATAATAAACAAAGGAAAAATTATTAAAGAGGTGCTTTTTTCTATCGCTTTTAATCCTTTAGCCAAAGAATCATTGTTCCAAAAAAGTAATAATTCTAATAAAACCGGTGCAGCAATACAAGCCATTAATACTAATGCGGTTTTGGTATACTTCAGTTTTTTGTAAAAAATTAAGCTAAAAACGGCAAACAAAATGATTAACAACGAACATGGCTTTCTGAAAATCATAGCAATTGCTATCAAACACAAAAACAAATGAAATATTTTATTGAAGTTCTTTTCGGAAATATTCATAGTATAATGCAAAATAAATTAATGGAAATATGCCGATTTTGTGTCTAATTGACGATCCTAGGTCTGGCTCGAAAACACCCTGAAGAATAAAAAAAGAAAAAATGATAAGTAAAACAAAAAGCTCATATTGATACTTTTTTCTTTCTTGTAAGCATTTAGAAAAACGAACCAATAAAATATAAAATAGCAAAAGCTGCCATATTATAAACACAATAATTTGAGGTGATAAAATATGCTTTAAACCATTTATGGGAATGTTAACAGTAAAAAAGCCATAAAAAACGGCCACAACTTCGCCATACCAAGTATCTGGTTTTACGGGCGAAACAATGATTGAATTTGCATCTGACGAACCTACTCTGTCTTTGTTTACAACTTCACGGCTCATTTCGGAAAAATATTTTCCCTTTACAATTCCATAGCTCAGCGATAGAAAAAAGACAATCAGTAAACCATAAAAAATGGTTGTTATCGTTTTATTTTTGAAATTAATAAAGCTTACCAAATACATTCCGCCAGCAATTATAGGAATCAAAGCAAAATAAGGACGATATAAAGCTCCAAAAACAATTAACATCAACAATGATAATGTTGCAGTTTTTTTAAACGAAAATCGCTTATTTATACACATAAAAACAATTGGAGTGATATACAAATAAGTAATGAATTCTTTTGATGGCATCGAAATATAAATGGCAATCATAAAAATGCCTAAATAGACTAAAATGTTCTTGATATTTATTTTTTCAAAATTACCAGGAATCCCAATTTTATATAAAATATAAATCAAAAAAGGAAATTGAATAAGCGCAACAATCGGAAAACGTAAATGCCGCAAACCTGTAATTTTATAAAACAAAATCGTCAAGGGATAACTTCCAAAATACCCAATTTCATTGAATTTGTCATAAACAATTATAGCAGAATCATAGAAAAATTTTGGCGGTAAAATATAAAAAGACATCACAGCCACAACTAGATTAGCTGCTGCAATAATCAAAAATGCTGCTGTACTTTTTTTAATTACAAATCTCATTTTTTTAATATTGATTCATATAAAAGTATGTGTTTATCTACCATAAATTCTATATCAAACTGTTTCGCTCTTGTTTGACAAGAGTTAACAATATCTTCATAAAAGTTTTTTTCACTTATTAGTTTTTTAATATAAGTTGCGAGTTCTTCATCATTTCCTTTTTCAAACAAAATACCTGCTTCTTCAATAAGCTCAAACATTCCCGGAACATCTGAAGCAATAAAAGGTTTTCCAGAAGCCATACTTTCTATCGCTGTCAGACTTAAACCTTCTCCATTTGTACTTAATATTGAAATGTCGGCTGTTTTTAAAAGCTTTGGCACATCTGTTCGGATTCCTAAAAAAAAGATCCTTTCTTCTAATTTAAGTTCTTCAACTAATTTTTCAGATTTATTTCTCAAAATACCATCTCCTACAAATAGAAGTTTAATATTATTAGGTAAATGTTTCAATGCCTTTATAACTGTTTCCTGATCTTTATGTTTATTGAAACTTGCTACCTGAATTACTAAAATATCTTCAGCACTTAATATGCCTGAGATTTCATTTTTAGAATACGGCTGAGCATCATGTATTTCTTTTAAATTGACACCGTTTTGAATTACTATAAACTTCGACTTTGGCTCTCTTAAATGTTTATATATTATTTGATATACCTCGTCTGTGATACAAACAATTTTATCGTAAAATTTATAAATAAATCTGTCTATTATGCTTAAAAAACAATTTGCAATACGAGGATTTGTCGTACTATGTTCTGTTACAATTAAATTAATTTTTGAGAAAGAAAGCATTTTTGCTAAAACAATCCAATATTGTGATGGAAATAAATGGACATGTGCAATATCGTATTTTCTTAAAAAAGGCATTATTCTAAAAATATGAATTGGATTGTAAACCCTTGTTCCTAAAGAATATATTTTACAGCAATTAATCGATTTTAAAGTTTCTAAAAAAGGATAATTGTTTCCGTTTAATAACAATAGATCTACCTCAATTCCTTTTATGTTATAAAGTGGAATTGTTTCTAAAAGCAATTTTTCAGCTCCTCCGGTAGTTAAACTATTTATTACATGAAGTACTTTCATTTTAATGTATAAAAACCTTAATTCTGTCTTTCTTATATATAACAACTGCCGTAACAAAATTCCAGAAAAACGAACTGGAAACAAATGCAATCGCGGCTCCGGTCATTCCGTAAATAGGAATTAAAAATCTGTTTAAAAGAAAATTAATGGCAACGGCAATCAGTAATATAAACTGAAATATATGTTGTTTGCCGGTCATATTCAGATAAACCGGAGCGCAGCCAAATGCGGAGCAAATTCCCTGACCAATAATTAAAATCAAAAAGGGTTCTTGTGCCGCAATATATTGATGTCCGAAAAAAGACAAAACATATTCTGAAAAAATGCAAAGCAAAAAAATCACCGGAAACGTAATTCCGAAGATTAACCGAACACTTTTTTTGGTTACTTTTTTTAATTCTGATAAATTCCTGCTTGCAAAAAACTCTGCAATTTTAGCCGAAATTGTAATGTTAATCGTTAAAATAATCACTGAAACAATGGTCATTAATTTTACACCAACCGAATAAAAAGCAACGGTTTCATCATTTCGGTATTTTTTCAAAAACATAATATCAAAACACATTAATAAAAACAATGCCATTCCGCTAATCGCAATAGGATATGATCTTAAAAATACTTCGCTATGCGAAATATTTTCGATTGATTTTATGGCAGTTATTTTACTAAAATAACTAAAAACGAATACCGAACTGATAATCGCCAGAATAACAAACCCTATTAAAAAAACATCAACCAAATAAGTTTCCTTTTTCCAATAAAATAAAGCGATTGAACCTATAATCAAAGGAACATATTTAAGAATGTTTCGGAATAATTCGGCTATGTATAATTTATCCAAAGCCCGAAAAACTTCGGTGTTTAAAGTCGATAATCCATAAAAAAATAAAGTTGCGGCTCCTTTTAAAAGTATCAAATATACTTCCTGATCTGCAAAATAATTATTTATGACTTTTTTATCGATTATAAGGATTATAACTAAAACCAAAACCGAAGTCACAAAGAGCATTGCGACCATTTTGGTGTATATTTTTTTTAGTTCTTCAAGCGCATTCTGGCTGGCCAATCTTCCTTTAAAATATAAAATAGACTGATCAAAACCCAGCAAACAAATACTGCCGATTGCTAAAAGAAAGGAACGCACAAAATCGTATTGACCAACCAATTTTGGTGTATACGATTTGGTTAAAAATATAGTAAAACCAAATAACAAAAGCACTCCAAAAATTCTTAAAAACAAGGTGCTTAAACTTTGTTTTAAAAACGGATTTTGAGTAATCTTTTTTAAAATAGTATTGGTTTTCAATTGTTATTAAGGTTTGTTTTCGATTGATATTGCAAGTTGTTTTCGATAAAATTTAGAGAACAAACTCACGAAAATAAATACAAAAATGAAGAAAAGCGGAATCAATATTTTGAAATTTCCACTTACAATTTTATGATCATTTATATTTAATGTCGAATTAATTTCTTTAATGGTTTTATCAAAACTGATTAATTTCAATCTGTTTTTTCCCTGATCAACAACCAGTTTTTGTTTGGTTTTAATGATGTCACTCAATTGAATGTTTTCATTATAATAAACCAATTTATCATTTTTTGTGGCGTTTTTTACTGTATTTGTAAAACCATTTAAAACGTTGTCAATCTGAGCAATTATGGTATCATTTTGGGCAATTTCCTGTTCCAGGTTTTTGAATCCGATTTTCTGAATTGCATTAAAATAGGCTGAACTATTCAGGAATTTTATTAAGGGTTCAACTACTTCTTTTTCGTTTATTGCCCTGCCTGAAACAAACGAAATAGTATGAAATGTATAATTTTTACTGGTTACATTATCTTCAAGAACCTTTTTGACTTCGCCAACCTCAGCCATTAATTTTATAAGTTCAAAGTTTTGCTCTTTTTCTTCTATAAATTTATAAACGTCTGCAATTGGTTTAATTTCAATACTTTTTATTGATTTTGGATGCGGAATTCCGACTACATTTTTTAAGAAAACAGTATCGCCCGCAATAATTTTGGCTTGTATTAAATCGATCTTAGCATATAAATAATCTACACTTTCAAAATTTGGCGTAACAATAACCTGATTTTGAAAGGTTTTTTTATTTGAATCCAAATACCACCCCAATCCAAACCCGATAATGACTAATGTCAGGACAACAATCCAGTTTCGAACAAAAAACTGAATTGATCTGAAAACAGCAGCATTAACGCGATCGAAAAAACCACCAATACTTCTGGAAAGCTGAAAAATATCAATTTCCTGATCTGGCGTATTTTGGGGTAATTTTGTACTCATTTATTAGTTTTATTTTACGTTGAAAATTTGTTCTAAAATTTTAATAGTAATCAAATAGGTTGGTTTTACACCTGTTGTACCCAATCCGCCAGACGCTAGTGTACTTCCGGTTTCTAAAGGATTATCAGAAGCATAATAAGCATAACGAACTTTAATATCATGCGGAACGCTTTTTCTGATTTTTGATGCCGACTGAATTGCTTTTTGGTAATAAGAACCTTCCATTTCCAAACCAATTACGCCCCAGGTCGATTCGTGAAAGAATTTTAATAAATCCCTGTTTTGCAAAGATGTTCCTAAAACGGTAACCATGGCACCTTCAAAAACGGCAATGTCATTTCCTTCAAACATATCTCCTGTTAATTCATTTTCGAAGAAATAATTATCCGCCGTTCCTTCGTTTATATGTGCCGTTGGGATCATGATGTCTCCTTTTCCGCCTTCCAGGATTCCGGCTTTACCCATTATTGAAACCGATTTTACTTCTAATTTGGTGTCTTTTTTATACGGTTTCAAAAGCTCGTCAATTGTCTCATAAGCTTGTTCTCCAAAAGCATAATCCATTACAATAATAACAGGTTTTGCTTCATCAAGTTCCGCTTTTGGGAATCCGGTTTTTTTCCAGTCGATTTGAGCCGTATCAAAAATCTGAACATCGATATTGGTTCCTGATGTATCCGGTAACGAAATCATTCCGCTTTTAAGAGCCAGTTCTTCTACATGACTTCTAATTTCTTTCGCGCCGGATTTGCTTAATTCTTCATAAATAAAGAAATCAGATTTGTCTTTGAATTTCGTTTTCAACAACGGCGTTGCAAAAATCGAATTCATAACACTATGCATATTCGCGCTTATTACGTGAATTGGTCTTTTTAATAAATCATTCGCTTTTAAAACTTCCTTGATATTGGTTGCCCAAATTTCACCGTGAATATGATGTCCAAGACGTTCTCTTAAAACCGGACTAAAAGTTATGGTTCGTTTACTATTTTCGATTACTTCTTCGATCGCTAATTTTCCTAACCAATAAATAACATGCAGGAAACGATCCGGGTCATTTTCGGACCCAAAAGCATCATAAATATCCAAAACTTCTTCGAATGTTCTGCCTAAAATATTGGCAACGTGCGAAATTGCTTTTTCTTTTTCTATAAGAGGAAGTTTTTTAGTCTGCATTACCGCTTGTTCCAACTTCATCCAATCGCGCGAAACTTCGCCTCCATCATCTAATAAAACCCTGTTTTTAATTTTATGAGATTCGATGAAAATAAAAGTCAAATGCGTTAAAATATCGTAGATATCTGAACGGCCACGAGTGATTTCAACATTCATTTGTTCTTCGTCGATTCTATAACAATTCCTTCTCCTTTTTGGAGGAACAATTGCCTGAAAATGCGATTTAGAATATCCTTCGTCTGAAGTTAAATTAATGAATCGACATTGTTCAATTCCTATTGGTAAACGTTCTATAACGTACAAAAGTCCGTTAAGTTCTACTTTTTCTTCGCCTATGTTTCCGTAAATTTCCGGACGTAATGCTAATAATGATTCACGTAAACTATCGCCCGAAACTCCCATTGGTTTATAAAAACCACGGTTGAATAAGTGACGCATTGTAATGTACATTTTTTCTATAGCTGCAGATGATTCCTGCGCTCTTGATCTTGATATATGTTTGGTTTCTTTCATGCTTATTATTTTAAAAATCTTCTTTTTAAGATCTTTTGAGTATATTTTAATTAACGAAATTAGGAATTATAAATGTTAATTTGATTGAAATCTGAGAATGTCCTAATTTAATAACATTTATTTTAAACTTAGGCTTACAATTTGAATTACTTCACATTCCGCACTTTTAAGAGAGCCTTCCATAAAATAAGCTTTTAATCCTATTTTAATTCGCTCTTTATGTAATTCATAAAATGTTTCATTAAGTATCCACATTTTTGCTTTTCCTGAAGTAGGAACATGTATAGTTTTGTCTAAAATTACATTATTTTGATTATCTAAAAACTCAGGCCAAATCATCCACATTCTTTTGATTTCTTCTTCTTCAGGATACATAAAATCTGAACGATATCCCTGAATTGGATTTCCTGTTTTTCTTCCTCCTTCTTCTTCCGAGAAAAAACGATACTGGACTATAAAGTCACATTCCCGATTTCTGATTTGCTCATATGGTATATGATTATTCACTTTTGTCTCCTGTTTCAATTTATCCGCAATATCTTTATTATTAGATAAAAATTTAAATATGTGACTATTTATAATTTTCAAAATCGACTTCTATTTTTTGAAAGTTTTTATTTTCTAATAATAACAAATCTATCCTGTTTATACATTCCTGATTATGATCTGCCATTATAAAGGCGAAACCCCAAATGTCTTTTGAAATGGAAAAAGAACCGATATCTGAATTAACATCAAGTAAGTATTCATCATTCATCCAAAGGTCATTAATTGTATCAACTTCCGGATTTATTACTGCAATTGAATCAAAAAAATCAGGAAAAAAATCTTCATTTTCAGCACCGCTAAATATGTCAATTAGTAAATTTTGAGATTGATATCCGGGCCTTAAATGATACTTATATTTCATCTACTTCAAATTATCTGCAATATCTCTATTATTCGATAATCTCGGAATTTTATTCTGACCGCCTAATTTTCCTTGCGATTTCATATAATCCTGAAATCCGTTTTTAGAAACTTTGGTTACAACCACTTTTCTTAAAACATTTCCAGTGATTAAATCGTCGTAATAAATATTTTGTTTTCGCATCGAATCGTCAATTGCTTCTGCAAAAGTTTCTATATTTTCTGGTTCAGTTTCAAATTCAATCAGCCATTCGTGATAGGGCAATCCGCTTGACGGATTTATTTGTGGCGCAACTGTAAATTCGTTTATTACAATATTAGTTCCTTGTGTTGCTTCTTTCATGGCTTTTTCGACTTCGTTTGCAATAACGTGTTCTCCAAAAGCTGAAATAAAATGCTTAATTCGGCCTGAGACTATAACTCTGTGCGGAAACAATGAAGTAAACTGAACGGTGTCACCAATATTATAACGCCAAAGTCCTGCGTTTGTCGAAACAATCAAAGCATAATTTACGCCAATTTCTACTTCGCCAACCGTATAACTTTTTGGATTTTCTGTAAAGAATTCGTCCGATTTAATGAATTCGTAGAAAATTCCGGAATTCAACAACAACAACATTCCTTTTGCTTTTTGAGAATCCTGATAGGCAAAAAATCCTTCAGAAGCCGGAAACAACTCGATGCTGTCTACTTTTCTGCCAATCATTTGTTCAAATTTGGCACGATATGGTTCATAATTAACCCCGCCGTAAATAAACAGATTAAAATTCTTGAAAATCTCTCCTATCTTTTTTCCGCCGCTTTTTTCCTGTAAACGCTCAAAATACATTTGTACCCATGACGGAATTCCGGAGATGACAGACATGTTTTCATTGATTGTTTCATCAACAATGGCATTAACTTTTGTTTCCCAATCATCAATACAATTGGTTTCCCACGAAGGCATTCGATTTTTTTGCAAATATTTGGGAACAAAATGTGCTACGATTCCAGAAAGTCGTCCAAATTTAATTCCATGTTTTTCTGTCAAAATTGGACTTCCCTGTAAAAAGATCATCTTTCCATTTACAAAACTTGCATTTCCGGTTTCATTAATATAATGTAAAATTGCATTACGAGCTGCCTTTACATGCGTAGGCATTGATTCTTTTGTTAGCGGAATATACTTTGCTCCGGAAGTTGTTCCTGATGTTTTAGCAAAATAGAGCGGTTTCCCTTTCCATAAAATATTTTCTTCGCCAATTTTAATTTTCTCGATATATGCTTTTAAATCTTCATAATCTCGAATAGGAACGTTTTTTTGAAAATCTTCAAATGTCTTTATGTTATCAAAATGATGATCTTTTCCAAACTCCGTTTCTTTAGCATTTTCTATCAGATATCTAAAAGCTTTTAATTGCGTTTCAACAGGTTTATTGGCCCAAAGCTGTGTTTGATTATATATTTTACGAGCAAATAATTTTGCTGCTACAGATTTAATAGACATTTTTTATGGTATTATTTTTTGTCACTTTTGGTTTTATTTTTAGTTTTTGGGCTTGGCTCCTTCTCCATTTTTACCACTTCTTCCCTTAATTTAATTTCCTCTTCGGTCACCGTCATATTAACATCCGAATGTTCCTCAGTATTTGCTATAATAGAGTCTTTATTAAATTTTGCATATTCTAATTCGCCTGTTAAAACTTTTTGTATTCCTTTAATATAAGCTTCATTTTTCTTCAAAGCAGTTTCTAACGAATCTGATTTTATGGCTAATGCAGTTGCATTTCGTTTTAATTCAGAAGAAGAATATCCGGGAATCAGCTCGCGCAAAGGTGTAAAAGCGATTATAAAAGTGGTAATTAAAATCAAAAATATTCCGCCCAAAGAGAAAATAACAAAAACATTCATTAAGGTAAGTTTGAACGAAAAAATTTCTTCAAAAGTGTCTTCATTTAAAATTACCAATCGGTTTTTAATGAATAATTTTTTTCTGAAATTGTATTTTTTCTTAGCCATTGCGGTTCTTTATACGAGCAAATATAATAATTAATTAGTCTTGTTTATGCGAACCATTTTTGAAGGAATCCACTTAATTTAATATTTTATAAAATATTTAACGTTAACCGATATAAATATTTTAAACCAAAAACACTTTTTGTTCGTATATTTCTATATACCTTTGCGGTACAACTTATAAAACAATTTGCTTCGGCATTAATATATATCAATCATGGGAAGATTAGGTCTTACAGAAATCCTCGTAATAGTAGGTATTGTGATTTTACTTTTTGGAGGTAAAAAAATTCCAGAATTAATGAAAGGTTTAGGAAGCGGAATTAAGGAATTTAAAAATGCTGCCAAAGACGATCAACCTGCCGCTGCTAAAAAAGAAGAGGAAGAAATTAAATAAGAATATTTATATATCTTATTAATAACCCCAAATTACAATGTAATTTGGGGTTTACTTTTTTTAGAATTTGCCTATTAATTAGAATTTGAATTTAATTTTTGGAATTTTTTTACAATACCATCGTCAACTGAATTCTCTTTCTGTCTTCATCAACTTCAGTAACCTTAACGTCAACATGCTGATGCAATTTTACAACCTCATTTACATCGCTTACAAAACCGGCTTTTAGTTGAGAAATGTGAACTAATCCGCTTTCTTTGATTCCGATATCAACAAAACAGCCAAAGTTGGTAATGTTATTCACAATTCCTGGCAGAATCATTCCGGTTCTCAAATCTTTTATTGATTTTACGTTTGCATCAAATTCAAAAACCTTTGCTGACTTTCTTGGATCTAATCCTGGCTTTTCAAGTTCTTTTATGATGTCTTTTAGCGTAAGCAAACCAATTTCAGGTGTAATATATTTTTCGGCCTTAATTAAGGCTGTTTTCTCTTTGTTCGCAATCAAGTCGTTTACCGAAAGGTTCAAATCTTTTGCCATCTTCTCCACAACCGGATAAGCTTCAGGATGCACTGCCGAATTATCCAGCGGATTTTTAGCATTCGAAATTCTAATAAATGCCGCGCCTTGCTGATACGCTTTATCGCCCAGGCGAGGCACTTTTTTTAATTGTTTTCTATCTTCAAACGGACCATTTTCTGATCGATATTGAACGATATTTTCGGCCAGCTTCTCACCTATTCCACTCACATAACTTAGCAAATGTTTACTTGCCGTGTTGATATTGATTCCAACCGAGTTCACGCAGCGAATTACGGTACTATCTAATTCTTCTTTTAATTTGGTTTGGTCAACATCGTGTTGATATTGTCCTACTCCAATCGCTTTTGGATCAATTTTTACCAATTCGGCCAAAGGATCAGAAAGTCTTCTCCCAATAGAAACTGAACCACGAACAGTTACATCATAATTAGGAAATTCTTCACGCGCAATTTTTGATGCAGAATAAACCGAAGCTCCAGCCTCAGAAACAATAAAAACCTGCAGTGGTTTATCAAACGCGATTTTTTTTATGAAAAATTCAGTTTCTCTCGAAGCCGTTCCGTTTCCTATAGAAATCGCATCAATCTGATACGCATTTACCATCGAACGGATTTTTTTAATTGCCATTGCTTCCTCGTTTTGAGGTGCGTGCGGATAAATGGTTTCATTATATAATAAGTCTCCTTTTTCGTCCAGACAAACTACTTTACAACCACTTCTGAATCCCGGATCGATGGCCAGAATTCGTTTTTCGCCCAAAGGCGGCGCTAATAATAACTGACCTAAATTGTTTGCAAAAACCTGAATAGAATTGGCATCAGCCTTAGCTTTTGCTTCCTGCAACGTTTCGTTTCCAATTGCTGGATTCAATAAACGTTTATAACTATCTTCGATTGCTAATTGCAAATGCGCTGTTGTACTATTTTGTTTTTTAATGATTATTTCGTCAATAATATCATAAGCTTCGTCGATATCAACATCAACTTTCATCTTTACAAAACCTTCATTTTCGGCGCGAAGCATCGCTAATAATCGATGTGAAGGTGCTTTTGTTAAAGGTTCTTCCCAATCGAAATACTGACTAAATTTTTGTGCTCCTTCTTCTTCTGCTTTCTTTTTTACAACTTTAGTTCCAATTGTTGCTTTGCGCTGAAACAATCGTCGTAATTGTTTACGAACATAAATATTCTCATTGATCCATTCGGCGATAATATCTCTGGCGCCTTGCATCGCCGCTTCTTCATTAATAACATTTTCATTCAAATATTGTGTCGAAATAAAATCGACATCAACATCATTTTCAGACATGATAATTTTTGCCAAAGGTTCTAAACCAAATTCGCGCGCAACATCTGCCTTTGTTTTTTTCTTCTTTTTGTACGGAAGGTAAAAATCTTCAATTTCTTGTAAGTCAAAACTTTGCTCAATTTTTTGTTTCAAATCCGGCGTAAGTGCTTTTTGTTCTTCGATCGATTTTAGAACCGCTTCTTTACGTTTTACAATCGTTTCGTATTCTTTTTGAAGTTTTGCGATATTTTCAATCTGAACTTCATCAAGATTTCCGGTTGTATCTTTTCGGTAACGCGAAATAAACGGAATCGTACAATCTTCCTCTAATAATTTTACCGTGTTTTGAATGTTGATCGCTGCTGTTTGAACAGACTTGGCAATGAATTGAATATTAGTCATTCTTATTTTATTTGAATCACAAAGATGCAAAGTGTTTTACAATTTTTGCAATATTTTTTATTTATATTATTGTTTAAGGCGGGCTAAAATTAAAATAAATCTTGTAACTTTTGAATTCAATTTATTCTAACTTTTTTTGACCTGGAGGTAAGAAATTTTCTCCTGTTACTACACTTTTCCCTGTTTTGTCTTCTAAAGCTATTCGGGCATTTTTTGCAATAGCACCTCCTTTTTTGCTTGCTTTTGCATTTTCTAAAAGTCCTTTTGCTTCATCGCTTTCAGCAATTTGTCTTGTAGAAAGTTCTGCTAGAGCCGTAAAAATTAATTCTGCTTCAGACATATGATCTCTCAAATTTTGGGATCTTAATCCTTTTACTTCCTTATGTTTCTTTACAGATAATCCAGTCCATTCTTGATGAATAATATTTGTTAGCATCGCAAATTCATCCTTTTTCTCTACACCGGATTCTTTCCAATAATCAGTCAATTTATTACGAGTTTCCTGTCCTGTCATTCGTTGCTGAATCCATTTCTCGCTCCGACCCAAATTTTGCCAATTTTCACGGGCACGATCTAAACTTTGAGAAGGATCAGCTAATTCCTGAAGTCTTTCATAACCTACTTTGGCAAGCCATTGCTTAAAAGGTTCTGCTTTTGGAGAAGGAATAGATTGAATTAAACGTAACAATGTTTCAGTATCTGCAGTGTCTGTCATTCTATTTTTTCCATCATCAGCAAGCATTTTGAACTGTCGACAAACTGTCGACAGTTCAAGTCCATCATCAGTTTTGACTCTAATTTTCATTTTATACCAATAATCTCTTGGATTAAGGCTATCTGTTAAAATCTCAATCACATCTATTACAGAGAAATACCAAATTTCTTTTTCAGCGTCATAATGACTTCTTACTTTTTTTTCTTCAAATAATTGTACTGGACTCATCTTCAATTACGAATTACATTATTCTTTTTTATTTTTACTAAACAACCAAAGTAATATCTTTGTTTGAATTTTTAAGCCAATGAAAGTTTTATTAATATATTTTTTAATTGTAAATATCCTTCTTTTTATTCTTGCAGGTTACGATAAATATTTAGCCAGAAAAAATAAACGCAGAATTCCTGAAAACACGTTATTTTTTCTCGAAGCAATTGGCGGAACAATCGGATTATTACTTGCCATGTTGTTCTTTAGACATAAAACGAGTAAACCTTCATTTATACTTAAATTTTCAGCTATTGTTTTTATTCAAATCTTAATTGCTACTCTCCTTTTTATTAATAATGTTGATATTTTTACTATTGTCTTATTTTTAACTAATTAGCTTATAAAATCTAGTTATCAACAATGTTGATAACTAGATTTTATAAGGTTTAATTATTTGAATTTTAACCGTTTAAACAAAAAAACCGGATGAATTTAAAAATCCGCCCGGTGTGTTTATATTTTATTGGTGCGAAGCACCCGATTTTTTTTGACTTTTTACTGACAAGCGATTTTATTCACTCTGTTTTGGTGTCTTCCACCCTCAAACGCCGTTGCTAAAAACGTTTCAACAATTTCTACCGCTTGCGGAATCGACGTAAAACGTGCCGGAATGCTCACAATATTAGCATCATTGTGCAAACGTGTTAAATAAGCAATTTCTTTAGTCCAGCATAAACCGGCTCTTACTTTTGGGTGTTTGTTCACTGTCATGGCAATTCCGTTTCCGCTTCCGCAGATAACGATTCCAAAATCAGCTTTTCCTTCAGATACATCATTCGCAACCGGATGACCAAAATCAGGATAATCAACAGAATCTTCAGAATCTGTTCCGTAATTGGTTACTTCATATCCTTTTGCTTTAAGCATAGCAACAATTGCTTTTTTATAATCTGGTCCTGCGTGATCGTTTCCTATCGAAATTTTCATTTTTAAATACTATTAAGTTGTGTTCTGCAAATTTACTCAATTAATAAATGTTTGCCACGAATTTGACTAATTTTCACTAATTTATTTCATTATAACTTTAAAATCATAGTTTTGAAAACCGAAACGTAATTCACTTCATTCGTGAAATTCACAGCAAAAAAACTTAAATATATAACTCACTTTATATCATTAAGTTAACGTTATCAACAATTTTAATATCTCTATAAGAATCTGATAATCAATAAATAATGAGCATCAATTTTGTTAAAATTTTAGATTGTTAATACCGAAACGTAATTCGTTGATATTCAATTAACTTTAAGTTAACATTATTTGTTGATAAGTTCGGATAGAAAATTAGAAGTTTTTTTTGGTTGTGTCGAAAAAAAACCTAATCCAAAACCGGAATGAAATAACCTAATAAAGTTTCATGAATTTTTGGAAAAGTTATCAATATCAAAAATGCTATTTTCAACAAATATCAACATATGAAGTTATCTACAAAATGAATTGATTTTTGGTTGTTAACCGTTGTTAATTAAAATTCAAAATAGCTTATAAATTAGTTCTTTAACATAATATAAGTATGTTGATAACTCAAGATAACTAAGCAAAACTTCATTTCAATACTTTTAAAAATAAATTTATTCGACATATTAACACCCTATAATAACAACCATAAATTAATTAAATTTAAAATTTTCTTTTTGTTGTATTTAATATATGTTGACAACTTTGAAAATTTAAAAAGGAAAAAAATTTTTTTTGGTTTGAAAAAAGAACTGTTTAAACGATTGTAAGTGGATTATTGAGATTGTCCAGAATTTGCTGAACTTCTTCGAAATCGTTGGGATGAACTTTGAGTTTGATTCCACCCAGCGCCGTGGTGTACATGGGAACGACAGAAAGTGTCATTTCGTTTTCAAAATAATACGGAATTTGCTCCTGTTCTAATAAGTGTTTGAGAACTATGGTTTCGTGCTGATAATTGAATATGGCAATGGTTTTAAAGCTTTCCATAAAGGGTCTTTTTGTAAAGATACGAATTACAGATGACGTTTTAAAATCAATAAATAGCGCCTTTTGAAAGTTATATTTTTAATAATTTATTTGTTAAAATCTATAATCTGATATCTTATTTGTAATTTTAACTTTTTAAGAAAAGATATATGAATAAGAAAATTAGAAAGCCGATAAAAAACGAGAAAGATTTCTCAAGTAAAATAGTAAAAATTTTATCGCAAAGCCCAAATAAAGCATTCAATTACAAACAAATAGGAGCAAAGCTAGAACTTGATGATACAAAAAGCAGAAATCAGATTATAAAAGATTTAAAAATACTGGCTGCTTCAAAAAAAATAGTAGAAACTGAACCTGGTAAATATTTAGTAAAAGCAGAAAGTCAGGATTATTACGAAGGAACAATTGATATGACCAGCAGAAAAACGGCTTATTTCATTTGTCCTGATTTTAGTGAAGATGTTTTCATCCCGACCAATAATTTGAATCGTGCGCTGGACAAAGACAAAGTAAAAGTTTATGTTTATAACAGAAGAAAAGGTAAAAGACCTGAAGGTGAAGTAATTGAAGTTATAGAAAGAAATAAAACAGAGTTTGTTGGAGTTATTGACATTCAACCCAATTTTGCTTTTGTTTCTACAGCAAATCCTAAAATGTATACGGATATTTTTATCCCAAAAGATAAATTTGGAGAAGCAGAAAATGGTGATGTTGTTTTAGTGACTATTGAAGATTGGCCAAAGAGAGCTGATAGCCCGTTTGGATCTGTGGTTAGAGTTTTAGGAAAACCGGGAGAACACAATACTGAGATTCATGCTATTTTGGCTGAATACGGTTTGCCATCAGATTTTCCGGTAGAAGTAGAGGTGTTTGCTCAAAAAATAGATACTTCAATTCAGCAATCTGAGATTGAAAAACGTCGTGATATGCGTGGTACACTTACTTTTACGATAGATCCAAAAGATGCAAAAGATTTTGATGATGCCTTGTCTTTCAAAAAGTTAGAAAACGGAAACTACGAAATTGGTATTCATATTGCCGATGTTTCATATTATCTTGAAGAAGGAACAATCCTGGATGATGAAGCTTATCAACGTGCCACTTCGGTTTATTTGGTCGATAGAGTAGTGCCAATGCTTCCTGAAGTTTTATCGAATTTTGCGTGTTCATTGCGTCCGAATGAAGAGAAATATACATTCTCGGCTATTTTTGAAGTTTCGCCAACTGCACAAGTTATCAACCAATGGTTTGGAAGAACAGTAATTTATTCAGATCAGCGTTTTGCTTATGAAGAAGCACAATATATCATTGAAACAAAAGACAATACGATTCCGGTTGATATTTCTATCACAGGAAATTCTTATGTTGTTTCAGATGAAATTGTAGAAGCTACTTTAAAATTAGATGAATTAGCTAAGATTTTGAGAAAGAAAAGAATGGCCAACGGAGCTATTTCTTTTGATAAAGTCGAAGTGAAATTCAACTTAGATGAACAAGGAGAACCGGAAGGCGTTTATTTCAAAGTATCAAAAGATGCGAATCATCTGATTGAAGAATTCATGCTTTTGGCTAACAGAAAAGTGGCGGAATACATTGGAAAACAAAAGAAAACGTTTATTTACAGAATTCACGATGAACCAAATGAAGACAAATTAATTGCGATGCAAACCGTAATTGCTAAATTTGGTTATAAAATAGATTTCCGTAACAAAGGCGATATTTCGAAGTCTTTGAATGCACTGATGGAAGAAGTTAATGGTAAAAAAGAGCAAAACTTAATTGATACTCTTGCGATTAGAAGTATGAGTAAAGCCAAATATTCGACAGAGAATATTGGTCATTACGGTTTAGCTTTTGATTATTACAGCCATTTTACTTCGCCAATTCGTCGTTATCCAGACGTTATGGTACATCGTTTGCTGCAATATTATTTAGATAATGGCGCTTCTGTAGACGAAGAAGTTTATGAAACAAAGTGTTTACATTGTTCGAATATGGAAAGTTTAGCAACTAATGCTGAACGTGATAGTATTAAATACATGCAGGTTAAATACATGCAGGATCACCAGGACGAAGAATTTTTGGGAGTTATTTCAGGAGTTACAGAATGGGGAATTTATGTTGAAATTGTGTCTAACAAATGCGAAGGAATGGTGAGAATCAGAGAAATAAAAGATGATTATTATACTTTCGATGAAAAGCAATATGCTTTGGTAGGAGCAACTTCAAATAGTATTTTACAATTAGGAGATGAAATTTACGTAAAAGTAAAAAATGCGGATTTAGTTAAAAAACAACTGGATTTTCATTTTTTGCGAAGAGCAGAATAGAAGTTTAATTTAAAAAATAAAAGTATGAAAAAGTTAATTATAGGAGCTGCAATTTTATTTGTTCAGATGTCTTTTGGTCAGGTTACCAAAGAAATAGGAGATTTTGATTCGGTTAAAGTATTCGATAAATTAAGTGTAAAATTAGTTGCATCTTCCGAAAATAAGATTGTGATTAAAGGAGCGCGTGAGTCAGAAGTTGAAGTTGTTAACAAGAAAGGTTTATTGAAGTTAAGAATGCCTTTTCCTAAATTATTGTCAGGTGATGATCTTGATATTACCTTGTATTACAAACATTTAGAACTTATTGACGTTAACGAAGGTGCCTATGTTTCGAGCAAAGAAGCTATAAAAGCAACTGTTTTTAAAGTAAGTGCACAAGAAGGTGGAAAAATTAATGTAGATTTAGATGTTGATAAACTAAATGTAAGCTCGGTTTCAGGAGGAGAAATTACTTTAACCGGTAAAGCTTCAAACCAGGATGCCAGCCTTGGAGCCGGAGGTTATTTGTTAGCAAGTAAATTAAGTACGTCTCAGACTAAAGTAAGTGTTTCTGCGGGAGGAAAAGCAGATGTGAATGCATTTACACTTGTCGATGCAAAAGTAAGCGCAGGAGGCTCTATTTACATTTATGGAAAACCGAAACAAATTAATCAGAAAACGGTTTTAGGAGGTAAAATCGAAGAGGTAAAATAACAAATCGTATTTGAATGATAAATGATATTTTAGCTGGACTGCCATGGGGACTTTTTTTAAGTTTTATGGTAGGTCCAGTATTTTTTATACTACTGGAAACCAGTATTACAAAAGGATTCAGAGCTGCAATAGTTTTTGATCTTGGTGTAGTATTAGGTGATATTTTTTTTATAGGAATTGCTTATTTAGGAAGTTACAGGCTTATTCAGAGCTTAAAAGATAAACCGGCACTTTTTATTTTTGGCGGTATTATTATGCTTGCTTATGGTATAATTTCTTTCGTAAGATTAAAAAATGAAGAAAAAATTGATGATGAAGAAATTGACCGTGATATCATCAAAAGAAACTATGGCAGTTTGTTTATAAAAGGCTTTTTACTGAACGTTATCAACATTGGTGTTCTTGGTTTTTGGTTAGCAGTTATCATTTCTATTGGACCAAAATTAGAAATGCAAAACTCAAGAATGTTTACTTTTTTTGCTGCCGTTATTATTACTTATTTATTAGTTGATTGCATTAAAATTCTATTAGCCAAACAATTAAAATCTAAAATGACACCAACCAATATTGTTAAAATTAAAAAAATAATAAGCATTGTTTTAATGATTTTCGGAATTGCCTTAATGGTTCAGGGTTGGTTTCCAAAAGAAAAAGAAATGGTTAGAAATGCTTTTGAGAAAATTGAAAAGTAGTTGTTAATAACTCAAAAATATAAAAATAAGCCTCTGAATTTCAGAGGTTTTTTTATGTTTATAAGTTACATTTAAAACGTCTAGTTTGTCATTCCGAGGAACGAGGAATCTCCGCGACAATTATCCAGAAAGTATATCAATCTTTGTAGAGTTACTTGCGGAGATTCCTCGTTCCTCGGAATGACAAATTGCATGTTATAAAAATAAAAAGAGATATATTTCTGTAGATTTTTTAGAAGCATCGTCCGGATTCGAAGGTAAATCTTTATCTAATTTTTTCTAAAAATTAAGCACAAAAAAACCTGCAAGTTTCCTTGAAGGTTTTAGAGGCATCGTCCGGATTCGAACGTAAATCTTTATCTAATTTTTTCTAAAAATTAAGCACAAAAAAACCTGCAAGTTTCCTTAAAGGTTTTAGAGGCATCATCCAGATTCGAACGTAAATCTTTATCTAATTTTTTCTAAAAATTAAGCACAAAAAAACCTGCAAGTTTCCTTGAAGGTTTTAGAGGCATCATCCAGATTCGAAGGTAAATCTTTATCTAATTTTTTCTAAAAATTAAGTACAAAAAAACCTCCAAGTTTCCTTGAAGGTTTTAGAGGCATCGTCCGGATTCGAACCGGAGTAGGAGCTTTTGCAGAGCCCAGCCTAGCCGCTCGGCCACGACGCCGTAGTTGAACGGATGGCAAAAGTAACTAAAATCTTTAAAATTCAAAACTTTAAAAGTAACTATTTTAAAAAATTAGTTTTCTGCAGGAAAGAATTACTTTCTAATCTCGGTCATTTTTATAGTAACTGATTCAACATCACCACCAATAGGAGGATTTATTTTAGAAACCCAAACTGTTGTTTTTTGTACACTTTCAATCTCTGCAAGTACACGAATATTGATTCTTTTGGCAACATGTTCTAATAAATGTGAACGAATTGCCATTTCTTCGGTAACAATTTTGTTCAGATGGACATAATCAACAGTATCTAAGAGATGATCTGTTTGTGCCGATTGCTGTAAATTAGCTTTAATTTTAAGATCTACAATGTAATCAGATCCTATTTTTCCTTCTTCAATTAAACATCCGTGGTAGGAGAAAGTACGAATGTTTTTTAGTTTTATAACTCCCATTTTCTTATTGTTTCAAGTTTAAAGTTTCAGGTTTAACGCCAGTTAAGTAACTTTAAACCTGAAACCTGAAACCTTTTTTTTATCTTTGCTAAAATTACTATAAAATAATGGCATCAGAAGAGAAATCACTCAATTTTATTGAACAAATCATAGAGGAAGATATTAAATCAGGTCTTTCGCAAAGCAAGCTTCATTTTCGTTTTCCACCAGAACCAAATGGTTATTTGCACATTGGGCACGCAAGTTCAATTGCTTTAAATTTTGGTTTAGGAATTGATTATCAGTCACCTGTAAATTTACGTTTTGACGATACAAATCCTGAAAAAGAAGAACAGGAGTTTGTTGATGCCATAAAAAAAGACGTTGAATGGCTAGGGTATACCTGGGCAGAAGAACGTTATGCTTCAGATTATTTTCAACAATTGTATGATTGGGCTGTTTTATTAATTAAAAAAGATAAAGCTTATGTTGATAGTCAGTCTTCTGAAGATATGGCGATTCAAAAAGGAACTCCGTCAACTGTTGGAACAGATAGTCCGTTCAGAAATCGTTCTGTAGAAGAAAATTTAGATTTATTCGAAAGAATGAAAAACGGTGAATTTGAGGCTGGAACTCATATTCTTCGTGCTAAAATAGACATGAAATCGACCAATATGCTGATGCGTGATCCTATCATGTACAGGATTTTGCACAGACATCATCATAGAACCGGAGATGATTGGAAAATCTATCCAATGTACGATTGGGCACACGGACAAAGTGATTATTTAGAAGGAATTTCACATTCATTTTGCACACTTGAATTCTTGCCTCACCGTGAATTATACGATTGGTTTTTAGACCAGATTATTGATGAAAATCAGATTCGTCCAAAGCAAAGAGAATTTGCAAGACGTAACTTATCACATACCGTTGTTAGTAAAAGAAAATTACAGCAACTAGTTAAAGAAAAGCATGTTAACGGTTGGGATGATCCTAGAATGTCAACTATTTCAGGATTAAGAAGACGTGGTTATACAGCTGCGTCTTTACGTAATTTTGCCAATACAATTGGTATTGCAAAACGTGATAATTTGATCAATGTATCGGTTTTAGAATTCTGTATTCGTGAAGATTTAAACAAAATTGCACCTCGTGTAATGGCTGTTTTAGATCCTGTAAAATTAGTGATTACAAATTATCCGGAAGGAAAAGAAGAGTGGCTTGAAGCCGAAAATAATCAGGAAGATGAAAGTGCAGGTTTCAGAAAAGTACCTTTTTCGAGAGAATTATACATTGAAAGAGAAGACTTTTTAGAAGAAGCTCCGGCTAAATTTTTCCGTTTGACTTTAGGAAAAGAAGTACGTCTTAAAAATGCGTATATCATTAAAGGAGAAAGTGTTATAAAAGATGCTCAAGGAAATATTACAGAAATTCATGTTACTTATGATACCGATTCTTTAAGCGGAAGCGGAACAGAAGCAAGTCAGAGAAAAGTGTCTGGAACCTTGCATTGGGTTTCTATTTCTCATGCAATTGAAGCAGAAGTTCGTATGTATGATCGTTTGTTTACAGATGAAGCTCCGGACAGTTATAAAGAGAAAAATTTCTTAGATTTTGTGAATCCAAATTCGTTAGAAATTGTAAAAGGATTTGTTGAACCAAGTTTGGCGACAGCTCAAAATGAAGATAAATTTCAGTTTCAACGTTTGGGTTATTTTACTGTCGATAAAGACTCAACTGCTTCAAAATTAGTATTTAACAAAACTGTTGGACTAAAAGATGCCTGGGAAGAAAAAGGTAAAAAAGAAGAAAACAGCATCAATAATTCTTTAAAAGAAATTAATAAATATTTTAAAGTAGAAAGTAAACCAGAACGTATTGCAATTGAAAGTGCAATAGGGGAGAGCATCAAAAATGTCTCTAGTTTTTCTTTATTGCAAAATTCTTTGAAGAAAAATATCAACAATAATAAAGGTTCATTGTTGTTTGCTCAATTTATTTTGAAATATTCTCATTTAAAATCTTCTGATTTTGAAGAAGAGGATATCAAAAAATTATATAACATGTCTCTAAGAAGTGAATCAACTTATGTTCGATCAAAAGCACTTTTGAATTTAAGAGATATTGAAGAAGCAAGTTTCAAAAATCAGTTTGAAGATGAAATTTTAAAATTATATTCAAATCCTCCAAAAAGTGCTTCAGAAAAAGAAACTGAAATTCTTGCCGAAATGGTGAAGAAGTAATATCATTATAATCTATTAAAAAGCGCTTTTTATAAGCGCTTTTTTTATTATATAAATTATCTATTAAAATATAAAATTTTATAAATATTTTGTATTAAAACCCACCTTCATAAATTGAATTTAAGCTCATTTTTCATTTCTTCCACCTCATTAATCATCTTTTAAAAAATCATTAAACAGAAGCTTTTATTTTGATTTTAGGTGTCATTTTTTCCTTGTTTTAGGGTTATTAACATGCTATTGTTTATAACGTTGAAATTAGATTCCTTTTGCTAAAATTTTCATTTTTTACTTTTTTATTCCAATAATTATCTAAAATTTGATTTTTAATAATATCAATTTTAATGATTTATAATTTACTTTTAAATGTATTTATCTATTATTAATAAAATCTATTTAAAATATAAATTTTATAGTTATAATAGATTAAAACCGACTTTCATAAATTGATTTTAAGCTTATTTTTTATTTCTTTCATCTCATTAATCATCTTTTGAATTATTGTTGATTTTTGAGCTTTATTTCAATTTTAGACGTCGTTTTTCTTAGTTTAACGGGTTATTAACATACAATTGTTTATAAAGTTGGTATTTTTATCTGATACCAAAAGTCAGCGATGATTTTATAAAATTTGAGATTTCCACTCAAGATTCTAAACTGAATTTCTTCTAAAGTCTCAACTTAGTTTTGTTTTAGTCGAAGTTCTAAACTGATTTCTAAAAAACAAATTTATGTTCTCATTTTCATTGTGAATCGATTTTGATAATATTTCGCCTAAAAGTATTTTTCAGAGCAGTTTCATAATTTCAAAATTCCATAAAAATGATTTTGTGTATTTCAGGTTTTGATTTTCTTACTGGCATAATTTTAATCCTTAAATATTATTCTATGAAAATTTTAATTTTTACGCTATCCATTTTATTTACGAATTTATTAATTTCTCAAACACATCAAATTACAAAACACAATGGAGAACAACTTGATATTAATTTTATAAAACATGAAAATGATTTGATTCATTATTCTTTAAATGGAAGTTTTGAAGAGCATAAAATTAGCGAGCATGCTGTTTCGCATTTGACAAATAAACAAACTAATCAGGCAAAAAAAATATCTGATAAAGTAATTGTAGATTCAAAATCAGATTATAAATTAGTAAAAGTTTTACCTCAGGAAAAAACAATTGGGTTAAAACAAATTGCTAATTTTTCAGGAGTTTCGACAAAAACGAAAGGGGAGCCGCCAATTGCAAATCAAAATCATACTGCTATGAGAATAAAAACCCAATCAGCTTCAAAAGGATATCCGTTTGTTAGTATTGTTAAAAAAGCAGATGGAAAATATGAGGCTATAGCGTATGTGTATTAATTTTATTGTTAAATTTATGTAAATTACATTTTAGCAATATTTTGTCATTTAAAAAAAGAGTACCTTTATTAATCATTTAAATTTTATTATCATGTCAAAAAACATAAATACAATTGCAGCAATTTTAGCTGGAGCTGCTGCCGGTGCAGCAATCGGAATTTTATTTGCTCCGGACAAAGGATCAAAAACACGTTCAAAACTTAAAGAGGGTATTGATGATGCAAAGCATAATTTGCAAGATTCGATTTCAGCAAGTTCTGAAGTTTTGCGTGAAAAATTTGCAAGTGCAACGCAAAATCTAGATGGAACTTTTGATGATTTACTTTCAAATGTAAGCCATAAAACGGAAGAAGTAATTTCTTTTTTGGAAACTAAATTAGCTGACTTAAAAGCCCAAAACGCTAAACTTCAGAAATAATAATCCCAGGAAACACAAAGCGTACTTTTATTTATAATTGTTTTTTTAGTATTAAAATACAATTATTGAATAGTATGTTTTGTGTTTCTTTTTTTAATCAAAATTACAATTATGGCTTTTGAAGAATTTAAAGAGAATACCGAAAATATTCAAGAACAGGCTAAAGTATATTTAGACAGTCAGTTAGCATATTATAAACTTTGGGGTTTTAAGGTTGCGATGAAATCAACGACTTTAATTTTAAAGTTTGTTTTGATTTTATTAGGCTTGAGTATGGTTTTACTTTTTGGATCTATAGCAGCAGGATTTGCTTTTAGTACTTTATTTGGGAGTTATACTTTGGGATTTTTAGCAGTAGGAGGGATCTATCTTGTAGTTACAATTCTGCTTTTCTTTCTAAAAGATAAGTTTGTCGAAGGTCCAATTTTGGAGAAATTTTCAGAAATCTTTTTTAATGATTAATTATGGAAACTAAAAAATACGCATCATACGCAGAAATCGAAAGAGATTTAGAAATTCTGAAATTAGAAAAAGAGATTAGTTATCAGAAATTGGTTTTAAGTTTCCAGAAAACTAAAGAAAGCATCACGCCAAAAAATATTGTAAACGGAATTTTTTCTTCATACAAAGATTATTTTTCAAATTCATATGTAACTATTTTGCAAGCGGTTTTACCGTATGTAATTGGTTGGTTTATCAATAAAAAAAGAGGCAATTAAGCCTCTTTTTCATTTTATAAAATTATTTTACTTCGGGTTGAATATCGTCTTCATAACCTGATTGAGGTTCAACAGGTTTTGGTTTCACGATTTTTTTATTGTTCTTCTTCATCATTTCACCAACCTGGTTAGAAGCTGTAAACGATGCAACCATATTATTCAGCATATCACTTCCGGCTTGCGGAGAATTTGGCAACAAAATTAAGTTCGAATTTGCATCGGCACCAATTGCCTGAAGCGTATCATAATGTTGAGTGACCACAATTAGGGCAGAAGCTTCTTGCGAATTGATTCCAACATTGTTCAAAACTTCAACACTTTCTACTAGACCTCTTGCAATTTCACGACGTTGATCTGCAATACCTTGACCTTGTAAACGTTTACTTTCTGCTTCAGCTTTTGCTTTTGCAACAATTCTGATTCTTGAACTCTCAGCTTCAAATTCGGCAGCCGTTTTTTCTCTGTCGGCAGCATTGATTCTGTTCATCGCATTTTTTACCTGAATGTCCGGATCAATATCAGTTACCAAAGTATTGATAATATCATATCCGTAAGTAGTCATGGCTTCGTTCAATTCTCTTTTTACTGCAATGGCGATATCATCTTTTCTTTCAAAAACATCATCTAATTTTAGTTTAGGAACTTCGGCACGAACGACATCAAACACATAAGCCGTAATCTGATCGTGTGGATATTCCAGTTTATAAAAAGCATCATACACTTTTTCCTGAATCACTTTAAACTGAACCGAAACCTTCATTTTGATAAAAACGTTGTCTTTGGTTTTGGTTTCGATGATAACATCAAGCTGTTGAATCTTTAGATTTACACGTCCGGCCAATCTGTCAACCAACGGAATTTTTAATTGTAATCCTGAGTTTCTAACACTGTGAAACTTCCCAAATCTTTCTATAATTACCGACGATTGTTGCTTGACGGTAAAAAACGAAGACAGTAAAATAAATAATCCGAGGACTATTAGAATAATAAATGCTGTACCCATGGTGATATTAATTTAGTTTTTATGATCTCGTAAATTACGAATATTCTGCCAATTTAAATTTTTTAAAACATAAAAAAAACGCTAAGAACATTTTATCAATGTGTCATAGCGTTTTGTTTTTTGAAACATTCTTAATGTTTCTTTTTTTTAAACCATTAAGGGATTAAGAAATTTAAGCCAAGCTTTATGAACTTATATAACTTATATGGTGAAAATATTTTGATTATAAAGTAGCTATCGCTTTCTGAATTCTTGAAATAGTTTCTTCTTTTCCGATGATTTCAACAATGTCAAATAGGTGAGGGCCTTTAAGAGCTCCAACCAAACTTAGACGGAAAGGCTGCATGACTTTACCCATTCCAATTTCATTTTTCGTTAACCAGTCTTTTACGATTGCTTCGATATTGGCTGAATCAAATCCATCAATATATTCAAGAGTCGAAATCAATTCCTGCATTAAAGCCGGTGTTTCTTCCTTCCAGTTTTTGCTTGCTTTTTCATCATATGATGTTGGAGCCTGGAAAAAGAAATCAGTCAAATCCCAAAATTCAGAAACAAAATGAGCTCTTTCTTTAATCAAAGAAACAATTTTCGTTGTCACTTCAAGCGGAGTCGAGAAGCCTTTTTCTTCTAAAATAGGAGAGAAGCTTTTCGCTAAATCGGCATCATTTTGTTTGATTAAATATTGATGATTGAACCATTTGTTTTTCTCAGGATCAAATTTAGCACCAGATTTATGAACTCTGTTCAAGTCAAAAGACTCTACTAATTCTTCTAATGAAAATAATTCTTTGTCAGTTCCATCATTCCAACCTAATAAAGCAAGGAAGTTTATAACTGCTTCCGGGAAAAATCCTTTCTCTCTGTAACCGGATGAAATGCCTTCTTCGGTTTTCCATTCTAATGGAAACACAGGAAATCCTAATTTATCACCATCTCTTTTAGATAATTTTCCGTTTCCAACTGGTTTTAAAATTAAAGGTAAATGTGCAAATTCCGGAGCATCCCAACCAAAAGCTCTATATAATAAAACGTGAAGCGGCATCGATGGCAACCATTCTTCACCACGAATTACATGTGAAGTTTCCATCAAATGATCATCAACAATATTCGCTAAATGGTACGTTGGCATTCCGTCACTTTTAAATAAAACTTTATCGTCAAGTAAACTGGTTTCAAATTTTACATCACCACGAATGATATCTTTTAAGTGTAAAGTTTCATCAACCGGAGTTTTAAAACGGATCACATAATGTTCTCCATTTGCAATTCTTTTAGCAACTTCATCAGTAGAAAGTACTAAAGAAGTATCTAACTTTTCGCGGATTGTATGATTGTAAATAAATGTTTTTCCTTCAGCTTCTTGTTCTTTTCTTAAAGCATCAAGCGCTTCCGGAGTATCAAAAGCATAATAGGCCCAACCAGAATTGATCAGTTGATCAGCATAAGTTTGGTATAATTCCTTACGATCACTTTGTCTGTACGGACCAAATTTTTCATTCTTTCCAACCGTTTCTTCAGGAGCAATTCCTAACCATTCCAGTGCTTCCATTATATAAGCTTCGGCACCGGGAACAAAACGGGTCTGATCAGTATCTTCAATTCTTAAATAAAAAACACCGTTGTTTTTTTTGGCAAATAAATAATTAAATAGGGCAGTACGAACGCCGCCAATATGTAAAGGTCCTGTTGGACTTGGTGCAAAACGCACACGAACTTGCTTTGACATTTGTTTAAATTTTGATGCAAAGATACAACATTCGTCAAAAGTCAAAAGTCGAAAGTCTGAAAGGTTTTGCGTCAGGATGATAACTTTTGACTTTCGACTTTTGACTTTCAAACTTATACTTATAATTACTACTTTTATGGGTTATAATTAAAAGAGATTTTATTTTGAAAACAACATCTGCTATATATCAAAAGTTAGAAGCTTTTATAAAGAAATATTACACGAACGAATTGATAAAAGGAATACTTCTTTTTATTGGTTTTGGATTATTGTATTTTCTGTTTACGCTTTTTATAGAATATTTTCTTTGGTTAAAACCTTTGGGAAGAACCCTTTTGTTTTGGCTATTTATAGGAGTTGAAGTTTTTCTTTTGTTCCGATTTATTTTGTTTCCGATTTTTAAGTTGTTCAAACTTCAAAAAGGAATCGATTATAATCAGGCTTCCAAAATTATTGGAAATCATTTTACAGAAGTAAGTGATAAACTAACGAACTTTTTACAATTGTCGGCGTCTGAGAATTCCGCAGAAAGTTCAGAGTTGATGTTGGCTTCTATAGAACAAAAAGCAAATTCATTGCAGCCAATTCCGTTTGGAAATGCGATCAATTTTAAAACTAATAAGAAGTATTTGCCATTAGCAATTATACCAATTTTGCTTTTTGCTGTGTTTTATATTTCAGGAAACAGCAATATAATTTCTCAAAGTTTAAATAGAGTAGTGCATTTTAATGCTACGTTTTTACCTCCGGCACCTTTCAAATTTGTGGTTTTAAATCCTAATTTGCAAACAGAACAAAATAAAGATTTTGTTGTCAAAATGGAATCTGTTGGGAATGTTGTTCCGGAAAATGTCATGATTCATATTGGTAACGAAAGTTATTTTATGGAATCTTCTCAACCCGGAAAGTTTGAATTCAAGATTGAAAAACCAGTATCAAATGTTGCCTTTTCTTTTGAAGGAAATTCTGTTTCATCAGAAGAATATGAGTTGAAAGTGATCACAGTTCCATCAATTGCCAACTTCGAAATGGTACTAAATTTTCCATCTTATCTAAAAAAGAAATCAGAAACCATTCAGGGAACTGGAAATGCAATCGTACCAGAAGGAACTTTGGTAACCTGGAAAATGAATACGCAGTCGACTCAGGAGATTGTTTGGAAGGATGAAAACGCCACATTAAAGTTCAATAAGGTAGAAAATGAGTTTAAATTGGCTAAAAATATCAGTCAAAATACAGAATATCAAATTCTTACTTCTAATAATAAGGTCAAAAACTACGAAAAACTAGATTATCAGCTATCTGTTATCAAAGATCAGAACCCAACAATCAATGTTGCGCCAGCTCCGGATAGTTTAAAGTTGGATAAAAATTATGTTCTGGGAAGACTGGGTGATGATTATGGTTTATCAAAATTACAAGTAGTGTACTACGAGCATAACAAACCAAACACAGCCAAGCGTGGAACCATTCCTGTAAAGCAAGCCGTTTTTGATCAATTCGTTTTTAGCTTTCCAAGTAATTTGGCAGTAGAAGAAGGAGTATCTTATGAATACTATTTTGAGGTTTTTGATAACGATGCGCCTCATGGTTTTAAGAGCACAAAGTCTTCTGTTTTTTCTGATCGTGTTTCGACAACTGATGAAGTTCATGATTTAGAATTGCAGCAGCAAAATCAAAATATAAACAGTTTATCTAAATCTTTAAAGAATCAGGAAAAGCAATTTTCTGAAATGGATAAGATTAAAAATACAGGAAAAGAAAAAGAAAATTTAGAGTTTAAGGACCAACAGAAAATCAATGATTTTATCAAACGTCAGAAACAACAAGACGAATTGATGAAACAATTTGCTGAGAAGATGAACAAGAATTTAGATAAGTTTCAATCTGAAAAGAAAGATAAAACAGCTGATGATTTGCAAAAGCGATTGGATAATGCCGAGAAGGATTTAGAAAAGAATCAGAAGTTGATGGATGAATTGAAGAACTTAAACGATAAATTACAAAGTGAAGAGTTGTTTGATAAGATGGAAAAGTTCAAACAAATCAGTAAAAACCAATCTAGAAATTTAGAACAATTAGTTGAACTTACAAAACGTTTTTATGTAGAAAAGAAGGCAGAACAAGTTGCTGAGAAATTAGATAAACTTTCAGAACAACAAGAACAGCTTTCTAATAAAGAAAAAGAGAATACAAAAGAAAAGCAAGATGAAATCAATAAAGCTTTTGATAAAATTCAGGAAGATCTGAAAGATTTAAAAGAGGAAAATAAGACTTTAAAATCTCCTTTGGATATTCCTTCTGATGCTTCAAAAGAAAAAGATTTAGATAACGATTTGCAAAAAGCTTCTGAAGAGTTAGGTAAAAAGAACACTTCTTCGGCTAAGCCAAAACAAAAAAGTGCGGCTAAAAAAATGAAAAGTATGTCGCAGGAAATGGACTCCGGTATGGAAGGCGGAGATCAGGAACAGTTAGAAGAAGATGTTGTAATGCTTCGTCAGATTCTGGATAATCTTTTAGCATATTCTTTATCTCAGGAAGATGTGATGAAACAATTTAAATCGATGAAATTAGGTTCTTCTGCTTATACAAGAAATATCAAAATTCAGCAAAACTTAAAACAACAGTTTAAATATGTAGATGATAGTTTGTTTGCATTGTCACTTCGTAATCCAAAAGTTGCCGAGGATGTAACCAAAGAAATTGGAAATGTACAATATAATATAGACAAAGCAATTGAAACTTTGACAGATGTTCAGGTTCCAAAAGGAGTTTCGCATCAACAATATGCTGTTTCATCAGCAAATAAATTAGCTGACTTTTTAAGTGACCTTTTAAACAATATGCAAATGTCTATGTCTAAACCCGGATCTGGAAAACCAAAACCAGGAGATGGGCAAGGAATGCAATTACCGGATATCATTCAAAAACAAAAAGGGCTGGCTGATAAAATGCGTGACGGAACGAAAGAAGGAGACAAACCCGGTCAAGGGCAAAATGGTAAAAGTGGCGAAGGGAAGGATGGAAAAGAAGGTCAGGGAAAAGACGGAAAAGGAAAAGAAGGCCAGGGTAAAAATGGACAAGGAAAAGATGGTCAAGGAAATCAATCTGGTGAAAAAGGGAAGGATGGAAAAGAAGGCAATGACGGCGAAGGAGATGCTGAAGCAATAATGGAAATCTATAAAGAGCAAGTTAAACTTCGTGAAGCGTTACAAAAAGAATTAGCAAAACAAGGATTAGATTCTCAAGGAAGATCTGTAATCGATCAGATGAAAGCTTCGGAAAAGCAACTTTTAAATAAAGGTTTTAAGAATGAGAACTTGCAACGCATCTTAAATATACAACAAGAATTATTAAAATTGAATAATGCAGTTCAGCAACAAGGTCAGGATACGAAGCGTCAATCTGAAACAAATAAGACAGAATTTACAAATCGTTCTAATGCTTTGCCAAGTTCACTTTTGGAATATTTAAACAGTGTAGAGATTTTAAACAGACAATCACTACCTTTGCGCTCGAATTTTAATCAAAAGGTTCAAGAATATTTTAATACAAAATGATCGACTTTAATTACGAAACCGAATTTACTTTAGATAACGAACAAGCCTTTACTGATTGGTTGAGTGCTGTAATCGTTTCTGAAAATAAAAACGAAGGAGAGATAAATTACATATTCTGCGATGATGAATATCTTCATAAGATAAATGTAGAATATCTAAATCACGATACATTAACTGATATTATCAGTTTTGATTACACTGTTGGAAACGAATTAAACGGAGATATTTTTGTTTCTGTAGAAAGAGTAGAAGACAATGCAAAGGATTTTAATGTTTCTTTTGAAGATGAATTGAAGCGCGTTTTAGCTCACGGTATATTACATTACTGTGGATACAAAGACAAGACTGATGAAGACGCTAAGTTAATGCGTTCTAAAGAAGATGAAAAGATTGCGATGTTTCACGTGGAACAGTAGTGTAATTTGTTTCAGATTTTTTGTTTCAAGTTAATAAAGCAAACTAAATGTTCCACGTGAAACATGCTTAGTTTTACAATAAATGATTTTAAAACGTTCCACGTGAAACATACTTTATGTTGATAATTTTATTTAGAGCGTTCCACGTGGAACGTCTAATATTTAAGTTTTGATTTTAAGTTTTAGAGAGGATTTAATAGATGTTCCATGTGGAACTTTTCATAAAGTGAGAACCTGAAACTTGAAACATTTTTCACAGTTCCACGTGGAACAAAAGAATAAAGAATTTAATTCTGAGAACCGACTTAAACGGTTTCCCAGAGAATAAAAAATAAAATGTTTTTAGAAGAATACGATGTTATAGTTGTTGGTGCAGGTCATGCTGGATCTGAAGCCGCGGCAGCGGCCGCAAATTTAGGTTCAAAAACTTTATTGGTTACAATGAGTCTGCAGAACATTGCACAGATGTCTTGCAACCCAGCGATGGGAGGAATTGCAAAAGGACAGATCGTGCGCGAAATTGATGCGCTTGGTGGATACTCAGGAATTGTTTCTGATCGAACTGCAATTCAATTCAAGATGTTGAACAAATCAAAAGGACCAGCTATGTGGTCGCCAAGAGTTCAAAGTGATCGAATGCGTTTTGCTGAAGAATGGAGAATGATGTTGGAGGGAACTCCAAATTTGGATTTCTATCAGGAGATGGTAAAAGGTTTGATTATCGAAGACGGAAAAATAAAAGGAATCAGAACTTCGTTGGGAGTAGAGATTCGATCTAAATCTGTTGTATTGACAAACGGAACTTTTTTGAATGGTTTGATTCATATTGGAGAAAAACAATTCGGAGGAGGAAGAGCAGGCGAAAGTGCTGCAACCGGAATTACCGAAGATTTGGTGAAAGTAGGTTTTGAATCCGGAAGAATGAAAACAGGAACGCCGCCACGTGTTGATGGACGTTCTTTGGATTATTCTAAAATGAACGAAGAAAAAGGAGATGCGAAACCGGATAAGTTTTCTTATTCGGATTTGACAACTCCTTTAACGCATCAAAGATCATGTCACATGACATATACGTCATTGGATGTTCATGATATTTTGAGAGAAGGTTTTGATCGTTCGCCAATGTTCAACGGAAGAATTAAAAGTCTCGGGCCAAGATATTGTCCATCGATAGAAGATAAGATTAATCGTTTTGCTGATAAAGAACGTCATCAATTATTTGTTGAGCCGGAAGGATGGAATACTTGTGAAGTTTATGTAAACGGTTTTTCAACTTCGCTTCCTGAGGATATTCAATTTAAAGCTTTGAGTTCAGTTGCCGGTTTTGAGAAAGTGAAATTCTTTCGTCCGGGTTACGCGATCGAATATGATTATTTCCCGCCAACGCAATTGAAACATACTTTGGAAACAAAGCTTGTTGAAGGTTTATATTTTGCCGGACAAATAAACGGAACAACAGGTTATGAAGAAGCAGCTTCGCAAGGTTTGATGGCCGGAATAAATGCGCATTTAAAAGTACACGAAAAAGCGCCATTAATTCTAAAACGTGACGAAGCTTATATTGGAGTTTTAATCGATGACTTGATTACGAAAGGAACGGAAGAACCTTATCGCATGTTTACATCAAGAGCAGAGTATAGAACTTTGTTGCGTCAGGATAATGCCGATTTTAGATTAACGCCAATGTCGCATGAAATTGGTCTGGCTTCTGAAGCGCGTTTACGCCGAATGGAAAAGAAATTGAACGAGTCTGAAAAGATGGTTGCTTTCTTTAAAGAAACAAGCGTTACTGTCGCAGAAACAAATCCTATTTTAGAATCGAAAGAAACTGCTCCAATTACGCAAGGCGATAAAATGTTCAAAGTATTTTCTCGTCCGCAAATTGATTTGGAGGATATGATGAAATTTGAAAAAGTAAAGGAATATATAGAATCCAATGATGTTGATCAGGAAATTTTGGAACAAGCCGAAATCCAGGTCAAATATTCTGGTTATATAGAAAAGGAAAGAAACAACGCTGATAAGCTAACTCGTTTAGAAGAAGTG
Organism: Flavobacterium sp. AC105; assembly: GCF_979258495.1. NCBI lineage: Bacteria > Pseudomonadati > Bacteroidota > Flavobacteriia > Flavobacteriales > Flavobacteriaceae > Flavobacterium > Flavobacterium sp. AC105. The sequence continues at coordinate 129,517 of NZ_OZ409860.1, forward strand.
AAAATTCCGGAGAATTTCGACTACAATAAAATTAAATCAATGTCGATTGAAGCAAAACAAAAATTGAGCAAGATTCGTCCTGTAACCATTTCTCAGGCTTCAAGAATAAGCGGAGTGTCACCAAGTGATATTTCGGTTTTGTTGATTTATATGGGAAGATAGAAATTTTAGATTTCTGATTTTAGTTTTTTTTGTTGTAATAAAAAATTTAGTTTTATTTGAATTGTTCCACGTGAAACTATTTGCTGTTTATTTATTTTTTATTGAAAAATCTATGATTAGTTTTATTCTGCGTAAAACTATTTAGGTTATTTGGTTTTGCTTTAAGAAAATCTAAAATCATTAATCTAAAATCTAAAATTGTTTTATGTTCCACGTGAAACTAATTTTGATATAGTTTGTCATTCCGAGGAACGAGGAATCTCCGTTGCAAGATCGATAAAGATTGGTTCTTTGATTGTGGAGTTTCTTACGAAGTTCCTCGTTCCTCGGAATGACAAAAAAACTGTAGAAACTAAAATTTCGGTACAATGAAAATCATTCAAAAAGAAATTCTATCATCTGAAGAAAAAAAAGTTTTACGTGAACTTTGGAATAACGAATATCCGTCAAGATTACATTTGAAAACGATCGAAGATTTTGAATCATACTTGAACGGAATTGCAAACACAAAACATTATTTACTGTTTGATGATTCAAATAAAATTAATGGTTGGGCGTTTACTTTTTTAAGAGAAGATGAAAATTGGTTTGCTATAATTTTGGATAGCCAAATTCAGGGAAAAGGGAATGGCTCTCTTTTGATAAGTGAGTTAAAAAAGAATAATACTATTTTGAATGGTTGGGTTACAGATCATGAAAATGAAGTGAAGCAAAATAATGAAATATATAAATCTCCAATGACATTTTATTTGAAAAACGGTTTTACAATTTTGGCAGAAACAAGATTAGAAAATGAAAAAATGTCGGCAGTAAAAATAAATTGGAAACGCTAAAGAAAATTTAAATATAAAAACAATAAGCCTAAAAGTAAAATTTCGCTTTTAGGGTTTGCTATGAAATTAAACCAAAATCCCTATAATTAAAAAATGGACGTTTTAAACAAAAAACATTTTCTTACTGTAAAAGACCATTCTGTATCTAAAGAAATTTTCGAATTGTATCACGACGAAACTTTAGATATGTTGATCACATCTCCGCAACCTGATTTGGAAAATTTGGGTCGATATTACGAAAGCGAAGATTATATTTCGCACACAGACAACAAACGTTCGTTATTTGAAAAAGCATATCACTTTGTGAAAAATATTGCGCTGAAAAATAAATTAAATTTAATCAACGCCGAACAATCTCAAAAAGGGAGAATTTTGGATATTGGTGCCGGAACCGGAGATTTTTTATTGACGGCAAAAAATGACGGTTGGAAAACGGTTGGAGTAGAACCAAGCGAGCGGGCAAAAAATATTGCGATTCAAAAAGGAATTTCTTTTGTGAACGAAATTAGTGATCTCGAAAATAATTCTTTTGACGTCATTACCATGTGGCACGTTTTAGAACACGTTCCAAATTTAGAATTGCAAATCCAGGAATTGAAGCGCTTGCTAAAACCAACTGGAACATTAATTGTTGCGGTTCCAAATTTTAAATCGTACGACGCAAATCATTACAAAGAATTTTGGGCCGCTTTTGATGTGCCCATTCATTTTTGGCATTTCTCCAAAAAAGCCATTCAATCGCTTTTTGAAAAAGTAGACATGAAGTTGGAAAAAGTGCTTCCGATGAAATTCGATTCTTTTTATGTGAGTCTTTTATCTGAAAAATACAAAACCGGAAAAATGAATTATATCAGTGCTTTTTTTGTTGGTTTAAAATCAAATTTAAAAGCAAACAGTACAAAAGAGTATTCATCGCACATTTATGTCCTGAAAAACCGCTAAAACGCAAAATAAGCGCGTTTCCTGTGTCTTTTTTACCTTGTTGGGGGCGAAATATGTCTTTTTTGAGATAATGTTTCTAATAAAAGCTATGAAAGTCACTTTTGATAGCGTTGAATTATTGACATTTTTCTTTCGATAAATAAAAACAATATGATAAAATTCCAGCATTTTTTAAACTTTATGTTGATGCTATTTATTTTTTTATATTTTTGTCTTCAATACAATAAAAAAAATAGAAATTCAAAAAATGAAAAAAGCATTAGTAATTATCGCACTTTCAATTTTCGCCGTTTCATGTAATAAAACTGCAGAAGTTAAGGAAGTAAAAACAGCTTACGTAGATACTTCAGTTTTAATGAAAGAGTACACTGAAGCAAAAGACCTTGAGGCAAAATACAAATCTCAGGCAGAAGAAAAAGGAAGACAACTACAAGCTGAGATTACACGTTTTAAACAAGACGCTGCTAGTTTTCAAAGCCAGGCACAAGCAAACGGTCAGGCTTGGGCTCAACAAAGAGGAGCTGAGTTACAAAAAAGAGAACAACAATTGGGTTATGCTCAACAAGCTTTGTCTCAACAATTGCAGCAAGAAAGTGGTGTTGAAATGGATTCTTTAGTAAGCGGAGTTAAAAAATTCATTAAAGAATACGGTAAGAAAAACGGTTATTCTTATATCTACGGTACAGGTGATGCAGCTTCAATTTTATACGCTGAAGAGAAATATGATATTACAAAAGATATCATTAAAGCTTTGAACGATAAATACAAAGATGCTCCTAAAGCCGATGCTAAACCTGCTGCTAAAGAAGGTGAAGAAGCTAAAAAATAATACCAGACTAACTAACTAAATTTAAAAACCTAAATCTTCAAGATTTAGGTTTTTTCTTTTATAAAAATGCGATACTTTTAGTTTTCAATACATAGCAATGCAAAACGTTACAGAAGCTGCGGCTTACACCTTACAATTCATCAATCAAACGCAAAAATCTATCTTTCTGACCGGTAAAGCAGGAACAGGGAAAACGACGCTTTTACGCGAAATTATTGCAACAACCCACAAAAGCACAGTAGTGGTTGCACCAACGGGAATCGCGGCCTTAAACGCCGGCGGAGTTACGATCCATTCGATGTTTCAACTGCCTTTTTCAGCTTTTATTCCCACTTATGACGAAGCTTCTCAGTTTACTGAAACGGTTAAATTTGAGAATAAAGAAACCTTGCGCAGGCATTTTAAAATGAATAATGTCAAGCGAAATGTAATCAAAAACATGGAATTGCTGATCATTGACGAAGTCAGTATGCTTCGCGCTGATTTGCTGGATGCAATTGATTTTATGATGCAGACAGTTCGCAGAAATTCGAAAGCCTTTGGCGGTGTTCAGGTACTCTTTATTGGCGATTTATTGCAGCTTCCGCCCGTAATCAGAGACGAAGAATGGCGAACTTTGCGTAATTATTACAAAGGAAAATTCTTTTTTCATTCGCATGTTATTCAGCAGAATCCGCCTTTATATATCGAATTATCAAAGATTTACCGTCAAACGGATGATGCTTTTATTTCGGTTTTGAATAATCTTCGAAATAATCAGATTACGCCTCAGGACATTCAGGTTTTAAACCAATATGTGAAGCCGGATTTCGACTTAAAAATGAATCCGGGATATATCACACTGACAACACATAATGCCAAAGCCGATTCGATTAACGAACAGGCAATTGGCGATTTAGCCGGAAATGAATATGCCTATCAGCCTTTTATTGTAGGTGATTTTCCGGAAAAAATATTTCCTGTAGAAGAAAACTTAAAACTTAAAGTTGGTGCTCAGGTTATGTTTGTTAAAAACGATGCTTCTTTTGAAAAACGCTATTTCAACGGAAAAATGGGCGTTGTAAAATCACTTTCGCCCGAAGAAATTTTCATTCATTTTCCGGAAGAGAACAAAACCATTGAAGTTGAGAAATACGAATGGAAAAACATTCGGTACAAAGTAAACGACCTCACAAAAGAAGTCGAAGAAGAAGTTTTGGGCACATTTGCGCATTATCCGCTAAAATTAGCATGGGCAATAACCGTGCATAAAAGCCAGGGTTTAACTTTTGAGAAAGCTGCGCTCGATGTATCGCAAGTTTTTTTGCCAGGGCAGGCGTATGTCGCATTATCACGTTTAACGTCTTTAAATGGGCTTATTTTGCTTTCTCCGCTGCAAATGAATGGTGTTTCGAACGATCAGGATGTAATGGATTATGCTTTGAATAAAGCAACCGAAGAAATTCTGAAAAACTCGTTGCATTTTGAAACCAAGAATTTTATTCATAACTATTTGATTAACAGTTTTAATTGGACAGATTTGGCTCAGGAATGGCGCAATCACAGATTCAGTTACAACGAAAATGCTGTTAATTCTGAAAAAGCTAAACATTCAACCTGGGCGCACAAACGTTTAGAAACCATCGACGCGCTTACAGATCCGTCGCAAAAATTCGTTCATCAGCTCAATAAAATTTTCAATAAAGAAACTGTCGATTTAATTTTTGTGCAGGAAAGAGTAGTGGCGGCGTACGATTATTTCTTTAAACCGATGGATAAGCTGGTAACTGACCTTTTGCAGAAAATGGCTGAAATTCAGAAATTTAAAAAAGTCAAAGAATTTTATGAAGAATTGGCACTTTTAGATGACCTGCAAACCAAAGCCGTTTTACGATTAATGAAGGCCAAATTATTGATCGAAATCGTAGTTGCGGGCGAAAGTATATCCAAAGAAAAATTAACGTCTACAGCGATTAAAAACTTCAAATTAGACAAGATTGCGAAGATTCGGGAGGAATTCAATATGTCGAATACCGATATTTTCAAAACAGAAGAACCGGTGGTGCGTTATACAGCCAGAAAACTGGATAAAAATGAGCCAAAAACTGCTAAGAAAACAACCATAGAAGAAACGCATGATTTATGGCTGGAAAAAAATTCTATTGAAGATATCGCGAGAATGAGAAAGCTTACGGTTCAGACTGTGGAAACGCATTTAATTAAATTAATTCAGGCGAAGAAAGTCGAAATCTCAGACGTGTTGCCATATGATAAAATCCTGGCGTTGCGTGAGGCATTTCAGTTCTATCAGGAAGAATCCCTAAACGGACTGAAAGAAAAACACGGTGATGAATTTACCTGGGATGAACTTAAAATGTTTAAAGCCAGCATAAACTAATTTTAGATTTTGTAATTTAGGGTATGGAATTTGAAACCTCAAATTTGGGAAATCAACTATAAAAACATTATGTAAAATAGGAAACATGAAAAAACTAATATACATTGCATTCGTAATTTTTTCGGTTCATAGCGCCGTAGGGCAGGACTTGAAACCTGAATATCAAAAGTTTATTAAAAGTTTTATTGTCAATGTAAAAAGCAATAACAAAGCAGGAGTGGCGGCTTTTATTTCTTTTCCGCTTAAAAGGGAATACCCGATTCCAACGGTAAAAAACAAAGCAGATTTTATAAAAAAATACGATCAGATTTTTGATGCCACGCTGAAAAATGAAATCATTAAATCCAATCCTGCAAAAGATTGGTCTGAAGTAGGCTGGCGCGGTATAATGCTAAATAGCGGCACTTTATGGATTGATACTACTGGTAAAATTATCGCCATCAATTATCAATCTAAAGCAGAAACCGATCTGAAAAATAAACTAATAGCTTCTCAAAAAAGCAAACTTCATCCTTCAATTGCAAAATTTCAAGCTCCGGTTTGTATTTTGGAAACCTCAAAATTCAGAATCAGAATTGATGATTTAGGCAAGGATAATTTCAGATATGCTTCGTGGTCAATTAAAAAAACAATGAGCGAGGAACCTGATTTAGTGATTACTAACGGAAAATGGGTTGCAGATGGAAGCGGAAGAAATAGTCATTACGATTTTAAAAAAGGAGAATTTCTGTATGAATGTTATATCATAGTTATGGGTGAAGATAGTTCGCCGCCTGCGACATTAACGATTTATCAAAAAGGTAAAGAAATACTTTCTCAGAATGCAAAAATAGTTACCAAATAAAAAAATCCTGTTCGCCTCGACGAACAGGATTTTTAGTTTATATCTGCGCTTGTACTTTGTCTAAAGTCTTTTGCTGATCGATTTGTTTTACTTTAAGCTTCTGAATTTCAAGTTCGTTCTTTTTAAGTTTTACTTGTTGCTTTTGTGATTCTTCATCAGAAAGTGAACCTAATTTTGAATTAATCTTTTGATTATCGGATTCTAATTTAGCAATTTTCTTTTTGCTGTTGGCCAGATCTTTTTCAGAATTTTTAAGGTCTTTTTGATGTTTTTCTACTTGCTTTTGCTCCTTTTTTATTCTCGCTTGTTCGTCATCTAGTTTTCTATGGGTTTCATCAGATGATTTTTTAGCTTCTTGTTGTGCTTTTTTAGCTGCAGCTTCCTGAGCTTTAGTACTTGTGATAATTTCCTGAGCATAAAATTGCTGAGATGAAATAAAAAGAAAGAATGCCAGGACCAATTTTAATGTATAATTCATGATTTTATTTTTGTTATTGAATATGGGCAAAAATAGTGGCTGAACTATCCGTATATAACCGAATAAAGCTTTTTTAAAGATAAAATAAGCCAAAAAAATCTGCTCAAAAAGAACGTTCGATTTACATGAAATAAATCAAAATGTCTAACGAAAGTATAAATTGGTTACTTTTATATTTAAATGCAATTATCAGATTGATAATTAATTAAAACAGTTTAATATGAAAATAAGGCATGTATTTTTATTATTATTGATTTTTTGCAGCGGTCTTGTTTCTGCTCAGGATTTAAGCACAGAACATCAAATATTCGTTAAAAGGTTTATTGACAATGTAAAAAATGACAACAAAGAAGCGCTTGCAGACTTCGTTGCATATCCGCTAAAAAGAGAATATCCAATACCTGACATTGCTAATAAAGCAGATTTTGTAAAGCGATATTCCGAGATTTTCGATTCGGCTTTAAAAGATGAAATAACAAAATCGAATCCGGCAAAAGATTGGTCTGATATGGGCTGGCGTGGAATAATGCTGGATCAGGGAAACATTTGGATGGATATTGACGGACGTTTAACGGCTGTTAATTACCAATCAAACGCCGAAAAAGACCTTAAAAATTCGCTGATAGAATCTCAGAAAAAAACACTGGATCCAAGTATCGCTTTCTTTCAAAAACCAATTTGTATTTTGGAAACGTCAAAATTCAAAATTAGAATTGACAATTTAGGAAATGATAATTACCGATATGTTTCCTGGGGTATCAATAAAGAAATGACTGAAAAGCCTGATTTAGTGATTTATAGAGGAAATCTGGTTGTAGAAGGAAACGGAGGAAATCATCAATATGAATTCAAAAAAGGAAATTTTGTTTATGAATGCGCGATCATAGTTTTGGGCGAAAAAAAATCGCCTCCGGCGAAACTAACAATCTATCAGGGCAGCAAAGTAATCCTTTCTCAAAACGCAAAAATAATAGCCAAATAAAAAAAATCCTGTTTCACATGAAACAGGATTTTTAAGTTTTATAACGGTTGTACTAAAATCCAGGCATCTGGATTTTCTCCTTTTTGATCTCTTTTTGTGCTTGTTCGGCTTCAGCCATTGTAGCATAACTTCCGTACAAAACCGGGAATAAATGGTGTTTGTCTTCACCAAGCATTCTGGCATTCGTATAACCATCTTTTATCAATTGGTCATATGCTTTTTTAGCGTTTTGCTCGCTTCTAAAAGCACCTGCCATAATGTGATAAGGCATAGTTTTTACTTCTTCAACAACATCTACTTTTGCAGAATCTACGGTAAGTGTTACGGCAGGAAGTGGATTTTGAATAAAAAACGTTGCTTCTTGTATCTTGTTTTGTACCTTTTTCTGAACTTCACCTTCAACAATAAGCGTTTTGGTTGCAATTTGATTTTGGTACAAAGGATATCCAATACTTCCGGTTACGCCAATTGCCAATATTAAAATTGCAGCGTATCTTAAATATGGTCGTGAAGATTTTTCTTCTTCTTCCTCGGTTTCATATAGTTTTACAGTTTCTCTTTCTGAGATTTCTTCGATTTTTTTCTCGAACATTTCTCTCTTTACAATTGGAGAAATAAACGGACTCAAACCAAAAGAAGCCGGCAAATAATTGCTCTGATCGTTTGGAGTAAAAACCCATTTATTATCTGTATTTACACGAATTTCTCCGATGTTTTTCAACGATAAAAAACCAGTATCTTCTAATGTCTTTTTCCATGCTAAAACCTCAAAAGCAATAGCACTCACGGCAAAACCGTAAGACGTTTTTTCTGACTGAGCAATATGATTTGCCAATAGTCCGTCATTGTTTTTCAAGAGACTATTAAATGCTACCGTTTTCTTTGGCGGAAAAAACGAATTTGTGCTTTCATTAAGCTGCGCCGAATGAATTTCGGTCAAAAATGCTCCAAACCCTGGAACCGTTATACACTGATAACGATACAATAACTGCGCGATGTAAGTTTCGATTTTCATATTAGCAAAGTTAGGTAATGCATATAGTTATCAAAATTTTATTCACAATTTTTATTAACAATTCTGTTTTTTATTTATATAATTAGTTTTCAGTATTTTATTTGTGATGTTATTAGTTTTATAAAATTGAGCAGTACGTAAATTACTCTTTTTATTAAGAAATTACTTTATTTTAACCATATTTGCATTATTAATTCATTGGAATTTTTTATTCTATTTTACATAATATTTTTAGCACAATGTCAGAGCAGGAATTATTTTATTTATTAGCTTTATTAAAAGTGGATGGAGTTGGAGATATTATGGCTAAAAAACTCTTGAAACATTGTTGTAATGCCGAAGCTATTTTTAAAACTAAAACAAACCAATTAGCTGCAATTGATGGAGTTGGATCTGCTTTATTGAAAAATATTCAGGACAAAACCATTTTTGAAAAGGCAAATCAGGAACTTGAATTTATAAAATCTGATGGTATAAATGTTTCCTTTTTTCAGGATGAAAATTATCCCGAACGACTCAAACATTGCATAGATTCGCCTGTTTTGATTTTTTCTTCGGGAAATATAAATTTAAAAAACAAAAAAGTAATCAGCATTGTTGGAACACGACAGATTACTTCGTACGGAACCGAGTTCTGCAAAAAACTAATAGAAGACTTGGCGCCGCTCGATCCCGTTATTGTGAGTGGTTTTGCGTATGGAGTTGATATTGTTGCGCATCAATTAGCAATAGAAAATAACTTGCAGACAATTGGAGTTTTGGCGCATGGTTTAAATCAGTTTTATCCAAAAGCGCACAAAAAATATGTTGCAAAAATGGAAGAAAATGGCGGTTTTATAACCGAGTTTTGGAGTTCTTCAAATCCGGATAAAGAGAATTTTGTACGCAGAAACCGTATTGTCGCCGGGATGACCGAAGCCACAATTGTCATAGAATCTGCAGATAAAGGCGGATCACTGATTACGGCAAACCTTGCCAATGATTATAACCGTGATGTTTTTGCCGTTCCTGGCCGCGTGACAGATAAATACAGTCAAGGCTGTAATAATTTGATTAAAACGCAAAAAGCAAACCTCCTGACAAGTGCCGCAGATTTAATTTATATTCTGAATTGGGATGTTCAAAGTAAGCCGAAACCGGTACAGAAACAACTCTTTGTAGAGCTGGAACCGGATGAGCAAAAAGTATATGATTTTCTCCTAAAAAACGGAAAAGAATTATTGGATTCTATTGCGCTAAAATGCGATTTTCCAATTTATAAAATATCGGGAACTCTTTTAAATATGGAACTTAAAGGCGTTATTAGGCCCTTGCCGGGGAAATTATTTGAAGCGATTTGATTTGAATAGTAAATCCGACAGGTTTTTTAAAACCTGTCGGGTTTGGAATATCTATTTCTCAAATCCAAGAACTTCTCGAACTTTTGCTAAAACACCATTGGCAACAATTGAAGCTTTTGCAGCACCTTTTTTCAAAAGTGCATCAACTTCTTCAAGATTGTTGATGTAGTAATTGTATTTTTCTCTTTCGTTTTTAAATTTTTCTGTAATCAATTCAAACAAAGCTTGTTTGGCGTGACCGTAACCGTAATTTCCGCCTAAATAATTGGCTCTCATTTCGGCAATCTGAGCTTCATTTGCTAAAAGCGAATAAATCGCAAATGCATTGCAAGTGTCCGGATTTTTTGGTTCTTCAAGTGGCGTACTATCCGTTTCGATACTCATAACCTGCTTGCGAAGCGTTTTATCATCCAGGAAAATATTGATAATATTATTGGCCGATTTACTCATTTTTCCCCCATTTGTTCCGGGAATCAACATGCTGTCTTCCTGAATTTTAGCTTGAGGAATTACAAATGTTTCACCCATTTGGTGATTAAAACGAGAAGCGACATCACGGGTAATTTCAACATGCTGCAATTGGTCTTTCCCAACCGGAACAAATTCAGCATCATACAATAAAATATCTGCCGCCATTAACATCGGATACGTAAAAAGTCCGGCGTTAACATCGTCTAAACGATCTGATTTATCTTTGAAAGAATGTGCCAGAGTCAAACGCTGAAACGGAAAAAAACAGCTTAAATACCAGGTCAATTCAGCAGTTTGAGTCACATCAGATTGTCTGTAAAACGTAACTTTATCAGGATTTAGACCACATGCAAGCCAGGCGGCTGCCGTGCTGTATGTGTTTTCTCTTAATGTTTTGCCATCTTTAATTTGTGTAATCGAATGTAAATCAGCGATAAACAAAAAAGATTCGTTTGCCGGATTATTCGATAACTCAATTGCCGGAATAATTGCGCCCAATAAATTGCCTAAGTGTGGCGTTCCAGTACTCTGAACACCAGTAAGTATTTTTGCCATTCTATTTTTTCTTGTTACTAAACGCAAAGTTCGTTTTTTTACCTCAAAGTCTGTAATTTTTTTGACTGCAAATTTTATGACGTAGAATCAATAAGTTTTTCTTGTATGATAATTTTTACCGCAGAGAAAGCAAAGTTTTTTCGCAAAGTTTGCAAAGTCTTTAATAAAGGTTTTTGAAGTTCACAAAGCTTTGTTTATAAATTATTTACAACTCTCCTGATTCCGTTTTTTAATAAAACTTCGTTGAAATTTATTAGAAGACCTAGTTTATAATTTCCAAGTTTTAAATAAGTTAAGGTTTGAGCTAAGTGATTCACCGTAAGTGATTCGACACTTTTTATTTCAATTATGAATTTATTTTCTACTATCAAATCAATCCGATAACCACAATCTAGTTTTACTTCTTCAAAAATTAGAGGCATTGCTTTTTCCTTTTCTACAAAAAGTCCACGTTGTTTAATTTTATAAAATAGACATTCCTGATAAACATTCTCCAATAAACCCGGACCAAGTACTTTATGAATTCCAATAGCAAGTCCAATAACAATATTTGAGATTTCGTTTTCTGTCATAATTAAAAAAACAACAAATTTAATAAATTTTTTCTTATAAAATTTGCCACGATTTCTGCTGCGCCTATTTTTTTTGCTGTTTGAAAACTATATAAAGTATAAAACAAAGCTTAGTGAACTTTAAAGTCTTCCTAAAAATTACTTTGCAAACTTTGCGAAAAAACTTTGCTTTCTCTGCGTTAAAAAAACATCAAGTAACCCCCATTGCAATTAAAAAAAAGTGATTTTACCAACACGACTAATTCTTTTTTGTAAAATTCACTTCTGTTTTATTACATTTGAAACCATGAAAGGAATTAAAATTGTTTTTTGGGTTTTATGGCGTATTTGGTTTTATATCTTAATGGCCATTCCGATATTGATTATGCTGCCATTTCTGCTGATTTCTATTATATCTGAGAGTGGTTATCCCTATTTCTTTAAAATGGCCCGCATTTGGGCTAAATTTATCCTTTTTGGGATGGGTTTTTATTATAAAGTTGAACGTCAGCAAAAGCTTGAAAAGAAAAAAAGCTATATGATTGTTGCTAATCATACTTCAATGACTGACATTATGCTGATGTTGGCAATTGTTAGAAATCCTTTTGTTTTTGTTGGAAAGAAAGAACTTTCTAAGATTCCGCTGTTTGGATTTTTCTATAAAAGAACTTGTATTTTGGTCGACAGAAATTCTTCTAAAAGTAAAAACGATGTCTTTAAAAGAGCACAAGACAGACTTAATCAAGGACTTAGTATTTGTATTTTTCCTGAAGGAGGAGTTCCGGACGATGAAACTATTTTGCTGGATGAGTTTAAAGACGGCGCTTTTAGATTAGCAATAGAACATCAAATTCCGATTGTTCCGGTTGTTTTTGCCGATAACAAAGAGCGTTTCTCGTATACTTTTATGAGCGGAAGTCCTGGAAAAATGAGAACTAAAGTATTACCATTTATTGAGACAAAAGGACTTGGAAGCGAAAACAGAAAAGAGCTTCGTGATGAAGTCAGACAATTGATTTATAATGGTTTGATCGAATTCAATAAAGAAAAATAAAATACAATTATATAAAAAAAGACCCGGCAAATTTCTAAAATCTGTCGGGTTTTCTTTTGAATTAAAAACCCCCTTTTTATATTCAAAAATATTATCTGTGAATTATTTTTTCAGAAATAAATCGTAATACTTTTTTAAATTTTAATTTGGTTTTTCTACGGTTTTTATTCAACAACACTTCTATTTTCTCTTTCATGGTTAAAAATATTTAAGGTTGATAATAAAGAGTTTATTAAACTCAGGTTAATGTCATATTAGTATAGAGGGATAAAAACAGAAAAGGTTGCGTTTAGCGTAAAAAAAATCTGTAAAAAATAATAAAAACCCGCTAGCACCCAATCTTAGCTAACGGATTTTTATTGTAATAACCAACCAAATTTATTCTAAAAAAACTCCGAATTGGGTATTATGGCCAATACCTACAAGTCTTACGTCTATTATAAGATGGGATTGTTTTAAAATGGTTGCGTCGATTTTTATTTTTTTTTGAAAATAAAAAACCCGACAAATTTTAAATCTGTCGGGTCTGAATTGTAAAGTTAGTAATTTACTGACTTTTAATCATTTAAGCTCCTGCCAATTCCTTGATATGTGCTTTAATTTTTACTTCTAATTCGTCAGCTAATTCCGGATTATCTTTTATTAAAGCTTTTACGGCATCACGACCTTGTCCTAATTTTGTATCTCCGTAGCTAAACCATGATCCTGCTTTTTTAACGATTTCAAATTCAACCGCTAAGTCAAGAATTTCTCCGGTTTTAGAAACTCCTTCTCCGTACATAATGTCGAATTCGGCAGTTTTAAAAGGCGGAGCCACTTTGTTTTTAACCACTTTTACTTTAGTTCTGTTTCCGATAACGTTCTCACCATCTTTAATTTGAGAAGAACGACGAATATCTAAACGTACAGAAGCATAGAATTTTAAGGCGTTACCACCCGTTGTAGTTTCAGGATTTCCAAACATTACACCAATTTTCTCTCTCAACTGGTTGATGAAGAAAACAGTACAATTTGTTTTACTGATAGTTCCTGTTAATTTTCTCAAAGCCTGAGACATCAAACGTGCGTGAAGACCCATTTTAGAATCTCCCATTTCACCTTCAATCTCACTTTTTGGAGTTAACGCAGCAACAGAGTCAATTACCACAATATCAATTGCTCCTGAACGAATTAAGTTCTCAGCAATTTCTAAAGCTTGTTCCCCGTTATCTGGTTGAGAAATGATCAGGTTTTCGATATCTACGCCTAATTTCTCAGCATAATTTCTATCAAAAGCGTGCTCAGCATCTATAAAAGCTGCAATTCCGCCTGCTTTTTGAGCTTCTGCAATTGCATGTAATGTTAATGTTGTTTTACCAGAAGATTCCGGACCATATATTTCGATAATTCTACCTCTTGGATATCCGTTTACACCCAGCGCTAAATCAACACCAAGAGAACCTGAAGAAATAGTTTCAACTTCTACAATGGCTTTGTCGCCCATTTTCATTACGGTTCCTTTTCCGTATGTCTTATCTAATTTGTCAAGCGTAAGCTGTAACGCTTTTAATTTGGCATCTTTCTCTGAACTCATCTCTTTTTTTTCTTTTTCTTTCATCTAAATTTTTCTTTTTTCTCTTTCAAGCATAAATCAGAAAACGAAATAACTTCCTGACTTTGATTTCTATGGGCGTATAATTTTGTAAAATTAGTTCTTTTTTTTCAAGTTTGATTGTCTCAAATTGTTATAAATTGTCACAAATTGTACTACAAAAACAAAGCCTTTAATTCTGTTGCTTCAGATGGTTTTATTTTTCCGGCAAGCAGCAAACTCAATTGTTTACGACGTAAAGCGGCATCAAAACGCTGAATTTCAAGATCTGTTTCCGGTATAATTGCCGGCACTTCAACAGGTCTTCCGGTATCGTCAACGGCTACAAAAGTGTAAATTGCTTCGTTTGCTTTCGTTCTGTTTCCGGATTCGCGGTCTTCTACCCAGACATCGATAAAAACTTCCATAGAACTTTTGAAAGATCTTGATACTTTTGCTTCAACAGTTACAACACTTCCCAAAGAAATTGCCCTGTTAAAAGCCACGTGATTTACAGAAGCTGTCACTACAATTCGGCGTGAATGTCTGCGGGCTGCAATACTTGCTGCGCGGTCCATACGGGCTAAAAGTTCGCCGCCAAAAAGGTTATTTAAAGGATTTGTTTCGCTCGGTAAAACTAAATCGGTTAAAATAGTTAGAGATTCTGAAGGGTGTTTTGGATTCATTTTTTGTGTAAAAATTTAATTGCTGTCCGCTATAGCGAACAATTTTATTTTTTGCCATAGATTTCAGAGATTAAAATGATTCGGAAAAAACCTGTTCGAATCTCTGAAATTTGTGGCTATTTATTTTTTAATCCTTAGATTTAATCTTTAAAATTGTGACTGGTTAATTCAGCCAATAAACCGCCATTACAGCCGGAATAAAATAGATAACAATAGTTCTCGCACCATCGTAATCTTTGGCTAATCGCTGTCCGAAAAGCATCATTAACAAAGTAATGCAAGAAAAAATGGCTCCGTAAAAGCCAAATTCACGACCGCTGTTTGTTGCCAATTGTATGGCACCAACTACGCATAAAACTCCCGAAATTAATTCTAAGATTAAAAGGTGAAGCAAAGCAAGCGGAACTTGGTTTTTTAAGGGTGTTTTTGCAAAATGACCTTTAAGCCATTCCACATTATCTTTCCAATAAAATATTTTTTCGTATCCTGATTGTAAGAACGTTAAGGCTAAAAATGCTAATATTAAAATAGAGGCAACATTATTCATTTGAAAACTATTTTTTATGAATTAAACGAGTCAGTTTTATAGATAAATCAGTTAAAATTATTTTTGCATTTCCATTTCTTTCAATGTGATACATCGCATCAGAAAGTTCTTTGAAAATATCGTGAATATTATTTCCGTTTACAAAAGGCGCAAAATTTTCGAGTTTAAATTTGTCGACTTTTGGTTCGATATAAACTAAGCTCGGAGCTTCATAATTTAGCAAAAGCGCCTGACGGAACATTTCGATACAAAACTGAATGAATTTTTTCTGGCTTTCGCGGCCAAGTCCCGCAATTTCTTCACTCCAGGAAATTAAATCCTGAATTGCTGCGGCATTTCCTTTTGCCCTAAAAGCGGCGCGAACCCAATTGACAAACCATTGTTCAAAAGGATATTCTGAATCATCTTCTTTTAATAACGAAAGCGCCTTATTGAAATTTCCCTGAGCCTGATGTGCAATTTTTTTAGCTAAGTTTGGATCTATATTTTCTTTAGAAACCAAAGCTTCGGCGATTACTTTTTCGGGTAAACCATTAAAGTGAATTACCTGACAACGAGAACGTATGGTTTGTATAATGTCTTCTTCATTTTCAGAAATCAGAATAAAAATGGTTTTATCCGATGGTTCTTCCAATAGTTTCAAAAGCTTATTGGATGCTGCGATATTCATTTTATCGGCCATCCAGATAATCATAATTTTATAACCGCCTTCGTATGCTTTTAGCGAAAGTGATTTTAAAACTTCCTGCGCATCTTCGACACGAATTTCTCCCTGTTTGTTCTGAACACCCAGCATTTTATACCAGTCAAATAATCCTCCGTAAGGCATTTCCTGAATAAAGGTGCGCCAATCCTGAATAAAATCTAAACTCTTTGGTTTTGTTTTTACATCTTCGGTGGTTACGGTTGGGTAAATAAAATGCAAATCGGGATGCGAAAGGTTTTGAAACTTCAAATTGCAGGAATCATTTCCGTTTGAGTTTTCGTTTCCGGTATTGCTGCACAAAATGTATTGCGCGTAGGCAATAGCTGTTGATAATGTGCCACTTCCTTCTGGCCCAATGAATAATTGTGCATGCGGAATTCG
This sequence comes from Flavobacterium sp. AC105, assembly GCF_979258495.1. NCBI lineage: Bacteria > Pseudomonadati > Bacteroidota > Flavobacteriia > Flavobacteriales > Flavobacteriaceae > Flavobacterium > Flavobacterium sp. AC105. Next base: position 145,840 of record NZ_OZ409860.1, read on the forward strand.
TCCGGAAGATGCACTTTTTATCAAGTGGCTTTTGATGTAATCCTGACCTAAAATTTGTGAAAATTGCATGAAGCAAAGATAGAAGAAAATGATGTAGTCAAAAATTTTCGGAAGAAAGTTTATTGCGTACTTTTTATTTGTGACTTTAAGAATGTTTTTAACTAAAATTTTTGTCGTTTGTTAACCAACTTTTGTTAATAACGAGGCTAATAGGAGCAAATATCGACACTTTTTTGTTAATAGTTTTTTCGAAAAACCGACTAACATAAGGTTTTTTTGGTTATTTATTAGAAGAAAAAATATTTTTTTATAAAGGATATCTTACAGTACAAGTTTTAACATTTTTAACAAAAACCCCGTTAAAACGCATATTTTCCCGACATAAGGGTATATTTTAAGGTTTTTTTAAGGATTTTTTTTGAAAAAAGAAATCAATAAAGTTGCAATTTAAGTTAATTTATATATTTTTGTTTTCATAACAACCAATTATAATTTAGAATCTATGAAAGGGAAAATTATTTTATTAAGTGCACTTTTTTTCTTGACAACTGGAGCTATTTCAGCTCAGGCAAAAAATGCTCCAAGAAGTATTATTAGCACAACAGCTCTTATTCGTAAATACCATGATCAAAAAGAATTGAGTGGTATGCAAAAAGGAGAACTTTTGGAATTATACATTGAGCGTATTAAAGTTTTAGTGAAAACCCTTCCTTACATCGCATTGGTTACTAAACCAGGTGTTACAATGGCAGACTTAGGTATTCCGGACGATTCTGAACACAAAAAAGTATTGGATGCTCAGGCAGTTGGTACAACAAGTTTCTTAGATACAACAGTAGAATTTCAAAGAAAAATGATGCCTTATTCAGATAAAGGAAATCTGATCGCAGCAATTTTATTCTACGAAAGCACATTGAAATCACTACACGAGTTCAACGAATTGAACGAAATGTAATAAAATATTATTTTTTAAAACCTTTTTGAAAGTGTTTACGTAGATGAGTTAGATTTTATGTAACATTTTGGAAAGAGATAAAAATTAACTCGTTCTCGATATGTTCTGACTACTATCAGAAAATTCGAGATGAGTTTTTTCATTTACGCATACCCAAATTACGCATACCCAAATTTATTATTAACCTAATAACACCCCTTTATCATGAAAAAAATTACTCAAATCATCTGTGTGCTTTTGACAGTTACAAGTATGAGTGCTCAACAAGAGAAAGGTATTATGGGCTACAACAATTGGTTAAACAATTGGACCGAATTTAAGCCTAACAAAGTAGAGTATGGAGAAGCAAACCAAATTTTAGCAGGAAACATTTCTGTTAACACTAAATTGCTAAAAAGGAATGTTTATGTTTTGCAAGGTAACGTGTACGTTACTAACAATGCTGTTTTAACAATTGAGCCTGGAACTTTAATTATTGGTGATTTCGAAACAAAAGGAACATTAGTAGTTACAAAAGGTGCGCAACTTGTAGCAGACGGTTTAGAAACTGACCCAATTGTATTTACATCTAACCGCAGCCAGAAAAAAGCTGGAGACTGGGGTGGAGTTGTACTTCTTGGTGATGCTCCAATCAATAAATTTGGAAATGTTGGTTCTTATAACTTAGATCTTGATCCTACGCTTACTACTTATGGTGGTGACAATGCTGCAGGAAATTCAGGAATCTTAAGATTTGTGAGAATAGAATTTGCAGGTAAAAAAGTAAAAGGAGTTGATACTTTCAATGGTTTAACTATTGCAGGTGTTGGAAACAAAACAATTCTTGAAAACGTAATGGTAAGCTACTCTGGTGGCGATGCATTTGCCTTTTACGGAGGTGATGTAAATGCTACTAAATTAGTTTCTTATAAATCAATCAACGACGACTTTAAATTTACTCAGGGAGTTCAATGTCGTTTATACAATTCATTAGCAGTAAGATCTTCTTATTTGTCTAGTAATAAAGACGGTTCTCGTTGCATGGAAGTAAAATCTTTCGAAAAGAAAAGTGAAACAGATTTTACTAAAAAACAAACTTTAGTTGTTGCAACAAACATTACAATGCTTAATGATAGTGATAACATTAAAGCTGATATTCAGTCAGGTCTTGTAAAAGAAGCTGTTTATGTAGCTGAAACTGCTTCACTTGAAATGAAACGCAGCGTAATTTCCGGATTTAATCCTGCTGTTTTATTAGACAGCAAAACAGAGATTAATGATGCCAACCTTAAGAAAATCAAATTTGAGGAAATGTACTTTAACTTATGTAATGGAAACATCTTTACAGAGTACAACTCAAACAATGAAGATCTGGAGAACTGGTACGGAAACAGCGTTTTCTTTAACGTTTATTCACAAAGTGATAACAAAGAGACATTCATTGATATTTTTAACCCTAAGAAGCCAGATTTTAGATTGCAATTAGGAAAAATTACAGCTTCTAGCAGCAATAGATAAATAGATTTCGATTTTTATTTCAAAGCGTAAATTTTATTAATAAAGTCCCCAGACACAATTTATGTATTCGTCTTACCGGACCAAATAAAGATCAAAACATAATGGCTCTATCTACAAAAAAATATTTTATATATATTATATTTTTGGTTTCTCCTGTTACGTTAAGTTTGTATGCGCAAAGTGCAATAGAAAGACCTACAAATTCTATTGATTCTAACTGCGAATCAGCTGCGTATGATGTATGTAACCAAAAGAATGACATAGCTGATCAAAGCATCAGTATATTAGATAATTCTAATCAGCATATAGTAGGGCTTTCCATCCCCAAGGAAAGCTCTGCTATCATTCCTGAAACGAATGGTCAGTCATCAAACTGCGATGAAAATTCATCATTACTTGCCGGTTCTTACTCACTTCTTGCAAAAGATATTATTGAGAACTACAAATATGATTTTTCAGAAACATTCATTGATATCTTGTTTTTTGAGCGTATAGACTTAGCCCGAACACGTACTATATGATTCAAAAAACTACTCTATCAGTATTTCGTTTTATCCTTATTTTTAGTATTTTTTTATGTACTAAAACAAATTCCTGTGCCCAGACAATAGTTCCTCAGCAATTAGATGGTGTGGAAAAAATGTGTGCGGGACCAAGTTTTAATGAATATAATGCAACATTTACTTATGTTGATTTTCCACCCAATACTACATTTGTAATTGAACTTTCTAAGGATAATTTCGCGACTATTATAGTTACGACAAAAATTGCCCCGGATAATAATATCTCGCCAACACAACAAAGTATTAAGTTTTCTCTTCCTACTGATCTGGCTGGTGCAGATAATTATAGTATCAGAGTAAAAAGTTCAACGGGTACAATTAGTCCAAGATTTAAAAATTCAATAAATAATACCTCTTTCGCAGCTTTTTATAAAAACTACGAAAGCGGTTTTTTTATCAATAAAAAGAATTCATCAGCCGTTATTTGTTCAGGAAGTTCAATGACTTTAACTGTAGATAATGATACTCCTGATGTTATAGGTTCTTCGCCTGCAACGTATTCAAATTTAAAATACAGATGGTATAAAGATGATGTTCTAATTGCAGGACAAAGCTCTGCATCGTTACTTGTAAATGCGACAGGAGAATATTTCAGTCAGGTTGATTACGGAGAATGTTCTGAAACCAATGTTGCCTCTAATCACGTAATTGTTACTTCTACTTCATCAGGTTCTGCTGTTACTATAGATTCAAGTTTAGGGAATCCTTTTTGTGACAACGGAGCAGGTACAGTTCTAACAGCAACTGCAGGAAGCGGAGGTTATTTATGGAAAAAAGATGGTGTGTTAGTCACAGGAGGTACTACCCGCAGCATTACTACAAGCGAGCCTGGAGTTTATACAGTAGACGTTAACTTTGGATCTTGTACTGCTACAGGAACAATCAATCTTGAAGGTAATGGTTTTAACGCAAGTATAGACGTTCCGGACGAATACAAACTGAGCGACGGAGAAACATTAAACGTTTCAGTTACAACAAATGCTTCAAGTCCAAAATACGAGTGGTATTTAAATAATAATCTTATTACAGGTGCCGAAACAGCTACTTATTTGGTTGCAACCAAAGGGAATTACAGAGTAAAAATTTCTCAGGCAGGAACTTGTATTGCAACTAAAGAATTTAGTTTTAAGGTTACTTCTGAAGCTGATTCTGTTACAAATGTTATTCCTAATATTATCAAGTTAAGCGGTGTTAACCCATATTGGAACATTCCGGATATTTATAAAAATGATGCAACTAAGGTTTTAATCATTAGTTCAAATGGAGACAAGGTTCTTGATGTCGTTAATTACCAGGGTGATTGGCCTCAAACCGCAATAGATTTTAAAAATGTAAATCCAGTATATTACTATGTCATTCAATCCGACACAGGTGAAAAAAAAGGATCAATAACTGTGATAAAATAATATGAAGAAAATTTTACTATTCATAACTTTATTTTACGGTTTTTCAAATGCACTCTATTCCCAGGAAGCCACTGAGAATGGAGTTGTTTCGTTTTCATTACCTATCAGAAATTCTTTAAAGTTTAATAGATATTTAATTAACCCGGCATTCAGTTTTGTACGTGAAACAAATGCTTACGCAAGTTTTTATAATAAAAGACAATGGGTTCAGTTTGATGATGCACCAAATACTTATTTAGCCAATTATTCAGGACGTTTTAAAGAAAACGAAGCTTTTGCTTTTGGCTTATTTCAACAAAATTATGGTCTGATGACTGTCTTTGGCGGAATCGGAAACTTTGCGCATAACATCGTTTTAGAAGAAGACAGTAATTTAACTTTTGGTATCAACGTTGGTATTTATCAAAGTGGTTTAAACAAAGGGAAAATAATATCAGATGACACCAGTATTTTAACCGGTGATTATCCTTCAAATACGATGCTTACTGCTAATCCAGGTATTAACTACGGAACTACATTTCTGGATTTCGGATTATCGATCAACAATTTAGTGCTTTACAATTTCGGATCAGGAATAGTAAAAGATGATCCGGAAAGAGCAATCGAATTACACGCGATGTACACTGGATACATTGACAGCTACGGTTTTTTCGACAAAAGTAAATTTTCTGCAATCGTAAAAACAGAAGTTAAAAAAGACAAAACAATACTTTCAGGTCTGGCGATGATCACACTTCAACAAGGAGTTTGGGCACAGGCCGGATACAATAGTTTATATGGAGTTTCAGGAGGTTTAGGAATTAATATTTCTCCAAGTATTGCTATCGAATACAACTACGAAAGAGGAATGGGCAACTTCACCAATCTTGGTGGATCTCACGAATTTGCAATTGCTTATAAATTCAAAAACAGAAACTATTATTACGGTGATGACGAAGAAGGTTCTTTAATAGATCCGGCTAAGGCAAAACCGGTATTGGCAAAAAAGACAACTTCTGCTCCGGTAACACGTGTCGATGGAGCCGAAAAAGCAAAATTAGCTGCAGATGCTAAGGCTAAAGCCGATGCAGAAGCACAACAGGCAAGATTGGCTGCTGCCGAAAAAGTTAAGGCTGATGCCGAAGCTGCAAAAGCAAAATTACTTGCAGACAATAAAGCAAAAGCGGATGCCGCAGAAGCACAAAAATTAAAACTATCGGCCGATGCCAAAGCAAAAGTAGATGCTGCAGAAGCACAAAAATTAAAATTAGCCGCAGATGCTAAAGCAAAAGCTGATGCCGCAGCAGCAACAAGAGCACAAACAGCAACTACAAACAGAGCAGTTGGTGCAGAACAAAAAACACAAGCACAATTAACAGCTGATAAAGTAAGAGCTGATGCAGAAGCACGCAGAATTAAATTAGCTGCAGATAATAAAGCCAGAGTAGACGCCGCTGCCGCTGCAAGAGCACAAGCAATTGCAAATAAACCAGCAACATCTAGTCCAGCGCCGCAAAAAACACAAGCACAATTAGCTGCTGATAAGGCTAAAGCCGATGCAGAAGCAATGAAATTGAAATTAGCTGCAGATGCAAAAGCGAAAGCAGATGCAGAAAATGCAGGAAAACCAAAAACAGCTCCAGCTGCATCGACACCACAAAAAACGCAGGCACAATTAGCTGCCGAAAAAGCGAAAGCTGATGCAGAAAATGCTGCAAAAGCAAAATTAGAAGCAGATACAAAAGCGAAAGCCGATGCAGAAGCATTAAAAATTAAATTAGCTGCCGATGCAAAAGCCAAAGCAGATGCTGCAGAAGCTAAACGTAAAGCAGATGCAAAAGCAAAAGCTGAAGCGGCAGATTTACAATCAATTTTAGCTGCCGATGCAAAAGCCAAAGCGGACTCAGATGCTTATCAGGCAAGATTAGCTGCTGAAGAAAAAGCAAAAGCTGCGGCTGCTGCCAAAACTAAAGTAAGTATTGATGCTGCAAACAAAGCAAAAGCTGCCGCTGCTGCAAAAGAAAAAGCTGCTGCAGATGCTGCATTAAAAGAAAAATTAGCTGCTGATGCAAAAGCGAAAGCTGATGCAGAAGCAAGAGAAGCAAGAATAGCTGCAGATGCAAAAGCCAAAGCAGATGCTGAAGCATTAAAAATAAAACAAACTGCTGATGCCAAAGCAAAAGCCGAAGCAGATGCACAAGCAAAATTAGCTGCCGATGCAAAAGCGAAAGCGGATGCAGAAGCACTTCAGGCAAAATTAGTTGCCGATGCCAAAGCGAAAGCAGATGCAGAAGCACAACAAGCAAAATTAGCTGCAGATGCGAAAGCAAAAGCCGATACAGATGCGCAACAAGCAAAACTAGCTGCAGATGCAAAAGCAAAAGCAGATATGGAAGCTTTACAGGCAAAATTAATTGCTGACGCAAGAGTAAAAGCAGATGCAGAAGCAACTGCAAAAGCAAAAGCAGAGGCTGAAGCAAAACAATTACAACAAGCAGAAGAAGCTCGTCAGGCAAAATTAGCTGCCGATGCTAAAACAAAAGCCGACGCAGAAGCGCTGAAAGCAAAACAAGCTGCCGATGCAAAAGCGAAAGCTGATGAAGATGCACGTCAGGCGAAATTAGCTGCCGATGCAAAAGCAAAAGCCGATGCAGAAGCATTGCAGGCAAAATTAGTTGCAGACGCAAAAGCAAAAGCTGATGCAGAAGCATTACAGGCAAAACAAGCTGCCGATGCAAAAGCGAAAGCAGATGAAGATGCACGTCAGGCGAAATTAGCTGCCGATGCAAAAGCAAAAGCCGATGCAGAAGCGTTGAAAGTAAAACAAGCTGCCGATGCAAAAGCGAAAGCAGATGAAGATGCACGTCAGGCGAAATTAGCTGCCGATGCAAAAGCAAAAGCTGATGCAGAAGCTTTACAAGCAAAACTTGCTGCGGATGTAAAAGCAAAAGCCGATGCAGAAGCGCTGAAAGTAAAACAAGCTGCGGATGCAAAAGCGAAAGCTGATGAAGAAGCAAGACAAATAAAATTAGCTGCTGATGCAAAAGCAAAAGCAGATGCAGAAGCCCAACAAGCAAAACTTGCTGCCGATGCAAAAGCGAAAGCAGATATGGAAGCATTACAGGCAAAATTACTTGCTGATGCAAAAGTAAAAGCAGATGCAGAAGCTACTGCTAAAGCAAAAGCAGATGCGGAAGCAAAACAATTACAATTAGCTGAAGAAGCAAGATTGGCAAAATTAGCAGCAGATGCTAAAACAAAAGCAGACGCAGAAGCACTAAAAGCAAAACAAGCTTCTGATGCTAAAGCGAAAGCGGATGAAGATGCACGTCAGGCGAAATTAGCTGCAGATGCAAAAGCAAAAGCTGATGCAGAAGCGCTACAGGCAAAATTAGCAGCCGATGCTAAAGCGAAAGCAGACGCAGATTCACTAAAATCAAAACAAGCTTCAGATGCTAAAGCTAAAGCGGATGAAGATGCACGTCAGGCGAAATTAGCTGCAGATGCAAAAGCAAAAGCCGATGCAGAAGCGCTTCAGGCAAAATTAGCTGCCGATGCAAAAGCAAAAGCTGATGCAGAGGAATCAAAAGCTAAACTTGCTGCAGATGCAAAAGCAAAAGCCGATGCAAAAGCAAAAGCTGAAGAAGATGCTGTAAGAGCAAGACAAGCTGCAGAAGAAAAAGCAAAAGCCGATGCAGAAGCACAACAATTGAAATTAGCTGCAGATGCAAAAGCAAAAGCCGATGCAGAAGCTTTACAAGCAAAACTTGCTGAAGAAGCAGAGTTAAAAGCCAAATTAGCTGCAGATGCTGCGGCTGCAAAAGCGGCTTCAGCTCCTAAAGACGAGACAGCAAAAGCAATTGATGATTTGGCTCAGTCGATAGAAAATTCAGGAAAAACACAAAGTGATATCCTGGCACAGTTTAACGCAACAGTGGCAAACAAACAAAAAGACCTGACTGACTTAAGAGAAGAAAATGATTTAAGTGAAAAAGGAATTTATAAAGAGCCTAAACCGTTCAAAAGTGTTGCGGCAGAAAACAGTCAGTTAGAAGCTTTGAAAGCACAACTTGCGGAAGCTAATAGAAATCAAAAAAATGAAATTGACAAGCTGACTAATTTATATAACGAAAGACTTAAAAAAGTACCAAATAAAAACGATGCTTTAAACAGAGCTTACTTAGAAAAAATTAATCAATTAAAAGCAGCTCAAATAAAAGCAGAACAAGATAGTGCAGCTTTACTGGCGAATTTAGAACGTATTAAAGCAGAAACTGAAATCGAAAAAAGACGTAGAATTAAACGTGCGGCTTACGAAAATGATCAAGGAAGATATGCACAGGATGTTGCTGCTCTAAAACGAATTAAAGAAACAACAAAATTAAGCAGTACACCATTAACAGCAAGTGATTTTGATTTTGGCGAAGACCAGTCAAACATGCAGATTATCAAGAATATTAAAAACTCTGAGAATGGTTATTATTTGATTATTGCAGTTCACAGCAGTGCTGAAAAACGAGATGAATTCCTGACAAAAGCGGTTGCCGCCGGACGTACAGATGTTAATTTCTTTTACAATATAGCAACAAGTAAATATTATATCTATTACGAGAAATTCGAAGGTTTATCTGAAGCAACTAAGGCATTAGAAGCAAAAGGAAACAAACCTTACAACGGGAAAATGGCTATCGTAAAAGTGGAGAATTAATAAGATTAAAGAATAATACATGAAACTCTTAAACGGCTTAAGAGTGAATTGCAGAAAAATAAAATGTTTTAGAATACTAATTATTTTATTTTCTGATGCCCCTCAGAAGATAAGATGGAAGTAAAACAATAGAATGATTATGAGAAAACCTACTATTTTAAGAACGCTGATTTTTGTTTTGGCTATGTTATTCAATTTTGCGTCCTACGCGCAAAATTCAGTTGCATTTAACCCAAAGTTTGATGAAAACTCAAACGCGAATATTTTCTTAAAGACAAATAATCAGTTTGACAATCTAATTAGTCCAAATACTAATGAAGATAAGCCTACTGAGAAATTGGCAGAAGCACCAATCATCCCAAATCCTATACTTAAGTATGCGGTGGCTCCTTATTCAGGAACAATTTCGACTTGTCCTAATGATGGTAAGGAACTTCCTAAATTATTTATTTGTGGTAGCAACGATGCCAGACTTATTCAAACAGGTATTACAAATGCTAAAAGTTTCTCTTGGCAAAAGCTTAATAATAATGCAACGTGCCCTGCTTTTGCAAATGTTAATTGTGCTAACGAAAATTCGGCTTGTGGTTGGTCACAAGTTGCGACTGGACCTGACTATACAGCTGGAACTGCTGGAGAGTTTAGATTAGTAATAACCTATCCTGATCTTTCAACCAATACTTTTTATTTTAATGTTTATACCAATAATCTTGACCCTACAGGAATTACTAAAAATGATATTTACACTGGTAACAGCTGTACATTAGCAGGTAGAATAGTTGTAGGAGGTTTTGGTTCCGGATACGAATATAATTTACAAAAAAGTACTCTAGGTACTACTACACCTACAACTGGATGGCAGGATAGTAATATATTTTCAAATATTTCTCTTGCTGATACCTATAATGTTTTTATCAGATTAAAAGGAGTTACAGGAACATGCGTTTTCAATGTTCAGAATATTGTAATTAAAAGTGTTGCCCTTAGTAATACAACTTTTATAACAGACCCAAAATGTTCCGGAGATAAAGGAAGTATAAAAGTGAGTACGGGAAATATCGGACTTCAATATGTTTATACATTATTGAAAAATAATGTTGTAGTAACTACTACGAACCCAACAAATGCTCCAGAGTATACTTTTACCGGTTTAGATCCGGCAACGACTTATAAAGTACGAGTTTCTTTAAGTACTAATGGCGTAACTACAACAGGTACTCCATGTACTGTTTCAAATACTTCAGGAAATAAAACAATTAATGCTGCACCTACTGGAGTATCTGTGACATTATCAAATGCAACTGCAGTAACAGGTTGTAGTACGAGAGATATTAAGATTAATGCAGTAGACGGAACAGCTCCTTATAAATATTATGTTAGTATTGATGGAGGTGCTTTTGTTCCAAATTCTTCAGATGTTGTAGTAGTTACTACTCCTGGAACATATACAATTCGTGTAGAAGATTATAATGGATGTACTACTTCGGCATCCGTTACAAAAAGTTCAGTTACAAAACCAAGCTATACAATTGCTTCTACGAATCCTAATTGTAATACAACAACAGGATCTATCACTGTAAATATTGTTAACTTAAATGGTTATACGATTCAGTATAGTTTAGATGGAGGTACATATGGTTCTACAAAATCATGGACAGGTCTTACATCTGGAAATCATACTGTTAATGTACAATATAGATTAGCACCAGCAACAACCTGGTGTATAGATAACAATGTTGTTACAATTTTACAGGCAGCAGATCAGCTAACGGCATCTGCCGGTGTTGCAGCATTATCTGGTTGTGGTACAGCTCCTAATCCTGCAAGTTATGGATTAATGAGAATCACGAATCCTTCGGGAGGGACACCACCTTATACTTATAGTTTTAATGGAGGAGGTCTTTATGGTCCAAGTAATGAAGCCGAAAGAGCGCCGGGTACTTATGTCTTAATGATTAAGGATGCTGTAGGTTGTACTTACACTATGCCTAATATTACTATTGACCCTAAACCTGCTCAGCCAACAATTACTATTCCGGATCCGGTTTATGATTGTAATGGTATAGCATCTGTTACGGCAACAGCAACAAGTCCTGCCAGTGCAAATTATAATTTTACCTATTTATTAGATGGTGTAGAAAATACTAATGTTCCGCCAAATATTTTTCCAAATATTTTAGCAGGAAGCCATAAAATTGAGGTTTTATATAATTTAGTAAAGGTATCAACCTATAGTAATTTATTAACCGAAAGTTTTAGTAGAGGAGCTCCAACCACATCACCAGGTATCAACACGGCCTATTGTTTTGAAGATCAAACCAATACACACCCGGCAAGTTATCCTTGTAATAAAGATCAACAAATCAATGATGGAGAATATGCTGTAACAAACAGAATTAATCCAAGATTTGGAACCTGGTTAGATGTTAGAGATCATACTAGTGCCGGGAGTGACACTCAAGGTAGATTTTTGGCGATCAATATTGGTGGTGTAGCAGGTGTAGGTGGAATTATTTACAGAAAACCTATTTATGATGTAATTCCAAATCAAGATGTTAAAATTTCATTTTGGGTTGAAAACTTAATTGAAGGAGGAAAAAATTATCCAGATGTTGACCCGGATATTACAATTGAATTAATTGCTGATTTTGGTTTACCAACACAAACACTAGTTGCATCTCAGGCAACAGGTATTGTACCCAAATCGAATAAATGGGAAAACTATAATATGAGTTTAAATCCTGGTGGTTATTCTACTTTGGATTTTGTGGTAAGATCTTATAGTATAGCAACTGGCGGTAACGATTTAACATTAGATGATATTTTTGTATATCAAGTACCAAAGTCTTGTAATTCTGCAACACTTAAAAACTTTGATGTCGTAAATGGTAAAGGATTTACAGCAGTTGTTGATAGTGTTAAAGATGTATCATGTAATGGTGGTAATGATGGATCAATCACATTTACTGCTTCAAATTTTGATACTACAAAAGGTTTTGAATATTCATTAGATGGTATTAATTGGATACCTTCAATGACAGCAACGGTTACAGTTTCACCTTTAGGGGCTAAAGCTTATGATATTAAGGTTCGTAATAATAGTACAGCTTCTGCTTGTGTAGTTAGCATTGCTCCGGTAGTTTCTTCACCAACTAAATTTACTATCGATGCTTCGGCTTCGACCGTGAATTGTGCTACAGGTGCTACAGTTACAGCAACTGCAACAGGCGGAACAGCACCTTATAAATTTGTACTTACCGATAAAGCAACAGGAGTTACAACTAATTTCCCTAGTAACGGTATTTTAACAAATATTCCTTCTGGAACTTATACAGTTTCAGGTTCAGATCAAAAATTATGTCCTGCTACTAAAGCTACTGATTTAGTTATTAATGCACCAGCACCGCCAACGGCAACTGTAGTTCAAAGTTCAGCTTTATGTTTTGATACTAGTGCTACAATTACGGTTAATGTTACGGGAGGATTAGGACCATTTCAATATCAGGTAAGTTTTGGTGTAGGATCAACAGCTTATGGCAGTAATGTACCGTTTAGCGGAAATTCATTTAATTATTTAGCTACAGCTCCGGGAACTTATAATTTCAAAATTATTGATAATAATAATTGCGAAACTACAGCCGTTAGCCAAAAAGTTGATCCGAAAATTTCTGCAACTACAGCAATTAAAAATTCATTAAGTTGTAAAACAGGTGCTTCAGATGCTTCAATTGAAGTAACTATTAATGGAGGTACAAGTCCATATACATATACAGTTAAAAATAAAACTACTGGAACAGTACTGTTTACTAGTGGTTCTATAGCAGGTCCAACATTCACATATACAACTTCTACTGCCGGAACTTATACGTTTGATATTAAAGATGCAAACGGCTGTCCGGCTACTATTGACGGAAAAGTAGATGCTTTGGTAGGAGTAACTGCTTCAGCTACTCCGGTGCAGGTTACATGTAATGGCGGATCTAATGGATCAGTACAATTAGCAGGATCAGGCGGAACTGGATCATATACATATAGTTTCAATAACGGAGCTTTTGGTGCTCAGTCATTATATACAGGATTAGTTGCGGGAACTGCTTATTCTTATCAGGTAAAAGACAGCAACGATTGTCTTTCAGCAGTTGGATCAATTACGCTTACTCAGCCAACAGCAGTTGTTGGAACCATTAGTGCAACAGATATTAAATGTAGTTCAACAGGAACAGTTCCTGCAGTAGTTACAATTTCCGGAGCCGGTGGTGTAGGAGGATACACTTATAGTTTTAACGGAAAAACGAATTATACAACTACTAATACGCTTTCAACATCAACACCTGGTGCTGTTGTAACGGCTTATGTTAAAGATAGTAATGGATGTGAAGTGGGACCTTATCAGGTTACCATTGGTGCTTTCGATCAAATTACAGATATTACGATTGTTGACCACGGATATGATTGTTCTACAGTTCCTCAAGGAGGTCATGTAACGATTACAGCTGTTAAAGCAGGAAGTTCAGCTACAATATCATATAAAATATTTTCAGGACCAACTGGATTTAGTACAGCATCTAATACTACAGGAGACTTTAATGGACTAGCTCCTGGAAGCTATGTATTCCAGGCAATTGACAGTAATACAAATTGTACGTTTAATCTAACTCATGTAATATCTGGAATTTCAGAAATTACTACTGGAGGATCAGTACTTACTACTGTTAAGTGTAATGGTGAGACAGCAACAATTCAGTTTACTGTAAATGGTGTTAAAACAAGCGGATACGATTATGTTATTAAAAATACTGGTGGAACTACCATTCAACAAGCAAATAACGTAGCAGCTACTACTACAACTATTGCAGTTCCTACTGGAGTTGTTGCGGGAGACTATACAATTACAGCTACCGACAGATTAACAAAATGTAAATCTTCATATACTGTTACAGTAACACAGCCTTTAAATGCTTTAGATGTTACAGCAACAGCTGCAAATGTTAATTGTAATAAATTCACATCAATAATTACAGCAGTCGGAATTGGAGGTACAACAAGCTATACTTATGCAGTTGTTAAACAAGGAACGCCTGGTGTACCGGCAGCAGGAGCTTACGGAACAAGTAATACATTAACAGTAGATACTAACAATGGAGCAGATCTAAACTGGGTAGTATACATAAAAGATGCTAATGGTTGTACAGATACAACTCCGGTAACAATTATAAAAGATGCAGTTCCAACAGTTACAGCAGTTATAAATAACCAATGTACAGCTTCAGGCAGTTCATTTACAATTACTGCAACAGGTACAGGAGGAACAGGAACATTAACTTACGGTATTAATGGTTCGACAGGAACATTTGGTTCTGGGAATGTTTTCAATGTAGCAGCTTCTGCTACCCCTTATACGGTTTGGGTAAAAGATGCAAACGGATGTACGGCATCGGCTGCGCCAATTACGGTTTACCCGCAATTGACAGCAGTTCCAAAACTGACAAAAGAACTGGATTGTTCGCCTACACCATCGGCACAGATTACTGTTGATATTGCAGGGGGAAAATCAACTTACAGTTATAAAGTAGATCCCGGAACAGGAACTTACGGAGCAAGCGTTGCGGTAACAGGAACACAGTTTGTGTATGCTGCGACAGCATCAGGAAGTTATAATTTCGAGATTTCGGATTCCAATACACCGGGCTGTAAAGTGATCGTTTCCATGGCGGTTCCTTCCATTGCAAACCCAACGGTTAGTGTTGCCACCCAGGTAAACATTACTTGTTTCGGTGCAGCAAACGGATCAGTAAAATTACTTGGAGCTGGAGGTTCAGGCGGATACACGTATAGTGATAATGCTACAACAGGGTTTACCACTACAGATACCTTTACGGGACTGACACCTGGTCTTCATACATTTTATGTAAAAGACAGCAAGGGATGTCCGGCCAGTATTGCGGTTACCATTACAGAACCAACACAATTAACCACTACGGCAAGTGCTCCGGCGTTTACCTGTAGTGCTGCCAATACAAAACAATCAAAAGTTTTAACCATTGCGGTTCCAACAACAGGAACAGCGCCATACCAGTACAGTTTTAATGGAGGCGGTTATTCGGCTACCAATACCTTAACGGTAAGTGATACGGGATCATCTCAGAATATTACGTACTCTGTTAGGGATAAAAACCTATGTGTTTTCAACGGAAGTGTTACACTTGCCCCGTTGAACCCGCCAACGATTGCCACTATTTCAGGCAGCAATGTTACGTGCCTGGCTACTTCAAGCACAGTTCAGGTTACCGCTACTGTATTAACAGGAGTTGGCACGTTGACTTACAGTATTACGGCACCGGCATCAGCCATTGCAAGCAATACGACTGGACAATTTGCAGGACTGGCCCCGAATGTTACCTATACTTTCAGAATCACCGATGCAAGCGGATGTTATGCCGAGCAGTCTTATACGGTTCAGCCCGTTACACCAATTGCTATTGTAGGTACTTTGGGCAATGATGCAAAATGTAAAGGCACTTCAACCGGAAACGGAACATTTACCGTTTCAGGAGTTGCCACAGTTGGAAACTATACCTTTACATTAACCGCAGGAACCTTAGGAACAGGTACACTTGTAAAAACAGGAAATACTTTAGCATTAAGCAATGTAGCTGCAGGAACTTACACAGTTGAAGTTACCGATACCGCTACAGGATGTAAAAAATCGGCAACGATTGTTATCAATCAGCCTGCCCTTGACATAGATGTTACCGCTACGGCTACCAACATCAATTGTAATAATGACAATGCCGTTATTACAGCAGTCGGAGCAGGAGGAACAGCACCATATACGTATGCAGTTGTAAAACAGGGCACACCTGGAGTACCGGCAGCAGCGGCTTATGGCACAAGCGATAAATTAACGGTAGATACCAACAGCGGAGCCGACATGAACTGGGTTGTTTATGTAATGGATGCCAACGGATGTACCGATTCAGTTTTAAGATCAATCACAAGCGATCCGATTCCGTCAGTTACAGCGGTTCTAAGCAACCAGTGTACAGCTTCAGGAAGCGGATTCACGATTACTGCAACAGGAACTGGAGGTTTTGGAGCCTTGACTTACGGAATAGGCGGTCCTACAGGATCATTCACAGCTTCTAATGTTTTCAATGTAGCAGCTTCTGCTACCCCTTATACGGTTTGGGTAAAAGATGCAAACGGATGTACGGCATCGGCTGCGCCAATTACGGTTTACCCGCAATTGACAGCAGTTCCAAAACTGACAAAAGAACTGGATTGTTCGCCTTCGCCATCGGCACAGATTACTGTTGATATTGCAGGGGGAAAATCAACTTACAGTTATAAAGTAGATCCCGGAACAGGAACTTACGGACCAAGCGTTGCGGTAACAGGAACACAGTTTGTGTATGCTGCGACAGCATCAGGAAGTTATAATTTCGAGATTTCGGATTCCAATACACCGGGCTGTAAAGTTATTGTTTCCATGGCGGTTCCCTCAATTGCAAACCCAACTGTTAGTGTTGCCACCCAGGTAAACATTACCTGTTTTGGTGCAGCAAACGGATCGGTTAAATTAACAGGAGCTGGAGGTTCAGGCGGATACACGTATAGTGATAATGCTACAACAGGATTTACCACTACAGATACCTTTACGGGACTGACACCTGGTCTTCATACATTTTATGTAAAAGACAGCAAGGGATGTCCGGCCAGTATTGCGGTTACCATTACAGAACCAACACAATTAACCACTACGGCAAGTGCTCCGGCATTTACCTGTAGTGCTGCCAATACAAAACAATCAAAAATCTTAACCATTGCGGTTCCAACAACAGGAACAGCGCCATACCAGTACAGTTTTAATGGAGGCGGTTATTCGGCTACCAATACCTTAACGGTAAGTGATACGGGATCATCTCAGAATATTACGTACTCTGTTAGGGATAAAAACCTATGTGTTTTCAACGGAAGTGTTACACTTGCGCCGTTGAACCCGCCAACTATTGCCACTATTTCGGGCAGCAATGTTACATGTCTGGCCACTTCAAGTACGGTTCAGGTTACTGCTACGGCATTAACAGGAGTTGGCACGTTGACTTACAGTATTACGGCACCGGCATCAGCCATTGCAAGCAATACGACTGGACAATTTGCAGGACTGGCCCCGAATGTTACCTATACTTTCAGAATTACAGATGCAAGCGGATGTTATGCCGAGCAGTCTTATACGGTTCAGCCCGTTACACCAATTGCTATTGTAGGTACTTTGGGCAATGATGCAAAATGTAAAGGCACTTCAACCGGAAACGGAACATTTACCGTTTCAGGAGTTGCCACAGTTGGAAACTATACCTTTACATTAACCGCAGGAACCTTAGGAACAGGTACACTTGTAAAAACAGGAAATACTTTAGCATTAAGCAATGTAGCTGCAGGAACTTACACAGTTGAAGTTACCGATACCGCTACAGGATGTAAAAAATCGGCAACGATTGTTATCAATCAGCCTGCCCTTGACATAGATGTTACCGCTACGGCTACCAACATCAATTGTAATAATGACAATGCAGTTATTACAGCAATCGGAGCAGGAGGAACAGCACCATATACGTATGCAGTTGTAAAACAGGGCACACCTGGAGTACCGGCAGCAGCGGCTTATGGCACAAGCGATAAATTAACGGTAGATACCAACAGCGGAGCCGACATGAACTGGGTTGTTTATGTAATGGATGCCAACGGATGTACCGATTCAGTTTTAAGATCAATCACAAGCGATCCGATTCCGTCAGTTACAGCGGTTCTAAGCAACCAGTGTACAGCTTCAGGAAGCGGATTCACGATTACTGCAACAGGAACTGGAGGTTTTGGCGCCTTGACTTACGGAATAGGCGGTCCTACAGGATCATTCACAGCTTCTAATGTTTTCAATGTAGCAGCTTCTGCTACCCCTTATACGGTTTGGGTAAAAGATGCAAACGGATGTACGGCATCGGCTGCGCCAATTACGGTTTACCCGCAATTGACAGCAGTTCCAAAACTGACAAAAGAACTGGATTGTTCGCCTTCGCCATCGGCACAAATTACTGTTGATATTGCAGGGGGAAAATCAACTTACAGTTATAAAGTAGATCCCGGAACAGGAACTTACGGAGCAAGCGTTGCGGTAACAGGAACACAGTTTGTGTATGCTGCGACAGCATCAGGAAGTTATAATTTCGAGATTTCGGATTCCAATACACCGGGCTGTAAAGTTATTGTTTCCATGGCGGTTCCTTCCATTGCAAACCCAACTGTTAGTGTTGCCACCCAGGTAAACATTACCTGTTTTGGTGCAGCAAACGGATCGGTTAAATTAACAGGAGCTGGAGGTTCAGGCGGATACACGTATAGTGATAATGCTACAACAGGATTTACCACTACAGATACCTTTACGGGACTGACACCTGGTCTTCATACATTTTATGTAAAAGACAGCAAGGGATGTCCGGCCAGTATTGCGGTTACCATTACAGAACCAACACAATTAACCACTACGGCAAGTGCTCCGGCGTTTACCTGTAGTGCTGCCAATACAAAACAATCAAAAGTTTTAACCATTGCGGTTCCAACAACGGGAACAGCGCCATACCAGTACAGTTTTAATGGCGGCGGTTATTCGGCTACCAATACCTTAACGGTAAGTGATACGGGATCATCTCAGAATATTACGTACTCTGTTAGGGATAAAAACCTATGTGTTTTCAACGGAAGTGTTACACTTGCCCCGTTGAACCCGCCAACGATTGCCACTATTTCAGGCAGCAATGTTACGTGCCTGGCTACTTCAAGCACAGTTCAGGTTACCGCTACTGCATTAACAGGAGTTGGCACGTTGACTTACAGTATTACGGCACCGGCATCAGCCATTGCAAGCAATACGACTGGACAATTTGCAGGACTGGCCCCGAATGTTACCTATACTTTCAGAATCACCGATGCAAGCGGATGTTATGCCGAGCAGTCTTATACGGTTCAGCCCGTTACACCAATTGCTATTGTAGGTACTTTGGGCAATGATGCAAAATGTAAAGGCACTTCAACCGGAAACGGAACATTTACCGTTTCAGGAGTTGCCACAGTTGGAAACTATACCTTTACATTAACCGCAGGAACCTTAGGAACAGGTACACTTGTAAAAACAGGAAATACTTTAGCATTAAGCAATGTAGCTGCAGGAACTTACACAGTTGAAGTTACCGATACCGCTACAGGATGTAAAAAATCGGCAACGATTGTTATCAATCAGCCTGCCCTTGACATAGATGTTACCGCTACGGCTACCAACATCAATTGTAATAATGACAATGCCGTTATTACAGCAGTCGGAGCAGGAGGAACAGCACCATATACGTATGCAGTTGTAAAACAGGGCACACCTGGAGTACCGGCAGCAGCGGCTTATGGGACAAGCGATAAATTAACGGTAGATACCAACAGCGGAGCCGACATGAACTGGGTTGTTTATGTAATGGATGCCAACGGATGTACCGATTCAGTTTTAAGATCAATCACAAGCGATCCGATTCCGGCAGTTACAGCGGTTCTAAGCAACCAGTGTACAGCTTCAGGAAGCGGATTCACGATTACTGCAACAGGAACTGGAGGTTTTGGCGCCTTGACTTACGGAATAGGCGGTCCTACAGGATCATTCACAGCTTCTAATGTTTTCAATGTAGCAGCTTCTGCTACCCCTTATACGGTTTGGGTAAAAGATGCAAACGGATGTACGGCATCGGCTGCGCCAATTACGGTTTACCCGCAATTGACAGCAGTTCCAAAACTGACAAAAGAACTGGATTGTTCGCCTTCGCCATCGGCACAAATTACTGTTGATATTGCAGGGGGAAAATCAACTTACAGTTATAAAGTAGATCCCGGAACAGGAACTTACGGAGCAAGCGTTGCGGTAACAGGAACACAGTTTGTGTATGCTGCGACAGCATCAGGAAGTTATAATTTCGAGATTTCGGATTCCAATACACCGGGCTGTAAAGTTATTGTTTCCATGGCGGTTCCCTCAATTGCAAACCCAACTGTTAGTGTTGCCACCCAGGTAAACATTACCTGTTTTGGTGCAGCAAACGGATCGGTTAAATTAACAGGAGCTGGAGGTTCAGGCGGATACACGTATAGTGATAATGCTACAACAGGGTTTACCACTACAGATACCTTTACGGGACTGACACCTGGTCTTCATACATTTTATGTAAAAGACAGCAAGGGATGTCCGGCCAGTATTGCGGTTACCATTACAGAACCAACACAATTAACCACTACGGCAAGTGCTCCGGCGTTTACCTGTAGTGCTGCCAATACAAAACAATCAAAAGTTTTAACCATTGCGGTTCCAACAACAGGAACAGCGCCATACCAGTACAGTTTTAATGGAGGCGGTTATTCGGCTACCAATACCTTAACGGTAAGTGATACGGGATCATCTCAGAATATTACGTACTCTGTTAGGGATAAAAACCTATGTGTTTTCAACGGAAGTGTTACACTTGCGCCGTTGAACCCGCCAACGATTGCCACTATTTCGGGCAGCAGTGTTACATGTCTGGCCACTTCAAGCACAGTTCAGGTTACTGCTACTGCATTAACAGGAGTTGGCACGTTGACTTATAGTATTACGGCACCTGCTTCAGCCATTGCAAGCAATACGACTGGACAATTTGCAGGACTGGCCCCGAATGTTACCTATACTTTCAGAATCACCGATGCAAGCGGATGTTATGCCGAGCAGTCTTATACAGTACAGCCGGTAGTAAAAATCTTGGTTAGTTCTAGTGTAACAAATCATATTAATTGTTTTGGAACTAGTACAGGAAATGCTGTGTTTACAATTTCTGGATTTACAGGAACATACAGCTATAGTATTGATGGAGCAACAGCGGTTACAGGTCAGACTTCAGGTGTAGTTAATTTAACAAATCAATCTGCAGGAACTTATAATATTGTAGTTACTGATAATGTTACCGGTTGTACATCAAACGGTTCAGTTACAATTCAACAACCAGCAACTGCATTAACAGCAAGTTATGTTACAGTAAATGCAAATTGTAATGTAGGTACATCAAAAGTAACGGTAACGGCTTTAGGTGGAACACAAGCATATAAATATTCATTTGTACAAGATGGTGCAGGAATTGGATCATTAACAACTTCTAATGTTGCAAATTTAGATCCATCTGTTAATACAAATTGGGACGCTTATGTAGTAGATGCTAACGGCTGTCAGGTAAAACTTGATGTTACTATTGCAAAAGACAATGCTCCAACAGTTACAGCTACGGCTGTAAACCAATGTTTGGGAGTAGGAACTTATACTATAACTGCTGTAGGAGTAGGAAAAGCTCCTTTAACTTATAGTATAAATGGTGCTTCTTCTGCTTTTGATACTCCAAATACATTTGCGGTAACTGCTTCAGGAACTTATAATGTTTGGGTAAAAGATGGAAACGGTTGTATCGCTGTGACAACAGTTCCGGTTATAGTGAATGATAAATTGACTATTTCGGCTCAATTGACAAAAGATAATACTTGTTCTGTAAGTACAGATGCTGTAATTACATTGAATGCTTTAGGAGGTTCAGGTACTTATACTTATACGTATACAAGTACGCCTGTTGCGACAGGAACTTTTGCTGGAAATGTTTTCACAACTAGTGCAGCAGCAGACTTTATCTTTACAGTTACAGATACTAAAAATTGTAGCGCTACTACAACAGTTGCTATAAAAACTACAGTACCTGTTAATCCGGAAGCTACAGTTACAGCTGGGTCAGTGATTTCTTGTAATGGAGATTCTTCAGCTTCTTTAAATATTGTAATTGATCCAACTAAAGGTTTAGCGCCATTTGTAATTAATGTTTATAATAATACTCTGGCTATAGATTACGGTACACAAACTTCTGGTTTAAGAGCTGGAGCATATACTGTTACAGTAACTGATGCAAAAGGTTGTAAGTATATTCAAAATATTACTATTTCAGAGCCAACTCCTTTAACTGTAGTTTCTACTAAAACAAATATGCATTGCGACACAAGCACAGGAGGTATATCAAAAGGAGAAATTATCATTCAGTCAGTTACTGGTGGTACAGGTCCTTACGATTACTATGTTACCGGAATTAATGGATATTCAGGAGAAGCACATGGTATTCCTGGTACTACGGTTGTATTTGAAGTTGTCGATTTCGGTTTTTATCAAGTTAGGGTTGTTGATAGCAATGGTTGTTCTAAATTTATAAAAGATGTTCTGATTGCTGCACCGGTATCAGGACTAGGAATTACAATTAATACTAGTGCAACTTGTGCACCATCTGGAGGTTCTGCAACAATTACTATTAATAGTGCATATGCAGGTACAGGACCATTCCATTTCAATATTTACAAAGGATCAACTCCTCCTCAAATTTGGACTGCAGATGGAACTGATGGATGGATAGGAGAGTCATCTCCAGGACAGGCTGTTTATACTGGCTTGACTCCTGGTGTAAAATATACTTTTATTGTATACTCAGAAAGCACAGGATGTTATTATTTCCAGGCAGCTCCTGATCCGGTTCCAACAAATTCTAAATTAGAAGTAGTGAGTGAAGTTGCAAGTAATATTACTTGTAAAAATGCAGCAGACGGAAGTGTTACTTTTGCAGTTAAAAATAATTATGCGAGCAACTCAGTAGATTTGCGTTATTCAGTTCGTGAGGCCTTTACAAATGTTGAAATTATTGCCCCAACTACAATTACTGGTTTAGCAGCAGGTGCAACATCACCTAGTGTAACATTAAATCCATTAGCGGTTGGTACTTATTATATATTAGTTGAAGAAACTGTGGGACCTTTTGCAGGGTGTTCAGTAGTTTCTGACAGCTTCACAATTGAGGAATCCGTTACTCAGTTGTCTCTTATAGCTTCTGCTACTACAAAAGAGGACTGTAATAATTTAGGAATTATCTCAGCTCAGGCAAAAGATGGTACAGGACCATATAAATATATGGTATTACCTTCTGGTTCAGCTGCTCCTCTTGCAACTGATGTAGCTTGGCAATCTGGTAACACATTTACACGAGCAGGCAGTATTGCAGGAATTGTTTATGATGTTTACGCAAAAGACGCATATAATTGTATCAAACCGGTATCTGTTACAGTATTTAAATATGCTGCACCAACTATTACACCACCAGCGGCTTCTATTTGTTATACAGGAGTACCGTTTACAATTAATATAACCGGAACAGTAGATGCTACTATTGTTGGAGGTGCAAGTTATAGTGTTAACGGAAGTATTTTCCAGGCATCACCAAACTTTACGTTTAATGCTCCGGGAACCTATCATCTATTTATTAAAGATGGTAAAGGTTGTACAGCTACAGTAGATTATGAAGTAAAACCACAATTACAATTAGACGTTAAGTTAACTAGAGAACTAAGTTGTATTGTAGGTAGTGAAGCAGCAGAATTTACGCTTACGCCAAAAGACGGTTACGGTTCTTATACATATTCTTATACTTTAAATGGTGGAGCAATCACTCCAACAACAAGTGTGTTTACAACGAACGCTACCGGAACGTATGTGTTTACTGTAAAAGATGCTAAGAATTGTACAGCAGATTATACTATAAAATTAGATCCAATTCCAGCAATTGTATTTACTGCAACTCCAACAAATGTGAGTTGTAATGCAGGTACAGATGGAACAATCAATGTTGATGTTACAGGAGGCGTAGGTCCTTTTGAATATAAACTTGAAAAAGGCGCATCAATTGTGACTAATTTCCAAGGATTAAATGTGTTTACTGGATTGACAGTTGGTACAAATTATGTAGTTACTGTAAGAGATGCTAAACAATGTATCCTTACGACACCGGTAACCATTACCCAGCCAAGCGCGTTAACAGCTACATCATCTATTACCACAGCGTTAACATGTACGGCAGGTAATGCGCCATCACAGGCAGTTGTCACTGTAGTTCCAACAGGTGGAACATCACCTTATACATACAGTTATGACGGCGGAACAAACTATTCATCAGATGATACATTCGAGACATTTGCAGGAGTAACCCTTACTGTTAATGTAAAAGATAAAAACGGCTGTATTTACACGTTGACCAATGGAGTTAACATACCGGCATTAAACCCGCCTACGGACTTGACTTTCTCAACTACATCGCCAGTTACTTGTACAGCAAAAGGTACGGTTGAGATTACAGGCCATGCAGGAGGGGTTGGAACACTTCAATATGAGATTTTATCTCCAATTGCAGTTGCCAAACAAACCACAACGACATTTGCAGGCTTGGATCCGGGTACTTATGTATTCCAGGTTACCGATGCCAACCAATGTACGTACCAGGAATCTTACACGGTACTTCCTGTAACGAACATTACGGTTTCAGGATCACTGATTGCCAATGTTTCATGCAACGGCGGTAATAACGGTTCGGTTAAATTTACCGTAGCGAATTACGCAGGCACCTACAGCGCTTCCTTATCACCTGTTGCAGGAACCCTTTCACAGGTTGGAAATACAGTTACGGTTACTAATTTGCCGGCAGGGACTTACACTTTAAGTGTTAAGGATCTGGCAACAGATTGTACCAATACGGCAAGTGTGGACGTTACAGAGCCGGCAGCCTTATCTTTAGTTGCCAATCCTATTATCAATGCAAATTGTAATTCAGGGGCTCAGGTAAGTGTAGTGGCTTCAGGGGGAACAGCTCCATACCAGTACTCATTTGTAGTGGCAAGCGCAGCAGGTCCTGGAACATATACTGCTTCAAACTCAGCAGTATTGGATCCGGCAACCAGCGCAAACTGGAAAGTTTATGTAAAGGATGCCAACAATTGTGAGATTGTTACACCACTTCCAATAGCAATTGAAAGAGATACAGATCCAACCATTACAGCTCCGGCCTTAATCTGTTTCACGGGAACAGCCGTTACAGTTACAGTTGGGGCAACATCAGACCCTGATGTATTGCCTGTTGCCACTTACAATGTAAACGGAGGGGCTTACCAGGCATCAAAAGACTTTACGATCAATGCTCCGGGTACTTATGTATTTGGAATTAAGGACGGGAACGGATGTAAAGCGACAGTTTCATACGAAGTAAAACCACAATTGATTTTACAGGCTGACCTGACTCAGGACTTAACATGTGCTGTAGACGGTTCGGTTACCTTAACGCCAAGCGGAGGAACAGGAACTTATATTAAATACGAAGTTTACAACGGAACGACTTACACGGCTTTTGCAGGTCCTGTATATCCTGCACCAGTTGACGGAACTTATAGTTTCAGAGTTACGGATTCACAAAACTGCCAGGCTGTATCAAATACAGTGGTTGTTACCAAGAAAACAGTTCCAACAGCGAGCTTCACCCAGGTTAATGTAAGTTGTTTTGGAGGCAATAACGGAAGTTTTGTAGTTACTGCTGCAGACGGAATCGCTCCTTACACGTACAGTGTAAACGGTGCTCCTTTCGTAGCGACAAACAGTTTCACAGGATTGACACAAGGTGTTTATAATGTTGTTGTTAAAGATTCGAAACAATGTGTATCAACAGTAGTAGCAGTTACAATCACAGAGCCAAGCGCCTTAACAGCTACATCATCTATTACAACAGCCTTAACATGTACGGCAGGCAATGCGCCATCACAGGCAGTTGTCACGGTAGTTCCATCAGGTGGAACATCACCTTATACTTATAGCTATGATGGCGGAACAAACTATTCATCAGATGATACATTCGAGACATTTGCAGGAGTAACCCTTACTGTTAATGTAAAAGATAAAAACGGCTGTATTTACACGTTGACCAATGGAGTTAACGTACCGGCATTAAACCCGCCTACGGACTTGACTTTCTCAACTACTGCCCCTGTTACTTGTACAGCAAAAGGTACAGTTGAGATTACAGGCCATGCAGGAGGGGTTGGAACGCTTCAATATGAGATTTTATCTCCAATTGCAGTTGCCAAACAAACCACAACGACATTTGCAGGCTTGGATCCGGGTACTTATGTATTCCAGGTTACCGATGCCAACCAATGTACGTACCAGGAATCTTACACGGTACTTCCTGTAACGAACATTACGGTTTCAGGATCACTGATTGCCAATGTTTCATGCAACGGCGGTAATAACGGTTCGGTTAAATTTACCGTAGCGAATTACGCAGGCACCTACAGCGCTTCGTTATCACCTGTTGCAGGAACCCTTTCACAGGTTGGAAATACAGTTACGGTTACTAATTTGCCGGCAGGGACTTACACTTTAAGTGTTAAGGATCTGGCAACAGATTGTACCAATACGGCAAGTGTGGACGTTACGGAGCCGGCAGCCTTATCTTTAGTTGCCAATCCTATTATCAATGCAAATTGTAATTCAGGGGCTCAGGTAAGTGTAGTGGCTTCAGGGGGAACAGCTCCATACCAGTACTCATTTGTAGTGGCAAGCGCAACAGGTCCTGGAACATATACTGCTTCAAACTCAGCAGTATTGGATCCGGCAACCAGCGCAAACTGGAAAGTTTATGTAAAGGATGCCAACAATTGTGAGATCGTTACACCACTTCCAATAGCAATTGAAAGAGATACAGATCCAACCATTACAGCTCCGGCTTTAATCTGTTTCACGGGAACAGCCGTTACAGTTACAGTTGGGGCAACATCAGATCCGGACCTATTGTCGGCAGCGACTTACAATGTAAACGGAGGGGCTTACCAGGCATCAAAAGACTTTACGATCAATGCTCCGGGTACTTATGTATTTGGAATTAAGGACGGGAACGGATGTAAAGCGACAGTTTCATACGAAGTAAAACCACAATTGATTTTACAGGCTGACCTGACTCAGGACTTAACATGTGCTGTAGACGGTTCGGTTACCTTAACGCCAAGCGGAGGAACAGGAACTTATATTAAATACGAAGTTTACAACGGAACTATTTACACGGCTTTTGCAGGTCCTGTATATCCTGCACCAGTTGACGGAACTTATAGTTTCAGAGTTACGGATTCACAAAACTGCCAGGCTGTATCAAATACAGTGGTTGTTACCAAGAAAACAGTTCCAACAGCGAGCTTCACCCAGGTTAATGTAAGTTGTTTTGGAGGCAATAACGGAAGTTTTGTAGTTACTGCTGCAGACGGAATCGCTCCTTACACGTACAGTGTAAACGGTGCTCCTTTCGTAGCGACAAACAGTTTCACAGGATTGACACAAGGTGTTTATAATGTTGTTGTTAAAGATTCGAAACAATGTGTATCAACAGTAGTAGCAGTTACAATCACAGAGCCAAGCGCCTTAACAGCTACATCATCTATTACAACAGCCTTAACATGTACGGCAGGCAATGCGCCATCACAGGCCGTTGTAACTGTTGTTCCAACAGGCGGAACATCACCTTATACATACAGTTATGATGGCGGAACAAACTATTCATCAGATGATACATTCGAGACATTTGCAGGAGTAACCCTTACTGTTAATGTAAAAGATAAAAACGGCTGTATTTACACCTTGACCAATGGTGTTAACGTACCGGCATTAAACCCGCCTACGGACTTGACTTTCTCAACTACATCGCCAGTTACTTGTACAGCAAAAGGTACAGTTGAGATTACAGGCCATACAGGAGGGGTTGGAACACTTCAATATGAGATTTTATCTCCAATTGCAGTTGCCAAACAAACCACAACGACATTTGCAGGCTTGGATCCGGGTACTTATGTATTCCAGGTTACCGATGCCAACCAATGTACGTACCAGGAATCTTACACGGTACTTCCTGTAACGAACATTACGGTTTCAGGATCACTGATTGCCAATGTTTCATGCAACGGCGGTAATAACGGTTCGGTTAAATTTACCGTAGCGAATTACGCAGGCACCTACAGCGCTTCGTTATCACCTGTTGCAGGAACCCTTTCACAGGTTGGAAATACAGTTACGGTTACTAATTTGCCGGCAGGGACTTACACTTTAAGTGTTAAGGATCTGGCAACAGATTGTACCAATACGGCAAGTGTGGACGTTACGGAGCCGGCAGCCTTATCTTTAGTTGCCAATCCTATTATCAATGCAAATTGTAATTCAGGGGCTCAGGTAAGTGTAGTGGCTTCAGGGGGAACAGCTCCATACCAGTACTCATTTGTAGTGGCAAGCGCAACAGGTCCTGGAACATATACTGCTTCAAACTCAGCAGTATTGGATCCGGCAACCAGCGCAAACTGGAAAGTTTATGTAAAGGATGCCAACAATTGTGAGATCGTTACACCACTTCCAATAGCAATTGAAAGAGATACAGATCCAACCATTACAGCTCCGGCTTTAATCTGTTTCACGGGAACAGCCGTTACAGTTACAGTTGGGGCAACATCAGATCCGGACCTATTGTCGGCAGCGACTTACAATGTAAACGGAGGGGCTTACCAGGCATCAAAAGACTTTACGATCAATGCTCCGGGTACTTATGTATTTGGAATTAAGGACGGGAACGGATGTAAAGCGACAGTTTCATACGAAGTAAAACCACAATTGATTTTACAGGCTGACCTGACTCAGGACTTAACATGTGCTGTAGACGGTTCGGTTACCTTAACGCCAAGCGGAGGAACAGGAACTTATATTAAATACGAAGTTTACAACGGAACGACTTACACGGCTTTTGCAGGTCCTGTATATCCTGCACCAGTTGACGGAACTTATAGTTTCAGAGTTACGGATTCACAAAACTGCCAGGCTGTATCAAATACAGTGGTTGTTACCAAGAAAACAGTTCCAACAGCGAGCTTCACCCAGGTTAATGTAAGTTGTTTTGGAGGCAATAACGGAAGTTTTGTAGTTACTGCTGCAGACGGAATCGCTCCTTACACGTACAGTGTAAACGGTGCTCCTTTCGTAGCGACAAACAGTTTCACAGGATTGACACAAGGTGTTTATAATGTTGTTGTTAAAGATTCGAAACAATGTGTATCAACAGTAGTAGCAGTTACAATCACAGAGCCAAGCGCCTTAACAGCTACATCATCTATTACAACAGCCTTAACATGTACGGCAGGCAATGCGCCATCACAGGCAGTTGTCACGGTAGTTCCATCAGGTGGAACATCACCTTATACTTATAGCTATGATGGCGGAACAAACTATTCATCAGATGATACATTCGAGACATTTGCAGGAGTAACCCTTACTGTTAATGTAAAAGATAAAAACGGCTGTATTTACACGTTGACCAATGGAGTTAACGTACCGGCATTAAACCCGCCTACGGACTTGACTTTCTCAACTACTGCCCCTGTTACTTGTACAGCAAAAGGTACAGTTGAGATTACAGGCCATGCAGGAGGGGTTGGAACGCTTCAATATGAGATTTTATCTCCAATTGCAGTTGCCAAACAAACCACAACGACATTTGCAGGCTTGGATCCGGGTACTTATGTATTCCAGGTTACCGATGCCAACCAATGTACGTACCAGGAATCTTACACGGTACTTCCTGTAACGAACATTACGGTTTCAGGATCACTGATTGCCAATGTTTCATGCAACGGCGGTAATAACGGTTCGGTTAAATTTACCGTAGCGAATTACGCAGGCACCTACAGCGCTTCGTTATCACCTGTTGCAGGAACCCTTTCACAGGTTGGAAATACAGTTACGGTTACTAATTTGCCGGCAGGGACTTACACTTTAAGTGTAAAAGACCTGGCAACAGATTGTACCAATACGGCAAGTGTAGAAGTAACTCAACCAAATGTCTTGGGTATATCTTTAGTATCTCAAACTGCTGCTAATTGTTACTTAGGTGCAATAGTTAAAGTAGCTGCTACAGGTGGAACTCCAGTATACAAATATGCTTTTGTTCGTGACGGATTCACTCCGGCTCCTGGTGACTTCACAACTAGCGACACTGCTGTCTTAGATTTCGCAGTAGATACTAAGTGGGATGTTTATGTGCAAGATGCGAACCTAACTTGTTCAGCTAAATTAGATGTAACAATTACAAAAGATGACGCACCAACAATTGATGTAAATACGAATGTATATTGTTATACAGGAGGTCCAGTGCCAATTACAATTAAAGGAACTACTGACGTAGATATTACCAAACCAACAACTTATAGTATTGGTAATGGTTACTATGCAAGTCCTAATTTTGTATTGAATGCACCAGGAACTTATGAGTTCTATATTAAAGACGGTAATGGCTGTATCGCACATGCGCCTTACGTATTGAAACAAGAATTATTATTACAAGCAACTTTGGTACAAGATTTAAATTGTACTACTAATGATGCAACTATTACATTATTAGCAACTCAGGGAACAGGAACATATCCTCTTTTCCAGGTTTCTAAAGATGGAGGCGTATATACTCCGGTTACATCACCATATCATCCAACAGCTGAGGGAGTTTATACTTTCAAAGTAAATGATGGTCAGTGCGATGCTGTTTCTGTACCTGTTGTAATAACAAAAATTACGACGCCTACTTTCACAACAGCTCAGGTTAATGTGAAATGTCAGGGAGATCTTAACGGAAGTATTACAGTAACGGCTGCAGACGGTGTAGCACCTTATGAGTATAGTATTGACGGAGGAGCTTTTGGTTCGGTAAATGTTTTCAGCGGATTAAAAGCTGGTACATATAGTATTGCTGTTAGAGATGCTAAAAACTGTCCGGCAACAGCTATTCCGGTTACTATTACAGAACCTGTTACTTTAACAGCAACTAATGTGGTAACACCATTTACATGTACCACAGGAAATGTTGGACAAGATGCTTTCATTACACTAACAGCTCATGATGGTACTGGACCATACAGCTATAGTTTTGATAATGGTCAAACATTTGGAAATTCTCCAATTCATACTATGAATACTGCAGGTACAATTAATTATGTAGTAGTAGACGTTAATGGTTGTAGAGCTTCAGGATCAGCAACAGTTGCTCCTTATTCACCACCGGCATCATTTAGTATTGCTGCTACACCAATTTATTGTAATACACCTGGTGGTTTCACAACCATCACAGTAGATCCGACAACTATTGTTGGAGGTGTTGCACCATACAAATATGCGATAGTTAGTCCTGCAGCTGCAGTGACTACACCAAATACGGTAAATAGCTTTGCTAATTTATTTCCAGGTACTTATGTAATCGAAGTTTCAGATGCGAATGGTTGTAGCACAACAAATTCAATTATTGTTGTAAAATCTCCAGAGATTAGTGCAGAAAGTCAATTACTAAGTGCAGTATCTTGTAACGGTGGAACAAATGGTTCGGTTGCCTTTACAATTAGCAATTACATCACAGCTAACGCTTACACATTCAGTTTAACTCCAAATAATGGAACATTTACACAAACTGGTGATGTTATTACTTATACTGGATTAACAGCAGGTAATTATACATTTAATGTTACAGATAATACATCAGGATGTACAGATCAAATAGCTGGTTTCTTAATCGATCAGCCAGCATCAGCTCTTGATTTTACAACTGTTGCTACAAACATTAATTGTAATAATAAAGAAGCAATTATCACAGTAACTGCTACAGGTGGAACACCATCTTATAGTTATGCTGCAGTTGCCGCAGGAAGTCCTGCTCCAACGACGTTTGGTACAGATAATAAAATCGTAGTAGACACTAATAATGGTACAGTTTTACTTTGGGATGTTTATGTGAAAGACCTTAACGGATGTTCACCAGCTTTCAAACAACAAGGTATTTTATTAGATCCATTACCAAGTGCAATTACAGCTAGCGTTGCAAGCCAATGTGCAAGCGCAACAGGAACATACGAATTAACAGTTTCGGCTTCAGGAGTATTGCCATTACAATATAGTATTGGTAATGGATTCCAGACAGATCCTAAATTCACTGTAACCGCTGCAGGTTCTTACGACATTACAGTAAGAGATGGTAACGGATGTGAAGTAACTGTTCCGGCAGCTGTTACAATTCAGGGAGCGTTAGATCTTCGATTAGATATTGAGAAATTACCAAGTTGTGATTTCCAGGATGGAAAAATCGTTGCAACAACAACAGGAGGTTCAGGAAATTACAAATACACATCTGGTGCTTATATACCAGTAGTAGTTGGAAATACTGCAACATTCCCAAATATGCCTTATGGAACACATACTATAGTTGTAACAGATCTTACTTATGGCTGCTCAGATCAACTAACAGTTGAATTGACAAAAGCAACAGAGATTACAGGTTTAGTTGTAAAAGGAACTAATGTTAGCTGTAATGGAGGTTCAGATGGAACTATTATAGTTACGTTAGCGCCAAGTGAGCCAGGAATAAATGATAATCCAATTTATACGTACACATTAACTGGAACTACAAGTACTGGAGTTCCTGTAAGTACAATTCCTCAGCAACAAAATGTATTTACTGATCTTCTACCGGGAGATTATACAGTACTTGTTACTTCAGGAAGAGGTTGTCATGCTCAGGCAGATGTGAGAATTACACAACCAGCCCCAATAGTAGTAAATGCTCCGGTTGTAACACAATTTGCGTGTACAACAGGTACAAATACAACAGTTAAAGCAACTATTACAGTTAACTCTGTAAGCGGTGGAGCTGGACCAGGTCATTATTTAGTATATGAATTTACAAAAGGAACGACCGTAGTACAAAGCGGACCTTCTAATGTATATACCGTAACAGATCTTGCAGGTGGTTCTTATTCTGTAAAAGTGATTGATGAGAATAATTGTGAAGGTACTTCAACAGCACCAATCGTAATCAATTCATTCATTACTTTAGATAAAGTAAACGTTGCAGTTGTAACGCCTATTACATGTCTTGTTAACCAAACAATTCAGGTATCTGTGGCAACAACAGGAGGAACACCATCACCATTAAGTTATACACTTACAGGTACGGATGGAACTGTGTTCAACCAGACAAATCCAACGGGATTATTCTCAGGATTGGCTATAGGACATTACACGATTACGGTTCTAAACCCGGCAACAGGTTGTACGATTAAAGATTTCTATGAAGTATTAGATCCTAATACATTCATTATAGAAGCGAAACCAGTTAAAGGCGAAATTTGCTACGGAGCTGCTGACGGAAGCGTTGATTTAACCTTCATTGATAATCAGCCTAACCCAACAGATGACGCAGGTAGATTCACGTATACAATTACAGGTCCGGTTCCAAGTTCAGGAACGACTACAAATGCTGGTCCGGTTAGAATTTCTAATCTTAAAGCAGGTGAATATACAGTTACAGCTAAATTGATTGACTCACCAGAATGTACAGTTTCAATAAACTTTACAATCGAGCAGCCAACAGAATTGTTGACACTTACTGAGGAGCACACTCCAATAACTTGTGCACCAGGAAACGATGGTACTATTACTGTACTTGCCGCTGGTGGATGGATAGGAGACTATCAATACGAATTGGTAGGACCAGTAAATGTGAGTTACTCAGATAAGTTCTCTTTCGAAAACTTGAGTGCAGGTCATTATATAGTAAATGCAAAAGACAGTAAAGGATGTATTGCTACAGTAATTGTTGATTTGGTTATTCCGGCTCCAATTGTCTTTACAGCTTCTGCAGATGCAAATGTAGTAACATGCTTTGGAGGTAAAACGGCGACAATAACAGCTACAATTCCAACAGGAGGTCAAGGATCTAATTATACGTATACATTAAACTATACTGCTAATGGAGAAATTGTAAACGTAGGACCACAATCAACTAATGTATTTAGTGGTTTAGGTTCAGGAACTTATACAGTAACCGTTAGAGATGGATTAAGTTGTGAAGCTACATCAGCTGCAATAACGATTACAGATCCTGCTATTGTTGAGCCAAGTTTAGTATTAGAAACAGGAATTACTTGTTTCACAGATGCTACACTTACATTAAGCGTAACCGGAGGAACAGGTCCTTATACATACAGTGAAGACGGAATTACTTATAGTGCAAGTTTCAACTCATCAGTTACCTTTCCGGTATCTGTGGGATTACATCACTATTTTGTTAAGGATGCTGTAGGATGTGTAAGTTATATTTCTAACGACGTAAATATTGAACCTTTAGATCCTTTAACTATTGACTTAGATTTAAGAAATGCTACAGTTAGTTGTAAAGGAGAAAGCAGTGGATTAGTAATTGCTGATGCAAAAGGTGGTTTGGGTAACTACGAATATTCATTATTAAATGAATTAAAAGTAGAAATCAGACCAGGACAAGCTGACGGAATTTTTGCCAACCTGACTGCAGGTAAATATATCATACACGTTAAGAGCGGTGATTGTCTTGTAGATTCAGCTGTTATAACAGTTGGAGAACCAGCAAATGCATTAATGTCTAGCTATGAAGCTTTCCCTGTAAAATGTTTTGGAGAGAAAAATGGTAAAATTATCATTACGGCTTCAGGCGGAACAGGAGATATCAAATATGCGATTTCACCTAACTTAGCTCAATTCGTTGATAACAATGTATTTGATCGTTTAGAAGCAGGTACATATCAGGTAATTGTTCAGGATATAATGGGTTGTAATTCAGTTTATGAAATCAATATTGGAACACCAAGTTTATTGATTGCTTCTGAAATTCCAAACACGATGATTCCTGAAGTTTGTGATGGAGATAAAGACGGTGCATTCAGCATTCAGATCAAAGGAGGAACTGCTCCATATTTTGAAAGTCTGGATAAAGACAACGGACCATTCTTACCTGTAACAGGATTAACAAAAGATTACACTAATCTTTCAGGAGGTCCACACAGCGTTTATATTCAAGACAGTAACGGATGTATTAGCGTAGTACAAATTAATATGCCATTACCGGTAATTCTTAAACCAACGGTTGAGATTAACTATGATTGTGTGAACAACGCAGCTTCTAATATGGTAACAGTTGATCCGGGATTTGATAATCATACTGAAATCGATTACCAATTAGACGGTACAGGAACGTATCAGGTAAGTAACATCTTTATGAATGTTGCTCCGGGTAACCACTTTATCAACGTAAGACACACGAATGGTTGTGTGGTACCAACAGCAAGTTTCTTAATTAAAGCTGTTCAGCCACTTGGAATTAAACTATCTGACGGAAAACCAGAAATGAATGTAATCTCGATTACAGGAACAGGCGGAGTTCCAGCTTACGAATACAGTTTCAACGGAGAACCATTTACATCTTCTAATACATACAAAATCTACAAATCAGGAGATTATGAAGTAATAGTAAGAGATCAAAACGGTTGTACTGCGACACTAATTGTACCAATGACATACATTGATGTTTGTCTTGATAATTACTTTACGCCAAACGGAGATGGAGTTTATGACACATGGGGTCCTGGTTGTACAAATATTTACAACAACCTTGATTTCGAAATTTTCGACAGATACGGACGTGTAATTGCTAAATATCACTATGGTCAAAAATGGGATGGTAGATACAATGGCGAAGAATTGCCTTCAGGTGATTACTGGTATGTTCTTAAACTAAATGACGAGAAAGATGCAAGAGAGTTTGTTGGACATTTCACTTTATACAGATAACAAAATAAATGCCCCTATGATGTTATCTAAAAAAATTATTACAATGAAAAAATTAATTTTATCCTTAGTACTCATGGCTGTAACAACAAGTTACAGCCAAGAGTTAAACCTACCAGTGTTTACTCAGTATCTAGCTGATAACCCTTTTGTACTTTCACCTGCGTATGCGGGTATTGGCGACAACCTTAGAATTAGGGCCAACGGACTAACACAATGGGTCGGAATTAAAGATGCTCCCGAAAATCAATCGCTTTATGCTGATTTTAGAGTATTAGACCGTTCCGGAGTTGGAATATCAGTTTATAATGATAAAAATGGATATACACGCCAAACAGGAGCTAAAGTTTCTTTTGCGCATCACCTTATTTTAGATTATTACTCTAAGCAATATTTGTCATTGGGTATTTCATACAACTTCAATACTTTCCGTATTGATACTGATGAGTTTAATGTTACACCGAATCAGCCTTTTCTTGATCCGGCAATTACAGACAATCGTTATAATGGGAACAGCAACTTTGACATTAGTGCCTTGTATCGTAACAAAAACTTTTATCTGAGTTTTAATGCCAACAACGTCCTTAAAAAGAATGTTGATAAATACAGAGGAGTAGAGCCAAGTTTACTTTCAAACTATCAGGTTTATACAGGATATGTTTTTAATGACGGAGAAAACAGACGTATCGAATACGAACCATCTGTTTACTTTCAATATTTTGCAAGTGATAAACGTTCCAGTACCGATTTTAACTTCAAGTACAGACGTTACAACCGTTACGAAGATTATTACTGGATAGGAGTTTCATACCGTATGCTTAACGACCAATTTGCAAAACCATTATCAGTTGGGCCAATGGCAGGTTTTATGAAGTCCAGATTTTACTTCGGATATTCGTATCAGGTTATGTTCAACGATTTGGGTAATTACAACACAGGAACACACGTTGTAACCATAGGATTTGATTTCTTACAAGCCATCAGTGATTGTCCTTGTACACAAAGTCCGGTTCACGATTAACAACCATTTTTATCTTTTTTAATTATAAATTTGTTTTTTTTTCATAATTTACAACGTTTTCGTTGTTATAGATAGGTTATTTTTAGATATTTCAAATTTAATACTACTTTAAAAGTTCTATATTTGTTTTTCTTTCAAAAAAAATTAAATATTTAGCAAATGAAAACTTTAAACGATTTCGACTTTAAAAATAAAAAAGCAATTATCCGTGTTGACTTTAATGTGCCTCTGGATGAAAATTTTAATGTAACTGATGCAACACGTATTGAAGCTGCAAAACCAACAATTGATGCTATTTTAGCGCAAGGCGGAAGTGTAATTTTAATGTCGCATTTAGGAAGACCAAAAGGTGCTGAAGAAAAATATTCGTTAAAACATATTTTAAAAACAGCTTCAGAAATTTTAGGAGTTCCGGTTA
Source organism: Flavobacterium sp. AC105 (assembly GCF_979258495.1). Taxonomy (NCBI): domain Bacteria; kingdom Pseudomonadati; phylum Bacteroidota; class Flavobacteriia; order Flavobacteriales; family Flavobacteriaceae; genus Flavobacterium; species Flavobacterium sp. AC105. The sequence continues at coordinate 182,998 of NZ_OZ409860.1, forward strand.
AGTTCGCTGAAAACTGCGTTGGAGAAGTAGCTCAAAATGCTGCTGCAGCTTTAAAACTTGGAGAAGTACTATTATTAGAAAATTTACGTTTTCATGCTGAAGAAGAAGCTGGAGATGTTGCTTTTGCAAAAGAATTGGCTTCACTAGGAGATATCTACGTAAACGATGCTTTTGGAACTGCACACAGAGCGCATGCTTCAACTACAATTATTGCCCAGTTTTTTCCAACAGAAAAATGTTTCGGAACATTATTGGCAAAAGAAATCGAAAGTTTAAATAAAGTTCTTAAAAATAGCGAGAAACCAGTTACGGCTGTTCTTGGAGGTTCTAAAGTTTCTTCGAAAATTACAGTTATCGAAAACATTTTAGACAAAGTAGATCACATGATTATTGGTGGCGGAATGACCTTTACATTCATTAAAGCACAAGGTGGTAAAATTGGAGATTCTATTTGTGAAGATGATAAACAAGAACTGGCACTTGAAATTTTAAGATTAGCTAAAGAAAAAGGAGTACAAATTCATATTCCGGTTGATGTAATCGCGGCAGATGATTTCTCAAATACTGCAAATACACAAGTTGTAGATGTAACACAAATTCCTGACGGATGGCAAGGTCTTGACGCAGGTCCTAAATCTTTAGAAAACTTCAAAAAAGTAATTTTAGAGTCAAAAACTATTTTATGGAATGGTCCATTAGGGGTTTTTGAGATGGAATCTTTTGCAAAAGGAACTATCGCTTTGGGTGATTTTATAGCAGAAGCTACAGAAAATGGTGCTTTTTCACTAGTTGGTGGAGGTGATTCTGTTGCTGCTGTAAAACAATTTGGTTTTGAAGATAAAATGAGCTACGTTTCCACTGGTGGCGGGGCAATGCTTGAAATGTTAGAGGGAAAAATTTTACCCGGAATTGCAGCTATTTTAGACTAAAATATCACAATTAACATTTTTTTGCGTATATTTCATCGATAAACGGTTTAAGTTTGCAAAAATAAAGTTTGTATAATTATCTGGATTATAGGATTTTAAAAAAATGTTATATGATTATAAGGAAAATATCACTCGTTGTTACCGCTTTTATTTCAATATCTACATTTGCACAAGAAGTTGCTAAAACAGATATTACGATAAAGCCAGATGTAAAGATCTCGTATTTAGACTCTGTAAAAAGTTCTTTCAAAAAAGATGATTTAGCTACCCGCGTAGACAGTCTTTGGATGAATGAATTAGTAAGCTTAGACATTTATGATGATTTAACAAAAGACATTCAAACCATCAATACAGATGTGAGTGTTGATGAAGAATTGCCAACAGAATTGCTTAAACAGCGTCTTCAGGCAATGAATGAGAAATCACCTTTTAATATAGAATACAATCAGGGATTAGAAAACATAATAAAGTCATTTCTTAAGAATCGTAAAAAATCGTTTTCCCGATTAATGGCTTTGTCAGAATATTATTTCCCAATTTTTGAAGATGCTTTTGCCAAACAAAACGTGCCTTTAGAAATTAAATATTTAGCCGTTGTAGAATCTGCTTTAAACCCTAAAGCAGTTTCTAAAATGGGCGCTACGGGTCTTTGGCAATTCATGTACGGAACCGGAAAACAATACGCTCTTAAAATCGATTCTTATATCGATGAAAGAAGCGATCCTCTTAAGGCAACTGCCGCAGCCAGCGAATATATGACCAAAATGTTTAATGTTTTTGGTGATTGGGAACTGGTTTTAGCCTCTTATAATTCAGGACCAGGAAACGTTACCAAAGCAATTCGCCGTTCTGGAGGAAAAACAAAATACTGGGACATTCGCAGTTTCCTTCCAAAAGAAACACAAGGTTATGTTCCTGCTTTCTTGGCAACAATGTATCTTTTTGAATATCATAAAGAACACGGAATTAACCCGGAAAGAGCAGTCGTTAAAAACTTCGAAACAGATACAGTTCGTATCAAAGATCAAATGTCATTCAAACAAATTGCAGATTTGTTAGACATGCCACAATCACAAATTCAACTTTTAAATCCTTCTTATAAACTTAATGTAGTTCCGTATTATCAATCAGAACAACACTTCTTGCGTTTACCGAAAGATAAAATTGCCACTTTTGTTTCAAACGAAGATAAAATTTATGCTTATTGCAAGTATAATACATCAAATAAGGGTTTACCAACGCAACTGGCTTTAAAAGTTACTCCAAAAGCAAAAGCTAAACTGGAGAAAACAATTGACTTAGATACGCAGTTATATAAAGTTCAAAAAGGAGATAATTTAAGTGCTATCGCCAGCAAATACGATGTTGATGTTGCCGATTTAAAAAAATGGAACCATCTTAAGTCAAATGCAGTTGCTCTGGGACAAAACTTAAAAATCAAATCTAGTGTTGAAGCAGTTATTAAAGCTCCAAAAGAGCTAAAAGTAAATCCTGCACTTGACAAAAAACAAGAGGAAGCAATTGCTTCTGCTGCTGATAAAGAAAAAACAGTTACGCAATTACAGGATTATGTTGTTGTAGCCGGAGATAATTTAGGAAGTATTGCTAAAAAATTCGGTACGACTATTGCGGACTTAAAACAATTGAATAATCTAACATCAAACAATCTTGCTTTAGGAAAAACATTAACCGTTTCTAAAGTAGTGACAGATGTTGAAGAAACAACTACAACAGCTACGACAGCAATCGCTTCAAATGCTTCAGTTGATTCTTTCAGGAAAAAAACAGCTTCAACTAAAGACTTAGGCGAAGATTATTACGTTAAAAAAGGAGATTCATTATATAGCATTTCTAAAAAATATCCTGGAGTTACAATTTCAGATATTAAAAAATGGAATGGTATTAAAGATGAAGAGATAAAACCGGGAATGAAACTTAAAATAAACGGATAATAAAAAAAATCTTATTTAAATTTGGGTTTTATTTCATAAATTAAGAAAATGAATAAAACCCATTTTTTATTGCTATTAATTCCATTTTTGTTTTTATCATGCTTTAAAGGCGATAAACAGCCTGAACCCGTATCAGGAAAAACAAACACTATTTCTGTTATCATCGACGATCAGTTGTGGTACGGAGAAGTGGGCGATAGCATCAGAAATAAATTTGCCTCGCCGGTTCTTGGCCTCACCCAAGAAGAACCTCTTTTCACCATAAATCAATATCCGGCAAAATTACTTGAAGGTTTTGTTACCGATAGCCGAAGCATTATTGTAGTTAAAAAAGCAGCAACAGATAAGTTCGAAGTAACACATAGCAAATCATTACCTCACAACACATTTCGCATATACGGAAAATCTGTCGATGATATCATTTGCAGCATCGAACTAAATTCTTCGCAGATTATCAAAGTTATCCGTGATGCCGAAATCCAAAAAATTCAGGAAGATAACAGCAAATCATTACTGCATCCGGCAATTATCAAAAACAAATTTCATATCGACCTTCAAATTCCAACAGGATATGAATATATGCTGCATAAAAAGAATTTTATCTGGCTCAAGAAAGATATTATAAGCGGAAACACAAGTCTGCTTATTTATCAGGTTCCAATACACAGTTTTAATAAAAGTATTGATGTAGTCGAAAACATTGTCAATATGCGCGATTCAGTGGGATATTACATAAAAGGCCGCGAACCCAATACGCGAATGATTACCGGCGAAGCTTACGCACCGTATTTTTCGACCATTTCACTTGATAATAAAAAAGCTTACGAAACCAAAGGCACTTGGGAATTAAAAAATGATTTCATGGCCGGACCTTTTATCAATTATGCAATTGTCGACGAAAAATACAATCGGATACTAGTAATCGAAGGATTCTGTTATTCACCCTCTAATCAGGAACGTGATTTAATGTTAGAATTAGAAGCCATCATTAAATCAGTTAAAGTAGATAAAAGATAAATTTTAAAGAATAGAATAATAAGAATACAATGGAATTAAAATGGAAAATAAAGCCGTTTGAAGTATTAACGGTACATGAGTTATACGATTTACTCAAATTAAGAAGCGAGATCTTTGTAGTAGAACAAAATTGCGTTTATTTAGACATTGATGGGAAAGACAAGAAAGGATTGCACTTAATTGGAGAATATGACGGTAAAACGGTTGCTTATGCGCGTTTATTTGATGCCGGAATTAGTTTTGATAACGCATCAATTGGCAGAGTGGTAGTAGATGCCAATTATCGAGATAAAAAATGGGGACACGATTTAATGCGTGAAGCCATAGCCGGAATAAAAACGCATTACGATAAAGACGCAATTACAATTGGTGCTCAATTATATTTAAAGAAATTCTACGAAAGCCACGGATTTGTTCAAACCAGCGAAATGTATCTGGAAGATGATATTGAACATATTGAGATGGTTCGCGGGTAATCAATCATACAAAACTATATCAGAAGAAATATCAATATCTTACAGTTTTCTGGTTTCAATAGACTTTTTAAGCCTTTATTTGCTTTTCAGTAAATAAAGGTTTTTTTATTTAGTCATTTTTGGATTACATTTTTATCTAAATTAGATGAAAAAAAAATCAATTATGAGAAAACTTCTTTCCATCGTTTTTGTTTTAGTACTGTCTCAAAGTGCTTTTAGTCAAATTAAGGTAAAAATAGGCGATAAGGTACCGGATCTAAATATCACTGATTATTTAGCAAATACTCCAAAGGATAAAAACCTGAAAAACAAATATATTCTACTAGAATTTTGGGCGACTTGGTGTACGACTTGCTTAGCCGAAGTTCCAAATTTGAATAAAATGCAAGAAAGATTTAAAGATAAAAAGGATTTCGTTTTTATTTCGATTACAGATGAATCACCTGAAAAAACAAAAAAAACGCTAGAGAAAGTCGAGTTTAAATCAATTGTCGTAAGTGACCAGACAAAGAAAGCCTTAAATGATTTTGTCGTTGATGTTGCTGCTTATGGAGATGCAGGCTATGCAATTCCTAAGACTTTTTTAATAGATAATCAGGGAATATTGCGATGGATTGGACAACCTTGGTTATTAAATGATGTCGTTTTAAATAAATTTTTGGGAGGTAAGGAAATTTTAGTTTCTGATAATACAGTTTCAAATAGACCTCCAGAACCAACCTTTAAATAAAGAATAAAGTCACAATGTTGCAATAGTTTTTTTATAGCTATTTTTATAATTATAAATATCTTAAAAACAAATAATTACTAACTTGTTTTAGAGTAAAACTTTAAGTATAAAATTTGTGACTTAGTGACTTTGTGGCAAATTACACTAAATTTGAGTAATTACAAATTCAACACGGCGATCTAAAACATCGCCTTTTTTTAGCGGATATTTATTGCCACAACCCATATAAGTCATACGGCTTTTGGACACTTTTTTAGAAGCTAAATAGTTAAAAACAGTTTTGGCGCGATTCCAGGAAAGTCTTCTTTCCTTAGTATCTTTGTCAATTGCATCGCTGTATATTTCGGGAGTGCAGCAAACGTGGCCTCTAATTTCAAATTGAAAGTTTCTTTTCTTTTGAAGTGTTTCTGCAATTTTATCTAATTCTTTTTTAGAATTATGGGTAAGTTTTGCGCTTCCCAGATCAAATAAGATATTGACGAGGTAGATCTTGTCGCCTACTTTCAAGTCATTTTTAAATGAATTATAAACCCCATTTCCAAAACTATTTCTTTTTACAACAATCAAATCTACGCGACGATTTCTCGAACGTGTTTCATGAAGATTTTCAATAGTGTCCGGTTTTACAACAACACGTCCTTTTCCTTGAAGAATCACTATTCTGCTTTGATTAAATCCCTGTGAAAGCAGTAATTTCTGAATAGTGCTTACACGGTTATTAGATAAACGAAAATTATAATCATCAGTACCGCGATCATCGCAGTATCCGTAAATCTGGATGGATTCTACTTTTGAGGTGTCAATTTTTTTTATAAAATTATTTACAACTTCGGCTTGTTGATCTGTAAGATCATACTTGTCGAAATCAAAAAATACAGTTTCGATAGGTTTTTGCTGGGCCGATAAATTGTAAATAATAAACAGAAATAAGGCGCTACAAAATTTCATTTTTTACATTTTTAAAATCGTTTTATAGTCAGTCTGATTATTTAAAACGCTCACCGCTTTTTTAATTTCTGAATTGTTTTTAATGTAATATTGATATAATCCTTCCTGATATTGATATCTCTTAATTAACTCTTCCTGAATCAATCCTCTGATTTCCTTTTGGTTTTTATCTAATAAAGTAGTCTCGCTTTTTTCAAGAGCATTTAATAATTGCTGGTATTCCGGAGCAATAGTTTCGTCTATTTTTTCGTTTTTGGCTGCGGCCAAAGTGTTTTTTAATGCAACTTCAGTTTCAGTATCAAAGCTAATTTTGTTGGTTTTCAAATATTGTTTGAAACTTACATAATCAGCATCAGAAACCGTTGGGATTTTATCTCCTAAATTCGGATTCTTATAATAGTAAGTAGTTGCATAATCAAAAATACCGTCGTTTTTTAATAAAGCACTCGTAATCGGGCTTGTTTTAGTTTCTTCTAATTCAATATCCGGCAAAACACCTCCACCATCATAAACCGTTCTTCCTTTTCTGGTTTTAAAGGCATTAAAGTTTTTAGCATCCGTTTTTTGAGCCACACCATTTTTGTCTTTATGTGCATAATCCAAAGCCTGAATACAACGTCCGGAAGGCGTGTAATATCTTGAAATAGTTACTTTAAGTTGAGTTCCGTAAGTCAAATCAACAGAACGCTGAACCAAACCTTTTCCAAAACTACGGCTTCCTAAAATTACTGCACGATCTAAATCCTGCAAAGCTCCGGAAACAATTTCTGATGCAGATGCACTTCTTCCGTTTACCAAAATTGCCAGCGGAATTTCTGTATCTACAGGATCTTTGGTTGTTTTATACGTGTTATTGTGTTTTTCGATTCTTGATTTTGTAGTTACAATCACTTCATTTTTTGGAACAAATAAATTACAGATATCAATCGCTTCATTTAATAAACCACCAGGATTTCCTCTTAAATCAAGAACAATTTGCGTTGCTCCGTCCGCTTTTAGTTTTTCCAGCGCGTCTTTTACTTCATTAGAAGCTTTTCGGCTAAAATGTGCCAAAACAATATAACCCGTTTTATCATCTATTTTTCCGTAAAACGGAACCGACTTGATATCAACTTCGTCCAAAATCAATTCGGTTGTAAAAGTTTTTCCCTGACGAATGTATTTTATGGTGATCTTCGTATTTTTTGTTCCTTTCAATAACTGCGAAGCATCATCTTTAAAATCAGCGATTAAAACATCACCAATCTGAATAATTTCGTCGCCTGCCTTTAGTCCGGCTTTGTCTGCAGGATATCCTTTATACGGTTCACGCACAATTAAGCGATCTTTCTTTCTGGCGATCATAGCGCCAATTCCGGTGTATTCGCCCGTATTGTTGATTTTAAAATTAACAACATCCTGCTCGTTAAAGTAAACCGTGTACGGATCTAAACTTGCCAGCATGCTTTTAATGGCTTTGTCCATCAAATCACCCGGATTCGTTTCGTCGACATAATTGGTGTTAACGGCCTTGAATAATGTGGTAAAGATTTCTATTTGTTTGGCAATTTCAAAAAAGTCGTCTTTGAAACTGGTTCCAATAAATAAAAATGCCGCTGCAACTGTTGGTATAATGATTTTCTTTTTGAAAAAAGTAGCCATATTTGTATGATATCTGAAATAAATAAAGCACTAAAATAAGAATAAATCATTAATAACGATGCGTCCTGGCGGTGAATCTCAAATGATCCGTTGAAAACGATTGATTACAAAGGAAGTTACAAATCTGCTTTGGCTTCAGAATCGTTGGTTTTGTTTACCTGCAAAAGAAATTTCTCAAACAATTGAATTGTTTTGGTATTGATTTCTTCGTACGATAATTTGTCTTTTGTCTGATAAAAAAACATTAAAGAATAAGGTTCCTGAATGTTATCCAGAAGCAAATGTTTGTTTAATCGATACGTTTCTCTTAAAACACGTTTAAAATAATTGCGATCAACGGCTTTCTTGAAATACTTTTTAGAAACCGAAACGCCCATTTTTATTTTTTCGTCTGAATCAGCTTCCGCTTGACGGTAAACCAAACGCAAAGGATACTTAGAAACCGATTTCCCTTCAGAAAACAGTAAGCCAATTATCGTTTTGCTCTTTAAGCGTTCTTTTTTTGGGTAAGTAAAGTTCATTTAATTCAGAAAAAAATTGCAATTTTATTGGGCAAAGGTACAATTGTATTGTAAAAGCAAATAAAGATTCATTAAATAGTTTCAATAAATGCTCCGGAGGAGCAGAATATTTATAGCAAGTTTAGGATTTTTGATTGAAAGCTCCATTGGAGCGATATCCAGTTTACTGGGACTAAAAACGAATAGTTTGTTCAGAATCAATATAATTCGCACAAATTTTTAAAGTTCTAAAATCAATTTTTTCCTTAAGTACTATATTTATTGATAGTTGTATAATTTTTATACCGCTAAAAATTTATTTATTACTTTTGGCCTTTAATTTTCAAAAGCATGCAAAAGATAATTTCGTACCCAATATCCGTAATTTACTATTTGTTTTTTAGTTCTGTATTATTGATTTTTCATCCAATACAATGGTTTTGCCTGAATGTTTTTGGTTATCAAGCGCATAAAGTAAGTGTTGACTATTTAAATTTTTGGCTTTTAAGATGCACTAATCTGGTAGGAACTACGTATACTATAGAAAACAGAGAGACAATTCCAACCGGTGTTCCGATAATTTTTGTTTCAAATCACCAAAGTATGTATGATATTATTACAATGATTTGGTATTTTAGGCGATTTCATTGTAAATTTGTAAGCAAGAAAGAGTTAGGTAAAGGAATTCCGAGTGTATCTTATAATTTACGCCATGGAGGATCTGTATTAATTGATCGTAAAGACCCTAAACAAGCGATTCCGACTATTAAAGGATTGTCTGAATATATTGAAAAACATAATAGATCTGCAGTAATTTTCCCTGAAGGTACCCGAAGCAAAACCGGAAAACCGAAAGAATTTGCCCAAAATGGTTTGAAAATTCTATGTAAATATGCGCCATCAGCATATGTTGTACCCGTGAGTATTAATAATTCATGGAAAATGGTAAAATATGGTCTTTTTCCGGTTGGTTTGGGAAATCATCTTACCTTTACAGTTCATAAAGCAATGGCTGTAAAAGAGTATGATTTTGCCGAGCTAATGGCTTTGACCGAAAAGGCAGTTGTAGAAGGAGTAAACGAGTATAAATAGATTTTTGATTTCAGAAATAATTCTGAAACAGAAATCCCAAATCTAAAATAAGTAATGTCTATAAAAAACATTAGATTGGAAGTAATGCAGTTTTTGGAAAAAAACGTGGATAGCTTCGTAGAACAGTATTTAATTCCAGTGGAAAAAATTTGGCAGCCGTCAGACTTTTTGCCTAATTCTGAAGGAGAAAATTTCTTTGAGGAGGTAAAAGAATTACGCGAAATTGCTAAAGAATTGCCATATGATTTCTGGGTAACGCTTGTTGGTGACACGATCACTGAGGAAGCTTTGCCAACTTATGAGTCGTGGTTAATGGATGTAGAAGGAATAAATCAGATAGAAAACGGTGGAAACGGCTGGTCTAAATGGATCCGTCAATGGACAGGAGAAGAAAACCGCCATGGTGATTTGCTAAATAAATACCTTTATTTGTCCGGACGTGTGAATATGCGTGAAATCGAAATGACAACACAGCATTTAATCAACGACGGTTTTGATATCGGTACTGGATCTGACCCATACAAAAACTTTGTATATACCAGTTTCCAGGAATTAGCAACCTATGTTTCGCACAATAGAGTAGCGCAAATGGCGAAGAAATTTGGTGATAACAAGTTGTCTAAAATGTGTAAAATGATTGCGGGTGACGAAATGCGTCATCATCATGCATATAGCGAATTTGTTACGCGCATTTTTGCTGTAGATCCAAGCGAAATGATGTTGGCTTTTCAATACATGATGAAACAAAAAATCGTTATGCCGGCGCACTTTTTAAGAGAATCTGGACAAAAGATCAGTTCTGCTTTCGAACAATTTTCTGATTCTGCACAACGTATTGGTGTTTACACGGCAAGTGATTATGTTGATATCATGCAGAAATTAATGGATAAGTGGGAAATTGATAAAATGTCTGGTTTAACAGATGAAGCCGAAAAAGCACGTGATTACTTAATGAAATTACCAGGTCGTATGGCAAGGATTTCAGAAAGATTAGTGATTCCACAAGAATCTCACATTTTTAAATGGGTAGAACCAGCCAGATTGTAGATCTGAAATTTTAGATTGCAGATTTCTGACTTTAGATTTAAAATCGATTTTTGCAATTGATATAGATATTGAAAAAACATTGTTGATTGTTGAGGTTTAAAAACTTTGACAATCAACATTTTTTATATAAAAAAGGATTTTCAGATATTTAAATTAAAGACAATCTGTGTAAATCCGTTTTATCCGCAAAATCTGCGTGCCATTTCTTAAGACAAAACATAACTATGAATAATTCTGATTTAATAAACAAAACAATAACATTCGTAAAAGAAAAATTGAATGATGCCGAAGGCGGACACGATTGGTTTCATATCGAGCGTGTTTATAAAAACGCCCTTTTAATTGCAAAAGGAACCGATTGCAATTTAGTCGTGGTACAATTAGGCGCCTTGCTTCATGATATTGCCGACAGTAAATTTCATAACGGAGACGAAACCATCGGACCAAAAACAGCGCGTTTGTTTTTAGAATCTGAAAGTGTTTCGGAAGATATTATCCAACATGTGGTAAACATCATCGAAAACATCTCTTATAAAGGCGGAAATTTCGAAAAGAAGTTTTCTTCTATCGAATTAGATATCGTTCAGGATGGGGATCGTTTAGACGCAATAGGCGCGATTGGAGTTGCAAGAGCGTTCAATTATGGCGGATTTAAAAATCGTGCTTTATATGACCCGGAAATCGCTCCAATAACCAATATGACAAAAGAAGAATACAAAAAGAATAATGCACCAACAATAAATCATTTTTACGAAAAGCTTTTACTCTTAAAAGATAAAATGAATACCGAAACCGGAAAACAAATCGCTGCCGAAAGACATCGCTTTATGGAAACGTTTCTGGCTCAGTTCTACGCAGAGTGGGAAGGGGTTAAATAGTTCTCATTTTAAATAAATGACTAGGATTTTTATCTGGTTAGAGTTAGTCAATACGTAAAACCCAATCTAATTGAACTATTGTTGTAATTATAAAAAGGAGATAAATTAAAAATCCTTTTTGCACAAAAATATATATACATTTATTGAAAAAATTTAAGGAATATGTCTTTGCTTCTATTTTTTCTAATATATAATTATTCAAGTAAAACCAGAATATTAGAATAATACTAAAACCACATATTTTTCGGAAATCTAACGGGTTTATTTGATAAGCAAAGAAATTTAATTGATGTGTTATATAAATAACTACAAAAAATGTCATGATAATGAAATTGGTGAAACGACTTAAATATATTTTTTTAGAAAGAAATAAAAATAAAAATAGATTTAAGAATATGAAAAAGAGATAGTAAAAGACTGTCATATTAAATAAAAAGATGTCTAAAGAGAATTAATAAACGCTAATAAATCATCACGTTCTTCTTTTGAAAGTTTCTTATATTTATCTTTCGCTTTTTGGGCTTCGCCGCCATGCCATAGAATTGCTTCTTCAACATTTCTGGCCCTTCCGTCGTGCATTAAATTTGTGTGTCCGTTAACCATTTTTATCAAACCAATTCCCCAAAGTGGCTGTGTTCTCCATTCAGATCCTGTGGCTTTAAAATCATTTGCATTATCTGATAATTGTTCTCCCATATCATGCAACAGCAAATCTGTGTAAGGACGAATCGTTTGATTTCTTAATGCAACAATAGAATGCGTGTTCCCGGTTTGAATTTTCGGAATGTGACACGCTGTACATTGAATGGTTTCGAAAGTCTTTTTGCCTTTTAAAACATTCTGATCTGTATAATTTCTTCTTGCCGGAACAGATAATGTCTGAGAATACAAAGCCATTCGGTTTAAATTAACCTCAGAAATTTCAGGAGTTCCTCCATTTGGAATGGTAATTAAATCAACTCCAAAAGGACCACTTTCATTCGGAAATAAACTAGATGTAATTCCCATATCGCCCGAAAGCGCACTAGCAACTTGCTGACGTACGTTTGGCTGATTTGATTTCCATCCAAAACGGCCTAATTGAGTTGTATTGGTCAAAAAATCATGAACGTAATTCGGTCTTCCCGAAACACCATCATTATTTGAATCGTTTTCATCGGCGAAAGCCAAAATGGTACTTTCAGGAATCGCTTCTAATAATCCCAATCCAATAATTTGATTGGCAATTCTTGGCGAAACTTGAACATTGCCCAAGGGACCGTAACCCAGATTTGTAACCGTATAAATTGGTTTTTGTAATGTAACAACAGTTCCGTCTGCAAGAGTTTCTGCAATTTGCTGGTAACTAATGGTGAACTGACCTTCGGTAGTTTGCCCTAAAATAGCATTATCCTGCAATTGTCCTCCATAAACTGGATCAGGAAAACCAGAACCATTAACATCTTGTCCGCCAATGGTAAAACGTAATAATAAACCTTTGCCTAATTCACCATCAAAAGCCGGTGGTCTTCCGCGTCCGTCTTTAAAGTGACAGCTTGCGCAAGAAACGGCGTTAAAAAAAGGTCCCAAACCATCGCGTGCAGTTGTCGAAGATGGCGCTGAAATCCAGCTTTGTCTAAAAAATGAGTTTCCTACCCCAAAATCTGTTTGTTCATCAAAAGTAAGTTTCTCGGCAGAAAAACCAAAAGCTTCTTCACTAACGTTGAAAACGGTGGTTTCTCCTCCCGAAAACTGTTCTCCATCTTCAGCTGTTAATGGCACGTAAGCATCATCACTATTGCTGCAGCCAGAGAAGTTAATACAAAGAATAACAAGTAGAAACGGAATAAAATTCTTCATGGTATTATGCTAAAAAAGTGCTCCGGCAAAGGAACACTTTTTGTTTTAATTTATTTCTTTTTATTTGCTTAACTGTTTACAGTAATTCCAATTTTTGTAGCGCCTTTTAATAAAGTTGCTCCAAAGTTAAGTAGTTGTTGTACAGCAGTTTTAACCTTAGCACCTTCAGCAGAATCTGGTCCTCCTGAAATAGCCAAATCAAACGGAGTCAAAATTGCAGCTACTTTTGTTGTCGAAGCATTCAATGAAGTTAAGGTTTCATCGTAAGTTGCTGAATCTGCTTGTTTTACTAAATTTTCTAAAGAAGCTCCGTCAATAGAACCGTATTTTCCCTGGTAAACATTAATAACACCTTGCAGGTTCAAAGCGATATCTCTGTGCGTATTATCACTAAAACAAGAATGTTCGTCTTCCTGATCTGCATTTTCTAGGGCAACTTCCATACGCTCAATTGGTAATTCAGCAGTAACAAGAGTTGTAATTCCTAAATATATATTTTTGATAGCGTCATTTTCAGGCAAAGCCAAAAATTTAGTTCTGTAAACTCCGCTTGGTTTCCATTGTTGAATTAAATAATCTAAATTATCAGTCAATAAATCCGCGCAAGCATTTAAGTAAGCCGCTCTGCGAGTTTGGTTTGCATGAGTTCCGGCAGCAACATAATCAGTATAAGGTCTTTGTCCTGGAAGTTTTGCAGAAGGAGCAGTTAAATCTTGTCCCCATAATAAAAACTCAATTGCGTGATATCCAACACTAATGTTTTTTTCACCGCCATCTTCGTTTAAACTTTCCAATAAAGCTTTGTTGATTGTTGGGTAATCAGCAACATCATTGATGATTCCTGCGTTTGCACTTCCGTCAACATAATCAATAAAGTTTTCGTCAAGCGGCCATGAATTCAAAAGTCCTTCAGGTCCGTTATCGTCTCCATCAATTGGTCCGTTAGCAAAACGGAAAGCTTCAGTCGTTCCGTAGCTTTCTCTTGAAGTTTTCCAGGCAGTTTTTGCAGCAGTAAAATTGGCATCAGTAGGCGTTGCAGTAAAAGTTTTAATCGCTGTTTCTAAAAGTACAGCATCATCGTAAGCTTTTTGGTAATTTGCATAAACGATATTCGCATAGTTTTCAATAACCTGCTTTTTAGTAACGGTTGATGAACCTTTATCATCGTTATCGTTACTGCTGCAAGCAAAAAAAGTTAGTCCTGCAAATACTGCAACAGCAACTTTTGGATATAAGTTTTTCATATTATGGCTTTATTTAGAATAATTAAATTTAAAGCAAAAGTATATATTTCTCACAAGCCCACAAATTTAATTTAGAATAAATATGCTTAAGTTTAATCCGCTTTTGTATTTTTGTGAAAATTTACATCAAAATGAAAAAAATAATTTTCCTTTTAGCTTTAATAGGAACTGTAATAGCTTGCTCGTCAGGCGATGGAGGCGGAGATAATTCTGGCGGAAATAATTATGACAGAGCTGCACTTTTAACCAATTGGGCTGATAATATTATTATTCCGAGTTATGAAAATTATCAGTCAAAAGTGAATATTTTATCTACTGATGCCGCAACTTTTACAACAGCTCCAACTGTTGCTAATTTGCAAACAGTAAGAACAAGCTGGTACGAAGCTTACAAAGCCTATCAATATGTTGGAATTTACGGTTTCGGAAAAGCTTTAGATATCAACTTAAAGGAAATTGCCAATACATATCCAACAAGTACCACTGGTATTGAAGACAACATTAATTCGGGAACTTATAATTTAAGTTTGCAGGCACAATATGCGAAGCAGGGTTTACCGGGATTAGATTATTTGCTGAATGGTTTAGGTGCTGATGATGCTGCAATAGTAGCTTTTTATACTACAAATGCCAAAGCGGCCAATTATAAAAAATACTTGACAGATGTAACGGCTAAACTTAAAACTACAATTGATGCTGTTGTTACAGACTGGAAAACCGGAGGTTACAGAGCTGCCTATATTGCCAACACCGGAACTTCTGTAAGTGGAGCCGTAAACATTACGACAAATAATTTTGTTAAGAATTTAGAAAAAGACATCAGAACCGTAAAACTGGGAATTCCGGCAGGTTTATTCTCAAACGGAGTTAAATTTCCTGAAAAAACAGAAGGCTTATATAAAGGAACTGTTTCTACAGAATTACTCAACATTTCTATAAAAGCATCTCAGGATTTCTTTAACGGAAAACACTTCAACTCAACTGCAACGGGCGAAAGCTTAAAATCGTATTTGGATTTTGTAAATGCAATTCGGGACAATAAAAAATTAAGTGATTTAATCAATACACAATACACTGCAGTTTTCACAGCCAATAATACTTTGAATGCAAGTCTGGCAAATCAAATTAACACTGATAATACAAAAGTAATTACCGCTTATAATGTTTTACAACAAAACGTAATTTATACAAAACTAGATATGATGCAAGCGCTAAACATAACAATTGATTATGTAGATGGCGATGGCGATTAATAATGAAAAATAACATTATAAAATATTTAGAAACAAATACACATGCCGCAACGCTAGCCTTTTTTAGGCTGGCGTTTGGTTTAATGATGGGGTTGAGTTTACTCCGTTTTGTGAGTTACGGCTGGGTAAATAAGTTCTATATTGAACCGCTTTTTCATTTTACGTATTATGGTTTCGAATTCGTGAAGCCTTTCGGGACGCCGACTTACCTGCTTTTTACTATTGCCGGATTGTCATCAATTGGCATTGCAATTGGTTATCGCTACAAAGTTGCATCAACATTATTCTTCCTTAGTTTTACCTATATTGAGTTAATGGATAAAACCACTTATCTCAATCATTATTACTTCATTTCGGTAATTAGTTTTGTGCTTATTTTTCTTCCGGCAAATGCTTATTTTTCTGTCGATGCTTATCAGAATCCTAAAATTGCCTTTCAGAAAATTCCGCGTTGGACAACAGATATTCTAAAACTGCTTTTAGGAATCGTTTACTTTTATGCCGGTTTGGCAAAGATCAATTCCGATTGGCTTCTGAAAGCAATGCCTCTTAAAATTTGGCTTCCAACCAATCATAATTTGCCGCTTATCGGAAGTTTTTTAAATGAAAATTGGGTTCATTATGCTTTTAGCTGGAGCGGAATGATTTACGATTTGAGTATTCCTTTTTTATTGCTTTACAAACGAACAAGAACATTTGCCTTTGTTTTGGTAGTTGTTTTTCATGTTTTGACTAAGATTTTATTCCCAATTGGCGTTTTTCCTTATGTAATGATTGTGAGTTCATTGTTGTTTTTTGGAAGTGATTTCCATAAAAAATGCCTGAATTATATCGCAAAACTATTCCGTTTTAGTTTGAATGCATTCGAAAACGCAAAAGAAAAAATAACAACATTCAATGGTTTTTATAAAATCAAAATCGCAATTCTGGCTTGTTTCCTGATTTTTCAGCTCACATTCCCATTTCGATATTTAATTTATCCAGATGAATTATTCTGGACAGAAGAAGGTTTCCGATTTTCATGGCGCGTTATGTTAATGGAAAAAGCGGGTTATACGCAATTTACCGTAATAGACAGTAAAACCAAAAACCAGATAAAAGTAAATAACAGTCATTTTTTGACTGCTTTTCAGGAAAAACAAATGGCATTTCAACCTGATTTCATTTTAGAATATGCTCATTTTTTACACGATTATTATCAAAAACAAGGCGTTAACGATCCGGAAGTTCGCGTAGAAAGCTACGTCGCACTCAACGGAAGATTGAGCAAACTTTACATAGACAAAAACATAAACCTCGCAAAAGAAAATGAATCATTCGATCACAAAACCTGGATCCTACCTTTCAACGATGAAATTAAAGGATTTTAGCTTTATTTTATTTTTACTGTTTTCATTAAATGCCATTTCCCAAACGCATGTTTCGGGCGTTGTATTGGGAGAATCCGGTGAAAAATTATCCTATGTTGAGGTTTACAACAAAGCAAATGGCGTGAAAACAATTACCAATAAAGAAGGTGTTTTTGATGTCGTAGTTCCCAATTCGGGAACATTTACTTTTGTTTTTTATAAAGACAATTATTCGGTTTTAGAACAGGAAATGGCAGCTCCAGGTTCTGATTTGACCATTACCTTAAACAAAATCAACAACTTATCTGAAGTCGTTGTTAAAAACGAAAGAGAGAAAATATTTGCCCTTCATAAGTTAAAAGACATTGAAGAAACGGCTATTTACGCCGGAAAAAAAACCGAAGTAATTCAGTTAGATAAAATTACAGCGAATAAAGCAGCGAACAATCCACGCCAAATTTATGCGCAAGTTGTAGGTTTAACGATTAACGAAAGTTCTGACGGAGGTTTACAATTGAGTATTGGTGGTCGTGGTTTAGACCCAAACCGAACTGCCAATTTCAACACACGCCAAAATGGTTACGATATTAGCGCCGATGTTTTGGGTTACCCCGAAAGTTATTACGCAACGCCAACCGAATCTCTTAATGAAATCCAGATTGTCCGCGGTGCAGCTTCTCTTCAATACGGAACGCAGTTTGGTGGTTTGGTGAATTTTAAAATCAAAAGTCCGAGTAAAAAAGCAATTGAACTTGTGGAGCGTAACACAATTGGTTCGTACGGATTGTATACTAATTTTACGAGTTTAAGCGGAACGAAAGGGAAATTCAGTTATTATACTTTTTTCAATTATAAAAAAGGAGATGGCTTTCGCCCGAATTCTGATTTTAAAAGCACGAACTATTTTGCTAATCTGAATTATCAATTTACAGATAAAACATCTTTGCACTTTGATTATACTTATTTTAATTATTTAGCTCAACAAGCCGGAGGACTTACAGATCAGATGTTTAACGAAGATCCGACTCAAAGTAACAGAACCCGAAACTGGTTTGCCGTAAACTGGAATTTATTTGCTTTGCGATTCAAACATCACTTTGATAATGATGCCGATTTCTCTTTGCAATTGTTTGGTTTAGATGCCAGCAGAAAAACAGTCGGATTCCGTCCAAACCGGGTTGATTTGCCGGATAACGGCGGAGTTCGTGATTTAATCGTTGGTGATTTTGTCAATTGGGGAGCCGAAGCGCGTTATTTAAAAAAATATGATTTAGGCGGAAATTCAAATGCTTTTTTAATTGGCGCCAAATATTATCAGGCACAAAACACCGGAATTCAAGGTCCGGGAAGTTCAGGAAGTGACGCTAATTTTAATTTGGCTACAGCCGAATTTCCCCAAGCACCAAACCAATCCGATTATAAATATCCAAACTTGAATTTCTCTGTTTTTGGAGAAAATATCTTTAAAGTATCCTCAAAATTCTCGATTACGCCCGGATTTCGATATGAAAACATAAAAACTCAGGCAAACGGAACCTACAGAAAAATCAATCTTGACGGCGCCGGAAATGTTATTTTAGATGAAACCGTTGCCGAAAACAATATCAAAAACCGTAATTTCTTTTTGTTTGGAGTTGGATTAAGCTACAAACCGCAAACCGGAATTGAGGTCTACGGAAACATTTCGCAAAACTATCGTTCTGTAACGTATAGTGATTTAAGAACAGTTTATTCCAGTTATGCAATTTCGGCAGATATTACAGACGAGAAAGGTTTTACCTCAGATATCGGAATTCGTGGTCAGATAAACGATAAAATCAGGTTCGATTCAAGCGTTTTTGCTTTATACTACAATGATAAAATTGGAGAGTACTGGACAGTTAGCGAAGGCCGACCAATTATTTTAAGGGATAATATTGGAACCGCGATTACATACGGTTTCGAAACCATGATCGATTGGAGTTTAAATAAAACGTTTTTTGAGGAAAATCCAAACCTAAGCTGGAATGTATTCTCAAACGTTGCCATTACAGATTCTGATTATTTAAAATCGGAAGCAGCCGGAGTTAAAGGAAATAAAGTAGAATTTGTGCCACTTTTCAATATTAAAACCGGAACAAGTGTTGGTTATAAAAATTTTATGTCAAGTATTCAGTTAACGTATGTAACATCGCAATTTACCGATGCGACCAATCAGGACGTGGGAGAAAACGCAATAAGCAATGGTATTTCAGGAAAAATACCAACGTATTACGTAGCCGATTTTTCATCATCCTACAAATGGAAAAACTGGAAATTAGAAGCAGGAATTACCAACTTTACAGATAATAAATACTTCACAAGACGTGCTACAGGTTATCCGGGTCCCGGAATTATTCCTTCAGACACAAGAACATTTTATACAACTTTAGAGTTTATATTTTAAGAGATTAATATTGCATTAATGGACGGGTTAAAATCCGTCCCTACAATATGTTTCGAGCTACGGTTCTTTTCATAAGTTCCAGATGAACGGTTTATTTACACCAACGGATAAAAATTCGTTGCTGAATCGTTGAACAAATGACGAATTAAGGTATTTTTTCTGCGTATAAAAAAAACGGATTAAAATCCGTCCGTAAAAATATATTCCGAGCCGAAGGCTCTTTAAAGCTTTGCGATCTTCAACAGACAATTATCAAAAAAACTTTGCGTAACTCTGCGAATCCTTTGCGCAACTCTGCGGTAAAATCTTAGCAACTTAGAACCTCAGAACCTCAGTACCTTTCCTTCTAAGAACACCCACAATTTCCATCACCGCAATCTTTTTTCTTTTTAGATTTCCAAAAGAACTTGTTGATCAAAAAACCAACGGCGATAAATAATATAACAAAGGCAATAATTTCTTGTACCATGATTGTTTATTTTAGAAGTTGATACGCCAAAAGCGCAACAAAATAGGCAAGACCACTCATTAAGAAAAGCTGCATCGCCGGCCATTTCCATGAGTTGGTTTCTTTTTTAGTAATGGCAAGCGTACTGGCACATTGCATGGCGAAAGCGTAGAATAAAAGTAAAGATATTCCCGAAGCAAAATTAAAGATCTTTTTACCAGTTTCCGGATTTATCTCTTCCTGCATTTTGCTTTTTATGGTGGCTTCGTTATCGCTGCTTCCAACGCTGTAAATGGTGGCAAGAGTTCCCACAAAAACTTCACGGGCGGCAAATGAACTTATAATTGCGATACCAATTTTCCAGTCGTAACCCAAAGGCGAAATAGCAGGTTCAATGGCTTTACCCATAATTCCGATATAAGAATTCTCCAGTTTTTGAGACGCCACTTCGTTTTCGAATGTTACTTTGTCCAGAGGTTTATCAACAAATTTTTCTTTTATGATAGTTTCTGCTTCGTTAAAATCTTTTCCGGGTCCGTAAGAAGCCAAAAACCATAAAATAACAGATATTGCTAAGATAATTTTACCTGCACCAACAACGAACGCTTTGGTTTTTTCAACCACATTAATACCAACGTTTTTGAAAAGAGGCAATTTATAACTTGGCATTTCTACCACGAAATATGTTTTGGTATTAAATTTCAGAATTTTATTCAGAATATAAGCGGAAAGAATCGCAGTTCCAAAACCTAATAAATACAATAACATCAAGGCTAATCCCTGCATATTTAATATTCCAAAAAGGCGTTCATCCGGTATGACCAAAGAGATGATGATTGTATAAACCGGTAATCTTGCTGAACAGGTTGTAAACGGCGTTACCAGAATAGTAATCAAACGTTCTTTCCAGTTTTCGATGTTTCGAGTTGCCATAATCGCCGGAATTGCACAGGCAGTTCCTGAAATTAATGGCACGACGCTTTTTCCGGAAAGCCCAAATTTGCGCATGATTTTATCCATCAAAAAGACGACACGGCTCATGTATCCGCTTTCTTCCAAAATGGAAATAAAGAGAAACAAAAAGGCAATTTGCGGAATAAATATAATAACACCGCCAATTCCCGGCACAATTCCCTGCGAAAGTAAATCAGTAAGGATTCCGCTTGGTAATTCCTTCGCAACCCAAGTACTTAACGATGCAAAAGTGCTGTCAATAAAATCCATCGGAATAGTTGACCAGCTAAAAATCGATTGAAAAATGATAAATAAAATCGCCAGAAATATCACATAACCCCAAAACTTATGTGTTAATACGCGATCAAGTCTGGCTCTGATGTCTTTTGCCATCGTGGCATCGACTTTTAAACCTTCTTTTAAAACATCATTGATAAACTGATATCTTTTGATGGTTTCTTTTTGCTGTAAACGCTTTAATTCAGAATGTGATTTGGTAAAAGTGCTCCTGATTTCATTTCGATCTAAATTCGAAAAGTTTACATCCTGCGTAATGACCAGCCATAATTTATATAAAAGCTGGTTCGGGAAAGCGTGTTTTAATTTTTCAAAATACGCCGTATCAATAACTGAAGCATTCAAACAAGGTTCATGCGGAAGTGTTTTGTATGAAACAATAAGTTCCTTTAAATAATCAATTCCCAAACCTTTTCGGGAACTTACTAAAGCAATTTTGGTTTGAAGTTTTTCTTCCAGATACGGAATATACAAAGTAATTCCTTTGCTTTCCATACGATCTGACATATTAATGACAAGAATCGTTGGAATTTCAAGGTCTTTTATCTGCGTGTAAATCAGTAAATTTCGTTTTAGATTTTCAACATCAGTTACAACAACGGCTACATCAGGATATAATTTGTCGTTTTTGTTCAATAAAAGTTCAATTACAACACTTTCGTCCATCGAACTTGCATTCAGACTGTACGTTCCGGGTAAATCCAGAATGTTAGCTTTTATATTGTGTGGCAATTTAGAGAACCCAATTTTTTTCTCAACCGTAATTCCGGGATAATTTCCAACTTGCTGATTTAAACCTGTAAGCTGATTAAAAACGGAAGTTTTTCCGGTGTTTGGATTTCCAATAAGGGCAACATTTATATTTTGAATGCTCATTACAAATTGGTTTTGATAAGTTCAACTTCAATTTCGCGAGCAGTTTCAATACGAATCGCGACGTGTGAGCCATTAATATCCAAATATAAAGGATCTCCAAAAGGAGCAATTTGAAGCAATTCGACCAAGTTGCCCGGCAAACAACCCATTTCTAATAATTTTAAAGGAATCAAATCGATATCAAAATCTTTGATAATGGCTTTTTCGCCTTTTTTCAGGGTGTGAATTGTAGTTTGCAAGCTTATTTAGATTGAATTTAGATTGCAAAAATAGGCAATAAATCTTTATTCAAAGGCAATTAACAGCTTTGTTTATGCCAAAATTTACTTAAATAAGCCAAAACTTACTCATGACATAAGAAATCAATATCTTCCAAAAGACGTTTTATATCTTCTTTGTTCGTTCCGTCATAGAATCCGCGAACGCGTCGTTTTTGATCTACCAAAACAAAATTCTCGGTATGAACCATATCATACAACTGATCTGGACGACCTAATTTTACCGCCAGATAAGATTTTCTGGCCATGGTGTAAATTTCTTTTTTATCGCCGGTAACCAGATTCCATTTGCTGTCAACAACATGGTGTTTTATAGCATATTCCTTAAGAACCGGAATACTGTCAACCTCAGGAAAAACAGTGTGTGAAAGCAACATTACCTTCGGATTATTTAAAATTGCTTTTTGAATCTCTTCGAGATTTGTTGACATTTTTGGGCAAATTGATCCACAGGTCGTAAAGAAGAAATCGGCAACATAAATTTTTCCTTCGTAGTTTTTCTGGGTAATAGTATCTCCGTTTTGATTTACAAATTTAAAGTCAGCAATTGTGTGGTATTTGCTTTTGTATTGTATCGTACTGTCAACTAATTCTGGGTTTACATCAGCAGGATTATAGATTGGCAAAGTTTTTTGTGGCTTTAAAGCCGAATAAAATAAGGATATAGTGACAACCGAAAAGACAATTAAAACAATAAAGAATTTGCGGTATTTGTATAAAAACGATTTCATATGAAAAATTTGGTGCAAAAATACAAAAAGCACTTTCTAAAAACTGTAATTATGATTGTTTTTAACAGGTTCTTCTGTTGATTGCGAAATTGGCACACGGATGACGCGGATTCGCTTTGCGAAAACACAGATTATACAGATTTTTTATTTTTGTAGCTTTATAAGATTGGCGATTTACTTTGCGGGTCTTCGACTTCGCTCAGACTGACAATAGGAACTTCAAATCTCACAGCGACAATAGTAGCTTTGAAAACTTTGCGCCTCTGCGAGATTAATAATTAGAAAGAAATCCGTATAATCTGTGTTTTCGCAAAGCGAATCCGCGTCATCCGCGTGCCATTTCGCATTAAAAAGACCGCAATAAATATTAATCTTTATTTTTTAATCTTTCGGATAGATTTATTCACGAGATATAATCCCATTAAAGTTACGGTAACTCCAACAACAATAGCCTGACTAAGAGGTTCGCCAAAGAGGAAAAAGGCCAAAATAATCGCCACGATCGGATTTATATACGCATAAATACTGCTGATTTCTGTTGGAAGATGTTGCAGCGTATAAATAAAAGCAACAAAAGTTAAGATTGAACCAATAATTACCAAATAGCCAATTGCCCACCAGGATGTTAACGGAATTTCGATTAATGAGATATTCATTCCCGCAGCTTCGGTAATTCCAAAAAGAATAAAACTCGAAAGCAGCATTTGCAATCCCAAGCTAAAATAGGGGTTAAAACTCGCTGCTTTTTTCTTAGTGTGTAAAATTCCGAAAGCCCACGTAATAGTCGAAACTATAGATAAGAAGATTCCAAATTGAAAATCAGGCCGCAGGAAATCGCCTAAATGATCCATAAAAATAATACAGATTCCGCCAAAGCAAATTAACAATCCGGTTACGGCCAATTTTGCAATACGTTCGCCCTGAAAGAAACAAATAATAACAATCCAGATTGGAAAAATAGCGCCAATTATGGCTCCCAATCCTGAACTAATATATTGAACGCCCCAGGTACTTAAACCATTACTGCAGCAAAAGTTTAGAATCGCCAAAATCAAGATCGTGCGCCATTGTTTGCCTTTTGGCCAGGGTTCCCTTTTTATAATAAAATAACCAACATATAAAATTCCCCCAACAAACTGACGAATCATGGCCAATTGTAAAGCCGGCATATGTTTTACACCTTCTTTTGAGGCCAGCCAGGTAGTTCCCCAAAAAAAGCTAACCCAGCATAAAGCCAAGATTGGTAATCCTATAGCTTCGACTCTTCCTGAAAAAACACTCTGTATTTTTGCTCTCACGATTGTTGTTTTTCTTCAGACAAATATTCCGAAAACAATTTCACATATCTGCTAAAAAAGAGAGATTTATGTATGAATTGTTTTAATGTTTGCGATCAATTATTTGCATTAGAAAATGAACCCCAAATTATTGCTAAAATTTTAACATAGAGTTCCAAATATTAACAATACGTTTGTAGATACACAAAAAATACACTCGAAAATGAACAAACAGCTTACCAAACCCTTATTTTGTGTCTTTTCTGCAATGTTAACATTTACTGCAGTTAAAGCTCAGGATACAACTTCAAAAGAACCGGGTATTAATGTTTCGTATATGAATACGAAAATTAGTCCAAGTCAGGATTTTTTCCAATATGTAAACGGAACCTGGCTAAGTAAAACTGAAATTCCAAGTGACAGAACAACTTGGGGAAGTTTCAATGAATTAATTAAAAAAACAGACAAAGATGCAATGGCAATTTTGAAGGATGCTTCAAAAAATCCAAAGTATAAATCGAATACGGATCAAGGTAAAGCGGTGAGTTTGTTTAATACTGTTTTAGACACAGTTGGAAGAAACAAAAGAGGAATCGAACCTTTAAAACCCTATTTGAAGAAAATTGATGCGATAAAAAATGTTGCTGATCTTCAAAAATATTTGGTTGAAATGGAACCTGAAGGAGGAAATGACTTCTTTAGTATTGGTATTGGTGCCGATGATAAAAACAGCTCTAAGAATTCTGTAAGTCTTGGAGTAAGCCGTTTAGGATTGTCTGATAAAGATTATTACACATCAGAAGATAAAGATTCTAAAGAAAAACGTGCTAAATACGAACTTCACGTTGCAAGAATGATGCAGTTTATTGGAGAATCTCCTGAAAAAGCAAAACAAAGCGCTGCTGAAATTTTGGCTTTAGAAACTGCTTTATCAACTCCAAGATTAAATCGTGTTGAAAGCAGAGACAGCCGTCTTCAGTACAACCCAATGACAGTTGCTGATCTTCAAAAATTAACTCCGGCCATTAAATGGGATGCTTATTTTACGGGTCTTGGCCTGGCAAAATTAGATACTGTTGTAGTAACGGAGCCAAAGTATATGAAAGCATTGCAGACTATTTTTACAGAAAATAAAGTTCCGCAATGGAAGGAATTATTGAAATGGACTTTGCTAAATCGTTCAACATCACAGTTAACAACTGAAATTGAATCAGCAAGTTTTGACTTTTACAGCAAAACATTAAGAGGTGCGATTAAACAATTGCCTCGTGAAGAAAAAGCACTGCAAGTTGTAAACGGAAGTATTGGCGAAGCACTTGGTAAATTATATGTTGAAAAAGTTTTTCCTGCTGAAGCAAAAGCCAAAGCAACTGATATGATTCATAATGTGATTTTGGCGTACCAAAACCGTATTAATAATTTAACATGGATGTCTGCTGAAACGAAAGTGAAAGCCATCGAAAAATTAAATAAAATTACCATTAAAGTAGGTTATCCTGATAAATGGAAAGATTATTCGGCTCTTGAAATTAAAGGTGTTGCCGAAGGTGGAAGTTATTTTGAAAACGTACGTAACTTATCAAAATGGGATTTCAAAAAAGGAATTGAAAAACTACACAAACCTGTTGATAAAACAGAATGGGGAATGTCACCGCAAACTGTAAATGCGTATTACAATCCATCTTATAACGAAATTGTTTTCCCTGCTGCGATTTTGCAACCGCCATTTTATAATTATCAAGCTGATGAAGCTGTAAATTATGGTGGAATTGGAGCTGTAATCGGGCATGAGATTTCTCATGGTTTTGATGATTCTGGTGCACGTTACAATTCAGATGGAAATCTTGTTGACTGGTGGACTGCTGATGATTTGAAACAATTTACTGCACTTGGTACTGCACTTGCAGATCAATATAGCGCTTTAGAACCGTTACCGGGAATTCACGTAGATGGTAAATTTACTTTAGGTGAAAACATTGGTGATTTAGGAGGAATAAATGCTGCTTACGACGGATTACAATTGTATTTGAAAGCACACGGAAACCCTGGTCTAATTGATGGATTTACGCCGGAACAAAGATTCTTTATTTCCTGGGCTACCGTTTGGAGAACCAAAACAAGAGACGAAGCAATAAAAAGTCAGGTAAAAACAGATCCGCATTCTCCGGGAATGTACAGAGCGTATGTTCCTATTCAGAATGTTGATGCTTTTTATGACGCTTTCGGAATTAAAAGCGGAGATAAAATGTTTGTAAGTCCAGATAAGAGAGTTAAAATCTGGTAATATAATATTAATAAAATGGCGCTAAATAGCGCCGTTTTTGTTTTAAGAATTAAAATATCTGCTTTCATTTCATCACAATCTCAAATGAATTATTGAAAATTTGTAACAAAATGTTTCAAATTGACACCAATGTGTATATACTAAATACTATAAAAAATGATAAAACAGCTTAACAAATCTGTGTTTTGTGCATTTTCAGCAATGCTTTGCTGCGTTACTATAGAGGCGCAAACCGCAAAACCTAAAGAACCCGGAATCAATCTAGCCAATATGGATACGAAAGTAAGTCCGGGACAGGATTTTTTCCGTTATGTAAATGGAGCATGGTTAGACAAAACCGAAATTCCAAGTGATAGAAATTCCTGGGGAAGTTTTAATGAATTACGTCAAAAAACAGATAACGATGCTCTTGCCATTTTAAAAGAAGCTTCTAAAGATCCTAAGTACAAATCAAATACAGATCAGGGTAAAGCAATTGCTTTGTTTAATACGATTATGGATACTGTAGGGCGTAATAAAAATGGAATTAAGCCACTTCAGCCTTATTTGAAGAAAATCGATGCAATTAAAAATGTAACTGATTTACAAAATTTCTTTATCGAAATGCAGCCTCAGGGCGGAATTGGCTTCTTTGGCGTTAATGTAGGTGCAGATGCAAAAAACAGTAATAAAAATTCGGTTAGCTTAAGTCCGGGAGGTTTAGGATTATCTGATAAGGATTATTATAATGCTGATGATAAAGATTCAAAAGAAAAACGTGAAAAATATGAAGTACACGTTGCCAGAATGTTGCAGTTTCTTGGAGAATCTCCGGCAAAAGCAAAAGAAAGTGCGAAACAAATCCTGGCTTTAGAAGTTGAACTATCTGCTCCAAGATTAGACCGTGTGGAACGCAGAGACCGTAGAAAACAATATAATCCAACGGCTATTGCCGATTTAAAAAAGAATACTCCTTCAATTCAGTGGGATAAATATTTTACCGGAATTGGAATGATGAAAATTGATACCGTAAATGTATCGCAGCCCCGTTATATGATTGCTTTAGAAAAGACTTTAACGGAAAATAAAGTAGAAACCTGGAAAGAATATTTAAAATGGTCCTTGTTAAACAGAAGTACTTCAACTTTAACTACAGATATTGAAAATGCCAATTTTGATTTTTACGGAAAAACTTTAACAGGTGCATTAAAGCAGCGTCCTCGTGAAGAAGTTGCCTTGCAGGTAATCAACGGTGCAACAGGGGAAGCTTTGGGAAAATTGTATGTAGAGAAATTATTTCCTGCTGAAGCAAAAGATAAAGCAAAGAATATGATCTCTAATGTAATGTTGGCTTATGAAAACAGAATCAATGCTTTGTCCTGGATGTCTGCAGAAACTAAGACAAAAGCAATTGAAAAGTTGAAGAAACTGACCATTAAAATTGGATATCCTGATAAATGGAAAGATTATTCTAAACTAGAACTTAAAAATGTTGCCGAAGGCGGAACTTATTTTGATAATTCCAAAAATATAGCAAAATGGGCTTATGCAGAAAGTTTGGCTAAATTGGGCAAACCGGTTGATAAAACAGAATGGGGAATGTCTCCACAAACGGTAAACGCTTATTTCAATCCGTCTTATAATGAGATTGTTTTTCCTGCGGCGATTTTACAGCCACCTTTCTACAATTACCAGGCTGATGAAGCTGTAAATTATGGTGGAATTGGAGCTGTAATCGGACATGAGATTTCTCACGGATTTGATGATTCCGGTGCGCGTTACAACGCAGATGGAAATCTTGTAGATTGGTGGACAGCTGATGATTTGAAACAATTTACAGCACTTGGTACACAGCTTGCAGATCAATATAGCGCTTTAGAGCCGTTACCGGGAATTCACGTAGATGGTAAATTTACTTTAGGTGAAAATATTGGAGATTTAGGCGGAATAAACGCTGCTTATGACGGATTGCAATTGTATTTGAAAGCAAATGGAAATCCGGGTTTAATCGACGGATTTACGCCGGAACAACGTTTCTTTATTTCCTGGGCAACAGTCTGGAGAACAAAGTCACGAGATGAGGCAATAAAAAGTCAGGTTAAAACAGATCCGCATTCACCGGGAATGTACAGGGCAGTTGTTCCAATCGAGAATGTAGATGCTTTTTATCAGGCTTTCGGAATCAAAAAAGGAGATGCAATGTATGTTGAACCAGATAAGAGAGTTAAAATCTGGTAATATTATATGAATAAAAAACGGCGCTAATGTAGCGCCGTTTTTGTTATTATCGATTTATTGCGATGAAAATATCAACTTCTGCATTTTCAGGATTCTGTGCTTTCTCTCCGTAAATTTCAAAATCTGAAGTAAAACTTCTGTCTAAATCTGAATTCCAAATTTTCATCCATTCATTAAAAACAATGCCTTCATTGAGATTTCCCTTTGCAGTGAATTTTTCGTAAGTCGCTTTTTCAATAGTCTTGCCTGTCATTCCTTCGGGAATAAAATCTAAACTTTCTACCTGACAACCCAAAATAGTTGTATAAGGTTTAGTATGATCTTCTTCATATTCGGTGTAAACAGAATAAACTGAATTGTCTATTTTGTTTGGAATTTGCTCAAGAATTCCTTCTGCTATAAACGTGTTCCAAAGAGCCGGAATATCTTGTCCTGATTGTCCGTTTTCGTTAGTGGTTCTAACCGAAATTCCAATAATGTTGAATTTTTGAATATCCATTTTGCTTAAATTATTTTATTTACTCCAAATTTATAATGGAGCTGTGACAACAGTATGTCAGCAGTAATTAATATAATTTAAGATATTACTTTGCGTTGCTGTAAATGTAAGCTTCAATTGCTTTTAATTCTTCATCAGACATTGCCTGGGTTACCGGAAAATTAGTTTTCATAACCGCAAACTGACTCGGATCAACGATTGGATCTGCATTTCCTTTCAGGAATGTTACAATATCACCTTTTTTGTCTTTGTATGTTTTTCCAATTTCCTGAATACTCGGGCCAATTACTTTTTGATCGACCTGATGACAGGAAATACAATTTCCTTTTCCTTCAAAAATATCTTTTCCTAAATCTTCCGGTGTTTTGGCTTTCGCCGATTCTCCTTCTGAATATGATTCTGTTGTGCTTTGATTTGGATTCTCAGTTGCTTCTTTTTTACAAGAGGCAAATGCTAAAACGGCTGATAAGAATAGTACTTTTTTCATTATTATTTATTTAAGATTACTGCAGCCTCTTTAGCAAAATAAGTAGAGATAATACTGGCACCAGCACGCTTAATGCAATATAGTTGCTCTATCATAATCTTGTCGTGATCTAACCAGCCTCTTTCTGCTGCGGCCTTTACCATAGCGTACTCACCAGATACTTGGTAAACCGCAACCGGAACATGAACGGCGTTTTTTACCTCACGAACAATGTCCAAATAGGCCATTCCAGGTTTTACCATTACGATGTCTGCTCCCTCTTCAACGTCTAATAATGCTTCGCGAATTCCTTCAATTCGGTTTGCATAATCCATTTGATACGTCTTTTTATCTTTCGGAATATTCAAAGAATCTACCGGAGCAGAATCTAAAGCATCACGAAAAGGACCATAAAATGCCGAAGCATATTTAGCACTATAACTCATGATTCCTACATTATGATGTCCGTTCTCTTCTAATGCTTTTCTGATGGCGAAAACACGTCCGTCCATCATGTCACTTGGCGCTACAAAATCAGCTCCGGCTTCTGCATGACTTAAACTCATTCGGGTTAAAGCATCAACAGTTGCATCATTTACCAATTGGCCATTTTCGATAATTCCGTCATGACCATAAATCGAATACGGATCAAGAGCCACATCAGGTATTACAATCATTTCCGGAACGGCATCTTTTATCGCGCGAATAGTTTGTTGCATTAAACCATCTTTATTCCAGGCTTCAACGCCTTTATTGTCTTTTAGGTTTTCGCTTACTTTTACGTAAATATTAACCGCTTTGATTCCTAAATCCCAAGCTTCTTTTACTTCCTTTATCGTGTTATCTAACGAATGACGATAAATTCCTGGCATTGACGGAATAGCAACTTTTACGTCTTTTCCTTCAGCCACAAACATAGGAAGCATAAAATCTTGTGGGCTTAAACTTGTTTCACGAACTAAGGAACGAATAGATTCATTGGTTCTTAAACGGCGGTTTCTTTGTAATGGGAACATTGTTTTTTTGTTTAAAGTTTCAGGTTTCAGGTTTTACCCTGAGATTATAAATTGTTGATTTACTAGTTTGTAAACGCGGTTATATTTTTTTGCTTTAATTATTTTATGTAATAGAAGCTTCGTAAATGGCCGCAATGGTTTTGCCTATTTTAGTGTCAAACTCATCTTCTGACTGATTAGCAAAAAGCCCTTCAGATAATGCTCGTGAGAAACTGGCAATTAACCCGTGGTTTTGCGAAAGTTTATCGTTGGCTTCATCTTGTCCATATCCACCAGATAATGCTACAACGCGCACTACATGTGGATCCGACATTAATTCCTTATAAAAGTCATTCACAGTTGGAATCGAAAGTTTTAGCATCACTTTTACATCTTTGTCCAATAAACTAAGTTGTTTTTTGATTTCTGCTTTTAAAATTTCTTCTGATTTTTCTTTATCAGCACTATAAATATCAACCTCAGGTTCAATAATTGGAATAAGTCCTTTTTCAAATATTTGTAAACCAACTGCAAATTGTTGCTCAACAACAAGGCGAATTCCATCAGCATTTGCTTCTTTAATAACAGAACGCATTTTAGTTCCAAAAACATTTCGTTCTACAGCGCGTGTTAATAATTCATCTAAACCGGAAATAGGTTTCATAATTTGTACCCCATTTGCCAGGTCAGCAAGTCCTTTGTCGACTTTCAAAAACGGAACTATGTTTTTCTTCTCCCATAAATAATCGGCAGTCCATTGTCCGTCAATTTTGCGGTCCATTGTGTTTTCAAACAAAATAGCACCCAGAATATATTCGCTGTCAAAGGCAGGACTTTTAATAATACGGGTTCTCATTTCATGGACAAGGGTATACATTTCTTCGTCATTCGAGAAACTGCTTTCATCAACGCCATATTGCGATAATGCTTTTGGTGTACTTCCGCCACTTTGATCTAACGCAGCAATAAATCCTTTTCCGGAATGCATACGGTCTAATTGTACCGTATTTATAGTTCTATTTCCCATAATATTTTATTTTACATTTTAGCCCCGATAGCAATCGGGATTAGATTAATTAAATATTTACAAACCTGTTTTTTGGTTTACTTTTTCATAAACCTGTTTTACTTTGCTTGGAGGGTCAAATCGATATCCAATACTAAGTTTTAAAGTTGATATGTTGTCATCCAATCGTTCTTCTGCTTCATCGTCCTGAGCAAAATTAATAGTGTTTAAACTCGCATAAGCAAAAAAACGATCTGTATTATAAGCCAGCTTTAAATTGAGGTCTAATTGATACACTGCTGAGGTATCTCCATCAATGTCATTAATTCCGGCTCCAAGTGCAATTCCTGATCCAATTAAAAAGCGATCACTAATTACAAAATTATAAAAATAGGAGGGGGCCAAAGAAAATACATAAATATCTCCATTTGAAGAGTTTGGTTCATTGTTTAAATTCAAATTAGTGTAGTAAAATGAGAAGCTCGGAATAAAACTTCCTGAGCTCTTTGTCTGCCATTCATTTTGATTGACTAATGTTTTATACGAGAATTTATCATTAAAAACATAAGAAGTTGATCCGCCAATTTTAGTGGTTCGCATTCGCGGAAAAGAAACCTGAAAACCTTCTTCACTGGCATAAAACCCCTTTTGATTGATAAAAGTGAAAGATTGCATCCATTTTTTATAATAGAAGCGGGTATTAAAACTAAATAGTTTAGAATCTGAATTGTCTTTGTTTACATCAAAAAATTTAGGGGAAAATCCAAAACTGATATCCACAAATTGATAGTTTACGCTTACGCCTAATTGTTCCTGACGATTCGGAACCAATTCGATATATTTCTTTTTACCTTCAGAATTAAATCCAATCTCAAAATTGTTGGAAGTATCCAGATAATAAAGACTAGTCGTTATTTTATCATTATACGATTTAAAATACGGATTTTGAAGCGAATCCTTTTGAGCAAAACACCCAAAAACGCTTCCCAAAAACACTATATAAATCAGTTTTAGATTCATTTCTTTATTTTAAATAGACTACCAAAGTTTAAAAAAAAGGATTCATTCAAATAATCTCATATTATTTGAGAAATGAATGATTTTTAGAAACGTCTCTAAATTACGATTTAAATCTATGTTTCTATGTATTAAATGAATATTTGATTCATTCTAAACCCAATCTATTGGTTTTTCTAACACATTCACTAATTTCTCTTCGTCACTTCCTGCTTCAGCATGATGATCATAAACCCATTGAACGTGTGGTGGCAAACTCATCAAAATACTCTCGATTCTTCCGTTGGTTTTTAAACCAAATAATGTGCCTTTATCGTGAACCAAATTAAATTCGACATAACGGCCACGACGGATTTCCTGCCAGTTTCTGTTTTCTGGCGTATATTCTAAATCTTTTCTTCTTTCCACAATCGGAACATAAGCTTCTAAGAAACTATTACCAACTTCAGATACAAAGTTGAACCAATCTTCCATCGACATTTCGTCATTTGCTTTGCAATAATCAAAGAACAAACCGCCAATTCCGCGTGCTTCATTTCGGTGTGCATTCCAGAAATAAGCATCACATTGTTTTTTATATTTTGGATAAAACTCAGTATTATGTTTGTCACAAGCGGTTTTACACGTTTGATGAAAGTGTATTGCGTCTTCTTCAAACAAATAATAAGGCGTTAAATCTTGTCCGCCGCCAAACCATTGCTCGATTATTTTTGGGGAACCTGTACTGAGCGAAGCCGAAGTATCGTACATTTCAAAATATCGCCAATTGGCGTGTACCGTAGGAACCATTGGGTTTTTCGGGTGTAAAACCAAACTTAATCCACACGCGAAAAAATCTGCTTCGCCAACGCCAAACATCTTTTGCATCGCTTCCGGTAATTTCCCGTGAACGGCTGAAATGTTTACTCCGCCTTTTTCAAAAACAGTACCGTTTTCAATAACGCGTGTTCTTCCGCCACCGCCTTCCGGGCGTTTCCAAAGATCTTCACGGAATTTTGTTGTTCCGTCAACAGCTTCTAATCCGTCGCAGATTTGGTCTTGTAACTTTTGTATGTATGCGTAAAATTTATCTTTCATGAGTATTATATTCTGATTTGAGTAATCCAAAATAAACGACATCTTCTAATGTTCCGTCACCACTTTTGAATTCTTCCCGTAATATTCCTTCTTGCTTAAAGTTGTGTTTCAAGGCAATTTGTTGACTTGCTTTGTTGATTTTTGAAGTGCAGATAAAAACCTTGTTCATGTTTAAAGTACTGAAACAAAAATCTAATGTCTCTGAAACCATTTTTGAGGTGATTCCTTTTCCTTGAAAATCTTCATCAACAAAATAACCCAATTCGCATTTTGCTTTTTGGTTATCGATGCTTTTGATACATAAATAACCAATTAAAGTGTTGGTTTTTATATCTCTGGGATAAAAATAATATCCTTCTCCGAGATTTTCTTTATCTTGATTGAAAGCGATAAACTGCTTTGTTTTTTCTAAGTCCAAACAATGTGATAAGGTAACTGGAAAAGTTTTTTCGATATGGGTTTTATTCTTTTCGATGAGGTTGTAAAACTCTTCCGCAAGAATATTGTTAATCGTTTCTATTTTCCAATCAATGATATCCATTGTTTATTTGTTTTTAGCCGAAGCAATTTTAGCATTTATTCCAAAAGAAAAAACCTTGCTTTCCTGCTGGATATATTGGTAAATGGCCAAAGCTTTATCTTCAAAATTATAGTTTTCGACTTTTGAAAAATCCATCAAAAAATCAGCAAATTGCTCTAATTGATTGAAATCTAAATGACGTCGAACTAATAACGTAATCAATTCGTCATTTTGATATTCTACTAAACTTTTAATATTTAAACCGAATTCTTTTAATTGATTTTCAATATCAAACTTTGCATCGTCTGTAAAAGGTTGAGGTATAAAGTCAAGTGATCGCAATGTTTTCAGGACATTGTCAATTCTAATCGCTTCTTCGTCTCTTAGGCCTTTGTTGAGCATTTTAATTTGTGATTAATTCGATTCAAAATATACCCGATTATCTACTGTTGATTGAATATAGATAAATATTATTAAAAGGATTATGGTTGGAAGCCAGGTTAATCCAATAAGTTTAAAGTACAATGACTGCCTTTTAATTTTATTATAGTCGATATGTGCCAGAATGTAAAAAGTATATAACAATGGTGACGCTAAGGAGCCAATGGTATAAATAAACATCTCGAACATTTGCTTTTCGCCCGACAAATAATAATTATGAAAAACAAAAGAACTAATAACATTATACCACCAGATTATAAACAAAAAAAGAACAAGTATATTAAATCCGATAAAATTTGGACTAACTTTTTCAATTTCAGAATCAATGTTCTTTTGTGTCATAATATATGATGGTTTAAGCCATGGTTTTCAGTTGCAGTTTTCAGTTTCGAGTGAGACTAAAAACTGCGACTGGAAACTGTATACTATTGCCCGTATTCTTTAACAGCGTCAATAAACGCTTTCGCGTGATCAACAGGGATATTTGGTAAAATTCCGTGACCTAAATTTACGATATATTTATCTTTTCCGAATTCGTTGATCATTTCGTGAACCATCTTTTTAATTGTTGGAATTGGAGAAAGTAATCTTGACGGATCAAAGTTTCCTTGTAAAGTAATGTTTCCACCAGACAAATAACGTGCGTTTCTAGCCGAACAAGTCCAGTCTACACCAAGAGCCGAAGCTCTACTTTTTCCCATTTCGCCAAGAGCAAACCAACATCCTTTTCCGAAAACGATAACCGGAGCGTGATCAGCCAAAGCCTCAACGATTTGGTTGATGTATTTCCATGAAAATTCCTGATAATCAACCGGAGAAAGCATTCCTCCCCAGGAATCAAAAATCTGAACGGCATCAACTCCCGCTTTTACTTTTTCTTTTAAATATAAAATAGTTGTATCCGTAATTTTTTGTAATAAAGTATGTGCTGCAGCCGGATTTGAGAAAGCGAAACCTTTTGCAGTATCAAAACTTTTAGAACCTTTTCCTTCAACCGCATAACAGAAGATTGTCCATGGCGAACCAGCGAAACCAATTAATGGCACTTCGTCGTTCAGCATTTCCTTAGTCAATTTAATAGCATCCATTACGTAACCTAAACTTTCCTGTATATCCGGAACATAAACTCTGTGAACATCTGCCAACGAACGAATTGGATTTGGTAAAAACGGACCAAAATTCTCTTTCATCAAAACTTCGATTCCCATTGCTTGCGGAACAACCAGAATATCTGAAAATAAAATAGCCGCATCTGGAGCAATTCTGCGAATCGGTTGCACGGTGATTTCTGCTGCTAATTCCGGAGTCTGACAACGGGTGAAAAAATCGTATTTATCACGCAAAGCAATAAATTCCGGTAAATATCTTCCGGCTTGACGCATCATCCATACTGGTGGACGTTGAACAGTTTCTCCTTTTAATGCTTTTAAAAATAGGTCGTTTTTTAACATTTTTTTGTTGCTTTAGGCTTTAAGCTTTAGGCTTTAAGCGTTGTTTTCTGTTTTATTAT
Source organism: Flavobacterium sp. AC105 (assembly GCF_979258495.1). Classification (NCBI taxonomy): domain Bacteria; kingdom Pseudomonadati; phylum Bacteroidota; class Flavobacteriia; order Flavobacteriales; family Flavobacteriaceae; genus Flavobacterium; species Flavobacterium sp. AC105. The sequence continues at coordinate 219,211 of NZ_OZ409860.1, forward strand.
TTGCTTACGGCTTAAAGCCTAAAGCGTATTGCTATATAAATTTTTGTGCTTATGGCCTAAGGCTTAAAGCTTATTGCTGTATTCAACAATTACATCTTCAATCACGTCTTCAACCGTTGGCTGATCTGCAATAATGATGTTTTTTGTAATTTTATGTAAAGCTTCTGCGGTGGTTTCTCCAATGCAAAAGCACTTTTCTTTCTTAATCGTGTTGTCTTTCAAATAACTTTCAACGCCGGAAGGACTAAAAAATAAAATCCCGTCAACGGCAGTTTTTATTTTCTGAGGCGTTAATGCCGTATCATAAACCTGAATTTCATTAAACTTCACGTCGGCATCTTTTAATGCTTGCGGTAACGTTTCTCTACGAAGATTTCCGCTGAAAAAAGTATAACTTTCGTTGCGATAAATTAAAGTTATGATTTCGGCTAAATCTGAAGCATAACCTGTATATGCCACAACATTGAATCCGCTTTCAGATAAAAGGATTTTGGTTTTTAAACCCACACAAAAGACATTTTTACTTTTAAGTTTTTCCGAATTTGGATCAGCTAAAACGCTGTGAACCGCATTTTGACTTGTAAAAATCAGATTTTCGTTAATGTCTTTTAATTCGAAAGATTTGTTTTGGGTTTGAATAAAATCAGCTTCGAGAACTTCAAGATTGGCTTTTACCAATGCTTGTTTTTGCTCGCCCGACAGCTTTTTTGTAGATAATATTTGAATTGATTTTGCCATTATTTTTTTAGAGATTCTTTAATTGACGCCATCAATTCAGTTCCGCCGTTATTTAAAATTTCCTGAGCAGCGAAAAACCCTAGTTTTTTCCATTCTGAAATGTCAACCGTTTTCTCAATTTCGAGCTTTTGTTTTCCATCTACAGAAAGTAAAACACCTTGAAAATGCAGCGTATCTTCGGTTTCATTATATTTTACCAAAGCCCCGATTGGCGCGGTACAGCCGCCTTCCAGCGTTCTTAAAAACTGACGTTCGATATAAGTACAAATTTCAGTTTCAATATGGTTTAATTGAGAAAGTGCGTCTAAAGTATAATTGTCATTTTCCATCGCCACAACTAACATTGCTCCTTGTGCCGGCGCCGGGATCATCCAATCAAGATCGATATAATTTCCTGGTTTAAGGTTAATGCGCTCCAATCCTGCAGCGGCAAAAACAGCTCCGTCCCAGTTATTGTCTTGTAATTTTTGCATGCGTGTGTTTACATTTCCACGTAAATCAACTACAGTATGATTTGGGTATTTATTAAACCATTGTGCCTGACGACGCAAACTGCCGGTTGCAATCGTACTTGGATTTGCGAAATCAGGATTTCCCTTATGAACTAAAATATCCAAAACATTGGCTCTTTCTAAAACCGCAGCCTGAACAATACCTTTTGGTAAAGCCGTTGGAACATCTTTCATCGAGTGAACAGCAATATCAACACTACCATTGATCATGGCAATGTCTAAAGTTTTGGTAAAAATTCCTGTGATTCCGAGTTCATACAGCGGTTTGTCAAGAATAATATCGCCCGTAGATTTTACCGCAACAATTTCGGTTTTATAACCTAAGTCGTTAAGTTTTTTCTCGACAGTGTGTGCTTGCCAAAGTGCCAATTCGCTATCGCGAGTTCCTATTCTGATTGTTTTTTCAGCCATTATTTATATTTAAAACCAAGGTTTTATGTTTTTTTTTACCATTAAGATATTAAGTTAGTTAAGGTTGCGTTTGTAGACACAAAGCTTACTTTCTCTTAAATATTTAATGATTCTCTTTCATGATTTTTCGCCCACAAAGCTTAATTAACTTAATATCTTAATGGTAAAATATTTAGGATGCTTTTATTTTAAAGACTTTTTCGATCCATTCGATGCTTTCATCGACCATGGTATCGTCGTCTTTTAAGTGATTGGCAAAATGTGTAGTGATTTTCTGGATAATTCTGTTGCTGATGATTTCAGCTTGAGCTTCATTAAAATCTGCAATTTTTCTGCTTTGAAAATCTAATTCCGAAACTTTAATTGCGTTTAGTTTTTCTTTTAAAGCATTGATGGTTGGCGCGAATTTTCGGCCTTTCATCCAAACTACAAATTCTTCTTTGATTTCTTCAATAATCGCCTCGGCAGCAGGAATGTGTAATTTTCTATTCTCAAGAGTTTCATCTGTCAATTGCGACAAATAATCCATGTGAATCAAGGTTACGCCTTCTAATTCCTCTACATTTTCATGCACGTTTTTTGGAATTGACAAATCCAAAATCAATAAAGGTTTTTTTAGATTCAGAATTGCTTTGTCAACTGTTGGGTTTTGAGCACCTGTAGCAACCACAACAACATCAGCATTTTGAAGTTCCAAGTGTAACTCCGAATAATCTTTAACAATTAAATTTAGTTTTCCGGCCAATTTCTCAGCTTTATCTTTCGTTCGGTTAATTAAAGTAATATGTTCGTTTTTAGTATGTTTTACAAGATTCTCGCAAGTATTTCTTCCGATTTTCCCGGTTCCGAAAAGTAAAATATTCTTATTACCAATATCTTCTACATTCTTAATAATATATTGTACCGAAGCAAAAGAAACCGAAGTTGCTCCGGAACTGATTTCTGTTTCGTTTTTGATCTTTTTGCTCGCCTGAATTACCGCGTTTACTAATCTTTCTAAAAAAGCATTCGCTAAACTCATAGATTTAGAATGAGCAAAACTGGTTTTAATTTGGGATATAATTTCAAAATCGCCCAGAATTTGACTGTCTAAACCAGTTCCTACGCGAAACATATGATTAATGGCTTCTTGATTTTTATAAACAAATCCCACTTTCTGAAAAGCGTCAACAGATCCGTTACTATTATCACAAATAAGTTTTATTAATTGAAATGGGTGTTCTGCAAAACCGTAGATCTCGGTTCTGTTACAAGTCGAAGTGACAATTAAACTTTCTATTCCTTCTGTTTTAGCTTGTTCCAGCAAACGCGTTTTGGCAATTGCATCCAAACTAAATTGACCTCTCACCTCAGCATCAGCTTTTTTATAACTCAGACCAACTGAGTAAAAATATAAGTGTTTCGGTGCGTTATTGTTTTCCATAAATTCACTTTCATAAAAGTGCAACAAAATTATCATTATACTGTTTACAAAAGTAACGCTCAAAGTACTTTTTGTATCGCTGCATGTTTTTTTGTTTCCAAACGACTGTTTTTATGCAAAAAGAAGTATTTTTGTAGCAAAATCAATTGGTTAGAATTGTTTTGTTTAGAGTGATTCTAAATAACATTCTTCGCTGGATCTGATTTTTGTTTCAAAAAAATATCGCTATGAGTTCTCAAGAAATTATAAAAATTGAAGACGACTTTACGCTTATCCGTTTTCAAAACGACAGTCCGGAATCTTTTTTTGGACAGCATGAAGTTGGTAGTGGCCTGATACAGTTTCACTTCGGAATAAAAGGGAATGCAAAATTCTTGTTCAATCAAGGCACTTATGCTTTGGATTTGAAAGAAGAAAAATCGCTGCTTTTGTACAATCCGCAGAAAGAATTACCACTCAATTTAGAGTTGGCTCCAAATTCGTGGGTGATTTCTGTAATTGTATCGATTAAGAAATTTCACGCGTTGTTTTCTGCAGAAGCAGACTATATTACTTTCTTAAGTCCGGATAATAAGGACAAAAAGTATTATAACGAAGGAAATATAAGCCCATCGATGGCGATTGTTTTGAGTCAGCTGTTTCATTATAACTTACATCCATCCATAAAAAACCTGTATTATAAAGGGAAAGGATATGAATTATTAAGTTTATATTTTAACAGAACAGAGGATCCAAACGCAGAACAATGTCCGTTTTTGATTGATGAGGATAACGTTCTGAAAATCCGAAAAGCCAAAGAAATTATCATCGCTAATATGGCTGAACCGCCGGGATTACAAGAATTAGCTGATGAAATTGGTTTGAATTTGAAAAAACTCAAAATGGGTTTCAAACAAATTTACGGCGATACGGTTTATGGTTTTCTTTTTGATTACAAAATGGATTTCGCCCGAAAACTTCTCGATAGCGGATCTTATAATGTAAACGAAGTAGGGTTGAAAATTGGCTATAGCACCGGAAGTCACTTTATTGCGGCATTCAAAAAGAAGTTTGCCACAACTCCCAAAAAGTATTTAATGTCGATTAATACTAATGTTTAAGTTTTTTCGCCACAAATTTCACAAATTAGCACAAATTAATCTGCTGAATCTGCAAAATCTGCGAGAGAATATCAATTTTATATATCAGAACATAATTAAAAAGTAACATTTATCATATTTCCAAAAAGCAGCAATTTCTACTTTTGACGAAAATTAAAAACAAAAGCTTAAAGCCTAAAGCTTAAAGCCTAAAGCAAAAAAATAATGAAAGGCGTATTATTAGTAAACTTAGGATCTCCAGAAAGTCCGGAACCAAAAGATGTAAAACCGTATTTAGACGAATTTTTAATGGATAAATACGTGATTGATGTTCCGTATTTATTAAGAGCCTTTTTAGTTCGTGGTATTATTTTAAGAAAAAGACCAGAAGAATCAGCACACGCTTACGCGAAAATCTGGTGGGAAGAAGGTTCTCCGTTAGTGGTTCTTTCTGAAAGAATGCAAAAAAAAGTCCAGCCTTTAGTACATGTTCCGGTTGCTTTGGCAATGCGTTACGGAAGCATGACGATCGAGAAAGGACTTCAGGAATTGCACGAAAAAGGTGTGACCGAAGTAATGCTTTTTCCATTATATCCGCAATACGCGATGGCGTCAACTTTGACCATTTTAGTAAAAGCAGAAGAAATTCGCAAAAAGAAATTTCCTCATATGACTTTTACAGATGTGCCTGCGTTTTACAACAAACCAGATTACATCAAAAACTTGGCCGATTCCATTCAGAAACATTTAGTAGGTTTTGATTACGATCATTTGTTATTCTCATATCACGGAATTCCCGAACGTCATATTCGTAAAACCGATGTAACCAAATCACATTGTAAAATTGATGGTTCTTGTTGCAGCACACCTTCGCCGGCGCACGATTTCTGTTACCGTCACCAATGTTATGAAACCACAAAACAAGTCGTAAAATTATTAGGACTTCCTGCGGATAAATACAGTCTGACCTTTCAATCGCGTTTAGCGGGAGATAAATGGTTAGAACCTTATACTGATGTTGAAATTGATAAAATGCCAGCAAAAGGAATCAAGAATTTAGCAGTTGTAACACCAGCTTTTGTATCTGATTGTTTAGAAACGCTGGAAGAAATCGCTATGCGCGCCAAAGAAGATTTCGAGGCAAAAGGAGGAGAGAATTTCTTAGCAATCCCGTGTTTGAACGATGATGATGAATGGTGTCAGACAGTTAGTAACTGGATTAATGATTGGGCTAAATAATTAATTTATAAATGAATAAAGTAAAATATTTTTCGATTTTGTTTTTGACTCTGGCAGTTTTAGTTGGATGCAAAAAAAGAGACACTTTTGTAAATAACAGTTTTTCTGATAAAACATTTAATTGGACCATTACGATTCCGGATGATTATGAAAAAGGCAATACCAAAAATAATCCAAATTTAATTAAAAGAAAAAATGCTATAGTTGCCTTTAAAAAAGATGAAAAGAATTATTTTTTGGCAAATTATGACGATTATTCCGGAGATGCACGATCAGTTGATTTAAAGATGAGATTGAAAGATTTTCTTCTTTTAAAGGATATTGGTCATATTTATCCGAAAGCTCAAATGGGAAATTACGCAGTTGGCAGCGAGAATATTTCAGGTTTGGAATTTAGAAAATCACAAATTTCAATAACAGAAGAAGGAAAAACAGTTGCGACAGCAGTGATTTTTTCAAGACCTTTTAAGGATAAAATCTTTATTGCTTCAGTAATATATGAAAATGAAGATTACGGTAAGGCTATGCTTGATCTTTTTATACAATCTACATTTAAAAAATAAATGGAATATTATAACTACTTAAAATCATTACATCTAATTTTTGTAATCACTTGGTTTGCAGGTTTGTTTTATATCGTTCGCTTATTTGTGTACCAAATTGAAGCCAACGAAAAACCATCTCCTGAAAAGGAAATCCTGCAAGCGCAATACAAAATAATGACCTACCGTTTGTGGTATATAATTACTTGGCCATCTGCAGTTTTGGCAAGTATTTTTGCTTTTTGGATGCTGCTTTTTACCGATTTAGGAAATGCCTGGCTCAAAATGCCGTGGATGCACGTAAAATTGTGTTTCGTTTTCTTATTGTATTTGTATCATCTAAAATGCCATCAAATATTCAGGCAATTGCAAAATGACGAAGTAAAATATTCCAACAATTTTATGCGTTTATGGAATGAAGGCGCCACAATTATACTATTTGCCGTGGTCTTTTTAGTAGTTTTAAAAAGTGCCATCAACTGGATCTTCGGCGTAATCGGGATCTTTTTATTCTCAATTATCATTATGCTGGGATTCCGTTTTTATAAAAGAATTAGAGAGAAAAAATAGTATTCAGTTGCAGTTTTCAGTCGCAGTTTCTTGCTGACACTGAAAACTGCGACTGCGACTGAAAACTAAAAACATGCAAAACAACTTCAAAATGTCGATGCTTTCATTGCGTACCAGGATTTTCCTGTCGATGATTGTATTGATTGTTGTGGCATCTTTTTTATTGGCTTCCATTTCTATTATTCAGTTTAAAAATGAAGCTAAAGAATATCATCAGGAACGTCTCGAACGCAAAGAAAATGCGGTAAAAGAACATATCAATTATGTTTTGTCGACTACAACATATCCTTTAAAAACAGGAAATTTAGATCTTATTTTTAAAGATAAAATCCACGAATTAGCGCAGATTCACAAAATCGAAATCAATATTTACAGTCTTGACGGAAAATTACTTAAATCGTCAAAAGAATCTTTTGCAGTTGATAAAGTAGCGCCGCCAATTCCGGAATATATCCTGAAATTAGTACGTTCTTCAATCGAAAAACGTTTTGTAGACATTAAAACCATCGACGGAGTTAAAAACCGATCATCTTATAGTTTAATTAAAGATGAGAAATTCAAACCACTCGGCGTTTTAAATCTCCCTTATATAGAAGATGACGGCTATTACGATAACGAATTAAATACCTTTCTGATTCGGTTAAGTCAGGTTTATTCATTTATGTTGGTCGTGGCATTTGCATTGGCCTATTTTCTTTCGACCTATATCACGAAATCACTAAAAACCATTTCAGACAGATTGGAAGAAACCAATTTAGATCAGAAAAACGAGAAAATCGTCCTGGAAGCAAATAGCAAAGAAGTCAATTTCCTGATAAAAGCGTATAACGGAATGGTCGATAAACTCGAAACCAGCGCCATTAAACTTGCCCAAAGTGAGCGTGAAGAAGCTTGGCGCGAAATGGCGAAACAAGTTGCACACGAAATTAAAAATCCGCTTACGCCGATGAGGTTGACGGTTCAGAGTTTTCAGCGCAAGTTTGATCCGACGGCGCCTGATGTAAAGCAGAAACTAAACGATTATTCCGAAACTTTAATTCAGCAAATTGATACAATGACGGCGGTTGCTTCGGCATTTTCAAATTTTGCTTCGATGCCGGCTCAGCAAAACGAAACCTTAAATGTGGTTGAAGTTGTAGAGCTTTCGTTGGATATTTTCAACGAAGATTATATTGTTTTTGAAAGCGAAGAAGAAGAAATAATATCAAAAATGGATCGTACGCAACTGATTCGGATTATTACCAATTTGGTTAAAAATGCAACTCAGGCAATTCCCGAAAGTCAGTTTCATAAATCTATTTTGGTTACCGTAAAACGAAGAAATAATAATGTTGAAATTGCGGTAAAAGACAACGGAATTGGAATTCAGAAACTGGATATCAGTAGAATTTTCGAACCAAAGTTTACCACCAAAACCAGCGGAATGGGACTTGGACTCGGAATTATAAAAAACATCATAGAAAATTACAAAGGAACAATTACCTTTGAGTCAACTTACGGAAAAGGAACCACATTTACAGTTTCTTTACCCATAACAAATACATAAATTCAGCGTCATGAACTACGAAAATCTTTTAATCTCGATTGAAGAAAAAATTGCAACCGTAACCATTAACAGACCTACAAAACTAAACGCTTTAAACAAAGCTACCATTAGCGACCTAAGTAAAGCCATAAAATTATTAGGCAAAAATGATGACGTTCGTGTGATTATCATTACCGGAAGTGGCGAAAAAGCATTTGTGGCCGGAGCCGATATCTCAGAATTTGCAAATTATACTATTGTCGAAGGCGCTCAATTAGCTGCAGAAGGACAAGAATCATTATTCGATTTTATAGAAAATTTAAAGAAACCCGTAATTGCTGCCGTAAATGGTTTTGCACTTGGCGGCGGACTAGAATTGGCAATGGCGTGTCATTTTAGAGTAGCGTCTGACAATGCAAAAATGGGATTACCGGAAGTTTCCTTAGGATTAATTCCAGGTTACGGAGGAACGCAGCGTTTGCCACAATTAGTGGGTAAAGGCCGAGCAATGGAAATGATTATGACCGCAGCCATGATTTCTGCCGAAGATGCGAAACAATACGGTTTGGTAAATCACGTGGTTCCACAAGCTGAACTTTTAGAATTTACAGCTGGAATTGCCCAAAAAATCATTAAAAATGCTCCATTTGCCATCAATAAAGCGATAAAAGCAATAAATGCTAATTTTACAGATGGTAAAAATGGTTTTGATACCGAAATAAAATCATTCGGAAAATGCTTCGGAACCCAGGATTTTAAAGAAGGAACAACAGCATTTTTAGAAAAACGTAAAGCCGAATTTACCGGTAAATAAAGTTATACTACAGAGTTTCAAAGAAAATTTTATATAAAGCTTTACGAACTTTGCAGTTAAATAATAGACAAAGGTTTTAAAAACTTAGAACCTCAGCATCTCAGAACCTTAGCACCTTAAAAAATGTACGAACCAATATTCGCTCTTTTTTGCGAACGCGTTAAAGAAAGCATCCAAGCCGGCACTTTTGCCAAACTTACCCTGGCCAAAACTATGGGTGATACCGAAATCAAGAACATCTATTTCCGTTTGGCGATAAATGAAGACAATACCTATTCAATTGCATTAACAACCCGCTATAAAACCGAAGAAATAGAAAGCACTCATGCTTTAGACGAAGCTTTATTGCTATTGGGAACTTACATCAAAAACCCGTTTTTGACAGCACTTTTATTCACCACCGATAATGACGTGACTTTTAAAGTAAACAAGAAAAACGCCGGAAGTATTATCGAACAGGAACCAACTTTTAAAAATGCTTCGCCGGTAATGCTCGAAATGATAGAGAAGGGAATTGTTAATAATCGTAATTAGTTTTAGGAGCTTAATCGGGGCTATGATACCCGACTTGTCAGACTGAGCGGAGTCGAAGTCCAGTTTACTAAATTCGTTGTCATCAACGGATTAAAATCCGTTCCTACAAATGATTCGTTATTCAGGAACTTTTTAAGGCAAGAGCCGTCGGCTCGATTTATATTGTAGGGACGGATTTTAATCCGTCCAAATAATAATCCGTCCAAATAAAGTTTCCATTTCTATAGTGCTTGAGACAGCCCGTTTGTCAGACTGAGCGAAGTCGAAGTCCCGCAAAGTGATTCAGCAAACGAGGCTTCGACTTCGCTCAGCCTGACAAAGAATAAATTCTTCGTGAACCTCTGCGCAATTCTCTGCGAATCTCCGTGAAACAACCCTCTAAGCCAGCTTTACAAACAAATTAGAAGCTATTTTATTCGAAATAGACAATTCGCGGCCATCAATTTTAATTTTAACAGATAAATCAAAAGATTCTTTAGATAGAAGTTCAATTTGAGAACCCAAAGCAATTTCTTGTTTATCGAGATATTTCAAAAATTCCGAAGAAGTATCTTTTACGCCCACACAAATTCCGGTTTGATTCTCTGTTAATTCCGAAAGTAAGTGTTTTTCAATCTTAACAATTCGTCCATTAGCATCCGGAATTGGATCTCCATGCGGATCTTCGGTAGGATTTCCCAAAAAGTCATCCAGACGATTAATCAATTGTTCAGATTTAATGTGTTCCAGCTGTTCTGCAATATCGTGAACCTCATCCCAGGTAAAATTCAATTTCTCAACCAGAAAAACTTCCCATAAACGATGTTTTCTAACAATCATCTTTGCTGCAAGTTTTCCATTTTCTGTCAACGAAACACCTTGATATTTTTTATAATTCACCAAATCTTTCTCTGATAGTTTCTTAAGCATATCCGTAACCGATGAAGCTTTGGTTTCCATCATTTCCGCAATAGCATTCGTGCTTACTTCAGCATCATTTGAAGCCGTAAGATGATATATCGATTTAAGATAGTTTTCTTCTGAGAAAGTCATTTTTTGAAAGGTTCTAAGGTTCTGAGTTGCTAAGATTCTAAGTTTAAAAGCGTCAAAGGAAAAATCTCAGAAACTTAGCAACTCAGAACCTTAGCCACTTTATTTAACAATCAACAAAGGTATTGAAATTTTATGTCTCAATTTGTCTACGGTTGTACCAAAAACAATATCTTTTAATCCAGTGTGGCCGTGGGTTCCCATGACCAGAATATCGAAATTTCCCTCATTGATAATCTTCGGAATCACGGTGTTAGGTTTTCCGAAACCAAGTTCTGTTTCGATTTTGAAACCCTTCTGCGAAAGCATTTCTTTATATTCTAATAATAATTTTTCGTCGATAGTCGTCTCGTGATCGTCAACATGACCGCCATACATCAAAGCGCCAACAGTTTCAACAATGTGAATTAAGGTGTATTGCGCGTTGATTCCGCCCAGTTCGAAAGCATTATTAAGTGCGGTTTCATCGGCTTTAGAAAAATCGACAGAAATTGCTATGTTTTTCTTGCTGTACGTTTCCCTTGGTGCATATTGCAGTTTCAAATGATGAGGTGAATGATTTTCTATGTTTGATTTTGCTCTGGCAATAAAAGGTTTAAATACGATATAAAGCAATAATGCTAAAAAACCAAAAGCAAGCGGAACAACAGTAAACCAAAGAATTATAGGGTGAGAAGAACTTTCAAGCCAGAAAGTAATTTCGTCATAAACCAGTTTCGCATTCAACGAAACAATAATCAAAGCAATAATCCAGGCAACAATTTGAGTCATTCTCGAAATATGAAACCCTTTCATTTTGGTTTTATCACTTACAAAATGAATCAGCGGAATAATTGCAAATCCCAATTGCAAACTCAAAATAACCTGACTTAAAATCAAAAGTTTTCCGGTTACGCCCTCACCATAAATTAAAATCACGACAACTGCCGGAACAATGGCAATTAAACGCGTTATAATTCGGCGAACCCAAGGCTGAATTCTTAAATTCAAATAGCCTTCCATTACGATTTGTCCGGCCAAAGTTCCCGTTACGGTTGAGCTTTGTCCTGCGGCAATTAAAGCTACGGCAAATAAAACCGGAGCCCATTTGGTTCCTAATAAAGGTTCAAGAAATTTATGTGCATCCTGAATTTCGGCAACTTCAAACATTCCGTTTCTGTAAAATGTGGCTGCAGCCAAAATTAAAATAGCGGCGTTTACAAAAAAAGCAAGGTTTAAGGCAATTGTAGAATCGATGAAATTATACTTCAATGCTTGTTTAATTCCTGCGGGAGTTCTGTCGAATTTACGGGTTTGTACCAAAGAAGAATGTAAATACAAATTGTGAGGCATTACCGTTGCACCAATAATCCCGATAGCAATATATAAAGCAGCAGAATTTGGAATTGAAGGAACCAAACCATAAATCACTTTGTGTAATTCCGGTTCGGCAAAAATCATTTCGAAAATGAAAGAAAACCCAATAATGGCTACTAATACAATTATAAAAGCTTCCATTTTTCGAATGCCTTTATTAATTAAGAATAGTAATAAAAAAGTGTCCAGAACGGTAATTAAAACACCTTCGATAAGCGGAATATCAAAAAGAAGATTTATTCCGATCGCCATTCCCAGAACTTCTGCAAGATCGCAGGCTGCAATGGCAATTTCGGCTAAGAAATATAAAATATAGTTGATAAATTTAGAATAGGTTTCTCTCGAAGCCTGCGCCAAATCACGTTGTGTTACGATTCCGAGACGCGCACTTAAACTTTGCAACAGCAAAGCCATTAAGTTGCTCATTAGCAAAACCCAAAGCAAAGAATACCCAAACTGACTTCCGCCGGCAATATCTGTCGCCCAGTTTCCGGGATCCATATAACCAACACTTACTAAATATGCCGGACCTAAAAAGGCTAATATTTTTCTGAAACCTGTTTTTTTATGCTCTGTAGCAACCGATTGGTTTACCTCTTCTAAAGATTTAGTCATTGTAAAAAAATTGTTTTACCAAATATATATAAAAATAGCATTAGTGCAACAAAATTTTTAGACGAGTCTAAAACTTAAATGTTAGAATTTAAACAATTCGGACATAATCCTGATAATGTAAAGTTTATATCATGGACTTTGTAATTGTGCGGAATAATATAACTCGGCTTCACACTTTCGAGGCAAGTAACTTCATGACAATTTTCGCAACTAAAATGTGCATGGTTATGAATGTGCACACGCTGCGCATGATGATGGCATTTTGCATATTTTACCGTTCCGTCAAGATTTACTACTTTATGAATTATATCATCATTTACCAACCGATCAAGTATCCTGTAAGTCGTAACGCGATCACATAAATCATTAAGTTCTTTTTGGATTTCGGTATGAGACAAAGCTGTTTTAGATTTGCTAAAAATCTCTAAAACGGCTGTCTTTGCTGCGGTGTTACGTGTTGTTTTCATTTGATATGAATTATAAACTTTATCGCAACATTGTTGCAATTTGATTTTTATGTATATATTTGCAACAAAATTGCATTAAGCAAATGTAAAGAAAAATGAAGAAAACCAGCACAATTATTTACGATATTTTAGGAATTTCGAGCGCGACTATTTGTTTAGTTCATTGTTTAATTTTTCCGCTTTTAACTATTTTGCCTTTAGGTTTAAGCCATAATCCATTTGTTGATTTGCTTTTTGCAACGATTGGTTTGTTTGCCATTTTTAAGATTATCAAGTCCACAAATCTTTTGGTAGCGAGTATTCTTATTCTTTCAATGTCTCTGATTTGGATTAGTGTTTTGACTGAACTTTTTCTGGACATTCATCTCGATCTGATATTCATTGGAGGAATCGGAATGATTATCGGGCATTTTTTAAATTATAAATCACATAAAAGTAAAACAACATGAGAGAACAATCACATTTTGAAGTTATAATTATTGGCGGAAGTTATAGCGGACTTTCGGCGGCGATGAGTTTGGGCCGTTCTTTGCGACAAGTTTTGGTTATAGACAGCGGCTTGCCTTGCAATAGACAAACACCACATTCGCATAATTTTATCACACATGACGGCGAGAAACCCTCTGTTATTTCGGCGAAAGCCAAACTGCAAGTTGACCTTTACGATACCGTTCAATTTTATAACGGATTAGCAATAAGTGCAATTAAAACTGAATCCGGATTTGAAATCAAAACAGAGTCAGGAAAAGTATTTACCTCTAAAAAACTATTATTCGCAACCGGAGTCAAAGATTTGCTTCCGCAGATTCCTGGTTTTGCGGAATGTTGGGGAATTTCAGTTTTGCATTGTCCGTATTGTCATGGTTACGAAGTCAAAAAAGAAAAAACGGCAATCATTGCAAATGGAGAGATGGCTTTTGAATACGCGAAACTAATTTCAAATTGGACTAAAGATCTGAGATTGTTAACGAATGGAAAATCAACTTTAACTCCGGAACAAACTAATCTTCTCAAAAAATATAAAGTTGAAATCGTCGAAGAAGAAATTGATGCTATAGAACATAAAAACGGAAATATCCAGCAAGTTATCTTCATAAATCAATCAAAACTCGAAGTAAAAGCCATTTATTCGAAAACGCCATTTGAACAGCATTGTCCGTTACTGGAAATTTTAGGCTGCGAATTAACAGAACAAGGTTTATTGAAAGTAGATGCTTTTCAGAAAACCACAATTCACGGCATTTTTGCAAGCGGCGATTGTCATATTCAGGCACGATCTGTTGCAATGGCAGTTTCTTCGGGATCTTTCGCCGGCGCCATGATTAATAAAGAACTTATTGACGAATCGTTTGTTTAGTTTTTTATTTGAACTCATAGAAACATAGTTATTGCAAATATTAAAAAGCGTTTCACTTTGCATGAATTCACATAGTCTGACTATGTCTTAGAAAGCTAGTTCTTTTTGTCTTCTAAAAAAAAAGAAACTATAAAATCTATGTTTCTATGTGTTTAAAATATCCGCAATTCATTGAATTAAAACACTTTTAAAAGTTTTTTGCTTTAGAAACATTGTTTGTCAAATTTAATTTTTAGATTTGTCTAAATTTAATTTTATAATGATGAAAAAACTATTTTTGATATTGCTTTTGTTTAGTTTACAATTTTTGTTTGCACAAAAAACTTCTTCCCTTTCTGGATTTATTTCGGGCGAAGACCACAAATTACATTTGGCAAACATTCATTTGTTAGGAACAAAACATAAAACAGTTACAGATAGTTTAGGATATTATAAATTAGAAAATGTTGCTGTTGGAAATTATACGATTCAGATTTCTCAAATGGGTTTTCAGACTTTAAAAAAGAAAATCGAAGTGTTGAAAGATTCGATTCAGTCATACGATTTTGAATTGACTGATAATGAAAACCAGCTTAATGAAGTCGTGGTTTCCGGAACTTTAAAACCGGTAAAACGATTAGAAAGCGCTGTTCCGGTTGAGGTTTATTCGCCGGTTTTCTTCAAAAAAAATCCAACGCCAAGTATTTATGAAGCACTTCAGAACATAAATGGCGTTCGGCCTCAGCTAAATTGCGGTGTTTGTAATACGGGCGATATTCATATCAATGGTTTGGAAGGTCCGTATACACTGGTTTTAATTGACGGAATGCCCATTGTAAGCAGTCTTTCGACGGTTTATGGTTTATCCGGAATTCCGAATTCGCTGGTCGAACGAATCGAAATTGTCAAAGGTCCGGCGTCATCTCTTTACGGAAGTGAGGCAGTTGGCGGTTTGATTAACATTATTACCAAAAACCCAACGAACGCGCCAGTTTTTTCTGGAGATGTTTTTTCGACAACATACTTAGAAACGAATGTCGATTTGGGAATGAAATTCAATCCGACTAAAAAATCAACCACACTTTTAGGAATTAATTATTTCGATTACAATCAGGTTGTGGATAAAGACAAGGATAATTTTACTGATGTTACGCTTTCTGAACGGATTTCGGTTTTTAATAAGTGGAGTTTTCTAAGAGATAATAATCGCCTTTTTACGATCGCAGCGCGCGGTATGTACGAAGATCGCTGGGGCGGAGATGTGCGTTGGGAGAAAAAGTACCGTGGCGGTGACGAAATATACGGCGAAAGTATTTATACCAAAAGAGGTGAATTAATTGGAAGTTATCAATTGCCTTTTGAAGAAAAACTGATGCTTTCGTTCTCCGGAACCGTGCATTATCAAGACAGCCGTTACGGAACAACTTCCTACATCGCGAATCAGAAAATTGGTTTCCTGCAATTAACATGGGATAAAAAATTGGGACGAAATGATTTCCTTGCCGGAATTGCCAATCGATATTCGTATTATGACGATAATACCACGGCTACAAAGGAAGCAGAAAGTACCTGGCTGCCCGGAATTTTTGTTCAGGATGAAATTACGCTTTCGCCAAAAAGCCAGGTTTTGTTAGGAATGCGATACGATTATAACTCGATTCACGGTTCTATTTATACGCCAAGAGTGGCGTATCGATGGAAGAAAAATGAAAATACTATTTTTCGTTTGAATGCCGGAACCGGATTTCGTGTCGTGAATTTATTTACCGAAGATCACGCCGCGCTTACCGGTTCCAGAGATGTTGTGCTAAAAAGCAATCTGAAACCGGAACAATCTGTAAATGCAAACTTGAATTACATTCAGAAAATAAACTTTACAAATGGAATTTTTATCGGAATTGAAACTACGGCTTTTTATACCAGATTCAGTAATAAAATCATTTCCGATTATGAAACCGATCCCAACAAAATTATTTATGACAACATCAACGGTTACGCCATAAGTCAGGGAATCAGCACCAATGTTGATGTCAATTTTCCAACAGGATTAAAAATGATTTTGGGAGCAACCGTTTTAGATAATAAAAATGTCGAGAACGGAATTTCAGAAACGCCCTTTTTAACGGAGAAATTTACCGCAACCTGGAGCATTTCGTATAAAATAGAATCCTTAAATTTATTGTTGGATTATACCGGAAATGTTTATAGTCCGATGAAGTTGCCTTTGTTGAGCGATCTGGATCCAAGAAGTCCAAAATCGCCTTGGTACAGTATTCAGAATATTCAGTTTACCTATTTTGGATGGGAAAATTTTGAGCTTTACGGAGGAATCAAAAATCTGTTGAATTTCACTCCAAAGCAAAATAATCCGTTTTTGATTTCAAGAACTAATGATCCTTTTGATAAAAATGTGCAATATGATTCGGCGGGAAAAGTTTTGGTAACGCCTGAAAATCCGTATGGTTTAACTTTTGACACGACTTATGTTTACGGCCAAAACCAAACAATTCGCGGTTTTTTCGGGTTGCGATATACTTTGAGGTAAATGGCACGCGGATGACGCAGATTCAACGGATTTATACGGATTTTATACTATTGACTTTGTAATCTTTGAAATAAAAAAGTAAAATTTGATGCTACTAATTATCGCGAATTAAATTCAAGAAAATTAGTGTAATTCGTGGCAAACCTTCTTCAAATAATAAGATTTGTCAGGCTGAGCGGAGTCGAAGCCCCGTTCCAATTCATAAGCCTTCGACTCCGCTCAGGGTGACAATCGGATAAAAAAGAAATAAAATGAAAAAGCTAACCTTAATTATTTTCTTCTTCGCATTTACTTCTGCAGGATTTTGCCAACTCAAAGGCAGATCTTTTGAGGCAATTGATAGTTTACAGCAAATTCAAAAACGAAAAATTATCGTTTTCATTCATACAGATTGGTGTCAGTTTTGCCAAAGAATGAAAAGCACGACATTCAAAGATCAGGAAATCATTCAAAAACTGAATTCCGATTTTTATTTTGTGGATTTGAATGCAGAAGAAAAACGAGATATTACGTTTAATAATCAGATTTTTAAATACCAGCCTTCGGGAAATAATGTTGGCGTTCATGAATTAGCCTTGCAATTAGGAACGGTCAACAGGCAAATTGTTTATCCGGTTTTATGTGTTTTGAATGAAAAAAGGGAAATTATCTTACAATACAATAACTATCTTAATCCAGAGGATTTTAAACTTGTTTTAGAAAAATTGAAAGAATAAAAATCCTTATTTTTGAGCATGAATTCTTCGCAAATAAAACACTTCGATTACATCTTTACCGGAACGGGTTTATCTGCTTTGATGACCGTTTATAAGATGGTATTGTCTGAAAAATTTTCAGATAAATCGATTTTGTTGTTAGATCAGGATCCGAAAAAAACAAATGACAGAACCTGGTGTTTTTGGGCTGAACAGGAAACATTATGGGATTCTATAGTTTCTAAAAAATGGGATTCGGCTTTATTTGCCAATAAAGATTTTAAACGTGATTTGGCGTTGAAACCTTATCAATACAACGAAATTCGGGGAATTGATTTTTATGATTTTGTTTTTACAGCGATTTCAAAACATTCAAATATTACTTTTTTAAAGGAGAAGGTAACAGATATTAACGAACTCGAAACCCATGTTTTTGTTGGTACCGAAGCAAATCGTTACACTTGCGATTCTTTATTCAACAGCATTTATACCAAAGCTTTTGCTTTAAGCCAAACTAAATATCCCGTTTTACAGCAGCATTTTATTGGTTGGTTTGTAAAAACGGATGTTGAAATCTTCAATCCGGAACAAGCGACTTTCATGGATTTTTCGGTAGAACAAAAAGGCAATACGCGTTTCATGTATGTTTTGCCAACTTCTAAAACCGAAGCTTTAGTCGAATATACTTTATTTTCTGAAAAACTTCTTCCAAAAGAAGAATATGAAAATGAGATTCAGCTTTATCTGGAAAAACTCGGAATTCAGCAGTATGAAATTATCGAAAAGGAGCAGGGAAGTATTCCAATGACCGCATATCCCTTTTGGAAAAAGAACACTAAACGCGTTTTGAATATAGGAACTGCCGGGGGCTGGACAAAAGCAAGTACGGGCTTTACGTTTAGAAATTCGGATAAAAAATCTTCTGAATTAGTGAAGTTTGTTCAGGATAGAAATCCTTCGACTTCGCTCAGGAAGACAACAGAATGGATCAAAATGTCATCATTTCATAAAAAAAGCCGATTCTGGTTTTATGATTTATTGCTTTTGGATATTCTTCACAAACATAATGAGTTAGGAAGCCCTATTTTTTCTTCTTTATTTAAAAAAGGAAATCCGGCTTTGATTTTTAAATTTTTGGATGAAGAGACGAACCTGATTGAAGATTTTCAGGTAATTTTAAAATGTCCTAAAATGCCTTTTATAAAAGCATTGTTTCGGGTTTTGCTTAAATAATTTTCTTTCACGCAGATTTGGCAGATGAGCAGATTTATTTGAACGCTGTCTGACCCTAAATAATATCAAAAGAAAATCTCCAAAATCTGCGAGCCTTTTATTTTTTACTTTGAGATATTGTCAAGATATTCTATTATCGTAAAAAATAGTTTATACCTCGTAAACATAGATTTGTCTCTATAAAAATGTCTTATTCTTTTGTTTTTAGAACTTTTTCGGGTGATTGAAAATTCATTTTAAATCTAGTTTTGCCAATTGAAAACAATGTAGATCTGATGTAATCGTTCTTTAACGATACTGAATTAATTGGCAAATTTTATGGGAATCACCAAACACTTAAATTTTGATTTAGAGACAAAAGCAATAGGAAAAATTTGCAAAGCACTTGGACATCCTACGCGAATTCAGATTATGACGCTTTTGTGGAAAAGAAATAATAGAACTTGTGGCGAAATTGTTGAATTAATTCCGTTGGCACAATCAACGATATCCAAGCATTTATTAGAATTAAAAAAGGCAAATTTGGTAAATGTAAAAAATGAAGGAAAAAAAACAATTTATTCTATTGAAGTTCAAAAAATAGAAATGCTTAAAAAATATTTGTCCAGTTATCTTTCTACTATTGAAATTTCCGAAAAAAATAAATTAACGGTTTCCACAACAAGACATAAAATAAGAAGCGCAAACAGCCATTTGAAACAATACAATTATCAATTTCCGGATAAAAGAATAAAAGAAGCCATTTAGACATCAAAAATCAATATTTCTCTGGGTTTTGAATCGATTATCGAACTATAACAAAACTTTATACCTGAATTTAAGTAGTTGCGAGTAAACTTTGTAACTTTGCAATTCAAAAGTAAATTTAAATATAAAAAATATGTATCCAGAAGAAATGGTAAAACCAATGCAAGCTGAATTGACTGCTGCAGGTTTTCAAGATTTACATAGTGCTGACGCTGTAGATAATGCTATCAAAGCTGAAGGTACCACTTTAGTTGTTGTAAACTCTGTTTGTGGTTGTGCTGCAAGAAATGCACGTCCGGGAGCAAAAATGAGTTTAGAAGGTGCTAAAAAACCAGATCACTTAATTACTGTTTTCGCAGGTGTTGACAAAGAAGCTGTTGATGCTGCAAGACAACATATGTTCCCTTTTCCTCCATCATCGCCTTCTATGGCTTTGTTCAAAAACGGAGAATTGGTTCACATGTTAGAGCGTCACCACATCGAAGGTCGTCCAGCTGAATTAATCGCTGAAAACCTGCAAGATGCTTTTAATGAGTATTGCTAATTTTTAAGTTGCTAAGGTTCTAAGTAACTAAGATTCTAAGTTATATTAAAGACTGTCTATTTAGGCAGTCTTTTTTATTTGAAGCTAATCGGGCTGCTGTCCTCTATATATATTGTATTTTAAGATAGCTATTGGTCGCGTACAAAATACCTTATATAGCTTAATTTTGGACGTTTAGTGTATTTTGAATTCCGAATAAAAGCTTACCTTTGCGCCCGAATTCACTTGGAAAATGAATTCATTACATATTTATTTCTCAACTTAAAAAGTTTATAGCATGCAACTGTACAACACTTTAAGCGCAGAAGAAAGAGCCATCATGATTGATGATGCCGGTAAACAACGACTAACGTTGTCTTTCTATGCGTATGCCAAAATTCAAGATCCCAAAAAATTTCGCGATGATTTATTTTTAGCCTGGAACAAGCTCGATGCTTTAGGCCGAATTTATGTTGCCACTGAAGGAATAAATGCCCAAATGAGTATTCCGGAAGAAAATTTGGAGGCTTTTAGAGCAACTCTGGAAGTTTATGATTTCATGAAAGGCATACGATTGAATGAAGCTGTAGAACACGATGATCACTCCTTTTTAAAATTGACAATTAAAGTTCGGGACAAAATCGTTGCTGACGGTTTAAATGACGAAACTTTTGATGTAACTAATATTGGCGTTCACTTGAAAGCCAAGGAATTTAATGATATTCTTGATGATCCAAATACAATTGTAGTAGATTTTAGAAATCACTACGAAAGTGAAGTTGGACATTTTAAAGGTGCTATAACTCCGGACGTTGAAACGTTTAGAGAGAGTTTACCCATAATAAACGAACAGCTTCAAAATCATAAAGAAGATAAAAACCTTGTAATGTATTGCACAGGTGGAATTCGCTGTGAAAAAGCAAGTGCTTATTTTAAACATCAGGGTTTTAAAAATGTTTTTCAATTAGAAGGCGGAATCATTAATTACGCCAAACAAATTGAAGCTGAAGGTATTGAAAGTAAATTTATTGGAAAAAATTTCGTTTTTGATAATCGTCTTGGCGAAAGAATCACAGATGATATTATTTCTCAATGCCATCAATGCGGAAAACCTTGCGATAATCATACGAACTGCGAAAACGACGGCTGCCATTTGTTGTTTATTCAATGTGATGAATGTAAAGCGGCAATGGAAAACTGCTGTTCTACAGAATGTCTTGAAATTATTCACATGCCTCTTGTTGATCAGGTTCGTTTAAGAACCGGAAAACAGGTTGGAAATAAAGTGTTTAGAAAAGGAAAATCCGATAGTTTGAAATTCAAACATTCTGGTGAATTGTCTAATACAACGCTTGCAACATCTGAGAAACCAGCTGATATTCGTCAAAAAATAAAAGTAAAGAAAGTTCTTCTTGGAAAAGCTGAGCATTATTATGTAAAAGCTCAGGTTGCACAGTTTACTATCGAAAATCAAGAATTAAACATAGGCGATAAAATCTTAATTTCCGGACCAACTACCGGTAATCAGGAATTAGTTTTAGAAAAAATGGTCGTTGACGGAGCAGAAACTACAATTGCTAAAATTGGTGATAAGGTTACTTTTGAAGTTCCTTTTCGTATTCGTTTGTCAGATAAATTGTATAAAATTATTTAAAATCGTAAATTAGCCGAAAATATGCTAATTTATATATGTCACATTCTTTTACCAAATTATGGATCCATGCAATTTGGGCAACTAAAAATCGTCAGGAATTAATTGATTATTCAATTGAGAAAAAATTGTATGATTGTATTCGGGAGGAATTAATTGAATTAGGATGTCCTGTTAGAATCATTAATGGAATGCCTGATCATGTGCATGTTTTATTTTTACAAAATCCACAAAAATCTATCTCAGACTTAATAAAGCAAATTAAAGGAAGTTCTTCTCATTTTATGAATAGAGAAGAACTTATCCTTGAAAAATTTGCCTGGCAAACCGGCTATGCTTCTTTTTCAGTAAGTGAATCTCAGTTAGAAGTCGTTTACCATTACATAAAAAATCAAAAACAGCATCATCTCAAGAAAAGCGGGCAAAATGAATTCGATGAATTTGTAAAATTGCATGGATTGGGAAATAAATGAATGCTTATTGATATCTTACAGGTTTCCCAAGTTTCCCAAGGTTGAAACCTTGGGCTATATAAAAATTGAATTTTACAAAATACCACAAACATCGCCAACGCTTTCAACCGTTGTAGACAATTCAACGTTGAATATCCAATGATTTCAACCGTTGGATAATCTAATGCTTACCCAAGGTTGAAACCTTGAGCTATAATTGCAATGATTGAAAACACAATGTTTTTAAGCATAGCCAATGGTTTCAACCATTGGGACAATCCAAAATATTCAACGTTGTATATCCAATGATTTCAGCCGTTGGAGAGAATCTAAAATTTTACATAATCCGTACCCAAGGTTGAAACCTTGGGCTATAATTGCAATGATTGAAAACATAATGTTTTTAAGCATAGCCATGGTTTCAACCATTGGAGACAAAAAGATATTCACCAATACTCCCAAGTTTGAAACCTCGGGTTATGAAAATCGAATATATCCACAATACCACAAACTTAGCCATCGGTTTCACTGTTGGAGAGAATTAAAATCCTCAACGTTGTATCCAATGATTTCAGCCGTTGGAGAGAATCTAAAATTTTACATAATCCGTACCCAAGGTTGAAGCCTTGGGCTATAATTGCAATGATTGGAAACACAATGTTTTAGGCATAGCCAATGGTTTCAACCATTGGACACGATATAATTGAGACAATATAATAGCAAAACAAAATAACTAACGCTTTCTGTTGGAGAAAATACAATTATAATGAAAACAAATAACAAAATTGAACTTATGGCTCCCGCCGGGAGCTTTGAGTCGCTTCAGGCTGCGCTGGATAATGGCGCTGATTCTATCTATTTTGGTGTAGAACAACTCAACATGCGTGCGCGTTCAACGGTGAATTTTACGATGGATGATTTGCAGGAAATAGCCAATCGCTGTGAAGCTAAAAACGTGCGAAGCTACTTGACATTGAACACGATTATTTACGATCACGATTTATCGGTAGTAAAAACATTGCTGAACAAAGCCAAAGAAGCCAATATTACCGCTGTAATTGCATCAGACCAAGCTGTAATTGCAATGGCAAGAAGCATTTCTATAGAAGTTCATATCTCAACTCAATTGAATGTAACGAATATTGAAACCATAAAATTCTACAGTTTATTTGCTGATACTATGGTTTTAAGCCGCGAATTGAGTTTGCGTCAGGTAAAAAACATCACGAATCAAATAGAAAAAGAGCAGATAAAAGGTCCAAACGGGAATCTAGTCGAAATCGAAATTTTTGGTCACGGTGCTTTGTGTATGGCGGTTTCAGGAAAGTGTTATTTAAGTCTGCATTCGCATAATTCATCTGCAAATCGTGGCGCATGCAAACAAAATTGCCGTAAAAAATATACCGTTATCGATCAGGAAACAGGTTTTGAAATCGAAGTCGACAACGAATACCTAATGTCACCTAAAGATTTGTGTACATTAGATTTCTTAGATCAGGTAATTGATTCCGGAATTCAGGTTTTAAAAATTGAAGGCCGTGGACGTGCGCCTGAATATGTGGCAACGGTTATAAAAACATACCGCGAAGCAATTGATTCTTATTACGATAAAACGTTTTCTAAAGAAAAAATCACTATTTGGATGGAAGCTTTGAATACGGTTTACAATCGTGGATTTTGGTCTGGCTATTATTTGGGTCAGGAGTTAGGAGAATGGAGTGCTATTCCGGGATCTGCTGCAACGCAAAAAAAGGTTTATGTTGGAAAAGGAACACACTATTTCTCAAAAGCAGAAGTTGGACAATTCAAAATAGAAGCTTACGATATAAAAATCGGAGATAAAATCCTGATAACAGGACCAAGTACGGGAGCTCAGGAAATGATAATTGACGAAATGTTCGTAAATGATTTAATTTCTGAAAAAGCTACAAAAGGCGACGATTGTACTTTAAAAGTACCATTCAGAATAAGAATGTCTGATAAACTATATAAAATTGTCGAGGCATAATGGTTATTGTTACTTTACAAAGAGACAAATGTATAGGCTGTAATTATTGTGTTGAGATGGATCCGGTGCATTTTCAAATGTCTAAAAAAGATGGTAAATCAGTATTGATTCATTCGAAAGATGCAAAAGGATTTTTTACGTTAAAATCCCCAAATCATACTATTGTCGAAAGTTGCGAACTGGCTGCAAAAGCATGTCCGGTAAAAATTATTAACGTAAAAGAAACGTAGAAATCTGCTCTTAATCTCGAGTTGGGCTTTGTGTACAAGGACAATTGCTGATTCCATTAAAGAAATCAAGACCGATCGTTACAACATGTGTTCCTGAATTATAAGCTCCAATTTGGTTTAACGATGCCTGATAGGAATATCCAAAGTAAAAATTATACTTTTTAAAACCTGCCATTGGTCCAACCACTAAAGGCTGAAAAAACTGATCGTTTAAAAAACGATACGAAACACCAACCCAGAAATAATCATCAAAACGATTGTATTGTCGGTATTTAAAATTTAAATCAGTACTTGAACGATTATCACTTTCAAATTGCTGATAAAATACAGATGGTTCAAACTCAACTCTGCTTTTTGAATTTCCTTTAAAAACGTAACCCGTATATATTTGGTAATTGCGAAGTAATTCTGGTTCAGTTTTATAAAACTTCTCAGTATTCTTATCTAAAATATTGCCAACATTAAGGCTTAAATAAAATCCTTTATTTCGATATAAAGCACCAACATCAAAATTATTATTAGAAACCGATCTATTATTTGTAACGGCTGGGTCTAATATTGAAGGTGTTGAAGTTCCGGAATTAAACTCATTAATATTAATTTTAAAATTATTAATGTTATAAGAAATTCCAAACGATAAATATTGTTTGGTATAATAATCCAAAGTTAGATGGTGCGCAAAAGAGACTTTTACTCCGGTTTGGGTTGTATTTCCATTTTTATCATTGTATAGGGAAATTCCAATTCCGGAACGATCCAGAATTCTCATATCAGCATATAAAGACTGATTGTCTGGTGCATCTTTTATTCCAACCCATTGGGTTAATCCGTTTGCTCTTATTCGTAAGTTATCCCCAATTCCTGCATAAGTTGGGGCTATAACAAATGGATTATCTGCTAAATATTGCGTAAATACAGGTAAGTTTAATTCTTGACTATAGCATTCTGTAATAGCCAGAAGTAAAAATGATAGGATTATTTTTTTCATTGTATATAAGTTTTAGATGGCATAATTGTTTTTTGACATGTTATCTGTAAAGTGTAAAATGTCCAACAAACTCTCTGTCATCTTTAGGGTCATTTAATTTTAATACATACCAATAATCTCCGGATGTTAATTCAGTACCATTGTATTTTCCGTCCCATTTTTGACCTGATTTATACGCTGCAATATTTCGACCGTATCTGTCAAAAATGGTAAATGTTAAGTTTTTGTAAGTTGTGGCGCAATCTGGCCCCCATTCATCATTAATTCCGTCGCCATTTGGAGTAAAATAATTAGGAATACAGACATCTATAAATTCAAAATATTTTGAAACTGTAGCGGTGCATCCATTTTTATCGACAACGGTAACTGTATATGTTCCGGATTTATTAATAATAAATTTATTAACCGTGCCATAATATTCATTTTCAAGCGTATATTGATAATTTCCAGCGCCACCAGTTGCTGTAGTGACAATTTCATTTAAATCTCCATCGTTTACTGTTAATGCTAAAGGTTCAAAATCTTCAATAGTAAATTCAGATGTGGTTTGTTCGCAGCCATTTATATTTCTTGCAGTAATCGTATGGTTTCCAGCAGTTAGATTTGTAAAAATAGTACTTGACTGATACTCATTAGGATTTTCATCAAGAGTATATTTTATATCGGCAAGATTCATAATATCTGGATTAACAGTTATTGTAACTGAATTTGAAGGTAAATTATCAATGCATTCATTATTTACTTTCGCAATAGGATTAATAGCAATAGGATTTGGCATATCTACATCAAAGTTGGTACTACAACCCAAAGCATCTAAAATATTAACGGTATATAACCCACCTGAAAGATTTGAAAATTGATATTCAGTTCCAGTGATTTCTTCATATTTTCCTGTGCTATTGTCCAGATTTACACGGTATGGTTGCGTTCCTCCACTAATTTCTATAATGAAAGAACCATCCTTATTTCCAAAACATGATTCTGAAAACAGGCTATTTGGAACAAGTGAAGCATTTAATTCTAAAGATATAACGAGGTTCAATACCTGATCAGCGGTGCAGCCGTCGTTGGTTTTAGTATATGTTCCTGCCTGGGTATAAGTAATACCAGTTACATCCCAGGTAAAACTGTCTCCCGCACAAATGTTTTTAGGTGTTACAATATCAACTGGTTTTGCACCAACAGTTAAATTCAAAACCTGATCAGCGGTACATCGATCTTTTTCAATTTTCAAATTGAATTGAGAAGTTGAATATTCAATTCCGTTTGCTGCCCATTTATAAGTTTCTCCTTCGCAAATGTTTTGAATTGTTATGGTATCAGCAGGTTTCGGAGTTACGGTCAAAACCAATTCCTGATCTGCAATACAGCCTGTATTGGTTTTCGTATACGTTCCTGAAGTATTATATACCTGATTGTTTTCGGTCCAGATATAAGTTTCACCGGAACATATTGTAATTGGTGTACTTATTTTTGCAGGTTTCGGAGTTACGGTCAAGACCAATTCCTGATCTGCAATACAGCTTGTATTGGTTTTCGTATAAGTTCCAGAAACACTATATATTTGGTTGTTTTCACTCCAAGTGTAAGTTTCTCCTTCGCAAATGTTTTGAGTCGTTGTGATATTTTCAGGTTTTGGAGTTACGGTCAAGACCAATTCCTGATCTGCAATACAGCCAGTATTAGTTTTCGTATAAGTTCCCGCCGTATTATAGACCTGATTATTTTCGGTCCAGGTATAAGTTTCACCGGAACATATTGTAATTGGCTTACTTATTTTTGCAGGTTTCGGAGTTACGGTCAAAACCAATTCCTGATCTGCGATACAGCCAGTATTGGTTTTAGTATAAGTTCCAGAAGCACTATATATTTGGCCATTCCAGGTGTAAGTTTCACCGGAACATATTGTAATTGGTGTACTTATTTTTGCAGGTTTCGGAGTTACGGTTAACACCAATTCCTGATCTGCAATACAGCCTGTATTGGTTTTAGTATAAGTTCCCGCCGTATTATAGACCTGATTATTTTCGGCCCAGATATAAGTTTCACCGGAACATATTGTAATTGGTGTACTTATTTTTGCAGGTTTCGGAGTTACGGTTAACACCAATTCCTGATCTGCAATACAGCCGGTATTGGTTTTCGTATAAGTTCCCGCCGTATTATAGACCTGATTATTTTCGGTCCAGGTATAAGTTTCACCGGAACATATTTTAATTGGCGTACTTATTTTTGCAGGTTTCGGAGTTACGGTTAACACCAATTCCTGATCTGCAATACAGCCGGTATTGGTTTTAATATACGTTCCGGAAGTATTATATACTTGATTATTTTCGCTCCAGGTGTAAGTTGCTCCGGAACAAATTGTAATTGGCGTACTTATTTTTGCAGGTTTCGGAGTTACGGTCAAAACCAATTCCTGATCTGCAATACAGCCTGTATTGGTTTTAATATATGTTCCGGAAGTATTATATACTTGATTATTTTCGCTCCAGGTGTAAGTTGCTCCGGAACAAATTGTTATTGGAGTACTTATTTTTTCCGGTTTTGGAGTTACGGTTAATACCAATTCCTGATCTGCAATACAGCCTGTATTGGTTTTAGTATACGTTCCCGCCGTATTATAGACCTGATTATTTTCGGTCCAGATATAAGTTTCACCGGAACATATTGTAATGGACGTACTTATTTTTGCAGGTTTCGGAGTTACGGTCAAGACCAATTCCTGATCTGCGATACAGCCAGTATTAGTTTTAGTATAAGTTCCCGCCGTATTATAGACCTGATTATTTTCGGTCCAGGTATAAGTTTCTCCTTCGCAAATGTTTTGAGTCGTTATGATATTTTCAGGTTTTGGAGTTACGGTCAAGACCAATTCCTGATCGGCAATACAGCCAGTATTAGTTTTCGTATAAGTTCCCGCCGTATTATAGACCTGATTATTTTCGGTCCAGGTATAAGTTTCACCGGAACATATTGTAATGGGCGTACTTATTTTTGCAGGTTTCGGAGTTACGGTCAAAACCAATTCCTGATCTGCGATACAGCCTGTATTGGTTTTCGTATAAGTTCCAGAAGTACTATATATTTGGTTATTTTCGGCCCAGATATAAGTTTCACCGGAACATATTGTAATTGGTGTACTTATTTTTGCAGGTTTCGGAGTTACGGTCAAGACCAATTCCTGATCTGCGATACAGCCAGTATTCGTTTTCGTATAAGTTCCAGAAGCACTATATATTTGGCCATTCCAGGTGTAAGTTTCACCGGAACATATTGTAATTGGTGTACTTATTTTTTCCGGTTTTGGAGTTACGGTCAGGACCAATTCGTGATCTGCAATACAGCCAGTATTCGTTTTCGTATAAGTTCCCGCCGTATTATAGACCTGATTATTTTCGCTCCAGATATAAGTTTCACCGGAACATATTGTAATTGGTGTACTTATTTTTGCAGGTTTGGGAGTTACGGTCAAGACCAATTCCTGATCTGCGATACAGCCTGTGTTGGTTTTCGTATAGGTTCCCGCCGTATTATAAGCCTGGTTGTTTTCGCTCCAGGTGTAAGTTTCTCCTTCGCAAATGTTTTGAGTCGTTATGATATTTTCAGGTTTTGGAGTTACGGTCAAAACCAATTCCTGATCTGCAATACAACCAGTATTGGTTTTCGTATAAGTTCCCGCCGTATTATAGATCTGATTGTTTTCGTTCCAGGTATAAGTTTCACCGGAACAAATTGTAATTGGTGTACTTATTTTTGCAGGTTTCGGAGTTACGGTCAAGACCAATTCCTGATCTGCGATACAGCCTGTGTTGGTTTTCGTATAAGTTCCCGCCGTATTATAGACCTGATTATTTTCGGTCCAGGTATAAGTTTCACCGGAACATATTGTAATGGGCGTACTTATTTTTGCAGGTTTCGGAGTTACGGTCAAAACCAATTCCTGATCTGCGATACAGCCTGTATTGGTTTTCGTATAAGTTCCAGAAGTACTATATATTTGGTTATTTTCGGTCCAGATATAAGTTTCACCGGAACATATTGTAATTGGTGTACTTATTTTTGCAGGTTTCGGAGTTACGGTCAAGACCAATTCCTGATCGGCAATACAACCTGTATTGGTTTTCGTATAAGTTCCCGCTGTATTATAACCCTGATTATTTTCGCTCCAGGTGTAAGTTGCACCGGAACATATTGTAATTGGTGTACTTATTTTTGCAGGTTTCGGAGTTACGGTCAAGACCAATTCCTGATCGGCAATACAACCTGTATTGGTTTTCGTATAAGTTCCCGCTGTATTATAACCCTGATTATTTTCGCTCCAGGTGTAAGTTTCACCGGAACAAATTGTAATTGGCGTACTTATTTTTGCAGGTTTGGGAGTTACGGTCAAGACCAATTCCTGGTCTGCAATACAGCCAGTATTGGTTTTAGAGTAAATTCCAGACGCATTATATACTTGGTTATTTTCGGTCCAGATATAAGTTTCACCGGAACATATTGTAATTGGTGTACTTATTTTTGCAGGTTTGGGAGTTACGGTCAAGACCAATTCCTGATCAGCGGTAGAATCAGTTCCAATTTTAGTATAAGTCCCAGCTGCACTATATACCTGGCCGTTTACTGTCCAAAGATAAGTTTGTCCGGAGCAGATAGTTATAGGAGTAGTTATTTTTGCAGGTTTTGAAGTAACTATTATAGTTCCTGTTGCAGTACTATTTCCGCAATTGCTTATTAAAGGAATACTGTAATTATAAGTTCCTACAACTGTTGGGGTTCCGCTAATTGTAATAATATTCGAAGCCCACGTTGCGGTTATTCCCGCAGGAAGTCCAATTGCGCTTCCTATACCAGTTGCTGCAGAAGTAGTATGTGTAATATTTGGTAAAACAGTATTAACATTAATCGTAGGTTTAGATGAAGCAATTCCTGCAGAACTGTTTTCTGTAATTACAAAATCAACAGGTACTCGCGTTGATTCGTCTGCACCAAGCTGAACATAGTAAGTGTAAGTACCTGCAGTTCTTGTGTTTTCTAATCCTGAACCCTCTACATTAACAGGATTAAAAGTTGGTCCCCATCCAATTGAATTACCGCCAGTTGGAGTTGTAAACCAATAAGTTAAAGGAGTTAATAAAAATTCACCTCCGGTTGGCAATAAAATTGTCCAGGTATAATCACCAATATAAAATTGTGCTTTATTTGGTCTGATAATAGTCGATACAAGTGTATATTCTACACCGGCTTGAAGGGTTGCAGTTAAGCGAGGTTCTTTTGCCATGTAAAATTCACCATCGTCATCATCGCCTATTATCCAGGTCCCTCCGCCTGCACAATTTCCCGGAGTAAAATTTCCGCTGTAAATATAGGCAGCACCATCATATAGATCATTTTCTGTCATTTTTAAACTGTAAACACCAGTTTTCGTGACTGTAAATTTGGTTGCTGTATAATTCCCGGCATTACCTTGTATAAACATACAGGTTGTTGAATTATCCATTCCTTGCATAATTGAAGTAGTAGAGGGATCTGTCGCTGAATTCCAATGCCCCGTAAATGTCGTTACCGAAATTGCAGAAGGGATGTTAGCCGTTAATGGCTCAGCTCGTGCCCCTTTACAAATAGTAACTCCGTTTGTCATTAAACTTTCATCTTTTGGACGAACCGTTATTTTTCCTGTTGCTGTTACGTTTCCACAATTTCCAGTCAATGCGATAGTGTAATCATAAACCCCTAATATATTTGTCTTACCACTAATCGTAATTAAATCAGATGCATATTTTGCTGTAACTCCGGCAGGTAAACCACTTGCACTAACAATTTTCTTTATTCCTTTGGTTTCATAGATATCCAAATTTATAGGGGTATTAAGAGATAACATTGGGTTTTTTGCAATGCTTTCAACAGTTGCCTTGTCGATAATAACAAAATCAACAGGAATTCTTTCAGTAGTATTTTGACCGCTTGTTACGTAATAAGTAGTCGTGCCAACAGTATTTGTATTTAATAATCCGGAACCTTTTACGCCAACTGGGTTAAAAGTGGGGCCCCAGCCAATTGGTGCGCCACCTGTACTTGATGCGTACCAGTAATTTAAAGTGTTTAAAATAAAATTGCTTCCGGGAGGAGATGTGACAGACCAGGTGTAATCGCCAACATAAGTTCCGCCATTAGGTGCCCAAAGGGTTGAGATTAATGTGTAAGTAACGCCTGCATCAAAATGGGCTGACATTCGGGGTTCTTTAAGTGATCCATCATAATCATCATCTCCTATTATCCACGTTCCTCCTCCGTCACACTTACCGGGGGTAAAATTGCCTGAATAAATATAGGCTGCCCCATCATATTCCTCCGTATCACTCATTTTAAACGTATATGTACCAGAAACACTGACTGTAAAAGTAGTCGCAGTGTAATTTCTGAGAACAAGTAAATGATAAAAACTGCAAACAGGTGAGTTTTTCAGTGAAGCGCTTACTGTAATTGCTGTGGGATCTGTTTCACTGTTCCAATGTCCAACAAATGTTGTAACTTCTTGCTTAGAATTATCTGTTATTTTTAGAACACCACTGTCTCCTTTACATATCGCAACTCCCTTTGTAACAATAGGATTAGTTTCAGAAATAAATTGTGCATTTACGTGAAAAGCTGTTAAAAAAAGAAAGAATAAAAATGATGCCTTAAGACCATTAAATTTTTTAAAAGTAATTTTTTGCATGACAAATTTAATTAGCATTAATGTTTTGTATGATTGTTATTCAACCGCTATTTCTGGGCTGTTGAATTTTATAAGAAGTTTTTTATTTGGAAGTATAAATCTTAATTCATAATTCTTTGAAATGATTTATTTTAAGATTTTTTCAGACTGCAAAACTTATTTATTTAAGAAAATAACTTGGTCTATAAGAGGTAAAAAACTGACAGAATAAGTTAATTTCGAAGGTTTTTGAGTTTAACATTGCTTTAGTTTTAATCAATAAAAAGCAAACTAAAAAAAATACTATCTTTACCGATCAAACGTTTATGAACTTAAGTTGCTATTTTGCAACACTACATATATAATTATGGCATGTACAAGTTGTTCAACCTCAGATGGTGGCGCACCAAAGGGTTGTAAAAATAATGGGACTTGCGGCACCGATAGCTGCAATAAATTGACGGTTTTTGACTGGCTGGCGAACATGAGCCCTTCAAATGGAGAAGCAATTTTTGATTGTGTTGAGGTTCGTTTTAAAAACGGACGCAAGGAATTTTTTAGAAATTCAGAAAAATTAACGTTAAGTATTGGTGATATTGTAGCAACTGTTGCATCACCGGGACATGATATTGGAATCGTTACTTTGACAGGAGAATTGGTTAAAATTCAAATGAAGAAAAAAGGGGTAAATCACGAAAGTAACGAAGTGCCAAAAATTTATAGAAAAGCTTCTCAAAAAGACATCGATATTTGGTCTGTAGCGCGTGATCGCGAAGAACCAATGAAAGTTCGTGCACGAGAATTAGCGATTCAGCATAAGCTTGAGATGAAAATCTCTGATATTGAATTTCAGGGAGACGGATCAAAAGCGACTTTTTACTACACGGCAAATGACAGGGTTGATTTTAGACTTTTGATTAAAGATTTTGCAAAAGAATTCAGTACAAGAGTGGAGATGAAACAAGTTGGTTTCCGTCAGGAAGCAGCTCGTCTGGGCGGAATTGGTTCTTGCGGACGTGAACTTTGCTGTTCAACCTGGTTAACAGACTTTAGAAGTGTCAATACTTCTGCTGCGCGTTACCAACAGCTTTCGCTAAATCCTCAAAAATTAGCCGGACAATGCGGAAAATTAAAGTGCTGCTTAAATTATGAGCTTGATACTTATATGGATGCATTGAAAGATTTTCCGGATTATGACACTAAATTAGTGACCGAAAAAGGAGATGCAATTTGCCAGAAACAAGATATTTTCAAGGGATTGATGTGGTTTGCTTACACGAATAATTTTGCAAACTGGCATGTTTTGAAAATTGATCAGGTAAAAGAAATTATTGCCGAAAACAAACAGAAAAACAAAGTTTCTTCGCTGGAAGATTTTGCTATTGAAATTACTTCAGAACCTGAAAAAGATTTTAATAATGCAATGGGTCAGGAAAGTTTAACCCGTTTTGACCAGCCAAAAAGAAAGAAAAAACCAAATCGCAAACGCAAACCAAATGCAGAAGCAGCGATTGTGGCAACTCCAAATAAACCTCAGGCAAATCAAAATCAAAATCAGAATCAAAACAAGCCTGCAGGAGGAAATCCGAATAAACAGAACAAGCCGAATAACAACAAGCAAAATCAATCGAACAAACCTAATAATTCGAATGAGAACAAACCGGCTGAGCCAAGAAAACCTATAATTATTACTAAAAATGAGAATAAAAAATAGCGGGATTCTTCTTTTGGCAGCAATACTTCTTTTTTCTTGTGATAAAAAAAGAGTATTTGATGAGTACAAATCTGTTGGAAGTGCCTGGCATAAAGACAGCGTCGTAACCTTCAATTTGCCAGTTTTAGATTCTACGAAACGATACAATTTATTTGTAAATTTGAGAGATAACAACAATTACCCTTTCAATAATTTGTATTTAATTGTTGCTATCGAAGCGCCAAGCGGTTTCACAAAAGTGGATACGTTGCAATATCAAATGGCAAATCCGGACGGAACCTTATTAGGAAACGGTTTTACCGATATAAAAGAGAGTAAACTTTTTTATAAGGAAAATGTAAAGTTTAGAGGAAAATACAAAGTGCACATCAAACAAGCAGTTAGAGAATCAGGGAAAATCCCGGGTGTTCAGGCTTTAGAAGGTATTACAGACGTTGGTTTTAGAATAGAACAAAAAGATTAGAAAAATAGTTATGGCTGCTAAAAAAAACAATCAAACAAATAGCGTTAAAGATATTAATTACTACAAAAAGAAATTCTGGAGAATTTTTGCCTACACTTTACTAGGTATTTTAGCTTTCTTTTTATTTGCATCATGGGGATTATTTGGTTCGATGCCTTCTTTTGAAGACTTAGAAAACCCGGATTCAAACCTGGCCACAGAAATTATTTCGTCTGACGGAGTAGTGATTGGAAAATATTTCAAAACCAACAGATCTCAGCTTAAATACTCAGACTTGCCAAAAAGTTTAGTCGAAGCTTTGGTTGCCACCGAAGATGCCCGTTTTTACGAACATTCAGGAATTGACGGACGCGGAACTTTAAGAGCTGTTTTTACTCTTGGAACAAATGGTGGAGCGAGTACATTAACACAACAATTAGCCAAGCAATTATTCCACGGAGAAGGATCTAAATTTCTTCCGTTCAGGATTGTACAAAAAATAAAAGAATGGATTATCGCCATTCGTCTGGAAAGACAATATACCAAAAACGAAATTCTGGCGATGTATTGCAACGTGTATGATTTCGGAAATTATTCAGTTGGAGTGAGTTCTGCCGCACAAACGTATTTCTCAAAAGATCCAAAAGATTTAACCATGGACGAATCGGCTATTTTAGTTGGAATGTTCAAGAACTCAGGATTATACAATCCGGTTCGTAATCCGGAAGGCGTAAAAAATCGTCGTAATGTGGTGCTTTCGCAAATGGAAAAAGCCAAAATGATTACAGAAGGAGAGAAACTGAAATTACAGGCATTACCAATCGCTTTGCACTTTAAATTAGAAAGTCACCGCGAAGGAACCGCTACTTATTTCAGAGAATACCTTCGTGATTACATGAAAAAATGGGTTTCTGAAAACAAAAAACCAGACGGATCAGATTATGATATCTACAAAGATGGTCTGAAAATTTATACTACGATCGATTCAAGAATGCAATTGCATGCCGAAGAAGCTGTTTCTGAGCACATGAAAAATTTGCAACAACAATTTTTCATCGAACAGAAAAACAATAAAAATGCACCTTTCGTAAATATCACTCAGGCAGAAACAGATAAGCTTATGATGCAGGCCATGAAAAATTCTACGCGTTGGGCTGTTATGAAAGAATCAGATAAAAGCGAAGATGATATCATTGCTTCATTCAAAATAAAAACAAAAATGCGCATATTTACCTGGAAAGGGGAGCGCGATACAACAATGACTCCGCTGGATTCTATTCGTTATTTCAAGCACTTTTTGCAATCTGGTTTAATGGCAATGGAACCTCAAACCGGAAACATCAAAGCATGGGTTGGTGGAATCAATTACAAATATTTTCAATACGATCACGTTGGTCAGGGTGCAAGACAAGTAGGTTCGACATTCAAACCATTTGTTTATGCAACAGCAATTGAGCAATTAAATATGTCTCCTTGCGATTCTATTCTTGACGGACCGTTTATGATCCATAAAGGACGTCATAATGTAACCGAAGACTGGGAACCAAGAAACTCGGATAACAGATACCGCGGAATGGTGACTTTGAAACAAGGTTTGGC
Source organism: Flavobacterium sp. AC105 (assembly GCF_979258495.1). Taxonomy (NCBI): domain Bacteria; kingdom Pseudomonadati; phylum Bacteroidota; class Flavobacteriia; order Flavobacteriales; family Flavobacteriaceae; genus Flavobacterium; species Flavobacterium sp. AC105. The sequence goes on from NZ_OZ409860.1 coordinate 254,925, forward strand.
GAATTCAATCAATACGGTTTCTGCAAAATTAATAGATCGCGTTGGTCCGGAAGCCGTTGTAGAATTAACGCATAAATTAGGTGTCAAAACCGAAATTCCGGCGCAGCCTTCTATCGCTCTTGGAGCCGTAGATATCACGGTTGAAGATATGGTTGCTGCTTACAGCACATTTGCCAATCAGGGAGTGTATGTAAAACCACAGTTTTTAAGCCGTATCGAAAATAAAAGCGGAGAGGTTATTTACGAGCCAATTCCGGAATCGCACGACGTTTTAAATAAGGATATTGCTTTTGCAGTAATCAAATTATTAGAAGGTGTAACTGAAACTGGTTCTGGTGCACGTTTACGTACGCAAGGCGGAGGAAACGGAGATAATCGCTGGACAGGATATCCGTATATGTTTACAAACCCAATTGCAGGTAAAACAGGAACAACTCAAAACCAATCAGATGGTTGGTTCATGGGAATGGTTCCTAACTTAGTAACAGGAGTTTGGGTGGGTTGTGAAGACCGTTCAGCACGTTTCAAAAGTTTAACTTACGGACAAGGAGCTACCGCAGCATTACCAATTTGGGGTTATTTTATGAAACTTTGTTATGCTGACGAAGGACTTCAGATCTCTAAATCAGAATTTGAGCGTCCGGCAAATCTTTCGATAAAAGTAGATTGCTACTCAAGACCGGCAGTTGTAAAAGACACCACGCAAACAGAACAAAATACAGACGAATTCGAATTGTAATCTAGTTCCCTTTATAATATAAAATATCCTTTTGTAAACTTCTGAATTTCGGAAGAATACAAAAGGATTTTTTTTGGAGTAATATTGATTGAAAGCGAAGAAAACATGATTTTATAATCCGTTAGGAGTTAAATGTTGGTAGCAAATATGCGATTAGCGTCTAAATCTCCGTAGGGCAATGTCATTAAGTTAGCTTTTTAAAAAATAAAAAAATCTCGCAAAGGCGTTAAGATGCAAAGTTTAAACACAATATTGTCATTTCGACGAAGGAGAAATCTTCGCGAGAAGCTCGACAAGGATTGGATTCACGTTGCGGAGTTACTCGCGAAGATTTCTCCTTCGTCGAAATTGACCAAAACTTTGCGCCTTTGCGCCTTTGCGAGAAATTTATTCGCCATAACATTATTGATTTTCTCTTGACTTAATGACATTGCCCTACGGGACAAAATATTACGGGCAATATATTTCTACCGATATTTAATCTCTACAAGATATATTTAAGTTAATGAATATTGGGAAGGTAATTAAAGCTGTTAAAATAAAAGTATTACGAAATCGATATAATTCAATCTAAAAATCTTATTTTTATCAAAAATATACAGTAATAAAGACAGTTTGTTATGATTACAAAAAAAGTAAATAACGTTCAGGATGCTATAAAAGGAATCGAAAGCGGAATGACGATTATGTTTGGCGGTTTTGGCTTATGTGGAATTCCTGAAAATACGATTGCAGCATTGGTAAACACTTCAATCTCAGATTTAACGTGTATTTCGAATAATGCTGGAGTTGATGATTTTGGATTGGGATTGCTTTTGCAGAAAAAACAAGTCAAAAAAATGATTTCGTCATATGTTGGTGAAAACGCTGAGTTCGAGCGCCAGATGCTTTCGGGAGAACTTGAAGTTGAATTGACACCGCAAGGAACTCTTGCCGAACGCTGTCGTGCAGCCCAAGCCGGAATTCCAGCTTTCTTTACGCCTGCAGGTTACGGAACTGAAGTTGCCGAAGGAAAAGAAGTTCGTGAATTCAACGGAAAAATGCATATTATGGAACAAGCTTTCAAAGCTGAATTTGCAATTGTAAAAGCGTGGAAAGGTGATGAAGCCGGAAATCTTATCTTCAAAGGAACTGCCAGAAACTTCAATGCATGCATGGCCGGTGCCGGAAAGATCACAATTGCCGAAGTGGAAGAATTGGTTCCCGTTGGGACGTTAGATCCAAATCAGATTCATATTCCAGGAATTATGGTACAGCGTATCTTTCAGGGAGAAAAATTTGAAAAGAGAATTGAGCAGCGAACGGTAAGACAGAGGAATTAGATAATGAGATAATTTGTCAATTAGATAATGCAAAATTGTTGCGTTTAAATAATTTGACAACTTAAATAATATTGATTTTTAGATAATTATTATAGATTATATAAAGAGATACATTAGATGATTGCATTTATAAAGTGAAGTATTATCTAATTATCAAATTGACTAATTGGCACATTAAAAATTTGACACATTCAGAAAAATGTTAACAAAAGAAGATATAGCAAAGCGAATTGCAAAAGAAGTAAAAGACAGGTATTTCGTTAATCTGGGAATCGGGATTCCGACTTTAGTAGCGAATTATGTCAGGGAAGATATTGCAGTTGAGTTTCAAAGTGAAAACGGCATTTTGGGTATGGGACCTTTTCCTTTTGCAGGAGAAGAAGATGCTGATATCATAAATGCGGGAAAACAAACCATTACAACGCTTCCGGGGGCGAGTTTTTTTGATTCTGCTTTTAGTTTCGGAATGATTCGCAGTCAAAAAGTTGATTTAACGATTTTGGGTGCGATGGAAGTTTCAGAAAATGGCGATATCGCCAATTGGAAAATACCCGGCAAAATGGTCAAAGGAATGGGAGGCGCAATGGATTTGGTGGCTTCCGCCGAAAATATAATCGTTGCGATGATGCACGTAAACAAAGCAGGCGAGTCTAAAATTCTAAAAAAATGCACTTTGCCATTAACTGGCGTAGGATGCGTTAAAAAGGTTGTAACAGAACTGGCAGTTCTCGAAGTAACCCAAAAGGGATTTAAGCTCTTAGAACGTGCGCCAGGTATTTCTGTTGAACATATTATTGCTTCGACAGAAGCAGATTTGATTATTGAAGGAGAAATTCCGGAAATGGATCTTAGATAACTGATTTTTTTTCTTCTAAAAATACATGAAGGCTGGCCGTTAAAAGGCTGGCCTTTTTTTGTAGGAATATTTTAAGAATTCCATAGTTTTATAAATCTATCATAAAAGTAGGCTTAAACTCCGTAATTGCTTGTAAAATGATGCAAATCAATCATATAATTAATTTTTCGACCATCTATTTGTGAAATTCTCACAGTTTGTTAAATAAAAGTAAATTTAAAGTAAAAAATGTTGCATTTTATCGATTAAAGGCAAATTTAAACGATAATGTAACAGAAATAAAATACTTTTATCACAAAATAGAGTATTTTACTTACATTAAATATTTTATTTGTAATCCATTAACCAAACCAAAATACCACATTTATTATGGAAAGAAAATTACCAAAAATTATGGCCACAACCGCTGTCGTTCTTACATTTTCATTGTCAGGATTTGCCCAAAACACAGACAAAAGGGTAAGTAAAAAAGACGTTTCTGAAAATGGTCAGCCAAGCTTAATCACTTTTAGTGAAAAGTCAACCTACAAAGGTTCGGATCCGCAAACAGTGTTTAAAGAACAACTTGGATTAAAAGACACCCAATCTTTTTCAAAAGTCAGAACGGAAACTGATAAGGAAGGTTTCACACACGAAAAATTTCAGTTGTATCAACAAGGCGTTAAAGTTGAATTTGCCAATTACACCTTACATTCAAAAGAAGGAAAACTAGTTTCGATGAATGGCGAGTATTACGCTCTTGAAAATGTAAAAACGACTCCTAAATTGTCTAGTCAGGCTGCGTTAGACAGAGCAATTGCCGTTACAGGAGCACAACATTATCTTTGGGAAAATCCTGCAGATGCTGCTGTAATGGGTTACGAAAAACCAAAAGGCGAACTTGTTTTATTGCCAGCAATGGAAGAACAAGGGGTAGAAAGAAAAAGCGACAAAGTAAGATTGGCCTATAAATTTGATATTTATGCCACAAAACCGCTAAGTCGCGGTGATCTTTATATCGATGCCGAAACCGGAAAAGCATTGTTTTATAATGCAACAATCAAACATCTTGGCGAAAATAGCCATGGCAGATTAATTTCGGCTACAGCCAAAAATCAAAATAGTAACGCAGCTTCACAAATGGCCCTTGTGACTGCAAATGCAGCGACTCGCTACAGCGGAACTCAAACTATCCAGACTAGTTTAAACGGATCTTCGTATATTTTATCTGATGTAACGAGAGGAAACGGAGTTCAAACGTATAATTCTGCCAAAACAGCTACGTACCCAACAACTAATTTTACAGATGCCGATAATAACTGGACAGCTGCAGAATATAATAACACAAACAAAGACAATGGCGCACTTGATGCACATTGGGGCGCAGAAATGACGTATGATTATTGGTCAGCAGTTCATGGCAGAAACAGCTATGATAATGCAGGAGCAAAAATTAAAAGTTATGTGCATTATAATTTAGTTGCTGCAGGATATCCTGACAACAATAATGCATTTTGGAACGGAAGCGTTATGACATATGGCGACGGAACAGGAACCGGAGGATTTGATATCTTAACAGCAATGGATGTTGCGGGACACGAAATTGGTCACGCAGTTTGTACCTATACGGCAAATTTAGCATATCAAAAAGAATCCGGAGCGATGAACGAAGGTTTCTCTGATATTTGGGGAGCTTGTATCGAATATCGTGCAGCACCAACAAAATCGACGTGGTTAGTAGGAGAAGATATCGAAAGAAGATCCGGGCATCTTGCTCTGCGTTCTATGAGCGATCCAAACTCTGAAGGTCAGCCGGATACTTACGGCGGAACGTATTGGGTAAACGTTAATTGTACACCAACAAACAATAACGACCAATGTGGAGTTCATACAAACTCAGGGGTATTAAATCACTGGTTTTATATTTTATCAGTAGGGAAAACAGGCACAAACGATCTTGGAAATGCTTATAACGTAACGGGAATCACAATTGATAAAGCAGCAAAAATTGCTTTCCGTTTAGAAGATGTTTACCTAACCGCAAACTCAACTTATGCAATTGCCAGAACTTCAGGAATTCAATCAGCAGTTGATTTATACGGAGCAGGTTCTCCGGAAGTTATCGCCACAACCAATGCATTTTATGCAGTAGGAATTGGTGCAGCATATTCAGGAGGAGGATCAGATACGGTTGCGCCATCAGCTCCAACATCTCTTGCTGCTTCCGGAACAACCGGAACAACGACCAATTTATCATGGACAGCTTCTACAGATAATGTAGCCGTAACAGGATATGATATATACCAGGGAGCAACCCTAAAAGGATCTTCTGCAACTACAACTTATACTGTAACTGGATTAACAGCCTCAACAGCTTATACTTTTAGCGTAAAAGCTAAAGATGCTGCAGGAAATATTTCAGCAGCAAGTAATACAGTTAGTGTAACTACTACTGCAGCTGGTGTAACGTATTGTACTTCTAAAGGAAACAGCGCTGCAGACGAAAGAATTGGCAAAGTTGTTTTCGGGACAATCAGCAAAACTTCTACAGGAACAACCGGATACGAAGATTTTACTGCTACTTCTACAAATGCAACAAGAGGAACTGCCTACACAATAACAATCACGCCAACATGGACATCTTCTGTTTATAGTGAAGGTTATGCTGTTTTTATTGATTACAATAAAGATGGAGATTTCTCAGATTCAGGTGAAACAGTTTGGACAAAATCGGCTTCAAGTACAACTCCGGTTACAGGAACAATTACAATTCCTTCAACTGCAACGCTTGGAACTACAAGAATTAGGGTTTCTATGAAATACAATGCAATTCCAACAGCTTGTGAGACTTTCTCATATGGACAAGTTGAAGATTATTCTGTAAACATTGTGGCTTCGGGAGCAATTGCCAGTGAAGAAATCGCCGCTGGATTAGTTAAAACTATCCAGACTACAAGTTTTGCATTATATCCAAATCCGGTTGAAAATGAACTAAATGTTTCATTCTCTGAAAGTAAAGGATATTCTTATAAAATTATAAATACATTAGGCCAACAATTAAGTTTAGGCCAACTTTCCGGAACTACTATTGATGTAAGCAATTTAAGTACTGGAATTTATATCATCGAATTAAATAAAGACGACAAAAAAATCGTTAAGAAATTCGTTAAGAAATAATAGAGTGAATTAGTAGTGAAAAGCCTCGCAAGTATTTATTTGCGAGGCTTTTTATGAAGTTGTTTAAAGGAATTTTATATCGGAAAGCCGCAGAGCTGCAAAGGGAAATTTAAAGACCTTTGAGCTTAAAACCTTTTCGATTTCGAGAACCTGTTAAAAAGGTGCTTTTTTGTTGTCTGGCTGAGCGGAGTTGAAGCCTCATTCCAATTAGCAATCTTCAAAACTTGACAACCAATTCATTTAGATAAAAAAAACCGCCCAATCAGGCGGTTTTATATTTATAAACTTTGAGACTTAGTGTCTTTGGGGGCAAAAATGTCTTATAGATTAAAAGAAGCTCCTAAACTAAAAGTTGCCTGATTGTTTAAATGATCAAATACGTCATTATTGCTTCCGTATTTTGCGATTGGGAATCCAATTTCTGTGAAAACACCAAATCCTTCAGTAAAAAAGTAACGACCACCAACATGACCACCAAAATTGTGTAAACCTAAACTTAAACCTGGATAAACATCAAGTTGCTCAATACCAATTACGCTGCTCAAGTTTGCATTTATTCTTGCTTTAGCATCAAAACGATCTTGAAATTCTGGTTTTTTATCAGTGTATGGAGTTGGATTGTTGTGGTAGAAACCATTGTAATTATCTACGCCTAATAAATAGTTAGCAACAAAACCAAAAGAGAAGTTCTCTCCTAAACCAAAATCCACAGAACCCTGAACTCCTGAACCACCATCTTGAAGATTAGCACCAACATTAACTTTAATATCTCCTTTTCCTTTAAAAGCTGTTTGAGCCTGAGTGAATCCAAATGATACTAAAAACAAAAATGTAATTACTTTTTTCATAAACTTAAATTTTATTATTTTTTTTAAAGTGCAAAAATAGTATTTATTACATTAATTCCTACCTTTTTCGTTAGAATACAATTCGTTAAGAGGATCACTTTGCCAATACTCCTTTGTATCGACATCCATAATGGTCAAAGGACCTTTGAACGCTGCTCCGGTATCAACATTCCAAACGCAGGCTTTTTGTATCGGAGTTGTTTCATTAATTCGGGTTACGGGTGTGTGGCCAATAAAAATTTCTTTGTATAAAGTAAATCTTTTAGGGTAAACCACGTCGTCGGTTTTTAAATTTGGATCTAATGAAAGTGCTGTTTCCCAAAGCGTTCTGTCCCAATAAAATAATTTCGGAAAATATTCATAAGCAACGCCATTCATATTCGTAAATCCGGCATGAACAAACAAGCGGTTTTGATCGTCGTGGTAATAATCTGCCAGAGATTCTATAAAAGCAATATGGACATTGATTTTTTCTTCACTTTCTTTTTCATAAGCTTTTACAGTGGCTTCACCGCCATGTTTAAACCATAAATCCTGATCAATATCTTTTTTTTGAAACCATGCCAATAATAATTCATCGTGATTTCCTCTAATGCAAATGCATTTCTGCCTGCTTCTTAAAGCAATCAAATAATCAATTACTTGTGGCGACTGGCTCCAGCCATCCACATAATCGCCTAAAAAGATAAGGGTGTCTTCGGTAGTAACTTGGGCTTTTTTCATCACTTGTTCCAGCGCAAGTAATCCGCCGTGTATGTCGCCTATAACAAATGTTCGCATTTTATTTTATTTCATGTAGAAATACAAAAATAAAGAAAATCATTTGTTTGTGAACAATAAGTTAAGAATCTTTCGAATTAGGTTTTAAAACCTTGGAGGAAAGCCAAAAATGAAATCATTCTAAAGAATTTTTATGATAATTTTCAATTCATTTTGATGCTTTCCTATTTAAATTTGTAACATGTCTGAAACGCCTACATATCGAAAAATTATCCACATTGACATGGATGCTTTTTATGCCTCGGTAGAGCAAATGGATAATCCTGCTTTACGCGGAAAAGCTATTGCTGTTGGCGGTTCAGAGAATAGAGGAGTAGTCGCTGCGGCGAGTTACGAAGCAAGAAAATTTGGCGTTCGAAGTGCAATAAGCGGTGTTTTGGCCAAGAAATATTGTCCCGAAATTATTTTTGTGCGTCCAAGATTTGATCGCTATAAGGAAATATCTTCTAAAATTCATAAAATATTCTACGAATACACCGATCTGGTTGAGCCGCTTTCGCTTGACGAAGCTTATCTTGATGTTACTCAGAATAAAAAAGGAAATCCAAGTGCCAGTTTATTGGCTCAGGAAATAAGGCTGCGAATTCTAAATGAAGTTGGATTAACAGCATCGGCAGGAATTTCAGTCAATAAATTTGTAGCAAAAATTGCCAGCGACATCAACAAACCTAACGGACAAAAAACAGTAAATCCGGATGAAATAATCCCTTTTCTGGAAGAATTACCAATCCGAAAGTTTTATGGAGTTGGAAAAGTAACCACAGAAAAAATGTACCAATTGGGAATTTTTACCGGTGCAGATTTAAAAACAAAATCAGAAGAATTTCTGGAAAAGCATTTTGGGAAATCAGGTTTATTTTATTACAAAGTTGTTCGCGGAATTCATAATAGTGAAGTAAAACCATCGCGTATTACCAAGTCTGTAGCGGCAGAACATACTTTTGATGTCAATTTATCTTCAGAAATTTTTATGTTGGAACAATTGGAAAAAATTGCAACTTCATTAGAAAAACGACTTAAAAAACACAACATATCTGGTAAAACGGTCACGCTTAAAATCAAATACAGCGATTTTACCCAACAAACACGTAGTAAAACCTTACCTTATTTTATATCTGATAAAAGTCTGATTCTCGAAACGGTTGAAGAATTATTATATCAGGAAAAAATGAAAGATTCCGTACGGTTACTGGGAATTTCATTGAATAACCTGAATACAGAAGAAAAAAAAGCTGTTGTTGTACAACTGAAATTTGCTTTTTAATTAAATAGAATCCATTTAAATATGGAATTTCCGTAATTTGCTTGTAATTTTAATTTTATCTTTGAGTAAAACCGATTTTCTAATATTAATTATTCGAAATGAAAAAGAATAATACTGAAGAAAGCTCAAGTACTTGCTCAATTCCTATAATGGCATGGGATTTTCATTATGAATATTTAAATGAATTGAAATCTACTTTTGCTGACTTGAAAAAAGTGAGTAAAATTTCAGATCAATTTTCCTGGAATGATAAAAATCTGGAGATTAAAGAACGAATTAAAGATGAAGTAGTCGTAATTACCGATTTGAATTTAAAAATCGTTTTTGCCTCAAAAGGAATACGAAAAATGACAGGATATTGCGAAGATGAAGTCCTGGGAAAAACGCCAAGGATTTTTCAGGGTCCCAGAACGTGCAAAGCTGTATTAAAAGAGATAAAAGAGGCAATAGAAATGAAGGTTCCGTTTGAGAAAACAATAGAAAACTACAGAAAAAATGGGCAAATCTATAAATGTAAAATTAATGCAACCCCGGTTTTTAATCTAAAAGGACAATTATCGCATTTTATAGCTTTCGAAAAGGAAGAGTTAAGCGCTTGATTTTTTTGCTACAAAGGCACAAAGGCACAAAGTTTTTTTAGTAAGCGCAAAGAATAGCTTTGTCAAAGTTTTAAACTTTGACAAAGCTTAACAACAAACAAAAACCGCCCAATAGGCGGTTTTTATGTATAAATAACTTTGTGTCTTAGCGTCTTTGTGGCTAGAAACTAAAGGTTCTCAAAGAAATCATTTCCTTTATCATCTGTAATGATAAACGCCGGGAAATCTTTAACGGTGATTTTACGAACAGCTTCCATTCCTAATTCTTCAAAGTCAACAACTTCAACTTTAAGAATATTATCCTGTGCTAAAATTGCTGCGGGACCACCAACAGAACCTAAATAGAAACCGCCGTATTTATTGCAGGCATCCGTAACTTGTTTGGTACGGTTTCCTTTTGCGAGCATAATCATACTTCCGCCATGTTTCTGAAATTCATCCACATAAACGTCCATACGTCCGGCAGTTGTTGGTCCAAAACTTCCTGAAGCCATTCCTTCCGGCGTTTTTGCAGGTCCTGCGTAATAAACCGGGTGATTTTTAAAATATTCCGGCATTGGTTGACCGGCTTCTAATAATTCCATGATTTTTGCGTGTGCAATATCACGGGCAACAATTACAGTTCCGTTTAATTTCAAACGTGTTTTAATTGGATATTGCGTTAATTTTGCCAAAATATCCGCCATTGGCATATTCAGGTCAATTTCAACCGGAGCTTCTAAATGTGGCGCTGTTTCTGGTAAAAATTGTTTTGGATTAACTTCTAATTGCTCCACGAAAATTCCGTCTTTCGTGATTTTTCCTTTAATATTTCTATCAGCAGAACAAGAAACCCCCAATCCAACCGGACAAGAAGCGGCATGACGAGGTAAACGAATGACACGAACATCGTGCGTAAAATATTTCCCGCCAAACTGTGCGCCAATTGCACTTTCCTGACAGATTTTCTGAACACGTTTTTCCCATTCAATATCACGAAAAGCCTGGCCTGACATATTCCCTGATGTAGGAAGGTTGTCATAATATCCTGCCGAAGCCTTTTTAACAGCGCTCAAATTCGCTTCCGCAGAAGTTCCTCCAATTACTAAAGCCAAGTGATACGGCGGACAAGCCGAAGTTCCAAGATCTTTAATTTTTGTTCGAATGAAAGTATCCATAGATTTTTCATTTAACAATGATTTTGTTTGTTGATATAAGAAAGTTTTGTTTGCAGATCCGCCTCCTTTTGCCATGAATAAAAACTCATAAGAAGCCCCTTTTTTTGCATAAATATCAATTTGCGCCGGAAGATTAGAACCTGAATTCTTTTCTTCGAACATCGAAATCGGCACAATTTGCGAATATCTTAAGTTACGTTTTTGGTAGGTATTAAAAATTCCTTTGCTCAACCATTCGGCGTCATCAACACCCGTAAAGATGTTTTCACCTTTTTTTGCCATTACAATCGCAGTTCCCGTATCCTGGCAGCTTGGCAACTGACCTTCGGCAGCGACCGAAGCATTTTGTAATAAATTATAAGCCACAAAACGATCGTTATCTGTAGCTTCAGGATCATCAAGAATATTTTTTAATTTTTGCAAATGTGTTGTTCTCAACATAAACGAAACATCTGTCAAAGCTTCTTCAGCCAATAATTCTAAACCTTTTGGATCAACGGTCAAAATTTCACGTTCTCCAAACTGCTCTACTTTTACGAAATCAGAAGTGATTTTGCGATATTGCGTATCATCCTTTAAAATAGGATAAGGGTCTTGGTATATAAAATCTATCATTGCTTATTTTTTGGCAAAGTTAGAAATTATTTACCTAAGAAAGAATTTGAATAAGGCTGTTGAAGATTTTACTTTTGACTATAAAAAGCATCAAAAGCTACCTTTTTTTCAAAATAAGATTTGTCTTTTGATGAAAGTAATTGCTTTTTCCAACGATTTCCGCTTAAGCGAAAAACAATCGAATCTGAATACGAAACTGTTCCCATATTTTCGTCATCGTCTTCGGGTTCGTACGAAACTGTTTTGCAATAAAAAGATTCCGGTTCGGCTTTATCCGTTTTATTTATAAACTCAACCCAACTTCCCCAACCGCTATCAGACATAGAATCCCATTGATAAACCAGTTGAATGTCCTTGTTTTTTAGATAATATAAATAATTGTTTTGATTATACCCACACGCCGGATATCCAAAACTAACATGGATAAAAGGAGAATTTTTGGCTGTAGCCGAAGTTAATCCGTATGAAGCTCCCCATTCTGAACCCTTCTCATAGCCTTTGATCGTTATTTTTGAAGATGTCGTTTTGGTTTTATTCTCATAAAAATCAAGTCGATATTTAGAAGTAACAATACTGTCTTTATCTGCTTTCTGATCTAAAAGATGCGCCAGAATATAACTATTATTGGCAGTTTCTTCGTTTTCAGAAATAGAAATAGTATCTGTTTTTAAGAATTTTTCTTCTGTAGCAACAACTTCGGTTTTATCTTCATGAATTGTATTTGCTATTTTAGATTCAGATTTTTGCTTCTGGCAACTTATTAAAAGAAATAAAAAGAAAATATGCTGTGGTTTCATGGTTTTGATTTTGGGTGTAATTTGTATTAACAACGTAAAACTGTTCATTTCGAAAACTGGACTGAAGTCCAGCTCTACAAAATAAATCATTCCTTCGGAATTTTACAATCTTTGAGAAAAAGAGCCATTGGCTCGATCTGTATTGTAAGACCGGATTTTAATCCGGTTTACGAAACGATAATAAGCCGTAGATTCTAAATCATTTTAAATTATCAAAAATATATTTTTCATCAAACGAAACGTTGAATTTGTCCAGAAAAGATAAATATTCATCTTTAAAATTTTGCTTTTTATGATGTTCTTCCTGATTTGCAATGTATTTATAAACAACATCTATATGAGATTGACTGTATGAAAAAGCGCCATAACCTTCTTGCCATTCAAATTTTGAATTTGTCAATTTATGGTCGTTAATATACTTGGAAGATTTTCCTTTTACAATTTTCATCAATTCAGAAATTGAAACTGTAGGTTTTAAAGCTAAAAGACAATGAACATGATCTTCAACGCCATTTACAAGTATTGTTTTACAGCCTGTTTCATTAATTAGATTTCCAATTACGCTTAATAATTTAGAACTCCACTCTTTTTCAATAACTGCTTCTCTGTATTTCACGGCAAAAACTACCTGAATATAAACTTGATGATATGTATTTGACATTTTATATTTATTTGCAACAATTTAAATCTGTTACAATAATACAAAATATTCTTACAAATATTTAATTCGTCGGTTCGTATATTTTAAACTGGACTGAAGTCCAGTCCTACAAAATAGTTCGTTCCTCCGGAACTTTATAAAGAGGTTCTGCTTAATTATGTGTTTTAACATAATTCATTATTAAAATATGTTTTTTCTATAACCGCTAAAAAGAGCCATCGGCTCGATCAATATTGTAGGGCTGGACTTCAGTCCAGTTTAAAATCAATATCGAAGGATTTATCCGGTTTACAAAATCAAATACCGACGGATTTTATCCATTTTAAATGGGAAAATTAAAAAAACCAACTAGCCACAAAAATCGCTGTAATTACACAAATCACGTCAACCAAAAGCATTGTGCCCAAAGCATAACGTGTATTTTTTATATTTACAGAACCAAAGTAAACTGCAATTACATAAAAAGTACTTTCGGCACTACATTGAAAAATACTGCTCAATCTTCCCGTTAAGGAATCTGCGCCAAAAGTATTCATAGAATCGATTAAAAATCCTCTTGAACCGGCCGAACTAAAAGGCCTAAGCATTGCAACCGGTAAAGCATCGGTAATTTGTTTGTTGACACCCATATTTGAGAAAACAAAAGCGATTCCGTCACTAATAATTTCAAATAAACCGCTGTTTCTAAATAGAGAAATGGCGACTAACATTCCTAAAACGTAAGGAAAAATAGTAACACCTGTTTTAACTCCGTTATTTGCTCCAACAACGAATGCATCATAAACGGTCGTGTTTGCTTCAGTAAATTTCTTTTCATGTATAAAAGAAAAAATCAGCGTAGCGACAATAATTCCAATTAAGATTAATCCGGAAAGATTAGCTGTAAAATAATTTTTTCCAATTAAATCCAAATGGTTTACATACATCAGCAAACCAACAATGGCTGCGATTAATACCATTAATGCGATAACAAGCGAGGCGCTTTTGAAGTTGATTTTTTGTTTGATTCCAACAATTAAAAAAGCGGCAATCGTACCAATAAACGAAGTAATAATACACGGAAGCATAACATCAGCAGGATTACTGGCATTTGCAGCGGCGCGATATCCAATAATTGAAGTTGCAATTAAAGTTAAACCCGAGGCATGCAGACACATAAACATAATTTGCGCGTCGCTGGCTTTGTCTTTATCGGGGTTTATTTCTTGTAAACTTTCCATGGCTTTAAGACCAAATGGCGTTGCAGCGGAATCTAATCCCAAGAAATTTGCAGCAAAGTTTAACGTCATATACGAAATCGAAGGATGGTTCTTTGGAATACTTGGAAACACTTTCACAAAAACAGGACTTAAAGCTTTTGCTAATTTTCCGGAAACTCCCGAAATGATTAAAAGCTCCATTAATCCACAGAAAAAAGCCAGATAAGCCATAAGCGGCAAAATCAAATCCATCAAGGTAGTTTTACACGTTGGTAATAAACCATCTGATTTTTGAACACCGCTGTAAATTTTTACGGTTTTATTTTTATAAACGTAAGTCGTGTCGGGATTAAGCGTATCACGATTGATAATCATCGTTTGATCCGGCGCTTTCTTAATGCTGTCCTTAATAAAAGCAGGAAGCTGTTCAGCATATTTTTCTGAAACTAGGATCGGATCGTCTTTTTTTCCGTTCAAAACATAATCAATGGTATAAGTATTAGCAGTAAACAAACTGATTATAATGAAGATAATCGACGAAATAAAAATGGTTAACCAAAATCTACTTAATACCATAACGCTGTTTTTTTTTGTAAATGTAATTATTTAGCAATAAAATGCATAAAGAATTTGTTGATGAAACCCGAAGAATTAGCGGTTAATTTAAATTTGATAGTTTTTCTGCATTAGAATATATCGCCCCGAAAAGGTTAAAGACATGGGAATACTTTTTTTCTATAAATATTATACTCTAACGGAGTTGATAAGCCCCAGCGAGGGCAAAATATTTATAGATAAAAATCATCGTCTAATTGTGAGTTTCATAGGAGCAATATCTTTTAACCAATTTATTCAATAATAATTTTTGTCTCAAGATAGTTTTCAAATGCTTTAATGCCTTCAAAAAGAATTGCTTTTTTATGACCTTCAGTTTCATTAAAAAACTGCGTTTCTATTTTGGCGTGATCTTTTTTCATGGTTCTTTTCCAGGTTCCAATCACTTTTCCGTTTTCCAGAATAATCGGTTTAAAGATTCCGTTATTCGTAAAAGCTTTAGCTTGATGTTCTAAAAGAATAGAAGCTTCTCTGGTTTTATATGAAATTAAAATCTCATCAAAAGCAGGAAGAAAGTGTACGCTTTCGCGGAATTTATCTTCACCAGAAATTTGATTTCCAAACCAATATTTTTGGTCGTTTATTTCGATAAAATTCAATTGCAACTCTACTGCATTAATTGCCAATTTGCAGTTAGTTGGAGCAAAACCGGACCACCACGAGAAATCTAATAACGTCGCAGGACCATGACTTTCAAAATAGCGCAAGGCTAATTTTTCCAAACCTTCTTCTTTTGTAAGTTTGGTTTTTGGTTTTGAAACCCTTTCTTCCAGCAAAGAATAAGTGATTTGTTTGCCTTTCATTTTTCCATTACAAACCAAGCCGTCCAATTCGGCATTCATCATAATTGCAGCACTTAAAAAATCTTCGCTCGACGTTTTTTTAATATTAAGTTCCTGCATGATTTCATCACGTGTTAAATGATTGTTTCCGGAAAGCAGTTTTTCAATAGTGGCATTAGCCTTATCTAACTTTTTGTCATCATATCCATATTTTTTTGCGGCAGAAGCTGTAAATCGTTTGACTTGTGGTGCAGAAAGATCCAACATCCAATAAATATCCTCTGCAGCAACAAAATGCCAGGTTGGACGCAAGATATGGGTTCTGATAATTTGTGCCGAATTTACAGCTTCTTCAATCTCTTTTTCAGTAGCATTACAACGAGAACCAATTGCCCATTTTGCCATTGCATAATCCTGTGCCTGCATCGCGCCTAAATGGTGTGCAATTTCTTGTGGCGAACATTGCGTTGTTTTATAAAGCTTTTGCGAAGCCATTCTGTGATGTGAGATTTCTGAATGTGTCATTTTCTAAAAAAAATTAAACCTTATAAGTTATATAAGTTCATTTAAGCTTTGTATCTCTGTGGCTTTGCAGCTTGTACCTTAAAAAAATCAAACATGAATAATTTCCTCATCAATTAATAAATCTTCACGGCGTAAACGCAGGAAAATCTGTGCTACGGCAATGGTGTCTTTTTCACAATAGGTTATAATTCGATCAATGTCTTTCTCGACATAATAAACGTGCCCAACCTGACTTCCGTCAATATCGCCTTTTGGCGATGGAATGCCGAGAATCGTGGTTAGTAATTTTAAAGATGTAAAATGTTTGTAATCGCCAAACTTCCATAACTCTAAAGTATCCAAATGCGGAATTTCCCATGGTTTTTTGCCGAATAAATTCAGTTTGTCCGGAATTGCAATTTGGTTGATAATCATGCGTCGTGCGATAAACGGAATATCAAATTCCTTTGCATTATGGCCGCACAAAAGATGTTGCGGCTGACTGAAATGATTATTCAGCAAATTATTAAAGTCCTTTAAAATCTTCTTTTCATCGCCAAAAAACGATGTTACACGAAAATTCCGAATATCGCCTTTAATCGTAAAATAGCCAACCGAAATACAAATGATTTTTCCAAATTCTGCCCAAATTCCAGCGCGATCGTAAAATTCTTCTGGTGTAAAATCGTCTTTGCGCTGATATTGTGTTTTATGGTCCCAAAGTGATTGCATTTCCGCGTCAAGCGAATTAAAATTCTCTTCTTCAGGAACGGTTTCTATATCGAGAAATAATATGTTGTTGAGATTTATTTTTTCTATCATGTTTTTGCCTCGATTTCACGAATTATGTATGTAGATAAATGTACACAAATTGATTTTAAAATAGGAATTTAACTACAATTAATTTGTTCTCACTGGGAGAATTAAAATAAACTTTGTTGCGCTGTTGGGTTTTCATGTTCTAAAAGCCATTTCTTGCGGGATAAACCTCCGGCATAACCGGTTAAAGAGCCATTCGTGCCAATAACACGATGACAAGGAACGACAATCCAGAGTGGATTTTTGCCATTGGCCGATGCCACGGCGCGAATTGCTTTTATGTCGCCCAATTTTTTGGTTTGATCCATATAGCTTATGGTTTTTCCAAATGGAATTTCTAATAAAGCTTTCCATACTTTTTGCTGAAATTCAGTTCCTTTTGGGTTTAATTTTAAATTGAAATCGGTTCTTTTTCCTTCGAAATATTCTTGTAGCTGTGAAACCGCTTCTTGTAAAACTTCAGGAATTTCAGGAGAAACTTCATTTAAACCAACATCAGAAACGGAAATTACAGCAATACCATCTTCATCACCAACTATTTTGGTGATTCCTAATGGTGAATTTATATAAGCTGTTTCCATAGTTTTATCGCAGAATTTGATTTACCGCAAAGGCAAAGTTCGCAAAGTTTTTTTTAAACCATATAAGTTATGTAAGCGAATTTAAGTTTTATTCTTTTAACTCAAGTTTAAAAAGTTTAAGTAAAGTCTGCAAAACTTATTTAAACGAATGTCACCCTGAGCGGAGTCAAGGCTTATAAAACGTAATGACTTCGACTTCGCTCAGCCTGACATTCGGGACTAATAATTCTCCAGCCTAAATTGATAATTTAAACTGGTTTCTATTTTTTCGCTTGAAATAACCTTTTTAATATTCGATTTTTCTGAACTGAATTTCGGTAAAATCAGGTTTTGTTGTTTTGCTTTTTGAGTGTAATACTCTTCTCTTGTGGGATGAAAAGGCGCAACGGCATTAAAAACTTCATTCCATTTTGATTGATTTATGATTTCTTCAATGATTTCGATACAATCCTTTTGATGAATTAAGTTTACGGGAGCGTCAGGATTTTCAAGATTTTCTTTTCCGGCAAGAAATTTTACCGGATGACGGTCTTCTCCAATTAATCCGCCGAAGCGTAAAATTGTAGTTTCGAAATTTTTATTTTCTTGTAAAATCGCTTCTGCTAAAAGCAATTGTTTGCCGCTTTCAGTTTCCGGATTCGGATTGGTTTCTTCTGTGATAATTCCGTTTTTATCTCCATAAACAGAAGTTGAACTCACAAAAAGTACTTTTTTAATGCTGGATTTTTCTATAAACGGAATTAGATTTTTGATTTTTCTCACGAATGTCATCTCGAGCGGAGTCGAGAGATTTACATTATTTCCTCGCAATTTGGGTGGAATATCAATAATTAGAATTTCACTTTTGGCTAAAAAAGCGTTGATGCTTTCAGAAACACT
Organism: Flavobacterium sp. AC105; assembly: GCF_979258495.1. Lineage (NCBI taxonomy): Bacteria > Pseudomonadati > Bacteroidota > Flavobacteriia > Flavobacteriales > Flavobacteriaceae > Flavobacterium > Flavobacterium sp. AC105. The sequence continues at coordinate 273,098 of NZ_OZ409860.1, forward strand.
TTCGCTTTCAAGCGTTCCTTCGACTTCGCTCAGGATAATTAAATAAGGATTTATTCCAGCGTCTTTCAAAATCTGAAGTTTATTTTCAGAAGTTGTTGATCCATTTACAAAACGCCTTTTTGCGATTAAGCTTTTTGCCAAAGGCAATCCAAGCCAACCGCAGCCTAAAATACTTATTTGAGTCATTTTTTTTGAGGTTCTAAGGTTCAAAGATACAAAGGTTCAAAGTTTCTACACAAACTTGTTATCCTTCGTTCCTCAGAATGACAAAAAGGACGAAAAAACTTTGCGCCTCTGCCACTTTGCGAGATTATTTTTTTAGCCTTAATGAAAGAGAATTTGCGACTTCGTGAGACAAAATCATTACAAATCTAAAAAGAAACAAATCTTATCTTTTCCTTTTGCGCCAATTCTTTGGTAGAATTTTATGGCTCTTTCGTTAAATGACGGCGTTCGCCATTGCATATTGATGCAGTTTTTCTCCTTTCCGATTTCTTTTAGTTTATTGATTAAAACTTCGCCAATTCCAAAATTTCTGGCTTGTTCTTCTAAAAACAAACAATCCATAGAAATAATATCGTCTGCATTCCAGGTTGAATACGTAAAAGTATACGAAACATAGCCTACAATATCATTATCGGTGGCAACAACTAAACAGAATAATTTCGGATTTTCGCTGAATAAAGCTTTTTTTAAATTTTCTTCTTTTCCTTCCGGAGAATATTCTGCTTTTTCGAATTCAGCGTGTTTTTGGCATAAAACAACCAATTTTGGTAAATCGGCTATTTCACATTTTCTTATTGAATATTCCATTGCAGATTGATTTCAGTTTGTAAAAAGGTTATAAAATGATGAAAATAGGCTGGATAATCCTGATTGTCCCGTATGGCGATAAAGTGTTTTCTCTTCAAACCATTTTTTCCAATTTTAATGGCTTTTATCGGGCTGTTTTTTAAATGTGGCAGCAAAGCCCATTTTGCCATCGACATTACGCCCATATCGGCTTTAACCATTTCCAGAGAAGCTTCGGTAAGTGGTAACGCTGTGATTTTTTTAGGAGTAACTTTGGCTGGAGCCAAAATAAACTGATGAATCGTCACGGTTTCCATCGGAAGGGAATGAATTAGCAAATGTTCGTTGACAAAATCTTCTGCAACAACATACTTTTTATTCGCCCAGGCGTGATTTTCAGAAACCGCCATGACAACTTCATCCTGAAAAAGCTCTAGATATTTGATGTTATTGTCGTTGATCTGATCGCTTATAATCGCAATATCTATAGTGTTTTCGAGTAATTTTTGTAGCGGAATATGTGTGGCTTCGGTAACAATTTTCAGTTCTACATTTGGATACAACAAGTGAAATTGTTTCATAACCGATGGAAGCCAATGATAACTCGAGAAACATTCGGTACTAATTCGGATTTCGCCGTATTCTCCAAAAACCATTTGTTTGATTTGTGTTTCGGTCTGCGAAAGTTTTTCCAGAATTTCATTAGCAAGTTCGTAGATCTTTTCGCCAGCTTTTGTTAAAACCAGTTTTTTGTTCATTCTCAGGAAAATGGCAGTTCCTAACTGATATTCAGCTTCTTTAAGTTGGTGACTTAAAGCCGATTGTGTCAGGTGCAATTTGTCTATGGCTTTTGTGATACTTCCTTCTTCGACAATTGCTTTTATTAATCGTAAATGACGTATTTCCATTTTTTTGAGAATTAATTACAAAGGAACAAAATTTTAGAATGGCTTTTGTATGAAAAAAAGTAATCAGGATGATGAATTCTTTTCGTTTTTATGGGATATAATGTTGGTTTACTTTTGGAAAAACAAATCATTAAAACCGTAAAAAAATGGAAGCACAGATTAAACATTATGAAAACAAATTGGCCTTCGAAATGGATCCTTCGGATTTGTTTGATGCCTTGAATAACGGAGAAAAAGTAATTGTTATTGATGCCCGAAAAGCTTTTGGTTTTGAAGCCGAACATATTCCCACAGCGATTAATATGCCGCATCGCGAAATGACTGTTGAAAGCACAAAACATTTAGATAAAGGTGTTTTGTACGTAACCTATTGCGACGGAATTGGCTGTAATGCTTCGACAAAAGGCGCTTTGAATATGGCAAAACTGGGTTTTAAAGTAAAAGAATTAATTGGCGGAATAGAGTGGTGGAAATTTGATGGTTATTCGACCGAGGGAACAAACGGCGTTAAAGCAGGATTGAAAGTTGAATGTGCATGCTAATAAAAAAGGGCAAACTTTAAATTCTAAAGCTTGCCCTTTTATATCTTGTAATCGATTTTATTCTATTGCGATATTATTTTCTGCAGCAATTTTTTTGAATACATCTTCTTTGTTTTCTTTTTGCATTTTTTGATAAATAGCACTCATAAAAACTTCAGTATCTTTTGCATACTCAGATTTATCTATGGTGTAAATTCTATGTGCGATAAAAATATTATTCAATGCTTTTTCGTCATTGTGCAGTTCAAAATAGTTTTTTCCGGCCCCAAAATAACCTTCGGCATTATTAGGCTGATATTTTATAAGCTTTTCATAATATTCAATTGCTGATTTGTAATCTGATTTTAAAGTATAGGCAACACCAATATTCATTAAGGCATAATCGCCTTCCGGATAAATGGCAAGTGATTTTTTGTAATATTTAATCGCATTATCATAATCGTTTAATTGTCTGTAACAAACGGCAATATCATCAAGAGCTAGAACAAAATTTGGATCTTCTTTTAATGAAAGCTGAAGAGCTTCAATAGCTAGTTTATAGTTTTTGTCCCGCATAAAATCCTTTGCGATAATATATGAATTCTGTGCGCTTTTGTTTTTTGATTCCGAATAAAAAACATCAGATTTGTTTTCAGCTGCTTTTGGCAAAAACTTATTACAGGTTTTAGAGATTGCTTCATCTGATTGCTGAAGCAAACTTTTAATTCCGTCCACCGTATTTATTCCTTCTCTGACTTTAGCATCTTTATCGCTCAAAACTACTTCTGCCATAGAATTGGTTAAACAATCCCTATAAATATTTTCTGTTATTTCTGAACTTTTTTCAAGGCATTCGCACGCTTTCTTTGCTATTTTTTCTTCTAAGGTTTGGCTATTTGCATTAGAGAAACTTGCAATAATGAAAAGCAGAAATATTTTCTTCATAGTTGATTGGTTTATTAGAAACTAATTTTTTACAGTACTATTCTGGTTTAATAACAGCGGGTTTCAAACTGTCTTTTGGTATAGTAATACTATCTTTTACTGTCGTTGCAGGAGTTATAGGAGCTACAGTTTCGGTCTGTCTTTTTATTTTTTCCTGAATTAAAACGGCATCATTTAATACAAAAGGAGTTGGCATCATCCAGTCGCTTCTTGGTTTGATTTTAAACAACGGATTGGTCATTAAATCAAATGAACTTTCGATTAAATCCATATCAAAAACAGACGATTTATTGATGTAAAAATCTAAAACAAGCGGTTCATTCCCTACTACATAATAGCATAAAATTTTTGAATCATTGCGTTCGAGACGATTTCCTTTTTGTTCAGAAGTTGAAACGCCATTTGCTGTAAAATTGTAGAATGTCATTTTTGGATTGGCAAAAATGTCGTAACGGTTTACCTTGCGGTTTGGCGTAATTTTAATTTTTAAGTATCTATTGTTGCCAACAACGCTGTCTTTTAAGAAAGCAATAGTTGGTCTTGGTACATCAACTACTGGAGCGATTGCGCTGTAACTAAAAGTCGAATTGTATTTGCTTGCTAGCGGAAGAGTATTTAAACCAACAGCTTTTTGATTCTTTTCGCCCAAATAGGTTTTAGTCCATTCGTCTAAATTCGTGTCGTAAGTTGTCCAGACAGCAGAGTTTGTATTGGCATTATAAACATACAATAAACTGTTTGATTTTGCTTCACCGTACTCATAACCGGAATGATAACCTGCATATATAAAGAAAATAAGTGAAGTTGCGAAAAAGACCATAGTCCAGACTCCTTTTTTGATAAAAGGACCAAATATTGGAAGCAATAACCCAAAGAGTAAAACAGTTAAAATGGCACTTCCGAAAAGGATTTTTAAACCTAAACCAATAGGAAACATTACAATAAAAGGCGCTATAATTGCTAAGGCAGGAATACAGAATAATAAACTTAAACCTAAACTTGAATGTTGGGTGAGGACGTAAATTCCAAATAAAATGATTCCAAAATAAACCGGAATAATCAGGAATCCGGCACCTGTTAAGCTATTTGCCAAAAATCCGTTTATAACAATCCAGACTAATAATGGTGCTATAAAATGATTTGCGGTCACTCTGGCTTCAGAAAAATGATGATAGAACGCAAAACAAATGGCGATACTCAGTGTTACGAATGCGCCAATATAAGCGTGGCCATTATAAGTAAATCCGTTTAATAAATCTGAATATTGCGGATAGATTTGTAAAATGATTTTCCATCCTAAAAAGGTTACTAAACCGGCAATTATCAGTGAACCTAAAAGCGGAACAAATCCTCTGAAAATTTCTCTGAAAGTGATGACACGTTTTACTTTTCCAATAAAAATAAAAAGAATCAGCAAACCCAGCGCCACAACTGTCATTGGTAATACCCATGAAAAAGGATAACTGATAAATGAAAACGGAGCGCTGAAATAAACATTATCTTCAGATGATTCGGTTTTGTTTAAGTCCGTATTGGAGAAGTATTTTAGTAAAGGCATCAAATAAGTTCCCTGATGCGCAAGAGTTGTTTTGCTTAAATGCTTAACATCATCTTGTTGTGTGTGGTAATTGTAATGTCCGTCGATAAAAGCGAAATTAAATCCCTGAATTTTTCCTTGTTGTCTAAAAACAGTCAAATCAGTATCGTTTGGAAGCATTTTGTAAATGCTGTACATCAATGAATTTGAAACCGGATAAGTCGTTTTTGCATTCGAAAATTCTTTTACAAGAGCTTCATTTCCTTTATTGGTTTCCATCAGCATATAACTTGGTCCGGAAGAGCCTCTGGCTTCAAAATTGATAACCAAACCAACATCTTTTGCCCACGGATGTTTGTTTACAAAAAGTGCTGCTCCGTTTAAACCTAATTCTTCAGCATCTGAAAAAAGTATAATTATATCATTCTTGTGAGGTTGTTTTGCGTATAAAAAAGCTCTGATTCCTTCTAGTATTGTTGCAACTCCTGACGCATCATCGCTTGCGCCTTTAGAAAAAGAATGCGGAGCACTATCGTAATGAGAAAGCAATAAAAGTGCCTTTGTATTATTGGTTCCTTTAATGCGGGCCAGAATATTTTTAGATTTTACTAAAAGCCCCTTGTCATTAAGCGTAAATCCTTCCTGAGTTGAGGTTTCTAAACCAATCCGGTTTAGTTCCAGTTTAAGGTAATTAGCGACTAATTCATGATTTGTAGATCCTACATAATGAGGTTTTTGTGCAATAATTTCAACTTGATTTAGCGCTCTTTCGGTCGAAAAATCAGCAAGTGCTTCCTCATTTTTAGAAATCCATTGCGGCATCATTGTGGCATATATAATACCCAGAATGGCTAAAATGCATATTATGGCAAGAATTGAGGTGGGGTTTTTTTTCATGATAAATAGGTACTATATTTCTTTTTTAACGAGCATAAAATAATCATTGTCCAACGAGCGATATCCCTGGTCGTACAAGAAATAATAGGTATTTCCTGTTTTTGTTTGTAAAACATTGGTAAAGAAGTCAAAATCAAAGCCTTTGTTTATCATTTTATCCCGTGTTGCTTTAGATTTTCCTTCAGCATTTAGCTCGACCAAAATACGGTAATTTTTTCGTAATTTGTTGTTTACATTTCGCATGAAATTAGTACTGTCTTTATTTATTTTGTTGTTGTAGGCATTTCGACAGCTGTCTGAACAAAACTTTTTGTCTTCCCGTCCAACAATTTTTTCGGAACATTCAAGGCATGTTTTCATTGCTCTATTTTTTTAATTTCGTACAAATCAGTTCTTCGGTCTTTTAAGATTCTCACACTTCCGTGTTCGTGAAGCTGTTTAAGCAAATTCAAATCGACATCAACAATCAAAGTCATTTCTGTGTTTGGAGTTGCTTCTGCTTTTATTCCATTACTGGGAAAAGCAAAATCCGAAGGTGTAAAAACAGACGCCTGCGCATATTGAATGTCCATATTATTCACTTTTGGTAAATTACCAACACAGCCGGCAATCGCAACATAACATTCGTTTTCGATTGCGCGTGCCTGCGAACAGTGTTTTACACGTGTGTAAGCATTTTGAGTATCGGTTAAAAACGGAACAAACAAAATATTCATTCCTTCGTTGGCCAGAATTCTAGAAAGTTCCGGAAACTCTACATCATAACAAATCAGGATTCCAATTTTACCACAATCCGTATCAAAAGTTCGAAATTCAGATCCGCCTTTCATTCCCCAATGCTGCACTTCGTTTGGTGTAACATGAATTTTGGTATACATTTCTGAAGTTCCGTCTCTTTTGCATAAAAAACCAACATTGTATAAGTTTCCGTTTTCTAAAAGAGGCATACTTCCGGTAATAATATTGATGTTGTAGGAGATGGCAAATTCCTGGAAACGTTTTCTGATTGGGTCAGAATGTCTCGCAAGTTCACGAATCGCTTCTGCTTCTGATAAATGATTATAATCGGCCATTAAAGGTGCAATGAAAAGTTCCGGAAATAAGGCAAAATCACTTCCATAACCTGAAACGACGTCAATAAAAAATTCAGCCTGCTCAAAAAACTCTTCAAGATTATTCAACGGGCGCATTTGCCATTGAACCAATCCTAACCGAATAACGCTTTTTTCGAGATTAATAAGTTTCGGACTTTCATCATAATAGACATTATTCCATTCTAAAAGAACCGCAAATTCCTTAGATTCTTCGTCGCCTTCCAAATAATTTTTGATGATTCGTAAAACGTGAAAGTCATTACTTAATTGAAACGACAATACCGGATCGTGTAATTCCTTGTGTTTTACTTTATCAATGTAGTTCTTTGGCGTGATTTTTTTGGCATGTTGCGCATAATTCGGAATTCTTCCTGCAAAAACAATTGCTTTTAGGTTTAATTGCTCGCAAAGTTCTTTTCGGGCATCATATAAACGACGGCCTAATCGTAAACCACGATAATTTGGGTGGATAAAAACGTCGATTCCGTATAGAATTTCAGCGTCTTTATTATGTGTCGAAAAAGTATAATCGCCAACAATTTGTTTGTAATTATGTCTTTTGTCTACTAATTTTTCGTCAACAATTATCGATAATGCTGATCCTACAACTACATCATCAACTAAAATAACAAGTTGGCCTTCCGGAAATATAGAGAGTAATTTTTCAATGTCTTTTATTGCCCAATATGAATTTGCCATTTCAGGATAAGACTCAATCATTGAGTTTTTTAATTGTTTATAGTCATCTATGGCTAGATTTCGTAACTCAACTTTATTGATTTTTGTCTGCATATCGTAAGATTTATCTCAAATATACGAAAATATTTCCATTTACAAACGCTTACAAATATTTACAACCGAAAGTAAATAGTTTGCTACCGAATATCTTTTGAGTGCCATCGCATCTTTGCCCTGTTGAATTTATATAAAGAATTCATTTACACTAACATTAAAAAAGTACACGCCATGAACGGAATTAAAAACAGAGTGCAATTAATTGGAAACGCAGGAAATGATCCGGAAGTAAAAACATTAGAAAACGGAAAAAAGTTAGCTCATTTGACAATCGCAACAAATGAAAAATATACGAATGACAAAGGCGAAAAAGTAGAGCAAACCGAATGGCATCGCGTTACGGCTTGGGGAAGGGTTGCCGAAATTATCGAGAAATATGTTGAAAAAGGAAAAGAAGTTGCCATTGAAGGAAAACTAACCCACAGAAGTTATGATGACAAAAACGGAGAAAAGAAATATATAACGGAAGTTGTAGTGAATGAGATTTTATTGCTAAGTAAATAACGTTTAAAAATTCATATTTAAACCCGACAAGCTTTTACTTGCCGGGTTTATATTTTAGCGTTTTACAAAACAGAAGCACCATTTATATCTGTTGTAAGTACTTCGCTCATATAATCAAAAAATGGCCTCATGTTTTTGAGTGTTTCCAAAGCCTGTTCTAAAAAAATCGGACTTAAAACTTCGTCATCGGTAAAACGTTTAATGACCAAAAATTGTTTGTAACGAAGTAAATCAATTGCTTCATGATTTACATCAAAACCTTTTGGAGCTGTTTTAAGCTGTTCGCCTTGCAAAGTCCCAAAAGTATTGACAAATGATTTTGATTTCAATATTTTTTGAAACGTTTTAGCATCGTGACCAAATTCGCTTCTGATGCGTTTTAAATCTGCAGCATTTGGTCCCCAAAAACCACCTGCCATAAAACTATTGCCTTTTTCAAGATGAAAATAATAACCACCACGTCTTTGACTTGTTGCTCTGGTAAAACTTCCTCCCCAAAAGGTTTTAAACGGCGTTTTATCTTTAGAAAAACGAATATCACGGTAAATTCTATAAACACTTTTTTTTCCGGAAGCCGTTTCTAAAACATCGGTTTTAGATAATTCGTGAAGCAAAGCACCTGCAAAAGTTTCAATATGATTTAATTCAATTAAGTATTTTGGTTTATTTTCTTCAAACCAGGGTTTGTTGTTGTTTGTTTTAAGCTGCTGCAAAAAATCAAGACTGGATTTGGGTATCGTAATTTGGTTTTCCATAATTTAATTTGAGTCTTTAAATAAGAAGGCGAATGTAGTTTAAACTAAAAACCCACCAAATTAATTGGTGGGTTTTTGTATATGTAAGTTAAGCAGTTTTTTTGAATAAATCAAACATAGGACATCGTGAGCAGCGTTTCTTTTCGCTTTTTTTGTATTTCTCACAGCAGGAAGATTTGCAGTTTTCCAACTTTTTAATATTCCCAAGGATAGCTTTGTTCTTCTTTTTCTTTTTATCCTTTTTCTTGTCCTTATCTTTTTCTTTCTTGCTCAATTTCCTCCGTATTTAAAAACAGAGGCAAATATAAAAGAAAATAGTTATTTTTAAGTATTCTAAATAAACTTTAACTTTTTTATTTTGGATTAATAGCAATTGAGCTTGTAACCGTTAATTGCTGAATATCACGATCAAACAAATAAAGTCCGCCTTTGTCATCTCCAATTAAGTTGATTTTATCTAAGATAGATTTAGCTGTAGCTTCTTCTTCAATTTGTTCAGCTACGTACCATTGCAAGAAATTATGAGTTGCATAATCTTTTTCTTGAAAAGTAATGTGAACCAATTCATTAATAGATTCTGAAACAAAAATTTCGTGATTATAAAGTGCTTCAAACATTTCTTTGAATGTAGAATAGGATGTTTTTGGCGCTTTTAGATCGGTAACCTGAGCGTGACCTCCGCGTTCGTTAATATACTTAACTAATTTAAGCATATGTGCGCGCTCTTCATCTGATTGTGTGTACATAAATTGTGCGATTCCTTCTAATCCATGTACTTCAGCCCAACAAGCCATAGAAAGGTAGGTTTGCGAAGATTCTGCCTCTATGCGTATTTGCTTGTTCAAAGCCGATTCAATATTTTTTGATAGCATAATTGTGTCTTTTTTGTAAAGTTAAAAAAAATAATCCAAACCGTTTTTTCAAACTACGAATCATAAGGCATTTGGATTAATTCTCAATAAAATTAAGGTTTATCAAAAGGTGATGATTTCGAAAAAATAGCTTTGTTAATAATCGGATTTGACTCTTCCTGCAGAAATCCATCAGTAAATTTACGCATCACATATTGTTTTGAAGAACTGTCGTAATATCCTAAAATATAATAATTCCTGAATTTTAAGATGTTTGGCAATAGTACTTTTTTATTCTGATCTAAAAAATAATTGATATTATCAAGCGCAAGAGGCTGTTGCTGAGCATTTACAAATTCAGAATCCTGGTTCAGTGTACTTTCAAAAAATACACTTTCAGAATGGAAAGGCTGTGCGTAATCCCAAGTATAAAACTCATCATTAACAGTATAATACATTCTTTGAATTCTTGGAACTCCTCCCAAGGTAATTAAAGTGTTTGGATTATTTTTAAAAACAGACAAACCTATTTCCAAATAAGAAAGACGCTGTAAAAATTTGCTTGTTTTTTTTAACTCGGCCGGTTTTGGATTATCCCTTTGCGAAAGTAAAGGTGAACTTTTAAAACGGATTGTATCATTTTTAGAGGCCTTAAAGCTTTTTATGGTTTCACCGGAATTGTAATCTTTCACATCAAATAAAAGTTCATCGGGAGTGGCATTAATCTGATAGATTTTATTATTATGGAAAAACGAATTGCTTAACTTTTTCGGATTTTGAGTAACAGATTGTGTAAAGTTTCTCTCAGACACATTATCAGCTTCTAAATTGATATCGAAAACCTGCGTTTTATTCGGATTATGATCTAATGTCAAAATTATATGATCGTTCATCATATAAATTTTGCTTTTTTTTGTGGTTTTATTTAAAGGATTATATTCGTCTGGTTCCATTTTCTCAATCGGATTCTCTTCTAAAATCTGATTAAAAGTTAAGGATTGTGTTTTTCTATTTTGAAAAGTAAAAGAAGAAAAATCAAATGCTTTCTCCTCTACAACTCCGTTTTTAAAAACAAAAACAAATAATGCTGGCTGAGTTGCATGTTTAGAAAGTATATAAAATAAATTATTTTCCTGAAATGTTGTAATGACATTTTGAGTTGCAGAAGGAAATTCAAAACTTAAGGCTTTATAGGTTTTGTTTTCCAGGTAATATTTGATAACCAGAATAGTTTTATAATCTTCCGAAGCCCAATATAAAGTTGGGTTGCCATCATCGCTAAAACTATATCCAATTATTGATTTGTTTTCCAGATTAGTACGCGAAACAGTAAATTCATTCTTTAAGAACAAAGCGCTATTATACTTCAAAATGGTAATATTTTGAGTGTTCGCTGCAAAAACAAAAACGTCATGTGTTGTTGTATCTTCGACATTAAGAATCTGATTGTTTATATCAAATTTTTTAAAATCTAACGGATAAGTATTCAATACCGTTTGACCAAACAGGACAGATTTATAGATTAAAAGAAAGAAGAGGAGTAATTTTTTCATTTGTTTTTATCCACAATAATAATTCCAAATTTATCTCTTTATTTTTTAGATAGCAATGAATGCATCATGAAAACAATTCAAACGCAAACTTTTACTATCAGATATAGTTTTTTACAAAGAAAAAAAATCAGCTAACATTGATTTTTAAATAAAAATCTCCCTTAAAGATATAAAAAAAGCCCTAAAGAATTTTCTTTAAGGCTTCGTTTCTATGTTAGAAAGAACTATTTTACTTTGAAAGTAACTCTTCTTGTAAGCATTCTTGCTCCTTCAGAAGTTTTATCTACAGAAGTATCTGATCCTGCTGCAACAACATTTAATCTTGAAGATGCAATGTTTGCTTTTTCTAAAGTATACTTAACATTATTAGCTCTTGCATCAGATAATTTAGTATTGTATGCTGAACTTCCAATTTCATCTGCATGTCCAATAATATCAACAGAAGCTGAAGGATTGTTTCTTAAATAAGATAAAATAAAATCAATTCCGTAAGTAGAAACATCTGTTGGAGTAGATTTATTAAATTCAAAATAAGTCCCAATATAACCATCATTAATCATTTTCTTGATAGTTTCTTTGCTTGAACTTGCTGCAAGCTGCTCGTAGTTAATTTCTTTTTGTTCTACATATTTAGGCTCAGCAGTTTTTGCGTTTAACTTAGCTTCAAGATTAGTAATTTGTGCCTGAAGACCGCTAAGATCTGTTTGATCTGAATTTTGATTTATTACAACCCAGTCAGCATGTTTAGTTTGTTTTCCTAGGTAATAATTTAATCCAACAGTTCCTGTAAAAATGATTCCCGAGAATCCGCGCTCATTATTATTACGATAAACTCCATCAAAAGTTGCATCCTGAGTAGCGTTTAGAATAGTTGAAATATCACCTGTTAAAGCAAAACGATCAGATAATCTGATTTGACCAGTTACACCAGCAATGAAATTACCGATATTATCGTTTTTACGTAGATTTTTGTTTTCTAACTGAGCTAAACCAAAACCAGCATGACCTAATAAACCAATTGTATTAGTCCAGGTTTCAAAATTCATGATTCTGCCCAGATTCGCGACAGCTTGCAAATCAAATCTGTAATATTTTGAGTCAAAGTTTGCAGAACTGCCACCATCGGTAAAACTGTTGTATCCAGCATCAGCTTTTAAACCGAATTTGTTGTTAAACATATATCTAACTCCTAAATCAACTGTAAAAGGACTTGGAAAAGAAGTATAATATTCTTTTGCTGAGAATGGACGTTGAGGTTTGTTAACTCCACCAGCCACTTCTATAGACCATTTGTTATAGTTGGTTTCAGTATTGTTTTCTTTTGCTGTTTGCGCATGAAGGCTTGTTAAACCTAACATTATTGCTAAAGTAAGTACAGTCTTTTTCATTGTTATTTGAGATTTTAAAATTTTCGTCAAAACAACAATTTATTGTAAGCATAAACTGACTTAATAAGCCATAAACACGATAAGATAAGGTTAAACAGATAAAGATGCGCAATAAGACTATTTATTGATTCATAAGTTCCTGAAAATAATCGACAAATTGACCTACATGCAAACCGTCCATTAATCCGTGATGCACATGAACTGACATAGCAATTGTTCTTTTGCCAGTTTCAGCTATAATCATTTTTCCAAAAGAAATTTTTGGACAACTATCCGGATACGTATAACTGCGTGCATGAGAAAGGGAGGTAAAATTTAACCAGGGAATTGCTGAGAAATGAATCAGATTATCATCATCAAATGATCGGGTAAAAAGTCCGGCTGTATTTTGAATACGTTCGATTTCTGTTAAAGCATTTTGTTCGAAGATTTTAAAATCCGAATCATATGCTATTAATGAAAACCCAAATGTACCATCTTCACGACCAATGGTTGCCGAAGCATCGATACGATCGTTGATGTATATTTGATTAACAGAAATTCTATATTTAAAATTCTCAATTGCATTTACGGCAACTAATGTTTTGTGTAAATAATAAATGAAGAAAGAAGTTTTAAGACTTTTTGCAGTTTGATAGGCTTTGGTACAATCAATTTCTACGGTTGCACCAAAAAAAGGTTCTTCCATTTGTATGAAATGCTGGAAATGCTCTTTTCTATTCCAGTTTTCAAGATCTAAAAGTGTTTTCATTATAATAAGTTCTTAACGACTTCAGTAATTTTTTCGAATGAACTAAAATGCTCGTGTTCTACTTTGTGATTAATTTTTTCGTGTTCCCAAGTAGTGTGAAACGGAATGTGAACGGCGTAACCTCCAATTCCTAAAACCGGCAAAACATCAGATTTTAGTGAATTTCCGATCATTAAAAATTCCTCAGGCTGAATGTCTAAACGGCCTAGTAATTTTTCATAATCAATTTCTTGTTTGTCTGACATTACTTCGATATGATGAAAATAATGTCCCAAACCTGAACGGTGCAATTTGCTGTGTTGATCTTTTAAATCGCCTTTTGTGGCAACAACCAACTTATATTTTCCGTGTAAAGATTGTAGTGTTTCTTCGATTCCGTCCAGAAGTTCGATTGGTTTTTGGAGTAATTCTTTTCCATATTGAATGATTTTTTCAACTACTTCAATCGGAATTGTATTGTTCGAAATATTCATCGCAGCTTCAATCATCGAAAGAATATAGCCTTTGATTCCGTAACCATATAAAGGTAAATTCTTAATTTCGATCTTAAATAATTCTTGCGAAATCCCCTGATGCGAAAGATAATCTTCCATCAAAGCACAAAATTTGTGTTCTGTTTCCTGAAAGTAAGGTTCGTTTACAAATAAAGTATCATCGGCATCAAATGCAATTACTTTTAAATTTGGTATTTTGTTTTTATCTAACATGATGTTTTTGTTTCAAGTTTTCTGCTGCATGCAGATTTGTTTCAGGTTTCAGGTTTTCTTTGTTTCAGGTTTTGCCACGTAGAAAGTTTTGTTTCAAGTTTTTCTTGTTTCAGGTTTTTCCCGCCACGAATTCACGAATTTTTTTGCCACAGATTAAATGATTTCAAAGATTATTAAAAAATCTGCTTAAATCTCTTTAAATCTGCGTGAAACTTTTTCCGCCACGAATTCACGAATTATCACTAATTTTTTTGCCACAGATTAAAATGATTTTTTTTGAATCTGCTCAATCTGCCAAATCTGCGAGAGACTATTTCCGCCACGAATTCACGAATTATTTTAAAATCAATCCGCGTAAATCTATTAAACCCGCGTCATCCGCGTGCCATTTCTCAATCATAATTCTTAGAAAACAGTCTTTTCAATGAAATAGTCTTGTCATAAAATGTAATCCTGATTCCGAAGAGCAGAATAATTCCGCCCAAAACCATTTGTAAAGTTATTCGTTCTTCCAAAAACAACCAAGCTAATATGGATGTAATTACCGCCTGACTCAATAAACTTAACGAAACTCGGGTTGCGCGCATGTGCTGCGTGGCATAACTAATAGAAAGCCAGGCACACAATTGACAAATAACAGCCTGAAGTACCAAAACAAACCAACCCGTATCTGAAAAACCGGAAAAAGGCTGATCTAAACAATAACAAAGTATTCCTAAATAAAGACTTGAAGCCAATAAACTAATGGTCATAAACGATAAAACATCAACATGAGAAAGTACATTTTTGCTGACCAAAAGATAAATTGAATATAGAATTCCGGATAAAACGGCAAATAGAAAAGCCTGATTAAAATTCAATTCCATAAAAAAGCTAAAACCAACCAAAGTCACCATCCCGAATAATGAAACAACGGTTCCGATCCAGAAATTAGTAGCCGGTTTTGATTTTAAAAATAAAAAAGAACCAATGCCAACCCAAAGAGGTGATAAATTTGTCAATAATGAGGCCTGAGTCGCGCTTGAATCCTGAATGGCGATATTCCAAACCGCAACATCCGAAGAAAATAAAACACCGCAAAGTGCCGCCAAAAGCAGGAATTTTGTTTTTGGGAGTTTAAAGTTTTTTGTAATAAGTACATAAGGCAAAAGCAAAGTCACCGCAAAAGTCATTCGGTAAAAAGCCGAGATTAATCCTGGTGCCAGTTTTAGTTTTATCAATATCGGGAATATCGAAATACAAAGTATGCCGCAGATTAAGGCTAATCTTGGTTTGGTGATTTTCATTTTATTTTTAATTTGTTTTAATTATTTAGCGATCTTTATTATTCACTAAAACTAAAAATTTGATATTTTTTGCCCTCTTTGTTATAGTTTCCCAGATATAAATTTTTGCCGAATTTGAAAAGTATTAAATCTTTGTACAGACTTTTGGTAAATAAGCCAACATTTTCTTTAAGCTCTTTATTTTCTTCTAGAAATGTTCTGACTTTGTCAAAAGCTGAGGTTTTCATTTCACCATCAAGATGATTAAAATTAGCATCAAAGAGACAATTCGTATAAACTACAATTTTATCCTTATAAGAAATCAAATTTTCTACAGTATAACATTTTTGAGAAGGAAGAAATGTCATTCCATTACCCATTCCTCCGGGAGCTATTCCAATTCCCGACATTCCGCCACTTGCGTGAGATACATCTTCTGAACTTCCTAAAACAGTATAATAGACACCATTTAAGTTATAACATGATATGCTTGGAGAGTCATTAATTTGTCTAAGAAATTGCTCCGAATTTTTAATGTTTTTTGCAATTAAAAAAGAGGCATCCTTTAGCGAGAAAAGGCCATTCTTTTGCTGAAAAAAACCAGAATTTTTAAAACCGATTTCCTCATCATGTAAAACTTTATATTCATTAATTTTATTGCCACTTAAATCGCTAATTGTTAGAAACAAAACGAAAGAATTAGTTTTTACCTGAAGAATTTTATTGTCAATCAAAAATGAATTTGATCTAAATGTTATTGCACCATATTCTCCTTTGACTATTTTTTGTTGTGGAATCGATTTGAGATTTGATGTGAAATCCTGAAGATTAATCCTTAAAACCTGTGTTGCATGCGTAGTATTATCAATCGTAAAAATAATCTCATCTGGATTATAGGTATAAATTTTGTATCTTTTAGAACTCAGCACTAATGATGGTGGACTATCGTTAGCTATAGTTTGGAAATTAGGATTTGAAGATTCATCCGTTAAAACAGTATATAAATTTTCAGTATGATCAAATATATTTTTGAATTCTAACTCAGATAAATCTACCGTTTTTTCGTTTAGATTACCATTAGCATCTGAAATATAAAATTTTAAAATGCTCGTGTTTTTTACAATGGTAATGAGATAAAAGACATTATTTACAGTAAGCTCTTTAACTATTTTTTCCTTTTTTAATTCGAGACTAATTGGAGTTGTATTAGTTTCTTTTGTTGTGAAATTAAAATATTGAGAAACGATTTCTTTTCTATCTTCTGATGCCCAAAAAACAAAATAATTATTATCTTTTTGACTATAACCAATGATGTTTTCATATTTTTTTTCCGGTCTTGCAGTAGTCAAAGAATCTATAATGTTAAATTTTTCATCAAATCTTATAGAGGTAACTTTCTCTTTGTCATTCAAAAAAAGAATAATTTCTTTTTTATCCTCATTTACTACTTGAAAAAAGTCTCTTTTCTTTTCTAATTTCAAATCAAATTCTTTTACAATATTTTGAGAAAAAGAAACAAAGCTGATTAAAAGTAGGGAACTAAAAAGTAGATTTTTAAGCATTTTTTGATGGTTTTAATTTTTACGAAGATCTTATTTTTTCTTTAGCAAAAAAAGGAAACATAAAACAAAACCTTCGTTTTTGATGTGACAAAAATTAAGAATAAAAAATGTGCCGTTAGGCACTAAATGTTGGTAGCAAAAAATTGATTCAAAATTCGTTTGCGTGCCGTAGGTACGCAACAAAACGATATCTATTGCGTACCTACGGCACGCTATATTTATTTCAATTGATGTTTCTACCAACATTTAGTGCCTAGCGGCACATTTCAAATTATGATTAACAAATAAAAGGTGGGATCAAACTTGTTTTTGAGTGGTATTATGCATTCATGATTTTCTTGCAGGCATTGTTGATTTCCGTATCCGAAAAAGGACCGAGCGTGTTTGCTAACAATTTACTAGTCCTAATCGAACTTACCATTTTGATTCGGAGATCTTGGTCATCGCCCATTTCGGTTAGTAGAATTGTCTCGAAAATCTCGGACAAATGTTCCGGTTGATCTCTAAAATCATCTTCAAACCAAAGGTCCGAAAGGAATTTTGCCATTGCCGTTATTACATCTGGCTCCGATGTTTTTTCATTTTCTTTTTGCATATTCGAAAATATTAAACGCACGAAACCCTCGCTTTAGATGTGCAAAAATACCCGTAAGGATAGAATTTCCATTGTTTCCGCAGGAACATCGTGGCGAGGGATTCGCTTATGTTAACTATAAAGTTTCAAGGATTGCTCCTTACTGTATTTTTGCAAGACAAACTTACAATTATAAACTCAGACAAAAAGAAAAACATGAGAAAATTCTCATGTTTTAACATTTCACAACTAACCTTTCACAAAAAAAGCTAGTTTATCGTTTCTCCATTTGGTGCATCAGTATCAGGATTTACAAATACTAATTTTCCTTCGGCGTTTGTTGTCATTAAGATCATTCCTTGACTTTCAACTCCGCGTAAAGCTCTTGGCGCTAAGTTGGCCAAAACCGTAACACGTTTACCAATAATTTCTTCTGGCGAAAAGCTTTCGGCAATTCCAGAAACTATCGTACGAACGTCAATTCCAGTATCAATTTTCAGAACCAAAAGTTTGTTGGCTTTTGGCATTTTTTCAGCTTCAATGATGGTTCCTACACGTAAATCCATTTTAGCGAAATCCTCATACTGAATCAATTCTTTTTGAGGTTCCGGTTGTTTGTTTTCGGCAAGATTTGCAGTTTTTGTAGCTTCCAATTTATCTATTTGTTTTTGTATTTCTTCGTCTTCAATTTTTGCGAAAAGCAATTCTGCTTCGCCAATTTTATGTCCTGCCGGAATTAAATCTGAATTCTCAGAAATATCATTCCAACCCAATTTTTTATCAATTATGATATCTTTTGCCTCAGGATTCTTCTCTTTTAGAAACTTGCTAAATCCTTCAAAATGCTCTTTAAGATTGCCTAAATTCAGGATTTTTGACAACTTACTGGCAGTAAAAGGCAAAAACGGCTCAGCCAAAACGCTCAACGCAGCAGCAATTTGCAACGCCACATACATTTGGGTTTTTACACGCTCCGGATTGTCTTTCATTACTTTCCAAGGTTCTTCGTCAGCAAGATATTTGTTTCCCAAACGGGCAACATTCATCAATTCGCCCAAAGCTTCACGGAATCTGTAACGCTCAACCGAACTTGAAATCACGGCTGGATACGCTTTTAATTCAGCCAAAGTTTTTTCATCAACTTCAGTAAATTCATTCGGAGTTGGGATAATTCCGTCGTAATATTTATTTGTTAAAACTACAACACGATTAATAAAGTTACCAAAAATAGCAACCAATTCATTGTTATTTCTTGCCTGAAAATCTTTCCATGTAAAATCGTTATCCTTAGTTTCAGGAGCATTTGAAGTTAATGCATAACGCAAAACGTCTTGTTTCTCCGGAAATTCTTCTAAATATTCATGTAACCAAACCGCCCAGTTTTTAGAAGTCGAAAGTTTATTTCCTTCCAAATTCAAAAACTCATTTGCTGGAACGTTGTCCGGCAAAATGTAGCTTCCTTCGGCTTTAAGCATCGCAGGGAAAATAATACAGTGAAAAACAATATTGTCTTTCCCAATAAAGTGAACCAGTTTTGTGTCTTCATCTTTCCAGTATGGTTCCCAGTCTTTTCCTTCGCGCGCCGCCCATTCTTTCGTAGATGAAATATATCCAATAGGCGCATCAAACCAAACGTATAATTTTTTTCCTTCGGCACCTTCAACCGGAACATCAATTCCCCAATCAAGGTCGCGCGTTACGGCACGAGGTTCCAATCCGCCATCAACCCAGGATTTTACTTGTCCGTAAACATTCGGTTTCCAGTCATTTTTATGTCCGACTAAAATCCATTCTGTTAAGAATTCAGTATATCTGTCCAAAGGTAAAAACCAGTGTTTCGTAGCTTTCAAAATTGGAGTTTCTCCGGTAATCGTCGATTTCGGGTTAATCAAATCCGTCGCGTTCAAAGTCGAACCGCAATTTTCGCACTGATCTCCGTAAGCTCCGTCGTTGCCACATCTAGGGCAAGTTCCCACTACAAAACGATCTGCCAGAAACTGATTTGCTTTTGCATCGTACAATTGTTCGGTTACTTCTTCAATAAAATCGCCTTTATCATACAATGTTCTAAAGAATTCCTGAGCTGTATCATGATGAATTTTAGCCGAAGTTCTGGAATAATTATCAAACGAAATCCCGAAATCAGCGAATGATTTTCGAATAATTCCGTCATATTTATCAATAACTTCTTGTGGTGTAATTCCTTCTTTTTTGGCTTTCATCGAAATTGCAACGCCATGTTCATCACTTCCGCAAATAAACGCAACGTCTTTTCCTTGCAAACGTAAATATCTCGAATAAATATCTGCAGGCACGTAAACCCCCGCCAAATGCCCAATATGTATAGGTCCGTTGGTGTAAGGCAAAGCCGCCGTAATAGTATATCTCTTTGGATTTTGTATCATAACTCAATTTTATTGAGTGCAAAAATAAGCAATAGAATTGAGATTTTGTTATTGCACGGAGATTCGCAAAGAAAAAGCGTAGAGATTCACAAAGTTTTTTTGTTATAATGCAAAGTCAATTTCTCGCAAAGTCGCAGAGACGCAAAGAAAGCCGACCCAATTTGTCAGACTGAGCGAAGTCGAAGTCCCGCAAAGATTGTCGATTTAGAAGGTATTTCCGCTAGGTTTTTAATGGATTTAAGTTCCGTAGGAACGACACATATTATACGTCAATTGAAATGTTGATAATCTTTTCGGGACTTCGACTTCGCTCAGTCTGACAATCTTTGTGTATCTCTGCGTTTTTCTTGCGCATCTCTGTGAAATAACAAATAAAATAGAACCAGTTTAAACTAGCACTCCACATAAAATCTTAAGAATTTATTTTGCAATCTTTGTCCTGAAAAAACAAAGACAATTTTATGAGCAAGACAAAATTAATCATCAATAAAAACGGATCTATAAAAATAGAAGGTGATTTCGAAATCATGGATTCAGAAGGAACTGTTTACGGACTTCAGGGAAGATCAGCATTAGGACTTTGCCGTTGCGGATTATCTGCAAACAAACCATTTTGCGATGGCGGACACCGTAATAACTTCGAACACGATTCGATCGCATTCGATTTGCCACCAATGAAAACGAATTAATAAATTCTGTTTTCTGTTTAGAATAAAAAAAGCTGCATCATGCAGCTTTTTTTATAAATATAATTCCCCACGCATCGTAATAATCGAAGAACCGCCAACCAAAATATCTTCTTCACGGTTCATAACTTCAATAACCGAAGGCTGTTTTAGTTTTACACCTTGCAGAATTTTATATTCTTTATCGGATTTAGTGAATTTCTTTTGTGTTAAAAATCCAATTAAGGGTCCGGCTGCCGTTCCTGTTGCAGGATCTTCATTTATTCCAATTATTGGATTAAAAAATCTTGTTTCGACTATATGTTCCTGATTTTCATCGGCAATGGTGAAACAATAAAAACCTTCAAATTTATATTCTTTCGAAATTTCGATTAAAAGCTGATTATCAGGAACACAACTATTAAGCAATTGACTGTTTTTTATGGGAACCATTGTATGCGCAACTTCCGTTTTTACAATTGTTGGAACAAAAGCATTTACGTCTAAATCTTCAATTTTTAAACCCAATGCCACTGCTATTTTATAAGTTGGGATTTCTTCTTTAATAACTGCCGATTTTTGATGCATTTGCACTACCGGATATTGCGTAACCGGATCAAAACTTACCGTTAAAGGTATTGGCGAGTTTTTCATAACTACAAAAGGCTCACTTTCATTTTGTTCTTCAAAAATGGGCATTTTTCTAAGCAAAGCACCACAAACGGCACCAAGTAAATTATGTCCCGCGCCATCAATTTCGATTCCGGTTGGGGTAAACGAACGAACTCGTAATGCTTTTCGTTTTACAGAATAATAAACAAAAGAAGTTTCTGAATAACCAAATTCCTTTGATATATTTTGATAAGTTTCTAATTCCAAATCACCATTTGTAAATACAACAGACAAAGGGTTTCCCTTATAACTTTTATTCGAGAATACATCTAAAACATAGTATTGTAAGGCTGTTCTTTCGGTCATTATTTGTGGTTTTTAAATGAAATTTTTGGATAGAAAATATAAAATAAAGTTACGATTTGTGAGTTAACTAAGGTTACACTAATGTGAATATTATATTTTTTATAACATTCTTTTTTGTTCAAAGCTAAAACGTATTGCTTTTTCAAGTCTTGCAAGTTTTGTTTTTTCTTGTTTGGCGCTCATAATTACGTGAATTATTACTTTTTTGTACGATGGTGCTTGTGCATTAAAATATTCCCAGGCTATTTTGTTGGCTTTAAATTGCTTTTCGAACTCAGGATCGAGAACATACGCTTCATTTTCATGCGAGTAAATTTTAGATCTTTCTTCAGATCTGAATTGGAAAGCTTTTATTCCGGCTTCTTTCATTAATCCGGCTTTTGTGAGTACTTCGACTTTTTTAATATTTATGGCGCTCCAAATACTCGATTTCTTTCTGGGTGTAAACCTGATCGTATAACTTTCTTCGTCAATTGTTCTTCGAATACCGTCAATCCAGCCAAAACAAAGCGCCTGATCTACAGATTCTGACCACGACATTGTTGGTTTTTTGGTGCTAACTCTATAAAAACCGACTAAAAGTTCGGTTTCTTTTTGATAATGGTTTTCTAGCCATTCTCTGAATTTTTCCTGAGTGGGGAAGAAGGTTGGAGTCATTTGAGATTATTTAGTATATAATTACAGATTAGCAATCGCCCTAACAATCCATAAAAGTATAACAAATAACAGAAAATAAAACTGAACTTTATTGACTTTTTGACTCCCAAACTTACGAACCAAAAACCGATCAATTACTATAATTACAATTATGGGAATAAAACCAAGTAGCATGTAAATTCCCAATAATCCATCTTCTGCTGAATTTCCGGTTAACAATATTATCGCATAAATCAAACCTGCTAGAATAGATAATATTCCCAAAGCAAAAAATAACGTCAAGTTTTTAAATTGGTTATTCATTATTAGAAGCTACTTTTTCTTTGTAGTGATAATTAAAACTCCGGCTTCGGCAATATTTCCATAAATAGCGATTCCTTTTGGTCTGTCAAGAGGGACTATTTTCTCAATTTGATTTTTATATAATGGAAGTTTCTCTTTCTCTAAATCCTGGAAACGATATGGTTTTCCGTCAACCACAATTATGGGTTCAGCTGAAATTATTTTTCTTTCGGTCATATCTTTGATATAATCAGAAAGATAGGTTTTTTCATTTCCTTTATCTTGTAGTTCATATCTGCTTTGCGAATACATCGAAAAGGATAAAAGCGAAATAATTGCGATAATGTAGTTTTTCATCGGGTTGGTTTTAGTCCATTGCAAAACGTAAAGTTAAGTCTTATTGTTTTATGCCCAGATTAAAAATCTACACTTTACGGATTTATTTAAAAACTACTTTTTTATTGGTTTTTGGTATTTTGACAATATGATAAGGCTGTGTTATTACAACATTCAAACCGCCTGGATTTAATTGTCCAACAGTAACAAAGAGTGTTGTATTGGTTTCAGTAATTTTAGTAATATTTATAGAATAGCCACCATAATGCCGAACTTCATCAATAACGGCGATAACTTCATATTTGGCAAAATCAACATTAAGGTCAGGAAAAATAGTATTTGCGTTGGTAAGAAGATTGATTTTTGAAAGTAAATTGTTCCATTCTGTCTGATCTTTTATAACCAGATTCGCTTTCGGATTATTATAATTTCCGTTAAAATGATCGCCCTGAACAATTTTTGAAAATTGAATATTTGATGTGCCAGAATCATCGCTATTGCAGCCCACTAACAAAAAAAGAATACTGAAAAGGGTAATAATCTGTTTCATGGTTTTGGTTTTAAGTTATGAGAATTGGTTTTGAGGTTTTCTTATTCTCCTTATTAACAGATGATTATTTTTGTGAAGGTTGCGTTAGGGATAGCAGCGGAAAGCCCACAGCCTGACGAAGGAAGTGCGAGGACTTGCAGCGAATAGCCCGGCCGAAGGAAACGCTCAAAAAATTATTATCATTTATATCATTATTTCACCGAAATTTGCAAAAGCAATCTTTACGAATTTTATAAACGTATCAAAGAAGCAAAAATCATGGCAAAAGGACCCGAAAAAAATACCAAAAACAAGGCTTTGCATACCAAATTGCTCAATAAGAAAAAAGCTAAACTTCAGGCTGAAAAAAAAGAACGCGCGATGCGATTGAAAGCTTTGGTGGCAAAAATGAACAAAAAAAAGAATAGTGACGAATCTGATGTGATTTAATTCAGATTGTATTTCTTTTCTGTTTTTATTTAATGGAAATTTGCAAAATAATCTCAAAACAAAACAAAATGGAGGAATTTGGTAGAATAATAGTTTCTGAAACGGCAATGAATAGTGAAAATCTTCAGGATGTTATTCATTCTAATATTTCGGTAATTAATTTAATGCGCGAGGAAAATGTCGATGACGAATTTATTCACGAAGATGCTTTGATGAGTTATTATCTGGATTATTACTGGTCACAATATACAGAAGGAAATTTTGCTCAATTCGTTCATAAATCGGGTTGGAATAAGGAACTGAACGAACTTATTGAAGAAGGTTTGGCGTTGATTGGCGCCGAAAAACACTTGGAATTATTTCAGCAACAAAGCAAAAAAGTCAAATTAATGAGCAGTGTAAAGCTGAATAAATTTCTAAGCGGAAAATTAGAAGGCGTAAACCCAACCAAAGATTTATTAAACAACGATACTTTTTACGAATTAGAAGAAAACCTAATTACGCTGAATGCCAATTTCCTGAAAAACCATCCTGATTTCGAAGCGCTTTCGGTAGATGATATGTTTACGACTTTGGAGGAATTTGTGGGGCACGAGATTAAGCGCGCTTAGTTTTTTCTACTAGAGATACACAAAGGTTTTCACAGCGTTTCGCAAGATTTTTCATTGACGGGATAAAGCGTTAGTCAATTGTTAAAGATTTCATTATTTGGTTCATAAGCTTGTGAAGTTTCTCGTAACTTCGCATTTAGTGATTTAAAAGGTTAAAAATGAGGTCTAAATGCCATTATGTATTTCTTTTTCTTTTTGTTCAGATAGGATTTTCTCAAAACAAAATCAATCTTTTTTCAGAGATTAATTACAGTTCGATTCCAGCGGTTTCATTATCCGATTATAAGTCGGTTCAGGAACGCGACAAAAAGTTTCAGAATCCGAATATCGCGCTTGGAATCGGAATTTCGGGCGGAGGATCCAGAGCGCAATTTTTTAGTATGGGCGTTCTTTTGGGACTTGAAGAAATTAAGGAAAATAACAGTCAGCGCAATTTTTTAAACGAAATTGATTATTTCTCTACCGTTTCCGGAGGCTGTTTTTCGGCGGGATATTATTTAACGATTCTCAAAAATAAATTGTTTCATGATAACTGCAGTTTCAACGAATTTTACTTTTCAAAAGCCGATGCTTATAAAGATTACGTCGATAAATCGGCTAATATTTTATCACTTTTAAATAACAGCCGAAACGAAAAAGGCGACAAAATATCAATGACGCAGCGAATAGATGCTGATATTTTGCAATATGACGCAATGAATCCGGATAACGCCAATAAATTTGGAACTCAAATGTTATTATCTGATTTTTTTCTTCCAAAAGACAGCAAATCTACGCCTTCTTTGCCCATGTTTGTCGCAAACGGAACCGCTTTTAACAACGGCGAACGCATTCCATTTATGCCACATATTATTCGCGGTTTAAATCTCGATTCGTCTTTGGCGCCCAATAAAGCAGATATGGTTTTGAATGAAAATAAAATCAATGATGGCTATCATTTTCCTGTTACATACGCCATAACGGCGAGTTCTGCTTTTCCAGGAGTTCTTCCAAAAGTGAAATTCGGCGTCAAAAATCAGGATAAAATATTGTGTATTGTCGATGGTGGTGCTTCAGATAATATGGGTTACAAAACTTTGGTCGAATTGCTTCATAACGACACAAAAGTGGATGATAAAAACAAAAAAGCACTTTTTATTGATTGCCTCGGACAAGGAAAAAAAACGCCGTATGTAACCGATGCAAAAATCAGATTGATTTCGTTGTTTGAAACCGCATCTTTATATACCGTTCAAACCCGATATATGACTTTTGATAAAGATGTCGAAAATACTTTTGAACGTTATAAAATTCCCGTTTCAAACTATCAGATTATTGGTTTTACTACGATTCGGGATCATTTATTAAAATTAGAAAAAGATCAGCCGTATGAAGATTTGGTAACCGAATTAAAAAATACCAATGATGATTCCAGCAATTGGACCCGACTTTACGTTAACTTTAAAGAAGAACTTATTAGTAAATTTGGCGAAGACGCATTTAAAAAAGATAAAGACGGAGAAATAATTGTAGCAACCTTAAATAAAGATAAATTTAACGATTTATCGGCCAGACAAATTTTGCTTTTATACGAATACGCTTCTCACGTTGAAACCAAATTGAGAATTACGCCCGAAGAAAGAGAAATGTTATTGTTGTCCGGACGTTTTGCTGCATTTTTGAAAACCGCAGAATTAAAAGAATTATTAGTTGAACGTAAATAATACTGGATCTGTATTTTAATTCATCCAGCGTTAATCCAAATACAAAAAACTTTGCATATCGCTGCAAAACCTTCGCGAATCTCTGCGGAATAACCATTAAATAACTTTTTCCTCTCAAACTTTGTCTTATTCTTAGCAAACATTTCCTTAAATTTGCTTCCGTTATATAAAATACAATAGTTATAAAAACCAAGCTATGTTACAAATCGCATTTATTAGAGAGAATCAGGAGAAAGTAATCAAGGCTTTAGCAAAACGAAATATCGATGCTAAAAGCGTTGTAGAAGAAGTGGTGCAATTAGACGAAAACCGTCGCGCAACACAAGTAGAATTAGACAATACTTTAGCTGAATCTAATAAATTATCCAAAG
The DNA here is from genome assembly GCF_979258495.1 of Flavobacterium sp. AC105. NCBI lineage: Bacteria > Pseudomonadati > Bacteroidota > Flavobacteriia > Flavobacteriales > Flavobacteriaceae > Flavobacterium > Flavobacterium sp. AC105. Next base: position 299,484 of record NZ_OZ409860.1, read on the forward strand.
ATATAGGCGAATTAATGAAAGCGGGCGAGAAATCGAAAGCCGCAATCTTAAAAGAAAAAACCGTTTCACTAAAAGAAAAAAGCAAAGAATTAGGTGAAAAAGCAGAAGCTTTGGCAACCGAATTAACCCATAAATTATACACTTTACCAAATTTGCCTGCTGATATTGTTCCTGAAGGAAAAACTCCAGACGATAATTTGAATGTTTTTGAAGAAGGCGATATTCCGGTTTTGCATGAAGGTGCACAGCCACACTGGGAATTGGTGAAGAAATACGATATCATTGATTTTGAATTAGGGGTAAAAATTACAGGCGCAGGATTTCCGGTTTACAAAGGAAAAGGTGCCCGTTTGCAACGTGCCTTAATCAATTATTTTTTAGATAAAAACACCGCTGCAGGATATAATGAAGTTCAGGTGCCGCATTTGGTAAACGAAGCTTCAGGATACGGAACAGGACAATTACCGGATAAAGAAGGACAAATGTATCATTCAACAATTGATGATTTATATTTGATTCCAACTGCTGAGGTTCCGGTTACGAATTTATTCCGTGACGTTTTATTAAGCGAAACTGAATTACCTGTTTTATATACGGCTTATACGCCATGTTTCCGTCGTGAAGCGGGTTCTTACGGAGCACACGTTCGCGGACTTAACCGTTTGCACCAATTTGATAAAGTAGAAATCGTACGTGTTGAACATCCGGATAATTCTTATGAAGCGCTTGATGGAATGGTCGAGCATGTAAAAGATATTTTGAAGGAATTGAAATTGCCATACCGAGTTTTACGCTTATGCGGAGGCGATATGGGATTCACATCGGCTTTGACGTATGATTTTGAAGTCTTTTCAACAGCGCAGGATCGTTGGTTAGAGATTAGTTCAGTTTCTAATTTTGAAACTTTTCAGGCAAATCGTTTGAAATTGCGTTTCAAGGACAAAGACGGAAAAAACCAATTGGCTCACACCCTTAACGGAAGTTCATTGGCTTTGCCAAGAGTTTTGGCCGGAATTTTAGAAAATTACCAAACGCCGGAAGGAATCGTAATTCCAGAAGTTTTACGCCCTTACTGCGGATTTGATATTATAAACTAATCTGGTATTCAGTCGCAGTCTCAGTTTTCAGTCAAACTTTGACTGTAAACTGCGACTGAAAACTATTTACCGAGAACCACATAAAAAAAACTGAAATATGAAAAACATCTTTATCTATATCGTTTTGTTGTGGTCTACTTTTGCAATATCTCAAAATGAGCAATTAGCTCAATATTACTACGACAAAGGCGATTTTGAAAAAGCAAAAATCAGTTACGAAGAGCTTTTAAACAGCGCGCCATCCAATACCCAGTATTTTTTAAGAACCGTAGATTGTTATCAGCAATTGCAGCAATATTCTACTGCCGAAAAAGCAATTCAGGAACGTTATAACAGGTACAAACAAGGTGTATTTTTGGTGGAATTAGGATATAATTTTCAATTGCAAAAAAATGAATCCAAAGCCAAAAATTACTACGATCAGGCTATCGAAAGAATAAAAGTGAGTCCAAACGATGTGTACGGAATTGGAAGTTCTTTTGAGAAAAAAGTATTGCTCGAATATGCCCTAAAATCATATCAAACGGCGATGCAGGTTCAGTCTAATTACAATTTTAATTTCCAGATTGGAATGTTGTACGGACAATTAGGAAAGACTGATATGATGATTGATATTCTATTGACAGAATCCTATCAGAACCCTCAAAATGCTAATTTAATCCAGACGCAATTATCCCGTTTCATGAACGGCGAAACCGATAATACTGCTTTTAAAGATGCGATGCGTAAAGCTTTGATCCTGAAAACGCAAAAAGAACAGGATCCGTTCTGGAATCATTATTTAAGTTGGTTTTATGTACAGCAAAAAGAATTCGGAAAAGCGTTTATTCAGGAAAAAGCGATTTACAAACGAGACCCGGAATCACTTTCAAGTATTGTCAATTTAAGTCAGTTTGCACTGAATGAAGATGACAACGATACAGCCGAGGAAATCCTGAATTTCATTCTTTTAAACACCAAAGATTTGAGTTTATTGGTTCAGACGAATACCTTTTTAATGGAAATTAAAATTAAGAAAGCACAGGAAAAAGATTATCCGCTTATCAATACAGAGTTACAACAATTGCTTACAACCTATGAAATAACTCCTTTTACCTTATCTTTGCAAATAATTCAGGCGCATTTTGTTGCTTTTGATTTAAAAAAGCCGGAAGAAGGAATAATCATTATAAAAAAAGCGTTAGAGCTTAATTTAAATGATTATCAGCAGGCAGATGCAAAAATGGAATTGGCAGATATTTTGCTTTTACAGGAAAAATACAATCAGGCGCTGATTTATTATTCTCAAATTCAATTGGATTTAAAGAATGATGTCATGGCGCACGAAGCGAGTTTAAAAGCTGCGAAAACAAGTTATTACAAAGGCGATTTTGAATGGGCTTTAAAACAATTTAAAGAGTTGAAAGCCGCAAACACACAATTGATTGCCAATGACGCTCTTGAATATTTTTTACTGATTAATGATAATACGGTTGCAGATTCGACACAAACGGCATTAAAACAATTCGCAAAAGGTGATTTTTTGATGTATCAGAATAAAAAACCAGAAGCAATTGCTCAGTTTCAGAGTATTTTGAAGAACTTTAAAGGACAGGAAATCGAAGCTGTAACATTGTTGCGTTTAGGTAAGATTTATGAAAGTCAGAAGGATTTTACTTCGGCTTTAAGCCAATACCAGCAGATTATCGACAATCATAGCGACGGAATTTATGTAGATGAAGCGCTGTTTTTTTCGGCAGAAATTTACAACGATGAATTGAAAGATGTAGAAAAGGCAAAACCTTTATATGAGAAGGTGATTTTTAACCATCAGGATAGTATTTACTTTGTTGATGCCAGAAAAAAATACCGCGAGTTAAGAGGAGACAAGAATTTATAAAAAATAGATTTTTAGATTGTTAGACTACTTAGATCTTTAGAATTTTCTGAAATCTAAGTAGTCTAGTGTCTAAGAAGTCTAAAATCTAGAGAAAGATGATTATTTACAACGTTACCACCAATATACACGAAAGCGTTCACGACCAATGGTTAAAATGGATGCAGGAAAAACACATCCCGGAAATTCTGGCGACAAACAAGTTTTCATCAGCACGAATTGTAAAAGTTCTGGTTGAAGAAGAAATGGGCGGAATCACCTATTCTGTTCAATATGTTACCGATAATAAGGAAACTTTAGATCGATATTATATAGAAGATGAACCAAAATTTCATCAGGAAGCTTTGAGTTTATTTGCAGATAAAATGCTTTCTTTTAGAACAGAGTTGGAAGTGGTTTCGGAACATTAAAAGAGATTTTAGATCATTAGACTTCTTAGATTTTTAGACTACTGAAAATCTAACAATCTAAGAAGTCTAACAATCTAAGAATCTAAAAATATACAATGGAAAAAGTAAAAGCCAAAAAACATTTAGGACAGCACTTCCTGAAAGACGAAAGCATCGCAAAAGCAATCGCAGATACTTTAAGCTTAAAAGGATACGATGAGGTTTTAGAAATAGGACCGGGGATGGGTGTGTTGACTAAATATTTGCTTGATAAACCAATAAATACACACGTGATAGAGATTGATGGGGAATCTGTGGCGTATTTGGGTGAAAATTATCCAAAATTAAAAGATAAAATTATCTCTCAGGATTTCCTGAAATACAATATTAGCGAGGTTTACAAGGATAAACAATTCGCTATTATTGGAAATTTCCCTTATAATATTTCGACACAGATTGTTTTCAGAACTTTAGAATTCAAACATCAGATTCCGGAATTTTCGGGGATGTTTCAAAAGGAAGTGGCAGAACGAATCTGCGAGAAAAAAGGCTCAAAGGCTTACGGAATCTTATCCGTATTAGCTCAGGCTTTCTATGATACAGAGTATTTGTTTACTGTAGACGAAAATGTTTTTATTCCTCCGCCCAAGGTCAAGTCGGGTGTGATGAAAATGACCCGAAAGGAAGATTATAGTCTTCCGTGTGGTGAAAGGTTGTTCTTTACTGTTGTGAAAACGGCTTTTCAGCAAAGACGAAAAACATTACGTAACAGTTTGAAAACATTAAATTTATCAGATGATTTGCGATTAGACACTATCTTTGATAAACGTCCGGAGCAGCTTAGCGTAGACGAATTTATTGTTTTGACTCAAAAAATAGAAGCCGATGGAGTTCAAAGTTAGTAAAGAATTATTACACCAGTTAGAAGAGCATATTGTTAACAAAAACGACAAAGAACTTGAAGTTTTACTTAACGATCTGCACCATGCCGATATTGCCGAAATCCTGGATGAACTGGATTTCGACGAAGCAACCTACATTTTTAAGGTTTTAGATAGTGATAAAACCGCTGAGATCCTTCTGGAATTAGAAGATGATCTGCGTGAAAATATCTTAAGCCGACTTTCGCCTAAAGAAATTGCTGAAGAGCTTGATGAGCTGGAAACCAATGACGCGGCAGATATTATTGCCGAACTTTCGCAGGAAATTAAAGCCGAAGTAATCTCTGAATTAATTGACGTTGAACACGCAAAAGACATTGTCGATTTGTTGCGTTACGACGAAAATTCGGCTGGTGGTTTGATGGGAAAAGAGTTAGTAAAAGTCAATGAAAACTGGAATGTTCTTACTTGCGTGAAAGAAATGCGTATTCAGGCAGAAAACGTTTCCAGAGTACATTCGATTTATGTGGTCGATGATGAAAACCGATTAAAAGGAAGATTATCATTGAAGGATTTGTTGACAACATCAACCAAAACCCAAATTGGAGATATTTATATCCGAAAATTAAACTTCGTAAACGTCGATACAGAAGACGTTGAGGTAGCGCGAATCATGCAGAAATACGATTTAGAGGCGATTCCGGTTGTCGATGAATTAGGTCGTTTAGTGGGTAGAATTACCATTGATGATATTCTTGATGTAATCAAGGACGAAGCCGATAAGGATTACCAATTGGCCGCGGGTATTACACAAGACGTAGAATCTAATGACAGTATTTACGAACATACAAAAGCGCGTTTGCCGTGGCTGTTAATCGGGATGTTTATTGAGCTTATCGCATCTTATGTGATCAAAGGAAACGAAGCAACTTCTCAAAAATTCTACACACTGATTATCTTCATGCCGTTGCTTTCGGCTACAGCCGGAAATATTGGCGTTCAGGCATCAGCAATCGTGGTGCAAGGTTTGGCAAACGGAACTTTGAAGGAATTCAGCCGAAATTATTTTAGCAAAGAAATCTCGGTTGCCATGATCTCAGGAACTATAATCGCATTACTGGTTTTGGGTTATCACTCGTTTATGTACGGACAATTACAAGTTGGGATGGCGATTTCTATTTCTATTGTTGTTGTTATCTTATTTGCAGCAACTTTAGGAACTTTAGTGCCGCTTTTCCTTCATAAAAATAACATAGATCCCGCAATTGCAACAGGACCTTTTATCACAACAACAAACGACGTTTTTGGTATTATGATTTATTTCGGAATTGCCAATCTGATCTTAGGAATATAAAAAATCGTTCTTTTTTAAATGGTTAACCGCTTAAACAAAGAACCAACAAAAATGCTATTAACCAACCAAAAATAACCCAACAAACAACCAACCAGAATGAAAGTACACATAATAGGAGGCGGAAACCTTGGGGTTTCTATAGCCTTGGGAATTGCGAAATTCTCGAAAAGCCATCAGGTCACAGTAACAAGAAGAAATACAGCCAGTATTCAATATTTATCAGAATACGGAATTACGGTTTCATCAGATAATAAACATAATATCCAGGAAGCTGATGTCGTGATCTTAACGATAAAACCCTATCAGGTTGACACGGTTTTTGCTGAAATTTTGCCTGCAATAAAAGGGAAAACCATAGCTTCTGCCGTAAGCGGATTGTCTCTTGATATGCTTCAGGAAAAAACAAACAACGAATATCCGGTAATCAGAATTATGCCAAACATCGCGGCACAGTTTGGCGAATCAGCAACCTGTATTTCTTTCCCTGAAAAGGACAGAGAAAAAGCTTTGCCAATTGTTGACTTATTTCAGGATTTAGGAACAGCTCCGGTTATTGACGAAAAATTAATGGATGCAGCGACAGTTCTTGGCGCTTGCGGAACTGCATATGCCTTAAGATATATTCGTGCTTCTATGCAAGCCGGAATCGAGATTGGATTCGACTCGCAAACTGCTTTGGCAATTGCAGCGCAAACCGTAAAAGGAGCCGCAAAAATGTTATTAGAAGAAAAAGTACATCCGGAACAATTAATCGACCGTGTAACAACGCCTTAGGGTTGTACAATTGTTGGTTTGAACGAAATGGAACATAATGGTTTCAGTTCGTCATTAATCAAAGGAATCAAAACTTCTTTGAAACAGATTAAAGGTTAAGATTTTTTAAATTTCAATATAAAAATTCCAAATTCCAAACTTGATAAGTGGGGAATTTGGGATTTTTTTTGTGCTTTTTTAATTTGTCATTTCGACGTAAGGAGAAATCACACTCGTAGCTCGACAAAGATTAACGATTTTGATTGAGGAGTTTCTAGTGTGATTTCTCCTTACGTCGAAATGACAAGTTTGCGGATAATTGGAATTTAATAACGTGTTCTGGAACAATAATCTACTAGTAATGCAAGATTTTCTTCATTTACAAAATCTTTAAACATCGATCTGTGATAATCTATTCCTAGTTTATCAATTTTAGTACTGTCAATTTTGTGGTTTTTTCCAATCATCCATTTTGTAATGACAAGCGAATCTATGTTGCGAAGTGCTGGCCCAGTACTTCTGGCGTCTAGTTTGTGGCAAGCTGCACAATTAGAATTAAAAATTTCTTTTCCTTTATATTGGTTTTCTGTTAATTCAGGATTTGATGTTCCGCAAAAGAAAACAGGATTTGAGGAGCAAATTAAATAAGTTGCAGGCTCATATGTTTTTATTTGATAAAATATTATACCAACAAGTATGATAATAAGGGTTATTGAATAAAGTAATATGCGTCTAATTTTATTCATATTTGCGGATAATTGTAATTTGGAACTTCAAAAATTGGATTTTACTTTTTTATAAGTTGAATATATTTCCTTCCACATTCTGAAATCTTAGTATAAGAATTCATCGAATTGCCATAATTCTGGATAGTTAAGGTGTCTTTTACATAACTGGCATCAATTCCAACAGGAATTTCCAGTGATGCAGGTTCAGGTTTTGATTCAGAAATTGAATCACTTTCTTCTTCGTTGCTGATATCACCTTCATATTCATCCCATTTGATTCCTTCTAAAACAAGATATTTTTCGCCTGATTCATTGGTCGAAAAAGTAGCTTTGCCATTTACTTTTCTTGATGAGGTTTTTAAATGATAAGCATAACCATCTTTTGTTTTAGTTATTTCAACAGACATTTCACATTTATCAGAATAGTTCGGGTCAGATTGGGTTTCATAAATACCTTCTAATGATTCTTCAGTTTTGTTTTTTTGAGGAACAATAGAATCAGAAGTGTTTTTTGTAACAATTGGTTCAGGCTTTTTATCATTACAAGCCGAAATTATTATTATAATGAAAATTGTAAAACTAAATTTAAGAATTGATTTCATATTTTTTCAATTTGTTTTTCTTTTTTAAAATATACTTCAAATAAATGAAACCAAAAATTCCCGAAAGTACGGAAGCAATCAGAATCGCGATTTTAGAAAAAACAATGGTTTCAGGATCTTTAAAAGCCAAGATAGTAATGAAAATTGACATCGTAAAACCAATTCCTCCCAACATTCCGGCGCCCAGAATATGAGCCCATTTTAAGTTTTTTGGCAAAGCGCATAAACCTGCACTTACACCAAGAGAAGAAAAAAGTAATATTCCAATTGGTTTTCCAACGACTAATCCTAAAACAATTCCAAATGTATTGGGATGACTTAATCCCGCATGCCAATCGGATTCGATTGCAATGCAAGTATTCGCAATCGCAAACAACGGAAGTATAAAAAATGCTACAGGCTTGTGTAAGAAATGCTGTAATTTATAAGAAGAGGATTTTTCGTCGCCATTTCCAAACGGGATCACAAATGCCAATATAACTCCGGTTATTGTAGCGTGAACGCCGGAATTCAGCATAAAATACCACATCGCAATTCCGCCAATTAAATACGGAATCAGATTGTGAATTTTCATTCGGTTTAAAATAAATAAAAAACCCCAAATTCCCAAAGCAATCGCAAGATTTACAAAAGCAATCGACGTCGTGTAAAAAACAGCAATTACGATTATAGCGCCCAAATCGTCAATAACAGCCAATGCCGTTAAAAATACTTTTAATGATGACGGAACTTTATTTCCTAAAAGCGATAAAATTCCAATTGCAAAAGCAATATCTGTCGCCATTGGTATTCCGGCTCCGTTTTGAGTGGCGGTTCCGTAATTTAAAGACAAAAATATTCCGGCAGGAACCAGCATTCCGCCAAAAGCGGCCATAATAGGCAATGAGGCTTTTTTTATGTTGGATAATTCACCGTGATAAATTTCGCGTTCCAGTTCCAATCCTATCAATAAAAAGAAAATCGTCATTAAACCGTCATTAATCCAATGTGTGATCGAATGTCCGTTAAAGTCTTTTTCCCAAAAAGCAATATATTCCGTTTGAAAAGAAGTGTTGGCGAGAATAAGCGATACAACAGTGACAAAAAGCAAGAGCAACCCTCCGGATTTTTCATTTTCAAAAAAAGCTGTAAAAGTTTTGGTTAATTTCATTTTGGAGAATTATGCTGCTTTAGAAAAAAGGAATGTTGTTAGAATTCTAAAACGCTGTTGTATTCAAAGTTAAAAAAAATATGGCCAATAAAAAATTTCAATGCCAGTTATCGGGTCGCAATATGTTTTGTTTCCCGCAAAGTCGTGAAGTCGCAAAGTTTAGTTATCTCAGTCATTTTCTTTGCGACTTCGCGACTTTGCGAGATTAAAATAAAATAAGCTGTATTTTTGTTTTTCTTAATATTACAAAATCTTATTCATGAGCATTAAAATTCTACATATCGACAGCAATCATCCTATTCTTTGGTCACAAATGGAAGAAGCAGGTTTTGAAAATCACGCCGACTTTAAATCTTCGAAAGAAGAAATCGAATCTAAAATTCAGGATTATAACGGAATCGTAATCAGAAGCCGATTTAAAATTGACAAAACCTTTTTGGACAAAGCCCCCAATTTACAGTTTATTGCTAGAGTTGGCGCGGGTTTAGAAAGTATCGATTGTGAGTATGCCGAAGCAAAAAAGATTCACTTAATTGCCGCTCCGGAAGGTAATCGCAACGCTGTTGCAGAACATTCTCTCGGTGTAATTTTATCACTTTTTAATAATCTGAATCAGGCTGACGCCGAAATAAAAGCCGGGCATTGGAATTGCGAGAGCAATCGCGGTCATGAACTGGACGGGAAAACGGTTGGAATTATCGGCTACGGAAACATGGGGAAAGCCTTTGCTAAAAAACTTCGCGGTTTTGAAGTTGAGGTTTTATTCCATGATATTCTGGAAAATATTGGTGATGAAAATGCCAAACAAGTTTCATTAAAAGAATTGCAGCAAAAAGCTGATGTTTTGAGTTTACATCTTCCGTGGACTCCGGAAACGGATAAAATGGTCAATGCTGATTTTATAAACGCATTTTCGAAGCCATTTTGGATCATAAATACTTCACGCGGTAAAAATATCATCACGGCAGATTTGGTTGAAGCTATGAAAGAAAAAAAGGTTCTGGGAGTAGGATTAGATGTTTTGGAGTATGAGAAGTTATCTTTTGAAACCCTTTTTCAGGATAAAAATACTCCCGAAGCTTTTCAATATTTATTACAAGCCAAAAATGTTTTGCTGACTCCGCATATTGCCGGCTGGACATTTGAAAGTCATGAACGTTTGGCGCAGGTTATTGTGGATAAAATCAAAGCCATTTATTCAAACAGGTAATTGATATTAATAATTAGTGGGTTCTGATTTTTTGTTAAATAAGTTCTATTTTTAATAACAGGGGTTTTCTGTAAATGTAACATTCAGAATTAGTTTTTAAGTTTATTTTTTTTTAATATTGTTTCGAAATTTTAACAAAATTTTTAAAAAGGAGTAACCGAAAATCCCAAGAGTAGGAATTAACCAATTAATTTTAACTAATAAATGGAAAATAATTTACAAGAAACATCTAATAACTTTAATGAGCCAATTCCAGTATTTAAGGTAGATCCTATAATGGTACTTCTTTTTGGGTTTTTAACCTGCGGGCTGTATTTAATTTATTGGAATATTAAAGTATCTGAAGTTTTTAATGCCGTTGCAGAAAGAGAAGTGATCTCACAGCCAATTGCAATTTTTGCAGGATGTTGTATGCCGGTAAATATTTATTTTTATTATTTGGCTGGTAAAGAAGCATTGCCAAAAGTTTACGAGAAAACGGGCGAACTTCAAAAAGATCAGTCAACTTTATTAATTGTTTTAGGATTCTTTTTTCCTATTGCAGCAGCAATGATTGTACAAGGTGATATCAACAGATTATACAAATAATAACAGAATAAAACGTAAAATTTACGGAATTATCGGTGCAGCAATTATACTGGTAGTTCCGTTTTTTTTAATGCTTGATAATCACAATAACCATTTAGAATCTGATCAGTCATTTTGTCCTTTCAAAATGGTTACAGGTTTTCCTTGTCCCGGTTGTGGTATTACAAAATCATTAGTGTATTTTTATCAGGGAGATATTTACAAATCACTTAGTTATCATATTTTAGGGCCTTTTGTTGTTGTGTTTTGCTGGCTTACGATTATTGTATTGATAACAGAAATTATAACTAAAAAAGAATATTTTACAAGCCTTTTATATAACAGAAAATTGGCTTATAATTTGGCCGTTTTTTTGGCTTTTTATCATTTTATAAGATTGGTTCTTTTTGTCAAAAACAACTCGTTTGATGATATCTTGCATCAGTCCATTTGGTTTTAAACGTTTAAATTTTTTTCAAAGAAATATTAACTAATAACACTATAAAAATGGAAAATACAAAAGCAGAAGCATGGAATAATCCTCCGGTTCACCGTGAAGAGAATAAAAAGATCGTTGCTGGAATCCTGGCAATTTTATTAGGCGCTTTAGGAATTCATAAATTTTATTTAGGATACACAAAAGAAGGTATTATTCAAATTCTTCTTAATGTAGTATTCGGAATAGGGTATTTAATCGGTATAATAGAAGGAATTATTTACCTGACAAAAACCGATGAAGACTTTTATCAAACGTATCAAGTTGGTAAAAAAGGCTGGTTTTAAAACATAAAAAATCCCATCTGCCGCGGCAGATGGGATTTTTTATATATCGATTTGCAATTAATCTTCTTTCTCAGATAATTTGCGCTCTAATTCTATTTGAAATTCTTCGATAACAGGTTTCATAGTGCTTTCAGGAATATCAGCGATTCTGATGTACATTAAACCATCTATAGCGTTGTTGAACAAAGGATCAACATTAAAAGCAACAACACGTGCATTTTGCTTGATGTACTTTTTAATTAAAACAGGCAAACGTAAATTTCCCGGTTCTAATTCATCAATGATTTTATCGAATTTATTTAAGTCAGATTCGGCTTCGTCGAAGATGAAATCTTTATCAGCATCTTTCAGTTTAACTTTATACGCTTTTTTCGGGTGAATGTATTGTGCAATATACGGATCGTAATAATTCGACTTCATGAACTCAATCATCAATGATTTAGAGAAGTCTGAGAACTGATTACTGATACTTACGCCGCCCAATAAATATTTATGTTCCGGATAACGCAATGTTGTATGAATAATACCTTTCCATAACAAGAATAAGGGCATTGGTTTTTGCTGATATTCTTTGATGATAAAAGCACGGCCCATCTCGATCGATTTATGCATCATATCGTGCAATTCAGGTTCAAATCTAAAAAGATCATTCAAATAGAAACCTTCAATTCCGTATTTCGGATAAATTTCAGAACCCAATCCCATACGATAAGCACCGGCAATTTTTTTGGTTTCCTCATCCCATAAAAACATATGGTGATAATATTGGTCGAATTTGTCTAAGTCAATAGATTCATTGGTTCCTTCGCCAACTTCACGGAAAGTAATTTCGCGTAAACGACCAATTTCATGCAGGATATTCGGTATAGATTTCGCTCTCGCAAAAAATACTTCGTAGTTTTTACTTTGCAACAAACGGCAATCGCTGCCTCTCAAAGCATCAACTTCAGCAATCATTTTTGATTCGTTTGCCGGAGTTGCGATTTTTTTAGGTGCTTTAGGTATTTTTAAACTTGCTGTGTCTATCAGTTTGCTGTCCTTTTCAAAAGGATTAGCCAGCATGTATGTTTTTTTTCTTAAAAATTCTGAGTAATCTTCAAACGATTCAATTTCGTTTTGTTCGTTTACGGAAATCGGTTTACCAATACGAACTTTAATCACACGGTCTTTCTGCGTAAGCAGTTCAGATGGTAATTTTGCCGTACGCAACGTATCATCAATTTTAGAAAGCCAGTAGAATAATTTGCTGTTTTTAGCGTGAAAATAAATCGGGACAACCGGAACTTTCGCTTTTCTGATTAGCTTTAAAGCGCCTTCTTCCCAAGGTTTGTCAACTACTAATTTCCCGTCTTTATAAGTCGAAACTTCCCCGGCAGGGAAAATTCCTAATGGTTTCCCGTCACTTAAATGGCGCAAAGTTTCTTTGATTCCCACCACGCTTGATTTTGCATCCTTATGATTTTCAAAAGGATTAACAGGCATGATGTATTTTTTAAGCGGAACAATTCGGTGTAATAAAAAGTTGGCGATGATTTTGAAATTTGGTTCTCTTTCAAGCATTAATTTCAAAAGCAAAATACCGTCAATTCCTCCAAGCGGATGATTTGAAATCGTAATATAAGCGCCATCTTTAGGCAAACGTTTTAAATCTTCTTCTGGAATTTCAAACTTAATTTGCAGTTCGTCTAATACTCCGTTCAAAAACGCAAGGTCTTCTAAATGTTTATTATGATCGTAAATTTTATTAAGGGTCGATATCTTAAGAACCTTCATAAGAATCCAGCCTGAAAAAGTACCAAGAACTCCGTACTTATCAACATTTATTGCTTTTGCAACTTCTTTCGCGGTAACTAAACCCATGTACTATTTTTAATTTATTAGAGCAGCGAACAAAGATAACAAAAAACTCTACTTTTCGTAGATTCAATCACAAACTTTCCACTTTTTTATTACATTTGGATTCCTTAAAAAAAAACTGTAATGAAAATTATTTCTTATAATGTAAACGGAATTAGAGCTGCGATAACCAAAGGGTTTATCGAGTGGCTGCGAAATGCAAATCCTGATGTTATTTGTCTTCAGGAGATAAAAGCGACACAAGAGCAAATTCCGGTTGATGCCATTAGTGACGCGGGTTATCCGTATCAGTATTATTATCCTGCAACAAAAAAAGGCTACAGCGGAGTGGCAATTTTATCAAAAATAAAACCAAACAATGTGGTTTACGGAACCGGAATTCACCACATGGATTTTGAAGGACGTAACCTTCGTGCTGATTTTGATGATTGTTCTGTAATGAGTTTATATCTTCCGTCAGGAACAAATATCGAAAGACTGGATCATAAATTTATGTTTATGGATGACTTTCAAACCTACATTAACGAACTAAAACTATCGATTCCTAATTTAATTATTTGTGGCGATTACAATATTTGCCACGAAGCAATTGATATTCATGATCCGGTTCGCAACAAAACCGTTTCAGGATTTTTACCGCAGGAACGCGCCTGGCTTGACGGATTTATGAAATCTGGTTTCGTCGACAGTTTCCGTCATTTCAACAAAGACCCGCATCATTATTCATGGTGGAGCTACCGCGCCGGAGCCCGAGGCAATAACAAAGGCTGGCGTATCGATTACAATCTCGTTAGCGATTCTTTGCAGCATAGATTAAAACGTGCCGTTATTCTTCCGGATGCTGTTCACTCAGATCACTGCCCGGTTTTGGTCGAAATCAAATAAAGTTTGGTATTGTTCTTGTTGAAGGATTAGCAGTTTTTAAATGAAGATTTAGTTATGCGGCTATTTTGGAATTTGAAGCTATTTCCTGCTGTTCCTTCCAATCTTTTGCGGACACAAAAGGATTTTCCCTCCCATCAGGGCTAGGGCTTTACGTTAAACAAGATATTTTTGAATTATTAATACGCCCCAAATAAAAACCAAAAAGTAAAATGATTAAAAAAACCTCCATCGGATTACTAGTCTTAGCGATGTCTATGACTTCATGTGTATCCAAGAAAATCTACAACGATCTTGAAACAAAATATTCAGATCTTAAAAAAGAAAATCGTTCTATTGCGGATCAAAATGCCGATTTGCTTAAAGCAAAAAATGAATTAGAATTAGACCGCGATAAATTAAACAAAGATTTAGCGAGCACAAAAGATGATCTTGCCAAACAAAAAGCCGATTTAGCAGCAGCGCAAAACAAATTCAAAGTTTTACAGGATTCTTATAATGCATTAGAGAAAAACAGCAACGATGCATTAGAAACCAACATGGCCAAAAACCGTGAATTATTGGCACAATTAGAAGCAAAATCCAAAAAACTAGCCGAAGAACAAGCGCGTCTTGATAAAACAGCAAGCCGCCTAAACGAACTTGAAGCAATGATTGCTGCAAAAGAAGAAGCAATGCGTAAACTAAAAGAAACGTTATCAAAAGCCCTAAACGGTTTTGAAGGAAAAGGTTTGACAGTTGAGCAGAAAAATGGAAAAGTATACGTTTCTATGGAAAACAAATTGCTTTTTAACTCAGGAAGCTGGGCTGTTGGAACAGAAGGTAGAAAAGCAGTTGTAGAATTAGGAAAAGTTTTAGGAGACAATCCGGATCTTTCGGTTCTTATCGAAGGACATACAGATGATGATCCGTACGCAGGTTCAGGACCAATCGCTGACAACTGGGATTTATCGACTAAAAGAGCTACGGCAATTGTAAATATTTTAGGCGAAAACAAAAAAATCAACAAGCAAAAATTAACGGCAGCAGGACGCAGCGAATATTCTCCGCTTGCAAGCAATGCAACTCCGGAAGGAAAAGCTAAAAACCGTAGAATCGAAATCATCTTAACACCAAGATTAGATGAAATCGCTGAAATGTTGAATAGTATAAACTAAGTTGCTAAGTCTCTAAGAGGCTAAGGTTCTAAGGGACTAAGTTGCTAAGATTTCAAAAGGCTCAGAGTTTTTACTTTGGGCCTTTTTTATTTCCTACAGGGTTTCCAAAACCTTGTAGGTATAATTTGAACCCAACATTTTGTTATTCTTAAATACCTACAAGGTTTTGGAAACCTTGCAGGAGAGCTAAAATGAGATTTAATCGTACAAGCGTCGTCCCTAGGTGGCATCTTTTGGTGTGTAAACAATTGTCTACCGATATGTAATCTCTACGAGATATATTTAAAGAAATATTCCGTTAGGAATTACATGTCGGTAGAAAAAAAATGGCGACTCAATAAAAATGTCCCGTAGGGACTGCACTCCTGTTATGAATCGTAAGCTAATTTTAATATTATTTAGATATAATTTAAGTCCCATCGGGACGTTATATTTATAGAATGTTTTAGTTTTTTAAATAAACCCCATCGGGGTGACATATTTTGCAATCAAAATGGAATCAACATATCGCTCCGCTGGAGCTTGAATTTGAGGGTCGTGTAAATTGCTATAGATATGATGCTGCGCTGGAGCTTCTGATATTTTAATGAATTCAGTTTTGGAATTTGAAAATTGGGGATTTATATTCTTATTATTATTTTAACTTTTGTACATTTTCATTTGAAAAATCCCGTCGTATCTTTGAAGCTTATTGGTCACATGAAAAAAAACTTAGAATCTCAGCCACTTAGAAACTTAGCTACTTAGAAAAAATGAAATACACTACTTTACCCAACACCGATATAAAAGTTAGTAAAATAAACCTCGGGACAATGACTTTCGGACAGCAAAACACAGAAGCCGAAGGACATCAGCAAATGGATTATGCGCTTGAAAGAGGAATCAATTTTTTTGATACAGCCGAAATGTATTCAGTTCCGGCCAAACAAGAAACTTACGGAAGTACAGAAAAAATCATCGGAACCTGGTTTAAGAAATCAGGAAATCGAGACAAAGTGGTTTTGGCTTCTAAAATTGCGGGCCCAAATCCAAATTTCACTTATATGCGTGAAAAACCAGATTTCTCGCCTGAAAGTATTAAATACGCTTTAGAAAACAGCTTAAAACGTCTGCAAACAGATTATATCGACTTGTATCAAATGCATTGGCCGGAACGATTAACCAATTATTTTGGACAACGCGGTTTTAAAGATTTTGATGATCAATGGGAAGATAATTTCAGAGAAGTTCTGGAAACTTTTGATGGATTGATCAAAGAAGGGAAAATAAAACATATTGGCGTTTCGAATGAAAATGCCTGGGGAATGATGCGTTTTCTGGAAGAAAGCAAATATCAAAACCTGCCAAGAATTAAAACCGTTCAAAATCCGTATAATTTATTAAACCGTCTTTTTGAAGTAGGTTCTGCCGAAGTAGCCAAATATGAAAATGTAGGTTTATTGGCTTATTCGCCTTTAGCGTTTGGCGTTTTAACAGGTAAATTTTTAACCGGAGAAGCACATCCAAATGCAAGAATTAACCTTTTTCCGCAATACACACGTTACAATAGCGAACAATGTACGCAAGCGACAAAATTGTATCAGGAAATTGCCCAAAAGCACGGATTAACGTTAACGGAACTTGCAATGGGTTTTGTGTTGCAACAGCCATTTTTAACCAGCGCAATTATTGGTGCAACCACAATGGAACAATTAAAAGAAAACATCGACACCATTGATGTGTTTTTATCAAAAGAAATTTTAACTGAGATTGCAGCAGTTCAGGCAATAATTCCAGATCCGGCTCCTTAATAAGTTATGCCACAAAGACGCGAAGTCGCAAAGTATTTTTAAAATAGAAATACTTTGCGACTTCGTCATTTTATGAATAAACTTTTTGTGTCTTTGTGCCTTCGTGGCAAATAATTATAAATCAAATTCATCTCCACTAGACAAAGAATCAACGGGAATTGCTGTTGAATCCGGAGCTTTAATTCGTAATAACGAACGCGCGCTTCCTGAGATATAAACAGGAAATTGACCAATCGTATCTTCCGGAATTAAAAGTCCTCTGCGGAACATTAAATTCTTTAAGAATTTTTGATTTTTCAAGGCATAATCTTTCAAGTTTCCTTGATCATTAAATTGATACATGAATTTTCGGGGCTTCGGAATAATAGTAGCCAAATATAAACATTCGTCTACATTTAAGGCAGAAGGGCTTTTTTGGAAATAGAAATGACTTGCTTCGCCAATTCCGTATACATTTGGACCCCATTCGATGATGTTGAAATACACTTCCAGCATTCTTTCTTTGCTTACCACACGATTATTTTCAAGAATATAAACCAATAAAATTTCTTCAAGCTTTCGCGAAAGCGTTTTTTCTCTTGTCAGGAAAACGTTTTTAATCAGCTGCATGCTAATGGTGCTGGCGCCGCGCGAGAATTTTTTGGTTCGGATATTTTTTAGAATTGATTGTTTGAAAGCTTCATTAATAAAGCCGCGATGCTGAAAGAAAGAAGGATCTTCAGTCGTAAGAACACATTTTCTTAAATAAGGAGAGATCTGATCTAAAGGCGTGTAATTCGGATTTGCATTTCCAACCAAAACCGGACGCTGCAAAACATTCTGAATAATAGCACGATAAACAAATTCTCTATTTAATTTGTTAAGGTCAGCTTCGCCATATTTAGTGATTTTTAAATCTTCTTTGTTCAGTTTACTGTCAAAAACTAAAGTATTAGGCTTGTTTTTATTGAATCTGAAATCAAGTTTATAGTCAAAATTCCCGGTCGCTTCCATTCCCTGAAAATGCGTAAATAATCCGTCAGGCAAGGAAACAATAAAATCCTGCGCCAACATCTTCGGAATATTAACTTTTAAAGTATAAACAGTATCTTTTTCAGTATTATAAGAGATGTACGGATGCAATTTTATCTTGTTCAATTGCATCGATGAAGTACTATCAATTGAAATAAAATCATCACCTAATAAAAAGCGATAATCAAAACGGGCGTTTTTGATTACGACATCTTTACTGGCAATTTTTGGATGATTAATTTTAAGATTTGTGATCGAAGTATAACCATCAATATGCAATTCGCTTCCGTCTTTTTCGATGTTTTGAACATTTAATCGGATCGAATCAAAACTTGCTTTTAAGTTATAACGTTCATCTAAATAAGGAACTCGAATTGCTCCCGTATCTAAATTAAAGAAACGAATATCTGCTTTTTTATTTCTTGGATCTGCAAAACCTTTTATGTTCCAGCGCTGATCAAAATTTTTGCTTTGAACATGAAGACTGGTTTCGAGCTGTTTGTCGTCTAAAACGAGTTTATTTATAGCAATTGCCGTTTTTTTGCCATTATCATCAATTTTGAAATTCAGATTCTCCAACCTCATATCTGTCGGAACTAAATTTAATAATTTTGAGATAATGCGATAGGCAAAAGTGGCATATTTGCGTTTTTCGTTTTTATCCGTATCTGATTTATCTCTTTTTAAGAAAGCATCAAAATTGCGGATTTTACCTTTTTTGACTAATTGAATATAACCGTTGTTGACTTTTAAAGTTCCAACCTGAACATCTCCAATTAATAAATTTGCCAGACTAATGCTGGTTTCTATTTTTTGAATGTGACAAAGTGTGTCGGCATTTTTTGGGACCAAAATAACATCGGTCAGTTTAATTCCTGATAATCCTTCAAACGAAGCCGATTTTACAGAAAAAGTACTGTTATAATCAACCGCCATTTTGTGCGTTACTTTAGCAATAGCCTGTTTTAAAAGCGAATTACGAAAATAGTAAAGTCCAACACAAAGTAAAACCAATACCAGGGCAAGTATTTTAAGGGCTTTGAATATTTTTTGTTTTGGAAAATTTAGTTTTGGAAATTTCATAAAGTAGGTTTATAAAAATATTATCCAAAAAGAATACTGGCGACATCTTCAATTTTGGCGACAAGCTCGATTTTGATTCCAGTGTTTTTTAAGGCAATTTTATTGTACTTGGATACAAATATAGTGGTGAATCCTAATTTTTCGGCTTCCTGAATTCGTTGATCTACTCGATTTACAGGACGAATTTCACCTGAAAGTCCAACTTCTCCCGCAAAACAGAATCCTTTTGTTACCGGAATATCTTCGTTTGAAGATAAAATAGCAGCAACAACCGCAAGGTCAATTGCCGGATCATCAACAGAAATTCCGCCGGTTACATTCAGGAAAACGTCTTTTGCGCCCAAACGGAAACCGGCTCTTTTTTCTAAAACGGCCAAAATCATGTTTAGCCTTTTGGCGTTGTAGCCAGTCGTACTGCGCTGTGGCGTTCCGTAAACTGCGGTGCTTACCAGTGATTGAATTTCGATCATTAGCGGACGCATGCCTTCCATAGTTGTGGCAATTGCGGTTCCCGACATTTCTTCGTCTTTGTGCGAAATCAAAATTTCTGACGGATTGCTGACTTCTCGCAAACCGCTTCCTAACATTTCATAAATTCCCAATTCGGCAGTAGAACCAAAACGGTTTTTTAGCGAACGCAAGATTCGGTAAACGTGATTTCGATCGCCTTCAAACTGCAAAACGGTATCAACCATGTGTTCCAGGATTTTTGGTCCGGCAATATTTCCGTCTTTGGTAATATGTCCAATTAAAATAACCGGAATATTGGTTTCTTTAGCAAATTTAATCAGTTCAGCAGTGGTTTCCCTAATTTGAGAAATGCTTCCTGCTGTAGATTCAATATAATCAGTATGTAAAGTCTGAATCGAGTCAATAATGACAATTTCAGGCTGAATTGCTTCAATTTGTTTGAAGATATTTTGTGTCTTGGTTTCCGTCAAAATATAGCAGTTATCGCTATTTGGCGTTATTCTTTCGGCACGCATTTTTATCTGTTTCTGACTTTCTTCTCCGGAAACATATAAAGTTTTATAAGGTAATTTTAATGATATCTGTAGTAAAAGCGTGCTTTTTCCAATTCCTGGTTCTCCTCCCAAAAGGGTTAAAGATCCCGGGACAATTCCGCCGCCAAGAACTCTGTTTAATTCGCCATCGGTTGTGTCCATACGAATTTCCAGAGCCGAATCAATTTCGTTAATTTTTAATGGGCGGGGCGCTTTACTGCTGGAAGTTGGTTCACTTTTCCACGCCACTTTTTCCTGCTTCTGAATAATTTCTTCGGCAATAGTATTCCATTCTTTGCACGCGTTGCATTGCCCTTGCCATTTGGCATATTGGGTTCCGCAGTTCTGGCAAAAAAAGGAAGTTTTAACTTTTGACATTATTTACTAGTTTTTGCAAGTGTATTCATCTGGTCGATTTTCTCGTACATCAAATCTTTATTCAAATCGCCAATTGGTTCCATTTGAGATGCATTTTGATATTTTTTTGATGCTCTTTTAGGATCACCCATTTTCTCGTACATCAATCCTAATTCGTATTCTCCCAACATTGCTTTTGGATAGTTTACGTTTCCAATTTCTGCCATTCTTCCTAATTCATCATAAGCATTTTTCTTCAGAATAATATTTTCTATTACTTTGAAATCGCTCATTCTAACCGGAATCTGAACACCCATAACTTTAGACATCATGTCGTATTTGTTTTGCAGGTAATCAGCATAACCCGTTTCAAGAACGGCAATTTTATCGTTGTATTCAGCAGAATTTATAGGTCTGTAAATTTCAAAAATCTGATATAATGCACTCGGAATCGAATGCAAAACTTCTGTATAATGTGTGGTTCCTTTAAATAATTCGTATTTGTAATTTACTAACGGATTATTGGCAATTTTAATATTACTGTCTAATTTTTCTATCGGTTCCTTGATTTTTTTGATGTCGCCATCAGCAGCCGAAAGATAATAGAAGTAAGGTTCTTTTAGCTTTGCAAATTTCTCCGGAATACGAACTTCCATTTTTGGGGCAAGTTCTGGACTTAAACAAATATAAGCGTTGAAAAGAGGCTGTTCTTTAAATAAATAAAAATTAATAAAACTGGCCGTTATGTCATGACCGGCAATAATCCTAAAAGGTGTTGTACGGTATTTTTTCTCGATATACGGAATTAATTCAGCGCCAATAAATTCAAAAAAGTTTGCTCCTTTTTCAAAAGGTAAACCGGTATTTTGGTCAATTGTAGTATCGTCGTAACGTTCTCCGTCTTTATTTTGATGAACACCAATAATAATCATTTCAGGCAAATCGTCCCAATAAGCGCCGTAACTTACTGCTCCGGAAAACGGATCAAACAAATAATCGCCATCTAATAAATATAAAACAGGATATTTTTTGTCAGGATTAGCTTCGTAAGATGCAGGAAGTCCGATGGTTATTCTTCTTTCTTCTCCAAGTTTTTCAGATTGGATGTTGTCGAATTTTTTCTGTGAAAAAGCAGAAATTGAAATAAAGATAAAGAGTAGGTAAACTTTTTTCATGATTTGAGGTATTTCAGTAAATTAGAAAGTATTGAAATAATGTAGCAATATAACAATTTATTTGCTTTTTTGTTGCGGAGGAATTTTAAAAGAAATCAAAATTAGGATTGAAAATATATTTTTGATTTTAGGCAAAAGCAATGCTCTTTGTGCAAAAGTAATTTTGACAAATTAGAAGAAATAAGGTGTAAAAGGGAAACTTAGGTTAACGAATTATCGTTTTCATTAGGAAAAATGATCCATGGTTTGAAGGTTTTTGCTTCTTCAAAATCCAGGGTTGCATAGGAGATAATGATGATAATATCGTCTTTTTGAACTTTTCTGGCTGCAGGACCATTCAGGGTTATTTCGCCTGAATTTTTTATTCCTTTAATAGCGTAAGTTTCAAAACGTTCGCCATTATTGATATTTACAATAGATACTTTTTCGCCTTCAATAATATTTGAGGCTTCCAGTAAAGTTTCATCAATAGTAATACTGCCAATATAATTTAAATCAGCTCCAGTTACTTTAACTCGATGAATTTTTGATTTTATAACTTGAATTTGCATAGTGCAAAGGTAAATTAATTTAATGAAATGGTGTCAATCAACCTTATAGAATTAACAAATACCGCTATAAATGCACGGTAATTTTTGTCTTTACTTTTGTGATCGATAGGTAATAATGTAGATTCGTCAGCAATTACAAAATATTCGAGGTCAAATATTTCGTTGTCTTTGAAAGAATTTTCTACAAATTTGATAGTTTCTTCCGGAGTACTGGTCTGGAAAATCTCTTTTGCTTCGGTTAAAGTTTTATAAATAATAGCAGCTTCTTTTCGTTCTTCGGATGTTAATCGCTCATTTCTGGAACTCATTGCCAGCAAGTTTTCTTCTCTAAAAATAGGACAGCCAACAACATTTACAGGCAAATGATTTTTTTCGACCATTTTTTTGACAATCTGCAATTGCTGAAAATCTTTTTCTCCAAAATAAGCATTTGTAGGTGTTACAATTTCGAACAAACGTTTTACAATTGTTCCGACACCGTTAAAATGTCCGGGTCTGAATTTTCCTTCCATTTGATTTTCCAATCCGTCAAAATCAAAATCCTGAGAAACGGTGTTTCCCTCATAAATATCTTCTACAGATGGAGCGTAGAGAATCATTTTATCACTCAAACCGCGCATTTTTTTTACGTCTTCTTCAAGTGTTCGGGGGTATTTTTCGAGATCTTCGGGATTGTTAAATTGGGTTGGATTTACAAAAATACTCACTACGGTATCGTCGTTTTCTTTGATAGATCGTTGCATTAAAGCCAGATGCCCTTGATGTAAAGCGCCCATTGTTGGTACAAACCCGATAGTGGAATTTGCGGTTTTGATAGTTTTCAAATAGGCTATCAAAGCTACTTTACCGTAGAAAATATGCATGGCAGTATTATTAAAATTTAGTGCAAACATAATATATTAGTTATAAACTGCATAAATTTTTGTAATTTTGCAACGTTTTTATTACCAAAAATTAAGTAAAATACTATTATGAAAGATAAGAGGATATTATATGTATCATCTGAAGTCGTGCCTTATTTGGCTGAAAATGAAGTTTCTTTAATGTCTTATGACGTGCCAAAAATGATCAACGATCAAGGAGGTCAGATAAGAATTTTCATGCCAAGATATGGAAATATCAACGAAAGAAGACACCAGTTGCATGAAGTTATTAGACTTTCAGGAATGAATTTGGTAGTGAATGACTTAGATATGCCATTGATTATCAAGGTAGCTTCAATTCCGAAAGAAAGAATTCAGGTTTATTTTATTGATAATGATGAATATTTTAAGCGTAAAGCAACTTTTGCTGACGAAGAGGGAGTTTTGTATCCTGATAATGACGAAAGAGCAATATTTTTTGCAAAAGGAGTTGTTGAAACCGTAAAAAAATTGAATTGGGTTCCGGATATTATTCATGTTCATGGCTGGTTGGCTGCAATGTTGCCAATTTACATGAAACATTACTACAAAAACGAAGCCTTGTTTTCTGAAACCAAGATTGTAACGTCTGTTTACGGGCAATCTTTTGATGAAAATTTAGATTTAGAAATGATTAATAAGGTAAAATTTGATGGAGTTCCTCACGAATCCATTGCTGATTTAGAAACACCTAATTATGAAAATATCCTAAAGGCTAGCATATTACATTCGGATGCTGTGATAATAGCATCAGAAAATGTATCCCCAAGTTTAACAAAATTTATAGAATCTTCAGGAAAACCTTTTTTACCTTTCGCCACGAAAGATGCATTCGCTGAAGCGTATACAAATTTCTATAAAACTATGGGTCTTTAAATTTTAACATTATTATTAAACATGTACAATACTTCTTTTATTAAGAAAATTCTATTAGCTGCAATAGTTGTTCTTTTATATTCTTGCGATAAAGATTTTAATGCCATTGGCGATGAATTAATCGGTGACGATCATTTTGGTCTTGAATCTGAAAAATATGATGTTGTGGCTTACAATCAAGAAGTAACACCAGTTCAGTCAAACGGATTGCCAGCTAATGCATTAGGTATTTATGATAATCCTGTTTTTGGTACAACAACTGCAAATATTAATACACAGGTTACCTTGTCGGCTTATGCACCAACTATTGGAGATGCCCCGGTTATAGAAAAAGTAGTGCTTTCGGTACCTTATTTTAGTCATGCTACAGCTGTTGATTCTAAAGGAGGAAATATTTATGTTTTAGATTCAATTTATGGTCCTGATGCAGGAAAACTTAAGTTAAGTGTTTATGAATCTGGTGCTCAAATGCGTAACAGCTATTTTGACAGTGGATCACAATATGCACAATTATATTATACAAATCAGGATTTAAATGCCAGTGCTGGAAATATAAACTTTAATACCAATAAATTAGGTGCGAGACTGAACGATGATAATTCAGATGGGAATGCACAAAATGATAAATTCTTTTTTGATGCAAAACAAAAGAAGGATTCGGTTTTAGATGATACAACGAAGAAATATACATATACATATACTGCTCCGGAAATGCGTCTAAATTTAAATAAAGCTTTTTTTCAGAGTAAAATTTTAAATGCTCCGGCTTCAAAACTTTCTACCGCAGATATTTTTCAGGAATATTTCAGAGGACTTTATTTTCAAGTTGAAAAATCGGATGGTGTATCAAATATGGCGTTGTTGGATTTTACAAAAGGTGCTAAAATAACAATAACATATAACGCTAAAACCGCTATCACGACTGACGCTGATGCTACAACAGAAGAAAAAACATTAGTAATTAATTTATCAGGAGCGGCAGCTAATTTGTTAAATGATGCTAAGAAGCCAGATTATCAAGCTGCGTTGACAAATAGAAATACAACAACAGGTGATGACAGGCTTTATTTAAAAGGAGGCCAGGGATCGCTTGCAGTTATTAATCTTTTTAGTAAGACAGATTTGATTGGATATGATGCTAATGATGTTTTAGTCAATCAGCCTAATGGAGTTTCAGACGAATTAGATGAAATGAGGCATAATGTTAAAACTAAAAAATGGCTGGTGAATGAGGCTAATTTAGTTTTTAATGTTGATGCAGATAAAATGGCTCCGGTAGATAAAACGGAACAGGTAAATAGGGTTTATTTGTACGATGCGACAAATAATCTTCCTCTTTTAGATTATGTAGACGGAACTTCAGGTAGTTTAACAACGGCCGATCCAAAACAAACAAGATATGTTTTTGGAGGAATATTAAAAGTTGATGCTACTACAAAACGAGGAATAAGTTATAAAGTTAATATTACCAAGCATATACGCAATCTTGTAAAAGATGCTACTGTAAAGGATGTTAAATTAGGATTATCGGTAACTGAAAGTATAGATGTTTTTGCATCAAATTTGCTGGAATTTAAAAATGAAGAAATTTCACAAGTGCCACGAGGTTCGGTTATGGGTCCGTTAGGAACTGTATTATATGGTGGAACAGCGAATGTTCCGGCTGATAAAAAACTGAAACTTGAAATTTACTACACGAAACCAAATTAATAAATATATATGTGTGGAATTGTTGGATATATCGGTCATAGAGAGGCGTATCCTATTGTTATCAAAGGATTAAAACGGCTCGAATACAGAGGTTATGATAGTGCTGGTGTTATGTTGTATGACGAATCAGGCGTAAAACTTTGTAAAACAAAAGGTAAGGTTTCAGATCTTGAAGCTAAAGCAAAAGATAATTTTACTACAAACGGAACTATAGGAATTGGACATACACGTTGGGCAACTCACGGGGTTCCAAATGATGTAAACTCACATCCACATCTTTCAAATTCAGGAGAATTGGTTATTATTCATAATGGAATCATTGAGAATTATGCACCACTTAAAGAAGAATTAATAAAAAGAGGTTATACTTTTAAATCAGATACAGATACTGAGGTTTTAGTAAATTTGATTGAAGAAGTTCAAAAGAAAGAAAATATAAAATTGGGTAAAGCCGTTCAGATTGCTTTAAATCAGGTAGTAGGAGCTTATGCAATTGCTGTTTTTGATAAAAAAAATCCAAACGAAATAGTTGCGGCAAGATTAGGAAGTCCATTGGCAATTGGTGTTGGAGAAGGAGAATTTTTTATTGCTTCTGATGCTTCCCCTTTTATTGAATATACTTCAAACGCTATTTATCTTGAAGACGGTGAAATGGCAAACATTAGATTGCACAAGCCTCTTAAAGTTAGAAAAATAAAAGATGATTCATTAGTAGATCCATATATTCAGGAACTTCAAATGAACCTGGAGCAAATTGAAAAAGGTGGTTACGATCACTTTATGCTTAAAGAAATCTATGAGCAGCCAAGTGTTATAAAAGATACGTACAGAGGAAGACTTCATGCAAATGAAGGAATTGTTCAGATGGCTGGTGTTGAGGATAATCTGGAGAAGTTCTTAAATGCTGACCGAATCATTATTGTAGCTTGCGGTACTTCATGGCACGCAGGTTTAGTAGCCGAATATATTTTTGAGGAGTTTACCCGTATTCCTGTTGAAGTAGAATATGCTTCTGAATTCAGATACAGAAATCCTATTATCAATAAAAATGATGTTGTAATCGCTATTTCTCAATCAGGAGAAACGGCTGATACGATGGCCGCTATTAAATTAGCAAAAGAAAACGGTGCTTTTGTTTTTGGAGTTTGTAATGTAGTAGGTTCTTCTATTTCAAGAGAAAGTCATGCTGGTGCTTATACACACGCAGGTCCTGAAATTGGAGTAGCTTCGACTAAAGCTTTTACTACGCAAATCACAGTTTTAACGATGATTGCATTGCGTTTAGGAAAAGCAAAAGGAACGTTGTCAAATACAGATTTTCATACCTATTTACAGGAATTGCAGATCATTCCTGAAAAAGTAGCTGAAGCATTAGAAACAAACGACAGAGCAAAAGAAATTGCTGCCGCTTTTAAAGATGCACCAAACTGTTTATACTTAGGTCGTGGTTATAATTTCCCGGTTGCGTTAGAAGGAGCGCTGAAACTTAAAGAGATCTCTTATATTCATGCTGAAGGGTATCCTGCTGCTGAAATGAAGCACGGTCCAATTGCCTTGATTGATGAGCATATGCCGGTTATCGTAATTGCACCTAAACAAGGTCATTATGATAAAATTGTAAGTAACATTCAGGAAATAAAATCAAGAAGCGGTAAAATTATTGCCGTGGTTACTAAAGGAGATACACAAGTTCGTGAATTAGCTGATTATGTAATCGAAATTCCTGAAACTTCAGATGCATTGTCTCCATTAATTACGACTATACCTTTGCAATTGCTTTCTTATTATATTGCAGTTATGAGAGGTTGTAATGTGGATCAGCCACGTAACTTAGCAAAATCAGTTACGGTAGAGTAGATTTTTATTAAATATATTATAAATGTTAAAAAAGCGAGATCTAGGTCTCGCTTTTTTTATGCGCGTTATTTTTAAATTAACATAATTTTTGTAGGATTTAAAATATAAAATATATATTTGTAAGAAATATTACACAATATAAAATGCATAAAATTATACTTATTGTTTTGGTTCACTTTTGCTTATTTACTCATGCACAACAAAAGCTCATCTTCAATTATGATCAGGCTGGAAATCAGATTTTAAGAGAATTGTGCTTATCCGGTTGTACACCATCTGCAAAGCATATTGATGATATTAAAGAAATAGAAGCCTTAACAGAAGATGATTTATTGAAATTTTCTCCTACAGATATCATATCCTATTATCCAAACCCGGTAAAAGAAGAATTGTATTTACAATGGGAACTGGCTCATGAAAATTACGTGACTTTAATTCAGGTGTACTCTGTGACTGGTCAGATTTTAAGAACCTATCAAGCCAATGAAAGATTTAACAGCCTTAATATTCCTTTTCAAAGTTATTCGACAGGTGTTTATATCATAACGCTATCTTATAAAAGCGGAGAAGAGAAAACCATTAAGATCATCAAACAATAAGCAGGCATGAAGAATTTTTATTTTACACTTATATTTTTAGTATTAGGTTTATTAGTTTCTGCTCAAGATAAGGAAGGTACCAATGTTAATGAGATAACCATAATAAAAAGAATTGATAGTGATACCGAAGTTGCGAAAAGCGCAACTTATAAAACAAGCTTAATTGCAAAGTCAATATCTCCTACAACTACTCCAACAGGTAGTTCTACTGAAGTTGGTGTGACAGAAGGACAATTATCTGTTTCATTAAATGGGAATGCAAGCTATACAATTCCTATTGCAATACCAAAGGGTATTAATGGTGTAGAGCCACAAATAAGTTTAAGTTACAGCAGTCAAAATGGATTGCGTGGGAATGCTGCCAGAGGTTGGAATGTTTCCGGAGTTTCCTCTATCACCAGAATTCCATCTACAAAATTTCACGATGGGGTAATTGATCCGGTTGATTTCAATGCATTAGATCGGTTTGCCTTAGATGGACAAAGATTAGTGGTGAAAAGTGGAACAGCAGGAGTTTATGGAGCGGACAAAAC
This sequence comes from Flavobacterium sp. AC105, assembly GCF_979258495.1. Classification (NCBI taxonomy): domain Bacteria; kingdom Pseudomonadati; phylum Bacteroidota; class Flavobacteriia; order Flavobacteriales; family Flavobacteriaceae; genus Flavobacterium; species Flavobacterium sp. AC105. The sequence continues at coordinate 328,218 of NZ_OZ409860.1, forward strand.
AGTTTATGAGACAGAATATTTTTCAAATATTAAAATTACTTCTTATGGAGTTTCTCCTTTTGGAGCAAACTATGGCCCAGCTTATTTTTTAGTAGAATATCCGGACGGATCTAAAGCATATTATGGCAATTCAACAAATTCCAGATCAATTATGGAATGGTCAATTTTATATTATGAAAATGCCTTAGGGCTTAGAATTAATTATAGTCATTTATTGCTAAATAATACTTTGTATATCGATAATATTAAATACGGAGCTTTAGGCGTTAACGCTTCTCCTAATGAAGTGAAATTTATTTATGAGGATAGAATTTTTCCTGAAAATGTTTATCTAGGAGGACAAAATGCCGTAAGAAGCAAAAAGATAAAAGAGATAAAAGTTATAACAAATGGAATTGGTTTTAGGAATTATAGCTTTTCATCCCCAGAAGGTGATCGTATAACTAAGGTAATAGAAACAAGTGGTGATGGAATAAAAAATTACAACCCGACGGTTTTTGATTATGACATGACTTCACAGGAAATGAAGTATTTAAATATAACAACTTCGTTAAACATTGGAAATCTAAAATCGTTAAATGTTGCGGCTGTTTCTGGTGATTTTGATGGTGATGGTAAGATGGATTGTTTAGTTTATCCAACAATTGGTGATGATACTAAAACAAAGTATTGGTTGTATGCTGGTATTGAATCAGGAAGTATGGTTAATATAGGTTTAGAACACAAAGTAGGGGCCTTTGAAGATATTTTTGCCGCTACAATTTTAAGTTCTGACAATAAAATTTTACCACAAGGTTGGGTTGTTGCAATGAAAACAAAAACAGATTCGGATTATACTTTTAGCGCATATAGTATGGTAAATTTCCTTGGAAGTGCTAATATTCAAAAGCAATATGATCGTGTTGTTAGTTTTCCAAAATCGGGTTACTATTCTTATTGCGGATCTTATTGCGATTCAAATCCAAAAGCAGGAGCTGTTTTTCCAAAAAAAGTTATTTCAGGAGATTTTAATGGAGATGGTTTAACAGATATTATTGCAATTGATATGCCGCATATCACAAGGGAGTTTTGTGACGATTATAATGGTTGCCTTTATGGAGATTATACTTCTAAAAAAGTTTATTTTATAGATTTAAAAAGAGACAATGCAACAAACTTTCTCACTCTTGCAGGGCAGCTAAATAATGTATTGTCTGGAACAACCAAAGTAGAAGTGGCAGATTTTAATGGAGATGGAAAATCTGATATTTATGTGTTTGATAGCGGTTTCTTGACAATTTATTCATTAGACGCAATAAATAAGCTCGTTGTTTTGTATAAAAATACTTATGCAGATAGTGCTATTTCAATTAGTTTACCTATTTTAATCGGAGACTATAATGGAGATGGAAAAGCAGATGTTATGATTCCAAAAGCACTTGGTTCGTCACAATGGTACAAATACACTTCAACAGGAAGTGCTATGATAAAAGAAGAGAAATCATATCAGGCCGTTTTTAATGGAAATGATTCCTATCAAACCTACAATTATATTGCCTCAGACTTTAATAATGATGGTAAAACAGATTTAATAAAAGTCAATAATTATACTGACAAAACAAATGGATACATTAGCATTTCATGTTATGAAAGTATAAATGGCGATTTTGTAAATAAGCCATTTTTAAGTGGTACGGGACCAAGAAGCGATCTTAATATTTATGCACTGCCTGTGTTTTTGCCTCAATCTTTGAATAGTTCAAATAGTTTAGGCAACAAAATTAATTCAACTCTTGAAATTGCTTTTTTTAATCAAAATCAAATTCATTTTTTTAACTCAGGCTACGATTATAAAAAGGCTAATTTATTGACAAATATTACAACAGGTAATGGAGTACAAGAGGCCATAACTTATATTCCATTAGACTCAAAATTTGCAAATACCTATCAAAATACAACTATTTACAAACCCAGCAAAGGAATTTCAAGCTACCCTAATTTAGATATTCTTATTGATCCTAATTTATACGTGGTTTCTAAATTAGAAAAACAAAGTAAGGATGTTTATAAGAAAAGGCTATTTGCATATTACGGTGCTGTGTCTAATTTAGAAGGTCTAGGGTTTATGGGTTTCCGATCAGTAAGTCAAACAGATTGGTTTAATGATACAACCCCTATGTTTTCAAACATAATAAAAAATGATATAGATTTAAGAGGAGTTAATATTGAGAATTATTTTGTTCAAGGATTTCGAGAGCCATTAATTACTACGCCCGATATTAAAACATCAAGTATAATCGTTAAAGGTCAGGGTATTGACTATATAGTAACTCAGTCTGATAACTTATTAGCTACACAAAGTATTGTATTAAAACCAAATACTTTAATAAAAGCAGGAAGTATATTTTCTGCAAAAATAAATGAAGGTGCTAATAACTCACCTAATACTCCAACGGATTTTATAACAAAAGCTATTTCGAGTTATGAAAGTAATCTTTTTACAAATAAAGTGTTCAAATTAAAAAATACTGCTATTAAGCAATCTAATACCCTTACTAATTCCAATAGTGAGGAATATACTGACTATGATGAATATAATAATGTTTTAAAATCTACCACTATTATAAAAGAGGGTTCTTCAATAATTCAAACTACCGTCTCAAATGTTGCCTATTATAATAATGCTTTAGGGGCAACTTATATTATTGGAAGACCATTGAGTAATTCACAAAGTGTTTCTATACCAAGTAGCACGATGAGTTCTGAAGAAAATTATGATTATAATTCCAGCGGACTTATTAAGCAAATTAAGAGAAAGGGAACGAATACTAATTTTATTACAGAAGATAATGATTATGATAGTTTCGGAAATATTATAAATAAAAGAATAACAGCTGTTGGTATGACACCAAGAGAAACTAGCTATGGATATGATTCTTCGGGTAGATTTTTAACAAAAGTTACAGACAAGGAAAAACTTTCTATATCATTTGTTTATAATCCAAACGGGACTTTAAAATCACAAACTAATCCTTATGCTTTGACTACATCATTTACTTATGATCCCTGGTTTAAAAAGCTTACGGCCACAGATGATAAGTTAAATAAGACAATAAGTTATGATTATAAAAGAAATGCTGAAAAAACTATTATTACAGTTACAACTGATGCTTTGGACGGAAGTGCAGCCGAAGAAACGTTTGACGATCTTGGACGAAAAATAAAATCAGGACAAAAGGTTATGAGTGGAAACTTTTCATATGTATCTTTTATGTATGATGTTTTTGATCGAAATTATAAAACGAGTGAACCTTATTTTGATGCAAACCCATCACAATGGAATGAGACTAAATTTGATATTTATAGTCGGCCAACGGAAAGCGAATTGTTTACTACAAGAAAAATAACTGTTTTATACGATGCACTAAAGTCGAGTATTACTGATGGCCAGAAAACAAAGAGTTTTGTAAAAAACGCTATTGGAAACATTATTTCTTCTACAGAAACTACAGGAGGAACAATTAAGTATGATTATTTTGCCAACGGGAACCTAAAACAAACGGATTATAATGGCGTAAAAATAGACATTGAGCAAGATGGATGGGGGCGAAAATCAGCTATAAAAGATCCGTCTGCTGGTACTTTTACCTATAAAAATAATGATCTGGGTGAGCTTGAAGTAGAAACTAGTAAAAATGGTGAAGTTGTAACCACTATTACTCGTGATAATAGTGGGAAACCAATCAAAAAAACAGTTATAGGTTCAGGTACAGAAACGGAAACAATCTATGATTACGATTCAACAACCCAACTACTTAACAAAGCAACTTTTAAAGATAAAAAAGAACCAACAGGAAGTAATGAAATTATTACCACTTATACTTATGATAATGTTTTTAAAAGAATATTAAAAATAGTTGAGGATAAAACGGGTATCTCAAAGTTTACCACTACTCTTACTTATGACGGATTAGAAAGAATAGATACCGAAACTAAATTAGGAGAATTAGGATCAAGAAAGATTAGTATGACTACACAAAGGAGATATAAAAATGGTAGTTTGTATCAAATTGTTGAGAATAATACTAAAAAAGTATTGTGGCAAATTAACGACTTAAATGCAAAAGGCCAAATATTGGAAAGTATTTTTGGGAATGGTATAAAAACTACCAATGAGTATGATAGTAATGGGTATATATCAAAAATACAATATGATAAAACAGCAGGTGTGATAGGGAATGTTTTGACGTTAAATACTAAATTCGATTTTAAAACAGATAATTTAAGTAACCGTACAAACAGTGCGTTTAATAATTATACAGAAAGTTTTAAGTATGATGAAATAGACAGGCTTAACGAATTTACTAATAAAGATGGCATCAAGGAAATACAAAATTATGAGGCATCCGGACAAATAAAAAACAATAATCTGGGGACATATAATTATGATAAAGTAAAGCCATATCAAAATACCTCTATTACTCTTATGCCAGAAGCGTACACATATTATGCAAATAGAGTAGGGACTTTTAATGATGGTACGAAAGAAAGAAAATTAGATATTACATATAATGCCTTCAAAAGCCCGTTGGAAATTACAGAAACGACTATAGACAAAATAAGCTTTACTTATAATGACAACAACCAACGAAGTACAATGTATTATGGTAGTTTAGATGATAAATTGCTAAGACCTTTGCGCAAACACTATTCTGCTGATGGGACAATGGAGATCAAAGAGAATACAAAAACTGGCAGTACTGAATTTGTTATTTACGTAGGTGGAGATGGTTATACCGCTCCTATAGTAGCAATGAATAATGGAATATATACAGCGCCAAATATTTTATATTTACACCGTGATTATCAAGGAACAATTCTTTCCATAACAGATGCCAGTGCAATTGTTATGGAAAAACGATTATTTGACGCCTGGGGGAGTTTAATAAAAGTGGAAGATAAAGCCGGTATTACCTTAAAAGGATTAACCATTCTAGATCGTGGTTATACTGGTCATGAACATTTGCAAAGTGTAGGACTCATAAATATGAATGCAAGGCTTTACGACCCAATGTTGCACAGATTCCTGCAGGTAGACAATTATATACAAGACCCAACTAATACTCAAAATTATAATCAATATGGTTATGTAGTAAACAATCCTTTAAAATATACAGATCCTAGTGGGAATACGTTTGGCGATGGTAAAGACTGTGTTAATTGCGGCAATAATAATTATCCGGTTTATAATCCTGATAAGATGCAAGATAATTCAGCTCTTGCCAATAGTATTAAAGGTTGGGTAGGTGGATGGGCCAGTGCCAGAAATATTGACGAAGCAGGTACTGCGATAGGAAAAGCCGCCAAAGATATGGGCAATTTTATTGGTAGAAACATCAGGTCACTTTTTGGAGGCAGTAAGAGTTCGGGGTCTGCGCCTAATATGAGTAGTTATGTCAATGTTAATAGTAATAATTCAAATTTTACAGATGTTGTAAGTAATCTAAATAAAAACAGCAATTTTATTGCAGAATCAATGTCAACAGGACTATGGGGAATTAACAGTGCAGTTGGTGGGGTATCTACTTATATGGTGGAAAGCGCTCAGTTTTATAAAATGAATGAAGTTTGGCATGTAACTAAAACTGCCGGAACGAGTTTTTTTTGGCAAGCGAGATGGAAAAACTCCGGAGCAATTTATCATAGAGCAAATCAAATTGCTAGAGTTCAAAACGCAAGGAACCTCTCAACAAAATTAACAAAGGTTGGAGGTGTATTGCTGGTAGCTGATATAGCTCTTTCAGGAGAAATAAAGCCATCTCATGTGATAAATGGTATGATGCTTGGAGCATCAACAACAGGTGTAGGTTCTATACTAGCAGGAGCTTGGTTTATAGCTGATTTTGGAGTATTGGGTATAAATTATTTTATTTATGACGAGAGGAAAGGACTTGGTGATATGATTGATGAAAGTAGTTTTGGAAAAGCAACAACAATAAAAATGTATGAAGGATTATATTAATAAAATTAATTTTCCAGTTTTAGATATTTCGATAGATAAATGGAATGACGAAAATATAAGCGAAATAATATTTTATGACGTTTATTTTCGCAATAAATCGTATGAATTATTTGAAGAGTTTCGATTAAATCATAAGGTTGTGGATAGTAAAGGAAATGTATTTAGAATTATTAGACTTCAAAGTAAAAAGACAAGTTGGATTAATTTTTTTGTAAAACCTAAACAGGAAATTATATTCGAGTTTTTAAGTGAAAAAGCCAACTTAGATGATTTGAAAATTTTTATGTTAAATAAAATAAATAGCCTTGAAGTGAATGTATATAAGTTTAAGTGGATGGAAAGTGTTAAAAAAGCTAAAAATTTTAAGGAGTTAATAGGAGGAGTGTAAATTAGAAAGTTATTCAAAGTTCAAAAAGTGCTATAAATGTAGTTTTAGATTTTAGTTATTATGCTAAGATTACACTTTAGATGGTTCATGTTTTATAATTACTTGTTTGTATTCAAGTAATATTGATAAAATACTAGAAGAAAATTTTAAAGTTGAGATAACAACTGAAAAAGTTTTTTATCCTAATAATTAGACTTGCTGAAAATTAAATGTAACATACAAAAATCTTAATTATAATTTGATCAGTGCAAGTTTAGTGCTTCTTAAAATGCTGGATCATTTTTATTTTTCGAAGTAAAATATTGTGGGTTAGCAGAAAATTGAAATTTAGTAGATAAATAAAAAATTTTAGTGTTGTATTACTTTTTGACGGTAAATGCAAACATTCTTCATAACGTATAAATGTTAAAAAGCGAGATTTAGGTCTCGCTTTTTTTTATTGTCAAATTTTTTTTCTTACGTATGTATTTTTGTTAAATCCTCATTTTTTTTCTTAAAAATAATATGTATGCATAGTAATTTAGCTTTTGTGTGTTTGTTGTTTGATTTTAATTTAATAAAACCAACTGACGAATAGTTAAAATACTTGCTAAAAACATAGTAAATATTAATTTTTTTTAACGTTTTTTTATTAATATTAAAAATATTTGTATTTTGGCTAGATAAACTAACCAAAAACAAAACCTAATGAGAGTGTATTTACTAATTATGTTGTTTTTCAGCGGAATAACTTTTGCGCAGAATTCAATTACTGGTTCTGTTACCGATGGTAACAAACAATCTATCCCTGGTGCCAATGTTGTCGTAGTAGGGGAACGAAGCGGTACTTCGACTGACTTTGATGGTACTTTTATCTTAAAAACTTCTGCTAAACCACCCTTTACAATTAAAGTATCGGCAGTAGGGTTTTTGTCTAAGACGATAAGTGTTACATCAACAACACAACCTGTAAATGTAGTCTTAAGTGACGAAGAGAATAAACTGGATGAAATCGTAGTTTCGGCTTCAAGAACTCCGGAACGCGTTTTGGAATCTCCTGTTACTATTGAAAGAATGGGTATTCAGGATATTAAAAAAACAGCTTCACCATCTTTTTATGATGGTATGGAGAATATGAAAGAGGTTCAGATGAACACGAGTAGTATGACCTTTAAGTCTGTAAATACCAGAGGATTTGCTACTGTTGCCAATACTCGTTTTATGCAGTTGGTTGATGGTATGGATAATTCATCTCCGTTATTAAACTTTGTTTTAGGAAACATGATTGGTGTTTCGGAAATTGATGTTCAGAGTGTGGAATTATTGCCTGGAGCATCTTCTGCTTTATACGGTGCCAACGCTTTTAACGGAATTTTATTCATGAATAGCAAGAGCCCTTTTACTTCACAGGGTATTTCAACGTATTTAAAAGTTGGTCAAACTTCTCAGGATGCAGCCGGTACTAATGGTTATTATGATTTTGGAATAAGATTAGCTCATGCTTTTAATAAATATTTTGCTGCTAAAGCAAACTTTACTTATATGCAGGCTACTGATTGGTATGCAACTGATTATAATGATAAAACTACACCCGGAATAGATAGAACAAATCCTAACTACGAAGGTGTAAACGTTTATGGTGACGAGGTTTCTACAAACATAAAAAGTGTTGGTCAGTCATTAGCGAGTTTAGGATTAATTCCTGCCGGTGCTGTAAATTTATTGCCAAATAGTAATGTGAGCAGAACAGGTTATAACGAAGTTGATCTTACAGACAATAAAGCCGGTAATACTAAAATTGATTTCTCTCTTCACGGAAGACCTTTTGGAGATGAAAGATTAGAGATTATCTGGCAAAGTAAATTTGGTTTTGGTAATGCTGTTTATCAAGGTGCAAACAGATATTACCTGAACAATTTTAATATGCAGCAGCATAAAATTGAAGTTAAAGGAAAGAATTTTTTCGTAAGAGGATATACAACTTCTGAAGATGGAGGACATTCTTATGATATGGTATTTACAGGAATAAATGTAGATAGAAAATGGAAAGACGATAAAACCTGGTTTGGAGAATATGCGGGTGCATATGTTAAGTCTACTTTAGGTGGTGCCACTCCGGAACAAGCTCACGCAATTGCAAGAACTACTGCTGATACTGGACGTTTTTTACCAGGAACATCGCAATTTAAAAATGCTTTCAATCAGGTAATTAATGACGAAAGTGTATTAACAGGTTCAAAATTGGTTGATAATTCAAGAATTTACCATTCAGATGCAAACTATAATTTTAGAGATATAATAAAATTTGCTGAAATTCAGGTTGGAGGATCTTTTAGATTGTATGAATTGAATTCACACGGTAGAATTTATACAGATGCAGATGGTCCTATTAATTATAATGAATATGGAGCTTATACACAATTGGCTAAAAAATTCATGGATGACAGATTGAAATTTACAGGATCTATTCGTTATGATAAATCAAAAAATTTCGACGGAAACTTCTCTCCTAGATTAGCACTTGTATATTCTGCAGGAGAAAAGAAAAACCATAATTTCAGAGGATCTTTTCAAACAGGTTTCAGAAATCCATCTACACAAGATCAATATATAGGTTTCAATATCGGAAACGCTGTTTTGATTGGTTCAGCTCCGGACAACTTAGCAAGATTTAGTGAAACTTTTAGCCTTAGTCCTGAAGGTCAGGCTTACAGTGGTGGAAACGCAACTAAAATTATGACAGGGAATGATGCTTACAACAATTCTTATGTAGCAAGTTCAGTAACTGCATTTGCCGCATTGGCAGGAAGTAATCCAGTTGGTGCTGCTGCATTGTTGACGAAAGCAAGTGCAAATTATGTAAAACCAGAACAAGTAAAAGCTTTTGAATTAGGATATCGTTCTGTTTATGATGGTTTTTCAATAGATATAAACGGATATTATAATGTCTACAATGATTTTATTGGTAATCTTAATGTTATTTCTACTTATTATGGAACGGCTCAGGATAATCCTAATCTTGCAGCTGGACCAACCGATGCAGGATTTCAATCCGTACGTGCTATTCAAAACGGAGAATACAGAGCTTATCAGTTGTATACTAATTCAGATGTAGAAATTCATTCTCTTGGTTTTGGTATTGGCCTTTCAAGAAAAGTAATTGCTGATTTCGAAGTAGGCGTAAATTATAATTATGCTCAGTTTGATTTTGATCAGGCAGAAGATCCAAGTTTTGAAGCTGGTTTTAATACGCCAAAACACAGAATTAAAGCGTCTATTGGAAATGAGAAATTATTCAAAAACTTCGGATTCAACGTTAGCGGAAGATGGAATAGCGAATACATGTGGGAATCAAATTTTGCCGATGGATTAATTAAATCAGCTACAGTAATTGATGCGCAGATTAATTATGCATTGCCAGTATTGAAATCAGTATTCAAATTAGGAGCTGCAAATATTGGAGGAAAAGAATATACGCAGGTAATTGGTGCCGGAGCAATCGGTCAGCAGTTTTTTGCTTCATGGACAATCAATCCGTAATTGAAAATTTTCAAATAAAACAAAAACGTTATTTCTTTTCTTGAAGAATTAAAAAGAAATAATTTTAAAATATATAAATTATGATAAAAAATTTCAAATGGCTCTTATTGGTTTCGTTAACCTTTGCAGCCTGTAATAGTGATGATGCTCCGGTAACTGTAGTGGATTCATCTGATGGATTGCCATTGACTGCCGGAAGCGCTGATTTTTCAAAATATGTAGCTCTGGGAAATTCCTTGACTTCTGGTTTTAGTGATGGTGCATTATTTAAAAAAGGACAAGAAGGAGCTTATACCAATATATTGGCACAACAATTTAAACTTGTTGGAGGAGGCGAATTCAAAATTCCTTATACAAATGATAATATTGGAGGTTTGCTTTTTGGCGGACAAGTAAATCCAGCTTTTGGACCAAGGTTATATTTTAACGGTTCAGCGCCAGTTCCTGTAGTAGGAGCTTCAACTACCGAAGTTTTAAATCCTGCAATTGCCGCCGCAGGTCCTTATAATAATACAGGTGTTCCAGGAGCTAAAAGTTTTCATTTGCTGTCTCCAACTTATGGTGCGGCAGCTGGTTTGGCAAACGGAACAGCAAATCCGTATTATGTACGTTTTGCACCTAACGGATCTACTTCGGTTTTGGCTTATGCAATGAGTCAGGCGCCAACATTCTTTTCTTTATGGATAGGAAATAATGATGTACTTGGATATGCAACTTCAGGTGGAGACGGTACAAACCCAATTACTCCCGCTACCGGAGCTCCGGGCGTTGGTTTCGACGGAACTTATGCAGCTCTTGTGACTACATTAACTTCAACAGGAGCAAAAGGGGTTGTGGCTAATATTCCTTATGTAACATCGCTTCCGTTTTTCAAGACCGTTCCCTATAATCCTTTAACGGCTAAAGTTTTAGGAGCTGGCAATGAAGCTATAGGTACTGCAACAATTAGTGCATTGAACGCACAATTATATGGTCCTTTAAAACAAGCATTAACCGCTTTTGGAGCCCCAACAAGAATTGGTTTGTTGTCTGCAACAGGATCAAACCCATTATTGATAAAAGACGAATCGCTGACAAATTTATCAGCACAGCTTACGGCTGCTTTTACACCTACATTGGGTGCACAGACTGCGGCTTTTTACGGAGCTATTTTTGGACAGGCACGTCAGGCGACTGCGGCTGATTTGGTTTTATTGACTACACAAACAGCTATTGGTGCAGCACCAACGGCTGCAAATTCAGGATTAGGAATAGCACCGCCTGCACCTTTAGATAAATTTGGAATTACATTTCCTTTACAAGACAAATATGTTTTAATTCCAACAGAAATTGCAGAGTTAAAAACAGCAACAGATGCATTTAATGGAACTATAAAATCACTAGCCGAATCTAAAGGCCTGGCTTTTGTAGATGCCAATGCATTTCTGAATCAAATTGATAATGGCGGAATAGTTGCTAATAATTTCACAATGACATCCACATTCGTAACCGGAGGAACTTTTTCATTAGATGGCGTTCATCCTTCGCCAAGAGGTTATGCTTTTATCGCAAATAAATTTATTGAAGCTATAAATGCTAAATACGGATCAAACCTGAAAGGGGTAGATGTGGGTAATTATCCAATTCTATATCCTGCAGTATTGCCATAAAGCCAATTTTTTTAGTAAGAAAGTCACTCGTTTCCAAAATGTAGTGACTTTTTTTTATTTTGTTAAAAAATGCTTTTTTAGCTTTTTGTAGCCTGAGTTTTAGGAATCAAACAAAAACGTAGTATTTTTTATAAAAAAAATATTGATTTTATATTTTAAAAAATTATCTTTGCGCTCTGAAAAAAGAGGTATTTTCGATAAACCTAAATAGCTATTTAATAAATACATAAGTAATGTCAAAAGTAATAGGAAAAGTTGCTCAAATCATTGGACCAGTAGTTGACGTAGTTTTCAACGGTAAGGATGTTGAACTTCCAAAAATTTATGATTCACTAGAAATCACTAAAAAAGACGGAACATTGTTAGTTCTAGAAGTGCAATCTCACATTGGAGAAAACACTGTTCGTACCATTTCTATGGACTCTACAGACGGTTTGTCAAGAGGATATGAAGTAGTTGGAACAGGAAATCCAATCCAAATGCCAATCGGTCCAGATGTATATGGAAGATTATTTAATGTAATTGGAGATGCAATTGATGGTTTAGGAAACTTGCCAAAAACAGGAGAATTTGGTTTGTCTATTCACAGACAAGCTCCTAAATTTGAAGATCTTTCAACTTCATCAGAAGTTTTATTCACAGGTATCAAAGTAATCGATTTGATTGAGCCTTATGCAAAAGGAGGAAAAATTGGATTGTTTGGTGGTGCTGGTGTTGGTAAAACAGTATTGATTCAGGAGTTGATCAACAATATCGCAAAAGGTCACGGTGGACTTTCAGTATTCGCAGGAGTAGGAGAAAGAACACGTGAAGGAAATGACTTGCTTCGTGAGATGTTAGAGTCAGGAATTATAAAATACGGTGATGATTTCATGCACTCTATGGAAAATGGAGGATGGGATTTATCTAAAGTAGATATGCCGGGAATGAGAGAGTCTAAAGCGACTTTCGTTTTCGGACAAATGAATGAGCCTCCTGGAGCTCGTGCACGTGTGGCACTTTCAGGATTATCTATCGCTGAGTATTTCCGTGATGGAGCCGGAACAGATCAGGGGAAAGACGTATTGTTTTTCGTTGATAACATCTTCCGTTTTACACAAGCAGGTTCTGAGGTATCAGCACTTTTAGGGCGTATGCCTTCTGCAGTAGGATACCAACCAACTTTGGCAACAGAGATGGGAGCTATGCAAGAGCGTATTACATCTACAAACAAAGGATCTATTACATCTGTACAAGCGGTTTACGTTCCTGCGGATGACTTAACGGATCCAGCACCGGCAACAACGTTTGCTCACTTAGATGCTACAACAGTATTGTCTCGTAAAATTGCTGAGTTAGGTATTTATCCAGCGGTTGACCCGTTAGATTCTACTTCAAGAATTTTGACTCCTCAAATTTTAGGAGCAGAGCACTACGACTGTGCACAAAGAGTAAAAGAAATTCTTCAAAAATACAAACAATTGCAAGATATTATTGCGATCCTTGGTATGGAAGAATTATCAGAAGAAGATAAATTATCAGTATCAAGAGCACGTCGTGTTCAACGTTTCTTATCTCAGCCTTTCCACGTAGCGGAGCAATTTACAGGTATTCCTGGAGTTTTGGTTGATATTAAAGATACTATAAAAGGATTCAACATGATTATCGACGGTGAGTTAGATCATCTTCCTGAAGCAGCTTTCAACTTGAAAGGTTCTATCCAGGATGCTATCGAAGCTGGAGAAAAAATGTTGGCTGAAGCTTAATATAATTATGAATTATGAGTTATAAATTATGAGTTTCAACTCACTTATAACTCATAACTTATAACTCATAACTAAAAAAAGATGATTTTAGAAATAGTATCACCAGAAGCAAAATTATTTTCAGGAGAAGTAACATCAGTTACATTACCTGGAGTTGATGGAAGCTTTCAAATATTGAATAATCACGCTCCTATTGTTTCTATTCTGGAAAAAGGAACTGTAAAAATTGCAGCTCCAAAATTTAGTTTTTCTAAAGATGTAGCGAGCAAATTCACGAGAGTAAATGACCAAACCTATACATTAGAGATCAATTCAGGTACAATCGAGATGAAAGATAATAAAGTAATTGTTTTAGTTGACTAAGACAATTTCAAAATAAGTTTAGAAGCCATTCACCGCGGTGAATGGCTTTTTGTTTTTAATAATTTAGTACTTTTGAAGTATTAGAATCTCTTTATAAAATATTGATCGTTATAAAAGCACAATAAGCTTTTGTTATTTCGTTTTATCATATTGATAAAGCGTGATTTATCTATGTCAAATTTTATAAAGAATACAGATGAAAACTATATATAAAGTTGCCGTTTTAGGCGGTGGAGGAAGAACTGGAAATTATCTTGTAAACCAGTTATTAAAGAAAGGATTTAGCATAAAACTTCTGCTGCGACATCCTGAGAATTTTACCATTCAAAACAATCAAATCGAAATTATCAAAGGCGATGCCATTGATATCGAATCCATAAAATTATTACTTCAGGATTGTCAGGCTGTGATTAGTACAGTTGGCCAGCGAAAAGACGAACCTCTTGTGGCAAGTTCAGCGACAAATAATATCTTGAATGTAATGAACGATTACGGAATAGAATGTTATGTTTTATTGGCCGGATTAAACATTGATACACCATTCGATAAAAAAAGTGCCAAAACCCAAATGGCAACAGATTGGATGAAAACAAACTTTCCTGTAATTCAGGAAGACCGACAAAAAGCCTATGATTTATTAGAACAAAGTAATGTAAACTGGACTCAGATTCGGGTTCCGTTTATTGAATTTACAGATGAAAGTTCTGAGATTTCAGTAAATCTGGAAGATTGCCTGGGAGATAAAATCAGTGCACATGATATTGCAAATTTTATGATTCAGGAAATGACTGAGTCAAAATTTAGCAGACAATCGCCTTTTATAAGTGCCATTTAAAAATTAGATAAAAAAAACAGCGAGTTATAACAACTCGCTGTTTTAATTAAAATTATTCTTCCTTCACAAACTCCATAATGTCTCCGGGTTGACATTCAAGAACTTCACAGATAAGTTCTAAAGTCGAAAACCGAATAGCCTTTGCTTTTCCTGTTTTCAAAATAGAAAGGTTTGCATTTGTAATACCAATTCGGTCTGCTAATTCATTTAAACGCATTTTTCTTTTGGCAAGCATCACATCAAGATTTACAATGATTGGCATAGTTATATTGTTAATTCATTTTCTTCTTCTAGTTTTCTTCCTCTTTCTATTAATTTGGTTAGCAATACTAATACGCTGCCTAAAAAAAGGATATAAATCTGTACATCAATAGTAGGATTAAATGAAACTGCTATGTTTTCGAAATAGGTGTTTTGCAAAGATGCTAAGATTTGAGGTTTTATCATTACAATTCCAAATAATTTTATATCAATAAAGATATAAATTAGAGGGATTAATTGTGAAAAAAGTAGCAAATAACCAAGTTTGGAAATATATCTGGAAAGAATTTTTGAAAAATAAATTTCTTTAGACAGTTCTTTTAAAATTAATACTAAGAAATACATTTCCAGAAAATGAAAAAGAGAATTTAGATACCCTCTTAATATTAACGCTATGTTTGTCAAAGTACTTGTGGTTTTTATTTTTAAATATTGAGAATCTCCGTAATGTTCGTATTTAATAAATTGGAAAAAACCAGGTTTCCGATTTTTATAATTTCCATTTTCATCAACACTTGTATAAGTAGTTTCTTCCATAGGGCTTGCATTATAGAGATTTATGGCTTTTACTTTTTTATTTTCTTTTAAAAAAATATTGTTTACAGGCGGATATGTGTCTTCTGCGATTGGAGTAGCGTATTTTTGATTCATTTTGATAGAATCTGGAATTTTCAAGGTCAATGTAACAGGTACTAAAGATCCTTCTGAATTTTTATTTCCGATAAAAAAAGTGCCACCGCCGATTTTACTAATATATTGTCCATCGTTGCCAAAGAATCTTGCAGATATTCCAATAATAAAATAAGTAACAGTAAAAAACAATATAGTTGATACAGCAAAATATAAAAATGAGGCAAAGAATTTGGTTGTTTTCATAGAGATTAAGTTTTTATTTGGTGTAAATATATAAAAATTATCGATAAACAATAAAAAATAGACTATAAACAATGTTTTTTTTGAAAAGCTATGGACGCGGTTTTCTTAAACGTAGATTTCAATATTTTGCTTTAACAAATTGAGTATCTCGATCCTTTTTATTTTTTCTAACTTTGCTTTTATGAAATTACCGGAAAACCTTATTCAAAAGCTCGAAAATCGAAAACAAAATAACTCGCTTAGAAAGTTGCCAAGTTTTAATAATCTTGTCGATTTTTCTTCAAACGATTACATTGGATTTTCAAAATCAGAATCTGTTTTCAAATTGGCACATCATTATTTAATCGAAAATGATATCATCCAAAATGGCGCAACCGGTTCAAGATTGATTTCCGGAAACCATTCTTTGTACCAAATTGCCGAAACTTTTATTGCACAATTTCATGACGCTGAATCCGCTTTAATTTTCAATTCGGGTTACGATGCCAATGTTGGTTTTTTTAGCGCCATACCGCAGCGAAATGATGTTATTTTGTATGATGAACTAAGTCACGCTTCTATTCGGGACGGAATTACAATGTCGAATGCTAAATCGTATAAATTCAGCCATAATGATTTTGAAGATTTAGAACGACTTATTCTGAAATTTCCAGACACAAATATTTATATTGTTACCGAAACTGTTTTTTCGATGGATGGCGATTGTCCAAATATGGAAGAATTAGTAATACTTTCTGAAAAGCATAATTGTTACTTAGTTGTTGATGAAGCGCATACTCTTGGCGTATTTGGAGAAAAAGGCGAAGGTTTAACCCAATATCTGCAATTGCATAACAGGATTTTTGCCCGAATTATGACTTTCGGAAAAGGTTTAGGTTGCCACGGAGCCGCTGTTTTAGGAAGTTTAGAACTTAAGGAATATCTCGTAAACTTTGCCCGAAGTTTTATTTACACCACAGGATTATCTCCACATTCTGTTTCAACAATTTTAACAGCATATCATCACTTAGAAATTGAAAAAGAAACTATTGAAAAATTGCGTCAAAATATTGTTTTCTTCAATCAGCAAAAAAATCTATTAGGCTTAAAGCCAATGTTTGTCAGAAGTAAATCATCTATTCATTCGGCAATTGTTCCGGGAAATGAAAAGGTGAAACAACTAGCGCAACAACTTCAGGACAAAGGTTTTGATATAAAGCCCATACTTTCTCCAACAGTTCCGGAAGGTCAGGAACGTCTTCGCTTTTGTATTCACAGTTATAATTCAGAAGAAGAAATTAATCAGGTCTTAGAATTGTTAGGAGACTTTGTATTTTAAATAAATTCACTTTGATATTGTCAGACTGATTGAAGTCAAAGTATTGTCAGGCTGAGCAAATTGAGCTGTGTCAGGCTGAGCGAAGTCGAAGCCCCGTTCCAATTAGTGTGCCCTTCGACTTCGCTCAGGCGGACAATTCTACCTGCGAATACTTCATTTATTATTTTTTATAAAAAGTTTAAAATCTTTTGTAACGTTTTGATGATTCCATTACTTACAACCCGTAATCAAATAAATCGAGTTTCAATCATCAACTTAACAATCACCAAAATGAAAAATGTACTTAAATCAATAGTAGCAGTAATCACAATTGTTTTTAGCGGAACAATTCAGGCGCAAACAAAATCTCCAAAACTTGAAAATTCTCTTTTGTGGGAAGTTTCAGGAAACGGATTATCGAAACCTTCTTATTTGTACGGAACGATTCATATGATTTGTTCGGGAGATTATTTTCTGACCGAAAAAACAAAAAAAGCTTTTGATGCTTCGGAAAAATTAGTGTTGGAAATCAACTTTTCTGATCCAAAAGAAATGACAGAAATGCAGCAATTGGCAATGGGAAAAGAACCATTGAGCAAAAGATTGAGTCCGGAACAAATTTCTAAATTAGATGCAATCTTGAAAAAATCTGCCGGAATGAGCATTCAGCAAGTAGATGCTTTTAGTTTAGTTACCGTAATGAGTTTGATTTCGATGAAAACCTTCGGCTGCAATGATTTGAAATTTTACGAAATGGATTTTATAGATAAAGCTAAGGCTAAAAACTTGAAAATTGCAGGGTTAGAAACCGTGAAATCCCAATTTAAATCTTTAGATGATGCTTATTCAGATTCGGAGATGATCGCCATGCTGGAAGAATCTCATGTAGAAGAAACGAAACAATTAGTGACGGATTATAAACAAGAAAATTTAGAAGCTTTATATAAAAAATCAACTGCAGAAAATGTAATGAATGCGAAAGCTAAAAAATATATGCTGGATGACAGAAATCTAAATTGGGCAAAAATTTTGCCTGAAATGATGCAAAAAGAAACGTTGTTTGTTGCTGTAGGATCTGCACATTTGGCGGGAGATTTAGGCATAATTAATTTATTAAGAAAAGCAGGATACACAGTAAAACCAGTATTGAATTAGTATTGTTTTGAAAGAAAAAGAGAAAGAATTTTTAAACCGGATCGAAAGTCATAAGGGAATTTTGTATAAAGTTTCCAAAATGTACATGGACAATTATGATGATCAGCAGGATTTATTCCAGGAGATTATCTGTCAGCTCTGGAAGTCGTATGATTCTTTTAGAAACGAAAGTCAGTTTTCGACCTGGATGTATCGTGTTGCAGTAAATACGGCAATTGTTTTCCTGAAAAAAGAGAAAAAGAAAGTCGATAAATATGAAATTGCTTCAGAAAACATTAAAGACGATGAAGGAGATTCGCAGATAAAAGAAAGTCAGATTGATCACTTTTATAAAGCCGTTCAGAAATTGGAAAAAATTGATAAAGCCATTATTTTCTATCAATTAGAAGGTTTCTCCCACAAAGAAATTGGAGATAATCTTGGAATTTCTGAAGGAAATGCAAGGGTGAAACTGAACAGGGCAAAAGAAAAATTAAAAGAAATTATTAAAAATCAAGGATATGGATTTTAACGATATACAAAACGCATGGAATAACGAAAAGACTGAAAATGTTGTTCTTCCAAGCAATTTAGAAAAAATACAAGCTGTAAATACACCATTGGACAGGATCAGAAAAAATCTTAAAAATGAATTTATTTATCAGATCGTTTGTATTGCTTTAGTGGGGTTTGTGCCATTAATGTACAGTTTTCCCGAAAAAATGATGACTTACTATTACCTGTTTTTTAGTTTTTATGTGGCGGTATGTATTTATTATTTACTGAAGTTTTATGTGTTTTATAAAAGATTAAGCTCAATCACGTTAAAAACAAAAGACAATTTATACGAAACTTATTTTGATATCAGGCTTAACATGGAATTGTATAAAACCTTTGGATTTGCCTTAACGCCTTTTTTAATCCTGTATTTAATAACTTTTCTCTATTTTGAGTTCTCGAAAATTCCTGGTTTTCTCTCTAAAGAATTTACAAATTCTCAGTTGATATCTTTGTTTTCGATTATAATTTTCACCATGCTTTTTATGGGAGTTGCTTTAGAATGGTGGGTAAAAAAGTTTTATGGTAAATATGCAGCGGAAATCAGAAAAGTTATAGACGAATTAAAAGAAGAATAGAAAAAACAGAACCCATCGTAATGATGGGTTTGTTGTTTATTGGTATTTTTGCATCATGGCTCACGGATAACACGGATCAAACCGATTTACACAGATTATCTAGTTGAGTTTGTCCAAATACAAAATAAATCCGCAATAATCGGTTTAATCCGTGTCATCCGCGGTCTATTAATTATGAAATTATTTATAACAGGAATTTCTACCGATGTTGGTAAAACAATAACTTCTGCAATTATTGTCGAAGCATTAGAAGCTGATTATTGGAAACCCATTCAGGCAGGAGATTTAGATAATTCTGATAGTCATAAAATCAAATCTAAAATCTCAAATCTAAAATCTCAAATTTTCGAGAATAGCTATAAATTAAATACGCCGGCAAGCCCGCATTTAGCTGCAGAAATTGACGGAATTACTATTGATTTGCAACATATTCAGGAACCAAAAACAGAAAATCATCTGGTAATTGAAGGGGCAGGAGGAATTTTTGTTCCGTTAAACGAAAAAGATTCCATCATTGATTTAATTCAACCCGATTATAAAGTGATTGTCGTTTCAAGACATTATTTAGGAAGCATCAATCATACCTTATTGACTATTGAAGCCATTCAGAATCGAGGTTTTAAAGTTGCCGGAATTATCTTTAGCGGAAGCGAAAACAAATCAACCGAAAGTTTAATCCTAAACAAAACCGGAATAAAATGCATTGGAAGAATTGACGAAGAACCGTATTTCGACCAAAATGTAATTAAAGAATATGCCGATTTGTTTAGAGACAATCTTCTAAATTTATAGAACAAGGAATATAGAATAAAGAAAATAGACTTTCCTATCTTTGTCAAAATTATAGATGTCTAGTCTTTTTTCTATACTCTATACTCTATTTTCTAAATACCATGACATTAACAGAAAAAGACAGCCAATACCTTTGGCATCCTTATACACAACACAAAACGTCACAGACTCCAATTGCAATTTCCAGAGGCGAAGGCGCATTGCTTTGGGATGAAAACAATAAAGAATATATAGATGCAATTGCATCCTGGTGGGTAAATCCGTTTGGGCACAGTAATAAATTTATTGCCGATGCGATTTACAAACAATTAACCACTTTAGAACACGTTTTATTTGGAGGTTTCACACATGAACCGGCAGTAAATGTTGCGGAAAAACTAATTGAGATTTTACCTAAGAATCAGCAGAAAATATTCTTTTCAGACAATGGTTCAACAGCAGTTGAAGTGGCAATAAAAGTAGCTTTGCAGTATTTTTTCAATAAAAATGAAAAACGAACGACAATAATTGCTTTCGAAAATGCTTTTCACGGCGATACTTTTGCGGCAATGGCAGCAAGCGGAATTTCCTTTTATACACAAGCTTTTCAGGGAATGTTTATTGATGTGGTGAGAATTCCGGTTCCGGTAAAAGGGCAGGAGCAGGAAAGTTTTGATGCTTTACAGAATGTTATCCAAAACCATAATTGCGCCGGATTTATTTTTGAACCTTTAGTACAAGGAGCGGCCGGAATGGTGATGTACGAACCGGAAGCATTGGCAAAACTGATCAAAATTTGTAGAGAAAATAAAGTTTTAACCATTGCCGATGAAGTAATGACAGGCTTTGGAAAAACAGGAAAAACCTTTGCAATGGATTATGTTTCTGAAGTTCCTGATATGATGTGTTTGTCGAAAGCCTTAACCGGAGGGACAATCCCAATGGCGATTACGACTTTTACGCAAGAAGTTTTTGATGCTTTTTATGATGATGACATCAATAAAGCCTTGTTTCACGGACATACTTTTACGGCGAATCCAACAGGTTGTGCCGCTGCTTTGGCAAGTATAGATTTGCTGCAGACAACGGAAATGCAAGCTAATATTAAAAGAATAAATAAGAATCATTTGAACTTTCAGAAAAAAATTGAAAATCACGCAAAAGTAATTACGGCAAGAACGCTGGGCGTTATTTTTGCAGTTGAAATTAAATCAGATTCAGAGGAAAGTTATTATGGATCAATGCGAACAAAACTCTATAATTTCTTTATAGAAAACGGAGTTGTTTTAAGACCGGTTGGCAATATTGTTTACATCCTGCCTCCGTACATTATGGCAGACGAACAGCTTCAAAAAGTATATAAAACAATCGAAGAAGCCATAGAAATGGTGTAATTTTGCTTTGCCCACGGATAACACAGATTAAACAGGTTTACACCAATATTTAATACTAGCGAAAATCAGTTTAATCTGTGTCATCCGTGGTCTATTTTTTTACTAAATAAAATATTTTGAATACACAAAAAATATCTATTACAGCTTTTTCTTCAATTTCCCCTTTAGGGAATAATGTTAATGCAGTCTGGCAAAAATATCTTGATAATCAACATTGTTTTTCGAGACAATTTTTGGATCAGCAGGAAACTTCGGTTGCTGCTTTAAGTACTGAATCAAAACAGATGATTGCCGAAGTTCGGGAATCAGATATTAAATATAAGTTTCTTGATGATTCGGTTTTGTTTGCTTTGGCGGCTTCCCGAAAAGCAGTTGAACAAGCAGGCTGGAGTTCAGATGACGTTTTCGGAATCAATATTGGTTCATCCCGAGGCGCTACTGATTTATTCGAAAAACATTACAAAGAATATATAGATACCGGAAAAGCGCAGACTTTAGCTTCTCCAACAACAACATTGGGAAATATTTCTTCCTGGATTGCGCATGATTTACAAAGCGTGGGACCTGAAATTTCGCATTCTATAACCTGTTCTACTGCGCTTCATGCCATTTTGAACGGTGTTGCATGGTTAAAATCCGGAATGGCCGATAAGTTTTTAGTCGGTGGGAGCGAAGCACCTTTAACTGATTTTACGATTGCTCAAATGAGAGCATTAAAAATATATTCGCGCATTAACCAGACAGAAGAACCCTGGCCAAATCTGGCTTTTGATTTTGAGAAAACGCAAAACACCATGATTTTGGGTGAAGGTGCAGCGGTTTGTTGTTTAGAAGCGGGAGAAAAAGAAAATGCAATTGCTTATGTAACCGGAGTTGGATATGCAACTGAAATTTTAGAACATAATATTTCTATTTCTGCACAAGCAGATTGTTTTCAAAAGTCTATGAAAATGGCTTTAAAAGACGAAAATTTTGAAGATATTGATGTCATTGTCATGCACGCGCCTGGAACTATAAAAGGTGATTTAACAGAATTGCGTGCAATTGAAAAAGTTTTCGGATCTAAATTGCCATTGTTAACCACTAATAAATGGAAAATTGGGCACACTTTTGGGGCATCTGGAATATTAAGTTTAGAGCTTGCACTTTTAATGATGCAAAATGATACTTTTATTGCAACGCCATTTTCAGAAACACAAAATCAACCAAAATCGATTAAAAAAGTTCTAATCAATGCCGTTGGTTTTGGTGGAAACGCGGTAAGTATTCTGATTGAGAAACGATAATTTATTCTTTAACATATATAAAAAAAGTCCATTTGTTAACTGAACAAATGGACTTTTTCTTTGAAATAGTACTGTTAAAATATGATTTTCTTTGTTGTTGAATAATCATTATCTAAAGTTACTTTTACCAATAATACCTGATTACTTGATTGTAAATTTGGTATTTGTAATTCAGTTGAACTTATTTTCTTTTTGTTGTAAAGAATTTTTCCTGAAATATCGTAAATCGTCACTTCTTTTATGGATTCTTTTGTAGAAGTTACTTTGATTATTTTGTCTTTTACGGAAACTAAAACACTGTTTTCAATATTTTCGAAATCTCCGGTTCCAAGCGTTTTTTTAACGTAACTTAAAACAAAACGATCCGTAAAGGTTCCAATTGCGCTTGTAAAAGTATAATCACCAGCTTTTAAATCCTGAATTTTATTAGCTGTTTTATCTTCCAGATAAACATTCTGATCGTTAAAGAGACCATCTGCATGATCTATCGAAATGGTGAAATCTCCGGCAATTGTAGTTTTGTACCCTAACGGAATTACATCACTATTGTCAAAAGGCAATGCGCGTCCCTGAACGGTTAGTTTTTTTGCTTCATTGATACTATAAAAATCAGCATATGTATTACCGTTAATAGTGGCTGCATCATAATTTAAATCCCAGCTGTTTGTCGCACCTTCAATATAACCAACCAAAGCTTGCTTAAATAATCCTTCACTATTGGTGAAATTTATCCATAGGCGGTTTTTTTCAAGTTCACTTGATTTTGAACTCTTGAAAAACTGATCATTATTGCCCGCACGTCTCATATGATTTGTAAACGTAAGAACGGCTCCTGTAGCTGCTTTCATAAAGAAAGACTGACCTGTAGCAATTTGCCCGGTTGGCGGTGCTTTATATCCGGTTGTTGAAGTTGCACCACTTGTAGCAACGCTGCCCGTTAAGCTATAAACCGCATAATCGGCACTTGTATAATTGTATTTACCATCTCCAGGAAGTGCACTGCTTGGTTTTGTATTGTGTGTCCAGAAGTATAATGCTCCCGCTGAATTGTTAATGATAAACTCATCTGCATCTATTGCTGACGGATATGGATTTCCAATTAAATTCCATTTCGTAGCCTGAGGTGTTACTGAAACATTTCCGTTTGTAGGCACTCCAATAAAAGATGCCGGATAAATTGCAGGAGTATCAATATCAAAAGGCTGTGGTGCTCTGACAAGATAACCTAAACCAGGAGTCATTTTTGATGTTCCGTTATAATTAATAATATATCCGTTTGTCGGGTCATATGTATAATATTTATCCCCTAAAGTGTTTGGTGATAAATCATGAAGCGTAAATGTTGCTGATGTAACCGGTGTTGACCAATATGTAACATCATAACGACGTACCGGTGCAGTATTACGCTTATAGGTAATATTTCCTGTATTGATATTCGTTCCTGTATTAGTTTGAAGTAAACTTGAATTGTTTTCAAAAATTAATGATCCGCCCGCCACAACTGTGACTGCATTTGTAATATTTAAGGTGTGACCTGATGTTACAGTAAGACTTACTCCTGTATTAATTTTGCAGGAACATGCAGTTAAATCTGCAGTTATTGGAAATGGACCTGTAAAAACAGCACCTTTAGTACTGTTAGGAGCTCCATTAGACCACCCAGTGCCATTCCATGTTGTTGAAGATTGATCTGTAATAGTAATCTCAGCACTTGATGGTGAGCTAAAACACAAATTACTAACCTTAAAAGTATATTTTCCTGCCGGAATTTCTGTAATTGTAATTGATGTTCCTGAACCAGTAGTTGTAACCGCTCCCGGACTTCTTTCAACAGTCCAGTTTCCGCTTGCCGGAAGACCGCTTAGAACTACAGTTCCTAAAGCTGTACATGTTGTGTTTGTTACGGTTCCTGTTGTTGGGGGTGTAAGCAAAAATGTTGTTGTTGGAGTATTATTATCCTCAACCGTATTTAAGGAAGGATCTGTTCCGATAACTTTTGCCTGATTGATAATTTTACCTGCTGTAACATCTGCAGCTGTAATAGTATAAACTCCGGTTAAAGTTACTTTTGCGCCAATAGCCAGACTTGCAACAGGATTTCCTGTAATTGCCATTCCAGATAACAGATCTGTGACCTTAATATCAGTTATTGGAACTTGTCCTGTATTGGTAATCTCAAAAGTATAATTTACTTTATCTCCAACTTTTCCGCATGATGTCGGCGTTCCTTTTGTAACTAAACTAAGTTCCGCAATTTTTAATGAGTTTGTGTTGAAAGCAATAAAAGCACAATCAGAGCTTCCGGAAAAAGTAACAACAAAGCGATCTACATCTGCAGCGTTTGCGGTCGTAATTCCAAATTCGCTAGTTTCAATTCCTAACATTCTGATGTCTCGTGTTGCAGCAGCAGTAAAAGCCGGGGCAGCATTATCAGCTCTGAATAAATCTAGGCTATAGGTGCCTACGGCTGCAATCGAACCGAAATTTGCTGATAGTGAGTGTCCAACAATGTTACCATCTTTGTCAATAAATTTGAAAGAATCAGCTGCGCCACCAGGTTCAGCAACCTGTGTTACAATTAGATCGGGAATATTATCGTTAAGACCAGCAATATTTAGATTATTTGTACCCACTTTGAATTCGGCTGTACCAGCTTTTATATTGGCAATACCGGTTCCAAGAGTCAAACCATTGACCCCGTCAGTAAGTCGGGAAGCTAGTTCAGTTGCGGTTGCCGTTGTTCCTGCCAGAGCGGGAGTCAATTTAGCAATGGTATTATCTCCATCTATTTTTGAGCCTTGTAAAAAATACATAGAACCACCAGGATCTAGTCCTAAAGTTTGAATTTTTAATGCTCTAAATTTCTGAGCATTATATGTAACAAGTTTTGTGTTTAGTATGTTATCATTCACACCAGTTGAATAGGTTTTGCTATTCCACTCAAAAGCCAATAGATTATTTTCAGTATCAGGTCTGTTTCCTGCGCCGGTTAAAGCACTTGATTTCCAGTATCCATTCCAGTCCGTATGAATTGTTGAAATTCTGGTTTGACCTGCCATTTTAATAGAAATCAAAATAAAAAGCAGTGGCAGATTTTTTAAAAATAAAGAACGGGCAAACAAAAGTATTTTTGGGGACATAAAGTTTGGGGCGGTTAAAAGTTTTGATTATTAATTAGTTACTGCAGCTTAAGTAGGTTTTTAAACTTTGCAAATTTTTAAATATTTGTTTTTAATACGTTTTACTATTTTGATATGTTATTATATGTAAAAATCCGGCAACTCTCGTTGTCGGATTTTTACTATCCTTTATTGTGTGTTAGTTAAAAATTAACTTTTTAGATGATACATAATTATTGTCTAAAATTACTTTTACTATTAAAACCTGATTGCTTGATTGTAAGCTTGATATTTGTAATTCAGTTTCATCTACCTTCTTTTTGTTGTAAAGAATTTTTCCTGAGATATCGTAAATCGTCACTTCTTTAATGGATTCTTTTGTAGAAGTTACTTTGATTACTTTGTCTTTTACGGAAACTAAAACGCTGTTTTCAAGATTTTCGAAATCTCCGGTTCCAAGTGTTTTTTTAACATAACTTAAAACAAAACGATCCGTAAAAGTTCCAATTGCGCTTGTAAAAGTATAATCACCAGCTTTTAAATCCTGAATTTTATTAGCTGTTTTATCTTCCAGATAAACATTCTGATCGTTAAAGAGACCATCTGCATGATCTATCGAAATGGTGAAATCTCCGGCAATTGTAGTTTTGTACCCTAACGGAATTACATCACTATTATCAAAAGGCAAAGCACGTCCCTGAACGGTTAGTTTTTTTGCTTCATTGATACTATAAAAATCAGCATATGTATTACCGTTAATAGTGGCTGCATCATAATTTAAATCCCAGCTGTTTGTAGCACCTTCAATATAACCAACCAAAGCTTGCTTAAATAATCCTTCACTATTGGTGAAATTTATCCATAGGCGGTTTTTTTCAAGTTCACTTGTTTTTGTTGTAGTCTTGAAAAACTGATCATTATTGCCCGCACGTCTCATATGATTTGTAAACGTAAGAACGGCTCCTGTAGCTGCTTTCATAAAGAAAGCCTGACCTGTGGCAATTTGTCCGGTTGGAGGTGCTTTATATCCCGTTGTTGAAGTGGCACCACTTGTAGCTATGCTGCCCGTTAAGCTATAAACCGCATAATCGGCACTTGTATAATTGTATTTACCATCTCCCGGAAGTGCACTGCTTGGTTTTGTATTGTGTGTCCAGAAGTATAATGCTCCCGCTGAATTGTTAATGATAAACTCATCTGCATCTATTGCTGACGGATATGGATTTCCAATTAAATTCCATTTCGTTGCCTGAGGCGTTACTGTAACATTTCCATTCGTAGGCACTCCAATAAAAGATGCCGGATAAATTGCAGGAGTATCAATATCAAAAGGCTGTGGCGCTCTGACAAGATAACCCAAACCAGGTGTCATTGTCGAAGTTCCGTTATAATTAATAATATATCCGTTTGTTGGGTCATACGTATAATATTTATCGCCTAAAGTATTTGGTGATAAATCATGAAGTGTGTAAGTTGCTGATGTAACCGGTGTTGACCAATACGTTATATCGTAACGACGTACTGGAGCAGTATTTCTTTGTACTTCAAATGAATTTAAAGCACCTTGGTATGCATTTGCAGCAGTACTATTTTGCAATAATGATCCTCCATCCTGGATTAAAAGTTTTCCGTTAGTTCCAATACTAATAGTTTCATCAACTGTTAATGTTTTATCTTTAGGAACTGTCAGAGTTACCCCTGTTCCAACTGTACAGGAGCAAACACTAAGATCTGCCTGTAGCGTTGTGTTACTTGTTATACTAATAGAAGTTGTACTTGAAGCTAATGTACCAGTTCCATTATAGACCGTTGGAGTGTCAACAAAATTAATAGCCAAATTAGCATCTCCGCCATCTTCTCTAAAACGAACATCAACTTTAGAGTTTTTATTTAATGGATATAATTGACCTCCATTAATTGTTGTTGTTGTATTCGTGTATCCATTTTGAGTAAATATTTTTACCCCATCAATATAAATCTCGGCAACATCATCACAGTTCACCAATTGTATTTTATATTGACCACAAGGAAATCCCTGGCGTTTGTATACAAGGGCAAACTGATCTATACCCATTGGGGCTCCCTGCCAGCCAGAATAGATAGAAGGAGATTTTGTTTTGTCCCAATATGTTTGTGTGTTAATGTTTACAGCTGTTTCAACATACGTACCTGCATAGCTCGCTGCTGGTGTAGTAATGTCTGCTAAAGTATAACCATAAACATTCCATTTGTTATCACCGTAAACAGTACTATTCCCTTTTGTTAAACCATATGAAAATGATACTCTTGCTGCTCTGTCATTATCATAATATTCTAATATAAAAGTATGGCTTGCAGCTGTTAGGTTAACTTGTGCAGCATAAGTTGTGTAACTATGGTCAGTCCATGAGTTTGCTGAATTAAGCGTAACCAAAGTTCCGTCAACATAAAGTCTGACACCGTCATCTCCCCCAATAGTGAAGTTATAGGCACCTGCAGTTGTTGTGTTAACCTGCATTAAATAGCGTACATAAAATTTATCGCTTGGTACTGTACCACAAAAATTATTTGCCTCAACAGTAGCATCTCCGGTAATTACACCAGTGTCTACATTACGGTCAAAAATAGGTTTTTCTGCAATAGATCCAACATAAGTTGTCATGGCTGGTACTGTTCCCGTGTAAGTATACACATAACCTTTCCAGTAATTTACACCTGCAGTTGGTGTGGCTACACATGGAGGGGCTGTAACCGTTACTGTAACTGTTGCAGATGAATAAGAAGTGCCATTATACAGCGTATAAATAAAAGTAGTTGTTCCTGAAAAACCAGTAGTTGGAGTAAAGGTAATATTATTAATTCCATTAACGGTTGCAACACCATTTGCCGATTGCGTTGAAATGGTTATGCTCTGCAAAGGAGTAGTCCCTATTATATCATTACTTAAAATTGGGATAACAACAGCCTGATTAGATGTTGTCGTTGCTACATCGTTATAAGCTGTTAGTGTATTAATATCTCTAACGTATCCTTTGATTACTGGTCCTACATCATTTCCGTTACCGTTTTGTATGTAAAAAGCATTGTTTGTATTATACACATAAAAACGTATGTACATGGTTTCATTAGGTATAAGAGAACTTACATCTGATGCAAAAGTATTATTTAATGTTGTCCATGAACCTGCACTTGATGTTTCTGCAACAAAGGTTTTAACACCTGTTGCGAAAGTAGCGTCTTTAGAATATCTTACTTGAAATTTTTGTGCATCACCTCCATTTTTTCTGTAAGTAAAACCAAAGGTCGTCAAATCAATTTTATGATTTTGATCTGGCGAAATTTTAAAGGTTACATATTTTGACAGGTCTATTGTTCCTGCACTTGTCCAAGGTGTTGTTTCAAAAAAGATATTACTTCCTGAGTTGTTAATGTAGTTTACCTGCACACCTCCGGTTGGCGCTATAGGTCCTGAAGTTACATAGCTGTTAAGAACCGGACTTAAACTCGATGAGGCTCCGTTCCATAAGGCGAGATTTTCTTCCTGAAGATCCTTAACCGTTAGATAAACTGTTGCGGTTGATGATTGCGTAGAATTTGTTATAGTGTATGTAAATGAAGTACTGCCAATATATGATGTAGCAGGATTAAAGGTTACGGAATAATCCGGATTAACAGTCACTGTTCCTTCACTGGCATTTGGCTTTGTAGTAAGCGTAAGACCATTGATGTTTGAAGAACCTTTAACATCATTACTTATTAAGTTTAAATTACTTACCTGATTTTTAGTGACAGTTACATAATCATTGATTGCTAAAAGCGAATTAGGATCAAAATTAGAAACGGTTCCTTTTATCGTTGGTCCTCCATTTGTTGCAGCAGATCCTATTTTTAACTGAAAGTTATTATTGGTATTGTAAACATAGATTCTGATATAAACAGTTTGAGTAGGAAGTACAGGATTAATTTCAGGGAGGAAAGTCGGATTATATGCTGTCCAGGTTGATGTACTTATTGTCTCAGTCATTAAGTCCTTTACCCCTGTTACAAAATTGATATCTTTTGAGTATTTAATTCTAAAATTATTGGTGTTTCCTTGTGATCGACACTCAAAACTAAGACTGGATAAATCTAATTTATGATTCGCAGTTGCTGTAATTTGTAATGCAATATATTTACTTGGGTTGTAAACACTTCCATTTTCTCCGGGAACAGGCCAAGATGAAGTATCATAAAAAATATTTTCGCCTGAATTATTGGTATACTGGAATGCATTAGCGGGTAATCCAGAAACCGAAATATTTGCAGCTATTGCATTGGCATTTAATGTTGGGGTAAATCGATTAGCACTTGAAGTAGCATTCCATTTTGCAAGATCAACTTGCGCAAGGGCAAAAAAGGGTAACAATAAAAATAAAAGTAGAGTTCTAATCATGTTAAATGTTTTCTATCAGATTGTTATGCTGGCATAGGAATTGTTTTGCCGTCGCAAAGATAGATACATATACGTGTTTGAAATAGAGTGAGTTTATGGTATCACCGTATAATCGATTAAGTGTTAAGATTAATCGATAAACTACATAGTAAAAAATCATATTTTATGTTAATTCTTATAAAATATGATTTTTAAATATAAGAAAAATCGCAAAATAGCACTATAAAATGCTAATTTTTTAAAGTAATAATTATAAAAAAGCGACTTACATTGAATATTCTTCAAAAATAAGAAAAACGAAGTAGGGCGGTTTTTCTGATAAAAATTTGATTTTACTAATAATATACAATTGAATGATTGTCAGTAATGTAGATTAAGAATCTGCCAATATTGAAAAAAATTATTCAATCTCAAATTCTTTAACTTTATCATAAACTAAATTACTTTCATAACCTCTTCGTAACATATAATCGCAGAATTTTTTTCTCTTTTTTAAGAGATTTGTTTCCCGAATATTCTCCCAACATCTTTCAGCAAGTTCTTCAAAAGTAGTTTCATATTCTTCAGGAGAAATTTCCTTGAGCGCTAAGGTGATATTTGTTGATGAAATCTGTTTTAATTTTAACTCATTTGTAATTCTAATTTTTCCCCAATGTTTAATTCTGTGTTTTCCTCTTGCGAAACTACAGGCAAAACGAGTTTCGTTTAAAAAATTATTTTCAATTAGCTGAACCACAATGTAATTAATTTCATCTGAAGACATCCGTAAGCTGTATAATTTCGTAATTACTTCTGAGTGACATCGTTCTTGATAGGCGCAAAAGTGTTCTAATTTCAGTAAAGCTTCTTTTATTGTATAAGTTGCATTCATGAGTTTTTTCTTTCTTTTTAACTAATAGTGCTAAAAATAGCTATTAAGTTGTTAAATTCTAGTGCTTTTTTTTGCTTTTTCTCAAAAAGAAACTAGTTAAAATGTTGTGTGTGTGCGGAATTATAATATTTTTGTGCCAGAATATAACGAGTTTTAATCTGTCTAAAAAACAGCATTTTAGCTTTTATTTTTAAGTTTAAAAAGCCAAAATTAAAGTATTGAATCAAAAAAGCAGTACTATTTTATTTTCTTTTTACGCCAAAAACAAATTTAATACCACGCCTTATGATTCGAAAACTACTTTATTTCGTTCGTTCTTTCTTTTTATTTTTTTCTAATTCTTCTAAAGAAAGGTCTATTACTCCTAGTTTAAGATTGCTTTGTTTGGGGATGTTTTTTGTTGTTTCGTTTGCTAATGCAGCAACTTATTATTCTAGGGCAAGTGGACTATGGAATGATAGAGCTACATGGTCTACCAGTTCTGGAGGGGGACAAGTTGGAGTTGGAGTTTTTCCAGGGGCTAATGATACAGTAATTATTGAAAGAGGGTTTACCGTAACAGTAAATATTACTAATGCGCAATGTGGTAGTATACAATTAGGTAGTACTGCAATTGCAAGTAGTGCAGGAATTTTAACTTTTGCCACGACTGGCTCTCCAAATTTAACTGTTTCGGGAAATATTCAATTGGGAGCTAGTGGGAATACTACAAGAAATGGAACTATTACATTTGTTTCTGGTGCAACATTATCGGCTTCAGGTATAATATTTGGAACTACTGGGGCAAGTGCAGGAATTGTAACAATGACTGCTGGTTCAGTATTAAATGTGGGATCTTTTACAGTTAATGTTTCAACAACTGCTGGTACCTTTACACCAAGTGCAGGTACTGTAAATATGACGGCTAATAATAATTTGCCTAACACTGTAGTAACTAATTTTAACAATTTAACTATTTCTTCGGGAACCACCACTACAATGACTATTCCATTAACTGCTAGTGGAACTGTAAATATACTGGGGACTTTAAATACGAACAATAATAATTTAAGCATAGCTGGAGATTTTACCAGCACTGGTACATTTAATCCAGGAACCAATACAGTGACATTGAATGGTACAGGCCAATCTTTTAATGTTGCTAATTTTAATAATCTTGCACTTGCAGGTACTGCTTCAACAAAAACATTTACAGGATCTGCTGTTACTATAAATAATAACATATCTATTGCTACAAATATAATCGCCAGTTTAGGTAGTGGTCTTACTCATACAGCGGGATCTCTTACATTGGGCGGGACTGGTCAGACTTCTGGTACATATGGAAGTACGGGTTCTGGTGCTGCTAATAAAAATGCAACTTATTTTGGTGCAGCAGGAACAAGTATTTTGTCTATCAGTTGTAATGCAGGTTATTGGACAGGTGCTACAAGTACAGATTGGAATGTTGCTACCAACTGGTGTAGTGGAACAGTACCAACTACTACAACAGATGTAACTATACCTTCTGGGATACCAAATCAACCAACAATTGGAAACATAACCGCAACAGTTAAAAGTTTAAATATTAATAATGGTGCTACTTTGACAATGTCAAATAGTACAAGTTCAGTATTACAAATAAACGGTAATTTCAATAACAACGGGACTTTTACAGGAACAGCTTCTAATACAGTTAGTTTTGTAGGTACAGCAGATCAAACGGTTGCAGGTTTTACTGCTGGAAACATTTCTATGCTTAAAACTGGTGGTACAGTTACTTTAAATGGTGCTTTAACATCACCTAATCCATTAGTAATAAATGGTACAGGAGGGACATTAAATTTAGGAGTTGGCTATACACATACTTTTCCGTCTGTAACACTTACTGCAGGAACTTTAAATGGAGGATCTAGTATACTTGCTCTTTCGGCTACAACACCTTTCACGGGAACTGCAACTTTTACACCAGCAACAGGAACGGTTAATCTTAATGGTGCAGGCCAGTCTACTGTATTTTCAAATTTTTATAACCTTACTTTATCAGGAAGTGGTACTAAAACATTTTCAGTAGCAACAACTATTGCAAATACTTTAACTATTTCATCAATAAGTGTTAAAGCTAGTTTGCAGTCCTTTAATCATACTGCTGTTGCTTTAATATTAGGAACATCTACAAAAACGGCAGGAGCTTACGGTGGTACAGGTGCCCTTCCAACAGGTACGACTATAGATACAGGTTATTTTAATAATGGTACTGGAAAGGTAACAATTACAACAGATTCATGTTTGTCTTTTGCAGTTGTGGCTCCTATTACAAAAGTAGCATTTAATACTATTAGTAATTCAAGTTCAGCAGTAAGCGCATCAGCTCCTGCTTATGAGTCTTTTGCAGCAACTACGACAGTTACCAAAGGTCAATCGTATGGATTAGTAGTAAATGGCAATACGAATGGAGATGTAAATGTATATTATACTGCTCTTTTTGATTGGAATAATAATGGAAGTTTTGCCGATGCTGGTGACGGAAATGAACAAATTGGTACCATACGAAATTCATCAGGACTTGATGTTAAGTCAACATCTGGATACATACTAATACCTACAACAGCTACAACAGGTACTGTAAAAATGCGTATTATAGCACAAGTTGGTTCTTATGCTGGAACTGGTTGTACAACAAACACAAATACTGGTCAGATTGAAGATTATACCATAACACTTCAGGCAGGTTGTTCAGGTTCGGCAGGACCAACAGCTGGAACTACGACATCAACTGCATCGTCGGTATGTCCAAATGTTCCTTTTACTTTGTCTGCAGGAACAGGAATAACAGACGGCGCTACTTATTTATGGCAGACATCTCCGGATAATAGTACATGGTCAAGTGCTCCAACTACACCAACTACTTTTTTCAGCAGTACTTTTTCGACTGATCAGGCAGCAAACACGACTGCTGGGAACATAACTCTTAGTGGACCTAGTACTAGTATAACAGGTGGTGAAGCGATTTTAACACCAAACATTGGAGGCTATCAGGGAGGTTTGTTAATTAATAATACACCAGGTACAAGTGTTAATGCTTTTACGGCCACATTTGATTATAAAATTTATAGCGGAAGTGGCGCTGACGGTATGAGCTTGAGTTACGCAGGTAATATTGGAAATGGTACTGGAGGTGGTGAAAGTGGTGAAGGTTCCGGAATTATTTTGCAATTAGATACTTATGATAATGAAGGTGTGGGTTCGGGTGGAAGCCGTGTTAGAATACTTTATAATGGTGTCTCTCTTTTTAATACAGCGATTGATAAACCTTTCAACTTAAGAACATCATCTGGAAATACTGTTGTTATGTCCGTTGACAATAATGGAAAATTATCTCTTTCTATAGCAGGAACAGTAGTTGTAGCTAACCTTGTTTTACCGGGAACTTATTTGACTGATGATAAATCAACATGGAGATTCAAATTTTCAGCACGTACAGGTGGTTCAAGTGATATTCATAGTATAGATAACGTAACGATTAAATATTTAGATGTTACAAATACAGGATCTACTTTTACAACTTCACAAACAACCCCAACTTATTATCGTGTAATTGTTACCTGTGGTGGAAGTACTCCCTGGGCTTCTGCATTTGTTAACATGACTTCGGCAGCAATTACAGATATGACAGCATCTACTTGTAGTGCAACAGCATTTTCGGTAACACCAGTAAATATAACAAATGGAAGAGTTCCATCAGGAACAACATATACTTGGCTTGCTCCAACATTACAATCTGGTTTAACAGGAGGAGCTGCAAGTACAGGAAGCCCTAGTGTTATTTCAGATAGTACATTAGGAAATCCAACAACTGGGGCATTGACAGCCACTTATACAGTGACTCCAACAACAGCAGGTTGTGCAGGACCAACATTTAAAGTAGTGGTTACAGTAAATCCATTACCAACTATAACAACTGCTGCTACTCCTGCAGGTGTTATTGCCGTTTGTACCAGTACATCTGTTCAACCTACAACAATGGCATATACTGCTACTACAGCAAGTCCTACAAGTTATAGTATTGACTGGGCAACCTTGACAGATCAGGGCTCAACTCCCCTTACATTTGCTGCCGGCGGAGGAAACATAACAGGAATTAGTGTTCCTGCTGGTACTGCTGCTGGAACTTATACAGGAACCATGACCATTACAAATGTCAATGGTTGTACTGGGACAAAAGCTATAACACTTACCGTAAACGCATTGCCAACAGCAGGCTTAACCAGCAGTGATGCCGATAATATATTTTGTGCCGGAACTTCAGTTACTTTTACAGCAAGCGGCGGAACTAATTATAATTTTAGAGTTGCAGGAAGCAGTGTTCAGAACAGTACTTCAAATACCTACACTACAACAGCATTGACCAATGGTCAGGTTGTGGATGTAATTGTTACGAACGCTTCAAGCTGTACAGCTACAAGTACAGGAATTACCAATACCGTAAATGCATTGCCAACAGCGGGATTAACCAGCAGTGATGCCGATAATATATTTTGTGCCGGAACTTCAGTTACTTTTACAGCAAGCGGTGGAACCAATTATAACTTTAGAGTTGCGGGAAGCAGTGTCCAGAACAGCACTTCAAATACCTATACTACAACAGCATTGACTAATGGTCAGGTTGTGGATGTTATTGTAACAAACGCTTCAAGCTGTACAGCTACAAGTACAGGAATTACCAATACCGTAAATGCATTGCCAACAGCGGGATTAACCAGCAGTGATGCCGATAATATCTTCTGTGCCGGAACTTCAGTTACTTTTACAGCAAGCGGCGGAACCAATTATAACTTTAGAGTTGCTGGAAGCAGTGTCCAGAACAGCACTTCAAATACCTATACTACAACAGCATTGACCAATGGTCAGGTTGTGGATGTTATTGTAACAAACGCTTCAAGCTGTACGTCTACAAGTTCAGGAATTACCAATACCGTAAATGCATTGCCAACAGCAGGATTAACCAGCAGTGATGCCGATAATATATTTTGTGCCGGAACTTCAGTTACTTTTACAGCAAGTGGCGGAACCAATTATAATTTTAGAGTTGCAGGAAGCAGTGTTCAGAACAGCACTTCGAATACCTATACTACAACAGCATTGACCAATGGTCAGGTTGTAGATGTTATTGTAACAAACGCTTCAAGCTGTACAGCTACAAGTACAGGAATTACCAATACCGTAAATGCATTGCCAACAGCGGGATTAACCAGCAGCGATGCCGATAATATATTCTGTGCCGGAACTTCAGTTACTTTTACAGCAAGCGGCGGAACCAATTATAACTTTAGAGTTGCGGGAAGCAGTGTTCAGAACAGCACTTCAAACACCTATACTACAACAGCATTGACTAATGGTCAGGTTGTGGATGTTATTGTTACGAATGCTTCGAGCTGTAGCAAAACAAGTACAGGGATTACCAATACCGTAAACGCATTGCCAACAGCGGGATTAACGAGCAGTGATGCCGATAATATATTTTGTGCCGGAACTTCAGTTACTTTTACAGCAAGCGGCGGAACTAATTATAATTTTAGAGTTGCAGGAAGCAGTGTTCAGAACAGTACTTCAAATACCTACACTACAACAGCATTGACCAATGGTCAGGTTGTGGATGTAATTGTTACGAACGCTTCAAGCTGTACAGCTACAAGTACAGGAATTACCAATACCGTAAATGCATTGCCAACAGCGGGATTAACCAGCAGTGATGCCGATAATATATTTTGTGCAGGAACTTCAGTTACTTTTACAGCAAGCGGTGGAACCAATTATAACTTTAGAGTTGCGGGAAGCAGTGTCCAGAACAGCACTTCAAATACCTATACTACAACAGCATTGACTAATGGTCAGGTTGTGGATGTTATTGTTACGAATGCTTCAAGCTGTACAGCTACAAGTACAGGAATTACCAATACCGTAAATGCATTGCCAACAGCGGGATTAACCAGCAGTGATGCCGATAATATCTTCTGTGCCGGAACTTCAGTTACT
Source organism: Flavobacterium sp. AC105 (assembly GCF_979258495.1). Taxonomy (NCBI): domain Bacteria; kingdom Pseudomonadati; phylum Bacteroidota; class Flavobacteriia; order Flavobacteriales; family Flavobacteriaceae; genus Flavobacterium; species Flavobacterium sp. AC105. The sequence continues at coordinate 365,289 of NZ_OZ409860.1, forward strand.
TTTACAGCAAGCGGCGGAACCAATTATAACTTTAGAGTTGCTGGAAGCAGTGTCCAGAACAGCACTTCAAATACCTATACTACAACAGCATTGACCAATGGTCAGGTTGTGGATGTTATTGTGACAAACGCTTCAAGCTGTACGTCTACAAGTACAGGAATTACCAATACCGTAAATGCATTGCCAACAGCGGGATTAACCAGCAGTGATGCCGATAATATCTTCTGTGCCGGAACTTCAGTTACTTTTACAGCAAGCGGCGGAACCAATTATAACTTTAGAGTTGCGGGAAGCAGTGTTCAGAACAGCACTTCAAATACCTATACTACAACAGCATTGACCAATGGTCAGGTTGTAGATGTAATTGTAACAAACGCTTCAAGCTGTACAGCTACAAGTACAGGAATTACCAATACCGTAAATGCATTGCCAACAGCGGGATTAACCAGCAGCGATGCCGATAATATATTCTGTGCCGGAACTTCAGTTACTTTTACAGCAAGCGGCGGAACCAATTATAACTTTAGAGTTGCGGGAAGCAGTGTTCAGAACAGCACTTCAAACACCTATACTACAACAGCATTGACTAATGGTCAGGTTGTGGATGTTATTGTTACGAATGCTTCGAGCTGTAGCAAAACAAGTACAGGGATTACCAATACCGTAAACGCATTGCCAACAGCGGGATTAACGAGCAGTGATGCCGATAATATATTTTGTGCCGGAACTTCAGTTACTTTTACAGCAAGCGGCGGAACCAATTATAACTTTAGAGTTGCTGGAAGCAGTGTCCAGAACAGCACTTCAAATACCTATACTACAACAGCATTGACCAATGGTCAGGTTGTGGATGTTATTGTAACAAACGCTTCAAGCTGTACGTCTACAAGCTCGGGAATTACCAATACCGTAAATGCATTGCCAACAGCAGGCTTAACCAGCAGTGATGCCGATAATATCTTCTGTGCCGGAACTTCAGTTACTTTTACAGCAAGCGGCGGAACCAATTATAACTTTAGAGTTGCAGGAAGCAGTGTTCAGAACAGTACTTCAAATACCTATACTACAACAGCATTGACCAATGGTCAGATTGTGGATGTTATTGTTACGAATGCTTCGAGCTGTACGTCTACAAGTTCAGGAATAACAAATACAGTTAATCCATTACCAACAACCCCAACAGCCTCAGTTACAACACAACCAACATGTGCAATACCAACCGGAATTATTACAATTACAAATCCGGCACCAGCTTCAGGAATTAGTTATAGTATTGATGGATCAGATTATACCAATACTTCAGGAGTATTCACAGGAGTTGCAATTAACTCGTATAATATAACTGTAAAAAATGGTTCAGGATGTATATCACTTCCAGCTTCAGTAACGGTAAACCCTCCGGCATCTAAAACATGGACAGGAGCTACAGATACAAACTGGAATACAGCAGGAAACTGGACACCATCTGGCGTACCAACAGCTGTAGACTGCGTGGTAATTCCTGATTTAACTCTTATTGCAAATAAACCGGCTATTACAGGAGTTAATGGTAATTTTAGTGCCTTTACATTGACTATAAACGATAAATCTTCGTTAACTGTTGGAACAACAAACACTTTAAAAGTAGAAGGTGCAGTAACCGTTATAGGTACAGGAGCTTTAACTTTTGAAAACAATTCAAGTTTACTTCAAACCAATACAGGAACAAATATCAATACTGGAAATATTATTTATAAACGAGATACTGCGCCAGTACGTCGTTATGATATAACGTATTGGTCAATACCGGTTACATCAGCAACATTTACGCTTCATGATTTATCACCAAATACTTTGGGCGATAAATATTATACATATGACCCGACAAACGGCTATATTATTAATTATAACGGAACTTCGACAATGACATCTGGTTTGGGTTATCTTGTCAGAGCACCACAGCCTTTTGATATTGATATTCCGGCAATTTATTCAGCATCTTTTGTTGGAGTGCCTACAAACGGAAATGTTTCAATAACACCTCAGGCAACCAAATGGAATCTAATCGGAAATCCGTATCCATCGGCAATAGATGCTGATGAGTTAATAAATAACAATTCAACAGGAGCATTATATTTCTGGACACACAATACCAAACCAAGCAGCGCGCTTCCCGGAGATGGTAAATACAATTATACAAGTGCCGATTATGCGGTTTATAGCTTAACAGGGAGTGTGTCTACAAGCGGCGCAACTTCAACAACTGGGTATTTAGCAGCACCAACTGGAAAAATTGCTGCAGGTCAGTCTTTCTTTATGAAAGCTGCTACAGGAAGCCCTATTGTGTTCACGAATCATATGAGACTTGCAAATCATAACGATCAATTTTTCAAGAGTTCAAAATCAAGTGAACTTGAAAAAAACCGTCTATGGATAAATTTCACTAATGCTGAAGGATTGTTTAAACAAGCTTTAGTGGGTTATATTGAAGGTGCGACAAACAGCTGGGATTTAAATTATGATGCAACTACTATAAATGGTAACACGTATGCGGATTTCTATAGTATCAATGAAGCAAAAAAACTGACTGTTCAGGGACGTGCTCTGCCATTTGACAATACTGATGAAATTCCGTTAGGATACAAGACTACAATTGCAGGAGATTTCACCATTTCTATAGATCATGCAGATGGTTTCTTTAACGATCAAAATGTTTATTTAGAAGATAAAACGGCCAATAAAATACAGGATTTAAAAGCCGGTGATTATACTTTTACAAGTGCAATTGGAACATTTACAGATCGTTTTGTTTTAAGTTATGTTAAAAAGACCCTTGGAACAGGCGATTTTGAAAATCTTGAAAACAGCGTTTTAGTTTCAGTAAAAGACAAAGTAATCAAAGTAACTTCTACAAAAGAATCTATAAAAGAAGTTAGCATTTACGATGTAACCGGAAAACTAATTTATCACAAAAAGAAAGTAGATACAACTGAATTGCAAATACAAAACTTACAATCAAGTAACCAAACTTTATTGGTAAAAGTAACTTTAGATAATGATTATTCGACAACTAAGAAAATCATTTTTCAATAAATAAAAAATGAATATCATCAAAAAACCATTCCTAAATTGGAATGGTTTTTTGTTTTTAAAATAATCCAAATATCACTAAAAGTGGGTATTGTGGTATTTATCAAAGTCAACTACTTTTCGGCTTATTCTTACAAACAGTAATAACCGAATATTTTTCAATTTTGATTAAAAAATTAATTTGCCTGGTATCTTTAATAATTTTACCGCTTAAAATACAACTTTATGCACAACAAGGAAAAGTAGATATTACTTTTAACAAACTTGATGACGGGTTAAATGGAGATGGTTTCGATAATGCAGTTCGAACTCTTTCTCTGCAGTCAAATGATAATCTAATAGTTGGTGGCGATTATTTAGGCCTCAATGGAATTTCAACCCCATATTTAACCCGACTAAAACCCGACGGAACAATTGATGAAAATTTCAATACCGGAACCGGTTTTAATGGTAAAGTTTATACAACTTATTTGCAGCCTGATGGAAAAATAATTGTTGGAGGAAGTTTTACTACTTATAACGGAATCAATGCAGGAAGACTTATTCGGTTAAATGCAAACGGTTCATACGATGAAACATTCAATACCTCAATAGGTGTAACAACGGGAATTATCTATGATATTTCTGCGCAAACCGATGGTAAAATTTTAATTGTCGGAAGCTTTACAAAATATAATACTGCTACAGTAAACAGAATTGCGAGGATTTTGCCAAATGGAACTTTAGACACTTCCTTTCTAACAGGTTCAGGCTCTTCATTAAATATTACGCATGTCAAAGTTTTATCTGATGGAAAAATTTTACTAGGCGGAAATTTCGCGTCATTTAACGGAATTTCAGCCAATAAAATTATTCGACTGAACTCTAATGGGACTGTTGATACTTCTTTTAATATAGGCGAAGGTTTTGATGATGATATAAGTGCAATCGCCATTCAACCTGATCATAAGATTATTCTGGGAGGAAAATTTACAACTTATAACGGATTCGCAGCTAATAGAATTATTCGGATTAATGAAGACGGAAGTATTGATAGTAGTTTTTTGTCCGGATCGGGTTTTAGTGCCGGAGCAGTTCAAATTATAAAGACAGATTCTTTAGGAAACATTATGATTGGTGGATCTTTTACTGGTTTTTATAATGGTAAAGAAGTAAATCGAGTATGTTTTTTAAACTCAAATGGTATTATAAAAACAGATTTTGATTTTGGATCAGGACCCGGATCTGCGTCTGTTTTAGCTTTAGAAAATGATTCAGAAGGATCTTGGTTCATTGGCGGCTCATTTTATGTTTTTGATGGATTAAACCAGGGAAGATTAGCAAAGATTAATAATGAAGGAGAACACGATACAGGTTATTTATCTTCTGGAATTGGTTTTGATAATTCTGTTTGGAAAATTTTACCATTAGAAGATAAAAAGACAATGGTGTTTGGAAATTTTACCAAATTTAATGGAGCTTTGAATGCTAAAATTGCCCGGCTTTTAGAAAACGGTTTGTATGATGAAACTTTTAATCAGGGAAAATCCGGAGCAAATAATCTGATAAAAACGGCAGTATTACAGTTAGATGGGAAAATTATTTTAGCCGGAAATTTTACAAAGTATAATGAAATTATCTCTAATAGAATTATTAGAATTTTCCCTGACGGATCAATTGATAATACATTTAATGTAGGGGCAGGATTTAATAGTCAGATATATGCAATGGAAATCCAGCCTGACGGGAAAATAATTGCAGCCGGAAACTTTACCCGTTACAATAATGATACTTCTATAATAAGAATCGTGAGATTGCTAACTGATGGTTCGCGTGACCCGACTTTTAATGTTGGCTTGGGAGCCGATGCAATAATTGAAAGTGTTGTGATTCAGAAAGACGGAAAAATTTTAGTTGCAGGACGATTCAATACGTTTAATAATCGTTCATTTTCACGTTTAGTCAGGTTAAATACTGACGGCAGCATAGATTCCGGTTTTAATATCGGAACAGGATTCGATAAAATTATTTATACAATTGCATTACAATCAAACCAGAAAATAATTGTTGGAGGTTCGTTTTTGACCTTTAACGGAACTTCCCAAAAAAGAATTCTTCGATTAAATTCGAACGGAACCTTAGATACAACTTTTGAGTCGGGAATAGGTTTTAATAAAGGAGATGTTCGTAGTATTCTAATTCAGCCCGATGATCGTATTCTGGTTGGAGGAACTTTTTCAGGAACTTATAAAAGCAATGTTGCGTTGAGATTAATAAGATTATTAAAAACAGGAGATTTTGATCCTTCGTTTGATGCGCCTCTCAACAACAAGCTGTATGCAATGAGCTTTACACCCGATTATAAATTATTAGTGGGAGGTGATTTCAACTCGGTTTCCGGAATTTCAAAACATAGAATCGCGCGTTTAAAATTATGTTTAGAATCTACAGTCTGGAATGGTACTTCATGGTCTAATGGTTTTCCGTCAGGCGGAAAAGAGATCTTTTTTAAAGAAGATTATAAAAATTTAGCAACAGCAAATGTTTGTAGCTGTACTATTGATGAAGGAAAAAAAGTAACACTTTTAAGTGGAAATACACTAGGAATAGAGTTTTCATATCTCGGATCCGGGACTTTAATTTTAGAAGATTCCGCAAGTTTATACCAATCAGATGATGATATGATCAATACAGGAATTATTCATCTTAAAAGAAAAATCAAACCTATTTTAAAATTTGATTTTACATATTGGTCATCGCCTGTTGATCATCAAAAATTAATAGATGTTTCTCCAAATACCCTAGGCGATAAATTTCTGTCTTATAATTCTGTATTAAAAGATTGGAAAATAGAACAGCCAACAAACAATATGATTATAGGTATAGGTTATGACATTAGAGGACCTCAGGAATTTTCAACAACGATACCTTCAAGCTTTGAAGCAACTTTTAAAGGAATTCCCAATAACGGTAAAACAGAAGTGAGCTTAGGAAGTAATAATAGTTACAGTCTAATTGGAAATCCATATCCGTCCGCTCTTGATGCTGATACTTTCTTAGTAAAGAATGCATCAAAAATTTTAGGCACACTTTATTTCTGGACGCATAACACACCGGTAACCAATTATAAATACACTTCAGATGATTATGCCGTTTATAATTTATTAGGAGGTGTAGGAACAAGAGAAGCAATTGCTTTGGGTATTAATGAAACAATTCCTGATGGTACAATTGCAGCTGCACAAGGTTTTTTTGTGAAGAGTAAAGATATTGGCGAAGTTGTATTTAATAATAGTATGAGAATATCCGGAAGAAATTCAACTTTTTTTAAACCTGCTAAAAAGGATCAGAAAACTAATAAAAGCACAATTGAAAAACATCGAATTTGGTTGAATTTAAAAAATAATGATGGTGCTTTTAAGCAAATTTTATTAGGGTATATTAATGGAGCAACTAATGGATATGATGAAAATTACGATGCGGTTTCTTTTAACGGAAATCAGTTCATCGATTTTTATAGTCTGGCTGATAATAAGAAATTAGTAATTCAGGGCAGAGCCTTGCCTTTTGTAGAAACAGATTCAATTGCATTAGGCTATAAAACGACTTTCGACGGCAGTTTTAATTTAAATATTGATCATGAAGATGGAGTATTTGAAAACCTGGATGTTTTTATTGAAGATACAGATTTAAAAATTGTTCACAATTTAAAGAATGGCGATTATACATTCAATTCACAAAAAGGGACGTTTAATACTCGTTTTATTTTTAAATTTGTAAACCGAGTACTACAGAATGAAGAGTTTAGATTTATGAAAGAAAATGTTTTGATATCAGTAAAAAATAAAATAATAGAAATTGATGCTATTACCGAAAGCATAAAGAATGTTACCATTTTTGATGTTTCCGGAAAACAAATTTATGCAAACAACAGAATTGAAAATACGAAGTTGTCAATCAAAAGTTTGTTTTCAAGCAGTCAGTTTATAGTAGTAAAAGTTACTTTAGGAAATGGAAGTACAGTTAGCAAAAAAGTTATTTTTCAATAATATAGTTAACAGAAAAAGTTACTAAATAATAAAACCGCTATATAAGTTAAGAATCAAATTCTTTTCCTTGATCTTAAATCCATTCCATTTTAAGGAATGGATTTTTTGTAACATCATAAAATACTTTTCATTATTATGTTTTTATAGTATATGTAATAATTAAGACTTAAATAATGAAAATGTAAAGTTGGTGTCAAAGATTAACAATTTTAAAAATTATACTATTTATTATTGTTTATAAATAGGAAAGTGTTAAAATTCAATTCTTTAGCTAAAATATTTGGAAAGCTTGTAAAAAAAATCGTACCTTGTTATTGTATTCATCTAAAAATACACTAAAAGCCGTTATAATAAACGTTTACACGCTTTTTATCCTACTAAAAAAATCAATTTTTTTAGTATTTATTTGCCTTAATTACTGATTGTTAATTTTAAATGCCACATTAAATAAGCAAAAAAGTACTCTAAGTTTATTTCCTCTATTTCTTTTGAAAATGAGGGCACTTTTGTGCTCCTGTCTTCGTATACGCGGTATTTAAAAAATTTTAAAATGATTCTCACTAAAATTTGAATCTGCTTTTAAATTATTAAAAATACCACAGTATGAAAAAAATTTCCTCTTTATTAGTACTATTACTTCCAATATTTTTTTACGGACAATCTATAACATTTTCCACAGGATCCACAGATCACACTTTTCCTGCAGGAGTAACTCCTATTACTGTTCAGGCATGGGGCGGTGGGGGTGCAGGCGGTGGCTCTACAGTTCCCGGTCTAAATGTAGAAAGAGCCGGAGCTGGTGGCGGTGGCGGTGCTTTTGCAGGCGCCTCACTTACAATACCTTCTGGTGCGACATTGTCTATAATTGTTGGTGCTGGTGGATCTGGTGTTGTTGGAGGAAATGGAAATGCAGGAGCAGCCTCTACAATTACTGGATATTCCGGACTCATTAATGCAGTTGGAGGAAGTGGAGGAGCGGCTAATAATGCTGGTGGAGTTCCTTTAGGAGGTGCTGGTGGAACTGCGTTAGCATCTACAGGTACTACAAAATTTGATGGAGGAAAAGGTGTAGACGGCCAAACAGGATTACTTATTTCATCTGGCGCTGGTGGCCAAGGAGGTAATAGCGGAGGACTTGGTGGAACAGGAGTTGCTACATTATTGGGCAGTACCACAGGAAACGCTGGTGCTGTTCCCGGAGGTGGAGGTAGTGGTTCAATATCACCTTTATTAGGATCTAATAGACCTGGAGGAGCTGGAGGAGCAGGAAGAATTATTATTTCGTATACATGTCCTGTTTATAGTTTAACAAGTACAGTGGGGTCTATAGTTAATTTATGTTCCGGAACCTCATCAATTATTACACTTACAGGCAATTTGCCAATTGGTCTGTATAAAGTTTCTTATCAGTTAGCAGGAGTAGCACAAACTCCTGTAAATATGAGCGTAACTACGACCGGAACAGGTAGTTTTATTGTTCCGGGATTTACTACTTTAGGAAATAAAACAGTAACAATAACAAATTTAACTTCAGGAACAAGTGCTACTAGTTCAGAAAATTGCAGCTCTGCAATCAGTTCTGGTAATACTGCTGTAATTACTACAACCTCATCAGGAACTGCTCCGGTAGCAGTGGCCGCAAGCAATGCAACATGTACTCAATTTACTGCGAATTGGCAGGCAGTATCCGGTGCGACCAGTTATGAATTTGATCTTGCTTCAGATATAAATTTTACAACTATTTTAATTAATGCCTATAATACCGGAGCAGCTTTAGGAGCAATTATTACGGGTTTAACTTCAAATACAACTTACTATTATAGAGTAAGATCTTATAAAAGTCCTTGTGTTAGTGTAAATTCAAATACTATTACTTATAAAACGCCAATTGTTCCTTTGACTGTTACTTCAGCCGCTGCAACTAATATTGTCTGCAGCGTATTTAATGCAAATTGGAATGCAGAGGTAAATTCAACTTCCTATTTGTTAGATGTTTCAACTAATAGTTCATTTAGTAGTTTTGTAACCGGTTTTAACGGTTTAGATGTTGGAAATGTTACGACTCATACCGTTACAGGTTTGACGGCTGGAACCACCTATTATTACAGAGTTAGGGGTAAAAATGGTTGCGGAACTGGTACTTCATCTACTACTCAAACCGTAGCGACTGTAAATACACTCCCCGGAACAGTTACAGCAACAGCAGCGACAAATGCAATTTGTAAAGTTTTTAATGCCAACTGGAATGCGGGATCTCTTGCAACCAGTTATTTATTAGATGTTTCAACTAGTAATGCATTTGCTAGTTTTGTTACTGGTTTTAATAGCTTAGATGTAGGGAATGTTACCACCTATAACGTGACCGGTTTGACGGCCGGAACAACTTATTATTACAGGGTAAAAGGAAAAAATGGCTGCGGAAACAGTACTACTTTTTCTAATACGACATCAGTTACAACTTCATCAGCAGCGCCCGTTGCACCAACTGGAGTTGTATCATCTAATATTTGGTGTACGCAGTTTACAATGTCTTGGAATTCGACCGTAAATGCTTTGGCATATGATGTACAAATTTCAACAAATGCTGCATTTCCTGCAACAAGCGCTACACAAACTTATACTGACATTACAACTACAAACCATACTTTTACAGGTTTAACAGCAGGAACAAATTATTATTATAGAGTTTTAGCAAAAAATGGCTGCGGATCAAGTGCTTATGGTGTTCCTTCACCTGCTTTTATAACTACAACTGCAATTCCGGCAACACCAACTATTTCGCCATCCGGAAGTGCCAACTTTTGTCAGACAAGCAGTTTAGTCCTTACTTCTAGTGCCAATACAAATAATGTATGGTCTACGGGTGAAACAACTAAAAGTATTACCGTTACATCAGCAGGCAGCTATACAGTAAAAGTTGTAAATACAGGTGGATGCGACAGTGCAGTTTCTTCGGCAACAACAGTTAATGTTGATGGTTTGCCAACAGCAACAGCAGGCGGAAGTCAGACAATATGTGCTAATGGTTCTGCGACTATAAGTGGTGCTACTGCAACAAATGGTTCTATTTTGTGGACAATTAATGGTGGATCAGGAACCTTAACAAATGCAACAACACTTACACCCACATATACACCAACTTTAGGTGGTCCTGCAAGAGCAATTGTTTTAACAATGACTGTAACAAGCAATAATACCTGTACGCCACAAATGGCTATGGACACGTATACAGTAAATGTTCAGGCTGCACCAACTGCAATTTCATCTGGTTCTCAAACAATTTGTCCAAATGGTTCTGCGACTGTAAGTGGAGCGACAGCAACAAATGGTACTATTTTGTGGACACATAACGGTTCTGGGTCACTTACTAATCAAACTACAGAAACGCCAACGTATACTGCGGTGCCAGCCGATATCGGAAATGTAGTAACATTAACAATGACGGTAACAGCCACACCAACTTGTACAACTCCTTATACTGCAACTGCCACTTACCCTATAACAGTCAATGCCATAAATACAGTAGGGGCAGCTGCTATACTACCCACTTTTTGTGTTAGCACACCAATAACTGCTATTACCAGAACAACAACAGGTGCAACCGGTATTTCAAATGACGGAACTGCAGGAGTCAACGGACTTCCTGCCGGTGTTGCGGCAACTTGGGCATCAAATACGATAACAATAAGTGGTACGCCAACAGCATCAGGCACTTTTAATTATAGCATACCTTTAACAGGTGGCTGTGGAACAGTAAACGCGACCGGAACTATTATTGTTAATGACGTGCCACAGGGAAGTTTAACCGCCAACGGTCCGTTTTGTACTTCAGGTTCTGGGCAATTAACATTTACAGCCACAGCAGGAACCGGTCCTTATACTATTGTTTATAATGATGGAACAGCAGATCGAACCGCAACTAATATTACAAGCGGAACAGCGTTCGCGACATTTACGCCAACAGTTACAAGCACCACAACATATACCTTAGTTTCAGTTACTGGAGCAACATGTGTAAGAAGTTCCGGATTTACAACAGGTTCAGCAACTATAACGGTGAATTCTGTACCACAGGGAAGTTTAACCGCCAACGGTCCGTTTTGTACTTCAGGTTCTGGACAATTAACATTTATAGCCACAGCAGGAACCGGTCCTTATACTATTGTTTACAATGACGGAACCGCGAATCGAACTGCAACTAATATTACTAGCGGAACAGCGTTCGCGACATTTACGCCAACAGTTACAAGCACCACAACATATACTTTAGTTTCAGTTACTGGAGCAACATGTGTAAGAAGTTCTGGATTTACAACAGGTTCAGCAACTATAACGGTGAATTCTGTACCACAGGGAAGTTTAACCGGCAACGGTCCGTTTTGTACTTCAGGTTCTGGGCAATTAACATTTACAGCCACAGCAGGAACCGGTCCTTATACTATTGTTTACAATGACGGAACTGCGAATCGAACCGCAACTAATATTACTAGCGGAACAGCGTTCGCGACATTTACGCCAACGGTGACGGGTACCACAACATACACTTTAGTTTCAGTTACAGGAGCAACATGTGTAAGAAGTTCCGGATTTACAACAGGTTCAGCAACCATAACGGTGAATTCTGTACCACAAGGAAGTTTAACTGCCAACGGACCATTTTGTACATCGGGCGCGGGACAACTTACTTTTACAGCCACAGCCGGAACTGGTCCTTATACTATTGTTTATAATGATGGAACAGCAGATCGAACCGCAACTAATATTACAAGCGGAACAGCGTTCGCTCCATTTACTCCAACGGTGACGGGTACGACTACATACACATTAGTTTCAGTTACTGGAGCAACATGTGCAAGAAGTTCTGGATTTACCGGAAGTTCAGCAACTATAACTATTAATCAAATACCATCGCCAACTTTTTCTAGTCAGCCAGCAGCATCAGTTTGTGTAAATACTGATATTACTTATACAACTCAAACAGGAGAAACCAATTATGTCTGGACAGTTCCGGGAGCTGCAGGTACAGATTATACTATTATTTCAGGAGGGATATCAACAACTGATAATACAGTCACATTACAATGGTTAACATCAGGAAATAAAACGGTCACAGTAAGTTATTCTTCAAACGGATGTGCTGCATCAACAAGTGCCAGTAATACTACTAATGTTACAAAAACAGAACGTGGTGTTGTAAATGGAGGATCGCACATTTGCAGCGGAGATCCTAGTCCTTTACTGACTTTACATAATTATGTTGGCACGATTGTTAGATGGGAATATGCCGAGGCAATACCATATGTTTGGCAGCCAATAAACCATACAGCTGATACATATCAACCGGGAATATTATCAACCAGTACCAGTTATAGAGCCATAGTGAGGAACGGAACTTGCGCTGAAGAAACTGCAATAGAAACAAGAATTGATGTAGACCCAAGACCTGTTACACCAACATCAGGTGCTATTATACAGCCAACTTGCATTAATCCTACAGGAAGTATAGTTTTAAATGGTTTGCTGTCTACGCCTAGTTGGATAATCCATCAGGATGGACCATTTATTCAAAACTATAACGCATCAGGATCTACTTTTACAATTTCTAATTTAGCACCAGGAATTTACACTTTTACGATTCAGGAAAGTGGAAGTTGTCCTTCGCAGCCAACAGTTAGTATTGAAATCAAAGCACCGGTTACAAATACCTGGAATGGAATAGCATGGTCAAAAGGAAGTCCGCCAACAAATACAGATACTATTCAGTTTTCCGGAAATTATCAAACAACAGGAGATTTAAGTGGTTGTTCTTGTGTGGTAGATCCCGGAATTAACGTTATAGTAAATTCAGGACATACATTAACGATTACAAACTCGGTAAGCAATAATGGCGGAACATTAACTTTCGAGAATAACGCCAGTTTACTGCAAGTTAACGATGCTGTTAATACGGGAAATATTATTTATAAAAGGAATACTACGGCAGTAAAACGTTATGATTTTACACATTGGTCTTCACCCGTTACGCGTACTCCGGCATTTACCCTACACGATTTATCACCGCTTACTTTAGGAGATAAATATTTTAAATACGATCCTTTAAATGGCTGGATAATAAGTTACAATGGAGTCGAACCAATGGATAAAGGAATAGGCTACATTGTTAGGGCACCTCAAAATTATGATATATACATACCTGCTGTTTACAATGCAACATTTATTGGCGTCCCCAACAATGGTCCGGTAAGTGTTCCTTTGGTTGCAGCTGAGAAATGGAGCCTGATTGGTAATCCATATCCATCAGCCGTATATGCAGATCAATTTATTGTAGATAATTCACCCAATTTATACGGAACGTTATATTTCTGGACACACAATACAACCCCTATTCCCGCAAACGGTCAGACTAGCTATACAAATGATGATTATGCCATTTATAATTTAACAGGCAGTGTTAGTATCGGAGGCCTTGTTGGTACTGGAGCATCATCACCAGGAAATCAGAATCCACCGCTAGGTTATATCGCAGCAGGGCAATCTGTTTTTGTAAAATCCAAAACTGCTTTAAATGCCATTTTTACCAATTCAATGCGGGTTCCGGGAAATAATAGTCAGTTTTTTAAATCGAATAATAGTAATAAACAAAATATTGAAAGACATCGTCTTTGGCTTAATTTAACCAACACTGAAGGGGCTTTCAAACAATTATTAATTGGTTATGTCGAAGGTGCTACTAACACTTGGGATAATAATTTTGATGGAGTTACTTTAGACGGAAATAAATACATAGACTTTTATAGCATAAATGATGATAAAAAACTAGTCGTTCAGGGTCGTGCCCTGCCATTTTCCGAATCTGATTTTATTCCGTTAGGATATAGATCAATAATTGCCGGAGACTTTTCTATTTCAATAGATCGTGCCGATGGTAATTTGACTAATCAGGCTGTTTATTTAGAAGATAAGGTATTGGGTATCACACATGATTTGCGAGCCAGCAATTACACTTTTACCACAACAATTGGAACCTTTACAGATCGCTTTGTTTTAAGATATACTAATAAAACATTAGGTATTGACGATGTTGAAAATCTTGTAAATAATGTTTTTGCTTCGGTAAAAGACAAAATCATTAAATTGACTTCAACCAAAGAGCCAATAAAAGAGGTTTCTATATTTGATCCGTCCGGGAAACTAATTTATAACAATAAAAAAATTGGCACAACCGAATTACAAATACCAAACCTTCAATCCGGTAATCAGGTTTTACTAGTGAAGGTTACTTTAGAAAATGGATACTCAACATCCAAAAAAATTATATTCTGATTAAATAATTTTGAAATCCATTCTGTCTAAAGAATGGATTTCGTTTTTATGTTAAAATTTTACAAATATAAGCAGATAACTTGTTTTCTTGCAAGACTATAGATAAAGAGAAGTAGTGTTAAAATGTTCCTTTTAAAGTTAAAAACAATAACAAAAGTGTAAAAAAAATCATATATTGTTATTGTCTTTGTTCGTTAAACGACATAAAAGTCCGTTAAAATGCTTTTACTATTTTTCTTCTAAAACTAAATCAACGCTTGAATTAGTTTTTTTACTCGCCTAAAGACCTTATTTAAATATCTATTTAATAGGCAAAAAGTACTTTACAATATTTTGTATTTTTTAGTTTCAGGACATTTTTCTTGTGTTCTGATTACTGTTTTATGGGGTTTAAAAGTTTTAAAAATGATTCTCATTTGCGTGTGAATCTAAATTATTTCAATTTTTTAAAATACCACATTATGAAAAGAATTTTATTATTAGTACTATTATTTTCAATACAATCTGTAATGTTTTCAAAGTCTGTTTCAACTGTTATAGATGGATTTGATATGAAGCATAACAGCTCAGGAAATTTAGTAAATCAGAAGAAACTTGTTTTAGAAAGACACCGCCTTTGGCTTAATTTAACCAATACCGAAGGAGCTTTCAAACAATTATTAATAGGTTATGTAGAAGGCGCAACCAATAGTTGGGATAACAACTTTGACGCACTCACTTTAGACGGAAATAAATATTTAGATTTCTATAGTATAAACGAAGATAGAAAACTAGTCGTTCAGGCCCGGGTATTGCCATTTGTCGAATCTGATTTTATTCCGTTAGGGTATAGATCTACAATTGCAGGAGATTTTTCTATTGCGATAGATCACGTAGATGGAAATCTAAGTGATCGACCTATTTATTTAGAAGATAAAGTTACAGGTATTGTACATGATTTGCGAACAAGTCCTTATACTTTTACAACAACAACCGGAACCTTTCTAGATCGTTTTGTATTGCGATACAGTAATAAATCACTAGGAATTGGTGATGTAGAAAAACCTGGGAATACTATTTTTGCTTCAGTAAGCAATAAAGTGATTAAATTAACTTCTACTCAGGAATTTATAAAAGAAGTTTTTATATATGACCTTTCGGGAAAACTACTTTATGATAAAAATAATATAGGTTCAACCGAATTAGATGTGCCAAATCTTCAATCACAAAACCAGATTTTATTAGTAAAAGTAATTTTAGAAAATGGTAATATAAGTACGAGGAAAATTTTGTTTTAAGAATATATAAATATTAAACTCAAAAAAAGCAGTTGCGATTCATTTCACAACTGCTTTTTTTCTATTTAAGAAACCTTCCTTAAAAAAGTCTTTTCTAAATTTTCATGAGTATTTCTAATAGCTTTTTCATTCTTATAATCAATCCATTTCTGACCTTTGAATTTTCGCATTAAAATATCAAAATGCCGCATGATAAAAACATTGTAAACTGCTTTAGATAAATTAGTGACATTTCTTGGGAAAGCACGCAAACTCATCGAAAATCCCGGAGTCAGGTACTTCATATAATGCCAATATCCTTCCGGCATATACAGCATTTCGCCATGTTTTAGGTTTGTGATATAACCTTCGGCATTTTTAAGGGCAGGGAATTTCTCGTAATCGGGATCATCAAAATCAATGTCTTCTCTTGAAATTAAGGCATGTGGTACTTTGTACATATATTTCGATTGATCCGGAGGGAAAATCATACATTGCTTTTCTCCATGAAAATGAAAATGCAGAATATTCGAATAATCAATATCATAATGCATGAATACTTTTGAATTTTCTCCGCCAAAAAAAAGCATTGGCATTTGCTTGACTAATTTTAAGCCAATTTCAGGCCATAAAAAGTCATCTTTTAATGTTGGCACTTCTTTCATTAAATTATAAAGAAAGATGCGATAATTAGTAGGTTTTGACTCTAATAGCTTAATATAATCGCTCATCTTCATTTTAGTATGTGCTTCATTAAAGCCATCTTCATGATTAACAGGCCTGTTATCGTATAAAGGAACGATAGTATCACCAGCGATTTCGTTGATATAGTTTAATTTCCATTTATGATAAGCCGGCCAGTCTTCGGTTAGCTGTTCAATAACAACGGGAATTTGTTTTTTTACGTATTGGGAAATAAAATCTGATTTTGAGATCTTTTTTACCCTTTCGATTTGTTTTAAATTCATCTCTTTAAATAAAAAAAAATTGCTTCTGGAACTCAGAAGCAATTTAAAAATATTTATTTGAAGTTTTTAACTCATTTGACTAAATTTTTGATTTGATCGAAGCCTCAAGGTTTCTTTCAATCGTATGTCCGGGACGTGACCATTTAGGTTTCTCGCCTAACGGAGCGAACTGAGAATCAGCTGCCTCAACTGTTTGTGGCTGCGAAACTTTAACAAATGGTTTTTGCGGAATCAATCCTAATAAGTCAAACATTTTCATGTCTTCATGAACATCCGGGTTTGGAGTAGTAAGCAATTTATCACCGGCAAAAATAGAATTTGCACCAGCAAAAAAGCACATTGCCTGTCCTTCGCGGCTCATATTGGTTCTTCCTGCAGATAAACGCACTTGTGTATCCGGCATTACGATTCTTGTCGTTGCAACCATACGAATCATTTCCCAGATTTCAACTGGTTTTTCTTCTTCCATCGGAGTTCCTTCAACAGCAACCAAAGCATTAATTGGCACTGATTCCGGTTGTGGGTTTAAAGTAGAAAGCGCAACAAGCATTCCGGCTCTGTCTTCGATACTTTCTCCCATTCCAATAATTCCTCCGCTGCAAACCGTAACATTCGTTTTACGAACATTCTCGATAGTCTGTAAACGGTCTTCGAAACCGCGGGTAGAAATTACGTCTTTATAATATTCTTCAGAAGTATCTAAATTGTGATTGTAAGCATATAATCCGGCTTCTGCCAGACGTTGTGCCTGATTTTCGGTAATCATACCAAGCGTACAACAAACTTCCATGTCCAGTTTGTTAATGGTACGAACCATTTCAAGAACCTGATCAAATTCTTCACCATCTTTTACGTTCCTCCAGGCAGCTCCCATACAAACGCGTGAAGATCCGCTTGATTTTGCGCGCAAAGCCTGGGCTTTTACTTGACTAACGCTCATTAAATCATTTCCTTCAACGCCAGTATTGTAACGTGCCGCTTGCGGACAATAACCACAATCCTCAGGACAGCCTCCGGTTTTGATAGATAGTAAAGTTGATACCTGAACTACGTTCGGATCATGTTTTTGCCTGTGTATTGTTGCTGCTTCATAAAGCAGGTCCATCATAGGTTTGTTATATATGGCGATTATTTCGTCTTTTGTCCAGTTGTGTTTTGTAATACTCATTAGGTACATTGTTTTTGAAGCTTCAAAAGTAGTCAAATTGTTCTTATCAGCCAATGCTGAATTCTGAAAATGAATATTTGGCAAATATTTTCAAAAAAAAAGCACTCTAAAATCATATAATTATATTTTTTTATGATTTTAGAATACCTAAATGTTATTTTATTTTGAAAATTAATCGGCTACATATTTGTTGTTCCAATATAACATCATCATTAAGGTGACAATTACCGATGATGCAAGGCCTTCAAAAAGCAGACAAATGCAATAGGTTGGCACCGAAGGATTTCCTCCAAACATAAAAGTCTCAGACAATGTCTCTACATAAGCATCTCCGCCTCGTGCATAACTATAAACCAATAACCCAAAAACGCTTAAAGCGACACCAACTACTGACGTTGCCATTGCAGAAACAGCATTCGATACAAAATTGGTTTCTCCTTCATGAAGATTCATTCGCATCGTTTTATTTACGCCATAAAAGATAAAAAACACATTTAGGGTTCGCATATAAAATAAATGTGCTAAACCTAAAACGTTCATCAATAAAAAATAAATTCCTATTCCTAGGAAAATCAAAAAACCGTTGGTAATTTCTTTAGGTAATTTCATAGTGGTTATTTTTAAGAAGTTAATAGTAAATATTTGATAAACAGAGTTCTATATCAAATTTACTAAAAAAAGAACTACGATGATTTAAAAAGGGGGGCAAAAGTACGATGAATAAGGTTTTAGTAAAGGAAAAAGATAATAATTTAAGAGGCATAGCACCTGAACGTGTAGTCCCTACGGGACATTTTTGGGGATCTGATATTGTTTGCTATCAACATTTCTACCGATATTTAACTCCTAACGGAGTATATTTTGATAGATTTATGTTGAGGTTTTATTGTGTTAGATTTTTTGTTGCCAATATTAGTAGCGAAGAAAAATATCTCGTAGAGATTACATGTTGGTAGAAAAATTTGTTGAACGTAATGTTTTGTCCCGTAGGGACTACATAAATTTAATAAACAATAAATAATGGGGCTTTCGCCAAAAAATAATGGATGAAATATTTAAAAAATAAATATTAAAGCTGACCAATAAAAGCCAAAGAATATAGCAATGAATGTCCAGTCCCTACGGGACATTTGTGTTTGGTAGAATATTGATGCCAACATTTCTACCGATATTAACTCCTAACGGAGTATATTTTGATAGATTTATGTTGAGGTTTTATAGATTTTTTATTGCCAATATTATGTAGCGAAGAAAAATATCTCGTAGAGATTACATGTCGGTAGAAAAATTTGTTGACGTAATGCTTTGTCCCGTAGGGACTACATAAATTTAATAAACAATAAATAATGGGGCTTTCGCCAAAAAATTACGGATGAAATATTTAAAAAATAAAATTAAAGCTGACCAATAAAAGCCAAAGAATATAGCAATGAATGTCCAGTCCCTACGGGACATTTTTGTTGGTAGAATATTGCTATCAACATTTCTACCGATATTTAACTCCTAACGGAGTATATTTTGATAGATTTATGTTGAGGTTTTATTGTGTTAGATTTTTTGTTGCCACTATTATGTAGCGAAGAAAAATATCTCGTAGAGATTACATGTCGGTAGAAAAATTTGCTGAACGTAATGTTTTGTCCCGTAGGGACTACACAATTTCACAAAACAATAATTAAATTATACTTTCGCTAAAAAAAGAAATGAATGAAATATTTTAAAAAAAAATAAATACTAAAGCTGACTCACAAAAGCCAAAG
The DNA here is from genome assembly GCF_979258495.1 of Flavobacterium sp. AC105. Classification (NCBI taxonomy): domain Bacteria; kingdom Pseudomonadati; phylum Bacteroidota; class Flavobacteriia; order Flavobacteriales; family Flavobacteriaceae; genus Flavobacterium; species Flavobacterium sp. AC105. The sequence continues at coordinate 384,861 of NZ_OZ409860.1, forward strand.
CATCTTTTTTGTCCTGCTTTAATTGATCTTTCAACAAATCAACCGAACCAAATTTTTGCTCCTCGCGAAGATATTTTAATAATGAAACTTCAATTTTTTGACCATAAATATCAGCATCAAAATCAAAAAGATTTACTTCGATCGTTTGCTTTTGCCCATTTACGGTAGGATTAAATCCGATATTCATCATTCCGAAAACTTCTTTTTCATCAATTAAAGCTTTAACGACATAAACTCCATTTTTCGGAATTAATTTGTAATCTTCTTCAATCTGAATATTCGCTGTTGGAAAACCAATCGTTCTTCCTAATTGTTTTCCTTTTACCACTTCGCCGGATAAAAAATAATCATAACCCAGATAATCATTGGCTAAATTCATATTTCCTTCGTTCAACGCTTTTCTTATTTTGGTAGAACTTACAGAAACATCCTGAATTTCCTGAGCCGAAATCTGTTCCACTTCAAAACCATATTCAGCTCCAAAAGCAATTAAATCGTCTATATTGGCGGTTCTGTTTCTTCCAAAACGATGATCGTGGCCAATAATTATTTTTTGAATATGAAATTGATCCACTAAAATAGAATGCACAAATTCTTCGGCTGTTAATCTCGAGAAGCTTTCGTTAAACGGATGAATAACAAGATTTTCAATTCCGGTTGCTTCCAGAAGTTTTGATTTTTCAGAAATAGTATTTAAGAGTTTTATTTCTGATTTTTCTTGTAAAACCATTCTCGGATGCGGAAAAAAAGTCAATACTAAACTTTCGTATTTTCCGTTTTCAGTATTTTGAGTAATTCGTTCCAGAATTTTTTTATGGCCAATATGTACACCGTCAAAGGTACCAAGAGTCAAAATTGTTTTCTTGGTTGACTGAAAATCGTTTATAGAATGAAAGAGCTTCAAAACAAATAATTTAAGATGGTGCAAATTTATGCTATCTATTTTAAATTTAATACTACGGCCAATTGATTTTTTGAGAACATTATGCTTCTTTTTATAAAAAAAATCCAACTCGTCGACTAAAAAGCATTAATTGTCGTATTTATGTAAGAATTTAATTTAATTCGTTTAATTTTGATTTTTCAATCTTTTGAGTATGAAAAAACCACTACTTTTTTTATTTATTGTTTTATGTTGTTTCCAGATCCATGCTCAAAATGATGGCTTATGGCAAAAAGTTACTTCAACTTCTCTTGGCAAAAGAGCAAATCAAACTGATTCACGAAGTTTATATTATAAATTAAACTCAGATTTTCTGGCTGCAAAACTTTCTTCAGCCACAAATAAAAGCGCGAAAAGCAGTTCTGTAGAAATTACTATTCCAAATTCAGAAGGAGTTTTAGAAAGGTTTACCGTTTGGGAATCTTCGAATTTTGAACCTGAATTGCAGGCAAAATATCCGGAAATAAGAGCTTATGAAGGACAAGGTTTAGATGATAAAACAGCAAAAATACATTTTAGTGTTGCACCAATTGGTTTACAGACAATGGTACTTCGTGCCGACAAACCAACTGAATTTATAGAACAAAATCCGGATAATAAGTCAGAATATGTTGTGTTTGCTTCTAAAAATAATATCAATAACAATAAAAGATTAGTTTGCGGACTAAAGGATTCTGCCATAAATAATGCTACAAAAAAGACGGCAAAAACTGCTGCAAACAATAAGGTTTTTAAAACACTTCGTTTAGCTTTATCCTGCACAGGAGAATATACGACTTATTTTGGCGGAACAAAAGCCGGCGCATTAGCCGGAATGAATGCTTCTATGACCAGAGTCAATGCGATTTTTAATAAAGATCTTGCCGTAAAACTGGTTTTAATTGCAAACAATGATGCCGTAATTTATACAAGCGCTGCGTCAGATCCGTATTCTGCGGCAAGTAAAGGAACTACAACAGATACGGACGGAAATGATTTTTGGAGCAAAGAAGTTCAAAAAACGCTTACAAATGTAATTGGAGAATCGAATTATGATATCGGACATTTATTTGGCGCAACAGGCGGCGGTGGAAATGCCGGTTGTATAGGATGTGTTTGCGATAGTCCAACCGCGTCAGAAGTTATAGGAAAAGGAAGTGCATATACATCGCCTGCAAATGGAAATCCATTGGGAGATTCTTTTGATATTGACTTTGTAGCGCACGAAATGGGACATCAATTAGGAGCAAATCATACTTTTTCTTTTGATGGAAATGAAAGAACAAGCGTAAATGTCGAGCCCGGAAGCGGTTCTACGATTATGGCTTATGCCGGAGTTACAGGCGATTATGATGTTCAGAATTTTTCTGATGATTATTTTGCGTACGCCAGTATTTTGCAAATCCAGAATACCCTTGCGACAAAAAGCTGTCCGGTTAGTACAACATTAACCAATAATCCGCCAACAATTAATGCCGGATCAGATTATACGATTCCAATAAGTACCGCATTTGTTTTAAAAGGTACAGGTTCAGATCCTGAAAGCGATAATATTACTTATACCTGGGAAGAATATGATAATGCAACATCTACTTCTGGAGAAAATAGCGTGGCGTATCCCACAAAACCAGACGGGCCATTATTTAGGTCGATACTTCCAGCCAGTTCTCCAATTCGTTATATGCCAAGTTTGAATTCGGTACTTTTAAATCAGTTGACCACAACCTGGGAATCGGTTTCTTCAATTTCGAGAACATTGCATTTTACTTTAACAGGAAGAGATAATGCAGCTCAGGGAACGGCACAAACCAATACAGATGCCATGATTGTAACAGTAGCTTCTTTCGCCGGACCATTTGCAGTTACTTCTCATAAGGATGCAGATGTAAGTTGGTGGCAGGGATTAAACGAAACCGTAACCTGGAGCGTAAACAATACAAACACCATCGCTGGTTCATCTACAGTAAATATAAAATTATCGACAGATGGTGGTTTAACATTTCCGATAACTTTAGCAGCAAACACGCCAAATGACGGTTCAGAAGTTATAACACTTCCGGCAAGCGTACCTTCGTCAACAAATTGCAGAATCCTGATCGAACCAACGGCAAATATTTATTACGCCATAAACAGCAAGCCTTTTGCAGTAGGATTTACATCATCAACAGCTTGTAATTCGTATAGTTTTGGAAGTTCATTTAGCATTCAGTATTCAAGCAATTTTACAACAAGAACAGTTACTGTGCCAGCATCGACAACAACAGTTTCTGATGTAAATGTTTCGATAAATGTAACACATGCAAGATTTTCTGATCTCGAAATTCAAATCGTAAGTCCGCAAGGAACAGCGGTTAAGTTATTTGAAAAAGGCTGTGCAAGTACAAATTCTACTTTAGCACTTCAGTTTGATGATTCAGGAACTGCTTTAGATTGTAATAAAACAACAGAACAAATTGTAATTCCGGTTGATGTATTGGCGGCTTTCAACGGAGAAAATCCGCAAGGAAACTGGACTTTATTAGTTCGTGATGCAGTTTTAGGAAGTTTTGGAACTATAAATTCTGCTTCGATAAATATTTGCAATCAAACTTTTACTTTAGGAACATCTGATTTTGAAAATATAGATTTTACACTTTATCCAAATCCAAATAAAGGAACTTTCAGCATTCAGTTTGAAAGTAATTCGAATACCGGAATCAAGGTTTTTGTACACGATATTCTGGGTAAAAATGTATACACAAATACTTTTGAAAACACAGGACATTTTGACCAAACGATTCAATTGCCAAATGTTTCTAAAGGAATTTATTTTGTAACGGTTATCGACGGAGAAAGAAGAACGGTTAAGAAAATAATTGTTAACTGATTTTCATTGCCCACAGATTTCACGGATTAAACCGATTTACACAGATTTTTTTGCTGTAGAATCGTCATTTAAATTCGTCAATTTCTTTCGTAGAGGCGCACAGCAGTGCGTCTCAGCAATCCAAATCGCCAAAACAAACACACAGAAATAACAAAAAAAGGAAAAATAAACCCTTGCAAATCCGTTTAATCCGTAAAACCCGTGGTCAATTAAGTCGGAATTTGAAATTTTTTTATTGGATTTTAATCTATTTATGAGTTCGCCATCGCCATACAAACAATGCTGATTTTTGCTCCCGGAATTTTTAATAAAGCACGGGAACAAGCTTCAAGCGTTGCGCCGGTTGTGAGAACATCATCGACAATTAAAAAATGTTTGCCTTGATTTTCTTCTTCAGAAATTATATCAAATGCATTGGCGATAGCTTCAGATCTGCCGGAAAGGTTTTTCTTTGATTGTGTTTTAGAATATTTCTTTCGGCATAAAACAGCATCATTATACGGAATCTGTAATCCTTCGGCCAAAGCCTTTCCAAAAGTGGCAACCTGATTATAACCTCTTTCTTTAAACTTTTTTGGATGTAACGGAACAGGAATTACAACGTCAAAAGGGATTTCGAGTTTCAGTTCTTTTAAATCTTCAACATACCAATCGCCTAAAACGGTACCAATTTCTTCATGCCCTTTGTATTTTAGGTTGTGAATAAGTTCTTGAACAATTCCTTTTTTGTTAAAATACAAAAGTGCAGAAGCATGTTCAATATCAATTTTGCCATAAAATTTCTTTACAGCTTCATTTTTAGGATTCAAATGATATTGCGTCAGAGGCATTTCGTGTCGGCAAATGGTGCACAAAACAGTTTCGTAAGTCATTAAAACGGAGCGACAGCCTGCACAAACTTTAGGGAAAAACAGGTTAATAAGATAATTAAACACAAATAGAGAGAATTTAGTTACAAAAATAACGAAATTAATGCTTCAATCTTTTGAGTTTTTCTTTTTTTTAAACGTACTTTTTATATTTTTGCATCACTATGGCAAAACAAGAAGATTTATTTAAGAATGTGGTTTCGCACGCAAAAGAGTACGGATTTATTTTTCCGTCAAGCGAAGTATACGATGGATTAAGTGCAGTCTATGATTATGCACAAAATGGAGTCGAATTAAAAAAGAATATCCGTGAATATTGGTGGAAATCAATGGTTCAGATGAACGAGAATATTGTGGGCCTTGATGCTGCAATATTAATGCATCCAACAACCTGGAAAGCTTCAGGCCACGTTGATGCTTTCAATGATCCGTTAATTGATAATAAAGATTCAAAGAAAAGATATAGAGCTGATGTTTTAGTAGAAGAATTTGCTGAAAAAATCAATCAAAAAGCTCAAAAAGAAATTGAAAAAGCAAGAGCTCGTTTTGGTGATGCTTTTAATGAAGAAGAATTTGTTACCACAAATGCACGTGTTATAGAATATCTTTCAAAATACAAAGAAATTTTATCAAGACTTGCAAAAGGAATGACTGATGATCTTCAGGATGTAAAAGCTTTGATCGAAGAATTAGAAATTGCCGATCCTGAAACCGGTTCAAGAAACTGGACAGACGTTAAGCAATTCAACTTAATGTTTGGAACTAAACTTGGAGCTTCTGCAGATTCAGCAATGGATTTATATTTACGTCCGGAAACAGCGCAAGGTATTTTTGTGAACTTCCTGAATGTTCAGAAATCAGGTCGTATGAAAGTTCCTTTTGGAATTGCTCAAACCGGTAAAGCGTTTAGAAACGAGATTGTTGCGCGACAATTTATTTTCCGTATGCGTGAATTTGAACAAATGGAAATGCAATTTTTCGTTCGTCCGGGAGAAGAAATGAAATGGTACCACCACTGGAAAGAAGCTCGTTTAAACTGGCATTTATCTTTGGGATTAGGAAAAGAAAATTACCGTTTTCACGATCACGAAAAATTAGCACATTACGCAAATGCGGCGGCTGATATTGAGTTTAATTTCCCATTTGGTTTCAAGGAATTAGAAGGAATTCACTCTCGTACAGATTTTGATTTAAAAGCACACGAACAATATTCTGGCAGAAAATTACAATATTTTGATCCGGAACTGAACGAAAACTATGTGCCATATGTAGTCGAAACTTCAGTTGGTTTAGATCGTATGTTCCTGGCTGTTTTTGCAACTTCATTACGAGAAGAAACTTTAGAAGACGGTTCAACAAGAACAGTATTAAAATTACCGGCAGTTTTAGCGCCAACAAAAGCTGCAGTTTTACCATTAATTAAAAGAGATGGATTACCTGAAATTTCTAAAAAAATCATCGAAGATTTAAAATGGGATTTCAACGTAGCGTATGATGAAAAAGATGCAGTAGGACGTCGTTACAGAAGACAAGATGCTCTTGGAACTCCGTTTTGTATTACAGTAGATCATCAAACAATCGAAGACGAAACAGTAACAATTCGTCATAGAGATACAATGAAACAAGACCGCGTAAAAATTTCTGAATTGAAAGACATTATCGAAAACGAAGTTTCTATGAAAAACTGGTTGATGAAAATGTAATTAACTCATACATAATTATCTAAAAGCCCAAATTCCTTTATGGAAATTGGGCTTTTTTTTATTCAAAAATGTGTATTTTGTCGATGAAATTTGCATTTTGACTTTATGTTTTAACATTTGTTTATAATGTATTAACATTGAAATATTTAGATAATTGAAATTCGTAATTTTAATTGAAAAAAGATATAGAAATCAAATTTTTTTTAAAGTATTGATGATACAAAAGCGATAGTTGTTCAAATACATGAAATAATAACAAAATAATATTGAAAAAAAACTACCCGTATATTATAATTGACGATGATGCTGAAAGTATTTTGAAGACCAAAACAATTACAGATGGTTTTTCAGAATTAACTTTTATAGCATCGGCGACGAATTATCAGGACGGTTTAAATTTGGTTTTGGAACATAAACCTTCAATTGTTTTTTTAGAAATTGATCCCAAAGATGTATCCAGTAATTTATCGCTTGCTTTCATTAATGAATTGCACAGATTTTTAACTGTTTTACCTAAAATCATTATTACTACAGCCAAAAAAGATCTGGCTTTTGACGCAATTCAATATCGGGTTTTTGATTATTTGTTGAAACCTGTTATTTCAAGTGACGTTATTAAGAGTATTTTGAAACTAAATAAAGAAATTTCAGAAGTTGAATCCCCTAATTTAAAAGAAGGAGCCTCTTGTGAAATAACTCCAAAAGGAAAAATTTCACAAATTGTTGAAAACTCATTAATAATATGTGTAAAATCTTACGGAGATTATCGTTACATTAGCGCATCAGATATTTCGTATTTTCAGGCTGATAATAATTCGACCGATATTCATTTAAATTCGGGCGAAATGATAACAGCTTTTAAAACATTGAAACATTTTGAGAGTGTTTTAGAGTATCCATTTATTCGAATTCATAATAGTTATATTATAAATCGAAATTACATTTCGAGAATTCATAACGGAAACTCAGTATGTTACATAAAAAATTCGATGAAGAAGGTTCCTTTTTCAAAAACCTATAAATCAAATGTCGATTTAATCATCGCTGATTTCACTGCAGGAAATTACTTAGAGGTCTAAAAACTAGATATTTACATTGATTTGATATCCATTGACTAACAATTGGGTATGTTCTACCATAAACCTGTTTTTTCATATAATTTTTATTGTTAAGTAGTGTTAGTTTTACACCATGATTCGCACAAAGCGATGATGCCCCAAAAACAAATCACAATTTAATATCCCCAAAAACATGAAAAAAGCAGCTTTAACATTCGGATTATTTTCTTTAGTAATGGTAGCAACCTCATTTGCAAATCCACAAAAATCAAACAGATCAATTGCAGGAAATATTGAGATAAGTATAGGAACAGATGGTAACGGTGGACAAAAAACAACAGGAAATGGTAAAAAGACTGATGATTACAAATCAGATCAATTAAATTCGGCTGGTAATCAAATAAATAGTTTTGGTTATGAAAGCCAATCTACAAGATCCAGAATAAAATTAGACTAAGAAAAATAAGATATTATAATAAAAAGGCTGTCAGTTTTTGACGGCCTTTTTTTATGTCTATAGTTTTAGTATTTTTGAAGAAAATCAAAGATATACATTGAAAAAACATTCTAAGATACTATTGTTTTTAGCTCTTGTCCTGTTTGCTTGTACGAGTAAAAGTAAGAAAGAGGAAAATGTAAATTCTTCAAAAGACAGCCTTTCCCTGTATTTTTCATTAGCCAGTGATGTGAATTTGCCTGTAAAGTATAGGCAAAACTATAATCAAAAAGCATTTGATATAATTATAAATGAAAAAAATGATTCTCTTAATAGAGTCAATCTTTTTAAAGTTGCTAATCGTTATTTTAATATGGACGATTGGAAAGCCTATCACAAAACATCAAAATTGATTCTCGAAAGAGCGATAGACAGTAAAGATTCTTCCAGCATGGCAAAAGCGTATATGTATCTGGGAGATTATTATCGATCGCAAACGGTTTCAGATAGTGCCTTTTTGAATTATTTTACTGCAGAAAAAATTTATTTAAGAACCAATGATGAAATTAATCTGGCAAAAACCTTTTTAATTAAAGCAGATTTACAATATGCTGAATTAGATTATTTTGAAAGCGAAATAACCGTTTTTAAGGCACTTAGAATTTTAAAAAAACAAAAAAATGTCAATAATAAGCTTTATGATTGTTATAATCTTTTGGGAATATTGTACAACGAACGTGAAGAGTATGATAAAGCATTAGAGTTTCATAATAAAGCCTTGTCCATTTTAGAAGATAAATCAATTCCGTCAGAGTTACAGTTAAAAGCGACTTCACTTAATAATATTGGGTTCGTTTATTTAAGTATGGGCAATTATAAAAAAGCAAAAAACTATTTTCAAAAAGGTTTAATACAGAAGAATTTGCTTAGCGACGGAACAATATTATATGCTATGCTTTTAGATAATTTGGCGTATTCCAAATTTAAATTAAAAGAATCTGATGGACTTCCTAAGCAATTCTATGATGCTTTAAAAATTAGAGATAGCTTAAAACTCACATCCGGAATTATTTTAAATAAAATACATTTATCTGAATATTTTGCATTCAAAAAAGATACTTTAAGGGCAATTCAATTTTCAAAACAAGCTTTAAACTTATCCAGAAGTTCGAATAAATTAAGCAATACGATAGATGCTCTTAAACAAATTGCTGTTGTTGATCCTCAAAATGCATCGACTTATTCTAAAGAATATATCCGTTTAAATGAGAAACTATTAAAGGCAGAACGAAATATGGGAGAAAAATTCTCCAGGATTCAATATGAAACCAATGAAATAAAAGATCAAAATTCGAACCTTCAGGAGAAAAATAAAACCTTAGTCTATATTTTTAGTATTTGTACTTTAGGCGGATTATTTTTTTATGTTTATAAAACACAGCAGGCTAAAAACAGAGAATTGCTTTTTAAACAGCAACAGCAAATTGCAAACGAAGATATTTATAATTTGATGATTTCTCAGCAAAACGAAATTGAATTAACCCGAATTAAGGAAAAGAAAAAAGTTGCCCAGGATTTACACGACGGCGTTTTGGGCCGAATGTTTGGTATTCGCATAAGTTTAGACAGCTTGGATAAGATTGATGAAGCGGAAGCAGCTGAAAAAAGAAAAAAATATTTGGCAGAACTTAAACATATTGAAGAAGACATACGTGAAATTTCGCATGATTTAAATAGAGAAAAATCAGATTTAATTAATAATTTTGTTGCGATTCTAAACAAATTGTTTGAAAACCAACAAAATACGTACGACTCAAAATTAATTACGTCTTTTGATTCTCATATTAAATGGGAGCTGGTCAGTAATATGGTCAAAATTAATTTGTACCGAATTATTCAGGAAGCACTCCAGAATTGTAATAAATATGCGAAAGCAAGTATAATTAAAATTGAATTTAAGAGCGAGATAAACCATTTGGTTTTATCCATTTTAGATGACGGAGTTGGCTTTAATGTCAAAAGAGCAAAAAACGGCATAGGAATACATAATATAAAATATAGAGCGACAGAATGTAGAGGCATTGCTACATTTAAATCTGCCCAAGGAGAAGGAACCCTTATTGTAGTTAAAGTCCCAATTGATCAAAAAATAAACCTGCAAAAAAATGACAGTTGACCTAACAGCCCCATTTTCGACGGCTAAAAAGCTAAATATTTTAATAGTTGATGATCATCCTTTTATTATTGAAGGATATAAAAACGCTATTACACGTTATAATCCCAAGGAATATGACTTTTTGATCTTACAGGCTCATGATTGCAGATCAGCATATGATTTAATCGAGAATGCAGAAACGCCCATTTTTGACATTGCTTTTTTAGACATAAGTATGCCCGCTTATGAAGAAAAAGATCTTTTTTCAGGAGAAGACCTTGCAAAATTACTCACCAAAAAAATGCCGCACTGCAAAATTATCCTGCTAACGATGTATACAGAATTGCTGAAAATCAAAACGATTATCAGGACCATAAATCCAAATGGACTCATTATTAAAAATGATTTAACTTTTGATGAGCTGCTTTTTGCCTTTGATAAAGTAATCAAAAGCGATAAATATTATAGCCAGTCCGTGCAGAAAATGCTCAATCAATCGACGCATAATTCGATAGAAATTGATGAATTTGATAAGCAAATTTTGTTTCATTTATCAAAAGGAACACTTATAGAAGAAATGCCGCATTACATCGCAATTTCCTTAAATGCAATCGAAAAACGAAGAATCAATCTTAAGGAATTGCTTAAAATAAAATCTGGTTTAGATGAGGATTTGGTTAAAGAAGCAAAAAGCAAAGGACTTTTTTAAAATAAAATTCCAAACAAAAAAAATCCAAATTTCAACAATTTTACTTAGTGGAATTTGGAATTTTTTATTTGGAATTTGAAGAAAATTTATTCACTCAAAGCATCCCAGCCACGGGCTTTTAAAGGAATTTGAGTGTTTGCTCGCGTAACAAGATTTATACCTTCGCTTTCATCGGCCATATGTCCAATAATAGAGAAATTTGGATTTCCTTTTATTTTATCAAAATCATTTATGTCAATCGTAAATAACAATTCATAATCTTCACCGCCATTAATAGCAACCGTTGTACTATCAATATTAAATTCTTCGCAAGTCGAAATAAACTGCGGATCCAACGGAAGTTTATCTTCATATAAATTACAACCCACTTTAGATTGTTTGCACAAATGAATAATCTCAGATGATAATCCGTCCGAAATATCAATCATCGAAGTAGGCTTAATTTCAAGAGCGTGCAATAAAGTACGGACATCTTTTCGCGCTTCAGGTTTTAACTGGCGCTCAATTAAATAACTGTACATATCAAGATCAGGCTGACTATTCGGGTTCACCTGAAACACCTGTTTTTCACGTTCCAAAACCTGCAATCCCATATAAGCCGCGCCAATATCTCCGGTTACAACAAGCAAATCGGTTTTTTTAGCGCCATTTCGGTACACAATTTCGTCTTCATTAGCTTCACCAATTGCCGTAATGCTAATAATCAATCCTTTTTGCGATGAGGTTGTATCTCCGCCAATAACATCAACTTTATATTCTTTTGCAGCGTGTGTAATTCCTTCAAATAACTCTTCTAATGCTTCTAACGGAAAACGATTAGAAACGGCAACAGAAACCGTTATTTGCGTTGGTCTGGCATTCATCGCACAAATGTCGGATATGTTTACAACAACAGCTTTATATCCTAAATGTTTTAATGGCATATAAGCCAAGTCAAAATGCACGCCTTCAATCAATAAATCAGTAGAAACTACTACTTTTTTATCCTTAAAATCAAGAACAGCCGCATCATCGCCTATACTTTTTAAAGTAGATTCCTGAGTAACGTCAAAATTTTTGGTTAAATGCTCAATTAAGCCAAATTCACCTAATTGCGCTATACTGGTACGTTGCGGATTTTTATCTTCGATCATTTCTTTTTAAGTTCCAAAGTTTCTAAGGCGCAAAGGTACAAAGGTTTTATCGATTTAATGAGATGTTATCCATAAACCATTATATGTAGGGGCGCACAGCAATGCGTCTTATATATAAACATACAATTATAAATCATCTCCATTTTAGAATTGATATTTTTTTCGCATCTTTAATAGAATTAAAATCGCAAAAAAAATGAAATCATTTGATATAGTTACCCTAACCGTAAATCCTTCCGTAGATAAAAGCACCCATTTTTCAGGTCTGATTGCCGAGCAGAAAATAAGATGCAAGGAACCACAATTTGATGCCGGAGGCGGCGGAATAAATGTTTCAAAAGCTATTTCCCGCTTACGCGGAAGTTCCTTAGCTGTCTTTACATCAGGCGGACCAGTTGGCGAAATGCTAAAGGATTTAGTAAAAAAAGAAGAAGTGGATTTTGAAGTAATTGAAACTGCGACCGCAACCAGAGAAAATTTTATTGCCGTTGATGATCATACCAATTCGCAATATCGTTTCGGGTTTACAGGCGATGTTTTGTCTGAGTCGGAAGTTCAGAAGATAGTAGAAACCATTTCAAATTTAAAACCAAAATTTCTTGTTGCGAGCGGAAGTTTAAATGAAGGTTTATCCGATGATTTTTATCAGAAAATAGCAGAAATAGCTAAGAAATCAAACTCAAAATTAATCGTAGATACTTCAGGAGAAGCCCTAAAAAAAGTTTTGGAAACAGGCGCTTATCTTATAAAACCAAACGTTGGCGAACTCGCAAAACTAGTTGGAGTAGAACGCCTGGAAATGGAAGAAGTCAACGAAGCAGCTAAAAAGATAATTGCAAAAGGCGGAGCCGAAATTGTAGTAGTTTCTCTTGGGCCACAAGGTGCAGTTTTAGTCACAAAAGATGATTATGAATATGTTCCTGCTCCCAATGTTGCCAAAAAAAGTACCGTTGGAGCAGGCGACAGCATGGTTGGCGGAATGGTTTGGGCATTATCTCAAAACAAAAACCTCAAAGAAGTGATTCGTTGGGGAGTTGCCTGCGGATCTGCCGCCACGATGAACGAAGGAACACAATTATTTAAATACGAAGACGCCAATCGTTTGTTTGAATGGTTAAAGAATAAATAAATAGTATTGATAAGATTTTCTGTATAGGCGCACATGGCGCACAGCAGTGCGTCTAACGCCCAGTAACCACAATTTATTACGTTTATAAAAACGTATGCTGGTTTAACGTTGCGTGACGGGAAAAAATAATTTTTAAATTATTTTTTCCTGTTGACAAACTGTTGTCACCGACCCTTTCTAATTTTGAAGTATTAAAATAATTAAACTTTAAAACTATGAAAACATTAGCAGCCCAAGTAATTACACCGGAAGATTTATTGAAACACTGGCAAGGTCATCGTGCATTAACGCGTCGTGTAATTGAATTGTTTCCTGAGAAAGATTTTTTTGAATTCTCAATAGGCGGAATGAGACCTTTCTCAAAATTAGTAGATGAACTTTTGGCAATCGCCGCTCCGGGACTTAAGGGAATCGTCACTAAAGAAACCAAAGGATTTGCAGAAGAATCAGAGAAATTGATTTTTAAAGCGCAATATCTTGAAAAATGGGACGAAGCAACTGCAGAAATAAATCAATATTGGGAAAAATTATCTATTAAAGATTTCAATGAAACCTTTAATCTTTTTGGTCAATACGAATTTCCGGTTATTCAGAATATCTTGTATTTTATTGACAATGAAATTCATCACCGCGGACAAGGATATGTGTATTTAAGAGCTCTAAATATTACACCTCCATTTTTCTGGGAAAGATAAAATTTTTGAGTTTGCCAATTAAAAAAACTCCTAAGATGAAATTAAATTCAGCTTTAGGAGTTTTTTTATAAAAGCCTTTTTCTTTGAATTTCTAAAATTTCAAGAACTCTGTCTTTTAATCTTTGGGGCTCTAAAATTTGAGCATAATCGCCAAACATCAAAAACCAGCGCGAAAAACCTTCTTCAATATTACGGGTCATAAACGTCATTTCTATCTGTCCGTCTACTTCTTTTTCAGAAATAAATCCATGGTATTTTTGTTCGTATCGAAGGTAATTGATGATTTTTTTATCGGCTAAAATCCTAACCTTTGTAGTCGGGATTGTTTCGTTTTTCTTCAGATAAATTTCTAATGAATCATGTTCTATTGTAAAATCACATTCCGTTTTTTGAATTCCCTGAATTCGGTCTGTTCTAAATTGTCTATAGTCTTGTCGCAAGTGACAATAACCCAGAAAATACCAATTATTGTGATCATGAAAAACACCAACAGGTTCAATATTTCGGTTACTTGCTTCCTGGGCTTCAATGGTTTTATAAGAAAGAAGAATTTGTTTTTTCTCTGCAATACTTTCAAACAAAACAGATAAGGTATTAGGAGAATTATCATGAAATAAGGGTTCTGCAGTTTGCATTAAAACCCTGGATTCTATATTAGTAACCCAGTCTTTATCACTGCTTCTCAAAACCGATTTCAATTTGAACATCGCCGAAGCGTAATGAGTTCCTAAAGCAGGATCTGTAAATTTTTGCATCAGTTTTTCGGCGGCAATAAAACTGCTTACTTCTTCGCGGGTAAACATTACGGGAGGCAATCTGTAACCATCCATTAAAGCATAACCCACTCCGGCCTCACTATAAATAGGAACTCCCGAAGCTTCCAGAGTCCGAATATCCCGATAAATAGTTCGCAAACTAACTTCAAAACGATTAGCTAATTCCTGTGCTTTTACAATTTTTTTAGATTGTAATTGAATTAGAATTGCGACAATTCGGTCAAAACGTTTTGGGTTTTCGTCCATATTAAAAGTTCTAAGTTTTGAAGTTCAAAGATACAAAGGTTTTAAAGTTCAAATTAGTAGTGATCTAAAATATTGGGACTTTTAAAAATCGAAAACGATCTTGTTAATTATTTTTATGGGTTTAATCGAGGATTAAAAAAATAATGTATTTTTATCACAATTAAAACGAAATATATGCATAATGATTTATCGTACGCAGAGATCGAAGAGCTTAAAAAAAAATTAAGAGAGGGAACTTTTGACAGTAATCAGGAACTTATTGTTTTGATTCGGTTAGGCTATGATCCTGTTATAGCAAAAGAGCTTTTAGCAAAAGTAATCAAAAATCATAAAGATGATCTTTATGAAGAAGCCAAAGAGAGTAAAGAAGCTGAAGAAAGAAATAAAATTGCTTTTGGTGCCGCAATTATTATTACAACTTTCATAGGAATGATTGGAGAGAACAACGGTATGATGATTTTGATCTCGATTATAGTGGCTTGCTTCTGCGGATATTACGGAAACCAAGATAATCCCATTCCTGCAATGGTTGGGTATACTATCGCAGCAATGATTATGCCTTTTGCATGTGGTTTCTATTTTAAGGGAAGAAGTACTTTTTTGAATTTAGAGATTCTGATTCCTGTATTATTTTCTTTCGGACCAGGTTTGCTAATTAAATATATTTTATCCAAAACCTTACCTTCGAACTAAATTATGATTGAAAATTACTCTTTTAATGAACATTACAAAAGGTTTGAACCCAACGAAACCAAATGCACGTACTGCGAACAAGATCATATGAAAAGCATGAACGACTGTTATTTTGTACCGCTTTTTGTTGAAGCTGACAGAACTAATATCGTCGTGTACCGATCGGTTAAATATTCTAAAATTTTAATCGGAATTCCAAGATGCTCTTCTTGTAAAACAATTCATGAAAAATCAACTTCGAGATCACAATTAATAACGGGAATTGCTGTTGTAGTGGCAATTTCTCTTTTGGTTTATAATTTCATGCTGCTTAACGCATTTGTTGTAGTAGGCGGAATTTTTGCAATGATTTTCGGCGGTATTTACGGATCAAAAAAAATGACAGAATCGTTTGTCGTAGGTCATGATATTTATACGCTTCAAGATGGAGCTGAGACAAATGAAGTAGTTCGGGAATTAATAATCGCAGGATGGTCTTTTACACAGCCTAGTGCATAAAAAAAGCTGTCTTATTAAAACAGCTTTTTTATGATTTAGAAAAAGGCTAAAACCTGTACAACAATCCAAATTGTGGCTGATCGAAAATGTTTTCAAATAAATTGATGTTTAAATTAAAAGTATCAGATGATGCACCATTTTCAGGAGAAACACTGTTATAAGCTAAAACATTCGCAAGGGTAAAAGTTACTGCAATGTTTTTGGTAACAAAATAGTTTAATCCTACGGTAATATTTGCCGTAATACTATTATCGTTATCCTCGATTCCGTCAATTTCAGTTTTATTGCGGCCAAAACCTAAACCAGCTTCGGCGAAAGCTTTAAAACGTTTTTTATCTAATTCTAAAAAGTAATAACGTGCAAAACCGCCAATCCCGAAAACATTCGTTTTAGTATCCGTAACTTCTACCTTATTGCTTGAGTAATCGAGTTTTGCCCCCACGGCAAATTTGTCATTCAATAAATATCCAAATTTGGGACTAAATCCATAATAATCAGCGTTGCCGCCTGTACTAATTTTGATAGAACCTTCGAGAAACATATCTCCTTTTTGAAAAGTGACACCTTTTGCCGAATTCATTTCTGATTCAGCTTCAGCTTCCTGTGCATTTGCAAATGAAAAAGTTAACATCGACAAAATGATAAAAAATTTCGTTTTCATAATTATAGCTTTAAAGTTTGTAAGATTAAAATTATGTTTTTACTATTAAAATTTTTACGAAAGCAATCTATTGGATTAAAAATGAAGCTATTGAGTTAATAATCTTGTTTTTTATAAGTTTTTACGTGTTTAATTTAGAGGATAAATTAGCGTTTATTTATGGTAATATGTTGTAAAACAGGTGCTAGAATAATTTACAAATTTAAAATAAATAAGAATTCACGAATTTGCACAAATTTTCAGTTGATCAAAGTTTGTGAAACTAATTAGTGACAATTAGTGAAATTCGTGTTTAAAGACAAGAAGTAATTTTTTTAAAATAAAAAACCCAACAACTTTCGTCATCGGGTTTATCTATATTCTATTCTCTTTATTCTTTCTTCTTTCTTCTTTTCTCTAAAAAAATAAAAATCTAGTCGTTAAGTTTCAAAACAGCCATAAAAGCTTCTTGCGGAATCTCAACGTTTCCTACTTGTCTCATACGTTTTTTACCTTTTTTCTGTTTTTCCAGCAATTTACGCTTACGCGAAATATCTCCACCATAACATTTTGCGGTAACATCTTTACGAAGTGCTTTAATCGTTTCACGCGCAATAATTTTTGCTCCAATGGCAGCTTGAATCGGAATATCAAATTGTTGTCTCGGAATCAATTCGCGTAATTTCTCGGTCATTTTTTTACCGATGTTATAAGCGTTGTCTTCGTGAATCAAAGCAGAAAGCGCATCAACCGTTTGAGCATTCAAAAGAACATCCAGTTTAACTAATTTCGAAGTTCTCATTCCTATCGGAGAGTAATCAAAAGAAGCATAACCTTTAGAAACTGTTTTTAAACGATCGTAAAAATCAAATACAATTTCGGCAAGAGGCATGTCAAAATTCAATTCAACACGTTCTGTCGTTAAATACGTTTGATTGGTAATTTGACCACGTTTTTCAATACAAAGACTCATTACGTTTCCTACGAAATCAGCTTTTGTAATGATCGTTGCTTTAATATACGGTTCTTCAACTCGGTCTAAACGAGAAGGTTCCGGTAAGTCAGAAGGATTATTTACCACAAATGGAGTTTCAGGATCTTTTTTGGTGTAAGCTAAATACGAAACGTTAGGAACTGTAGTAATTACCGTC
This sequence comes from Flavobacterium sp. AC105, assembly GCF_979258495.1. Classification (NCBI taxonomy): domain Bacteria; kingdom Pseudomonadati; phylum Bacteroidota; class Flavobacteriia; order Flavobacteriales; family Flavobacteriaceae; genus Flavobacterium; species Flavobacterium sp. AC105. The sequence continues at coordinate 402,540 of NZ_OZ409860.1, forward strand.
ATATCGAACTCACGCTCTAAACGTTCCTGGATAATTTCCATGTGAAGCATTCCTAAGAACCCGCAACGGAAACCAAAACCTAACGCTGCAGAGCTTTCAGGTGTAAAAACCAGCGAAGCATCATTTAATTGCAATTTCTCCATAGAAGAACGCAAATCTTCATAATCTTCTGTATCAACAGGATAAATTCCGGCGAAAACCATTGGTTTTACATCCTCAAAACCTGTAATCATATTAGTCGTTGGCGTTTTAGCATCTGTTAGTGTATCACCAACTTTTACTTCTTTGGCTTCTTTAATTCCAGAAATTAAATAACCAACATCACCTGCAGAAATCACATTTTTAGGAACTTGGTTTAATTTTAAAGTTCCAATTTCGTCAGCAAAATATTCATTTCCGGTGGCCATGAATTTAATTTTCTGTCCTTTTTTGATTTCACCATTTACAACTCTAAAGATAACTTCGATTCCACGAAACGGATTATAAACCGAGTCAAAAATCAAAGCTTGTAAAGGTTCGTCCTTATTTCCTTTAGGAGCAGGAATTTTTTCGATAATGGCAGCCAAAATATTTTCAACACCAAAACCAGTTTTTCCCGAAGCATGAATAATATCTTCCAGTTTGCAACCTAATAAATCGATAATATCATCACTAACTTCTTCAGGATTAGCACTTGGTAAATCTACTTTGTTCAAAACCGGAATAATTTCAAGATCATTCTCAAGAGCCAAATATAAGTTAGAAATTGTTTGTGCCTGAATACTTTGTGCAGCATCAACGATCAAAAGTGCACCTTCGCAGGCCGCAATAGATCGTGAAACTTCGTATGAAAAGTCAACGTGACCGGGAGTGTCAATTAAATTTAAGATATATTCTTCTCCTTTATAAGTATATTCCATTTGTATGGCGTGACTTTTTATGGTAATTCCACGCTCACGTTCCAGGTCCATGTTGTCAAGCAATTGTGCTTTTTCTTCACGAGCTGTAACGGTTTGTGTAGCGCCCAATAAGCGGTCTGCCAATGTACTTTTACCGTGGTCAATGTGTGCAATAATGCAAAAGTTACGTATCTTCTTCATTTTAATATATCAATTCTCTAAACGAGTTTTAAGTAATTTCAGGGTATAAATTTGCGCTGTGGCAATTGCCGTAGAGCATGTTATTAAGGCGCAAAGATAGCGCAAAGTTTTGGATTCTGGAATGTAGTTGTTATATAGTTAGATTCAGGAATCTAAATCGGGCTTTAAAATTCAAAATTAAATCCTTTTTCTGTTAGTTTTTTGTAAACATCAGGATCAAATTTGTACAATTTTGCTGCCCTGTGCGAAACATCTTTTTGTTTTTCATCAAGCGCAACCAATAGTTTCATATGAAGAATTTTTCTGCGGAAATTCGATTTGTCCAATTCGATTCCTAATATTTCTTCATATAAATGCATTAATTGCAAAAGCGTAAATTTTTCAGGTAAAAGATTAAAACCAATTGGTGCCTGCCGAACCCGATTACGCAATTGCATCAAACTGAAATCTAAAATTTCGTTATGGTCAAAAATCAAATTCGGAATAGTATTTATTTTATACCATTTCGCTTCAATTACAGAAATACTCGCTTTAATATTATAATCTTCACGATTGACCAGAGTATAATATCCAATCGTTATAACTCTTGTATTTTTTACACGATCAGGATCAGTAAAAGCTTTTAGCTGTTCCAGATAGATGTTGTCAAGGCTTGTCAATTCATTTACTATTCGAAGGGCAGCATTATCAACACTTTCGTCTAAATATAAATCCCCGCCAAGAAGTCCCCATTTTCCGGCGCTTTGTCCTCCGGCATGTTGTACTAAAAGAACTTCCAGGTTTTTTTTATCGAAAGAAAAAATGACGCAGTCAATCGTGATCCCATGTATAACTGTTTTTTTATCTACAGTTATATTGGTGCTCTTTTCAGAAATATTTTGAGAGGATGAAGATGCCATTAAAATTCAAAGTTAAATCCTTTTTCCGTTAGTTTATTATAAATCTCCGGATCGAACTTGTATAATTTTGCGGCTCTGTGTGAAACGTCTTGTTGTTTTTCATCTAATGCAACCAGTAATTTCATGTGAAGAATTTTTCGGCGGAAATTCGATTTATCCATTTCGATTCCTAAAATTTCCTCATATAAATGCATCAATTGCAAAAGCGTAAATTTCTCCGGCAAAAGATTAAAACCAAGCGGTGCCTGACGAACCCTGTTTTGCAAATGTTTTAAACTATAAGAAAGAATTTCGTTGTGATCGTAAATCAAGTCCGGAATGCTGTTTATTTTATACCATTTAGCATCAGAAGCTGTAAAACCAGCTTTAATATTATAATCTTCGCGTTTTACCAAAGCATAATAACCAATCGTAATAACGCGTCGAAGCGGGAAACGATCCGGATCTCCAAATGCTTTCAATTGCTCCAGATAAATATTATCAAGACCGGTAAGTTCATTCAATAATCGGTGTGCAGCGTTATCCGTACTTTCTTTTTTATAAATCCAGCCTCCCGGAAGTCCCCATTTTCCTTTACTGATTCCTTCTCCGTGTTGCACCAAAAGCACTTCTAAACTTCCCTGATCAAATCCAAATATAACACAGTCAATCGTGATCGCATTCATTGCGCTTTGCTCGCTTTTTAAAGCTGAATCGTCATCTGTATTTTTAACCATATCCCATTTAAATTTTGACAAATTAAATAAATTAAATCAATAGTTGGTTTTATAAAAGCTTTATATTTTTTTTAACGGAATAGTTTTCTGACAATCAGCCGTTTGAAATACTGCTAAAATACAATTCTGAAATAATAATCCTTAAACGACTGATTGTCAATTTGCTAAAACGCTATTTTTTTGACATTTTTTATTTCAAATTAACCTAATATTTTATTGTATTCCTAAAAATCAAGTTCAAATAATTAGAATTGAAAAAAATTAACCCTAATATTTTGTTAATATAGAAAAAATGTTTTACACTTGTAGTCAAAATAACCATAAGATAAGTTCAGTTTGACTATAAGTTTAAAGTGAACGATTTTCTAACCAAATAAAAAGTACCACAAATGTTTTTTTTAGGAATTGATTTAGGAAGCTCTTCAATAAAATTATCAGTTTTCGATCCTGAAAAAGGAACGACAATTGGCGCAGTAAGTGTTCCGGATTTCGAAATGCCAATTGAAGCCCCAAAATTTGGCTGGGCAGAACAAGATCCTGAATCCTGGTGGCAATATGTAAAAGACGGAATCAAACAATTGGGCTCAAAATCTAATATTGATCTAAAAAAAATCGCCGGAATTGGAATTGCGTATCAAATGCATGGTTTGGTTTTAACCGATGAAAATTTAAATCCGGTTCGTACTTCGATTATTTGGTGTGACAGTCGTGCTGCGATTATTGGAGATGAAATTTATGCAAAGATTGGTGCTGAAAATTCTCAAAAACAAATTTTAGGAAGTCCTGGAAATTTTACAGCTTCAAAACTAAAATGGGTAAAAGACAATCAGCCTGAAGTTTTCGCCAAAGCGAAATATATGATGCTTCCGGGAGATTTTATTGCTGCAAAACTTTCAAAAGTAGCACAAATAAGTACTTCAGGTTTATCAGAAGCCGCTTTATGGAATTTCTCAGAAGGAAAACTGGCAACAGAAATTCTTTCTCAAATGGGATTAACAGCAGATATCGTTCCGGAAATTGTTTCAAATTTTGGAATTCAGGCAACCATTCACCCAGAAATTGCTCAGGAATTAGGATTAAATCCCGATGCAAAAATCACCTACAGAGCCGGAGATCAACCCAACAATGCCTTGTCATTGAATGTTTTGAAACCTGGCGAAATCGCTACAACAGCCGGAACTTCGGCAGTTGTTTATGCCGTAAGCGATCAGGATGCTTACGATAAACAAAACAGAATCAATACTTTTTTACACGTCAATAATTCGGAAACTGAAAAACGCAACGGAGTTATGTTGTGCATTAACGGTTCCGGAATTTTATACCAATGGTTACGCAAAATCATGTCGGTTGACAGAGCAGAATTAATTGCCTACGAAAAACTAAATGCCGAAGCTGCAAAAGTAGAAGCTGGAAGTAACGGACTTCGTTTTTACCCTTTTGGAAATGGTGTTGAACGTATTTTCAATAACAAAAATGCCACTTCGGGAATCCAGAATTTAAATTTCAATATTCATCAGCCATCACATTTGGTCCGTGCGGCCTGCGAAGGAATCGTGTTTGCCATGAATTACGGTTTTGATGTAATGAAAGAAACAGGAGTTTCAGGAACGGTAGTTCGCGCCGGAAATTCGAATTTATTTTTGAGTCCGGTTTTTAGAGAAATCTTCACCAATACTACACAAACTACTTTAGAATTATACAACACATCCGGAGCCGAAGGTGCCGCAAGAGGCGCTGCTTACGGTTTAGGATATTACAATTCGCTTGACGAAGCTTTTGCAGGATTGCAATGTTTAGACCGAATTGAACCCAATGAAATCCTGACGACTCAATATCAGGATTTATATCAAGAATGGAAAAATCAAATTAAAATAGAACAATAAGAATGAGCACAACTAATCAATATTTTAAAAACATAGACACGATTAAATTCGAAGGTAGAGAAAGTGATAACCCACTGGCTTTTAAATGGTATGATGAAAATCGTGTCGTTGCGGGAAAAACATTAAAAGAGCATTTACGTTTTTCGATGGCGTACTGGCATACGCTGTGTAATACGGGAGGAGATCCGTTTGGAGCTTCGACTGAAACTTTTTCATGGGATAAAAATGAGAATGTCATTTTAAGAGCAAAAGACAAAATGGACGCTGCTTTTGAGTTTATGACAAAATTAGGTTTGCCATATTATTGTTTTCATGATGTTGATGTGGTGGATGATGCGCCAACATTAGCAGAATTTGAAACTCGTATTCAGACTATGGTTGAATATGCGAAACAAAAACAACAGGAATCTGGTATTAAATTGTTGTGGGGAACTTCAAATTTATTCAGCAATCCGCGCTACATGAATGGTGCAGCGACAAACCCAAACTTTGATGTTTTGGCGTATGCAGGAGCTCAGGCAAAAATTGCAATCGATGCAACAATTGCTCTTGGCGGAGAAAATTATGTTTTCTGGGGAGGTCGTGAAGGATATATGAGTTTGTTGAACACAGACATGAAAAGAGAATTAGACCATTTAGGAAGATTCTTAAATACTTGTAAAGATTATGCTCGTAAAGAAGGTTTTAAAGGAAACTTCCTGATCGAACCAAAACCTATGGAACCTACGAAACATCAATATGATTATGATGCAGCAACTTCATTAGGATTCATCAATAAATACGGACTTCAAAATGATTTCAAATTAAACCTTGAAGTAAATCACGCCACGCTTGCCGGACATTCTTTCGAACATGAATTACAAGTTGCAGTTGATGCAGGAATGTTAGGAAGCATTGATGCAAACCGCGGAGATTACCAAAACGGTTGGGATACAGATCAATTTCCAATAAACTTACAGGAAGTTACTCAGGCTATGTTGGTTATCCTTGAAGGTGGCGGAATTCAAGGCGGCGGTGTAAACTTTGATGCAAAAGTGAGAAGAAATTCAATCGATTTAGAAGATAAATTCATTGCGCACATTGCAGGAATGGATGTTTTTGCAAGAGGATTAATCTGCGCAGATCAGATACTTCAAAATACAGACTATAAAAAATTACGCACACAGCGTTACAGTTCGTTCGACAGTGGAAACGGAGCCAAGTTCGAAAACGGAGAATTATCTCTTGAAGATCTTAGCAAAATTGCACGTGCAAGCGGAGAACCTCAGCCTCTTAGCGGAAGACAGGAGTTATTCGAACAAATTATCTCGAATGCATATTAATTAGACTTAAACGTACTAACTATAAATTTTAACCAAACTTAATTATTATGAAAAGCAAATATTGTATTAAAACAACAATGCTCCCGTTTTGTATGGCGCTGTTGCTTAGCGTATTTATGTTGCAGTCCGGTTTTGCCCAGGAACAATCCAGATTTGTAAGCGGAAATGTAACATCGGCAGATGACGGAATGGGAGTTCCCGGTGCTACTGTTGCAGTGCAAGGTTCTAAAACGGCTACAGCAACTGATTTTGACGGAAACTATAAACTGGAAGCTAAAACAGGTGATGTTTTGGTAATTAGTTTTATGGGATTTAAAACTCAGCAAATTACTGTTGGAACTCAAAAAACGATAAATGTTGTCATGCAGTCCGAAACTGCCGAACTTAAAGAAATCGTAGTTATTGGTTACGGAACTCAGAAGAAAAAGGTAAATACTGCCGCAACTTCTTTAGTTTCTGGTAAAGACATTCAGCAAGTGGCGAGTTTAGATGTTGTAAACGCTTTGCAGGGTCAGGCTTCTGGTGTAAATGTTACTTCGGCTTCAGGACAGCCTGGCGCAGGAATGGTAGTTAACATTCGTGGAGTTGGAACCGCTGGAAACAGTACACCTCTTTATGTTGTTGATGGTGTAGTAGTTGATAACGGAATCGGGTATCTTGATCCGTCTTCTATCGAAAGAATTGACGTTCTTAAAGATGCTTCTGCTGGATCTATTTATGGTGCAAGAGCAGCAAACGGAGTTATTTTGGTGACAACCAAAAAAGGAAAAGATGGTAAAATGAATGTGGCATTTAATACCTACACTGGTTTTCAGCAAGTAGCTAAGAAATTAGATTTACTGAATACACAGGAATATACAACCATTATGAACGAAGCCCGTGTAAATTCTGGTTTAACACCATTATATACGCCTGCACAAGTTGCAGCATTCCCAAATCACGATTGGCAGGATGATTTATTTAATGATGGTGCAATGAAACAAAATCACTCCCTTTTAATTAGCGGCGGAGATAAAAAATCGACAATTGCAACCGGATTATCCTATTACGGACAAGAAGGAATGATTGGCAGCAGTACAAGTCAATCCCAATATGATCGTGTAACATTCAATGTAAATTCGACTTCAGAAGTTATTGAAGATCACTTAAAAATTGGAGAAAATTTCTCTTTCGCCAATGTTAAAAGTTCAGGAATTGCAGATCAGGGAATTTACAGCAACGGTATCAGAAGCTTCTTAAATGCTGCTCCAATTGATGCCGCTTACGATGCTAATGGAGGTTTTGCACACTCAGTTATTTCAGCAGATATTAGTAATCCGGTAGGATCATTATACTACAATAACTTCAATGAGACTAAAACAAACCGTTACGTTGGAAACATTTTTGCAGAATTAAAATTCTTAAAAAACTTTACCTACAGAACCAGTTTTGGTGTTGACATGAGCGATAGTAATTACCGTTCTTTCAGACCAGTTTATTCGCTGTCTTCAAACGATAATAATACCGTTTCAAGTGTTACTCAAAATGCAACTAAATCAATGGGTTGGATTTTTGAAAACACCGTTCAATACAAAGGAACCTTAAACGGCGTACATAATTTTGATGTTTTGGTAGGAACTTCTGCTAAAAAGAATACATCTGATTTTATGGAAGGAACGGGTAAAAACCTAACTTTTGATGATTTTTCACATGCCTACTTAAGCAATGCAACAGATCAAACTTCAAATACGGTAAAAGGAAACCGTGCTGATTATGCGATTCAGTCTTACTTTGGACGTTTATTATACGATTACAACAACAAATATTTGTTTACAGCAACCATCAGAAGAGACGGTTCTTCAAACTTTGCTTCTTCAAACAGATACGGAAATTTCCCATCACTTTCTGCAGGTTGGAATGTTGACCGTGACTTTTTCCCGGAAAGTAAAGTCGTAAACAACTTTAAACTAAGAGCAAGCTGGGGACAAAATGGTAACGACCAGATTCCTGCTTTTTCTTATATGTCAACAATTAGTTCATACAATAAAAACTACCATTTTGGTACAGGAGACGAAACGTTGCAAACAGGAGCGAGCCCGGATCAGCTTTCAAACAGTAACCTGAAATGGGAAACTTCTGAGCAATTAGATTTTGGTTTTGATGCTACTTTGTTCAATAACTTCACAGTAACTTTTGATTACTACGACAAAAAAACAAAAGACTGGTTGGTTCTTGCTTCAATTCCAGCTTATGCCGGAGCAACTGCACCGTATATCAACGGAGGAGATGTGAGCAATAAAGGGGTAGAACTTGCTTTGGCCTATCATACAAAAATTGGAAAAGACTGGAATCTTTCGGTAAACGGAAACATTTCGCACAACAAAAACGAAGTACTTCGAGTAGCGAATAGTGAAGGAATTATTCACGGAGACACAAATTTACTTTTTCAGGGATTAGACGAGATGAACCGTGTTGAAGTTGGAAAACCAATTGGTTATTTCTACGGATTAAAAACAGCCGGAATTTTTCAAAATGCTGCTGAGGTAGCTGCAGGTGTACAACCAAGTGCGCAACCGGGAGACGTTCGTTTTGTAGATTTAAATAATGACGGAAAAATTGACGCAAATGATAAAACAGAAATTGGTAATCCAAATCCTGATTTTACTTACGGTTTCAACTTTGATGTTTCTTATAAAGCATTTGATTTTTCTATGAATACCTATGGAGTATCAGGAAGTCAGAATGTATTTGGAGTTCACGATCCAACTCGTGGTTACACAAACAACACAACAGATGTTTTGAACAGATGGACAACGGAAGGAAGTTCGAACAGAATTCCGAGAGTTACTTACGGAACTGATGCGAACGGAAATTATACGAGATTCTCTGATTTGTATGTTCAAAATGCAGATTTTTTCAGAATTAAAAATGCTTCTTTAGGTTGTGATTTAGTAAAAATGACTGATAAGCTGAACTTCTTCAGCAAATTCAGATTGTATGTTGCGGCAAATAACCTTTTCACTTTTACAAAATATCAGGGAATGGATCCTGAAATTGGTTTTGGAAACACAAATCAATCTTGGGCAAGAGGAATTGACGTAGGATATTATCCACAGCCAAGAACATACATGATGGGTCTTAATGTTAACTTTTAAATTTTAAAAACGATGAAAAAATATATAAAATTATTAGCTGTCTCAAGCTTATTCGTTTTGGGAGCTTGTTCAGATGATTTTCTGGATACAGAACCTTCTACAACTAAGGTTGAAGAAAATTTTTATAAAACACCAACTGATGCTTATCAGGGATTAGTTGCTATTTACGACATATTGCAACGCGAAGCTTACGGAGGACCTTTGTTGATTAGCGAGCAGGCTTCTGATGATTGTTTTGGAGGATATGGTATTGCGGATGCGCAGTCAGATATCGAATGGGATCGTTTTTTATACGTTTCTAATAAAGATATGAATGCCGATGTCTGGAAAAATTCTTATTTAGGAATTTACAGAGCCAATATTTTATTAGAACACCTGAACAACGTAAACTGGGGAACTGATACTGCTTTAAAAACAAGATACGAAGCAGAAGCTCGTTTTTTAAGAGCACATTTCCATTTTCAGGCTGCTAAAATGTTCGGTGATATTGTGCCTTTAGATCACACTATTAGTTCTACAGAGTTTCAATTGCCAAGACAATCTGCTGAGGTTACGTATGCTTTAATCGCAAATGATTTGAAGTTTGCTGCAGATAATTTAAACAATGACAATTATTCGCAATCAGGAAATGCAAATTACGGACGTATTACAAAATGGGCTGCCGAAGCTTATTTGGCAAGAACCTTTTTATTCTATACAGATTATTACAAAAAAGCAGATTTAGCGGGTGTAATTACAAAAGCACAAGCAACGACTTATATTAATGATGTGGTTAGTAATAGCGGACATGCATTACTTCCTGATTTTGCTAATCTTTGGCTGGCTGCTTCTTTTGAGAAATTTGCCGGAGAAGATAATACAGAAATGGTCTGGGCGGTACGTTTTAACGGTTCAGGAAAAGGAGATTGGAATTTAAACGAAGGAAACCGTTTTCAGGTTGATATTGCACCACGTGGCGGAGCTATTGGTAAATATGCAACAGGTTGGGGTGGAGCAACAGTAAATCCTAAATTATACAATGCCTATGAAGCTGGAGATACACGTAGAGACGCAACAATCATTAGTTATGCTGCCGAGAATTTAAACTTTGATGCAGGTGCAAGAGAACAACGTCAATACACAGGATATTCATGGAAAAAATATTGCCCAATTACCAATGAAGCCGGAGTAAGTGTTGTAGAAGCTAACGGAGGAAATTTCCAGATTGACAACTACCAGGATTATGCTATTATCCGTTTTTCAGATGTATTGTTAATGGCTGCTGAATTGAACTTAGGAACAAATGCAGCTTTAGCGCAAGCAGATTTAGACGGAGTTCGTGATCGTGCTTTCAAAAATACAACGCACAGAATACCAGTTACAAAAGCAGCTATTATGAATGAGCGTCGTTTAGAGTTAGCGCTTGAAGGACAACGTTATTTCGATTTAATCAGACAAGGTGTAGATGTAGCAAAATCGGCAATCGATAATAATGACGCAGGATCTGATTTTGCAGTGACTTTTAGACCAGAAACTTTAGGCTGGTTCCCGTTGCCACAATCTCAAATAGTGCTTTCAAACGGTACTATTTCTCAAAACCCGGGTTGGTAATTAATTTTAAAAACAAATGATTATGAAACGTATTCTATATATAGTAATAGCTGCAATAACCATAGGCTCCTTATTGTTTTCGTGTGAGCCGGTTGAAGACCGTGAGAGTTTGCCTGCAGTTACACAAACGGCATCAAACCTAAAATTTTCAGTAACACAAAATGCTGCGAATAAAAACATAGTGATTTTAAAAAATGAAGATCCAACCGTAATTCCGTATTGGAAATATACAGATGAAAATGGTAACGAATTAGGGCATTCTAATAAAAGCGACGATCAGGTTACGCTTCCTTTCGCAGGAAAATATACTGTTTATTTTACCGCTTATACAAGAGGAGGTTCTGTAGATGCCGCACCGGTTGTAGTTGATGTTGCCGAAAATGATGAAAGCTATTTTAGCGATCCAAGATGGAACATGCTTACCAATGGAGTAGACGGAAAAACATGGGTTTTAGACTTTATCGATCCGGTAGGCTGGTCAGGTTTAGATTATCCTGGTGCATCCGGAGATAATTGGAACTGGTTTCCGGACTATGCAAGTAATTCGTGGGTTATGCCAAGTAAAGATTGGGGCGAAATGAAATTTGACCTTAACCGAGGTTATAATACAACAGTAACACAAACCGCTCTTACAACTACACAAAAAACTACTAAAACAGGAACTTACGGTTTTGATATCGCAAATAATAAATTGACTTTTAATGGTGGGGTAGAAATGCTTTACGGAGGAGATTATTACGGAGATGTAAGCAATTGGTATAGTGTAAAAGTGGTAGAACTTAGCGCAACTTCATTAAGATTAGGAGTTATCAGAGATAAAAGCAGAACTGGCGAAGGAGTTTGTCTGATTGTTTTTCACTACAAACCAAAACCATAATTACATAAAAAATAAACATACCGGTAGGGGATTGATACAGTCACTTATCGGTATGTTTATATTTGTTTTTACAAACAATAAAAATCCTGTCGAAATGAAGAATAAAAGTAAATACTTAAATAACGGATTATCATTATTAATGTTAATCGGAATTATACTATTTGGTTCGTGCAGTAAAAAAGAAAATGTTTTTGATAACCGAAAAGTCTCTTTTAATGCAGATTGGAGTTTTCATTTAAATGATAGCATAATTGATAAAGACACTATTGGAACTTCGACTAAATGGAGAACCTTAAATGTTCCGCATGATTGGAGTATCGAAGGTAAATTTGACGAAAAAAGTCCAGCAGGATATGGAGGTGGAGCACTTAATGGAGGTTTAGGATGGTATAAGAAAAATTTCAAGATAAGTGATTCTGATAAAGATAAAGTAATATCAGTTATCTTTGACGGCGTTTATAAAAACAGCGAAGTCTGGGTAAACGGGCATTATTTAGGAAAACGTCCAAACGGATATATTGGCTTTCAATATGAAATTTCCTCTTATTTAAATTACGGCGAAAAAGACAACGAAATTATCGTAAAAGTTGATAATTCAAAACAACCCAATTCGCGCTGGTATTCAGGATCAGGAATTTTTAGAAATGTCTGGATCGAAACCACCGATAAAGTACACGTTGCACAATGGGGAACTTATGTGACAACTCCAAAAGTGAGTGCCGAAAAAGCTTCGGTAAATTTTGAAACTACGATTCAGAATCAAAACCCAGCTTCAAAAAAAGCAACTATTACAACCACAATTTTTAAAGAAAATACCAAAGTAACATCGGTTACTCAAAATATAACTATTGGTGCAAACGCAAATCAAATCCTTAAACAGGAAACTGAGGTTGAAACGCCAGTTTTATGGTCTGTAGAAAAGCCTGAATTGTATACAGCAGTTACAGAAATTTCGGTAGATGATAAAATTGTAGATCAATACAAAACCAATTTCGGAATAAGAGATTTCAAATTTGATACCGATAAAGGTTTTATCCTTAACGGAAAAAAGGTCAAAATTAAAGGAGTTTGTATGCACCATGATTTAGGTCCGTTAGGTTCAGCAATTAATACAAGAGCGATCGAACGTCAACTTGAAATTTTGAAAGAGATGGGCGTAAACGGAATCAGAACTTCACATAATCCGCCAGCTCCGGAACTTTTAGACCTTTGCGATAAAATGGGTTTCATTGTCATGGATGAAGCTTTCGACATGTGGAAACAAAATAAAACCAAATACGATTACGGAAATGATTGGGACAAATGGCACAAAAAAGATTTAACAGATCAATTGCTTCGCGACCGTAATCATCCAAGTATTTTTATATGGAGTATTGGAAACGAAATTCCGGAACAATGGAATGAAAAGGGTGTTGAAATCGCAAAAGAATTGGCTGGAATTGTACGTCTGATCGATAAAACGCGACCACTTACAGCAGCGATGAATCCGCCCGTAAATATGAATATTGATGACGTAACGTTACAATTCGAAAAAAAGAATGTGCAGTTTAATCCTCTTGCAAAATCTGGAGTTTTAGATCTTATCGGATACAATTATGCGCATCAAACTTATGCACATCATAAAGAAAATTTCCCTGGAATTCCTTTCATCGCAACCGAAACTACTTCAGGATTACAAACTCGCGGTTATTATGATAAAGTTTCAGATACTATAAAAAAATGGCCGGTAAGTTGGGATCAAAAATTTACAAAAGGAAATCCGGGCAATACAGTTTCCGCTTACGATCAGGTTCAAACGCCTTGGGGTTCTACACACGAAGCCACCTGGAAAGTCATTAAAAAATACGATTTCCTTTCAGGAATGTACATCTGGACAGGTTTCGATTACATCGGAGAACCAACTCCGTACGAATGGCCGTCGATCAGTTCTTATTTTGGAATTGTAGATTTAGCCGGTTTCCCAAAAGACGTGTATTATATGTACCAAAGCGAATGGACAGACAAAACCGTGCTGCACATTTTTCCACATTGGAACTGGAAAGCCGGACAAACCGTTGATGTTTGGGCATACTATAATAATGCAGATGAGGTTGAACTTTTCCTTAACGGAAAATCAGTTGGAATCAGAAGTAAAAAAGGAGACGATTTACACGTTATGTGGAGAATTCCTTTCCAACCCGGAACTCTAAAAGCAGTTTCCCGTAAAAACGGAAAAACAGTTCTGGAAACCGAAATCAAAACAGCCGAAAGTCCATCGCAATTAAAACTTACGGCAGACAGAAGTAACATCAAAGCCGACGGAAATGATTTGTCATTTGTAACGGTTGATATTCTCGATGCAAAAGGAACTTTGGCACCAACGGCAAATAACGAAATCAATTTCTCATTAAAAGGAGACGGGAAAATCGTAGGCGTTTGCAGCGGAGATCCGGTAAGTCACGAATCATACAAAGGTTCAAAACACACCGCGCTTAACGGAAAATGTTTGGTCATTATTCAATCTGAAAATAAAACAGGAAGATTAGAATTAACCGCTAAAGCGAATGGATTAAAACCAGCGACAATTGTAATTACAGCAGAGTAATAAGTCACCGCTATTCCTGCAAGGTTTTCAAAACCTTGTAGGTATAATTAACACATCGAATAGGCTAACACAATACCTACAAGGTTTTGAAAACCTTGCAGGAAAGGAAATAATAAAATTAACAAATGAAAAACGCACAACTAACCACATTGTTTTCAATCTGTATGTTTGGATTGCTGCTTATGCCAAAAGCGTCTGCACAAATTCAAAATGCAGATGTGCTTAATGCACCAATAGACATCAGTAAAGATTTTCAGAATTATCTGAACACCTTTTATTTTGCCGATGAACTGACCGCTTTTGATCCGGCAACGGGGAAAGGAACGATAAAATATTTGAGATACAATTATAAAACACGTCAGGCTTTCAATAACATGATGATGAAACCGGATGTTGAAAAAGCGAACGAATTTCCAACAACAGAATATCAGGAGTCACCAGAATTGCCGTTTCAGATTCAGTTTGTTTCAGACAGAACGATCCGAATCAAAACGACTTCAGGGCCGCAATTTCATCCTGAAAAAGAATCCCTAATGCTGATAAATGGTGTTGCACCAAATCATCCTGAATTATGGAAATATTCTAAAATAGAAGGCGGACATAGATACACCAGCAAACACGGAGTTGTAGAAATTTTGACAAAACCATGGCACGTAAAAATTTACGATGAAAATGGAAAATTATTGACAAGTACGCTTCATGATTCTGATTTCAAAAATACCTATACACCAACACTTCCGTTCTCGTATGTACGCAGAAATAGCGATTATTCCAGAAGTATGGGCGCGGCTTTTAGCTTAGAACCGGACGAAAAAATATTTGGTTGTGGAGAATCTTTCACACAATTCAACAAACGCGGACAAAAAGTAATTTTATGGACAGATGATGCAAACGGAATCCAGAATGAAACGATGTACAAACCAATTCCGTTTTATATGAGTAGCCGTGGTTACGGCGTTTTCATGCACCATTCGACACCAATTACAGTTGATTTTGGAAAATATTATGCAAGTGCAAACGAAATGTACATTGGAGATGATGAAGCCGATTTGTTTTTCTTCATCGGAGAACCAAAAGACGTTCTGGACCAATACACAGATTTAACCGGAAAAGCAGCCATGCCACCGCTTTGGTCATTTGGTTTCTGGATGAGCCGAATCACGTATTTCTCTGAAAAAGAAGGAAGACAAGTAGCAAAAGATTTACGTAAATATAAAATCCCAACAGATGTAATTCACTTTGATACCGGTTGGTTTGATGTAGATTGGAGAAATAATTATGAGTTTTCTAAAGACCGTTTTCCGGATGCACAAAAAATGATGTCAGATCTTAAAGACGATGGTTTTCATGTGTGTTTATGGCAATTGCCGTATTTTTCACCAAAGAATACCTTGTTCAATGAAATCATGGATAAAAACTTAGCCGTAAGAGATCGCAAAGGAAATCTTCCGTACGAAGATGCCGTTCTTGATTTCTCAAATCCTGAAACCGTAACCTGGTATCAGGCAAAACTGAAACATTTATTTGATCAGGGCGTTTCGGTTTTCAAAGTAGATTTTGGAGAAGCAGCGCCGCCAGACGGAATTTACCATTCAGGAAGAACAGGTTTTTATGAACATAATTTATACCCGTTAAGATACAATAAGGCTGTAGCAGAAATTACTCAAAAAGAAAAAGGATATACGTTAATCTGGGCAAGAAGTACCTGGGCAGGATCTCAGCGTTACCCGTTACATTGGGGTGGAGATGCCGAAACTTCAAACGGAGCAATGTCGGCAGAATTACGCGGCGGACTTTCATTAGGTCTAAGCGGATTCAGTTTCTGGAGTCATGACGTAGGAGGATTTGCAACAAAATCACCGGAGAATTTATACAGAAGATGGGCACCTTTCGGGATGTTTACCTCACACGTAAGAAGCCACGGTGAACCTCCGCGCGAACCTTGGTTGTACAGCAAAGATTTTCTTGAAGGATTTAGAAAAGCAGATAATATGCGTTACGAATTAATGCCATATATCTACGCTCAGGCAAAAGAAAGTTCACAAAAAGGATTGCCAATGATGCGTGCTTTATTTGTAGAATATCCAAATGATCCGGGAGCTTGGTTAGTAGACAACGAATATTTATTTGGCTCAAGCATGCTGGTTGCACCACTTTTTGAAGAAGTAACCGAAAGAGACGTTTACCTTCCGGAAGGAACATGGATTGATTATCAAACCAAAAAAGTATATCAATCAGGCTGGCATAAAATCAAAGCCGGCGAAGTACCAATCGTAGTTTTAGTAAAAGACGGAACAGCTTTGCCCCACATCGCTTTAGCACAATCTACAAAAGACATGGATTGGAGCAAATTAACCTTAAAAGTTTATGCCAGCGACAAAACAACTTCGGCGACAGCCAAAGTATTTTTACCGGACGGAGATGCAGTAAAAGAAATTAAAGTAACCAAAAACGGAAACAATTTTGATGTAACATCAAACCCATTTCAAGGAAAAACGACTCTGAAAACAGAGTGGATAAAATAAAAAAAGTTGCCACGAATTACACGAATTTACACGAATTAATTTGTGATAATTCGTCGCAAAAGTCACAGAATTAAAGAATTAAAAATTGAGTGATTTTTATCCCGTAGGGATTTCATGTCGGTAGCAATATCAACCAATGTAGTCATTTTTCCCGTTAGGGAATACACAAAAGAAGAACATGTAGTCCCTGACGGGACATTGAAACCGGTTTTCTGTTTTTTTCTACCAACATTAAATCCCTACGGGATAAAAGAATTAAAAATTGAGAATTAAAAATTAAAAATCTGCATGATCTGCAAAATCTGCAAGAAAAAATAAACCCACAGAAAATAAAGAAATCATTTTGAATCTTTTTAATCTGTGGCAAAAAACAGTCACAA
The DNA here is from genome assembly GCF_979258495.1 of Flavobacterium sp. AC105. NCBI lineage: Bacteria > Pseudomonadati > Bacteroidota > Flavobacteriia > Flavobacteriales > Flavobacteriaceae > Flavobacterium > Flavobacterium sp. AC105. The sequence continues at coordinate 419,529 of NZ_OZ409860.1, forward strand.
TTAAATTCGCGAGAATTCGTGGCAAAAGAATAATCCAAATTAAGGATAAAAATAAGTTTTTGTTGAGTTTCTAAATCGGGTGAAAGCGTCAAAGCAACACCCGATTTATTAAAAATGAATTAAGAAAAATATCATGAAAAATTACCTCATTCTTCCCGCTTTAATCCTTTCCGTTTCGATTGGATACAGTCAGAAAAACAAAAATGCTTACGAATTGGCTTCACCAAACGGGCAAAATAAAATCAAATTCGAGTTAGTAAAAAACGCTCCAAAATATGCGGTGTCACACGGAAAAACCGAAGTGATTACACCATCAGATATGGGATTTTTATTAAAAGGAAATGAAAATTTAAGTTCTGATTTTGATATCAAAAGTGTCAAAAAATCGACTTTTGATGAAACTTGGGAACAAGTTTGGGGAGAAAAGAAAAATATCAGAAATCACTACAATCAGTTATCAGTAGAATTACAGCAAAAAAGCGGAAACAAACGCAAGTTAGAAATCCAGTTTCGTGCTTTCGATGACGGAATTGCATTTCGATATGTGTATCCAAAACAAAGTGTAAAAGACAGTATTTTCATTATGGATGAAAAAACGACTTTTAACCTAAAACAAGATGGAAAAGCGTGGTGGATTCCGGCAAACAGAGAAAACCGCGACGAATATCTTTTTAAAGAAGCTCCCGTAAGTACTTTAGATACGGTTTTGACTCCATTAACTATAGAAAGCAAAAGCGGATTAGCGTTAAGTTTTCACGAAGCAAATTTGGTTGATTTTGCCAGTATGACTTTGGTAAATACAACCGGAACACAACTAAAATCTGATTTGGTGCCGTGGTCTGATGGTGTAAAAGTTCGGGTAAAAGATACGTTTACTTCTTCGTGGAGAACGCTTCAAATTGGGGAAACTCCGGCAGATTTGATCACTTCTTATTTAATTTTAAATCTAAATGATCCAAATAAATTAAAAAATACAGGAAGTTATTTCAAACCATACAAATACTTCGGAATCTGGTGGGGAATGCACATTGGTAAATATTCATTTTGGGAAAGTGACATTCAGGGCGCAACAACCAAACATGCCGAAGAATATATTGATTTTACAGCCAAAGAAGGATTTCACCATTTATTGATCGAAGGCTGGAACAAAGGCTGGACTCCGGCTTGGTATCAAAACAAAATGCACATGTTTAGCTTTACAAAAAGCGCAGACAATTTTGACCTTGATAAAGTAGTAGCATATGGAAAAGCAAAAGATGTAGAATTGATAGGATACCATGAAACAGGTTCAAACTTGATTAACTACTTAAAAGAAGTTGACGAAGGTTTTGCTTTATACAAAAAACTAGGAATTCACACGGTTAAAATTGGTCACGTAGGTTCTAAATTAAATATGAAAGAATGGCATTTTGGACAATTTGGAGTGAATTATTTCAGATATATTTTAGAAAAAGCAGCCGAATATGATTTGGCAGTTTTATACCACGAATCGATAAAAGATACCGGAGAACGCAGAACTTTCCCAAACATGGTTTCGAGAGAAGCAGCGCGCGGACAAGAATATAATGCCTGGAGCGAAGGAAATCCACCAAACCATTTAACGATTATTCCGTTTACAAGATTGCTTTCCGGACCAATGGATTTTACTCCTGGAATTTTTGATGTTGAGGTAAAACAAGGTTATCCCGGAAAAAGAGTGCACGGTACAGCAGCGCAGCAATTGGCATTATATGTAACGATTTATGCACCAATTCAAATGATGGCCGATCTTCCTGAAAATTACGAAGGAAAACCAGCATTGCAATTCTTAAAAGATGTTCCAACAGATTGGGAAGATACAAAAGTATTAGAAGGAAAAATTGGAGAATACATCACCACAGTGCGTAAAGACAGAAATAGTGCCGACTGGTATTTAGGAACAATTACAAACGAAAATGCAAGAGATGTAAATGTTGCCTTATCATTTTTAGATCCAAAGGCAACTTACGAAGCTCAAATTTATGCTGATGCTGCAGGAACTGACGAAACACATAATCCGGCTGAAATCGCAATTTCGAAGAAAACGGTTAAAGCGTCAGATGTATTAAAATTACATTTAGGAGGCGCTGGAGGAACAGCAATTAGATTTAAAAAACTATAATTTATAAATATAGATTGTCAAACCCGACAGGTTTTTAAAACCTGTCGGGTTTACTAACGCAACGGTTATCGACATAATTCGAAAAAAACATTTTAAGATGAAAAAATATTCAGCAATACTATTTATTTCATTATTTCTAAACAATATCATTTTGTTTGGACAAAACAACAATGCTGAAAACAGAACCATAAAAATCGATTACAACAAAACCTCAGGTCCATTAAACACGATGTTTAAAGAATGCATTGGAGCCGGAAGAGCAAACGAAGGTTTACGCGCCGACTGGCAACAGCAATTGGCAATGACCAAAAAAGAATGTGATTTTAAATACATCAGAATGCACGGTTTATTGTCTGATGATATGGCGGTTTATCGCGAAGATTCAAAAGGAAATCCTGAATACAACTACCAATATATCGATGTATTGTATGATTTTTTATTGAGCATTAAAATGAAACCATTTGTAGAATTGGGTTTTATGCCATCAGCTTTGGCAAGTGGAAGTCAGACTATTTTTTGGTGGAAGGGAAATGTTACACCTCCAAAAGATTATAAAAAATGGGAAGATTTAATTCGGAATTTAACCCAGCATTTTACAGAACGTTACGGCGCTGAAGAAGTAAAAACATGGTATTTTGAAGTCTGGAACGAACCCAATTTAACTCCGGGTTTCTGGACAGGGACGCAGGCAGAATATTTCAAATTATATGAATATGCAGCGCGCGGAATAAAAAGCGTAAATCCTGCATATAAAGTGGGCGGACCAGCAACAGCGGGAGCAGGCTGGGTTCCGGAAACAATAGACTTCTGTGCGAAGAATAATGTTCAGTTAGACTTTATTTCGACACATACTTATGGCGTAAAACAAGGATTTCTGGACGAATTCGGAACTTCGGGAACGGTTTTAAATAAAGAAGAATCAAGTATAAGCGGCGATGTAATCAATTCACGTCAGCAGATTTCAAATTCGGCTAAGCCAAAATTAGAATTGCATTATACAGAATGGAGTTCTTCATATACTCCAGCAGATCCTATTCACGACAGTTATCATTCGGCAGCTTATATTCTGCAGAAATTAAAACAAGTTGGTAATGCCGCAAACTCCATGTCATATTGGGTTTTCACCGATATTTTTGAAGAAGCCGGACCAAGATTCACGCCTTTTCACGGAGGTTTTGGATTACTGAATACGCAGGGAATCAAAAAACCGGCTTATTTCTCGTATTCTTTTCTGAATAAATTAGGAGAAACAGAACTTCAAAATAAAGACACCTCTTCTTGGGCGACAAAAAATTCAAAAGGAAATGTTCAGTTGTTGTTTTGGGATTTTACCAACACACATCCGGGAGATTCTGTTAATAATCAAGCCTATTATATAAAGGATTTGCCTTCTAAAGCAAAAGGAAATATAAAGATTGAAATTGATGGTTTGCAAAAAGGCAATTATACTTTAGAAATTTACAAAGTTGGCTATAAAATAAATGATGCTTACGCCGATTATTTAGCTTTGGGAAGACCAAATCAGTTAACCCGTGAACAAGTAAAAACGATAAAAGAAAAAAATAATGGTACTTTAGTCGCCACTGAAAAAGTGACAATTAATGCAAAAGGAACTTATAGCAAAGACTTTAAGATTAATGAAAATGATGTGGTTTTGTTTAATTTTATAAAACAATAATTGCTAAAAACGAACTATCTAAAAACTAAAATAAATTACTAAAAAATGAAAAACAAAATCATTTACCTCTCAGTAACATTGGCATTTGTTGCATTTACTTCTTGCAAAAAAGAGGCGGCAAATTCAGGTTCTGATGCTGAAAATTCAGTTCAGAAAGAATACAAAGGCAAAGAAATAGGTTCAGAATTTGATGCAGAAATCGACAAATTGGTTTCTCAAATGACACTGGAGGAAAAAATAGGAATGTTGCACGGTAACAGTATGTTTACTTCTGGCGGTGTAAAACGTTTGGGAATTCCGGAACTAAAAATGGCCGATGGACCGTTGGGAGTTCGTGAAGAAATTTCTCGTGATAACTGGGCTCCGGCAGGATTAACAAATGATTTTGCGACGTATTATCCGGCAGGCGGAGGTTTGGCCGCAACCTGGAATGCTGATATGGCCTATACTTTTGGAAACAGCGTTGGACAGGAATTGCGTGCAAGAGGAAAAGACATGTTGCTTTCGCCGGCAATTAATATGGTGAGAACGCCGCTTGGAGGAAGAACGTATGAATACATGTCTGAAGATCCGTTTTTGAACAAGAAAATTGCAGTGCCGTTAATTGTTGGTTTACAAGATAACGATGTTATGGCTTGCGTAAAACATTTTGCAGCAAACAATCAGGAAACAAATCGTGATTTTGTCGATGTACAAGTTGATGAACGTACACTTCGCGAAATTTATTTGCCAGCTTTTGAAGCTGCAATAAAAGAAGCTCATGCTTATGCCATAATGGGCGCTTACAACAAATTTAGAGGAGAATATTTATGTGAAAACGATTATATGCTGAACAAAATCCTGCGTGACGAATGGGGATTTAAAGGTGTTGTCGTTTCAGATTGGGCTGCGGTACATTCAACAGTAAAATCTTTACAAAGCGGACTGGATATTGAAATGGGAACTCCAAAACCATTCAATGAATTTTTCCTTGCCGATAAATTAATTGCTGCCGCAAAAAACAAAGAAATCTCTGAAGCAGAAATTGATAAACACGTAAAAAGAATTTTACGCACTTTATTTCAGGTAAAAGCAATGGGAAGTCAAAGTAAAGACCGCGTGAAAGGAAGCATAGCAACAGAAGCACATTATCAGGACGCTTATAAAATTGCAACCGAAGACATCGTTTTATTGAAAAATGAAAACAATGCATTGCCATTAAAATTAGACGGCGTAAAATCGATCGCCGTAATTGGAAACAATGCAACCAAGAAAAATGCCCTTGGCGGATTTGGAGCAGGTGTAAAAACAAAAAGAGAAATTACGCCGCTTGAAGGTTTAAAAAACAGATTGCCATCGTCCATAAAAATTAATTATGCCGAAGGATATTTAGAGCGTTATGATGTTAAAAACAAAGGGAAATTAGGAGATATTACTTTAAATGGTCCGGTAACAATTGATCAATTAGATCCTGCAAAAGTATTAGAAGCTGTAGAAGCTGCCAAAAAATCTGATGTTGCGATCATTTTTGCAGGCTCAAACCGTGATTATGAAACAGAAGCTTCTGACCGCAGAACTTTAAAATTACCATTTGGACAAGAAGAATTAATTCAGAAAGTATTGGCCGTTAATCCAAGAACAATTGTAGTTATGGTTGCCGGAGCGCCTTTTGATATTGATGCAGTCAGTAAAAAAACTTCAGCATTAGTGTGGTCTTGGTTTAACGGTTCTGAAGGAGGAAATGCTTTGGCAGATGTAATCTTAGGAAAAGTAAATCCATCAGGAAAATTACCATGGACAATGCCTAAACAAATTATGGATTCTCCGGCGCATGCCACAAACAGTTTCCCTGGAGGAAAAACGGTAAATTATGCCGAAGGAATTTTGATAGGATATCGTTGGTTTGATACCAAAAATATTGCACCATTATATCCTTTCGGATACGGATTATCATACACAACTTTTGCTTTTGATAATGCAAAATCAGATAAAACTTCATATGCGCAAAACGAAACAATTTCAGTTTCTGTAGACGTTAAAAACACAGGAAAAGTAGATGGAAAAGAAGTTGTTCAGTTGTACACTTCAAAATCAGATTCTAAAATTACACGTGCAGCTCAGGAATTAAAAGGTTTCCAAAAAATATTCGTAAAAGCAGGAAGTTCAAATACAGTAACAATTCAGGTTCCGGTAAAGGAATTAGCGTATTATGATGTTGCCACTAAAAAATGGACAATTGAACCTGGGAAATATACTTTGAAAGTTGGAAATTCTTCAAGAGATATCAAAAAAGAACTTGTTGTAACAATTAAATAAAGCTTGAAACATAATGCTCTTTGATTTTATTAAAGAGCATTATTTTAATAAATAAAAAATGAAGTTGCCTGAATAAAACTTATAACTAACTATTAAACCAAACCAAATGAAAAACACTATAAAAGGTTATCTGTTATGCACCGCTTTATGTTTTTCTTTTTTAAGTCTTTGGGCTTGCAGTTCTGATAAAGAAGAAGCAAAAACTGAAGTTACAGGATTATATCCAAGTTACAATACAAACCCAATTGTTGCAGATAATTCCGGAATGGGAAGTACAGCCGCACAATTAGCCGCAAAAATAAAATTAGGCTGGAACATCGGGAACACGCTTGAAGCTACAGGAGGAGAAACTGCTTGGGGAAATCCAAAAGTTACAAAAGCATTAATCGACGCTGTTAAAGCAAATGGTTTCAATGCCATTAGAATTCCATGTTCGTGGAACCAATATGTAGAAAATTCGGCTACAGCCAAAATAAAAACAGATTGGCTAAACAGAGTCAAAGAAGTTGTGCAATATTGTGTAGATAATAATATGTATGTCGTTGTAAACATTCACTGGGACGGCGGCTGGCTCGAAAATAATATTACCGAAGCCAAAAAAGTAGAAAACAATGCCAAACAAAAAGCTTTTTGGGAACAAATAGCAACGCAATTGCGCGGATTTGATGAGCATTTGCTTTTTGCCAGTGCCAATGAACCTGCGGTCGAAAACGCTGCACAAATGGCAGTTTTAACTTCTTATCATCAAACTTTTATAGATGCTGTTCGTTCTACCGGAGGAAAAAACACCTATCGTACTTTAGTAGTTCAGGGACCAACAACAGACATCGAAAAAACAAATAAACTGATGTTGACTTTGCCTACAGATTCACAACCGAATCGTATGATGGTCGAAGTGCATTATTATGCTCCGTGGAATTTTGCCGGATTAACCAAAGACGAAACCTGGGGAAAAATGTTCTATTATTGGGGCGCAAATTATCATTCGACAACAGATACAGATCGAAATGCAAATTGGGGCGAAGAAGCCGATTTGGAGAAAAACTTCAAATTAATGAAAGCGCAATTTGTTGATAAGGGAATTCCGGTTTTGTTAGGAGAATTTGGTGCCATTCGGCGTACAAGTTTAACCGGTGATGCCTTAATGCTACATTTGGCTTCAAGAGCCTATTATTTAAAAACAGTTGTAAAACAAGCCAAAGCAAACGGATTATTGCCGTTTTATTGGGATGAAGGAAATCTTGGTGACAATGGTTTCGGAATTTTCAAACGAAGCGATAATACCGTTTTTGATACTCAGGCGTTAACCGCTTTAATAGAAGGATTACAGTAAAAAAATAAATTCACTATATAAGTGATATAAGAAAATTTAAGTTTTTCATACAGTATAACTTATAATTACTTATATCACTTATGTAGTTTAAAATATAAGACAATGAAGAAAAATATAGCCTTTCTTTTTTTAATGTGCAGTATAATGGCAAATGCGAATGTTAGAATGCCATTATTATTTTCTGACGGAATGGTTTTGCAGCGCAATAAAGAAATTCCGGTTTGGGGTTGGGCTGATGCCAATGAAAAAGTAGAAGTTCATTTTAACAAACAAACCAAAACAATTACAGCCGATAAAAACGGAAAATGGATGATAAAACTGTCTGCTGAAAAAGCGGGCGGACCGTTTGAATTAATCATTACAGGAAAAAACAAAATCGTCATAAAAGATGTTTTGGTGGGCGAAGTATGGATTTGCAGCGGACAATCAAACATGGAATTTCAGGTTTTTAAAACCAAAAATGCAGAAAAAGAAATAGCCGATTCCAATTATCCAATGATTCGTCATTTTGGAGTCGCCCAGGATTTAAGCGGTTTACCAAAAGAAGATTTAAAAGCAGGAAAATGGCAGGTTTCTAACAAAGAAAATGTGGGTAATTTTACAGCCGTAGGCTATTTTTTTGCCAAAAAATTATATGCCGAATTAAAAATCCCAATCGGAATCATCAACACATCCTGGGGCGGAACCAATGTCGAAACCTGGACAAGCCGCGAAGCATTTCAAAAAAGTGATGAATTCAAATCTATGATCGCCGATGTTCCGGTAATGAATGTAGATTCTATTTCGAGATTGTATGCAAAATCAATGAAAGAAAGAGTCGAAAGAATTCAGGGAACAGAAGTAAGCGCAGAAAACGAAAACACCTTTAAAGAAACAACATTTGATGATTCCGCCTGGGGCGAATTAAACGTTCCCGGATTATGGGAAAACCAGCCTTTAGGCGATTTAGACGGCGTGGTCTGGATGCGAAAAACGATAACACTTTCGGCAGAAGACATCAAAAATAAAGCAACTTTAAGTCTCGCAAAAATAGACGATGAAGATATCACATACGTAAACGGAATCGAAATTGGAAAAAATACACAATGGGATGCAAAGCGCGTTTATGAAGTTCCACAAAACGTGCTAAAAGAAGGCACAAACGTTATTGCAGTAAGAATTGTAGATAACAGCGGTGGTGGTGGAATCTACGGCGATTCAGCTGATTTAAAATTAGCTTTAGGCAGCAAAATTATTCCGCTTGACGGAAAATGGAAATACAAAGTAATCGTCGTAAAAACATCACTTTCACCCAATAGTTATCCGTCATTATTGTACAACGCCATGGTAAATCCATTAGTTCCTTATGCAATCGAAGGCGTTTTATGGTATCAGGGCGAAGCCAATGTCTGGCGTGCCAATCAATACAAAAAAGCATTTCCGTTAATGATTTCAGATTGGCGAACAAAATTCAAACAAGGCGATTTTCCTTTTTACTTTGTACAATTGTCCACTTTTGATGAATTTAAAGGCAATAGTAAAGTCGGAAGTCGTTGGGCAGAACTTCGCGAAGCACAAACAGAAACCCTAAAATTCCCAAACACAGGAATGGCGGTAACCACAGATATTGGCAACGCAAAAGACATTCATCCCACAAACAAACAAGATGTCGGCTTACGTTTGGCGGCAATTGCGTTGCATAATGTTTACGGTAAAAAGCAAATTTATAGCGGACCAACGTATAAATCTAAACAAATAAAAGGAAATCAAATCATTCTGACTTTCGATAATATTGGCTCAGGATTATCAACTTCTGACAATTCTGAAAACGTAAAAGGATTCGAAATCGCAGGAGCAGACAAAGTTTTTCATTCGGCGAAAGCCATTATCAAAGACAATAAAATAATCGTTTCCAGCGACAACGTTTCAAATCCCGTTGCCGTTCATTACGGTTGGGCAGACGACGACACCGAAATCAATCTTTACAACAAAGAAAAATTTCCCGCATCACCTTTCAGAACCGATAATTGGGAAATGATTACGGCAAATGAAGTTTATAAGGTTAGTAAATAGTGTTAAAAGTTAAAAGTAAAAGGTAAAAAGTTCCAGCGGAACGATACATATTGTAGCAACGGATTTTAATCCGTTGAAAATAGATTTGAAAAAATTAAATATAAATGATCAGGGCGTGACCGTATTTACAAAAGGCGCTACTTAACAAACCGCTTATGTGCGCCTTTCGCAAATACGGTCGGGCTATCCACATTACTTCGGTAATTGCTCCTATCCCTCACGCACGCACATTGGTTTTCAATATCCTAACAGGTTTTTTCAACATGTTAGGTAAATTAGCACAATACGCTGAACCAAAATACCTAACAGGCTGAAAAACCTGTTAGGATACATAAATAATAAAAATAATGGATCTCAAAGTTCCGGAGGAACGACCTGTTTGTAGCAACGGATTTTAATCCGTTGATCAAAAAAGGAATAACAATACGCTAAAGCTCCAGAGGAGCGACATGTTTGTAGCAAAGAATGGCATATATTTAACGGAATTAAAATCAAAAAAAGAATAAATGAATCTCACCAAAACATTTTTCATTTTACTATTCACCTCTTTCTGCATCAACATGACGGCCCAATCCAGTCATGTTTTATGGTACAATCAACCCGCAGATTTTTTTGAAGAAAGCTTAGTTTTAGGAAACGGAAAAATGGGAGCAACCATTTTTGGCGGCGCAAATTCGGATAAAATTTATTTGAACGATGCCACGCTTTGGTCGGGAGAACCCGTAAATGCGAATATGAATCCGGAAGCGTACAAAAACATTCCGGCCATTCGCGAAGCACTCAAAAACGAAAACTACAAACTAGCCGACGAATTAAATAAAAAAATAGAAGGCAAAAACTCCGAATCATTTTCACCTTTAGGAACATTAGAAATCAATAATTCAGATAAGGGAAAAGCGGTAAATTATCATCGCGAACTAGATATCTCGAACGCAATCTCAAAAGTAAGTTACGAAATGAACGGCGTAAAGTTTACCCGTGAATATTTTGTTTCGGCTCCGGATCAAATTATGATGATCAAATTAACAAGCGATCACAAAGGAGCTTTAAATTTTGATGTTAATTTGAAAAGCCTTTTAAAATCAAATGTTGAAGTCAGAAACAATATTCTGGTAATGACAGGTTCGGCACCAATTCATGAAAATGCCGGATATACTGTTTCGCCCAAATATCTTGAGATAAAAGAAAGAGGAACAAAGTTTACGACTTTAGTCCAAATTAAGAAAACAGACGGAAAAATGACAAGTTCCAGAGAAACTTTAAGCATAAAAGAGGCAACGGAAGCCATTATTTATGTTTCTATTGCGACAAGCTTTAACGGTTTTGACAAAAATCCGGTAACAGAAGGTTTGGACGATGTAGCAATTGCCCTGCAAAATTTAAATAAAGCATATGCAAAACCATCCGATCAATTAAGAGAATCCCATATTGCCGATTACCAAAAGTTTTACAATCGCGTTACTCTAGATTTAGGCAAAACAACAGCTCCGGATTTACCAACTGACGAACGTTTATTACGCTACGCGGACGGAAAAGAAGATAAAAACCTCGAAATTCTCTATTTCAATTACGGACGTTATTTATTAATAAGCAGTTCAAGAACTTTGGGCGTTCCGGCAAATTTACAAGGCATTTGGAATCCGCATTTAAATCCGCCGTGGAGCAGTAATTATACAATGAACATTAATCTGGAAGAAAATTATTGGCTTGCCGAAAACACTAATCTTTCAGAAATGCATTTGCCGCTTTTGTCTTTCATAAAAAATCTTTCGGTAACCGGAAAAGTAACTGCGAAGACTTTTTATGGCGTAAACGAAGGCTGGGCTTCGGCACATAATTCAGATATTTGGGCCATGACAAATCCGGTGGGACAATTTGGAAAAGAAGATCCAAGTTGGGCTTGCTGGCCATTATCAGGCGCTTGGCTGAGCACGCATATCTGGGAACATTATGTTTTTACGCAAGATAAAAAATACCTGAAAAATGAAGGATATCCAATTATGAAAGGCGCTTCACAATTCTTTTTAGGATGGATGGTTTTATATAAAAACGGAAATTTAATTACATCGCCATCCACTTCGCCGGAAAATAAATATATCGCGCCAGACGGATTTATTGGAGCAACTATGTACGGCGGAACGGCCGATTTGGCGATGATTAGAGAATGTTTCGATAAAACGATAAAAGCTTCAAAAGTTTTAAATATGGACGCTGATTTCAGAGCAAAATTAGAAACGGCACTTGCAAAATTTCATCCATATCAAATTGGTAAAAAAGGAAATCTTCAGGAATGGTATTTTGACTGGAATGATGAAGATCCCAAACACCGTCATCAATCGCAATTATTCGGACTTTTTCCGGGCGATCATATTACACCCGAGAAAACGCCTGATTTAGCCGAAGCTTCAAAAAAGACATTAGAAATAAAAGGCGATGAAACTACAGGTTGGTCAAAAGGCTGGAGAATTAATCTTTGGGCAAGACTTTGGGATGGAAATCGTGCGTATAAAATGTTCCGCGAATTATTAAGATACGTTGATCCTGACGGAAAAAAAACTGAGAAACCAAGAAGAGGAGGAGGCACGTACCCGAATTTATTCGACGCACATCCGCCCTTTCAAATTGATGGAAATTTTGGCGGAGCTGCAGCCGTTGCCGAAATGTTAGTACAATCAGACGAAAACGAAATCAGATTATTACCCGCTTTACCAGATGCCTGGGAAACCGGTTCTGTAAAAGGAATTTGTGCAAGAGGCGGATTTGAAATCGAAATGAATTGGGAAAATAAAATTCTGAAAAAAGTAATTATTTCTTCAAAAACAGGAGGAAAAACAACTTTAATCAACGGTGATAAAAAACAAAATATCGTTTTGAAAAAAGGAGAAAGTTTAGAAATAAACTGGTAAATTTTACTTTTGAAAAGTGAGTGTCATCCTGAGCGAAAGTCGAAGGCTCGATTTGTATAAAAGTGCTTCGACTTCGCTCAGCCTGACAATTCTATATTCAAACGCGAGAGTCCCGAAGCCTCGGGATAAAACCTGTCGGGTTTACTATTTGTAAGCTCCATCGGAGCGACATATTCTATAATGATTGAACGTACCGTTTGTCATTTCGACGAAGGAGAAATCTTCGTGAGTAACTCCGTAATCAAAATCGTCAATCTTGGTAGAGTTACTTGCGAAGATTTCTCCTTCGTCGAAATGACATAAAATGAGAAAACTGGCGACTTTCCGAGAAATTTATTCGCTATAGTATGGATCTTAATTATTCTTTTTCAGAATCTTCCTTCGGTTTATCCGTATGATTTTCTTTAAAAGTTTCATACCATTTTTCGATAGTAGGAAAAACGAAAGCTGCTACTTTTTTAATCGGATTATAAAAAATAGATTTATCTAAAGTCTCTTTTTTAGCCAGCATATTGTTGAAGTTTATCTTTTCGAAAAAAACAATAAGGATACTCAGTATTAAAATCGTTTTTAGCACTCTGAAAAAACCTCCGCCAAGTTTATTTACCCATCCCAGAAAAGCAAAATCGGCAATTCCGGTAAGGATTTTTGCTAAGAAATAAACTCCGATAACAACTAAAATAAAAGTCAGGATAAAAGCTGTAACCTGAATTGTGTTTGGATTCCAGGAAACGTGTTTCATGATTATTTCTTTCATTATAGAAGAGAATTTTATCGCTAAATAAATTCCCAATAATAAAGAAACAAAAGAAGCAACTTCTACAAAAAGACCATTTTTGATGCCTTTGTACAGACTAAAAGCTAAAAGTGCTCCCAAAATAATATCTAAAAAACTCATATTTTCTGTCGTGTTTATTGAGGCGCAAATATAAAAGAATTATCTGCTTTAAATTGGCAAGTTTTGTGGTTAGTTTTTAGCCCACAGATTATACGGATTGAACGGATTGGCACAGATTAAAATGAGTTGGCTCATTAAAGGCTAAAGATTTTACATGAATATACTTGCACTATGAAAAAATAAACCTGTGTAAACCAGTAAAACCCCTTGAATCCGTGGGCAATTTATCCTATACAACAAGGCAAGCCGTTAATTTTAGGTCTTTGGCTTCGAAGTCCGTATCTTTGCCAGCTAAATTTTACGTTTTTTGAATTTATAATTCACAATTCATAATTTATAATTATAAAAAAATGTCCAGAGATACACAACTAAAAGAGCGTTGGGAAAAGCTCGTCGATATACTATCTAATCAGTTTTCGCAAGGAGAAGACTTAGATTTAGATGCCATAATTTACCTAATTGGAGTTCAGGAACTTGGAAAAGTGCACCGCGAATTCAAAAAAGATGAAAAATTGAATTTAATGCACATTGCGATTTGCAGATTATTAGAACCTTACGGGTTTTATGAATTCGAATATTTTGATGAAGATGGCTGGCCGCATTATAAAGTAAAAGAAGAATTACCGCCACTAAAAGCAGGAGAACAATCGGTTTTAATGAAAGAAGCGATTGTAAATTATTTTTTAGAACGAGAAGTTATTGAATAGTTTTCAGTTTTCAGTCGCAGTTTTCAGTGTCTACTGAACTGAAAACTGCGACTGGGACTGTTTACTTTCAACTAAAATCACTAAATTTGTATTCTCAATTATTGAAGGAAAATGATAGACAAGATAAAAGAACATATAGAGGAAGCCAAAGCCTTTAATGATAAAAATAAAGAATCTTTAGAGCAGTTCCGTATTAAATATTTAGGTAGTAAAGGGTTGTTAAAAGAACTTTTTACGGAGTTCAAAAATATTCCGAATGACCAGAAAAAAGACTTTGGACAAGTAATAAATACTTTGAAAGCTGTTGCAGAAGAAAAAGTAAGAGTTATTCAGGAAGAGCTGGAAAGTAAAGAAGAAACAAAAGGAATTTTTGGCGATTTAACGCGTGCAGCAGAACCAGTTATTATTGGTTCCCGTCATCCGATTTCGATCGTTAAAAATCAAATTATAGATATTTTTGCCAACATTGGTTTCAACGTTTCCGAAGGTCCGGAAATCGAAGATGACTGGCATAATTTTACAGCATTGAACTTACCGGAATACCATCCGGCGCGTGATATGCAGGATACATTTTTCATTCAGACCAATCCTGATGTGTTGTTGCGTACGCATACATCATCTGTTCAGGTGCGTTATATGGAAAATCACAAACCGCCAATTCGTACTATTTCTCCGGGACGTGTATTTCGTAACGAAGCTATTTCGTCACGTTCGCACTGTATTTTCCATCAAGTGGAAGGATTGTATATTGACAAAGACGTTTCGTTTGCCGATTTGAAACAAACGCTTCTTTATTTTACAAAAGAAATGTTCGGAAAATCGAAGATTCGTTTACGTCCGTCATATTTCCCGTTTACAGAACCAAGTGCCGAAATTGATATTTATTGGGGTTTAAAAACCGAAACCGATTATCGTATTACAAAAGGAACTGGCTGGTTAGAAATTGGAGGCTGTGGAATGGTTGACCCGAATGTTCTTAAAAACTGTGACATTAATCCGGATGAATTCAATGGTTTTGCTTTCGGAATGGGAGTAGAGCGTATCGCGATGTTGTTATACCAAATTGGTGATATTCGTATGTTTTACGAAAATGATGTTCGTTTCTTAGAGCAATTCAAAGCAAATATTTAATTTTAAGTCGAAAGTCATAAAGTCGAATGTCGAAAGTCTCCTAATAATGGCTTTATGACTTTCGACTTTATGACTTTTGACTTTTAAACTTTTGACTCATATGAAAAAAGATATAACAATCCCAGAAGTAGAAAACGTATTCTTAGCCGCTGTTCAGGAATGGAGCGACGATTTTATGGAAAAAGTGTGGTACGCTTATCTGGTAAACGACAGCGATTTTAATTTAGACAGCGTTATGGTCGTTTCAAAAGCATTTGGCACTATTGATGGCGAAATGAAAAAAACATCTGTTTTACGTCACGCATTTGTAGAAGTTCCGGCTGTTTCTGTAGTAAAAATCGAAATGATCGAAAAAAGTCTTTTGGTTTTAAACAATGAATTTATGGTGACTTTCTTCATCGGAAACACTTTGTACGACAAGAAATTCATCTTTAAATCTAATTTAATCAGTGAAAATAGCACGGAAGAAGTTCCGATTCTTTTTGTTGAAGGAGTAATTGTAAAGTAAAAGTAGATGCAAGATTTTTAGAAGCAAGAAGCAAGATGTTAGATATAAGACTGAATGCTTGAATAAGAATATAGACTTTTGTTTATGATATAAAAAAAGAGCCAAGACTAATTGTTGTTAGATCTTGGCTCTTTTTTTATATTCTCTTATTTATTCTTCTACATCCAGTCTTGCTTCTTGCTTCTACAAATCTTGCTTCGAGCTAGAAAATTAATCCAAAGATTCCGTTAATTTCTTAAAAACCGATTTCGCATCTTTTCCTTCGTATAAAATACTGTAAACAGCGTCAATAATAGGCGTTTTGGCACCGTAACCCTGATTTAGTTTATAAGCACTTTTGGTAGCATAATAACCTTCGGCAACCATGCTCATTTCCATCATCGCGCTTTTTACGGTATAGCCTTTTCCAATCATGTTTCCGAACATTCTGTTTCTGGAGAATACGGAATATCCTGTAACTAATAAATCGCCCAAATAAGCCGAATCATTAATGTTACGTTTCATTTTATGTACTTTTCTGATGAACTTTTTCATCTCACGGATCCCGTTACTCATCATTACAGACTGAAAATTATCTCCGTAACCTAAACCATGCGCAATTCCGGCGGCGATTGCATAAATGTTTTTAAGCATTGCTGCATATTCAGTACCAATAATATCATCTGATATTTTTGCTTTGATGTAATTTCCGGATAGATATTTAGCCACATTTTTAGCTTTATCAGGATCTCCGCAAGCAATTGTTAGATACGAAAGTCTTTCTAAAGCTACTTCTTCAGCGTGACAAGGACCTGTAATTACGCCAATATTGTAGTATGGAATGTCATATTCGATGTGAAAATGCTCGCCAACAATTAAACTCGTTTCAGGAACAATTCCTTTAATTGCCGAAAAGATAATTTTATCAGTCAAAGAAACAGTCAGATTTTTAAGTTCAGCATCTAAAAAAGCAGATGGAATAGCAAAAATGATATAATCTGCATATGCAACGGCTTCATTTATATTGTTGGTTAATTTAAGTTTTTTTGTATCAAATTCAACCGAACTTAAATAATTAGGATTGTGCTTGTATTTTTGAATGTGCTCGATTGCAGCATCGTTACGCATGTACCATGAAATTTCAGAAAGGTTTACACACAGCATTTTTACAATTGCCGTGGCCCAGCTTCCTCCTCCAATTACTGCAAATTTTAGATTTTCGCTCATTATTTTAATAATTTAAAACAAAAGTACTTAATAATGTAGTAATAACACAAAATCTAAATTAAGAAATTTAAAAAAGACCTTTAATTTCAATGGTTTTCGGAGGTTGTGAGTAAAATGAAAAAATATTTTACTATCTGCACAATAAAATTCAAATCGTTACGTTGTAACTGATTATAAATTAGATTTTTAAATGAGTATAATAAAAATTGAGTTAGTTAGTTTTGTTTTAGTATTTTAAAAAGGCGTTCCTAAATAAATTAAGAGCGCCTTTTTGTAGTTTTCAGTTTTATTTAGTTTTCAGTTTACGGTTACAGTTTTCAGCTGATCTGCGACTGAATACTGCAACTGAGACTAATAACTCATCTCAACAATCGACTTCACTTTTTCCAGCGTTACCAATTGGTTTTCTCCAAGACCTTTCCAGCCTCTTTCGTTAAAACGATTTACGATGAAATCAGCTGTTTTTGCGTAATCATCTGTGTATTGCGAAAGTTTAGTATCCATTCCCATTGTATGGAAAAATTCAACTGTTTTGTTGATCGCTTCTTTGGCAACTTCTTCATCAGAACCTGTTAAGTTGAAGATTCTTCTTCCGTATTGCGCCAGTTTTCCTTTTTTAGTTTCAAACATAACATTGTATAAACTTGGGCCAATAATTGCCAAAGTTCTTGCGTGGTCAATTCCGTACAAAGCCGTTAATTCGTGACCAATCATATGCGTAGCCCAGTCAGAAGGAACACCTTTTTGAATCAATCCGTTTAAAGCCATGGTACAGCTCCACATGAAATTCGAAGCCAAAGCATAATCCGTTGGGTTTTCTACCACTTTTGGACCAACTTCAATTAAGGTTTGTAAAATTCCTTCGGCGATTCTGTCCTGTAAAAAACCTTCGTGCGGATACGTTAAATATTGTTCCATTACGTGTGTATATGCATCTACAACACCGTTTTGAATTTGTCTTTTTGGCAATGATTCAATAACTGTCGGGTCACAAATAGAGAATTTCGGAAACAAAGCGCTTCCGCCAAAAGCCAGTTTTTCCTGAGTTGCTTTAATCGTCACCACAGAACCGGAATTCATTTCGCTTCCTGTTGCCGGCAAAGTTAAAACAGTTCCAAAAGGCACAGCATTTTCTTTAATCAAAATTCTTTTTTGTAAAATATCAATCGGGTTTCCGTCAAAATTAACAGCTGCCGAAATAAATTTTACACCATCAATAACAGATCCACCGCCAACAGCCAGAATAAAATCTATTTTTTCGGCTTTAATTACTTCAACTGCTTTCATCAACGTTTCAAAATGCGGATTTGGCTCAATTCCGCCAAATTCAACAATATCAAAACCTTTTAAGTTATTGATTACTTGTTGGTGAACGCCGTTTTTAAAGATACTTCCGCCCCCGTAAGCCAAAAGAATTTTTGCATCTTTTGGCACTAAAGTAGAAAGTTTTTCAATTTGTCCTTTTCCGAAAATTAAATTCGTCGGATTGTATAATTCAAAGTTTAGCATTTTTTTGAGTTTCTGAGATACTAAGTGGCTAAGGTTCTAAGTTTTTTAATCTTAGCAACTTAGATCTCTTTTTTATTAATATTTTTAAGCCTCTGAGCCACTAAGGTACTAAGTCGCTAAGTTTTTTTAAAGGGCGTTAACCTTAGAACCTTAGCGACTTAGAATCTTAGCCTCTTTTTTTATTTCAATTTTTCCAATAATTTACCAGCCACTAATTTAGACGAAGCGGGATTTTGTCCTGTAATTAAAAGACCGTCTTCTACGGAATAAGGTGCCCAATTTGGTCCTTTTGAGAATTTTGCTCCATTTTGAGTTAAAGCATCTTCTAATAAAAACGGAACAACTTTGGTTAACCCAACTGCTTCTTCCTCTTCATTTGTAAAACCGGTTACTTTTTTGCCTTTCACTAAATAATCACCATTTACTTTTACGTTTTTCAAAACTGCAGGTGCGTGACAAACAAAAGCAACTGGTTTTTTATGCGTATAAAATGATTCGATTAAAGCGATTGAGTTTTTATCCTCCACTAAATCCCAAAGCGGTCCGTGGCCTCCAGGATAGAAAACGGCATCATAATCTTTTTGATTAACAGTCGAAAGTTTGTGTGTATGTTTTAATTTTTCCTGTAAATCTTTATCGGCATCAAAACGTTTCGTGTCTTCGGTTGCTGCTGACGGATCGGCACTTTTTGGATCAATTGGCGGTTGTCCTCCAAGCGGCGACGCAATTGTAATTTCGACACCCTGATCTAATAATTCATAATAAGGTGCAGCTAATTCTTCTGACCAAAATCCTGTTTTTTCTCCGGTATTGCCCAGTTTATCGTTACTGGTAACAACAAATAATACTTTTTTCATACTCTTTTTAGTTGATTTTTGAGCTGTCGCAGATGTGCTAAAAGCTGTGAATGCTATAATTGTAAGTAATGCTATTTTATTCATAGTTTAAATTTTCATCAAATTTACGCCTAAAGTGATATCAGTAAAAATAAAATAAACTATGTTTGTTATAAATATATTTATGTCATGGTAAATCTTGAGTGGTACAGAACTTTTAAGGCCGTATATAAAAATGGAAATTTTTCGGTCGCTTCTAAAGAGTTGTTTATGAGTCAGCCGGCTGTAAGTCAGCAGATATCAATGTTAGAGGCACATGTTGGTTATAAATTGTTTAATCGAAAGTCAAAAGGCGTAGAACCAACGGAATACGCTAAGTTACTCAATAATTTAATTATTGATGCACTCGATCGGCTGGAAAGTGTCGAAAGTGGCTTTAGGGCAAAAGCAGAAGATTCTGTCCGATTAATTTCTGTTGGCATTTCAAAAGATTTATTCAATAGCTGCGGAAGTGTTTTAATTTCCAAATTTGATTTTATCGATTTTACCTTTGCAGAAGATGATACTCTTTTTGCACTTGTCGATGCAAAAAAACTTGATTTTGCCATCACAACAAAAAGATTTGATACGTTTGATACTATTTATGAAATCGTCGGAAAAATAAAACTAATCATGGTTGCCCCAATGCAATTAGATGCTGTAGAATTTCGTCAAAGACTAAAATCAGATAAATATACAGAGATAGAACAATGGCTGAATGAGCAAAAATGGTACAGTCATGATGCCAGGATTTCACACATTAAAATATTCTGGCTGCATGCTTTTAATAAAAAAAGGCCTTCGATGGTTCCTAATTATATTATTCCGTCAGAATCTGAAATGCTCGAAATGCTGTCAAAAAACACAGGAGTTGCCATAACCTGGAATTGCAACGCCAGAAAATATATTAAGGAAAATAAATTGCAGTTATTATGGAATAGTTTTCATGTTCCGGAAGAATTTGTGTACTTATTAACCGCTAAAAACAATAATTTGAATTCTTTTTTTGACACTATTGCCAAGGAATTAAAGTTGTTTTTAGGAAATAGAATGTAATGTTTTTTAGCCACGAATTCTCGAATTAATATTTAACTAATCGCTCAAAAAATTAGTATTAATTCGTGAATTCGTGGCGAACTTTTTTAATGTGTGATAGTATGGAAAATTTTCAAAATATCAGAATCGCTGTTGATGCCATTGTTTTTGGATATAAGAACAATAGTTTATATGTGCTTTTAATTGAACAGCAGTTTGGTTCTGCAGCTAAATATTGGGCTTTGCCGGGAGGTTTGGTAAAACACGACGAATCCTTAAAAGATGCTGTAATACGCGAATTGCATGAGGAAACAAATGTTCAGTTGACATTTATGGAGCAGCTTTACACCTTTGGCGATGACATTTTCAGGGATTCCAGAAACCGGGTAATTTCTGTTGCTTATTATGCTTTGGTCGATGCTTTAAATCTTGAAATTAAAGCCGATACAGATGCTGAAAAAGTACAATGGTTTAAAATTGATGAAATTCCTGCTTTGGCATTCGATCATAATTTAATACTTCAAACCGCAATTACGAGATTAAAAGCCAAACTTACTTATGAACCAATAGGTTTCGATTTGCTTCCGGATGAATTTTTGTTTTCTGATCTTGAAAATCTTTATTGCACAATTTTAGAAAAGGAAATTGACCGCCGAAATTTTAGAAAAAAAATTCTCAGTTATGGAATTTTAGAAGAAACAGAAAAATTTTCGCCAGTAAAAACGGGTCGTCCGGCAAAATTATTTCGATTTAATAAATTGAAATACAATGAATTAATAGAGAAAGGATTTCACTTCGAAATAAAGTTTGCGTAAATTTTACACAAAATAAATTGTTTATTAAATAATTAAATCTATATTTGCGTATAATTAACGCAAACTAAAAAACTATGATACTTAATTTAGACCCAAAATTCACTCCATTTCAAAATCAGGAAGAAATCAAATTTCAAAGTTTTACATTTTCTGGCGGAGAACCTCACATTAAAATCAATCCAGATTTTGATACAACTCAAAAAATAACCATCACACATCGATTAAATTCATTCAACGATTTGGGTTTATTGTGCATTACAGTAGATGCTTTACGCAGAATAGACGTTAAAATTATCGATTTGTTTATTCCGTATTTCCCGGCTGCAAGACAAGATCGTGTTATGATAAAAGGAGAATCGCTTTCTGTAAAAGTATATGCTGATATTATCAACGGACTTCAATTGAACAAAGTTTTTGTTTTTGATGCGCATTCTGAGGTGACCCCGGCATTGGTAAACAATTGTGAAGTGATTCCGAATCATACTTTTATTCAACAAGTTTTAAAAGTAATTGGTGAAAACGTAAAATTAATTTCTCCGGATGGCGGCGCTCTGAAAAAAATCTATAAAGTTTCTGAATTTTTAGGAGGTGTTGATGTTGTAGAATGCAGCAAAAGCCGTGATGTAAAAACCGGAAGATTATCTGGTTTTAAAGTATATGAAGATGATTTAAACGGAATAGATTGTTTAATTGTAGATGATATTTGTGACGGCGGCGGAACTTTTGTTGGCTTAGCCGAAGAATTAAAAAACAAAAATGCCGGAAAATTATACTTAGCCGTAAGCCACGGAATCTTTAATAAAGGTTTTGAAGTTTTAGATTGTTTCGACAAAATATTTACAACTAATTCTGTTAAAGATTTTGAAGGAGAAAGTGTTCAGGTAATCAGCTTAGATAAATTGGTCTAATAAGTTTCAAGTTTCAGGTTTCACGTTTTCTGCGGCAACCTGAAACTTGAAACCTGAAACAAAAAAACTAACCAAACAACTAGAAATTATGAGTGACGATTTAAAACCAAGATTTATTGAATCTTTAAAAAGAAACAATGATCAGATTAGAGAAGACAGAGCCAAAACAATTGGTGAAGATTCTGAATTAATTTACAGACGTCGAGTTGAAGATATCGAACTTAAAATAAAAAGACTCGAAAGAGAGCAGGAAGGCCTTATCGATATTAGTCCGCTTGACAAGAATAGTTTGACTTTTGCCGACTTTCAACCGGAGGCATTTGTACAAAAAGATATGGAATTATCATTAACAATCAGAAATTTAAATATTCAGTTTGAAGTGACAAAAAAGAGATTCGAATATTTATTTGGTAAAACATTTTAATCATGGGAGGTACAAGATACGATTTAGGCGCTCGCGCAAGCAGAGCAACAGCAGCAGGTTACGGATTTAAATCTGCAAGTGATATTTTCGTTCAAAATCAAATAGGAATGGCACATGAATCTATGAACCCGAACGGCATTACGTTTAGAGAAGCCAGAGATTCAGAAGTTCATCCAAACACAGTTCCAATTATTTTAGGATTAGATGTTACGGGAAGTATGGGACATATTCCGCATGAATTGATCAAGGAAGGATTGCCAAAATTAATGGGCGGAATTATTCAGGGAGGTGTTCCGGATCCGGCACTTTTATTTTTAGGAATTGGCGATCACGAATGCGACAGATTTCCGCTTCAGGTTGGACAATTTGAATCTGGCGATGAAGAACTGGATATGTGGCTAACCCGAACTTATATTGAAGGCGGAGGCGGAGGAAACGCCGGAGAAAGTTATCTTTTGGCGTGGTATTTTGCAGCTTTTCATACCAAAACCGATGCTTTCGAAAAAAGAGGTCAAAAAGGATTGTTGTTTACTGTAGGCGATGAACCTAATTTACCAACGCTTCCAGCATCTGCCATAAAAGAAATTATGGGTTCAGGACAACAAACCTATACATCTCTTGAATTATTAAAAGAAGCACAAAAAAGTTACGAAGTGTATCATATCAGCGTATTACATTCTGATCAGGCGGTAAGAGCAAATGTGGCATGGAGAGAATTATTGGGACAAAATTGTTTGTCTATCGAAGATCACAGAGAAATCCCGAATGTAATCAAGAAAATCATTTGCGATACACATAAAAGTTCAGGGTCAGGTTTAGGAACGATACCGCTTGACGGATTAGATAATATTGAAATGCTTTAGTTTTTTTAACATACACACAGCTATGTATTAGGCTTTATTTTAAAACAAATCAAATGAAAATACCTTTTTACTCTGGACCAGCTTATAAATTTTTGTCAATAGAGTCTTTAAAACTAATTGTAGAAAATGAAACTTTAAGATTTACTCGAGGTGATAGTTTTAATGATCCTTTTGAATCTAATCCTTATTTAGTACCAATTGATTGGGCAAATTTAGTAAAGGAAGATAAAAGCAATATTTCGATGATTAAAATTATCGCTGATGAGGCTTTTAAAAAAATTTGCAGTAAAATTTACATTACATGTTTCTCATCTAATTATTTAAATAAAAAATCACAATTAATGTGGTCACATTATGCAAATTCCCATAAAGGTGTTTGCTTTGAAATAATTTTTCCAGATGTTAACCAAGGAAATTACAAGGAAAACGATATTCTACCTATATCTGTAAAATATTGTGAAGATTTATTTGTCGAGCGCCAAAATTGGACAATGGAAAGTGAACATCTACCATTATATATGGCTACTTACAAATCGAACATTTGGGAATATGAAGATGAAATTAGATTAGTTCTTCATTCTGAAGTTTTTGATAAAGATAAATTCACCATAGTTAACAACAACAAAAATGCAGACGCAGTATTTAATATACAATCAATAACTAAGGTTGTATTTGGTGTTAAATCATCTTTTGACGATATTGAAAGTATCGTTAAATTATTTTGCGATAAAGGACATTTACCAGATTTTTATAGAATTGATTTGAATCCAATAACGCTTGAGCTTGTCGAATATGAACTTCCGCATAAAAAGAAAATCCTAGAACATAATAAAAACAACGTCTAACTAAGTCGCAAACGATTACAGGATCGGAACGAATTTAAACAAATGAAACGCCTTTTTAAATTTCTAAAGTCTATTATTCTATGTATTTAAGAATTAACCACAAAACAATTAGACAAAATGAAAACAGCTCAAATAGTTATAGGTTTAGGATTTGGTGATGAAGGAAAAGGAATTACAACAGATTTTCTGGCGAAACAAAATCCTGAATCTATAGTTATTCGGTTTTCAGGAGGACAGCAAGCGGCACATACCGTAATGATTGGTGATAAAAAACACGTTCATTCGAGTTTTGCCAGCGGAGCACTTCGCGGTTTGCCTTCTTATTATAGCGAACATTGCACGATTCATCCCGTTTTTTTATTCAATGAAAAAGAAGAACTCGAAGAAAAAGGCGGCAATGTTGAACTTCATATTCATCCTTTAGCCAAAATAACAACGCCGTTTGATGTTTGGCAAAACCGAAACAACGTTAGAAATCTGGATCACGGAACTTGCGGAAAAGGTGTTGGAGCCACAATGAAACGTAACGAAGGTCAGTATAAATTGTACGCCATAGATTTCATTGCGCCAAGACAAATGCTTTTGGAGAAACTGGAAAAAATCGCTTATTACTACGGTTTTTTAAATGAAAGTGAAATTGATGCAGAAGTAGATCATTATCTGGAAATCATTGACAAAATAAAATGGAACATTAGCGATTACAGTTTTTTAGAAAACTACGAGAATCTGATTTTTGAAGGAAGCCAGGGAATTCTTCTCGACATGGATCACGGTGTTTTTCCGAATGTAACGTATGCGAATACAACTTCAAAAAATGCAATTGAAATTTGCCAGAAATTAAAAATAGATGATGTTGAGATGTATTATGTTACGAGAAGTTATTTAACCCGACATGGAAGTGGCTGGATGGCAAATGAAAGAGAATTAAAATTAAAAAATAACGAAGAAGAAACCTGTGTTTATAATGATTTTCAGAGAGAATTTCGAACCGGCGATTTAGATTATGAGCTTTTAAATTATAGTTTAAAGTTAGATGCAGCTTATAGTTTTAATGCAAAAAGAAATTTGGTTGTAACCTGTATGGATCAGATTGAAGTGGATTATGAATTTGAAAAAATAACAACAGAGTTTAAAGAAATCTATGGATCATTTTCACCCGATTCTAAAGGTTTTAAACAGATAACTTCATTGTTTCAATAAAGAAAAAAATGAAATACAATATAGAAAATATAACTACGGAAAGTAAATTTTTATTTTTCTGGGGACATCAACCAAATAAACACGGAAGTATTTCTAAAACCTGTTTCAGTCAATGGTGGCTGAGTTCTTTTAAAGTCGATAAAGTGATTTACAAAACCGCTGAACATTGGATGATGGCCAAAAAAGCCGAATTATTCAACGACAATGAAGTTTTAGAAAAAATAATTAAAGCTGATTCTCCTGCTGAAGCTAAAAAGTTAGGGCGTGAAGTCAAAAATTATGATGATAAACTTTGGTTAGCGAATCGATACGAAATCGTAAAACAAGGCAATTATCATAAATTCAATCAGAATAAAGCTTTGAAGACATTTTTATTAAATACAAAAGAAAGAGTTTTAGTAGAAGCAAGTCCGGTTGACCCCATTTGGGGAATTGGAATGGCAAGTGATCATAAAGATATTCTGAATCCGGAGAAATGGAAAGGCTTGAATATTTTGGGTTTTGCTTTGATGGAAGTTAGGGATGAAATTGAGATAAATTAGATTATGGAAAACAAAATTAAATCAGGATTATTTGGTTTGGCGGTTGGTGACGCTTTAGGAGTTCCGGTCGAGTTTGAATCAAGAGTTTATCTCAAGGAAAATCCTGTTGTCGATATGATTGGTTTTGGTACTCATCATCAACCTGCGGGAACCTGGAGCGATGATAGTTCTTTAGCGTTTTGTTTAGCCGAAAGTTTGAGCAGTGGTTATAATTTAAGGGATATAGCCAGAAACTTTGTAAAATGGTATAGCACAGAATTATGGACGCCACATGGACAAGTTTTTGATATTGGAATAGCGACAAGACATGCAATTCAAAATATAGCAAAAGGATATGAGCCTTATTTATGTGGAGGTTTTTATGAAGAAGACAACGGAAATGGTTCTTTGATGAGAATTTTACCTTTAGTTTTCTATCTGCAAAAAGAAAAGGATATTGAAGTTATTTACAAAAAAGTAAAAGAAGTTTCCTCTATTACTCACGCTCATTTTAGATCAGTCTTTGCTTGTTTTATCTATGTTGTTTATTGCTTAGAAATTTTAAATAACATCGATAAAGTAGAGGCTTATAAGAATATGCAAAAGATTGTTTCTGATTTTTTGAGTGATAAGAAATTTAATCCGATTGAAATTCAATTGTTTGATAGGGTTTTAAAAAATAACATTGCTGAATATCCAGAAAAAAATATTCACTCGTCAGGATATGTATTAGATAGTTTACAAGCTAGTTTATGGTGTTTTTTGAATTGGAATACTTATGAAGAAACTGTTTTAAAAGCAGTGAATTTAAGAGGAGATACCGATACAACTGCAGCGATTACGGGAGGTTTGGCAGGAATTTATTACGGAATCGAAAATATTCCTCAAAAATGGATTACTGCATTGGCAAGGAAAAATGATATTGATGATTTGTGCGAACGATTGTCATCAAAGTTGAAATAATAAAAGAGATGAAAGATATTCAATATACAAAAGGAGATGCGACAGCTCCTCAATCAGAAGAAAATAAAATCATTGTGCATATTTGTAATGATATTGGGGGTTGGGGAAAAGGATTTGTTATGGCGATTTCAAAAAGATGGAAAAAACCGGAAACCAATATAGAGAATGGTTTAAATCAAAAAATGATTTTGAATTGGGTAAAGTTCAGTTTGTTCAGGTAGAAGAAGATCTTTGGGTAGCAAATTTAATTGGTCAGCATAAAATCAATAAAGATGAAAGCGGAAATGCTCCAATACGATATGATGCTATTGAAGAAGGTTTGAAAGAAGTAGGTCTTTTTGCAAACGAAAACAAAACGAGTATTCATATGCCAAGAATTGGCTGTGGTTTAGCAGGCGGAAAGTGGGAGATGATAGAACCGATCATTCTCAAAACACTTTCTAAAAATAATATAGAAGTAACAGTTTATGATTTTTAGATAAATCAAACTGTTTAAAATTAAAAATAACACAATGAAGATATTGTGTACAATACAAAATGAAAATAGAATTAAAAAAATACGATGAGCAAATTGTAGAATGGCCAAAATCAGGCTATCACATTATGGCTCAATATGACGAGGAAGAAATAATAGTGTATCAATCATATCGAAAAGAAATCGGCGAATTTGCTGCAAAAAATCAATATTTTGGTGGAGCATTTAGTCTGGACAGAATGACGTGGATCAAACCAAATTTTCTGTGGATGATGTATAGAAACGGTTGGGGAACTAAAGAAGGACAAGAAGTTGTATTGGCAATTCACCTTAAAATTTCAGCATTCAATACATATTTGCAAAATGCGGTTTATTCTTCTTATAATGATTCGCTCGGAATAAGTCGAGAAGAATGGCAAGAACAAGTAAAGACATCGTCTGTAAGATTGCAATGGGATCCCGATCACGATCCTTACGGGAATAAGTTAGAACGAAGAGCGATTCAGATTGGTTTAAGAGATGATTTTATAAAGTCTTTTGCAAAAGATGACATCATACTGATCGAAGATATTTCTGAATTCGTAAAAAAACAATACAAATTTGTTCAGAATAAAGAATTAGAAAAACTGATAATTCCTGCAGAAAGACCTTTTCTTTTTAAGGATGAAGAGCTGAATAAGAAACTAAAAATCTCTGGAAATCATGAATGAAAAATTAGCAAAAAGCGTAAGCAAGTTTCTAAGTTTGGTTCTTAGACATTCACCGGAAACCATCGATTTAAAATTAGACGAAAACGGTTGGGCAGATGTTAAGGAATTAATTGAAAAATGCAATAAGAAAGGAAGTCAAAATCAAATGACTGCTGAACTTCTGGATTATGTCGTAGAAAGTAATGATAAAAAACGTTTTGCTTTTAATGAAGACAAAACGAAAATCAGAGCAAGTCAGGGACATTCGATTTCGGTTGAATTAAACCTGAATGAAACAGAACCTTCTGAGTTTTTATACCACGGAACGGTTGAGAAATTTTTGGAAAACATTAAAAAAGAAGGACTTCAAAAAATGAGTCGCCAACATGTGCATCTTTCCAAAGATAGAGAAACGGCAATAAAAGTTGGAAGCAGGAGAGGAGTTCCTCAAATTCTAACAATCAAAAGTGGAGAAATGTTTAAAGACGGTTTTAAATTTTATTTGTCTGAAAATAATGTTTGGCTGACAGATGAGGTTCCGGCGAAATATATAAAGTTCCCATAAAATGAAAAAAGTTTATAAAGCCCCTGAAGATATTCCTTTGCAAAGTGATTCGAAAACCATATTTTTAGCTGGTTCTATCGAGATGGACAAAGCGATAAATTGGCAAAAAAAGTGTGAGGAATTATTAGAAGATAAATTTATCATTTTTAATCCCAGAAGAAATGAATGGGATGCCAGCTGGTCACAAACGATCGAAAATGAAAATTTTAAAAAGCAAGTTGATTGGGAGCTGAATGCATTAGAAAAAGCAGATATCATTATTATGTATTTTGCAGGAAATACAATGTCGCCAATATCATTACTTGAGTTTGGACTTTTTGCTCAATCCAATAAAATGAAAGTCGTTGTTGAAGAAAATTTTTGGCGCAAAGGCAATGTCGATATTGTGTGCGACAAATATTCGATAGAACAATTTAAAACACTAGAAGAGTTAATCCTAAATTTACTAAAATAACAAGTATATGAACCCATTACTATTAACAGACGGTTACAAAGTTGACCACAGAAGACAATACCCAGACAAAACCACATTAGTATATTCTAACTGGACACCAAGAAAATCCAGAATTGAAGGTCTCGATGAAGTTGTATTTTTCGGATTGCAGTATTTTATTAAAAAATATATTATTCATGATTTTGATGCTGATTTTTTCAAACAGCCAAAAGAAGAAGTAGTGAAAAAATATTCTCGCCGAATCAATAATTATTTGGGTGAAAACCAAGTCGGAACGAAACATATTGAGGATCTGCATGATTTAGGATATATTCCAATGGTTTTTAAAGCTTTGCCGGAAGGAGCAAGCGTGCCTTTGAGAGTACCAATGTTTACGATGTATAATACGATTCCGGAATTTTTCTGGCTGACGAATTATTTCGAAACCTTACTTTCTGCCGTAATTTGGCTTCCTTGTAACTCGGCTACAATCGCAAAAGAATACAGAAAAGTATTAGACAAATATGCCGATGAAACTTCATCTGTACCTGAATTTGTAGATTGGCAGGCGCACGATTTCTCCATGAGAGGAATGGGCGGAATCGAAGCGGCGATAACTTCTGCAGCTGGACATTTATTGAGTTTTACAGGATCAGATACGATTCCGGTAATTGACTTCTTAGAAGATTATTACAATGCTAATTCAGATAAAGAGCTAATTGCAGGTTCAGTTGCAGCAACAGAACATTCTGTAATGTGTATGGGAACTACTGAAGGTGAATGTGAAACTTTTAAAAGACTAATTACAGAAGTTTATCCAAAAGGAATTGTTTCTATTGTTTCTGATACCTGGGATTTATGGAAAGTTTTAACCGATTATTTACCGCGCCTAAAAGAAGATATTATTGCAAGAGAAGGTAAAGTAGTTATTCGTCCAGATAGTGGAGATCCGGTTGATATTATCTGCGGAAATCCAAACGGAAAAACAGAACAGGAAAAGAAAGGTGTAATTGAGCTGCTTTGGGGTGTTTTTGGAGGTGCTGTGAATGCAAAAGGATATAAAGAGCTTGTGCCTCAAATTGGAGCCATTTACGGTGATAGTATTACGGTGGCAAGGTCTATCCAAATATGCGAAAGATTAAAAGCAAAAGGATTTGCATCTACAAATGTTGTTTTAGGAATAGGATCTTTTACGTATCAATACAATACACGTGATACTTTTGGTTTTGCGATGAAAGCAACTTACGGTGAAGTTGACGGAGAAGGAAGGGCCATCTTCAAAGATCCAATTACAGATGACGGAACTAAAAAATCAGCTAAAGGATTAATGAAAATTGATTTAGTTGATGGCGTATATCATTTAACGGATAATGTTTCATGGGAAGAAGAAAAACAAGGGGAATTGAAAGAAATTTTCAGAGATGGAAAACTTTTAGTAGATCAGTCTTTGAGTGATATTAGAGCAAGAGTAAAAAGCGCGGTTAATGTTGAAGCATAATAAAAATTCAATTATTAACTTCATTTGATGTAAAAACGAAAGCCTGAATTTTAAAATTCAGGCTTTTTTTATTTTATAATCTTTGAAAAAGAAATCTTCGAAAGCAGGTCTTTGCGAACGAAGCAATCTCACTTGCTGGATAAACTTTGTATCTTTTTGATCGTGAGATTGCTTCGTTCCTCGCAATGACAAGATTGTGTGTAATTGTGATCGTAAATGAATTTTTACTTCTTATAAAAATTATTGTGATCAATATACTCCCAAACTTTTGGAGGTAAAAGCGGTTGAATATTTTTTCCTTCTTTAATGCTGTTTCTTATAAAAGTCGAAGAAATCTCTACAATTGGCGCATCAATAACATACACTTTTGGATGCGATTTTAATTCGATATTTTCAGGCTCATCGGAGATTCTTGGATAAACATAAATATCATAATGATCTAAAATCACTTCGTAGTTTTTCCATTTATGAAGCGTTTTTAGATTGTCTTCGCCCATAATTAATGAAAACTCATGAGTTGGGTACTTTTCATGCAGATGAACCAAAGTATTTACGGTATAATTAGGCTGAGGTAATTTAAATTCAATATCCGAAGGTTTAATTTTTGGATAATCTTCTGTGGCCAGAAAAACCATTTGCAAACGCTGATGATCATCTAATAAAGTTGCTTTCTTTTTTAACGGATTATGTGGTGTAACAACCATCCAAATTTGGTCTAAATCGGCGAACTCAGCCATGTGATTGGCAATAATTAAATGACCAACATGAATGGGATTGTATGTTCCGAAATAAAGGCCTATTTTCATAAAAAGTTATGCTGTAATATTAAAAAGCTTGATAGCGATTTTTTTTAGAAATCAAATAATCAACAGAAAATTTACCGCTTCCGGTTACAAGTAAAAGTATATAAAATAACAGATATAATATTCCCATTTCTTTAACATCTATTGCGTCAGCTCCATGAACAACAAACACCGCAATTAGCATGGTAATTATTAATGGAATCGCAGCCAATCGTGTTGCTAAACCAATAAAAATAAAAAACGAACATATTATTTCTGCAAATACTGCTAAACTTAAAGATGCTGTTTTTCCCACTCCAATAGGATCCGGAAACTGAATATCACCACCTGCCAAAAGCGTATTTAACTTAGGTAAACCGTGAGAAATCATTAAAATTGCAATTGATAATCTAATTACAAGGATAATAATATTCATGTAATTCTCGTTTCTTTTTACTTCAAATAAATTAATCATAATACAAATATTAATAGCTGTTTACATCAAAGCTAACGGCTGTTTTTGTAAAATAGTATTGGTCTTGTGAAGTTTCTAGTCTTTATTAACAAAGTCTTTTACCAATTGATAAGCTTCTTCTTTTGCAGTATCTAAATCGTAATTTTTTATGATCGTATCAAATTGAGGTGCAGTTGCTAATTCAACCGAAGCTTTTGCAATACGCATGTTGATTTTGTCGTCACTTTCTGTAGAGCGCTCTTTTAATCGGCGTTTTAATTCATCTACACTTGGAGGTTTTACAAAAACAGCCAGAGTTTGTTCCGGAAATTTATGTTTGATACGCAATCCGCCGGCAACGTCAATATCAAAAATTACGTTTTTGCCCAAAGCCCAAATACGTTCAATTTCGGCTTTCAAAGTACCGTAAAAGTTATCGCGGTACACTTCTTCCCATTCCAGGAAGTTTTCGGCTTTAATGTGTTTTTTGAATTCTTCCAGCGAAATAAAATAATAATCTTTTCCGTGTTCTTCTTCTCCGCGTGGGTCGCGTGAAGCCGCTGAGATTGAAAATTCTAAATTTAAATCCTCTTTCCCAAGTAAATGTTTTACTATAGTTGTTTTTCCTGATCCAGACGGTGCTGAAAAAACAATTAATTTTCCTTTATTCATTAATATATGCTTTAGGCTTTAAGCTTTATGCTTTTATTTATGCTTTAAGCTTTAAGCAGTACGCTTTAAGCTTTAATTTGCTGTGTTTTTTGCTTATAGCTTATAGCTTAAAGCGTATTGCTTTTTTACAACACATTCAAAACCTGTTCTTTAATCTTCTCCAATTCATCTTTCATCATCACCACCAATTTCTGCATTTGAGCATGATTTGATTTTGAACCCATAGTATTGATTTCACGACCCATTTCCTGAGTAATAAAACCTAATTTACGACCATTGGCTTCCGTTCCTTGAATTGTTTCTAAGAAATAATCCAAGTGATTGGTTAAACGAACTTTTTCTTCGGTAATATCGAGTTTTTCTAAATAATAAATCAATTCTTGTTCGAAACGATTTTCATCAACATTTACTTTCAATTCAGAAATTGCAGTTTGCAAACGATCTTTAATAGCCTGAACGCGTTCCGGATCAAGCGCCAAAGCGTCATTCATGTATTGACGAATATTTCCAATTCTTAAGTTGAATTCCTTTTCAAGCGATTCACCTTCGTCTTTTCTAAAAGTCAGGATGTTTTGCAGCGCTTCTTCAATGATAACCTGAATTTGGTCCCAATCATTTTCGTCGATTTCCTCACGTTCTGTTTTTAATGTATCCGGCATACGAACGGCCATTTTCATCAATTCCGTTTCATCTGCAGCAGGATATACTTCTCTTAACTGAGCGATATAATTTTTGACAACAGGAACATTTACTTTAGTCGAAGTTTGTTCAGATGTACTTTCGATATAAATCCCGAAATCAATCTTTCCTCTTTCCAGTTTTGTAGAGATTTGGGTTCTTAAACCTAATTCCATTTCGCGATAAAGCGACGGCATTCTTACGTTTAGATCTAAACCTTTACTATTTAAGGATTTTACTTCAACGGTAATTTTTTTTGTAGGCAATTGCAAAGAAGCTTTGCCAAACCCTGTCATAGATTGTATCATATAATTGAGTATAAAGGCGCAAAGATAAATAAAACTTTGCAGTCTTGGGTTTTAAATCGCTAATCTGTTTTGTGCGGAATAACTTAAAGCTTTTTTGCCACGAATTACACAAATTAGCACGAATTATTTGCAAGCTAACTTCGAAAAGATTTTCAGAATTCAAATTAAAAAAAATAAAATTTGTGAAAATTTGTGCAATTTGTGGCTAACTTTTTTAAAAACTAAAATTTTAATTTGGACGTTTCCACCGCGGCGGATCGGGCTATTCGCTCCCAATCTTTTTTTGAGCAGAAAAAAGCTCAAAAAAGGATTTCCGCTTCAAACGAAGTTCACTGAACACTAAAATAAAATAAAATTATAGTGAAGTAATCCCTAACGCAAACCCAAATTCATTAGCGCTTAGGGTATTATTTCTCTAAAGCTTTCATGACCTGCAATGTCACAGGCTGGGTATTGCCAATGTAGATTTTCTCATCAATAATAAAAACCGGACGACTTATAAAAGTATAATGTTCTAATATGTATTTTTTATAATCAGCTTCCGTTAGTGCTTTGTTTTTTAAATCCATTGATTTATATAATTGCGCTTTTTTACTAAACAACGCTTCATAGCTTCCTGCAAGCTTGTGCATTTCTTCCAATTCTGCTTCAGTAAGCGGGTTTTGTTTGATATCGTGGAAAACCAAATTATTGTCTTTTGGTAAGCTTTTAATGATTTTTCGACATGTATCGCATGATGCCAGGTAGTATATTTTATTCATGATATTGAATTTATTTGAGTACAAAGAAAATTCATTTGAAACTTAAAAATGATTATTTTTAGAAAAAAAATATAACTATGAGTTCAGTTTTTGACGTACAGAAAACGATTAGAGAAATTCTTTTGAAAATTTTAGACAATCATTCATTAGAACAGTTGAACAAAATTCCACAAGGATTTAAAAATAATTTAATTTGGAATGTCGCGCATTGTGTAGCTTCACAACAAGTTCTGGTTTATAAATTATCAGGTTTGCCTATGTTGGTTTCAGATGAATTTGTTGCAAAATATTCAAAAGGAACAAAACCGGAAGCTGATGTTTCACAAGAAGAAGTAGATGAAATTAAGGATTTACTTTTCAAAACATTACAACAAACAGAAAGCGATTATAACAATCAGGTTTTTAAAACCTATCATGAATACACGACAAGTTTGGGATTTGAACTTAAAAATGTCGAAAGCGCATTTGATTTCGTTAGTTATCACGAAGGCATTCATACCGGAATCATAATGGGACTTAAAAAGTTTATTTAAAAGAAAAAAAAATCCCGTCTTAGCAAATTTCAAGACGGGATTTTTTTATTCTACTATAGTTTCAATTGTAACTTTCATAGCGCCGCTTCCTTTATTTACGGCAATATCCATAAAAGCTCTTTTTGATAAATCGAGTTCTCTTGTTTTTACAAAAGGGCCACGGTCCGTAACTTTAACGATTACAAATTTTCCGTTGGCTTCATTTGTCACTTTAATTTTTGTGCCAAATGGAAGTTTTTTGTGAGCAGCAGTGTATTTGCTATTACTGAATCGGCTTCCGTCAGCAGTTTTTTTACCATTAAATCGGTCAGCGTAGTAGGATGCATGTGCCGTTTTTTTGTATGGTTTTAATTTTAGCCCCTTATCGCTAAAAACAGAATCCTTTTCAAGTTCGGCTATTGTAGGTTTTAGCGTTTTTGAAGTGTCCTGAACTATTTTAGGATCTGTAGGTTTGGTTTGACTCATCACATAAGTAAAACCGCTTAAAAAAGTTATGGTAAGTAACGAGAGTATAATAAGTTTTTTATTTCTCATAGGTTATTTTTTTTCAGACTTGGGGGAGTTTGTACAAATAATATGCCGAGATAAAAAAAGCCCTGTTTTAAAGGGCTTTAATTGGTTTCTTCTAGAACCAGAGATTCCACGGAATTCTACTTAAAATAAGTAATAATCCTAATCCGTAAAAAATAGCAAAAGTTTTAAATTTAGCTTCGCTATTGATTAGTTTTTTATGTTTAGACCAGCCGATAGTGATCAAAATGATAGCAATAATATTAACCAGAGGGTGTTCTAATGAAGTCAATCTAAGTTCTGCATTAGACATTTGTCCAAAAGCAGCTTTTCCTAGCGGAGACACAAAATAAAGAATTAAACCAATCAATAATTGAACATGAGTTCCAATTAAACCAAATAAGGCAATTTTGCGGTCTTTGGCTGTAAAATCTTTCTTTGACGTTAATCCGATAATTGAATTTACGACAGCGATTAATAAAAGCAACAAAGCTAAATAAGCCCAGCCAGAGTGGAATTTTTGTAGAAAATTATACATAAATTATTTTTTTGTTTAAAACAAATATAACAAAAAACGGTATAAAAAAAACGGCATCAGACTAAAAGTCAATGCCGTTTTTGATATTTATTTAGATTCTAAATATTAGAAATCATAACGTAATGTAAAGTTCCAAGTTCTACCAAAACCAAAGTATACTTTGTTTGCAGTAGCAATTCCATTATAAAGTTGTCCAGTTGAAGCATAAGTTCCTAAAGCAGGATTAGTTGAACTTACGTTATCACTTGCAAAAATATTTGTGAAAGACTCATTGATGAATACTTTATCAAAAACGTTGTTTACGTTCAATCTGAAGTTTAATGCACCTAATTTATCACTTAATACCCATTTGTATGAAATACCAGCATCTGTAGTAGCATAACCAGGTAATTCTAATGCTCCTTTGTTAGTAGCACTTCCGAAGTTAACCGGGCTAATGTTACCATATAATTTTTCAGCGTAGTTAAGGTTTGCATCAACATTTAAATGATTGAAGATTTCATAAGCTGCTCCTAATGCCATTGTAGTTTGAGCATTGTTTCCAACTTTTACTCCGTCTAGGTAAAGTGTTTGTGCAGTTCCACCAGCTACTGGATTGTTGGAAGCGTCAAAACGGTTACTTGTTGCGTTACCATCATATTTCCAATCTCCAACAGAGATCATACCGTTTAATTTCAATTTGTCAAGTAATCTTGCAGTTACGTCTAACTCAACACCTGTATGTGTTTCGTTTACACCTGAGAAAGTGTAATATCCGCCAGGATTTCCAGCTGCATCAGAATCAGTTCCAGTTGTAAATCTGTCATTCCAAGTTGTGTAGTATCCGTTTAAGTTTGCATTGAAAATTCCAGAACGGAAACCATACCCTACTTCAATTGCTTTAATTTTTTCGTTTACTAGGTTATCGTTAATAATAGAAGCATTATTAGGATAAACTGCATTGAAAAATGGTTGTTTTGAATACATACCACCATTTACAAATACATTATGGTGCTCATTGATGTTGTAATTTGCTCCAACTTTAATATCTCCACCAGAAATGTTTTTGAAATCAGTTTCTGCAAGTGGGGTAGAAGCTAAATATTTGAAGTGGTCAATTCTTTTATAACCTTGTTGAGAAACTGCACCTTGAAGGAAAGCTGTTAAGTTACCAGTTGTATACTCTAATTGAGTAAATGCACCATAATAGTTTACTTCACTATCATTCCAGTAGTTAACCCTTTCTTGGTAGTCAGTACTTACGAATGGATTTCCGCTTGGTCTTGGAGCATAAGTAGTTGTAAAGTAAGCAGGGTTTGGTACACTGTTTACGTTTGTAGCATCTCTATAGTTAGTAGCGCCAAACAAATCAATTAAGTTTTGGTAGTGGATACCTTTGTACATTCTGCCTTCAACACCAAAGTCTAAAGTGAAATTATCAGAAAGTTTTTTGTCTAAATTAATAACAGTACCATACCAGTTGTGTGAGTTAACAGAAGCAATTTCAGAAATACCTGATGTGCTGTTGATAACAGTAGCATTGTTTATTCTGTTACTACCTGTATCAGAACTATTTGTAAATTGTCCGTTAGTAGCTGTTCTTTGTCCTAGAGTAGTTCCTGTTGGTTGTCCAGAGTTCCAGTTTTGAATTAAGTCAAAGTTAATTAATCCGTCAGGATTTCTTAATGTATTGTTTGTAGAGTAAGCGTTGTTACCTTTGATACCACCATTTGTAGTAGTTCCTCCTCCACGACCCCAAGAAGCGTAAGCTACTGTAGATAATTTTGTAGTTGAGTTGATATCGTAATCCCAGTTAAGAGACATAACCGGTTTGTGGTAATAATTTGTTTTCAAATTATATTCTTCACCGTTTTTGTATCCCCAATCAGAGTTGTATTTAATGTTTGGAGTTTTACCGTCACTTCCGTATTTTAAGAAATCACTTAAAAGAGGAGAAGTTGATCTTTGGTCGTGCCATTGAGGTGCTCCTGTGAAAGTAAATTGTAAACTATGTTTGTCATTGATTTTATATCCTAAAGCAATAAAATAGTTGTATCCTTCAAATTGAGTTCCGTCAACATATCCGTTACCTTCAGTTCTGCTGAATAAAACAGAAGCAGAAAGTCCGTTTTTCATAACTCCGGTGTTGTAAGAAGCTTGAGCTTTAAGGTAGTTGTCGTTACCAAAGCTAGATGAAATAGATCCACCTTCTTTCATGTCAGAAGTTTTTGTAACGATATTGATAGTTCCTCCAACAGAAGAAATAGCCAATTTAGAAGCTCCAAGACCTCTTTGTACCTGCATAGCAGAAGTTACATCAGATAAACCAGCCCAGTTACTCCAGAAAACAGCACTGTTTTCCATGTCATTAATTGGCACACCGTTGATCATAACAGCGATGTTTTTTTGATCAAAACCACGAATAGCGATTCTTGAATCTCCAAATCCACCACCAGCTTTTGAAGCGTAAACAGATGGAGTGCTTTTTAAGATTTCCGGAAATTCCTGAGAACCTAGTTTCTCTTGAATTTCAGCAGCCTTAATAGTAGAAACAGCAACAGGAGTTTTTCTGTCTTTTGCGATATCTACAACACCACTTTTAACTACAATTTCGCTCAATTCATTAGAATTAGAAGCAAGAACGATTGTTCCTAAATTTGTAGTTCCGCCATTTGCTGTAAATTTTACAGTCTGGCTTTGATAACCAAGGTAAGAAATAACGATTTCTCCTGTGCTTGTTGAAGCATCGATAGTAAATTTACCATCAAAATCTGTAGAAGTAGCAGCCGAGGATCCTTTGATCGCAACGTTTGCTCCCGGCAAAGAACCAGTGCCGTCGGTAATAGTACCAGTAATTTTTCCTTGAGAAAATGCGGTTGAAACTATCATGAACAATAGTCCAGTGAGTAACCAATTTTTCATTGTCTTCATTTGTTATTTAGTTTATTGTTTTTGGCAAAATTATAACATTTAAATCAGATAATGTTATCAAAATGTTAAGAAAAATAACTTTTATTTAATGTCTTGAGCATTAAAATGATTTTTCTTTTTTTTGTTAAATAAAATAATGATTTTTTGAATTTCAGCACTGCTTTTTTGTTAAAATCGTAATAATTTGCACAATGTTGTAGCGGTAAACTTGCAAGAATCAATGATTTAGGTGTCTTTTATGACCTCTTTATACGAAAAAACGCCTTAATTTAAGTTAAATTAAGGCGTTTCAGCTTATTATCGATTATTAGCAGAAGTTCTATTTGTTCTTCAAAAAGTGATTTAATAAAAATGAAGTTGAACTATCGTGATTTTTCACCGTTTGTGTATTAATTTCATCCAAAATAGAATTGGCCAATTGTTTCCCTAATTCTACTCCCCATTGATCAAAACTAAAAATGTTCCAGATCACGCCCTGAACAAAAATCTTATGCTCATATAAGGCGATCAATGAACCCAGACTTTTTGGAGTCAATTTTTGAATCAAAATGGTATTAGTTGGCTTGTTTCCTGTAAAAACTTTAAAAGGCAATAAGTAAGACGCTTTTTCTGCAGAAAGTCCTTGTTTGTCAAATTCAGCCTGAACTTGCGCAGCTGTTTTTCCGTTTAACAACGCTTCTGTTTGTGCAAAAAAGTTCGACATCAATTTATCGTGATGATCCTCATTTCCATATAAAGGTTTTACAAACCCAATGAAATCAGTCGGAATTAATTTTGTTCCCTGATGAATCAATTGAAAAAAGGCATGTTGCGAATTCGTTCCGGGTTCTCCCCAGATAATAGTTCCTGTTTGGTAGTTTACCGGTTTTCCGTCACGACCAACACTTTTACCGTTACTTTCCATAGTTGCCTGTTGCAAATAAGGAGCTAGTTTAGATAAATATTGTGTGTACGGAATCAAAGCTTCACTTTCGGCACCAAAGAAATTATTGTACCAAACGCTTAACAAAGCCAGAATTACAGGGATATTTTCGTCAAATTCTGCCGATTTAAAATGTTCGTCCATTTCATTCGCGCCTTTTAATAATTCATTATAATTATCAAAACCAATTGCTAAAGAAATACTTAAACCAACAGCGCTCCAAAGAGAAAATCTTCCACCAACCCAGTCCCACATTGGGAAAACATTGTCCGGGTTAATTCCAAATTCTGTTACTTTTTGAATATTTGTCGAAACCGCCACAAAATGTTTGGCAATATCTTCCTGAGAAGCCGATTTCAAAAACCATTCTTTTATAGTTTCAGAATTTGACAGCGTTTCCTGAGTTGTAAAAGTTTTAGAAACAATTAAAAATAAAGTCGTTTCAGGATTTAATTTTTTAATTACTTCGTTAACGTGATCACCATCAACATTTGAAACAAAATGTAAGTTCAATTGATTTTTGTAAAATTGCAAAGCTTCAACAGCCATGACAGGTCCAAGATCAGAACCTCCAATTCCAATATTTACAACATCAGTAAAAGCTTTTCCGGTAAAACCTTTTCTTTCTCCGGAAATAACTTCGTGACTGAATTTTTTGATTTTATTTTTTACTTCATAAACTTCCGGAATCACATTTTCTCCATCAACTTTTATAACAGCCGATTCCGGAGCACGCAAAGCGGTATGCAAAACAGCCCTGTTTTCAGTTTGGTTAATGATTTCTCCACCAAAATATTGAGCAATTGCCTCTTTTAATCCAATAGAATTTGCCAATTCTAATAAAAGAACAATTGTTTCCTGGGTAATATTATTTTTAGAATAGTCAACTAAAAAGTCATTCCATTGCAAATTGAATTTTTCAACACGAGCATTATCTTGTTGAAACAATTCTTGTATCGTAGTTTCGTGAATTGCGTTATAGTGATTTTGCAGATTTTTCCACGCTTCAGTCCCGGTTGGGTTTGTTGTGTTTAAAGCCATTTTTTGTTTAAATTGAAAATTTGGTTATAAAAACACAAAAATACTGAAATTACTTTTAATAGTTTAATGCTTGACAATTATATAACAATTAGTTGCGAAAACGTTTTTTGTTTTAGGGTATTTCACCTTATAATTTTTTCCAGATTACTTTTGCCGTAACAGATTCACCGCCCTGAGTAGTATTTGTTACAACATATTCCATTTCATGATCTTTATTGTATATGTAAGATCGTTTTTGTTCAGTGTTTTCCCAATTTGTAAACGATGCGGTTTTTATTTTAAAAGTAATTGTTTTGTTGATTTCGTCAATTTCATATTTTCCAAAATGTGAATTACTTCCCTGAATAATCGAAGCGCTTTCTTCAGCAGTACATTTGTTTTTATCGCCGGAGCTGACTTTAAGCCTTTCGTTTTTATAAATCTGAATGCTATAATTTCCTTTTTCATCAAAAAATAATATGCCTTTCGGATTTGTTCCGTACGGAAAAGTTTTCGTTCCATCAGAAGTACTGTTTTCAACTGAAACCAAAATCCATGTACCAATTATTTCAGATCGCATTTCTTTATCTGATTTTTGCGCAAAAGCCGAATTCGTAATTATCAATGCAATCAGTATTGTTTTTAACTTTTTCATTTTTAGCAATTTAATAGTTTACTTTAATAATTTCACCGTGGATTGAAGTTTCGATACATTTTGTATATGCATTTATCAGATCATCGACCGGAATATCTGAGACTTTTCCCGGACTTACCACATTTATTCTAATTTCTCTTTCCAGTTCCAATGCAGCTGCAAGAACAAAACTGTTGATTCCGCCGTTTACAATCGCTTTGCTGCTGTTGTTTTTTACCGGTTTGTCGCCCATTTTTCCGGATGTCAAAGTAAAAGAACCATTATTATTCAAATAATGTTGACCAATTAAAACGAGATTTATTTGTCCTAACAATTTGTTTTTAATGCCAATATTTAATTTTTCTTCGTCAAGCGAAAGCAAATCTCCCGTATAACAATCTCCTGCAACACAAATACACGCATCGATGTTTTTGATTTTTTTGAATAATTTTTCGATTGAATTTGTATCAGATAAATCAATTCTAAAATCACCGCTATTTCTTCCTGCAGTAATAATTTCGTGATTTTTGGATAATTCAGGATTTAGTATTTTACCAATTTCGCCAGTTGCACCAATTAAAAGGATTTCCATTTTGTATCTTTTAGTTTGTTATTTGATACAAAATTAGAATGTTAGCCCTTCTGTAAAATTGTACTTATTGGTACTAAAATTGTATTTTAGCAAGATGACAGCGAAAAACTTATACCTTCCTTTTGAAGTTGATTTTAAAGAATTAACCGGGTTTCCGAAAACAACCCGAAAAAACAATTTCTTTGAATTAATATATGTTGTTGACGGAACCGGAATTCAAATCATCAACCATAATAAATTTCATTACAAAAAAGGAAATCTGTTTCTTGTTACACCGCAGGATGTTCATTCGTTTGAGATTTTAACTACAACCAAATTCTTTTTTCTTCGTTTTAATGAATATTACATCAAAACAAATTCTCAAAACGGACAATTGGAAACTGTTTTACGAATGGAATATATTCTTCAAAATGCGAGTCATCGTCCCGGATGTATATTAAAAAATAAAATTGATAAACCTTTAATGGCAACACTTATTGAGAGCATAATAAACGAAGAAACCAATCAGCAAATTTATCATCATAAAATAACGGAGCAAATCGTAAACGCTATAATTACTGTTGTAGCGAGAAATATAGCTTTAAAATTGCCCAAGAATATTAAAGAAAATACCGGCGAAATGGTATTGGAAATATTGCATTATATTCAGGAGAATATTTTTAATCCAAAAGAATTGAAAGCAGAGAAAATAAGTGATCATTTTAATATTTCACTTCATTATTTGGGAAAATATTTCAAAAAGCAAACGGGTGAAACACTACAAGAATATATCTCTAATTATAAATTGAGATTAATTGAAGCCCGACTTTTAAATAGTGATATGCGGATTAATGAAATTGCAGATGAACTTAATTTCTCAGATGAAAGTCATTTAAACAAAGTTTTCAGGAAACACAAAGGAATGAATCCTTCTGAGTTTAGGAAAAAGTTTTGCAAATAATTGTCATCAAATTTCTACTAAGACTTTTTATTTTAGGATACTTATATAACAATTGTAAAAACGTTTTTGTCTGTAAATTTAAAGTAGGTTTAGAATTTTAATAAGAAGAGCTACAGGAAAAACAATTAAACCAATAATAAATATAGTTTTTCCACTTTCTCTATCTGCATTATTATAAGAGTAAATTCTTTCTCCGTTGGGCAGTGTCTTTTTCGAAGTCCAAAGAGAATAACCAATTAAAATTCCGATTCCACCACCAAGAAGTGAAAATAAATATCCGGCAATTATCCAGGGTTTTTGGTTTTCTTCTGGTTTAGCTAAAATTTTTAAGCGTTCACTTTTTAAGGAAGTTAGCATTTCAAAATCTATTGATTTCCCTCTTTTTGCTAAAATCTTTTGTGCTAGTTTATAATCAAAAACGCTCCATTCGTCAGATTTTAATAAAACGTCATACAGCTCTTCGTTTGTAAAACTTAATAAATAATAATCCGGATCAATCTCATCAAGAATATTTTCTGATTCTTTTTCAAGAATAGCTTCAGCTTTTTCAAAATCAGATGGATTGATTTTTATTTCGTATTTATCCAGTAATGTACTTCCTGAAAAAGTAATGTCAACAGAAGGAATATTATCTGCTAAAATAGTTTTAATATCGTTTTTATTTAATAATGATTCGAGTTCCTGAGCCTGAATTAGCGTAGGGAAATTTCGGAAAGAAGTAAAGTTTTCGGTCATTTTAATTTGTTTATTTTAGATTCAAAACTTTAATTACATTATATTTTTCTTAAATTCTATTTTGTAATTTTCTTGATTTTAAATATTCAAGGTGTTGTTTAGGATTAAACTTTTTGTTAATTCCACTTTCGATACCATCATTGATTGCTTTTTTAAGATCAATTATTTTGCTTTCTTCTTTCATTAATTGTAAGTCAGCAGAAATTTTATTGTCAACAAGTTTTACCAAATCTTCCACCACGGCTTTTTATTAATTTCAATTTTTTTCTCGGTCTTATTAATATCTATTCTTTTTAGTTCTTCGGTTTTTATGGTTGAATCATCAAAAAAAAGTTCGCCAAGATCACTCATTCCAATTGGAGATTTTGTTCTTTCTTTCCAATCTTCAGTTTGTAATTCCGGAATTAAAGCCGAATTAATTTTAGTGACAAATTTTTGCTTTGCTTTTTCTATTATTTCTTCTTCTAGGTTTGAAGTCGAATTTTTAAAAAGAAGAAGTGAATTTCCGGGAATATTCAAAAGAAAAATTTGAGTTTTGCCTTCTTTTTTCTGAATATCCAAAACTTTAAAAAAGGAATTATCATCCAATAAAGAATGTCCGTTTTTTATTGAATCAGGATTAAATTTTGATAAATCTCTTGCTTCAGAACTTGCAATCAAATATCTCAGATTACCAGAAAAACCGCCACCGATATAACTCATATCAGTAAAACCTTTTTCTTTGATTATTTGTCCAATTTTATAATTTGAAATTAAGTTTTCGGATAAATTAGTGTCTCTGTAAAATAGTTTTAAGTCTGAAAAAGTTTCATCAAGAATATCTTTAATGCGTTTGTTTTTCATGTTTTTTCTATTTTATAAATAAAAGAATACTATAAATTTCCAATACTATCCAATTCCCTTTTCAAAGGTTCCATTTGTTTCATGAAACGCGTTTTGTCATTTCCTGTCAAAGATTCTCCGGTTGGCAAGTTAAGTCTCAATGCATCAACCTGAACTCCGTTTTTCCAGAAACGATAACAAACGTGTGGTCCGGAAGCTAATCCGGTGCTGCCAACTAAACCAATGGTTTGTCCCTGAGTAACACGTTGTCCGCGGCGAACCAAAATTCTGGACATGTGCAAATATTGAGTAGAATAGGTTCCGTTGTGTTTTACTTTTACAAAGTTTCCGTTTCCTGCAGTATATCCGGTTGCTTCAACAACTCCCGAAGCGGTAGTAGAAATTGGCGTTCCGGTTGGAGCCGCGTAATCTGTGCCTTTATGTGCTTTCCAGGTATGTTGTACCGGATG
The DNA here is from genome assembly GCF_979258495.1 of Flavobacterium sp. AC105. Taxonomy (NCBI): domain Bacteria; kingdom Pseudomonadati; phylum Bacteroidota; class Flavobacteriia; order Flavobacteriales; family Flavobacteriaceae; genus Flavobacterium; species Flavobacterium sp. AC105. The sequence continues at coordinate 464,282 of NZ_OZ409860.1, forward strand.
GAATCTATTCATGGTGAATCTGGAAGTGATTCGGCTGAATTTAATCGGCGTTTTCAGAAAAAAGTTTTTCAGCGTTTTTCCTTCATCGTCATAATATTCAACTTTTCCTGAAACGGTATCTTTCTCAAACGGAAAAGCATATACGATTTTACCTTTATATTCAAAAAATGCAGCTTCAAGATCCTCAACGCCATCATAAGTTTTGCCGTTTATAAAACGTTCGGTAAAAATTAATCCGTAACGATCTCCTTTTTTAAGTTTAAAAAAGTCAATCGACCACGAAAATACTTTGGTAATTCTGCTTGCAAGTGCTGTTTCTACGCTTTCGTTTCCTAAAGTTTCAGATAATGAACTTTTTAAAACGCCGCCAATAATTTTTCGCTTAAGCGTAACCGGTTTTATTTTTTTATAAGCTTTTGCAATACTGTCTCTAAAATCGACTACATAATAGGTTAACGCATCTGGCTGATAAATAAAAACCTGAAGATTATTGGTTTTGTTTTTAGAGCGAAGAATAGTATAAGGTTTATTGTACCGAATGGTTCGAACGTCAAAAGAATCTTTTACCTGAGCGACAATATCGTAAATTTGTTTATCGCCAATATTTTGACTTTGGATGATTGATCCAAAAGAATCGCCTTTTTCTATCGTGTCGTGAACAACATTAAAGTCAGTGTAATTAAAACCGAATTCTACTTTTTTAGTTTTTGGCTTAGTGATTTTAATTTCAACTTTTTCATCGGTTTTATTGCATGAAAATATTGAGAATAAAACGATTATAATTACAAATGCTTTTTTCAAACTTTTAATTTTTTTGGGAAATTAAGCGGTAGTTTCATTTCCCCAATTGGACAATTCATCTTCGGTCCACAATTTAGGAAAAAAGATGCGTCTTTGGTATTTTGGATGCATATATTTTTGCCAATCGCTTCCGCCGGTAGCTTCGCCATTGCCTTTTCCGCTTTCTAGTATGTATTTTCTTGCGGTATTTAAATGTTGCATAACCCAGGTAATGTTTACCGTATGGTCGTAATGACGCATAGCTTTGATTAGTTCTGGATTTTGTTGGTCGATTTCAGGTAGCTGCGTGAATTTTTGCCAAATGTTTTTGTTTTTAAAGTCTGAAATTTGACGTAAAAACTGATTTTTATATTTGTTTTCGAATTCCTGAAGTAAATATGATTTCTGTCCTGTTTGGTAATCTTTTCCGGCAGCCTGCCAATATAAATGTTCAAAGCTGGTTTCTAAATCCGTATTTTCATCAAAGTTGTCTTTGTATCTGCGATCTGTTAAATTGATAACATCAGTCGAAGCAAATTCAATTAAGCGATATTGTGCACTCTGAAAACCGCTTGCAGGCGTTAGTGTATTTCTAAATTTCATGTACTGATCTACTTCCATTCCGTTTTCCATAATACTGAACGAATTGGTAAGCATGTCAAAATAACGGGTAATTCTGGATAATCTTTCGCTAAAAAAATCAACCTGAATGTTTTGTGTTTCGGCAATTTGATCAATTTCCCACAAAATCATTTTAAAGATTAATTCATTTACCTGATGATACATGATAAAAACCATTTCATCAGGAAGTGTGGTACGTTGTATTTGTAAATTTAAAAGTGCATCAGTCTGAATATAATCCCAATATGTAATTGGTTTTGACCAAAGCAATCCTTCTAACTGAACATCAGTTTTTTGATTTATGGCTTGAAATTTAAGGTCAATTTCTTTTAAAATTGATTCTGAATGATCAGTAAGGTTCATTATTTTTTTACTTTAAATGGATTTTTCAATCCTTTATATTCATCAAGATCTGCTTTAAGTGATCCTACAGCAAGATCTGCTTTGATTCTAATCGGAACTTTGTTGTCATCATCTGTTATCCACATTGTTACGCTTTCCTTTTCTTTAAAAACTCTTCCGGTTTGTACCAGAGGTTTAAATACCATCGTAGAAACGGTTCCAAATTTAGTCGTAATATCTTGACGACCTATATATTTTAACTTAAATTTTGTGATTTCCTCATCAAAAAACATGTCTATCGTAATAGCGTCGCCTGATTTAAGTTTGTCAATACTTGGATGATTTCTTAAATAATAAAAAGAAGAAATAATATCCTGAACATTATCAGTAAGAAGAATCGTTTTTTCGGTTTTGCGTTTGTAATCTTTTACCAGAACCCTGTTTTCACTTTGATTAAAAATGCCTTCCTGGTTTTTTGTATAACCGCCTTCATCAATTTTTCGAATATAGCGATAAGGGTTTCCGGTTTGCTTGTCAAAATAACTTTCGTATAAATCTTCTACTTTAAAGAAAAATTTTGACATTCCGGTTGTGTAGCCTTTACCCACTGCATGAAAAACTTTTTTATTGTTTATCGTGGCGTCTTTTATTTCGAGCGTTGCGTAGCCGGCATTTACGATTCCGTAATGAATTCTGAATTTGAAATATTCCCCAGTATCAAATGCATCTTCTTTTTGAGTGTCGAAGGCAAGTACAGGAAGAATTAATATGATGAGCAATAACTTTTTCATAGTATATTTTTTACATTTCATTATAAAGATAAATAAATGCAAATTCTATTCCAAATGTACCAAAACAAAAAAACTCAGTCAAGGAATGACTGAGTTTTTATGCTATTAACTAACCAAAAAACTATAAATTATGAAATTTATATCAACTCAGAAGGAAACCACCCCTTCTTGATTTGCGAGTGCAAAGATATACAGAAAGTTCAAAAAAGAAATAGCAAAAGGCAAGTTTAACATAACATTTGCATTAAAATCAATGTTTTACAGAGAATTATTCTGCATAATGCAAAAATATAGCATTTTTATAATGTACCTCTCAATTCTTGTTCTCGCTCAATTGATTCAAAAAGGGCTTTAAAGTTCCCTGCACCGAATCCTTTTGCTCCCATTCTTTGAATAATTTCAAAAAATAGCGTTGGTCTGTCCTGAACTGGTTTAGTAAATATTTGTAATAAATAACCATCTTCATCGGCATCGACCATGATGGCTAATTTTTCAATTTCGTTTAAATCTTCTTTCATCATATCCATATGTACGCCTAATCTTTCAGGAATTGCCTGATAGTAGGTGTGTGGCGGAGCAGATAAAAAGTCGACTCCTCTTGATTTTAGCTCAGAAACAGTTTTGATAATGTCATCTGTTGCAATGGCAATATGCTGAATTCCGGGTCCGCCATAAAAATCTAAATACTCTTCGATCTGAGATTTTTTCTTTCCTTCGGCTGGTTCGTTGATTGGAAATTTAATTCTTCCGTTTCCGTTTGACATTACTTTACTCATCAAAGCCGAATATTCTGTATTGATTTGTTTATCGTCAAATGATAAGAAATTTACAAATCCCATAACGTCTTCGTAGAATTTTACCCAGGTATTCATTTCATTCCAACCGACATTTCCAACCATGTGATCAATATATTTCAATCCGGTTGGCGTTGGGTTATAATCTGATTTCCACTCTTTATAACCTGGCAGAAAAACACCGTTATAGTTTTTTCTTTCTACAAAAATATGAACTGTTTCTCCGTAAGTATAAATTCCGGAACGAACAACTTCTCCAAATTCATCTGATTCTACGGTTGGTTCCATGAAGGATTTTGCGCCGCGTTTCATGGTTTCTTCATAAGCACTTCTGGCATCTTCAACCCAAAGAGCGGCAACTTTTACGCCATCGCCATGTTTTTGAAGATGTGCATGAATTGGTGAATCCTGATTTAAAGGCGTTGTCAAAACAATTCTGATTTTGTCTTGTTTCAAAACATACGATGCTTTATCCCTAACTCCGGTTTCTAATCCGGCGTAAGCCAATGACTGATATCCGAAAGCTGTTTTATAATAATGTGCAGATTGTTTTGCATTTCCTACATAGAATTCTACATAATCTGTTCCTAATAACGGAAGGAAATCCTGCGCTCCTTCAAATATTTTTTCTAATCCGTATTCTACTGATTTTACTTCTTTCATAATGAGATAATTTGAGAATGAGATAATGAGATAATTCCTGAAATGAACTAATTAGAATAATTTTCTAATTGGCACATTGACAAATTATCTAATTGTTATTTCATTTTTGATGTTGATATTATTTTATTTAAAATTTTTAAAATTTCTGAAAGATCATTCAACAAACGCTTGCAATTTGGATATTCATTGTGTGCATCACATAAAAACAACCAATATTCTGTTTCGTCAGCTTCTTTTATTGCAATTTTTAATTTATGAATGAAATCAGCTTTACTTTCTGCATTTTGTGATTCTTTCGAATTTGCTCCAATCGATGTTCCACTTTTTAATAACTGATTTGCAATTACAAATTTTTTCTGATCTTGTAATTCACTCGTATAGTCAATTATATTTAAGGCAAAATTGAAAGTTTTTATTAAAAGAGCGTTGTCCTTATATTTTTCGTTGAAAGTCATTTTTTAATGTGATAATTAGAAAATTTGATAATGAGATAATTATTTATTGTAAGTTTAAATCTACAAATTAAATCATTTTTTATAATTATCTAATTTTCTAATTGGCACATTTTCTAATTCTATGCGGCTTGAAGAGTATTATATAGCTTCAAAAGCATTATCTAATTTTCTAATTGACACATTGACTAATTATTCAGTCCACGACTTGTAATATTGTCCGTCATCAAGCCCCATTGCTTCTTCCGTAACCATAAGTGGCCTGAAAGTATCAACCATAACGGCTAATTCATGAGTTTCTTTATGGCCAATACTGCGTTCCATTGCGCCCGGTGCGGGACCATGAGGAATTCCTTTTGGGTGTAAAGTAATATGACCCTGCTCAATATTGTTACGGCTCATGAAATCGCCATCAACATAATACAGTACTTCGTCAGAATCTATGTTGCTATGATTGTATGGCGCTGGAACTGCTTTCGGGTGATAATCGTAAAGTCTCGGGCAGAAGGAACAAACGACAAAAGTAGCCGTTTCAAATGTTTGATGTATCGGAGGCGGCTGGTGAACACGTCCCGTTATAGGTTCGAAATTATGAATCGAGAATCCGTATGGAAAATTGTAACCGTCCCAACCCACAACGTCAAAAGGATGTGTGGCGTAAACCACTTCGTGAATCATGCCTTCTTTTTTGATTTTAATTAAAAAATCACCTTTTTCGTCGTGTGTTTCCAACTCGTTTGGCAAAATAAAATCGCGTTCGCAAAATGGCGAATGCTCTAAATGCTGACCTGATTGGTTTTTATAACGTTTTGGCGTATAAAAAGGAGAATGAGATTCTACATAAAAAAGTCGGTTTTCTTCGGTGTCAAATTCTATTTGGTAAATAATGCCTCGGGGAATAATAAGGTAATCGCCATATTCAAACGGAATATTCCCTAACATGGTTCTTAGTTTTCCTTTTCCTTTATGGATGAAAAGCATTTCATCGGCATCGGCATTTTTATAGAAATAATTTCGAAGTGATTCTTTTGGCGCAGCTAATCCAATAATGCAGTCTTTATTGACTAACAAGGCTTTGCGGCTGTCAAGAAAATCATTTTCTGGTTTTAGTTCGAAACCTTTAAATAATAATGATTTTATGTTTTTTCCGATTGCAATTTTTGGTTCAACCGAATATGAATTTAAAATTTCTTTAACCTGAGTTGGTCTGTGAACATGATAAGACAATGACGAATGTCCGTGAAAACCTTCGGTTCCAAACAATTGTTCGTAGTAAAAACCTCCGTTAGGTTTTTCGAATTGTGTGTGTCTTTTTTGAGGGAAATCTCCAAGTTTATGATATAATGGCATGGCTTTTCAATTAGATAATTTGTAAATTAGATAATTCGAAAAATTTGAATTGTGTGAACAGATAATCAGCTCAATTTTATAATTGACCAATTATCTCAATTCGGTAGTTTTATTCAGGATTTCTCTTGATAAGGAATTGAAGATACTCTAATAAACCTGTCCATTTTGTTTTCATTATAACAAATGTCGTAATTTTTATCCAGTAAAATTATAAATAATATCAATTATAAAGATGAATTATTTCAATTTTTTTTGATATAATTTTTTGATAGTAAAAAAATAGCGGCTTTTTGTTGAACTATTCTCTTATTTGTCATTAAAATAAAAATCCAATACTAAACCAGGTAAAGCTTTTTGATAGTTCAGGAGACCAGGATTGTTTTATTTCAATTGGGCCAATAATGGTTTCTAATCCATAACCAACAGCATAACCAGAATATTTGGGCATTGAGATCCAGTCGACAGTGGTAAAAATATCGTCGCCTAAGTTGGCATAATTTGCTGAAAGGTTAATGTGGTTCTTTTTGAAAATTTCATAATCTAAAGTTATTGCCGTTTTTATATAACTGTTTCCGGCAATACTTAGAAAATCATAACCATAAAAATAATTGAAATTATTGATTTTGTTATAACCGTAACCTCCTAAAATAAAATCGAAAAACGGAACACTGTCGCTGCCAATATTAAATCCGGCATCGGCCCCAATTTTTACTGTAGCTTTTCTAAATAATGTCTTGGCAAAACCAAGTTCAGCTTTTGCGATCGAAAAAGGTTTAAAATTATTCGTATAATCTGATGAAGCCAGATAAGTTTGCAGATCGGTAGAAAAATATAATCCGGAATGCGGGTAACTTTTATTATCGAAAGAATCGTATTTTAAATATCCAAAAACACTAAAATAACTGCTCTTGTCGATAATATTATCTGTACTGGAAAGAGTTGGCGAATTTATTTTCATGTATTTGTATTCAAGACCGCCGCCCATTAAAAACTTTTGTACAAATATGGTTTGAAAATAGGCTTGATTCGTTACATCGAGAAAGTCAACATTAATCAAGTTTACATTTGCCGGATTCTGCATCGTTAAATTACTGATGCTGGTGGTAACATTTCGGTTAAATTGATTCAGTCTGGAACGAAATCCAAAGCTAATATTAAAACCATTTTCTACATAATAATTGAAATCGTATCTGAAATTATCTCCCAAAATAATGTCTAATGAAGTAATGTCATTTTTTAAAAAAGTCTTTTTGTGGGTTAGATTTAATAAAATACCGCTTTTATACAAACCATCATAATGTAAGCCCAGTTTTAAATAAGTCTGAGTTGGATTTTCTTTCAGAACCAAATCTAAATTATCCTTTTCTCCGTTTGGTTGGAGGCAATATGAAATAGTACTAAAGTTTTGAGTAGCATTTAAATTATTTATTCCTGTTTTAAGATCATCATATGTAATGGTGCTTCCTGGTTTAAAACGAAGTTTACCGCGAATATATTCTTTAGTGAAATTGTCTAATCTGTCACTGTTTATTTGTTTGATTTCGATAGTATCTGTAGCAATTTTAAGCTTTGGTTTTTTATAAAAGTTATCTTCATTTACCAAAGATTTAATTTTTTCATAAACTGCAAAAGCTGCTTCTTCGCCTTTTCTGATTATTTCTTCACCTTTGTCAAAAGAAATAACGCCAAAATCACGAATATCCGGTTTTATATAAACATCAGTATCTTTTATTTTGGTCTTCATTTTATCAATAGACTGCAGATTGGTAATCTGAACTAATATTCTCGTTGCGTTTTTTAAGTTTTTTCTATTCATTAAATCATCCTGAACGTCAACACCAATAATAATATCCGCGCCAAGATTACGAACTTCGTTTATAGGATAATTGTTTACAACGCCACCGTCGACCAATAAATTTCCGTCAATTTCTACCGGAGTAAATAACGAGGGAAACGCTGCACTTGCCATCATTGCCTGAACCAAATTACCTTTATTAAGTAAAACTTCTTCGCCTGTTTCAATGTTTGTTCCAATACATAAAAACGGAGTTGGCAGTTTATTAAAATCGCGAACATGACGCACATTTCGGGTCAGGCTGCTTAATAAATTATAGTTGTACATTCCTTTTGAAAGCGCCTCAGGTATTCCAACTCTAAATTTGCTAAAAGGTAAAACAATCGCATATAATTCGTCATTTTTTTTGCCGTAAAAGTTTTTAGACGAACGTGGAATATAGTCGTTTATCAACTCATCAAAATTGGTTTTTTTGAAAATAGAATCAATTTGAGATGCGTTATAACCAGAAGCATAAAGTCCGCCAATGATAGAACCCATACTGGTTCCGCCAATATAATCGATTTTGATTCCGGCTTCTTCGAGCACTTTTAAAACCCCAATATGTGCAAATCCTTTTGCGCCGCCGCCACTTAAAACCAAACCAATTTTTGGTCTTTTAATGCTATCTTGTTTTTTTTCCTGAGAAAATGTTTGCTGCGAATTAAAAAATATAATGGACAAAAGTGCCAACTGTACGCCCCAGATGGAAATGGGAAAAAGCGAGAGGCAAAATGTTATTTTTTCCTGCAAAAAAAGAGCGACTTTAGAAGCTCCTTTTTTTGAAGTAGAAAAAAAACGTTTTGACCGGGTTTTTGAAATGTACAGCTGAAATAGGCGCATAAAAAAAGAGCTAGTTGGTTTTGTAAAAGTCGACAATTTTTTTGGCTTTTGATACTCCTATAACATCAGATATTTCTTTTTCGGAAGCCAACTTCAATCTTTTAACACTTTTGAAATGTTGTATTAACGTAAGCATGGTTTTTTCGCCAATTCCAGGAATACTTTCTACAGACGAATTAAGTGCTGCTTTGCTGCGTTTGTCACGATGAAAAGTGATTCCAAAACGATGCGCCTCATTTCGCAATTGCTGAATTACCTTTAAAGTTTCGGATTTTTTATCGAGATATAACGGAATCGAATCACCGGGATAAAACAGTTCTTCGAGACGTTTTGCAATTCCTATAATGGCAATTTTTCCTCGTAATTCTAAGGCATCGATACTTTTTAAGGCCGCTGATAATTGACCTTTTCCTCCATCAATAATTATAAGTTGCGGCAACGGTTCGTTTTCATCCAATAATCTTTTGTAACGGCGATATACAATTTCGGTCATCGAAGCAAAATCATCTGGACCTTCGACGGTTTTTACATTAAAATGACGGTAATCTTTTTTGCTGGCTTTTCCATCTTTAAAAACCACACAAGCCGCAACGGGATTTGTTCCCTGAATATTCGAGTTGTCAAAACATTCTATATGTCGGGGTTCAACCGGCAAGCGCAAATCTTTTTGCATTTGCGCCATAATACGATTTACATGTCGGTCAGGATCTACAATTTGCAATTGTTTTAATTGTTCGATTCGGTAAAACTTAGCATTTCTGATCGATAAATCTAAAATCTGTTTTTTATCGCCAAGCTGCGGAACCATTGTTTTGATGTTTTCGCCCAAATCAATTTCAAAAGGAACAATAACTTCTTTTGATAATAACTGAAAACGCTCACGAAGTTCGATTATCGCAAGTTCTAATAATTCTTCATCAGTTTCGTCCAGTTTTTTCTTGATTTCCATCGTGTGCGAACGAATAATCGATCCGTGAGAAATTTGAAGAAAGTTGACATACGCTGCGCTTTCATCAGATACAATCGAAAAAACGTCTATATTGGTAATCTTAGGGTTTACAATTGTTGATCTTGACTGATAATTCTCCAGAACTTCTATTTTTTCTTTTATTTTCTGCGCTTCTTCAAAACGTAAATCCTGCGCATATTGATTCATCAAACGCTTAAAGTCTTTCATGCTTTCTTTGAAATTTCCTTTCAGGATTTCGCGAATCGCATCGACCTGTCTTTGATAATCTTCAAGAGGCTCAAGACCTTCGCACGGACCTTTGCAATTGCCAATATGATATTCCAGACAAACTTTGAATTTGCCTGATTCTATATTTGATTTGCTCAAATCGTAATTGCAGGTTCTTAAAGGATATAATTCTTTGATTAGATCCAGAATTGTATGAACCGTTTTGAAACTTGTATACGGGCCAAAATATTCAGAGCCGTCTTTAACCATTCTTCGGGTCAGAAATATTCTCGAAAAAGGTTCTTTTTTAATACAAATCCAAGGATAACTTTTATCATCACGAAGCAGGACATTATATCTTGGCTGCAGGGTTTTGATTAAGTTGTTTTCTAATAAAAGCGCATCGGTTTCGGTAGGAACTACAATGTGTTTTATGGTTACAATTTTCCGAACCAGAACATTCGTTTTGGCCGTATCATGAATTTTATTGAAATAAGAGGAAACCCTTTTTTTTAAATTTTTGGCTTTTCCAACATACAAGATCTTTCCGTCTTTATCATAATATTGATACACGCCAGGATTGTCCGGCAAGGTTAAAATTTGAAGATCTAAGGACGGTTTTTGCATTCTGTTTCGTTTCTGAAGATGTCTGAAAAGCATTTTCAAAAACCATTCCGATTTCTTAAAAATGCCTAACATTGATTTAGCTTCAAATTTACGAAATCAAAAGAATAATTTCTATATTTAGATTTTATAATTCCACATGAAAAATAATACACCCTTGGTTATTTTTGGCGAATCGATTTTGCCAGGAGAAAATAAAACGATAAACGTGGAAATCGCGAGATTACACACTACCACAAAACTTAATATTCCGGTAATTGTACGTCGTTCTAAGCTTGAAGGTCCGGTAGTTTTATTCTCAGCCGGAATTCACGGCGACGAAATAAACGGAGTCGAGGTCGTTCGTCAGATCATCAGTAAAAAAATTAACCGGCCTGCAAAAGGAACTATTATTTGTATTCCGATTATCAATATGTATGGTTTTGTAAATAAATCGCGTGAGTTTCCGGACGGACGTGATTTGAACAGGGTTTTTCCCGGAAGTAAAAAAGGTTCATTGGCAAGTCGATTTGCGTATCATATTGTAGAAGAAGTTTTGCCGATTGTAGATTACGCCGTCGATTTTCATGCCGGTGGAGCAAGCCGTTTTAATGCACCACAAATCAGAATCTCTGAAAATAATGCCGAATTGAAACTTTTGGCTGATGTTTTTAATGCTCCGTTTACGCTTTATTCCAAAAATATTAGCGGTTCTTTTAGGAATACTTCTGAAAAAGCAAATGTAAAAATGTTACTTTTTGAAGGCGGAAAATCTTTGGATATTAATAATGTTGTGGCAAACGAAGGCGTAATGGGAGTGAAGCGTTTGCTGAATTACCTGAATATGCTGGACTCCAAACAAGTGGTTGAAGAAGCTCAGGAACCATCGATTTATATTAAAAACTCGGTTTGGCTTAGGGCAAAATGTTCCGGTTTATTGCACGATTTTAATTTGATAGGCAAGTTTGTAACCAAAGGAACTATTTTGGCTATAATTACAGATCCGTTTGGTAAATTTGAGCAAAAGGTAAAAGCGCCTCACGAAGGATTTGTTATCAATGCGAACCATTCGCCAATTGTGTACGAAGGCGACGCGATTTATCATATGTCTAAAAATAGCCCCGAAGAAAATGCAAACGAATAAAAAAGAACTGCGAATTCACTATAAAAATCTTCGAAAAGAACTTTCTCTAGATGATATTGAAGAAAAAAGTTTAGCTATAGCCAATAATTTAATTCAGTTACCCATTTGGAATAAAAGCTATTATCATGTTTTTTTGCCTATTGAAGAACAAAAAGAGGTAAACACCGAATATGTTTTGCATTTGCTGTCCGGAAAAGATAAAGAAATTGTGATCTCTAAAAGTGATTTTGAAACCAGAGGAATGACACATTTTTTATTGACGGATAATACCAAAATCAAAAAAAACGAATATAATATTCCCGAACCTGTAAATGGTTTGCCTGTTCCGTCAGAAACCATAGATGTGGTTTTTGTACCGCTTTTAGCTTTTGATGTTTTTGGAAATCGTATTGGCTACGGAAAAGGTTTCTACGATAAATTTCTGGCAGCATGTAAACCGGAAACCATCAAAATTGGTCTTTCTTTTTTTGAATCCGTAAATCAGATCGATGATGTTTTTGAATCTGATGTAAAATTAGATTATTGTGTTACGCCTGAGAATATATACACATTTTAATTTTTCACAATATTGTATGTTGGGACGCACAACAGTGTGTCTACGCAATCTTTGTCAATATGCTTGAAGAATACTAATTTTTTGATATAAGTAATATTTATCAGCATATAAAAACAACTTAAATTTTCTTATATCACTTGTATAATTTATAAAACTCAAAATGATAATAAAAAAATCCCAAACTCCAGTTTTCAAAATTGGAGTTTGGGATTTTATATTTGAAATTTGCAGAAAATTTACTTCACTTCTTTAATAGTTCTGGCATCGATCCAGCCTTCAGTTCCGTCAGTTAATTCGATTTTTTTCCAAATTCCTATGGTTTCTGTAACGTATACTTTTGCACCTTCGTGTAATAGAAAAATGGCTGCTCCTGCTTTTTGAGGTTCACTTCGAACTTCACTCAATTCGGCAAAAACAATTGCAGGGCGATCATTGTCGTAATGATTTTTTTCAGACATTCCGGCAGCAACACTTAAAAGTAAAGCGACCAAAAGAACAAACATTCCAATAAAATAGATTCTTTTTGAAAGTGTAATTTGAGAGAAATAATAGCCGATAAATGCCAGTAAAAAGGCGAAAGAAATTCCAACAGAAATTTTCGCCCACATATTATAAGTAAAAATGCCGGTAAAATTCTGGATTAGTTTTGCAAAACCCACTTTCGGAACTTCTTTAATTTCGTCAATGGTTAATTTTTTGGCGAATTTAAGGTTGTTTAAAGTCTCCGGATCATGTGGTTTTAAAACCAATGCCTTTTCATAATTATAAATCGAAGGCGCCACTTTATTAAGCTTGTAATAGCAATTTGCCAAATTAAAATACAATTCAGCCGATTGTTGTTTGCCTTCTTGAATTATGCTTTCATATTCTTGCGCCGCTTGCTGATATTGCGCCTTTTGGTACAAAGCATTCCCTTTTTCAAAGCTATTCTGAGCAAAGAAAACCTGAGAGATTAATAAAAAAAGATATAGTATATTTTTCATTTTATTTTCTTTAAACCTGACAGTTTTTCAAAACCTGTCGGGTTTGATATTAAGTTTAAACAATCTGCTTTTCTAATTCTGAAATAATCAAAACAGCTTTGTCATAATCCTGCTGAATTGACGCACTCGATGCCGGAGCATAACGGGCAAATTCGCAGTTTTCTGTCAATACAATAAAACTTTGAACTGTTTCAGGATTTGCATTTCTTGAAAGCAGCAATTCACGAATATTGTCTTTACTCATTTCTGAGGTTTCGATATGCAATTTCGCTTTTAGGAAATTATGCATCGCTTTCTCCAAAGCAATATAAAATGGTTCTTTGTTGTTAAGTTGTTTCTTAGCTTCAGATAAATATTTCTTAGCCAGTTTATTGTTCATTCTAATTCGGTTTCCTGTAATATCACCGTCAATTGCTTCTTTTTTCTTCTTAGCAATAACAATAATTGGCAAAATCACGAAAGGAAGAAATAACAAAGTATAATACAAATCTGAACCATAAAAGTCATTTTTAGCTATTGAAACTAAAGTTGTTTTTGGTTTAATATATTTGAATTGTTCTGTTTTCGAAATCACATTTTTCGCTGCATTTGCTGCCGTATTTGCTTCGGCCAGCATTGGACCATCTAAAACATCAACCATAATTTCCGGAGAAGTTATCGTTTTATAAGTTCCTGTACCCAAATCAAAATAAGAAAATTGAATTGGTTTTATAGCGTATTTTCCTTTGTATTGCGGAATTATAGTATACTTGTCTGTAATTTTTCCTGACATTCCTGAGAGCGAAGTTGTCACTTTTTCGTCATGAACAGGATCGTACATTTCTAATGCATTTGGAACAACAGGTTTAGGTAACGTAAACAATTTCATGTTTCCTGTTCCAGACGCACTTACTATTAAATCAAGACTTTCGCCATTTTTTAAAGTCGTTTTTGTTGGCGTAACCGTAAAATTAAATTTACCAACAGCTCCGCTAAATCCTTCTGGTTTTCCGGTTTCAGGAAGTGCTTTTACATTGATAGTTTTGGCTCCCGCCGAAACCACTTTGTTATCGTCTGTAATAATCATTTGACCAAACATATCACGGCGATTTGTTGGCAATTGTACACCAATATCTAACGAAAGCGGTTCAATAGTCAATTTACCCGATTTCTGAGGATATAAAATAGTTTTCTTCAAGACTACAAAATAACATCTTTGACCCTGATAACTTCCTTCTTCAATAGATAATTGTTTGATGTCAATGTTCTGGTTCCAGAAATCATTATATTTTGGTTTTGCCAATTCTTTAAAACCGGTAACACCAATATTATTGAAATATAATTTATAAACAACCGTAATTGGTTCATTCAAATACGGATTTGTTTTTGAAATTTCAGCAACAAGATTCAACGTTTCGCTTCCTGATCCCTGCGGTCTGTCATTAGGATCTCTTTCTTGTGCAACGGCATTTGTGACAACGATTTTTATAGGAGATGTTTTATACGTCTGACCATTAAAATCAATCGCTGCCTGTTTGATTGTCAAGGTTCCTTTTTGGGCTGGCTGTAAAATATAAGAATATATTTTCTGGAAAGAGCTTCTTCCATTAATCCACGATTGACTTACTTGCTGACTTGGTCCGCCTACAATTCTAAATCCTTCAAATGCAGGTTGGTCAAAGTTGTCTCCATCAACGTTCATGATGAAGTCAATACGAAGTCTTTCGTTAAGTCCAAGCGTGTTTTTGCTTACTTTGGCTTCAAATTGAACTTGAGCCATAAGCCCTTGAAAAGTGAATAGTAATAGAATTAAATATTTTTTCATTGTCTGTTTAACTGTTTAATCGTGCATTGTTTAATCGTTTTTGTCTATTGCTTTGAACACATAAATGGTTAAACGATTAACCCAAAATTCTACCAGTCTTTTTCTGTTTTTCTAGGATTTCCTTTTACTTTTTGGGCGTTAACTTTATCCTGAACTTTCTTTTCTTCGTTGTTTACAGCATCTAATAGATTCTGAACACGATCTTTTGAAATTCCTCCAGGCTGAGGTTTTGGTTCTCCTTTGTTGTCAGACTTATCATCTTTAGGATCACTTTTGCCATCTTTTTTGTCTTTGTCCTTATCGCCTTTATCGTCTTTTTTATCTTTATCCTTATCCTTGTCTTTATTTTTGTCCTTGTCTTTGTCCTTATCTTTATTTTTATCCTTATCCTTATCTTTATTTTTGTCTTTGTTTTTATCGTTTTTCGGAGGATTTTCTTTTAATTTTTGTTTCGCCAAAGCATAATTGTAACGCGTTTCATCATCAGTAGGATCATTGCGAAGCGCTTCTTTATAAGCTTCAACCGCTTGCGTATAATCTTTCTCTTTCATAAAAACATTTCCTAAATTATGAAATGCAGTATGTTTTTCCGGTCTTGTCTTCGCATTTTTTATAGCTTTTGCATAAGCGAATTTAGCTTCAGAAACCTGATTTTGCCTGTAAATAGTATTTCCTAAATTATAAGGAGCAATGGCGCGTTTTGGAAATTTTGATTCTGAAATTCTATAATTAGCCTCAGCATCAACAAATTTATTCTGCTTATATTCCTCATTGGCATCAGGCAATGTTTTATCTTTCTCCTGAGCCGAAACCGCCAAAGAGAACGTTAGTAAAATATAAAGAAGTAAATTTTTCATTCTAATTTTTTATGTTTTTTAGTTTGCCACGAATTTCATCAATTATCACTAATCAATTCTTTGCGTTAGTTTTACGAATAAGTTTAAATATTTTTATTCGTGTAATTCGAGTAATTAGTGACTAACTTTATTATTTCTTTTCGTTAAATAAATTCAACTCTTTTATCCAATTTGTTTTTCTCTCTAAAAGGAAAATGTCAACAAACAATAATAAGAAGGCAAAGCCAATAAACCATTGAAATTGCGATTGAAAATCGGCCATTTGCGTAGCTTCAAATTCTGTTTTCTGAATATTGTTCAAGGCGTTTTTGATATATTCTAAAACTTCTTTAGTATTTCCGCCGTAAACATAGCCTCCTTTTGTTGCTTTTGCAATAGTTTTTAAACCTTCCTGGTTTAATTTTGTAATAACCGTTTGCCCGTTTTGATCTTGTTGATAGCTTTTAACTACGCCATTTTCTTTTAACGGAATTGTGCCTCCTTTTTCAGTTCCAACACCAATCGTGATGATTTTCATTCCCATCTTATTGGCTTCTTCGGCTGCAGCCGAAGCTCCTTCAGAATGATCTTCTCCATCCGAAATCAGAATCAATAATTTGCTTGTTTTGCTTTTTTCATCAAAATAAGTTGATGATAACCTGATCGCATCATCAAGTGAAGTTCCTTGCGACGAAACCATATCCGGAGTCATACTTTGCAGGAACATTTTTGCAACGCTATAATCTGACGTAATGGGTAAAACCGGGAAAGCGCTTCCGGCGTAAGCCACAATACCAATTCGGTCACTTCCTAAATTGTTGATAATCTGCGAAACCAATTGTTTACTTTTCTCTAAACGACTTGGCGCCACATCTTCGGCAAGCATACTTTTAGAAACGTCGACAGCAAAAACAATGTCAATACCTTCGCGTTTTACCGTTTCCATTTTTGTTCCAATCTTCGGATTTACTAATCCTATAATCAAACAGGCAAGTGCCAAAAGTATTACGACTAATTTTAATACAGGTTTAAAAACAGATCGTTCCGGACTCAGTTTTTTTACCATTTCTAAATCACCAAATTCGCGTTGTTTTTTTCTTTTCCAATACATATTGAAAAGGAAAATACACACCACAATTGGGAGTAATAATAAAAGGTATAAATATTTTTTTTCGTCTAATTCCATTTTTTAATTCTAGTTCTCAGTCGCAGTTTTCAGTCTCGGTTTTTCAGCTGTAAACTGTAAAACTGTGACTGCGACTAATATATTTTAAATAAAGCTTCTGTAAACTGTATTTCTTAAACCAATTTCCAACAATAATAAAAAGGCTGCGAGCAAAACAAAACCTCTGTATTTTTCGTCGTAATCATAGAATTTTAATTCCTGGATTTCGGTTGTTTCTAGTTTATTAATCGCGTCGTAAATCTGTGCAAGTCTGTCGTTGCTTGTTGCTCTAAAATACGTTCCGTCAGTTTTACGTGCAATGCCTTTCATCAATTGTTCGTCGATTTCAACTTTTTGCATTTTGAATAGAAAACCTCCGTTTGGCGCATACGCATAAGGCGATTCAGCCATTCCGTTAGTTCCAATTCCTATCGTGTATACTTTTATTCCGTATTGTTTTGCAATATCTGCCGCAGTTTCAGGCTCAATAAAACCTGCATTATTAACTCCGTCAGTCATCAAAATAATTACACGGCTTTTTGCTTTACTATCTTTAAGGCGGTTTACAGCTGTTGCCAGTCCCATTCCAATTCCGGTTCCGTCTTGTAGCGTTGTATCGTATTTAATGCCTTTTATAGCTTCTAAAATAATCGCTTTATCACTTGTAACGGGAGTTTTGGTATAGGCTTCGGAAGCGTATAAAACCAATCCGATTCTGTCATTTGGTCGTTCTTCAACGAAATCCCCAGCCACTCTTTTTAAAGCTTCCATACGGTTTGGCTTTAAATCTTTTGCTAACATACTACCAGAAACGTCAATTGCCATTACAATATCAATTCCTTTTGTGGTTTTAGTCTGATTGCTGATATCAACCGTTCTTGGTCTGGCCAAAGCAATAATCAAGGAACTTAAAGCGATAATCCTGAAAACATACAAGCAAGGTTTTAATTTCGTTAATAGCGATTCGCTATTTTTAAAACCCTGAGTCGAACTCATTTTTAAAGTAGCCGATTGTTGGTTGCGTTTCCAGAAAAACCAGGCAATTGCAATTGGAATTAATAGAAATAACCAGAAAAACTGTGGATTTAAAAAAGTTATCTTACTCATTAGTTGCTTGCTTTTTTAAGTTCAACAGAATTTAAAATTCTGGTCGTAATATCATTTGCGTAGGTATCGCCTTCTTCATGCAAAATCACAATTTGCTGTAATCCCTGATCTTGTTTAAAAAGCAAAATTTCGTAATATGCTTTTATGCTAGTTTTGTCAACAGGATTTAAAACCGTCATAGTTCCGTAACCTTTTAGTCCCTGAATTCCCTGATTTGTTTGAAAATCTTCTTGTTTTACAATTATATTTTGTCCGCCCTGAGCTTCGATTATTTTTAAGCTTCCTTCCAGCGCTTTTGCCAAATCAATATCTACAGGATTTTTAAATTTACTTGTTGATACGGCAATATAAAAATTGCCAACCATGCTTCCGTATGTAAAAAGCTGCATTTCCTTAATCAAAGCCATAGCTTCTTTTGGAAGCACTTTTTGGGTATCCATTCTTTTTAAAACCTTTGGAGTTTCAATCAAAATACCTGGATTTCCGTATTCACTTTTTATCCATTCTCCTTCAAGTAATTCTTTTGAAGGATGACCAATAATATTATCTTTTACATACGTAAATCCTTTTGTAACAATAAAAAATGTAGTTGTAGCGGCCAATAAAAACACAACGGTTCCTACTGCCATAGCAATACGTTTGTTACGTTTTTTAAGTAATTGAAGTTTAATCTGCTTCTGTTTTTGGGCTTCATTCAACAATTGATCTTCTTCTTCAGCAGGAACTTCAGTTGGGATCGCATTATCAAGCGTTAAAATTACTCTTTGAATTTTATTTCGATCTTCGGTAATTTCAAAATCCAGCGGTTTAGATTTTGCGAATTTTACTAAATCGGCCTGACGCAAAACCCGTTCTAAATTTTCAACGGTTTCCGGCGTTAAAGCCATTTTTTTCTTATTAGAAGCCAGTCTTATTCCCTGAATCAATTCAGAAGTCGTGCTTTCCATTGCCGGAATATGAATTGCTTCTTCAATATAATTTCGGGCAATATCAGTCAATTCACTATAATATTCTTTAATTTCTCCTTTTTGAACCAGTTCTTTTTGCTCTAAGTTGTTTAGTAAACTTGTCGCTTTTTCTATCGGCGTTTTATAAACTTCTTCTTCAATTTTTTTCTGTTGGCGTTTTTTGATAAACCAATATACAAATACACCAACTCCGATGATTAGAAGTACAATTAATATATAAATCCACCAATCGCCAAATCCGCTTTCAACAGTAGAAATGTCTTTGATGTCGTACATTTTTTGCTGTAAAGTATCAACTTTTACATTGGCAACTTCAACACGAATGGAATCTGATAAATAAGGCTGTTTATCGATTAAAATCTTAACACTCGGAATTGTATATTTTCCGGAATCAAATTGGGTTAAACCGTATTTTTTGATCAATTCGTAAGTGTCATTTTTCTTAACCGTGTCAATTGGGTACGATTGAATAACTTCTAAAGGACCAATTTTTTTTAGTTTAGGAAAAACTACTTTCGATTTTGAGCTAACAATCGTTTTAAGCGTTAACTTAAATTCGGCGCCAATTTTATTTTTTGTGGTATCAATACTTGTCTCAATCTGTTTTTGCTGCGCAAAAATAGAGGAGGAAAGCAAAAATAAAAATATGTAAAACTTTAATTTCATTTGAATTTGTTTTCAGATTTTAGTCTAAAACGTGTTGCTTAATATGGCACGCGGATGACGCGGATTTAAACGGATTTTATTTTGGATATTTATTTTTAAAATCTAATATTCTAACAATCTAAGAAGTATAATAATCTAAAATTATCTCGACTTAAAATAACCTAATAATTTTGTTACGTAATTTTCGTCGACTCTTGTATTTACTACGCCTGCTCCGGATTTACTAAAAATATCCTTGAAATAATTTACTCTTTCCTGATAGTGTTTTTCGTAATTCATTCGTACTGTTTTTGAACCCGTATCAACCAATTGAATTTTTCCGGTTTCAGCATCAAGCATACTTACCATTCCTAAATTTGGGATTTTTTCTTCACGTATATCATACACGCGAACGCCTGTAATATCATGTTTTTTAGAAGCAATTTTCAATGTTTGCTCATAATTTTCAGACATGAAATCAGAAATCATAAAAACAATAGCTTTCTTTTTCTGGGTTCCCGATAAAAATTTTAAAGCGGCTCCAATATCGGTTTTTTGACTTTTTGGTTCAAATTCGATTAATTCACGAATGATTCTCAAAACATGCGAACGCCCTTTTTTTGGCGGAATATATAATTCGACATTATCAGAAAATAATATTAAACCAATTTTATCATTGTTTTGTGTAGCCGAAAAGGCCATCGTTGCCGCAATTTCGGTTACGATGTCTTTTTTGAATTGACTTTTTGAACCAAAACCCTCAGAACCCGAAATATCGACCATTAGAACCATAGTCAATTCGCGTTCTTCTTCAAAAACTTTTACGTGGGCTTCGTTATAGCGTGCGGTTACATTCCAGTCGATGTTACGAATATCATCGCCATATTGGTATTGACGCACCTCGCTAAAAGTCATCCCGCGCCCTTTAAAGGAAGAATGGTATTCTCCCGAAAAGATGTGATTGCTCAGTCTTTTGGTTTTGATTTCTATTTTCCGTACTTTTTTTAAAAGCTCTTTTGTATCCATTTCTTTAGTTTTCAGTCGCAGTTTTCAGTCGCAGTTTACTTAATAAGATGTTCACTGTGACTGAAAACTGAAAACTATTTTTAAGGTACTTCAATCTCGTTTACGATTTTGTTGATAATGTCTACAGAAGTAATGTTTTCGGCTTCAGCCTCATATGTTATCCCAACTCTGTGACGCAGAACATCATGTACAACGGCACGAACATCTTCTGGAATTACATATCCACGACGTTTAATGAATGCGTAACATTTTGCTGCATTAGCTAAATTGATACTTCCACGTGGTGATGCTCCAAAACTAATAAGAGGTTTTAAGTCTGCCAGTTTGTATTTCTCTGGATAACGGGTAGCAAAGATGATATCTAAGATATATTTTTCGATTTTTTCGTCCATGTAAACTTCACGAACAGCTTCTTGCGCACGCAAAATTTGTTCTACAGAAACTACCGGATTTACTTTTTCGTAAGATCCTTTTAAGTTTTGACGAATTACAAAACGCTCTTCGTCAATTTTTGGGTAATCAATTACGGTTTTCAACATAAAACGGTCAACTTGCGCTTCAGGAAGCTGGTAAGTTCCTTCTTGCTCAACAGGATTTTGGGTTGCAAGTACTAAAAACGGACGATCTAGTTTAAAAGTGGTGTCGCCAATAGTTACTTGTTTTTCCTGCATCGCCTCTAAAAGTGCTGACTGAACTTTTGCAGGAGCACGGTTAATCTCATCGGCAAGGACGAAATTAGCAAAGATTGGCCCTTTTTTAATAGAAAATTCGTTTGCTTTGATATTGTAAATCATCGTTCCAACAACATCGGCAGGTAATAAGTCAGGAGTAAACTGAATACGGCTAAAAGATCCCTGAACAGCTTGCGACAAAGTATTTATGGCTAAAGTTTTGGCTAATCCCGGAACACCTTCAAGCAAAATATGCCCTTGTCCCAAAAGTCCTATTAGTAAACGCTCGACCATATGTTTCTGGCCCACAATAACTTTGTTCATCTCCATTGTAAGAAGGTCTATAAAAGCACTTTCTCTCTCAATTTTTTCATTTATCGCTCTAATGTCTAAAGTCGTTGTATTTTCTTCCATATAAATATTTTTATAACCTTTTTAAAACGTTGATTTTTATGCCTTACTTTTGAGAGTGCAAATTGAATATTTTTTGAGAAGTAAGATGTTAAAGAATGGTTAAAACTTCGACCAAAGCTCTAATTTTAAGGACGAATTGGGAATCTATTTTTATATTTTTAAGAACTTTGATGATTATGCTTTAGAAAAGCATATTTATTACCAAAAATAACGCAATAAAACCATGAGTAAAACAACATTATCGCCCATAATTTCGGGTACTATGAATTGGGGTGTCTGGGACAAAAACCTGACGCCAAAAGAAATGGAAAACATGATACAAATAAGTATCGAAAACAAAATTACCACTTTTGATCACGCCGATATCTACGGATCATATACCACAGAAGCTGATTTTGGAAAAGCATTTCATGCGAGTAAAATTTCACGCGAAAAATTACAATTAATTACAAAATGCGGCATTCAGATGATTGCTGAAAAACGCCCTGAAAACAAAATCAAACATTACGAATATTCGAAAGAATATATTATTTGGTCTGTTGAAGAATCTTTAAAGAAGCTAAAAACAGATTATGTAGACGTTTTTTTATTACACAGACCAAGTCCGTTAATGCAGGCGGATGAAATTGCTGAAGCTGTTGAAAAATTAAAATCAGAAGGAAAAATTATTGATTTCGGACTTTCAAATTTCACGAGTTCTCAAACCGAATTAATTCGCCAGAAAACAGAAGTTAGTTACAATCAGGTACAATTTTCGGCTACTCATTATGAAGCAATGGTTGACGGAAGTTTTGATTATATGCAAACTCATGGAATACGTCCATTATCATGGAATCCGCTTGGAACTGTTTTTAGAGAAGATACAAAAAAGACACGCCGATTGAAAAAACTGCTTTCAGATTTAGTTCAGAAATATGGTTTTGGCTCTGATACACTTTTACTTGCCTGGATTTTGAAACATCCTGCAGGCGTTATTCCAATTGCAGGAACGGTAAATATTGCCAGAATTCAATCGCTTATGAAAGCCGTTGAATTAGAAATGGACAAAGAAGACTGGTTCGCAATCTGGACTGAAAGTATGGGCGAAGATGTCGCTTAAAAATAATATTAGCCACAGATTTTACGGATTAAACGGATTTACACCGATTCTTGAAATTTGTTATAAATAAAAGTATTTGCCACAGATTAGACAAATCACTAAAATTTTATCCGGATAGCTATCGGGAGTGGCTAAAAAAATAAAAAAAAAACAGAATGAAAAAAACAGTTTTAATTACTGGAGCTACAAGCGGAATTGGAAAAGCAACTGCGCAAATAATGGCTAAAAATAACTATAAAGTGGTCCTTTGCGGAAGACGTAAAGAACGTTTAGAGGAACTCGAAAAAGAACTTTCTGCTTTTACAGAAGTATATTCTTTGAGTTTTGATGTTCAGGATAAAAATGCAGTTTTGGAAAGTATTAATTCATTGCCGACAGCATTTTCTACTATTGATATTTTGATTAATAATGCCGGAAATGCTCATGGTTTAGATCCAATTCAAACGGGAGATTTAGACGATTGGGACGCGATGATCGATATCAATGTAAAAGGATTATTATATGTTTCGAAAGCTATAATTCCGCAAATGACCGAAAGAAAATCGGGACATATTATCAATATTGGATCAACAGCTGCAAAAGAAGTGTATCCAAACGGAAATGTATATTGTGGTTCAAAACACGCAGTCGACGCCATTACAGCAGGAATGCGAATTGATTTGAATCCGTTTGGAATTCGTGTTGGGGGAATTCACCCCGGAATGGTTGCGACTGAATTTAGCGAAGTTCGTTTTAAGGGCGACGC
Organism: Flavobacterium sp. AC105; assembly: GCF_979258495.1. Lineage (NCBI taxonomy): Bacteria > Pseudomonadati > Bacteroidota > Flavobacteriia > Flavobacteriales > Flavobacteriaceae > Flavobacterium > Flavobacterium sp. AC105. The sequence goes on from NZ_OZ409860.1 coordinate 487,695, forward strand.
AGAAAAAGCTTCGAATGTATATAAAGGTTTTGATCCGCTGCAAGCAGAAGATATTGCAGATATTATTCATTTTGTGGTTTCAAGACCTTATCATGTAAATATCGCCGATTTGGTTGTAATGAGTACTGCACAAGCATCGTCGACAATTGTAAAAAGAGATTAACTTAGATTTTTAGACTAACTTAGACTTCTTAGATTTGAAGTTTATATAATTCCAAAAATCTAAGAAGTCTAAATCAAAAAGTCAACAGTCTAAGAAGTCTAAAAATCTAAGCTAGTCTAACAATCTAAAAGAATGATCAACAAGCGCCTTTTAATAAAAAACTTACTTGCTCATAATGACGAGAGCAGTTTTTATGACAAAAAAAGGCAGTTGAATCTTCATTCCCGTGAAGGAAAAGGAAAGTTTCTGAAACACATTTGTGCATTATCAAATTCAAACCCAACCAATAATTCTTATATCGTGGTTGGAGTAGAAGATCATGATAACGAAATTGTAGGCGATGATTTTTTTGATGATAGCCGAATCCAGAATCTTGTCAATGCTTTTCTGGAAAATCCTCCCAAAATTCAATACGAAAATGTACCCTTCCCGAATCTCCCAAAAGATAAAGTTGTTGGATTGGTTACGATTAAACCCAAAAATAAAATTTCCTACTTCAAAAAAGGAATTCACACCACTCCGGCCAATAGTGTTTTTATTAGGCGTGGCAGTAATTCGGTTCCTGTGGAAGGCGAAATTGAGAAAAATTACCAGAATACAGAAACCGTTATCGGCATCGAAAATAGTTCCCGAAATAGTATTCAATATACATTAGACGGCGTTATCGATTTTATGAATTTCAGGCACAAAGACATGTCGCCTAAATATCATGTTTTTAAAGAATTATTTGTGATTTGCTGGGCGGGAGTTCCTAAAAAATCAAGGGATAAAACCTTTTTATCCCGCGTAGATATTGAGTTGATCAACGAACAAATTAAACTTTTTTATTCGGCTCAGGATGTTGTTACGATTGTTTTTGACGACGATAGTTTTACAATAACCGAATATGTTCCGCTTGGTTTAAATGATAAAACAAGTTATTATCCGTTAGAGAAACAAACAATTCATTTCTTTGATAATGGTTATTACAAAATTGATCGCGAAATGCTTTTTCAACCTCCGGAATTCAATCGGAAAATGTTATATCATATTTATAATGCGAATATGGCATTGCTGCAAAAACTCCAAAAAGGCATTGGTTTATCAGAACGTGAATTAAAGGATCTCGAAAATCTTCCTTCGACTTTTATGATCTGTTACTTGAATGGTTTTGATGATGCCAAACAAAAATTAATAGATGCAAAATTGCTTTTGAAACCTTTTGGGAATATTTATTTATCGTTTAAAGAAGCGTTGAGAATTTTGAGAAAAATGAAGTATGATTTTCAGGAAGGTTCTAAATAAGGTTCAAAGGTTTTCCGTAGAGACGCACTGCAGTGCGTCTTGGCAATGTAAATGAATTGTGGTTACGCGATCTGAGACACACTGTGCGCCTCTACGAAATTACGGACTCGAATAATTTATTGATATTTCAAGTATTTACAGATTTTATCATACGGAAATAAAATTTCTTTTGGACCATCAGCATACGAAGCCGCTTCATATGAATTGTAATATAAAAGCAAGCCTTCATCCGTATAAAAAATATTCTGCGGCAACTGAAATTTGTCATTTTCAAACATCAAACCTGTTGCATTTATATTGGCTTGTGTCGGAATTTTATATTTTGACCTGAATTCCTTTTCGGCGAAAGCCTTAAATTCTTTTTCATTTTTAAACAATTGATCGTTAAAAATGGTTTTTCCGGTTTTCGGATTAAACAATAAAGATCGAAAACCCTGATATCCGTGAGCACCGCCCGTAAAAGTATAATGATCTATTTTTATATTTATAATCTGATCGGATTCAAATTCTATATTTCCTTTGATTTTTCCTTCCCAGCCAAAAGTTTCACTCGGGAATTTTTTGTGCATTTCTTCGTAAGACGCAATAAAAGATTCGGATAAAGTTTTGTAATCTTTTGGTTTTGAAGGATCTTCTCCAAAATAAACAATCTCTTTTATAACCGAAAAAACTTTTTTATTAATGCTGTCAGCGACAATAGGAATATTTTTTGCGATAGGAACTTCAATGGTAATTTTTGGGCAATCACTTTTGCACGGAATATCAGATTCATTTTCAAAAGTCTCATTCTCAAAAGAAAGTTCTTTGCTACAACTCGTAAAGATCAAAAACAAAAAGACTAAAATAGTATAGTGTTTCATATCAAAAAGTGTTAATTATATACAAAGGTAAGAAGTTGTATCAGGATTAAAATAAATTAAACGGTAAATTTGTACCACGTTTAAGCATTTAAAATTTGTAATTATATGAAATTCAATACAAAAGTAATACATGGCGGTCAACATCATGATCCAAGTACAGGAGCTGTTATGCCTCCGGTATATCAAACCTCAACTTTTATACAAACAAGTCCGGGAAAACCTTTGGCAGATTATGAATACAGCAGGGCTTCAAACCCAACACGTACGGCTTTAGAGAATGCTTTGGCAAGTATTGAAAATGGTACTCGCGGATTGGCGTTTTCATCTGGTTTAGCGGCAACTGATTGTGTTTTGAGGTCGTTTAAAGCGGGTGATGAAATCATTGCAATGGATGATTTATACGGCGGAACTTATAGAATGTTTTCGAGAATTTATAAAGATTCAGGAATTAAATTTCATTTTGTAGATATGACGGATATTGAGAAATTGAAGTCTTTAATTAATGAAAATACAAAATTGGTTTGGGTAGAAACACCAACAAACCCGTTGATGAAATTGGCTGATATTGAAGAAGTTGCCAAAATCACCAAAGCGCATAAAATTTTATTTGCTGTTGACAATACTTTTGCAACACCATATTTACAAAAACCACTTGATTTAGGTGCTGATATTGTCATGCATTCTGCTACAAAATATTTAGGCGGACATTCTGATGTTATTGCCGGAGCTTTAATTGTAAAAGACGAAGCTTTAGGAGAACAATTGCATTTTCAGCAATTTGCAACCGGAGGAACACTTGGGCCAATGGATAGTTTTTTGGTTTTGAGAGGAATTAAAACACTTTCGTTAAGAGTGCAGAGACATTGCGAAAACGGAGAAAAAGTGGTTGAATATTTAAGCAATCATCCAAAAATAAATACAGTTTATTATCCGGGATTAAAAAGTCATCCGTTTCATGAAATTGCTAAAAAGCAAATGAAAGCTTTTGGCGGAATGGTTTCGTTTACTTTTAAATCAGGTAAAAAAGAAGATTCTATTGCGTTTTTAGAAAAGCTAAAAGTATTTACATTGGCAGAATCTCTTGGAGGAGTTGAATCATTGGCAAATCATCCTGCTTTGATGACACACGCATCGATTCCGGCAGATAAAAGAGCCGAAGTTGGTATAACCGATGATTTAGTTCGATTGAGCGTTGGTATTGAAGATGCCGAAGATTTAATAGCAGATTTAGAACAAGCGTTAGCATAAAATTAAATCTCAAAAATAAAAAAATCCCAAATTCCAATTTAATCATTTTGGAATTTGGGATTTTTTATATTTATATGTTTCTTTAAAATTCTAAGTAGTAAATGTATCCAACATTAAACCAAACTTGTGAATCGTTTGACTTGTTTTCTTTATAAAGATTTTTATTTGGATTTAAACCGTCAACCCAGTCAGAACTAAAACCCTGATAACGCATTTCAAACATCAAATCGCTCATTGTCGTTAGTTTGTAATGTACACCAACGCCTGCTGTTATTGATCCAACTACTCCGGTTTCACTAGAAAATCCATATTGTCGGCCGTCTGAAGGCGTTAAATATTTAGGGAAAGTTGTTGCGGGAAGTCCTAAAGTACCTAATCTTGAATCGACTTTGGTAGAATAATAACTCACCTGAAAACCTAAGCTGACATAGGGACTAAAAGCACCTATTGTGTTTTCGAAATCATGAATTTTCATAAAAGGAGAAAATTCTAATTGAGCTCCAAGGTTTACTAAAGTAGAACTGCCGTGCATTGCTCTAAGATGTTCTACAAGGTTTTTAACTTTTTCTCTTTCTACCCATTCTCCAAAATGTTCTAATTTGGTTGTGTTGAAAGATAATTCGGATCTGACTTTGAAATGTTCTGTAAAAAAACTTTCTCTGTTGTTATTGGCAGAAAAGTTAATGAAGTGAACAATTCCGACACCAAATCCTGTATTTCCGACGTTTGTATCAAAGTTATTTCTTTGACCATAATCAGATTGAAATACTACCGGACCGAATACTATTCCTACTTCTTGTGCTAGGTCAGATTGGGCTGTTGCTATTGTAGGTATAGCGAACAAGGCAAATAATGTGATAAATAGGGGCTTAAGCATATTTTTAGGCTTTCAAATCTAGGCAAATATATAAAAACAACATTAACAATTTAACATAAAGAGAGGTATTGAGGAATTTTTATTAAATCTATTAATTTATTGAATATTTCAATTGTATTTTGCTTTATAATAACGAATCTAAAATATCTTTTTTCTCTAAAAGCTACATTATAGATAAAAATTTTAATTGATATCTAAAAATTACTTTAACAAATATCATTTTGAATTACCTTTGTAACGAATAACGAAAACGTTTTCTTTAATGTTAATAATCTAATAATCATGTCACAAAGTATTACCGCTTTTATGGATTCGGTTAGTGAAAAAAACCCGAACGAATCAGAGTTTTTACAAGCAGTTTTAGAAGTTGCCGAAACGGTAATTCCTTTTATTGAAGAAAACAAAAAATACCACAATAAAATGCTTTTAGAGCGTATGGTAGAACCGGAACGTGTTATCATGTTCAGAGTAAACTGGCTAAACGACAAAGGCGAAATTCAGGTTAATAAAGGATATCGCATCCAGATGAATTCAGCAATTGGGCCATATAAAGGTGGTTTGCGTTTTCATCCTTCAGTTAATTTAAGTATTTTGAAGTTCCTGGCTTTCGAGCAAACTTTCAAAAACAGCTTAACGACATTGCCAATGGGCGGCGGAAAAGGTGGTTCTGATTTTGATCCGAAAGGAAAATCAGATAACGAAATCATGAAATTTTGCCAAAGCTTCATGACAGAACTTTCAAAACATATTGGTGCTGATACTGATGTTCCTGCGGGAGATATTGGAGTAGGCGGTAGAGAAGTTGGCTACATGTTTGGCCAGTATAAAAGATTAAGAAATGAATTTACTGGAGTTTTAACCGGTAAAGGAATTTCTTTTGGAGGATCATTAATTCGTCCGGAAGCTACAGGTTACGGAGCTGTTTATTTTGCTCAAAGTATGCTTGAAACTAAAGGAGATAGTTTTAAGGATAAAATTGTTGTGGTTTCAGGTTCTGGAAACGTAGCACAATATGCTGCGGAAAAAGCAACTCAATTAGGTGCAAAAGTGGTTACTTTATCAGATTCTGCAGGATATATTTATGATGCAGACGGAATTGATGCTGAAAAACTAGCTTATGTAATGGAGTTAAAAAACGAATTGAGAGGCAGAATCAGCGAGTACGTAACCAAATATCCAAATGCTAAATATGTAGACGGAAAACGTCCTTGGGAAGTAAAATGTGATGTAGCTTTGCCATGTGCAACTCAAAATGAATTAGACGGTGACGAAGCAAAAACTTTAATCGCAAACGGATGTATTGCTGTTGCAGAAGGTGCAAATATGCCATCTACGCCAGAAGCCGTGACTGCGTTTCTTGATGCTAAAATTTTGTTTGCTCCGGGAAAAGCTTCAAATGCCGGAGGTGTTGCAACTTCAGGTCTTGAAATGTCGCAAAACTCATTGCGTTTAAGCTGGACATCTGAAGAAGTTGATGAAAGATTAAAAAATATCATGTTGGCAATTCATGCTTCATGTGTAAAATATGGTTCAGATAAATCTGGATATGTTGACTACGTAAAAGGAGCCAATATTGCAGGATTTGTTAAAGTAGCCGATGCTATGCTTGCTCAGGGTGTAGTTTAAGATTAATTACAATTGAAAAATGCCTTCATTTATCCGTAAAACGATAAATCGAAGGCATTTTTTTTGAATTTTACTTTTTATTTCTAAAATGATACAGGTAGTTTATTCTTAATTTGACTTAATTTCTTAATGGTTCAAAAAAAGAACTTTATTTAAAGGAGAACAAAATTCAAATACCTTCGTTTATAGTATATTTGTCTATCCGAATACATTTAATAATGAAGAGAAGATTTCTGTATATTTTATTTTTATTCTTGTTTCAATTTAGTTTCTCTCAGAATAAATTGTCGTGGCAAGGTTATTTTTCGTTTAACGAAATAAAAGATGTTTCAGAATCTTCGACAACGGTTTTTGCTGCATCAGAAAATGCTTTGTTTTCTAAAAACGCTGCCGCAAATACGATTAAAACCACAACAACAGTTGACGGACTTTCGGGTCAGACTATTTCGGCAGTATATTATAGTGAAACTTTTAAGAAAACAATTGTTGGTTACGAAAACGGATTGATGATTGTAATCAATGAAACCGATGGAAGTATGCTAAAAGTTGTCGATATCATCAACAAACAATTATCGCCGAGCATAAAAAAGATCAATCATTTTATGGAACATGATGGTTTGGTTTATGTTTCATGCGATTTCGGAATTGTGCAATTTAATTTGAAAACTTCTCAATTTGGAGATACGTATTTTATTGGCGATAACGGCGCCGAAATCAGCGTAAAACAAACCGCTTTTTATAACGGTTTTATTTATGCTGCAACTTCAAGCGGCATCAGAAAAGCAGATAGTACAAACCCAAATTTAGTTGATTTTAGCCAATGGTTTCTTGTAAATTCAGGCGATTGGTCAAGCGTCGAAACTTTAGATACAGAACTTATTGCCATAAATGCTTCAGGATATATTCACAGATTCAATTCAGGCATATTTGTTGGATTTTTTCAACTTCCGCAGCCTTCCACAGATATGCGCGCCCAAGACCATAATTTGTTTATTACAATTCCAAATTCGGTTTATGTTTATAATAATCAGATGGTTTTGAACCGTCAGATTTCAAATGCGCAGGTTCTGGATAATGGTTTAAATTTTACTTGTGCAACTGCTGTTGGCGATATGATTTTCATCGGAACAAAAGAAAAAGGATTGTTTTCGTCAACACTTTCCGGAGCTTCAACTTTTGAAAATAGCACGCCATCAGGACCAGCCCGAAATAATATTTTTTCTCTGGATGTTACGCCAAATGTGCTTTGGACCGTTTATGGAGATTATACCACTTTCTACGATCCATATCCTTTAGATACTTACGGCGTTAGTAAATACAATACTTCCGGTTGGTTGAATATTCCGTATTCAGAAGTTTACGATGCCAAATCGATAACACGAATTATTGTAAACCCTAATAATGAAAAACAGGTTTATGCAAGTTCGTTTTTCTCGGGATTATTAAAAATAGAAGATGATGTGCCGAGTTTTTTATATAACGAAAAAAACAGCGGTTTAGAAAGTATAACGTATGCCGGGCCAACTTATATAGACGTTCGTATCAACGGAACTGCTTTTGATAAATCAGGAAATCTTTGGGTTACCAATAGCCGGATAAATAACGGTTTAAAGGTTTTAAAAACCAACGGACAATGGCAAACTTATGCAACAAACAAAATCCTGAACAAAGCAGAAGACACGAGTTATTCTAATATTGTTATTGATAAAAACAACACAAAATGGATTTCGACGAGCAATGACGGCGTAATTGCATTTAACGAAAGTACAAATACCTTCAAAAAAATGACTTTTGGTTCTGATTTAGGAAATTTACCCACAACCGATGTAAGATCTGTAGCATTAGATACTAAAAATCAGCTTTGGATAGGAACTACAAAAGGATTGCGGGTTTTATCGAATGTAGGCAGTTTTCAATCAGAAAGTCAATTAAAAGCAAATCCAATTATTATAACCGAAGATAATTTGGCGCAGGAATTATTATACGAGCAATTTATAACTTCGATTGTGGTTGACGGAGCTAATAATAAATGGATTGGTACAACAGATTCCGGAGTTTTTATGGTTTCGCCAAACGGTCAGGAAACCAAATATCATTTCACAATCAGCAATTCGCCTTTGCCAAGCAACGCCATAAACGATATTAAAATTAATAGCATAAGCGGCGAAGTTTTTATTGCAACAAGCAAAGGAATGATTTCTTTTAAAGGAGTTGCCACCGAAGCAAATGAAGATTTGAATAACGTTTATATTTATCCAAATCCCGTGCGTCCAACGTATTCCGGAACTGTAAAAGTTGCCGGATTAATTGATAAAGCCAATATTAAAATTACCGATATTCAGGGAAATCTGGTTTACGAAACCACCGCAACCGGAGGAACAATAGAATGGGATACAACCGCTTTTGGAAGATATAAAGTAGCTTCCGGAGTTTATATGGTTTTTATTTCCGCGCAAGACGGAAGCGAAACTAAAGTTAAAAAAGTAATGATAATTAGATAGAGATATTTAAAAAATAAAGAAAAACAATTAATCAAACATAAAATTCTAAGCCAACAAAATGCTTTTTAATTCCATAAACTTTGCAATATTTTTACCAATTGTATTTTTTCTCTATTGGTTTGCGACAAATAAATCACTCAGACTTCAGAATGTCTTACTGCTTATATCAAGTTATTTTTTTTATGCTTGTTGGGATTGGAGGTTTTTATTTTTATTGATTTTCTCTACATTATTAGATTATTTTACAGGAATCAAGATGTCAGAATCTAAAAATAAAACTGCAAAAAAAACTTGGTTTTGGTTAAGTATATCTATAAATCTTGGTTTCCTTGGTGTTTTTAAATACTATAATTTTTTTGTTCAATCATTTGTAGATGCCATTTCTAATTTTGGCTTGCATGTAAATCCTTGGACATTAAAAGTAATCTTGCCTATTGGAATTTCATTTTACACTTTTCATGGTTTATCGTATGTAATTGACATTTATAAAGGCAAAATAAAAGCAGAAAAGAATATTGTTGATTATTCTTTATTTGTGAGCTTCTTTCCTTTACTTGTTGCGGGACCTATAGAACGAGCGACACATCTTTTACCGCAAATTCAGAAAAAAAGGACTTTTGATTATGACAAAGCAGTTGATGGATTAAGGCAGATTTTATGGGGATTATTTAAAAAAATTGTAATTGCTGATCAGTGTGCCCAATACGTTAATACAATTTTTAATAATTCAGCCGAATATTCAGGAAGTACCCTTTTGTTAGGGGCAGTATTTTTTTCGTTCCAGATTTATGGAGACTTTTCGGGTTATTCAGATATTGCTATAGGCGTTGCACGCCTTTTTGGTATCGATTTACTTAAGAATTTTGCTTTTCCTTATTTTTCTAGAGATATAGCAGAGTTTTGGAGAAGATGGCATATTTCTCTTTCTACGTGGTTTAGAGATTATTTATACATTCCGTTAGGCGGAAGCAAAGGAGGCATGTGGATTAAAGTTAGAAATACTTTTATTATTTTCTTAGTAAGCGGTTTTTGGCATGGAGCCAATTGGACTTTTATTGTTTGGGGTTTTTTAAATGCTTTGTATATTATGCCGTCTATTATTTTTAATACAAATCGCAATAATTTAGATATCGTAGCTCAAGGTAAATATTTGCCAACTATTAAAGAAGTTTTTCAAATGGTTATGACATTTAGTTTAACCGTTTTTGCATGGATATTTTTTAGAGCAAATAATATAGAACACGCTTTAAGCTATATTTCGGAAATATTTTCAGGTTCATTGTTTTCAAAGCCAGTAATTACACCGATAACTTTATTTGTTTTAATTTTAATATTTATTATAATAGAATGGCTCGGAAGAGAAGAACAATTTGCCTTAGCTAAATTAGGAGTAAAATGGAAATCGCCAATTAGATATGCATTGTATTTTATTATTATAGCTTCAATTTTTGTATTTAGTAGTGAGAAACAACAATTTATTTATTTTCAGTTTTAATTTATGAAAAAATTTATTTTTAAAACAGGATTTTTTGTAATTCCATTCGTATTTCTTTATGTGATTACATTATTGTTTTTCAGCAGCGCAGAATCTCCGGATTTAATACGTTTAGGTTGTTTTCCAAACGTTTTCAAAGAATATAGAAATGTATTTCAGGATGACTTTAAACGTAAAATCTATTTTAATAAACTTTCAATAAGGAAAAAGAAAAACGAAAAAATCCTTACTATCGGAGATTCATTTTCTGAGCAGGGTAATTATGGGTATAAAAATTATCTTGCAGAAAAATATGATGTTTTGCACATTGACAGATTTATTTCCGGAAATCAAATTCAAACATTATACGGATTGATAAATGGAGATTTTTTTGAAAAGCAAAATATTGAATATGTAATATTGGAAAATGTAGAGAGGAGTTTTGTTTCTAACGCAAAAAATACAAATTCTTCAAAAACAATTATGACATCTCAATTAGATAATTTAGTACGTAATCATAAACTTTCTAAAGAAGACAATGTAGATCCTTTTTTTACAAAAAAAACGATCCAATTTCCTTTTTCAATGCTTCGGTATTACTTTAGTCAAAACTACTTATCCAATAGATATGTTTATAATGTTGTTCTGAACAGGAAGAATTTATTTAGCATTAATGAGAGTAATTTATTGTTCGTTTACAAAGACTTAACTTGTTTGGAAGAAAATAATAATTTGGCAGCAGTTCAAAAATTAAATAATGTTTTAAATGATTTGTCGAATAAGTTAAGAAGTAAAAAAGTAAAGCTTATTGTTTTACCGGCACCCGATAAATACGATCTTTACTATGATTATATTGCTGATAAAACCAAGTTTCCGCGACCATTATTTTTTAATCATTTAAGTGCTCTTAAAAAAGATTATGTATATATAGATTCAAAGAAAATTCTATCTGGTCAATTAGAGAGTAAAAAAGATATCTATTTTTATGATGACACACATTGGTCTCCAGTTGCTTCTAAAATTATAACAGATGAAATAAAAAAAGCAATAAATTGAGCCAATAAAAGTTAAAAGATATTGCTTTAACTTTATATTGAATAAAAAGTGTTTGATTTTAGGTAAATTTCAATCATTATAGTCATATTATGGAGAATTAGAATGTAAAGCGATGCAAGTCAAAACCAAAGCAATAGTAATTTCATCATTAAAATTTCAGGAAAAAAGTTTGATTGTAAAATGTTTTACGCTTTCAAACGGACTGAAATCTTATTTTGTGCGCGATGCTTTTTCGACTCGAAAAGCAAGTCAGAAAATTGCTTATTTTCAGCCTTTGTCCATTCTTGAAATCGAGGCTGTGCATAAAAACAAAGGCACTTTAGAAAACTTTAAAGAAATAAAAACAGCAGTTCCTTTTCAGAGCATTCATACTGATATTGTAAAAAGTACAATGGTCATGTTTTTGTCCGAAATGCTGCATTACTCCATTCAGGAAGAAGAAAAAAACGAATCACTTTTTCTATTCCTCGAAACCGCTTTGACCTGGCTGGACCATCACGACGAAATTTCAAATTTTCATTTGATTTTACTTTTAGAAACTACAAAATATTTAGGTTTTTATCCAGATGTTTCTGAAATCGATTTGCCTTATTTCGAAATGATTGATGGCGTATTTACCCTTTTGCATGGTAAAACAGCTTTAACAGAACACGAAACAAATTTGTTTAAAAAGCTAATAGATTTGAAGTTTGACAATGCTGAAAAAGTTTTTCATGTTGTTGAAAGACAGGTTTTACTGAAAATTCTGATTGATTATTACAGTCTTCATTTAGATGGATTTAAAAGACCAAAATCACTGGAAGTTTTAAAAGAAATATTTTCGTAAAAGCCAATTTCCATTTTCATCAAAAAAAGCTTATTTCGGCCAATTTAAAAAGTCTTCAATTATTGTACAGAAAACAATAAGAATTAATTGGTTTTTCAGTTTATGAGCTCGAAATTTTGCGATTAGTATCAGAAACTAATCAATTCTTTTGTTTTTGTATCTATTATCTCAACAAAAGTTTGTGAAATTTAAAGAAATTGATGTACAATAATCCAAAATTCCTTACTTTCGCACCTCGATTAAGAAAAGGATAAAATGAGCACAAAATTTACTGAATACAAAGGACTTGACTTACCAACAGTAGCGTCAGAAGTACTTGATTTTTGGAAGAAAGAAAATATATTTGAAAAGAGTGTAACTACTCGCGAAGGTGCAGAGCCTTACGTATTTTTTGAAGGTCCGCCTTCAGCAAACGGATTACCGGGAATTCACCACGTGATGGCGCGTGCGATTAAAGATATTTTTTGTCGTTACAAAACTCAAAAAGGTTTTCAGGTAAAAAGAAAAGCCGGTTGGGATACGCACGGATTGCCTGTAGAATTAGGTACCGAAAAAGAACTTGGAATTACAAAAGAAGATATTGGTAAAACAATTTCTATCGAAGAATATAACGAAGCGTGTAAAAAAACCGTAATGCGTTATACCGACGTATGGAATGATTTGACAGAAAAAATGGGATATTGGGTAGATATGGAGGATCCATATGTGACTTATAAACCAAAATACATGGAATCGGTTTGGTGGCTTTTGAAACAAATCTACGATAAAGGTTTGTTGTACAAAGGGTATACAATTCAGCCTTATTCTCCAAAAGCAGGAACAGGATTATCTTCTCACGAAGTAAACCAACCTGGAGCTTACAGAGATGTTACAGACACTACGATTGTTGCGCAATTCAAAACATTGCCGGAAACATTGCCAAGCTTTCTTCAAGGTTTTGGTGATATTCACATCTTGGCCTGGACGACAACGCCGTGGACATTGCCTTCGAATACTGCTTTGACAGTTGGACCAAAAATCGATTACGTTTTAGTAAAAACCTTCAATCAATATACTTTTGAACCTGTAAATGTTGTTTTGGCTAAAAATTTAGTTGGAAAACAATTCGGAAAAGGATTTTTTGCAAGTGAAGATGATGCTGATTTCGAAAAGGTAAAAAATGGAGACAAACAACTTCCGTATAAAATTTTAGCAGAAGCGAAAGGAATTGATTTAGTAGAAATCAGATACGAGCAATTATTACCATACGTATTACCTTATCAAAATGCTGAAAATGCATTTAGAGTAATTTCAGGAGATTTTGTAACGACAGAAGACGGAACAGGAATTGTACATACCGCTCCAACTTTTGGTGCTGATGATGCTAAAGTAGCAAAAGAAGCAACTCCGGAAATCCCGCCAATGTTGGTTTTAGACGAAAACGGAACAGCAGTTCCTTTAGTAGATTTACAAGGAAAATTCACTTCACATTTAGGAGAGTTAGCCGGTAAATATGTAAAAAATGAATATTATGATGCAGGTCAGGCGCCGGAGCGTTCTGTTGATGTTGAAATTGCTATTCGATTAAAAGAAGAAAATAAAGCCTTTAAGGTTGAAAAATACGTACATAGTTATCCACACAGTTGGAGAACTGATGAGCCGTTATTATATTATCCACTAGATTCTTGGTTCATTAAAGTAACCGATGTAAAAGATAGAATGTTCGACCTGAACGAAACTATCAATTGGAAGCCTAAGTCTACTGGTGAAGGACGTTTTGGAAACTGGCTTAAAAATGCCAACGACTGGAACTTATCTCGTTCTAGATATTGGGGAATTCCGTTGCCAATTTGGAGAACTGAAGACAAAAAAGAAGAAGTTCTTATTGGTTCTGTTGAAGAATTGTACAATGCGATCGAAAAATCTATCGCAGCAGGTTTTCAAAAAGAAAATCCGTTTAAAGGTTTTGAAATCGGAAACATGTCTGAATCAAACTATGATTTAATCGATTTGCATAAAAATGTGGTCGATCAAATAACGTTAGTTTCGGCTTCAGGCCAGCCAATGAAACGCGAAAGCGATTTAATTGATGTTTGGTTCGATTCTGGTGCAATGCCTTATGCACAATGGCATTATCCTTTTGAAAACAAAGATAAAATTGACGAAAACAAAGATTTTCCTGCGAATTTCATCGCCGAAGGTGTCGATCAGACTCGTGGATGGTTTTATACTTTACACGCAATCGGAACTTTGGTTTTTGATAAAGTAGCGTATAAAAATGTAGTTTCGAATGGTTTGGTTCTGGATAAAAACGGACAAAAAATGTCGAAACGTTTAGGAAACGCGACAGATCCTTTTGAAACAATTGCAGAATATGGTCCTGATGCCACTCGCTGGTACATGATTTCGAACGCAAATCCTTGGGATAACCTGAAATTTGATATCGAAGGAATTGCTGAGGTTCGCCGTAAATTCTTCGGGACATTATATAATACGTATTCATTCTTTTCATTATATGCGAATATCGATGGATTTAAATACGCTGAAGCGGAAATTCCGTTAAACGAAAGACCTGAAATTGATCAATGGATTATTTCTGAATTGCATTCCTTAATAAAATTTGTTGATGAATGTTACGAAGATTATGAGCCAACGAAAGCAGCAAGAGCAATTTCTGACTTTGTTCAGGAAAATTTAAGTAACTGGTACGTTCGTTTGTGTCGCCGCCGCTTCTGGAAAGGAGAATACGCACACGATAAAATTGCGGCTTACCAAACGCTTTATACTTGTTTGCTAACGATCAGTAAATTAAGCGCTCCAATTGCTCCTTTTTTCATGGATAAATTGTATCGCGATTTAACAAGTTCGACAGGATCTGAGCAATATGCCAGTGTTCACTTGGCTGAATTTCCAAAATTTGTCGAAAACTTTGTTAATAAAACGTTAGAAAGCAAAATGCAGAAGGCGCAAACCATCTCATCTTTGGTTCTTTCGCTTCGTAAAAAGGAAATGATTAAGGTACGTCAACCTTTGCAAAAGGTAATGATTCCGGTGCTTGACGAAAATCAGAGAGCTGAAATTCTGGCTATTTCTGACTTAGTAAAAGCGGAAGTAAATGTAAAGGAAATCTTGCTTTTAGATGATGATTCAGGAATTCTGGTAAAACAGATTAAGCCTAATTTTAAAGCTTTAGGACCACGTTTTGGAAAAGATATGGGATTGATTTCTAAGGAGATACAAGCTTTTTCTGCAGATCAGATTAATGAATTGGACAAGCAGGGAACGCTAGATATTGTTATTGCTGGAAATAATGTAACTTTATCACTAGAAGATGTCGAAATAACATCACAAGATATTGAAGGGTGGTTGGTTGCAAATTCAAACGGAATAACAGTTGCGCTTGATATTACAATCTCGGAAGAACTGAAAAACGAAGGAATCGCCAGGGAATTGGTAAACAGGATTCAAAATATCCGTAAAGATTCCGGATTTGAAGTTACCGATAAAATTAAAGTTCAATTAAAGAGAAATGGGCTTTTAGAAGAAGCTATTTCAAAAAATGAAGACTATATAAAGTCTGAGACATTAACAGACAATCTGGTTTTTGTAGACGAGTTGGAAAACGGCACAGAAATTGAGTTTGATGATATTAAAACAATGATATTAATTTCAAAATAATATAAATAATGGTAGATGAAATTACAAGATACTCTGACGCCGATTTGGCGGAGTTCAAAGAAATAATCCTTAACAAAATACAAAAAGCACAAGCCGATCTGGATTTGATAAAAAGTGCTTACATGAACGATTTAAACAACGGAACAGACGATACTTCTCCAACTTTCAAAGCATTTGAAGAAGGAAGTGAAACAATGTCAAAAGAAGCAAACTCACAGTTGGCTATCAGACAGGAAAAGTTTATACGCGATTTAAAAAACGCGCTATTCCGTGTTGAAAATAAAACGTATGGTATTTGTAAAGTAACAGGTAAATTAATTAGCAAAGAAAGGCTTAAAATCGTTCCTCATGCTACAATGAGTATCGAAGCTAAAAACTTGCAACGATAATATAAAAATAACATATAAAAATAAGCGCTCCTTTTAGGGGCGTTTTTTTTGTTTAATGTTTGTTAAAGCGTGAAGTGGCGCGGCTGTTCATTCTTTGAAAGAATTTAATTATATTTTATAATCACGCACTACGTAAAAACACCTGTTTTTTTGTAAGAATAAAAAAAGCAGATGTAAAGAATAAAAAAAAATAAATATTAATTAGAACTGTCTTGATTAAAGACAATTCTAATTAATAAATATATAGAGATTAAGCTAAGTTTTTCTCTAAATCTAATTTGTGTTTTCTTAAAATGGCTCTTGTCATTCCTAAATTTGCTTTAGTAGAATCTGCGGCAAGATAAATCATAAATTTTTTGTTAGGAGAAATGTCGATAATGTGAATTTGATTCGAAAGTGTAATCAAAATATCTTCAATTTCCTGGTTTAGGTTTAAGGCTTTTACGGCGCTTAATTTTGCTTTTACAACCTCTAGATTGTAAGCTGCTGCAAGTTCAGGGTCAAAACCTGGGTCTACTGTTAGGTTTCCAAAGCTTAATCCTGATTCAATTTCGGTTACAGCTACTGCTATAAAGCCATTTACGTTGGTTTTCATTTCGTTTAAAAACACATTTAGGAAGTCGTTACTCATAGTTCATTGGGTTTGATGTTAATAGATTTATGTTATTTTAATAGGGAATTCTTACTTAATTCAGAAGAAAGTTCATCAGTAGATCTCATTAATAATCCGAGATTACTACCGTCCTTTGAAAAGGCAATAACAAAATTTGAACCGCTGATTTTATTTCCAATAACAACACCATCCGTGGTTTTTAAATAGAGTTGTTTTAGTGAGCCTTTATCGAGATCAATTAAGAATTTTTCACTCATCGATAAAATAGCAGCGCTCATTGCTGCAACACTGTCTCCGTAATCTAAGTGTAGGGATGTGATTAATTTTCCTTTTCCATTCAAAATTAATGCAGCTGAAGATTTTGTATTAACTAGAAAATCATTTAGGGTAGTTGTGATTTCATTCATATTTGTAGGATTTAAGGGAGTTGTTAAAATTAATTCATTTTAATAATTTATTATTACTAAATTTAGCTTTTTAACCTAAACAAGTGTTAATTTATATTAACAAATATAAATTAAATTATGTATCATTGTAATGCCAAATCATTAATAATTTTAATTATTCACTATAAAAAACTTACACTATGGCTAAAGTATTGAAATTCAAGGAAGTGAGTTCAGATGTTGAAAGCAGAATGAAGGAATTTGAGAAGATGCGTATTAAATTTAAAGCTGATGTAAAAAAGGCAGAAGCAAAGAAAGCAAATGCCGGAAAAGAAGGTAAAGGCTTACTGAAATCTATTTCAGAATTTTTTGCCGATACCCCTAAAACGCCTGCAAAAACAGCTGTAAAAAAATAGACTTGATAGAAGTAATTAATTAAACCCATTTCTTTGCGGTTTTATTACAAAAGAATTAACGCTCCATAAGGAGCGTTTTTTTTGATTAAATTGTTACTTTTGCCACATCAAATTTTATAAAATGTCATTACGAAAAGCGTATTTCCTTATATTTTTAGTTTTAATTGTTGACCAGCTTTCAAAAATCTATGTAAAAACAAACTTTGTTTTAGGTGAGGAAGTGCATATTTTTAATTGGTTCAAAATTCATTTCATTGAAAATGAAGGAATGGCCTGGGGAACAAAAATACCTGGAGAATACGGAAAATTAATTTTGACCGTTTTTAGAATTTTTGCCGTATTCGGAATTGGATACTGGTTATCTGATGCTATTAAAAAGCGTCATTCTACCTACTTGATTGTTGCAATTGCCTTGATTTTTGCCGGAGCAGCAGGAAATATTTTAGATTCTGTTTTCTACGGAGTTATTTTTGATGACAGTACACATAATTTGGCAACACTATTTTCTCCGCATCCATACGGAACCTGGTTTCATGGTTTGGTTGTAGATATGTTTTATTTCCCAATTTGGGAAGGCGAATTACCAACATGGCTGCCTATTTTTGGAGGCAAACATTTTATGTTTTTCAACGCTATTTTTAATGTTGCCGATATGGCGATTTCAACAGGAGTAGGAATCTTATTGGTTTTTAATAAAAGAGCTTTTCCTAAAACATAGTTTTAAAATCCAATCCCGAAAAGTCGGGATAAATTCCAAATTCCAATATTTGAAGCGTTCATTGCGCGCGGATATTGGAATTTGGAATTTTATTTTTGAAATTTTCCATCCTTGGGATTTAATATTTATTGTGCTATTTTTACACTACAAAAGCCAAACCTATGCAAAGTCCGTCTTTTTCTATTTATGATGCATCTGCGGGTTCAGGAAAGACGTATACTTTAGTCAAAGAATATCTCAAAATAATTCTTTTATCGCCTAAAAACGATGCATATCGTAATATTTTGGCAATCACTTTTACCAATAAGGCAGTTCATGAAATGAAAAGTCGTATTGTTGGCAGTTTATCTGAATTTGCCAAAGACGAACCTTCGGCGAAAGCCTCAGATTTAATGGAAGATTTATCTCGGGAAACGGGACTTTCTATTATTAAAATCAAAACAAAATCGCAGAGTATTATCAAGCATCTTATTCACAATTATGCTGCTTTTGATATTTCTACCATTGATAAATTCACGCATAAAGTAATTCGTGCCTTTGCCCATGATCTTAATTTACCCATGACTTTTGAGGTAACTTTAGATACTGAAAATTTATTGGTCGAAGCCGTCGATGCTATTATCGCGCAAGCCGGTCAGGACGAAACGCTTACAAAATTGCTGATTGATTTTACGATGGAAAAAACCGACGATGATAAAAGTTGGGATATTTCTCGTGAGATTCTTGAAACCGGAAGATTGGTTTTGAATGAAAACAATCGGAATGAAATTTCACATTTTCATGATACTTCAATCGAAGAGTTTGTGGTAATTAAAAAGAAGATGCTGGATCTTTGCAAAGATTTAGAATCGGAAAATGAACAATTTGCTGTTGAAGCGATTTCCTTAATCGATAAAAACGGAATTGATTTAAAGTCATTTTCAAGAGGAACTTTTCCAAATCATCTGGAAAGTATTCGAGACGGAAAATTCAATCCAAGAAATAAAACGTTTCATGAGTTTGATGATATTGCGATCAATAAAACCGCAAAAGACCGGGCATTAATTGAAAATATAATTCCGGAATTGCTTTTAGCATTGGTTAAAATTTATAAAAATTTCGAAAAAAGAGATTTCTATAAAGCTTTTCTAAAAAATATTACACCGCTTTCGTTGCTAAATACGGTTAGTAATGAATTGGCAAAAATACAATCAGAACAAAATATTTTATCAATTTCCGAATTCAATGCTATTATTCATCGGGAAATTCAAAATCAGCCCGCGCCATTTATTTATGAACGTTTAGGTGAGCGTTATCGTCATTTTTTTATTGATGAATTTCAGGATACTTCCGAAATGCAATGGCAAAATTTAATTCCGTTAATCGACAATTCACTTTCCGGACTTGATGATTTAGGAAATAAGGGAACTTTAATGATTGTTGGAGATCCTAAGCAATCAATTTATCGCTGGCGCGGAGGAAAAGCAGAACAATTTATTGAGTTAAGTAAGGATAAAAATCCATTTAATAACCCCGATAAAAAAATTGAGCACTTAAATACCAATTACCGAAGTTATAGTGAAGTTATTGATTTTAATAATGCCTTTTTTAGCTTGATTTCGACTGAATTTTCAAATGAGGATTATAAAGATTTATATGAAAATCATAGTTTTCAGAATTCAAATTCCAAGAAAGGCGGCTATGTAAATATTTCTTTTCTTCCGATAATTGAAAAAAATGATTCTGCCGATGAAGAAGAAGCTGTAGAAAAATCAGATTTGTATGTTTTGGCAACTTTAAATACAATTCAGAACGTTGTTCGTGAAGGTTTTGAGTATAAAGATATCGTGATTTTAACCCGAAAGAGAGATCAGGGAATTGCGATTGCGAATTATTTGACAGAACAAAATATTCCGCTTTTGTCATCAGAAACATTAATGATTCAGAATGCAACCGAAGTTCGTTTGATTGTTCATCTCCTAAAATATTTAAATAATAGTGCCGATTTAGAATCGAAGGCTAATTTTCTGCATTTTTTGGCTTCGAATATGGAAATTGAAATGCCAATTCATGATTTTATTGCCAAAGGAATGGCGCAAAAGTTTGAAGTTGATTTTGAAAAATGGCTTTTGACTTTTGATGTTTCGCTTTCTTTTGAAAATGTCCGAAAAAAATCGTTGTACGAAGCAGTAGAAATTATTATTTCAAAATTTATTCCGCTTTCAGAAGGAAATGCTTATGTGCAGTTTTTTCTGGATATTGTTTTGGAACGCGATATTAGAAATCAAGCCGGAATCGCGGACTTTCTGACTTATTGGGATAAAAATGCAGAGAAATTCAGTATTCCGTCTCCGGAAGGAAATAATGCCGTTCGAATTATGACCATTCATAAATCAAAAGGTTTGGAATTTCCAGTTGTAATTATGCCTTTTGCCGAAGAAGATTATAGCAGGAAACCGAAAGATAAATTATGGCTTGATACGGAAGATGTTGATTTGGGAGTTCCAAAAGCATTAATTGATAATAGCAGTGCTGTGGAAGGTTTTGGCGAAAGTGCTTCGGCAGTTTTTAATTTGAAAAAACAAGAGGAATTGCTGGATAATATTAATGTTTTGTATGTGGCATTAACACGTGCCGAAGAACAATTGTATGTTATTTCGCAATCTTTAAAAGAAAGAAAAGACGGCGAGTTTCCGAGTAATATGGCTTCTTTTTTTATTAAATATTTAATGAATAAAGGAATTTATGATCCTGACAAATTAGAATATGAATTTGGAAATAAAACAAGGCTTTCTCCGCCAACAAAATCAGTTGATCTGGTTAAAGTAATTCCCGTAGTTTCAGAAGTTTTAAATCCAAAAAATATAAAAATTGCGCAACGCGAATCCTTAATGTGGGGAACGCAGCAACAAGAAGCGATATCATATGGGAATATTGTTCATGAGATTTTGGCTTTCGTAAAAGATAAATCAGATGTGGATTTGGCTATAACAAAGGCGCTTGAAAATGGTTTAATTACGTTTGATCAGGTAGATCAGGTTTCGAAAACGATTCAGGAAATTGTAAACCATCCTGAATTAGAGATTTGTTTTAATGGAAATAATACTATTTTGAATGAGCAGACAATCGTTCAAAAAGAAGGAAGAATTTTAAAGCCGGACCGAATTATTTTGACTAAAAATCGGGAAGCTTATCTTTTAGATTATAAAACCGGAGCCATTAATGCAAAATATAAACAGCAAATTCAGGAATATCAGGATGCAATTGAAGATTTAGGATACAAAGTGTTAAAAAAGGCATTGGTGTATATAGGATCAGAAATCGATGTAGTAAATTTGTGAAAAAATTAATCAGATGTTAAAGATTATCAGGACTTATAATAGTCTAAATTGTTAATATTTAACGTTTTAAATAAATAAAAATGTACGGTAAAATTAAAGAACATTTGCAAAGTGAGTTGCAGACTATTGAAGAAAACGGAATTTTTAAAAAAGAACGTATTATAACTTCTGCTCAGGATGCTGAAATTACCATTTCGACAGGAGAGAAGGTTTTAAACTTTTGTGCAAACAATTACTTGGGGCTTTCTTCTCATCCGGAAGTGGTTCAGGCCGCTAAAGATGCTATGGATACGCATGGTTTCGGAATGTCATCAGTTCGTTTTATATGCGGAACTCAGGATATTCATAAAACATTAGAGAAAAAAATTGCTGATTTTTATGGTACAGAAGACACGATTCTTTACGCAGCAGCTTTTGATGCTAATGGCGGGGTTTTTGAACCTTTGTTTGGAGAAAATGATGCAATTATTTCAGATAGTTTAAATCACGCTTCTATTATTGATGGTGTTCGTTTATGTAAAGCAGCCCGTTATCGCTATGAAAATAGTAATATGGAAGATCTGGAACAGCAATTAATTAAAGCAAATGAAGCTGGAGCGCGCTTTAAAATAATTGTTACTGATGGCGTTTTCTCAATGGATGGTCTTGTTGCGCCTCTGGATAAAATTTGCGATTTGGCTGATAAATATGATGCTTTGGTAATGGTTGATGAATGTCATGCTGCCGGATTTATAGGCGCTACTGGAAAAGGTACGCTTGAAGCAAAAGGAGTTATGGGCAGAGTTGATATTATAACCGGAACTCTTGGTAAAGCCCTTGGTGGAGCAATGGGCGGATATACAACTGCAAAGAAAGAAATAATTGAATTGCTGCGTCAGCGTTCACGACCATATTTATTTTCTAATTCATTAGCCCCGGCAATTGTTGGAGCGTCTATTAAGGTTTTTGAATTATTAGAAAAAGATACTTCTTTGAGAGATAAATTAGAATGGAATACGAATTATTTTAAAGAAGGCATGAAAAAAGCAGGTTTTGATATCATTGATGGTGACTCTGCAATTGTGCCAGTTATGCTATATGATGCAAAATTATCTCAAACAATGGCAAACGAACTTTTAAAACAAGGGATTTATGTAATTGGATTCTTCTTTCCTGTTGTTCCAAAAGATAAAGCAAGGATTAGAGTGCAATTATCTGCCGCACATTCTAAAGAGCACCTAGACAAGGCAATAAGTGCATTCATAGTTGTTGGACAAATGTTAAAAGTTATATAATTACCACTTTACTGAAATTTTTGTAGGTTTTTTTTAACATTTCATTTTGTATTTAAAAAATTTGGTGTTACTTTTGCTTGTAATTAACTAAATTGTAATTAAAAAAATTAAGTATGAAACATCTTAACAAACTTTTAGTTGCTGTGATGATGGTGATGGGTTTAAGTTCTCACGCACAAGACAGTAACAATCCATGGGCTATCTCTTTTGGAGTTAATGCCGTTGACACTAGAACTAGTTCTGGTGCTGGAAGTGGATTTTTTGATCAACACTTTTCGCAGCCATTCGCTGTTAAAGACAACTGGAACATTCTTCCTTCATTATCTTACATTGGTGTGTCTAAATATGTTGGACATGGTTTCTCTGTAGGTTTACAAGGATCTGTAAACAAAATTGATAAATACGTTACTTTTGATCCAACTGCTCCAGGGCATGATTCAAGAGGAAATGTTGTGACTAATCCTGGTGATTTGATGTATTATGGAATTGATGCTACTATTAAATATAGCTTCCAGGAATTAATCAAATCTAAAGTAATCGATCCTTCGTTATCTGTTGGTGGTGGTTATACTTTCTTCGGAAAAAGTAGCTACGGAACTGTTAACCCAGGTGCTGGTATCACTTTTTGGTTCACAGATGCTATTGGTCTTGAACTTGCTACGAAATACAAATGGGGACTTCATGCTGACAGACAAGATGCTGCTGGTGTACCAGACGCTCCATCTCATTTCCAACACACTGCAGGTTTAATCTTCAAATTTGGAGGTAAAGATACTGACGGTGACGGAATCTATGACAAAGATGATGCTTGTCCAGATGTTGCTGGTTTAAAACAATTCAATGGTTGTCCTGATACTGACGGAGACGGAATCGTTGACGCTAGTGATGCTTGTCCAGATGTATTTGGTTTAGCTGCATTAAACGGATGTCCTGATACTGACGGAGACGGAATTGCTGATAAAGATGATGCTTGTCCAGATGTTGCTGGTTTAGCTGCTTTAAAAGGTTGTCCTGATACTGACGGTGATGGTATCGCTGACAAAGATGACAAATGTCCTACAGTTGCTGGTCCTAAAGAAAATGGCGGATGTCCATTCTTAGACGCTGACAAAGATGGTGTAGCTGATAAAGATGATGATTGTCCTACAGTTTACGGTCCTGCTTCTAACAGAGGTTGTCCAGAAGTAACTTCTGAGGCTTTAGAAGATCTTAAAGTTCAAGCAAGAGCGGTTTACTTTAACTCAGGAAAAGCTACTTTCAAAACAGGAGACAAAGAAACTCCAGCTAGATTAGATGCTATTAAAGAAATCCTTAAAAACTATCCAAACGCGAAATTCTCTATTGAAGGACACACAGATAGTACAGGTTCAGCTAAAATCAATCAAAAATTATCTGAAGATAGAGCTGCTGCTGTAATGAATGCTTTAATTGAAAGAGGTGTTAATCCAGAAAACTTAGAGTCTAAAGGATTTGGATCTAGCCAACCAGTTGCAAGTAACAAAACTGCTGCAGGTAAAGCACAAAACAGAAGAACAGAAATTAGACACATTGGTTCTAAATACCAAGGTAAAATCTAATTTACTTTCTAAATAAATACTAAAAGCCATTCTTAATTGAATGGCTTTTTTTATTTTTATAAAATGATAAATACTTCTTTTCTCGAAAAAATTTCAACCGTTATAATTCAGGATTTTTCAGCAAAACTTGCTGAAACTACGATCATCTTGCCTAACAAAAGAGCTAAAGTTTTTTTAATTGATGCTTTAAGAAATCAAATTGAAAATACTATTCTTTGTCCTGAAATTATAAGTATCGAGGATTTTGTACAAGATGTAGCCTCAATTAGATCAATAGATTCAATTGAGCTGTTGTTTGAGTTTTATGAAGTTTATTTATCTGTTACAGAAAAACAGCATCAACAATCATTTGAACTGTTTGCTAATTGGGCAAAAACACTTTTGCAGGACTTTAATGAAATCGATCGCTATCTTTTAGAACCATCGCATGTTTTATCTTATCTTAAAGATATTGAAGACATTAAAAAATGGGGTATCGAAGTAGAAAATAAAACCAAGCTTTTAGAAAATTATATTGATTTCTGGAAACTTTTGCCTTTGTATTATGATTCGTTGTATAATCATTTATTAAACAAATCAATTGGCTATCAAGGCTTAATTTACAGAGAAGCAGTTAATAATTTAAATCACTTTTCGGATTCTGTATCAAATAGAAACTATGTTTTTGCAGGATTTAATGCTTTAAATGCAGCAGAAGAAAAAATAGTACAACATCTTTTAGCGCTGGATCAGGCTAAAATTTACTGGGATGTTGATCAAACTTTTTTAAATGATCCGTATCATGATGCCGGACTTTTTGTGAGACGTTTTAAAGAAAGCTGGAAACATTATAAATCAAATCCTTTTGAATGGATTGTAGATGACTTTTCACAATCTAAAAATATTCAGGTAATAGGAACTCCTAAAACGATTGGCCAGGCAAAATTGGCAGGAAGTATTATTGAAAATATAATTACTGAAAACCCGTCAACATCTCTTGATAAAGTGGCGATTGTTCTTGGTGAAGAAAATTTATTAATGCCGGTTTTATACGCATTGCCATCTTCTGTAGGAGCTTTGAATATTACCATGGGATATTCCGGTAAAAATAATCCTTCACAAATATTGATTGCAAAATTATTCAAAATGCATACAAACGCACTTTCCCGTAAGGGCGAAAGTTATGTTTTTTATTATAAAGATGTACTTGATATTTTAACGCATCCATTGGTTGAGCCTTATGCCAAGGCTGGAAATCTGGTGCGAATTATAAAGGAGAATAATTATACTTTTATTACGCACAATCGAATTATTGAGCTTAATTCTGATCAGTCGCAATTGTTTAAATTGTTATTTCAGAAGTGGGAGAATGGTTCAATTGCAGTTCTTGAAAATATTTCGGCGCTTTTACTTTTGATAAAAGAAAATTTCAGTAATGATAATGAGGAAGAAAAAATTGCTAAAGCTTTTGTTTATGCTGTTTTTAAAGTAATTAATAAGTTGATTAATTATTATGCTAAACA
This sequence comes from Flavobacterium sp. AC105, assembly GCF_979258495.1. Lineage (NCBI taxonomy): Bacteria > Pseudomonadati > Bacteroidota > Flavobacteriia > Flavobacteriales > Flavobacteriaceae > Flavobacterium > Flavobacterium sp. AC105. The sequence continues at coordinate 513,462 of NZ_OZ409860.1, forward strand.
TCATCACATTGATAATATAGATACTCTGCATGCTATTTATAAGCAGATTATTGATGTTGCAGAAGTTTCGTTTGAAGGCGAACCTTTAAGAGGTTTGCAAATTATGGGAGTTTTGGAAAGCCGTGTTCTGGATTTTGAAACCGTAATTGTTACTTCAATGAACGAAGGAAAATTTCCGGCAGGAAAATCCCAAAATTCATTTATTCCATACGATGTGAAAAGAGAATTGGGTTTGCCAACTTTTAAAGAAAAAGATGCCATTTATACCTATCACTTTTATCATTTATTGCAAAGGGCGAAAAATATCTATTTGATTTATAATACAGAAAATGACGGATTAGATGCCGGCGAACGAAGCCGGTTCATCACGCAATTAGAAGTTGAAAAAAAATTAAAACACAATCTTACTTTTGATATTTACAATCCGGTTTTGCCTGCTAAGGCGTATCAGCCAATGGTAATTCCAAAATCAGAGGCTGTGATGGAACGTTTAAGAGAAATAGCCGTTGCCGGATTTTCTCCTTCGGCTTTGACGAGTTATATCAGAAATCCGATTGAGTTTTATTTTCAGAAAATACTCCGAATTCGTGAAGTTGAAGAAGTAGAGGAAAATATTGCTTTAAATACACTCGGAACTATAATTCACGAAACTTTAAAAGCACTTTACGATCCTTTTATTGGTAAATTTATTTCGGAAACTGATCTTCAAAATTGTTTCAAATTGCTGGATAATGAAGTTTTAAAGCAATTTAAATTGGTGTATAAAGAAGGTGAAATCAAAAAAGGCCGTAATCTTCTGGCATTTGAAGTTGCAAAAAGAAATGTTTCAAATTTCCTGAAAATAGAATTAGAATCAATCAAAAATGGCGATGCAATTCAGATTATAGCTTTAGAGAAAACATTTGAACGTCAATTAAATCATCCAAATTTGCCCTTTCCTGTTTTGATTAAAGGAAATGTTGACAGAATTGAATTGCGCAACGGAAAAATAAGAATCATCGATTACAAGACTGGAAAAGTAGAGAAAAACAATGTTGTTCTTAAATCCTGGAATGGATTAACACAGGAGCTTAAAAACGATAAAATCATCCAGGTTTTGGCTTATGCTTTTATGTTTGAGCATGAAGCAAAAGATTTTCCTATTGAGGTTGGAATAATTTCGTTTAAAAATTTAAAATCAGGCTTTTTACCCTTCGGATTTAAGGAAGATAAAGATTTGGATATAACAGTTTCGAAAGAAGTTTTGGGTTATTATCTGGAAGAAATTGTTTTGTTACTAAACGAAATTTTAGATATCAATATTCCTTTCGAAGAAAAAATCAATTAACATCAGAAAGTTAAACAACATATTTGAGTTTTTCAAAACCACTTTATTAATTAATCTGGCAGTTTGTGCAATTGCTGTTTTCTTTGGCGGTTTTGATTGTTTCTTTTTAATGTTTTTAAGTTTTGGATTCCTGATAAGTATTGCTTTTAAAGAATTATATCGTAAAAATGAATATTTATTTTATTCAAATAATGGAATTTCAAAAATTCAGCTTTTAATTTTTAGTTATATTCTGACTTTTGTTACATCAGTTTTTGTTGGTTTAATTATTTTCTTAATAAAGCAATTATTTTGAAAAAACATGTTTTAGAAGTAGACGGAATTCAGAAGAGTTTCGGCAATAAAATGATTCTTTCAGATGTGTATCTTAAATGCGAAACTTCTGAAATAATTGGTTTGTTAGGAAGAAATGGTTCGGGAAAATCGACTTTACTTAAGATTATTTTCGGAATTGTATCGGCACCAAATAAATGTATTCGCATTGATTCTGTTTCAGGAAATGATGCAAATTTCTTATCGAATGAAATTAGTTATTTGGACCAGGATTCATTTATTCCAAATCATTTATCAGTAAAAAAGGCAATCACATTATCGATAGATAAACAAAATACAAGGGATTTTTGCGAAGATAAATTCATTAAAGCTCTTTTAAATAAAAAAATTAAGCATTTATCAAGTGGAGAATTGCGATATCTCGAAATTAAAATCGTACTTTTTAATCCCTCCAAATTTGTTTTATTAGATGAACCTTACAACGGATTATCGCCTTTAATGGCTGATCTTGTCAATGAAATGATAATAGAAAATTCGCATAAAAAAGGAATTGTCATTACAGATCATAATTACCAAAATGTAATCAAAATTTCGACTCGTTTAATTTTGATTAAAGAAGGTAAAATACATCAGATAATTGATAATGCTGAACTTATTGAGAAAGGTTACTTAACCCATTCAGCATTTTTTTGTAAGTAGCTTTTAGCTGAATATTTTTTTGAAAAATCCTTTCTTTTGAGATTCTTCTGTATTTGGATTATTTATGCTTCCGTTCTCAAAACGAAATCTTCTAAATTTCATTAATCTTACATTTAAATCAAAGCGTAATTCGTCTACTGTTTTCATTTGGCTAATTTTTTTGCAAAGCTATGAAAAACTTCTTTCAAACTATATTTATTTCTTAAAACCATATTTGAAGAATTAGCGTATATCAATCATAATGTTGGATTTTTAGATAAATATTCTTTTTTTGTTATCGTTTTTTATAAAATTTATTTTTAAAATAAAGAAACAATAGGAGATAAATAAAAGTAGTTCAAACGTTTACGGGTGCCTGCTTTTTTAACAAGTGTTTATCGGACAATTCTATTTATTAAAAATATATTTGAACCTTGTTAAACACGAAATGAAACCGATATGATAGATCTAAATACACTTGTAGAAGAGACCGGAGCTGAATCCGGAGTGAGTTTTAATATTGATGGTATCTTGCTTGAATCTGTTAATTTAGAGTATGACGGAAATGTTGCTGCAATGATAGGGATGATATTAAAAATGTGTTTAGAAATGTCTGAAGATGTCAATAATGGCGATCTGAGACAGGTTATGATTAAGAATAATGATGGGATTGTAGTAGCCAATAAGGATGTTAATGATAATTGTATTGCCTTACTTTCTAAAGATATAAGTAAAATGGGACTTTTGCTGCGCAAAATGGATACCGTTTTCAATAATTAATTTAAACAAATTTAAAACATGTCAGATTTTTTACAGAATTTTCAAAATGATTTAAGAGAAAACATCAATGGATTCATTGCCGTTTCAGTAACTGAGGTTGAAACAGGAATGTCTTATTGCTCGCTTTCTGTAAATCCAAATTTTGACCCGGAATTAGCATCTGCTTATAATTTAGAAGTTGTAAAAGCAAAATTAAGCGCTATTAAGGCTTTAGGATTAAATCAAAAAATCAATGATATTTTAATTACACTAACAGATCAGATTCACATTATCGATGTTTCTGAAGATGGTAACTATTTTATTTATTTAGCTGTAGATTCATCAAAAGCGAATCTTGGATTAACAAGAGCTACTTTGTCTAAATTCAAGAAAGACATTATAACGAAACTTTAGTATTTGCCCCCAAAAATGAAGAAAAGGCTGTTTTTAGTATTACTGAAATGGCCTTTTTGGATTTTAATACTTTCCTGATTATTGAAAAAAGTCTAATAGAATAGTTTTTAATTCTTCTTTGTTCTCAATATGACTCATATGTCCATCCTCAAAAGAAACCAATTCGGCAGTTGTATCTTCTATTTGAGAAAGACTTTCCTCGTAGTTTAAAACAGGATCTTTTTTTCCTAAAACCAACAAAACTGGAAATAGGTTTTTGTGTAATAATTTCTCTCTGTCTTTTCTGATTTTCATACCTTCCAACGAAGCTATAATTCCCTGTAAAGGTGTTTTTAAAGCCTGGATTTTTACTTTTTCAATTTCATCTGCCAATCGGGTTCTGTTATTTTCACTGAATAAATTTGCGATTGCCAAACTAACAAAGTTGACATAATTTTGTTTTACGGCTTTTATGGCGCGATTTCTATTTATCTTTTTTTCATGACTGTCTTCTTTTGAAGTCGAGTTTAATAAAACCAATTTAGAAATTTTTTCCGGGAATAATTCGGCGAAAGCCAAACTAACATAACCGCCCATGGAATGTCCTAAAATGTCAACTTTTTTAATGTCTAAATGTTCTAAAACTTCATGAACAACATTTGCATTATCTTCCATCTTGTGTACATAACCCAGCGATTCTGATTCACCATGACCTAATAAATCAATGGTAATAACGCGATACTTTTCTGAAAATAAATCAACATATTCTTTCCACATTTTTTTGTTTTCCAAAAAGCCATGAAGCAATACTATTGCAGTTCCTTTGCCAGAATCAGCATAAGATATCTTAGTGTTTTTATATAAAAGAGTTTTCAATATGATGTTTTAAGGATAAAGTACAAAGATAAGAAAACCATATGCGATATACGAAATATCGTGCTTTGATATAAGATTAAAAGCGATATGATATAAATTTTTTTATTTCAATTATGGTTTTGAAATAAAAAAACGGCTTTCAGGATGTGAAAGCCGTTTTGTTTTTTTATGATTTTAAAAGGAATTTATATTCAGGAAATGTTTTCTTTTACATGAAATTACTCATTCATTAAACTTTCGATTTCATCAGCTTCAACCGGAATATTGCGCATTAAATTAAAAGGACCGCCTTTTTCCTGAACCACAACATTGTCTTCCAGACGAATTCCAAAACCTTCTGCCGGAATATAAATTCCAGGTTCAACCGTAAAAACCATATTGGCTTTCATTGGTTCGTGAAGCAATCCGTAGTCGTGCGTGTCAAGTCCCATGTGGTGAGAAGTTCCGTGCATGAAATATTTTTTGTAGGCTGGCCAATCCGGATTTTCGTTCTGAACATCGGCTTTGTCAATTAAGCCTAAACCAATCAATTCAGAAGTCATGATTTTACCTACTTCAATATGATATTGTTTCCAAAGTGTTCCCGGAGTCAACATTGTTGTAGCTTCATTTTTAACTCTTAAAACCGCATTATAAACCGCTTTTTGTCTTTCAGAAAATTTTCCCGAAACCGGAATTGTTCTCGTCATATCGCTAGAATAATTTGCATATTCTGCCGCAACATCCAGCAAAATTAAATCTCCGGCTTTGCATTGCTGATTGTTCTCAATATAATGTAAAACATTCGCATTATTTCCAGAAGCAATAATGGGTGTATACGCAAAACCTTTAGAACGGTTTCTGATGAATTCGTGCGCCAATTCGGCTTCAATTTCATACTCCGTAACATTTGGTTTTACAAACGACAATAATCTTCGGAAGCCTTTCTCCGTAATATCACAAGCTTGCTGAATTAAATCAATTTCTTCGCTTTCTTTTACAGAACGAATACGCTGCAAAATTGGGTTGCTTTTTGCCACATTGTGTGCTGGATAACGCTCTTTCCACCATTTTACAAAACGAGCTTCACGCGTTTCGGTTTCAACTGTTGCGCGGTAATGTTCGTTTGTATTGATGTACATCGTATCGGCATACGTCATCATTTCGTTCAAAACTTTATGAAAATCCTGTAACCAATAAACGGTTCTGATTCCAGAAACTTGGTAAGCGCGTTCTTTACTTAATTTTTCACCTTCCCAAACGGCAATATGATCGTTGGTTTCTTTCAGGAAAAGCATTTCTTTTTGACTTTCGTAAGGTGCATCCGGAAATAAAAGCAAAATACTTTCTTCCTGATCTACCCCACTCAGATAAAAAATATCTCTGTGTTGTGCAAACGGCAAAGTACTGTCGGCACTAACTGGGTAAATGTCATTAGAGTTGAAAACGGCAACACTGTTAGGTTTTATTTCTGCCGTGAATTTTTTGCGGTTTTTTACAAAAAGAGCGCTGTTTATTTGATGATATTTCATAATAATGTGAGTTTTGAACTTCGAATTTCAAAATTAGTGATTTTTGAAGAAGTGGCGTATAATTGATTTATTAAAGTTTTCATATTTGTTTTGGGATTTGCCGTGAAGACGCTAAGGCACAAAGTTTTTTTACAATTCGATAATTATTGAGAACGAAGCTTAATTTAAAACATAACCAATGGTTTCAACCATTGGAGGGTAATATTTATCACAATCAGAATCCCATGGTTGAAACCTTGGGCTATGGTTTAAAACAATAACCGTACAATCGCAATCTTGTCATTCTGAGGAACGAAGAATCTCCGTAAGTAATTCGATACTCGGTATATTATAAGTTTATTGTTTATTTAGGAAATAAGTTTTTTCAATTGCGATAATTGGTATATTGTTGAGTAAAAAATTATATCAATTATATTGTAATATCTAAAAAAAATAAATTATGTCAATGACCCAAATAGCTTTTTTAAAGAAGATAGATTTACCAGCAAAATCAAAAATTGAAGAACACATTAATGAACTCGGTTACGATTTTAAAATTTTAGATGAAGTTGAAAACTTATATGATCAAGAAGGGCTTTCTTGCTCATTAAATGGATACAAAACTTATTTTGAAATTTATTTTGAAAATCCCTCAGAAATAATGGATGAAGTTGAATGGATAGAGAAAGACCTAACTGACCAAGATCTTGCTATTTCATTTATGTGGGGAGCAGATTTTGCTGCTGGGGCGTGTATTGGGCTTATATCTGTTGCTTTAATTGATAATTGCAATGCTTTAATTTATTATTTAGATGATGAGATGAAGTATTCACGACAAATGCTTCTTGATGATACGCCTCAATTCATAAATGAACTAGAAAGACAAAATAAAAACCATAAGTACTCAAATGCTTCTGTAAAAAAAGAAAAAAAGAAAAGCTTTTTAGATAAATTCAATGCTTTTTTCAAATAAAATTTTTTGAAACAAAAAATTTGGACGAAAGCCCGATAGTGCGAATTTAAAATCTGCTCCCGGTAACAATAATCCCATAAAAAAAAACCGAAGCCATAAAACTTCGGTTTTTCTATAAATATATCTTTCTTAGAAATTACTTTTTCTCGCTCAACAATTTCTCCAAATAAGCAGCTTTGTCTTTTTCAGCTAGAAGTAATCTTTCATAAAGTTTTGTATTCTGTTCAGTAGCTTCAAGAAGTTTGTCAAAAGGATTAAATGTGCATCCATAACTTATTACAGAAGAGCCGTTGTTGTTTTCTATATCAATAGTATTCCCAATAATATTAAAAACAGCTTCTTCAGAAAAATTTTTGATTACATCAGCAGGAACGCCCAAAGCTTCGGCAATAGCTTTTAGTTTTTCGTCGTCAACGCTTTCGCTTCCTTCAATAATAGAAATAGATTGTTGCGTCGTGCCAATCGCAATCGCAAGTGCTTCTTGTTTCATGTCTCTAAGCTCTCTGATTCGGCTTATGTTTCGCCCGATGTGTCTAGGTTTTGGTGCTGTGCTCATAGTTCAAAGATATTTAAAATTCTTTTACATTTTTTGTTTTGGTAGAAAACAAGTCTGTGTTTGTGAGATACATTTTGTAAATTGTTTCGCGAATCGTAAAAATACAATTTTTCTTACCAATCTATTAGATGTGGGCAAATAGAACGTCTATTAAAGATCGATATTTGTTAATAATGGAATTATTAATAGAAAAAGCATTAAACCGATAAAAGATTTTAGAGTAAGTTATATTCATTAAAGATGAAATTAAATACAGAAGTTAAGTATTTAACCCATAAACAAAGTGCCATTTTTTTGCTGGTTTCGCTATCTCTTATCTGGGTTTGGATGTTTATTACATCTATAATCGACAGAGGAAACGATCGCGGATTGATTACTAGTTTTGGTACCGTAATAATTTTGACTTTTATATTGGTACAATTCTTTGCAAAAGTTAAATCGGGAGAATATTTGGCAACATTCTTTTATCTCAGTTTTGGGAGTTTGCTAAGTTTTATTATAACCATGACAATTGGGCTTCTTATTATGGCAGTAATCGAATGGGCAGCGTTTGTAGTTCCGTTAACGACAACCGGGTTTTTGTTGTTTTTTATTCTTAGACGATTGTTTTCTTTTCCGGATAATTTTGTTGCATTTTGGGTATTGTTTTCATTGCCAATTCTGACAGTAATAACGTTGAAATTATTTCCTTTTTATGATGATATTACCCAGTATGATTTAGGTCTCGGATTCCCAATTGCGATTTATTTAAGTTTTGTTTTTATCGCAATTGCAATACTTTGTAGAGAAAGTCAAAAAGAAATTATAGAAGAATAAATAATTATGGAATCAACAATCGAAATAAGAAAAGTCGAAAAACGAGATTTGGATTTTGTCTACAACGTAATTTGCGAACTTGAAAATGAAGAGTTAGATTTCGAAGTTTTTGCAACAATCTTCAATGAAAATATTTCGAATAAAAAAAAACTTTACTTATTGGCAGAAAATGAAAGTGAAGGTTTAGGATTTATTAGTTTCCACACTCAAAATCTTCTGCATCATTGCGGATTAGTTGGAGAAATTCAGGAGTTTTTTATTCATCAAAATCATCGCGGTCAAGGAATCGGTCGGCAATTGATAGAAAAGATAATGCAATATGCAGATCAAAATAACCTAAAAAGTATCGAAGTAACAACAGATCGCAGAAGAGTAGAAAACGTTTTGATTTATGAAAATCTGGGTTTTACTTTATCACACAATAAGTTTACCATTTGTAAATAATTCAAGTTGAAACAGGCGCAATGACTAAGATTTTTTAAACATAAAGTATGTCTTCCTGAGCGAAGTCGAAGGACACGTACGAAATTAACACAAAGAGATTTACATTGTCGAGCTACTTGCGTGTCCTTCGACTTCGCTCAGGATGACAAGATTGTGCTTAATAAAAAAAACCGAAGCAATTTGCTTCGGTTTTGTATTTATTGGAATTTGTTCCCGATAGCTATCTGGAGGAATTTCTTAATCCATCCATTTATAATATCTCGCCCCAATCAAATTAGGAATTTCGTTTTCGATTCTGTCTAATACCCATTCGCTTTTAGGAGTTCTGATGCTTTGTTTTTGTTCTTTTTTATGAAGACTTTCATAAGTTTCAAAGCCAATTTCTACACTTTCTTCTAAGTTTTCGAAAAGTTTGGTTTTGGCTAAAGCCGATTGCCATTCCGGTTGAATTGTTCCTTCAAAAACTTTCGATTTCGATCCGCTTCCGTAAGCCAGGAAACCGAATTTTGTTCCGGCAACTTCATGTTTGGTATCATAATAATGAGCCAAAGTCGATAATAATCCCATAAAAATGGAACCTGTGTAAAGATTTCCAATTAAAGAAGAAGCCAATTCTGCAGGTTGTAATTTCTCGGTTACAAACTTTTTATATTCATCAGATTTTCCTACTTCCTTAATTTTATTCTGATAATCTGCGGGTTCTATATTATCTGCAATAATTTTATCAGCATGATCTAAAGCATAAATTTCAGATAACATCCTGCGTCCCTGAAAAGAGTAGGGAAGATGCATAATAATGCTGTTCCAGGTATTGTATAAAGTTTCGGTCGTGTTTTTTAGTTTTTTGAATGAGAAATAGGCATTTCTGGTTCTATCCATATAACATTGATTCGAATATTGACCGTCAAAAACCGGTTGATCCTTGTGAATTTCGATTTCAGCTTCTAAATTATCAAACCAGGGATCGTTATTTTCATTTTTGGTAATCGCTTCTTTTGAGATAGTTCTGTAAGGTTTGAAAAAGTCGAAAACACCTTTTGTGCTGGTTGCCCAATTTTCATCAAAAGCAATGATTCTTGGGTTCGAAGTTACCAGCATTGCTAGTGCTCCGGCGCCCTGTGTATATTCTCCGGTGGAGTTTAAATCGTATTTCGCAAAATCAGTTGTAACAACAATTGCTTTTTTGGTCGGATTTAGTTTTACAAAATCAATGCAGTTTTGCAAAGCATCAACTCCGCCAATACAGGCAAAAGTAAAATCGACAACATCACATTCGGCAAGAGAATCTTCGCCAAATTTTTGTTCCATTAAACTAATTAAGAAAGAACTAATTGGTTTCGAACTGTCGATTCCGCTTTCAGTTCCAACATAAATCCGGTTAATTTCGTTTAGGTTTATATTGTTCTCACGGATAAGTTTGGTCAAAGCATTGGCGCCAAAAACAATAGCATCCTGATGAACGTCAGGTAAAGTCATTTTGATTAATCCCAAGCCTTTTTCTAATTTTTCGGGTTCAATATTTCTGGCAACAGCCAAAGTTTTAATGGGTAAATGTATGTTGGCTACATCAAAAGAAATAGCATCAATTCCTGTTTTCATTCTGATTTTTTTTGAAGCCGATAAAGGTAAAATTATGCTGCGTAAATTGAGCCGTTTTAAAGCAATAAATTCCATTTGAGGCTTACTTTTGAGGAAAATAAATTAAAAAGCAGTAAAAAATAACAATTTGGTAATTATATTAAAACCAGGATTTCGTTAAAAAGCCACTTGAAAAAATTCTATTTTATTGTTTTTAAATAATTTGCAATAATATTGTCCAAAGCTCTTTAAAATCATTATAAATAACAACGAAATGGTTGTAGTTCATGTCTAATTGCTTTATTTTTGTCTAATTTTTTAAAACAAACTACTTAAACACTTATGGCACAATCTGCACTATTGAATGCTTCCATCTTAAAGAAAGTGGCTATGGCTCTTTCGGGAATATTCTTAATCACGTTTTTAGCGCTGCATGTTACCTTAAATTTCATTTCTATTCTTAGTGAAAATGTTTTTAACGAAGCTTCTCACTTTATGGGTTACAATCCGCTAATTCAATATGTAATGCAACCTGTTTTGGCAATCGGAGTAATTTTCCATTTCGTAATGGGATTTGTACTGACTGCACAAAATACCGCTGCAAGACCAATTGCTTATGCAAAATACAACGGAGCGGCCAACGCTTCATGGAGTTCCAGAAATATGATTATTTCAGGATTGGTTATTTTGGCTTTCTTAGGATTGCATTTCTATGATTTTTGGTTTCCAGAGGTTACCTATAAATATATTGCAGGAACTGCGCCGGATGCAACACGATATTACGGAGAACTAGTAGAAAAGTTTCACAGCCCGGTTCGTACAGGATTATACTGTGTGTCTTTTGTTTTATTAGGATTTCACCTTTGGCACGGATTCGGTTCATCTCTTCAATCCATGGGGATGCACAATAAATATTCAAGATTTTTAAGTAAAGTAGGTTACTGGTTTGCAGTTGTAGTACCAGCCGCTTTCATAATTATCGCATTATTTCATCATTTCAATAATTAATATAAATTATAATGGCATTAGATTCAAAAATTCCACACGGCCCAATATCGGACAAATGGACAGATTATAAAGATCATATTAATTTAGTAAACCCTGCAAACAAACGTAATTTAGATATTATCATTGTTGGTACAGGTTTGGCTGGAGGTTCAGCTGCGGCTACTTTGGCTGAGCAGGGATATAACGTAAAAGCTTTCTGCTTTCAGGATTCACCAAGACGTGCGCACTCTATTGCAGCACAAGGTGGTATCAATGCAGCAAAAAATTATAAAGGTGATGGTGACTCGGTTTACAGATTATTTTATGATACTGTAAAAGGGGGTGACTACCGTGCACGTGAAGCAAACGTTCACCGTTTAGCAGAAGTTTCTGCTAATATTATTGACCAGTGTGTGGCTCAAGGAGTTCCATTGGCTCGTGAATATGGTGGACTTTTAGATAACCGTTCTTTTGGAGGAACTTTGGTTTCCCGTACTTTTTACGCACAAGGACAAACCGGACAACAATTATTGTTAGGAGCTTATTCTGCAATGAACCGTCAGATTGGTCGTGGAAAAATAAAAATGTACAACCGTCACGAAATGCTTGATATTGTTATCGTAAACGGAAAAGCGAGAGGTATTATCGCTCGTAATTTAATTACAGGAGAAATAGAAAGACATTCTGCTCACGCGGTAGTAGTTGGTTCCGGAGGATACGGAAACGTATTTTTCTTGTCAACAAATGCTATGGGAAGTAACGCAACAGCAGCTTGGAAAATTCATAAAAAAGGAGCGTTTTTCGCGAATCCTTGTTACACACAAATTCACCCAACTTGTATTCCGGTTTCTGGAGATCATCAGTCAAAACTGACTTTGATGTCTGAATCTTTGCGTAATGACGGTCGTATTTGGGTTCCTGCAAAATTAGAAGATGCTCAGGCAATTCGTGAAGGAAAGAAAAAAGCAACCGATTTATCTGAAGCAGAAAGAGATTATTTCTTGGAAAGAAGATATCCTGCTTTTGGTAACTTAGTGCCTCGTGACGTAGCATCTCGTGCTGCAAAAGAAAGATGTGATGCTGGTTTTGGAGTTAACAAAACGGGTGAAGCTGTTTACTTAGACTTTGCTGCAGCGATCAAACGTTACGGAACCGAAGAAGCTTTCGTAAAAGGTTTAGATGCTAACAATGCTGCTTTGGTAACTAAATTAGGAGCTGAAATCGTGAAAAGTAAATACGGAAACTTATTCCAGATGTATTACAAAATCGTTGACGAGGATCCTTATACAACACCAATGATGATTTACCCTGCAGTTCACTATACAATGGGTGGAACCTGGGTTGATTATAATTTAATGACTACAATTCCGGGATGTTTCTCAATTGGAGAATCTAACTTCTCTGATCACGGAGCAAACAGACTTGGAGCTTCTGCTTTGATGCAAGGTTTAGCCGATGGATATTTCGTATTACCTTATACTATTGGAGATTATTTAGCTCCGGATATTAAAATGGGAGAAATTTCTACAGATTTACCAGAATTCGTCGCAGCAGAAAAAGAAGTAAAAGATCAAATCGACAGATTTATCAATAATAAAGGAACTCATTCTGTAGATTATTTCCATAAGAAATTAGGAAAAATCATGTGGGATAAAGTGGGTATGGCTCGTAATGCTAAAGGTTTAGCCGAAGCTATTGAAGAAATTGCCGCTTTACGTGAAGAGTTTTATAAAGATGTAAAAGTTCCTGGAAGCGCAAACGAATTTAATCAGGAATTAGAGAAAGCGACACGTGTTGCCGATTTCTTAGAGTTAGGAGAATTGTTCGCCAAAGATGCATTGCACCGTAATGAATCTTGTGGAGGTCACTTCCGTGAAGAATACCAAACAGAAGAAGGAGAAGCACTTCGTGATGACGAAAACTTTGCATATGTTGCAGCCTGGGAATACAAAGGAAAACCAAGTGATGCCGTATTACACAAAGAACCTCTGGTTTACGAAAACATTAAATTAGTTCAAAGAAGCTACAAATAAGAATTTGGTCGAAAGCCCAAAGTCTTAAAGTCCAAAGGCAAAATGTGTCAAACGACTTTCGACTTTCGACTTTATGACTTTCAAACTAAAACAGTATGAAACTTACATTAAAAATATGGCGTCAGAAAAACGCCCAAGATAAAGGGGGAATTGTTGATTACCCAATCGACGGAATCGAACCAGATATGTCTTTCCTTGAAATGCTTGATGTTCTTAACGAACAATTAATCAACAAAGGTGAAGAGCCAGTAGCATTTGATCACGATTGTCGTGAAGGAATTTGCGGAATGTGTTCATTATTCATCAACGGAGAAGCGCACGGACCAGACAGAGGAGTAACAACTTGTCAATTACACATGCGTATGTTTAAAGATGGTGATACGATTTTTATCGAGCCATTTAGAGCAAAAGCATTCCCTGTAATTAAAGATTTAGTGGTTGACAGAAGTTCTTTTGACAGAATTCAACATGCTGGTGGATTTATCTCGGTAAACACTTCGGGAAATACTATTGATGCCAATACAATCCCGATAAACAAACATGATGCAGATAAGTCATTTGATGCTGCTGCTTGTATTGGTTGTGGAGCGTGTGTTGCAACTTGTAAAAACTCATCGGCAATGTTATTCGTTGCTGCAAAAGTTTCTCAATATGCTTTATTACCACAAGGTAAAATCGAAGCGGTTGATCGTGTTTTAAACATGGTGCACCAAATGGATCACGAAGGTTTTGGTAACTGTACTAACACTGGAGCTTGTGAAGTAGAATGTCCTAAAGGAATTTCTCTTGAAAATATCGCACGTATGAACCGTGAGTATTTATCAGCAAGCTTAAAAGGATAATCTAAAAAACATTTTTAGTTTTTAAATAAAAAAAGGATCAGTTTTAGCTGATCCTTTTTTATGCTTTTATTCGTAATACAATTGCGAAGCACTTATTTCTTGTTTTTCCTTTCCTTCCTGCTGGATAAACAACTTAAAGTAGTTCCGCCAATTTGGTCAAAATAACTGATATTGAATTTATGAAAACCCTTTTTCAAGTTTTGTAACTCCGTACGCTTCGTTGAGGCAATTCTTCAAAAGTCTAAAACATAAGTGGCCGGAATTTCTTCCGGCCACAACTGCTACTTGTTGAGATTTTTTTTATTTTTATTCATCTTCATCCTGACGATTTTTGTCATGATTAGATTTTGAATTGCTTCTTTTGCCGAGTACAAAAATGGTAGCTAAACCAAGTATTGTGCTACTTCCAATAATTCCAGCCGGCCAATGATGACCTGTAATACCTAAATATGTGCTCGCAGAAAGAGCCATAATGCATAATATAAATCCAAATATTTGTCCACTCAAACTTTGATTCAATTGCGAAGAAATAGCCTTATTTTCTAATTTCATTCTATGGTCTTGTTGTTTTTCTGCCATAATCATAATTCTATCTGCTCCGTTTGGAATAACAGAATCATATTGAATTAGAGTTTCAGCAGGTGGAAGTGGCCCCGAGTGATGGCGTTCTATACTTAAAGTCATTTGACTAAATGTACGTAATAATTCACCTTCTTTTTTTTCATCTACCCCGTCAAAAATATTTGGATTAAGAGAAACTAATTCTTCTTTAATCTCTACAATTTCTGAGCTAAGTAACTCTTCATTATCTGACTTATTTTCCAAAGGAGAATAGTGTTTTGTCGCTAATTCCCCTTTTCTTTTTTTATCTGTTTTTTTTGACATTGTTAATTTATTTCAGACAAAGCTTGCTATAGTTCTGCTTTTCAAATTTTTTCTTAGCTGTTCTAATATCGTCACCGACATTTTGCCAATCTGATGTTAAAGCTCTATTGTCCGCTTCTTGTTCTGTTTTTGAGGTGTTAAACTCATAATAATTACCAGGTAAATTTAACACAGAACCGATGCCTCTCATAAAATTACATTTAGAAAACAGATAATCAGTTTTATATTTCACCTTAGTTTCTTCCATAACATTTAAATTAAATTGGTTATTTTAAACCTAAAATTTTAAAACACTTCTTGATATTAATTTCAAAAAGCGTGCAAAAGTACTTATAATTTACTACATAATTAAAATTACATAAAATTTAATAAATCAAACAATAATTAAGTAATGATTAACTTTAAATAATAAATTATAGAATCCATAATTAGATGCATATAAGCGATTTAGTGTACATCTGATTAAGAACTCGACGAAGTTATATTATTTTTTTCATAAAGTCAATAGCTTTTTTTTTAAAACACTAATTAAAATATTAATTGTTTTTAGTATATTATTGGGTACTATTTTTATTTTAAATTTAATGACAGCGTAAATTTACATCTAATAAAACTCTTTAAAATATATTTTAATGCCTAATTTCAGTACTTTCAGGAACTAATAATAATCCAATTTTTTAATAAAAAAACGCGGACTTTTTCACATTGGTCTTGTTGTAATTTAGCTAAGGTGTTAAATACTTCTCCTTATTCATCCTAATTTATGAACGACTCTTATAATGAACTGCTTTATCGACTAGTAAAGAGTTTTGTCGGAACCTTTTTTATGTCCTATTTGTAATACAATTGCGAAGCACTTATTTCTTGTTTTTCTTTTCCTTCCTGCTGGATAAAACAACTTAAAGTAGTTCCGCCAATCTGGTCAAAATAACTGATGTTGATTTTATGAAAACCTTTTTCGAGTTTTACAGCTCCGTAAGCTTCATTGAGCCAATGAACGCCATCATTATTTACAATTAATTCATCATCGATAAAAAGCTTCGATCCGTCATCTGAAAGCGTCGAAATGGTATAATTTGCCGTTTCCGAAATATAGATATATCCGTCAAATTTTAAGCCGATATAACGCTCTGTTTTGGTTTTCCATTTTTCACTGCTTATCGCGCCTTCAAAAATACCTGAATTTACAGGTTTTACAAATTCTAAATCCTGAACTTGTTGAAATAATATTCCGGTATAATAATTAAATTTCAAACCTTTTTTAGTTGGTTTTATGGCTAAAGCCGATTTTAAATCCGGATTTCTAACTACTATTTTACTGATAGAACTTCTTCGTCCGCTTTCGCTAATCTGAACTGTTTTGATAATTCTGTATTCTCCTTTCGGAATATTTATAGTAACAGGCTTTTCGTAAAGTTCGGCAGTTTCATCCGGATTATAACTGTCAATCGTGTAGAAAATCTTCCCGTTTTTGATGGTTGGCTTTAAATCCAAAACATATTTTGATGCAATTAAAGCGGTTTCGGTCGAGCCGAAAGGAATTGGAACTTTGTACAATCTTTTTTGTGCTTCCAATTTCTCTAAATGATGTGGAATTTGGTTCAAAATAAAATGATTGTAGTTTTTGTTTTGAGGTTCTGTCCAGGCAATTTCGGCTAAAGCAAAAAGTCTCGGATAAAGCATATAATTCAATTTCGCCGGACTTGTTAGATATTCTGACCAAAGATTCGATTGCACGCCCATAATATATTTTTGTTCCTCAACCGTTAAACTGTCAACCGGAGTTGGGTTGTAATTGTAGATTTTTTCCACCGTGGTTAATCTCCCAATCGTTAAAGGTTCTTGCGGCGAATATCCCTGATTGTAATCCAAATAAAGCACTTGTTCCGGATTCATGATTACATTGTGTTTTTGTCTGGCGGCGCTAATTCCGCCCGCTTCACCTCGCCATGACATTACGGCTGCATTTGGAGCGAGTCCGCCTTCTAGCATTTCATCCCAACCTAAAATTTGTCTTCCGTTTGCATTCAGGAATTTCTCAATTCGGGTTGTCAGGTAACTTTGTAATTCATGTTCGTTTTTCAGGCCTAAATCTTTGATTCTTTTTTGGCAATTCGGACATTCTTTCCATCTTGTTTTTGGGCATTCATCTCCGCCAATATGAATATATTTGCTCGGAAACAAAGCCATAACTTCCGTCAGAACATCTTCTAGAAAAGTAAAAGTTTCTTCTTTTCCGGCACAGAAAATATCTTCAAAAACGCCCCAACTTTCAACAACCTTATAAGGACGATCCGGAAAACAGGATAAATAAGGATAAGCGGTAACTGCCGCAGTTGCATGACCGGGCATTTCGATTTCCGGAATAATGTTTACATAATGTTCTTCTGCAAATTTTACGACGTCCTTGATTTCTTCCTGCGAATAAAATCCTCCGTACGGATTTCCGTCAAAAAAATAGGGTGATCTTTCAAATTTATTCCCCACTAAAGTCTGCGCTCTTTTAGAACCAACTTCGGTCAACTTCGGATACTTTTTTATCTCAATTCTCCATCCCTGATCGTCTGTTAAATGCCAATGAAAGTTGTTTAATTTATAGTTGGACATTTGTGCGATAAAATCTTTTATAACATCAATAGGGAAAAAATGGCGGCAAACATCGAGGTGAAGCCCGCGGTAGCTGTATCTGGGAGCATCTTCGATGGTTACGCAAGGCAATTTTATTTCTTGATTTTCAAATTTGTTCGGCAAAAGCTGTAATAAACTCTGAACAGCATAAAATAATCCTTCTTCACTTCCG
The DNA here is from genome assembly GCF_979258495.1 of Flavobacterium sp. AC105. Classification (NCBI taxonomy): domain Bacteria; kingdom Pseudomonadati; phylum Bacteroidota; class Flavobacteriia; order Flavobacteriales; family Flavobacteriaceae; genus Flavobacterium; species Flavobacterium sp. AC105. The sequence goes on from NZ_OZ409860.1 coordinate 531,172, forward strand.
GTAACGGTGATTTTTTTAGCTGTAATATTGATTTTGTACGCCTCTTTTTTTGACGAAATTGACGGATTTTGAGCAACAAACAAAACTTCGACAGAACTCTTTTTTGAAGATATATTTTTATTAATCGCCGATTCAAAAATTTGTGCTGTTTTAAATTCTTTAGCACTAAATTTATTATTCTCAAAAACAACTTTTATTTTTCCGCTTAAACGAATACTGTCGCCAGTCGCCTTGTATGAATTTGGAGCAGGAATAATCGAATTATTTCCAGAAGAAGTTTGTGCATTTCCAAAGGAATAACAAAATATTAAAAAGAGAAATATACTTTTTTGCATGGTTACTTTCTGGGTTCGTTAAACAAAATTATAGTTTATTGGGTAATTTGCATTTTTTTTGCAATGCGTGATTGTGTTTAAATGTCTTTAAAATAGCTGAATTAACTTTTTTATTACATTGTGTTATAATTTGTTTCGCAATAATATTGCATTTATTGTTTACATTTGCTTTCAACAAAAATGAATTTGCATGAATAATGATAATGAAGTGGTAAATTACACTAAGGAAGAACGTAAAAATCTTATTTTAAAAGAGATTAATTTGCATACCCGTGTAAGTTTCGAAACGCTTTCGGCCAAATTATTTGTTTCAGAAGATACGGTGAGACGTGATATTAATGAACTTGAATCAGAATCTTTATTGATTAAGGTAAAAGGCGGTGCGATGACAAAAGCATATCACCATTCTTCGACTAATAATCAAACTTATGCAGGCGAATCAAAACAAATTATTGCGCAAAAAACGCTGGGTTTACTTCATGACGGAATGGTTTTATTAATTGGCGGCGGAACTACAATTCGTGAGTTCATCCGTTTGATTCCTGATGATTTAAATCTGACTATTTTTACTGTGACCGTTTTATCGGCGGTTGAACTTCTGGACAAACCAAACGTTAAAATTATCATGATTGGCGGCAGCATTTCGTCTTACAGCCAAATGTGTGTGAGCGGCGATGTCTATAATCAATTGGCCAATATCAAAGTTGATTTATTAATATTAGGAACCAACGCTTTAGATATCGAAGGCGGATTCTCAGATTCTGACTGGGAAACCGTTCAGGTAAAAAAAGCAATGATTCAGGCTTCTGAAAAAACAGCGATTCTGACTATTTCTGAAAAACTCGACACGGTTCTGAAAATGAAAATTGCCAACTTATCGGAGGTTGATTACGTTGTCACGGAAGTTGATCCAAACGACGAAAAATTACAATCGTATAAGAAGGCAGTTCCCCGTTTAGTTTTTCTTTAAAAAGTTTGCCACGAATTTCTCGAATTATTTTGATTGTACAGATCAAAAAATCTGTATAAATCTGTGGCTAATTTCTAAGTAATCTCAAAATAAAAATTAGAGAAAATTAGAGAAATTCGTGGCGAAAAAACAATTTTGATATTCCTTGCCGAATATTATCTAATCCCAATTCTTCATTAAAAAATTAATCCAGTTTTGATGGAAGATTTTATTCAAATCTTCATCAGAATAACCATTTTTTTTGAAAATCAAAACCAATTTTTGCAAATCAGCAATCGTATCTAAATCATACGGAGATTGTTCTGTACCAAAAGCGCCGTCAAGATCAGAACCAATACCAATATGATTCGCGTTTCCGGCCAATTGACAAATATGGTCCATGTGTTTGAAAACAGTTTCTAAATTGCAATTGGTACCTTTTGGAGTCGAAACGCCTCTTTCCCAATCCGGAACCAACATCCACGCATCTAAAGCTCCGCCAATAACGGCACCTCTCGAAATTAAAGCCTGAATCATTTCGTCGCTATATTGACGATTATGATCAACCAGACTTCTGCAATTGTTATGACTTGCCCAAACAGGTCCGTTATAATGATCTAAAGCCTGCCAAAAAGCATCATCGCATAAATGAGTTGCATCCAGAATGATATTCAAACGTTCCATTTCTTTCAATAAATCCAGACCGTTTTGATTCATTTTTCCCGTTGCGTCCGTTCCGTTTGCGTAACGTCCAGGACCGTAATGTGCAGGACCAATGGCGCGTAATCCGTAATTATATGCTTTTTCTAAATACGAAACATCAATAATGGAATCTGCACCTTCTAAACTCAAAATATAACCAATAGGTTTTTTATCGTTTGGCGTTCCGTCGTTCCATAAATCAATTTGTTTGAGCAATGAATTTTTATCAGTAATTGCAGTTATTTCGCCGGCTTCTTCCATCGCTTTGTACCACGCCAATTGTCCTTGCGTTTGCGCCCAGGCTTGTTCAGGAGAATTCCAACCCGGAATAATGCTGTCCGGTTTTACAAATCTTGCAATTTGAGTGGCAACAACAATTCCGATATTGCCGCGTCGTAAATCCGGAAAAGAAACCGTTGCGCGTTCGCGATCCGGCTTATCCGTCATTCCTTTTTCGAGTTGGCGCAAAGTAGGAACGTCATTTCTTAAATCTCGGTTCCATTCCATTGCATTCATGCTCAGGTCTAAATGGGCATCTATTATAAACATAGTATTTTTTTTAATGCACAAAGGTTCAGAGGTTCTCTACAAGTGTTATTATGAGATCTATTCTCTTTCTTCTTCGCTCTATTTTCTATTCTTTTTATCTTTATTCTCCTTTTTCTGCTGCTAGATATTAATTTTTCTGCTTCGGGCAGCAACTTGCCATTCATCGCAAATTTCATGTGCTGCATTTACAACCTGAACTGAATCATAAAGTGCGCAAGTTGGGCAAACATGATAAGGCAGGGCATAAATTTTGTCGCCAATTGCATATTCGTTCTTTCCTTGGTTTTCTATAATTAAATGTTCTTCTGAATGTGCGATCGGAATTAGATTTTCATCATTTAAAATCACTAATCTTTTATCGATTGGATTTTCAGAAGCTACTGCTTTATATCCAATATCAATACAAAATGTATCGTTTGTTGGTTTTGAAATTATGGTTCCAACAATAACCAGCGCAGGTTCAAAATTTTGTTCCGGTAAATGAATTTCATAATTAGAATCCCAGAAAACAAAAGTTCCCGGACTGCATTCTACATTTTTTTCAGACGCATAAAACGAGAAAGTGTTCGAACCGCCTGCGACAATTTTTAACTGGTAATCTAAATTTTGCTCGATTTCTTTAATCTTCTCATTTATACTAAAAAAATGATTCGAAGCTGAACTAACTCTGTGTTCTTCATCGCCTTTTAAATGTCCGTCGTAAATGTGGATTCCTTCAAAATGAAGATTTTTCAGGTGAATAATAGCAATGATCAAGGCACTCCAATTTTCAGAAATTGAAATTCCGGTTCTATTCATTCCCGTATTCAGATCGAGATAAACGTTTAGAATTACATTATTTTTTTGTGCAATTTCGTTTAAGGCTTTCGCCGATTCAAAATTGTCAACAATGGTCGAAAATTTTGTGTTTGGATATTTTTGAATCAATGAAATCCATCTTTCTTTTTTTATTCCAACGGGCTGATAGGCGAGAAGTATATCTGGAATTTCATGCATTGCACCAAGTTCAGCTTCGGCAATTGTGGCGCATTTTATTTTATGGATGTTGTAAGTTTTAAACAAATCCAGGATCTCACCAATTTTATGCGTCTTGATGTGCGGCCTTAATTTTTGAGTTTCGCCGTTTACAGATTCTATCAAACGCTCGATATTGGACTGAATACGATCTTCGTAAACTGCCAAAAATGGAGTGTCAACGCGGATTTCGGAATTAATTTTCCACCAATTGTCTTGCATAATTTTAGTTTCTGGTTTTTTCTACAACTTCAATTAAATTTTGAAAAGCCTGAAGCGATTGCTCGTAATTTAAACTCAAAAGCATTTCTTTCGAAAATAAATTAGAACCAATTCCCACACAAACTACGCCAGATTTAAACCAGGATTTAAGGTTGCTTTCTTCAAGAGTTACACCTCCTGTTGGCATAATTTTCAAATTCGGAAACGGTGCTCTAATAGCTTTTACATATCCTGGACCGCCAATTTTATCAGCTGGAAAAAGCTTTACAATTTCGGCACCTAATTTGTTGGCGTAAAGGACTTCGTTTAAAGTCGCTGCACCCGGAATCCAGTAAATATTATTTTTAAAACAATAATTTCCTATTTCCAGATCAGTGTGCGGGCAAACAATACAATCTGCTCCCAATTGATGAAACGTTTGGGCGTCATCAACACTTAAAATTGATCCAACGGCTATTTTTACATCTAAATTATTTGCTTTTTTAAATTCGATCATTTGGCTAAAAACTTCTTTAGCATCACTTGCGCGAGCAGCAAACTCGATAATTTTTATGCCAGCATCAGCCGCTGATTGCAATACGATTCGGGCTGTTTCAATGTTGATTTGGGTTACTAACGGAAGTACACCTTGCGTTTTTAGAATGCTGTACATATTCTTATTTTATCTATTAATTCTATTACTTGAGCCATTTTTTATGAAATGACTTATTTCGTTCAAATTGGTTATGGCAAAATCCCCGTGAATACTTTGTTTGATTACGCCGCATGCAGTTGCCCATTCGATGCATTCCTGTCCGGATAATTTATTCGATAATCCGTATAATAATCCTGCGTTGAAAGCATCTCCGGAACCAATTTGATCGGTTACAACATGTATTTTGTGTTCCTGAGTTTGGTAGAAATTGCTTTCATGAATCAATAATCCTTTGTATAAATGCGCCGGGCCATCTGATTTTCTAAAACTCATGGCTAATGTTTTTAGAAAATGCATTTTTACTTTTAATAATTCGAATGTTTTCTGAAAACGATTTTCATCGGATTCTTTTGGATCGGTTTTTATTCCGAAATAAATTTCAATCGCATCAAGATCCGCAACAGTAATCGTGCTGTATTGAAGTAAATCCGGCATAATTTCAGAAGGATGTTTTCCGTATTGCCATAATTTTGATCGAAAGTTAAAATCAGAAGAAATCGAAATTCCTTTTTTATGCGCTGCAACAATTCCTTCTTTACAGACCAATCCTGCTTCATTAGAAACTCCGGGACTTATTCCGGACCAATGAAAATGCGTAACATCGGCTAAAGCCAAATCCCAATTAATCTGATCTTTCTGAATGGTTGCAAAAGATGAATTGCTTCGGTCATAAATAACCTGCGATTGCCTGATTTGATTTCCGGCTTCGACAAAATACAATCCCAAACGTTCTCCGCCATACACACATTTTGAAGTATTGACTTTGTATTTCTGAAGTTCGTTTAAGGCCAATTGTGCCAAATCATTTTCGGGTAATCGGGTAATATAATCGGTTTGAATGCCGAGTTGAGAAAGTAAAACACAAACATTTGCTTCGGCACCACCAACATGTATTTTTATTTCGTTGGCCTGCGTAAATCGATTTCCATCTGCAACATTCATCCGAAGTAATAATTCTCCGAAAGTTGCAATTCTAGTTTGTGGTGTTGTATTCATATTTTTTGTTTTTTGCCACTCCCGATAGCTATCGGGATTCACAGATTGAATGATTTATATACGTTGTGTTTAGTTTGCCACGAATTTCACGAATTTTCACTAATTCGTAGTGTGAAAAATAATTCGTGCTAATTCGTGAAATTCGCGGCTAAAAAATATCTGTGCAAACCTGTTTAATCCGTAAAATCTGTGGGCTAAATTCTTTAATCTAATATAATTCAAAAACAGCTTCAACTTCAACAGGAATATTATCTGGTAGAGATCCCATTCCTACGGCGCTTCTTACGCCAATTCCGTTTTCTTGTCCCCAGACTTCAGCGAATAATTCACTGCAGCCGTTTATAACATACGGATGTCTAAGGAAATCGCCATTGCAATTCACCATTCCAAGAACTTTTATAACACGTTTTACTTTATTCAGGCTTCCAAAATTGGTTACAATTGTAGAAAGCATTGTTAAGCCGACTTGTCTTGCTGCTAATTTTCCTTCTTCGATATCCATGTCATCGCCAATTCGGCCAATGATTAAAGATTTGTCGTCATTAACAGGCCCATGACCTGAAAGGTATAAATATTTACCATCAACTAAATAGGGTTTGTATATACCAAGCGGCTGAGGCGCCGGCGGAAGAGACAAACCAAGAGTTTCAAATTTTTCTTGTGGTAATAAATTCATGATATTAATGTATTATTGAGTTTAAAATAAAAACGAAAATGATTCCTAAAACAGATACTAGAGATTCCATGACGGTCCATGATTTGAACGTGTCTTTCAGGCTGATATTAAAATATTCTTTGAACATCCAAAAGCTTGGGTCGTTTACATGCGAACACATTAAACTTCCGGCTCCTACGGATAAAACCAATAAGTTAGGATCTAGTCCTGAGGTTTTTAACAAAGGTAACAAAACGCTGGCAGTCATTAATCCGGCTGCTGTTGCAGAACCTACACAAACGCGGATAATCGCGGCCATTATCCAGGCCAGTAAATACGGATGAATATTTGTTTGCGTTAATGAGGCTACTATGGTTTCGTTTACACCGCTTACGATCATGACTTCTTTTAATCCGCCGGCACCGCCAACAATTAAAACGATCAAAGCGACATCTTTTATCGCAACAGCGTAATCATCCATTACTGATGTGATGCTTCTGTTCATTCTGATTCCTAACGTATAGGTACAAATTAATAGAGAAATCAGCATAATCATACTTGGTTCTCCAACTGTTTTACAAATATTTATTAAAGTTTCATTTTTAGAAAGCATTGGTAATATGGATGTCAGCGTTAATCCGAAAACCGGAAATAAAGCAGAAAATAAACTAATAGAAAAACTGGGCTGTTTTCCTTCGTTTACGATTTCTTCAACATTTAAAATTTCATGATCCGATTCGGTTTTGATGTTTTTTAATAAATTCGAAAACAACAAACCTGCAATAAAAATAGTCGGAACAGCAATGATGATTCCGTACACTAAAACAAGTCCGATATCCGCATTTAAAATACTGCTCAAAGCCATTGGAGACGGATGTGGCGGCAAAAAACCGTGTGCTACTGAAAGCGACGCCAGCATTGGAATACCGAGATATACTTTTGAAAGCTTAAATTGATGGGCTACTGAGAAGATTAATGGAACTAACAAAACAAATCCTACACTATAAAACAGCGGTATCCCAACAATAAATCCAGTAATCATTAAGCCAAGGCGAACGTATTTTTTGCCCGTCCATCCCATAACAGTTTTGGCGATGACATTTGCAGCTCCTGATGAAACGGTCAATTTACCAATACAGGTTCCGAAAACGATAATCAGCGTAATAGATCCTAACATTTCGCCCAAACCTTTTTGCACGGTTTGTGACAAAGTGGCTATTGGCAGGCCTAAAAACAAACCTGCTAATAAAGCTGTTATGATAAACGCAATAAACGGATTGATTTTAAACCAAGCGATTTGAAGGATTAAAAATGCAATGCATGCCGTAAGAATTAATATGCTCATTTATTTTTTTAATTAAAAATTGAGAATTAAAAATTAAAAATCTTTAAAACTTGTTCTATGTGTTTAAATTAATTAATTCAAGTTGCGGGTTAATAAATGTAGTCTCTATGGGACAAAAAATGGCACAAATAAATTGATTTCTACCAATATGTAATCTCTCCGAGATATTTTTAATTACTCCGTTAGGAGTTAAATGTTGGTAGAATCAACGAAGGACATACCTATAAAATATCCCGTAGGGATTATACTTTTTATTTATTTAAACCAGCAACTTGAATTAATTACAGAAAACATGTACTATTATTTATCCCACCAGATTTTTGTTGTGAAAGTGTCTTCGCCCTGGCGTTTGATCGCTTCAGCTAAGTTAGTTGAATTCACTGAATATTCTGAAGTTGGATATTTGAAACGTCTTGGAATTGTGCCATTTGTAACGTTTCCCGGAAAATTTACAGGAATTAAAACAGGATATCCGGTTCTTCTCCAGTTGGCATAAACTTCTTGTTCGTCTACAAATAATGCAATGTAAACCTGAGTGTGAATCTGATTCATTTTTGATTCAAAAGATCCGGCAGCGTTAAACGGATTTGCCGTTAAATAAGGCGTTGCATCTGCTATTGTATAACCGGCACCGTAAACTCCCATGTTTAAGAAAGATGCTTTTACACCTTTTTCATATAAATCTTTATCTGTTTCATTCGTATACCAGCCTCTTGCAGCAGCTTCGGCTAAATATAAATTTGTTTCGGCATTGCTTATCAATACAAGCGGCGCATCATATTTAAAAACAGTACTTTGGTTGGGCTCAGAATAAGTTCCTTGTTCTGCAGCGGTTGGGGCAATTTTAGTTCCGTTAGGGAAACCTTTTTGAACCGCTAAACTTGTGTTCTGAACCGTTCCCTGCCAAACTCCTGCATAAACACTAATTCTTGGATCGCCGGTAGCTTTTAATAAATCGATAAATGTTTTACCTAATTTTCCGCCTTCAACATTCTTCTGACCGAATGATCCTGCTGTGAAATCCTGTTTTCTTGAATCAAATCCAGAAGGATTTCGGTTAAAATCATTTGGTCCGTCCGTATATTTTATGATCGCATTGTCAGTTCCGTCAAGGATTACACCGCCCGAAATTGCTTTTGTAACCCAGGTTTTTGATAATGCAGGATCAACTTTGCTTAGACGTAATCCCAAACGAAGCATTAAGGAATAAGAGAATTTTTTCCATTTTGCAACATCTCCGTCGTAAATAAAATCGGCTTTGCCAAAACTTGGTTTCGCAGGATCTAATGCTGTTGCAGCTTCATCAAGTTCTTTTAATAAATCTTTATAGATGAATTCCTGACTATCATATTTTGGAAGAAAAATTTGGGAACTGTTTGCTTTTGCAGCTTCTGAGTACGGAATATCGCCATACAAATCAGTAATTCTGTGGTACAAATAAGCTTTCCAGATTCTTGCAATATTTAGTTTATTGCTATCGTTGGGCGTGTTTTTTACTGCATCAATTACAATTTCGGTTTCATTTAAAGCCGTTGGATATGCCTGATTGAAATAAACGGAATAATAAACTTCATTACTCAAATATTTATCTCCGGCTCCTGAAGCTTCTTTATAAGTAGCATAATGCTGTAACATTCCGCCGCACTCCAGGATATTAGTTGCAAAATAATTATTGTTTAATCCGTCAAGTTGTGCTTTGCTAAAAATAAAATTCGGATTTGGCTTATCAACAACATTCGGGTTTGTATTGATTTCTTCAAAATCTTTTGTACAGGATGCCATACCTGCTAAAAGTATTCCTGATATATATAAAATGGTTATCTTTTTCATGTCTTTTAATTTTAGAATTTAACGTTTAAACTTAAACCGAAACTTCTGGTTTTTGGCAATCCAAATTGTTCTACACCCTGAGCATTTCCTGCACTAAATACAGATTCAGGATCTACGTTTGGAGTTTTCTTGTAAAGAATGAATAAGTTTCTGGTTACAAATGAAACAGAAGCTCCCTGAAGTACTGATAATCCTTTTATTTTTTCAATAGGCAATTCATATCCAATAATTACTTGTCTTAGTTTTACGAAACTTGCATCATAAACAAATGTCGAAGAGATGTTTCTTAAACCATCATAATACGTTCTAAGGTTTTCCGGCGCAATAACCATATCAACAGGATTTCCGTTTGTGTCAACACCTTTAATTGGTAAACCAGTTTCGCGGCCGTCAAGGGTAAGTTTTGTCAATCCCATACGGGTTCCGTATAAATTAGTTCCGGAATATAAGCTTCCGCCAAATTTACCGTCAATCAAAAAGCTGAACGATACATTTTTATATTTAAATTCATTGCTGATTCCAGCTCCCCAAGGGTGAACTCCCTGACCTAATTCTTCAAGCGGACCTTGCGCAATTGTTGCAGAACCACCGCTTACATTATAAACTGTATTTCCGTTTGCATCAACACGAGGTTTATATCCTTTTATGATACTGTACGGGCGGCCAACATCACTTGTAATTGTTACATATCCGTTTACAGAAGTTGCCATTGTAATAGAGTTTAACTGATCTGTAAGTGCTTCAACTGTGTTTTTATTATAAGATCCGTTGAAAGTTGCATCCCATGAAAAGTTTTTATTGTTGATGATTTTTCCTGTAAGTAAAAGCTCAACACCTTTATTTCTCATTTTTCCAAGATTCAATAAAGCTGTATTTGCTCCCGAAGCAGTAGAAATTGTAGTTTCGACAATATCATTTGTAGTTTCACGGTTATAGTAAGCAAAATCAACATTCAATCGATTGTTGAAAAATCCTAAATCTGTTCCAACTTCAAAAGTGGTAGAAGTCAACGGGCTTAAAGTCGCATTAGGAACTCTTGTACTTGTTGGACTTTGTAATTGCTGACCATTATGTCCGCCCTGAATCATTGAATAAGATTGATTTAATGCGTAAGGATCAGGAGTTGCGCCACCAACTTGTGCCCAGGAAGTTCTAAGTTTTGCAAATGAAATAAATTGGGGCATTGTAATCATATCCGAAACAATTAAACTTGTTCCTACAGAGGGATAAAACACAGTGTTATTTTCTGCGGATAAAGTCGAAAACCAATCCTGACGGCCTGTAAAGTTTAAGAAAACAATATTTTTATAATCTAAATCAACAGCACTGTAAACCGAATTTGTTTTTGTTTTTCCGTAAGGATAACTATATGTCAAAGTCGATAAATTGCTCAAAGCATAGAAATCATCCAAAACAAAATTTGATCCTTCAACTTTAGTTTCATCTCTTAACGTTGTTCTTGAGTTAACCCCAACCAAAGCATTTAAAGAGAAATTTCCGTAAATGTTTTTCTTCGTATAATTAAGAATAGCTTCTGAGTTTAGGTTTGATAATTTCATTCTTGAACCTTGCGCATATCCAACCGGATTGTTCAAAGTTGTTTTTGGGATGTATCCAAAGAAATCATAATCGGTATAATCCTGACCAATTCTACCCTGAAGGAATAAATCATGCGTAAAATTCAATTTCACGTTTACCATTCCGATAAAGCGATTTTTTGTATCGTGGTTTTTAATTTTATTGACCACAAAATAAGGGTTTGTAGCAACGGCAACCGGGTTCCATGCTTCCTCAACACCATTTGCATCATAACCCGGGGCAAGATTTCTGATGTCAACAGTATTCGCAATCATGTAAGTTCCCCAGTTGGCATTTGCTTCAGCATCAGAAACGGTAGGTCTGTTATCTGCTTTTTCTAAATTATATTGCGTTACAACATCAAACTTTAACCAGTCTGTTACATTCACATTTCCGGCAATATTCAACGTTTTGCGATTAAAACCAGAGTTAGGCAAAATACTTTCATTCTCCAGGTTTGAAAACGAAAGACGTCCGGTTGCTTTTTCAGTTCCGCCAGACAAAGCAATCGAATTGATAAAAGTAGTTCCCGTTTGGTAGAAATTTTTAATATTGTCCTTTTGCGCTACATAAGGTCTTGCAACACCATCAAACTGAACCACATTCGTTCCGTCCATTTTTGCTCCCCAAGACCAGCGTCCGTCAGCAATAGCTTCAGCTTGTGTCGTTGGTTTTTTTCCGTTTGCTCCTGAACCATATTCATATTGCCAATCCGGAATAATCGAAGGGGTTTCAAAAGTAAATGAAGTATTGTATTCAACACCAATTCCTTGTTGCGCAGCACCTCTTTTTGTCTGAATCAAAATCACTCCATTTGCAGCATTTGCACCATAAAGCGCGGCAGCCGTTCCTCCTTTAAGAACCGTAATGGTTTTAATATCGTCAGGATTTATAACAGAAGTTCCGTCGCCTCGGTCCACATTAATTCTCGTTGATCCAACTCCATTTCCAATTCCCGGTAAATTTAATTGCGTATTATCAATAGGCAAATCATTTACCACATACATAGGCTGGTTGTTTCCGTTTAACGAACCATTTCCACGAATTACGACCCTGCTCGAACCGTTTGGTCCCGTTGCTGTACTGCTCACGTTTACACCGGCAATTTTTCCAACTAATGCATTTGCGATATTGGTTTCTTTCGCTTTTGTAAATTCTGTTCCTTTAAGTTCAGTTACAGCGTATGCAATAGATTTAGTGCTTTTTTTAACCCCAAGTGCCGTTACTACAACCTGCTCCAAAACATTTTCCGCAGGTTTTAATCTAATAACTAAACTTGTAGTTTTAATTAAAGCAAAAGATAACGTTTCGTAACCCATGTACGTTACAATAATGTGGGCTTCATTTTCGGGAACATTTAATTTAAATTTTCCGTTTTCATCAGATATTGTTGCAATTTTAGTATTGCTTTCTGCATAAATTGTAGCTCCGGCAATTGGCATTCCGTCATCCTGACCTAATATCTGACCTGAAATTTCGACCTGATTGCTTGCTTGTTCAAAAAGATGCTTTTTTATTGCAATCTCTTTGGCGTTTGCGGAGAAGATGATTCCTCCGATAAACACTAATGAAATTAGCTTTGTCTTCATAATTTTTTTGGTTAGTTGTTTTTTGGTTTTTTTATAGATGACCAAATATATATATTAATTCGAAACACTTGCATATTTTTTGCATAAAATGCATATTTTTTGCAATATTTTTTATCCAAATATTTTTAATAACCAAAAGATGTGTGATTTCTCGGGCTGTTTTGAGAAAATTTTGCAGAATGTGTTTTTTTATTGCAAAATTAAATTTGGCTGAAAATTCGTATTTTTGAATTATGAAAATCGCACTTATACAATCAGATCTTTATTGGGAAGACGCTTCCAAAAACAGAAAAAGCTTTGAATCGAAGATAAATCAAATCGATTCTGAGGTAAATTTGATCGTTCTTCCGGAAATGTTTTCGACCGGATTTACCATGAATGCTTCAGAAGTTGCTGAAACGATGCAAGGTGAAACAATTTTGTGGATGCTATCTATGGCAAAACTCAAAAATGCTGCCCTTACGGGAAGTGTGATTATTATTGAAGATGAAAAATATTATAACAGAATGTTATTTGTTTTTCCGTCAGGAGAAATTCAGTATTATGACAAACGCCATTTGTTTTCGTTAGCCGGCGAAGATAAATTTTATACAAGCGGAACCCAAAAAGTAATTGTTGATTATTTGGGTTGGAAGATTTGTCTCCAGGTTTGTTACGATTTAAGATTTCCGGTTTTTGCCAGAAATGTCGAAAATTATGACGTACTTATTTATGTTGCCAATTGGCCAAAAGTCAGAACAAATGCTTGGAGTATTCTGCTAAAAGCAAGGGCTGTAGAAAATCTGAGTTACGTTGTTGGAGTAAACCGAATAGGTTTGGATGCGAACAATTATGAACATATTGGACATTCGCAAGTGGTTGATTATTTAGGGAATTTTATTCTGGAACCGCAAGAAACCGAAGCTGTTTTTATAGTCGAATTAGATAAAAACGCCATGTTAGAAACACGAAAAAAACTCGATTTCCTGAGTGATAAAGATCTTTTTGAAATTAAAATCTAGAAGGCTTTATTCTTTTTCACGTCTTGTTTTTTCTTTTTGTCAGCTTCTTTTTTCTCCACCTCGGGATTAAAAGGAATGCTTAAATCTATAGTTTCATCAACATCCCAATTCGATCGCACATCTATTTCTTTCTGGTAGTAAAATACTTCTTCAGAATAGGTTTTGCTCAGGAAATTTCCGGAGTCATATATCTTATTTTTATTGTCGTCGTATATGACTCTTAAAGTAAATAATTCAGGCAGCAACAAATCGAAGGTAAGTTTTGTATTGCCCTCAGAATATGCATCGGCAAGAACGACATCTCCTTTTTTATTGGTTATTTCAACGATTATCGGAAAGCGTTTTACGTTTTTTAAATTCAAGACTAAATTTCCATAATCTTCTAATTCCTTAGTCGTTAATTTATAGGCTAAAGTATCATTTGTCTGCTCATAAAAATCAGTTAAAGCGCCCGGTAAAAATTGAAAATGATATTTTTGCAAAGGCTCTTTTTTGAAATCAACATACATCTTTTGATTGAATTCATCATATTCTGTAGTAAAATCTACAGCAACAGAATCTTTATTGATCAATTTAATTTTTGATTTGTCAAATTTTACTAAAGGCGTTGCAGTTTCTAATGTAAAACGATCCCTGAAATTTAAAGTTCCGCTCTGTAAAGCCGTTATATTTAAAGTGTCTTTCTTTTGATCTTTAATCTTAAAAGAAAACTTTTTATCATAATTTTCCTTGCTGACTTCCATCGACAATGAATCTGCTTTTATGGGTTTAAACCAAACTTGCAGTGAATCTTTTTTAGGAAACGATGTTACAATGGTTTCCAGAACTTCATTATTATGTTTAAGGACAATTTTAGGTCTCGAAAGCTTAAAATTCTGTTTTCCTTCATACGGAAGATACACTCTGTTTCCGGAAGCCTGAATAGGTTTCAATGCTTTTAGCGGAAGCGCTTCTTTAAACAATTCCAACTCAAATAAAGTATCATTTGGAACCGTAATATAATGTTTTAGAAAACCAATTTTATCTTCTTTTGGGTTGAATTTATTATTGGATCCTTTGTCTTTCATGGCTACCAAAAGATATTTTCCTGCTTTTAAATTCTCTAGTTTAAAAGTTCTTAAACTGTCTAAAGTGTTCGTAATATATCTTGGATATTCCTTATAAATAACAGAATCCTTAAATTTGTCATTTACTTCATAAAGCATTACCGATACAAAATTGTCAACATTTTTCTCGTAAGCATCCCTGACAACTCCGCCTATAGAAAGCGAATCAATATAAGGTCCTGTCGAGAAAATATATTTAAATTGATTCATCGCATTTCCTTCATTATTATCCGCGATACTCTGGCCAAAATTAAAACTGTAAGTTGTATTAGGCTGTAAAGTATCTTTGATTTTTATAGTAAGGATTTTAGTTGCGTTTGTTGGCGTGATTACAGGCTGAATTTTCATTGGCGGCGAAATAATCAGCTGTTTGTTGAGGTTTTTTAGCTTTACATATTCATCAAATGTCAAAACAATTTGATCACCTTTAAAATCTGTGCTGAAATTTTTAGGAGAACTCGATCTCAAAACCGGAGCTAGCGTATCTTTTAACCCGCCGGTAATGCTGCCTCTTTTAGCGCAGCTCATCATTAAAAATACCAGTAAAAATGAAATATATTTGACGTTGTTTTTCAACATAACAGTTTTGAATTTGATTGCACAAAATAACGATTATATTTGCTTTAATCGAAATATTTTATCCATTTATTAGGATTTAGAGCTTTAATCTTTTGCTCTTTTTTTGATTTTGAAATGATCAACGTGATATAATTTCTTACTTTTGAATTCAAATTTAATTTCTCATAGTTTTGATAAAAAGGTTTTCCTGGTCTTTATTAGTTTTTTTACTGATAGCTTGCGGTAAAAATGAAAAGCCAATTATTGCTTTTTATTATTGGAAAACAATCTTAAAGTTTTCGCAGACAGAAAAAGAAGTTTTAAAAGAAAATAACGTCAGCAAACTCTATATCAGGTATTTTGATATCGGATTAATTCCTAAAACTCAGGAACCAATTCCGCTAAGTCCCATACATTTTCAGGAAAACCTCAATAACTTTGAAGTTGTTCCGGTAGTTTTTATCCAAAACAAAGTCATGTCGCTTCCTAATCTTGATGTTGAAGATTTGGCGCAAAAAACCATTCGATTTGTAGAAGAAATCAATACAAAAAATGAAATTATCTGCCAGGAAATTCAAATAGATTGCGACTGGACATTAAAAAGCAAGGACAATTACCTGAAATTTATTGAGCGATTTAAAATGCTTTCGCAGAAGAAACTCTCGGCAACAATTAGATTGCATCAGGTAAAATATTTTAAGAAAACTAAAATCCCAAATGTCGATTCAGGAGTTTTGATGTATTATAATATGGGAACAATTGCAAACGATTCTTTAAACTCAATTTACAGTCAAAAGATTTCCGAAAAATACCTTAAAAGCTTAAAAAAATACCCTTTGCATCTTGATTTGGCTTTGCCAATATATTCCTGGGCAGTTCATATCAGAAATCAAAACGTAATAGGTTTGCGTTCAAAAATGAATGTAAGTGAACTTAAAAACAATAAAGATTTTCTACAAGTAAGCCCAATCTTTTTTAAAGTAAAACGTTCTAATTATAAAAATGGCGTTTTTTACGAAGAAAATGATTTGCTGAAAATCGAAGGAATTTCTTCAGAAGATTTGATAGAAATGGCAAAAGATTTGGAGGGGAATTTAGCGCAGCATCCAAACGAAATTATATTTTACGATTTAGACGAATTCAATTTAAAAAATTATGAAAAAAATATTTTTAAACAAGTTATTTCTTGTTTCTAGTGCAGTTTTACTTTTTGCTTACGGAATAATTTATGCTTGTGCCGATGGGGATTGGGATTATTTTATGGATGGATCCAATTTTACGCCGGAAACTTTTGTTGATAATTCGTATACGCCGCTTTTTTTGTCGACTGACATTTTCTATAAAATTGGTTTTGATACACAGCATAATTCCAGATTTAATGATGACATAAAATCAGATTGGCAAAACTATTTGAAGGGGAAAGTCGATGCGGCAACTGTCACTTATTTTTTAATTGGCGAGGAAACAAATATGTATTCGGACAAAGATAAAATCTTAAAAAATGAGACCGAAATTACACAGCTTCATACCTTCTTTAAAACAAAAAAAGAAAATCAGACTTCATTAAAATGGGGTAAAAAAATTAGTTTGAAAGATCCTAAAATCAAAAGCTTTATTGAGTTTTTGTATTTGGCACAAAAAATAGAAACAGTTTCTATTAATACAGATTATTGGAGTTATGATCCGGTTGTGGCTAAAACTTTCAAGGATTTAAAAATGATTCAGTCTATTGAAAATGTATATAATACAACTGCAGATTCGTTCCTGAAAAACAGATATTGGTTCTTAACTATGAAAGCTTATTTTTATAGTACGAACAAATCAAAAGCAATTGTATTTTTTAATAAAACAGAAAAATCTGTACCTAAAAACACCTTGTATTATCGTGCACTTGGGTATGTAGCAGGAATAAATTATCAGCAGAAAAAGTACGCTACTTCAAATTATTTGTATGCGCAGATTTTTGATAATTGTCCGGAAATGCGAATTGTAACGGCTTATAGTTTTCATCCCAAAAATGAAACCGATTGGAATAAATCGCTGGCAATGGCGACCAATAATAAAGAAAAAGCAGCGCTTTGGGCGGTTCATGGATATTATAAAGATGAGGTGCAGGCAATTGGAAAAATCTACGAATTAGATCCTAAAAGCGAACATTTAAATTATTTGCTGACAAGGCTGGTAAACAGGCAAGAACAGCAAATAAATAACTCGTTTGTAGAAAGCGGTAAAGAAAATGTGCCGGCAAAAAAACAAACAGTAACAGAAAACAGGGAATTAAATAAAACTAAAATTGATACAAAAGCATTTGATTTAGTTTCGAAAATTGCCGCAGCAGGAAATACTGAAAAACCTTATTTATGGGATATTTCGGTAGGATATCTTCAGACTTTAAAAGGTGATTATGCTGGTGCCGATAATAATTTTAACAAAGCCGAGAAAACGATGCCAAAAACGGAGTTGTCCGGATATCAATTGCGATTGCTTCGTTTTGTAAACAATATGAGTAAAATTGACAAACTCACAGATAAAAACGAAAAAACAATTTTAGCCGATTTGAATTGGTTGTACAATGAACTTCCAAAAACATATAAAGGTGAAGAGTTTCGTTATCAAAATGCGGCGCAATGGAGTAAGAATTATTTGGCTACGCTTTACGCAGCAAAGTCAAATCCTGTAATGGTAGAATTGTTTGGTGGCGAAATGCCGGATAGTTATTGGGGCAGAGGAAATTCTTTTTATGATAACGAAAAGAATTTGCTGGATATGAAAGCATTTTTGGCTAAGCCAAATAAATCCGAAATAGAGAAAATTGCATCTGGAATTTACAATCTGAACTTAAAAGATATTAATAATTTTCAGGCTGTTCAGGCAACTTTTAAAAATAAAATCCCGGAAGCTATTGCATTTATACAACAAACAGATTCGGTTCAGTATGCTCAATTTTTAGGAAATCCGTTTAACGGAAATATAAAAGATTGTCACGATTGTGATCATGCAGCGTATCAAAAAAAGAAGTATTCTCAAATTGATTTTCTGAATACTATAAAAGGAATGCAGGATAAATTGGCTCAAAAAGAAGATGTTTATACCAATAGTTTATTGTTAGGAAATGCATTTTATAACATCACACATTTTGGAAACGGCAGAAGTTTTTATGAGATTGATATTGTTGGTTATGGTTCAAGTCCGTATTCTTTTAGGGATTCGATGAAAAGAATGATTACCAATTGTGATCTTCCGAAAATGTATTATCAAAAAGCATTTGAAGCTGCAACCACAAAAGAACAAAAAGCAAAATGTATTTATATGCTGGCGAAATGCGAACGAAATGAATACTATAATAATAAGTACAATAATTTGAAAAACTGGTGGGAAGCCGAAGACGATAAAATTAATTTTATTGCTTTTAATGGTTTCAAGGTTTTGAAAAAAGACTATTCGGATACTAAATACTATCAGGACGTAATCGCCGAATGTGGTTATTTTAATACGTATCTTAATCAATAATAGTAAATGTTATGGTAAATAAAATTGAACATATCGGGATCGCAGTAAAAAATATGACCGACGCAAATGCGTTGTTCGAAAAATTATTAGGCGTTCCGTCTTATAAAGAAGAAACGGTTGAAAGCGAAGGAGTATTAACTTCTTTCTTTCAAACCGGAACCAATAAAATTGAACTTTTGATGGCTACAAATCCGGAAAGTCCAATTGCAAAGTTTCTGGAGAAAAAAGGAGAAGGAATTCACCACATTGCTTTTGATGTCGAAGATATACATGCGGAGATTCTACGCTTAAAAAACGAAGGATTTGTGTTGATTAATGAAGTCCCAAAGAAAGGAGCAGATAATAAATTAGTGGTTTTTCTGCATCCAAAAAACACAAATGGCGTTTTAGTCGAGCTTTGTCAGGAAATTAAATAAAAATTTATCTTTTTGTCAATTGAAATAAGGTGTTGAAAATCAATTGTGTTTAAAGAAAGTGTTACGGTTACTTAAAATTAAATAGAAATCATATCCCAAAATATTTGGAGTGAATAAAAAATAGTAGTAATATTGCATCCTCAAACCGGTCCTATAGCTCAGCTGGTTAGAGCACCTGACTCATAATCAGGTGGTCCCTGGTTCGAGCCCAGGTGGGACCACAAAAAGCTTCATAATTTTTATGAAGCTTTTTTTTGTTTAAAAGGTTGTATTTGAGCAAAAATCTTCTACATTTGTCAAAGAAATTTGTATAAGCCATTGTTTTTGTGCGAATTATATTAAAATAAATAAATTTAACAACCTACCTTGTTGTTTATCAACATGTTAAAATTATGAAGATAAAAATAATATTTTTGGCATTATTCTTAGCCCTGATGAATGTGTCAACTGGTTTTGCGAAAAATCCGCCACCGCCTTCGACTCAAAAAAACGCATCGTTAAACAGTGAAGCTGATGATGATGATGGACCGCCTGTTCATCCTAATTTACCAATTGATCAGGATCTTGTTTATTTAACAATAGCAGGTCTGGTTTTAGGCGCTTCAGTTATCTATAGAAATAAAATAAAAAAAGCTTCAGTCTAAACTGAGGCTTTTTTTATGCGAAATAGTTTCGTGAGAATTTATTGTGCAGTCAAAAAACGACAGGAAAACTTTTTAATCCGCGTATAATGTTGCTCGTGCGCCATTCGGGAGAATCGGCTTTTGGATCGAGTTTTAAATTAGGCAATCGATTTAAAATTGTATGAATAGCAATCTCGCATTCTAAACGACCAAGCGGGGCACCGATGCAAAAATGTATGCCATGACCAAAAGCGAGATGTTTGTCTGTTTTTCGTGTTATATCAAAATCTAATGGATTGTCAAATTTGCTTTCGTCTTGATTTGCAGAGGTAAAAATGACCAAGACACCTTCTCCTTTTTTAATAGTGATTCCTTTAATCAGAATATCTTCTGCGGCCAATCGCATGGTTGAATTTATTACCGGGCCGTTATATCTCAGTATTTCTTCAATAGCAGAATGAATCAATTCGGGATTGTTTTTTAAAAGATTTAATTGATCGGGATGAGATAGTAAGGCATACATTCCGTTACTAATTAAGTTAACGGTAGTTTCATGTCCGGCAATAATAAGCAGAAAAATTGTGGCATAAAGTTCGTCTTCTGTCAAATGCTCATCGGTTTCTTCTAGTTTTAAAAATGCACTAATTAAATCATCTCCGGGATTTTTTCGGCGTAAAGCAAAAACATTTTTCAAATAATTGACAAATGCTGCTGCACTTTCATCAATAGATTGTTTGTTTTTTTCGGTAACCTGAACTTCTATTAATATGTCTGACCAATTGCGGAGTTTTTCGCAATCCTCAACGGGTAAACCTAATAATTCTGCAATTACAATAATTGGGAGTTGGTAAGCGAAATCATCAATAAAATCAAATTTCTTAGTATTTTCAATTTTATCTACCAGTTCATTTGTAATTTCCTGGATTCGCGGACGCATTCCTGCAATGATTTTTGGGGTAAAAGCTTTTTGTGCAAAACCTCTTAAACGTGTATGTTCTGGCGGGTCATTTGCAAGCATGTGAAATCTCCTCAGGATATAGGCGGGACTTGCGAGTTTTGTTTTTCCTTTTAAAGGTTCATTGCTCATCCTTAAATTATTTGGCGATTTTATAAATCTTGGATCGCGTAACACATTAATAGAATCATCAAATTTAGATATCAGCCAAATAGGAAATCCATCTAACATAATTTGCTGAATAGGAGCTTTATTTCTTAATTCCTGAAAAGTTACTTCGGGATTTGCATGAAAAGAAGGGTCTTCAAAATCTATCGGAATATAAGATTTGGAAGAATACGGACAAACGCTTTTATTTTCAACATGCAATTTTCTGGTGATTGAATTTTTCATGGGATGTGGTTTTAAGGATTAGGGATATTAAAACACACATAAAAGTAGGAAAATATTTAAATAAATATAATTTAATTGTCTGATTTTTAGTTTATTATTTTAATTTTTCCATAAAAAAGAAAATATTAAAGTTTATTTTTGATATTAGAAATAGTTGTAGCTATAAAATAAAAAAGCTTCAATATTAATTGAAGCTTTTAGTTGAGAAGAGTTTAAGATCTTATTTATTTATCGAATAAAGTCTGGAAATGTATTTTCCTACTACATCAAATTCTAAATTTATTTTAGTTCCAACTTTAAAATCTTTAAAATTAGTATGCTCATAAGTATAAGGGATAATCGAAACGCTAAATTCGTTTGTTTTAGAATTTACAACCGTTAGACTTACGCCGTTAACCGTTATAGAACCTTTTTCGATAGTAATATTGCTGAGATTTTTGTCGTATTCAAAAGTGTAATTCCAGCTTCCGTTTGCTTCTTCAATTTTAATGCAGGTTCCGGTTTGGTCTACGTGACCCTGAACGATATGGCCGTCAAGACGATCGCCAAGTTTCATTCCTCTTTCAAGATTTACAATATCGCCGGCTTTCCAGTCTCCAATATTGGTTTTTAAAATGGTCTCGTCAATAGCAGTTACGGTATAAAATGAATCGTTTATGGCGACTACTGTCAGACAAATACCATTGTGCGAAACGCTTTGGTCAATTTTTAATTCATTTGTGATAGAAGAGTCTACCGTTATATGAAGATTGCTTTGATCTTTTTTTATTTCGTGAATCCTACCTAGGGTTTCTATAATTCCTGTGAACATTGTTGTTTTATTTTACTAAATTTGCACATCAAAATTAGTAATAAATAAGCGTAGCTCATGAATAAAAAAGCAGAAAATATAATTGTTGGAATTTCAATTGGAGATTTAAACGGTATTGGAAGCGAAGTTATATTAAAAACATTCGAAGATTCTCGCATGTTAGAAATGTGTACGCCGGTTATTTTTGCAAATGCCAAAATACTTTCCTTCGTTAAAAAAAGTTTTACTTCTACAATTCAATTCCACGGAGTTGATAAATTAGATCAGGTTTTGCCGGGCAAAGTCAATGTGTTTAATTTATGGAGAGAAGGAGTTGATGTTAATTTAGGTGTAAACGACGAAAAAATAGGAGAGTATGCCATAAAATCTTTTGTGTCTGCAACCAAAGCTTTAAAAGAAGGCGTAATTGATGTTTTAGTTACGGCTCCAATAAATAAATATAATATTCAGTCAGAAGATTTTAAATTTCCGGGACATACAGATTATCTGGATCAGGAATTAGAAGGAAATGCTTTGATGATGATGGTTCAGGATAATTTAAGAGTTGGTTTACTGACGGATCATGTTCCTTTAAGTGAGGTTTCATCGCATTTGACAGAAGAATTAATTATCAGAAAAATTGAAACAGTAAGAAAATCACTGATTCAGGATTTTAGTATTGTTAAGCCAAAAATTGCAGTTTTAGGATTAAATCCGCATGCGGGAGATGGCGGAGTAATTGGTAAAGAAGATGATTTGATTTTGAAACCAACATTAAAGAAAATTTTTGATGCCGGAACGATGGTTTTTGGACCATTTCCTGCCGATGGATTTTTTGGAAGCGGTCAATATGAAAAATATGATGCAATTGTCGCAACCTATCACGATCAGGGATTAATTCCTTTTAAAACATTATCGTTTGGAAAAGGAGTAAATTATACAGCAGGTTTAAATAAGATCAGAACGTCGCCTGATCACGGTACAGCATATGATATTGCTGGGAAAGACCTTGCAGATTACAATTCATTTAAAGAGGCAGTTTATCTCGCATTAGATATTTATCGTTCGCGTAATCAGTATGAGGAGATTAGTCAAAAACCTCTTAAAATAAAAGAAAAACAGTTATAAACAAAAAAAGGTGAATAAGATTATTAGTTTTATAATAATTTTATATCTTTGCACCCCAATTCAGATATCTGAGTTTTAGATATGAACTGGACAAATTGATGTTGAAATGAGCAAAACAAAAGAATTTTTAATTCCTTTCATAGGATTAAAGCTGGGAAAACACCATTTTGAGTATCAAATAAGTAACGCGTTCTTTGAGAACTTTGATTACGACGAATTTCAAAGTTCGGATATCAAAGTGAGTTTGGTTTTAGATAAGAAGAGCAACATGTTAGAGTTGGAATTCAAACACAAAGGAACTGTAAATGTACCTTGTGATCTAACAGGCGAAGATTTTGATCTTCCTATAAAAGGAAAAATGAAATTAATTGTTCGCTTTGGAGATGAATTCAATAATGATAACGAAGAGTTGTTAATTCTGCCACACGGAGAACATGAAATTGATGTAGCACAATACATTTATGAAATGATTGCGCTTTCGGTGCCGCTAAAACGAGTTCATCCAGGAGTAAAAGACGGAAGTTTGCAAACCGAAGCCTTGAAAAAACTAAATGAGCTGACTGTAAAAGAAGTCAAAGAAGAAAAACAAGAGAGTAAAAAAGAAGAAGATATTGACCCGCGTTGGGACAAATTAAAGCAACTATTAACGGATAAATAATATAGTAAAATGGCACATCCTAAGAGAAAAATCTCGAAAACAAGAAGAGATAAGAGAAGAACACATTATAAAGCTACTGTAGCTCAAATCGCTACATGTCCTATTACTGGAGAAGCACATTTATACCACAGAGCTTACTGGCATGAAGGTAAAATGTATTACAGAGGGCAAGTTGTTATCGATAAATCTGTAGCGGTTGCTTAATACGTTTTCGTAAATGATACTAGAACTCTCACATAGTGAGAGTTTTTTTTGTTGGTTATAATTTTCTTTTTTTAAGAAAATATATACAAATTCATTTCGTTTTTTTTTGTAATTTTCGAGTCTTTTAAATATTTTTCAGATACCACGTATTTGAAACGAAATAATAGAATATAATGAATACAATCACAGCCGCAATTACCGCTGTTGGAGCTTATGTTCCTGATTTTGTACTTTCAAACAAAGTACTGGAAACAATGGTCGATACCAATGACGAATGGATTACTACTCGTACCGGAATTAAAGAAAGAAGAATTCTTAAAGATGCTGATAAAGGAACTTCGTTTCTTGCCATAAAAGCGGCACAGGATTTAATTGCCAAAGCAAATATTGATCCTTTAGAAATCGATATGATTATAATGGCAACAGCTACTGCAGATATGCCGGTAGCCTCTACAGGAGTTTATGTTGCAACACAAATTGGAGCTACAAATGCATTTGCATACGATTTGCAGGCTGCCTGTTCCAGTTTTTTATACGGAATGTCAACTGCTGCAGCTTATATACAGTCAGGGCGATACAAAAAAGTGCTGTTAATTGGTGCCGATAAAATGTCATCAATTGTAGATTATACAGACCGATCAACTTGTATTATTTTTGGAGATGGAGCAGGAGCTGTTTTATTCGAACCAAATTATGAAGGCTTAGGCTTACAAGATGAATACTTAAGAAGCGACGGGCAAGGACGCGATTATCTTAAAATTCCTGCCGGAGGTTCTCTAATACCAACTACTGAAGAGACCGTAAAAAACAGACAGCACAATATTATTCAGGACGGAAAAACTGTTTTTAAATTTGCAGTTACCAATATGGCCGATGCAAGCGAATTAATCGTAAAAAGAAACAATTTGACTAATGAAGATGTTGACTGGTTAGTGCCGCATCAGGCAAATAAGCGTATTATTGATGCGACTGCAAGCCGAATGAATCTTGCAGATTCAAAAGTATTAATGAATATTGAAAAATTCGGAAATACAACTTCAGCAACTTTACCTTTGGTAATAAACGACTTTGAACACCTATTCAAAAAAGGAGATAATATTATTTTTGCCGCTTTTGGCGGTGGATTCACTTGGGGATCTATTTACCTAAAATGGGCTTACGATAAGAAATAAATTAAAACTAAAAACAAATCATTATGGATTTAAAAGAAATTCAAAACCTAATCAAATTTGTAGCAAATTCGGGAGTTGCAGAAGTTAAGTTAGAAATGGATGATGTAAAAATCACCATCAGAACAACTTTAGAAGGAAATGTAACTGAAACTACTTATGTACAGCAATTACCTGCTCAGGCAGCATTGCCACAAGCAGTTGCTCCTCAACAAGCAGCGCCGGTAGTTGTAAATGTAAATAGTGAAGCACCAGCTCCGGCTGAAGATTCTAAATTCATTACTATAAAATCTCCAATCATTGGAACTTTTTATAGAAAACCATCCCCGGACAAACCAGTTTTTACTGAAGTTGGAAGTGTAATATCAAAAGGTGATGTTCTTTGTGTAATTGAAGCAATGAAATTATTCAACGAAATCGAATCAGAAGTTTCAGGTAAAATTGTAAAAATTCTTGTTGACGATATGTCTCCTGTAGAATTTGACCAACCATTATTCTTAGTAGATCCATCTTAATTTTAGATCGTTAGATCATTAGATTTTTAGACCTTTCTAAAGTGCTTAAAATCTAATTATCCAATTATCTAATTATCTAATTATCTAATTTTAAAAAGATGTTTAAAAAAATATTAATTGCGAATAGAGGAGAAATTGCACTTCGTGTAATTCGTACATGTAAAGAAATGGGAATCAAAACTGTAGCAGTTTACTCTACAGCCGATGCAGAAAGTCTACATGTTAAGTTTGCTGACGAAGCGGTTTGTATTGGACCTCCTCCAAGTAACTTATCGTATTTGAAAATGTCAAATATTATTGCTGCTGCCGAAATTACAAACGCAGACGCAATACATCCAGGTTATGGATTTCTTTCTGAGAATGCTAAATTCTCAAAAATTTGTCAAGAGCATGGTATCAAATTTATTGGTGCAGCTCCTGAAATGATTGATAAAATGGGAGATAAAGCTTCTGCAAAAGCGACAATGAAAGCTGCAGGAGTTCCATGTGTGCCAGGTTCTGAAGGAATATTAGAATCTTTTGAACAAGCACAAAAATTAGCCAAAGAATTTGGTTTTCCGGTTATGCTTAAAGCAACTGCCGGTGGTGGTGGAAAAGGAATGCGTGCTGTATGGAAAGAAGAGGAATTATTGAAAGCCTGGGAAAGCGCACGTCAGGAAGCTGCTGCTGCTTTTGGAAATGACGGAATGTACCTGGAGAAACTTATCGAAGAGCCACGTCATATCGAAATTCAGGTTGTTGGAGATTCATACGGAAAAGCATGTCACCTTTCTGAAAGAGACTGTTCAGTACAACGTCGTCACCAAAAACTAACTGAAGAAACGCCTTCACCTTTCATGACAGACGAATTGCGTACTGCAATGGGAGAAGCTGCTGTAAAAGCTGCTGAGTTTATTAAATACGAAGGAGCCGGAACAGTAGAATTTTTAGTGGACAAACACAGAAATTTCTATTTCATGGAAATGAATACCCGTATTCAGGTAGAGCACCCAATTACAGAACAGGTTATTGATTATGATTTGATTCGTGAGCAAATTATGGTAGCTGCAGGAATTCCAATTTCCGGAAGAAACTATTTGCCGGAATTACACGCTATCGAATGTCGTATTAATGCTGAAGATCCTTATAACGATTTTCGTCCTTCACCAGGAAAAATTACTACACTTCATATGCCGGGAGGTCACGGAGTTCGTTTAGATACTCACGTTTATTCTGGTTATACAATTCCACCAAATTACGATTCAATGATTGCCAAGTTAATTACAACAGCGCAATCTCGTGAAGAAGCAATTAGCAAAATGCGCAGAGCTCTTGATGAATTTGTTATCGAAGGTGTAAAAACTACAATTCCTTTCCATAGACAATTAATGGATGATCCAAGATATATTGCAGGAGATTATACAACTGCTTTCATGGATACTTTCAAAATGAAACCTATAGAAGAATAATATAAAGGCTGTCAATTTTTGGCAGCCTTTTTTATTTTACCATATATTCCAAACCCGATAAGCTTATAAGCCTATCGGGTTTGTTGCTTTTATTAGTTAGGTATACACAAAATGTGTATACTTTTTACACACGGCCTCAGGAAATTACACACTTTTCTACAATAGTAAAATTTAATGTTATTAGCTTAAAGCCTTTAAAAATAAGGATTTAAGTAAAATGGCACGCTATGTTTTAGTTACGGCACAATAATTTCATTATCTAAAGCGTAAACAAACTATTAAATAATTAAAATATACTAACTATTATGAAAAATTTATTCTTATCAGCCGCAATTGTTTTAGGAGGTTTAACTTCATTCGCTTCAACTACTCCTGTAACAAATGCTATTGTAAAAACAATATCTGTTTCAGATGAATATACAGAAATTAAATTAGAAGAATTGCCAGCTCCAATTTCAGAAGCTTTGAAAAAAGCATATCCGGATGCAGTAATTACAAAAGCGTATAAAAACGAAAAATCAGAATACAAATTAGATGTTACAGTTGGTGACAAAGTAGGAAATCTTTTTGCTAACGCAGACGGAACATGGATTAAAAAATAATCCATAAATCTCGTGACAATTCAAATTAAAAATACGAAACTGAAATTAACAGTACTAAAATATAACTATTATGAAAAATTTATTTTTATCAGCCGCAATCGTTTTGGGAGGTTTAACATCATTTGCCTCAACATCTCCAATATCAAATACTATCGTAAAAACAATTTCAATTCAGGAAGAATACACTGAAATTAAGGTAGAAGAAGTTCCAACTGCAGTTACAGACGCGCTTAAAAAAGCATATCCGGATGCAGTACTGAATAAAGCATACAAAAATGCAAAATCAGAGTATAAATTAGAAGTAACTGTTGGAGACAAAGTAGGATCTCTTTATGCTAATGCAGACGGATCATGGATTAAAAAATAATCAAACTAACTAAAAAACTATCATTATGAAAAAGTTAATCTTATCAGCAGCGATAATTCTGGGAAGTTTGTCAATGCAAGCAAATAATACTGTAGTAAATCCAACGATTCAATCAGTAATTCAAGACGAATATAAAGAAGTTGATGCCGTTCCGGCAGCTATTAAAACAGCTTTAGATAATGCTTATCCAGGTGTGAAATTGGAAAAAGCATATGTAAACGACAAAAAAGAATATAAAATTGACATCATTGTAAGAGAAGTAAAATCTACTGTTTACACAGATGCCCAAGGTAATATCCTTAAAAAATAACAAATTAAATAACCCATAAATAATCACTATGAAAAAGTTACTAGTATCAACAGCAATCGTTTTAGGAAGTTTAACTGTAAATGCAGCTACAACTCCAATAACAACAAATTCAATGAGTAAATCAGTAACTATTCAGGATGAATATACTGAAGTTAGTGCAGAT
The DNA here is from genome assembly GCF_979258495.1 of Flavobacterium sp. AC105. NCBI lineage: Bacteria > Pseudomonadati > Bacteroidota > Flavobacteriia > Flavobacteriales > Flavobacteriaceae > Flavobacterium > Flavobacterium sp. AC105. The sequence goes on from NZ_OZ409860.1 coordinate 559,546, forward strand.
GCTGTTCCTGCAGCTGTGAAGTCTACTATTGAAAAATCTTTTCCGAACACAAAACTTGAAAAAGCATATAAAAACGAAAAGAACGAGTACAAGCTGGAAATTTCAAGCGGAGATAAAAAATATACTGTCTTTACTGACGCTGCAGGAAATATCATTAAAAAATAATTATTAAAAAGAAAGCACTATGAAAAAGTTAATCTTATCAGCAGCTATTGTTTTGGGAAGCCTGTCCATGTATGCAAGTACGACGACAACTCCTGAATTAGCAAAAATAACTATTTCTGTACAATCAGAATATACAGAAGTTAGTGCAGATGCTGTTCCGGCTGTTGTAAAAACCGCTTTGCAAACCGCTTATCCGGGTGCAAAGCTTGACAAGGCCTATGTAAACGAAAAAAAAGAGTATAAACTCGAAATATCAGTTGGTGACCAAAAGGCTACTGTTTACTCAGATGTCAATGGCAATTGGTTGAAAATATAATTAGGTGAATTAGATTTATGTTTTTGGTAAAAAAGAGATTACTCACGTTGGTAATCTCTTTTTTTTTGCAAAATTTTATGAAAAGACAATTTTATTAGTATTATTTTAGCAAAAAAGTCCCAAAAAGCAAATGCCAAAGATATTACTGATAGAAGATGACATTTCGTTCTGTAAATTATTAGAGAAATTTCTAATCAAAAAAGCATACGATGTAATCGTAGCATTCTCTGCTGCAGAAGCGCGAGTAGCAATCAAAAAAGAATCGTTCGATTTAATTTTGACAGATCTCCGTTTGCCTGATTCTGACGGTATTGGGCTAATGTCTGAATTTAAACTCTCAAATCCTGAAATTCCTGTTGTACTTATGACAGGTTATTCTGATGTAAATACTGCAGTTAAAGCGATTAAAAATGGCGCTGCCGATTATATTTCAAAACCTTTTAATCCTGATGAGGTTTTGCTGGTTATCACAAATGCACTTCAAACTCCGGAAGTCGCAGAAACTCCGGTTAAGGAGAAAAAAATAGCTAAAAAGCAAATTGCAACAGAAAATGAATTCGTAAAAGGAATTTCTGTAGCTTCAAAAAAACTATTGGATCACATTCATTTGGTAAGTCCAACTGATATGTCGGTTTTAATTATTGGAGAAAGCGGAACCGGAAAAGAAATTATTGCAAAAAGCATTCATCAGCAAAGCAATCGAAAAAACAATAATTTTATTGCGGTAGATTGCGGGGCGATTCCAAAAGAATTAGCTGCAAGTGAATTTTTCGGACATTTAAAAGGATCTTTTACGGGAGCAATCAGCGATAAAATTGGCTATTTTGAAGCAGCAAATGGCGGAACCCTTTTTTTGGATGAAATTGGAAACCTTTCATACGAAAATCAAATTCAGTTATTAAGAGCACTTCAGGAACGTAAAATAAAACCTGTTGGAAGCAATAAAGAAATTAACGTCGATATCCGAATCATTACCGCTACAAATGAAGATTTGCGTGAGGCAGTAAAAAACGGAGATTTTAGAGAAGATTTATACCATAGAATCAACGAATTTTCGATTCAGTCGCCATCATTAACAGATCGTGGAGAAGATTTAATGATTTTTGCCGATTATTTCCTGGAGAAAGCCAATCAGCAATTGAATAAAGATATCATTGGGTTTTCACCCGAAGTTGTCGCTATTTTTCAAAGATACAACTGGCCTGGAAATTTAAGAGAACTCCAAAATTGTGTCAAACGCGCCACACTTTTATCCCAGGGAGATTATATAGAAAGCGATGTTTTGCCGGCAGAATTTTTTCAGTCACAAAACCAGCAAGTTTCCAAAGGAGTTTTTTCATTATCCGAAAATGAAAAAGAAGCTATTATTCATGCCTTGTCAAAAGCACAGAATAATAAATCAGAAGCGGCAAAATTGCTTAAAATTACCAGAAAAACACTTTATAATAAATTGAAGCAATACAATATTGATTAAGTAATTTCCTGGCTTAGAACTTTAAAAAGTAAATCAGTTTTTATTTTTAAATCTTTAAAAACGCTTTTCATTTCGGCAATTTCGAAATCATTTTTTTCAATTTTTTTCAGAATATGCCCAATTTCGTTTGCCTGAATTTGTTTGAACATCGGTGCAATTCTATGTGCGATTGATCTAATTTCGTCCGTATTTTTTTCTTGTATGGCATTTTCTAAAAAGACCAAATTTTCAGTGCTGCTTTCTATAAACGATTTCAATACTTCTTTCAAAGCATCCGTATCATATCCTAAAAAGTCTTTCAATGTTTCTAAAGAATATAATTGAGAAGAAGTTTGAGATTCCACTTCCTTAACTTCAATTTGAGGCAATTCGTCCTTGTCTAAAATATGCTGAATGGTTTCCAATAATACTTTTGGCGAATATGGTTTTTTGATAACAGTTGTAAAACCGGCATTCGAATAAACCGAAAAATCCAAATCTGTTCTTCCGGTAAGCGCAATTACAGGCTGGTTTTTATAAATAGTACCAGCTGTATTTTTTAATTTTTCGAGAAAAGAAAATCCATCCATTTCCGGCATTTGGATATCTGTAATCACAAAGTCAAAAGAAGTGTTTTTAATAGCTTCTAAAGCTTTAATTGCACTATTAAAAGAATATACTTCATGTTGTTCCTGTTTTAAAACACCGCTCGTTAAATTAAGAAGATTAATGTCATCATCAATCACAATAAAAGTCTGCTTTTTGGTATTGTGAACAACAGGCTTTTTTGTTTCTTCAATTAAATGTGTGCTGTTGTCAAATAATAACGGAAGTTTGATTTCAAAAGTGCTTCCTTTTCCAAAAGTACTTTCAAGATTTAATTCGCCTCCTAAAATAGAAATTATTTTTTGGCAAATAGACAATCCTAAACCAGTTCCGCCGTATTTTTTTTCTATATTTTCGTTCGCCTGGGCAAATTCTTCAAACACTAATTTCTGATTTCCTTTTTCAATTCCAATCCCTGAATCTTCAATTGTAATCGTAAAAAAGTTAGTATCACTCACATAAGCGTTTATTTTTATAAAACCTTCTTCCGTAAATTTATAGGCATTCCCAACAATATTGCTCAAAATTTGTTTCAGTCTAAACGGATCACCAACTATCCTGGTATTTAGTTTTTCATCGACATTAATAATAAGATCAATTTGTTTTTGTTTATAAACGGTTTGAATGCTTTTTGCCACTTCATCAATAATTTCGGGAACTAAAAACGGAACTTTTTCAATAGCAATTTTTCCTGCTTCAATTTGCGAAAAATCCAATAAATCCTGAACGAGCTGCGTAATATATTCAGATGAATTTTTGATGTTTTTAATGAAATACGATTGTTTGGTATTTACATCAGAATTGCCCAAAAGTTCCGAATATCCTACAATGGTACTCAAAGGCGTTTTTAAATCGTGACTAACCGTAGAAATCAATTGTTCCCGACTTTTAAGTAAGTTCTTGGTTTTGAAATTCGCAATTTCGAGCTGTTTTTTATAGACTTGCGATTTTGAATAATCACTTACAATCAAAATAGAGAAAAACAAAGTCAGCACCAAACCAATAATGGCCGATGCGGTGACAATTTCGTTGACTTTTTTAAGTGATTTTTCTTTTAAGGAATTGTTTTTTATTGAGTTGATAATGATTTCCCTTTCGATAATTCGAAGTACTTTTCGGAGTTGTTCCGAAATTGCGATTTCATTTTTCAGTAATTTGTTTTCTTCAAAATTCAAAGATTCTTTTTTCTTTTCTGCTCTCAGTTTTACAGAACTCAAAAGTTTTTTTGAATTAGCCAAGATTGAATCCGAAGCTTTTTTGCTCAACGTATTCGTGCTGTCGTCCGGAATATTCTGATTGAGATAATCAACATATTTCTGAAGGACATTTTTTTGATAACTTCCTAACTGATTTGGGTTTTTGGTAAAATCCTGAAGTTCTAACTTTCGAAGTTTAAACTCCATTTTTGTAATTTCATCAATCGCCGAATTCACAGAAACTTCATCATCGGCTTTATTTTTTATGGTTTTTAATTGCTGAATGTTTTTGGTTTTTTCAGACAATAAATACGTAACGCTGTCGAGCAGTGTTTTTTGATATTGCGTCGTAACAATTTGTTTTAAAGTATCGATTCTTGATTTTAAAGAATCAGTTTCGGTAAGGTAACTTTTGAAGTCACTTTCTGAGTTTGTCTGAATCGTTTTTCGGGCTAAACTTTCGGTTTTGTATACATTCGAAAATAATTTGCTGACTCTTAGAATTTTGGTTTTTTCAAAAGCAATTTTATCTTCTAATTTATTGTAAACGACATTTTCAGAATATAAAAACCACCCAACCGTAACAACTAAGGCTAATAAGGCAACGTAACTGAAGAGAACTTTAATCGCTGTGTAACTTTTTTTACTCTCCATAGAATGATAATAGTCGAATTGGGATAAAGGAAATCAATGCAATTTATTCAAAATAATTTGTTTTAAAAAGATAAATTAATGTGAATATGTTACATAATTCAAATATGTAAAAACAAAAAAGCCGCAGATTATATAAATCTACGGCCAATTTGTATGAGTTTTTTGATTAAAGGGTTTCTTCTAACCATTTAAAAAATTCACCTTGCCAAACCTGAGCATTTTGTGGTTTTAAAACCCAGTGATTTTCATCAGGGAAATAAACCAAACGGCTTTTGATTCCTCTTAATTGCGCCGCCTGAAAAGCTTCCTGACCTTGCCCAATTGGCACACGGAAATCTTTTCCGCCCTGAACAATTAAAATAGGTTTATTCCAGTTCTGAACTAAAGTTGCAGGATTAAAAACCGTATATGCTTTTTGTGCAACAGCATTATCTTTTTCCCAATATGCGCCGCCAAAATCCCAGTTGTTAAAGAAAACCTCTTCAGTAGTTCCCAACATACTTATCGTGTTGAAAACACCATCGTGAGCGATAAAAGTTTTGAAACGGTTTTTGTGAATTCCGGCTAAATAAAATACAGAATATCCTCCGTAACTCGCACCCACACAACCTAAACGGGATTTATCAACATAACTTTCTTTAGATACATCATCAATTGCCGAAAGGTAATCGTCCATAACTTGTCCGCCCCAATCTTTACTGATTTGTTCATTCCATTCAACACCATGTCCTGGCATTCCACGACGGTTTGGCGCAACAACTACATAACCTTTTGCGGCCATTAATTGAAAATTCCAACGGAAAGAATACGATTGTGTCAACGGAGATTGCGGACCGCCCTGACAGAATAATAAAGTTGGATATTTTTTTGAAGCATCAAAATTTGGAGGAAGAATTACCCAAACCAACATTTTTTTACCGTCAGTTGTTGTAACATAACGTTTTTCTGTTTTGCTTAATGCTAACGTTTTATACGTATCAGTATTTACGTTTGATAATTGTTTCCAGGTATTTTTCTTCAAATTATAAGAAAAAATTTCTCCCGCATGATTCATATCGCTTCGTGTTGCGATGATATCATCACCAGCAAAACCTACTAAATCATTCACATCAAAATCACCATTTGTCAATTGACGAACCTGAATCGCGATTCTGGTTAAACCAGGAAAGTTTACCGTAAAAAGTTGTTTTGTACCATCAATTGGCGCTACAAAAAATACATTTTTACCATCTTTGCTCCAGATGAAATTGTCAACAGTTCCGTCCCAATTTGCAGTAAGATTGGTTTTAATTCCTTTAAAATCAACAATAATATCATTTTTATCAGACTCGTAACCGTCGCGTTTCATTTGCAGCCAGGTCAAATTTCCTGTTGGAGAAAATTGTGGCGCAGTGTCATAACCTAAGTTTCCTTCGGTTCTGTTTATTGTTTTTTGAGTTTCTAAATTGTACTCATAAATATCCGTATTCGTAGAAGTTGCGTATTGTGTTCCTGCTTTTTTCTTGCACACATAAACAATGCTTTTTCCGTCCGGCGACCAGATGTAATCTTCGTCACCGCCAAAAGGTTTTTGCGGAGAATCAAAATTTTCCCCTTTTAAGATGTCGATTCCTGTTGCACCTTCTTTGTTTTCTTTATAAAAAACGTGGTTAAATTTACCTTCATTCCAGGTATCCCAATGACGATAATCTAAACCATCATAAATTTGAGCTTCTGATTTGTCCAGGTTCGGATAAAAATCTTTCCCTAAAACTTTGTCAATTTTTACTTCTTCATTGTAAACCAAAAATTTTCCGTCAGGCGAAACATTTTTATCAGCCAAAACATCCTTAGTTTCTTTGATTTCAGTTGCATTTCCACCGTTTACCGGAACAACATAAAATTTTGAATGCGACTTGTTTTCTTCTACAGAAGGAGTAGAAACCTTAAAAACAACGTTTTTTGCATCTTTCGAAAGTCCAAGTGGCGTCATTCTTCCTAATTTCCATAACAATTCCGGAGACATTACATTCTGTCCGATAGCATTTAAACTCATCATTATTAAGGTTGTAAATAATACTTTTTTCATAATAAAATTCTAATATTCGTGAGGCTAAAAGTACGAATTTTAAATTCCAATCTTTAAATTCCAAATTCCAATTATTGTTAAAAATTATCATCTTCTATTTTGCATGATTGTCACCCTGAGCGGAGTCGAAGGCTTAAAACCTAAAAAGGCTTCGACTCCGCTCAGCCTGACACAGAATTCATTTAAACTTATATTTCTTAACGGTAAAAAAAATAAAATTTAAATGAACTTACATTACTTATATGGTTTAAAGAAAATCATTATTTTTATAAAAAATTGACAAATGGAATTGAGTTATTGGGAACTTAAAAATTGGTTTACAAATGTTGATTACACCATTGTTGGCAGCGGAATTGTAGGATTGCATGCTGCATTACGCTTACGCGAAAGATTTCCGGCTGCAAAAATTCTGGTTTTAGAAAAAGGAATGCTTCCACAAGGCGCGAGTACCAAAAATGCCGGTTTTGCCTGTTTTGGAAGCCTTTCTGAAATTATGGAAGATTTAAAAACACATTCAGAAGAAGATGTCATTCAGCTTATAGAAAAACGCTGGCAAGGCTTGCAGTTACTCCGAAAAAGATTGGGAGATGCTGCTATAGATTTCAGGCCTCACGGCGGATATGAATTGTTTTTGAAAGACGACGAATTTGGTTTTAATGAATCTGTTTCAAGATTGCCTTTTGTAAATGAAATTCTAAAACCCCTTTTTAAAGCTGATGTTTTTACCAAAGAAGTGGACCGATTTGGTTTTAATAACATACAGGAATATTTAATATTTAATCCGTTTGAAGCGCAAATCGATACCGGAAATATGATGCAGGAATTGTTGCGACAAGCAGTTTCTGAAAATATTTTAATTCTGAATCAACAAACTGTAACTTCTTATTCTGATTTAGGAAATGAAGTTGAAATTGTATTGAATGATTTTAGTTTTAAATCAAAAAAAATACTCTTTGCAACAAATGGTTTTGCAAATGCGTTAACAAAAGGAGCTGTTCAGCCGGCAAGAGCACAGGTTTTAATTACAGAACCAATTCCGAATTTAGATATAAAAGGAACTTTCCACTTAGATCGCGGTTATTATTATTTCCGAAATATTGGTGACAGAATTTTGTTTGGCGGAGGAAGAAATCTGGATTTTGAAACCGAAAACACAACCGAATTTGGACAAACGAAAATTGTGCAAAATAAATTGGAAGATTTACTTAAAAATGTAATTTTACCAAACCATGAATTCCAGATTGCGCACCGTTGGAGCGGAATTATGGGAATTGGAAATAGTAAAAAACCTGTTGTTTCGCAATTGTCTGAAAACGTGTTTTGTGGAGTACGTTTAGGCGGAATGGGCGTAGCAATAGGAAGTTTAATAGGAACAGAATTAGCAGATTTAATATAAAATGGCAGCACCCAAAAAACCAGCACCCAAAAAACCTACCGCAAGTAAATCTAAGCCAGCGCCAAAAAAAGGCAATCGCTCTTTTGGTGAGAAAGTAAAATGGTTTTTTATAAAACTATGTTTATGGTTCTTCGGGATTTCGATTGCATCGGTTATTATTTTCAAATATGTTCCGGTACCTTTTACGCCACTTATGGTTATTCGCGCTATCGAAAATAAATTAGATGGCAAGGAAGTTTATTTTGATCATGACTGGGAACCAATCGAGAAGATTTCGATGAATTTGCAAAAAGCCGTAATCGCCAGCGAAGACGGAACTTTTTTATACCATAATGGTTTTGACTTTAAAGCACTTCAAAAAGCGTATAAAAGCAATGAACGCGGACGCCGAATTCGTGGCGGAAGTACGATCTCGCAACAAACCGCTAAAAATGTTTTTTTATGGCAGGGAAAAAGTTATTTCCGTAAAGGATTAGAAGCCTATTTTACCGTTTTAATTGAAATAATCTGGGGCAAAGAACGTATTATGGAAGTGTACCTGAATAGTATCGAAATGGGTGATGGTGTTTACGGCGCTTATGCCGCAACAGAACATTGGTACCGCCGTGATGCTTCGAGTTTAACGCCAATGCAGGCTGCAGGAATTGCAGCAATATTACCAAACCCGAGAAAATTTAAAGCAACGGGATCTTCCAGTTATATAAACCGAAGAAAAGAAAGGATTGTTCGTGAAATGCGCGCCGTAGGAAAAATAAATTATAATGGGAAGTAAAAAAGGATTTTTTGTACTCTTGATATTGACATCGGCACTAACTTTTGGACAAGCAAAAAAAACAGAAATAGGTTTTATCAGCGATAATGATTTATATACTTCGTCTAAAAACGATATGTATTATACGAATGGTTTAGAGCTTTTTTATCGTTTTCTGTCGAAGAATACCAACGAGAAAATCAATAAAAAAATCACCGAATTCCGAATCGGGCAATATATTTATAATCCCAGATTTATTAATGAGACTTCTATTTATGTAAACGATCGTCCTTTTACAGCTTATCTTTTTGCCGAAGCCGGACGAAGCTTTTTTTACCAAAGCGAATCGGTTTTAAAGACGGATTTTCAAGTGGGTTTTATGGGACCTAATGCGCTTGGTAAAGAAACTCAGGAAAGTTTTCATCATCTTATTGGTTATAAAAATGTTTATGGTTGGGAAAATCAGCTTCATAACGCATTCGGAATTCAGGCACATGCTTTATATTCCAAGAAATTATTCCCAAATAAACACAATGATTTTATAGATCTTCATTTTCAGTCAGAAGGAAATGTTGGTACCATTTTTACCGGAGTTTCCACAGGATTATTAACCCGAATTGGTTTTAAGAAATTGCTTCCTATTTACGATTCGAATATGCACGATGCTTCGGTACATTCAGAACCACAGATTGATATTAGAGAATTCTATTTCTACGCAATTCCAAGTGTCAATTATCAAATTTATGACGCAACAATTCAAGGAAGTTTATACAATCATACTAATCCGCTTGTTTTCGATATTGTTCCGTGGCGTTTTAATGCCGAATTTGGCTTAAAATACCGCCATAATAATTGGAATCTTTCATACTCTTTTCTGTATCGAGGTCGTGAAGTGAAAGACAATGATATTGTAAGTACCAATACGGGGTACTTTTATGGCTCTATTCGATTGGGGTATTTGCTGAAATAAGTTTTTTTTAAGTTGGTAAGTTTCTGAGATTCTAAGATTCTGAGGTTTTTTGCTCGCAAAGCCACAAAGTTTTATTTTTAGAAGCTCCGGCGGAGCATAATATTTATAGCTAATAAATTCTACAATCAAAAAACTCCAGCGGAGTGATATGTTGATTTTTGATAAATTATGTCACCCCGATGGGGTTCCTGCTACTATAATTTTAATTTTTCTATAAATATGATGTCCCGCTGGGACTTGATAGTAAATGTATGCCAAAGATTAATGAAGTTGTTAATCGCGCAAAGCCGCAGAGACGCAAAGGCGTTTTTCTGGATTGATTATCTTTAACTTTTATTGATTCTTGTTAATTTTTGAAAATATGGTTTTCCGTAAAAATGTAATTAATTAAAAGGGGATATTTGTTTTGTCTTAAAGTGATGATTTTTAAAAACTTATAAATCGGTTTATTTTCATTAGCTTAGTTTAATTTTTTAAGTTCTCTAACTAACAAAACCACCAAAAATGACCACAAACATTCCCAAGCAATCTGTTAATCAATTAAGAAAAACTATCGAAAGCTTCAAAATAACTGATGCAATTGAGTTGTGTACTAATGAAGCCCAAACGCGTAAATTTTTAATTGAACCATTTTTTCATCTTCTAAACTATATCTCCAATGATTTGATACCAGAATACAACGCTGATTTTGGAGAACGAATAAGTCAAAAGATTGATTATGCAATTTTGCTAAATAAAAAAGATACAATTTTAATTGAAGCTAAAAAATATAATAGCAGACTTAGTGATAAAGAAGCAGGACAACTTAATGGTTATTTTAATAATACTAAAAATTCCAGAATTGCTGTATTAACTAACGGAATTGAATATCGATTTTATTCGGATGTTTTACAGCCAAATGTAATTGATAATAAATCATTTTTCACGTTTAATTTATCTAGTTATACTGATAAAGACTTGGAAACTTTGATCAAATTTGATAAAAGATATGTAGTCGTTAATGAGATTATAAAAACAGCTCAAGAATGTGTTTTTGCCGAAGATTTTGAAGCTACTTTGCTAAAAGAATTAATTGCTCCTTCAAAAGATTTTCTGAAAATTATTCATCGGGATATGAATTTTAAAACGAAATTCAATGAAGAAACTCAGGCAAAAATGATAAAAATGATTAATTCAGCGTTATTAAAATCTTTATATGAGAAGAAAGTTATTACAGAATCAAATTCAAATACAGGTGGAATTATAACAACTGAATCTGAAATTCAAGCTTATCATACAATTAGAACTTTACTAATTCAAAATAAAAAGATTCCTAGTCAAAGAATTTTCTTTAAGGATTTCAAAAGCTTTTTTAATATTAGTATTGATGATAATCTTAAAAAAGTGATTTGCAAATTAGTTTTCACCGATTCAAAAATGAAATTTGTTATAGAAAACAACGAGTATTTATTGACTAGTGTTGATGATGTTTTGAAGTATAAAAATGAATTGACTAGTAGAACGCTTGCTTTATTGGAATAATCTTATATATTTAAAACTATGAATACTGAGATTATCATTGGAGGTATTGGGTTAATTATAGCTATTGCTACATTTTTGCAAAGTCAAAAACCTCAAGAAGTAAAGTTTATCGTCCCAAACGAAGAAATGGAAAGTCTTCGTGTAAATTTTAAAGTGAATCAAAAAATATCTCTTGAAGTACAGGATTTGTTGGAAAAGTATATTGAAAAGAATAAGTGTTCTGAAGAAATATTTTTTCAAAACTTGACTTTTTCAAAATATTTAGATTTTATTAAAACTAATTATGAAGAATGTCTTTCAGACAAAGTATATCAAACAACACTTTCTAGTGAAATATTTACAAGACCAATTATTGAAAGTATGTCCAATTCATTGCAAAATCAATTAAACAATTTAATGTTAACTAAGAATTATATTAAATCTTTAGGTTAATTTGAAATTTAATTTGTGTACCGCTGTGCAAAGTCTTTTGACCTCGTAGCTACAATAATTTGCAAAAAAAAGCTTTTATATCAAGTCATTAAATCAAAAAAGCCACTCCGTTTTCCGGAATAGCTTTTTTGATATTAATTATATAAAATATTTTATTTCTCCTTCAATAACTTCTCCAAATATTCAACCTTATCTTTTTCAGCCTGAACTAAACGTTCGTAAAGTTCAACAACTTTATCAAGAGGATTAAAATTACAAATAGAGCCGCTTTCAAATTTTCCAAAATTTCCGTGGCTATCGTTGAAAGTATTAAAATAATTAATCACATTTTCTTCGGAAAATTCTTTATTGCTTCTGCAGACACACCAAGTGCTTTTGCTATTTCGACAAGTTTTTGTTCGTCTATAGTTTCACTGTTTTCTATAGCCGATATAGCTTGTTGGTTTGTTCCTAACGCTTATGCCAAAGCTTCTTGTTTCATATCTCAAAGTTCACGAATACGGCTTATTTTTCGTCCTATATGATTTGGTTTTGTTGCTGTGCTCATAATTCAAAGATATTTAAAATTCTTTTTACAAAATAGTTTTTAGTAAAAAACAGATTATTCGGGTATTATACGGTTCTCAATATTTATGTCTGTATAATTATAAACGTTTCATAATAACAAAAATACAATTTTTCATACAAGTATGTTAATATGAAAAAACGAGTTCTTTTTTAAATTGGAGTTATAATATCGATACAATTTAGAAAGTTCTTATAAAAATAAAAATTTCTAATCTAGCCCCGATAGAACTGGAAATCCTTTTGTGCCGGGGTTCGGCGCAAAAGATTGAAAGGGATAGCGGGACAAGTGTTCTTTTGAAAACGTAATTTCTGCTCCTGATTATTAAAACTAATAAATAATCTATTTTGAAATTGCTATTAAAAAATTTACAATTGACGCAATCAAAAGAACCAATCCAATAATTAGGAGGATGTCATCTTGTGTTGTGCCGATGCTTTTTTTGGCCAGATGATAACGATCAATCAAAAGTCCGATTTCGTAGACAAGCAGAAAACCAATTAAGGTTATCAAACCATATGTTTTAGCTAAGCCGCCGCTTCCGCTAAATGCGCCTTCATGTGCAAACCAGCCAATAATGCCAACTACAGGAATAATTAATAATGCTGATTTTATAAGAAGCGGACTGCCTTTCCAGAATAATAATGCGATTAGAGCTACTATTGGGATTAATAACCAACGGAGTAATACGGTCATGTTTTTTAGTTTTACTTTAAGGATTTCGATTTTGTTTTATAGAAACAGATTTTAGTTTTAAAATTAAAGTTATGGAAATCAATTGATTTTGTGTGAATGAAAACTAAATATAATTAGAAAAAGTATGGGCTAAATTGCTTTTTGTCAAATCGCAAATCTTTTTATTCTCCATAGAACCACCTTTGTACTGATTAATTTAAAAGCAACAAAATGAAAGAGTTAACAACAGAGGAAAGGTTAATAAACCTTGAAGATGATTTGGCAATCAGAAACCTTGCGGCAAAGTTTGCCGATACTGCCACAAATGCCAATTATGAAGGATTAAAAGCGCTATGGAAATCAGACGGTGTTTTTACTATTAGTCTTCCATTTTATAATACCAGAACAGGAGCCGATGAAATTACTGCATTTATAAAAACACTGCGTGAAGAAAGAGATTTTTTTGTACAGTTCCTGCATTCGGGTGTTATTGAAGTCAACGGAAACCATGCAGCCGCAAGATGGATTATGCACGAAGTTGCACAAGGACCAGGTGAAAAGTATTATAACAACTATGGAATATTCGATGATAAAATGGAAAAAATCAACGGAGAATGGGTTTTTGTCAGCAGATCTTATGACTATATGTGGATTGATACCAATAAGTTTTCAGGGCAGACGGTTAAACTTCCTGAATATTATAAAACTAATTAAGTAAATAAAAAAACCGTATCACAATAAAGTAATACGGTTTTTTTGTGGAGAATATCGGATTCGAACCGATCACCTCTTGCCTGCCAGGCAAGCGCTCTAGCCAAATGAGCTAATCCCCCTTTTTTTGTTTGGAATTCCGCATTCGAACTATGACCTTCCCGATTAGATCGGGACGCTCTAGCCAAATGAGCTAATCCCCCAAAGCGATAGCAAATAAAGTCAATTAATTTTCAAAAAACAAATTTTAAAAAGGCTTCAACTGAAAATAGTTGTCAAAACCGTAACTTTACATTTCAAATTTATTTTATGAATACAGAAATTCAAAACGGTTCTTTAGAAACTACTATTCAAAACGCTGTTGCAACAGTTCAGTTTGGTCATCCGGCTAGTAATTCTTTTCCGCGTCAATTGTTGGATCGTCTTACGGCTGAAATTAATTTATTAAGTTCAAATACAGAAGTTTCGGTTATTATTTTGAAAAGCGAAGGAGCAAAGACCTTTTGTTCCGGCGCTTCGTTTGATGAACTTTTAGCGGTAGAAAATGAAGAACAAGGCAAGGAATTTTTCTCTGGTTTTGCCCATTTGTTAAACGCAATGCGTACTTGTTCTAAAATTATTATTGGCTGCGTTCAGGGAAAAGCTGTTGGAGGCGGAGTTGGTATTGCTGCAGCCTGCGATTATGTTTTGGCAACTCCGGAAAGTGCGATTAAGCTTTCGGAATTAGCAATCGGAATTGGGCCGTTTGTAATCGAACCGGCTGTTTCGCGTAAAATTGGAAAAATGGCAATGGCCGAAATGACGCTTGCAGCACACGAATGGAAATCGGCAGAATGGGCGCTTCAAAACGGAATTTATTCGGAAATTCATAGTGCAAATGAACTTGATAATGCGGTAGAAAATTTTGCTCAAAAACTGAGTTCATATAATCCTGAAGCTTTGGCTGAAATGAAAAAAATCATTTGGGAAGGAACAGATCATTGGGAAACATTATTGGTCGAACGCGCCGCCATTACAGGAAAATTAGTTTTGTCTGATTTTAGTAAAAATGCTTTGATACAATTTAAAAAATAATTAAAAGGAAAATTCCAAATAAAAAATTTCAAATTCCGATAAGAACTTAATACTATTGGGATTTGGAATTTTCTTTATTTGGAATTTATTATTTAAACGGTTATTAATTCGTAAATTTGCAACCTAAAATTCAAATCGATGAGTAATATCAGAATTACAAAACAATTTAGTTTCGAAACCGGGCATGCTTTATACGGTTACGACGGAAAATGCAAAAACGTTCACGGGCACAGTTATAAATTATCGGTAACGGTTATTGGTTCGCCAATTACGGATCGGTCAAATGTGAAATTCGGAATGGTAATCGATTTTTCGGATCTAAAGAAAATTGTAAAAGAAGAAATCGTCGATCAGTTTGATCATGCAACGGTTTTTAACGAAACTACACCACATATCGAATTGGCAAATGAATTGAAAAATCGCGGACATCACGTAATTTTAGTAGATTATCAGCCAACAAGCGAAAACATGGTTGTTGATTTTGCTGAAAGAATCGTGGCTCGTTTGCCAAAAGATATTTCTCTTTTCTCACTTAAACTTCAGGAAACAGAATCGTCTTTTGCAGAATGGTACGCAAGTGATAATTAGTCAAAAGCCGAAAGTCAAAAGTTCCACCAATCCATAATCTAGAACTCTAATATTCTAAGAAAGTCTAAATTCTAAGAAGTCTAACAATCTAATAATCTAAATGAAAAAAGTATATTTCGCTTCTGATCAGCATTTTGGAGCTCCAACGTCTGAGTTGAGTTTACCTCGCGAACAAAAATTTGTTGCCTGGTTAGATGTGGTGAAACACGATGCGGAAGCTATTTTTTTACTAGGCGATTTATTTGATTTTTGGTTTGAATATAAAACAGTTGTTCCTAAAGGTTTCGTTCGTGTTTTAGGAAAACTGGCAGAGCTTCGTGATAGTGGAATCCCGATTTACTTTTTTGTTGGAAACCACGATTTATGGATGAATGATTATTTTGAAACCGAATTGAATATTCCGGTTTATCATGATAATAAAGAATTTACTTTTAACGGAAAAACTTTCCTGGTTGGTCACGGCGACGGAAAAGGTCCCGGCGATAAAGGGTATAAACGAATGAAAAAGGTATTTACAAATCCGTTTTCAAAATGGCTTTTTCGTTGGTTACATCCGGATATAGGCGTGAGTTTAGCCCAATATTTATCGGTTAAAAATAAACTGATTTCTGGTGACGAGGATGTGAAATTTTTGGGTGAAGAAAACGAATGGCTGGTTTTATATGCCAAACGTAAACTTGAAACGAAACATTACAATTACTTTATTTTCGGACATCGTCATTTACCCATGATTATTCCTGTTGGCGAAGAATCAAAATACGTAAATCTAGGCGACTGGATAGGATATTTTACCTACGGTGTTTTTGATGGCGAAACTTTTGAACTTCAAAAATTCGAACAATAAAGTATTATTTAGTGATTGGATAAATTCCAATTTTGTGCGTTCTCAAAATATAATCTGACATTTGTTTACTATCTGAAAGCTGAAATTTAATAGCCCCGGATGATTTTTTCGGCATATGACATTCCACACAATTGTTTGCCAATAATGTTCCCGACATTGTTTTTAAAGTAGTCGCATTGTGTTTGAAATCCTGATGACAGCTCATACAGATTTTTGAATAGGAAGCCAGGTTTTTAGAAGCATTCTCATGTGGATTATGACACGTAATACAATCCATTTTTTCGCTATTTATAAAACATTTACTCTGCGACATCAAACGAAATTGATTGCCGTGAACATCAAATTTTGCCGTATCTGTTACACTTCTTGTATTTCTGTAAAAATCAGATAAATTATCTCCGGGTTTAAAATCAAAACGCGATTTCATTTTCATTCCGTCATTTCCTGCGTGACAAAGCGCACAGGCATCCAGTTTTTGCTGTCTGTTTAAGGTTTTATAACTTGTAATACTATTGGCAACTTTAATATTTGGATTTTTAGTATGAAACTCAACGTGTTTTTTCGCTGGTCCGTGGCAGCGCTCGCAGTCAATTCCGTAAACAATAGTTCTTTTGTCAATTATATCTTCAACATCCATAGAAAGAAAGTTCTTTTCTGCAGAATTTTGTTCAATATATCTGCTGCTGGCATTTGATGCATGGCACGAATAGCAATCTTTCACCACCATTCGGTCAAAATAAGGTTTGTCTGCCGGATATCCCGGACTTGTAGCCCAGCCATGTATAGAATTATAATAAGAAAGTGGTAATTCGTAGGTATTATGGTCACGCCAATAAACGGAAGTTTGGGCATGTTTTATGCCAAATACAATATCATAAGGATGAGCTTCGACTTCTTTTCCGTTTTTGTATAAAACCTGATAAAGACTGTCGTTGCGCTGTTCCATGACTAATTTTGTGTTTTTATCATAGATAAAAACGTGATTTCCTTTATTAAAATCGCCCAGGACATTTTCTAAAGTTGCGGGTGCAGTTGCTTTGAAGTGAGAAGTCTTTAAAGCCATATCATATTGGGTCTGATGGCATTGAATACAACTTTCAGAACCTGCGTAGTCAGTACCACGTGGATCAATATAATCATCAGATTTATTGCTGCAGTTTGAAAAGAAAACCGCTAAAATCAGTATGGTAAAAAGTATTCTTAATTTTTTCATTGCTGTAAATATACTTTTTTTTGAAGAAAATCAAAATATATTTCAATAATGAAAAAATAGATGTTAAAATATTTAGAATGCTTTTTAATTCAGGCCAACTCCGTAAACATATTCGTCAAGGTCAATTCTGAACAAAGAACCTTCAACTAAATCTTTAATTGATTTTAATTCGGTTATAGAAACAGCCAAGTCAATAGAATCGCATGGTGTTTTTAATAGAAATTTATGACACGAATTTTTTAATTCGCAAGCTTCACAACATGCATTTTCGATCATGCTGTCTTCGATTAAATCACAAAAATGATTCAATTCCTGAATTGTAAAATAGAAACCGGTTTCCTTAAAAACCAATTGCACTTTATCTAAAATCGTTTCGTTTTCCTTTTTCCAGTAAAAAGCAATTCCAAAGCTGTTATGATATATTTGCTCTATTTCTCTCATCGTAGATCATTTTATTCCAACAAATATAAATATTATTTATATTAATTCTAAATTAAAAAATCATAAAATTAGAAAAATATTTAGCCTTTTTTAAATGATATATATTCATTTAAAAAAGGCTAAATATTAAGTTTTCTTATATCAGCAGGCATAAAGAAAAAAAAGAAAACAGATTCCAATATTTCACCAAAAATTCCGTTGATCAACCAGCCTAAGCCAATGATAACGGGAGAAATAACATACAATGAAAAGTGAAAAGACAACTTTATAAAAGGCTTTAGATATAAAAAAAATAATAGCACAGCTGACACATAAAGTAAAATTTTAAATATCAAAAGTATATTTGAACTCAAACTTACTTCAAAAACAATACGGATAAAGAAATTAATCAATAAAAGAATTAGTGATGTTATATGTATATTAAGAAGTACTTTTTTTAGTTTTCTCATTCCATATTCTGATGATCATTCATATCTTTTTGAAGATCTAATTTTCTAAATGTTGGTGATTTTAATGCTGTTACAATAACAGTCAAAAGTGTGATGCTTCCTCCAAAAACAACAGAGGTTACAGTTCCCATTAATTTAGCTGTTGCGCCACTTTCAAAAGCGCCTAATTCATTAGAAGATCCAACAAAAATTGAATTTACAGCACCAACACGTCCACGCATATGATCAGGAGTTTTAAGCTGTAAAATCGTTTGACGGATTACGACGGAAATTCCGTCTGCAAGTCCACTCAAAAATAAAGCGAAAACAGAAAGCCAGAATGACGTAGAAAGTCCAAATAAGATGATAGATAACCCGAAAACAAATATGGCAATTAAAAGTTTCTTTCCTGCATTTTTATACAAAGGCACATAAGCAGAAACGAGCATCGTAATGAAAGCGCCTACTGCAGGAGCGGCTCTTAATATACCAAAACCTTCAGCACCAACTTTTAAGATATCCTGCGCAAAAACAGGCAATAACGCTACAGCGCCTCCAAAAAGTACTGCAATCATGTCAAGCGATAAGGCGCCTAAAACAATTTGGTTTCTAAATACGAAAGTTAAACCTTCTGTAAGACTATCTTTTATTGATTCTCCAATCTTTGGATTTGTGATTGGTTTTTTACTGATTTGTGATAAGGCAATCAGGGAAAGAATTGAGAATCCAAAAACGAGGCACATTGACCAGTGAACGCCAATCCAGTTAATGGAGAATCCAGCAAGCGCCGGTCCCATAACGGCTCCGATTTGCCAAACCGAACTGCTCCATGTAGCAGCATTTGGATATGCTTTTTTAGGAATAATCAGCGATAGCAGAGAGAAAATAGTTGGGCCAAGAAAAGCTCTGACTAATCCACCCAAAAAAACTAAAGCATAAATGGAATATAAAATAACAGTTGGAGATAAGTCGCCAACAACTTTTGGCCAGGTCACTAAAAACAATCCGAAACTAATTACAGAAAATCCCAGAATACATTTTACCAATAATCCCTTCTTTTCCTTTTGGTCCACAATATGTCCGGCAAACAATGCCATAGAAATTGCCGGAATAACTTCCATTAAACCAATAATTCCTAATGAAAGCGGGTTTTTAGTTAAACTATAAACTTCCCATTCTATTACGATAAACTGCATTGCCCAGGCAAAAACCATGGCAAAACGCAATAATAAAAAAACATTAAATTCTCTGTAGCGCAAAGCCTGATACGGATCTGCTTTTTTTGTTTTATCTGTCATTTGTTCTAATATCTTTTAACATAAGTTGTGTCGAAACGTTCCCGTTCCATTCGTTTTCAGCCAAAGAATAAGCGAGCTGAAAAGGGTTTTGGTTTCTTGTAATATCTATTTTTTTGCCTAATCCAAAACCAATTGCAGCAATTCCGTCCGAGTTATGTTGTTTTACAAAAAGCCTCAAATGTTCTTCGTCTGCACCCAACGTTTTGGCATAGCCTGTATCTTTTACGTCTTTTGTCATAAAAACCGGCGTCATATTTAAAGGTCCAAAAGGTTCAAATTGTTTTAAAATTCGGATCAGTTTTGGGGTAATATCTGTAAAGTTGATTTCAGCATCAACTTCTATTTCCGGCGTTCTCATTTCGGGTAAAATAGTTTCTGATACTTGTTTTTCAAAAGCATCTTTAAAGGGTTTGTAATTTTCGGCTTTTATAGTCATTCCGGCCGCGTACATATGTCCTCCAAATTGTTCCAAATGATGCGCACAAGCATCTAAGGCATTGTAAACGTCAAAGCCTTTTACAGATCTTGCGGATGCTGCATATTTATCGCCGCTTTTGGTAAAAACCAAAGTTGGGCGGTAATAGGTTTCGATCAATCGTGAAGCTACAATCCCAATTACGCCTTTGTGCCAGTCTTCCTGAAAAACAACGGTTGAAAATCGTTCTTCTTCCTGATTTTCTATAATTTGTAGAAAAGCTTCTTTAGTGATTTTTTTGTCTAAATCTTTTCGATCAGAATTGTATTGTTCAATTTCTGAAGCAAATTGCTGTGCTTGCTCAAAGTTGAATTCGGTTAACAATTCCACCGCATGATTGCCGTGTTTGATTCTTCCCGCTGCATTTATTCGGGGCGAAATAATAAAAACAACATCAGTAATATCCAACGTTTTCTTTTTTACCTGATGCACCAAAGCCTTGATTCCAGGTCTTGGTTCGCCATTAATAACCTGTAATCCGAAATAAGCTAAAACCCGATTCTCGCCCGTTATCGGGACAATATCTGCGGCAATTGCGGTAGCAACTAAATCAAGATACGGAACAAGATCTTCGATTGTTTCGTTATTGTTTTTTCCAAGAGCCTGAATCAGTTTAAAGCCAACGCCACAACCACACAATTCATCATAAGGATAGGAGCAATCTTCTCTTTTTGGATCCAGAATCGCAACAGCGTCCGGGAGAAATTCTCCGGGTCTGTGGTGATCGCAAATAATAAAATCGATGTTTTTTGCTTTCGCGTAAGCGATATGATCTATAGATTTGATGCCGCAATCGAGCGCAATGATTAACGAAAATCCGTTGTCATCGGCAAAGTCAATTCCTTTAAAGGAAATTCCATAACCTTCGTCATAACGATCCGGAATATAAGTGGCAATATTTGGATAATGTGATTTTAAATACGATGAAACTAATGAAACGGCTGTCGTTCCGTCAACATCATAATCACCAAAAACCAGAATATTTTCCTGATTTTCTATTGCTGATTCTATTCTGGAAACGGCTTTGTCCATGTCTTTCATCAGGAACGGATCATGAAGATGTTCTAATGAAGGGCGAAAGAAATTTTTGGCATCTTCAAAAGTTTCGATACCACGCTGAATCAAAAGTGTTGCTACAAAATCTTCTACATTCAAGGCTTGCGCCAAATGTTTGATTTTATCTTCAGAAGGTTTTGGTTTCAATGTCCAACGCATTTTTTATTGTAGATTTTAGTCCCGAAGCTTCGGGATTGATTTTAGATTTTAGAAAGCGTTTAATCAATACTCAAATAATTTATCCGTTTTACCTTTGTCAAAGTTTTAAACTTTGACAAAGGTTTTTGATGTACTGTTGTCAAATCAAGCATCCCAAACCTCGGGAGAAATTCTTTGCTTGGCTTCGACTTCGCTCAGCCTGACAAACTAATTAAATATTTTTATTTTACTTCTAATGCGTTTCCTTCAAACTTAATTCCGTCCCAACCTGTGTTGATGAAATTTCTAATGTTTTGATGATTGGTTCCGTTTGGATCTCCTAAAACTTCGTCGAAATAATAAGCGCCAAAAGCAGCTAAAGTTTCTTCCTTGCTTAAGTTTTGTAATTTCGCGAAAGCAAATAATTTACAAGAACCGGAGTTTTCTCCTGCTGCGTTATGCTGTGTTCCGTTTTGGAAAGTAGTTGGAGTAAAGTTGTAATTATCTTCGATTGTAGCAATAGTTTCAGCGAAAGCTACTTTAGTTGGATTTTGTTTTAATTTTTCTAAAAATGCTTGAATGCTCATGATTATAATTTAAGTTTTTTTGCCACAGATTAAATGATTAAAAGATTCCAATATTTTTTTTTGCCACAAATTACACAAATTTCCACAAATTTAATTCGTGGAAATTTGTGTAATTCGTAGCAAACCATTTATTAATCTGAGGTAATCTGTTAATCTGTGGCTAATATTTTTATTCTTCTTCATCCTTCGAAAATTTACTTTTCTTAGGTTCTTTTATTATTGTTTTTCCGGCAACGACCACTACGATTTCGCCACGTGGCGCTGTTTTTTCGAAATGAGTTAAAACTTCTCTTGCGGTTCCGCGAACATTTTCTTCGTGTAATTTTGATAATTCTCTTGAAACGCAAACTTGTCGATCTTCTCCAAAATACTGAATAAATTCGGCTAAAGTTTTAACAAGTTTATGTGGCGAAACGTATAAAATCATCGTTCTGGTTTCTTCGGCTAAAGCCAAAAACCGAGTCTGACGTCCTTTTTTATCAGGCAAAAAACCTTCAAAAACAAACTTGTCGTTTGGTAATCCGCTGTTTACTAAAGCGGGAACAAAAGCTGTTGCACCAGGCAAACATTCCACTTCAATTTTATTTTCGACACAAGCGCGTGTCAATAAAAATCCGGGATCAGAAATTGCCGGAGTTCCTGCATCAGAAATTAAGGCGATAGTTTCGCCGGCTTTCAAACGCGCAATTAAATTTTCGGTTGTTTTATGCTCGTTGTGCATGTGGTGGCTGTGCATGTGCGTGCCAATTTCAAAATGCTTCAACAGTTTTCCACTCGTTCTGGTATCTTCGGCCAAGATCAAATCGACTTCTTTCAAAATCCTGATAGCACGAAAAGTCATGTCTTCAAGATTGCCAATTGGCGTTGGAACGATATATAATTTAGACATAATTTTTTTAATATTTAACACAGATTGCACGAATTAGCACGAATGATTACAATGCTAAAAATTTCACGAAAATAATTAGTGTAAATCTGTGAAATTCGTGTTTAAGAGAATTTTTTCTCTACAATTCCCAGAAAACGTTCTGCATAATCATCTTTTCCTTCCCAGTTATTATAGTCCGGTTTTACCATATTTTCGATAAAATCCAGTGCTTCATTATAAGAATCAAAAGTCAGTAATTGATTTAAAACACGGCTATAATCTTCTGAACTATTTCCGAAAAGGTTTTTTGTAAAAGCAATTCGGTCATTTAGATCAATATGAAAACCTTTTGCCAGTTTTTCGTTTAAAGTAACTGCTTTTGGTTCTGATTTTTCTGCAACGACAGTGTCAAAAATTGATTTTGTCTCTTTATATTCAGGAATTGACGGAGTAGGAGGTACGGCTTCAAAACTATCAACTTTTACAAATTGAGCGTCGGCATAATTAATTCCAAAATCTTCAAATGCAATCGAAACAGGATTTGGTTTTGACGGAATATCAGCTTTTGGTTCTTCTTTTATGTCTTCGATTTTTTCTATACTATCAAATTCAAAAGCAGGTTTAAAATCCGGAATTGGTTTTAAATCGCTTATCGTTGTAAAAGAAAGTTCTTCCGCAGCTTCTATTTCTTTTTTAGGTTCAAAAACAGGTTCTTCTATTTTCTCAAAAATGGGTTCTTCTATAACTTCTGAAATTGGTTCAGGAATAGTTTCAATAACTGGCTCCGGAATTACTTCTTCGGGAATTTCAGCAATAATTTCCTGAGGAATTTCTTCAGCTTTGATTTCTTCAATTTCAGTTTCAGCTAGTGTTTCAACCGGAGTTTCTTCAACTGCAATTGGGGTTTCTGTTTGAACTTCTGTCGAAATTATTTCTTCTTTTTCAAAAATAGATTCTATTTCAGCATTAATTTCGCTGTGTCCGCCAATTGTTGGTTTTAACGTGTCGAAATTTTCCTCTACAAATTTTAAAACCGCTAGTTTTTCATATAATTTCTGTGTTTCAAGATACAATTGATTGATATCGGATTTGTTTTTAAGCTTTAAAATTCGATGTGCAATGCTGATTAAATCGGCTTCCAATTTTTTTTTCATAACTGTTGAAATTATAGTGAATAGGGTATTTTAGTATATTTTGTATTTGAATGTTTTTATTCTGGATAGAAATCTGACAGATATTTTTTTATTTCTGTTAATAAGCGTTCGCGAATCTCCGATTTAATAAAAATTTTCTACTTTTGAAAAAACGTAAAAAACAGTAATTTTTTGCGTCAATTTATTGCCAGTACAAAGTAATAAAAACTATTCATTTTTAAAGGTAGAAAAATACAAAATGTTT
Source organism: Flavobacterium sp. AC105 (assembly GCF_979258495.1). Classification (NCBI taxonomy): domain Bacteria; kingdom Pseudomonadati; phylum Bacteroidota; class Flavobacteriia; order Flavobacteriales; family Flavobacteriaceae; genus Flavobacterium; species Flavobacterium sp. AC105. The sequence continues at coordinate 583,433 of NZ_OZ409860.1, forward strand.
CTCGAAAATACAGTAAATCACAAAGAACAATTTGGTTGGATTGAAGTTATTTGTGGATCAATGTTTTCGGGTAAAACCGAGGAGTTAATCCGCAGATTAAAACGCGCCCAATTTGCCAAACAAAGAGTCGAAATCTTTAAACCTGCTATTGATACCCGCTATCATGACGAAATGGTGGTATCGCATGATGCCAACGAAATTCGCTCAACTCCCGTTCCGGCTGCTGCAAATATTGCGATTTTAGCACAAGGCTGCGATGTTGTCGGGATCGATGAAGCGCAGTTTTTTGATGATGAAATTGTTACCGTTTGTAATAATCTTGCCAATCAGGGAATTCGTGTGATCGTTGCAGGACTTGATATGGATTTTAAAGGTAACCCTTTCGGCCCAATGCCAGCACTTATGGCAACTGCCGAATATGTAACCAAGGTTCACGCTGTTTGCACCCGAACCGGAAATCTTGCCAATTATAGTTTCCGTAAAACCGATAATGATAAATTGGTAATGCTTGGTGAAACCGAAGAATATGAGCCGCTAAGTCGTGCTGCGTATTACAATGCAATGAAAAAAAGCCAGGATAAATAGATTCACTTTTTTTCTTCATAAAACAAACTCAAAGATGCAGGAACCAACAAAGAAAAAGAAATCAATTGTTTTAATAATAAGTGCAATTATTGCATTATCAGTCGCTTTAATTTTCTATTTCTCTTTTAAGGAACCTGCTGCAGATACTGAAATGGTCGAATTGGTTGCCAAATACAATGATAATTGTCCTTTAACGATTCAGGAAGGAATTCGTTTGGATAATGTTACTTTGCCGAAAGATAAAATTGTGCAGTACAATTTGACTTTATTAAATGTTGAAAAGGAAACAGCAGAAATTCAGACCATAAAAGAAAATATTGAACAAAGTCTGCTTAGCACCGTTAAAGCAAATCCAGGACTTAAAGTATTTCGGGATAATGGTTTTACCTTGATTTATAATTATGATGATAAAAAGGAAAATTATTTGTTTAAGATTACGATAACGCCAGAACAGTATAAATAATTTAGCGATTTAATATAAAATAAAACCCGACAATTTTTGAATTCGTCGGGTTTGTTATTTGTACGGATAAGATTATTATATTTGTACGTATAAAATGTAAAATCATGGATGCAAAATTAACGTTGAAGTTAGATAAAAGCGTAATTGAAAAAGCTAAAATTTATGCTGCAGAACATCAACATAGCTTATCGCTTTTAGTTGAGAATTATTTAAAAGCAATTACAGAGAAAGACAAATCTGTAAATGATGTTGTTGAAATAAGTTCTTTTGTGAAAAGTTTTACGATAGGAAAAGGAGAAACTCCTGGAGATTTCGATTATAAAGAAGCTAGACAAGAACATTTATCTGAAAAATATAAATAATAGATATGAATTTATTTTTGGATACTAATGTATTGATCGATTTGATTGATAAAAGAGAGCCTTTTTATAATGATACTGCTATAATTGCTTCAATGGCAGAAAATAAAAAACTAAAATTAGCAGCTTCATCTCTGTCTTTTGTAAATACTGTTTACGTTGTTTCGAGAAATATTGAAGAAAAGCTTATTTTAGATGCCTTAAAAAAGTTCCGAATTATATGTAGCGTTTCTACTATAGATGAAATTGTTATTGACAAAAGTTTAATTTCAAAGTTTAATGATTTTGAAGATGCTGTACAGTATTTTAGTGCATTACATCATAAATGTGATTTTATAATTACCCGAAATAAAAAAGATTTTAAAAATTCTGAAATCCCTATTATGACACCATCGGAATTTTTAGCTTCTTTATAAAAAAACAAACCCTACAAATTTTGAATTTGTAGGGTTTGTTTTTTTATATACATTTAAACTGGACTGAAGTCCAGCCCTACAATATAATACGTTCCTACGGAACTTAGAAAAGAGCCTTTGGCTCGGCTTATGTTGTTTATTAATTTCAAGAATTAAATTTTCTTCCTCATTCTCGCTACTGGAATATCCAGTTGTTCACGGTATTTTGCAATAGTTCTTCTTGCAATCGGATATCCTTTTTCTTTCAAAATATCCGCTAATTGATCGTCTGGCAAAGGTTTCTTTTTATCTTCTTCTTCAATCGTGTTTTTAAGAATTTTTTTGATTTCTAAAGTCGAAACATCTTCACCCTGATCGTTTTTCATCGCTTCAGAGAAAAACTCTTTGATTAGTTTTGTTCCGTATGGAGTTTCAACATATTTGCTGTTTGCAACACGCGAAATCGTCGAAATATCCAAACCAACCATATCCGCAATGTCTTTTAAGATCATTGGTTTTAGTTTGGTTTCGTCACCATCTAAAAAGAATTCTTCCTGATAATGCATAATCGCATTCATGGTTACAAAAAGCGTTTCCTGACGTTGTCTGATCGCATCGATAAACCATTTAGCCGAATCCAGTTTTTGCTTGATAAACTGCACCGCATCTTTTTGCGCCGATGATTTATCACGGGAATCCTTATACGTCTGCATCATTTCCTGATAATCTTTAGAAACGTGCAATGACGGAGCATTTCTTCCGTTTAAAGTCAGTTCAAGTTCGCCGTCAACAATTCTGATCGCGAAATCAGGAACCACATTTTCGGTTACTTTGTTGTTTCCCGTAAAAGATCCACCCGGTTTTGGGTTTAATCTTTCGATTTCGTGAATCGCTTTTTTAAGCTGTTCGTTCGAAACCGCGTATTTCTGCAATAATTTATCGTAATGTTTTTTGGTAAAAGCATCAAACTGATTTTCGATAATATCAATCGCTAAATCAACATATTCAGTTGGTGTTTTGTGCTTTAGTTGCAATAATAAACATTCCTGTAAATCACGCGCCCCAACTCCCGAAGGTTCAAGTTCATGAATAACCTGAAGCATCTTTTCGACCATTTTCTCATCAGTATAAATACCTTGGGTAAACGCCATATCATCTACAATATCCGGAACGCTCCTGCGGATATAACCCATATCATCAATACTTCCAACAAGGAATTCGGCGATTTCGCGTTCCTCATCATTCAGAATAAAAGTATTCAGCTGATTGATTAAATCCTGATGAAAACTTATAGGAGATGCAAAAGGAGTTTCTCTTTCTTCGTCTTCGCCATAATTATTAACCTGAGTTTTATAATCCGGCGTATCGTCGTCGCTTAAATATTCGTCGATGTTAATGTCGTCTGCTTCGATTCTGTCAGATTCGGCATCATCATAATCGTCGAATTCTTCATTTGCGAATTCATCCGCTTCGTATTCGTCTTCTTTTCCAGCTTCCAGAGCCGGATTTTCGTTCATTTCTTCTAATAAACGTTGCTCAAAAGCTTGCGTAGGCAATTGAATTAACTTCATCAGCTGAATTTGCTGTGGAGATAATTTTTGTGATAATTTTAAATTTAAAAATTGCTTTAGCATAATAAGGCACTAATTTTTTAGCCACTAAGACGCGAAGGCGCAAAGTTTTTTGTTTTTTTGCCACAAAGTCACAAAGACACAATGGCTTTATTTTGTTTAACTTGAAATGTTTAATATCCTCTTTTTGTATTTATAAATCTTCTAATGCCACTTTTTATTAAGGGTACATTAAAATTAATTAAGAAGCCTAAATCTTTATTAAGCAATTTTAATTGACTTATAATTTGTGCTTCCCAAACTGGATTTATCTGTTCAACTGCTTTTATTTCTATAATTATAGAATTTTCAATTAAAAGATCTAATCGTAATCCTTCGCTAAATTCAATTCCATCATAAACAATCGGAATATCGACTTGGCGCTTTACATCAAGACCAGCTTTTGCAATTTCATGAGCCAAACAAACTTCATAAACTCTTTCTAATAATCCAGGTCCAAGTTGTTTATGAACTTTATAGGCAGAGTTAACAATTATTCTTCCAATTTCTTCCGTTTTTTCAGAGAGCATAATATTTTTATATTTGCCACGAGACGCTAAGGTGCAAAGTTTTTTATTTTTGAAATTTGTTAAATCTTCAGTTATAATAAAATAATACTTGTGAATTTGTGTCTTCGTGGTATTATTTTAATTTTTTTGAGTCTTTAATCAGTTAAAAAAATAAACTTAGTGTCTTTGTGCCTTCGTGGCAAATCCTTTTTTCTAAAACTCTGCATTTCCAGGAGTTCTCGGGAAAGGAATTACGTCTCTAATGTTTGTCATTCCGGTTACAAACAATACCAAACGCTCAAAACCTAAGCCGAAACCTGCGTGCGTTGCAGAACCAAATCTTCTGGTATCTAAATACCATGATAATTCTTCTTCGTCAATTTCCAGGGCTTTCATTTTTTCGATCAGAACATCGTAACGCTCTTCTCTTTCAGATCCGCCAACAATTTCTCCAATTCCAGGAAAAAGGATATCCATTGCACGAACGGTTTCTCTTCCCGGTTCTGTGTTATCATTCAAACGCATATAAAACGCTTTAATGTTTGCCGGGTAATCGTATAAAATTACCGGACATTTAAAGTGTTTTTCAACTAGGAAACGCTCGTGTTCTGACTGTAAATCAGCTCCCCATTCGTTGATGATATAGTTGAATTTTTTCTTTTTATTCGGAGTAGAATCTCTCAAAATATCAATTGCTTCCGTATAAGAAACACGTTTGAAGTTGTTCTCCAAAACGAAATTTAATTTCTCTAACAAAGGCATTTCGCTTCTGTCTGCCTGAGGTTTTGATTTTTCTTCTTCAATAAGTCTTCCTTCCAAAAACGCCAAATCATCTTTACAGTTGTCTAACGCATATTTTATAACGTACTGAATAAAATCTTCAGCCAAATCCATATTGTCATCCAAATCATTGAAAGCAACTTCCGGCTCAATCATCCAAAACTCAGCAAGGTGACGGGAAGTATTTGAATTTTCTGCTCTAAAAGTTGGTCCAAAAGTATAAATCTGACCCAAAGCCATTGCAAAAGTTTCACCTTCTAATTGTCCTGAAACCGTTAAGTTGGTTTCTTTTCCAAAGAAATCTTCTTTATAGTTTACTTTTCCGTCTTCAGTTCTTGGTGTATTGTCGAAAGGCAAAGCTGTAACTTTAAACATTTCTCCTGCACCTTCGGCATCAGAACCTGTAATAATTGGCGTATTTACATACACAAAACCTTTTTGTTGAAAATAGTTGTGAACCGCAAATGACAATACCGAACGCACACGCATAATTGCTCCAAAAGCATTTGTACGAACACGTAAATGTGCATTTTCTCTCAAGAATTCTAAAGAATGTTTTTTAGGCTGCATTGGGAATTTCTCCGCATCAGAATCGCCTAATATTTCAAGTTTTGTAACCTGAATTTCATATTTCTGACCCGCACCTTTGCTTTCAACCAAAGTTCCGATAACAGAAACCGCAGCTCCGGTAGTGATTCTTTTTAAAGTTTCTTCCGGTGTATTTTCAAAATCAACAACACATTGTATATTATTAATGGTAGAACCGTCATTAAGCGCGATAAACTGATTATTTCTAAAAGTTCTCACCCATCCTTTTGCATTAACTTCCTGAAGCGTCGTAGTACTGTTTAATAAGTCTTTAACTTTTGTGTGTTTCATTTTAATTTTAGATTTTAGATTGCTGATTTTAGATTAAAATAAAAATCAGTGTTTTTATATCGAGTTGCAAATATAAACGATAATAATTAATTTTTGAAGCTGTTTCCTGCTATCCGCTATATCTTTTTATTGCTAAAGAAGCAAGAAAAAAGGATACTCCCGAAGTTTCGGGACTATCAAGGCTAGGGCAATCGTTTTTAAAAGTCCTATTTTGTCATTGCGAGGAAAGGAGAAATCTCACGGCAATAAGACATGAAGCTTGATTTAGCAGATGAGATTGCTTCGTTCCTCGCAAAGACCAAACTTGTGTGTATAACTTTGTCAAAGTTTTGAACTTTGACAAAGTTTACGTGATATTTATTTCGTGCTAATTCGTGAAATTCGTGTTTCCTTCCAATCCCTCCAAATCCTCTTTCTTAGCTTTCTTCTTTTCAAAAGTCAAAACCAACGAAGGTAAAACCACTAAATTCGCAAACATGGCAAATGCCAATGTACAAGAAATTAATCCACCAAGCGCAATTGTTCCGCTAAAGCTTGAAAGGGTGAAAGTAGCAAATCCTAAAATTAAAACTACCGAAGTATAAAAAGTACTAATTCCAGTTTCTCTCAAAGCACTAAAAACTGATTTTTTGACTTTTCCGTTGCTTTGAATTAAATCATGTTTGTATTTCGCCATAAACTGAATCGCATTATCAACCGAAATCCCAAACGCAATACTGAATACTAAAATTGTAGAAGGTTTTAGCGGAATCCCGAAATAACCCATTAATCCCGACGTAATACAAAGCGGTAAAACATTCGTAATTACCGATGCAAAAACCATTTTGAACGAACGGAATAAATACAGCATTAATACTGCAATTACTAAAATCGCGAAAATCAACGATTCAATTAAATTGTCAACCAAATACGATGTTCCTTTCTGGAAAACCAGTGCTTTTCCGGTAACGGTAACTTCATAACGATCAGAAGGAAAAATTTCATCAATTTTAGCATGTAATTTTTTCTCGACTTTCGCCATTTCATCCGTACCAATATCTCTCATAAAAGTGGTGATTCGGGCATATTGTCCAGTCGAATCTACATAACTTTTCATCAAATTATCCTTGCTGTTTTTCGTTGCATTTTTGGCATAACCCAAAATAAACGTTTGTTCCTGCGATGTTGGCAATTGGTAATATTCAGGATTTCCGTTATAAAAAGCCTGTTTCGAATATTTAACCAAATTCACAACAGAAACCGGTTTCGACAATTCCGGCATACTTGCAATCGTGTTTTGCAATTCGTCCATTTTACGCATCGTCGATAACTTCATAACACCTTTTTTGTGTTTGGTGTCAATCATTATTTCGAGTGGCATTACACCATTAAACTCTTTTTCGTAAAATAAAATATCTTTAAAGAAAGAAGCACTTTTTGGCATTTCGCCAATCAAACTTCCCGAAACTTTCATTTGCGCAACCCCAATAACACTAAAAACCAAAAGCAAACCGTAAATAGTGTAAATTACTTTTCGTTTGTTTTTTACCACATTTTCTACAAAATCCAATAAAGTCGAAATGTAAGTTTTCGTTAAATGATACAAATGTTTTTCTCCCGGAACCTGCATGAAACTGTATACAATTGGCACGATTAAAAGTGTCAGTAAATAAACCGAAATCACATTGATAGAGGTTACCAAACCAAACTCAAAAAGCAAGTCATTTCCGGTAATCATAAACGTCGCAAAACCTATCGCAGTCGTTAAATTCGTCATTAAAGTCGAAACTCCAATTTTAGAAATAATACGCTGCAATGCTTTTGCCTGATTATTATGCAGTTTAATTTCCTGCTGGTATTTATTGATCAGGAAAATACAATTCGTAATCCCGATAACAATAATTAAAGGCGGAATAATTGCCGTTAAAATCGTGATTTTATAATGAAATAATCCAAGTGTTCCAAACGACCAGATTACGCCAACAATTAAAATACAAATCGAAATAAATGTTGCTCTGAACGAACGGAAAAAGAAAAAGAAAATCAAGGAAACCGTGAACAAAGCAGCGCCAATAAAAAGTCCGATTTCGCCTTTCATATTCGCGGCATTAATCGTTCTGATATATGGCATTCCCGAAACTTTCAGATCGATTCCGGTTGTTTTTTCGAACTTGTCGATTTTCGGAACCAGATTTTCCAGGATAAAAGTTTTTCTTTCGGCTGTATTTACAAGCGCTTTATTGATGTAAACTGCTGATCTAATACTGCCGCTTTCTTTATTAAAAAGCAAACCTTCGTAAAAAGGTAAATTATGAAATAAATCGTATTGTATCTTTTTTAAATATTCAGGATCAGTTGCTTTGCTTTGATCTATAAACGGAGATAAAACAAATTTTTCGTTAACGGTATCTTTTTCCAGTTTCTTTAAATCGTTCAAAGAAACCACCAAATCTACTTCTTTAGAGTTTTTTAAACCCGTCATTAATTCATTCCAGGCTGCATAATTTTTTGGTGTAAAAAATTTCGAGTCCTGAAAACCTATTACAACAAGATTTCCTTCTTCGCCAAATTTGTCAAGAAATTTTTGATAATCTTTATTTGCGATATGATTTTTAGGAAGCAAATTCGCTTCGGTATACGTCATAGCAAGGTTTTTCCATTGATAACCAAGGAAAATTGTCAGGGCCAAAACCCCAACAAGTATCGCAATTCTATTTTTAAGTATGATGCGGGCTAATTTTTCCCAAAATCCAACTTGTACGGCGTTTTTCATAAAATTTGTAAAATGGATGCAAATGTAGTGAAAAGTGCTCTAAATCATAAATTATCACTTCGCTTTTTACTGTTTGTTAACATAATTGGTATTATGGTTTTTAGGAAAAATTAGATGTTTTCTACAATTCTAACGTTAGCTTTTCTCATATTTGTATTTAATTTAAAAATGAGAAGAAAATGAACTGGATTTTATTAATTATTGCAGGACTTTTTGAAGTTGGATTTGCATCGTGTTTAGGCAAAGCCAAGGAAACAAGCGGAATTCTATCAACGTATTGGATGGGTGGTTTTTTTATCTGTCTGACTATTAGTATGGTTTTGCTTTATAAAGCCACGCAAGTATTGCCAATTGGGACTGCATATGCCGTTTGGACAGGAATTGGAGCAGTTGGAACTGTTTTAGTTGGAATTTTTATCTTTAAGGAACCGGCAACTTTCTGGAGAATATTTTTTCTTTCGACTCTAATCGCTTCGATTATTGGATTGAAGTTTGTTTCCAGTCATTAATTTTGGAAAGCGGGTGACGCGGATTAAACGGATTTACGCAGATAAGTTTACTTTTATTAACAATAAAATATGCGATAGATTTCATTAATTTGACAGATTTATAAAAATCCTTTTATTCTGATAACCATCGGAGTGGTAAAAAAACTTTTACATTATAATGAATCCTAAAAAGATTAAAATAATAACTATTGTTCTGAGTTTAGGAGTTTTTGTACTTTCATTAACTCAAAATGCAGTTGTAACTTTCTTTTATAATAAAACAAATATTGCCGCTTCATGGGAATATTTTCTAATGGGAGCCATTGCATTTCTTGGTGGCGGACTTTCTGAAGAGATAATCTGGTTAGCAAATCCTTTGAGTTTGATAGCAATCATTTACTTGATTAATAACAAAGATGGTGCTCTCGTATTAAGTCTGACTGCTTTATTTTTAGCAATTTCTTTTGCTTCATGGAATGCAATATTAGGAGCTGAAAGTGGTTCAATGGCAAAGATCGTTTCTTTAGAGTTAGGGTATTATCTTTGGGTGTTGAGTATATTGATATTAACAATTGGAATTTGGATTCATAATAAAGCATTATTAAATACACCGTTAGAAGAGTAACATATGCAGGACAATACAATCACTTTTATTTTTCTGGCAATCCTTTTATTGCTAATCGTCATTATCTGTTTTTTGATGTATCAATTGATGCAGTTCAAAAAAGCGAAAGATGATGCCGAAAAGAGTTTCTATGCGCTCGAAATGAAAGTGAATGATTTGCAGTTAGAAACTTTGGAATCAAAACTGAATCCCCATTTGTTTAAGAATATTTTGAATTCGATTCAGTCGCACGCTTATCAAACTTACTTTGCATTGGATAAGTTGGCGAATGTTCTGGATTATATTTTATACGAAAGCAAAAAGAAATTTGTCACGGCAAAAGAAGAAATTGATTTCGCTTTGAATTTAATCGAAATCAATAAAATCAAAATCAGTCCACTTTTTGAGTTGAAGATAAAGACCAATATTAACAAGGAAGATAAATTATACGATCAGCCATTATTAGCGCCTTTAATTTCGATCGACTTAATAGAAAATGCCTTTAAACACGCTGATTTGCAAAGTGCCGATGCTTTTATTTCGGTTGTTTTTGAGTTTCGGGATAATTCTTTTTTCATGACGGTTTCAAATAAAATCTCCAATAAAAAAGTATTAAAGAAAGAACGAAGCGGTTTTGGTCATGGAACTTTAGAACACCGTTTGCGAATCATTTATAAGAATAACTTCAAATTAGAAAAATTTGTAGAAAACGATATTTATATAGCTCATCTAAAAATAGATTTACTTGAATACAAAACTGAAATGCTTGCTTCTGGACGATGAGTTGCCCGGATTAACGTACTTAAAAATGCTTTGCGAACAAATTCCCGAAGTAGAAATTGTAAAAACGTTCAATAATCCAGAAAAACTCCTTGCCGATATTCCCAATCTCGATTTTGATTTGTTAATATCAGATATCGAAATGCCGGGAATCGATGGTTTGCATTTGGCAGAAATGCTCGATAATAAATTGGTCATTTTTTGTACGGCTTATAAAGAATATGCTGCAGAAGCTTTTAATATTGATGCAGTAGATTATATTACAAAACCGGTAAAATTGGAGCGTTTGCAAAAAGCGATCTCAAAAGCTTTTGAACGTTTTCATAAACCGGAAAGCACTAAGAAATTTATTCAGTTAAATACTGATAAAGGGAAAACGTTACTGTATTTCAATCAGATTCAATACATCAAAACGGCGGTTAGCGATAGCCGCGATAAAACAGTTTTATTAATTGATGGAAGTTTCCTGAATTTAAAAAATGTAAAATTTGATACACTTCTGCAAGAATTACCCGAAGCTGATTTCTGCCGAATAAACAAAAAAGAAATTGTGGCAGTAAAAGCAATTAAGTTTTTTAATCACAACGAAATTGTTTTGCATCATTTAGAAAAAAAGGATAAAAACAGCACGTTAATTTTGAGCGAAACGTATCGTTCTGAGTTTTTGAAAAAGGTAAAAATCTAAAACAAACTGTATAATTTATACTTGTCAGGCTGAGCGAAGTCGATGCCATTTTTGTGTAATCAAGCCTTCGACTTCACTCAGGATGACAGTTGTTTTTTTGAGAAATAATATAAAGTAAGATTTGTCAGGCTGAGCGAAGTCGAAGCCATTTTAGGTAATAAAGCTTTTGACTTCGCTCAGCCTGACAATCGAAATCACAACTTATTACAAAGTTTTTCGGACTTGTTACATACATTGAAAATTAGGTTTCAAATTCCTTTTTCACGTAATTCCCAGTTCTGATATTTGCACCACTAAAATTAAAAAAATGAGTTATGAATAACATAAAAAACTCTTTGTTTTACGTTACTGTTATTGGTGGTTTTACAGCTCTGATATATTGGGTAATTTTAAAAGGCGCATCGCTTGAAGTAGGACGCGGAATCATACATAAACAAATTGTAGGCAATCATTGGAATGATTTTCTGAATTCAATGGTCGAAAACTTACAGCATCCTTTGGCTATTTTATTGGCTCAGATTGTGACTATTATTTTAGTTGCGCGTTTGTTCGGATGGGTTTTTAGAAAAATAGGGCAGCCATCTGTAATCGGTGAAATGATTGCCGGTATTGTTTTGGGGCCATCTTTAGTCGGAATGTATTTTCCGGAATTCTCAGCAGCTTTATTTCCAAAAGAATCTTTAGGGAACTTACAATTTTTAAGTCAGATTGGTTTAATCCTTTTCATGTTCGTCATCGGAATGGAATTGGATTTGAAAGTATTAAAAAATAAAGCACACGATGCTGTTGTAATCAGTCACGCCAGTATTGTAATTCCTTTTGCGCTTGGTTTATCACTCGCCTATTTTATATACCATACTTTTGCTCCGGTTGGAGTTGAGTTTGCTTCTTTCGGTTTATTTATGGGAATTGCCATGAGTATTACTGCATTTCCGGTTTTGGCCAGAATCGTGCAGGAGCGAGGCATGCAAAAAACAAAACTCGGAACCATTGCCATTACTTGTGCTGCGGCAGATGATATTACGGCCTGGTGTATTTTGGCAGTTGTAATTGCAATTGTAAAAGCAGGTTCATTTACGAGTGCCTTATATGTAATTGGTTTAGCGATTCTGTACGTAATTGTAATGCTAAAAATAGTTCGCCCGTTCCTGAAACGTGTTGGAGATTTAAATTCTACTCGCGAAAGTTTGAATAAGCCCGTTGTAGCTATTTTCTTTATCACACTTTTATTCTCTGCTTATGCTTCAGAATTAATTGGAATCCACGCTTTGTTCGGAGCTTTTTTAGCTGGCGCAATTATGCCTGAAAATAATAAATTCAGAAATATTTTTATCGAAAAAGTCGAAGACGTTGCCATTATCGTTTTATTGCCATTATTCTTTGTGTTTACGGGTTTGCGTACACAAATAGGTTTGTTAAATGATCCTTATTTATGGAAAGTAACCGGAGTAATTATTGCGGTTGCCGTTGCCGGAAAATTCTTAGGAAGTGCTTTTGCTGCAAAATTTGTTGGACAAAGCTGGAAGGATAGTTTGGCAATTGGAGCCTTAATGAATACGCGCGGTTTAATGGAATTGGTGGTCTTAAATATTGGTTATGATTTAGGAGTTCTTTCGACGGAGATTTTTACCATGATGGTTATTATGGCTTTGGTAACCACTTTTATGACTGGTCCGGCTTTAGATTTTATCGGATTTATATTTAAAGATAAAATTACCGCGATTCCACAGGAAATCGGAAATAAAAGCAAATACAAGATTTTATTATCGTTTGCAACTCCTGAAAGAGGAAAGAAATTACTAAAAATCGCCAATAGTTTAGTTAAAAAACAAGGCGATAATTCGATTGTAACGGCAATGCATTTGTCATTAAGTACCGAGATACATTCGTTTGATGTAAAAGATCACGAACGGAAAATGTTAGTTCCGGTTATTCAGGAAGCAGAAAACCTGAATCAAAATATGATTAGTGTTTTTAAAGTAACGAATGATATTGATACCGATATTATCGATACGGCAAATCAGGGCGAATATGACTTATTATTGGTCGGTTTAGGTCAGTCTATTTTTGATGGAACTTTGCTTGGGAAAATCCTTGGTTTTACAACCCGGATTGTAAATCCGGATCGTTTGATCGATAAGTTTACAGGAAAAGAAGGTTTGTTCGAAAATTCTCCTTTTGATGAAAGAACCCGTCATATAATTGCAAAAAGCAAAATGCCGGTCGGAATTTTTATTGATAAGGAACTCGAAGAAGTAAATCAGGTTTTTATGCCGGTTTTTAGCCAGGAAGATTCTTTTTTAATTGATTATGCCAAGAAATTAATCAATAATAATGGTTCGCAGATTACAGTTTTAGATGCTAGCGGCGAGGTAAAAAGTACGCGTGATATTCAGGAAAGTATACGTTCAATCGAACAAATTGCACCAAATCATATTATGATTATGCACGACAGAACAATCAAAAAAGAATTTTTAGAAAGCCAAAATATTATGATTATTAGTTTAGACAGTTGGAAAAAACTAATCGAATCTCAAAGTATCTGGTTGAATAATACGCCTTCGGTTTTGATTTTGAAACCTTAAAGGGAAAAGAATTCCAAATAAAAAATCCCAAATCCCAATTTATGATTGGAGTTTGGGATTTTTTTGTTCTCTTTTTTTGTCATTGCGAGGAACGAAGCAATCTCACTTGCTAAATCAAACCTTGTGTCTTTTATTAGTGCGGTTGCTTCGTTCCTCGCAATGACAAACTAGGCTTGGAATTTGGAATTTAAACTACAATCCCAAATCCAGAACATAAGAAATCTTAACCGCAATATTATCCTCAAATTTCAGTAGTTGATTTGGACCATATCTGTAAAATCCTCCCAAACCAAAACCTTTGAAGATCTTATTTAATTCAATTCCTGATTCAAAGTAGCCTTTATCCAGGGTTTTATAAGTTGGGCCAACGTGTTGTTCCGGATTTTCCATATTTCCCCACGCCATTCTCGTTACTAAAACTAACGAAGGACGAACTTTTTTGAGTATTCTGATTCGGTCAAAACCGTGTTTAATTTGGAAAAAGATATATTGACTGGAGAAAAACTCATTAAAATACATCGTTTCAAAACTGTTTCTTCCTGCAAAAGTAATACGCTGAACAACGGTTTCTTTGGTAAGGTTATTTGGCATTGTATTGTACAAATGCGTGATTGGAACATCGCCCATAGCATAACCTCCCTGCAAAAGCAAACTCGTTTTTTGACCGTTTAGGTATTTTTTTTCATATTCGGTTTTGAAATCTATTTTGCCAAAATTAAAATCGTTTTCCAATACATTAGGCAAAGATTGCGTGTACTGAAAAGTAAATCTCGGAAATCTTTTATCAGACTCATTTCTTCCGGTTGGCGTTTGCATGAAATCGCTAAATGGTGCCCAGACAATCGAAATCATTGCAGTCGTCATAATATAACTCGAGTATAATTGTCCATTGTAATTAAAAAGATAATCGAATTTTGGTTCAACATATGTACGAGATAATTCCAAAACAGCTTCGGTTTTAGGAATGATTTTCGTTTGAATGTTTCCTTTCCAGCTAATGTATTTATAAAACGTACTAATATTAATTGGGCGCGGATCATAGATTTTAAATACACGTTTATCAACAGCAAAAACGGTACTCGCAATCTCGCGGACATCATCCGTATAAGATCCGTTTAGCCAGGTATTTGTCGATTTATCCAATAAAACGCCGGATCCTAAACTATATTTAAAAACACCATCTTTTGTACCATAAGCACCGTAACCTTCAATTCTGAAATTTTTAGAAAAACGATCGTTTGTGATTCCGCCAAGACCTAAGCGAAAACCTTCGTAATTATTAAAACTGATAATCTTTTTTAAGTCAAGATCAATCGGACCAATAGGAACATAACCATTAATAATTTTTCGGCCAAGGCCTAAACGGTTTTCAATTCTTTTCTTTATGGAAAGACTGTCTATTAATTGATATGTTTTTTGGCTTTTTAAGTCCAAACTTTCTTTTCGGTACTCATTCCAGAAAGCTTCCGGTTTTTTGCTTGCATCGTCTTTAATTTCGATATAAAGCGCCGGGTTTTTTATCGGATTATCTGTATTGTAATGAATGTCAAAATTATTACTTTCAGAAAGCAAATAGGTGAAATCTGAAGCTGATTTTTTTCTCGGTTCAAAATTGTCTTTTACATCTCCGTCAAACTGAATTGTTCCGCCAAGAATCTTAATATCATCATCATTTTTTCCTTTTACGATTTTGAAAGTCGTATTGCTCTGAAACCATATTTTTTCACTCGGAACATATTCAAATTCGTGAATTCCGCTAATATCCAAAACGCCTTTTATTCGCATTACAGCTTTGGCTACACCAAAATTTTCCTGATCGATATATAAAACGCCTTCTAAACCGGATGCTTTTCTTTTTTGTTTGTTTTTAAAGTAAATCATATAAGTCTCTCGGCCTTTTATATTTACAGTATCAAGAAGTTTATAATTATAATCGGAAAGTGCATTGTCTGCAATTGGGTTTTGATATTTGGTTTCGAACAATTCATATTTCGAACCATAAATAGAAATAGACTGCAGATTGAAAGCTATAACTTCATAAACCGGTTGTTTAAAACCAGCCATTTTTGTTCCCAGAATTGTTTCTTTGAGTTTGTTGTTTCCAAATTGATATTGGGATACTTTTTCAGTTTGAAATAAATGTTGTTTGCTGATTATTTCCTTAAACTTATAGTCAGATGAATCAATGTTGATTTCCTTTTTATTTAAATCTTTATAAGCCGCAGAAGAATCAATTCGTCCATCGATAGAATCCGGATTTGCCGTAACAATAAGTTTATTGTAAGTTTTATATTCAAAACTGCTGAGTTTTTTCTGCGGATTGTTTTTGTTTTTATTCGCTATAACTTTCCTAATAATGGCTAAAGCAGGATTTTCATTCGAAATAACAACTTCTTTTAAATCATCTGTTTTTTGAGAAAGCGAAATCGAATAAAACTTTTTATCATCTGCTACAGCAATAATTTTAGTTTGAAAACCAATATAAGAAACGGCAAAAGTCGTGGTTTTTGCAGATGGTTTAAAACTGAATTTACCATCAACATCCGTAATCGTATTGTTATTGTCTGTGGTAGTAATTGTTGCAAAAGGAAGTGGTTTGTTGCCGGAATCCGTTACAATTCCGTTTATTTGAAATTGCGCCTGAATACTAAGTGTGAAAAACAAAGTCAAAAAACAAAATAGCTTCATACAGAGGATTATAGTTTCAAAAACGAAAACAATCTAATTTTGGTATGCAAAAATAGAATAAAAAAATCCGTTTGGTACAATTTTAACCAAACGGACTTTTATTTTAAGAAGTAAATGTTACACCTTCATGATTTCGGCTTCTTTTGCAGCCAATAATTCATCGATTTTTCGGATGTAAGTATTCGTTAAATTCTGAACTTCTTCTTCTGCAGATTTGCAAATATCTTCAGAAGTTCCGTCTTTTTCTAATTTTTTAATATCTGTATTAGCATCTTTACGCACGTTACGAACACCAATTTTTGCATCTTCAGCCTCAGATTTTGCTTGTTTTGCCAAATCTCTACGACGTTCTTCTGTCAATGGCGGAACGCTGATAATGATTACATCACCATTGTTCATTGGGTTGAAACCGATATTGGCAACCATAATTGCTTTTTCGATTACTTGTAACATGTTTTTTTCGAAAGGCTGCAATGTAATTGTTCTGGCATCAGGAACACTAATTTTTGACACTTGCGAAAGTGGTGTTGCTGATCCGTAATAATCTACAAAAACGCTTCCCAACATTGCCGGTGAAGCTTTTCCTGCACGAATGTTAAGAAATTCTTTTTCTAAATGCGCAATCGAACCATTCATTGATTCTTCTGTACTATCTAATATAAATTCTATTTCTTCAGTCATTATTTTTAAGTTTTCAGTTTTCATTCTCAGTTTTCAGCTCAGGTCGGCAATTGCGACTGTAAACTGTTACTGATGACTATATATTTACTACAGTTCCGATATTTTCGCCTTCACAGATTTTCAATAGATTTCCAATTTTGTTCATATCAAAAACAACGATTGGCAATTTATTTTCCTGACTTAAAGTAAAAGCTGTTGTATCCATTACGTTTAATCCTTTTTTAAGGACATCATCAAACGAAATAAAATCAAATTTTACAGCTGATGCATTTTTCTCCGGATCAGAATCGTAAACACCATCTACACGGGTTCCTTTTAAGATTACATCTGCATTGATTTCGATTCCTCTTAAAACAGCTGCAGTATCAGTTGTAAAATATGGATTTCCGGTTCCTGCACCAAAAATCACGATTCTTCCTTTTTCAAGATGACGATCTGCTCTTCTTTTGATGTATGGTTCAGCAATAGATTCCATTTTTAAAGCAGTCTGCAAACGTGTTTTCATTCCTTTGTCTTCCAGAGCGCCCTGCAAAGCCATACCGTTAATTACAGTGGCAAGCATTCCCATATAATCACCTTGTACTCTGTCCATTCCAGAGCTTGCACCAGCGACGCCTCTAAAAATATTTCCTCCTCCAATAACAATTGCAATTTCTACTCCTTTACTGTGAATTTGCTTAATTTCGTCAGCGTATTCGGCTAATCTTTTCGGGTCAATTCCGTATTGTAAATCACCCATTAAGGCTTCGCCGCTAAGTTTTAGAAGAATTCTTTTATATTTCATTTGTGTGTTGCGTTAATTTGTGCAAATATAGACATATTCTGATTTTTAAAAATAATGTTTTCAAAAATTAATTATTCTTTACCAATTTTAATTTTAGCGCGACTTTTGAGTTATTTTCCTGAATGTGACAAAAGTCATTCTGCTTGTCTTTTTAAAATTTGTATTTTTATAGGATCAAAACGAAACATATATGAAAAGTATTGTAGCCAAAGCATTATTCAACAGTTATTCTTATTTAGAATATCGAAAATTAGTTACTGATTTATTATCCGAAGGAAAATCAACCGGTAGCGAACAATCTGAAGCTTTAACGCATTATACAAGTCTCAATGAGGCGAGAATGAATCGTTTAGAGAAAACTATAAAAATTTCTGAAGATGTTATTGCAAAGCTGCAAAATTTAGATCATCATTATATTTGGCTCGTAATTTCTGAAGGCTGGTGTGGCGATGCTGCTCAAATACTGCCTATTATAAACAAAATGGCGCATGAATCGAATAAAAAGATTGATCTCAGAATTGTTTTGCGCGATCAAAATGACGAATTAATGAGCCAGTATTTAACAAACGGCGGAAGAGCGATCCCAAAAGTTATCGTAATTTGTAAAGAAGCCGGAATTGTTCGTGCTAATTGGGGACCAAGACCAAAAGTAGCCGCCGATTTGATTATCAACTACAAAAAAGAACATGGCGCGCTTGATGATAAAATTAAAACCGATTTGCAATTGTGGTATCTGGCAGATAAAGGCATTTCTGTTCAGCAGGAATTAATGCAGATCATGGAAGATATAAAATATAACCGTTTATAATTTTTTGGTTTTAAAACTTTAAAAAGCCTTATTTTGTTGGTAATACACTGAAAATAAATATTTTACTCGTTAAAAAGATTTTAAAATATTTGTTTTTTAATTTAATATTTGTAAATTAGTAATCTAATCCCACTTCTATTATAACTTTTTGATTTACTCTTTTTATTGGTGTCTATTTAATGTTAACTATTAAAAAACCACTATTATGAGAAAGTTATTCGACAAGTTTTACGATTTTTTTTCTAAGTTTTTATTTGGAGGAAAAAATGTGCCACATTATTGACCCCGGGAAATCAAAGTATGGATTAGTAGTACTCTAGTTTAGGAGTTTGGCACATTACTTTCACATTTGTAATGTGCTTTTTTATTTTATTCTGGTTTCAGATTTCTTTATTTCAGGCTTTCTTCAAATAACGTAATATCGATTGCATTTTTTACGTCATAATCGCCAATTTTAGTTCGGCGTAAAGCAGTTAAATGCGAACCTGAATTCATGGCTTTTCCAAAATCAAAAGCTAAGGAGCGGATATAAGTTCCTTTGCTGCAAACTACTCTAAAATCGATTTCAGGTAATGCGATTCGGGTAATTTCAAATTCGTGAATGGTCGTTTTTCTGCTTTCAATTTCAATAGTTTCCCCGGCGCGTGCATGTTCGTATAAACGAACGCCATCTTTTTTGATTGCTGAAAAAATAGGTGGTTTTTGATCAATTTCGCCTAAAAACTGTTTTACGGTTTCATGAATTAAAGCGTCGTAAATATGCGAAGTTGGAAAAGTTTCGTCGATTTCGGTTTCTAAATCATACGACGGAGTAGTGGCCCCGATATAAAAAGTTCCGGTATATTCTTTTGCCTGGCCTTGAAGTTCAGAAATTCTTTTGGTAAATTTTCCGGTACAAATTAATAGTAATCCTGTAGCCAAAGGATCTAAAGTTCCGGCGTGACCAATTTTGAACTTTTTTGGAAGTCCAACTTTATTGATTAAAAGGTATTTTAATTTATTGACAGCTTGAAACGAACTCCATTTTAAAGGTTTGTCAATCAATAAAACTTGTCCGTCTAAATATTCTTCAGGTGTCATTATATAATGGTAAGAGGATGAATGAAAAAGTGAATCAATAATAAAACGATTCCGGCAATTATTCGGTAATAACCAAAAACTTTAAAACCGTGTTTTGTCAAAAATCCAATGAAAGTTTTAATCGCTAAAAGTGCCACTATAAACGCAACAACATTACCAATAACCAATAAATTAACCTGATCGTGGGATAATTCGAATCCAGCTTTATAATAATCGTAGCATTTTTTTGCAGTTGCTCCCAACATGGTTGGTACAGCCAGAAAGAATGAGAATTCTGCCGCTGTAGTTCTTGATAATTTTTGAGACATTCCGCCCACAATACTTGCTCCGCTTCTTGAAACTCCCGGAATCATAGCCAGACATTGAAATAATCCAATTTTGAAAGCCTGCAAATACGTGATTTCCTGTGAAGTTTCTGCAGTATTTGGTTTATTGAACCATTCGTCAACTTTCAATAAAATCAATCCTCCTATTAAAAGTGAAACTGCAACCGTAACCGGATTTTCTAATAAACCATCTATAAAATCGCTTAATAATAATCCTAAAACTACAGCCGGAATAAACGCAACTAAAAGTTTAAAGTAAAAATCAAGTGTTTGAAAAAAACGTTTGAAATATAAAACGACTACAGAAAGTATAGCGCCAAGCTGAATTACAATCGTAAAAAGTTTGGTAAAATCTTCGTGTGCAATTCCGAAAAAAGAAGAGGCAATAATCATATGTCCAGTTGAAGAAACAGGTAAGAATTCTGTAATTCCTTCAATAATGGCAAGAACGATAGCTTGTAATGTATTCATTTATTTTAGATTGTTAGATTATTAGACTTCTTAGATGTCAGATTTTTAAAGAGATTCATCTAAAAATCTAAGTTGTCTAAGTTGCCTAAAAAAGCCTATTTAGATTTTTTGAAAATAGAATAAATAGTGATTCCAAAACCAATTAAAACAGTTGTTGGAGCCAAACGGATACGTCTAAAACTAAAAACATCTTCATTAAAAACATTCGGGTTATCGCTTCCTCCGCCAGACATTAGAATAAAACCTAATGCAATAACTGCAATTCCTATCAAAAGAATTTTGTAGTTAATAGTGTCAAAAAGGAATTCCTGTTTTTGTTGTTGTTCTTCTTTAATATTATTTTTCATTGCTATTTTTTTGTCAGCCTGAGCGTCCCGAAGCTTCGGGAGAAGGCCTATTTATTTTAAAAAATCTAAATCTAAAGTGTAAAATCTAAAATTAATAAAGATCGTCAGTTCTTAAATTCAAGAAACGTTGTGTTGCAAAGTGTGTACTTACCCAAGTAATTAAAACGCCTAATCCGAAAACGGCTAATAAAACCAATCCAATTAAGGCTTTATCTTCTAAAATCCCTAATCCGGGAAAATTTGTGTCTACATAAATTAAAACGGCAATTAAAGCGATTATGGCTAATCCAGCACCTAACATTCCTAATTTTACGCTACGCATTACAAAAGGTTTACGAATAAACGATTTTGTAGCGCCAACCATTTGCATGGTTTTGATGATAAAACGGTTAGAGTGAATTGATAAACGCAATGAACTGTTGATTAATAAAACCGCAATTATCGCAAGGAAACCGCTGATAATCAAAATCCACATACTTACTTTTTTGATGTTGTCGTTTACCAGATTTACCAATTGTTTGTCGTAAACAATATCTTCGATCATGGTATTTTGGCGTAAACGGCTTTCGATTTTAGAAATACTGTCTCTTTCTACATAATCCGCTTTTAAGTGAATATCGTATGAATTCAAAAGTGGATTTTCTCCTAAAAAGGTCAGGAAATCTTCTCCAATAATATCGGTGTGTTCTTTTGCAGCTTTTTCTTTGGTAACATATACGAATGATCTCGCAAATGGAGCTCTTTTTAATTCGGTGTTGAATGCTTTTATTACACTATCATTGGCTTCATTTTTAAAGAAAACCGTCATGGCGATTTTTTCTTTAAAATCATTGGCCAGTTTTTTAGAATTGATAATGAATAATCCCAGTACTCCTAAAAGGAATAAAACCAGAAATACACTTAATACAACCGAAAAATAAGAGGAAATTAACCTGCGCTTTTGAAATTTATCAAAGTTAGAACTCATAGTATGCTTAAATTATGTGGTAAAAATAATAAAGTATTTCTTTATTTAAAGTTAATAACGATCAAAGTTTTAACTTTCGTACTATAAATATACAATTCAGGATTTAATTTATCAAGAATAAAAAATTTTCAAAGTTTTTTAACCACTAAGTTCGCCAAGATTTTATTTAATAGTTGCGCTGATAAAAGCAAAGTTTGCAAAGCTATTAGTTAATCTCGCAAGGTCTTGAAGTCGCAAAGGTTTTTTGCGTAGCCCCTAGCTTCAGCTAGGGGTATAAGATTTAAATAGAAAAGGGCTTTAGCCAAATAACCAAAAGTTTGGCTAAAGCCCTTTCTCGTTTGATTTTATATTTCCATCCAGCTAAAGCTGGACGCAATTCAAAAAACTTAAAAACTTTGCGATTTTGCGAGATCAAATATAAACTTAGTCCCGAAGCTTCGGGATAGAATCTTAGTAACTTCGTAACTCAGAACATTACTTAACTCTGTAAACTTTAATACTTTTAAGCCAATATACATGTCTTGGTCCGGTTTTGATATCGTTTTTGCAAATCAAAATCATTTCTCCGTTTTTAACCGGTTTTCCGTTTTCTTCGAACAAAACATATGTATTTTCGCCTGTTGGATTATTGAAAATTTCTCCCCATGAAAATGTCGCTTTATAATCGTCTGAAGCTCTGGCGACAATATAGAAGTTGCGGTCTTTATGGTCGTTTTGTTTGATTTTTGCTTTCTCTAAAATATCTTTTAATAAAACTCCTTTTGAAATTTTATCATCTTTTTTGACATCGCCATTTTTTCCAATTACTTTGAAATTTGAGATTGTAGCCACATTCATTTTTTGCAAAGAATCGACAGTTAACTGAAGCGGAAATTCAACATCGCCTTTTACTTCAATTTGATGATTTACTAATTTCAAGCTATCTGCTGGACTTAAAACTTTGTGCTCGTTTTCTTTTTCTGTAGAAGTTGTTTTTTCAGTGACAATTTTATCTTCTTTTTTAGAAGAATTACACATACTGCACATTACGGCAATAAAAAGAACGAGAATATAATTTTGTGTTTTCATTTTATGATTGATTTGCTTTAGATTTTTTTCGTTTCCCAGGTTATAGATAAATAATATAGTCCGCCAATTGATGGTCCGCCAAGAATTGATGTATACGGTTTATTTAGAAAATTGGTTACTCCCAATTTAGTTGTTAAACCTGTTTTCTTAAAATTATAATTGATTTGTGCATCCATCGACCAATAGGCGGGAACGGTTCCTGAAACTAAAAAAGAAACATAATCAAAATTATTTTGATATCGCGCCGTTGCACTTGCACCAAGATCTCGCCAGATATTTTGTGCCATTAAAGTGCCGTTTACATTAAATTCCGGCGTATTAAAACCATCCTCTAAACCATCTTTATCATCAGTTCTATCCAGTTTTGTATACGTAAGATTTGTTAAAGCCGTAAAAGTTTCATCAATTCGATATTTTAAACCTAAACTTCCTCCGTAATTATAAATTTTACTTTTAGAATTCGTCCATAAACGATATCTGTTTTGACTGTTTTTAGAATATAAAGCGGTCGGAATAAGATTTGGATCTGTTGTATTCGGAATACTGGCTTCAACCTGAGCAATGAAATTTTTATAAGAGTTGTAATAAAAATCAGCATCAACAAAAAGATTTCTGTTTAAGGTAATTGCTTTAAATCCAAATTCGAATGATTTTACAAATTCAGGTTCCAAATACGTATATGGATTTTTCTGAATCGTATTTTTATTCTTTTCAATAGCTTGCACCTGCGTAATTCCAAGTGTATTAACATCACTATTTACCTGCGCCTGAAATTTATCTATTGAAGCTTTGGTAAATGAATTCTCAAAAATTCCGTAAGACATAATTCTCAAACCGCCAACACGTTTTACGCCTCCGGAATTTACATTCGAAAAACCTTCAAAAATACTCGGAAAACGATATCCGTTTTGATACGATGCCCTAAAACTAAGTGTTTCTTTTGGAGCATAAACTGCCGTAAACTGAGGCGTAAATTTTACATCAAAATAATCCGCTTTGTCCATTCTGATTGTCGCGCCTAAACTTAGTTTGTTATTGAATAAATCCTTTGTTAATTGTGTAAAAGCTCCGGTTTTTTGATACGTTAAGTTTTCGGAAGCGTGTACGGGATTAATAAAATAATTTCCGTCAGGAACAATAATATAAGTTCTGTAATCAAAACCGCTTAATAATTTAGCTTCTATTTTTTCGAAGAAAGATCTAAAAGCTTTATCCCAATTAATCAAACCTTCGGCATGAACCAAAGTCGATTTTACGCGTAAAGCTGCGCCAATATCCCAATTATTAATGTCAATTAACTCTTTTTTCTTGTTTTCATACGCTTCAGTTCCGGGCTCAAATCGCCCTTGATCAGATGAGCTTCTGGCAATTTTATGTGCATCTGCAACAGTTGCTCCGTTCGTAATTGCATTTTTATAAGCTGTCGTATAATCTGCAAACCATTTATCATCAGATTTATAAGCACGATCCATATTTTCGGCTAATGAGCGCATATTATAAGAATCTCCAGTATTCTCGGTTGTTGCGTATGCTTTTACCTCAAAAATGGGAGTATGATAATCAATAGCAAATTGATTTAAAGTATAATTGTCAAGTCGAAATCTATTCGAACGCTGATAAATCGTATTGATTAAAGCCGTTTTATAAGTCACGACTAATTCGTTTCCTGGTTTTGGACGAAAGTATAAGCCAACATCAGCTTTATAATTTTTAATGTCATAATCAGAAATGTCAGTTTCGCGATAACCCGTTCTCGCAACGACATAATTTTTTCCGTTAAGGTTTAAGGTTTTCCTATTTGCAGATTCATTTCCGTAACCGTTAACTTCGTCATAAGCCGGATTATCTGAGCCATATAAATTGGTAGAAACATTTGCATTTGGCGCCAAATCGGTTCTGTCATCCGCAACCCAATCTGTTCCGCCAGTTGACGAAGCATTTATTTTGAAAGCCAGTTTCTCGTTGAATGCTTTTGCAAGACGAAAATTAAACTGCGAGTATATCTTCGGTGAAAACCGGTCAATATTGCCAACATGATTTACGCCCGTTAATTGCTGAATGCTGATACCCTGATATTCAAAAGGATTTTTGGTCTGAATATTTGCCAAACCATTAATAGCGTTCATTCCGTATAAAGCGGCGGCCGTTCCCGGAATAATTTCGATTTTATCAATGTCAAGGTCATTTGCGCCGAGTGCGTTTGCAATTGGCGCGCCCAAATGTGGCGCCTGATTATCGATTCCGTCAACCAATTGTGCAAATCTTACGTTTGTAGAATTGGCAAAACCTCTCGTATTAATGACTTTAAAACCCAAACTCGGCGTAATGATCTGAACACCTTTTACATTTTCTAATGCTTCATAAATACTTGGCGATCCCATATTTTTGGCTTCCGCCGATTTTAACTGCTCGATACTTATCGGCGAACGCATAATATTTTCAGAACGGCGGGAAGCAGTAATTACAATTTCGTTTAAATCTTGTTTTTTAATACTGTCTTGCTCTTTTTTTGAATTTTCTGTTTGAGAAAAGCCTCTAAAACTTATAAACAGAAGAAATATGTAAAGTTTTATTTTCATAATTTGAATTTAGCTTTCAGTATGTTTTAAAATGAATACTGATAATTATAAAATTGGTTTTTACTGTTTGATATTTTAAAATTTAAAATTTAAGGTTTTGGGTTTCTTTTAAAGCAAAATCTTTAATTCGCTTTTCGATTTCATAAAAAAGAATGATAGCTTTTTCTCCAGCTTCTGTTAATCTTGCACCTCCGCCGCCTTTTCCGCCAAGTAATTTTTCTACCAAAGGACTTTCTGCGCGCTGATTCATTTCTTCAACCAGTTGCCATGCCTGACGATACGACATTTTCATTTCTTTTGCCGCATTGGTAATAGAACCTGTTTTTCGAATGTTTTCTAAAAGCCAGATTTTCCCAATTCCCAGAAATGGGCCTTCGGTTTCTTCTATCCAAAGGCGAACTTCAACAGAATATTTTTTGCTATTACTCATTTGACTCATTTAATGATCTTCAAAAATAATGATTATTGTGTAATAATATTCTTTAATTTTTACTGGATTAAAATCCAGCCCTACAATATGGCTCGTTCCTCCGGAACTTTTCTGTATGGTTTAGAAAACGCTATTTTTATAAGTATAAAAACACGAATTTAAGTATTTTTACGTAATTAAAAATAAGTAATGTGTTTTTTTATTTGTTTGTCAGAGAAATAGCTTTGGTACAATCATCAATAAATGTAAATTTGCGGCTAATAATTAATTTAGTGAAAAGCCTTAGAACCTTAGTAACTTAGAATCTTAGTCACTTAGAAATGAAGTACAATCCGAACGAAATCGAAGAAAAATGGCAAAAATATTGGGCTAAAAACCAAACTTTTGCTGCGTCAAACAATTCTGAAAAACCGAAGCATTATGTTTTAGACATGTTTCCTTATCCATCCGGAGCGGGATTACACGTTGGGCATCCGCTGGGTTATATTGCTTCAGATGTTTATTCTCGTTTCAAAAGACATCAGGGATTCAACGTTTTACACCCAATGGGATATGATAGTTTTGGATTGCCGGCAGAACAATATGCGATCCAGACCGGGCAGCGTCCGGAAGATACAACACGCGTAAACATTGACGGTGGAGTTGATAAAGAAGGAAAACAAATTGCCGGATATAGAAAACAATTAGATAAAATTGGGTTTTCATTTGACTGGGCGCGTGAAGTGCGTACCTCAAATCCTGATTATTATAAACATACGCAATGGATTTTTATTCAATTGTTTAATTCATGGTACAATAAAGAAACAAACAGAGCCGAAGATATTTCGACTTTGACCGCTATTTTCGAAAAAGAAGGAAATGCAGAAGTAAATGCCGTATCTGATGATAATATTCAAAGTTTTTCGTCAAGCGAATGGAAAGCGTTTTCGGCAGATGAGCAGGAAAAAATCCTGTTGCAGTACAGATTAACGTATTTGGCCGAAACAGAAGTAAACTGGTGTCCCGGTTTAGGAACCGTTTTGGCAAATGACGAAATTGTAAACGGTGTTTCTGAGCGTGGAGGATATCCTGTAATTCGTAAAAAAATGACGCAATGGAGCATGCGAATTTCTGCTTATGCAGAGCGTTTGCTGCAAGGTTTAAATGATATCGACTGGAGCGAATCTATAAAAGAATCTCAAAGAAACTGGATTGGAAAATCGGTTGGAGCGCTGGTTAAATTTAAAGTCAAAAGTCAAAAGTCGCAAGTCGAAAGTGGAGCTACGCTTTCAGACTTTGGACATTCGACTTTGGACTATTTTATTGAAGTTTTTACAACAAGACCTGATACCATCTTCGGAGTAACTTTTATGACTTTGGCTCCGGAACATGATTTGGTTGCTAAAATTGTAACTGCTGATCAAAAAAATGCAGTTGAGGCTTATATCGAAAAAACAGCAAAACGTTCTGAACGTGAGCGTATGGCCGATGTAAAAACCATTTCGGGCGTATTTACCGGAGCTTATGCCGAACATCCTTTTACAAAAGAACCAATTCCGGTTTGGATTGGAGATTATGTTTTGGCAGGTTACGGAACAGGCGCTGTAATGGCGGTTCCGTGCGGAGACGAAAGAGATTATGCTTTTGCAAATTTCTTTAAAGGTCATCCCGAGGCTTCGGGAGGAATGCCGGAAATTAAGAATATTTTTGATAAAGATATTTCTGAGGCTGCTTTTGGAGCAAAAGAAGGTTTTCAATTAGTAGATTCTGATTTCTTAAACGGATTAGATTATAAAACAGGAACTCAAAAAGTAATTGCTGCCTTAGAAGAAATAGGTCAGGGAACCGGAAAAACAAATTACCGTTTGCGTGATGCCGTTTTCTCCCGTCAGCGTTATTGGGGAGAGCCTTTCCCGGTTTATTATGTAAATGGATTGCCGAAAATGATCGCTGCAGAACATTTGCCAATTATTTTGCCTGAAGTAGAAAAATATTTACCAACCGAAGATGGTTTGCCTCCGTTAGGAAACGCAACAATTTGGGCTTGGGATACCAAAAACAATGAAGTTGTTAATACGGATTTGGTTGATAATTTCGAAATTTTCCCTCTTGAATTGAACACGATGCCAGGCTGGGCGGGAAGTTCATGGTATTGGATGCGTTATATGGATGCGCACAATGAAGATAGATTTGCAAGCAAAGAAGCTTTAGCATATTGGGAGAGCGTAGATTTATATATTGGAGGAAGCGAACACGCAACCGGACACTTACTATATTCTCGTTTTTGGAATAAATTCTTAAAAGACAAAGGTTTTGCTCCAACAGAAGAACCATTCAAAAAACTGATCAATCAGGGAATGATTTTGGGAACTAGTGCTTTGGTTTATAGAGTTTCAGGAACTAATAAATACGTTTCTAAAAATCTTAAAAATGATTATGAAACTGAGGCTTTACATATTGATGTTAATATGGTAAATGCTGCAGATGAAATTGATATTGAAAGATTGAAAAACTGGCAGCCTCAATTTGAAAATGGTGAATTTATATCGGAAAATGGAAAATTTATCGTTGGGCGTGAAGTTGAAAAAATGTCTAAGCGTTGGTATAATGTAGTTAATCCAGATGATATTTGTAATGAGTATGGAGCTGATACTTTACGTTTGTATGAAATGTTTTTAGGACCACTAGAACAAACAAAACCTTGGAGTACTGGAGGGATAACAGGAGTTTTTGGTTTCCTTAAAAAATTATGGAGATTGTATTTTGATGATAATGGCTTAATCGTAAACAACGACGAACCAACAAAAGACAACTTAAAATCATTACACAAAACGATCAAAAAAGTAGCAGAAGATATCGAGAGTTTCTCTTTTAATACTTCGGTTTCTCAGTTTATGATTTGTGTAAATGAATTGTCAGCTCAAAATTGTCATTCAAGAGCAATTCTTGAACCATTAGCCATTTTGGTTTCGCCTTATGCACCGCATATCGCAGAAGAATTATGGTCGCAATTAGGACATAAAGATTCGATTTCGACAGTTGCTTTCCCTGTTTTTGAAGCCAAACATTTGGTTGAAACCAATAAAGAATATCCGGTTTCTTTCAACGGAAAAATGCGTTTCACCATCGAATTGCCTTTGGATTTAACCAAAGAACAAATCGAAGAAATCATCATGAAAGATGAAAGAACTCAAAAACAACTTGATGGAAAAACTCCAAATAAAGTGATTATTGTTCCTGGTAAAATCATCAATTTGGTTGGATAGCCAAATAAATTCCATCCCGATAGTTATCGGGATTAAATTCCAAATTCCAATTTTTGTTGGAGTTTGGAATTTTTTTTGTTTTGATTTGTCATCCTGAGCGAAGTCGAAGGACCGCACTTTATGGAGTTTCTTATGTTTCCTTCGACTTCGCTCAGGATGACAAAATTGTGGAGTTTCTTTGGCTTTTTTCGCCACGAATTCACGAATTAATCTGAAAATTAGTGAATTCGTGGCGAAATTTCATCGCATTCAAATTGGAATTTGGAATTTCAAAATATTGGAATTTATTTTTTTCAAAAAAATCTGTAACATTTTAAAACCTTTCGTATCCAAAAGGCGAATTAAATCATTTAAAAACTTAAATCTATTAAAAATGAAAAAGTATATCATCTTGGTTATCGCCCTTTTATTTTCAGCATTATGTTTAAATGTGTTTGCACAAACCAAATCATTTCCGTTTGAGGTTGTCAAAACCGGTCACGGAGAACAAGCTATAATTTTTATTCCCGGATTTGCATCTTCAGGAGATGTGTGGAATGAAACTAAAATGAATTTCGAAAAAGATTTTACCTGTTATACGCTTACAATGGCTGGTTTCGCCGGAGTAAAACCACAAGGAAATGCAACCTTCAAAAATTGGGAAAATGGAATTGCCAATTATATAAAAGACAATAACATTCAAAAACCAATACTAATTGGCCACAGCATGGGCGGCGGACTGGCACTTGCAATTGCAGCCGATTATCCGGATTTGATTGGTAAAATCGTGGTGGTCGACGCGCTTCCTTGTCTGGCTGCATTATCTGATCCTTCTTTTAAATCAAAAGAAAATAACGATTGTTCGCCAATGGTTACCCAAATGGCCGGAATGACGGATACTCAGTTTTATGATATGCAAAAACAAACTATGCCAAGACTTTTGCAGGATACATCAAAACTGGAAATGGTAGTGGATTGGAGCGTAAAATCAGACAGACAAACTTTTGCCGGAATGTATTGTGATTTCTTCAATGTTGATTTGAGAGATAAAATCGCTTCGATAAAATGTCCAGCCTTAATTTTATTAGAATCTTATTTTATAAATTTAAAACCTGCTATTGAAGATCAGTATAAGAATTTGAAAACGGCTAATTTTCAATATGCTACGACAGGATTGCATTTTATTATGTATGATGATACAGCTTGGTATTTAGGTCAGTTAAACAATTTTCTAAAACAGTAATAATGGAATTTGAAGAAATCTATAAAACGTATTGGGAGAGGATATTCAGGCTTTGTATGGGTTTTGTGAATGATTATGATATCGCACAGGATCTGGCTCAGGAAACCTTTGTTATTGTTTGGCAAAAACTCGATACTTTTAGAAATGAGTCCAGTATAGGAACCTGGATTTTCAGAATTGCATCTAATAATTGTTTACGGCAAATTGAAAAAGACAAACGTTTTCCTAAATCAGATTTGCCCATTCACTTAAGTGAAGAAAAACAACAGTCATTAGAACCTCAAATTCAGTTTTTGTATAAATGTATTGCCGAATTACCCGAAACAGAACGTATCATTATTTCGCTGGAACTCGAAGATATCAAACAGTCGGAAATCGCTAAAATCGTTGGACTTTCGGAAGCGAATACAAGAGTGAAAATTCACAGGATAAAAGAAAAATTGACCCAAAAATTTAAAGAAAATGGACCACAATAACAATATAGATTTTAAAGATTTATGGAAAAAACAAACCGTAAATCAACCCAATATAGAAGATTTGCTTTTGAGATTAAAACAATTTAAAAAAGCCGGTTTGCGTAGTTTGTTGATCACTAATGTTATGCTTTTTGCAACTTGCGCTTTTATTGTTTTTATCTGGTATTATTATCAGCCTGAATTTATTTCGACTAAAATTGGAATTGTTGTAACGATTTTAGCAATGGTTATTTATCTGATGGCTTATAATCGATTATTAACCATTTATAAAAATATAGACACGACCCAAACGAATCAGGAATATCTGCAAAAACTGATTTCGATTAAAAAGAAACAGCAGTTTATGCAATCTACCATGTTGAGTTTATACTTTGTTTTACTCGGAATCGGGATTGGTTTATATATGTATGAATATACGATTAGAATGACAATTTTCTGGGCAAGTTTCACGTATGGAATAACGTTGATTTGGATGTTGTTTAATTGGTTTTTTCTTCGCCCGAAACAGATAAAAAAGCAACAGGCAAAAATTAATGATCTGATTTCTAAATTTGAAGATGTCAATAAACAATTGGATGTTGAATAAATTATTTGAATTGAATATAAATGCCAAAATGACATTTTTTTAAATTGGTTCAGAAATTGCGGTTTGTTTTGTAACTTTAAATTTCAATCAAAAATCAAAAATTATGGGAAGTGGATATTTAATTATTGCCGGTGCAATTATGTTATTCAGCTGGTTGGTAAGTTCAAAACTAAAAAGTAAATTCGAATTATATTCTAAATTGCAATTACGAAACGGAATGAGCGGTGCCGAAATTGCTGAAAAAATGTTGGCGGATAACGGAATTACGGATGTTCGCGTGATTTCTGTTCCGGGCCAGTTAACAGATCATTATAATCCAGGCGATAAAACCGTAAATTTAAGCGAAGCGGTTTACAATCATCGCAATGCGGCTGCGGCTGCTGTTGCGGCTCACGAATGCGGTCATGCTGTACAACATTCTGTGGGATATCAATGGCTGACGATGCGTTCTACGCTTGTGCCAATTGTAAATGTTGCATCGAATTATATGCAATGGGTTTTGTTGGCCGGAATTCTAATGATAAACATGTTTCCTTCGTTATTGTTAATCGGAATAGTGCTTTTTGCCGTAACAACTCTGTTTTCGATTGTAACTTTGCCTGTAGAATACGACGCAAGCAACAGGGCATTAGCGTGGTTAGAAAATAAACACATGCTCACACAAGAAGAGCAAGCCGGAGCAAAAGATGCTTTAAAATGGGCTGCAAGAACGTATCTGGTAGCAGCTTTGGGATCAATTGCAACATTATTGTATTACATCTCGATTTATGCAGGAAGTAATAACAGGAGAGATTAAGCTTTTTAATGTGGCAATTAGATAATTAGTCAATTAGATAATTTATAGCAAAACCCGACAGATTTAAAACATGTCGGGTTTTGTTGTTTATAGATGTTAGACAATTGTCTATTTGTAGAATTGAAAAATTATCTAATTATCTAATTGCCACATTTTCTAATTTATAATTGAATCTGCCTGTCAATCTGCTGATCCAGCGAAATAAATGTTTCTGTTCTTGAAACGCCTTCGATAGCCTGGATTTTGGTATTTAAAAGCTGCATTAAATGTTCGTTATCGCGACAAATGATTTTTATTAAAACCGACCAGTTTCCGGTTGTATAATGGCATTCAAGAACTTCTGGAATTTTCTTTAAATCTTTTACAGCTTCAGAGTTTCGGGAAGCTTTGTCCAAGTAAACGCCAATAAAAGCCATGGTGTTATAACCTAAAACCTTTGGATTTACCGTAAATTTTGATCCTGAAATAACTCCTGATTGTTCCAGTTTTTTTAACCGCTGATGAATTGCTGCTCCTGAAATACCAATTTTATTGGCAATTTGTAAAATAGGTTTTCGGGCATCGTCCATTAAATAACGGAGAATTTCTTTATCGATACCGTCAATTTCAATTAAAAGGGAATTGATTTTCATAAGAGTTGTAATTTGAAACTAATTTTAGTTATTTGGTTTTAGTTAGAAATCAAATTTAGGAATAAAAGTTTAAAATATTTAAAAAATCAAGATTTGAATTGTTTTTCTCAGCGTTGAGTTTTTTTTCACCATTAAGAGATTAAGAAAATAAAGCAAGAATGCTTAATTGTTGCTTTGCAGATTCATTAAGGAAATAAAGAAAGGATGCTTAATCTTGCTTGAGAAATCATTAGAGAAAACTTAATTTTTCTTAATCTCTTAATGATAAATAAAAAAATTCCAAATCCCAATAAGATAATTGGAATTTGGAATTTTAATATTGTAATTTAAAAAAGGATTATTTTCCTTTGTTTGCTTCGCTAATGTATTTTTCTAAAGCCATTGTCATAGAAGGAGTTTCAGGAGTTGGTGCAAGAATATCGATTCTTAAACCATAATCCAGCGCTTCTTTTTGAGTTGTGCTTCCAAAAACAGCAATTCGGGTATCATTTTGTTTAAAATCAGGGAAGTTTTTAAACAATGATTTTATTCCGGTTGGACTAAAAAATGCCAATACATCATAATAAACATCGGCTAAATCAGATAAGTCGCTCATTACAGTTTTGTAAAAAACGGCTTGTGTCCAATCTACTTTCAGATTATTTAAAGTAATAGGCGCGTCAGCATTTAACTGATCAGATGCCGGCAACAAGAATTTTTCGTCTTTGTATTTTTTAATTAATGGAGATAAGTCCGCAAAATCTTTTGCTCCCACATAAATTTTACGCTTTCTGTACACTACATATTTTTGCAGGTAAAAAGCAACTGCTTCAGATTGACAAAAATATTTTAATCCTTCAGGGACTTTGTAACGCATTTCATCTGCTACTCTAAAAAAATGATCAACCGCATTACGGCTTGTCAAAATTATAGCAGTATAATGATTAAGGTCGATTTTTTGTAATCGAATCTCTTTTGCATTAACCCCTTCCACATGAATAAATGGTCTGAAATCAATTTTTATTTTGTGTTTTTGTTGGAGCTCAAAGTAAGGAGAATTTTCCACTTTAGGTTCAGGCTGTGACACCAAAATTGTTTTCACTTTCATATTGTAAACTTTTTCTAAGCACTCCCTTTTGTAATCCAATAATAGAGAAAATAATAAGGGGCTATTTCAAGAGCGCAAAGATATAAAATAAAATAAAATAACTTGCTGATTATTGCGTTTTGATATGTTTTTATTGAAATAAAATATGAGTATAGACTTATAGACAGCGAAATGCCTATAATTGCTAGGGGTATACTTTTGGGAATATTGTCATAATAAAATAAAACAGCATTAACCGGAAGGATTAAAACGCCAATATAAGTTCTATAGGTGACTTTTTGTAAGTTAAAAAGTTCTACAAATTCATCAATATTAAAAGAAGTTGCCACAATTTTCTCGATTAAATACTTTGCCAGAATAAAATAAAGCAGGAATGTTGCGATCTGGATGAATAAAATCCAATCTGTTTTTAATACATTATAAGTTCCTGTTTTAGGATTTTCTGAAAATATGTGCATCGTAAGCTGAATAAAAAAAGCATAAGAAATTACCTGCACAAAAAATAAACCAACCGTAAAACTGCTCTTAATATTACTGTCACGGTAAATTTTTGCGTATTTATCTGAGAAAATAAGCTTGCTAAATTCGCTAAATCTATTCTCATAAGCTGATTTAGTCATAGCAACAACAGCAAATGCAACCACAAATAAAAGTGTTGCCCAGTCTTTGTCTGCGAGAATTCGGGGATGAAGTTGTTCAATCATAACGAATACAAAATTAGTAATTTTTTGTATCAATACTTTTATTATAAATTTATTATGAATCAAATGCCATAAAAAGTTTACTTTTGCGTTGAAATTACCCAGAAAAATGAATGATTGTATTGTCATAATCCCCACTTACAACGAAATCGAAAATATTGAAAGTATAGTTAGAGCAGTACTTTCACAACATAAACCTTTTCATCTTTTAATAATAGATGATAATTCGCCTGATCACACTGCTAATAAGGTGATTGCATTACAGGAAGAATTTCCCGAAAGGTTATTTTTAGAAAAAAGAGCTAAAAAATCAGGTTTAGGAACTGCTTATGTTCATGGTTTTAGATGGGCATTAGAACGTAAATATGATTACATTTTTGAAATGGATGCTGATTTTTCGCATAACCCCAATGATCTCGAAAAATTATTTGATGCTTGTCATTTTGGCGGCGCAGATCTCGCTATTGGTTCTCGTTATGTAACTGGTGTAAATGTCGTAAACTGGCCTTTAAGCCGCGTTTTGATGTCGTATTTTGCTTCGGTTTATGTAAAATTTATTACCGGAATGAAAATTCACGACGCAACGGCAGGTTTTGTTTGTTATAAAAGAGAAGTTTTAGAGAAGATCAACCTGAACAAAATAAAGTTCGTAGGTTATGCGTTTCAGATTGAAATGAAATACAGGACGTATTGCGCTAAATTTGAAATTACAGAGGTTCCTATTATATTTACAGACAGGACTAAAGGTGTTTCAAAAATGAGCAATGCCATTATTAAAGAAGCTATTCTTGGCGTGATTTCGCTTAGATTAAAAAAATTAGTCAATACATTATAATACCACGGTGATGAATAGGATTTTAATAAAGAATGCTAAAATTGTAAACGAAGGATCTATTTTTGAAGGTGATGTCTTGATCGAAAACGACTTAATTGTTGAAGTTGCGGACAGCATTAGCCTAAAAACATCTGATTGTATTGTTATAGATGCCGAAGGAAGTTATTTAATGCCGGGAGCAATTGATGATCAGGTACATTTTAGAGAGCCGGGATTAACCCATAAAGGCGATATCGAATCAGAATCAAGAGCTGCTGTTGCAGGCGGAATTACTTCTTTCATCGAACAGCCAAATACGGTTCCAAATGCCGTTACTCAGGAAATCCTTGAAGATAAATACCAAATTGCTGCCGTAAAATCATTTGCGAATTATTCGTTTATGATGGGCGCAACCAATGATAATCTGGAAGAAGTTTTAAAAACAAATCCAAGAAATGTTGCCGGAATCAAAATTTTCCTGGGTTCTTCAACCGGAAATATGTTGGTAGATAATGAAGCAACTTTAGAAAAAATATTTTCAAGCACAC
Source organism: Flavobacterium sp. AC105 (assembly GCF_979258495.1). Classification (NCBI taxonomy): domain Bacteria; kingdom Pseudomonadati; phylum Bacteroidota; class Flavobacteriia; order Flavobacteriales; family Flavobacteriaceae; genus Flavobacterium; species Flavobacterium sp. AC105. The sequence goes on from NZ_OZ409860.1 coordinate 619,243, forward strand.
CCATGTTAATTGCAGTTCATTGCGAAGATGAAACTACAATTCAAAATAATCTGGCCCTATTTAAAGAACAATATGGAGATGATATTCCGGTAACGGCGCATCATTTAATCAGAAGTGCTGAGGCTTGTTATATTTCGTCTTCAAAAGCTGTTGCTTTAGCGAAAAAAACAGGGGCGCGTTTGCATATTTTTCATCTTTCAACAGCGAAAGAAATGGAATTGTTTACGAATAAAATTCCGTTAGAAGATAAAAAAATCACGGCTGAGGTTTGTGTACATCATCTTTGGTTTACCGATGAAGATTATAAAACAAAAGGGAATTTCATTAAATGGAATCCTGCTGTAAAAACGGCTGCAGACAGAGCTGAACTTTGGAAAGCCTTAAACGATGGCCGTATCGATGTAATTGCTACAGACCACGCGCCACATACTAAGGAAGAAAAAATGCAATCGTATTTAAAAGCGCCTTCCGGAGGTCCGTTAGTGCAACATGCCGTTATTGCCATGTTCGAAGCGCATCATCAGGGAAAAATTACCGTTGAAAAAATCGTGGAGAAAATGTGTCATAATCCGGCTAAAATTTTCAAAATCGAAAAAAGAGGTTTTATAAAAGAAGGTTATTTTGCTGATTTAGTTATCGTAAATCCAAGTTTGCCATGGAGCGTAAAACCAGAAAATATCCTGGCAAAATGCGGCTGGTCCCCATTTGAAAATTATACTTTTAAATCAAGAATTACCCATACTTTTGTAAATGGCGAATTGGTTTATAATAATTTTAAAGTAAAAGATATCCGTCCGGGAAAAAGATTATTGTTTGATAGATAAAAAGCTGAAATGAAGAATTTTATAGTAATAATGTTGGTTTTGTTTCTTTCTGTAAGTTGTAAAAAAGAGTTGGTCAAACAACCTGCAAAACTTATCGAGAAAGAAAAAATGATTGATATTATGTATGATTTATCTCTTTTAGAAGCTATAAAATATCAAAATCCAATGGCGGTTGATTCTAACGAAACGAGTCCGACTAAGTTTATTTTCAAGAAATATAAAGTTGATAGTCTGCAATTTGCACAAAACAATATCTATTATGCATCTGATTATGACAGCTACAAAGATATGTATGACGAAATAGGCAAACGATTGGCAAAAAATCAGAGAGCAATTGATTCTTTGGTAAAAATAGACGAGAAAAAAGAAGCCAAATTAAAGAAAAAAGGCGGAAAAGAAATTCCTAAGGATTCTATAAAAAAGACAATTCCTAAAGTAAATATGGATTCAATAAAAAGAACAAGACAGTTGCGATAATCGTTTTATAGCTTCGAAACTTCTTGTATATATTGATGTACATCTAAAAAAACCGTTCCCAGAGCGGTTTTTATTTTTTCATTCGAATAGAGATTTTTAGAATAAGAAGCTTTTGCGGTTGCTTTTGTCATGCGTCTTTTTTGGAAAAATAGAGTCGAAAATATTCCGTCAGCTATCCAAAGAAAATTCATAAATATTGGCTTTGCATGAATACCTGGTCTTTTTACTTTTAAAGTATCTGCAATTGTGTTCAAAATATCCCTGAAAACAATATTATCAGCAATTAAAGTAAAGCGTTCGTTCCTGATTTCGCTTTTCATTAATTCAAATGCAATTCTCACGACATCATTAACGGCAATAAAACCCGTATTTCCAAGCGTGTAAAAGGGAAGTCCGTTGGCTACTTTTTGGTATAATTCGCTGCTTCCTTGTTCGAATATTTTCGTTTTCGGAATTGGGCCTAAAATAACGCCCGGATTAATAATAATGATATTTAAGCCTTCCTGAACGGCGCGCCAGACTTCCATTTCGGCACCATATTTCGAAATAGCATAATCGCTATGCGGTTTTTCGGGATTCCAATCTGTTTCTTCGGTAATGTATGTTTCATGTGCGGCTAAATCGCCTAAAGCAGCAATAGAACTTACAAAACAGAATTTCTTAATTCCTTTAACCAAAGAAAAATTCACCATATTGGCAGTTCCTTCTATATTGGTTTTTCTTAGTAAATCTTCATCTTTTGGATCAAACGAAATTAATGCAGCGCAATGATAAACATAATCAATGTCGATAAAAGCAATTTCTAGAGAAGGAACGTCTAAAATATCGGCTTCAAGCCAATTGATTTTTTCAAACAAATCACCTTTTTTATACAATTCAAAAACCGATTTTGTTTTTTGGATGTTGTTTTGATTTCGGTAAATAGCCCGAACGTTTTCTCCATTTTCAATTAAATGAAGCAATAAATGCGCGCCAACTAAACCTGTTCCTCCAGTTACTAATACCATTTTGTAAATATACCGATTTTGCCACAAAGGCGCAAAGGCACTATGGCTTTTTGTTTTGCCACAAAGGTACTAAGACGCAAAGTTTTAAAATTATCTTTGTGTCTTAGTGCCTTTGCGGCAGACCATTTTGATATTGTTTTTTGACATTGCCATTGCCATTGATTATATTTGCACAAATTATTTTAAAAAAATGAAGAATCTAGTTGAAGAATTAAAGTGGCGCGGGTTATATCATGATAGCATGCCAGGAACGGAAGAACAATTGCTTAAAGAAGTAACTACGGCATATATAGGTTTTGATCCAACGGCAGATTCGCTACATATTGGTAGTATGGTTCAGATTATTTTATTGGTTCACTTAAACAGAACCGGTCATAAAGCGATCGCCTTAGTTGGCGGAGCAACCGGAATGATTGGTGATCCATCCGGGAAATCTGACGAGAGAAATTTGCTGAACGAAGAAACTTTGGCTAAAAACGTTGCAGGAATTAAAAGCGTTTTGTCTCGTTTCTTAGATTTTAATGCTACAGATGCAAACGCTCCGGTTATGGTAAACAACTATGACTGGATGAAAGAATTCTCGTTTATTGATTTTGCCCGTGAAGTTGGAAAACGTATCACGGTAAATTATATGATGGCCAAAGATTCTGTTAAAAAGAGATTGGGCGGAGAAGGAGAAGGAATGTCTTTTACGGAGTTTACCTACCAATTAATTCAAGGATACGATTTTTATCATTTATATAAAAACAACAATTGCGTTCTGCAAATGGGAGGTTCTGATCAATGGGGAAATATTACCACTGGTACAGAATTAGTTCGCAGAATGGGAGGCGAAAATGCGAAAGCTTTTGCTTTGACAACGCCATTAATTACAAAAGCAGACGGATCTAAATTTGGGAAATCTGAAGGTGGAAATGTTTGGCTTGACGCCGATAAAACTTCGGTATATAAATTTTACCAATTTTGGGTAAATGCAACGGATGTTGATGCTGAAAAATATATTAAAATCTTTACTTTCCTGGATAAAGAAACTATTGATGCTTTAATCGAAGAACATAAAGCAGCTCCGCATTTAAGAGTTTTGCAGAAAAAATTAGCAGAAGAAATCACGATTTTTGTTCATAGTAAGGAAGAGTTGGAAAAAGCAATTCAGGCTTCGAATATTTTGTTTGGAAATTCTACTGCAGAAGATTTAAAGCAATTAGATGAAGCGACTTTTTTAGAAGTTTTTGACGGAGTTCCGCAAGCTGAAATCGCAAAAGCCGATCTTGAAAACGGGCTGGATATTGTTACTGTTTTAAATGAAAAAACAGGTTTTTTTAAATCTAATGGTGAAGCAAGAAGAGCTTTAACAGCGAATTCAATTTCGGTAAACAGAGAAAAAATAAAAGAAGATTTTGTTTTGACATCAAATGATTTAATCAACAATCAGTTTGTGTTGTTGCAAAGTGGTAAGAAGAATTATTTTGTGATTAGAGCGAAGTAATTTTTGAGTTTTCCCTAAATTCTTTAAGTTTTAAAATCCGATTAAGTTTTAATCGGATTTTTTTATAGAATTTTTTTATTGCTGAAGAATACAAAAATTAGTACTTTAATTGAAATGTATAATTTTATGGAAGAGCTTTTCGAGCAAATTAAAAACTGTCGTGTTTGTGAAAATTTCTTAAAAGATGGGGTAAATCCTGTTGTTGCGGCGAGTGAAAAGAGTAAAATTATCATCATAGGTCAGGCGCCTGGCCGAATTGTGCATAATACAAGTATTCCATGGAATGATAAAAGCGGAGATAATTTGAGGAGTTGGCTGCAAATTGATAAAGAAACATTTTACGATACTAGTAAAATTGCCTTAATACCTATGGGATTTTGTTTTCCGGGTACAGGAAAAACAGGAGATTTACCGCCAAGATCAGAATGTGCTCCATTATGGCATGAAAAACTTCTGAATTTAATGCCAAATGTAGAACTTGTTTTGCTTATTGGTCAACATGCACAAAAATATTATTTGGGAGAAAATGCAAAAAATACCCTAACAGAAACGGTTCGTAATTTTGTGACTTATTTACCGCAATATTTTCCGTTGCCGCATCCTTCACCAAGAAATAATATCTGGCAAGCTAAAAATGAATGGTTTCGGGAAATTGTTTTGCCTGAATTAAGAGAAAAGGTTAAAGTTATATTGCGCTAAAAGTTTTTTGTAAATGTGAGACAGGAATTAAATTTTACGCTTAACCATTAAATAAATAAACGATTAAACTACAATACCATCAAATTACAACCACGAATATCAGAATTATCAAAACGTCCCAATACCTCAAAAGAATTGTTGGGATATTTTTTGCCTAAATCCTGCGTTGCAATAAACGAACACGAATTAATGTTGGCTAAATCAATAACGTTAATTCCACCGGTTTTTCCATCTTTCACGTAAGTGAGCGCATCTTCAGGATCGCGAACCAGAATATTCATCCAGGACGGACATTCGAATATGCCTTCGCCTAAAGAATAAGCTTGTGCGAGAAGTTCTGTCATTCCATATTCTGAATGAATGGCTGAAACCCCAAAGCCTTTGCAAAGCTGTTCGTGTAATTCTTCGCGAATCATTTCTTTGCGTTTGCCTTTCATTCCGCCGGTTTCCATAATAATGGTATTTTGGAGGTTAAATTGGTGTTTTTCGATTAAATCTAATAAAGCGTATGTAACGCCAATTAGAATTACATTTTGACCAGATTCGTCTAGTGCGGTCAATTTTTTAATTAAGTCGTCGTGATTGTGTAAATAAAACCCGCTTTCGGGCTGATTGGATAGTTTTATTAAATCTTCGACCATATAAATAAGCGAAGATCCATCGCGCTCGAGATAAGACGGTAAAAGGGCTAAAACAACATAATCTTCGATATTGCCATAGAATTGCGAGAATCCGTTACGGTAGCTTTCTTCGTAAAGAGAAACATCGGTCACTAAATGTCTGCTGGTAATCATTCCGGTCGTTCCGCTGCTGGTAAAAGTTACTTGAGCAGGATTTGTATTTGAAACAACATCGTGGCTTTTGAAAAACTGAATAGGCAAAAATGGAATTTGTTCCAGCGATTTTACTTGTTGTGGATTGACTTTTAAGAAATCACAAAAATCCCGGTATACGATATTATTCTCGTGCTGAAAACGAAACACTTTTAATGCTATTTTTTCAAATTGTTTCTGACTCGAAATGGTAAATATATCGTTGGCTGTAATCAAAACTTTTTTTGCGCAAAGGTAAGTATATTGTAAATAAGTTTTTAGTTTTCGGTGCCAGTTTTCAGCAAACACTTTAAGGTGTGACTGAAAATGAAAACCGCGACTGCATAGTAAAAAAAAAAGCCCCAATAAATATTGGAGCTTTTTGTGTTTTATTTTTATCGAATAATAAGCTTTCGGGTTGCGGAAGCATTTTCTTCGTTAATTTTTATGATATAAACGCCTGGAACCAAATCTGCAACGTTAAGTTCTCTGGTCGATAAATGCGCTTGTAGGACTTTTTTCCCCAGTATGTCAAAAACAATAATTTCTTTTTCTAAATCATTTTTAGACGATATATATACTTTTCCGTTTGTAACGGGATTAGGGTACAAGCTTAAACCCTCAATGATATTGGACTCTTGAGGTTTTGGTAGTTGCTTGCTGTCTTGTGCCGAGACACTTACAGAAAAGAAAAAAGCCAATAAGAATGTAATATAAAAGTAGTTTTTTGCCATCGCATTATTTTTGTTACGTAAATATATAAAAAAAAAATTACAAAAAGTACGCCAAAAAAAAACATCCTAAATATTTAGGATGTTTTTAACAATTTATATTGTGGTATTCTTATTTTGTCAAATCTACACCGTCAACTGTAGCCCATGCACCAGAATTTAAAGAAGCTCCTGTAGCTGTAGCGCTTGTAACGAAAGTTCCTGCTGGGAAAGCAACAACGATAGCGTCAGTAGCTCCAATTGGGTTGATGTTAGTTGTGTTTGAAATTTTAACGTTGATAAGTTTGATTTTAGATGTTTTTACTTGGTGATCGTTTGTCACACCATCTAAGATACTAACTGCACTACCTTTGAAAGTTGAGAAGTTACCATAACCATCGATGATGATGTTGCTGTATTCTCCGTTACCTTCTCTTTTGAATTGGAAAGCATCAACTTGATTGTCTCCAGTTTCAGGAACGTTACCAGTTGCTCTTTTTAAAGTAATGTTAGAAACTTTTGGTCCAAAAGCATTGTCATTTAAAGACGCTTCGATTTCCATTCCGTAGTTACCTTTACCAGTTTGGTAAGCATACCAGTTTGTATTTGTTTGACCTTGCCATCCATCTTGCCAGTCAAATGAATCATCATAGTTTCCGTAAGAAATAGCATTAGTTAAACTTACAGTTCCACCGAAGAATTCGTATCCGTCATCAGCACCTTTGTAAGATACTAAGTGGTCTAAAGTTGTTCCTGAACCTACTGAGTAAAAAGTAAAACCATTGTTTTCTTTTTCACCGTCAGCTAATTTAGATCCGGCATATTCTACTCTTGTGTAAACTAATGAACCACCATTGTGAGTTGGGTTAGTTCCACCGTAAGAAATTTTGTTACCATCTTCAGATGTAGAAGTAGTTCCACCACCAGCAACTTTTGCAGGAGCATCACCGTACATAATGATACCTCCCCAAGAACCTGGAAGTTTAGATTTTTCTGTAAATACTACTGGTTTGTCAGCAGTACCTTTTGTGATTAATTTTCCACCGTTTAAAACAACTAATGCGTTGTCTCCGGTAGCTTTGTCTATAGTAATTGTTGATCCGGCCTCAAAAGTTACAGTTACTCCTGATTTGATTTTTACAATTCCTTTTAAAGTATAGTTACCGTAAGCAAAAGTTTGATCTGCGGTAATTTCTCCTTTGATTTCGCCTGTTGCAGGTGGAGTAACAGGAGTTGGATCGTCACTACTTGAGCAAGAATTTAAAAATAAACCTGTAGCAAGTGCTAAAGCAAAAATTTTAGTTTTCATAGTTTTTGTGTGTTGTATTATTCGTTTTTATTTTTGTCAAAATTAGAACGGAAATCCTTGTAAGGTGTTATCTCAATATTACATTACAGTTATGAAAAAACAACTAAAATGTGAAGGGAATGTTAAGAGATTTTTGATTTACTGCTAAATAAAAAAAGCTCCAGATATCTGGAGCTTTCATTTTTATATAGTGCGAGTGATACTAAAAAGTGTATCCTAGTTTTAAAGAGAAACCAACACCTTTTTTATAGCTTTGAGCTAATAAAGACGGTTCATCAACTTTTATAGTTCCCTCGTTTCCGAATTCTAATTTTCTTGCTGGATTTAATAAGTTGTCTGCAGTAAATTTTACATCAAAATGCTCTGAAATTTTGCTTGACCAAACAAGATCCAATTGCGATACCGGTAACTCATAAGTATTATCCTGACCATTTGTTCCTACTGCATAAATTCTTTTTCCGAATACACCATAAACAAGTGACATCGTATTTGTCCAGTCTTTTCCTAAATTGAATTCATACTTTAAATCTGAGTTTACCAACCAGTTTGATGCTCCTTGTAAATCTCTTGAACCTTTGTGTGTTTCAATCGAAGGATTGTTTGTAACCACTCCATCTTCATCTATTGAGTTGTATCTTGGAGCTATGTTTACTTTGGTAGACATTAAAGTTGTGTTTAAACCGAATGAGAATGCTGAAAGGTTTTCACTAATTCTTTCTAATCCAAAAAGAAACTCAGCTTCAACTCCGTATAAATTTGCATTATCAGAATTTAAGAATGTTGTAACAGTTCCTGTAGTAGCATTAGAAACAAAAGTTCTTTCGATTGGGTTGTCAAGGTATTTTGCAAATACACCTACGGCAAACATTTCTTTTGCAGTTGGAAACAATTCATATTTTAAATCAGCATTATAGTTATCGCTGTTTTTTAATATTGAATTTCCTTGTACCGAAGTTCCGTCCGCATTTTGGTATGTTATCGGGAATGCTTCCATTATAACCGGTTTTGTGTATGTTTTACTTGCAGCGAAACGCAGATTAGATTTTTCATTCATTAAATATTTTACGTTCAAAGAAGGTAAAACATAAAAGTTGTTGTATTTAAGAGTTTGAAAAGGAACGTCAAAACTGTCTAATTTTCTATATTTTGTTTCTTTGGTAGTGCTTTCAACTCTTACACCTGCATTAACTTCGTATTTATCGCCAAACTTTAAAAGTAAATTACTGTATCCTGCATTTGCAGTCTCGTTAAGTTTAACTTTCCATGTTGAATTAGAACTTTCTTCGAAAGAAGTGTTATTAGCCTGAAGGTCAGTTACAACCTTGTCATTAATAGTGTTTGGGTCGTATGTAAAGTTACCTCCTCGGCTTGAAACAAATCGGTAAGAAGATTCCATTCCGGAAGTATTCCCGTTATAACCAACTGTTAATTTGTTTTGTTTTCCGTCTTTTCCAAATTTAAGGTTGTATTCAGCCATTGCTGATACGAATGAGTTTCCGTCTATTGTTAAATATTGACGTAAAAAATTGTTACCTCCATATGAAGTAAGAATGTCTCCGTTAGGTTGTGTAATTCCGGTAAAGAATTTTCTGTCAGGCTGTTCGAATTTAGTATCAGCATAAGAAACACCTGCTTTTAAAGTTTGGCTTTTATCTTCAGTCAAAGCATATTCACCTAATAATTGAAGGTTCAAATAGTCACTTTTGTCTAATTGATTCGTACGGATAAATGTGTTTTGAACAGCAGTACCGCCAGCCTGACCAAATTGATCTTTTATAGAGTTCAAAGTAGTTTTAATATAAAGTGTATTAAATGCTAATTTAAAACGGTTTGCGTTGTAGTTTAATCCTAATAATGCTGATGTAGTGGTTTTAAAACGGTAATCAGTTGTTACAAAATTATTAGTATATTTTGATCCTGAAGTTTGTAAATCTAAAGTTCGTTCAACACCTTCTCTTATTGCATAATTATTATCATAATTAATAGATAATAAATAAGCAAAAGAACGATCGTTGCTTAAATCAAATTTTTCAGAATGCAATAAATTTAAGCTTGAGTTTAAAGGGCTTTTGCTTTTGCTTACGTTAAATCCTTTATCACCACTTACAGAATTTAAAGCCTGATCGTTTGTATAAGGCGTTTTTGAAGCATTTGGACCTAAGAAGCCTGGTAACTCTCTGTCTTTTCCGTTAAATCCGAAAAAACCGGCAGCAGTATCTGCATCGCTTGAAAGTAAAAAGTCTTTAAAAGTGTTTCCGGTTGTATATCCAAAACCAAGGTTGATTTTAGTAACACTTTTAGTCGCTTTTGAAGTTTGAATATTAAAAGTTCCACCAGCAAAATCTCCGTAGATATTTGGGTTAAACGTTTTGTATACATCAATTACACCTACAATGTTTGTTGGAAACAAGTCTAAAGGAACAATTTTAGAAAACGGATTGTTTGATGGAGCAGCAAGTTCATTGATTAATAGGTTGTTGTAACGATCTTCAAGACCACGAACGAACAAACCTCTTGAACCAACTTTAGAAATTCCAGTTATTTTAGTCAAACCTTCTTCGACATCACTAACGCCTTTTCTGGACATTTCCTGTGCGCCAATACTTTGTTTGATAACAACAGCATTTTTTTGATCAAGTAAAAGTGCGGTTTCTTTTTCCTTGTTTGCTGTCGATTTTACAACTACATCTTTTAAAGTAAAACTTCCTGATGATAATACTTGGTTAACCGTAATAGTTTCGTTTGCGGTAACGGTTACTGGTTTTTCTACAGATTCATATCCTACGAAACTAAAAATAATAGTATAATTTCCCGGATTTACATTAATGGTATATTTTCCGTCAATGTCAGTGTTTGCGCTAATATTTGTACCTTTAAGTAAAACATTTGCAAAAGGTAAAACTTCATTGTTTGTTTCTTTGTCGGTTAAAACGCCAGAAATCGTACCTTTGTTTTGTGCGATCGAAATCGTACAGATAAATAATGCGATAAATAGAAATTTTAAATTGAATTTCATTTCAGTGTTGTGTTTAATTTATTTTTGTGCAAAGAAATACACGCATTGTAAAGTTCATGTTAGGTCGCTGTTATGTTTTTGTGTTGTCAAGATTATCAAATTGTTACCAAATTAAATTACGGTTAACTGCAATTTTTGACCGTTGTTTTATTAGTATATTTACCATCTCAAATGAAAATCATCGAATGTATAATAAAGAAAATTTGATGTAAGAATCTCAATTTTTGCTATTTATGAAAAAAACACAGACCAAGATTTTATTAGTTGACGATGAACCAGATATCTTAGAAATCGTTGGCTATAACCTTGCCCAGGAAGGCTATCAGATTGTAACAGCTTCTAACGGAAAAGAAGCCATAGCAAAAGCCCAGAAAGAATTGCCGGACTTGATTATTATGGATGTTATGATGGCCGAAATGGATGGAATGGAAGCTTGTGAACACATCAGAAAAATTCCTGAATTAAATAATGTTATCATAACATTTCTAACAGCGAGAAGTGAAGATTATTCGCAAGTAGCTGGTTTTGATGCTGGTGCTGATGATTACATCACAAAACCAATAAAACCAAAATTATTGGTCAGCAAAGTAAAGGCTTTGTTAAGAAGGTTAAAAGAACAAGAAGTCGTTAGCGACACCTTAAATGTTGGCGGAATCGAAATAAACCGCGAAGAATATAAGATTATAAAAGGCAATGTCGAAATTGCTTTGCCAAGAAAAGAATTCGAATTATTTTATCTGTTAGCTTCAAAACCGGGAAAAGTTTTTAAAAGAGACGAAATCCTTGATAAGGTTTGGGGAAATGAAGTTGTAGTAGGAGGAAGAACAATCGATGTTCACATCAGAAAATTACGTGAAAAAATAGGAGAAGACCTTTTTAAAACCATAAAAGGTGTCGGTTATAAATTTGAAGTTTAGTTTTTTTAAGATGCTAAGTTACTAAGAAGCTAAAGTTCTAAGTAATTTTGATTGAGATGTAAACTGATTCAAATTCATTACAACATTAAATAAAAATAAACCATATAAGAAGTTAAAGATCGTATGAGCTTTAATTTCTTATATGGTTTTTGAGTTAACTTTGTTTTGAGTTCAAATGTTAATTTAAGAAAAATTCATCAACTCAAAAGAGAACTTATTTTCTTAATCTCTTAATGGTTAAATACTATCAATGAAAATTAATTTTAAAAAAACATACAAATTTGCTGTAAAATCGGCATTATATATCAGCCTTTTCGGAACAGGATTTGTGCTCATGCTGATGAATTTATTCTATAAAAGTGAGTTACATCATCAAGTGGCATTTGGGATAATTTTCATTATATCAATTTATGTTTTCTCATTTCTGGTTTTGCAATATCGCGTAGAGCGCTTTATTTACAGGAGAGTTAAGAAAATCTACGATGAGGTTTCGTTATTAGAATCAACAACACTTATCAATCAGCCCATAACTACTGATATGGAAACGCTTTCACGCGAAGTGAAAAAGTTTGCCACAGATAAAAAACTCGAAATCGAAATGCTCGAAATTCGGGAACAATACCGAAGAGAGTTTTTAGGAAACGTTTCGCACGAACTTAAAACGCCTTTATTTACCGTTCAGGGTTATGTTTCGACTTTGCTGGATGGCGCTATGGACGATAAAACAATCCGCAAAAAATACCTGAAACGTGCCGAAAAAGGAGTAGAGCGACTGATTTATATCGTTGAAGATTTAGATATGATTACCAAACTCGAATCAGGCGATTTAGATTTGAATATGACTGATTTTAATATCGTCGAACTAATTCAGAATGTTTTTGATTTATTAGAAATGAAAGCTGATAAAAAGAAAATCAAATTAGCCTTTGAAAGTAAAAATGTACAGTCGGTTATTGTGCGCGGAGATCAGGATCGAATACAGCAAGTTCTCGAAAACCTGATTGTAAACTCCATTAAATATGGTAAAGATGGCGGTTTAACCGAAGTTGGAGTCGTAAACCTAACCAAGAAAAAAGTCTTAATCAGAATTAGCGATAACGGAGAAGGAGTTGAAAAACAAAACATTCCAAGGCTTTTTGAACGTTTTTACAGAGTTGATAAAAGCGGAACACGATCTGAAGGCGGTTCCGGTTTAGGATTAGCAATTGTAAAACATATTATTGAAGCACATAAAGAGAAGGTTTATGTAGAAAGTGAATTCGGAATTGGTTCTGAATTCTCTTTTACACTCGAAAAAGCGCATAAAGCCGTAAAAGCCGAAGTTAAATAATTGTAAGCTCATTTCTGCTAAACGCAGTAAAATAAGGCTTCTTAACGGTTATTAAACATTGGTTAGCATTCGGTAACAATAAATTTTTATTATAGTAACATCTTGTTAATGATTTCTTAACATAGGTGATACATCTTTGCACCTTGAATTTAAGGGAATTACAGAAAGAATGATAAAAAGAAAAATAGTAGCCGTTTTATTACTGATAAGCTGTGCAGCAAATGCGCAGGATATGAATAAACAAGATGTAAAAAATGAAGTAATTCGTATTTTAGATTCTATTAATAAAGCAAAACTTCCGGATACCAAATCTGGAGTTAGTGGAGAAGAACATTGGTACGATAAAATCTCTTTAAGAGGTTATGCGCAAATAAGATACAATGGTTTGTTCTCTACAAACGATAAGGTTTCTTGCGAACAATGTGATAAATCCTGGGGAACAACTTCTACAGCTCCGGACGCAAAAGCAAATAACGGACTTTTTATTCGTCGTGCACGTTTAGTGTTTTCTGGTCAGGTTCATCCAAATGTATTTTTCTATTTTCAGCCTGATTTTGCCAGTTCACCAAGTACCGGAATCCAGAATTTTGTTCAGATTCGTGACTTGTATTTCGATCTTTCTTTCGATAAGAAAAAAGAATATCGCGTTCGTGTCGGGCAAAGTAAAATTCCGTATGGTTTCGAAAACATGCAATCCAGCTCACAGCGTTTGGCTTTAGATCGTAATGATGCCATGAACAGTGCCATATTAAATGAACGTGATTTAGGAATATTCTTTTATTGGGCTCCAGCCGAAATCAGAGAACGTTTTGCCATGTTAGTAAAAGATGGTTATAAAGGTTCAGGCGATTTTGGAGTTTTTGCCTTTGGAGTGTATAACGGACAAATTGCTAATAAATTAGATGGTAACAGAGACTTGAACGTGGTTGCCAGAGTTACATATCCATTCGTTATAGGAAGTCAGATTATAGAACCCGGAATTCAGGCATACACGGGAAAATGGGCTTTTACAGGAGAAATTTCTCCGGGCGTTATCGTTAATGATCCGCAATATGTAAAAGACCAGAGAGTAGGAGCCACTTTTGTTTTGTATCCAAGACCTTTCGGAATCCAAACTGAATATAATATTGGTAAAGGCCCACGCTATAATACGTTGACAAATACCGTTGATGATACTGATTTAGACGGAGGATATGTTTTATTGAATTATAAACTGGATCTGAAAAAACAGCATATTTATCCTTTCGCTAAATTTCAATATTATAATGGAGGAAAAAAATACGAAAAAGACGCCAGAAGTTATGTCGTAAGAGATTACGAAGTTGGTGTAGAGTGGCAGCCTTTTAAAGCCTTCGAACTTACAGCAGAATACGTAATCGCAGACCGTACTTTTGAAGACAGTGCTTTATTAATTAACAGGCAGCAAGGAAATTTATTGAGATTGCAAGCTCAGTTTAATTTCTAAATTAAATAATTTAATTCGTGTTAGCTCACCCCGAATCTCACTAATTCGCCCGGATTAATTAGTGTAAATTCGTGAAATTTGTGGCAGAAGATTTTTTTTGTAAAAAGAATAAGCATTAGTGTACGTCTCTAATCTTCAAAAACGGTAAACAGAGAATCCCAGTCGATATCTTCGTTAAACTGAGTTAAACCTTTAAACGACTTTACTTTTGAAAGATCTTCAATGGTAAAGTCGTCTTGCATTGCATACGGAACCAAGTTTTCTTCCTGAAGTTTTATCGCCAGATATTCCTGTTCATATTGACCTGGAGTTGGGATAAAAAAAGCTTTTTTGCCCAGTTTTGCCAAATCCATTACAGTTGTATAACCAGAACGGCACAATACAAAATCACTTTCGTTAAAAGTTTGTTCCAGTTGTTTCGAGTTCATAAAGTTGTAATACGTAACATTTCCGGCTTCCCATTTGGTTTGTGTTTTCTCAACAATTCCCTGAACAAAAACAACTTTACCTTTAAAACCAGAAACTTCTTTTTGTAATTTCTCATCCAGATAAGTACGCTGAGGTTCCGGCCCGGATAAAATAATCATCAAATCATATAATTTTTGAGTTTCCTTTTTACGCATTCTGCTCAAAGGTCCAATGTATTTTATATTAAGATGATTTGTTTTAAGATGACCCAATTCACCCGTTAAATTTGTAGCATCATTAGTATCAGGAACCCAGCATTGCGTATATTTTTTTATAATATGCTGATGACATTTACTCGTAAACCAGGTTGTATTTCCAGTCATCACATTCAATTGATGCGTCATAAAAACCGAAGGGACTTTTCGGCTGAAAACACCCAATCTGTTATCCGAAATAATACCGTCAATTCCGTGTTTTTTTATCCAGCTGTTGACCATTTTTTTCTCATCTAAAATGGCAATAATCATTTTAGGCAGGTTTTTGATCAGTTTCCATTTGAAGTTCTTACCATTTTTAGCATATTCTATATGATAAGACGGAAGTTCCAGCGTTTGAATATATGGAAATTCTTTTCGTAACAACGCCAATGCAATGCCATCAGAAGCTATTATCGGAATATAATTGTTTTCTTGAAGCGCTTTAATTATAGGGATACATCTTGTCGCATGTCCTAATCCCCAGTTTAATGGAGCAACTAAAATTGTTTTGTTCGCAGAATAGTCAATGCTCATAGTTTTAAAGCTTTTTAAAAACGAAGATAAAGAAATATGGTTTCGGTGCTATTTAGAGCATATTACTAAATTATTAACTCTATATGCTGATTTACAAAGCGGTTTCAGTTAAAAAGAGTTTGTAAACATCAAAATTTAGAAAGCAAAGTTATTTCTATGTTAACTGAATATTCGTTTTGAGAAGATTTTTCATATAAAAAAAAGGAACTACTTAAAAAATAGCTCCTTTCGATTGTAACCGAAATTAGTATTAATCCTGGATATACGTTTTATTACCGTTTGAGTTTATGTAGTACTTACCACCTTTAGGTCCTGTATATACTTTTTTTCCGTTGTATTCTCCCGTAACTTTATCTGCTACTTTTGGTGCTTTTTCTGTAGTTTCTTTTACAGTTTTAGTAGTTGATTTTTTTGTTGCAGTTGCGTCTTTTTTTGATGTTTTAGCTGCGGCATCAGCTTTGCTTGCTGCTTTTGTTGCGTCAGATTTTGCGGCTTCGGCTTTATCAGCGCTTTTTTTTGCTTTGGCAGCTTCTTTATCTGCTGTTGTTTTTGCTGTTTTAGCAGATTCTTTTTTTGCTTTTGCCGTTTCTTTGTCCGCTGTTTTTGAAGCATCGACAGCTTTGTCTGCCGCTTTTTTAGATTTTGCAGCTTCCTTTTTTGCGTCGGCTTTTGCTTGATCAGCATCAGATTTTGCTTTTTTTGCAGAAGCTTCCGTTTTAGTTTTCGTTGTTTTTGCTGTTTCCTGAGCATAGAAATTAGAAGAGAAAACAACTAAAAAACAGAGTAATAATAATTTTTTCATGTGGTTAAGAGTTTAAAATTCAATTAAAATTAAACAATTTATAGTAATGTTTTTCGCAAAGCACTAAAAATATGCACGAAGCTGAACACTTCCTGTGTGAACCGTTGAACCCGTTTCGCTTTTGCGTCCCTGATAGTTTAAATTTACATCTAAAAACTGCGTTATATTCTTCTGTAAAAGCAATTTCCAGACTAGATTTTGTCCCGCCTGAAGTCCTTCCAACATTTGAAATCCGACAGATGAAAATTCATTTCCTGTAAATTTATTTTCATAAAAAGAAAACTCTCCGTTCAGGGTTATTTTTTTCTCACCGGCAAACGAAAAAGAAGTTCCAAGTCTGTTTTGAACCAAAGTTTCTAAATTTCCAATCTGGTTTTCTTTATTCTGAAATTCATAAAAGAAATCCAGACTCGTGTTTTTCGAAAATAAGTAACTGACTTTCGGTGCAATTTGATAGCCTTTTAAATCGTAGTTTTTTTCGACAAAATCTTCAGAAACTAAAGTCGTTTTAATTGTTTTGGTAAAGAAATTAAACAACCAGCTTTTTTGATATAAATGCGTATACTGCAATTGATGCGAACTGTTTTTGACATCTTGCGATCCAATCGAAAGTAAATTTTTGCCTTTATTAATAAGGTAAGAATAGGTTACAGAATTTTTTTGTTTGCCCCGGTTATAATACAAGCTGTTTCTAAAACTCGAATTTAATCCTAAAATATTTCCATCAGAAGAACTAAACGGATTCAACTCTAAACGTTCGCCATCGCTTTTTACTTTTCGATCCATAATAAACGAAGTCTGATTGTAAAAATAGGACAAGAGTTTTTTGAAACCTTTCTCGTTTTGCCATTGAATTGGGTTCAAAGCAACAGATTGCGAAAATTTATTCTGATTGGTTTTAATGTAAATCTGATTGGGTAAAAAGATCCTGATATATCTGGCCTGATCCGCAAATGCAGCAATTTCAAACTCTTCCAGTTCCTTGATTCCGTTGCCGTTATAATCATTCCAGGTATAAACGCCTTGTCCGGTTGGAACTTCAATATACGTAAATTCCTGTTGCGCAATAGTTCCGGAACTCGTTTCATAAGCCGTTCCTACTTGCATCAATTGATTAAAAAAGCGGTCATTATATAGGATTCTCGAATTTAAGGAAGGTTCATTTTTTCGGGCAACATCAGTAAAATCCAAATTTCGATAACTTGCATAAACCGCTAAATCTGTCTTTTTAGTCTGAATCAGTTTTGACTTTAAAAAATAAGTTTGCGAATTGTTTACATGCTGCAATAATCCGTTTTGCAAACTATCGTTGCGGCGCTGCAAATACCCAATTTCAACAAAAACTTTTGTGCTGTCGCCGCGGCCAATAAAAGCGCCATATTCTGAGAATCTTTGGCTTAAAGCCGAAAACTGATTCGTAATTTTATCTTTTTCCTGATTATCTTCGATTTGCATACTCGCGCCAATCCAGTTTTTGCCAAAATGATATTTAGTTCTCGTTTGGTTTCTGATAAATTTTGAAGTCGAATTTGTGGCGTCGCTGTTTAAGAAACTGCCTTGATTTTCGATCGTCCATTTATTCAGTTTAAAAAGTGCAGTCGTGGTATGACGCGCTCCCGAATAACTTTCGCTAAAATCTAATTTTTCAAATTGATACGTAAATAAGCCAATATTCGAAGTTTTCTTTTTGGCATACAAATCAAAATTTAAACCCGTAACCAAAAGACTTTGATTGCCTAAAAGTGTCGTATTTAAATTCCAATCCCGATTAAATTCAATATTATACAAACGTTCCACAGATCTAAAATCTTCCTGTACAAATTGATAATTGGCAAAAGCATCTAACGTCCAGTTTTTGGTAAAAAGACGTTTTTTGATATTGGTTTTTAAGGCAATTCCGGAATTATTACCGTCATCAATTGTAGAAAATAAATTTTTGTCATTATTACTTATTGCAACTTCAAAATCAACAAGCGTCTTTTCATCGGGATTATATTTTCCTAAAAAAGTAGCAACCTGAAGTTTTATTGGCGCCACCAACTGAACAATTGGCTCGTAATTTCCCTGCAGAATTCCGTTTACAGGAACAACATATTCGTAAATACGTTCTACCGAATTATTGTTCTGAATAATATAATTTCCGGCATTATTGCCCACAAGACTAAACTTCACATTGTATAAAACATTCGTGGCATCGGTTGAATATTCATAAACTTCAACGGAATTGATGAACGTTTTTTTGTATAAAATTTTGTTATCTGCATATGTATCTTCATAAGCAGACGGCGCTTTCATTAAATTAGGATCGTCTCCGGCCTGACTTAAAATCTGAACCTGTTCTGTAGAAAGATTTTGCTGCAAAGGCTGGTTTTTTAAATCACTTTCAGCATATAAATAGCCGCCAAAACTCCAGTTTTTACTTTCGTGTGTTGCACCGGCATAGGTCACAATTCGGTTGTAATTTCGATCCGAATATTGATATTCAATATTAATACGCATTTCTGACGTAATTGTAAAAAGCGACGTAAAAGTAATTTCACCCGCATTATAATCAATTACATAATCGTTGTTTTCGCCGCGTTTCAGCAAAACCCCATTTACATAAACGCGCTCAGAGCCTGAAATTACGAGAACATATAATTCGCCGTTTTGTCCTTTTAATTTATACGGCCCCTGATTTCCTTCCTGGCCCGTAAAAGTACTTTTCGCATATTGCCCTTTTGCAAAAGCAACCGATGCAAAAATGTTGGTTTTGCTTTCATCTGTTCCAAAATCAAAACTTGCCGAAAGTCCCTGAACTTTTTTATTGAAACTTAAAAATTGGGTTTTCCTGTTTTCCAGAAATACATCTCCCGCGCGAATGTTCCAGTCATCGCTGAAAAGTTCCATGAAAATATTATCAAACTGATCCAGTTTTTGAGAATATCCGCCATCCTGAAGCGGAATATTACTATCCTGAAGCGACGCCCGTAAACTAACTTTGTCGGATATTTTTCCGGTAATCTGAAGATCTAGATTTGAGTTTAAAACCGTATTCTGATTATTTCCAATCGTAACCCCGCGCGTGATACTTCCGGAAGTATTCAAGCCATCAAACGGAGTGACTTTTTTAGCATTGTCATTTTCAATTTTGTATAATTTTTCAGAACCAACATCATTTGTAACAACCTGATTTTCTTTATAAAGTCCGTATTCTTTGGTTATGAAATCTGGATATTTGAGATAATTTACAATTAAAGTATCTGATGTCGAATTGAATTTTTCTTTTAAAAGTAAAGTTCCTTTCTGAAAATCAATTTTATAAAACGAGGAATCAATCGCTTCATTTTTGGTATTTAAAAGCTGAAAAAAACTCGAATTAATGCTGAATTTTTCCAGATAAATGGTATCTCGTGTTGCAATTACTTTTTTTGTTTGGTACGCTGATTCCGTTTCCTGTGCCTGAAGCCCGGAATACCAGATGAAAACCGTCAAAAACAGTAATTTTTTCAACATAAATACTTTAACTCTAAAAAACCAAAAGTAGTATTTATAATTGGGAAATTATCAGGCTTTTATATCTTGAGAATGCGGGGAGATTTAGATCATTATTTCTAATTTTAATAAATGTAAATCAGTAAACGTCAATCTTTTTTTTAGCTTTGTTCAGATAAAAACAAACTTAAATTATGGATACAGGCAAAGAACTTTTATTCTTTTTTAGTGCTTTGGGAGTTTTTAACGGAATTATTTTGGGAATTTATTTTTTCTTCTTTACAAGGAAAAAATACCTGACCAATTATTTTCTGGGTGCGCTTTTATTTGCATTAAGCATACGAATTGGGAAATCTGTATTTGTATACTTTGATCCCGCTTTGCCAAAAATGTATTTGCAGTTTGGTCTTACGGCTTGTTTTTTTATTGGTCCTTGTTTGTATTATTTTCTAAAATCGGCGATTGAAGAAATCAATATTATGCCAAAATCCTGGAAACTCGCATTATTTTTCTGGGCTATACTTATAAGTGTTGTCGGATTTATATTTCCATACGAAGATTACCCAAAAATCTGGACTGTTTATTTCATAAGAATTATTTATTTTCAATGGTTTGTTTACCTTGTTTTTTCCGGTTTTGCAATCAAAAGCATATTGGCACAAATCATAAACAGAAAACACAAATCAACGCCGGCAGAAACATGGTTTGGAATGCTTTTTTTTGGGAATTTTCTCTTGTTTCTTTTTTATTTTCTGTCAATAATGGGCGCTCCGGGAGCAACTTATATAAGTGGGGCAGTTGTTTTTTCGTTCATTTTATATCTAATTATTTCAATTCTTTTGTACAGAAAAAAGACAGATGATTTGTTTCTATTGAATAATTCGAAATATTCAGGCAAGAAAATGGATTCGGCGGAAGCTGCAATTTTATCCAAAAAGCTGGAAAATATGATGACAGAGAAAAGTTTATATAAAAACCCAAATTTGAGTTTACAAGATTTGGCTCAGGAACTCAATATTTCGAGTCATCAATTATCTCAGTTTTTAAATACCAATCTGAACAAGAATTTTACCAGTTTTGTCAACGAATTCAGAATAAAAGAAGCCTGCAAAATCATTACAACAAATGATAAACTGACTTTAGAATCTGTAGGTTATGATGTTGGTTTTAATTCTAAATCAACTTTTTTCTCTGCCTTTAAAAAACATACCGGAACAACGCCGCTAAATTATCAGATTCAGGCTTTACAAGCGTAAAGCAAAGTATGAATTTATAAATTCGTACTCCTGATTTCTCTTTTGGTTACCTCATTTTGCGATTAACGATTGATTTTTGTCTTCATGAAAGTCAAATTTTAAATCGCCAAATCTTATGAAATTCCTCGTTTCTGTTTTCATTTATATCTATTGTCTGCTTTTTGCAATAACAGCAAAAGGACAGTCTAAACCAACAATTCCGGACAAAGTTGTACGCCAAAATAATGAATTAAATGAAGTTGTTATTAAAAGACAAACTCCATTATTAAAATATGGTGCAAACGGAACGATCGATGTTAATGTCGCAAATACGCTGCTTTCGACTAGTAGTTCTGTAAACGAATTATTAGGAAGGGTTCCTAACGTTGTCGTCGCCGAGGGACAAATTAGCGTAATCGGAAAAGGCGAAGCGATTATTTACCTGAATGGAATATTAATTAATTACGAACGTTTTGCCGCAATTCCGGTTTCACAGATTTTAAAGATTGAAGTAATCTCAAACCCGTCTTCAAAATACGATGCCGAAGGAAAAGCTGTTATCAATATTATTACCAAAAAAAATATTGAAAACGGCATAATGGGCGCGGCAAGTCAGCAGATAACAGTTTCTAAATTTGCCGGAACAAGCACAAATACACTTCTGGATTTTAATTATACAAAAGGAAAATTTTCGTTTATAACCAATTACGTATTGCAATTAGGCAAAGGCCGGGAATTATTGTACACGACAAGAACACGACCAAATTCTGATGAATATATGCGATCAGAATTGACTACAGATTGGAAAAGACAGTTTAATAATTATTCAAATTTTGGATTTGAATTGCAATATACTTTTTCGGAGAAGAATTATATCTCGTTTTCTTATAGCGCCAATATCGAAGATTTAGGCGGAGTTGTAGAAAGCCGAAATTCAATCACAAATAATACCGGAAACAGCTTTTATGCAACTGATATTGATAAAAATGATGTGTTGCTGAACCAGTTTGTTAATTTGAATTATAATTTTACAAATCTTGAAGGTTCTTCATTATTTATAGCAACGCAATACTCTAATTATAACGGAACTATAAAGGATTTTATTGATGAAAACAGTTTAGTTGATGAAATAAATTCCGAACGATTTCTAAAGAATAATGTAGCTAATGGTATAAATATAATTATGACACAAGCAGATTATTCTAAAAAAATTGATGAAAAGACAAAGCTGGAAACTGGAATTAAATTTAGTAATGCAACAATAAATTCAGGTACAGATTTCCTGATTTCGGATCAAAAAGAAACAGGTTTTGAGTTGGATGATAAACTTTCGAGTGATTTTAAATATGTGGAAAATAGTAGTGCGGCTTATTTTAATTATGGAAGTTCAGTAGGTGAGAAATTCAATTTTTCAGTTGGCATCCGAGGCGAATGGACTAATTATAATTTGTATACAAGTGCAAACGGAATTCAGAAATTCAAAAAGAATTACGGAAACTTTTTCCCGAATATATTATTGAACATAGATGTTTCTGATGATTGGAAAACACATTTTTCGTATGTTTCAAGAATAACCAGACCAAGATATCAGGCTTTAAATCCGTATGTTATTTATCAGGATCCGTTTACGACTATAGAAGGAAATCCTAATTTATTGCCCGAAAAAGTACATGCTTTCGAAATTGGGGCAATGTATAAAAAGTTTGATTTTAAAATTGGTTATACTTATAAAATAGATCCTATTGGCGGAGCAGCTTTAAGAGGTGAAACTCCAAATAGTTATATTTTAAGATCTTTGAATATAGAAAAAGAACATACTTATTTTGCGTCAGTTTCAAAATCATTTACGGTCAAATGGTGGAATTCGACCAATACAATAAGTATGAATTTAAGTAAAGCTGTAGATAATTTTTACGGATATGCTTTAGGTCCGGTCAAACCTCAAATATATTTGTATTCGAATAATACGATCACGATTCCGGATTTATTCAGGATTCAATTGCTTGCCTGGTATTTGGGCGATAAAAGTTATGGATTACGAACAGATAATAACCGGTCAACAGTAACTTTAGGAATCGAAAGAAACTTTTTTAAAGATGCTTTAAAACTCAATTTTACAGCAAATGATATCTTTCATGATTTTATGGTTTCCGGCAATTATAATGTGGGACAAACGGAGATTTATTACCATAGAACCTATACAACAAATTACTTCAAATTGATTGCAACGTATAGTTTTGGAAATTCGAAAAAGACAAATTATAAGAAATCTGAAATTGGAGACACGGAAAATAATCGGGCGAGATAATTTTACTTAAAAAAAAATAATTATTTATAAATTCTCAGTGATGGTTTATAGATCCAAAGTATATTTTCCATCCTTGTAATCGGTTATTATTTGTTTTGCATTGTAATAGTCTTCTTCTTTTACATTTAAAACTGCGGAAGCAGAACCTCCGGAAGAAACTGACCAAGGCTGAATACTCGACATATATTCATTACCAATAAAAACTGAAATATGATTATTTTCTAATAGATTTTTGATACTCATTATCTCTATATAAGAACCTCTAAGAACTTCTACCATAATTTTTTTATAATTAATAATTGATAGTATTTTCGTACACAAATATATAATATATAAAACTATTAAAACAAAAAGGCTTCACAATTAAGCGAAGCCTTTAAATATGTTTGAATTATAATTACCTTTTTTACAGCAGAATTAATTTAGTTCTTTAGTAACAATCTGCATGGTTTCTCTACTTACTTGTTTCAATAAAACGGCTTTGTTTTCTTCAACCGTTTGTGCGGCTTGTTCTGTAAAGTGACGAATGGTATATAAAGTTACATTCTCATTAAAATCTACTTTGAATTTTTTCGAAAGAATCGCATTCAATTCATTGAAATTTTCAAATTTATCTTCCACACAAACAGAAAAACTAATCGCAGAATTCTGGATTAAATTCACTTTTATTTTGAATTCGTGAAACAAAGCAAAAATTTCGCTGATGTTTTCTTCCATAATAAAAGAGAAATCAATAGAAGAAAGCGAAATTAAAAGCTGGTTTCTTTTTACAATAAAACAAGGATATTGCGGTTCAAGATCAACACCCTTAGAGACACAAGTTCCTTTTAATAAAGGGTTTATGAAAGATTTAACGTATAACGGAATCTCTTTTTCTGTAATGGCTGTAATGTTTTTGGGTGAATAACCGTTGCGCCGTAAAAAGCCAATTCGATAGCTTCACGATACGAAATTTGGTTTAGCAGACTGGCATTTTCAAAATAACGCGGATCGGCATTCATAACTCCCGGAACATCTTTCCAGATTGTAACACTTTCGGCATTTAGGCAATAAGCAAAAATTCCGGCCGTATAATCAGAACCTTCACGGCCTAAAGTTGTGGTAAAGTTATTTTCGTCAGCACCTAAAAATCCTTGCGTAATATTTAATATTTTTCTAGGCACATTTTTGCTGATAAGTTGTTGCGTCGTTTCCCAATCCACTTCTGCATCCCTGTAATTTGCATCTGTTTTTATGAAGTTACGAACATCCAGCCATTGCGTCTGAATCCCTTTATAATTCATAAAATGACTTAAAATGGTAGTCGAAATCAATTCTCCGAAACTTACAATCTGATCGTAAACAAAATTGTAATTTGGTGATTTATTATGTGCCAAAAAATATTCTAATTCAGAGAATTGTGCTTTTACAGCTGCAAAAACATCATGCTTTTCATCTTCAAATAAATCTAATAATATTTGATTGTGATATTTTTTTATTTCCTGTACAGATGAATTCAACTCTGCCGATTTATCAAAATAATTTTTGATCACAACCTCAAGAGCATTTGTGGTTTTTCCCATAGCCGAAACAACCAAAATCACATCTTCATAACCCACTTTTTGTAAAACGTCATATACGTTTTTTATTCCATCAGCATCTTTTACAGATGCACCACCAAATTTAAATACTCTCATTATTAATTTTAGATTTTTAATTTTTTCCGCCACGAATTCACGAATTATTTTTTTAATCTTTACGAATGAAAATTCGTGAATTCGTGGCAAACTTGACACAGATTTTAAAATCCTATAATCTGTAGCAAAATATTTTTATAATTTTTCTAAGAAAGAATTAATTCCCGTTTCATCCATTTGAACAACTTGCCAGTCTTCCAGAATTTTGGCGCCAGAATTTTCATAGAATTTTACAGCTGGCGTGTTCCAGGCCAGAACATTCCATTCGACTCTTCGTACATTATCTCTTTTTCCTTGTTGCATAATTTCTGCATAAAGCGCAGATCCTAAGCCGGTGCCGCGCATTTTTTCTTTTACAATTAAATCTTCAAGATGTATTGTTTTTCCTTTCCAGGTAGAATATCGGTAATAGTATAATGCGATTCCAACAATTTCCTTTTGCTGTTCTTCATTTTCAATTTCTGCTACAAAAACGTGAAACAATGGTTTATCACCAAATCCGTCACGTACTAAATCATCAACAGTTACAACAACGGCATCAGGTTCTTTTTCGAATATTGCCAACTCCTGTATTAATCCCAAAACCGATTTCATGTCTTCGGGATTTCCTTTTCTAATATTCATATTATATAAAAATTTATTTTCGGTCTTTATAGAATTGCTTTAAATGGTGCAAATTCATATATTCTTATTATTAATGAGTTATAAGCTAAAAAAGTATATTTTTTCTACGTTCTTTCATCTTTAGTTAGCAAATATACAATAGTAGCAAACTAACGAAATAATTTTTAAATCATTCTCACAAAAAAAACGATATTTGTGACTTAAAAATAAAACTACAACGATATAGTAATGGAAGAACGCAATAAAACACTAGGAGAGTTTATTATTGAGAATCAAAAAGCATTTCAGTATTCGTCGGGAGAGCTTTCCCGAATTATCAACTCTATACGTTTGGCGGCGAAAGTGGTCAACTATAAAGTAAACAAAGCCGGATTGGTGGATATTATTGGCGCTGCAGGCGAACAAAATGTTCAGGGAGAAGACCAGCAAAAATTAGATGTGTATGCAAACGAAGTATTTATCCAGACGTTAATAAACCGTGAGATTGTCTGTGGAATTGCTTCTGAAGAAAACGACGATTTTATTACTGTTCAGGGGAGCGACAACAGTCATAATAATAAGTACGTGATCTTAATGGATCCGCTTGACGGATCCTCTAATATTGATGTAAATGTTTCTGTAGGAACCATTTTTTCAGTTTTTAGAAGAATTACTCCAATAGGAACTCCTGTAACGAGCAAGGATTTTCTACAACCCGGGGTAAATCAGGTAGCAGCAGGATATGTAATTTATGGCACTTCGACGATGTTGGTGTATACGACCGGTTTTGGCGTAAATGGTTTCACGCTAAATCCTGCTATCGGAACATTTTATTTGTCACATCCTAATATGAAATTTCCGCTTGACGGAAATATATATTCGGTAAACGAAGGCAATTATGTTCATTTTCCGCAAGGCGTAAAAAATTATATTAAATATTGTCAAAGAGAAGAAGAAGACAGACCTTATACTTCAAGGTATATTGGAAGTCTGGTTTCTGATTTTCATCGAAATATGATCAAAGGCGGAATTTATCTGTATCCAACAAGTTCAAAAGCACCAAAAGGAAAATTACGTTTATTGTATGAATGTAACCCGATGGCGTTTATAGCAGAACAAGCCGGAGGAAAAGCAACAGATGGTTTTGGAAGAATTATGGAAATCCAGCCGACTGAATTGCACCAAAGAGTGCCTTTTTTCTGCGGAAGTTATAATATGGTAGAAAAAGCAGAACAGTTTATGGCGGAAGCTTTGTAGTATCGAGTTTTGAGTCTCAGTTTTCAGTTTACAGTCACAATCTCAGTCTGGGTCCTCAGTCTGGACTTGAAATAGCAAACCCGACAGGTTTTAAAAACCTGTCGGGTTTATCGCTTAATTTTAATTTTAGACTCAGTTCAAAAACTGTAAACCGTCGACCGAAAACTGTCACTGTGTATTGCGACTGAAAACTGAATACTATTTATGCATATGTTGCATTTCGTAAACAAAAGTATCTGCATCTACTTTTTTATCTACTAATGATAATGCTTTTGCAATGATATAATTTACGTTGCTTGGTGTAAAGCCCAAAGCAATTCCTAGTTTTCTTAACATCACTTCTTGTTGATCTTCAAGATGATGGTCAACATGCACCATTCTGGTTAAATCGTATAAACGCTCTAAACGCTGTACGTGTAAATAAGGTGGGTTGATAGGATATTTTAATGGATCGTTAAGAATTTCTTCATACTCAGTTTCTGAAATTTCTAAACGATCAGCTAATTTATCTAAGAAATTTTTCTCTTCAGGATGAACAATTCCATCGGCTAAAGCTACACGAACAATAGCTGAAAAGTGGCCTTTATTTCTTTGTTTGAATTCGCTATCAAATAAATCTGAAAATGACATAATTATAGTTTTTTTATGGTGCAAAGATAAATTTTATTTTAAATTATTAATTTTAAAGTTCTCATAAAATTTAACTTATTTTTATCTGTCGATTTAATGTTTTCACTTCATTAGTTTTTCAAAATAAATCGTAAGTTTACAACCCCTAATCATTTAATATTATTAACCCTATGTCAGAATTTTGGATTTATTTTCAAATAGGATTAAAGCATGTTTTAGACATTCACGCCTACGATCACGTTCTTTTTTTAATCGCATTAACAACACCTTATTTGTTTAAAGACTGGAAACGTATCTTACTTTTAGTTTCGGTTTTTACAATTGGTCATACTTTGGCTTTATTGCTTTCGGTTTACGGAATTATTGCAATAAAAGTAAATACAGTAGAATTTTTAATTCCGATAACCATATTAATAACAGCAATTTTTAATCTTTTTACTGCCGGAAAAGCAACTAAAAATGATGGATTAAATCTGGTGTTTTTTGTAACCTTGTTTTTTGGAATTATACACGGACTTGGATTCTCAAATTATTTTAAAACCATTTTAGGAGGATCACCTACTTCAAAATTACTACCTTTAGGAGAATTTGCTTTAGGGATCGAAGCGGCACAATTAGTTGTGGTTTTTGTGGTTTTAGTAATATCATATATAGTACAAACCGTATTTCGTTTTTCAAAACGCGATTGGGCACTTGTAATGTCGGCTTTTATTATTGGAGTAGTAGTTCCAATGATTATTGAAAGCCCAATTTGGCACAGATAAATTAAATGGAAATAAAAAAATTAAATAAATACGATAAAGCATATTTGCGAATTGCCACAGAATGGGGTTCACTCTCGTATTGCAAGCGCAAACAGGTTGGAGCCATTATCGTAAAAGACAGAATGATTATTTCTGATGGATACAACGGTACGCCATCCGGATTTGAAAATTGCTGCGAAGATGAAGACGGATTAACACGCTGGGATGTTCTGCATGCCGAAGCAAATGCGATACTGAAAGTTGCCAGATCAACACAATCCTGTGAAGGCGCAACTTTGTATATCACGCTTTCGCCTTGCAAAGAATGCAGCAAATTGATTCATCAATCCGGAATAAAAAGAGTGGTGTACCATAATGGATATCGCGACGATTCCGGGATTCAGTTTTTATTAAAAGCGGGTGTTGAGGTTGAACATATTCCTGTTTTAGAAGAATAAATGAAATTTAACTCAAAATATTTACCCATCGTTATAGGAGCTGTTTTTGCTCTTGGCACAGTCCTCGGAAGCGTGATAAATGCTCCCGTTGATGATCAGCTTTTGGCTAAAAATTACTCCAAAACCAAGCTGAATAAACTCATTGATTTTATCAATAACGAATATGTCGACAGCATCAATACAGATTCTATTGTAAACCTTACCGTCGATAATATTTTATCAAAATTAGATCCGCATTCCGTTTATATTCCGCCAAGCGAACAAGCAGAAGTGGCTGAAAGTATGAAAGGGGATTTCGTGGGAATCGGAATTAATTTTTATATGTATAAAGATTCTGTTGCGATTATAAAACCAATCGAAAACGGACCTTCGGCGAAAGCCGGAATAAAATCAGGCGACCGAATTTTATTTGCAGGAAAAACGAAATTATTTGGCAGAAGTTTGCCTTCAGACAGTTTATTTTCGAAATTAAAAGGAATAAAAGGTTCTGAAATTGAATTGACCGTTTTTAGAAAATCAGAACAAAAGAAACTTAAGTTTAAAGTAAAAAGAGATATTATCCCGATAAAAAGTGTTGACGCTTCTTTATTATTGGATAATAAAACAGGTTATATAAAAATCAACCGTTTTGCCGAAACTACTTTTAATGAATTCAAAACAGGTTTGGCAAGATTGCAAAAAAGCGGCATTCAATCGCTTGTTATCGATCTTCGTGATAATGGCGGAGGATATATGGAAGAAGCCATTGCAATTGCTGATGAATTCCTGAAAGACAAACAGTTAATTGTTTTTACCAAAAATAAAAATGGTACAACCGAAAAGACTTTTGCGACAAGTGCAGGAAGTTTTGAAACGGGAAAAGTATATGTTTTAATTAATGAAAACAGCGCTTCTGCAAGTGAAATTCTGGCTGGTGCACTTCAGGATAGCGATCGCGGAACTATTGTTGGACGTCGTTCTTTTGGAAAAGGACTGGTACAGCGCGAAATGGATTTTAACGACGGATCTGCCGTAAGATTAACCGTGGCGAGATATTATACCCCAACCGGAAGATCGATTCAGAAACCCTATAAAAAAGGAAACGAAGAATATTATAAAGAATCAGAATCTCGTGTAAAATCTGGTGAACTTTATGCTAAAGACAGTATAAAAGTGGCCGATTCGTTAAAGTTTAAAACTCCAAAAGGTAAAATTGTTTACGGCGGCGGCGGAATTGTTCCGGATATTTTTGTGCCAATTGAAGCCGAACACGGAAACGAAAATGTTGCTTATTTGCTTCAAACCGGAATTGTAGGTCATTTTGTTTTTGAAGAATTGGATAAAAACCGAAGTGCTTTTGCAGGACTTCATTTTAATGAGTTTTTGGCCAAAATGAAAAGTTCTGATGAATATTTTAAAAAGTTCAAAAGCTATATTTTAGTAACCGGCTTAGATTTAAAACTAGATAAAACCAAAGCTTTAGTCAATCGTTATATCGTAGCAGAATTTGCCCGACAATTGTATGGCGAATTGTATTATTATGATGTTATTTTGAAAGAAGACGCCATGATTAAAGCAATTTTGAATCCGAAAAAGTAATTCTTAAATTCTTATCAGATGGAAATAGAAGTAATTGTAAACGCTGAAATTGAATTGTTAACTGCAATAAAAAATGCTGATGTTTCGGCTTTGGAAAGTATTCTGCATGATGATTTGCTTTTTAATTTACCAGACGGTCAAACGATTACCAAAGAGTTTGATTTGAATTCGTATCGTTCCGGAAAAATGAAAATTGATGCTTTAGAAGCTTCGGATCAAATTATAAACATAATCGATGATACGGCTGTTGTAAGTGTTGTGGTTTCTCTTAAAGGAACTTACGACAATAATCCTCTTGCTGGTGCGTTTCGTTATATCAGGGTTTGGAAACAATTCGGCGAAAGCCTGAAAGTAATTGCCGGAAGCTGTGCGGCCCTCCAATAAATAATAATAATTTTTTAAAGTATTATGTAATAGATTACGCTTGAAACTAAGCGAACTTTACCATTTAAAATATAAATATGAAAAATCTAAAAAGAATAAGCGCGTTATTAATTTTAATGGCTTTTGTAATTTCCTGCACATCTATGAAAAACAATAGCAATAATACAATTACAGGAAAAGTAGATGCGATAGAATCAGGAAAGGACGGTTATACGGCTACAATTTCTACTGATGCAAAAGAAGTTTATTTAGCCACAATCAGTATTGTAAATGTTGGCGGTCCACAAAACTACAAACAATTGAAAATAGGCGATCAGGTTTCGTTAAAAGGAGAAATCTGGAAAACCGATGACGAAAAACATATGAAAGTACAAGAAATCGTTTCGGTTAAGTAAAAAATTAAACCATATAAATTATATAAGTATATAAGCGTTACGCTTGATTAAAGACTTATACAGCGAGCAAAGAAATTTTTGGTTTAAGTAAAAAGCAAACCATATAAGGTATATAAGTTCATTTAATTATGCGCAAAGCATTTACATGAACTTATATACCTTATATGGTTTAATAATTTTATAGTGAATTTTTATCGAATGCTATCGTGAGTGTGAGTTTGTACGCCGTTATTCCATAAAGTAAGAATATCTGTGGCAACAGCAGCGCCGCTTCCGGCAGCAATTGCCAGTTGGCTTCTCCAGCCGGCTAAAGTTCCAATAACATAAATACCGTCGGCAACTTTGTGATCTTCATTTTTAAGCTGAATACGTTGTTTTTCAGGTAATGCTTTTTTATGCGGTTCAATATATTGCATCAAACCTTCGATATCAAAAGTATCGGCAGAACCAATTCCGATAACGATACTTTTTGTTTGGTATGCATTTTTGTTTGTGATTACGGTAAATTCAGGAAATGTACCTTCAATTTTAATCACTTTTTCATTAGGAATCTGAGTGATATGCGGATAAGACATGGCTAAATCCTGCGTACTTTCTATAAGTAAATCAGAACCTAATTTACCTGGCGTAATGCCATAAGCATTGTAGAAAATTGCTTCTTGTAATGAAGAATTTTTTTGATGTGTAAAAATTCCGATTTTTTTATCGGTTACAAAAGCTTTGTTTTTGGCAGAACCTAAAACGAGGGCACAAGACATGCCCGAAACGCCTCCGCCAATAATTAAAACGTCAAACATATTATCTGCCATTCGTTTTTTCTTCAATTCTTTTTGAAATTCTAAAAATCAAAAGAATCAAAACGGCGCAAAATGAAGCTGCAATTCCAATAAAAGCAACTACACTATCTCCCTGAAAAGGATTTTTAAAGTCTAGCAACGTAATATTAAAAACAATTAAAGCTAATGCGAGAAGCACTAAGATTGAAGTGAAAATTTTCATAATGGTTGTTTGTTTCTAAAATAATAATCTAATGTTTGTTTGTAAAAATTACGGTCAAACGTTATAATTCAAATTTTATTGGGGGTAAATTTATAAAAATAAATGTTAGACGAACAAACCTTTAACATTAGCGGCAAATAATTTAACAGCAATTGCTAAAAGTATGACTCCAAATGTCTTGCGAACCACGCCAAGTCCGTTTTCTCCTAATAAATTTTCGATTTTTTTTGATGATTTCAAAACGATATAAACCAATATGATATTCAATAAAATCGCAATGATAATATTTATGGTATGAAATTGAGATCGAAGTGAAAGTAAAGTCGTCATAGTTCCCGCTCCCGCAATTAATGGAAATGCTAACGGAACGATAGAAGCTGATCCCGGTTCTTCGTCACGATAGATTCTGATTCCCAAAATCATCTCTAAGGCAAGAAAAAATAATACGAACGAACCTGCAACGGCAAATGAATGAACGTCAATACCAATAAGGTTCAATAATCCTTCTCCAACAAATAAAAACACAATCATAATCATTCCGGCAACAATAGAAGCTTTTTCAGATTCGATGTGTCCTACTTTTGCTCTTAAATTCACAATAATCGGAATAGAACCTACAATATCAATTACAGCAAAAAGCACCATTCCAACAGTAATTATTTCTTTAAAGTCGATTTCTAACATATTACTTTGATTTTAAGCGTTTAAAATTTTTTGCAAAGGTAGATCATAAAGGTAGGTGTTTTTTTGGTACGGTGTATTTTTGTTATAAAAACACGTTTATGTTGTTATAAAAACAATATTTGTAACAAAATGTAATTTGGATTACCAATTCTAAGGTCACTCAAAAGATTTTTTTTGGATCATGTAAAAATTTTTCACGCAGATTTGGCAGATTTGGGCAGATTTTGAATTTTACTGGCTAATTTGTTAATACAAAATGCTTTTAAGTTTGCGTTTTTAAATCTAAAATAAAATAATCCTTATATCATCTGCTTAAATCTGCTAAATCTGCGTGAAAGAAAAGAATAAAAATATATCTGTTTTCTTTGCTTATCTTTGCACTTTATAAATTTCAGTACTTTATTATCATGTTTCAATTAGGCAAAACCATTATTTCAGAGGATATTCTTGAAAAAGAATTTGTGTGCAACTTGTCAGCTTGTAAAGGGGCTTGCTGTGTTGACGGAGATGCCGGTGCGCCTTTAAGCGAAGCGGAGACCAAAATCATGGAAGAAATTTATCCAAAAGTGAAACCATTTTTACGTAAAGAAGGAATTGCGGCAATCGAAGCGCAAGGAACCTGGGTAAAAGGAACCGATGGCGATCTTGAAACACCATTAATAGACGAAAAAGATTGTGCCTACGTTATTTTTGATGGGAAAACGGCACTTTGCGGAATCGAGCAAGCATACAATCAAGGAATTATAGATTGGAAGAAACCGGTTTCTTGTCATTTATATCCAATTCGTGTAAAAGACTTTACGGAGTTCGCTGCGGTTAATTATGACAAGTGGGATATTTGCGATGATGCCTGTTCTTTAGGTAAGGAATTAGAAGTTCCGGTTTACAAATTTGTAAAAGAAGCCTTGATTCGCCGCTTTGGTGAAGATTGGTATTTGGAACTTGAAAAAGTAGCTCAGGAACTTAAAAATTCTTAAGAAAATAATTGTATAAAATACGTTTTTCAGAGGATGTATTTTAACTCTAAAAATAAAGTTTTAACTCTAAAAAAAACTTTTAAAAACAATTAAAAATTTCTTGCTTTTTATAATAAAAAGTCTATATTTTACAGCACCTAAGGCGGGTTTGGTGTTTTTAAATACCTCATTTACAACAATTTAAATATTGTCTGAAAAATATCTCATTTTAACAGCGTTGTTAAAAACTACGTCGAATTGTGAATAAGTTTGGCTTTCATTTTTAGCTATAAATGACAATCTTTGTAATCGTTCTGAATAAGAAAAAATTCAACACAAAAATTAAATAAAACAGCATGTCACAAGTGGAGCCAATATTACAAGAAAATAAGAATCGTTTCGTTATTTTTCCTATCAAACATCATGATATTTGGGAATGGTATAAGAAAATGGAGGCTAGTTTCTGGACTGCTGAAGAAATTGATTTACATCAGGATTTAACAGACTGGAATAATAAACTTAGTGACGACGAAAGATATTTCATTAAACACATTTTAGCATTCTTTGCTGCTTCTGACGGAATCGTAAATGAAAACCTTGCTGAAAACTTTGTAAACGAAGTTCAATACGCTGAAGCGAAGTTTTTCTATGGTTTCCAAATCATGATGGAAAACATTCATAGTGAAACGTATTCTTTATTAATTGACACTTACGTGAAAGATGAAGCGGAGAAAGCAGAATTATTCAATGCTTTGGAAGTTTTTCCTGCAATTAAGAAAAAAGCAGACTGGGCTTTAAAATGGATCGAGTCTGATTCGTTTGCTGAAAGACTAATTGCGTTTGCTGCTGTTGAAGGGATTTTCTTTTCAGGTGCTTTCTGTTCTATTTATTGGTTGAAAAAACGTGGATTAATGCCAGGTTTAACTTTCTCTAACGAGTTGATCTCTCGTGACGAAGGTGTACATTGTGACTTTGCAGTTCACCTGCACAATCATCACTTGATTAACAAAGTTCCAAAAGACAGAATTAAAGAAATCATTGTTGATGCCTTAGATATAGAAAGAGAGTTTGTTACAGAATCTCTTCCGGTAAGTTTAATTGGTATGAACGCTGTTTTAATGACGCAATATCTGGAATTTGTTGCAGATAGATTATTAGTAGAATTAGGTTGCGAGCGTGTATATGGATCAGCGAATCCGTTTGATTTCATGGACATGATTTCTCTTCAGGGAAAAACTAATTTCTTTGAAAAACGTGTTGCCGAGTATCAAAAATCAGGTGTGATGAATACCGATAGCGATGCTCAGAAAATTTCATTTGATGCAGATTTTTAGACAACAAAAATAGTTTAGTGTTTTACCCCAAATGAGCACGAACTAAGATTACAATTTTATAACAAAAACATTTTAGAATCTCGTTTCCCAAATCGCAGATTCAATAATTTTCAACGCTTTTTCGGTCTGATTTCAGATTGGAATAGGGCAGCTATTGAGAATGCTGTAATTCTCAAAAAATAAATTAAAAACACACAATGTTTAAGTCCCGGAATTCGTTTTCTAGTGACTTTCATTTTTTCAATAAACCAAAAAATAGTAAGCTTATGTATGTAGTAAAAAGAGATGGCCACAAAGAGCCCGTAATGTTTGATAAGATTACAGAAAGAATCAAAAAATTGTGTTACGGGTTAAATGAACTCGTAGATCCTGTTAAGGTAGCCATGAGAGTTATCGAAGGATTGTATGACGGAGTTTCTACATCTGAACTTGATAATCTTGCAGCAGAAACGGCGGCTTCTATGACTATTGCACATCCTGATTATGCGCAATTGGCAGCTCGACGTGGCGATTTCGAAACCTACACTCAAATACTAAAAAATCTTTCTCAGAAACGATGAAAGATATGTATAACTACGTAAATCCAAGAAACGGACAAGATGCGCCTTTACTTTCGGATGAAGTGTTTAAGGTAATTCAGGAAAACGCTGCTTTTCTTGATTCGCATATCATTTATACAAGAGATTTTAATTACGATTACTTCGGATTTAAAACTTTAGAGCGTTCGTATTTGCTGAAAATCAACGGAAAAATCGTCGAAAGACCACAACATATGTTGATGCGTGTTTCGGTTGGGATTCACTTAGACGATTTAAAATCTGTAATCGAAACTTATGACTTAATGTCTAAAAAGTTCTTTACGCATGCAACGCCAACGTTGTTCAATGCCGGAACTCCAAAACCTCAAATGTCTTCTTGTTTCCTTTTGGCCATGCAGGATGATAGTATTGATGGTATTTACGATACTTTGAAACAAACGGCTAAAATCTCGCAATCAGCGGGAGGAATTGGTCTTTCCATCCATAACGTTCGTGCAACAGGATCTTACATCCGCGGTACAAACGGAACTTCAAACGGAATCGTGCCAATGTTGAGAGTGTTCAACGATACGGCTCGTTATGTAGATCAGGGTGGTGGAAAACGTAAAGGAAGTTTTGCGATTTACATCGAAACCTGGCACGCTGATATCTTCGAATTTTTGGATTTAAAGAAAAATACAGGAAAAGAAGAAATGCGTGCAAGAGATTTATTCTTCGCGATGTGGACATCTGATTTATTCATGAAACGTGTTCAGGAAGATGCATCATGGACTTTAATGTGTCCTAACGAATGTCCGGGATTATACGATGTTTACGGAGAAGAATTCGAAGCAATGTACCTTGATTATGAATTTAGAGGAAAAGGTAGAAAAACCATTCGTGCGCGTGAATTATGGGAGAAAATCCTTGAATCACAAATCGAAACCGGAACACCTTATATGTTGTATAAAGATGCAGCAAACCGTAAATCAAACCACAAGAATTTAGGAACAATTCGTTCTTCAAACTTGTGTACTGAGATTATGGAGTACACATCTAAAGATGAAATTGCAGTTTGTAACCTGGCTTCTATTTCGTTGCCAATGTTTATTGAAAACGGAAAATTTGATCATGAAGCACTTTACAATGTTACAAAACGTGTTACTCGTAACTTAAACAAAGTAATCGACAGAAACTATTACCCTGTAAAAGAAGCAGAAAACTCAAACTTACGTCACCGTCCGGTTGGTTTAGGAGTACAAGGTTTAGCAGATGCTTTTATTATGTTGCGTTTGCCATTTACAAGCGACGAAGCTAAAACATTAAACCAGGAAATTTTCGAAACATTATACTTTGCAGCTGTAACCGCTTCTATGGAAATGGCAAAAGAAGAAGGACCATATTCTACATTTGAAGGATCTCCAATGTCTAAAGGAGAATTTCAATACAATATGTGGGGAATGAAAGATGAAGAATTATCTGGTCGTTGGGACTGGGCTTCATTAAGAAAAGAAGTAATGGAGCACGGAGTTCGTAATTCATTATTGGTTGCGCCAATGCCAACTGCTTCGACTTCACAAATTTTAGGAAACAACGAAGCTTTTGAGCCATATACATCAAACATTTACACACGTCGTGTATTGTCTGGAGAATTCATCGTAGTAAACAAACATTTGCTTCATGATTTAGTAGAAAGAGGTTTGTGGAATGAAACTTTGAAGCAAGAAATCATGCGTCATAACGGATCTGTTCAAAATATTGATGTGATTCCGCAAGACCTTAAAGAATTGTACAAAACAGTATGGGAAATGTCGATGAAAGATATTATCGATATGTCACGTCAAAGAGGTTATTTCATTGATCAATCTCAATCATTGAACTTGTTCATGCAAGATGCAAACTATTCTAAACTAACGTCAATGCACTTCTATGCTTGGCAATCAGGTTTAAAAACAGGAATGTATTACTTAAGAACAAAATCAGCCGTTGATGCGATTAAATTCACATTAAACAACGATAAAAAAGAAGAAACAGCGCCAGCTTTAGTTGCAGAAACTGAAGAGATCAATATTGAGGATTATAAAGCAATGCTTTTGAAAGCGCAAGCTGCAGGTCCTGAGGATTGTGAAATGTGTGGGAGTTAATTGTTATATTATATAGTTAGGTTTTTCTTTTAAATTATTAAGAGAAAAACCTGACTAATTTAAAATTTAGTTCTTTGAATTAATTTGGTTGACTTTAGATTGGCTCTTCAATCTTTCGTCAGGATTGCCCAAGAACACCTTTCCAAAGTGTTAGTTCGAACTTCATTCGTTGTTTGGCTATTCATTTCATTAAAGGGTTCTGTGTCTATCTCGTTTGATGCCACTGTGTATGACAGACAGAAACCTATGGAAACATTGGCACCAAGCTATTTATTTAGTGAGACGGACGGGCAGAATGCTGCAGTTTTAAAAAAGCATGCAAGATTTCGAAAAAAGTCATGTGTGTCAGAAAAAACCTTAATTTTGAAAACTATGGAAATACTATCGAATTCAGAACTGGGGAAAACCCAGCAAACCAAAAAAATGCAGTCTTTAACGTCCAGGAGTTTAAGCTTAGATTTCAATTTAAGTTAACGTTTGACTTTAGATTGGCTCTTCAATCTTTCGTCAGGATTGCCCAAGAACACCTTTCCAAAGTGTTAGTTCGAACTTCATTCGTTGTTTGGCTATTCATTTCATTAAAGGGTTCTGTGTCTATTTTGTGGAGTCTGTCATACTAACAAGCTGTTATTCTAAGGGTCTTTACAATCAATAAACAAGATGTCAAAAACATTATTAGAAAGAATATCTTCAATTGAATCTTTAAAAAAAGCCTGGGATAATTTAGATAAAACTAATAAATCTTCTCGCGGTATTTCGGGAGAAACAATAGAAGATTTTGAAAAAAACAAGGATGATAAAATTACTTCTATATCATCTCTTTTATTAAAAAACAGATACTTTTTTTCGCCGAATAGGGCTGTTTTAATTCCAAAAAATAATGGGAAATTTCGCCCATTACAAATTCCTGAAGTTTCAGATAGGGTTGTATTAAAATCTATTGCAATTGAACTTGAAGATGTATTTAAAAGTGTCATTGAAAAAAGCAATGGTTTTAGTTTTGCTTATCAAAAAGGACTTGGAACAAAAGATGCTATTTTTAAAATCATTGAACATTATAAAAATGGTTACATATATTCTCTAGAAGCAGATTTAATAAATTTTTTTGGTACGGTTAATAAGGAAGATTTGTTGAATAGCTTTATTTATCCAAAACTCCAAGATGATTCTATTAATAAATTATTAGAGAAAGCGTTAAATCAGGAATTAAAAGGTTTGGAAGATTTTGATGATGAAAAAAGATCCAATTTCAAAGATGTAGATAAGGGTATTCCACAAGGAAATCCTTTATCTCCATTATTTTCTAATATATTTCTTTCACCTTTTGATCAATTTCTTATTGAAAGAGATTATAAATTAGTCCGTTATGCAGATGATTTTGTAATTCTCTGTAAAACTAAGGAAGAATGTGAGAAAGCTTATGTAGATTGTTGTGAAATTTTAAAAGAATTAAAATTAGATATTCATAGTTTAGAAGAGGGAGAAAAAACTAAAATTCTAAAGATTGATGTGGATTATTTGACTTTTCTTTCAGTAACTTTTGATGGAATAGAAATCTATCCGTCTTTGGCTAATTTTGAAAGGTTAAAATCTAAAATTAGAGATGTTTGTAACGGCAAGATCAGTTATAACGTTTTTTCACTCTTAAAAAAAATAATTAATATTCATGATGGCTGGATATCTTCATTTATCTATGCCAATTTATATAAATATTCTGATGAGCTTGACTTTTATATCAATAGACAACTATTTTTAGTTTTAAATAAATATGGATGGAAGCTCACTAAAGCAAGTTTAGAGGAGTTGCCGAAGAAGTATAGACATAAAAATGAGAGTAAAGATTGTTTGTCAAAGGAACAAAGATTAAACTCAGGAATTCCTTTTTCTTCTAAATTAATAAGGGAAAAATCGAAAAGTTATAAGGAAAATTTAGAAAACAAAAAATAGAATTTTATCTATAATTCATTGCAATATCCCCAGAAAATCCCCGTTTTAATTAGTACCAAAGATTTTAAAACTCAGCACCTTAGCATCTAAGAACCTCAGACCCTTTCTTAAATTAAACCTTTAAGAGAAAGTCGAGTCTTATTGCTAAACAAATTCCTGCGTTATGAAAAAAAGCAATGTTTGGTCGTTACGATTGGGTTTTTCAGGTAAAGAAGCCGATAAAATCGAAAAACTGGGATTAGAAAAATTTCTAAAACATTCCTATAAATCTACGTTTGACAAACAACTTCCTGCTTTTTTAGAAGACGATCCCAAAACACTTTCTGAGCTTAAAGAATTTCGCGAATCCATAAAAAATGCTGATTCAGAAGCTAAAAAGAAGATTCTGAAAAAAGAAATCTATTCAGGCCTTGACTTAAGAAAGTGGTGGGTAGATAAAATGCGGAACGACGAATTTCCGTTACGTGAGAATATGGTTTGTTTTTGGCACAATCACTTCGTTTCGACTTCCCAAAAAGTAAAAGTCAATTATTGGATTTATCAGCACAACATGATTTTGCGCGAAAATGCTTTTGGTAATTTCAAGGAATTAACCAGGCAAATTGTGAAGTCGAATGCAATGGTAAAATACTTGGACAATGTTGACAATAAAAAAGACAAATACAACGAAAACTTAAGTCGTGAGTTGCTGGAATTATTCACGATCGGGATTGGGAATTACTCTGAAAGTGATATCAAAAACGGCGCAAGAGCTTTGGCAGGATTAAATTACGGAAATGACGGCGCAGTTTGTAGAAAAAACATTGAAGATAATAGCGATAAAACGTATTTCGGCAAAACCGGAAACTGGAAAGCAGATGATCTGATTGATATTATTTTCGAACAAAAGAACATTCCGTATTTAATAACCCGAAAAATTCTGGAATGGTTTATTTATGATAATCCGTCAGAAGATTTAGTGACCTATTATGGAGATTATTTTAGAAAAGTAAAGTTTGAAATAGAGCCCTTGTTAACAAAGATTTTCATGGAAGAATATGCCAAAGAGAATTCAGGAACAAAAATCAAAGATCCGCTCGTTTATATTTTGCAGTTAATAGAAGAATTAGAAATCAAGGATTTTGATAGCGGTTTAATCGTGTTATTTCTTAGGCAGCAAGGAATGGATTTGTACAATCAGGTAAATGTAAAAGGCTGGGACGGCGGAAATTCATGGTTGACTTCGCAGATCTATTTACAACGCAACAATACATCAGATTTGCTTTGCAGCGGAAGAAGGATCACCAGAAAAATTCTTAATTCAATAGGTGATGGTGGTGAAAAACCAAAAGTAGAGTTTGAAAAAATAGATGTAAAAATTGATTTCGATTCTAACGGAAACAACAAAACGGTAATTGCGGAATTGTCTAACCGATTATTATTCAAAATAAATGACTCAATGCAAAAAGACATGGAGAATTTACTGAAATATGATTTTGACCCAAAAGAGGAACATGCCAATTTCGCAGTAATAAGGCTCTTTAACTACATTACAAAACTACCCGAATATCAATTAATTTAGAAAGCTACAGCTATGAACAGAAGGAATTTTCTAACGCTTACAGGAACTTTTACAGGCGGAATGCTGGTGCTTCCTGATTTTTTACATGCTTTTGGTTCGCAAAATAATTTGGTAATCGGTGATCAGTGTGTTGTGTTTATACAATTAAACGGCGGAAACGACGGATTGAATACTTTTATTCCGTACGATAATCCGTTATATTATGATTTGAGAACTAAAATAGCTTTGAGTAAAGATGCCGTTATTGGGAAAAACAAAGGAATGGCATTTCATCCGTCATTAAAAGATTTTGCTCAAATGCAGCAAAACGGAGATTTAACCGTAATTCAGAATGTGGGATATCCCGAACCTATTCGGTCACATTTTCGAAGCCAGGAAATTTGGCAAACCGCAACAGATTCTAATAAGTATATCAATGAAGGTTGGCTGGGAAGATATTTAGATTTGCAATGCAACGGACATCAGGCAACGGCAGGAATTAACTTAGATTCTATCGATAATCTGGCTTTAAAAGGATTGGAACCTAATTTTATCACCGTAAAAGACCCAAATCGGTTTAAGGTAAAATCAGATAAAGAAGAAAATGTAACCTTATCAGATAATCCACAATTGGATTTTGTTCGAAAAATTGCCAATTCGGTTACAGAAGTATCTGATGAAATTCAGAAAGCTTTGGCAAAATCAAAATCAGAAATCAGTTATCCTAAAACAGAATTGTCTAAAAATCTGGAGTGGATTGGCCGATTGATCAAAGGAAATTTGAATTCGAAAGTATATTATACATCTCTTGGCGGATTTGATACTCATGATAATCAACTTGCGATTCACGAAAAGAGATTAACAGATTTGAATGACGCCCTGTATAGTTTTTATCAGGATTTAAAACAGGTTCAACTGCTTCAAAATGTAACGGTTGTTGTTTTTTCTGAATTTGGAAGACGTGTTAAAGACAACGGAAACGGGACAGATCACGGAACTGCAGCGCCAATGTTTATTATTGGAGGAAATAATAAAGGAACCATTTTAGGGAATAATCCAAACTTAGCTGATTTAGATAATGGTGATTTAAAATATGAAATTGATTTCAGAAGTGTGTATGCTTCTTTGTTACAGCAAAAAATGAATTTCGATTATTCTAAAATTGGAATAAAGAATCAGCCGGTCTCTGGATTGTTTTAAGAATTGAGAAATAGCCACGAATTCACGAATTATACTGTACATAAAACTAAAATTCGTGAATTCGTGGCGAAAAAAATGCGCGTTTTTATTAAACCCAATGCATCGTAATTTTGATTAAATTTGTAACATTGATAATATAGTAATACTGAAAATATGGAAATCAAAAATTTATCTAAATATAGTAATGCTGAAAAAATTATTTTGGCTGAACAACTATGGGATAGTGTTTCTAAAGAGAATTTAGAAGTTTCTGAGAATGTGAAGAGAGAATTAGATATTCGTATTCAAAATTTAGAAGAGGGGAAAACGGAACTATATACTTGGGATGAGGTTAAGGCTCATTTAAGATCGATTAGATAATGCATAGAATTAGGTTTGTTAAAGAAGCGTTATTTGATGTTGAAGATGTTGTTCTCTGGTACGAAGAGCAAAGAATAGGGCTTTCTTATGATTTTGAGCTTTGTCTGGAAGCGGGGCTTGATGAAATTTCAAGAAATCCGGATGCTTTTCAAAAGAAATATAAAAATATTAAAATTAGGTTTATTTCAAGATTTCCTTATGGGATTCATTATCGATTTGGGAAAGATGAAATTGTTGTTATAGGCGTATTCCATACCTCTCGTTCTCCTAAAAATTGGTCAAAGAGATTGAACTTATAAATAAAATCTTAGCATCTCAGCAACTCAAAACCTTAGCATCTTAGAAAAACCCAATTGTAAATATCTCATTTTAAGCCGATATTTTTATATAATCATACAAAACATCATAAATTTGTTAAGAAATCCCTTTTTGTTTCATAAAATGCAATATTTTTTTTGGTGCAGTAAAAATAATTTATACATTCGCAAAGAATTTATTGAAAAACACAAACGAAATGTCAACTAACCGTTTTTATTTTAGCAACTCTTTTTATTTCTTCTTTAGTAGAAGTAAGGATTGTGCTATGGTT
Organism: Flavobacterium sp. AC105; assembly: GCF_979258495.1. Lineage (NCBI taxonomy): Bacteria > Pseudomonadati > Bacteroidota > Flavobacteriia > Flavobacteriales > Flavobacteriaceae > Flavobacterium > Flavobacterium sp. AC105. Next base: position 662,308 of record NZ_OZ409860.1, read on the forward strand.
ATTTGAGAAAATTAAAAAGACAAATAAAACTAATATACAATCCTGATGAAAATCAGGATTTTTTTTTGAATATATGACAACTAAAATTGCAATACAAGGTATAAAAGGTTCGTTTCATCATCAGGTTGTGAAAGAGTATTTCTCTGAAAATGTGGAAATTGATGAATGTTTGTCTTTTGAAGAATTAATTGACAGTCTGCTTTCAGGAAAATCAGATCAGGCAGTTATGGCGATTGAAAATTCGATTGCAGGGCCAATTATTCCGAATTATGCTTTGATTGACAAGAATAATTTGCACATTATTGGAGAGCATTATTTAAATATTAGTCAAAATTTAATGACTTTAAAAGGTCAGAAAATTGAAGACATAAAAGAAGTTCATTCACACCCAATGGCGATTTTGCAATGTATGGATTTCTTAAAACAATATCCAAACATTAAATTAGTTGAAGATAAAGATACAGCTGAAACCGCCAGAAGAATTCAGGAAAAACAGTTAACCGGAATCGCTGCAATTGCAAGTAAAACGGCTTCTGAAATGTATGATTTAGACATCATCGCTCCGGAAATTCAAACGATCAAAAACAATATGACTCGTTTTGTAATCATCAAAAAGCAGAATTCATTTTTACCGGAGAGCGAAATCAACAGAGCATCCATCAAATTTGAATTAGATCATAAAAGAGGAAGTTTAGCAGCAGTTCTAAATGTAATGAGCGATTGCAAATTGAATTTAACGAAAATTCAGTCGCTTCCAAAAATTGAAACGCCTTGGAAATATTCTTTTTTCGTAGATGTGACGTTTGAGAAATATGAAGATTTTGCAAAAGCAAAATCCGTACTAAATATAATGGCAGAATATTTTAAAGTGTTGGGAGAATATAAAAATACAAAACCTTTGAGTCAGTCTTAAAGTTTGAAAGTCGAAAGTTAAAAATAAAAGCCTAAAGCTTACAGCTTAAAGCGTAAAGCAAGAAAAATGATTACAACAGCAAAAAGATTAGATACAGTTGAAGAATATTACTTCTCCTCAAAATTGAGAGAAGTTCGTCAACTGCAGTCTGAAGGAAAATCTATCATCAATATGGGAATTGGAAGCCCTGATTTGAGTCCGTCGAAAGCAGTAATTGAAGCGGTTGCCGCAGCAATTCTGGATGAAAACGGGCATGGTTATCAGAGCTATCAGGGATTACCGGAATTGAGAAAAGGGATGGCAGATTTTTATCAGAATCAATTTGGTGTTGCGTTAAATCCGAATAATGAGATTTTGCCTTTGATGGGTTCGAAAGAAGGAATCATGCATATTTCGTTAGCTTTTTTAAATGAAGGCGATCACGTTTTGATTCCGAATCCAGGTTACCCGACTTATACTTCGGTAACTAATTTGGTTGGAGCAGTTCCGGTTTATTATGATCTGAAAGAATCAAATGCCTGGGAACCGGATTTTGAAGCTTTGGAAAAATTAGATCTTTCTAAAGTAAAAATCATGTGGCTGGGATATCCGCACATGCCAACAGGAGCGAGAGGAAGTTTAGCGTTATTTGAAAAATTGGTTGCTTTTGCTAATAAACACAACATATTATTGGTGAATGATAATCCGTATAGTTTTGTTTTGAATGATAATCCGATGAGTTTATTGCAGGTTGAAGGCGCAAAAGATGTGGCGCTGGAATTGAATTCATTAAGTAAAACTTTCAATATGGCCGGCTGGAGAGTGGGAATGGTTTTAGGAAATCCTGAAATTATCGATGCAGTCCTAAAAGTAAAAAGCAATATGGACAGTGGAATGTTCTACGGAATTCAAAAAGGAGCAGTTGCAGCTTTGAATTGTGACAAGTCTTGGTTCGAAGATCAAAACAAAATTTACAGACGCCGTAGAGAATTAACAGAAAAACTGGCAGAAAAATTAGGCTGCAAAGTTTATAAAGAAGGAGTTGGGCTTTTTGTCTGGGCAAAACTTCCGCAAGGAATCGAATCAGCAGAGAAGTTCATTGACGAAATATTATACGAGAAACACATTTTTATCACACCGGGAACAATCTTCGGGAGCAATGGTGAAGGATATATCAGATTCTCGTTGTGTGTGAAAGAGGAAAAAGTACAAGAGGCGATAGATCGATTTTAAGTATTAAGATTTTAGAATCAAGAATCAAGATTTTTGTCCAGATTGTCAGGCTGAGCGAAGTCGAAGCCCACGTTCCAATTGGAGCGACCTTCTCCCGAAGCCTCGGGATCGCTCAGGGTGACAGAAAGGTTAAATTAAAACTAAAGGTCTTGAAAAAACGAGAAGCCCTAGCCCTGATAGAAGCGGCATCCTTTTGTGGTGGGGTTCACCACAAAAGATATAGCGGATAGCAGGAAATAGCTTCAAATAAAAATAAATATGAAAGTATACGTAATAGGAATAGGGTTAATAGGCGGTTCTATGGTGCTGGACATCAAAGCTCATCATCCTGATGCCACTATTTTTGGAATAGATAATAACGAAAAACACTTGCAGGAAGCACTTGATTTAGGCGTTATCGATCAGGCAGGAAGTTTTGAAGAATTGGGAGATGCTGATTTTGTAATTGTTTCGGTTCCTGTGGATGTGGCGCTGGTGGTTTTGCCGAAAGTATTGGATTTAGTTGGAGATAAAACAATTGTTTTTGAAGTGGGTTCGACTAAAAAACCAATTTGTGATGCTGTTGCCAGTCACCCAAAAAGAAGAAATTTTATTGCTACGCATCCAATTGCGGGAACGGAGTTCTCCGGACCTTCGGCAGCGATAAGAGGTTTGTTTAAAGGAAAGACAAACATCATTTGTGAGGTGGAAAAAACCACTTTTAAATTGCAGGAAAAGGCTTTGCAGCTTTTTAGCGAAATAGGAATGAGGATTCGATATATGGACCCAACTTCGCACGATAAACACATTGCTTACGTTTCGCATTTGTCGCACATTAGTTCGTTTATGCTCGGAAAAACGGTAATGAACAAGGAAAAAGACGAACAGGATATTTTTGATATGGCGGGAAGTGGATTTGAAAGTACCGTTCGTTTAGCAAAAAGTTCGCCCGCAATGTGGACGCCAATTTTTAAGCAAAACAAAGAACACGTTATTGAAACACTTGAAGAATACATTTCGAATCTGAGTCGGTTTAGGGATTTGTTAAAAGAAGAAAATTACAATGCCATTTTTGATGAAATGGAAAGCACCAATAAAATTAAAGAGATATTAAACGGATTAACTATTAAAAAATAAAAATAAACTAAAAATTAAGATGGAAAATAACAAACAAATGAGAAAGTGGTTAGATGATTTCAATTTAAATCACCCACTTGTGATAGCAGGACCATGTAGTGCAGAAACAGAAGATCAGGTATTGAAAATTGCGCATGAATTGAAAGATTCAAAAGTTAGTGTATTCAGAGCAGGAATCTGGAAACCAAGAACGCGTCCGGGAGGATTTGAAGGTGTTGGAGAAATTGGTTTAAAATGGTTACAAAAAGCTAAAAAAGAAACTGGTTTATTAATGGGAACTGAAGTAGCAACTGCAGCGCATTGTAAACTGGCTTTAGAACATGATATCGACGTTTTATGGGTTGGTGCGCGTACAACTGCAAACCCTTTTGCAGTTCAGGAAATTGCTGATACTTTGAAAGGAACTGATAAAATCGTTTTGGTTAAAAACCCTGTAAACCCTGATTTAGCTTTATGGTTAGGTGGTGTGGAACGTTTACATATGGCTGGAATCGAGAAATTAGGAGTGATTCACAGAGGTTTCTCGACTTACGAAAAAACAAAATACAGAAATATCCCGGAATGGCAGATTGCTATCGAATTACAAAATAAATTTCCTGATTTACCTTTAATCATCGATCCATCTCACATTACCGGAGATCGTAAAATGATTTTTGAAGTAACGCAAGAAGCTTTAGATTTGAATTACGATGGTATGATTATCGAAACGCACTACGATCCGGACAATGCCTGGTCTGATGCTGCGCAACAAGTTACTCCAGACGCTTTGAAACAAATCATTAAAGATTTGACGATTAGAAAAACAGATGATACTACAGATCAGTATACGCAAAAAATGACAAAACTTAGAGCTAACATCGACGTTCTTGATGCTAACTTATTAGAGTTGTTAGGGAAACGTATGAAAGTAGCTGACGAAATTGGTCAGGTGAAAAAAGATGCAAACGTAGCGATTCTTCAAAACAATCGTTGGAATGAAATCTTAGGTAAAATGATTTTGGAAGGTGAGAAAAAAGGTCTTACTGAAGAATTTGTTTTAAGAATGTTCAAAGCAATCCACCAAGAAAGTATTGGTCACCAGGAAAAAATATTCAACGCATAATATTTTTAAAACCATATAAGTGATATAAGTTAATTTAAGTCTTTTCTAAACTTTGCTATTAACTTTTGTTATGTCATTTATGTATATATCAAACAAAATCTCCATTTCTTCTAAAAGAAGATTTGGGGATTTTTTGTTTTATATTATATACCCCACGGTTTCAACCGCGGGTACGCAATTTATAATCATCCCCGAGGTTGAAACCTTGGGCTATGTTTAAAATTATTCATTTATCTTTGCAAAGATTTAGTTTTCAAATCTGAAATCTAATCCCGAAGTTTCGGGACAACAATTTAAAATTAAAGAATGACAGGACTCGTATATAAATCTACAGGAAGTTGGTACACCGTAAAATCGGAACAAGGCGATTTTATAGAATGCCGTATGAAAGGGAAGTTTAGGATGAAAGGTATAAAAAGTACCAATCCTATTGCTGTAGGCGATATTGTCGATTATGAACTCGAAGAAACTTCGGATGCTGTAACGGGAACGATTCACCATATTCACGAAAGAAAAAATTATATCGTTCGTAAATCGGTTAATCTATCGCATCAAATGCATATTATTGCGTCTAATATTGATCGTGTATTTTTGTTGATTACGATTAATAATCCACCAACAACCTTTAACTTTATTGATCGCTTTTTGGTAACTGCCGAAGCTTATAATATTGAAACCATTTTAGTTTTTAATAAAATAGATACTTTTGATGAAACTACGCTTGACGATCAATTATATATGCAATATGTGTATCAGCAAATTGGTTACAAATGCCTGCGTGTTTCTTCGACCGAAATGAAAGGTATCGATGAATTAAAAGAAATGATGATTGGTAAAGTGAGCATGTTCTCCGGACATTCAGGTGTTGGAAAATCGACTTTGGTAAATGCGATGGAACCTTCTTTGCATCTTAAAACCAAAACCATTTCTGAGGCCAGTAAACAAGGTCAGCACACGACGACTTTTGCCGAAATGTATGATTTATCTTTTGATGCAAAAATTATCGATACGCCTGGAATTAAAGGGTTTGGAATTGTAGATATGGAACCTTCGGAAATCAGCGGATACTTTCCGGAATTTTTCAAATTAAAAGATCAATGCAAGTTTAACAATTGTTTACATAAAGAAGAACCGCATTGTGCGATAAAAGCAGCTTTAGAGAAAGACGAGATCGCCTGGTCGCGTTACAATAGTTATTTAAAAATCTTAGAAGGCGATGACGAAAATTATCGTACAGATTCTTATGACGAAGATCGAAAAGCAAGTGATGAACTTAGAAAGTAATTGGGAATGGTTAATTATTGATTAAGATGAATGTATGTCTTATTTCTATTTTTAATTATTACTTAATTTCACTTCACACAAACTTTACTTCATAATATATTTATAATTAACCATTCACAATTTACAATTAATATGAAAGTTGTTCTTCAAAGAGTTTCACAAGCATCCGTAACTGTAGAATCTAAAATTGTTGCCAATATTCAAAAAGGATTATTGATTTTAGTGGGAATTGAAGATGCAGATACTCAGGAAGACATTGACTGGCTGGTTGGAAAAATTATTAAAATGAGAATTTTTGATGATGAAAACGATGTCATGAACTGCTCGGTTCAGGATATCGATGGCGATATTATAGTTGTAAGCCAATTTACACTTCATGCTTCTACCAAAAAAGGAAACCGTCCTTCGTATATAAAAGCTTCAAAACCAGAGTTCGCAATTCCGATGTATGAGAATTTTGTTACATCTTTAGAAAGAGACTTTAATAAAAAAATACAAACCGGAATTTTTGGCGCTGATATGAAAGTCAGTCTGTTAAACGACGGACCCGTAACTATTTTAATAGACAGTAAAAATCGGGAATAAATATTAATAAACAAATGTTAAGGATTTCTAAAAATAATATATATTTGGCGAAATTACTTATTGATGAAAAAGCTTTTTTTCCCGTTATTTTTTTTCCTTTTTACCCTAATTTCTTCTGCTCAAAAGAGCGAATATCCTGTAACCACAATTTCTGATAGTCTTAAAGAAAATGCCAATGCTGTAGTTCGTTTGGATCAAATGGATATTACCATTGCTTCGCAGCGAAGTATGACCTTGAAATCGCAGCGTATTGTAACAGTTTTTAATGAAAAAGGACTGGAGCATATTAATGCGTATCAGCATTATGATAAATCAAGCGGAATAAAAAGTATTGAGGCCATTGTTTATGACGCATTTGGCAACGAAATCAAAAAAATCAAACGAAAAGATTTTAAAGATCAAAGTGCCGTAAGCGGAAGTACGCTCTTTTCTGATAGCCGTATAATGTTTTTAGATTATACACCAATTTCATATCCTTTTACGATTGTTTATAATAGTGAAGTTGAAACTTCGAATACAGCTTTTATACCGCGATGGTATTTTTTGGGTGATTATAATGTAAGTATAGAAAAATGTGTCTTAAATGTATCTTATCCAAATGATCTGGGATTTAAAAAGAAAGAGTTTTATTTCTCCGATTTCAATATTAAAAAAACTATTGACAGCGATACAAAACTGAGTTATGTTGCGGTAAATATTTTCGCCAGAAAATCAGAAGATTACAGTCCTTCTACAGATGATCTTTTTCCTAAAGTTATGATGGGTTTAGAACACTTTCATCTTGAAGGTGTAGATGGAACGGCTACTACATGGGAAGCATTTGGAAAATGGTACAGCGAAAAAATTCTTAGTGGAACTACGGTTTTGCCCGAAGAAACCAAAGCCAAAATAAAAGCATTGGTTGGCGATGAAAAAGATCCTGTTAAAAAAGCAAAAATCATTTATGATTATGTTCAGAAAAAATCGAGATATGTAAATATTGCAGTTGGTATTGGTGGCTGGAAACCTATGCTTGCCGCCGATGTAGACCGTTTGGGATATGGGGATTGTAAAGCATTGTCTAATTATACCAAAGCACTTTTACAGGCAGTCGATGTTCCTTCTTATAATACTATTTTATATGGAGATCGCTACAAATCAAATATTCAGTCTGATTTTGTTTCGATGCAGGGAAATCATATGATATTGGCAATTCCAAATGGAGAAAAATATACTTTTTTAGAATGTACAAGTCAGGATGATCCTTTTGGATATCAGGGAACTTTTACAGACGATAGAGATGTTTTAGTCGTTAAACCGGAAGGTGGTGTAATTGTTAGAACGACTATTTATGCTGATAAAGGAAATACTCAAAACGATAAAGGCGTTTACACTATCGATGAAAAAGGAAATTTTTCAGGCTCAGTATCTATTATTTCAGAAGGTTCTCAGTATAATAGAAAATCACAAATAGAATCTTTGCAGCCAACCGAAAAAGAAGCACATTATAAAGAATACTGGGATAATATCAATAATTTGAAACTCGGAAAAATAACTTTTACAAACGATAAAGAAAATATTCGTTTTACGGAAGATGTTCAATTAAGTGCGATTAATTACGGAGCGATTTCAGCTAATAAAATGATTTTTCCAATTGATGCTTTCAATCAAAATACCGGAAGTGTAAAGCGCATCAGAAATAGAAAAAACCCATTTCAGATTCAGCGTGGTTATTTAGATTCAGATGAAATCGAAATTAATTTGCCTTCAGGTTTTACCATTGAATTTTTGCCTTCGAACTTTGAATTAAAAGGAAAATTTGGCGAATACAAAACCGAAATCATCAAAAAAGAAAACAATAAACTGACTTACAAACGCACCATGTTTTTAAATAAAGGAAAATATTCTAACAAAGAATATGATGAATACCGCCTTTTTATGGAGCAAGTGTCAAGAAACGATAATGCCAAAATTATACTAACCAAGAACTAATACCCAATGAAATTAATTAAACTTTTTAGCCTGTCAATTCTACTGTTATTTATCTCAAATGTAACAGCGCAGGAGTTTAAATTAGGAAAAGTATCCATCGCCGAATTAGAACAAAAAGTGCATCCAAAAGATTCTGCTGCGGTTGCTGCGGTTTTATACAAAAGAGGAGAAACCAGAATTGAATACGATCAGACTGATGGATTTGTTACCTTAACGGATGTTGAAACCAGAATCAAGATTTATAAAAAAGAAGGTTACGATTGGGCAAATCAAAAAGTATGGTATTACAATCAGACTAATCTAAAAGAACGTGTTTTTTTTACAGACGCCGTTACCTATAATTTGGTGAATGGTAAAATCGAAAAAACAAAGCTAAAAAGTGATGGTATTTTTGATGAAGTTCTTAATAAATACCGAGGGCAAAAAAAGATTACAATGCCTAATGTTAAAGAAGGATCTGTAATAGAATTTAGATATACGATTAAATGTCCGAGTGACAGAATCATTAGAGAGTGGGATTTTCAAACCTCTATTCCGGTAAATTATTCTGAATTCTCCACTTTTATACCGGAATATTATGTTTTTAATTCAAGACAAAAAGGGTATGTTTTTCCTAAAATGATTACTCAAAAAAATCCAAAATCCATAACTTTTACAGATAAGGAAAGATCTAATGGAAATGTTTCGACTACTACTTATTCAACTAGTAAATTAGATTATCTGGAGAACCAAACTACTTACAAAGCGGTAGATTTTCCGGCTATGAAAGATGAGGCATTCGTAAATAATATTGATAATTATACTTCAAGTGTTCAATATGAATTGTCTTTGACGAAATTTCCAAGTTCTGCAATGAAAGAATATTCAACAGATTGGAATTCAGTTGTTAGAACAATTTATGAATATGATGATTTTGGACCAGAATTAAATAAAACAGGTTATTTTGAAGATGATTTAAAAGTATTGCTTACAGGAAAAAATACTCCTGAAGAAAAAATATGGGCGATTTTTAATCATGTAAAAGCTAACGTAAAGTGGAATGACTATATGGGATATAGCTGTGATGCCGGAGTTAGAAAAGCATATAAAGAAAAAACAGGAAATGTTGCCGATATCAATTTGATGCTGACAGCCATGTTACGTTATTCCGGTTTAACAGCAAATCCGGTTTTGGTAAGCACGCGCGCTAACGGAATCGCTTTATTCCCAAACAGAAATGCTTTTAATTATGTAATTGCTGCAGTTGAAACTCCAAACGGAAATATTTTGCTTGATGCAACTGAAAAATTTTCAACACCAAATATCCTGCCTTTAAGAGTTTTAAACTGGTCAGGAAGATTAATTAGAAAAGACGGTACATCGCAAGAAATAGATTTAATGCCGGCCAAACCATCTACTGATGCCGTTTTTATGAATTATAGTATTGATCCGGAAGGAAAAATTACGGGAAAAACCAGAAGACAATGCACAGATTATAACGCGATGATTACAAGAGATAATATTGATGGTGTAAAAGAGGATGCATACTTAGAAAAACTCGAAAATGAAAACAATAAAATCGAGATTAGCGAGTACACAAGAGCAAATGAAAAAGATGTTTTATTGCCAACTATGGAAACTTATTCTTTTACCGGAAATAATTTATGCGAAGTAATTGGAGGTAAAATATATGTAAATCCAATGTTGTTTTTTACAAACGATAAAAATCCTTTTAAACAGGAAACGCGTGAATATCCGGTAGATTTTAGTTATCCGTATGTAGACAAATACAATATTACGATTCAAATTCCGGAAGGATTCATGGTTGAAACCCTACCAGCGCCAGTAGCTTACAATATGGAAGACAATTTAGGGAGTTTTAAATTTAATATTGCGGCAAGTGGTAATATACTTCAGGTAAATATTTTGCACCAAATTAATGAAGCGATAGTTTCTACTGAAAAATACGAAATGCTAAAAGAATATTATAAAGGAATGGTAGCTAAAGAAACTGAAAAAATAGTTTTAAAAAGAATATAAGTATGAAATTTAGAAGTTTAGTAATAGTTATTTTTCTATTTTTTTATATTTCAGGGAAGGCTCAAAAATTTGAACTGGGAAAGGTTAGTATTGCTGAGCTTCAGCAAAAAGTGCATCCAAAAGATTCATCAGCAGTTGCTGCCATACTTTATAAAAAAGGAGAATCTAGAATTGAATATGATCAGAAAGACGGATTTATTACCTTAACAGATGTTGAAACCAGAATTAAGATTTATAAAAAAGAAGGTTACGATTGGGCTAATCAAAAAGTATGGTATTATAATGCAACTTACTTAAAGGAAAATGTTTTTTTTACAGATGCGTTTACCTATAATTTGGTGAATGGCAAAATCGAAAAAACAAAGCTAAAAAGTGACGGTATTTTTGACGAAATATTGAATAAAATCAAGGGTCAAAAAAAGATTACAATGCCTAATGTTAAAGAAGGATCTGTAATAGAATTTAGATATACGATTAAATGTCCTAGTGAAAAAATCATTAGAGAATGGGATTTTCAAACCTCTATTCCGGTAAATTATTCTGAATTCTCCACTTTCATACCGGAATATTATGTTTTTAATTCAAGACAAAAAGGATATGTTTATCCTAAAATAACGACGCAGAAAAATCCTAAATCTTTTACTTTTACCAATAAAGAGCAGCGCGTTGGACTATCCAAACCGAATAATTTTACAGCAGATTTAGATTATATTGAAAATCAAACTACATACAAAGCGGTTGATTTGCCTGCAATGAAAGAAGAGGATTATGTAAATAGTATTTATAATTATACCGCATCAGTTTCACATGAGTTATCATTGATGAAATTTCCCAATTCTCCTATGAAAGAGTTTGCTACAGACTGGAATTCGGTTGTAACGACAATTTACGAATATGATGATTTTGGTCCTGAACTAAATAAAACAGGTTATTTTGAAGATGATTTAAAAGTGTTGCTTGCAGGAAAAAATACTTTGGAAGAAAAAATATGGGACATTTTTAATCATGTAAAAGCCAATGTGAAATGGAATGGTTATTATGGATATAGCTGTGATAGCGGAGTTAAAAAAGCATACAAAGAAAAATCAGGAAATATTGCCGACATTAATTTAATGCTTACTGCTATGTTGCGTTATTCTGGTTTAACAGCAAATCCGGTTTTAGTAAGTACGCGTGCGAACGGCATCGCTTTATACCCAAACAGAAATGCTTTTAATTATGTAATTGCTGCAGTTGAAACTCCACAAGGATATATTTTACTTGATGCGAGTGATCCATATTCAACACCAAACATTTTGCCTTTAAGAGATTTAAACTGGTCAGGAAGATTAATTAGAAAAGACGGTACATCAGACAAAATAGATTTAATGCCGGACACAGTATCAAATGATAATGTTTTTATGAATTATAGTATTGACGCGGAAGGAAAAATTACAGGAAAAACCAGAAGACAATGTACGGATTATAATGCGATGGTTACCAGACGTAAAATGAATAGTTTAAAGGAAGAAGAGTATCTGGAAAAACTCGAAAATGAAAACAATAAAATTGAAATTAGCGAATATACCAGAAAAAATGAAAATGAAATTTTACAGCCAACCATAGAATCATATTCGTTTACAGGAAATAATTTGTGTGAAGTAATTGGCGGTAAAATATATGTGAACCCGATGTTGTTTTTTACAAACGATAAAAATCCTTTTAAGCAGGAAGTACGTGAATATCCGATAGATTTTAGTTACCCAAATTTAAACAAATACAATATCACCATTCAGATTCCTGAAGGTTTTGCGGTTGAAACTTTACCTGCACCAGTGGTTTACAATATGGAAGATAATTTAGGAAGTTTTAAGTTTACTATTGCTTCAAATGGAAATTCACTTCAGTTAAATGTTTCGCATCAAATCAACGAAGCAATTGTTTCTGCAGAGAAATATGAAATGCTAAAAGAATATTACGCAGGAATGATCGCTAAAGAATCTGAAAAAATAGTTTTAAAAAGAATATAAAGATGCCATTACGTTTCGTAGTTGTTTTATTTTTTATGGTTTCGAGTTTTACTAAAAGTATTGCTCAAAGTCATGAATTAGGAAATGTAACTATTGCGGAATTACAAGAAAAATCAAATCCAAAAGATACAACCGCACCCTCTGCAATTCTATTTAAAAAAGGAAGAACTTTTTTTACTCATAATCCATCAGGTTTTGTTTCGAATAATGTTTATGAATTTAAAATCAAAATTTATAAAAAAGAAGGCTTAAGCTGGGCGAACCAAAAGGTAGCTTATTTTGTTGGTTACGATGGTTTGAACGATGATGTAGTTAAATTTTCGGATGCGATTACTTACAATCTTGAAAATGGCGTCATCGTTAAGACAAAATTAAAGGACGAAGGTAATTTTAAAGCCAAAAAAAATAAATACTGGAATGAGGCAGTAATTACGTTGCCAAATGTAAAAGTGGGTTCCATAATAGAGTTCAAATATATTTTAAAAAGAGAGATGTTAATCCGCCTTCCGGATTTCGATTTCCAATTTGATATTCCGGTTAATTATGCTGAATATAAAACGGAAATTCCAGAATATTATATTTACAAAACACTATTAATAGGATATAATAAAGTCGAAAATAAATCCTATATAACAGAAAGCAAAGAAATATATCCGGAAATTTTTAAAATAATTAATACAACTTACACAGCCTTCAATATTCCTGCACTTCATGAAGAAAAGTATGTCGATAACATAAACAATTACTTAAGTTCTATACACAACGAATTAGAAGGAAAAAGGTTTCCAAATGTAACCTATGAAGACTATAAAAATCCTTGGGAGGCAATAGTAAAATTGATTTTTATAAGCGAAAGTTTTGGCAAAGAACTTGAAGAAAAAGATTTTTTAGCTGAAGATGTAAAACAATTAATAATAAATGCTGAATCTCAAAACCAGAAATTAAATATCATTTTTAATTTCCTTCAAAACAAGATGAATTGGGATGGAGAAAACGGTTATTATTCGAATAAAGGAATTGTAAAAGCGTATAAAGATAAGATTGGAAACGTTGCCGAAATCAATTTTATATTGATAAATATGCTAAAATTAGCAGGCATAGAAGCAAATCCGGTTTTAGTAAGTACGATTGAAAACGGAATACCAATTTATCCCACAAAAACGGGCTTTAATTATGTTATAGCTTCCGCAGAAATTGACGGGAAACAAATACTTCTGGATGCATCACATAAATTTACTTCACCAAATATATTACCGTTAAACGTATTAAACTGGAAAGGAAGATTAATAAAAAAAGACGGCACTTCGCAGGAAATAGATTTAATACCAGTCAAACCATCCAAAGAATATACAAACGTTCTGGTAAAAATAGATGCTTTAGGAAAAATGAATGGCAAAGCCAAAATTCAAAGAGCAGATTATCAGGCTTATAATTTCAGGCTTGAGAATGACAATAAAAACGAAGAAACGTATCTTGAAAAATTAGAAGAAGAATTAGGAGGTTTACAGCTATACGATTATAAAATCGAAAATAAAAAAGAAAATCTTGCCGAACCTGTTTTAGAAACATTTTCTTTTACAGAAGAAAACCATTCGGAGATTATTGGCGATAAGATATTTTTTAATCCGTTATTGTTTTTAACTCAGACTAAAAATCCGTTTAATCAGGAAAAGAGGCAAATGCCAATTTATTTTGGTTATCCTACAGAAAATAAAATTATTATAAACGTAGAAATCCCTGTAGGTTATGAAGTAGAATCAATGCCAAAACCTATTCAGATTTCATCAGAAAATAAAGAGATTGTTTTTGTTTTGGATATTTTAAAAGTCGAAAACAAAATCCAGATTAGCTGTTCAAGATTGATTAACAACAGTATGTTTGCGGCAGATCAATATGGCGGACTAAAAGATCTTTTCCAGAAAGTAATTGCCATTCAAAATGAAAAAATAGTTTTAAAAAGAATATAAACATGACATTACGTTCCATTATAATATCATTTTTCCTTATTGCAGGTTTTACCAAAAGTATTGCCCAAAGTCACGAATTAGGAAAAGTTACCATTGCTGAATTACAAGAAAAATCAAACCCAAAAGATACAACTGCTCCGGCCGCAATCTTATTTAAAAAAGGAAGAACTTTTTTTACCTATACTCAGGGAAAAGGTATTGTTGCCAATAATGTTTATGAATTCAGAATTAAAATTTATAAAAAAGAAGGACTTAGCTGGGCCAATCAAAATGTCTCTTATTATGTAGGATATGAAAACATGGGCGATGATGTGGTTAATTTTTCTAACGCAGCCACATACAATCTTGAAAATGGAGAAATTGTAAAAACAAAATTAAATAGTGAGGGGAGTTTCAAAAATAAAATAAATAAATATTGGAACCAGGCTTCGATTACTTTACCAAACGTAAAAGTGGGATCTGTAATTGAATTCAAGTATCTTTTGAAATCAGAAAATATAATCAGACTTCCTGATTTTGATTTTCAGTATACTATTCCGGTAAATTATTTTGAATATAAAACCGAAATTCCGGAATTCTTTATTTATAAAACGTTGCTTGTTGGGAGCTCAAAAATTGAAACGACTTCAGAAATGGTTTACAGCAAACAGATGTACGCTGATGGATACAAACAAATTAATAGTTTTTATTCTTCAAAAGATATTCCTGCACTCAAGGATGAAAAATTTGTTGACAATATAGATAATTACAAAGGATCAGTTCAAAACGAATTAGAGCGGGAAAGATATCCGGACAGACCCGTTGTTAATTATACAAAAACATGGGAAGGCGTTGCAACTTCGATCTATAAAAATAAAGATTTTGGAGATGAGCTTAAAAAGAAGGATTATTTTTCGGAAGACTTAAAAGGAATATTGCAGAAAGATGGTTCTGTAAAAGAGCATTTAAACTCGATTTTTAAGTTTGTTCAAAATAGAATGAATTTTAACGGGCATAGAGGATTTTTAACTGATAAAGGTGTTAAAAAAGCATATGAAGAAAAAGAAGGAAATGTTGCTGAAATTAATTTCATTATGATTTCAATGCTAAGATCGGCAGGCATTTCAGTTAATCCGGTTTTAGTGAGCACAATTGAAAATGGTGTTCCTGTATTTCCAAATCGAACGGTTTTTAATTATGTCATTGGAGCCGCTGAAATTGACGGACAGAAGATTTTATTAGATGCTTCAAATAAGTTTACAAGTCCAAATATTTTGCCGTTGAATCTTCTAAACTGGAAAGGAAGACTTATCAGAGAAGACGGTTCTTCTGAAGAAATTGAATTGATTCCCAAAGTTACTTCAAAAGATAATTATACAATAATTGCAAGTTTAAAACCAGATTTGAGTGAAATTGAAGGCAAGTTGAGAATAAAGAAAACAGATTATGAAGCTTTTCGATTTAGAGAAATAAATTCAAATAAAAAGGAGGATTCTTATTTAGAAAAACTGGAAAATGATTTAGGCCAAATTGAGATTAAGGATTATATAATCGAAAATAAAAACGGGGATTTGTCAAAGCCCATACAGGAAGAATTTAATTTTACAGCCAAAAACTCTTATGATATTATCGGAGGAAAATTATTTATAAAGCCGATACTTTTTTTTACTAATGTTACAAATCCATTGAATCAGGAACACAGACAAATGCCTGTTTATTTTGGATATCCGGCTCAGGACAGCTATAATGTTTTTTTGGATATTCCAGATGGCTTTGTTGTTGAATCGATGCCAAAACCAATGCGAATTGTAACAGAAAACAAAGACGCATCATATACAATGAATATGATGGTTGAAGAAAATAAAATACACATTCAGGTTATTAAGGAAATAAACAAGTCTATTTTTGCGACTGATGATTATGATATGCTGAAAGAATTTTTTCAGAATATTACGGTGAGCCAAAATGAAAAAATAGTTTTAAAAAGAATATAAACATGACATTACGTTCCATTATAATATCATTTTTCCTTATTGCAGGTTTTACCAAAAGTATTGCCCAAAGTCACGAATTAGGAAAAGTTACCATTGCTGAATTACAAGAAAAAGCAAACCCAAAAGATACTACGGCTCCGGCAACAATCTTATTTAAAAAAGGAAGAACTTTTTTTACTTATAGCCATGATGTGGGGTTTTCGGCCAATCATGTTTATGAATTTAAAATCAAAATTTATAAAAAAGAAGGATTGGCTTGGGCAGACCAAAAAGTCCGTATTTATATTGGTTATGAAAACCTGAATGAAGATCGGTTAGATTTTTCGGATGCTGTAACGTATAATCTTGAAAACGGAAAAGTCGTTAAAACAAAACTGGACAATCAAGGTACTTTCAAGAAAAACATAAATAAATACTGGAATGAAAAAGCGATAACATTGCCTAACGTAAAAGTAGGCTCAATTATCGAATACAAATACGTTTTAAAATCAGAAAACATTGTTAAACTTCCTGATTTTCAAATTCAGTATGATATTCCTTTGGATTATTTTGAATACAAAACCGAAATACCGGAAATGTATATTTACAAACCAATTTTGGTAGGAAACCAATCCATAACAACAGATGCTAAATTGGTTAATGGCAGTCAAAGTTTTCAAAACGAAAATAGTCAAACCAATCATCTTTCATACAGGCAGATTAATACCTTTTATTCCGGTAAAGATATTCCCGCTTTAACGGATGAACCTTATGTAAACAATCCGGATAATTATAGAGGAACCATTCAGCACGAGCTGGAGAGAATCAGATATACTGATAAACCGGACAAAGATTATACCATTACCTGGGAAGGCGTGGCGGCATCTATTTTTAAAGATGATAATTTTGGAAAAGAACTCAATGAAAAGATTTTTTTATTAGAAGATGTAAAACGACTATTAACGAATGTTGAAGATCCAAAAGAAAGATTAGATATCATTTTTAAATTCGTTCAGAATAAAATGAACTGGGACGAAACCAGAGGCTGTTATACAGATAAAGGCGTTGTAAAAGCCTATAAAGATCAAACAGGAAATGTAGCCGAGATCAATTTTATTTTGATCAATATGCTTAAAATTGCAGGAATTGATGCTAATCCGGTTTTAGTGAGCACGATTCAAAACGGAGTTCCGGTTTACCCAACAAGAACTGGTTTTAATTATGTTATTGCTGCTGCCGAAATTGACGGAAAACAAATTCTTCTGGATGCCACACATAAATTTACGGCACCCAATATTTTGCCTTTAAATGTTTTAAACTGGAAAGGAAGACTGATTAAAAAAGACGGGACTTCGCAGGAAATTAATTTAGAATCTACTGCAACATCCAAAGAATATTTGACCATAATGGCCAAAATTGATGGTGTTGGAAAAATGGAAGGGAAAATCAGGATTCAGAGAACAGATTATGAAGCATATAGTTTCAGAGTTGAAAATGCCAATAAAAATCAAGAAAATTATCTCGAAAAATTTGAAGAACAATTAGGAGGTTTGAAAATTTCAAATTATGCTATTGAAAATAAAAAGACCAATTTGTCAGGTCCAATTTTAGAAACCTTTGACTTTGCATCAGATAATCAGTTTGATATTATAGGCGGTAAAATGTTTATTAATCCGCTATTGTTTTTTACAACAACAAAAAATCCTTTTACTCAGGAAAAAAGGCAAATGGCGATTTATTTTGGATATCCAACTCAGGAAAAATTCAATGTCAATTTAGAAATCCCTGAAGGATATGCTGTTGAATCGTTGCCAACCGCAGTGCGAATTTCATCAGAAAATAAAGAAATAACATTTATGTTAAATATTTCCAGTCAGGGAAACAAAATTCAAATAAGTTGTACCAAAGAAATTAATGATAGTATTTTTGCAGCTGGCGATTATAATGCCTTAAAGGAACTTTTTCAAAAAGTGATCGTCAGTCAAAACGAAAAAATTATTCTTAAAAAAATATAATCATGGATTTGAAAAATGCACAATTAGACGTTGATACCTGGATAAAAGAACACGGCGTTCGTTATTTTAACGAATTGACAAATATGGCGCAGCTTACAGAAGAAGTTGGCGAAGTTGCAAGAATTATTGCCCGCCGTTACGGAGAACAGTCTGAAAAAGAAAGCGATAAAAACAAAGACTTAGGCGAAGAATTGGCCGATGTAGTTTTTGTAGTTTTATGTTTAGCCAATCAAACCGGAATTGATTTGCAAGCCGCATTTGACAAAAAAATGGATTTGAAGTCAGTTAGAGATAAAGATCGCCATAAAAACAACGATAAATTAAAATAATTGTGAAATATCACTCATAAGTTTTGAATTATGAGTTTTGAATTTTGAATTATGAGTGGGGAGTGGTAAATTGCGGGGCTGAATTAGGTTTCTAATCATTCATAATTCATAATTTACAACTTACAATTAAAAAAATGAATTTACTACTTCAAACAACTCAACATAACTTACAAGGACAAATTGCAGTAACAGGATCAAAAAGCGAAACCAATCGTTTATTATTGCTAAAAGCTTTGTTCCCAAATATTACACTTGCCAATACATCAAACTCAGATGATAGCGAGGTAATGCAAAAAGCCCTGATTGGAAATGACGAAATTGTAGATATTCACCACGCCGGAACCGCAATGCGTTTTTTAACCGCTTATTTTGCTGTAAACGAAGGCCGTGAAGTTGTTATGACAGGCTCAGGCAGAATGCAGGAACGCCCAATAAAAATTCTTGTTGAAGCTTTGGGACAATTGGGAGTTGAGATTTCTTATGAAAAAGAAGAAGGATATCCGCCAATTAGAATCAAAGGAAAAAAAGTTACCGCTTCAAAAGTAACTTTGGCAGCAAATGTAAGCAGCCAGTATATTTCGGCACTTTTATTAGTAGCTTCAAAATTAGAAAATGGTTTAGAATTGACTTTAGAGGGAGAAATCACTTCAATTCCGTATATCAAAATGACTTTGGCTTTGCTAAAAGATTTGGATATTCAAACCAGTTTTGAAGGAAACGTAATTAAAGTTTATCCAAAAACTGAAGTTGAAACCAAAGAAATGGTTGTAGAATCAGATTGGAGTTCAGCATCTTACTTTTTTAGTTTGGTGGCTTTGGCCGATACCGCTTCAATAACATTAAGCAGTTATAAAGAAAATAGTTTACAAGGAGATTCTGAATTAGTTTCGCTTTACGAGAAATTAGGAGTTAAAACTACGTTTCAGGACAATAAAATGACTTTGGTAAAACAAGAGAATTTCAACTTTGAAACCGTAAACTTCGAATTAAACAATACGCCCGATATTGCTCAAACTATTGTAGTAACTTGTTTAGGTTTAGGAATTGGCTGTCATTTAACCGGACTTCACACTTTAAAAATCAAAGAAACTGACCGATTGGAAGCACTAAGAATTGAACTTACAAAACTGGGAGCAAACATTTCAGTTACAAATGATAGTTTAACTTTGACAGCTTCAGAAAACATCAATCATAATATAAAAATTGCCACTTACAACGATCACCGTATGGCAATGGCTTTTGCACCTTTAGCTCTTAAAGTGCCAATTATTATCGAAAATGCCGAAGTAGTTTCTAAATCATATCCTGATTTCTGGAATGATTTGAAAGCTTTAGATTTCCAGATTTCAGAATTGTAATAAAAATATTCGCCACGAATTCACGAATTATTATTTAGAATTTAAAATTCGTGAATTCGCGGCGAAAAAAATATAGCCCCTAGTTTTAACTAGGGTTTTTTTATGATTATGTTTTTCGGCTTTAGCCAAATAAAACGACGCTAAATTTTCAAGAATCGGCATTAAATGAACTTATATAACTTATATGGTGAAAAAAACCTTTTTTTACCAACTGGAAACACCACTGAATCAACGACTTTTGAAAATAAACATCAAAACACTTGACAACGCCTATCTCACAATCGTATATTTGCACACGATTTATAATTTTAGATAGAAAATCTAAAATCTACACTCTAAAATCAGCAATGTCAATATGAAATTATCACATTTTCAATTTAATTTACCGAAAGAACTTTTAGCGGAATTTCCAGCAGAAAACAGAGACGAGTCTCGTTTAATGGTAATCGATCGTCAAAAACAAACTATAGAGCACAAAATGTTCAAAGATGTTATCAATTATTTTGATGACGGAGACGTTTTGATTCTTAACAATACTAAAGTTTTCCCTGCACGTTTGTACGGAAACAAAGAAAAAACAGGAGCAAGAATTGAAGTTTTCTTATTAAGAGAATTAAATTCTGAGCAACGTCTTTGGGACGTTTTAGTTGATCCGGCGAGAAAAATCCGTATCGGAAACAAACTTTATTTTGGCGATGACGATTCGTTAGTTGCTGAGGTAATCGACAACACCACTTCTCGTGGTAGAACTTTACGTTTTTTATATGACGGTTCTTATGAAGAATTCAGAAACAAATTGACAGAACTTGGAGAAACTCCAATTCCTAAATACATCAACAGAGAAGTAACTGCAGAAGATGCTGAAAGATACCAAACAATCTACGCAAAAGAAGAAGGAGCTGTGGCTGCACCAACTGCAGGTTTACACTTCTCGAAACACCTTTTGAAAAAATTAGAAATCAAAGGAGTAAATTTTGCTGAAGTAACACTTCACGTAGGTTTAGGGACTTTTAACCCGGTTGAGGTTGAAGATTTGTCTAAACATAAAATGGATTCGGAAGAATTGATTATCAAACAAGAAGCCTGCGACATTGTAAATGAAGCAAAAGCAAAGAAAAAACGTATTTGCGCTGTTGGAACAACTTCTATGCGTGCCATTGAAAGTTCAGTTTCTTCTCAAAACACATTGAATCCTTACGAGGGATGGACCAATAAATTTATTTTTCCTCCTCACGATTTTAGTATTGCAAACTGTATGATCACCAATTTCCACACA
Source organism: Flavobacterium sp. AC105 (assembly GCF_979258495.1). Classification (NCBI taxonomy): domain Bacteria; kingdom Pseudomonadati; phylum Bacteroidota; class Flavobacteriia; order Flavobacteriales; family Flavobacteriaceae; genus Flavobacterium; species Flavobacterium sp. AC105. The sequence goes on from NZ_OZ409860.1 coordinate 683,416, forward strand.
CCAAAATCAACATTATTAATGATGATTTCTGCTTTCTGTGGTCATGATTTAATGAAAAGAGCTTACGACGAAGCAATCAAAGAAGAATACAAATTCTATTCTTACGGAGATGCAATGCTGATCATCTAATTTGCGAAGCGAATAAGTATAAAAGAAAACCTGTCAGAAATGATGGGTTTTTTTATTTAAAAATTTGTTTCAGTTTTTTTTTGTTTCAGGTTTCAGCTGTTGGAGGATCGACATAACATAGTCCACGGTTTCAACCGTGGGAGACGGATTATAATCATATATTGTGCTCCAACGGTTGAAACCGTTGGCAATGTTGAAATCGATCAATTTAATTTTTCGTATTATAAAGTTTCAGGTTTCAGAACGTTAAACTTGAAACCTGAAACCTGAAACAAAAAAACATTTTCCTATTTTTACGCTTCAAAACAAAAAAGATGACTTTTCAAAATACACGCGAATTCGCACGAGAGCTTGATTCGCAAGACACATTAAACCAATATCAGGAACAATTTATTTTTCCTAAAGTAAATGATAAACGCGTAATTTATTTTACAGGAAACTCTTTAGGCTTACAGCCAAAACGAACCAAGGCTTATATAGACGAAGTAATGAACGATTGGGCAGATCTTGCCGTTGAAGGTCATTTTTATGCTCAAAAACCGTGGTGGGATTATCAGGAAAGATTTGCAGAACCATTAAGTAAAATCGTAGGTGCTTTGCCTTCAGAAGTTACAGTAATGAATACGTTGACGGTAAACCTTCATTTATTGATGGTTTCGTTTTATCAGCCAAAAGGCAAACGTTATAAAATTATTTGCGAGGAAAAAGCATTTCCATCAGATCAATATATGTTTCAGAGTCAGGTACATTTTCATGGATATAAAACAGAAGATGCAATTGTAGAAATAAAAAGAAGAGAGGGAGAACACAATATTCGTCTGGAAGATGTTTTGGCAAAAATTGAAGAAGTGGGTGAGGAACTGGCTTTGGTTTTAATAGGTGGAGTAAACTATTACACCGGACAAGTTTTTGATATTAAAACAATAACTGCAGCCGGACACAAAGCAGGAGCAAAAGTAGGATGGGATTTAGCACACGCTGCCGGAAATATCAAACTGGAGCTTCATGATTGGAACGTTGATTTTGCCGCCTGGTGCAGTTATAAATATATGAATTCAGGACCAGGAAATGCGTCTGGTTGTTTCGTTCACGAAAAACACCATAATGATTCCAGCTTACCAAGATTTGCAGGTTGGTGGGGACATAATAAAGAACGCCGTTTTAAAATGGAACCAACTTTTGATCCCGTTCACGGAGCAGGAGGATGGCAAATTAGTAATTTACCGGTTCTTTCGTTAGCACCCTATTTAGCTTCGGTAGAAATGTTTGCTGAAGTTGGAATGGATACCTTAATCAAAAAAAGAGATCACATTACCTCTTATTTAGAATTCATTTTGCATGAAATCGATAAAGAAGTAAAAGGTAATTTTGAAATTATTACACCTTCAAATCCTGAAGAAAGAGCGTCGCAATTGTCTGTTTTTTTACACGGGGAAGGAAGAAGCTTGTTCGATTATTTAATGAAAAACGGAGTTATTACAGATTGGCGTGAACCAAACGTAATTCGTTTAGCGCCAGTTCCGTTATATTGTTCATATGAAGATATGTATGATTTTGGACAAATTCTTAAAAAAGGAATTTTAGGATAAGGCATAATCTCGCAATCCCCATAGCTATCGGGATTGCGAGATTTTTTAAACTATCAATATAATAATCTGCTTAAATCTTTAAATCTGCGTGAAAAAAGGAATAGAAAATCAGTTTTAATCTGCGTTTGCTTTAGCATTCCGTTTCATTCGCGTTCAAACTCAGCAGAATCTTCTAATTCTATAATCTTTCAGCCAAATCCTGTAACATCAACTAAAAGGAATCTCCTTTACTTTGTAGTGTATAAATCTTTAAAACTACAATCATGAAATCCTTATATATTATTATAATTTCTTTGTCAATTATTTCTTGTCAGAATCAAGGAAAAATGGATATGAAAAAAGCCAAACAAGCCAGTATTGATTCCATGAAAGTTGAAATCGGAAAACAAAAAGTAATCGATTCAATGAAAACTGAAATGGCGAAGATGAAAGAGGAAAGAAAAGTTGAGTCTCAAAAAGTTGTTGTTGTACATCAAAATGACGGAACTGCAACATCGTCTACAACTACAACAACTAAAAAGAAAGGATGGAGTTCAACTGCTAAAGGAGCCGCAATTGGTGCCGGAGTTGGTGCTGTAACCGGAGCAATCGTAAGTAAGAAAAAAGGTGAAGGAGCCATAATTGGAGGATTGGCCGGAGCCGGAGTTGGTGCTGGAACAGGAGCAATTATCGATGGAAGCAAGAAAAAACAATAGACTAATGTCTACAAATATAAAAACCCCGATTTAGAATTCTAGATCGGGGTTTTGTTTTTATGCCAATTTCAGAGTAGGAATTTTTATATTGTCTAATTCTGATCTGTAAAAATCGAAAGCTGCTTTAATTTTGTCTTCATCATTTTTAAAATAAAAAGTTGAGATAAATAAATTTTGATAATATTCGATTCCTTCAAAAAGATTTCCTTTAAAACTATTCCATTTTTTAAGCTGTGCGTTGGTGATTTCTCCAGAAATGTTTTCGATTTCATTTCTAAAATAATCGACATACATTTTTAATTCCTTTACAAATAGATTCGGACGATTCTCAGTTCTCAAAACCGACTTATTTCCGTAAATATGACCCAACATATCACTCAAAGAAACTTCGTGATCAAAATAAGCCATATTTGGCCCGGGACATATTACAACGCCTTGCGCCTGACCTTTTATCTTAATATTATTTTCTAAATACGAAGCATTTGCCAGGCCAACACATAAACATGATTTTTCGGTGATCGTGAATTTCGCTTTCTCAAAAGATTCAGGAGAAAGAATCTCTTTTTTACTTTCCAGTTCCTCCAGTTTTAAATCCTGAAACTTTTTCGAGGCCGTACAAATTCCGTGAGAATCATATTCTTTGCTTAATGCTAAAAACTTTTTCGGGCAAGAACTTCCTGCCTTGTTTTCGTGAATTCGTTTTTGTTTCAGGATTTCGTTTGTAGTCCCTTTCAAAGTATTAAACGGAACTCCTAAAGGCGAAATATGACTTAAATATAAATCTTCTTCTTTTGCCTTCATCAATAATTCGCGTGTTGCTTTATCTACAGAAGTTGCTTCGGGAACCAATAAAAACGGAGATCCCCAGCCAACAGAATCAACATCGTAATTTTCTAATAAAAACTCATGTTCTTCAGCAGTTCCAACGCCGCCCTGAACGGTAATTTTCAAAGGCAAAGGGTTTTCAGGAACAGGCAATTGCTTTTGCTGTAAAACCTTAGTCATCAATTCGTGTGCCGATTGAATAAGCTGCTCTTTTTTCTGTGTGAATTCTTCTAAAATAGGTCCCAACAAAAGTCCATCGGTTGCAAAAGCATGTCCGCCGCAATTTAATCCGGATTCAATTCGATATTCAGAAACCCAAAGTCCTTTTTTAGCTAAAAAATTTCCCTGAATCATAGCCGATCTAAAATCACTTACTTTTAAAGTAATTTTCTTTTTTAGTTTGTTATTAATATTCGGAAAGAAATCAGAAAAATTCTCAAAATAACTGTATAATCTCGGATTCATTCCTGCAGAAAGCACAACCGAAGATTCAAGATTGCTATTTGCAAAACCTCTTAAAGCTGCGTGTGCATCGTTAAATTCAATTGGAAGCTGTTCGTCTTTAACAAAATTATCTTTATCCAGTTTTGTCATGATGTTCACATCAATATCTCCAAGCGAAAGATGCGATTCGATATAATGCTGAATGTTTTCCTTAAAAGAAATTCCGTCGTCAAGCATATTCTGAAACCCTTTTTTGATGTCAGAAGTTGTGGGTAACATCGCAATATAATTTTCTAAAGCCGTTTTGCTTTCTACAAGTTCGGTTTTAAAATTTTCGAATTTTTCTTTTACAATTTTATCGACCAGATTTAGGTAAGAAGTAATTCTTTCGGCACGATAATCCTGAAATTTCTGCGTTATTTCTTCGTACGGAAGATTAAATTTGGTACTGTAAAAGTTACGCATCTTCTCAATTAAATCATCATCAGCAATCGAAACAACAGACGAAATACCATATTGAGCCACTCGAATTGGGCTGTCTATTGTATAGGCAAGTCCCATAACAGGAATATGAAAAGTGTGTAAGGATGTTTTTGTCATTTGTTTTCAAATTAAAATAAAAACAAATGTTGGGAAATATTTTTTCAAAAAACCTGATAATTGTCAGGTTTGAAAATGGTTGAAAAAGTTTGCCAAGAATTTCACGAATTTTTCTTTTGAGTAAAAGTGTAGTCCCTAAAGGGACATCGTACTTGGTGATAACTTTTTATTTCTACCAATATTTAACTCCTAAAGGAGTATATCTGCAATAATGCTATACCTCGTAGAGGTTAAATGTTGGTAGAAAATAAATTGAAGTGTTTAGAATTGTCCCGTAGGGAATACATATTGTTATTATTATAAAATAGCACAACCAAAAAGCTAAAAATAATTCGTGATATTCGTGTAATTCGTGGCAAAAAACGCAGTAAAAATCAAATCAAAATCTTCTTCAAAGACTCAGCAATGCTTCTCCATAAAAAGTTATAAAATGATTTTTCCTGAATTCTTTCTAATTCAACATCAGCATTTTTTGCTTTATCTTTTGAGTCGTTTTTAACGAATAGATTAACAATTGCTGATTTAAGTTTAGCTTCTTTTTCAGGATGTTTCTTTTTGTATAATTTTACCTTTAAATCATCATAATCTAAGGAAGCATTTCCTTTTGAAATATTGTCGTTTCCATAAAAATTAAAACGGTATTTATTAAAAGTTCCGGTAAAAGCAGCATTCATATACGGCTGGCTGAATTGTCCCATAGCCCTGACGTCAAAATTTGAAATCACGCCCTGAATATGAAAACCATCATTTTTATCTAAAACATTAAAACTCCAATCAACATTTAACGGCGATGTTTTCATAAACTGACAATTGACTTTTATCTTTACATCGGCCATTTTTTTAAACCCAAAACCACTTTTCAAATTAAGCACACGCATATTAAAATGGTCGAAAGTTAAAACGCCCGGGCCTTTTGAGAAATCAATTTCTTCCTCATAAACCAACTTCGATTTCAGGATTTGTATGGTATCTATTTGAAGCGGGAATTTAATTTTTCGCAATAAATGATTGTAAAGGTATTTTTTGCTTAAGTCGTCTTTTGGTATTTTGCTGCGGTAAATATTGGCATCGGCATGATTGACAACAAGCGAATTTGCTTTGAAGTAAAATTGCTCATTTTTAAAACCCCAATCCATTTTTCCAATATTCACAGAATCTAATTTGATGATATAAATATCTTTTTCTTTATCTAATTTAGATATAAATTGTTTTCGGTTAAACTCTGGTAAATATGAGAAATTTTTAACTTTAAAAAACTGATTTTCAGTACTCAACTGACCAATATTCATATGATAAAACGCATTGGGTTTGTAATATAAACTATCGCAAACTAAAACGTATTTTTCAAAATGCATCGGAATTTTTTCCTTTAAAGTTGTATCTGTAATCAAAATACCTTCAAGTTTCAAAATGATGTTTTTGATGGTCAGAATAGGTTTGTTATTTAGGAGAGACACCACATTGACATTTCCGTCATTTAGATAAATATTCGAAACCGCAATTATTTTCTGAAACGGTTCTATAATTTGAGTTTTGATGCTTTTGCGATTATTCAAAAGTTTTCCGTCTTTTTTATATAAAATAACACGTGGTCTGTTGATGATAATACTTTCGGCCTGAATAATATCACGAAAAGCCAAATCCCAAATATTGAAATGTTTAATGGTAATCGATTCGATTTTAGAAAATATTCCGGTTTTTATTTTGCTGTTTTCCAGCTGGTTTTTCGGGTGAACCAAAATTGTTTCGGCATAAATATTTCTGGACCAAAGCGAAACTTCGATTTTTTCGTAATTGATATTGTAAGCGGTTTTATTTTTCTCGTGAATAATAATCGGCAATTGTTTTTTTATCCAATAATTGAGACCAATATTGATAAAAATCACAAAAAGAAGGACTGAAATTACACCGATTGCTATTTTTTTGTAGATTGACATTTATAGTATTGATTTTAAATACATAAATTTAGACTTTTAAAAGCGGTGTTTATTACACGATTTAATCTTAAAATTACATCATTACCGAATCATTTATAGCTATACTTTTTTGAATATGAGAAAAATTAAAAAAATCCTGTTGGTTTTATTGGTCATAATTGTAATTCTTGGAATAGGTTTATGCGCCTATATTTTTCATTTGAAACCCAAATATGAAGGAGAAATTGAGTTGAAAAATATTGATAAAGAAACCACAGTTTATTTTGATGATTTTGGCGTTCCTCATATTTATGCTGATTCAGAAAAAGATGCCATGACCGCTTTAGGCTATGTTCATGCGCAGGAAAGATTATGGCAAATGGAATTGCTTCGCCGAATTGCGCCGGGAAGATTATCAGAAATTTTTGGTTCTGTTGCTTTAAAAAACGATAAATTTTTCTCCGGAATTGGTATTGAAGAAGCTTCGGCGAAAGCCATTTCCAAACTTAATACAAACAGTCAGAGTTATAAAATGACAATGGCTTATCTGGACGGGATAAATCAATATTTAGACGAAGGTCCAACGCCGGTTGAGTTTACTTTGGTTGGTGTAAAAAAAGAAAAATTTACAATAAAAGACGTTTACAATATTTTTGGATATATGTCCTTCAGTTTTGCGATGGCGCAAAAAACAGATCCTTTATTGACCGATATTCGCAATAGATACGGTGCCGAATATTTGAAAGATTTAGGAATCGAAGGTGAATTTAACACCACAAGAATTAGAAGTTCTAAAGAAAATATAGAAGAATATAGCACGATTGCAAAATCAGTAGCATCACTTTTGGATAAATCTCCAATTCCGCCATTTGTGGGAAGTAATAGCTGGATTGCCGGACCAAATAAAACCAAAAGCGGAAAAGTAATTTTTGCCAATGATCCGCATATTGGGTTTTCGCAGCCTGCAACCTGGTATGAAGCACATTTGGTTACGCCAAATTTTGAATTATACGGTTGTTATCTTGCCGGAACTCCATATCCGTTATTGGCGCACAATCGTGATTATGCTTACGGATTAACGATGTTCGAAAATGATGATATCGATTTTTATCAGGAAAAAAATAAAGCCGGGGATTCAAACCAATATCAAACACCAACGGGTTTCGCAGCGTATGAAACCAGAAAAAAAACAATCAAAGTAAAAGATACTTCAGATGTGGTTCTGACGCTTAAATCAAGTCGACACGGACCAATTATGAATGATTTATTAGAACGTTTAGATCGAAAAAATCCTATTGCAATGTCCTGGATTTATACCCAACAGCCCATTCAGATTCTGGATGCGGTTTACGGACTTTCGCATGCTAAAAGCAAAGATGATTTCAGGAAAGCTGTTCAATTAGTTGCGGCGCCGGGATTAAATGTAATGTACGGCGATGCGAAAGGAAATGTAGCGTGGTGGGCAACTGGAACGCTTTATAAACATGATAAAGGTGTAAATTCTTTTTTGATTTTAGATGGTGCAAGCGGAAAAGATGATATTAGGGAATATCTTGATTTCTCGAAAAATCCTTCTGCTGAAAATCCAAAATGGGGTTATGTATATTCGGCAAACAATCAGCCCGAGGCAATTGATGGCTATTTATATCCGGGATATTATTTGCCGGAAGATCGTGCAAAAAGAATTTCAGGTTTAATGGATGCAAAATCCGACTGGGATAAGGAAGCAATCAGTAAAATGATTTATGATAATACTTCGCCAATTGCACCGGGTGTTGTTACGAGTTTAATTTCGAACGTAAACGGCAATTCCATTTCTGCAAAAGAAAAAGAAGTTATAAATGTTTTAAAATCCTGGAAAGGAACCAATAATCTGCAAGATGTTGCGCCAACAATTTACAATAAATGGGTTTATTTATACCTAAAAAATACTTTTGAGGATGAAATGGGCGAGGACAACTTTAATTTATTTCTTGGACTTAGTTTAGGCAAACAAATTATTGCCAGACAAATTGAAAATGAAAACTCGGTTTGGTGGGATAATATCAAAACCAAAAACGTAAAAGAAACCAGAAGTGAGATTGTTTTAAAATCATTTCATGAAACTGTTGCAGCACTTGAGAAACAATTAGGAAATCAGGTTTCGGACTGGAATTGGGAAAAAGTGCATACTGTTGAACACGAACATCCGTTAGGAAAAGTGGATGTATTGCGTAAACTATTTAATGTTGGTCCTTTTGCCGATCCGGGTTCAAATGAGGTAATAAACAATCAATTTTTTGGACTTACAAATGAAGGAAAATATTATGTAAAAGGCGGTCCGTCAACCAGAAGAATTGTTGATTTTTCAGATATTGAAAACAGCTGGAGCATTTTGCCGACCGGACAATCCGGAAATCCGTTCAGCAAACATTACAGCGATCAGGCAGAAATGTACAACGCCGGCAAATTCAGAAAAATGAAATTGAATAAAAAAGAGATTATAAAAACATCAACGAAACTGGTTTTTAAACCGAAGAAAGAATAAAGTTTTTTTTGTTTCAGGTTCTTGCCTGTGTGGTTTTTACCGCAAAGACACAAAGTTTTTTACACAAGTTCGTAACGAGCTCTTGCTTCAATGATCTTTGTCAAAGTTTTAAACTTTGACAAAGATGTAAAAACTCAGAAACTCAGAAACTCAGAAACTCAGAAACTCAGAAACTCAGAAACTCAGAAACTCAGAAACTCAGAAACTCAGAAACTCAGAACTTTACTTAGATATATACTTCCCACGAACAATATCATTTGCAAATATTTCCAGGTTGTAGGTAAGTGGATCATTGGCTGTCATTGCATTTTTTGTTTGATAAGCCGGATCGTTTTGATAGGTTTTTAATAACGCTTCCAATTCTATTTCGTTATAAAATGCAAACATATTGTAAACGGCATCTCTGAAGTTTTTGTAATTAATGCTTTCTGTAATTTCCAGTGTTTTTTGGTCGTTCCATTTTTCTGCAGTAGCGGCTTCATTTATTGTTGTTAAGCAAAAATCGATAACGAAATTCTTGTAATGAGCAGCTTCGACAATTTTGTCAACAATAATTTTATTTTGCTGTGTTGGCATCGCAACCTTTGGAGCAGCGGCTGTTTGAGAAATACAAAATGTTGGAATAAACACAAATAGGAGTAAAGCCAAAAAGGATTGCTTTTTTGAATTTTTCATAGGTTATAAGATTGTTTTTGGGCAGTGCTAAAATAGTATTTTTTATTGTAAATAGTCAAGCCAAAAACATTCTCTGGATAAAAAAAAATCCGATAATCCAGATTTTTAAAAACTGAATTACCGGAGATTATTTTTAAACGATATTTGTCGTTAATTTTTTACTTCCGAGTGATTATTTTTTGGAAATTTCTGCCAATACTTTCTTGCCATTTTCATTTGACGGATCAAGTTCTACAGCTTTTTTATAGTTTGCAATTGCCTGCGTTTTATCGCCATCTGCCAAATATGCTTCGCCTAAACTATCGTATGCATTTCCTGATTTGGGAAAACTCTCCACATTAATTTTGAAGACTTCGATGGCTTCTTTGTTTTTACCGGCTTTTAACAATTGATATCCGGCACTATTCATATCACTTTCTTTGATGCCATAAGTTGGATCATTCTTTAATTTGGCATATGTTTCAGTTCCGGTTTTAACACCATTTGCTGAGAATATGTCAAACAATTCATATGCCATCGATTTTTTGGGCTGGTTAAAGGACTGATTGTATAAAATGTTTCTAATATTTTCAGTCATTTCACCTAAAATAGCTTTACCTGTATTATTTAATAAAACGATAAGCATTTTGTCTGATGGAATACGTGATATATTGGTGTTAAAACCATTTATTCCACCGCCATGTTCAACGACTTTTACTTTTTTTGTTCCGATAGTTACTTCGCTAAGAAACCATCCATATCCATAACTTTCATCTCCAAAGGTTATATAAGGTTTAAACAAAGATTCCATTGATTTTTCTGAAAGTAATTTGTTCGCTAAAAGTGCCTGATCCCAGATATATAAATCTTCTGCAGTCGAATATAGAGACCCTGCTGCATACGGAATACTCATATCCAGGTACGGGGCATTTATGATTTTTTCACCTTGTTTTTCATAACCCGAAGCTCTGTTTTTTATTATTACATCGCTGTGATCATAACCGGAATTGACCATTTTTAATGGCGTAAAAATAGTTTCCTGTAAATATTGCTCATAAGTTTTACCCGTAATTTTCTCAATAATATAACCCAGTAAAAAATATCCCGAGTTGCTATAAGCGAATTTTTCACCAGGCTTAAATTCAAGTGGCAGATTCGAAAATGTTTTTACTAAATCTGCGGGAGAATATGGATTTCGGGCTTTTTCCTGCAGGAAGTTGGGTACGCTGGTATAATTTGGAATTCCCGAAGTATGTGTCAATAAATTATGAATTGTAATTTTATCTCCATTCTCTTTTGGATAATCCGGTAAATAAGTCGTGATAGGAACGTCTAGTTTTATTTTGCCTTCTTCGGCCAGTTTTACGATTAAAAATGCTGTGAATTGTTTGGAAATAGAACCTAATCTGAATTTTGTATCCGGCTGATTCGGAATATTCCATTCCATATTAGCAGAACCATATCCTTTTTTTAGAATAACTTTTCCGTTTTCAGCAATTAAGGCAGATCCGTTAAATTGTCCGTATTCATTGTATTTGGATAATAGTTCGTCAATTTGCTTTGCTTTGTCCTGGGCGGAAACAGTAAAAACAGATAGTTGCACAAAAAGACAAACCGCAATTAGTTTGATTGATTTTTTCATGGTGATGATGATTAGTAATTAGGTTATTAAAACGTTGTTTGATTTTGATTTGATGAAAGAAACTCTTCTTATTTGTTAGACGACTGTTTTTTCATTTGGTTTCAATATCAAACGATTATTTTCATAATAAGTTATAAATACGATAATTTTTTAAGATTATTTCTTAATAGGTCTGTGTTCGTAACTCACAATTCGTTTTAATTTCCATTCCTTATCTATTCGTTCCCAGATGTGAATAAATTTTCCGGTTCCTTCCGGTTTATCATCAACATAAAAAGTATGTTCGCCCGTTTGTACAGCGCCAAAATCGCCTAATTTGTCAATTGTACAGGAATTTAATTTCCGTGTAAGTTTGTCAGGACTAGCACATTTTTCGATTAAAGATTTTATTTCATTTCCTTTAGAAGTATTTAATCCAAAACGATCATCGTAAAACTCGATATCGTCGGCTATTATTTTTTTAAAAAGACTGGCATCACATTGATTAAATGCCACGTCAAAAAGTAAACTGTCCATTTTGATGATTTCAGTTTTTAGAAGATCCATTTTTAAAACTTCACTATTCGTTTGAGCCTTTGCTTCTCTGTTTAAAAACAATATAAAAAAGGCCAATGTGTTTATTATGCGCATAGTAGCTCTGGTTTATAAGGTTTTTATTTTGTTTTGATGGTTGGTTTTGTTCCGGTAGTATTCTTGTTTTGATGATCGTAACTAAAAGCTCTTTTCAGTTTCCAAACCCCATTTTCCAAAATCCAAACGTGAGTGAATTTTGCTGTGCTGCCAAAATTTTCTTTTGCATTAGCAAGAGTTTCATTTTTGCCGGCTGATTTTTCATAAAATTGATGAATACCCATTTGCATCGCGCCATACAAAACACCTTTTTTATATAACGGATAAATTTCCGTGCTGTTTGGTACCAAATATCTTCTGGATTGATATGTTCCGATTGAAGCGCACAAACCTTTTTTTAGATTTTTTAGAAACAAAGCTTTATCAGAAATACTGTCTTTATCGTGATAAAATTCAAAATTGTCGCTAATTAAATTTTCAAACTGTGAAATGTCGCAAGTATTAAAGCCAACATTAAACAGAAGGCTGTCTTTTGACATGATGGTTTTGTACAATTCAGATTTTTTTTCTTCCTGAGAATATCCAATATGGAATTGAAGAAGCAGTATTCCAATTAAAATTCCTTTTAACTGGAAAAATGATGTGATGATTTTCATTTTGTGATTGATTGATAATTTGCAAAATTAAACCAATCATAGCTCACAAAATTGTACAAATGCGAATATTATCTTTTTTCCGAAAGAAAATATAAACTCGAATTGAACATTTTTGGAGTTGTTTTCGTCACATCTTTAAATTTTCGTATAAAATGCGATTGGTCGAAGTATTTGTTATAAAGCGCAACATCGGTAAGTTTAAGTTTTTCTAAATCTGAATTTACCATTTGATCAACCGCTTTTCTAAATTTCAGAATCTGAATGTACTTTTTGATCGTAAGTCCGGTTGCAATTTTAAACTTAATTTGAAGTAATCGCTGCGAAGAATTTAAATTTTTTCCAATTTCCGAAACCGTAATTTCTTCGTGAAGTTTAATGAGTTCGCAGATTTTTTCGACAATATTTTTGTTTGGATGTGTACTATTTAAATCTTCAAAATAAAGATTAATCGTATGTAATACTACTGAAATTTCGCTGTTTAAACCAGAATCAATCTCAGTTTCAAAAGGCAAATCAGTTGAGTTAATTTTCAGGATAGAATCTGTAAAATTACTCAAATCATAATGGGGAAACATCGAAAGCGTCCAGGCATGAAATTGAATGATCGTAACTTTAGTTTTAGGCTGAATATTAACCAAAACTTTATTGGTCATTTGCGAACAAAAGTAAAATCCTTCGTTCATGACATATTTGTTTTTGCTTGTATGAACTTCAATTGAATTTCCGCTTACAATTGCCAGATTAAAACAGCCATTTGGCAAAACGAGTTTATTCTTGATTGGGCTTTCGCCGAAGCTGTTGTCGAGACACCAGATTTTATTCACGAACCGTTCGCAAATTTTGCTTACATAATGTTCTGAATATAGGTTCATTTGGAATTATTTTAGAAACTTTAGTTAGAAAAAAAAATCTAAGCTAAAATAACGCTTTACCTTATAATAACTCATTTAAACTTTAGATAAATTCCCCAAAATAATCTCGTTTAGTATGCTGCCATTCCTCTAAAATAATACTATAATATACATCATCTTTGCTGTTTCCTTCAGAATCGACATAATTATTTCGGAACAAACCTTCTTTTAAAGCGCCTAAATTTTCAATAGCCCTTTGCGATCTTATGTTCTCAAGATCGGCACTGAATTGAATTCTCTTGAATTGTATTTTTTCGAAACCAAAATTTAATAACTCATATTTACAGGCCTTGTTTAAACCCGTTCCCTGAAATTCCTTTCCGTACCAAGTCCAGCCAATTTCACATTTTTGGCTTGTATGATTTAAGTAACCGTAACGTGTGCTTCCGGCAACTTTATTAATGGCTTTGTCAATAATCAAAAACGGATAACAAATTCCGTCTGACTTTTGTTTTAAGGTGTTTTTGATATAGTTTTCGAAGTCATTCTCATTTCGGATGTACATTCCCATATATTTCCAGATTTCATCATCGAAAATGATTTCTTTGAGTTCGGTGTTTCTTTTGTCTTCGAAAGGAATTAAAAGTACTTTTTCATTTTCCAGAATGATATCAGATTGTAATAGTTCGCTGTTCATAATTAATTACTTTAGGTTTGGCCACAAAGCCACAAGGGCACAAAGTTTTTTTTCACGCAGATTTTGCAGATTGAGCAGATTTTTTTTCAATTGGTTACTTATAAAATTTTGCGTCTTTGCGACTCTGCGAGAAATTGACTTTAAAATTATTTATTATCAGACGAAAGTAGTCCTTTTCGGATTTCTAATAAATCTATAAAAACGCAAATTTTGTTATGAAAACGTAACTCGCATGAGGATAGAGGAGGTATCTCCCGATTAACAAAAACAAGGCTTTTTAGCCATAGTTTTTGTTAATCGGGAATAAAGCTAAAAGGCCGACCGCTCCTGAGGCTTCGGGATTAGCGGGTCATGCCCATATAAATAAAGGTATTGATGGTAAATATTTGGTTTATTTTAAAGCTTATGTATAATTATTACTTATTTTTACGATCTTATATTTAGATTTTTCTTGATGCAAACTTCACTAAAAATTGCTGTTGTTGGTTCTGGATTAGTAGGATCACTGTTGGCAATTTACCTCAAAAAAGCAGGTCACACCGTTCATGTTTATGATCGTAGCCCTGATATTCGCAAAATTAATTTTTCGGGTCGTTCTATAAATCTGGCGATGTCAAACCGTGGCTGGAAAGCACTTGATGGCGTTGGCGTTGGCGATTCGGTTCGTGAAATCGCGATTCCGATGGACAAACGTGCGATTCATCTGGTTGATAAACTCAATTTTCAGAATTACGGGCAGGAAGGCGAGTCGATTTATTCGATTTCAAGAGGAGCTTTAAACCGAAAAATGATTGATCTTGCTGAAAATGCCGGAGCTGAATTTTTGTTCGAACAAAAAATCTGGGATGTTACGCTAAGCGATGCCACTTTGCATATTGGCGAAACCGAAAGAGGCGAGTGGGAAGAGAAAAAATACGATATGGTTTTTGGTGCCGATGGGGCTTTTTCGAGAATCCGTCATAGAATGCAGCGCCAAAGCATGTTTAATTATTCGCAGGAATTTTTAAATATGGGTTATAAGGAATTGAATATTCCGGCTAATGCCGATGCTACTCATAAACTGGATAAAAACTCTTTTCATATCTGGCCACGCGGTAAATATATGTTGATTGCACTGCCTAATCTTGACGGAAGTTTTACTTGTACGCTGTTTATGCCGTTTGAGGGAGAAAATTCGTTTGCGACGTTAACAGATCGTAAAATGGTCGAAGATTTTTTTACGAAAAACTTCCCGGATTCGATAGAAGTAATTCCGAAGCTGGCAGAAGATTTCTTTAAAAATCCAACCAGTACTTTGGTGACGATGAAATGTTTTCCGTGGACTTATGAAGATAAAATTGCCTTGATTGGAGATGCTTGTCACGCCATTGTTCCGTTCTACGGACAAGGAATGAATGCGGGTTTTGAAGATATTACGGTTTTATATGAAATGATCGAAAAATACGGAGACGACTGGAAGAAGATTTTCTCTGAATATCAAATTTCACGTAAACCCAATGCGGATGCAATTGCAGAACTTTCGTATAGAAATTTCATGGAAATGAGCACGAAAACTGCCGATGAGAAGTTTTTATTGCAAAAGAAAATAGAAAAAGCATTCTCTGATAAACACCCTGATAAATGGATTCCGCTTTACAGCCGCGTAACTTTTAGTGACCGTCCGTATACGGAAGCTTTGGCAATTGGAGATTTCCAAAACGGAATTATGGAAGAAATCCTAAAACTCAACAATATCGAAACGATCTGGAATACACCCGAAATCGAAAATAAGATTCTCGAGTTGTTGCAAAAATAATTTCAATATCAAAAATCAATATCAATGTCAAAATCAATAATAGTTGCAATTTAAAATTGTAATTGATTTTTGACATTGATATTGTAATTTTTTACTTTTTGAAGATTTTAGTCAAAACTCCAAAAACACCTCTTATAAAGGTAGCACTCGTTACAACTTTCAAAACCGATTTTCCAACAACACTGGCTGTACTTGGTTCTGCTTTAGATGATTTTGTTGGTACTTGTTCTTCCTGCTCTGCGGCTGCTTGTATGGCATCTGCAATTTTTTTGTTTAATATTTCGTAAGCGCTTTCGCGGTCAATTTCTTCAATATATTTTTTAACCAGTTTCGATTTGCTGTTTATGGTTTCGATTTCATCTGCAGTCAAAATATCCATTCGGCTTTGCGGTGCACGCATCATTGTGGCTACAAGTGGCGTTGGAACCCCTTTTTCGTTCAGAGCTGTAACTAAGGCTTCACCAATTCCTAAGCTTGTCAATAATTCATCTGTTTTATAATAAGGAGAAGTGGGGTAATTGTCGGCAGTTTTTTTAATTGCCTGACGATCATTTGCCGTAAAAGCGCGTAGAGCATGCTGGATTTTTAAACCTAATTGCGCCAAAACGCCACTCGGAACATCCATTGGGTTTTGCGTTACAAAATAAATACCAACACCTTTCGAACGGATTAATTTTACAATCGTTTCAATTTGTTCCAATAAAGCTTTGCTGGCTTCGTTAAAAATCAAATGCGCTTCATCAATAAAAATGACTAATTCTGGTTGTTCAGCATCTCCTTTTTCAGGCATTTTCTGATAGATTTCAGCCAGTAAACTCAGCATAAAAGTCGAGAATAATTTTGGTTTATCCTGAATATCCGTCAAGCGGATGATGTTTACGTAACCTTTACCGTTTTCGTCGATACGCATCAAATCATCAGTTTCAAAAGAAGTTTCGCCAAAAAACAAATCTCCGCCTTGCTGTTCTAATTCGATTATTTTTCTAAGGATAGTTCCCGTTGTAGAAGTTGAGATCTTACCATAACTTGCTGCAATTTCGTCCTTTCCTTCTTCAGTAATATAATTAATGACTTTTTTAATGTCTTTTAAATCCAGCAAAGGCATTTGATTATCATCGCAATACTTGAAAATCACCGAAACAACTCCGGCCTGAGTATCATTTAGATCTAAAATCCTTGAAAATAATACAGGACCAAATTCAGAAACCGTGGCGCGCAGACGAACTCCGTTTTGTTTGGATAAAGACATTAATTCAACAGGAAATGAAGCTACATTATAAGGTATGTTTATTTTTGCATGTCGCTCAGTAATAAAACCTTCCTCTTTTCCTTCTTTTGCAATTCCGCTAAAGTCACCTTTAATATCCATCATTAAAACAGGTATTCCGGCATTCGATAATTGCTCCGAAAACACCTGAATTGTTTTTGTTTTTCCGGTACCCGTTGCGCCGGCAATAAGGCCGTGACGGTTTAAGGTTTTTAAAGGAATCTTAACGTGAGCCTCAGCAATAGGCTCTCCATCCAAAATGGCACCACCTAAAATAATACTGTCTCCTTTTGAGAGATATCCATTATTTATATCCTGAATGAAATTATCTTTTTTATCCATGTTTTTATTTGTAATTTAGATGATTATAAGAGTATTGCTTGGTTTTTTAACATTTTTACGTTGTTTTTTTTAGTAGGAAAAAGCTTTTTTTGTTTCAAAAATATACAAAAAATTAATTCGCAACTTTTTAAGAAGATATCAAAAGAATGTTTGAATATTTACTAAAACGTTGTAATTTTCCCATTAAACGTCCTTATTTTTGTTTTATCTAAAAAATGATGTGAGCAATTTAATGAGATATTTTTTAAATTGACGTTAAATTTCCTTCAATAAAATTAAAAAAAGTTTTTTTATTTAAACTAAACGTATAAATTTGCTCCTCTACAAGTTAAATATAACTAAAAATAAAAATTATTTAAAACTATTAAAATTAAAAAAAATGGCAAACGTTAAAGTTAAAAAAGAAAGCACTTCAAATGGAGGAGGAATGATTACTGGAATCATTATTGTAGCGTGTATTTTAGTTGGGGTGTTTATTTGGAAAGTAATTATGGGAGATGCTTCTAACTTCGAAGGAGGTAACCCAGAAACAGGTCACCCAATCAATACATTAGGTCAAGTATATAAAGGAGGTTTTATTGTACCAGTATTATTAGGTATGTTTTTAATGGTTGTTGTTTTTTCTATTGAAAGATTTATCGTTATTGGTAAAGCTGCTGGAAAATCTAACCTTGATGCATTTATGAAAAATGTTCAATCAAGTATTAAAGAAGGAAACATCGAGGCTGCTATCGCTTCATGTGACAAACAACAAGGTTCAGTTGCAAATGCAATTAAATCTGCTTTGGTAAAATACCAGGATGTTAAAAAAGAAGGATTCAACAGTGAAGAAGCTGCAGAAGTAATCCACAAAGAAATCGAAGAGGCAACTTCATTAGAAATGCCAATGTTAGAAAAAAATATGACTATTATCTCTACTTTAGTATCATTAGGAACTTTAGGAGGATTATTAGGAACTGTATCTGGTATGATTAAAGCGTTTGGTGCGTTAGCTTCTGCTGGAACTCCAGACCAGGCTGCTCTTGCAACAGGTATCTCTGAAGCACTTATCAACACTGCAACAGGTATCTCTACTTCTATTTTAGCTATCGTTTCTTACAACTTCTTTACAGCTAAAATTGATGATTTAACTTACTCTATCGATGAGGCTGGTACTACAATTGTAAATACTTACAGAAGATTCAGAGGAAGTTTGAAACAATAATTAATTTTTGATTATAATAATTACAATTAATTATATCAAAATAAAAATAAAAGAGAATGGCTAAAATAAAAATGAAAAAAAAGTCAACATCGACAGATATGACTGCCATGTGTGATGTTGCGTTCCTTTTGCTTACGTTCTTTATTTTGACCGCTACTGCTAAGGTGCCTGAAGCACTTCCTGTAGATATGCCTTCTTCTACTGTACAAAGTAAATTACCGGATTCTGATTTGGCAATTATTACTATTGGTAAAGGAGCAGACGGGAAAAGCAAAGTGTTTTTTGACATTAAAGGAAGAGAAATTCGTAAAAGAACTCTTGAAGGAATGGGTGCAAAATTTGGTGTGACTTTTTCAGAAGATGATAAAACTAAATTTGCTTTAATGGATGACTTCGGTGTTCCAGTATCAGAGTTGAAAGGCATTATTGCTTTGAAAGCAGCTGATAGACCTAAAGCAAATCAAGGTGGAATTCCAATCGACTCTACTGATAATCAATTAAAAGAATGGTTGTTAGTTGCAAGAAGAGCTTCTATTGACCTTGATGATAAAGAATTACAGATAGCAATAAAAGGTGATTCTAAAGAACAGTATCCACAAATCAAAAAGATTATGGATATTCTACAGGACCAAAAAATCAATTCCTTTAACTTAGTTACTGGTATGAGAGGAAAAGACTTTTAATTAAAAAAGATACACTAAAATGGCTGAATTAAATACCGGCGACGGTGGTGGCGGAAAAGGTGGTAAAGTAAGAAGTAAAAAGCAAAACTCAAAAGTCGATTTAACGGCGATGGTAGATTTGGCTTTCTTATTGATCACATTCTTTATGTTAACCACATCGTTGTCAAAACCTCAATCGATGGATTTGTCGTTGCCTAATAAAGACGATGATTCGACGAAGACAGTAGATACTAAAGTAGATGAAAATCGTACCATGACAGTAATGTTAGGCGCAAATAATAAAATAATTTATTATATGGGATTGCTTGCAACTCCTATTGCTGGGCCTAAAGATATTGCATACGGTAAAGATGGGATTCGTAGAGAAGTTCTTAAAAGAAAAAAATCAGTTTTGGAATATTCTACAGCTTTAGGGAAACCTAAGAATGGAATTATTGTCATTATTAAACCAACTAAAAAATCAACTTATCGTAATT
Source organism: Flavobacterium sp. AC105 (assembly GCF_979258495.1). NCBI lineage: Bacteria > Pseudomonadati > Bacteroidota > Flavobacteriia > Flavobacteriales > Flavobacteriaceae > Flavobacterium > Flavobacterium sp. AC105. Next base: position 702,978 of record NZ_OZ409860.1, read on the forward strand.
TAGTTGATATTTTGGATGAGATGGCTATTTCCGGCGTTGAAACTTATGCTATTGTTCCTGAGTTCACACCTGAAGAAACTAAATTGATAGATCCAAAATAAGAGATATCTTGTTTTTAACATCCTAATAATCAAGAAAAATGAAGTTAGATATAATTAAAAATCAGTGGCTTGATATCGTATTCGAAGGACGTAATAAGATATATGGTGCATATGAGCTAAGAAAATCAAACAGTAAAACAACGATAAAAGCACTTATTATTGGTTCTCTTATTTTTGCTTTTGCTGTAGCTGCGCCTCTTATTGCAAGTTTTTTACCAGATTCTGGTGATGACGATGTGAATAAAGATATTAAGATTGCCACAGTAAAATTACCTCCTAAAAAAGAGGAAATTAAGCCTAATGAACCGCCGCCACCGCCGCCGCCGCCAAAAGTGGATCAGGTGAAGTTTGTGAAACCGGTCGTTGCTAAGGCAAATGAAGTTACAGAAGATCCACCAAAAATTGAGGATCTTAAAGACAAAAAAGTTGGTGCTGAAACTATTAAAGGAGATCCGGATGCAGTTTTAACTGTTGATGAGCCAGTAGGTACAGGAACTGCTGCAGTAGTAGAAGAAGATAACCAAGTATATAACACAGCTGGTATCGAAGTAAAACCAGACTTCCCTGGAGGAATTGAAAAATTCTACAAATTCGTAGGAAACAATTACAAGACTCCGGAAGAAGAAGGTTTAAAAGGTAAAGTTTACGTTACGTTTGTAGTTGAAAAAGACGGTTCATTAACCGACATTAAAGTTTTAAGGGATATCGGTTACGGTACAGGAGCAGAAGCAATTCGTGTTCTTAAAAAATGTCCAAAATGGACTCCTGGCGAGCAAAATGGTAAAAAAGTTAGAGTTCTTTACTCTCTGCCTATTACTATTCAATCTGCAGAATAATGTTAAAAGATATGCTTAATAATATTCAGAAGAAATCGCTCAAAGAGCGATTTCTTCTTGTTTTAGGAATACTGTTTTTTTTAATATATCTTGTGCTGGGTTTACTGATTATGTTTTGGGAAAAGCTTCCACTTGATTGGGAACCTAAATACAGATATGCTTTTGGCGGTTTGCTGATCGTTTATTCAGCTATTCGCTTCTTGAGATTAATTAATTCAAACCCAGAGTAATTATGTTAAAATATAGTAGAGTTTTCGCATTAGTGGCTTTTGTTTTTTTGTTTGCCATGTGCAACCAAAAAAGCAAAAACGATTCTAATAACGAAACAATTTTAAAAGGTGCTATTGATATTACAGTTGATGAAACTGTAAAGCCAATTGTAGACGACCAGGTTGCTGTTTTTGAAGGAACTTACTATGGAGCTAAAATTTCGGTAAAACCTAAATCAGAAGCAGAAGTAATAAATGATTTATTAAATCAAAAAGCAAAAGTTGCTGTAACAACAAGAGATTTAACCAAAGAAGAAAAAAGCAGATTTGAAAAAAGCAAGATAAATCCTAGAGTTACACCTTTTGCTGCAGATGCGATTGCATTTATTTCAAACAAAAGCAATAATGATACATTAATTGCGTTGAAAACGGTAATTGATTTTATGCAGGGCAAATCAGATCCAAGAATAAAAGGTCTTGTATTCGATAATCCGAATTCAAGTACTCTGCGCTACATGAAAGAGTTAGCGAAAGTAAAAGATATTCCTGCAACAGGTGTTTTTTCTTTTAAAACTAACGATGAAGTTATTAAATTTGTTTCTAAAAATGATGGTATGATTGGAGTAGTGGGAGTAAATTGGCTTTCGCAACCATCACCAAACATGGTAGATATTATAAAAGAAATAAATGTTTTGAGTGTAAAAGGCCTGAATGATGATAAATATTACAGCCCGACTCAAAATGATCTTGCCGAGGCAAAATATCCTTTGGCACGTGATTTGTATATTATCAATTGTCAGGGTTATTCAGGATTAGGAATGGGGTTTGCTTCATTCATCGCTGGAGATATCGGTCAACGAATTGTTTTAAAATCTGGATTACTGCCTGTTAGAACTCCGGGAAGAAAACTTAAGATTAGAAGTCAAATTATAAATGATAAAGAATAAATTAATTACAATAAAGATGAATAAATTTAAAATTTTTAGTCTTGCCTTAGTTGCTACAGCTTCTGTTGCAAAAGCGCAAGATATCAACCAGGCTAAAAAAGCAATTGACGCAGAGCAATTTGATAAAGCGAAGTCATTGCTGAAATCAATTATTAAAGCTAAACCATCAGACGGTGAAGCTAATTTTGTTTTAGGTAATGTATACTTAAATCAATCTATTGTTGATTCTGCTAAAATTTATTACTTAAATGGATTAGAAGCAGCAGATCATAAAAATTTAAATTACATTGGACTTGGTCAAATAGATCTGGACAATAAAAATGCAGCTGGTGCTAAAGCAAATTTTGATTTGGCGGCAAAAGATATGAAGCGTAAAGATGTAGATGAATTTATTTACATGGGTAGAGCATATATCAATTCAGTAAATCCTGATTATACAAATGCAATTGCAATCTTGAAACGTGCATTATTAATTGAGCCTCAAAATGCAACGGCACTTTTGACAATTGGAGACGCTTATCACGGAGCAAATAATCAAAACGACGCTTACAAAGCATACCGTGACGCGTTTACAGCAGATCCAAAACTTTTAAGAGCAAAAATGCAATTGGGAGTTTTGTTAAAAGGCGCTAAATCTTATGAAGAAGCTATTAAATCTTTTAATGAAGTTATCGCTTTAGATGCAAATTATGGTCCTGTTTACAGAGAATTAGCTGAAACATATTACAAATGGGCAAGAAATAAACCTTCTACTCAACAAGTAAACTACCAAAAAGCAATCTCTAACTACGAGAAATACTTAAGTCTTACAGATTATTCTATGGATTCAAGAATGCGTCATGCAGATTTCCTGATCTTAGTAAAAGACTATAAAGCTCTTGAAGTAGAAGCGAACAAAATGATCGAGTTGGATAAAGTTAATCCTAGAATCTTTAGATATTTAGGATATTCAGCTTACGAAAACGGAAATATTGATGTAGCTATTAAATCTTTAGAAGATTACGTTAAAGTTCCAACAAACAAAGCTATTGCAAAAGATTTCTTGTATTTGGGTTTTGCTAAAATCAAAAAAGGAACAAACGCTGAAGGTGTTGTAGATCCTGCAGCTTTTGAAGCTGGTTTAGCCGAAATTAAAAAAGCAGTTGCAATGGAGCCATTAGCAGTTGAAGATCTTGGAGATTTTGGAAAAGAATTGTTTACTAAAAAACAATACAGCCAGGCTGCTGCTATTTATGAGTTAAGCGCTACTAACACAGATTCTAAAAATTATTTGAATGACAATGTGTATTACGGTATCTCACTTTACTATGCAAATGCAAATAAAGAAAAAACAGCTATTGATGCCGCTGGTTTAGCTAAAGCTGATGCTGCTTTTGATAGAGTTTTAGTTGCTTCTCCAACTTATGATGAGGCTTACTTATACAAAGGAAGAATCAACAACTTGTTAGAAAAAGATGATTTGATTATTAAAAATTACGGAGAGTATGTTACGAGAACTTCTGCTAAAGGTGCAGAAGAATTGGCGAAACCTGCTACAGTTAAAAAAATAGTTGAGTCTTACAACAGTATTGGAGCTAGTTATGCTAATACAGATAAAGCTAAAGCAATTGAATATTTCAATAAAACTCTAGTTTTAGATCCGGCAAACGCTTATGCTACACAATCTGTGAAAGCTTTAAAATAATTTAAGAACTCTTATAAAATATTAAACCGATAGTTCAAAGCTATCGGTTTTTTTTGTTCCGTATTTAATTGACTATCTTTGCACTTTAAAATAAAATAATGTTATCAAAAGAAATACAATTAGAAGTAAATAAAGGAGCGATGTTGCCTTTGATGGAAGAGTTTTATACGATTCAGGGAGAAGGATTTCATACTGGGACGGCTGCTTACTTTATACGAATTGGAGGTTGCGACGTAGGTTGCCACTGGTGTGATGTGAAGGAAAGTTGGAATGCAGAATTGCATCCGCCAACAAGTGTTGATTTAATTGTAAATAATGCTTCAAGATATGCAGATACTGTTGTAATTACAGGAGGAGAACCCTTAACCTGGGATATGACTTTTTTAACGAAACAATTAAAAGACAGAAATTTAAAAGTGCATATCGAAACTTCAGGCGCATATCCGTTAACAGGGACCTGGGATTGGATTTGTCTTTCGCCCAAAAAAAATAAATTGCCAACTCAAACTGTGTATGATAATGCACATGAGTTAAAAGTGATTATCTATAATAAGCACGATTTTATTTTTGCAGAAGAACAAGCTGAATTGGTAAATGACAATGCAATTTTGTTTCTTCAGCCGGAATGGAGCAAAAAAGAAGAGATGACACCGCTTATTGTGGACTATGTTATGAATAATCCAAAATGGAGAGTTTCATTGCAAACACATAAATATTTAAACATTCCATAAAGAATAAAAAAGCTCTTCAATTGAAGAGCTTTTTTGTTTTTGCATAATTAATACACAACGTGTAAAAAGGAAACAAGTTCTTTATTTCCAGTTTTTATATTTTTTTAAACTTGTAATATGTGCTAAATGATGATTTCCGTGCCAGGCATAAGTTCCAATTAACTGTTTAATTCTATATTCAGAATTATTTTCCGGATGAATAAAGGATTTTTCTAAATCGGCTTCAGATAAATTTCTCATTAAATAAACCAACCGTGAGTGTAATCCTTCTAATAAAGTAAGTGTTGGCTGAATCGGCATCGTTAAATTATCTGGTAATTCAGACCATAAAACTTCATCATAAGGTTTTATTACAGGATTATTTTCTGTCAAAGCCCATTTAATTCTGATAAAACAGTGCAAATGACTTTCGGCACAATGATGAATTACTTGTCGGATAGTCCAGCCGCCCGGACGATATGGGGTATTCAATTGTTCATCTGTTAAACGAATCGTTTCTTTTTTCAATCTTTCTGGAAAAGATTCAATTTCGTTAATTTTGTTTAAAATATATTCTGGACTATATTCTGTTAGGGCTTTAAATTTTCCAATAGGATATTTTAATTTTTCTAAATCAATTTCTTCCATAAACTAAATATTAAATCGAAAGTCGGGCTAAATAATCATAATGTTCACCTTCTAAAATAAGTTCGCATTTCAGTCCATTGGCTATAGCCGCATTTTGAAGCGTATTATAATCCAGATATAGCCAGTCAAAAGTATCTTCTTTTTCTCCTTTGTATGAAATAGTAAAAGTAAGTTCACCGTAATAATCATTATTAGACGGAATCCATTTTCCGCCATCTTCATCTTCGTCAAACATATAAATGATGTCGGAACTATCTAAAAGAATTTGTCCTCCCGGATTTAAGAGCGATTTTAATTTAGATAAATAGGTATTGCAACCCTCCAGTTTCCCAAAAATCCCCACTCCATTCATTAATAAAATAATGGTATCGAATTTTTCTCCTTCAAAATCCAATATATTTTGTACCAGAGCATTTTTTACACCACGCAGTTTACAGGTTTCAATTGCTTTTTCTGAAATATCAATTGAAGTAACCTCTAAATTCCTGTCATTTTGCAAAGATAAACTATGGCTTCCGGCGCCACATCCAACATCTAATGTTTTTCCCGAAGCTAATTGTAATGCTTTTTGTTCAAGTTTTGGCATTTCGTTATAAGAACGAAACAAATACTCTATGCTCATTTCATCTTCTTCAGAAATTGAGGTCTCTGTAATGATATCTTCAGGCGAATTATTGGTTTGGAAATCGAACATCGCTTTCCCAAAAAGATCTTTCATCGTATTTTAGTTCAAAGTTTAAGGTTTCAAGTTCAAAGTTGTTTAATTTTGCAAGTCAACTTTAAATTTTAAACTTGAAACAAATTTTAAATAACTTAAATAAGTTAGCCAAAGATAAGCATATCGAAAACAAAAAGTATTTTGATAAGCTCAAAAAAAAACAACCTAAGAATTTAGATTACGTTATGCAGGATTTGCATGATGCCGAATTTAAAAAAACAGATTGTTTGCAATGCGCCAATTGTTGTAAAACAACCGGGCCTTTGTTTACTTTAGCTGATATCGAACGAATTTCAAAATCTTTCAGACAAAAACCACAGCAGTTTATTGAGCAATATCTCCGAATCGACGAAGACAAAGATTATGTTTTAAAAAGCGTTCCTTGTACTTTTTTGGACAGTGAAAATTATTGTATGATTTATGACGTACGCCCAAAAGCTTGCAGAGAATTTCCGCATACAGATCGCAAAAAGTTTAATCAAATCACAGATCTAACCTTAAAAAATGTTGCAATTTGTCCGGCCGCTTATAATATAGTCGAAGAAATGAAAAAGAAACTTCCCTTATAAGTCACTTAAATATTTTGTAATTGTTTTTCCGAACAATTTTTTTTCGCTTTTTTAAATGTATTTTTGACTTAGGTTAAATACCAAACAATAAAAGATATAAATTGAATTTAGAATACTTCATAGCTAAAAGACTTGTTACTGCCAGAGATTACAAAAGCAGTATTTCGGCACCTATTATAAAAATTGCCATATCGGCCATTGCGATTGGTATTATTATGATGTTGATTTCGGTAGCAACCGGAATTGGACTTCAACAAAAAATACGCGAAAAAGTTTCGGCTTTCAACGGTCAGATCATTATTTCGAATTATGATAATAACAATTCAGAGGTAACTTTAATTCCTATTTCTAAAAAACAAGATTTTTACCCCAATTTCAAGTCCATTCCAGAGGTACGTCACATTCAGGCTGTCGCAAGTAAAGCCGGAATTATCAGAACCGAAAATGCTTTTGAAGGAATCGTCTTCAAAGGAGTTGGCGCCGATTATGACTGGAATAATATTAAAGAGTATTTAGTAGAAGGTAAATTACCCGATTTTTCAAAAACATTAAATGAAGATGTTTTAATTTCGAAATTCCTGGCTGACCGACTAGGGTTAAAAGTTGGAGACAACTTCAATACTTTTTTTATTAAAGAAGAACAAGGTAAAATGCCAAATAGCCGCCGATTCAAAATCGCCGGAATTTTCAATTCAGGTTTTCAGGATTTTGATGCGACGTATATAATAGGAGATATTCGTCATATTCAGCGAATCAATAAATGGAAGCCGGATCAAATTGGCGCTTTTGAAGTTTTTGTAAAAGACTTTAATAATATCAAGACAACAGGCAATCAAATTTACGAACAAACAGCATCAGGTTTAGATACAAAAACCATAATCGAAAAATACAGTTATATTTTCGATTGGCTGCAGCTTTTCGATTTCAACATTATAGTTATACTTGCTGTCATGATATTGGTTGCGACCATAAACATGGTAGTAGCTTTATTAGTTCTTATTTTAGAACGCACACAAATGATCGGAATTCTAAAAGCAATGGGAGCAAATAACTGGACAGTACGCAAAATATTTTTATACAATGCCTTTTACCTTATTATAAGAGGTCTTTTTTGGGGTAACTTGATAGGGATTTCGTTATTGCTTATTCAGCAGCAATTCGGAGTCATTCCTTTAAATCCCGAAAACTATTATGTAAACCAGGCACCAGTGTATATAAATTGGGGTTATGTTATTTTGTTAAACTTACTAACCGTTACAGTTTGCTTTGTAGTGTTGCTGATCCCTTCCTATTTAATAACCAAAATTTCACCGGTAAAAGCCATTCGCTTCGATTAATATACAGAATTATTCATTCTCTCAACCCGACAGTTTTTCTAAAAGCTGTCGGGTTTATTTTTGCACCTATATATAATGAGAACTATTTTGTCCTGCTGAGCGAAGTCGAAGCATTCAAAGGTTGTAATTTGGACTCGAGCGCTAGCGAAGAGGCCAAGCAATTTTAAAAGATTGTAATTTGAATTAGGAGCTATTTCCCGCTATCCGTTCCAATCTTTTGCTTTTTAAAGAAAAAAGCAAAAGGATTTCCTCCCGAGGCTTCGGGACTATCGGGGCTAGGGCATAGGTTTCCAAAAGAAAATCCTGGGCAGGAGAATAAAACTTGGCGTCTTTGCGCCTTTGCGCGATTAAAAAAAAAAGGGCAAAGAAACTTTGAGCCTTGGTATTTCGTGGCAAAGCCCGAAAAATCCACCTCAAACAGTCCAAACCCCAAAAGGGATAAAAAAACTTTGCCCTGTAAAAAACGCCAAACCAGTGAGTTATAAAAAAGATGGAAATTATATTAAAAAAAGGCTTGGAAATGTAAATAAAGGTGGTACTTTTGCACCCGCAACAACGACAGACGTTCACTGAAATACTGACAGGCAAACGAATTTAGGATGAAAATTTTTTTTCAAAAAAGATTCAAAAAAGCTTGTGAGATTTAAAAACAGAAGTTACATTTGCACCCCGCAAAACAGGGAAAGTTCATTGAGAGATTGGTAAGGTTTAGGAGGAAAAAGGAAAGTAAAATTTCTTTAAAAAAACTTCAAAAAACATTTGCCGGATTAAAATAAGTTTTCTACTTTTGCACCCGCTTTGAAACACAAGCGAAACAAGATTGAAAGACACGTTCGTAGACATATTGAATTGACAGCCGCTTTAACAGAGATGTTAGAGCAAAAGAATAAGAGTAAAGGAATCGCGAGATTCGAGAAGAACCGATAGAGAAGCATCGATAATAATTAGCTTTAATTAATTAGAGCACACAATATACGATGAAGAGTTTGATCCTGGCTCAGGATGAACGCTAGCGGCAGGCTTAACACATGCAAGTCGAGGGGTATGTTTCTTCGGAAGCAGAGACCGGCGCACGGGTGCGTAACGCGTATGCAATCTACCTTTTACAGAGGGATAGCCCAGAGAAATTTGGATTAATACCTCATAGTATATAGACTCGGCATCGGGATTATATTAAAGTCACAACGGTAAAAGATGAGCATGCGTCCCATTAGCTAGTTGGTAAGGTAACGGCTTACCAAGGCTACGATGGGTAGGGGTCCTGAGAGGGAGATCCCCCACACTGGTACTGAGACACGGACCAGACTCCTACGGGAGGCAGCAGTGAGGAATATTGGACAATGGGCGCAAGCCTGATCCAGCCATGCCGCGTGCAGGATGACGGTCCTATGGATTGTAAACTGCTTTTATACGAGAAGAAACACTGCTTCGTGAAGCAGCTTGACGGTATCGTAAGAATAAGGATCGGCTAACTCCGTGCCAGCAGCCGCGGTAATACGGAGGATCCAAGCGTTATCCGGAATCATTGGGTTTAAAGGGTCCGTAGGCGGTTTAATAAGTCAGTGGTGAAAGCCCATCGCTCAACGGTGGAACGGCCATTGATACTGTTAAACTTGAATTATTAGGAAGTAACTAGAATATGTAGTGTAGCGGTGAAATGCTTAGAGATTACATGGAATACCAATTGCGAAGGCAGGTTACTACTAATGGATTGACGCTGATGGACGAAAGCGTGGGTAGCGAACAGGATTAGATACCCTGGTAGTCCACGCCGTAAACGATGGATACTAGCTGTTGGGTGCAAACTCAGTGGCTAAGCGAAAGTGATAAGTATCCCACCTGGGGAGTACGTTCGCAAGAATGAAACTCAAAGGAATTGACGGGGGCCCGCACAAGCGGTGGAGCATGTGGTTTAATTCGATGATACGCGAGGAACCTTACCAAGGCTTAAATGTAGATTGACCGTTTTGGAAACAGAACTTTCGCAAGACAATTTACAAGGTGCTGCATGGTTGTCGTCAGCTCGTGCCGTGAGGTGTCAGGTTAAGTCCTATAACGAGCGCAACCCCTGTTGTTAGTTGCCAGCGAGTCATGTCGGGAACTCTAACAAGACTGCCAGTGCAAACTGTGAGGAAGGTGGGGATGACGTCAAATCATCACGGCCCTTACGCCTTGGGCTACACACGTGCTACAATGGCCGGTACAGAGAGCAGCCACTGGGCGACCAGGAGCGAATCTATAAAACCGGTCACAGTTCGGATCGGAGTCTGCAACTCGACTCCGTGAAGCTGGAATCGCTAGTAATCGGATATCAGCCATGATCCGGTGAATACGTTCCCGGGCCTTGTACACACCGCCCGTCAAGCCATGGAAGCTGGGGGTGCCTGAAGTCGGTGACCGCAAGGAGCTGCCTAGGGTAAAACTGGTAACTAGGGCTAAGTCGTAACAAGGTAGCCGTACCGGAAGGTGCGGCTGGAACACCTCCTTTCTAGAGCCCCAATTGTTAGCAGTAATGCACGATGGGGAAAAAAGATGTTAATCTTGAAGGTTCTGAATCACAAAATTTCATTACTCTTGCTGTTAGTTCAAATACTAAATTTTAAGTAAAACAGAGTCTCGTAGCTCAGCTGGTTAGAGTACTACACTGATAATGTAGGGGTCGGCAGTTCGAGTCTGCCCGGGACTACTTTTTAAATTGTTGATTATAAATTATGAATTGTAAGTTATAAGAAAAAACAACAAACTAAAAAGACTGCAAACTTAAAAAAAAGGAAATTTTAGAAGTTGAAAGATTAAGAATCAAAAAGTTCATAATTTTTAATTCACGATTTTTAATTTTTAATTAAAAAGGGGGATTAGCTCAGCTGGCTAGAGCGCCTGCCTTGCACGCAGGAGGTCAACGGTTCGACTCCGTTATTCTCCACAAAAAGCTATAAGCCATAGGCTGTAAGCTTAAAGCCTAGTGCGTAAAGCGCGAAGCCCGTAAAGTTCATTGACATATTGAGATAAGAAAATAATAAAAAGTAGAAAGCGTTTTTTGTTATGAGTAGCGATACGAGTAATAAAAGACAAAAAAAAACGGTCATATTAATTTATGATTGGTACAATAAGCAAAATAAGGGCGTATGGGGGATGCCTTGGCTCTCAGAGGCGATGAAAGGCGTGATAAGCTGCGAAAAGCTACGGGGACGGGCACACACCGATTGATCCGTAGATACCTGAATGGGGCAACCCACTATGTTGAAGACATAGTACACCGATAGGTGGGCAAACCCGCTGAACTGAAACATCTAAGTAGGCGGAGGAGAAGAAAACAAAAGTGATTCCGTAAGTAGTGGCGAGCGAACGCGGATTAGCCCAAACCAGTGTTGTTACGGCAATTCTGGGGTTGTAGGACCACGATATTTTATGTACAAGGAACCGGAAGTTGCTGGAAAGCGACACCAAAGAGGGTGATAGTCCCGTATGGGTAACGAGTATAATAGATAGTGGTATCCTGAGTAGGGCGGGGCACGTGAAACCCTGTCTGAATTTGGCGGGACCATCCGCTAAGGCTAAATACTCCTGAGAGACCGATAGTGAACCAGTACCGTGAGGGAAAGGTGAAAAGAACCGTGAATAACGGAGTGAAATAGATCCTGAAACCATACGCTTACAAGCGGTCGGAGCCCTTTCGTGGGGTGACGGCGTGCCTTTTGCATAATGAGCCTACGAGTTAACGTTGCTGGCAAGGTTAAGTGGTTAAGCCACGGATCCGTAGCGAAAGCGAGTCTGAATAGGGCGCTTTAGTCAGTAGTGTTAGACGCGAAACCGTGTGATCTACCCATGGGCAGGATGAAGCGCTGGTAACACAGTGTGGAGGTCCGAACCGGTTGACGTTGAAAAGTCTTCGGATGACCTGTGGGTAGGGGTGAAAGGCCAATCAAACTCGGAAATAGCTCGTACTCCCCGAAATGCATTTAGGTGCAGCGTTATGCGTAAAGTTATATAGAGGTAGAGCTACTGATTGGATGCGGGGGCTTCACCGCCTACCAATTCCTGACAAACTCCGAATGCTATATAATGTTTCATAACAGTGAGGGCTTGGGTGCTAAGGTCCAAGTCCGAGAGGGAAAGAACCCAGACCATCAGCTAAGGTCCCCAAATATACGCTAAGTTGAAAGAACGAGGTTTGTCTGCCCAGACAGCTAGGATGTTGGCTTGGAAGCAGCCATTCATTTAAAGAGTGCGTAACAGCTCACTAGTCGAGCGGACGAGCATGGATAATAATCGGGCATAAGCGTATTACCGAAGCTATGGATTTAGAGTTTACTCTAAGTGGTAGGGGAGCATTCCAGCAGGGTTGAAGGTGTATCGTCAGGTATGCTGGACCGGCTGGAAAAGAAAATGTAGGCATAAGTAACGATAATGCGGGCGAGAAACCCGCACACCGAAAAACTAAGGTTTCCACAGCTATGCTAATCAGCTGTGGGTTAGTCTGGTCCTAAGGCGAACCCGAAAGGGACAGTCGATGGCCAACGGGTTAATATTCCCGTACTACTAATTACTGTGATGGGGTGACGGAGTGATGAAAGCGCCGCGAACTGACGGAATAGTTCGTTGAAGTACCTACCTATAAGATGCGCAGGCAAATCCACGCGTCTTGGGGAAATACGATAGTACTCGGCGTCTTCGGACAAAGAGATAGTGCGCCTAAGGGCTTCCAAGAAAAACCTCTAAACTTCAGGTAATTAGTACCAGTACCGTAAACCGACACAGGTAGTTGAGGAGAGAATCCTAAGGTGCTCGAGAGATTCATGGCTAAGGAATTAGGCAAAATAGACCCGTAACTTCGGGAGAAGGGTCGCCCTGTAGCAATACAGGGCCGCAGTGAAGAGGTCCAGGCGACTGTTTATCAAAAACACAGGGCTCTGCAAAATCGTAAGATGAAGTATAGGGCCTGACACCTGCCCGGTGCTGGAAGGTTAAGAGGAGATGTTATCTTCGGAGAAGCATTGAATTGAAGCCCCAGTAAACGGCGGCCGTAACTATAACGGTCCTAAGGTAGCGAAATTCCTTGTCGGGTAAGTTCCGACCTGCACGAATGGTGTAACGATCTGGACACTGTCTCAGCCATGAGCTCGGTGAAATTGTAGTAACGGTGAAGATGCCGTTTACCCGCAGTGGGACGAAAAGACCCTGTGCACCTTTACTATAGCTTAGTATTGACCTTGGATAAATGATGTGTAGGATAGGTTGGAGACTATGAAGCGGCGTCGCCAGGCGTTGTGGAGTCATTGTTGAAATACAACCCTTTGTTTATCTGAGGCCTAACCCCGTTTTGCGGGGGACATTGCTTGGTGGGTAGTTTGACTGGGGTGGTCGCCTCCAAAAGAGTAACGGAGGCTTCTAAAGGTTCCCTCAGTACGCTTGGTAACCGTGCGTAGAGTGCAATGGCATAAGGGAGCTTGACTGAGAGACATACAGGTCGATCAGGTACGAAAGTAGAGCATAGTGATCCGGTGGTTCCGCATGGAAGGGCCATCGCTCAAAGGATAAAAGGTACGCCGGGGATAACAGGCTGATCTCCCCCAAGAGCTCATATCGACGGGGGGGTTTGGCACCTCGATGTCGGCTCGTCACATCCTGGGGCTGGAGAAGGTCCCAAGGGTTGGGCTGTTCGCCCATTAAAGTGGCACGCGAGCTGGGTTCAGAACGTCGTGAGACAGTTCGGTCTCTATCTACTGTGGGCGTTAGAAATTTGAGTGGATCTGATTCTAGTACGAGAGGACCGAATTGGACAAACCTCTAGTGTATCTGTTGTCCCGCCAGGGGCACCGCAGAGTAGCTACGTTTGGAAGGGATAAGCGCTGAAAGCATATAAGCGCGAAACCCACCACAAGATGAGATTTCTTTTAAGGATCGTGGAAGATGACCACGTTGATAGGCTATAGATGTAAAGGCAGTAATGTCATAGTCGAGTAGTACTAATAATCCGTAAGCTTATGTACACCCTTTTCCTCCCGTCCAAAAGACGGGAGGAAGAAACTTTCTAAAAATAATAAATAAAAATACTTTTCTTTATCTCAGTATGTTAAGATATTTGCTCGACGCGAGCAGTCTTTAAGTCGAAAGATTAAAGTCATAAAGTCAAAAGACTTTTATACTTTAAGACTTGTGACTTTAGACTAACAACCTTAAGGTGGTTATTGCGGCGGGGCTCACCTCTTCCCATCCCGAACAGAGTAGTTAAGCCCGCCTGCGCAGATGGTACTGCAGTTATGTGGGAGAGTATGTCGTCGCCTTTATTTGAAAAACCCTATTCTAACGAATGGGGTTTTTTGTTTTATAAAATATTGCAATTATGCGGGAGCCCCGATAGCTATCGGGGGTCGTCGCCTTTCTTTTGGAAAATCCTCGTCATGTATTTGATGGGGATTTTTAGTTTACAATACTTTTTGAATTTATTCGGTTTTGAAATTTTTCTATTCTTTAATATTTATAGATTAGAATATTCTTTTTAAGCTTTTGTAAACTTCAAAATAATATTATGACACCAAAATTTTCTAAAAATATCTTAAATCTGCTATTTTAATTCAATTAGCAAGCAATACGTATTATTGTCAGGATAATTTTAGAGTTCATCTTAAATTGTATCAATAAATTTGTTTGAATAAGAATTTAGATAATGACTGAGTTAATTAACGTAATCAATAGTTTTCAAGAATTAGATTTTGAAACTGAACAAGCAATAAAGAATTATTTTGTTGAAGAAAAATTTCAAAAGAATGAAGTTATTATTCAGGAAGGTAAAATATGTAACAAAGTTTATTTATTAAATCGGGAATAATTCGTCGATTTAGTTTGCAAGATGGCATAGAAGTTACGAAATGGATTTATACAAATCATCAGTTTGCTACCTCGTTAAGTAGTTTTTTTGAGCAAAGTCCTTCGTTTGAAATCTTTCAGGCCTGCGAAGAAACAATTGTTTATTCTATATCTTATGATGAGGAACAGCTTTTGTTACTGTATCCGTTATTTTCTAATTTTTATATAAAACTACTCAGAGTCTATCTTTCTAAAATAAATGAGTTTCATTATTTATACAGTGCAATGAATGCTCAGGAGAAATATAACTATTTACTTAATTCCTTTCCGGAAATTATTATCAAATCAAAACTAAAATATGTTGCATCAATGATTGGTGTAAGTCAGGAAACTTTGAGCAGAATAAGGGCATCAATTAATTGACTTTAGATCAATAAAACACATTTTATTTTATACCACATTTGCTGCCAATTTAAAATTAATGGGATTTGAAAAATTCAATAATTGGCAAGAATGCTATAATTGGTAAAAATGTACATATTGGCAATTTTACAACAATTGAAAATAATGTGGTAATTGGTGATAATACCTGGATTGGCAATAATGTAAATATCTTAACGGGCTGTAGAATTGGTGATAGCTGCGAGATACATGCCGGAGCAGTTATAGCTGGTGTACCTCAGGATTTGAAATACAAGGGAGAGTATACTTTGCTTGAAATTGGGAACCATAATATTATTCGGGAATATGTTACAATTAATCGGGGAACAGCATCTAAGAAAAAAACAGTAATAGGAAATTATAATTTATTTATGTCTAATGCACATATTGGTCATGATTGTATAATTGGTAATAATTGTGTTATAGGATTTAATGTTGGCATGGCGGGAGAAGTAATAGTTGGCGATTGGGTTACTATAAGCGGTTTGTCAGCCATACATCAATTTTCGAATATTGGAGATCATAGTATGATTGCCGGAATGAGTCGGGTTGTGAAAGATGTTCCGCCTTATATTGTGGCTGCACATGAACCTTTGAGTTATGTTGGTTTAAATATTGTAGGTCTAAAAAGAAGAGGATTTGAAATAGATAAGCTAAAGGAACTTAAAGAATTTTATCGTATTATTTTTCAAGAAAAAAGAAATACAACTTTGGCTTTAGCATTAATTGAAACTCAATTTGAACGAAGTACAGAACGAGATTTGATTTTAGATTTTATTAAACAATCTAAAAGAGGAATTGTAAAAGGATTATTAGAATAAATGTTTTAGATAAATTTTATTTAAAAATTATTTGTAACTAAAAACTCCTTAAGAAATTAAGGAGTTTTTCGTGAAATAACGAGATTCTGTTATTCGTATTTTAAATGATTCAAAATATCGATTTTTGTTACAGCATAAGCTCTGGATAATGCAATGTCATAGAACTACAAAACCCGAAACGAATAGAAATGTAATTCTTTTTTTCATTCCTGTGATTCCTATTGATAATCCTAAAACATTTAAAGCCGAAAAGAACTTGTTGTTCTTGAGATAATAAATAAATATGTTAATCAATTTCTTAGTATTTTATTCGTATTTTAAATATTTCAAAACATCAATTTTGGTTACCTGATACGCTTTTGCCAAAACAATAGTTAAGGTAAAAACATTAATGCAATTTGAGCGACAAAAAAGGGAAGCACAGGAATGTCAATTCTAAAAGCAAAATCTTCAAGCCATTTTGGTAATAAAATATAAGCTGGAATGATTCCGATTGCGAAACCAATTAAACAGAAAATGACATATTGTTTTGATAATTCTTTGAGTAAAATATTGGTTTCTGCGCCTAATGTTTTTCTGATAGCGATTTCTCGCAATCTTCTTTCCATAGAAAAAGAGGCCAAGGCAAATAATCCGAAAACGGCGATTAGAATCACAATTCCGTTTAGGAGAGAAAATAATTGACTCTGGTTTTGGTATTGTTTATACGTTCGGGCGAAATTTCTGTCTACAAAATTGTATTCAAAAGGATATTTAGTATCCGCTTTTGTTTCCCAGAATTTATCCAAAGCAGCAATTGTTTTGCCACGGGTTTCATTTAGTAAAACGTTCGTAAGAGTATCTGAGGCAAATTTCTCTGATAAATTCTTCTTTTAACTAATGGTATTTCTAAAACATCCAGCATTCCAAAATCAATAGCCATTTGTTGGGTTATTATCTTTTGAAAATTTGATTTTAACCGAGATCGTGTTAATTGTTTAGTATTATTAATATTATTTTGGGGAATAAATTTATTCTATATTAGCCATTATAAAACTAAGTTAGCGTTGCAAAAACGAAATGATAACTATTAGTAACGAAAAAAACGACCTAAATCTTTTCAAACTTAAATATAAAATGAGCACATCAAATATTGAAAATAAAATTTCTAAAGACAGAAATATTCTTATTGTTCTACAAGAAAATATAGAACTAAATTCGGAACTTCATTATTTGACTGAAAATTTTTGTGGTTCTGTAGTAAAGAATCTATCAGAAATTCAGACTTCTTTAAGCGATAAAAGAATATATGTTTGTGGGGATATAGACCAGCTTAAGAATGAAAGCCAGATTTTTTTTGTAATAAAAGAACTTTCTATAAATTACGAAAATCATATTGGAGATAATATTCAATTAATTACACTTGGCAAAGTTCCAATTCTTGTTAGTAATGCCGGTATTTATTTTAGAGATATGTTCGATAACGGTGATTATTTTAATACGATCAAATCAGAACATACGTTTCAGCATTTAACGGAGTCGAACAAAGACTCGATGGCTTTAAGAACGGGAATTTATTTGACGGAAGTTTCAAAAGAAAAAGTCGAAGTTGAAGAAATATTGCATTATCGACTTTTAAGATGTTCGAGTAATTTTACCGGACCAACAGATAATTTTCGCGATACGGATCATGTTATAATCAACTCATTAAACGATGCTATTGAATTTACTTTTGAAGGAGAAACAAAATTAAATCATGTTTTGGTTCAGATTTATGAGAATAAAATGAAAACCGAAGTGAATGCAAAAGAGGTAAAATCAAAAATAAAAGCGCATTCTGATAAAACTAAGGATATGCCAAAAAACGGAATTATTGCCTTTTGTACCTTTTATGATAAATCGATTTTTGACAAATTATCGCCATCAAAAAATGACAGTTATGATTGGTGTTATAAACAAACCAGCGGATTAACAAGGCTTCAGTTTAAATTGAAAAATACGGTAAATAATCCCACTTTAGAAAAAGAATTCAGCGTTACATTATATCCAAATTCAGCATTTTTAATTCCGCTTTCTATCAACAGATTGTATACACATGAAATTAAACCCTCGGTATTAAATGTAGATCAAATCCCAATAAGAATGGGTTATGTTGCACGTTGTTCAAACTTGGAAGCTTTGCACAAAAACGGTCAGACTTATATTAAGGAAAATGGCGAATTAGTAAAATTGGAACAAATGACTACGGAAACAATGACCAATTTGCGAAACTCCTATTACGAAGAGAATATGAGCGAAAAAAATGTCGAATACGGAAAAATTCATTTCAGTATGAATTCAGGCGATTATGAAAAACCACTCTATTAATCTGAATTTATACAATGAACAACTCAGGCTTTTATAAAATTACGCTTCCTTTAGAGAAAGATTTATTTAATGAATTATTAGAATCTGCAGATTTTGAAAATGTAGCCAAAGGCAGAATCGGAAATCATTTGGTTAAAGTAGGAGAGAAAGGAATTCCCATAGTTCGAACTACGACAATGTATGATATACCGGCAAATAATTTTTCGGATATTCATAATCAAATCATAGAATCACTGAATATTGAAAATCAAAATATCAATAAGAATTTGCCGTTTCTGGATTTTGATAATGCCTTGATAGAAATATACGATTGTAATTATACGACAATGAAATACCATTCAGATCAATCTATGGATCTGGAAGCGGATTCTTATATTGGGCTTTTTACTTGTTATGAAAATCCAAATGAACTCACGGAAAAAAATATTCGAAAACTAAAACTTAAAGACCGAATAACGGATGAAGAATTTGAGATTTCGTTGACGCATAATTCGGTTGTTTTATTTTCTCTGGAAACCAATGCAAAGTTTCTTCATAAGATTATATTAGAATCGGTTCCAAGTCCAAAACGATCAGAAAAAGACAATAAATGGTTGGGAATTACCTTCAGGAAATCAAAGACATTTATCCAATTTAAAGATCATCTTCCTCATTTTTCAGATGGAGAATTATTGACGTTGGCTGTTGAAGACCAAAAAAAAGAATTTTTTAAATTAAGAGGACAAGAAAATAGTGTTCTGAATTTTACTTATCCCAAATTATCGTACACACTAAGTGTTGGCGATACTATTTTACCAAAAATATGATACTAGCATTCGATACTTATTACTTCGACGGAAAAGCAAAAACCGTTTGTCTTGAATTCACAGAATGGAACCAAAGTGTAGACTTTAAAGTTCACACTGAAATAATTGATAATGTTGAAGAATATATTCCCGGAGAGTTTTACAAAAGAGAGCTTCCGTGTATTCTTAGTCTGCTAAATAAAATAGACTTAAAAAATATTGAAGCCATTATTGTAGATGGATTTGTTTATCTGGATGATGAAAAAAAATACGGTTTAGGGGGTCATTTGTATGAAAAACTAAACAAAGAAATTCCAATAATTGGAGTTGCCAAAACAAATTTTGCTTCGATCGAAAAAGACAAAAAAAGTTTGGTCAGAGGGGAAAGTGCAAAACCATTATATGTTACCGCAATTGGTATTGATTTGGAAGTTGCTTTCAAAAAAGTAGAAAGTATGGCGGGAGAATATAGAATGCCAACTTTGCTGAAAGAAATGGATCGATTGACTAAAGAAGTTTAGGTACTTTTAAAATCTAATAAATACTCATTTCTCTTTCATATAGATTTTCTAATTTAGCCTAACGTATGAATTTTAATACATAACATCAACTTAAAATAGAAATACTATGAATCCCAAAGTCGATTTTTATTTTGATAAAGCCGAAAAGTGGCAAAAAGAATTGGAACAATTAAGAACAATTGCTCTTGATTGTCAGCTCACCGAAGAATTAAAATGGGGAACTCCTTGTTATACTTTAGGAGAAAAAAACATCGTTTTGATTCATAGCTTTAAAGAATATTGTGCATTTTTGTTTTTTAAAGGTGCTTTACTAAAAGATACTGACAATATTCTAATCCAGCAATCAGATAATGTACAGGCGGCACGCCAAATCAGATTTATCAATCTTAAGGAAATAACCGATCAGAGAGATATTCTGAAAACCTATATTTATCAGGCAATTGAAATAGAAAAAGCAGGCTTAAAAGTTGAACTTAAAAAGACAACTGAATTTGGAGTTTCAGACGAATTTCAAAAGAAATTAGACGAAATGCCTGATTTAAAAAAAGCATTTCATGCGTTAACTCCTGGAAGACAAAGAGCCTATTTACTTCATTTTTCTCAACCTAAACAATCAAAAACCCGAGAATCTAGAGTAGAGAAAAACATACCAAATATTCTGAACGGAAAAGGATTAAATGATTAATTAAAACCGATTTTTATGGAGGAATTCAACAATAATATAACAGATAGAGCACTTCAAAGCAAGACAATTATTCATGCGCCGGCTGATTTAGTCTGGGAAGTATGGACAAATCCCGAACATATTGCAAATTGGTGGGGACCAAATGGTTTCACGAATACCATTCACAAAATGGATTTTGAAAATGAAGGTGAATGGAACCTGACCATGCATGGACCAGACGGAACAAATTATCCGAACAGAAGTATTTTTAAAGAAATTATTCCACAGGAAAAAATCGTTTTTGAACATTTCAATCCGCATTTTATTACAACAGTTCTCTTTGAATCCAGAGGGAAAGAAACGCTGATCGATTGGACTATGTTATTTGATTCTGTAGAAATGCATGACATTATCGTAAAAACGCATAAAGCAGATGAAGGTCAGAAACAGAATCTAGAAAAGCTTGAAAAATATGTATTAGATATGCTTAATAAGTAATATGGGGATAAAAAACAAAACAACATGAACAATCATAAAAATAAATTGTCAGCAGAACAGCAAGATGAATTACTGAATGTATTAGAAGCTCGTTTTGAAAAAAATATGCAACGTCATAAAGGTCTTGAATGGTTAAAAGTACAGGCAAAACTCGAAGCTAATCCAGAAAAAATTTGGTCACTTGATGAAATGGAAAGAACCGAAGGAGAACCGGACGTTGTAGGTTTTGATGAAAAAACAGGCGAATATATTTTCTACGATTGTTCTGCCGAAAGCCCAAAAGGACGTAGAAGTATTTGTTACGATCATGAAGCTTTGGAAAAAAGAAAAGAACATAAACCCTTAAATAGTGCTATTAATATGGCCGAAGAAATGGGGATTAAAGTCCTGACAGAAGAAGAATATCGGGAGCTGCAAAAACTGGGTAAATTTGATACCAAAACATCAAGCTGGATTATTACGACTCCTGAAATCAGGAAACTTGGCGGCGCATTATTTGCCGATTTTCGATATAATACCGTTTTTGTGTATCATAACGGAGCAGATTCTTATTATGCTGCGAGAGGATTTCGCGGTTCATTAAGAGTTTAAATAATAAATAAAAACTTCATCAGCCACGGCTGATGAAGTTAGTTTTAATCTTTTTCACCTTTTATAAATTTTCCGTCTTTGGTAAACTCCAAATCAATTTTGTTAGTTAAGTCAACGTCGAGATCTTTATGACCGTAATCAATATGTGTGATTTTTTCGTTTGGATAATTCTTTGCCACATAATCTTTTATTGATGCAGGAATAAATCCTGTCGGAATTGGTTTGTCATCGCCATCAACTTCTCGGTACGAACCGTCTTTCCAGAATTCTACTTCGGTGCCATCTTTAAGTTTGACTTCGTATCCTTTTTCGCCATGTTCCGCATCTTTTTTAGCGATGTCTACAGTTGTATGACTGAAATATTTTTTAAGAAATTCCTGTGCTGGCTTTGGCAATTCAGTAGTTTCAATTTTCTTTTGTGCGTGTGCCGATATTACAAAACCTAGTAACAATGCGGCAAAAGTGATTTTCGTTTTCATAGTTTGCGTATATTAAGGTTGTCGTAAAGCTAATTTACGACAAGCAAAAATGCATTCAAATCTATTTAAGAAACTTTTAGTTTATTTACGAGTTGAATTTTGTAATTGCTTCTGCAGTAACCGGTGTAAAAAAGTTAATCAAATTACCATCAGGATCGCGAAAAAGTAAGGAACGATTTCCCCATGGCATTGTCGTAGGTTCCTGAACAATATCGTGTACAAAATTCTTGATTCTTTCAAATTCAAGATCAACATTTTCAACACGAAATTCTATAATCACACTTTTATTACTGGCGGGTTGTGCAATTCCTTCTCCAAAAAAGCTTAATGTTTTCGTGCTTCCTATTGCTAAAGTAGACGAACCTGTCGTTATTTCTGCAAAATCTTCTGTATACCAAATTGCCCGAAAATTAGTTGTGTCTTCTAAAAATTGAACCAAACGTTTAATGTCGGCCGTGATAATTCTTAATGATGTTAAATTCATAATTTTGTTTTTAATTGTTATTAATGCATCAAAAGTAAAATGGCGATGTGACAAGAGTATGTCAGCAGTGTTTAATTTTTTTTTGCCAAATGACAAATCCTTCCAAAATAACTTTGACTAACTTGCAGTTATGAAAGAATTTATAGAATACATATTACAATTTGGAGATTTAAATCAACAACAGCTTGATTTAATTTCGAAAAAAGCGGTTGAATTAGAACTTCCAAAAGATGAATATTTTTCAGAAGCAGGAAAAATTGCGCAACAAGTTGGTTTTATTTTAGACGGAATCATAAGAGTTTGCTATTACAACAATAAAGGCGAAGAAATAACCAAATATTTTATTGACGAAAATAATCTGGTGGTCGATTTAGAAAGTTTCGAAAATGAAATTGCTTCAAATGCTTATGTTCAGGCGATCACAGATTGCAAAATGCTGGTTTTTTCTAAAAAAGACTGGAGAGAGCTGTTAGATACCATTATTCCGTGGGAAGCCATTGTACATAAGATCATTTCAAAAGCATTGCGACAAAAAGTAGAAAGAAGAAGTCCGCTAGTTTCAGAAGATGCGACAACGCGTTATTTGAAATTCCTCGAAATTTATCCTAATGCAGTTAACCGAATTCCGCTTTCGTTCGTTGCTTCTTATTTAGGAATTACACAATCTTCTTTAAGCCGAATTAGAAAAAACATCCGTTAAATCATTTTTTGTCAATTGGCAAATGATTTTGTTTTTAAACGAATGACCTTTGCTTCAATAATTTAAAAAAAAATATAAAAGATGAAATCAGTATTAATTACAGGCGCAAATAGAAGCATAGGTTTAGAAATTACAAAACAGCTTTCTAAAAAAGGATTGTTTGTGTATCTAGGATCCCGCGATCTTGAAAAAGGAAATGCAGTAGTAAAAGAATTAAACGAAAATGGATTCGGGAATATCAAAGCCATTCAAATTGATGTTACAAATCCGGATTCGATTTTAGCAGCTAAAAATATTGTAGAAAACGAACAAGGCAAATTGGATATCCTGATTAATAACGCCGGAATAAGCGGAGAATTTCCTCAAAGTGCTTTAGATGCACCAATAAATGACATTCAAAATGTATTTGATACCAATTTTTTTGGCGTTATTAGTGTAACACAAGCATTTGTAGAATTGCTTAAAAAATCAGAAAGTCCAAGAATTAGTAATATCACTTCAGGTCTGGGATCTTTAACTTTACACAGTGATCCAAATTGGAAATATTATAATTTTAAAGCAACAAGTTATGTTACTTCAAAGGCAGCTTTAAATGCCTATAGTATTGTATTGGCTTACGAATTGAAAGATTTAGGATTTAAAGTAAATGTTATTGATCCGGGTTATACTGCCACAGATTTTAATCATCATTCTGGTCCCGGAACGGTAGAAAGCGCAGCAGCTTTTATCATCAAACATACCGATACGGATGAAAATGGACCAACGGGAAAATTTTTCAGTAATGATATAGAAGATGAAAGCGGAATTAGTCCTTGGTAAAATTTTAAATAAATAAATTATGAAACCTCCAAAATCTAATGATTTTTGGAGGTTTTGAATTATATACTTATTTGTAAAATAGCAGGCTTTACTAAAATTTGGCTACTTTAGCCTTTAGAGCAAATTGGTAAACGAAAGATTTTGTAGGCCAGAGCTGCATCATCCATCTAATTTTATCAAATGAAGTATTTATTTACAGTAATTTCCTTAATTGTTTTTAATGTTTGTTTTTCTCAAAATAAAACTGAAATTTATATTATAGGCAATATTCACGACAGCGTTCAAAATTTTCATCCCAAAATATTATATGATATTCTAGATAAAATTAAACCTGATTTGATTTTGCATGAAGTCGACAGCAAATCACTGCAAGAATATATTTCGGCAACTAATCTTAAAGGAAATGAAGTTATGGCGAGTAATCAATATGCTAAAAAATATTCGCAAACACTGAGATTTTCATTTGATTTTGAAGGAAGAAATCAATATAGAAAAGATAAAGGGATGGTTCCGACCGATAATCTAACGGTGAACTTAATTGATAGTTTGTATAAAACAAAAAAATTAAATCCATCTGAAATAAAAATTTATGAAAGCTTTGACGGCTTAACGAAACAATTGATGAAATTAGCCGAATTATCGCCTGGAAATTTCAACAATTCAAAAACGGATATAATTTGCCAAAACAGACAAAATTATCAATATCATGAACTATTAAAGATCGTAGAAAAACGACCTGAATTTGCCAATAGATTTGTAGTTAAACCAAATGGAGAAAAGATTAGTTATAAAGATGGTTTTAAATTAATGTCGGATTTTTGGGATTTAAGAAACCAGACTATGGCTTCAAATATTTATAAAATATCCGAAAAATATCCAAATAAAAAAATAGTCGTTTTAACAGGCTTTTTGCATCGTTATTATTTAATCAAAGAATTGAAGAAATTAAATAAGGGAGATTATATTATAAAAGAATTTTACGAATAAAGCGAAAAATTATGGCAGAATTCTGGGAAGATAATTTTGTAGATAAACAGGAAATGTGGGGTCTTGAACCATCAAAATCAGCAATATTAGTAAAAGATTTTTTTGTAGAAAATGGCGTAAAAAATATTTTGATTCCCGGAATTGGCTACGGAAGAAATGCGCAGATTTTTAGAGAAAACGGAATTACTGTAACCGGAATTGAAATCTCAAAAACTGCAATTGACCTGGCTATAAAACATTACGGAAGCGATTTTAAAATTCATCACGGTTCTGTAACGGATATGCCTTTTGATCATCATCAGTATGATGGAATATTCTGTTATGCCTTAATTCATTTATTAGATAATAACGAAAGAGAAAAGCTTATTCAGGATTGTTACAGTCAATTATCTGACAATGGTTATATGATTTTTACAGCAATTACAAAAGAAGCCCAAACTTATGGTAAAGGAAAGTTTATCAGCCAAGATCGCTATGAGATACACGATGGGGTTAACATGTTCTTTTATGGCAAAGAATCAGTTCACAATGAATTTGATCAATTTGGATTATTTGAAATCATAGAACTGGATGAAAGTTTTCCGTTCTTTTTGATTAAATGTAAAAAGATAAAATAGGTGTCAAACCTTATTTTCAGAATTGTTACGAATCTGGCCGTCGAACCCTGCTTAAGGTTTCTATATTAATGCCCAAAAAAGAAGCAATGTACTTTAACGGAATTCGGGTAGAAAGGTGTTTATAGGTTTTTAGGAAATATTCGTATTTAATTTCGGCTTTACTCAGTCGTCCCATTAAAGCCCTGATTTCTGCATCAGAATAATATTTTTCGTAAATGCGTCGCGCCGTTATATTAAAATCAGGTTCAATATTATATAAATGCTGGAGGTCAGCGTGCTTCATTCCCAACAGTTCCGAATCTTCGATGGCTTCCATATTTTCATAACTCGGAATTTGCAATATAAAACTATGAATCGAGGCCACCAACTCATTTTCAACCGTAATCCAGGTAGTAATTTCCTTTTTTGAATCTTCTACATAACCCCGAACAGCTCCTTTATTGACAAAATAAATCATATGGCAAATCTCTCCTGCTTTATGTAATTTTTTGCCTTTTTTAACCTTCATAGGATAGGTGTTTTCGATAAGGAATTTTTGAGCACCCTGACTAATCGGATATACATTATTAAATACATATAATAGTATAGCAGCTTCTTCAGGTGTGCTGTGCGGTAATTGAGGTTTTAATTGATTCATAAATTGGTTTAAAAATCTATTGGTTTATGGGTGTTTGGTGTAGCAAAAGTACAATTGTTATAGCTATCAAAAAGCGGATTCCTTTCCCAGAATGAGTTTTTAGCATCAAATGATAGTATAGGAAGATATTCTTAGAATAATTCTCACGAAAGTTATTCAAACAGTAATAATTTATCTAAAAAAAACTATAGTTTATGGGATGTTAAAAACAATTTATATTATAAGAAAACATCCTATTTAAAAAAATATATATAACAGAGGAAATTATAATTAAATAACGGACAAATACTTTCTTTTCTAATTTGAAAAGTTTCATTTATTATGGTATTGTATTTGTAATATTGGCTTGAAGCAAAACTAAAAACTAAATAATAATTTGAAATTAAATGGAAAATAAAATAAATATTCCTAAGCCTTGCAATCAAAATTGGAATTCAATGACACCAGATAACAATGGTAGATTTTGTGGTTCTTGTAATAAAACAGTAGTTGATTTTACAAAAATGGAGAACCTTGAAATTAAAAATTATTTGATCGAAAATTCAGGTAAAGAAAATATTTGTGGACATTTTAAATTTAATCAGATTGATCCCAAAAACAATATCAAATATGATAATTTGAGAAATAGAATTAGCCGAATCAGGATTAAACCAATTAAAACAGCGGCATTATTTTCATTGAGTCTTCTTTTTGCTTTATCAAGCTGTATGGGAAAAGCAACAATAGATGGAGAACCAGCCATTGATAATGATACAATTAATGATAATGAAATAATCAAGAAAGAACAAGATACTGTAAAACAGAATGATTCTATAAAAAGCTAAATTATTCAGGTAAAAAAATAAAATAGAAGATAAATAATTTATAAAGCAGACAGATTGGAAATATTGAATAATAAAAAACAAACGTATCGCAAATTAAAAGAGAAATTGCAAAAAACTTTTATAATATTGGCAGTATCAAGTTTTTTTTCACTCACTGTAAATAGTATGCCTAAATCGATATCGACAAATAATTTAGATTCTATTAAAAACAAATGTTCGGTAAGTGCTGTAATATTAAAAACTGAAAGAATTGAGAAGGACAGAAAATTTCTTTTTTGGAAATTATCTCATAAAAAGATAATAGTTATTGATCGGGTAATTAGTCCTAACGGGAATTTAATTTTAAAGAAAACTTCAATTTATATTTGTTCAAGAGATGCCTGTGATACTAGAAAATGTCGACGATTAAAAATTGTTGGTAACGAATTATGGATGTTTTGTTATAATAGAAACCCGGAAGGAGCAATAATAAAACGTTATGATTTTTGTAAAAAATATCTAGGCAAAAAGATTTGGGATCAAGAAATTATTAATGAATAGTAATGGATTGACACGATTTCCTCAAAAAATATAAAGCATAAAAAGCTCCTTAATTTTTTAAGGAGCTTTTGTCTTTTTAAAGGTTATTTCCTTTTATTATTTTTTCCAGATATTCGACTTTCTCTTTTTCAGCCTGAACTAAACGTTCGTAAAGTTCTACAACTTTATCAAGCGGGTTAAAAGTAGGTTGAATGTTTATTGCGTTAATTGTTGAGTTGTCATGACTATTAAATGTATTATTGATAACACTTAATATAGTTTCATCGCTATAATTTTTAATTGCTTCTACAGTCACACCCAATGCTTTTGCAATTTCTGCAAGTTTTTCATCATCTATGGTTTCACTATTTTCAATAGCAGAAACAGTTTGTTGACTTGTTCCTAAAGCTTGTGCCAAAGCTTCCTGCTTCATATCACGAAGTTCACGAATACGACTTATGTTTCTTCCGATATGTTTCGGTCTTGTTAATGTGCTCATAGTTCAAAGATATTTAAAATTTCTCAGAAATTTCCTGTTTGGTAAAAAACAAGCTTGAATTTGTATGATACAATTGTATAAAAAGACTATTTAATTTCTCAAGGAATTTTTAAGTGTAGTTTCATTCACTTTAATCAAACAATTTAATGAGTCTTAAATAAAATAAATAGACAATTATTCCAAATAAAAATTGTCTGGCTTATAAAAACGGTTCCGTTAGTCGATGTTTAAAAGAAAACAACACAAGCCCAACTTTTGATTTGATATTGTATTTTTCAAATAAAGCGGCTCTGTAAACTTCGATTGATTTTATTGACAGATTCATACTTTCGGCCATTTGTTCATAGGTTAATTCCCTCTCATCACAAACCAATTTTAGGAAATCGAATTCGCGCTGAGTTAAAATGATATTTTCTTTTTTCTCATCATTGTTTTCGTAATTACGTACGCGTTTGAGAATTTCAGAAACGTTATTATACCCAATTTTAATAATGTTATCAATAGCAAATTTCAAATCGTGAGCTGTACAATTTTTGTGTAAAAAACCTCTGGCACCATGATGATAAGCTGCATCGATTATTTGCTCGTCAAGATGCTGTGTCAACAATAATACCTTGAACTCTTCCTCCTTTTCTTCCAGTACCTGCAGTACTTCAATGCCGTTCATATTAGGCATGGAATAATCCAAAATATAGATCTGCGGAGATGGATTTACGGGTAATGCCTGTAGAAAATCCTCACCATTATCAAACTCGTGAATTACTTTGTAGTTGCCCATTTTATGCAGCAATTCTTTTAAACCTTGTCTTACAATAGAATGATCATCAATTATGCAAATAGTAGTTTGTTCCATAATTTAGGTAGTTTTATTTTCTGAAAGCGTAATTTCAGTACCCGATCCCACTTGGGTTTTTATATCCAAATGATAGGCAATACTATTGGCTCTGTTACTCATGTTTAGCAATCCTAAGGATAATTTATTTTTTTTATCGGTAGCATCAAATCCCTTACCGTTATCAGCAATTATCATTTTAAAATGAGGATCGGTTGTTATAGAAATGCTAATTTTAGTGGCTTTAGCATGTTTAAAAACATTACTGATACATTCTTGAAAAATGCGGTAAATGATTATTTTTTCATTAGCATCAAATTTCTTTATTGCGATTTCTTCAAAAGAGTATGCAATGTCAATTTTATTATTTTTTTTCAATCGTTTTATTTCTGTGGCGATAGCTTTTATAACATCTTGTTGCAATAACAATTGACCGTTCAGGGCATGACTAATACTTCTTATTGATTGTGATAAATTAGCTGCTGATTGTGATAATGGTTCTAATATTTTTTGCAGCTCAGGAGAATCCAGCTTCATATTTTCTATCTGAAAATTGATGTATGTTAATTGCTGTCCCGCATCATCATGAAGGTCTTGAGAAATGTTATTCAGTATCTGTTCCTGAGTTTCAATTACAGTCTGAGTAATTGCTTTTTGAAAATCAAGATCTTTCTGATGTAAAAGTTCGGTGTATTTTTTTATCTTATTAAAATAAAGACGAATCAGAATAACACAAAAAAATAGTATTAAACCAATAAAAATAAAGGCTATTATTATTCCTAGTACGACTTGATTCATTTGTAGTTATTTTTTTCTCTGTAGATGTAAATATTAATTAAAGTATAATAGGCGATACAAACTATATTAACAATGAAAACATATAGTGTAACTTGACCAAATAAAATTATTCCTGTAACCTGTAATGATTTAAACCCCAACATTAATCCCATTCCAAAAAAGAAATATACCGGTGCAAACAACAATAAATAATTATTGGATAAGAAATACATTAAGTTCTCTTCTCTTAACTGCCTGTAACTTTCGTAAATAAAAAGTATGACGTAAAGGAGTGCACCAAAAACGAAAGTGTAATAATTATTAGCATTAACTATTTCTATAATTAGAAAATTAGTAATAGAAAAGAGAAGAAAGAGACATAGAATAATATTGGACATTTTTTTATTGTTTATGCTTTCTTTAAATGCTAGCAGCCACAAAATATCGTGAAAAACAATACTGATATTAAATGGTATTCGAATTGATCTATTATTATATACCAAAATAGAATTTATCAATTCTGTTAAAAAAACAACAAAAAGAATATAAAAGAGATAACGGTGCATTTTAATTTTCCAGCGAAGATTCCATAAAGCAAAAAGCAGCGTTATTAAAACGCATGCTTTTATGGGATTTATAATATCTAGTATATTCAATTTTATCTCTTTACAATGGCATATTTTCAGTAGAAATAAATGGAGGTTCGGTAGAATAATCGTAGTAATACGGGGCTCCATTTACCTGAATAACAATAACAGTTTCCATTGATCTTTTTGATTTATTATTTACCATGGCCAAACTGAATTCAAATTTAGCATTATCATCTTTTTTTGCATATTTTTTTGCAAGACTTCTTATTAAAGCAGTTGAAAAGCAATATGTTTTCGTTGTGTATTCTTCCACCATATACAGCGAATCAATTTTTTGTTTTTTACTATCAACTGCCGCGCTAAGATAGGCATCATATCCATGATGTTTAATAGTACCTTTAAGTTCCTTCCAGCTAATAACGTACGTTCCTTTTTTATCACTGACTTGACCTTTTACTTCATGAACTATCAAGACAGTCGAATCTAATATCTTACGACAAACACTATCACCATGTTTTTTTAACCATTCGGTTTTTTTTGTAATATCAGATATTTTATTATAATCATCTAAAGTTAAAGAATCACATTTTGTAACTATTTTATTTTCATCGTTTTTAGTTGATGGATTGTCTGCTTTTTCTTTTTTACACGCTACAATGGTTAAAATAAACATTAAAATTAGAGTACATTTTTTCATGGTTAAAGTTATTTAAGGATTAATAATTTATTCTTCAAATTTTACAATTACCCAAGCTTGTCTAATAGGGTAAAACCCTATTTCATGGGATTTTTCCCCTATTTATCAATTTGTCAGCTAAAATAGCGATTTTCCTTCAAAAACAAACACACCCATCTAACATTCAAATAATTAGGCATAAAACTATACTTGCCTTACGTATTTACCCTAGTAATGAAGTTGCTGACTGAAGTAGTTTTGGAATACGTAAACAATGCAACTAATTAGCCGAAAATGGATTTACAGTGTAGGTATCAAATAAGAACATCAATTTTAAGTATTAACACTCCAGCATAATAAAAAACAACTTACTAAATACACTTTATCATTGCCTCTTTATTATATCATTTCTAATTGAATTTAGCTTTTAATCCTGTAACCAATTAAACCAACTACATTATGAAAAATTTTTTAATACTCACATCATTACTCTTTCTACAAACTGTTTGTTCTCAAAATTTCATGTATTTAAATGCTATCGATTTTGATTTTACAACAAATAAGGCTGGCTATACAGGTCATTTTAATATTTATTCTCCTCCAATAGATTCGTCAAAGTGGGGATATAATGCTGGTGTTATGAAGATAAATTATTCAACTTCGGACAGCATAATGTTATATAGAGAAGATTTTGTCAAATTGAAACCACTTGATCAACTTACAATTGGAACTAAATATGAATCTAAGTTTAACGAGTATAAAAATAAAAATAAAATATCATCTTATAGTATTTACATACAACCTATGTATGCCTTAAAAAATCCAGTTGGAAATTCTACTAAGATATTTGCGCATGCACACGGCGAATTACTAATTTCGAGTATCGAGACCAATACAGGAATTAATACAATACAACGAGATACTTTGACAATAACATCATTAGACTCAATACCTCAAAGGATGTTGCCCACTCAAGGTAATAAATATAACAGAAAAAGCAAAAGTATCAATGGGTATTTTGGCTTAGGTATAACCTTCGATCTTAAATGTACAGATAAATCTCGTTTATTCTTTCAGCCAACGATTGGGTATACTACAAATTTCCCGCAGGCCTCTTCCGTTAACACAGATGGAATTGTAAATAGCTACTATCAAATTAACGAAATAAAAGATTGGAATTCCTTTTATCTTATACGAAGTTATTTTCGATACATCTTCGCACAAAGCAAAACAGGAGCGGATAAGGAGAGTGCTAAAGTTGCCTCATCAGAGCTCATTCTTGGAACTGATATAAGAGGATTATTTCCTAGATTTGCACCTTTTTATTCGGTGTATATAGGCATAAATTTAGATTTAGCTAAATTAACTGATTTGTTTAGTAAGTGAAGAAATGTACAATTTTTCCTTTTTAGGCTAATAATGTTTATACTTAATTTTGTCTCTAAATAGGTTGTCGGATTGATTTGCTTTTGTTTTTCTTCAAGTTTTGAATTGATTCATTTTTAAAGATAAATATTAAAATAAAGCCATAAAAAAAAACTCCTTAATTTCTTAAGGAGTTTTTTCGTGGGCGATGAGGGGTTCGAACCCCCGACCCCCTCGGTGTAAACGAGGTGCTCTGAACCAGCTGAGCTAATCGCCCTATTTTACTAGGTTGCTATCGTTTCGTGATTGCGAGTGCAAATATACGCTAGTTTTCGAGTTCTGCAAAGAAAATGAATTAAAAATTTAAAGTTTTTTTAATATATTTTCTATGTCGTTGTATTTGAATTTATTATAAAGTCGGTTTTTTAAAACTTTTTAAAATAATTCGAATCAGGTTTAGTTTAAAGGCAATTCGGCTACTACAAAAGTGCTTCCGCCAACATAAATAAAATCATTTTGGGTCGCATTTTTCTTTGCTTCCGCGAAAGCATCTTCAACCGAATCATATTTTTCTCCAATCAAATCATATTTTTTAGCCGCTTCTTTCAGGATTTCGGTATCTAAACCTCTTGAAGAATCAGGTCGGCAGAAATAATATTGTGCTTTTTTAGGAAACAATGGTAAAATAGAATCCAGGTCTTTATCATTAACCACACCCAGAACAATGTGCAAATTCTCAAAATTTTCTTTTTGGATCTGATTCATCACCACCGCTAATCCGTGTTTATTGTGTGCCGTGTCACAAATAATTTTCGGATTTTCTCCAAGTTGCTGCCATCTTCCTTGAAGGCCGGTATTTTTTACAACTTTCAGTAATCCGTTTTTTAGATTTTCATCCGAAACTTTAAATTCATTTTGAGCATTCAGAACCGCAATAGTTTCCTGAACCGTTTTCTTATTCTGAAATTGATAATCTCCAATTAAATCCGACGGAAAAACTTCCGAAATTAAATCAGATGTAAAATAAATAGGCGAGTGGTTGGCTTCGGCTTTAGCCAAAAATACAGGCTGCGTTTCCGGAGTATATTCTCCAATCACAACAGGAACATTTGGTTTTATAATTCCGGCTTTTTCCCCGGCAATTAATGCAGGCGTATTTCCTAAAAACTGAGTATGATCTAAGTCGATGTTTGTAATTACCGAAACCAAAGGCGTAATGATATTTGTGGCATCCAATCTTCCGCCAAGACCAACTTCTATAATTGCAATATCTGTTTTTTCGGAAGCAAAATAATCAAAGGCCAAACCAACCGACATTTCGAAAAAACTCATATCATTTGCCTCAAAAAAATCTTTGTGTTTGGCGACAAATTCACAAACAAAATCCTCTGAAATTTCGGCTCCGTTTATTTTAATTCTTTCTCTGAAATCTTTTAAATGCGGCGAAGTATACAATCCCACTTTATATCCCGCTTCTTGCAGTATAGAAGCCAACATATGCGAAGTAGACCCTTTGCCGTTTGTTCCCGCAACATGAATGCATTTTAACTGTTTTTCAGGATGATCAAGATGTGCCGCCAGCAAGTTAATATTGGTCAAATCTTCTTTATAAGCCGAAGCGCCCTGAAGCTGATACATTGGCAGTTGATTAAACATCCAATTCGTGGTTTCCTGATAGTTCATAATTTGCATAAAATGGTTGGTAATTGAAATAATTTTCCTTTTTTTTAGTTTAGTATTACAATGAAAATTATCTTTATTGCAAATTTCAAATATTTTTTAGAATTAATTATTAAAAACCAGAATTAATATATGTTTACTTTCATTCAATTACAAACAGATACCATTACAAACGCCGCATCTAACGTAGTTATCGAAAAAATCGCTCCAAATACCGAAATTTCTGTTTTAGGATTTATCTTAAAAGGAGGTTTTTTCCTAATCCCGATTGCCATTCTGTTATTCTATACTTTTTACGTAATTATTGAACGTTATTTATACATCAGTAAAGCGTCAAAAATTGATAGCCGATTAATGCAGGATGTGGGTGATAAATTGAATTCAGGTAATATTGAACTGGCCAGAACAATTGTTGAAAGAAGCGAAACAGCTGCAGCAAATATTTTGAAAGAAGGTGTTTTGGTTATTGGACGACCAATTGCTGAAATCGAATCAAATATGGATCGTGCTGCTGATATTGAAATTGGAGAAATGGAAAGACGTTTAGGTCACCTGGGACTTATTGCCGGTATTGCACCAACATTAGGTTTTATTGGGACAATTTCCGGAGTTATCAAGATTTTCTATAGCATTTCGGTTACAGAGAATATTAGTATTGGTAATATCTCAGGAGGTTTATACGAAAAAATGATTAGTTCCGGTTCCGGATTAATTGTGGGTATTATTGCCTATAGTGCTTACCACTTATTGAACGGAAAAATTGATGATTTTGCTTTAAAAATTCAGAAACAAATATTAGAATTTGTAAACATAATTCAAAGAGCATAGGTATGTCTATTAAAAGAAAGAGAAGATTTCATGCCGAAGTGGCGACTTCATCATTGAGCGATATTATGTTTTTCCTGCTGTTGTTTTTCTTAATTATCTCAACACTTGCAAATCCTAATGTTATCAAAATGACTTTGCCAAAAGCGAAATCAAATGAAAAAACAAACAAGCAACTGATCAGTTTATCAGTTACCGAAGATAAAAAGTTCTACATTGACAAACAGCCAGTTGAATTTGAAAATCTTGAAACCAGTTTAATGTCAAAAATAGGAGCCGACAAAGATCAAACCGTTGTCGTTCGTATTCCGTTTAATTTGCAGGTTCAGGACTTAGTGGATGTCTTGCAAATAGGAGTGAAGAACAACTTGAAGTTTGTGATTGCTACAAGTCCTAAGTAGATTAAAAAATGAATAACTTAGATCGATTACAGTTTTTATTAGATAAGAAAAAGTTTGCTGATTCAGAATGGGAAAATAGAGGATTGAATCCTTCAGGTTCTGATTTATGTGAATATATGGAAACGAGGTTTAACTCATGCTTAAGTTCTTTAATTGTTTTGGTAGAGAATAATTCGTCTCTTAAAATATTAAAAAAAGAGTTGAATAAAGGTTTAAAAAGTTTTAAACGATTCAATTTTGATACTGAAGAAAGAGAATTTATTTGCGATATCTTTGATGAGATTTCAAAAGAAATTGAAGTTGATTTTAAGAATGAATTGAACAGTTGGCTTTACGGAAGTTTTCTGGCTTACATTTTTAGAATTTCAAGGTTCTTAAAAGGAAAAGAGAAAATTTTAGAAATGTTATCTCAAAATTGTACCAAATGTAATTCTAAGTTAAAAACTACTATTTTAGCAAAAGATGATACGATTTTAGAATCTGATTTTTTAATTGTGAGATGTAAGTCTTGTAGAGGGTTTAATTTAATTGACAACGAACCAAATGTTAGTCAGTTAAGATTTGGAAATTATGAATTAGTAGAACAATTGCCAAAAAGTAATTACGACTTAAACGGAGCAAAAATAAGATTAAAACAATTGCAGTTTTTTCGAAAATAATATATTAAAAAAGGCTTTCTGAAAATTTTCAGAAAGCCTTTTTTAATTCGTGTAAATCTGTGAAATTCGTGTTTTTTAATTCAAACTAAAATTATAAATAATCTTTCCGGTTTGTTTTGCGGGTGCGTCGCTGTCAGCATCCCACTTGGTATTCATGGCAGCAATTTTAGCCTGATCCAGCAAGCATCTTGCTGTATTTGTAGTTCCTTTTATTCCGGGAGTTGCACTTATAGTTTTTCCAGTCTGGTCAACCGTAACTTCAACTACAACTTTTCCTTCTTCGTTACAAGTGTATTTTGGGGCAGGTTTCGATAATGCTTTTCGGTTTCCTAAGGAATATCCTGATCCGCCGCCAGAACCGCCGCCGCTTCCGGCTCCGTAACCGCTTCCGGTACCAATACCATTTCCGGTGCCGTTACCTCCGCCTGTTCCGCCACCAGAACCTCCGGTACCGTAATATCCGTTAGAACCTAAACTTCCGTTTGCTTTTCCTTTATTTCCGGCTACTTTATCGTTTCCGTCACCACCTTTGTTCGATCCTTTTAAAATGCTTGACAAAGCATCGTTTGTCGAATTAGAAACTTTTGGTTTCTCAGGAACGGGTTTTGTTTCCGGTTTTACAACGGGTGTAGGTTTTTTAGGTTTTTCTTTTGCAGGAATAATTACGTCTTCTGCAGTAGTAGCCGTATTTTCTTGTGTTATAATCGCTTCGTCAGGAGTTGCTTTTGCAGGAGCTTGTTTCGTTTCGTTTTTAACTTCTAAAACTTCGCTTTTGTAATTTGCCCCAGATCCTAAATCGCTGTCTCCAAAATTCACGGTTACGCCACCACCGCCACCACCTTCAGCAAGTGCCGAATTGTTCTCCGGATTATAAGGAGGCCAAAAACGGATGAAAAATAAAAGTAATAATAGTGCAGCATATATAGCTGTAGATATTAATAGTGATTTCTTTTTATCTGAAGAATCGGTCGAAGTCATTGTAGATTCTGAATTTTGTAATAGTATTTAATAAAAACGTTTAAAAGTAGTAAAAATTGTTTAGAATCAAAGGGAGAATTTAACCGCAAGGTTCGCAAAGGTTTACGCAAAGTTCACAAAGCTTGTTGAGTTGTTTTTAGCACGCAGATTTGGCAGATTGAGCAGATCTATTTTTAAAATTAAACTATTTTATTAATTCTTCAAAAGAAAAAATCTGCTCAATCTGCCAAATCTGCGTGAAAATTTTATTGCAAAGTTTTTTTATCTGTTTAAATCCGTGTAAATCTGTGGGCAAAATTTCACCACAAAGATTTGGAAATCTTTTTAATCCTTTTAATCTGCGGTAAAAAAAAACGGACCAAATAAAAGTATTTGATCCGTTTAGATTAAAAGTATAAAAGAAATTATACTAATTGTTTCAATGCAATCTCGAAAGCAGTTGCACTAATATTTGTTTTTGATGGATTTAGAGCATGAGCTTTTACAATCGCATTTTTTATAATTTCAGAAGTATCATTAAAAATAGCCTCATCAGTCATTTGTACTTTTTTCTCCATAAAATAAGCAAAAACCCTTGCCATTCCGCAGTTCGAAATAAAATCAGGAATCAAACTTACTTTATGATCTACTTCTTCCATAATCGAACCAAAGAAAATTTCTTTGTCAGCAAAAGGAACATTCGCACCACAAGAAATAACTTCTAATCCGTTCGCAATCAAACTATCGATTTGAGATTGAGCAACCAATCTTGAAGCAGCACAAGGCGTGAAAATTTCAGCACCAATTGTCCATATTTTAGAATTGATTTCCTCAAACGGAATCATATTTTCGGCAACTAATTTATTTCCGTCTTTATTAAGGAATAAAGTTCTGATTTCTTCAAATGAAAAACCTTCTTCTTTAATTAATCCGCCATCGCGATCAATAATCCCAATCACTTTTGCACCCATTTCAGCAAGATAAAAAGCCGCTGCAGAACCTACGTTTCCGAATCCCTGAACAATTGCTTTTTTTCCTTTAATATCACCGCCATAAGTAGCATAAAAATGGCGAACAGCTTCAGCAACGCCGTAACCTGTAATCATATCGGCAACAGTATATTTGCGGGTAACATCAGGAGAAAATTTAGGATTTTCAATAACCTTAATTACACCTTGACGTAATTGACCGATTCTGTTGATTTTATCAGCTTCAGTTGGTTTAAAATGTCCGTTGAAAACACCTTCCTGCGGATGCCAAACGCCACATTCTTCTGTCATTGGGATAACTTCGTGAATTTCATCCACATTTAAATCTCCCCCAGTTCCGTAATAACTTTTTAATAAAGGCGAAACCGCTTTATACCAACGTTGCAAAACACCTTTTTTACGAGGATCATTCGGGTCAAAATTAATTCCGGATTTAGCGCCTCCAATTGCAGGGCCAGAAACTGAAAATTTTACTTCCATTGTTTTAGCCAAAGACAGAACTTCGTTCATGTCTAAGCCTTTTCTCATTCTTGTTCCTCCACCGGCAGCTCCACCGCGTAATGAATTAATGACTGTCCATCCTTCAGCTTCAGTTTCAGAATCTTTCCAGTTAAAAACAATTTCAGGTTCTTTATTTTCAAATTGCTGTAATAAATCTTTCATTTTGTTGAGATATGTTTAGTTTGCGTAAAAGTATAAAATAGAATAATGCGAATAATGTATTTTATGCCAATTTTAATAAACAAAAAAAAGAAAGCCGAAAACACATTGTTTTCGGCTCTTTTTCTATAGAAAATCTTAGGAGATTATATTCCTAATAAATGTTTTTTCAAAGTATCGTCTACCGGTTTATCAGAAAGCCAGATGCCAAATAATGCTTTTTTGAAATCAAATCCGGGAATTTTTCCTTTTAAAGCTTCATTTTTATAAACATTGATCGTTTGATCAAGCGGATTATAGGCTAGTACAAACACATCTTTTTCTGTAATAGGATCACTTAAAAGTGTTTTAAACTGCTCGATTCTTGGTCGTAATTCTTCAAGATTGCTTCCTGCAGATTTTTCGAAACCAGTATTCATGGCTTTTGTTAATTTATTTGAAGAAACCATAGATGAAGTGATTTCAATTCTTATAGCCATTTCAGTATCACTATCAATGATAAAGTTTGGATCCTGACTTAATTGAGATAAATAAAGAGCTTGTACATAAACTTCTAACCACATTTTTGATCTTCCGCCTGCACCATTAAGCTGTAAAGTTTTATTTTGAAATTCAATTTTTCTCGGAACAGTTACACCATTTACCTCTAATTGAGTTTGGGCAGAAACTGTCGAAAATTGTAAACTTAAAAGGAGGGTAAGTAATAGTAAAATCTTTTTCATGTTCTAACGATATTATAATTTTTGGGCAAAAATAATGTTAATTTCTTAATAATTGGTTGTTATTCAGGATGTTTTTTTTATTGATATTTTTATTTTTTTAATCGTATTAGATTAATAATCAAATTAGTAGTACTTACTTTACGTAGTTTTACGCGTTTTAAGTATTGTTTAATCTTTTTGAGTTGAAAATTGTCTAATATTTTTTAAATTTCACTGTTTTTATATGTTTTTATATTCTTAAATTTTAAAGAAAACGTTGCAATATTAATGCTCCAGACTCCAAAATTCAATATTATTACGAAAACGTTATCGTAATCATTGCTGATCTATTAAATTTATATGCACGCATTGTTAATTTCACATTTAAAAATTATCTTTGGATGCCATTCAAAAAAATGCAAGAACAATTAAAAAACTCAAAACCAATCTTTTTATATAAACGATTTTTTTTCGATTTTGGTTTTATAAAAACAATAAACTACAAAAACTATGGATTTTAATCTGACCGAAGAACATTTAATGATTCAGCAAGCTGCAAGAGATTTTGCTCAAAACGAATTATTGCCTGGTGTAATCGAACGTGACGAAAAGCAAATTTTTCCAACAGAACAAGTGAAAAAAATGGGTCAATTGGGATTCATGGGAATGATGGTTGATCCTAAATACGGCGGAAGCGGTTTAGATGCTATTTCATACGTAATTGCTATGGAAGAAATTTCTAAAGTAGATGCATCAGCATCTGTAGTAATGTCTGTAAATAATTCATTAGTTTGTTGGGGTTTACAAGAGTATGGAACCGAAGAACAAAAACAAAAATATTTACCGGGTTTAGCATCAGGAGAAATTCACGGCGCATTTTGCTTAAGTGAGCCGGAAGCGGGCAGTGATGCAACTTCGCAAAAAACTACTGCGATCGATATGGGAGATCATTATATCGTAAACGGAACAAAAAACTGGATTACAAACGGAAACACAGCTTCGGTTTATTTGGTAATTGCGCAAACGCATCCGGAGAAAAAACATAAAGGAATCAATGCTTTGATTATGACCAAAGATATGCCTGGTTTTTCGGTTGGACCAAAAGAACAAAAAATGGGAATTCGTGGTTCTGATACACATTCATTAATGTTTAATGATGTAAAAGTTCCAAAAGAAAATAGAATTGGAGAAGATGGTTTCGGGTTTAAATTTGCGATGAAAACCCTTGCGGGAGGAAGAATCGGAATTGCATCTCAGGCTTTAGGAATCGCTTCAGGAGCTTATGAATTAGCTTTAAAATATTCGAAAGAACGAAAAGCTTTTGGAACTGAAATCTGTAACCATCAGGCAATTGCTTTTAAATTGGCAGATATGGCGGTGAATATCGAAGCAGCCCGTCATTTATGTATGAAAGCAGCCTGGGATAAAGACCAGCATAAAAATTATGACGTAAGTGGTGCCATGGCAAAATTATTTGCGTCGCAAGTTGCAATGGACACTGCGGTCGAAGCCGTACAGATTCACGGTGGAAACGGTTATGTAAAAGAATATCATGTAGAGCGATTTATGCGTGATGCAAAAATTACTCAGATTTACGAAGGAACTTCAGAAATTCAGAAAATCGTAATTTCAAGATCGGTTATTGCCGGATAAATTTCCTTACAAAAATATATTTTTAGACCCTTTCAGGCATTTGGCTTCGAAAGGGTTTTTTGTTTGCTTCTTAAAATTGTTACATTTACACAAAGCAAATTTATATGTACGAGGATTTAAAATATTGGTATTTACGCGACCATAAGTTATTTAGAACTTTAAGTTTTTCGCAAATCAAGCAGTTGTGCATTATTACAGGTTTTAAAAAAGCCTCAAAAGGAGAGATAATTTATTTTTCTTCTTCAGATGTGCCACGTATATTTTTACTTAAAAAAGGAAATATCAAAATTGTTGCAATTGATGAAGATGGCAATGAAACCATAAAAGATATTATCCAGAAAGGCGATTTGTTTGGCGAACTAACTTTGGAAACTGATGACAAAGTCGAAGAATATGCTAAAGTACTTTCTGACGATGTTGCGATTTGCAGTTTTTTAATGTCTGATTTTGAAGATTTATTGCTTAAAAATCCAACATTGGCACTTTCATACACCAAATTTGTTGGTTTAAAAATGAAACGCATCAAAAATAGTTATGCCAATTTAATTTCTAAAGATGCAAAAACCAGATTGTATCAGTTTATAAAAGATTGGGCAGAACAAGAAGGCGTTAGAAATGGTAATATGGTGGCAATCGAAAACTATTTGACCCAAAACGACATTGCCCAGATTATTTGCACTTCAAGACAAACTGCCACTCAATTATTAAATGAAATGGAAAATAATCAGCTTTTGCATTACAGCAGAAGCGAGATTATCATTCAGGATATTACCAAATTATAATTATTTTAGGCTAAGTGTAAATTAGCCGACATTTTGCTTTTTCATAGTACAGTAGTTTTACATCATCAAAAATGATAAAATTTAAAACTATGAAAAAAATACTCTTTATGCTTTTGGCAACCATAAGCTTTGTCGCTAATGCCCAAAACGCAATCGCTAAATCTGCGACTGATATTTCTCCTTTATTAATAGGCGAAAAAATTCCGGATGTTACCTTAAAGTCATCTGCAAATGCTGATGTTAAACTTTCTGATTTATTTAAAAACAAAAAGACAGTTTTAGTTTTTTATCGTGGCGGCTGGTGTCCGTATTGTAATGCACACTTGCAGGCTTTGGCTGAAGCCGAAAAACAAATTCTGGATTTAGGATATCAAATTATCGCTGTAAGTCCGGATTCTCCTGAGAATTTAAAAAGCACCGGAGAAAAAGACAAAGTAAAATACACCTTGCTTTCTGACTCAAAAGGAGAACTTATCAAACAAATCGGAATTGCTTATGAAGCTCCGGAAAACTATAAAGCAGTAATTAACGTACATTCTAATGGAATCAATACGAGTTTATTACCTGTTCCGTCAGTTTTTGTTGTCAATCCTGAAAGCGATATTTTATTCGAATATATTTCACCGGATTTTAAACAGCGCATAACGACTGAATTACTTGTGTCAGTATTAAAAACTTTAAAATAAAACAAAATGAAAAAGGTAATAGTATTGTTATTGATTTTGGTTTCGGGTATTTCATTTGCCCAAAATGATGCCAAAAGAATTAGCCAGTATAATTTAGAAAACAAAGTTGCAATTCAGGGTTACGATCCCGTGGCCTATTTTAGCAAAGGAAAAGCAATTAAAGGAAAAAATGAATTATCGACATCGTATCAGGGTGTGACTTATAAATTTTCGTCAAGCGAAAACAAAGATGCTTTCGTAAAAAATCCTGTCAAGTATGAGCCGCAATATGGCGGATGGTGCGCATATGCAATGGGAAGTGCCGGTGAAAAAGTTGAAATAAATCCGGAAACTTTTAAAATCGTTGATGGCAAACTTTATTTATTTTACAATGCTTATTTTAATAATACACTAAAAAGCTGGAATAAAGACGAGAACAATTTAAAGTCGAAAGCAGATACAAACTGGAAGAAAATTTACAAATAGTCGCGTCATGAAAAAAGAAATTACAGTATGGATTTTACGAATAGTAGCTGCAGTTATTTTACTGCAGACACTATATTTTAAATTCAGTGGGGCAGAAGAAAGCATTTATATTTTTTCGACTTTAGGAATAGAACCTTATGGAAGAATTGGTTCCGGAATTGCTGAATTAATTACTGCAATTTTAATTTTAATTCCCAGAACAACCTGGATTGGTGCTTTTACCGGATCCGGAGTTATGATTGGTGCTATCTTATCGCATTTGTTTGTTTTAGGAATCGAAGTTAAAAACGACGGAGGAACTCTTTTTACCCTGGCAGTTATAACGTTGGTTTGTTGTTTAGGATTGCTTTATTTTGACAGAAAAAAAATCTCTAATCTTCTAAATATAAAATGACTATGTTACTAAAATCAATACGTTATAGTTTAGATGAATTAATCTATCTATTAGACCAGTTGTCTGATCATGATTATGCGCAACCTTGCGAAACATTAAGCGGATCCAGTATTGGCGAACATACGAGACATATTCTTGAAATGTTTCAATGCCTTGAAAATAGCTATAGTTTTGGAGTTTTGAATTATGATAACAGAGAAAGGAACAAACGAATTCAGACCGAAACCGAGTTTGCCAAACAATGTATTATGGCAATAAAAATGGGTTTGAAAAGTGAGAACAAAACAATCTACTTAGAACAGGAAATTGAAGGAATTGCTATAAGAATCCAAAGCAATTATTACAGAGAATTGCTGTATAATCTCGAACATTGTATTCATCATCAGGCTTTAATGAAAGTTGCTGTTATGCAATATAAAAATGTTATACTTAACGAGAGCTTTGGCGTAGCGCGCTCTACAATTGAATATAGAAAACAATGTGCACAGTAAGTTTTATAAATAATAATGGAGTTGTTGTTATTACGTCTAACCGCGATGAAAATGTAATTCGCCCAAGTGCAATTGCTCCAAGAAATTATTGTTTAAACGGAAAAAACATTCTTTATCCCAAAGATCCTAAAGCTGGAGGAACCTGGTTTGCAGTTGATGCAAAAGGAACCGTTTTGGTACTTTTGAACGGAGGATTGGTCAAACACGAAGTAAAACCATCTTATAGAAAAAGCCGCGGATTGATTGCTTTGGATGTTATTTATGCCAATTCGCCAAAGGATTTCTGGGTCGAAATTAATCTTGAAAATATCGAACCCTTTACGCTGGTTTTGTATCAGGAGAATAAATTATACGAACTGATCTGGAATGGTTCTGAGAAAAACATGACAGAATTAGATATCAATAAAAGCCATATCTGGTCATCGGTTACTTTGTATTCCGGCGAAATCAGGAAAGAGAGATCAGATTGGTTTACTCGTTTTTTAAAGTATAAAACCGAAATTTCTGCTCAGGATATGTTTGATTTTCATCAAAATACCGAGGAAGGCGATACTGAAAACGGTTTAGTAATTAACAGGCAAAATACTTTAAAAACATTAAGTATTACACAAGTTGCAATAGAACAAAATAAAGGCATTTTGAGACATTGTGATTTGCTTAACAAACAGGATTTTTCAACAACATTTATTAGTATTTAAGACTCAGGTATGAAACTATTTTTTCATAAAATCGCAAATTGGGAGTATTGGCCGTTTCAGGTTTTGTACATACCTATTTATTTTCTTTGGGCATATTATGCCATCAGGGCAAGATCTGTTTTTTTCTTTAATGCAGCCAATCCAAAAATTAAAAATGGAGGATTTATTATGGAAAGTAAAAAACAGATTTATGATTTGCTTCCCAAAAAATATTATCCCAA
Source organism: Flavobacterium sp. AC105 (assembly GCF_979258495.1). Classification (NCBI taxonomy): domain Bacteria; kingdom Pseudomonadati; phylum Bacteroidota; class Flavobacteriia; order Flavobacteriales; family Flavobacteriaceae; genus Flavobacterium; species Flavobacterium sp. AC105. The sequence continues at coordinate 747,278 of NZ_OZ409860.1, forward strand.
AACAATCCTGATTCAGGAAAATACCGATTTTAAAAAGATAGTAGATAAGATTGTCGAAAAAGAAATTTACTTTCCGTTAATCGCAAAACCCGATATTGGCTTGAGAGGTTCCGGCGTAAAGAAAATTAAAACCGTTTCTGAATTGAAAGAATATGCCGAAAAAGCAAATTTTGACTTTTTATTGCAGGATTTAATTCCGTTTAAAAATGAAGTTGGTATTTTTTATGTACGTCATCCGCTTCAGAAAAATGGAGAAATCACCGGAATTGTTTCAAAAGAATTTTTGATTGTAACAGGCGACGGAAGATTAACTATTGAAGAATTAATCAAACAAACACCTAGATTTGAACTACAGTTTGATGTTTTAAAAGAAGAATATGGAACTCAATTGCACCGAATTTTACATAAAGGTGAAACGGTGAATTTAGTTCCGTTTGGAAATCACGCCCGAGGCGCAAAATTTCTGGACGGCAGCGATTGGATTACGCCAAAATTAACCGCAATGATAAATGATGTTGCGACACAAATTCCCGAATTCTATTTTGGACGTTTTGATATCATGTATAATACTTTTGAAGAATTAGAATGCGGAGAAAATTTTCAAATTGTAGAACTTAACGGAGCTGCGAGTGAACCCACACACATTTATGATCCCAAACATTCTGTTTGGTTTGCCTGGAAAGAACTGGCGCGACACATTACATACATGTACGAAATAAGTGTTGAAAACCATAAAATGGGTGTTCCGTATTTAGATTATAAAGTAGGAATGCGCGAATACAGATTGCATCTTGCTCAGAATAATAAAATCATGAATTTTTAAAAATGAAAAAGATAAAAAATATTTCAATCGGTTTTCTGGTCAGTTTTATTGGCTCAATTCCGCTTGGATATTTAAATTTAGTTGGATTAGAAATTTATTCAAAATCAGGACTTCATAACTTAGTTTTCTTTTTGTTTGGAGTTGTTTTTGTAGAAACGTTTGTTATTTATTTTACATTACTTTTTGCAAAACAACTCGTAAACAATAAAAAATTGATGAGAATAATTGATTTTTTTGCTGTTGTATTTATGTTTGTTTTGGCTTATTTGTTTTATTCAAAAGCCAATCAAGCGATGACTTCAAATAACAATATGAATCAGTTTATGATGTATTCGCCATTTGTAATAGGCGTAATTTTAAATTGTTTCAACTTTTTGCAGCTGCCATTCTGGACCAGTTGGAATTTATATTTAATTAACGGAAAGTATATTACCACTGAAAAACAGTTAAAATATTATTATATTGCAGGAACTTTGATAGGTATTTTTTTAGGAATGCTGAGTTTGATTGTCATTTTGCAATCTGTATTTCAAAAAACGAATCAATTTTCAAAGTACATAATGCCTGTTTTTATTCCGTTGTTTTTTATTTTTTTAGGAAGTATTCAGGTGTTTAAAGTGTATAAAAAATATTTTAAATCATCTGCTTTAGAGATTTAGCTTCTAGGGCAAAAATCTCTTTTCTATATGAAAAAATTATACTTTCTTCTTCCTTTTATTTTTTTAGCCTGTAAATCAAATCCTTCAGCAGTTGGAGAAAAAACTTCGGCAACAGCCTCTAAATCTTTAGAAATTACTTATAAAGCAGAACAAAATGAAGTTTCAGATTTTATAAAATACCTTTCTTCAGATGAGTTAGAAGGCCGTGAAACCGGAACAAGAGGAATCGAAAAAGCGGCAGTATTTTTAGAAAATTTCTTTAAGAAAAATAACATCAAACCTTATTTTGAGACGTATCGTGATACGCTTACCAATTTTAAATCACCGGCTTATAATATTGTTGGTGTTTTGGAAGGAACAGATCCTGTGCTGAAAAAAGAATACGTGGTTTTGAGTGCGCATTACGATCATATTGGTTTGGAGAAAAATAAACCGGGAGACGTAATTAATAATGGTGCAAATGATGATGCGTCCGGAGTAACCGTTGTTGCGCAGCTGGCAAAATATTTTAGCCAAACAAAGGCAAATAAACGCAGTATACTTTTTGTGTTTTTTGCCGGAGAAGAAAAAGGTTTGTTAGGATCTAAAAGTTTGGTTCAGAAACTGAAAAAGCAAGATTTTAATTTATACACACAATTGAATATCGAAATGGTTGGTGTGCCCATGAAACGCGATTATCTTGCCTATATTACAGGTTTTGATAAATCGAATATGGCCGAAAAAATAAACGAATATACAGGCAAAAAGACAATTGGTTTTTTACCAAAAGAAGCCGAATATAAATTGTTTTACAGATCTGATAATTATTCGTTTTTTGAAGTTTTCGGCAAACCCTGCCAATCCATAAGTACATTCGATTTTGAGAATTTTGATTTTTACCATCATGTTTCCGATGAATTTAAAGTAATGGATATTCCGCATATGACAGCTTTCATTCAGGAATTATTACCCGCTGTAACTCAAATAAGTATTTCGCCAACTCAGGAAATTACAATGAATAAATAACAGCTCTTTTTGTTGATTTGCTTATTTTTGTCTCATGAAAAATATTATAGTTACCGGAACCAGTAGAGGAATTGGTTACGAATTGGCATTGCAATTTGCTAATGCAGGAAATCAGGTTTTGGCCATTTCCAGAAAAATACCTCAGGCACTTTTAGAGCATCAAAATGTTACGTGTCTTTCAGTTGATTTGTCAAAGGAAGATACTTTACAGGAAGTAGAAAACTTTCTTTCTTCGACCTGGAAAAAAGTAGATGCTGTTGTTCATAATGCCGGTGCTTTGTTATTGAAACCTTTTGCAGAAACAACTCAGGCCGATTTTGAAAACATTTATAAAGTGAATGTTTTTGCAGTTGCAAATCTTACCAGAATTTGTTTGCCTTATCTTCAAAAAGGAAGTCATGTGGTTACCATAAGTTCAATTGGCGGCGTAAGAGGAAGCTTGAAATTTGCCGGATTAGCCGCTTATAGTTCAAGTAAAGGAGCTGTGATTACCTTAAGTGAATTGTTGGCAGAAGAATATAAAGAACAAGGAATTTCGTTTAATGTTCTGGCTTTAGGATCAGTTCAGACCGAAATGCTAAACGAGGCTTTCCCAGGTTATCAGGCACCAATTTCTGCTGAAGGAATGGCAACGTATATTTATGATTTTACCCTTAACGGAAATAAATATTTTAACGGAAAAGTTTTGGAGGTTTCCTCTACGAATCCTTAATTTAATTATAAATTATTAATTGTCTGGCTGAGCGGAGTCGAAGCCTTTAACTCATACTTTATAACTTATAATTATTGTGAACGAAACTCTAGCAAGATACATACCGGAACACGCTGTAAAGCCTGTATTTGATTTGATTGTTGCCAATCAGGTTCATCTGAAAATCGTCAATGAGCGCCAAACGCGTCATGGCGATTACAGACGCGGACTTAGTGGCAAACATGAAATTACGGTAAATGCTAGCTTGAACAAATACAGGTTTTTGATTACCTTAATTCATGAGATTTCGCATTTGGTTGCATTTGAAAAGTTTGGACGAAATATAAAACCTCACGGAAATGAGTGGAAATATACCTTTCAAAGAATGATGGTTCCTTTTATACGTCCGGAGATTTTCCCGGGAAATTTATTGCCGTTGTTAGCAAGACATTTTAAAAATCCTTCTGCGAGTAGTGATACTGATACGACTTTGTCTTTGGCTTTAAAGCAATACGATGCCGGTAATGATAAAAATTATGTTTTTGAAATTCCGTACGGAAGTGTTTTCAGAATTAAAAACGGCAAAATATTCAAGAAAATAGCAGTAAGAACCAAACGTTTTGAATGCATAGAAATCAGCTCCGGAAAAACCTATCTTTTTAATCCAAATGCTGAGGTAGAGTTGATACATTAGAAGGATTTAAAATTCCAATAAAAAAATTCCAAATTCCAATTATAACAAAATTGGAATTTGGAATTTTTTTATTGGAACTTCTTCCTTATGATTGGAATTTGGGATTTTATATTTTGCGATTTAAAAAGGTTTTTATCCTTTCAAATACGCTTCTCTTACTTTTTTAAACAGATTTGAAGAGTAAACAAATTTCACAATGTCTTTATTATCCGTTCTAAAGATTTCTTCTTTAGTTCCCTGCCACGCTTTTAATCCTTTTTTTAGGAATACGATATTCTCGCCAATTTCCATAACCGAGTTCATATCGTGCGTATTGATTACAGTTGTAATATTGTATTCTTCGGTAATTTCCTTAATCAGATTATCAATCAACGTTGAAGTATTTGGATCTAAACCAGAGTTTGGTTCATCACAAAATAAATACTTAGGATTGTTCACAATCGCGCGCGCAATCGCCACACGTTTTTGCATTCCTCCTGAAATTTCAGAAGGTAATTTTTTATGAGCTTCGACAAGATTTACTCTTTCTAAAACAAAGTCAACGCGTTCTTTTATTTTAGCCTTATTATCATTGGTAAACATCTTTAAAGGGAAAGCTACATTTTCTTCAACAGTCATCGAATCAAATAAAGCACTTCCTTGAAAAACCATTCCAATTTCAGTTCTTAATTCCCTCTTTTCATCCGGATTTAAGTCCGAATAAATACGTCCGTCAAACTCGATCGTACCTGAATCCGGTGTATGAATTCCTAACAAAGTTTTTAGTAAAACAGTTTTTCCGGATCCACTTTGTCCAATAATTAAGTTGGTTTTTCCAGTTTCAAAAACAGTTGAAACGCCTTTTAAAACCCTACTGTCACCAAATGATTTCTCTATGTTTTTTACTTCTATCATTATCCTAATAATAATTGAGTTAATATATAATTAAAAAGAATAATACAAACAGATGTCCATACAAATGATACTGTACTTGCTTTACCAACTTCAAGTGCGCCGCCTTTCATGTAATATCCGTGAAAAGATGGGATTGTAGCCAATAACATTGCGAAAATTAAAGTTTTAATAAAAGCATATGTAATATGAAAAGGAATAAACTCCATTTGGGCACCCTGAATAAAATCCTGACTGGTCGAAAACCCACCATATGCACAAGCAAGCCATCCGCCAAAAATACCCAAAAACATACTAATCCCAATTACGAAAGGATACATTAATAAGGCTACTATTTTTGGAAAAACAAGATAGTTCAGGGAATTAACACCCATAACTTCTAAAGCATCAATTTGCTCCGTAACACGCATTGTACCAATACTTGACGTAATATAAGAACCCATTTTTCCGGCCATAATAACCGAAATAAAAGTTGGTGCAAACTCCAAAATCACAGATTGACGTGTAGCAAAACCAATTAAATATTTTGGAATTAAAGGATTAGTTAAATTTAGTGCGGTTTGAATGGCAACAACTCCTCCTATGAAAAAAGAGATAAAGCAAACGATGCCAAGAGAGTCGATAATTAAATCATCGATCTCTTTGAAAATCAATTTTTTCATAACAGGCCATTTGGTCTGTTTATTGAAAATTTCCTTCAGCATTAAAAAATATCTTCCTATTTGAGATAAATAACGAATTAGCATCATAGTTTTACAAATATTGGCTAAGGTAAAAAGAAGTTATGAGTTTTGGGTTATGAGTTAAGCATTTTCGGTACTTTTCCGAATCAAATTAACTTTTGTTTCATTTTTTGCAAACGATAATTTCTAATAAATTTAGCTTGTTCAGGTGTAACTAACAAAGGTGTTTTTGCTTTTTTTGCTTTCAAAAACCCTTTGATATAATCAAAAAATAAGAACGGTTTTTTCTTCATCATCGCCAATTTTGCCGATGCAATTGCCGTAATCAAGAAACCATATCCTAACGTATAAAAAGCCTCACCTTGTTTATAACGTGCTGTTTTGTTGTAGTTTGCACCTGTTGGTTTTAGGTGTTTTACATGTAAAGATTCGTCTGTAACTATTTTCCAGTTATAAAATTTACAAAGCAATTCGTCTACCGTATCCCAACCCATAGCAGGTTTTAAACCTCCAATTTGTTTAAAAGTTGCTGCACGATATGCTTTTAATGCGCCGCGAATATGATCTTTATCGGTAAGGTTTTCTAAAACCCAGTCTCCATTTTTTTCGATATAGCAAAATCCTCCAGCCATTCCAATTTTTGGATCAGATTGAAAGTGATTGATAATAGTTTCAAAATAGTTGGGAGGAAAAATTAAATCGCCGTCTATTTTTACGATAATATCGTAGTCAGAATCCAATGTTTCAAAACCTTTCTGAAAAGCCTGAATTACTTTACTCCCAGGCATATGAATCGCATCAGAAGTTTTATTTACAACAGAAATATACGGATTTTCCTTAGCAAAACCTAATACAACTTCCTCTGTTTTATCAGTCGAATTGTCATTTACAACAACAATTTTTGAAGGCAAAATAGTTTGAGAAACCAAAGATTGTAAGGTCAGGCCAATTAAATCCTGTTCGTTATGCGCGGGAATGACGATGTAATACTTCATTAAAAAAAGTTTAGATTTTAGATTTTAGATTTTAGATTTTTTCACTTTATCTATAATCAGAAATCTAAAATCGTTAATCTAAAATCTACAATCTGAAATCTAAATTTTCTCTGCCACAACAATATAATATCTGGGAGTGAAATATCTTAATAATGGCCTGAATCCAAACTTTTTTACCGGATGCGTAAATTTTTGGCGATCGGTTATTTTCCAGCCTGTTTTTTCTAAAAGCCAGTCCAGTTGCCAGTCTTCAAATTCGTGATAATGTCTGTCCCACATATCTGTTTTTGAGCGATATGCCGGTGAAAACCATAAACGTAACGGGATTGAAATTAATAATTTATCGCATTTTACGTTTTCTAAAATAGTGTACGGATTTAATAAATGTTCGAAAATTTCAAATGCCGTAAAAACAGTATATTCTTCTGTTTGTAGCGCCGTTTGATCATTGTCTAAATCTTCACCTTTTGTGTTTTTTACTGTATAACCATTCTCTTCCATTATTTTAGAGAATGGATTTGGTACACCAAAATCAAAAATGGTTTCTGATGTTTTAACGTGTTTTTGTAAAAACTCTAAGGTAAGTTTGAATCTTTTATTCGGAAACGTTTTTTCGTACATAGTCGTTGCGAGGAACGAAATAATCTCTCGTTCTTGATTTTATTATTAGGTCGCAAATATACAAAGTTATCTGCTTTTTTTATGTTTTTTAATTTAATGAAAATGAAAAGTCCACATGTTTAAATGTGGACTTAAATAATTTATATATGATTTATTATAACTCCATAGGAGTGTAATATTTATAGCTAATTTATGTGGCTAGTTTAAAAGCTCCATTGGAGCGATATCTTTTTAACTGTCATATGTGACCCCGATGGGTTTGATCTGACATGAATTTATATATTCTATACACATATAACGTCCTATGGGACTTACTGTGATAAAACTTTTCTAAAAAGAATTTAATATCTATATACAAATGCATTAACATTCATTCCTGCTCCAACCGAAGCAAAAATTACAACATCTCCTTTGTTGATTTCGTGATTTTCTAATTTACCCTGAATTAAAAGATCATATAAAGTAGGCACAGTTGCAACGCTTGAGTTTCCTAAATCATGAATGCTCATTGGCATAATGTTTTCAGGGGCAATTTTGTCGTATAGTTTATAGAAACGAGCAATAATTGCTTCGTCCATTTTTTCGTTTGCCTGATGAATCAGGATTTTTTTTACTTCATCAATTCCAATTCCGCTTTTGTCCAGGCAACTTTTCATTGCCAACGGGACCTGGCTTAATGCAAATTCGTAAATTTTACGACCGTACATTTTAATGTATTTAATATCCGGATCTAAATCAGGATTATATGATTTTCCGAAATATAAAAAGTTAGCTTCATCATTTGCAAAAGTGGCACTTTCGTAAGATAATAATCCAGTTTCATCATCAGAAGCTTCTAAAATTGAAGCACCGGCACCATCAGAATAAATCATAGAATCGCGATCGTGATCGTCAACAACTCTTGATAAAGTTTCGGCACCAATTACCAAAACGCGTTTTGCCATTCCGGATTTGATAAAGGCATTGGCTTGCAAAACACCTTCGATCCAGCCCGGACACCCAAAAAGAATATCGTAAGCCACACATTTTGGGTTTTTGATATCCAGTTTGTTCTTAACACGTGTTGCTAAACTTGGTAAAATATCAGTTTGATTTGTACCTTTTTTTACGTCGCCAAAATTATGGGCAAAAATGATATAATCTAAAGTTTCACGATCGATATTAGCATTTTCTAATGCTCTTTCGGCAGCAAAAAAAGCTAAATCAGATGAAGTGTGATGATCTTCGGCATAACGGCGGTTTTCGATTCCGGTGATACCTTTGAATTTTTTAATTACAACTTCGTTAGGGTAAGCAAAAGGAGTTCCGTCTTCATTCAGAAAAACATGATCACCAAAATCAGTATTGCTTACTTCTTTATTGGGAATATAACTTCCTATACCTATTATTTTTATTTTCATTATTCCTTTATTATCCGATAAATTTATTGCTAAATTATAAATAATTTTATGATAACTATCATAAAAAATACTATGCATGCATATAATTATGAAATAATAATTTTTTGTGGAATATATTGTTTATTTTTTAATGAAATTTGACTTTAACCGAGATTTCAAACGTTTGAAATAGGAGCTCACTGAAAAATTTTTTTTAACTTTTTGAGGATATGGTCAAAAATGCCTCGATTTTAATTTTAAAGAAAGTTTCAGGTTTCAGGTTTCAAGTTGTGTTTGAATTTGAATTTGAAATCTGAACAATCTGATTTATTGAGTGTCAGTTGCGTGAGGGATAGGAGGAAGCTACCGAAGTAGCGCGGATAGCCCGACAGCATCCCGATAAAAGGGCGAATAACCGCAATGTAAGTTTGCCCTTTTATTGGGATGGTGGCACGCCCAATTAATTTTAGAGTATAGATTTCTGATTTTAGATTTTTAAAAAGTTCAGGTTTCAAGTTGTGTTGGAACCTGAAACCTAAAACCTAAAACAAAAAGAACTAAAATAAAAAACCCGACAAGTTTAAGACCTGTCGGGTTTGAGAAATGTATTATTTAAAAGAAAACTTATTTCTTAGTTTTCCATATAAGCTTCAATAGGAGCACAGCTGCAGATTAAGTTTCTGTCACCGTATGCATCATCTACACGACGAACAGATGGCCAGAATTTGTTATCAGCAATATATTCTAATGGATAAGCTGCTTTTTCTCTGGTGTATGGGAAATCCCAATTATCAGTAGTTAACATTGCCAATGTGTGCGGTGCATTTTTCAATACATTGTTTTTATCATCGGCAGTTGCAGCTTCAATTTCTTTTCTAATAGAAATAAGAGCATCACAAAAACGATCTAATTCTGCTAAATCTTCAGATTCAGTTGGTTCGATCATTAAGGTTCCAGCAACCGGGAAAGAAACCGTAGGAGCGTGGAAACCGTAATCCATCAAACGTTTTGCGATATCACCCACTTCAATTCCGTTTTCTTTAAACGAACGACAATCTAAAATCATTTCGTGAGCCGCTCTTCCGCATTCTCCTGTATAAAGAATTGGGTAGTGCCCTTCGAAACGGGCTTTCATGTAATTGGCATTCAATATAGCGTGTTCTGTAGCACTTTTTAATCCTTCGGCACCCATCATTGTGATATAACCGTAAGATATTAAACATACTAAAGCTGATCCGTAAGGTGCAGATGAAATCGCTGTAATAGCTTGTTCACCGCCCACTTTTAGGATTGGGTTTGTTGGTAAAAATGGTACTAATTTTTCGTTTACACAAATTGGTCCAACTCCGGGTCCACCACCACCGTGAGGAATAGCGAATGTTTTGTGTAAGTTTAAGTGACAAACGTCAGCACCAATTGTAGCAGGATTTGTTAATCCAACTTGCGCGTTCATGTTTGCACCATCCATATATACTAATCCGCCATTGTCGTGGATTAATTTTGTGATTTCAATAATTGAAGATTCGAAAACTCCGTGAGTCGAAGGGTACGTTACCATTAAACAAGATAAATCATCTTTATGTTCAATCGCTTTTTCTCTTAAATCTTCTACATCAATATTTCCTTCCGGAGTCGTTTTCGTAACGATGATTTTCATTCCGGCCATCGCTGCAGAAGCAGGATTTGTTCCGTGCGCTGATGAAGGAATCAAACACACATTACGGTGTCCTTCATTTCTTGATAAATGATACGCGCGAATTGCCATTAAACCGGCATATTCTCCCTGAGCTCCTGAATTTGGCTGTAATGTTGTTCCGGCAAATCCGGTAATTACATTTAATTGCTCCTCAAGTTTTTTAAGCATTGTGATATAACCTTCGGCTTGCTCAACCGGTGCAAATGGGTGAATGCTGTTCCAGTTTGGCATTGATAAAGGCAGCATTTCTGAAGCTGCATTTAATTTCATTGTACAAGAACCTAAAGAAATCATCGAATGATTCAACGATAAATCTTTACGCTCTAACTTTTTGATGTAACGCATGATCTGACTTTCTGAATGATGATTGTTGAATACATCATGCGTTAAGAAAGAAGATGTTCTTTCTAATGAAGCCGGTAATTGACTTGCAGTTGCTAGTTCAGAAACCGTAAAAGTTTCTTTTCCTAAAGCTTCAGCAAAAATCGCTATAATTTGATTAATGTCGGCAATTGAAGTTGTCTCGTTGAATGAGATCGAAATCGTATCAGTATCAACATAGTAGAAGTTTACTTCATTTTTCTCTGCAATCGCTTTTACTTTTTGAGCATCTGCTTTTACCAAAATAGTATCAAAGTAAGCCGTATTAGTTTGAAAAACGCCTAATTTATTTAAAGCTTCAGCAGCAGTAACTGCCGATGCGTGAACTTTACCCGCAATATATTGTAAACCTTTTGGTCCGTGGTAAACCGCGTACATTCCGGCCATAACCGCTAATAAAACCTGAGCGGTACAAATATTTGAAGTTGCTTTTTCACGTTTAATGTGCTGCTCACGAGTTCCTAATGCCATACGTAAAGCGCGGTTTCCGTTTACGTCAATAGAAACTCCAATAATACGACCTGGCATAGATCGTTTGTATTCATCTTTAGTTGCAAAAAAAGCAGCGTGAGGACCACCATAACCCATTGGTACACCAAAACGTTGTGAAGTTCCAATAACTACTGCAGCTCCCATTTCTCCCGGAGAAGTTAAGGCAGCTAATGATAAAATATCGGCAGCAAAAGCTACTTTAATTTCGTTTTCTTTTGCTTTAGCAACAAAGGCACTGTAATCGTTTACCTGACCATATTTTCCCGGATATTGTAAAATGGCTCCGAAAAACTCATTTGAAAAATCAAAGTTTTCGTGGTTTCCAACAACTAATTCAATCCCGATAGGAGTTGAACGTGTTTGAAGTATGGATAAAGTTTGAGGTAAAATTTCTTCAGAAACGAAGAATTTGTTTGTATTGTTTTTCTTTTGGTCACGGGTACGAACGTCAAATAACAAAGCCATAGCTTCGGCAGCAGCAGTTCCTTCATCAAGTAAAGATGCATTTGCAATTTCCATTCCTGTTAACTCAATAACAGTAGTCTGGAAGTTTAAAATAGCTTCAAGACGACCTTGAGCAATTTCTGCCTGATAAGGTGTGTAAGCTGTATACCATCCCGGATTTTCGAAGATATTTCTTTGAATTGGAGCCGGAACAATGGTTGGATGATAACCCAAACCAATATAAGATTTGAATACTTTATTTTTCTTTCCTAATTCCTGAATATGATTTGCAAATTCGTACTCTGTCATTGCAGGATCTAAGTTTAAAGGTGCTTTTAAACGAATGTCATCCGGAAGGGTTTCGTAAACAAGTTGTTCGATCGATTCAACTCCAATAGTTTGTAACATGTGTTGAAGATCTGTTTCTCTTGGGCCAATGTGTCTTAAAGCAAAAGCATCTGTTCTCATTTGTAGCTATCTATTTTTTAAAAGCAATGTAATTCGCAAAGTGATTCCCTGATCTAATCAGGTCAAACACAACGTTTATTACATTTTATAGTAAATGTGTTGTTTTTTTGTGGCGCAAAATTAAGTATTATTAATAATTTAATAGGTATTTTTAACTTCAATTTTTATGAAATTTACAACTAAAGAGTTGATTTGTTAATAATTGATTAGATTTAAGAAATGAAACTATTAAAACAGATATTCGATTTTTACCTCAACAGCAGTATTCATGTGGCTTTATCCTGTTACGCTTTGGTTCGGGTTACGTTTCATGTGTTTCATATTCAATATGATGAACCCATGGCTTTGTTTGTTTTTTTTGGAACAATTGTGGGGTATAATTTTGTTAAATATGACGCGTTGGTTCGCGTCAAGAAAAAACCTATCGGAAATCAGCTTAAAATTATTGCTGTTTTGAGTTTTGTTTCTGTGATTTTGGTGGGCTATTATTTTTTTCAGTTAAACCGAATTACCCAAATTGTTTCTTTTGTAATTTTTGCTATAACCGCACTTTATACACTTCCGTTTTTTCCAAACCGAAAAAATGCCAGAAACTGGGCCGGAGTAAAAATTTATATTGTTTCGCTTTGTTGGGTTGGAGCTACTTTGGTTTTACCTTTAATAAATGCTGAAGTTCCGTTTACGGCCAATTTTTTCATCAAATGCATTCAGCGATTTGTCTTGGTTTTTGTGCTGATTTTGGTTTTCGAAATTTTAGATTTGGCAAATGATGACCCGCATCTCAAAACCGTTCCGCAAACAATAGGCGTCAAGCGTACTAAGATTTTGGGCTTTTCACTTTTAGTTCCATTTTGGATTGTTGGGATCCTGACATTCACATTTCACGATCTTATTATAAATCTTATTATGGTTGTTATGCTGATGTTATTTATTTTATTCGCAAACTCAAACCGATCTAAATATTATACTTCCTTTTGGGTCGAAAGCGTTCCAATATTTTGGTGGCTGATGATGGTTTTTCTTTAAAAATAAATTTAATTATTTGGGCGTGTTTCGCCGCGGCGAACCGGGCTGTCCGCTGCAAGTCCTCGCACTTCCTTCGTCAGGCTGTGGGCTTTTCACTTCTATCCCTCACGCAAACCGTAAAATAAGAAAATTCATTTTCATTCGATTTATTTCATTTTAGCTTTTCAAATAATATCTTTTATTCAGAAAAATAATTAAAAGTATATTTGGAGAACAAAATGATCACATGGAAAAACAAATTTCTTTTTTTGGATTCAAATTTACGAACCTGCAGTTCACTCTCTTCTTTTTTGGCTGGATAGCTTTTCTGGGTTTTGGTTGGCCTCTACTTATTGGTTCTTACCTTTTTATGTCCATTTTTGTGTGTGGTTTTTCCGTTATTTTCGTTGGTCTTTTCAATAGATTGATAGCATTGCTTATTCTGGCACTGTCTTTTATAAGTGAATCACTTATCCGGGTTTATCAGAACTTTATGTTGGTCATTACGGCTATTTTTGACACATTAATTTATAGTATTTGGATACCAATGAATTTCTGGATTTATATGGCACATCTTGCCATTAATATTTTTTCTATCTTTTTAATGTACACGATGTTTTATAAAAAAGATAGTCAGAATGTATTAGACGAAGTTATTATCTTAGATATTGATATTGATAATGATTGAGTATTTAAAACTAAAATAAATCTGTTTCTGAAATATCTTTTAAGATCGTCTTTTTTTCTCAAAACTTTTCACAACATGTTTTCTTTGGCTTATGACATGAAATTTGTTATTTGTATCATTTTTTTTAAGAACCTTTTATGTTTAATCTAGTTTTGAGATATAAAAATACATATATCATGAATGAAAATTTAAAATATAGTCCTGAAACTATCGATGTTCTTTTTGTAATAAATGCTGAATATATTAAGAAAAATTATCCTCGAAATACAGATCTTAATAAAGCTCAAAAAATAGATCACAATAGCAATCATTTGATTGTTTATAATCCAAGAGGAATTGTTTCGGTGCAGGGAACAGCAGATGTAAGTCTAAAAACAAAAATAGCAGATGATTTTTATTTTAGGGCTACCACAATTCAACAAAATTGTGAGGAATCCAAAGTGCTAATGTACAAAGTTGAGCATGGAGGTGGAAACATAATCTTTACACCATTTGGACAGTATTTTACCAAAATTAAAGCTGCACATCCTAATCCAGGTTCATATAATTATTTGCCTTCAGTTTTTAAAGAAGAGTATTCAGCTTGCTATAGTAATAAAATAAGGTACGAAGGAACAGAAGACGTTTTTGTGTATTTTGCACTTTATATTCTTAATGATAGATTCGATTCTCATGAGTTATATGGTTATTATTATTGGGATCCACAATTCACAGTTGAGTTTATTAAGTAGAGAACCCAAATCAGGAAATTGCGATAGTGATTGATACTTCTTTCAAAACTTTATTTCGTTCCAGAAGAAAGTTGGTAAGATGTGTTTCCAAAAATAAAACATCAAAAAGTTCTCCGAATATTCCAAAAGGCGTTTCATATTGCAATTTATCTTTCATAGTTGTAACGCCGTTTTCTTCTTCAAAAAAATGTTCGTGTTTGAACGATTTAAATTTGCCGCGTTCCATTTCATCCACAAAATAATCGTAGAAATTCATAGCGGTGATTCGGCTTTTGTGTGTGAGATAAAACCCGAAATGTTTACCGCGCCAAGTTACCGTTTCGTTCAAATTAATTAATCCTGAAGTAACGCCCGCAATTGCTTTTTCTTTTGAAGGACTTGCAGATTGCTGATGAATATCAATATTTCTTGAAGCATCAAAAACGATTTGTTTTGATGCTTTTATTTTTGTGGTGAGGTTTATTGTTGTCATTTGAGTTACATTATGTTTTGCGTAATCTTGTCATTTCGACGAAGGAGAAATCTTCACAAGAAGCTCGACAAAGATTGCTGGTTGCGGAGTTACTTGCGGAGATTTCTCCTTCGTCGAAATTGTAAAAGTCACTTATTTCGGTAACGCATATATCATTTCGATTGGTTTTTTTTAGCCACGAATTGCGCGAATTTGCACTAATTTTGCATGATTGTCAAATATTAATTCGTGAATATTCGTGAAATTCGTGGCAAATTTTTTAATGATAATTATGCTTTAAAAACCAATCTTTCTTCTCGTTGCGTTTCTTTGGCTTTTCTTTTTCCTCTAAAGAAGAAATACAAATTGAAGAATAACATTACGCCAAGATAAATAGAAAACCCTCCAATTTTATAACTTAAATTCTCAATTAATTCCTGATAACTGTCTCCGGCTTAATTGCAATTCCAGAATCATTAAGGCAAAGCCAATGTTTAAAAGATAAAATCCGGTTTCGAAAAGTTTATTGGTTGCTTCAGCAATATCTTCGCGACCTTTAAAAATATCAAGCATGAATATTTTACCGTTTTTAAAAAGTGTTTTAGAAACATAATAAGTTAGTAATAAAGCAACTGGTAAATAAATGCTGTAACCGATTAAGATTTTTGTAGTTTCCATGATATTTAGTTTTTATTGTTATTAATTAGTTTTTGAATGTATTTAGTTATAATTAAAATGTTGAGGTAATGCAGAATTGAAATAAGAAAAATTATGACAGCCGTTTTTATACAGATAGTTTCAATTAATTGTGTTGATGAAATAATTTTTTGCCAGGAAATTAATGTCATCGCACAATAACCAATGTTTAAAAGATAATAGGCTAAAAGCAAAACCTGATTGATTTTCTGGCATACATCAGCGTGATTGGGGATTAGTTCTGCGACATAAATATTTCCGTTTTTATAGCAGATTTTTCCAACTTTAAGGATGATGAAAATCGTAATGCCGAGGTAAATAAAATACCCAATGATGTTGAGATTCATGGTTATTCTGTTTTATATATAATTATAGAAAGATAAACTGCTAGTATTAACGGAACTGGTAATAGGGAATATGTTATGATATTATTGTAGCCTACAAAATGGTTAAATCCCCAAAGAGCAAAGAATAAAATAACACCAATTATATAACCAAAAAGACTTTTGCTTTTTGGATTATCCACTAACATTTTTACTCCGATGCAAAATTGTATAAACCCTGTAAGCATAGTTGATAATAGACTTAACATTATTGCACTTTCTTTGAAAGAAGGATACGTTATAAGTATTACAAAAGGAAGGCCAATAGCAAATGTGTTGATATTTTTTATAGTTTTCATAGTTATGGTTTGTTTTAAACTTTCAGAAAAAAATGAAAGTTTTGATTAAATTTTTTTATGTTGATGTTTATTTCATGATTTTTAGAACCAAACGGCCTAACCAGTTTTCGTTGAATTCAGTTATTTTATCTAACATATTATCGGCTTTTAAAACAAAATCATACAATTTAGAAGTTTGATCTACAAAGTGTTTTTCTTCTGTAGAATCTTTCGCTTCAATTGTCGAAACTTCTTTTAAAATTTTAAGAGCAGGTTTAATTTCTCTTTTACTTCTTTCCCTTGCAATTTTAGAGGCAAGTTCGTCAAGATCTTTTTCGGCAGTAAAAAATTCTCTTCTTTCTCCAGCTTTGTATTCTTTATAGACAATTCCCCAATCCATCAAGGCTCTTAGGTTCATGCTGGCATTTCCGCGCGAAATTTGCAATTCATCCATAATATCTTCCATTGAAACAGCGTTGTTCGAAACCATCAATAAAGCATGAATTTGCGCCATGGTTTTATTAATTCCCCATTGAGAACCTAATGCTCCCCAGGTTTGTACGAACTTATTTTTTGCTTCCTTGAATTCCATAGATCAAATGTAGACAAAAGTTTTTAAACTTTCAAAAATAAATGAAACTTTATTTGAAATAATTTATTGACTTCCCTGAAATAGCTAAAATCAGGTATTTATACGTGTCCTATTTTTCTGTGCCATCTTTTGTCTTATTCATGGCTTATAATTTCCATTTCGTAGCATTTTATTAAAAACACCTAAATCATTGATATAATTTTGGGATAGAAAACAATTAAAAATCAAATTATTATGAAAGATTCTTCCTCTTCTTCAGCATGTTTTGACCCTATCTCAGATTCACAATATCCAACTTTGACACCTTTTGCAGGTGCTCAGCCAGCGCTCCCACAATATTGGGAATGTACTTGTTTGCTTCACCCTTTTAGCCCCCTTCAAAGTAATAGCAGTGCCGCGGATAAAGCGAGCCCGTTTTTTGAAATTTGCATTGCTACGGTTTATTATGCCGAAGGAATTGGATTAAATGCTTTACTGGTAGGAAGTTCTGGCAGAAAATGGTGGTACAATGTTACTCCAACACAAACAACAGTATCTACGGACGGAGTTAATTATACACCCGTAAATTTGGGTTGGACAGTTCCCGGTACAAACTGGTTTGGAAACGAAAGCGGGAACGCTTCCTGTGCAGGAACAAGCTACTTAAACTGGATGGAAGCACAGCAGGTAAACTGGTGGAAAATTCCGGTTGGTTCAAGCAATCCGGCACCCGCTACATGGATGTGGTTTGATAGTGTATCTAATTTACCAGTACGTCTTATGTTTGGTCAGGGCCCTACAGCTCCTACAATGGGAGATGTCAATCAACTGGCTCTTTTTCAAATGTTTTCTTTTAGTTATTTTTCTTCTTTTCAGGCATTAACAAGCAATCCTTTAAGCTCGCCTTTAATACCTCCGTTTATAAATGGTTTTTCATTTGGAAATCCTAACAATTACGGACTATTTGAATGGAATACCAATTTTGGAATGACTGTTTTTATGACGCCAGTTAACGAACAATTTAACCCGTTGCCTACAAGGGTTTTATATAACTGGGCAGCAGATAGTCAATACAAAGTTTCTTCAGATAGAAGTCAAAGTACGCTGATGGAAAACACATATAATCCCGTAGGTCCAAATGATCCGTTTACTTCGCAAGTTGCACTTCTTACCGGACCAGCTCCTGTAGGTGTAACTCCTCCGGCTAATAGCCGCGCTGGTTTCTTAATAAATTACCAGGGAGATGAAATAACGGAATGTATTGGTTTTGCAAACTTTCCTTTTCCTCAGGAAGCACCAAATTGGGTTCAAATTCCGGCAGTAGGTGGTAGTATTCAGGCAACCGTTGAAAATAATTCGGTGCTTTGCCCAGGTAATACGGTTACTATTTTAGGCGTGCTTTTTCCGCCTTCAGGAAATAATTATCCGGATTCTACTTATTTATGGACTTGGTACAGCCCTCTTAATTCAAGCGGAAGCAGCAGCAGACCAGTAACCTTTATGCAGTCACAATCTGGTGTTGGTTTAGGAACAAGCCTTGCTTTGGCCGATTATTTTTATTATGAAGAATTTACATCTCCAATTCCGCCTTGCAATTTTGCAGTTCCTCCTGCTGATTTTACAGTTGATGCCAAGCCTGCGCCAAACACACCAACAGATCCTAATCCGTCTTATCCTTGGTTAGATACTGGAATTCGAATGAATGAAACTACTGTTGCAACTATTTCTTATGTAAGCGGTTTATGGACAGCAAACCCAAATGATAACGGTGGTCAGTTATACAATGCAAATGGAAATCCAGTATATATAAATGCCAAACCTGGTTATACAATGCCTGGTCAAAATGAAGGCGCTCTTATAGGCAGAATTGGACAAACTGTTTTTCTTGTAGGAATGGGCGTTACCACTCCTGCAGGACTTAGCGGAAAACTGGAATTATGCATTAATGACGATTTAACCGGAGAATATGGTGCTGGTTTAACAGATAATATAGGTTCTATTAATGTGCAAATATCCGTTGCATAATAAAATTCTATTTTTTGGAATACATTTTCTTGAAAATTCAAAATAAAGTGGAGCAGAAACCACTAGAAAAAACGAGGCGTCACCGAAAAGCCTTACGAGTAGGAAACCAAAATCAAGAAATTATGTCAGATTTATTAGCAGGTGCTTATTTAGCAAAAGGCACAATAGGCAATGTAGGAACACCAGGTGCTCCAATCGCTTCATTTAGTTTAGTAGTTGTACCATCACAACATACAGTGTCAGGTACAGTTGTAATTACTCAGGCTATACAAGGTCCAGATAGTCATATAGTTGTTCCGGTAACTGGAAGAATATATGCAACAGGAATAGGAAAAGTTACACAAGTAGTTAGTCTTCAAGGACAATATGTTCACTCTGTTCCTCCTCCGGCAATAGGTTCTTTTTTAGCGAATTTTGATGCTCACTTAGCTATCGATAACGCATGGAACGGAACTGGAGGTTTTTCATATTATCAACATAATATCGAAAATGTACCGGTAACAGCAGCAAAAAATTTACATCAGGAATTAGTTTAGAAATAAACGTCCCCAGACAAATTCAACAGGATAAAAAACTTCCTGACTCGATTCGAGTTTTGATTTAAAAAGATCGCTTGGTTTAGGCGGTCTTTTTTGCTCAGGAAATCCTGATTTGAATAATTATCAAATCTAGAAAAATGAAAAAAAAATACATTGTTATTAGTCTGCTGCTTATCGTTGTTATAGCAGTTGTTTTGTGGATATTTCTTTTTAATAGAAATAACGGATTATACAAAGATAGATTTGCACCTTCATACGCAAGTACATCATCCGAAGCCTGTAATTGCGAAGAGAGCTGGTTTCCTCATGATCAGACTCCACCACCGGCAGAAGGAGACGGAAGCCCGTTTGATACCAAAAGCACTACAAATTGTATCTTTCATCAATGGTCATGGCAAAAGTTTTTGTGGCTGACCAAACCTTTACCAAGTGGAAATCCGCTATTTTTAGATTCCTTGACTGTAGTGAGTCCTGAAATGGAACGTGTAAATCCGCAATTGGGTTTAAAACTGGTTTTAAGTGCCTTTAATCAAGCAGGTCCGGCAGGAGTTTTGGTATCTAACCCTAAAGTAAATCCAGGCCAGAGTGTTGGGGATACCGTGTTTTATTCCATCCATATTAATAATAAATTTATGGATAAAGCCATTGCGGCGGCTTCTTTGATTAATAGCGGAAAATTGCCTTATTCTAATTTGGACACATTTCCGGTTGGTGCATTTGAATTAAAGGTTTCATGGATCAATGTAAATTCAATTGCCAAAGACAAACGTGCCGATTATTTTATGACGAAAGCCGCTGTACAGAAAAAAAATGGACAATATGAAATTAAAACAATGGCATTATTAGGTATGCACGTTGTAGGAGTTGTGAAAAATCATCCTGAATTTATCTGGGCAACTTTTGAACATAAAGATATGGCTCCTGTTTATAACTGGAAAAATAATGCGGTAACTTCTGATACCGAAATGTTGTTTTATGAAAAAGGAAAAACTTCCGGACTACAGCCAATTACATGGAACAGTGCAACCGGTCAACCGGCAGTTTCTAATAAGGCATTTGTTCTTTATGAATATGGAGTTCCAAAGGTTTTGGGTTCTAATGCATTTATGGTTACCAGCCAATCAGAGCCTGTAAATTTTAACAACATCGATAATATTAATAAGTGTGTAGCAGGAAAATTAAAAGACGTTTTTAAAAATTATTTTTATAACGGTTCTATTTGGTTGGATACAGACGGATTATCTCCAGAACAACAGGCAAAAACAATAGTAAAAAGTAAAATTTCCAGTGTTTTAAAAGATTCATTAGCAAGAGGTTCTTCTAATTTGGCCAATATTACAATGGAAACTTACACGCAGACATTTCAGGATAGTGTACATAAAATCACTGTCGGCAATCTGGTGAATTGTTTTACATGTCATCAATCCAAAAATTTTGATACGGCCCGTGGTAATGGAAAATCACCTTTGTATTTAAGCCATGTTTTCGAATCTTATTTAGTAGTTACAAAACCTAAATTACTAACTAAAACTAACGTGGAAAATTCGAAAATAAATCGTATTGAAGAAACAAAAACACTAAAACTGAAACAGTTTGAAGAATTTGTTAGGGCTAACAAATAAAAAGTGAACGATCTTATTGACGATAAGTGTTTGCTGATAATAAACGAAGTATAATTTAAATAAAATAAAATCA
Source organism: Flavobacterium sp. AC105 (assembly GCF_979258495.1). Classification (NCBI taxonomy): domain Bacteria; kingdom Pseudomonadati; phylum Bacteroidota; class Flavobacteriia; order Flavobacteriales; family Flavobacteriaceae; genus Flavobacterium; species Flavobacterium sp. AC105. The sequence continues at coordinate 768,262 of NZ_OZ409860.1, forward strand.
TGCATGATATATTAATTAAAAATGAAGCAGGAACTATACCTGTAGCAACAGGTAGAACCACAGATCCTATGAACAGTGTAAACTTAAGGGTAACAAACCTTAATCCGGCAGTCCTGATTGTATTAGGATATGATTATGTGGTAGGATTAGATGACAATACAGGAATGACAGGACGTACTTGTACTGCAGTAGCAGGAGCTACTGCAACATTTTCATTATAAGCAGACTAAGTTTTGCAGTATAATTGATTTAAAATTATTTGAATTGCTCTTTATTAAAGCTAATAAAGAGCAATTCTTTTTGTTTTACAGATAAAAAATAAGATTTAAAATTTTTTATCGTTTGTCATCTTTAGAATAATTGCAAGGTCCATTGATATCAATTGGATTTCCTAAAAAATGAGGTTCGCGATTTCTAAAAACATCAAAAAAGGATTTGAAAACAGAACCATATTCTCTAAAAGTGACATATTTATAACCTCGATATTCGCCTGAATTTGCAGAATACCCAACTGATTTTATCCCTAGTTTTTGTCCAATATAAATCGCCCGGTTTAAATGATATTCCTGAGATATTAAAGTCGCCCTTTTGATTTTAAAAATATGCTTGGCGCGGTACATAGTAGAATACGTATCGAATCCGGCATAATCAATAAATATTTTGGTAGTGTCAACTCCGTGACTGAAACAGTACTTTTTCATTACCGTTAATTCATCATATTCCTGACTGCCATTATCTCCCGAAAGTAAAATTTTATTAATTCGTTTTGACTTGTACAATAAAATTCCGGCATCAAGTCTGTCTTTTAAATATTTACTGGGTTTATCTCCATTAATTCCTGCGCCAAAAATAATTCCAACATCATTTTTTGGAAATTTCTTAAGTGAATTATAAATATGTGTTTTCGTCATAGATTTTACATATAAATTCACAGAAATAACAGCAATCAATCCAATAATAAAAAGATAAAAAGCGATTTTAAAATATTTTTTCATTTGTAAAATTTGGATTTAAAGTGGTGAAGATAAGTAAATTTGTCTTTAGTGATTAAATCAAAAAACCGAAGTAAGAATACTTCGGTTTAATCTAAATCTGATATCTAAAATCTAAAATTTTTACAAAAGCCCTGCTCTCTTCAACAAAGCTTCAGGTTTTGGTTCCTGGCCTCTAAAACGTTTGTACAAAATCATAGGATGTTCTGTTCCCCCTTTAGAAAGTACATTATCTTTGAATTTTGTAGCAATTTCGTGATTGAAAATGCCGTTTTCCTGAAAATATTCAAAAGCATCAGCATCCAGAACTTCTGCCCATTTATAACTATAATATCCAGACGAATATCCGCCGTGAAAAATATGCGAAAAAGCCGTACTCATCGCATTTTCTTTTACATCAGGATACAATTGCGTGTTGGCAAATTGTTCGGTTTCAAAAGCTTTTAAATCCGTAATATGCGTTGGATCTTGTCCGTGCCAGGCCATATCTAAAAGCCCAAAACTCAACTGACGCAAAGTGGCCAAACCTTCCTGAAAACTGGCACTTTCCTTAATTTTCTGCACATATTCAATCGGAATAATTTCTCCCGTTTCGTAATGATTCGCAAACAAAGCCAACGCTTCCGGTTCGTAACACCAGTTTTCCATAATCTGACTTGGTAATTCTACAAAATCCCAAAAAACAGAAGTTCCGGATAAACTCGGGTAAACCGTATTGGCCAACATTCCGTGTAATCCGTGACCAAATTCATGGAATAAAGTCGTTACTTCATTAAAAGTCAATAATGAAGGTTTTGTTTCCGTTGGTTTTGTAAAATTACAAACGTTCGAAATATGCGGTCTTTCGTTTACGCCGTCTTTTATAGATTGATGTTTAAATGAAGTCATCCATGCACCGTTTCTTTTTCCTTTTCTTGGGAAGAAATCAGCATAGAAAACCGAAACTAAATTCCCATCAGCATCCGTTACTTCATAAGTGGTAACTTCTTCATGGTATTTATCAATATCAAAAACTTCGGTAAACGTTAATCCGTATAGTTTTTTGGCAACCGTAAAAGCGCCGTTTAATACTTTTTCTAATTGAAAATAAGGTTTCAGTTTTTCATCATCTAAATTAAAAAGCTGTTGTTTTAATTTTTCAGAATAATAAGCACCGTCCCATTTTTCGAGTTGGTCAATTCCGTCAAGTTCTTTGGCGAAAGCCGTTAATTCTGCAAATTCTTTTTGGGCTGCAGGTTTTGCTTTAGCCAATAAATCATTCAGGAAAGAGAAAACTTTCTCCGGACTTTCTGCCATTCTTTCTTCCAGAACAAAATGTGCATGTGTTTTATAACCTAATAAATTCGCTCTTTCAAAACGTAATTTGGCAATTTTCAACACATTTTGCTGATTGTCAAATTCGTTATTCTGAAATGCTTTTGCTCCAAAAGCAATTGCCATTTTTTTACGCAATTCGCGATTATCCGCATAAGTCAAAAACGGAATATAACTTGGATGATCTAATGTGAAAATCCAGCCTTCTTTTTCCTGGCTTTTTGCCAAAAGTCTCGCTGCTTCAATTGTTCCTTCCGGTAAACCAGCCAAATCTTTTTCGTCAGTCAAATGCAATTCGAAAGCATTGGTTTCAGCCAAAACATTTTCGCCAAATTGCAAACCTAATTTCGATAATTCTTTATCGATTTCTCTAAGTTTATCTTTTTTGTCTTCCGGAAGATTTGCTCCGTTTCTGGAGAAACTTTTGTATTTTTTATCTAAAAGCGTAGTTTGCTCCGGATTTAAATTAAGGCTTTCTTTTTGATCGTAAACGGCTTTGATTCTAGCAAATAAAGCGGCGTTTAAAGTGATGTCATTTCCAAATTCAGACAATAAAGGCGAAACTTCCTGAGCGATTTTCTGCATTTCGTCATTGGTTTCAGCCGAATTCAAATTGAAGAAAACACTCGAAAGACGATCCAGAATATCACCTGAAAAATCCATAGCAACAACCGTATTTTCAAAAGTTGGAGCTTCGGGATTGTTTACGATTGCATCGATTTCGGCTTTAGCCAAAATAATTCCCTCTTGAAAAGCCGGAATATAATCTTCGATTTTAATTTGCGAAAAAGGAGCAGTATTATGTTTGGTAGTAAATTTTGAAAGTAAAACGTTCATTATGATGTAATTATTTTATTAATTGAAATCAGGATTTTTGAATTCCAAAGATAACAATTTATAAAATCTAACCATTTAAATAAGATTTATTATGGGAATAAAAACCTTACTAAATTGTGTTATAGATATGTTATTTATTCTTGTAGGCGGTTTAAAAATCTTAAATTGTAAAAAAAGTATTAGAATTATAAATGCTATCATAAATAATTATAAAATAAAAAATATAATGAACTACCAAATTGTAATAAAAAGAATTGATACTGTTAACGAAGTAGAAGGATATTGGTCAGATGAAGATTTTATTGAATTATTGCAAAAATTCAATTATCCGGACGGTGCAACTGCAGATAAAGCCAGTTTGCCTGAATTATTAGAGATGGCGATCTCTGATTATGAGCCAAATGAAGCCGCCGAAATAGTATTGACATATAAATTTCCTGACCGATTAACCGATGGACAAATCGAGCAAATAGCACACAATATGTTAATTGACAAGGTGTGTGAGGAATATCCTGAAATAGATATGCAAGGCACTTTGTTTCACATCAATCAATTACTTTTTAAAGCATACAACGGAAAATTTCCAAATGCAAAAGCTTCTGTTGTGCATTTTTCAATGTCACCAACGGACGGCGAAGCACAAAAATTGACACCCGAAAATGTGTTGAAATTATTGAATAACGGTTTATCTGATAGAAATCTTATTAAAAGATTATTTGAAAATCAAATATCTCAAAATATTCCGTTTCCTGAAGCCGAAAATATTGTTTGGGAATTGACGACACAAGATAATATCAATTATAATCTGGTTACGTCAGAAAACTGGATAAATAAAGAGGATATAAATGAATATGAATTTGAGTCTGTTCTGGAGGAAATTGAAGACGAAGCATAATTGAAAAGGCTCTAAAAAACAGAAAGGCTTCACGTAATGTGAAGCCTTTGGGTTAAAATGCTCATTTTGTACTTTTTTATCCTGCAAGGTTTTCAAAACCTTGTAGGTATTTTGAGGTATTAATTTAGCTTTATAATCTATACCTACAAGGTTTTGAAAACCTTGCAGGAATTGAGAAGTGCCTTATTTCTTTAATCCTTCAGCCGCTTTATTAACTGCAGCTTTCAATTCTTCTTTATAAGCAATAATTGTATCAAGTACTTTTTTATCGTGACTACCAATGATTTGTGCGGCTAAAATCCCAGCGTTTTTTGCTCCGTTCAAAGCTACAGTTGCCACAGGAACTCCGCCCGGCATTTGAAGAATCGATAAAACCGAATCCCAGCCATCAATAGAATTACTTGATTTTACAGGAACTCCAATCACAGGAAGCGGCGACATTGAAGCAACCATTCCAGGTAAATGCGCAGCGCCACCAGCTCCGGCAATAATTACCGAAATGCCGCGAGTGTGTGCGTTTTTACTGAAATCGAATAATTTTTCCGGCGTTCTGTGTGCCGAAACGATATCTACTTCGGTTTCAATATTAAATTGTTTTAGTATGTCGATGGCATCCTGCATGACTGGCATGTCTGAGATACTTCCCATTATTATGGCTACTTTGCTCATAGATTTTTTTTTTTGTTTTAGGTTTCAGGTTTTTGTTGAAATTGAAAACAGTTATTTATTTAGTTCTAATAACTAAGCACTAATTACCTTAATAGTATTCTTAACTTCCTCGGCAATTCGTCTTGCTTCCTGCATGTTTTCATTTACAATCGTAACGTGCCCCATTTTTCTAAAAGGTCTTGTTTCTTTTTTACCGTAAATATGTGGCGTAACACCGTCCCATCCTAAAATGGTTTCGATGTTTTCATAAACTACATCTCCGGAGAAACCTTCTGCACCGACTAAATTTACCATAACTCCGGCAACTTTACTATCTGTGTTTCCTAACGGAAGATCAAGAATAGCGCGTAAATGATTTTCGAATTGTGAGGTGTAACTTGCTTCAATAGAATAATGACCTGAATTGTGTGGGCGAGGAGCAACTTCGTTTACCAAGATTTCATCTTCGTTGGTTTGAAACATTTCAACTGCAAGAAGTCCAACGTGATTGAATTTTTCCGAAACATTCAAAGCAATGGCTCTCGCTTTTTCGGCTACTTTTTCGTCGATTCTGGCAGGACAAATTACATATTCTACCTGATTGGCTTCCGGATGAAATTCCATTTCGACAACTGGGTAGGTTTTTATTTCTCCAGATGGATTTCTTACTACAATAACGGCCAATTCATTTTTGAACGGAACCATAGTTTCTGCAATGCATTCTACGTTTGGCAAATCATCCATGTCTGAAATCTGGCGAATGACTTTTACGCCATTTCCGTCATAACCAAACTCGGTACATTTCCATACAAATGGAATTGTGATTTCGTTATTTCCAACTGATTTTTGCAAATGTTCCGGAGAATCAAATCGCAAATAAGCTGCAGTTGGAATATTACTTTCGGTATAAAAAGCTTTTTGAATGCCTTTATTCTGAATTCCTTTTAAGGTTTTTGGAGACGGATATACTTTGAGGCCTTCGTTTTCTAATTGCGTTAAAGCTTCAAGATTTACAAGTTCAATTTCGAAAGTCAAAACATCGACTTGTTTTCCAAAATTATAAACGGTTTCATAATCCATCAAATCGCCCTGAAAGAATTTATTGCAGGCAATTTTACTCGGAGCTTCGTCACTCGGATCTAAAACATAAGTTTGGATGTCAAATTTTCGAGTGTCAAACAATAGCATTTTGCCCAATTGTCCGCCACCTAATATTCCTAATTTAAAATCAGAAGAAAAATAATTCATTGTAGTTGTGTTTTTGCAAAGATACTTTTTAATCTTTTTTTTGACACGATTTTCATGATTTTCATGATTTTTTTCCAATTCTAATTTTAACCACGATAAGATTAGTGAAAATTTGTAGAATTCGTGGCTAATTTTTTTAATATAATAGCTAGAAATTTAACCGCAAAGTCCACAAAGATTTACGCAAAGTTCGCAAAGTTTTAATTATTAAAAGGATGCAAAGATCACAAAGCTATATGTTAAGGTTTTGCAGATAAAAATTCGTTCTAATTTGTGAAATTTGTGGTGACTAAAAAAAATTACTTCTCTATTTTCTTCAAAACTTCACGTGCAACGGCTTTATAAGCAGCAGAATGATCGCCATAATCTTTGTCCAGAATAATTTTCAGTTCAGGATGAATCCAATCGTAATGATTTCCTAAAAGATATAAAGTTCGTATCGAATAGGCTTTTGTGGCAACTTTTACATCATTAATTAACCAGTCAAACGAAATTTCGATGCAATCCTGAAGATTTTTTTCAGAAAGTAAAATGCTGTTTTCGTCTTTGCTATAGTGTGATTTTACTAAAAGCTGAATCACTTTTGCAATTGGCCGAATGGAACTTTCATCTTTTAAAACTTTCAAATTCGAACAAAAAAAGTCAAGATGAGGTTGCAGCCAAATCAATTCTTCATAAGATACAAATTCTAAAATCCAGCAAGCCCTGTGATTATTTTTGTCAGATGGAGAAAAGCAAATCTGTATTAAGTCATCAAACAAAGAAGGATTTTCTAGAATTTCCTGTGCAGTTTTCAACCTGCTTTCTCTGCAAGCGCTGACATAATCAAGTTTTATTTGAAGTTCAGAAAGCATTGTTTTTTGATTTACAATTCAACATCTAAAATAAATAATTTAACGATATAGTTCCGTAATAATTTACCGGAAGTCCCGGATAATAATATCTGGGAGACGAAGTTCCAACCGGCAGCGCGTTTGGTAAAATCAGGGAAGCATATTTTTCATTGGTTACATTATTTACTCCGGCAGCAATTTGAGAAGTTAAATTAGGAATTATTTCAAATCGATAACCTGTTTTAAAATTGATAATATTGTAAGCATCTGAGTATTCAGAATTAGCATCATTTAAAGGAATTTTGTCTACAAATTGAAAATCGGCAGAAAAATAAATTCCCAAAGCAGTGTTTAGGATCAATCCCGCATTTGCTTTATTGGCAGGAACTCCGGTTAATTTGTTTCCCGAAAAATCATTACCACTATCAACAAAATCTTTAAATTCATATTTCCCTAAAGAAGCGGCGATATAAGAGTTTAATAAAAAGAATCCATTGATTTGCCAATTGTGTTTCAAGGTAATTTCGATTCCTTCGTGGGAAGTTTTTCCAGCATTTACACCTTCATATTGATCGTCGCCAATTCTTTTTGCGACTAATAAATCTTTTATTTCCATTCGATATAAAGCGATTTCAGTATAAAGGTTTTTATTGAAGAAATAGAATTTTCCGCCAAGTTCAAAATTATAACCATTTTCGGGTTTTATATCCGTATTGATATTGCCCGTACTTGTAAGTGTTTCTTCTGTTGCTGGTAATGAAAATCCCCGACTTGCCGAAAAATATAGAGTTTGTTCCGTATTTGGTTTAAATAATAAAGAAAGCTGTGGAGAGAAAATGCCATCATAACTGTATTTTTCTGTAGCAGTTTTTGTTGGAAGAAAATTTGTCAGTTCAAAATGAGTTTCATTATAATTAAGTCCGGCCTGAATTTCAAATTGTTTAGAAATTGAAGTTCTCAATTGAGAAAATATATTGTAAAAATGTCTTTTCTGATCCGTTTCCGTAAGTTGATTTCCTTGTAAACTGCCTTGGCCGTTATTGTTTTTGTATAGGTTTTCAAACGTATTTCCGTTATAATTATCGGTAAAATATTCAATTCCGGCAATAAATTGATTTTCTATTTTTCCAGTTTTAAAGTTCCCTGAAAATTGCGTTCTGGCTCCGGTTGCAAAAGTATATTGGCGTAAAATATCAAAAGGCCTCGGTTCGTTGCTGTCTTTATAATTGATAAAAACCGAAGTTGAATTGCTCAGATTATCATTAATTTTAAAATCATAAGCTAATCCGGCCAAAGTCGATTTATATTCCTTATATCCTTTTGAAGCCACCCAGGTTGGAGCGCCCAATTCCGGATTTGAATCAAATACTTCTTTACTGATCGAACTCGGAATGTAAGCTTTCAAATAAGTATAATTCGAAAAATAAGTAAGTTTGCTGTTTTTCTTTTTAAATAATTCTCCGGCAAGCGTAACTCCTTCGCGATTGTAAGCACTGTTTTCTCTCCAGCCATCATTTTTTAGGTTGTGATAACTAATATTTAAGCTTGAGGTTTTTTCATTTAAGCTATAATTCAAACTGTTTTTCAGTAATCCAAACGAGCCAAAAACACTGCTAATGCTGGCGGTTTCTCCGTTTGTTTTTGAAAGTTGAGGTGTAACTAAAATAGCGCCGCCCAAACCCGCGCCATAAATACTAGAAAGCGGACCTTTTATGACTTCGAGCTGACCAATGTTTTCCAGATCGATATCATCGATTACCGTTTCGCTGTTTCCGGAAGTCAGCGGAATACTTCCGTAAAAAGCCCTGATTTTATTAGTTCCATAAGGCGTTCTTGCACCAATACCACGAATCGAAATTCGGGTTGTAGTAAAATTCGAAGACTGCATAAAAACACCAGAAAGCGTATTAATCACTGTACTAATATCTGTCGCATTATTTTGCGTAAGATCTTTTTTTGATAAAATACCAATCGAAGCCGGAGCATTTTGCAAACTGTCGTTAATGTGTAAGGAACTAATAACAACTTCCTCTAGTTTTTCTGTCTGGACAGAATCAATAGATTTGGTTTCTCTATTTTGTGCCTGTATGTTTTGGAAACAAAATAGTACAAGAAAAAGAAAACAATATTTTTTTAAAATCATAAAAGAATTTGTTGAAAACATGAAAAAATTAACTGCAGAGAATGCAAAGTTTTTTAGCTGCTATGTAGTTTGCTCGCAAAGTCGCGAAGCCGCAAAGTTTTATTTTCTTTGCGACTCTGCGACTTTGCGAGTTAAAAAATAAAGCTTTGCGAACTTTGTATTTTATAAAAAACTATAGAAGAAACTTAGTGTTTTCTGTGATAAAATTATTCTCGCAAGGTTTGAATTTGGAATTTAAAAAAAATTGGAGTTTACTTATTTGCAGTAACTTTCCAAATCGTATTTCCGCTATCGTCATTTACAAGAAGCGATCCGTCTTTCATAACAGTTACGGCAACTGGGCGTCCGTATACTTCAGCCGTATCTGGATTTGCAACAAAACCGGTTAAAAAATCTTCAGGTTTTCCAGAAGGTTTTCCGTTAGCAAACGAAACGAACAGCACTTTATAACCTGATATTATTGAACGATTCCACGAACCGTGTTGTCCTACGAAAGCACCGTTTTTATATTTTGCCGGAAAAGCATCTTTATCATAAAAAGCCAATCCTAAAGAGGCAGTATGCGAACCAACCGGAACATCAGGAACAATTGCTTTTGCGGCTAAATCTTTGCGTTCACCTTTCATTCTCGGGTCAAGATTATTCCCGAAATAAGAATATGGCCATCCGTAAAAACCATCTCTTTTTACGCTGGTAATATAATCAGGAACCAAATCGTCGCCGAGCTCATCACGCTCGTTAACCGCCGTCCATAATTCTTTATTTGCAGGATTCCAGTCCATTCCCATCGGATTTCTAAGTCCTGATGCATAGATTTTTTCGCCCGTTCCGTCAGGATTAATTTCTAATATATCAGCACGGCGGACTTCTTTATCCATTCCGTTTTCTCCAACATTACTTCCAGAACCAACAGCGATATAGATTTTTGTTTCTTCAGGATTCGAAATAATATTTCTCGTCCAGTGATTGTTGTAACCTCCGGCAGGAAGTTCAACAATTTTGACACCTTTTGTTTCTAATTTCAACGGTGCATTTTTATACGGGTATCGGTATAAACCATCTGTATTTGCAACATAAAAAAAGTCTTTTAGAATTAGCATTCCAAAAGGTTTGTTAAGGTCTTTCAGGAAAACTTCACGAGTTTCAAATTTCCCGTCTTTATCTTTGTCACGAAGAATTATAATTTGATTTTTACTGGTTCTTGTTCCGCTTTCTACAACAAAAACATCATTGTTTGGGCCAATATAAGTCGAACGCGGATTTTCGAAACCATCAGCAAATTTGGTCACCGTAAAACCTTCAGGTGCTTTTGGAGTTTTGCCTTCCGGCCAGCCCAGAACTTTGCTGTTTTTAGTTTTAGATTCTGTAGCATATGGAGGCGGCAAAGTCAGATCGCCAATAGCTGTTTTTACAACAACTGACGGTTTTTTGGATAAAGCTTCTTTTTCTTCTTTTTTCACCTGTCCGTTGCAGGCTGTCATTGTGACTAAAAATGATATATATAATATTTGTGAAACATTTTTCATAGCGGTTTGGGTTAAAAGTTTAAAAGACAACAATTTAATAAAATATGGACTATTTCAAAGAAAAAAAATGTAAATATTAAGTGATATTTAACATTCTTAAAAAAATATGTTCACACTATATTTTGATACTTACAGTTTGGTTGTAATTCTGTATCTTTGCGCATTATTTTAAACATAAAAATAATGATACAACTTCACGATAAACAATTTGTTCCGTTTATTTCGGCTAAAGAAATTGATTTTGCTTTGACCAAAATAGCAGCACAAGTACAAGATGATTTTGGAGATGATACGCCGGTTTTTATCGGAGTTTTGAATGGCGCATTTATGGTTGTTGCAGATTTTCTTAAAAAATATAAAAGCCCTTGCGAGGTTTCATTTATCAAAATGGCTTCTTATGAAGGAATTGAATCCACCAATACTATTAAAGAATTAATTGGTATAAATCAGGATTTAACAGGGCGAACCGTGATTATTATCGAAGATATAATCGATACAGGAAATACAATCGAAGAATTGAAACACATGTTTAAACAACGAAATGTAAAGCATTTAAAAATTGCAACTTTGTTTTTTAAACCTGAAGCCTATAAAAAAGACATTAAAATAGATTACATCGGAATCAGGATTCCAAATAAATTTATCGTTGGTTACGGTTTAGACTACGACGGATTAGGGCGAAATTTAACCGAAGTATATAAATTAGCAGAATAATTAAACACACACACAACTATATATTCATTTAAAACTTCTTATAAAAAACAGAAGTAACAACACTCACTCATATTATGATTAACATTGTTTTATTTGGAAAGCCGGGAGCAGGAAAAGGAACTCAGGCAGAATTTTTAAAAGAGAAATACAAATTAACACATCTTTCAACAGGAGATATTTTTCGTTTTAATTTAAAAAATGATACAGATTTAGGCAAAAAAGCAAGAGTTTTTATGGACAACGGAGAGCTTGTTCCTTGCGAAGTTACCACAGCAATGTTAATAGATGAAGTAAACAAACATCCAAATGCAAATGGTTTTTTGTTCGATGGTTACCCAAGAACTTTAGATCAGGCAAAGGCATTAGATACGTTTTTACCAACAATTGGATCAAGTGTTACAGCAACAATCGCACTAGAAGCTGATGATGAAATATTAGTGGCACGTTTGTTAGAAAGAGGAAAAACAAGTGGAAGAGTTGATGATCAGGACGAAGAAAAAATTCGTGTAAGATATCAGGAATACAACGAAAAAACAGCTCCATTAATTGGATATTATAAAGAACAAAATAAGTTTCATGCCGTAAACGGTATCGGAACCATTGAAGAAATTACAGAGCGATTAACGTCAGTTATTGATAATTTGTAATAAAATCTGTTTGGGGTTAAAGGTTAAATGTTTAGAAGGAAATTGAAATAAATTCTGAAAACATTTAACTTTTGACTTTTAACTTTAAACTAAAAAATGGAAATACTAATAATATTTTTTCTAATACTATTAAACGGAGTTTTCTCTATGTCTGAAATTGCGCTGATTTCGGCTCGAAAAACAGACTGGAAACAGCAGCAAAAAAAGGAAATAAAAGTGCCAAAATTGCGCTCGACTTGGCTAATTCTCCAAATAAGTTTTTATCAACCGTACAAATCGGAATTACCTTAATCGGAATTTTGACCGGTATTTATAGTGGAGATAAAATCACAATAGATGTAGAAGCATTCGTAAATGGATTTGCCGTTTTAAAACCTTACGCACACTCAGTCGCAGTTGGAATCGTAGTGGTAGTTTTGACATTTTTCTCTTTGGTTTTAGGAGAATTACTGCCAAAACGAATCGGTTTAAATTACCCGGAAGCTATTGCGAAAATGGTAGCATTACCAATGAAAATCGTTTCGATTATTACAGCGCCTTTTATTTGGTTGCTAACAACTTCAACAGATTTTTTATTGAAAGTTTTGCAAATAAAACCTTCAGCTGACGGAAAAGTTACCGAAGAAGAAATCAAAGCCATCATTAAAGAAGGAACGGAAGTTGGAGAAGTGCAGGAAATCGAACAAGATATCGTAGAACGTGTTTTTCATATTGGTGACAGAAAAGTAAATTCGTTAATGACGCATAGAAAATCGGTAGATATGCTGCCTTTAAATGCTGATAAAGCCAAAATAAAAGAATTGGTTTTAACGGATTTGCATACCGTTTATCCCGTGTATAGCGACAATTACGATGACATTGTTGGAATTGTAACCTTGAAAAATATATTTGCCAACATCGAAAGTGATCATTTCGATTTATCGGCAATCATGACAGATCCTCCATTTTTGATGGAGCAGACAACAGCTTATAAAGCATTAGAAAATTTCAAGATAACAGGCGTTCATTATGCTTTGGTTTCAGATGAATATGGTGTTTTTCAGGGAATCATTACCTTAAATGATATTCTGGAAGCATTAGTTGGTGATGCATCAGATTTTTATAAAGATGAATTCCAATTAATCGAAAGAGAAGATGGTTCATGGCTGGTTGACGGACATTATTCATTACACGATTTCCTGACTTATTTTGAGTTAGACGAATTGACGAACGATTACGAAGTAAATACTGTAAGCGGAATGATTATGACCGAGCTTTCTCATATTCCAAAAGAAGGAGAAAAATTAGTATGGCAAAAATTTGTCTTAGAAGTCATCGACATGGATGGTGTAAAGATTGATAAAGTGTTGGTAAAAGCACTTAAAGAGTAAAGAAAATTTGTTTCAGGTTTCAGGTTTCAAGTTGTTGACGTTTTGTTGCGCAACTTGAAGCCTGAAACTTTAAACTTTATATAAACAAGGAAAAATGACAGAAGGAAATTTTGTAGATTATGTTAAGATATATGTTTCTTCCGGAAAGGGAGGAAAAGGATCTACACATTTACATAGGGAGAAATTTATTGAAAAAGGAGGCCCGGACGGAGGTGATGGTGGTCGCGGTGGACACGTATATTTAGTTGGTAATAAAGGTTTATGGACATTATTTCACTTAAAATTTGCTCGTCACATTAAAGCCGGTCATGGTGGAGACGGAGGAGGAGATCGTAGTACTGGAGCTGATGGTGAAGATAAATATATTGAAGTGCCATTAGGAACTGTTGTAAAAGACAAAGAAACTGGCGAAACACTTTTTGAAATTACTGAAGACGGAGAAAAAAGAATCCTTTCTAAAGGAGGAAAAGGTGGTTTAGGAAACTGGCATTTTAGAAGTTCAACAAATCAAACTCCACGATATGCACAACCTGGTTTACCGGGAGTAGAAATGGATGTTATTCTGGAACTTAAAGTTTTGGCAGATGTTGGATTAGTAGGTTTTCCAAATGCTGGAAAATCGACTTTATTATCTGTTTTAACTTCTGCAAAACCAAAAATTGCCGATTACCCTTTTACAACCCTGAAACCAAACTTAGGAATTGTGGCTTACAGGGATTTTCAATCTTTTGTAATTGCTGATATTCCGGGTATTATCGAAGGTGCTGCCGAAGGAAAAGGTTTAGGACATTACTTTTTGCGTCACATCGAGCGTAATTCAACTTTATTATTTTTAGTTCCGGTTGATACGCCGGATATTAAAGGTGAATATGATATTCTGGTTAACGAATTGACAAAATACAATCCTGAAATGCTGGATAAAGAACGTTTATTGGTAATCTCAAAATGTGATATGCTGGATGACGAACTTAAAGCTGAATTGAAAACAGAATTAGATGTTGCTTTCAAAGATATTCCATATATGTTTATTTCATCTGTAGCACAACAAGGACTAACAGATTTAAAAGATAAACTTTGGAAAATGTTAAACGAATAATATAGTATATTAAAACCCAACAAGTAAAATTACCTGTTGGGTTTAGTACTAACCAAAATAAAATATTTTGTAAAGAAGAGACTTATTTATGAGTCTCTTTTTTTATAGTTTGAAGTTTTTAGAAATTCCAACGCTGAATGTTTTTGCAAAATCAAATCCAAAACGTTCTTGTCTCAAATCATTGTGACCGTCGATATTGTCGTAATTAATTCCTCCAATTGAGAAGTTTAATGCAATACCGTTTTTAACATTAATTGATAAATTAGGCGTAAAACTTGCATACATACCTTTTGCGTCATTAATAGAGTTTGTCTGGTAACCACCTGCTAAATCTGCATAAAATGAAAATGTTTCAGTAAGTGCAGTAGTGTAACGAAAGTAAGCACCTGCTTTATATCTTTCGCTTTTTTGCAATCCGTCAGTATCAATATTTTTAATTGAACCCTCAACTCCTGCTGCCCAGTTGTCTGCAAACTGATAACCTACTCTTGGAGCAAATTCGAAATTATTTGATTTAGATTCTCCAATTTTTTCCGAAGAAAAACCTACGTTTCCTCCTAATAAAATTGCCCCTTTTTGTGCATTTGAAACTGTTGCAATAAATAAAGCAACCAGTACTAATAATTTTTTCATTTTTCTATTGATTAAGTAATTTTTTACAAAACTATAGAATTTATATTTGTAAGAAATATTTTATAAGTTAATTTTATTTAAGAAAGTTAATTATTACAAAATAAACAATTATTTAAATCATTTGTTTCAATTTTGTTTTAAGTTTATACTATAAATTGATTATTCTTATTATAATCCAATCTAATTTTTCTTTTAATGATATTATGAAATTCGTAAAACAAGGGCAAAATGCATTTGATCTGTTTCGATTTTGATGATAGAGGTTATTTTTTGTTGCGAAAATGAGTTATATTCGCAGGACTTAAACAAAATAACATGAAAAAAATAGTTTTATTCTTAACCATGTGCTTAATGGCTTTTCCTGTAAGAGCTGATGAAGGAATGTGGTTTTTGATGTTTATCGAAAGATTGAACCATAGAGATATGGAGAAAATGGGGTTGCAATTAACAGCCGAAGAAATTTATAGTATTAACCACCATAGTTTAAAAGATGCGATTGTACAATTCAACGGAGGCTGTACGGCAGAAATTGTTTCTAAAGAAGGGTTAGTTTTGACAAACCATCACTGTGGATACAATGCAATTGCGGAACTTTCTACTGCAGAACAAAACTATTTGAAAGATGGTTTTTGGGCTAAAGAAAAAAGTGCCGAAATGAAACCAAAATCTTTATATGTTCGCTTCTTTGTTCGTATGGATGATGTTTCTAAAAGAATTTTATCAAAAGTAAATGATAAAATGACAGAAACTGAAAGAAACAAAGTAATTCAGCAAGAAATTGCTTTGATCGAAAAAGAAAACAATGAAGGCGGAAAATATACCGTTTCTGTTCGTCCTTTCTTTCAGGGAAATGAATATTACTATTTTGTTTATCAGGATTACACAGATGTTCGTTTAGTAGGAACACCACCTGAAAGTGTTGGTAAATTTGGAGGAGATACTGATAACTGGGAATGGCCGCGTCAAACCGGAGATTTCTCAATGTTTAGAGTTTATGCTGATAAAGACGGAAATCCTGCAGCGTATTCTAAAGACAATGTGCCTTTGCAGCCTAAACATTATTTACCTGTAAGTATTAAAGGTGTTAAAGAAAATGATTTTGCTATGATTTTGGGTTATCCAGGAAGAACAAATCGTTGGATGCCAGCTGGCGGAATCGAGCAAAATATAAAATATGCATATCCTGCATGGGTTGAAGGGGCTAAAACCTCAATGGACCAAATGAAAAAGTATATGGACAAAGATGCAACAGTTCGTTTGCAATATGCGTCTAAATATGCGCAAACAGCAAATTACTGGAAAAACCGTCAGGGAATGATCGATGCCTTAACAAAAGCCGGAACGGTAGATGTTAAAACTGCACAAGAAGATAAATTCTATGAATGGGCAACTAAACCTGCTAATAAGGAAAAGTATGAAAATGTAATTCCAACTATTAATGATTATTACAGAGAAACGAATTTAAAAGCGACTCACGATAATTATTTATCTCAGGTTTTACGTACTTCAGGTTATGCAGTTGGACCGGCAAATTTAGGGAATGCATTGATCGCTTACTATAATGAAAACGATGCTAAAAAAGCGGAGTTGCTGCCTAAAATCAACGCCATGATCGATAACATTTATGGTGAATTTTATGCGCCTCTTGAAAAAGATGTGTTAACTGCGCAATTAAACCTTTATGCTGCTAAAGCTGCTGAATATGGTTTAGCTCCGCAAATAGCTAAAATGAAATCAGAGAATAATGGTGATTTTACTGCAGACGTTGCAAAAGCGACTGAAATAAGTTATTTTTCGACTAAAGAAAAAGTATTGGCATTTATGGCTGATCCAAAACCATTGGCGATTGTACACGACCCGTTATATATTATCTCTAATGATTTGTTGACAAAATACCGTTCTAAAACAGATGATCAGGCAAAAGCTGATGATGGTTTTGCAATTGCTTACCGCGAATTGGTTGAAGGTTTAAGAGAATCTAAATTAAATGCGATTCAATATCCGGATGCAAACTCTACTTTGAGGCTAACTTACGGAAAGGTTCGTGCTTTGCCTGCAGATCCGCGTAACGATGCTAAAATCAATAACTATACTACTATGGAAAGTATGGTGAAAAAGTACAAAGCAGGAGATCAGGAATTTGATTTGCCAAAACGTTTGTTAGAATTAAACAAAGCAAAAGATTTCGGTCAATATGCTGATAAAGCGGGATATATGCCTGTAAACTTCTTAACAGATAATGATATTACAGGAGGGAACTCTGGTTCGCCGGTTCTTAACGGAAAAGGAGAATTAATTGGAATCGCTTTTGACGGAAATATCGAAGCTATGGCGGGAGATGTTATTTTTGATCCTAAATTACAAAGAACGATTAACGTAGATATTCGTTATGTACTTTGGATTATTGACAAATATGCCGGAGCTAAAAATATTATTGATGAATTGACGATTATAAAATAATCTCAATTTATTTATAAAAGTAAACCCGACAAGTTTTTGAAGCTTGTCGGGTTTTTTTGTGGCAATTTTTCAGCCACGAATTCACGAATTGATTAGAAAAATTCGTGAATTCGTGGCTGATCTATTAGGAATCATTAATTCACTTTTACACGAATTCCTTTTGTGTGGCTCGCAAATTCCGGAGCATACATACTTTCGATTGTAGTTATTCCGTTTGAGAATTCGCCACTGTTATTGACTCTTATATCGTATTCAATTACATACGTTCCTTTATTAATTTTATCAAAAAAGAAATGCGTTGCTGCATCTTTTGTACTCATATAATATCCTAAGCCATCTTTGTATTGATATTCTGAAAGTACATTTACAGGTTCAAAACACGAAGCTCTCATATCTTTTAGGTGAACAAATTCCATGTCTTCTTTTGATGTAATTACTAATCTTACGGTAACTAAATCTCCTGTTTTTAAAGGATTTTTATTGGTTATTTTTTTCAATTGATCTCCTTTTATTGAATTCTTCTTTAGATATAATTCTTTCGAAACTGATAAAACTGCTCCTGAATTGGTTTTTATTTTATCCAAATCTTCAAAATACTGCCAATACACGCCGCCAAAACCTGGCACTTTAGATTTGTTTTCGATTTTTATTGAAGCCATTTCTTTTTTAACTTCATCGGCTTTCCAGTTCAGTTTGATGTAACCGGTTTCAGCTTCTTTTTCGTTTTCGGATAGTTTTTTGGTTAGGATTTTTTCATCTCCAATTTTTATGGTGGTATTGTCTTTTACGCTTAGCCAATCGTTGCCTTGCATCAATAAGGCATAAATAGCTTCTGTTGTAGATTTTGTCGTTGGCCAGTTTTTAGTTTGCTTGTTTTTTAATAACCAAACTTTCATTGCATCTACAGATTTGGTGTCGTGGCCCACTTCGGCGAAAGCCTCAATCAATAAAGCCTGAGTTTCTATAGGTGCCTGATACCAATAGTAACCCGCTTTGTTGGCAATCCAATACATTCCCCAGTCTTCATTGTTTGATGAAGTTTCTTTTAAACTTTCTATAATTTTCTTGGCAAATTCACTTTCTCCAAAACGATTTAAAGTCAAAGCCACTAATCCTTTTTCGTAAATAGAATACGTTAACCAATCTTTTTTAGCCGTTTCCAAATACAATTTAGTTGCTTTTTTCAAAGTATCAGAAAGTGGATATTTGTCTAAATAAAAACTTCTGGAATACAAATAATGCAAATCAGAATACGGATTAATCCAAATTAGGTTTTCTGCTTTTTTTAAGTTTTTAGTCTTGTTTTTATAATATTCTAAGAATTTGTTGTCCAGAAACGAAATTCCTGTTTTGGCGATTTCATCGATTTTTTTATCAGTATCTGGAGTTTTATTTAGTTTAGATAAATGACCTAAACCTGCCAGAATATGACGTGTAATATATTCGCTTTCGTCACTTCCGTCAAACCATGAAAATCCTCCTGATGGTTTTTGTTTTTGCTTTAATTTATCGAAAGTAGCTTCTTGCGAAGTTTTCATTTTTTCTAAATCAAATAAAAGAGTCAGATTTTTTTTCTTTTCATCTTCGCTTTGAGCGTCATTTAGCCAAGGCGTTTCTGCCAGAATAATTGATTTTAATTCTTCGTTTTCTTCTAATTTCGAATTCAGTTTTCCGTTTTTTCTCCAATTCTCAAAAACAGTTGCAATCTTCGGATTACTGGAAATAATTTCAGAAGCTAAAGCATTGGCATAAAAACGGGCAAAAGTCTGTTCAGCACATTCGTGTTCATATTCCATTAAATAAGGCAAGGACTGAATCGCAATCCACGAAGGATTTGAAGTATATTCTAACGTAAGCTGATGATTTTTTAAAGTCGTTGAATTGTTATTTTTTAAATTCTCAAACGTATATTCTTTAGTCGAATTTTCACGAACCCAAATCGGAATGCTTTCTGTAACCAACATATTGTTTGTTAGAACTGGAAGTATGTTTTCTTCTCCATCAGAGAAATCTCCTGATTTCGCCAGAATTTTATATTGAACACCTTGCAATCCTTCCGGAATTGAAATCGTCCATGTTGCCGTTGTGTTTCCGAAAGCGCCAACCGTAAAGTTTCTCACGTTTTTTGCATTCAGCATTTTGGCATCAATGGGCTGCATGGTTACAGCATCAAAAAACTGTAAAATCGCGATTCCTGTTTTGGCTTTATCAGTAACATTCGAAATTTTAGCAGAAATTACAATCGTATCTTTTTCTCTAAAGAAACGCGGGAAATTCGGCAAAACCATTAACTCTTTCTGAGTGATAACGCTTTTCTCCAAATAACCGGAAACGGCATCTTTGTTATGTGCCAACAAACGAAGTTTCCAAGAAGTTAAAGCTTCGGGAGATGTAAAGTTGAAACTTACTTTTCCGTTTGCATCGGTTTTCAAATTTGGTAAAAAGAAAGCCGTTTCAGAAAGATTTTTTCTCGCTTTTACTTGTGTTAGTTCTTCTAAGGCTTTTTTTGTTGTGATTATTATTACTCCGTTTGCGCCTTTGCTTCCGTAAATTGCTTTTGCCTTTTGTTCATTTAAAAAGTCTATGGAAAGAAGATCATCAGGGTTTATTTTTTTGAAATTATTTTCTGAAGAAACTTCTCCATCAATCATGTATAAGGTAGATGCATCAACAACCATTGAAGTTAAACCGCTTATTATTTTTTTTCCAGGAATAAACTTAATTTTACTAGTTTGAAAATAATATTCGGGATCATTCGATGTATTTATTGTAAATCTAGCTTCTTTTAAAAAATATACTTGATCTTCTTCTTCAGCTTGTACGTTTTGTGAACTAACTCTTGTGACAGCATAACTAAGTGATTTTTTCTCTCTTTTAATACCATAAGCTGTAACAACAACTCCTTCTAGTTGACTAGATTCTGCATTTATAACAAGATCGACTTTTTTACTATTTTTTACAATAATAGATTGGGTTTTATAACCAATATAGCTAAATATAAGTTCTTCGTTTTCGGTTGCTTCAATTTCATAATAACCATCAAAATCACTTTGAGTGCGTCGTTTAGTACCTTTGATAAGTACAGAAATGCCAGGGATAGGAAGTCCTGAATTATCGGTAACAATTCCTGAAATCATTTTAGCATTTAAAGGTTTTTTTATTTTTTTATTGAGTTGTCTTTGATATTCTTTTTGCAAATGAAACGTATTTTCACTGCCGTTAAAATCGAAGCCAAACCAAATTAATTGAGTAGTTTCATTTTTTAAATCGATACGATTAGATGTTTTATTTAGGTTGAGAATTGAAGTATAAGTTTTATCAAAACCTAAGAGTGACTTCTTATTGGTTCCGGAACTATAATATTCATTAATGCCTAAAGTGTTCCACTCTTTTGTGGTAAACTGATCTAAAGAACTATCATACATGGATGCCAGGACTTCAGCTTCATTTTTAGTACCAATTCCGTTTAATTCAAAAGACCAGTTTTCATTACTTCCGGGCTGTATTTTGTTTCTGAATGTTTCTACATTAAATTTTAGTTGGGGATTCTCTGTTTTTAGAAATACATAAAGGTTATTGTTGAATTTTTCATTTTCAAATATGCTTTCAGAACTAATTGATACTGCGCCTTGAAACTCTTTTTTTAATGGAATTTTAATTACAGTTTCATTATTTTGAAGATGATAAATATCTTCTGAAAAAACGCGGTTGTCGTAATTTCCCGTTGCTGTAATATAAAGTTCTGGTATAACAGAAGTGATCTTTATCAAAGCAAATCCATCTTTTTTTGCATCCGGATTCATTTGTTGTACCGTGAATAATCTGCTTGTGTCAAATTTATCTTTGCTTTGTGTAAGTTGAAAATTTGAAATGGCTTCAATCAAATTATTAAAACTATCTTTTGCTGAAAAAACAATTTTATAATTTCCGGATTTATAATTTGAAATAAAGTCTAAAGCGAGTGTTTTGTCTTTTTGCGTATCAATGTTTTTAGAGAAAACCAGTATTTCAGCTGGTTTTTCTTTAGAATTTTGATTGTTTTCATAAGGAAACAATTTCTCAAAATCCTGCTCAGAAATGTTTATAATTTCGGGCTGAGGAAATACTCTTCCTTTAAATTTAGTTGAAAACGGACTTACATAATAAATTTTTAATTCGCCTTTTGCAGCTAAAAATTCATCATTTAGATTCGTACTTATCAGTTTTATTTCGTTTTTATTTTTAGTTTCAATTTCATTAGCAATTAAAACCTTAAGTTCTAAATCATGATAACCGACTTTTACGGTCGTTTCAGAATCATGTGTTTCCCCATTTATATCGGTTACTGAGGCTTTAATTAAATAGTTAAAAATAGGCAATTGTTCTTTTTTACTGTTTTTTGAAGGTAAAGCAACAAAATCAACTGTGAATTTTCCCGAAGCATCGGTTTTTGTTTCTCCCGTTGCTACGACTTCATTTTGTTCTTCGGAATAATAATCTCTATAATAACTTGTATATCTTGTTACGGTATATGTTACGTCTGCATCAGAAATGTTGCTTCCTGCAAAAGCTTTTGCATTTCCTTTTACTTTGATGCTTTGATTCACCTGAAAACTTTCTTTTTTGGGATCAAAAGTCATTTCAAATTTTGGGCGTTTGTATTCTTCAACCCTAAATTCAATTTCAGAATCTTCTAAATCAACATTGTCCCAAAATGGATGTTCAGCTTCTTCTTTATTATAAACGATATCATTTTCATAATCATCCGGTTCATCGGCTTTAATTCTGAAATCTCCTGTAAGTCCTGTTTTTGGCAATACAAATTCACCTGAAAAAGAGCCAAATTCGTTTGTAGTGACATCAAATTGTTTAATTTCAGTATCGTTAGGATCTTGAATAAGTATGTTAAACGTTGTTTTAGCAACAACAGAAGTTTTATTCTTCAATTTTTGAATGGCAATACCTTTGTAATATACCGTTTGTCCCGGACGATAAATCGCGCGGTCTAAATAAAATTCCACTTTTCCTTTAAAACTTTTTTCATCAGCATCCGAATACTGATTGTTATAATATAAGTAGTTTTTTTGAATAGAAAGTGTATCGTTTGCAGTAGCTACACTAACAGTTTCATAAGGAGTTTCTTTTATTCTGTTAAAAGTAGCAACTCCATTTTTATTTGTTATAATGGTAAAAGTTGGAGATTTTAAAGTAACGTTTTCTAATGGTTTTCCTGTTTTTCGGTCTAAAACCTGATAGTTTTCAGACTTATCATTCTGTGAAGCTAAAACGATAAAGTTTGAAATTGTAATCGTTTCAAAAGCAGAAGCTTTTTTGTCTTTTATGTCAGATTCACTTTCAAAATACACTAAATAAGAACCTGTTTTAAGTTGCGGAAGAAGTACTTCTGTCGAATATTCCAGATAATCTTTTTTAATGGTTACTGAATAAGATTTAGCAACAAGAGGTTGTGTTTTTTCGATAATAAAATCCTTTACACTGTCTTTTGTTGAGTTGTATTTTTCTAATTCCAAAAGTTGTTTTTGCGTTACTTTGAAAAAGGAAATTTTTAAATTTTCTACATTTTTGTATTGAATAAATGCTCTAATGTTTTCCTCATTATAATTATATTTTTGAAGTTGGATGTTTAAACTTTTAGACAGAATATTTTCTTTTTTCTTAATGGCCAGTTTATAAGCATTCGATCTATTGTTCACATTAAGGATACTGTCCAAAATGGCAACAGCTTTAATATTATAGTCTGGATGAGTTTGTTTTGATACATTGTTGTTTAAATAAGATGCTTTTTCTAGTTGAATTTTTTGGATTAAAAATGCATCATTTGTGTTTTTTTGAAGGGAAATTAATGCCTCGAAATAATCTTCATCAGAATCAATCATATACGTTTTGCAAAATTGAATTCTGTCCCATAGATTATCTGTAGTCGGGTTATTTTCTTCTTGTTTTTGGTATAATTTTAAAGTCAGTTTGAGATTTTCATTAGTTACAAAGTCAAAATTCAGTTTTAAAAAGACATTTGAGTTTTGCAGTAATTCTTTTTTATAGGGTAAAAAATCACTTTTTTGAATTTCCCATTGACGGATTTTTTTTGTGTAAAGCGCAATATTTTCTGAGATTACATACTCTAATAAATGCTGAGTTTTGAATTTTTCTACGGTCGGGTAATCAAAAATGGGTTCATATTTTAATAATGAAGTATTCTTTAAAATGGGTTCGTTTTCTAACGAATTTTTTAATGCCAGATTAATTTCAGTTGTAAAATTACTTTGAGTCCATGTCAGGAAATCTTCGTTTAAAACGGCAGTATTAGTTCGGTTTCGAATTTTATAATCGCTTTGGGTATAATAATCGCTCAAACACTTTGCATAAACCAAATTCAAAATTGCTTTTGATGGAATTGAAACCCGATTAATATCGCTTTTTAGATTATTTAAAATTTTGGTTTGTGCCTTTTCGTCGACAACTTGCAAATATTTAGACTGATAAAAAAAGCTTTTGATCATTTGTACTTCATCTTTGTCTGAAACAGCTTTTTTATATATTTTCTCGACTATTTCATTTGCTGATTTGATTTTGCCTTCGTTTTCGTAAGCAATAACTTTATCCCATTTTTTATCATTTTGCTGTGCAAATAAAGCCGTTGAAATCAATAAAAAAACAAATAGTAAATTTCTCATAAGTTAGTTTTAGAATATAGAGGGCAGTTTTTTGATAAAGGTTGGGAAGTGAATAAAATAATTTCGTACAAATTACTAATTTATCTCTAAAAGCAAATGATACATTTTATATTTCCTTATTTTTGAAACATGAAAAAGCTGCTATTCTTTTTTTTATTGACGCCCATTTTAATATGGTCACAATCTAATTTTGAAAAAGGAGAGAAACTATTTCAATCCAAAAAATATGATGAAGCACAAATTCTTTTTGAAGGGGTTTTAAAAAGTAAACCTTCTGATATAAAAACACTTGAATATTTAGGAGAAATTGCAGCCGTTCATAAATCGTGGGTTAAAGGAGCTGAATATTTCAAGAAATTGAAAGAATTAAAACCTTCAGAAGCTGATTATTATTATAAATATGGAGGTTGTATTGCCATGAGAGCAATGGAAGTAAATAGATTAAAAGCCTTAGGAATGGTTGATGATATGAAAGAGGCATTTGAAAAAGCAATTGTTTTAAATCCTAAACATGTTCCGGCGAGATGGGCTTTGATAGAAATCTATTTGCAATTGCCGGGTATTTTTGGCGGAAGCGAATCAAGAGCAATTTCATATTCGAATCAATTATTACAAATATCACAAGTAGACGGTTATTTGTCCAGAGGCAGAATCGACGAATATTTTAAAAGATATACATCGGCAGAAAAAAATTATATCAAAGCAAATGAAATTGGTAAATCAAAAGTCACATTTCAAAAATTATATAATTTATATTTGAATAAATTAAAAGACCCTAAAAAAGCACAAGAATTGAAAAGAAAATTTGAAACTTAATAATGGTTTCAAATCAGATTCCAACGTAAATTGGAATTTTGGAATTTAAAAAAATTGGAATTTAAATGAGAACACATTTCATCGCAATAGGCGGGAGCGCTATGCACAATTTAGCATTGGCATTGCATAACAAAGGATATCAGGTTACAGGTAGCGATGATGCTATTTTTGAACCATCAAAATCAAGATTAGAGAAAAAAGGAATTTTACCGGCTGAATTGGGTTGGTTTCCTGAAAAAATAAACACTGATATTGACGCCATAATTTTAGGAATGCATGCAAAAGCGGATAATCCCGAATTGCTAAAAGCGCAGGAATTAGGTTTGAAAATATATTCGTATCCTGAATTTTTATACGAACAATCTAAAAATAAAACGCGTGTTGTAATTGGAGGTTCTCATGGAAAAACGACTATTACTTCGATGATTTTGCACGTGATGCATTATCATAATATCGAAGTTGATTATATGGTTGGTGCACAATTAGAAGGTTTTGATACAATGGTACATCTTACCGAAGAAAATGACTTTATGGTTCTGGAAGGTGACGAATATTTATCATCTCCGATAGACAGACGTCCAAAATTTCATTTGTATCAGCCTAATATTGCTTTAATTTCCGGAATTGCGTGGGATCATATTAATGTTTTTCCAACGTATGAAAATTACGTAGAGCAATTCGAGATTTTCATTGGAAAAATTACAAATGGCGGGATTTTGGTTTATAATGAAAATGATCCAGAAGTAAAACGCGTTGCAGAAGCGGCTACAAACCCAATTCGTAAACTGGCTTATTCTACTCCAAAATATAGCGTAAATGATGGTGTAACTTTGTTAGAAACTCCCGAAGGCGATATGCCAATTGAAGTTTTTGGTGCACATAATTTGAATAATTTGGCCGGAGCCAAATGGATCTGTCAAAATATGGGCGTTGACGAAGCTGATTTTTACGAAGCAATTGCCAGTTTTAAAGGTGCCTCTAAACGTTTAGAAAAAATAGCCGAAGGAAAAGGAAAAGTGGCTTATAAAGATTTTGCACATTCGCCAAGTAAAGTTGCTGCAACTACAAAAGCGGTTAAGGAACAATACCCGAACAGAACTTTAATAGCCTGTTTAGAATTGCATACCTATAGTAGTTTAAATGCCGAATTCCTGAAAGAATACGAAGGCGCACTTGAATATGCTGATGTTGCTGTAGTTTTCTATTCGCCTGACGCAGTAAAAATTAAACAATTAGAAGAAGTAACTTATGAGCAAATTGCCACTTCTTTTAATAGAAAAGATTTAATTATTTATACCAATCCTGCTGAATTTAAAGAGTATCTTTTTAATTTAAATTTAGATAATTCAGCTTTATTATTAATGAGTTCCGGCAATTATGGCGGACTGAATTTTGATGAAGTAAAAGGATTGATAAATTAGTCAATGAGATAATTTGATAATGTGCCAATTGCAGTTTTGTAGTTGGCATTTTTATTTGAATAAGTAATTTATTATTTATGACAGATTTTTCTTATTTTTAAATATATTCGCATTTTAAGATTTTATAATAATGAATCCAAATATAGAGGTTGTAAAAACAACAAGCGAAAATCCCGATTTTATATCTTTAATCAAAACATTTGATACTTTTTTGTGGGATCGTTATCCTGAATTAAAAAAGGATTATTGGGGCAATAATTTAATTGAATTTAATGCGAATGTATTTCTTATCTACTTAGATTCAAAACCTGTTGCAAGTGGCTGTTTTAAAAAGTATAATGCTACAACAGTCGAATTAAAACGCATGTTTGTTTTGCCGGAAGCAAGAGGTTTAGGCCTGGCACAAATGATAATTAAAGAATTAGAAAATGAAGCAAAAAATCAGGGTTTTCAAACTATGATTTTAGAAACTTTATACAAACAAATTGAGGCGATTGGTTTATATCAAAAAGTTGGTTTTGAAATTGTTGAAAACTATGAGCCATATATAGGTTTGACAAATAGTGTTTGCATGAGCAAATTTATTAAAGTTTTTCAATAAATGGATATAACTTATTTGCCAATTTCGGATTGGTCGGAAGAAGATCGTCCACGTGAAAAATTAATGCTGAAAGGTAAAGAAGCTTTAAGCAATGCAGAATTACTTGCTATTTTAATTGGTTCTGGCAGTCGTAATGAATCTGCTGTCGATTTAAGCAGGCGTATTTTGGCTAGCGTAGGCAGTTTGAATTCTTTAGCAAAATTATCAATTGCTCAGTTAATGAAATTTAAAGGCATAGGAGAGGCAAAGGCAATTACTATTGTTGCTGCTTTAGAGTTATGTCGTCGCAGAAAGGAGGAAGTTGTATCGATATTAGAGAAAGTTACTTCGAGTAAAATGGTTTTCGATATTATGCAGCCAATTATAGGAGAACTTTCTCATGAAGAATTTTGGGTGCTTTTTCTTAATAATTCTAATAAGATAATTTCTAAAGTACAATTAAGCAAAGGAGGAATAACAGGAACTATTGTTGATACGCGTATGGTTTTTAGATATGCATTTGAAACTAAAGCTACGGGCTTGATTTTGTGTCATAATCATCCTTCGGGTACGTTAATTCCAAGTGAAGCTGACAAGCAAATTACGCAGAAATTAAAACTGGCAGGTGATAGTTTAGATGTTAAAGTTTTAGATCATTTGATTATTACTGAAACAAAATATTATAGTTTTGTAGATGAAGGAATTTTTTAAATTATGAATACCACTATTACAGACATTTTTTTCGATTTAGATCATACACTTTGGGATTTTGATAAAAACTCAGAAATGGCTTTTGATCGTATTTTTAAAAGCAGGTTTCCCGAAGTTAAAATCGAGGATTTTATTGCCAAATATGCTCCTATAAATCAGGCTTGCTGGAAACAATATCAGAACGACGAAATAACGCATGTAGAATTACGCTACAATAGATTAAAGTTTTCTTTTGATGCTTTGAATCATGAAATTTCTGATGAAGATATCAATGAAATTGCAAATGATTATATCGAATTCTTAACCGATAATAATCATCTTTTTGAAGGTGCAATTGAAGTCCTTGAATATTTAAAGCCAAAATATAAATTACACATTATTACCAATGGTTTTGCAAATGTTCAGGACAAAAAAATAAATAATGCTGCGCTTGCGGGTTACTTTAGCACCATAACAAATTCAGAACTTGCAGGTGTTAAAAAGCCGAATAGTATTATCTTTGACTACGCTGTCAATTTGGCCCGGGCTTCTAAAGAAAACAGTATTATGATTGGTGATTGTCTTGACGCAGACGTTAATGGTGCATTAAATGCCGGTCTTGATGCTATTTTTTTTAATGAGAAAAAAATTGAGGCACCTCAAAATATCAAGCAAATAAACCATTTATTAGAACTTAAAAAATATTTATAATTATGAAAATTAAATTTTTGTTGGTTGCACTTATATGTTCCGTTATCGGATTTTCGCAATCTGTAAATGACTACAAAGCGGTGATCGTACCGTTAAAATATGATTTTATTAAAACCGAAAATCAATATAGATTGTCTACAATGACGAAATCAAATTTGCTTAAAGCAGGTTTTCAGGCTTTTTATACTAACGAAGCACTTCCTGCCGGTTACGGTGAACGTTGCGAATTGTTGTATATAGATGTAAAAAAAGACAACGGATTTTTAGTTACAAAACTTTTTGTTGAGCTTAAAGATTGCTACGGAAAAATCATTTACACATCAGAAGTAGGTAGAAGCAAAGAAAAAGATTATGAGGTAGCGTATAGAGAAAGCCTTGATAATGCTTTTAAATCAATAAATGAATTGCATTATAAATACGATGGTAAAGCAGTTGTTTCAACAACAAAAGCTACTTCGGTTGCCGTTGCAACTCCCGTAGTTACTGCGGCTACATTAGTTGCTGTTGCTCCGTCACCAGATCTTAAAGATCCTAATTTATTATATGCACAGCCAACAGAGTCTGGTTATCAATTAATTGATAAAACGCCAAAAGTGGTTATGAAGCTGCTTAAAACTTCTCAGACTAATGTATTTATTGCCATAAAAGATAATGTACAAGGTTCTTTAATTTTAAAAGAAGATGGAAATTGGTATTTTGAATCGTATCAAAATGACAAACTGGTTTCAGAGAAAATTGTAGTTAAATTCTAAATATAAAATGTGGTGTTAATAACCATATTTATCTTTCCAACGGTTCTTTAAAAATTCGCGGTTGCTGTTCTCTCGAGAATTGCTTCCCGGATTGTAAAGAACCGTTTCTTTTATAGCATCAGGTAAAAATTCCTGCTCGGCAAAATTATTGGCATAATCGTGCGAATATTTATAATCATCGCCATAACCCAATTCTTTCATAAGTTTGGTTGGCGCGTTTCTTAAATGAATAGGAACTGGTAAATCGCTAGTTTGTTTTACCAATTGCTGCGCATTTCCAATTGCCAAATACGACGCATTACTTTTTGGAGAAGTCGCTAAATAAATTGCGCATTGGCTTAATATAATTCTGCTTTCAGGATAACCTATTGTTGTTACGGCCTGAAACGTATTATTTGCCATAATAAATGCAGTTGGGTTTGCATTTCCAATATCTTCGCTTGACAGAATTAGCATTCTTCGTGCAATAAACTTTACATCTTCGCCTCCTTCGATCATCCTGGCAAGCCAATAAACGGCTCCGTTAGGATCACTTCCCCGAATTGATTTTATAAATGCCGAAACGATATCATAATGCTGTTCACCACTTTTGTCATACAAAACAGTATTTTGCTGTACCAATTCAAAAACGCGATCGTTGGTAATAATTATTTCTTCTTCTGCAGAAGCGTTCACAACAAGTTCAAAAATATTCAGGAGTTTTCGTCCATCTCCGCCAGAAAGTCTTAGCAAAGCTTCTGTTTCCTTTAGGATTATATTTTTTGAAGCCATCAAAGGATCTGTTTTCATGGCACGATGTAATAAAGCTTCCAGATCAGATTTAGTGAAAGCATTTAAAATATAAACTTGACAACGTGACAGTAAAGCGGGAATAACTTCAAAGCTGGGATTCTCTGTCGTTGCACCAATTAATGTAATCCAGCCTTTTTCAACCGCTGCCAAAAGCGAATCCTGCTGCGATTTGCTGAATCGGTGAATCTCATCAATAAATAAAATAGGATTTTTAGCCGTAAATAATCCGCCGCTTTGTTTGGCTTTTTCGATTACATCGCGAATATCTTTTACACCTGAATTTATGGCGCTCAATATATAAAACGGACGCTTTGATTCCTGAGCTATAATTTGTGCCAGCGTTGTTTTTCCGGTTCCCGGAGGTCCCCAAAAAATCAATGACGGAATTATTCCTTTCGAAATTTGCTGCGTTAACGAGCCGTTTGGTCCAACCAAATGGCTTTGACTAATATAGTCTTCTAGTTTCTGTGGGCGAATGCGCTCGGCTAATGGTGCTTCCATTTTGTAAAATTACTATTTTCAATTTTAATTTTATAGTATCAAAGCGTTATAAATCATAACAAAGCATAAGGAGGTTTAGCTGACAAATTATCAGTAAATTGTATTTGGATAGTTTTTTGCTGGTTACTTATTCAATAGATTCAAAAATCATGAACGATAATCATTTTAAATTTACAACTGCTGTAATTGGTCTTCCGGTACTTTTTGTCCTTTTTTTGTGGATAGTCTATTGGGTTCAAATTCGATTTGATTTTGATTTTTATGATAACGGAATTTATCCTCGTGACTTTTCTGGTTTGCAAGGTGTTTTATTTAGTCCTTTTATTCATGAAAATTTAAGTCATTTATATAATAACTCTATTCCGCTTTTGGTTTTGCTTGCAGCATTGCAATTTTTTTATCCAAAACAATCTTTTGCCGTAATTGGGTATGGAATTTTATTTTCAGGACTCATAACCTGGATTATTGGTCGTTCAAATTATCATATTGGAGCAAGTGGTTTAATATATGTTTTAGTGAGTTTTATTTTTTTTAAAGGAATCCAGACGCGGTATTATCGATTAGTTGCGCTTTCGTTTGCGGTAACTTTGCTTTACGGAGGAATGATTTGGTACGTTTTCCCGGACGTTGATGTAACTATATCATGGGAAGGGCATTTGGCAGGTTTTATTACCGGATTTGCGCTAACATTATTCTATAAAACACCAGAATATGCAAGACCAATTGTTTATGATTGGCAAAAGCCCGATTTTAATCCTGAGGAAGATGCTTTCATGAAACATTTTGACGAGAGCGGAAACTTCGTTAATACTGAAATTCCCGAAGAGGAGGAAGAGTTTTTCTCCTCCTATTATAATTCGGATGTATCGATTAATTATACCATAACTAAAACAGAATCAGAAGATAAAATTTAAGATAAATATTTGTTTTGCTTTATATTGATTATTTTTGTTAGAAACATTCTCATTTTATCTGACATAGTTATGAAAAAAATAAGCTTTACAGTTTTGGTTTTCTTAGTATTAATCAGTTCAAAAATGATTGCGCAATGCGATATAAAAAATAGAATTCTGGCTGATGGTACAATGGTGTATTATTTTGATCCTGCAGTTTTTTATACAACAAAATCAAAATCATTAAAGATCAATATTGTAACAGATAAAGAACATTACTTTGTTTCTTTACAGCCAACACCATTTCCATCAAAAAAAGAAGGTAAAAAAATCAAAGATGATTTAGTAATACATCTTACAGATAATAAGGTGTATAAATTAGCGCACTACGACACACAATACAGACACAATGACTCTATTATGCAGGTTCTGTATTTAATCGATGATAAGGATATTGAGTCGTTTTCTAAATTTGAGGCAACTGTAGCAGAAATTAAAATGGAAGGAACAGATTTTATCCGCGATTATAATTTTAAACTGCACAAAGATGCTATTATGAAACAATTAAATTGCTTTTTAAAGAAAGAAGAGTAAAAGTATTAATCTTCGTTTAATTCTTCATTTTTATGTGATAATTTTTTGCTGAGATTTTTGAAAAGATTATTGAAACTAACGGTTAAAGATGCTGCATTAACAATTTGATTTTCTTTATCTCTCGGGAGATATTCGTTGGCATATGTTAATTCTACCTGTATGTCGTCTGTAAATAAATAACCTGCTCCGATGTTGAGCCTGTTTCGATCAAAAAAACTTAATCCTGTTACTTTTGTGCCCGATTTAAAAAATAATTCGTCTGATGCTATTGCGTAAACAACCCCTTCACGAAGAACTTTACTGTTGATTGGCTGTATGTATTTTATTTGTTGACGATATCGTAAAACATTTTCATAAGTTCCATCTTCGCTTCGCATATGTCTGAGTTCCATTCTCATTCTGGTACTTAAAGTATAACCAGTTTTATGAAAATAGTAAATGCCCTGGAGTGCGAATCGTACTTCAGGCGATTTAAATTGCCCTATTTCGGGTACATCTTTATTGTAATTATAGGCTATAAAAGAGGAGAATTTCCAGCGTGGCGAAAAATAGTAATGTCCCCATAGTCTGGCAGATCTTTGAATGTTTTGTTCAAAAATGTTTGGTGAAGATTCAGTGCTGCTGTAAGCGGCTCCGAGGTCTAGTTCAGTTGACCATTTTTCATTTATGGTTCGGTTGAATTGAATTTCATTCCAAAATTGATTGTAGGCAGTGGTTTGTCCATAGTTTATACTTGTAATTAATATTACAAGTATAATACTGATTTTTTTAAGTGATATGTTATGAGTAAATTTTGAAGACATTCATGATTATATTTAATTGACGTCTTTATTCTCAATACTTTTTAACTTCTTTGGCGGACAGCTTCGTATAGAAATGCTCCACAAGCTACAGAAACATTTAGTGATCCTATAGTTCCAAACATAGGTAGTTTTGCTTTTTCATCTACAATTTTAAGTACAGACGGGTTTATTCCTCTGTCTTCTGATCCCATTATAATGGCAACTGGTTCGTTCAGTTCTAAATCATAAATGTTCTGATCTGTTTTTTCAGTTGCAGCAACCGTTTTAATTCCGGATCCCTGAAGATAAAAAATGGCATCTTTAATATGTTCCACTTTACAAATCGGAACATTGAATACTGCTCCGGCTGATGTTTTAACAGTATCTCCGTTTACTGGCGCCGAACCTGCTTTTTGAACGATAATTCCATTTACACCCGTGCATTCTGCAGTTCTGATAATAGCGCCAAAATTTCTTGCATCAGAAATCTGATCTAATATTAAAAATAAAGGTTTCGAACCAGATTCAATTGTTGATTCAACTAAATGTTCTAAATCAATAAAACCAATAGGAGAAATTGTAGCAACAACTCCCTGATGATTATTTGGTGTAAGTCGGTTTAGTTTTTCGACAGGAACATAGGAGAAATTGATGTTAGCGCGTTTCATCACTTTCATTAAATCCTTCATCAATTCTCCAGAAATTTCTTTTTGGACGAATACTTTATCTACTTCTTTTCCTGCTTGAATTGCTTCTATAACGGCTCTAATTCCAAATATTTGATGTTCTTTTTCCATACGGCAAATATAGGTATAATGTTTATAAAAAAAACCATCCCAAATGAATGGGATGGTTTAGTTGTAATATATTTAGAATCTAAGTTCTAGTATTCATCTTCGTAGAAACCAGTTCTTCTGCTTCCTTCGTAAGAGTAGATTACTCCAGGCTCATCACTGAACTCAGCTTTAAAAGAGATTTTGTCAACTTTGTGACCTCCTTTAGAAGTTGCAGCATCTTTTTCAACTTTACCAGCTGTAATGCTTACAGTTCTTGCATTGTATGCATTAGCAGCAGAAGTTGCTGTAAATGAACCATCTTTGTTAGTAGTAACTTTAACTTTAAATTCTGCAACACTTTCGTGATCATCTAACCACAATGTACCGTCATTTGCAGCAGTATTGTAAGTAGAAAACAAATCATGTTCTGAGATTGCAGTTCCAGTTGCATCAGATACAGTTATGAACCAGTCACCTGCAAATGCTTCAACAGACGTTCCTCCTGGTTCAGTATCTCCAACTTCATCACAAGATGCAAATGAAGTAAGTACAAGTACTGCTACAAGAATACGTGTTATATTTAATTTTAATTTTTTCATCTTAATAATTTTAAAGTTGTAATTGAGTTAATGTTGAAACAAAATTATAACTAGTAACTGGTGGAACAGTTAACCAGTTAGTTGAAAGAACAACTGTTTTGGTAGCAGCATTAACAGATAATCCAGTTATGTTAGCAGTTCCTCCAAAATATGCATTCCCTAATGGGTTTCCTGGGAAAGTGAAAGTGTTAGTTGGAATGTTACCAGCAATTGTTCCGCCTTGAGTAGCAGAAGTAATACCGATATTTCTTCCTATACTATACCATCCACCAAAAGCATCAGATACTCCGTAAGTTCCGTCAGTATTTTTCCAGATATAGATATATTTCTGGTCTACTGAACTTCCTTGAGATGCAGCTAATAATGAACCGTTTCTTCTTGTTGTAGAAAGATAAACACCTTCGATACTGTTTACTAGATCACCAGTTTTGTAAACAATTACTTTTCTGGTTGCAGTTGCTTTAAAACCATCTCTGTTTGTTGCAGTGTAGGTTTGAGTATACTCGTCAGCTTGATTAAGATCAAGAGTTTTAGCTCCTCTGAAGTTTCCGTTAAAAGTTGAAACAGTTGGTATAACAGTTCCACCTTCTTCTGCGACAACTCCTGGATCATTATAAGTTCCACCCACTGGTACAAATACTGTACTAGCGCCATTCACTTCAATTGTAGGGTAAATTGTAACTTTAGACACCCCATCTGTTGAGTCAGTATCACAAGAGGTAAGAAGCAATCCGCTAATTACTACTGTCATCAGTTGTATAAATATTTTTTTCATCTTTTAGATTTAATTAGTTAACATCCCACCATACAACATCCGTGATTGCTTTTAAAGCCGGTGCATTAGGGTTTCTTGATTTTACTGTATTTGGTAAAATAATTCTTTTTGGGAATTTATCGCCTGTTACATTCTCTACAGATATAGACAATTGTCCAGGAACATATGCATCGCTTGTTTGAGCAACAGCAGACACTCTAGGGAATCCAGTTCTGTTTTGCTCTAAGAAAGATTCGTAACCATTTCCAGGGAAACTTGCAATCCATTTTTGAGTAATAATAGCTTCAATTTGAGCAGCAGTTCCAGTTGCAGGGAATTCGTATTTTCCACCAGCAGCTAAAAGAGCAGTTGCAGATCCAGCATATCTTGTGATATTAGCTGTTACACCTGCATCATATTTAGCTTTAGCTCCAGCTCCGCCATAATATCTTGTAAGCGCTTCTGCTTGTAAAAAGTAACTTTCTTCTTTACTCATGAAAAATACAGGAGTTGTAGGGCTTAAAGTAACTAATGAAAGATTAGTTGCAGTGTTTTCGAAATCACCTTGTGTATTTGGATTTCCAGCTCCATAATATTTACCTAAACGTGGGTCAGCATTTGTTTGTAAGTAAGAGTATAAAGTTTTACTAGCTCTTAAGTTCAAAGTAGTATTCAACTGTCTTCTGTCAGTTTCGTACAATGGGTTACTTCTGTCTGCAGCATCTTCAAATTGAGTCATTGCAGCATCAACATCTAAAAATTGAGCACCTGAATCGATTAATGCTTTAATTCCTGATTGAGCAAGAGCAGGATCTACTTCAGTTAATCTCATGTGTAATTTTAATAACAAAGTGTTACCAAATTTAGTCCAGTTTGCCATGTTTCCAGCAAAAATGAAATCATCAGCTTTAGGAGCAGCACCTACAGAAGTACTTAAGTCTTTTGATAAAGCTAATTTTAAATCAGCAATCATTAAGTCATAAGTTTCTTTTCCAGTGTTGAATTTCGGCTGTAAGATGTTTACATTATTTGCCTCAGCATAAGGAATAGCATCGTATAAATCTGTCATTATTTGAGAAGCTTCTACTTCAAGAGTAGTTGCGATTAAATAATAATTCCAGTTTTGTTCAGCCAATGCTTGTGCTTTTACAACTCTAATGTCATTTAAAGCATCGTACATAGCTGTCCATCCAACTTGGTAATCATTTGTTCCAATACTGTATGCATCAATATCTTTGTATTGATTTGAAGTATTGTTTTGTGTCCAGAATTGAGACCAAAACCCACCAATAAGTGCGTAGTATGATCCTTGAGCTCCTGCAAG
This sequence comes from Flavobacterium sp. AC105, assembly GCF_979258495.1. NCBI lineage: Bacteria > Pseudomonadati > Bacteroidota > Flavobacteriia > Flavobacteriales > Flavobacteriaceae > Flavobacterium > Flavobacterium sp. AC105. Next base: position 804,277 of record NZ_OZ409860.1, read on the forward strand.
TCCTGCTATACCAGCAGGAAGAATGGTGCTGTTTGCTTGCCCCGGAGACAATGAATCCGGATCTCTATTAATGTCAAATGTTTCATCACATGACACTAACAAGAAAAGTGCTGCTATTATTGTTGTTATTTTTTTCATTTTTCTATATTTATTTTTAGAATGATAATTTTAAAACTCCACCTACTGATCTTTGTGAAGGGTTAGCTCCAAATTCTCCAAAATCAGAAGATACACCAGTTCCGTAAGTTCCAGTTTCAGGATCTGTAAATGGGTTTTCTCCAGGAGTCCACATGAAAAGGTTTCTTGCGTAAACACCAAGCGTGATTTTGTTTAATCCCATGTTTTTACTAACGGCAGAAGGGAAATCATAGTTAAAATTAACCTCTCTTAATCTTACAAAAGTTTTATCGATAACGTGAGTAGACTCGATACCAGGATTGTTTGAAGTATTGTAGAAAGAAGTTACTTTATCCCAAGCAATTGGAGTTGTATTTTCTGTATAAGTTACTGCTTTTGTTACAGGATCTACGTGCTCATTAACAGAGTTAGGAACGATAAATGGATTTCTGTCGTTGTAAGTAGTTTCAATACCATTTCCTACGAAAGCAGAAAGTCTTTTTGTGTAAGAATAAAATTCTCCACCTTGTTTCCAGTCTAATGAGAATCCTAAGTTAAAGTTTTTGTATTTGAAAGTATTTTGTAATCCCATTACGAAATCACGTTGTGAGTTTCCAATACGTTGAATATCATCACTTACTTCATACATACCAGTACTAGCATTTACTACATATTGTCCTGCAGCGTTTACTTTAGGTGTTTGAGAGTAAAATGTACCAATTGGCTGTCCTTTAGTTGCAGAGAATGTTACTCCATAAGCACTAGCTAAGTCAATTCTGTCAAAACCATCAGCTAACTTAGTAACTTCATTCTCGTTTTTAGTGAATGTATAAGTAATGTTCCAAGAGAAATCTTTGTTTTTAATTGGGCTACCAGTAATAGATACCTCAATACCTCTATTTTGAATAGTAGCAGCATTAATAGATTTACTTGTAAAACCTGTTGATGGGTCTAATGGTAAAGAAACGATCAGGTCAGAAGTTGTTTTTTGATATAAAGCAATATCATAACTAAGTCTGTTTTTGAAGAATGATCCCTCAGCACCTACTTCATATTCAACAGTAGTTTCTGGTTTCAAACCTGCATTTCCAAGTGTAGAAGCAGCTTCGTAGTAGCTTATTCCTCCGATAGGAGATGCAATTATACCAAAGTTTGCAGCAGCTGATCCAGGTACATAAGAATTTTCTGTTTGGTAAGGCTGTGTATCATTTGCAATTTTAGAAGCAGCAGCTCTTAATTTAAGGAAAGTGTCTCCACTATCAATTACAATTGCACCAAGTGATGCAGATGGGTAGAAATATGCATTGTTACCAATTGGCAAAGTAGAGGTAACATCTTCTCTAGCTGTTAAGGTTGCAAAATATTTGTTTTTGAAAGCAAACTCAGCAGATCCGTAAACAGCTCCTGTTTTTCTAACAGAGTTAGCTTGTGAAATAACTGGTCTAACAGAAGAGTTAGAAAGCTCGTAATAACCAGGTATTCCTAAGTTTGTGATTGAGTTGAATAATTGATCAGCCTCTCTTTTGTTGTAAGTAACACCACCTAAAAGATTGAATGTCCAGTCTTCACTTAAGTTTGTATTGTAGTTTACGTTGAAGAATGTATCGAACTCGCTGAATTCTGATCTTCCTTCTGTAACTCCACCCACAACTTTGTTCGCTCCGGCAACTGCCTGAGGAGTTCCTGGTAAATAATCTACGATTGCACCGTAACTTTTGAATCTTTCTTCTCTTAAGTTACCACCAATTTGCCATGTAGCAGTTATTTTGTCTGTTAACTTGTAGCTCAAATTCACGTTTCCAAAAATATTGTTTCCAATAATTTTTGTACTGTTCTCGTTAATTGAGAAATATGGATTAGAAGCGTAAGGAGTGAAATAATAATCAGGTGTATTGAAGATATTGTTTTTGTAATCTCTTAAATCTACAACACTTACATCTCTAGGGATTTGTAATAAGTCTTGTTGTAAAGTTGAACCTTGACCAGCATCATCACCTTGTCCTGCATTAACAGCACTTTGATCTTTGTATACATAGTTCAAAGAAGTTCTTAATGTAAATCTATTTGATTTCAAACCACCATTGAATCCTAAAGATTGTTTTTTGTATAAATCAACATCAGTAGGTACAACTCCGTCACTGTTTACGTTTGAGAAAACCAAAGAGAAATCTGAAGTATCTCCACCACCACTAAGAGTTGCAGATTGAGTTGATAAAACACCAGTGTTATAGAAATCTCTAACGTTGTCTTTTAAACCTACATAAGGTTTAATTTGTTGAGTTCCGTTTGAAATTGTTCCCCAAGGTCTAACTTCTCCATTGAAAGCAGGTCCCCAAGAACCATTTTCATTACTGTATGTATTAGTTCCTGAATATCCAGCAGCATTCCATCCTTCACCAAATTGGTTTTGTAAGTGAGGAACTCTTGCAACTTCACTGAATTCTGTTGAAGCTAATAAGTCAACTTTAATTCCTGAGTTTGCTTTTCCTTTTTTAGTTGTAATGATGATTACGCCACCACCAGCTCTTGAACCGTATAAAGCAGATGCAGCAGCTCCTTTAAGAACCGTCATGCTCTCAATATTATTTGGGTCAATATCACTAATACCATTTCCAGCATCGTAAGATCTTGTAGTAGTAGTAGTTCCTGTTGCACTGTTGTTGATAGGTGTTCCATCAACTACATAAAGAGGACCATTGTTTCCGGTAATAGTGTTCAAACCACGGATAACTACTTTAGTAGAAGCTCCAGGTTGAGAAGGAGAAGTAATGTCTACCCCTGCAATTTTTCCAGAAAGTGTTTCAAATGGGTTTGTGTTTACTACAGCAGTAAGTTGGTCAGCTTTTAAAGTTGTTGTTGCATAACCAAGAGATTTTTTTTCTCTTTTAATACCGAAAGCAGTTACAACAACACCTTCTAGTTCTTGTGCACCAGCGTCAGCTAATTTTACATTAACAACTGAAGAAGCTGCTACTACTTCTTGAGATTTCATCCCAATGTAGCTAAATACCAAAACTTGGCTTGAAGATGCCTTGATAGAAAATTTACCATCAAAGTCTGTTTGCGTTCCCGTCTTAGTTCCTTTAACTAATACACTAACACCTGGTAAAGGCATTCCTGCATTGTCAGAAACTGTTCCAGTAACAGCTCTTTCTTGCGCAAAAGTAAGTTGCGCAACTAGTACTAACAATAGTACTAAGAATCCATTGAACTTTAGTTTCATTTTTAAATATTTTGAATTAGTTCGACAAAAATCTTAATAATTTGTTAATCTACCTAATATAAAAAGCTTTTTTTTTAGTTAAATTATGATTTTGGGGTAGTAATTTGCTCTTTTATCGATAAAAATGGGTGTAAAATTACAAATCCGTAATTTTTAGTGTTAAATTTGATAATAATTAAAAATTTTGACACAGCTATAAATGTTAAATTTATTGATGACCGCTATTTAATTGTTTTTTTTATAACTTTTATCCTAAAAAAATGTTCTCAACGAAGTCTTGTAATTTGTTAAAATGGTTATGATTATGCAATGGACTATTTATTCTATAAAAGACAATAGAGTGAAACAGCGTTTAGGTTTGAAGAAAAGGTAATATATCAAGTAGAAAAAGCAGTGTTAAAAACAGCCTTTTTTGTAACGTAATTTTATGATTTATTTGCCTGTTTTACTATTATAATAGAGTTGTATTTTGAATTTTAAAAAAATGCAATGTAAAGTTAAAATTAAGAATGTTTTAAAATAAAAAAACAGTTGCAATATAATTTTGCAACTGTTTTGTTTATTAGAAGTTATGTATTGAAATTTAAAATTTATCCCAGAATAATTTCGTTTCTACAGCATCTCCACCAATCGCTGAACTAGCTTCTGTGTAACTAGCTTTGTTTAATGATTGTTCAATGATAGGATATGTATAACGTAAAGGCACATCTGAAACAGCATCAGCAGGCGGGACTAAAACTGGGAAATCCAATCTTCTGTAAGATGACCAGCCTTCAAATGAATTGTTATAATAAGCAATCCAGCTTTGAGTTCCAATTTTTTGTTTCCAGGTTCCGGTTGCAGTTGTGTATGCTACAGCTGGATTAGCCAAATAAGTTGTAGCTTCTGCCGCAGTTCCTCCCCAATCTAATATAGAAGCTGTAATTGCAGCATTATAATGTGCTTCGGCATCTGCAGGAGTTCCAAATAAAGATCTTTCAGCAGCTTCTGCTAATAAAAATTCAGTCTCGGCATAATCTAAGATTGTTCCTGGATAGTCAGGAGCCTGAATTGTTGGTGTAATATGAGTTTTATTAGCAAATGAATTACTTGCTCCGTTTTCTCCGCCAATATATTCAATTTCAGGAGTAGTAGGATCATCCACATTATCGTCGAAATATTTTGCACGTCTTGGATCTTGTAAAGCATTCATCGCATCTACTAATGTATTAGCAGGTACAAAATCTGAACGACCGCTGGCAACAAGATCTACATATAGTGGATTTGTATTTGGCGTTGCTGTTAAATATTTTAAATCAGCATTATCAAGATTTGATGTAAATACAAATGGTGCAGCACTAGAAACAGTTGCTTGCGCTAATGCACTTTCGGCAGGAATATCAGAAATCGTAATACCCAATCTTAATTTTAAGGTATTTGCAAATTTGATCCATTTTGCTACATCTCCACCATAAATTCTATCATTACCTCCAAAACTTTTACCTCCGGTATTAAGTTTTCCGATAGCATTGTTTAACCTGGATATAAGATCTTTATAAATAGTTAAACCATCATCGTATTTAGGAGTTTTGTAATTTAGATTTAATGCTTGAGAATAAGGTACATTACCAAAAGTCTCTACTAAAATTGCATAAGTATAAACGTTTAAAACCTCTATGATAGCAAGTTTGTTTTGTTTGTCTAAAGGATTCTCTGTTAAGCCAAGTGGAGTAGCGGTGATGTTTTTGGCGCTTTGGTCTAGATCTTTTAGGACATCTTTATATAAAAACTGCCAATGCTGCTCTGGAATTGTTCGGGTAACTAAGTCGTAATTACTTTCATCAGTATATACAGTTTCTGTAAAATATTGATCAATTAATCGGATTACATTGTTGTTTACATTTGTATTCGTCATTTGATCTACTAAACTTTTTTGAGCACTTGTAAATAACGCTTCGCCAGGTACGTTTGAGGGATCCTTAACGTTTACGTTTAACTTTTCTATATCATCAGAGCAGGACGAGAATGTTGCTGCGGTGAGTAGAATTATAAATATTTTTTTCATGATTTCTTGATTTAAAATTGGATTTTAACGTTGAAGCTAATATCTCTTGTTGAAGGCAAAGATCCTGTTGAGTATCCTTGTAGATTTCCTGCTCCTAAACCTGATTCTGGATCTGCATCTGGTAAGTTTTTATGTATAATCCAAAGATTTGTTCCTACAACACTTAAAGTCATTCCGTTTATAAAAGTATTTCTCAATGTTTTTTCTGATAAAGAATAAGAAATTGAAGTTTGTCTTAATTTGATGTAACTCGCGTCATATACAAATGCTTCGTCCGGTAATCCTCTTCTATATCCTTGTGCTCCAAACTGGCTCGCGTTAATTCTGGTTGTATTAACAGCTCCATTTGGGTTAACTCCCGGATTGATAAATCCTCCGCTGTCAGCACCTGAAGTAATTGGATTTCTCACGGGGTTTCCAAGGTCATTTAAGAAAGCCGTGTCATCAGGTAAACCTGTTGCAAGCCCATAATAACGGTCTAATGAGAATATTTGTCCTCCTTTTTGCATGTCAATCAAGAACTCAAGAGAGAAGTTTTTATAAGTGAATTTGTTGTTTAAGCCTCCTGTGTAATCCGGATTTGCATTTCCAATTGCATTGTCTGAAGTTGAAGTTTTAATATATTGACCATTTGCAGGATCAACAACTCTTTGTCCGTTTAAGTAAGTATATTGAGTACCATAAATTACACCATATGGTTGCCCAACTGCTGCATTTATAGTTACACCACCTTGAAAAGATCCTAATTGTAAGTTGTCAATACCATCTAAAAGATCTACAACTTTGTTTCTGTTTCTGGCAAAGTTCAGGTTGATGTCCCATGAAAAACTGTCTGTTTTTATAGGAGTGCCATTTAAGGAAATTTCAATCCCTTTGTTTTCGATTTCACCGGCATTAATTAATTCATTCAAATATCCTGTAGAAGAAGTTAATCTTAATGGGATGATTTGGTCAATTGAATTTGATTTGTAATAAGAGAAGTCAAGTCCCAATCTCTTTTTGAAAAAAGAAAGCTCTAAACCAGCCTCGTAACTTTTTGTGCGTTCTGGTTTTAAATCAGGATTGTTTTTAGTGTCTTTTACGGATGCTGATGCTGCTCCAAATGCTGTGTTTACTGCATAAGTATCTAATATTCTATCAAAACCAGGACTATTTCCAACTTCGGCATAATTAAGTCTGACTTTTCCAAATGATAACCAGTCGGCTTTTACAAATTTAGAAAATACAAAACTTGATGAAACGGAAGGGTAGTAGTAAGAACTGTTTGCTTCTGGTAAAGTTGAAGAATGGTCTCTTCTTATTGTTCCTTCCAGATATAGAAAGTCATCATATCCAAAAGAAGCGCTTCCGTAAATACCATCAACCCCAATAGATTCATCTCTTTCTATCGGAGCTAAAAGTGGGCTTACTGTATTTTGTAAAGCATAAAGTTTAGGTATTGCAAGTCCACCGTTTGTTGCGGCAAATATAGAACTGTAATAACTTCTTCTGATGTTTGTACCAACAACTCCTTTAAGGTTTAATTTCTGCGTAATATTTGTGTTGTAATTTAACATGAAATCATAGTTGTACTCGCTGAAACCTATGTTTTTTCTTGAGTATCCAGATGATGCAGGGCTTCTGTTAAGAGAACCATCGCCTCCGCCAACTCCAATACCAAAATTAGCCGGTACACTACCAATTGCTCTTCTTTCTTCTTGTAGTTCGTCATAAGTATCAACAGAAACTCTTCCATAAGCATCTAGCCAGCTTGTAACTTTATAGTTTAAGGAGGCATTACCAATAAATCTGTTTCTGCTATCTGATTCGTAGTTTTCGTAACGTTGAAAATAAGGGTTGTCCCAGAATATTGGAGTAGGATTTGTATAAGAATTAGGGTTCCATGATACATTTCTTCCTGTAAGCTCGTAAGCTTGTTTTAAACCTTGCAAGTCTACGTTAGTTTGCCACCATTGTCTAAAGTTACCGGCAATGTTGTCATTGTATCCTGTGCTATTTCTTCCAATAGTACTAGTTCTTGTGAAATTTCCATATCCAGCTACAGTTAGCCTATCGTTGATAAGTGTTGAAGCGTTTAATGTTAAAGTGTTTCTTTTTAATGAGCTATTAGGTAAAAGTCCAGTTTGATCAAGGTTGTTAAAACCTAATCTTAAATAACCATTTTCTAAACCTTTATCGATAGATATCGAATTTGTAACAGCAACTGGTTTTTCGAAAAATGTTATCGGACCATTTTTAGCACTTTGCCACGGTGTAGCTTTCATGTAGTTTGGTGATTCCGGATAAAAAGCATCCCATTGATATACTAATAAATTAGGATTAAAAGCTTGTCCGTAAGAAGCATCTTCTGTTAATGGAGTTACATTGTCTAAAACTCCGTCGCCATTGATATCAATATGATCTAAATAAGAGTCTTCATCCGGACCATAATAAGGACCATAACCTCCACCGTATTGATTTTGATATTTTATAAAAGTACTTTTATCTACAGAACCAACAGTTACTCCTGAATTTACTGTAATAGAATATCCTTTTCCTTTTTTATTTCCTTTTTTTGTAGTAATTACTACAACTCCATTAGCGGCTCTGGATCCGTAAAGTGCACTTGCTGCAGATCCTTTAAGTACGTTTATAGATTCGATGTCTTCGGGGTTGATGTCTGATGCGGCACTACCGTAGTCGTAACCAGCTCCAGATTGTTCTTGATCTCTTGAGTTTGAATTGTTATTGCTTACAGGAACTCCGTCAATAACAAATAGGGCTTGATTGTTTCCGGTTAAAGATGAATTTCCTCTAATAACGATATTGGTAGAACCACCAAAATTTGTAGTTCTTTTAACTTGTACACCAGAAACCTTACCTGATATAGCATTGACAAAGTTGTCGCTTTTAACTGCCGATAAATTTTCTCCTTTAACTTCTTGGGTGGCATATCCCAGAGATTTTTTCTCTCTTGAAAGTCCTAATGCGGTAACAACAACTCCTTCTAGTTGTTGAGCGTCTCCTGATAATTTAGCGTTAACTTGTGATGAGCTTGCTGCAAATTCTTGCGATTTCATCCCAATGTAGCTAAATACTAAGACTTGGCTTGATGTTGCTTTGATGGAATATTTTCCATCAAAATCTGTTTGTGTTCCAGTTTTTGTTCCTTTTACTAACACACTTACGCCTGGTAAAGGCATTCCTGCGTCATCAGTAACAATACCTGAAACAGTTCTTTCTTGTGCAAAGGTTAGTTGCACGATTAGTGCTAATAATAGCACGAGAAATCTGTTTAACTTTGGTTTCATATTATCAAATATTTTGGAATTAGTGATGTAATATTCGTAATTACTTACTAAAATTCCTAATATTTTGTTAACATATTTTTACAAACTGTCAAAATTTAACATTATAACATAAATTAACGATACTGTTATAAAATTTTATTTCTGCCTTATTTGTGCTTCCATTAGCAATTATTAATTTTAATAGCCCGTTTTTTGTTAATAATCCAAATCCTACACCTATGGTTATTAAATTGTTAATTTTTTTACTATTTACTAAAGAAGTCTGATCTTGATAAATTCCATAATCAAGTATACTATGGATGTATAAATTTTGAGTTGTCAGATATCTATATTCGGTCATTATCAAATTAGCATTATTTCCTTGTAAGCTATTTTCTGAAAAACCCCTTATTGAATTTATTCCTCCAAATCTAAAAAGTTCGTTTGTAATGTAATTTTTGCTTTGCAGGTAGTAATTTTGTGAATTTATGTAAATGAAGTTTTTCTTGTTGAGTTCAAAATTGTAAGACATATTTAAATTGCCATAAAATTGTTTGCTGGATTCTGCTGTTTCCGGATCGTTATTAGTATCTCTTTTTCCATATCCAATTAAAAAATTTACATATGCCTTCCTGAAAAAAAGTAGGTTAGTGTGATCCATTTTTTTGTAATCAAAAGAAGAAGTAAGATAAGAGTTTTTGAAATCACTTATCGTTGCGCTGTTTGTGTTTTGAATATCACTTGATTCAGTGGACTGATATCCCAGATAAATTTTCGAATTGTAGTTTAAATAATATCCTAAATCAATTGCGGTTTTGGTATTTTGAAAAGTACTGTCTTGTTTGAATATATTTAATTGAGCTTTCAGTCCTAGTGAAGTTTGAAAAATATACGGAATTTCTACTTTGGTGTTAAAAGTTGTTTGTTGATTTCCGTCGCTTTTCCAATAAAGTGAAAATTGTTCGCCTGCGTGAAGTGTATTTATTAATGTAATGTCTAAATATCCGTTAAGTGTTATTTTTTTGGTTTCATTATTCGAAAATCCAATATAGCCATCAAATGTGTTTGCTTTTCTTTTTTCTAGATAAGTGTAAATTTTTGTCGAATCATTTGTAAATAATATTTGGGGATATTTTGTTTGAGTAATAAAATCAAAGCTATTTATATCATTATATAATTCTTTTACGATTTCCTGATTAAAAGTTTTGTTGAGATATTTTTTGTTTAGTTGTTTTAAATGTCCTTTCGGGAAATAGTTCTTACTATTATTGTTTGCCTGATTTATGATAATCGCATTAATGGCTCTTTTCTTTTCAGACTTAAAATTTAAATCGGCATAAATAATCTCATTCTTTCTATGGATATTTCCGAGTTTTATTTTGCTTAATGCAAAGCCAAGTTTTTCAGCATCAATTATTTTTTGATTCAAGTAATTTTCTACTTCTTCATAAGGTAAAATAATGGTGTCTTTTTTTGTTTCGAACGATTTAAAATATTGATTTTCTTTACCTATATATATATGTATACTTTTTGTTCTCTTTTTAAGATCGATTATTGCTGTATAAGTGCTGTCATTTGTTTTTTTTGTTTCCAGAATTTTATTGTCCAAAAAACCTTTTTTAGTTAGTTTTTCAGAAATGTTTTTTGTTTCGTCAAAAAGAGATTTTATGTTAGGATGTTTTGTTTGGTAATATAAGGAATCAATTATTTGGTTTTCAGAATTGTTAGACCCGTGTATTTTTAAATAAAAATTCTGGGCATAAGCAGAAAAGTTTATGCAAATAATGAATATGTATAAGAGTTGTTTCAAAAGGAATTATTTGGTTTGTTAAAAGTATTGAAAATATATGTCGTTTGTTTCTAAAAAGATAAGCTTAAATAATGTTATTGAAAATTAATGGATTAACGTTTGTATAGTGAAAAATATTTTATACATTTGCAACCCCGTAAAAAGCGGGAATTTAATATACATAATAAATTTTTAGTATTAATTATGCCAACAATTCAACAATTAGTAAGAACAGGAAGAACTCAGATCACTAAGAAGAGTAAATCGGTTGCTTTAGATTCTTGTCCTCAAAGAAGAGGGGTTTGTACGCGTGTTTACACTACTACACCAAAAAAACCAAACTCTGCAATGCGTAAAGTTGCGCGTGTACGTTTGACAAATGGTAATGAAGTGAATGCTTACATCCCTGGAGAAGGACACAATCTACAAGAGCACTCGATAGTATTAGTGCGAGGTGGAAGGGTAAAAGATTTACCAGGTGTTAGATATCATATCGTTCGTGGAGCGCTTGACACGTCAGGAGTTGCAGGAAGAACGCAAAGAAGATCTAAGTACGGTGCTAAACGCCCAAAAGAAGCAAAAAAGTAATTTAAAACGTTAAGAGTTGGAGGTTAGGAGTTGAGGGTTGGAGATTGAAAATGAAAGTTTTAAATTTTTGACACATAACATTTAACGGATAACCTATAACTTTTTATTAAAAAAAAGACATGAGAAAAAGAGCGGCAAAGAAAAGACCACTTTTACCAGATCCAAGGTTTAACGACCAATTGGTAACACGTTTTGTGAACAACTTAATGTGGGACGGTAAGAAATCTACAGCTTTCAAAGTATTTTATGATGCAATTGACATCATTGAGTCTAAAAAGCAAGATTCAGAAAAATCTTCATTAGAAATTTGGAAAGATGCTTTAACAAACGTTATGCCTCACGTAGAAGTGCGTAGTCGTAGAGTTGGTGGAGCTACATTTCAAATTCCAATGCAAATTAGACCAGACAGAAAAATTTCTATGGCAATGAAGTGGTTAATACTTTATTCTAGAAGAAGAAATGAAAAATCTATGGCACAACGTTTAGCATCAGAATGTTTAGCTGCTGCTAAAGAAGAAGGTGCTGCGGTTAAGAAAAGAATGGATACTCACAAGATGGCAGAGGCTAACAAAGCTTTCTCTCACTTTAGATTTTAATTCGTAAGAAATGGCTAGAGATTTAAAATATACAAGAAATATCGGAATTGCTGCTCACATTGATGCTGGTAAAACAACAACAACTGAGCGTATCCTTTTTTATACTGGAAAGTCACACAAAATTGGTGAAGTACACGATGGTGCTGCAACAATGGACTGGATGGCTCAAGAGCAAGAAAGAGGTATTACAATTACTTCAGCTGCAACAACTTGTGAGTGGAATTTTCCAACTGAGCAAGGTAAAATTTTGCCTGAATCTTTGCCATATCACTTTAATATTATTGATACTCCTGGACACGTTGACTTTACTGTAGAGGTAAACCGTTCTTTACGTGTACTTGATGGATTGGTTTTCTTGTTTAGTGCTGTTGATGGTGTTGAGCCACAATCAGAAACTAACTGGAGACTTGCTGATCAATATAGAGTTCCACGTATGGGATTCGTTAATAAAATGGACCGTCAAGGATCTAACTTTTTGGCAGTTTGTCAACAAGTTCGTGATATGTTAAAATCAAATGCTGTTGCGATCACTTTGCCAATCGGTGAAGAAAATGATTTCAAAGGTGTTGTAGATTTAGTAAAAAACCAAGCTATCATTTGGCATGATGCTACTCAAGGGGCGACTTTTGATATTGTGCCAATTCCTGAGGATATGATTGCAGAGGTTAAAGAATACAGATCTATTCTTATTGAAGCAGTTGCTGACTACGATGAAAATCTTTTAGAGAAATTCATGGAAGATGAAAACTCTATTACGGAGGAAGAAATCAACAACGCTTTAAGAGCTGCTACTATGGATATGGCTATCATCCCGATGATTGCTGGTTCTTCTTTCAAAAACAAAGGAGTTCAGTTCATGTTAGATGCAGTTTGTAAATATTTACCTTCTCCAATGGATAAGGAAGGTATCGAAGGAATTCACCCTGATGATGCTGAATTATTAGAAGAAGATCAAACTAAAATCTTGCGTAAGCCAGATGTAAAAGAGCCGTTCGCTGCTCTAGCATTTAAAATTGCTACTGACCCATTCGTAGGTCGTTTAGCTTTCTTCCGTGCTTACTCTGGTCGTTTAGATGCTGGTTCTTATGTTTTGAACACTCGTTCAGGAAATAAAGAAAGAATTTCTCGTATTTACCAAATGCACGCTAACAAACAAAATCCAATCGAATTTATTGAGGCTGGAGATATTGGAGCTGCTGTTGGATTTAAAGATATCAAAACTGGAGATACATTGTGTGATGAAAAACACCCAATCATTCTTGAGTCTATGAAATTCCCTGCGCCGGTAATTGGTATTGCAATTGAACCTAAAACTAAAGCTGACGTTGATAAAATGGGTATGGCTTTGGCTAAATTAGCTGAAGAAGATCCAACATTTACTGTTAGAACAGATGAGGCTTCAGGGCAAACTATTATCTCAGGTATGGGTGAGCTTCACTTAGATATCTTAGTAGATCGTATGAAACGTGAATTTAAAGTTGAAGTTAACCAAGGTGAGCCTCAAGTAGAATATAAAGAAGCGTTTACAAGAACTGCAACACACAGAGAAACTTACAAAAAACAATCAGGAGGTCGTGGTAAATTCGGTGATATCGTATTTACACTTGAGCCAGCTGACGAAGTTGATGGTAAAGTTCCTGTAGGATTACAGTTTATTAATGCAGTAAAAGGTGGTAACGTTCCTAAAGAATATATCCCTTCTGTAGAAAAAGGTTTCCGTGAAGCTATGAAAACTGGTCCATTGGCAGGTTATCAAGTGGATAGTTTAAAAGTAACTTTGACGGACGGATCTTTCCACCCTGTCGATTCTGATGCTCTTTCTTTTGAATTAGCTGCAAGAATGGGTTATAGAGAAGTAGCTAAAGCTGCTGGTGCGATTATTTTGGAGCCAATCATGAAAATGGAAGTTATTACTCCTGAAGAAAACATGGGGGATATCGTAGGTGATATCAATCGTCGTAGAGGTCAGGTTAATGACATGGGTGACAGAAACGGTGCTAAAACTATTAAAGCTGATGTGCCTTTATCAGAAATGTTTGGATATGTAACAACATTAAGAACATTGTCTTCTGGTAGAGCAACTTCAACAATGGAGTTTTCTCACTATGCAGAAACACCTTCTAATATTTCAGAAGCTGTAATTAAAAAAGCAAAAGGTAACGCTTAATTCTTAAGAAAATGAGTCAAAAAATCAGAATAAAACTAAAATCTTACGATCACATGTTGGTAGACAAGTCTGCTGAAAAGATCGTAAAAACAGTAAAAACTACTGGGGCAGTTGTAACAGGTCCAATTCCGTTACCAACTCACAAAAAACTTTTCACTGTGTTACGTTCTCCGCACGTTAACAAAAAAGCGAGAGAACAATTTGAAGTAATGTCATACAAGAGATTGATTGATATTTATTCATCTTCATCTAAAACTATTGATGCATTAATGAAACTTGAATTGCCAAGTGGAGTTGAAGTAGAAATAAAAGTATAATTTTTTATTATATTTTGCATATAAAAAGCGAGACAGAAATGTCTCGCTTTTTTTTGTGGACAAAAGTTTTCATGGGTATTTTTTTTTGAAATATTTACTTTATGAATTATTCTGTTTTTGTTGAAATGTCTTGAGTTTAGGGTGTTGCGGATGTTTTTTCTTTCCGTCATTAAGTAATTGTTAAGCTAAATGTTGTTGTGAGTTAAAAAGTCAAAATTTATTTTTTTAAAGAAATAAAATATGGATGACCGTCAGATTGATGCTTTGATTTTGATTATGAGCTATTTAATTTTTATAACCGTTTGGTATATTCAATTTTAATGTATACTTTTGCACTCCCTGTTTGGAAATTTCTGTTATTTTCAAATTGAAGGGAATTTTAGTAATTAATAATTAATATTTATGTCTGGGTTAATTGGTAAAAAAATCGGCATGACTAGTATTTTCGACGAAAACGGGAAAAACATTCCTTGTACAGTAATCGAGGCTGGGCCGTGTGTTGTTACCCAAGTCAGAACCAAAGGTGTTGACGGGTACGAAGCGTTGCAACTTGGTTTCGATGACAAAAACGAGAAACATTCCACTAAAGCGGCTTTAGGTCACTTTAAAAAGGCTGGAACTGTTGCTAAGAAAAAAGTCGTTGAATTTCAAGATTTTGCAACTGAACAAAAATTAGGAGATCTTATTGATGTTTCTATTTTTGCTGAAGGAGAATTTGTAGATGTACAAGGTGTATCTAAAGGTAAAGGTTTTCAAGGGGTTGTTAAACGTCACGGATTTGGTGGTGTTGGACAAGCAACTCACGGTCAACACAACCGTTTAAGAGCGCCAGGTTCTGTGGGGGCTTCTTCATATCCATCTAGAGTATTCAAAGGAATGCGTATGGCTGGAAGAATGGGAGGAGACAATGTAAAAGTTCAAAACCTTAGAGTTTTAAAAGTAGTTGCTGAAAAGAATCTGCTTGTTATTAAAGGATGTGTTCCTGGACATAAAAACTCTTATGTAATCATTCAGAAGTAATGGAAGTAAAAGTATTAGATTTCAACGGAAAAGATACTGGAAGAAAAGTTCAACTTTCTGATTCAGTATTCGCAATTGAACCAAATAATCACGCTGTATACCTTGATGTTAAGCAATATCTTGCTAATCAAAGACAAGGAACTCATAAGGCTAAAGAAAGAGCTGAAGTGACAGGAAGTACGCGTAAGATTAAAAAACAAAAAGGAACTGGTACAGCTCGTGCGGGAAGTATCAAAAATCCATTGTTTAAAGGTGGTGGAACAGTTTTCGGACCAAGACCAAGAAGTTATTCATTTAAATTGAATAAGAGCTTGAAAAGATTGGCAAGAAAATCAGCTTTCTCAATCAAAGCAAAAGAGTCAAATATTATCGTTCTTGAGGACTTTAATTTTGAAACTCCAAACACTAAAAATTTCATTAACGTTTTGAAAGCTTTAGGGTTAGATAATAAAAAATCTCTATTTGTGTTGGGAGAGTCAAATAAAAATGTATATTTGTCGTCACGCAATTTAAAGGCTTCAAATGTCGTAACTAGCTCAGAGTTAAGCACTTACGCTATTTTGAACACTAATAATTTAGTGCTTTTAGAAGGTTCTTTGGAGTTAATTGAAGAAAATTTAAGTAAATAATAGGAATATGAGCATCATAATTAGACCTATAGTAACGGAAAAAGTAACCAAAGAAAGTGAAGTTTTAAACCGCTTCGGATTTGTTGTTGACAAAAAAGCAAACAAAGTTCAAATTAAGAAAGCTATTGAAGCTGCTTATGGAGTAACTATCGTTTCAGTTAACACGATGAACGTAAGACCGGATAGAACTACAAAATACACTAAAAGTGGTTTGATCAGTGGAAAGACAAATGCAATTAAGAAAGCGATTGTTCAAGTACAAGAAGGAGAAACAATTGATTTTTACAACAATATCTAAGATAGAAAAATGTCAGTAAGAAAATTAAAACCTATTACCCCAGGTCAGCGATTTAGAGTTGTGAATGGTTATGACGCCATTACAACTGATAAGCCGGAACGCTCTTTGATAGCGCCGATAAAAAACTCTGGAGGTAGAAATAGTCAAGGAAAGATGACCATGCGTTATACGGGTGGTGGTCACAAGCAGAGATATCGTATTATTGATTTCAAAAGAACTAAAGACGGAATTCCGGCTACAGTGAAATCAATTGAATATGATCCAAATCGTACTGCATTTATCGCTTTATTAGCTTATGCTGATGGAGAGAAAACTTATGTAATTGCTCAAAACGGATTGAAAGTTGGTCAGAAATTAGTTTCTGGTCCAGAATCTCAACCTGAAATTGGTAATACATTGCCTTTAAGCAAAATTCCTTTAGGAACTGTTATCTCTTGTATTGAGTTACGTCCAGGTCAAGGAGCAGTAATCGCTCGTTCAGCTGGTACATTTGCTCAATTAATGGCAAGAGATGGAAAATATGCTACAATTAAAATGCCATCTGGTGAAACAAGATTGATCTTGTTAACTTGTTCGGCTACAATTGGAGCTGTTTCTAATTCAGACCACCAATTAGTTGTATCAGGAAAAGCTGGTAGAACAAGATGGTTAGGAAGAAGGCCTAGAACAAGACCTGTTGCAATGAACCCTGTTGATCACCCAATGGGTGGTGGAGAAGGACGTTCTTCTGGTGGACATCCACGTTCAAGAAATGGAATACCAGCAAAAGGTTATAGAACTCGTTCTAAGAAAAACCCGAGTAACAAGTATATCGTAGAACGTAGAAAGAAATAATAAGATATGGCACGTTCATTAAAAAAAGGACCTTTCGTTCATTATAAGTTAGACAAGAAAGTTCAGGAAAACGTAGAAAGTGGTAAAAATAGTGTAGTAAAGACTTGGTCTAGAGCTTCTATGATTACTCCAGATTTCGTTGGACAAACTATCGCAGTTCATAACGGTCGTCAATTTGTACCAGTTTACGTAACAGAAAACATGGTAGGTCACAAATTAGGAGAATTTTCACCAACTAGATCTTTTAGAGGTCATGCTGGAGCAAAAAATAAAGGTAAAAAATAAGAAGCAATGGGAGTTCGTAAAAGAGAAACAGCAGATGCGAGAAAAGAGGCTAATAAGTCTATTGCTTTCGCAAAATTGAATAACTGCCCTACTTCACCTAGAAAAATGCGCTTAGTAGCGGACTTGGTAAGAGGTCAGAAAGTAGAAAGAGCACTTAACATCTTAAGATTCAGTTCTAAAGAGGCTTCAAGAAAATTAGAAAAACTATTATTATCAGCAATCAACAACTGGGAGCAAAAAAATAGTGAAGGTAATTTAGAAGAAGCTGGATTATTTGTTAAAGAGATCAGAGTAGATGGTGGAATGATGTTGAAAAGACTTCGTCCAGCTCCACAAGGTCGTGCACACAGAATAAGAAAACGTTCTAATCACGTAACAATCGTGCTTGGAGCTATCAATAACACACAAAGCAATTCTTAAGCAGCATGGGACAAAAGACAAATCCAATTGGAAATAGACTTGGTATCATCAGAGGGTGGGACTCAAACTGGTATGGTGGAAATGATTACGGTGATAAACTTGCCGAAGATCACAAAATCAGAAAGTATA
Source organism: Flavobacterium sp. AC105 (assembly GCF_979258495.1). Lineage (NCBI taxonomy): Bacteria > Pseudomonadati > Bacteroidota > Flavobacteriia > Flavobacteriales > Flavobacteriaceae > Flavobacterium > Flavobacterium sp. AC105. The sequence continues at coordinate 822,002 of NZ_OZ409860.1, forward strand.
TCCACGCTCGTTTATCAAAAGCTAGTGTATCAAAAGTAATCATCGAGAGAACTTTGAAACTTGTAACCGTTACTATCACTACTGCTAGACCTGGTATCATTATCGGAAAAGGCGGACAAGAGGTAGACAAGTTAAAAGAAGAACTTAAGAAAGTTACTGACAAAGAGGTTCAAATTAACATCTTTGAAATCAAAAGACCTGAATTAGATGCTTATCTTGTGGCGACAAGCATCGCTCGTCAAATCGAAAGCCGTATTTCTTACAGACGTGCAATCAAAATGGCTATTGCTGCTTCTATGCGTATGAACGCTGAAGGTATTAAAGTTTTGATTTCTGGTCGTTTGAATGGTGCTGAGATGGCACGTTCAGAAGGTTTCAAAGAAGGTAGAATTCCTCTATCAACTTTCAGAGCTGATATTGATTATGCTTTGGCTGAAGCTCACACTACTTATGGTAGAATGGGTATCAAAGTATGGATCATGAAAGGTGAAGTTTATGGAAAGAGAGATCTTTCTCCACTTGCAGGAATGGATAAAAAACAATCTGGAACTGGTGGTGGTAAAGGTGGAGATTCTCCGAGAGGAGACAGAAAACCTTTTAATAAAGGTGGTAAACCAGACGCTCGTAAAAGAAAGTAAATTTTTAAACTAAAGAAAAATGTTACAGCCTAAAAGAACAAAATACCGTAAGGTACAAAAGGGTAAAATGAAAGGTAACTCTCAAAGAGGGCATGAACTTTCTAATGGAATGTTTGGTATTAAATCTGTACATGAAGATGGAATGTTCTTAACTTCTCGTCAAATCGAAGCTGCACGTATTGCTGCAACTCGTTTCATGAAGAGAGAAGGACAATTATGGATTAAAATATTTCCAGACAAACCAATTACTAAGAAGCCTCTTGAGGTACGTATGGGTAAAGGTAAAGGTGCCGTTGAATATTGGGCTGCCGTTGTTAAACCCGGAAGAATTATGTTTGAAGTTGGAGGAGTTCCTTTATCAGTTGCAAAAGAGGCTTTACGTCTTGCAGCTCAAAAGCTTCCAGTAAAAACTAAATTCGTCGTTGCTAGAGATTTCGAAGCATAATTAAATTTATATTATGAAACAATCAGAAATAAAAGATCTTTCTGCAGCGGAGTTGCAAGAAAAACTTAGTCAAACTAAGAAAATATATGCTGACCTAAAAATGGCTCACGCTATTTCTCCAATTGAGAACCCGCTTCAAATTAGAAGCGTAAGAAGAACAGTTGCAAGATTAGCTACAGAGTTAACTAAAAGAGAGTTACAATAATTGTATTCTGCTGAAAGATGGAAGAAAAAAGAAATTTAAGAAAAGAAAGAATAGGTGTTGTTACTTCAAATAAAATGGATAAGTCTATTGTTATTGCTGAAGTAAGAAAAGTAAAACACCCATTATACGGTAAGTTCGTGTTGAAAACAAAGAAATACGTTGCACACGACGAAACAAACGACTGTAACATTGGAGATACTGTAAGAATTAGCGAAACGCGTCCTTTAAGTAAAACAAAATGTTGGAGATTAGTTGAAATCTTAGAAAGAGCTAAATAATTATGGTACAACAGGAATCAAGACTAAAAGTAGCAGATAACACGGGAGCAAAAGAAGTTTTAACTATCCGTGTTTTAGGAGGTACCAAAAGAAGGTATGCCTCTGTTGGTGACAAGATTGTAGTATCTATTAAAGATGCAACTCCTAACGGTAACGTTAAAAAAGGAGCTGTTTCAACTGCAGTTGTTGTACGTACCAAAAAAGAAGTGAGAAGAGCTGATGGTTCTTACATCCGTTTCGATGATAATGCATGTGTTCTTTTGAACGCAGCAGGGGAAATGAGAGGAACACGTGTTTTTGGTCCGGTAGCAAGAGAACTTCGTGAAAAACAATTCATGAAAATTGTATCATTAGCACCAGAAGTGCTTTAATTCGTTTTAAGATGATAAAGCTAAAAATAAAATCAGGAGATATCGTAAGAGTTATTGCTGGAGACCATAAAGGTGCTGAAGGTAAAGTTTTACGTGTTTACCGTGAGAAAAATAAAGCGATAGTTGAAGGTGTAAACATGGTTTCGAAACATACAAAACCAAGTGCTAAAAACCCTCAAGGTGGTATCGTTAAGAAAGAAGCTTCTATACAAATATCTAACATTTCACTAATTGATCCTAAAACTAAGGAAACAACTAGAGTTGGTATTAGAGTAGAAGGAGATAAGAAAGTAAGATTTTCAAAAAAATCTAATCAAGTACTATAGTAATGGCATATACACCTAGACTAAAAGAAGAATATAAGAGTAGAGTAATCTCTGCTCTTAAAGAGGAATTCGGATATACAAACGTAATGCAAGTTCCAAAACTTGAAAAAATCGTTTTGAGCCGTGGAGTTGGTGCAGCTGTATCTGATAAAAAACTTATTGACTATGCAGTTGATGAGTTAACAAAGATCACTGGACAAAAAGCAGTATCTACAATTTCAAAGAAAGACGTTGCGTCATTCAAATTGAGAAAAGGGATGCCTATTGGAGCAAAAGTTACTTTACGTGGTGAAAGAATGTATGAGTTTTTAGATAGACTTGTAACTTCTGCTTTACCACGCGTTAGAGATTTTAGTGGTATCAAAGCTACTGGTTTCGACGGAAGAGGTAACTACAATCTTGGAGTTTTAGAGCAAATCATTTTCCCGGAAATTGATATTGACAAAGTAAATAAAATTTCAGGAATGGATATTACATTTGTTACTACTGCAAAAACAGACAAGGAAGCAAAGTCATTATTGGCTGAATTAGGATTACCTTTTAAAAAGAATTAAGACATGGCTAAAGAATCAATGAAAGCCCGCGAGGTTAAGAGAGAAAAAACGGTAGCAAAGTATGCTGAGAAAAGAAAAGCTTTGAAAGAAGCTGGAGATTTTGAAGGTTTACAAAAATTACCTAAAAATGCTTCACCAGTTCGTTTGCACAATCGTTGCAAATTAACAGGTAGACCAAGAGGGTATATCCGTCAATTCGGTATTTCACGTGTAACTTTTCGTGAAATGGCTAACAATGGGTTAATTCCAGGTGTTAAAAAAGCATCTTGGTAATCTCGCAATAAGTTACTACTTTTGCAAACCAAAAAATAATTTTAATTGATTAAAGGTTCGGGAGGCGAGTGCCTCCCGAAAACCATAGTCGCAATCAAATACATATGTATACAGATCCTATTGCAGATTATTTGACTAGAGTTCGTAACGCTGTGGCTGCAAACCACAAAGTTGTTGAAATTCCAGCTTCTAATCTAAAAAAAGAAATAACTAAGATCTTATTTGATCAAGGTTATATCTTGAGTTACAAATTTGAAGACAACTCTGTACAGGGTTCAATCAAAATCGCTTTAAAGTATGATAAAGATACTAAAGAGCCTGTAATTAAAGATATCCAAAGAATTAGTAAACCTGGTTTACGTAAATATGCAGGTGCTGCCAAATTACCAAGAATCCTTAACGGATTAGGAATTGCAATTGTTTCAACTTCAAAGGGTCTTATGACTGGAAAACAAGCGAAACAATTAAATGTAGGTGGTGAAGTAATTTGTTACGTATACTAATTTTAAAGACTAAATAAGATGTCAAGAATAGGTAAAAGCCCAATTGTAATTGCTGCTGGAGTAACTGTAGAAGTTAAAGACGGTATCGTTACGGTAAAAGGAAAAAAAGGTCAACTAACTCAGGAGTTTTCGGACATTACTGTAAAAGTTGAAGGCGATCAGGTTCTATTAGAAAGATCGTCTGATCATAAAGACCAAAGAGCAAAACACGGATTATACAGATCATTAATCAATAATATGATAATTGGTGTATCTGAAGGTTTTACAAAAGAACTTGAATTAGTTGGAGTTGGTTATAGAGCTTCAAACCAAGGTCAAAAGTTAGATTTAGCTCTTGGATATTCTCACAATATTGTTTTAGAAATTGCTCCTGAAGTAGTTTTAGAAACAATATCTGAAAAAGGTAAAAACCCTATCGTAAAATTAACATCATTTGATAAACAACTTTTAGGCCAGGTTGCTGCGAAAATCAGAGGTTTCCGTAAGCCAGAGCCGTACAAAGGAAAAGGTGTTAAATTTGTGGGTGAAGTATTAAGAAGAAAAGCAGGTAAATCAGCTTAAAAAATAAGATTATGTCATTAACAAAATCTGATAGAAGACAGAGAATTAGATTCAGAATTAGAAAATCGATTAGTGGTACTGCTACTAACCCAAGACTATCTGTATTTAGAAGTAACAAAGAAATTTACGCTCAACTTATTGATGACGTAAATGGAGTTACTTTATTAGCTGCATCTTCAAGAGAAAAAGAAATAGGAAAAGGTACTAACGTTGAAATCGCTGCTGCTGTTGGAAAATTAGTTGCTGAGAAAGCGTTAAAAGCTGGGATTGATACAATCACTTTTGATAGAGGTGGTTATTTATATCACGGTCGTATTAAATCATTAGCAGAAGGCGCAAGAGCGGCTGGACTTAAATTCTAATATATTATGTCTAAATACAAAAATGTAGAATTGGTAAAACCAAGTGGTCTTGAACTTAAAGATCGTCTGGTAAGTGTTAATCGTGTTACTAAAGTTACAAAGGGTGGTAGAGCTTTTGGTTTTTCTGCTATTGTAGTTGTAGGTGATGAAAACGGAGTAGTTGGTCACGGATTAGGAAAATCTAAAGACGTTTCTGAAGCAATTGCGAAAGCAGTAGAAGATGCTAAGAAAAATTTAGTAAAAATTCCTTTGAACGGACAATCTGTTCCTCACGAACAAAAAGGTAAATTTGGTGGTGCACGTGTATTCTTAATTCCTGCTTCTCATGGTACAGGAGTTATTGCTGGTGGAGCTGTTCGTTCAGTTCTTGAATCAGTAGGTATTCACGATGTATTATCTAAATCTCAAGGATCATCAAATCCTCATAACGTAGTGAAAGCAACTTTTGATGCTTTATTACAAATGAGAAGCGCTCATACTGTTGCAAAACAAAGAGGTGTTTCTTTAGAAAAAGTTTTTAAAGGTTAATTCAAGGAAATTATGGCTAAATTATTAGTAAAACAAGTAAGAAGCAAAATCAACTGCCCTCTTTCTCAAAAAAGAGGTTTGGAAGCTTTAGGTCTACGTAAAATGGGACAAGTTGTAGAGCATGATTCAAATCCTGCAATCCTTGGGATGATAAACAAAGTTAAACACTTAGTTTCTGTCGAAGAAGCTAAATAACAAATACTGTTATGAATTTAAGTAACTTACAACCAGCTGAAGGGTCAACACACAATCAAAATAAAAGATTAGGTAGAGGAGAAGGTTCTGGAAAAGGTGGTACTTCTGCAAGAGGTCACAAAGGAGCAAAATCTCGTTCTGGTTATTCTAAAAAGATTGGTTTTGAAGGAGGGCAAATGCCACTTCAAAGACGTGTGCCTAAGTTTGGTTTCACAAACATCAATCGTAAAGAATACGAAGGTGTTAATTTAGATACGCTTCAATTATTAGTAGACAATGGTGTGATTACTGATTCTGTTTCAATGACAGATTTCGTAGCAAATCGTCTAGCTACCAAAAATGAAATCGTTAAGATTTTAGGTAGAGGAGAATTGAAAGCAAAATTAAAAGTAACTGCCCACAAATTTACTGCTACTGCAAAAGCTGCTATTGAAGCTGCTGGTGGAGAAGCTGTAACTATATAACTTATCTATTAAGATGAAGAAATTTATTGAATCAATAAGTAATGTTTGGAAAATCGAAGAACTGAAAAACAGAATCTTAATTACATTAGGATTGCTTTTAGTATATCGTTTTGGTGCACATGTAACGCTGCCTGGAATTGACGCAACTCAATTAACAGGTTTAGCGGGACAAACTAAAAATGGTTTAGGATCTATCCTAGACATGTTTACAGGAGGTGCTTTCTCTAAAGCTTCAGTTTTTGCTTTAGGTATTATGCCTTATATTTCTGCATCTATTGTTGTTCAGTTAATGGGAATTGCTATTCCTTATTTACAAAAACTTCAAAACGATGGAGAGAGTGGTAGAAAAAAGATTAATCAAATCACTCGTTGGTTGACTATAGCTATTACACTGGTTCAAGGTCCAACTTATATTTATAATTTATACAGAACGTTACCTGGAAGTGCATTCTTACTAGGCTTTAATTCACCTGAATTTTTGTTTTCGTCTGTTATCATCTTAGTTACTGGTACTATTTTTGCTATGTGGCTTGGAGAAAAAATTACAGATAAAGGTATTGGAAATGGAATTTCATTATTGATTATGGTTGGTATTTTGGCTAGATTACCTCAAGCATTCATGCAAGAGTTTTCTTCTAGAGTTACCAATAACAATGGTGGTCCAATGTTATTAGTTATTGAAATTATTGTGTGGTTATTAGTTATCATTTCTTGTGTATTGCTTACAATGGCAGTACGTAGAATCCCGGTTCAATACGCTCGTCGTACTACAACTGGAGATTACGAACAAGATTTGGCAGGTGGTAATAGACAATGGATTCCTCTTAAGCTTAATGCTTCAGGAGTAATGCCAATCATTTTTGCTCAGGCAATTATGTTTATTCCTGCTGCTGTTGCAGGGTTGTCTAAATCAGATACATCACAATCTATTGTTGGTGCGTTTAGTAATATGTTTGGATTTTGGTATAATTTTGTTTTTGCAACTTTAATTATTGTATTTACATTTTTCTATACTGCAATCACAGTACCTACTAACAAGATGGCCGATGATTTAAAAAGAAGCGGTGGTTTTATTCCTGGCGTTCGTCCAGGAGCTGAAACTTCAGACTTTCTTGATAAAGTGATGTCTTTAATAACTTTCCCAGGATCTTTATTCCTTGCTTTGATTGCTGTGTTCCCAGCCATTGTTGTAAGTATTATGGATGTACAACAATCTTGGGCAATGTTTTTTGGAGGTACCTCATTAATAATTATGGTTGGAGTTGCGATAGATACTATTCAGCAAATCAATTCATACTTGTTAAACAAACATTATGATGGTTTAATGAAGACTGGTAAAAATAGAAAAGCGGTAGCTTAATATATTTATGGCAAAACAATCAGCAATAGAACAAGACGGATCAATCATTGAAGCATTATCAAATGCGATGTTCCGTGTAGAGTTAGAAAATGGACATATTGTAATTGCTCATATTTCTGGTAAGATGCGTATGCATTACATCAAGTTATTACCTGGTGATAAAGTGAAACTAGAAATGAGTCCTTATGATTTGTCAAAAGCAAGAATTACTTATCGATATTAAAGGATATTCACTATGAAAGTTAGAGCATCAGTAAAAAAGAGAAGTCCCGAGTGCATCATTGTGCGTAGAAAAGGGAGATTGTACGTAATAAACAAAAAGAATCCTAGATTTAAACAAAGACAAGGATAATTATGGCAAGAATAGCAGGGGTAGATATCCCAAAAAATAAAAGAGGTGTTATAGCACTTACCTATATCTTTGGATTAGGAAGAAGTAGAGCTATTGAGATTTTAGAAAAAGCTCAAGTTAGCCAAGATAAAAAAGTTCAAGATTGGAATGATGATGAGATCGGAGCAATTCGTGATGCTGTTTCATTTTACAAAATTGAAGGAGAATTGCGTTCTGAAGTTTCTTTGAACATCAAACGTTTAATGGATATTGGTTGTTACAGAGGTATCCGTCATAGATCTGGTCTTCCGTTAAGAGGGCAAAGAACTAAAAACAACTCTAGAACAAGAAAAGGTAAAAGAAAAACTGTTGCTAACAAGAAAAAAGCAACTAAATAATAAGTAATATGGCTAAAGCAACTGCAAAAAAACGTAAAGTTATCGTTGAATCAACGGGTGAAGCTCATATTTCTGCCACTTTCAACAACATTATCATTTCTTTGACTAATAAGAAAGGTGAAGTTATTTCTTGGTCTTCAGCTGGTAAGATGGGTTTCAGAGGTTCTAAAAAGAATACTCCGTACGCAGCTCAAATGGCAGCAGAAGATTGTAGTAAAGTAGCTCTTGAGGCAGGACTTAAAAAAGTAAAAGTTTATGTAAAAGGACCAGGAAACGGACGTGAGTCTGCTATTCGTTCTATTCATAACGGTGGAATTGAAGTTACAGAGATTATCGATGTTACTCCAATGCCTCACAACGGATGTCGTCCTCCTAAAAGACGTAGAGTTTAATACTCAAAAATTATAGTATAACCTAGATTGAAAATAGATTATCGAAGGATAAGACCTGAATTCATAATCTCAATCTTAAACAATTTAAAATGGCAAGATATACTGGTCCAAAAACTAGAATTGCTCGTAAATTTGGCGAAGCAATCTTCGGAGATGATAAATCTTTCGAAAAAAGAAATTACCCACCTGGACAACACGGGATGGCTAAAAAAAGAGGTAAAAAATCTGAGTACGCTGTTCAGTTAATGGAAAAGCAAAAAGCTAAATATTCTTACGGAATTTTAGAAAAACAATTCAGAAATTTATTCAAAAAAGCATCAGCTACTAAAGGTGTTACTGGTGAAGTTCTTTTACAATTATGTGAAGCAAGATTAGATAACGTTGTTTTTAGAATGGGTATCGCTCCTTCTAGAAGAGGGGCTAGACAATTAGTTTCTCACAGACACGTTACTGTAAATGGTGAAGTTGTAAATATTGCTTCCTACCACCTTAAACCTGGTGATAAAGTTGCAGTTCGTGAAAAATCTAAATCTTTAGAAGCTATCGAACGTTCTTTATCAAATTCAAGTCATGTTTATGAATGGATTACCTGGAACAATGATCTTAAAGAAGGAACTTTCGTTTCTGTACCTGCAAGACTTCAAATTCCAGAAAACATTAAAGAACAATTAATCGTAGAGTTGTACAACAAATAATAATTGACTTAGTCGAAATTTATGGCAATATTTAATTTTCAAAAGCCCGATAAAGTTATCATGATCGATTCAACCGATTTTGAAGGTAAATTCGAATTTAGACCTTTAGAACCTGGTTATGGATTGACAGTTGGTAATGCACTTAGAAGAGTTTTGCTTTCAGCATTAGAAGGTTATGCAATTACATCTGTTCGTATCGAAGGTGTAGATCATGAGTTTTCTACTATTTCAGGTGTTGTTGAAGATGTTACCGAAATTATCCTTAATCTAAAACAAGTGCGTTTCAAACGTCAAATTGAAGATATAGATAATGAAGCAGTTACAATTTCTGTTTCTGGTAAAGATCAATTAACAGCAGGTGATTTTCAAAAATTTATCTCAGGTTTTCAAGTTCTGAACCCAGACCTTGTTATCTGTAATTTAGATTCTAAAATCAAATTGAACTTCGATTTAACAATCGAAAAAGGTAGAGGATATGTTCCTGCTGAGGAGAACAAAAAACAGAACGCTGCAATTGGTACCATTTTTACAGACTCTATTTTTACTCCGGTAAAAAATGTAAAATATGCAATTGAAAACTTCCGTGTTGAGCAAAAAACAGATTACGAAAAATTAGTTTTTGAAATTAAAACTGATGGATCTATTAATCCTAAAGATGCTCTTACTGAAGCTGCTAAAGTTTTAATTCACCACTTCATGTTATTTTCTGACGAAAGAATTACACTCGAGGCTGACGAAATTGCACAAACAGAATCGTATGATGAAGAGTCATTGCATATGAGACAATTGCTTAAAACTAAGCTTGTTGATATGGATTTATCTGTGAGAGCATTAAATTGCTTGAAAGCGGCTGAAGTTGATACACTTGGTGATTTAGTATCGTTCAATAAAAATGACCTAATGAAATTCCGTAATTTTGGTAAAAAATCTTTAACTGAGCTAGATGAACTTGTAGCTGTTAAAAATTTAACTTTCGGAATGGACTTAGCTAAATACAAATTAGATAAAGAATAATTCAATCCGCCATGGCGGATTAAATTTAAAATAGCAATGAGACACGGAAAAAAATTCAATCACTTAAGCAGACAGACTGGACATAGAAAAGCTATGTTAGCTAATATGGCTTGTTCTCTTATTGAGCACAAACGTATTAACACTACTGTTGCTAAGGCTAAAGCGCTTAAACAATTCGTTGAGCCTTTAATCACAAAATCAAAAGAAGATACGACTCACAACCGTCGTATTGTTTTTGCTTACTTACGTAGTAAATATGCCGTAACTGACTTGTTCAGAGACGTAGCTGCTAAAGTTGGTGACCGTCCAGGTGGATACACTCGTATCATTAAAGTTGGAAATCGTTTGGGAGATAATGCTGATATGGCAATGATCGAACTTGTAGATTTCAATGAACTTTACAATGGAGGTAAAAAAGAAGTTAAAAAAGCAAAAAGCCGTCGTGGTGGTAAAGCTAAAAAAGCTGAGGAGACTACTCCAGAAGCTCCTGCTGCTGAATCAGAAACGACTACTGAAGCTTCTGAATAATTATGAAAGTAATGATTCTATAGAAATCAAGGATAAACTAATTTTTAGTTTATCCTTTTTTTTTGATTTTTTTTAAAACAGAATAAAATTTAACTTATTTCAATCAACAGGTTTTATTTTTATGAATGAAATTTTTAAAAAATCTTGGAAGCACTCTTTTAAAGAAGTAAATTTGCAAAATATCTAATTACAAATGAAACACGCTTTGCTGGTTTTATAAGACGATTAAAAACAATACAAATTAAAGAATGAAATACACAACACGACAAAGCGCCATTTTATTACTAAGTGATGGAACTATTTTTCATGGAAAATCTATCGGAATTAGCGGTAAGACTTTTGGTGAAGTTTGTTTTAATACTGGAATGACTGGATATCAGGAGATTTTTACAGATCCTTCTTATTTTGGTCAAATATTAGTGGCTACTAATGCACATATTGGAAATTATGGTGTTAATGATCTGGAAATAGAATCTGACAGTGTTAAAATTGCCGGTTTGGTTTGTAAAAACTTCAGTTTTAATTATTCCCGTGAAGATGCTTCAGGAAGTTTAGAGGATTATTTTACGAAACAAAATTTAATCTGTATTTCTGATGTTGATACTCGTGCATTAGTGAGTTATATCCGTGACAACGGAGCTATGAACGCTGTTATCTGTACTGATGGAACTTCAGTTGAAGATTTGAAAAAAGAATTAGCAAATGTTCCGAACATGGAAGGCTTAGAGTTGGCTTCAAAAGTATCAACTACTGAACCTTATTTTTTTGGAGATGAAAATGCTACTTATAAAATCTCTGCATTAGATCTTGGAATCAAAAAGAATATCTTACGTAATCTTGCAAAAAGGGATTGTTATATTAAAGTTTTTCCATATAATTCAACTTATAAAGATTTGACTGAATTTAATCCTGATGGATATTTCTTGTCAAATGGTCCTGGAGATCCGGATCCGTTATTTGGTGCCATACAAGTTGCTAAGGAAATTATTGCAGATGATAAGCCATTATTCGGAATTTGTTTAGGGCATCAGATTATAGCTTTGGCTAATGGCGTTAAAACTTATAAAATGTTCGGAGGTCATCGCGGAATCAATCATCCTGTAAAAAATATCATTACTGGTAAAGGCGAAATTACTTCTCAAAATCATGGTTTTGCTGTAAAAAGAGAAGCTTTAGATGGCCATCCGGAATTGGAAATCACACACGTACATCTAAATGATGACACAGTTGCCGGTATGAGAATGAAAAATAAGAATTGTTTTTCAGTACAATACCACCCGGAAGCAAGTCCTGGACCACATGATTCATCTTATTTGTTCGATCAGTTTGTTGAGAATATAAAACTAGCTGCTGCTAAAACGATATAGTTAATAAATAAAGGTGTTTAATAGTAAGAATGCATTTTTTCTATTAAATATTTTTATAATTTCGAAAAAAAATATAATTTATTAATAAAAAACAAAAATAATGAGTATTATAATTAAAGTTCACGCAAGACAAATTTTTGATTCTAGAGGTAATCCTACTATTGAAGTTGATGTAGTAACTGAAAATGGAGTTTTAGGAAGAGCTGCTGTTCCATCTGGAGCTTCAACTGGAGAACACGAGGCTGTTGAATTACGTGACGGAGGAAAAGCGTTCTTAGGAAAAGGAGTTTTGAATGCAGTGAATAATGTAAATACTGTTATTGCTGAAGAATTAGTTGGAACTTCTGTTTTTGAACAAAATACAATTGATCAATTAATGATTGATTTAGACGGAACACCAAACAAATCTAAATTAGGAGCAAATGCTATTTTAGGAGTTTCTTTGGCTGCGGCAAAAGCTGCTGCAAACGAACTTGGATTGCCATTATACAGATATGTAGGTGGAGTTTCGGCTAATACATTGCCAGTTCCAATGATGAATATCATCAATGGTGGTTCTCACTCTGATGCGCCGATTGCATTTCAGGAATTTATGATTTTCCCTGTAAAGGCAACTTCATTTACACATGCTATGCAAATGGGAACTGAAATTTTTCACAGTTTGAAAAAAGTATTACATGACAGAGGTTTAAGTACTGCTGTAGGTGACGAAGGTGGTTTTGCACCAAACTTAGCTGGTGGTACTGAAGATGCTTTGGATACTATTAAACTTGCGGTTGAAAAAGCAGGATATACTTTTGGTGACGAAATTATGATAGCTCTTGACTGTGCAGCTTCTGAATTTTATGTAAACGGTAAATACGATTATACTAAATTTGAAGGTGAAACCGGTAAAATCAGAACTTCTGAAGAACAAGCTGATTATTTAGCTGAACTTGCTGCTAAATATCCAATTATTTCTATCGAAGATGGTATGTACGAAGATGACTGGGATGGATGGAAATACTTAACTGAAAAAATTGGACACAAAGTTCAATTAGTTGGTGATGATTTATTTGTTACTAATGTTGAGCGTTTGTCAACTGGAATCGAAAAAGGAATTGCAAATTCAATTTTAGTAAAAGTAAACCAAATTGGTACCTTAACTGAAACTATTGCAGCTGTAAATATGGCTAAAAATGCAGGTTATACTTCAGTAATGTCTCACCGTTCAGGAGAAACAGAAGATAATACTATTGCTGATTTAGCTGTTGCTTTAAACTGTGGTCAAATTAAAACAGGTTCTGCTTCTCGTTCTGACCGTATGACAAAATACAATCAATTATTAAGAATTGAAGAAGAGTTAGGAAGTACTGCATATTTTCCTGGATTAAACGCTTTCAAGATCAAATAACGGTAACGTTATATATAGATTTAAACCATCCATTTCTTAATGGATGGTTTTTTTTTGGAGTTTTAACAAATTCATAGCAGTATTCTTTTTTTAATTAGTCTTAAATTCCTTAGATTTGATAAATTATTATTTTAAAGATTTATTTCCGATATATTATGTCAAAAATAGCTACATTAGAAGTAGATGGTCAAAAAATTGAACTTCCGGTAATCACAGGAAGCGAAAATGAATCAGCTATCGATATTAACAAATTACGTGATTTAACTGGTATTATTACAATTGACCCGGGATATAAGAATTCTGGATCTTGTAAAAGTGAAATCACTTTCTTAGACGGAGAATTAGGAATTTTACGTTACAGAGGATACTCAATCGAAGATTTAGCTGAAAAAGCTAGTTTTCTTGAAGTATCTTATCTTTTGATTTTTGGAGAATTGCCTACCTCTCAACAGTTAGAGCAATTCGAAACTGATATTAAAAAACATACTTTGGTAAACGAAGAAATGAAAAATATCATCGACGGTTTTCCAAAAACAGCTCACCCAATGGGCGTTTTATCTGCTTTGACAAGTGCTTTAACGGCATTTAACCCTAAAGCAGTAAACGTTGAAAATGAAAAAGAAATGTATGAAGCTATTTGTAAAACAATGGCTAAATTTCTGGTTATTGCTACTTGGACATACAGAAAAACAATGGGTTATCCATTAAATTATTACGATAATACAAAAGGATATGTAGAGAACTTTATGCAATTAATGTTTCAATTGCCTACAGGACCTTACAAAGCAAATCCAATTGTTATCGATGCATTAGATAAATTATTTATTCTTCATGCAGATCACGAACAAAACTGTTCTACTTCGACAGTAAGAATGGTTGGTTCATCTCATGCTGGTTTATTTGCTTCAATCTCTGCAGGAGTTTCTGCACTTTGGGGACCTCTTCATGGTGGTGCAAATCAAGCAGTTCTTGAAATGCTGGAAGAAATTAATAAAGACGGTGGAGATACAGATAAATTTTTGGCAAAAGCTAAAGATAAAAATGATCCTTTCCGTTTAATGGGATTTGGTCACAGAGTTTATAAAAACTTTGATCCAAGAGCAAAAATTATTAAAAAAGCAGCTAAAGAAGTTTTAGACACTTTAGGAGTAGATGATCCGATTTTAGAAATTGCTAAAAAATTAGAATCAGCAGCTTTAGAAGATGATTATTTCAAATCAAGAAACTTATACCCAAATGTTGATTTCTACTCTGGAATTATTTACAGAGCATTAGGAATTCCAACAGATATGTTTACAGTAATGTTTGCTATTGGCAGATTACCAGGTTGGATTGCGCAATGGAAAGAAATGCGTGAAAACAAAGAACCAATTGGAAGACCAAGACAAATTTATACAGGGCATCCCTTGAGAGACTTTAAGTCTAACAAATAAATAACTTTAAAAGCTTCACTTAACTGTGAAGCTTTTTTTATATTTGCCCAAAATCTAATACTATTATGTTGCAATTAAATATAAAGAACGAAACGTCAAGATTACGTGCAGTAGTTTTGGGTTCTGCTGTTCATAATGGGCCAACTCCATCCTTAGAGGAAGCTTATGATCCTAAATCTTTGGAACATATTAAAGCAGGAACATATCCTCTCGAAAAAGATATGATTGTTGAAATGGATGCTTTTAATGCTGTTTTTCAAAAATATCATGTAAAGGTTTATCGTCCTGAAATGATCGAAAATTACAATCAGATTTTTGCCCGAGATATAGGTTTTATAATTGATGATACTTTTGTGAAATCTAATATTCTGCCGGACAGAGAACGTGAATTGGATGCCATTCAATACGTAATCGATCAGATCAATCCGCTTAAAGTAGTGCGTCCTCCGGAAGAAGTTCATATTGAAGGCGGAGATGTTATGCTTTGGAATGACCATATATTTATCGGAACATATAAAGGAAGTGATTATAAGGATTATATCACTGCGCGTACAAATATGCACGGTGTAAATTATATCAAAGAATTGTTTCCGAATAAAATTGTCAAAGAATTTGATTTGGTAAAATCGAAATTGGAAGCCCGTGATAATGCCTTGCATTTGGATTGCTGTTTTCAGCCTGTTGGAAAAGATAAGGGAATAATTTATAAAAGAGGTTTTCGTGAAGAAGCAGATTATTTGTATCTGGTAAATCTTTTTGGGAAAGAAAATCTATTTCATATCGAAAGAAATGAAATGTATAACATGTTTTCAAATGTATTTTCAATAGATGAAAATGTAGTAGTTTCAGAAAAAAACTTTACCCGACTTAATAATTGGCTTCGTGCAAATGGTTTTACAGTAGAAGAAATTCCGTATGCTGAAATTGCGAAACAAGAAGGTTTGTTGAGATGTTCAACTTTACCATTAATTAGAGACTAAAAATAAGTTTCAGGTTTTAGGTTTCAGTTCATGCAACTTTAAACCTGAAAAAAAAACATAGATTATGAAACAAACGACAAATGCAATCGTAATGATTCGGCCAGTTGCTTTCAGAATGAATGAGCAGACTGCTGTAAATAATTATTATCAAAAAGTTTTAGACGGACTTTTGCCAAGTACTGTTAATGCTAAAGCACAGCAAGAATTTGATACTTTCGTTGAAAAGTTAAGAGCAGTTGGAGTTGATGTTACAGTTATTGATGATACTTTAGAGACAGATACTCCGGATAGTATTTTCCCGAACAACTGGGTATCTTTTCATGAAAATGGAGATGTAGCTCTTTATCCAATGTTTGCAGAGAACCGTCGTCAGGAACGTCGCGAAGATATTTTGGATACTCTTGAGGAAAAAGGTTTTGAGATTGCCAATATAATGGATTATACATCTGCTGAAGAAGATGGCTTTTTTCTGGAAGGAACAGGAAGTCTGCTTTTAGACCGGGCAAATGCCAAAGCGTATTGTGCTTTATCGCCTCGTGCAGATGAAGAATTGTTTATCGAATTCTGTGAGGATTTTGATTATGCTCCGGTTATTTTTGAAGCTTTCCAAACTGTTGATAGAGAACGTAAACTGATTTATCACACCAATGTAATGATGTGTCTGGGTGAAACTTTCGCCGTTATTTGTGCGGATTGTATCGATGATAAGAAAGAACGCAAAATGGTTTTGGACAATTTAAAAGCCGATAAAAAAGAAATTATTCTAATAACAGAAGCTCAGGTTAATAATTTTGCGGGTAATATGTTAGAAGTTCGAGGTGCAAATGATAAGAAATATATCGTTATGAGTGCATCTGCACATCAGAGTTTAACTCCGAAACAAATTGCACAATTAGAAAATCATGCAGAAATTTTAAGTTCAAGCCTTGATACAATTGAAGCTTGTGGCGGCGGAAGTGCAAGATGCATGATGGCTGAAGTATTTTTGCCAAGAAACTAAAAAACATTTTTAAACATAAAAAAGGGATAAAGCATTTAAGTTTTATCCCTTTTTATTTCAAGAAAAATAATTTACATCAAATTTCCTTTTACAATATTGATGATTGAACTTACAATATATTGTATTCCAATAGAGATAACAATAAAGCCAACAATTCTGGAAATCGCTACAATTCCCGAAGCGCCTAATATTCGGGCTAAATAATGAGCACTTTTTAAAATTGCAAAAATTGCAACTGCAATAGCTAAAATGGCCAAAGAAGAAATTATAACCTCTTCCATTCTGTGATGTTCTTGATAAAAAGCAATTAGTAAGGAAATTGATCCAGGTCCTGCCAACATCGGAATCGCTAAAGGAGTCAGAGCAATATCATTTCTTTGCTGTGCTTCGTTTTCAATCTTTTTATTGATTCCGCGTTTTTTATTGAATTTCCCTGAAAGTAATGAAAATCCAGAATTTACGATTACAATTCCGCCCGCAATTCGGAGCGCATCAATACTAATTCCGAAAAAACTTAGTACATATTGTCCAATAAAGAAGGAAACAATCAAAATTATAAAAACATTTATGGCAGTCCATAAAGAAATTCTGGAACGTTCTTTTTGAGAGTCATCTTGTGTTAGTCCTACGAAAATAGGAACAGTCCCAATTGGGTTTAATACTGAAAAAAGAGCAGCAAATAAGTAAATGAATAAATCCATATTGTTTGGTTTGTAAAGTAAAAATAGTCAATTTTTAATATTACATGGCATATTCGTGTTAGGATATTGTTTTTTATTGCTGTTAATTCTAAATGAATAACCTAAACTAACTTCGTTCTTTTTTGATTACTTTTGTAGAATATTTTAAAATAATGAAAAATAAAAAAACATTAGTTCTTGGTGCTACTACAAAACCAGAACGTTACGCTTTTAGAGCCATTAATATGTTAGTTCAAAAAGGGCATACAGTTTTAGCAATAGGTCAAAATACGGGTGAAGTTGCAGGTGTAAAAATACAGACAAAAGCTATTCCTGTAAAAAATATAGATACAATTACTTTATACCTGAATCCTGCTCGTCAGCGCGATTATTATAATTATATTATTGAAGCGCAGCCCAAAAGAGTAGTTTTTAATCCCGGAACCGAAAATCCTGAGTTGTATCAGTTATTAGAACTTAATAATATTAAGGCAGAAGTTGCTTGTACATTAGTTTTATTAGCGACTAATCAATATTAATTTTTTTTAGAAGCTATTTCCAGCTGTCCGTTATATCTTTTGTGGCGAACCCCGCCACAAAAGGATATCACTCCAATCTGGGCTAGAAAATCACATATAATTATATTTCAAGTAAATATTGATTTTAGTTGGTTCAAAGCCTGCTAAATCATTAAAAATGTTACTTTTGTCGTCATGGAATTTTCATCAAAATTAATAGAGAAAGCCGTCAACGAAATGTCTCAATTACCAGGAATAGGTAAGCGTACGGCATTGCGATTGGTACTGCATCTATTAAAACAACCCAAAGAACAAACTGGTTTTTTATCAGATGCATTATTGAAAATGCGTGCAGATATAAAGTTTTGCGAGAGTTGCCATAATATTTCAGATACAAAAGTTTGCCAAATCTGTGCTAATTCGGTAAGAAACCATCAGGTAATATGTGTAGTAGAAGATATTCGGGATGTAATGGCTATTGAAAATACAGGTCAGTACAAAGGAATTTATCATGTTTTAGGTGGGAAAATTTCTCCAATTGAAGGTGTTGGCCCAAGCCAGTTAAATATTTCAAGTTTAGTAGAAAAAGTGAAATCAGGAAAAGTAATTGAAATTATTTTTGCCTTAAGTTCTACTATGGAAGGCGATACGACGAATTTTTATATCTACAAACAAATTGCCGAATCAGAAATTGTAATTTCTACAATAGCAAGAGGAATATCTGTTGGTGACGAATTGGAATATGCAGATGAAATTACACTTGGAAGAAGCATTTTGCATCGGGTTCCATTCGAAAAAACATTCAAAAATAATTAAATCAACCCCAAATAAAACATAGATTTCCTGAAGATTAAAGGAAAACCTATATTTGCGATAAAATTTTAATAATGACAAAAAGAAGCTTTTATATACTACTATTAATTAGTACGTTATTTACATCTTGTATTCCTGTAAAAGATTTATGGTATTTGCAGGATAAAAACACTTCGACAGAACAAAATACTGTTTCTGCAGTAGAATCTAAGCCTTACAGATTGCAATCAAAAGATGTTTTAAGTATTAGTATAAAAGCAATAGATCCTAAATTAGTTTCGATTTTTAATACAACTGAAAGCGGTGTAACGGGAAAATCTGAATCGGCTTTGTATTTTGATGGGTTTACGGTTGATGATCATGGAAATATCAGAATGCCAATTTTAGGCGAAATAAACGTTATAGGATACACTCTTGAAGAAGTCCGAATTAAAATTGAAAAAAAATTACTCGAAGAATATTTTAAAAG
This sequence comes from Flavobacterium sp. AC105, assembly GCF_979258495.1. Lineage (NCBI taxonomy): Bacteria > Pseudomonadati > Bacteroidota > Flavobacteriia > Flavobacteriales > Flavobacteriaceae > Flavobacterium > Flavobacterium sp. AC105. Next base: position 841,076 of record NZ_OZ409860.1, read on the forward strand.
CGAAGCCAATATTTTTGTTACCGTAAAATTAGCCGGTTTTAGATATACTATAAATGGCGAAGTAGGAAGTACAGGAACAAAAACATTATTTCAAGAACATGTAAATGTAATGGAAGCAATTGCAAATTCTGGTGATATTACAACTGTTGGAGACAGAAAAACTGTTACAATAATTCGTCAGACTCCTACAGGAGTGCAAATGAACAATATTGATCTTACAGACATTAATGTAATGAAATCTCCGTATTACTATTTACAACCCAATGACTATATTTATGTAAAGCCATTGAGGCAAAAAACTTGGGGAACAGGTACAACAGGTATTCAGTCCATAGGTACTATTATTACGCTATTGTCATTGGCAACGACAGTTTATTTGATTATCAAAAATTAAAACTAAACTCAAAAGATGTTAGATATTAAAGATTTTTCCATTTTTGAAAATCATTCAAGTTTTGATTTTAAAGGATTTTTGTTGAAAATTGCCAGTTATTGGAAATGGTTTTTAGCTAGTTTGATAATTGCATTTACAATTGCATATCAGGTAAATATTCGTAAGGAGAAAATTTACGCAATGCAAACAATGATTTCTATTAAAGAAGAAAGCAATCCGTTTTTTACTTCTAATACGAGTCTTGTTTTTAATTGGGGAGGAATTTCTGATCAGGTAAATGGCATTTCTACTATATTACAATCCCGATCACATAATGAATTAGTTGTAGGTAAACTACAGTATTATATTGATTATCTTGAACAAGGCAAATACAATTTGGTTGATGCATATGGTGCAGTTCCTTTTTATGTGAATATTGACAAGACAAAAGGGCAACTTGCAAATACTTTAATCAGCATCAAATTTTTAAGTGAAAACGAATATCAAATCCAAATTCCATTTGAAAACAATTCTGTTTCATTAATCACTTATTATGATAATTCATATAGTAATACTTCAGTTAAGCCAGTAGAATTTGCACAGAAATACAAAGTTGGCGAGCAAGTGTCACTCCCTTTTTTAAACTGGAAATTACAAATAAATGACAATCCTGGTTTTTATAAAGGAAAAGAGTATTTTGTAAAATTCAATGATTTTGACGGAACAGTTTCTCGCTATAAAGGAATTAATGTAGACAGTGATAAAGGAGGGGGATCTTTATTAACATTAAGTATGCAGGGTACAAACAAAGCCAGAATGGTAGAGTATTTAAATGCGACGGTTAGAATGTTGATTAAAATTCAGCTTGACGGAAAAAATCAATTTGCAACAAATACGATAAGATTTATTGATAGTACTTTAGTTGCAATGGAAGGTCAATTGAAGCAAACCGGAAATGAATTAAAATCTTTTAGAAAAGATAAAAATATTTATGAAATAGAAGGAGGAGGAGCGAAAGTTTCAGATAAAATAATGGATTTTGATGTTCAGAAAGATCAGGTCACCAGAAAAATTACATATTATAATTCTCTAAAAGCATATTTAAATAATAGTGTTGATTATTCGAGATTGCCAGCGCCATCTGTTGCAGGAATTGATGATCCAAATATCGTTGCAAACGTATCAAAATTGATTGCACTTTCTACTCAAAGATCTGAAATGGCATATGCTGTCAAAAGCGATAAAATATTTAAGGATTTTGATAACCAAATGCGAGCGGTCAAAAATGTCTTACTTGAGAATATAGCATCTACAAAAGAATCGCTGCTTTATGACTTATCATTGGTTAATGCTAAAATTGGTCAGGCCGAAAGTACTGTTAAAAGATTACCGGAACAACAACAAGAGCTTTTAAAAATTCAAAGAAAATATGATTTAAACGATAATATTTATACTGAATTCCTTCAAAAAAGGAATGAAGCAGAGATTGTAAAAGCATCAAATTTATCAGATATTCATTTTATTGATCCTGCAAAAGATATTGGTGGAGGATTAATTGGACCTAAAACTTCGGTAAATTATGTGCTGGCATTGTTTCTGGGGATATTGATTCCGTTGTTATTTGTTTTTGGAATTTTCTTTATTAATAATTCCATTCAAAATGCAGATGATATTAATAAATTAACTCAAATACCTTTAATTGGTGTAATTGGAGTTAATAAAGATTCTTTAAATTTAGCAGTTTTTGATAAACCAAAATCAGCACTTTCAGAAGCTTTTAGGGGAATTCGTTCTTCGTTGCAGTTTTTATATAAGAAGCAACAAGTAAGTGGTTCAAAAACTTTAATGATTACTTCTTCTATAAGTGGGGAAGGAAAAACATTTTGTTCAATAAATATAGCAACTGTTTTTGCTTTAAGCGAAAAGAAAACAGTCATTGTTGGTTTAGATTTAAGAAAACCAAGATTAGCAGCCGAGTTTAATATACCAAATCAATTAGGTGTAGTGAATTATCTGATTAAACAAAATAGCTTATCTGAAATTATTAATGCAACACAGATTCCAAATCTTGATGTAATCCTTTCAGGACCAATACCTCCAAATCCGTCTGAGTTGATCTTAAGTGAAGCAATGAAGGAATTAATAGATGAATTGAAACAAAAATATGATTATGTTATTCTCGATACTCCACCAGTTGGGTTGGTTTCTGATGCACTAGAATTGGCTCAATATGCAGATGTTACTTTATATATCGTAAGACAGAATTATACTAAAAAAGATATGATAACGTTGTTGAATACGAGAATAAAAAGAGGTGAGCTAAATAATGCAAGTGTTGTTCTTAATGGTTTTGAAAATAAAGCTAAATATGGTTCGGCATATGGTTATGGTTACGGTTATGGAGCTTATTCGAATGGATATCATGATGAAGAGGAACAAGCAGGTTTTTGGAAGTCTTTTTTAGATAAATGGAGAAAAAAATAATTTAGCATAATGAATATATCAACTCAAAATACAATTTTAATTACAGGTGGAGCTGGCTTTATTGGCTCAAATTTGTCTGAATATTTTTTGAGTTCAGGCTATAAAGTGATTTGTTTGGATAATTTTTCTACAGGACATCGTCATAATTTGAAAGATTTTATAGATAATCCTAATTTCAGATTAATTGAAGGTGATATTAGAAATCTTGCTGATTGTATTTTAGCAGTTGAAGGAGTTGATTATGTTTTGCATCAGGCAGCTTTGGGTTCTGTTCCAAGATCTATAAATGACCCAATCACTACAAATGATGTAAATGTTTCCGGGTTTTTAAATATGTTAGTTGCTGCACGCGATGCAAAAGTTAAGCGTTTTATATATGCAGCAAGTTCTTCGACATACGGAGATTCTGAAGGATTGCCAAAAGTTGAAGATGTAATAGGAAAACCACTTTCACCATATGCAATAACAAAGTATGTAAATGAATTATATGCAGAAATTTTTAGTAAAACTTATGGGCTGGAAACCATCGGATTGCGATATTTTAATGTTTTTGGAAGGAAACAAGATCCTAATGGAGCTTATGCCGCTGTAATTCCAAAATTTGTTATGCAATTAATGAATTATGAAAGTCCGATAATTAATGGTGACGGTAATTATTCGAGAGATTTTACTTACATTTGCAATGTAGTCCAAATGAATGAACTTGCAATTAAAACTCAAAATCCAGACGCAATTAATACAGTATATAATACCGCATTCGGTGATCGCAATACATTAAATGATCTAGTGGGATATTTAAAACAATATTTATCTGAATTTGATCCAAAAATTGCAAATGTAAATGTTGTTTATGGTCAAAATCGAGCTGGAGATATTCCGCATTCACTTGCAAGCATTGATAAAGCAAAAACAAAATTAGGATATGATCCTAAATATTCACTACAAGAAGGATTAAAAGAAGCGGTAAGTTGGTATTGGAATAATTTGAAATAAAGAAAAGGATTAAGATAATAGTAAATTAAATGGAAATTACAAAAATTTGTTGTATCGGAGCAGGTTATGTTGGTGGACCAACAATGGCTGTTATAGCTCAAAAGTGCCCACATATTCAAGTAACTGTTGTTGATTTGAACGAACAAAGAATTAAGGACTGGAATGATCCAAATACAGATAATATTCCAATTTATGAACCAGGACTTTCAGAAATAGTTGCAGAGGCTAGAGGAAGAAATCTTTTCTTTTCAACAGAAGTGGATAAAGCCATTGATGAAGCTCAAATAATTTTTATATCAGTTAATACACCAACTAAAACTTACGGTAAAGGTAAAGGTATGGCAGCTGATTTAAAATATATTGAATTATGTGCCAGACAAATTGCGAAAGTTGCTAAACAAAATAAAATTGTAGTTGAAAAATCAACCTTACCAGTTCGAACTGCTGAAGCTATAAAAAGCATTTTAGATAATACAGGGAACGGAGTTCAATTTCAGATATTATCAAATCCAGAATTTCTGGCTGAAGGAACTGCTGTTACAGATTTATTAAATCCGGATAGAATTTTAATTGGTGGAGATACAACACCAGAAGGACAAGATGCTATAAATGCTCTAGTAGATGTTTATGCTAATTGGGTAAGTAAAGAGAAAATTTTGACTACAAATGTTTGGTCGTCAGAATTATCTAAACTTACTGCAAATGCATTCTTGGCACAAAGAATCTCATCTATTAATGCTATGTCTGAATTGTGTGAAAAAACCGGTGCAGATGTAAATGAAGTTGCAAAAGCAATAGGGATGGATAGTAGAATTGGGCCTAAATTTCTAAAAGCATCTGTTGGTTTTGGAGGTTCTTGCTTTCAAAAAGATATTTTAAATTTAGTATATATTGCTAAATCATACGGATTAAATGAAGTTGCCGATTATTGGGAACAGGTTATTATTATGAATGATCATCAGAAAAGAAGATTTTCTAATAAAATTGTTCAAACCTTATACAATACTGTAGCAGATAAAAAAATCACTTTTTTAGGTTGGGCTTTCAAAAAAGATACAAACGATACACGTGAGTCTGCAGCTATTTATGTGGCAGATGATTTGATTAATGAACAGGCAAAAATTTCTGTTTTTGATCCGAAAGTTTCAAGAAATAAAATGTTAAGTGATTTAGATTATTTAGAGACCAGAACGGTTGACGAAAATAGCAATGCATTAGGCATATTTGATAATCCTTACGAAGCATGTAAAGGAGCGCATGCAATTGCAATTCTTACTGAGTGGGATGAATTCACTACTTATGACTGGCAGAAAATTTATGATTCGATGCATAAACCTGCTTTTCTTTTCGATGGAAGAAATATATTGAAAGCAAAAGAATTAGAATCAATTGGATTTATTTATAAAGGAATAGGTTCTTAATAAAAAAATATATTGGATAGGATTTAATGTGAAATGAATGTTGGAGCGGTTGGTTTGGAAATTTTATTTCAATATAAAAGAAAATTATGAATTGGTATGTAGTATATACGAAACCCAAATGGGAGAAAAAAGTTGCAGAAAAACTTAATCAGACAGGTATTGAATGTTATTGTCCATTAATTACACAGGTCAAACAATGGTCAGACAGAAAGAAAAAGATTGAAGTTCCGCTTTTTAATTCTTATGTGTTTGTTCAATTACAAGATGGTGATAGAAGTTCGGTTTTTCAAGTAGCCGGAGTGGTTCGATATTTGTTTTGGTTAGGAAAGCCTGCTATTGTTCGTGATGAAGAAATTGATATTATAAAGAAAAGTTTAAAAGCCACAAATGTAAGCGAGATTTCAGTTTCATCAATTCAGGTTGGAGATCGAATAAAATTAGATTCAGGAGCTTTTAGCAATCAAAATGCAATTGTTCAGGAGGTATCAAAAACACATTATATTTTGGTTTTAGAATCTTTAGGATGTGTGTTGAAAATAAAATACAAATAATTACGTTTCCATGTAATTATATGAAATTTAAAAAGAGCAGAAGATAAATTTCTCAACTTTGGGAAGTTTTATTTTCTGTTTTTTTTATAAAGTAAATTTTTACATACTGACTAATAGGAGATTGATGTTTTTTAAGATTTTTAATTGGTTTGTTTTTAAAGTAATACGGAAAACCGTATTGAATAAATTGACTGAATGTGTTATATTTGCCGAGAATATACTTTTTATACCCGAGTAAATAATGGGACTTGGAATGGCGAAGCCATGTGTTGTTATGATTAAAGTTAATATTTATTAAATGACTGAAAAAATAAAAATAGCAATTATAGGTTTGGGTTATGTTGGTCTTCCTTTGGCCAGATTATTTGCTACAAAATACCCAGTTATAGGATTTGATATCAATGAATCCAGAGTTGAAAGTTTAAATGCAGGAACTGATACAACACTTGAGATCGATGAAGATACTTTGAAAAAAGTACTTGTTGATAATTTGAATATTGAAACAGGATTGTATTGTACCACTTCCTTAAACGATCTTGCAGATTGTAATTACTTCGTAATAACTGTTCCTACGCCGGTTGATAAAAACAATCGCCCTGATTTAACTCCCTTATATAAATCGAGTGAATCTGTTGGTAAAGTTTTAAAAAAAGGTGATGTTGTTATTTATGAATCAACGGTATATCCCGGAGTTACAGAAGAAGAATGTGTACCGGTTTTAGAAAAGATTTCAGGACTAAAGTTTAATGTTGACTTCTTTGCCGGATATTCTCCGGAAAGAATAAATCCTGGTGATAAAGAACATACTGTAGAAAAAATTTTAAAAGTAACTTCAGGATCAACTCCTGAAATTGGTTTAAAAGTCGACGCGCTATATAAATCGGTTATTACTGCAGGAACACATTTAGCTCCTTCAATAAAAGTTGCAGAAGCAGCTAAAGTTATTGAAAATTCACAGCGGGATATTAATATTGCTTTTGTAAATGAGCTGGCTAAAATATTTAATTTAATGAATATTGATACTCAGGAAGTATTAGCAGCAGCGGCAACAAAATGGAATTTTTTACCATTCAAACCAGGTCTTGTTGGTGGACATTGTATTGGTGTAGATCCTTATTATCTAGCGCAAAGGGCTCAGGAATTTGGATATCATCCCGAAATAATTTTAGCGGGACGTCGTTTAAATGATAGCATGGGTGAATATGTTGCCTCACAAATTGTGAAGTTGATGATTAAGAAAGGTATATCTGTTAATGGAGCTAATCTTTTAATGCTTGGAATTACTTTTAAAGAAAATTGTCCTGATGTCAGAAATACTAAAATTGTTGATGTCATAAGAGCCTTAAAAGAATACGGAATATCAGTAACAACATACGATCCCCTTGCAAATATTGAGGAAGTAAAAAAAGAATACAAATTATCAACGATAAATTCTGTTCCTAATGAAAAATTTGATGCGATTGTTTTAGGAGTCGCTCATGCTGAATTTTTGAAACTGAATTTTTCAGAATTGCAAAAAACAAATAGTTTATTATATGACGTAAAAGGAGTTTTAGGTACAATAGCTGATTACAGGTTATAGGGCTAAACTCTTTTTTTATTAAAGAAGAAACATGGATACAAATAAATCAATTACACATGTAATTTTAACAGGAGGAGTAGGTAGTAGATTATGGCCACTTTCTCGTAAGAGTCAACCAAAACAATATCTTGAAATATTTGAAGGCAAATCTTTATTTGAGATGACAGTCGATCGTAACAGTCATTTAGCGAATAAAGTTATGGTTGTTGGAAATGTTGACAATCATCATTTAAGTGGAAAGGTGATGGATAAGTCTAAAACAGCATATATTAATGTTGTCGAAGCTACGCCAAGAAATACTGCAGCGGCCATTGCTTTTGCGGCTTTTGCATCAGAACCTGATGATATATTAATAGTTACTCCTTCTGATCATATCATTGACTTAATGGACAACTATAACAATGCTATCAATGAAGCAGTTTCAAAAGCTAAAGACGGTTTTATTGTTACCTTCGGAATTATACCAACAAAACCGGAAACAGGTTATGGTTATATTGAATCAAAAGGTGATAAAGTGATTTCATTCCGTGAAAAACCTAATGAAACTACTGCTAAAGAGTTTATTGCAAAGGGTAATTTTTTATGGAATAGTGGAATGTTTTGTTTTAAAGCAAGTGTTCTTTTAGATGAATTAAAACAATTTCAACCAGATGTTTACGAGAAATCAAAAGCTGTTTGGGAATCAAGTAAAGATGGTTTTTTAGATCTGGCTTTATCGATGGAAATTCCTTCTATTAGTATTGATTATGCTGTAATGGAACGAAGCAAAAAAATAAAAGTAGTTCCAGCCTCGTTTTCATGGTCAGACTTAGGATCTTTTGAGTCTGTTTATGATTATTTAGTTTCAAAAGGACATCCTACCGATAAAAATGGAAATATGGTTATTGGTTCTGGAAAACATACAACTTTTCTAGGATTGAAAAATACTATTTTTGTATATACAGATTCAGCTAATTTGATTTTGCAAAAAGAAAACTCACAAGATGTAAAAGATATTTATAGTGAGTTGGAAAAGATAAATTCAGATTTATTAAATTAATTAAAATTTAAAATGAAAAAAATTCTTATAACTGGAGGTGCTGGTTTTATTGGATCTCATGTCGTGAGACGTTTTGTAAATAAATATCCTGAATATCAAATTTTTAATTTAGACGCATTGACTTATGCGGGAAATCTTGAGAATATTAAAGATATTGAAAATCAACCTAATTATACTTTTGTAAAGGGGGATATTGTTGATGAAACTTTTATAAATGAACTTTTTTCAATACATAATTTTGATGGAATTTTGCATTTAGCTGCTGAATCACATGTCGACCGTTCAATTGAAGATCCTTTAGCATTTGTCAAAACAAATGTTATAGGAACAATGAATTTGTTAAATGCGGCGAAAAATCAATGGAAAGGAAATTTTGAAGGTAAACGTTTTTATCACATTAGTACGGATGAAGTTTATGGTTCATTGGGAGCAGAAGGATTATTTACAGAAACAACTCCTTACGATCCTAATTCACCTTATTCCGCTTCAAAAGCAAGCTCAGATCATTTTGTAAGAGCGTATGGAGAAACCTATGGCTTGCCGTATGTTTTGACTAATTGCTCAAACAATTATGGTTCATACCATTTTCCTGAAAAATTAATTCCGCTTTTTATAAATAATATTATAAATAACAAAGCATTACCAGTTTATGGAGATGGAAATTATACTCGTGATTGGCTTTTTGTTGAAGACCATGCAATAGCAATTGATTTGGTTTTTCATGAAGGAAAAAATCATGAAACCTATAATATTGGTGGATTTAACGAATGGAAAAATATCGATTTGGTTAAATTATTATGCCAAATTATGGATCAAAAACTTGGCAGACCCGAAAGGACTTCTCAAGAATTGATTACTTACGTAAAAGACAGACCGGGACATGATTTGCGATATGCTATTGATGCTTCAAAAATTAATAAAGAGTTAGGATGGAAACCTACTGTAACTTTTGAGGAAGGTTTGGAAAGAACTATTAATTGGTATTTAAATAACGAACAATGGCTTCAAAACGTAACTTCAGGAGCTTATAAAGATTATTATCAAAAGCAATATTCGTAAATAAATCTTTGGGATTTAAAGTTTAATTTTAATTCGATATGAAAAAAATAACATACGTTCTTACCCTGTTTTTTATCCTATTAATGTCTATGGGGGTACATGCGCAGGATATTATGAAATCGAAGGATTTGAGTACAGTACAAGTAGACTATCTTTCAGATGATGACTTGGCAAAAATAAGTTCTCAATTAAAAAGTAATAATGCTACTATTGATCAGGTTGAATCAATGGCTTTATCAAAAGGGATGAGCCAAACCGAGTTTAATAAACTTAGAAGTAAGCTTAATGAGTATGAGAAGAAAGATTCAAAGAATTCTACGAATGATAAAACTATTAAGCCAAAAATAGAAGAGAAGGATTCCGAATTCGGGAGAAAGCAGGAAAAAATCAAAAATGAAAAAGTAAAAGATTCTGCAAATGCTTTAATTTTTGGTTCTGAATTATTTGACAATCCAACTTTAAATTTCGAACCCGATTTAAAGTTAGCTACTCCAATGAATTATGTTTTGGGGCCAGGCGATGAATTACAAGTAAGTGTTTATGGAGTTCAGGAATATAATGCAAATATTCCGGTAAGTGTAGAAGGTAAAATTACAATTGATTATGTTGGGCAAATTGCCGTTTCAGGAATGTCAATTGAAGCTGCTACTCAAAAAATTAAAGCTGCAATTGCAAGAGTATACAGTACAGTTCGGTCAGGGCAATCTCAAGTTAGTGTTAGTTTGGGGCAAATTCGTACTATAAAAGTCACTATCGTTGGAGGAAAACAACCAGGTAATTATTCCATTTCTTCTTTAGCCACAGTTTACAATGCTTTGCATCTTGCCGGCGGTCCGGGTAAAAACGGAAGTTATAGAAATATTGAATTAATTAGAAATAATAAGGTCTATAGAAACATTGATATTTATAGATTTTTGGTAAAGGGCGATCAATCAGACAATGTTAGTTTAAAAGATAATGATGTAATTAGAATTCCAGCTTATAGCCAACGAGTTACTGTCGAAGGAGAAGTAAAAAGACCTGGTATTTTTGAAATGAAAAAAGGTGAAACTTTCTCCGATTTATTAAATTTTGCTTCAGGATTTAATGAATTTGCTTATACTGCTTCTGTAAATGTTGTGCAAAAAACAGGAAAGGAATTTAAGGTTCATGACATAAATGAAAGTGATTTTAATAGTTATATTCCACAATCTGGAGATGTATTTAAAATTACGAAAATCCTAAACCGCTTTGCAAATCGAATTAAAATTGAAGGAGCTGTTTTCAGACCTGACTATTATTCTTATAATGAAGGAATGCGAATTTCAGATCTTGTAACCAGAGCAGAAGGGCTTAAAGAAGATGCTTATAGTAAACGCGCAAGAATTATTCGCTTAAAAACAGATTTAACTACTGAAATTGTAAACGTAGATTTGGCTGCAGCATTATCTGGAGATTTAAATGCAGATATAGAATTAAAAAGAGAAGATATTGTTACCGTTTATTCCATTTTGGATTTTAGAGAAGAATATAAAGTAACCATTGATGGTGAAGTGAAAAATCCAGGAGAATATGAATATTTTGAAAATTTAACTTTAAATGATCTAGTAGTTCAGGTTGGAGGTTTAACAGGTTCAGCATCAAAAAGAGTTGAAATTGCAAGAATGGTAAAATCAGATGTTATTGACGATGCAGACCCTAAACGTGTTGAATTAGTTGAGCTTGAGATTACTGCAGATAATAACGAGCAGATTAAGAATTTTGTTCTGAAACCTTTCGATGTTATTAATATTAGAAAAATGGCAGTTTATGAAAAACCTCAAATGGTTATTGTAAGTGGAGCTGTTGCATATCCAGGGAAATATGTTTTGGCTAATAAAAAAGAGACAGTCTATAATGTTGTAATGAGAGCTGGTGGATTAACATCAATTGCAAATTTGGATGGTATGAAAATTAAAAGACCTATTAAAGCAGAACAAATTGAAAAAATTGAGAGTATCGATCTGAATTTGTCTAAAAACGATACTTTAAAAGAAAAATTAACTAAGAAATTAAAGGAAGATTTAAAATTTGCTACCATACCAGTTAATTGGGAAAAAATTGTAAAGGACAAGAACCATTATTCTAATGTTACACTTTTTCCAGGTGACGAGATTGAAGTAGCTGTTTATAATGAAGGGGTAAAAGTTACAGGAAATGTATTGTTAACATCTGAAATTCCTTATAGAGAAGGAAAAGGATTTAAATACTATTTAAATGCTGTTGGTGGAGTAGATAATAAAGGTTGGAAGAAAAAGGCATATATAATTTATCCTAATGGCAAGGCATCAGTGACAGGTTCATTTTTGTTTTTCAGATCATACCCAAAAGTTGAACCGGACTCACAGATAGTTGTACCCGAAAAGCCTGAAAGTAAAAAAATGAGTACTGGAGAATGGGTTAGTATAGGTAGTGTGCTAACAAGTTTAGCATTATTAATAGTTACAGCTTTTAAATAATTTTTGATGGAGAATAATAAAGTTATTGTAAACGATGAAATTTCTTTAAAAGAATTAATAGTTAAAATAAAAGAGTGGTCTGATTATTTGTTTTCAAAATGGAAAATTATTGTTTTAGCCGGAGTTATTGGTGCAATAATAGGGGTAATATATTCTATTACTCAAAAACCAGTTTATAAAGCAACATTGTCATTTGCCTTAGAAGATGATAAATCTTCTGGTGGCGGATTAGGTGGAGCTTTGGGCTTAGCAAGTTCTTTTGGTTTGGATTTAGGAGGAACTGGTGGCGGAATATTTACAGGGTCTAATTTGACAGAATTATTCAAGTCAAGATCTATGGTAGAAAAAACGTTATTAACTCCTGTTAAGTTTAATGGGAAAATTATTTCCCTAGCTGAAATGTATATTCAGAATATAGAGTGGAGAGAAAAATGGAAATATAATCCAAAATTTGCTTCAATTCAATTTTTACCAAATGCAGATCGAAATAAATTTACTCGTGTACAAGATAGTATATTAGGAATAATGTACCAAAATTTATCACAGGGAGGACTAGTTGTTGGTCAAAAAGATAAAAAAATTGCAATTATCAATATAGATGTTTCTTCTTCAGATGAGTTATTTGCAAAATATTTTTGTGAGGCACTAGCAAAACAAGTTTCTGATTTTTATATTGATACAAAAAGTAAAAAAGCAAGAATGAATATGGCTGTTTTAGAACGCCAGGTCGATTCTATTAGGGGGCAACTGAATGGAGCAATTACTGGAGTTGCAGCTGCAAACGATAATACCTTTAATTTAAATCCTGCAATGAACATACGCCGGGCTCCATCAGCCCGAAGGCAAGTAGATGTGCAAGCCAATACTGCTATACTAACTGAGCTTGTAAAACAATCAGAGTTGGCAAAAGTAACCTTAAGACGGGAAACACCATTAATACAAGTAATTGATAAACCAATACTACCTTTAGCAAAAGAACGTTTTGGCAAAGCAAAAGGAATATTATATGGAGGATTTATAGCAGGGTTTTTAATGGTTGCATTTTTAATTTTGAAAATGTTAATTAAACAATATAAATTAAAATATTATTAGTTTTTAATCAGTATGAAACCTAAAATCATCAATTTCCCTAAAATACAAGATCCAAGGGGTAATCTTACTTTCTTGCAGCATCCCAATCAAATTCCGTTTAATATTCAAAGAACCTTTTGGACTTATGATGTACCGGGGGGAGAAATTAGGGGAGGGCATGCTTACTTTGAGCAAGAAGAGATTTTGATAGCCTTGAGTGGCAGTTTTGATGTAGTAATTACTAAAGAAGATGGTAGTAACGAAGTTTTTTCTTTAAATAGGAGCTATTATGGACTTTATTTACCAGCAAAAACATGGAGACATATTGAGAATTTTTCAACAAATGCACTTGCTCTGCATATTTCAAGTAGAATTTTTTCGAAAGAAGATTATATAAGGAATTTTGAAGATTTAAAAAAAGTGCTAAATGATTAATAATATTAGTGTTTTCGAGTGTAATCTTTTGCATTTGAATCAAATTGGGGATCGAAATGGGCATATTACTTCGATTAATAATAATATTGAAATCCCTTTTGCAGTAAAAAGAATATTTTATTTGTATGACATCCCTGGAGGTGAATCTAGAGGAGCACATGCGCATAAAGATTGTCATCAATTTTTAGTAGCTGCCAGTGGTAGCTTTGAAGTTCTTTTAGATGATGGAATTACAAAAAGGCAGGTTTTGTTAAACAGACCAGATTTGGGATTGCATATTCCACCTGGAATTTGGGCTTCGGAAATTAATTTCTCCAGTGGTTCAATCTGTCTTGTTTTAGCTTCTCATGAATTTAATGAAGATGATTATATAAGAGATTATGATGAATACTTAAAATATAAAGACTTTTGAAACCAATAATTAATTTTAATATAACGTTAAGATTGGTCGAAGAATCTGATGCTGATTTTATAATTGCTTTGCGAACGGATAGTTCTAAATCCAGATTTATCAGTTCAACTGTTCAAGATGTTGAAAAACAAAAAGCTTGGATTTTAGAATACAAGAAACGTGAACAAAATGGAGATGAATATTATTTTGTAGCGGTTGATGAAAATAATGTTGATTTTGCCACCTACAGAATATATAATAAAAAAAAGGATAGTATAGAAATTGGGAGTTTCGTTTCAAAGCCATTATATGATATTCCAATAAATATTATTAAAGTTGATGTGATATTAAAGGAATTTGTATTTACTACTCTTGGGTATGAAAAGCTAAATTTTGAAGTGCGTAAAGAAAACAAATCAGTTATTAATTATCATAAAAAATTTCAGCCTTCATTGATAGATGAAGATGATTTGAATTATTATTTTGTTTTGACTAAAGCGAATTTCTTAGCAAACAAAACCAAATTTGAAAAAATATTTTAACTTAAAAAAGTTACTTATGGAAGAATTTATTGAGAATTTTAGAAAACAATTAGAAGATGTAAACGTTGAATTGTCTCCTGATTTCGATTATGTTAATTCTGATTTTTGGGACTCACTTACAGCTATTACTATACAAATGATGGTTGAAGATGAATATGATTTAAAAGTTGATGTGAAAGTTATTTCAAATTTTAAATCAATTAAAGATTTCTATCAATTTATTCAAGAGAATAAATAATGGAAGCCTTTATAAAATATATTTCTTATTATTTACCTCTAAATAAATTATCCAATGATGAAATTGCGAATCAGTTTCCTGAATGGGATAGTGAAAAAATAATACAGAAAATAGGTGTAAAAAGCAGGAGTATTACAGGTAAGGATCAATTTACCTCAGACATAGCTGTTGAAGCTATAAATACTCTTTGTATTGAACATAATATTGATAAATCTATCATAGATTATTTAATTGTATGTACACAATCACCGGATTATTTTTTACCAACTACCGCATGTATAGTTCAGGATAAAGTAGGATTATCGACTAACTGTGCTGCAATTGATATTAATCAAGGCTGTTCAGGTTATATTTATGGTTTGTCATTAGCAAAAGGATTGGTCGTTGCCGGAATAGCAAAGAATGTTGTATTAGTGACTGCAGAAACTTATTCAAAACATATTCATAATTTAGACAAGGGAAATAGAAGTATATTTGGTGATGCTGCATCTGCGACTTTAATCTCGGGTGATGGAGCATATAGATTAGGTGAGTTTTCTTTAGGAAGTGATGGAAGTGGGTATCAAAATCTAATTGTAAGAAACGGTGCAATGAAAAATGCTAAAACATTAGAAAACAAGGAGCCAAATGAAAATACTTTATACATGAACGGTCCCGAAATATTTAATTTTACGGCTAAAGCAGTTCCGAATTTAATAAAAGAAAACTTAGATAAAAATAAAGAGAGTATTGATACTATAAGTCAATTTATATTTCATCAGGCTAATACTTTTATGCTTGATTATTTAAGAAAGAAAATTGATATCCCTAAGGAAAAATTTCTTATTGATATGGAAGATTTTGGAAATACAGTTTCTTCCACGATTCCTATAGCATTAAAAAATAGAATGGATATTTCAGCGAATGACGAGAAAATTTTATTAGCAGGTTTTGGTGTTGGTTATTCATGGGGAGCCTTAGTAATTTATAATAATAAAAAATGATTAAGTTTTTAGATTTACAAAAAATAAACAATCAATACGCAGAAGAACTAAAAAAGGTAGCTGCTGAAGTAATAGATAGTGGCTGGTATTTACTGGGAAAACAAGTAAATGAATTTGAAGAAAATTTAAAAAATTTTCAAGAAGGTGGAAATGTAATTGCTGTTGCGAATGGATTAGATGCCTTAAGACTTATTTTAAAAGGGTATATTGAATTGGGATTAATGCAGGAAGGAGACGAAATTATTGTTCCTGCAAATACTTATATAGCGTCTATACTTGCAATTACAGATAACAATTTAATTCCTGTTTTAGTAGAGCCTGATTTAATGACGTATAACTTAGATTTTAATTTAATTGAAGAAAAAATTACATCTAAGACAAAAGCTATTATGGTAGTTCATTTATATGGTAGAGTGTGTTGGGATGAACAACTTCAATTGTTGGCAAAAAAATACAATTTAAAAATAATTGAAGATAATGCACAGGCTATTGGAGCGAATTGGAACAATATAAAAACTGGTAATCTTGGAGATGCAGCAGGATTTAGTTTTTATCCTGGAAAAAATTTAGGAGCACTTGGTGATTCTGGCGCAGTAAGTACAAAAGATAACGAATTGGCAAAAGTAATTCGAGCTTTAGCGAATTACGGATCTGCTCAAAAATATATAAATAAATATCAAGGATTGAATAGCCGTATGGATGAAATACAAGCGGCTTTTTTAAGTGTAAAACTTCGTTATTTGGCTACTGAAACAAGTCGCCGTCAGGAGATTGCTTATTATTACCTTAATAATATAAAAAACAATAATATAATTTTGCCTAATATTAGCGAAATTGACGAAAATGTTTGGCACGTTTTTGTTATTCGCACGGATAATCGTGATAAACTTCAATCATATCTTGTTGATAATGAGATCCAGACTTTAGTACATTATCCAATCCCTCCTCATAAACAAGAGTGTTATTCTTTTATGAATTCCTTGTCACTTCCTGTAACAGAAAAAATTCATCGTGAAGTATTGAGTTTGCCGATAAGCCCCGTTATGGATTCTACGGAAGTTGAAAAAATTGTTGAAGTTTTGAATAACTATAATGCTTAGATTTATTTACAATTTTTATAAAAGGATTACTGGCTTTTTTTCCTTTACCTACAAAACAATCTTCTACTTTTTTTTACCTAATGCAATAAAATTTTTCACAAAAAAAATTAGCTACAAAAATATTCCATTGGTCCGACAACTACTAATTTGTGCCGGAGAAGGTATTGTTGAAATTGGAAAAGATTGTTCTTTTGGATACAAACTTGGAGGTTTTCACAAATCAGGAACTATTGAATTACAATCTCGCTATAAAAGTTCTAGAATTAAAATTGGAAATAATGTCTCAACAAACAATAATATAATGTTGTGTTCTGCAAATTATATTGAGATTGGAGATGATACATTAATTGGCCATTACGTTACAATCATGGATCACGAAGCACATTGTATTGAACCCGATAAAAGAAAAGAATTAGGAGAAATTGGAACGGTAATTATTGGACGTAATGCTTGGTTAGGAAATAATGTAATTATTTTAAAAAATACCGAAATTGGTGATAATAGTATTGTAGCGACTGGTGCGGTGGTCTCAGGCAAATTTCCTGCAAACGTCATTATTGGTGGTGTACCAGCTAAAATAATAAAGTCAATATAATGAGCGAAAAGCAATCGTCTTATCGTAACATTATGAAGGCAACTTCTATATTTGGTGGGGTACAGATTTTTACTATCTTGATTTCTATTTTAAGATCTAAATTTGTAGCCCTATTTATTGGATCGGCTGGCATGGGTGTTGTTGGTCTACTTACTTCGACTACTAATTTGATAGGCGGATTAACAAATTTTGGTCTGGGAACTAGTGCTGTAAGAGATGTGTCGGCAGCAAAAAGTACTGAAAATGAAACTCGAATCTCAATTGTTATTGGTGTTTTAAAAAGATGGGTTTGGGTTACGGGTTTACTAGGTACTATAATTGTTATTGTTCTTTCACCTTGGTTAAGCCAAATTACTTTTAAAAACAGTGATTACATCTGGCCTTTTATTCTAGTTTCAATTACTCTTCTTTTCAATCAGCTTAATATTGGACAACTTGTAGTTTTGCAGGGAATGCAGAAAATAAGTTTTCTGGCCAAAGCGAGCTTGTCAGGAAGCATTTTGGGCTTAATAGTTACCGTTCCTCTATATTACTGGCTTGGATTAGATGGAATTGTGCCCGCAATGGTAATTGCGTCATTTGTATCTTTTTTAATTTCCTGGTATTTTTCTAATAAAGTAAATATTAAATCGATAGCAATATCTAGAAATGACTTTGTTACTGAAGGAAGGCAAATGATTAAGATGGGCTTCATGATTAGTTTGAGTGGTTTATTAGTTAGTGCAAATGCTTATGTTATTCAAATTTTCATCAATAGTGACGGAGGTGTAGAACAAGTTGGGCTTTTTACGGCCGGATTTTCAATTATCAACACTTATGTTGGATTAATTTTCACCGCTATGGCAACTGATTACTTTCCACGTCTTTCAGGAGTAGCCCATTCTAATGAATTGTGTAAAGAGACAATTAACCAGCAGGGAGAAATTTCAATATTAATCCTGGGACCAATTATAATGATATTTCTTGTTTTTATTAAATTTATAATCATCATTCTTTATTCAAATAAATTTGTTGAAATTGAAAATATGGTTTTATGGCTGGCCCTGGCAATCTTTTTTAAAGCAGGAGCCTGGACAATTGGATTTATTTTGTTAGCAAAAGGATCTTCTAAAATTTTCTTTTGGAATGACTTGTTTGGGAATTTATATATGTTGCTTTTAGATATGCTTGGATATTATTTATGGGGGTTGACCGGACTTGGAATTTCCTTTTTTATTGGGTATTTAATTTATTTTGGACAAATTTTTTTATTGAGCAAAATTAAATATCAATTTTCTTTCGATTCGTCATTTATACAAATCTTTGTAATTCAGTTTTCTCTGGCATTAGGTTGTTTTATTACAGTCAGAACATTAGATAAGCCTTATACATATCTTATAGGGATTATTTTTATAGGAATTTCCATTTGGTATTCTTATAGCCAATTAGATAAACGTTTAGGTATTAAAAACACCATAAATAATTTTTTAGAAAATAGATTAAAAAAATAGGGCTTCAAATGAAAAATGATAATGTCAAAGAAAAACCATTAGTCTCAATTGTCGTGCCATGCTATAATCACGAAAAATATGTGACCCTTGCATTATCAAGTATTTTGGATGACACGTATGTAAACAAAGAGATTGTCATTATTGATGATGGATCAAAGGATAATAGTGTTCAGTTTATTCAAAGTTGGATAAAAGAAAATTCTGGAGACAATACCCCGATTATATTTAAGCATAGAAAAAATGTTGGATTTACGGCGACTCTCAATGAACTTATAAGTTTAGCGAACGGCAAATATATTATACCTCTTGCTAGTGATGATATGTTAATAAATAATACAATAGAAGAAAGGGTTAATATTTTAGAAACTAATAAGTCCAAAATGGTAATTATTAGTGATGCTACTGTTGTAGATTCTGATGGAAATATTATTTATGAAAGTATGATGACAGATTTTCATAACTCAAATAAAAACAATTATACTTCGGAAGAAGGGATAATTAATGAGGTGATTTTTAATTTTGCCATTTCAGGACCTGTAGTATTTATTAATAAAGAAATTTATAATACAATAGGAAAATATCCGGAAAATTTGAAAGCCGAAGATTTATATTTCTATATTAAATCTGCATGTTTAAATAAAATTATTTTTTTTGATAAAAAAGTCTGTAAATATAGAATACATTCTAATAACACTTCGGGGTTTAACCCAGAACTTACAAAAACTGTAATATTAACATACTTCAAAACATTTAAAAGTCTTCCAAGTTTCAAAATTAAATTAAAAGTAATAAAAAGGGTTTTAGGACTTTATTATTACAGCAAATTTCCTTATAAAACGGGTTCTAATTAAAAAATATAGAGTAGAAATTTTTCTATTGTTATAAAGATGAAATTAATATTGCAATTTCTAAAAATTATAAAGTATTTTTTTATAAAGTACCAACAGGAGTTTAACTTGATTAGATTTCAAGTTTCGTGGAGACAAAACAATACTCATAACTTCACTTCTGTTGGAAAAGTTTTTCCTTTAGAATGTGTTAGTGTCGGTAATAGAAGTTACGGAGAATTAAATGTGTATTCTTACTCTGGTGGGATTAATGAAAAACTTGTTATTGGAAATTATGTGTCTATAGCGAATAATGTGAATTTTATTTTAGGAGGAAACCATAACATAAATACATTTACTACCTATCCGTTAAAAAGCTTTATTTTAAACATTTCTTATCAAGACTCTTTCTCAAATGGTCCTATAAATATAAGTGATGAAGTTTGGATATGTTTTGGGGCAACTATTTTATCAGGTGTCACGATTGGGAGAGGAGCAATTATAGGAGCAAATTCAGTAGTAACAAAAAGCGTTCCCCCATATTCTATTGTTGCCGGTAATCCGGCAAAAATTGTAAGATACAGATTTGATAAAGAAATTATAGAAGAATTAGAAAAAAGTGAGCTTTCTGATTTTACAGATGATTTTATAATTGAAAATATAAATGATTTTTATTCGGTTATTAAAAGTAAAGAAGATATTAATATGCTGAATAAAAAAGGAAATAAGTTCGTATGACTGTATCAATAATAATAGTTAATTATAACACAAAAGATTTATTAGCTAATTGCATAAATTCAATTTACCAACATACAAAAAATATAGCGTTCGAAATTATCGTTGTTGATAATGCATCTGGTGATTTTTCGCAAGAATATATTAAATCTAATTTTCCAGACGTTGTACTCATAGAATCTGAAATTAATCTAGGATTTGGAAGAGCTAATAACTTAGGGGCTAAATATGCCAAAGGAGATTTTTTATTTTTTTTAAACTCAGACACTGTTTTGTTTGAAGACTCAATAAACATTTTAGTAAATTTTTTTGACAAACAAGACGAAAAATTAAACATTGGCGTTTTAGGCGCTATTTTGGTTGATGAAAAACATGTGTTAAATGGCTTTGGAGGTCATTTCCCAACATGCAAAGAAGAAAATAAGGTCAATTTGCGAAAACTTCCTGTTCTTAAATGGTTTATTTCCCCACCTCAAAAAATAGAATATAATTTATCGGATGAATTTTTTGCTATAGATTATGTAATTGGCGCTGATATGCTAGTTCGTAAACAATTATTTGATGAAATGAGTGGTTTCTCTAATGAATTTTTTATGTATTATGAAGAATCTGATTTACAAAAGAGAATTTATAACAGTGGGAAAAGAAATTATATTTTGACACAAACTAAAATCATTCATTTTGAGGATGGAAGTGGAAAAGTTATAGAAAAGTATTCTAATAGAAAAAGAATTATAGCGCACACCAGTAGAAATATTTATTTAAAAATGAATGATAAAAGAAATTTTAGAATCTATGCAATAATTGATTTTTTCGTTTTGTGTTTAAATCTTTTAAATAATAAATACTCTTTCGGAGAGAATAGAGAATATTTAAAAAAAATAAAAAAGACATATTAAAGAAATTTAAAATGAAAATAACTCTTTTTGGAAGCAAGGATTTTGATAGTTTAGAATATCATTTAAATGATTCTTTTAAATTCTTAGGTCATGATGTAACACATATTGATATAAGTGATGTTGTCTCAATCCCATATAAGTATAATTATTTTGCGACCAAATTCATAAAAAGATATGATGAGTATGTGTTTCGTAAAGTCGCAAAAAAAATTATTGAAACTGAGCCAGAATTAATAATTTGTACCTATCGATTTACACATCCTATTTGTATTAAGTTAATAAAGCAGGCATTGCCAAATATAAAAGTTGTTCATATTAATCCTGATCAATTAACAACTTTAGAATACCAGCAAATATTTGCCTCGCCTTATGATACTTATTTTACCAAGGATCACTATATGGTTGATTTTATGAAAAATAAAATGGGATTAAATACATTTTATTTACCTGAAGCTTTTAATAAGCGTATACATAAAATGCCAAATGCTGATAGAGTAGAACAAGAAAAAAAGATAGGGATCGACGTAGTGGCATTTGGTACAATGTATCCTTATAGGGCTAATATGATTGGGCAGCTAATAAAGGCTGGTGTAAATATCTCTTTATTCGGCACACCGGACAGACGTTTTGGTAAAATTGAAATCGAAGATAATTTCAGAAATGAATTTATTACAGGTGATAGAAAAGCAGAAATTTTATATGGCTCCAAAATTATTTTCAATAACTTCCATTATGGTGAAATAGAATCTGCTAATGTTAAATTTTTTGAAATTTCAGGAATTGGTGGATTTCAAATATGTGATTTTAAACCTGTTTTAAGAGAATATTCTGCAATCCCAATTGAAGAATTTACATATAAAAATATTGGAGAAGCAACAGATTTAATAAATTATTATTTAGATAAACCGGATCTTAGACACAAATTAGCTTTGCAGCAACATAATCATTTTTCTGAGAATCATACTTATGAACACAGGATAAACCAAATGTTAGAAGTTTTATAATGGAGAAAAACTGCGGTTTAATCTTTATGGGATACAATAACATGCTTTCCCACAAGCGTGGAGTAGAGAATGTGATTCATTTTCAATCTAAGGCAAGTCCTTTTGATGTGAATTATTATTTACACTGGGATATTAAAAGCTATACTTACAGATATGAAAATTTAATTTGTATAGGAGTCAAGAAAAATTTTTTTTGGTTTCTAGCATTGAATGCAATTCTTTTTAGGCTAAAAAGAAAGAAAAAGAAACTGTTTATTCATTCACACAATCCATTGATGAGTATCATGTCTATATATCAAAGTAATTTGTTTACAGTACATGATTCCTTATATTATTTGACAAAAGTTACGAAGCACAAATTGAATAATATATTCTGGCTTTTAGAAAAAATACTTTATACAAGAACAAACTTTGTACACTTTATTTCAAATTATACAAAGAAAATGAGTTTGTATAAAGGAAATAAAAATTATAAAATTATTCCTAATACTTCTCATTTTGAAGGTTTTGATCCTGTATTTGAAAATGAAAATCAAAAATTAAAAAAGTTTAATGATAGCTATTTAAAGATTTTTACCGTTAGAAGCATAGAAGAAAGGGCATTAATAAATTTGATTATTGATGTTGCTGGAAAATTGAAAGGTGAAAAAATTGAATTCTTTATTGCAGGAAAAGGTCCTTTGTTAAACTTTTACAAGGAACAAATAACGAATCTCGGGCTTGATAATATCAATCTTTTGGGATATGTTTCAGATGAGGATTTAATTTATTATTACAAAAATTGTGATTTAGTATTAGTTTCAGCTTCCTACGGAGAAGGATTTGGCTTACCCATAATTGAGGGTTATTTATTTAATAAACCTGTAATAGCTTCTAATGTTTGTGCAATCCCAGAAGTCATTATTTCGGGTGATTTTCTTTTTGAGAACAATATTGAAAGTATTATTTCGAGACTTTTTGATTTTAAGAAATTAAAAGAGTATCAATATGAAATGTACTATAATAATTTTTTTTCAAACCGAATAGTTTTGTCAAAAATGAATGAATTGTATAAGAATCTGCTTTAATGGAAGTTTATATAATAACAGTATTACTCATTTTTGTTTTTGGTTTTATTGACTTAAGATTGAAATTAACTGATCTAGAAAGGAATAGTTTAATCTTTTTTATTTATGTAATAATTTCAATTCAAATAGGATTAAGATGGGAAACTGGGACTGACTGGAAAGCATACTTAGAGAATTTCGAAACGACAGATAATTTTAATATTGTTTTATTAAATAGTTTGACCGGTTTTGAAATTGGTTATGGGACTTTTGTTTTTTTGATAAAAAAAATATTTGATAATTATGCAATGTTTTTGTTCATACACGCTATTGTATTTTATTTTATTGTTTTTAGAACTTCAAAAAAATATAGCCCATATTGTTTTATAACTATTATGTATTTCTATGCGACTAATCTTGGTATTGTCGGTTCTAATCGACAGTTATTGGCAATAGTCATCTGTTTATGTTCATTAGATTTTGTGCTTGAAAGAAAACCAATTAAGTTTTTTGGTACTGTTATAATAGCTTCACTTTTTCATACCACTGCATTTTTATTTGGAATTTATTATTTTCTAAATCGAAATTTTAAAATTTCTACGGTTATTTTAGCTTTAATTATTTCGTTTATTATTGGAAAAACAAGTTTACCATTTCTTTTGTTTTCAAAATTTGGTGGAATATTTGGTGAACTTGCAGCCTCAAAAACGGTTGCTTACACTGAGGGAGCCAGCGATTCAGCAGCTGACGCTGGGTTTACCATAATTGGTTTAATGAAACGGTTTATGTTTATTACCATTTTCTCTTATAATTATTCCTTTCTGACTAAAAAACTCTCTTATTATAAAGTTTTATATAACGGTTATGTTTTTGGACTAGCAATTTATTTTCTTTTTGCAGGCTCACTTTTAGTACTGATTAGTAGGGGAGCGTTATATTTTAATGTTATGGAATCTTTTTTAATTTCATGTCAGTTTTTAGTTTTAGCTAAAAGAGTAGATAAAGCTTATGTTCTTTTTGTTTTATTTTTAATATCAATTTTATTTTTGTTTCAGTCGATCTCAACATATCCAGACTTATTTAATCCTTATAAAGGATTATTTTATAATACAGATTATGTTAGGGAAATGCACTAATAAAAATTAAAATTTATTCTATAAAATGGTTTTAATAGACGCACTCTATATTAATAATGGCGGAGGAAAAATTTTATTAGATTATTTAATTTTGAAATTGAATGATTCTAAAACAGACATATATTTTCTGCTAGATGATCGAACTAAAGGGGATTATCCTCAAATAAATCCAAATAATGTAACCTATTTAAAAGGGGATTTTCTAAAAAGATATTTTTTTTACACTCACAATAAAAGCAAATTCTCCAAGGTTTTATGCTTTGGGAATTTACCTCCAAATATTAGATTAGAAGCTGTGGTTTTTACTTATTTTCATCAAATGATATATTTAAGTATACCTAAAGAGTTCACTTATGTGCAACAGATCAAATTTAGATTAAAAATTATCATTCTTAAAAGGATTGCAAAAAACACTGATTTTTGGCTGGTTCAGTCTGATTTAATTAAAGAAAAATTAAAATCAAAGTTTCACCTCGATTATGAATCAATTAATATTTTGCCTTTTTATCCTCAGTTCGAGCAACAGGATTTAAATATTCCAAGAGAAAAGAATACTTATATATATGTAAGCAATGCAGCTCCTCATAAAAATCATAAAAATTTAATCAGTGCTTTTTGTCTTTTTTATAATGAGTATGAAACAGGAAAATTAATTCTTACTGTAAATAAGGACTATCCAGAAGTATTAGATCTTATAAAAACTAAAACTGAACAAGGATATCCAATAGAAAATTTAGGTTATGTTGATAGATCAGCTTTACAAGAAAAATATTTATCTAGTGAATTTTTAATTTTCCCTTCACTATCAGAAAGCTTTGGTTTAGGACTAATTGAAGCAATTGATTGTAATTGTATGATAATAGGAGCTGATCTGTCTTATACTTATAAAGTTTGCGAACCAACAATTGTTTTTGACCCATATAGTGAGAATAGTATTTATAATGCTTTTGTGAATAGTTTAAATAAAATTAAGTTAAGGCCCAGTTTACCAAAGATATATAATAACATTGATCAAGTTATTGATCTATTAAAATAAAGAAAATGCAGTTAATAAAAAATAAAACTCTTCTGATAACTGGAGGTACTGGTTCTTTTGGCCATGCTGTTCTTAACCGTTTTTTGCAAACGGATCATTTTAGTGAAATTCGAATTTTTTCTCGCGATGAGAAAAAACAGGATGATATGCGTAATCAATTAAAAAATGACAAACTAAAATTTTATATTGGGGATGTTCGGGATTACAATAGTGTAGAACGTGCCATGAGAGGAGTTGATTATGTATTTCATGCAGCAGCATTAAAGCAAGTGCCTTCTTGCGAGTTTTTCCCGCTAGAAGCTACTAAAACAAATGTTTTTGGTACTCAGAATGTTATTGATGCTGCAGGAGTCAATAAAGTTAAAAAAGTAATTTGTTTAAGTACAGATAAAGCTGCCTATCCCATTAATGCTATGGGTATTTCTAAAGCCCTTATGGAAAAAGTTGCAGTAGCAGCATCAAGAAATTTAAGCGACACGACTGTATGTTTAACTCGTTATGGAAACGTAATGGCTTCACGAGGTTCAGTTATTCCTTTGTTTTTAAAACAAATTAAGGAAGGTAATCCAATTACGATTACTGATCCCAAAATGACACGTTTCTTAATGTCATTAGATGAGGCGGTTGAATTAGTATTATTTGCCTTTGAAAATGGAAATCCAGGTGATTTATTTGTAAACAAAGCTCCGGCAGGAACTATAGGTGATTTAGCTCAGGCTCTAAAAGAAATGTGTAATACCAACAGTGATATTAAGATTATTGGTACACGTCATGGAGAAAAATTATATGAAACTTTGTGTACTCGTGAAGAAATGGTAAAAGCGGAAGATATGGGTGATTTTTATCGTATTCCTGCTGATAATCGAGATTTGAATTATGCTCAATATTTTTCTGAAGGTGAAGAGAATATTGCAACAGCAGAAGATTATCATTCTCATAATACAGAACAGTTAGGAGTTGAAGGAATGAAGGTTCTACTTTCAAAATTACCTTTAATTCGTAAAGAAATTTTTGGAGAGGAAGTTTTTGTTTCAGCAAGTTAAAGAAAAGAAAAAATTATGAAAAAAATAAAATTAGCAACCATAATCGGAACTCGCCCTGAAATTATTAGATTGGCGGAATGTATCAAATTGTGTGATAAATATTTTGAACATATCGTAATCCATACCGGACAGAATTATGATTATGAATTAAATGAGATTTTTTTTGAAGATTTAAATCTTCGTAAACCTAATTTTTTCTTGAATGTTGCTGGAAGTCATTTGGGCGAAACAATTGGCAATGTGATTTCAAAATCTTATGAAATTCTTGCAAGTGAAAAACCAGATGCTTTGCTTGTTCTCGGTGATACAAATAGTGTTTTAAGTACGATTGCAGCTAAGAGATTAAAAATCCCAATTTTTCATATGGAAGCTGGTAACCGATGTTTTGATCAAAATGTTCCTGAAGAAATAAATAGAAAAATTTCTGATCATATCTCTGATATTAATCTTACATATACAGAACACAGCAGAAGATATTTGCTGAGTGAAGGATTTCGTAAAGATCATGTTTTTGTAACAGGTTCTCCTTTATATGAGGTTTTGAATAAGTACTCTGACAAAATTCAAAATTCGGATGTTGTTTCAAGATTGAATTTAAATAAAGACAAATATATTGTTGTAAGTGCCCATAGAGAAGAAAATATTGATCTGAAAGATAATTTTGAAATTTTAGTTGATTCTTTAAATACAGTGGCAGAAAAATACAAGATGCCAATTATTTTTTCAACACATCCAAGAACACGAAAAAAAATTGAAAATTCAAACATTGTTTTCAATCCACTAATCAAAAGTGTTCCTCCTTTAGGTTTTTTTGATTATGTTAAACTGCAACAAGATGCATATGTCGTTTTATCTGACAGTGGCACTATTAGTGAAGAGGCAGCTATGATGGGATTTCCGGCCGTAAGTATTAGAACTAGCACAGAAAGACCTGAGGCAGTAGATGCCGGAACAATTGTACTAGGAGGTATTAGCAAAGAAAGCATGATTAATTCAATTGAAATTACTAAAGGACTATCTATAGATAATAATTCACAATTACCTGTTGAATACCAGGTAAAAAATACTTCAGAGAGAATAGTAAGAATTATTCAAAGCTATACTCCAATAGTAAACAAGGTGATTTGGGATAAATAATTAATTATTTAAATGAAAAAAGTATTAATAATTGGGGTAAAAGGAATGGCAGGGCATGTTCTGTTTAAAGCATTGCCTGATTTAGGACCATACGATGTTTATGGTATTGCCAGAAATATAAAGGCAACAGATAAAATTTTTGATCTTGATGTCGCCAATACAGATGAGTTAGAAAAAATTATTAATAGAGATTTTGATATAATTATTAATTGCATTGGAATTCTAAATAAAGATGCAGAGGATAATCCACATAAAGCGATTTGGTTTAATAGTTATTTTCCTCATTTCTTAGAAGCTTTAACGAAAAACACAAAAACTAAAATTATTAGTGTTAGTACAGATTGTGTGTTTTCAGGAAAAAAAGGCGGATACACAGAAGCAGACTTCAAGGACGGAGAAGGTTTTTATGCTATGTCTAAATCATTAGGAGAAATCATTAATGAAAAAGATTTAACAATTCGAACTTCTATAATAGGACCAGAATTAAATAAGGAAGGAATTGGCTTGTTTCACTGGTTTATGCAGCAGCAAAATGATATTAGTGGATATTCACAGGCTTTTTGGTCAGGAATCACGACAATAGAGTTAGCAAAAGTTATTAATCAGGCAATTGTACAAGATATTAAAGGTTTGATTGTAGTTGCGGGAGAAAGCAAAATTGATAAATTTAGTTTGTTAAAAATTTTTAATCATATTTTTAAAAATGATTCTTTGGTCATAAAAGAAAATTCCAAATACAAGGTCGATAAAAGTATGTCTAGTTTAAGAACTGATTTTAAGTATGTCGTGCCAACTTATGAAGAAATGGTTTTAGAGATAAAGAATTGGATAGAAAATGGTAATTATGATTATAATTGATGAGAATATTAATTATAACACAATATTTTTGGCCAGAGGGTTTTAAAATCAATGATTTAGCTTTAGGATTGAAAGAGAGAGGGCATGAAGTAACAATTCTGACTGCTATTCCTAACTATCCCAAAGGTGTTTTTCATGAGAATTATTCATTTTGGAAAAATAATGATGAAGAATGGAATGGAATTAAAATATACAGATCTAAAATATTCTCCAGAGGTAACGGAAGTATTCGATTAATGTTAAATTATATTTCATTTGTTTTCTTTGGAAGTATAAAAATCTTTTCCATTAAAGAAAAATTTGATAAGATATTAGTATATGAACCATCTCCGGTTACTGTGGGTATCCCTGCAATAGTAGCTAGTCGAGTGATGAAAATACCTTACTATTTTTGGGTGCAGGATTTGTGGCCGGAAAGTCTTTCTGCTGCAGGAGGAATAAGAAACAAATATGTTCTTAATTTTTTTAATGGGATAACTAAAAAAATATATTATAAGGCCGAAAAAGTATTAGTACAATCAAAGGGTTTTGCTAATTATATTAACGGGCAGGGAAATTTTTCAGAAAAACTAATTTATTATCCAAATTCTGCTGAAAAATTATATAGACCATTAGATCCTGTTACTGAGTATCAATCCAAATTGCCTACAGGTTTTAAACTCTTGTTTGCTGGTAACTTAGGTGAAGCACAAGGAATTGATACTTTGATTAAAGCAGCGGACATTGTTAAAAAAAATGGAATTGAAGTTAATTGGATTTTCTTGGGAGATGGGCGTCAAAAAGAATATTATATTAATGAAGTGAAGAGAAATGATTTAGAATCTAATTTTTATTTTCTAGGATCTTTTCCTGCTGAAAACATGCCTTATTTCTTTTCATGCGTAGATGCCTTAATCGTCTCATTGAAAAAAGACAGAATATTCTCTTTAACGATTCCTTCAAAATTACAATCTTACTTAGCTTGTGGAAAGCCAATTTTAGCTTCGTTAGATGGGGAGGGAGCCAGAATAGTAGAAGAATCAAATGCTGGATTTGTGTCACCATCTGAAAATGCAGATTTATTTGCTGCTAACGTAATTAAGTTTTATAATTTGTCTCTAGAAAGTAAAAACGAAATGAAAAGAAATGCTTTGAAGTATTTTAGAAATGAATTTGAAAGAGAAATGCTAATTGACAGACTTCTCGAAATATTGAAAAATTAAAATGAAAATAATTATATCAGGAGCGTCAGGTTTTGTAGGTAAAAACCTATGCAGTTATTTGTCGGGTTTTTCGTTTTTAATTGAACCAATTTCACTTAGGAATTTCAATAAAAAAGAAAGTATAAATGGTGACGCAATCATTCACTTAGCAGGAAAAGCTCATGACACAAAAAACACAAGTGATGCATCAGACTATTTTAAAATAAATACCGAATTAACAAAAGAACTATTTGATGTCTTTTTAGAAAGTGAGATAAAGGATTTTATTTATTTTAGTAGTGTAAAGGCAATTGCTGATAAAGTCCAGGAAACTTTATTTGAAGATATAAACGGAAATCCTCAATCTCCTTACGGGCAATCTAAATTACAAGCCGAAAAATATATTTTGTCAAAAAATATTCCATCAGGAAAAAGAGTTTTTATTATTAGGCCATGTATGATTCATGGTCCTGGGAATAAAGGAAATTTAAATTTGTTATACAATGTAGTAAAAAAAGGTATTCCATATCCTTTGGCATCATTTCATAATGAAAGATCTTTTTTAAGTATTGATAATCTTAATTTCATGATTAAGGAAATTCTTGAAAATAAAATGATTTCTTCAGGTATTTATAATTTTGCAGATGATCAGTTTTTGTCTACGAATGAGGTTGTTCAAATTATCTCTTCAACTTTAAAAAAGAAAAATAGAGCAATCGCGATTCCAAAAAACATTATAAATAGTATTGCTAGAGTGGGTGATTTGCTAAAGTTTCCGTTAAACTCAGAAACTATTCAGAAATTAACTGAAAATTATCGCGTTTCGAATAAAAAGATAAAGTCGGCAATAGGAATAGAAAAGCTTCCAAATACTGCACAGGAAGGTCTGGAAAAAACAATTAAAAGTTTCATCAACAAATAATGGAATATACAGTACTAGCTTTTTTTTTAATGATCTTAATGTTGCTTTATTTTAAAATAGCAGATCGTTTTAATATTATAGATAAACCTAATTTAAGAAGTTCACATAGTGAAATAACCTTAAGAGGAGGAGGCATTATTTTTTGGTTTGCTTCTTTAATTTATTTTTTGCAGCATATTCAATATAATTATTTTTTCTTTACCGGAATTACACTTGTTAGTTTGGTAAGTTTTTGGGATGATATTCAGAGTTTATCAAATAAAATCCGAATTTCAATTCATTTTCTAGCCATCACGTTGATATTTTTCGATCTGGGAGTTTTTACTTTAGTACCAATTTGGGGAATTATAGCAGCATATGTTCTGGCAATAGGACTAATTAATGCCTATAATTTTATGGATGGTATCAATGGTATTACAGGTCTTTATACCTTGATCGTAATGGGGTCACTATTATTTGTAAATACAAAAGTGCAACTATTTACCGATGGTAGTTTTATCAAGTATGCAATGATTGCCAGCTTAGTTTTTTTATTTTTTAATTACAGAAAAAGAGCGAAATGTTTTGCAGGTGACGTTGGTAGTTTAGCAATTGCTTTCTGGATAATTTATTTGATCTTAAAACTCGTTTTAATAACAAATTCTTTAATTTGGCTCCTTTTTTTAGCGGTTTATGGAGTTGATGCAGTTTGCACTATCGTACATCGTTTGTACTTAAAACAAAATATTTTTGAAGCACATCGTTTACATTTTTATCAGATTTTAAGCAATGAGTATAAAATACAGCATCGGCTTGTTTCATTGTATTATGCAATTGTGCAAACTGTAATTTCAGTTGTAGTAATTTTTTTATATCATAAAATTGAAGATTTCTTATTGTTTGTAATTGTGATTACACCTTTAGTTTTGATATACAGCATAAAATTTTATTTAATAAATAAAAAGCAACTCAAAGTTTAATAAATGATTCCGAAAATAATTCAAGGAGGAAGTTTCTCAGATCATCGTGGAACAATTTCGTATGTAAATGATTTTAGCTTTAAAGATATTGAGAGGTTTTACATCGTTAGTAATTCTGCTGAAAATACAATCCGAGCTTGGCAAGGGCATAAATTAGATGCTAAGAATTTTTATTGTTTGACAGGAAGTTTTAAAATTCATTTCATAAAAATTGACAACTGGGAAAATCCTTCAAAAGACTTACCAATAGAAACGATAACTGTTTTTGCTTCAGATAGTAAAATAGTTCATATTCCTGCAGGTTATGCAAATGCAATTCAGTCATTAGAAAAAGATTCAAAATTGATTTCTTTTTCAACTTTACCCTTGTCAAAGGCTGGTGAAGATGATGTAAGATATGATGCTAATTATTGGGAAATAAATGATTAATAAAAGGATTTTTTTATCGTTACCACAGAAGAGTGGCTATGAAGAAAAATATATCCAGAAAGCTTTAGACACAAACTGGATAACTTCAGGCGGTCCGAATGTAGATGATTTTGAAAATGTTTTGCAAGACTATTTTGCTGACGGATCATTTGTGACAGCTTTAAATTCTGGGACTTCTGCAATTCATTTAGCATTAATTTTATTAGGTATTACCTCTGGTGATGAAGTAATTTGCCAAAGTATGACCTTTTCAGCTTCAGTTAATCCTGTTGTATACCAAGGAGCAAGTCCTGTTTTCGTAGATAGTGAAATTGAAACATGGAATATTTGCCCGGAGTTTCTTGAAATAGCTATTAAGGACAGGATAAAAAAAGGGAAAAAGCCTAAAGCAATTATTGCAGTGCATCTATATGGAAATCCATATAAAATAGATGAAATTCATGCAATTGCCGATCGTTATCAAATTCCAATAATTGAAGATAGTGCAGAAGCACTTGGAAGTATTTATAAAGGTAAAAAGTGCGGAACTTTTGGAGAATTTGGAATTATTTCATTCAATGGAAATAAAATAATTACAACATCAAGTGGAGGAATATTAATCAATAATTCCTTTGAATTAAAAGAACGAGCAATTTTTTATGCTACTCAGTCAAAAGATAAAGCGTTTCATTATCAGCATAGTGAAATTGGTTATAATTACAGGATGAGTAATATTTGTGCAGGAATAGGACTTGGACAAATGAAAATTCTCGATGATAATATTAAAATTAGACAAGAAATACATTTATTCTATAAGGAAATTTTTCAAAATAAAGACTGTGTTACTCTTTTTGAGACTTCAAATGAAGAATGCTTTTCGAATTACTGGTTAAATACTATAGTAATTGACTCAAAAAACAATAAAATAAATAGAGAAAGTTTAAGACTTGCTTTTGATGAGGCAAATATAGAAACCCGTCCTTTGTGGAAACCAATGCATTTGCAGCCCGTTTTTAAAAAATATTCTTATTATGGTGATAAGGTAGCCGAAAGATTATTCGAAAAAGGTTTGTGTTTGCCTTCAGGATCAAATATTACTCAAGATGATAAAACCAGAATTAGGGAGGTATTAGAATCATTTTTTAAATAAAAAGAAATAATAAAGCATTAATATTAATATGAAAATCGAAGAAACTTTTATAAAAGATTTAGTAATTGTTGAACCAATGGTTTTTGGTGATGAAAGAGGTTATTTTTTTGAATCATACAGTAAAACTAAATTTGAAGATTTAGGTATTAATATTGAATTTGTTCAGGATAATCAGTCTTTTTCTAAAAAAGGTACATTAAGAGGTTTGCATTATCAAAATCCTCCTTTTGCACAAACTAAGTTGATTCGTGTCTTAGAAGGAGAAATTATTGACGTAGCAGTAGATCTAAGAAAAGATTCTCCAACTTACGGAAAATCATTCAGTATCTTATTATCTGCAGAAAATAAAAAACAATTATTGGTTCCACAAGGATTCGCTCATGGTTTTTCGGTTATTAGTGAAGTGGCATCAGTAATGTATAAATGCGATCAATTTTACAATAAAGCTTCTGAAGGTGGAATTAAGTATGATGATCCATCATTAAATATTGATTGGGGAATGAATTCAGAAGATGTAATAGTTTCTGAGAAAGACCAAATTCTCCCTTTTATTGAAAATTGTAATAGTCTGTTTTAATGGATAAAATTTTAGTAACAGGAGCAAACGGACAATTAGGATCTGAATTTTTTGTTTTGTCTTCAAATTATCCTCAATACGAATGGGTTTTTGCAGATAGAACTAAAATCACCTTAGATAATTTAGAATTGCTTCAGATCCAATTGGAAGAAATTCAGCCAAATATAATTTTTAATTGCGGTGCATATACTGCAGTTGATAAAGCTGAAACAGAAAAAAAATTAGCTTTTGCGATTAATGATTTGGCAGTAAAATTAATTGCAAAATATACTTTTAAAAACAGTACAAAATTAATTCATGTATCAACTGATTATGTATTTGATGGATCTTCTTCAGTTGCTTTAGATGAAGAAGCAATTACAAATCCAATAAATGTATATGGGGAAAGTAAAAAAGCTGGCGAAATTTCATGTTTAAAAGAAAATCCAAATTCTATTATTATTCGGACTTCTTGGGTTTATAGTAAATTTGGTAATAATTTTGTTAAGACTATGCAGCGGTTAATGCAGGAACGTGAGGTTATTAATGTGGTCAATGACCAGATAGGATCTCCTACTTATGCAGCAGATTTGGCTCAAGCCATGATAGATATTATTGAATCACAAAAGTGGATTCCCGGAATTTATAATTATTCAAATGAAGGAGAAATAAGCTGGCATGAATTTGCATTAACTATAAAGGAATTTGGTGGATATGGTTGTCAAGTTGATGGGATTTCGTCAGCAGCATATCCAACTCCTGCAAAACGTCCTGAGTTTTCTTTATTGGATAAGAAAAAAATCAAAAATGTTTATGCTGTAAAAGTGCCATATTATAAAGAAAGTTTAAAAAAGATGTTTATTTAAATAAGTTTTTAGATTTTAACTTTTATATCCAATTAAGGAAATGAATTTAAAATCTAAATCAAAAAGTTAAAATATATGAAAGGAATTATATTAGCCGGAGGTTCTGGTACTCGTTTACATCCTTTAACACTTGCAATGAGTAAGCAAATGATGCCGGTTTATGATAAGCCAATGATTTATTATCCGTTATCAACTTTGATGATGTCTGGTATAAATGAAATATTGATTATTTCAACACCTCATGACTTACCAAACTTTAAAAAATTATTGGGTAATGGTTCAACTTTAGGCTGTAAATTCAGTTATGCTGAACAGGCAATCCCAAATGGTCTGGCACAAGCTTTTGTAATTGGAGAAGAATTTATAGGCAACGATAATGTGGCTTTGATACTTGGAGATAATATATTTTTTGGTTCTAATATGCAAGAGTTACTAAAATCCAATACAAACCCTAATGGGGGAGTTGTTTTTGCTTACCATGTGTCAGATCCGGAAAGATATGGGGTAGTTGAGTTTGATGAAAATTTCAAAGCCATTTCTATTGAAGAAAAGCCAGAAGAACCAAAGTCTAGTTATGCGGTTCCGGGACTATATTTTTATGACAATTCAGTGGTAGAAATTGCAAAAAATATTAAACCAAGTGCACGTGGTGAATATGAGATTACCGATGTTAATAAAGTATATCTTGAAAGAGAAGCTTTAAAAGTTGGTATATTGAGTAGAGGTACTGCATGGTTAGACACTGGTACTTTTAATAGCTTGATGCAGGCCGGTCAATTTGTTCAGGTTCTTGAAGAAAGACAAGGGCTAAAAGTAGGCTGCATTGAAGAAATTGCATGGAGACAGGGATTCATAAATGACAGTCAGCTAGAAGAATTAGCATTGCCATTAGTGAAGTCTGGTTATGGAGCTTATCTAATAGATTTTTTAAAACAAAAGAAAAAAGGAGTTAGATTTTAATTAAACCCAAGAATAAACTTTTTAAAACCATTAATTTGTACTTTTGTAAGGAATACGAAGTTTAAAAAATTAAACTCAATTAAATTGAATACTGACAAACAAACCAATATAGCCTCTTTATTATATAATACCTTTTCGCCAAGAAATCTTAGGGCTAACATCAATAACCTTAGTTATTTACCTAGGTGGATTATTGTCGCATTGGATGTAATAGTTTTAATCTTTTCATTTTCATTTACCTATATGCTGTTTGAAGGAACTGCATTGGGCTATATTATCACATCACATCATTTTTATTTTGTTGGCAGCTTAATAACTATTAATGTTTTTTTCTTTTGGTTATTTAGGACCTATTCTGGAATCATTAGGCATTCTTCGTATATAGATGCTATAAAACTGTTGTTTTCACAAATGTCAGTATTAGTGTTTTTTTTATTTTTCAATTTAGTTTTTGAACTATATACAGGACATAAAGCTTTTTTAAATACCGCACTTTTTATCAATTTGGTTTTGTCATTTTGTGGTTTGTTTTTATATCGTGTAATAGTAAAGCAAACTTTTGAACTATATTTTTCAGAGAAGGCAGGTACAAAGTTAATCAGAACCGTAATTTACGGAACCGATGCTAACGCAATTTCGGTTGCAAATGCATTAAAATTCGAAACACCATCGCGATTTAAAATAGTTGGATTTGTAGATAAAAACAATCAAAATGCATCTAAGAGAATGTTAGATTTGCCTATTTTGATTTTAAGAAAGAAACTACCTGCGTTGATGCGTTCTGTTGCCGCTGAGGGTGTGATCATTGCTGATAAAAGTTTAACTAAAGATGAACAATTGATTATTGTAGATCAATGTTTGGAATTTAATTATAGAGTTTATACCGTTCCTCTTATTTCTGATTGGGAAAATCAAAAGGAAATCTCGCAAAAGGTAAAGAATATCCAAATTGAAGATTTATTAGAAAGAAAACCAATTGTTTTAGATAGTAAATCAATTTCTAAACAATTAAAGGATAAAACAATTCTTATAACCGGTGCCGCAGGATCAATAGGAAGTGAAATTGTAAGACAAGTACTTGGTTTTAACCCTAAAATGATTATTGTTTTAGATCATGCCGAAACACCACTTCACAATTTATGTTTAGAGACATTCAACATGAATTCTGAAGCAAAAATAGTGGCGGTAGTTACTGATGTAAGAAGTAAAAAAGCTTTGGAAAAAGTATTTAAAACCTATAATCCACATGTTGTTTTTCATGCTGCTGCTTACAAACACGTTCCTTTAATGGAAGAAAACCCTGCACAGGCAATATTAACCAATATTAAAGGGACAAAAAACCTGGCAGATTTATCTTGTAAATACCGCGTTAAGAAATTTGTTATGGTTTCAACAGATAAAGCTGTTAACCCTAGCAATGTAATGGGGGCAAGTAAAAGAATAGCTGAAAAATATGTTCAATCGTTATTTTTAAAAAATAAAAATGAAAATGTTGAAGGTGCAACCAAGTTTATTACAACTCGTTTCGGAAATGTTTTAGGATCAAATGGATCAGTTGTACCTTTATTCACGAAACAAATAGCAGAAGGTGGTCCAGTAACGATAACCCATCAAGATATCATTCGCTATTTTATGACGATTCCAGAGGCTTGCCAATTGGTGTTAGAAGCTGGAGCAATGGGTAATGGAGGTGAAATTTATATTTTTGATATGGGTAAACCAGTCAAAATAATTGATTTGGCAAAAAAAATGATTAAGCTTGCAGGATTTATTCCGGATAAGGAGATAAAGATTAAAATTGTAGGTTTACGACCAGGAGAAAAATTATATGAAGAATTATTAAATGATACTTCTAAAACGTTGCCTACATATCATAATAAAATCATGATTGCGCAGGAAATACAGGACGAATATGAAAATTTGCATATCGAAATAGATGAACTTATTGGAATTGCTGACTTTTATGATAACGATGATATTGTTGCCAAGATGAAGAAAATTGTTCCTGAATTCAAAAGCATGAATTCTACTTATGAAGTTTTAGATAAATAATTTTTTAAGAAAATAATAAATTGAATGCGTATTAGGAGAGAAAAGGTGTTTTTAAAAAACGCCTTTTTGCTTTTTAGATAATTTATAAATCAGTAAAAATCCTGTTAATTTTAAGAAGAGGAATTTTTGCTATAATTTTAAACTAGTTAATAATTTCAACCTTAATTATAATATTACAATTTAATTGTAATTAAACCAAAATGAACAATACAAATAATTCGAATGATTGGCTGTTCGAGATAACACCAAAAAATAAATTTTTCTCATTAAATCTAAAAGAAGTTTGGCAATATAGGGATTTACTATTTCTTTTTGTAAAACGAGATGTGATTACAGTATATAAACAGACTGTATTGGGTCCACTCTGGTATTTAATCCAGCCATTATTTACTTCTGTAACCTTTACAATTATATTTAATAATGTGGCAGGAATCGATACTGGTTCAGTTCCCCCGTTTTTATTTAATTTAGCTGGAATAACGGTATGGAATTATTTTACTTCCTGTTTAAATGGAACTTCAGATACTTTTAAAGCTAATGCCGGAATATTTGGCAAAGTCTATTTTCCGCGTTTAATAACGCCGCTATCTGTTGTAATTTCTAACTTGATTAAATTCGGAATTCAGTTTATAATTTTTATAGCGTTTTATATTTATTATTATTATAAAGGTGCTGATTTAAGTGGAAACGGATTGCTTTTCTTTTTTCCTTTATTGATTGTAATTATGGGAATTTTAGGACTAGGATTAGGAATGCTTATTTCTTCAACGGTAACTAAATACCGGGATTTTAGTTATTTGGTTGGATTTGGAATACAATTACTTATGTATTTATCTGCTGTCATGTATCCAATCAATTTAATAAAAGCAAAATTGCCGGATTATGGTTGGATTGTCGAATATAATCCTCTGGCTTACATTATCGAAACATCCCGTTATATGCTTTTAAATGTTGGCGAGATTTCATTTTTAGGATTAGCATACACTTTAGCGTTTACAGTTGCTATATTTTTTGTGGGCCTTTTGGTATTTAATAAAACAGAAAAGAGTTTCATAGATACGGTTTAAATCAAGGCAAAAAATATAATTTACAATTCACAATTTACAATTCATCATTGGAAAAAGATATAATTTTAAAAGCCGAAAATATCTCTAAACAATATCGTTTAGGGCAAGTTGGCACGGGTACTTTAAGTCACGATTTAAACAGATGGTGGCATGAAATAAGAGGTAAAGAGAATCCCTATTTAAAAATTGGAGATACAAATGATCGTTCTACAAAAGGCACTTCAGAATATGTTTGGGCTTTACAGGATATTAATTTTGAAGTAGAGCGTGGAGAAGTTCTTGGAATTATTGGTAAAAACGGAGCGGGTAAATCGACCCTTTTAAAAATACTTTCAAAAGTAACGGCTCCAACAACCGGAAGTATCAAATCTCGAGGACGCATCGCATCACTTCTTGAAGTAGGAACTGGCTTTCATGGTGAAATGACAGGTCGTGAGAACATCTTTTTAAACGGAGCAATTCTGGGAATGACTAAAAAAGAGATCGCTTCTAAAATTGATGAAATTATTGATTTTTCAGGATGTGAGCGATATATAGATACACCCGTAAAAAGATATAGTTCAGGTATGACTGTTCGTTTGGCCTTTGCAGTTGCCGCTTTCCTGGAGCCAGAAATTTTGGTTATCGATGAGGTTTTAGCTGTTGGTGATGCTGAATTTCAAAAGAAAGCCATTGGGAAAATGCAGGATATCTCGAGAGGTGAGGGAAGAACTGTTTTATTTGTGAGCCATAATATGGCTGCAGTAATGAGTTTATGTACAAAGGGAATATTATTAGAGAATGGAAAAGTAACTTTTAGCGGTACAATAGAAGATACAATTGCAAAATATCTTATTGGTAAAAAAGAACTAGTATCAGATTTTTCTAGCTTTACTGATAGATCTGGAGAGGGAAATATTAGATTTACAAAAATTGTCTTAAGGAATTCTGATAAAGCAACTTATGTTTTTAAGTTAGGCGAAAGAATAGGTTTTGATCTTGATTTTATAGTTAATAAAAAAGTAGAGACAAATAATTTAAAAGTACTTATAGGGGTCTACAATGATAGAGAAGAAGGTATTTTAAGGTTTGACAGTACTGCAACTACTAATTTAATATTGAAGGAAGAATATAATGAAGGGCGTATATCTTGCATAATGGAAGATCATCTCACAATTATGCCCGGTAGATACTTAATAAATTTTGCCTTGTTTAACAATGATGTTATGCAGGACTACATTGTTGAGAAAGTTTCTTTTGATGTTGTAAACGAGAATTATTTAGGAGGAAGCAAAACTTTGGATAATAATAGTCTTGCAAAGGTTATTTATAGACATTCATGGAAAATAGAAGCCAATTAATAAAAGGAAATTTAATGATAAATAGTGATTTTAATATTGATGAAGCGCCTTATTTATTTGATCAATCAGGTAGAATCTTAATACAAGAAAATAATGTCTATCGAATTATTGAAAATAAGGAGAGCGTTAATAGTTTTAAAAATTTATTGAATTCTGATTATGTAGAGGAATTATTTTCTATTGGTCTTGTTCGTACCAAAATAGTTAAAGAATTAAAAGAAGAAGAAAGAATTATTTTAGAACATGAAAAAATACCTTTTATATTACATCCTTGCGAATATTCTAATAAAATGTTTTGGCAAGCTGCATGTATGTTCATTGAATTAAATTTAAAATTATCTGAAAAAGGATTTGGTACTCATGACTCTCATCCTTGGAATGTTTCTTTTGATGGAACTAGACCAGTTTTTTATGATTTTGGTTCTATTATAAAAAGAGATAGTATTACTCAGGCATGGTTTGATGAGTTTTTTAATTTTTACATTATCCCAGTTTGGTTAGCAAATTTTTCGCCAAAAACTTATAAATTTTCTAAAGAATATAGAAAGGAAAATGGTGGGGGTGGATTTGGCGTAACCCTACTTAAATCTGTAAGATTACGAAAAATACTATTTTGGAAATTTAGAGCAATAGCAAAGTTTAAAAATAATCCTAAAAAATTGCTTGAGGAAATATTAAAATGGCTCAAACAACATGAACCAATTTCTGTGAAACCACAATATTGGTCTAATTATTATACGGAGCAAAAATTTGATTTTGATAAACTAGAATCTTTAAAACAGAAATTTGTACATAAGATATTATCTGAAACAAAACCGGAAAAAGTTCTTGATTTGGCGTCCAATAAGGGCTATTATGCTTTTATGGCTTCTAGTTTAGGAGCATCGGTTATTGCATTTGATTATGAGGAAGAAATAGTTGATTTTTTGTTAGAATCTGATAATAAAAATATCACTCCCGCTCATTTAAATTTTAATACACCAACGCCGGCGTTTGGGCCAGCATTGTTTTGGGAAAATTCATTTACTAGATTTAAATCTGAAATTGTTTTTTCTTTAGGATTAATACATCATATATGCATTAGACAAAATATACCGGTTTATTTATTTTGTGAGACATGTAAAAAGTATGCGACTAATGGAATTATTTTAGAATTTGTAGATCCAACTGACAAACATGTAGCGAGTTGGAATGCAATTATACCTAAAGATTATTCTATTAATAAAATAAAGCAATATATGATGGATAAATTTCCAAATTGCGATATTAGTGAAAATGAATTATCTGACGGTATTAATCGTACTTATTTATACTTCTCTAAATAAACCATATTAAATTAATCTATTCGTTAAATTTAAATGTAACTATGCTTTGTCGTTCTTTTCAGTTATCAAGATATAAATGTTATTATAATATTTTATGGCGTTAATTAAAAAAATAAAGGGATTAATTAAAAAAAAATGCTCTAAAATTATATCGAGATTAATCGATACCAAACAACTTGCGAAAACTATAAATGAAATAAATAATAGAAATACTATTGACGAATGCAAGAATCAGGTAGTTTTGGGAGAAAATAGTAAATTTTATCCTGAAGCTAAAGTCTATAATTCGCAGCATGACAAAACAAAAATAATTATTGGAGAGCATACTCATATCCGGGGACAGTTATTGGTTTTGAGATATGGTGGATCTATAAAAATTGGTACTAATTGTTATGTAGGCGATGGCACCAGAATATGGTCCGGAGACTCTATAATAATTGGAAATGATGTTTTGATATCGCATAATGTTAGTATCATTGATACAAATTCGCATGAGATTAATTATCTGGAAAGGGCAGAAAGATATACTGACTTAATTGAAAATGGCTCATGGGAAAATAAAGGCAGTATAATAACAGATCCTATAATAATTAATGATTATGTATGGATTAGTTTTAGTGCAGTTATTTTAAAAGGTGTAGTTATTGGCAAAGGTGCAATTGTTGCTGCCGGTGCTGTCGTTACAAAAAATGTCGAAGCTTGGACAGTTGTAGCTGGAAATCCCGCAGTTGTTGTAAAATATCTACCAGAATACAATCAGGAAAAATGAAAATATTAATAATAGGCTCAAAAGGATTTATTGGAAGCCATAGTGTAGGTTATTTTACTGAAAAAGGACATGATGTATATCAAGTTGATATTCAGGATTCATCAGATAAAAATTATTTTAAGATAGAGCATCAAAATTCTGATTTTTCCAAATCTTTCAAAGGACATCAATTTGATGTATGCATTAATGCTTCCGGTTCAGCTCATGTTGGTTTTTCATTTGAAAATCCTTCAAAAGATTTTGAACTTAATGTAATTAACGTACAAAAGATACTTGTAGCTATTCGCGATCATTGCAGTAATTGTAAGTTTATCAATTTTTCAAGTGCCGCTGTTTACGGTAATCCTGAATCTCTGCCAATAGCTGAAAACAGTATTTGTAAGCCTTTATCTCCCTACGGATTTCATAAATTGCAAAGTGAACTTTTACTAACAGAATATCATAAGTTTTTTGGTTTAAGAACCGTCAGTTTACGCGTTTTTTCTGCATATGGACCCGGTTTAAAAAAACAACTATTTTGGGATTTGTATGAAAAAACGATGAAAGATGATGTTGTTGCACTTTTTGGTACCGGAAACGAGACGAGAGATTTTATCTACATAGATGATTTGATGACTATTTTGGATTTAGTCATTGAGAATTCCAAATTTGAAGGATCGATTTACAACGTTGCAAGTAATGTTGAAACCACTATTTCAGAAGCGGTACAAATTTTTATAGATGGATTTTCTTCAGATAAGAAAGTTGTCTTTAACGGGCAAGTAAAAATAGGAGACCCAAATAATTGGCTGGCTGATATACAATCGCTGAAAAGTTTTGGTTTTAAACCTCAATTTAATTTGTACTCAGGGCTTAAAAAATATATTGAATGGCTAAAGAAAGTCGAATAGGAATTGTCTATAATTTTGACGAAAACTGGATTGGAGGAACTTATTATGTTCAAAATTTAATCCGGTCATTAAATTATCTTCCGCGTAAGGAACAAATAAAATTATATATCTTAACTAAGGATGAATTGCA
The DNA here is from genome assembly GCF_979258495.1 of Flavobacterium sp. AC105. Lineage (NCBI taxonomy): Bacteria > Pseudomonadati > Bacteroidota > Flavobacteriia > Flavobacteriales > Flavobacteriaceae > Flavobacterium > Flavobacterium sp. AC105. Next base: position 884,196 of record NZ_OZ409860.1, read on the forward strand.
ATTTAAGGAATTGCAAAATGCTACGAATTATCCGCGATTGAAATTTATTCCATCGAAACCACAATACAGTAAAATAGAACGTTTTGCTAATAAAATTTCTCAAAAACTTATTAAAAGAAAGATTTTTTTTAAAGGTATTAATTTAGATTGCGTTTTTCCTTTACATGGAGTTCCGGCCAATTTATCACACATTAATAAATTAATTTTTTGGATTCCCGATTTTCAGGAAAAATACCTGCCTCTTTTTTTTTCTCCGGAAGAAGTAGCGAGCCGTCAATTAAATTATGAAAATTTGGTAACTCTAGGACACCCGGTAGTGTTTAGCAGTAATAATGCCCTTAATGATTTTAATAGTTTTTATCCTGATTCAAAAAATGAAAAAAATGTTTTGCAATTTGCAGTAGTACATCCGGAACTCGACCTGAAAAATTTTAGTCAGGTTAAGGAAAAATATGGAATTGAAGGCAATTACTTTTTTTCTCCGAATCAATTTTGGCAACATAAAAACCAAATTGCCATAATAGAAGCCACTAAAATATTAAAGGGACAAGGGATTGAGGTAAAAGTTATTTTTACAGGAAAAGAGTATGATTATAGAAATCCTGATTATACGGATAATTTGAAGCAAAAAATAGTAGAATATAAACTGGAAAATGAAATTAGTTTTTTAGGTTTTATTGATAGAAAAGAGCAACTTTTATTGATGAAAAATGCAGATGCTGTTATACAACCTTCCCTGTTTGAAGGATGGAGTACGGTTGTTGAAGATGCGAAAGCATTAAATTGCAGCTTAATTGTTTCAAATATTGAAGTCCATAAAGAGCAATTAGAAAATAAAGCCTATTTTTTTGCTCCAAACGATTACAATGCATTGGCATTACAAATGATAGAGGTAATGAATAACCCGTTTAATAAACTAAAATATGATTTGGATTATTCTGAAAACATAAAAAAGTTTGCTGTAAATGTAAAACGAGTTATAAATACTAATTAAAATTGCTTTCGTAAATGAATAAAAAGCTCACTATAATTACCATCAACTATAACAATCTCGAGGGGCTAAAAAAAACCATTGAAAGTGTTGTTAGCCAAACCTGGCAGGAATTTGAATACATAGTAATTGATGGAGGATCAACTGATGGTAGTGCTGCATATATTGAAAGTCTAAGTGATAAAATTGATTACTGGGTAAGTGAGCCGGATAGTGGGATTTATAATGCTATGAACAAAGGTATTGCCAAAGCTTCGGGAGAATATTTGTTTTTTTTGAACAGTGGAGATCATTTTTTTTCTAATACCACCTTAAAAGAAAATCACAGTAAAATAGAAACCTACGACGTGATTTATTTTGATATAGTTCTAAAAGACGAAAAAAAATCACGAATATTATCCTATTCTGAAAAGTTAAATTTTGCCCATTTTTATACAGCAACATTATGTCATCAATCCACTTTAATAAAAAAAGAGCTTTTTAAAAAAATTGGGTTATATGATGAAACCTTAAAATTTGTATCAGATTGGAAATTCTTTATTATTGCACTTTTTCAATTTAACTGCAGCTATATAAAGATAAACCAAACCCTTTCTGTTTTTTATTTAGACGGCATTAGCTCTAATCTGGAAAATGATGAGTTATTGTACAAGGAAAGACAAAAGGTTTTAAAAGCTGATTTTAGCAACCTTGTTGATGATTTAAACGAACTTAATGAATTGAGAAGAATAGTTTCAAAGCTGCGAAAATCTAAGAAATTGCAGTTATTAGTTAAATGGGGATTGATAAACAAATTTTAAAATGACCAACCCGTTAGTTTCTATAATTGTTCCATCCTATAAGCAAGCGCATTTTTTAAATGATTCGTTGCAATCTGTTTTAAATCAAACTTACTCCAATTGGGAATGTATTATTGTGAACGATGGAAGTCCGGATAATACTTCTCAAATAGCAGCATACTGGTGCAGCACAGATTCTCGATTTATATATTTAGAAAAACAAAATGGCGGTATAAGTTCGGCAAGAAATGCAGGTTTAGATATTGCAAAAGGCTCTTATGTTCAATTTTTGGATGCCGATGATTATTTGCATCCTGAAAAATTAAGCAAATCACTTTTTCAAATAAAAGATCATTTGGATCAAAATATTGTCGTTTCTCATTTTAAAATGTTTAAAGATGATATTCATGATGAATTGACTTCTTTCTGCGAATTAAGCCAGGAGAATTTATGCTTTAATGAAATGTTGTACGGATGGGGATTTAGATTTAATATCCCAATTCATTGCGGTTTTTTTAGTGCTTCCTTATTTGATGATTTCCGTTTTGTTGATGGTTTGAAAGCAAATGAAGATTGGATTATGTGGCTAACTTTCTTTCAGAAAAAATTGACTGCAATTTTTATTGATGAAATACTGGCTTTTTACCGAAACCATAATACAAGTGCAACAAAAGACTTTGACGTTATGCTGGAGCATACCATTATTGCTTTGTCATTTTTGGATCAAGTAATTTCAAAAGAAGATTATAAATCTTATTTATTGTTCAATATTAAAAAAAGAACCTCAGATTGCGAGATTATGGCTTTAAAGATTGAGAGCTTAGGCGAACGGGTAATTACTTCAAATAAAAGTATCGGATATCGAATGGAGAAGAAAATCAGAAATTTTTTTAAGCGTAGATGAAAACAATTTCAGTAATTATTCCCAATTATAATCATGCTCCTTTTCTTGTACAGCGTATTGAAAGTGTACTGAGACAAAGCTATCATGATTTTGAGTTAATAATTCTTGACGATTGTTCAACAGACAATAGCAAAGAAATTATTAACAGCTATAACGAGAACGATAAGATAGCACATATTTTTTTTAATGAGTCCAATTCTGGAAGTCCATTTGGGTTATGGAAATATGGTATTCAAAAAGCAACCGGAAAATATATTTGGATAGCAGAAAGCGATGATTGGGCACATGAAGATTTTTTATTGGAGCTGGTCACTGTTTTAGAAAATAATAACGCCGTTATAGCACATTCAAATAGTTACTTTTACATCAATGATAAATTAAAGCTTAACGACTGGTGGGATTCATTTAAGAGCGATAAGTGGAATTCAAATTATGTAGAAAGCGGATTTACTCTTCTAAAAGAATATGGACGATTTAAATGCCCGGTAATAAATGTTAGTTCAGCTGTTTTTAGAAAAGATATTATAAAGGATGAATTTTATCCAATAAATTTTAGATATAGTGGTGACTGGTCATTTTGGGGAAATGCTTTTTTAGCAGGAAATGTAGCCTTTGTATCAAAACCACTCAATACAATTCGCGTTCATAATTTATCTGTTACGCAAAATAACAGAGCAGTTAATATCAATAAATTAAAAGAAGATAGTAGCGTTATTAACGAAATAAATAAACGATTGAATGTAGAAACACAGTACAATCAAAACTACGCTTGGTTAATAGACTTTTGGATAGCAGTTTTAAAAAATAAAGGAAATTATTTCAGCAAAGAACATCATAAGGTAGACTTGCCCCATTCTTTCAAATTAGCTTTTTATAAACGCTACATACCTTTTATTTTAAAAAAAGCACTTAAAAAACTTACGAGATAAATGATACCAAAAACAATTCATTATTGTTGGTTTGGAAAAAACAGAAAATCAAAACTCATTAAAGATTGTATCCGGTCCTGGAAAATGTATTGTCCGGATTTTGAAATAATCGAATGGAATGAGAAAAATACAAACTTAAGCCTGCCCTTTGTTGAACAAGCATATAGAGAAAAAAAATGGGCTTTTGTTGCTGATTATGTTAGGTTAAAAGTCTTGTATGAACATGGCGGTATTTATCTCGATACCGACATGATGCTCTTAAAACCGCTTACTGACTTTGTTGATAATGATTGTTTTTTTGGTGCTGAAGAGGCTGAAATTGTAAGTTGTGGTATTATTGGCTCGAAAAAACAAAATCAATTTATAAAAGATTGTCTTTCAGGATATGAAATTCATGATACCACTACAAAAATTGACTGGAAAAAAAATATTATAACCAAGATTATAACAGACGCTTTTAAACTGAAGTATGATTTTAAAGAATCAGTTGAGATAAAAAAATATGATGAAATAACAATTTATCCGCCTAACTTTTTTTATCCTTTGCCCTTTAATAACGATGATGTTATAAACTATAAAAAATATATAAAGCCGGAAAGTTATGCCGTTCATTTATGGGTTGGATCATGGGTCGTACACAATGAATTTAATTTTTTAAGAAATCGGGAATATTTAAAAGGAGGCAAAATTATTTTCGAAAAATTACTATCGGGAAATATTGATAGTAAGTATATCAGGAAAATTTTTTCATCCCTGAAACAATCAATATCCAAAAAATAGTAATGCCAGAAATTTCCGTTTTAATGCCTGTTTTTAATTGCGAATTGTATATCAAAGATGCAATTGAAAGTATATTGAATCAAACTTTTTCAGATTTTGAATTAATTGTAATCGACGACTGTTCTACAGATTCGACTTTATCAATCATAAAATCTTATGAGGATTCAAGAATTAATTTAGTAGAAAAAGAGCAAAATACGGGCCTTACTAATAGTTTGATTCAGGGAGTTTTAATCGCTAAAGGCAAATATATTGCACGAATGGATGGTGATGATATTAGTTTGCCTGAACGATTTGAAAAGCAATTGCGGTTTCTGGAAAATAACCCCGAAATAATTTTATGTGGATGCGGAGTGGAAATAATAGGACAAAACCTTATTTCAAAATATCCATCCAGTCATGATAGTATAAAAATACAGTTGTGTTTTAATGCATCATTTTATCATCCAACAATAATGGCTAGGCATCAAATTCTTCTTGAAAATAATTATAATGAAAATTTTGAGCCCGCTGAAGATTATGAATTATGGACGCGTTTAATAACTGTTGGTAAAGTAGCCAATTTAGACGAAGTTTTGCTTTATTACAGAATTCATGAAAGCCAGACATCAAGCGTTAGAAAGAAAGAACAAGAAAACGGAATTTTTAATTGTCAAATGGTAATGCTGGATAAATTAAAAATTACGGATCTTTTTAGCCGTGATCAGATAAAAACAGCATTATATTTTTCGAAGGATGTTACTTTTGAAGAAGTAAAAACCACTATAAAAATCTATGATAGTCTACTTGAAAGAAATAGTAGATTGCAGGTATTTAATGAAGAACTATTTATAGTTTCAATAAAAAACAAGAAAAAATTCTATCTACAAAATTATCTTTTTGGCTCAAATGAAAATTTAGGAATTAATCTTCTTAAAAGCTTGCAAGTATTTTCAATTATGGAAATCATAGCCGCAATAAGTCCGGTAAAAAGAATAAAAAAGGCAATTAAAAAATTAATATGAACAAGATTTTTTTTATAGCACCAGATCTAAATACTCCTTCGGGAGGAATAAAACAATTATATCGACAAGTAGATATTTTGAATGACAACGGATTTGAAGCTTTTATTTTGCATAAGAAAAAAGGATTTAGATGCAATTGGTTTAAAAATGATACCAAGGTTGCCTATCATTTTAAATCAATAAACGGGATTGAAAAATTTTTAACAAAAGAGAGTAAAAAAATCAACCTTATCAGCACGTTGGTTGTTTTAAAAAAAATACTTATTAAAGCTTCCGATCTTAAAAGTTTAAAAAATAATCTTGAGTTTAAGGAAGCTGTCTTTGATAAAGAAGATATAATTGTTTTTCCGGAAGTTTATGGTAAAGCAAGTGATAAATTTTTCCTGAAAAATAGGAAAGTAATTTACAATCAAAATTGTTATTATACCTTTTGGAATTGTGATTTTACCGAAAAAAGCAGCCCTTATTTAGATAAAAATTTAAAAGCAGTAATTGTAGCTTCTACAGACGCTATAAATTATATTAGTTATGGCTTTCCTGATGTACCGCTTTACCGTGTGAAATATGGAATAGACAGTAAAGTTTTTTCGTATTCCCCAACTAAGAAAAAACAAATAGCGTTTATGCCCAGAAAATTGAATGAAGATGTTGTTCAGGTTATTAATCTTTTAAATTCCAGAAATAAATTAAAGGACTGGACTTACAAAGTGATTGATAAAATGAATGAAAATGAAGTTGCCGATGTTTTAAAGGAATCGGCTTTGTTTTTAAGTTTCAATCATAAAGAAGGATTTGGCATGCCGCCTGCAGAGGCGATGGCCTGTGGTTGTGTGATTGTAGGATATCCGGGAAAAGGAGGAAAAGAATTTTTTAAAAATGAGTTTTGTTATCCAATCGAAGACAGGGATGTGGTTTCTTTTGCAAAAACACTCGAAAGTGTAATGCTTGAATATGATAATAACAATCAATTATTTGTTGAAAAGGGAAAAAAAGCATCTGATTTTATACTTTCTGAATACAGTATGGACATGGAAGTGAAAACTATTGTAGATTGCTGGAATTCAATACTTAAATAAATGTCTTTAGTTTCTATAATTTTGCCAGGTTACAATCATGCTCCTTTTTTGAAAGAAAGGCTAAACTCAATCCTAAATCAAACTTACAAAGATTGGGAGGCCATTATAATTGATGATAAATCTACCGATAATAGCGTTGCAATTATTGAAGAATTTCTGCGAAACAACAGCAATTTTAAGGTTAAACATTTTGTTATAAATGATAAAAATTCCGGAAGCGGATATTTTTCATGGCAAAAAGGAATTGAACTGGCGCAAACTAAATATGTATGGATCGCTGAAACAGATGATTATTCTGATCCCACTTTTTTAGAAGAACTAGTTAAAATTTTAGATCAAAATGAAGCTGTTGCACTAGCTTTTTGCGGCAGTAATTATGTTGAAGACGATAAATTAATTTACGATTCTACAAATAGACTTAAAGATTTGGAGGTTGATAAAGAAAACTACAAAGTATTCAAAAAGGAAGTTTTTTTTAACCGTATGCCGTTTAATCCTTACATAACAAATGGGAGTTCTGTTGTATTTAGAAAGCCTCAGGAAGAAATTCCAAGTCAAATATTTACTAATAGACAATGTTCAGATATTTTTCTTTGGTCTTATCTGCTCAAGAATAATTCTTTTGCTTATTTAAATAAATCTCTAAATTTTTTTAGAAGGCATCAAGGATCAACAACAACGATTTTGCAAAAAAATAATTTAGAGACAATCTATCACGAGAAAGCAAAATATTTAAATTATTTTGAAGTAACAGCTAAATATCCTGAATTTATAGATCATTATATTAAATACTACATATGGAATAATAAAAAAGATTTTTTGAATGTTTCAAGTATTAGAAAAATTCAAAAAAATAAAAATTTAGAAGTATTCTATTTTTCTAAGCTGCTTAAATTTTGCTTTTTTAAAATATTTAAACATATTGTAAAACAATAATATTAAAATGATTTTTGCTTTAGTTACAGTTGTTATTCCAACATATAACAGGACTTCTTATCTAAAATTGACTTTAGATAGCATTATGCAACAAACTTTTCAGGATTTTGAAATTATAGTTGTAGATGATGGAACTCCAAACGATGACAATTTTCTTTTATGTCAGCAATATAGCAAATTGCGTTACATAAAAATTGAAAATTCAGGTGGTCCTGCGAGGCCAAGAAATGTTGGTATTAAAGAATCAAGAGGCAAGTATATTGCTTTTACTGATGATGACGATTTATGGGTTGAAAATAAATTAGAAAAACAGGTAGCAATTTTAGAAACCCACCCGAATTTTGGACTTGTTCATAGTTATTGCGATGTCATTGACGAACATACGATTTTACAAAATAAAGTAGTAGGAAGACCGGGCACACCAGAAGTAAAGCATGGAAATGTGTCAATGAAAATGATGGGAAATTGGACGATAATGATGCCTACAACTTTTGTCAGAAAAAAAATTATCGATGAAGTTGGATTTTTTAATGAAAAAATGCCATCAGCAGCTGAAGATTCTGAGTATTGGATTAGAACATCTTTTTTTACTGATTTCTATTATATCGATGAACCATTGGCAAAATATAGAATTCATTTTAATAATATTTCTGCCAATTCAAAAGAATATGGAGACCTTTCCGGTTATCTAAAGGAAGTTTTGCTTGAATTTAAAAAGATTGGAAAAATAAATGACAACCAATATAAGATACTTATTAATAGTCTTTGCAGTTTACAAATCAAAGGTCTAAAAAAGCATACTTATAAAGCGATTTCAAATCTTTTTATGTTAAATCCTTTTTGGATGTTTAGATGGAAAAATCTAAAATTAATGATGTTTATTATTCTAAAGAGATAAAATTAAATAGACTGTATGATTTCCATAGTTATTCCGTATTACAAAATTGTTTTCTTTAGAGATACCTTACTTTCTTTATCAAACCAAATCAATAAAAATTTTCATGTTTTCATTTTTGATGATAATAGTAAAGACAATCCCACTGAATTATTAAAAGAATTTGAAGGGAAGTTTTCTCTTACCTATCATAAATTTAATGACAATTTAGGAAGTGTTTCTTTAGTAAAACATTGGAAAAGATGCCTTGATTTAGTACATGATGGCGATTGGATTATGATTTTAGGAGATGATGATGTTTTAAGTCAAAATGTTGTCCAGGATTTTTATGAAAAAGAGGTCGAAATTAATGCATTAAACATTGATGTAGTAAGGTTTGCGACAGAAATGATTGATGATGAGGACAATAGAACATCTTTGGTATTCAATCATCCTGAAGTCGAGCTTGCAGTAGATTCGTTGATTAATAAATTAAAAGGCCTGAGCAGGAGTTCTTTAAGTGAATATTTTTTTAGAAAAAATAAATTTTATAACTATTCTTTTAAGGAATATCCACATGCATTGTTTTCTGATGATATTTTAATTTTAGAACATTCCTCTTTTGAAGATATATTCACAATTAACAGTTCTGTAATACAAATAAGGAAGAGCAAAGTCAACTTGTCCGGAGGTCTAAAATTAGACAATCGCCATGAGGCCATTTTAGAATTTTACAAAAGCTTGTTGACAGAATTTAAAGCTAAGTTTAATAAAGAACAAATAGATTACATTGAATACAAATTAGAGAGAGAAATATTCAATCATAAAAAAAAGAGCATATTTGTCTTCTTGATTCAATATTATATCAAAAGCGGGCAGTTTCTTAAGTTTTTTAAATTGATAGGAATGATTTTTACTAAAATTCCAAAATTGGTATATCTACAATTAACTAATAAAAAAAAGCAATAGAATTATCGTAAACAACTTTTGTTCTATTTTTGCCCCAAAATAAGGAAAGAATATCATGCGAATAGGTTTTAATCCTAATAGAAATATAATGCAGGAAACCAATGAGTTCTTTCATCAGGTTATAATTCCTGTATATATACCTAATCAGGAAGGGTATTTTAAGGATAGCTTTAAGATCTTGCAATATTGTATGGAATCGTTATTCAAAACAAGCCATAATAACACATATTACACAGTAGTTAATAACGGAAGTTGCGATGAAGTAGAACAATATCTGGAAGATTTATATCATAAAGAAGTCCTGCATGAAATAATTAATACTTCTAATATTGGAAAAGTAAATGCAATTCTAAAAGGAATTGCCGGGCATGATTTTTTATTTATAACAGTCAGTGATTGCGACGTGCTATTTTTAAAAGATTGGCAGGAGGAGACCTACAAGGTTTTCAAAAAATTCCCAAAAACGGGCGCTGTTTGTCCAACTCCTTCTTCAAAGTCTTTAAAAAATTATACTTCTAATATTTGGTTTGAACGAATGTTCTCAAAATCGCTATATTTTACAAAAGTTAAAAATCCCATGGCCTTAAAGGCATTTGCGGCAAGTGTCGGAAATCCTGAAATGTACAATACGATTCAGTTAGAAAAGTATCTTACAGTCAGTAACGGAGATTTTAAAGCTGTAGTGGGTGCAGGACATTATGTAACAACATATAAGAAAGAAGTATTCCAAAAAAGGCATTCCACATATTCTAACTTTGTACTTGGAGGTGACAGCGAATCGAAATTATTAGATTTTCCTGTTGTACAAAAAGGAATGTGGAGACTTTCAACAGAAGATAATTTTGCTTACCATATGGGTAATGTAGAAGAGGAATGGATGAAAAGAACCTTAGAAAATATTAAACCGGATAACTTTATATTAAAAGAGTCCATTTTTTTACCTGAAATTAAATTTTCAAGACTTGGATTTTTCTTTAAATACATAATATTCTCAAAAATTATTGCGAGAAAAAAAATATGGTATTACTGTTTAAGATGGAAAGGGCTTTCTAAAGAAGAAGTAATAAGATATATGAGTATATGAGCAATTCTGTAAAAGTAATCCTAATTTCTCAGGCCCCACTTCCATTTTCCAAAATAGGAAGCTGGACTACACTTTATAAAAATTATTTACTACAGAATCATAAAATTGATTGTATAGTTTGCCATTTACCGGAAGAAACCTTTGATGGAGTTAAGTATAGTTTTGTCAAATCAACTTTAATTACCAAATTCAGTAAAAGGATTTTAAAGAAAAAAAACACTGAATACCTTCAAGCTCTGGATAAATTGATTCAATCCAATGAAAAGTATATATTTCAGATCGTTGATAATTATGGAATGGTCAAACCTCTTAAAAATTATTTAATTTCAAAAGGGATCGATAAACAGTCTTACATTCAATTTTTTTATCACGGTTATTTGCCTCATAATCAAAAAGATTCAGAGAAAGACTTTTATGGTATTGTAGATGAGATTGTTGTGCTGACTAAAAAAAGTTATGACGAACATAACAAACAAATCAATATATTGCCAAATTATTTTTCGATTCTTCCAAATGGTATTGATACAAAAAAATTTGCAAAAATTTCGGATGCTGAAAAAATCATTTTAAAAGACCGCCTTAATTTAAAAAACAAAAAAGTATTTGTTTGGTGTTCTAATGATCGCCCCAAAAAAGGATTGAATTTAATTTTAGATGTTTGGAAGACTGTTTATCCAAAGTATGATAATATTGTTTTACTTGTTATAGGTTGTGAGGCGAGAACAGAAATGGAGGGAGTTTCGTTTTTGGGTAAAATTCCTAATGATAAACTTCCACAATATTATCAGGTTTCAGATTGTTACCTTTTTCCAACTTTGTGCCAGGAAGGATTTGGTCTCAGTTTGATCGAAGCTTTACACTGTGGATCTTATTGCATTGCATCTGCAATGGGAGGTGTTCCTGAAGTTTTGCAAGAGGGCAAATTTGGAAAATTAGTAGAAAATCCGCATTTTGTTTCTGAATGGGAAGATGCTATTCATGACTTTTTAAGTAATGATTATAAATTTAATGATTTCTCAGCAGATTTATACACTATGGAAAATTGGAATAATGGCATGAATTTGATAATAGAAAAAGCAAAATTTAGATTACATAATAACTTAAAACTGATATGAGAATAGAACAATTAACTTTTACCAGATTTCTCGCGGCAATTTCAATAGTTATATTTCACTATGGGAAAAAGAGTTTTTTGTTTAATAACAGATATGTAGATTTTATATTTAGTAACGCAGATGTATGTGTAAGTTACTTTTTTATTTTGTCTGGATTTGTAATGATGATTGCTTACTCGCACAGATCTGTGATTTCAGCAAAAGAATATTTTTTAAATAGATTTGCCAGAATTTATCCGGTTTACTTTTTAGCGCTATTGGTTATGTTTTTGTTACAAGTTCGTAGTCATGACTTAGACCTTTCAGCTTTGTTTTTAAATGTCTTTATGATTCAATCATGGGTTCCTGGCAAAATCCTAACGGTTAACCCTCCCGGATGGTCATTGTCAGTAGAATTTATTTTTTATGCTATGTTTCCATTTTTATTTAAGTATTTTAAAAAAACAGAAACAAAAAAAATCTTCTTATATATTATTTTATTTTGGATTGTAAGTCAAATTGTTTTTCAATCGCTTTATCTTCTATATTGCGGAAAAGAGAAGTTCTCACTTCTGAAAGATTTTATAATGTATAATCCATTATTGCATATTAACGAATTTTTGATTGGCACTTTAGCAGGGTTCCTTTTTACTCAAAAAATTAAATTAAGACAAAGAAATTATGATTTTTTAATTTTAGTCTTACTTTTTCTTATAATTTTCAGTTTAAGATTTTCCGACTATTTAAGTTTTCATAATGGATTATTAGCTTTGTTTTTTATACCATTAATAATTTTTATTTCATTAAATAATGGTTTTATAACAAGGTTATTTCAAAAAAGAATATTTGTTTTTTTAGGAGAAATAAGCTTTGGAATTTATATACTTCAACATCCTGTCTATTCTTTAGTGAGTGCGTATAGTCTCAATAAATATTTTCATTTAACAGATATAACGGTAGTTTTTTTTATAAGATTTGTTCTTTTAATCATTGTAGCTTCGATCTCCTATATCTACATTGAGAAGCCTATTCAAAATCTCATAAAAAATAAAGAGGGCTATTTTTGGAATAAACTTAGTTTGATAAAATTAAAATCATGAAAACCATCGCCATAATTCCAGCCCGTGGCGGCTCAAAACGGCTTCCTGGTAAAAACATACAAATGTTAGGAGAGTTGCCTTTATTGGTCCACTCGATTTTGTATGCGCAACATAATGATACGATTATTGATGAGGTCTATGTTTCGACAGACAACGATGATATAAAAAAAACAGCCTTGCAGTTTGGTGCTAAAGTTATTGATCGACCAGCCTCCATTTCTGGAGATTTAGAACCTACAGTTTCGGCTCTAAAACACGTATTGGAATGTATTGGGCCTAATGTTGAAAATATTATTTTATTACAGGCAACAAATCCATTGCGTCCAGAGGGTTTATTAAAAGAAGCTTTTGATTTCTATGAAAAAGAAAATTATGACAGTCTGTTTACGGTTTCACGAAATCATCAAAAGCTTGGTAAAATAAAAGCTCATGAGTTTATTCCATTTAACTATTCCATAGGACAAAGAAGCCAGGATTTAGAGCCACTTTTTTTTGAAAATGGCTTGTTATATATAACAAAGGCATCTCTAATTCTGAATGATATAATTATTTCAGAAAATGCTTTCCCATTCGAAGTAAATCATATTTTTGCACATGTTGATATTGATACGTTAGACGATTTTGATTATGCCATGTATTTGTATCAAAAAAATAAAACCCGAATATAAAAAAAAATGAATCAATATATAGAAATTGCCGGCCGTAAAATAGGGTCAGATTTTCCACCGTTAGTTATTGCCGAAATTGGTATTAATCACGAAGGTTCTTTACAAGTAGCCAAAGAAATGGTTGATGCAGCATACAGAGCTGGAGTTGAGGTTGTAAAACATCAAACTCATATTGTAGAAGATGAAATGTCTGGAGCTGCAAAAAAAGTTATTCCTGGTAATGCTGATGTTTCGATTTATGAAATTATGGAGCGTTGTTCTTTAAATGAAGAAGAAGAACTTGAACTTAAAAACTATGTTGAAAGCAAAGGTATGATTTTTATTTCTACTCCTTTCTCACGTGCTGCTGCAGAACGTTTGAAAAAATTTGATATCCCGGCTTACAAAATTGGTTCAGGAGAATGTAATAATTATCCTTTATTAGAACATATTGCTTCTTTTGGCAAACCTGTAATTTTGAGTACGGGTATGAATACTATTGAAAGCATTCAAAAAGCTGTAGCAATTTTTGACAAATATAATATTCCGGTTGCATTATTACATACTACAAATTTATATCCAACACCTATACATTTAGTTCGTTTTGGTGCAATGGTTGAGTTACACAATGCTTTTCCAACTAAAGTATTTGGATTAAGTGATCATACGTTAAATAATAATGCTTGTTTAGGAGCTGTTGCTTTGGGGGCAAGTGTTTTAGAGAGACATTTTACAGATTACATGCAACGAACCGGCCCGGATATTATTTGCAGCATGGATGAAAAGGCTTGCAGTGAATTGATTGTTGCAAGTGCTGAAATTGCATTAATGCGCGGCGGAACAAAGAAGCCAGCTCTTGAAGAACAGGTTACTATTGATTTTGCTTTTGCGACAGTTTGCGCTATAAAATCAATTAAAAAAGGTGAGAAATTATCAAAAGAGAATATTTGGGTAAAAAGACCAGGTACAGGAAAAATTCTGGCAGAACATTTTAACGATTTAATTGGAAAAGAAGCGGTTAGAGATATTGAAAATGATGAGCAATTAGATTTTATTGATTTTGAGTAGCAATATAAAAAAAATCCTATTTCTTACAGGTACTCGTGCTGATTTTGGTAAAATAAAATCCTTAATTCAAACACTTGAGCAAGATCAAGACTTTGAAGTTTTTGTTTTTGTTACCGGAATGCATTTACAAGAGCTTTATGGCTATACGTTAATAGAAATAGAACGTTGTAATTTTAAGAATGTTTTTACATTTGAAAACCATACCCATGAAACTACAATGGATTTAACTTTAGCAAGAACTATTGTAGGGCTCTCAAATTATTGCAAAAATACAAACCCAGATATGATTGTTGTACATGGTGACCGTGTTGAAACACTTGCGGGAGCTATTGTAGGATCATTGAATAATATTTTAGTTGCACATATTGAAGGAGGTGAGGTTTCAGGAACCGTAGATGAGTTAATTCGACATAGTGTAACTAAACTAAGTCATATACATTTTGTATCGAATGAGCAAGCAGCAAAAAGACTACTTCAGATGGGCGAAATAAAAGAATCCGTTTTTACAATTGGTTCGCCTGATATTGACATTATGTTTTCTAACAATCTGCCCGATTTAGAAGATGCTAAGAAATATTATGGAATTTCCTTCGAAAATTATGCAATAGTGATGTTTCATCCAGTGACGACTGAATTTAATTCCATGAAGGAGTACGCAAGCACTTTTGTGAATTGCCTGTCAAAGGATAATAATAATTATGTAGTCATTTTTCCGAATAATGATTTAGGAAGTCAATTTATAATAGATGAATTTGATAAATTAAAAAATAATATAAGATTCAGAATTTTCCCATCTCTACGATTTGAATATTTTTTAACACTATTAAAAAATAGTCAATTTATAATTGGCAACAGCAGCGCTGGAATCCGTGAAGCGCCGTATTATGGAATTCCAATTATTAATATCGGGACTCGCCAGCAAAATAGAGCTGTTCATGCTGATATTATCAATGTTGACTATTCCGAAAAAGAAATAAAAGGAGCTCTTTCAATAATAAATTCACACAAGGTTAAGACTTTTACAAATGATTTTGGTAAAGGAAATAGTAACGAATTATTTTTGCAGTCGCTTAAGAAAAACGATATTTGGCAACTTAATCACCAAAAACAATTTCGAGATATATAATTTTCTTTTTTATCAATACCACTTTAACTACTTATGTTCTTTAATTCCATAGCTTTTGCCATTTTTTTACCAATCGTTTTTTTCTTGTATTGGTTTGTTTTTAATAAAACCAAAAACACGCAAAATGCATTACTTATAGTTGCCAGTTATTATTTCTATTCTTGTTGGGATTGGAGATTTCTGTTTCTGTTGGTTTTCTCAACTTTTTTAGATTATTATACAGGAATTCAAATTGAAAAAAGCAAATCAGAGCAAAGTCGTAAATTCTGGTTTTGGTTGAGTATTTTAGTCAATTTAGGTTTCTTAGGAGTTTTTAAATACTATAACTTTTTTGTTTCGTCTTTCTCTGATTTATTAAATTCAGTTGGAGTGCAGGCAAGTCCTATTTTATTAAATGTAATTCTTCCAGTTGGAATTTCGTTTTATACTTTTCACGGATTATCATATGTAATTGATATTTATTATAAACGAATAAAAGCGGAATATAATTTTGTAGATTATTCTCTCTTTGTGAGTTATTTTCCACTTTTGGTTGCTGGTCCAATAGAAAGAGCAACACATTTATTACCGGAAATAAAGATAAAACGAGAATTTGATTTAGAAAAAGCAAAAGAAGGAATCTGTCAAATAATTTGGGGACTTGTCAAAAAAATAGTCATTGCTGATACTTGTGCGGCGTATGCTAATGCTATTTTTGATCACTATAATTCGGCAAATTCATTATCCTTAATTCTTGGCGCCGTTTATTTTGCTTTCCAAATTTATGGTGATTTTTCAGGGTACTCAGATATTGCATTAGGAGTTTCAAAACTATTTGGTCTTGATTTATTACGAAACTTTAATTACCCTTATTTTTCAAGAGATATTGCTGAGTTTTGGCGTCGTTGGCATATTTCACTGTCTTCGTGGTTTCGTGATTATCTGTACATTCCGCTAGGAGGAAGCAAAGGTGGAATTTGGATAAAAATAAGAAACACTTTTATCATTTTTGTAGTCAGCGGATTTTGGCATGGCGCAAATTGGACATACATCCTTTGGGGATTTATAAATGCTGTTTATTTCTTGCCATTGCTTTTGTCAAATAGTAATCGAAATAATATGGATGCAATTAAGCTTAGGTTTGATTTTGATTCGACGAAAGTAATATTGAGTATCTTATATACCTTTTCGTTAACTTGTATAGCTTGGGTTTTCTTTAGGGCAAGGACAATTACTGATGCAGTTTTATACTTAAAACGTGCCGTTACAAATGGAGATTTTAGTTTTCAATATTTAGAAAACGAAAGATACAATTATGAATTAATTCCCATGATTGGTTTATTTGTTCTAGTCGAATGGTATAGTCGAAACAAAACAGAACCGCTTTCAGGAGGAAAAAGTATGTTGAAAATGGCTTTAGCAATAGTAGCAATTATGGCTTTTGGAACTTTTTCAGATTATAAAGAATTTATATACTTTCAGTTTTAATGAAACAGTTTTTAATTTATATAGGCAGAGTTATTCTTGTAGCATTTTTAGTAGCAATACTATTAGACGTGGTATTTACAGCAGGTTTTTTGAAAGCTAAAAATAGAGGGAAAATACAGGCTGTTTTTAATTCTAAAGGAGAAAAATATGATGTTGTTATTTTAGGGTCATCTCGTGCCAATAATCATTTTGTTGCAAAGATGTTTGAAGACAAAGGTCTTAAAGCATTTAATTACGGAATGAGTAGTGGCCACTTATTCGAAGCTTCATTAATGTTAAAATTAATGATAGAGAGAAAATATAGGATAAAAAATATCATTTTGGAGGCAGATTTAAATCTTGCAAGTGAGGAGCCCTCTGAGGGAATTTCAGCAAATTTTCTACCCTACATTCATAGTTCAGATCCTATAAAACAGCACTTTGAAGCACAAAAAGATTTTAATGAATTGTATTACATACCTTTCTACAGATATATTAGGTATGGAAATATGATTGGTTTTAGAGAAGCATTTTTTTCAGCTATTAATAAAAAGACAAACGCTTTAGATAATTTGGGATATTATCCACTGGAAAAACACAAAAATGGCAATATGAAAAACAATATTGTTAATTTAAATCCTTTGCCACATAATAAATATTACGAAGAAATTAAAAATATGTGCAAGGTCAATCATATTAATTTTATTGCTGTAATGACTCCAATGTGTGAGAATGTAGTAGGCATGAATTATTTTGAAAAGGTTCATAAAGCTTATCCGGAAATTCATAATTATGAAAATGTTGTGGTAGAAAATAAATATTTTTCTTCATGCGGTCATATGACCGATGCTGGTTCAAAAATATTTACAGCCAAAATTTTGAAAGATTTTTTCAAAGTCGAATAATATATTTCAAATTTAATTTATTGTTTAAATGCTTACAGCTATTAATTATCACTATATAAGAGAAAAATTTGATTCGAAATACCCCAGTATATTTGGAGTAACTCCTGACGCTTTTAAAAGACAACTTCTTTTATTGCTTAATGAAGGGGAGTTTTTGAATCCCGCAGATTTAATTAATAATACAGAAGCTATTTTGCATTCAAAGAATAACTACCTTTTAGTTACTTTTGATGATGGATTAAAAGAACAATTTAATTTAGGTCTTTCAATTTTGGAAGAAATTAATATACCGGCTATTTTTTTTGTTAATTCTCTGAATTTTGAGAAGAAAAAAATGAGTACTGTTCATAAAATACATCTTTTAAGATCAATAATTGACCCTAAAATATTACTTAAAAAAGTTAATGAAGGTTTTAAAATCGATTTTTCAGATCTCGACAAAAATAAAGCACAAATAGTATATCGATATGATGATAAACAGAGTGCAGAATTAAAGTATCTTTTAAATTTCAAACTTTCTTTTAAACAACAAGAGTTAATTGTAAAAGATCTGTTTGATAATTATTTTGATGAAGTCAAGGTTTTGGAAGAATTATATATGAGTGATCAAAATTTGATTGACTTAAGTAAAAAAAAATATTTAGGAAGTCATACACACAGTCATTTTCCACTTGGATTGACAAGTCCTGAAACTATCAAATTTGAATTAGAACATAGTAAGAATTGTTTAGAGAATTTAACTCATTCTGAAATTAATTTAGTTTCCTATCCATATGGAACAGACGAAACTTGTACGAATGAAGTTGCTAAGATTGCGAAAGACTGTGGGTACAAAGTAGGTTTTACAACAAAAAGAGGAAATAACACTGGTGATCAAAATAATCTTTTATTGAAAAGATTCGATTGTAATGATATGCCAGGAGGAAAAAATAATTAGTTTTTATGATTACAAGAGAAGCTACGATAAATGATTGGGAAAAATTACACCAGTTTTTTACTAAAATTTACAGAAAAAATCACCCACTACACGACAGAAAATTTTGGGAATGGCAATATGGAGACGCTACGTTTGGACGTTCTTTTATTTGTTTAAATGACGATGGAAACATTGTAGGGCATGTTGGAGCCAATTTTCAAGGAAAAATGGCGTGGATAATTAATGTCTACCTAAATGAGGAATGTCGAGGAAAGGGAATTTTAGGAAAATTATACGATCTGGCGAGACAGTATTATCCTTTAGCGGCAACAGCAGCAAATGAGGCTGGTTTAGGTTTATACAAAAATATGCGATGGATCAGATACTATGATTTAGTTCGCTATGTAAAGATTAATCCCAATTTTAAGGATAAAAACTTTGAGTTTCTTTGTAAAGAAATAAAAGTTTCAGCTGAAAATTTTATAATCAATGATACTCATTATTTTCAGCAGCCATCGATAAAAGGAATTAAATTAAAATGTGGTTCCAGAGCAGTAAGTCAGGAAAATGTGGGAGGTTTAAGACTTGTAGATATTGAGAACATTGAATTACTGGAACAAGAAGCCTGGCAATTAGGATATTATTGGCTAGACTATATTACATCTTGGAATGACTTAAAAACAAAAGATTTGGAGAAAAATGGATGGGTGTTGGATTATAAAAGTGTAATACCTTGGCGTTTAAATCCATTAGAGGAAAATTATTTTTGCGACATTACTTTTCTTTCTGAAGAGCCTTTGGATAAAGAATTTATAGTGCATAGATCATTTTCAGATCATGGAAGAGTAGGAAGTTTATAATTCTTTAAATGAAAATACTATTAATAGTGCCTGATGGCGTAGCTGTTCGAAATTACTTATATTCTAGCTTTGTTTCTGAATTAGAGCGCTTAGGCGGTGAGGTCATGCTTTATCATCAAATCTCAGAAAAAGCTGTTGACGAGATTAAATTAGTACAGCCAAATATTACGAATATAAAGAGAATAACCGTATTTGTAGAGTCACCAAAAGCAAGATTGTTAAGAGAAAGTTGTGTTTACGCGCGACTACTAAGGAATAAAAAAATTCTTGAAAACAATACAATTATGGCTTTTTGGAATAAACCAAAAGGATGGAAAAAAAAGATTCTTTACAGTCTTGCAGAAAAAATAGGTTTTATAATATCAAAATCATATAAAACTATAGTTCAGTTCGATCGCATTTATGAGCAGGAAATTGTCAAAAGTAAAATAATAAGCTGTATAGAAAAAGATTTGGATGTTTTTAAACCTGATTTAGTTTTAAATTTACATCAAAGAGCTCCAATAAGTGCACCAATTATTGAAGTGGCTAAAAATCGAAATATTAAAACTGCCACTGTTATCTTTTCCTGGGACAATGTGCCAAAAGCTAGATTAATTTCACGTTATAATTGCTATTTTGTTTGGTCAGATTTAATGAAATCAGAATTAAGTTTGTTGTATCCGGAAATTAGTAAAAATGCTATTCAGGTCGTCGGAACTCCGCAATTTGAGTTTTATTTTAAGAATGAATTAATAAAAAGTAAAGAAGTTTTTTTTGAAGAATATGGTTTGGATATTAACAAAAAAACAATCTGTTTTTCGGCAAACGATAGCACATCTCCGTACGAATGTAAATACCTGGAGGATTTAGCAGAAGAAGTAAGTATGATTGAAGAAGAAAACCGACCTCAAATATTGTTTAGGAGATGTCCTGTTGACAAAAGTGATAGATTTGATATGATACTGAAAAAATACAATTCACTTATTTTTACCATAGATCCTGATTGGAGATTAGATAATGAAAATAAAAATTCTTTCAGTACAATTTTCCCATCTTATAATGATTTGCAATTATTAGTCAATACTGTCAAGCATAGTGATCTTGTTGTTAATTTTGGCAGCACAATGGCACATGATTTTGCAGTTTTTAGTAAACCCTGTTTATATTTAAATTACGATCCTGTTTTTCGATCGATTTATAAAGTAAATAATGTTTATAAATTTCAGCATTTCAAAAGCTTATCTGGATTAGATGCTGTTGGATGGATCAACCAAAAATCGGAAATTAGAACCAAAATAAAACAAGGAATTGAAAATTCTGATTTATTAGGAAGAGATAGAAGGAAATGGATGGAAAGAATTGTTCAGTATCCTTTAGACCAATCCAGTAAAAATTTTGCTTTAAAAATACAAACGTTATGCACATCTGTTTCTTAATAAACGAATTTCCAAAAGAAGGATTTCCACATGGGGGAATAGGCAGTTTTGTGAGAACGTTAGCGGTTGCATTAGTTAAAAAGAATATAAAAGTATCAGTTGTAGGAATTAATTATACTTTAAATAATGAAACTGAGATTGTTGAGGGAGTGAATGTTTATCGTTTAAAAAGTAATACGGTTAGAGGCTTTGCATGGTATTTCAATTCAAAAGAAATCAATAAAAAAATAGAAGAAATAAATAAAATTAATCCTATAGATATAGTTGAGTCCTCAGAGCTTGGTTTTGCTTTTATTCGGAAAGTAAAAAATATTAAGTATGTTATCCGATTACATGGAGGACACCATTTTTTTTCTGAAAGTGAAAG
The DNA here is from genome assembly GCF_979258495.1 of Flavobacterium sp. AC105. Lineage (NCBI taxonomy): Bacteria > Pseudomonadati > Bacteroidota > Flavobacteriia > Flavobacteriales > Flavobacteriaceae > Flavobacterium > Flavobacterium sp. AC105. Next base: position 905,469 of record NZ_OZ409860.1, read on the forward strand.
AAGAAAAATTAATAAATGGAAAGGTTTTCAGGAAAAAAGATCTTTTAAGAAAAGCGATGGTTTTATAGCTGTTTCTTTATTCGTTAAAGAACATACTGAAAAATATTTAAGTTATAAAAATAAACCGATTATTTACATTAGCAATCCAATTGATACTGAGTTTTTTAAACCAATAGCGGTAAATGAATTTGACAACAGGATTGTTTTTGCAGGAACAGTTTGTGAAAAAAAAGGCATAAGACAATTGATACAAGCATTTCCTTTGGTGAAAAAAGAATTCCCAAATGTTACATTGGAAATCTATGGCAGAGATTGGTTTTTTCCTGATGGTAGTTCTTATATGCAGATGTTGAAAGAGAAAGAATTGCCACATTTAAAGGACGTTGTAAAAGATATCCATTTTCACGGAAGCATTCCTTATGCAAATATTCCTTTAGTATATGCTGGAGCTGAAGTTTGTGTTTTTCCTTCACATATGGAAACGCAAGGTCTTGTAGCGCCAGAAGCAATGGCAATGGAAAAAACAGTAATATTTACAAAATTGGGACCTGGACCAGAAACGATAGAGGAATATAAAACGGGATTATTATGTGATCCATATGATCCTAATGATATTGCAAAAAAAATTATTTGGGTGTTTTCTAATAAAGAAAAAGTTCGGGGAATGGGTAAAATAGCAAGACAATTTGTTCTTAAAAAATATGGATTAGACATTATTGTTGATCGTAATGTTGATTTTTTTCAATCTCTAATTTCATAAGTGTAATTTTAATATAATTAATCTCCCCTAATAACTGAAAATTTTAATGATTCAAAAAATATATGTATATGGTCTCTGCAATGTCTTTTACGACGGTTATTATATTCAAGGGATTAAAGAAATATACAAGGATTTTGAATTTAATGTTTCAAAGTTTCCAAAATTCAGTCAAGGTACTTTCGCCGTTATTATAGAAGAGAAAGGTAGTTTCAAGAAAATCGTTATCGATTCAAAAGATTCAAATGAAATTGATGTTGATGCATTAATGTGGTGCGATAGTTATGGAAAAGTAAATTATAATCTGGATGGTTTGTTATTTGCAAATAAAGATAAAGTTGTCGCAATTGGACCAAGTTTTGGTATTAAAATTTGGAATTTATTCGAGACAATGTTTTTTTTAATTTTTAATTTCCTAAGGTTTAGAAAATCAATTACGGACAAGAGAGAATTTGTTGCAAATTATTGGAGACAGTATAAGAGATTAGAATTAAAAAAATACACTAAAACGCAGTCATCAAAAAATGAAGTTTTTTTTATTAGCAGTATTTGGAAAAAGGAGAAAGAAACAAATAATAATAGAGCTTTATTTATAGAAAGTTGTAAAGCTAATGTAAGTGTTAATTTTGAAGGGGGATTTGCTTCACGAAAGAGTGGAGATAATTTGGGGTTTGATGTTTTAGTATATTCTCGAAAAGTCCCTTTAAGCGATTACATAAAAAAAAATAAAAATTCTGCTTTTGTATTCAACACGCCTGCTGTTCTTTCCTGTCACGGTTGGAAATTGGGGGAATTTCTGGCATTAGGAAAAGCTATAATTACAACTTCTCATTATAATAAATTACCAAAGGATCTACTAAACAACAAGCATGTAGTTTTTGTTGAAAATGGTAATCAGATAAAAAAAGCAATTGAACAATTGATAGGTGACATTGATTTTAGACGAAGATTAGAATTTGAAAGCAGAAACTATTTTGATCAATATTTAGCGCCAAAAATGGTACTGAAAAGACTACTTGAAAAAATATAAAATGAAATTTGTAATTATAACTCATGTTAAGCATATTAAAAATAATGACCAGTATTTTGGTTATGCACCATATGTCCGTGAAATAAATATTTGGTTAAAGCATGTTGGTATAATGGAAGTTGTTGCGCCGTTAATAAAAGGAAATCCGACAGCAATTGATTTAGCATATTGTCATGATAAAATTAATTTTAGAGTGGTTCCTGATTTTAATTTTACAAGTTTTAAAGATAATCTAGTTTCGTTTTTTATGCTTCCAATAATTTTTTGGAAAATATTTTGGGCAATGAAAGGTGCGGACCATATTCACTTAAGATGCCCTGGGAATATGGGGCTATTGGGATGTTTTGCGCAAATTTTATTCCCGGGTAAAATTAAAACAGCAAAATACGCTGGAAATTGGGACCCAAAAAGTAAACAGCCTTGGACCTATAATTTACAAAAATGGATTTTAAATAATACTTTCTTAACTCGAAACATGACAGTTTTAGTTTATGGTGAGTTTGAAAATCAATCAAAGAATATAAAGTCTTTTTTTACGGCAACATATTCAGAAATAGAAAAAGAGATTATTCAAAAAGATAGCTTTGATACAGTTATAGAATTTATTTTTGTTGGAAGTTTAGTACCAGGGAAAAAGCCGTTGTATGCGGTGAAATTAGTTCATAAATTAATTGAACAAGGAAAAAATGCAGTCCTAAATTTATACGGAGATGGTGTAGAAAGAAACATTTTAGAAAAATATATTAAAGAAAATCAATTGGAAAACAATGTTTTTTTGCATGGAAATCAAAATAGTGAAGTAATAAAAAGGGCATATAAAAAAAGCCATTTTGTACTTCTGCCTTCGAAAAGTGAAGGTTGGCCAAAGGCTATTGCTGAAGGAATGTTTTGGGGATGTGTACCTATTGCAACAAAAGTTTCATGTATTCCTTTTATGTTGGATTATGGTAATAGAGGTGTTTTATTAGACATGGATTTAAATATTGATTTCAGAAAAATAGAAAGCGTATTAGTAGATGAAAGTAATTTTTTAAATAAAAGTAATTCTGCTATTAGTTGGTCTCAGGAGTATACCACAAATGTTTTCGAATCTGAGATAGAAAAACTCTTAATAAGATGAGAGTAATTCAAATTATAGATTCTCTCGAAGAAGGTGGTGCTGAGCGCATGGCTGTTAATTATGCTAATGCCTTAGTGGGAAAAATACGTTTTTCAGGCTTAATAGTAACTAGAAAGGAAGGTCAGTTACTTAACCAATTAAATAAAGATGTTTCTTATTTCTTTATAAGGAAAAAGAAAAAGATTGATATTAATGCCGTTTTTAGATTAAGAAAATATTTAAAAGACAATAAAATTGATATTATTCATGCTCATGGTACTTCATTTTTTATCACTGTTTTGGTCAAACTGACTTTGCCAAAAATTAAAATTATCTGGCATGATCATTATGGTTCTCGTTCTAAAGAATCGAAGAAGCAAAATTTAATTTTAATTCTTTTGTCTGCTTTTTTTTATTCAATTATTGTTGTTAACCTTCAGTTAGAAGAATGGAATAAGAAAAATATGCTTTGTAAAAAAGTAATTTTTATTCCTAATTTTTCCAGCGATAATAGGAAAAGTGAAAAAATTACAATTTTAAAGGGAATGGAAGGCAAGCGAATCATTTTTTTGGCAAATTTAAAAGCTCCTAAAAATCATATTCTTATTCTAAAAGTTTTTATGGATTTAAAATTACACGAATCAGATTGGAGTCTACATTTAATAGGAAAGGATTATTATGATTCATATTCACAGCTTTTAAAAAACTTTATAGAATCTAATTCATTAGAAAAGAGTATACATTTGCATGGAGTAAAAAGTGATATTAAGTATATATTGTCACAAGCTTCAATTGGTGTTTTAGCTTCAACAGACGAAGGATTTCCTGTAACATTGTTAGAGTATGCTTTAGCTAAATTAGCCGTTGTTTCAACAAATGTGGGGTATTGTTCTGAAATTATTCAAAATGGATTTAATGGTTTACTTTTTGATCCTTTAAACTATTCAGATGTAAAAACTCAATTGAAAAAAATGGTAGAAAATGAGATGTTAAGAGAAATGTTAGGAAATAATTTTGAAAAATCAGTTGTTAGAAATTATTCAGAAGAAGTGGTCGTTAAAAAACTAATCTTAGCATATATAAAAAAATGATGCGGAAATCTTTATTCTCTTATGGAGGACTTGTTCTTATTCATGTAATAATCGCTTTGGCAATTTTTGCATTACCTTTTTTGTCTAAAATTTATGCAGTTTTAATTCCGGTAGTAGGTTTTATTATCGTTACTCGTAATAAGAATAAGAATAATGAAATACTGTTTGTAGCGGCTTATTTAGTAGGTGTCGAGGTTTTTTTACGTATGACAGGAGGTAATTTTAACAATGAATACATAAAGTTTTGTGTTATCTTTTTTATGTTGCTAGGAATGGTATATAGTAACTTTTCTATATATGCTTTTATTTATGGTGTAGTTTTATTGTTGTTAATTCCCGGTATTTTTGTAGCAATTGCAGTAGCTGATTTTGATATAGATATTAAAAAAGCATTAGTATTTAATTTATCAGGTCCAGTTTGTTTAGCCATTAGTGCAATTTATATGCTAAAAAAAAGAATATCATTTTTAGATTTGCAAAATGTTATTTTAACAATTGGGTTTCCTATAATTTCAACTACATTTTATTTGTTCTTCTATAATCCAAGTGTTAAAGATGTTATTACCGGAACCAGTTCTAATTTTGAAACTTCAGGAGGATTTGGTCCTAATCAGGTTTCAACGATTTTAGGATTAGGAATGTTTATCTTTTTTTCACAACTAGTTTTGTTTTCAAAATCAAAAAAAGAAATAATTCTAAATGGAGTTTTAGTAATTTTTATTAGTTATAGAGCGATTGTGACCTTTTCTAGAGGAGGAGTTATAACAGGAATTATAATGATTCTTTTTTTAATATTTCTATTATATATATATTCAAATTTAAAAGGCAAAAGAAAGCTTAGCTTAATTGTAATTTTAATGAGTTCTATTGCGTTAGGGATTTGGACTTATACGTCTTTACAAACTAGTGGACTTATAGAGAAAAGATATGCTAATCAAGACGCTAAGGGAAGAGTAAAGAAAGATCGTTTAGGTGGCAGAGAAGCGATTCTGGATGCAGATCTTAAATTGTTTCTTGATAATCCTATAATGGGAGTAGGAGCAGGAATTGGAAAGTCATTACGAAAAGAGTCTTTAGGTCAAGCAGCTGCTTCACATAACGAAATATCTCGTATGTTGAGTGAACATGGTCTATTCGGTATTTTTGGGCTTTTGATATTATTTATTACTCCATTTGTATTATATATAAACAACCGGCAACATTTATATTTTTTATCGTTTTACGTTTTTTGGTTCCTCACTATAAATCACGCAGCTATGCGTATTGCAGCACCGGCTTTTGTATATGCTTTGGCACTTCTTTCTGTTCAAGTCAAAATTCCTGAAAAAGTGGAGGATGCTGTAGGTTAATTCTTTTTTTTTATAATACATTTGCTGAAGTTTTAAGCCCCTAAATCTAAGTTAAATACATGTTGTCAAAGAATAAAATGCACTTCGAAATTTCAGAAAGAAAAGTATTGCTTCGTCTTTTTGATACTATTTTTGTATTAGGAATCATGTATTTGTTAAGTGTAATGTTTGATTATCATTATTTTACTTTAGAAGATAATTATATTAGACCACTTTTATTTATTGCTTATATATACGTTTTTGGAGCAATATTCGAAATGTACAATCTGCAAGTCGCCAGCAATCAGTTTCAAATTTTACGAAGCGTTGTTCTCACTGTGACGACAGCAACTTTGGTATATCTGTTTACACCAATTTTATCTCCGGAACTTCCTAAGCAAAGATTAGTAATATTGATTTTTTACTTTACAATATTAGGCGTATTGTTATTGTGGAGATTCTTCTATGTCTTTTTTTTGGCATCACATCGTTTTTCACAAAATGTGGTTTTAATATGTGATCAAAATCAAGTTGAAGGATTGGTATTAGGACTTGAGAGTGTTGATCCGCATTATAAAATTATTGGGTTTGTAAACTCCGATTCTATTTCTGAAGAAAATTTGAATTTTCATTATGTCAAAGAAATTAAAAAAGAAGATTTAGAGTCTTTTGTGGCGAAAAATAATGTTTCTGAAATTGTAATCGCTTCTCAAAAAACAGATGGAATTACAGCCGATCTATACCAACAATTACTTCATTTATTAGAATCCGGAAATGTAATTAGAGAATATACTCAGGTTTATGAAAGTAAAACACAGCGTATTCCGGTACATTATATTTCGAGAGATTTTTATCGTTTTTTTCCCTTTAGCCGAAGTAACAATAATAAGTTGTATTTGCTTTTAATACGTATTATTGAGTTCTTTATTTCTTTTGTTGGTTTGTTACTTTGTATTGTTTTTATTCCTTTTATTTTTATTGGAAATCTTCTTGCAAATAAAGGAAGTTTATTTTATACACAGGAGCGTGTTGGTAAAAATGGAGTTGTTTTTGAGATATACAAGTTCAGGACAATGGTTAAAAATTCTGAACCTGATGGTGTTGTTTTTGCAACTTCAAATGATAAACGAGTTACACCATTTGGGAAGTTTATGCGTAAATCGAGAATTGATGAATTACCACAGTTTATCAACGTTTTAAAAGGTGATATGGCTGTTATTGGTCCAAGGCCTGAAAGACCATTTTTTGTTGATGAAATTGCTCAAATAATGCCTTTTTATGAAACCAGACACGTTATAAAACCCGGACTTACCGGTTGGGCACAAGTCAATTATTCTTATGGAGAATCTATTGACGAAAGTTTAATAAAACTTCAATATGATTTATACTACATCAAACATCGAAGCGTTTTTCTGGATTTAAGTATTACTTTTAAAACAATTACTACCGTTTTATTTTATCGAGGGCAATAATTTAGATAATAATAGGAATTGGCTTTTTATTTCGAATAGCAACTCTTACCAAAACTACACCGCTTGTAATAATCATTGGCAAAACAATAAAAAAGTGTACTTTATTAATCATAAGAATAAAATAAAATGCCAATAATACCAAATGTATAATTGCAAACCTATAAGTCCATTTTTTGCTTTTTAAGATTGAAAAAAGAATAAGAATCAATAACAGCGGACTAAATAAAAGTACATTGTAATTCATTGCCAGTTCGTGGTGAAAAGAATAAAATCCAACAGAAACAAAAAAGATTCCCATTAAAGACAGAATAAACAAGTAAATTTTGTCTACTACTCGGTTTTGTAATAAAATAACAAAAAGGAGAATAACTACATATGAGAATATATTATTCCACCAGGAAATTGGCGTTTCTTTCTCAAAACTCAACAACGTTTTACTGTTACTTACTAAGGGATGATTTTGAAAAGTAGTTTTTTCTAAACTATTTTTTAATTCAAAAGGAAGAAATATCCTCGTTCCCAATTGATCTACTTTTGTCCCAAAAATGATACTTGTTCCAAGTTTTTCATAAAAATGTCCATCAAAATAAGGAAATAAAATAGATCGATAGGTGATATCGGTATCTCCTTTTTTTGTGATTACTTCACCATTTAGAGTTTTATTGATAATGTCAACGACCATCGAAGTACAGTTTTTATCAATAAACTTATAAGTATAATAGCGATCTTCAGAAAGCAAAGTCGTATTTAAGTTATCAAAAAGTTTTTGTTTTAAATCTTGAGGAATAAGAAGCTCTTGCTCAAATACACTTCTTTTTTCATAAGTATAATCATTTATAAAATCAGAATAAGAGTGCACAACCACAAAATATTGTAAATCCCCTTTTGCAAATTTCATCACAAAATTTGGTGTCGAAAAATCAAAAGCGCCATAATTGTAAACAACATCAATATTGTTCGCAGGATCTGCAACCCGAATGGCAGTATGACCAAAATAAGAATAAGTTTCATTGCCAAGACCGCAGGTTATAACACTTATTTTAGCATCTTTTGATAAGGGTAAACTTTGGCTATAACCAATAAAACTTATTAATAATAGTAAACTAAAAAGTGTTTTTTTTAAAATTACATTTTTCATAATTTAAAATTTTAAGAAGTTTTAATGGGTTTTTAAAAATTATCTAAAGATACCTAAATCTACCTTTATAGAAAAAATATTTGAGTACAAAGCTGTACTTTGATTCCCTAAATCGGTTAAGGCATAATCAACCTCAATTCCTTTATACTTAAAACCTAAACCAATATTAGGTTGAAAATTTAGTTTTTCAGTATTGTCTAACTGTGTTACATTTTGAAAATTTCCTGCTCCGGCTCTCAAAAAAACCAGATCAGTATAACCAAATTCAAAGCCAAGCGCAGGATCAATACTTACCACTTTTGATGAAATAATATCGTTAGTCTGCTCAAAACGCATGTTTAAATTAGTAGCAACTAATAAGCTGTAATCGTTATGAAAATCAAATCTTTTAGAAACGCCTAATTGAGCTTTTGGTAAAGTAATTTCAGTGCTTTCCGGTAATTCATTATTTTCTCCCGGAATTGCATTTGCAATTTTTGCATATTCTTCTTCATCAATATTCCAAACATTGTAAGTTGTCGTAATATCACGAAGCATCAATCCAAATTTCCAGTCGTTTCGCTCAAACTGAAGTCCAAAATCAAAACCAAAACCCCAGGAATTAGCAAATTTTCCAATAACTCTTCTAATTATTTTTGCATTTACACCATATTGAAACCCTTCTACAGGTAATTTTCTCGCATACGAAAATGTAAAACCATAATCTGCCGTAGAGAACAAACTGATTCTATTATAATCTATATTTCCTTGATTGTCTATTAGTTGAGTAGTGTCCAGAATATCATCAACACCAAAACGAATCATCGAAATTCCCCAGGCACTTCGATCGTCAATAGGACTTGCGTATCCTATATAATCGTATTGTGCAATATTGGCAAAATAATTAGCGTGCATTAATGAGATTTGATGATCTTCAAGATGCGTCAAACCTGCCGGATTCCAATAAACAGAATTTACATCTTGTGTAGAAGCAACAACTGCACTGGACATTCCTAATGCCGCTGCGTCAACACCAATATTCATAAATTCATTCGAATATTTTCGAACGGTTTGTGCATACTGTATGGTATAGCTCCAAAATAATAAAAGCAGAAAGATTTTCTTCAACGGATATTTTTTAGCAAACCGAAGTCTGTTTTAATTTTTACCAAAAATATAATATTTTACTCAGCAAATTTGTTCCTTTTCATAAATATTGCGAAAGTCAAAATTTCAAATAAAAAACGCTTATAAATTAAGTCTTTTTATAAGTAAATCTTTTGGACTGATAAAAGAATTTTCATCATGTCATTAGTTTGAACTTTTTACATTAATAGTGTGAATTGTTCATATAATTATGCGAAATTTGTCGCTCAACAAAAATCAGAAAAACATGAATATTAAAAAGCACATTCCGAATTTAATTACATTAATTAATCTTTTTTGTGGCTGCGTTGCTGTTGTTTTTATTTCAGAAGCAAATTACGAAATGGCTTTTTATATGGTTTGTTTGGGAATCTTTTTTGATTTTTTTGATGGTTTTTTTGCCAGATTATTTAAAGTTTCAAGTCCGCTTGGTCTTCAGTTAGATTCTTTGGCAGATATGGTAACCAGCGGAGTTGCGCCAGGTTATGTAATGTATAGTTTATTTACAAACAGTGCGCATGAATTAGGCACAAATCCGGCTATTCCGTTTTTAGGATTTATCATCACTTTAGGATCGTGCTATCGATTGGCTAATTTTAATATTGATACACGCCAAACCGATTCGTTTATTGGTTTACCAACTCCGGCAAATGCTCTTTTTATTCTGAGTTTGCCTTTGGTTCTTAAATTTTCAGATTCATTAATGATACTTGAAATATTGACCAATCAATGGGTTTTATTGGTAATTACTTTGTGTAGTGCTTATATTCTGAACGCCGAAATTCCGTTGTTTTCTTTGAAAATTAAGAAATTTAACTTAAAAGATAATGCACTTCAGGTAGTATTTTTATTGGTTTCAATACTAATGGTTTTATTGCTTCACTATATCGCAATCCCGTTAATAATCATTTTTTATGTGTTATTATCGGTTGTAAATAATACGTTTTTCAAAAAGTAGTTTTATTTGAATGGCAAGAAAAACAACACGACGAACTTCTTATTCTCGAAAACCTCAATCTGGTTTTTTTAGCAGAGTAATTCGTTTCATTATTTATTCTTTTTTAGCATTGCTTTTCTTGGGCACAATTTATCATTATCGTGATGGATTGGCTTATTATCTTGGTTTTAAATCAAGTAAAGTTTTAGATGAAGATGAGGTTGATAAACATTTATCTGATGTTAGAAATATTCAGGTTTTAGAAAATCACAAAGGAAAAGTAATTGGCATCGATGTATCTGAATTTCAAGGGAAAGTTGATTGGGACGAAGTTGAAATTTTAGAAGAAAAATATCCTGTGCAATTTGTTTTCGTTCGTGCAACAGCCGGAAATGACAGGGTTGACAAACAATTTGCAAAAAATTGGGCTGGAGCCAAAGAAAATAAAATTATGCGGGGCGCCTATCATTATTATCGTCCAAATGAAAACTCTATTGAGCAGGCCAATCTATTTATTAAAACCGTTAAATTGCAAAAAGGAGATTTGCCTCCAGTTTTAGATATTGAAAGACTTCCTAAGAATCAACCCTTGGATAGTTTAAAAAAAGGTTTAAAACGCTGGTTAAATAAAGTTGAAGCCCATTATCAGGTAAGGCCAATAATTTATACAGGCGAACGTTATTATGCTGATTTTTTGAAAGAAGAATTTGGAGAATATTTATTCTGGATTGCCAATTATAATTTCTACAGAGAAAAAATCGAAGACGACTGGCTTTTTTGGCAATTTACAGAAAAAGCATCTTTGCCGGGAATAAAACATCGTGTTGATGTGAATATCTATAATGGAGATTTAGAACAATTGCAGTTTATAACCGTTGAGTAGAATTTAAGTTTTCAATCGCAGTCGCAGTTTTGACTGAGACTGAATACTATTTTATTTGTGTCAGAGTGTAAATAAAAAACAGAAAAGCAATGGTAATTAAAATTGCTTTTGAATTTGCAAAGTTTACAGTAAAGCCAGCCCATTTCATTCTCTTCGGGACAAACATTCTTACATCTTTCTTGTTATAATAAAACATACCCAAATGCCAGTTATTAGGGTCGTTATGCCAATTGTTATAATCTTCCTGAGTAGGTTTTTGTGGAATCATTTGAGAAGTATGAAAAATATAATTTGTAAAAAAAATGGTAAAAAGTAATTTACATTTTACTTTTTACCATTCGCATATAACTTTTTAGAATTCAAGTTTCTTTTTACGAAGTTCAAAGTTTTGTCCAAGATAAACGCGGCGAACCATTTCATCTTCAACTAATTCTTCAGGAATTCCGGCTTTCAAAATTCCACCTTCAAACATTAAATATGTTTTGTCTGTAATAGCAAGAGTTTCCTGAACGTTGTGATCGGTGATTAAGATTCCGATATTTTTATTTTTCAATTGTGCTACAATTCTCTGAATATCCTCAACCGCAACAGGGTCAACTCCGGCGAAAGGTTCATCCAATAAAATAAATTTTGGATCAGTTGCCAAAGCGCGTGCAATTTCAGTTCGGCGGCGTTCTCCTCCCGAAAGTAAATCTCCACGATTCGTACGAATATGTTCTAAACTAAATTCTTCAATCAAACTTTCCATTTTTGCAATTTGCTCTTCTTTAGAAAGTTTAGTCAATTGCAAAACGCTAAGAATATTATCTTCAATACTTAATTTTCTAAAAACAGAAGCTTCTTGTGCTAAATAACCAATTCCTTGCTGTGCACGTTTGTACATCGGATAATCAGTAATATTCAAATCATCAAGATAAATATTTCCTTGATTTGGTTTTACCAATCCTACGATCATATAGAATGAAGTCGTTTTTCCGGCGCCATTTGGACCCAAAAGTCCAACAATTTCCCCTTGATTTACCTCAACAGAAATTCCTTTTACAACGCTGCGACCTTTATAGGTTTTGATTAAATTATCGGCTCTTAGCTTCATTATTTTAATTAGATAATTAGATAATCTGAAAATGAGATAATTAAAAAACTAACCCAATTCAATTTTTAAATTTATTAGAAAAGACAAATTAAAAGTAAAATAATCAATCAGATAAATGAATTAACAAATTATTGCATTTTCAAAATCAAATAATTACGATTTTTAAGTAATTATCTAATTATCTAATTGACACATTTTCTAATTAGAAGCTTCTTCTTCAAGAGCTTCCCAGAATTCGTAAGCCCTTCTTAAATGCGGAATTACAATTGTTCCTCCAACAAGCGTTGCGATTCCCATTGCTTCCATCATTTCTTCTTTTGTAACACCTTCTTTATGGCTCGTTTCTAAGTGATATTTTACGCAATCATCACAACGTAAAACTGCAGATGCTACTAATCCTAAAAGTTCTTTTGTTTTTACATCAAGAGCTCCGGGCGCGTAAGCATTAGTGTCAAGATTAAAAATTCGCTTTACAATTTTATTATTGTCAGCCAATAATTTTTCGTTCATTTTAGAACGATAGTCGTTAAATTCTTGTATAATATCAGACATTTTCTTTCATTTTATTTCTATAAACAATCCTTGAAATCAGGATACTCACTTCGTAAATAAGCAACATTGGTATTGCTACAATAGTTTGGCTTACTACATCCGGAGGTGTTACGATTGCTGCTATAATTAAAATAATTACAACGGCATATTTCCAATATTTTCTTAAGAAAGAAGGTGTTACCAAACCTAATTTAGTTAAGAAATAAATAACGATTGGTAATTCAAAAAATATGGCACTTCCAAGAATACTTGTTTTCACCATTCCCATATAGGATTCAAGCGTAAATTGATTTTTTACAACATCACTAACAGAGAAAGTCGCAACGAAATTTACCGACATCGGAATTACGATATAATAGCCAAACAATACTCCTAAAAAGAAAAGCAATGAAGAAGTAAAGATAAATACTTTAGCATTTTTACGTTCTTTCTCGTATAAAGCTGGGCTGATAAACTTCCAAATTTCCCATAAAATATAAGGGAAACTTAAAATAAATCCGGCCAAAAGACACATCCAGACAAAAATGTTTACCTGTCCTTCCATTTCTGTATTCTGAATAATGAAATTCAATTCGGTAATACAAATGCTTTCGGCAAAACCCAATTGATGAGATAAGTCACAAAACCAGACGTAAGTAAAAAATGTAGGTCTTATGGGGCCTAAAATAATTTGATCAAACAAATAATCACTTATAAAATAAGTAACAAATGCCATTATCATAATTGCAATTGTACTTCTAACCAGTAACCATCTTAATTCTTCAAGATGGTCTAAAAATGACATCTCGCCAAGGTTTTTTTTTGCCATTATACGATTCCTTCTTTTAAAATGTCATGTAAATGTAATACTCCTTTGTACTCGCCGTTGTCTGAGACAATCAGTTGTGTTATTGAAAAATCTTCTAAAATATTTAAGGCGTCAACCGCCATAGTTTCCGAAGATACTGTTTTAGGATTTTTTGACATAATATCTTTTGCAGTTAAGTCAGCAATAGTATCTACGTCATTTAGCATTCTTCGGATGTCTCCATCGGTAATAATTCCAATTATTTTATCATCTTCGATTACCGCTGTAACTCCCAATCGTTTTTCAGAGATCTCAAAAATAACCTTTTTGACTGAAGTATCAGGTGCAACCATTGGTTTTAATGAGTGTTCAATCATGTCTTTTACGCGAAGTAATAATTTTTTACCTAAAGCACCGCCTGGATGATATACGGCAAAATCTTCTGGTTTAAAATCACGCATTTCCATCAAACAAACTGCAAGAGCATCGCCCATAACAAGTTGTGCAGTTGTACTGTTTGTTGGAGCTAGATTTATAGGGCAGGCTTCCATGTCAACGGTAGTATTTAAAACATAATCAGAGCCTTTAGCTAAAGAAGAAGTTATGTTTCCGGTAATTGCAATTAAAATGTTTCCAAAACGTTTCAATAACGGAACTAATACTTTTATCTCAGGACTGTTCCCGCTTTTCGAAATACAAATGATGATGTCTTCCTTTTGAATCATTCCCAAATCACCGTGAATGGCTTCTGAAGCATGTAAGAACATCGACGGAGTTCCGGTTGAGTTAAAAGTGGCTACCATTTTTTGAGCAATAATGGCGCTTTTTCCAATTCCTGTAACGATTAATCGGCCTTTGGTTTCGTAAATGCGTTGTGTTGCTTCGTAAAAATTTTCGTCCAGAAAATCAATTAATTTTGTAATCGCTTCACTTTCAGAGAGTATTGTTTTTTTGGCGATCGCCAATATATTTTCTTTTGTGATCAAAACAGAATATTTAAAATTTGTATGTATAAAAGAAAGTTGTATCTTTATGTGTTGCAAATTTATACAAAATACCATTAATATAAAGAATGAATTCAAACGAAATTGAAATACACAAGGAATTAAAGAAGTATTTCGGCTTTAGCCAATTTAAGGGCTTGCAGGAGCAAGTCATTACGAGTATTTTAGATATGAAGAATACTTTCGTAATTATGCCAACAGGCGGTGGAAAGTCTCTTTGTTATCAATTACCCGCTTTAATTCAGGATGGGACAGCTATTGTTGTTTCTCCTTTGATTGCTTTGATGAAAAATCAGGTTGATGCCATTCGAAGCCTTTCTTCAGAAAACGGAATTGCACATGTCTTAAATTCCTCTCTTACCAAAACAGAAATTGCGCAAGTAAAAAAGGATATTTCATCTGGTTTGACCAAGCTTTTGTATGTTGCACCGGAATCTTTGACTAAAGAAGAATATGTGGCTTTTTTGCAAAGCGTTCCAATTTCGTTTGTCGCGATTGATGAAGCGCATTGTATTTCAGAATGGGGACATGATTTTAGGCCGGAATACCGAAACCTGAAAAATATAATTAAACAATTAGGCAAAGTTCCTATTATTGGGCTTACCGCAACTGCAACTCCAAAAGTTCAGGAAGATATCCTGAAAAACCTTGAAATGTCTGATGCAAATACTTTTAAAGCATCGTTCAACAGACCGAACTTGTACTACGAAGTTCGTACTAAAACAAAAAACATAGAATCGGATATTATTCGATTTATCAAACAACATAAAGGCAAATCAGGAATTATTTACTGTTTAAGCCGTAAAAAAGTAGAGTCTATTGCCGAAGTTTTACAAGTTAACGGAATTAGTGCCGTTCCGTATCACGCAGGTTTAGATGCTAAAACCCGAGCCAAACATCAGGATATGTTTTTGATGGAAGATGTAGATGTTGTTGTTGCAACAATCGCATTCGGAATGGGAATTGACAAACCAGACGTTCGTTTTGTAATTCATCACGATATTCCAAAATCACTCGAAAGTTATTACCAGGAAACCGGTCGTGCAGGACGTGATGGAGGCGAAGGACATTGTTTGGCTTATTACTCTTATAAAGATGTAGAAAAGCTAGAAAAATTCATGTCCGGAAAACCTGTTGCTGAGCAGGAAATTGGTTTTGCCTTATTGCAGGAAGTTGTGGCTTACGCCGAAACCTCAATGTCACGAAGAAAGTTCTTATTGCATTATTTTGGTGAAGAATTTGACAGCGAAACAGGAGAAGGAGCAGATATGGACGACAATGTTCGTAATCCTAAAAATAAAATTGAAGCTCAGGATCAAGTCGTTAAGTTGCTTGAAATCGTTCGCGATACAAAACATATTTACAAATCAAAAGAAATCGTGTTTACTTTAATTGGCCGTATAAATGCCGTAATTAAAGCGCACAAAACAGATACACAATCCTTTTTTGGGTCAGGATCAGATCATGACGAAAAATACTGGATGGCTTTATTAAGACAAGTTTTAGTTGCTGGTTATTTATCAAAAGATATTGAAACTTACGGGGTAGTAAAAATCACCAAAGAAGGTTTGAATTTTATTAAAAATCCGGAATCATTTTTAATGTCAGAAGATCATGAATATAATGAATCTGAAGATGAAGCAATCGTAACGGCATCAAAATCATCAGGAACTGCAGATGAAGTTTTAATGGGAATGCTGCGTGAACTGCGTAAAAAAGTTGCTAAAAAATTAAGCGTTCCTCCGTTCGTAGTTTTCCAGGATCCTTCTCTTGAGGATATGGCTTTAAAATACCCAATGACTTTAACCGAATTGTTTAATATTCATGGTGTAGGTGAAGGAAAAGCAAAAAAATACGGAGGAGAATTTGTAGCCCTAATCAGTCGTTATGTAGAAGATAATGATGTTATTCGGCCAGATGATTTAGTAGTGAAATCTACCGGAGTAAACTCTGTAAATAAACTTTATATCATTCAAAACATTGACAGAAAATTGCCATTAAGTGATATTGCTTCTGCAAAAGGACTTACAATGGATGCTCTGATCAAAGAAATGGAACAAATTGTTTATGCCGGAACCAAATTAAATATCAAATATTGGGTTGACGACATGCTTGACGACGATCAGCAAGAAGAAATTCACGATTACTTCATGGAATCAGAATCAGATAAAATCGAAGACGCTCTTAAAGAATTCGATGGTGATTATGATATTGATGAATTACGCTTAATGCGAATTAAGTTTATTAGTGAAGTAGCTAATTAAGAAAAGTTTACAGTCTCAGTTTTTAGTTTACAGTTTTTTTACTGAGACTAAAAACTGAGACTGCGACTAAATTACAGTTCACTATAGATCTCCCCCCGATGCGGCTTTAAAGCATCACGTACCTGAATCATATTTTCATCAGTGACAACCATAAAAGCAATGGCTTGCATTTCGTTTACGATTTTAAAACCCGTAATATTTAGCGGAAGTTTTTCTATTGCGATATATTCTTTCAAATGAATTTCGTGATGTTCAGCAGTTTTTGCCGAAGCCGGACCGCGAAAATCCCAAATCAGTTTTATTTTTCTAGACATTTTTTTTAAAAGGTGCAAAGGTTGAGAGAGGCAAAGGTACAAAGTCTGTTTAGTAAATACTATTTAATTAAATTGTATATATAGTATATATGGTATATTTTTGCTTAAAATTATTTCAAATGAGAAAATTAATAGATATCGACGAAAAAACTTTAACTAAGCTGAAGGTAATTTCAATATTTGAAAAAACAAGTGTTAAAGGATTGATTGAAAATGCGGTGCAAATGTACGTGAAAAGCATGCAGACAGATCAGTTTAAAAATTTGTCGAATGAAGAAAAGGAAGATCTGGGTTTGATGATGTTGATGCAGGAAGTTGACCGAAATGATAAAGTCAGCGAAGACGAGATATTCAAAATATTAGGTAAATGAAAGTTGAATATTTAAAACAATTTTCTAAAGATTTACTAAAAATTAATGATGAGACTTTAAAGAATAATTTATTTGAAGTTATCATTTTGCTAAAAGAAACCGAAAATTTAAATCTTCTATCGAATGTCAAAAAGCTGAAAGGTAATACTGAAGCCTATAGACTTAGGATTGGGAAATATAGATTAGGTTTTTTTTTCGATGGTGAAGTAATAGAACTTGCCCGATTTGCAAAACGAGAAGATATTTATAAATTATTTCCATAAGATTTCAGAACATATACAACATGCCAAAAGAACTTTTATTACAAGTTTCTCCCGATATAGCTGCAAATGAATTGTTGCTTAAAGACTATTTGTCTAAACAAATAAAGGTTTCTCCACCGGAAATTCAGCATATTACAATTTTAAAACGATCAATTGATGCGCGCCAAAAAGCGATAAAAATCAATTTGAAAGTTAATATATATTTAAAAGGCGAACCTTTTCAGGAAACTAAAATAGAGTTACCTATATATAAAGATGTTTCTTCGGCGCAGGAAGTGATCGTGGTTGGCGCAGGTCCAGCCGGACTTTTTGCTGCTTTGCAATTAATAGAATTAGGCTTAAAGCCAATTGTAATCGAACGCGGAAAAGATGTTCGTGGACGCCGACGTGATTTAAAAGCCATAAACGTAGAACATATCGTAAACGAAGATTCGAACTATTGCTTTGGAGAAGGCGGAGCAGGAACGTATTCTGACGGAAAATTATACACACGTTCTAAAAAACGTGGCGATGTTACGAGAATTTTAGAGCTTTTGGTAGCTTTTGGAGCTTCAGAAGATATTTTGGTGGAAGCACATCCGCATATTGGGACGAATAAATTGCCTAAAATCATTGAAGACATTCGAAACAAAATCATCGAGTTTGGTGGTCAGGTTTTGTTTGATACCAAAGTAACTGATATTTTGGTAAAAAATAATGAAGTTGAAGGAATCGTAACTCAAAGCGGAGACAAAATTCTGGCGAGTAAATTAATATTGGCAACCGGACATTCGGCGAGAGATATTTTTGAATTATTAGATAAAAAGAAAATCTTTATCGAAGCCAAACCTTTTGCTTTGGGAGTTCGTGCAGAGCATTCACAGCAATTAATCGATAGTATTCAATACAGCTGCGATTATCGTGGTGAACATTTACCACCGGCGCCATATTCTATAGTGAAGCAAGTTAACGGCCGCGGAATGTATTCATTCTGCATGTGTCCGGGTGGCGTAATTGCGCCTTGTGCGACAAGTCCGGGCGAAGTGGTTACAAATGGCTGGTCGCCATCTAAGCGTGATCAGGTTACAGCAAATTCAGGAATTGTGATTGAATTAAAATTGGAAGATTTTAAACCTTTTGCAAAATTTGGAGCTTTGGCCGGAATGGAATTCCAAAAAAGTATCGAACAAAAAGCGTGGCATTTGGCTGGAGAAACTCAAAAAGTTCCGGCACAAAGAATGGTCGATTTTACACAGAATAAAGTTTCTGCAGATATACCAAAAACGTCTTATGTTCCAGGAACAACTTCGGTAGAAATGGGACAAGTTTTTCCAGGGTTTTTATCGCAGATATTACGTGAAGGTTTTACTGAATTCGGAAAATCTATGCGTGGATATTTAACTAACGAAGCCATTTTGCATGCTCCGGAAAGCAGAACTTCATCGCCGGTTCGTATTCCGAGAGATCCTATCACTTATGAGCATTTACAAATTAAAGGTTTGTATCCGTGTGGAGAAGGAGCGGGTTATGCGGGTGGAATTATTTCTGCAGCCATTGACGGCGAGAAATGCGCTTTGATGATTGCGGAAACTTTGAAATAATTTAAGCGAATGAAAGACTTCTTTTCTAATTTATTTGGTCGAAATAATGACGCGAAATCTATTGCTTCTTTTGATATCATAAATGCCATTTATTCGTATTTATATAATGAAGAAGATCACATTCATTTCAAAATGAAAGGCGTTCACAATATTGTTTCGGCTAATTTATTTACTTTTCCTGGTTCATTTGATTACGACGAAGCCAGAAATGAAGTGGAGAAAAATGGTTTTAAAAATCCGTATGAACTTTTAAATGAACTTTATAAAAAAATAAATATCGGACCTATTTCTCAAGATCAAATTGAGGAAAGACTGGAATTTGATTATTTGCATATTCAGTTCTATTCTGAGCCGCCAGCGAGAATAAAAAAAGATCTAAAACATATTTTTCATAATTTCATTATCTTCTTTTGCTGTACAAATAGTTTAGAAACCAATGATTTCAGGATTCTGTACAACAATGACTATTTTCTGGATTATACAAAAGGAATTCTGAATACGGAGTATATTGATATAAAAGATCCCAAAAATGATCTTCAGGAAATAGGTTTTAAAGAGTTTGAAAAAGTGCTGCAAGCCATTTGTCAATATATAAATATTGAAATTCCTGAAAGTGTAGAACTTCCTTCATCAGAAAATTTAATCGAAACCGAAGAGGCTACAATTGAAACTTTTGAGGAATTTATTAAGTTGGTTTCCAAAGGAAATGTGGATGAAAAATTACTTCAGAAACAATCGAAAAAGCTTTTTAAGGATTTTAAAAAAGAAACAAAAGACTATCATGCAAAAGTAGAAGGGCATTGGAACTTTTTTGAAAGTGTGAATTGCTGGAACAGCGATTGGAAATTCGATCCTGAAGATGCTGAATATTTCATCTCAGAAATGATTGGCGAAGATCTCAATTTTGAATATCCCGAAGAAACGTATAGCCATGATTTGTTCCCTTACATTCAATTGGCTTTAGAGAAACATGATCTTGAATTGATGACTTATGATACGCAAGGAGATAATTATTTGTTTTTTGTGGCAAATAAAAATGATGTTGCCAGAATTTTAGAATTATCTGAATTGACAAAGATTGAGGTTAATCAGTTGTAGAGTTTTGTCAAAAACAACATTTTTTTAGTCTTCCGGGGAGCTTTTTTCAATAACTTTTTGTCCACAATATGGACAATAAACATGCAGCTTTTCTAGTTGACTGTAGCATTTTTCACAGATAATAACTTTCTCAACAATTGAATTAGATGTATCTGTTGTTCTTACAGTAAATGCTGATGGAATTTCTTTTAAAAAACTCGATTCATTACCTTTCTCGGTAATTAAAAACAATTTGTCTTTTGCTCTTGTAATTGCAACATAAAATAATCTTCTTTCTTCTTCTAATAATAAATCGTGATTTGCTTTCTTTATTACCTGAAAAATCCGGTCTTCAAGCCAAATGTCAGGAAAGCCACCATTGCCTTCTGTAAGACCAAGAATAAATACAATTTTTGCCTCAAGTCCTTTAGAAGCGTGGATCGTTTTTGCCTGAACTTTGACGCCTGCATTTTTAAATTTGGAAAAGTAGTTGTAATACATTTTACTTCTTCGATAAAGAAACAAAATCTCATCATTTTGGACACCATCTGCCAAAATCTCTTGTACTTTATTAAAGCAGAATTTAATATTTTCTTCCTCAGTGTTACCTGCATAAACCACAATCTTATGTTCAGATTTTTTTGATGCCTGAACTTCTTTGTCGACTTTAAATTTATTATGTTTAATAACTTCATTGCTAGCGCCAACAATATTTTGTGTGCTTCTGTAATTTAGATTGAGTTTGATTGTTCTCGCATTTGTAAAATGACTTTCAAATTCGACTATATAACTCACATTTGAACCTCGAAAACCATATATACTCTGCCAATCATCTCCAACACAAAACAATTGTGTCTTTTCTGTCAATAGTAATTTAATCAATTCTACTTGTAAATTATTTACATCCTGAAATTCATCAACAAGTATGTAATCGTATTTACTTTTATATTTATTTGCAATATCTGCATGATTTTGAAAAAGTGATGTACTACGTGAAATCAAGTCATTAAAATCTAAATATGATTTATCTGTACAATAAGATACGTATTTTTTTACTATCGGAATTGCCAGTTCATAAAAATGACGAACTCTTTCATGTTGGTCATTTCGTGCATTTTTTAAGACAAAATCGATATTTATATTTTCAACTTTAATCATGTCGGTTATTCGCATGATTTGCAAAACAAAATCTTTTACTTGTTCGTGGTGTCCTTGAAATTCTTCCCTAAAATTGAGTGACACATTTTCATTATGATTTGGAGACAGTCGGTTTTTTACAATTTGATCAAGAGAATGATTAAATAAAGCAGAATCGTGAGTCATGCCGTCAAAAGTTTTTACAAGCAATAAGTTTCCCTTTTGAAATTGCTCTTCTTTATTTTTAGTGGGAAAGCTTTTGTCACTGATATGTTCTATATAAAGATTTGCGGCGGGAATGTAAAAATCAGGATGAAATGTAAAATCTTTTACATTCAGTGTAGGCTCATATTCGTATTTAATACTATGTCTGTAAAACCAATCTGCAATAAATTGCTCGGATTTTGACCGAACGCGGTTTCCGTCAAGTGTAGTAAAATGTTTTCCATCTTTTGAGATGAATTTTTGATCGTTTTTTTGAAGATGTATTTTATCTATAAGATAATCCAGAATATATCTTTTGAGTTTTAATAAATAATTAGTATCCTCACATTGTTCAATAAGCAGTTTGTGTACAACCTCAAATACAGTTTCGGGTGCAACATGCTTTGAAAGTTCATCTTCTTCTTCTCTCTTTTCATCACCAATAATCCTAAACTTATTATCAAACTCGTTAACACCATAATTCCTTAATATACTATAACAAAAAGAATGAAATGTTTTAACAGTTAAACCATCAATCCATTTGTATTTTTTTTGTCGATTATAACGTTCTTTGTCTTTATCCGGCTTGTTTACTGTTTTGTCTAAAAGCAATTTTTCATATTCTCCAGTTGTATCGGCAGAAATGATCAATCTGTCAATCATTTCATTCGCTGCATTTTTTGTAAAAGTAATTGCGAGTATGTTTGAAGGACTAATGCCCTTTTCTTCAATTAGGTAAATAAGTTTTTGTAGAAGAGTTTTTGTCTTTCCTGATCCAGCATCTGCAAGAACCAAAAGACGTTTTTCTTCGCTTATAACAGCATCTTTTTGTTTGTCGTTTAATGCGCTTAGATCTATTTTTGTCATGCGAATAATGTTAAATGAATGTCACATGGTAAAAATAAGTTATTTCGCTCAAAAAAAATATTTTTTATATGATGTTCTTAAATATGAAAAATTATCATTGGGTCATAATTGGGTGTATGTCGCCATTATTTAATTAGGTAATGATATCAATTCTATTTTCCAATCCCAATACTAATCTTGTAATAGTTTGTAATTGAGGAACTAGCAACTGCTCTAACAAAATACACATTGATTTAGAAAAGTTAAGATTGCTTCGTTTCTAGCAAAGACTAAGCTTTGTGTATGTTAGAAACTCACTACTCAGGATGACAAACGAAATGAATACTTTTAATCAAAAATAAAATTCGTAAAAATTTGTGTAATTCGTGGCGAAAAATTAAGGAATCAAAATTATTTTCCCGGTACTTTTCCGGCTTTCAAGATAATCATGCGCCAGTTTACCTTCGGATAATTTGAAAGATGTTGGTGTTGAAAGCATTACTTTTCCTTCGATAATCCAATTAAATAATTGATTGGCTCTTTTGATTCTTTCTTCTTTCGAATTTAAATAACTCCATAAATCACCTCCGGTCAAAGTTTTAGAAGTATCCATTAACATTCTTGGATCTATAGGTTTTGGATCGCCGCCCGCCATTCCGAAGAAAACGACTTGCCCGCATTCTTTTGTGACTTCAAAACTATCTGTCAAAGTACTTCCGATACTGTCGTAAACGACATCAACGCCTTTTGGAATTGTTTTAAAAATCTCTGATTTCCAATCTTCATTGTATAGAAAAACATGATCAGCGCCTTGTTCGATGGCAACTTTTGCTTTTTCTGAAGATGATGTTAAACCAATAACATTCGCACCTAACAATTTGCTAATTTGCGTTAGAAACTGACCAACTCCGCCAGCAACGGCATGAATTAAAACGGTTTCGCCTTTTTGGGTTTTATGACTATCGGTTGCCAGATAATGTGCGGTCAAGCCTTGTAGTAAAATTGAAGCGGCAGTTTCAAAAGAAATGGCTTCCGGAAGTGGCAAAACATGATTGATGTTTACGGCAACCAATTCGGCGTTCGCGAAAGGAACATCGGCGAAAGCCACACGATCTCCAATTTTATATTCGGGATGATTATTGTTGTCAACTACAATTCCGGCACCTTCATAACCGGCTATAAAAGGCGGATTTCCTTTTAAATGATAGTTTCCTTTTCGTCTGTAAACATCGGCAAAATTTAATCCGATGGCTTTCATTTCGACTAAAATTTCATCGTTTTTTAATTGAGGATTCGGGATTTCTATATATTCTAAAACATCTGAATCTCCAAAAGTAGAGAAGGTAAGTGCTTTCATTTTTTATATTTTAGGAATACAAAGTACGGGAAAATTCAGGCTAGGTTTTGAAAGGTTGTCTTAAAACTGCATAAAAAAAACCTCGCTTTAGATGAAACGAGGTTTTGGTTTTTTATAGCCACAGATTATAAGATTAAAAAGGGTTTAAAATCCAGGTCAGTTTGCCACGAATTTCACGAATTTGCACTAATTAATTCGTGGCGATTCGTGAAATTCGTGGCGAAAAAAACATTTTAATCCTTACAATCTGTGGCTTGAAAATAAATTATATTTTAGGAAATTTCATTTCGTTGAAAGTGCTTTTTTGCGCTGCCAGTTTTTCAACATCCTCCCATTTTCTTGGAGATTCTACAGATAGATTTTCGTATGAATCTTTTTTGATAGCGATATCATCTTCGATACGAACACCAATATTCCACCATTTTTTATCGCATTTACTGTTTGCCGGAATATAAATTCCAGGTTCAACCGTAATAACCATGTTTTCTTTTAGAAAACTTGTTGGTCCGCTGTAATTTCCTTTATCGTGAACGTCAAGACCAAGAAAATGCGAACATCCGTGCGGGTAATACAGTTTTACATCTTTAGGATCTGTAATAATTCCTAATTTTATTAAGCCATTTGCTAAAACTTCCTTGGCTTTATTGTTTAAATCGGAAAGGGGAGTTCCTTCTTTACAAATAGTAAAAACAGCTTCCTGAGCGTCATAAACCAGTTGATAAATGGCTTTTTGTTCTTCGGTAAATTTTCCGTTTGCCGGAATTGTTCTGGTAACATCGGCAGAATAACCGTGATATTCAGAGCCAACATCCATCAATAATAACTGATTGTCGATTTTTGTGCTGTTGTTTTCGCCATAATGCAAAATGCATCCGTTTGCTCCGGCGCCTACAATTGGCGGATATCCTTCGCCTTCGGCACCATATCTTTTGTGAATGTAAGCGTGAATTCCGTCAGCTTCATTTTCGCTCATATCAGGTCCAACTGCTTTCATAACTTCGTTGTGGGCAACGCAGGAAAGTTTAACAGTTTTACGCATTAAAACCATTTCTTCGGGAGTTTTTATTTCACGAAGTGTGTTTGTAATCGTTCTGAAAAGTTCTAATGAAGCTTCGTTTTCTGTAATAATTTCGGCTTTAGTTTTAAAAGACTCTAATAAACCTGCCAGATCAAAACCGCTTTTGTCTCTGCCAATATCCGTTGGAATTTTATCATAAATGATTTTATCGAATTTTTTAAAATCAATAGCGAAATCCTTAAAATCTTTTCCGTTATAAACATTCGAAAATCCTAGTTTTGATTTCGCGCCTTCAACTCCAAAACGTCTGCCGGTCCACATTTCTCTTGCAGCATTTCTTTCTCTCACAAAAAGCACTTCATTGTAGGTTTCGCCTGTTCCTTGCGCTTCTTTAAAAATCAATAAAACGGCATCAGGTTCTTTGTAACCCGATAGGTAATACAGATCAGGATTTTGATGATAATTGTAATTGATATCTTTTGAAAAAACTCTTTCGGGATAGGAGAAAATCACGGCTACAGAATTGGCGGGCATGAGGTTTCTAAAAGCTTCTCTGCGGCCTTTGTGGAATTCTTTTGAAAGATAATCTGTTGGAAGGTTTTCCTGCGAATGAACGTGATTAACAGTGATTAAGAAAATAAACAATACGAATAAGTGCTTCATTTTTTGGTTTTTTGATGATTGGTTTTGGTTTTTTGATTGATGCAAATTACAAAAAATATAGATTGAAAATAGTTTGCCACGAATTGCACTAATTTTCACTAATTTTTTTGCAAACCGTTTAATTTGAATTGTGAAAATTAGTGCAATTCGTGGCAAAAAAAAAGCCGCTCATAAAATGAACGGCTTCTCAGGTGAATTAAAAAATTATTTCTTTTTGAGTTTGTCTTTGAAGACTTTTTCAAACTTTTCTATTTTGGGCTGAATTACCATTTTGCAATACGGTTGATTTTTGTTGTTTGCATAATAATTCTGATGATAATCTTCGGCTTTATAGAATGCTTTAAAAGGTTCTACTTTTGTGACAATTGGGCTGTTATAAACTTTTGCTTTGTTCAATTCTGCAATAATACTTTCGGCCGCTTTTTTCTGTTCAGCATTTTTGTAGAAAATCACCGAACGATATTGAGTTCCAACATCGGCACCTTGACGGTTTAAGGTTGTTGGGTCATGCACAGTAAAGAAAACCTTAAAAATTTCATTAATATCAGTTACGTTTTTATCATAAGTAATCTGAACCACTTCTGCGTGGCCGGTTGTTCCGGTGCAGACATCTTCATAACTTGGGTTAGCGACTGTTCCTCCTGAAAATCCTGAAACAACAGATTTTACGCCGTCCAGATTTTCGTAAACAGCTTCAACACACCAATAACATCCTCCGCCAAGTGTGATTGTTTCAAAATTTGATGCTGCTTTTGGTTTAGTGTTTTGGGCAAATCCGTTTAAGGATAAGGCAAAAAGGCAAATTGCAATTATATTTTTCATTTTATAAATTATTTAGAGTCAGGGATAAAATCAAGTGCGATCGAATTCATGCAATAGCGTTTTCCGGTTGGTTGCGGTCCGTCGTCAAATAAATGACCTAAATGTCCGCCGCAACGTCCGCAAAGGGCTTCTGTTCTTTCCATTCCCAGCGAATTATCGCTTTTATAAACAACACTTTTTTTATTGTCTTGTTCAAAAAAACTAGGCCATCCGCAGCTGCTTGCAAATTTTGCTCCGGATCTAAAAAGAAGATTTCCGCAAGAAGCGCAATAATATGTTCCTTTGTCGTCTGTATTCCAGTATTTCCCTGTAAAAGGTCTTTCGGTATCAGCTTCGCGCATTACGGCGTAAACATCTTCGGGAAGTACTTTTTTCCATTCGGTATTCGTCACATTCAGTTTTGTGGTATCTGTATTCGAATAATAAGGATTTCCGGGTTTGCTGATCTTATTTTCCATGATAATAGTTTTTGTGTCCTGTTTTTTTGTGTTTTGTCCGCACGCCTGAAAAATAAATAGCGGAATTAAAAAGCAAAGGCAGAAGAATTTAGTTATTGTTTTTGTAGTTTTCATGTGGCTTTATTTTGTATTTCAAAGGTACGACGAGAGTTTGTTTTGAAATGTCGTGTACCTTACAATTGAGTTTTTTTTAAGTATGATTTAACGTTTTATTATCTACGTAAAAGTTATCTGTTTAGTTTTTAAGCTTATTTTTAAAGGTTTTTTGATGAGAAGCAAATCTTAGGTTGTTGTAGATTAAGAATTTACAAAATATATACGTAGTTAAACTTTTCACAATCTCTTCTGAGATTTTCAAAGCATTTCTTTTTTCGTATTTTTGTTAGTTCAATATGTTATATGATAGAAGAAAACGTAATATTAGTTAATCAACAAGATGAGCAAATTGGCTTAATGCCAAAACTGGAAGCACACGAAAAAGCGCTTTTGCACCGTGCCTTTTCGGTTTTTATTTTAAATAGTAAAAACGAAATTATGTTACAGCAGCGTGCTCATCAAAAATACCACTCGCCTTTACTCTGGACTAATACCTGCTGCAGCCATCAGCGCGAAGGTGAAAATAATATTGAAGCAGGAAGCAGAAGATTGTTTGAAGAAATGGGTTTTAAAACCGAATTAAAAGAGCTGTTTCATTTTATATACAAAGCGCCTTTTGATAACGGTTTGACAGAACATGAGCTTGATCACGTGATGATTGGGTATTACAACGAAAATCCGGCTATTAATTTAGAAGAAGTAGAGGATTGGAAATGGATGAAAATTGAAGATGTAAAATTAGATATTGAAAAGCAGCCCGAAATTTATACCGTTTGGTTCAAAATAATTTTTGATGAATTTTATCATTATTTAGAAGACCATAAATTTAACCAATACTAACCAAAAACCTAATGAAAGTAACCATATCAAGAAAAGCGCATTTTAATGCTGCACATCGATTGCACAGAAAAGATTGGACATTTGAAAAAAACGATGCTGTTTTTGGAAAATGTAATAATCTCAATTTTCATGGTCACAATTATGGGTTAACAGTAAGTGTTACAGGTAAAATTGACCCGGAAACTGGTTTTGTTTTAGATGTGAAAGTATTAGCGGATATTATACGCGATGAAGTAGAAATACCGTTTGATCACAAAAACCTGAATCTGGATGTTCCGGAATTTCAGGATTTGAATCCAACTGCAGAAAATATTGCTGTTGTGATATGGAATAAAATTAGAAAAAGAATTCAACCCGATTTTGATTTAGAAATTGTTTTGAATGAAACGGACCGCAATTTTGTAACTTATAAAGGAGAAAATTAAATGTCATTAAAAATAGGAGATATAGTTCCGAATTTTACTGCAAAGGATAGTCATGGTGAAGTTTTTGATAGCAAAAGCATTTTGGGAAGAAAACCAATCGTGATTTATTTTTACCCAAAAGATAATACCCCGGGTTGTACAACAGAAGCTTGCAGCTTTAGGGATCAGTACGAAGATTTTAAAGATTTAGGAGCCGAGGTAATCGGGATAAGCAGTGATAGTGTAAAATCACATCAAAAATTTGCCAAAAAACATCAATTGCCTTTCATTTTGTTATCAGATCCTGATAAAAGAATACGTCATCTTTTTGGCGTT
This sequence comes from Flavobacterium sp. AC105, assembly GCF_979258495.1. Lineage (NCBI taxonomy): Bacteria > Pseudomonadati > Bacteroidota > Flavobacteriia > Flavobacteriales > Flavobacteriaceae > Flavobacterium > Flavobacterium sp. AC105. Next base: position 933,815 of record NZ_OZ409860.1, read on the forward strand.
CGGGATAATCTCTTTGGTCTTTTACCGGGAAGAGTAACGTATGTAATAGATCGAAATGGTGTTGTCATTTATATTTTTGACAGCATGAACGCCGCCAAACACATTCCGAAAGCCTTAGAAACAATAAAAGAATTAGTATTATAAATCACAAAAATAGTATTACATCACTGTTGAATAAATAGTGATATTAGCCAAAAAAATATGAGTCAGAAAACATATCCATTACAATTTGAGCCCATTTTGAAAGACAGAATCTGGGGAGGAGAAAAACTTAAAACAATTCTTAATAAACCTATTACTTCTAAAATTACAGGTGAAAGCTGGGAATTATCTACCGTAGAAGGCGACGTAAGTGTTGTTGCAAATGGTACATTAAAAGGCAAATCGTTGATGGAACTTATTGACGAAAATCCAAATGAAATTTTAGGAACAGAAGTTTACAAACGCTTTGGAAAACAATTTCCGTTGCTTTTTAAATATTTAGATGCGAGAGAAGATCTTTCGATACAAGTTCATCCAAATGATAAATTAGCAAAAGAACGTCATAATTCATTTGGAAAAACCGAAATGTGGTTTGTAACCCAAGCTGATCCTGATGCCAGAATTATTGTTGGTTTTAAAGAAAATTCAAGTAAAGAGGAATATCTAAAACATTTAAATGATAATACATTAGTTTCTATTTTAGATGATGTAAAAGCAAAAGCCGGAGATGTTTTCTTTCTGGAAACCGGAACCGTTCATGCAATTGGAGCAGGATTAGTAGTTGCCGAAATTCAACAGACATCTGATATTACCTATCGTTTATATGATTTTGATCGTGTAGATGCTCAAGGAAATAAAAGAGAACTTCATGTAGATTTAGCGCTTGATGCTATCAATTATAATAAAGTTGAAACTCAGAAGAAATACGATTCAAAAGCGAATACTTCAAATGAAGTAGTTGATTGTCCTTATTTTACCACCAATTTTTTACCATTAGACGGCAAAGTTGATGTTTCTAAATCAGGAGCATCATTTACGGTTTATATGTGTATCGAAGGAAGTTTTGAAATTGAATATAATGGGTTTAAAAATACGTACATAAAAGGTGATACTGTTTTAGTTCCGGCTGAGATAAATGCATTTATTTTGAACGGAAAAGCTTCAATTTTAGAAATTTACATTTCATAGGGCTAAATATAAAGATTATATGTACTTTTGCAGACGCAAATTAAAATAAAAATAAAAATGGCAAACGTTAAAAATTTAAAGAAAGATATCAATTTCGTATTAGGAGATATTATTGAGGCAATTTACTTATTCGAAATGTCTACAACAGGAAATCCTACTCCAGAAACGAATGCTTTGATCGATCAGGCTATCGCAGCTTTTGATACTTTGATCACTAAAGTGAATGCTAAGAACGTTGAAAACAAAAAAGCGCACTTCAAACAAATCAATGTTGAATTGGAAGAAACTGCTAATCAATTGATTGCTAAAATCAACGAATTGTAAGCAAAAAAAAGTATAAAAAAGTGCAAATTTATTTTGGTAAAACGAAAAACCGCTTTATATTTGCACCCGTAATGAGTCGCCAGCGTAGCTCAGTTGGCTAGAGCAGCTGATTTGTAATCAGCAGGTCGTGGGTTCGAGTCCCTCCGCCGGCTCAACATAAAACCATCACTTTTAGTGGTGGTTTTTTTATTAAATAAACTTGTAAATTTATTTTGGAAATACAAAAAACCACTTTATATTTGCACCCGTAATGAGTCGCCAGCGTAGCTCAGTTGGCTAGAGCAGCTGATTTGTAATCAGCAGGTCGTGGGTTCGAGTCCCTCCGCCGGCTCAACGTAAAACCATCACTTTTTAGTGGTGGTTTTTTTATGCCCGAAAGTTAAAAAGGAAATTCCAATTTTTAAATTCCAAATCCCAACTTACATCATTTTGTGTTTTGTGTTTGGAATTAAAATTTAGAATTTCACTTTCAATCATTTAATTGTCTATGTTTGTTTCTTAACCAGAAAAATTATTACACATGGAAGAAACTTCAGTTTTTGAAAAATTTGAATTGCAGCTTGACCAAACTGCAAAAGACTTTTTAAGGGAAACCGCCAAATGGGCTTATTTTTTAGCAATTCTTGGATTTATAGGAATTGGTCTTATTGTGGTAATTGCAATTTTTGCAGGAGCCATTTTTTCTACATTACAAAATATGCCTGGAATGGCAATGTATGGCGGTTCATTTGGCACGATCATAAGTGTTGTTTATTTCTTAATGGCGGCTCTTTACTTCTTTCCGGTTTATTACTTGTTTAAGTTTGGTTCAAATGCAAAAAAAGCTTTTAAGGATACTGACTCTGAAGCATTAACCGCATCTTTAGGATACTTAAAATCACACTATAAGTTTGTTGGAATCCTGATGATTTCGATTTTAGTATTATATGGTTTGATTCTTGTTTTTGCTGTTTTAGCTGGGCTTTTTGCCAGATAGATAATATATTAGATTCTAAGAAACGTCCCGAATTTCGGGACGTTTTACTTTTATAAGTAAAAGATCTAAATTATATTTTGAATTAAAATTCTTACATTTGTAGCGAATTACAAAAACGTTACGAAATGGAAGATGCTGTAGGATTTGAAGAAATCAAATTAAGGAAAGATGAATTTGCAAATGATTACATAAAAGAAGAAACAAATGAGCCTAATCTTTTATCTGTCTTTGGTTTTGTTGGTTTTGGTTTAGCGGTTTTTACAGCACTTATTAAAATGCTGGCAGAGCCTTTCCTGAAAATGTTTTCGTTTTCTACTGATTATGATGCAATTCCCGGAGTAGCAAGCACATTTGGACTTGTATTTGCCGTTTTTTGGTTTATTTGCGCAACTTTACTTCTTTTCTCTCTGGTATTTAAACTTTGCTATAAATATTTAAAAGATCTATAAAATAATACATAAAAAAATGCCCTGAATATTATTCAGGGCATTTTACTTTTTATATTTCAAAAACTAATTTTGAGGTTGCTGCTTTTTAATATCAGCTACGTATTTTATTAGTTTTTTTCCGTAAAGAGATTGTGCAACTTTTGGAGTCATCGATTTTTGAATTGTATCCAAAAATTTAATGTTGATATCATAAATTTCAGCTAAAGCAATATAAGGCGCTATTTCGTGATCTTTGTTGTTGATGGCAAAGTTCGTAGCGTATAAATATTTTCTTTTGATATTAGATTGTTGTTTTAGATCTAAACTATCAATAGCTTTTTGATCCTGTCTTTTTATGGCTTTAAATTTCGCTTCAACCATAGAAAGGTTTTCATCCGTAAAACGAGAATTTATTTTTTGATATTGCTCGTATAATTCCTGATTTTTAGATCCTGTAACTTTTGCACTAAAGATAAAATTGTCAAGATTTGTATCAATATTGATGTTTCCCGGTTCTGCAAAAAACAAAATATTATTGTCTAATGAATTTGTTACACCGCGATCCAGGTATAAATAAAGCATTTCTGGTGACTTTAATTTTATGTCGGTTTCAAAAGCTGAATTTCCATCTATTTTGATGCTGTCAATAGCAACAAGAGAAGTGTCAACAATTCTTTGAATGTATAAAGTTCCTTTTTTTAATCCTTTTATATTTCCTGTAATGTGCAAATTGTCAGCAGATTCTTTTTTGCTGCACGATGCTAAAAGCACAAGGGCAACAAAGGCAATAATTGATTTTTTCATTGGTTTTTTAGATTTTGGTGCAAAATAAAGAAAATAGTTTAAATGTATGGAAGTAGGGTTTAAATTTTACAAAAAATAAATCCCAATCTATTTCTAAATTGGGATTTGTAGTATTTTTTATAAATTAATCATTCTACATTAGTAATTGATATACAGATCCGTTTTCGTGCGTATAAGTGTATTTGCTATCGCAGTCATTGTTGCCATAATCAATAACTCCGTTAAAAAGACCTCCCTCAACTTTTAGTTTTCCTTTAGAAACAAAAGTGCAGGAATATTTTTTTACCAGTGTTTCCAGAACAGTCAAAGTCAATGTCCCTTTAACTGAAGTTACCATAAGACTTCCATCGATCATTTCGTATACATTATCATCTAAAATAAAAGGAGTATCGACACCTGCAGTTTGCTGAACTGTGTGCATACCTGAATTTGTGTATACTCTTCCTTGCAAATCTGTAAGTTTTCCGTTTGTTACTTTTCTGGTCCATTTTGGTACTGCAGGAACTGTTGTAACATTTGTATATTCAATTGTCCCTTCTAATTTTAATCCGTTAATCGAATAATCAATTCTTTGAATTGTCATTTTACTTCCGGTTGCAGCTACAGGACCTGAAAGTGTAATTTCTAATTTTCCCTTTCTGGTAAGCTGATTTGTCGTACAGCCTGTCGTTCCGTAATCTAGCGTGTATACTCTTGGGTAAGTATCTGTTGTTGGTGATACTGTAATTGTAGCGCAAATTCCGGGTGTAGGAGTTTCAGTTGTTTTTCCTGTTGTATTTACAGGTTTTGATACCAATAATCCAATATTAATATCCATTTCGTTTACGGCATCAATAGCTACCGAAGCGCCAACTGTTGATAAATCAGTCTGGGGCGTATTATTGTCGATAAGATTATCATCGCTGCTGGAGCATGAAACATACATTAGTGCTGTTGCACAAATTGTTAAGATTGAAAAGATGGTTTTTTTCATAGTAATATTTTGTTTTAAGTGAGATTGGGTATTCAAATGTAATAAAAATGAATGCAATAAAAAAATCCTTCAAGCTGAGCTTAAAGGATTTATAAACGAAATTATATAGAAAAATGTTTTATGAATAGTTCATTTTTTAGACAGTTTGATAATATTCACTTTTAGCTTTTCGGATTTTTTTGTATTCTTCCCAATCAAATTTATTTAAAAATTCTGCCGCTTTTTGTGCGCCACGTATAAAGAGATCAATTTTTGCATCTTCTGTAAGATTGAAATTAAGCCAATTATGACTTCCGGTATCAATATATCCAATTAAGTTTCTGAAATCCGGGTTCTTTCTTAAAAATTCCGAATCATATCCATATCTCGCCGTATCGAACATTGAGCTTACAACGTTGGTTATTTTCTCGTTTTTATTAATTTCATTTTTATCATATCCCAATTTAACACCAAAAGTAGGAGAGGCGGGAACAGTTAAATTTTCATGAAAAATATCAATAGGGAAATTTGAAATTATACCGCCATCCATAAACATAACTTCTGCCGGAACAGATGTTCTTAAACAAGTTGCTTCGTTCCATTTTTCCCAGGCTTCAACTCCGCCGGGAATATTTTTAATTTTGAAAGGCGTAAAGAAAAGCGGAATAGACATTGACGCCCTGACAAAATCGGCTGGGTTTTGAACATCGGGATTTGAATAAAATAAATCAATCATTTTTGGAAAAATAATTTTGCTTTCAGTGGTAATATCAGCAGCAATAATTGCCATTTCGCTCCAGTGATCTGGTCTGTCGTAATCTTCTTTATCACCAAGTTTTACTTTATTGATTCGGAATAATTTATTTTGGTCCGAAACTCCTTTTAGTCTAAGCGCTTTTAGATCAGCATAATTTTTGATTCCTTTTTGAGAAAGTAAATTCGTCATCCATTGATGAAAATTATTTCCGGGATTCAATCCCAAATCATCTTTAAAATTATCCACAACCTGACATCCTTTCATAATCAGTTTAAGATTGCTTGCATCACTTAATAAAGCATCAATAAATTCGCGTGCATCATGATCGCCATCAACAAAATCATATAAGTTTTTATTGCACAAACAATCTAATATCCATTCTGATTTTTCAATATCAATTGTGCCGGCTGCCGCCATGAGCATAGTATTAATACTTCCGGCTGATGTTCCGGCCAAACTTAAAAAACGGATGCCCATTTTTTCTAAAACATACACATAACCCACCAAAGCAATTCCTAATACACCACCGCCTTCCTGAACTAAATCAACGTATTGATAATTGTTAGAATCTACAATGTCTGAGAATTTCTTATCCTTAATGTCATCTTTTAATTCTTTTAGAATAGTTAAGATTTCTCCATTTTCAGTAAATTTTTTTTTATCCATGATTTTTTATAATTAATATTGATAATCAGTTATTTGTATTTTGAGGGGTATAAAGTTATAGCAATAGGTTTTGTCAAAAAAGGGGGTAATTACCCGTTTTTGAGCGCATTAAAACCGGTATAATTTACAGGGATAAAAAAATCCCGTAAGTTCACTTACGGGATTTATAGAGCGATTTTTAGAAAATCTTATTTAATCATTTCAAAACTTCTTTTTACAAAAGCAGTTAAAGCTTCACCTTTTAATAGGTTTTGCGATAATTTAGCCAAGTCTAAAGCTTGTTTTACTAAATGTTCCTGATGTGTTTTGTCTTCCGTATTTAAGATGCTTGTCGCCAAATCAGAATTAGTATTTACAACCAGATTGTACATCTCAGGCATATTTCCCATTCCGAACATTCCGCCACCACCAGACTGGCTCATTTCTTTCATTCTGCGCATAAATTCAGGTTGCGTGATAATGAAAGGAGCAGCTTGGCTATCCATAGCTTCTAATTGTACAGAATATGCTTTTGGAATATAAGCTTCTAATGAAGTTTTAAGCGTTTCTTTTTCTTCATCAGATAATTTAGAAATCGTGTTTTCGTCTTTTTTGATTAAATTATCAATATGATCAGAATCGACACGAACGAAAGTTACATCTTTATTATCACCTTCAATTTTTTGAATCAAATGCGAGATAATCGGAGAATCTAAAAGTAAAACTTCGTATCCTTTATCTTTTGCTGTTTGAATATAAGAGTGTTGTGCATCTTTATTTCCGGCATAAAGAACAACTAGTTTTCCATCTTTATCAGTTTGGTTTTCTTTTAATTTCTCTTTTAATTCTTCAAGAGTAAAATAAGTATCATCAACTGTTGGGTATAATACAAATGCACCGGCTTTTTCGTAGAATTTATCTTCAGAAAGCATTCCGTATTCTAAAACAATTTTAATATCGTTCCATTTTGCTTCAAAATCAGCACGGTTTTCTGTAAATAAAGCTTTCAGTTTATCTGCAACTTTACGGGTAATGTAGTTAGAAATTTTCTTAACCGCGCCATCTGCCTGTAAACCAGAACGGGAAACGTTCAACGGAATATCCGGAGAATCAATTACACCTTTTAACATCGTCAAAAATTCAGGTACAATTCCTTCTACGTTATCAGTTACGTAAACCTGGTTTTGGTACAATTGAATTTTATCTTTCTGAATTTGCATATCAGATCCTAACTTAGGAAAATATAAAATTCCGGTTAAATTAAAAGGATAATCTACATTTAAATGAATGTTGAATAACGGCTCTTCAAATTGCATTGGATACAATTCTCTGTAGAAATTTTTATAATCTTCATCAGATAATTCAGTTGGCTGTTTTGTCCAGGCTGGATTTGGATTGTTGATGATATTATCAATTTCAACTGTTTCATTGATGTAATCTTCCGGAGCATCTTCCGGTTTTGGAAGTGTTTCTGTTTTTGTTCCGAATTTAATTGGAATAGGCATAAATTTATTATACTTATTCAATAATCCGCTGATTTTAGAATCATCTAAAAATTCAAGTGAATCTTCAGCAATATGAAGGATGATTTCTGTACCACGTGAAGTTTTGTCAGCTGGTTCTAAAGTAAATTCAGGGCTTCCGTCGCAAGTCCAGTGCGCAGCTGGTTCATCTTTATAAGATTTAGTAATAATTTCTACTTTTTCTGCAACCATAAATGCAGAATAAAAACCAAGACCAAAATGACCAATAATTCCAGAATCTTTTGCAGAATCTTTGTATTTGTCAAGGAATTCTTCAGCTCCAGAAAAAGCAACCTGATTGATGTATTTTTCAACTTCATCAGCCGTCATACCTAAACCCTGATCAATAATGTGGATTTTTTTTCCTTCCTTATCAACCTTGATTTCGATTACCGGATTACCGTATTCTACTTTAGCTTCGCCAATGCTAATTAGGTGTTTTAATTTTAAAGTAGCATCAGTTCCGTTTGAAACCAACTCACGTAAGAAGATTTCGTGATCGCTGTACAAGAACTTTTTGATTAAGGGAAAGATGTTTTCTACCGAAACATTAATTTTACCTGTTGTCATATTTATTTTAATTTTTAGTTTAATGTGATGATACTCATTTCTTCAAATAGAATACCAATTGTTTTTTGGGCGACAAAATGGCAGAAGTGTTAATTTTGAAAGAAAATAATTAGATTTTAGAACTTAAATTATTGTTATGAGTTGTATCTTTGTTGTATAGCAACAGCTATATTATGTAAGTATTAACTTAAAAATATGTATAAAATGAAGAAAATTATTTTCATTTGCATGATTGCCACGATGTTATTTGCGTGTAAATCATCTTCGTCTACAGCTTCAACAGAAGCAACTACGCTTTCGACCAAACTTGATAAATCGACTCAAGTAGCACTAAAAGGAGACTGGGTTCTTACCAATGTTTCATATCCAGGTTCTGAATATATTAAAGTAACTTCATTTGATCTTGCTGATTCTAAATGTTTTATTGGCAGTACATGGAAATTTATTTCAAACAATAATAAAGGAACAATGACTTTAAATGCACCAAGTTGTACTGCATTTACCTCTCCTATTGTTTGGAGTATCAATAATCAGGGACTTTTAGTACTTAAAATTGTAGATCCGGGAGTAAAATCGAAAAATGTTAAATCAGGTTATTTGCTTAAAGTAGCCGGAGTAACTGATAATTCATTTCAGTTAATTGATAACATTAACGTTGGTGGACAAACTAAGGATGTAACGTACGATTTTCAGAGAGCGAATTAAAAGCCAATTAATAATAAAAATATATACACATGAAAAAGATAACAGTTTTAGGGTTGAGTAGTTTACTTGTATTGGTAAGTTTCTTTGCAAGTTGCGATTCAGTAAAAAACGCAAATAATACACAAAAAGGAGCAGGAATAGGAGTAGTTGCCGGTGGACTTATTGGTGGTATTTTAGGAAATAATTTAGGCCACGGTGGTAATGCTGCTTTAGGTGCTGCCATTGGTGCTGCCGTTGGTGGTGGAACCGGAGCTTTGATTGGAAATAAAATGGACAAACAAGCCCGTGAAATTGATCAGGCTTTACCAGGCGCTGACGTAGAAAGAGTTGGTGAAGGAATTCACTTGACTTTGAACGAAAATGCCGTTCGTTTTGATACTAATAAATCAACTTTGACATCTCAGGCAAAAGCAAATTTAGATAAATTGGTTCCTGTATTCAATGATTACGGAGATACTGATATTCAAATTTTTGGTTATACTGATAATACAGGAAAACCCGAATATAATTTGACACTTTCCGGACAAAGAGCTGCATCTGTGCAATCTTATTTAGTTTCTAAAGGATTAAAATCTAGCCGTTTCAAAACTTCAGGTTTGGGAATTGTTGATCCAATTGCAACAAATGATACTCCGGAAGGAAGAGCGCAAAACCGTCGTGTAGAATTTTCTATTACTGCAAATGACAAAATGGTAAATGATGCTAAAACCGAAGCTGGAAAATAATCTTCAGATAAAATAAAATATAAAAAAAGCTGTTTCTTAATTGAAGCAGCTTTTTTTTTGACTTTAGAAATTAAACATTGTAAATTTGGACTTTCAAATACAACCCATGCTCGACATTCAAAATATTTCTTTTTCGTATACCGATAAACCCGTCATAAAAGACGTTTCTTTTACCATTAATAAAGGTGATAATATTGCCATTATTGGTGAAAGCGGCTGCGGAAAAAGTACGCTTCTTAAACTTATATACGGTTTATATGATCTGGACGAAGGCAAGATTTTTTATAATGAAAAGCCAATCTTAGGTCCAAAATACAATTTGATTCCCGGGATGCCCTATATGAAGTATCTGGCGCAGGATTTTGATTTATCTCCTTTTGAAACGGTTGCTGAAAACGTAGGTAAGTTTCTTTCGAATGGTTTTGCCAACATGAAAAAACTTCGCGTTCAGGAATTATTAGAAATGGTAGAAATGGAATCGTTCTCGAATGTAAAAGCAAAATTTTTAAGTGGAGGACAACAACAAAGGGTAGCGCTGGTAAGAGTTTTAGCATTAGAACCGGAAGTAATTTTATTAGATGAACCTTTCAGCCAGATTGATGCTTTTAGAAAAAATGCTTTACGCCGAAATTTATTCCGATACTTAAAACAAAAAGGAATTACCTGTATTATCGCCACGCATGATAGCACAGATGCTTTGTCATTTGCAGATGAAGCGATCGTAATGCGAAACGGAGAAGTTATCGTAAAAGATAATCCGACAAAAATATACGAAGATCCGCAAACTAAATATGTGGCTTCCCTTTTTGGAGAAGTAAATGAAATTCCGACCCATTTATTATTGGATTACGAAGATCAGACCCATAAAACATTAGTTTATCCGCATCAGTTTAAGATGGTTTCAGAATCGAAATTACCGGTAAAAATTAGAAGAACTTATTTTAGAGGAAATCATTATTTAATTGAAACTGTTTATAAAAGACAACTGGTATTTTTTGAAAGTGAAATCGATTTGCCTCTTGAACAAGAGATATTTTTAGGTTTGAATTATCTGTAAATTAGGTAATGTGTCAATTAGAAAATTAGATATTTTTTTAATGCTATAAAACAAGAAACCCGATAGTTTTTAAACTATCGGGTTTCTTGTTTTATGGTTTGCTTTGTAAATATTTGTCTTTATGGGTTTGAAAAAATGGTATTCATAAATGTTTGTCTAAGGTACCTTAGTCTTGTTACATTTTAGGTGTTATTTTTCATTGTTTTCATTGTTTTGACTAAAAAACTGTTTTTTCAGAATATAAATAGTTTTTATTAAAGGTATAATTAAAGTATATTAAATTGCTAATTACGAAAAAAAGAGTAATTTGTACGCTTATGTTTTAAACAATACTTAAATTTGCATTCCAATTTTTTAACAAATAATAAAAGAATATGTATCATTCAAAAATAGCGGGCTTAGGATATTATGTTCCTTCAAATGTTGTGACCAACGATGATTTGTCTAAGTTAATTGATACCAATGATGAATGGATTCAGGAACGTACCGGAATTCAGGAGCGCAGACATATCATTCGTGGAGAAGATACCACAACTACAATGGGAGTAAAAGCAGCTAAAATTGCTATAGAACGTTCTGGCATAGCCAAAGAAGATATTGATTTTGTAGTTTTTGCGACATTAAGTCCGGATTACTATTTTCCAGGTCCCGGAGTTTTAGTGCAACGTGATTTAGGATTAAGAACAGTTGGAGCATTAGATGTTAGAAACCAATGTTCGGGATTTGTTTATGCAATTTCAGTTGCAGATCAATACATTAAAACCGGAATGTATAAAAACATTCTAGTAATTGGTTCTGAAGTTCATTCAACAGGATTGGATATGACAACCCGAGGACGTGGTGTTTCGGTAATTTTTGGAGATGGAGCAGGAGCGGCAGTTTTAAGCCGTGAAGAAGATTTGACAAAAGGAATTCTTTCAACACATTTACATTCAGAAGGACAACATGCCGAAGAATTAGCGTTACAGGCACCAGGAATGGGAGCACGCTGGGTAACGGATATTTTAGCTGATAATGACCCGAATGACGAAAGTTATTATCCATACATGAACGGGCAATTTGTATTTAAAAATGCAGTAGTTCGTTTTGCAGAAGTTATAAACGAAGGTCTGGAAGCAAACGGTTTACAGGTTTCAGATATCGATATGTTGATTCCGCATCAGGCAAATTTGAGGATTTCACAATTCATCCAAAACAAATTCAAATTGAGCGACGATCAGGTTCATAATAATATCCAGAAATACGGAAACACAACCGCAGCCTCTATTCCGATTGCTTTGACAGAAGCTTGGGAACAAGGAAAAATCAAATCAGGCGATACAGTTGTTTTGGCTGCTTTTGGTAGTGGTTTTACCTGGGCAAGTGCTATTATAAAATGGTAATTTAGTTCATCTTAATATTATATTTTAAAGACCTGCTCTTTTTAGAGCAGGTTTTTTTGTACCTGATTATAAAGCTGTGCGTAGTTGTATGTTAGGCTGAGCGAAGTCGAAGCCCAAGTTCCAATTGGTGCGCCCTTCGACTTCGCTCAGGGTGACTTGTTTATTTCAAAGTTATCTAGTAAGCATGAGCGTAGTCTTATGTCAGGCTGAGCGAAGTCGAAGCCGCGTTCCAATTGGGGCGCCCTTCGACTTCGCTCAGGGTGACATGTGTATTTAAATCTTGTAAGTATGAGCGAATTTATATGTTAGGCTGAGCGAAGTCGAAGCCCGCGTTCCAATTGGGGCGCCCTTCGACTTCGCTCAGGGTGACAATGAGAATGTGATACAATACGTAATAATTTGAAATAAATTTCTTACTTTTAAAAATTTCAAATTAAAAAAAAATGAAAAGGTATTACGTCTATATATTAAAATGTTCTGATAATAGTTATTACACAGGAGTTACAAATGATATAGAAAGGAGATTAAATGAACATAGTTTTGGTTCAAATAAAGAGAGTTATACTTATAATAAAAGGCCTCTTCAACTAGTTTTTTGTACTGAGTTTAATGATGTAAATCAAGCAATTTTATTCGAAAAACAAGTAAAAGGCTGGAGTCGAAAAAAGAAAGAAGCTATAATAAATGATAGATGGGAAGATTTGAAAAAACTTTCAGTATGTTTAAATGAAACAACACATAAGAATTTAGATAGAAAGAACGTTTAGTATTAAATAAGCCTTCGACTCCGCTCAGGATGACAGTTGTTTTCAATTGATGCTTTGTGCCCGAGTTTGTCAGGCTGAGCGGAGTCGAAGTCCACGTTCCAATTTACATGTTTTCTAATTCACTCATTATACTTAGCTTTCTACCAATATTTTTAGTAATTGCTTAGGTCGAATTAATTCGAAACTTATTAATTTAGTAAAATGAAAAAAAATCAACTCGAAATAGCGTGTTTCAATTACGAATCGGCACTGATTGCGCAAGAAAGCGGAGCTGATAGAATTGAGTTGTGCGAGAATATGAAACTTGGAGGAACAACTCCTAATTATATTTTAGCTGTAAAAGTTCGGGAGGAGTTAATGATTAAGATGCACGTTATCATCAGACCCCGGGGCGGAAATTTTATTTATACCGATGAAGAGTTTACAGAAATGAAACAAGACATCAAACAATTCAAGAAATTGGGCGTAGACGGTTTTGTTTTTGGAATTTTAAAAGAAAATGGACGGATCAATAAAAGACGCAATAAAGAATTGGTCAATTTGGCGCATCCGCTTTCATGTACATTTCATCGCGCTTTTGATGTAGTAAAAGACGTTAAAGAATCTCTCAAAGATATAATTGATTGTGGTTTTAAAACCATTTTGACTTCCGGGCAAGGTATAAATGTTGAAGAAGGAATTTTTGCTTTAGAGAAAATTCAAAAATGGGCAAAAGATAAAATCGAAATTATGCCCGGCGGAGGTTTGCGATCTTCGAATATTAAATTGTTACAGGAAAAATTAGAACCCACTTTTTATCATTCATCAGCCATTACAGACGAAACTGAAATCGCGAATCCGGAAGAAATAAAGGAATTAAGAAATTTTTTATAAAGAAATAAATAAACAAAAAAGCCTGGAGTTGGCATACTCCAGGCTTTTCTTTTCTACAAGAACTATTAAAATCTACTAATAAAAGTGGGATTAAAACATTCCACCACCACCTTTGTTAGTGTTATCTTCTCTTTGTTTACGCTGCAGGTTTTTAATTTTTGCACCTCCAAAGTTATAGGTTAATCCTAAATAAACGGTTTGACTTTCCCAAGAAAACTGACCTGTTTGAGGATAAGGATAAATTCCGTCAAAAGCGAATCTCATGGTATTGAAAACGTCATTAAAACGAACGCTTATATTCATTTTGTTGTCTAATAATGTATAACGTGAACCTATGTCAATTTTGTACATTTCTTTTCTGTGTTGTTGAATTTCATCAACAGGACCTTCTGTAAAAACCGAATAATAAAAAGCTTAAACGTTTTGTAGGCTTGAAGTTTGAGTTCATACGAGCATTAAATGCCGAAGTTGTAACGCTGCGTTGAAGCGGTGAACTTGTACTTGTTGCAGGATCAAACACAAAAACTACACCTTCCTGGTTTATACTCGAAAAATCAATAGATGGCTGAATATCCCACCATTTTGTAAGTTTATAATTTAACGAAAGATCAAAACCATAAGCACTGTTGTGATCGTAGTTTGTGAAACTTAAAATTTGTTTGTATCCAGATGCATCATTAGGATCAGGACTTAAAGTTCTGCTAATTTGATCGTTAATGCTTCTTACGAAAACACCACCGGTAATACTTCCTTTTTCAAGGGTTTTAGTATAATTTACTTCAACAGAATTGGTAAACTGAGGTCTTAATTCAGGATTTCCGTATGAAGTTACTAACGGAGTAGAAAACTCACGAATAGGTTTTGTCTGCTCTAAACTTGGTCTGTCTACACGACGGCTATAACTTAATTGAAAAGTGTTTTTCTCATTCAGATTATACGTTAAATAAGCTGATGGATATAAGGTAATATAATCATCGTCAAATTTTGTCTGACCATGATTTAAGTTTGCAGCAACTTTATAACTCTCAAAACGAGTTCCTAATTGGTAACTGAATTTTTTGAATTTCTGACCAAAAGTTACATAAGCAGAGTAAATATCTGTATCATAAGTATAATTTGAAATTTGATCTTTAACCGCAACCGCCGGATTACCTGTATTGTAATCATTATCTGTTCTTGTTATTCTGGCTTCAGCACCAGCTTCAAGAGTCGTTTTATCGTTTAACGGATTAACATAATCAATGTTTAAAGTTCCTAATTTTCTATCGTCGCCAATAAAATCTTTATAAGCAATAGTATTAGTTGTATTAGCAGGGCTTGTTGTTGTAGTTTCAAAACTTGCATTTTGAGTAGCATCAGTTTTGCTGTAATTTCCTTCGAAATCTAAAGTATGACCTTCTTTTTTAAAGATGTGTTTGTATGCTAAATTATAAGTTCCGGTTGTATTTGGTCCTTGATATCTTCCTTTTTGAAAAATATTCTTAATATTTGGATCATCATTATTGTAATCAATATCAGTATTTACATTTCCGGTTCCGCTAGATTTATTCTGATTGGTATAAATAGATAAAGTATTGTGATCATCAATCAAATAATCCATCCCCACTTTATACAAATAATTATCGTTTTCATTAGAAATCTTTAATTTTTGATTAACGTCCTGATCTAATCTTTGGATTCGGCCATTGTTAAAATAGGTACCGAAATTATTACCGGCATTTCCAAAGAAATTTACTTTTCCGGTTTTGTAGTTCAAATCTAATGATTGATTATATTTGGCAGTTTCTCCAAAAGTAATACCGCCACTGTAACTTCCGTTGAAACCAGTGTTTGCATTTTTATGCAGAATAATGTTGATAATTCCAGACATTCCTTCCGGATTGTATTTTGCACTCGGATTCGTAATCAACTCAATTTTTTTGATTGAAGTCGACGGAATTTGTTTCAACAATTGTGCAGGATCAATATTCGAAGGTCTTCCGTCAATCAATACACGAACATTATCGTTTCCACGAAGCGAAAGTTTTCCGTCCTGATCTACGTTTACAGACGGAATATTACTCATAATATCAGATGCAGAAGCTCCGGCAGTAGTCAAATCTTTTCCGACAGTAATTACTTTTCGGTCAATTTTTTGTTCCATAGTCGAGCGTTCCGCTACAATATTTACCCCTTTTAGCTGCGTTGCTTCTTCTTCAAGAGAAACTTTAACAATTGCGTCTTTTTTATTATCGCTTAAAATTACAGAGCCAATATATTTTCTAAATCCAATGTATTGAATTTCGATTGTATAGTTTTTTAAAGCTAAATTTTTGATGGTAAAATCTCCGTTATCATCCGTATTAACGCCAGAAACTACTTTTCCGTTATCTTTAATCGATACCGTTGCGTAAGAAATAGGCGCGTTATTAGATTTTTCGGTAATTTTCCCGGAGACTGTTCCGGAATTCTGGGCTTGTGCTGTTCCAATTACACCCAGTAATGCGAACAGAAAGAATTTTAATTTCATAATTTGGTGCTTGATTATTTTGATTGATTGATGATGATTGTTTTTGTTTTTGTTAGATTTTTTTTCTTTTTGAATAAATTCAAAGTTCCTATTAAGACTCTTTTACAGTCGATATGTTACAGAAAAATAAATAAAAAAATATCTTTTTTTTCTGATGTTCTGTTTTATAGTAGATTAGCGTTTTAATTTTTTGATAATTTTAACATTCAAAACAATTTGGTTTTTAAGAAATTCTAATCGTTTTCTTGTATTTTATATCTTTTTCATTTTCTCTAATTGATGAATAAGCAGTATCTTTGCTCACTTTAAAAATAAGTTTACATGTCATTATCACAAATTCTTACCCCTTCTATACAAAAAGCAATACAAGCATTATTTGATGTTACTGTTGATAAAATTGAATTTCAAACTACCAGAAAAGAGTTTGAAGGCGATATTACAATGGTAATTTTTCCTTTATTAAAAGTGATTAAAAGCAATCCTGCCGAATTAGGAAATAAAATTGGAAATTATCTGGTTGAAAATGTTTCTGAAGTAGCACGCTTTAATGTAGTTTCAGGATTTTTAAACATTGTAATTGCAGATAGTTATTATCTGAATTTCTTTAATGAAATCAAAGACAATTCTAAATTTGGATATGTAACGCCAAATTCGGATGATAAAGCTATTATGATCGAATATTCTTCACCAAATACCAATAAGCCTTTGCATTTAGGTCACGTTCGTAACAATTTGTTAGGATATTCTGTAGCTGAAATTATCAAAGCTTCAGGAAAAAAAGTATACAAAACTCAAATCATCAACGATCGCGGAATTCATATTTGTAAATCGATGCTTGCGTGGGAAAAATTCGGAAACGGAGAAACTCCTCAAAGTTCAAATTTAAAAGGAGATAAATTAGTTGGAAAATATTATGTTGAGTTTGATAAAGCTTACAAAGCAGAAATCAATCAACTGATAGAAGCTGGTAAAACAGAAGAAGAAGCTAAAAAGCAAGCGCCAATTATTGTTGAAGCGCAAGAAATGCTTCGTAAATGGGAAGCCGGTGATGAGCAGGTAATTTCACTTTGGAAAAAAATGAACCAATGGGTTTATGATGGCTTTGCTACAACTTATACCAATCTTGGAGTTAATTTTGATAAATATTATTATGAAAGTAATACTTATTTATTAGGGAAAGATGTTGTTCAGATAGGTCTTGATAGCGGTGTTTTCGAAAAAGACCCTGATGGTTCGGTTTGGATTGATTTGACAGATGAAGGTTTAGATCGTAAAATCGTATTGCGTTCTGACGGAACTGCGGTTTATATGACACAAGATATAGGAACTGCGATTCAGCGTGTAAAAGACATGCCGGATGTTGGCGGAATGGTTTACACAGTTGGTAACGAACAGGATCATCACTTTAAAGTTTTATTTTTAATCCTGAAAAAATTAGGTTTTGATTGGGCTTCAAGTCTTTATCATTTATCATACGGAATGGTTGATTTGCCTTCAGGAAAAATGAAAAGCCGTGAAGGAACGGTTGTAGATGCAGACGATTTGATGCAGGATATGACAGATACAGCCAAACAAATTTCTGAAGATTTAGGAAAGTTAGACAGTTATTCGCCAGAGGAAAAAGCTAAATTGTATAAAACAATTGGTCTTGGAGCTTTAAAATATTATATTTTAAAAATAGATCCTAAAAAACGTATTTTATTCAATCCGGAAGAATCTGTTGATTTTGCCGGAAATACAGGCCCGTTTATACAATATACATACGCGAGAATTCAATCAATTATTCGTAAAGCCGATTTTGACTATAATGTCACACTGAGCGGAGTCGAAGTGCTTCACGAAAAAGAAAAAGAGTTGGTAAAACAAATCGAACTTTTTCCGGAAGTAATTCAGAATGCGGCACAAAATCATAGCCCGGCTTTAATTGCAAACTATACATATGATTTAGTAAAAGAATACAATTCATTCTATCAATCGGTTCATATATTAGGAGAAGTTGATCTAACTAAAAAGATATTCAGAGTTCAGCTTTCGCAGAAAGTAGCCGAAGTTATAAAATCAGCGTTTACTTTATTAGGAATTGAAGTTCCGGAAAGAATGTAAGTTACAATTATACTTAATAGAAAAATTTAAAGCCAATAGTTTTGTAACTATTGGCTTTTTTTGATACTAATTTGACGTATAATTCTATTGTAAGAGAGAATCGCTCAGTATTTTTGTATCAAATAAATAAAGAGTTTCTTTAGTTGTTTAGAAACAATAAATAAGAACATAATTTATTTAAAGTTAAATAAAAAGTTTTTGTAGGAAAATTGATTTAATTATATTAATTTTCTTACTTTATTTAAAACAAGAGATAATTACTTGAATTCAAGTTTAGGCTCTTTTCATTAAAAGGATAAATTTCTAACAATACCTTCTTATATTCATTTTTGACTATTTTGAATTAGTAAGCTTTTAGTAAAAAAAATTGTAAGAAGATTAAACCGTCTAGACATGATTTAGGCGGTTTTTTTATTTCCAAAAAACTTTTCTACCATTTAATTTTCAATTCTCGATAATTACTGAAAACTTAAAAATATAACATTTTAGTTTTTTGTTTAGGAATTGGGCTTTTGAATTCATCTCTGCAAAAACAATTCAATCTCTTTAGATAACCATCTTCAAATCAACGACTTTTCTTACTTTATTTTGCGATCAAACCTAAATAAGTAAGATTAATATTATATTTAATAATGTTAAATTAAATAAAATTCTTGTTAAAATTATAATTTTGTGATAAGTTGCACCAATAAATCAAAAAATCAAAATAATGAAACAAAAATTAAAAAGATTTGTGGTACTGTTTTTTGTACTTGCTTTGCAATTGACATTTGCCCAGGAAAAAGTTATTACAGGAATAGTTTCTGACAATGCCGGAATACCTTTACCAGGGGTTAGCGTATTAGTTAAAGGAACTAAATCAGGAACACAAACTGATTTTGATGGAAAATATGCTATTAAAGCAGCATCAAACCAGATTATTATATTCAGCTATATTGGAATGAAAACCCAGGAAATGGCTGCTAGTTCTTCTGTTGTTAATGTAAAACTAAAAGACGATTCTGTAGAATTGGAAGGAGTTGTAGTAACAACAGCTTTAGGAGTAAAAAGAGAGAAAAAATCGCTTGGATATGCGTCTCAGCAAATTTCAGGAAATGACTTAGTAAATAGTGGGGCAGGAAATACAAACGTAGCCAATCTTTTGTCAGGTAAAGCTGCGGGAGTTGAGGTTTCCAGAAATAATAATTTTGGAGGTTCTACAAATGTTGTTATTCGTGGCAACAAATCGCTTACAGGGAATAACCAGGCGCTGTGGGTAGTTGACGGCGTTCCGCTTGATAACTCAAACTCTAATACAACCACTCAAAGTACAGGAAGAGGCGGTTATGATTATGGTAACAATGCAGCAGATATTAATCAGGAAGATATCGAAAGCATCAATATTCTTAAAGGTGCTGCCGCGACTGCTTTATACGGATCAAGAGCAGCAAATGGAGTAGTAATGGTTACGACTAAAAAAGGTAAAAAAGGAGACGATAATAAAGTTGGTTTTACTTTTTCAAGCAGTATGACAGTTGGAACGGTTGATAAAACTACGTTTCCTAAATATCAAAATAAATATGGATCAGGTTATGGTTTTGGAAGCTCTTTTCTGGATTCCGAAAGTTCTGTTCCAACAGTAGATACTTCAAATGATGCTTCATATGGAGACGCTTTTACCGGACAGCCAGTTTACCAATGGGATTCTTTTACTCCATATTCACAAAATTATAATAAACCTACTGCCTGGAGTGCAGCTAAAAACGGGCCTATTTCTTTTTTCAAATCAGCTATAACAAACACAAACAGTATTTCTCTTGAAAAAGCAACCGAAAGATCAAGTCTTTCAATGTCATATGTTAATACAATTCAAACAGGAATATTGCCAAATAGTGAATTAAAAAAGAATCAGTTAAGTGCACGTTTCAGTCAAAAAATTACGGATAAACTTACCGCAAATGCTTATGCCGCTGTAACATTGCAAAATACTGTAGGCAGAAACTCTACGGGTTATAATGATAATATAATGGGAACTTTTAGACAATGGTGGGAAACCAATGTTGATGTAAAAGAATTGCAAAATGTATATAATGCATCCGGAGGTCAAAATATAACATGGAATTGGGCTGATCCAAATGCTTCTGAATTAAAACCTGCCTACTGGGATAATCCTTATTTTACCCGTTATCAAAATTATTCTTCAGATAATAAAACACGTTTGTTTAGTTATGCGTCTCTTAATTATGAAATTACAAGTTGGTTAAGTGCATTAGGAAGGGTTTCTTTGGATACTTACAGACAACTTCAGGAAGAAAGAAGGGCTGTAGGATCTACTGCAACCGGTTTTGGATTATCTCCAGTTGATGAAAATTCAGGTTATCAAAGATATGATGTCAATTTTCAGGAAATTAATTATGATTTCATGTTAAACTTCAATAAAAAATTCGGCGATAATCTAAGCTTAACGGGAGTTTTGGGTTCAAATATTAGAAGAAACAAAAAAGATAACATTCTGTCTTCTACAATAGGAGGTTTGGTTGAAGCAGGAAAATATGCATTATCTAATTCCAGATATGAATTGCCTTTTCCTACTGAAAACAAAGTTGACTGGGGAGTTGATGGAATTTATGCTCAAGGGTCTATAGGTTATATGGATACTTATTTTGTAGATGCTTCAATAAGAAGAGATGTTTCTTCGACATTGCCAAAAGAAAATAATACCTACGTTTATCCGGCAATCTCAGGATCTTTCCTGTTCTCTAATTTAGTAAAAGCAGATTGGCTGAACCTGGGAAAATTTAGAGTAAACTATGCTGAAGTTGGTAACGATGCAGAGCCTTTAAGTTTGGTAAATACATACACTAGAAGTTCAAACTTTAACGGACAGCCTATGTATACTCTACCAAACACAAATAAAAATCCTAATCTTAAACCCGAAAGGACAAAATCTTTTGAAGTTGGATTAGAAACCAGCACTTTTAACAGACGTTTGGGGTTAGATGTTACCTATTATAAAACCAATACAGTAGATCAAATTGTATCTGGAGCAGTTTCAGGAGCTTCAGGATTTACATATGCATGGATTAATGGTGGAAACATTGAAAATAGAGGATTAGAAATTCAACTTACAGGAACACCTGTAAAAACAGAAAATTTTAGTTGGGATATTACGGTGAACTGGTCTAATAATAAAAGTAAGGTTGTCTCTTTACCGGGAGAAATTGACAATTTAGAAATAGCTTCTTTTCAAGGAGGAGTTACAGTAAACGCGACTAAAGGAGAAGCATACGGAGCAATTAAGGGGACAGATTACATTTATACAAATGGACAACGAACTGTAGACCAAAAAACTGGGAAATATTTGATATCCGGAACATCAGATAATACTATTGGAAATGTTACACCAGACTGGATTGGTGGTGTTAGAAATAAACTTACGTATAAAAATATTTCTATGAGTTTTTTAATTGATACTCAAAAAGGAGGCGATATATTTTCATTAGACATGTATTATGGTCTTGCCAACGGTATATATCCGGAAACAGCAACAGGAAATATTAGAGAAAAAGGTATTTTAAATTCTGGTGTTTCTCCTGATGGAACTAAAAATACAGTTCCAACAGTAAATAATAATAATCTACCGAGTACTGGTCCAGGTGCTTATTCTAATAATTACGGCTATCTGGCAGCGCCTGCTAAAGCTTTTATTTATGATGCATCCTACGTAAAATTGAGAGAAGTTTCAATTTCATATAATTTTCCTAAAAAAATGTTTGAAGGAACGTTTGTTAATGCTGCAACATTAAGCTTATTAGGGTCAAATTTATGGATAATAAGCAAAAATTTACCTTACGCAGATCCTGAAAGTGGATTGTCATCAGGAAATAAATCCAGAGGTTATTCTGTTGGATCGTTGCCTACAACAAGAGATATAGGCTTCAACTTAACATTTAAATTTTAATAAAGAAATATCATGAAAAAAATAATTTATTTTTTAAGTATCGTTTTACTTGTAAGTTCTTGTAGTGATTTGAACGACTTAAATAATGATGAAAAAAATTCGTCAAAAGTACCAGCTAGTTCATTGTTTACAAGTGCAGCAAAAGGTATTGCCGAGCAAGTTGTAAATACAAGTGTAAATAAAAATATTTTTAGGTTAGTTAACCAGCAATGGACAGAGACAACTTATACGGATGAATCAGTTTATCAATGGACAACCCGAAAAATATCTGATAATCATTGGGGAGCCTTTTATGCGGGTACAAGTACTAATGACGGTTCTCTTGATGATTTATCTAATGCAAGGAAATTTATAGAAAGTGAAGAAATTTTAGCTTCAGATCCTCAATTTGCTGCTAAAACATTTGTCAGGAATAATCAACTTGCCATGATAGATATTCTGACTGTTTATTCGTTTCAGATTTTAGTCGATACTTTTGGAGATGTACCTTATTCAGAAGCTCTTAAAGGATCTGAAAACTATTTGCCCAAATACGACAAAGCAATAGATATCTACAAAGATTTAATTGTACGTCTTGATAATGACATTGCAAAAATAAATACATCATATCCCGGTTTTGGAAATGCAGATGTAATTTATGGTGATAAATTGACGCAATGGATAAAATTTGCAAATGGTATTAAGTTGAAATTAGGGATAAACCTTAAGGCTTCAGGATTAGAAAATGCTATTGCTGATGCGGCTATTATTTCAGCTTCACAAGGAGTTTTTACTTCAAATGGAGATAATGCAAAAATTTCATATCAAGTTAGTGTTCCCAATACAAACCCGGTTTATGTAGAATTAGTTTTTGGAGGAAGACATGATTTTGTCCCTGCAAAACCTTTTGTAGATGCATTAGTTGCTAAAAACGATCCGAGAACAAAAGTTTATTTTGCTCAAAATTTAAAAGATGATGATGGGAGTCCGTTACCTTATAAAGGCGGGGTAGTAGGAATTAAAAATAGCTTTGGAAAATTTACGCATGTGGGTGATACAATTCAGTTGCCTGATTTTAAAGGAACATATTTAGATTATGCTGAAGTTGAATTTTTATTGGCCGAAGCTGTTGAAAGAGGAGTTGCAGTAAGTGGAAGTGCAGAATCTCATTATAATAATGGAATCAAAGCTTCAATGAAAGATTGGGGAATAACACAAGGAGATATTGATACTTATTTAACACAATCAACAGTTGCATATGCAAGTGCAACCGGAACCTGGCAACAAAAAATTGGAGAGCAAGCTTGGTATGCGATGTATAACAGAGGTTTTGAAGGATGGACATTTACACGAAGACTGGATTTTCCGGTTCTTTCTCCGCCATCAAATGCTGATGCTTCTGCAAATGGTCAAATTCCGTCAAGAATGACGTATCCAATTAGAGAGCAAACCTTAAATGCTACTAATTATAACGCAGCTGCGGCAGCAATTGGAGGTGATAAATTATCTACAAAATTATTCTGGGATAAAAATTAAATACGGTTTTATTCGTTATAGTATAACAAAGAATAAACCTTATATCGTTTTTAATTATTTTGAATTAGTAAGCTTTTAGTAGAAATAATAAAAAGGTAAACCGTCTGGATTCAATTTCAGGCGGTTTTTTATGGAATAGAAAAAAGCCGATAGTTTCAAAAACTATCGGCTTTTTTACAACTAACACAAATATTTTTTATTTTACGAACTTGTTGATGATAGCATCAGTTTCTGCTTTTGTAGCGTCTGGTTTTAAATCAAACAAAAGAGAATAAAGTGGTTTTCTATCTACTTTAGCTTCTAAGTTTAAGTCTTGGTGTCTGTCAAAAAGAGTTTGCCATTTGTCACGAACATTTTTCCAAAGTGCATTATTGGCAACCCACCATTTTTGTGCAGCGACACATTTTACATCCGGAACTTTAGTATAAACATCCATTCCTTTTTCCTGCGCTAATAATACATCTTTTCCACTCTCATCACGAACTAATTTGTCGTTATCTTGTTCATGATTCCATCCAGTAGAAGTGATTTCGTGAATGTTTCTTCTTTTCAAAACATTGTAATCATTACGTTTTGTTTGCTCTCTTCTTGGTAGAGGTGCATCCGCCACATTTGCCCAATAATCTTGTCCATCAACATGTACCCAGGTTGAAGATCCTTCATAACGAGGACTATCATCTACTTGATATACTTTTTGAGTCCATTGACCTTTTACCGCTTTCTTGTCCAGTTTTTTGTATTTCCAGGAAGAACCTTTATCAAATGAATATAAGTCAGTGTTTTCATATAACCAATCCTGTCTCCAGTGTTTGATAATCATATCGTCACTTACAATCAATAAATGTTGCATTACGATTTTGTTTGGAGTGTCCTCTACTAATTCTACCCATTCTAAACCAGATTCATGTTTCGTTTCAGAAGGTTTATAAGCAGCAGAATCTTTAGGATACTGAAAAGTTTCTGTAAAATTAAATTTCACTTCGTAACAACCACACATTGATTTGATTGACTTAATGTCTTGTTGTTTTTTGTCCTGACTGAAACCAAGGCTGCATGTCAAAGCCATAACGGCTGAAAAATAGAGGCTTTTTGAAATCATAACGTATTGTTTTGTTTTTAAATTTCGGCAAATATATAAATTTTATTTAGAACAATTAAAAATAGTTATATATTTGCATCGATTATTAAGACTGAATAAAAATAATGAAAATAAAAATTACCCTTTTTACAGCTTTTCTTTTTTGTCAAATTTCTTTTGCGCAGGAGAAAGATTCCACAGCTGTAAATAAACTTTCTGAAGTTGTTGTTACCGGACAATTTGAACCACAATCAATAAAAAAATCGGTTTTTAATGTTCGTGTGATTTCGAGTGCCGACATTCAAAATTTAGCAGCCACAAATTTAGCAGATGTTTTAAATCAATATTTGAATATAACAGTTCGCCCAAGCAGTACTAGCGGACGTTCTACTATTTCTCTATTTGGTTTGGATGCACAGTATTTTAAAATTCTGGTAGATAATGTTCCGTTGGTTAATGAAGCAGGTTTGGGAAATAATATTGATTTATCTCAGATTAACCTGAATGATGTAGATCATATTGAAATTGTAGAAGGTTCTATGGGAGTTAGTTATGGTGCAAATGCTGTAAGTGGTGTTTTAAATATTATCACAAAGAAATCTTCAAAATATAAATGGGCAATTACAGCCTCAGTTCAGGATGAAACCGTTAATAATGAATATGCTCTTTTTGATGAAGGACGTCATATCCAGTCCTTAAAGGTTTCACACACTTTCAATAAAAATTGGTTTATTTCACTTGGGGCAAATCGTAATGATTTTCAAGGTTATCTCGACGATAAAAACGGAATAGATTATACCGAAAATGATGGCACACGAGGATATAGATGGTTGCCAAAAGACCAATTAAATGGTACGGCATTAATAGCGTATCAAAAAGATAATTTCCGTATTTTTTATAAGTTCGAATTTTTAGATGAAAATGTAGACTACTATAATAGTACTGTACAATCAGGTTTTAATAGCACTTTGGGATCATATCGTTACGCAAGTGACAAGAGATATTTAACGGATAGATATTTTCATAACTTAAATGCAACCGGAAAACTATTTTCTCAATTAAATTATAATGTTTCGCTTTCACACCAAAAGCAAGCACGTGATGTAGAAGATTTTAGATATTATTTAGCTACTAAAACCGAAGCGAATAATGTTACTGTAAAAGATCAGTCTATGGAAGTTCTTTACTCTACGGGAACTTTAAATAACTTTTTTTCAGACAAAACTGTCGATCTTCAATTAGGATACGAATTCGTAAATAACAAAGGATATTCATTGGTTCAGGAAGCCAATAACATTTTTACACCTGTTCGTAAAACGCTGGAAAACTATGATTTCTTTGCTTCTTCTGAAATTATGGCAACAGAAAGATTTTCTATTCGGCCAGGATTAAGATTTTCTGCCCAATCACAATTTGATAATCAATATGCATCCTCTCTTGGACTACGATATTTATTTGATAAAGGAATTGAACTTCGCGGTTCGTACGGAACCTCATTTAGAACTCCAACTTTTGAGGAGCTATACTCAAAACAAATTTTTGACGGACATTTCTTTACAGGAAATGAAAATCTTATTCCTGAAACAAGCTCTTCTTATGAAGCGAGTCTTAAAAAATCGTCTCTATTTTCTTCAGGAGGTCAACTTTCAAACACATTTGCAGGAAGTTATTTAAATGTTGATGACAGAATTAGTATGGCATTGGTACGATTTAATCCAGATACAGGAAATCCTGAATACCAATACATCAATATCAGCAAATACAAAATGTGGAATTTCTCTACAATGAATCAGTTTAGAAAAGACAATCTGACATTCAATTTTGGGGCTGCATTAATTGGAGTTTCACAGGAAATAAAAAATCAGGTATTTGTTTCAGATGATAGATTTCTTTATTCATTCAATTTAAACGCCAGCGTTTCCTATACAGTTCCTAAATGGAAGACGGTACTTTCAGGATATTATAAATACAATGGAAGAACCCAACAATTTATAGAAGGCAGTTCCTCTTATGTTTTGTCAGAAGTTGATCCAAGTAATTGGCTTGATGCAACTGTTAGGCAAAATTTTTTCAAAGATCATTTTGAAGTAACTGTTGGAGCAAGAAATATTCTTGATATAACAAACGTAACCCAAACCGGAACAGGCAGCGCTGCAGGTCACGCCGGAACTGGAGATGTAATGCTCGCTTATGGACGTTCTTATTTTTTAAAATTAGCATATAACCTTAATCTTTAATATAAATATAATACAATGAAAAAACTTTTATTTTTATCAATCGCTTTATTATCACTTGCAGCA
Source organism: Flavobacterium sp. AC105 (assembly GCF_979258495.1). Taxonomy (NCBI): domain Bacteria; kingdom Pseudomonadati; phylum Bacteroidota; class Flavobacteriia; order Flavobacteriales; family Flavobacteriaceae; genus Flavobacterium; species Flavobacterium sp. AC105. The sequence continues at coordinate 960,918 of NZ_OZ409860.1, forward strand.
TGTTCAAGTGACGACGATACCACTGTTGAAATCCCAACAGTTGGAGCAACTTTACAGCCTACAGTAGGTGGACCAAATCAGCCAAATCAGGTTTATCTTGACTTAAGCTCTAAAGAATCTAAATCAGTAAACAGAACTTCTTGGGATTTCGGATTCTCAACTGGTGCAGAATTTAGAGTAATTCTTAATGGTTCTGTGAAAATGGCAGCTAAAAAATTAGAAACTTCAGATATTACCTTACCACAAACAATTGATGCAAATGTTTCAGTTGGAGCAGGAGAAAGCCCTTCTTCTAACGGATATGTTGATAATCCAACAGGAGTTTTAGCTGGAGCCGGAGCAGGAATTGGAACTGCAATTGCTGAAATTTCGGCTACAGATGCAGATAATAAAGTATACTTAGTAAATCTGGGATTTGCTGTTTCAACGGCAAAACCAAATGTTGGTTCTGTAAGTGTTGACGGAGATGCAAGAGGATGGAAAAAGGTTAGAATTTTAAGAAGCGGAAATGGATACAAAATTCAATATGCTGATTTAACTTCTGCAACTTTTACAGAAAAAACGATTTCTAAAGATGCGGCTTTCAATTTCTCATTCTTTAGTTTGACTACAGGAAACACTGTATCAGTTGAACCTGAAAAAACAAAATGGGATTTAAATTTCACAACTTTCACAAACTATTTGCCTGGAGCTGTAGAAGTAACTTATGGTTATTCTGATTTTATTGTTTCAAATGCAAAAGGAGGAACACAAGTTTACCAGGTTTTAGTATCTACTGGTGGATCTTATGCTGATTTTACAAAAGCAAAAGTTGTTGAAGCTAACTTTACAGCTTCTGTAACGGATCAAAGAGCAATTGGATCTAACTGGAGAAGTGGTGGTGGACCAACTACTTTACCAAGTATCAGAACAGATCGTTTTTATGTAGTGAAAGATGCTGCAGGAAACTACTACAAAGTTAAATTCCTTGCTATGACAAATGACGCAGGAGAAAGAGGTAACCCTACTTTAGAGTACGCCATTTTACAATAATTTTAAGTTGAAAAACTTTAAAAATAATAAAAATTGTTTTCACTCTGATTGCGGGTGAAATTATAACAATTAATATTTATTAATTTCATTTAATATAAGTAACAGTCTATTGCGGATTAATCTATGCTTTGAAAATCAATTATACAATCAACAGCATTAAAATTTAGTTAATCATTAGCTTTGTTTTTTTTATTTTTTTTTGATAAAAGAGGTTAGATTCGTCTAGCCTCTTTTTTTGTGAATTTAATTTTTAGAGACTTTCTTTTTTAAGAAAGAAAATAAAAGAGATTTAAACTTTAAACCTTTGCGCCTTTGAATCTTTGAAACTTTCTAACTTTGTTCTATATTTGCAACTTCAAAAAAAACAATACTATGTTTGATAATTTAAGCGATAAATTAGATAAAGCCTTCCATATATTAAAAGGGCACGGTAAAATTACTGAAGTAAACGTTGCCGAAACCTTAAAAGAAGTTCGTCGTGCCTTGCTTGACGCCGATGTTAACTTTAAAATCGCTAAAGATTTTACTGCCAAAGTAAAAGAAAAAGCAATTGGACAAGACGTTTTAACAACCCTACAGCCAGGTCAGTTATTAGTGAAGTTAGTAAAAGACGAACTAACCGAATTAATGGGTGGCGATGTTGCGGGAATTAATCTTTCCGGAAATCCAAGTATTATTTTAATGTCTGGATTGCAAGGTTCTGGTAAAACAACTTTCTCAGGAAAATTGGCTAACTTTTTAAAGACTAAGAAAAACAAAAAACCACTTCTTGTAGCGTGTGATATCTACCGTCCTGCGGCGATTAATCAGCTTCATGTTGTTGGAGATCAAATAGGTGTTGAGGTTTACTCAGAACCAGAAAATAAAAATCCTGTAGAAATTGCCCAAAATGCAATCAAACACGCAAAAGCAAACGGTTTCAATGTCGTTATTGTCGATACAGCGGGTCGTTTAGCAGTAGATCAGGAAATGATGGATGAAATTGCTCGTGTTCATAAAGCAATTCAGCCACAGGAAACCTTGTTTGTTGTTGATGCAATGACAGGACAAGATGCTGTAAATACTGCAAAAGCCTTCAACGATATCTTAAACTTTGACGGAGTTATTTTAACAAAATTAGATGGAGATACACGTGGTGGAGCCGCAATTTCGATTAAATCGGTTGTAAACAAACCAATCAAATTTGTAGGTACAGGAGAAAAGATGGAAGCAATTGATGTTTTCTATCCGGATCGTATGGCCGAGCGTATCTTAGGTATGGGTGACGTTGTGTCGCTTGTAGAAAGAGCACAGGAACAATTTGATGAAGAAGAAGCCAGAAAACTTCAAAAGAAAATTGCTAAAAATGAATTTGGTTTTGATGATTTCCTAACTCAAATTCAACAAGTAAAGAAAATGGGTAATATGAAAGACCTGGTTGGAATGATACCAGGAGCTTCAAAAGCCATGAAAGATGTAGAAATAGAAGATGACGCTTTTAAACATATTGAAGCAATCATTCACTCGATGACACCAATCGAAAGAAGTAAACCTGCCATAATCGACGTAAAAAGAAAAGCCAGAATCGCTAAAGGTTCCGGAACGAAAGTCGAGCAAGTAAATCAGTTAATGAAGCAATTCGACCAGATGAGCAAAATGATGAAAATGATGCAAGGTCCGGGCGGGAAAAACCTGATGAAAATGATGGGAGGCATGAAAGGAATGCCAGGCGGAATGCCGAGATAAAGAAAAATTTGTTTAAGGTTTAAAGTTTCAAGTTGTTTGGAATTTTAAACCTTAAATTTTATAACTATATTAATAATAGAGAAGCAGTTAACTTCTCACTTTTAACTCAAAACATTTAACTCAAAAGAAATGCAACTACTAGACGGTAAAAAAACAGCAGATGATATTAAAAATGAAATTGCAGCCGAAGTTCAATCTATAAAAGCAGCCGGAGGAAAAGTTCCTCATTTGGCAGCTGTTATTGTTGGAACAAATGGAGCAAGTTTAACTTACGTAGGAAGTAAAGTAAAATCTTGCCAGCAAATTGGCTTTGATTCAACTTTAGTGAGTTTACCAGAAACGATTACGGAAGCTGAGTTGCTGGATAAAATTAAAGAGTTAAATGAAGATGATGATCTCGATGGTTTCATCGTACAATTGCCTTTGCCAAAACATATCGACGAGCAAAAGATTTTAATGGCAATTGATCCAGATAAAGATGTTGATGGTTTTCACCCAACAAATTTTGGTAAAATGGCTTTAGAAATGGATACCTTTATTCCTGCTACACCATTTGGAATCATGCAATTATTAGAGCGTTACAAAGTAGAAACTGCCGGAAAACATACCGTAGTTATTGGAAGAAGCCACATCGTAGGCCGACCAATGAGCATTTTGATGAGCCGTAAAGGAAATCCAGGAGATTCAACCGTTACCTTAACACACAGCAGGACTAAAAATATAGAAGAGTTTACTAAAAATGCTGATATTATTATCACAGCTTTAGGAGTTCCAAATTATTTAAAAGCTGATATGGTAAAAGATGGCGTTGTCATTATCGACGTTGGAATTACAAGAGTTGACGATGCTTCAAACCCAAAAGGATATGTTATTACTGGTGACGTTGATTTTGACGAAGTAAGCAAAAAGTCATCTTTTATTACACCGGTTCCAGGTGGAGTAGGACCAATGACAATTGCAATGTTACTTAAAAATACGCTTTTAGCAAGAAAAATGAGAAGCGCAAAAAAATAATTATTGTTTTTCATAAACAAATAAACAAAGCCCTTTCGAAAGATTGGGCTTTTTTTAATTCAGCTTTTGGTGTATTTTTATTCAAACGCAGAAGATGGTTTTAATAAAAACAGTTAATTTAAAACATAAAAAAGTCTATTCAATCCGAGTAGACTTTTCGTTTTAATATATTGGGCGTGACCGTATCCCGATGAGAGGGCAAATTTATTTTGTGTGTATTCGCCCTCTTATCGGGATACGGTCGGGCTATCCACGCTACTTCGGTAGCCAGCTTCTATCCCTCACGCAAATCTCAAACCTTAAGACTTACTCATTCTTGCAAGGTTTTCAAAACCTTGTAGTAATAATTTTTTATATAAGAATTAATGTAGTCCTTACAGAACAAAAAAGAATTGTCAATTGTTTTTACCAATATTTAATCTCTACGAGATATTAGTTAGGATTTATATACAATAATTTAATATTCACAAATACTCCGTTAGGAGTTACATATTGGTAGAAAAACGGTACACACAACATCAAATGTCCCGTAGGGATTATATATTTTATCACCATCCAAATTCATTCAATAAAATGAATCAAAATAAAAACCAATTTTTTATTTGTCAATTCAAAATAAATAATAACTTTGTAACTCAAAGTACTTTTATTATGAATCAGAAACATCAAGAAGACTTATCGCATATTCGTTCCATGATGGAACGTTCTTCAAGGTTTATATCCTTAAGTGGACTTTCAGGTGTGTTCGCCGGATTATCTGCTTTGATTGGCGGATTGTATGTTTATCAACTGTTTAAAATAAACGGAGTCGATTATCTGGATGGAAAACACATCATAATCAATAATAATTTAGTTTCTGAATTAGTAATTAGCGGTATCGTTATTCTGGCATTTGCTTTAATTTTTGGAATTTTTTTTACAATCAGAAAAAGTAAAAAGTACGATTTGCCTATTTGGACGACTGCAACAAAAAAGATGCTTTTCAATTTAGCAATTCCTATAGTTGTTGGAGGCATATTTTGTTTGGCACTTATATACCATCAAATTTTCGTTTTGGTAGCGCCAACTACTTTAGTATTTTACGGATTAGCCTTAATAAACGCTGAAAAATATACTTTTTCAGATATTAAATACTTAGGTTTTTGTGAACTTATTTTGGGTGGTATTTCATTGTTTTTTGTTGGATATGGTTTGATTTTTTGGATAATAGGATTTGGAATTTTGCATATCTTGTACGGACTAATAATGTTCAAAAAATACAAATAAAGCAATGGGAATCATTGATAAATTAAATAAGGATTTCGAAAGTCGCGTCAGGTTAGGTATAATGTCTATTCTGATCGTGAATGAGTGGATTGATTTTACGGAGATGAAAACACTTTTGAATATCACAGATGGTAATTTAGCAAGCCATTCTTCTGCCTTAGAAAAAGCAGAATATATTGAAGTAAAGAAAGAATTCGTAGGCAAAAAACCCAAAACATCATATAAAGTGACCAATAGAGGGCGTGCAGCCTTTAAAGAACACCTTAATAGCCTTGAAAAATTAATGAAATCTAATAACTAAAATTTTTTTACCTAAATACTTTGAATTGCAAAGTGCTTTTAAATTAAACATTATGAAAAAACATCACATTATCCTAGCTTGCAGTTTGATTTTTACACTGCTATTTTACAAAGAATCATTAGGCGTTAATCTGGCTATTTTTGGCTTGGTATTAACGGGTTTAATTTGTTACTTCTTCCAGGATCGGTTTACAGACAGGTCACATTTAATTCTTGTAGTTACATCAGTTTTATCTTGTCTTGCATTTGCCTGGTATGGCGATTTTGCATCTTTTTTAGCATTAGCGATGTCCGTTCTCTTTTTACAATTTAAAACGCAGGACAATAAGCTTAAAATAATACAAATTTTTCCTCTTGTATTTTTAAATGGAATTACTTCTATTGGCCGTATTTTCATGTTCAATCAATGGATTCCGGAGCAGAAAGTCAATAACAATTTTGCTAAAAAATTAATCGCTTATTTTTTGATCCCAATTGTATTTCTATTCATGTTTTTAATAGTGTATTCTTTCGGCAGTGATCATTTCTCTTCTTTATTTCAATATAGGTTAGATCTTGATTTTTTTGAAGTCGTCCTAATAAGCATACTTGGATTTTATATCTCATTTAGCTTCTGGAATTATTGGGTTCCAGATGTTTGTTACGATAAAAATTCCCTGCTGGATAATGATTTTTCTAATATCGCCGAAGTCAAAAACCAGAATACTTTTTCTTTTCTTGATCTTGATTTCGAAAGAAAAAGTGGTGAAATCACGTTATTATTATTGAATATTATGCTTTTAGTTTTTATAGCAACGTATAATTATGAGCAGTTTTTCGAAGTAACTTCAAATACGCAGTCTCAACTTAGCGCCGCAACACACGAAAGAGTAAATTCAGTAATATTTTCTATTTTAATGGCTGTTGGTGTAATCTTATTTTACTTTAAAGGCGGATTTAATTTCGATAAAAAAGCAGCCAATCTTAAAAAACTGGCCACAATCTGGATTTTTCTAAACGGAATCTTAATCATAAGTACCATGATTAAAAACTCAGAATATGTTTCATTCTTCGGATTAACCTACAAACGATTAGGAGTTTATGCTTTCCTTATTCTTGCAATTATCGGATTAGTTTATGCTTTTTTAAAGATCAAAAAACAAAAAACAACTGCTTATCTTTTTAATCAAATGGTTTGGTATTTCTACGGAACGGCTCTTTTGTGCAGTTTTGTAAATTGGGGAAATCTAATTACCAACTATAATATAGCAGTAAACAAAGGAGTAGAACCAACATTTTTAAGCGATTTGAATTTTAATGATGAAGCGCGTAGCGCCTATTTTTCTCTTCATAAACTTGACGGAAAACAAAATGAAATTTCAAAAGAAAACCAAATAGACAGTTACCAAAATAAATCGTTTCTATCAAAAGCTTTGTATTATGAATTTATAAATACAAAGAAATAATTCAGATGAAAATCAACAATAATTTATTTTAAAAAAAAGGCTCGTTATGAAAATAACGAGCCTTAGATATTTTAATAATCTCCTTTTTTCTTAAATCGGGGATCATCTTTTGAGATAAAATCTGTTCTTCGTTTCGGAACATCATCTTTCGATATAAAATCTGTTCTTCGTCTTGGAGCTTCAGGTTTTGGTAAACTTGCTTCTTCGGTTTTGCTTGACGGTTCAATTAGGTGATTTAATTCCTTAATTTCATCATCCGTTAAATCTCTGTAACGCCCAGTCGGAATATCCAATGAAATATTAATAATTCTGATACGTTTCAAAGCCGTAACATCATAACCCAAATATTCCGTCATTCTACGAATCTGACGGTTCAAACCTTGAGTCAGGATAATTTTGAAAGTGAATTGGCTGATTTGTTCCACTTTACATTTTCGGGTAACCGTATCCAAAATCGGAACACCATTTCCCATGCGTTGTATAAAACGTTCCGTAATTGGTTTATTTACTGTAACTGTATATTCTTTTTCGTGATTGTTTCTGGCACGTAAAATCTTGTTTACGATATCACCATCATTCGTCATAAAAATCAAACCTTCGCTGGCTTTATCCAATCTTCCAATCGGAAAAATACGTTTAGGATAATTAATATAATCCACAATATTATTTCGAACTTCAAGATTGGTAGTGCATTCAATTCCAACAGGTTTGTTAAATGCCAGATACACCAATTTTTCATGTTTCTCCACAATCAATTTTCCGTCAATACGCACTTCGTCGTTTTGCGAAACTTTAGTCCCCATTTCCGGCACAACACCATTTATTGTTACGCGTCCTTCTTCAATCAATTTATCAGCTTCACGACGAGAACAATAGCCAGTTTCTCCAATAAATTTATTCAGACGTTTTAAATTCTCTTCCATCTTGCAAAAGTAAGCAAAATTTAGACTTCTTAGATTTTAGATTATTAGATCTTTAAATTGTTGGATTATTTTGAATTCTAAAAGTTCTCTATTAAAAAAACTTAGCAACTTAGCAGCTCAGAACCTTAGAATCTAAGAATAAAACCTTTATTCATGAAACTCAGAACTATCTTCGGGCGTTTCTTTTCTGTCAAACATTCCGTAATCGCGAACAACAGTTGCAATTCTTAAATGATAATCCTTAAAAACTTCATTCCGTCCTTTTGCTTGTGCATGACGATGCGTTTCGAGATTTCTCCATTGTTGGATACTTTGTTCATCTTTCCAAAACGACAATGACAAAACCTTTCCCGGATCACTAAAACTCTGAAAACGTTCTATCGAAATAAATCCTTCTATATGATCTAATTCAGGTTTTAATTTTGCGGCGATATCAAGATATTCTTCTCTTTTTCCTTCATTCGGAATAACTTCAAAAATTACAGCTATCATATTTTATTGTTTAATTTATTGTATGGATATCCAAAGGTTTTTCGGTAATCTGGCATTGACTAAAGGGTCATATTGAATATTATTTTCTAAAATTGTAATTTCTTTATAATGATCAAATAAATACAATAAAGCTTCGGTTGCTAAATTAATAGAGAAATACTTTGCCAAACACATATGCCCGCCAATTCCGAAAGTTAGATTTTCGTTATTATTTTTTCTTTCAATATCAAAATCCATTGCATTTTTAAATTTTTTCGGGTCACGATTTGCCGATGCAAGTACAACTACTATTAAATCATTTTTTTTAATGTGGCTTTCGCCGATAATAAAACCTTCATTTGCAATTCGTCTTGTATTATGAATTGGCGGGTCAAATCGCAAAGTTTCAATAACTGATTTTTGAATTTCTATTTTATCAGAAAAAGTTTTGTTGTCAATAATCTGCAATAATGAATTACTCAGAATTCCTCTTCCCGCATCATAACTCTGAATAAATAATCCAATTAAATTACTTACTATAATGATCCGAATTTGATTTGAATCAAGAGTGTATTTTTCTGAAATTTTAGAAAACAAAGATTTGTAAAATGATAAAGAAAAAAGATGTTTTTCTGTTATTAAATAGATTGTTTCTGAAATTTCATTGATATGTTTAACCTCTTCTTCCGTTTTCTTTGGAAGCATTATTTTGACTAAAGATGCTATTTTTTCCGAAATAAAAAGACAGTCATTTTTCGCAAAACCAAAACTTTTCAATAGAACCAAAATGGGTAATTTTTTGCAAACCGAATTAACCCAATCAATTTTATTCTCAATTAAATCATTTTGTAATAGTGAAGAAATAATTTCATTTATAGCAATTGATTTCATGTTTATAAATAACAATTCAGCCGTTTCTCTTGCAATTTCATGTTGAATTCCATTTGATAATCGGGTTAAATTATTCAAAATATCTAATGCATATTTATTCAGCTTTTGCTCATTATTTGAATTTATAATTGGAATTTCAGCATGAGAATTTTTTAAGATTTCAGCACAATATTCATAGGAATAGATTGCCCAGATTTGATTGGTTTCATCCCAATAAACTGGATTTTTATCCAACATTGATTTATATATGAAATAAGGATCAGAAACATCAGATTGGAGAAATAAACTGCAAGGCATATCGATTTGTTTTTAGTAAAGTTATTTAACTTTACAAATCAATACTTCATTCTGCACTTAACTATGGAAGATCAATTTGTAAAAACGGCGGCATTAATTGGCGATCCAACAAGAGCTTCAATTTTATGGACTTTGCTCGACGGAAGAGCTTTTACTGCAACCGAATTAGCAGTTGTAGCCAATACATCTCCGCAAAATATAAGCATGCATTTAGGGAAACTTCTTGAAGCTGATTTACTTTCTGTAGAAAAACAAGGTCGCCATAAATATTATAGATTTTCGAATAAAGAAGTGGGTTATGCAATTGAAGCAATGGCGAATCTTATGCCGAAGCCAGATATTCATCCAAAAAAAGAAACAAATAATTATCCGCCCATAAAATATTGCAGAACGTGTTACGATCATCTTGCAGGAAAAATTGGAGTTGCCTTAACGGATAGTTTACTAGAACAAAAAATACTTATCGAAAATAAAAGCATTTTTGAAATCACTTCTGAAGGGAAAAAGTGGTTTTCAGATTTCGGAATTAATTTAGAAGAAGCTCAAAAACAAAAACGAATATTCTTAAAACCTTGTCTTGATTGGAGCGAAAGAAGAAATCATCTCGCAGGTTCAGTAGGAGCTATGCTTTTAAATAAAATGATTACCGAAGATTGGCTCAGAAAAACAGCAAATTCAAGAGCCATAATCATTACCGGAAAAGGCGAAAAGGAATTGTTGCGGTATTTTAAGATAGTTGTTTAGAATTTAGATTTTCTTACATTTTTGTCATCCTGAGCGAAGTCGAAGGAACACAAGAAACTCCTCACAGCAAATCGTCAATGTTTGGCGAGTTACTTACGCTCATTCGACTTCGCCCAGGATGATAGAAGTATTTTCTCAAAAAGGAAAAACTTAGTGTCTTAGTTACTCAGAATCTTTAAATAGAAATTCAATCACTTTCGCATACAATTCATCGTCATGCATTCCGTGGCCTAAACCTTTCGTTTCAATAAACTGACTATTTTTCCAATTACTGGCAATTTTTTTTCCTTCTTCAAAAGCAACAATTTTATCTGAAGTATCATGTGCAATTAAACCAGCGACATTAAACTCCGAAGCGAATCTTTGTCCTGAAAAATCATCTAATTTAAAATTGAATTTAGTCATGAATTTACTTTCTAAAAGCGAAAACATTCTGGCGTTTAAACTTAACATCGAGATATAATTGTCAATCAAGGTTTTCAAATCTGAGGGCGCGCCAAGAATCACCATTTTGTTAATACTCGTATTCGGAAACAAATATTGATGATAAACGCAGGCAGCGCCGCCAATAGAATGTCCAATAATAATGGTAGGCTGATATTTTTCTACGGCTTTGTTGATGAATTCAGCATAAAGCGGAACATTAAATTCTTTTCCGCTGCTTTGTCCGTGCGCCGGAGCATCAATGGCAATAATCGTACTTCCTGATTTTTGAAGATGCGGTAATGTTTTTTTCCAGCGGGCAGCATTACTTTCCCAACCATGAACCAAAAGAATTTTGGTTTCATTCCCTTTCCAGATATACGTCTGAAAATGATGTTCATTATGATGAAACATTTCTGTTTCTGCGTTTTTTAAAACTTTAGGTAAATCATCTTTTTGTAGTCTTCCAATTCTGGGCTGGCTAAAAAGTGCGTAAGAAAGTGCAGCGGCTTTTTGTGGTCGAACGTAACTCAGAAAGTTAATGTATGATCCAACTGATTTTAATGTAATGAAACGAATTCCTTTTTTGATTCCCAAAGCAAACGGTTTAAAGATAAAATATAATTTTTCGAAACGGGATCTAAAAAGTATCGCCACGAATTACACAAATTTAGCACGAATTTTTATTCTGAGGATTTAAAAATTAGTGAAATTAATGAAATTCGTGGCGGAAAATTTTAGCAAAAAAAAATCCCGATTTGATCGGGATTTTATATTTAGAATTTAGAGAACAATTGTTCCATTTTTTCTTTTTCTTCTTCGGCTAGTGCGCTGTCAACTAAAATTCTTCCAGAGTGCTCATCAGTAATGATTTTCTTTCTTGAAGCAATTTCTACCTGAGTTTGTGGCGGAATAGTAAAGAATGATCCTGCAGATGCTCCTCTTTCGATAGATACAACTGCTAATCCGTTACGAACACTAGTTCTGATTCTAGTGTAAGCAGCTAATAATCTATCTTCAATCTGAGCAGAAAACTCAGCTGATTTCTCAGATAAGAAGATTTCTTCTTTTTGAGTTTCAGCCATAATAGCGTCTAATTCAGATTTTTTATGTTTTAAATGCGAACTTTTTGCGTCAAGTTTTTCTTTTAAATTAGAAATAACTTCTTTCTTATGTTCGATAGAAGCTTTCATTTCTTTGATTTGCTTTTCAGCCAATTGAATTTCTAATTCTTGAAATTCAACCTCTTTAGTCAACGAATTAAATTCTCTGTTATTACGAACTGATTCTTGTTGTTTTGTGTATTTTTTGATAACCTCTTTGTGCTCATCAATCGCATTTTTTTTCGATTTGATAAGATCCTCGATAACCTCAAGTTCACTTTTCAGTTTTTCTGAACGCGTGCTTAAACCTGCAACTTCATCTTCTAAATCTTCCACTTCTAAAGGAAGTTCACCTCTCACGTTTCTGATTTCGTCAATTCTAGAGTCAATAAGCTGTAAATCGTATATTGCTCTTAACTTGTCCTCAACACTTAATTCTTTCGTATTCGCCATATTCTATAAGTACTTAACTGGATTTGTATTTTCTTCTGATAAAATGATGGCAAAATTAAGGATTTTTTTTCGAAGATAATCAACAATATAGTTTTTTGTATAGCGTTCACTCTCAAAATGACCAATATCGGCTAAAAGTAGTCGGTTTTCTGCTTCGTAAAACTGATGGTATTTTAAATCAGCAGTCAAAAAAGCATCGGCTCCGGCCATAATTGCATTTTTGATGGCGAAACTTCCGGAACCTCCCAAAACAGCAACTTTCTTTATTTTTTTTCCTGTAAAGACAGAATGCCGAATGCCGCGGGCAATCATTTTGTCTTTTACAAAAAGCAGAAAATCTTTTTCATCCATTTCAGTTTCAAATTCACCAATCATTCCCAAACCAATATTTTGATGTGAATTTTGAAGATCATAAATTTCATAAGCTACTTCTTCATAAATATGATTGGTAAAAAGTGCTTTTAGAATTTTAGATTGTAAGTGTTTTTCGAACGTAACTTCAATTTTTATTTCTTCTGTTTCAGTCAATTCATGACGTTTTCCAATTACGGGATTACTGTTTGAATTGCCTTTGTAAGTTCCGGTTCCGTTTGAATTAAAACTGCAATTTTCATAATTTCCAATCGTTCCTGCGCCGGCGTCAAATAAAGCCTGACGTACTTTTTGAGCGTTATCAGGAACGGTAAAAGTCACTAATTTTTGAATAAAATTCTGCTTCGGAATCAAAACTTTTGTATTTATCAAACCTAAAGCATCACAGAAGATTTTATTAACTCCAGCCGAATGATTGTCTAAAGCGGTGTGAACGGCATAAATCGCAATATCATTTTTAATGGCTTTTAAAATCGCGCGTTCGACATAATTCTTGCCCGTAATTTTTTTGATTCCTGAAAATAAAATCGGGTGAAAACAAACCACCAAATTGCAGTTTTTTGCAATAGCTTCGTCAATTACATTTTCCAGCGCATCGTGACAAACTAAAACTCCGGTACTTTCTGTTTCAGCATTTCCGACTAAAAGTCCAACGTTGTCAAAATCTTCGGCGTAAGCCAAAGGTGCCATTTCTTCGAGAACTTTTATTATATTTTTGATTTTCATTGAATTTTGTTTCAGGTTCAAAGTTTTAGGTTTCAAGTTTTTTGTGTAATGTAAAACCTTAAACAAATTAACGAAAAATATTATACTTATTTAGTTTGAAGAAGTATGTATCTCATTTAAATTAGATATAGAAATGATATGTATTTTGTATATTTGTAGTTCTAAACCTAAAGTTATGACTACAATAAAAATTAACGAACAAACGAAGACAGGAAAAGCATTTATGGAGATGTTTGAAGCTTTTTTTAAAGGTGTAGAAGGTATTGAGATCGTTGAGCCAGCTTATGGACAGGTAAATGAAGAACGTAGTATTTATAGTTCTGAATTTATTGAAAAAGTTAAAAAAGCAGAAGAAAATATTAAGAATGGCGAAACTACAACGCTAGATCCAAATGATATATGGGGAAGTTTAGGGTTGAAGTAACTAAAAGCGCAAATCAGGATATTGAAAAACATAAAAAATCAGGAAATAAAATTTCTATTAAAAACATTACTAGAATTTTAATTGATCTAACAGAAAATCCATACGAAGGATTTGGTAGTCCTGAGCAATTGAAATATGAATATTCAGGATTATGGTCAAGAAAAATTAATCAAAAGGATCGGTTGATTTATCGTGTTGAAGTTGAAGTTGTAACCGTGTTTGTAATCTCAGCCATGGGACATTATTCTGATAAATAACTTTATGAAATTACTTCGAATATTACTTTTCCCTTTCGCCGTTTTATACGGACTTATTACTTCATTTAGGAATTTTCTTTTTGATAAAGGAATTCTAAAATCGACTTCGTTTGATATTCCTGTAATTGCAGTTGGAAATCTAAGCGTTGGCGGAACCGGAAAAACACCTCAAATAGAATATCTAATTCGATTATTATCTGATAAATATAAAATCGCTACGTTAAGTCGTGGTTATAAACGTAAGTCAGAAGGTTTTGTTTTAGCCGATTCTACTTCAAATGCTGAAATTTTGGGTGATGAACCTTTTCAGTTTTATCAAAAATTTCCAAATATTCAGGTTGCGGTTGATGCAAACAGAACAAACGGAATTACACAATTGCTTTCGCAGAATGAAAAACCACAAATAATTTTGTTGGATGATGCTTATCAACACCGAAAAGTTAAAGCTGGTTTTTATATTTTACTAAGTTCTTACGACGATTTATATGCCGATGATTTTATGCTGCCAACCGGAAATCTTCGTGAGAGTAGGAGCGGAGCCAATAGAGCCAGTATTGTAATTGTAACCAAATGCCCAAAAGATTTATCAGATACAAAACAAAGCGAAATTCGCTTAAAGTTAAAGCTGAGCAGTTCGCAGCAATTGTATTTTACTTTTATCGATTATGATAATGCTATTTATAGTAAAGATGAAAAAATTGCGGTTAATGAAGTCAAAAGTGAATCAAAATTGCTTTTGGCGGGAATTGCAAAACCAAAACCGTTTTTTGATTTTCTAAAAGATGAAAAGAACGAATGTTTGACTTTTCCGGATCATCACCATTTTTCTGATGAAGATTTAGATTCGATTCAGAATAAAGCAGAAGGCAAAAAAATAATTACAACTGAGAAAGATTATGTTCGTTTAAAAGATTCTAAATTGGTTTCGCAATTGTATTATTTGCCAATAAAAAGTACTTTCATTAATCATCAGCAAAGTTTTGATGCGACAGTTTTAGAGTATGTCAAAAATAACTTAGAATCTTAGCAGCTTAGTACCTCAGAATCTTAAAAAAAATCAATTGAAAAACTTAGCAATTGTACTATAGAATTCATCAGGAGCAAAAGGTTTTGTAATTACATCATTCATCCCGAAAGACAAAAGCATATCTCTGTTTTCGTCAAGCGAAATAGCTGTCAATGCGATAATTGGAGTCATTTTGTCAAATTCCCTGATTTGTTTTGTAGCTGTAGTTCCGTTGATTCCTGGTAAGTGAACATCCATAAGAATCATATCAAATCGCTTGATTTTTAAAAGCTCGACAGCATCCTCGCCATTATCTATAATTTCGCAGCAAATGTCTTTGTTTTCCAACATTTTTCGCGTAATCATCTGATTGATTTTGTTGTCTTCAATCAATAAAATCGATTTGTGTTTGAGTTGTTTGTCGTTGTATGGTTTAGTTTCTTCAACAATTTCTAAAGGCTCCTTATTGATGCTGAAATTTAATTTGAAGGTAAAAGTAGAACCTTTTCCAACCTCACTTTTTAGTTTTATCTCGCCGCCTAAAAGCTCAATTAATTTTTTTACAATAGTAAGTCCCAAACCGGTTCCGCCATATTTTCTGTTTACTTCTATCGATCCTTGCGAAAAACTTTCAAAAACAGATTGTAATTTGTCTTCAGGAATACCAATTCCGGTATCAACAATTTCAAAATAAATCGTCGCCGTTTCTTCTTCTAAAGCATATAATTTCGCAATAACATTTACATTTCCATTCTGCGTAAATTTTAATGCATTGTTGATTAAATTTAGGATAATTTGAGATATTTTGGTAGGATCGCCAAGTAAATTATCAGGAATTGCTTTGTCTATTTCAAGATTAAAATAGTTTTTATTGGCAGTGGCTAATTCTATCAAAGAGGTTTGAATATTGAATAAAAGCGCTTTTAAATTGAAAGAAATATTTTCGATTTCGACCTTAGTAGAATCTATTTTATTAATTTCAAGAATCTCATTGATGAAAGTAGTAAGGTAATTTCCGGAGAATTTTAGAGATTCAAGATATTTTAATTGTGTCTTTTTGGGATTGTCTTCAAGAAGCAAATGTGTGATTCCGTTAATTGCATTTAGCGGAGTCCGGAGTTCATGACTTACGGTCGATAAAAATTCTGATCTGGCTTTTGATGCTTTTTCGGCTTTGTTTTTTGCCAGAATTAGTTCTTTATTTTTTTCTCTTAAAAGTAAATTATTCTGATTCCGAATAATATTGTTTTTATATAAAGCTAAACTCAAAAGAGATAAAATAGAAATAAGAGCAATCGCTAAAATACTTACGAGTTTAGAATATCGGTATGTTTTAAGCTGAATTTTTTCTTCGTTTTCGCGTTTGATCGTATTGTTTAAAGATTGATTTTTTTTGAATTTTTGAAATTCATTCAAATCAAGCTTCGCATTTTTTAGTTTTAGAATGTAATTCTCGATTTGGTAATGTTCATCGAGATAGGAATAGGCGAGGTCAAAGTTTTTATTTTCTTTGTAATATTCACTAATCGCTAAAATGATTTTTGATTTCTGAACTAAACTATTCGTTTTCTCATTGTAATCTAAAGCTTTATCAAAATATATAATAGCCGAATCATTTCGTTTTAGTTTTGTTTCGATTAAGCCAAGCTGATAATAAGAATCTGTTTTTGTTTTTAAAAGAGAAGGATTATCCGGTCTTTCAATTATTTTTTGGAAGAACTTTGCAGCTTCGGGTAAATTATTACTTCTTTTTAATACTATTGCCTTTTGGTAATTTAAAACTTCGGCATGGTCAACAATGTTTAATTTTTTTAAAAGATCGGCTGCTTTTTTGTAATAAATGTCAGCAGTTTCATCGTTGCCTTTTGCAGTATTGGTTACGCCAATATAATGTAATGCTAAAACTTTGGTACAGGTTGGATTTATTTTATCGAAGAGAAAAACGCTTCTATGAAAATTTTTTAACGCTTCGTCATACTTTTTTTGCCCGTAATATATCTTTCCAAGTTTAAAGGTTTGATTGGCTAAGTTTTCAGCTTTGTGGTTGGTTTCGCAAAAATCGATTGATTTTTTTGTGTAAAAAATAGCCTGATCGTATTTCTTTTTATTAAGGTTTGAGTTTGCTAATTTGTTATAATAGAAAATACTATCTGTATTCTGTTTGGTTTGAGAATACAAAAACGAATTAAAAAAATAAACAAGAATAAAAAGGTGGTATTTCATGTATGGCAATGCTTTTACAATGAATGCTATGTTTTTCTTATCAGTAAAATCAAATCTATTAATCTTGATGAATAGCCAATTTCATTATCGTACCAACCCACAACTTTTACCATTTTATCGATAACGGATGTTAGTTGTGCGTCAAATAAGCACGAATGTGTATTGCCAATTATATCAACAGAAACTATTGGATCTTCTGTATAATCTAATATTCCTTTTAAATTTGTTTTTGAGGCTTCTTCAAATGCTTTATTAATTTCTTCAATCGTTACAGCACGTTTTACATTAAATGTAATATCTGTCAATGAGCCATCCGGGACTGGAACGCGAATTCCGCAACCTCCGATTTTCTCATGCAATTTAGGGAAAATTTTCGTTAATGCCTTAGCAGCACCTGTAGTTGTTGGAACGATGGACTGACTTGCACCTCTTGCGCGGCGTAAATCTTTATGTGGCTGGTCGTGAAGACTTTGATCTGTTGTGTAAGAATGTATGGTTGTAATATACGCTTGCTCGATTCCGCACAATTCATCGATGATTTTGATCATCGGGGCGGCGTTATTTGTTGTACAGCTTGCATTCGAAACAATAGTTTCTGTTCCGTCCAGAATATTTTCATTTACACCAAGAACAACTGTTTTTATAGTCTCAACTTCAGACGGGGCAGAAAGAATCACCTTTTTTGCTCCGGCTTCAATATGTCTGTTTAACTCTTCGTGCGTTTTATATTTTCCCGTAGATTCTACTACAAAATCAATATTATGGCTTTTCCAGTCTAAATTTAAAATGTTTTTTTCATGGAAAAACAAATAATGCTTTTCATTAACAATAATTCCTTTTTCGTCGTGACTTACTTTAAAAGGTAAAACACCGTGAATACTGTCGTATTTAATCAAATGCGACATCGTTTTGTTATCAGCAATATCGTTAATAGCAACGACTTCAATATCAGGATGGTTTAAAAGAAGACGAAATAAATTTCTGCCAATTCTTCCAAAACCATTAATAGCAATTCTAGTTTTCAATGTTTTTTTATTTGTTTAATCGTTCAGATGTTTAATCGTTTAATTGTGTGTACGATTAAAACGATTAAACAAATAACCTTTTTATAAAATGTGTTTTTGTGCTTTGTAGGAAGAACGAACTAAAGGTCCGCTTTCGACGTGACGGAAACCCAACTCAAGACCAAATTTTTCATACTTTGCAAATTGATCCGGTGTAATAAATTCTTTTACAGGTAAATGTTTTTTACTAGGCTGTAGGTATTGGCCAATAGTAACAACGTCAACATTTGCATTACGTAAATCTGTCATAGTTTGAAAAACTTCTTCTTCAGTTTCTCCAAGACCTAACATAATACCAGATTTGGTTCTGTTAATTCCTTTTTCTTTCAGATAACGCAAAACTTCAAGACTACGGTCGTATTTTGCCTGAATACGTACTTCGCGTGTTAAACGACGAACGGTTTCAACATTGTGTGAAACGACTTCAGGATTTGCTTCAACAATTCTGTCAATGTTTCTTTCGATTCCCTGAAAATCAGGAATCAAAGTTTCAAGCGTTGTATTAGGGTTCATTCTGCGGATTGCTTTTACAGTTTCAATCCATATAATAGAACCGCCATCTTTTAAATCATCTCTGTCAACACTTGTAATTACAGCGTGTTTAATGTTCATGATTTTTATAGAACGCGCTACTTTTTCAGGTTCGTCCCAATCTACCGTTTCAGGTCTTCCGGTTTTTACACCGCAAAATCCGCAAGAACGTGTACAAACGTTTCCTAAAATCATAAAAGTGGCTGTTCCTTCTCCCCAGCATTCTCCCATATTTGGGCAGCTTCCTGAGGTACAAATGGTATTTAAGCTGTATTTATCAACTAAACCACGAAGTTCAGTATATTTTTGTCCAATTGGAAGTTTAACCTTTAACCATTTAGGTTTTCCAGTTGGTATATTTTCAATGACTGTTTCCATATATCAAAATTCAAAGTACAAAGATAAGCAATGTAGTTTATTTGGAGATTCGTTTGCCATTTAATTTGGTATTCAAGTGTTGACGTTTTCTAAAACTGATTTGATGATAAAATAGTTAAGATGTTAAAATGTTACTTTTAGAGTAAGTCATTTAATTAAAGTGTGCTTTTTTCTTTTGTTTATCGAAAGAGAAAGAATAATTATGATATCTGATTGATTTTTACTCATTTAAAATTTATATCTTTATTTGTTAAAAAATAGTCTTTAACAAATTGAAACGGCATTAATCTTGTACTACATTTGCTGTTAAATTGTAATAATAAAAAACATGAAAAAGAAATTTATCGTATTGGGAGTTTTATTTGCCACATTTGGTTTTACTAAGATGAACGCGCAAATTAATTTGGGAGATAAAGCTATAGGAGCGCTTCAAAAAGGCGTTAGCGGCTTTACATTTAGTAATGCTGATGCAGCTGCATTATCTAAGGCAGCAGTAGATAAAATGGATACTGAAAATGAAGTTGCAGCCGCTACAGATGGATACACTATAAGATTAAACAGGGTTTTTGGAAAATATACTGCCGGCGATGGATATACTTTAAATTATAAAGTTTACAAATTGAAAGAAGTAAATGCTTTCGCAACCGCTGACGGAAGCGTTCGTGTATATTCTGGTTTGATGGATATTATGGATGATAATGAATTGCTTGCCGTAATTGGCCACGAAATTGGTCACGTTGCTAATCACGATTCGCAGGATGCGATAAAAGCAGCTTATAAAAAAGAAGCTTTAATGGATGCAGCAGCTTCTCAATCGACAACAGTTGCAAGTGTTACAGATAGTCAGTTAGGAAAAATTGGAAGTTCTATTATTGACAGTAAATTTAGCCGTAAGCAAGAAGCCGAAGCCGATTTATTTTCATACAATTTCCTGAAAAAGAATGGTTATAATGTAAACGCCGAAGAATCTGCGTTTAGAATTTTAGCTAAAATGAGCGAAGGAACCGAATCTTCATTTATTGATCAAATGATGAGCTCGCATCCCGATTCAAAACAAAGAGCAGAAGATGCTAAAAAGAGAGCAGAAAAAGATGGTTTGTATAAAGCATATGTACAACAGAAAATTGTAAATACCGTTCCAGTTGCCACAAAAACTACGACAAAGAAAACAACAACCACAAAAAAAACGACAACAAAAAAGAAATAATAATTTCTGAAGTCATGAAAACAAACCCGACAAGTTTCTAAAATTTGTCGGGTTTTTTATTTTAAGATTAACCTAAAACGTGATATGCCAATACTTTTTGCACATCATATACATTTACAGATTTATTAAATTGTTTTACGATACTTGGTTGTAATTCGCTTGCAACCCAAATTTTTAATTCGGCGTCAAGATCAAAAGTTCCGGCCGTTTCTACGCTAAATCTTGTGATACTTTTGTAAGCAATCGATTTGTATTCGGTTTTGCTTCCTGTTATTCCCTGAACATCAACTAAAATTAATCTTTTGTTTGTGAAGATAAAAGTATCGCGGATTAATTTAAAACCCATTTCGATTTCTTCCGAATCAGTCAAAAGCTGTCCGTATTTTTTAATTAAATCTTCCTGACTTACAGAACCTGCGTTGCCAAGAAGTGCTGAAAATATTCCCATTTTTTAATTTTTAGTTTTAATAATTGTTTTTGCCTTTTAAAGAGATGTAAAAGTAAGGCATTTTGTTAATTTTTACGAATTGCTTTCATAAAAAGTGGCGTCAAAATAAGTGAAAGTAAAACCGCCGAAATTATAGAAACTATAATATTTCCGAATGCTTTAAAATCAAGACCGTTTAAAAATCTAATTATAAAAATTATCGTAGTAAAAGAAAATACGAAAAACCAATATGTTTTATGTATTGAAGTTATAGAAATATTATTTTTTGGAAGTTTTGATATCGAAAATATTATAATAATTGCTCCAATTAAACTACTTAAATGCTGCGCTATTTTTAAAACAGGGATTTCTTTGCCAAATAGAACAACTGAATTTCTGAGTTCAGGAATATGATTAACAAAATAACCGTGATCATGAGTAAAACCGTCCCAAAAAATATGCGATGCAATTCCAATTATAATTGAAATTATGACAACAAACCAATTAGTTTTAAAATAATTATTCCAATTAAAATTAGAAAAAGGAAGAACTCTTGATTTAATAATTTGAGGTAAATTATTGTATAAATCATTTCTAACAATATTATGAAAGATAAATGCAAGTAAGATTCCCAAAGGAAGATCAAACCAAAATATTCCATAAAGGGTATGACTGTAAATGCTTTGAACCTTCATCCGAATAAAATATTCAAAATCCGGAGTTAAACTTCCAATTACAAGTCCGGTTAATGAAAACCATTTTTTAGGCAAATATTTAAAAGGTAAAATTATCGCAGGATGAGAAAAAGTAAAAGGCATTAGCTTAAATAAATTGAGGTTCGCTTGAGGTTAAAATTAATATTAATAAATCAAGCACAAAACTTAATCTTCCATAATCTCTTAATGGTTTATAAATTTTTTTACTGTTTCATTAAAAATAAAAGACATAAAAAAAGCAGAACCTAAATTCTGCTTTTTGTTATTTACTTATTTTATTTATTCCATTTCGGTTTTTATTGTTATCGGAAGGTTGTAGGCAGTTCTTACTGCTTTTCCGTTTAAGACTCCAGGAATCCATTTTGTTTTTAATGATTTCAAAACTCTAATAGCTTCTTTACCCATTCCGTAACCAGGATCATTTTTTACCATGATATCAGTTATAGAACCGTCTCTTTCGATTACAAACGAAACATATACTTTTAGTACTTTTTCAGACTCTAATTCAGGTCTGTTAAAATTGTTTCCTACGTAAGTGTAAAACTTATTCATACCTCCAGGAAATTCCGGCAATTTGTCTAATACAGCTGCAATTACAGGAGTATTAGGGTCTACTGCTGGTGGAGCTACAGCATCACCAGTGCCTCCGTTTCCAGGTACTACATTTTCTATGGTTCCCGTTCCCGGAGTAGCATTGTCAACAAGAGCGTGATTTTCAGTGTTTTTAGCAATGTTGTCTACAGCCTGATCAGTACTAACTACAACAGGATGTGTTAATTGACTTACATCTGTTACCGGAGCCGTAGTTTGTTGTACTGGTGGCGCAGGTGGTGCTGGCGGCGGTGGCACAACGGTTGGGTCTACATTTACAACAACAACGTGTGGATCAAATGGGGGAGGAGTGCTTTCTACGATAGTAGGTTTCCTCAACATATTAATCAACAGGGGCACACTTGTCACACCTGCCAATAATACCAGTCCCATAAATAGCGCTGTAATTGTTGTTTTTGAATTCTCCTGGCGTAATTGATACGCGCCGTACTCTTTGTTTTTGTTTTCGAAAACAAGGTCAGTCCAAGTGGTTTCGTAGATGTTTGATTTAGACATGTTTATGGATTTTAAGGTTAAGTAAACATTAAATCATAGGCAGTAAAGTTTTTTGGTTTTAGCTAACAACGCAGAAGTTGTTGTTTTAGTATATGAATAATTTATTTTTTTAAGAAAAAATAGAATTATATTTTATTCTTTACCTAAAGATAATAAATTATCTATTACGTTCGATGATTTCTGCTAATAATTTTTTAGCACGAAGTAATTTTACTTTTACATTGCTCAGAGGCTCATTTATTTTGAGCGCAATTTCCTGATACGTCATTTCCTGAAAATAACGTAATTGGATTACTTCCTGATAATGTGGTTTTAATTCTTTAATGCAAAGAAGTAAACGGGAGAGATTTTGTTCCTTAATTAAGGCATCTTCTGCAGACGGTGTAGTGTCGGCTATATTGTAAGCCTGCTGATCTTCAGAATCTGTGATTTCTATAAAAAGATTCGTTTTCTTTTTGCGTAATAAATCAATATAAACATTTTTTGCAATCGCAATTAACCAGGTATTAAATTGAAATTCAGAATTGTAACTGGCAATTTTATCAAATGCTTTCGAGAAGGTTTCAATAGTAATATCTTCGGCAGTAGTTTCATTTTCGGTACGTTTTAGCATGAAGCCATAAACTTCATTCCAGTAATAATCTAATAAAAAAGTAAAGGCGATCTGGTCGCCTTTTTTTGCTTTTTCTATTTTAGAATTTATTTCCAATGTACAGGTTTTGAAAAGATATTAGTTATAAAGATATTAATTTGCGTGAATATAAGCACGATTTCTACAATAGGAAACCATATTTTAAGGTCATTTTCTTTTAATTTCCCCGCAGAAAATCCAATTACAGTCCACACAATAGTGTAACGTGTAGCTAAAATAGCCAATACAGCGATCCATTGAAATTGAAAAGACAGCAAAAGAATAACTAATAAAAAGAAGAATAATTGTGAGGTAAAAAACAAACCTAACTGCATTTTATCAAAAAACTTATAATGTTCTGCAGTCGAAATATGTCTTCTTTTTTGGGTAAACCATTCCTTGTAAGATTCCTTAGGTTTTGAATACGTAAAACTTTCAGGTGTATATGAAATTGTTGTATTTTCTTTAGTTGCAGCTTGGTTTATAAACAAATCATCATCACCGGAACGAACCTGTATATGTTCTATAAAACCATTTACATTAAAAAACTCTTCTTTTTTATACGCTAAGTTTCTTCCAACTCCCATATACGGAAGTCCGGCTTTTGTCCACGAAAAATATTGTACTGCTGTTAAAACGGTTTCAAAACGTACAACTTTGTTTAATAAAGAGCGTTCTATTTTTTCGTAACCGCCGTAACCCAAAACAATAGTTTTTTCCGTTGAAAATTGCGAGGTCATTGCCGTGATCCAGTCTTTTGAAGTTGGGTAACAATCTGCATCTGTAAAAAGTAAATAATCTTTTTTTGCAGCTTTTATTCCTAATGTCAAAGCGTATTTTTTGTTGCCCCAAAATGCTTCATTATTTTGCACTTTTACTAAACGAATATTTGGATATTGGCTTTCAAATTCTTCAAACACTTCTAAAGTTTCATCGCTTGACGCATCATCAATTAAAACAATTTCGAAATCAGAATAATTTTGTTCTGCTAATAACGGAATAAACTTTTTCACGTTTTCTTCTTCGTTTTTAGCGCAGACAATCACTGAAACCGGAAGATTTTTTGGTGTAATATTTTGTGGTTTACTGAAAGCAAATTTCCCAAAAATTCCCAAATAGTAGAAAATTTGAATAACAACAATAGCAATAAAGAAGTAAAATAAAGTTATAAGCATCTGATTTTAATGTCTTTTAATTTCTGAATCTTGCGCGTGCAAATGTACTTATGAATTCCTAATTTTCAATGGTTAAAACCAATTTACTTTCGGCATTTTGACATTTCTTCTGCAACAGCAATAGCCTGAGGGTTTTCAGTTTTTTCCAATTCCGAAATTATGTTTTTATAATTATGATCGTCTCTGTTTTGAGATAGTTTTTTGGTGGCCTGAATTTCATCAATTTCAATTTCAAAACCAAAAATTCCTCTGGCTTCGCGCATCGTTTTGGCAGATAAATCTTCAACACGAACCGGATTTACAGAAGCAGTTTCGTATTTATCAACCAGTTTTTTTAGTTGTTCAATTGTACTTTCTTCGTCAACAATTTTAATTCGGCCATAAACATGTACGGCTATATAATTCCAAGTTGGTACATTTTCATGATCATACCATGAAGATGAAATATAGCTATGCGGACCTGAAAATACGGCTAATACCTGATCGTTCTCAGCAAAACCTTCTGCTTGCGGATTTAGTTTTGAAATATGTCCTTGCAGAATTTCTTTTCCTTCAGCATTAATCTCAAGCTCTATCGGAATATGGGTAGCACATAATTTTCCGTTAGTTTGATTAATCAGGATTCCAAAACTGTTTTCTTTCAAAAAAGTTCGAATCGATTCCGGATCTTCATTTTTGTATATATCAGGCGTATACATTTGCTATAAATTTTGATTTAAAGACTTTCCGAAACAAATAGCTTCTGGTCGATCTGCATATTTTCCGTAATTCGGAATCACTTTATATCCTTGTTTTTGGTAAAACTGAGTGGCTTGCTCATTTTTTACTCTTGTTTCTAAAACCAAATCTTTATAATCACTTTTTGAAGCTATATCTTCTAAAAATGCTAAAATCGTTTGCCCAATTCTCTTTCCGGCAAATTTCGAATACATTCTTTTAACTTCTCCTGTACTATTATCAATTGGTCTAATGGCGCCACAGCCCACAATTTCATTATTAATTTCGGCTACGACAAATACAAATTTCGAATTATTATATTCCCAATCCGTGAAAGAATTTTTTCCATCACTTCCAAAACGAAGATAAAGATTTGTCGACAATTCTTCAATAATTGCGAGAACTTTTTCATTATTTGGATTCGTTATTTTTATGGAAATTGCTTCTGTCATTATATTTGGAAAATAAATGATTGTTTTGCGTTTGTCAGATCGAGCGTCCTGAAATTTTGGGAGAAATGCTTCTGTATATGAAAGGACTTCGACTTCGCTCAGTCTGACAAGAATATTAATTCGTGAAAATTAGTGTAATTCGTGGCAAAACTTAATTAAATAACATTCACTTCTGCTTCAATATGAATTCCGAAAGTTTCAAAAACAGTTTTTTGAACATCTTTCGAAACAGCCAGAATTTCTTGTCCGGTTGCGTTTCCGTAATTTACTAAAACCAAAGCCTGATTTTTATGAACTCCGGCATCGCCAAAACGTTTTCCTTTAAAGCCCGCTTGCTCGATTAACCATCCTGCCGGAACTTTTACTTCGGTTTCTGAAACTTCATAGTATTTCATTTCAGGAAACTTTTGGTGAATTTTCTCGAAATCAGATTTCAAAAGAATTGGATTTTTAAAGAAACTTCCGCTGTTTCCAAGTTCTTTCGGATCCGGTAATTTACTTTGTCTGATCGCAATTACCGCATTACTCACATCTTTTAAAGTTGGAATTGTAACGTTGTTTTTAGCCAATTCAGCTGTAATATCTCCGTAAGATGTGTTTATTTTATGATTCTGTTTTGTCAGTTTATAAATTACAGATGTAATGATATATTGATCTTTAACTTCGTTTTTAAAAATACTTTCTCTGTAACCAAAATTACATTCGGCATTTGTGAAGGTTTTCATTTCCTGAGATTCAATATTCATGGCTTCACAAGAAACAAAAGTATCTTTAATTTCAGTTCCGTAAGCACCAATATTCTGCACCGGAGTTGTGCCCACATTTCCCGGAATAAGAGACATATTTTCTAAACCTCCAAAGTTGTTTTCGATAGTATAAAGAACAAAATCATGCCATGTTTCGCCAGCCTGACTTTCAACCCAAACAAAATCTTGATCTTCTTTGACGATTTTTTTGCCTTTTAAATCAATATGAATTACCAAAGCGTCAATATCTTGAGTTAAAAGCATATTACTTCCGCCGCCTAAAATAAATTTTTTCTCGTTTTTGTGTTCTTCTAAAATAGTTTTCAATTCATCGACAGAATGAACGGCAACAAATTGTTTTGCTTTGGCTTCGATACCAAAAGTATTGTAGTTTTTTAAAGAAAAATTGGATTGGATTTCCATAAATAAAAGGCTTTTTGAATCCCGAAATCTCGAGATGATTCTGAGTTCAAAAGTAACGATTATAATTTATTTGAGCTCAATTTCTATAAAATAAGAGTTTGGGAATGCATCAAAAAATAAATTAAAAATTATTATATTTTATAAAGCTTTCAGATAAGTTTTATAATATATTAAGGTTAATTTAAAATCTTTTTACGAATCCAACAACTCATGATATTTATCTGCAATAACTTTCATATTAATATTATAATTGGCATTTTCTTCTACAAATTTTCGGTTTTGAAGAATAGCATTATTGCGTGATTCAGTATTTTCGAAAGACCAAATCAATTCTTCGGCCAGCATTTCGATATTATCAATTGCTATTAATTGCCCGTTTTCACGATGTTTGACCCAGCTTTGATTTCCTGCAATATCAGAAACTACGGGATAACAATTGCAAGCCATCGCTTCAAATAAAGATGCCGAAACGCCTTCGGTAATTGGCATACTAACATAAATATTTGATTGTTGTAATAATTTAGGAAGTTCGGTATTGGGGATTCTTCCTGTAAAGATTACTTTATTTTCAATTTGCAATTCTCTGGCTAAATCTTTCAAAAATTGCAATCTTGTTCCATCTCCAACAATCGTTAACGAAAAATCAATTTCTTTTTGATGTAAAATAGCAAAAGCTTTTAAAATAGAATCATGGCGATATTCTGGTTGTAAAGAACGCGTTACAATTGCCTCAATTTTATTAGAATTGTTTATGGAAGGAGAAAAAAGGGTCAAGTCGATTCCTTTTGGGATAACCAAAACTTTGTTCATATCGACACCAATTTCTTTCATCGAAATGGTCATAACCGGACCCCAAGCGTGAATTAAATCGGCTTTTTTGAAAGCATATTTTTGAATGATTTTCTTAAAAGGCAATAATATAGAACCGTCCGGCCATAAATCAGTTCGGCCTTGTTGTGCAATTGCAATTGGATGCATGCCTGAAATTGCTGCCAGAAAACCATAACTGGTCGTTCTTTCGGCAATAATCATATCAGGCTTTTGTTGCCTGATTGTTTTTCGAATAGAAATAGGAGAGAACACATATTCTAAAATGCGCCTGAATCGGTTGAGTTTTGAATTGTTTGGCGTTTGAAGTTCCCAGGTGCAAATTTCAAAATCGCCAAATTCTTTCAAACCTTTCATCCAGGTTATAGCATCAGCGCGATAGGATTCTCCCAGAAAAAGTATTTTTCTTTTCATTCAAATGAGTTTTTTGCCGCGAATTTCACGAATTTGCACTAATTTTTACTGGTTAGCTTTGGCAAAGTTTCAAACTTTGTCAAAGCTTTCAATTTGTGTTAATTCGTGAAATTCGTGTCAACTTTTTATGTTTTTTAAGATTCGTCCGTTTCTAAAGCGCGATTGATAAATTCATTTAAAGGTTTTAACGCAATCAGTTTCTGACTCATTTTGGCAACAAAATCTTTTTGGGTCACTTCAGAAATATCATACTTTTGAGTTGCAGTGAAACTTTTTAATTTTAAAAATTCAATTGCCGGATGCTCTTTTTCGTAACCTCTTGGCGGATTTTTAAGCGAATTGTGTTCGTTTATATCTAAACTTCCAAATTCTTTTTTGAAGTTTTTATTGGTTAGAATAGTTTCAAGATCATCATGAAAAAAAGCGATTTCTTTACGCACTTTTTTCAAATCATCCGGTTCAGGCGAATAAAATCCACCGGCAATAAAACTGGCACCTTTTTCTATATGTACATAATATCCGGCACGGTTTGCACCTTTAGCTCCGCTGGACATCCAAACGCCTAAATGCGCTTTATAAGGAGATTTATCTTTTGAAAAACGAATATCACGATTGATTCTGAAAGTACAGTTTTTAACTTCTAATAATTCCAATGATGGATCAAGTGGTTTCATTACATCCAGAAAATCACTCACTAATTGGTGATAATCTTTTTTGAAAATCTCGTATCGTTTTTTATTGTCCTGAAACCAATCTCTATTATTGTTCTTTTTTAAATCGTCTAAAAATTGCAATGATTCTTTCGTTAGCATATTTTTTGTTATTGCAGTTGTTTTTTTAAATCTTGTTCACTAATCAAACCAACGTTTTTCCACTGTACAGCTTTATTTTCGTATAAAACTAAGGTCGGAAGCTGGTCAATTTTCAACTGAGTTGCCAAAGTTTTGTCTTTATCAACGTCAATACGAATGATAACGACTTTATTGGCCATTTCTTTTTGCATTTTCAAAATATACGGTTCCATTTGTTTACAAGGTCCGCACCATTCGGCATAAAAGTCGACTAAAACTTTTTTATCAGTATTTAATAAATCATTAAAATCATTCATCGTCATGCCAACCTGAGCATTTATTGGATTAGAAAATCCCTCTGCATCCCATTTCATGATTCCGCCGTCTAGATCATAAACGGTTGTAAAACCTAATTCACTTAGTTTTTCTGCGGCTTTTTTACTTCTTCCTCCGCTTAAACAATATACAAAAACGGGTTTCGATTTATCGTAATACTTTGCTTTTTCGGCAAAATCTTCACTGTTCCAATTTACGTTTACCGCATTATCGATATGTTCAGATTCGAATTCGTCTGGAGTCCTTACGTCTAAAATCTGAGGATTTTCGGTCGTTTTGATTTTCTCTGCAAATTCTTTTGGAGCGATAGACTCAACAGAACCTGATTTTGTTTCGTTGCAGGAAAATAGTGCAACTGAAATTATTAGGAATAAAATTTTATAGAATTTCATGAGACTGAATTTTTAATGCTAAAGTAATGATTTTTCAATTTATATGTTTGCCAAGAATTACACGAATTAGCACGAATTTTTAAACGGTTGCTTTTGTTTTATTGTCAAAGTTTATTAGTGAAAATTCGTGTAATTCGTGGCAAAAATTGCTTATAAATTAAAAATTTTATAACTCTGATGTGTTGATTTTACAATTGCTTCTGTACGTTCCGGATGCGTATCAGATATAAAAAGCTGACCAAAAGTTTCACTATTTACCATTTCGATAATTTTTGCAACACGACTTTCGTCTAATTTATCAAAAATATCATCAAAAAGTAAAAGCGGTTTTACGCCACTTTGTTTTTTCAGAAATTCGAATTGAGCCAATTTTAAAGCAATCAAAAAAGATTTCTGCTGACCTTGAGATCCGAATTTTTTTATCGGATGAGAATCAATTTCAAAAGACAAATCATCTTTATGAATTCCGACACTTGTATAATGCAGCGCGCGATCTTTATTGATGTTTTCCTGTAAAAGCGTCAATAAATCTTTTTCGAACAAATGACTTTCATAAACCAATTGCACCGTTTCTTCAGATCCGGTTATGGCCTGATGATGTACATTAAATATAGGTATAAATTGTTCCAGAAAATCTTTTCGTTTTTCAAAAATAGATTGCCCAAAACTATTTAGCTGCTCATTATATATAGATAAGGTATCATTATCGAAAACATGATTCAGGGCAAAATACTTTAGCAAAGCATTTCGCTGTACAATTACTTTTTGATATTGAATAAGCTGATGCAGATAAGTCGAATCTAATTGCGAAATTACGCTATCCATAAATTTACGGCGCGTTTCGCTTCCTTCAACAATTAAATCACGATCTGCGGGAGAAATAATAACTAGCGGAATGAAACCAATATGATCTGAGAATTTATCATAAGCTTTTCCGTTTCTCTTCAGGATTTTCTTTTGTCCTTTTTTTAAACTGCAGACAATTTGTTCCGTTCTGTCATTTTTTTCTAATTCGGCATCAATTACAAAAAACTCTTCACCGTGTTTGATATTCTGAACCGCTAACGGATTAAAATAACTTTTTCCGTATGCCAAATGATAAATTGCATCAAGCACATTGGTTTTTCCAATTCCGTTTTTGCCGACAAAACAATTGATCTTGGTGTCAAAATCAAAACTGACTTCGGAGAAATTTTTATAATTGAATAAAGAAATTTTATTTAAATGCATTTTTTTGAAACTGTAATGATAAAAGTTGACATTTCCAGATTATGATTTTATCCTGCAGATTAAGTTTTTCTGCCACAGATGAAAAGATTAAAAAGGATTTTGTTCAGCAAATTTAATTTAATAAATGCTTAATCTGTGCGAATCTGTAAAATCTGTGATTAAAAAATACTTTTTCCGGATTAAGGAATTGATTTGAACAGATAATAATAAGATTTAAATTATTGAAAAATATCTACATAATAGGCTTTTAGCGCTCTTTCTGATGCATTATTTTGTTGTTATTGTTAAAGAAGCAGGCGTTTAGTGAATTATTTTTTCAAAATGGATATAAATTTGCTTTTTTTTGCTTTAGTTTCAATAAAAATTTTATTTTTGCCGTTCACTAAATTAATTTTAAATGGCTACTTACAATAAAAGAGGATATAAAGCACCAAAGGAGAAGGAAGTTAAAGAAGTAAATGAAGAACAACAGGTAATCATCGACGAAAAAGACAGCACAACAGCTGGTGTTTTCTCAAAATTAGACGAAACTGCTTCAAGAACTGAGGATTGGGTTGCTAAAAATCAAAAAATCATTATTGGTTTAGTTGCTGGTATTGCGGTTGCTACTATTGGATATTTGGCTTACCAAAAATTTATCGAAGCTCCTAAACAAGACGAAGCTGCAAACGAAATGTTTGTTGCTCAACAAAACTTTCAAAAAGCAACTGACGGTGTAGCAAGCGATTCATTATATAAATTGTCTTTGAATGGTTCTGAAGGTAAATTCGGATTCGTTAAAATTGCTGATGAATATTCTGGAACTGATGCTGGAAATTTAGCTAACTATTATGCTGGTATCGCTTATTTGAATACCGGTAAATTTGACGATGCAATTAAGTATTTAGGTAATTTTAAATCTGATGATTTAATTTTAAGTGCTTTGGCAAAAGGTGCAATTGGAGATGCTTATTCTCAAAAAAACCAACAAAAAGAAGCTTTAGACTATTATGTAAAAGCTGCTGAATCAAATAAAAATGATTTCACAACGCCTCGTTTCTTATTAAAAGCGGGTAAAACGGCTTTGGCTTTAGGTCAAAAAGAAGATGCTTTGAAATATTTAAATGATATTAAAGATAACTTCGATGCAACTCCGGAAGCAGCTTCTGTTGATGTATTGATTGGATTAGCGCAATAAAAATATTAGATTTTAGATTTTTGATTGTAGATTTGTATTTCAGAATCTGAAATCTAATGTCTAAAATCTAAAATCTTAAATTTAAAGATGGCTACCGAAAATAAAAACTTATCAGAATACGATAAAAACACGATCCCAAATGCGAAAGACTTTCGATTTGGGATTGTTGTTTCTGAGTGGAACGAAACCATAACAGAAGGACTTTATAATGGCGCTTTTGATGCCTTAGTTGATTGCGATGTGCCGCAACAGCAAATTATTCGCTGGAATGTCCCGGGAAGTTTTGAGCTGATTTATGGGGCAAAAAAAATGCTGCAAACGCAAAATGTAGATGCGGTTATCGTAATTGGATGTGTAATTCAGGGCGAAACCAAACATTTTGATTTTGTTTGTGAAGGCGTTACGCAAGGAATTAAAGATTTGAATGTTCAGACTGATATTCCGGTTATTTTTTGTGTTTTAACAGATAATAACATCCAGCAATCTATTGACAGAAGTGGAGGAATTCACGGAAACAAAGGAACTGAAGCAGCAATTGCAGCAATAAAAATGGCTTATATTCGTCAGCAGGCTTCAATGTCGCATCCGTTTAATCAGCCTTTATTGACTTCTGGAGCACTTCAAATTGAAGATGCTCCGAAAAAGATTGAAAAGGAATAGCAATATATTTTTTCTAAAATATTAAAAACCTGTACGATGTAAAATTGTACAGGTTTTTTGTTTTTTTTATGATGAGAGTTATTCTAAAAGCCAACAGAAATTCATTAAATTTGTGCTTCTTGGTTTGAAAATTTAAACCTTAACCTTTAAACTATTTTTTCTTAATGTCGAGTATTATTCAATTACTTCCTGATCACGTTGCTAATCAAATTGCTGCTGGAGAAGTGGTTCAAAGACCAGCTTCAGTTGTAAAAGAGTTATTAGAAAATGCTGTTGATGCAAAAGCAACCGACATTAAACTGATCATTAAAGATGCTGGAAAATCGTTGGTTCAGGTTATTGATAATGGTTCAGGAATGAGTGTGACCGATGCGCGTTTGTGTTTTGAACGTCACGCGACATCAAAAATCCGTCAGGCCGAAGATTTATTTTCACTTCATACAAAAGGTTTTCGTGGAGAAGCTTTAGCATCGATTGCGGCAATTGCGCACATGGAAATGAAAACCAGACAAGAGCAGGAAGAATTAGGAACTCATATTATTATTGAAGGAAGTAAATTTGTTTCGCAGGAAGTAGCCGTTTTGCCAAAAGGAACTTCATTTGCCGTTAAAAATTTATTTTTTAATATTCCCGCACGCAGAAACTTCTTAAAGTCAGATACAGTTGAATTTCGACATGTTATGGATGAGTTTCAGCGCGTAGCTTTGGCGCATCCTAATATTCATTTCACGTTTTATCATAACGGAAGTGAAATGTATAATTTGCCCGCTGCAGGTTATCGCCAGCGAATTGTTGGGATTATGTCCGGTAAAACCAATGAAAAATTGGTGCCTGTAAACGAAGATACCGAAATCATAAACGTTCAGGGATTTGTTTGTAAGCCTGAATTTTCTAAGAAAAACAGGGGAGAGCAATTCTTTTTTGTAAACGATCGTTTCATAAAAAGCGGTTATTTGCATCATGCCGTTATGGCTGCGTATGACGGACTTTTGAAAGATGGCTGTCAACCGAGTTATTTCCTGTATTTGCAAGTTCCGCCAAATACTATAGATATTAATATTCATCCAACCAAAACAGAAATTAAGTTTGATGATGAACAAGCTTTATATGCTATTTTAAGAGCATCGATAAAACACAGTTTAGGACAATTTAATGTGGCGCCGGTTCTTGATTTTGATCGTGATGCCAATTTAGATACGCCCTATCATTATAAAGATTTAGAGGCCGAAACGCCTACCATTCAGGTCGACGGAACATTTAATCCGTTTACAGATGATAAAACCAATCAGCATTATTCTAAATCTAGTTCAGGAGCTGGTTCAGGTTATTCTTCTGGTTCCGGATCAGGTTCATCCTATTCCGGTTATTCTAAAAGAGTAGAACCAACCGCAAGTTGGGAAAGTTTATATGTTGGTTTAGATACAGAAAGTATCGAAAGCTCACCTTTTACATTCGAGAATGAAGAAGTTACTTCGTCATTATTTAATGATAATGAGATCGAACAGGCAAGTCAGGGAACCTATCAGATTCATAAAAAATATATCGTTTCGCCAATTAAATCCGGAATGGTTATTGTCGATCAGCAACGCGCACATCAGCGTATTTTATATGAGCAGTTTTTGCTTAATATGACTGTAAATCAGGCTTCAAGTCAACAATTGTTATTTCCGTTGAATTTGTTTTATTCAACAGATGAAATGAAACTAATTGAAGAATTGAAACCTTCATTAGAAACAACAGGTTTTGTTTTTGAAGAAGCTCAAACCGATCATATTGTAATTTCGGGAATTCCTGTAAATATTACAGAAAGCGAAGTTTCGATGGTAATAGAACAATTATTAAGTGATTTACAAGACGGAATTCCGGCGAGCAGTTACAGTCAGAACGATACAATTGCCAAATCGATGGCCAAAAGTTTAGCAGTTAAAACAGGATCTTATTTAACTGAAAAAGAACAAGATAATTTAGTAAACGGTTTGTTTGCTTGTAAAGACCCAAATATTTCACCTTTTCAAAAACCTACTTTCATCACAATGCGTGTTGAAGATATAGATAAAAAGTTTGCCATATGATGAAAATAACTCCCGTAGTAAAACAATTATTGATAATCAATATTATATTTTTTATTGGTTCTCAATTAGTGCCGGTGTCTTATGAATATTTCGCCTTATTTTTTCCTGAAAACCCAGGTTTTAAAATTTGGCAGATAATCACACATATGTTTATGCATGGAAATGTGATGCATATTGCGTTTAATATGTTCGCTTTATATTCATTTGGTTCAACATTAGAGCATTTTTGGGGCGGTAAAAAATTCTTATTTTTTTATATTTCATGCGGATTAGGAGCGGCATTGATAAATTATGCTGTAAATTATTATTTTTATCAGGATGCATTGAATATTTTAATAGCGAATGGATATAACAAAATGCAAATTTTGCAATTGCTGGATGAGGGAAAAATTGACACAAGATGGCAGCAAATACTTTCAGTTTCAGAGTTTAAACATTTTACAGAAGCTTATTTGGGAACTGTTGTTGGAGCTTCAGGAGCTATTTACGGATTGCTTGTTGCTTTTACGTTTATGTTTCCAAATGCAGAATTGGGACTTATGTTTATACCAATTCCAATAAAAGCAAAATATTTTGTGCCTGTTTATATGATTTTATATGATGGTTTCTTCGGAATCTTAGGAAATTCATTTATGGGAATAGGAGATGGAGTGGCGCATTATGCACATATTGGTGGTGCTCTTTTTGGGTTTTTAATTATGTGGTATTGGAAAAAAAATCAGTTTAATAGTAATCGTTGGAATTAATTTTTAACTTTAATATCGAAAATAAAAACCAAAAGAAGCTTTTATGAATATTCTTGACGATTTAAAATTACAATATAAAATAGGAGGAATTGCGTTACGTGTTATCTATTGGAACATTGCCTGTTTCCTGATCTCTTTAGTATTTTTCTATCAATATTCAGGAGGCGGTTTTGCTTTTCCAAATTGGCTGGCTTTATCATCAGATCCGAATGTTTTCTTATATAAACCCTGGACATTTTTAACCTATGCATTTTTTCACGACGGATTTTTTCATTTGTTGTTTAATATGATGGTTTTAAATTTTGCCAGTACTTTATTCCTGACATACTTTACACAAAAACAATATTTAGGTCTATATATTCTAAGCGCTATTTTTTCAGGAGTTGCTTTTGCATTGAGTTTTTATTTTTCCGGTATTTCTGGTTCTATTGTTGGAGCTTCTGCCGCAATTATGGCAATTTTAGTTGCAGCAACGACTTATCAGCCATTAATGGATGTACGCCTGATGCTTATTGGTAATGTAAAACTTTGGCATATTACAGCCGTAATATTGATTTTAGATTTAATGCAGTTTCGCTTAGATAATACAGGCGGACATATTTCGCATTTAGCCGGAGCCATTTTTGGATTTATATTTATTAAATTGCTTCAAAACGGAATTGATTTGAGCAAAATTGTTTCCAGAATATTAGATTTCTTTGCAAATCTATTCAAAAAATCCCCTTCGACCCCATTCACAAAAGTTCATAAAAATTACAAAAAACCTACAGAAAAAGTGACATCAAGAATTGTTACAAAAGACAAAACGCAACAGCAAATTGATGAAATTTTAGATAAAATTAGCCAATCCGGCTATGATTGTCTGACAAAAGAAGAAAAAGAGTTTTTATTTAAAGCTGGAAAATAATCCTTTTAGCAAACAATATGAAAAACCTTTCGTGGTTTAATAAGATAATGTTCTTTTTGAATATAGTCCTGACTGTACTAACATTTAGTATCTATATTTTACCTTTTCTCGCACCTAAGAGCTTTCCGCTTTTATCGGTGCTGACGCTGTTTATGCCAGCTTTTTTTGTGCTTAATGGATTGTTCTTTGTTTATTGGGCAATTCAATTTAAAAAGAGACTTATTTTATCTGGCTTGGTATTATTGACCGGAATTACATTTATCAGTAAATTTTATAAATTTTCTGCTAATGAATATATAAAAGACGAAAAAGATTTCTCGGTAATGAGTTATAATGTGCGTCTTTTTAATGTTTTCAAGTGGCTGGATCGTGATGATATTCCGTCTAACATAAAAACTTTTATCGACGAAAAAGATCCGGATATTCTATGTATTCAGGAATACTCAAATTCTGCTCATATTGACTTAAAAGTTTATCCGCATCGTTATATTTTTATTGATGGAAAACAGATTAAAACCGGACAGGCGATTTTTTCTAAATTTCCTATTTTGTATGAAGGAAATATTATTTTTCCAAATTCGGATAATAATGTAATTTATGCAGATATTAAACGCGGAAAAGATATTATCCGTGTTTATAATATGCACTTGCAGTCTATTAAGATTTCGCCGGATGTAACTGATATTTCAAATAATATTGATAATGTAAATCAGGAAAAATCACAGCTTATTTATACCAGAATCAGCAAAGGTTTTAGGCAGCAGCAAGAACAGGCTGAAATGTTTAAAGAAAATATCAAGCAGTGTAAATTTCCGATTATTATTTGTGGAGACATGAATAATAGTCCGTTTTCGTATGTATATAGAAATATAAAAGGAAAACTAAAAGATGCTTTTGAGGAAGCCGGAGAAGGTTTTGGGGCAACGTATAAATTTCGTTATTATCCAGCGAGAATTGATTATATTTTTACAGACAGTAAAATGAAAGTGAAACAATTTGAAAGCTTTTCTGATTTCGAAAATTCAGATCATTATCCAATAATGGCAAGGCTTTCAATTGAATAAGGTTAAATAGAAATTCCAATTTTAAATTCCAAAAAGGAAAAGAGTAGAAGTAGAGTTTCTCTTTATTTTACTTCTAATTTCTGTGATTTCAAATAATCCATAGCAAATTTACCTTCGTTAAAAAGTAAATCCAAAACACTTAAATTGTTGATAAATCCATGTTTGTCATCAAAAACCTGAGTGTATTTTTCGAATGAATTAGTGTCTTTTTTTCCGTTTGCCAAAATTCTAAAATCTATTGTGTTTTCTGTTTCACGAAAGTATTCTGTTGTTTTAGAAAACGCTAATTTCATTCGCAGACATTTCGTTACAATATCAAGAACTTCCATATTCAGATCCATCAAAAAAGTATGCTGTTTTTCGAAAATAGGACGAATATCATCTTCAAAAAATTCAAAAAAAGGAGAACTTCTGTAACCGGCTTCTAATGATTTAAAATGCTGTTTTTGCCAGTCGAATTCATTCTCAATCAAAACATCTTTTGTTTTTTGATGTAATGTTTTAGAATGCTTTACAGGAATGTTTAATAACTGAATCCCATTCGGACTATAAATATAAGTACGATTTCTATTCGTCTGTTTCTGAAAATTATCTTCCATTTCAAAAGTAATATTTTCAGATTGAGCCATAACTGCAAAGTGGCTTATCGAAGGAAAATAAGTAGGAAGTAATAGAGAGTTCATCTTGATTTTGTTTAAAAGTTTCAGGTTTCAAGTTTCAGGTTCGTATAAAACTTGAGACTTGAAACCTGAAACTAAAAATAACTATTTTTTATTTATGCTTTGTCTTTTCTTTTTCTCCAGAAAAATTCTCCAACAAAATAAGCTGCAAGAAGGATTAGGAAATATTTGAAATACGATTGAGGCTGCCCTTCGCCATCAACAGTGGTAAAAACTCTGCTCCAACGAATTTTATTGATTCCTTTTCCGTTTGTATCCCAGCTCATCCAGATAAAAACTGGTTTTCCAACAATGTGATTTTCCGGAACATAACCCCAATAACGACTATCTTCAGAGTTGTGACGGTTGTCTCCCATCATCCAATAATAGTTTTGCTTGAAGGTATATGTCGTAGCTTGTTTTCCGTTGATTAAAAAATGTGCACCATCAATTTGCAATGTGTTTCCTTCGTAATTAGTGATGATTTCTTTGTAAAAAGGCAAAGATTCATTGTTTAGCGCCACAGTTTTTCCAGCTTCAGGAATGTAAATTGGACCAAAATTATCCTGGCTCCATTTGTTAATATGAGGGAAAATAGCATTGTCATTTCCTCTATCAATTTGTCTTGTAACTGCTGTAATTCCAGGAGTGTTTTTTAAACGTTGAGCACTTGCTTCCGTTAAGGCTTTGAAATAAAGTGTATCTCTTTTTTCAGTCTTAAAACCAGCTGCGTCAGTAATGTCCAGTTCTTTAAATAATGATTCAAAATCAACAGGAGTTTTTCCGTCTAAAGCTACAGAATATGAATATTGTGGTTTAGCTCTTTCCGGTAAAACTAATTTTTTTCCGTTAATGAAAACAAATCCGTCTACGATAGATAAACTATCACCCGGAATACCAACACATCTTTTTACGTAATTTGATCTTTTATCTATAGGTTTTATAACTCCAGGTCTTCCTTCTGGTTCATGAAAATAACGTACAGTATCAACCGGCCAGTTAAAAACAACTATATCAGTTCGTTTGATTTTTTCTAAAGCAGGCAGTCTAAAATAAGGCAATTGTGGCCAGCTCAAATACGATTTGCGTTTCATGAAAGGAATAGAATCATGAACCATTGGCAATGCTACGGTTGTCATAGGAACTCTTGGACCGTAATTTACTTTGCTAACGAATAAAAAGTCTCCAACTAGTAATGATTTTTCTAATGATGAAGTCGGAATCGTATAAGGCTGTACAATATAAGTGTGCACTAATGTTGCTACGATAATAGCAAAAAGTAATGAACTTACGGTGTCAGCCGTTTTAGTTTTAGGTGTTAATTCTCTATTTGTATTGTATTCTAATTTTTGAGTATAGTTTACATAATAGATGTAAAAACCAAAAGTAAAAATACCTAAAACAGTATCTAGAGTTGATTTTTTGCCAAAAGTTCTTAAGGTTTCTACCCAAATAACCGGAAACATAATTAAATTGATAATCGGAATGAAAAGTAAAATAGTCCACCATGTTGGTCGGCTAATAATTTTCATCAAGACTATTGAATTGTAAATTGGAATTGCAGCTTCCCAACTTTTTCTTCCTGCTGCAACATATAATTTCCATGTTCCAAGAAAATGGATAACCTGTACTGCTAAGAAAAAAACAAACCAAAGATATAATGTCATGATATTTTAAAGTTTTAGTTCAAGGTCTTAAGATATTGCCTTAAACATTCAATCAGTTTATTTTAAGTTTAATACGTCTTTCATGTTATAAATACCGGTTTTGCCAGCAAGCCATTCGGCAGCAATAACGGCTCCTAAAGCAAAACCTTCACGATTGTGAGCAGTATGTTTTAATTCAATACTATCTACAATCGAATCGTAAGTTACGGTATGAGTTCCCGGAACATCTCCAATTCTTTTTGCCTCAATATGAATTTCGTTGTTTTTTGCCTGATCTAAAGTCCAATTTGCGTAGTTGCTGTTTTCAATAACACCTTTTGCTAATGAAATTGCTGTTCCGCTTGGGGCATCTAGTTTTTGAGTATGATGAATTTCTTCCATCGTTACTTTATATGAATCAAATTGCGACATTATTTTTGCCAGATATTCATTCAGTTCAAAGAAGATGTTTACACCTAAACTGAAATTTGAGCTTGAAATAAATCCCCCTTGTTTTTCGTTGCAAAGTGCTACCATTTCGTCAAAATGTTCTAACCA
Source organism: Flavobacterium sp. AC105 (assembly GCF_979258495.1). Classification (NCBI taxonomy): domain Bacteria; kingdom Pseudomonadati; phylum Bacteroidota; class Flavobacteriia; order Flavobacteriales; family Flavobacteriaceae; genus Flavobacterium; species Flavobacterium sp. AC105. The sequence goes on from NZ_OZ409860.1 coordinate 1,001,067, forward strand.
GCCAGTAGTTCCTGAAACTACAGGAACATTTGCATGAAAACAACTTGAAATATTGTTAACAGCCGCAGTAGGAACACTAAAATCAATGGCAACATCGGCTGTTGAAAGTCCGTCGTAAGTATTAAATTCGTCTTTTTTCAAGACAATTTCATGACCTCTTTCTAAAGCAATTCTTTCGATTACTTTACCCATTTTTCCGTATCCTAAAAGCGCAATTTTCATTTTTGTATATTTTTTGAAATTTAAACAGAATAAAATCTGTTTAGAAATTGTAATTAAAAGTTAGTCCAACGTTTGGTCTAAAGGTCAAATCGTTGGGGTAAATTTCCGGGCGTAGTGATAATCTTTCGTTTACGTTAAACTGAATCAGGGCCGCATCAACATTGGCATCGATAATGTTTAAAACATAAAAACCTACGACAAATAAAGCTGATAAATCTCTGTTTCTCTGATAGAATTTTTGACCTGCAATAAGTCTGCTATCATCTAAAAATTGATAATTATCATCATTATAGCCTTCTAATCTTCGTTTATAGGCATCGCGATATTCGTGGTATTTTTTATTATTATCAATATAAAAGTATAAACTGGTTCCGATTGCTCCGTAAACCAGCGGAATTTTCCAGTACTTTTTATTATATGCCTGACCTAAACCTGGTAAAATTGCAGAATAAAATGCTGCTTTTGCTGGCGTAAGAGGATCTATTTCTTCTAACTTGGTAGTGTCTTTAGCGACCAAAACCGTTTCTTCTTTTGCCTGGGCAAAAAGAGAGACGGTTCCTATAAGAAAGAACAATAGACTTATGGGGACAATTTTATTCACTATCCGTTTATTAATTTTATAATTCTATTAAAGTCAGCTTCAGAATTGAAAGGAATTGTGATTTTTCCTTTTCCGTTGCCTGCGACTTTTACATCAACTTTCGCACCAAAATAATCGTTAAAAGTGTTTTTTTGCGTTTCTTTAACTACAAATGAAGAATCTGGTTTTGCTTTTCCTTCAACTTTTGGTTTTAAGCTTTCGTGGTAATTTTTTACTAAAGTTTCTGTTTCACGAACAGATAAATTCTGACTTACGATTTTTTGATAGATATCAGTCTGAATGTCAAGATCTTCAATATTGATAATTGCTCTACCGTGTCCCATACTGATAAAACCATCACGAATACCAGTCTGAATAATCGGATCTAGTTTTAGAAGACGTAAATAATTGGCAATGGTAGAACGTTTTTTCCCAACGCGCTCGCTCATTTGTTCTTGTGTCAATTGAATTTCGTCAATTAAACGCTGGTACGAAAGTGCGATCTCAATTGGATCTAAGTCATGACGCTGAATATTTTCAACCAAAGCCATAACCAATGACTCATTGTCGTTTGCAATACGAATGTAAGCAGGAACATGAGTTAAACCAACTAAAGTCGAAGCACGCAAACGACGTTCTCCAGAAATTAACTGGTATTTATTAAAATCTAATTTTCGAACAGTAATAGGTTGAATCACACCAAGTTCTTTAATAGAAGTGGCTAATTCACGCAACGATTCTTCGTTAAAATTGCTTCTGGGCTGAAACGGATTTATTTCGATAGCACTTATTTCAAGCTCTATTATATTTCCAACAACTTTGTCAGCATTTTTATCTTCTACTGATACAATGTCGTTTTCCGGATCTTTTAATAATGCTGATAATCCTCTTCCTAAGGCTTGTTTTTTAATTGCTTTTGTCATAAAAACTATTTACTGTTTTTCTTTATAATTTCTTGAGCTAAATTGATGTAATTGACTGCTCCCTTGCTAGTTGCGTCATAGTTAATGATGCTTTCGCCAAAACTTGGAGCCTCACTCAATTTTACATTTCGCTGAATAACCGTATCAAAAACCATATCGTTAAAGTGTTTTTGAACCTCCTCGACAACCTGATTAGATAAACGTAATCTTGAGTCATACATTGTTAATAACAATCCTTCGATATCAAGATCCGGGTTATGTATTTTTTGAATACTTTTTATGGTGTTCAATAATTTTCCTAATCCTTCAAGTGCAAAATATTCACATTGAATAGGAATAACTACTGAATCAGCGGCCGTTAAAGCATTCAGGGTCAATAAACCTAATGAAGGCGCACAGTCGATAATGATATAATCATACTCGTCTTTTACACTTTCTAATGCTTTTTTAAGCATGTATTCTCTATTTTCTTTATCAACCAATTCGATTTCGATGGCAACAAGGTCAATATGAGCAGGGATCACATCAACATTTGGAGCTGAACATTTTACGATGGTTTCTTTTGGGGTGTGGCTATGTTCAAGTATTTGGTAGGTTCCAATCTCAACAGATTCTACGTCAATCCCAAGGCCAGAAGTGGCATTTGCTTGAGGATCAGCATCTATCAATAATACTTTCTTTTCTAAAACACCTAATGAGGCCGCAAGATTTACAGATGTAGTAGTCTTTCCAACGCCTCCTTTTTGATTAGCAATCGCAATGATTTTGCCCATTTATTTTCTAAATTTTGAACCGTAAAAATACAATTATTTATGGTTTTTGAAAATCTATTTTGTTAACATTTGCTAAAGTTTGGGAAGCCTTTGTATAGTGCGTGTTTTGTAGATTTATTTTTTGGATTTAAAGCGGATTATAAATGAAATTTGGCTCTGTTTTGTGCTTATTTTTAATATAAAAGAACTAATTAACAGTTTAATCAGAAAAAAATACTCAAATGTTAAATTTGATTTTTGTTTCTTATAATTTCATAATGTTAATCCTGTGCATTATACTAATCTTGAAATTGTCTGTTTTTGGTTTCAGTAGGATTGTAACCAAAATAACTTTTATACAAGCGGGAAAAATGCGATACATTTTCGTACCCAACTTCGTAGCATACATTGGCAATTGTTAATTGTGTATTGAGGAATAGTTCTTTTGCTTTGTGTAGTCGTTTTTCCTGAATCCATTTTGCGGGTGTTGTATGAAATAAAGATTCAAACTCCCTGCGGAAACTCGACAAACTTCTTCCGGAAATATAGGCAAGTTCTTGAAGAGAATAAGGCTTTAAATAATGTTCTTCTATCGTTTTTAATAAGTCTCTGGTTTCATTTTGATCAACATTTATTAACTCGGTTAAAAACTTTGGGTTTGCTTGTGAAAGATCATAAAGCAATTCCAGTATTTTTAATTTAAATAACCCTGTTTTTATGTTTTCGTTATCGTCGAAATAAGGTTTCAGGGATTCGAGAAATGATTTTAAACGTTCTCCATAAGGATAAATAAGTGCTTTATTATCAGATTTTTTTTCTTCTAAAGAATGATCCATTTCAATCAATTTGATAAAATCAATAATGATATCTTTCTTCAATGAAAAAGAGACACTTTCATACATGAAATCATTTAAAGGATCTCCGCTTTTTACAATTTCAACATATGTAGCTTTTTTTATTAATAGCATTTCTCCTTTTTTTAAAGAAAAAAGCTCGTTGCCAATACGCAATTCATTTAATCCTTCTATTGCAAATAACAAAAAATGCTCTTTCAGCATATTCTGTTTATGAAATGGTGTTTTATGTTGTTGTCGACAAATCTCCATCGTAGCAATTTTATCTGATCCGATAATGGTATGCGTTCCGGGAAACGAATCCTGATCTCCTGTTTGTTTTACAACGTTCATAGTATTTTTTTACGAATGTATAAAATTTTCTAACGACACATTTTAGTTTTCATATAAAAAAATGAAGTCCGGATTGACATAAATAGTCATGAAATATGACATTTTAAACAAAACTTATACAGGAAATGTAGCAGATCTTTGTAAAATATTAATTCATTTAGATAGTTATGACACAATTTAAAAATTCAGAAAAAGTATTTGAGATTAAAGGTTTATCTCAGGCAGTTGTAATTCCGTTTGAGAATCAGAAAATGATTATTCTTTCCGGGCAAATTCCACTTAATAATCAAGGTGAATTAGTGGGGAATGATGTGAAAACACAATCCATTCAAATTTTTGAAAATATCAAAAGTGTTTTAGAGACATGCGGAGCGAATCTTAGTGATATTGTAAAACTTGGAATTTTTATAACCGATATTTCACAAATAGCAGGATACAGAGAAGCAAGGGATCAGTTTATTAATCTTGATACGCCGCCAACAAGTACGCTTGTAGAGGTGAAAGGATTATTTAGAAGCGATGTTTTTATCGAAATAGAAGCAGTTGCTATGGCGAAAATTTAAAAAATAGTCTTTTCAATTAAAGGATAAAAACTATTTCAGGGCCGCAGAATTCAATCTGCGGCCTTTCCTGTTTTCGCAATTTTCATACTTTTCATACCTAACTATAGTTTGTAGAAAAGTGAAAGAACTAATCGGATATTTCAATTGTTACATTAACTAAACCGCTTTTTATGTTTGAGGCAATCTCCATAAAAGCTTGTTTGCTTAGATCAATTTCTCTTCCTTTAATAAAAGGCCCTCTGTCTGTCACTTCAACAATAACAGATTTATTATTCGTTTCGTTGGTGATTTTTAGTTTAGTACCAAAAGGCAGTTTTTTGTGCGCAGCAGTCAATTTACTGTTGTCGAATCTTGTGCCGCTTGCTGTTTTTCTTCCATCAAATTTATCGTGGTAATATGAAGCGTGAGCATTTTCCTTGTATAATTTATAATTCCCAATTTCTATTGAATCATTGACACATTCTGAGCTTTTTTGCGCAGTAGCGATTATAGAAATAAGGAAAGTAAAACACAGTAATATCTTTTTCATTCTCAGGATTTTTGTTTTGGCAAAAGAAGTTCATTTTGAAAAATTAGATTTATCGGTTAAGCCATTTTTTTATCATAAAAAGCCATAAATGATATTTGTAAGTTGTTGAATGTAAAAGTGTTGATTTTTTATTTCTATAATTTAAACGTATTTTTTATTTCGTTTTTGACTTTGCTGTCAAAAGAACAAATTGAGACTTTGTATAGTTTTTGATAAGAAAATTGAAACCAAAAACGGACATATAGGTTAAAGATTATCACTACTTTCGGATCCCTAAGAACTATTCTAATTATTAAACCAAAAAAGATTATTTATGATTAAAAAGTTAATCTCAGTATGTACTGCATTTGCGGTTATGCTGATTCTATGCAGTTTTGCAACATCCAATTCATCTGATGAAAAAAAGCAGGAGGATAAGATAGAAGGCAGGATTGTTTACAACAAAGATAAACGCAGTATAACATTGTCATGGCCGGCATTTGGGACTTCGGGAAATTATGTAATTACAAAAGGAGGAAGTCGCTTGGCATCAGATTTTGTGTTGGTGGGTGCGGTTTCTAAATTGACATTTACAGACAAGAAGCCAAATACAGATAAATATGAAAACTATTATAAAATTACCCGTAACTCCATAACAATAACACTTTCGTTGGAGAACCAAATTTTTGGTGATAATATGTATTTCTACGATAGAAAATACGAAAAAGCAGAAACGGCACGAAACGACATTAATTCTCAATTTGGCGCAATTGGTCTTGGCGGATCAAATGGTGAGTGGACAACAAAACGTCAGGCCTATTATTTCAAGGCAAATATTAAGGATCAAACTTACGATTCGGGTGGTTCAGGTTCTGCATCATCGGCAGAAGCCAACGCAATAGAGTTAGGGTTTTATTCTCATATTGGAGGTTTGGGCAAAGTACCTGGAGATGTTAAACTGGGTTCTATATTTACGAGACCTCATCTTTCGGGGGGAGCAAATGCTACATGTACATTTTGGCGTTCTGTAGAAAATGTGACAGTAATGCGCGATTTTGCCTGGACAGTTTCTCAATCAACAAGTGCACGAAGAATGCTGATTGAAAGTACTTCGAAATATATTTCAGATATTGGAAACACCAATTTTTGGGGCAGCGGCGGTTTTATTGCCGATGCTCATTATACAACATCCAGACCAAACTGGGGCGGACAACAACAATGGTACACCAGAAATGCTGTTTTTCCTTCAGGTTCGGGAACTATGGGCGGTTCGTATAATATGGTTTGGCAAGGCTGCGTCAATCCTCCACAAGCAGATGATGCCAACTCTCCGGTTCCAACTACACCTATTATCAGAGAAAAACCTTTTCTTTTTATTGATAAAGATGGCGAATACAAAGTATTTGTTCCGGCATGGCAAAAGGACAGAATAGGAGTTTCATGGTCTTCAACAGATATGGGAAAAGGCCAGATTCAGGATTTGCTTACGGATTGGTATGTTGCTAAAGAAGGTGACACCGATGTAGAAATTAATAATGCGCTAAAAGACGGTAAAAATATATTCTTTACACCAGGACATTACACATTGAATGCTCCTATTCAGGTAAATAGAAAAGATGCAATACTTCTGGGCGCCGGTATAGCTTCGGTAACGTTGGAACCAACCGAGAAAAACACTTGGGGATGTATTTATGCTGATGACAAGGATGGAATTATAATTGCCGGACTTCTTATGGATTCATTTAATAGTACAACCTATCAGGTTAGAATTGGTGATGAAGGAGCAAACGCAGATCATTCTGCAGATCCTATCTTGCTTACAGACATTACTTGCAGAGTTGGTGGAGTTCAGTCAAAAAATATTCAGATACATGCTGCTATGCAAATAAATAGTAACAATGTGGTGGGCGATCACTTCTGGTTATGGCGTGCTGATCACGGATCGCAAAAAGGAGGAAATGAGCGTTGGATAAGAGACAGATGTAAAAACGGACTTATCGTTACGGGTGATGATGTTACACTTTATGCCTTATTTGTTGAACACTTTCAGGAATATGAAGTGTTATGGTTGGGAGAACGTGGCAGAACGTATTTCTTTCAAAACGAACCACCATACGATGCACCTAATCAAGCAAGCTGGAGCAGTCAGGGAGGCAAAGTTGATGGTTATGCAGCATTCAAGCTAGCTAATACGGTAAAAGAACATCATACTATAGGAATGGGTTCTTACGCCGTTTTTACTGGAACTGACGGGAATGTGAATAAAAAAAATGGTTTTGAAATTCCTAATAGCCCAAATGTGAAATTTGAAAAAATGTGTATCACTCGTTTTGCAGGTTCTGGTAATATACAAAATGTTATAGATGGTACTGGCGGCAGCACGGCAACTGGTGTAAAACGTGTGGCATTATACAATAATGGTAAAGGCATACAACCTTATGATGAAGAATTTAATCTGCCTAATCGTGAATCATATCCGGCATATATTAGTATGGAGAAATAAATAAGAAAAGGTGAACTTATACCAGAAATTCTTTAAACAAAACAAAACTCTGAAGGTCGATTCATCTTCAGAGTTTTTTTCTGCAAAATAAAAATATTTCTTATTTCTTAAATTGTTTTGGATAAGCAAAAAATAGTTATATATTTGCACCCGCTTACGGGGTGTAGCGTAGCCCGGTTATCGCGCCTGCTTTGGGAGCAGGAGGCCGCAGGTTCGAATCCTGCCACCCCGACGAAAATCCTTTCTGTAATTTACAGAAAGGATTTTTTTATTTTGCGTTATATCTAATTCTCTATTTTAGAATAGTAAAAACTGATTAATTGAGTTCTTTTTTCCAACAATAAAAACTTACTTTTGCACCATCAATTATTAATAGAATCATACTATGTCACATACAATCGAAAAAATTAAATGCCTAATTATTGGTTCTGGTCCAGCAGGTTATACTGCTGCTATTTATGCTGCCAGAGCAAATATGAATCCAGTTTTATATCAAGGAATGCAGCCTGGTGGTCAATTGACTACGACGAATGAAGTAGAGAATTTTCCGGGTTATGTTGATGGTGTTACGGGACCAGAAATGATGGTTCAGCTGCAAGATCAGGCAAAACGTTTTGGAGCTGATATTCGTGACGGCTGGGCTACAAAAGTTGATTTTTCAGGAGATATTCATAAAGTTTGGATTAACGATACAATTGAATTGCACTGTGAAACCGTTATTATTTCTACAGGAGCTTCGGCTAAATATTTAGGATTACCATCAGAACAGCATTATTTGCAAATGGGTGGCGGCGTTTCTGCTTGTGCGGTTTGCGATGGATTTTTCTATCGTAACCAGGAAGTAGTAATTGTTGGGGCAGGAGATTCTGCTTGTGAAGAAGCACATTACTTATCTAAACTTTGTAAAAAAGTTACGATGTTGGTAAGAAGCGAAAAATTCAGAGCTTCAAAAATTATGGAAGAACGCGTTCGTAAAACCGAGAATATCGAGATTTTAATGAACCACGATACAATCGAAGTTTTAGGAGATCAACATGTTGTGCACGCTGTAAAAGCGATGAACAAAACTACAGGTGATGTTTTTGATATTCCTGCAACCGGATTTTTCGTAGCAATTGGTCATAAACCAAATACAGATATCTTTAAAGATTATATTACACTTGACGAAACAGGTTATATCATCAATACTCCAGGAACTTCTAATACAAATGTACCAGGTGTTTTTGTAGCCGGTGATGCTGCAGATCATGTATACCGTCAGGCAATTACTGCTGCCGGTACAGGATGTATGGCTGCATTGGATGCTGAGAGATATTTAGCAGCTAAAGAGTAATTTTTTAGTCTCAGTTTACAGTCTCAGTTTACAGTTTTTTGCTGGAATGTCAATGTAAAAAAGTCCCATTCGCCACGGCGAATGGGACTTTTTTTGTAAACTTTAGTTTAAAGCCTATAAACTGAGACTGTAAGCTGAATACTCTATTTTATCTTCTTAATCAATTTTGCTTCTTCAGTAAAACGGGTAAGTTCGATTTTTGGATTTCCAAATAAAGATAATTCAGCTTTATCTCCTATAGCTATAGAAATGGTTGTATCTGCTAAAATACTTCCGGTTGCATAACTTTCAGCAGTAACATTAGCATCTTTTAAGGTAAATTTTGTTCCCGTAAAATTTGAATTATTATCTAAACGAATAGTTGCTTTTTCGGCAATTCCTTCAATAGAAACATTTGCTTTTTGATACAGATCGCATTTGAATTTTATCGCAGAAACCAATGATTTTACACTGGCATTTTTGCTCAATTGTAAAACTGCATCTTCTGATTTTATGTTTAATTCTGATTTTGATTTATCATCAGCAATTAAACTGAATTTTTTAGAATTTACATTTAAATATAATTTAGAATAATCGACAGAATTAAAAGTAATGTCATCTAATTGAAGTTCCTGAATCGCATAAATTACAGACTCATTTTTAGCGATTACTTTTTTTAGCGAACTTGTATACGTAACGCGAACGATTAATTTTTTGAAGATCGTACTTTCTTTTGATGTATATAAACGAAGTATTTTATCTCTTAAATCCATTCCGATAATTTCATGTAAATTATCATCAGCTTCAATTTTTATTTCGTTTTTTTCTCCTTTTTCAAGATAAACTTCCAGATTGTCGTCGGCTTCGATACCATCAAAATTCCCAACTTCTTTTACAGAAGTGGTTACGATTTTAGAACCCTTTACTTTTTCTCTTTTTTGGGCAAAAGTTAATGTTGTAACGAATAATAATAGAAGTAGTGCTGTATTTTTTTTCATTAATTCTAGATTTGATTTTGACAAATATAAAAAAATCATCCACTTTTTAATGAATGATTTCTTTATATTTACTTTATAAATATTATTAGCCCTGACTAATACTTCCTCCGGAGTTTGAAGTTTTTTCAATTGATTTAGGATTTGTATCGTAATTAATAAGCCCACCGCTTGACGCATCGGCTTTCAAACGAACAATAGGATGTATATGTATGCTTCCTCCGCTTGACGCATCTGCTTCAACTTCGTTTGCTAATAATCCCTGAGCATTAATACTGGCACCGCTAGAAGCCGAAGTTCTGATTTTTAATGCTTTTCCTTCAATATTAATAGAGCTTCCGCTTCCTGAATCACATGAAATGTTATCCGATTCAACGTTAACATTCATGGTTGCTGCACTTGATGTTTCCAGTGTTATGTTTTCTCCCTGAATAACTTTTTTGCTTTGTACAGATGACGCACTCGAAGCTTCCAGTCTGTCAATAATTGGCATTTTTACCGTTACTTTTTTCATAGTTACGTTACGGAAAGAACTGAATTTACAGTTAATTATTAAAGTTCCGTTTTCAACTTTAGTAACAATTTCTTTTTGTAAATTATCATCAGCTTCAACTACAATTTCAGTAGAATCAGACTGTTCGATAACCAAATCTATTGCATTGCTCACAGATACATTGTGAAAATCGCCCTTAACAATTCTTTTTTCAGTAGTAACATTTCCGCTGCCTTCAATTGCGTTCATGTTAAAGTTGCATGAGGCAAACAATAATGCGGTAAGAGTTGCAATAATAAATTTTGTAATATGAATGATTATTTTGGTCATGGCTTAGTTAATTTTAATTATAACTCCGTTTTTATCAGTAGTTAGCTTTCCTTTTGTTTTTTTTCCGTTTAAAACTTCTTTTCCATTTATTTTAACCGAAACTTCATTTATGGTGTCATTATCTATTGTATTATCCTGGTCACTGTCGTAGTCAGCATCACCATAATCATTTTCTTCAGATGGGCAATTCAAACATTTAATTTTAGAACCTTCAACTTTATAATCATAGTTTCCACTAAAGTGAAGATTGAAGAAATCATCGTCAGAGTCATCATATTCCTGTACAGATGTATCTGGTTTAAACAATTGTCCTTCTGGTAAGTACAAATATACATCAACTTCCTGACCTCTGAATTTGTTTTTTACATCAGTTAAAAAATAATTATCAAGAACTAAATGATTTCCGTTAAGCTGCATTTTGTAGTCAATTTTTTCAGCTCTTTTTTTAGCATTTGTAAACGAATTTCCTCTAGCGCTTTTTTCTATTTGCAAATAAGCATTTGCTTCATCAGTACGTAAAACATGTAGGTGAACGTCATTTGAATATATTAATTGATTATTTGCTGAATCCTGTACAAACTCAAATTCTCTGTGATAACTATTTAAGTCTTTAGCGTAATAATCATTGTATTTGAATTTTACATAAAGTGTATCATTTGGGCTAATTCCGATTTCTTTTTTCTCAACCGTTTTTCCATCGTATGAAAGTTCAGTTGCCTGTTTAATTCCAACACTAATTGCAATTGCAACAGCTATAATCCAGATTGCTAACAAAGTATATTTTGTAATATTTCCGATAGATTTTAAGTTTGGAGATAACAATTTGAAACCTAAAAGTGTTAAAAAGAAGAACGGAATTCCAACAGCAAGAAACATTAATAAACCAAATGACCAAATAGGATAATCTGTAAAGTTTCCGGCTTCAATGAAGTTTTGCCATGGAAAATCAACAAAAACATTTGTTCCCAAAGTAAAAACTCCAATCAATAACATAATCAAAACACTAATTCCTGACATGATTAGGATTACGCCTAAAAATTTAGCGAAGATTTTAAAAACCGTCATGACAAAGTCTCCAAATGAACTACTTATTCTCTCAGCTCCCGACTTTACCTGGTTTCCCATTTTGTCATAATCTGCACTTTTAAATTTATCAGATAATGATTCAATTTCCTCACGAACTTTTCTTTCAATGTTCGAAATGGTAACCGGTTCTCCCGTCATTTCCAATTTTTCAGAAGTTGTAACCGCTTCCGGAGTTACAATCCAAAGAACGAAATAAGCTAAAATACCAGTTCCAAAACCTGCAAAAACAAATATTAAGAAAATGATTTTTATCCAGACAGCGTCAATTCCAAAATAGTGTCCTAAACCAGTAGCAACTCCGCCAATCATACCTTTCTCTTTATCGCGGTATAATTTTTTGTGTTTTCTGTTTCCGTTATCGTTAAACGACTGACTTGGTCTCTCTTCGTCTTCCAGGATATAATCTTCAGGTTGCCCCATTACAACAATCACTTCATCAACGTCTTTCAGTCCTACAACATGTTTTTCGCTTTTTTGTTTCTCGATTAATAATTCAGAAACACGCATTTCGATATCTTTAATAATTTCATCCTGACCAGATGAGTTGTTTAGTGATCGTTTTATAGCGTCAAAATAGCGTGTCAATTTTAAATATGCATCTTCATCGATGTGAAAAACCATACCGCCTAAGTTAATATTTACTGTTTTGTTCATGACTTATTGATTTTGATTGGTGATTAGATTTACGGCATCAGACAATTCTGTCCAGGTTCCGCTAAGTTCGTTTAAAAATGTTTGTCCTATTTCGGTTAATCCATAATATTTTCGTGGTGGTCCTGAAGTCGATTCTTCCCAACGATAATTAAGCAAACCGTCGTTTTTGAGCCTGGTTAAGAGCGGGTAAACTGTTCCCTCAACAACTAGTAATTTAGCGTTTTTTAAAGTGTCTAATATTTCTGATGTATAAGCGTCTTTTTCTTTCAATACAGATAAGATGCAAAACTCAAGAACACCTTTGCGCATCTGTGCTTTTGTGTTTTCAATGTTCATAATTTCATTTTGTTTTTTTTAGATTGAACAATTCGTTTTTTGATTGATGATTTTGATTGATGATTGATTCGAAACTAATTTTGATGATTATTTGTCCCGACTATAACTTTTAACTTTAGAGGATTACTTTATAAAAGGAATCGTCATTGGATATTTATAATATTCTCCGTTTGAAGCTTTTATAGAAGCATAAATCACTAAAAAGAATTCAACTACTTTCAATAAGCAAAAAAGAACGACAGCTGTAACTCCAACACTTAATATTCCGATGTGCCCTTCAAAATTAAAATTTCTGATAACGAAATCATCATCGTTGAAAACCGCATGCATTGGAAGGTTTTGAAGAAAAACAGTAATGAAAATTGGAATTGCGATTAAAGCTAAAATCAAAGTATAAAGCAATAAGCTCAATTGAAAATTCAAGGTCTGTTTTCCGTGGTGATTTACAAATTCTGATTTGTCTTTGTAATTCGTCCAGATCAATATCGGGAAAATATAATTCCCAAACGGAATGATGTACTGACTTAAAGTACTTAAATGTGTGAACGTTGCAGTGTTCTTTTCTGATGTTGTTTCCATGATGAGTGGTGTTGTTGTTTCCATGATTAAAAGTATATAGTAATTTCTTATGCAAATATATGGTCAAAAGACAGTATCTTGTTTTGCATAGTACTAATTATTAACAAAATTTTAACAAATATAAAGTTTTAAATCAGCATATAATTAGCTAAAAACCATTGTTAAGTATTGATTTTGTTGCCTTTTTTGGAAAGTAATTGCAATTTATTGTGCATGCATAGTTTTTTTGTATTTTTACATAAAAAATAAATATCATGGCAGTTTCAGTTTCCAAACTCAACAAATTTGTATTATTCAAATTACCATCAGCATATATTTGTGGTGTACGCGTAAAAGCAATCGATAAAGATAAATGCGTAGTTAGTGTAAAACACCGCTGGATTAATCAAAATCCGTTTAACTCGATGTATTTTGCTGTTCAGGCAATGGCTGCCGAATTAACGACCGGAGCTTTGGTGATTTCTCAAATCAAGGAAAGCGGAAAAAAAATCTCAATGTTAGTAGCCAATAATAAAGGAAACTTTACCAAAAAAGCAACCGGCAGAATAACATTCGTTTGTAATGACGGACATTTAATCGCCGAAGCTATCCAAAGAACAATAGAAACAGGCGAGGGGCAAACTTTCTGGATGAAATCGATAGGAACAAATGAAGAAGGTGTTCAGGTTTCTGAAATGGATTTTGAATGGAGTGTTCGAATTAAATAGTTTTTTGCCACGAATTTCACGAATTTCCACAAATTCAAAATGCTTAATAGAAAAAAATAATTCGTGATAATTCGTGTAATTCGTGGCAAAAATATCCCATAAAAAAAGGCTTCAAATATTCGAAGCCTTTTTGTTTGAAATACATGTTGCGATTATTTTTTAGCGCAACATTTTTTGTCTTTTTTGTCGTCAGTTTTTTTGCAGCAGGATTCTTTCTTAGCTTTTTCTTTTTTAGCTACAGGTTTTGCGTCTTGTGCTTGTAATCCAATTGTAAATAAAGCGATTGCTAATACGGTAAATAATTTTTTCATTTTTAGTATAATTTAATTGTTAGGTAATTTTCTTTTTTTAATTGAAGATGTTGAGTCAAATATAATGCGATTTGATATTGCAAATTGTCAACGATAAGTTAATGTGTATCAAATTTTAATACTAATAATTCAGATTCAACCCAAAGCCAATTCCCATATCACTGTCATAATGTGTCGTAATTCCAAAATTTCTGGCAACAATATATTTTAAACCGGCCATATATTCCTTATCCGTATTCCACATTAAGTTCATTCGCAAACGTCTCGAAATCGGAATATCCTTTCTTTCAAACTGAACTCTTACATTTCCATCTGTATAAACTTCAACTTGCGCTTTTACCAGCATTGGCAAAGTATATTCCATACCCGCGCTAAAAACAGAACGATTGTCTTTAGTATTTGTTTGACCGAAAAGATTTTGTTCCTGTTCGTCCATTCCCATTTTACGATAACGCCAGTCAAAACCTATGAATGGCATAAACCATTGCATTTTGCCAATATAACGTCCAATATGCGTTTCGGTTTCATAACCGTGTTTGTCGTTGTAACCCAAACGCCATTCTGTTCCAATGCTCCAGCGCGTATTGCTAAACATTGCTTCACCGTCATTTCCGTTTGAAGCAAAATCGTTTTCGCCCATAAAATGAAACATTCGATCGTCCATTTTTAGCATTTTATACGCCATTTCCGGATGATGAATCAACGGATTTGGTGCCGAATTTTCATAACTAAAAATACGTCCCATTCCGGCCATCATATGATATAAAATATGACAATGAAAAAACCAGTCGCCATCGGCATTTGCCTGAAATTCGATTGTATCAGTTTCCATCGGCATAATATCAATCACATTTTTTAGCGGAGCATAATCACCATTTTCATTTAAAATCCTAAAATCATGCCCGTGCAAATGCATTGGGTGACGCATCATAGATCCGTTATATAACGTAATCCGAACGTTTTCACCTTTTTTAATTAAGATTTTATCCGTTTCAGAAATCACTTTATTGTCTAAACTCCAAACATAACGGTTCATGTTTCCGGATAATTCAAAACGTAATTCTTTTACAGGCGCATCTTTTGGTAACGTTGTTTTTGTTGGAGATTTCAGCATTCCGTAATTCAGAGTCGTAATTTCTGTAGTGTCGCTTGATATTTTCATATCCTCCATTTTCATTCCTTCCATATTATGTTCAGAATGATCTTCAGATTTCATAGAATCATCTTCGCCCGAAATTTCAGGATACATAACGGTATTCATATCCATTTTATTAAGCGACATTTTCATACCCATATCGTTCAGTTCGCCGTTCATTTTCATCATGCCATTCATCATTTTCATCCCTTCAAAATATTTCAATTTCGGAAGATGTTTCACAGGCTGTTTAATGCCGCCGCCCAAAAACAAAGAAGCAGATCCGGTTCGATCTTCGGCTGTAGCCAAAAAAGCAAAAGATTTGTGGTCTTCGGGAATTGTAACGACAACATCATACGTTTCAGAAACCGCAATAAGCAATCGGTCGACTTCTACAGGTTCAACATCATTTCCGTCGCTGGCCACAACGGTGATTTTTCCACCGCCATAAGTAAGCCAAAAATAACTGGACGCGCCCCCGTTTGCAATTCGCAACCTGACTTTATCGCCTGCTTTAAATTGCGAAAGCTGATCTTCATTTTTTCCGTTAATCAAGAACTTTTCATAATAGACATCGCTCACATCCATGGCATTCATGCGTTTCCATTCGTTGGTGACTTTTGTTGAGAATTGCCCTTTTTTGATCGCTTCGGCATAACTTTGCGTTGTTCCTTTTCTGATCGCAAACCAGTCGTTTGCATTGTGAAGCATTCGTTGAATATTTTCCGGTTTCAAATCGGTCCATTCACTTAAAATGACCGGAATTGTAGGTAAATCGTCAATTCCTTTTCTAAAAGTCAAATCATCTTTCTTCTTATTAATAATAAAAAGTCCGTACAAACCAATTTGTTCCTGCAAACCAGAATGGCTGTGATACCAATACGTTCCGTTTTGAATAATCGGAAAAGTATATTTATGAGTTGTTCCTGGTTTTATAGGCATTTGCGTCAAATACGGAACACCGTCTTCTTTATTCGGAAGAAATAATCCGTGCCAATGCAAGGCTGTATCTTCGTTTTTGAGATCGTTATGAACGTAAATCTCCGCAATATCACCTTCAGTAAAAGTCAATGTTGGCATCGGGATTTGTCCGTTAACAGCAAGTGCTCGTTTTTCTTTTCCGGAAAAATTGACAATAGTGTCGCGAACATGTAAATCGTAACGAACTACTTGCTGCGAAAGCATATTTTGCAGAAATAAAAGAAGAAATGTTAGCGTGAAAAGTGTTTTTTGATGCTTCATTTTATAACATTATTAGCAGCATTACAGCACTCATCAAAATCATTAATGCATCTTCGATAATAGTAACAGTGCTCATTGGCAAATTAAAAACAGCTCCTAAACATGCACACTGAATTTTCTTTTTGTTTAAAACAGATTGCAAAACGCCAATTATACTAATGCTCATTACTACAAAAGTAACAGCGTTTGTTACAATAGGATTAAAGTTTAATACATACGAAATTCCTAAACCGAGTTCTATAAAAGCATAAAGATAACCCCAAGCCGGGATTTTTTTTGCCAGAACATCATACATCCTATAACTTTCTGCAAAACCTTTTAAGTTAAGTAATTTGAAAAACGAGAAAACCAGAAAAAATCCAGCCATAAAATGTCGCATGGCCTGCATAAATTCAAAATGGTGATTTTCGGTTTGTATCAAAACAGTAACCAAACTAATGTAAAAGAAAATAAGCAAAATAGGTTTATAAGTTTCAAACCATGATCTGTTTTGCGCTATAATTTCATGATGATCAATAGCCGAAATATGATATTTACTGTCTAAAGCATTTTGTAAATCAGTTATTGAGACATGTTTGTTCATGGTTACAGTTGCAGTATTATTTTCTTTTGAAACGGCAACATTTGATATATTATCGACAGATTGAAGTGCTTTTTTTACTTTGTCTTCACAACTCGAGCAAGTCATTCCGGTAAGTTGATAAGTATGTGTCATTGTTTTTCTTTTATTAAGTATTACAATGCAAATTTCCGAAGTAAGGTTTACTTCGGTTTGTATAATTTTGAGAATGATTTGTAATATTTACAATATGTTATTTACCGCAAAGAGCGCAAAGTTTTTTGCGTGCAAGTTTTAAAAAATGAAAAGTTCGCAAAGCCTTGACTATAAAACATTGCGAACTTTTGGTAAAAATATAGCCCAAGGTTTTAACCTTGCGGCACATGTTGGAATAAATTCGTTGCGTTCCAATGGTTGAAACCATTGGCTATGGTTCAAATCTTTGCAGTTTAAAAAAGCTTACAAATTCTTACACAATTCAAATGTTTGATTTTTGTATCTTTGTAATAATAAAAATTTAGATTATGACAACTATAACGATAAATGAGCGAACAAAAGCAGGTAAGACATTGCTTGAACTTGCAAAGTTACTAGCGGTTACAAATAAAGGTGTAAAAATAGAAGAAGAAAGCCCATACAATCCAGAATTTGTTGCTAAAATTAAAAAAATAGAGCGAGATTATGAAAGTGGGAAATCTAAAAGTATAATAGTTGATCCGAATGATATATGGGGAAGTTTAGGATTGAAGTAACCGAAGAAGCTCAAATACATATTTCTAAACATTTGAAATCAGGGAATCAATCTAGCATAAAAAAAATCGCAAAGATATTAGAAGAATTAGCTGAAAATCCATTTGAAGGAGTTGGAAAACCAGAAGCCCTAAAACACTAACTTTCAGGGTTATGGTCAAGAGAAATAAATAAAAAAGACAGACTTTTATATAGGGTTAAGGAAGAAATTGTAACAGTTATTGTGATTTCAGCAATGGGACATTATTCAGATAAATAAAAAACGTGCTAAAATTTTAGCACGTTTTTTTATGATGTAAATTAATTTACAAATTCTCGATCTCAATTCGTTTTTTATCCTTCAATTGTTTAAAATGTGTAGGTGTAAAACCCGTAATTTTTTTAAACTGATTACTCAAATGTGCCACATTGCTATAGTTTAAAATATCAGCAATTTCGCTAAGCGAAAGTTCATTGTAAACAAGTAATTCTTTTACTTTCTCGATTTTCTGACTGATAAAATATTTTTCGATTGTGTTGTTTTCAATTTCAGAAAAAAGATTGCTCAATGAATTATAATCCTGGTTGAGGTTTTCTGCCAAATAATCAGAAAGGTTAATTTTTAGTTCATTGTTTTTATGATGAACCAAATCGACAATCAGATTTTTTATTTTCTCGACAGTTTTACTTTTTTTATCATCTATTAAATCAAAGCCTAAAGCTTGAAGATTTTTAAGTAAAACTTCCTTTTGAATTTCGGTAATAGAATCTTTCAGTTCGACTTCGCCTAATTCAACAGAAATAGTCTGAAGTCCGAGTTTTTCAAACTCAGACTCCACAACCATTTTACATCGAGCGCACACCATATTTTTGATGTAGAGCTTCATAATTATTTGATGGTTTCTACCACATTTCCGCAAGTCAGCATCGAAGAACCATAGTACGGATTCTTAACAGTTTTTTCTTTGCTTAACCAGTCAGCATCGGCCATTGGGCAATATTGTTTGTAAACAACTTCGCCTGATTTCGAAACTTTAATTAGTTCGTAAGTATTTTTTGAAAGTGATTTAAAAGTCTCACGCTGTTTTTTAAGATCTGCAGTTGTTGAAATACTTTTAGCATCAGCCGTTAATTTTTTAGCAACTTTCACCCACACGGTATGTTCGTCAGCTTTTAGTTTGTCCATTTTTACAGCAGTAATTGCAGTCAATAAATCTTTGGCTTTCGCCGAAGTTAACTTCGCATCGCTTTTAATTAAAGCATCTTTTACTGTAAAATAAGCATCATAAACAGCTTGTAATTGTGAATCAGCAACTTCTATTGTAGTTTTTGCTGTTTTAATTGTATTTGCCTGAATACTATTTGCATTGAAAACTAATACAATTATGGCGATTATAGTTGAAATTGAATTTTTCATTTTTATATGATTTTAATAGAGAATCTAATTTTCTCTAAATTAAATAATTTGATTTTTAAAGTTTTATAAAGGTGTATGTCTTGCAAAACTGCGGGTACACAAAGATTAAAAGTTTTTCTTAGAGCCTTAGCGCCTTTGTGGCAAATTTCAAAACAGAATTATGGCTGTCAGAAATAGAATTATTGTATTTTTGGGATTAACCAAATAGAAGTAAAACCTGCAGAAATGCGGTCAGTTTTATGATAGGAAACAGATTTCTCAAAAGAGAAATTAAATACATTATTATCGAATTCAAATTCATTTGCAGTAATCAAACTAAATGAAAATCCGGAAGTTGTACAACTTGAATGATCACATTTTCCGCTGCAGCCGTGTTGGTCTTTTTTTGAATCGTGATTTTGGCAGCATTCTTTTTGACAAGAATCAGTAGTTTCTTTTTTAGAGATTTCTTTCTTTTCGCATGTAGTTTTTTCAGCAGTTTTGCCACATGCATAACCTGAATTGGACATCAAAAAGAAGCCAAGAATTAAAAAGAAAAATAATATGTGGACTTTTTTTGTCAACTAAATTGTTTTGGAATTACAAATTTAAAGATTTTTTTTCAGAGCTGCTATTTATTTACCATTTCCAATTTTAAGTTTTCTTAAAATCAGTAGGTTTCATGTTTTTTCTCTTTTTAAAATAATTTGATAAATGACTTTCATCGGTAAAACCAAACTCATAGGCGATTTGTTTAATCGGCAATTGATTGTTATGGATTCGCTTTTCGATCAAAGTTGTTCTCAAATTATGAATATAATCACGATAACTAATGCTAAAAGTCCTTTTGAAATAAGCGCTAAAATAAGTTTCGGCAATATTAAAATGATTCGCAATAACTTTAATCTGAACTAATTTTGGATTGTAAATATTCTGATGGATATAAGACGTGATTTGCTCATTATCAATAGAATTTCCCTTAATGATTAAATGCTGACTGCGCATGGTTTCCTTTATTAATCCAAAAATCGAAAGAATCTGGTAAAATACAATTGGCGAATTCGAAACATCGGTTTTGCAATTATAAGCAGCAATGTTTTCGATCGTATTTTTTAAAATTGTTTTGCAGGGATCATCTAATTTTAAAACCGTTTCTTTTAGCGTTTTATCACGCATAAAACTTTCCGGCGTATGAATTAAAAATTCATCGCAAGTCAAATTCTGTTTCGAATTAAAATAGTTATCGGTAAACTTAATGTAAAAAAAACGAGTACTTTTTTTGATATCAAAATAATGCTCGTCTTCCGGAGAAATCACAAATAAATCACCCGTTTTATACGGAAGCAAATTATTATTTAAATGATGAATGCCGCTTCCTTTCTTAATATAAATGATTTCATAATAAGTGTGCGTGTGCGGAACATGAGGAAATACGTCATCTTCGAATTCGTGAATGACAAGTTTTTCAAACTGATTAAATTTCGGCATAACTTAAATATACAAGTTTATGTCGTAAATATACAACTAATTTCAGGTATAATAGTGTTAAATTTGCTTCATAGAAAATCTATTCCTTTCTTGTAAAACAAATGAAAAAAAGTCTTATCGCACTCTCATTAGGAGGATTAACAATTGGTATAACCGAATTTGTTATGATGGGTTTGTTGCCGGATATTGCCTCAGATATGAAAGTTTCGATTCCTGTAGCAGGATATTTAATTTCTGCTTACGCATTAGGCGTTGTTATTGGAGCTCCGTTGTTAGTTATTATCGGAAGAAACTTTCCTCCCAAAAAAATGCTTTTAATTTTAGCATTGATGTTAACCGTTTTTAATGCGCTTTCTATTATTGCGCCAACGTATAATTTTTTATTCGCTTCCAGATTTCTTTCCGGATTACCACACGGCGCCTTTTTTGGAGTAGGAGCGGTAGTGGCAAGCCGTTTGGCAGACAAAGGCAAAGAAGCTCAGGCGATTGCCATTATGTTTTCAGGTTTAACATTGGCAAATTTAATAGGTGTTCCAATTGGTACATATATAGGTCATCATTTTATATGGCGTTATACTTTTGTGTTAATCGCCATTGTAGGTTTGCTAACATTTTTGTTTATCTCTTTATGGATGCCAAATCTGGAAAAAAGCGGCAATGTAAATATGAGAACACAATTGCTGTTTTTTAAGAAAACAGAAGCCTGGCTGATCATCGGGATTACTGCGATTGGGTTTGGCGGATTATTTGCCTGGATTAGTTATATCGCGCCTTTATTAATTAATGTCTCTAAATTTTCTGCAGAAGATGTTTCGTATATCTTGATTCTTGCCGGATTAGGAATGGTTGTTGGAAATTTCCTTGGCGGTAAATTGGCCGATAAATATTCACCGGCGCCCACTGTTTTAGCTTTATTATTTGTGATGGTGCTGGATTTAATTATGGTTTACTTTTTCTCTTTTAATCAATATGTTTCTTTATTACTGACGTTTTTAACCGGAGCGATTTCTTTTTCGGTTATTGCGCCTATTCAGATGTTGATGATCAAAACGGCGAAAGATGCAGAAATGATTGCTTCGGCTGCGCTTCAGGGAAGTTTTAATATCGGGAATGCTTTAGGAGCTTTTCTTGGCGGATTACCATTATCGGCAGGATATAGTTATGCTTCTCCAAATTTAATTGGCGTTGGAATGGCCATTATCGGAATGATTATTACCTTTATTTTAATGCAAAAACATAAAAGCAATTTACAGCTTCAAAATGCATAAATAGATTATCTCTTTATATAATAGAAAGTCCTTAGACAATAGTTTAAGGACTTTTTTATGCGCATTAATTAAATAAATCAAAACAGTTTTTGGTTTTTTAGTATTATTTTACTTCTTTTTCTCTTTTAGATATTCATCTTTAAAAAATATTTCTTCGTCTAAATCTACCTCTAATAATTTGATAATTTTTTATTGTGTAATCGATTGTTTTTTTAAATAAAAGGAGTCAAATCAACAATTGGCAATAATATATTTAATATTTATTGTTGGAATAAATTACATATGTCATAGAAAAAACACGTTTTATTTTTAATATATAATTTTTATTATGAAATTTTTGTGAATTTTAATTTTTTATATCAAAAAAATATTTATGTTTGTGTAATCGATTACAATATTGTTGCAATTCAAAATTCAATATTGTTTTTTGATCTTTTTAAAACAGGAAAGTCTTGATATTAGTGATTATATGAAGTTTTGATTCCGATAAAAAAGCAAAAAGAGAAAACTTAAAAACAGACTATAAACTAAAAAAACCAATTAATAATTTAAACAATTAACCATGAATTTTAAAGATTTATTTAATAAAGGAGCAAATTGTTGTTTCGCAGTTGTTTTTTTATTGTGCCTTTTAATGAGCAATCGTGTTAGTGCACAAGGTGTAACTCTGGAAGGAACCGTAAAAGATGGTGCGGGATTGACTTTGCCTGGTGTTAACATTATAGAAAAAGGGACAAAAAACAGTGCTTCTACTGATTTTGACGGACATTATAAAATTAAGCTTACCAGTTCTAAAGCTGTTGTAGCGTTTTCTTTTATTGGATTTAGAACTAAAGAAATTAATGTTGACGGCCGCAGCAAAGTTGATGTTGCCTTATCTGAAGATGCTAACAACCTGAACGAAGTAATTGTGGTTGGATACGGATCAGTAAAAAAAGGCGACTTAACCGGAGCAGTTTCTACTTTATCAGGAAATGATGTTAGAAAAACACCAATTGCCAATGTTGCTGAAGCTTTAACGGGACGTATTGCCGGTGTTCAGATTATATCTTCTGAAGGTTCACCAGATTCTGATATTAAAATCAGAGTTCGTGGCGGAGGATCTTTAACTCAGGATAGTTCACCTTTAATTATTGTTGACGGATTTCCGGTAAACAGTATGAACGACGTTTCCCCATCGGATATTGATACAATTACAGTTCTTAAAGATGCATCGTCTACCGCAATTTACGGTTCAAGAGGAGCTAACGGAGTTGTTATTATTACGACTAAAACTGGTAAAGACGGAAAAATTGCTGTAAACTTTAATATGTTTTATGGTATGAAACAAATGGCAGACGAAATTGATGTGCTGCAGCCTGAAGATTTTGTAAAATGGCAATATGAATATGCTTTGCTTGCAAAAGATGTAAACTCGTATGAAAAATATTTTGGTTCATGGCAAGATCATGATCTATATAATGGATTGAAAGGTGATAATTGGCAAAAACAAATTTACGGACGTACCGGAGAAGTTCAGAGCCGTGATTTGGCAATTCGTGGTGGTTCGGACAAAATTAATTTCAATTTTAATTATGCACATTATGATGAAACTGCCATTATGCAAGGTTCAGATTTCAAAAGAAATAACTTGTCTTTGGCATTAAAAAGCAAAGCGAGTGATAAAATAGATCTTGCTTTTACGATGCGTTATTCTGATACAGAAATAAATGGTGGTGGAAATAACGAACAAAACGAAAAATCTACAGCAGATTCACGTCTAAAACATGTTGTGGGTTATTCACCAATTCCGATGCCGGGATTAACAACAGATGATACAGACGAAGCAGTTTCAGGATATCTTGTAAATCCTTTTGTGGCTGTAGCCGATAATGACCGTCAGCAGTTTAGAAAAAACTTTAATATGTTAGGAAGTTTTTCATGGAAATTAACCGACAAATTGGTTTTTAAAACAGAACTTGGTTTAGATAATTATAACTATCTGGATTACCGTTATTACGGACGTTCTACTTATTATGTAGCAAATGCGCCAGCTGCTGAATTGCAGGGAATGCCGGCATTGAACATGAGTGATAGAAAAGATATTCGTTTTAGAAATGCAAATACGCTGAATTATGATTTCAAAAAATCACTTGGCGAAGACCATACTTTAAATGTTCTTTTAGGAGAAGAAACAATCGATTTTCAAAGAAATGATGTAAATACAGTTTTACAGGGATTTCCGGAATTCTTTAGTTTCGATCAAACACAAAAACTTACTTCACAAGGAAAACCTATTTCTGTAGATAATTATTATTTTCCGGATGATAAATTGCTTTCATTCTTCGGACGTGTAAATTACGAATTCAGAAACCGTTATATCTTAACCGGAACATATCGTGCCGATGGTTCAAGCAAATTTTTAGGCGATAATAAATGGGGATTTTTCCCGGCAGCAGCAGCAGCCTGGAAAATTTCTGAAGAAAGTTTCTTAAAACAGGTTTCATGGATTAATTCACTTAAAGTGAGATTAAGTTACGGAGAAGCAGGAAACAATAATATTCCGACAGGACAAACCACCCAGAACTTTATTTCATCAACATCTCCGTGGATAAATGGTGTAAATAATTATTGGGCAGCAGCAAATGTTTTGGCAAATCCTGACTTAAAATGGGAAACGACAGTTACACAAAACTTAGGATTGGATTTTGATTTTTTCAAAAGCCGAATTAATGGTTCTTTCGAATTATACAAAAACGTAACGCATGATCTTTTAATCAATTTCCCGGTAACCGGATCCGGTTATACGACCCAATATAGAAATATGGGAGAAACTCAAAATACAGGTTTTGAAGCTACTTTAAATGTTGTGGCCATTCAAAAACAAGATTATGGTTTAAATTTCTCATTCAATCTTGCAGTAAACAAAAATCGTATTAATTCTCTTGGAATCATGAAGGATTTTAGCGCAACAAGTGGTTGGGCTTCTACGGCAATTGATGCTGATTACCAAGTAAATGTAGGTCAGCCATTAGGAGTAATGTATGGCTATAAAAATGACGGACGTTATGAAGTTTCAGATTTTGACTATAACGGAACAACTTATACATTGAAACCGGGCGTTGCAAACGCTTCTACAGTTGTGGGTACTGTACAGCCAGGTTATATGAAATTAAAAGATTTAAATGGTGATGGTGTTGTAAATGGAGACGACCGTACCATTATTGGTGATGTTAACCCAAAATTTAACGGAGGTTTTATCATTAATGCTAACGCTTATGGTTTTGATCTTTCAGCTTCTTTTAATTATAGTGTTGGAAACGACGTTTATAATGCAAACAAAGTAGAATTTACAACTTCGACTCCAAACGGTCAATATAGAAATTTAAGTTCAGAAATGGCTGACGGAAAAAGATGGACAAATCTTGATCCTGCAACAGGACAATTAGTAACAGACCCAACGGCATTAACGGCGCTAAATGCGAATACAACAATGTGGTCGCCTTATATGAACCGTTACGTTTTTAGTGATTGGGCAGTTGAAGATGGTTCTTTTTTAAGACTTAACACACTTACATTAGGATATACATCTCCAAATTCTCTTACGGATGCAATGGGCATTACCAAATTGAGATTTTACCTGACGGCTACGAATGTTTTCCTTCTTACCAATTATTCTGGACCTGATCCTGAAGTTTCAACAAGAAGAAATACGCCTCTGACACCTGGAGTTGATTATTCAGCATATCCGCGCAGCAGACAGTTGGTTTTTGGTTTAAACCTTAATTTTTAATTTAAAACGTATCAAAATGAAACATAAAATAATAATAGCAGGATTAATTTTAGCAAGCCTTTTTAGTTCTTGTCAGGAAGATTATTTAGATGCACCTGCAAAATCAACATTAGACGAATCATTGATTTTTTCTGATGCCGGATTAGCCAAAGGTGCTGTAGACGGAATTAAAATTCCGTTTGGAGATACCAACGGACACAGAGGTCGTTTTCTTCCTTTTTATGGATTTAATACGGATGTTGAATGGTACAATTCTTCAGAATCTACTTCTGATGATAAACCGGATTTAAGTGTTTATGATGCCAAACCAAATAACAGCCAGATGAATGCTGATACCAATCCGTGGGTGTCTATGTATTCTGGTATTGAGCGTGCAAATATTTGTATAGCAGGACTTCGCAAATACGGCGATCCAAGACCCGGAACAGAACTTGGCTATTTATTAGGATCAGCCCTAACATTGCGTGCCATTTATTATGCTGATTTACTAAAAGCACACGGAGATGTACCGGCTCGTTTTGAGCCCGTAAATTCGGCAACAATATACATACCAAAATCAAGTCGTGATGTAATTTATAAACAGCTTATCAAAGATTTGGGCGAAGCATCAACATTAGTGCCGTGGCCGGGTGAAACTGCTGTAACAACCAGCGTAGAACAAATTAATAAAGCATTTGTAAAAGGATTACGTGCCCGTTTAGCGTTAATTGCAAGTGGTTATCAGCAATATCCTGACGGAGTTAGAAGAAGCACTGATCCTGATCTTTCAGTTGGTGCGATGTATAAACTGGCATTAGACGAAACACGCAGCATCATTCAAAGCGGATCTGCTCATTTAGAATCTTCATTTGAAACCTTCTGGAAAAAATACAATCAGGAAAATTTAACAGCAGGCGGAGAATCTCTTTGGGAAATTCCTTTTGGAGATGGCCGCGGAAGAATGTTATTTTCTTTTGCAGTAAAACATACGACTAACGATCAATTCCATGCAAATGGAGCAAATCGCGGGGGAACTGCAGGACCGCTTCCTTTTGTTTTTTACGATTATGATCTGGCAGATACGCGCAGAGATGTTACGTGTGTTCCTTACATCTACGGAACTGCCGTTAACGGAATTGCGAAACAGGAATTGGCAGCATTAAACAAATGGTCTTTTGGGAAATACCGTTACGAGTGGATGACCCGTTTTGTGACCTCAACAAATGATGATGGTGTCAATAAAATTTACATGCGTTATGCCGAAGTACTTTTAATTGCTGCCGAAGCTGCAAACGAATTAGAAGGTCCGGCTGCTGCTGCACCATATTTGAAAGAAATACGCAGAAGAGCTTTTGCTCCGGCAGTTCAGGCTGAAAAAGTAGATAACTATGTAGATGCTTTAACGAGTAAAACAGCCATGTTTAATGCAATTGTAGATGAAAATAAATATGAGTTTACAGGAGAAATGGAACGCAAGCAAGCACTTATTCGTTGGAATTTATTGAAAGTAAAATTAGACGAAGCTAAAGAAAAAATGTTCCGTTTGCAACAGCATACAGGAGAATATGCAACGGTACCAACAGGTTTATATTTTAAATATAAAGCAGATAATGTTACCCTTGATATTTATGGATTAAATAAAGGTGAAACTGCAAATCCAGGAGCAGCTTATACGTATTTCGCATGGAATACTTTAACAGACAGTAAAATAAATTCTCTTTATAAACTAGGTGTAAATCCGGATAACAGACAATTCTGGCCAATATGGCAAAAAATTATTGACGGAAGCAACGGTCAATTAGTTAATGATTACGGTTATTAATATCTCAAAAATTAATTATTAATTATAAGTTATTATGTTTATGAAAACAAAATATATAGTAAAAGGGTTAATAGCCGGATTATTACTTGTCTTCGCAGTTTCGGGCTGTGAAAGTTATAATAAGGGATTGTTGGACGGAATTGGCGCAACCAGAGAATTCTCTCCGTTAGGGCTTACAGCAAAAGTTAAAAATCAGACAACAGTCGAATTAAACTGGACAGCAAAAGAAGACGCAGATCATTATACAGTAGAATTTAGTGCCGATGATCCGGATTTTAAAACGATTTTTAAAACAGTAAATGTTACAGCTGCAGAATTGCCGGTACAAGTACCGTTAGAAGGAGAAACGACTTATTCGATACGAGTAAAAGCAATTAGCGCAGCAGGATTAGAAGATTCGAAATGGTCTGTTATTACAGCAACAACATTATCAGAACAAATTTTCTTTCCGGTTCAGGATATAGATATCGAAGGACAATCTATCACTTTAAGATGGACGCCTAATAGCAATGTAACGCAAATTACGGTTGCTCCGGGCGATGTCACACACACGATTACACCAGCAGAAAAAACAGCAGGCGTTGCAATCGTGACGGGGCTTACAGGTGAAACTGGATACACGGCTACTTTGCTAAACGGAGCCAAGAAAAGAGGTGTTGTAACTTTTAAAACAGGAGTCGACGTAACAACCGGAATTGTAGTGAATCCTCAAGATGATTTAGTTGCAAAAATTGCAGCTGCTCCGGCAGGTTCAAAATTATTCTTAATGCCTGGAGATTACAGTGCAACCGGTGATATCGTATTGACTAAACCAATAACAATTAGAGGAGTAAAAAGTTATAGCAAACCATTCTTAAATGTAACGTTTACTGCTGCTGCAGGAGCTTCTGCTTTAAGTTTAATCGATTTGGATTTAGACGGAACCGGAATTAACAATGCAAGCGTTATAACCATTTCCGGAGCAAGTTCTGTTTATGGAGATATTTTGGTAAGTGGCTGTAAAATTCATGATTACACACGTGCATTGATTGCTGCAAATGCAACTTCGACTAAAGTAAAATCATTTACGGTTGATAATAGTATTGTTCAAAACGTAAATACAAATGTTGGTGCAGATTTAATCGATTTCAGAAATACGTATGTTGCCGATATCATTGTTAAAAACAGCACATTCAATACCTGTTCAATAAGTCGTGATTTTGTCAGGGTAGATGCGGGAAGTTTTAACGGAACAGGTTTAACAACCAATGTTTTAATTGATAGCTGTACCTTATATAAAGTATCAGATATAACAGTTGCGGCAGGAACGGCAGGAAAAAGAATATTATATGTTCGTTTTAATGCCAATACATCTATCGTAAGAAACACGTTGATTACAGAAACAACTGCGCTTTATACCAATCAGCCGCTTACAACGGCTCCTACGTATACTAAAAACTATTATTTTAATGCACCGGGATTTATGGATGCAGCAGTTAAAGACAATAAAATCGATGCTACGGGAACAGTTGCAAACCCTCAGTTTGTAAACGCAGCAGCAGGAGATTTTACCATCAAAAACGGAACTTTACTTGATAATAGAGTAGGAGATCCACGTTGGATAAAATAGCATTTTTCTACAGTTGGTTTTTATAGAAAGAGGGATACAGTTTTTGTATCCCTCTTTTGTTTTTGGTTGGTGTGAAATGGCATGCGGATGAGGCGGATTTAAACAGATTTTCGCAGATTGTTTTATTTGAAAATTCTTTTACACCATTTTTTGTCAGACTGAGCGAAGTCGAAGTCCCGCAATTTGAGTAATAAACAAATATCGACTATTGTCTACATACCTTTGTCAAAGTTTTAAACTTTGACAAAGGTATACGTAAAATAAAAATCAGTTCAAATCCGTGTCATCCGCGTGCTATAATAACGCCTGCTATGTAGACTTTTTAATAAAAAAGATTATTCTAATTCGATGCAATCAAAAACAGTGTTATTGAGAATCAAATCTGATATTTCAAATTCGCTGTCAATTCTTAAAATATTATCACAATCCTCAAGATCAAAATTCCATTGCACATCAGGCAGCAATTGCTGAAGTTCTGCAGTTGCCAATTCTAATTTCGATTTTGTATCGACAGATGTTTTAAAAACATAAATCATAATTTGCTCTTTTTTACAAGGCAAATTTCAACAAATGCTTTTGGAGTTAATAGGATTCTGTAAGCAATAATTAGGATTTATCAATCAATTTTCGGTATTGAACAGGACTAATTCCTTCGTGTTTTTTAAAGAAACGACTAAAGTAAGATTGATCTTCATGACCAACCTGCATAGCAATTTCGCTTATCGAAAGCGTAGTTTGGTACAATAAATATTTAGCTTCCAGAATAATGGTTTCCTCAATCATTTGAGTAGCAGATTTACCCGTAATTAATTTGATTGATTTGTTCAGATGATTTGGCGTAACATTTAGTAACGACGCATAAAAATTTACCTTATCAGGTTTGTTGAGGTTGGTGTAAATCAGTTCTTTAAATTTAGTTGAAAGAACCATTGCAGCCGTTCCGCTTTTGTTGGATTTGGTAACATTTTTATTCATTTCAAGAAACAAGGCCATCAAATACGACTGAATAAGATCAAAATTCATCGTTTCAGATTCCAAATATTCAGCTTGTAAACGATTTAGGATATTGATGATAAAAGCCGAATCTTTTTCAGGAACAGTAATTTTAGGATTTCCGGATATTTTCAGGAAATCAAAATCATTCAGCATTTCTCTATTTCCGAATTTTCCAATTAAAATATCAGGATGAAACTGGCAAATAAAGCCTTTATGTTTACTGTCAATATGTTCTATAGAGAAAATCTGACCAGCCGGAACTACAATAATTTCGTTTGGATTGGTATGACATTCCTCAAAACCAAGTTTCATAAGATGTGTTCCCGAAGTAATAAAAATTAGCGTATGGCAATTGTGTTTAGAAGGCGGAACAGGATGTTGAAGCGACATTATTTCTTCTATCCGTAAACAGAAAAAGTGATCCAGATTGGCTCTGAAAAGATGGTGAATAGGATTTTCCCTGCCTAAAAATTTTTCGCGAAATCCCTGAGAATCATACGTTTTTACTTTTTCGTTTAATTTTGTTTTCATAACTAATAATACAATCTAAAGTCCAACAATTTGCAAAGCGCATAATGCTTTTGGTACAGTTCTTCAACAACTTCGGTAATATCATCATTGTCCTGATAAAGACTAAAAAAAGCTTTATCGATAGTACTGCAGCTTGCAATTTTATTATAAGTAGACCCGTAACCTGAAATTGCCCTTGCGCCTGTGATATCCAGGAAATATTGAGCTTCGTCGTCGTTTAAGTCTAGTATTTTCTTGTTGGCAAAATGTATTATTTTCCCTTTCATTTTTCCTTCAAACAATTCTGCTATTTCTTCAAGGCTATAATAATAATCATGAAGGCAGATATTGTTGGGTTCACCGGGCATAACGAGATAAATAATTTCATAATCCTTAAAATTATGATCTTCATAAAGCAGCACATTCAGGCTTTCTTCTAAACCTTCAATCGTATCGCAGGTTTTATAAATACTTGCAATGCCTTGATCGATAGCGATTTCTTCCAGATTTTTAACTACATCAGTAGTTATAATAGTATCTACATCAGGAACGCCTTCAAGGCAGAAAATAAATTTTTCATAATCCATACCACTACATTTTCTGGTTGCTGATCGTTTGTGAAAGACTTGCTTTTTACTTCGTTTTGGCAAATGTATTTTTTATTGGTGAAAAACAGCAACTTGGAGTGTTTTTTAACGCATTTTTGACATTCGTTTAAAAGTAGGAGTGGGTTTGGAGTTGTGGAGTAATGTATAAATCTTACAACAACAGAAATATGAATGATGAATTTTATTATTATAAAAAACGCAAAGCTGGATGACTTTGCGTAGCAGGAATATAGTATACTGGCTTAGGAATAAAAAGTTGTATGATAAGTAATGATTTGTATTTCATGTAAAAAGATCTTATGTTTCGTTTTTTGAAGAACCGAGCAAGAGAATCACAATCTCATGATGTTTTATTATTTTGCAAATAAAGCTTTCAAGGATGATTTTATTCAATACTTTGAGTAAAAGTTCCCATAACTTTGACTTCTTTTAATTTTATTGTAAACCAGCCAATATCATCATCATCAATTAAATAAACCTTTTTTTTATGACCAACTAAATCGGTTGCTTCTCCAAGATTATATTTTGTTAGAAAATCATAAGTAACAATCAAATCTTTATTTTTTCTTAGAAAACATTTTTTCTCTTTTATTTCTTCTGGGCTTATTGAATAATGATGTGTAAAAGTCATTAAAAGTTGATAATCGTTGAGATATCCAAAAACATAATAATAATTATAATATTTTATTTTTGTGTTTGACGTTATTTCTTCATTGACATGTTGATTAGCTTTATCTTTTTTGAAATAGATATAGATAGTATCAGATTTTTTAATTTTTTCAATGTCTTGTGATAATACTGATATTGGAATTAGTAATAAAATAAATAAACATAATTTTAAATTTCTAAGGGCGTAAATTTTGGCGACCATAATTATTGTATTGATTATAACTTTGCATTAATGTTTGATTAACTGTTATGTTAGGAGTTCCATCACTATTAAAAGTACCAATTTCGTTTTGAAAAAAGGAACAGTTTTGTAACCCTGATAAAGATAAATTATGATAAAAATCAGTCCAATTGAAATCAGTTCGAGGAGAATTATTATAAGGGATATGCATCCCTAAACCTGCCAAGGTACTACTTTCTTCCGAAGTAACTAAAAGATTCCTTATATCTGCAAGAACTGTCTTCATAGTTGGTAGCATATAATTATATATAAAATTATGCTGGTTTTGACCCTGAGAAAAACCATTATATAGCTCGTTAATAATGTTATAAAAATCTTGATTGTTTATGTTTGGAATACTCATTCCTTGTCCGGCATCGCATAATTTTACGTTTAAAAAGGCGTGAATACATTCATGCAAAATGGTTTTTGCAACGACTAATTTACTATTATTTTTAATGAAATTGGCATCAATACTAATTACGTTGTTTGTAGGGTCAATCAAATTTGTTTGTGTGTCACCGCTAGCACCGGTGGTAAGATTTCCAATTTGAAATTTCACATTATATTTAGTACTGTTTCCAAATAGATCTACAAATAATTTTTGAAATTCAGGTGATGTTGCTAATGCATCGTAAATGCTCATGAATTTTTTGTTTTCCGCTAAATTAGAATTATCTAATATAGAACTTAAATCTACATTAAAAGGAGATTTTTGTGAGTATTTAAAATTTTGTATAGAATTGCTAAGTTGTTTTGTGGCTGTAAATTGCCCATCCTCAAGATTATAAAGCATTTGTATAACAAAGGCTTTATTGATGGGAGAATCTCCTTCCTCGTTTAAAAAATCTAATAATTTCTTGCTATAAGCAAGCTCATTTACAATAGTGTATTTTTGTAAAACATTAAGTTCAAGATCGGGTCTAAAGAATTTTCTCAAAGCAAAATATACCCCCTCGCCTGTTGGGGTGTATGTTGTTGCGCCTCCTGATCCTCCACTCCAGGAAGTTTGAGTACCTGCGTTATTATTGCCAGAACCGCCAGATTCCTCTGAAACTCCGGAGCTTCCAGTGCTTCCAGTACCACTGCAATTACAACTTGTTAGTACATTAGGGTGGTCGCATCCAGCGTCAGCATGAGCAGGATGGCAATTACAATCGCTGATGATGCTTACGCAATAACAATCAATTCGGTTTATTTTAGAAGTTAGGGCGTTTTTTTTATAAACATCAAATGAGGACCCATAATAATTGTAAGCGCCATCATCCATTGGTTCTTTCGTTACTAATTTGGTTTCAATATTTGTATCTGTTATTTCTACTGACAGCGCATACAAAAAGGGAGAATTAATATCTGATTGTATGTATAAAGGAATACTGTAAGCAGCTTCATTTTTGTCGTTTTTTACAACAACAATATTTTTAAGATCTAAATAGTAATCCGTTTTTCCTGTATTCGTTTTTAGATTAGAAACAGGATTGTTCTCGATAAAGAAAGCTAATTCGTTATCCCTGTTTTTTAATTTCGCTAATAATTCATCGACACTTACTTTTTTAATGTATGTTGAACTTTTAGATTTTGTTTCGGTACTAATTTCTTCATTAGTTCCACAAGAGTTAATAGTTAATATAAAAATACTTAATAAGTAAAATTTTAGGCTTTTCATTTTTTATTTGGCTTTAATTTAAAAAAAATAAAAGTAAGTAAAAACTTTCATATTTATTATTAAAATAAAGAAATGACTTTAATTTAGTATTTTAAAACAACTACTTATTCTGTTTAAATTATTACAACAATTACTGTCAGAAATTCGAGAATTATATCCTTTAAAAAAGTTAAAAACCTTATAAATTATAATTTTAAAACAACCGATTGCTAGTTTTTAGATCTTTCTTTTAATTCTAAATAAAAAAAATTAAATAACTTATTTTAATAATTTTTCGCCCTATATATCATCAAATCACTTGATTTTTTTAATCTTATTCTCATTTCATTCAAATTTCAATTCCAAAA
This sequence comes from Flavobacterium sp. AC105, assembly GCF_979258495.1. Lineage (NCBI taxonomy): Bacteria > Pseudomonadati > Bacteroidota > Flavobacteriia > Flavobacteriales > Flavobacteriaceae > Flavobacterium > Flavobacterium sp. AC105. The sequence goes on from NZ_OZ409860.1 coordinate 1,035,123, forward strand.
AATATTCATATTCTATCTTTTTATATTTTTTTTAAGATTTTAAACCAAACGCTTCAAAATCTATAATTTATTGATCCTTACTGTTTGATATTTTAATTAATATTTAAAAAATTAACATTAAAAATACGTATAACATATTTTTAAACGACTATTTTTTTGTAATTGTTAAAAATAATTAACACAACCGATTGCGTATTGTTTTAATTTATTTACATTTGTTTTTCAAATTACTTTTTAATAGATCAGGAACTATTAAATCGATACGTTCTTACCACTTTTTTTGAACTAACTAAACCAAACTATTAACTAACTAAAATCATTTTTATGACTAACTTTTTTATTATTAAAAGCAAATCAAAGCTCTTAAAATGTCTTGGGTTTTTGACTCTGATGTTTTTGTTTTCCTTAGGCGCCAACGCTCAAACGACGGTTACTGGAACTGTTTCTGATGCAAGCGGACCTATTCCAGGGGCAAATGTTATGGTTAAAGGCACAAAAACCGGCGTTGCAACTGGTTTCGACGGAAATTATTCTATTAGTGTTCCGGCAAATGGAGTACTTGTATTTAGCTTTCTGGGTTTACAAACCAAGGAAATTGCTGTTAACGGCAGAAATAAAATAAACGCAGTTCTTGAAGAAAATTCAAATGCACTTCAGGAAGTAGTGGTAATAGGTTACGGTACGCAGCGAAAAGAAGCTGTAACAGGTTCTGTTTCTTCAATAAAAGGAGATGTAGTTCGCGAAGTACCGTCGGCTAATATTACGCAGGCTTTGCAAGGACGTTTGGCAGGGGTTCAGATGACACAAACCTCATCAAAGCCAGGTGCCGAAATGCAAATTCGCATTAGAGGAACACGTTCTCTAACGGCAGACAATAATCCATTGGTCGTATTAGACGGAATTCCTTTTGCAGGATCAATTGGCGATATCAGTCCGGACAATATTAAAAGTATCGACATTTTAAAAGATGCTTCAGCAACTGCTATTTATGGTTCACGAGGTGCAAATGGGGTTATTTTGATATCAACGAATAAGGGACAAAAAGGTCAAAAGGCGAAGTTTACTTATAACACTTATAGTGGTTTAAAAAATATTTTTGCAAAATTTCCAATGATGAACGGGCAAGAATTTGTTGCTTTGCGTAAAGCAGCTACTCTTCCCGGTTCTACCACTCCGCTTTATTCAAATGGAACTGACGAAGCTGATAATATAAATACTGATTGGCAAGACTTGATTTTTGGATCTGGTATCGTAACAAATCATGATTTAGGTGTTTCAAGCGGATCTGAAAACGGCAACTATAATTTTGGTGCAAGTTATTACAAAGAAGAAGCAGTAGTACCTGGACAGGATTACAGCCGTTTATCATTACGAGGCGCTGTAGATCAGGCAATAGGTAAAAATTTTAAATTTGGTTTTACTACAAATAATAATTATTCGGTTTCAAATGGAAGCAATTTAAGTCTGTACAATACTTTAAGTACAACACCTATTTCAAATCCGTATAATCCGGATGGCTCTTTAAAAAGAACCGTTAAAATGCCATTAGATGAAAACTGGGTATATACAAGAGAAACCGTAAATAATTTAGGTGACAAATGGATCGATCAGACAAAATCATACAGTTCTTATAACACTTTATATGCGGAGTTAAAAATACCGGGTATCGAAGGCTTGAAATATCATATCGATTTAGGCGGTAATTTCCGTTCTACAAGTGGAGGTCAGTATACAGGAGAAGGCGTATTTAGTATCAATCCAACTACAGTTTCGACAGCTTCTATTACGAATACACTTAATACCAACTGGACGATTCAAAACTTGCTTACTTACGATCGTACTTTTGGAAAACATCAGGTTAATGCGGTTGCTATGTATTCTTCGGAACAAACTACATACAACAAATCACAAGTTTCTGCAAAGGATATTCCTTCAGATGCTTTCCAATTTTATAACTTAGGAAGAGCGGCGGGAGAAATTTCGATTAACCCGGACAATCAGGATTATCAAAAAAGCGGATTAATTTCTTATATGGCGCGTGCAATGTATTCATATGACAATAAATACATGGTTACGGCTACCGTTCGATCAGATGCTTCTTCAAGACTTGCAAAAGGACATCAATGGCATACGTATCCTGCTGTATCAGTTGGATGGAATGTTAAAAATGAATCCTTTATGCAAAATGTTAGTTGGCTGGATCAGTTAAAACTACGCGCTGGTTACGGAGAAACTTCTAACCAGGCAGTTGCTCCTTATTCTACACTTGGAAGTTTAAATTCAAGACCGTACAATTTTGGAGAAACCAATACAACCGGATATTATGTGTCTACGTTACCTAATCCAGGTTTGGGTTGGGAATATTCTACCACAGTGAATTACGGAGTAGATTTTGCTTTCCTTAAAAATCGTATAACAGGTACGGCTGAATATTATGTTACAGATACAAAAGATATTCTGCTAAGTGTAGGTTTGCCTCCAACAGCAGGTGTGGGAAGCTACACCGCAAATATTGGACAAACTCAAAATAAAGGGTATGAATTTACGCTTAACGGATCAATATTCGATAATCCAAATGGTTGGTCGTGGGATGTTGGCGTTAACTATTATTCGAACAAAAACAAACTTGTAGCACTATCTTCAGGACAAGACAGAGACGAAAACAACTGGTGGTTTGTAGGACATCCGATTGATGTGATCTTTGATTATGAGAAAATTGGACTTTGGCAGGAAGGAGATGCAAATCTTACCAAATATGAGCCAGGAGGAAATGTAGGTATGATTAAAGTAAAATATACCGGAGATTTTAATGCAGATGGAACACCAACAAGACAAATTGGACCAGCAGACAGACAAATAATAGATGTGAATCCTGATTTTCAAGGAGGTTTCAATTCTCGTGTATCGTATAAAAATTTAGATCTTAGTGTAGTTGGAGCTTTTCAAAGTGGCGGAGTTCTTATCAGTACGCTTTATAGCTCATCAGGTTATCTTAATATGTTGAGCGGACGTAGAGGAAATGTAGAAGTAGATTACTGGACACCTGAAAACACAGATGCAAAATATCCAAGACCAGGCGGAATTACAAGCAATGATAATCCAAAATACGGCTCTACTTTAGGATATTTTGATGCTTCATATGTTAAAATTCGTACGATTACCCTTGGTTATAATATTACCGAAAAATTTATTAAAGACCTTGGTGTTGATAGATTTCGTCTTTACTGCACCGTGCAAAACCCATTCGTAATCTATTCACCTTACCACAAAGAAACAGGTATGGATCCGGAAACCAACTCGTATGGTAACGAAAATGCAGCAACAACCGATTTTTACAAAAGACGTTTGCTGACATTAGGAACAAACACGCCTTCAACGCGTACCTTCTTGCTAGGGCTTAATTTAACATTTTAAAAAAAGATAACGATGAAACCGATACAAATAAAAACTTTTATGGTAACAGCGATAATAACGCTGTTCCTGGGAGCATGTTCTAATGTTTTAGAAGAAGAGCCTCGCAGCATTTTTACTCCCGAATATTTTAAAACCGAAAAAGGGGTTGTTGGAGGATTAACGTCAATGTATGCTCACTTGCGCTATATCTACGGACAGGGTTACTACTACAATACGACCGAAACCGGAACCGATGAAGCAACATACGCACAAAGTGCAGATGCCAATTTTAAAGATATGGATCTTTCAGGAGTAGGATCAATTACGCCTTCTTCAAGCCGTACCGATGCATTGTGGCAGCCTGCATTTATTAATATCAATACTGCAAGTGGTATTATCGAAAATGCTCAGGCGATTGGAACCATATCAAACGCCATGATTTCTGAAGCCAGATTTTTTCGTGCATTTGATTATTTCCAGTTAGTGCAGACTTTCGGCGGAGTTCCGTTAGATTTGGGAGCAGGAGAACTTAAATTTAATACAAGTCCGTCAAGATTTTCAGTTAGAAATACCGTACCGGAAGTTTATACAAAAGCTATTTTTCCTGATTTAGTCCTAGCATCAAATGAATTGCCGGATGTGGGAAGAGTAAAAGGAGGCGTAACCAAAACAGCTGCCAGACTATTTTTGGCAAAAGCTTATTTAACATATGCGTGGTGGTTAAAAAATCCAAACAACATTCCAACTTATCCTGAAACTCCTCGCGTTGATCCTGACGGACATGATGCAGCATGGTATTTCCAGAAAGCTTATGATGTAGCAGCAACAGCAATCGATTCTCACGGCGCATTTGCGTTACAGGCAACTTATTATGACGTAAACGTAGGAAGTAATGACCGCAACAATGAAATCCTATTATACGCAGATCATACTGAAAAAAGCGAATTTTTTAATGCCAGCAGTCTTACCTATTCAAATGGTGCTGCACCCGAAAATTTTGCCGTTTGGATGATGACGCCAAATTATACCAACATAAGAAGTTCAGGCGTAAGCTCAGTACAACGTGAAGCTGAACAGCACTTAGGACGTCCTTACGTTCGTATGTGTCCAACAATTGGCGCAATCGCAAATACATTTGCAGACAAAACCAATGATTCTCGTTACGATGGTACCTTTACAACAGTATATCGTGGTAACTGGAACAAAGCGGGTAATACCAGCCCAACACTTAATAATGCGAATGGTTTACCTATTGCCCCGGGAGGTGCAGTACTTTCATTCCTGAATAATGAAGATCCATCGATTGCTTACAGCGCATCAAATGGAGCGGTTGGAGCAGGAGTTTTGGCAGGAAGATCAGATTTTGTTATCGCTCCAAGCGGTATCAGTAGAATTTTGTTTCCAGGTCTATGGAAACTGGGAGTTTACCGTACAGATGGTGCCGGAGGATTAGGTCAGCCAAATGCCGCAAGTACACGTCCTTACAATATTGCCAAATTATCAGAACTCTATTTAATAGCTGCAGAAGCGGCTGTAATGGGTGCTGCTCCTCAAGGCGGAAAAAGTGCCAGAGAATTAGTAAACGTTTTACGCGCCCGTGCCGGAAAATGGAGATTTGACAACAACGGAAATGTTGCTAAAACAGTAGATAATAGCGCTGCAATGGTTGCTGCAACGCCTGCAACTATTGATATTAATTATATTTTGGCAGAACGTTCACGTGAATATTTTGGTGAAGGATATCGTTGGTTCGATTTAATTCGTACTCAAAAATGGACAGAACTTTCAGGTTCATACCAAATTTGCGGAACTGCATACGGAGATCACACACCAGCAACTGTAACAAGAGACATAAAACCCTATCATTATTTACGTCCAATTCCACAAGTTCAGTTTGATGCAATGATTATGACAAGTTCAGAAAAAGCAGCATATCAGAATCCCGGATATTAATAAAAAATAGCATTTTTTCTATGATAAAGAATAAAAACAAGTTGGTTAAACGTAAAGTTTAAGATAGTTATAAGTGTTATTTTACAGTTTGATTTATAGCTAATTAGGTTTGTTTTTAGACGAAAGCCGAGAGTTAATTTCTTTCGGCTTTTTGTTGAAATAAAGAATAATAATCTGAGAACTAAATTATTTCTTCGGAATAAAAAATCACAAGTATCAAAATAGAATGTTTGCATTGAAACTAAAATGGACGCAAACCAATTAATCATACAACCAAAAAATGAACAACAAAATAGACCAACAAGCAGCAGATAATATCCGTGCTTTAGCCATTTCGATGGTCGAGAAAGCCAATTCAGGACATCCCGGAGGCTCAATGGGAGGTGCCGATTTCATGCACATTTTATATTCCGAATATTTAAAATACGATCCAACCGATATGCACTGGATTTTCAGGGATCGGTTTTTTATGGATGCCGGACATCTTTCGGCCTTGATGTACGCGCAGTATTATCTGCTTGGGAATTACGAAAAAACAGATCTTCAGAATTTCAGACAATGGGGATCCGTAACGCCCGGACATCCGGAAATTGATGTCAAAAGAGGAGTCGAAAACACATCCGGACCGCTTGGTCAGGGACACGCAATGGGAGTTGGAGCGGCAATTGCAGCCAAATTTTTATCAGCACGATTCAATAATTTATTCGATCATAAAATATACGGGTTTATAACCGATGGAGGCGTTCAGGAAGAAATCTCACAAGGTGCCGGACGTATTGCAGGACATTTGGGACTCAACAATTTTATTATGTTTTATGATTCAAATGATGTTCAGCTTTCGTCGATGACCGATGAGGTTACAACCGAAAATACGGCGATGAAATACGAATCCTGGGGCTGGAAAGTCATCACGATCGACGGACATAACCACACGCATATTCGCTCGGCCTTAAATGCAGCGCACGCGGAACTTGAAAGGCCAACACTTATTATCGGAAGAACCATAATGGGAAAAGGCTGCGTTACCGCCGATGGAACGATGTACGAAGGACAATGCGAATTGCACGGAAAACCTATTGGAGCTACAAAAGCAGACTTCGAAAAAACCTTGCTAAATCTGGGCGCAAATCCAGAAGACTCATTTGCGATTTATGAAGAAGTCGAAGCAGAATATCGAAAAATTTTAGCCAAAAAGACAAAAGAAGCAACAGATAAAAAAGCAAAATTTCAGGCTTGGGAAAATCAAAATCCTGAACTGGCTCAAAAGATAAAACAGTTTTTCAATAATGAATTGCCAAAGCTGGATTTCAGCAGTATAACCCAAAAAGCAAACGCAGCGACCAGAGATGCTTCGGCAGCAGTTTTAGGATATCTGGCTGAGAATGTAGAGAACATGATTGTGTCTTCTGCCGATTTATCGAACAGTGATAAAACAGATGGTTTCCTTAAAAAATCATCGGTTTTGCAGAAGAATAATTTCAGCGGAGGATTTCTGCAAGCCGGAGTTGCGGAACTTACCATGGCGGCAATCGCCAACGGAATTGCACTTCACGGCGGGGTTATTCCCGTTGTGGCAACATTTTTCGTGTTTTCAGATTATATGAAGCCGGCAATTCGTCTGGCTGCTATTCAGGAACTTGCGGTAAAATATGTCTGGACACACGATTCCTTCCGCGTAGGCGAAGACGGACCAACGCACCAACCCATCGAGCAGGAAGCACAGATCAGGTTATTGGAGAAAATCAAAAACCATTCGGGAGATCATAGTTTGTTGGCACTTCGTCCGGCAGATGCAGTTGAAACTTCCGTTGCCTGGCAAATGGCATTAGAAAATAAGAAAACACCAACCGGACTTATTCTTTCCAGACAGGAAATCAAGGATCTTCCGTCAAGCGGAAATTCAAGATTTGAAGAAGCATCTCAGGCTAAAAAAGGAGGCTATTTGGTAAAATCAATTCAAAATCCGGATATCACTTTAATCGCAAACGGATCAGAAGTTGCCACACTTATCGAAGCCGCAACAGCATTAGAAAATAGCATCGACATCAAGATAAACGTAGCTTCTATAATCTCAGAAGGTTTATTCAGGTCACAATCAAAAGACTATCAGGAAAGTGTTATTCCAAAAGACGGATTGGTTTTCGGACTTACAGCGGGACTTCCGGTTAATCTGGAAAATTTGGTTGGCAGCAGCGGAAAAGTTTTTGGTTTGGATCATTTTGGGTATTCAGCTCCGGCTTCTGTTTTGGATGAGAAATTCGGATTTACAAGCAAAAATGCTTCCGAAGAAATTTTGAAATATTTAAAAGAAAATAATTACAGTATATAATAATAATGTTTTGAATTTCAATAAATACAATAATTCGACAGATTTAAAATAATACTTGCTTACGTTATTTATATTATTTAACTTACATAATAATTTAACAAAATCCGTTTTTAAAATAAAAATTTGAAACGGATTTTTCCTTTGATATGGTCGTTTATACTATATCTTTGCCGCCATATTTATGGGCAAAAATGACGAAAAATAAAATAAATAAATGATAATTTTAGGAGATAAAGAATATTACAAAGGAATTGGTCAGATTAATTTTGAAGGAAAAGATTCAGATAATCCTTTAGCATTTAGATATTATAATCCAAATCAAATTGTCGCCGGCAAGACAATGCGTGAACATTTTAAGTTTGCAGTTTCATATTGGTATAGCTTTGGCGGAAATGGTGCTGATTTACACGGACACGGAACTCATAATTTAACCTGGAACGAACTCAGAGAACCTATTCAGGCGGCAAAAAACAGGGCCGATGCTGCTTTTGAATTTATTGGCAAAATGGGATTCGATTATTTTTGTTTTCATGACCATGATTTGGTTCAGGAAGGGCAAACTTTTGGACAATCAGAATTGCGATTGGCTACAATGACAGAATATCTAAAAGAAAAAATGGCAGCGTCAGGAATTAAGGTTCTTTGGGGAGCGGCAAATTGTTTTTCGAATTCCCGTTATATGAACGGCGCGGCAACAAATCCGGATTTTAAGGTGGTTGCCAGAGCTGCAGCGCAAGTAAAACTGGCTATGGATGTAACAATTGCCCTTGATGGCGAAAGTTATGTTTTTTGGGGAGCGCGCGAAGGATATATGACTTTGCTTAACACGGATATGAAACGCGAACTGGATCATTTAGGACAGTTTTTTATCCAGGCAAGAGATTATGCAAGGTCGCAGGGTTTTAAAGGAAATCTTTTAATTGAGCCAAAACCTATGGAACCCTCTAAACATCAATATGATTTTGATTGTGCTACGACTATTGGTTTTTTGTGTAAATATGGTTTAGAGAAAGATTTTAAATTGAATATAGAAGCAAATCACGCCACATTAGCACAGCATACTTTTCAGCATGAACTTGAAGTTGCGGCAAATGCCGGCATGCTTGGCAGTATTGACGCCAATAGGGGAGATCATCAAAATGGCTGGGATACAAGTCAGTTTCCAAATAATATTCAGGATGTTACAGAGGCGATGTTGGTTTTTCTTAAAGCAGGAGGACTTCAGAGCGGCGGAATAAATTTTGATGCCAAAATCAGAAGAAATTCAACAGATATGGAAGATATTTTTCTCGCACATATTGGCGGGGCTGATGTTTTTGCAAGAGCCTTATTAACGGCAGATAAAATTATATCATCGTCATCTTATGAAACTTTAAGAAAACAGCGTTACAGCTCTTTCGATTCCGGAAAAGGAAAAGAATTTGAAGAAGGCAAGCTAAATTTTAAAGATTTATATGCCATTGCCCGAGAAAATGGCGAACTGGAATTACAAAGCGGAAAACAAGAACTTTTCGAAAATATTATCAATAGATATATCTAAGTAAATATTCAGATAAATTTAAATTATTATAAAATTCAACCTCTAAAGTCATTTTGATTTTGGAGGTTTTTTTGTGAATTATGCTGCAATTATTAAATTTTTCAGGCAGAACGAATTGGGCTTCGATTCAATTTTGAAATTTAAAATCATGCTTCTTTAATTGCTGGTACTGTTTTGCCTTAATTGTTTCTTCTCTAATGCATTGATAGTGCTGACTCAAAAATAATTTATCAGAAAGGGATTAACAATTATCTTCAAAAAACAATTCTATATAGGATTTTTGTTTATTTTTATTTCGGATAATCAGATAGTTGGTAAGTGAATATTTACTGATAATCTTCAGATTTGTTTTTACAAATGATATTATAAATGTTTTCAGAATCTTTTATTTCTAATAAGGAGTAACCGAAAATCCTTTAAAGAGTAGGTAAATTTAAGATTATAAATTATGAATGTAGTAAAATATCAAATTGAAGAGAATAGCAATCAGATAAATATAGCAGTAAATATAATAACTGCCGATGGTGCTTTGGTTACAGCAGATGTAGATTTATACTTAAATGACAAAAAATATCTTAAAGGAGAATCAAAAAATGGTGAGCATTTTATAAGTGAATCTCCTCTTGGAATTGCAAATGAGCTGGCAAATGGTTTATTGGTAATAGAAGCAGATATGGATTTAAAACTTATCGAAAAAGATTTTTGGGAAGATACTTTTAAAAACTTAAGTGTCGAATATATTTTGAAAGGGGGAAAAGAAGACAAAAGCTTTAAACTTGAAACAGAAGATATTAAATACAAAAGTGATTCCGGCAGAATTATTATTACCAAAAAATATATTTTCCTAAAACGAGTTAAATCATGAAAAAGATAATTCGAATACTAGTACTTAGTCTGATACTTATTTCAAGTGTGCAGGCACAAGAAACAGTGAAATTAAAGGATTTAAAAACGCCTAATTCTCCGGGTTTTCAAATTCTTGACGTTGCCCCTTCGTCTATAGAACGACCAACAAATCCAAAAGCTTTTGCAGCAACTTTAATGAGTTTAACAAGTAATGGCACTGCGATTCCAAAAAACTTTGCTTTGGAATTTTCGCCTTTTTGGACGTTTAAATCAGATTCTGTAAGTAGTGTTCACAAATATCTTAACATTAGAAAAGATAATAATTCGAATGCTTTTAGCGGAATTTTTAGAAAAATGAGTCTTTCACTAGCTTCAACTTTTAGTGATTCTACATCAGGAAGTTTGCTTAAAAATACCAATTATATTGCTTTTGGGGTTAGAACTAATCTCGTTACCATTAGAACAAAAGCGCAATCTGATAAAATCTACAAAGCATTGTCTAAATATTCTAAGAAAGTTAGAGAGCTAAGAACCCATAAAGCTGAGTTGGATTCGCTAAATAATGAATTGGCCAATAGTATCGCGCTATCAGAACAATTAAATGATAATTTGGAAGATGTTACGGGTGATGAAAAGAAAGATATACAAAAAAAATATAACGAACAGATTGCTAAACAAACTGTGATAGGTTTAAAAATTGTTGCCATAAGCCAGGCTCAGCCCAATGAATTAGAAAAAGCTTTAGATGATGATAAAGACATTCAAAGCTATTACAAAGTCTTTGCAGAACTTCCGGTTTTTCAATTGGATGGTGCTTTTGCGTATTCAGAAGCTTTATCAAATAATCAATCGGATAACAGGCGTTTTAACAGAAGCGGATTTTGGCTTAACGGAGCTTACAATATCAATAATCTTAAAGTTGATGATAATTTATTAAACGGAAGTTTTTCAATAATAGGATCTGTTCGCTACATCAGCGATAATATTTTAGAAGTCAATACAACAGATGTTTTTAATAGAACGAATGCTTTTGATTATGGCGGAAGAATTCAATATACCATAAAAGATTTCTCTATATCGTATGAATATTTAAAAAGAGAATATTCAGATAATAGCAGCCTCAATAGTGATAGAAGTGTAGGTTTGATGGAATATAAAATTAATGATAACCTATATTTTACCGGAACTTATGGTAAGAATTTCGGAGAAGTAAACAGACTTTTTACCTTATTCGGAATCAACTACGGATTTGGAGATTCTAAATTAAAAACGGAAAGTGAATAATAATTATCTGAAAAAAATAATATAATTTATAAAAGTATTGTATGAAAGTAGGAATTTATATAAATGGATTAGGGCAGTCTCTCGCTGATGAAAACGGGATTGATTATGCAACGAGATTAGCCAATGAAATGAATAAAAATGACGATGACTTTGATTATAGTACAAAACTGGAAAAGATTGAATACGCTGCAGGGCAAAAAAGTAATATCATTTGTATTCTAAAAAAAGATAAAAATACAGCAGCTGAGGATATTATTTATAAATTTTATGAATTTCAATACAATGAAGCCTTAACGAAAAGTTACACCAACAAAAACCTGATCTATAAAAATTACCTGTTGTTTACTATCGTGATTACTAAATTCCCTATTCTGATATGGAGAAGTATTGCGCGTACCAAAGAATATAAATTTACCATTCAAACGTTATATATCTTTTTCATTTTTTTAGTGATTGCCCTGTCTATTTTACTAATGGTTCCGGCTACTTTGGCCTTATTTTTAAATGATGGTTTAATAACGGCAATAAAAAATGTTTCCTGGATATATGGGCCTTTGCATTATTTGGGAATTACGAAAAAAGGTATAGTCGAAACTTCAGAGATATTTGTTCCCATAATAGCTTTAATCATGTTAATCATACCAAAAGCTAATTTGATCATTGCAGGATTGGCGACTGAATTTGTAAGTGCACATTTATATCTTCAATACGCTGAACAAAAAGGAATTATCTTGGGAAGTTTAGATCTTCTCTATGAATATATTGTTAATAATAACAAGGATGCGGAAATACATGTTCATGCCTATAGTTTTGGATCCCTGATCGCATTGGATTATTTATATCCTTATAAAAGAGAACTCACAGGCAATACATTAAAACGAACAAAGGGTTTGATTACCATTGGAACTCCTTTTGATTTTATAAGCAGTTATTATCCTAATTATTATGATGATCGCGGTACTGAAATTGAATCAAAAATAAAGTGGATTAATGTATATTCTATTACCGATACTTTGGCGAGTAATTTTAGAAATGATTCTAATGCAGGACCTGCGGATTATGGGATTACCAAAACGGGAATTCTGCCAGCCAACATTAATTATGAAGTGATAATTGCTACTAATTTCGGGCTTTTAAATTATATGCTTTTAAATAATTTAAAAGTGCACGGTATGTATTGGAGTGAAACCACCAATGGCAAAAGCTGTTTGGATCCTATTTACATGAAAATGGTTCAATTGCAAATGATATAACCTGAACTTTTGGAAATCTCAGTATTAGATTTACTAAAATTTGATACAATTTAGAACAGCCAATTCCATTATCCTCCATCTTAAATTTGTTAGTTTTGAATGAATGATATTTCATTTTCAAAACAATAAAAAAGATCTAAAATGGTGAACGAAAGAGTGATGGAGAAGTTGGGCATTTTGGCGGATGCAGCCAAATATGATGTCTCGTGTTCATCGAGTCAAAGCAACAGAAAGAATAAAGATAAAGGATTAGGAAATTCTAAAGGAATGGGAATTTGTCATTCTTATACCGAAGACGGACGTTGTGTGGCGTTGCTGAAAATTTTACTCACCAATCATTGTATTTTTGACTGTGCGTATTGCGTAAGCAGAAAAAGCAACGATGTTAAACGTGCCGCTTTTACAGTGCAGGAAGTTGTTGATCTTACAATTGGTTTCTACCGAAGAAATTATATTGAAGGATTATTTTTGAGTTCCGGTATTTTTGATAATCCGGATTATACGATGGAACGTTTGGTCAGGATTGCCAAGAAATTGAGGTTAGAACACAATTTTAATGGCTATATTCACCTAAAAGCTATTCCCGGAGCAAGTGACGAATTGCTGCAGCAAGCCGGAATTTACGCAGATCGTTTAAGCGTAAATGTTGAAATGCCAACAGAACAAAGCCTCAAATTACTAGCCCCGGACAAGAATCACATTGATGTGATTAAACCCATGGAATATCTTAAAGAGGAGATTGCCGGTCATAAAGAAGAAAGAAAACAAAACTACAAAGCACCACTTTTTGCTCCGGCAGGACAAAGTACCCAGATGGTAATTGGCGCTACAAAAGAAAGTGATCTCGAAATTCTGGGCATGGCAGATTATTTCTATCAGCAAATGAACATGAAACGTGTTTATTATTCCGGATATGTACCCATAAGTTATGACAATCGATTGCCGGCTATAGGAACGCCAGTTCCTGTAATACGCGAAAACAGGTTATATCAGGCTGATTGGCTGATTCGGTATTATGGTTTTAATGTAAATGAAATTGTAGGTTTCAATCAGCCCAATCTCGATCTCGATATTGATCCAAAACTAGGTTGGGCGTTACGAAATCTGAATCAGTTTCCCGTAGATATCAATACTGCTGATCTGGAACTGATCAAACGTATTCCCGGAATTGGTTATTTAAGTGCCCAGAAAATTGTCGCGGCCAGAAAATTTAAAAGACTTATTCCTGAGGATTTACAAAAAATGGGAATTGCGTATACGCGTGCCAAATATTTCCTGGCTTTTGCAACACCATTTCAAATTCAAAAAGACTTAACGGCGATTCAGATCAAAGCTCATATTTTGAATTTTCAATCCAGTAAATACAAGAACGATTTTTCGAGTCAACTTTCATTATTTTAATGCCAAATGACACAAATAATTTACGACGGAACCTATGAAGGCTGGCTTACGGCGGTTTTTGAAATTTATGATTATAAACTAAATGATATTGTTTTTGCTAAAGATGAAGCTTCCGGTGGATTGCTTTTTTCAGATAAACATTTTGTTGTAACAGAAATTACAAAAGCAAATCGGGTTTTAGATGGTTTAAGAAAACGGCTTTCAAAAAACGGTCTGAAAAGCATTTATTATACTTTTTTATCAGAAGTAGATAAAGCGGAGGAAATCATGTTTTATTTTGCAAAATATGCGCTTTCAAGTGCTGAAAATATCGAAGAAGATTTTGGAAATCCTATCGTATGGAATATCAGAAAAGCAGACAGACTTGTCATGAAAGAAGCCCATCGTATGGAAGCCTTTGTCAGGTTTAAACTCACCAAAGACGAATTATATTATGCCATTGTTGAACCCGATTGTGATGTGCTGCCTGTGATAGAAAGCCATTTTAAAAGCCGTTACGCAGATCAACGCTGGTTAATTTATGATGCTAAACGCAAATACGGCATTTATTACGATCTCGAAAATGTTTCTACAGTTGAATTGCAATTTGATGCACAAGCATCTTCTTCAAAATTTCTGGCTGAAATATGCGATGAAGGAGAAGAATTTTTTCAGAACCTATGGCGTCAATATTTTAAAAGCGTCAATATTGAATCCAGAAAAAATACAAAACTTCATCTTCAGCACATGCCAAAACGATATTGGAAAAATTTGATAGAAAAGATTCCGGATATGAAAAGATCATAATTTGAAACATACTATAAAACCCTTAAACATTGATTTATTTAAGGGTTTTTATTTTTTCTAAATTATACTTTAAAGCAATTGCAGCTTTTTATCTTTTTGCCTTTTTGCAAGAGAAGGCTGCTCAAAATAGGAGGTAAGTTCTAAGGAATAAATGACGCTGGTAATTTTCCATTTTCCATCTCTTTTAATTAAAGTTAAATACTTGCCGCCCCAATTTGTCATTTTGTTATTGGCCCAAAAACTATAATCCATTGTTACAGCTGCAACGGTTCCGTCTTCGATAATATGAACGTTATCAAATTTATCTTCGGTAGATTCATAACCAAATAAACCTCTTAAAAAACCTTTGTAACTTCCTGAAAAATAATTGGACCCGGCTTTTTCTTTGCCTCTCTTTTCTACTTCTTTACTTTGAGATTTATCTTTAAGAGCGGCGCACCACGTTACGGTTCCATCATTAAATAAATTATAAAAAGTGACAGAATCTTTTTTAATAACGCTTTCGCTATATAGTTTTATAATCTCGTTTATTGCAACTTTATCAGTAGTTTTTTGCTGTGGATATAAATGCTGAATCGTAATCAAAAGCATGAAGGTTAGTAGTTTTATAGATTTCATTTTTCTATTTTTTACGATTATTAATCCATTTGTACTCAATCGTTAGTCCGTCATATCCGTAAGCATCTGCTTTCATTTCTTCAATAGCCGTATAACTTACCGGATGAATAGTGCCAAGACGTGATGTCAATGCCTGATGAACAGCTTCGATATATTTGGCTTTATCTTCTTTTAGATTGGTAGAATCAGAAATTTTAATGGTAAGATGAAAACTATTGGTCTTTAATTCAGTCAGGGATTCTGAATTTATAAACCAAAAATCATTTGGAGTAAAGGAAACGGTTACAACCGTAACTTCCGGTTTTTTGTTTAGAACCTCTTTGGTCAGGCCACTGATTGTAAGTGCTAATTCTTTTGCTAAAGCGGGATTTTCTTCACCGCTTATTTTTAAATTGATTATAGGCATACTTCAAATATTTAAATTAATGAAGTACAAAGCTCAGTATATCAATACTATTATTTATTGATGTATGTTAAGAGTTTTATTCGGCTGAGGGATTCCGGTTTAATGCCCAGATAAGAAGCAATATGATACTGAGGAACTTTTTGTTCGATGCCCGGATAAAGTTTTCGAATCATTTCTAATCTTTCGGCTGCGGAATTTTTAAGGAAAGAGGTTTCTCTTTTACATTTCCGAATAAAATAAGAATCGGAAATGTATTTGGCCAGTTTTAGAAAATCAGTGTCTTTTTCTATTAGAGCATGAAATTGTTTATGCGTAATATAATAAACCTGCACATCGGTTAAGGCTTCTATATTGCAATTCGTAGGCATTTGAGTTAAAAAACTGGTGTAGGCACTTGCGAAGCTATTTTCGAGATAAAAATCATTATTAAACTCACCATCATTATTTTGAATATAAGATCGCATTGTTCCTGAAATTATGATTGCTATAAAATCACAAACAGCACCTTCCTGAATCAAATACTCTTTTTTCTTTAGGTTTTTGATGTGCAATTCTTTGTAAAAAACTTCAAAATGATGATCGCTTAATCCTAACACTTCCGTGAAAATAACTCTTAATGATTCCATTATTTTTAAAATAAAATAGATTTAATATCCGTAAGGCTTGGATTTCTAAAATACTGATTCTATAAATTGAAGCATATTAGAAATTTAGAAAGTTACAATTGAATTATTAAAACAGGGTTTATTAATTTTCTACCAGTTCAATATCCATTGTTTTAATCAATCCGTCCTGAAAAGTGTAAATATGTTTTACTAATCCGTCAAACATTAAACCGCCTTGCAAATCTTTTACATTTTGATGTACCTTGACTTCCAGGCTTCCATTTTCTCTTTTATCAAAACCAACAGGTTCAACTTTAGGGTTTATTTCCGTCCATTGTCTGGTCCAGTATTCTTTAATTTCGTTGTGTCCGCTAATGTAACCGCCTTCCCAGGCTTTTGACCATTGCACATCTTCTTGCATTGTCGATAATGCATGGTCAATATTTCTTTCGTTAAAAGCAGAATAGGCTTTTTTGATTGTATCTTCGAATTGATTTGCCATTTTTCTTTAGATTTTCGTTTTGCTACTATAATTCACCTTGCAATTTAAGCATTTTGAGTTTATGAAATAAATTTCAAATAAGCATTTCAAAAGAATGTTTAAAAAAAAACAAACCCTTAAACGATGATGTTTAAGGGTTTGTTCCAGAAGAAAACCACTTCATAAAAGTCTATTTTGCATTAAAAGATTTTCCTGAAATCAATTTTGCGTTTATTAATCATTTTATGTTCTGATTGTTTATGAAATTTTATAAAATAGAATTTAAAATTAAAGAGCATTTTGTACCACATTTGGAACTTCCGGATAAGAATCTTCCAGAGCAGTTTGAATATCTTCTGCCGGATAGATTAATTGGGTCGTAACCTCCATTTTTATATTTTTTCCTTCAATTCCGCTGGCTACCAGTTTACGATCCCAGCCCGAAGTTAACATCCCATCTTGCTGACCTAAATCTACGCACGTCACATAATCTTTATAACTATATGCTTTTAAAGTTTCTGAGAATAAACTGTTAACAGCATTATGACCCGCAAATTTGCCAAGAAACATAGAGAACTGACAAGCCATAAGTGAGCTATTTCCTTCATCGTCAGTAGGAATATTGGCAACATCACCAGCGGCAATTACATTGTCATATTCTTTTAATTGCAGATATTGATTTACATGCAGGCGTCCCAATTTATCTTTTTCTCCTTTAAAAAAATTGCAAAGTGAACTTGCTACTAATCCAATTGTCGAGATAACTGTTTGTGAAGCTAT
Organism: Flavobacterium sp. AC105; assembly: GCF_979258495.1. Lineage (NCBI taxonomy): Bacteria > Pseudomonadati > Bacteroidota > Flavobacteriia > Flavobacteriales > Flavobacteriaceae > Flavobacterium > Flavobacterium sp. AC105. The sequence continues at coordinate 1,052,798 of NZ_OZ409860.1, forward strand.
AAAACGTCCATCACTTAATGTCGCTCCATTGTTTTTGACTGCAGCCATATATACTCCGCTTGCGATTGTTATATCTTTGGCTCTCAATGTTTCTATAACGTAATCCTGCGCATCAGGAGCATAATAATTGCCAACTTTGTGTGACTTTTCGATCAATACAACATTAAATTCAATGGCTTTTTTGTTAAGATCAGCTAGTATTTTATTTGCTTTTTCTTTGATAACGGTAACTACTTCAAGACCAGTTAATCCGCTTCCGGCAACTACAAAAGTTTTAGCGCCTTCGCCTTCAAAATTTTTATGCGCTAGTTGTGTTAAGTGATTTTCCAGTTTTTGGGCTCCGTTAAAAGTGTCTACATTAAAAGTATTTTCAATGCCCGGAATGTTTATAGCCTTTAAAACACTTCCTGAAGATAAAATCAAATAATCGTAATTTAAAATTCTTGAACCGCTTTCGGTAGCAACTGTTACGATGTTTTGTTCAGGATCGATAATTTCTGCTTTACCGATAATAAGTTTAATATTCAGCTGATTGAAATATTTATTCAGTTCAACTCTTAATCCTTCCAAAGAAACCTCATATAATCTTGGACGAATCGTTAAATATTGATCCATATTGACCAAAGTTACTTCAAGCTCATTTTCTTTTTTTAATTCACGACTTTGACGAATAGCACTCAAAGCACTCCAAAAACCCGCAAATCCACCGCCAATAATCAATAATTGTTTTTTCATTTCCTTTAAAATATTTGTCGCAAATTAAGGGAAATAATCCATATTTATAAGTAAATTCCTTCTTTTTTGTTTTGGGAATTTATTATTTAAAATTCATTTCAAATTTTTCAAACTGAAAATTATTTTTTATTAGTTTTAAATCAATAGATTAATAAAATAGAAAAAAACAAAATCTGAATTGTCGAGAGTTTAAATTAGCTTAAAATAATTCCAGTTGATTATTTGGATTTGAAGGTTTGTTTTTTGGAGGTTTTGCCTCTCCAAAAATAGTTCTTCCGCCATATTTATATGATTCGTCGCGTTCTTTTTGAATCAAGGCATCAAAGTTAGAATTGGGTGTAAAACTTTCTTCGGCTTTTCTTGAGATTTCAGATAATTTTTGAATGGCCTGAATTTTGTCCGTATTTCCAATTTTAGCCCGATTTATGGCTCTTTGCAAAGTATCAATTGTTTCGTCATAAATTTTTACGGGAACAGGAAACGGATGCCCGTCTTTTCCGCCATGAGCGAAAGAAAAACGCGCAGGATCTTCAAATCGGGTAGGAGTGCCGTAAATGATTTCACTAACTAAGGCTAAAGATTGCAGCGCTCTTGGTCCCATTCCTTTTAAAAGTAAAAGTTCTTCAAAATCTTCCGGTTTATTTTCGTGCGTTGTCCATAACATTGCGCCGAGTCTTTTCATATTAACATCTTCCATTCTCACATCGTGATGTGCAGGCATAGAAAGATATTGCATTTCCTTCATGATTTTTGTTGGCGATTCTTTCGATAATTCTAAAATACCTTCTCTGGATTTTTCGGCTGTCTGAGCAGTAAGATTTAAAATTGTTCCTTGATTTTCGCCGTAAATAAAAGTGTGAGGCTCATTTATAAAAGACTTTAAATCCTGCGAATGCCAATGATATCTTCTGGCGGTTTTAGAGTTAGGGTTCATTCCCTGCTGAATAACGGCCCATTGTCCTTTATTATCAACAATAAAATTATGCTGGTACAATTGAAAACCGTCCTGAATAGCTGTATTATCTACTTTTGCGGTAAGTCTGCTGCAGTTTGCAAGATTGTTGCCGTCAAGACCGGTTTTTTCGCCCACAAATAAAAGTTCTTGTGGCGTTAACATCGAATGTTTGCCTTTTCCTCCGCAGATATAAATTCCGAGTTCTTTCGAATGCGGGTTTACGGACTTTTTTAATGCGCCAAGTACCGAAGTTGTAATTCCGGAAGAATGCCAGTCCATTCCCATTACGGCACCAAAACTTTGAAACCAGAAAGGATTGCTTAATTTGCTTATTACTTCGGAAGTTGAAAATTCTAAGGCAATTGTTTCGACAATTGCAAAACCAAGTTTAGACATTCGGTCAGCAAGCCATAACGGAACATGTCCGTAATGTAAAGGTAAATCTGCTGTGCCTGAACGTTTCATTTAGTGGAATTTATAGTTATACAAAAATAAATAAAATACGCTTAAATGCTGGTGCGATCGAAAAGTTGTTCCAGATTGTAACTTTTATTTTTCTTTTTTAAACCATTAAAACAGAAATCTGATTTTATATCGGTTTACAGAAATTATTTCCCGTGTAGTAATTTTTCTAAATATTCTATTTTATCTTTTTCAGCTTGCAGCAAACGTTCGTAAAGTTTTTTGTTTTCTTCAAAAGATTCCACAAGTTTATCTAATGGATTGAAAGTACAATAATTTGAATTTACAGGACCATTTAGAGTACTGTCATTAAAAGTATTGAAATAATTAACCATATTTTCTTCAGTAAAGTTTTTTATAGCTTCAACACTAACTCCAAGTGCTTTTGCTACTTCTAAAAGCTTTTCGTCATCAATAGTTTCGCTGTTCTCTATTGCAGATACCGTTTGTTGAGATGTTCCTAAAGCTTGTGCCAAAGCTTCTTGCTTCATGTCTTTCAGTTCACGAATACGGCTAATTTTTCGCCCTATATGACTTGGTTTTGATAGTGTGCTCATAGTTCAAAGATATTCAAAATTCTTTAAAATTTTCTGGTTTGGTAAAACACGTTGCTATAGCAGTAAGATACGTTTAATAACAAGATCTTGTGTTTATTGCGTGTTTAAACAAAAGTACGATTTTTTGGACAATGTTGTGATTGAAAGAATGAGTTATGAAAAGAATTATTAAGGATGAAAGTGAAGCAAGTTAAACCTTAAAGTTTTTCTTCTTCTAAACCATCAACGGCAGAAATCTGATCGAGGATATTGGTTTGGTTTGGCGAAATGTAGTTTTTGACTTCGCTTGGGGTTTCTTTTTTAAAAAGAATATCTAATGCATTGTACAATTTTAATAAAACATCCTTGTCTTCTTTCGCTATATCTAAAGCCGTATTAAAATTAAAAACATAATTATTAGAATTACGTACTTCTACTTTTATAGTTTTTGATGTGATTTTAAATTTGACTATATCCATGTTGTTTATTACTTAATTTGCTGGGCAAAGTTATCGTAAATATCTTGAAAATTTTAAATATAAACCAAAACTAGGATAGAGAATTGCGAGGTCACATTTTATAGTAAGATTTTGGTAATTAAAAAGTAATTTTTTTATATTGTTACTTAATCATTTAGTATAGAAGACTGCTTTAAAGGCAGGGTCACTATAAATTCTGCCCCGTTGTCTTTTTCCCCTATGGCTGTAATAGTTCCGTTATGGCGCTTGGCAATTTTTCTGCAAAGGGCAAGTCCAAGACCATTTCCTTCATATTCATCTTTAGAATGCAGTCTTTCAAAGGCAGTAAATATCCTTTCGGCAAAAGCGGCATCCATTCCAATTCCGTTATCTTTGATTTTAATTTGCACAGCTTCCATTTCATTAATAGTTGTAAAAGAAGCTGTTATAATTACTCTTGGAGGCTCATCAGCTTTAGAAAATTTAAGGGCATTTTGTATTAGATTATAGAAAAGTTGTGTGATAAGAATTGGGGCTCCCTCTATTTGCGGCAAATCGCAGCCAACAAATATGGCACCTTTTTCTTTGATGATGAGTTCCAAATCTATTTTTATATTCTCAATAATTTCATTTAGATCTATCGTTTCAACAGGCTGTCTGCTTTTACCCAGCGTAGAGTAGGAAAGAATTCCCTCTATGATATTCTGCATTCTTTGTGTAGACTGATCTATTTTATTAAGGTACTTTATACAATTGTCGTTAAATGCAGTGTCTTTTTCATTTCTTAAAAAAGTATTGAAAATTTTAATTTTTCGAACAGGCTCTCTCAGGTCATGGCTCACTATATTGGCAAAATGCAAAAGATCATCATTGGATCTTTTTAGTTCTTCGGTGTTGCTGGCCACTTGTCTTTTTAGTTCGTCTTCAAATTTTCGCTGCTCATTAATATCCTGAATGATTCCGATTATAGTAGTTGGAACTCCATTTTCGTCTTTGATAATTTTGCCCTTAATTTTTGCCCACTTAGTGGATTGATCATTATTTACGATACGTGTTTCATAAGATATTTTTCCTGTTATCAGTGCCTCCTCATGTGCTTTCTCTCGTATGGCAAGATCATCAGGATGTAATTTTGCGATAAGTTCGTCGTTAGAAACTTCCTTGTCTATAGACCAGATGGTATTGAAATTTCCGGAAGTTTTTATCTGTTTTGTGGCGAGGTCTATTTCATAAGTACCAAGTTCAGAAGTGTCGATCGCCATTTTAAGTCTTTCTTCTGAACTTTTTATCTGCTGTTGCGCCATGTACAACTCTGTTACATCTGTACCTGTATTCATTACTCCATAAACGTTGCCATCAGCATCTTTGAGTGGAATAAAGCTATAATTGAAATAATAGGTGGTCATAACGCCTTCAATAACCAAATCTACTTTTTTATTCTTTCCATGATAAGGGACGCCAGTATTCAGTACATTGATAGCCTGATCAAAGAATTCCTGTTTTTTGATTTCGGGCAAAACCTCCAGATAATTTTTTCCTATGACATCGTTACCTTTGCCCCAGGTTTTAATCATGGAGTCATTTGCGAGTTCTATTTTGAGATTACTACCAGAGTATACTGCGATTGGCAAAGGTGTATTGTCCACTATATCGTTTAAGAGCCCAATATTTCGGTACATAGCGTTTTGATTTAGTTTTTGTTGGTGAAGCTATTTGATTTTTTAAATTATTTGCTTATATTAATTCGGAAAGATGTTTCAAAATTCAAATCGTGATTTTTTATATTTTTTTTCTAACTTTTATCCTTTTCGTTTTGATATTTTGTTGTTGGAAATCAGGCGTTGTAAATTTGATTTGAAGCGCTCTATTCCGTGTATGCGTTTTGCATTGTGTTTAGTGCTGCAATGTTCTACCCGCTTCCGCCATAATTTATAGCTGCTAAATTTTAATTCTTTTTTCATCAGTGATCGAACTTCGGATTCAGATAAATTAAACTGAAACTTTATAGCTTCAAACGTAGTACGGTCCTCCCAGGCCATTTCAATAATACGGTCGAGTTCTTCAAGTGAAAAATTGGAACTATTTGCTTTCATATTTCAATTTTCGTCGTTTAAATATAATATATATTCAGTCTGCACAAAAATTTTTAAACTCACTTTTTATAAAAGTAGAAGCAGTCGTGCATAGCTAAGTTAATTAATTAGAATTTATTTTGTTTAACTTTTTTAAAAAATAATTAAACAATACCGTATCTTTAACAATATTAGAATCGAAAATTTTGAATTTGCCAAAAAAACAATAATTGAGTATTTATAATTAGTAATTATGATCTTATAAAAATGTTTAAATCTTAATTTGACGCATTCAGAAGAAGATTACCAATAAATTTCTAAAATGAATAAAATTGTAATTGCGAATCTTTTATGATTAATAAAAAGAATTCTCGAGTAATATGTAGTTTTGAGAACAAAATCCCAATAAAAAACCCTTAAACATTTGATGTTTAAGGGTTGTTTTTTGTAGCGAGGACGGGAGTTGAACCCGTGTCCGCGGCGGCGGATATAAATCCTGCGAGCTATAAGTTATAAATCAGATTTTGAATAAATTCTCTTACTGATCCTGTTTTTAGATATTTTTCTCTTTTGAGTGCTTCCGATTTAGAAGCGAAAAATTCCACATGAATTACAGTCCAAGGTCTAAATTTTAATGTAAATCCTTTTGTCCCAAGATGATTATGAGATTTGAACCTTTCAATTAAATTAGAGGTAAATCCAGTATAATTTTTATTAAATCTTTCAGAATAAAGAATATAGACAACAAATTCTTCCATATATGAATTTTGTAAATAAAAAAAACACCAACTTTTCAGTGGTGTTTTTTGTTTTTGTAGCAAGGACGGGAGTTGAACCCGTGTCCGCCGTGGCGGATACAAATCCTGCCAGCTATAAGTTATAAATCAGATTTTGAATAAATTCTCTTCCTGATCCTGTCTTTAGATATTTTTCTCTTTTGAGTGCTTCCGATTTAGAAGCGAAAAATTCCACATGAATTACAGTCCAAGGCCTAAATTTTAATGTAAATCCTTTTGTCCCAAGATGATTTCTAATGATTCTTTTTCTTTATAACTGGTGAGGACGGAGCAAGACCTATTTTTTGATTTTTTGTTATATCATCCGGTTTCGGAGCATTTTGAGTAAAAACATCTTGACCAATTTGAGTTGAGCGCCAGTTATTTTTTGTATCTGTTTCAGTAGTCAATAGCCAAGTTGTAACTATAGTTGGTTCGCCATTAATTATTTGAACCTGTCCACTCCACGTAGTAACTGCATCTGAATTTCCGTGAATTTTATTAGTCCAGACAACAACCCATCCAATAGCATGGCTTTTATCATTATCAGTGTCTATTTGTCCTACTAAATCATATTCCCCTTCTGCATCACCTACTTTAGTAATATATGTTCCAGTGATTTTCGCTCCGTTGACCTTTAAAGTCATACGTGATGTTAATTGATTGTACCAAGTTCCGTCCAATTGTGCCATAGTAATTAGTATTAGTTAGTATTAGTTAGTTTTGATAAACCCGTTGAAATTCAGGATATTAATAGTAAAGTTCGTGATTTTTTTTCAATTGAGCAGAATTTTTTATAAATCCGAATATTCCCAATCTACTTGATATTTAATGAATTTGTCATTGCCAATTTTTTCTATAAGGTAAACTTTAAAATACGGATGAATTGAAGTTACTGGAAAAGGAGTCACAAATCCGGACTTCTTATAAGCATCAGTTTTTTTAATTTCTTTTTGGTAATACAAAACTTCATTTTCTCTGAGTTTAGCACTGTCATCTAATTTAATCTTCTTTAAAAGGCTCACAGCAGAAGTTTCCGATTTATTTTTGTCTTTATCAAAAACAAATCTTTCAGACTTTATTTTGAAATATATTTTCCCGTCCTTTTGAGTTTTCGTATCCTCTTTTAGGTTAAATAGTACGTATTTTAAAGGTTTTAAGTGTTTGTCTCCTCCTTTAGAGAAAGTATAATAATCACTTTCTTTTGTCTGTCCGCTTATAAAATTTACTAGCAGAAAAAATAGTATAGTTATATTTGTTTTCATAATTAGTTACTACAGGTTGATGGTCCTTTATATAAGTTCTCATTTATTAAATCAGTAATTGCTGTCTGTTCAGCAGGAGACAAATTATCCCACGCAACAGTGGTTAAGGCACCTCCTAATTTCCCTAAACCAAGCCACGTTACAGATTCATATGTCGAGCGAGGGAGGCGATTATTATCAAATTGTTGTATAACATCCGCAATAGTTCCTCGATAATGACTTGCTATCATATCATGATTCCAATTAGGGTGATTTCTGTTGTAATAATAATCCATCAAGCCCGGATAATTATTTTTTAAAGAATTCACATAGGCAACTTGTTGTTGAGTAGTCATTGTAGCGGGATCTAAACTTCCATTTTGTGCAGCTGACAACATTTTTCTAAAAATCTCTGCGTGAATAACTTCATGAGCAAATACGACTGCATTTCCTAAATCTGATAAAAGTGCTAATTTAGTATTGTCAAATTGAATTTCCGTTATATAATTTACAGGAGCGACTGTAATAGCAAAAACATTTGCGTCCAAATTATTATTAACAGTCAATTTAAGATGACTTACAGCAAAATCACCGTCAAACTTTTTTATAGCAGTACTAAATAAAGTAGAAGCCATTAATCTTTCATAAATACATTTGGCTTTTCCTGTTAGCTGATCGAATATTTTTTTATCTAAAATACATTGATTCAGTTTTTTAACATAACCGTCTGGACAACTGGTTTCCGATGGTGTAGTTGTACTACCACCGCCACCACCGCCATAACCCGGACCCGGTGTTCCACTTCCAGGTGAAGGTGGTACGTTTGATCCGCCACCATAACAACCAACTTCGTACAGTGCTTCAAAATGTCCATCTTCATACCAATAGCCATAATAAACACAAACTTCTTCATCATATCTTGAAGTTATTGAACGTTGCATTTTTTTCCCATTCTTAAACTCGAGTTTGCTTCCTATGTCTGTTGCTAACTCCTGTACAAGAATCTTGCCATCAAAATTATCCTTAATGCTGTAGTAGTTGAAATCTTTATCAATTACAGTATTTTTTTTATCTGTAGTGAAAATTTGAACATTGAAAAGTTTGAAACCCTTATTTTCATCTTTCACAAACATTAAGCGATGATGGTCATTATATAGGTCGGTTTCTTTATTAGTTGCGCTTAGGTTCGCTAAAAGAGTGAAGGGTACTTCTATTACTTCCCCAATCTCTCCATTGGAAATAATGGCATCTTGCCATTGGAGTTCTTTTACATATTCGAAAACGTTTGTATTATAATTACTTTTATTGGCATCAAACCAAATTTTAGCTTCAGTTGAAGACTGACTAACATTTTCTTTAGTGATTTCTTCCGTAGCACAACTACTCATTAAAAGGATAAAGCTTATAACTACAAGACCTTTTAATATTTTGTTAAATTTTCTCATCTAAGTGATTTTCTTACGCTAAAGTATAAATTATTACTTACAAACAAATAGTAATTTTATAAAAAAGTAAGTTTTAAGTTAAATAATGTAGATTTATTTTGATTCTTGGACAAACTGCAGCTGCGGATCTAATTAAAAAAAATCTACATTTATTTTAGAAGTTATTAAAAACACGTAAAAACACCTATTGTTGTTTATGTCGATAATAAGATATTTGCTTATAACAAAAAGGAATTTGTAAATAAATTTATATGAGTCTCAATTTACATAGTGTCGATAATTCTGAAAACCCAAACAAAGAGCTTGTGTGGCTTAAAGTTACTGCCAAAACTAGTTTAGAGGGATATGCCGTAGTTGATCGAACCTTTGATCTAAACGAAAATGTTTCAAATGAGTTTCGTCATGTTTTTTTCTTTCCAAATATTGAAGTCGAAAAAGATGAGTGGGTATTATTATGCACTGGGAAAGGTAAATATAGAAAGGTGACAACTAGTAAAAACTCAATTCATAGGTTTTTTTGGGGCTCAGATGAATGTGTTTGGAATAATAGTGGTAATGATAGCGCATCCTTAATTCAATACACTAATATTAATAGCAAGAAAGTACCTGCTGTAAAAAAATAATATTTAACAGAAAACTGTCTGAAGATATTTGTCGGGAGTTTTGCTTTTATATAATTGTTTTGAAATATTTTGAATAATCCTCAGGTAAAACAGCATCAATGTCACGTAAATATTTTTCTAAAGCGCTCATTGTAGCATGACCGGTAATAAGCATTAATTTGCTTTTTGCCTCGTGTGGGGTACTGTCTTTTACTAATTCTTTGTATAGTTTGGTTATAAAAGTATGTCTGAAACTATAAAGTCCGTAATCTTTACTAAGTTTTAAACTATCTTTTACTTTTTTAAATCGATCTCCAAAATAACCTCTTTTATCTGTTTCGTTAGTTGTCCAATCGAACCCTATTCCTTTTGGTGTAAATAAGAAACTTTCTTTTTCAAATTTTTCTAGGTCAGGAAGTTCCTTCAATAGAATTTCAGGAATTATCTTAGTTTTGACAGGTTGGTTTTTTGCTCTAACATATATAAGTCTATCCTTAATATTAATATCTTTTATTTTTAATCTCACAACTTCTATTGGTCGCAGATGGTTTAATGATATAAATTGAATGAATAAAAGTAAAATAGTGTCGTTCTTTAATAGGTATTCTAATATGTCTTTTTCTTGTTCGGTGCTGAAGGTCTTATTTCTTTCAGGTGTAGATTTTAAAACATTAATTTTTTTTATGAAATTATCAGGGATAATTTCATTGTCTTCAAGAGTTGCGAAAAACATTGATAGATTTGCACGGCTATTGTTTCTATTTCTTGCACTTGTATTTGTTAGAATGGTGTTCAAATACGTTGTTACAGTTTTCTTGTTTACAGTTGTAATGTATCTGTTTTCAAAACCATTTGCTAACAGCCACTTTTCAAATGACTTTATTCTTACTCTAAAATCTTTATAGCTGTTTTCGTTTAATGTGCTTTTATTTAATTCAAGTGCAAAAATTACTGCATCAGGAATGTTGTAGTTTTTTAATTTATCTACTGGTTCTGAGTCTTCAAAAGGATTGTAACCATTTGCCAGAATTGTTTCAACAGCTTCACGAAGGATTTTTATAGCTTCCTTACGTTCTCTAAGAGTTTTGAACTGATTTACGCCTGCGTAGACATGAGTTTGGCGCTCTAATTTTTCTGTTAATGGATTTCGAAAGGAAAAATAAACATACCAGCGTTTTGATAAATCGCCTCTTGCATCATAAATGCGTGGTATTGAATATTTCTTTTTATAACTTAAAACGTGTTCGTTTTTGTGTTCTTTGGATAGTAAGTCGTGAATTTTAGACATAAAAAAACGGTTTTAAATCACTCTAAAACCGTTTAACTTATTGTTTTTAAAAAACTTAACTTTTTGTAGCGAGGACGGGAGTTGAACCCGTGACCTCAGGGTTATGAATCCTGCGCTCTAACCAACTGAGCTACCTCGCCAAGATTGCAAGTGAACCGTGTTCCTCATTGCGGGTGCAAATATAAAAATAATATTAGAGCTTACAAGCATAAAATGAAGAAAAAAAAATATTTTTAAAAATGCATTGTTTTTGGACATATATTCTTATATTTCGAAAAAATTAAATGTAGCTCATGGATCCAAAAATACGTTACGAAATCGAGTTTCCGATCAATTCTTCGCCGCAATTATTGTATCAATATATATCAACACCTTCAGGTTTGTCAGAATGGTTTGCAGACAATGTAAATTCAAGAGGTGAATTCTTTACTTTCATCTGGAATGACTCGCAGGAAAAAGCGCGTTTGGCTTCTAAAAAATCCGGGGAAAAAGTAAAATTCAAATGGGTTGATGAAAGCAGTAAGGACACTGAATACTTTTTTGAACTGCATATTTTAGTTGATGAATTGACTAAAGATGTGTCGTTAATGGTAGTCGATTTCGCTGAAAAAGAAGAAGTAGGAGAAGCTAAACAATTGTGGGAGAATCAGATCTCAGACCTGAAACATCTTATAGGTTCTGTTTAGTAAAAGTCTATTTTATACCTTATATTTGCCCTGAACAAAAAATCAGGGTTTTTTTATGATCAATTTTAACGGAAACATAGTAGCACAAGACGATAATATATTAACTCAAAATCGTGCTTTTTTGTATGGAGATGGTGTTTTTGAAACACTAAAAATCGTCAACAATAAAATCTTGTTTCTCGAAGATCATTACTTCAGATTAATGGCTTCAATGCGTGTTGTCAGAATGGAAATTCCGATGAATTTTACAATGGAATTCCTGGAAGAACAAGTTTTAAGTTTAGTTCAGCAAAACGAAATTTCAGCATCGGCACGAGCCAGAATTACAGTTTTTAGAAACGATGGAGGTTTATATTTGCCAAAAACCAATGAAGTTTCGTATTTAATTCATGCAACGCCTCTTGAAAATACTTCTTACGCTTTAAATTTGAATGAATATGAAGTTGATTTGTATAAAGACTTTTATGTTACAAAACAATTATTATCGTCTATTAAAACGACTAATAAAATGATTAACGTTACCGGAAGTATTTTTGCCCATGAAAATGGTTTGGCAAATTGTCTTTTGGTAAACGATACAAAAAATGTTGTCGAAGCTTTGCAGGGCAATTTATTTATGGTTGTGGGTAAAAAACTAATTACCCCGCCAATTTCTGAAGGTTGTTTAAACGGAGTTATGCGCAGGCAAATTTTGGCTTTAGCTAAAAAAGTTGAAGGCATAGAAGTGTCTGAAGAAATAATTTCGCCGTTTGATCTTCAAAAAGCCGACGAATTATTTCTGACGAATGTAATCATGGGAATACAGCCGATAACTAAATATCGAAAAAAAGAGTTTACAAGTAATCTGGCTCATTTATTAGTGCAGAAACTAAATGAATCTATATCTGAAAATTAATTCAGATATGGATTTTCAGGTGCATTTGACCAAATAAGATAATCGCCACCAAGCTCAATAATCTGCTCTTTCCAAAAATGCGTGGTCGACTTTCCGATAATTTTGTTTTTGTAATTATTATCGGCAATGATCCAGGAGTTTCCTTGCATCTCACTTTCAAGCTGATTTTCATCCCAACCGGTATATCCTAAGAAAAAACGAATATTATTTTTACTAATAGATCCGTCGTTAATTAAGTCTTTGGTCGATTCAAAATCACCTCCCCAATAAATTCCGTTAGAAATCTCAACACTATTTGGGATTAATTCCGGGATATTGTGAATAAAATAAAGGTTGTCTTGTTCTACAGGGCCTCCGTTATATATCTTGAAAGTGGCATCAATTTCAGGAATTAAATCATTAATAGTGTATTTTAATGGCTTATTAATGATAAAACCTATTGATCCTTCTTTGTTATGGTCTGCTAATAAAATTACCGATCTATTAAATGATAAATCTCCAATTATCGAAGGTTCGGCAATAAGCAGGTGTCCTTTTTTTAATTTTTCTGAAATCATACGGCTACAATTTTTATTAAATTTAATCATAAAATTTTTAAAAACCCAAATAAAATCGTTAAACCGCACAAAAAAACCCTCCATGAGGAGGGTTTTGATTATATTATAAGTTTAGAGAACTTTTCTTACTTAGTTCACTGCACCTTCTAATTCAGCTCCAGCTTTGAATTTTACTACATTTTTTGCAGCAATCTGGATAGTTTTTCCTGTTTGAGGGTTTCTACCGTCTCTAGCAGCTCTAGCAGATACTGACCATGATCCAAAACCTACTAATGAAACTCTTCCACCTTTTTTCAAAGTAGCCCCTACGTTTCCTAAAAATGATTCTAAAGCTAATTTTGCCGCAGCTTTTGTGATTCCTGCATCAGCAGCGATAGCATCGATTAATTCTGATTTGTTCATAATAATTAGTTATTAATTGTTGGTTAAAAAAAATTGTTAATACACAAATTTAGTAGGAAATCCGTTCCTTGCAAGTGTTTTCTTTAAATTTAGCAAAAATTGTTAATAACTTAGTTTTTTTGTTCATAAAGCAAGTCATTTTTCTGTCAAAAACAAGTAAAAACCCCTGTTTTACTGACCTTAATAGACTTTTGCCTCGTTGGTAAAAGTGATCCCATTTAATAATTCTGCCACTTGCATTCGTTTTTTTCCCGGTAATTGCAAACTCAAAAGTTGAACAAAACCGTCTTTAATCGATATTTTGATTTCTTTTTTGCTGCTAATCAGACTTCCAATCTCAAAATTATGTGATTCTAAAACCAGTTTTGCCTCATATATTTTGATGCTTAACTCTTCATTTTTATCCTTCAAAAAGCACCACGAAGCAGGATAAGGACTCAAACCGCGTATTAAATTATTGATTTCATCTCCGGATTTTGTCCAGTCGATCTTACAATTTTCCTTGTTGAGTTTGTAAGCCGTTTTAATTTCGGCATCATCTTTCTGAATTGTTGTTGTTACATTTCCGTTTTCAATTACTTTCAAAGTATCAATAACGGTTAAACTTCCTAAATCCATTAATCGGTCATGCAATTCTCCGGCATTTTCTGTTGGTTGAATTTCAATTTCCGAATTTAAAATCATCGCACCGGTATCAATTTTATCATCAATAAAAAATGTAGTAACGCCCGTTTTGGTTTCACCATTAATAATTGCCCAGTTGATAGGTGCCGCACCGCGATAATTTGGCAATAAAGAAGCATGAAGATTAAAAGTCCCTAAACTAGGCATTTCCCAAACTACATTTGGCAGCATTCTAAAAGCAACCACGATTTGTAAATTAGCATTTAAAGCTTTCAATTCGGCTAAAAAACTTTCGTCTTTTAAATTTGTAGGCTGTAATAAAGTAAGGTTGTTCGCCAGTGCATATTCTTTTACTGCCGAATATTTTATTTTTTGTCCGCGTCCCGCCGGTTTATCCGCAGCTGTAATAACGCCAACAACATCATAATTGTTTTTAATAATGGTGTCCAGAATACCAACGGCAAATTCCGGAGTTCCCATAAATATAATTCTCAATTTTTCCATTATAATTTTAAAGTGTATTTATTATTCGATTGGATGGTAATATAATTGTTTTCGAGTAATTCCTGAAGTGCCAAAAGTACATCGTTGGCGTCCAGTTTTACTTTCGTCTGAATTTCTCGCGAATTTAAAGCTGCGGTTTTTAATACGTGAAGAATTTTATCTGCAATGGAGTCGGCTTCTGTAATTTTGCCCTTTTGTGTAATGCAATATGAACAAACGCCACAATTTTTTGTTGTTTCTTCTCCAAAATAATCCAAAATCAATCGGTTTTTGCATGTTTTTCTGTCCTTTATATAATATAGAACAGATAAAAGCTGGTCTTTTTTAAGTTGATTTTGTCTTTCCAGATATTTTGCAACTCTGTTTATGGTAAGATTATCTTCGCGAACTTCATTAAATAATATAGTTGCGTCGTTATTCCTTGATTTATAATCGATGATTTCTTTCTCTTTCAGTTTTTCTAATACTGCCGAAACCTGCGCTTCTGTATGATTTGATTTTTTTGCAATTAGCGAAATATTAAACGGTGTTTTCATTTCGTAAATTCCGGGATACGTCCTCAGAATTGCGAGAATGATTTCTTCGTCATTTGAATTCAAACTCATATATCGGATTACTTCTTTTGATTCGATCAAAAACTGCATCGTAATCTTTTCAGAAAATTCCTGAGACATAGTAATAATTCCCTGCTGATTCAAAAACTGCAAAGCATTATAGGTTTTAAGAGTTGGGAAGTCGTACTTCTGACAAAAATGATTTAGTTTAAACGAAAACGAATCATCTAAACCTTCGCCGTAAGCGATCTGAAAATAATTGCAAAGTTTTACATACATTAAATTCAGAAACTGTTTATCCGGCAGAATGCTCAAAAACTGTTGTTCTGATTGATTACTATCCGATGAATTTGTCAAAACAACCGAAAATGCTTTTTCGCCATTTCGTCCTGCTCTTCCTGATTCCTGATAATAATTTTCGATATTTTCGGGCAATTGTGTGTGAATAACCGTTTTTACGTTGTCTTTGTCAATTCCCATTCCAAACGCATTTGTGGCTACAATGACCTGTGCTTGTTCTGACATCCACAATTGCATGTTTTTGTCTTTTTCTTTTGCCGAAAGTCCGCCGTGATAATAAGTCGCTTTAAAACCTAAAGATTGCAATTGCGTTGACATATTCAAACACGATTTCCGGTTTCGCACATATATAATAGAAGGCTGTGGATTTTTCTTTAAGATTTGTTCTGTGCGATACAATTTGTCTTCGACTTCGAAAACCATGTATGCAATATTTTTTCTTTCAAAAGATTGCTGAAAAAGTTTTGGATCTTTTAATCCCAATTCGGTTTTAATATCTTCAATAACTCTGGGAGTTGCTGTTGCAGTCAAAGCCAAAAACGGAATCTTAGGAAAAAACTTTTTAAGTTCTGAAATCTTCAAATAAGCCGGACGAAAGTCGTGTCCCCATTGCGAAACACAATGCGCTTCATCAATAGCAATTAAATTTATAGGCAGATTTTTAATGCGTTCCAAAATCCAATCTGATTGCAAACGCTCAGGCGAAAGATATAAAAACTTATAATTTCCGTATTGGCAATTGTCCAGAAGATCAATAATTTCTTCGGTATGAATGCCGCCGGTAAGTGCAATTGCTTTAATTTCCCGCTTTTGCAAATTTGCTACCTGATCTTTCATCAAGGCAATTAAAGGCGAAACTACTAAACAAATACCTTCCTGCATCATGGCCGGAACCTGAAAACAAATCGATTTTCCGCCACCGGTTGGAAGCAGGGCAAAAGTATCCTGACCGTCCAAAACCGAATCAATAATTTCTTTTTGAAGTGGTCTGAAACTGTCGTGTTTCCAGTATTTTAAAAGAATTTCCTGCGCTTCTGGCATTGGTTATGTTTTAAAGTTAAAAAATTTAGAAATCAGTTTCTAGTTTTGCAACTTTAAACATATGCCTAAATTTTATCTAAGATATAAAGAATTCTGTTCTCAACCGTATCTTTAGGCACTTCAATTAAGTCGTAGCCATATTTTTTATAGGTGTCAACAAGATATTTCTGAATCGTTTGTGCCTGTTCAAAATTTTCGTAGCGCTCTGTATCGCTCTCGTAAATTTCTTCCCAAGGCGGCAAAATAAAAGTTTTCGTATATTTAAAATCTTCACAAGCTTTTATAAAGTGTGAAGGATATTGATCGCCAATATAATCCATATAAGCAACTACATCCGGGATTCCGCGGTCTATAAAAACTACATTGTCAGGTTCTTCCAGTGCATTTTCGAATTGCTTAATGCGGCCTTCCAATAACATTTCGCTAAACAATAAAGGCTGTTCCAGGAACAACTGGTCGATACCACGTTGTTGTGCTTCGAGCGTAACTTGTCTTGAAATTTCAGGATAACAGCAATAGCCACGAGCGACTAATTCGTTAATAAGAGTAGATTTTCCCGTTCCCGGGCCACCAATGAGAACTATGATTTGTTTTTGCACTTTCTAAAAATAAAGCGCAAATTTACCTAAACTTATTGGTATTTAAAAAGAATATTTTGCTTTGAGCGAATGATTTCGCAATTTTAGGAGATAAATGTTCCTGCTTTCAGCTATATCTTTTATGTCGAACCCCGCCATAAAAGGATATCACCTCAATCAGGGCTAATGAGCAAGCATGGTTTTATTTTTGGAAACATTTCAAATATTGTGTTTCCTGCAAGGTTTCCAAAACCTTGTAGGTATAAATGACCTTTTTTTAGATTTATATAATTCGACAACATGATTTCAACGGATTAAAATCCGTTGCTACAAAATAATTCGTTCCTCCGGAACTGAAACAAAAAAGAGTCGTAGGCCTCGACAAATATTGTGCGGGATTAAAATCCAGCTCTACAAAATCCATCGTTCCTCTGGAACTAAACGACAAAGAGCCATCGGCTCGACAAATATTGTAGGGCTGGACTTCAGTCCAGTTTATAGCAAGTATTAGTCCCATCGGGACATCATATTTATAGAAAATTACAAGGTAGTTTGGCAAAACCCCATCGGGGTGACATATTAAAAATCAATATACCGCTCCGCTGGAGCTTTTAAGTATGAAACGTAAAAATTGGCTATAAATATTTTACTCCGCTGGAGCTTTTTGGTTGTAATTTAATATCACTCACAAAACAAATATTTTCCAGAACTAGTACTTTTCTTTCCCGAAGGAATAATCAAATGCGATTCAAATTTCTTTCCTTTCAAAACATCATTCACGAAATCCAAAACATATTGTTGTCCCTGATGAAAAAGATAGCCTGAAAATTCATGTCCGCCACCGCAAAAAGTAATCAATTCAATGTCCTTATGTAATTCATTCATATGATTATAAACGGCATAAGATCCAAAAAGAATCAGCCAGCCCGAAGCATTTGTTGGGCAAGAGCGATGAGAACCCGCATTATACGGAACCGTTTCATCACTATTTCCGTGTGCCAATAACATCGGGATTGCATTTTCTTTGGTAATCAGATTAATATCCTGAATTGCTCCCGAGCCTCCAATAAAACCTTTGTATTTAAAGTTTTCCGGTAGATTGTTTTTATATAAATTCATCAGTTTATAATCCCAAAACGAAGCCTGAAAACCAATTTCGGCACCAGCACTAATTCCTGAGATAAATATTTTCGAGGAATCAAGATTGTATTTATTGGCATTTTCAATCAAGAAAGAAGTCGCCTGCCACATATCGCTCACGCCAATTTGAATTGCTTTTATTTTCTCGGTCAGCGTTCCTTTACAACCAAAATCTTTTCCTTTCATATATAAACTGTACGAAATACTGGCAACCGCATAACCGTTTTTCGCCATAAACATTCCGAAATCTTTTTCGCTTGTACGTTCTCCCCAGAAAATCCTCCGCCAAAAGCGAAAATAACTAGCGGAATTTTTTCATTCGTTTTCTTCTGAGGTAAATACAAATCCAGATCCAGTTTGATGGTATCATTTTGAAAATAAGTCATTGTTTTTATTTCCTGAGCCTGAAAATTGTGAAAAGTGAGAATTGTAAAAAGTAAAAAGATAATTTTTTTCATTGAATTGTGTTTTTAATCTCGCAAAGTCGCAGAGTTCCAAAGTTTTTTAAGTTTGGCTCTTTTAATTATGCGAGAGAATTTCTTAGTAAAGTTTATCAAATATAAAAGTTAGCCACGAATTTCACTAATTAACGCGATTTTTTTAATTTATAACTCAATCTAAACCATACGAAATTTCCATTTTTTTTAAAGAAGTTTTAATTTGTGAAAATTTGTGAAATTTGTGGCAAAAAAACATCCTAAAAAATCTAAAATCTAAAATCCAAAATCTAAACTCAAAACCGTATATTTGCGTTTATTTTTAATTACGAATGGAAAACGATAAAGAAAAAGAAACCGCCGAATTTTACGAAAGATTAAAGGTTGAGTTAGATAATTCAAATACCTGGCCTGCAGAGTACTTGTATAAATTTATAATGCCTTCAGTAGGCGATAATGTTGAACGAGTTGAAAAAACGTTTGACAATATGGGTGCGGTTATCAAGACAACAAAATCTAAAACCGGTAAATTTACCAGTGTTTCTATAGATGTTACCATGCATAGCGCTGACGAAGTGATTAGCAAATACAAAGAAGTTTCTACCATAGAAGGTATAGTTTCATTATAAATTATGATCGAAAAATATAAAAAAGAAGTCGCAAATGACGTTGTTTTTAATTTAGAATATAATTCTGAAAGACAGCGTTTACTTATTCCCGAATATGGTCGTCATTTGCAAAAACTGATCGATCAGGCAACGATTATTGAAGATGCCGAAACGCGTAATAAAGCTGCGAAATACATTATCCAGGTAATGGGAAGTCTTAATCCGCATTTGCGTGATGTTCCGGATTTTCAGCATAAATTATGGGATCAGCTTTTTATCATGTCTGATTTTAAATTAGATGTAGAATCGCCATATCCAATTCCTTCGAGAGATGTATTGCAGTTAAAACCAGATGTTTTACAATATCCTCAAAACTTCCCGAAATATAGATTTTACGGTAACAATATCAAATATATGATTGATGTTGCCAATAGATGGGAAGATGGTGAAATGAAAAATGCATTGGTTTTGGTGATTGCCAATCACATGAAAAAATCATATTTGAGCTGGAACAAAGACACAGTAAAAGACGATGTGATTTTTGAACATTTATTTGAATTGTCTGATGGGAAAATCAATTTATTACAAAGTACAGAAGAACTTTTAAATACAACTGATTTATTGCGTACCAACAAACGCATGTCAAACAAAATCACGCCACCGGGACAACCAAAAATCCAAAGCAATAAAAACATTAAAGGTCCGGGAAAGCCAAAGCCTTTTCAGAAAAATAATAATCAGAAGTAAAAAAAGGCACTAAGTTTCTAAGATGCTAAGGGACTAAGTTTTTTTAGTTCAATAACTTAGAATCTCATTAACTCAGAACCTAAATAAAAAACAATCAGAAATAAAAAAAGGTACTAAGATACTAAGTGACTACGTCTCTAAGTTTTTTAAAACTCAGAATCTTAGAAACTCAGAACCTTAGCAACTTTAAAAGAAGAACCTTAAAAAAAATCTATGGGAATTTTTAAAATCGAAGGAGGAATTCCTTTAAAAGGAGAAATCACTCCGCAAGGAGCAAAAAATGAGGCATTACAAATTTTATGTGCCGTGCTTCTAACGGGGGATAAAGTAAAAATTAATAATATTCCCGATATTATTGACATCAATAAATTAATCACTTTGTTGGGTAATTTAGGAGTTAAAATTCAACGCAATGAACCGGGTTCGATTACGTTTCAGGCTGATGAAGTTAATGTTGGATATTTAGAAACCGAAGCTTTCAAAAAAGAAGGTGGAGCGCTTCGTGGTTCTATTATGATTGTTGGACCGCTTTTGGCACGTTTCGGAAAAGGATATATTCCAAAACCGGGAGGAGATAAAATTGGCCGTCGTAGATTAGATACACACTTTGAAGGTTTTATCAACCTTGGAGCAAAATTCAGATACAATAGAGAAGATCACTTTTACGGTGTAGAATCTCCTGCAGAAGGATTACAAGGAACAGATATGCTGCTTGATGAAGCATCTGTAACCGGAACTGCAAATATCGTTATGGCTGCAGTTTTGGCAAAAGGACAAACTACAGTTTACAACGCTGCCTGCGAGCCTTATTTACAACAATTGTGCAAAATGCTGAACTCTATGGGAGCTAAAATTACCGGAGTTGGATCTAACTTATTAACTATCGAAGGTGTTGAAAGCCTTGGTGGTTGTGAGCATAGAATCTTGCCTGATATGATTGAAATTGGTTCCTGGATTGGTCTTGCGGCTATGACCAAAAGCGAAATCACGATCAAAAATGTAAGTTGGGAAAACTTAGGTTTAATTCCAAATACTTTTAGAAAATTGGGTATTACGATCGAAAAACGTGGTGATGATATTTATATTCCTGCTCACACAAACGGGTACGAAGTAAAAACAGATATCGATGGTTCTATTTTAACCATTGCTGATGCGCCTTGGCCAGGATTTACGCCTGACTTATTGAGTATCGTTTTGGTTGTGGCAACACAAGCAAAAGGCGATGTTTTAATTCACCAGAAAATGTTCGAAAGCCGTTTGTTTTTCGTAGATAAATTAATCGATATGGGAGCAAAAATTATGTTATGTGATCCGCACAGAGCTGTGGTTATGGGACATAATTTCGAATCTCAATTAAAAGCAACAACAATGTCATCTCCTGATATTCGTGCGGGAATTTCATTATTGATTGCTGCGCTTTCAGCAAAAGGAACAAGTACAATCCAAAATATTGAACAAATCGACCGTGGATACGAGCGTATCGATGAGCGTTTAAGAGCTATTGGAGCAAAAATCGTGAGAGCGTAAAAAAATAAAGTTAGCCACGAATTCACGAATTAAACGAAGATTAAGATGGTGCTTTATTGCATTAATTTTTTAAATAAAATTCGTGTAATTGAATTCTATAAATTAAGAGTTGTTTAATTCGTGAATTCGTGGCGAAAAAAAATAGTCTACATGACAGATGAACAAAAAGCTGTAAAAGCTACTATCTTTAGTATAGTTGGAAACACCTGCTTAGCCGTTATAAAAGGCTTGGCAGGTTTTTTTGGCAATTCTTACGCCTTGATTGCAGATGCAATAGAATCAACAGCAGACATATTTTCGTCTTGTTTGGTTTTATTCGGAATCAAGTATTCTAACAAACCTCCTGATGAAAATCATCCTTATGGACATGGCCGCGCCGAACCTTTAATTACCTTTTTGGTAGTTGGATTTTTAATTACTTCGGCAACAATTATTGGGTATGAAAGTATTGCGAATATCCAGACTTCACATGCTTTGCCGAAATCGTGGACTTTATACATTTTGGGCGCTATAATTATATGGAAAGAATATTCGTTTCGTTTGGTAATGAAACGAAGCAAAGAAACAAATAGTTCTTCTCTTGCAGCAGATGCCTGGCATCATCGTAGTGATGCGATTACTTCAGTAGCAGCATTTATTGGGATTTCAATTGCGCTGATTATGGGAAAAGGGTATGAATCAGCAGATGATTGGGCGGCACTTTTTGCTGCTTTTTTTATCTTATATAACAGTTACAAAATTTTTAGACCTGCGCTTGGCGAAATTATGGACGAAAATCTAAATGATGATTTAGTCGAAGAAATTCGTATAAAATCCTTAACTGTTGAAGGTATTCTTGGAACCGAAAAATGTTTTATCCGTAAAGCAGGAATGAAATATCATGTTGATCTTCATGCTATAGTTTCGGCAAAAATTTCTGTAAAAGAAGGGCACGATTTATCACATAAACTACAAGATACTTTAAGGGAACAAATACCTCAATTAGGGAATATTTTGATTCATATTGAACCAGATGATTATCATTGAAAAAAAGCTTCTAAGTTGCTGAGGTTCTGAGTTGCTGAGGTTTCTTTAGCAATTAAAAAAAAATAAAATCCGTTTATTCTATTGGAGTAAGCGGATTTTTTATTTGGACGTTCTCCGCCGCGGCGGTCGACGCTATCCGCGATATCTTTTATTTTTAAAGGAAAAAATAAAAAGATATCGCTTCTATCCCTAACGCAAACTTGGATAAGTTAGATGTTTAAGCCTTTAAGTGTTTTGTCAGTTCGAGCGGAGTCGAGAACCCGCAAAGAATTTCAACTTAGCATCTCAGTATCTCAGCAACTTAGTCTAATACATTCAAAATCTTCATTCCTAAAACAACTCCATTTTGCTGAATTCCGCCTTGATAAGAATGTACATAATCCAATCTGAATAATTTAAACTTGCCAAAACCCAGATTATCTAAACCAACAGTAAATTCAGAATATGGTTTTCTGTCCGGAATTGCCAATGAATGAAATCCAATATTCATAGTTGATTTTAAGAGATTCAATAATGGAATTTTATTCATAATAAATCCCGTATCATTATATTCCAAGTGATTTTCAAAATAACTGTCATTTGTACTATTTGCATAATACGGCATTAAATTAAAAACATTCAGATAACGATCACTTGTACCAATATGAGTTTGGTTTCCGTTAAAATGCCTGTAATCGATGAACGAAATATTCTCGGCATTAAAGAACTTTCCAGCTCTGAAATTCATTCCCAGAATTCCTTTATTATCTAACGATAAATCATATTGTACAGAAGCTCCGATGCGTTCAAACTCATATTTTTTTTGACTTGCTGCAAATGCTTTTTCAAAGGCTAAAAATATTGTTGGATATTTATCATCTTTAAAATTATATCTTCCGTCAGGTCTTGAAATGTATTTATTTCCAAAATTAATTCGCGCAGTTAAAGCAGCTTTAAATAAATGATGAGGATCAAAAGCCTGAGCATCAAAGTCATTTGGCGCAAGCGGATTGTTTGAAGAATAAATATCATTCCTTTTAAAGAAAGAGTAATCAGTTGTATTAATAAGAGGTTTTCGCTGTTCGTAACCTACTTTTGCATTCAGGTTTATTCCGTTTGCAACATCTTGGGCATAATTAACCTGAGCAAATTCTAAATTGTACAACTTCATATAATTGTCTTTAAAAAACAAAGAACTTATAGAATTTATGAACTTGCTTATAGGTTCGGCACTATTAAACTGCGCAACTTTTGTTCCTCCCGAAACTCCAATTGTAGCGTAATTGATATTATTAAATTTATGACTGAATTGGCCAGTAACACGAAAACGATCATCCGAAAAACCATAATTAAAAGTAGTACTTATCGAAGTCGATTTTCCTTGTTCTTCATTCCATTTCTTAAATGAAAAACCAGAATCTAAATTAAATCCCTGAACCGTATTAAAACTCAAAGACGATAAGTTTAATAATCCTTTATATTCAAAAGAATGTTTTTTGAACGTATTTTTGTTTTCATACCCCATTATAACATCCCAAATCTTGAATTTGTTGTTTTTTGCATCAACAGAATCGGTATATTTTTGAGATTTTCTAATAGTTTGCAGACTGTCTTTTTTGGTGTAATCGTTGCTTTCTTCAATAGTTAACGGAATTGGGCGAATTTCATTCCAGAAAGTATCATCTTTTTTATTGGCATTTGCTTCAAAAGCAACGATTTCATTTCCGAAAGTTTTCTTTTCAAATGAAGCCGGAAATTCATAATTCGAATAAATATAATTGAATTTTCCGGAGAATTTCACTCCAAAAGCACCGGCATTAAATGAAAGCGTTTGCGCATTTTTCGACCAGATTTTATTTTTAGAATTATAACTGAAACTCTGTTTTAAGGTCATAATTTCAGTAAATTCATTTTTCATTCGGTAACCTTTTATATTCAAATCTATGGCATAAATAGCGTAACTGTCATCTACAATATAAATATAACCTTCAAAAACAGGTTCTTTATCGCGTTTTGGCGTTACTTTTATTTTGAATATCTGTTGATTATTATCGTCAAAAAAAGTTCCTTCGAGTTTGTATTTATAATAATTGAAAGCATTATCGGCAATAGGCGAAATGAGGTTTATATTGAATTCCAAAGTATTGTCATAAAAATCATAAGTAGATAATGTGGCTGTGTTATAACTATATCCACGGTTGTTTCCTGATATTTTTGAGGCAATAATTTTCTCTTTTAGCTTATTGGGTTTTTCAAATGAAATTTTCGAAATGGTTTCTGATAAATATAAAATTCCTGTTCCGGTCGAATCTAAGTTAGACGCCATATCATCGCCAATATCAACCTTCATTCCCATTATTTTCTTGGGTAAATCTTTGATTTTAAACATTCCCTTCGAATAAAAGTCGGCAGTATATCTTGCAGCTTTTCCGGAGTTTTCTTTTTTGTTTGCAATTGCACTTTTTATAATCGCATTGGCAGGATTATTTTTTGGATCAATTACAACTTCATTTAATGCAAAACTTTCTTCCTGCATTACAATGTTTAAAGTAATTGTTTTTGAATCTGGTGAAACAGTTATTTTTTGCGTTTTAAATCCTAAGTATTGAAAAACGATTTTGTCTTTACCAATTTCTTTTACATTAAGTTGGTATTTTCCCTGTTCGTTAGATGTTGTTCCGGTATAGGTATTTTCCTCAAAAACTGAAACAAATGGCAGCGGATTTCCTTTATCATCGGTAATAGTTCCTTTGATTTGAGCGAAGTTGGAAAGCGAAAAAAATAAAAAGGCGAGTAAAGTATAGTTTTTCATGAAAGCTTTTTCTCTCACAAAAATAGAATAAGTAAAAAACGTGGCTATTAATAATTTGTTAAATTGTAATTGTTTTAGAAGAACCCTTTTGTCAGGCTGAGCGGAGTCGAAGCTCACGTTCCAATTGGAGCGCCCTTCGACTCCGCTCAGGATAACATTCGTTTACTTATTTTATAAGAATGCCTGAATCGCCAATTCATAACTTTTTAATCCAAAACCTAAAATAACACCTTTTGCATTTCCTGACAAATACGATTGATGTCTGAAACTTTCGCGTGCATATGTATTCGAAATATGAACTTCGATAACCGGAGTTGTAACCGCTTTTATGGCATCGCCCAAACCAATTGAAGTGTGCGTATAAGCGCCGGCATTTAAAATAATTCCGTCAAAAGAAAAACCGTATTCCTGAATTTTTCCAATCAATTCGCCTTCAATATTACTTTGGTAATACGAAAGTTCAATGTTAGGATAAGATTTTTGCAACGTTTCAAAATAATCTTCAAAAGTTTGACTTCCGTAAACTTCAGGTTCTCTTTTTCCTAAAAGATTCAAATTGGGTCCGTTGATAATAGCGATTTTCATAAATGATTAATTATATTATAGTGTTTTTGAATCCATTTTACATTTCACAGAGACATTTCACAAGAATGTAAAAATAAAAAAACCGTTCTAATTAATAGAACGGTTTTTATAAAAGTATGTGATATTCTTTTTAGAACATAAATCCAGCGGATATTTGTACTGTTGAATTTTTAACATCTGCATTTTTTGAAGCTTCCGTTAATCCTAAGCCATAACGACCTTGAATAAAGAAGTTTTTGGTTAGCTTAAATCCTAATCCGGCATTAAGACCAAATTCGAAAGTTTCAGCATCTTTAACATCAAAATCATTTTTTTCGCTTAATAAGAAAGAAGCTTGTGGTCCAACTTCAAGGCTAAATGAATCAGTTAAATAAAATTTTGCCATTACAGGAATAGATAAATACCCCAACTCATTTTTGAATTCGTCTACCGCATTTTTGTAAGTTGCTCCCTGAGTTGAGTATAAAAGCTCCGGTTGAACAGAGAATTTGTCTAATAATTTAATTTCTGCAACAAGACCTGCATGATAACTGGTGATTCCTTCTTTATCAAATGCTACTCCCTGCATATAAGCATCGCCTGTTTGACTTGCAAAATTTACCCCTGCTTTTACTCCAAATTGTAATAATTGTGCGTGCATTGTAGCTGATGTTGCGATGAACAGTACAGCTGCTAAAAATATTTTTTTCATAAAAATGTTTTTAAAGTTTGGTATCCGTTTTTAATGTTATTATATAAATCAAAACTACAGAATAATGGATTTATTGTTTTGTATCCTGTTTTAAATAATTAATAAAATTCCCACTTATTCCTTATTTGCGACTGTTTACCTTCTATTTTAACGTTAAGGAATCTGAAAATCAGTTTCTTTTTTTAGATGTAATTATGTCTTATTCTGATATTTAATTTTCTTTTAGTGGAATTTTTTCATAAGAAAATAGCTATGTTTGTTGTGTTGTGAAATTAAAAGTACATTATTTTTACTACCATTAGAATGATGTTTTTAAATTTTGCAATACAGTTTTCTTTTCCATACGGAAGTGATTTTCCTTAAAACCTTTCTGAATTTTTAGAAAGGTTTTTTTATGTCTTATTCTAATATTTTTTTATTTTTTAAATGATCTTATTCGGCTGTGTCGTTGTTATGTTTGTGGTATTGTAATTAAATAAAACAGAAATATGTTTAGGGCCTTTCTTTAATTAGGGAGGCTTTTTTTATTAGATTAGTTTAAATGTTTGATGCTAAAGTTTAGTTTTAATAGGACTTTCACTTCAATTACCACTTTATTTGTTAAAATGCAAATAAATTTTTATTAAGTATATTTTTATATTTGATTATTAATTTTAAACCAAACAAATAATATGAGAAAAATTATTTTAACTGCTTTAGCAGTAATGGCATTTGGATTTACTAATGCTCAAAAGACAAGATTTGGAGTAAAAGGGGGCTTAAATATTTCAACTGTTGTTGGAGGAGAAGTTGAAAACACGAAATCTTTAGTAGGCTTCCATGTTGGAGGTTTTGCAGAAATTCATGTTGTTCAGAAATTTTTTATTCAACCAGAGCTTTTATTCTCCACTCAAGGAACTAAAGTTGATGGTCCTTTTGGGACGGATGCTGATATTAAACTGAATTATTTGAATATTCCGGTATTGGCTAAGTATTATATCATAGATAATAAATTTAGTGTTGAAGCAGGACCACAATTAGGTGTTTTATTGTCAGCTAAAGCTGAAGGTGATGATATTAAAGATTTTACCAGATCAGCAGATTTTGGTTTTAATATAGGAGCTGGGTATAATTTCACCGATAATCTTTCAGTAGGTCTTCGTTATACTATTGGTTTATCTCCTCTTTCTGATGAAGATATTGATAATGCAGACGATTATTATGACAGTGCAAAAAACAGTAATCTTGCATTGTCTTTAGCATATAAATTCTAATCTGCTTTTTTAAAATATTTAAAACCTTCCTAATTCAGGAAGGTTTTTTTATGCCTAAAAATTGTTTTACTTTGTAGCTATGAATTGGAGTAGATACATAAAAGATTATCAATCTTATTTGCGAATCGAAAGAGGTTTGTCTAAAAATACAATCGAGAATTACAGTTTTGATATTGAGCGATTGTGTCTTTTTTTAGAAACCAATCAGATAGATGTTTCTCCGATTAAAATAACGGATGAAACGGTTCAGCAATTTATTTATTCGGTTTCAAAAGAAGTAAATCCGCGTTCTCAGGCACGAATTATTTCCGGATTAAAAAGCTTTTTTAGTTATTTGATTTTTGAAGATTATAGAAATGACAGCCCATTAGAATTAATAGAATCTCCTAAAACCGGCCGGAAATTACCGGATACGTTATCCATTAAAGAAATAGACGCTTTAATTGCTGCCATAGATTTAAGTTCTAACGAAGGCGAACGAAATCGCGCCATGTTAGAAACCTTATATGGCTGTGGACTTCGGGTTTCAGAATTGGTGTCGCTTAAAATATCAGATCTGTTTTTTGATGAAGGCTTTATCAAAATTACCGGAAAAGGGAATAAAGAACGTTTTGTTCCTATTGGAAAATTGACTCAGAAATACATGCAGATTTACCAAAAAGAAGTTCGTGTAAATCTCACTATTAAAAAAGGTCATGAAGATACTTTATTTTTAAATCGTAGAGGAAATCAGCTCACACGTGCCATGATTTTTACCATTATAAAAGATCTCGCAGTAAAAATTAATTTAAATAAAAATATAAGTCCGCATACTTTACGACATTCTTTTGCAACACATTTACTCGAAAATGGTGCCGATTTAAGATCGATTCAATTAATGTTGGGACACGAATCGATCACAACAACCGAAATTTATGTACATTTAGACAGAAGTTTTTTAAAAGAAGTGATGCATTCTTTTCATCCCAGAAAATAATTTTTTTTGCGGAGCCGTCATTTTAAAAGCAAAAATTAATATCTTGTATGATATTTTGTATTAATAAGAATAAATAAATATAAATTTGAGTTGATACTCATTTTTATTAAAAGTATTATTTTGATCCAATTTACATAAATAAGTGGCATATGGTTTTTGATTTATATGAAAATGAGGATTGCTTAAAAGTAAATAATTTTTATAAAAAATTATTAGCTGAAATGCCAGATTTGCTTTTTCAGTTTGTTATAGATCGCGATAATAATTATTCTTTTCCCTTAGTCAGTAAATCTGCTGATGAAATTTTTGAACTTACCTGCGATGCATTTTCAAATGAGAGTAAATTAATTATTTACGAACGAATTTTTCCACAGGATCGTGAACTCTTTTTTCAGTCCTTAGTAAAAGCAAAAAGAGAAATAAAACCCTGGGAAGTTGAATTTAGGGCTATTTTACCTAAAAAAGGATTGCGCTGGTTTAAAATTTCTTCTAAAACAGAATTGTCTTCTGATGGAAAAGTTAGTTTCTTCGGGCACGTTTCTGATATTACAGATCTGAAAGATAAAGAAGAAAAACTCCGCATTTCAGAAGAGCGCTTTCAGTTTGCGCTTGAAGCTTCTACAGCCGGTATTTGGGATTGGGATATGGTTACCAATACTGTTTTTTATTCTTCGTTATCATTAAAAATTTTAGAATTAGAATCAACAGATATATTTGATGATCCGGAACGTTGGGATAAAATTGTACATCCGGATGATCTTCCAAAATACTATTCGGATATTCAGGAACATTTTGATAATAAGATTCCATATTATGAAAATTACCACCGCGTTATGACTTCGAGCGGTAATTATAAGTGGATTTTAGACAGAGGAAAAGTTATAAAAAGAGACGAAAATGGGAAGCCATTACGCGTTATAGGAACGCATACCGATGTTTCGCTGCAAAAAGAAAAAGAGTTAGAACTTATAAAAACGATGAAATTGTACAGCGATCAAAATAGCCGATTGGTTAATTTTTCGCATATCGTTTCACATAATTTAAATACTCAGGCTGGAAATATAAAATCGATTTTAGATTTTATAGATGCTGATGTTGATAAGCAAACGATTAACGAAATGCTGGAACATTTGCGAACCGTTTCTAACGATTTAAATGAGACGATTTCTAATTTAACCCAGATCGTAAAAACACAAAGTAATATCAATATTGCTGTGGCGCCTTTGAATCTTTGCGAGTATATCGAGAAAACGATTTCAACAATAAAAGGATATGACAAGCAGACTAATGTTAAGATTATTAATAATGTTCCTAAGTATTTGACCATTAATTTTAATCCGGCTTATCTTGAAAGTGTTTTACTGAATTTTGCAACAAATGCTATAAAATATGCGCATCCGGATCGTGATCCTGTTGTTGTTTTTGATTTTTCGATTGAACCAGAAGGTTATAAATCCCTGAAGATTACAGATAATGGTTTAGGGATTGATTTGGCGGTTTATGGCGATTTATTATTCGGAATGTATAAAACATTTCATAAACATGAGGAAGCCCGCGGAATTGGACTTTATATTACCAGAAATCAAATCGAGGCAATGAAAGGAACTATTTCTGTAGAAAGTGAAGTAGGCGTGGGGACGAGTTTTAAAATCGTGTTTAATGATGTTTAACAGTTAATAGTTTCTCGATAAAGATTGATATAAACACCATTTATATAACATAGCCAACGGTTTCAACCGTTGGAGCGCAATCCATTAATGATCTATGTCCCCACGGTTAAAACCGCGGGCTATATTTAAAATAAGCTAAAATTTCTGGATAGTAGTAAGACTGGTGATGCTGACATGAAAAAACAAAGGCTATCCGTTAAGATAGCCTTTGTTTTTTATAAGGAAAAGAGATTATTTCGCAATATTTACGGCTCTTGTTTCTCTAATTACTGTAACTTTTACCTGACCCGGATAAGTCATTTCAGTTTGAATTTTTTGTGAAATCTCGAAAGATAAGTTCGCTGCATTATCATCAGAAACTTTTTCGCTTTCTACAATTACACGAAGTTCTCTACCAGCCTGAATTGCGTATGCATTTTTTACACCGCTAAAACCGTAAGCCACTTCTTCAAGATCTTTCAAACGTTGAATATATGAATCTAAAACCTGGCGTCTTGCACCTGGTCTTGCACCTGAAATAGCATCACAAACCTGAACGATTGGAGAAAGTAATGATTTCATTTCAATCTCGTCGTGGTGGGCTCCAATTGCGTTGCAAACTTCTTCTTTCTCACCATATTTCTCCGCCCATTGCATTCCTAATAATGCGTGAGGTAAATCACTTTCAGTATCCGGAACTTTACCAATATCGTGAAGTAAACCAGCTCTTTTTGCCAGTTTTACGTTTAAGCCTAATTCGGCAGCCATAATACCACAAAGTTTAGAAACCTCTCTGGAGTGCTGCAATAAGTTTTGTCCGTAAGAAGAACGGTATTTCATTCTACCTACAACTTTAATTAATTCAGGATGTAAACCGTGAATTCCTAAGTCAATAACCGTACGTTTACCAACTTCAACAATTTCGTCGTCGATTTGTTTCGCTGTTTTTGCAACAACTTCTTCAATACGAGCTGGGTGAATACGTCCGTCAGTTACTAATTTGTGCAATGACAAACGGGCAATTTCTCTACGAACAGGGTCAAAACAAGAAAGTATAATAGCTTCCGGTGTATCATCAACAATGATTTCTACTCCCGTTGCAGCTTCTAGGGCTCTAATGTTACGACCTTCACGACCAATAATTCTACCTTTTACATCATCAGATTCAATGTTGAAAACCGAAACGCAATTTTCAACTGCTTCTTCAGTTCCAACTCTTTGAATTGTGTTGATGATAATTTTCTTCGCTTCTTGCTGTGCAGTAAGTTTCGCTTCTTCAATAGTATCCTGAATATGCGACATTGCTTTGCTTTTAGCTTCGGCTTTTAAACCTTCTACTAATTGCTCTTTTGCTTCTTCGGCAGAAAGCCCAGAAATTACTTCAAGCTGTTGTAACTGGCTTTTGTGTAATTTGTCAACTTCTGCTTGTTTTTTGTCTAAAACTTCAATTTTGTTATTGTATTCTTGTGTTTTAGCTTCAAAATCGTCATTTACCTTTTTAGCTTTCGAAAGCTCATTAGAAATTTGAGATTCTTTATCACGAACTCTTTTTTCTACTTCAGCGACTTTTTTATCCCTTGCTAAAATAACCTGTTCGTGTTCTGATTTTAATTCGATAAATTTCTCTTTTGCCTGAAGGATTTTATCTTTTTTAATATTTTCTGCTTCTAAATTAGCATCTTTTAATATGGAAGCTGCTTCTTTTTTTGCGTTTTTGATTAGATTAGAAATATTGCTTTTTTCGATGATTTTAGCTATTGCAAAACCTGCTGCAATACCTACAATGCCTGAAATAATGATCGTTATTATGTCCATGTTTGTTAAAATTTATATATAAAAAAGCCTACATTAATTGCTTGAATAAACTCGTAAAGACAAGTTTTGAGCTAACTCACTGTTCAAGTTTCCAAGCCGAAGCATGGCATACTATAGTAGCGACGATTTGCTCATTCTAAATTGTTAGTGTTGAGTTTACCAATTGTGAACTAATGTAGGCAGTATCTTAGTTTATGTAAAGAACGTTTAATTTTCGAGATATTGATCTAATAGCGAATTTAATCTTTTAATTCTTTCGATGGTTTCTTCGCCATCGATTGCATTATCAATTTGTTTTTGTTCTACTTGTGATGCAAATTGCAAGGCACACATAGCCAGAACATCTTGTTTGTCACGAACCGCGTAACTTTCTTCGAATTGCTTAATCATAGCATCAATTTTTTTAGAAGCACTTCTAAGTCCTTCTTCCTGAGCTGGTTCAACCGTTAACGGGTAAACTCTGTCTGCAATTGATATTTTAATTCTCAGCTTTCCGTCCATGTTTTACTAATCTGATAGTTGTGCTATACAGTAATCAATTTCGCGAATTAATGAATTTATTTTAAGCTTAGTCTCTCTCTTGTTATTGTCGCTGCCGAGCAACGAATTGGCTATTTTAAGTGTATCATATTGCTTTCTCAAAGCTTCCATTTCTTCAGATTGTTTCTGGATAATTTGCGCAGCTTTGGCTAGTTCTAATCGTAAAACCTGATTGTTTTTCTCCAAGCTTTTTGATTTCTCAAAGAGCTTCTCGACTTTATATTCAAGAGTATCAATTATTTCGGCAATTACACTCATTATAAATCCTATTCATTACTTAATCATACAAAGTTAGTATTCCTTTTTATTAATGCAATTTTTTATCGATTTTTTTACATTAAAAATAATCAATCAGATGAAATTCAATCAATTGTATTTTTGTAGCTTTTTGCTCGTTTTTAGTAGCTATTTTCTTTATCTTAGCAAAAATGTTGCCTTATGAGATTATCAATACTTACCCTGTTTTTTTGTAATTTAATTTTTGCCCAAACGCAATACCCAAAAGATTATTTTCGTCCGCCACTGGATATTCCAATGCAGCTTTCCGGTAATTTTGGCGAGTTGAGACCCAATCATTTCCATGCCGGTTTTGATTTAAAAACCAATCAGAGAGAAGGCTTAAATGTATACGCTATTGCCGATGGCTACGTTTCGAGAATAAAAATTTCTACTTTTGGAAACGGAAAATGCATTTACATAACACATCCAAACGGATACACTTCTGTATACGGACATTTGCAGACGACTGTTGGCGAAATTCAGGAATATGTTAAGAAAAACCATTATCAGGAAAAGGCATATGAGATCGAAATGTTCCCAAAACCTTTCGAATTACCGGTTACAAAAGGACAATTAATCGCACTTTCCGGAAATACGGGTTCTTCAGAAGGACCACATTTGCATTTTGAAATTCGTGATACGAAAACGGAATTTGTTATTAATCCGATATTTTTCGGATTTGATAAAAATATAAAAGACAGTAAAAAACCAACGATTTCAAGTTTATATGTATATCCAATGGATAATACAACCGTAAATCAATCTAAACAGCCTTTATTGTTGAATGTTTCGCTTCAAAAAGACGGAACTTATCTGGCAAGTAAAGTAAAAGCAAACGGGAAAATTGGTTTCGGAATTTCTGCTATAGATTTTGATGATGTGTCGTTTAATAAAAATGGCGTTTTTAATGTTTCGACTTTTTTTAACGGAAATCAGAATTACAATTATCAGTTCAATACGTATTCTTTTGATGAAATGCGTTACGTAAATGCTTTGGTTGATTATGCTAAATATAAAAAATCAGGACAGCGCGTTCAAAAACTTTTCATGAAAACGCCTTATGCTTTGAGCATTATAAAAACAGATTCACTTCGTGGAATTATTCCGGTCGAGCCGAATTTAGCTTCAACGTACAGAATTGAGGTTTCAGATTATTTTGGAAATTTAAGTTCCATCACAGTTCCAATCGAATATGATACGGCGACGCCAATCGTAAATGCAGAACCTGTAACGTCAAAATATTTCATAAAAGTGAATAAAGATTCTAATTTCGAAAAAGATAATATGTCTGTATTTTTTCCGGCTGGAACTTTTTATGATGATTTTAATTTGAATTTTGATGTTAAAAATAACCGAATTTATATTCACGATGATACGGTTCCGGTTCATACAAACTTTACGATTACCATAAAAGACAGCACTTATGCAGAAGCGTTAAGGGATAAACTTTTTATTGGAAGAATTAGCGGAAATAGTGCCAGTTATAATGGTACAATTAGAAAAGGCGATGTTTTTACAGCCAAATCAAAAACGTTAGGACAGTTTGGATTGGTATTAGATACGATTCCGCCAACTATTAAAATTGTAAAACCAATTCAGGGTAAATGGATTAGTGATCAAAAGAAAGTTGAGTTTATAATTAATGACGCTTCATCAGGAATTAAATCCTACAACGGTTATTTAAACGGAAATTGGGTTTTGTTTGAGTATGAAAATAAAACGAGAAAAATCACGCATACTTTTGATGATGCTTTGTTAGCCGAAGGCGCAAATGATTTAAAAATTGAAGTGATTGATAATGTAGGAAATTCTGTTATCTTTGAAACTCATTTTTTTAGAAGCCAACCAAAATAAAACCAAAACGTTTGAATAATAACAGGTTAATATTCGTTTTTCTTTTTTTATGCATTACTTGCGTTTCATTTGCTCAAAATGCTCATGTTAAAGGTATTATTATCGATAATGAAAATCGTCCGGTTGCAGATGTAAATATTGCTGCATCAGGAAGTGTTTCGCAATCAGACTCTAATGGTTTTTTCGAAATTGAAATACCATCAAATAAAAAAATCTCTCTGATTTTTACCCACATTTCATTAAAAATGATGAGTTTAACGGTGAGTTTAAGACCAAATGAAATCTTTGTTTTTAATCCCGTAATGAGCAATTCTGAAGAACAAATGGGAGAAGTTTTTGTATCATCCAAAAACAAAAAACGTGTTCAGGGAATTACAAATATTGATGCGGCAACGATTAAGAAAATTCCGGGTGCAAATGCCGGAATCGAAAATATATTAAAAACACTACCAGGCGTAAATTCCAATAATGAATTAAGTACACAATATGCAGTTCGTGGCGGAAATTACGATGAAAACTTAGTTTATGTAAACGAAGTCGAAGTGTATCGCCCGTTTTTAATTCGTTCCGGTCAGCAAGAAGGATTAAGTTTTACAAATACAGATTTGGTTCAGAATGTAGATTTTTCTGCGGGAGGATTTCAGGCTAAATTTGGAGATAAATTATCTTCAGTTTTAGATATTACCTATAGAAAACCAACTCAGTTTGGAGCATCTTTAGAAGCCAGTTTATTAGGCGGAAGTGTTTCTGTTGATGCCGTTTCAAAAAATAAAAAATGGTCTGCCGTAACTGGCGTTCGGTATCGAAACAATAGTTTATTGGTCAATAGTCAGGATACACAAACTAACTATACGCCAACATTTGCAGATATCCAGACCAATGTAAATTATGATATTTCTAAAAAGTGGCAAATAAGCTTTCTAGGAAATATTTCTCAAAACAAATATTTATACCAGCCTTTAACACGCGAAACCAGATTTGGAACTATCGATCAGCCAATGGCACTTGCGGTGTATTATGAAGGTCAGGAAAAAGATAAATATGATACTTATTTCGGGGCTTTAAAAACAACTTATAAAGTTTCAGAAAGTCTTACTTTAAAATTAATCGGGTCTTTATTTCATACTACAGAACAGGAGCATTTTGATATTCTGGCACAATATCGTTTAGGAAATGTAAACTCTGAAGAAACAACAAGAGTCGAAGATGTAGATTTTACTCGCGGAATAGGTTCGCAACTAAATCACGCCCGAAATGATCTGGACGCATTAATCGCCAATATAGAAATTAAAGGTTTAAAAGAATGGCAAGAGAATCAATTAGAATTTGGATTAAAATATACCAGAGAGTCCATTCGGGATCGCGTTGTAGAGTGGGAGGTTATTGATTCGGCGGGATTTTCTATAAATCCTCCAATAGTTCTTTTGCCTAAAAATAATCAGCCGTATGAGCCGTATACAGGTCCGCTTTTGCCGTATCAGGATATTCGCGCCACAAATTTCAACACAATCAACAGGGTTTCAGGTTACGCACAATGGAACAATAAAACAGAACTGGGTTCAAGTCAGATTTGGTATCATATTGGGGCACGTTTTCAGAGTTGGGATGTTTCGGGCGCTGCAGTTCAAGGAAAAATGCAGACCGTTGTTAGCCCGCGTGCTCAGTTTGCCATAAAACCCGATTGGGATATGGATATGGTTTTCAGGATTTCCGGAGGATTATATCATCAGCCGCCATTTTACAGAGAACTTCGTGATTTAGACGGCGTTGTAAATCCAAATGTAAAAGCGCAGGAATCCGTGCATATTGTTTTGAGTAATGATTACAATTTCAAAATGTGGAGCCGTCCTTTTAAATGGGTTACAGAGGTATATTATAAATCACTTTCAGATGTAAATGTGTATTCTATTGATAATGTGAGAATTCGTTATGTCGCCAATAACAATGCTACGGCATATGCGCAAGGTTTAGATTTTAGATTAAACGGAGAATTTGTGCCCGGAACAGAATCATGGATTAGTTTTGGGTATTTAAAAACCGAAGAAGATTATGCAGATAAAGGATATATCGCCCGCCCTACAGATCAGCGTTTGAAATTTGCGATGTTGTTTCAGGATTATATGCCCAATATTCCGAGTGTAAAATTGTATTTGAATTTAGTTTATAATACCGGTTTACCGGGAGGTTCTCCGGCATATTCAGATCCGTATTTATACCAAAACAGACTAAATGATTACCGTAGAGTAGATGTTGGTTTTGCCAAAGTTTTTGTAGATAGCAGCACTAAAGTCGCCAAAGCAAGGTGGTTGAAAAACTTCAAAGAATTATCGGTTGGATTGGAAGTTTTCAATCTTTTCAATAATCAGAATGCCATAACTAATACTTGGGTTCGTGATGTATATTCTAAAAATCAATACGCAATTCCCAATTATATGACCTCAAGAGTTTTCAATGTGAAGTTGAATATGAGGTTATGATAAAAATTTGGCAATAAGAAAATAAACTTCAGCGTTTAAAGTAATAGTTCATTTTTGTAAAATTCAATAAAAATAGATAATACAATCAAAAATGGTATATTTGATAACCGAATATAATTATTGTAAATGAAAAACTATCCAAAATATATAGCCTTATCGATCATCGCAACATTCATAAGTTGTAAAGATGAAGTTCAAAAGCCAAAAGTAATTTATGATGCTGCCAGTAAAACAAGTGTTGTCGCTAAAACAGATTCAACGCAGATAGAAGTGGCTGATTTACCCATTCAGATGGAAGGAACGGATTATTTAATTCATCCTGTTGGAGATTTGCGTGTTTTCGAAAAAGGAACCAAATCCCGTTACGGATCTTCAAGTGTAAACGATTTGAGTTTCACGATTTCGAATTTAGGAGAATATGAAATAACGGGTTACTTGCAAAATTTGAAATTCCAAAAAGTAGATTCAGATTCTATAAAACCTTTGACCGATAAACCTGCTTTGATTTTAACGGCTACTTATTTAAAAACAGTTGCTGACAGAACCAAAAACCAAGTTATGGTATATACTTTAGCCGATGCAGACACCAATAAAGATGGTAAAATTGATACCGGTGATATTAAAACATTATACTTAAGCAATATCAGCGGAGAAAATTTCACTAAGATTTCTGAAGATTTTCAGGAATTAGTTGATTGGAGTTTAATTGAATCTAAAAACCGTCTATACTTCAGAACAATCGAAGACACCAACCAAAACGGGCAATTTGATAAAAATGATGTTTTGCATTATAACTACATTGATTTAGCTTCTAAAAAATGGGAAGTGAAGAGTTATAAACCTATTTAAGGTTCTGAGATACTAAGACTCTAAGATGCTAAGTTTTTTCGAGTAACGGATTATAAAAATCCGTTAAAAAAAGAGCCGTTAGTCTCGATCAATATTGTAGGGCTGGACTTTAGTCCAGTTTAAAGAAGGTCATTTTAATTTGTGTGAAAAAATCTAAATCAAAATATCGCTTTCCAAATCAGATTTTTCTATTTCAATACCAAATCCTAAACGTTCCACCAATTCAATTACGAGTTTTTTATACCAGTTTTCTGATTTTGGATGAATGTATATCTTCTCAATTAATTGATTGATGTTGACATTAATTTTTAATCCGTCATTTAATTTTAGATCGCTCTTTGAAGTGTCCGTAATAATACGAACCTCACGTTCATATTGAAAGCTTTTTCGTTTAAATAAAAACGGAAAGAACAAATCATCAAACGGAATATATTCTTTTTTGTAGTCGATGTAATTTACTTCGCCAATATACTGATCAAAATTATTTTCAGGTTTCAGCGCTTTTTGCAATCTCCCAATAGTGGACTGAATGGCTAATCCTTCGCTATTTTGGGTGAATATCTGCCACATGGCAAACGATTCATATTCGTTAATATGCCAGCTGCTTATGGCAACTTTTTCGCGATGCGTTTTGTAATAATTTAAAAAGTCAGGATTGTCAATAGCGAGTTTTTTAATCTCCTCAAAAGTAGGTTCGCTAAAAGTGCCTTCGTACTGATCTTCAAATTTATCAGAACGGGACATGAATAATTTCTTAGATAATAATAAATCAAGAAATTTAGACAAGTCTAAGTATTTCCAAACAATTGTATCCGGATCTTCAGGCAGTTTTATGTTTGGATTGTTAAGGTACATTTTTTAAGATTTAATTATTATACTAAAAAAAAATGCCACAGATTACACAGATTTAAAAGATTTTATTTCATTGTTTTATAAAAAAGAATCTGTGTTAATCTATGTAATCTGTGGCTAAAATATATCTTTATATTTATGATTCAAAAGATTGCATCGTAACCAACTTATTATAAGTTCCGTTATGAGCAATTAATTCATCATGAGTTCCTTGTTCTACGATTTTTCCTTTTTGCATAACGACAATCAAATCTGCTTTTTGAATAGTCGAAAGTCTGTGCGCAATTACAATCGAAGTTCTGTTTTGCATCATGTTTTCAAGAGCAATCTGAACAAATTTCTCGCTTTCCGTATCTAATGCAGATGTCGCTTCGTCCAAAATCATAATTGGAGGATTTTTCAAAACCGCACGAGCAATCGACAAACGTTGTTTTTGACCACCTGAAAGCTTGTTTCCGCTGTCGCCAATGTTGGTGTAGATTCCTAAAGGCAATTCTTTTACAAACTCAAAAGCATTGGCAATTTTCAAAGCTTCAATGATCTCATCGTCTGTAGCGTCTAATTTTCCCAAAGAAATATTAGCTTTTATAGTGTCATTAAATAAAATGCTGTCTTGCGTAACCAATCCCATTAAACCACGAAGTGATTGCAGATTCATGTCTTTGATATTGATTCCGTCAATCGAAATTGTGCCGTCATTTACATCATAAAAACGAGTCAGTAAGTTGGCGATTGTACTTTTTCCACTTCCGGATTGACCAACAAGTGCAACGGTTTGTCCTTTTTTAATTTTAAGAGAAAAGTCTTTTAAAACCGTTTCGTCTTCATATTTAAAGTTAATATTCTGAACATTAATATTATCATCAAAAGTTGTCTTTTCGATTGCATTATCCTTTGATGTAATTGTATTTTCCTGCTCTAAAATTTCAAGAACACGTTCTGCTGCAGCATTACCTCTTTTTACTCCGTAAGAAGCTTTCGAGATTGATTTAGCAGGTGTCAGAATGTTATACGCTAATCCCATATAAGCGATAAATGATGGGCCATCAAGGGTTTTTTCTATCAAAACCATTTGACCTCCGTACCAAAGTAATATTGCGATTACTGTAATTCCCATAAATTCGCTGGCAGGCGATGCTAAGTTCTGACGATTTCCGATACTATTTGATAATTTGAAAAAACGTTCTGTTGAATTTTGAAAAATACCGTTGAAATAGTTTTCAGAATTATACCCTTTTACCACTTTTAATCCACCAATAGTTTCTTCAATAGTGGATAAAAAACTACCTTGTTCTTGTTGTGCTTTACTGGATTGTTTCTTTAATTGTTTTCCAATTAATGAGATAATATATCCGGAAACAGGAATAAAAATAAATACAAATAAGGTAAGCTTGGCGCTAATAATTAACATTGCGCCTATAGTGAAAATGATAGTTAAAGGCTCTTTTACGATAAGTTCTAAAATCGCTAAAAATGAAGTCTGAACCTCGTTTACATCGGCAGAAATTCTGGATATAACATCTCCTTTTCTTTTTTCAGAATAAAAAGCTAATGGTAATTCCAGTGTTTTTTTATACAATGCATTTCGCATATCCCTTAAAACACCATTTCGCAAAAAATTGATGAAGAACATAGCTAAGTAATCGGCTAAATTTTTCAATAAAAATATCGAAATAATTAGTGCAACCATTATCGAAAGTACAAAGCCAGGGTTCTTAGGATCTGTGTGTGTTGTGATATAATAACTTAAATAGTTTTCCCCGTAATCTTTTATATGGGTGATTCCGTCGTAAGTTGGCATAACAAAATTCTTTTTGGTTTTATCAAATAAAACCTGAAGCATCGGAATTAATGCCATAAAAGAAAGTGTACTAAAAAGCGCATACAAAACATTAAAAAAGATGTTTAAGAACGCGTATTTTTTGTACGGATAGATGAAAGGAACTATTTTTTTGAAATTACTCATTATAGGTTATTATTTTTACCATTAAAACCCGACAGTTTCTTAAAACAATATCGGGTTCATTAAAAAAGTATGTGTATTTTATTTACTTCAATTGCATTCCTGCAATGATATTTTGTATTTTTTGATCTAAGAAACTTTCTGCAGCGTCAAAATTTTCAACCGAATCTAATTCTGCATTAACACTAATGTAGAATTTAATTTTAGGTTCAGTTCCGCTTGGTCTTGCACAAATTTTAGAACCGTCTTCCGTATAATAAATCAATACGTTCGACTTCGGAATATCCATTGTAGATTCTTCGCCAGTCAATAAATTTAATGCGATTGACGATTGGTAATCTTCAACCATAATAACACGTTGTCCGTTGATTTCTTTCAAAGGATTTTCGCGTAAATCAATCATCATCTGATTAATTTCCTGTAAACCTTCCATTCCTTTTTTGGTTAAAGAAACCAGGAATTCTTTATAGAAACCATTTTCAACATACAATTGTAAAAGTTCTTTATAAACAGAACTTCCTGCTGCTTTTGCCTGAGCCGCAACTTCGCATATTAATAAAGTCGCCGCAACGGCATCTTTATCTCTAACGGCGTCACCAACCATAAAACCAAAGCTTTCCTCACCACCGCCAATAAATTGAAGTTCTGGGAAATCCTTAATCATTTTGGCAATCCATTTAAAACCAGTCAAGCCCACTTTGCATTCTACGCCATAACTTGTCGCCAATTCCATTATCATAGGAGTTGAAACAATAGTAGAACCCACGAATTGTTTTCCGTTAATTTTTCCGGCTTTTTTCCATTGTTTCAATAAAAAAGAAGTCATCAAAACCATCGTTTGATTTCCGTTAAGCAAAATCATTTTGCCTTCATTATTTCTAACGGCAACACCAAGACGATCGCAATCAGGATCAGTTCCAACCACGATATCCGAATTGGTTTTATCGGCCAAAGCCAAAGCCATAGTCAAAGCTTCCGGCTCCTCAGGATTTGGAGATTTTACTGTTGGGAAATCTCCGTCCGGAACTGCCTGTTCAGGAACAATATGTACATTTTTGTAACCCGCCTGCGATAAAGTATCCGGAATAGATTTAATCGAAGTTCCGTGCAGCGAAGTAAAAACAATCTGTAAATTATCTTTGGCTTCAGCCGGAGTATTAAAACTTGCGTTTTCGATAGACGATTTTATAAAAGCCTTGTCAATATCAGTATCGATATATTCAATCAGGCTTTCGTTAGCGTTGAATTTAATTTTGTCGTAATCTAAATTTTCGATTACATTGATAATTGCAGCATCTTCCGGCGGAACAATTTGTCCGCCATCTTGCCAGTAGACTTTGTATCCGTTATATTCCGGCGGATTGTGCGAAGCTGTAAGAACAATTCCGCATTGGCAGCCTAAATATTTAAGCGCAAAAGACAATTCCGGAGTCGGACGCAAATCAGAGAATAAATAAACATGTATTCCGTTTGCCGAAAAAACATCAGCCACAACCTTTGCAAGCGTATTGCTATTATGACGACAATCATAAGCAATAACCACTTTTAACGGTTGATTTGGAAAAACCTCATGCAAATAATCAGATAAACCCTGAGTGTTTTTTCCAAGTGTGTATTTGTTGATTCTGTTGTTTCCCACGCCCATCACGCCGCGCATTCCGCCAGTTCCAAATTCCAGATTTTTATAAAAACTTTCCTCGAGTTCTTTTGGCGAAGTTGTCATTAATTCCTTAACGGCTGCTTGTGTTTCCTGATCAAATGTTGGCGTTAGCCATTCGTTTACAGCATTTAAAATATTAGGTGCTATATTCATGTAATTTTTTTTTTAATGTTTAAACTTAAAGATAAGATTTTTTCAGGAGCTAATCCTGCTGTCCACTATATCTTTTGTGGCGAACCCCGCCACAAAAGGATGCCGTTCCCATCAGGGCTAGGGCTTTACGTTAAAAATTAACCTCTCGGGAAACTTTATAACGTGCTTCGTTGCTTTTAGTTCTCAAAATAATTTCACCAAGAAAACCTGCCAAAAATAATTGAGTTCCTAAAATCATGGTTGTTAATGCAATAAAAAACCAGGGATTACTGGTAATCAAGCTATATTTCATTCCGTTATACATATGGTACAATTTTGAAATACCAATATAACCCGCCAATAAAAACCCGATAATAAACATCAAAGAACCCATTGCGCCAAATAAGTGCATAGGTCTTTTTCCGAATCTTGATAAAAACCAAATCGTAATTAAATCCAGGAAACCGTTTATAAAACGCTCCATTCCAAATTTTGTTTCACCATATTTACGCGCCTGGTGAATAACCACTTTTTCTCCAATTTTATTAAAACCGGCATTTTTTGCCAAAACCGGAATATAACGGTGCATTTCGCCCGAAACTTCTATGTTTTTTACAACCGTATTTTTGTATGCTTTTAATCCGCAGTTAAAATCGTTCAATTCAACGCCGGAAGTTTTTCTGGCAGCCCAATTAAATAATTTCGAAGGAAGATTTTTCGCCACAACAGAGTCGTAACGTTTCTTTTTCCAGCCTGAAACCAAATCGAATTTTTCTTTGGTAATCATTTCAAATAATCCTGGAATTTCGTCCGGGCTATCTTGCAGATCAGCATCCATTGTAATGATAACATCACCTTGTGCTTTTGCAAAACCAGCGTGTAAAGCCTGCGATTTTCCGAAATTCTTCATAAAACGAATCCCCTTTACATTTGGGTTTTCATTAGAAAAACTTTCAATAATATTCCAGGAATCATCCGTACTTCCATCATCTACAAAAATGATTTCATAAGAGTAATTGTTAGATTGCATCACTTTAATAATCCATGAATAGAGTTCTTTCAGTGATTCCTCCTCGTTTAGAAGCGGTATAAGTATAGATAAATTCATTTAGTTTTTTATTCTTGTGTAGTTTTGCTTTTAAAAAATGCTGCGAAAATTAATCCAAAAATCGAACTGATTACAATAGCAAAAACAGAACCTTTAAGTAATTCTAATGTAGAATACGGATTTGTTTCTTTCATTTTTGCAATAGTCTCATTAATAACCGAAGCTGGCGATCCAAATTTCTGCATCATTCCTGCAGTATATTTAAT
Organism: Flavobacterium sp. AC105; assembly: GCF_979258495.1. Lineage (NCBI taxonomy): Bacteria > Pseudomonadati > Bacteroidota > Flavobacteriia > Flavobacteriales > Flavobacteriaceae > Flavobacterium > Flavobacterium sp. AC105. The sequence continues at coordinate 1,096,677 of NZ_OZ409860.1, forward strand.
GATCAATTCGTTTAAAGTATCTTTTGCAGCCGGATCAATAAAATTGAATAAAATAATATTAAAAAACGTAGAAATCAGGATTCCGGTTACGGCAGCTATAAAATAAGTTGTAAATGCTTCCTTAAATGTAAAGACACCATTTAATTCTTTCTTGGTTTTCGAAAGTAAAATAATACATATAGTAATGTTAACCGCAAGGCTTAATAAGCCAATCCACCATGAAGTGAATAAGTTTAAATCGATTGCATATATAGTAGACGTTACTAGTGCACCTGCAATTCCTATTAATACACCATATGTAATACCGTTCTTTTTTATAACTTCATTAATCATAATTTCTAAGTGTTTTAAAATTAATCCACAAATATAGCAATTCCCAATATAATGGAAGACAAAAAAAGCTTTTTGAATTTAACTAAAAAAAAGTGAGTTAAACATTTGTATATTAAAAAAGAATTGTAAATTTGCAAACTCAAAATAATTAAAAGTTTAAACAAAAAAGAGTATCCTTTGTTTACACCTTTTTCTAACCATGAAAAAGCTTCAAAATAAAAATGCTCTAAACAATAAATAAAAGAAAAGATGAAAAAAGGAATCCACCCAGAAAATTACAGATTAGTTGCATTTAAAGACATGTCAAATGATGACGTTTTTATCACTAAATCTACTGCAGATACAAAAGAAACAATTGAAGTTGACGGAGTTGAGTATCCAGTTGTAAAAATGGAGATTTCCAGAACATCTCACCCTTTTTATACTGGTAAATCTAAACTTATCGATACTGCAGGACGTATTGACAAGTTCAAAACTAAATATGCAAAACACGTTAAAAACTAATAACTGTTTTTATTTATACAAAAGCCTTCCAATTTGGGAGGCTTTTTTTATGCGGTATTTTGTTTGAAGATAGTGTAACCAAGATTTCAGTGTAAATTAAGTTTTGCGCAACTAAGAGTTAACTTATTTCACGCAAAGTCGCGAAGTCGCAAAGTTTTTCTTTTTTAAGCTTTTCTTTGAGACTTCGCGACTTTGCGAGATTAAATAAAATTACTTTGCATTAAAATGATTAATCAGTACAAATTCGTGAATTCGTGGCAAAAAAAACGGATTGGATTCCATATTTTGAGTAAGAATACCTTTAATGAAACCCATAAATATTTGTAACTTTGACCTCGATAACCAAATCAGGATTTTAACAAGTACCAAATTTTTTAATTTATGAATTACATTCTTTTTGACGGTCCCGTCCGGAATGCACTATTGCCATTTACGTTTACAAGACCTGTTGCTGATATATTAATCGGGATAATGACGATTCGCCAAAAATGGGAAGCGCGTTTGGGGTCGACTATAACTACGATTACAGAGGAATATTTGTCAGAGAAATTTCCGATGGTAGAATTAGAAGAAAATGTGATGATTAACGCTGCGTATCTGCCAAATGATACGCTTGCCGAAATGGTTTCTAATTTAACAACAAATCAGGCGATATTTAAAGGAGACGATGTAATTGCTTTTTTTACAAATGAAAATCAGGAAGAAGTTGATTTTGATTCGTACGAAATTATTCAATACAGCGATGATATATTGACAGTTGAACATACCTGGGATATTTTCTCTAAAAATGATGCTGCAATTCGTGAAGACTTTATTTATTTAACCGAAGACAGAAAGTCACAGCCAATTCCGAAAAGTGTAAATGTTATTGCGCCCGAAAATATATTTATTGAAGAAGGGGCAAAATTAGAGTTTGTAACCTTAAATGCTTCAACCGGTCCTATATATATAGGTAAGAATACCGAAATTATGGAAGGAACCGTAATTCGCGGTCCTTTTGCTTTATGCGAAAATGCACAAGTAAAATTAAACGCTAAAGTTTACGGAGCAACTACAGTTGGTCCGGGATCAAGAATAGGAGGAGAGGTTAAAAATTCGGTTCTGTTTGCAAATTCAAATAAAGGGCATGACGGATTTTTAGGTGATTCTGTTCTGGGAGAATGGTGTAATATTGGAGCGGACAGCAACAACTCGAACTTAAAAAATAACTACGAAGAAGTAAAATTATGGAGTTACGAAACAGAAGGTTTTGCTAAAACCGGACTTCAGTTTTGTGGTTTAATGATGGGCGATCATAGTAAATGCGGCATTAATACGATGTTTAATACCGGAACTGTTGTTGGCGTAAGTGCTAATATTTTTGGTAGTGGTTTTCCTCGCAATTTTGTTCCGAGTTTTTCATGGGGAGGCGCAGCAGGTTTTACCACTTATGTAACCAAAAAAGCTTTTGAAACTGCAAAACTAGTAATGGGAAGAAGAAATATAGATTTTGACGAAACAGAATCGGCAATCTTAGAACACATTTTTGAGGAAACTAAAAAATGGAGAAAAGATTAATTCAATTAGATAATTAGTCAATTAGATAATTAGAAAATGTAATAAACAAACCCGATAGATTTTTAATCTGTCGGGTTTGTTGTATATTATTTATTGTCAGACTGAGCGGAGTCGAAATCCCGTTTATTGAATCACTTTGCGAAACTTCGACTTCGCTCAGTCTGACAAAATTGAGTTATAGTAAAAACCCGCCATGTTCATAAAAACGTGACGGGTTTTGTTTTATTTATTTTTCAATTCTGAGAAAATTTCCCTGAAGATCAAAAAATAAATCCCAATCGTTAGAAAGTTCTACTTCAGTATATGTTCTTTCTTTGTCGATTGTATTTATCGATTGAGTTGGATAATTCGCAGTTACATAAGTACGGATCTTCTCTGGAATTAAAGCGGTTGGTATAGCTTGACGATCTCCGTCTATTTCTACCCAGTTTCCGTTAGCATCAAAATCAATTTCGAAACCGTTCGAAAGCGAAACATCATAAACAGTTCCGTTTGCACCTGCATTATTTTGTTTTTCTACTAATCTAATTGTTGCAGTTGGAAAATGCGTACTGATTAAAGTCGCTGCTGCTGTTGGTAATGTAGATGGATTAACTACAACTTCGTTATGATTGTCGCCGTCGTGATCAATTCTGACAAAATCTCCCTGAGTAGTAAAAACTAAATCTAATCCGTTAGAAAGTTCAACGTCATATTTCGTTTTTTCATTTTCTATCTGAACAACAAATAAAGATGGATAGTTCGCTGCAATATATGCGTTAATTTTTTCCGGAATTAATGTTGTTGGAATCGCCTGATTTCCTCCGTCAATTTCAGTCCAGTTTCCGTTAGCATCAAAATCAATTTCGAATCCGTTTGCAAGCGAAATGTCATAAACAGATCCGTTTAAACTTGGCACTTTTAATTTTGTTGTTGATTTATATACTGCATTTGGGAAATAAGTATCTGTAAATGTTTTTGCTGTACTAGGAAGTGTTGTTGGTTCGATGACTGTTTTATCATTATTAATTATATCTTCTGCACTATCGCAAGAAGCTGTAGCAAGTAAAATAGATAAAGCAAGGAAACTTGTTAAGAATGGTTTTTTCATGATTGTCGTATTAAAATTATTATTTTATTTATAGTGCAATATTATAACCTGAATCTGGAAACATTTAGGAATTTTCTTTCTTTTAGGAAATAATTAGAAAATAAAAAAGAAAGCTCCGATATTTTAATATCAGAGCTTTTCAGGTATGGAATTTATAGTTTTAGTAATCGATTCTAAGGAAATTTCCCTGAGTATCAAATATTAATTCTAAGTTGTTCGAAAGTTCAATTTCAACATAAGTTCTTTCGTTATCAATAGAAGTAACCGTTTGATTTGGGTAATTCGCGGCAATATAAGTATTGATTTTCTCCGGAATCAATGCAGCCGGAATTGCCTGATGATTTCCATCAATATCAACCCAGTTTCCGTTTCCATCAAAATCAATTTCAAAACCGTTTGTCAGGTAAACATCATAAATAGAACCATCATTATCAGCTCTGTTTTGTTTTTTTACCGTCAAATAAGTTGCATTTGGAAAATAAGTTGTAACAAATGAATCTGCTGATTTTGGCAAATCACTTGCCGTGATTATAATATCCTTGTCGTCATCGCTATCGCAAGATGTTGTTGTCAATAAAGATAAAGCGATAAAACCAGTTAAGATTATTTTTTTCATGTTTGTAATATTTAATGTTGCTTAATTATCAATTCTTGTAAAAGTGCCTTTAGAATTGAATTCCAATTCTAAACCATTGCTTATATCTACTTCATAACCTTTATAATCTTTGCTGATTTTGGTTACTGTTGTATTGGCAAAATTTGCTTTTACATAAGAAGCAATTGCTTTAGGAACTATCGCGGTAGGAATTGCGGTATGATTTCCATCAACTTCTTCCCAATTTCCTTTTCCGTCAAATTCTACTTCAATATTGTTGTCAAATTGAACTTTATAATCTGTCGAGAAAGTTTCTTTGTCCTTAATAATATAAGATGGTTCTTGTCCTGCAAAATGAGTTTTCAGGAAAGTTTGCGCATTAACGGGCAAAGCCGCTTTTGTTATAGTTGTTTTTTGAGCGTTTGCAGAAAATGTTAATCCCACAAGCAGGCATGTTGCCAGTTTTAATTTCGTTTTCATAATCGTATGTTTTAATTCTGGTACAAGTGTATAACCTGAATTAGGAAACAATTAGGAAAACATAATAAAAAGACTACTTTATTGGAAATTTAATTTTGAAGATATGATTTTCGTCAAATGAATATTCAATAGAAATGGAATAATTAAGAATGATCGATTTTACGATAGATAAACCCAATCCTGTAGATTCGTTTGTTGTTGTATGGCGGTAAAACCTATTGAAAATAGCATCTGAATTTAATGGAGAATTATTTCCGCTGTTTGAAATTATAATATCGTTTTTATCAATTATAAAATTTACAAATCCTTTCTGATGATTATGAATCAAGGCATTTTTCAATAAATTACTAATTAATGTAATTGCCAAACCTTTATTCATTTTAAAATGTAAAGCATCATTTTCGGTTACAGATATTTTTACCTTTTTAAAATCAGCTAAATCCGAATAATCTTCCGTTAACAATAAAATAAGTTTATTAAAATCAACATTTTCTTCCTCAGAATATTGTTGGTTTTCAATTTTTGATAACATCAATAACGATTTATTCAATCTTGTTAATCGGTTCAAAGTATCTGTAATTTTTCCAATTTCCATCATTTGTTCTTCTGATAGTGCGCTGTTTTCAGTAAATAATTCGAGTTTATTAATACTTATTGCTAATGGAGTTTGTAATTCATGAGCCGCATTTTCGATAAATTGTTTCTGACTCGAATAAATTGATTCGTTCCTGTTTAGCATTATTTCGACTTCTTTTCCTAAAATATTAAATTCGTCAATAGGAGAATTTATTGGTTTTAGTTTGCTTCCGGTTCCGAGTTTTATTTCTTTAAGATTATCTAAAATAGTATGAAATGATTTCCATATTTTTTTTAGAAGCAAATGATTTACCACCAAAATACTAATTACCAACATAACATATAAACCAATTAAGGAAAGAAATAAATCTTCTAATAATTCATCTTCCTCAACAATTGAAGCTTTTATAATGAGTTCATAAGAGTTTTGTTTATCATCATCAAAAATAGTTTTTAATATTCTTATAGGTTCATCTTCATTGTCATATTCCATGAATTCAGACGAAGTATAAAGTTCGTCTTTATGCGAATAATTGCCTTTTGGAAGTGGCTTTATCGTAAATTTATTGATTCCGAATTCAGGAGAATTCAATATTGTTTTATCCGAAAAAACATGTCGGATTATCATCATTTTTGAATTCTTTAAATCATCATCAATATTATCATGCACTTCATCTAAAATATGGATATAAAAAATCCCCGCCCAAATTGGGATAACAATAAGCAAGGTAATTGCCAGATAGCGAAGTGTGTAATTTTGTAATTTCATTAACTCATTTTATATCCAATACCGTAAACTGCCTGAATATCAATTTCGGCATCACTGTCTTTTAGTTTTTTTCGTAAATTTTTAATCTGCGAATACACAAAATCCAAATTGTCAGCCTGATCCGTATGATCGCCCCAGACATATTCGGCAATAGCCGTTTTGTTAATTAATCGGTTTGGATTAATGATAAAATAATAAAGCAAATCAAATTCCTTTCTGTTTAAAGTCAATTCTTTTTCATCAATCAAAACCGTTCGTTGTTCCGGCGAAAGCGTAATATTTTTCCAAACAATAAAATTATCTCCATTATGATTGTTTCTTCTAATTGCTGATTTAATTCGGGCGTGTAATTCCGATAAATGAAAAGGTTTACTCAAATAATCATCAGCGCCTAAATCCAGGCCTTTAACTTTATCATCAACAGCATCTTTTGCCGAAATAATAATCACGGCACTTTGTTTTTTTTGTCTTTTTATTTCCTTTAGTAAATCCAGTCCATTTCCGTTTGGAAGCATAATATCGATTAAAATGCAATCATAATCATAAGCGCCTAATTTGTCTAATCCTGAAATAAAATCGTGGGCAGTTTCTACAATATATTTTTCTTTTTCAAGCGATTGCTGCACCACTTCACGCAAACCAGCTTCATCTTCTATTATTAAAATTTTCATTTTTGCTTGTTTTATGATACTCAAATGTAAGAATATGATTTCAAAATAAACCCGGATTTCTGGAAACATTTAGGAATTTCTCTAATTATGAAATGTGCCAATTAGAAAATGAAATGCTGCTGTTTTAAAAGGAATTATATAATTTTCTAGTAACCATCGTTTTACATTATCTCATTTTCTAATTGGCACATTATCTAATTCTGAAATTATCTAATTAAACAAATTGGCACATTATCTAATTAAATCTATCTTTGCGCTTTCAAAAAAATACTTGTTTAGGGATTAAAAATCTAAACAGTCTAAAAACCTAAAAAATCTAAATGATTACAGTTAACGATATTTCGGTTCAGTTTGGTGGAACTACATTATTTAGCGATGTTTCTTTTGCTATCAATGAAAATGATAAAATTGCCCTTATGGGTAAAAATGGTGCGGGAAAATCGACACTTTTAAAAATAATTGCAGGTCAAAGTAAACCTTCTACCGGAAGTATTTCGGCTCCAAAAGAAGCAGTTATTGCTTATTTGCCTCAGCATTTATTGACAAAAGATGGTTCGACTGTAATGGAAGAAGCTTCAAAAGCTTTTGGTGAAATTTTTCAGATGAAAGCCGAAATTGATGAAATCAACGAACAATTAACCGTTCGTACTGATTATGAAAGTGATGAATACATGAAATTGATCGAAAGAGTTTCTGACTTAAGCGAGAAATTTTATGCAATTGAAGAAGTAAATTACGAAGCAGAAGTTGAGAAAATTTTAGTTGGTTTAGGTTTTGAACGCGAAGATTTTACACGTCAGACTTCTGAATTTTCCGGAGGATGGAGAATGCGTATCGAACTGGCAAAAATCCTTTTAAGAAAACCGGATTTAATTTTATTAGATGAGCCAACCAACCACATGGATATCGAAAGTATTCAATGGTTAGAAGAGTTTTTGATCAATTCGGCGAAAGCAGTTGTAGTAATTTCGCACGATAGAGCGTTTGTAGATAATATTACAAACCGTACTATTGAAGTTACAATGGGAAGAATTTACGATTATAAAGCAAAGTATTCTCATTATTTAGAATTAAGAAAAGATCGTCGTGTACACCAGCAAAAAGCATACGACGAACAGCAAAAAATGATTGCTGATAACAGAGCTTTTATCGATCGTTTTAAAGGAACATTCTCTAAAACAGATGCCGTTCAGTCTCGTGTTAAAATGCTTGAAAAACTGGTTATTGTACAAGTTGACGAAGTAGATAATTCTGCATTAAAATTAAAATTCCCGCCCGCAGCACGTTCAGGACAATATCCGGTTGTGGTAAAAGAGCTTTCTAAATCATACGGAGATCATGTGGTTTTTAAAGATGCTAATATTGTAATTGAAAGAGGTCAGAAAGTAGCTTTTGTGGGTAAAAATGGTGAAGGAAAATCGACTATGATCAAAGCCATTATGAAAGAAATTGGTATTGATGAAGGAAGTGTAGAAATTGGACACAATTCTCAAATTGGATATTTTGCTCAAAACCAGGCTTCTTTATTAGATGAAAATGCTACCATTTTTGAAACTATTGATAATATTGCTGTTGGAGATGTTCGTACGCAAATAAAAAATATTCTAGGCGCTTTTATGTTTCAGGGAGACGATATTACCAAGAAAGTAAAAGTGCTTTCAGGAGGAGAAAAGACACGTTTGGCAATGATTAAATTATTGTTGGAACCTGTTAACTTATTAATTCTGGATGAGCCTTCGAATCACTTAGATATGAAAACCAAAGACATTATCAAGGATGCATTACGTGATTTTGACGGAACTTTAATCCTGGTTTCTCACGATCGTGATTTCCTTGACGGATTAGCAACAAAAGTTTTTGAGTTTGGAAACAAACGCGTTAAGGAACATTTTGAAGATGTCGCTGGTTTCTTAGCACATAAAAAAATGGATTCTATGAGAGAGATTGAAAAGTAATTCGCTAAAATACTTACAGTATATGAAAAGCACAAGTTAATTCTTGTGCTTTTTTATTGCGCTATATTTAAATAACTATAAGATTTATAAAAGTTTAAAGTATGATTTAAATCAGGTTTCTGTACGATTTATCAAATTAAATTTATTGTAAGAATTAATTTATAAAATTAATCCTCAATAGCAACAAGATTTAATTTATAGTTATGAAGCGAGCATATGATTTTTTGAGCTTAAAGTTCTTTTTTATTTTTTTAATAGTTCCTTTTTTCTCGAACGGACAAACTTCGGCATATAATATTCAAAGTGAAATAAAATATCCGCAATTTAAATTTCAGGGACTTTTTCAAGGACGTTATTTAATGAGTTCTGACGGAATCGATGCGACAACCGGACTTCATCACACAGATGATAAAGCGGTCGAAAATACATTTGATGTTAAAAGAATGCGCTTGGGTGTTACCGCCAAATTAAGTGATGGCTTTGATATTGTAGTTCTTGCGAATTTGGCTGATTTTAAATCAGATCCGAAAAACAAAGTCTTAGAAAATGCTTTTGCACGATATATTTTCAATAAAAATATTGGTATTATGGCCGGTCAGTTTAGGCCCTCTTTTGGAATCGAAGAACTCAATCCTGCTGATATTCTCAGATCATTTGACTATTCTAATCAATACACGGAATTTGGCAATAATGGCTGGGCAAGTTTTCAAACCGGAGCTTCTGTATCTGGCATTTTTACTTTGGGGAAACTTCCGGTTAGCTACGCAATTTCTGCCATAAATGGAAATGGCAAAAATCAGGTTTCCGATAAAGACAATGGCAAACAATATTCTTCGCGTCTTGCTTTTGAATTAAGCAAAAAATACAATATTAATTTTGGTTTGAATGGCGGAATTGGGGAAGTTTTTAACAGCAAAGTTTTTGCAGTTGCTTTAGATTTTACAGCAGATTTTAAATTAGCAGACAAATTAATATTGCAAACGCAGCTCGAAGGAAAACAAGGAACCAATCATTATTTATATTATTCTTTAGATACAGATTCCCGAACCACAAATATTAATGATTATGAAATGCGCGGCGCTTATTTTCTGCCTAATCTGAGATATGAAATTAAATATCAAAAACTAACGGCGATAGAATTTTCGTGCCGCTATGAATATTTTGACAGGAATTTTAAAATCAATTCAAACGCAAGGCAAACGTATACGCCAATGTTTGGTTTAGAATTTGGAAAAGGATACACCGGACGTATCGAAATGGGAATGCAGTTTGATGACTATAAAATTAATGTGCCCAAAACAATTATTTATGATAATAATTTATTTATCATACAATTTCAAGGCAGGTTTTTCTGATTCAATTATTAGAAAATTATTCTCTGTTTTTTATTAATTTAGACAGAGAATGCAATACAACGAGCTCATCCTGCAGCAATACGGCGTAGGAATTTCTCTCGGGATTCCGGGCTTACTGTTGGCTTTTATGCTTGGTTTTATAGGTTCTCTTTGCGGAACTTTAACGCATACGAACCACGGACCTGCACCAGTTTTTTTGGAAGTGGGTATGTCGACCTAAAAATTGGTGGGTCAAAGGACTCATAACCGGATTGGTTATGCTCTTTTATGTGGCAATTGCGGATTATAGCTCCGAATCTTCGGTTATTTTTAAGATTAAATCCTGATTCCGGGTGGAAGTAATTCTTTGTATTCAGGATTTTTTTTGATAAATAATACAATTCTAGGATGAATAGGCATTAATTTAAATTTCTTTTCAATGACAATTTCCATGATATTTTTTAGTAAAGCATCAATTATAATTTGATTGTCAAAACCTTCCGGCGTGTTGATTTTTGTTAAGAAAATTTTCTTTTCCTGAAAAGAATACTCAACAGAAAGTAATCCTTCAGGGACCATGGTTTCAAATTGTCTTGCAAAAGTATTGTCTTTGATTTCCATAGTTTCAATAGGTTCCATATTTGTCATGTTTTGGGGTGGATTAAAAAATAATAGAAAAAGAACATGAAATAACAATGCACAAAAAGTCTTTTAAAATAAGATTCGCATAGATTATTCCGACTACAAAGATAATCATTTGATTATCAATATTAAGTTAATTTTTTACTGACATACCTATTATGTAGTTTCCTGCCTTTTTCAATTTTGCTTGTTTTGGTCAATAATAATGGTGTAAGATTTGCTGTGCATATCACTAAAAAAAGTAATTTTAGCTTGAAATTAAAAACCGTAATTATAATTCCTTGTCCATCAAATGAGTAAAATTCCTGTTTATTTTATGCCTGGTCTGGCTGCGAGTTCAACTATTTTTGAAAGAATCAAATTAGATGAATCTGTTTTTGAAATGTGTTTGCTGGAATGGGAAATTCCGGAACCAAAAGAATCTTTATCTGATTATGCACTTCGCATTACTAAAAATATCAAACATCAAAACCCGGTTTTAATTGGAGTTTCCTTTGGAGGAATTCTGGTTCAGGAAATGGCGAAACATATCGAAACCCAAAAAGTAATTATTATTTCGAGTGTACGAAGCAATGCTGAATTTCCAAGAAGAATGAAAATCGGAAAAACAACAAGAGCTTATAAACTGATTCCGATGAAGCTAATTTTGAATATTGAGAATTTAGCAAAATATTCGTTTGGAGAAAAAATCAATAAGCGTATAAAGTTATATGAAAAATTCCTGGCAATGCGCGATATTCGATATTTGCAATGGGCAGTTGAGAATGTAATTTTATGGGACAGAAATCAAACCGATGAAAATGTAATTCATATTCATGGCGATCAGGATGAAGTATTTCCTATTAAATATATCAAAAGCTGCATTGTCGTAAAAGGAGGAACTCATATCATGATTATCAATAAATATAAATGGCTGAATGAGAATTTGCCTTCGATTATATTGGAAGATTAAAGGTAGGTGTGTATATAGTAACTCCGCGCAATCTTGTCATCCTGACGGAGGAAGGATCTTAGCAAGAAACTAACGCAAAGTGTTTTCTGTATTGTCGAGCTACTAATAGAGATCCTTCCTTCGTCAGGATGACAATTATTGTGGTTACCTCATGAGATTGCTTCGTTCCTCGCAAAAACTAATAAAAAAATCCCAAACACCATTAATTTGGAATTTGGGATTTTAAAATATTTGGAATTTAAAGTAAATCTAGATTTTCTTCATTTGATCTTTCATCATGGTGATTTGCTCTTTCAGCATTCCTTGTTTGTCTAATTTCTTAGCTTCGTTCAATAAATTAGTCGCTTCAAGTTTTCTGCGGCGTGACATGGCAACTCCGGCAAGGTTTAATTTTGCTACGGCTAAATCCATATCCATTGATAGTCCAAGTTCGATCGCTTTTTTGAAATGTTTCTCGGCCTGGTTAATATTGGTTTGAGATAACATGATTCCGTGAAGGTAATTAAAGTATCCTTGTTGTTTTCTTACCAATGCAGCTTCTGGATTTTTGATGTATGCCAGCCATTTTTTAGCGCCTTCAAAGTCTTGTTTTCTTAATTTAAGGAAAGCTAAAAGGATGAATTCATTTTTAAAGTAAAGAAATATTGGAATTGCAGTTAATAAAATAAGGAAGATTCCGTTCCCGATATTACTTTCGGTAAATTGCCAAATGCCAGCAACTACAAGAAGTCCGGCTAAAATAAGTTTAATATTTTTGTGAAACATAATAGATGTATATTTGTGATTGCAAATATAGTAAAATGAATTAAAAATATTTTTATTAAAGTACTTGCCAGAAAAAAAAGTCTTTGTATATTTGCACTCGGTTTTCGAATAACGATATTCAAAAACAGAAAAGAGATATTAGACACCATTTTAAAGATACAAAGCAATGAGCAAAAGAACATTTCAACCATCGAAAAGAAAAAGAAGAAATAAGCACGGATTTATGGACAGAATGGCTTCTGCGAATGGAAGAAAAGTTCTAGCGCGTAGAAGAGCAAAAGGAAGACATAAATTAACTGTTTCTAGCGAGCCTAGACACAAAAAATAATGTTTGTATAAACATAAATAAGGCGTTACTTTTTTTAGTATCGCCTTTTTTTATACCTTGTCGGTAAAAAAATCTCAACATTCTAGTTTAGAATACACTACGAATGTTTTTTAAAGTACTTTATAACTACACAATACAAATAAAATGCCTAAAGACACATCAATAAAATCCGTTTTAATAATAGGTTCAGGACCTATTGTTATTGGTCAAGCTTGCGAATTTGATTATGCAGGTTCTCAATCTGCACGTTCTATTCGTGAAGAAGGAATTGAAGTTATCTTGATAAACTCAAATCCAGCGACAATTATGACCGACCCTACAATGGCCGATCATGTATATTTGAAACCATTAACTACAAAATCGATTATTGAAATTCTAAAGGAACATCCACAAATTGATGCTGTTTTGCCTACAATGGGAGGTCAAACGGCTTTAAATTTATGTTTGGAAGCTGAAGAAAAAGGAATCTGGCAGGATTTTGGAGTAAGATTAATTGGAGTTGACGTAAACGCAATCAATATTACAGAAGACAGAGAGCAGTTTAAACAGCTTTTAGAAAGAATCAATGTACCAACTGCACCTGCAAAAACGGCTACTTCCTATTTAGAAGGAAAAGAAATTGCTCAGGAATTTGGTTTCCCGCTTGTAATTCGTCCTTCGTTTACACTTGGAGGAACAGGAGCTGCAATTGTTTATAAAAAAGAAGACTTTGATGAGCTTTTAACTCGCGGACTTGAAGCTTCGCCAATTCATGAGGTTTTGATTGACAAAGCTTTAATGGGCTGGAAAGAATATGAGTTAGAACTTTTAAGAGATAAAAATGATAATGTTGTCATCATTTGTTCGATCGAAAATATGGACCCAATGGGAATTCATACCGGAGATTCGATTACAGTTGCGCCAGCGATGACATTATCTGATACAACTTTCCAAAAGTTACGTGACTATGCCATCTTAATGATGCGTAGTATCGGGAATTTTGCAGGAGGCTGTAACGTACAATTTGCAGTTTCACCAGACGAAAAAGAAGATATTGTAGCAATCGAGATTAATCCTCGTGTGTCTCGTTCTTCTGCATTAGCATCAAAAGCAACAGGTTATCCAATTGCGAAAATTGCTTCTAAACTGGCTTTAGGATACAACTTAGATGAATTGCAAAACCAGATTACAAAATCGACTTCGGCTCTTTTTGAACCAACTTTGGATTATGTAATCGTGAAAATACCACGTTGGAACTTCGATAAATTTGAAGGTGCCGACAGAACTTTAGGACTTCAGATGAAATCTGTTGGTGAGGTAATGGGAATTGGACGTTCGTTTCAGGAAGCATTACACAAAGCCACTCAATCTCTTGAAATTAAAAGAAATGGGTTAGGTGCTGACGGAAAAGGATATAAAAATTACGAACAAATTATCGAGAAACTAACTTTTGCAAGTTGGGATCGTGTTTTTGTAATTTATGATGCAATCGCAATGGGAATTCCGTTGAGCCGTATTCATGAAATCACAAAAATCGATATGTGGTTCTTAAAACAATACGAAGAGCTTTATACTTTAGAGAAAGAAATTTCGAACTATAAAATCGATAATCTTCCTAAAGAATTGCTGCTTGAAGCGAAACAAAAAGGTTTTGCCGACAGACAAATCGCGCACATGATGAATTGTCTGGAAAGTGAAGTGCATACTTTGCGTATGGATCAAAACATTAACCGTGTATTTAAACTGGTTGATACTTGTGCTGCTGAGTTTAAAGCGCAGACACCTTATTACTATTCAACTTTTGAAGCTGAAATTGAAAAAGCAAACGGCGAGCGTTATGTAGATAACGAAAGTATTGTTACTGATAAAAAGAAAATCATTGTTCTTGGTTCCGGACCAAACAGAATTGGACAAGGAATTGAGTTTGATTATTCTTGTGTACACGGAGTTTTGGCTGCAAAAGAATGTGGTTACGAAACGATCATGATTAACTGTAATCCTGAAACAGTTTCGACTGATTTTGATACGGCTGATAAATTATACTTCGAACCGGTTTTCTGGGAACATATTTACGATATTATTCAGCATGAAAAACCAGAAGGTGTTATTGTTCAGTTAGGTGGACAAACAGCTTTGAAACTGGCTGAAAAATTATCTAAATATGGCGTAAAAATCATCGGAACTAGTTTTGATGCACTAGATTTAGCAGAAGACAGAGGACGTTTCTCAGACTTGTTGAGAGAATTGGATATCCCTTTTCCACAATTCGGGATTGCTGAAACTGCTGATGAAGCTTCTGCGCTTGCAGATACTTTAGACTTCCCGTTATTGATTCGTCCTTCTTATGTATTAGGAGGTCAGGGAATGAAAATTGTAATCAACAAAAAAGAACTTGAAGAGCACGTTATCAATTTATTAAAAACGATTCCAGGAAATAAATTACTTCTTGATCACTATTTAGCCGGAGCAATCGAAGCGGAAGCGGATGCAATTTGTGATGCTGATGGAAATGTTTACATCATCGGAATCATGGAGCATATCGAACCTTGCGGAGTTCACTCTGGAGATAGTAATGCTACATTGCCTCCTTTTAACTTAGGAGAATTTGTAATGCAGCAAATAAAAGATCATACTCATAAAATTGCGAGAGCGCTGAAAACAGTAGGTTTAATCAATATTCAGTTTGCGATAAAAGATGATACGGTTTACATTATTGAGGCAAATCCAAGAGCTTCGAGAACAGTACCATTTATTGCAAAAGCATACGGAGAACCTTATGTAAACTATGCTACAAAAGTAATGTTAGGACACAATAAAGTAACAGATTTCAACTTTAATCCGCAATTGAAAGGTTATGCGATTAAACAACCAGTTTTCTCTTTCAGTAAATTCCACAATGTAAATAAAGCATTAGGACCAGAAATGAAATCAACTGGAGAAAGCATCTTGTTTATTGATGACTTAAAAGACGATCAATTCTACGAATTATATTCCAGAAGAAAAATGTATTTGAGTAAATAATAACTCAGATTTGTATATAAAAAAAGCTCCAATGAAAATTGGAGCTTTTTTAGTTTAATCTGGAAGTTGATTTTTATTAATAGTCCTTAAAATATTATTCATTAGAGAACGACATATTATCTCTAGTGTTTTTTTGTACCGAAATAGCACCAAATAATGCTAATAAAAATGCAAATGCATAAAAACCTTTTTCGCTTGGCAGAATAGTTGCATTCCAAAGTCCGACTGTTAGTAACACAATTGATAACAGCGTTCCGAACCAGCAAATTCCGTAATACATATCTGTTACCGGAAGTTTTTCGAGTCTGTCCCTAACACTTTTTTGCAATGAAACTACCGCAAAAAGGCCAAACATTAAAACGGTGAAGTAATATCCTTTTTCATTCAACAGCATTTCGGCTCTTGCAAGTCCAACAATATATCCAACCATTCCTGCTCCAAGAGCTACCCAAGACGCCGCTATAAAGGCATTCGATGTTTTTTGTACCATATTATTTAATTTATTAATCTTATTGGTTATAAGCAAATGTAATTAAATTAGGTTCACTTTTACAAAAGGGTATATAAATATTTGTTCAGTATAATCCTCTTAATGGGTAAAATAAAAAAAGCTCCATATTGGAGCTTTTTTTGTTTTAAAATAAGATATATTATTTGTTGTTAATCAATTGCTGCAAAGGCTTTAATTGTTCCATGTCAATTTTTGATTGTTTCAAAACTGACATTAAAGTCATAATGTTATTTGGATTCATGTTTTCACCCAATACGCGAACGACTGCAAAACCGTTTTCTTTTTTGTTGGCAAAAACTACAAATTCTTTAATATTGTCATCAGTACCAACATAACTTATAGATGCACCGTCTTTACCGGACCCAAACGACATTAATTGCTGGTATTTTGGATCTTTCAGGATCGCTTTGATTTTTGCTCTTTCTGTTTCAAATTGTACCTGGTTTTTAGCGTTCGCTTTAAAAGCTAAAATATTCATTTTGTCAAATGACTTTAAAGCTTCGTTTTGCTCTGCGGATAGTTTTGCTTTCTCTAAATTTAAAATATTAGGCGAAAGATCAAGCGCAATAAAATCTTTATTATCTGTATTTTCTACAAAATATTTCTGCAATGAAGGTTCAGAATTACAACTTACTAAAGTTAGTAATACTAAAAGGGCTGAGGTAAAGACGCTGATTTTCATATTATTTTTTACCTTTTGAGGCTTTTTTTAAATCAGAACCACCCGGAAGCTGCATTTTATCCGTTAGAACTGAAATTTCGTTGATATCAAAATTACCTGTTAATGATAATAAAACTGTTTCGTCGCCTTTAGCTCCGTCAATAAACATCAATAATTCTTTTACTTGTGAATCTGTTGCACCTGATTTTACAGATATTCTTACGTTTCTTCCGCTATCGTTTACTCGCATTAATTCTTCTAAACCGGCAGATTTAACATATTTATCAGCAGAAGCTTTCATGTCAGCTTCAATTTTAGGATTTTTGGTTGTAAATACTTTTAAGTAGTCTAATTTTTTGATCAGATTAATGTATTGTTGTGTTTCTTTATCAGAACCATCAGCTTTTACCTTGCTCATTAAATCAAACATTTTTTTGTTTACAATTACAGATGTTACATCGTCCTGACCATCAAATTTGTCAAAAACGCCTTGTGCATAAAAAGCTTGTGTAACGAATGCGAAAACTAGTGTTATGATGAAATTTTTCATTTTTGATTGAATTTTAATTATTGTTTAAAAATTTTGTTTTTTGATTGCTCGTATTCTTTAATGTATTGTACACTTTCTATACCTACATTAACATTGTTTGATAATAATGCCAAAGCTTTTTGAGTTGCTTTCAGCGCTTCTTCAGGATTATCATAGGTTCCTAATTCTGATTGCGCTACAACCGGAGTTGTAGTTTTTTGGCTCACAAAATAAAAGGTTCCAATTCCTAGTAAAAGAACAGCCGAAGCCGCAATTGATAACCACGCCACATTTCGTTTTTTGTCCCGAGACTTCGGGAGTGGAATCTCCTGCGTCGATTTTTGTTCTTTTACCTGAGAGAAATAACCAAACATTGGTTTGTATTGCTCTAAATGCTGCGCAACATTCGATGAAGAAAAATAAGTTTTTAATTCATTTTCTTCGGCAATAGTAGTTTCTCCCTGAAAGTATTTTTCTAATATATATTCTATTTTATCTAATTCCATAACTGTGTGTATTAACCATTGATTCTCTTATTTTTTTTCTCGCTCTCGAAAGGGCTACCCGAATAGCGGTTTCATTCATGTTGACAATTTTCGCAATTTCATCAAATTCATATTGTTCAACATCGCGTAACTGAATTAATATTTGCAGCTGTTCAGGCAACTGGTTTATAATTTTTTCAACCCATTCTAAACTATCTGAGTCTTCTAATTTTTTATCTAATTGAGGCTCTCTGTCGGTAAAATTATTATGAACGATTTTTAGATTTCCGGCTCTTTTTGATTTTAACTGGTCCAGACAATAATTTTTGGTCATTGTCATTGCAACAGCTTCAATATTATTATAAGCGTCTAAATTGTCTTTTTTGTTCCATAATTTCACCATAACTTCCTGTGTAGCATCTTCTGCTTCCTCAGTACTGGTGAGCAATCTTTTTGCCAGACGAAAAACTTTGTCTTTAAAAGGATTTACTAATTCTATAAACACAATCTGGTTCATCTGTGGTTATTTTTTGGTTTTTGGCTGGTTCATGTAATTCGCATATTTCGATCGGGTTAGCGATAAATTTAAGCTCATTTTCATTTTATAAACAAACCATTAATAGTTCGCTTATATAGTCAAGACGAGACACTATTATTTTTGTTACAGGCAATATGTGAATTTTAATAAAAAAAAGTGCTTTAAATTAATCATTGTTAAAACTAAAGATACTATTTTTACGTTAGTACTCATAGATACCACTATAATGAAAACAATTTTAAAGAGTTTACTGCTGCTTTTTTTACTTGCATTTTCTTTGCAATCTTGTGAAGATCAGGATGATGTTGCGGCTCCGGCTGACTTGCAGGTAAATAATTTTATCTGGGAAGGATTAAATCAATATTATTTATGGCAAGCCGATGTGCCTAACTTAGCTGATGATCGTAAAGAAGGAATTAATTCTTTTTTAAGAGGATATTCAAATCCCGAAGATTTATTTCAGGATTTATTGAATAAACCAATCAGCAAATTCCCAAAAGGTCAGGCAATTGACCGTTTTAGCTGGATTGTTGACGATTATACGGTCTTAGAACAAGAACTTCAGGGAACTACAAAAAATGATGGTGTCGATTTTAGACTGAGTTACAAACCAGGAAGTTCAACAGAGTTGGTAGGCTTTGTACGTTATATCATTCCAAATTCTGATGCTTCGACAAAAGATATCAAACGCGGTGATCTTTTTACAGGAATAAACGGAACACAACTTACGGTTTCAAATTATCAATCGCTTATAAGTGCTGATAGTTATACCTTAAATATGGCATCTTTTAACGGAACTGTGGTTACGCCTAACGGAAAAACAGTTTCTTTGGTTAAAACAACTTTAGATGAAAATCCAGTTTTTATTAATAAAGTAATTACATCGGGAAGTCATAAAATTGGTTATTTGATGTATAACGGATTCTACGCCAATTATGATGGTCAGCTTAATAATGCTTTCGCCGAATTAAAAGCGCAAGGCGTAACAGATCTTGTTTTAGATTTAAGATATAATGGTGGAGGATCTATCCTAACGGCAACTCGTTTGGCAAGTATGATTACAGGTCAATTTACAGATCAGATTTTTGCTAAAGAAAAATGGAACTCGAAAATTAACGAATATTACGAAAGTAAAGATGCAGAATCGCTTAATAATAGATTTGTAGATAAAATTGACGGAGGAGCGCCAATTAATAGCCTTAATTTAAGTAAGGTCTATATTATTACTACAGATGGTACAGCTTCTGCAAGTGAATTGGTTATAAACGGATTAGCGCCATATATTTCTGTTGTTCAGGTTGGTGAAACAACTGTGGGTAAAAATGTAGGTTCTGTTACTTTATATGATTCCCCAACTTTTGCAAAAGTAAATGTAAATCCAAATCATAAATATGCGATGCAGCCTTTGGTTTTAAAAATTGTAAATGCAGCTGATTTTGGTGAATATACAGATGGTTTAAAACCAACTTATGAGCAATTGGAATATATTACAAACATGGGCGTTTTAGGCGATCCGTCAGAGCCATTACTAAATCTTGCACTTTCAAAAATAACCGGAGCAACGGCTAAAAAAATACAACAAGACAGAGGACAAACTTTGAAAATGTTTATGGATGCAAAAGCAATGAACGGAATCAGAAATCAAATGTATCTTGAAAAACTTCCGTAAAGAACTTAGAAGTTTTAAAACATTAAAATAAAAAAGAGGCTTTCAGAAATGAAAGCCTCTTTTTTTCAAAAAATCCAAAAACTAATTCTAATTATAAAAAAACTAATCGTTAAAGTAAAAGCCGTTTGGTCCAACACCAACGCCAATTTCTTTTTGTAAAGTTCCGCTTAAACTGTAGATATAAGCTTTACTGTCTGCTTTAAAATCTCCGCTATCAGCGATGTAAATATGATCGTTATTAACAGCAAATCCGTATAAATATCCAATAGAAGGAGTTGCAATTGCAGTTGTTGATGCAGCAGTTGCAGTTGTGCTTATTGCGTAAACTGAATTTCCTACTGTATAATAAATTTTACTATCATAAATATCTAAAAATGCAGCTCCGTCTAAACTTTCAGGAAATGTAATTTTAGAAGTAGTTTTATCTGCTAATTTTACTTTTACAATTTCACTTCTGTCTCCGTAAGGACCTCTTAAAGTATATAAAACACCGTCTTTTACTTCCATAGTATCAGCACCATATCCTACAGTTACTGCAGGTTCTAATGCTTTTGTAGCTGGGTTTACTACCAATAATTTATCGCTGCTGTAAGGCTCAGTAATATATAATTTTCCGTTTTCTAAAAGAATTCTGTTAGCAGTTGCATTCAGTTCAATTTTAGATTCAAAAGTATTAGTCGCTAAATTAATTACAGCAATATAATCGTCAGTATCTCCGGCTGGATTAGTTGAAGAAGAATATGTATTTGCATTAGTAACATAAGCTTTTCCGTTTAACGTAACACCATATCTTGGGTTTTTAAGTCCGGTTTCAATTTTAGCAACTAACTTAAAAGTATATCTGTTTACTACATTAATTACGTTTGTACCACCAGCAATGATGTAAGCATTGTCTCCATCAAAAAAGATGTTTTGTGCATATTTCCCAAGCAAATCACCAGCATTAGCCGTTGTGTAAGCGTCTTTGGTAAAAGTGGTAAAGTCATCACTTAGGAACGAAACAGAACCTTGTCCTGCACTTCCTTCATTTAAAATAAAAACACCATTGTCATAAACTCCTTTTGGTTCATTCGAATCATTGTCATCATTAGAACATGAAACAAATAAGGAAACGCTAAGCGCTATTAAAAACAATTTACTAAACTTCATATATTAAAATTTTAAGGTTAAATACATATTAAAATTGCGACCCGGCATAGGTCTGTCTTCTAAGCTTTCATAATCTTCATTAAAGAGATTCAGGACTTGAAAACCAAGTTTGAAAGAGTCTAAGAATTTAAAATCATAATCAATTCCGATGTTTGAAACGGTATAATCATTTATAATTTCTTTTGGGTCATTGTCTGATCTTGTATACACAAAACCATTATACAAGAATTGATAATAAGCAGAAATATTATTTCTCGAATAAGAAACCGATCCTGTTACTTTATTAAAAGGCACAAAAAAGAGTTGTTTTTTAGTTGCTTCATCTTGAGAAACGGTGTAAGCGTAAGTAGCATTTGCACCAAAATAATTTTTGCCAAAATGCTTTTTCCAGCTCAATAAAGTTTCTGCGCCATAACTATTTACGTTATCTGTGTTTTTGGGTGACCAAATGCCATTATTTCCGGGAATCCATTGCAATAAGTCTTTTATTTTCATGTAATAAAAGGTTTGTGTAAGCGAAATGTTTTTGAAGGTAAAAACGTTTCCAATTTCTGCCTGATACGAACTTTCAGGTTTTAAATCCGGATTCCCGCCTTCTTCCCAATACAAATCATTAAAGGTTGGAATTCTGAAATTTCGGGACACATTCAATTTCAAATTATACAGTGTATTAAATTGATAAGAAGATCCTAAAGAAAATAAAACAGGCGATTCATAATTGTCTGTAAACTCTTTTCTAATGCCAAACTCATTCTTCCAGTCTGCCGAAATATCTTGTTTTACCAATAAGGCAGCCGAACTAATTTCGCGAACGTGATCTCCAAAACCACTTCCGTAACCTTTTGTTCGGTTGTAATCCAGAATACCATTTATTTGTGTCGATTTAAAAAGCTGATATCCTAAATCGGCTTTAGTAATAAGGCTTTCAGTTTTTCCAAATGTGTAGAAGTTTTGCGAATTATCAGCGTAATATTGATAATTTTCAAAAATATAAGCAGCTTTTAAGTTGGTTGTAAATTTGCCGAAATCACCATCATATTCTAATAAATTTCTATTGAAACCATTAATGTATTTTGTTTTCGTTTCAGATTCGGATATTAATGAAGTATTTCGATCTGTATTAGAAGTCTGGCTGTATAATTTCAGGCTGTTTTTTGCATCGAATTTATAACCAACATTCGCGCTCATCGTAATGACGTCATATTGACCATTTTGGTTCCAACGCTGTTCACCTTTCCAGTTGTATTTATTGATGTATTTATAATCGTTGGTCGAACTATTTTTAGAAAAACCAATTTGTGCGCTCCATTTTTCGTTAGAAATATTGGTTTTGAAATTGATACCGATAGTATTAAAACTTCCGTAATCCAGTTTTAGAAAGTTATCGAACCTTTTGTAAAAACTCAAATCATTATTAAGATGAACTGTTCCTCCAACAGCGCCGCTGCCATAAAGTACGCTTCCTCCACCGGCTTTTATACTTATAGAATTATAATCAGAACCTGAAATCGTATTAAAATCAGTGCTTCCGTTCATTTGCGAATTGATGTTGATTCCGTTCCAGATTACGGCCGTTTGCGATGCTGTAGTTCCTCTAAAAGCAACTGTCGAAAGCATCCCGCGTCCGTATTCTTTAAAATAAATAGTCGAATTAAAGTTTAAGAGATCCGTAAGTAAAGCTTCATTTTTATTGATAATAGAATCATTTAGCTTTAAAACCGATTGTGAATTGGAGTATTTTTTAAGATTTGCATCAGAAACCAAGACTTCTTTTAGTTTTGTAATAGAGTCATTCTGCGCGCAAATAAATTGGCACATAAGAAAAAAGCAAAAAGCAAAAAGTTTTTTTAATGTCATAATTTCTACACTCTTTTTCCCGAGAGTTCGATATTTGTTACAAAGGCAGGTCTCCTGGCTTGCGTCTTGTTGTTTACCTTCCCACTCGCGTGGGCGAGCAGTGGTTTGGAGTTAACAACAAGCATTCTTTTCAGAACTAAGCTTACAGTTGCGGGTACAGCTCAAGATTTTTAGCAATTGCGATTCACTTGATTCCCTTTTAATGTGTTTTCTAAAATTAGAAACACAACCTTAATTTCGTGCAAAGATAAAGTTAAAATTACCGATTTATCTAATTTTTGTTTTACTTTTTAAATTATAATTTAAACAAAACAACCTTTACGTCGTTATTTTTATGACTTCGCCAAAGTCAACTTTATTGTTAAAAGCATCTTTTAAAGGCAATGCAGTATGATGACACAAGATGCTTCTGATAACTCCGGCATGAGCTACAATAATGATTGGATTTGAAGTTTCTTTTGAAATTTCATTGGATAAAAAATGCTCAACACGATGGTGTAAATCGATAAAAGATTCTCCATTTGAAACCTGAATGTTTACAAAATCTTCCATCCACGGATTCAGTTGTTCGGGATCAATTTCATTCCATGTTTTCATTTCCCAATCACCAAAATTCATTTCCATCAAACGTGGATCTTCCTGATATGAAATAGTTTTAATATTCTTCTGAATGAATTTTGCCAAAAGCACGCAACGTTTCAAAGTACTGGAATATATAACTGCTTCTGAAGGTAATTGTGAAACGATATTTTCAAAAATACTTTCAAAAGGTTCTGCTAAATCCACATCGGTTTGTCCGTAACAAATTCCTTTATCACAGCTTGTTTGAGTGTGGCGAACTAGATAAATTTCCATATAAAAAGAATACTTAAATAATAAATAACTTCGCAAACTTGCTGCGTTGCACCAAGACAATCTCCTGTATAACCATCAATCCATTTTTGGAAATATCGAGCCAAAAAATATCGGGTAATAAAAACAGGAATTAAAGCAAAAAGTATTTTATGATGAAAATAAGCGAATACCAACAAAGGAATTAATCCGAAGAAAAAGGAACCAAAAATTTCTTTCCAGGTATGCTTTTTTGCAATAGGCTTGCTTTTGCTTGAAGCGTCATCACGAGAATATTCGTGTGTAAAAATGATTGAAATCGCCGCCAAACGACTCAAAGCATGAGCAGAAATAAACAAAAGAAAAATAAAAAGATAAGAATCATTATTTGTGAAAAGCGAAATAGATTCTGAAAGCAATTTGAATTTCAAAAGAAATAGCAAAACCAAACCAATTGCTCCATAAGCGCCAATTGCACTATCTTTCATAATTATCAGGATTTTTTCTTTGGTCCAGCCTCCGCCAAAACCATCACAAACATCAGCAAAACCATCTTCATGAAAAGCTCCGGTGGTCAGAATAGAAATAATAATAGCAATAATTACGGCAGATTCTATTGATAGAAAAAGAGAAAAAACATAGAACGCTAAAAAAGAAATACTTCCAACAATCCATCCTATAAAAGGAAAATAACGAGTTGCTTTATTTAAATAATCAGAATTGTGATCAATGTTTTTTGGACAAGGAATTCGGGTGTAAAACATTAAACAGGTAAAGAAAATATGTAGTTCTTTTTTCATTGAAATTTGATATGTATATTATTTGGCTAAAGCCATTTTCGCTGCAAATTTTATACCCCAGATAAATCTGGGGGCTATTCAATTCGAGATTGTGCATGAATTATATAGTTTTGAATTTGTTGACATTTTGATTGAAATAAATATGTTGATAATTCAAATTTGAAATTGCATTTTTGCGGAATTATTTCTTGAATAGCCTCCAGATTTATCTGGAGGTTACAAATTTGTATTATCAATTGGCTTTAGCCAAATTCTATTTATTCAATATTTTTTGAAACCCAAATTTGCTAATAATTTCATCATATTCATCCTGAAACGTTTTTTTCTTGTGATGAATTTCTTGATTTTTTATATAATCTCTCACTTTGTCAATCATAGATTCTGAAATTGAAACTGCAAAATATTCATCTTGCCATTCAAATTTCTCTTTAGTCAATTTATTTTTATTAATCCAAAAAGAAGATTCCCCTTTAATTAATTGCATAATCTTTTGTATATTTTGATCTATTCCTAAAGAAACAATACAATGACAATGATCCGAATAGCCATTAATAAAATCAAGGTATATTCCTTTTTCTTTAGCATTTTCTTTTATATGATTCCAAACTTTTTGACGTAATTCAATAGAATTTAAGAATGGAAATCTGTTTTTTGTACTCCAAACAAAATGTATGTAAACTTTTACTAATGACATATAATAATTTTATAAAACTACTTCCTGCTAACTCCCGCACTTTCAAAACTCGCCATTTCATTCAAAAAAGCTTCTGCCGATTTTAAAATAGGAAAAGCAATTGCACAACCCGTTCCTTCACCTAAACGCAAATCCAGATTTAAAATTGGTTTTGCCCCTAAATAATCAAGCAATTTTTGATGTGCTTTTTCAGCAGAGCAATGACAAAAAACAGCATTTTTTCTAATATTAGGATTTATTTTCGACGCAATTAAAAAAGCGACACTGCAAATAAAACCATCGACAAGAATTAGGATTTTATTTTCGAAAGCCGTTAACATTCCGCTTGCTATTTGTATGATTTCAAAACCTCCAAAATAAGCGAGCTGCTGCATTAATTCGGCTTGACCGGAATAATTATGAATGGCATTTTTAAGAATATTTTGTTTCTGAATCAATTTTTCATCTTCAACACCAGTTCCTTTTCCCACACATTCTTCAATAGAAAAACCAGTTAAAAGACTCATTAATACTGAAGCTGTAGACGTATTTCCAATTCCCATTTCGCCAAAACCGATACAATTACAACCCGTTTTTGCAATATTTTCAACGATAGATTTTCCTTTTTCAAAACACAATTGCAATTCGGTTTCGCTCATTGCGGGAATATGCAAAAAGGATTGAGTTCCTTTTGCAATTTTAGCATGAATTAAATTTGCATTCGTTGGAAAATCATAATTTACGCCAGCATCAACAATTGATAATTTAATATTGTTCTGATTGCAAAATACATTTATCGCAGCACCGCCTTCCAGAAAATTACCAACCATTTGTCGGGTAACATCTTGTGGGTAAGCGCTAACGCCGTGATTCGCAATACCGTGATCCGCTGCAAAAACCACAATATTAGGGTTTATGATTTTAGGATTTAAAGTTTCAAAAACTGTCGCCATCTGAAAAGCCAAAGTTTCCAGAGTTCCCAAAGCGCCAATTGGTTTGGTTTTAGAATCTATTTTTTCTTGTAAAAGTGTACTGAAATCAGTTTTGTTTTCAACTTCAGTTTGAGATTTTAAAACGAAATCAGAAATAGAATTTTCAGTAATATGTTTAATTTCTGTACAAACAGGCGATTCCGATTTTTGTTTCCAATTCAGCTGTTGCAACATAGGCTGATTGTCGTAATTTGTGGCAGGTTTTCCGATACAGAAATAACCCAAAGGTTCGATATTTTCCGGTAAATCAAGGGTTTTTTTGAATTGGTAATAATTCAAAATCGAAACCCAGCCCATTCCGTAGCCTTGTTCTGTAAGCGAAAGCCAAATATTTTGCGCCGCACAAACCGAACTAAATTTTACCGCTTCATTACTGCCAACAGTTCCAATCGTAAATTGATTCAGAACAGATCGATCGTAGGCAATAATAAGTCCAATTGGCGCTTCTTCAATTGCTTCCAGTTTCAGCGATTTATAATGTTCTTTTTGCTCCGGATTATCCGTTAGCGATTCAGCTTTTTTATTATAATCCAAAAACAAATTTTTAATCGCACTTTTAACTTCAGTAGATTTGATGATAAAATACCTTGTAGCGTCAGTCAAACCAACAGATGGCGCCCAATGTCCGGCCTGCAAAGCTTTTTTAATTACCTCATCAGGAACCTCATCGGTTGTAAAATGTCGGGTATCGCGACGTGATTTTAAAATATCATCCAGGTAGCTCATTTTAAATCCCAATTTTTTAAATTCCAAATCAATATCAATTGTAAAATCAATTCAATTTGAAATTTAATATTTTAAGTAAAGGTAAAGTATAGCCTTGGAATTTGGAATTTAAAAATTTGGAATTTTTATTGCGATTGATATTGATCTTGGAATTGTTAACCTTTGATCTTAACCGGAATTCCGGAAACCATCAATACAACTTCATTAGCATTTGAAGCCAAAAATTGATTCATCCAGCCTTGCAATTCGGTAAATTTTCTGCCAATATGAGTTTCGGCATGAACGCCCATTCCAATTTCATTTGTTACAATAATCAAAGTTGCATTTTCCTGATTGGCAATCGAAAGAAACTCTTTTTTCGCTTCTTCCAAACTTAAAGTAACATCATATTTATGATCTGTAAAAAAGTTGGTAAGCCAAAGTGTAACACAATCAATCAACGCTATTTTTTCGGAAAAATCAATTTTACTTAAATATTTTTCCTCTTCAATATTCGTCCAGCGTTCATCGCGTTCCTGCTGATGGCGATCAATTCTATTCTGGAAATCGGCATCCCATTTTCTGGCAGTTGCCACATAAATTGGTGATCCTGAAAGTTGTAAGGCTAAATTTTGGGCATAACTGCTTTTTCCTGATCGCTCGCCACCGGTAATTAAGTAAATCATTTTTAATTATTAATTGTAAATTGTTAGTTGTTAATTTTAAGGATTGGTTGTTTAGAAATGATTTGACTTTTAGTAGTTTTAATAATACTCGTGATAAGTTTTAATATTGTAATTGCATCATTACTGATATTTTGAAACTCTTTTTCATTTAAATAATCGGTTGCTTTTAATAATTCTAACCAATAAACAGATTCATTAGCTTCTTTTTGAGCAATCGCAAATTTATGAACAAAATCATTTTACTTTCAGCATGTTCTGCTTCCCGAATCATTGCTCCAATACTTGTTCCAGATCGTAGTAGTTGTTTTGAAAGTGTAAATTCTTTCTTTTCAGTACATAAATATTGATATAGTTTGACTATTCGAATAGCAAAGTCAAAACTTTTATCTTTTACAATATTATTTTTCATAATTAACAACTAACAATTTATAATTAACAATTAGTATGGGCAATGTCTGCAGCCATTTCCGCAGCAAGTTCCTCTTTTTAGATGAAACCAGGTTTTAAAAACATAATTTCCGTTTTCGATATAATAATCAATTCCTTCAATCAGTTTTTCTTGTTTTGGCAAAGATATAGCTTTATTGTTAAGCGCTTTTTGGGGAGTCATTGTTTCCAGATAAGCATCAATTTTGTCTTCGCAAGCTTCTTTAAAGCAAGACGGACAAAGACAATCGCCTCCTTCTGAAAGATTAAAAATAGGAGGGAAGTCGTTACACCAACATTTGTTTTCAAAAGAAATATCTCCGCAGTTAAAAGAAGAATCGCAAGTAGAGCAAATTTTGGTTTTTGTGGTATTCATATAGGTTAAAATAGATTTGTGGTTTTTGTAAGAATAAAGGTAAACAAAAAAAATAGAAATTGCGTTACCTTTGTCACTATCGAAAACGTAATTATGAAATTATAATGGCTCAAAATCCAAGCCAGGAACGAATAACAACAAAAGATATTCCAAAATAATATAACCTACATATGAAACATTTATTACCCAAATCGATTTTTATTTTATCTTTTTTTATTCTTATCGGATGTAAAAAGAATGAAAATGAAGTTGTTGCAAAATCTGAAGCTGCAAAAAATAGTATCGAATATGCATCTGGACTTTCTATCCTAAAATATGAAGGCTATTCGGTTGTAACGGTTACAGAACCCTGGCCGAATGCGAATGCAAAATTCACGTATGTTTTAAAAGAAAAAGAAGCAAAAGTTCCGGATAGTTTACAAAAATATACTGCAATAAAAGTTCCTTTAGAATCTGTTGTTGTAACGTCGACAACCAATATTCCGTTTTTAGAAATGTTGGAAGTTGAAGATAAATTGGTTGGTTTTCCGCATACAGACTATGTTTCATCAGAAAAAACAAGAGCCTTAATTGATAAAGGTGCTGTTAAAAATGTTGGACAAAATGAAAAATTAAACATCGAACAATTAATAGAATTATCTCCGGATCTGATTGTAACTTTTGGAGTTGACAATAACAATCCGACGCTTGATAATTTGAAAAAAAGCGGCTTGAATGTTTTCGTTCAGGCCGATTGGATGGAACAATCTCCTCTTGGAAAAGCAGAATGGATCAAACTTTACGGCGCTTTATTTGGAAAGGAAGAAAAAGCCAAGGAATTGTTTGATAAAATTGTTTTGAGCTACAATCAGGCACTAAAATTAGTGGCTGATAAACCGGCAACTTCATCTGTTTTATACGGTTCTATGTACGAAGATATTTGGTACGTTGCCAAAGGAAATAGCTGGGTTGCACAATTTATGAAAGACGCGCATGCAAATTATTTATGGTCAGATTTAAAAGGAACCGGAAGTGAAGGTTTATCTTTTGAAAAAATATTGGTAAAAGCCAAAACTGCTGATTTCTGGATTGCTTCAGGTTCTTTCAAAACCCTGGATGAATTCGGGAAAAGCAACCCGCATTATACGCAATTTGATGCTTTCAAAAATAAAAATGTATATACTTTCGAAGGCAAATTTGGCGCAACAGGCGGAACCGTTTATTATGAATCAGCGCCAAGTCGCCCGGATTTAGTTTTAAAAGATTATATCAAGATTTTTCATCCTGATTTATTGCCAAGCTATGAATTTACTTTTGCATCTAAATTAAATTAAGGATCAATTGGTAAATAAAAAGCGAAATATAATTCTGTTTTCCGTACTTGGTCTGGCACTTTTGTTTATGTTTTTTCTGGACATTAGTCTGGGTTCTGTTACGATTCCGTTCAAAGAAGTTTATACCAGTATGACTGGCGGTCAGGCGAGCAAATCAACGTGGGAATATATCATTATTAACTATCGTTTGCCAAAAGCTATTACTGCGTTTTTGGTTGGCGTGGGATTATCGGTAAGTGGTTTATTAATGCAGACTTTATTTAGAAATCCATTAGCAGGACCAGATGTTTTAGGATTAAGTTCCGGAGCAATTCTGGCCGTTGCAATTGTAATTTTAGGTGCAGGTTTATTGCCAACTTTTTTAACGCCGGTTTTATTATCACCATACGGAATTGTATTAGCGTCAACATTAGGAAGTATTTCGGTTTTAATGCTGGTTTTAGTAGTAGCACAAAAATTAAGAAATACAATGGCAATTTTAATTGTCGGACTTATGTTTGCCAGTTTTACCAGCGCCATTGTTGGAGTTTTGACTTATTTTAGTTCGGCTGAACAATTGCAGAAATTTACTTTTTGGTCATTAGGAAGTCTTGGAAATCTTTCCTGGACTTCTATTTCGATTCTGGCAGTTTGTGTTGGTGTGGGTTTGCTTTTAAGTGCCAGTAGTATTAAACCTTTAAATGCTTTGCTTTTAGGCGAAAATTACGCTAAAAGCATGGGATTGAATTATAAAAGAGCCCGATTGATTATCATTTTTGCAACAAGTATTCTGGCAGGAAGTATAACAGCTTTTGCCGGTCCGATTGCTTTTATTGGTTTGGCAGTTCCGCATATTGCAAAGCTCACTTTTCAGACGAGTAATCATGCGGTTTTATATTGGAGTACGTTTTTTTATGGTGGAATTATTATGTTGTTTTGCGATATCGCTTCGCAAATGCCGGGGTTAGAAACTACGTTGCCAATCAATGCGATTACATCTTTAATTGGTGCGCCGGTTGTGGTTTATTTGCTAATGCGAAAAAGAAATTTTCAGTAAACATGATTGCCCACAGATTTTACAGATTAAACGAATTATCACAGATTATTTTAAATCATATTAATCTGTAGAAGAAAACTTAGAGACTTAGAATCTTAGCAACTCAGAACCTTAAAAGATGAATACAATCCTATCAACTTCAAATTTAAGTATTGGCTATAAGTCCAAGAAAGCAACTGTGACTATTGCTGAGAATCTAAATTTGAATTTTGATTCAGGAAAACTCATTGCTTTAATTGGGGCAAACGGAATTGGGAAATCAACTTTACTAAGAACTATTACAGGAATTCAGCAGCCTTTATCAGGAACTGTTTTCCTAAATGATAAAAATATAAATACTTATAAACCTCTGGATTTAGCTCAGAATTTAAGTTTGGTTTTAACCGAAAATTTACCGCCAAGTAATCTTTCTGTTTTTGAATTAGTGGCGCTGGGTCGTCAGCCGTATACCAATTGGATAGGGACTTTAACCCAAACTGATATCGAGAAAGTTCAGGAAGCATTAGCACTTACGCAAATAGAACATTTGGCTAAAAAGAAGCATTACGAAATTAGCGACGGACAATTACAAAAAGTTCTTATTGCAAGGGCTTTAGCGCAGGATACGCCCTTGATTATTCTGGATGAACCAACGACACATCTTGATTTACTGCACAAAGTTTCTCTTTTTAAATTGTTGAAAAAATTAACGCAAGAAACTCAGAAATGTATTTTATTCTCCACACACGATATCGATCTGGCAATACAATTAAGCGACGAAATGATTATTATGACTCCAGAATTTATTGTTCAGGATGAACCTTGCAATTTAATTTCAAAAGGAAGTTTTGCAGCTTTATTCAAAGATGAACATATTGTTTTTGACGCTGAAAAAGGGAAGTTTGTGATTACTTAAGCAGTATTGTAGGTATTGTTAAGCTTAAAATAAAAAAAAAATAGTTCTAAAATAAATCTGATTTATACCTACAAGGTTGAAAAAACCTTGCAGGAAATCGTTCGCTAAGTTTCGATTAAACATCTATACAAATAAACGATTAAACTTTTCTCAGCCCAATTTGTCTCTTCGCTTCACCAACCACAAAAGCCACAGAATTCGCGATATTAAAACTGCGAATTAATTTAGACATCGGAATTGTTAAATGATTTTCGAAACGAGCCAAAACTTCTTTGCTCAAACCAACACTTTCTTTTCCGAAAACCAACCAGTCTCCATCCTGAAAATCCGTTTCCAGATATGATTTTTCGGCATGAGAGCTCATTAAAAAAACACGCGATTGATCTGGAATCTGCTCAATCCATTCTTCTATATTTTGATATTCGGTAACGTCAAGATGAACCCAATAATCCAATCCGGAACGTTTTAGATTTTTATCATTAATCACAAATCCAAAAGGATGAATTAAGTGTAATCTACTTTCAGTTCCTACACATAATCTTCCAATATTTCCAGTATTATTCGGGATTTCAGGTTCTACAAGAACAACGTTTAGCATTATTTTTTTGAGTTATAAGTTATAAGTTATGAATTAAGAGTTATAAGTTATGAGTTATAAGTTTCAAAAATTATCTAATTCTCAATTGACACATTATCTAATTAATTTTCTAATTTAAAATCAGAGACTTCAAGAACTTCTCCGGCTTTTAAGTCCTGCAAATATACATTTCCTATTCGCACGCGGACTAATCTCAAAGTAGGAAAACCAACAGCGGCAGTCATTTTTCTGACCTGGCGAAACTTTCCTTCATTTACAGTTATCGATGCCCATGAAGTTGGTCCGTGACGTTCGTCCCGTATCTTTTTTGCTCTTGGTCCAAAATCAGGAATTTCAGTTACAATAAAAGCAGAGCAAGGTTTGGTTATGTATTTTCCGCCATCAAAACCAATTTCAACACCGTTTTGTAATTGTTCAATCGCTTCCGGTGTAATAACGCCATCGACCTGAACGTAATATTCTTTATCGACTTTCTTGCTTCTTATTTGTTCGCTTACTTTTCCGTCGGTTGTGAGTAAAAGCAATCCTTCAGAATCTTCGTCTAATCGGCCAATAGCCATTGTGCCTTCGGGGAAATGGTATAATTCTCCCAAAAGCTTTTTCTTCCTTTTTAATTCATATATAAATTGGCTTAAATAACCATAAGGTTTAAAAAGAATGAAATGTTGATGCATGCCGTATTTTTTTGACTGCAAAGATAGTTTTGTTTAGAAGAATTTCAATTAGCAAATGTGTCAATTAGGGAAGATGTCTATTAGATAATTTACGCAACAATGAAATTATCTAATTATCTAATTGACACATTATCTAATTATCTCATTAAATAAACCAAAAGCAATGTTAAAGGTTTTATTTTTTTGCGTTAGAATTCGTAATATTATAAGACTAATACTAAAATATACAATCATGGAAACTAATAATTTAGGAACGAAAAAGATAAACGGAGTTCAAAAAAATATAGATGAATCTAAAGGGAAAAATGTTTCTCACGATACAGAATCGAAAGAACCAAAACTGAATAAAGAAGTTGTCGCAGATAAAGACGGTGATAAGGAAGTTGTTGATAGAGCACGAAATGAGAATGAAGATATAAAAGAAGTCTCAAGCAAAACACAAACCAATAACGCAAATGCAAACCGCGGAGTTACTACGGATGAAGAAGCAGAAAAAACCGTAGAAAACAAGGACCTAAACTCAGATATTACGCCAAATCGTTATCCGAATTCTAATCCTGAAAGTCATAAAGATCGCGGAAACATGAAATTAGATGAATAAAATTATCTCATCCAATCGATAAAAATAGCAATAACATCTAGTTAAAAACGGCTGTCTGAATTCAGGCAGCCATTTTTTTTCTTTTTTATTTCATATTAAATGTGTTATATGTTTAGCGAAAATCGAGTCTAAAGCTGTTTAATTTAACTTAACTTACGGCATTTAAAAAATAATCTTACAATTATTTTAAGTTTTTACAATATTCTCTTAACTTTAAAGACTATAAATTTGATTTCTAAAAACTCTATTTTATAATCATATGAAAAATATTTACTTTGCACGCCATCTAATGGCTTTTTTAAGTTTTTTTTGCTTTTCGGTAAATCTTTTTGCCCAGACAGCACCCGCGCCGCAAACCTTGCCATATGTACAAAATTTTGATGCATTAGCGGCAAGTTCAACTACCTATCCTGCAGGTTTTCAAGGCTGGACAGCAAGTATAGTACCCGGAGCAACTTTTAATACAAGCGGTACATTAGTTGCGGACAGACCTTTAGTAGCAAGTAGTACAGCTGCTACGAATAGTGGTAATTTTCATAATTATGATGGAAAAA
This sequence comes from Flavobacterium sp. AC105, assembly GCF_979258495.1. Classification (NCBI taxonomy): domain Bacteria; kingdom Pseudomonadati; phylum Bacteroidota; class Flavobacteriia; order Flavobacteriales; family Flavobacteriaceae; genus Flavobacterium; species Flavobacterium sp. AC105. Next base: position 1,130,787 of record NZ_OZ409860.1, read on the forward strand.
TTGGTTTTTTAAATACTGGATCTCTTGATTTGACCATAGGTTTTGCATTTGCAACATTAGGACAAACTGCAATTCAGGTTCAATATGATGCCATGACAATTCGTAATCCGTATGATGTACCGCCAACTACGACTAATACGCGTATTAATGAAATGGTTTTGCAATATAGAGTAGGGACTACTGCTGCTTTTGTTTCATTATTGCCAACCGCTTATTCAAATAATGATGTAAAACAAATAACTGCTGTTACAACTCCTCAAAATTCAAAAACAATAAAGGTTACATTGCCTGCAGAATGCGAGAATCAGCCGGTTGTTCAAATTCGTTGGATTTCAAGACAAATTTCAGGTGCAGGTTCACGTCCGTCATTTGCAATTGATAATATCGATATTAGAAGCGATATTCAGGCTCCAATTAGCGAAACCGGATATCCAAAAGCAGATAATATTGCGTCAAATGGTTTTGACTTTTCTAATAAACTAAACGAACCTGCAAAAACATATTACGTTTTATTGCCTTCAGGAAGTGCAACACCAACGTCTGCTCAGGTAAAAGCAGGTCTTGATGCCAATGATACTGCAGCTTTACAATCAGGATTTCTGGATGTTACCGATATATCTCAGGTGTATGTAAAAAGTTTTACAGGACTGATTTTAAATACAGCATATTCAGTTTTCTCTGTTTCCGAAGATCTTAATGGAAATATACAAACGAATGTTACTAAAACCGATGTTACAACTTCGAGTGTCGTAGTTCCTTCAGTTTCAACAACAGTTTCTTCACTTTATTTAGGATTTTCTGAAGCAGCTTATAACTCAGAAAGTTTGAGTTACCAAATTCAGGCTTCTAATCTTACAGATAATGTTGTGGTGACTTCTTCTTTGACAAATTTTACGGTATCTAAGGATAATACTGCTTTTGCATCTTCTATAACATTTACAGCTGCTGAACTTGCCACAGCCCAAACTGTTTATGTACGTTTTATACCATCTGCAATTGGTAATTTTTCAGGTGAAATAAAGCATGAATCAACTGGTGCAACGACTAAAATTGTTACGGTATCAGGAATAGGAATCAACCCGTATACACAAGGTTTTAACGATGCAAATGTTCTGACAAATAGTGGCTGGACACAATATAATGTAGCCGGGACACTAAATAAATGGGGATATACAGCTGTTACAAGAAATGTAAATTCAGGAACTGGAGCTGTTTTAATGAATGGCTTTTCTGACACCGGAGCCAGTAAAGACTGGTTGGTTTCGCCACGATTACGTTTGAATAATTTTACGCAATTGCCATTATTGTCTTTCTATTCACGTAAATTTTATGCAGGATCAGAATTAAAACTATTGGTTTCTACAGATTATGATGGTAAAAGCAGTCCGGAAACAGCAACCTGGACAGCGATAAACGGTAATTTTCCAACAACAACGGGAACTTATGTGCAATCTCAATTTATAGATTTAAGTGCTTATAAAACAGATCATACCTACATTGCTTGGGTTTACGAAACTACAGCAGGAGGAACTAATAATGCTGCAGAATGGTCGTTAGATGATATTGCTATTACTAATGAAGTTGGTTATGTGGCATCAAATCCTATTTTAGATTTTGGAGATGTAAGTCAGAATAGCGTATCTGCAAGTCAGTCTTTTGTTTTTAAAGCAATGGGTTATAATGATATTACATTAACTGCGCCTGCACATTATCAGGTTTCTTTAGATAATATTGCGTATCAGTCAAGTATTATTGTTACCGAAGCTGATGCAGCTGCAGGAAAAATAGTCTACGTAAGATTTGCTCCTACTGTAAAAGAATTAAGCCTTACCGGAAAAATAACAGTAACGGGAACTTCATTAAACAAAGAAATTGGGTTTCTTACCGGCTCTTCTATTCCAAAAGCAGATACTTTTGATATTGTAACGTATAATTTAGAATTTTTTGGTACCGATGTAAAAGGAACGGACGGAGTTGAATTTGGTCCAACTGATGATGCTTTGCAAATTGATAATGTTGCCAAAGTAATGAACAAGTTAAATGCTGATGTTTATGTGGTTCAGGAAGTATCTGATGATCCGTCTTTGGATGCTTTAATTCAGAAAATAAACATTAACGGAAAAACATTTGATAAGTCAGTTTCGACATCCTGGTCGTATTCATTTGAAGCACCGGATCCAAATTTCCCACCTCAAAAATTAGTTGTTCTTTATAATACACAAAACACTACAGTAAAAAATACGCGTGTAATGTTTAAAAAACTATATGATGATGTTCGTGCAGGAACAGCAACTTTGCCAAATTATCCTGGCGGAAATGGAGCAAGTTTCTTCTCGTCCGGACGTTTGCCATATAAAGTAGATATAGAAACCAATATTGGCGGAATTAAAAAACAAATTAGCCTGATTGATCTTCATGCCCGAGCCAATAGCGGATCGGATATTTCGAGATATAATATGCGTAAATACGATGCTCAGGTATTAAAAGACAGTTTAGATGCCCATTATCCAAGTACTAACTTTATGATTTTAGGAGATTTTAATGATGATGTAAAAGCATCTGTTATTGCAGGAAATCCTTCGTCATATGAGCCAATCGTTACAGATGAAACTAATTACAATACACTTACGCTTGAGATTAGTAAAGCTGGAGCTTACAGCTTTTTAAGTTCTGGTGGATTTTTAGATCATATCGTTATATCTAATGAATTAACAGATCAATATATTCCAAATTCAATTGCGGTTTATGATCCTCGTACAGATATCGCAAACTATACAAATACAACTTCAGATCACGGACCAGTTATTGCCCGTTTTGAATTGAAACCTGATAATTTATCTACGGTTGATTTTGGAAACAAAAATAAATATGGTGTTAGAACATATCCAAATCCGGTAACAGATCAGTTGAATATTGTGGTAAAAACAGAGGAGAACAGGAATTTGAAATTAAAACTGTATGATCTAAACGGTCATTTAGTAGGCAATTCAGTTGAAATTAACGTTGGACAAGATAAAAACACAACCGTAATTCCAATACATAATTTACAATCGGGTATTTATATTTATACGCTTACCGAAAATAATAAAGTAATCTTTAGCGATAAGATTATAAAGAAATAAAATCGCATAATATGAAAAAAGGCAGCCTGATTAGAGCTGCCTTTTTTTATTTAATTAAAAAGTAAATTTTCAAAAGCATCAAAATCTACATCCGGCGTTATTTCATAAAAATAATTTAACTGCCATTCCTGGGTTTTCTGAGCTTGTTTACTTGTCGTTTCATACCAGGGCGGATAAACACGAGTAGCTCTTTTTCCTTCTGTAGTTTTCGTAGAGAAGATTTCTTTTTCTAATAAGATTGCTTTCGGAAATATAAATTGTCCAAATTGAGCATCTTTTCTCACACTAACGATTACAAAATCAATATCGTCTGAAGAATCAAATGGTTCAATAATTCCAAAGATATTCCGTTTCCATAAAGTCACAAACTGACCTATTTTTGTTGGGGTAATTTTAGCTTCACGATAAAAGATACGTTTTTCATTTAAATAAAAAACATGACCACCGTATTCGGCGCTTTCAGGATCTGCTTTTGGCTGCGTACAATCAAAATCATAACAATCATAAACTAATTCCTTGGCAAGTATCAGGTCTTTGGGGAAGGACTTTTGATTTGACCAATGGTTTTTGATTATCATTTTGAGAAAGTTTGCTTTGAGGCTTGTTTTCAAAATTATGTAGGTTTAGGGGGTTACGTAGGTTTGGGTTTAATAGTTAATATTTTTTTTTAAAATGAAACATTCAATCCAAAATTCAATCCCCATTGGAATTGGTTAAAAGATTGATTATTCAAGGGGTTAATATAGTAATTTATTGTGGGTTCTGCAAAAATATTTGTTTTTTTGTAAATTTTGTATTGAACCGTACTGCTTAAGGTTGAACCGTATACAAAATCATTGGCATTCAGATTCTGACCTATCGCATTTCCGTCCAAAGCCGCATTGTTCGAAATTAATTTACCCACAAAACCACCGGTGTTTAAACTGATACTGGCTTTGTTTTTAGTAAATACAGCATACGAAACCTCCAAAGGCATCTCAAGATATCTTAAACTTTGATCTAAATTTCCAGTTTGTACATTATCACTTTGTATATCATTGCTTTTTATGGCATTTATAGTACTATTTGAAACAAATACATAATTAGAATTATTAATTATTTTTGGCGCAGCTGTAGTTTCATTTTGATTAAAATAATCACTTGGGCTTAAAGATGCTGAAGTACCAACTTTTGAATTGATATAAGATACATTAGCAACACTTTGACCTAATTCATTAATTTTAAAACCAGAACCTACAGCCCATTTTTTATTAATCTTATATTTTGTTTTTACACCATAAGTAGTACCTTGTTTAGAATCGTTTGTATTGCCCAGCGTTTTGTCATTTTTGTAATTTTCAGAACTGGCAACTCCGGCAAAAACAGCAAGATCCCATTTTTCGGCATTAGAAAGAGGTTTAGTTTCTTTTTCTTTTTTAACTTCTTTATTATCAGCAATACCTTTTTCTAAATTTTGAAGTTCTGCCAGTTGAACAGAATCTTTTTTGCTTAAAGCGTTATTAGATTTTGAACTGTTATTTTGAGCGCTGGCAATTGATTTATCAAATAAAATACTTTCGTTTTTTTGCTTCGTTTTATTTTCAGCAAAAGATTTCTGATTGTTATTTACGCCTGAGTTTGCAGGATTAAAAGCAAGACCATTATTGTTTTTATTGTTTGAAGTTAGTTTATCTTCAAAAATAGAATTCGACAGTTTGTTTTTTGAACCAGAATTAAAACCGTTTGTTTTACCGGAACTGAATGTTTTCTCGGCTAAAATTTTATCTGCAGTTTTTTTGTCCGTATTTAATTTTTGATTTTTTGATAATGAATTCAATGGATCTCCTTTTCCAGTTCCGGTTGTAAATGTTTTTTCGGCTACAGCCTGATTTGCATTTCTTTTTGCGGAATTTGGCATTTTATTTTTTGAAGCCGAATTAAATTGATTTCCAGTTCCGGTTGTAAATGTTTTTTCGGCTACAGCCTGATTTGCATTTCTTTTTGTGGAATTTGATATTTGATATTTTGAATCCGGATTATTTTGATTTTCTTTTTCAGAAGAAATTGTTTTTTCGGCTACACTTTTATTGATGTTTCTTTTTTCAATATTTAATTTTTGATCTGAAGCATTATTTGAAGCATCATTATTAGAATCCGCATGAGCAACTGCAGTTTCTGGATTTTGATCTTCTTTCGAATTATTTAAATTATTTTCAGTGTTATTTGTTGTTGAAACTTCTGTATTACGATCTGATTTTCCTTCAATACCATTTCCTTCTGTAGAGATTGAATTATTTTTATTTACATCATTTTTTTTCTCTTCAAAAACAACATTATTATTTCCTTTTGAGCCATTATCTATATTCTTAATTCCAGAATCTGAATTAAAATGTAAAACAGAAGGGAGCAACAAGCCTAATAATAGACATGCTGCAGCCGACCACCAAAGAATTGCTCTTTTCTTCTTTTTAGGTTTGTCTAATTTTTCCTCAATTTGCCCCCATAATTCTGGCGGCGGAACACTTGAAAAGTTTTCCATTGATGAAAAAATATCTTCTATATTTTGTTTCTTCATGCTGTTTTAAAATTTTTTATGCTCAAAATTCTTTTTTGCAAAATCCCCTTGGCCCTGTTTAAATTTGATTTTGATGTTCCTTCTGAAATCTTTAATAATTCGGCGATTTCTTTGTGTTTCATTTTTTCAAAAACATACAAGTTAAAAACCGTCCGGTATTGATCAGGTAAATCCCGAATATACTCTAACAATTTTTCTTGTTCTATTGGGATAATATCTAATTCCTCTTCTTCAATAAAATCAGTATCAGGATCAAAAACATCGAGAAAGAAACTTTCCTTTTTCTTCTTATTTAAAGTCTCGATTAGTTTATTAATGAAAATACGTTTTAGCCAGCCCTCAAAACTTCCTTCAAATTTGTATTGGCTTATTTTTTGAAAAACAATGACAAATGCTTCTTGAAAAACATCTTTGGCATCGTCTTCATTTTTCATATATTTTAGGCAAATACCATACAAGACAGGAGAGAACAACTGATATATCTTCAGTTGTCCAGCCCTGTCATTTTTCATGCATTGCCTGATATATTTTTCTAAATCGTCTTTCAAAAAGTGGTTAAATTTGGTTTTGCAAAAATAGCGTTTATAAGCTTATAAAACTATCTTTTATAAATAGTGCGAGTTGCGTCCTGGCTGTTACTTACAATCGTTAGGTTTTGATTGTCAAGGTTTTCTATGATGTAAGTTTTGCCTTCAAACGTAATTAAATCATGTTCTGACTGATCAAAAAAACCAATGCCTTTTTCTATTTTATACGTACTATTTCTAATTTCCACATCATTTTTATACGTGATAACGCGTCCTTCAGGAGTAAAAATTACCTTTTTATTAAACCCAATAGTTTTAGGAGTTGAGGTATACGGATTACTTGCTCCGCCAATAGATTTTTCCCAGATCCAAGTATTCACTATCGATCCCGAAGTTACACCTGTTGCCTCAAATGAATAAACTGTTGAGAAAAGGCAAAATACAATAAAAAATAAAAAATGCTTTTTCATGATTCAATTAGTTTAAGCTTGTAATTTTGTCTTTAATCGCTTTTTTGAATGCTTTTACTTCAGCACTTTGATCTTGAGTATCGTTGTTATCAATATATATTTTGGTAACCGTTATGCCTTGGCGCAGTTCAAAATAAATACCACCCTGATCAGCTGAATCCGGAGAACCATACGTTTTGGTTTGTCCTTTTAGGTTTAAAATTTCTGTAGGAACATTTTTCAGGAATAAAGTATAATCGCCTCTTTTTGCTGTTGCAGTATATTTATATTGACCAAAATCATAACTTCCGTTCACTACATTTTGGAATTTCATAATGTTGAAGTCGTTAATCTGGTAGAATTTTTGACAATCAGAACCCGTACATTCGCTGAAAAAACTTCCAATCACGATATTATCCGGACTTTCTGTAGTTCTGTTAAAAAGGATTGGTTTTGGAGTAAACGGAATTAAAATAAAATCAGACGGATATGTTGGCGAATTTGTTGTTGGCTCACCAGGAAGTGGCGCTTTTTCGTAATAATTGATTAAAACTTCGCAATTATTTTGAACAATCGAAGTAATCTTGATCGTATATCCGCTAGTTGGTTTTACTCCTGCAAAAATGCCAACTAACATGTTTTTAGTAAAATCGATATTTGGATCACTTGCATTTGGACACGTATTTGCGTGTTTCGTAAAATAATAGTCCATTTTTTCTTGAGAACCAGCTACAACTGCAGCCGGATTATTAGGTAAACTTTTAACGGCATAATTACATAATAGAGGAAATCCTGTAAAAGAAAGTGTGGTATTCGTTCCGCAATCTACATTCAAATCTTCACCGCCAAGCGAGCAGGCGCTGAATCCAAAAGCTATAAATAAGCTCAGCATTAATTTTTTCATGATATTTTAATTAGGTTATATTTTGTAGATGTGCTTTTTATAGAATGGTTGCGTATAAAATATTTTTTAATTGAATTTTTTCAGAATGTTTGTTTATTTTAGAAATGGCAATAATTCGTGAAATTTTGGTTTTAAAAATTAACGACTACGTATTATTGCGTACTTTTACTTAAAAATAAACTTAGTTATGATTGACTTTCTTCCTGTTTTATTGGCTTTTGTTGTTGCATTATTCTTAGGGATTTACTTAGGAAAAATGTTGTTTTCGGCTAGGTTTCAATCAGAAAAAGTAGGTTTGGAAGAAAGATTAAATGCGAATCTGAATCAATTGCAATTGCAGAAAGAGCAATTTGAAAACGAAAGAAGAAATTTCGAAAAACAGCTTCAATTTACAAATTCAGAAAAAGAAAATATCCGAACAGAAAAAGACAGTCTTGCCATTCAGCTTTCTAAAAAAGAAGTCGATTTTGAAAATTTATGGGAACGCCATAAAGAACAAAAAAATGAAATCTCTGAATTACAGGAAAAATTTACCAAAGAATTCGAAAATCTGGCTAATAAAATCCTTGAAGAAAAATCAGCTAAATTCACCGAACAAAATAGCGAAAACATGAAAAATATCTTGCTGCCTTTGCAGAATAAAATTCAGGGTTTTGAACAAAAAGTAGAACAAACACATAAAGAAAGTATTGATTATCACGCCGCTCTACGCCAACAAATTTTAGGCTTAAGCGAAATGAACGCTCAAATGAGCAAAGAGACGCTAAACTTGACGAAAGCTTTAAAAGGCGATAGTAAAATACAGGGAAATTGGGGAGAACTGGTTTTGGAACGCGTTTTAGAAAAATCAGGTTTAGAAAAAGGACGTGAATATGAAGTGCAGCAAAGTTTTACAAATACCGATGGGAACAGGGTTTTCCCCGATGTCGTAATCAATTTGCCGGACGGTAAAAAGATGATTGTCGATTCTAAAGTTTCTCTTGTTGCTTATGAAAGATGGATCAACGAAGAATCTGAAATCCTTAAAATTGATTTTCTAAAAGAACATGTATTGTCTATTAAAAGACACGTCGAACAACTCGGAAGTAAAAATTACCATGATTTATATCAGATAGAAAGTCCTGATTTTGTTTTGCTTTTTATCCCGATAGAACCCGCTTTTGCCATTGCGCTAAACGAAGATTCGACCTTATATAATAAAGCCTTTGACCGCAATATTGTTATTGTTACGCCAACGACATTATTAGCGACTTTAAGAACAATTGACAGTATGTGGAGCAATCAGAAACAGCAGGAAAATGCTTTTGAAATTGCCAGACAAGCCGGAGCATTATATGATAAATTTGAAGGTTTTGTAATGGATTTGGTCAGAATTGGAAATAAAATTAAGGACACAAAAACCGAATACGAAAACGCCATGAATAAATTGGTTGATGGCAAAGGAAATTTAATTTCAAGCGTAGAAAGACTGAAGAAAATGGGAGCAAAGGCTAAAAAGTCGCTTCCGGAAAATATTATTGCAAGAGCTTCAAATACAGACGAAAATCAATCTTTAAATTAAAATCGTATGAAAAGAATTTTTATAATTATTCCGGCAATTTGTGTATTGATTGTTTCAGCGTATTTCGCTTTTATTTATTACGTTCCGTATAGCGAAGGATATCGTTCCGGCGAATTAATCAGGATGAGCCATAAAGGTGTCGTGATGAAAACCTGGGAAGGCGAGATAAGCCAAGGCGTTTCCGGATCGCAGATATTTAGGTTTTCGGTTTTAGACAGCGATAAAGATGTAATAGATCAATTGAATAATTTAGAAGGCCAATATGTAAAATTGACTTATATAGAACGATACAGAACTTTTAGCTGGTGGGGAGATTCTCATTATTTTATCACGGCTGTTCGAAAAGAAACTTCCCCATTTAAATATAAATAAACAATATGACTGCAGATTTTAAACCCGTTTCTTCATCAAAAATTAGTATTTCAGAATTAATGTTACCGTCGCACACTAATTTTAGCGGTAAGATTCACGGAGGATATATTTTACAATTATTAGATCAGATTGCTTTTGCTTCTGCATCAAAATTTTCCGGGAATTATTGCGTAACCGCTTCGGTTGATACGGTAAATTTTTTAAAACCAATTGAAGTTGGCGAATTGGTAACCATGAAAGCTTCTGTAAATTATGTGGGCAGAAGTTCTATGATTGTAGGTATTCGTGTTGAAGCAGAAAATATTCAGACCGGAGCCGTAAAACATTGTAATTCGTCTTATTTTACAATGGTTGCAAAAGATAAAGAAGGAAAAAGTGTTGCCGTTCCGGGACTTATTTTATCCAGTTTAGATGAAGTACGCCGTTTTAGAAAATGCATCAAACAAATTGAATCTAAAAAAGAAGTTGAAGAACATGCCAAAATAACCAATGTAAATTCTATTGAAGATTTGGCGAGTTTAGATAAATACAATGTACTTTTAGAAATTAGTTAAAATAATAAATTAGATAAGAAATGGTAAAATTTGGATACACAATTTTGTATGTAGAAGATGTCGAAAAATCGATTGTGTTCTACGAAAACGTATTTGGATTCGCGAGAAAATTTATTGCACCAGAAAATGAGTATGGCGAATTGAATACAGGAGATACTACGATTTCATTTGCATCAAAAAACTTAGCAAATCAAAATTTAAAAGAAGGTTTTATAGAAAGTACTTTAGAAGATAAGCCTTTTGCAATTGAATTGGGTTTTATAACCGATAAAGTTGAAGAATTAGTGCAAAAAGCAACTTCGTTTGGAGCAATATTAGTTTCAGAACCAAAGCAAAAACCATGGGGACAAATCGTTGCCTATGTGAGAGATTTGGACGGATTTTTAATAGAGATTTGTACAGAAGTTGAAGGGTAAGATTTAATATTTGAATAAATATTATGTAGTGTCCCTAAGGGACATTTTTGACAATAGATATTTTTTGTACCAATATTTAATTCCTAAGAATATCTCATAGGGATTATAATATTTTAATTTTGCGGGATTATTTTCTGCCAATATTTATTCCTACGAATATCTCATAAAGATTTTAATTTGAGATTTTAATTTTGCGGGATTATTTTCTGTCAATATTTATTGCTACGAATATCTCATAAAGATTTTAATTTGAGATTTTAATTTTTGCGGGATTATTTTCTGCCAATATTTAATTCCTAACGGATATCTCATAGAGATTACACGTTAGGAATTTTTGATTTTACGCAATGCTTTTTCTTCCCATATTAATTCTCATAGAAATATCTCGTAGAGATTACATGTTGGTAGAAAAAAAATACATCCGCTCCAATTGTCCCGTAGGGACAACATATATAATTCTTCACAAATATCTTTTACTCATTTCACATTTCACAATAAAGATTTCACAACAAAAGAAAACATTTCACAAATATTTAGCATAATATCAGAGACTTAAAGCCAGAAATTTTCGTAACTTTAAAATATAGGACTAATTCCTATAAGAATGTTTCACGGAGTATTGCCATTCGACTTTTTTAAAATTAGTAAGTCCAGTTTTTTCTCTTCTTAAAATAAAAAAATCGATTGACATAATTGTTTAAATAGTAACGATTATGAAAAAAATTACCTTATTTATTTTACTCTTTAGCGCTTATTCCGTTATTGCTCAGGATAAATTTTATACCAATTCAGGAACAATAAATTTCGAAGCTTCGGTACCATTTTTCGAAGAAATAAAAGCCGTAAACAGACAGGTTGCCATTATTTTGGAGCCAAAAGCCAGTACTTTTATTTGTACTGTTGTCATCAAAGATTTTCGTTTTAAACTTGATATGATGCAGGAACATTTTAATGAAAATTATCTCGAAAGCAATCGATATCCTAAAGCTGTTTTTAAAGGAAAAATTGAAAAATTTGATTTAAAAGATATAAATGAAATTGAAAAGCAATATCAAATAAAAGGAAAATTAGTAATGCACGGAAAATCAAGAGAAGTTATTGTAAATGCCCTGATCAAAAAAATGGGTGACGGAATCCAGATTATATCTGATTTTCCGATTTCTATAGCTGATTTTGATATTGAGATTCCAACCCGAATTGCGGATAAAATTTCAAAAACTGCCAATACAGAATTAATTGGTGTAATAAGAAGTAACGAATTAAACTATCTGACTTTAAAATAATTAGTTCAGACAATTTATAATTGCCTTTTCTAAATCTGTAAATTGAAACTCAAAACCGGCCTTCTGAATTTTTGCCGATGAAACCCTTTGTCCAGTTAGAACAGCAACACTCATTTCGCCCAAAGCAATCTTAAGGAGAAAAGCAGGTATTTTAGGAAGCCAGATTTTGTATCCGTATAATTTAGCAAGCGTTTTTGATAATGTTAAGTTTGTAGTATTATCTGAAATAGTTGCGTTATATGGACCTTGTAATTGTTCGTCTGTAACTGCTTTTAAATAAATTTGAGATAAATCTTCGACATGAATCCAGGGGATATATTGTTTTCCTGTTCCTAAAACGGCGCCAAAACCCGATTTAAAACTCGGAATTATTTTTTTCAGGAAACCTCCGTCATTGCCTAAAACAATTCCGGTTCTCACATTTACAGTTCTTATTCCCAGCGCTCCAATTTTATCAACGGCGTTTTCCCATTCCTGACACGTTATGCCTAAAAAATCCTTTGCGGGCGATGTCATTTCATTGCAAATTTTATTGCTGTTTACAGCGCCATAAATTCCAACTGCCGAAGCTGAAATAAAAGCGTCCAACTTTTTATTGTTGTTTTTTAAAATTGAAAATATAAGATCAATCGGTTTTACACGACTTTCTAAAATTAATTTTTTGCGTCTGTTACTCCATCTTTTTTCGACTATTCCCTCGCCGGCTAAATGAATAATATAATCTGCTTTTAAAATGGCTTCTTCTTCAATAAAATTTTGATCTAAATTCCATTTGTAGTACTTAATCAAGAGTGTGTTTTTTCTGTCAGAGCGGGTTAAAACAGATACGGAAAAACCATTGGCAATTAAGACGTTTGTCAGATGTTTGCCAATAAAACCAGTGCCTCCGGTAAGTAAGATATTTTTAGCCATGATAGTTTATAATATATTTAACATTACCTTCTGTTGAGGCATAAGTAAAGATACTTAAACATTGATTATCTTTAACAAAATTCTAAATTTAATGAAATGGCTGCTAAAAAAAAGAATATCACAAGAGATGAAATCGTTTCAAAATATATGGATGAAGTTTTAGAAAAAGGACAGAAACCAAAATCTGTTTATCATTTTGCAAAAGAAAATGATTTTACTGAAGCTGAATTTTATACTTTTTTTGGAACATTGGAAGGTTTAGAAAAAGAGATTTTCAGATTGTTTTTTGTTAATACAATTGACTTATTGCATAAAAATGGAGATTATCTCGAATACGATATGAAAAACAAAATGCTCAGTTTTTATTTTACATTCTTCGAAATTCTGACCGCAAACAGAAGTTATGTTTTGCAGTCGTTAAAACTCGACAGAAATCCGCTTAAAAATTTAGTACAATTAACGTCACTTCGTGAGGGATTTAAAGAATATGTTTCTGAAATCTTAACAGACGATTACAGACTTGAACAGGAAAAACTTCAAAAATTTCAGGAAAAAACCATTCAGGAAACTGCCTGGTTACAATTAATGATGACGATAAAATTCTGGATGGACGATGCTTCGCCGGCGTTTGAAAAAACAGATATTTTTATCGAAAAATCGGTTAACGCTTCATTTGAATTAATGAATGTTGCACCTATAAATCATTTGATAGATTTTGGAAAATTTCTATTCAAAGAAAAAATATACAGCAAACAATGAAAACAATAGATTATATCCCAACGTCAAAAATAGAAAGAGCCAGCAAATTGGTACAAACCGGTGCAAAAGTAGGCGTAAACTATATAAAGCATTATGCTGAGAAAATGGTAAATTCTGATTTGACGCGTGATAAACTCAATGAAAATAATGCCGAAGATATTTACGACGGATTAAAAAGCCTGAAAGGAAGCGCATTAAAAGTTGCGCAAATGCTGAGTATGGATAAAAACTTTCTGCCACAGGCATATGTGGAGAAATTCTCGTTATCGCAATTCTCTGTTCCGCCGCTTTCTGCTCCTTTGGTTTTAAAAACGTTCAAAACTAATTTCGGAAAAACTCCTTATGAAATTTTTGATGAATTCAATGCTAATTCTGTCAATGCGGCAAGTATTGGTCAGGTTCATTTAGCAACGAAAAATGGAAAAAAACTAGCCGTTAAAATTCAATATCCTGGTGTTGCCAATAGTATTTCGTCAGATTTGGCTTTAGTAAAACCTATTGCGATTCGTATGTTTAATCTTCAGGGAAAAGATTCTGATAAATATTTTAAAGAAGTTGAAGACAAACTAATCGAAGAAACCAATTATTTATTGGAATTAAAACAAAGTCAGGAAGTTGTTGAAGCTTGCAGTAAAATCGAGAATATTCTTTTTCCGGGTTATTATCCTGAGTTTTCATCAGAGAAAATTATCACAATGGATTGGATGACCGGAATTCACCTTTCCGAATTTACAGCAAAAAATACAGATCGCGAAGTGGGCGATAAAATTGGTCAGGCACTTTGGGATTTCTATATGTACCAGATTCATGTTTTGCGAAAAGTACACGCAGATCCGCATCCGGGAAACTTTCTGGTAGACGATCAAAACCATTTGATTGCACTGGATTTTGGATGTATGAAACAAATTCCAAACGAATTTTACGTGCCTTATTTTGAGTTAATCAATAAAAATGTGATTACAGATCAGGCACTTTTTAATCAAAAATTATTCGAATTAGAAATTCTTCGTCCCGATGATACAGCTTCAGAAATTGAATATTTTACCGAGATGTTTCATGATTTGTTATCGCTTTTTACGAAACCTTTTCAAGGTGAAACTTTCGATTTTGCCGATGAAACTTTCTTTGAAAGTATTGCCAAATTAGGCGAACGTTTCTCAAATGATACAAATCTCAAAAAAATGAACGGAAATCGTGGTTCAAAACATTTTATTTATATGAACCGTACTTTCTTTGGATTGTATAATTTAATGTTTGATTTAAAAGCGAAGATAAATGTTGAGAATTATTTGAAATACTAGTTCTTTGTTTCAGGTTTCAAGTTTCAGGTTGCGTAACTTGAAACTTGAAACCTGAAACAAAATAACTACTTTAAGATTCCTTTTTTATAAGTCGCAATCGCGCGATCTCTTGCAAAAGCATGCTCGACCATCGGTTCGTTATAACCCAAATCAAATTCAGGAATCCATTTGCGGATGTAGATTCCTTTTTCGTCAAATTTCTTTTGTTGAATTTCGGGATTAAAAACCCTGAAATAAGGTGCAGCATCACAACCAGTTCCGGCTGCCCATTGCCAGTTTCCAACATTTGACGCTAATTCAAAATCTAATAATTTTTCGGCAAAATAAGCTTCGCCCCATTGCCAGTTAATGAGTAAATGTTTGCATAAAAAACTCGCCACCACCATGCGAACGCGATTGTGCATATAACCGGTTTCATTCAATTGGCGCATTCCGGCATCTACCATCGGGTAACCTGTAGTTCCGGAACACCAGCGTTTAAAATCATCTTCGTTATTGCGCCATTCGATTCCGTCATAAGCCGATTTGAAATTGTGATTCACAACATTAGGAAAACTAAACAGAATCTGGATAAAAAATTCTCTCCAAATCAATTCGCTTAAAAAAGTTTGATTTTTTCTGTTTGCCCAATTTACTAATTTCCGAATACTTACTGTACCAAAACGCAAATGTGGCGAAAGATATGAAGTACTGTCTAAAGCCGGAAAATCCCGTGTTTCTTTATAATTAGAAATTTGTGTTAAGTTGTGAGGAAGCACTTTTATGAAACTTCTTTCAAAACCAATTTCAGATAATTCAGGAAAAGGAAATTGATTTTTAGTAAAATTAGAGAACAAAGGTTTTGTGTCATATTCAGAAGCTTGTCCTGAAAGATGGTATTTCTCGAGCCATTTATTTTTATACGGTGTATAAATCGTGTACGGAAGTCCGTCAGCTTTTGTGATTTCTTTTTCTTCAAATATCACGTGATCTTTGAATGAGAAAACTTCAGCATTGTTTTCTTTTAATAAAGAACTAATTGCCAAATCACGTTTTATGGCGTAAGGTTCATAATCTTTATTAAAGAAGATTTGTTGAATATCGAATTCTTCTACAAGTGATTTCCAAACGTCGAAAGTTTTTCCTTTTTTGATTAAAATCGAGGATTCAATTGTGTGGAGTTCGTTATTTATTTTTTCAAGTGAATCATAAATAAAGCTTACACGTGCATCATTTTTGGGAAGATGTTCCAAAATATCTTCATCAAATATAAATAAAGGAATCACGGGAAAATCTGATTGAAGGGCATGGAATAATCCAATATTATCTTCTAATCGTAAATCTCGTCTAAACCAGAAAAAGGTTGCTTTTTGTTTCATTATAAAATTCTGTCCTGTTTTTTCGCCACGAATTCACGAATTTTTTTGTAATGTTTTAATTCGTGAATTACTTCGTCTATTCCCTTCGGTCGAGTCGTGGCTAACTTTTTAAATGCTTGTATTGAATAATTCTTCGATTTTGTTGCGGCGATAATCAAAAATGGTTTTTAGTTTGTTTTTGACCATTATATAATTTGCAATTTGGCCTAAGAAGCCAAATGGTAAAGCATAATGCACAACGTCAGTCATTTTTGTGCCGGTTTCAGTGGGTTCAAAAAAGTGTTTGTGATGCCATAATGCATAAGGTCCGAAACGTTGTTCGTCTACAAAATATTCATTTTCCTGAGAAACTGTGATAATGGTCATCCAGTTGATTTTGATTCCTAAAAGCGGTTTTAAAGTATAGGTAATAACTTGTCCGGGATACATGCGTTTGCCATCAAAATCCTGGATCTCAAAACTCATATTGTCGAGCGTTATGGTTTGCAGGTTTTTTGGGCTTGAAAAAAAGTCCCAACATTCTTCGATACTGGCGTTTATATGTTGTACGGCTTCTAATTTATATACTTTCATACTATCAATTATTACGGATTGTTCTTGAAGGAGCTGTTGCGTTAGGGATTGAAGTGAGCTCTTTTTTTGAGAGGCTTTTGCCGAACAAAAAAAGCGGGAACGGAAAGCCTAATCCGCCGCGGCGGATAACAAATTTTGCTACATTTTATAATATTTGAAGGGAACGAATAACATTCCGAAACATTCTCCGTGCTCTTTTCCCAAATGTTTATGATGTATTTTATGTGCTTTTCGTAAACCAATGAGGTATTTGTTTTTGGTGTTTTTAAACCATTTAAAGCGCTGATGAATCAAAACATCATGTATTAGAAAATAACACAGACCGTAAAAAGTGACGCCGCATCCAATGAAAAACAAATAATTGAACCCGCCCTGAACGCCAAAATAAAACAGAATGATACTGGGAATCGCAAAAATGACAAAGAAAATATCATTTCGCTCAAAAGTATGTTCGTATTTAGGCTGGTGATGATCTGCATGAAAATACCACATAAGTCCGTGCATGATGTATTTATGGGTTAGCCATGTTACACATTCCATGAAGAGAAAAACGCTTAAAAAGATTAAAAAAGAAATCATTTTGTTAATTATTGAAGTATTAAATTATCATTTAAAGTATAAAGGCATAGATTTTAAGTGCGAATAAGTTTGTTTGAGTGTTTATTTTGGCTTTTATCTATATGCTATGCCTTTTATGTTATAGGTAAATTCTAAACAAGTTTTAATTTGTAAGTTACAAAAGATTGCGCTAAAAGCCCGGCCTTGGTATAATTTGAAACCCTGATTCTTGAATTTCCTATTTCGTAATAAGGTGTATTTTTGAGTTTTTTCAGCAGTTTTTTATAGTAAATATAAGCAGTATAAACACCAAATTGTGCTTCTATTGGGAGCTTTATGATTCCTTGATAAGCAATTCTAAAATCTTCTTCGATTTCATTTATAATGGCTGTTTTTGCATTTTCATCAAAAGTATTGAGATCAACTCCCGGAAAATAATTTCGGTTTAAAACCAAATTATCATCTTTTAAATCTCTCAGAAAATTTACTTTCTGAAAAGCCGACCCCAAACGCATTGCTTCAGCTTTCAATTGGTCGTATTTTTGATCGTTTCCTTTTACAAAAACCTTGAGGCACATTAAACCCACAACATCTGCAGAACCATAAATGTAATCTTCATATTCGGTTTGTGTGTTGTAATTTGATTTTATAAGGTCAAGTTTCATGCTTTTTAAAAAAGCCTGAACTAATTCGTCAGTAATATTATATTCTTTTACAGTATGCTGAAATGAGTTTAAAATTGGGTTTAAACTTATGTTCATTTCCATTGCTTTATAATATTCTTTTTCGAAATCATTGATAAGTTCTTCTTTGTTATAATCATGAAACGAATCAACGATTTCATCCGCAAAACGCACAAAACCATAAATACTATAAATAGAATCGCGAATGCTTGGCGACAGCATTTTGACTGCTAATGAAAATGAAGTGCTGTAGTTTTTGGTAACCAGCTTGCTGCATTTGAAAGAAACGGCGTCGAATAGTGATTTCATTTTTTAAGATCTAAAAGATTTTTGAATTAACTCAGCTACTAATTTTCCTGATATTAAAGCAGGCGGAACACCTGGGCCAGGAACCGTTAATTGTCCTGTAAAATATAAATTACGAACTTTTTTACTCTTTAGTTTTGGCCTTAGAAATGCAGTTTGCAATAAAGTATTTGCCATCCCGTATGCATTTCCTTTATATGCATTATAATCTGTTACAAAATCGTTCTTGCAAAAAGATCTCTTAAATATAATGTTATTTTTGATTTTTTGTTGTGTAATATGTTCAAAACGCGTTATAATTTTTTCGAAATATTCTTCTCGAAGTGTTTCATTATCAGTAATTCCCGGCGCTAACGGAATAAGAAAAAAAGCACTTTCCATTCCTTCCGGAACTGCGGTTTTATCTGTTTTTGATGGAAAATTGGCGTAAAACAAAGGCGCTTCCGGCCATTTTGGATTATCATAAATATCAATCGCATGCTGATTAAAATCGACATCAAAAAATAAAGCGTGATGCGTAATATTTTCTATTTTTTTATTAAATCCCACGAAAAAAAGGAGAGAAGAAGGGGCGAAAATCCGGCTTTCCCAATATTTCTCAGAATATACGCGATGTTGTTTTTCCAGTAAAGTTTCGGTATGATGATAATCAGCACCGCTTAAAACCACATCTGCCTGAATAAATTCTCCGTTGATAATGATTCCGGTTGCCGTTTCGTTTTCGACAATTATTTTTTCTATTGGTGAATTGGTTTTGATGGTAACGCCTAATTCCAAAGCCAGTTTTTCCATTCCCCGAACGACGTCAAACATTCCGGTTTTTGGATGCCAGGTTCCTAGTCCAAAATCGGCGTAATTCATAAAATTATAAAACGAAGGTGTTTTGGTTGGTTTTGCGCCTAAAAATAAAACCGGAAATTCAAGGATCTGAATTAGCTTTTCATTTTTAAATTTCTTGTGGATATCAGTACTTACGGTGCTAAAAAATTGATTTAATTTTAAAATCGTTTCAGGCGTAATTAATTCAAGCGGGGAAATTCCCGGACGATAAACTAAATCTTTAATCGCAATATCATAATTGCTTTTTGCCTGATTTATGAAAGCTTCTAATTTCTGGCCACTTCCTTTTTCGATGTTTTCAAAAGTGGTTTTTATTTCCTCCAGATTATCATAAATATTGATGAAATCATTAACGCCAAAATAAACCCGATAAGCCGGATTTAGTTTTATAAGCTCATAATAATCTGATGGTTTTTTATTGAAATCCTGAAAAAAACGCTCAAAAACATCTGGCATCCAATACCAGCTTGGTCCCATATCAAACGTAAAACCGTCTGACTTAAATTG
This sequence comes from Flavobacterium sp. AC105, assembly GCF_979258495.1. Lineage (NCBI taxonomy): Bacteria > Pseudomonadati > Bacteroidota > Flavobacteriia > Flavobacteriales > Flavobacteriaceae > Flavobacterium > Flavobacterium sp. AC105. The sequence continues at coordinate 1,150,326 of NZ_OZ409860.1, forward strand.
TCTTGCACGGCCGCCAATGCTTTCGTTTTTTTCATAAATAGTGACTTTGTTACCTTGCCTGGACAAGTAACATGAAGCGGCTAAAGCAGAAAAGCCTGATCCTAGTATTGCGATTGTTTTTGTCATTTGTTTAACAAATATACAAAAACTTTAAACAAAAAATATTATATCATATTAATTGTTTCTTCCATAGATTCAAAAATGCGGATTCTTTCCGGTAAATTTTTCTGGTCGATGTGTTCAACCATATTGCCCATAAGCCAGATTTCATTGTTTTGCAGCAATAATTTTTGTCCCATTGATTTGACATACTGATTTATAACGCTGCGGTCAGGCTGAATTGTCATAAACGAAACGAAAGTAATATTCTCGAAATGTCTGGTAAGATCCTGCAGGTTTTCAATTGGCATGCTTTCGCCCAGATAAATGGTTTTGTATCCTTTTGATAAAATTTCATATTGCAGGTATAACAAACCTATTTGATGAATTTCATTTAAGGGTAACGAAAGAACAAAAATCCGATCTGTTTTGGTTGGTTTCTGAATTTGAAGACTTTCAGTATATATTAATATTTTTTGCTTGATTAAATGGCTCATGAAATGTTCATTTGCCGGAGTTATGGTTTCGGATTGCCACAATAATCCCAATTCTTTCAATAAAGGAAGAAAATGTTCCTTGAATACTTCTTTGAATGATTTTTCAGAAATTAACCAGTCAAAAGTGTTGAAAAATTGTTCCTGGTCAAAATTCATCATGGCCATTTTAAAGGAAGTAATGGCAAAGTTTTGTGAATTCTTTTTTGAGATAATTTCGCGAACCAATTGTGGAATTTTCTCTTCTGAATAAGTAGCAATTTTAGAAATCTTATAACCGTATTCGTGTAATAATGTTATGTTTAAAAGTTTCTGTAGGTTTTGTAAATTATAAAGCCTGATATTCGTATCAGTACGCATGGGCTCAAGAATGTTATATCTCTTTTCCCATATTCGAATGGTATGAGCTTTTATTCCAGATAAATTTTCAAGGTCTTTTATACTAAAAACAGTCTTAATATTGTTTATCATTCTATTGAATTTGGTCAAACAAAAATAGAATAAAATCTGAAATTTCGTTTAAAACTTCAGTAAAATGATAGATTATTAAAAGTTTGTAGTATCATACTGATTTAATTTATCCAGATGCAATATTGTTTTAGAACCATCTTTACTTCTGTTGTACATTGTTCTGAATTTCGCACCATAAATTATTTCATTAAAAGTATATGATGTTCTTGCTGCGACTGTGTTGCTAAACATATCATCAAAGGTGGTTATGAAAACCAGAATTTCACCATGTATCTTTTTAAAGTCTTCTTCGGTAAAATTGTATAAGGGGCTATTTTCGGTTATAGGATGCACTAATGTCCAGCTTAAAGAAAGCGCATTTATGGTATCGAGTTCGAGTTCTAATTTGTAGAATTTATTTGTTGTTATCCCGTCTTCTTCCAGGCTTATTCCTAAAGTCATTTTGGCTGTAGCATCTGTAAAATTGGTATTTTTAAAAGGAACAAGACGAATCATCAAACCTTTTTGCGCTCCATAAGGTGAAATTAATGCATTGTGCGAAAACTTTAAAAAAGCGGTTGGTTTGCTGAATCTTCCAAAAAATAAACCTGTTGCAATAGCAAAACTCAGTAAGCCAATTAAAGCTTCGGCTGCGGATAATGCGCTTGTTAAAAAACCGGTTGGGCTAATGTGTCCGTAACCAACAGTTGTAAAAGTTTGCGCGCTAAAAAAATAAGCCTGACCAAATTGTATTAACTCACTTTGAGATTGTGCAATTCCGTCCAGATGCTGAATGCCAATAGCGTAATAAATTATGGCAAAAATAAAATTGATGATAATATAAAAACCAAACAAAATAGACAGGAATTTCCAGTTTGGCATCTCGATCATGGTATGGTACCAACTAATGCGGTGCAATAAATGCATACCAGTTTTTTCGATATTTGGCGTTCCGTTTTTGTTTACAAATCGACCTCCGTAACTGCTGGCATTTGTTCCAAAACCGGAATTTTTGTCGGTTTGGGCATTATTGTTTATTTTTCTTAAAAGCGACATGTATTTTTTGTCAGGTTATTGTTTGATTACTTTTTTGGTGCTTTTTCCATTTTCATTTGAAACAGAAATAAAATAAATTCCTTTTGGATATGAACTCCAATCGGTTTTCACGGTGTTTGAATTTTGTTTTGATTCATACAGTAAATGCCCTGAAACATCATACATTTTATAATTTAGAATAGGCTGACCCGCCTGAATCGTTAATGAATTTGTAACGGGATTTGGATACAAAATTAGATTATTTAATTCACTGTTTTCAGCTATGGATAAATTATTATCTGATGTTGCAATCCAGCTTGACGCCAAAGCATTATCCAGGTCTGTGCTGGAAAGCTGTAGATAATTTCCGTTGCCATCTGCGGCCGGCCAAGGAGCTGTATTGGAGTATTCTACAGTATCGATCGTGTTTCCAAATCCGTCTGCTAAAACAATTTTTTGTGAAGTATTGGAAAGATTACGAGAGAATTGCCCAAAAGCTGTTTTGCCGTATTTAGCTTCAAAACTGGTTTTGTTGCTTGTTATGTATAAACTTTGGCCGGCTAATAACGTTGTATTGGCCGGAAATTGATACGAAAGTCCAAGTTCTTTTAAATAAACGCCGGTTAGGTTTGCATTTGTATTTCCTGTGTTTGTGAGTTCGATAAATTCTAAATCATTACTGGTTGGAAAACTTGCCGAAACACTTGGATTATAATTGATTTTTGTAATGACAAGCGATGGAATTTCAATATTGCTGCAACCTGAATAACTTCCTAATTGAGTCGTCATCCAACTAATTCTATTGGATAAAAATGTTTTTAGATTGTTAATTTCAAGTGCATCATTTGGAATTGTTCCCCATTTTTGATTTTCCCTAACTTTTGCTTCGCTGATATAAGCTGCAGTTTGATCTATAAATTGAGAAAGAGTATTGTAATTTAAAGGTTGTCCTGACTGCGTTAGCTCGTTCCATCTTTTCGAAAAATAGCATTTATAAGTACTGTCATTAAATAAATCACGCCAGAATTTAGCGCCTTCATTATCTCCGTTTGAGAATTGCCAAACATTATATTTACTGCGATCATAACCCCATGAAAATAAATCATTGCCATACGATAAATTAAAATCCCAGATTGGGCCTGCGCGCAATTTTCCGTCTTTGTCTTTATGAAAATAAGTGCTGTATTGATAACTGTCGACGTTTGAAGCCAACTCTGCCAAAACCATATAATCAACAAACGACGGAACATCAATAATCGATGGATATCCGGTTGCTAAATCAATATTATGTGCGTTTGAAGTGGTTTCGAGACTTAAAAACTGATCTTTGATATAATTATTTTGCTGAACAGTAATGTTTTCAGGTTTTGGTAATTCATGAATAAAATCAACAGAACCAGCGTATGAAGCCATCGTCCAGGCAACAGGATCTCCTCCGGTTGTTTTGTCTGATTTGGTAATATACCCTCCACTCATATTGGGAAGCGTATTGTCAGAATCAGCCATTTTTATAACGTTTACCCTGCTGGTATTTGATTTTATTTTTTCCTGTAAAATATACAAACCCTGATAAGCGCCATTTATCACCACTTCGCAATAAACAGTTCGGGAGGCATAATCACCAATTTGTCGGGATAAATTATAAGAGATATAATCTCGAATGCAGGACGGATCAAATGCTAAGGAATTTAAAACCCAGTCATTTTCTGCGGGCATTCCAAGCAGGCTGACATTATTATTGCTTGTATTATTTGCTTTTAAAGTCGTAAAACCATAAGGCTTTTTTGGAAGAGATTGCGAAGTTGATCCTCTAAGTTCAATACCAATACGTCCGTTATAATCAAGATAGGTATTTGTATTACTGTCGGTTAGATAATTTCTTGTTCCGTCAGGTCTTTTAATGATTTTCATCGATGCTAAAACTTTTGGATCATCCGGAATTTCAGCTGGCAAATTTGTAGCAGGATTAATATCGGTATTAATGATTACGATTGGCAAATTACTATCTGTAAAAGTTTGTGATTTTACAGTGGTTGACAAAAAAAACACCAATAAAATTAAAAGGATATTTGATGTGTAAGTTTTTGAAAAGTAGTGGTTTATCATAGTTAGATTAATTTTAACAAATGTAATCATAACTATAATACTTATAAAAAAGCGGATTTTTTTTGCGAAAAACAGATTAAAAACAACCTGCAAACATGTTGTTTTGCAGATTGTTTTCTGTTAAGCTTATTTTGATTTGTTATTTACAAAAAGTAGCTCTGTTTTTTATAGCACTTTGACTTCCTAATTCAATTGCTTTTGAAAAATCTTTACATGCATTTTTCTTGTCTCCTAATTTATTATACGCCAAAGCCCTTAAATTGTAAGCGATATAATCTTTTGGATTTAAACCAAGAGAAGAAGTACAATCGGAAATGGTTTCCTTAAAGTTTTGTAATTTGTAGTTTACGTTTGCGCGGCCCGTAAAAGCGTCGGCGTTCATGTCGTCTAATTCGATTGTTTTGCTAAAATCGTCTAAAGCTCCTTTTAAATCATTGAGTTTGCATTTTGCTACGCCTCGGTTTTGATATGCCTCGACAAATTTTGGGCTCATTGCGATGGCTTTTGTATAATCGGCGATTGCGCCTTTTGTGTTGCCGGCTTCGGCTTTTTTCATGGCTTTGTCAAAATAGCCAGTTGCAGATTGTGCCCAGCTCGAGCACGTAATCATGATAAACGATACTAGTAATAAATGTTTCATAAACCAATTTGGGATTTAGGTTAGTAGGTTAATTATTCTAAAAACGAATTTAATAAAGTTTTGTTTTGTTGCGGAAGTTCTTTTGTTAAATAATGAGCAATAATTTTGAAGATGATTATAGTTTTCTAAATCTATAATTTATTTTGAAAATGGGTGCCCTAGCCCAGACAGGAGCGGCATCCTTTTTCTGGCTTCTTTAGCCGGGAAAAGATACAGCGGATGGCTGGATTAGCTCCTGAAAAAAATGATAAACGATAAATTTAAAAGGTTTTGTTTTTTAGAAATAACTGAAAAGAATCAAATAATAATCCAAACCTGATAAATAATAATTGACGTTATGATACTAAAAAACATATCATACATTTGTCTCACAACAAGCAATATAAAATATAGTGAGCCAAAAATTACGTATTATAGTTTTCTTTTTCTTTAGCTTCATTTGCGGAATATCAAGCGCTCAAAATACTGAGATTGATAGTTTGAAGAGGATTCTGATTCACACAAAAATTGATACTTCAAAAGTAAATCAGTACAATAAAATTGCGGATTTGTATAAAGAAATCAATCCTGATTCGACTTTGTTTTATGCACAAAAAGCATCGCTTATTAGCAAGAAAACAGATTTTACTTTTGGACTTGCAACGGCTTATGTGAACAAAGGAAATGCTTCGATTATTTTGGGAAATTATCCTGTTGCTTTAAAATATTTTAAAAGTGCCCAAACTGAATTTAAAAAAGCGCTGCAGGAAAACCCGAATAAGAAGGAAATAAAAAGCGGATTGGCGCGATCTTATGCGAGTTCCGGAGTTGTATATTCGGAGCAAAGCAATCAAAGTATGGCTTTGAAAAATTATGAAGAAGCCTTGAAATTATATCAGGAAATTGATGAACAGGCAAATGTTTCTAAGGCTTTAAATAATATTGGAATCATATATAAATCACAGCTTAATTACCCAAAAGCTTTAGAATATTTAAAGAAAGCATCTCAAATTCAATCGGTTTTAGGTGAACAGAATGCGGCGGTTACGCTGACTAATATTGGTGTAATTTATTTTGAAACCGGGCAGGACAAAAACGCTTTTGCATATTATGAGAAAGCAAAAAACCTGTTTGAGAAAAATGAAAACAAACGCGGATTTGCGTTATTGTGTAATTATCTGGGCGATTATTATAAGAAGCAAAAAGATGTAAATCTCGCTTCAGATTATTATAAAAAGTCATTGGATTTGTATGAAGAACTGCAGAATAAATTTGGCGCAGCACTTTCTTTATATAATATCGGAAACTTATTGCTGGAACAAAAAAAGTATAAAGAAGCAATGCCTTTTGCGCAAAAATCACTTGATTATGCCAAGGAAATCGGCGTTCTCGATCAAACGTATCATTCAGAAAAACTGCTTAGCGAATTGTATGAATCGTTGAATAATCCTAATGAAGCTTTATTGCATTATAAAAATTATGTGGCTGCACGCGACAGTATTATTAACGAAACTACCAGTATGAAATTTGCTTTGGCCGAAGTAAATTACGAATACAAACAAAAAGAAGCTTTATTGTCTGAGAAGAATAAAAGACAGATTCAGTTTATCATTTTTTCGATTCTGGGAACTTTATTACTGATCGCTTTGATTTTGGTAATTTATAACAGAATGCAGGTAAAACGCCAACTGACATTGAAAAAAGAAGTGGCAGAATACGAACAGAAAGCGCTGCATTTGCAAATGAATCCGCATTTTGTATTTAATTGCCTGAGTTCGATTTCGAGTTTTATTGTTCAGAACGGAACAGATTCGGCTTTGAAATATTTGTCTAAATTTTCAAAGCTAATGCGTCTGACACTCGAATATTCTAAAGGTTCGTTGATTCCGATTGATAAGGAAATCGAGAGTTTACAGAATTACCTGGAACTGGAACAGCTCCGTTTTCATGACAAGTTTGAATTCGAAATAAGATCAAGCGAAAGAGTAGAATTTAATATGGGATTATCGCCCTTATTGATTCAGCCTTTTGTAGAAAATGCTATTCTTCACGGAATTGTTCCAAAAGAAGGAAACGGAAAAATTGAAGTTGATTTTGATGTAGAAAACGATCAGTTGATTTGTACGATTACGGATGATGGAATTGGTTTGTCTGAATCGAAACATCTGAAAGAAAACTCAGTTACGGCGCATAAATCGATGGCGTTGGAAATCACGAAAAAGCGTTTGGAAATCATGGAATCCATCACATCCAAATCGGCACAAATAGAAATTACCGAATTACAATCTGATAATAAAAAAGCGGGCACAAAAGTAGTTTTACGATTGCCTGTTCAATACATACCCTAATTTTAAATAAATGATAACAGCAGTATTAATTGAGGATGACAAACATTTGCGAACCGGTTTAAAAGCGCTTTTAGACCGTTATACAAATGATATTTTGATTATTGGCGAAGCCGAAAGTGTAAAAACCGGAATTGCTGTTATTGAAAAATTAAGACCTCAGGTCATTTTTCTGGATATTCACTTAACGGACGGAACCGGATTTGATATACTGGAAGGACTTACCAAAGTAAACGGAAAATTGAATGCCCACATTGTATTTATCACCGCGCATGAGCAATACGCTGTAAAGGCATTTAAATTTAGTGCGCTGGATTTTATATTAAAACCGGTTGATCCGGAGGAATTGCAATTTACGATGGCAAAAATAAAAGAAGCTGTTGGAAAGAATAACTCCTTTGAAAACATTGATTTGCTGTTGGAAAACATCCGAAAAAAGGTAGATAATTTTAAACGAATCGCGCTTTCTACGAGTGACGGCATTCATTTGTTTGAAGTTTCGGATATTATTCGCTGTGAAGCAAAAATAAATTACACGCAATTCTTTATCAAAAATCACAAACCGGTATTGATTTCAAAAACACTCAAAGAATATGAGGAACTTCTGGCCGAACATGGTTTTGAACGCATTCATCAATCACATCTTATTAATTTATCGTACCTCAAATCATACATAAAAACCGATGGAGGTTATGTGATTATGGCCGATAATTCTAATATTCCGATTGCGCAGAGTAAAAAAGAAAAACTACAGGAGTTAATTAATGCTCTTTAAAATTACCCCAAAGACCAAAAACTATTAATTATGAAAAGAAAACTACTTATACTTTTACTGCTGTTTACCGTAATGCTAAATGCGCAGGTTTTAACTTTTACCGATCCTACTTTTAAGGCAATGCTTGTAAATGGAGGCGCTGCGAACTTTACTGCTTTTTCCGGCGGAGTTGCTGTAACCCGAATAGATACTAATTTTGATAACCAAATTCAGATTTCTGAAGCGGCTTTGATCGACAGGCTCTGGATTGAAGGAGCAAATGCTTATGCCGTTACGAATATTCAGGGAATTGAAGGTTTTACAAACGTAACTGAATTAGGTTTTACCGGAATCAGCACAACGTCTGTTAATTTAAGCGGAATGCCAAACCTGAAAACAATTTTTCTAAAAAGTCCAACTTTAGTTTCAGCGACAATTTCAGGAATGAATGGATTGACAGGAGTTTCGGTTATGGAAAATCCTTTAATGACAACTTTAAATATTTCGAATTGCTCAGGTTTGGCTACTATTGTGGCGCAGCAAAATCCTTTATTTGATACTTTCAATGTTAGTAATCTTGCAGCTTTAAAAGGATTATATCTGGAAGATAATATTCTGACTGCTCTTGATTTAACGGGTTGTTTAAATCTGGAATCTTTTAATGCTGTAAATAATAAACTGACTTCAATAAATATTTCGGGATTAACAAAGCTGACTACTTTTTTAATTGAGGATAATCCAACTTTAACCAGTATAAATGCCTCAGGTTGTACGTTGCTTAATATTCCGCAATCGACATTTCTTTTTAGTAATGCACTTATTACAGCTGATTTTTCGAATTGTTCCAGTTTAGAATATCTGCAAATTCCGGATAATGCATTAACGACATTAAATCTGGCTGGTTGTAGTGCTTTGAAAGATTTAAATATTAAAAATAATGTTTTAACTTCATTAACATTAACAGGCTGCACGGCACTTACCAATATAGATTGCAGCAACAATCAGCTTACGGCTTTGAATTTAAGTTCGTCTCCAAATCTTGTACAAATTCTGGCAGCTACAAATGCTATTTCGAATTTAAATCTTGCAGGAACTTCTAATTTAAAAAATGCATTTTTAAAATCGAATCAAATTCTGTCATTGAATCTTTCGGGAAACACCAATCTGGAAATTCTGGATCTGGATTTAAATCCAACAACCAATCTGAATCTTTCCGGTTGTACAGCATTAAAAAATCTAAATATTCCGAATACGCCTCTGGTAACTGCTGATTTTTCGAATTGCAGTTCCTTGAAAAATATTAATAATATCAGTAATGCCTTATTGTCTATAAATGTTCAGGGTTGTGCTGCGCTTGAAGTACTTTCGATTGCGGGAGAAATAGCTCAAAAAGCCCCGTTAACAACAATAAATGCTTCTGGTCTTGCTAATTTAAAAATTCTGAATGTCAGTTATAATAGCCTGACGTCACTAAATTTAACAGGCTGCATGAACTTAACAAATTTGTTTTGTATGGATGCACCAATTACAACTTTAGATTTTTCGGGTTCACCAAATATTACTGTTTTAAATATTAGTAATACAGGTTTAGAAAATATTGATGTTTCGAATTTATTCAATTTCCAATCGTTATCAGCAAATAACAATCCGAATCTTAAAATGGTTTTTGCCAAGAATGGGAGAGATGAAGATTTCTTTTTTGGAGCCGGAAATACAGGATTGGTTTTTGTTTGTCAGGATGACGCTTATATCGAAGACACGAAAAATTATTTGTTAGGTTTAGGATTGTCAAATGCGGTTGTAAATTCGTATTGTACTTTCGCTCCAGGCGGAAATTACAACACCATAACCGGAACAATTGCCTTTGATGTTGATAATAATGGTTGTGATATCAATGATGCCAAACAAGCAAATGTAAAAGTAAATTTGAACGATGGTGTTACGCAAAGTTCTACTTTTACAGATAAAAACGGAAAATATACTTTCTATACCGGCACAGGAAATTTTACGCTAAAACCTGCTGTAGAAAACCCAACATTCTTTTCGATTTCGCCAGCTTTGCCAGCCGTTATATTTGCAGATAATAATAATCATGTTTCGACTCAGGATTTCTGTGTGACTTCTGCAGGAACTATAAATGATGCTGAGATTGTTATTGCGCCAATTTATCCGGCAAAACCAGGATTTATGGCCTGGTACGAAATTGTGATTAAAAATAAAGGAAATCAAACTCTTAACGGAACTGCCGATTTTAACTACAATCAAAATTTGCTGCATTATGCTTTGGCAACTTTAGCGCCAAACACCCAAATTCCGGGTTCGATGAGTTGGAATTACACCAATTTGTTACCGTTTGAAAGCAGAACTTTTTATGTAGGTTTAAATGTAAATACGCCAACGCAGACTCCGCCCGCAAATCTGGGAGATATCCTGAATTTTACAGCTTCTATAAATCCTGTTTCCGGTGATATAAATCCATCAGATAATCAGTTTGTTTACAATCAGACTATAATTGGTTCATATGACCCAAATGATATTACGTGTATGGAAGGCGAAAGTGTTTCTCCTTCGGCAATTGGCGATTATTTGCATTATGTAGTGAATTTTGAAAATACAGGCACAGCCGAAGCTGAAAAAGTAGTCGTAAAAATTGTTATCGACGAAAGCAAATACGATATTAATTCATTGCAACTATTAAACGCTTCTCATCCCGCGAAAATTTTGGTGAAGAAAAATGTAGCCGAATTTGTTTTTGAAAATATCAATTTGGGTATGATAAAAACGCCGCCGGTTGGAGGTCATGGAAATATTTTATTTAAAATAAAAACCCTATCATCACTTATTACAGGCGATCAGGTTGGTAAAGAAGCTGATATTTATTTTGATTATAATGCAGCAGTCGAAACCAATAAAGCCGAAACGATTTTTAAATCATTAGGCAATAAAGATTTTGAACAAGATAAAAGCATCAGAATATATCCAACCCAAACAAAAGGAGAAATTCATGTTGATTGTAATACCACAATAAAATCAATTGAATTATTTGATGTTCAGGGAAGAATTCTTCAAAGAAAAATAGAAGATAAAAATACTTCGCAACTTGATATTTCTGATAAAGCAAACGGATTATACTTCTTGAGAATTACTTCTGATAAAGGAATCAAAGTCGAGAAAATAATTAAAGAATAAAATAATTAAAAATACATTCAGGTATATTTTATACTGCTCACAAGCCTTTCAAAGTCATTGATTTTGAAAGGTTTTTTTTATTGAAAAAATTAATATTTTTTTGGAAAAGAAATATGAAAATAAGGATATTAGATAATAAGGTATAATTTTACATCAAATAAAAATTGAAATGAATCTATACGAACTTACCGTAAACGATACCGAAAAAATAGCGTTGAAGGATTTGCTTTTTAGCGACGAAAATAAAATCGCTTTAGCGCAGACTATTAAAGAGCATCAGTACATCGAAGAATTAAAAAAGTACAATCTTAATGTTGATCATAAAATATTGCTTTACGGTCATTCAGGATGCGGAAAAACAACAACTGCAAAAGCGATTGCTGCAGCTTTGAACAAAAATATCGTAATTATCAATCTGAGTACTTTAATTAATGCCCGAATTGGTGAAACTTCTAAAAATGTAAAAGCCATATTTGATAAAGCGATTCGGGAAAAAGCCGTTTTGTTTTTAGACGAATTTGATCAAATAGGAAAAAGCAGGGATAGCGATGATAAAGACGTTGGAGAAATGCGACGTTTGGTAAATACTTTGATCCAATTGATAGATTATTTTCCAAGTGACAGTTTGTTGATGTGCGCAACGAATAATTACAATATGATCGATACGGCGTTATTGCGACGATTTCAATTAAGGTTAAAATTTGAAATGCCTGACGAAAATGAATTAGATCTTTATTATGATAAAATCTTAGTGGCATTTCCTCTTCATTTGCAGGAAATTCCACGTAAGTATAAAATCTCTTATGCTGAAGCAAAAGATTATATTCATACCACAATGAAAAAGCTCATTATTGAGGAATTGGAACTTCAGAAATAAGATATGAAAGAAAATTGGCTATTTATAAAAACTCCAAACCTAAAAAATTAATAAACCTAAAAAATGAATAAACAAATTCTATTGTCATTACTTATTGTGAGCCTATTTTGTACACAATACATTGTTTACGGACAGGTGAAAAAGAACGAAGCCGCGATTAAAGAATCTATTCGGCTTGATACGGATGAGGTTTTTAATAGTCTCGTTCAAATTAGAAGAGCGTTACATCAAAATCCGGAACTTGCAGGAAAAGAAAAGAGTACGCAGGAAACAATAAAAAAATATTTATTGAATTTAGGACTTCAGGTCGAAATGGATATTTACGGTTATGGGATCGTTGGTATTTTAAAAGGCGGTAAAAAAGGCAAAAGAATTGCCTGGCGAGCAGAAATGGACGCTTTGCCAAATGACTTTCCGGATAAATCTGATTTTAAATCCAAAGTAAAAGGTGTTCAGCATGGTTGCGGACATGATGTGCATATGGCAATTGCATTAGGAATAGCCGAAGTTTTGACAAAAAACAAAAAGTCATTGCACGGAACGGTTTGTTTTATTTTTCAGCCGGAAGAAGAAACGTTTGTAGGCGCAAAAAAAATGATTGAAAATAAAATAGTTGCCAAATTTAAAATTGATGAAATTTATGGACTTCATGTAACAGCATTACCAGTGGGACAAATAATGGTAAAGCCAAATGAAATGTTCGCCTACCAAAAAGAAATAGGAATTCAGTTTAAGAATACATTATCTGCCGATGAGGTGAAAGAACTCACATCAAAAATTCGCAATTCCTTAGTTAGGACAAATAATGGCAGTAAGCCATGGGAAATCCAGTCTATTATAGATCCTAAAATTGGATTGACGAATCCAAACACCATATTCAAAGATTATTTTATTACGGAGGGAAATTTCAGAAGCTATTCTAAAAACGGCACGTTCCATATAAATGCAGAAATATATGAAACAGATGCCACTCGATTAAAAAACATTATTCCTGCCGTTGAAAAGGTAATCAAAGACAGTAATTACGCTTCTCAATTACTTTCTGTTACGTTCATAAAAGAAAATCCAACGGTTGTAAACGATCCAAATTTAACCCGCACGGCTGTAAATACGCTTGATGATATTTACGGAAAAGAATTTGTTACTACAGATTACGGGCAGGTTCCTTATTTTAATGATGATTTCGCTTATTTTCAACAAAAAATACCGGGAGTTTATTTCTTTTTGGGAGGTTCCAACTTCGAAAAGGGAATCATAGCCATGAATCATGCTCCTGATTTTGAAGTTGATGAAGAATGTATTAGAACTGGAGTAAGAACATTTTCTTCGTTGCTATTTGAAAGGGGTAAATAAAACCAGATTCACTTAATTGCAGTTTTGTAAAAACGCTGATTTTACAAACGTTCAAAAAAGACATAAAAAAAACCTATTTCAGATGAAATAGGTTTTTTTTATTTTGTGACCACGGTGGGATTTGAACCCACACGCCCTTACGAGCACCACCCCCTCAAGATGGCAAGTCTACCGTTTCTCCACGTGGCCTAAAATAAAAAAAGGTCAAGTAAAATAAATTACTCGACCTTTTGTGACCCGACTGGGGCTCGAACCCAGGACCCCATCATTAAAAGTGATGTGCTCTACCGACTGAGCTATCGAGTCATTGCTTTCAAGAAACTTATTTTGTTAATCACAAATTTTGTGACCCGACTGGGGCTCGAACCCAGGACCCCATCATTAAAAGTGATGTGCTCTACCGACTGAGCTATCGAGTCATATGTTTCTTGAATGCGGGTGCAAATATAAGGAGTTTATTTTATTATTTGCAAGCATTTTTATTATAAATTTGTCTTTTTTTAACCAACGTCTACAACGCCCTAGTTTATAGGGTTTTATTAAAATGAAAAAAATCATATTATTAGGATATATGGGTTGCGGAAAGTCAACTATTGCCCAAAATCTTTCAAAAATTACAAATATTCCGTTTTTAGATTTAGATAAATGCATCGAAAAAAGAGCAAATTTATCTATAAATGAAATTTTCGAACAACACGGAGAGATTTATTTTAGAAAATTAGAACACAAAATGTTTCTGGAATTACTCGAATCTTCAGAAAACAGCATAATTGGTTTAGGCGGAGGAACGCCTTGTTATGCCAATAATCATGAATTACTAAAAAGAGATGATGTTACCTCTATTTATTTAAAGGCTTCAATAGAGACTTTATATAATAGATTAGTGCACAATAAAAGTAAACGTCCTTTAATTGCCAATATGGATGAAGAAGAAATGAGAGAATTTATTGCCAAACATTTATTCGACAGAAGTTTCTATTATAACCATGCACAGCATAAAGTGGTGGTTGATAATAAGACTGTCGAAGAAACGGTTGAAGATATTTTAGAGGTATTAGCTTAAAAAGGCATAATCGTCGCCATTGTCATCAAAAACAACTTGTACATGCTCTAATAAAGATGTAGAAAGTGAAATTCCTTTAAAATCGGCCTTTACAGGATATTTTTTATGATTTCTGTCAACAAGTACCGCTGTTTTGAATTTCTTTAACGGAACGTCTAAGAAATGACGAACAGCGTAGATTAAAGTTGTTCCGGAGTTTAAAACGTCGTCAACCAATACTAATCCTTTGTTTTCGTATTCTGATGCAGTCAAAGAAGTCTGTATTGGCAATTGTGGATTTTGCTTATCGACTTTGACTTCGCAAAGCGAAACCTTAAGTGTCGAAATATTGCTTAAAGCTTCGGCAATTTTTTGGGCAAAAACAGAACCGTTAGAAGCGATTCCGGCAATCACAATTTCTTCTTCATCAACAAAAGTCTCGTAAATTTGATAAGCGATACGTTTTATTTTATGTTCGATTTCCTGATTGTTTAAAATGATGTTTTTGCTCATGATTTATTTTTTTTGCTAATATAACTAATTTAAATTCCAACTTTTAAAATCCAAATCCCAATATTGAGGTTTTGATTTTAATTTTTTTTGGATTTTGGAATTTAATCTTTGGAATTTAATCTTTGGAATTTTAAAACTGTAATTTTTGAATTTTGATTTTAAAAGTTGGAATTTAATTTTCCTCGTCTTCATCAAAAATTTCATTACCGTATTCGTCAATATCTCTTCTGTCTTTTTTGGTTGGTCTTCCGGTTCCGGCTTTGCGATAATGTTCTTTGGATAGTTTTAATAACTCTAAATGCGCATATGCTTCCGGAGAAGTTTCGTTTTTTCGGTATATATCAACAAGTTTTGCGCCCACACGACTTTCGGGAATATCGAGTACGGTAATAATTTGTGTAATCTGATCTTTTCTAAAGGTAATTCTATCCGTTGGGAAAACTTCCTTAGATGGTTTGGCAACCTGCCCATTTACTGTGATATGGTTTTTTTTGCATGCTTCAGTTACCATATTTCTGGTCTTGTAATAACGCACGCACCATAAGTATTTATCTATTCTCATAATTTTTCTAAAATCAAAGTTAAATTCTTTACAAAAATAAATCAATATTGTATCTTGCGCACTTAAAAAATTAACAATAATGAATAAATTTAAATATTATTTTATTTTATTGCTTGCGGGTATTTCTTTGGTTTCTTGTAATAAAAAAGATGATGATGATATTGTGGTCGTTCCCTTAAGGGATTATACAGTACAATATAATGCTGATAATGACTCAATTGTAAAATATTTAAAGACTAATTATATAACTGTAACACCAACTTATGATGTTACAATAACTAAAATTCCTGCTGGTGGTACACAGGTTTCTATTTGGGATCAAACAGATTATCCACTGCAATTTAGAAATGTTTACAACCATGATGTTACTTATAAAGTCTATTATTTGACTTTAAGAAAAGGAACAGGTCAGTCTCCTTGTAATTCAGATCGAATTTATGCTTCTTATTCAGGAAATTTACTAGACGGAACTCTTTTTGATTCTTCATATGGTGTTGGAGGAACTTTCGATTTATATATGTATGCAACAGCTCCTGTAATAGATGGCTGGGGAGAAATTTTTCCTCAATTTAAAACCGGTACTCCAGCCAATGGGCCTGATGGTACTGTAACTTATGATAATTATGGAGCGGGAGTAATGTTTTTGCCATCAGGTTTAGGATATTACGGATCTGCTCAAGGTAAAATTCCAATTTATTCTCCTTTGGTATTTAGTTTTAAATTGTATGATGTTCAAAGATTAGATCATGATATAGAAAATGTTGGAGGTCAGGCAACAAATATTCCTGATGGAGTTCCTGATTATTTAGAAGATATTAATCATGACGGGTATGTTTATGATTTTAGAGATACGGCTAAATTTCCTAATCCTCCGGCTAATTTAATTGATGATACTGATGGTGACGGGATCGCTGACTTTTTAGATTTTGATGATGATGGGGATGGTTATAAAACAAGATTTGAAATTACAAAACCAGATTATGATCTTGATCCTTTAATTTCTGGTTTAAGTAAGTATTATCCTTTTGATAAGGTTGATGATAATCCTAAAACTCCAAATGTAGATGAAACGGAACGTCATGGAATTCCTTCGTTTACACCAAGCGGAAAAAATGAGGATATTGATTATCTTTCTCCAACCAGATTAAGAATTCATGTTGATAAAGCGCATCATTCGGCTAAGTAATGATTTGCATTGAAATAAAAAAACCCGAAAGCTAGTTTCGGGTTTTTTTATGGATAATAATTGCTGGAAGTTTTATAAAAAAAGAAGTCTTTGTATTTATGCGTACTAAATTTGTATAAACAAAAATCCTCGAAAATTACTTTTCGAGGATTTTTTATAAGTAAGAAAATTAAAAATTATTTTCTTTTGATAACTCTTTCTACAGCTTCAACAATGGCTTGATTGTTTAATTTGTATTTTTCCATTAATTGCTCTGGAGTTCCAGATTCACCAAAACTATCGTTTACAGCTACAAACTCTTGTGGAGCTGGATTGTTTAAAGCTAATACTCTGGAAACGCTTTCTCCAAGACCTCCAAGAATGTTGTGCTCTTCTGCAGTTACCACACATTTTGTTTTAGCCAATGATTTTAGAATCGCTTCTTCGTCAAGAGGTTTAATTGTATGGATGTTGATTACCTCGGCAGAAATTCCTTTTGCTTCAAGAGCTTCAGCAGCAATAAGGGCTTCCCAAACTAAGTGTCCTGTTGCAACAATAGTTACATCAGTTCCTTCGCTTAATAAAATAGCTTTTCCAATTACGAAAGGTTCGTCAGCAGGAGTGAAGTTAGGTACAACCGGACGGCCAAAACGTAAATAAGCCGGACCATGATGATCTGCTAATGCTAAAGTAGCTGCTTTAGTCTGATTGTAATCGCAAGTATTGATTACAGTCATTCCTGGCAACATTTTCATTAAACCAATATCTTCAAGGATTTGGTGTGTTGCTCCGTCTTCACCAAGTGTTAAACCTGCGTGAGAAGCACAAATTTTCACGTTTTTATCAGAATAAGCAACTGATTGACGAATTTGATCGTAAACTCTTCCTGTTGAGAAGTTAGCGAAAGTTCCTGTAAAAGGAATTTTTCCTCCAATTGTTAAACCTGCAGCGATACCAATCATGTTAGCTTCTGCGATTCCAATTTGGAAAAAACGCTCCGGGTGATTTTTTTTGAAATCATCAAATTTTAATGATCCAATTAAATCAGCACAAAGTGCTACTACTTTTTCATTTTTTTGACCTAATTCAGTCATTCCCGCTCCAAAACCTGAACGAGTGTCTTTACTTCCTGTATTTTCGTATTTTTTCATTGTTTTTCTTTTGAGATGCTAAGTTTCTAAGTGGCTAAGTTTCTGAGTTTTTATACTGAGAACTGCCCACTGAGACTGAACACTTTTTTAATAGTCGATTTGATCTGCAGAATAGTTTTGAGCCAAAGCACTTGCCAACTGATCGTTGTTTGGTGCTTTACCATGCCATGCATGAGTATGCATCATAAAATCAACTCCGTTACCCATTTCAGTATATAATAAAATACAAACTGGTTTTCCTTTTCCTGTTCTTGATTTAGCGTCAGTTAAACCTGCGATGATAGCGTCGATGTTGTTTCCTTCTTTGATTTCAAGAACGTCCCAGTCAAAAGCTTCAAATTTAGCACGGATACTTCCCATTGCTAAAACTTCGTCAGTTGTTCCGTCAATTTGTTTTCCGTTAACGTCAACAGTTGCAATAAGGTTGTCTACTTTTTTTGCAGAAGCATACATGATCGCTTCCCAGTTTTGACCTTCTTGTAATTCTCCGTCACCGTGTAAAGTGTAAATTAAATGATTGTCACCATTTAGTTTTTTTGCCTGAGCTGCACCAAGTGCTACAGATAAACCTTGTCCTAATGAACCAGAAGCCATACGTACACCAGGTAAACCTTCGTGAGTTGTTGGGTGTCCTTGTAAACGTGAGTTTAGTAATCTAAAAGTTGCTAGTTCTGATACAGGGAAATAACCGCTACGTGCTAAAACGCTATAAAATACTGGAGAAATATGACCGTTTGAAAGGAAAAAGATGTCTTCTCCAATTCCGTCCATATCAAAACCTTCTTTGCGCTCCATAATGTTTTGGTATAGTGTTACCAAAAATTCAGTACAACCTAATGATCCACCTGGGTGGCCTGAGTTGACAGCATGTACCATTCGAAGAATATCTCTTCTTACTTGGATAGTTAAATCGCTTAATTGTTGTGTGTTAGGCTTCATTTTATATGTAAAAGTTAAACTGGTGCAAAAGTAATTTTTATTTTGCGGGGACACAAATGATTTTTTGCTTTAGTTTGCTATGATTGTTAAATTCTGCTTGTTTTTTTATTGATATTAAAAAAAAACTCCAAAATCTTGTGCGTAGTATATAAAAGTTTGCCACACCTTAAAAGATAATGTTGATTTAAAAATCTTTATCTTTTAAGGTGTGGCAAAATTGTAATTTGGGTCAAAAAAGGCTTATTCGGTATCTCCTTCGCTATAAAAATTATTTTCTTCGTCTTCGGATCCAACATCTTCTTGTTCATCATCAAGTTCTGAACCTGGAATGTCTAAATCATTTCCGAGTTTGTCGCTGTTTTGTTTCCATTCGTGATTGTCCTGATTGATGGTTTTTTCTGTTGAAATTTCTTCTGCATCGATATCTTCAAGTTTATCTTCTTGATTATAAATATCTTCACTTGCCGGATAATCTAAATTTTCAAGATTTCTCTCGATCTGATCTTCTTTTATCTGATCTTCACTTATTGGATTTTTTTCTTCTGAATTTATCATGATTCTATATTTTTAAATGGATAATAATTTCATTTTCTAGTATGTATTAAAGTTACAAATCAATCTTTCGATCGTGTTATACTTTTATGTTATAATTGTTGTAATTTTTGCATTTGTGATTATTGCAATTTCTTAAAAAAATGTCCCGTCTTTTTTGCGTTAGGGATGGGAGTGATATCCTTTTGTTTTTTTCTTTAAAAAACAAAAGATATAGTGGACAGCCCGACCGAAGGGAACGCCCAAATAAAAATTTCAATTTCAATTTTTTTATCCCCAAGCTTCGGGACCAAATTCCAACCTAATTTTATTGTTATAGTAATTCTTCATTATCTAATTTTCTAATTGCCACATTATCTAATTAATTTTCTCTGAAATTAACCTATCTTTGCCGACTGAAAAAAGAAACAGATGAAGTTTGATTTATTACAAAAAGATCCGCAATCTAAAGCAAGAGCGGGTAGCATTACTACAGATCACGGCGTAATTGAAACGCCTATTTTTATGCCTGTTGGAACTGTAGCTTCAGTAAAAGGAGTACACCAACGCGAACTTAAAGAAGATATTAATCCGGATATTATTCTGGGAAATACATACCATTTATACTTACGTCCGCAAACAGAAATTCTTGAAAAAGCGGGAGGATTGCATAAATTCATGAATTGGGATCGTAATATTTTGACTGATTCAGGTGGATATCAGGTATATTCTCTTTCTAATAACAGAAAAATTAAAGAAGAAGGAGTAAAGTTTAAATCGCATATTGATGGTTCTTATCACTTTTTTTCACCGGAAAGTGTAATGGAAATTCAGCGCACAATTGGAGCTGATATTATTATGGCTTTTGATGAATGTACGCCTTATCCTTGCGATTACAGATATGCGCAACGTTCGATGCACATGACGCACCGTTGGTTAGATCGTTGTATTAATCATTTAGATAAAGTGCCTTATAAATATGGGTACGAGCAAACATTTTTTCCGATTGTTCAGGGAAGTACCTATAAAGATTTGCGTCAACAATCAGCCGAATATATTGCGAGTTCAGGTCAGCAAGGAAATGCAATTGGTGGATTGTCAGTAGGAGAGCCTGCTGAAGAAATGTACGCCATGACTGAAGTTGTTTGTGAAATTTTACCGGAAGATAAACCTCGTTATTTGATGGGTGTTGGAACTCCGATAAATATTTTGGAAAATATTGCGTTAGGAATTGATATGTTTGATTGCGTTATGCCAACAAGAAATGCCAGAAACGGAATGTTGTTTACGGCAAATGGAACAATTAACATTAAAAATAAAAAGTGGGAAGCTGATTTTTCGCCAATCGATGAAATGGGACATACTTTTGTTGATACAGAATATACAAAAGCCTATTTGCGTCACTTATTTGCTGCAAATGAATATTTGGGAAAACAAATTGCAACAATTCATAATCTTGGTTTCTATATGTGGTTGGTTCGTGAAGCCAGAAAACATATCTTAGCAGGAGATTTTAGACCATGGAAAGAAATGATGGTTAAAAATATGGACCAAAGACTTTAAAAAAGTTTCAAGTTTCACGTTTCAGGTTTCACGTTGCTTTGAGTAACCTGAAATATGAAACGTGAAACAACAAAAACAAAAAAATCTATGCTGACGATAATAGATAAGTATATTTTAAAAAGATATTTAGCCACTTTCTCGGTGATGATCTTATTATTTATTCCGATTGGAATTGTAATTGACGTCTCTGAAAAGGTAAATAAAATGCTGGAAAACAAAATTCCGTTTACGGCAATTGCGCTCTATTATTACAATTTTACCGTTTATTTTGCTAATTCACTATTTCCTATATTCTTGTTTTTATCGGTAATTTGGTTTACATCGAAATTGGCAAATAATACAGAAATTATCGCAATTTTAAGTTCGGGAATTTCATTTACACGTTTTTTACGACCTTATATTATTGGTGCTTCTATCGTTTCGGTTTTTGTGCTTTTAATGGGTTTCTTTATTGTTCCTGCCGCGAGTGAGGGTTTCAATAATTTCAGGTACACCTATTTAAAAGGAAACGGAAAAGAGCTCATGCATGGTGAAAACACGAATGTGTACAGACAAATTAACGATAATGATTTTATTTTTGTAAATAGTTTTAACGAAGAATCTAAAACAGCTTTTAATTTTTCGCTGGAACATTTTGAAAAAGATAAGCTGACCTATAAAATTACGGCAAGCCGTATTAAATGGGATGCGAAAAAGAAGACTTATATATTATATGATTATACGAAAAGAACGATTGGGGATTTGAATGATGTAATTGAAAAAGTTCCTGAAAAAAATGTTCCTTTCAAATTTGAATTGGCGGATTTAACGCCTGTAGTTTATATTGCAGAAACACTTCCGTTAGGAAAACTGATCGACTTTATCGAAAAAGAACGTAAACGAGGATCAGGAAATATCAATACGTATTTAGTGGTACTTTATAAAAAATATAGTGTACCGGTTTCTGCCTTTATATTAACGATTATTGCTGTAGCGGTTTCAGCAATGAAACGCCGTGGTGGTATGGGAACCAATCTTGCTATCGGAATTGCAATTGCCTTTTCATTTGTGTTTTTCGATAAAATATTTGGTACTCTTGCCGAAAAATCTACTTTCTCACCTTTATTAGCTGTCTGGTTCCCGAATATTGTTTTCGGAATTTTAGCAGTTTATTTATTACGTAATGCGAAACGATAATTTAAAAAGTTATTTAAACCTTCATTTAATTGTTTTTATCTGGGGTTTTACGGCCATTTTAGGCGCTTTGATAACCATTGATGCCGAAAATTTAGTTTGGTTCAGAATGCTTTTGGCTGGAGTTTTTCTGGCAGCTTTTATCATATATAAAAAACAATCCTTTGTGATTTCGGCTAAATCTTTTGCCAAATTAATTTTTGTTGGATTGCTGATTGCCATGCATTGGATTTTCTTTTTTAAGGCAATTCATGTTTCGAATGTTTCTATAACACTTTCGATTTTTTCGTTGGGAGCTTTTTTTGCTTCCTTATTAGAGCCGCTTTTCTACGGAAGAAAGATTTTGTGGTATGAAGTTTTCTTCGGATTAATAATTATTGCAGGTTTAGCACTAATCATGCAGGTTGAAGTGAAATATCTGCACGGCATGTATTATGCTTTAGCTTCTATTATTCTGGGTGTTTTATTTACGTTAATGAACGGAAAATTAATTTCGGATCACGAGCCTTCGGTTATTACATTTTATGAATTTGGTGCCGGGGTTTTCTTTATTTCTGTTTATTTTTTAGTACAGGGAAAATTTACGGCAGATTTCTTCGTGATGTCCTTAAATAATTGGATTCTGTTACTTGTATTGGCTTCAGTTTGTACGGCTTATGCTTTTACGGCTTCGGTAAAAGTAATGCAGAAATTAACACCTTACACCGTAATGTTAACCACTAATTTAGAGCCTGTTTACGGCATTATGCTGGCTTATTTTATTTTGGGAGGAAAAGAAAAAATGAGCACAGAATTTTATATTGGCGCCTTAATAATTGTAATTACAGTTATCTTAAACGGCGTTTTTAAACACTATAAAAATAAGAAAGAAGTGTAATAGTTTACTTATTTTTAAATTACAATTTGATACTTTAATAACAATTATCTGCACCAATGATATAATATTTTTATATTTGCGGTTCGATTTACAAACAAAATTCAAAAATCCATGGAATATTTAGATTTTGAGCTTCCAATCAAAGAACTTGAAGAGCAGTTACAAAAGTGTGTTATAATTGGAAAAGAATCTGATGTTGATGTAACACCAACCTGCAAGGAAATCAACAAGAAATTAGAGCAAACTAAGAAAGAAATATATAAAAACCTTACGGCATGGCAACGTGTTCAGCTGTCAAGGCATCCAAACAGACCTTATACTTTAGATTATATCAGAGCAATTTGCGGTGATACTTTTTTAGAACTTCACGGAGACAGAGGTTTTAAAGATGATAAAGCAATGGTTGGCGGATTAGGAAAAGTAAACGGACAGTCGTTTATGATCGTTGGTCAGCAAAAGGGTTTTAATACAAAAACACGTCAGTACCGTAATTTTGGTATGGCAAATCCTGAAGGATATCGTAAGGCTTTGCGTTTGATGAAAATGGCAGAGAAATTTGGTATCCCGGTTTTAACTTTAGTAGATACTCCGGGTGCATATCCGGGATTAGAAGCCGAAGAAAGAGGACAAGGTGAAGCAATAGCCAGAAACATTTTTGAAATGGTTCGTTTGCAAGTGCCAATCATCACTATTATTGTTGGTGAAGGTGCTTCTGGAGGAGCTTTAGGAATAGGTGTTGGTGATAAAGTATACATGTTAGAGAATACCTGGTATTCTGTAATTTCGCCAGAATCATGTTCGTCTATTTTATGGAAAAGCTGGGAGTACAAAGAACGTGCTGCCGATGCTTTGAAATTGACTTCGTCTGACATGAAAAGACAAAAATTAGTAGATGATGTTATTCCGGAACCACTTGGCGGAGCACACTACGATCGTGAAACTACTTTTAAAACAGTAGC
The DNA here is from genome assembly GCF_979258495.1 of Flavobacterium sp. AC105. Taxonomy (NCBI): domain Bacteria; kingdom Pseudomonadati; phylum Bacteroidota; class Flavobacteriia; order Flavobacteriales; family Flavobacteriaceae; genus Flavobacterium; species Flavobacterium sp. AC105. The sequence goes on from NZ_OZ409860.1 coordinate 1,174,122, forward strand.
CGAATATATTACAAAAGGATATAACGAATTGAAGGACTTATCAACAGCCGACTTAATTGCCCAAAGGATGGACAAATACAGTAAGATGGGCGAATATAAAGAGTAAATTCTTACAATAGTAATTAAAATCCGAAGCCTTATCGTTTCGGATTTTTTTTTGGTTATCAACAAAAAAAACTTATTTATAAACAATTAATAGTTATAACTCAATAACGATTTTTTTTTAAATTTTGCTACTTTCGCTATATGGAAAATTTCAAAAATATAAACCCTGTCAAGGTAGACAAAACCACAATTATCAATTTAGAAAAAGGAAAGTTACCTCCGCAAGTACTTGATTTAGAGGAAGCTGTGCTTGGTGCGATGATGATTGATAAAAAAGGGGTTGATGATGTAATTGATATTTTGCAGGCTGATGCTTTTTATAAAGATGCACATAAATATATATTCGAAGCTATCGTTCAGCTTTTTACTGAAACACAACCAATTGACTTATTAACTGTTTCGGCACAATTAAGAAAGAATGGAAAATTAGATTTAGTTGGCGGTGATTTTTATTTAATTCAACTTACGCAAAAAATCGCATCTTCGGCGCATATTGAATTTCACTCTCGTATCATTCTACAGAAATTTATTCAAAGGAGTTTGATCCGAATTTCTTCTGAAATTATCGAAGCCTCATATGATGAAACTACAGATGTATTTGATTTGCTGGATCAGGCCGAATCAAAATTATATGAAGTAACACAAGGAAATATAAAACGTAGTTCTGAAACAGCACAGAGTTTAGTACTTCAGGCAAAAAAACGTATTGAAGAAATTGCCAAACAAGAAGGTTTAAGTGGTGTTGAAACCGGTTTTACAAATTTAGACAAGCTGACTTCAGGATGGCAGCCTTCGGATTTAATTATTATTGCGGCAAGACCTGCGATGGGTAAGACCGCGTTTGTACTTTCGATGGCCAGAAATATCGCTATCGATTTTGGACATCCGGTGGCATTGTTCTCACTGGAGATGGCATCAGTTCAGTTAATCACGAGGTTAATTTCATCAGAAACGGGATTGTCGTCAGAAAAATTACGTACTGGTAAATTAGAACCTCACGAATGGGAAATGTTGAGTACGAAAGTAAAAAACTTAGAAAAAGCACCTTTGTTTATTGATGATACGCCGTCACTTTCAATTTTTGACTTAAGAGCAAAATGCCGTCGTTTAGTTTCTCAGCATGGTATTAAAATCATCATTGTCGATTATTTGCAATTGATGACTGCCGGAGGAAATAGTAAAGGAGGAGGAAACCGTGAGCAGGAGATTTCTACAATTTCCCGAAACTTAAAGGCTTTGGCAAAAGAACTTAACGTTCCGGTAATTGCACTTTCGCAGTTATCGCGTGCCGTTGAAACGCGTGGATCAAGCAAGCGTCCGTTGCTGTCAGATCTTCGTGAATCTGGGGCGATTGAGCAGGATGCCGATATTGTTTCGTTTTTATATAGACCTGAATATTACAAAATTGACGAATGGGATGATGATGAAGCTTCGCCAACTACCGGTCAGGCAGAGATTATGATCGCGAAACACCGTAATGGTGGTATTGAAAATGTTCGTTTAAAATTTATAGGACACTTAGGAAAATTTGATAACCTTGATGATTTTTCAGGAAGTTATGATGATTTGCCATCTAAAATGAACCATGATGATAATCCGTTTATCACTAAAAATCTACCATCAGCAAATGAAGCTTTTGGCAGTAATTTAAATGATGACGATGATGATAGCGATGTTCCTTTTTAACAAATCATTAAAAAGCCTTATTATTAGGCTTTTTTTTATGCCTGAATGTTAATTTTTTTTATAAAATTCAGTAGCTTAGCAAAGCAATAAGACCACACAATTGCAAATTAACTTATAACCAAAAACAAATTTATATTATGTCAGAAAAACAAAGTCTTGAAAATTTAGGAAGTGTAGAAATAGCATTATCTGTTGGGGAAGCCTGGGCTGCAAAATACCGCAAAGCTCCGGGAATCGAAGAAGACGGAAAAAACAAAACTACGGCTTATCTTATTCCGTTAGCAACTTTACAAGCAGTATTAGCGAACCCAATTGATGCTGTACGTGCTTATAAAGGGATTAATAACGCAGGTGAGCAGTGTTTGATTTTTGTTGGAACTCAATTGGATGAAAAAACAGGTATTTACAAAGATGTTTTTTTCCCTGCTGTAGGAGATTCAGGAGAAAATGCTGCAAAAGCAGAAGCTACTGATGCACAAGTTGTGTATGATGCAACTCGCCCATGTCCTCCAAACGGAGATCCTGCAAGTCCTTTAAATCCATAATTTGACTAGATGGCGTATCTTTTCTTTACATATTTTGGTTATTTACTTTTAATAATCAATTTTATACTATACGCTAAAGGCTTTTCCAGATTTGGAAAAGCCTTTAAAATATATACGTATTACCTTTTTCTATTGGTAATTGTTCAGTTAGCCATGGAAGTTTTGACCTTGTTAGCGATACACAATCTCTATCTCATCCATTTGTATTTTATTGGTCAGTTTGTTCTTTTAGGATTTTTTTACAAAACACTTTTGCAAAATCCAGTTCAAAAAAAAATGGTTTACATTTCTATAGGTATTGGTTTGTTGATATTAGGTATTCAGTACGCGCTTGAGCCGGAATTATTTTTTGAATTCAATTTATTTGAAATTGCATTAACATCATTATTAACGGTATTTTTTGCGATGCTTTATCTTTATAACATGCTTACAGATACTAAAAAGTACTATTACATAACGATCGGTTTGATCATTTACTTATTAGCCAGTACAGTTTTGTTTCTGGTTGGAAATCTGACGATTGGATTGAGTAATGAACTAAAATTGATGAGTTGGACTTTAAATGCTTTTTTTGTTGTAGTAAATCAGTTTTTTATATTGTATGAATGGAAAGTAAGTTTCAATACTAAAAAAGAAATAGGCATAGAAATATGAGTGGAACTCCAATTTACGAAAAAGAAATTGTCGCCATAATTTTGTATACATCATGTTTCTTCATGATTGTTGCAGTTTTGTTGGTAATGTTTTTTTATTTTTCAAGAAAAAAGATTATTCAAAAAGAAATTGAGAATAAAAACTTAGAAATTCAGCATCAAAAAGAACAATTGCACGCTGTAATTGTTACTCAGGAAGAAGAACGAAAGCGAATTGCGCAGGATTTGCATGATGATATTAGTTCTAAACTTAATATTGTTTCGTTGAACAGTCATTTGCTGACTGCTCCCAATTTAACAGAAGCTGAAACAATTGAAATCACAGACAATATAATTGCGCTGACTACAAAAGCACTCGAAAATTCCAGAAAAATTGCCCATAATTTACTGCCTCCGGTTTTTGAAAAATTTGGATTAAATGCTGCCGTAGAAGAATTATGCGAAGAATTTGAAAGCAGTAAGGCAGTTAAAACGTATTATACAAATGAAATTGATTTTGAAGACAAAGGAATTGATCGTAATCTGCATATTTTTAGAATTCTTCAGGAGTTAATGAATAATTCTTTGCGTCATGGAAAAGCTACAGAAATTTGGATTGCCTTTAAAAATATTAACGGAATCTATACTTGTAATTATGAAGATAACGGAGTAGGTTTTGATAGTAAAAGTACTGAAAATCAAAAAGGACTTGGAATGAAAAACATTGATAGCAGGATTTCTTTTTTGGGTGGAACTATCAAAATAGATGCTGAAATTAATAAAGGTATTGCTGTAATTTTTACTTTTTAAGTTAAAATATAATAATAAATTCACTTTTAATCCAAATATAATAAGGTTCTTGAATTGTTTTTGTTTCTTATTTTTGTAATTTCGGCAAACCAAATGACCAAAAACAAAATAAAAAATGAGTGCCGCTATTAAAATTGCTTTAGTCGATGACGAAGTTTTATTTCGGAAAGGAATATCTTTTTTACTTCAAAGAGAAGATAATATCGAAATTATTTTTGAAGCATCAAATGGCGAAGAACTCCTATCGCACCTGGAAAGACATGAAGTAAAACCGGATATTATTGTCATGGATTTGAAAATGCCTGTTTTAAATGGTGTCGAAGCAACAAAAATTATTAGAAAATCATTTCCTGACATTAAAATCATCGCATTAACCAGTTATGATACAAAATCATTTATTGCAAATATGATTCAGGTTGGTGCAGTTGCTTATTTAATAAAGAATACAACACCAAAAGATTTAATTCGTACGATAAATGAAGTTGCCAAAAAAGGATTTTACTACAACGAAAATGTATTAAAGACAATTCAGGAAACAATCATTTCATCAAAAAATTCAAAAGGAAATTTAGAAACCAGTTTTCTTTCGCCTCGCGAAATAGAAATTCTTCAGCTTATTTGTCAGCAAAAAACAACTTTAGAAATTGCTGATCACCTTTACTTAAGTCCAAGAACGGTCGAAGGGCATCGCAATAATTTATTGCTTAAAACGGAGTCCAGAAATATTGCCGGTTTAGTGGTTTATGCAATTCAAAACGAAATTGCGGTTTTGACACTTTAATTTTTAACTCGTTAAAAATTGAAATGATAATACATAATACACTATAATTGTAAGGACTAGCACACAAAGACCTATTTTTCGCATTACATTCATCTCTGGTTCATTATTACTATCATTATACTTCATGGTTTGGTTTTTCATTGATTAGTAGATCATTTGTTTAGCAAATTTAGCAAGAAAATAGTTGCAGAAAACAGGTGTTTTTACCTGTTTTTGTAAACTAAATAATTATTTAGTAATCAAAAGATCATATTTAACGTAATATTCACTCATAAAACAGTAATATCTATTGTGTTTTTTAAAGCTTCCTTTATATCTTTACTAAAATAATTTTCTAATGAATAAGTGTTTAGTTTGTATTTTCATATTCCTACTTTCATTAACAGCAAAAGCTTCGTTTATCTTACTTCCGATGGACGAAACCACACAACAAAATCATCTTAAAGCATACGGAATTACTTATTGGTGTTTGAGCAAAGATTATAAAGCAAGTTGGCTGCTAAATTATCGCGGAGGTTCATTTTTGTTGCCAGATGCCCCCGAAATCCGTAAAGAATGCCAAATTCGAGGCGTTAGTTTCGAAATCCTTTCAGATAGTGAAGAAGCTTCAATTTTGAATGATATTTCAAGCCCTTCGCAAAATATGGAATCTGTTATTCTTGAAAAAGCACCAAAAATTGCAGTTTATACTCCAAAAGGAAAACAGCCTTGGGATGATGCTGTAACATTGGTTTTAACATATGCCGAAATTCCTTTTACACCAATTTATGATGAGGAAGTTTTAAGCGATCAATTATTACTTTATGACTGGCTGCATTTGCATCATGAGGATTTTACGGGACAATACGGAAAATTTTATGCCGCTTACAAAAATACGCCCTGGTATATTGACCAAAAGAAAGATGCTGAAGCTTTGGCCGCAAAATTAGGGTATTCTAAAGTTTCGCAGGAAAAAGGAGCAGTTGCCAAAAAAATCAGGGATTTTGTTATTGGCGGGGGCTTTATGTTCGCCATGTGTTCTGCAACAGATAGTTTTGATATTGCACTTTCGGCAGATGGAGTAGATATTTGCGAAGCCATGTTTGACGGAGATCCGAGCGATTCCAATTATCAGGCAAAATTAAATTATTCGAATACTTTTGCCTTTAAAGATTTTACTTTAGAAAGAAAACCAGAAGTTTATGAGTTTTCAGATATTGATATGACCACAAAACGCAGGGTTCCGGTTGAGAAAGATTATTTTACGCTAATGGAATTTTCTGCAAAATGGGATCCGATTCCGAGTATGTTATGTCAGAATCATACCCAATTGGTGAAGGGTTTTATGGGACAAACGACTTCATTTGATTCATCTTTTATAAAATCGAATGTCCTCGTAATGGGAACTTGCGAATTGAATGGCGAATCAAGATATATTCATGGTGAAAAAGGCAAGGGAATGTTTACCTTTTTTGGTGGTCATGATCCTGAAGATTATCAGCATCAGGTTGGAGATCCGCCAACGGTCTTAGATTTGCACCCTAATTCTCCGGGTTACAGATTAATTTTGAACAATGTTTTATTTCCTGCTGCGAAAAAGAAAAAGCTTAAAACATAATTAATTCAAAGAAAATTCAAACCAAACAGGAACATGATCAGATATTTTTCTGGCTTCTTTTAAGGAATTAAAGTTTTTATAAAATGAAACTATTCCAGCATTGATGGTATGCAATGAATTTGTTTTATAGAATACATTATCAAATTCAGAAGCAAGACATTTTGTTGATATGCATTGTTGTTTTAATGTGGTTTTTTGATTTTGCAAAATAGGAGCGTAGCCCATTTTCTTCAACGGATTAAAGACAGTATGCGATTGCGGACAATTAAAATCTCCCATAAAAACCAAATTCAAATTGGGATATTCCTGAGGTAAAAATTTAAAATATTTAATTTCAGTTTCGGGTTGTTTGCTTTTGGTAATAGCATGAAAACTTACTAATGTAATTGTCTTTTTATTAATTTCGAAAGTTGCAAAATAAGGTTCTCTGTCAATTTCTAAATGGTATTTTTTTTCCAGCCACGGATTTCCTTTTAATTTTACTCTGCTCGTTTTCCAGATAAAAGCATAACGCTCAGTTTTGTAACTGCTGCTGCTTGTGGGATCACTTATCGAATAATCCCATTTTGCCCCTCTTTCATTTAATATTGCTGTAAGTTTTGCCACAGCCTGAGCCCCGCCAGAACCAGCAACAACTTCCTGAATTGTTATAATATCATATTCAAGAATGGTATTGGCAATAAAATTTAATTCGGTTTGAGATTTCGATTTTCCAAAGTTCTCCAAATTCCATGATAGGATTTTAGTTTGCGAAAAAGTAAAAACGGTAAAAAATAAGAGAATAAAGCTTAGGATGTTTTTCATGCAGAATTTTAAAAATCAAATATAAGCATTTCAAAATTTGACAATTGTTTCTTTATTCTAATTTTTGATTTTATTTTGATAGAGAACCTTAAAAGAAAGATTCTCTATCTATGTAGTTTATTTTATCGGAATAAATATTAGAATTAAAGTGTGAACTTTAATGTTTTTTGTACCTGTTTTTTAAGGCAGTTCCTATAATTATAATTTGTAAAACAAGAAGTGCAGGAATAAAAACTAATTTCCAATCAACTTCTAGCCAGCCTGTTTTTTCAGAAACGAAAGCAACAGTTAACGAAAGAAAAAGACAAAGCAACATTGTTTTCATAATAATTCTATTTTTGGTTGTATTAAGTTTTGAGATAAATTTTTGGCGTAAACTTTTCTCAGGACTAATCCGGTATTTAGGTTTCATTAGTTAGTTAATAATTTCTACACAAATTTAGACCTCTAAAAATAGATTTCCTTACGGGATTCCGTAAAAGCATAAAATTTATACCAAACCAAAATCTTTGGCAATGGCAATTAAATGCACATTGTTATTAGCTTTAAAGTATATTTTTAATTTATTGATTCGTTTTTCGATGCTGCTTGTTCCGTTTGGAGTTATCGAAGCCGCTTTAAATTCGTGCGAAATGTTTTCCAGAATATATCCTTGTGCCAAAAGCTGAAGAATTGAAATGTCATAAGATTCAATTTCGATCAAAGATTTATCATTAAAACTAAAAGACAAGTCAGATGAAAGAATCTTTTCTTCATTTCGAAAAGTTCCTTCAATAGCTTTTCTTAATTCATTGATGCTGTTTCTTCCTTTAGATACATATCCATTAATTCCTAAATCGTAAAAAAGAGATTTAATTCGGTATGATTTATCTTCAATTGAAAATACTATTTTTTTTATCGATGGCTGCACCTCGTTTATTGCTTCTATAAGGCCTTCGCCCGAAGAAATAGTGACATTTCTATGATCTGATTTAAAAGATAAATCACTAATTAACAGGTCGTAAGGCTCGTTATCAATCAGACCTTTTTTTATTTTTAAAAGAGCATCATCACAATATTTTACATGATGTATTGTTGATACTTTTAGATCTTCAAGCACTTGTACAACTGCAATACTGATACTGTCTAAATCTTCGGCAACTAAAACTTTTTTGAACATATTATAGTGTTTATAAAGGGAAAGTGAAACTCAACTTAAAACCTTTTTTAGAATTATCGTCAAAAATAATAGTTCCATTTATAGTTTTAATACGGTTTTCCACATTTGCTAGACCATTTTTAAAAATTATCGAAGAATTTTCATTTCTGGTTCCGTTATCATTATAATCTACCGAAATATTTTTGTCGCTTATTTTAAAGGTAACACTTACTAAAGTGGCGTTGCTATGTTTTTTCAGGTTATAAAATAATTCTTGTAAAACCCGGTAAAGAATTATTTTTTTGTTTTTCTGGATTTTATTCCAAGCAATCAAATCAAACCCATTCAGTAAAATATGAATATCGGGTGTCTTAAATCCGGCAATCATTTCTCTTAAAGCAAAAGGATAATTTTCGTCTGTAGCAATTTGGCTGTTTTCTTTAGAAATATTCCGTGTTCGTGAATACATGATTTCTAAATTATTTAATAATTTTTCCTTGTTTGTATCAATTTCCAAATCTTTATGGGTAACAAATTGAAGTGTTTGATAAGCATCATTCGCGAGTTCATCATGTAATTTTTTAGATATTCGCATTTCGCTTTGATAGATTACCTCATTTTTTTCCTTTTTTTCTTTTGTTTTTAAATGAAAATAAAAGAATGTAATGAATCCAAGAATAAATGCAATTATAATATAAGAGATAATATTTCGTTTTTTCTGTCTTTCTAACTGTAATTCATATGTTACTTTTTGAGCTTTTAGCTTCAAATTTTCATCTTTCTCTGTTTTCGAAATATATTTAATATTTGTAAATTGGTTTTTTGCACTTTGTCTTGCACTTACAATACTATCTGCGAGTTTTATATAAGCTAATGAATATTGTTTTAAATCCTTTCCTTCACTACATTTAATTAATAAATTTAATGTGATAACCCGGTCAATAGCACTATTTAGTTTTAATGCATGATCGTAAGCTTTTCTAGCATAATCTCTGGATAAATTCGGGTTTGTTTTTTCAAAAAACAGAGAAAGATGTTTGTATGTTCCTATTAATCCCTCTTGTGTTTCTGGTTTTAATCTAATTTTTAAAGCTTCATAAAAACAATCTAATGCTTTTTTAGAATCGCCTAACTTGAAATAACAAAACCCCAAATTGTCTATTGCGAAAGAATAAATATTGTGATTTATAGCATCATATTTTGAAATATTTTTTTGTGTCACCAGTATTAAAAGTATTTTTTTTGCTTTCTTATACTTACGTTGGTTTATGTAAATTGAAGCAAGGTTATTTAAAGCAATAAATTTTCTCCATGTACTTGATTTTAGTGCTATTGCTTTTTTAAAGTATATGATAGCTGTAGCATTGTCATAACTATCACCATAATTAAGCCCCAATAAATTATAGACAATCCATGAATATCTGGGATTTTTGATCTGTTTTAAATAGGGCAATGCCTCTGTCGCATTCTCTTCACTAGAAATATAATTCCCCTGTTTTAGATAAAGTTCAGAAATACAGGATAGAGCATATACATAATCTATTGTATTTGTTTTTGGATTACATAATTTTTTTACTTTCGTAAAGACATATATGGCACTATCATTTTTATTGGTATCAAAATAAACATCTGCAATATCCGTGAGCCTTTTTATTTCTTCAGTATTATCCTTTTTTGCATGTTTTAAAGGTTTTTTGCTTTTATAAGAATAAAATAAAATTATGCTGCCTATTAATAATAGAGATAGAAATATCATGAGATACTTCAAGGCAGTTTTGTTTTGAAAAAAATAAAAAGTTTTGCTCATGATTATATTGGGAATTTAAAAAAGACTTTAAATCCTTTATTTAGTGCCGAATCGATATCAATTTCTCCTTTTATAGCCAGAATTCTGTTTTTAATATTATATATCCCGTTTTTAAATGTCATGTTACTAAGGTCAATACCTTTACCATTATCGGTATACGTAACAGTAATATTTTTATCTGTTTTTTTGAAATTTATACCAATTAAAGACGCATCACTATGTTTTTTTGTGTTTACAAGTAGTTCCTGTAAAACCCTGTAAACAGTTATTTTTTTGTTCTTTTCAATTTCATTCCACGAAATAGTTTCCAGGCCATTCAATAAAAGATTAAGGTTTGGATCGTTGAATTCCGAAATCATTTCTTTTAATGCAATACTATAATTTTCATTTGTAATAATGGTACTGTTTTCCTTTGAAATATTTCTTGCTCGTGAATAAATGATTTGTAAATTATTTAATAACTGGTTTTTATTTTCAATTAATTCAAGATCCCTATTTTGGGCAAAAGCCAATGTTTGATAAACATCGTTTGCGAGTTCATCATGTAGTTTTCTTGATATTTGCATTTCACTTTTATAGATAGCTTCACTTTTTTCTTTTCTGGCTTTAGAAGTTAAGCGAAAATATAGAATTGTAATCAGTCCAAAAATCACTGCAATTATTATAGAACAAATTATATTTCGTTTTTTTTGCCTTTCTAATTTTAATTCATTTTCTGCTTTTTGAGATTTTAGCTGTAGATTTTCTTGTTTATCAACCTTAGAATCGTATCTGATATTACTGAATTGATTTTTTGCAGTTTGTGCAGCCTTGTTTACACTATCAATCAGGTTAATGTAAGTTAGAGAATATTTCTTTAGTTCATTCCCGTTACTACTCTCAATTAATTGAGAAAGACAATTAATTTTGTCTGTAGCATTGTTAAATTCTGAAGCATTTTCATATCCTAGTTTTGCATATTTTTTTGCCAGTAAAGGATTGGTATTTTGATAAAATCTGGAAAAATGATAATATCCGGCAGACATTAAATAATCTTTTTTTGCTTGTAATCTTATTTTTAAACTCTCATTATAACAATCTAAAGCCTTTTTATCTCCTATTTTATAGTAACAATATCCTAAATTATCTAACAAAAGTGCATGTTGAGAATTATTAATATAATCATATTTTGATATTTTAGGATATTTAGCAAGAATAGAAAATAAATTAATTGCGTCTTTATATTTGTTTTGAGACATATAAACCAAAGCTATATTGTTTAGCGTATATGCTTTTCTATAAACACTTGTTTTTAATCGCAATGCTTTTTTTAAATATTCAAGAGCGTTATTATAATCAGAAAGACTATTATAATTGATGCCCTGCATGTTATATACTAGCCATGCATATCTCGTCTTTTTTATCTTTATTAAATAGGGCAAAGTCTTGGTCAAATTTGCTTCACTGCCAATATAATCACCTTTTATGTGCTGAATTTTTGCCATTGATGACAATGCATAAACATAATCAGTATAGTTTATTATAGGATCACAAAGAAACTGAGCCTTGTTATAATATATATAAGCACTATCTTTTTTTCTGCACCAAAATAAAAATTATCCGCTAAATCTATAAGTTTTTTTATTTCAGCAGCGTTATCTTTTGCTTTTAAGATTACAGGAATTTCTTTTCTATAAGAATTTAATAAAAGAAATAATCCGCCTAATAATAAAAACTGTACGAGTATAAGGTATTTTAAAATTGTTTTGTTTGGGATATAATGCGATACTTTTCTCATTTTATAATGGAAATTTAAAGAAGACTTTAAATCCTTTTCCAATACCTGAATCCACATCAATTTGCCCTTTTATGGCAAGAATCCTGTTTTCTACATTATGCAGTCCATTTTTAAAAGTTATATTATTTAGATCAATACCTTTTCCATTATCAGTATAAGTAACAATAACATTTTTATCTGAATTTTTAAAAGTAATGCCAACTAAAGTCGCATTACTGTGTTTTTTCATGTTTACAAGCAATTCCTGTAATACTCTGTAAACGGCTATTTTTTTATTTTTTTCAATTTCATTCCACCAAATTGTTTCTATACCATTCAATAATATATTAATATTTGGAGTATTAAATCCGGCAATCATTTCTTTCAGATAATAAATATATTCCTCTGTGGTAATTATTGGACTATTTTCTTTTGATATATCTCGCGTTCTTGAATATATTAAATCCAGATTTTTTAATAGTTGATCTTTGTTTTCTGCTAAAGAAAGGTTTTTATTTTCGGCGAAAGCCATCGTGTGATAAATGTCGTTAGCAAGTTCATCATGAAGTTTCTTTGCAATTCTCGTTTCACTTTTATAAGTCGCTTCAATCTTTTCTCTGTTTCCTCGTGAAGTCAAATAGAAATAAAGTACCAGAATAAGACTTAAACTTAATACTATAATAATATATGAAATGATATTTCTGTTCTTTTGCTTTTCTAATTGAAGCTCATTTTCGGCCTTATGCGTTTTAAGTTTTAGATTTTCGTCTTTCTCCTTTTTTGAATCGTATTTGATTCTTGCAAATTGATTTTTGGCTTTTTGTCTTACTTCAAAAATACTGTCTACCAGATTGACATAAATTATTGAGTACTTCTTTAATTCCTTATCAGAACTATTTGTCATTATTAGCTTTAAAGCCGATAATCTTTCATCAACAATGTTTATAATACTAAACTTTTCATAGCTTAATAACATATATTTTTTTGCTAGCAAAGGATTATTTTTTTCATAAAACTTTGCAAAATGAATATAACTTTTTCCTAAATCAAAAGGTTTCTTTTCCTTTTGCTTTATTTCAAGACTTTTATTAAAATAGTAAAGCGCCTTTTTAGAGTCGTTTTTTTTAAAATAGCAAAAGCCAATATTATCTAAGGCCTTTCCCTGAAATTCGTTATCCGCTAATACTTCTTTTTTTGTTATCAGTGAAAGAAAAATTTTAAGAGATTCATCGTATTTTCCTTCTTCTATTAATATAACAGCTATATTATTTTTAGCAGCTAATTTTCTCCATTCCTTTGTTTTTAATTGTAAAGCCTTTTGATTGTATAATATTGCGTTTTTATATTCGTAAGTGTTTAAGTAATTTGTGCTCAGGGTCACATAAGAGTTCCATATTTGAGCTGTTTTTTTTACATACTTCAGATACGGAAGAGCTTCAGTAATTGTGGTTTCACTTCCGGCATAATCACCATGAATTTGCTGAATCTCAGCCATACAGTTTGACACGGCAACATAATTGTCTGCATCAGTTATCGGATTACAAATAAACTTTGCCTTATTGTAATAATAAAAAGCACTATCTAGCTTATTATTATCATAAAATAGATTGTCCGCAATAGCGATCAGCCTTTTAACCTCGGCTTTTGTGTTCCTAGGTTTAATAGGATCATCATTCTTTTTTTGACAGGATAAAAAAATCAAAAAACTAAATATAATATATAAAAACGACGGTATTCTTTGTGGTATCATGCGCCAAAAATAAAGAATTTTAGCTTTGAAAAAAGAGTATAAATGTAGTATTTTGTGTATTTATCTAATTCTTTATTTTAGGACTTTGTTTTTCAGTATAAACAATGAAACCCTCATAATTGAGGGTTTTATCAAGAATATATATATGTAAATTATACAGCTCTCATTCCTGTAGTAATTGCAAGTCTGTTCCATGAATTAATAGTAATGATTAGCAAAATAATTTCTGCAAGGTACTTATCATCAAACAAGTTAGCGGCATTTTGATATACTTCTTCAGAAACATGATTGCTAATTAAAGTCACTTGCTCGGTTAAGGCTAAAATTGCTTTTTCTTCTTCGGTATAAACATCCGCTTCACGCCATGCACTTAACAAGTATATTTTTTGCTCAGTTATACCATGTTTTCTACCATCGGCAGTATGCATGTTGATGCAGTATGCACAGCCATTTATTTGAGAAGCGCGGATTTTAATTAATTCTTTATGTACAGGTGTTAATGAAGTGGTAGAAATGTATTTTTCTAAATTCATTAAGGCTTGATAAGCTTCTGGAGCAACTGCCGGAATAACGATTCTTGGTTTCATTTTTCTTATTTTTTAAAGTTTGATACAAAGGTCAGGGATATCAGCTTTAAAAAACTTGAACTACTTCAAGAAATAAACTTACACTTTTCCAGCTCTTATTTTACTCATAAACTCTGCAGAAAAATCGAGATAGGAGGCAAGCATGTATTGAGGAATACGCTGTACAAATTCCGGGTTTATATTATTAAAATGATGATATCTTTCTTCTGCTGACATAGTAAATAAAAATTTGATCCGCATTTGAGCAGCACCAAATGATTTTTGAGAAACAATTCGAAAGTAACGTTCCAGTTTCGGAATCTGAATCAAAAGAGATTCAAGGACAGGTTTTTCTATAGCAATAACATCGCAATTTTCAATGGCCTGAATGTAGAAATGAGAAGGAATATGATTGTGATAACTTAGATAATCAGTAATCCACCAATTTTCAATCCCAAACTGGAGTGTTTGCTCACTTCCTCTGGAGTTAATGATATATTGTCTCATGCATCCTTTAACGATAAAATACATTGTATTACAAACCTGGCCTTCTTGCAATACAAGTGTTTTCTTTTTGATTGCAGATAAGTTTAAACACGATTCAAGGATATCAATCTCTGAAGATTCCAGGACTGTAAATTTTTCTATATGTTGAATAAGCGATGTAAACATTTAGAGATATTGGTTTTTATACAAATGTACTTTTTATATTCAATTTTTAAAAGATAGAATTTTTGAAAAAGGTATAAAAGCAAAAAACCACTCGCAAAGCGAATGGTTTTTCTATGATAAGTAAGTAATCTTAAATTGAGTTTATAAAACGTTTATTTTACTTTATTAAGTATTGCTTTGAAAGCTTCAGGGTGGTTCATCGCTAAATCTGCAAGAACTTTACGGTTCAATTCGATTCCGTTAGCTTTTACTTTCCCCATGAATTGAGAATAAGACATTCCTTCCAATCTGGCTCCAGCGTTGATACGTTGAATCCATAAAGCACGGAAATTTCTTTTGTTTTGTTTTCTATCGCGGTAAGCGTAGCACATTGCTTTCTCTACTGCATTCTTAGCAACTGTCCAAACGTTTTTACGTCTACCAAAGAAACCTTTGGCTTGCTTCATTATTTTTTTTCTTCTTGCTCTTTTAGCAACTGAATTTACCGATCTTGGCATAATTTTAATGTGTTTTTGTAGCAGGCGTCCTGAATTAAATCAAAGGAACTTAAAAGCCATACTCCAAGGTTATTTAAATAATTTTTTAACCTAAAGAAATTCTCTAGTCAAATGTTTAAAGTCAAATGTCAAAAGCCAATTACTGACTTTAAACTTATAACTTTTTACTTTCGACTTATATTAGATAATTCTTAATTGTTGTTTGATGCTTTTCATATCTGTAGAGTGAACTAGCGCTGAGTGTGTCAAAGCTAATTTACGTTTTTTAGATTTTTTAGTCAAGATGTGACTTTTAAAAGCATGCTTTCTTTTAATCTTTCCAGAACCAGTAACTTTAAAACGTTTCTTGGCGCTAGATTTTGTTTTCATTTTAGGCATTTTTCCTAGTGTTTTAATTTATTCTTACTTACTTATATTTTCATTAGCTTTATGCTTTTAGGCTTTAAGCTTTAGGCAAACGTTTATGATAACAATTTGCTTAAAGCTTAAGGCTTATTGCTTATAGCAAATAATTATTTCTTCTTCTTCGGAGCAATGAACATAATCATTCTCTTTCCTTCCAAAACTGGCATAGCTTCCACTTTACCATGTTCTTCTAAATCGGTAGCCAAACGTAGTAATAAAATCTGTCCTTGATCTTTATAGATAATAGAACGTCCTTTAAAGAAAACGAATGCTTTTAATTTAGCGCCTTCTTTCAGGAACTTCTCAGCATTTTTTCTTTTAAATTCGTAATCATGCTCATCTGTCTGAGGACCAAAACGAATCTCTTTTACTACAACTTGCGTAGACTTAGCTTTTAAAACCTTATCACGTTTCTTTTGTTCGTAAACAAATTTCTTGTAATCCATGATTTTACAAACCGGCGGCTCAGCGTTTGGCGATATTTCAACCAAATCCAATTCGAATTGATCCGCTAAACGTAAAGCTTCTGCAAGCTTAAATACACCTGGTTCGATGTTCTCGCCTACTAGTCTTACTTCCTGTACACCACGAATATTATTGTTTATTCTGTGTGCATCTTTTTTTTCTACTCGAGGTTGATAACCTCTGTTGCTTCTTATTGCTATGACTTTATAATTTAAGTTAAACTGTAAAAACTTTTAATGTCTTTTTTATTTCTTCGTTTACAATAGCGACAAATTCATCAATTGTAACTGTAATATTTCCTTTTCCTTCTTGCCCGTGACGACGAATTGAAATCGTTCCGTTTTTCTCTTCTTCCTCACCAACAATCAGCATAAATGGGATTTTTTGCATTTCAGCATCTCTAATTTTCTTACCAATAGTCTCGCTTCGGTTGTCAATTAGGGCGCGAATTTCGTGATTTTCTAGCAAATCTAAAACTTTTTTAGCATATATTTCGTATTTCTCGCTCAAAGACAAGATTATAGCCTGTTCCGGCATCAGCCAAAGTGGGAAATTTCCTGCAGTATGTTCTAGCAAAATTGCGATAAATCGTTCCATAGATCCAAAAGGAGCTCTGTGAATCATAACAGGGCGATGTAATTCATTATCAGCACCTTTATAAGTCAATTCAAAACGCTCAGGAAGGTTGTAATCAACCTGAATAGTTCCTAATTGCCACTGTCTTCCTAAAGCATCCTTAACCATAAAGTCAAGCTTCGGACCGTAAAAAGCAGCCTCACCATATTCTACAACAGTATTAAGGCCTTTATCAGCAGCAGCATTGATAATTGCATTTTCTGCTTTCTCCCAATTTTCATCAGAACCAATATATTTATCTCTGTTTTCCTGATCTCTCAATGAAATTTGAGCTGTAAAGTTTTCAAAACCTAACGAACCAAACACATAAAGTACAAGGTCAATTACTTTTTTAAATTCCTCATCTAATTGTTCCGGAGTACAAAAAATATGCGCATCATCCTGAGTAAACCCTCTAACACGAGTCAAACCATGCAATTCACCAGATTGCTCATATCTGTATACAGTACCAAATTCAGCATAACGCTTAGGTAAATCTTTATACGACCAAGGTCTTACATTGTAAATCTCACAGTGATGAGGACAGTTCATAGGTTTCAATAAAAACTCTTCGCCTTCAGCAGGAGTATGTATGGGCTGAAAACTATCCGCACCATATTTAGCATAATGGCCAGAAGTAACATAAAGTTCTTTTTGTCCAATATGTGGCGTAACTACTTGTTCGTATCCGGCTTTCTTTTGAGCTTTCTTTAAAAACTGCTCCAAACGATCTCTAAGTGCAGCACCTTTTGGTAACCATAAAGGTAAACCTTGTCCAACTTTCTGAGAGAAAGCAAACAATTCAAGTTCCTTGCCTAATTTACGGTGATCACGACGTTTCGCTTCCTCAAGAAGTTCAAGATACTCAGTCAAATCCTTTTGTTTAGGAAAAGAAGTTCCATAAACACGAGTCAATTGTTTGTTTTTCTCATCACCTCTCCAGTAAGCACCAGCAACGCTCATGATTTTAAAAGCTTTGATAATACCAGTATTCGGAATATGTCCACCTCTACATAAATCAGTAAAAGTAGCATGATCACAAAACGTAATCGTTCCGTCTTCAAGATTCGAAATCAATTCAGTCTTGTAAACGTTGTCTTTATATAATTCTAAAGCATCAGCTTTACTAACCGGACGCATTTTAAACTCATGTTTGCCTCTTGAAATCTCAAGAACACGATCTTCGATCTTTTTAAAATCAGCATCAGTAATTTTCTGATCTTCAAAATCAACATCATAATAGAAACCGTTAGAAATCGCAGGTCCAAGAGTTAACTTAATTCCAGGGTACAATTCCTCAAGCGCTTGCGCCATTACGTGCGAAGTCGAATGCCAGAAAGCTTTTTTACCTTCCGCATCATTCCAGGTATATAAAATAAGACTACCGTCGGTCGTCAATGGAGTTTCGGTTTCAATTGTTGTACCATTAAAAGACGCAGAAATCACATTTCTTGCAAATCCTTCACTAATGCTCTTAGCAACCTCCATCGGAGTTATGCCCGAAGCAAACTCTCTAATTGACCCATCGGGTAAAGTAATCTTAATCATTGTTTATAATTTTGTGAATGCAAATATAACGCATTACAGAAATACATACAATACATATATTCATGTTTATACTATAATATGTAAGAGTAAATGTCATAATTATCTTCAAGCGTATTTTCTACTACTATATATAAAAGTACATCAGTAATCCAATTGAAATTTAGAACCCTGTTTACTCTTATATAATAAGTGTAATTTAGTGCACCTATATATAAGAATAGCTAATTTATCCTGCTGAGTGTCCTGATCCCGAAACTTCGGGACGGGAGAAGCATTCAAAGATTGGAATTTGGACTTGAGCGCTAGCGAAGAGGCGAAGCAATTTAAAAAGATTGTAATTTGAATAAGGAGCTATTTCCCGCTATCCGTTCCAATCTTTTGCTTTTAAAGAAAAAAGCAAAAGGATTTCCACTGCTATCGGGGCTAGGGCATAGGTTCCAAAAGAAAATCCTGGACAGGAGAATAAAATTTGGCGTCTTTGCGCCTTTGCGCGATTAAAAAAAACCAGGGCAAAGAAACTTTGAGCCTTGGTATTTCATGGCAAAACCCGAAAAGCCACCACAAACAGTCCAAACCCCAAAAGGGATAAAAAAAACTTTGCCCTGTAAAAAACATGATACCAATGAGTTATAAAAAAGATGGAAAATATATAATAAAAAGTCTTGTAAATGTAAATAAAGGTGGTACTTTTGCACCCGCAACAACGACAGACGTTCACTGAAATACTGACAGGCAAACGAATTTAGGATGAAAATTTTTTTTCAAAAAAGATTCAAAAAAGCTTGTGAGATTTAAAAACAGAAGTTACATTTGCACCCCGCAAAACAGGGAAAGTTCATTGAGAGATTGGCAAGGTTTGGAAGAAAAAAAGAAAAGAAATTTTCTTTAAAAAACTTCAAAAAACATTTGCTAGATTAAAATAAGTTTTCTACTTTTGCACCCGCTTTGAAACACAAGCGAAACAAGATTGAAAGACACGTTCGTAGACATATTGAATTGACAGCCGCTTTAACAGAGATGTTAGAGCAAAAGAATAAGAGTAAAGGAATCGCGAGATTCGAGAAGAACCGATAGAGAAGCATCGCATAATAATTAGTTCCGATTTATCGGAACACACAATATACGATGAAGAGTTTGATCCTGGCTCAGGATGAACGCTAGCGGCAGGCTTAACACATGCAAGTCGAGGGGTATGTTTCTTCGGAAGCAGAGACCGGCGCACGGGTGCGTAACGCGTATGCAATCTACCTTTTACAGAGGGATAGCCCAGAGAAATTTGGATTAATACCTCATAGTATATAGACTCGGCATCGAGATTATATTAAAGTCACAACGGTAAAAGATGAGCATGCGTCCCATTAGCTAGTTGGTAAGGTAACGGCTTACCAAGGCTACGATGGGTAGGGGTCCTGAGAGGGAGATCCCCCACACTGGTACTGAGACACGGACCAGACTCCTACGGGAGGCAGCAGTGAGGAATATTGGACAATGGGCGCAAGCCTGATCCAGCCATGCCGCGTGCAGGATGACGGTCCTATGGATTGTAAACTGCTTTTATACGAGAAGAAACACTGCTTCGTGAAGCAGCTTGACGGTATCGTAAGAATAAGGATCGGCTAACTCCGTGCCAGCAGCCGCGGTAATACGGAGGATCCAAGCGTTATCCGGAATCATTGGGTTTAAAGGGTCCGTAGGCGGTTTAATAAGTCAGTGGTGAAAGCCCATCGCTCAACGGTGGAACGGCCATTGATACTGTTAAACTTGAATTATTAGGAAGTAACTAGAATATGTAGTGTAGCGGTGAAATGCTTAGAGATTACATGGAATACCAATTGCGAAGGCAGGTTACTACTAATGGATTGACGCTGATGGACGAAAGCGTGGGTAGCGAACAGGATTAGATACCCTGGTAGTCCACGCCGTAAACGATGGATACTAGCTGTTGGGTGCAAACTCAGTGGCTAAGCGAAAGTGATAAGTATCCCACCTGGGGAGTACGTTCGCAAGAATGAAACTCAAAGGAATTGACGGGGGCCCGCACAAGCGGTGGAGCATGTGGTTTAATTCGATGATACGCGAGGAACCTTACCAAGGCTTAAATGTAGATTGACCGTTTTGGAAACAGAACTTTCGCAAGACAATTTACAAGGTGCTGCATGGTTGTCGTCAGCTCGTGCCGTGAGGTGTCAGGTTAAGTCCTATAACGAGCGCAACCCCTGTTGTTAGTTGCCAGCGAGTCATGTCGGGAACTCTAACAAGACTGCCAGTGCAAACTGTGAGGAAGGTGGGGATGACGTCAAATCATCACGGCCCTTACGCCTTGGGCTACACACGTGCTACAATGGCCGGTACAGAGAGCAGCCACTGGGCGACCAGGAGCGAATCTATAAAACCGGTCACAGTTCGGATCGGAGTCTGCAACTCGACTCCGTGAAGCTGGAATCGCTAGTAATCGGATATCAGCCATGATCCGGTGAATACGTTCCCGGGCCTTGTACACACCGCCCGTCAAGCCATGGAAGCTGGGGGTGCCTGAAGTCGGTGACCGCAAGGAGCTGCCTAGGGTAAAACTGGTAACTAGGGCTAAGTCGTAACAAGGTAGCCGTACCGGAAGGTGCGGCTGGAACACCTCCTTTCTAGAGCCCCAATTGTTAGCAGTAATGCACGATGGGGAAAAAAGATGTTAATCTTGAAGGTTCTGAATCACAAAATTTCATTACTCTTGCTGTTAGTTCAAATAATAAATTTTAAGTAAAACAGAGTCTCGTAGCTCAGCTGGTTAGAGTACTACACTGATAATGTAGGGGTCGGCAGTTCGAGTCTGCCCGGGACTACTTTTTAAATTGTTGATTATAAATTATGAATTGTAAGTTATAAGAAAAAACAACAAACTAAAAAGACTGCAAACTTAAAAAAAAGGAAATTTTAGAAGTTGAAAGATTAAGAATCAAAAAGTTCATAATTTTTAATTCACGATTTTTAATTTTTAATTAAAAAGGGGGATTAGCTCAGCTGGCTAGAGCGCCTGCCTTGCACGCAGGAGGTCAACGGTTCGACTCCGTTATTCTCCACTGATTTACTATAAAGATAGTAAATAAAAGTTCATTGACATATTGAGATAAGAAAATAATAAAAAGTAGAAAGCGTTTTTTACAATTTATTGTAAAAGACAAAAAAAAACGGTCATATTAATTTATGATTGGTACAATAAGCAAAATAAGGGCGTATGGGGGATGCCTTGGCTCTCAGAGGCGATGAAAGGCGTGATAAGCTGCGAAAAGCTACGGGGACGGGCACACACCGATTGATCCGTAGATACCTGAATGGGGCAACCCACTATGTTGAAGACATAGTACACCGATAGGTGGGCAAACCCGCTGAACTGAAACATCTAAGTAGGCGGAGGAGAAGAAAACAAAAGTGATTCCGTAAGTAGTGGCGAGCGAACGCGGATTAGCCCAAACCAGTGTTGTTACGGCAATGCTGGGGTTGTAGGACCACGATATTTTATGTACAAGGAACCGGAAGTTGCTGGAAAGCGACACCAAAGAGGGTGATAGTCCCGTATGGGTAACGAGTATAATAGATAGTGGTATCCTGAGTAGGGCGGGGCACGTGAAACCCTGTCTGAATTTGGCGGGACCATCCGCTAAGGCTAAATACTCCTGAGAGACCGATAGTGAACCAGTACCGTGAGGGAAAGGTGAAAAGAACCGTGAATAACGGAGTGAAATAGATCCTGAAACCATACGCTTACAAGCGGTCGGAGCCCTTTCGTGGGGTGACGGCGTGCCTTTTGCATAATGAGCCTACGAGTTAACGTTGCTGGCAAGGTTAAGTGGTTAAGCCACGGATCCGTAGCGAAAGCGAGTCTGAATAGGGCGCTTTAGTCAGTAGTGTTAGACGCGAAACCGTGTGATCTACCCATGGGCAGGATGAAGCGCTGGTAACACAGTGTGGAGGTCCGAACCGGTTGACGTTGAAAAGTCTTCGGATGACCTGTGGGTAGGGGTGAAAGGCCAATCAAACTCGGAAATAGCTCGTACTCCCCGAAATGCATTTAGGTGCAGCGTTATGCGTAAAGTTATATAGAGGTAGAGCTACTGATTGGATGCGGGGGCTTCACCGCCTACCAATTCCTGACAAACTCCGAATGCTATATAATGTTTCATAACAGTGAGGGCTTGGGTGCTAAGGTCCAAGTCCGAGAGGGAAAGAACCCAGACCATCAGCTAAGGTCCCCAAATATACGCTAAGTTGAAAGAACGAGGTTTGTCTGCCCAGACAGCTAGGATGTTGGCTTGGAAGCAGCCATTCATTTAAAGAGTGCGTAACAGCTCACTAGTCGAGCGGACGAGCATGGATAATAATCGGGCATAAGCGTATTACCGAAGCTATGGATTTAGAGTTTACTCTAAGTGGTAGGGGAGCATTCCAGCAGGGTTGAAGGTGTATCGTCAGGTATGCTGGACCGGCTGGAAAAGAAAATGTAGGCATAAGTAACGATAATGCGGGCGAGAAACCCGCACACCGAAAAACTAAGGTTTCCACAGCTATGCTAATCAGCTGTGGGTTAGTCTGGTCCTAAGGCGAACCCGAAAGGGACAGTCGATGGCCAACGGGTTAATATTCCCGTACTACTAATTACTGTGATGGGGTGACGGAGTGATGAAAGCGCCGCGAACTGACGGAATAGTTCGTTGAAGTACCTACCTATAAGATGCGCAGGCAAATCCACGCGTCTTGGGGAAATACGATAGTACTCGGCGTCTTCGGACAAAGAGATAGTGCGCCTAAGGGCTTCCAAGAAAAACCTCTAAACTTCAGGTAATTAGTACCAGTACCGTAAACCGACACAGGTAGTTGAGGAGAGAATCCTAAGGTGCTCGAGAGATTCATGGCTAAGGAATTAGGCAAAATAGACCCGTAACTTCGGGAGAAGGGTCGCCCTGTAGCAATACAGGGCCGCAGTGAAGAGGTCCAGGCGACTGTTTATCAAAAACACAGGGCTCTGCAAAATCGTAAGATGAAGTATAGGGCCTGACACCTGCCCGGTGCTGGAAGGTTAAGAGGAGATGTTATCTTCGGAGAAGCATTGAATTGAAGCCCCAGTAAACGGCGGCCGTAACTATAACGGTCCTAAGGTAGCGAAATTCCTTGTCGGGTAAGTTCCGACCTGCACGAATGGTGTAACGATCTGGACACTGTCTCAGCCATGAGCTCGGTGAAATTGTAGTAACGGTGAAGATGCCGTTTACCCGCAGTGGGACGAAAAGACCCTGTGCACCTTTACTATAGCTTAGTATTGACCTTGGATAAATGATGTGTAGGATAGGTTGGAGACTATGAAGCGTCGTCGCCAGGCGTTGTGGAGTCATTGTTGAAATACAACCCTTTGTTTATCTGAGGCCTAACCCCGTTTTGCGGGGGACATTGCTTGGTGGGTAGTTTGACTGGGGTGGTCGCCTCCAAAAGAGTAACGGAGGCTTCTAAAGGTTCCCTCAGTACGCTTGGTAACCGTGCGTAGAGTGCAATGGCATAAGGGAGCTTGACTGAGAGACATACAGGTCGATCAGGTACGAAAGTAGAGCATAGTGATCCGGTGGTTCCGCATGGAAGGGCCATCGCTCAAAGGATAAAAGGTACGCCGGGGATAACAGGCTGATCTCCCCCAAGAGCTCATATCGACGGGGGGGTTTGGCACCTCGATGTCGGCTCGTCACATCCTGGGGCTGGAGAAGGTCCCAAGGGTTGGGCTGTTCGCCCATTAAAGTGGCACGCGAGCTGGGTTCAGAACGTCGTGAGACAGTTCGGTCTCTATCTACTGTGGGCGTTAGAAATTTGAGTGGATCTGATTCTAGTACGAGAGGACCGAATTGGACAAACCTCTAGTGTATCTGTTGTCCCGCCAGGGGCACCGCAGAGTAGCTACGTTTGGAAGGGATAAGCGCTGAAAGCATATAAGCGCGAAACCCACCACAAGATGAGATTTCTTTTAAGGATCGTGGAAGATGACCACGTTGATAGGCTATAGATGTAAAGGCAGTAATGTCATAGTCGAGTAGTACTAATAATCCGTAAGCTTATGTACACCCTTTTCCTCCCGTCCAAAAGACGGGAGGAAGAAACTTTCTAAAAATAATAAATAAAAATATTTTTCTTTATCTCAGTATGTTAAGATATTTGCTCGACGCGAGCAGTCTTTAAGTCGAAAGATTAAAGTCATAAAGTCAAAAGACTTTTTTACTTTAAGACTTGTGACTTTAGACTAACAACCTTAAGGTGGTTATTGCGGCGGGGCTCACCTCTTCCCATCCCGAACAGAGTAGTTAAGCCCGCCTGCGCAGATGGTACTGCAGTTATGTGGGAGAGTATGTCGTCGCCTTTCTTTGAAAAACCCTATTCTAACGAATGGGGTTTTTTGTTTTATAAAAATTTTTGATTTTATTCGGTTTTTATTTTTCTTCTCTTTTGGAAAATAAACTTCTTTTACGGATCAGGTTCAAAAGTTGGGGATTAGGCAAAAAGATTAGATAATCTGAATAAGAAGAAATCTATATTTCTGACTCCTCTAAATTGGGATCTAAAAGCTTTAATTTTTGCATTAAAAGATTCTGCTGAAGCATTTGTACTTCTGTTGTCAAAATAGTTTAAGATTGACTGGTAATTAAAAGTTATGGTATTGAGTAAAATATTAAAGTTTTTAAAACCTGATTCCTCTACGTTTTTGTACCAATGCGCCAGTTTGGTCATGGCAATATGCTTGTCATTATTGTTGTTATAAATCCCTCGAAGTTGTTGACTTAGATTATATGCCTGCTTTATATCAGGATATAATTCAAATACCATTTTTGCTCTTTCTTTTTGACTATCAGTCCATTTTTCCCGAGATTTATAAAGTAGATACCTGCTTCTTGCTAATAACTGTTTTACAGAATCTCCGTTGGGTAATAGCTCTTGAATGTATGTTTTGTTTTCTGATTTTGCCTGCAGGATCAATTGATTCTCAAAATCCATGGCTTCCCATCGATGTTTGATCCTGATTTCTTGTAATGCTTCCAAAGCTAATTTTTGAACATGAAACCTATCGGTCACCTGTATCGCTTTTGGGAAACATCTTTTTGAGATCAGTTTCATAGAATTAGCCATATCGAGTGTTATTTCTTTTACCGAAGCTCTCTTTTTATAGTCAATTTTGCTGATATGCTCTATTACCTGATCTGCTTTAGTTCCAGAGATAATAGCCACTAAAGAACCTTTCCTGCCTTTGAATTTCTTGTTGGTGACAATAGTATAAAGTTCTCCTTGAGACAAAGCTACTTCGTCAATCGATAAATGCGACCCCATATTTTCAGGATAAATAATCCATTGGTGGGCATGTTTGCGTGAAATCCAGGTACTAAAAGAACTCAGATGTTTTTTATATTGTCTTTGAAGTTTTTTACCGTTGACTCCAAAAAAGCCTCCAATGGTATTACAATCTGTAGCACTCTTATCGATTAATTTCTTTTAAAAAAGTCGCAAACTCCTGAGTCATGCGTGTTCCTTTGGCTACTAAAGCCCAATCTCTTTTAATAATCTCTGCAGTGCTTTTGTTAGTCCAGCGACGTCTTTTGATGTGCAAATAGACCAACTTACCTCTTAAAGGAAAATCCTGAATGGTAACTTCGTCCAAAAAACCTTTGGATACCAATTCAACAGATGCAAATTCTTTTGGAATAGTAGATTTCTCTTCAAAATACAAATGCAGATTTTCTTCCGAATTTTTAAATGAGGTTAGGTTAAAGTTTTCAATTAAAAACTCAGGCAATATTAATTTCAGCAGTTCTATATACGATTCCAATTCTAAACTATTTTTTTACAAATATCCGAATTCTTAATTAGTTCTCCCCAGGTTTTGTTCTTGATCCTAAACTTCTCTTACCCGGATTTTGTTTAGGGATGGAAGCCTTTTTGTGACAGCCTAAACTTCTTGTCCTGACCAAAAATTTGCTCACAAAAAATTTAGCGAACAGCCCGGCCCATAGGTGAACGTCATAAGTAACATTGGAATAATTTTCTAAATCAGTTCTGTTAAATAAAAGTCAATTTTGTGTTTTAAATTATCGTCAGTTAGACTTTTAAGATGCGAATCTGTATTTTTGTATTAAATATTATAATTTAAGTATGAAAAAAAGTATCGTATTGTTGACATTGTTTGTGATCTCAAATTTAAGTGCTCAACAACGCCCTAAGTTGGTTGTAGGAATTGTAGTTGATCAGATGAAAATGGAATATTTATATCGGTTTTCAGATGATTTTTCACCTAACGGATTTAAGAGATTAATGAATAATGGATATACTTTTCAGAATATGCATTATAATTATATGCCCACTTATACTGCACCGGGACATGCTTCAATTTATACAGGTACTACACCAGCTACACACGGAATCGTTGGTAACGAATGGTTCAGCAGAACACTTGGTAAAAGCATGTACTGTACAGATGATGCTTCAGTAAAAACTGTTGGAGACGGAACTGTTGAAGAAGGAGCAATGTCTCCAAAAAATCTTCAGAGTACTACTATTACAGATGAAGTGAGAATGGCAACTAATTTTCAAGGAAAAGTTATTGGCATAAGCCTTAAAGATCGTGGTGCAATTTTGCCGGCAGGTCATTTTGCAAACTGGGCTTTCTGGTATAGCAAAACCGGTTCTTTTATATCAAGTACTTTCTATGGTGAAAAATTACCTGATTGGGTTACTCAATTTAATAATGAAAAGCATTATCTGCCTTACATTAATAAAGGTTGGGACTTATACAAGCCAGCTTCAACTTACAACGAAAGCTTGCCGGATAATAATCCGTATGAAGGGAAATTATACGGAAGTACTGCTCCGGTTTTTCCATACGATTTAAAAACAATGTATGAGAAAAATGATGCTGGAATATTAAGAGCAACTCCTTATGGGAATGATTTATTAGCTGAATTTGCAAAAAAAGCTATTGAGAAAGAAGAACTGGGAAAAGACAATATAACCGATTTCTTAACGGTTAGTTTTTCTTCTACAGATTACGTTGGGCATTTATTAGGACCAAGATCTATAGAACTACAGGATACTTATTTAAGATTAGATCAAACTATTGCTGACTTTTTGACTTATTTGGATACAACTGTTGGTAAAGGAAATTATCTTTTATTTTTAACAGCGGATCATGCGGGTGCTGAAAACGTAATCTACTTGAAAGACCATAAATATAATGTTGATAATTATCCTTCAAAAGATGTTAAAAAGAGTTTACAAGATTTCTCAACTAAAACATTTGGAGTTGACTTAATTTTAGATTATTCAAATTTCAATATTTTCTTTAATAAGTTGATTATAAAAGATAAAGGCTTGGATTTGGTAAAAGTAAAACAAGCTTTCAAGGAGTTTTTAATTTCTCAGCCACAAGTTAAACGAGTATATACTGAAGAAGAAATTTTAGCGAATTCAGGAAATGATTATTATTTAAATTTTGTTGCAAAAGGTTATGATGTTACTCAGAATGGTGATATGGTTATAATCGATAAACCTGGGGATATTGAATACTCAACCACTGGAACTTCCCACGGAACGCCTTATAGTTATGATACTCACGTACCAGCAATTTTCTTTGGATGGCATATTAAAAAAGGAGAATCATACGATAAAAAAGCAATTACAGAAATCGCTCCAACAATCGCTCAGAAAATTAAAGTCAGTTTCCCAAATGGAACTGAAGCAAAAGTATTGCAGGAAGTTTTAGATGAGAAAAATGACAAAAATGAGAAAAAATAGTTTTCTCCATTTTGTATAAAATATAAACCTGTCATAATTTATGGCAGGTTTTTTTATACTTAAAAAAAAGGCCTTTCAATTAAGAAAAGCCCTTTAATTAGTGTTTAGTAAGCACTTATTACAATGTTAGCACTATGCGTTTGCTAACACTATTTCTTCGTTAAAAGGAAGATTCCAAGCTTCAGCAACTCCTTTGTAAAGAATTTTTCCATTAGCTATATTTAATCCTTTTTTCAATTCTTCATTTTCATTACAAGCTTTTTCCCATCCTTTATTGGCTAATTGTACAGCATATGGTAAAGTAGCATTTGTTAAAGCTAAAGTAGAAGTGTAAGGAACAGCTCCTGGCATATTAGCCACACAGTAGTGAACAATATCATCAATAATAAAAGTTGGATTTTCGTGAGTTGTAGGCGTACAAGTTTCAATACAACCACCTTGATCTACGGCTACGTCAACAACAACAGTTCCCGGACGCATTAATTTTAGCATATCACGAGTAATTAAGTGAGGCGCTTTTGCTCCAGGAATTAAAACTGCTCCAACAATTAAATCAGCATCTTTAATTGCTCTTGTTATATTATAATGGTTAGACATTTCTGTATTTACATTTGCAGGCATAATATCATCTAAATGACGTAAACGTGGCAAACTTAAATCCATAATAGTTACTTGAGCACCAAGACCAGCGGCCATTTTTGCAGCCTGAGTTCCTACGATTCCTCCACCTAAAACTAATACTTTTGCTGGTGGTACACCCGGAACACCACCTAAAAGAATTCCTCTTCCTTTTAATGGTTTTTCCAAATATTTTGCTCCTTGTTGAATTGCCATACGACCAGCAACTTCAGACATTGGAACTAATAATGGCAAACTACGATCTGTTTTTTCAACAGTTTCGTATGCTAAACATACAGCACCTTTTTCAAGCATCGCATGAGTTAATGGTTCTGATGAAGCAAAGTGAAAGTAAGTAAAAAGTAATTGATCTTTTTTGATTAAATCATACTCAGATGCAATTGGCTCTTTTACTTTAATGATCATATCTGCAATAGCATATACTTCTTCAATAGTTCCTAAAACTACTGCACCTGCATTTGTATATTCCTCATCGCTAAATCCGCTTCCTAAACCTGCAGTTGATTGAACATAAACAACATGTCCATTATTTTTCATTTCTGAAACACCAGCTGGAGTTAAAGCAACACGGTTTTCGTTATTCTTAATTTCTTTTGGAACACCTATTATCATTTGTATATTTTTTTTGATTTCTTTAATTGTTTTACAAATCTACAGATAGAGAATATATTATTGATAATAGGTGCATAAATAAGAAAATATTATTTTATTTTGTATTTTTACAGGAAAATATTCTGTTTAAGGCTGTTGGTATTTGTCTAAAGAGAAAAAATGACTGATTTTTAATTATTAAAGAAAACGTTTTCGTTATGGCTTTAGATGAAATTGACAAAAAAATCTTACGACTTTTACAGGAAAATGCACATTACACTTTAAAAGACATTGCGAACAAAATAAATTTGTCTTTAACTCCTGTTCATGATCGTGTAAAACGCCTTGAAAAAGAAGGTGTTATTGAAAAGTATGTTTCTATTTTAAACAAGAAAAAACTAGGTAATAATCTTACAGTTTATTGTCAGGTTACATTGACTAAACAAACCTACGATACTTCTGAAGGATTTAATCAATCTATTTTAGATTTACCAGAAGTTGTTGAATGTAATTATGTTTCCGGCAACTTTGATTATATGCTTAAAATTATCATCCCGGATATGGAAAGTTATCATCATTTTCATCAAAAAAAATTATCCATTCTTCCTGAAGTTTCTCTTATAAATACTGTTTTTGTAATCTCTGAAGTAAAGAGTACAACAGTTTTGCCTATTTAAAACAAACAAAAAACCACCAAGAATACTTGATGGTTTTAAGAAAGTGGTTTTGGTTGTATTTAGTTAATAGTAAGTAAAACGTCTTACTTTGGCAATGTATTTAGCCAGACGAATTACTTGGTGACTATATCCATATTCGTTATCGTACCAAATGTAAAGCACAATATTTTTTCCGTCTTTTGAAACTATAGTTGCATTGCTGTCATAAATTGAAGGGGCAGATGTGCCTACAATATCTGATGAAACTAATTCATTATTCAAAGAATATTTTATCTGCTCTACCAATTCTCCTTCAAGAGCATATTTTTTCATGATTTTATTTATTGCAGCAATAGAAGTTGCTTTTTTAACTTCTAAATTTAGAACAACTAAGGAGCCGTTTGGAACCGGAACACGAATAGCGTTCGAAGTTAATTTTCCTTCCAAAGAAGGCAATGCTTTTGCTACAGCACTTCCGGCACCAGTTTCGGTAATAACCATATTTAAAGCTGCAGCTCTGCCACGGCGGTATTTTTTATGCATATTATCAACCAGATTTTGATCGTTTGTATAGGCATGAATCGTTTCTAAATGTCCTTTTACAACTCCCAGAGTATCTTCAACAGCTTTTAAAACCGGAGTTATTGCATTTGTTGTGCAAGAAGCAGCCGAGAAAATATTTATTTCATCAGGATTATATTCGTTGTGATTTACACCGTGAACAATATTTGGAATTCCTTTTCCAGGTGCTGTCAATAAAACTTTGCTAACACCTTGTGAGATTAAATGTCTTTTTAAAGCTTCTTCAGTAGTAAAAGCTCCGGTATTATCAATTACCAATGCATCATTTATGCCGTATTCCGTATAGTCAATTTCTTCTGGAGAATTCGCCGTAATGATGTGAACGGTAGTTCCGTTTATAATTAAGGCATTATTTTTTGAATCAGCAATTACAGATCCCTGAAAATCTCCGTGAATAGAATCATAACGCAAAAGAGAAGCTCGTTTCTCTAAAGTTGATGCATCATTTTTGTCGCGGGTTACAATTGCTCTCAATCGCAATTGGTTTCCTTTTCCGGTTTTCGACATTAATTCTCGCGCCAATAATCTGCCAATTCTACCAAAACCATATAAAACAACATCTTTTGGTTGAATTTCTTCTGATGATTTGGCTTTTTTCAATTTGTCGATTACAAAATATCTGGCATCCGGATATTTTTCATCTTCTAAACGATATTCATAAGTCAGTTTTCCAAGATCTAATTTCGCAGGCGGAAGATCTAACGATAAAATAACTTTTGCGATTTCAACCGAATCAAAAATGGTGATAGGTTTGCCTACAAATTCACCTGCATATTGATGCAAATTGATAATATCGCTGACATTTTTGTCCAATAATTGATTTTTAAATAAAACCATTTCTATGGATTTGTCATACCATAAATCGCTTATGATTTTTATTAATTCGACGCCAGCTCTTCTTCGGTCGACTTGTAATGATACCTCTTTTTGGTACAAAGATTTGTTGCTCATAATTGATTAAATTGAAAATAGAAATACACGAATATTTTTAAATTTGGCGCAAAAGTATCTATTTCAATCGATTTCGTAAACTATTTTGTGATTTATTTTTGAAAATAAAAAAAGCCGCCTTATTTCTAAGATGGCTTTTGAAGTTGTAAATTTTAAAGTTTTCACTCGCAGTCTGAGTTTTCAATTTTGGACAAAAAACGAAGACTGAAAACTGTTACTAAATAATAATTCTAAAGATTTCTCCGTTTTTGTTGATCATTTCAATTCGGACACTTTGTCCTTCATCTTTTTTGCTTAAAAGTTTAGAAACAGTTTCAACATTTGTCGCTTTCACATTATCAATGCTTAAAATAATATTGCCTTGTAATTCATTTTGATATTGCGCTAAATTTTCATTTGTGATGTTTTTAATTTTTACACCATAATCAATTCTGAATTTCTTTTTATCTGCTGAATCTATATTTTCTAATTCAATTCCTTTAAATTCGGTACTAAAAAATTCATTTTTACTTAAAGTTACCGGAACCATTTTGGATTTTCCATCTTTTAGATAAGTAACTTTAACAACATCATTTGGACGTTTTGTATTAATATAGCCAGAAAGATCCGCATAAGTTGCAATGTTTTGATCGTCAAGTTTTACAATGATATCTCCTTTTGAAAGACCCGCTTTTTCAGCTCCGGAATTTTTAGAAACTTTACTAATATAAAAGCCTTGTGTTTGAGAAACTCCTAATTCTTTTGAAGCAGTGCTGTTTAATTCACCACCTTCAACGCCCAGAATTCCTCTTTGAACGTTACCGAATTCCATAATATCTTCGATAATTTTTCGGGCAATATTAGACGGAACTGCAAATGAATATCCAACATATGAACCTGTCATTGACGAAATCATCGTGTTAATACCAATTAATTCACCACGCGTATTTACTAACGCACCACCGCTATTTCCCGGATTTACAGCAGCGTCAGTCTGGATAAAAGACTGAATTCCGCTTGTGTCTAAATTTCTGGCTTTCGCCGAAACAATTCCGGCAGTTACAGTCGAAGTCAAGTTGTAAGGATTTCCAACTGCCAAAACCCATTCGCCAACTTTTACATTATCAGAATTTGCAAACGCGGTGTAAGGCAATTTTTCGTCGGCATTAATTTTTAATAATGCGATATCCATTTTTGAATCCGTACCGATTAATTTTGCCGTGTATGATTTTTTGTTGTTTAAGGTAATTTCAATTTCCGAAGCATCTTTTACAACATGATTATTGGTCACAATATAACCATCTTCAGAAATAATGACACCAGAACCGGTTCCTACTTGTTCCTGTTGCTGTTGACCTCCATAACCATAGAAAAATTCCATCATAGGATTACTTACAGTTCTTCGCGAAACATTTTTTACGTGAACAACCGTGTGGATTGTCTTATCTGCCGCAGCGGTAAAATCGACCGTTTCAGCTGGTAAACCAACATTTTTTCCGAATGAATCGGGGGCAAGAGTTACAACAGAATTTTGTCTTCCAAAAAAAGAATTGTTGCTCTCAAATAATAACTTGTAAGCACCAAGAGTAGTAGCGCCACTCATGAGCGATACCAAAAATAAGGTTGAAAATCTTTTCATAATTACAATTTATGTTTAAGTTATTTAACGTAAAATTAAATCAAAAAATTATTCTGTAAAATGCTTTAACGCTCTTTAACAATGATTAACATTTCATTAATTAATAGTTCGTACTTTTGTACTTCTTAATGGACTAAAAATGCAAATAGAATTTTATAAATATCAAGGTACGGGGAATGATTTTGTAATGATTGATAACCGATCAGATTTCTTTCCTAAAGATGACATTAAATTAATTGAACGCTTGTGTGACAGACGTTTCGGGATTGGAGCCGACGGACTTATTTTGCTTGAAAACGATGCTGAAACAGACTTCAGAATGGTGTATTACAACTCAGATGGAAATCAGAGCTCAATGTGCGGAAATGGTGGTCGCTGTTTAGTTGCTTTTGCTAATCAATTAGGCGTTATCGAAGATAAAACAACTTTTATTGCTACAGATGGTTTGCATCATGCATCTGTTGGTGATGATGCAATTATTTCATTGCAAATGATTGATGTTGACGAAGTACAAAAAAAGGATGCCTATACATTTTTAAATACAGGTTCGCCACATCATGTTCAAATTGTTGATGACTTAGAACATTATAATGTAAAAGAAAACGGAGCAGCAATTCGATATGGAGAATTGTATGGAGAAAAAGGAAGTAATGTCAATTTTGTTAAGAAAGTTGATGATAGTACTTTTTCACTTCGTACGTATGAAAGGGGTGTTGAAGATGAAACCTTAGCTTGCGGAACCGGAGCAACAGCTGTAGCAATTGCTATGAACGCAATTGGACAAACTGATAAAACATCCATTAATTTGAATGTTGAAGGAGGAAAACTAGTCGTTTCTTTCGATAAATTAGGTGAACATTTTAGCAATGTTTTTTTAACCGGACCAGCAAAATTTGTTTTTAAAGGAACAATTGAGATTTAATCAATGATGTCAGTCTGAGCGGAGTCAAAGACAAAATCTATTCTAAAATTTACATTATAAAATCATAAATCTAAATTCAAGATGATAACACTCAAAGGCGATTCAATTTATCTTCGTGCACTTGAACCTAATGATTTAGAGTTTGTGTATGCAATGGAAAATGATCAGACAATTTGGGAAGTTAGCAATACCAACACACCTTATAGTCGTTTTTTGGTTCGGCAATATCTCGAAAATGCACAACAGGATATTTATGAAGCAAAACAATTGCGTCTGGCGATTTGTCAGGACGTAGATTTTCCTGCTATTGGATTGATTGATTTATTTGAATTTGATCCGAGAAATAACAGGGCAGGTGTTGGAATTGTCATTCAAAAAAGCGAAAATAGAAAGCAAAATATTGGTTCTGAAGCCTTAGAGCTTTTAATTAAGTACGCATTTTATAATTTAAATCTGCATCAATTATATGCAAATATTGCTGTAGGAAATGTAGCAAGTATAGCTCTTTTTACTAAATTTGGCTTTGAGAAAATAGGAATTAAAAAAGATTGGATTTTGCTGAATAACCACTATCAAGACGAAGCAATTTTTCAGTTAATCAATAAACACATTTAAAACTTTAGCTTTGAAATTAAAAAAAATAATCACGTTAACTGCCGTAGCCGTAATTTCAGTCTTAATGATTTACGGATTTGTTTTAATAAGCAAAATCTTTAGCGCCAATACTAAATTCGAAGAAAAAGAATTATATGTATACGTTCCAACCGGTGCAAATTATACTGATGTAAAAAAAATATTAGAGCCATATATCAAGAATTTCGACAATTTTGAAATGGTAGCCAATAAAAGAAGCTATCCTGAAAATGTAAAATCAGGTCGTTTCTTGCTTAAAAAAGACATGAACAATATTGATCTAGTTCGTGCCATGCGTTCTAATGCTCCTGTAAAATTGGCATTTAACAACCAGGAACGTTTAGAAAATTTTGCCGGCAGAGTAGGTTCAGAAATTGAAGCAGATAGTTTGTCTTTGATGAAAGCAATTAAAGATCCTGCCTTCTTAAAAGAAAATGGTTTTAATGAAGAGAATGTTTTTGCCATGTTTATTCCGAATACCTATGAGATTTACTGGAATACATCTGCAGAAAAATTCCGTGATAAAATGATTAAAGAATACCATAATTTTTGGACAGAAGAAAGAATCGAGAAAGCAAAAAAACAAGGTTTAACTCCGGTTCAGGCTACAATTTTAGCTTCAATCGTTCACAAAGAATCAGTTAAGAAAGACGAAAGACCACGTATTGCAGGTGTTTATTTAAATCGTTTGCGTTTAGAAATGCCATTGCAAGCAGATCCAACAGTTATTTATGCCTTAAAGCTTAGGGATAATAATTTTGATCAGGTTATCAAAAGAGTTTTTTATAATGATTTGATTATGAGATCTCCATATAATACTTATGTGAACGTAGGACTTCCTCCTGGACCAATTGCAATGCCGGATATTACCGCTCTTGATGCTGTTTTAAACCCCGAGAAAAACGATTATATTTATTTTTGTGCAAGTGTAGATCGTTTCGGATATCATGAATTTGCTTCTACTTATGAGCAGCATACTATAAATGCAAAAAAATATTCGGACTGGATTGCTAGCCAGGGTGTATTAAGATAGTTTTTCAATTATTTAAATAAATAAAAACCGAAGTTTAAGCTTCGGTTTTTTTGTGATTTTAATTTATGGATTTTGCATTTTAAAATGTTTTCATAAGTAATAATTTAAAACATTCTCCTTTAATATTACCCATTTTGATATACTCTTAAAATGCAAATATTATTAAAGACACAGATTTTTATTTTAACAAATTGTTAAAAAAAATGAGTCAAAACGGAATTTATTATTCGTAAAAAACCTTTAAATTAAGTAGGTTTTATCTTTCTATTTTAACAAATCTGCTAAAAAAATGATAAAAATGACATTTTTGATGATTTTATTTTAGTGCTTTTTAACCAAAATAAAAACCTTATCCAAACGCTCGAAAACGGCATCAATAAAGGGATTCTCGGATATATTTAAATTTTAAAAATATGTAAACAACTGATTATCAGTATTGTTTTATATTCGTTACCTTTGCATCGTAGAAATTTCAAGAGGGTGACAGCATTTTGAAGAAAAACAATTTATGATAAAGAAATGGTACTTTTATGCGAGTTTGATCGTTATTATTACATTTTTAAGTTTGGGTTTCAAACCCTTTACTATAGAAGCCAAACCTTGGTTTCTGACAGAGAAAACAGATGGAGCTGAATATATGTTTCCATCGCGGGAAAAGGATGATTATCCTACTGCAAACTTCCCATACACCGGAAATCATTTTATAGGTTTTAAAGAAGCAGTTGCTTTTAAAGAATCTCAAGGTAAATACCGAAAGGTAAATTCACTTGGTTACATGGGAAAATACCAATTTGGTTCTGAAACTTTGAGAACCGTAGGTGTTCACAATGACAAAGCTTTTCTAAAAAATCCCGCATTACAGGAAAAAGCATTTATTGCATTATTATCCAAAAATAAATGGGCATTACGCAATGAAATTGAAAAGTATGAAGGAAAAATTATTAACGGCGTTGAAATTACCGAATCAGGAATTTTAGCCGCTGCACACCTTGGAGGAGCACGTTCAGTTAAGAATTTCTTCAGAAACAAAGGAAACAGACATTTTAGAGATGCTTATGGCACTTCATTAAGAAGTTACATGAAAGCCTTTGGAGGTTATGATCTTTCTTATATTGAAGCGGATAGTAACGCTACAATTAAAGATTAAGGAGTAAATAAGAGAAATAAAAAATCCCGAATTATCGGGATTTTTTTATGGAAATATTTTTAGTCAATTAGTATTTCCAGAATTTTAATGGCAGCTTCACTAATTTTGGTTCCCGGACCAAAAACTGCAACAGCACCCGCATCAAATAGAAATTGATAGTCCTGTGCCGGAATTACGCCGCCAACAATCACCATAATATCTTCCCGACCGTGTTTTTTTAATTCTTCAATTACTTGAGGAACCAGTGTTTTGTGACCGGCTGCCAGAGATGAAACGCCCAAAATATGAACGTCATTTTCCACAGCTTGTTTAGCAGCTTCTGCAGGAGTTTGAAAAAGTGGGCCAATATCTACATCAAAACCAACATCTGCATAACCCGTTGCGACTACTTTTGCGCCACGATCATGTCCGTCTTGTCCCATTTTGGCAATCATGATTCTGGGACGTCTGCCTTCTTGTTTTGCAAAGGCATCTGCTAATTGTTTTGCCTTTTCAAAATCTTCGTCATTTTTTATTGCTGCACTATACACACCGCTGAAGGATTTAATTTGTGCTTTAAATCGTCCAAAGATAGTTTCAAGAGCATCACTGATTTCGCCTAAAGTTGCACGGTTTCGCGCAGCTTCAATAGCAATCTCCAGTAAATTTCCCTGACCGGTTTTAGCACAAAGAATTAATTTTTCGAGTGATTGATTTACTTTTTCAGTATCTCTTTTCGCTTTTATTGCTGTAAGCTGCTCCAGTTGTTGTTTGCGAACCATTTGGTTATCAACATCCAAAATATGCAAAGGATCTTCTTTCTCTAATCTGTATTTGTTTACACCAACGATAATATCTTGTCCGCTGTCAATTCGGGCTTGTTTTCTTGCGGCAGCTTCCTCAATTCTTAGTTTAGGAATTCCGGCTTCGATGGCTTTTGTCATTCCGCCTAATTCTTCCACTTCTTCAATCAGCTTCCAGGTACTTTCTGTAATTTCATTGGTCAGGTTTTCGACATAATAACTTCCTGCCCAGGGATCAACGGTTTTGGTTATTTTAGTTTCTTCCTGTAAAAATATCTGCGTATTACGCGCAATTCTGGCTGAGAAGTCCGTTGGCAAAGCAATAGCTTCATCAAGAGCGTTAGTGTGTAAAGATTGTGTTCCGCCAAAAGCTGCAGCAGTAGCTTCAATACAAGTACGTGCTACGTTGTTAAAGGGATCTTGTTCCGTTAAACTCCAGCCACTTGTTTGACAATGTGTTCTCAACGCTAAAGATTTATCACTTTTGGGATTAAACTGTTGTAATAATTTGGCCCAAATCATTCTTCCGGCTCTCATCTTGGCAATTTCCATAAAATGATTCATACCAATTGCCCAGAAAAAAGACAGGCGAGGAGCAAACTCATCAATTGTCATTCCGGTTGATAATCCGGTTCTGATATATTCTAAACCATCGGCCAAAGTATAGGCTAATTCAATATCAGCTGTTGCTCCGGCTTCCTGCATATGATATCCTGAAATAGAAATAGAATTGAATTTTGGCATTTTCTTGCTCGTAAATTCAAAAATATCGGCAATGATTTTCATCGAAGGTGTTGGCGGATAGATATAAGTGTTACGAACCATAAATTCTTTCAAAATATCATTCTGAATCGTTCCGGATAGTTTTTCTATTGCAACACCTTGTTCTTCAGCCGCAACAATATAAAAAGCCATAATAGGTAAAACAGCGCCGTTCATAGTCATAGAAACTGACATTTCATCAAGTGGAATTTGATCAAACAATACTTTCATATCCTCTACAGAATCAATGGCAACTCCGGCTTTACCGACATCTCCCACAACTCTTTCATGATCAGAATCATAACCGCGATGTGTGGGTAAATCAAAAGCGATGGATAATCCTTTTTGCCCGGCAGCCAGATTTCTTCTATAAAAAGCATTACTTTCTTCTGCAGTCGAAAATCCTGCATATTGGCGAATCGTCCACGGGCGTCTTACATACATAGTAGCGTAAGGTCCGCGTAAATTGGGTGCAAAACCTGCTCCAAAATCAAGAAACTCTAAATCCTCAATATCTTTTTCTGAGTAGGTTTTCTTGAGTTCAATTCCTTCAGCTGTGGTAAAGTTGTCAGTTGTTGATTGTTGATTTTGAAATTCAACATCTAACTTCTCACTTTTAACGTCTAACTTTATATGTGTAAGGTCTTTTCTCAATTTTAAAATATTATTAGAATAGGTTTAATTCACTATCTCTAGATGTGTGAAAAATGGATTTAATAACGACACGATTTTCATAAATAGAATAATGTATGGCGTATGGAAAAGTTTTTAAAAATATGATTCGAATATTGTCATATCTTATTTGAAATAGCAATGGGTCTTTTCTAATAATTGCTATACTTCTTTTAAATAAATCATTAAATCGAATAGCTAATTTTGGATGTATATCTTT
Organism: Flavobacterium sp. AC105; assembly: GCF_979258495.1. Lineage (NCBI taxonomy): Bacteria > Pseudomonadati > Bacteroidota > Flavobacteriia > Flavobacteriales > Flavobacteriaceae > Flavobacterium > Flavobacterium sp. AC105. The sequence continues at coordinate 1,213,313 of NZ_OZ409860.1, forward strand.
ATACCAAAGTAAAGATTTTTTATAATCTGTTTTAGCCTCTTCAATAATTACTATCTTATAGATCATCTTCAATTTCTTTTAAAAAATCATCAATGTCAGTAACATTCTTGGGGTTTTTTAAATAATTTTCTGTTCTTTCTCTAACTTGATCAATTTGCCATTGAGGAATTTTATAATGATCGTTTTGTACGGGTAAAATAATTACTTCTACTTCATCTGCGATAAAATCATCTGGTAGAATAACTGTGACAGAATGGTTTTTAACGGATATTATTTGTCTAATTGCTTCCATAATTATTTAGGTTTATTTTCAAATATAACTATTTGAAATTAGTTTTTTATTCAAGTTCCAGCCTTTCCTGTTCCAGTTTCTCGGCTAATCTTTTTTCTATGATGGGTGTAATTAATGTTTTTCTTGGTTTTATTTTTACAAAAGGAAACAGTTCTAAATCGTGTTTCATTTTGTCATCTTTATTAGGATGTTTATTGGTGCCCAAAAGAACTTCTTTTTTGGAATCGAATAATTCTTGTTCTTTCGTGGCACTTTCCTGAATTTTCTTTTTAATCGTTCCGTCGTTCAAAAGTTTCAGAAATCCTCCACTTGCTTCAATATCTTTGAATAAAGTCAGACTTTTTTCTGCCAGTTGCATGGTTAAGCTTTCTATATAATAACTTCCATCTGCCGGATTATTGACTTTATCAAAATAACTTTCGTGTTTTAAAACCAGCAATTGATTTCGTGCAATTCTGTCCCCAAATTCATTGTCTTTGTGATATAAAGAATCGTAAGGTAAATTAGCAACTGCATCGGCACCGCCTAAAATAGCCGACATACATTCCGTTGTGGTGCGTAACATATTTACATTATAATCGTAAATCGTTTTGTTGCGTTTTGTTGGCGTAACCAATAAATGACATTCTAAATCAGGATTATATTCAGCAGCAATTAATTTGAAAAGCATTCGTAAAGCACGAAGTTTTGCAATTTCAAAGAAATAATTTGTTCCTACAGAAACCTGAAAAACGATTTGTTTTGGAATAGTTGGCAAACGGTTTAAATACTCGTTTGCATGCGCTAAACTATACGCAATTTGCTGCGTAATATTAGCCCCGGCATTTTGATATAAACCAGAATCAATACTTATTAAAGAAAGATTGGTTGTTGATTTTGAAATTAAATCAATGGTTTCAAAATTATTTTTATCCGATGTTGTAAACCAGTTTCCTTCTCGTGCAAAATGGCCAATAGGATCCAGATTACAATAAAAGATGGCTTTTTTTTGTATGGAAATACGGTCTAATTTATTTACGAAATCGATTGAAATAAAACTCAAATTAAAGTAAACAATTCTATTTTCTAAAGGAAGGTTTTCTAATAATTTTTGAATGTCGATTTTTTCATTTTCGATTGTAAAACGCAAACTTTCTGCACCACGTTCGATGGTGTTTAATGCTCTTTGAATCGATTTCTCAACATCATAAACAAATATGTTTTGGCAAATTTTAAAGTCGCTTGCTTTTGTTTGTACAGGAGCTGCTTTTGAAAATTCGTCGCTATGATAAAAAGGTTTTACCTGAATATCTTCGGGAGAATTCCAGATTACGGTTTCGTTATAATCAGCGCCATCTAATTCAAACTGAATTTTTTGTTTCCATTGTTTGGATGAAATCGGATTAAAATCTTCGAAAAGGGTAGTAGCCATTTGGTTTTTTCTGATTATTCTTTAGTATCTTGAATAGTATCTCCTTCAAATTGGATGATGTAAATATCTTCGCTGTCTTTTTTCATAAAGTACTTTTCGCGAGCGTATTTTTCTATTTGTTCAGGATTTTTAAGCTGTTTTATTTGTTCCTGATCTTTTTTGATTTCTTCCTGATAATATTTTTTATTGTCTTGTAATTCGTTAATCTGTCCGTCTAAAAAACGATGATCAAAATAAGAGTAATTGTCTAAAAATAACATCCATACCACAAAAAAAAGTAAAACCCAAACATATTTATTGCTCATTAATCTGAACCAGCGTTTGTCTTTATATGGATTTTTTATTTTCATTTTCTCTTTAACGGATTACTTCTTTTAATTTCGATTGGTGTTCTAGCCCCGGTTACTTCACTTAGTTTACTGTTTTTCATTTGTGTTCAGTGAACTTAGTTTGACCCGATATCCTTTTTATGTCTGCGAGAGCGGACATAAAAAGATAAAGGCGAAAGCGGGAAATAGCTCCTAACTTTTATGGAATAAATTTACAATAAAAATTATGAAATTCGTTGATTAATTACGGCACGAACTACATCAATTGCAACAGTATTATATTTGTCATTCGGGATTATAATATCGGCAAAAGCTTTAGATGGTTCTATAAATTGCTCATGCATAGGTTTTAAAGTGTTTTGATAACGTGTTAAAACCTCATCGATATCACGACCGCGTTCTGAAATATCACGTTTTAAACGGCGAATTAATCTTTCGTCAGAATCAGCGTGAACGTAAACTTTAACGTCAAAAAGATCCCGAAGCTCGGGATTTGTCAAGATTAAAATACCTTCAACAATCATTACTTTTCTGGGATGAGTTGATACGGTGTCGTCAGTTCTGTTGTGCTGAATGAATGAATATACCGGCTGATCAATCGTTTCGCCTTCTTTTAAGGCTTTTAGGTGTTTTACCAATAATTCAAAATCAATGGCACGCGGATGATCAAAATTAATTAATGCTCTTTCGTCAAATGACAAATTATGGGTTTCTTTATAGTACGAATCCTGAGAAATTACGCCCACTTCAGTATCTGGTAATTCGTTCATAATCTGGTGTACTACTGTTGTTTTTCCACTTCCTGTTCCTCCTGCAATTCCAATAATGAGCATATATTTTTTTGTTTGATATTTGTTTGGCAAAAATAATAATTTAAGTGGATTGTGTAAATATATTATGTATTTAAACCATATAAGTGATATAAGTAAATTTAAGCAACCAGATATTTAAACAATTTATTACTTCATTGAACTTATATTACTTATATGGTGAAAAACATAAAAAAAATCCCGACAGCAATGCCATCGGGATTTAGTGCAATCAGTATAGTTTTAATAAAATATTCTGAATTTAGTAAGCACGTAAAATTATTTATTCTTTTTTGCTTTTATCATCATTTCAAGCTGATCCCAAAGTTCTTCTGGAATTGCTTCCAGTAAATTAAATTGTCCGGCACCTTTTAGCCATTCGCCGCCATCGATCGTGATAACATCACCATTTACATAGGCAGAAAAATCAGAAACCAAATAAGCTGCTAAATTGGCCAATTCCTGGTGATCACCCACACGTTTCAACGGCACTTTTTTCGCCATATCAAATTTTTCCGCTAAATCTCCTGGCAATAATCTGTCCCACGCACCTTTTGTTGGAAATGGTCCCGGCGCAATGGCGTTAGAACGAATTCCGTATTTTGCCCATTCTACAGCTAAACTTCTTGTCATGGCAAGAACTCCAGCTTTTGCAGTAGCACTTGGTACAACATAAGCAGAACCTGTCCAGGCATAAGTAGTCACGATATTTAAAATTGTGGCAGATGTTTGTTTGGTATCAATCCAGTGTTTTCCAAAAGCAAGTGTACAGTTTTTAGAACCTTTTAATACGATATCTATAACAGTATCAAATGCATTTGCAGATAAACGTTCTGTTGGAGAAATGAAATTTCCGGCAGCATTGTTCAAAAGAACATCTACTTTTCCGAAAGCTTTTAAGGTTTCCTGAAGCATATTTTCTACTTCATCATAATGACGAACGTCACATTGAAGCGGTAAACATTTTCCTCCCGTTTCAGTTTCAAGTTCGGTTGCAGTAGCTTTTAGTTTGTCTAAATCTCTTGAAGTAATAGCTACCTGAGCGCCTAATTCCAAGAAATATTTAGTCATCGCTTTCCCTAAACCGCTTCCTCCGCCAGTAACCACAATGACCTTACCTTTTAAAGCGTCATCTCTTAACATTTTATCTGTATAGCTCATATTTTTTTCTTTTTATTACAATATTAATTAAATAAATAGGATGCACGCATAATAATGTTATAAAATTTTGATAAAAATTATATAGCACATAATTTTTTGGCTGCAGATTCTAAGGTAAAATTATCTTTGGCAAAACAAAAACGGATTAATTTTTGGTCTTTATGATCGGAATAAAATGTAGAAATAGGAATCGCGGCAACGCCATGATCTGTGATCAGTTTTTTACAGAAAGTAACATCATCATCATCTGAAATATTCGTATAAGAAGCCACCTGAAAATAAGTTCCTTCGCAAGGTTTTAATTCAAAGTGGCTATTTTGAAGCAGTTTTTGAAAATAATCTCGTTTTTCCTGATAGAATTTCCCTAATAGATTTAAATCGACAACATCTAAATATTGACTTATGGCAGCCTGAGAAATACTATTCACGCTAAAAACCAAAAACTGATGTACTTTTTTGATTTCTTTCATCAGATATTCAGGAGCAACGGTATAACCAATTTTCCAGCCTGTAATATGAAATGATTTTCCGAAAGAAGAAACCATTATACAACGATCTAGAAGAAATTCTTTTGTATGTGCCGAAATATGTTTTTCTTCAAAAGTAATGTATTCATAAACTTCATCAGATAAAACCAAAATGTCAGGATGTTTTGAAAGTAATTTTTTCAGTTGAAGAAAATCGTCCTCTGTTAAAATTTTTCCAGTTGGATTATGTGGATTATTGATAATAATCATCTTGGTTTTCGGAGAACAACCTTTTTCAATCGTTTCCCAATTGGGCGTATAATCATCATTTAAAGCAACCCGAACAGGTTTTGCATTGCACAATAAAACCGGAGATTCATAAGAATCATAGCTCGGATCCAGAATAATAACTTCATCACCCGTTTTTATCAATGCTAAAATCGTGGTGAAAATTCCCTGAGTGGCACCGGCTGTAACCAGAATTTCAGTTTCAGCAACTATAGTTCTATTATATGAACTATGAACCAATTTGGCAATCTGATTCATCAGTGGTGGAAAACCTGCCATTGGTGTATATTGATGCACATTTTCTTTGGCTAATCTTGCAATAATATCAGTTAATCTTTCATCAACAGGAAAATTTGGAAATCCCTGCGAAAGATTAATAGCATTGTATTCGGCTGCCATTTTAGACATGACCGTAAAAATGCTGGTAGTTATATTTGGAAGTTTACTCATGTGGAAGTTTGATTAGGGAAAAACTTGTGAGTACAATATAAGGCAATTTTTACAATTACATTTTATGAATAATAAAAATCGTAGGTCGATTGTGTAAATCAACTTTTAGTTTTTTCCAATCTGCAACTCGCATGGTTTTAATAAATTCTGTTGGCAACGTAATATCAGTCGCAATACAAAGATGAGTCGAAGGATTTACGATTTGCAAAATATCTTCAACCAGTTTGTTGTTTCTGTATGGCGTTTCAATAAAAATTTGAGATTGATTTTTGTCCTGAGATAATTTCTCGAAATGCTTTAAAGCCGATTTTTTCTCGTCTTTATCTATTGGTAAATATCCATTGAAGGTAAAACTTTGCCCGTTCATTCCAGACGCCATCATCGCTAATAATATAGAAGAAGGACCAACTAAAGGTACTACCTGAATGCCTTTTTCGTGTGCCAATTTTACAATTACGGCACCAGGATCAGCAACTCCGGGACAACCGGCTTCGCTCATTAAGCCTACATTTTTTCCTTCTAACAAAGGTTTGATGAAGTCTAAATGCTCGCTTGGTTCGGTGCGTTTATTAAGGGTAAAAAGTATAAGTTCTGATTGTTTTTTTTCCGGAGAAACTGCTTTTATTGATTTTCTGGCTGTTTTTTCGTTTTCAACAATATAATGGTCTATAAAATCGATACTTCTTTTTACCGTTTGCGGCAAAACATCCATCGGATCACTTTCGCCCATTGTTGTTGGAATTAAATATAATTTTCCTGGAAGTTTCATGTGATTTATTTTATAGATTATAAAATGAAAATTTTCAATTATTTAATAATCAAATAATTGAAACAGATAAGTTAGTTAAGAATGTTTTGCGATGAGTTTTTTAGAAATGATATCAGCAACTTCGTCTAACATTTGGTAAACGTTGTCAAAACCATTTACAGCTCCAAAATAGGGATCTGGAACATCTACATTTTCGCCTGGAAATAACTCGTTTAAAATAAGATGAACTTTTTCTTTATGTTCTGGCGTTTTGGCAAGATGAATGACGTCGCGGTAATTCGAATTATCCATAACATAGATATAATCGAATTCATCAAAATCAGCAATTTTAAATTGTCTTCCTTTTTGATTGTCAATACATAAACCATTTTTTTGGGCAACTGCAATGGAGCGTTTGTCAGGTGCGTGTCCCACATGCCAGGAACCTGTTCCAGCTGAATCAACTGTGAATTTGTCTTTTGGAAGTTTAGATGCTAAAATTCCTTCTGCCAAAGGAGACCTGCAAATATTTCCCAAACAAACCATTAAGATTTTTATTGGCATGATGCGCGTTTATAGCGTTAATTTTTTGTTGATGTCTTCGACAAATTTTTTGAATTGTTTGTCTGTAGAAACTAAATTATCAACTGTTTTACAAGCATGTAATACGGTTGCGTGATCGCGATCTCCAATTTGAGATCCAATGTTTGCCAAAGAAGCTTTTGTAAATTTCTTTGCAAAAAACATGGCCAATTGTCTCGCCTGAACCACGTGTCTTTTTCTGGTCTTTGATTGAAGTGTTTCAATATCCAACTGAAAATAATCAGACACAATTTTTTGGATATAATCGATAGAGATTTCTCTCTTTACGTTTTTAACAAATTTCTCTACAACGCTTTTTGCCAATTCAATCGTAACTTCTTTTTTATTGAAAGAAGATTGAGCTATTAATGAAATAATTGCGCCTTCAAGTTCACGAACATTCGATTTAATATTGCGTGCTACATATTCAATAATATCTTCCGGCATATCAACACCATCACGATATAAAATGTTTTTTAAGATCGAAATACGGGTTTCATAATCCGGCTGATGTAACTCAGCAGATAATCCCCATTTAAAACGGGATAATAAACGCTGTTCGATATCCTGCATGTCAACAGGAGCTTTATCCGAAGTTAAAATTACCTGTTTTCCGTTTTGGTGCAAATAATTAAAAATATGGAAGAAAACGTCCTGAGTTCCTGATTTACCTGATAAAAACTGAACATCATCAATAATCAAAACGTCGATTAATTGGTAAAAGTGAATGAAATCATTACGATTATTCTTTTTAACCGAATCAATATATTGTTGTGTAAAAATTTCGGCAGAAATATATAAAACCGTTTTTTCAGGATATTTGTCTTTTACTTCAACACCAATAGCGTGTGCTAAGTGTGTTTTTCCTAAACCAACTCCACCAAAAATCAATAACGGATTAAATGATGTTCCTCCGGGCTTATTGGCAACAGCCATACCTGCAGAACGGGCCAAACGGTTAGAATCGCCTTCAAGGAAATTATCAAAACTGTAATTAGCATTTAATTGCGATTCAATTTTTAAATTTCTGATTCCGGGAATTACAAACGGATTTTTAAGTTCGGGATTTAAGTTTTTAAACGGAGCATCAACCTCTTGCGGTTTCATTGGCACTCTATTGGCACTTGGCAACTGTTCGGTAAACGGTTGTTTATTGCCATAAGTGTTTTCCATTTTAATTTTATAGAGTAACTTTGCGTTTTTTCCCAGTTCTTTGGTAAGCGCAACTTTCAATAATTTAACGTAGTGTTCTTCTAACCATTCGTAGAAAAATTTACTTGGTACTTGAATATATAACGCGTTGTCGGTTAGCTCAACTGATTTGATTGGTTCAAACCAAGTTTTATAGGCTTGATCTTGAATATTGTCTTTTATAAAGGACAAACAGTTTTCCCATACCGATTGAGCAGTTTTAGTCATAGATTCAGATAAATTTTTTATTATTGATAAAGATTCTCCTATTAAAAAAGAAGCAAATTTTTTCCGTATTTCGGGATAACAAATATGTGAACAAATTTCTGTAAAAAAAAATATTTTGGGGTCTAATTTTATAAAAAAATGTTGTAAGAGCGCTTTTAAAATTTAATTTTTTTTAATATATAAATAATGAAAAATCATCAAACGCAAGTGCGTGTTCGTTACTCAGAAACCGATCAAATGGGAGTTGTTTATCACGGAAATTATGTACCCTATTTTGAGATAGGACGCGTGGAATGGCTTAGAAATAAAGGGATTTCGTATAAAAGCATGGAAGAAAGCGGAATTGGACTGCCGATTGTTTCGATGCAAATAAATTATAAAAAATCAGCACGTTACGATGAGCTTCTAACTATTCATACTGCTTTCAAAAGTCAATCATCTGTGAAGATTGAATTTGACTGCGCCATCTATAATGAAGCGAATGAGTTATTAACAACTGCGGCATTTATTTTAGTATTTATTTCGTTAAAAACAGGTCGTCCAACAGCCCCTCCGGATTATATTTTAGAATTATTTAAAACGCTTGTGTAATTGTTAAAATGAGATATGTTTTTATATTAAATTATATAATTTTAATATCGATTTCAAACATTAAATCAAAAATGTCGAATACAGATTCGGCATTTTTTTTGCGCGTTTTTGTCGTTATTTTTCCAATTGGCAATTCGGAATCTTCATCTATTTCCATTTCCTGAGATGTGATTTCCAGTTTCTTTTCTTTGATGACACGCATTACTTTATTCATGTTTTTATAATCAAAAGAGATTAAAAAATGTACATCAATTGTTTTTTCGATAATCTCAGAAACTTCAAGCGCCATTTGAGCGGTTGTTTTATAAGCCGCAATTAATCCGCCAACTCCTAATTTTATTCCGCCAAAAATTCGAACTACCACTACAAGAACGTTCGTTACACCAAAAGATTGTATTTGTCCGTAAATTGGTGCTCCGGCAGTATTGCTTGGTTCTCCGTCATCATTTGCACGATAAGAAATTTTTGGAGCCGTACCTAATTGATACGCATAACAATAATGCACCGCATGCGGATGTAGCTTTTTTAAGTTTTCGATTATGGGTTTTACAGCCTCTTCGTTTTCTATAGGAAAAGCATAGCCAAAGAATTTACTGCCTTTTTCTTTAAAAAGAACTTCTTCAGATTCAAAAGCAATAGTTTGATACGTATCGTTATATTCCAAAAGTTAATTTCTAAATTATGTTTAATGTTTTTTTTGCCACAGATTAAAAGATTAAAAAGATTTTTTTTTTAGCTGTGACAGTTTTCACGCAGATTCTGCAGATTTAAGCAGATTTTATTTTAATTATAATCTGCGTAGATCGGCTTAAATCTTTTTAAATCTGCGTAAAAAAAACATTTTAATCTTTATAATCTGTGGCAGAAATATGAGCTACAATATTTTTTTATCAAATAAATCAACAACATCTTCCTGACCAACCTGTAGATTCCAAACATGAAGACCTAAAGCCGCCGCCGCATCTGTATTTTCTTTTTTATCATCAATAAACAAAGTTCGCTTTGGCGATAATTCGTGTTTGTTAATAATATATTGATATGCTTCGGGATTTGGTTTTCGCATTCCAATTTCAAAAGAAAAATAAACCTTTTCAAAACATTGATAAAAATCACTGTAAAATGAAATCCCGCTTTTATTTTCGAAAGTTTCAATATGAATAGAATCGGTATTGCTTAACAGAAACAAACGGTATTTTTTAGAAAGCAATTGCAGAAATTCTAATCGATATAATGGAAAATCAGCCAAAACAGCATTCCAGGCTTCCAGAATTTCTTCGATAGAAGCATTTGGAAGTTCTTTTTGAAAACCTGCCAAAAAATCAGCATGCGAAATGTCTCCGGTTTCAAACAAAAGATTCAAACGGTCAAATTCTGAATTCCATTCTGTCATGCCTAACTTCTGTAATCCTGAAATAGTTGCTTGTTTGTTTAAATTGATAAAAATATCACCAAAGTCAAAAATTATAGTATCAATCATGATTTCTAACATGTATTAATTCGTCGGTTTGAATAGGAGTTTTTGTCACATTTCTCTTTGTCAAAATTGGCGCTTTTGTTCCTTTTCCGAAAGAAGTTTTTCCGATAAAAATTCGTGCTTCATCCCAAATATTGCAATCAATAAAAGATTGTAATGTTTGTAAACCGCCTTCAATAATAATAGACTGAATTTGGTTTTGATGCAAAACAGAAAGAATTTGCGGTATCGTATTTTGAGAAAAATCTATACTTTCAAAGCTTGTGTTTTCTGTCGAAATCAGATTTTCAGATTTTGTAAATACAATGGTTTTTACGCTATCGTCAAAAATAAAACTATCTTTTGATATGCGATTGTTTTGGTCTAAAACAACTCTCACCGGATTATCTCCTGCCCAATCACGGGTATTAAGTTTGGGATTATCATCTATAACAGTTTGAGTTCCTACTAAAACAGCCTGTTCTTCGCTTCGCCATTTATGAACCAATTGTCTCGAATATTGATTGGTAATCCAAACCGGTTTTCGTTCCTGATTAATCTCTTTTTCAGGAGATAAAAAGCCATCCTGGGTTTCTGCCCATTTCAATATAATATAAGGTCTCTTTTTTTGATGAAAAGTAAAAAAGCGTTTATTAAGTTCGTTGCATTCGTTTTCTAAAACACCAACGGTAACATTTATTCCCGCAGCAATTAGTTTTTTAATGCCGTTTCCTGCTACTTTTTCGTTAGGATCAACAGTTCCAACGATAACATTTGGGATTTCGTTTGCAATAATTAAATCACAACACGGAGGTGTTTTTCCAAAATGGCTGCAAGGTTCTAAACTCACATAAATAGTAGCTTTTTTTAATAGCGATTTGTCTTTTACAGATCGAACCGCATTGACTTCGGCGTGAGGTTCACCGGCTTTTTTGTGCCATCCTTCGCCAATAATTTTGTCTTCGTAAACAATTACACTTCCTACCATTGGGTTTGGATATGTAGTTCCAAAACCGTTTTTGGCAAGTTCAATGCAACGTTTTATATATTTCTCATGTATATTCACAATACAAAAGTAGTTAATTTTTGAGTTTTCTTCTGATACTGGTGGGTATTGTTAGCAAACTATCAAAAAAGTATTTTACTTTTGTATATATAAAATACGAATAAACATACATGGAAAATTGGATTATCAGAGCGATTAAAAAAGAAGATAATGAGGCAGTTGCGCAATTAATAAGATCAGTTTTTGATGAAATGGAAATTCCGAAAGTAGGAACTGCTTATGAAGATCCGTATTTAGATTTAATGTTTGAAGAATACAACAAACCAAAATCTATTTATTTGGTAGTTGAAAAAGAAGGAAAAGTTGTGGGTTGTGCCGGAATTGCCCCTTTAGAAAATGGTGATCCTGCTATTTGCGAATTGCAAAAGATGTATTTTTTGCCGGAAACCCGCGGATTAGGAATTGGAAGTAAAATGATGGAGCAATGTCTTGAAAAAGCAAGGGATTTTGGTTTTGAAAAATGTTATATTGAGACAATGCCTTTCATGCATGCGGCTCAAAAATTATATAAAAAATCCGGATTTGAGTATTTAAATGCTCCAATGGGGTGTACTGGGCACAATTCTTGCCCTGTTTGGATGTTAAAAGTTTTGTAAATCAGAATGTTAAAAGTTTTGTTTTGCATGGCTTATTGGAAAAAAAATTGGTGTTAGCTGTAAATGAATGCTTAAATTGCCCTAATGAAAATTAAACAATATCGGACTCACTTTATTAAAGAATTGTCGCCTTTTTACGATGCATATGAAGCAGAAAGTTTCTTCTATTTAATTTTAGAAGATAAACATAAACTGCGTCAAATTGATTTGGCCTTAAATCATGAATTAAGTTTTTCGGATAGTGATTTTGTTGTTTGGAATTCATTACTGGCACAATTAAAAAAAGAAGTTCCAATTCAGTATTTACTTGGTAAAACGAGTTTTTACGGTTTGGATTTTGAAGTAAACGATAATGTTTTAATTCCGAGACCTGAAACGGAAGAATTGGTTGAGTGGATTATTAACGAAAATTCGAAAACAGATAAATCAAAAAAAATCAAGATTCTGGATATCGGGACCGGAAGTGGCTGTATCGCAATTTCATTGGCTAAAAATCTGCCTAATGCTGATGTTTATGCCATTGATATTTCGAAAAAAGCGCTTGATATTGCTAAAAGAAATGCTGTAAATAATAATGTAGATATAACTTTTATATACCAGAATATTTTAGAAACCGAAGAATTAAAATGCAATTTTGATATTATAGTTTCAAATCCTCCATATGTTCGGAATTTAGAAAAGGAAGAAATCAAAAAGAATGTTTTAGAACATGAACCACATTTGGCCCTTTTTGTGGAAGATAATGACGCTTTGATTTTTTATAGGAAAATTGCAAAATTGGCAGAAAATAATCTTTCCGAAAATGGACAGCTTTATTTTGAAATCAATCAGTATTTAGGACAGGAAACCACTGATTTATTAACCGAAATGCATTTTACAAACATCGAACTACGAAGAGATATTTACGATAATGACCGTATGATTTACTGTAAAGTTTCTAAAACCGTTTAGGGAAAGTTCTTAAAAGTTAAAAAATTCTAATCTAGCCCCGATAGCAGTGGAAATCCTTTTTTTTTGCTGGGGTTCAGCAAAAAAAAGATTGAAACGAATAGCGGGACAAATGGTCTTTTGGAACTATTATTACTGTTTCAAACAAAAAATCTACTCATAACGCAAAGCCTCGATAGGATCAAGTTTAGAAGCTTTTATTGCAGGATATAATCCAGAAACTATTGCAACTATAAAACTGGTTGCAAAAGCAGCAAAAATTGCCATCCACGGAATCACAAATGCAAATTTCATTATAGCAGCAAAAGCAGCACCTATTAAGATTCCAAATACAATTCCGACCAAACCGCCAATTTGTCCAATCAACAAAGTTTCGATAAAAAACTGAACCGAAATCGTAATTTTTGTAGCGCCTAAAGCTTTACGAACACCAATTTCCCGCGTACGTTCTGTAACCGAAACAATCATGATATTCATTAAAGCAATTGATGATCCTAAAATTGTAATAACACTGATAATCCAGGCTGCCCAGCCTAAATACTGTGTGATTCCGAGGATTCTGTTAATTAAATCGTCGCTTCGGCCAATGCCAAAATTATTATCACGAACCGGACTTAATTTACGAACTCTTCGCATGGTACTTGTCGCATTATCAACAGCTTCGTCAAGAAGTTCTTTTTTAGAAACCATGACGCTCATGGTATAATTGATGTTTGGAGCGGTAAATAAAGAACGCGCAACCTGAATTGGAATCAAAACGCGTAAATCCTGACTATGTCCAAACGTTGATCCTTTTTCTTTCAGGACGCCAATTACTTTAAATCGGGCACCGCGAATAGAAATTATTTTATCAATTGGGTTCACATCTTTCAATAATCCTTTTTCAAAATCAGAACCTACAATGCAGGAATACGTATTATTTTCAATATCAAATTGATTAAAAGAACGTCCCGAAGTAGTTTCTAAACCAGAATTTGAAATAAAATGTTCATCGACACCAACAATAGTAATTTCCGGGTCGGTTTTTTGATCTAAATATTTTACTTCTGCAGATGATGTTGCGGTGAATGAAAGAGAAGTTTGCGTAAAAGGATATTTGTATTTGTTTTTGAAAGCGACAGCTTCAGGATACGAAATGATTGGGTTTATGACTTCGCGCTCATTTCCGCCACGATTTTTAACAGTATTTTCGTATTGATTGATGTTAAAAGTATTCGCTCCCATTGAAGCAAAATTAGTCGAAACCGTGTTTTCGAGTGCAGTAACAACAGTTAGAATTCCAACCAAAGCTGTAATTCCGATAGCGATGATTAATACGGTAAGAATGGTTCGCAATAATTGTGTTTTGATAGAACCAAAAGCAATTCGGATATTTTCTTTAAATAATTTTAGCATCATGACCAATTTGTCACGAAAATACGTTTTTTGTTACAAGTTTGTTTTCGAACAGGCAATATTTATTTTAAAAAATAAGATATTTGCAGTCCATTAGAAATTAAGAGAAATCTAAAATCTATGAAAATCCAATAATATCAAGATCATTTAAATTTTAGACTTCAAAAAAAAAGAAATCTAATAATCTAAAGATCCAAAAATCTAATATCTAAAAAAAAATGGCTTCAAAACCAAGCATACCACAAGGAACAAGAGATTTTTCGCCTGCAGAGGTGTCAAAACGTCAATATATTATACAAAACATTAAAAGTAATTTTGAGAAATTTGGTTTTCAGCCGATCGAAACGCCTTCGTTTGAAAATTCAGATACTTTAATGGGAAAATACGGAGAAGAAGGTGATCGTTTGATTTTTAAAATATTGAATTCGGGTAATTTTTTCTTCAATAAAAATAAAATTGAATTACCGGAATCTATCGAATCGCTTCAAATTAATTCGGCCGAAACAATTAATCTGGATCAAAGAATTGAGCTGAATAAATTTACCGGAAAAATTTCAGAAGAAAGCGTTGCGTTACGACTTAACAGTTCCGTTTGCAAGATATGTGGTACAGCATCAAAACGAAATTGAGTTTCCATTTAAAAGATACCAAATCCAACCAGTTTGGAGAGCAGACAGACCTCAAAGAGGACGCTACAGAGAGTTTTATCAATGTGATGCTGATGTTGTGGGTTCAAAATCGTTGTGGCAGGAAGTTGAATTGGTACAATTATACGATACGGTTTTTACTTCTTTAGGATTAGAAGGCGTTACAATCAAAATCAATAACAGAAAAATATTATCCGGAATCGCCGAAGTTATTGGCGCATCTGATAAATTAATTGATTTTACGGTTGCCCTTGATAAACTGGATAAAATTGGTGAAGACGGAGTAAAAAAAGAAATGATCGAAAAAGGTATTGCTGAAGAAGCGTTGGTTAAAGTTCAGCCGCTTTTTAGTTTTACAGGAAGTTTTTCGGATAAAATAAACCAGCTTTCAGACTTATTAGCAGAATCTGAAGAAGGAATGAAAGGGGTTGAGGAATTGAAATTTATTTGTGACAATGTGGCAACTTTAGGTTTGTCAACAGCGACATTAGATCTTGATGTAACGCTGGCTCGTGGATTAAATTATTATACAGGAGCAATTTTTGAAGTAGCGGCGCCAAAAACCGTTTCGATGGGTTCTATTGGCGGTGGCGGAAGATACGACGATTTGACTGGTATTTTTGGTTTGAAAAATATGAGCGGCGTTGGAATTTCTTTTGGTTTAGACCGAATTTATCTGGTTTTGGAAGAATTACAATTATTCCCTGAAACGGTTTCAGCAACATCAAAAGCATTGTTTGTCAATTATGGTGATAAAGAAGCTTTATATGCTTCGCAGGCGATTCAGAAATTACGACAAGAAAATATAAAAGTCGAATTGTATCCTGATAATGTAAAAGTTGGGAAACAATTTCAATATGCAGATAAACGCTTGATTCCGTTTGCAGTAATTGCGGGAGATCAGGAAATTGCATCAAATTCATATTCGCTTAAAAATTTAGTTTCCGGCGAACAGATTTCGGTTGATTTTGAAGGATTGAAAAATGCTTTGTTGGCATAATTGAATGGTCAAGTGTTTTGCCACTCCCGATAGCTATCGGGATAAAAAGAATTTTGCATATACGAGCAGATTTAATTTGGTTGTTATGTAAAATATATCTTTTTTAATCTGCTTAAATCTTTTTTAAAATCTGCGTGAAATAAAAAATCATAGGTAACTATTTGAAGCAAAGGTTTTTGCTTCGGATCATGCGTGTTTAAAGGATTTTCTTTCTAAATCTCTACTTAAAATAGTTGCCGGAGAAGAAAAAAAACTTTTAATTTGCCGACCTTAATACGGGCGTAGTTCAAGGGTAGAATAGCGGTCTCCAAAACCGTTGATGGGGGTTCGAATCCCTCCGCCCGTGCAATATTTTACCGCAAAGAGCACAAAGATTTTTATCTAAGTACCTTTCAAAAAAAACACAAGTTCGCAAAGCTAATCCATATAAAGCTTTGCGAACTTTGTCTTTTGTAAAGCTTAAGAGTAAAAAAATCTTAGCGTTCTTTGCGGTAAATTTTCTTTCTCAAAAAACATAAAAAAAAGCTTCGTCTGAAATAGGCGAAGCTTTTTTTAATATAAGGTAAACTTGAATTAATAATTATTTATAAAGCCGAGGCTAACCCTTAAATTCAATTTTGATAGGTAATAATTTGATTTCTATTGGACTCCAAATATAGTTTAAACTAAAACGTAATAGTCTTAAAATTATACTAAATTTTTAAAGTGTATTTTTGCTTTTTAAAAGGCTCAGTTTTAATAAAGTGACAATTTGACATTTTATAAGATTTGGCAGTACTTTTGCAATCCAACAAAAAGAATAAAAAATGAAGTTTAAAAATATTTTTAAAAATAAAAGTAATATGACTACGGAAAATACAGAATTCGATCAGGAATTAGATGATGTAACGTTAGAGAACAATGCCAACGGTGAGCAGTTAATTGTTGAAGAATTAAGTGTTGAAGAGCAATTGGCTCAAGACTTGGCAAAAGAAAAAGATAAGTTTTTGAGATTATTTGCCGAATTTGAAAATTACAAAAAAAGAACTTCAAAAGAGCGTATCGATTTGTTTAAAACAGCAAACCAAGAAGTTTTGTTAGCAATGCTTCCTGTTTTGGATGATTTTGACAGAGCGACTGTAGAAATCAACAAATCTGAAGATGAAAATTTGAAAAAAGGAGTGGAGTTGATTTACGAAAAATTGAAAAGCACTTTGGTTTCTAAAGGTTTAGAGCAAGTTGAAGTAAGAGCAGGTGATGCTTTTAATGCTGATTTTGCTGAAGCAATTACCCAAATTCCAGCTCCGTCTGATAAATTAAAAGGGAAAATTGTTGATGTTATTGAAAAAGGATACAAATTAGGAGACAAAATTATTCGTTTCCCTAAAGTGGTCATCGGAAACTAAAAATGCAAATAAATATTCTGAAGGTCAATTTTTTATGAATTGGAATTTAGAATTTTAGATTTGGAATTTACGCTAAATTATGAAAAAAGATTTTTACGAAATACTAGGCATTTCAAAAAATGCTGACGCTGCCGAAATAAAAAAAGCTTACCGAAAAAGTGCTTTGAAATACCACCCGGATAAAAATCCAGGCGACAAAGAGGCAGAAGAAAATTTTAAATTAGCCGCAGAAGCTTATGAAGTTTTAAGCGATCCTAACAAAAAAGCGAAATACGACCAATACGGACATCAGGCATTTGATGGTTCAGGAGGATTTGGCGGTGGCCATGGCGGTATGAATATGGATGACATTTTCAGCCAGTTTGGTGATATTTTTGGTGGAGGATTTGGCGGTTTCGGCGGAGGCGGAGGCGGTCCTCGTCGCGCTAAAGGAAGCAATCTTCGAATTAAAGTAAAATTGACTTTAGAAGAAATTGCAAATGGTGTTGAGAAAAAAGTAAAAGTAAAACGTAAAGTTCAGGCTAAAGGAGTTACCTACAAAACATGTTCGACTTGTAACGGTCAAGGACAGGTAATGCGTGTAACAAACACTATTTTAGGCAGAATGCAATCTGCATCAACTTGCCCAACTTGTGGTGGTTCTGGACAAATTTTAGATAAAAAACCATCTGAAGCAGATGCTCAGGGAATGGTTCAGGAAGATGAAACCGTTTCAATCAAAATTCCTGCAGGAGTTGTTGATGGTATGCAGCTTAAAGTTTCTAACAAAGGAAATGATGCTCCGGGAAATAGTGTTCCTGGTGATTTAATTGTTGCCATCGAAGAATTAGAGCACGAATTTTTAAAACGTGAAGGCGAAAATATTCATTTCGATTTATATATCAGTTTCCCGGAAGCCGTTTTAGGAGTTTCTAAAGATATTGAAGCAATCAACGGAAAAGTTCGTATTAAGTTAGAAGAAGGAATTCAATCCGGAAAAATCTTAAGATTAAAAGGAAAAGGAATTCCAAGTATCAACGGTTACGGAAGCGGGGATTTATTAGTTCACGTAAATGTATGGACACCTAAAACGTTGAATAAAGAGCAAAAACAATTTTTTGAAAATGCTTTAAACGACGAACATTTTGTTCCGAGTCCAGAAAAATCAGAAAAATCATTTTTTGAGAAAGTAAAAGATATGTTTTCATAAGCTAAACTTTTTCGAAAAAGGTATAAATAAATTTAAAACCCATTCTAATGCAAATTTAGAATGGGTTTTTTGCGTATTATTATACAATTTAGCTACTAATTATTTACTTTTACAGGCCGTTAAACCACAATGGTCAAACTGACACAGAAATTCTAAAAACAGCATGAGCAATTTACTCGAAGTACATAAAGTCGTAAAACAATACGGTGATTATGTAGCGCTTAACGAAGTTTCATTAAATGTACCAAAAGGTAGTATTTACGGATTATTAGGTCCGAATGGAGCTGGAAAAACTTCCCTAATCCGAATCATCAATCAAATTACATTGCCGGATAGCGGTGAAGTTATTCTTGATGGAGAAAAATTGCAGCCAAAACATGTACAGACTATTGGTTATCTTCCTGAAGAAAGAGGTTTGTACAGCACAATGAAAGTAGGAGAACAATGTTTGTATCTGGCACAAATGAAAGGACTTTCTAAAGCCGAAGCAAAATTACAACTGGAATATTGGTTTGACCGTTTAGGAATTCAGGGTTGGTGGAACAAGAAAATCCAGGAACTTTCGAAAGGAATGGCACAAAAAATTCAGTTTGTGGTTTGTGTATTGCATAAGCCTAAATTGCTAATATTTGACGAACCTTTCTCTGGTTTTGATCCTGTAAATGCAAATGTGATTAAAGATGAAATTTTGGCATTAAAGGAACAAGGCGCAACAATAATTTTTTCGACACACAGAATGGAAAGTGTTGAAGAGCTTTGCGATCATATTGCTTTAATTCATAAATCGAATAAATTAATTGAAGGAAAGCTGAGCGATGTAAAACGTCAATTTAAAACCAATAGTTTTGAAGTTGGAATTCTGACTGATAATGTGGAAGGTTTGATGTATGATATAACACAGAAATTTACCGTTTCGCCGGCTAATTTTAAATCTTTAAACGATGATTTGAAATTAGAAATTCAGATAGGAAATTCAGCTCCAAATGAATTATTGAACCTTTTAACACAAAGAGGACAAGTCACGCACTTTGTAGAAAAAATCCCGAGTGTAAACGATATTTTTATTCAAACAGTAACAAAATAGATCTTTAGATCGTTAGACTTCTTAGATTTTAGACTAATTCTGAGAATCAAAAAAATCTAACAATCTAAGAAGTCTAACAATCTAACTAATCTAAATAAATGAGCATAATTTCATTAATTATAAAAAGAGAATTTATTGCAAAAGTCCGCAATAAATCTTTTGTTGTCATGACTTTCTTGAGTCCGTTGCTGTTTGTCGCAATTGCCGGATTTATTGGTTATTTGAGTTCAATGAAAGCAGAAACCAAACGAATTGCTATTCATGACGAAACAGGTTTGTTTGCCGATGATTTTGTAAAACAGAACAAAAAAGAGAGCGAATATCGATATTTGAATCTTTCTGAAATTGATGTAAAAGCTTTAAAAGACAGTATTACAAAAGAAAATTTCAGCGGACTGATTGTTATTCCAAAAACGGAAAACCATAAGGATTTAGAAAGCAAAATTGAATTTATTTCGAATAATAGTCCAAGTATTTCCTTTATAGAAAATACGCAGGATATTATTGCAGAGAAAATTACAAAAATAAATCTCGAAGCAGCAAAACTGGATACTTTGGCAATTCAAAAAGCACAAGCAGCAGTTAATATTCATTTGGTTAAAGCTTCGGGAGAAGAAAGCTTAAAAGGATTAAATGAAATCAAAATTGGTATTGGCGGCGCTTTTGGTTATTTGATTATGATGTTCATTATCATTTACGGAAACATGGTAATGCGAAGCGTAATCGAAGAAAAAACAAACCGAATTATCGAAATCATTATTTCATCGGTAAAACCATTTCAGTTAATGATTGGTAAAATTGTAGGTACTTCACTTGCGGGATTATTGCAATTTATAATCTGGGCTATAATTGGTTTAGGATTAATGTTTGCAGCTTCGGCATTTTTTGGAGTTAATGTTGGTCCAACGGCTAAAATTCCGCCAGAATTAATGCAGTCAGCACAACATGAAATGTCAGGAACGGCACAAATGTATATTAGCGAATTATGGAATTTGCCAATCGCAAGTATCTTAATTGGTTTTGTGGTTTATTTCATCGGGGGATATTTTTTGTACAGTTCTTTTTATGCCGCAATTGGAGCCGCGGTTGATAATCAAACTGATTCTCAACAGTTTCTTTTACCGATAATTATGCCGCTTATTTTAAGTGTTTATATAGGATTTTTTACAGTTGTAAATGATCCGCACGGAACTATTGCCGTGGTATTTTCGATGATTCCGTTAACCTCGCCAATTGTTATGTTAATGCGGCTTCCGTTTGGAGTGCCGTGGTGGCAAGTGGCAATTTCGGTATCATTATTGTTTGCTACCTTTTTCCTTGTTGTCTGGTTCGCCGCAAAAATTTACCGTATTGGTATTTTAATGTATGGCAAAAAACCAACCTGGAAAGAATTGTATAGATGGCTTAAATATTAATTTTAAAAAGTTGCTAAGAAGCTAAGGTTCTGAGATGCTAAGATTTTTTATATTAGTTTGTCAGAAAAACTTAGAACCTTAGCAACTCAGAACCTTAGCACCTTTAAAAAGAATGAGTAAAATATTAATTATAGAAGACGAAGCATCGATCAGAAGAGTTTTGGTAAAAATCTTATCAGAAGAAAATGATTCCTATCAGGTTGATGAAGCAGAAGATGGTGTTGCAGGTCTTGAAAAAATAAAAAACAACGATTACGATTTGGTTTTGTGTGATATCAAAATGCCAAAAATGGACGGTGTTGAGGTTTTAGAAGAAGCAAAAAAAATCAAACCCGAAATTCCGATGGTGATGATTTCCGGTCACGGCGATATGGAAACGGCGATTCACACGATGCGTTTGGGTGCTTTTGATTATATCTCAAAACCGCCGGATTTAAACCGTTTATTGAACACGGTTCGTAATGCTTTAGATAAAAAACAATTAGTAGTTGAGAATAAAATTCTAAAGAAAAAAGTTAGTAAAAACTACGAAATGGTTGGCGAAAGCGAAGCCATCAATCATATAAAAGTAATGATTGATAAAGTTGCCCAAACCGAAGCCAGAGTTCTAATTACAGGTCCAAACGGAACCGGAAAAGAATTAGTAGCACATCAATTACATGAAAAAAGCGAACGCGCTAATTTTCCAATGATTGAAGTAAACTGTGCTGCGATTCCGAGTGAGTTGATCGAAAGTGAATTGTTTGGCCACGTAAAAGGTGCTTTTACATCGGCAGTAAAAGATCGTGCAGGAAAGTTTGAAGCGGCAGATAAAGGAACTATTTTTCTGGATGAAATTGGAGATATGAGTCTTTCGGCGCAAGCCAAAGTATTACGCGCTTTGCAGGAAAGTATGATAACCAGAGTTGGTGCTGAAAAAGATATAAAAGTCGATGTGCGTGTTGTGGCTGCAACCAATAAAGACTTGAAAACTGAAATTGCCGAAGGTCGTTTCCGTGAAGATTTGTACCATCGTTTGGCCGTTATTTTGATTAAAGTCCCGCCATTAAACGAAAGACGTGATGATATTCCGGCTTTGATTAGACATTTTGCAGAGAAAATTGCTTCAGAACAAGGAAATGTGGTAAAAGTTTTTTCTCAGCCAGCCATCAAATTATTGCAGGAATATGATTGGACAGGAAATATCCGTGAACTTCGAAATGTAGTCGAAAGATTAATTATTTTGGGAGGAAACGAAATTTCTGAAACTGATGTAAAATTGTTTGCTAGCAAATAAATTTAGCTTTAAGCTTTAGGCAATATGCTTTAAGCAAATACGATGTAGAATTTTGCCTATAGCATATTGCCTAAAGCTTAAAGCATTAAAAAATATTACAAATAATTTTTGCTTATAGCGTATTGCCTAAAGCTTAAAGAATAAAAAAATGAAACTAAAAAAAATAAACGAAAAGTTACAAGATGCCTTAATTGAAAATGGTTTAACAGAAGCAAATGTATTGCAGATGGAAACTTTTTCAACCATAAAAAGTGGGGCTGATTGTATGATTGTCTCTCCAAAAGGAACCGGAAAATCGACAACAATTGTATTGAATGTGATTCAACAATTGGCCGGGCATACCGAAGAATCACCGCGCGCATTGATTATTGTGGAAGACAAGGAGAAAGTATTGGCGATGGAAGCTCTTTTTGAGAAATACGGAAAATATACCAATCTTGAAGTTTACGGTGTACACGACAAAGGCGATATGGATTATGATAAAAACTATATTTCGACAGGAATCGATGTTTTAATTGGTACGCCAAATAAACTAAGCGATATGTTTACCACTGCAGGTTACAATGTAAACCGCTTAAAAATGTTGATTTTAGATGATGCAGATCCTATTTTGAGATTGCGTAACGAAACTAAAATCATGCGTATTTCGAATAGTATTGCCAAAACACAGCGTATCATTTTTGCAGAAATACTGACAGAGCGCATCGAGATTCTGGCAGATAAATTCCTATTTGAGCCGTACTTTTTTGATATGGATGAAGAAGGAGAAGAAGAACTGGACGAAGAAGAAGGTTTTATCGAAGAAGAATAGAAGTCGCAGGTTTCAGTTACAGTGAATTGAAAACTGAAAATGGAAACTGAAAACTAAATTTATGGAAATACTCAAGACTTTTAAATTTTTAATAATTGTGCTATTGGCATTTTTTGTTATTATTTACGTTTTGATTGTTTCTTATGTATATTTTAATCAGGTTGGAATGGTTTTTCAAAGTGCCAGACTTTCAAAAGAGTATCAATTTGATTATCAGCATAAATTTGAAGAATTAAATATTAAA
Source organism: Flavobacterium sp. AC105 (assembly GCF_979258495.1). NCBI lineage: Bacteria > Pseudomonadati > Bacteroidota > Flavobacteriia > Flavobacteriales > Flavobacteriaceae > Flavobacterium > Flavobacterium sp. AC105. The sequence goes on from NZ_OZ409860.1 coordinate 1,236,369, forward strand.
TCGTTTGATGGAATTAATTTAAATGGTTTGTTATTTAAAGCGGAAAATTCTAAAGGACTTGTTTTTTATCTTCACGGAAATGCCGGAACATTAGAAACCTGGGGGAAAATTGCGAAAACATATACCAATCTGGGTTATGATATTTTCATTTTGGATTACAGAAGTTTTGGTAAAAGTGAAGGTGAAATTGAAAATGAAGAACAATTAGATAAAGATATTTCGATTGTCTATAAAACATTAACGAAACGATATCCTGAAAATAAAATTATTATTACAGGTTATTCGATTGGTTCAGGTCTTGCAACAATTTTGGCTTCGCAGAATAATGCAAAAGCTTTAATATTGCAATCGCCTTATTATAGTTTTACAGAATTATCGAGCAGCAGAGTGCCGTTTTTTCCTGATTTTCTAAAGAAGTTCAGTTTAGAAACTTACGAATATTTGCCAAAAATTAAAGTACCAGTTTATATTTTTCATGGAATGCAGGATCAACTAATTCCATACGAAAATTCAGTTCGATTAAGTAAACTTTTGAAGAACAATGGGCACTTTTATCCATTAAAAAATCAAGAACATATTGGGATGAATGAAAACAGTGATTTTCAGCATCAGCTAAAAATAATATTACAATAAAAATTTAAAAATAAATGTTATGGGATTAATGAAGGTATATTCAGGAAGTGAAGTTTTAGCACTTGCATTACAAGAAAGATTAGAAGAAGCCGGAGTAGAAACTACAAAAAAAGATAATATTCAATCAGCTCGTTTGGGAGGTTTTGGACAATCTGATTTAGCAGTTGAGGTATTTATTCAGGAAACTGATTTTGCAAAAGCAAACCCGGTTATTGAAGAATTCAGAATGAGTATCTAAAGGAAGTTTTCGGTTTTCAGTCTCAGTTTACAGTGATTACTGAGACTGAGACTAAAAACTGAGACTGAAAACTTAAAGAACATGCAATACAAAATGCTAGTGCTCGACATGGATGATACCTTGTTGACAGACGATCATAAAATTTCAGATTTAAATAAAAAAGTACTTCTCGAGGCTCAGGCAAAAGGTGTTTATGTGGTTTTGGCTTCCGGGCGGCCAACATCGGCGATGACCGCCTACGCTAAAGAACTGGAATTAGATTTAAATGATTCGTATATTATTTCGTTTAACGGAGCTGTAATTAGTACAGTAAAAGATGATCTAATTTTATTCGAACAATGTCTGACACCGGAACAAATTCATGATTTATACGATTACAGTGTAAAAATGAAAACGCATATTATTACTTATATTGATGGTGAAATTGTTAGTGAAACGGATTCTGAATATATCGAAATCGAGAAAGAAATCACGGGATTACCACACAATAAAGTGCCTGATTTTAAAGCAGCAGTAACTAAACCTGCAGTAAAATGCATTTTATTAGCAGAACCTTCTTATCTAAAAGAAGTCGAAAAAGATTTAAAACTAGCAATGCCACATTTAAGTGTTGCAATGTCTAAACCGTTTTTTCTGGAAGCTGCTCAAAACGGAATCGATAAAGCGCATAGTTTAAAACTTTTGGCTGCAAAACTCAATATTCATCAAAGCGAAATTATTGCGGTTGGAAATGCCGGAAATGATTTAACAATGATTGAATATGCCGGTTTAGGGGTTTGGGTTGATAATGTTACGCCAGAGTTAAGAGATAAAGCTAATGTAATTGTGGCTTCCAATAATGATGATGGAGTTGCTGAAGTAGTTCAGCGTTATATTTTAAATTAACTTTTATGAAAGATCCAATTGAAACAGAACGTTTGCTTTTAAGAGAATTACTTCTTTCAGATGTTGATGGAATGTTTGAATTGGATTCTAATCCTAATGTGCATCTTTTTCTGGGAAATAAACCCGTAAAACATATTGAGGAAAGTCTGGATTATATTCAAAACATTCAAAAACAATATAAAGATTTCGGAATTGGCCGTTGGGCAGTTATTCTTAAAGATACCAATGAATTTTTAGGCTGGTCCGGAATAAAATTCATTACCAATGAAATCAATAATCATAAAAACTTTTACGAAATTGGATACCGTTTTATTGAGAAACATTGGGGAAAAGGTTATGCTACAGAAGCAGGAAAAGCTTTTATAGACTATGCTTTTAATGTAATGAAAGTAGATGCGCTGTATGCTTATGCAGATGCAGGAAACGAAAATTCAAGAAGAATATTAGAAAAACTTGGTTTGCATTACGTTAATTCTTTTAAATATGAAGAAGAATTAGAAGTTTGGTACGAATTAAAAAATCCGAACTTGTAAATCCTAAGAAATGCGTCCCAAATCTTTATAAACTTATTATTTAAAGTTTACAAAGATTTGGAAAACAGCTCGTAGTTTGTAATTGTCTGAAAGTATTTTGTATTATTTTTTAGCTACAGAAACAAAATATTTATTTCCGTCACCCATTGTCAATTTTACACGCTCGTCGCAAAGATCGATAGCAAAATTAGCACTTTCGTAACAGCTGCAAGTTGTGTTTTTGTCTTTAGACATTTCAGTTTTACAATTGTTGTTTTTAAAAGTCGCCAATTGCGGTGTGTATAAACTTACCAGGTCAGTAGACGCAGTTACTAACGAAATAATACTTGCCGAATTGTTGTTTGTAATTCTATAAACAATTCTATCTGTATAATTTACTTCATTTACGGTTACTTTACGAATATAAGTATATGCTGTAGAACCTTCACCTGGCTCTTTTACTTCAAACTTAAACCCAACGGCACGAATGGCAATGTCAAATTGTGATTGAGAGTTTAAGCTCGCCCAATTTGTTAATGTGCTAATAGATGGAAATGGATTTGCAGCTGGAGCATTAGTCTGCGCTTGCGAACCGAAAATGGCTAAGAACATCAAGCAGATCGTGGGTAAAAATGCTTTCATAGTGGAGTTTAATTTATAATTGTTGCCTACTCTTTTTGGTTTTCGGCTTGCCCATTTTTTTATAACAGCAAAACAACAACATAACGATTAAAATTCAAAATTGTTATGATCAATTTGTCATTAAAATTACACAATTTTATTAAAAGTTTTTGGAGACGTGAAAGTACATCGAAAAACTATTTAAAACAAAGCTAAATGTAAGAAAATTTCAATTTAATGCTTAAAAAAACGTACTTAATCGATAATATTTGCATTTAATCGATGTTTTTGTCATTTTATTCTTATTGAAATGATTTATTCCTATTTCATAGACATAATTTATTTTTTACTTTGTTGTCTTTAAAACTTGTTTTTTAATTCAGGTGTAAAATATATGTTTATTGCAAAATGTTGATATATAGTATATTATTGATTTTATTTTAAAGAATATTGTACGTAAATTTGCAAACTCTTTAAAAGAGATGTAAATATAATATCTTACTACTTAAAATGTAGTTTATTCCTATGGAAAATAGAAAAAAAGTTGCCTTTTATACGCTTGGTTGCAAATTGAATTTCTCAGAGACTTCTACAATTGCCAGAAACTTCAATGATGAAGGTTTTGATCGCGTAGATTTTGAAGAAATAGCCGACATTTATGTCATCAATACCTGTTCGGTTACAGAGAATGCGGATAAGCAGTTTAAGCAGGTCGTAAAAAAAGCAATGAAACTCAATGATAAGGCATTTGTTGCCGCAGTTGGGTGTTATGCGCAATTAAAACCAGAAGAATTAGCAGCTGTCGATGGTGTTGATTTAGTTCTTGGTGCCACAGAAAAATTTAAAATTACCGACTATATTAATGACTTAAGCAAAAACGACATGGGCGAAGTTCATTCATGCGAAATTGCCGAGGCTGATTTTTATGTCGGAAGTTATTCAATTGGCGATCGTACCCGTGCTTTTTTGAAAGTTCAGGACGGCTGCGATTATAAATGTACTTATTGTACGATTCCGTTAGCAAGGGGAATTTCAAGAAGTGATGCTCTAGAAAATGTTTTGCAAAATGCCAAAGAAATCTCTTCTCAAAATATTAAAGAAATTGTTTTAACTGGAGTAAATATCGGTGATTACGGAAAAGGAGAATTCGGAAACAAAAAACACGAACATACTTTTCTTGATTTAGTTCAGGCTTTGGATAAAGTAGATGGAATCGAACGTTTGCGAATTTCATCTATCGAACCTAATTTATTGAAAAATGAAACGATAGAATTTGTTTCAAAAAGCCGAACTTTTGTACCGCATTTTCATATTCCGTTACAATCCGGAAGCAATGATATTTTAAAATTAATGAAACGCCGCTACTTACGTGAAGTTTATACAGAACGTGTAAACAAGATTCGCGAAGTTATGCCGCACGCTTGTATTGGTGTTGATGTTATTGTTGGTTTTCCGGGTGAAACCGATGAGCATTTTCTTGAAACATACCATTTCCTTAATGAAATGGATATTTCGTATTTGCACGTTTTTACCTATTCTGAAAGAGATAATACCGAAGCAGCAAATATGCCCGGAATTGTTCCTGCAAACGTAAGAGCAAAACGAAGCAAAATGTTACGCGGATTATCCGTTAAAAAACGTCGTGCTTTTTATGAAGGCCAATTGGGATCTAACAGAACAGTTTTATTCGAAAGTGAAAATAAAGAAGGATACATTCACGGTTTTACAGAAAATTACGTAAAAGTAAAAACGCCTTGGAATCCGGAATTAGTGAATACATTGCAAGAAATCAATTTGACAAAAATAGACGAAGACGGAAGTGTTCGTTTAGAGTTTATAAATAAATTATCAGAAGCTTAAACACACAGTTTGTCTTTGCGATTTTATCATATAATCAAATATTTTTTCAGGAGCTAACCCCGCTATCAAAAAACAGAAAAAGCCTTTACAAAAGGCTTTTTCTGTTTTTAATTATTATTTCTGATCTTCCGGAATCACCAATTTCAAAGAATTAATATAATCCGTATCAAATTCAATTACTCTGATTTTTTCAGGATTAAAACTTAATTCTCCGCCAAACTGACCTTTAATATCCAGGAAATCAATTGTCAGTTCTTCGTCGTTTAACTCAATCAGTTTTCCTAAATAAGCAGATTTGGCTGATTTTTTTGAAATCTGAAAAATACCGTATTTGTTATTTACATAATTCAGGATCGAACTCAAATCCCTAATCGGAATTATATCTTCGGCATTCGTTTTTAGGCCCTTTAAACGAATTACTTTTTCGGTAAAAGCAAGATCCTGATCTCTGTGAACGGCTTCGATATTTTTATTTTTAAGAATTACAAAACCATCCAATATAAAATCTTCAGGATTGTTTCGTAGTAAAATCCAATCGTCAGAATAATCAATAAGAAATCCGGTAAATAGTTCTTTTTTATCGGTGAATTCTATTGCAATTAATTGTCTTAAATATTGTTCCATTTGATGTTTGTTTAAGGCGTTTAAAATCTTTGTCAAAGGTTGAAACTTTCACAAAGGTTAGGAAGTAAATTATAAAAATTTCCAATTCAATCAACAAGTTGGAATTTGGGATTTTACAAATTGGAATTATTTTTATTTTTTAAGGATTCGTAGACCAAATACTGCTGTTTTTTATAAAAACGCGACGGCTTAATTTTAATTGTGCGATAATTAATTCGGCCACGTCTTCAGACTGCATTACTTTATCCGGATTTCCATCAGTTAACTTTAAATCTAATGCCAAATCAGTTGCAACTGTACTTGGCGTTAACGCCGTAACACGAATATTATGTTTACGAACTTCCTGCATTAAAGAATCTGTTAATCCCAAAACAGCAAATTTCGAAGCGCTGTAAGCACTTGTCAAAGCATTTCCGTTTAATCCTGCAGTCGACGAAATATTGATGATATCACCAGTTTGTCTTTCGATCATATTGGGCAAAACGGCACGTGTTGTATAATACGTTCCCATTAAATTTACCTGAATAATTTTTTCCCATTCGGCTGGTTCTAATGTCAGGAAATTTCCAAAAGCAGCAATACCGGCATTATTAATTAAAATATCGATCGTTTTAAATTCGGCGAAAGCCTTTTCTACCGCGTTATTAATAGAATTAATATCAGCAACATCAGCCGATAAAGCTAAAGATTTTACGCCTAGTTTAGAAGTTTCAATCGCCAATTGGTCAACATCTGCCTGAGTTCTTGAAATTAAAATTACGTTTACGCCTTCTTTTGCTAACGCAATCGCAATTGCTTTTCCAATTCCTTTTCCGGCACCTGTAATTAAGGCATTTTTATTTTTTAAGTCTGTCATGATCTTATTTTTGAAATGCAAAAAGCATCATTTATAGTTACACAAAAATAAAGCTTTTGTGAACTAAAATGATGCTTTCAATAATTTTCTTAATCTAAGTTTAACAACTTATTTATTCTTCCAAAATCGTATAGATAACGGCAGCCAGAATTAATTGTCTAATCGAACTATCTTGCGATACTGTTTCTTCAATTGCAAAATCAATTGCAAAAATAATTCTATTGATAAATCAATATTAAATTAGAATGAAGCCAATAATGAATCCTTAATCTTCTTCTTTTGATGTAATAATTATGACTCCATTTATAGCTTTATTTCCGTAAAGAGAAGTTGCTTCAATTCCCTTTAAAATTTTTATATTTTCGATGTCATTTGGATTAATCTTAGAAAATTCCTTCGCATTTAAAATTTTTCCATCCAAAATATATAAAGGTTCTTTTATGAGAGATTTATTCGATGGCGCACATATTATTATTTTATTTGCTAGGATAGCATCTATAGAATTTGATGAAATTTTTGAATTACGAATTGTGTCTTTAGAAATTATTTTTTCCTGAGCCACAGCTAAGAAACATGCGAACATAGAAATACCTAATGAAATAAGTTTTACGTTTTTCATGATAAGAATTTAAGTAATATTGTGGATTATCTTTGTCAAAGTTTTAAACTTTGACAAAGATTTTTGAGATTAGATTTTAACCTAGTTTTTTGGCGCTGGTTTCCCGGTTTTAGTCGTAATAATTACAACACCTTTTTTACCTTTATCGCCATATTTTGAGGTAGCTTCTAAGTCCTGAAGAACCGTAATCGTTTTAATTTCCTGTTTGTTCAAAGGTGCATAAGGACTTGTTGGGTTTGCACCGAATAAATCATTTTCCGAATAATAAATACCATCAATAATATACAAAGGCGCATCTAAAACAATAAGCGAATCTACATTTTCAGGCTGTAGATTAGGAAGTTCTTTCTGCATCATTTTATCTCTCTTTTCGTCATCATTATGAGATATTGCATTTCCGTTAAGAACAATTAACGGTGCACTTTTTTTAGCCATCGGAGCTTGTGTTTCTGCGTAAGCAACCTTTGCTGATTCTCTTTGTGTAGTTCTTAAATAACCAAAATCTGCTGCATCTTTATTTTTAGAAACCGTATTTTCTTCTTCTATTCTGGAATAGCCGGATTGCATTGATGTTGGCGCAGCAGCCTCATCAGTGGCTATTGCAGCAGGTGCTGACTGAACTGGAATAGGTTCACGGGTAATAGAACCTTGCACTTCGTTTATGGCTACATTTTGTTGCTGTTTAATTTGTTTGTCTAAAATTTTAACTGCTTCGGCTTTTGGGACAATTGGTGAATCTGAAGAAACTGCAGCATCATTTTTTTCCGGAATAAGTTCTTTGTTTTTTTCATTCGTTACAACTTTAGGAGTTTGAGTTGTATAAATTTTATCAGATTTTAAAAACTGAGATCCTATTGAAATTACTAATAAAAGAGAAGCTGCAACTGCAATTTTTTTCCATAACGAAATCGCTTTTTTATCTTCTTTTTTATTGAGTTTGTCTTCAACGCGCGCCCAGACTTTGTCCATTCCCGGAAACTCTTTTCGTTCCGAATTTTCTGCGGCTTCTTTAAATTTATCGAATATTTTATCTTGATTGTCCATGACTATTTTGCTTTTTGGTAATACAACTTATTGACTAATTCCTTTAGTTTGGTTTTCGCAGCATTCAATTGTGATTTTGATGTGCCTTCAGAAATGTTTAGCATTGCGGCTATTTCTTTATGTCCGAAACCTTCTATAACAAAAAGGTTAAAGACAGTTTTACAGCCGTCCGGAATATGGTTTAGTAAATTGAGTAAATCTTCTTCTTCTAACGTATTGATCTCATCTGTAAAAGGCTGCGAAAGCAATTTGACATCGTCAAGATACATATTGAAATTGGTGTTTTTCTTGATCGTTGCCAAACAATGGTTAACGGTTATTTTTCGCGCCCAGGCTTCAAAAGCCAGAACTTCCTTAAGTTGTTCCAGTTTTGTAAATATGGTGTAGAAAGCATCAGCCATAGCCTCTTCAATTTCTTCTTCCTTTTTTAGGTATCGTTTGCAAACGCGATACAATTTTGGAGCCATATGCTCATAAACCTGACGCTGTGCATCGCGGTTCATTTTTTTGCAGTTAGAAATTAGAGTTTCGTTTATCACAATTGTTGTCTTTATACTAAAGAGGGTTAAAAAGATAAAAAGGTTGGGATGGGGGTAAAAAAAAGTTTTTTTTTAAAGGTCAGAGATTCAAAGTTACAAAGATACACAGAGGTTTTTTGTAGAGGCGCACAGCAGTGCGTCTTCGTCCAGTATGTTTTTTATTGCGGATATTCGTTGCGGGAGACGCACTGCTGTGCGCCTCTACGGAATTTCGGTGTAAATATATGCTCAGCCTTGAGATAAAATATGTTTAATTTTTATTGGCCGTAGTTTGATACCACTTTTCTATTTTCCTGATAGATTCTTCATCTGTTTTAGGATTACAATTCAAACCCATGTTAATTTTGGTATTTGAGATATAAGAGTTTAGAAAAATTATGGCAAAACCTCCAACTTCAGCATCTTCACTTGAAATAAAAGAGGAAAATGTATTCATATATCCACAACATTTTTCTTTAGAATGCATAATCGACATTAAATATTGAATATCATTTGGTTTAACCCAATTATTAGGAAAATCTCCTGTCATTGATACAATGTTTAATGAGGATTTATTATATCTCTCTTTAAAAAGAGTGATAAATGATTTTGGATTTAAATCTTTTGGGTTTAAATTCTTATAATATTCCTTTTTTGGTTTGTTTATTTTAAAATCGTAAAATAGATAGCTACCAGTCAAAATAATGAAAACTATTAATAAGGTAAGAATTATTTTTTTCATAGAGATTAGCGAATTATTTAACCGGCAAACTCAATTTAAAAATCTTAGTTTCCAATAATTCCGTATCGTTATCCTCGCAAAGTAAAAACTCAATTTTATCATTTGATTTTTTATAGAAAGTCAAACCTTCAAATTTATTGGTTGAGGTAATTTTTTGAGTAAAATCGATTTTCATGGTTTTAAGATCGATTCGGCCAATGAAACTTCCCAGGATTTCTCCGTCGTCGTAAGTTGATTTGGTGTCTTCTGCGGTAGAAAGGAAATAGATTTTGTCTTCGACCAAAATAGCATCGGTAAAACTGGAACGAACGCCTTTTATTTTCGGAAGTTTATAATTGGTTGCCACCAATGCAAATTCTTCGCCAAGGTTTTTAGCGTGAATGGTAAAAATCGTGTTTTTGTTGGAAATTCCGTTTCCGCGATTGAATAAATACCAGTTTTCTCCATCGAAAATGGCACCTTCAAGATTAAAATCTTCTGGTTTTATAGCGCCGAAACTTTGCATTACGGCATATAAATCTATCAGATTGTTTTTTTGTAAAACGGTTTTGTTTTTAAGATCAAACTCAATCATTTTGTTTCGATTCTCGGTGGAACCGGAACCAAAAACATATAAAGTATCGTTGTGATGCGTGATCGATTCAAAATCGGGTTTTATGTTTTTCGGAATATTTTGCGATGGATTGTCAATTAAAGGATGTTGGTTTAATTGCTGATTCTGCATATTGTATTCGTATAAATAACCGCTGTTATCGCCAATGATATAAAGAGAATTGTTATTGAAAAATAATCCTGATGCCGAACCGATTCCGATGATTTGAAATAATATTTCTAATGTGAATTTTTCCATGAATTTTGTTTTGAATAATAGTGCATAGCCCTGATAGTCCCGAAACTTCGGAAGAAAATACTTTGAGTAGAAATTGTATATTTTCCTGACAGAACAAAGCGACCAACGGAAACTCTTGTTGTGGCTTAGAAAAAACAATTTATCGAAAAAGTATTGCAATGAGCAGTCCCGATAGCTATCGGGATTCGTAAAATTAGTATATTTATGAGATATAAAATTAAATAATATGAAATCAATAGATCCGAATGATTTTAAAGTTACAGATAAAATAAAATTATCCAAGATTCCGACTTTACTGCAGATAGATGCCAGTGAAGAGGAAAAGGAAGAAAAATTAGAAAAAGTAAAAGCAAAACTGAGCGATTTGCAGGATGTAATGTATTCGTATAATAAATACAGCGTTTTAATTTGCCTTCAGGGAATGGATACTTCGGGAAAAGACAGTTTGATCAGGGAAGTTTTTAAAGAATTTAATCCCCGTGGAGTGGTGGTTCATAGTTTTAAAACGCCAAATTCGACTGAATTGGAACACGATTATTTATGGAGACATTATATAGCCTTGCCGGAAAAAGGAAAATTTGCGATTTTTAATCGTACGCATTACGAGAATGTTTTGGTTACGCGTGTACATCCTGAATTTATTTTGGCTGAGAATTTACCGGGAATTAATTCGGTTGATGATATCACGCCAAAATTCTGGAAAAGAAGAATTGAGCAAATCAATAATTTTGAAAGTCATATTGCCGAAAACGGAACGATTGTCATGAAGTTTTTTCTTCATTTGAGTAAAGAGGAGCAAAGACAACGCTTATTACGCCGACTGGAAGAGGGAAAACACAACTGGAAATTTTCGCCGGGAGATTTAAAAGAACGTGAACATTGGGACGAATATCAGCAATATTATGAAGAGGCGATAAACAGAACTTCGACAGAACAAGCGCCTTGGTATATTATTCCTGCTGATGATAAGGAAATGGCACGCTATATTGTTGCTAAAATTATTTGGGAAGAAATGCAAAAACATACCGATATTAAAGAACCTGAACTGGATGAAAAGATAAAAGCTAATTTTGACGTTTATGAAAAGCAATTAAAAAAAGAGTCTTAAAATTAGGCTCTTTTTTTTGTTTGGATGTTACTGAAACTTTATGAGTATTTTATAGTACTAATTTAATGTTAATTTTTTCGAGTCAATTATCGTTTTGGAGTTAGAGTTTTATTTTTTTGATAATATCAAAGTCATTTTAAGTTAAAGAGTAGGGGTTTACTTTGTAAAAAAAATAAAATCAAACTTTAACTCCATGAAAAGAATTATTTTACCGCTAATTATTCTTGGTTCGTTGCTTACATCTTGTAATAACGATTCTAAAGATCAGGAAGAAACAACAAGTGTTGTATTGAAGGACCAATCTGTTACGCCAAGTTTACTGAAAGCGAAAACAGGTTTTGAAAATTTAAAAATCTATTCTCTTTTTAGTTCAGATGATGTTTTTGCTGACAGTCCAAAGTTTATTTTTGGAGGTTCTGCAGATGGTTCAGGTTTGTTAAAAAATACGGACGGGACTTTTACTTTTTTAGTAAACAACGAAGACAATTTTGCAGTATCAAGAATTACATTAGACAAAACATTTAAACCTACAAAAGGAGAATATTTATTAAACTCTAACGGAGGAACCTGGAGATTATGTGGCGCTACAATGGCTACACAAGCTGAAAATGGTTTTGGACCGGTTTATTTAACGTGTGGAGAATCTGGAGAAGAATCTCGTACGCATGCCTTAGATCCTTACGGAAGCGCAGGTTCTGCATCAGTATCTAAAGAATTGGCAGGTTTTGGACGTTTAAGTGCTGAGAATGCTTTGCCACTACGTTCTTCTGCTTACAAAGGCAAAACGGTTGTCGTAATTGGCGATGACGATTCCGGAACTTACGGAGGTCAGGTTTTTATGTATGTATCTAATACTGTGGGCGATTTAACTGGAGGTTCTTTGTACATGCTTAAAAGAAATGATGACAATCAAAGAGAGAAAGATATGGAAGTTAGTAAAACATATCCTGTTTCTTTTGTAAAAATTGACAATCATACAACACTTACAGGTGCTCAGATTAATGCGGCTGTAAATACATTGAAAGCAATTAAATTTGGCCGTGTTGAAGATTTAGATTACCGTAAAGGTGGCGCTAATGCAGATCGTGAATTGTATTTTAACGTAACCGGACAAGATATAACAGGAACTAACGCTGACGGTTCAAGAGCTAAATATGGTAGAGTTTACAGATTAAATCTTGATGCTGCTGACCCATTAAAAGGAACTCTTGAAGTAATTCTTGATGGTGATAACCGTTCTGGAATTGCTGGTAAATTCCAAAATCCGGATAACATTTGTGTAACTAAAAATTATGTATACGTTCAGGAAGATGCAAACGGATATGGAGACGAAACTCATGATGCTTACATTTATCAATACAATATTGCAACTAAAGATTTGAAAGTTGTGGTAGAATTAGATCACCATCGTACGGCAACAGATGCTGCAAAATACAACGTAGGCGGGACTTCTAAATTTGGTGCCTGGGAATACGGTGCTTTAATAGATGTGTCTGAACAAGTTGGTATTGCAGATACTTTTATGCTAAGCGTACAGCCACATACCTGGACTGGAGAAAAATACAGAGCCGCTGATGGAGGAACAAATCGCCCTAAAGAAGAACAAGCAAGTCAAATTGTAGTTATAAAAGGTTTGGCGAGATAAATTTTAAATCATTACAAAACAGATGTCCACTATTTCAATTTGAGGTAGTGGTTTCTGTTTTTCTGAATATTCCTCTTTTAATTTTTTATTAAATCATGAAAAAAATATATTGTTTGTTCTTCTTGCTAGCGTTTGTTGCCTGTCAGAAAAAAAACAAACATCAGGAAGTAAATGAAATTTTTAAATCTGATATTACTTTATTGGTCGAAAAAGTAGCCAAACTTAAGTATTCGGTTCAAACAGATTCTACAGAAGCGCAGATTCAGCGGCAATTTCTGGAAGCGCATCAAAGTTATAAAAAGGTTGAAATGATTAGTGAATATTATTCGCCCGCAGTTTCTAAATCGATAAACGGACCCGCGATTCCTGAGTTTGAAGAAAATGATAAAATAACGGTTTCGCCCGAAGGTTTTCAGGTTGTCGAAGAATTGGTTTTTCCGAAATACAACAAAGAAAATAAAAAAGAATTACTGCAGGAATTGGGCGTTTTATCGGCAAATTTAATTCGGTTAGAAAAAGTTTCAAATTCTAATGAATTAACTGATGCACATGTTTTTGATGCCATGAGATTAGAAGTTTATCGAATTATAACTTTGGGAATTACCGGTTTTGATTCGCCTGTTGTTTTGAATTCACTTCCGGAAGCATTCACATCTTTAGAAACTATCGAAAAATATTATCAGGTTTATCTTGAAGAAAAATCGGTTTCAAATTCTAAAGAAGTTATTCAGATTTTGGAAAAAGGCAAAAAATATTTAAAGGCAAATAAAAATTTTAATGCTTTTGATCGTGCGTATTTTATCAAAGAAATTTTAAATCCGTTAAGTAAAGGACTTTATAAAACGCAGGGCGAATTAGGAATTCCGTTCATGAAAGAACAAAAAGGATTAAAAGCAACAGCAGAAACTTTATTTGACAAAGATGCTTTTGATGCAGAAGCTTTTTCGGGTTTCCCCGATTATAAAACAACACCGAAAAAAATTGCTTTAGGCAAGAAGTTATTCAACGATCCTATCTTGTCCGGAAACAATACACGTTCCTGTGCTTCGTGCCATCATGCTGATAAGGCGTTTACAGATGGTTTGGAAAGAGCCGTTTCGCTTGACGGAAAATCAATGATTCAGCGCAATACGCCAACGCTAAATAATATTGCTTTTCAGCGTGTTTTTTTTGCAGATTCCCGAGTAAGTTATCTCGAAGATCAGGCGGTTGCGGTTATTAAAAATGAAAACGAAATGCATGGATCTTTAGAGAAATCGGCTGTTGAAATTCAAAAAAACGAAGATTACATAAAAGAGTTTAAGAAGGCATTTCCGAAAGGAGAAATAAATGAATTTGCGATCAAAAATGCTTTGGCATCTTATATTCGTTCATTAAGTCATTACGACTCAAAATTTGATGCTTATATGCAAAACAAAGCCCAGTTTACGGCAGATGAAAAAGCGGGTTTTAATTTATTTGCCGGAAAAGCCAAATGTGCAACCTGTCATTTTATTCCGCTTACAAACGGAACTGTTCCGCCAAACTTTGACAGATCCGAAAGTGAAATTTTAGGCACTCTAAACAAAAATAAAAAACTCGACGGAGATTTAGGCAAGTTTGTTATTACGCAAGCCGCAATTCATAAAAATTCCTTTAAAACCCCAACAATAAGAAACATAGAACTTACTGCGCCATATATGCACAACGGGGTTTATAAAACCTTAGAAGAAGTTATTGATTTTTATGATCAAGGTGGAGGATTAGGTTTAGGATTCGATGTCCCGAACCAAACTTTACCAGAAGATAAACTAAAATTATCTGATCAGGAAAAAAAGCAATTAATTGCTTTTATGAAAACGTTGACAGATAATAAGTATTTAGAAGAAAGAAAATAGAAGAAAGAAAATAGAAGAAAGAGAAGAGAGGAAAGAAGTTTGCCACGAATTCACGAATTTTAATCCGCTAAAATCTTCACGTAACGCTTTGTGAACTTTGCATTCTTTAGAAAATAAAAACTTTGCGAACTTTGCGATCTCGATAGCTATCGGGATTGCGAATCTTTGCGGTTAATTTCTTGCCACAGATTAAAAAAATTGTAAAACAGTATGATAACTAAACCTACAAGGTTTCGAAAACCTTGCAGGATTGATAGTGTAGAAAATAACAAAACCCGACAGACTATGCGATCTGTCGGGTTTATTACCAAAAACAAAAAAATAAATTAAACCTTACTTTTATAAATCAAAACCATAAGCTAAACGTAAAGCCACCTGATTGGTTTTGAATTTGTTGTAATCCTCATAACGGACACTAATATCAATGTATTTGTTGGCGTACCCAATTCCTGGTGCCCATAAAAAAGTAGTGTCATTATAACCGTTTGTAACGGCAAAACCAGCACCAACTTCACCTAAGACATAAAATTGATCTTCCCAGATAAAGGCTTTAAAACCCGCTTTTGCAGGAATAAATCCAAGATCTTTTTGGTCAACTCCATTTTCATCTTTTCCCATAAACAAATTGGTAAAACCAGTTGTTAAGGTAAGTGAAGCTCTTTTTGTTAAATCATATTGCAAACGCACGTCTCCACCCAGAGACCAGTCGTATGCATTATCCGTTGGTATACCACCATTTAATCCAAATCCTAATCTAAAACCCTGATCGTATTTTCTGATTTCACCTTCCGTTTTTTCAATTGTTGAATCTTGAGCGAAAGTTGTATTGGCGTATAAAAAAGCAAAAGCTGCTAGGCATAACATTTTTAGATTTCTCGAATTCTTCATATAATTTTTATTTGATTTTAATATTGTAAAAGTACTATCACAG
Source organism: Flavobacterium sp. AC105 (assembly GCF_979258495.1). NCBI lineage: Bacteria > Pseudomonadati > Bacteroidota > Flavobacteriia > Flavobacteriales > Flavobacteriaceae > Flavobacterium > Flavobacterium sp. AC105. The sequence continues at coordinate 1,251,932 of NZ_OZ409860.1, forward strand.
CTTTTGGAGCTTGTTATATAATTTTTTGAAATTGTTATATAATATTGAGATTCGTTAAAAATTGACTTAATATTTGCTTATGTTTTTAATAATAAGAAAGAATCCAAAGCTTCTGATTATCTTTGCCGACTAAAAAACATGCAGCAGTGAATTTAAAGCAGTATACCAAGGAGTTTTCTTATAATTTAAGATTAGCATATCCTATTATATTAGGAATGGTCGGGCATACTTTAATTGGTATTGTCGATAATATAATGGTAGGAAAATTGGGAAGTACGGAGCTTGCAGCAGTTTCATTAGGAAACAGTATGATTTTTATTGCAATGTCGTTAGGAATTGGTTTTTCGACAGCCATTACTCCAATTGTTGCAGAAGGTGATGCGGAGAAAAACGATTCTAAAATTCGTTCGGCATTTCATCATGGTTTGTTTTTGTGCATCATTTTAGGATTAGTTCTTTTTGGCGTAATTGTTCTGGCAAAGCCCATAATGGAATTACTGCAACAACCGGCAGATGTAATTGCACTTGCAAAACCCTATCTGGATTGGGTTGCTTTTTCGCTGATTCCGCTAATTATGTATCAGGGTTATAAACAATTTGCAGACGGAATGTCGATGACAAAATATTCGATGTATGCAATGGTTATGGCAAATGTGCTGCATGTGGGAATCAATTATATGCTGATTTACGGAATCTGGATTTTTCCTAAAATGGGAATTGTAGGCGCAGCACTTGGAACCGTAATTTCAAGAATATTTTTGGTCATGTTCATGCATATCATGTTATCACGAAGAAATGATTTAAAACAATATTTTAAGAATTTCAGCTTTGACGAAATCAAAAAAGAAACGATAAAAAAAATTATAAGCATCGGATTTCCATCAGCAATGCAAATGCTTTTTGAAGTCGTATTGTTTACAGCATCGATCTGGCTTTGTGGTAATATTGGCAAAACCAGTCAGGCAGCAAATCAAATTGCATTGAGTTTGTCTTCGATGACGTTTATGTTTGCGATGGGATTAAGTGTAACTTCTATGATTAGGGTTAGTAATCAAAGAGGATTAAACGATTATAAAAACTTAGTAATTGTGGCGCGTTCGATTTTTTTACTCGCTATTATAATAGAAACTGTTTTTGCGATTCTGTTTGTTGTTTTTCATAATTTCCTGCCTCATATCTTTTTGAATATGGAAAACGGAGGACAGCTTCTGGACAATAATGAAGTTATAAGTATTGCATCGAAGTTATTTATAATAGCAGCAGTTTTCCAGATTTCTGATGGAATTCAGGTTGTGGTTTTAGGTGCTTTGCGTGGTTTACAGGATGTCAAAATTCCAATGTATATCACATTTGTTGCTTATTGGATTATTGGTTTTCCGGTTTCGTATTACTTAGCCGAGTATACAGAATTAAAGGCACAAGGAGTCTGGATCGGACTTTTGGCAGGATTAACTTCTGCAGCAATTTTCCTTTATATTCGCTTTCATTACCTAACAAAAAAATTAATCCAAAATTCACTTTCAAATAGTTAAATTTGGAAGATAAAAATAAAAAATAAGCTACTGATTATTTTAAAAATTCATTTAATCAGTCCCCGATAGCTATAGAGAGTGGAAAAAAATAATAAAAACAAAAAATAAATAAAATGGAATTACCTAAATTTTTACTCGGAGATAATACTGATTTTCCAGATGATATTTTTATCATTCATCTTGATTATCCAAGATTTATAATCAACTTAAAAGATGATGAGGTTGAGTTTATGGAAGAAGCAGAAGATCTTGACGAAGCCGAATTAAATATAGAAATGGAAGGTTTAATTGTTCTGGCAAATGAGTTTTATGACAGAGAAATAAAACGTTACGAAGAGTAAAATGCCTTAACAAAAATATTTAAATCTTTCTAATGAAAAAATTAAGTTTTTTAAAACCCATTTTTAATTTCATAGCAATCGGATTGCTAATTACGACTTTAAGCCGAATCTTTTTATTTTTTCTTTTTAAAGACAGAGTAGTCGAAACACCAAATTTCTGGTATATTTTTCCAATCGGACTTCGAATGGATTTAATATTACTTTGTTATTTGTCATTTTTACCGGCAGTTTTAATTACTTTTTTACCCAATAAATGGTTGAAGTTTACCAATAATTTTTTGGTGATTTATAGCTTTTTATTCCTGTTTCTGATTCTTTTTGTTGAATTGGCGTCACCGGATTTCGTAAAACAATATGATACACGTCCAAATAAGATTTTCTTGGATTATCTTATTTACCCGAAAGAAGTGGTAGGAATGCTTCTTAAAAGTTACCTGACTTCTATCATTGTGACTTTTCTGATTTTGGGAATTGTACTTTATTTTGCTTTCAAAAAAGGAAAAAAATATTTCTATACAACTGCTTCTGAATATAAATTCAGATTAATGATTTTTCCATTAGTAGCATTTTTATTGTTTTTTGGAGCACGTTCTAGTCTTACTTCAAAACGTCCAATAAATGCCAGTAATGCTGTTTTTTCGACAGATCAGTTGACGAATACTTTAGGTTTAAATTCATTTTACACCGTAGCTTTTGCAGCGTATTCGATCAAGAATGAAGGAAACACCAAAATGTATGGTAAAATGGATGAAGCCGAAGCAATCGCCCGTGTAAAAAAATACATGATTGCCGGACCAAATGATTTTACCGATGCCGAAATTCCGTTTTTGCATGTACAACAGCCAGATTCAATTAAAAAGAAACCATACAATTTGGTGATTTTTTTACAAGAGAGTTTAGGAGCTGAATACGTTGGAATTTTAGGTGGAAAACCATTAACGCCTGAATTTGACAAATTATCGAAAGAAGGTTTGTTGTTTACCAATTTATATTGCACAGGAACAAGAAGCGTTCGAGGAATCGAAGCGGTTGTAACCGGATTTTTACCATCACCATCAGAAAGTGTGGTAAAGTTAGGAAACTCACAACAAGGCTTTTTTACGCTAGCCCAAGCTTTAAAACAAAAAGGGTACGACACCAGTTTTATTTATGGCGGAATGGCAAATTTTGATAATATGGCTTCGTTTTTCAACGGAAATGGTTTTCAGGATATTGTAGATGAAGAAGATTTTGAATCTGATGGAAATAAATATGCTTTTAAAGGAACCTGGGGTTATTCAGACGAAGATTTGGTGACTAAAGCCAATAATTATTTTAAAGCAAAAGGCGACAAACCTTTCTTTTCTTTGATGTTCTCAACTTCAAATCACGAACCTTTTGAATATCCAGCAGGAAGAATTAAGCCTTTTGATGCAAAACCTGCAACGGTAAATAATGCCATGAAATATGCTGATTTCTCTATTGGGAAATTCTTTGAAATGGCGAAGAAAGAAGCTTATTTTAAAAACACTATTTTCATCGTAATCGCAGATCACAATACAAGAACCTACGGAAAGAATTTGGTACCAATCAATAAATTCCACATTCCGGCTTTAATTATAGGACCTGGAGTTCCAAAAGGAACTTCGTATAGTAAGTTGGCAAGTCAGATTGATATTCCGCCAACATTATTAAGTTATTTAGGACTTTCGTTTGAAACGCCAATGGTGGGTAGAAATCTAAATAAATTAGATCCAAAAACGCAAGGAAGATCAATCATGCAATTTAATGATATTAATGCGTTTAGAGTCGAAAATCAGGTGGTAATCATGCAGCCTAATTTGAAACCTTTGCAATTTGAAATCAAAAATGATACGACTTTAATTCCAGTTAAATTAAATGAAGAATTGGCAAAAGATGCTTTGGCGCATGTTATAACTGCAGGCAATTTGTACAAGGAAAACAAATATAAACTTAGGACTGCAAAAAAATAATTTTCAGTTCATTTTAAAAAAGCTGCTAAGTGTGAAATTTCATATTTAGCAGCTTTTTGTTTGAAAAAAAATAGATTTATGCTGATAATAAAATGAGCATCGAATGAATGAAATGGGATAATTCTGATTTTTTTTTAATTTAAAGCCAAAATAAGGGGTAACAAAAAATAAATTTAATTGATATATACTAAACCAAAAGGCGTAACCTGAAAAGCCTGTGATAGAGTAGGGATCAATTAAATTTTATTTATTATGAAAAATTTACCACAAAAAAGATTAAAAAAATCTGAAGTATTAAAAGTGATGCTAGTTTTTGTGTTTACAGCTTTTTTTATAAGCTGCAGCCAGGAACCTAGTACAAATCAAAATGCTGAATTATCAACATCAGATCAGCAAACCCCATCTAATACCAAAAGAATGTATGGACCATATTCAATTATTGTGCGAAATTGGGGATCGCATAATGTTGACTGCAGTCAGCCACTAGGTTTTTGTTATGATGTTTATACCTTTACATGGTACCACTTTAGCCTTTTTAAGCCAGATGGTAACGGAGGAACACCAGTACGCGTTGACAATGTAAAAGGACAATTTGTTATGGAAATTCAAAAAAGTGCTTTGACAGAAGAGAATCACAAAGATTTAGTAAAAAATGGAGATTTTGTAATACCAGAAGGACAAATTTTAGCTCCGGAAATAGTTAAAGCTTTAAAATTCAATTCAGATATTTTAGTTCCTGGAAAATACCCTATTCAGGAAAGTGAAGAGACTTATACAATTGCAATTAATGTAAAATAAATCAAACTTAAAAAAAAGCTTTAAGAATTCAGAGCTGCTTTTTATATTCATTCAATAAAAACTGAGCGGCTGCAAAAGGTGATATTTCATCATTTTGCACCGCTTTTTTTATTTGTTCCAATTGCCCAACAATCTTAGGGTGATTATAAAAGTTGAGTTTGAGTTGCTCGTTTACAGTTTCCATCATCCAGAACTGATTCTGATCTTTTCGTTTTTCGGGAAAGAAACCAGATTCATTTGTCTGTACAAAATATTGAGAAATAGTATCCCAGATTTCTGAAATACCATCTTTTGTAATAGCGCTGCAAGTCGTAACTTTTGGCTGCCAGTTTGATTTTTTTGGAGGAAATAAATGCAAAGCACGATTAAATTCCAGTTTCGCCTGATTTGCTTTTTTGATATTATCACCGTCCGCTTTGTTGATTACGATGGCATCTGCCATTTCCATAATACCACGTTTAATGCCCTGAAGTTCATCTCCGGCACCGGAAATTTTTAATAATAAAAAAAAGTCCACCATGCTATGAACGGCAGTTTCACTTTGTCCAACACCAACGGTTTCAATAATAATAGTGTCAAAACCTGCAGCTTCGCATAAAATAATAGATTCGCGCGTTTTTCTGGCCACACCGCCCAAAGTATCTCCCGAAGCACTTGGTCTGATAAATGCGTTTTCATCCTTTACGAGTTCTTCCATTCGGGTTTTATCTCCTAAAATACTTCCGTGCGAAAGTGAACTACTCGGGTCAACCGCTAAAACAGCGACTTTTTTACCTAATTGAGTTAAGAAACTTCCAAAAGCTTCAATAAAAGTACTTTTTCCAACTCCGGGAACACCTGTAATTCCTATTCGGATTGAATTATTAGCGTAAGGCAAACATCCATTAATAACCTCATTTGCTTTTGCGGTATGTTCAGGATTTGTGCTTTCGATCAAAGTAATCGCACGGCTCAGCGCGGTTCTGTTTCCATCAAGAATCCCGGCAATTAATTCATTTGAAGAAGGTTGTAGTTTTCTGCTTTTCTTAATTTGATTGATAGCAGAAACATTGGTGATTTCAGGAGGCGAAATTCCGGCTTTTTCTTGTAAACTGCTTGATTGCTTTTTTGAACTTGACAAAACGTTACTTTTAGGTATCGTAAAAGTACAGAAAACAAAAACAGTTTCAAAAAGACAATTGACCTTTTGAAACTGTTGAAGTTTTTGCCACGAATTCACGAATTATTTTAAAGTATTGAATTAAACATAATATGCGCAATCATTCGTGAATTCGTGGCGAAAAAAAATATTAGTAACCCGCTGTAAATCGAACCTGATGATGTTTTGGAGCTTCAGTTTCGTCAGCAATCACAACCGCTAAATCTTCTACAGAAAGAATACTTCTTTGCTCGTCATTAAATACCGGATTTTCTAAACCTAGGCGGTATTTTCCGGTTCTTCCTGTTGTAATACCTTGGTGCATTTCAAGTGCCGGACTAAAAAACGCCCAATCCAAATCTTTTTCTTCCTTAATGACGTTTAGATAATCTCTTGCAGCAGAAGCCGCAGCATGATATTCTTTAGGAAAATCCGGAGTGTCAACGGCTTGTAAATCTGGCGCTACGTACAAACTTCCGGCTCCGCCAATTGTAATAAAACGTTTTACGCCGGATTTTTTTGCAGCTTCCTGAATTGATTTTGATCCGTTCTTGAAATCATCAGCATAGTTTGGATTCGTCCAACCTGGATTATAAGCGTTTATAATTACGTCATTTCCTTTAAGAATATCCGCCAAAGCGTTTACATCAAAAATATCCGCTTTTACCCAATTAACGTTTTTCGTGTCGTTTGGAGTTCTTGCAATAGCAGTAATATCGTGATTTCTGTTTGCTAATTCATTTAAAATGGCTGAGCCAACAAATCCGGTTGCTCCAATAATTGCGATTTTCATAATATATAATTTAAGTTTGTAATAAAAAATGTTACAGTTTTATGTAAAAAAATAGTTTTAGAATTGATTAGAAAAATCTTCCAAAGAAATTCCTTCTAATTGCAGACTAACTTTTTGATTCATGTCAGCATATAAAGAACTCAAATTTTGATTGATTTTTTTTCCAACAGGACAATCAGGATTTGGCTGATTTTTGGCATATCCTAAATTAATGGTTTCAAAAGTCACTTCAAATATTTCTTTTAATGTAATTTTTGAAGGATCTACAGCGAGTTTTGTACCGCCATTTTTGCCTTCTTTGCTTTCTACAATATGATGCGCTTTCAGGTTTGCGATTTCTTTTCGAACCAAAACCGGATTCAAATTAATACTTCCCGCAATGTATTCAGATGATAAAAAATCATTTGGATACTTTGTAAGTAAAGTTAAAATGTGAATCGTTATGGCAAATTTACCTGAAATCATATCTGTAATAAAATATGTTACAAATATAGAAACTTTTATTAAATAATTTTTTTTTTTAACTAAAAATTAAAATTCGTCTACAATTTATAAATACCTATTTTTGTGATTAATCAACAATATGAATAACTTTATTTTAATATTTTTCTTTCTGACATTAGGCTTGCTTTTGCAAAGAGTAAAAGGCTTTCCGTCTAATATTTATAAGGTTTTAAACAAAATAGTGATTTATGTTTGTTTACCGGCAATCACTTTATATCACATTCCGAAAATAAAATGGAGCAACGATTTATTGTTCCCAATAGCATCAGGTTGGATTTGTTTTATATTGGCTTTTATCTTTTTTCATTTTTTAGGGAGAAGATTAGGCTGGTCAAACAAACTTATTGGCTGTTTAATTTTAACAGCCGGATTAAGCAACAGTTCTTTTCTTGGATATCCTATAATTGAAGCTTTGTTTGGGAAAAAAGGTTTAGAAACCGCAATTTTGGTTGATCAGCCCGGAACTTTTGTTGTAGTTTCTACTTTGGGAGTTTTTGTGGCTGCTTTTTATTCAAAAGGAAGTCCTAATGCATTGAGTATTATAAAAAAAGTACTTCTTTTTCCGCCTTTTATTACATTTGTTGTGGCATGTTCGATGAATATTTTTAACTACCAGTTTGATTTTAATGTTCAGGATGTTTTATTGAAAATTGGAAGTTTGGTTACGCCTCTTGCATTACTTTCAGTAGGATTGCAGCTTCAGTTTGATCGCAGAAGCCAGCATTGGAAATTCTTGCGGCTTGGACTTTTCTTTAAATTAATTATGAGTCCTTTTATAATTCTGGTTTTATATGTTTTTATTTTCAAACAACATTCTGAGGCTATAAAAGTGACTTTGATGGAAGTGGCAATGGCACCCATGATTACGGGCGCAATTTTAGCTTCGACATACGGATTAAAACCAAAATTAAGCAGTATGATGATTGGTTTTGGAATTCCAATTTCGTTTGTAACCCTTGCTATTTGGTACTTTGTAGTAAGTTTTATTTAACTTTAATAGTAATTAGATAGAGAATGTAGAATTTTAACTTATTTTTAAATTTTTGATGTTTTCCTTATCTATTTTTTAGTTAATTTTAGAGGAACTAAAAACTATAATTATGTCAACATTAAGATTAGGCGATATAGCTCCGGATTTTCATGCAGAAACAACAGAAGGACCAATTAATTTTCATGAATGGTTAGGAGATTCCTGGGGTGTTTTATTTTCGCATCCTGCAGATTTTACTCCTGTTTGTACAACTGAATTGGGAACTGTAGCCAATTATGTTCCGGAATTTAAAAAAAGAAATACAAAGGTAATTGCGTTAAGTGTAGATGGTTTAGAATCTCACAAATTGTGGATCAAAGACATTAACGAAACTCAAAATACAACTGTTAATTTTCCGATAATTGCTGATGAGGATAAAAAAATAGCAACGTTATATGATATGTTGCATCCAAATGCGAGCGAGAAATTTACAGTTCGTTCGGTTTTCGTGATTGGACCTGACAAAAAAATAAAATTGACTTTGACTTATCCTGCTTCAACAGGAAGAAATTTTGAAGAATTGCTTCGTGTTATTGATAGTTTGCAATTAACGGCAAATTATAGTGTAGCAACTCCGGCGAACTGGAAAGATGGTGAAGATGTAGTAATCACACCAGCAGTTCCTGATAGCGATATTCCTGCAAAATTTCCAAAAGGACATACGCCAATAAAACCATATTTGCGTATGACGCCACAGCCAAATAAATAAGTTTTTTAAGCTTCTAAGTTGCTAAGGCGCTAAGTTTCTAAGATTAGTAAAAGAGTAAAACTCTTAGTATCTTAGAAACTTAGCGCCTTAGCATCTTTTTAAGCTTTCTGAAGTAATTGATTCATTTGTTTTTTATCTCCAACAACCCAAATAATATCGTTTTTTTCTAAGACTAAATGTGATTCAGGATTTAAAATTCGGTTTCCGTTTCTTTCAATTCCCACAACAAGTCCGCCTGTTTTTCCTCTAAACTGACCAATGCTTTTTTGAGCAAACTCTTCCTGAGAAACTTCTAATTGTCTCAAAACAATATCAGATTCTTCCACCTTTTTCGGATCTTCAATTTCATTTTGATTCAGGTATTTATTGAACTCAGTAACCTGAGCATCTGTACCAATTACACAAATTTCATCACCGGGAAATAAGCGTTCATTTTTGGTTGGAATTGGTATCGTAACATCTCCACGTTTTATATAGGCAATATTAATTCCCATTTGTTCCCGAATACGCAATTCATCCAGCGTTTTTCCGGCTAAATTAGATTCTCTTCCAATATCAAAAAAAGACATGTGCCCATCCCAAGGCATTAAATTGGCATAACGTCTGTCGATTTTTTTGTTTTCACGATCGTTTAAATTCTTCAAAAAGTGATTTTCAATTTTATGATATTGTTCGTTTAGTTTTTTAGGGAAAAGCTGATAGACGGCAATCGCGATAATCAAGGCAACAAAGGCAACTAAAGGCGAGAAGAAAATATTCAGTAAAAAACCAATAAAAAATAAGCCCAGACTCATTCTGATTAAAATCAACATCAATAAGGCACCACGATATTTTCGTTCTTCCCATAATAGTTCAACTTCTTCAACGGCCACACGTCTCAGTGAAAGCGCCCATAAAAAAGGTGCAATTACGACTAAGGTAATTAATGCTGCCAATGTATTTCCAAACCTTGTATCTGCCACTAAAGGAGCTACAAATTTTGATGATAATAAAATGATAGCTGCAATAATAATGGTGTGCAATATAATTTGAATAACATAAGCATGCATGACTTTTTGCCACGTGCTTACGGCTTTTATCGCTTGTGCATTGACGCTGTAACGGTTGATATTTTTAACCCATTTTTTAGGCAGTTTTCTTTCCAGGAAATTTGAAAATGGTACGGCATATTTCACCATAAACGGAGTCGTAAAAGTGGTAATAGCAGAAACAGCAACCACAACCGGATATAAAAATGAACTTGTAACATTTAATGTCATTCCCAGTGTCGCAATAATAAAAGAGAATTCACCTATTTGTGATAAACTCATTCCGGTTTGCACGGATTGTTTTAGCGGCTGTCCGGCTAATAATGCGCCAATTGTAGAACTTACAGATTGTCCAATTATAGTTATAAGAGTTAAAATAGCTACAGGAAATGCGTGTGTATAGAGCATTTTGGGGTCAATTAACATTCCGACTGATACAAAAAATATGGCTCCAAATAAATCTTTTACTGGTTTTACTAAATGTTCAATATGTTCTGCCTGAGTAGTTTCGGCAATAATAGATCCCATTATAAAAGCCCCTAAGGCAGGTGAGAAACCAACATTTGAAGCAAAAATTACCATTGTTAAACATAATGCAAGCGAAATAATCAGCAGCATTTCATCTGTCAATAAATGTTTCGCTTTTTTTAGCAATGTTGGAATAAAAAAGATTCCGCCAACAAACCAGGCTGTCAGAAAAAATACGAGTTTTAAAACCGACATCAATAATTCGCTTCCTGAAAATTGCTGGCTTACTGCGATAGTCGAAAGTAAAACCATCATCAAAATTGCTACAATATCCTGAACGATAAGTGACCCAATTACAATTCCGGCAAATTTTTGCGCTTTTACGCCTAATTCATCAAATGTTTTCAGGATTATAGTTGTTGAGGAAATCGATAAAATGACGCCCAGAAAAATACTATCCATTTGGGACCAATCCATCCATCGACCGACTAAATATCCAATAGCGACCATGGTTATGATTTGCGTAATTGCCGTAATTGAAGCCGTTCCGCCAACTTTCATCAGTTTCTTAAAACTAAATTCGAGACCTAAACTAAACAGTAAGATGATAACACCTATTTCAGCCCAAACTTCAACACTTTTCATTTCTGTAATCGATGGAAAAAAGTCAAAGTGGTTTCCAGCTAAAAATCCGGCTATTAAATAGCCTAAAACCAGCGGCTGTTTCATTTTTTTAAATAATAGCACGGCAATTCCGGCGGTCATCAGGATTAATCCCAAGTCGCTAATTAATGGTTCAAGATGGTGTGTGGTTACGGCAGTGGCATTTAAGGCAATAATCATACGCGGGTATTTTTTTACTTAGAAATTTTATCCGGATTTGTTAAAGAGATACTCAAAAAAATATTTTTAATTCAGGTAAACAAGTTTCCTTAGTCGCTTCTGTATCTGCAAAAAAAATATAGTTTTTATAAAGGACTTTTTATTGTAGTCTGGACAAACCTCCTAATCGGGTTATATGGAAATAAAAAAAGCTATCGATAAAGATAGCTTTTTTTGGTAAAATATTTTAGGTTTTCCTTAAATACCTGTGTAATTACTAGGGGTTATAGCTATTAATTCTGCTCTAACTGCATCAGAAACTTCTAAAGTTGCAATAAAGTTGTGAATTGCTTTTTTGTCTATAGCTTCGTTTGTTCTTGTCAGACCTTTTAAAGCTTCATATGGATTTGGATATGCTTCACGGCGTAAAATAGTCTGAATTGCTTCTGCAACAACAGCCCAATTTCTCTCTAAATCTTCAGCAAATTTAGCTTCGTTCAAAAGCAATTTATTTAATCCTTTTAGTGATGCTTCAAAAGCAATAATAGTATGTCCCATTGGAACTCCAATATTACGTAAAACAGTACTGTCAGTCAAATCACGTTGTAATCTTGAAACCGGTAATTTAGCTGCTAAATGTTCAAAAATAGCATTTGCAATTCCTAAATTTCCTTCTGAGTTTTCAAAATCAATCGGGTTTACTTTATGTGGCATTGCCGATGATCCAATTTCACCTGCTTTGATTTTTTGTTTAAAATAATCCATAGAAACATACGTCCAAATATCACGATCTAAGTCGATAATGATATTGTTGATTCTTTTTAAAGCATCAAAAAATGCAGCAAAATGATCATAATGTTCTATTTGGGTTGTTGGAAAAGAATGGTGTAAACCAAGATCAGTTTCTACAAATTTACTTCCAAATTGTTTCCAGTCAATTTGTGGATAAGCTACGTGATGTGCGTTGTAATTTCCTGTTGCACCACCAAATTTAGCTGCAAACGGAATATTGAACAACAAACGCATTTGCTCTTCAAGACGCTCTACAAAAACCAAAATTTCTTTACCTAAGCGGGTAGGAGAAGCCGGTTGTCCGTGCGTACGTGCCAACATTGGAATAGCTGCCCATTCAACACTTAATTCTTTTAATTTAGAAATTAAAGTAATTAAAGAAGGCATATAAACCTGCTCAAAAGCTTCTTTTGTAGAAAGCGGAATTGCAGTATTGTTGATATCCTGAGATGTTAATCCGAAGTGAATGAACTCTTTATATTGAGATAAACCTAGTTTTTCAAAAGCATCTTTGATAAAGTATTCAACCGCTTTTACGTCGTGATTGGTTACTTTCTCTGTTTCTTTTATCCAAAGTGCATCTTCAGTAGAAAAGTTTTTATAGATATTGCGTAAACTGTCAAATAAGTTTGGATTTACGTCTGAAAGTTGTGGTAATGGTACTTCGCACAAGGCAATAAAGTATTCAATTTCAACTAGTACGCGGTATTTTATTAAAGCTTCTTCAGAAAAAAAAGGCGCTAATGAAAGGGTTTTACTTCTATATCTTCCGTCGATTGGCGATATAGCATTCAATTCGTTTAAAGTAGTCATTGTTATGTTGTTTGTTCGAAAGGTGCAAATATAAACAGAATTTGCGGATTAAAATAGACAAAAGATGAAACACAGATTTCACTAATTTTCACGAATTATAAAATTATTTTAATTAGTGAAATCTGTGCTTGATTTTAGTCGATCTCTTAATTCTGCAACACCTTCTGAAGCAACTTTTGCAATTACTTCAACTTTATTCTGAATATTGGGAATCGCAATTGGTTTTGGATCAATATAAAAAACCGGCGTTATGCTATACGTATAGGATATCAATCCGGCAGCGGGATATACTTGTAACGAAGTCCCTATAACGGCAAAATAATCAGCTTGTTCTGTAATAGCAATTGCTTCTTCAAGAGCTGGAACATCTTCTCCAAACCAAACAATATGCGGGCGTAACTGATGTCCGTTTTCATCTAAATCGCCCGTAAATAAATCCTCTTTCCAGTCTAAAATTAAATTCCGATTTTGAACACTTCGCACTTTTAGTAATTCTCCATGCAAATGCAAAACTTTTGTACTTCCGGCTCGTTCGTGCAAATCATCGACATTTTGCGTGATAATATGAACATCAAAATCCTGTTCTAATTCGGCTAAAATTTCATGACCAGGATTTGGTTCAGCTTCTTTAAGCTGTTGGCGTCTTTTGTTGTAAAAATCCAGGACTAATTCCTGGTTTTTGCGCCAGCCTTCAGGAGTTGCAACTTCCATAACATCGTGACCTTCCCATAAACCATCGCTGTCACGAAAAGTTTTAATGCCGCTTTCTGCACTAATTCCGGCTCCGGTTAAAACAACAAGTTTCTTTTTCATTTTCATTCAATTAAAAGATAAAAATAATGATTTCGGCAAACAATAAAAGGGTATTTATACTTATTGTTTCATTCTTACAAATTATTTAATTTTAAGATTAAAAAACCAAAAGAAAATTCTCCATGATTTTGATACAATTTACAGGATTATCAGGTTCAGGTAAAACAACATTGGCCCAAAATGTTAGGCATTTGCTAATGGAAAAAAGCTATAAAGTCGAAATTATTGATGGGGATGTTTACAGAAAAACAATTTGCAATGATTTAGGGTTTTCTAAAGAAGACAGATGCGAAAATATCAGACGTCTGTTTAATGTTGGACAAAATTTTATTGATGAAAACACGATCGTTTTAATGTCAGTAATAAATCCTTATGAAAATCTCAGAAATGAATTAAGAACGTATCAATTTGTTCGAACCGTATATTTAGATTGTGCCATAAAAAATCTCATAAAAAGAGATCCAAAAGGATTGTACAAGAAAGCATTACTTCAGGATAACGACCAAAATAAAATTAATAATTTTACAGGAATAAGTGATGTTTTTGAAGTTCCGTCAAATGCCGATTTAGTTTTAAAAACTGACTTTGAAACAGAGGTTTTTTCGACCAATAAACTGTATAATTTTATCATGAATAATTTATCAGATTTTTAAATAACTTAATCTTTAAACATGAATCCTTCCGCAAGTAAACTTCCAATTTCATTTTCGACAGATAAATTGCAAAAAGAACTCGAAATATGCGAAAATGAGTTATGGACGCCTCATTTTAATACCGGGCGTTACGAAGGCAATTGGACAAGCGTTTCTTTAAGATCGCAATCTGGTTTGGTAAATGATATTACATCTTTTGCTAATACGGAATATAAAAATACCGAATTGTTGGATTGCTGTCCCTATTTTAAAGAAATAATGAATTGGTTTGAATGCGAAAAAGAAGCGGTACGATTACTTCGATTAGGACCTGGAAGTGAAATAAAAGAACATGTAGACAATGATACTTCTTATGAAGATGGTTTTTTTCGAATTCACATTCCAATTATAACTAATGATGAAGTTTATTTTTATGTGGATAAAAAACGTGTTCCGATGCAAATGGGAGAATGCTGGTATGCTAATTTTCAGCTTCCGCATAGTGTAGAAAATAAAAGTTCAGAACCTCGAATTCATCTCACCCTTGATTGTATAAGAAATGAATGGTCAGATAGATTATTTGAACAAATGAGTTTTGATATCCATTATTCGCCACAAGAAGCTCCATATTCAGATGAAATGAAACAAAAGATTATTGATGAACTTTCTCGAAATCCATCAGAAGCCGGAGCAAAAATTATAGCAGATTTATTAGCAGAATAAAACAAAAAAATGGAAAATATAAATCATCCTCTTGCAAATTGGATTCCGTATAAGTTGGTAGAAAAAGATAATGAAGTTTATTTTGAATGGATTTATCTGTCTGATATAAAATATGCTGATCCTTTTTTTGATGAAACAATTGCAAAATTTAGAAGTCATGCCTATAACTCGAAGTTTATTAAAGTAGTTAGTACGACAGAAAATATTATAGATTGGTCTGAAGAAATAGTTCCGGCAACGCTAAAATCATTAGTATTTCATGTTTCGCGATGTGGCTCGACGATGTTAAGTCAGTCTTTGGCAACTTCTAATGAGAATATAATGATTTCTGAAGCGCCGATTATTGATGAGATTTTAAGAAGCAATAATTTTAGTGTAGATAAAAAAAGTATTCTTTTAAAAGCTGTAATAGCATTTTTGGGTCAAAAAAGATTTCCTGAACAAAAGAACCTTATTATAAAACTGGATGCCTGGCATATATTCAACGTAGATTATTTAAGATCAATTTTTCCTGAAGTACCATTTGCATTGCTTTACAGGAAACCAATTGAGGTTTTAAAATCACATCAAAAATTAACGGGAATGCACATGGTTCCTAATTTATTACCGTCTGCTATTTTTGGAATTTCTGCTAAAGAGATTTCTGAGATTAGTTTTCATCAATATGGAACTTTGGTTTTGGAGAAATATTTTCAGGGATTTTTGAATTTTTATAACAAAGATCAAAATGTTGTAAAACTGAATTACAATGAAGGAATGAAAAATGTAATAGAAAATTTTATATCCTTTATTAATGTGGATTATGCGCCTGATGAACTTGACAAAATGTATGAACGTTTAAAAAAACATTCTAAAAATGAGAGCGCCGTTTTTGCAGGTGATTTGTACAAAGATGAAGATTTGCAAATTGATGTAGTACAGGTAAATATGCTGCACGAAAAATTAAATAATAGTTTTATTAATGCTTAATGAGACGAAAATAGTGATCGATTTTTCTTTCTATTTCATTTAAACTGTATTTTTGTTGCAAATAAGTTTATAATGATTGATTTAGATTACCTCGCTTTTCTTGAAAATATATTGACAGATAACCGCAAAGAAAAATTCCTTAAAGTTCTTGGAAACCGAACCAAGCATTTTACAATTGTTGTCGAAGATGTTTTCCAGATGCACAATACAAGTGCGGTTATGCGCAGTTGTGAAGTTTTTGGAATTCAGGAACTTAATGTTATTGAACAGCGTTACGGGAAAAAAATTGATAAAGAAATTGCAATGGGCGCCCAAAAATGGGTTGATATCAATCAATTCGATTCGGTAACCAATTGTATTGCTACAATGAAAAATCAAGGCTATCAAATCATTGCAACAACACCTCATGAAAATGATTGTTTGATGGAAGATTTTGATATTACGAAACCAAGTGCCTTATTTTTTGGAACAGAAAGAGACGGATTATCAGAAGAAATTCTGGAAAAAGCAGATGGTTTTCTTAAAATTCCGATGGTAGGTTTTACCGAAAGTTTAAATATTTCTGTTTCGGCCGCAATCATTATTCAAAACCTGACAAACAGATTAAGAAATTCAGATATTAATTGGCAATTGTCTGAAGAAGAAATTCTGGAGAAACGTTTGGCCTGGGCTAAAAATTCGATTAAAGATATTAAGCGAATCGAAGCGCGTTATTTTGAAGAAAATCCGAGATAAAAAAGTTGCCGCGAATTACACGAATTTTCACTAATTCCTTGTTTTAATTTTAAATCTAATTCGTGAGAATTCGTGTAATTTGTGGCGAAAAAATTATCTTCCAAAGGAACCATAAGTATCTTCGGCATATTTTTCAAAACGTTTTAACAAAACAATGTTTTCTTTTTCGACTGGTGTTAGTTCATGGTTTACATTTTCTGAAACAGGAATATACCATTCGACGTCATTAAAAAACTGGCGAACTGCTTTTGTTTTGAAAGTAAGTCCGTGTCTGGCAAAAATAGTATTTCTAAGAATTTCCAAATCAAGTCTCTTTAGATTTTTAACATCAGATTCTTTTAACTTTTGGGTTGATGAATTTATTTTAAAAATACTTTCAGATGCCTCTCTGTATACAGTTGTCATATAAGTTACCTCTTCCTGACTATCTTCAGGATTATCACTTTCTGAATCTGTTACTTGTTCTTCTTTTGTATTGACATAATCAACATATAACCCTTCTTCCGGAAGCATTAAATTAGCATCATATTTAAAAGCTTTTTTGGTGAGTTCGAATTTTCTTTTACGAACTTCTTTTTTTGCATTATTGGCAGTCCAGGTTCCAACTAACAGCGTGTCGTTTTGAATTTCAAAATCAAAAACACCATCATTTTTATCATTTCCGGGTTCATTAAGTATAAAATGAACTGTATTTCCTTCTGTAGTTATTTTACCTTTAAGCGGTCTGCTATTTCCCGCAACAATACTTTGTCCTGTAACTTCAGATGCAGTTATCTTTTTAATTTCAATATTGATTTTGTTACTATACATCTCAGATTCTGACATGGTTGTATCACGTTCCAATACTTTAAAATCACCTACCCATGAACCATATAAATTGGTATGAATTTCTTCGGGTTGTATAGTATCAGCATTTTTGGTTATGTTTTTTTTCTCTTTAGAATTACAAGAAAAAAGCAATATGGATAACAATAAATAAAAAAGGTTTTTCATTTTTTTAATTGGTTATAAAGATAATATTCAGCGATTAATAAATTCGGAATCCAGCCTAGCCAGGCAATTATCTGATAGACATCCATAGGTGCAGGGTGAAACAAATATACAAGAATCACCTTCCAAAAGCGCAATGTTACAGCAGAAAAAGTCAGTGCAAAACTTCGCATCATAAATGCCTTATGTTTTGGGATATTTTTGCTTTTAATGGCCGTAAAACCTTTAAATGTAAAATAAAACCACAAAACAGATAAGCTGACAAAAGATATTTGGGAGTAAAGTCCGCCATTTGCAAAAAGACCAATAAAAAATCCCGAAGGCGCACTTAGAAAAAGAACTGTAACAACATAAAATTTACCAATGTTTCTATGTGCTTCGGGAAACCTTTTTAAAAAAGCAGCATTCAACTGAAAAAATCCGGCTAATAAAACAAAAATAGCAGAATATACATGTGTGTAAAAAAAGGGAATATAATATGGGATTTTTTCTACTTCGGTTTGTTTTATCTGAAGAAAAGCAATGTTCTCATGAAAAGGGATATATTGCCAGGTAATCTTAATCATTAAGACAAAAAAATAACTAAAACAGATTGTCCAGATTAAGGGAGATAAAAGACGAAGATTCTTTCTCAATTTTAGTTAGATGATTAAATGCAATCAAATATATGTAAAAAAAGTTTCTAAGGGACTAAGTTACTAAGCTGCTAAGAAAAAAAAACTTAGAAACTTGATATTACTTTGTCAGGTTGAGCGGAGTCGAAACCCTTATGAATTCAAAGAATCCCGACTCCGCTCGATTTGACAATATTATTACTTTTTCAGAAACAAAATAAAACCAAGAATACTAACAACCAGAATGGTCAAAGCAGCCAAAACCATAGTTAGATCACGGATGTTTTTTCCTGCCCAATCCATAAATAAGAATTTATGCAAAATAGCAAACGAATAACCTTCGACCATATCCGAATTTTTAACCACAGCTGCCAATCTTGAAGTAGCAGTTTCTATAAAATAGGTCGTTTTCTCCGGAGTGTCATATGTCAATTTTACTACTGGTAATCTTTTGTTGACGAAACCATATTCGCGGCTATTAAAATCTGTTAAAACTTTTGATTCTAATAATTTTACATTTTCTAATGATGTTTCCGGTTCGTCAGAACTTTCTACCATTTCGCAACAAGCTGCTTTTGGAGCTCCATCTGTAAAATAATACGCCAGAAATTCCGCATATTGAAGATCAATATTTGGTGTAATTTTATTAGTTGCTGCATTAATATAAATTACCTCAGATTTTGGATCATCTTTTTTGTTCCATTTTGAATTAGAATCTGTTTTCGAAGTTTTGAACTTTTCTTTTTGAAGCAATTGACAACGGAAATAAGTTGTGTCGTTTAAAGTGATAATGCCTGCATTTTGAAAACGGGTCCAGTCTAAATTCAAAGTATTATTCGCTATCGAAATTTCCTGAGTTTTAAAAGTAGGTTCGTAAACCATTTGCGATAATGTGTACGGCGTCCATTTTGTTGTAGCATGAAATGCACCGCTAAAAGCAAAAGTCAAAGTAAAAAGTGAAACCCAGATCCCAATTTGGCGATGGTATTTTCTAAGCCCTTTTTTAGGCGCTAAACTATCAGTTTTTTTGAATTGTTTCCACAATAAACCATAAATTAAGATTCCGCTCAAGGCAGAAAACCCAATAATCGATAACAAGAAAATCATAGTTATGATTCGGATACTATTGTTGGTAATAGCATCTATAAACGACCAATTATGAAAAGTATCAAAAAACCAAATAAATGCTTGTCTTGAAGTAGGATTATAAGTTGCCAGTTTGCTCGAAGAAGTTTCTACATAAACCTGCATCGCATCCGGACGATCAAAACTTATTTTGTAAACAGGCAAATAACGGTTTACATATTTGTATTGAGAGGTGAATTCAGTTACAACTTCACTCTTTTTCACAGCACTTTTCTGGTCATCTAGAAAATATCGTGACAGCCATTCAGCATACTTTTGATCTCCATCTTCCAATTTTTTTGCATTCGAAGTATCAAAATAGAGCAGCTGACCAAAAATCGTTTTTACCTGATAATAAATGGTGTTGTTAAAAGATACGATTCGGAAATTTTTGAATTGGCTGATTTCGTTTTTTTGTAAAACTTCCTGAATCGAAAAGTGCAATTGAGTTTTGTCAATAGTTTGAGATTCTAATTTTTCGTGTGCAATTTCAGGTTTAAAAAAATGTGCCATAAATGGATGCATCAATCCTGAAAGTGTCCAGAAAATTACAGGAATAATCGTGATCAAACCAATTGTACGATGCCATTTGTACATATGCTGTTTGATTTTCTTGACAAACTTAGAATCTTTTTTCTTAGATTTTTTTTCTCTATTTATTTCTTTGCTCATATCTGTATTCTTATGATTTGTCTAATGTTTTTTTAGCCACAGATTAAAGAATTAATTTGATTTTTTAATCTGTGCTAATCCTTTAATCTGTGGCTAAATATTATTTTTTTAATGAAAAATTGTACTGTATTCCAAATACAAAAGTTCTTGGCGCTGCCGCTGTATAGGTTGGTTGAGCGTTTGTGGTATTGGCTCTCGAAACATTATATGCGTATAATTTATCTGTTAAATTAAGTACGTTTCCGTAAATTTCAATTCTTTTCCATTGATAACCAACTCTTGCGTTGAATATATTGTACCCACCATATTTTACCGTATTAATCTGATCCTGATAATAACTTCCTACAAGCTGCCATTCTACAGAAGTCCTTAGGTTTGGAAGCCAATTTGGATAATAACTTACCTCAGAGTTTCCGGACCATTTTGGTGCTGAAGGCATTTCTTTTCCGTTTAAATCCTGAACGGGATCGCTTGGTTTGTCAGAAAGTTTAAAGTCGATATAAGTATGTTGCGCATAAGTTCCGCCAAGACGAAAGTTAAATTGTTTTGAAGGTTTGTATGAAGCTCCAAACTCAATTCCTTTATGACGCGTTTCACCAGCCGAACGATAATCTGTAGAATTATCAGGAAGTTTAATGTTTAATAACTCATTTTTTCCTTCCATATAATAAAAAGCATAATCAAAATTTAATTTGCTTTGAAGGAAAGAAAGCCATCCGCCAACTTCGTAATTGTTGAAAGTTGCCGGTTCAAGATTATAATAAAAATCAGCAGGAACGCCGGTTGTTCCGCCAGTTCCAGGTTTGGTCCTGAAAATTGAAGTGATTCCCGGAGGTGCAAAACCCTGAGAATAATTGCCATAAAAACCAGCAAACTCAAACGGATTGTAATTTGCACCGGCTTTAAAAGTCACTTTGTCATAAACTTTGCTTCCTGTAGAATTATCCAAAGCATTATCATAATTGACTTTCATATTATCATAACGACCTCCAACAGTGATAATTAATTTTTCTATCGGATTAAAACTTAATTGTGCATATCCGGCAGTATTGAAAATATCAGCAGTATAATCGGCTAATTTTGAATCCGGATGTTCTGCAATAATTTCATAAGAATCTACAGTTTGTTTTCCTGCTTCTCCCGGATTTAAATTGGCTTTTAAATCAATCACATACGCCCAATATGTAACCGGCGAATAATCGTATAATGCTCCGGCAACCAGTTTAGTATTCAAAAAATCGAATTTTTGAGTATGCTGGCCAATAGCGCCATAACTTTTAAAATTATTCGAATTTACTTCGCCTTTTGCAGTTGTAGGATTTACAGTCGGGCTCCATTTTATTCCGTATGATGGATTTTGTCCTAGTTTATTATCACGTAAATAAGCTGTAATATAACTGCTTGAATTGCTGTTCCAGTCGTGTTCTAATGTTAAGCGGGTTCTTAAAGCGTCAGATTTTCTATAAGTAAAATCGGTTGTACTTTTGTAGGTTCTGTTTTTAAAAGCTTGCTCGTCAACTGTTCCGCTCATATCCGAATAATATTTTCCGTACATCGTATTACTAATCAATCGGGTAGAAGGCGAAATATTATAATCGATTCTGGCATTTAGATTGTCTTTATTATAATCAGAATACGTCATCCAGCCGTTTTCCTGCAAACTTGAAATCCCGGCAATATGAAAACCAACTTTCCCAATTGTGGCGCCACCGGCAGCCTGAAATCTGTGATAGCCATAATTATCTGCCTGAATACCAAATTTAAATTCAGGGTCAACAGGTGGCTTTAGCGAAATTAAATTGATCGTTCCGCCAACAGCTTCTGGTCCGTAAAGAGAAGAAACAGGTCCTTTTACAACTTCAATACTTTGTAAATTATATTGATTAATTTCTAATAAAGCATTGTGATTAAAGATTCCCATTGGGCGAATTGGCAAACCATCTTCCAGGTACAAATAATAAGCATTCGTTGTCATAGGCTGACGAATCGACATCATATGCTGTTCGTTTCCTAAGTTGACCATTAAAACTCCGGGCGTTTTGTTTATGATTTCGTAAACGGCAGTTGCTTTGGTTTCATTAATAGTTTTAGCTGTTATTTTGCTAATAGCTACAGGAGTTTCTTTTCGTAAAGTTGCTGTACGATTGGCAGTTACAAAAACGTTTTCCAGTTCTTGAGATTTTGTAGTATCTTTTTCCACTTTGTTTTGTGCTAAGACACATTGCCCCATTATCAATAGGGTAAAGTATATTTTTTTCATTTTAAATTATATAAATTTTAAAAAGTAACCGATATTCTTTGGCTTAAGCCAAGAAAAAACATTTCAATTTTGAATTGAATTGTGACTAAAATTTATATAAAATAGGATGGAGGGTGAAAAGTAGAGTTTGAAACCGAGATTGGTTTCTCGTCGAAAGAGGCAAAAAGTTCTGCCGCAGATTCGATAGCGGTTACTAATTTGAAATTAGGTGTAAATGTATTTTGAATGTAAACAACTTCTGCTTTTTCTTTCAGATTGTTTTGCATTCTTTTTTCGTTGTCGGAATACTTTTTTAAACTTTTTTGAAGTTCGCATCGACCGTTACAACTATTAAAAACCATTTTTCGCTGAACACAAATAGTTTTCGAAATTTCTTCCTGATTTAATTTGAATGAGGTATAAACAAAGAAACTGCCAAATGATGGCACTAAAAGCATACAAGAAAGAAATATGATAAAAAATTGCTTCAAAGCTTTATTCGTTGTTTCGATTGCAAAAGTACAGTTTATTCGATTTAGAAAGAATAAATATTAGATTTTTTGCAAAAAGAAATGACATTTACTTTTTTAATTGCTTTTTGTCTTTGTTGGCTTTTGAGATTTTGGTTTAGGAGCATTAAATTTATCAAAAATTGCTTGTTCATAAATACCAGCAGTTAAAATTTCATCCTGTTTTATAATTACATCAGTATTTAGAGTAACTGATTCTTCATTGTCAAGCCCATTTAAAAAATCATCGATAACCGAAAAGTAGTCTGTCGTAATGTGAAGTTGTTTTTTATCATCTCTATAACCACTTAATATTGGTGTAAGAGTAAGATAATTTGTTTTTTGTGGAATTGGTATTATTTCTGAATAGCCAATATACACTTTGTCATTTTTTAATGTTATTTGAATAAACGAAGCTTCGTTTACAGATTTTTTAAAAAGTTTTTCCAATTCATCCCCATTTTTATCTACTGCCCAGCCGATAAGTTGAGATTTTTTAAATTTCCAAAGTAAATATGCATTAGTTATTAAAACCAGAATAATTGAGGTTAGACAAGAAAAAACTATTGTCCATAAATAATCAACCTTATTTATAGGGATAATTTTCAATTCTAAAATTAAATAACTTGTTAGTTTTGGAAAGAAATACTCAATTATCGTTCTAAGTAAAAATCCAAAGGTTAAGATAATTAAGGCTACTGAAACAGATTCAAAAATAATTCTGTTTTGAGTTAGTCTCTGGGTATTATACCTGAAGTAATGAGAGTATATTAAAATAAAATAGCCAACAATTACAGGAAGTAATAGTAGATTGTATGGCATCATATTTAAATTCTATTTGCTTCTATTTGTCCTTTTATAACGGTAGATTTTTTAAGATTTTTTATAGCTTCTCGTACTTCTGTACGATTATAAAATACTTTTTTATCAACATATAACCTACCTTCTGCGGTTCCCCTTAATCCAGTATCTTTTGATTCGGATTTTTTAAATAAATTTAAAATCGCTGTCATTTTAAGTAGTTTTAGCTTTACAAATATACAATATTTTTTATTTAAATGACTTTCTTGAATCATTATAAAAATTAACCCGACAGTTTTAAATCTATCGGGTTATTAAAAAAAATAATTTAACTTATTTAACAAGAACCCAAGCACCTGAAGCGATTAAAGTTTCTGCTTTTTTAAATTTCATTTCTTCAGTTCTGCCGGTTGCAACTTCCTGAACTGTTACAGTATCATTACGGTTGATTTTTGGCATATCTCTCACAATGGTTTCTGTAACCTGACGTTGTTGTGTTTCTCCAGCTTCACGATTAATATCTTCGCTGTTTACAATTTCGTCTTTGCTTAATTTGAAGTTTTCTTTTTGACGAACTTCTCTTGCTTCGTGAATTTCAGATGTTACGTTTTGAGCTGGTAAATCACCTTTAAACAAGAATGAAATAACTTCTTTGTTTACGTTGTCTAACATTCCTCTAAACAAATTAAAAGCTTCTAATTTGTAGATAAGCAATGGATCTTTTTGTTCATGAACGGCTAATTGAACTGATTGTTTCAATTCGTCCATTTTACGTAAATGTTTTTTCCAGGCTTCATCAACAATAGAAAGTGTGATGTTTTTCTCGAAATCAGCAATTAACTGAGCACCTTCGCTATCGTAAGCTTTTTTCAAATCTGTAACAACATTCAACGTTTTGATTCCGTCAGTAAACGGAACTACAATACGCTCAAAATGATTGTTTGGTTCTTCGTAAACTCCTCTAATGATTGGGAAAGCTTCTCTTGCGCTTCTTTCGGTTTTCTCTGTATAGAACGCTAAAGTTTCTTTGTATATTTTTCCTGTGATTTCAATATCAGATAATCTTCCAAAATCCGCTTCTGAAATTGGAGAAGTTATAGAGAAATAACGGATTAAATCAAATTCGAAAGTTTTGAAATCATTTGCTGCTTTGTTTTGGCTTACGATTAATTCGCAAGTATCATAAAGCATGTTCGCAATATCAAGTTTCAAACGCTCACCAAATAAAGCGTGACGACGGCGTTTGTAAACTACTTCACGTTGCGAGTTCATAACGTCATCATATTCTAATAAACGTTTACGAACACCAAAGTTGTTTTCTTCTACTTTTTTCTGAGCACGTTCGATAGATTTAGTCATCATAGAATGCTGAATCACTTCACCTTCCTGTAATCCCATTCTGTCCATAACTTTAGCAACTCTTTCAGAACCAAATAAACGCATTAGGTTATCTTCAAGAGAAACATAAAATTGAGAACTTCCAGGATCTCCCTGACGTCCTGCACGACCACGTAACTGTCTGTCTACACGACGAGAATCATGACGTTCTGTACCCACGATTGCTAAACCTCCGGCAGCTTTTACTTCTGGAGATAATTTAATATCGGTACCACGACCAGCCATGTTTGTTGCAATAGTTACAACTCCGGCTTTTCCTGCTTCTTCAACGATTTGTGCCTCTTGTTTGTGCATTTTAGCATTCAAAACGTTATGTGCAACGCCTCTCATTTTCAACATTCGGCTTAATAATTCTGAAATCTCTACAGAAGTTGTTCCAATCAATACTGGTCTTCCTGCGTTTGATAATTCAGTAACATCTTCAATTACAGCGTTGAATTTCTCACGTGTCGTTTTGTAGATATAATCTTCTTTGTCTTGTCTTGAAATCGGGCGATTGGTTGGAATTTCAACAACATCTAATTTATAAATCTGCCATAACTCTCCAGCTTCTGTAACCGCTGTACCTGTCATACCACCTAATTTACTGTACATTCTAAAGTAATTCTGTAATGTAACCGTTGCAAAAGTTTGTGTAGCAGCTTCGATTTTTACATTTTCTTTAGCTTCAATCGCCTGGTGTAATCCGTCAGAATAACGACGACCATCCATGATACGACCAGTTTGCTCATCGACAATCATAATTTTGTTATCCATGATCACATATTCTACATCTTTTTCGAATAAAGCGTATGCTTTTAAAAGTTGAGTCAAGGTGTGAATACGCTCGCTTTTTACGCCAAAATCCTGGAATAATCTTTCTCTTGCTTCCGCTTCAGCATCTTTATCTAATTTTTGTTTTTCGATAGCTGCAATTTCAGTTCCGATATCCGGAAGTACGAAAAAGTCAGGATCAGTGTCTCCAGAAAGGTATTGAATACCATTATCAGTCAATTCAACCTGATTGTTTTTTTCTTCAATTACAAAATACAAAGCTTCATCCACTTTATGCATTTCGCGATTGTTATCCTGCATGTATTGATTTTCGGTTTTTTGAAGCAATTGTTTAACTCCTTCTTCACTCAAAAATTTAATTAATGCTTTATTTCTAGGTAAACTTCTGTAAGCTCTTAACAATAAGAAGCCACCTTCTTTAGTGTTTCCTTCTTTGATTAATTTTTTAGCATCAGATAAAAATCCGTTTGCTAATTGACGTTGTTGAGATACTAGGTTTTCGATTTTTGGTTTCAACTCGTTAAATTCATGACGGTCACCCTGAGGAACTGGCCCTGAAATAATAAGTGGTGTTCTTGCATCATCAATTAATACAGAATCGACCTCATCGACAATGGCATAATTGTGTTTTCTCTGCACTAAATCGCCTGGCGAATGTGCCATGTTATCTCTTAAGTAGTCAAAACCAAATTCATTATTGGTTCCGTAAGTGATATCTGCGTCGTATGCTTTTTTTCTTTGTTCTGTACTTGGCTGGTGATTATCGATACAATCAACAGTTAAACCGTGAAATTCGAATAAAGGCGCTTTCCATGTACTATCACGTTTTGCCAAGTAGTCATTCACCGTTACTAAGTGAACACCGTTTCCGGTTAAAGCGTTTAAGTAAAGCGGAAGTGTAGCCACCAAAGTTTTACCTTCACCTGTTTGCATTTCGGCAACTTTACCTTCGTGCAAAACCATACCACCAATTAACTGAACATCATAATGAATCATGTCCCAGGTAATTTCTTTACCAGCGGCATTCCATTTATTAGCCCATGTTGCTTTGTCACCTTCTATAGTGATGTATGTTTTGGTAGCCGAAAGTTCGCGGTCTTTTGGAGTTGCAGTAACTTCAATAAAAGAATTGTCTTTAAAACGACGTGCTGTTTCTTTAACTACAGAAAATGCTTCAGGAAGAATTTCCATTAAAGTTTTTTCTGAAATTTCGTAAGCTTCTTTTTCAAGAGCATCAATAGCATCATAAAGATCTTCTCTTTTGTCGATGTCTTCGATGTTTTCTACTTCCGCTTTAAGCGAAGCAATTTTAGCATCTTTATCAGCTCTTGCGTCTTTTATTTTTTGTTTAAAATATGCGGTCCTAGCTCTTAGTTCGTCGTGTGACAAACTCATTAAGCTGGTTTCGAATGTTTTAATTTTGTTTAAATACGGTTGTAAAGCCTTGACATCTTTCTGTGATTTATCACCTACAAAGACTTTAATTATACTGTTTATGAAACTCATGATTTATTGTATTTCTTTTTTATATAAATGTGTATTTGAACCAAAAAAAAAGCCTCGGTGATGAGACTTTTTTCTTTGGTTTATTTTTTAATATTCATCCTCATTCCAAAGATAATCTTCGTCTGTTGGATAATCAGGCCAAATTTCTTCCATTGATTCATATATCTCCCCTTCATCTTCAATCGACTGAAGGTTTTCTACTACTTCTAATGGAGCACCAGCTCTAATAGCGTAGTCAATAAGTTCGTCTTTGTTAGCAGGCCATGGCGCATCACTTAAATAAGATGCTAATTCTAATGTCCAATACATCTGTTATCTGTTTAGTTTGTGCAAAAATAAATTTTTTACTGAAAAAGACAAGTAAATTTTGATTTATTTTAATAAAATTTAAGAACGTCTCTATTAGTATTCAGTTTTCGGTGCCAGTTTGCAGTATGAAAACTGAAAAATTGCGACTGTTTACTTCTTTTTGAATTATTCGTTTTCAATGCCAGTTTACAATTTAAAACTAAAAAACTGCGACTCTTTACTTTCTTTTCAAGAATTCGCTTTTCAGTGTAAAACTGTGACTGCGACTGTAAACTCTTTACTTCCTCGGAATCCATTTCACTTCATCCGCTTTTAAGTCAGACGACAACTTCCGTGCCAAGACAAAAAGGTAGTCAGAAAGTCGGTTTAAGTACTTGATTGCTATTTCAGGCACATGCTCATTATGGCTCAAATGAACTGCCAGACGCTCTGCACGTCGACAAATACAGCGCGCTATATGACAATGTGACACAGTTGGATGTCCTCCAGGTAAAACAAAATGAGTCATTTGCGGAAGACTTTCTTCCATTTTGTCAATTTCATTTTCTAATAATTCGATATCAGAATCAATAATTCCGAGATTTTTCAATCGGAGTTCACCATTTTTCAAAACTTCTTTTTCTGCCGGAGTTGCCAAAATAGCGCCTACAGTAAATAAGCGATCCTGAATTTCGATTAAAATAGTTTTATAATGTGCATCCATTTCCTGATCACGAATAAGACCTATATATGAGTTCAATTCATCAACGGTTCCGTAACTGTCAATTCGAATGTGATCTTTAGGAACGCGCGTGCCGCCAAAAAGAGCTGTGGTTCCTTTATCGCCGGTTTTTGTATATACTTTCATTTTTTTCTGAGTTGCTAAGGTTCTGAGATGCTGAGATTCTAAGTTTCCTTTGCGATTAAACGATTAACCAAATAAACATTTAAACTATTTCGTAGTGTCACTTTCAATCAAACCATCTCGCAAACGGATTACGCGATGAGCATAAGCAGCAATATCTTCTTCGTGCGTTACCAGAATTACAGTGTTTCCTAATGCGTGAATGTCTCCAAAGAGTTTCATAATTTCTACAGAAGTTTTACTGTCTAAGTTTCCCGTTGGTTCATCGGCCAATATAATCGAAGGTTTATTGACCAAAGCACGGGCAATTGCCACACGCTGACGTTGTCCTCCGGAAAGCTGGTTGGGCTGGTGATCCATTCTGTCGCCCAAATTTACCTGATTCAATACTTCGACAGCTCTTGCATTACGATCTGATTTTGAATATCCGGCATAAATCATTGGTAATGCTACATTGTCTAACGCGGTAGTTCTGGGTAAAAGATTAAAGGTTTGAAACACAAATCCGATTTCTTTATTTCTAATGCCTGCCAATTCATCATCTTTCATTTGGCTGACATCTTTGCCGTTTAAAACATAATGTCCGGAAGTTGGCGTATCCAGACAACCCAATAAATTCATTAAAGTTGATTTTCCGGATCCTGAAGGTCCCATTAAAGCAACATATTCGCCTTTGTTAATTTCTAAATCAATTCCTTTTAACACATAAACGATTTCGTTGCCTAGTACAAAATCTCGTTTAATGTTGGTTATTTTAATTAATGGATTTGCCATTTCGTTTTACAATTTTGGATTTAAAAGTACAAAACACTTTTCAATAAACGATAAGTAGCCGGAAATTGATTTTTGTTACAATAATAAGTCATTTGCGAATGTTGATTTTTATCCGAATTCAGTATCGTATAAGAGTATATTATATTGATTTAAAAAGTTGTTATATGATTTTAAATTGTTTTTATATAATTATCATATTTTTCGTTTTTTATTAAATTATTTTCAATATAAATATTAAATTTTTGCTAATAATATATGATTATTTAAATTTTTAACTATATTTGTTATGTAATATTAAATATCAGAATTATGAAGAACATACAATTATTATCGGGAATTGCATTAATTGCATTAAGCTTTACATCGTGTAAAGATGAGAAACAAGAGAAAGCTCAAAAAACAATCGACTCTTATGTAGCTTACGTAGATTCGGTTAAAAATGTCAAAGCTGACGATTTGAAAGCAGATTGGAAAGATGTTGACGCTGAGTATAACAGAAGAGCCGAAAATGCTCAACTTGCGCTTGCAGATCTTAAAGATAATACGGCAGCTACTGAGAAAATAAATACAAGCAAAACAAAATACGAAGCATTTAAAACTGAAATGAGCGCTGTTTTAGCCCCGCCGCCGCCGCCAGCTCCAAGCCCAAAACAACAATTAAGAAATGCGTTATTTGGTGAAGGAAAAATTGGTGAAGACATGAATTTTGACTGGGTGAATGCTAAAAACATCCATAGTGTTTATCAACAATTTGTTCATACTGTAGAAGATAACAAAGATAAATATACCAGAGAAGACTGGGATGAAGTAAAATTAATGTATGAAGCACTTGACAGCCGAAAAAATACGGTTGAAAAAGAAGGTCTTACAGCTGAAGATAACAGAAAAATTGCTGGTTTGAAATTGAAATTTGCTCCAATGTATACTTTAAACAGAATGGGTGCAAAATCTGAAGAAACTGCAGCAGCTAAAAAATAATTATTTAAAATTGAATTAGTATGAAAAAGGCGATCAGAAATGATCGCCTTTTTTTATGGTTTGAGCATCTTACTCAATTATTTGCTAATTAGTTTTTCAAGCTTTGTCATCATTTCATCTTTCTCTTTCAGCATACGCTCATATAATGCAATTTTTTCTTCATGCAATTGAATAATCTTTTCAATTGGATTATAGTTATTAATTATTAATGTACTATCACTAAAAGTATTAGCAATAATATTTAATGCCTGATCTTGATCAAAATTTTGAAAAGCTTCAAGAGGAATTTTCATAGAGTTAGAGATTTGTTTCAGTAGGCTTTCTTCAATTATATCTTTTTGTTCCAGTATAGAAATTTTCTTCTGGTTCCAGTCTTCTCCCAAATCATAAGCTAGTGCTTCTTGTTTGATGCCAAGCATTTCTCTGAAGCGTTTTACGTTTCTTCCCTGATGAATTTTCTGTTCCATAATGAGTTTCGTTTTTCTAAAGGTTCAAAGATAAAGCTATCTTTACTAAAAAAAATGAATTTCAAAGATAAAAAAACATCTGATAAAACATCTTTTTTTGTCAGATATTATGTCTGAATTTAGAATAGATTATCTACAATAATAGAATCCCGTTCGCTTCATTGTTCAAGTTAAATTTTGAAAATTTGGAAAGAAGTGAAGCCTATTAATGGGTTCAAAATCTAAAGAAAATAAGAAGTTAAAAAAATAGATTTCGAGATATCTTTAAATAAAAAAATGACAATCAGAAATGATTGTCATTTTTTTTATGCCCTAATTACAAAATGTTCTTTTTCCTGCTCGTATCTAAAAAAGACAAATCCCCATTGAAATGTATCAATTGTTACCGTAACTTTTGGATGGTTTTTAATGTTTTCCCAAGCTTCTTCCATTTCCGGAGACCAATGTATGTCATCAAAAATCCAGACAGCATTATTTGTAATTGTTGGTAATAAAAGATCAAAATAAACTAAAGTCGCTTTTTTAGAATGATTGCCGTCAAAATAAATCAAATCATAATCTATCGCTTGCAGATTTTCGGAAACTAAAAAGTTTTCAAATTCGGTTATAACCGAATCAACATTTTTGCAATCAAAATTATTCAGGTTATTTTGGGCCACATTTGCTGTTTCCGGACAGCCTTCTAACGTAATTACTTTTGCTTGGGGATTTCCTAAGGCAAGGGCAGAAGTCGCTAAACCAAGTGATGTTCCTATTTCCAGAATATTTTTTGGCTGAAAATAATTAGCAACCCTAAATAATAATTCGGCACGTTTTGGAGAAATTCCTGCCGTTTTTGCTATTTTGGAAATTTGCCTTCTGTTTGATTTAAAGACTTTTGAGCCAGCACCAAAATCAGTTACATTAATGAAATTCTTGTTTTGAAGTAATGATTTTCGATATTTTCTTAAAATCGAATATTCAGGTTTTGGTTTGTTATCGTAAAAACTTTTTGTCAATAAATTAAAAACAAATGGCGAATGCACGCCGTGTTCGTTTTTAGAATTCCAAAGGAATTTTAGATAAGATTTTATTTGAAATAACATAGAAATTGGTACAAGTAAGTGCGAAGATAATAAGATAATAGTCTAAGTCAAAGTTTAGAAATCAAAAGAGAAGGCTTTATGATTTTTGACTTTCGGATAGTAACACTTCAAAAGACTATATTTACTGATTTTTAAATTTAAAGTAATACGTTTTTTATAATGTTGAATGAAGAAATAGAAGCAAATAGGATCATAACTCCAGAAGAAATTAATCAATGTATTGCTATTTTGGCGCAATTAAATACAAATACAGATCAAATATTTGATATTCCGAAAGAGCAGCGAATTGCTCTGATAAAAGAAGCAGGAATGTTTTCGAGACCTGACCGAAATGAATTTTCAAGAAGGGTAAAAGACGGAATGCAAGCTACTAAACGTAAAAAGGAAAAGAAAGACAAAACCGCGCGCAAAGAAACCGGAATTAGGCACGCGCGTGAAGCGAGTATATTTGTGGCGCCTAAATTATTAGCTTTTAATGATCTTGCACACAAAGAACAATTAGAACTTGAAACACCAAGAAATTGCTACGTTTGTAAAACAGAGTTTACGAAAATGCATCACTTTTATGATACTATGTGTACGGATTGTGGCGATTTTAATTATGCCAAACGTTTTCAAACGGCAGATGTTAAAGGACAAATTGCTGTTATCACCGGTTCGCGATTAAAAATTGGATATCATATTACTTTGATGCTTTTGCGTGGCGGTGCAACTGTTATTGCTACAACCCGATTTCCGGTAGATTCTGCTTTGCGTTTTGCTAAGGAAGAAGATTTTATGGAATGGGGACATCGTTTGAAAATTCACGGATTAGATTTAAGACATATTCCGAGTGTGGAGATTTTTTGCAACTTTATTGAGCAAAAGTACGAACGATTGGATATTCTGATCAATAATGCTGCACAAACAGTGAGACGTCCGGCAGGATTTTATTCCCATTTAATGGAAAATGAAGAACTTCCAATTCATTTACTTCCAAAAAAAGCACAGGAATTATTATTGGATCATCTGAATTGCCTTGATGAATTAAAAGTTTTAACGTCTGGAGCTTCTTCAAATGAAAATATGCCCGTAACATGGCATGGACCAGAACCTGGAATTGGTTTGCGGGCTTCGGCACAATTATCTCAAATTCCGTATTCTTTTGATAATGCTTTGGTAGCAAATGAAGTTTTTCCGGAAGGTGAACTTGACGCCGATTTACAGCAAGTCGATTTACGAAAAACAAACAGTTGGCGTTTGCGTTTAGGACAAATAGAAACGACGGAAATGATCGAAGTACAATTGGTAAATTCTGTTGCGCCTTTTGTTTTATGCAACCGACTTTCAGAAGTGATGAAGAAAGACAATACAGGACAAAAGCACATTATTAATGTTTCTGCGATGGAAGGAAAATTTCACCGTTTTTTCAAGGAAGATCGTCATCCGCATACAAATATGGCAAAAGCAGCTCTAAATATGTTAACGCATACTTCGTCAGGAACTTTGGCAAAACACGGAATTTTTATGAATGCGGTTGATACAGGCTGGGTAACCGATGAAGATCCTGCTGAATTGGCAAAAAAGAAACAGGAATTAGAAGATTTTCAGCCGCCACTTGATATTGTTGATGGCGCAGCACGTGTTATGGATCCTTTGTTTGACGGAATAAATACTGGAAAACATTGGTGCGGAAAATTTCTTAAAGATTATAATCCGATTCCCTGGTAGAATTTAGTTTTCAGTCTCAGTTTTCAGTTTAAAATAAAAACCACAACAGAATTAATTTTGTTGTGGTTTTTTTGAAAAAGAAATAGATTAACGGTAAATATTCACACCATTATTTGCTTGCCATTGCTGTTCAAGATATTCAGCATCTTCGTTATTACGTGGGTGAACGCCTAGAACTACGTGACCATTTTTAATTCCGTCTTCATAAACTTTAGCTCTGTCTTCAGGAATTCCAGATCCTACTAAAGCACCAATTAAACCGCCTGTAATTCCTCCGGCACCAGCACCGGCTAATCCTGCTGCTAATGGACCAGCGATAATTAATCCTAATCCAGGAATAACAAGACTAGTTCCTAAAGCAGCAACAACACCTACAATTGCACCAATTGTTCCTCCAATTGCAGAACCAGTTCCAGCAGTTTCGGCTGCTTTTGTTCCTAATTCTGAATGATCATCTTTGTCAGAATAATATTTTTTTCGAGTATCATCTGACATTATAAGATTGATTTCATCTTTTGTATAACCTCTTTCATTTAGATTGCCATACGCTCTTTCTATACTATCGCGATCTGAAAACATTCCAGTTAATACTTCACGTTTTGTTCCGTCAGGATTATGTAAATTTTCCATTTTTTATATGTTTAATTGTGAATTTATTTTCACTTAAACAAAGCTCGGAAAACAGATAATTTATTGCTTATACAATTTTTTGAATTTATTACATAATGAAAATTAGGTTTTACCAAAATTGAAGATGTTTTTATACTATTAATTCAAAGACATAACTATTTTGAAAATCCATTTTACTCCAAAAAAAAGACCGCAGTAAGTTTACTACGGTCTTTTTATATAGTGTTTTTTTGCAGAAATTAATTTACTGAAAGTAACTTTACATCAAAAATTAATACAGAACCTCCGGGAATTCCTCTGTAATCAAAGCTTCCATAACCTAAATGTGAAGGAACTAAAAGAATGCCGCTTCCACCGGTTTTAAAATACGGAATACCTTCTGTCCATCCTTTGATTACACCATTTAAAGGAAATGAAATACCTACAGAAGGACTTTGGTCAAATATAGTTCCGTTAGAATAGTAACCTTTGTAAGCAACTGTTACATTAGATGTTGCTGTAGGTTGTGTTCCTGTTCCCGGATCATTTATAACATAATATAAACCGGTATCGCTTTTTATGGCTGTTAATTTGTTTTTTGCAATATAATCTGTGATTTCTTTATCGTTTTCAACAGTATAATCTGTTTTAATTGGTCCTGAGTTTTTGTCGTCGTTATTAACACAAGAAACAAAGAGTGTCAAAGCAAATAGTGCAGATAGTAGCTTTTTCATAGGAGTATTGTGATAGAAGTTATTAAAAGGGCTAATATAATAAAAAGAGTTTTAGTCTCAGTCTCAGTTTTCAGTTTCTATGATTGAGTATTACAGCCAAATTTATTTGGATTATTTATCATGTAGTTTATTAGTTTTCCTATTTCATTACTTTTCAAATTTAAAATATCAAATGTTGATTTATTGATATAATCACATTTAAGAGCGAATTCTAACCAAACGTTAGTTTCTGAATTTTCAGCATCACTGTCAGTTAATTTACTGATAAAGTAATTAACATATCTCCTTTTTCGATAAGATTCTGCAATATTTGCACAGACATTTCTTGAAGAACGCCTTATTTGATCAGTTAATGAATATCTTTCTTCTTTTGGAAATGACTTTGATAATTCAAATACTTCCATTACAAGTTCAAACGACTTTTTATAAGCTAATAATTCTTTAAAATCCATTATTCTTTTTTGCAAGGATAACAAAAAAAGAAAGAAAAGTATTGCTATTTATAGAAATTTCACAATCAAACTGAAAACTGAAACTGAAAACTAAATACTATCCCTCAATTTTAGCAGAAAGTTCAAACCAACGTTCTTCTTTCTGATCTATTTTATTGATGATATTTTGCAATTCATTTGCTTTTTTCTCGATGTCGGCATCGGCAACTTTTCCTTCAGAGAATAATTGTTCAATTTTAGTTTTATCAATTTCTAAATCTTTAATTTCTCTTTCCAGTTTTTGATATTCTTTTTGCTCGTTGAAAGTTAAATTTCCTGTTGGATTATTTTGTTTCCAATCTTTCTTTTCGGCTTTGTTTTCTTCTTTCTGGGCAACATCGGCACTATCTTCATAAGCTCTGAAATCAGAGTAGTTTCCCGGGAAGTTTTCGATTTCGCCATTTCCTCTGAAAACGAATAAATGATCGACAATTTTATCCATAAAATAACGGTCGTGCGATACAACAAGCAAACAGCCAGGATAATCTAAAAGAAAGCTTTCTAATACATTTAACGTTACAATATCTAAATCGTTTGTTGGCTCATCCAGAATTAAAAAGTTAGGATTTTGAATCAGAACTGTACATAAATAAAGACGTTTTAATTCTCCACCACTTAATTTTTCAACAAAATCGTATTGTTTTTTAGCATCAAAAAGAAAACGCTCCAGCAATTGTGAAGCCGAAATCATACGGCCTTTTGCAAGTGGAATAAATTCTCCGTATTCCTTAATAATATCAATGACACGCTGATTTGGTTTCGGGTTAATTCCGGTTTGCGTGTAATAACCAATTTTTATCGTTTCACCTTTTACAACACGTCCGCTGTCTAATGGAAGGGTTCCTGTTAAAAGATTTAAAAAAGTAGATTTTCCTGTTCCGTTTTTACCAATAATTCCAATACGTTCACCACGCTGAAAATCAAAACTAAAATTGTCAAGAATAACATGATCTTTAAATTTTTTCGAAATTTTGTGAAGCTCGATAATCTTGCTTCCCATACGTTCCATATTAATTTCAAGTTCAACTTTGTTTTCAAGGCGACGACTTTGGGCTTTTTCTTTAATTAAATAAAAATCATCCTGACGGGATTTAGATTTTGTCGTTCTCGCTTTTGGCTGGCGGCGCATCCATTCTAATTCTTTTACAAATAAGTTTTTAGCTTTATCGACACTGGCATTTTCAGAAGTAATTCTTTCTTCTTTTTTCTCTAAATAATAAGAATAATTTCCTTTGTATTGGTATAATTTTCCGTTGTCTAATTCTATGATTTCATTACAAACACGCTCTAAAAAGAAACGGTCGTGCGTAACCATAAACAACGTAATATTTTCTTTTGCAAAATAACTTTCAAGCCATTCGATCATTTCAAGATCTAAGTGGTTGGTAGGTTCATCCAAAATCAATAAATCAGGTCGATTAATCAAAATAATCGCCAATGAAAGACGTTTTTTTTGCCCTCCGGAAAGATTTTTTACTTTAAGTTTAAAATCTTCCAGTTTTAATTTGAATAAAATTTGCTTATATTGTGTTTCAAAATCCCAGGCATTATGCTGGTCCATTCCGTCAAAAGCTTTTTGATACGCTTCTTCATCGTCTGGATTTTCAAGTGCTTTTTCGTATTTTTCAATAACTTTTAAAGTCTCATTGTCTGATGCAAAAATACTTTCTTCAATACTCAATTCTTCCTGCAAATTGTTGTTTTGCGACAAAAAGGCCATTTTAATGCCTTTTCTTAAAACTACCTGACCCGTATCTGGTTCGTCTAAACCATTAATAATGCTCATAATGGTTGTTTTTCCAGAACCATTTTTGGCAATAAAAGCAATTTTTTGATCCTTATTGATACCAAATGAAATGTTGTCGAATAAGGTTTTTTCACCAAAAGATTTTGATATATTTTCTACAGATAAGTAATTCACAATAGTAATTTTTTTGCAAAAGTAAACTATTATATTGCCATTTACGAATTATTTATGGAGATAAGAATTCAATAGAGGACTTAAATCTACGCGATGAATTTGTTGTGGAATGTTTAAAATTGGTTTTCTGATTAAAGATTCATTTGTCAGATAATAATGTAAACCGTCTTGAGTTGCAATTCCTTCTATTTGATGAAATGAAAGCTGAAGATCGATTCGTCGCTTATTTCCGGATAAAAAGTCATTGTTTTTATAGTCGTATAAAAGATATAGAAACGGTTTTCCAATTTTAGAATATCCGCAAAGTACAATTAGTTTTTTTGATTCTAAATATGTTGCGCCCGTAACTAAGCCTTTTGTATTAAGGGAATCTTTTAGTTGGGCAATATGATTTCCTGCCTGATTAGGTAAAATGTAAATATTTGTTTTAGAATTGTTCCATTGTTTTGTAAAGAGATAAATACTGTCTTTTGAAACAATAAATGCTTCACAATCAAAATTGGTTGTATTGTGTTTTTTTGGAGAAAAATCAGTTTGATCAGAATAAGTAAAAGAAATTGTTTCTATGTTTGGATTTTCTAGTAAAAATGATTTTTTTTCGATTTTTAGAATATGTAAATCGGTTCTGTTTCCCGAGTAATTATTGCCGAAATCTCCAATATAGAGATAACTGCTATCTTGTGAAATTTCTTCCCAGTCATGATTGGTAATTTTATTAAGAATTATTTTTTTTTGGATTTTGCCTAAAGTATCTAATCCGTAAATAGTTTTGTCATGATCATCATTATGTGTCCATAATAAGTTGTCAAAAGCGATTAATCCAGACGTTTCTTTAACAGAATCGTTTAGTTTTTTTGAATATTCAGGCCTAACCCGGGCAATTTTATACAAACAACTTCCGTTATTCAGATTTGCTTCAGGATTATAATTTTCAGAAAGAGGATCTGTACATCCTGAAATTTGTGCATAAGCAGCAGGAATGTTTATAAGGAGAAAAAAAAATACTTTTTTCATTTTATGATTTCATTTGTAAGTTACAAAAATAAGTTTTTGTAATAGACTTGAGTATTTGCCTTTAAAAAGATTAGGTTTTTAATATATCAGATTAAGACATTTCTCGCTTTTGCATTTTTTGAAACCATTTGTAAGTATTAGTTTTGCAAAAAATTAACGAGGATTCTCTTTGTG
Organism: Flavobacterium sp. AC105; assembly: GCF_979258495.1. NCBI lineage: Bacteria > Pseudomonadati > Bacteroidota > Flavobacteriia > Flavobacteriales > Flavobacteriaceae > Flavobacterium > Flavobacterium sp. AC105. The sequence continues at coordinate 1,290,283 of NZ_OZ409860.1, forward strand.
AAGCATGTATATGATTGATATTGAGGTTGAAGACTGAAAATATTGGTTTTAATAAAATTTAATAGCAATTTTTTTAGTTTAAAAGTCTAATAAATGTTAATATATTTGCAAATCATGTTTTTTTCTGATTTCACAATGTGAGTTAGAGAAGCGGAGCTGTGCCTTATAATAAAATGTTTTATGAAAATAGGAATAACTTTTAGTGCTTTTGATTTGCTGCATGCAGGTCATATCACCATGTTAGAAGAAGCAAAGCGTCAATGTGATTATTTAATTGTTGGTTTACAAATAGATCCGGCATTTGATCGTCCTGAAAAAAATAGTCCAACTCAAACAGTAGTTGAACGATATATACAACTTAAAGGTTGTAAATTTGTGGATGAAATTGTTCCGTATGCAACAGAACAGGATTTAGATGATATACTTCGCTCTTTTAAAATTGATGTTCGTATTTTAGGAGACGAGTATAAAGATAAAAATTTTACAGGAAGAGTTTATTGCGAAGAAAAAGGTATAGAGCTATACTTTAATGTTCGTGATCATCGTTTTTCGAGTAGTGGTCTAAGAAAAGAAGTTGCAGTTAGGGAATTAAATAAAGTACAATAACTTTTAAATTTAGATATGGATAAAGAGAGCAAAATTTATATAGCTGGGCATAATGGAATGGTAGGTAGTGCCATTTGGAGAACATTAGCTGATAAAGGATTTAATAATTTAATAGGTGTTTCCAGTAAAGAATTAGATCTTAGAAATCAACAAGCAGTCCGTGATTTTATTGCAAAAGAAAATCCGGATGTTATTATAGATGCTGCAGCTCGTGTTGGTGGGATTTTAGCTAATAATGATTATCCATATAAGTTTATTATGGAAAACATGCAAATCCAGAATAACTTAATAGATTCAGCATTAGAAAATGATGTTGAGAAATTTATTTTTCTTGGAAGTTCTTGTATTTATCCAAAATTAGCTCCACAACCTTTAAAAGAAGATTATTTGTTGACAGATACTCTTGAGCCAACAAATGAATGGTATGCTATCGCAAAAATTACCGGAGTCAAAACATGTCAGGCTATTAGAAAGCAATTCGGTAAAGATTACGTAAGTCTTATGCCAACCAATTTATACGGGACCTATGATAATTTCGATTTAAATACTTCGCATGTTTTACCTGCGATGATTCGAAAATTTCATGAAGCAAAAGAAAACAATAATGCTCCTGTAACACTTTGGGGGAGCGGAACACCAATGCGTGAATTTTTATTTGTTGATGATATGGCGAAAGCAGTTGTTTTTGCTTTAGAAAATAAATTACCGGATTATCTATATAACGTAGGAACAGGAGAGGATTTGACAATTAAAGAATTAGCAGAAACTATTCAGAAAATTACAGGTCATAAAGGAGAAATTATTTGGGATTCAACAAAACCAGACGGAACCCCAAGAAAATTAATGGATGTTTCTAAAATGCACGAACTAGGGTGGAAGCATCAGATAGAACTTCAGGAAGGAATTCAAAAAACATATGATTGGTTTTTGAATAACATAGAAAATTTTAAAGAAGTTAAATTGTAAGTGAAATAAATGTCTTTTAAAAAGCATTTAATTAATACTTACTTATAACTAAAAACCATACTCAAAACTCAAAATTCATGAGCACAAAAAAAGTAGCACTTGTAACAGGAATCACAGGTCAGGACGGATCATATTTAGCCGAATTATTATTAGAAAAAGGATATCAGGTACACGGAGTTAAAAGACGCGCCTCTTCTTTTAATACACAAAGAATTGATCATATCTATCAAGATCAGCATGAGTCAAATGTTGATTTTAAATTACATTATGGAGATTTGACTGATTCTACTAATATTATTAGAATAATTCAGGAAGTACAACCTGATGAGATTTATAATTTAGGTGCTATGTCTCATGTAAAAGTGTCTTTTGATTCTCCTGAATATGTAGCAAATGTAGATGGATTAGGAACATTAAGAATTTTAGAAGCAGTAAGAATACTTGGTCTAGAGAAAAAGACAAGAGTATACCAAGCTTCGACTTCAGAGCTTTATGGAGGTTTGGCAGAGAATAAAAACGAAAAAGGGTTTTATGACGAAAACTCACCTTTTTACCCACGTTCTCCGTACGGTGCTGCTAAAATTTATGGTTTTTGGATAACTAAAAATTACCGAGAAGCTTATAATATGTTTGCATGTAATGGTATTTTGTTTAATCATGAATCTCCAAGACGTGGCGAAACTTTTGTAACTCGTAAAATTACTATGGCAACTGCTGCTATTGCAAAAGGAAAACAAGAGTGTCTTTACCTTGGAAACTTAAACTCACAAAGAGATTGGGGACATGCGAAAGATTATGTTGAAGCAATGTGGAGAATCCTGCAACAAGATACACCAGAAGATTATGTAATAGCGACAGGTGTGACTACTTATATTAGAGATTTCGTGAGAATGGCTTTTGCAGAAGTAGGCATAGAACTAGCTTTTGAAGGAGAAAATGAGAGCGAAGTAGCTAAAATTGTAGCTTGCAACAATCCGTTATATCAACTTGAAATAGGAAAAGTAGTTGTACGCGTAGATCCTGAATATTACCGTCCTACAGAAGTAGATCTTCTAATTGGAGATCCTACAAAATCTAAAACACAATTAGGATGGAAGCCTCAATATGATTTGGCAGCTTTAGTAAAAGAGATGGTAGCGAGTGATTTGAAATTGTTTTAAAAACTAGTTTTTTGAAGTTAGAACTCAAATGTTGAAAAGAACATCGAATCCATTTTGAAAAGCAATAAATGACTAAGTTATCAAAATTTTTAGGAAAATTAAAAAAATCAGAAAGTAATTTTATTATTGTCTTATTAAGATTTTTTTGGATAAAAATTTTTAATCAAAAATCATTTCTATTACATCAAAAAGTCAAAATTTATGGATTGAAGAATATTCAGGCAACAAATTTAATTGAAATAGGGATTAATTATGTAGGATTTAGTCATAAGACTGATAAAACTTTTTTAAACATTAAAGGGAGATTGGTATTTAAAGGTAAATATTCTATAGGTAGAGGATGTAGATTTGATATCGGAGAAAATGCATTAGTTTCAATTGGATCTGGTGGCTATATCAATTGCAATACAGACTTAATTATAATGCATAAGTTACAAATTGGAGATAACTGTGCTATTTCATGGAATTGTCAATTTCTTGATGAAGATTTTCATGAAATTACCTATTCAGGAAAGAAAATAACTGAAAATTCTATTATAATTGGTGACAATGTTTGGATTGGTTGTGGAGTGAAAATTTATAAGGGAACTATTATTCCAAACGGATGTGTAATAGCATCAGATACTATAGTTAAAGGTATTTTTGAAATTGAAAATTCATTAATTGGTGGAAATCCGGCGAGAGTAATAAAAGAACGAATAGTTTGGAAGTAATTCTAAAAGTAGATAATTGATATTATCTATTAAAAAAATAGATAACTGAACAAGAATAATAGTTATTCAATCTTAATCCATTGATGAATTAAAATACTTAGATAGAAAAAAATTAATGCAAATAATTAGAAAAATTTACAATAAAGTTGGTATTAGCAGTAATAGAACAAAGAATATAACAAAACATGTTTTTATTTCGTTTTTATATAAAGGAGGAAGTATAATTTCTTCACTGTTAATGGTTCCTCTTACTATAAAGTTTTTAGATACAGAGAATTATGGAATTTGGCTAGCTCTCAGTTCTTTTATTGCTTGGTTCTCCTTTTTTGACATAGGTTTAGGTAACGGTTTAAGAAACAAATTTGCAGAAGCTAAAGCAAAAGGTGATTTAACTTTGGCCAAAGCATATGTTAGTTCAGCTTATTTTACAATTGGTAGTCTTTGTTTGTTACTCATCATAGCTTTTTTTGGATTTAACTTTTTTATTGATTGGTCAAAAGTTTTTAATTCAAGTATTAATTTGCAAAACCAACTTAGTCTATTGATGCCAATAGTATTTGCTTTTTTTTGTATGCAATTAGTGTTTAAATTAATTACAACAATATATACAGCCGATCAACATCATTCCATGCAGGGAAAAATAAATTTTTATACGTCCCTAAGTTCATTAATTGCAGTATGGGTGATGATACATTTAGCACAAAGTTCTTTATTACTTTTTGGAACAGTATTTTCATTTTTACCAGTAATGATATTAATTGCTCTGAATTTATTTGCATTCAAAGGAATATACAAAGACTATAAACCAACTTTTTATTTATGGAAAAAGGAATATTTACGTGATATTTTTGGATTAGGGATAAGTTTTTTTATAATTCAAATAGCAGGAATAATTTTGTTTTCGACAGATAATCTTATAATAACACAGATTTATGGTCCAGAGCAGGTAGTTCCTTTTAATATTGCTTTTAAATATTTAAGTATTTCAAATATGGTAGTTTCAATAATATTAACTCCATATTGGTCATCTATAACAGAAGCTTATATAAATGAAGATTATAATTGGATTAAAAAATCCATGAGTAATTTAATAAAGATATCTCTGGGAGCAATTTTTTTAATTTTTATTATGGTTGTTCTTTCTCCAATGGCTTATGAATTTTGGGTTGGTAATGAGGTAAATATTCCAATGTCATTAACTTTTTTTATGGGTATATATTTTGCGATGACAATTTTTTATGGACCATATACATATTTTATTAATGGAACAGGAAAAGTAAGACTTCAAATGTACTCAATTGTAATTACAGCTATATTAAATGTTCCATTATCAATATATTTAGCTAAAAATGTTGGACTTGGTATTTCTGGTGTTATTTTAGCTACAATTTTGTGTTTAGTTCCACATGTAATACTTTGTCCCTTGCAATATTATAAGATTATTAATAACAAGGCTAATGGAATTTGGAATAAATAGATAATATTAATTTTTTATCTATCTATTTATCTGAATTTAAATAAATAAAAAAAGAATAAATTTTTATATGCTAATTTTTTTTAAAAATTTAAGAAGCTTATGCTTGGCAATGTTTAGAGATAAAATTTATTGGGACACTAATGTTAGTGGAGATAATAATATAAGCAAGCATGCTAAAGTTTATGGGCCACATTTTATTAAATATGTTACAGTTGGTCAAGGGACTTATATTGCACCTAATTCAACAATAACATATGCAGAAATTGGTAATTTTTGTTCAATAGGACCAAATTTTTTTTGTGGATGGGGTATTCATCCAATTAATGGTATTTCGACAAGTCCAGCCTTTTATTCGACTAAAAAGCAAGCGGGTTTTACCTATAGTAAAACAAACAAAATTAATGAAAGAGAATTAATAGTTATTGGTAATGATGTATTTATTGGAGCTAATGTAACTGTTTTGGATGGTATTAAAATTGGCGATGGAGCAGTAATTGGTGCTGGTTCTGTAGTAAGTAAAGATATTCCAGCATATGCGGTAGCAGTTGGTACACCAATTAAAATTATAAAATATAGATTTGAAAAAGAAGTAATCAATAGTTTGCTAAAGATTAAATGGTGGGAAGATAAATCTCTATTTCAAGATGTTGAATTATATTTTTATGATATTAATGGTTTTATAGCAAAACACGATGAAAATGACTAGGTTATTTTCTTTAATTTATTTTTTTAAATGAGATATAATTTTAGTTTTTTCATTTTATTATTTCTTGCACTTGCTTCTTCAAGATTATTTTCTTTTACTTTAATAGAAAATAATTATTTTAATTATCTCGAGGTAATAATTGCATGTTTAATTGTAATTGCATGTTTGTTAAATTTTAGAAAAATTCTGAACAGCAAAGTGGAATTCCCAGAAGTTAAATGGTTAACAATTATAGGTGTATTTTCTTTTTTACCAGCTTTAATTTTCCATAATCAACAGATTTCTCTAAGTTTAATTGCGTCAAGAATTAGTTATTTTTGGTTAGGATATTATTTACTGAAAATTAATAAGGTAAAAATAAAAGATTTACATAATGTAATGATTTTTGTAGGAATGTGCTGGAGTATAATAATGATCTTGCAACAACTAACCTATCCGATTATTTATTTTAACTTTTTAAATGATAGTGAGTTTGAAATAAATAGGTATGAAGAAAGGGGTAATTTATTAAGAATATTTGTAGACGGATCATCATTTGGATTTTATTTTTTATTCTATTATTGGAAGAAGTTATTAAAAAATGTAAATATTAAAACTATTTTTTTATTTTCAATTGGTCTTTTAGGAATTTTATTAACAGGCTCCAGACAAATAATTTTTAGTGTCTTTCTTGTTTTTTTGTTTAGTATACTTTCTAAAATAAAAAGTATTGCAAGATATAATACAAAATTCATTTTTGTTCTCGTTAGTCTTATATTTTTTATTATTGCATTTGCAGGTGATTACCTCCTTTCTTTAATTAATCTGTCAGTTGAACAAAATGTGACGTCCAGTAATTATATTAGAATATTAGAAATTAAATTTTTTGCGATTGATTACTGGCCAAATTCTTTCGCTATGGTTATTGGAAATGGATGGGATCATTCGTTAAGTGATTATGGTAAAGAAATAATTAATTATAAAGAAATGTATGGATTTTATAGAAGTGATGTCGGTTTAATAGGTGCTTTTAATAAATTTGGAGCTTTATATTTATTTGTTGTTGTGTCAATGATTTTTAGAATTTTACGTAGAAATAATAAATTAATTGTTCCGGAAATCATTAAATATTTCTTTTTACTTCTATTATTGACATCTATTTCAGGTGTAAATTTCTTTGAAACATCATCTTGGATATTTGTGTTAATCTCTTTACTATATATTACAGATAAATATAATGAAAAAAATCTCAATTTTAATTCCCATATATAACAGAATAGAAGTTACTAAAAAAGGTATTCTCAATATTCATAGGATGCTATCTAATATTATTGATAATGTAAACTATAATTTTAATATTATTATAATTGATGATGGTTCAAACGATGGAAGTGCTGACTGGATTAAAGAAAATTATCCGGAAATTAAAGTATTAAAAGGAGATGGTAATTTATGGTGGACTGGTTCTGTTGACTGGGGAGCTAAAATTGCTGTTAATGAATTGAAATCTGACTATGTACTACTTTGGAATGATGATACGATTTGTAATGATAATTATTTTATAGAATTATTAAATATTATGAATGAGCCATTTTATGGAGATAAAATTCTTGTATCTAAAGTTTTGTGGCAAGATAAAAGGGATTTACTTTTTAATTTTGGATGTTATTTTAATCCAAAAACAGGAGAAAAGATTTTGATAGGTGCTAATCAAAATGATGGAGGTAAATTTCAAGAAATAATTAAAGTAGATTGGTCAGGAGGCATGGGAACTTTAATTCCATCAAATATTTTAAAAGAAATAAATTTTTTTGACCCGCAGAATTTCCCACAATATCACGGAGATAGTGATATGTTCCTACGGGCAAAAAAAAAGGGCTATGAAACATTTGCAATACCAACCCTTAAGGTTTATAATGATAGAGGAACTTCTGGTATAAAGAAAATAAAAAATTTAAGAGATTTGAAGGCCTATTTTACGTCAAATAGGTCTAACTATAATTTTAAACAAAATATAAATTTTTATAAATTACATACACAAGGATTTAGACCGTGGATTAATTTTGGTAAATATTATATGAAAGCCTTTTTAATTTCAATAAGATGAAAAAAACAATAAAAAACTTTTTTAAATTTATAATTCCATTGAGATTGTATTTATACAATGCTTTTTTTACCAAGATTCCTTTTTCCAATATTCGATTAATTTTTACAAGATTTTACATTGAACTTGGAGATCACTCTAATGTTTTGTCTAATGTTCGATTTCTTTTTTCAGATTTAAAAAAAGAAAAAAATATAAAAATTGGTAAAAATTCTATAGTGAATCCTGATTGTATTTTGGATGGTAGGCAAGGAACTATAGAAATTAGAAATAATGTTGATATAGGAAGAGGGACCTGGATCTTCACTCTGGAACATGATCCTCACTCAGATTATCATTCAACAACGTTCGGAAATGTTATAATAGAAGACCATGTATGGATTGCATCCAGAGTAATTATTTTGCCTGGCGTTACTATAGGAAAAGGAAGTGTTATTGCTTGCGGTGCAGTTGTTACTAAAGACATACCTCCAATGTCAATTGCAGGTGGTGTTCCTGCAAAAGTTTTAGGAAGTCGAAATTCAAAACTATTGTACGAGAATAATTACTTTCCTTATTTTCTGTTATGAATTATATAATAAAAAAATGAGTTTATCTGTTTATGTTTATCCAATAGTTCCTATTCAATCTTCGGCTACAAAAAATCCATATGTAAATGATCTTATTTCGTCTTTAGAATTTTGCGGAAATGAAGTTGTAAATAAAAACGATGAAAGACATAACGGTGTGTTTTCTATTTTTCATTATTTTTTTAAAACTGATATTTTCTATTTTAATTGGATAGAATATTTAGCTAAGAAAAAGTATGGGTATTTTCAGTTAATTGTTTTTCTGTTTCAAATTATATTAATAAAACTATTCAATAAAAAAATAGTATGGACTTTACATAATTTAAGCTCTCATTATTCGAATGATGGAATTTATAAATTTCTACAAAATGTCATGTTAAAATTTTCGGATATAATTATAATTCATACTAAGGAGTCTTATAGTTTTTTAGAAAGTAAAAATGTAGATAAGAACAAAGTCCTATATTTTTTCCATCCTTTTAATAAAAAAACAAATTCATTAAACGATTTACAAGTTCAAAAAAAAAATGATATATTAATTTGGGGTTTAATGAGTCCTTATAAAGGTATTTATGAATTTATGAATTATATAAAAAAGGAAGGTCTAGATTATAGAATCCTTTTGGCAGGTAAATTTCCTGACACTAATTATTTTAATAAAGTAAGTGAAGTAGCTACCGAAAATACTATAATTATTAATTCATTCATTGATGATGCAGATTTGGCAAACTTACATCTTCAATCGAAATTTATTTTATTTCCCTATACCAGTTTAAGTGTTTTGAATTCAGGATCATTGACATTTTCTCTTTCTTATTGTAACAATATAATTGGTCCAAACAGAGGTGCATTTAAAGAGTTGGGAGATTTGGGTATAATTAAAAATTTTGATTCATATGATGATATAACAATACATTTAAAAGAAAATTTTGAAAATTCAAAAACTAATGATTTAATAAATGATTATATTTTAAATCACAGTTGGGATCATTTTTGCATAGAGTTAGATAAAATGCTTATAAAATTATATTAAAATGAAAATTCTACGTGTTATTTCATCGTTACATCCCAATAAAGGTGGCCCTTGCCAAGGTATACGTAATGCGATTCCTTATTTTACACAATTAGGAATTGTAAATGACGTGGTTTGCATGGATGATAAAAATATTGATTATCCGGTTAATGATAATTTTACTATTTATAAAATAGGTAATGGTAAAACATCATATCAATACAAACCAGTTTTAGTTGAATGGCTTGAAAATAATGCTTCAAATTATGATTTTATAATAATTCACGGGATTTGGCAATATCATAATATTGCTGTATATAAAGCAATTAAAACGCTTAGGGCTAAAAGTAAAAAAGTACCAAAAGTTGTTATCATGCCACATGGTATGTTAGATCCTTATTTTCAATTAGCAACTGAAAGAAAATGGAAAGCATTCAGAAATGAACTTGTTTGGTTTTTTATAGAGAAAAAATGTATAAATAATGCTGATGCAATTTTTTATACATGTGAAGAAGAAATGAGGTTAGCAGCAACTACTTTTAAGAGTTATAATCCACGTAAAGCAATTGATGTAGGTTATGGTATTCAAATGCCTCCAGAAAATAACACTGATTTTAGAGATGCATTTTATAAAATTTGTCCAAAAATCAGCAATAAAAATTTTTTACTTTTTTTAAGTCGAATTCATGAAAAAAAGGGAATTGATTTATTGATAAAAGCTTATAATGCATTACATGAGGAGAACTATAAAATGCCAGATCTAGTTATTGCTGGGCCATTAGAGTCTGATTTTGCCCAAGAAATGGTACATCTTGCAGCGAGTAATCCAAAAATTCACTTTTCAGGCATGTTAACAGGTAAAGCAAAATGGGGGGCATTTTATAATTGTAATGCATACATTTTGCCAAGCCATCAGGAAAATTTTGGTATTGCCATTGTTGAAGCTATGGCGTGTAAAAAGCCTGTTTTGACAACAAAGAATGTAAATATTTGGAAAGAGATAGAAATGGGTAAAGGAGGATGGATTGTAGATTTAAAAGAAAAAAATAGTATTAGGTCCAGTCTATTAAAGATTTCTTTACAGTCAGATGAAAAATTAATTGAAAAAGGAAATTTAGCTTTTGAGACATATTATAATAAATTTGATGTTAATAAATTTGTAGAAAAATTTGTGAGATCTTTAAAAACAATTTAAACATATTCTTATGTTTTTGAGTTTAAGAAAAGGAAAGTAATAATATATTTAAATATGGTATATCAAGATCTAAAGAATTTTCAAGTTCCTTCAGAATTTAGAGGAAGGTCAAGAATAACTGTTCAACTATGGTGGATAGTACAATCAACGTTATTTGGCTGTTCACCACAAGTGTGTTATGGCTGGAGGCGTTTTCTTTTGAGGTTATTTGGTGCTAAAATTGGAAAAGGAGTTCTGTTGAGATCAACTGTAAAAATAACTTATCCATGGAATGTTGAAATTGGTGATTATAGCTGGATTGGAGAGGATAATGTTCTTTATAGTTTAGGCAATATCAAAATTGGTAGAAATGTTGCTTTAGCACATAAAGTTTATTTGAACACAGGAGGACATGATTATCAGAAAAGTAGTTTTGATATTTTTTCTAATTCTGTTGTAATTGAAGATGAGTGCTGGATAACAAATGATGTTTATGTAGCACCAGGAGTAACAATTGGTAAAGGTTCTATAATCGCAGCGCGAAGTTCGGTGTTTAAAAATGTTCCTTCTGGTAAAATTTACGCTGGTACTCCCGCGTTACCAATTAAAGATAGAGTTATAAAATAATAAAATGGCAAAAATACTAGTTACAGGAGGATCAGGTTTTATAGGTACAAATTTAATATTGAAATTAATAAAAGATAAGCATGAAGTATTAAATATTGATATAGTAGAACCAAAATTACGTGAATATAATATTTTTTATCAGAAGATTGATTTGTGTAATTACAAATCTTTAGAGGAATCAATAATTGCATTTGGACCTGAAATTATAATTCACTTAGGAGCTAGAACCGATTTATCAGGAAAAACATTAGAAGATTATAATGCAAATATAATAGGAGTTGAAAACCTTTTAAATGTTTTAGAGAAATTAGAAAATATAAAAAGAGTAATTTTTGCGTCTTCGATGTATGTATGCCAACCAGGTTATTTGCCTAGAAATTATGATGATTATAAACCACACACAATATATGGTGAAAGTAAGGTTTTAACTGAAAAAATTATTAAGAAACGAGATCCAAGTTATAAATGGACCATAGTTCGACCAACTTCTATTTGGGGACCTTTTTTTGGAGAGCCATATAATCTTTTTTTTAAAATTGTTCTTTCCCATAAATATTTTCATATGGGTAAAAGAGCCTGTAAAAAAACTTATGGTTATATTGATAATTTTATTTATCAGTTATTATCAATAATTAATGCCGAAAACATTGAAATTGACAAAAAAACTTTTTATTTGGGAGATTACGAAGCGTATGATATAAGTTCTTGGGCAGACGAAATATCGAATTTTAGAAATATAAAAATCACTAATATCCCATATATTTTTTTTGTGATTGCGGCCTTTTTTGGAGATTGTCTAAAACTAATAGGACTAAAGTTTCCGATGACAAGTTTTCGACTAAAAAATATGACAACTGATAATGTTTTTGATTTGTCAGAAATTAAAAAGATAGCACCTGTTTTACCAGTTCTAAGAAAAGATGGAACGAAGATTACAATAGATTGGATGATTGGAAATGAATAATTTTATTCACAAAAAAGAAATAGATTTATAATTTTAATAAAGATCATAAATCGATGAATAAATACATATATAAAAATAATGCGCGTTACAGTAATTACAGTTTGTTATAATCGAAAAGCAACTATTGAGCAATCAATAAAAAGTGTTTTAGATCAAGATTATTCTAATATTGAATATATCATAATTGATGGTAATTCTTCAGATGGTACTCAGGATATAATTGAATTATATTCAGATAAGATTAGTAAATATATTTCAGAACCTGATAAGGGCATGTATGATGCAATTAACAAGGGATTAAAATTAGCTTCAGGTGATATTATTGGATTAATGCATTCAGATGATGTTTTTTATGATTTAAAAGCAGTTTCTAAAATTGTACAAGCTTTTAATAAAGAACCGTTCACAGATGCTATATATGGAAATGGTATTTATATTACAAATGATGATAAAGAAAAAATAGTTCGTAATAGAATTGGTGGTGAGTATGATCGAGAAAAGATAAAATCAGGGTGGTTACCTTTACATCCTACAGTTTATATTAAAAAGTCTGTTATTGAGAAATATGGTAATTATAATTTAGATTTTAAAATAGCATCAGATACAGAATTTTTGCTGAGGTATTTATTTAAGTATAAAATAAAAGTTACTTATCTCAATGAATATATTGTTAAAATGAAAATGGGAGGTTTAAGTACTAATTATAAAAGAGCTTATGAAATATTGTTAGAAGATTATAATATTTATAAATATCATAATATTTCGGGTATAAAGGCTGTATTTCAAAAAAAAATGAGTGCTTTATTTCAATATTTAAATACTAAGCATTAACAACTTTCTTTTATGGAACTTTTGAAGCAACTATCTCAATATCGTTTTTCACGTTATTTTAAACTTTTGTTTGTAGTGTGGGATGTGGTTTTATTAAATATAGCTATTTTAATATCTGCATTACTAAGATTTGGTAGTATTGATAAACTTTTTTTGAAAGAAGTAGAAACGGTTTCGTTATTAGGAAATCTAGTTTGGATTTCTTTGTTGCTTTATAGGGATTCATATAGAATTGTGAGGATTGAGCCAATAGAGTCTATATTAAAACGAACAATTAAAATGGTAATACTTCACGCTTTTATTATTGCGGTTTTTGTTGTTTTTCTAAAATATTCAGATATTTCACGACTCAGATTACTATATTTTTATATTTTCTTTTTTGGTTTGTTAATGATTTCACGATTTTTATCAATGAAATTATTGAAATATATTAGAGCAAAAGGTTATAATTTTAGAAATTTTATTATTATTGGTGCAAACGATACCGGTGAGCGAATGCGAAAAATATTGGAGAAAGACCTTACATATGGATACCGTTTTTTAGGTTTTTTTGATGAAAGAGTAGATCCTTTTGCTTTTATTTCATCTCCCGTATTAGGTGGTTTTGATAGTGTTGAAGATTTTATAATTAATAAGGAGGTCGATGAAATGTATGTGGCATTGCATATTGATAACATCTCAGTAATTAATAATTTAATACAAATTTGTGAGCATCATATGGTGCGAATTAAATTTATTCCTGATTTTCAATTGTACACTAAATCTAGCAAAGTTGAAATTTCATTTTATGATAATACTCCGGTATTGATGTTTAGACCTGAGCCTTTAGAATTTACTGTAAATAGACTTCTTAAAAAAGCATTTGATATTTGTTTCTCTTTTGGAGTTATTTTATTAATATTTCCTTGGTTATTCCCAATAGTAATGTTGATTATTAAAATAGAATCTCCTGGTCCCGTTTTTTTTCAACAAGAACGCTCGGGACGAGATAATAAAAATTTTAAGTGTCTTAAATTTAGAAGTATGCGTCTTAATGGATCTGCAGATAATAAACAAGCTAGAAAAGGAGATAATCGTGTAACAAGGTTTGGCGCTTTTATTAGGAAAACTAGTATTGATGAATTACCTCAGTTTTTTAACGTCTTTTATGGTGACATGTCAGTAGTTGGCCCAAGACCACATATGGTAAATCATACTAAACAGTATAGTGAACTAATTAATAATTATTTGGTTCGTCAATATGCTAAACCAGGTATTACTGGATGGGCTCAGGTAAATGGTTATCGTGGCGAAACAAAAGAATTAATTGATATGGAAAATAGAGTTGAATATGATATTTGGTATATTGAAAATTGGAGCTTATTATTAGATGTCAAAATTATTGTTAAAACCGTTATTAATGTTTTTAAAGGAGAAGAAAACGCTTATTGATTCAGTTTCTTCCTATTCTTGTTTTATAATTACCATAATCTATAAATATTTGAAATAATCTACGCAATAATATAGTAATTCTCTTTTAGCTTAATTTTTTTTAAATTCCTATATTTGCTTAGTAAAATTGTATATCTAATGAAATTGAAATCTTCCTTTTTTATAAAAACAATTAGCTTTTTATCGCTAGTGTTTTTATTTTTTTCTTGTGCTTCTAAACAAAATATAGTGTATTATCAAAATATTGATAATACATCATTGCAGCAAAATGCTAATTCATACGAAATTAAAATTCAACCCGATGATTTGTTAATGATAATAGTATCAGCTGAAGACCCGGAAATAGCAATTCCTTTTAATTTATCATCAATTGTAATTCCTAATTCATCTAAACCTGAATTGATGACTGGTCAACAAACAATGCAATCTTATTTAGTTGATAGAAATGGAATGATAGATTTTCCCGTTTTAGGAAAATTGCAAGTAGGAGGTTTAACTCGTTCAGAGCTATTAAAATCTCTCAAAGCAAAAATTGAGGTTTATATAAAAAATCCAATTATAAACATTCGAATTATGAATTTTAAAGTTTCCTTACAAGGCGAAGTAAATCTACCTGGGACATATCCAATTGTTTCAGAGAGAATTACTTTAATTGAAGCTCTAAGTATGGCAAAGGATTTAACTATATATGGAAAAAGAGATAATATTTTGATAATTCGAGAAGTTAATGGGGTAAAATCTTATAACAGAGTTGACATTACAAAGTCAGACTTTATTAATTCACCTTTTTATTATTTAGCTCAAAATGATGTGGTGTATGTAGAACCAAATAAAACAAGAGTTAATTCATCTGCCGTTGGTCCAAATACTTCTGTGATAATATCAGCGGTCTCTATATTAGTGTCGCTTTCTGTTCTAATCTTTAAATAAAATTAAAATAACGAAATGCAAAAACTAGATTTTTATAATGATATTGTTGAAGACGAAATTGAAAACGTTAATATTAGAGAACAATTACATAAATATTTAATTCACTGGCGTTGGTTTTTACTGAGTATTGTAATTTGCTTAATGGGAGCTTTTTTGTATTTGAGGTACACTACTCCAAGTTATCAAGCAACCACAACTATACTCGTTAAAGATGAGAAAAAGGGAGGAATGCTTTCAGAGCTATCTGCTTTTGCTGATTTAGGTATAGGAGGAAGTATGAAGAGTAATGTTGATAATGAGATTGAAATTTTAAA
Organism: Flavobacterium sp. AC105; assembly: GCF_979258495.1. Lineage (NCBI taxonomy): Bacteria > Pseudomonadati > Bacteroidota > Flavobacteriia > Flavobacteriales > Flavobacteriaceae > Flavobacterium > Flavobacterium sp. AC105. The sequence continues at coordinate 1,305,846 of NZ_OZ409860.1, forward strand.
GTCAAGAACTTTAGTTGAAAGTACAATTGATAAATTAAATTTAAATGCAACTTTATTAGTTGAAGGAAAAGTTGTAGATCGTGATATTTATGCTGAAGCTCCAATTAATATTCATTTTATTAATAAAACTGATTTATATAATGATTCTAAAGTCATTTTTAATTGTAAACTTTTAAATAGTAATACTTTTGAGTTAACTAATGAAACTGAAGATGAAAAGGATAATGTTATACTTACATCTAAAAAACAGTTTAGATATGGTGAGAAAATCGGAACGCATTTAGGGGTGCTAATTGTTAGTAAAACGGATTATTATGAAAAAAATCATTCTGATAGATTTAAAACTATTCGGATCTTAATTAGCCCTTTGGATGATCTTACTGAAAGTTTTAGAAATAGGTTGAAAGTTGAACCAATAAGTAAAACAAGTAGTGTAGTTAGTATTTCAATTTCTGATCAAGTGTCTAAGAAAGCTGAGGCATTCTTAGATAATATGATTCAAATTTATAACGAAAATGCTGCAGAAGATAAAAATTTTATTTCTGAAAATACTTCGAAGTTTATTGCTGGTAGATTGGGTTTAATTGCACAGGAATTGGATGGAGTAGAGCAAGACGTAGAAAGTTTTAAAAGGCTAAATAAGTTAACTGACATTGAATCTGAGGCAAAGCTTTTTATTGAAGGATCAAATGAATATGATAAAAAAGGAGTAGAAGCTGAAATTCAATTAAATGTTGTTTCTTCTTTATTAGATTTTATTAAAAAAAGCACTAATTCCGATTTATTGCCAACAAATATGATTACTGAGAATGGTGATGCCAGTGGATTAATTAGTTCTTATAATCAGTTGGTTTTAGATCGTAATAGAATTTTGAAATCTGCAACAACTGAAAATCCATCCGTAATAAAATTAGATCAGCAAATATCTTCTTTAAAATATAATGTTGCTACGAGTTTGAAACGTATGCAATCTAATTTACAAATTCAAAATAGAGACTTAAAAAGTCAAGAAGGAATTTTAAATTCAAAAATTGGTAAGATTCCTGTTCAAGAGCGCCAATTTAGGGTAATTGCCAGGCAACAAAAAGTAAAAGAAGAATTATACCTATATTTATTACAAAAAAGAGAAGAGACTGCTATTTCGCTTGCCGCGACTGAACCAAATGCTCGAGTAATAGATGTCGCTAAGGCAGAAAAATATCCTGTAAGTCCAAAGAAAAAAATCATCTATTTAGCAGGAATGCTTTTAGGTCTGTTAATTCCTTTTGGAATAATATATGCCGATGACTTATTAGATACCAAAATTAAGAGTAAATTAGATTTAGAAGGAAAAACACAAATACCATTTATTGGTGACGTTCCAACTTCTGATGATATTGCTGAATTGATTAAGTCAGAAAGCAGGACAAGCTCGGCCGAAGCAATACGTATTGTAAGGACGAATCTGGAGTTTATGCTTAATAAGGTTCCGGAAGGAATTGCGAAAACTATATTTGTAACCTCTACTTTTCCATCAGAAGGGAAAACTTTTATATCTGTGAATTTAGCAGCTACTTTTGCTTTATCAGGAAGAAGAGTATTGTTAATTGGAGCGGATATTAGAAATCCAAAATTTGGTGAGTATATTGACGTACCAAGTTTAGGTTTGACCAATTATCTGTCTGCAAATGATAAAAATGTTCAGGATTACATTATTAAGCATCAAGGATATGAGAATTTCTTTATTCTTCCTTCAGGTGTAATTCCTCCTAATCCTGCAGAATTGTTGATGGGTAAAAAAGTAGATCAGCTTTTTGCTGAGCTTAAAAAGGAATATGATTATATTATTGTAGATACAGCTCCTGTTAGTTTGGTTACAGATACTTTATTAATTGCTAAAAATGCAGATACTTTTGTGTATGTAATGCGTGCTAATGTTTTAGAGAAACGAATGCTGAATATTGCAAATACTTTTTATAAAGAAAAGAAATTACCAAATATGTGTATCGTTCTTAATGATACCGACTCTACAAAAGGTTATGGCTATGGTTATGGTTATGGTGTAAGAGTAGAGAAGAAACCTTGGTACAAGAAAATTTTCTCTTAATAAGATAGAATACATCAATAAACAAAAAAGCGGTTCAAATATTTGAACCGCTTTTTGTTTATTATACTTTATGAATTTAACTGATAATTATTTTCTTTAATTAAAATTTGAAAAATTGATTGTTGGCGATAATTTCTTTTAAAGGATTTAAACTCTCAATTTTTATTTTCTGATTAAATGATGCGATATGATTGTCATGATGCACATCAGTCCCAACAAAATCATACATTCCTTTTTTTAATAGCTCTTCAGCAATTTTAGTTATTTCGTTGCCATAATAGCCAACAGTTGCTAATAAATTCAGCTGAAATAAGCAACCGGCTTTTTTTAGTTTTGCATATTCATCAAATTTTTTATGGTAAAATAAATACCTTTCAGGATGAGCTAAAACCGGAATATAACCCGCAACTTGTAGATCAAAAAGTATTTTATAAAGTTGTACAGGTGCATTCATGTATGACATTTCTACCAATACATAATTATCTTTTAGAGTAAGAAGCTTCTCGTTTTGAAAATGATTTTCAAACCAGTCATCCATGAAATATTCGGCAGCAGCCTGAAAAGGAATTTGGATATTGTTTTCTTCTACTAAAAGTTTAGTTTCTTTATGATTGTCAATAATAACCTGAGGGGAATTATTCCAAATATAATGACTAATATGTGGTGTTGTAGTGAATTGGGAGACTCCTATTTCCTGAAAAGCTTTTGCAAGTTTTATAGTGTCCTTAATTGTTTTTGCCCCATCATCAATTCCAGGTAATAAATGTGAATGAATATCAATATAATTCCCAGATAGGAGGTCTTTTAAATACGGCTTTGATTTTAAGAATGATAACATGGGTGCAAAAGTAAAGAAATTGTAAAGATTTTCAGTAATTGACAGCGAAGAATTTTATTTAAAACGATTTATGACGAAATTGTTATAGAAACCTAATTTGAGATTTCTTCTATTAGTTTATATTTGTTATTATCAATACTGTAAGAATTTATGAAAATTAAAGAAAATTTATATAATCAAAGAATTATTTCGATAGATGCTTTGCGCGGAATTACCATTTTTGTAATGATTTTTGTAAATGAACTTGCAAGTATCAAAAATGTACCACAATGGATGAAGCACATGCCTGCAGATGCTGATGCAATGACATTTGTCGATGTAGTTTTTCCAGCTTTCTTGTTCATTGTTGGTATGTCAGTTCCTTTTGCCTTTAATGCCCGTTTATTAAAAGGTGATAGTTTTAAAACGATTTGGACACATACTTTAAAAAGAGCACTGGCTTTAATTATTATTGGTGTTTTTATGGTCAATGCAGAATACGGTTATGATGCATCAAAAATGATGATCGAACCTGTGTTTTGGGGACTTTTAGCTTATGCAATGCCAATTCCGATTTGGAATAAATATGATAAAGATTTTCCGATTTGGTTAAAAAACATATTTCAATATGGCGGAATGCTGGTTTTGGTTGCACTATATTTTTTATATGTTCAGGAAGATACCGGAGAAATTGGGATGACGCCAAAATGGTGGGGAATTCTGGGCTTAATAGGTTGGGCATACCTTATTACAGTAATTTATTATTGGCTGGTTTCAGGAAAACTATGGGCAATGATTGCTTTTTTGGCTGTCTGCGTTATAGCAAATTCAGCTAATTTGACAGAAGGATCAATAATACAACAAACCTCTTGGTTAAATTTTATAGCCGGACACCTAACTCATGCATCATTAGTGAGTGCCGGAGTAATTATTTCATTGCTGTTTTTTGATCGAAAGGTAGATGCTAAAATTAATTGGCCTGTAATTGGTTTTGCGATTCTCTTTTTTATAACAGCTTATGTACTTCGCCCTTATTATGGGATTTCAAAAATAAAAGGCACTCCTTCATGGACTATGTTTTCGGCAGCAATATGTACCGTTTTATTTTACTTTCTTTATTGGTTGATGGAAATCAAAAAACAAACCAAATGGAGTAACTTCTTCATGCCTGCAGCTGCAAATCCGTTATTGATTTATATTTTACCGGGCGTAATTTATTATTTCTGTAAAGCTTTTCAAATTCATATTATTCCGGGGTATTTCCGAGAAGGAGTTCCGGGAATTATCTGGTCGCTTATATTCTCAACAATTATGTTGTTTGTAATGAAATTATGTAATAAATATAAGATTCAATTACACTTATAAAAGGGTTGAAAAGTTTCAGGTTTCAAGTTTCACACAAAACTTGAAACGTGAAACGTGAAACAATTTTATCTAACACGTTTGAAAGAAATTGGTCCGTTTCTTTTTTTATTATCTATAAAAGTTCCTTCCAATGTATTTCCATCTTCGGATAATGTTAAAGTATGCGTTCCCGCGGTTGCCCAACCTTCAATTGGCAACGTAACATTTACGCTATAAATGATCGTGTTTCCATTTCTTTTTCCGATGCCGCTTTCTACAAATTTTTGACCTTTCCATTCCAGATAATGTGAGAAAATAACTTTTCCGTTTTGCTCAGATATAATTGCAACTGCATTCTGAACACCGGGATTAATATCTTCCCAAACTCCATTAATATCAATTTTTGGAAAAATAGATTTTTTTTGGCTAAAGCCGAAATTTGAACAGCATATTGAAATTAAAAGTAAAAGAAAAAGTCTTGTTTTCATGTTTTTTATATTTGAACGATAACTGATTTTATTTCTAAAAATGCTCCCGAAACTGGATTGTAATTCACAAAATTGAATTTACAAAGATTATGAATGTTCAAAAGTTTTCCGTTAGGCAATCCGTCTTGTTTAAAATCTGACCACGGAATTTTAATAGTTGTGAATCTTTTTGGCGAAGGCTGTAAATCAACTCTCGGATGCGAGCCACCATGCACACAACCCGTTCCTTCCTGATTTCCTTCTCGTGCTTGTAATTTTATTAAATGAGATGATTTATAAGTTATACTCACATATTTTGAACTATCAAATAAATTTGTCGGAACGCCATCATTTGAATCCGAAGATGTAATCAAAACATTCAATTCAATTTCGCCAACAGGATTATCTTTTGCGGTTGCCTTAATGATGCCTTTTTCCTGACGAATACGATTAATTGTTTTCTGACTTTCTAAAACCGGACCTGCAATATACCAATTTGATGTTTTGACTAAATTTCTGTTCGAATCCAATATTTTTTCAAAAGAAATAAAACTAAAAATGAAAATTCCAATCGTTATTTTAAAAAGTAATGATCTAATCTGAATCAATATTTTGGTTTTCATGTAAATGAAATTTTTATTCAAAATCAAAAATATGCTTTTTTAGAATTGGTTATGATTTTCTTTTTTTTTTATTATTTCTAAAATCGACTTCAGTTATAAATAAAATTTTAAATTTGTAAGAAGTTGTTTCTGAAAACCTTACAAAATGAAAAGTATAAAATTTCTAATTGTTTTATTTTTCTTTTTTCTAAGTTCATTTTGTTATTCACAAAATGATACCATTACGAACAATCATGAAAAGGATATTTTGGATGTTTTATATAAGCTTTTCAAAAAGAACGATTCAATAAGCCGAAGCGATAAAAAGCTGGCTTTTTCTTTATTACCGGCTCCTTCTGGTGCAAATTCACAAAACGGACTTGTGGTTTCTTTTTTGACCACTTTTTATTTAGGCGAAGATCATGAAGCGACCAATATGTCGCAGATTACTTTTTCGCCTTATTTTAGTTTTAGCAACCAATATGTTTTTCCAATTCAGTCCTATATATACACCAAAGAAAATAAATGGAATTTTATTGGAGATTACCGCTACTTAATTTATCCGCAGCTTACTTACGGATTAGGAGATCATAATACAAAAGAAGAAATGTCGACTTTAGATTATCAACAATGGCGTTTTTACCAATTTGTTACCCGAAAAGTTATTGGTGATTTTCGATTAGGTGTGGGTTTATTATTTGATAATTATAAAAATATATCGGAAGAATCAGATATCGATGAACCAACTGATTATGTGAAATATATGAATGGTGATTTTTCGGATGAAACCTCATTCGGATATGCTTTTCAAGGTTTGTATGATTCCAGAAAAAATACCGTTAATCCGGAACAAGGACTTTATATTGAAACCGATTTGAGAATAAATACAAGTGGAGTGCAAGGAAATAAATGGCAATCTTTGTATGTTGATGCTCGAAAATACCACTCTTTTAGTAAATACAAACATAGAGTTTGGGCTTCACGTGCTTTTTATTGGTCTACTTTTGGAGGTAAACCGCATTATCTTGATTTGCCAAGTATTGGCTGGGATCGTGATGGAAGGACAGGGCGTGGTTTTACCAAAAACCGATACCGAAGTAATGCACTAATTTATTTTGAAACAGAATATAGAACTGATATTACCAGAAACGGCTTTTTTGGTGCCGTATTTTTTGGGAATATTTCATCAGTTTCAAAGTTAGATACCTATCAGTTTGATAAATGGCATCCCGCTGTTGGAACCGGAATTCGAATTAAATGGAATAAGAAAAACAATAGTAATTTGGCTCTGGATTATGGGATCAGTAAAAACGATTGGTCTTTACGGTTGGGATTATCGGAAAATTTCTAACTTTCCAGAAAAATTCAGTAAATCCTTTTCATGCAATTATCAGTAATTATTCTTAATTATAATGTGCGTTACTTCTTGGAACAATGCGTTTTAAGTGTTCAGGAAGCAATTTTGTCTCTTGATGCTGAAATTATTGTCGTCGATAATAATTCAGCAGATGATAGTTGTTTAATGATGCAAAATAAATTTCCAACTATAAAACTGATTCAGAATACAGCCAATTTTGGTTTTCCTAAAGGAAATAATATTGGAGTTGATCAAGCTCGCGGAAAATATATTTGTATTTTAAATCCGGATACAGTAGTTGCTGAAAATACCTTTAAAAAGATTTTGGCTTTCGCCGAAAGGCAAATCGATTTGGGAATAATTGGCTGTAAATTAATTGACGGAACAGGAAATTTTCTGCCAGAGAGCAAACGAGGAGTTCCAACGCCATGGGTTGCTTTTACAAAGATTTTTGGATTGTATAAGATTTTTCCAAAATCTAAATTTTTCAATCAATATTATGCGCAGTATTTAGACATGAATGAAACCGGAAAAGTTGATATTCTAGTCGGCGCTTTTATGTTCATGAAGCGGGATTTATATCTTGAATTACAAGGTTTTGATGAAAACTGCTTTATGTATGCTGATGATATTGATTTGTCATATCGCGCATTGCAGAAACAGAAATCAAATTATTATTTTCACGAAACTACCGTTTTGCATTATAAAGGTGAAAGTACAATAAAGGACGAAAAATACATGAAGCGTTTTCAGGAAGCAATGAATTTTTTCTATCAAAAGCATTTTAAGAAATCCTTGTTTTTTACATTTTTTATTCAAATTGGAACCTGGCTTTTTTCATTTGTGAAAATGTTTCAGGGAAAACCTAAACCAAAACCTTTACCCGAAAGTTATATTTTTTATTCCTCAAATAAATTTTTGTCTGAAAAATTACCTTTTATTTTAAAAAATAAAGTGCTGTTTTTAGATTTCAAAAAAGAAAAAATGGTAAATTCGTCCCTGATTTTTAAGGGTAAAAGGATTGAGATTATTTTGGATAATCAGTATGTTTCGTTCAAAAAATGTATCAAAATCATAGAATCTCTTAAAGATAAGAACATTACTTTTAAGATTTTCCCTAAAAACGCCAATTTTATTATTGGAAGCGATTCCAGAAATGACAGGGGGCAAATTGTAAAAATCGAGTAAAAAATTATATTAAATGTAATTTATATTTAAAATATTCAGTAATTTCGCAATCGGAAAATCAAAATCACCCTTGAGGTTAACAATATGGCAAGATTTGAATTAAAGCTTCCTAAAATGGGAGAAAGTGTCGCTGAAGCAACTATAACAAATTGGTTGAAAGAAGTTGGAGACAAAATTGAAGCTGATGAAGCTGTACTGGAAATTGCAACTGATAAAGTTGATAGTGAAGTGCCAAGCGAAGTATCAGGAATTTTAGTTGAACAATTATTTGGCAAAGATGATTTAGTTCAGGTAGGACAAACCATTGCGATTATTGAGACTGAAGGTGGCGCTTCAACTGTAAAAGCTGAAGAAGTTGCTCCTGCAGAAGTTGCTGAAATTGAAAAAACAATTGACGTTGCTAAAGAAACAATTGCAGCTCCGCAAGATTTTTCAGGATCAGATAAGTTCTTTTCTCCTTTAGTAAAAAATATTGCAAAAGAAGAAGGTATTTCTATTGCTGAATTAGACAGTATTGGCGGTTCAGGAAAAGATGGCCGAGTAACGAAAGAAGATATTTTAAAATATATTGAAGACCGTAAATCTGGTGCTGTAACTCCAAAAGTGGAAACTCCAAAAGCTGAGACTGTAACGGAAACTGCGACTGTAACTCAGGTTGCTCCTAAAACAGTAGAGCCAGTAGTTCAAAAAAGCCAGCAGGCAGTTCCGGTTTCTGTAAATGGCGGTGACGAAATCATCGAAATGGACAGAATGCGTAAACTAATTTCGGGATACATGGTTGCTTCTGTACAAACTTCGGCTCACGTACAATCGTTTATTGAAGTTGATGTTACCAACATTGTAAAATGGAGAGAAAAAGTAAAAACTGCTTTCGAGAAAAGAGAAGGTGAGAAGTTGACTTTTACGCCAATTATGATGGAAGCGGTTGCAAAAGCATTAAAGGATTTTCCTGGAATGAATATTTCTGTTGATGGCGAATATATCATCAAAAAGAAAAATATAAACCTAGGAATGGCTGCGGCTTTACCAAACGGAAATTTAATTGTTCCTGTAATTAAAAATGCAGATCAATTAAATCTTGTTGGAATGGCAAAAGCGGTTAACGATTTAGGTAATCGTGCAAAAGCCGGAAAACTAAAACCAGACGATACACAAGGCGGAACTTATACGGTTACGAATGTGGGAACTTTTGGAAGTGTTTTTGGAACGCCAATTATCAATCAGCCACAAGTAGGAATTCTTGCTCTTGGCGCAATTCGTAAAGTGCCGGCAGTTATCGAAACTACGGAAGGTGATTTTATCGGAATTCGTCAAAAAATGTTCTTATCACACTCTTACGATCACAGAGTTGTAGATGGAGCTTTAGGCGGAAGTTTTGTAAAAAGAGTAGCAGAATATTTAGAAGCTTTTGATGTAGACAGAGATTTCTAAATAGTGTAAAAATAAATTCAAACCCGGGAAATTTTAAAAGTTTTCCGGGTTTTTTGTTTGTAAGAAAAGGTTAAGAAAACGAAGTGGAGCTTTCTTTGACAACGATTTTAAAAGTTAAAAAGGAAAAATTGAAGCTAATTTTGTTTAAAAAAGTCACGAATAAAGGAGAAAATTCGGCTTTAAAAATTACATTTGTAATCTTATAAAAATTAAAAATGGAACTCAAACTCAACAAACCAATCTGCTTTTTTGATCTTGAAACAACCGGAATTGATATCGGTAAAGATCGAATAGTAGAAATTTCGATATTAAAAGTTTTTCCAAACGGAAATAAAGAAAGTAAAACCTGGTTAGTGAATCCTACGATTCCAATTCCTCCACAAACAACGGCTGTTCACGGTATCACAGACGAAAAAGTAGCAAACGAGCCTACTTTTGCAGAACTGGCGCCGCAAGTTCATAATATGATTAAGGATAGTGATTTGGGCGGATTTAATTCTGATCGTTTCGATATTCCCTTGCTGGCAGAAGAATTGCTGCGTGCAGGAGTTGATTTTGATATGAAAAATAAAGTTTCTGTAGATGTACAGACTATTTTTCATAAAATGGAAGAACGAACTTTGAGTGCGGCACTGAAATTTTATTGTGGAAAAAGTTTGGAAAATGCCCATTCTGCAGAAGCAGATACTATGGCAACCTACGAAATTTTGAAAGCACAATTAGATCGTTATCCGGAATTAGAAAATGATATGAAGTCATTATCTGAATTTACAACCCGTAAAAAAATAGCTGATTTTGCAGGAATGATTGCTTTTGATAAAGACAACGAAGAGGTATTTACCTTTGGAAAACATAAAGGCGCCAAAGTCAATAAAATCCTGGAAACTGAACCAGGATATTTCAGCTGGATTCAAAACGCTGATTTTCCATTATATACCAAAAAGGTTTTAACGGCAATTAAATTAAGAAAGTTAAATACGAAATAAGCTCGTAATTTGCTAAGGTTCTAAGATGCTAAGTTTTGTGCATATTTTCTTAGAGTGTTAGTATTTAGGATCTTAGTAACTTATAAAGAAATGAAGATTATTTGCATCGGTAGAAATTATACCAATCATATTGAAGAGTTAAAAAACGAACGCCCGGATGAGCCAGTGGTTTTTATGAAACCGGATTCGGCAGTTTTGTTGAAGCAGCATCCGTTCGTAATCCCTGAATTTTCTGAAGAGATTCATCACGAAATTGAAATAATTGTTAAAATCAATAAAGTAGGAAAGTATATAGAACCTAAATTTGCGCATAAGTATTATGATGAAATAAGTGTAGGTATTGATTTTACTGCCAGAGATTTACAAGATAAATTAAAAGCAAAAGGATTGCCTTGGGAGAAGGCAAAAGCCTTTGATGGTTCGGCAGTTATTGGAGATTTTTTGCCAAAAAGCGAATTTGTTTCTATGGAAAATCTTACATTTGAGTTGACAAACAATTCTAAAACGGTTCAAAAAGGCAATACAAGCTTTATGCTTTGGAAAATTGATGAACTAATTTCTTATGTATCGCAATATTTTACATTAAAAATTGGAGATATTATTTTTACAGGAACGCCGGAAGGAGTTGCGGCAGTTAAGCCAAATGACGTTTTAGAAGGCTTTTTAGAAGATAAAAAACTATTTAGAATACAAGTAAAATAATGGCTTTAAAATATAACCTTTCAAAAGTATATGCACTTTCAGATAACGACCCTGAATTTGTAAACGAAATTCTAAAATTATTTGTTACCGAAGTTCCCGAAGATTTAAAACAAATCAAAGAAGGAATCAAAAAAAAGGACCATAAATACGCCTATTCTTACGCGCACAAAATAAAACCTACATTAGATTTAATGGGTTTAAATGTTGCTTTTGAAGAAATTCTGCAAGTCGAAGCCTGGACAAAGGCAGAAGGCAAGAAAAAAGAAATCATCGAAACTTTTAAAAGTATTAAAATACAGATAAAAGATGCGATTAAGGAAATCAAAAAAGATTTTGATTTGTAAAATTTGGGCGTGCCCCTGTTTTTGCCCTTTTTAAATTTAGGTCAAAAACAGGGTCGGGTCATTCACTATATCTTTTGTTCCGGCAATTTTTTTGTTAAAACAGACGTTTCTTTTGTCACAAAAGGATGCCGTTTCTACCCCTCACGCAAATCGGTAATTCACAACCTTCTTTATAATAATAACTTACATTATTGTAAGTAAAAATATTCTACAGCTATGAAAGCAACAATTATCACTATTGGAGACGAGATTTTAATAGGTCAAATTGTAGATACAAACTCTGGTTTTATAGCCAAATCTCTCGACCGGATTGGAGTTGAAATCAATGAAATGATTTCGATAAGCGACGATAAAACACATATTTTAGACACTTTTGCCCAACTGCAAAACAAGGTTGATGTTGTAATTGTGACAGGAGGTTTGGGACCCACAAAAGATGATGTTACCAAAAAAACATTCTGTGATTATTTTGATGACGAGTTAGTTGTAAATCCCGAAGTTCTGGCTCACGTGACTGAATTAATCGAAGGATTTTATAAACGACCAATTTCACAATTAAATAAAGATCAGGCTTTAGTTCCGTCAAAATGTACTGTTTTGCATAATAAAATGGGAACTGCGCCGGGAATGTGGATGAAAAAAGAAAATACAGTATTTGTATCGCTTCCGGGAGTTCCTTATGAGATGAAATATTTAGTCGAAGAAGAGATTATTCCTAAAATAGTTCGTGAATACAAACGCCCATATATTATTCATAAAACCATTTTAACCTACGGACAAGGCGAGAGCTTAGTAGCAGAACGTATTGAAGATTGGGAAAATAATTTGCCTCAATTTATTAAGTTAGCTTATTTGCCAAATCCCGGCAGAGTGCGTTTGCGTTTGTCGGCCAGAGGAACAGACAAAGAAGTTTTAGAAAAAGCAATCGAGGAAAATGTAAAATCATTAGATGCTATAATTCATGATATTATAGTAGGTTATGAAGAAAGTGAAACAATAGAATCTGTTGTTGGAAAAATTCTAACCAAACAAAATAAAACAATTTCAACAGCTGAGAGTTTTACAGGAGGAAAAATAGCATCGGTTTTATCAGCAGTTCCCGGAGCATCTAATTACTTCAGAGGCAGTATAGTTTCATACGCAACAGAGGCGAAGGTTAATGTTCTCGGTATCTCGCAGGATTTAGTCGATCAATTTTCAGTAGTTAGTGCAGAGGTTGCATCGGCTATGGCTTTGAATGTGAAAGAGATACTTAAAACAGACTACGCAATTGCCACAACTGGTAATGCCGGACCCACAAAAGGGGACTCAGATGCTGAAATTGGAGCTGTTTTTATCGCTTTGGCTACTCCAAATGGTATAATTGTGGAAGAATTTAATTTTGGTCAACCACGTGAAAAAGTGATAGATAGAGCTGTGATTAAGAGTTTAGAAATATTACAGAAAGAAATTTTAAAAAATGTGTTGTAATTTTTTGTTTCAATCGTTTATTTTTCTTTTCTTTGCACCCTGATTTTGAATAACGATAAAAGATAAGTATAATGTCAAGAGTTTGTGACCTTACAGGTAAAAGAGCGATGGTAGGAAATAACGTTTCTCACGCTATGAACAAAACTAAGAGAAAATTTTCTGTAAACTTAGTTAAAAAGCGTTTTTATCTTCCAGAAGAAGATAGATGGATTACTCTTAGAGTAGCAGCATCTACGATAAAAACAATTAATAAAAATGGAATCACTGCTGTTTTGAAAAAAGCACAGTCAGAAGGATTTATCAAATAATCTTTTCCTAAATAAATATATAGCAAGATGGCAAAGAAAGGTAATAGAATCCAGGTAATTTTAGAATGTACTGAGCACAAGACTTCTGGTGTTCCAGGAACTTCTAGATACATTACAACAAAGAACAAAAAAAATACTCCAGACAGATTAGAGATTAAAAAATTTAATCCAATCTTGAAACGCGTAACTGTTCACAAAGAAATTAAGTAATAATTAGAGATTTTTGTAAATCTTAAATGGTGGTTTTGCCATTAGAGTTTTATAAAAAACTTCAAATAACATTTGAATCATGGCAAAGAAAACCGTAGCATCGTTACAAACATCTTCTAAGAGATTATCAAAAGCCATCAAAATGGTAAAATCTCCTAAAACTGGTGCATATACATTCGTAGAATCTATTATGGCTCCTGAAGAAGTTGATACTTTCTTGAAAAAGAAATAATAACAAACACATCATATAGAAAAGCTACTTTCAGTCCGAAAGTAGCTTTTTTATTTTTATATTTGTCTAAAATTTAGAGAAGCCCAATAATTGGTTTTTTAAACTTACATTTCCGCTTTCCACTTCAATCTTTTATTCTTAACTTTAGAAGAAATAGATTTGTAATAATAGTCGGAATTATTTTAAAAATAAATTGCCTTTTTTAAGCTTTCAGACTTCAGATTGTCTAAAAATCCAGAAGTCTAACAATCTAATAATCTAATAATATAATGAGTTTTTTTAAAAAATTATTCTCTACTGATAAAAAAGAGACTTTAGACAAAGGTCTTGAAAAATCAAAAACTACTTTTTTCTCAAAGTTAAGCAAAGCGGTTGCAGGAAAATCTAAAGTCGATGACGATGTTTTAGATGATCTTGAAGAAATTCTGGTAGCTTCAGATGTTGGTGTAGATACAACATTAAAAGTAATTTCAAGAATCGAAAAACGTGTTGCCGAAGATAAATATTTAGGTACAGATGAATTAAACCAAATTCTTCGCGAAGAAATTGGTGCCTTATTATCTGAAACCAATAGAGGAGAAGCAACTGAATTCGATATCCCGAAAGATAAAAAACCATACGTTTTAATGGTAGTTGGTGTCAACGGAGTTGGTAAAACTACTACGATTGGTAAACTGGCATATCAGTTTAAAAAAGCAGGTTATAATGTCGTTTTGGGTGCTGCTGATACTTTTCGTGCCGCTGCAATAGATCAATTGCAAGTTTGGGCAGATCGTGTAGGCGTGCCAATCGTAAGACAAAACATGGGGAGTGATCCAGCTTCTGTTGCGTTTGATACCTTACAATCAGCCGTTGCTCAAAATGCTGATATCGTTATTATTGATACTGCCGGACGTTTGCACAACAAAATCAATTTGATGAATGAGCTTACGAAAGTAAAACGCGTGATGCAGAAAGTCGTTGCCGATGCTCCTCACGATGTACTTTTGGTTTTAGATGGTTCTACAGGTCAAAATGCATTTGAGCAAGCAAAACAATTTACGGCTGCTACAGAAGTAACTTCTCTTGCTGTAACAAAATTAGACGGAACTGCAAAAGGCGGAGTTGTAATTGGTATTTCAGATCAATTTCAAATTCCTGTAAAATATATTGGTGTTGGCGAAGGAATTGAGGATTTGCAGGTGTTTAATAAATATGAATTTGTAGATAGTTTTTTTAAATAATCCTTTTTAAATAATAATGAGTTTTTCTTCTTTAAAAAATATAACGCCTCTTACTTTTTATTTCGGAAGCGTTATTTGTTTTGTTTTAGCAAATGTATTAAGAGACAAAAGTTTATCTTTTTACTACGTTTTATTGGTTTTAGGATTGGTTTTCTTCTTTATGGGAATCTTAAAAAGACTTAAAACTAAGCGATAATATCTTTTTCCCTTGAAATTGATTTTATGATAATATTTAGTCCCTAAACGGGACAAAATGTATGAATCGCTTTTTTTTTTGCTACTGATATTTAATTCCTCCGAGATAATTGAGAATACTTATTGGTTAAAAAAAACTTTTTAACAAGACGATTATTGATACAAAGCACTAATTTTATCCCATAAGGTTTCATCAAAATCAGATAACGCTAAGTTGACTTCGTCAGCAGCATCGCCCATTCTGATAATGACCATGTTTTTGCTTGGTATAACATATATTTTTTGATCGTTTTTCCCTAAGGCCATGAACATATCATTTGGTGCAGTTGGAATCACACTTCCAGGGAAAGTTAATTGAGATTGTGGTAAATGATAATTTGCTTTTCCGTTTAGCCACCATAAATAACCATATCCTAAATTGATGTTTTGCGAAGTATTAGTTGCTTCAGCAAAATAAGTTTCGTTTAAGATTTGAGTATTATCCCATTTTCCTTTATTGAGCATTAAAAGTCCAAAACGCGCCATACTTCTTGTTGTGCTGGTATAAACACTATTTACGCCAAGTTGTACCCAATTGCCATTCATGCCAATTTTATCTCTTAATTTAGCATTGAAATAATTCTCCCAGGTTTGTCCGCTTGCTTTTGCGACCACATCCTGCAATTTTACATATACATTGTGGTATGCCCAACGTGTACCGGCATCGGCTTTATAAATTAAACTTGCCGGATCTACATCATCTGTGGTGTCGTCAAGACCGGATGTCATGGTAAGTAAATGTTTGCAGGTAATTAAGTTTTCTTTAGCGAGAGTTTCGCTCGTCCAGCCCGTTCCTAAATATTTAGAAACTTTATTGTTTATATTTAATAGATTTTCCTGTTGCGCAATTCCGGTCATTGTTGAAGTTAATGTTTTTCCGGCGCTTGCCCAATACCAGTTTGTGGTGGCAGAATGTCCGTTAAAATAGTTTTCGAGAACGATTCGGCCATTGACTAAAATGATGAATGATTTAGAATTTTTGAGTTCTAAGTAATCTAAAAGTGGCTGAACTGCATTTTGATTCCATTTTAAGTCTGAAACGGAAGTTGTTTCCCAAGTATTTCCTGTTAACGGAGGGAAATACATGCTTTGAGTTGGAGTAGCAGGTATTGGATCGTTGTCTTCTTTGCTACAGCTTATACATAATAAGAGAATCAGGATTTTAAAAATGTTTCTGGTCATGGTTTTTTGGTTTTGGTTTGGGGTTTGACCAAAAATATGCAAAATAGTTTAATGGGTTTTGTAATTTTTTATTTCTTTTGAATTTTATAAAGTTAACTTTGTGTCACGGAAATTTCATTTGAAAACTGGAGCCCTAGCCCTGATGGGAGGGAAAATCCTTTTGTGCCGGGGTTCGGCACAAAAGATTGGAAGGACAGCAGGAAATAGCTCCTTATTCTTCAAATCTGCTCAAAATATAATAATTAATTTTTAATAAATATAATATGAAAAACACTTTTATGATTTTGGTTTTATCGCTTTTGTTTGTAAGTTGCAAACAAGAAATTAAACCCGCAGATATTGTAAAATTGAATGGATATTGGGAAATTGAAAAGGTTGTTTTTGATAAAGGTGAGGAAAAGAATTATGGGATGAACGAGAGTTTTGATTTTTTTGAAATCAAGAATAATAAAGGAATTCGAAAGAAAGTAATGCCTCAATTTGATGGAAGCTTTTTGACGAGTGATTCTTTTGAAAATGTTTCGGTTCGGTTTAAGGATGAGAAGGTTTTTCTGGATTATAAAACAGATTACGCAAAATGGAGTGAGGAACTGATTTCGATTTCAGATCAGGAATTAGTGGTAAAAAACCAACAAAATAAAGAATATCATTATAAAAAAGCAGCACCAATAAATTTATTGAAAGATGGCAAAGAGACTAAATAATCAAAGTACAATTGGGGATGTTTTACATCAAATAATCCAGGTGAATAAATTACAGCCCGGAATGGATCAGATTGATGTAAAAGAGGCTTGGAGGCAATTGATGGGGAATGGTGTTAATACTTATACAAAAAATGTGGTTTTGAAAGGAAATACGCTTTATGTGGAACTTGGATCTGCTGTTTTAAGAGAAGAATTGAGTCACGGAAAATCTAAAATTGTGAAGATGATTAATGAAGAATTAGGACGTGAAGTCGTAAAGGACGTGGTTTTACGCTAAACTGGTTTGACATTTAAACGAACGTATTCATTAAATTTTCATTAAAAAAAAATAAAAATTAGCACTTCTATTTTAGAAGTGTTTTTTTTATGATACATTTGAACGGTAAGTATTTTTTTAATAAATAAAATACATTATTTAATAATTTAACAACCAAAAACAATCTAAAAAACAAATGAAAAAAGTATTACTTATTTTAACCGTATTATTTGCTTTAAACAGTTATTCACAAAAGAAAAAAGTAGCAGTTGTTTCGTTTTACACGGATAAAACAATCGATCTTTCAGAATTAGGATTAAATGGGCTCGCTGCGATAGCTGATTTAGGAAACAATCCAAACTTTAACCTTTCTCCAATTTTAGAGAAATATCACAATGCGTTTTTTAATGATTATGCTAAAAAATTCCCGTTTGATTTACTTCCTGAAACTGAAGTGACTCAGAAACCGGAATACATTGCTTTTACTCCTAAATTTGCAAGAGAAGGCGGAGAAAGTGGTAGCATTATTAACTATCCAGGATACAAATATATTTATGAAGGTACGAACGGTTCAGCAAATGAAGAAGCATCTGCGCAAATGTTTAAAGAAGTAGCTGATGGTGTTTTATTTACAGAAATTCATTTTGCTGTAGTAAAAGGATTCGCCGTTGGTGGAACTGGAACAATAAAAATGAAAGCTTATGCCAGAATGGCTTTATACGATAAAACAGGAAAGAAAGTATTAGCTTTTTCTGAAGGAGCAAACTCTAAGAAAACTGGAACGATCGTAGGTGGAGTTCCTGTTTTAAGTCTTGATAAAGTACTACCTATGTGTGAAAGTGCATTAGAAGAGCTTTTAAAAGATCTTGATGAAAAAATTGAGAAAGTTGTTAAAAAGTCAGACAAGCTTTAATTATCATTTGTAATAAATAAAAAAAATCCATTCGCCGCGGCGAATGGATTTTTTTATTTACAAAAGTTCAGGGGTCTATCCCGATTGCTATCGGGACTGAACTCTAAAATCATAAATTATTAGAATTGCTCTCTTCCGGCAAAATGGAATGCACTTTCGATAGCAGCATTTTCGTCGCTATCAGAACCGTGAACTGCATTTTCTCCAATAGAAGTTGCGTATGCTTTACGAATAGTTCCTTCAGCAGCTTCAGCAGGATTTGTAGCTCCAATTAAAGTTCTGAAATCTTCTACCGCGTTATCTTTTTCTAAAATTGCAGCAACAATTGGTCCACGAGACATGAATTCAACTAATTCTCCGTAGAAAGGTCTTGCAGCGTGAACAGCATAAAATGCCTGAGCATCAGCTACAGTTAATTGAGTTAATTTTAATGAAACGATTTTGAAACCTCCGTTAGTAATCATTGCTAAGATATTCCCGATGTGTCCATTAGCTACAGCATCTGGCTTAATCATTGTAAAAGTTCTATTTGTTGCCATTTTCTTGCGTTTTTTTAATTTTGTGCAAAAGTAGACTTTTTTATGAATTGATTTTAATAAATTCATAATTAAAAGCGTGCAAATTGATGTTTTGGCTAATAAAAGGTTTTTTTAAACCAAATAAGTTATATAAGTTCATTTTAGTAAATGTTTTTTTATAAAAAATAAAGGCGCACAAGTTTGCACGCCTAGACTTATAATAGCTTATATGATTATATGGTGAAAGAAATTTTTAAACTTTGAAAATGAGTTTGTTTTTGTAGAATATCCACAAAATAAACGACCAGATTCCAACATAAACTAATGCACCAGCTAGCGAAGCCATCATTGGATTGCTGAAAAATGGCGCGATTCCAAAACTATAGAGATAATCTAAGAGATTAATTTGTTCTTCCGGATTATGTGGATTTTTGAATTGAATCATTACTAAGACCTGCGGAATTATCTGAGATGTAAAAAAAACAATCATTGGATTTACCCCCCAAATTAAAAAAAGTTTGAAGCCTTTTTTATATGCTGCAATATCTATTATATAATACAATAGAGCCAAAAGTGTTGCGGCTAAACCAGTAGTATATAAAGTATAACTGCTTGTCCAAAGTGATTTATTGATTGGGAAAACAATATTCCAAATTAAACCGGCAATAATTAATGCTACTCCGGCAATGGCCATTTTTTGTGCTTTTTGAATTTTAGTTATATCACGAAGTAATACCTGACCAATCAATAAACCAATGATTCCGTTTACTATTGACGGAATTGTGCTTAAAATACCTTCCGGATCCCACGTAATGGTTTCGCGATACATATGTCCTTTAAGTAAAATGCTGTCTACCCAAGAAGCCAGATTAGTACCTTTTTCAAGATTTGCAGCTCCAATTCCAGGAACCGGAATTAAAGTCATAATTGCCCAATAACCTAATAATAAAACGATTCCTGTTATAATTTGTGTTTTTTGAGTCGTTTTTAAATGTAAAAGAGAAACGATAAAATACACAATTGCAATTCGTTGCAAAACGCCCGGAAGACGTACATCCTGATAGGCTTCGATGCCGCTATAGGCTAAAAAGAGATATATAAACAGTATTGAAACTGCTAAAATATTTTTGACTTTAGAACTAAAATTCCCCATTAAAGCATAACCAACTGCAATTGTAATGGCTAAACGACCTATAAGAAGCGGAATTCCCTCAAGTCCGAATAATTGTATTTTGGCAAAAAAGTTAAAGAAAATTCCCAAACAAAACATTCGCAAGGAACGAATCAGGATTTTATTGAAAGTGGTTTCGTCCCATGTTTTGGTTGGCATTGCCAAAGGAACTGCAACTCCCATAATAAACATGAAGAACGGAAAAACTAAATCGGTTGGTGTGCAGCCATGCCATTCTGAATGTAATAAAGGTGCATAAACATGTCCCCAATCTCCGGGATTGTTAACAATTGTCATTAATAAAATTGTTAATCCTCTAAAGACATCTAAAGATATCAAGCGCTCTCTGGTCATAAAATTTGTAAATAGGTTAGTTTTTGTTTTTAAAAGTTACTATTTGGTTTGAGAGAGGCAATAATTTCAGCAGCAAGTGGTTATTTAGTCTGATGATTATTACTTTATTGTTTTAATTGAACATCACAAGTATAATCAATTATATTGTAATAATATTAAAATTAGTTTCTAAAGGTTTTAGTTTTTGAATTAAAATCGGAATCAATTGTTCTCCTTTTTCAAGATAAAATTCTGAAAAATTAGTTTGGCGTTCCTGTAAACTTTTATTAGGAAATAATTCAAATTGCAAATCGGTTACACGTTGTAATTCATCATTTAATTTTCTTTTTTGTGCTTTTAGCAAACGTTTTTCAAGGTTTTCTAATCCTTTTAATTGTTTCTTTTCCTGTGCTTTTACTGCTCCTGTAAATGATTTATCGGTTTGTTGCGCTAATTCGGAAAGGTATTTAAATTGATTTTCCAGTATTTCTTTTTGAGGCGTTAAATCAATAGGAAAAGCTGATAATTTATGTGTAATAGCATTTAATAAAGTATCAGGTTTCGTAAATAAGTCGAACCAGCTTAACCCTAATTTGTCCGCTTTTTTGGCTTGTTTTTCTGTATTTAAAAGTACCGAATTTCGAACCAAAAGTATAGGAAAAGTAATATTTACGGCTTCAAAGAAAGATTTTAATTCTAACCAATACGCAATTTCTCCGCCTCCGCCAATGTAGCATAAATTAGGAAGAATAATTTCCTGATACAAAGGTCGCATAATTACATTTGGACTAAATTTCTCTGGATTATTTTCTAACACTTTTAGAATTTCTTCTTTTGAAAAGGAGATTTTTGTGTTGTTGACCAAGTATTTATCATTTTCGAAAACGATTCTTTCTCTTAAATCATTTTCAATATAAAACAAATTGATTTCACGCGGATTTACCTGAACGGTATAATTTCCAAAATTTGCTATTGTTTCCTGAACCGCTTTAAATGAGGTTTGCTGCTCTAATTCTTCTTTTACAAAAGGAATAAAAGCACGTTTTAAATCCGCATCATCGGCATCCAAAATAACCAGACCATAATTTGCAAATAAGCTATTGGCCAGAAAACGAGTTGCATCGGCCAGGTTTTCATGTTTTAAATACGCTTCTTCAAAAAGCTTTTTAAGAACATTCGCATTCGTACTTGATCCTAATTCGGCAGCATAAATTTCTAAGAATTCGGCTAAACCTTCAGTTGAAAGTCTTCCAACCGGACCCGTACTTTCTTTATTCCATCTGAATTTTTTTCCTTTAAAATTAAAATAATTGATCTCTTCAAAATCATGATCTTCGGTCGCCATCCAATAAATGGGAACAAAATTATGAGATGGATATTTTAATTTTAATTCTTTGGTAAGATTAATGGTCGAGATGATTTTGTATAAAAAATACAACGGACCGCTAAATAAATTTAACTGGTGTCCTGTAGTAATCGTAAAAGTATTTGAAAGTGCTAAAAGCTCGATATTTTGTTTGGTCGAATCCGAAATATCGATGTTTTGATATTGCGTTTTTAGCGTTTCAACCAATGGAATTCGGTTTGCATGATCAAAATTCGCCTGCTTTTCGTTTATTTGTTTTTCGAAGTTTTCTATGGTGGGAAAATGATTGTACAGCGGTTTTAATTCTGATTTTTGATCTAAATAATCTTGCATTAACTTAGAAAAATATCCTGAGGTTTGGTAGCTGATACAGTCGGTAGGCATAATTTTGGAATTTATTTTTGATAGCTGTAAATTTAATCAAAATAAGTAGTTAAAAACGATTTTAACGATTGCTTATGATTTGATTTTTGTTCTTATATTTAAAATCTTTATAATCAAGTTTTTAATTTTTTTGATTGTAATGATGTATTAAATTGAAAATTTACAGAATTTGTTAAAAAGTATAACTGTTCGAAAACTAATTATTGTAAAACTGAATTATTAATAATGAAATTCTATTTTTGTAAACAAAAAAGTTATATCTATTTTACATGAAAACTAAATCTAGCAAGGAGAATTCTCTAAAACATGTTCTTTTTGGTTCCTTAATTGGTACCACAATCGAATTTTTTGACTTTTATATTTATGCTAATGCGGCGGTATTGGTTTTTCCGCAATTATTTTTTCCGGGAGCAAATAGCACCAATTCTACACTGGAATCATTGGCGACATTTTCTATAGCCTTTTTAGCCAGGCCTTTGGGATCTGCTGTTTTTGGACATTACGGAGATAAAATCGGACGTAAAGTTACCTTAGTTGTAGCCTTATTAACAATGGGATTATCGACAATAGCAATTGGTTTTTTACCGGGTTACGCCAGCATCGGAATTGCTGCGCCAATTTTATTAATGTTATGCCGATTTGGTCAGGGTGTAGGTTTAGGAGGCGAATGGGGCGGCGCTGTTTTATTAGCAATTGAAAATGCACCTCCAAATAAACGCGCCTGGTACGGAATGTTCCCGCAATTGGGAGCGCCTATAGGTTTGTTACTTTCTGGTGGAACTTTTTTGATTTTAACGGATAGTATGAGCAGCGAAGCTTTTATGGATTATGGTTGGAGAATTCCGTTTATAGCCAGTTCTCTTTTAGTAATTGTTGGGTTTTATATTCGTTTAAAAATTAGCGAAACGCCTGCATTTGAAAATTCTAAAGAAGAACAAAAAGAAGTTAAAATTCCATTTTTAACCTTAATAAAATCATATAAAAATCAGTTGATTTTTGGAACCTTATCTGCGGTTACGACCTTTTTGGTTTTTTATTTAATGACTGTTTTTACACTTAGCTGGGCAACTTCTGATTTAGGTTTTAGCAAAAGAGATGCTTTATTGATTCAACTGCTTTCAGTATTGTTTTTTGCATTTTTTATCCCTGTTTCTGCTTTGGTTGCTGATAAAATTGGACGTCGTAAAATATTAATTATAACCACATCTGCTATTGCTGTTTTTGGATTTTTCTTTTCTTACTTTCTAAATTCAGGAAATGCTGTGCTTGTAACAACTTTTGTCTGCATTGGAATGTCTTTGATGGGCTTTACATATGGACCGTTAGGAACTTTTTTATCCGAATTATTTCCTACTACAGTTCGTTATTCAGGTGCCTCATTGACTTTTAATATGGCAGGAATCCTTGGTGCTGCATTTGCGCCAATGATCGCTATTTGGCTTGCAAGTACGTATGGTTTGAGCCATGTAGGTTTTTATTTAACCGGAGCTGCATTAATATCTCTGGTTTCATTTTTAGTAATTTCTAAAAAGGTGCATCAATTTTAATTTTTAAAAAATAGAAAAAGGGCGTCTAAATTTTAGACACTTTTTTTTTATCGTTTTAAACTGAAATGTCCTCTAAATTCTGTTCCGTTTAATCGAATAACGGTAAACCAATAATCTGAAGAAGGTTCTTGTTTGCCCAAATAATTTCCGTCCCAAACGCCATTTTCATACAGTTGTTTAATGAATTTTCCGTAACGATCAAATATTTTTATTCCTGTTCTTGGTGCTAAATAAGCAAAATCAATAGTCCAGGTATCATTATAACCATCGTTGTTTGGTGTAAAGAATTTTGGATAAGGAAGCTCATCAACAAAATTAATACAATCGACAGTTGTAGCTTCAAAAACTTTTATAGTTACAGGAATTCGGTCACTTTCGCAATTATTAATAGTTTGTGAGGCATAATAAGTGATTCCGTTTTGAAGTTGAGTTGATTCTGATAAAATAATATTTGAAGCATTATTTTCAAACCATTTTATGTTTTCTCCTGATATTTTAATATCACTAATTGAGGCATTTTCTTGTACACAAAAATTTTGAGGAGTCTGAGCTAACGGGTTTTGTGTGTCTTGTATTTTTACAGTAACAGCAAGTCTTTCGCTTTCGCAATTATTTAGTGTTTGCGAAGCATAATAAATACCATTTTGTAATAAATCAGTTTCTGATAAACTATTTCCATTTACTGCTGTGTCGTACCACTTAAGAGATGTTCCCTGAATAGAAAGATTTTCAATTGTTGCAATCGCATCGATACAAAACTGTTGATTACTATTTCCAATTGGCAAAGCAGTATCATAAACGTGAATTAAAACTGGAGTCCTGTCACCTTCACATCCAATAGTTTGTGAAGCATAATATGTTTTATTATTTTCTAATAAAGTGGTATTTGGCAAAACAGTGGCGGCGAAGTTAGTATCGTACCATTTTATATTTTGTCCTGAAATTTGGACTTCGTTTAAGGTTGCATTTTCGCTTTTACAAAATGACTGAGTTGCATTTGCTGTTGGAACAGAAGGTGTATTTACAATCGAAACAGTAACTGCAAATCTAGGACTTTCACAATTATTGACAGTTTGTGATACATAATAGGTTTTTCCATCTTGTAGATTAGTCGTTTCTGCTAATAAAGCCCCATTATTTAAAGTATCGTACCATTTTAGCAAACTTCCTGTAACTTCAATATTAGCAATTGTTGGATTTTGACCAGAACAAATTGGCTGGTTTGTATTTCCTGTTGGAGGTAAAGTATTTTGAATCGTAATTGTTACAGCGACTCTTTCGCTTTCGCAACCGTTGATAGTTTGAGATGCATAATAAGTTATTCCGTTTTGAAGTAAGGTTGTATTTATTAAAAGCGTTCCGGCCGTTTGGGCGTTGTACCATTTTATGTTTTGTCCGTTAATGGCAACATCTGCAAGAGTTGGATTTTGAAGACTGCAGAAGTTTTGCGGGGTATTAGCAACAGGAAGAGGTTGACTTGTGATAATAACGGTTTGTTCTTGACTTGAATGATTTCCGTTTCCATCATTATAATTCCACACGATTGTATAAGTTCCCGGTAAACTATAATTTAAAGCATTTATAGTAGTTGCAATAATAGATCCTGCACAAACATCATTTGCGGTAGGAATTGTATTAATTACAGTATGACAATCACCAGTTATAGTTGGCAAATTGGTAATTTCAGGAACTGGAGCTTCGATATCTCCAACAACTACGTTAATTTTTTTAGTATCATCACAACCGCCAGTTCCTGTTATTAAGCAGCTGTACTCTCCACTATTAAGTGCTGCTGCATTTATAATAGTTGGGTTTTGATCAGTTGAAGTAAAACCGTTTGGTCCAGTCCATAAATAATTGGTTCCTCCGGATGCTTTAAGTTCTAAAGAGTTTCCACTACAAATAGGGGAATTACTTGTTACTAGGGCGCTTGATTCACAATCTTTAAATTTTATTAGAAAACTATCGAATGTGCCATTCAATTCTTTCTGGAAAGCATCTTGTGTCGCTATATCATTTATACTATAAGTCCAGCCAGAAATATAAAAATTCCCATTTTTATCGCATGAAATATCACCAGCATAATCTGATTTTAGTCCTCCATAATAAGTTCCCCAGATTTTTTCTCCAGAGGATTTAAATTTAATTATATATAAATCACTGGAACCAATGAAATTTTCCTGATAAGCATCAACGGTACTAATATTATTTGTACTTAGCCCACTGCTTAAAAAATAAATTGAGTTATTTTTATCTATATCAATTGAGTTCTTTCCTACCATTCCATCCTGTTCCTGACCTCCAAGAAATGTACTCCAAATTAGAGTTCCATTATTAGTAAATTTAGCCATATATGAATCCCAATCACCTGCGTTATTTGGCTGGAAAGAATTTGCTTTGCCGATACCATCAATACTTCTTGTACAACCAGTAATTATAAAATTATCTTCGTTATCGATTTTAATAGTATAATTAAAGTCATAATCTTTACCACCATAATATGTTCCAAATAATCTTTGACCATTTGTATTGAACTTCACAACAAAAGAATCATCCCAAATTACTGAATCGCTATTGAATACTTCATTATAAGCACCAACTGTTGAAATTCCATTAAAACTTTCGGTTATTCCTGAGCAAAAAATATTATTATTTGAATCAACATCAATAGAGGCAATGGAATCGTTTCCATCTCCTCCATAAAAAGTTGCCCAAATCCTTTGACCTTGTGATGTAAATTTAGCTAAGAAACCTTCTTGAGCGTTATTAAAATTTGCTCTATCTTTAAAGCTATTCGGAGTACTAATATCTTTCATGCTCTGGGAATATCCTCCAATAAGTATATTCTGATTATGATCGATCTTGATACAAAGTATTGAATCAAAACCTTCTCCTCCATAATAAGTTCCCCAAATTCTTTGGCCGTTAACATCAAATTTCACTATCATTCCATCAAACCAATCATTATAAGATTCCTGATGTATACCTGGACTGGAAATATTAGTTTTACTAGTGGTATCTCCAGCTAAATAAATATTATTATTTAAGTCAAAATCTATTGTTCTAAAAACATCGCTACCATCTCCTCCATAATAAGTACTCCAAACCCTTTGTCCTTTTGAATCGAATTTAGCAATGAAAGCATCATTAGAGGAATTAAAAGTTGATTGGTAACTGTCAGTAGTAGCGATATTTGTTGAGCTAGTAGTATAGCCTCCTAAATAGACAAATTGATCGTTTGTTTTGACTATTCCATTAAAATAATTCTCATCTCCTTCACCCCCATAATATGTTCCCCACAGTCGTATGGGTACAGGATCAATAATTAAAGTTTTATCAGAAACAATATTTGGATTTGTAAATCCATAAACGTTTTTCTTAATTTTTATATACTCAACAGCTATTTCTTTTTTGTTTGCATTTTCTTCTGTCCAGCTTGCGGGAAGTGTTTCTTCCATTTTTCCAAAACGTACATTCATCTGGATTTTGTTATCGACTAAATCCGTTTCAGCACCATTAAACTTTAATTGAATATCAGAGATTTTTCCTTTTGGATGAATCACAAAATTATATTCAACGGTTTTTTGAGGATTATTCGGAATTGAAAATACAACATCAATATTTGGGTAAATGTTTTTATACGTAATTTGTTTGTATTGATAAACGCCAATGATTCCATCAGGTTTATTAGGAACATTGTAGTAATTATCGAAATCTTTCGATTTTTCTTCTGCTATCAATTCAACTTTTGAATTTGAGTTTACAAAGTCAATATCAATTCGATGAAAAGTATATTTAAGATTGTAATCTGTTTGTTTTATATTTCTATTTGGTAGAGCAGGAAAATTTCTTTCATCTCTGGAAGGAGGAACAGGAATTTTCTTTACTTCATAAACATCATAAGAAAATCCATTTTTCTTAAGCTGAATATTTAGTCCATTAGTATTTAATAGATATTTTACAGTAGGATTTGATTTTCCTTTTTGGTCAATAATTTGCCCTTTATTTTCTTTGAATCCAATAGATTGAATTTTATTTTGAGAGAATAATTGGCACGTAATTATTAAAAAATATAAAAGTAATTTGTATTTCATCTGAATGATTGCGTTTTGGCAAATAGCAACTAAATTTAAGTTTTAAATATAATTTTGATATTGGACTTGTTCTTTTCTTACCTTTTCAGACTAAAATGTCCTCTAAACTCTGTTCCGTTTAATCGGATAACAGTAAACCAATAATCTGAACCAGGTTCCTGATTGCCAAGATAATTTCCATCCCAGGCACTACTACTATACAGTTCTTTAATGAATTTTCCGTAACGATCAAATATTTTTATTCCGGTTCCTGGTGCTAAATAAGCAAAATCAATAGTCCAGGTATCATTATAACCATCATTGTTTGGTGTAAATAATTTTGGATAAGGAAGCTCATCAACAAAATTAATACAATCGGCAGTTGTAGCTTCAAAAACTTTTATAGTTACAGGAATTCGGTCACTTTCGCAATTATTAATAGTTTGTGAGGCATAATAAGTGATTCCGTTTTGAAGTTGAGTTGATTCTGATAAAATAATATTTGAAGCATTATTTTCAAACCATTTTATGTTTTCTCCTGATATTTTAATATCACTAATTGAGGCATTTTCTTGTACACAAAAATTTTGAGGAGTCTGAGCTAACGGGTTTTGTGTGTCTTGTATTTTTACAGTAACAGCAAGTCTTTCGCTTTCGCAATTATTTAGTGTTTGCGAAGCATAATAAATACCATTTTGTAATAAATCAGTTTCTGATAAACTATTTCCATTTACTGCTGCATCATACCATTTTATCGCTGTTCCTTGAATAGAAAGACTTTCAATTGTTTCAATTGCATCGATACAAAATTGTTGATTACTATTTCCAATTGGCAAAGCAGTATCATAAACGTGAATTAAAACTGGAGTCCTGTCACCTTCACATCCAATAGTTTGAGAGGCATAATATGTTTTATTATTTTCTAATAAAGTAGTATTTGGCAAAACAGTGGCGGCGAAGTTAGTATCGTACCATTTTATATTTTGTCCTGAAATTTGGACTTCGTTTAAGGTTGCATTTTCGCTTTTACAAAATGACTGAGTTGCATTTGCTGTTGGAACAGAAGGTGTATTTACAATCGAAACAGTAACTCCAAATCTAGGACTTTCACAATTATTGACAGTTTGTGATACATAATAGGTTTTTCCATCTTGTAGATTAGTCGTTTCTGCTAATAAAGTCCCATTATTTAAAGCATCATACCATTTTAGCAAACTTCCTGTAACTTCAATATTAGCAATTGTTGGACTTTGACCAGAACAAAATGGCTGGTTTGTATTTCCTGTTGGAGGTAAAGTATTTTGAATCGTAATTGTTACAGCGACTCTTTCACTTTCGCAACCGCTAACAGTTTGTGAAGCATAATAGACAGCGTTATTTTGAAGTAAGGTTGTATTTGGTAAAAGTGTTCCGGTCGTTTGGGCGTTGTACCATTTTATGTTTTGACCGTTGATTGCAATATTGGCTAAAGTTGCATTTTGCTGGATACAGAAGATTTTAGAATTTACATTTTCAGGAGCTGGGATAGAACTAACAAAAGGGATTATTGTTGCTTTCATAGCTTCAGAAATACATCCTTTCGAATTTTTTGTTTTTAGATAATATTCACCTGGATTTAGAAATAATGATGTTGCGTTATTAGTCCAGTTTATACCATTATCAAAACTGTATTCTGATGCCGGAGAAGTTATAGTTATTTTTCCCTGACTATTAGTACAGTTTGGCTGAATAATGCTGTATGTGGGAACAGTTGGGTAATCTGTAGGCGTATTTATTTGAATTAAAACTGCTTCAGATTCACAACTAGCTGCATTTTGAATCTTAATCTTATAATTTCCAGCTGCTAAATTTCCAGAATCTGAATTTGTTTTCCAGGTTATACCATTATCAAAACTATATTTTGAAGCTATAGTTGTAATTGTAATAGTTCCAAAAGGATTCGTACAGCTAACAGGTTGAGAAACTATATAATTTGGCGTCATTACAGCGTCTAAAGGAGGATTAATTGTTGTTTTGACAGAAAGTGAAGGACAACCAGTAGCACTATTTTTAATTTTAATAAAATAAGTACCTGAAATCAAATTAGTTGCTATAGGATTTGTAGTCCAGGTAAGCCCGTCATCAAAGCTATATTGATAAGCATTTGTTGATACTGTAATAGTTCCTTTTGCAGCCGTACAACTACTTGGCTGTTGAACTGAAATAATAGGTTTTTCAGGTAATGGGTTTAAATTATTAAGAGAAATGTATTTGGAATTAGATTCGCATCCCAATTCGTTTTTTATTTTTAAATTATAATTTCCAGGTTTTAAATCTGAAAATGTAGAATTTAAAAACCAGGTAATTCCATTATCGATGCTATATTCTGAGGCAGAACTTGTTACTTTAATACTTCCTAAAACGTCACAATTAGGTTGAGTAACGGTAAATAAAGGATCATCAAGATAAAATTTAGGGATGTAAACAGCTACCGGATATGATTGACAGCCTAATTCATTTTTCCAAATTATAAAATAATTTCCTTCGTCTAAATCAGTAGCAGTTGGATTTGTACTCCACGTCATTCCGTTATCAAAACTATATTCAGCTCCAATTGTATTGATAGTAATACTGCCTCCTAGTCCGCATATAGGCTTTGTTGTTGTATAATCAGGAGGATCCAGATAAACGGCATAAATAGTTGCAATTGCCTGATAGGACTCACAACCTGATTCGTCTTTTATCATTATTCCATAGTTATTCGAATTAATTGATGCAGGTATGTTTAAAACCTTATTTGAAGTACTCCATGTTCTTCCTCCGTCAAAACTGTATTGTGTTGCAGGTGTATCAATTATAATACTTCCGGGACTTCCACATTTGGGTTGTGTTATACGATAACTGGGATAACTTAATTTAGGTTCATTAAAACGTATACTTGAAGATACCGAAATACAGCCAAATTCATTTCTTATTGTTGGGGCATAAAAACCCATAGGTAAATTTAAAGCTGTAGGGTTAGTGCCCCATGTTTCTCCACCATCAAAACTATAAAAAGGTGCGGGAGTTGTAATGGTAATGCTGCCACCTTTATCACAAGTTGGGTCAATGTATGTATATTCGGTATTTTTTAATTCAAAAGGTATAAAATTCACATAAATACTTTCTGAGACACATCCGCTACTGTTTTTTATTTTTAGACGATATTCAGAACCTACAGGTAAATTTGTGGCTGTTGGATTTGTACTCCATGTTGCTCCATCATTAAAACTATAAAATGCAGCTGGAGTGATTATTGTAATACTGCCAGTTGCGTTATCACCACAAACAGTTGGCTGGACAATACTGTAGTATGGATATTGGAAAAAAGTAGAATTAATATGAACATTCAAGGGTATACTCGTGCATCCTGCTGCATTTTTTAAAATAATTTCGTAATTGCCCTCTTCCAAATTAGATTTAATTGAGTTTGTTTCCCATGTCGCTCCACCATCAAAACTGTAAAAATCTGCTACGGTTTTAATGGTAATACTTCCTTTAGTATTACAGTCAGGCTGAATGACGGAATAAGTTGGGAAATCTAAATAAGGATAAAAAAGATAAATCCTTTTTGAATCAGTAAAACATCCATTGGCAGTTCTTGATTTTAAGTCATAAGCATTTGGTTCCAGATTTCCTGCAGTTGGATTTGCAGACCAGGTTTTACCATCATCAAAACTAAATTCGGACCCAGGCGATGTAATGGTTACACTGGCTCCAGAATCACACGTTACATTTTTATTTATTGTGTATGTCGTTTGTGCTCCTGAATAAAGGTTAGCATTTATATATGCATATTGATATTCTGATTTACAGCCAAATTCATTTTTGAGCACAATGTAAAACTGAGTAAAAACATTTGGAAATGTTACAGTTGGGTTTTTAGTCCAGGTCACACCATTATCAAAACTATATTCATACGCAGGTGTTGTAATCGTAAGACTTCCATTACTGCTACAGGAAGAAGGCTGAACAATTGTAAACTCAGCCGGCTGAAGGTAATAAGGATGTATAAAGACATAATTGGGCTCAGATTCACAGCCCAGCTCATTTTTTGTTTTTACAATATAATAACCTGATTCCAGATTAACAGCATTCGGATTAGTAGTCCACGTTGCCCCGCCATCAAAACTATATTGATCAGCAACTGTCACGATACGTATTGAACCTAATTTCTCGCAAGTAGGATCAACCTTTTTTACTTTAGGATAAG
The DNA here is from genome assembly GCF_979258495.1 of Flavobacterium sp. AC105. NCBI lineage: Bacteria > Pseudomonadati > Bacteroidota > Flavobacteriia > Flavobacteriales > Flavobacteriaceae > Flavobacterium > Flavobacterium sp. AC105. The sequence goes on from NZ_OZ409860.1 coordinate 1,337,525, forward strand.
GAACATAAAAATTTTTCAAATAAACATATTCTAATGGTGTGTTAGATTCACATCCCGATTCGCTTTTAATTTTTATCGAGTAGTAACCAGGATCTAAATCCGTTGCAGTAGGATTTGTAGTCCAGGTTACCCCATTATCAAAACTATATTCAGATGCCGGTGTTGTAATAGTTATAGTTCCTCCTGAATTACAAGTAGGAATTGTGAAGGTATATGAAGGATAATCTAAATGAGGAGCAAAAAGAAAAATGCTGCGTGAATAAGATTCGCATCCTAAATTATTTTTAATTTTGATGTTATAATTTCCCGCAGGTAAATTATTTTTTGTTGAAGTCGTACTCCAGGTTAATCCATTGTCAAAACTATATTCTGATGCAGAGGATGTAATTGTAATACTGCCATTAGCACTACATGTTGGCTGTACAATTGAAAATAATGGCCTGTCTAATAATACAGGATCAATAATTGTTATAATAGCCGGGGTTGAAATACATCCTGAAGCAGATTTTGTTTTAACATAATATTTCCCTGGTCCTGCAGGAATATAAACAGGAGTAGTCTGCCATGATTTACCATTATCAAAACTATAATTTAGCCCTGTTTCCTTAACCGTTATGCTGCCTTTCGTTTCACTACAGCTAGGTTGAATTACAATGGTTTCCGGACTTGAAAGCGAATTGTTTATGGTTAAGTTTGAACTGACAAAACAATCATTTCCATTGGTAATTTTAACCGAATACGATCCTACATTTGATGGTATTGATGTTACCTTATACGTTTTATTTGTTGCGCCATTTATTGCAATTCCATCCTTATACCATTGATAAGTAGTACTTGAATTTAGGGTTTTTGTTAGATTAGCGGTTAACTCTAAATTACCATTACAAAAAGATCCGGTTTGAGAAATAGTTACGCCAAAATTCTCAACTGTGTTCAAAATTAATTTGTCATAAAGAAATGAAGGCGATTCCAGCGTATCAAATGAGGGAGGCAATTTTCCAGATGGAGCACCAAGCATAATTGAATTGATATCTACGCTTGGAGTAAAACTAATTGTTATTTCTCCCCACACAGATTGCGGCTGGTACGTAACATGACCTATTTCAATCCACGTTGGATCAAATGTATCCGGGCTCGAATTAGTATATAAGGGTAAATTATCACGATTATTGCACCCAAAAAGCGTAATGTTAACAGGCTCTAAATAATCAAAATCATATTCTGTATTACTGCTTTGAGAAATATCAATACTTGTTAAAGTAGCAATGTTTAATTTTAATTGATACTTTGTACCTGTAACCAAAGGAGTTGGTAGTTTAGTAGCAAGGTATTCTTTTTGGCTATTTTTACATACAGCTCTAATTATCCCATCACCATCAGGAAAATTCTCAAGTTTTTTATCATAGATCGCATAATTATTTTCACAACTCATATAGTCAGGTGAGGGCTGTGTACCTTTGACCCAAGAGAGTACCATACTTAAATCATCTGCACTATATGGACAATGCGTTTTTTCTTCAAAAGAAAAATTGGGTAAAATTGATGCAGTATTATTACAAATGCAATCACTATCATTTAAATCTATTTTTCCGTCGCCATCATCATCTATACCATTATTACAAATTTCCTGAGAATAACAAAATGAAGAAAATATAAAAAAAAGGAAGAGTAAAGTATGTTTCATAGATTGAATTAGTGGCAGCTAAATGTAATTAAAATTCTATTAAATAAGATTAAAATAAAACCTGAAAAAAGTATTTTACAGAGATTTAGAATTGAAAACTTAGAATCAAAATCTTTTCATAAAAAGTCCCTAAATATCCCTTATTTTTGCAAAAACATTTCTTTTGAAAACCAAACTTTTCGTCATTACGCCTCCTTTTACACAACTGAATACTCCGTATCCGGCGACGGCATATATAAAAGGATTTCTGCATACCAAAAATATCGAATCGGTTCAGGCTGATTTGGGTATTGATGTGATATTGGAATTGTTTTCGAAAAAGGGTTTAGTTAATTTGTTTCAGGTTTCAGGTTTCAGGTTTGAAACTCCAAATCAAGACGTTTCAGATAATTCAAAGCGTATTTTTGCTTTACAGGATGAATACATAAAAACAATTGATGCTGTAATTCAGTTTTTACAGGGAAAAAATCCAACATTGGCATTACAAATCTGTCAGGAAGATTTTCTGCCGGAAGCTTCTCGTTTTGCACAATTAGAAGAACTCGATTGGGCTTTCGGGACAATGGGAACACAGGATAAGGCCAAACATTTAGCAACTTTATATCTTGAGGATATCTCCGATTTTATTGTAGAATGTGTCGATGAAAATTTTGGCTTTAGCCGATATGCCGAACGTTTAGGCCGAAGTGCCAATTCTTTCGATGAATTATATGAAGCCTTACAGCAAGAACCAACGTATATAGATTCCATTTTAATTTCGCTTTTAAAAGTTAAAATAGAAATAATTCAACCCACTTTATTTCTAATTTCGGTTCCCTTTCCAGGGAATTTATACAGCGCTTTTCGATGCGCACAATGGGTAAAACAAAATCATCCCGAAATTAAAATTTCGATGGGAGGCGGTTTTCCAAATACAGAATTACGTTCACTTTCTGATGCTCGTGTTTTTGAATTCTTCGATTTTATTACTTTAGATGATGGAGAAGTGCCAATTGAAGAACTTGTTGAAAATTTGTCATCCCAAGCGGAGTCGAGGGACGAGAAGCGATACAAAAGAACTTTTTTATTAGAAGAAGGAAAAGTAGTTTATAAAAACAATTCATTAAAACACGATTACAAACAAGCTTACGTAGGAACGCCTGATTATTCAGATTTGCCTTTGGATAAATATATTTCGGTTATCGAAATTGTAAATCCAATGCACAGAATGTGGAGCGACGGACGTTGGAATAAACTCACAATGGCGCACGGATGTTATTGGGGAAAATGTACTTTCTGTGACATTTCACTCGATTATATAAAAGTGTATGAACCTGTTGCAGCCAATTTGTTATGTGACAGAATGGAAGATATGATGCTGCAAACCGGTCAAAATGGTTTTCATTTTGTCGATGAAGCAGCACCGCCAGCCTTAATGCGCGCTTTAGCCCTTGAAATTTTACGCCGAAAATTAGCCGTAACCTGGTGGACAAATATTCGATTCGAAAAAAGTTTTTCTAAAGATTTATGTTTGTTACTAAAAGCTTCTGGTTGTATTGCCGTTTCCGGAGGTTTAGAAGTGGCTTCTGACCGATTATTAAAATTAATTGACAAAGGTGTAACCGTTGAACAAGTAGCAAAAGTGACCCGAAATTTTACTGAAGCCGGAATTATGGTTCATGCGTATTTAATGTACGGATATCCCACACAAACCATTCAGGAAACAATTGATAGCCTCGAAATGGTGCGCCAATTGTTTGAAGCCGGAATCCTGCAATCCGGATTTTGGCATCAATTTGCCATGACAGCACATAGTCCGGTGGGTTTATATCCGGAGAAATTTGGCGTTACGAAAACAACAGAAGTTATTGGAACTTTTGCGAATAACGATATCGATTATACAGATGCTACGGGAATCAATCATGATAAATTTAGTTTTGGATTAAAGAAATCGCTCTTTAATTTCATGCACGGAATTTGCCTGGATTATGAACTTCAGGATTGGTTCGATTTTAAAATTCCAAAAACTAAAATTGATCCCTACTTTATATTTAATGCCCTCGAAGAAGAAAACGACTTTAATACAAAACCAAATGCAAAAGTGGTTTGGCTTGGAGGAAAACCTTCAACAGAGCATTTTACAAAGTCTAAAAAAGGACAAAGCTGGGAAATGATGACTTTTACTTTTCATGATAAAAAAGAAAGTTTCAACATTCAAACCAATAAAAATGAAGGCGAATGGTTAGTCGAAATCCTGCAGAAAATAGCCATTTCGAATACAAAAAACTATACTTTCCAAGAAGTAAAAGCCGATTTTGAAACTCAATTAGATGATTTCGAATTATTTTGGTATTCAAAACCTGTTAATACATTACGTGAATTTGGGTTATTGGTTTTGTAATCAATATTCCACAAAAGTTCCATCAGCAGGAATGGCAACTTTAGACAAAAGATCATTTTCTGATAATGCTTTTCTTAATTGCTCTCTGGTGGTCGGGCAATGATTTAAGGCTTCTAAATGATTGGCGAAAACTTTACCCGGAGCAAGCGCAGTAAATTTCAAAATATCATTCATTCGCATTAATAACGGCTGACCAATATCTAATCTCGCAGTGCCACAAGCGACCGTTGCAATATCAGGTTTAAATTCAACCAGAACTTTCTCCACATGTTGTGTCAAAATGGTGTCAGAGCTAATGTAAATTGATTTTTCGTTTTCTAATTCTATATAAAAACCCATTACATTACCCATTAATTTGGCGATAAATCCATAACCGTGAGTAGCTGGAATTCCTGTAATTGTTCCGTCTAAAAAAGGTTGAGGTTCCCAATAATTTAAAGTTTGAGTAATATTTAATCCACGTTTAGTCAGTTCTTTTTCATCTTTCACATTACAAGTTACCGGAATGCTTTTGCGTCTCAAAAAAACTTCGCCAGCTTTATCGATATGATCCGGATGCAAATGTGTGATGAGGCAATGTGTTACTCTGCTCAAAATTTCTCTGCTGTTTTTTGGCAAAGAAACCATTGGATTTCTATGGGGATTATAACGAAAGATTGTAAAGGGCGAAATCGTTTTTCTCTTGCCTAACATCGGATCAACTAATATGACATGTTGATCGGTTTCTATAACTAAAGTTGCGTTACGTAAATGATGTAATTTCATATCGGGGAAAATTAGATATTAAAAATACAAAAAGATTTTTATAATTTATTTACAGAATTTTCTTATTTTTATTGAAAAAGATTTTAAATTTATGTTTTTTCAAGAAGGTTATCACACTTATTATATCTACATCATTACTAATAAAGCAAAAACTGTTTTTTATACAGGTGTTACAAATAATTTAAAAATTAGGTTAAGCCAACATAAAGAGAATATTTTATTGAAAAATAAAACCTTTGCATCGAAGTATAATGTTGAGTTCTTACTGTATTATGAAAAATTTAATTGGATTCAGGAAGCAATCTCCAGAGAAAAAGAAATTAAAGGATGGAGAAGAGAGAAAAAATTAGGTCTCATAAAAATAATTAATCCTGACTTAGAAATTTTAAATCACTTTTTCGAATAGGATTGTGAAGATTCCTCCTCCGTCTGAAAGACAATCTTTGTGGTTATTTTGTTTAACTATAAAGTTAATCGGTCTAGTATGTCTTTCCGACGAAGGAGGAATCTCCGTAAGAAACTCGACAAAGATTAGATAATTTACATCGTAAACCGAAAACCAATTCCGTGCAGGTTTTCTATTAAAATACCTTTTTCGTTGATCAGTATTTTTCGCAAACGAGAAATAAAAACATCCAGACTGCGACCCATAAAATAATCATCGTCGCCCCAAAGCGAAGTCAGGATTTGTTCTCTTTTTAAAACCGAATTTTTATTATCAAGAAATAATTTCAGCAATTCGGCTTCACGCTGTGTAAGACTAATTTTCTCATTTTCATTAAAAAGAATAAAATTATTAATGTCAAACTGATACTTTCCAATCTCATAAATAGATTTTTCAGTCGGCGTACTTTTCTGCGAACGCTTCAGGAAAATTTCTATTTTCAATAATAATTCCTCAATACTAAAAGGCTTTACCAGATAATCATCGGCGCCCAGACGCAAACCTTTAATACGATCTTCTTTTAAAGTTTTTGCCGAAAGGAAGATAATCGGAATATCAGTATTCTTCTTTCTAATTTCAGTTGCCAGGTCAAATCCGTCCATTTTTGGCATCATGATATCAAGAATACAAATGTCGAAATTTTCTTTTTTAAAAGTTTCCAAACCCAATTTTCCATTACAGCAATGAACAACTTCATAATTATTTGATTCCAAATTATCTTTGGTTAAAAACGCTAATGTTTCGTCGTCTTCTGTATAAAGTATTTTGAATTGTTTCATTTTTTGTATGGAATTGACAAGGTTATAGTAATGCCTTTATCTGAATTATTTTCGGCATTGATTTTCCAGTTATGCAGGTTGCAAATTTCTTTTACATAATACAAACCAAGACCAAAACCATTAACTTCATTACTCTTTTCGTTTTGAATGCGATAGAATTTATCAAATATAAAGGATATTTTTTTCTGATTTACACCGATTCCGTTATCAACGAAAATTAATTTTAAAACCTGATTTTCAACAGCTATTTTAATTGTGATTTCTGGTTTTTCACTGCAATATTTCACCGCATTATCCAATAAATTATAAAGCAAATTGGTAAAGTGAAAAACATCAGTTTCTATTTGATAATCATCTGAAACAGTTTCAATTTTAATGTTTGCCTGAGGATATTTCAAAACAATATTCTGAATTGTTTCTTCGATAACCGGAATAATTAAAATACTTTCTTTCTTTAATTCCAAAGGCGCATAATCAGATTTGGCAACATTTAAAATCTTCTCAATATGATTGTTTAGCTTATTGCTTTGATTGATAATAATATCCGTATAAGTATGCAATTTTTTGTCTTCCTTAATCGGATCTTGCTGTATTAAGTATTTCGACGCTATTAAAATCGATGACAAAGGCGTTTTAAATTCATGCGTCATATTATTGATAAAATCGCGCTGTAATTCAGAATATTTCTTTTGCTGTAAAAGGGTAAAAATCGAATACACATAAATCAATAAAATAAAAATAAGTGCAAGGGAAAGCACAAACCAAAAACGCATAGAACTAAATAAGTAAGTAGTTTCGTTAGGGAAACGAACTGCAAAATAATAGACTAGATTTTTATGCTTGGGGAAAGAAACTTTCTTTTTTTCTTTTCCTTTTTCAGAAAACGAAATGTACTTTCCGTAAACCATTTCATCACTTTGGCAATTGTACACCGCGTATTCAAAGTCAGTCGTAATGTTCATTTTTTTGAATTCTGATCTCAAATAGAATTCTAAAACATCCGGTTCAAAAGCATTTTGAATGTTTACAATATAATAGTCGTTAGAAATTTTTTGAACGGGATTCTGGCAGGATGCCTCGTGATCCTTTCCTTCGTATAATTTTCTGGCGACTTCAAGTAAAGCGATGTTTGCTTTTTGGCTTAATTTTTTTTGTTCTAAAGTAAAAGCCTCTTTTGTCCACAATAATTGCGCAACCAATATGCTAATAATGGCTACAAGTCCCAGAACGATAATGCTATTTAGTTTGTTTATTTTCAAGAAAGCTAAAATTTGAGAGTGTAATATTAGTCAAAATTATAGTTAAAACCAGCGATTAACAAGTCGTTAACAAACATTTGAAACCACTTAACAGCGATTTGATTTTGTCTAAAGTACTTTTGAAATATAAAATTAGAACTATAAACTATTTAAATATATAACTATGAAAATTATTAAAATTTCGATGTTGGCTTTAGCACTAAGCTTAATGTCTTTTTCAGCAATTGCACCCGTAAAAGCTTTAGTTTCACAAACAGCAAAAACAATTCTTGAACCTTCTACAATTGCCTGGAAAGTAGAAACTATAGATGTTGGTCAAATTCCGCAAGGAACACCAAAAGCAATTGTCTACGAATTTAAAAACACAGGAAAAACAGCAGTTGTAATTACAAATGTTCAGGGATCTTGTGGATGTACAGCAACAGATTATACAAAAGAACCTATTCTTCCTGGAAAATCTGCCAAAGTAACTGCAACATATAATGCCGCGAACAAAGGTGCTTTTACAAAAACAGTAACAGTTACAACAAGTGCAGAAACAGCGCCAAAAATCCTGACATTAAAAGGAACTGTGATTTAAAATAAAGGTTGGTTATAAAGTAGAAGCTCCGGATATGCCATTTATCCGGAGTTTTTTTATGGCTTTAACTGAGTGAAATTCTGATTGTTTTGTGCATTGTAAAGTCATCATTAATTTTTTTATAAATGGGTTGTTTTAAGTAAAACTTTTCTATTTTTATTAAAAATATTTTTATGAAAATTTTGTATCCGCTTGTTGCAGCAGTCATTCTTTTTGCCGCTATTTCTTGTAATAAAAAATCAGAAAATAAAGAATCAAAAAAGACTTCAGAAAAAGTAATTCCGGAACTTAAAATAACGATTGACAGTTTAAAGATTGCTGCTTTTTATCAGGCATATCCAAAATTGGCAAAATTTCAAAATGAAGTTTTAACTTTATACAAAAAGAAAAATTCAACTCAATTATGGCTTGACAATAAAGGTGTTGTAGAGTTTGGAAATACTTTATTCAATAAATATAAAGGATTAGAGCAGGAAGGTTTGAAAGCTAACTTTCCGTATAACGAAAAAATCAATCCAATTTTTGAACATACATCCGAAAATAAGTTAACACAGCTCGATACCGATTTGATGATTACGAACTTGTATTTTTATTATGTTCAGAAAGTATCCGGAGTAGACGAAAAAACGACCCAATCATTAGAATGGCTTTTACCTCGAAAAAAAGTAAATTATCAGGTTTTTTCAGATTCGATTTATAAAAAATCTACCATTAATGATGATAAAAAGAGCAAAATGTTTAGCCAATATTACAAGCTTCGCGATGCACTTCATCAATATAGGGAAATAGAAAAAAAAGGCGGTTGGAAAACAATTGAAGTTGGAGAAGATTTTAAAAGTCTTAAAATTGGAGATTCAGTTGCTGCAATCGGGCAAATCAGAGAAAGACTTTATATCACCGGTGATCTTAAAGAAAACAGCAAAAGTAATGTATGCGATTCTACTTTGATAAAAGCCATTAAAAACTACGAATCACATCACGGATTAACACCAAAAAATATAATAATATCGGAACATATTGCCGAATTAAATGTTCCGGTTTCAGACCGAATCAAAACCATTATTGCCAATATGGAACGCTGCAGATGGATTGATCCTGAACTTGAAAAAGGGAAAGAATATATCGAAGTTAATATTCCGGAATTTAAATTGTATTTAATTCGTGATCACGAAATCGCTTTTACTTCGGCGGTTGTGGTTGGAAAAGCAATGACAAAAACCGTTATTTTCAGCGGAATGATGAATAATATTGTTTTTAGTCCGTATTGGAATGTTCCTACGAGTATTATCAATAAAGAAATAAAGCCCGGAATGGCGAAAAATAAAAATTATCTGGCTCAGAAAAATCTGGAATGGAATAATGGCGCCGTTCGTCAGTTGCCTGGAAAAAACAATTCGCTTGGTTTAGTGAAGTTTTTGTTTCCGAATTCAAACAATATTTATCTGCATGATACGCCTGCAAAAAGTTTGTTCGAAAGAGAAAATAGAGCTTTCAGTCACGGCTGTGTTCGTGTTGCAAAGCCAAGAGAATTAGCTATCGAACTTTTAAAACAAGATCCAGGTTGGAATCCTGCAAGAATTGATAAAGCGATGCATGCCGGTAAAGAAAACTGGGTGAGTTTAAAAAAGAAAGTTCCTGTTTATATTGGTTATTTTACTGCCTGGGTAGATAGAAAAGGAGAATTGAATTTCTATAAAGACATTTATCAAAGAGACGAAAGCCTGATAAAATTATTGACAGAAGAATAAACTTAAAAATTTGCTGTAATCCGGGGTGTTACAAGATATAAGCGTTTACAATTAATTAGTCTTAATTAGTGAAATTAGTGTTTAGGCAATACATTAATGCATTTATAATAGCGTTTGGTATATTGATCAGAATCTAATGGACTAATTGTCACACTTCCGGCTTTTCCCGAAGAAGCATGTATGAATTTAGATTTCATGCCATTGGCCTCGCAAATAATGCCCAAATGACCAATAATAGTGCTGTCTTTGTAACCGTAAAAAACCAAAACATCTCCAACTTTAAAATCTTTAGGTTTTAATGCTGTGCCTAAATTTTTATAACCACTTGAACTTCTGGGTAAGTCTACGTTAAAATGTTTGAAAACATAACTAACAAAACCAGAACAGTCGAACCCTTTTTTGGGATCATTTCCTGCGTATAAATAAGGCGTACCCATATATTGCTGCGCATAATCAATAACAGAATCGCGATCAATTTTAGTTTGTGTATTTTGAATTTGCGTTTGGGCAGGATCATTGTCTTTTTTTGTAAAAGAACAAGATAAAATAGCAATTGCTAATAATATATAGAGAGCTGTTTTCATTTTGAGAAGAGTAACTGTAGGATTTAATTCATAAAGATAGGCCGTTGCTTTTGAATATCAAAGGAATAGTTTGCGATGTGTTTTGTCAATGAATTATTATAGTTTAAAAAAGTGTAAAAAAAGTGGTGTTTTTTTATTGCCTTTTGATGTTTTAGTATCTTTTTGAATAACGTTTTTCAGATATATTTGTGAATTACATTTAGATTTTAACAAATAAATTATGTTTCTCAAAAAAATACCGTTTTTAATTTTGTTTTTGCTGATTTCGATAGTTTCAAGTTCGCAAACCCAAAACAATACTTTTCTGTATGCCGGAAGAGTTGACAAACTTCAGGATGATAAAATTATTTTAATCGGAACCGCATCTTCGGTTTCGTTTAATTTTACAGGAAATGAATGCTCGATTTCATTGCAAAGTGTTGATTCTTATGAACATCATAATTATGTTTCATTGGTTTTAGACGGAAAATATATTGGAAAATTAAGAATTGAAAAAGACGAAGCGCAATCTTTTCCAATAAAAATCACTTCAAATAAAAAAGAACATCGTCTTGAAATTTATAAAACTACAGAAGCACAAAGCGGAAATATTTTATTCTCAGGAACAACTGCAAAACTGACTTCAATTTCTGCCAAAAAGAAAAAGAAAATTGAATTTATTGGCGATTCCATTACATGCGGGGCAGCAAGTGATCCGTCTGATATTCCTTGTGATAAAGGCGAATATATGGATCATCACAATGGTTATTATGCTTATGGACCAGTACTTTCGAGAGAAATTGATGTTGATTATTTGATGAGTTGTGTTTCCGGAATCGGGATGTACAGAAACTGGAATGACGAAAACAAAGACGAAGCCATAATGCCCGATATTTATGAGAATTTGTATTTAACAAAAGATTTCTCTAAACCTAAATATGATTTTACTTTTCAGCCCAATATTATCAGTATTGCACTTGGAACAAATGATTTTTCTGGTGGAGACGGCAAAAAAGAACGTTTGCCTTTTAATGCCGAAAAGTATGTTTCGAATTACATCAACTTTATCAAAATGCTGTACAGTCACAACCCGAATGCACAAATTGTGATTACAAATAGCCCAATGGTAAACGGAGAAAGAGCAATTGTTTTTGAAGATTGCCTTAACAAAGTGAAAGCTGCATTTGACGCTGATAAAACCCATAAAGCAATTTTGATTTTTAAGTTTAAGCCTATGGCACCAAAAGGCTGTTCAGGTCATCCGGATATTGCAGATCATAAAATTTTGGCTGATGAATATGCTCCGTTTTTAAAAAAGTTACTAAATGAAAAATAATATATTTAAGTTTGCTTTCTTTCTATTGATTTCCAGTACTATGATGGCAAACGTTTCCCTTCCGAATATTTTTGGCGACAATATGGTTTTGCAGCGCAATGCTGAAGTTAAAATTTGGGGTTGGGCAAATCCAAAAGAAGAAATCAAATTGGTTTCAAGCTGGAACAATCAGGAATATAAAGTCGTTGCCAATAATCAGGCACAATGGGAATTGCATATAAAAACGCCAGAAGCCGGCGGACCTTACACGATTTCTATAAAAGGATATAATGAAGTTGTTCTGAAAAACATTCTGATTGGCGAAGTTTGGGTTTGTTCAGGACAATCAAACATGGAAATGTCTGCAAGTTGGGGAATCGATAATGGAGAAGAAGATGCTAAAAATGCTGCAAATCCGAATATTCGATTTTTTACCGTTCCGAAATTGACAGCAACGAGTCCTCAAAATAATTTATTAGGAAACTGGGTTGAATCGACTCCTGAAACCATGAAAAACTTTAGCGCGATTGGTTACTTTTTTGCCAAACGCCTGAGAGAAGATTTAAAAAATGTTCCTATCGGATTAATTTCTTCAAACTGGGGCGGAACTCCTGCTGAAATCTGGATGCCTGAAGAAGTCGTTCAAAACGATCCTGTTTTATTAGAAAATGCCAAAAAACTAAACGAACAAGAATACGGTCCACGTCAGCCCGGGCGTGCTTATAATGCGATGATTTATCCGTTTGTAGGTTTCAAAATTGCCGGAATACTTTGGTATCAGGGAGAATCAAATGTGGGTTCATTGGTTTATGACAAAACATTATCGGCTTTGATTACTTCGTGGAGAAAAGCCTGGCAAGACGAATTTCCTTTTTATTTTGTTCAAATCGCGCCGTATAAAACGGGCAGCAATAATTTCTCCAATGTTATTGTGAGAGATTCCCAGAGAAAAATCCTGAAAGAAGTTCCCAAAACCGGAATGGTTTTAACAAGTGATATTTCGGATACGATTGATATTCATCCAAAGAATAAAAAAGATGTTGGAATTCGTTTGGCAAATCTGGCTTTAGCCGAAATTTATAAAACGAATTCAAATTTGGTAAATGGACCACTTTTTAAAAGCCTTAAAATAGAGAAAAATAAAGCAATCGTGTCTTTTGATTTTGCTGAAGGATTACATTTTAAAAATAAAACCTCAAATCAATTTGAATTGGCTGGAGCCGATGGAACTTTTTATCCTGCAGAAGCTTCGATTAAAAATAATGAAGTGATTTTGACAAGTAAAAAAGTTGCTGTTCCTGCAAAAGTGAGATTTGCATGGGGAAATACAATTCAGTCAGATTTGTTTAATAAAGCGAATTTGCCGGCTTCTTGTTTTATTTCGGAATAGGAGGTAGAAGGTTATTGCCCACGGATTGTGCGGATTTCGCGGATTAACATTGGTTTTTTGGTGTTGTTTTTGTCAGACTGAGCGAAGTCGAAGTCTCGCAAAGTGAGTCTCCAAAGTAAATTGATAAAGAAGCCGCGCAAAGGGAGATACTCAAAGTTTGTCATTTCGAGAAACGCGAAATGACAAAATTGCATATAGAAAATAAGAAACCAAAAAGTTCTTTTTACCTGTTTGCGTGAGGGATAGAAGAGGAAAGCCCACAGCCTGACGAAGGAAGTGCGAGGACTTGAAATGGATAGCCCGATTCGCCGCGGCGAAACACGCCCAAAATATTAAACTCAGCATCTTAGCAACTTAGAACCTTAGCACCTTTAAAATAAACTATCTGACCACTATAAAACCATGAAAAATAAAATAATAACGATTGGGGTTTTTGCCCTGTTTACTGTTGGAAATATGAATGCACAGAAAAAGCCTTATCTGGATAAAAATAAAACGATTGAACAACGTATTGATTTGCTTTTGCCTTTGATGACTTTAGAGGAAAAAGTGGGACAAATGAACCAATATAACGGGTTTTGGGATGTGACAGGACCGGCTCCAAAAGGCGGAACGGCGGAGTTGAAATACGAACATTTGCGAAAAGGTTGGGTTGGAAGTATGTTGACCGTTCGAGGTGTAAAAGAAGTTAAGGCCGTACAGAAAATTGCGGTTGAAGAAACTCGCTTGGGAATTCCGCTGATTATAGGTTTTGATGTTATTCACGGTTATAAAACGTTAAGTCCAATTCCGTTGGCAGAAGCGGCGAGCTGGGATTTAGAAGCGATTAAAAAGTCGGCAGAAATTGCGGCTGATGAAGCTTCGGCATCTGGAATTAACTGGACTTTTGGGCCAAATGTAGACGTTGCAAATGATGCGCGTTGGGGCCGCGTAATGGAAGGTGCCGGCGAAGATCCGTATTTGGGAAGCAAAGTAGGTTACGCAAGAGTGAAAGGTTTTCAGGGTGAAACAATTGCAGATCTGGCTAAAGTAAACACGATTGCAGCTTGCGCGAAACACTTTGCAGCTTACGGTTATGTTGAAGCGGGATTGGAATATAATATTGTAGATATTAGTAATTCTAAATTGTATAATTCGGTTTTACCGCCTTTTAAAGCAACGGTTGATGCCGGAGTTCGTACGTTTATGAATTCTTTTAATACGCTGAACGGCGTTCCGGCAACTGGAAATTCATTTTTGCAAAGAGATATCTTAAAAGGAAAATGGAAGTTTGATGGTTTTGTGATTTCAGATTATGCTTCGATTCGCGAAATGATTGCGCATGGTTATGCAAAAGACGAAGCCGATGCGACTGCAAAAGCGGTCATTGCAGGTTCTGACATGGATATGGAATCGTATTTGTATGTGGCGAAATTAGCAGCTTTGGTTAAGGAAGGAAAAGTAAAAGAATCGTTGGTTGATGATGCCGTTCGCAGAATTTTGCGTGTGAAATTTGAATTAGGTTTGTTTGATGATCCGTACAGATATTGTGACGAAAAACGTGAAAAAGCTGTTATTGGAAGTAAAGCCAATAATGAAGGCGTTTTGGACATGGCGAAGAAGTCAATTGTTTTATTGAAGAATGCTTGTCCGCCGGGGAGGAATGAGAATTTGCTTCCGCTAAAAAAATCAGGACAGAAAATTGCTTTGATTGGCGCTTTGGCAAACGATAAAAATAGTCCGCTTGGAAGTTGGAGAATCGCTTCGGATAATAATACGGCGGTTTCGGTTTTAGAAGGAATGCAGCAATACAAAGACAATCAATTGACGTTTGAAAAAGGTGCCGATTTGATTGTTGGAAAAACGAGTTTCTTAGATGAGGTGATTTTTAATACAACTGATAAAAGCGGATTTGAAGCGGCAAAAACGGCTGCTAAAAATGCGGATGTTGTAGTAATGGTTTTGGGAGAACATGGTTTTCAAAGTGGCGAGGGCAGAAGCAGAACCGACCTTAATTTACCTGGTGTTCAACAAGAATTATTAGAAGAAATTTATAAAGTAAACCCGAATATTGTTTTGGTTTTAAATAATGGTCGTCCGTTGAGTATTCCGTGGGCTATAGAACATATTCCGTCAATTGTAGAAGCCTGGCAACTGGGAACGCAAACCGGAAATGCTGTGGCGCAGGTTTTATACGGAGATTATAACCCAAGTGGAAAATTGCCAATGTCTTTCCCGAGAAATGTAGGTCAGGTTCCAATTTACTACAATAAATACAGTACTGGAAGACCAACTGATGTGGATAAAAATGTGTTTTGGTCACATTATACAGATGTTGCAAAAACGCCTCAGTTTCCGTTTGGTTATGGTTTAAGTTACACTAAATTTGATTATAAAAACCTGAAATTAAACAAAGCGGCTTTCGCCAAAGGAGAAAATGTACAGGTTAGTGTTGCCGTTACGAACTCAGGAAATTATGACGGAAAAGAAGTCGTTCAGTTATACATTCATGATGAATTTGCCAGTATCATTCGCCCAATAAAAGAGTTGAAAGGTTTTGAATTAGTTGATTTGAAAAAAGGAGAAACTAAAACCATAACGTTTACTTTGACTGATAAGGAACTTGGTTTTTATGATAATGAAGGAAATTATTTAGTTGAACCGGGAACTTTTAAAATCATGGTTGGAGGAAGTTCTGATAAAGGTTTGGAAAGTGGTTTTGAGATAAAAGAATAAAGTTTTATCGCGGAAAGATGCAGATTCGCAAAGTTTTTTTTCGCCACGAATTCACGAATTAATTGTTTAAAAATTCGTGAATTCGTGGCGATTTTTAATTTATGAGATTTAATAGAAAAGGCTTTAGCCAAACTTTACTACTAGTTTGGCTAAAGCCTTTTCGCTTGTATTTATATATCCATCCAGCTAAAGCTGGACGCTATTTAAAGGAAAACTTAAAAAACTTTGCGACTCTACGACTTTGCGAGATTAAAAAAAATAACTTTTTTAAAAATATTAATAGATTTCTAAAATCAATAATTCATCATTTGAAACAAATGATTTAATGATTTCCTTTTTTAAAATTAAAAGTTCTGCAAGTTGTTTTGTGTTCTTATTGAAAGTTTTTAAAACTATTACTTTTGGAGGAGCTCCTTTTAAAAGTAATAATTTTTCAAAATCATCATCGTGTGTAAGTATTGTAAAATTATTTTGCCTGGCGAATTTCCAAATCTCAATATCTTTTGCTGGTTGGGTTACTTTAATTTCATTAGAATGCAAACAATCTGAAAAATCATTTGCAATAAGTTTGATTATCCTCCATGAAATATTGGCATCCAGAAGTAACTTCATTATGCAGCAATTATTTTTGTAATATTCTCTCTATTGGCAGCAAAAGCTAAAGCAGCAAGAATATGTTCCTTTTTTAATTCAGGAAAGTCTTCTATAATTTCATCAAAAGACATTCCAGTTGAAAGCCATGAAAGAATATCTGCAACACAAATTCGGGTTCCGGTAATAACCGGTTTACCAAATCGGATATCTGGATTTATTGAAATTAAATTTTGCCAGTTATTTTCCATAATTTTATAATTTAAACAAATTTACGAAATTAAAGACAAATTTGATTTTAATTAATTAGGATTGTTTTTATCTTTAAATCTATAAAACTACCAACCAATTAAACTAAAATAATGAAATATAACAGATGCGGAAAAAGCGGGTTATTACTGCCCGAAATTTCTTTAGGATTATGGCATAATTTCGGATCGGTAGATGATTTTGAGAATGCCGAAAGTATCGCAGTCGAAGCTTTTGATAAAGGAATTACACATTTTGATTTAGCAAATAATTACGGACCGGTTCCGGGTTCTGCAGAAACTAATTTTGGTAAAATTCTATGGCATAATTTTCAGGGAAACCTGCGCGATGAAATCATTATTTCGACTAAAGCAGGTTACACGATGTGGAACGGGCCTTACGGAGATTGGGGTTCACGAAAATATCTATTGTCAAGTTTAGATCAGAGTTTAAAGAGAATGAAAGTTGATTATGTAGATATTTTTTATTCGCATCGTCCGGATCCTGAAACGCCAATCGAAGAAACTATGATGGCACTTGATTATGCCGTAAGAAGCGGAAAAGCATTGTATGTTGGAATCAGCAATTATTCAGCAGAACAAACCCGCGTTGCGGTTGATGTTTTAAAACAATTAGGAACGCCATGCTTGATTCATCAAGCCAAATATTCGATGTTGGAACGTTGGGTGGAAAATGGTTTGCTGGATGTTCTGGAAGAAAAAGGAGTGGGATGCATTGCATTTTCGCCTTTGGCACAAGGACTTTTAACGGATAAATATCTTAACGGAATTCCGGAAAATTCAAGAGCGCATAATCCAAACGGACATTTAAAAGAAAATGAAGTTACGGCTGAAAGAATTCAGAAATTAGTTCAGTTGAATGAAATTGCACAAAACCGTAATCAATCTTTGGCGCAAATGGCTTTAGCATGGTTGCAAAAAGACAAACGAATTACATCGGTTTTAATTGGTGCAAGTTCTGTGAGACAATTAAATAATAATATTGATTGTTTGCAAAGTTTAGAATTTTCTCAAGACGAATTAAATGCGATTGAAAAGATATTGGCGTAAAATGTGAAATGTAAATTGTACACACGCATATCGTAGAGGCGCACAGCAGTGCGTCTTCGTCATGAATTAGACATACAGTAAACCCGACAGATTTTATCCCGAGGCTTTGGGATAAAAACCTGTCGGGTTTGGTATAAAAGTAAAGAATTTAAATTATTTCTTCAATTCCATATTATATTTCTTCACAATCTCCAAAGTCGATTTATCCGAAGAAAAAACAGAGTTTAAGCCTTGTGGTTCCTGCGGAGGATCTGTAGTTAAAGGATCTCCGGGACTCCATTTTCCAGTTGCATTAATGGCTTTTCCTTCACCGCCAAATCCCCAGAAATTTGCCGCCTGCAACGGGCCATTACTTTTACGGCTTTCAGCATCAGCAATTCGGCTAAAAATATAATTGTAAAAAACATCTCTATTGGCGACAGATGCCGATGCCAGTAAACTTTCATTTTCTCTGCCTAAACCAAATTCTTCAATAATAATGGGGCGTTTCAAATTATTGGCCACTTTTACATGTTCATCAATATATTTTCCTGCATTTTCCAGCGTTGTTGGCAACGTTTTTTCAGCATCATCAGCTTTAAACCAACCCCAGTTTTTTGGCCAAATGTGCATGGTCAAATAATCGATATTTGGGTTTTGATGTGTTCTTTCAAAAGTTTCCATACTATCATTCGAACTGTTTTTTCCTTCAGAACCCGTAGAAATCAAATGGTTTTTGTCTAAACTGTCAATTAAATCTACAATATTATTGAGCCAAACCGTAAATTTCACTTCGTTTTCTGCCGTAAAAGTTCGCGGTTCATTGCCAACTTGCCACGCCATAATCGTATTATCTTCCGTATATTTTTTATGCGAATAGGTATTGGTTCTTCCAATAATAAACTTTACATGATTTTCTAAACCTTTCATACAAGGCTCACAACTATGAAATTGTTCCGTATAAGCCATAAATTGCGGCCAGGTATTCGGAGCAATATTCGGAACCGGAATTGCACCTTTGCCATTCCATTCTAAATATTGTGACATTCCGCCGGACCATTCCCAGTTATTTGTCAAATATAAAACTGCATACATTTTACGTTTGCTCATTTCATTGATTAAAAAATCCAGTCCGTCCAGCAAATCGG
Organism: Flavobacterium sp. AC105; assembly: GCF_979258495.1. Lineage (NCBI taxonomy): Bacteria > Pseudomonadati > Bacteroidota > Flavobacteriia > Flavobacteriales > Flavobacteriaceae > Flavobacterium > Flavobacterium sp. AC105. The sequence continues at coordinate 1,356,185 of NZ_OZ409860.1, forward strand.
CATCGTATTTTCCCTGTTCATACTGCAAAGCCGGACGAACGGTATAATCGTATTTTCCGCCATCGCCGCCAACGAGAATTCGTAGATTATCAATGCCATTTTTCTGCATTAAATCCAGTTCACGAAGCAATCTTTTTCGGTCACCCACTTTTTTCGAAGCCAGTAAACTTCCGTACCAATAATTGGTTCCAATGTATGCGTACGGTTTGTCGCCTTTGTAAAATTGCGTTCCTTTTACTGTAATTCTTTCCTGTGACTGACATGCAATTGTAGAAAAAATCAAAGCAAATAGCAGCGTTTTTAGAAGTATATTTTTCATTATTTATTTTTTTAGAAGCTATTTCCTGCTATCCGTTTCAATCTTTTGTTCCATTTCATTTCACAAAAGAATTTCCTCCCGAGGCTTCGGGACTATCAAGGCTAGGAATTTACGGTTTTATTGGTCATCGGTTTTTCAATTTTGCACAATCTTGTCATTTCGTAACTAGTGCGATTCTCCTGCATAGAAATGATATAAAAATGACTAAATCACAATCTATTTAGGCAATTCATACATTTTTGGCAAGGAATTCAACAATGCCGATTTTGGTTTTGCTGCAAATGTTTTAAAATCAGCAGCATTCGAAACAGAACCATTCGGAACATAATAGCCATCTTTTGTATTATTCCAAAACATTACATAACTAATTGATATAGTAGAATCATATCCCTGAACATTGTTTATTGCTGTGTAAAGATAATTCGAAAACCAATCTGTAACCGGAGGTTTTGTCGCTGTAACCTGATATCCGGTTTCGGTTAATGCCGAAATTTTCACTTTATCGGCTGCAAGAGATCCAATCATTATTAATTTGGCATTTGCTCTATTTGCACCGGTTTGACCTTGATTATCAAAATCGCCGTAATTGTCCATTCCAAGAACGTCGACGTATTTATCACCAGGATATCGGCTTAAATAATTTTCTGCAGTTGTATAGGAGTTGTCAGGCGAAAAAGCATATAAAATATTATGAACGCCTTTTGTATTTTTTAAATAATCAACTGTAAACTGATATACTTTTTTGTAATCATCGGCAGAACAGAAATTAGCGCCCCACCAAAACCAGCTTCCGTCAAATTCATGAAAAGGCCTGAAAATTATCGGAATCAATTCGCCATTTGAACCTTTTAAATTCGAAACTACGCTGGCAACCTTATCTAGTTTTTTCTTGTACCATTCGTGATTTGCTCCGCCAGGTAAAATACTTTTAAAAGCTGTTGCTTTTTGGTCTGCGGTCATATCGGCAGCATAAAAAGAATCTTCGTTATTAGGTTCTCTTAAATGCCAGCAAAATGTGTTAATCATGCCTTTTGCGTAAGCAGCTTTTGCATCGTTTACAATTTTTTGTTCTTGTTGATAAAACCAGTTATCAGCCTGATTGTTATTGTTTTTATCGGTAATGAACATAAAATCAGAACCTAAAAGAGCAGGATCAAAACTTGTGTTTTTTTTAATATCAGAATCTCCGGCCGCATCCTGATAAAAACTATTAAAAGCATCTTGCTGACCAATTGCTACTTTAGTTTTGGCAAGTTTTTTTAAGTTATAAAATAAAGCTACAGTTTCTTTGGTAGCATTTGCATCGACCATATAAGTGGTGATATTTTGCGTTGTCAGCGGATCAGTTTCTGCCGGCGGATTGATTATAACTTCGTCATCATCGTCATTTTCTTTGTCAGAAGAACAACTTACAAAAGTCAGAATTGATAAGCTTAAAAATGCTATTTTGAGAAAATTGATTTTCATTTTTTGTGGTTTAATTTGGTTAGTTAGTCTTTCTGTTTAATTAATTCCGATTGCTGGTTAATAAGTGTAGTCCCTGCGTACAATGTAATTAAGTTAAGATTCTTTCTCATTTTATGTCATTTCGACGAAGGAGAAATCTTCGCAAGTAACTCCGCAACCAGAGTCCAATCTTTGACGAGCTTCTCGCGAAGATTTCTCCTTTGTCATTGACAACAGAACTTTTGAGCGTTACATCGTGAGAGATTTGTCTGTTATTTAACTTTTTTTACAACTAATTTATTTATTAAACAACCAATTAAATTTTATAAAATTCTATTAATCAATTCCATACAAGCGCGGCTATTATGATACGGACATTTCCAGAATCCTGCTTTGTCTTTTTCAATCAAAGAATTATCACGATAGATTCCCCAAAACCATTCTCCGTTTTCCTTGTCTAAAATGTGTTTTTTTATAAACTCCCAGTTTTTAAAAACGATGTTTAAATAGTTTTCATCACCGGTTAATTGATAGGCATTATAAAATCCAATTAAAGCCTCGGCCTGAACCCACCAATGTTTTTCGGCTACTAAATCATTCTTTTCGGGATCAAATTCATACCATAAACCGCCATCGGTATCTAAACCTTCCTGCGTAACTTTTGCCATTTGAATGGCGTGTTTTTTATAATTGGCAATCAAAGTTTCGTTTTCAGAAATTTCGGCACATTGCAGCAAAAGCCAGGCCGCTTCAATGTCATGTCCGTAAGAGATAACATCTGGTTTTTCGACCCAGTTTTCATCAAAAAACAAATGTAAATGTCCTGTTTCAGTATTAATGAAATGCTTTTCTATCGTTTCTAATAATTCAATAATATCGTTTTGAAGTTTTTTATCTTTCCATACCTTAAACAAATTTGCATACGCTTCAACAATATGCAAATGCGTGTTCATCGTCTTTTTTTCGTTGGCATCTTTATCGCTTAAACGCAAATCTTCGATAGGATGCCAATCGCGCGTTAAGGCTTCAAAATAACCTTTGTTTACAGGATCGTAACTGTGTTGTTGTATTTTTAAATATAAATTAATCGCAATCGCTAAAGCTTTTTCATCCTTCGAAATCGCATAATATTCAGATAATCCATAAATGGCAAAAGCTAGAGCATAAATTTGATTTTTGGTGTCTTTTGGAGTTCGATCAGCATTAATACTCCAAAATAAACCTCCAAATTCCGCATCATAAAAGTTTTCCGAGAGAAACTCAAAAGCACGTTTTGCTGTGTTTTTATGACTTTCGTTTTTAGTAACTTTATAACTTGAAGAAAATGTCCATAAAATTCTGGCGTTTAAAACAGAACCTTTTTCGGTATTGGCGATTATATGTTCGTTAAAGTCAATCTGACCAATAAAACCACCATTTTGATTGTCAATAGTATGTTTTGACCAATACTTTAAAATGGAATCAAGTTCGGCTGATAATTCAGATTTAAGCTGCTTTAGTTGTATTGACACGATGAATTATATTGTGTTATTTTTTTCAATTTGATTGATAATAGTTTTTACTGAACCTGCAGAAATAAAAGTATCTGCGGGCGCATTTGTAACGTAATCAATTAATTTTTCGACAGATGAAACGGCAACGTGCATTCTCGTATCTGATGATGCATAATATACATAAACGGTTCCGTCAGGATCTTCAATCCATCCGTTTGAGAATAAAACATTCGATACATCACCAACTCTTTCAATTCCTTCAGGACCCATAAAATGTCCTGCCGGAACGTGCGTTACTTTGGTAATATCATTCAAATCGGTCATGAACATATAAAGTGTATAACGCAATCCAGCAGCGGTATTACGAACTCCGTGTGCGAGATGCAGCCAGCCTTTTTCTGTTTTAATTGGTGCAGGGCCAAGACCATTTTTCAATTCATAAATAGTATGATATTGTTTTCCGAAGATGATTTTTTCTTCTTTTACAACCGGATTTGTCATGTCTTCAACATATCCTAATCCAATTCCGCCACCAGCTCCAACATCAATAAAACCATCTTGCGGACGTGTGTATAAAGCATATTTTCCGTCAACAAATTCAGGATGCAAAACCACATTTCGCTGTTGTCCGGTATTCGAAATTAAATCCGGTAATCTTTCCCAGTTGATTAAATCTTTAGAACGAACAATTCCCGCATTGGCTACAGCCGAACTTGTATCGCCTTTTGGCGCTTTTGGATCTTTTCTTTCCGTACAAAAAATGCCATAAACCCAGCCATCTTCGTGATCAATCAAACGCATATCGTAAACATTTGTATCCGGTTCTTCAGTTTGCGGAATCACGCATGGTTTTTCCCAAAACTTAAAATTGTCCACTCCGTTTGGACTTTCCGCTATAGCGAAAAAAGATTTTCTGTCGATTCCTTCTACACGAACGGCAAGAAGATATTTTCCGTTCCATTTCATGGCGCCGGCATTAAAAGCGGCATTCATCCCGATTCTTTCCTGTAAAAACGGATTTGTTTTTTCGTTCAGGTCAAAACGCCAGTTTAAAGGTACGTGAGCTGCTGTAACAACCGGATTTTTATAGCGTTCGTATATGCCGTTTCCGGCTTCATCCTGAGGAACATTTTTTTGCTCGATCAGTGTTTTATGTTGTTTTTCTAATGCTACTTTTCTATCTTGAAATGTAGTTGAAGAGGCTATTGCTGTCATATAAATAGATTTCTGTATCGGTATAATTTTTAATTGGTATGGTCTCGTTTTTGGTCTAAATCCTGTTCGATTATTTGTAGTTTTTCTTCAGATAAAGGATAAAATAAAATGAATAGAACTGATATTATCGCTGCAATTGCAGGAAGTATGCTTAACATTAATTGAATTCCGTTTTGGGTTACAGCGGTTTGTTCAACATTGGCCTGAAAACCATAATAACCTAAAAGCCATCCGGTTCCTGCGCCGCCAATTGTCCAGCCAAATTTTTGTGACATGGATGATGCTGAAAAAACTAATCCTGTCGCTCTACGGCCTTGTTTCCATTCCGAATAATCGGCGCTGTCTGCATACATCGACCAGATTAACGGGAAGATACAGCCGGCACAAATACTGATTAAAACCTGAAAACTCATGATTAAGAAAACATCATTTTTTCCGAAGAAATAGAAAATCAAACTCAAAATTGCTGCTAATGCCATTGCGCCAAAAAAGGTTTTCTTTTTTCCAATCCTATTGGCAATTGGCGTTGCAGCAATAACTCCAATAATGTTTGCAGCTTGTCCCAAAACCAAATAAATAGAAGTTGGTGTCATGTGAAAATCTGTTCCGAAAACAGAAAAATCAAAGTTTACACTGCTGCTTACATAATATTTGAAATAATAAACGGCAGCTCCGTCCCTAATAGAATTAAATACTAAAGCGCCAATTCCGGCTCCGAGTAAAATCCACCAGGGTTTATTTTTTAATAGATCATTTAAGTCTTCTTTTAAATTGTTTTTTTCATCTGAAATTGGTTTTACCCTTTCTTTTGTAAAGAAGAAACAGCCCCAGAAAAATAATGTTGTGATAACTCCAAATACTGAAATTGTTGCCAGCCAGCCAGCTTTAGAATTCAGGCTTCCGCCGAAATAATTTACTAAAGGTTCAATTAGCCAAAGTGCCAAAAGACTTCCTCCAAAAGCAAAAACCATTCTGTAAGAGGATAAAGTAGTTCTTTCTTTTCTGTCAGAAGACATAACCCCTAAAAGCGATGCATACGGCACATTGATTAACGAATAAATCATCATCATGGCCGAATAGGTTACGTAAGCATAAATTATTTTTCCTTTTTCGTCAAAATCAGGTGTGTAAAAAGTCAAAACGCCAATCACGGCAAAAGGCACGGCAACCCATAACAAATAAGGCCTGAATTTTCCCCATTTCGTTTTTGTTCGGTCAGCGATGATTCCAACAATCGGATCAAAACAAGAATCCCAAATACGGGTAATCAAAAACATGGTTCCAACTACGGCCGGCGCCAATCCGAAAACATCGGTATAGAAAAAGAGAAGATACATGCTGAAGATTTTCCAGAACATGGATGATGCTGCATCTCCAAGACCGTATCCTATTTTTTCTTTTAAACTAATTTTGTCGTGCATTAGGTTTTTTTTAATGGTTGTGGTTTTTAGATTTGGATAGTTATTTTTATATTTCTATGTGTTGTTTTTGACGCGGATAAAACGGATTTACTTCGTAAAAACGCGGATAAAAACAGATTTTATTTTTTAATTCTTTAGCACGCAGATGACGCGGATTTTTAATTTTTAATTCTCAATTTTTAATTTTTTTTTAATGTCTTTTTCGAATAATGTTTTGTCGAGTTTATAAAAATCGACAAAATCTTTCTCGCTTACCTGACCGGAATATGGCGCGTAATAGTGCATTTTTTGTTCTTTTTCCTGCCAGCCGTGGTTTCTCCATAATAGCACATAGGAGATTTTATAATCGCCAATTGCTTTTTGAAGAGTTCCTGTCCACCATTTTGGATCTGGAATTGCTTCGTATCCGGCTTCGGCCAAAGCCATAATTTTATGTTGTTTGCTGGTAATTTCGTTTAATATTTTAAACTGATTCTGAACTTCTGCGATAAACTTTTTTCCGTCTTTATCATCGTTATTCTGATACGCATCAAAACTTAAAATATCAGCATAATTATCACCCGGATAATTGGCCAGAAAATCTTCTTTTGAATTGAAACTTCCGGTATTATAGATGTAAATTAAATTATGAACTCCTTTTTTCTGAAGATATTCTATTGTGAATTTCCATAAAGTTTTAAATTCTTCCGGTGTACAATTTCCTTTTCCCCACCAAAACCAACCGCCGGTAAGTTCATGATAAGGCCTGAAAAGAATTGGAATATTTTTTCCTTTTTTATCTTTTAAGGATAAAAAGAAATCAGCGGCTTTATCTAACCAGGTTGTGAACTTTTGATGATTTTCTCCTCCGGGTAAAACCGTTTTAAGTGAATTTGGAACATTATCCCAGGCACTTTTTCCCGTTGCAGGATTGTCAAAATGCCAGCTTATTGTGGAAATTCCGCCTCTTTCATTCGCTTCTTTAATATATTGTTTCATTTTATCGAAAGGAACTCCGTCTATATTATTAGGACTGTCTTTTTCAAGGCCTGCAATATCCCAGCCATACACGGCAGGATAATCACCCGCAACATCTTTTACATCGCTTCGGCCGGCTTCATATTTCCAATTTACTCCGTAAGCAAGGTCATCCTGATGGCCAAATAAATATCCTTTTTGGGTTAATTGAACAAGTTTTTTGTATAACGAAACAGTCTCAATTGTTGCTTTTTTATCTGAAAGTGACAAATTAGTATTAGTAACAATAGTTTTTGAAGAACAAGAAGTTCCTGTAATTATGGCTATTATTAGGATTAGTATGTTTTTTTTCATTAGAAATAGAGTTGTTTTTCAGTATGATAAGTGTAAAAGTAACAATTGAGAACGTATTATAAAACCTGCATTTTTTCAATCTGTAAATCAATATGCTTTTTGGATTAAAATTATCAAAACTTTAAAAAGATATTACATTAAAAATGATTAATGTTTATTATCCATAGAGTTTTTGTAAAAACGATAATTCTATTTTTCAAAGATAATCGGATGTTTATCGTATAATTAATATTATTTTATCAATTATATATCATATTATTGCAAATGAAAAAATCAAATATCACTTTCTAAATACGTTTTAAAGATGAGTAGTTCTAAAAATTTTTATAGAGAAATCGCTCCGTTATCAGCCGGAGATAGTTTTTTAGTTTTCGACAGAGTAAAAGACAGCTTTGATTTTCCGGTGCATTATCATCCGGAATTTGAGATTAATTTTATTCTGAACGGAAAAGGAGTAAAGCGTGTTGTAGGAGATAATATTGAAGAAATTGATAATGTTGAATTGGTTTTAATTGGTCCAAATTTATATCACGGCTGGGAATTAAGTAAATGTACGAGCAAGAAAATTCACGAAATTACAATTCAGTTTCATAATGATCTTTTTCATGAATCTTTGTTGTCCAGACGTATTATGAACCCGATTCGGGATATGTTTAACAGATCTATTCATGGTATTTTATTTTCGAAAAAAGTAGCCGAAGAATTAACGCCAAGATTGGTAAGGCTTTCTAAATTAGATGGTATGGACTATTTTCTGGAAATTACTTCTTTATTATATGACCTGGCAAATTCAAGAAACCAACGTTTGCTTTCTACTTATACAGTAGATTATGATACGTTTGATGATTATGATAAAATGAAACTGGTTTATGAATATGTACAAAAACATTTTGCTGAAAAAATCACTTTAGAAGATGTGGCAAATGTGGCGAGCATGTCTATTATTTCTTTTAATCGGTTTATAAAAAAACGTACCGGAAAAACTTTTGTCAATTATATTAATGATATCCGTATTGGATATGCTGCCCGCTGGCTTGTAGAAAAGGATATGAGTGTTTCTGAAGTTGCTTTTAAATCCGGCTTTAATAATATTGCGAACTTCAATCGTAGTTTTAAAGCTACTAAAAATTGTACGCCCAGTCAATACAGGGAAGATTTTTCTGGATTAAAACGTATTTTATAATGATACTTTTTTTGCACAAACAAATATTATTTTTAACGAAATCGTTTGCTTTTTTAAGGATTCGTTAAATTTTATTTATAATTCTATGTGCTTTACAGGATAGGTGTTGCGAATAATGTAATTTTTTTTCACTTTTATTTTCATATGTGTTTTTTTAAAACGATATAGTAAAAATATTATCATTAAATGATATAATACTATCGATTTAATGTTTTCTTCTGTTATAGATTTGTTAAAATAATTTAAGGAAATAATTACCATCCATTTTAATGACTTGAATTATGATTAAAACAAATTTAAACTAACCAAACATTTATTATGAAAAAACTAATGACTAACTTCATTCATTGGAATGCTAACCACAGAGCAGTTCCTTTGATTTTATTTTTGTTGCTGACCTGTAACTTTATTACGGCTCAGGTTAAAGTATCGGGAACAGTATCTGATGAAAAAGGACTTTCGATTCCGGGTGCAAATATTACAGTTGTTGGACTAAAAACAACTGCTTCAACTGATTTTGATGGAAAATATACGATTGATGTTCCGGCAAATGCGACTTTGGTATTCACGTTTATTGGATTTAATTCACAAAAAATAGCTGTCGACGGAAAAAGAACTATAAATGTGGTTTTGAAATCTAATGTTGAGGACTTAAAAGATGTTGTTGTAATTGGTTACGGAACTCAAAAAAGAAAGGACGTAAACAGTGCTATTTCTAGTATTAGCTCTAAAGATATCGAAAATTTAAAGGTTGTTTCATTCGACCAAATGATGCAGGGTAAAGCTGCCGGGGTTGTTGTAAACAGCAATTCTGGAGAACCTGGAAGTAATGTTTCTGTAAAAATTAGAGGAGTTTCATCTTTAACAGGTACAAATGAGCCTTTATATGTAATTGATGGTGTGCCAATTTCCGGAGATGCGAGAAACTCATCTACATCTGGAAGAAATGCTTCCGGGAATTCTAACTTTTCTAATGCAGGTAATATAACACAAAGTCCCTTGGCACTTATTAATCCTAGTGATATTGAGTCTATCGATATTTTGAAAGATGCTTCTGCAACTGCTATTTACGGTTCACGCGGAGCAAATGGAGTTGTTATCGTGACTACAAAATCAGGAAAAAAAGGAACTGGAAAACTATCTTTTGAGAATTCTTATTCGATAAGCAATTTGCCAAAAAGACTGCATTCGATGAATTTGCAGGAGTATGCAACACATCAAAATGCTTTGGCAGATGTATATGATCCTACGGCGAAACGTCCTGAATTTGCTCATCCTGAACTTTTAGGAAAAGGTACAGATTGGCAGGATGCAATTTATGAAACCGGAATTATGACTTCTAACCAATTGTCTTTTTCAGGTGGAAAAGAAGGTGTAAATTATTATGTATCCGGTGGTGTTTTAAATCAGGAAGGTATTGTAATCGAATCTGGTTTTAAAAGATATAATTTTAGAACAAACATCGATGCAAAAGTAAATAGCTTTATTAAAGTTGGTGTGAATGTAAGTGGTGCGATTACAGATGAAAAACTAACTTTAAACGGTCAGTTTAACGGAGTTGTTGCGACATCTTTATCTGCTACTCCGGATGTTGCCGTAAGAGAATTATCCGGTGCTTTTGCTGGCCCTCCGGCTGGTGGTCAAACCTCATTTGTAAATCCGGTTGCGACTTCTTTATTAGGATCGAATACATTGGTTAGAAAAAACTATTCGGGAAATTTTTATACTCAGATTAATTTATTCAAAGGTTTAGAATATCGTTTTGAGGCTGGCGGTTATATATCTGATAATTTAGGACAGCAATTTGACCCGATGTATTCTTTAGGAAATGCAGTAAAAAGTTATGCGAATTTATATTACAGACCATCTAGCGGAAATTCATGGAACTTAAAAAACATGCTTACTTATAGAAATACTATTGGTAAACACAACTTTACAATTTTGGCTGTACAAGAAGCAAACAGAGCACATTGGGAAGGATATTCTATAACAGGTTATGGCTATAAAGATAATAATGATAAATCGCTTGCGGCTTCAGATTTGTCTAAAGCGGTTACAAGCGGTGTATATTCAGGAACTCAAACTCTGGCTTCTTATTTAGGAAGGGTTGTTTATGATTATGGTGATAAATACGGAATTTCGGCTGCTGTAAGAACAGACGGATCTTCAAAATTTTTCGTAGGTAACAAATGGGGCGTTTTTAGTTCTGCATCCGGTTCCTGGAAAATTTCGAATGAGAGTTTTATGGAAAGCACTAAAAAATATGTTGATAATATCAAATTTAGAATAGGCTGGGGACAAACAGGAAACAATCAAATTGGTAATAACTTATACGATTCTAATTTGCATTTGGTTAACAGCACACTTGGAACTTCTTATTTGCCGTCTAATACACCAAATAAAGATTTGAAATGGGAAACTCAGGATCAAACTAACTTAGGATTAGATTTTACAATGTTCAAATCTAAACTTACAGCGTCTGTGGATTTATACAAAAAAGTTTCTAAAAATTTCTTGTATCAGGTTCCTTTGCCAAACTTCCTTTCTGGTGGTGGAGATTATGAAGGTGGTGTAAATCCTCCGTACTTTAACCTTGGAAGCATGCAGAATAAAGGTATTGAGATTACGCTTGGATACACAGAACAATTCTCTGATAAATTTTCATGGAATGCTAATTTAAACTTTACAAAGTATGAAAATAAGGTTACAGATATGGCAGGATTAAATATTGTGAAAACAATGAATACGCTTGCTTATAATACGGTAACCGTTTCAAGAACTCAGGAAGGTTTGCCAATTGGTTCCTTTTTAGGATATGAAGCTTTAGGGATTTACAGAACAGATGATGATTTGACAACTTACGGTCATACAGATGCTACAGGTAATAAAGTGGTGTTGAAAAACGGAACAAATTCGTTAATGCCAAATTTTCAAAAGGGAGATGTAATTTATAAAGATCAAAATAACGATGGTGTTATTGATTTGAATGACTTGAAAGCTATCGGAAATCCAAATCCAAAATTCACTTACGGATTCACAAATAACTTCAAATATAAAAATGTTGATTTATCTATTTTCGTTCAGGGAACTGCAGGAAATAAATTAATGAATTTAACGCGTTTGTCCGGTACAATGAATAGTTATATGGGAACAAATTATTTAACTGAAGCATCAGATTTTTATTCCGCTTCAAACATAAACGGTTCTTTGCCAAGACCATCGACTTATGACGATATCAATAATGCAATATCAACCCGTAATATCGAAAATGGTTCTTACTTAAGAATTCAGAACGTAACTTTAGGGTATTCACTGCCTTCTGATATAATTTCAAAACTAAAATTATCAAGATTGAGACTTTATGCTTCTGGACAAAACCTGTTCACTTTTACAAAATACAAAGGTTATGATCCTGAAGTAGGTTCTTTTAACCAGGATGCGTTGTTGACAGGTGTTGATAACGGACGTTACCCAACGCCTAGACAAATAACTTTTGGTTTTAATGTTGAATTTTAATACGTATTAATATGAAAAATATAATAAAAAGAAACAGTGTTATTGCTTTGACATTGTTGTTATTAATCTCATCGTCTTGTTCTCAGGACTTTCTGGATGTGCCTGCAGAAGGAACGCCTACAATAGGTAACTATTACGACTCAGATACAAAATTAGACAATGCAAGTAACGGATTATACGGTCTTGTGTGGTTTAATATGAATAAATCGGCTTTTTACGGTATTACCGATGTAATTTCTGGAAATATGTATGCAAGTCAATATAATGATTTTGGAAAATTCACCGATTTAAGCTTTACAAATTCACAGGCTTTTATTTCTGATGCCTGGAGATCTTGTTATGGAGCTGTTGCAAATTCAAACGCATACATTAATAATTTGCCTCAAAGTGTTGGGCCAAATGTGAGTAAAGAAGCCTTAAATAATGCGTTGGGAGAAGCCCATTTTATCAGAGCTTTTTCTTATTTCTTCTTAGTAAGATTATGGGGAAATGTGCCAATTATCGAAAACAATGCCGATTATTCTCAGAACTTTGTTGTTCCAAGTAATCCTGTTGAAGATGTTTACACTTTCATAGAAAATGATTTAAAATTTGCAATTGCCAATTTAAGATCTAAAAACAGAGGTTCTGATTATGCTGCAAATGCGCATGTTTCAAGCGGATCTGCAAAAGCTTTTTTAGCAAAAGTGTATTTGTATGAAAAAAAATATGAGCAATCAAGAGCATTAGCGCAGGAAGTTATCAATAGCGGAGAGTTTAAATTATTAGGAGGCGAAGAATTGCCAACAAAATCTTTTGCTGATTTATTCTTGCAGAAAAATAATAATAACGAAGAATCCATTTTTGCATGGCAATGGACAGGAGCCGGAACTTATTTTGAAGGTAACTTTTCAAATACATTATTTGCTCCTGAAAACAGATTGGTAGAAACTACTTATTCTGGTCAAATTGCGCCATCTCAGGATTTAATTCATAATGTTTTCGAAAATGGAGATAAAAGACGTGCAGAAACATTCATGTTACCGGGAGATTTTTATCCAAACTTAACATATGCACAAACGCTTGATGTAGATTCGCCACTAATTTTAGGATATACATTTGCTCTTGAAAATGAAGCCCAAAACTCAGGTGCAGGATTGAAAAAATATGTAATCGGAAAAGAAAATTTACCAATAACAGGACCGTTCAATGCACCGTTTAACGGAGAAAGCAGTATGAATAGTTATATGATGCGTTATGCCGAATTACTATTAATTCATGCCGAAGCCATATTAGGCTCACAAACAGGAAGTACGTCTGACCCAATGGCACTTAAATCGTATAATGCAGTTCGCAAAAGAGCAGGTTTAGCAGCAAAATCAACCATTTCTTTTGATGATATTTTCAGAGAAAGACGTGCAGAATTAGCTTGCGAAGGAGATTATTATTTCGACTTAGGGCGTTTGCCTTTCGATAAAGCAAAAGCAATATTAGAAGCACAAAACAGAGGAGATAAAGAAATAGAAAAACACATATCAATTTCGGCAACCAATCTTTTATTGCCTTACCCGGCAGACGATTTGATTAAAAATCCAAAATTGAAAGAAGTAGCACCGTATACTTTTAAATAATTTTTTAAAAATAAAAATATGAAAAATATAAAAATTGTTTCGTTAACGGCATGTATGGCATGGATGTTATCTTTAATGCTTTTTAGTTCATGCTCAAATGATGACAGTGCTTCGGTTTATTCTGGTGGTCCGGTTATTGAGTCAGTAATGCCTTCAGGTTATGATCTTGATGGAAATCTTAAACCGTTAACTCCGGTTACAATTGGAGATCCAAAGAATTATTATGTTATTCACGGAAAAGGTTTATTAGGTACAAAAAAGGTTTATTTTAATGATTTCGATACGTATTTCAGACCAACTTTTGTAACAGATACAGATATCATTGTATTAATTGATGAAAATACGCCTTATGCCAACGCATCAAATAAATTAAAAGTTGTAACAGATAAAGGAACCGTTCTTTATGATTTTATGGTTGCTCCTCCAGTACCAACATTTAGTGGTTTCAATTTTATAAATTGTGCCGAAGGAGATCAGGTTACCATAAAAGGAAAATATTTCCTGAATCCTGTAGTTACACTTGCAAAAACGGCAACACAACCAGAAGTTCCGGTAACGGTAATATCTTCTACTTTAGAAGAAATTGTGGTAAAAATACCGGCAAATGCAGATAAAAGATATTTAGCAGTAACCAATATTTCCGGAACTGCGACATCACTTGAAGCGATAGGAACTGCTCTTTATGACGATAAATTATACGGAATGGAATGGGGTGGACCTTGGTCTGGTAAAGGAGTTAATTTTGATTTTGGTGGAGATTCTTACCAGGGAGAAAAATCATGGCAGTGGGCTTTTGGTCAATGGGATGGAGGAAACTGGGGCTTTAATGTTGACATGACGCCATACAAAGCCATGAGAATTGCGGTAAAAGGCGGTAAAAATGGTCAGGTTAATTTTAGTGTAAACGGCGGACCAAACTATGTAATTCCTGTTACAACTACATGGGTTTATATGGAAATTCCGTTAAGCAAATTAGGAAATCCAACAAGTGTTACAATGCTTACATTTCAGGAATCAAATAATGACGGCGGTAATATCGTATTGTTTGATGATATAGGATTTGTATTAAAATAAAAAATATTGCTTTTTGAGTTAGTTTCAGATATTCCCTAATTGAAAAATTAGGGAATATCTTTTTACAATACACTTAAATATAATAATAATGAAGAAAATTATTTTAGGACTTGCTTTCTGCGTTTCAGGTTTTGGTTTTAGCCAGGGAAACACACATACCCAGGCAGCAGGTAAATTTGAAGGTTTAGCAATGACGCCGCCAATGGGCTGGAATTCATGGAATACGTTTGAAACCAATATCGACGAAAAATTAGTTAAAGAAACAGCAGATATTATGGTATCATCCGGAATGTCCGCCGCAGGATATACTTATATTGTACTTGATGATGGCTGGATGACAAAAGAACGTGATGCAAATGGAGATTTAGTTCCGGATCCGGTTAAATTTCCTAACGGAATGAAAACTGTAATTGATTATGTACACAGTAAAGGTTTAAAATTTGGATTGTACAATTGCGCAGGAACACAAACTTGTGCCGGTTATCCGGGAACACGTGGTTATGAATATCAGGATGCCCGTTTTTATGCGAAACTCGGAATAGATTTCTTGAAATACGATTGGTGCAATACGCAGGGAATTACGGCTAAAGAAGCTTATACAACAATGAGTAATGCGCTTAAAACTGCCGGAAAACCTATTGTGTTTAGTCTTTGCGAATGGGGAGATAATCAACCTTGGGAATGGGGAAAACCAGTTGGAAACCTTTGGAGGATTTCCGGAGATATTTATCCTTGTTTTGATTGTGAATTCAAACATGAAGAAGGAAACTGGTCGTCTTGGGGGTTTATGAAGATTATCGAAATGCGAAAAGATATTCGTAAATATTCAGGTCCGGATCATTGGAATGATTTTGATATGATGGAAGTTGGTGACGGAATGACAAACACGGAAGATAAAGCGCATTTTACAATGTGGTCTATGATGGCGTCGCCGTTAATTGCCGGAAATGATTTCAGAAAAATGTCAAAAGAAACTCTGGCAATTTTAACTAATAAGGAATTGATTGCCGTAAATCAGGATAAATTAGGCGTTCAGGGTTTTAAATATTCGGCAGAAGAAGGATTAGAAGTTTGGGTAAAGCCTTTGTCAGATGGAAATTGGGCGATTACTTTCTTAAACAGAAGCGATGTTGCTAAAAAGATTAACTTCGATTGGAAAAAACATACTATCAAAGATGCTGATTTTGGTTATGAAGCCGACTTCAATAAAACAGTTTTTAAATTAAAAGATCTTTGGAAAAATAAAGAAATCGGAAACACAAAAAAGAATTTTGTTGCTGATATTGCTTCTCATGATGTAATTACGCTTAAATTAATCCCTTAAATCTATTGTTATGAAATCACAAACTAAATTTTTCACTATTACCTTATTATTGATGTTTTGTATTTCAAAAGCACAATTTGTCAAAAATCATGGACAGCTTAGCGTCAGAGGAACTCAATTGGTAGACAAAAACAATAATCCAATAGTATTACGCGGATTGAGTTTTGGATGGCATAGCATGTGGCCGAGGTTTTATAATGAAAAAGCAGTTAGTTGGTTAAAAAAAGATTTTAATTGCAATATTGTGCGCGCTGCAATGGGTATTGAGTTAGGAGAATGGTCTTATATAAAGGATCCGCAATTTGCAAAAGATAAAATAGAGGCAGTTGTAAACGGCGCAATAAAATCGGATATATATGTAATCATAGATTGGCACAGTCATAATATTAATCTGAATGAAGCGAAAGACTTTTTTGGTGAGATGTCTAAAAAGTATGCGAAATATCCAAACATTATATATGAGGTTTTTAATGAGCCGGATTATGAGAGCTGGTCACAAGTTAAGGAATACGCCGAAGAAGTAATCAAGGTAATTAGGGAGAATGATCCAAATAATGTTATTTTGGTTGGTTGTCCGCATTGGGATCAGGATGTTGATCTTCCCGCAGAAGATCCAATCAGAGATTATGATAATTTAATGTATACCATGCATTTTTATGCAGCAACACACGGCAAAGAATTAAGAGACAGAACAGATGATGCTATAAAAAGCGGTTTGCCTATTTTTATTTCTGAATCTGCCGGAATGGAAGCTTCCGGAGACGGACCGCTTAATATGAAAGCATGGCAGGAATATATAGATTGGATGGAATCGAAAAAACTGAGTTGGATTACCTGGTCAGTTTCTGATAAAGACGAAACATGCTCTATTTTGCAAAAATCGGCAAAATCCGAAGGAAAGTGGAAAGATGAAGATTTAAAAGAATCTGGAATTAAAGTTCGTGAGTTTTTAAGAAAATACAATACACAAGAATAAACGAGTTATATTATGTATCAAAAAGCCTGTTCAGATTTGAACAGGCTTTTTTGTTTGAAATTGTAAAATTTATGCATTTATATATTGCTGTTATTAAAGTATAGAGTTTTTATTTTTGTAGGAATTTTGATGATTAATTTTTTCATTCTTATAATGGCTAATTCTTAAGTGCTGCTTTTTATTTATTTTATTTATTTTTATGATTACCCCTATTTTTTATAGGGGTATTTATTTTTAAAATGTTTTTTATGTGTGTTTTTTGGTTGTTTGTGTGATATTTTTCGATGTATGTTGATTTTTTAAGGCGTGTTTGATTAAAAACGTGTTATTGAATTTTCAAAAATAAATCCGATATAATGTCAAATCACGATTATTGTTAAAATAATTTTTGTAATCCATAATTCTCGCCGTAAAACGGCAAAAAAGTAGATTTGAATTCTTCTACTCATACAAAAGTTAATAAATTCGCTAATGAAAATGAAGAGGTTTTAGGGGGAGAATGAGAGGTTTTAGAAACGACTTATACTATTAAATAGATATATAAAAGATTAACTAACCAGAATCAATTAATAACTAAAAACCAATTAAAATGAAAAAAGTATTACACATTATTGCCGCGATGTTAACAAGTTCTTTTGCCTTTGCCCAGGATGATACTGAGACTCCGGTTTCACCAGCAACCACTTGGGGAGGGTCAGCAGATGCTTATTATAAATATGATTTTTCTAAACAAATGAACGGATTGACGAGCTTTACCAACTCTCAGGATTCATTTGAATTAGGAATGGCATCAGTTCAGGCAGCGCATACATTCGGAAAAGCTTCTGTTTTTGTAGATTTAGGTTTCGGAAAAAGAGCAGGAGAATTTTCATATAATGAAACAACAGATAAAGATATAAATGCTAAATTTTTAATAAAACAATTGTATTTCACATATCAAATTACAGATGAATTTAAAGTTGTTGCCGGTAGTTTTAGTACTCATATTGGCTATGAAGTAGTAGATGCCATTGGTAATAAAAACTACAGTATGTCATATGCGTTTTCATACGGGCCATTCTTTAATACCGGGGTAAAAGCACAGTATACATCTGGAAAATTCACAGCTATGTTTGGTATAACAAATCCAACTGATTTTAAATCGGCTATGGATGCAGGTTCTACTCAAAAAACATACATAGGACAAGTAGGATATGTTGGTGAAACAGGAAGTGCTTATTTGAATTTTACTTCAGGAAGCAGTAATCCATCTTCTACTGATAATAAATCACAATTTGATTTAGTGGCATCAAAAACAATAAGTGATGCTTTCGCAGTTGGATTTAATGCTACTTATGCTAAAACCAAAAACGACATTTCGAGTGTTGATGACGGAGAATGGTTTTCATTAGTAGGATATGCGAATTATTCATTTAAACCATCATTATCGTTGGCATACAGAATTGAATATTTCGATGCAAAAGATGCAGCTCCGAGCTTTGGAGTTTTAACAGGATCCAGCGTATTTGCTAATACTGTTTCATTAAATTACAAAGTAGGGAAATTAACTATAATCCCTGAGTTAAGATACGATGCTGCGTCAGAAGATATCTTTTTAGATAGTGATGCTAATCCAACAGGAGGATCATTCTTCGGATTAATTGCTACAACATACTCTTTCTAGAGATAAAGATTGATATTTTTTTTTTTTTGGAGCTGTCGAAACATATTAATGTTTTGGCAGCTTTTTTATTTGATTTTATTGTGGTTGTTTTTTGCCACTCCCAATAGCTATCGGGATAATGGATTTAAAAGATTATTCTAAGTGTTTCTTTTTGCCACAAATTGCTCGGATTGGCACAAATTAAATTCATATAGTTTGGCTTTAGATTCAAAGAATTAAAAATTATTCTAGGTTGTTTTTTTAACCACAAATTACACGAATTAGCGCAAATTAAAACACCACAGTTTAGATTATAAAAGGAAGAAGACTATAAATTTGTGAATTCATGGCTAAAAAAAATTCACGGGCAAACTTTTTAATATTCGATTTTGTTGGAATAAAAAAACGCGTTTCTAAATGTCTAGAAACGCGTTTTGTATTTTGTATGAATTCTTTCTTATTGAAGTTGTTTTTTATAAATCGAGTAGATTGTATCGATTGTTTTTCGGTCTAAAGTAGCAGTTACATCAGTCTGAATATAATGTAATTTAAATGCCATAATCGCCGCCGAGAGATTTTTTGTATTATAACCTATAATTCTCAAAGCCTGTTCAATTTTAAAATCAAACGGAGCTTCTTCTAAAACTTCATCCGGCCAGATTCCAAATCCTTTTTCTGCTAATGTTTTCCAAGGGAATAAAGCACTTGGATCTTGCTTTCTTCCCGGAGAAATATCAGCATGTCCTAATATGTTTTGAGTCGGAATATTATAATCTTTTTTCAGTTTTGTCAAAAGCGCTACTAAACTGCTAATTTGTGCTTCAGTAAAAGGTTTAAATCCATTGTTGTCAAGTTCAATCCCGATAGAAGATGAATTTAAATCCGTATTTTTCCCCCAGGTAGATGCGCCTGCGTGCCACGCTCTTAAGTAATCATTCAGCATCTGAACCACTTTTCCGTTTTCAGAAATCACATAATGAGCGCTTACCTGAGTTTTAGTCATAGTAAACGTTTTAATAGTCTGCTGTATAGAATCCTGTGCCGTATGGTGAATAATAATAAAGCTGGGTTTTCTTAAATTAAAATTTACAGTTCCAACCCATTCCGTATTAATGCCGTTTAATAAAGCTGTAGATCCGGTTTTTGATAAAGTATCTTTTATAATGCCTAATTGCTGTGCATAAGAAGTATCAATAACAACAGGACTAATTGGCGGAATTGGCTGAGGTTCTTTGCTGGTAATTTGATTCTCTAAATTTTTAAGCTGTTGGTCGTAAGCTTTTTCAGTATGTTTATAAGGATTTGTAGAGCAAGAGGTAATAATAATTGCTAAAATCAGATAACAAAAAAGTTTTTTTGCCATGGTTTTTTACATTTTTAATAGATGGAGTTTCAAAAAATTATTCTTTTGTTGCGTCCGTATCTTTGATTTCTTCTTTAGGTTCTTCCTTTTGATCTTTTTTCTTTTTTGATTTAGTTTTTTTGATTTCTTTAAAACTGGCCATAAAAGCAGTGTATTTTTCCACTTGGTCCGGATTCAAAAAAGCAGTTATTTTTTTATTAGTACTTTCTCTCAAAGCTTTAATTTGCTCAATTTTTTGATCCTGATTACTGCTTTCGTTTTTTAATAGAATACCTTGTTCTCTTAAACTGTCAGCCAAAACATTTGTAATTGCAATTGCTTGCAGTTCATCAAGCTTAACCTCAGGCGTCATTTGTTCTACAATTTTCCCGGCAGTTTCTTCTGCTGGTATTTCTTTAGGCTTTTGGGCACCTTGTGGTTGTTGACCTGGAACCATGCTTCTGTCCATTCCGCTGCCGCCTCTTCCGCCGTAACCTCCGCCGCCATAACCTCCGCCTCCGTAACCATTATTATATCCGTTTCCGTATTGAGCCGAAACAGAATTGAAACAGAATAGGGTGAAAACCAAAAGGAATAAAAATTGTGTAGGTTTCATAATGTCTTTATCTAAAATTGATTTGTTTAGCGTAAATTTAAGCAGGTTCTCCGTATAAATCAAATTCTGTTGCTTCTATTATTCTAATATTAACAAAATCACCTGTTTTTACGTAATGTTTAGAGGCATCTATTAAAACTTCGTTATCAACATCAGGGCTATCAAACTCAGTTCTGCCCACAAAATGTGCACCTTCTTTTCTGTCAATAATACATTTATATACTTGACCAACTTTTTCCTGATTCAAATCCCATGAAATTTGAGATTGTAACTCCATGATTTCATTAGCTCTTGCTTGTTTTACATCGTCCGGAACATCATCTTCCAATAAATAAGCATGTGTATTTTCTTCATGAGAATAAGCGAAACATCCCATTCTGTCAAATTTCATTTCCTGAACGAAATCTTTCAAAATTTCAAAATCTTCCTGAGTTTCTCCGGGATATCCAACGATTAAAGTAGTTCTGATGGCCATTCCGGGAACAGCAGCACGAAAATCTTTCAACAGTTGAGTTGTTTTAGCCTGAGTTGTACCACGACGCATAGATTTCAAAATAGAATCTGAAATATGCTGCAACGGAATATCAATATAATTACAAATTTTTGGCTCGCGTTTCATTACTTCCAAAACATCCATTGGAAAACCAGTAGGGAAGGCATAATGCAAACGAATCCATTCAATACCTTCAACTTTTACCAAAGCTTCTAAAAGTTCAGCAAGATTTCTCTTTTTATAAAGATCAAGTCCGTAATACGTTAAATCCTGCGCGATTAAGATTAATTCTTTAACGCCATTTTTAGCTAAACCTTCAGCTTCTTTAACTAATTTCTCGATAGATTGAGAAACGTGTTTGCCACGCATTAACGGAATCGCACAAAAACTGCAAGGTCTGTCGCATCCTTCGGCAATTTTTAAATAAGCATAGTTTTTTGGAGTAGTCGTTAAACGCTCTCCTAATAATTCATGTTTATAATCGGCTCCTAAAGCTTTCAATAATTGAGGTAATTCAGTTGTACCAAAATATTGATCTACGTTCGGAATTTCTTTTTCTAAATCTGGTCTGTAACGTTCAGATAAACATCCTGTTACAAAAACCTTGTCCACAAGTCCTTTGTCTTTTTTATCAGCATATTCCAAAATCATATTTACTGATTCTGCTTTGGCATTGTCAATAAAACCGCAAGTGTTGATTACGATAATGTTTCCTTCTCTTTCTGCAGGAGCTTCATGTTCAACTTCTTTTCCGTTTGCACGAAGCTGACCCATAAGGACTTCACTATCATATACATTTTTCGAACACCCAAGAGTGATTACGTTAATTTTGTTCTTTTTTAAAGACTTGGTTCTCATACTTTTATAAATTGGAGTGCAAAATTACACTTTTTTATTCAAACAGCGCTTGTTTCCGTTTCTTTTAGATGTTTTTTATGAAGCTTCCTGATAGCTTTTGGAACTGTCTGTTCGTTATATCTTTTGTATCTGCCGTTGGCGGACACAAAAGGATGTCACTTCCATCAGGGCTAAAAAAAATCCGTCAGGCAGAAACCTGACGGAAATTCAATTCATATATTTATTCTTAATTACAATTCAAATAATAAAGTCAAAGTAACATTGTTTAGTTTTGATGTAATATTAGCTCCATCAGTAAATCCGGTAGCAAAAAATCCTTGATTTGATTTTCTTTCCAGATAAGAATATGCTAAATCTACTTTTGTTCCTCCAAAATTATATCCTAAACCTCCGGAATAACTGTTTAAATCCCCAATCGTAGTTCCGTTTTTATAAGGACTGCCTTCAAAACGATAACCGCCACGTAGGCTTAATCGGTTTATTTTATATTCAGCACCAACTCTTAATTCTCCATTGCTGGTCAGTTGATTGCTCATATCGTTATTAACTCCTCTGAAACCTGCGTCACTTGTAGGTTTATATTTTGTGTTTCCGTAATCTTTAATAGAATAATCAACGCTAATTAATCCTGATTTTCCAAATACATAAGCACCGCTAAAAGTAAATTTACCTGGAGTTTGCAAAGTATAAGGCTCATATACATTTATAATATTTGGATTTACATCTGCAAAAAGTTCAGGGCTATTTGCAGCTTGTCTGGTTGTATAAACACTTTGTGAAACTTCATCATATAGTTCATACCAAGTGTTTGATTCGTAAGCTAATCCAAGTCTGAAAGCTTCAGTAACTTTGGCGATTGCTCCTAATTGAAAAGAGAAGCCATTACCATATGTATATAGTTCATTATTGAATCTTAAATCAGAAATCGTTTCTTGCGAAGTAAGATCATTGTTGTTGTATTCATAAAAGCTGCTTGATCTTCTATAATCTGTAATGTGTACATTTAAGTTTGCCCCCAGAAAAATGCGGTCTTTGTATGAAGTTGCAATGTTAAAGCTTAATTTACTATTGTATCCCCTGGCGTAAATTTCATTTTCCTGATAGTAATTCCCTCCTGTAGGGACGTTAGAGTTATATTGTGTGTTACTGTTATTATCAATGGCAGGATTTATTATAAAACCATTATAACCCAGATAAGCCTGTTGCTCATCATAAAATTGATCTCTGTAAGGTATATTTTTAATGTCGCCCAAAGGAATTCCGTTAGCATAAGCTAAAAAATAGTTTGCTACAGAATTTGGATTACTTCCAACAGAGAAGGTATTGCTGTCAAAATTATTGGTATTTTCATAAGTTGCCCCAATTACAACTTTATTCCATCCATTATTCGGGTTTCTGTCTTTGAAAACAAAAATACCACCAGCCTGATTCAGGATGAACGAATTGTCTTTGTTTTGAGTTTGGTTTCCATTAAGATAAATAGAGTTATTAGCAAGATTTTGATTGCTTAATGTTAAACCAACCTGATTGTTGTTGAATACAGCAGATCCTGCAGGGTTTACAGTTATAGAAGATAAATCTCCTCCAACAGCTCCAAAAGCACCACTCATGGCTCTGAATCTTGCAGTTCCTGTTAAATTGTCCTGCGAGTAGCGAACAGCATCTGACACTTCTTGTGAATGTGAGACGCTAAAAGTTAGTCCTGTAATAAATAGGAAGAATATTTTTTTCATTAGGTAAGTTTTTTAATGTGATTTTTGATTTGCAAAGAAGTGGTTATCTTCTTCCGCCTCCTCCGCCACCGCCATATGATCTTCCTCCGCCACCGCCACCGCCGCCAGACGATCTCATGCTTCCGCCACCACCGCTATTCATAGAACGAGATGGGCTAGGAGAGTAGCTTCTTGATGAGTTGCTGTTACCGTTGTTGTAGTTGTAACTTCTGTTGGTAGTAGCTGCGCTTGATCTTCCGCCAGAATAGTCATAACCATTACTTGCGGTACCTCTTCTATTAGTAAAAGTTGGGCTAGTGTTGTATGTTCTTCCATTTACAGAAGAATTTCTTCTGTAATCTGAGTAACCGTTTGATCTGTTAGTGTAGCTTCTGTTGGTAGTATAGTTTCTATTGGTGTAATTTCTGTTTGTGTAAGATCCTCTATTGGTGTAGTTTCTGTTGTAAGCATAATTTCTTCCGCCGTAGTAAGCTGCAGATCCTCTTCTGCCATAGTTGTAAGCGTAATTGTTATATCCGTAGTAACCTCCACCCCAATATCCGGGATATCCCCATCCAGGTCCCCAATATCCCGGGTATCCCCAAGCATATCCTGGGTAACCCCAATAACCTCCGTAACCCCATCCATAATAAGGGTATCCAAATCCTAAACCAAATGACCATGAAGGGTTAGAGTAAACATTTACGGCAACGTCTGAATTTGCACTTCCCCAAGCTGGGTAAGCTGCTGTGGCAGTTTGTGTGCTGTCATTTTCAGCATAATTACCATAACTGTCAACATCTGTAAAAATTTCAGTTGGCTGATTGTCGTCTTGTAATGATTTAAAGTAATCCTTATATTGATTATTAGTGTTTGTGGTATTTGTTTGAGCGTACGTTCTTTGTGAACCACCATATACTCCATCATTATCCTGATACGATGTATTTTGGTAAGAACCACATGACGTTACTAGAAAACTCAATAATCCAAATAGGTATAGATAACTTGAGTTTTGGCGAAGAGAAATAGAAGTTTTCATATCTGTGGTGTTTTTTATTGTTGCACATTACAAAAATAGTTAGTTTTGTGGAACTATTTAGTTAAAATTATTAAAACAAAATTTGTGCCAAACTATTCAATATGAGTAAGAACCTCACTACAAGATCAGAAGATTATTCAAAGTGGTATAACGAGCTGGTTGTTAAAGCAGATCTAGCCGAAAATTCAGGAGTTAGAGGATGTATGGTTATTAAACCATACGGATATGCTATTTGGGAAAAAATGCAAGCTGAGTTAGATCGAATGTTTAAAGAAACAGGGCATCAAAATGCGTACTTCCCTTTATTTGTGCCTAAAAGCATGTTTGAAGCTGAGGAAAAAAATGCAGAAGGATTTGCGAAAGAATGTGCTATTGTAACACATTACAGATTAAAAAATGATCCAGATAAACCCGGAAAACTGATGGTTGATCCGAATGCTAAATTAGAGGAAGAACTTATTGTTCGTCCAACAAGTGAAGCAATTATTTGGTCTACATATAAAGGATGGGTGCAATCTTATAGAGATTTGCCTTTAT
Source organism: Flavobacterium sp. AC105 (assembly GCF_979258495.1). Classification (NCBI taxonomy): domain Bacteria; kingdom Pseudomonadati; phylum Bacteroidota; class Flavobacteriia; order Flavobacteriales; family Flavobacteriaceae; genus Flavobacterium; species Flavobacterium sp. AC105. The sequence continues at coordinate 1,381,312 of NZ_OZ409860.1, forward strand.
TGATTAACCAATGGGCAAATGTGGTGCGCTGGGAAATGCGTACGCGTTTGTTTTTAAGAACTGCTGAGTTTTTATGGCAGGAAGGGCACACCGCTCATGCTACAAAGGCAGAAGCTTTGGAGGAATCTGAAAAAATGATGAATGTTTATGCCGATTTTGCAGAAAACTTTATGGCGATTCCTGTGGTAAAAGGTATAAAAACCGAAACAGAACGTTTTGCTGGTGCAGATGAAACGTATTGTATTGAAGCATTGATGCAGGACGGAAAAGCATTACAAGCCGGAACTTCTCACTTTTTAGGTCAGAATTTTGCAAAAGCATTTGATGTGAAGTTTGCCAACGCCGAAGGAAAACAAGAACACGTTTGGGGAACTTCATGGGGAGTTTCTACTCGTTTGATGGGGGCTTTGGTTATGACACATTCTGATGATCAGGGATTGGTTTTGCCTCCTAATTTGGCGCCAATACAAGTTGTGATTGTTCCGATTTATAAAACAGATGAACAATTGGCAGAAATTACTGTTGCGGTTAATGAATTAACTGCCAAGTTGAAAAAATTGAAGATTTCAGTTAAATATGATGACAGAACGACTCAAAAACCAGGATTCAAATTTGCTGAATGGGAATTGAAAGGAGTTCCTGTTCGAATTGCTGTTGGTCCAAAAGATTTAGAAAACGGAACTTTTGAGGTTGCAAGACGTGATACTTTGACAAAAGAGGTTGTTTCAGCAGAAGGAATTATAAATTATGTAAACGATCTGTTAGAACAGATTCAAAGCGATTTATTTAATAAAGCATTAGAGTATCGTAATACTCATATTACCGAAGTAAATAGTTTTGAGGAGTTTAAAGAAGTTTTAGAAGGTAAAGCAGGTTTTGTGTCGGCTCATTGGGATGGTACTGCTGCTACCGAAGAGAAGATAAAAGACTTGACAAAAGCGACAATTCGCTGCATACCTTTAGATAGCAAAGAAGAGGCGGGAACCTGTGTATTTACTGGGAATCCTTCTTCAAAAAGAGTGCTGTTTGCAAAGGCATATTAATTTTTTTTAATTTTTTTTACATCAGGTATTGTACATCTTAAAAATAGTTGTATTTTTGCATCCGCATTAGAGAAGCAGGCCCGTTCGTCTATCGGTTAGGACGCATGGTTTTCATCCATGTAAGAGCGGTTCGATTCCGCTACGGGCTACTACTTTTTTACTGCAAATTGTTCTTGAAATACTGAGAATTAAAATGGCCCGTTCGTCTATCGGTTAGGACGCATGGTTTTCATCCATGTAAGAGCGGTTCGATTCCGCTACGGGCTACAATAATACCTCTATTTAAATATAGAAAAACTTAGAAGAATGTTGGTCTGTTCGTCTAGGGGTTAGGACTCCAGGCTTTCGTCCTGGTAACAGGGGTTCGATTCCCTTACAGACTACAAATTAGTTGTAAATAAGTTTTGTAAAATAAAAATTGGTGTCTCGATTTTTGTTTTATTAGTTAAAACCAAAGTGATTGTTTTGCAATTGTGGGAGGTTTTTCTTTTTTAACTAGTATTTATAATAATTATTACATCTAAAATTAAAAGAAAATGGCAAATCATAAGTCAGCATTAAAAAGAATCAGAAGTAACGAAAAAAGAAGAGTTCTTAACAGATATCAACATAAAACTACTCGTAACGCTATTAAAGCATTAAGATTAGCTACTGATAAAGCTGATGCTTCTTCAAAATTATCAACTGTTATTTCTATGATTGATAAATTAGCTAAAAAGAACATTATTCATGATAATAAAGCTTCTAACCTGAAGTCTAAATTAACGAAACATGTTGCTAAATTGTAATTAATTACAATTTCCTAATATATAAAAAAAAGTCCTCTTTTAGAGGACTTTTTTTGTTTTATAGCAGAGTAAAACTCCAGTTTTTAAAATCCCAAACTCCAGGATTAGAAACTTTATCCAGTTTTGTATTATTTAAAATTATGAATTTTTGAATCAATCCTAAAACTTGTAGAGAAAAAATACCACAGAGAACGCAAATTTTTTTAATATGCTAAGTTTAGTAAAACACAAAATTCACAAAGCTTTGCGGACTTAGATTGTGTGAACACAACTTAAATCTTAGTGAACTCTGCAAAAAAAACCTTAGCGTTCTCTGCGTTAAATATATGGAGTTAATTTTTTAATGTTTCCCTACAACATTTAGCGTACAGTCCGACCCGAAGGGAAACGCCATTATTAATATTATGAAAAGAAATGATTTCTGAATAGATTTCTTCTAGATTTCGATTTTCTTTTTAAGATATTCCAACATAGGTTGTGTAATTGGTTTAGACAGGAAATCGATAATTATAGGGTATTTTTTTGCTTTGGCAAGATCATCAGGATCAATTGTTGATGATAATACGATTACACTAGCTTTGTTAAATTCAGCGTAATCTACAGAAGTAAAATGATCTAAAAATTCCCAACCTCCCATTACAGGCATATTTAAATCTAAAAAAATCAGCTCCGGTTTTTTGTTTACCTTGTTTTTATTGTTGGTATATTTTAAGGTGTTAAAATGATGCAATGCTTCTTCGCCATTTTGTGCCGTAATAATTTCGTTTGAAAATAAAGATTTCGAAATTACTTTTTTGCACAACATTAACGTGATTGGGTCGTCGTCAATGCATAAAATTTGCTGAAGCATATATTAATTTTTAAAAATTATTGTAAATGTTGTTCCTTTATTGACTTCGCTGTCAATACTAATAGTTCCTCCCATGGTTTCTACCTGTGATTTTACAAGATATAAGCCTAAACCTTTGCTGTCCGGGTAATTATGAAATCTTTGATATAATCCGAAAACTTTATCCCGATTTCTTTCTAAATCAATTCCTATCCCGTTGTCTTTGAACGTTAAGATTGCTTTATGATCTATTTGTTCTGCTGTAATAGATATTTTTAGCTTTCTATTTTCCGATTTGTATTTTATGGAATTAGTGAGCAAATTAAGTAAAATACTTTCAATATAAGCTTTGTTTGTGTTTAATAATGGAACCTTATCAAATTTAAGTTTAATAATTGGTTTGTGTAATTCGATTTGAAAAGACAATTGACTGAAAACATTTTCAAATACTTCTTTTAAGGAAACCTCTTCTTTTTGCATTGAAGGATTGTCCTTGATGATGATAACTTTTACTAAATCATTGATTGTTTCATTTAATAAATGTGTGGATTTGTTGAAGCCTGCCAGAATTTCTTCCAGCTCGGAATTTTCAAAGGGAATGTCTTCAATAAGATTTAAAAGTCCGATTAAATTAGATAATGGGGCTCTTAAATTATGTGATGTAATGTATGAAAATTGCTTTAAATCTTTATTATTCTGTGTTAATTCACGTATAAGATGTTCTTTTTCTGTTTCTAATTTTTTCTCGTCAGTTATATCTCTCTGAATAGAAATCCAGTGCGAAATAATCCCTTCGTTATTAAAAATAGGAATCATAGAAAACCGAACCCAATATTCTTCTTTATTTTTGGTATATGTAATGGTTTCTATTAAACATTCTTCTTCGTTTTTTATAGCCCGCAACAATTTTTTTAATTCTTCGGAGTCAGATTTCGGACCTTTAAAAATATTAGGCGATTTTCCGATTATTTCATTGGATAAATATCCTGACATTTGTGAAAATGCCGGATTGACGTATACTATTTTCGGAATTCTGCGATTTGCTGAATTGGCTTCTGTAATTAATATGGAATCTTTAGATTGTGTAATTACGGTTTCTAATAGTTTTAATCGCTGTTCTTCTTCTTTTTGTTTGGTAATATCCTGAATCGCTCCGATCATTCTGATAGCTCTTCCGTTTTCATCTTTTAATAGAAAACCTCTGTCCAAAACATATTTGTAAGTTCCGTCAGCACATCTAAAACGATATTGATCCTGCCATTTTTCTGTTTTTTGCTCTATAAAAGAGTATAGTTTAATAGACATTCTGATGCTGTCTTCGGGGTGAATTTTGTCAAACCACCATTTTGAAGTTTTTCCAACTTCTGCTGGATTGTAACCAAAAATAACTTCAATTCCTTTGTTCCAATTAATGCTGTCTTCCTGAATTTTCCAATCCCAAATTGTATCACTTGTTGCTTTTGCTACAATGTCATATTTTTCGTTCGATTCTTTGATTTCTTCATTTGTCTCTTTTAATTTTTCGAAAACTGCCGCATTTTTGCTTTCGTTTTTAGAGAGTATATATCTGAAAACGAAGCCTGTAGTTAGGATAAAAAAGATGTCTTTTATGAAAAAAAGGTAAAAATATTCTGCTTTGGAAAAGTAAGTAGTAAGTAATTTATGACAAGCTGCTGCCATAAATAACGATATGATAACGTAAACTAGAGTAATTTGGAGAGTTTTACTTTTCATTACTCAAATATAGTTAAATTAACTATAATTAAACAATAACAAAAGTTCATTTTAGACTTAAATTTACACTGTTTTTGATGAACTAATTACTTGTCTATACGCAAACTATCGCAGAAACGTTTTTTATATCAAAATAAAGTGTACCTTTGCACCCATTAAAAATCACAGATGGAATCTATTAGAAACATTGCAATTATTGCCCACGTCGATCACGGTAAAACCACTTTGGTTGATAAAATTATGTATCACTGTCAATTATTTCGTGACAACGAAAATACAGGTGATTTAATTCTTGATAATAACGATTTAGAGCGTGAGAGAGGTATTACTATTACTTCAAAGAACGTATCAGTTCAATATAAAGGAACAAAAATCAATATTATTGACACTCCTGGCCACGCCGATTTTGGTGGTGAAGTAGAACGTGTATTAAACATGGCCGATGGTGTATGTTTGCTAGTTGATGCTTTTGAAGGTCCAATGCCACAAACGCGTTTTGTATTACAAAAAGCTATTGATTTAGGTCTTAAACCTTGTGTAGTTATCAATAAAGTTGATAAAGAAAACTGTACTCCTGAAGAAGTTCATGAAAAAGTTTTTGACTTAATGTTTGAATTAGGCGCTACTGAAGAACAATTGGATTTTCCAACTGTTTACGGTTCTGCTAAAAACAACTGGATGTCTGATGATTGGAGAAACCAAACAGATAACATCGAGCCTTTATTAGACATGGTAATCAAAAACGTACCAGCTCCTAAAGTATCTGAAGGAACTCCTCAAATGTTGATTACATCTTTAGATTTCTCTGCATTTACAGGTCGTATCGCTATTGGTCGTCTTGAAAGAGGTGTATTAAATGAAGGAATGCCAATTTCTTTGGTAAAAAGAGACGGTAAAATTATAAAATCACGTATTAAAGAATTACATACTTTTGAAGGTTTAGGCCGTAAAAAAGTACAACAAGTAATTGCTGGGGATATTTGTGCTATTATTGGAGTTGAAGGTTTTGAAATTGGAGATACTATCGCCGATTCTGAAAATCCTGAAGCTTTACAAACTATCGCAATTGATGAGCCAACAATGAGTATGTTGTTCACCATTAACGATTCACCTTTCTTTGGTAAAGAAGGTAAATTTGTAACTTCTCGTCATATTAGAGAAAGATTGACAAAAGAATTAGAGAAAAACTTAGCGATGAAGTTAGGTGAAACTGATTCTGCTGATAAATTCATGGTTTTTGGTCGTGGAGTACTTCACTTATCTGTTCTTATTGAAACAATGAGAAGAGAAGGGTATGAATTACAAATTGGTCAGCCACAAGTTATCATCAAAGAAATTGATGGTAAAAAATGTGAGCCAATTGAAGAATTGACAATCGATTTACCAGAAAACCTTTCAGGTAGAGCAGTTGAATTCGTTACAATGCGTAAAGGAGAAATGCTTTCTATGGAAACTAAAGGAGAGCGTATGATTGTGAAATTTAATATTCCATCTCGTGGAATTATTGGATTGCGTAACCAATTACTTACTGCAACAGCTGGTGAGGCTATTATGGCACACCGTTTTATTGGGTATGAGCCTTACAAAGGAGAAATTGCCGGACGTAACAAAGGTTCATTGATTTCTATGGAAAAAGGAAAAGCTATTCCTTATTCTATCGATAAATTGCAAGATCGTGGTAAGTTTTTTGTTGAACCAAATGCTGAAATTTACGAAGGTCAGGTAATTGGAGAAAACTCTCGTGCTGATGATATGTGTGTAAACGTAACTAAAGAGAAAAAACAATCTAACGTTCGTTCTTCTGGAAATGATGAAAAAGCAAGAATCATTCCACCAATTATTTTCTCTCTTGAAGAAGCTTTAGAGTACATTCAAAAAGATGAATATGTAGAGGTTACGCCAAAATCTATTCGTTTGAGAAAAATCTATTTGACAGAAACTGATAGAAAAAGATTTAAAATCTAATACGTTTTAAATTTAAATATAGAAATCCCAAATTCCAATTAAGGAGTTTGGGATTTTTTTTGATTAAAAAGTTTTTGGAATTTAATCAAATATTGGAATTTGGAATTTTTAGGGTTGGAATTTCTTTAGTTTATCTTTTCAAACTAAAATGACCTTTTGCTTCACGTCCGTCTTCCAGTTTAATGGTAAACCAATAATCTGAAGCTGGCATAGGTTGTCCGGTATAGTTTCCATCCCAGCCTTGGTCAAAAGGAGATAATTGTTTTAATAATTTTCCGTAACGGTCATAAATATAAATAAGTGCATTTTTATAAATAAGATCATTTATTCCGATGAAATTCCAATAATCGTTATAACCGTCATTATTAGGCGTGAAATATTTTGGAGCATTTAAAACGGCGAAACTTTTAGTTATTCTTCCGCAGCCCTTTATGTTTTCAATAATTAATTCATGAAAACCTCCGGGAACATTTTCAAAGATTCCGGAATTTTGAAATTCACTATAGGTTCCATTCTGAAAGTGAATCCTGTATTGGTAATCTTCAGGATTTTGTACGTCTACAATTACTTCATTTAAAGTATTTAAATCGTTTATTTCTATGTGGTTTATTACAGCGGTGCGAGATAATTTTACAGGATGATCTGAAGTCGCTTTACATCCGGATTTGTTTTCGATCGTAAGCGTATAATTTCCTTCTTGGCTAACTGTAATAGTTGGACTTGTAGCGCCATTTGACCATAAATAAGTATAATCATTAATTTGAGATAACGGAAGATTGGATTCTAAAACGACTGCTGTATTTGCTCCGGATTCGCAAATCACTTTTTGCTGTGCATTTATTAAAACTGGAACCGGATCAACTACAAGTTCAAATTTTCCGGTTCCATAACAGCCATCGCTATTTTCAGCTCTTATAAATACTGTTTTAGCATTTGTAGTTATGGTATTTTTGATTTCATTTAATGATAATGAAGCGTCATTTTCACTATTGTAAAAAAATAATTTAACGTCAGAAGGCAAGTTCAATTGAGTTTTGATAAGCTGTTTTTTTTCTTCCAAATCAAATTCGGCTTTTCCATCTCCTAAATCGCATTTATGAAGATCTTCCGGTAAGATTGAAACACTCGGATTGGCTTGCAGAATTATCGTTGCAATACTATAACAAGATGAATTTTGCTGACTTATTTTGGCATAAAGCACTTCTTTAGGAACTGTATTTTTGTAAATAGGATTTAAAGAAAGTGTATTATCAATATCGGATTCAGCTTCATTTTGGGTATGATAATAAAATACTTCATAATCATTATGTCCTAAAGTAATCGCTTCGTTTGCAGCAGAAAGATTAAAAGTAGCCAATCCGTCTAAAGAATTGCTGTCCTGCGTATCACATTGAATTAATTTATAAGGTGTTGTAATTACAGCTGGTTTATCGAAAATAGTTATTGTCCTTTCTAATGGTTCTCTATTTTCTCCGTTTACTGTTTTTATTAATGTTACCTTATAATCTCCGGCTGCTGCATAGGTGTGATGAGCGTCTTTATTTGTAGAAGTACTTCCGTCCCCAAAGTTCCACAATACACTATCTATTGTTTCTTTAGAATTAATGTAAAAATGTGTTGATTCGCCTAAACAATTAAATTCATAATCAAAAGTATATAGAAATAAAGAAGTGATAAAAGGCGGAAGTCCGAGTTTTGAAGTTCCAGCTTTCAGATCAATTTTGTTTTGAATAAAATTACAATTAGTCCCATCAGCTTCGGGATTATTAATTACAGATAACTTGCTGACATTGTTTTCTGTAAGTGAATAACCTGATCTGTAAATTTTTTCATCAATGGCAAGCTGAAGCGCTCCTGCAACATAATTAGAAGAATTTATGGTTTGCCTTGAGTTGACAACATCGGTTTTTTTTAAGTCAAATTGTATCAAGCTGCTTCCTTGAGCGGTTCCAATTGCATTGTAGGTGTTGTACGTCATGTAGAGTTTTGCTGATTTTGCAGAAAATTCTATTCCGTACGGATCAATATTATTATAAAGAAGAGTTTCATTGCTTAAAACACCAGTATTAGTGTCAAAATTATAAAGGTATACATTTCCGGTATTTCGTTTGATCTGGCCATTTGCATTCAGCTCATTTGAAGTTTTTGTAGACATATTGGCGATTGCAATTTTTTTTCCGTTAGGAGATGCTTTTAAATATCCAATTGCATTAGCATTGTACCCACCCAACGACATGTCCTGTGCAGTTATGGTTTTAATAGGATTTTGATCAACGCCAGTTGTACTTATTTTAAAACTATAGAAAGTATTTCTGAAATGCGTTACAACCCAAAACGAAAGCCCATCACTATGTTGTACAGCAGTAATTTTTTCTGAGCATTTGAATTTTACATCTTCTGCATTATTTACATCATAAGTAATAAGAGGAATGTTTTTTTCAGAAGAAACGATATCTCCCAGACCCATTGTTTAATCTTATATCAACTAAAGAATAATTTAAGCCGCTATTTGGAGGATCTTCATCATTTGTTGGGTTAGTATCTACGTTTGCAGGATTGGGTTCGTCTACCGTAAAAATGTAATATAAATTTGGATCTTTTGGTTTTGGAACTATAATAGCAGATTGTGTACTTGATCGATGTCCCAAAAGTCCGGTTCCGTTGGGCATTATCTGGTGGCTTTTATCATAAACAAGTGAACCATCCGTATAAAAAAGCAGGTTTCCGTTTTTATCAGAAATGGTAGCGCAGCCTTCGTTAGTAAATAATTTTCCGTTGGTTAAGGCAACGGGACTTCCGGAATTAAAATCTAATCCTGCTCCATAACCAAAATACCAAATTGCAGCTTCTTTTTGTGCAGAAACCGGAATTGCATATAGCATGGAAATGAATAATAATAACCGAATAGATTTCATATATCTCTCCTTAAATCAAATATATAAAACGCGAAATATATGAATCAAAACATTATTTTATCTCTTTATACTAAAGTGACCTTTAATGGTTTGTCCGTCTTCTAAAATAAAAGTAAACCAATAATCGTCTGAAGGTAATTGCTGACCGTTAAATAATCCGTTCCAGCCTGGACTATTTTGATCCATTTGTTTTAATAATTTTCCATAACGATCAAAGATGCTCACTTTGTAAGGAGGAAGCTGGTCGAAATCTTTTACAGCCCATAAATCATTATATCCATCTCCGTTTGGCGTAAAAAATCTTGGGTAATCTAAAACATATACAATCAATACGTTTGATATTCCGCATCCGTTTTTATCTCTTGCAACAGCATTATAAATACCCGGATTTACTCTGATAAATAATGGATCATCCTGAAAAACCATTCCGTCTAACGAAAATTCATAATCTCCGGAACCTGTATATTCTATTAAAACTGAATTATCGACTCCAGAAAAATCTTTTATCGCAACATTCGTTATCGTGGCCGGTTCAGATAAAATTGCTTTGAAATTTTTAGTTTTCCCGCAGCCATTTGCATCTTTTACAGTTACAGAATAATCTCCGGCATCCGTAATTTCAATATGATTTTCTGTACTTCCCGTACTCCATAAATAACTGCTGAAAGTTGTGGCAACGGCCAATGTAATTTGCGAACCTTTGCATATAATTTTAGATTCATCTTCAAAATTAGGCGGATCAAAAGTATTTACAACAAGCGGAACAGGTGTAATATCATAACAATCAGGTCCGTTAATCGCGCGGGCATAAATGGTTTGATTAGATGCAGTTGTATTTTTAAAAATATTTGATAGCTGATTGGTTTCAAGCAAAGCATCATTGGCAGTTGCATAATAATTAACAACCAATCCGTTTGGCAAACCTGCAAGAACTTGCGGACTAACCTGCGCATCAAGATCAAATTGATAAAAACCATCTTGCTTGTCATCGCCATCACAAGTTGCAACCGGAGTTTGATCCGGAATTGTTTCAGGTGAAATTTGCAATGTTACTTCGGCAATTTTATAACAGCCATATTTGTTTTCCAGTCGGGCAAAAACAATTTGGTTTGCTGTTTTGTTAGTATATTTTTCCGGATTTATAATTTGGTTTGTCTTTGCCTGAGCATTTGCTAATGATTCGTAATAACCACTGTTTGTAATATCAGTTGCATTATTTTTTACAATATCATCAACCTTAGTTAAATTAAAAATGCTAATTCCGTCGGTATTATCATCACATTGAAATAATGAAGTATTAGTAGATAAAATTTCTGCAGCAAATTCAATTTTAATTTCTCCTTTTAAAACACAAATTGCAGGCGAAAGTGTGCATTCTACGCTATAAGTTCCAGATTCTGTCGGGCTGTATGACGGACTGTGTTCAGCAGGGAGCAAAACGCCATCTTTATACCATTTGTACAAATAAGTTGGTGATAAATTGGTGTTTAAAGTTACGGGTTCTCCAAAACATGCGGGATCATTATTTAAAGCTGTCTGGTCGGGGCCAAAATCAATTTTAGAAGAGAAACTTCCTGCCTGTAGAAAAACTGCCGAATCATAATATCTGTTTTTATCATCAGCAATAACAAGCTTAATGTGGTATTTTTTTCCTGCAACTACATCTGTTTGGGCATTCATTACAATCGTCTGGCCGGCATAATTTACAGGACTGAATAAGTTGTTTAAGCCTTCAAAGTATTGTTCGTTTACAGCTGGACAACCTTCATAAGGATCTCCGTTAAGACCAATATTTGGCTCAATTTTAGGGTGAACATTTGTAGACGAAACAGGAGTAGTTGTATCTGGTAATATTGCTAAATTTTTATAAGGCTGATCTGTTCCGGCTTCTTTAATTAAAAAAGCAAATCCATCTGAATATTGACAAGGATAAAAATATTGATATTCATTAGATGCAAAAATATAATTGAAACTCAAAAAATCCGTCAACGGAACAAAATCGAATTCTAATGCCGTAGCGTTTATCGAATTAATTCCCAATCCCTGATTCAGGTCGATATCACCTTTCCAGTTTGGATCTCCGCCTCCGGGATCGCTCACATAAGGACCAACTGCATTTGTACTTGTTGAAGTTGTGAGTATAATTCCTTCGGAAAAAGGAAAATTACTTGTCCCGGAATTAAAATAAGCATAGCTATTTTTTCCGGGAGTAAAATCATCTCCTGTTCCGGTTATATTTGTTATAGAAACACAAGAACTGTTAACTAATACATCTTCAACAAGCTGCTTTGGTGTTTTTTGATCGTCGATACTTATAAACTGTGCATTTACCCTGATAGATAAACAACAGATAAATACGAAGAGTAAAAAACTTTTAGAATAATTCATAGTATAACAAATATACTACAAATCTCTATTTTTTAATAATTTATAAGAAAAGTAAATAAACAAAAATGTCCATACTAAAACAATCAGAATTGAGAGGTAATGTACGCCATAATCTTTAGTGTTTTCAACGCCTATTTGAGTTCCGATACTTCTTATTACAGATAATCTTGAAAAAGGTTCAATGATTAAATTTGACATTGATTCTAACGGAAAAAATTGCATAATAGAACTTGCCGTATTGCTGTCCGGAAAAATTTTAAAAGTCAAAAGCCCTTTGATAATTCCTTCTGCTATACTCCAGACCAAAAGAAATCCAAGAGCAAAAGCAGAGCGTTTTACTAAAATTCCCAAAAATAAACAGAAAGAGAAAAAGCCGGTTAACTTTACAAAAAAGGCCAAAAGATAATCTAAATCAGTAAAAATAATTCCAACTTCAGTATAAGATGAAAAGGATAATCCTAAAATCAAACTCATTACAAAAACGAAAATAGTAGAGCAAAATGCAAAAAGCACAACGGTTAAAAATTTGGATAAAATGAATTCTTTCTTGCTTAAACCATCAATTAAGTTTTGTTTTAAAGTACCATAACTATACTCATTTGCCATCATCGAAACAATAACAATTGCGAGGAAAAATTTTAACCAGGCCGCTACATAAGTATTAAAATGCCAGATAAACGGAAAGTTAAAGATTCCCATTTCAGCAAGATGAAATTTAAAAACGCCCAAATCAAATTTTATCGAAGCAATTAAAGCAATAAACGAAAGTAAAATGAAATACGTTAAAGTAAGGATACGACTGGCTTTATTTTTCCAGATTTTTTGTAATTCTATAGATATAAGTCTGTTCATGGTTTAGTTTGTTTGGGTAGTAGCGTTTTTGGTTAATTCTAAAAATTGTGCTTCCAGGCTATTTTTGCGTTTTACTAAATGGCTCAAAGCAATATTTTTAGAAAATAAATAAAGATTTAATTCTGAAGCTGATATATCTGATTTTAAATACACCAGAATTTTTCCGTCTTCCTCAGCAATTCGATCCACGTTTGGATGATCCTGCAAAGCTGCTTTTAAAGCTAAACTATCATTTGACTGAAGTTCGAAGAAACCTTCATTTGCTGACATACCATCAACTGAACCTGAATATAAAATTTCGCCTTTTCTTAAAACAATTACATGCGAACATACTTTTTCGACTTCATCCAATAAATGTGATGCCAATAAAATAGTAGTTCCCTGTGAAGCAATTTTTCTGATAATATCACGAATCTGGTGAATTCCCTGCGGATCCAAACCATTTGTTGGTTCATCTAAAATTAAAATTTCGGGATCATTCAAAAGTGCAGATGCAATCGCCAGACGTTGTTTCATTCCTAACGAAAAAGTACTAAACTTACTGTCTTTCCTTTCGGTTAAACCCACTAAATCCAGTTTTTCTTCAATTTTAGAATAATTGATGTTCTTTATTTTGCAAACCAATTTCAAATTTTCTTCCGCCGTCATGTACGGATAAAAGTTTGGTCTTTCTATAATAGCACCTACTTTTTTCAAAGCTTCGTGTGTTTCAATTTTTCCGTCAAACCAGCGATAATTGCCCGAAGTTCGGTTTACGACATTCAAAACAATTCCCAAAGTGGTTGATTTACCGCTTCCGTTTGGACCTAAAATTCCATAAACGCGGCCTTTTTGTATGTCAAAAGATACATTTTTTAAGGCTTGAATACGCCCGTATCGTTTGTGTAAATTCTCAATAGTAAGTATGGTTTCCAAATTTATTTCGGTTTTAGTTTTTTAGTAAGACGATTCAATCTGTTTATTGTTACGCTAAATTCAAACTTTAAATGAATTGACGTAAATTTGCATTAAAGATATTCAAAATGAGCGAACCTTTAATGGTGTTAAAAAAACCTTCTTATCCTTTAACACAATCTCTTTTAAGTTATTTAGAACGATACGAACGAATTTCGAAAGTATCGGTGTTCTATGACGACTTATTGCGTTTTTCCGGTTCTATAAATGTATATGATAAAAATGAAACCGATACCTTATGGATCAGGGTTTATTATAGCGAATTTGAAAGAAATGAAATCGATTTAAACCTGAAAAGAATTTATTCGCTTTTGCATTCTGATGGAAATAGCGAGATTATCCAGTTCTTAAATATCGACGCAATTGATTATTGTACTTTCGGAAATTCAAAACCTTTCCGAATAAAAGTCCGAAATATTCTCAATGACAATTACGTTCATTTTTATATTAAAAAAGCCGACGCTTCCCGCATTTACGGTTTAGAATTAGAAGATATTCTTTCGCCGGATAAAATCAACTTTTTGGTCTATAAAGACACGCTAATCGAAGAACATATAATCGGGATTCCGGGCGATGTTTTTATGGATACTTTATTGGATGGTTGTACCGAAATGGAAAAATCGCAGATTGCAAAAGAGTTTGTCAAATTCAACGAACGCTGTATGATCAGGCTTTTGGGCGATATGCGCGCGTATAATTATGTAATTGTTCCCATTCATGATTTTGATCAGGTAGTGTATAAAATTCGTCCAATAGATTTTGATCAGCAATGTTATGAAGGAAATTTTAAAGTTTATCGTCCGCAGTTTTTCAAGGAAAATTATCCAATGATAAAATTGATCAAAGACAAGTTAGAAGAAAGATCGATTATTCAGTACAAAGATGAAGAAAGAGCAATTTTGGCAAAACGTATTCATTCTGCAGAAAACAGGATCAAAAAATTATTGAATATAATGTGTCACGATACCATTTCGACAGATGAACATCTGAGTCAGCTAAAAATGGAATTATACCGTTATACAAATGATATGAAATTTAAAAATGCAAAATCAATGGGACATATCATGTTTGCAGCTTTTGAATTTATCACACGCAATTTTAAAAACACGAATTTAATTTGAGTATTTTTCACCATATAAGTTATATAAGATAATTTAAGACACGTGTTTAATGGACTTATATATGACTTATATAGTGAAAAGAATAAGCTTAAATATTTAATTATTATCTTATGAAAAAGTCTTTTTTAATAGCAGTTTCTATCGTTTTATTAGCTTGTCAGCAACAAAGTAATTCAGATTTTAAAACGCTTTATTCGCTTCCTAAAAAGTTAAAAGAAGTTTCGGGAATTACCTATTTTCCGGATTCTAAATTGGTTTATACTTTAGAAGACAGCGGCAATAAAAATGCAATATATGCTTTAAATTCAGATGGGAAATTAGATAAAACCATCACAATCACCAATGCAACAAACGTAGATTGGGAAGATATTACAAAAGATAAAAAAGGAAATATTTACATTGGAGATTTTGGAAATAACGCCAACGAACGTAAAGATTTGTGTATTTATAAAGTAAATAAAAATCAGCTGAATAAAGATTTGGCTGTAGCCGAATATAAAATTTCGTTTTCATATCCGGAACAAACCGAATTTCCTCCAAAGAAAAAAGAACTATTTTATGATGTTGAAGGTTTCTTCGAACATGGAAATTACTTTTACCTCTTTACCAAAAACAGAAGTAAAAATTTTGACGGAACCGTTTTTATCTACAAAATCCTAAATGCGCCGGGAACTCAAAAAGCAACCAAAATAGGAGAATTTAAAACCTGTAATAACTACAATCATTGTGTTTTAACAAGTGCAACAATTAGTCCTGACGGAAAAAAAGTAGTGTTGTTAAGTCACGATAAAATTGTTTTATTTAAAGATTTCAAAGGCGATTTATTCCATAAAGGCACTCAAACCGAAATCAAACTGGATAATTTCACGCAAAAAGAAGCCATCGTTTTCAAAGACAACAACACCTTGCTTATCGCCGACGAAAAAACAAACAAAGTAGGAGGCAAGATGTACGAGTTTAAACTTAAATAAGTTGCTAAGTTGATGAGATACTAAGAAAAAAATTAGCCACGAATTCACGAATTTCTATTACAAATGATTCGTGAATTCGTGGCTAAAAAACTTTATTACTTAAACCTTAAGAGCTAAAAAATTAGATACTTAGCAACTCAGAATCTTAGTAGCTTTCTAAAAACTATATGCCGCTCCAAATATTAATCTTCCTTCTTCATCAGGCGATTTAAAATAAGAGATTCTTGCTGTCAAAACATTTATTGCATTTAACCAAAGTCCGCCGCCATAATCCTGATGCCATTTTTTAGAGCTTTCGCCGTCAAGCCAGATTCTTCCATAATCAAAACCACCCAGAATTCCATAAGTTAACGGAGCAACTGTTTTTCTTATCTTTCCAATAGTAAATCGCAAATCAGTACTTTGAGAATAATATGAATTTCCTAAAAAGCGTTCGTTTCTGTAACCACGTAAATCAGTATCTCCGCCTAAAGTTGCACCATGATAAAAATCAAAATTATTATTTAAGACCGCTTTTCCTTTTAAAAGAGTAGCTAATACTAATTTTCCGTTATGATCAATTTTATGCGTAAATCCTAAAAGACTTTCAATAATAGGGAAATTCTGTTTTGTTTCATTTAAATTCGTCAGCCAGGTTGCCGAAACCATAAAAGCCATTCCTAGATTGGGTTTTGCAGCAAAATCCGCATTTTTAAAAAGATATTTCACTTTCAAACCCCCATAATTCTGACTATCAAAAACATTCGGGTTTACGATATTTGGTGTGTCAATATACCTATTTTCAGTTTCTTCAACAGTCAATCTTTGATAAACAGGCTGCATACTAAATTCGCTTCCGTATCGTCCAACGTGTCTGATTGCTCCTGAAACATTAAATTTTCTGATGCGAACACGATTATAATCCATTCCCAGATCTTTATCATTATTTTGAGTTTCATTTCCATATCCAAAATAATTCATAGCAAAATTTGGGGTTGTGTAAAGAGATTCGACATCAATAACCCATTTACCAAGCAAACCCGGAAAATGAGCTGCATAATTAAATTCTAAACCACCAGTAGCAAAATAGTAAAAAGCATTTACAACATGTCTTTGCGTATACGGATTCTGTTTGAAATTGTTAACGGTATAATTAAGATTTATTCCAACTTTGACACCATCATCAGGATTATAACCAATATTTGGCAATCCTGAAATTACATTATATTTTGGTTTTTCATAATTGTATAAGTTAACATCATAATCATCAGTTAACTGAGTTCCGGTTTTAGAATCAAGATTATACGTGTTCTTTTTTGATTTGAAATCGTATACAATAACCCTTTTTCCGTTTTCAATATTATAGGTATCATTGTTTTGACCGCCGATCAAACGGATTTTTATGCTGGATTTTTCTTCTCCAATTACCTGAAAAACGTCAGCATCATCCAAACCATAAATCCATAAATTTGCAGTTTTATCGTCTTTAACTGTTTTGGTATATACTAATTCGTCACCATCATTTTTAATTCGGAACACCTGAATCTCAATACTTTTTTTGGCATTGTGATTAATAACAAATTTGTCTTTTTTATCCGTTCCGGCAATCATAACCGTATGGCTTAAAACATCAAAATAGGTTGAAGCATACTTTTGAAGGTCTTTTTTTCTGTTTTTTAATTTTCGTTTAATATCTTCAATTGTTTCATCCTGAACTTCTTTTGGTAAACTTTTAAAAGCATTATCAATGTCAGCATCAGATAAATTTTCCTGAATATATTTTGCCTGAGCAATCCAGTCTTTTTCTTCGGCAGTTCTCAAAAAAGCCAAATCCATAGGATAAGGTTCTCTGTTGAGCCATTTTACGTTGTCAATTTTATTTTTGAAAGTTCGCATATGACGAAGCGCCGGAATATTCATTAACAGCGAAAGCAAAGTTCCGTCATATTTGGCAAAAGCCTGATCGCGATCACGGGGAATTGGCTTATAAATAACCTTATCACCTTTTTTATATTCTCCCCAACGCCATTGATCGCTGTGCCTGTCCCAATCGCCAATAAGCATATCAAACAAACGGGCTTTCATATATTCTTTTTCATCAACTGAATATTTCTCGTCTTTATGAAGGTTTTTCATCATGTCATCCGTACTGATAATATTGCCCGGATTTCCAAAGTCTTTACCATCTAAATGATTGTCTGCCGGTCTTTCTTCAACCATATATAATTCATCGCCATAACCAGCGTTGAATTCTTTTAAACCATTTTGTTTCGGAATATAATATAAAACTGGATTCGTATGCGCGATTCCCAATTTATCAGACATACTGCCAATTGCAAACGGTGTATAAGGGTGAGAAGTGGTGTAAAAATCAAGCAGGAAATTTTCGGCATAAGTGTCTTCAAATTCATTTACAACATATTGATCTTTAAAAGCAACAGATTGTAAAAATACAGTGGCACTTTTTTTCATGGCACGCATTACGTATTCTCTTCCTTTAGGATCAGACATACGCAACGAAACAGATTGATGTCCGCCGCCTTCACGAATTGGGGTCAAACCGCCCATTAAAGTGTCTAAAGTTGCCGTTCTGGCTTCTATTGGCAAACTATAATATTTTCTGTAATGATTTCCGAATAAGAATTTATGGAAAATACTTTTTTGGGTCATTTTTGGAGAATAAATAGAGGTTGTTACGGTTGCCGGAAATTTATTCGACTCGCCTGCTGCCCAGTTAATCTCTTTGGCTTTTATGATTTCATGTTCAAAAAGACGTTTTTCATGATTGTTTTCATTTCCAAAAAAGTTCACTTTTGCATCTCCGCTTTTAAATAAAGTCAAGGTTGCATAACCATTTCCTCCATAAGAGAATTCATTTGGATTTATTGCTCTCGCAGCTTCGGATTTTGAACCTGCTCCGCTAATAATTTGGTTGATATTTTCTTTGTTGACATATTGCAGATTATGGTCGTGTCCGGAAACTACGATAACATTTTTCTGCTTTTGCAGGAGTGTCTTTATTCTCTTGGCATAAATAGTATATTGCTTATTTTGAAGATCCTGGGGGCTGACTCCGGAAGTCTTTCGAAGTAAATTAATAAAAGAACCAATAAAAGGAAGCGGAATTTTATTCTCTAACGGAAATAATTGTTTCTCTAAAGAAAATTGTCCACCATGGGTTCCGTTGCTCATCAATGGATGATGAATGGCAATAACAACTGTTTTTTCCTGATTTTTATTTAAAAGATTTTCCAGTTGATCAAAGAAATCTTCTCTTGTTTTAATGTCACAATCATCATTTATTGTGGGATGATTGTCCCAGTCTTCCAGAAACCATTCACTGTCAATTGCAATTAAAGTGGCCGTACTATCAATTTTTACATCTTCAATAGCGCAACCCTTTCGGGGTAAAAAGGCTTTTTTGTCATTCAGATATTTAGTTACAAAACTCGCCTGACGTTCCAGACCGGGAATTCCGTTATACCAATCGTGATTTCCGGGAATTACAATTGTTTTTCCTTTAAATCCTTCCGTTAATTTTAGTTGATTTTTAAGTTTTGTTTCGGCCAAAGTTTTTTCGGCAGAATTATCATTAGCAGGAAAACCTTTCGGATAAATATTGTCTCCTAAAAATAATAAAGTAGATTTTTTGTTTGCCTTTTTTAGTTTTTGATGTAATAATTCGAGCGTTTGCTGTGCTTGTTCTTCATCAGCATTTCCGGCATCTCCAACTAAAAAAATAGTATGCGCAATTTTTATAGTATCCGTAGCGTTTTCTGTTTCGATTGCGCTCACATTTTTTCCGTACTGCGCTTTATGCGTCGCACAGGAATTAAATACAAGCAATATGGTAATTACTAAAGAATAGTTTTTAATCTTAGTAATAATAGAATGATTATCCAAAAACAATTTCATAATTTAGTGGTGTATAAAAAATATTCTTTATGAATCTAATAGAAAAATCCGAAGATTTCGTCAGTAATTTACTCAAAGATAAACTTTCTAATTTATATTCTTACCATAATTTTAACCATACTTTAACTGTAGTAAATGCAGTAAAAGAGCTTTGCAAAAAAGAAGAAGTTAAAGGAGAAGAAAAAGAAATGCTTTTAGTAGCCGCGTGGTTTCATGACACAGGATATATTGAAGGTTACGAAAATCATGAACATGAAAGTGTTAAAATCGCCAGTACCTTTTTGAAAGAAAATGAACAGTCAGATGAATTTATTTCAACAGTTTCGAGTTTGATTTTGGCCACTGTTAAAGAATATATTCCTAAAACTCATTTAGAGAAAATTATTAAAGATGCAGATTTTGCCCATTTAATGGGAGCTGAATATGCAACGACTTGCGAATTATTACGTATTGAATTAAAAAATACATGGAATCTGGATTTTTCTAATGCCGAATGGGCAAAAGAAAATTTGAATTTTTTAATGAATAAACACCGATTCTATACCGATTATGCGTTGAAAAAATGGCAGCCTCTTAAAGAAAAAAACTTACTAGCCGTGCAAAAGAAAATTCAAAAACAAGACAAAAAAGAAGCTGATAAAATCGAAAAAGAAAACCAAAAGAAAGATAAAATCGAAAAACCGGATCGTGGCGTTGACACCTTATTTCGTGTTACATTAGGAAATCATACACGCTTAAGCGGAATTGCAGATAGCAAAGCCAATATTTTATTGTCAGTAAATGCGATTATTATTTCGATTGCACTTTCGTCGATTATTCCAAAATTAGATAGTCCAAAAAATGCACATTTGGTTATTCCAACATTTATCATGTTGATTTCTAGTGTGACTACGATTATTTTTGCCATACTTTCGACACGACCAAAAGTAACAACGGGTACTTTTACACGAGAAGATATTGAAGCAAAAAAAATAAATTTATTGTTTTTTGGAAATTTCTACAAAATGCCTTTGAAAGAATATGATTGGGCAATGAACGAAATGATGAAAGATCGTGATTATTTGTATTCAACCATGATAAAGGATTTGTATTATCTGGGATTGGTTTTGCAGCGTAAATATAATTTGCTGCGTATTGCCTATAACCTTTTTATGGCAGGTCTTATTATTACAGTAATTGCATTTGTAATCGCTTTTAAAACGATTCAATAACTACTTATAAATGAGCTCAACAAATTAGTTGAGCTCATCTAATAAATCCTGATACGTAATTTTTGGCGCTACCGGATTGGCATTGTTATTTATCACTTTTACACGAATGGCTCTTAAGCCAGAAACGCCCTGAAGATCTTCAACCTCAAATTGTTCGATAGAAGGTTCCAGGATTTTCTTGTGCTGTAAATATTTGATATATTTCAGATATTCCGTTTCTTCACTATTTTGAGAATAAACAATCGTAATTTTTTCTTTCTCGGTAATTCGGTCTTTTGTACCTTTTATATTCGATTTGTCAATACGTTTTTTTACAACTTCATATCTTGCATTATAAGTTCCGTCAACATCAAAACGTTTTTCATCCATTCTAAAACGAATAGAAAGCGGTGCACTAAATACTAAAATCAGCGAAGTCACATCTAACTCATACGGAAGCGATTCCTTAAGCTGGTGATGTTCTAATTCCATTTCGCATAAAGTCTGCAATTGCCACAAGCGCAAGTTGTGCAAATACATAATATCAAATGGTTTAGTTGGCGCTATCGAAGCTCCTATATATAAATTATGCTCAACACCATCAGTTTTAAAGCGCTCGTAATAATGCGGATAAATTTGCTGTGCCTCCTGCTGTTTTTTATCTAAAACCGAAGCCAGTTTTTTATTGATAATAGACATTGCATTATCAAATTTCTTTCTTTCCTGATAAAATAATCCTGTTTTTTCGTCCAGGCTTTCAAAATACAATTCCTCTAATTGTTCATTTTTGGCATTGCCTTTCGTATTCTTTAAAATAGGATGAATTTCTTCTTCAATATAATGCTGAATATGCTGTTCAGTATCTGCTTTTAGCGGAAAATCCAATTCATTTCGAAGCGATTCCAATTCAAATTTTCGTTGTTCCAGAAGTACTAAATTAGAATTAGGTTTCTGGTTGTCAAAAATATTCAAAAGTGCTGTAAGCTGATTTTTCAAGTCAATCTTAACGGTTTCATTTCTATGTTCAGATGAACCTTTAATGTCGATTTGTCCATACAGCGGAAATACATTTTTAAAGACAATTTCCTTAAAAATATAATCTTTTGTATGATTCATGTTTTGAAAATAGTTTTGAGATTCTTTTCTGAATTTCCAATAAACACTTGGGTGAATTGTAGTGTATTCACGCTGGATAATAGCTTCAATCTGATGCTGCATATCTGTATTATAACGATCAATTGTATCGGTTAAATACGGTAAAACCAACTCCAGTTTTGTTGCGTTTATGGTATTTAAAGCTCTTGCATCTTCAGAAACTAATTCGACAACGCCCAGTAAATGCCCGTCTTTTATAACAGGAGCAAAAACGCAGCTCTTAATACCTTGTCTTAATAAATGTTCGCCAAGTTTTTTATTGGGAAATTCTTCGATAAATTTTTCAACATTCGAAATGACAAGAGGTTCTTTTTTATCTAGTAATTTTTCAAAAGTGCATCCAAAAAAAGCATTTTTACAATCTACTTCCTGATCTTTTGAAAGGAGAAAACTTTGAAGCTGATTGTCGAATTTTACAGGTCTGATGAATTTTTCTTCTTCCGAATTATAGATGATAAAGCCAACTTTTAAATTTGGAATTTTAAATATTGATTTAAAAATGCCTGATATAATTTCGTTAGTCGCAACCGTTTTTGTATCCGGTTTAAGCAAATTACTTTTTAGGTTTGAAATAGCACTTTCAGTCGTTGCATCAAATAAGGAAACAATTCCGAAACCTTTTAAAATCCAGCTTCCTTTTGGGAATTTTGATTTCCAGAGTTCAATATCACCATAATTATCCATCAACAAATCAATATCGTCCTGGGTCAATTCTATGGCATTTTCTGTTGGAATAATTTCCATGAAATCAGCATTATACAAAATTCGATAATGTTTTTCTACACCATCTTCATCCGGAATATCATAGAAAAAAGGTTTGTTAAAATCTATTTTCTGTTTGTAATAAACACCTAAAATCAGACAACAGTTATTAACATAGAATTGGTGATCGTCAAAATCACGAATTTCCATATCAAATTCAGATCCGGCGTTACTTAAAATTTTCTTGAAACGTTCTGTATAATTGAAAGATAAATTCTGAAAGGGAATTGTAACAGCTTTTATCTCGTTGTTTGTTAAGGCAGTAGGGAATAAATCAGCCAATAAATATTTTATTAAAGCTTCATTATTTTCAATAATAGCATAATCCTGAATTCCCGTTCTTAGCTCAGGAAGCTGCTCAATTTGTTTTAATATGGCTTTGGCGTAGTTCGCGCGATAATCAACATTGGATAAAGCAATTTCTTCAAAAGATTCAATTAGTTTATGAAATGAGATTATGGTTTTAAAAGGACTTTCGTTGTACAAATGAATATCCATCTGAATTTGTTTTTAGGCTACAAAATTAAGCAAATATTAAGAATGTTAGCTAATTTATTATTTCTTTCGTTTATGATTATATAAAGGTTATCCCATATAAATAGGCCGTTCTGAAATTTCTTTTTTATTTTAACTAAATATTAACATCAATAATAACGGAACGATCGTTCCGTTATTATATCTTTGTACCATAATAATTGAATAATCAATAATTTAAAAACAAATAAAAATGAAAAATTTAGAAAACAAAGTAGCTATAGTAACAGGTGGAAATAGCGGAATTGGGTATGCAGCTGCAGCTGAATTAGCAGCAAAAGGTGCAAAAGTAATTATAACAGGAAGAAACAAAGAAGCTTTGGCTCAGGCCGAAAAAGAGTTAAATGTTACCGGAATCGTATCAGACCAATCTGATTTAAAATCAATTGATAGTTTGGTTGAACAAGTAAAAGCACAATTCGGTAAAGTTGACATTTTATTCTTAAATGCCGGAATTGCTTCATTTGCTCCGGTAGAATCAGCTTCAGAAGAACATTACGACAGCATTATGAACGTGAATGTAAAAGGAGTTTATTTTACAGTTCAAAAAGTATTGCCAATCTTAAATGATGGTGGATCTATTATTTTCAATACTTCAATCAACGCTCACGTAGGTATGCCAAATTCAAGTGTTTATGCCTCAAGTAAAGCTGCGGTTTTATCTTTAAACAAAGTTTTTGCTACAGAATTAGCACCAAGAAAAATCAGAGTAAATGCCGTTTCTCCAGGACCAGTAGAAACTCCGCTTTACGGAAAATTAGGTTTGCAAAAAGAAGAAGTTGAAGGCTTTGGAGCAATTTTAGGAGAAAAAATCCTGTTGAAACGTTTTGGACAAGCTTCAGAAATTGCTAAAACTGTTGGTTTCTTAGCTTCAGATGATGCGTCATTTATTACAGGAGCAGAAATTGTTGTAGACGGTGGACTTACTGTTAATGCAGTAGTATAATTTTTTTCCTGAATTCAGGAACGATTATTCCGTATTTTTGTATCTTTGCAAAGTAATTTAATTTAAAAGTCATGGCTAGAACAAAAGAATTTAATGAAGATCAGGCTTTAGACAAAGCGATAGAGATATTTTGGCACAAAGGTTATAATGGCACTTCTGCACAGGATTTGGTAACGCATTTGGGTTTAAGCCGTTCTAGTTTGTATGATACTTTTGGAGATAAACAGAAACTTTTTACGCAGTCTTTGCATCGTTATCAAAAAAATGCGCAGGAACAAATAGTTGAACTTTTTGAAAAGTCCCAGAACATAAAAGAAACCTTGCAGGTTATTTTTAAACAAGCAGTTATTGAAAGTTTGGAGGATCGAATTACGAAAGGCTGTTTTATGGTAAATTCGTCTGTTGAACTTGCGATGCATGATGAAGAGATTGCGAAAATTGTAAAAAACAACAGCCAGATTATGGAAGAGATTTTTACAAGCGCCGTTGAAAAAGGTCAGGCCGCCGGACATATTTCTAAAACTACTGATGCGAGAGTTTTAGCCCGATTTATCTTTAATAATTATTCTGGAATTCGGGTTTTAGCCCGAACCGGAGAAAGAGATAAACAGGTTTACGATGATATTCTCAAAGCATTGTTTTCTATATTATAAATTGGAAAACGGCTAAATTAAAAAAAGGCAATTACATTTGTAATTGCCTTTTTTTGTTTTAAGTAAGTAATAGAAAATGAATAACTTTTAGCTTTTTTCTTCTTTATTGAAATAAACTAAATAGTAATACATTTGTTTTTCTTCATCCCAGCCTTTTTCAACAAATTTTTCTGCACTTTCAGGATTGATGAAATCCATTTTAATCTGAATATGTGTATCAAGATTAATAACGTTTTTAATCGATTTTCTGGCGTCAGAAACTGCTGCGTTTGCAATAGGGAATGAGGTTACATCTTCGATGCTGTATTTTTCTCCTTTATCAACTTTATAGTTTTTGAATTCAGGAATTAAGTCTGGATTGTCTAATACTTCGTTTAGGAAATTTTGCTCTTCGAACTGATCGTTTTTTGCGAAATAATTCACAGATCTGTTCATAAACATTACTTCTTCTTTTTTATCTTCTGCAGGTAAAACAACATCTTTCGCGAAGTTTTGACAGAATTTCAGGTATTTTTTAGTGATGAAGTTTTCATCTTCAAAAGCATCTACAGATAAAAAGTGCTCTAACCAATAACGCGCATCATAACGGTTACTGTCTACGGTTAGAATTTTATATCCTTCGTCTTTTTTATAATTAAAAATCAAACAGCCTTTATCTAATTTACTCAGGTTGATTCCTTGTTGCAGGATCATTTCAAGGTTGCTGTTTTTTTCTTCAAACTGTAAAAAGTCAGCTTGTAACTCACTTTTAAAAATTCCGATAGCGTCAACAACATTATTGTCGATACTTAAATTTGTTAAATACGTTACATAAACCTCTCCGTTTTTAATATGCGGATGATTCGATTGTTCGAATAAATGTGTGGTAATTTTTTTCGAAATCTCCTGTAATTTACTCGGATTGTCAAAAATCTCCGTAGCATATTTAAACATGTCGTTGTAATCCAAATCGACTTCGTGCGCAAACTGATAATAGTTTTCTTCTTTTTCTCTAAAAGGCTTAAAAAAGTACTCTTTTATCAAAGGCACAATTTCATCATTCAAATTAAAAGGCTGTTCCGATAAAAAAATCGCTTCGTTTCGGCTCTTGTTTCCTACGCGGTGTATCGCAAGCGTCTCGATGTGGGTGTTAAATAGGTTGATCATATTTTGAGTTACTGAGATTCTAAGTCTCTAAGATTCTAAGTTTTCTAAATAGTGTCCTTTAATTTTTTAATAAATGACACTAACATTCTTTCGATCTCTCGACTATCCTCGTATAAATTGTTAAATTCTTCTTCTTTTATGTAAGTAATATTTTTTGCAATTTCAAGCTGAGTCTGCATTTCAAATATTGACCCCATCGAAATATATAAAAATCGTAAAAAATCTTTAGTGCTTTCTCTTCCGGCTCCTTCTGCAATATTACTTGGAATAGAAACTGAACTTCGCCTTATTTGAGAAGTTAATCCAAACATTTCTTCTTTTGGAAAAGTGCTTGTTGCTTTGTAAATTTTGGTGACTAATGAAATTGATTTCTGCCAAACTAAGATTTTTCTATAATGACTCATTTTTTATTTTTAAATTATTTTTAAAAATAAGAAAATTCTTTCATTATAAAAAACTCAGCATCTTAGAGACTTAGTATCTCAGAAACTTAGATCAATTCCAATTCTCTTCAAACCCATAATCTTCAAAGCTGTCATCGCCTTCAAACATGTCAAGATCTTCTTCGTCTAAGTCGTCTTCAAATTCTCCGTAGATATCGTCGTGCATATCTGCTTCAAAGCTTTTTTCTCCGGCTTCATCAGGCATTTCTCCGTGAGAAAATAGCGTTTCAGGATATGGAGCGCCTGCAATTTGATCTTCAATCGCAGCCAATTCAACTAAGAAAGTCCACATATTGATGAAATCATATACGTAGATAATTTTAGTATTTTGCTCATCTAAGAGATCAGATAATTTATAATCGCTCATGGTTCTTTGTTCTCCGGGAACATCGCCAGTATCAAAAAGTGCAATTTCATCTTCCTGATTCCAAGTTTCATCGCAGGTATAAAACGAAGCTACTTCCATTCCGTCAAAACCAAAAGCGTTGAAGATAGCATTGTGTAAATCTTCAAGCGTATCGTCTTCAAGAATTGCAATGTCTCTAAAAATATCTTCTTCGGCGTCTAGAATTACTCTAAATTTATAAACCATAATCTTTGTATTATTTGAAAAGTCAAAGGTAAAATATAAAAAATGAAATACGAATCACGAATTGCGATTTGTTGAAAAGATTTTTTAGTTGTCAGGTTGAGCACATTCCGATTGTCAGGCTGAGCGGAGTCGAAGCCCACGTTCCAATTGTAGCGCCCTTCGACTCCGCTCAGGGTGACACCTGTATTTGATTTAAAATTTATCTACCAACCAAACGTTTTCGAATCTTATGATAACGTTTGTGATAAGAACTATGACTTGGATAACTTCGACTGGAGGTCATATTGTTAAAAATCAAAGCCGTAAGGAGCAAAATCAATGTGCCAATTAAAACAGGAGAAATCACATACATATAACCCAGTGCTTTTATTTTTTCAGTTCCAATAATCGCGATCAAAGCGGTTGCGCCTCCGGGAGGATGCAGTGTTTTTGTAATTTGCATGGAAATAATAGCCAGCGAAACGGCGAGGGGAGCAGCAATCCAGATAATGTCCGGTACGAGCTTATGAACCGTAACGCCAATAAAAGCCGAAATAACATGTCCGCCAACTAAATTTCGCGGTTGTGAAAACGGACTTTGAATGATTCCGTAAACCAAAACACTTGAAGCGCCAAAAGAACCAATTAAATAAACCGCATCGTTTCCTGAAAAGTGAATCGATTGAACGTAAGCCAAAACTCCAATTCCAACAAATGATCCTATAAAAGACCAAAAATGTTCCTTAAAATCGATTAAAGTTTCCTTATAAAGAATATAGCGTGTTTTGCGGTAGCTTCTTTTTAATTTTTGAGTGGGCATTTTGTGGTATTATTTTATTTTTTGCTACAGATTAATGATTAATAATCGGTGATAATCTGTGTCAAAATTATATTTTTTACTTTACTAAACCTTGTGAATAAGAATATACCGTGTAAGGATAAATCATTTTTGCCGTATATTTTGAGATTAGGCAAACGACAAGAATCGGTAAAAATAAAGTATAATCGTTTGTTAATCCGCAAACTAAAAATATAGCTGTAAAAGGCGCATGAATACTGGCGCTTAGAACCGCTGCCATTCCGATAATCATAAAATTAACCGGAATTACATTTACATGAAAAAAAGTATTTAAAATCGAAGCCACTAATAATCCTAAAAACGCTCCGATAAAAAGACTCGGAGCAAAAACACCGCCGTCGCCTCCGGAAGCTAATGTTATGGATGTTACGATAGGTTTTAAAAGCAGGATTCCAATAAAAGTCAATGCTAAAGTTAGCGTTAACGGAATCTCTGATGAATTACTAAAAATTCCTTTTATAGCATGATATCCTTCTCCATATAACTGTGGAAAAATAAATAAGGAAACACTTAAAACAGTTGATCCAATTAATATTTTATAATAATGAGTTCCGATTTTTCCAAATTGAGATTTGAAAAATAATACGCAGCGTGTTAAATAAACAGAATTTATTCCGGCAAGAATTCCTAAAAGAATAAAATACGGAATCGCTTTTAAATGCCAGGTTGTAACGGAAACCGTAAATAAAGGTTCTTCTTTTAAAATAGAAAGTAAACCAAAAGCAACAGAAACGGCAATTACATTCGAAATGATAAATGCACGCGTCACTTTTCGTGAAATAACTTCAAGGGCAAATAAAATTCCGGCAATTGGAGAACTGAATAAAGCCGTAACTCCGGCCGCAACTCCCGCACAAATTAATTCGGTTTTGTACTGACGAAATACATTTTCTTTTTGCTGTGCAACAGAACCAATTGTAGCAGTTGCAACAACGGTAGAAACTTCGATTCCGGTTGAACCTCCAAAAACTACAGTTATTAATCCGTTGATAAAGTGAGATGGAATTTTATAAGCAGGCAGATTTTTTGAAGTCGATTTTGTACTTTCAAAAACTTCCTTAATTCCTTTATTTTCTTTTTTCTTAAAAAGATATTGTCTGAGGAAATATATTACGGATAAACCAAAAACCGGAAAAAGAATATAAAAAAGAGGATTTACCGAAACCTCGTGAAAGAAGATTTCCTCGTAATATTCAGTGATTTTTTTTAATGAAATTCCGAGAAAGGCAGATAAAAAGCCAATTAAAATGGAAACAATAACTAATTTTCGGAAGGTAATAAATTGATGATTCTTTTTGATTTGCGCCGTTTTTTTCATCAGAAGTAAATTTGTAAATCGCATTTTTTTATGCGGATTACAAAATTAGAGAATCAAATTCGGTTTTTAATAAAAAAGAATCATTAAAATGTGTTAAAATCATAAAAACAAGAAAATTCTTTCGATTTGCTTTTTTGAATTTTTTTTTTAGAGAGATACGGATAAAACGATCGCAAAGATTCTGATTTTTGTCATTTCGAGTCACGAGAAATCGCACTAGAATTTCGTAAAGTAAATCGCCAATCTTTGTCGATTTGCGCGTGTGATTTCTCCTCTGTCGAAATGACAAACAGTGGGTTTTGTCATTAAAATAAAAAAAAACTTAGTGCCTTTGCGGCAAAAAATTATCTTTCATAAAACTCAATGGGCAACAAATCCGGATCTGCGATAAATGTAAACCGTTTCCCGGTAGTTTCATCAATTCGAATGGGTTCAGATTCTACATTTTTAGAATCTAAAAAAGCAATAGTTTCATCAAGATTAATGACTTCAAAAGCCAAATGACGCAATCCGGCAGCTTCAGGTCTTGAAGGACGTTTTGGTGGATCTGGAAATGAGAATAATTCGATAATATAATTTCCGTTTAAAGCCAAATCAAGTTTGTATGATTGGCGTTCTTCACGATAGATTTCCCTCACAATCGTCAAACCTAAAACTTCGGTATAAAAAGTTTTAGATTTTTGATAATCAGAACATAAAATGGCAATATGGTGAACTTTATTTAAGGTAAGCATTGTTTATTTTGATTCAGGTTCCTGATTTAATTTTCTAATAACTTTTGCCGGATTTCCAACAGCCAATGAATTATCCGGAATATCTTTTGTTACAACAGATCCGGCACCAATAACGCAGCCTTTTCCAATCGTTACACCCGGACAAATCACAGAATTTCCGCCAATCCAGCAACCGTCTCCAATTGTAACAGGATACGCATTTTCGAGTGTTTTTCGTAATTCAGCGTCAAGCGGATGTGATGCTGTATAAATTTGAACATTTGGCGCAATAAATACATTTGACCCAATATTTACGGGCGCACAATCCAGAACAACACAATTGACATTAAAATAAACATTTTCTCCGCAATTAATATTGTAGCCGTAATCACAATGAAACGGAGGTTCTATGTAAAAACCTGGTCCCGTATTTGGAATTAATTCTTTTAAAATTTCTTTTGCTTTTTTGGTTACTCTATATTCTTTTACATTCAGGCTATGCAAAAGATTTTTTGCAGTTCGGCGCCCTTTTACCAATTCCGGATCAAAAGCATTGTAATATTCGCCCGAAATCATTTTTTCTTTTTCTGTCATGATTCTATTTAAAGCAGCTTTTTCAAAATAACAATTTGCCCCAAATGATAAACATCATGCTGAATAATGCCATGAATATCTTCATAAAAATTATGATTGTTATTTGGATCTATTTTTTCGAAACCGGAATCATCAAAATCACTCAAAAATGTGCTCCATTGTTCCTGGGATTTTGCAAGACTTTGCAGCGATTGTTCCCATGATGGTTCAGATGAATCTAATATTGGTACAAAATAATTGTGATCCGGAGTTGTAATGATTTCTCCCTGAACACGTCTTAAAATATTTCTTCTCCATTGTATCAGGTGATTGACAATTTCCCAAATTGTATTTAAATTTGGATTAATTTTTTTATAAGCCTGAGCTGCAGTAACATCTTTTAAAGTATCTGCTAAGGTAACCTCAAGCCACGGATTTCCATTGTAAATGGATTGATATAAATTTGAAACTCTTTTACTTTCTGACATAATTAATAGTTTTTTGCAATTTATAGCTAAGATACAAATAAGTCAATTACAACTCATCCCCGAAATTCTACAATTGGGTTATTTAATATTTTTTAACTAAAACTGTTAAAATATATTTGTCTCATCAAAATCAAATATCATGAAATGGCCAACTGAAAATCTGCGAAAGCAAACCAACATAAAAGGCGATAACATACATGACCAAAACCAAATAAAATCAACAGGTATGACAACCAAATTACTTTTTACACTTAGCTTTTTGTTTTTAACAACTGCATTTTTTGCTCAAAATACCATTTCAGGAAAAGTTGTGGATCAAAAAGGCAAACCGGTTCCGGGCGCTAATATTTACATAGACGGAACTTACGACGGAGCGACAAGTTCTGAAACAGGAGAATTTTCTTTTGAAACAACAGCTGCAGGAAATCAAACTTTAATTGTTAGTTTTTTACTTTATGAAACTTTCAAAACAGAAATTGATGTTACCAATTATAAAGATCAAACTGTTAAATTAAGAGAAAACGTAAATGCTCTTGATGCCGTTGTAATTACTGCCGGAACATTAGAATCCGGAGATAAAGCAAGAGTTTCGGTTTTAAAACCATTAGATATTGTTACAACAGCCGGTTCAGCCGGAAATATTATTGCAGCATTGCAAACTTTGCCGGGAACACAAACTGTGGGCGAAGATGGGCGTTTATTTGTTCGTGGAGGTGAAGCAAGCGAAACGCAGACTTTTGTTGACGGACTTCGTGTGGCGCAGCCTTATGGCGCAACAACAAATAATTTGCCAACCCGAAGCAGATTTTCGCCTTTCTTATTTAGCGGAATCGCTTTTTCTACCGGAGGATATTCTGCTGAATATGGAGAAGCGTTGTCAAGTGTTTTATTGTTGAATACACAAGATGAACCGGATCAAAACAAAACAGATATTGCTTTAATGACAGTTGGTTTAGGAGTTGGAAATACTCAAAAATGGAAAAAAAGCTCTTTTAGTATCAATACCAATTATATTAATCTTGCGCCTTATCAGGCTGTAATTCCTCAAAATGTAGACTGGAATAATCCTTATCAATCTTTGGGCGGAGAGGCTGTTTACAGATATCATTTTGAAAGAGGGATTTTTAAATTATATGCTGCTTTCGATTCAGAAAAATTCGATTTAAATCAGAAAAATGTAAATTTTGTTGATCCGATAAGAACTGATTTAAACAATAATAATTTTTATTTCAACGGTTCATACAAAGGAGATTTTGGAACGGGCTGGCAAATTACGTCAGGAGTGAGTTACGGTTACAGTAAAAACAAAATCAAATACGATATTAATGATGTTGATTCGAATGAAAATGCAGCACAATTGAAATTGAAGTTGAGAAAAAACATCTCAAATTACTTTAAACTATCTTTTGGAGCCGATTATTTTATCACAAAATACAATGAGAATTTCGATGATAATATTTCTGTTAAAGTTGCAAATGGCTACAATTCTAATATTGCCGCTTTTTATACAGAAGCAGATATTTTATTCTCAAAAAACCTGGCGATGAAAGTTGGTGCCAGACTTTCAAACAATAGTTTATTAAACGAAACGAATCTTGCGCCAAGAGCGTCTATCGCTTATAAAGTTTCTAAAACAAGTCAGTTTTCATTTGCTTACGGAGACTTTTCTCAAACTCCGGTTGTTGATTACATCAAATATTCAAAATACCATCAGTTTGAAAGCGAAAAAGCGCAGCATTACATTTTAAACTATCAATTTACAAAACCAGGCCAGACTTTTAGAGCTGAGGCTTATTATAAAGATTACAGCGATTTAGTTCAATATAATACAAAAGATATTCAGTACAATTCGGTTTTCAATAATAACGGTTCAGGTTATGCAAAAGGATTAGATTTATTTTGGAGAGACAGCAATTTATATAAAAACTTAGAATATTGGATTTCCTATTCTTATATCGATTCTGAAAGACAATACAAGAATTTTCCAAACATGGCAACACCAAGTTTTGTAGCCAATCATAATTTGTCTATCGTAACTAAATATTTTATTACAGACTGGAAATCCCAAATAGGTTTTACAAATAGTTATAGTTCAGGCCGTCCGTACAATGATCCCAACCAAACGCAATTCATGAACGGAAAAACAAAATCATATAATAGTTTGAGTTTTAACTGGGCGTATTTATTAACCACACAAAAAATCTTGTATTTCTCAGTTTCAAATGTATTAGGAAGTCAGAATGTCTTTGGTTACGATTATGCAAAATTACCTGACGCAAACGGAGTTTATAATAGACAACCCGTTGTACCAACTGCAGACAGATTCTTTTTCGTAGGTTTCTTCTGGACGATTAGTCAAAACAAAAATGAGAATCAGTTGAAAAATTTATAGTCTCTAAGTTGCTGAGATTCTGAGTTACTAAGAGAAAAAAACTTAGAAACTTGCAACTCAGAATCATAGAAGCTTTAAAAGAAACAATTCAGTCATCAAAATCAACAACTCAGTATCATTTAGTTTTAAAACAATAAAAACAGACATACTTTTGAAGTATAAAATTAGAAGGCAGTAAGTCGCTATCCCGAAGCTTCGGGACTAAGTTACTAAGAAAAAAACTTAGAAACTTAGTTACTCAGAAACTTAGAAACTTCAAAAAAAACAACAGAGTTTTAATCATCAACAAAAAACTTAGAATCTTAGCAACTCAGAACCTTAGTAACTTAAAAAGAAAAACCATGACCAAAATTATTACCATAACCACATTATTTATTTGCAGTCTGCTGTCTGCTCAAAATGTAAATCTTACTGTTTCGGTTTCAGGCTTAAAAAACAATACGGGAATCGTAAAAGTAGGCTTGTACAATTCAGATGAAACATTTCTTAAAACCACTTTTAAAAGTGTTACTTCAGAAATTAAAAACAACGAAGCTACCGTAACATTTGTTGGTATTCCTGCCGGAGAATATGCAATTTCGACGTATCACGATGAAAACAATAACGGAAAACTGGATAGAAATGCAATGGGAATACCTGCTGAAGATTATGCCGCTTCAAACAATGCAAAAGGATTTATGGGGCCTCCTGCCTATAAAGATGCTAAATTTGTTATTAGCAAAGATTCAAAAATTGAAATTATATTATAAATAATAACTAACAACTTAAATTAAAAACAACCATTTAAATTACTTATAAAATGAAAAAAATTATCACATTGATCGCCTTATTTGTAGTAGTAATAAGCTCTGCACAAACACAATTTGAACAAGGAATGACAAAAGCTTTCGGACTTTGGAAAGAAGGAAAAAATACAGAAGCTTCGGCTTTGTTTGAAAGAATTGCAGCAGCAGAAAAAACAAGTTATTTGCCTAATTATTATATAGCCTTAATGAACACTACAGCTGCTTTTACTGAAAAAGATAAAACAAAAATCGATTTGTTATTGACAAAAGCGCAGGATGCATTGGATATCGAATTAATAAAAGATCAAAATAATGCCGAGTTATATGCCATGCAGGCTTTGATTTACACGGCTTGGGTAGTTGCAGATCCAATGACAAACGGAATGAAATACTCGGCTAAAGTGATGGAAGCTTACGCAAAAGGAAAAGCGATTGATCCAAATAACCCAAGAATTGTTTTTGGCGAAGCTGATTATCAAATTGGAGGTGCAAAATGGTCAGGTGTTGATACAAAACCACTTTGTGCGCAAGTTGATAAAGCTGTTGAACTTTTTGCTACTTTTAAACCAGCAACACCTTTTTCTCCAAAATGGGGATTAGAAAGAGCTTTGGAAACTCAAAAAAATTGTAAAAAATAATTAATTAAACCTACGCATAAATGAAAGATCATAGAAATGTATATTCAGATTTAAAAAGTGGAACGATTGTCTCATTCAAAATTTCTATGATTTTTACCGTAATATTTTCAGCCTGTTTAGGTGATGATTTAAATATTCGAAACGTTCTGATTACTTTTTTTATAAGCTGTCTTTATTCTTTTGGAGTAGGTTTTGGAAACGGGTATATCAATGTTCTTTTAGATAAAAAATGGGATTGGTTAGAGCAGACAAACCTAAGAGTTTATTACGGAATCATGGTTACTGTGATGTACACGGTTCCGGTGGTTTTAGGTATAAACTATTACATTTATGTTGTGCTGCAAAATATGTCTTTAGATAAATTTTTTAGCGAAAGAATGATTTGGGTACACCTGTTTTACATTATTTTGTCTTTAGGAGTTTCGACTTTTATGCAGGCCAGAAGTTTTATGGTGAAATGGAAGCAGGCATCAAAATTCGAAATAACACAGCAAAAGATTATTGCAGGAACGGCAAGTGCCAAATTCGAAAGTTTAAAAAATCAGATTGACCCGCATTTTCTCTTTAATAGTTTAAATGTTTTAAGTTCTTTAATCGAAGAAAATCCGGATAATGCACAACGTTTTACGACTTCTTTATCAAAAATTTACCGTTACGTTTTAGAACAAAAAGACAAAGAACTGGTTTCGGTTGAAGATGAATTATCGTTTGCAAAAACGTATATGAATTTACTGAAAATGCGTTTTGAGAATAGTTTGTTTTACGAATTGCCTACAACGAATATAAATCCGGATGCAAAAGTGGTTCCGTTATCATTGCAGCTTTTACTTGAAAATACGGTAAAACATAATGTGGTAAGTGAGCAAAAACCTTTGCATATCAGAATTTTTATTGATGGAGATTATTTAGCCATTCAGAATGATTTTCAAAAGAAAGAAGTTTTACAGGACAGGCAAGGGGTTGGTTTACAGAATATTGTAAATAGATACGGCATTATCACCAACAGAAAAGTTTTGATAGAACAGAATGAACAAAATTTTACGGTTAAGATTCCAATTTTAACAAAACAAATTACAGTTATGGAAACAAATGCAGATTACAGCGACGAAAATAAAGCCTATTTCAGAGCTAAAAAAAGAGTTGAAGAACTAAAAGGATTTTACGCAAACGTAATTTCATATTGTTGTATAATTCCGTGTTTAATTTTTGTAAATTTAACCTATTCTCCTGGATTTCAATGGTTTTGGTTTTCGGCTTTAGGTTGGGGATTTGGAGTTACGATGCACGCTTTTAAGGTGTTTGGATACAGCTCTGATTGGGAAGAGCGAAAAATAAGAGAGATTCTGGAGAAAGAGAATAATAACAAACAAACCTGGAAATAGTCATGGAAACAAATTGTCACACTAATCAGGAAAGATTCGAGTTTCAACAAATTTTCAACAGAAAAATAATTAAACTCAGATCATTTTGCATTCATGCATTTATATATCTTATAGCATTAAATGTCTTTATTCTGAAAGAATATTTTGGATTTAATTTTGATTTTCTTCCAATCGGAAACCTAAGTTATGCGATGATAATCTGGAGTTGTGTATTTTTCTTTTCTGCGATCGATTTAATTGTTTCTTATACCATTTTTGGAAGAGAATGGGAGGAACGTAAACTAAAAAGCATCTTAGAGAAAAGACAGCAAAAACAAAAATGGGTTTAACTATGGAAAAAGATTATTCTAATGCAGAACGCCTTTATCAAGCTCAAAAAAAAGTCGAAGAAATTAAAAAGTTTTATCATCATTTGACGGTTTATCTTCTTTGTAATCCTATTGTAATAGCGGTAAATCTGATGACTTCGCCGGGTTATTTGTATTTTTGGTATTCGTTGCTGGGTTGGGGAATTCCGGTTGTTTTACATGGACTAAAAGCTTTTGATTGTTTTCCGTTTTTAAATAAAGAATGGGAAAAAAGAAAACTGGATGAGATTTTAGAAAAGGAAAATAATAAACAAACCTGGATTTAATTATAGAAACAAATTTAAATAATGATCATGAAGAGTTTGAACTTCAGCAAATAGCAGGTAAAAAAGTGGTTAAGTTAAAATCGTTTTATACACATTTGTTCATCTATATTGTTGGATTAATTATTTTTATCTTAAAACAATATTTTGGAGTTCCTTTAAATTTCTTTCCGTTCAAATATTTAAATTATTTTGTAATGGGAGTCTGGACAATCGCTTTTTTAGTTTCTGCGATGGATATATTCGCTTCTTTTAAAATTTTTGGAGAGGAGTGGGAAGAACGTAAGCTGAAAAGCATCTTAGAGAGAAAAGAAAAAAAACAAAAATGGGAGTAATCATGGAAATAAATTATAACGAAGAGGATAGATATTACCTTGCAAAAAAGAAGGTGGAAAATATTAAAGGCTTTTACGGAAACCTTACTGCTTTTATTGGTGTAAACATCATTTTGATTATCATTAATTTGTGGACATCTCCACAATATTTATGGTTTTTCTGGCCACTATTGTGGTGGGGAGTTGGAGTCGTTTTTCATGGATTAAAAGTTTTTGAAGTATTTCCGGTTTTAGGAAAAGGCTGGGAAGAAAGAAAAATCAAAGAAATCATGGAAAAAGAGAAAGCAAGTAAAAACAAATGGCAATAATTAATTCAATATAAAATGGGACGATTTAGAAGACGCATGTACGAAGAATATGCACACGAATTTAGTACAGATGAAAGCTATAATATAGCATACAGAAAAGTAAAAAAAATAAAAGGGTTTTATTCGCATTTGAAGGTTTATATCATTGTGAATGCTATTATCATTATTTCAAGTGTAAATAGAATTTATATTGGAAATCACTTCGAAATAAGAGGTTTTAATAATTGGGAAATTTATTCTACAGCATTTTATTGGGGTATTGCGTTAGCCATTCATGCATTTACGGTTTTTGGGCCTGATATCTTTTTCAATAAAGATTGGGAAGAAAAGAAAATTCAAAAATATATGGAGAAAGAAAGCTCTAATAAAAATAAATGGGAGTAACTTTAAATTATTTTTTTTCAATTTTTTCATTGTACTAAATGACCACATTAATTATAGAAGACGAAAAACCTGCAGCAAGATTGTTGCAGCGCAAACTCGAAAAGTTAGCTATTCCCGTAGAAACCATGCTGCATTCTGTAGAAGAATCAGTGCATTGGTTTACAAATAATGAACATCCGGATTTGATATTTTTGGATATTCAGTTATCAGACGGTTTATCGTTTGAAATATTTGAAAAAATTGATATTAAAAGCGCTATTATTTTCACAACAGCTTATGATGAATATGCGTTAAAAGCTTTTAAACTCAATAGCATCGATTATCTTCTAAAACCTATTGATGAAGATGATTTAGAAATAGCGGTTACTAAATTTAAAACGCGTTTACCAAAGGTAAGTTCAGAAAATCAGAATCTGCAGCTGGATTTTGAGCAAATTCGCAAAATGCTTTCAAATCCTTTTGAGAAGAATTATAAAAAGCGATTTACAGTTAAAATCGGACAGCATTTAAAAGTGATTACTACTGACGAAATAGAATGTTTTTATAGTGAAAACAAAGGAACTTACATTCATACTTTCGAGAACAGAAACTATTTAATAGACTCGACTTTAGAAATTTTGGAGCAGGAATTAGACATGAAAGATTTTTTCCGCGTAAGCAGAAAATTTATTGTCCCGCTTCAGGCGATAAAAGAAATCCAGGTTTACACCAATTCACGTCTAAAAGTTATTTTACCTACTTATAAAGAAGATGAGGTAATTGTAAGCCGAGAAAAAGTGCAGGATTTTAAAGCGTGGCTGGGATAATTATTTTTCTTTAGTTGAAGTGATTTCTAAAGCCCCTAATTTCCATTTCTGGTTAATTTTTTGAGAATCTACAGGTTTTATAAAAGATATCGAAGCAATTTTTTTTACATCTTCATTAATTGTAGAAATGTTGATATACTTAACAAGTTCATCATAAGGCAGATTTTTACTTTCTGCCTTACTTCCAAAAATACCAATTTTAGATAAATATTCAGCTGATGGAATCTCTTTCTTTAAAGGAGAATTTTCAATATTATTTTGATAAAATGTTTCCAGAATGAATTTTTTGGTAGCTATAATAACCACT
This sequence comes from Flavobacterium sp. AC105, assembly GCF_979258495.1. Classification (NCBI taxonomy): domain Bacteria; kingdom Pseudomonadati; phylum Bacteroidota; class Flavobacteriia; order Flavobacteriales; family Flavobacteriaceae; genus Flavobacterium; species Flavobacterium sp. AC105. Next base: position 1,420,085 of record NZ_OZ409860.1, read on the forward strand.
CCTGAATTTGAACCAAATTTTTGTAAAATCTCAGCACGACTCCCTTTATACACATATATAAACATATCATTTTTATTGATAAGTTTCAATGTGTTTTCTGCGTGATCCATGTATCCAATGTTTTTTGCATTCAAAATCACTAATGGATTCTCTTTGGTTTGAGCAGAAATCAAACATGCAAAAAGAACTGAAAACAAAAAAAAGATTTTTTTCATAGATTAGTTAACTTGGTTTTTTTAGCCTCTAAAATCATATAAAACTGAATTCCGAATAGAATAGAAGCTAATACCAAATGTATCGCCTGGCTTCCTATTGGAAAATCAAAATAAGCCATTGCTATTCCGGTTACAATTTCAATTGCAATAATGAAAAGTACCCAATTTATTTTTGAAAATCCTAATCCAAATTTTTTGTTTTTAACGTATAAATACAAATTCACAAGCAAAACTACAATAGAAAATGAGCGGTGTATATAAAAGACAATTGAAGGATTTTGCAGCCAAAGAATGCTTTCAGTCAAACCGTTTTTTACTTGTTCATCAACAAACTGACGTACTTGTGTACCAATCGCCACTTGAATTAAAGTCAATAAAAGCGAAAATAAAAGCACTTTTTTGAAGGTTGAATTATAAACCACTTCGGCTACTTTTGGTCTGGCCAATTGAATGATGTATAAAATTACAGCAACAATTACCAAAGCCATAACCATGTGAACGGTTATTTTAATAGGATTCAGTACAGAGTAAACCACTTTTGCACCTAACCAGGCCTGAAAGCCCATCATAAAGACAACCAACCAGGAAAGTAAGGTGATTTTTTTGTTTTGTTTCCAAAATTTGAATGAGGCAATTGCCATGGCAAAACAAGCCAGTCCGGCTAAAGCACCACACAATCGGTTAATATATTCAATCCAGGTATGCAACGGATTAAAAATTGCATAATCGTGTTTGGTATATTTTTCCCAATGCGAATCATCAAAAGTCGTTTGCGTGGTAAAATTATCTTTCGCAACCAAAAGCGTCTCATCTTTGATGATAACTTGTCCTTTTTCAAAAACACGATTTGGTTCCCATGTTAATTCTTTTAATTCTGTTGGCGGAATATAATATCCAAAGCATTTTGGCCAATCCGGGCAACCCATTCCAGAACCAGTCATACGGACCAAAGCTCCGGCAACAATTACTAAATAAACTAAAACTAATGCTGTTTTTGCGATTGTAGGGAAATATTTTTTCATTCTTTTTTTGAGTGACTAAGATCCTAAGTTGCTGAGGTTCTAAGTTTATTAATTTATTTGATTGGAAAATTTTCAGGGTTTTGTCTCGTATCCCAAATGTCCAGAACAACAATTTCAGTTTTCGTAATTTGGTAAATCAATTCAAAATGACTCGCAATTTTAAGTCTGACATTAGAATTATTTGATTCAATAGAACTTTCTGGAAATTTCACAATTTGTTTTAGTGATTCTTGAAATAAAACGTTTAATTTTCTACTATAGGATGTTGATTTATTTCTTTGGTTCCAATACAAAAAAATAGCGTATTTCGATTCTTTTGCAAATGAAGTCCAGACTATTTTTCTTGTTCTTTGAACCATTGTTCTAATTCAATTTGAGCGTCTTCATTAGAAATATATTCTCCATTTTTATATTGTTCTAGCGCTATGTTTATTTTCTTTTGTTCAGCTTCAGAAAAAATTCTAATATTCTTAGTCTTTGATTTTTTATATTCCACAACTGGGTCATTAACTAAAGATAAATTTTCTTCTGAATCAGCATAATTATTTTGATCTAATACTGCTTTGATTTTTAGTAACAAATCAATATTATTCGTTTCCATTATCTTTTTTATCAAATCTAATTTGAGTTCGGCGACATTCATAACTTCTAATTTTTATAAAATTAAATAAAATCCGTTGTGTTTCTGTCAAGGTTTTAAACTTTAACTAACCCCATTTTTGCCGCTCTTTTGATTACAAAGTCATAAGCAGCCTGATACTCATTCGGAATATCACCTTCTAAAATGGCTTCTTTTACGGCTTCTTTCAAAACGCCAATTTCTCTTGAAGGTTTTAAATCGAACATTTCCATTATTTCTTCTCCGGTAATTGGCGGTTGAAAATTACGAACATGATCACGCTCTTCAACTTCAACAATTTTCTTGCGAACGATTTCAAAGTTTTTGTGGTATTTTTTAAACTTCGACGGATTTTTGGTAGTAATATCAGCTTCACATAAAGTCATTAAATTCTCAACATCTTCTCCGGCATCAAAAACCAAACGACGAACAGCGCTATCGGTCACAATATCGTCAGACAAAACAATAGGACGTGAACTCATAACAACCATTTTTTGCACAAATTTCATTTTGTGATTTAATGGCATATGCAAACGTTCGAATATTTTTTTAGCCATTTTTCCACCTAAAAATTCATGTCCGTGAAACGTCCAGCCTTGTTTTTTATTGAAACGTTTTGTTGGCGCTTTTCCAATATCGTGCAACAAAGCCGACCAGCGCAACCAAACATCATCTGTATTCGGGCAAATATTATCCACAACCTCTAAAGTGTGATAAAAATTGTTTTTATGGGTGTGACCTTCGATTTCTTCAACCTGATTTAAAGCTGTTAATTCAGGAAGAATAATGTCTAAAAGCCCGGTTTGATACAAAAGTAAAAACCCTATAGAAGGTTTATCAGTTGAAAGGATTTTGTTTAATTCATCAACAATTCTTTCACCGGAAATGATTTTGATTCTTTCGGCATTTTTAGTAATTGCATCAAGCGAATTTTTCTCAATTTCAAATCCTAACTGATTGGCAAAACGAATCGCACGAAGCATTCGCAACGGATCATCGGAATACGTAATACTCGGATCTAAAGGTGTTTTTATTGTTTTGTTTTCCAAATCAGCCAATCCGTTAAAAGGATCAGAAAGATCTCCGAAAGTTTTTTCGTTTAATGAAAAAGCCAGAGCATTAATGGTAAAATCACGACGATTTTGATCATCTTCCAGCGTTCCGTTTTCTACAATGGGATTTCTGCTTTCAAAATTATAAGACTCTTTTCTGGCGCCAACAAATTCAATATCAGTATCTTCAAAACGCAGCATTGCAGTTCCGTACGTTTTAAAAACTTGTACTTTTGGTTTTTTTGGAAGTAATTCAGAAACCTTCAAAGCTAATTCGATTCCACTGCCAACGGCAACAACATCAATGTCTTTTTTAGAACCCCGGTTTAAAAGCAAATCACGAACAAAGCCGCCAATTACGTAACTGTCAACGTTAAGTTCCTGAGATGCTTTCGAAATTACTCCGAAGATTTTATGTTGTAAAGCTGTTTTATAGTTTGTTTGTATAGCCACGAATTGATGAATTTTTATAAAATAATACGTTTATGTTCAAGTGAGATAGAATTAAAGTTTGCTAAAATTGCCAGATGCGTTTTAGAAACTTTTAAATAATTTAGACATTGTGAAATGTGTTTAGGATGTAGAAAATCACTTGATTTTATTTCAAGTATAATTTTATCAAACAAAACAAAATCAGCGTAAAACTTGTGATTCAAAATTATGTCTTTGTAATTTACTAAATATTCTTTTTCTCGTTCAAATGGAATATTTGCTTTTCTAAATTCATATTCTAAAGCGTCTTTATAAACGATTTCAGAAAAACCTCCACCTAAATTTCTATGAACATCAAATAAAATTCCCATTATTTGATAACTTCCCAGTTGATATAATATTTTTGTCATGATCTAAATTTTTTCGCCACGAATTCACGATTTTTTTTAATTAATTTTAAAAAGTTAATTCGTGAATTCGTGGCTAATATTAGAATACAACTTCCAATTTTATATTGAAATGTTTTTGGAATTTTATAGCTGCAAATTTACAACATAGAAAATGCCTTTTATAATGTAAAGACCACTTTTTTATAGAAATTGAAAATTTAAGCATGGAATTTTGTCAAAGTAGAAAGTGCAACCCCAAATTGCACAAATTCCCACAAATTATATTTGAAAACTTAAAAATAGAAATTTGCGAGAATTTGTGCAATTTGTGGTTAAAAAACATTTATAGCATTATCAAACAAATCAATTGCAATCATATATTTTTAAAATTTCAATTTGTATTTTTGAATTATATAAAAACGCACAAATGAAAATTGTTATATCGCCTGCAAAGTCTTTAAACTTCGAAAAAGAATTACCTACTACTCAATATACTGAACCCTCTTTTTTAAAAGAAGCCCGCGTGGTTCACAAAGTTTTAAAACCGAAAAAGCCGGCTGAATTGTCAGAATTAATGTCGATTTCAGATAAGTTAGCTGATTTAAACTGGGAACGCAATCAGAAATGGAAAACACCTTTTAATCCTGAAAATGCACGTCCGGCAGTTTATACTTTTGATGGCGATGTTTATACAGGTTTGGATGCATATACAATTCCGCTTGAAAAATTAGACGCATTACAGGATAAATTAAGAATATTATCCGGACTTTACGGCATTTTGAAACCATTGGATTTAATGCAGGCTTATCGTCTGGAAATGGGAACGAAATTACCTGTTGGAGATTATAAAAATCTTCACGAATTTTGGAAACCAACGGTTACTAAAACTTTAAATAAAGAATTGACAAAAGGCGAATTATTCGTGAATTTGGCAAGTAATGAATATTTCTCGGCAGTTGATGTAAAAGCTTTAAAAGTTCCTGTGATAACCCCGGATTTTAAAGATTATAAAGATGGAAAATTAAAAATGATTAGTTTCTTCGCTAAAAGAGCGAGAGGAATGATGGTGCGTTATATAATCGATACAAATGCTGAAACCATTGATGATTTAAAAGGTTTCAATTATGATGGATATCATTTTGATGCGAATCTTTCTAAAGGAAATCATTTGGTTTTTACAAGATAGTTTTTTTGAGGGACAAAGGTTCAGAGGTTTTTAGGAAGCTGCTAAGAATCTAAGCTACTAAGTTGCTAAGTTTTATTTGAGAGCCGTAGACTCGGATCATATTGTAGGGAGGGATTTTAATCCCTTCTTTTGAGGGACAAAGGTTCAAAGTTGCAAAGGTTCAGAGGTTTTTAGGAAGCTGCTAAGAATCTAAGTTACTAAGTTGCTAAGTTTTACTTGAGAGTCGTAGACTCGGATCATATTGTAGGGAGGGATTTTAATCCCTTCTTTTGAGGGATAAAGATTGTAGGTTGAAATTTTAATTCCTTCAAATTATATCAAAATATTATAAAAAATAAAAAAGCCGGGTTAAATAAATAACTCGGCTTTTTCGTATTATAAATCAATTATTATTAATGCATTGCATCAGCAGGATTAATCTTGTTTTTTCCTTTTTTAATGAAAAGGATAATCGGTATACAACATAAAAACATTATTCCTAAATACATGAAAATATCCATGTATGACAGTACTGTACTTTGTTTTAAAACAGCATAATCTAAAGCCTGATATGCTTTTTTAAGGGCAACATCGGCGCTATATCCTTTTGCCATAAACGCTCTTTGCATTCCTGCAATACGCTGTTGAACATCAAATTTTGCAGGATCTAAATTGTTGATCAGATTTACTCTGTGTTCCTGACTAAAACGAGTGATAAAAGTGGTAATGATTGCAATACCAAATGATCCTCCTAATTGTCTCATCATTCCGGTAAAAGCAGCACCTTCACCAATATGTTTTCCTTTTAAGGTAGAAAGTGAAAGTGTTGTAATAGGTACAAAAAGTAATCCTAAACCAATTCCTCTTAAAATCAAAGGCCAATACATATGTTCAACTCCGGTGTCAGGCGTCATACGGGTCTGCATCATAAAAGTAAAGAAGAAGAAAACTAAAAATCCAACTCCTACCATATAACCTTGCGGAACTCCTTTTTGAATCATATTACCAACAAATGGCATCATGATCGCTGTTGTAATCGAACCCGGAATCAATAATAATCCGGCATCAGTTGCTGTCCATCCTAAAATAGATTGCGTGTAAATTGGGATAATTAATGTTGATCCGTATAATCCAAAACCAAGAATAAAACACATAATGGTTCCAATTCTTAAATTTCCATCTTTTAAAACACTTAAATTTACAATTGGGTATTTATAAGTAAGCTCTCTCCAAATAAATAATATTAATCCAAGAACTGTAACAACACTTAAGGTTACAATAAGCGAATCATTAAACCAATCGTCTTGTTGTCCGTGTTCCAGAACGAATTGAAGCGATCCAATAAAAGAAGCTAATAATATAATTCCCCACCAGTCGACCTGATTTGCTTTTAATTTTTCTCCGTATTTTGGACTTCTTACAAAAGTAAGCGCCAGAATAGTTGCAATAATTCCCAACGGAATATTGATGTAAAATATATAAGGCCACGAATAATTATCTACCAAATATCCTCCCAATGGCGGACCTAAAGTTGGACCAACAATTACACCCATTCCGTAAATAGCCTGCGCCATTCCACGTTTGGCAATAGGATAACTTTCGGTAATAATAGTCTGGGCGGTCACAAGCAAAGCTCCTCCACCCATACCTTGTACGAACCTAAAAGCAACTAGTTCCCAAATATTACTGGCATTTCCGCACAAAAAGGAACAGACAGTAAATATTATGATAGAGGCCACAAAATAATTACGTCTTCCAAATTGCTGTGATAGCCAACTCGTCATCGGTATTACAATAACATTCGCAATAGCGTATGCTGTAATTACCCAAGCCACATCAGTCAAAGTAGCACCAAGACTACCTCTCATGTCTGTTAGAGCTACGTTTACAATTGTCGTATCTACAATTTCCAGCAAGGCACAAAGTACCGCCGTAATCGTGATTATGACACGTCTGTATCCGTATTCTACTAAATCGTCGTCTGCTTGTACTGCTGTTGCCATTATTTTATTTTAAATGTACATCTACATCAACATTCATTCCTGGTCTAAGTAATTTTACTTTTTCCGGATCGTTTGATTCATCTAAACTAATTTTTACCGGTAATCTCTGAATTGTTTTTACGAAGTTTCCAGTCGCGTTATCAGGAGGTAATAATGAAAAACGAGATCCTGTTGCTGGTGAAAATGAAGTTAAAGTTCCTTTGAACTCATAGTTTGGATACGCATCAACTTTAAGGGTAACTTTTTGTCCAACAATCATTTTATTTAATTGCGTTTCTTTAAAGTTAGCAACAACCCAAGCTTCAGTATTATTGATGATATAAAACAAAGACTGACCTGGCTGAACCAATTGTCCCGGCTGAATATCAACTTTAGAAACCTGACCGTCAATTGCAGCTGTTACTACAGTATACGTAAGATTTAATTTAGCAACATCAAGCATCGTTTTTGCTCTTTTGATGTTAGCAGCAGCAACTTCAGTTTGTTTGTCAGAAACTTTAGATTTAGATTCAATTACTGATTTTTGGTAAGAACTTGCTCTTTGTTGTTGTTCTAAAACACGAACCTGGTTTTCAGCTTCATCTTTTGCAGTTTGAGCCTGTTCAAATTGTTGTTTTGTAATTGTATGGGTTTTGTACAAATTATTGTAACGGTTGAAATCGTTTGTAAGCTGTCTCAATCTAATTTTTGCACTTTCGATAGAACCACCTGCAGATCTCATGTTTGCATCAGAAACCGAGATGCTTGCATTTGCACTTCCAATATCAGCTTTTGCAGCTTCGTATTGACCTTCAGATCCTAATAAAGCAGCATTAGCTTCATCAATTTTTAGTTGATAATCTCTTTTATCGATAGTAAATAAAGTATCTCCTTTTTTTACAAAATCATTATCTTTTACATACACTTTGCTAATATATCCGGATACTCTCGGGATAATTGGATTCATTTTTTTCTCTATCTGAGCATCATCTGTTTCTTCGTGCGCTAAAGAGTGCATGTATTTTGTTATTCCGTAAGTTCCGCCCACTAAAATCAATACGGTTAGTATAATGATGAATTTAGTATTTGTTTTTTTCTTTTCCATGAGAGCTATCGATTATATTTTAGAAAGATTGAATGATTGAGATAATTGTCCTGATACTGAAAGTAATTCGTAATATTTTTGAATAATAGTTGCTTTAGACACAGCAGTATTAATTTTGGCACTTAGTTGTTCAACATCGGCTTCAACCAAATCATTGGTATCCGCTAAACCATTGTCGAACTTATCTTTTACAAGTCTGTAATTTTCAGCAGCTTGTTGAAGTGCTTCGTCATAAACAACGCTTTGATTGATTGCCAGGTCATAATCTTCAATAGATTTTTGAACCTCAACTTTAATACGATCTGTCATTACGGCTTCTGTATTTTTAACTTCCATAGCTCTGCTTTCAGCTTCTCTTACATGGGCGCTGTTTTTGTAAATTCCAGAGATATCATACGTTAAACCTAATCCAAAATTCATGGCGTATTTTACCGTTATAATGTCTTTAAGATCTAAAGCAGTATAACCGCCAAGTAATGCTAATGTAGGATAGTAGGCTGCTTTTGCAACTTTAATATTTGCTTCTGAAGCTTTTTGTTGAAGACGAATTGCCTCTAAATCTTTTCTGTTTTCAAGTGCTAACAAATCAGATGTTGGTGCATTACTGGTTTTTAAATTAAAGAAATCCTCTTCATTAACCTGAAGTTTTGTACCTGGATCCAGCTTAAGCAAAGTAGTTAGATAAAAGTTGATATTATTAAGGTTATTAGTAGCTTCATCAATATTCAATTGTGTTTTTGAAACTAATAATTGTGACTTTAATAAATCATTTCTCGGGATAATTCCGTTTTTCTCTAATTCTGTAAAATCAGTAACACGCTGTTTAGCGCTTTTTTGATTTTCATTTAAAACATCCAAAGTTTTTTGAGCTTTGTATAGTGCTGTATAATAAGTAATAACTCTTAATGCAACATCTTCTTTTGTTTTAGCAGCATTTGCATTTTCAGCCTCATATAAATTACTATATGCGTCAATGCTATTTTGAATTTTAAATCCTGCAAAAATTGGTAAGCTTAAATTTGCCATTCCAAGCATTGCCCTGTCCGGAGATGCAAGAGATGAACTTTCACCCTGATTTGGCATATCAATCGATGCTTTTGTAAGGCGCTGATATTGACCAGATACTTTAATGTCAGGATATTGATTGTTTTTTACCGTTTGTAATTCGTACTTTTTTGTGTTTACCCTAGTACTGGCAAGTGTAACTTCGTTACTTTTTTCCCAGGCCATTTTCACGGCTTCGTCTAAGGTTAAACTTGTTTTTTCTTGTGCTTCTATTGAAGATATTCCGATAAAGAAAACTCCAAAGAGCATTAATTGACTAATTTTCATAAACAAGTAGCGCTTTTATAGTTTGTTGAATGTGCTTTGTAAGACTGGTTTGAACGTAATCATTGTATAACTTTTCTGTGTTTAAGTTAAGAAGTTCCTCAAAAAAAGGTTTGTTCATATGAAAGTGAAAGAATGTACCCATTATCGTTGGTGTTATTAGCGGAATAATTACATCTTTTCTAAAAACGCCCTTGGCTTGACCTTCCTGAATTATAGTTTCTACAGATTTTAAATTTCCTTTTTTAAGTTCTGTGAAAGCAAGCAAGTTTTGTTCTCTGTTTTTTGAAGTAAGCTCAAAATGCAAAATTCTGTAAATCCCTCTGTTACAATTGATTCTGTTAATGTAAATTTCGATTAATTTATTGACTTTATCAAGAGGTTCAAGATTTTCCTTTAATAAATTATCTAATTGAAGTTTAATGTCAGAAGTTTTGTAAATAATTAAGGCTTCCAGCAAACGTTCCTTAGATCCAAAATAATACGAAACCATTGCAATATTTATTTTTGCATGTTTTGAGATATCCCGTATCGATGTACCTTCGAATCCTTTCTCTGAAAATAGCTTTTCAGCAACTTCAAGAATCTGGATTTTTTTATCGTTTAATTCGATGTTTGACATGGTATTGTTTCTAATCGGATACAAAATTAAACAAGTGTTTAAATTAAACAGTTGTTTAATTTTATTTTAACATAATATTAACAGAAAACCATGTAGTGGTTTTATGCATATTATATTCCTAAGTAATTACAAATGCTATTATTTTCCCAGAGTAAGTTTTTGTGGATTTTGTCTTGTATCAAAAATATTTGAAACATATACAATCTGTCTTTGTTCGTCTATCCAGTAGATTATTTTATATTTTTTGAAAATTAAATATCTAAAATCTTCAGCTTTTTTTGACAGAAGTTCTTCTTTTTGTCCACCGTAAGCATTGAATTCCAAAGAAAATGAAATATCGATTATTCCATTTACTAAAGTTTGAGCAACTTTAATTCCTGCCTTAAATTTGTAGTATTCAAAAATGTCATTAAGTTTATCTTCAGCCAATTGTGTCCAATAAACTGTTAATCCCATTTTTTAATTTTAGATTGTAAGTCTTTTGCAGATATAATGCGGCCATTTTTAGCGTCATCAAGAGATTGATCAATTTCCTTATTAAATTGATCAATACTCATTGATTTCATTTCCTGGTCCAATAATTCAACTTTTTGTTTGTGAAGTATTGTTTCAAGATGAGTAACTATTTCTTCACTTTCAAGTCTTAGAAATTCCTGAACGAAAGATATTTTGCGAGCTTCTAAATCCATGATAATTGATTTTATTCAAATGTACAAAATAATTGTAAAAGTTTTTGTCTATCGAATCTCTCCAACAAAATCACTAATTTTTCCAGAACCATTTTCGCTTAAATGCTTAATAAAAGCGCTTCCGATAATAGCGCCTTTTGCAAATTTAGTTGCCTGATTAAAAGTTTCTTTATTTGAAATTCCGAAACCAACAATTTGAGGATTTTTCAAATTCATGTTTCCAATTCTTTCGAAATAGCTTTCCTGCGTATTTCCAAAACCAGATTGAGAACCTGTAACACTTGCAGAACTTACCATATAAATAAATCCGTTTGAAACGCTGTCGATAAAGCGAATACGCTCATCCGAAGTTTGTGGTGTAATTAAGAAAACGTTGATTAATCCGTATTTTTCGAAAATTGCCTTGTATTCTTCAGCATAAACGTCAACTGGTAAATCCGGAATAATTAATCCGTCAATTCCAATTTCAGCACATTTTTTACAAAATTCTTCAACTCCATATTGTAACATCGGATTAAAATATCCCATAATAATCAACGGAATTTTTACGCTTTCGCGGATGTTCTTCAGCTGATCAAAAAGAATTTGAGTCGTCATTCCGTTATGAAGCGCTTGTGTAGAACTAGCCTGAATCGTTGGTCCATCGGCCAAAGGATCGCTAAAAGGCAAACCAATTTCTATTAAATCAACGCCATTTTTTTCTAAATCCTGTATGATTTGAACCGTATCGCTTAAGTTAGGATATCCAGCCGAAAAATAAATAGAAAGTATCTTTTTATCTTCTTGTAATTTTTGAGTTATTCTGTTCATTTCGTTTATTTTTTTCCCCTAACAGGTTTCAAAAACCTGTTAGGTATTTTACTTTAGTATTTATTTTTTCTCCTGCAAGGTTTTCAAAACCTTGTAGGTGTTTTTTGTTTCCTATTTAATATATCTACAAGGTTTTGAAAACCTTGCAGGAACCTTTGCTAATTGAGAAGAACCCGACTTATCCAATTATCATTTTGCTTTTCTACAATTAACAATCCGGAATCTGAATCATTCATTTGCGCAACCAATTCACCTTTAGTATTCCAAAAAGCGCTTTGTCCAGCCGAAGGCGATCCCCAGGATTCTCCACTAAAATTCGACATCAAAACATTCATTTTGTGTTTTTGGGAATAACTTTGCAGATTTCTATAAGCATTCGGAATTCCGTTTGGCGAAAAGAAAATACTGGCGATATAAACATCAGTTTCTTTTTTGCTGGCATTTTCCGGATGCAGCGGATTATCAATATCAGCACAAATGGCAAATGAAATCTTTTGGTCTTCAATCGTAATCATCGGATTATAATCGAAAGAAGAAGAGAAAAATTCATCTTCTCCTTCATGTAAAAATTGCTTCGTATATATTGAAACCGAATTATCAGGAAAAATTACAAATTCTCCAATAAATAATTCAGAACCAATTTCAATTGGCGCTCCGGCAACAATAATAATATTATTTTCTACAGCCAGCTTTTTTAAATGATCCAATCTTGAATCGTCTTTTTTGAAAGCTAATTTTTGAGCATATTCTCTTTCATAACCCGTAATTGACATTTCAGGAAATGCGATTAATTGCGCTCCATTTTGCGCAGCCAAATTGATATAATGATAATGATCTAATAAATTAGTTTCAATATCTCCTCGTTTTGGTTTTGTTTGTGCTGCTGCTAAAATCATTTTTTATATTTTGTTCTGCAAGGTTTTCAAAGTCTTGCGGGATTGTGATATTAACTTTCAATATAAACCCATGCAGCGGTTCCGGATTTCAACGTGACCTGAACTCTTTTGTAAGCATTAGATTCGAATATATCTACTTTTGCTAAATCTGAAGGAGAAATAGTAAAAGCAACACCATGTATAGGATCCGAAGAATCGGCGCTGGGTACAGCTACAACATAATCTGCCATTCCAAATTCTTCTTCAATTTGGAGGCTTTTTAGTTTATAACCCAAAAGCTGATCTGGAGTTCCGGTTAGAACTTTGTTGAAAAGCTGCATTTGAATTTGTTTTGATCTTAATGTTCCGTATGAGAATAACTTTTCCATAATTACTATTTTTCTCGTTGTTTGTTTTTTGCGTTAGGGATAGGAGCGGTATCTCCCGATTAACAAAAACTACGGCTAAAAAGCCTTGTTTTTCTAAATCGGAAATATAGCGGATAGCCCGTACGCCACGGCGGATAACGCCCAAATTAATCTTATATTATAATTTAAAATAATCAATATAATTGTCTAAATCTTTGTCGCCACGACCAGAAAGACTGATTACCACAATATCCGTAGGTTTAAATTTCTTTTGATCTAAAACCGCAAAAGCATGCGCGCTTTCGATCGCCGGAATAATTCCTTCTAATTTGGTAAGCTGCAAACCGGCATTCATCGCATCGTCATCTGTTACAGAGAAGAATTCGCCGCGACCTGTTTGCGCCAAATGTGCATGCATTGGACCAACTCCGGGATAATCTAAACCTGCAGAAATTGAATAGGGCTCTGTAATTTGTCCGTCTGGAGTTTGCATCAAAAGGGTTTTGCAACCGTGAATAACTCCAACTTTTCCTAACTTACTGGTTGCTGCACTGTGACCGCTATCGACGCCTTTTCCGGCCGCTTCAACGGCAATAATGCCAACTTCAGGTTCATGTAAAAAGTGGTAATACGTTCCTGCAGCGTTACTTCCGCCACCAATACAAGCGACAACATAATCAGGATTTTCACGCCCTTCTTTTTCTTTTAACTGCCATTTTATTTCCTCAGAAATGACACTTTGAAAACGCGTCACCATATCCGGATAAGGATGCGGACCAATCGCCGATCCAATAATATAATGTGTATCAACCGGATTGTTGATCCAATCGCGAATCGCTTCGTTTGTAGCATCTTTTAAAGTTCGTGAACCCGAAAGTGCCGGACGAACCTCAGCGCCTAACATTTTCATACGGGCCACGTTTGGTGCCTGACGTGCAATGTCAATTTCGCCCATATAAACGATACATTGCAATCCCATTAAGGCACAAACTGTAGCGGTTGCAACGCCATGTTGACCCGCTCCGGTTTCGGCAATAATGCGTTTTTTACCCAGACGCTTGGCAACTAATATCTGTCCAATTGTATTGTTTACTTTGTGTGCACCGGTATGGTTTAAGTCTTCTCTTTTTAGATAAACTTTTGTATTGTATTTTTCTGATAAACGCTTTGCAAAATAAAGCGGACTCGGACGCCCAACGTAATCTTTTAGCAATTGATCAAATTCTGCTTTAAAATCCGGTTCGCTGGTGATTTTTAAATAATTCTGGCGTAATTCTTCTACATTTGGATACAGCATTTCCGGAATATATGCTCCTCCAAATTCTCCGTAATATCCTTTTTCGTTGACGTTAAAATTCATTTTATTCCAATTTTAAAAGTTGGCAACATCAAATTTTCGTTTGAAATTGCTAAATAGATTTTTGTTTTTTAGCCCCGGTTCGATTTCAAATTTACTATTTATATCGACAGCATAAATAGGAAGATTTGTTTTTGAAATTTCTTCGATCGCTTTTAATTCATTTATTCCGATTCCACCGCTCAAAAAGAACGGCTTTTTCGAATTGTATTTTTTTAATATAGTCCAGTCAAAAGTAGTTCCGTTTCCGCCGGGTAATTTTCCTTTGGTATCAAACATAAAGTAATCACAAACTGGTTCGAAAGGTTTTATGATTTCGAAATCAAAATTCTCATCGGCAGAAAATACTTTGATGATTTCGATTTTCTTTGGCAATTGTTTTTTTAATGCTGATAAAAATTCAACAGATTCATTTCCGTGTAACTGAACAGCTTGTAAATTGTATTTTACAACTTTTTCAAGAATTTCGTCCTGACTTTGATTGACAAAAACGCCCACTTTTTTGATTGTTTCTATCAGTTCCGGAATTTCTCCGTTAAAATATCGAGCGGATTTCTCCCAGAAAATAAATCCCATATAATCGGGTAGGAGTGCACCTACCTCAAGGATATTATCTGGATATTTCATGCCGCATATTTTGAGTTTCATTTTTTTGTTGTTTTTGCCACGAAGGCGCTAAGACACTAAGTTTTTTTATTTTTTGCCACGAAGGCTCAAAGGCGCAAAGTTTTTTTTCGCCACGAATTCACGAATTTATTTATTATCATTCGTGAATTCGTGGCTATTTTTATACGCTCAAATTTTTAATAAATTCTGTCGCTGCTTTTCCGGCGTTATCAGTTTTCATGAAGTTTTCTCCAATTAAGAATCCATTGTAACCGTAAGGTCTAAGCTCAGAAATGGCTTCTATTGACGAAATGCCACTTTCAGAAACTTTTACAAAATCATCCGGAATTTTTGATGCCAGTTGTTTGCTGAAATCCAGGCTAACTTCAAAAGTTTTTAGGTTTCTGTTATTCACACCAATCATGTCTAAACTCGGCATAATCGATTTTTCTAATTCTTCTTGGTTGTGAACTTCCAATAGCACTTCTAAACCTAATTTCTTTGCAAATTCAGATAATGATTTGATTTCTTCGCGGGTCAAAACCGCTGCAATCAATAAAATCAAATCGGCTCCAAAAGCTTTGGCTTCCAGAATTTGGTATTCATCAACAATAAATTCTTTTCGCAAAAGCGGAATATTTACACTTGCTCTTGCTAAAAGTAAATCGTCAAGAGAACCTCCAAAATATTTCCCGTCTGTTAAAACTGAAATTCCGCAAGCGCCTGCATTTTCATATCCTTTTACCACTTCCTCAACTGTAAAACTGTGATTAATAACCGATTTTGAAGGCGAACGACGTTTGTGTTCTGCAATAATTCCGGTTGAGCTTGTTCTCAATTTTTGACTTAAAGAAATTGTTTCTCTTCCAAAAAACACTGAACTTTCCAATTGCGAAACCGGAATAATCGATTTTTTAAGAACGACTTCTCTTTGTTTATCAAATATTATTTTATCTAAAATATTCATCTTATTTTGTTTCAGGTTTCAAGTTTCAGGTTTCACGTTCCAACTAACTTGAAACTTGAAACCTGAAACAAAAGAAACTATTTTTTTACTTACTTAATTCTTGTAATGTCTGTAATGCTTTTAATCCTTTTCCAGACAATAAGCTTTCTTTTGCTAATTCAAAACCTTCTAAAGGCGAACATTTTGTAACCGTTGCAATTGCCATTGCGGCATTGGCTAAAACGACATTGTTTTGCGCTTCAGTTCCTTTTCCTGAAAGAATATTGATAAACATATCTGCCGATTCTTCGATGGTTTTTCCGCCTTCGATTTCCGTTTGCGATAAAAGACGAACGCCAAAATCTGAAGGGTTTAACATACCTTCCATGTGTGATGTTATTGTTTTGGTTGGTCCGGTTAAAGAGATTTCATCATATCCGTCAAGCGAATGTAAGATGGTAAAATTGATATCGGTATTTTGATATAAATAAGCATACATTCTGGCTAATTCTAAATTGAAAACACCAACCAATTGATTTTTTGGGAAAGATGGATTTACCATTGGCCCCAACATATTAAAGAATGTTTTTACGGCCAATTCTTTTCGTATTGGTCCAACGTTTTTCATTGCAGGGTGAAATAGGGGAGCGTGCAAAACACAGATTCCGGCTTTGTCGATACATTTCTCTAAAAACCCAGGATCATTACTGAATTTAATTCCCATTTTTTCCATCACGTTGCTTGATCCTGAAATGGATGAAACGCCGTAATTTCCGTGTTTTGCGACTTTTATTCCCGCTCCGGCTGATATAAACGATGCCAAAGTTGAGATATTGAAAGTGTCTTTTCCGTCACCACCCGTTCCGCATAAATCGATCGTATTGTAAGCCGATAAATCAACGCGAATGCATAATTCTAATAATGCTTCGCGAAAACCCGAAAGCTCTTCAATCGTAATACTGCGCATCATAAACACGGTCAAAAATGCCGAAATCTGACTTGGATTATAACTTCCGCTTGAGATATTAATCAATACGTTTTTGGCTTCTTCTTTTGAAAGCACTTCGTGATTGATTAATTTATTTAATATAGTTTTCATTTTTTTTAAGATTCTAAGTTGCTAAGATTCTGAGATGCTAAGTTTTTTTACTGAGACTGTAAACTGAGACTGAATACTAACTTTTAATCCAATTTTCCAAAATCAATTTTCCTTTTGGAGTCAAAACACTTTCCGGATGAAACTGAACGCCTCTTACATCAAAAGTTTTGTGTCTTAGTGACATAATTTGTCCGTTTTCGTCGATTGAAGTTGCTTCAAGAACTTCCGGTAAATTCGCATCTACAACCCACGAATGATATCTTCCAACTTCAAATTCATTTCCTAAACCTTCAAACAAAATTTCGTCTGAAACTACTGTTTTTACGTTTGTGGCAACGCCGTGATATACTTTATCAAGGTTAGAAAGTGTTCCGCCAAAAACTTCTCCAATTGCTTGTTGTCCTAAACAAACTCCAAGAATGCTTTTTGTTGGTGCGTATTTCTGAATTACAGCTTTTAATAAACCAGCTTCATCCGGAATTCCTGGCCCTGGAGAAAGTAATATTTTATCGAAAGAAGCGATTTCGTCAATATCAAATTCGTCGTTTCTGTAAACCGTAACTTCACAGTTTAAATCTTCTAAATAGTGCACTAAATTATAAGTAAAACTATCGTAATTGTCTATAACTAATATTTTTTTCATTTTTTTGAGGTGCTAAGTTGCTAAGGTTCTGAGTTACTAAGTTTTTGATCTGTGACTGAAAACTGCAACTGAAAACTGATTATTTCTATTTTTCTCGAACGTATTTTTCTGTAATGATTCGGTCGATTCCTAATTTTTCTACTTTTTCGATTCCTTTTTGAGTTAACGTGTCATTTTTGATTTTCACGGTAAACTCAAATTTTCCATTTTCCCATTGGCGGTTGTTGAAGTATTCCAGATTTTCGGTGTAAATACTATCCTTTAAAGTATATTTTCCGCCTCCGCCAAAAAATACGACGGATGTGCTGTCTTTCCCGTTATTTAAATCATGATTGAAAAAAGCAAAATGAGTGTCATTTATAATTTTAATCATTTTCGTTTTTGGATTAAAAGTCGAGAACGTCGAATCTTTTTGAGTCGTTTCTACAGATATTAGACGCCAGGTTCCTGTTAACGGAAGTACGTTTGATTCTTTCTTTGTTTCGCATGAAGCGAATAATAAAATTGCAATCAAAAAGGGAATTATATTTCTCATAATTTTTTGGTTTATGTTTTTATGGTTTGTTTCTGGTTATGCCAATCTTTGTCCCAACTGTTGAAACCGTTGGCTATGTTTATATGGCATTCCTTTTATATTTGCTTTTCAAACATTGCCCGAGGTTTCAACCCCGGGAGATATATTGCTAATCATGCTGTGTCCCAGTCACTGCGACTGAATACTAAAAAGCTGAATACTGATTACTAAATTTTCTCCGCCATTTCCAACGCTGTATTCAAGGCTCTTAATTTGTTATACACTTCCTGCATTTCGCTTTCTTCGTCTGAGCTGGCAACGATTCCGGCGCCGGCCTGGCAATGCAACTGGTGATTTTTGCTCAGGAAAGTTCGGATCATAATAGCGTGATTAAAGTTGCCTGCGAAATCCATGAAACCAATTGCGCCTCCGTAAAAATTACGATTTGTTTTTTCGTAATCTTCAATCAATTGCATGGCTCTGTGTTTTGGTGCGCCGCTCAAAGTTCCTGCCGGAAAAGTATCTGCAACAACCTGCATTGTAGTTGCTTTTTCATGCAAATGTCCCGTAACTTTAGAAACTAAGTGAATGACGTGCGAGAAAAACTGAACTTCTCTGTATTTCTCTACGTTTACATCATGTCCGTTTCGGCTTAAATCATTTCTGGCCAAATCAACTAGCATTACGTGTTCGCTGTTTTCTTTTTTATCTTCTGATAGTTCTTTGGCTAAAAGTGCATCGCGTTCGTCATTTCCTGTTCTTTTAAAAGTTCCAGCGATGGGGTGAATTTCGGCTTTTCTGTTTTTTACGATAATTTGTGCTTCGGGCGAAGACCCAAATATTTTGAAATCTCCATAATCAAAAAAGAATAAATACGGAGATGGATTTATGCTTCTTAAAGCGCGATAAACGTTGAATTCATCACCTTTAAAACCTTGTGTAAAACGACGTGATAAAACCAATTGAAAAACGTCTCCACGGAAACAATGTTTTTTAGCTAAAGCCACATTGTGCTTAAATTCATCATCAGTTAAGTTAGAAAAACCTTCGCCTTCTTTGGTGAATTTGTATGATGCAATATTTCTGGATTGTAATAATTGTTCGATTTCCGAAATATTATTTCTTCCATCAACACTATGACAAAAAATGTATGCTTCGTTTTTAAAGTGATTAATGGCGATTATGTTTTGGTAAACGGCATAAAAAACATCGGGAATAGAAGTTGCATTGTCTTTTTTGGCTATTGATACTTTCTCGAAATAACGAACAGCATCATAAGATATGTATCCGAATAAACCGTTGTTGATGAATTTAAAGTCATTTTTTTCTGATTTAAACTGACTTGAAAATTCCTGAATTACTTCCGGAATATTAGTCGAAGCATCAATATTGATTTGCTGGGTTGTTCCGTCAGGAAAAGTTTTAGAAATGATTTCGTTTTCGATTTTAATTGTTGCAATCGGATTACAGCAGATATACGAGAAACTGTTATCATTTCCGTGATAATCACTACTTTCCAACAATAAACTATTTGGGAATTTATCTCTGATCTTAAAGTAAATACTGACCGGCGTAATCGTGTCTGCCAGAATCTGTTTGTAATGTGTGTTGAGTATAAAAGGTTTCAAAGTATGTTGTTTTTAATTTTTAATATATTTTTTCAATTGAGTTTTGACCAAAAAAAAAGGCTTGTCGTGATGACAAGCCTTTTATATTTATAGTTTTGAAAATACCATAGGAAGCTTAGTTCACGACGTTTGACGTAAATTCTTCCACCACCAAGTATTGTTCATTAATGTTTTCATATTTGCAAAAGCTGTTTTTTTATTTTCTTTTGATGTGACAAATATATAAATGTAATTTGGATTACGATACATAAAATTTCAAAAAAATCTTTTCTTAATTTGGAATTTTGTTAAATTTCAACAGAATAGATTGATTTTAAAAACTTAATTTCCAATTGCCAAAGTATTGTTTTGGTTCATTCTAAAGTCAGGATTTCCTTTGATATTAGGCATTGTAAACAATTCACTGTTTTTAAGTTTTGTATAGCTTAAAAAGAATGAAGGATCTCCATAATATTTATCAATTGCCGGATTTCCACCGCCGGATTCGCTTATAATTCCTCCATTACAATTGTTTATTACCAGATTTTTGAGTGTAATTTTAGACAAATTAACTTCTCCGTCACCAATATTTGACTCTAATAAAACAAAAGGGGTAAAACCGGAAACAATACTATTTGTTAAACTAAAAAATGTATTTTCTCTCACATAAACAGATTCTCTTACAAGTCCCTGATTGTTTTCTTCAAGATTAACTAAGGTAATATTGCTGGCATTTATTTTGGTTAATTTTTTGGTCATATCTGTATTTGAAATTTTGTCATATGAGTCAACTTCAAAACATCTTGAACCCGAAATATCAGATGAAAATGGATGACGAATCGCAATACTATTGCTGATATTACATTGAACTCCTTGTGTAAAATCGAAATCATCATCAGTAGTTCTGTAAGATATTAAGTTATTCATAATTAAATCTCCGCCATAACTTTCGAAAGAATCATCATTCGAAAAACTAATCTGAATACTGTTTAATTCGGTTTTTCTCCCAACTCCGGCCAATGAAAGTCCGTTAAGTTCTTTAAGTGAACTTAGTTTTCGCCCGGCATATTCAATGCGAACATATTTTAAAATTCCTGAATTATCTTCTGCATCCTGACCTCCATAATGATTTAAAGCTGGATCAAGATCAAACGGAAGTGTATGTATGCCGCCCATCGTATTTATCGGAGCTTTTCCAAGAATAATAATTCCGCCCCAATCGCCAGGTTTTCTGTCTAAAATATCTTTATTCGAAGTAAAAACAATTGGATCTGTTTCCAGGCCTTCAGCTACAATTTTTGCACCATTTGTAATAACAAGAGTTCCGCAGGTTTTATCATCTCCGCGAATAACGGTTCCCGGCTCAATTGTTAAAACGGCATTATTAGTAACGTACACAATACCAACTAATTGATACGTATTGCGTTTGGTTAGTCTCATATCTTTGTCAATCGTTCCTGCAATGATGTTTGTAGCTTCGCTATATTCAGTATTGGCTGGTTTAAAATTGGTCCAGTTGTTCATCCAGTTTGTGTTGCCAATAATTCCCTTTGACGGTTGTTGTGCTTGTAGAAGAAAAGTGCTAAATAGCGTAACAATTGCAATACGTATTTGTGTTTTCATAGCTATAATTGTGATTTCTAATTTTGTTCTTTTTTTAATTACCCCAAAATTAGAAGCCGAATGTTAATCAAAAACCTATATGTTATTACGAAAGTGTTACGTAAATATTAAGAATGTTATTTTTTTGAAAATAATGCAAAAAGAAACCCCAATAGTCTTCAACCATTGGGGTTTTTCTTATTAAGAACTAGTAAGTCTAAGAAATATTAGAATTTTAAAGCTATTGCTAATTCGAAATCATCATTGATAGTTTTGTCTCCTAAGTTTTCGAAAAAGTTACCAGAGTTGTATTTGATATCGTATTTAGTTCTGTCTACTTTGAAAGCTGTTGTAGCAGTGTTTCCAGCTACAGTAATATCAAAAGTTACCGGATTAGTAATTCCTTTTATAGTTAAATCAGCAGTTACAGTGTAAACGTCAGCTGATTTTGCTCCGATAGTTTTGAAAACTAATTTTGCAGTTGGGAATTTTTCAGTACTGAAGAAATCTGGTGATTTCAAGTGACCGTTTAATTTTCCTTGGTATTCTCCAGTTAAATCTGTAGAAGTTAATGAAGTCATGTCAACTGTGAAACTACCACCAGTTAATTTTTTTCCTTTGAAAACTACCGCTCCGTCTTTAAAGTTTACAGTTCCAGAGTGTTCTCCAGTTACTTTTTTTCCTACCCATTTGATAGTACTTGCTTTTGCGTCGATTTTTTTAGTTTGAGCATTTACTGAAATACTAGCCGCTGCTACGAATAATGCTATTGCAATTGTTTTTAAATTTTTCATGTTGTTTAAAATTGATTTTGGATTAATAATAATTATATAGTGATAAATAATTCTTCGTGAGATTTTCTAACTTTTTTGTAATGTTGCGTTTCGTCTTCGCTATGTCTGTAACCAACAGTAGCAATAACAGTTGCGTTTAAACCTAATTTGTCAAAACCTAAGATTTCATTGAATGCAGCAGCATTAAATCCTTCCATTGGAGTTGCATCGATTTTTAATTCAGAAGCAGCGCTTAATAAAAATCCTAAAGCAATATAAGTTTGTTTTGCTGTCCAGATATTTTTATGATCGTCTGATAAGTTAGCGATTGTACCTTTCATCATATCGCTGAATCCGCCTAATGCCTCAGCAGGAACGCCTCTTGTTTCGCTGATATTTTTGATGTAAGCATCTACAGCTTCAGGACCAACATTTAAATCATTTGCAAAAATGAATAATTGTGATGCATCTGTAATTTGAGTTTGTCCGTAAGCAGCAGCTTTTAATTGCTCTCTGATTTCAGGATTCTCTACGATAACAACTTTATAAGGCTGTAATCCGTATGATGAAGCACTTAATCTAACCGCTTCTTTTAATGTATTTAAATCTTCTGAAGATACTTTTTTGGTTGCATCAAATTTTTTGGTTGCATATCTCCAGTTCAATTTTTCTAATAATGTACTCATAAAAATTAATTTTGTTGGGTTCGGTATTTTTCTAATAACTGATTTAATAATTCTAATTCTTCCGGGCTTATATTCTTAGCAAACAAACGCTCGTGTTCATCTACTTTCGGGTCTAATTCTTTTAATACGTCTAACCCTTTTTGGGTGATTGAGACTTCGATTTTACGTCTATTGCCAGGGCAAACATTTCTGGTAACAAAATCCTTCAATAATAATTTGTCTACTAATCGGGTTGTATTACTTGTTTTTGCAAGCATGCGTTCTTGTATGACACACATATTAGCAGGTTTTCCTTTTTGTCCTCTTAGTATACGTAACACATTATATTGTTCTCCGGATAAGTCATACGGTTTCATCAACTCGCTGAAATGATCCTGAATTACGTTCTGCGTGTACATGATATTCAGAATAACTTTTTTCGCATTATCCATCTTAACTGTACTTTTTATAACCTCTTCAATTGTCATAGTCGTAAGTGTATAATTTGTATATACAAATGTATAACTTTTAATAGTTGTATATACAAATGTTAGGTTAATTTTTTGTTAATTGAAATCATGCGTTATTATAACTATATAAATCCGATATAGTTGGTATAAAAATACTATAATTTCTTTGATTTAAAATATTGTTTTTATGATATTTAACTATAGTTTAAATCCAAATTATGTTTGCTTAAATTGAAAGACTTAAAAAAGTTGATAAAATAATCCTGAATTTTTAAGTTCTGTAATTCCACGAAAGTTTGTTTGCGTGAGTGATAGGAGTACTCCGCCACTGAGCGATAGCCCGACAGCATCCTGATAAGAGGGCGAATAACCGTAACGTAAATTTGACCTTTTATCAGGATGGTGGCACGCCCAGAAAATAAGGTTTTTTTTTAATATCAAATTAATTAATGGCTAAGTATAATGCAGCTGCTAAACCTGCTCCAATTATTGGCCCCAAAACAGGAATCCACGCATATTGCCAATTGCTGCTTCCTTTTATAGGTAAAATAGCATGCATGATTCTTGGCCCTAAATCTCTTGCGGGATTAATAGCATATCCGGTTGTGCCTCCTAATGATAAGCCAATTACCCAAACTACTATTGCAACCGGAAGTGCCCCTATGGTTCCTAAACCTATTATTGCATGTGTATCTGATGCTAGTGTAAGGCTTGGACCTGCAATATAAAAGACAGAAAAAATTAAGACGAAAGATGCAATTACTTCACTTATAAGGTTTGAAACATTATTTTTGATTGCCGGACTTGTAGAAAAACAGGCGAGTTTCGCTCCTTCATCTTCTGTTGCGGCAAAATGGTCTTTATAAGACAACCATACTAAAAAAGCGCCTAACATTGCCCCAATCATTTCACCTAATATATAAGTGGGAACTAAATCCCAACTAAATTTACCAATAAAAGCCAAGCCAAGCGTAACAATTGGATTTAAATGTGCGCCACTAATTGGCCCCGCAACAGTTACACCTGCAAAAACGGCAAACGCCCAAGCCGAACAAATGACCATCCAGCCTGAATTATTTCCTTTAGTGTCTTTAAGAACAACATTTGCAACAACGCCATTTCCTAATAACATCATGATCATTGTGCCTAGAATTTCTGCTGTAAAAGGAGTCATATTTTTAGGGTTTTATATTATTCTTCAATCCAGTCTGATGCGCGTCCAACAGCTTTATCCCAGTTTTTTACAAGTTTGGCCACTTCTTCTTTTTCCATTTCAGGCGAAAATATTCTATCGATTGACCATTGTTCATTCAATTCGTCTATATTTTCCCAATATCCAACAGCAAGTCCGGCTAAATAGGCAGCTCCCAAAGCTGTTGTTTCTAATGTTTTTGGCCGCGTAACTTTGGTACCAAAAATATCCGATTGAAATTGCAGCAATAAATTGTTATTTGCAGCGCCACCGTCTACTCTTAGTTCAATTCCTTTATGTCCAAAATCAGCTTCCATTGCTTTAATTAAGTCATTTACCTGATACGCAATTCCTTCTAAAGTTGCTCTGGCGATATGCCCATTTGTAGTTCCTCTGGTTATTCCAACTATTGCGCCTCTGGCATATTGATCCCAATGTGGCGCTCCTAAACCGGTTAGGGCAGGTACAAAATAAACGCCACCGTTGTCAGGAACTGTAGACGCTAAAGTCTCGATTTCTTCTGATGAATTAATCATTTTTGCCCCGTCCCTTAGCCATTGTACAGCGGCGCCTCCAACAAAAACGCTGCCTTCTAAAGCGTAAGTTGTTTTTCCGTTGATCTTCCAGGCAATCGTCGTTAATAAGTTATTTGTGGAAAGAATAGGTTTTTCGCCGGTATTCATTAACATAAAACAACCTGTTCCGTACGTGTTTTTTACCATTCCCGAAGTGGTGCATAATTGACCAAAAAGTGCCGCTTGCTGATCTCCGGCAACTCCGGCAATCGGAATTTTTGTTGAAAACAGAGTAGTAGAGGTTTCGCCATAAATTTCACTGCTTTGTTTTACTTCCGGCAACATTGCCCGCGGAATATCAAACAATTCTAATAATTCATTATCCCATTCTAAAGTATGAATGTTGAATAATAAAGTTCTGCTGGCGTTAGAAACATCGGTCATAAATAACTTACTGCGCGTCAGTTTCCAGATTAACCACGTATCAACAGTTCCAAAACAAAGTTTTCCCTGTTCTGCTTTTTCACGTGCTCCTGATACATTGTCGAGAATCCATTTGACTTTTGTTCCGGAGAAATAAGCATCCAGAATTAAGCCTGTTTTGTTCTGAATCATTTCGGCATGACCCTGAGCTTTTAATTCATCACAATATTTTGCAGTTCTGCGATCCTGCCAGACAATTGCATTATAAATAGGTTCGCTGGTTTCTCTGTCCCAGACAATAGTTGTTTCGCGCTGATTCGTTATCCCGATTGCGGCAACTTCTCTGCCTGAGATTCCCACTTTTGCGATTACTTCTGCAGCTACGCTTATTTGAGAAGACCAGATTTCGTTTGGGTCGTGTTCAACCCATCCCGGTTTTGGAAAAATTTGTTTAAACGGTTTTTGAGAAATGCTTACAATTTCGCCACTATGATTAAAGACAATAGCCCTGGAGGAAGTTGTTCCCTGATCTAATGCCAATATTAATTTATTTTGCATACCTATATTATGTATTAATAAAGTTTATCTGAATTCTGATAAAAGAAATCCTTTTGAAATATCTTTAAAATGTGCAATTTCTTTGTTTATCCAGGCTTCGTCATGTCCCAATTCCTGAGCCAGTAATCGGGCTACTTTTTCAGAAGATTCGATTGCAGCTCTCGCATCCAGGAATAATAAACGAACACGTCTGGCTAAAATATCATCAACTGTTCTGGCCATTTCATATCGAATCGCCCAAACAACTTCGGCCATTGTAAATTCGTGATTTGGATGCAGTTTTTCGTTTAATCCTATTTCGTTTCGCTGCAATTCGGTAATATGCGGAATATCCGAACCATAAATATATAAGTGGTTTTCTCGGTCTAAAGTAGTTGTAATTTTATTTCCATGAATGGAAAGATGCTCTGTATTGCACTCTTTATTAGATAGTTTGCCTATTTTGATTGCTTTGTCGATAATATCTTCAGAAATTTTTCTGTATGTTGTCCATTTTCCTCCGGTAATAGTGATTAAGCCCGTTTCAGAAACAATAATTTTATGGCTTCTGGAAACTTCTTTGGTACTTTTTCCTTCTTCTTTTGGAGCTGCCAAAGGGCGCAAACCTGCATAAACAGATAAAACATCGGCTCTGGTTGGTTTTTTTGCTAAAAAGCGTTGCGCAGTTTGCAATACAAATTCAATTTCACTTTCCAGTGCAATAGGTTCTAAACTGTGTTTTCTGATTAAGGTATCTGTCGTTCCCACAACAATGCGATTGTGCCACGGAACAGCAAATAAAACCCTTCCGTCACTGGTTTTCGGAACCATTAAAGCGTGATCTCCGGGTAAAAAAGATCGATCAAACACAAGGTGAATTCCCTGGCTCGGAACGATATATTTTTTGTAAACTTTATCGTTTAATTTCATTATCGCATTTGTAAAAACTCCGGTTGCATTAATAATTGCAGATCCTTTTATGTCATATCTGTCGCCGGTTTCATGATCGATTGCCTGAACACCAATAACCTGGTTTTTATCATTTTTTAATAAGTTTACGACTTTTGAATAATTTAAAATACAAGCTCCTTTTTCTACTGCTGTCTGAGCAATATTAATCGCCAGACGTGAATCATCAAATTGTCCGTCGTGATAAATAACGCCGCTTACTAAATCTTTTTGTTCAACGGCAGGAAGCATTTCGATCGTTTTTTTCTTCGAAATGTATTTTGAACTTCCTAAACTTAAACGTCCGGATAATAAATCATAAATCTTCAATCCGATGGTATAAAACGAACCACCCCACCAATTGTAATTGGGAATTACAAAAGATTGATTTTTTACTAAATGACCGGCATTTTTTGCCATTAAACCTCTTTCTTTCAAAGCTTCCCTAACCAAATGAATGTCTCCTTGTTCTAAATAGCGCACGCCGCCGTGAACAAGTTTGGTGCTTCTGCTTGAGGTTCCTTTTGCAAAATCTACGGCTTCAACTAAAATTGTTTTGTAGCCTCTGCTTACGGCATCGAGAGCAGTTCCAAGACCGCTTGCTCCGCCGCCTATTACAATTACGTCCCATTTTTCAGTATTTTTTAATTTCAATAATTGTTCGGAACGTTTCATATTGTAAGTTTTATTTTTGTAAGATTTATTATCTACTAGTAAACTTAATGAAACAAAATGAAACCAATATGCCAGAATAAGTTTTTTTGTATTAGAATTAAAACTAAAACAAAAACCCGACAGATTTTTTTTAAATCTGTCGGGTTTAATATTGTACTTAAAATATTTATGAATCAGTTTGTTTTATAATTTCAAACCAACTTTTTTTCAAATGCTTTTCGTGCGGATCCTCTAAAATATACTTCGCCACAATAAGTATAATTTAATCGGTCCAAAATTTTCAACATCGGAACATTGTCAAAATTGGTGTCTACTTTGATGCTGTATATAGTATTTTGGACTGCTAAATCCTCTATGTTTTCAAAAAGTTTTGTAGCAATGCCTTTTCCTTTTGCAGATTTAGAAACAGCCACACGATGTACAACAACATAATCGCCATTAGTGAGCCATTTGCCTTCTATATCTTCATAAGCAGGTTCTATATCAAAAATGATGGCGGCATAACATAAAATAGTTTCGTTTTCTGTAAGTACGTATCCACAACCATTATTTATATCATTTTCAATTGAAGTTTCGTTGGGATAACCGTCTTGCCATTGTTTGCTTCCTTCCAATCGTCTTTGTTCAATAGCGTCTTGTAAAATTTCCCAAATTTGAGGCACTTCTGAAAGATTTGCTTTTCGCAATATTAATTCTGCAGTTGTATTCATTTTTTAATGAGGCAATTTATCTTTAATTAAACCATAAAACCAGGTTCCTAAAATAGCACTTAATAAGGTAACTACAATTACCGTAACTCCAGTTCCAATTTGAGCAAAAAGTGGTCCGGGACAAGCGCCGGTAATGGCCCAGCCAAAACCAAACAGCAATCCGCCATAAATTTGTCCTTTACTGAAAACTTTAGGCTGAATTTCGATTTTTTCGCCCTGAATGGTTTTTATATTGAATCTTTTAATGATCTGAATCGAAATTATTCCAACCACGACAGCGCTTCCAATTACGCCATACATAAAGAAAGATTGTAACTGAAACATTTCCTGAATACGAAACCAACTGATGATTTCGGCCTTTACAAATACAATTCCAAAAAAGATTCCAACCAAAAGATATTTTAAGTTTGAGAATCCCGAATCTTTCAATTGGCTTCCGTTGATTCCTTCTGTATCTGTATTTTTATTTTCTAAATTATTCATTTTTGAAATTTTAAAGTGAAAGAATGCCTTAAAGAGCAAGAATATATGGAAGAATTAAATTGGCCATAATAAAACCGCCAATCATAAAACAGATTGTTGCGACTAATGAAGGCCATTGTAAATTTGAAATTCCCATAATCGCATGACCGCTCGTACATCCGCCGGCATAACGTGTCCCGAAACCAACTAAAAATCCTCCAACTACAATCATGATAAATCCACGAAGCGTTAATAAACTTTGCCACGAAAAAAGCTCTTTTGGCAATAATCCGGAATGATCGGTGATTCCGTAAGACGCTAATTGTTGGGAGAGCTGAGGCGTAATTTCAACCGGATTTGGATTTGCTAAAAAGTAAGCCGCAATAATTCCGCCAAGGAAAATCCCAAAAACGAAGAATAAATTCCAGCTTTCTTTTTTCCAGTCGTATTTAAAAAACGAAATGTTCGCAGGAATACACATCGCACAAATATGTCGCAATGACGAACTAATCCCAAAAGATTTATTTCCGATAATCAACAAAATTGGAACAGTCAATCCAATCAACGGACCCGCAATATACCAAGGCCAAGGTTCTTTTATAATTTCTATTATATTCATATTTTACTTTAAAAATTAGATTTTTATTTTTTTCCACCATTAAGATATTAAGTGAATTAAGATGCAGCAACTTAATGAAGCTTGATAAAGAAAGATTAAGAATAACTTACTTAATAAACCTAATGGTGAAAAATTTATGTTTAATATTTTAAGGTACACTTACTTAATAAACTTAATATCTTAATGGTAAAATAAAATTAAGCTTTCAGCACCTTGCTTTGGCAAACGAAATCAGATTTTGGAATATTCGTTTTTGCAATGGCTCCAAAACCGCCGTCAATTTCGGTAAAATTTCTGAAACCACGCGCTTGTAAAATCGAAGCTGCAATCATACTGCGATATCCGCCGGCGCAATGCAAATAAAAATGCTCATTTGCGTTAATATCTTTTACCCAGTCATTAATATAAGCAAGCGGTTTGCTGTAAGCATCATCAATATGTTCCGCTTCATATTCCGTTTCTTTGCGGACATCAATAATTTTATCTTCTTCAATTTTAAATTCTGAAGCAAATTGTTCAGCCGAAATTCGGTTTACCGTATCAACTTCAAAACCAGCTTTTTCCCAGGCTTCAAAACCACCTTCAAGATGGCCAATAATCGAATCAAAACCTACACGGCTTAAACGTGTTACGGTTTCTTCTTCAAGACCAACTTCTGTAACCAGTATAATAGGCTGTTTTACATCGGCAACTAAAGTTCCAACCCACGGCGCAAAATCACCATTGATACCTATATTAATAGATTGCGGAATAAATCCTTTATAAAAATCGCTACTTTTTCTGGTATCTAAAATTAAAGCACCGGTTTCTTCTGCAACAGCCTCAAATTCTTCCACTTTAATTGCTTTCATTCCGTTATTCAAAACCGATTCAAAACTTTCGTAACCGCCTTTATTCATTGCCACATTCATACTAAAATAAGCAGGCGGAGGCAATAATCCGTCTGTAACTTCTTCAATAAATTCAGCTTCGGTCATGTTTGAACGCAAAGCATAATTCGTCGCTTTTTGATTTCCAATTGTCGAAACCGTTTCCTTGCTCATATTTTTTCCGCAAGCGCTTCCTGCTCCGTGTGCAGGATAAACGATAACATCATCAGCAAGCGTCATGATTTTATTTCTTAAAGAATGAAATAAAATCCCGGCCAATTGATCTTGTGTCATTGCGGCGGCTTTTTGAGCTAAATCAGGACGGCCAACATCACCAATAAATAAAGTATCTCCGGAGAAAATAGCATGATCTTTTCCGTTTTCGTCAATCAATAAATACGTTGTACTTTCCATTGTGTGTCCCGGAGTATGCAACGCTTTTATAGTGATATTTCCAATTTTGAATTCTTGTCCGTCTTTCGCCGAAATACAATCGAATTCGCAAGCTGCATTTGGTCCGTAAACAATTGGCGCCTGAGTTTCTTTGCTCAAATCGATGTGACCGGAAACAAAATCAGCGTGAAAATGTGTTTCAAAAATATATTTCAATTTAACCTGATCGCGTTCTAAACGATCCAGATAAGGCTGAATTTCACGAAGCGGATCGATAATTGCCGCTTCACCGTCTGATGTTATATAATAAGCACCTTGCGCAAGGCATCCGGTGTAAATTTGTTCAATTTTCATGATATGAAATCTAAAATAATGTTGCACAAAGGTAACTTTGTTTTTTGGGAAATTAAGTGACTATTGTTACAGAAATTTGTTTTTGAATGAAAAAAACAAAGATTTCAATATAAGTTATATAAGTAAATATTAGTTTAAAAGTATTGCGCATAAACTTAAAATGAACTTGTATAAATTAATATGGTAGAAAAAAAATCTGTGTAATTTTACAACTTTACAAAAATCATTGATATGAACACAGAAGATTTATTAAATCAAATTGCTTTTATAAAAGAAATTGATAAAGTAAAATACATTCAGCGCAAAACGAAGCTGTTTAATAGCGACCGAAATGAAAACGATGCAGAACACAGTTGGCATTTGGCTTTAATGGCGATTGTTTTAGCTGAACATTCAAATGAGCCAATTGATGTTTTGAAAGTGGTAAAAATGGTTTTGATACATGATATTGTAGAAATCGACGCCGGAGATGTCTTTATATATGATACGCAAAAAAGTCACGATAATACCGATGAGGAACGATTGGCGGCGAATCGTATTTTTGGTTTATTGCCTAAAAAACAAGCCGAAGAATTAATTGCCATTTGGGAAGAATTTGAAGCCGGAGAAACCAACGAAGCAAAATTCGCAAAATCGATGGACAGATTAGAACCGTTGTTGCAAAATACATCGAACAACGGAGGAACCTGGAAAGAGTTTGGCGTAAACTATAAAAAAGTCTACGAAAAAAAGAGCGTGATAAAAGAAGGTTCTAAAACAATATGGAATTACGCCGAAGGATTAATAAACGAAAGCGTAGAAAAAGGAATTTTGAAAAAATGATTAAACATAGCCCACAGTTTCAACCGTGGGAAACGTATGGTGATTATGCATGAGTTCCCGCGGTTGAAACCGCGGGCTATGTTTTAAATAAGCATATGTACACAATCTTGTCATTTCGACGAAGGAGAAATCCTCGCAAGTAACTCCGCAATGAGAATTCAATCTTTGTCGAGCTTCTCGCGAGGATTTCTCCTTCGTCGAAATGACAAACTTTGGCAAAACTGTCACAACCAATAAATATGAATTTTTATTTTTCAAATTGTTGAAAAGTTTAACAAATACTGGCGGATAAACTTTTTTTATTGGTCGGAATTTCGGGTTTTAATGGGTAAATTTGTGGGACTTCATAAAACCAAATACCACTATAATGGAAGAAATGCTTTTTTATGACCGAATGCAATTCGCCTTCACAATTACCTTTCACTATCTTTTTCCGCAACTTACAATGGGTCTTTCTTTGATCATTGTTTATTTTAAATGGAAATACCTCAAAACTAAAGACGAACAATACAATCACGCGACGCATTTCTGGATGAAAATTTTTGCCCTGAATTTTGCAATGGGCGTTGTAACCGGAATTCCAATGGAGTTTCAGTTTGGGACCAACTGGGCGAAATTCTCTGAATTAACCGGCGGAATTATCGGTCAGACTTTAGCAATGGAAGGCATGTTTTCCTTCTTTTTAGAATCTTCTTTTTTGGGAATATTTTTATTTGGAGAAAAAATCCTCGGACATAAATGGCATTTTGTTACCGGATTACTAATCTGCATTGGTTCCTGGGCAAGCGGCTATTTAATAATTGCGACACATTCGTGGATGCAAAATCCGGTTGGATATGAAATTTTGGAGAACGGAAAATTTGTGCTCACGAATTTTAAAGCTTTGTTTCTGAATCCGTGGTTATGGCCTTCATATTTGCACAATCAGGCGGCATCTTTGGTGACAAGTTCTTTTGTTGTGGCGGGAATTGGTGCTTTTTATATTTTGAGTCAGAAGAATGTTTCTTTCGGGCGATTATTTCTTAAAACCGGAGTAATCTTCGGATTGATTTCGAGTATTATTGTGGCAGTTCCAACGGGAGATTTACTGGCGAAAAATGTCGTAAAATACCAACCGGTAACTTTTGCGGGAATGGAAGGAATTTTTCATACCGAGCAAAAAGGTTCTGAAATTGTTTTAATTGGTCAGCCCGATGTAAAAGACAAAAAACTGGACAATAAAATCGCAGTTCCTAATATTTTGAGTTTCCTGACTTACGGAAATTGGAATCAGGAAATCAAAGGTTTAGATCAATTTGAAGAAGATCTTCATCCAACGAATATTTCAGGTTTGTATTATGCCTATCATATTATGGTAGGACTCGGAACGCTTTTTATAGGATTGATGCTTTTTGCCCTTTTTCAATTAATCAGAGGGAAATTATACGAAACAAAATGGATTTTATGGTCGCTGATGTTTATGATGCCGTTTCCGTATATCGCCAATACAACAGGCTGGTACACGGCCGAATTAGGCAGACAACCGTGGCTCGTTTATAATTTATTACGAACCACAGCAGGAGCTTCGCCAACGGTTTCATCAGGAAATACCTTGTTTACTTTACTCGGATTTATAGGATTGTATCTTTTGCTTGGCATGTTGTTTTTGCTTTTAATTGGAAAAATTATCAATAAAGGACCTCATCATGTGGAACTTTCAACAGAAAAAATATAAGTATGGAATTTTTTTGGTACATAGTTTTAATGGGAATTCTGGCCGTTTATATTGTATTGGACGGTTATGATTTTGGAGCAGGAATTATTCATTTATTTTTAGCTAAAACAGAAAAAGATAAAAAAGCAATTACAAACGCAATTGGCCCGTTTTGGGATGCTAACGAAGTTTGGATTATTGCGGCGGGTGGTGTTTTGTTTTTTGCTTTCCCCACTTTATATGCCTCTTCTTTCAGCGGATTTTATTTGCCTTTAATTATGATTTTATGGCTTTTGATTTTTCGTGCGATTGGTTTAGAAATGCGCGGACAGGTACATCATCCCATGTGGGAAGCGATTTGGGATAAAGCTTTTGGAATTGCAAGTTTGCTTTTGGCTTTGTTCTTCGGAATTGCTTTGGGAAATATTGTTCGCGGTGTAAATCTCGGAATGGTGACAAATGGTGTTTCTACACAGGAAGCACATTTTTTCTTTTTGCCTTTATGGAACCCAACTTTTAGTCCGAAAGCAAATGAATTGGGTATTATCGATTGGTTTACGATTTTCCTCGGAATTGTAAGTGTTGTTGCTTTAACGATTCACGGCGCGAATTGGATTATTTATAAGACAAATTCATCTCTAAATCCGAAACTTAAAAATGTAGTTTTTAAACTGAATATTGTTTTATTGGTTTTGGTTTGTATTTCGTTGCAAATCTGGCATTTTATTGAACCTCAACCGTTTCATAATTTTGTCGAAAACCCAATTCTTTGGTTTTTTCCGTTAATGACTTTTGTGGGTATTTTGGGATTGTTCAAAGTGCGTTCGTATCAAAAAGACGGAATGGGATTTTTATTTTCAACTTTATTTCTTGTTGGAGGTTTTGCTTCAACAGCTGTTTCTATTTTTCCGAATGTTTTGCCTTCGACCAATAATGTCAATCCTTCCTTAACGATTTACAACACTGCCGCCGGAGAATATGGATTAAACGCCGGAATGAACTGGTTTTTTATCGCTTTGTTTTTGGTAATTGTTTACTTTATTATTCAATATCGCGTTTTTAGCGGTAAAATGGATGATATTGGGTATGGGGAACATTAATTTTTTTCGCCACGAATTACACAAATTTTCACGAATTTTTTAAACAGAATCTGAGTTGGAAATTTACTTTTATTAGTGAGGTTGTTTCGTTCCTCGCAACGACACACACTGAGTCTTGGCGAGGAACGAAGCAATCTCACTTAATATTTCTCTTATATAAAAAGTACCAAAGATTTCTAATTTAGCCAAGTTTGCGTTAGGGATAGAAGCGGTATCCTTTTTGGTGGCTTTTTCTGCCACAAAAAAGATATAGCGGATGCCCGTTCGCCGCGGCGAAAAAGTTTTGAATTATTATTTTTATATTAAGAAATTCTGATATATTTTTTGATAATATCCCTGCAAATATTGTAATTGATTTAGTTTTTATTAATTTTGTTAGAA
Organism: Flavobacterium sp. AC105; assembly: GCF_979258495.1. Taxonomy (NCBI): domain Bacteria; kingdom Pseudomonadati; phylum Bacteroidota; class Flavobacteriia; order Flavobacteriales; family Flavobacteriaceae; genus Flavobacterium; species Flavobacterium sp. AC105. The sequence continues at coordinate 1,454,734 of NZ_OZ409860.1, forward strand.
GTAAGAACAATTTAAACTTAATTATATGTACAATTGTTTTGATATTGCAAAGTATTTTATAGACTTAGCTAAAGAAGAAGGTCAGGGACTTGATCCTATGAAATTGCTAAAGCTGACTTATATTTCGCATGGCTGGTATTTGGGAATTACAGGAAATCCTCTTTTCGATAATCAGGTTCAGGCATGGAAATACGGTTCGGTTATTCCGGATTTATATTACGCAATACGAATGTTTGGGAAAGATAATGTCGATCCTTTTCTGTTAAGTATCTCTGCTAAAAATCCGATTAAGGAAGAAGATAAAGAGTTCTTAAAGAAAATTTGGGACAATTATAAAAATTTATCCGGATTGCAACTCTCTGCCATAACTCACGAAGAAGGAAGCCCGTGGTCGCAAACCTGGGACGGAACCTATAATACTGTAATTGAAAACAGTATTATAAAAGATTACTACAAAGAAAAATTGAAAAAGTAATGGAAAAGAGTTTAGCAGAAAAATTAACCGATAGCGCTTTGGACGACGATATAAACAATGTTCCCGTTGATGTAACCCAAGAGGCAGAAAAGGAAGATCATTTGATGAAACCTTATGATCCTAAAAGCCATTCGGAATATATTGAGCTAAAACGCTTTGAAATTGAACAGGCAAATGAAAGCTCAGAACGAAAGTTAAGGCAGGAAAATGCCAAAAAGGCTTTTATTTTTTCGTCAAGATGGGCCATTTTTATTGCTATTGTAATTCTTTTGCATGGTTTTGGCGCTTCGTACAAATTCTATATTTTAACGCAAACAGAGTTTTTATTCGTAGTTGGAACTTTAACGACCTCTATTTTTGCTTTTTATACGTTGGTTTTAAGGTATTTATTTTATAGAAAACCAAGTCCTAAAAACGTTGAAAAGAAATAGATTTCTAACTTTTCTTTTGGGATATAACCTCGATTTTTTTCTGCTTTCATAAGTAAACCTCTATTCTAATTTTAAAACTTCATGGAAGACCTGACTTCATTTGTTGAAAATATTAATCAAAAAGTCATTTTATTACCGGACGAACTGGAGGTTTTATTGTCTGAATTTAAAGGGAGAAAAGTAAAGAAAAGACAATTTATTGTACAGCCTGAATTTGTAAACAAACATAGAACTTATGTGCTTGAAGGCGCTTTTCGTTCTTATGTGGTTGATGAAAAAGGCAGCGAACATACGATTCAGTTTGCGATTGAAGACTGGTGGATTGCAGATTATAATAGTTATGTTTACCAAACTCCGGCGACTATGTTTATTGTTGCATTGGAAGATAGCGTAATATTACAAATAAATTATGAAGCAGAGCAGAAACTCAAATCGTCTGGGTATAATTTTGAAAAGCTGTTTCGCTTAATGGCCGAAAAATCGGCTGCATTTTATTCTCGCCGCATCATCGCAATGCTGACACAAAATGCAGAAGAACGCTATAATGAGTTCCTCGAAAAATTTCCAAAAGTTGCGCAGCGCTTGCCACAATACGCCCTTGCGTCTTACCTGAATATGACTACAGAGTTTTTATCGAAAATACGTAATGAAAAAGTGAAGAAGAAAAGTTGAAGTAGTTCAACCTTTTTTCCTAATGTACTTCAACTTTTCATCCTGCCTTTATATCCAACTTTGCCTTATCAATTAACAGAATTTAATTAATAAAAAAAGATGGAAAATTTAGGAAAATTAAACGGTAAAGTAGCTTTAATAACTGGTGCATCAAAAGGTATTGGTGCAGGAATCGCAAAAGCATATGCAAATCAGGGTGCAACAGTAATCATTAATTACGCAAGCAGCAAGGAAGGTGCTGATAAAGTGGTTGCAGAAATTACAAGCAACGGCGGAAAAGCGATTGCCATACAAGGTAATGTTGAAAAAGCAGCTGATGTAAAACGTATTTTTGAAGAGATTGCTAAAACATTTGGCAAACTTGATATATTGGTGAACAACGCCGGTGTTTATAGCTTTGCAGGTATTGAAGATATCACGGAAGAGTCTTTTCATCATATGTTTAGTATTAACGTATTAGGAAGCATTTTGACAATTCAGCAAGCGGTGAAATTATTTGGCGATAAAGGCGGTGCAATTATTAATACCGGCTCGATCGTATCAACGCTTGATATGCCAACTGCATTGGTTTACACACAAACCAAATATGCAATTGATGCCATGACTCGTATTCTTGCCAAAGAACTTGGGCCTAAAAATATACGTATCAACTCTATTAATCCTGGATTAATTGAAACTGAAGGTTCTCACAGTTCGGGTGTTATGAATGGGGATGCCGAAAAATGGCATGTTTCTGAAACTCCGCTTGGGCGTGCAGGTCAACCTAATGATATTGCAAAAGTGGCTGTATTTCTTGCTTCTGATGATTCTTATTGGATTACTGGCGAAACTGTAGCTGTTTCTGGTGGACAACGTTAATTAAACTTTAGTTTATAAAAACTACAAAATTCAATGGCGGGATTATTCCTGTCATTGAATTTTTTGTTATTTTTTAGCTGTAGTTTTCATCTTTGTCAAAGTTCAAAACTTTGACAAAGATTACTTAACAAGTAAAACTAAAATTAAATTTTTAAATTTCAACGGCAACAAATCTGCGATAAACAAATTATTTTAAAACAAAACTTCTTTAGCAATTATATAAATCCCCATTACGAGAACAAACCAGCCAAAAATGGGTTTTAGTTTCGTTCCGTCGATTTTTTTAGAAAGCTGGCTTCCTAGTAACATTCCCAGAAGTGCCATTCCGGAAACGCCTAATAAAAAGGGGTAATCTATAGGAGTTCCGATGTATAAATCGCCTCCAAAACCTATCGAAGAATTTATACTAATGATTAATAAAGATGTCCCTACAGCTTGTTTCATAGGTAATTTGGCAAAAAAGAGCAGGGCAGGAATAATTAGAAAACCTCCGCCAGCACCCAAAAATCCTGTTATGATTCCCACAATAAAACCGATTATACTTAATTGTATATAATTAGTTTCGGCACCTTTTATTTCGGGTTGGTTTTTTCGAATCATTGAGATTGCTGCTGTAATCATCAAAACTGAAAAGATAATCATAATCAGAAAATCTTTTGAAACGGAATAAGATGCAATTGAAAATAAAGTCGCCGCAATTTGAGGGAAAATAACTTCGCGGATAATCAAAATCGAAATCACAGAAGGAATCGCAAAATACAATGCTGATTTTAGTTTGAGATTTCCCATTTTATAATGATTGTAACTTCCAAGCATGGCGGTTAATCCCACTATAAATAAAGAATAAGAAGTTGCCTGTTCCGGATTTACTTTAAATAAATACACCAAAATAGGAATCGTCAATATCGATCCGCCACCGCCAATTAAGCCAAGCGAGATTCCGATAATGATTGAAGCAAAATAACCTAAATATTCCATTGTATTTCTTTTTAGGCAAAGGTGGTTTGTTAAAAAGAAATGTACAGTAACATTTATCACATAAGGGATTTTTTGACTGCGGATTTTTTTTGCCCACGGATTTGGCGGATGAAACGGGTTTTCACAGATTTTTTCTTCTTTCCTTGATTTGGAAGTCCTGGCTTGTCACATCGAGCGGAGTTGAGATGCGTTGCGGGTTCTCTCCCGAAGCCTCGGGACGCTCGAACTGACAATAGTTTATAAAAAATAAACCAGCGAAAACCCGTTTCATCCGTAAAATCCGTGGGCTAATATTTTACTTTAATAATTCAATTTGGTTGCGGTTTAGTTTAACCAAACCTCTTTGTTCCATTTTTTTGAGTAATCTCGAAACGACTTCTCTTGAAGTATTTAATTCGGTTGCGATTTCCTGATGCGACAAATTAACTTCGGTACAGCCACAGGCATCAGAATGTCTTTTTAGATAAAATTCCAAGCGTTCATCCATAGAACGGAAAGCGATATTATCAACCACTTCCAGGACTTCTTCAAAACGGCTTCGGTAGGTTTCTATTACAAATTCATACCACGTTCTGTGTTCCATCATCCATTTATCCATCATTTGAAGTGGAATCATCATAACAGAAACATCTTCGACAACTTTTGCCATGATTTGGCTTTTCTCACTTTTTGCTGTACAAATCATCGAAATAGCGCAGGCTTGTCCGGGTTGCAGATAATACATTAAAAATTCGCCGCCATCTTCGCCTTCGCGATAGATTTTGATTTTTCCCTTGGTAATCAAAACGGTGTTTTTAATGTATTGTCCAGTTCGCATTAAAATGGTTCCGGCTTCAAAATCCTGCAGGCTTCCGTTTTCTTCGATTGTGGCAATAAGTTCGCTGGAGAAATTAGGAAAGATGTTTTGTAATGAATTTTGCATTGGATTTATTTTTAAACATAAAAAGTTTTTCTACCATTAAGAGATTAAGAAAAATTAAGTTTTACTGCTTAATGAAACTTAATCTCTTAATGGTAAAATTTTTAAATTCCATGTTGATTTTTTTTTTTGCCACAAATTGCACAAATTTTCGCTATTAAAGGATGTTCATTTTGTTGTGATTTTTTCAAATATAAAAATCCTTAAAATCATTTAATGTGTGGCAGTAAAAAAATAATTTGTGAAAATTTGTGTAATTCGTGGCTACCTTTATTTTATCAAAAAGACTTTAAAAACTATAATTTATTGCAAAGATAGCAGATTGAAATGGTTTAAATTGTCAGAAAACTATTTTAAGATGCATTTTATGCAAATGAAAAAATCCTATTTTCGATCGAGTTTATAGACTATATTTTTGAAAATAGTGAGTAAATTTGTATTTCACTGATTATAATACTTTCTCTAAAACGTTTTCTGAGAATAATAATCGAAATCGCATTTGGCACGTTTTTAATTAATAGAAACGTCGTAATTTTACAAAAACACATTTATTATGAATTTATCACAAGAAGATTGGGTTAATCAGCTTGCTGCTGACGAGAATGCAGTTATACTGGACGTAAGAACTGAAGACGAATTTAATGACGGTTATATCGAGAATGCCGTAAATATTGATATTCATAAAGGACAAGGTTTTATTTATGAAATTGAAGAATTAGACAAAAATAAAAACTATTATGTGTATTGCCGTTCTGGAGCCAGAAGTGCCAAAGCATGTCAGATTATGAATGAGTTAGGGATTGAAAATGCCTATAATCTGCTGGGTGGAATTCTGGATTGGGAAGGCGAAACCGTAAATCCATAAAAGAACAAGAAGAGGCAGAAATAGCCTCTTTTTTCTTTAAAAAGCTATTAATAACCAAACTATAAATACCAGATTATGAGTTTAATACCCGAAGAATATCAGATTAAAACCCTTATAAACCAAGACACTTATCTTGTTAACGGAGAATTAAAACAATGGACAGGGCAAACCACACCTGTGTTTTCGACAATTTCATCTACAGAAAAATACACACCAACTTTATTAGGATCGATTCCGTTTATGGCTGAGAAAGAAGCTGCAGAAGTGGTTGAAGCTGCCAATGCGGCTTATAATAAAGGACAGGGATTATGGCCAACTATGAAAGTGGTTGATCGTATTAAATGCATGGAAAATTTTGTAAAACAAATGAAAGAAACCCGCGAGGAAGTGGTTAAACTTTTGATGTGGGAAATTGGAAAAAACCTTGGTGATTCGCAAAAAGAATTTGACAGAACTGTAGAATATATTCATGATACAATTGATAGTTACAAAGAATTAAACGGTCGCAGTTCGCATTTTGAAAAAGTTCAGGGTGTAAATGCTATGATTCGCCGTGGACCTCTTGGAGTTGTTTTGTGTCTTGGACCTTACAATTATCCTCTAAACGAAACTTTCTCCTTATTGATTCCCGCTTTAATTATGGGTAATACCGTAATTTTTAAACCTGCTAAACATGGTGTTTTATGTATTTCACCATTATTAGAAGCTTTTAGAAGCAGTTTTCCTAAAGGAGTTATCAATATTGTTTACGGAAGAGGCCGCGAAGTTGCTTCTCCGATCATGAAATCAGGAAAAATTGATGTTCTGGCATTAATCGGAAACAGTAAATCTGCGATTGCATTGCAGGATCAGCATCCAAATAAAAACAGATTGCGTTTGATTTTAGGTTTAGAAGCTAAAAACCCGGCGATTATTTTACCGGATGCCGATTTAGATTTGACTATTCAGGAATGTATTGCGGGAAGTTTGTCTTTTAACGGACAACGTTGTACGGCTTTAAAAGTATTATATGTTCATGAATCTATCGTTGAAGAATTCAACAAACGTTTTGCTGAAAAAGTAGACGGATTAGTTTTTGGAAATCCTTGGGAAAAAGGAGTTTCTTTAACACCGCTTCCTGAAAGTGAAAAACCAGCTTATATTCAGGGATTAATTGATGATGCTAAAGGTAAAGGAGCAAAAGTATTAAACGAAAAAGGAGGAAAACATACTGAGAATTATATTTTTCCGGCTGTTTTATATCCTGTAAATAAAGAGATGCGTGTGTATCATGAAGAACAATTTGGACCAGTTGTGCCAATTATTTCTTTTAAGGATATCAATGAACCTCTTGAAGATATGGCCGAATCAAACTACGGACAACAAGTAAGTTTGTTCGGGAAAGATATTAAAACTTTGGCGCCGCTTATTGATGCTTTAGTAAATTTAGTTTGCAGGGTAAACCTGAACAGTTCATGCCAGAGAGGTCCGGATGCGTTCCCGTTTACAGGCCGTAAAGATTCTGCAGTAGGAACTTTAAGTATTCCGGATGCTTTGCGTTCATTCTCAATTCGTACGTTCGTGGCTTCAAAAGATATCGATTATAATAATGAAATTCTGCAAGAGCTATTAAATAGCAAAGAATCGAATTTTATAAATACCGATTATATTTTGTAATTCCGAGGTTATATATTAATTGTAGATACCGTCTTTGTTCTTTTAGAATTAGGCGGTTTTTATTTTTCTTTAAGGTTCTGAGTTGCTGAGAATCTAAATCTCTAAGTTTTTATTTTTGAAGTTTATTTTAAAACTTCCATAAAACATTCTTCGTTTATAGTCAAAAAAATATAATTTTATAAAGAATTGTAACATTAAAGAGAAAAACACTTCTAATATGATAAATCATATTAAATCATCAAAATCATAAAACGACTTATGGAAAAAAAACTATTCCAAATTGTATTAATCAGTTTCGTGTTTTTAGCACAAAATAGCTTTGCACAGGAACTTTATATGCCCAGAAATATAAAGGAAGCTTACGCGAAAGGAACGCGCTCGATGGACGGAAAACCAGGAAAAAACTACTGGCAGAATCACGGGACATATTCGATGGAAATTTCGGTAGATCCTAAAACAAGGGTTGTAAGCGGAACTGAAACTATTGTCTATGAAAATAATAGTAAGGATTCATTGCGAAACATGGCTATTCGTTTTGTAAACAATGTACACAAACCATCTTCGTCAAGAGCCGGATCTGTAAGTAATGATTTTTTGAGTGATGGTTTAACAATAACGTCCTTAAAAATCGATGGTGAAGTTTATAAAGAAGATGCCAGAAAATGGGGAACGGTTGGTAATGTAAAAATGAAAAAGCCAATGCCGCCAAATTCAAAAATTACTTTAAATATCGATTGGAGTTATCCTTTATCTAAAGAAAGTGAAAGAGAAGGCCAGATAGACGAAACCACTTTTTATGTGGCGTACAGTTACCCAAGAGTTTCGGTTTTTGATGACTATAATAAATGGGACAGATTGCCTCACACAAATCGTTTAGAATTTTATAATGACTTTAATGATTATACTTTTTCAGTAAAAGTGCCGAAAAATTATGTGGTTTTTGCAACCGGAGATTTATTAAACCCCGATGATGTTTTAAATCCTGAATTTTCAGACCGATTAAAAAAATCATATACTACAAACGAAATTTTGCATATCGCAAACTTAGACGAATTGAAAAAAGGTGCGGTTACGAAACAAAATGACTGGAATACCTGGAAGTTTGAAGCCAAACATATTTCTGATGTTTGTTTTGGATTAAGCGACCATTATATATGGGATGCGAGCAGTGTTGTAGTCGATAAAAAAACAAACCGACGCGCGAGTGTTCAGGCGGCTTATGATATTTCCGGAACTGATTTTGTAAATTCGGTAAAAAACAATCAATATGCATTAGATTACTTTTCGAACAATTGGCCGGGAGTTCCGTACCCGTTTTCTAAAATGACCGCTTTTCAGGGTTTTGCAGATATGGAATATCCAATGATGTGTAACGATTCGCAAATGGGTGATCCTGTTTTTGCACAATTGGTTCAGGATCACGAAGTCGCGCATACGTATTTTCCTTTTTATATGGGAATAAATGAAACGCGTTACGCTTTTATGGATGAAGGATGGGCAACTACTTTCGAATATTTTATCGGAATTGCGGAACATGGTAAAGAAGCTGCTGATAAATTTTATAAAGATTTCAGAGTAAAAGATTATATCAACGATCCATCAACAGAAGAAGATCAGCCTATAATCTCTATGTCATCTCAGGTTGCTGATGCAGGTTACGGAAATAATTCATACGGAAAAGCGTCACTTTCGTACATTGCATTAAAAGATTTGCTTGGAGATGATTTATTCAAAAAAGCATTACACGCTTATATGGACAATTGGAATGGAAAACACCCAATTCCGTGGGATTATTTTAATTCGTTTAATACAGCAACAGGAAAAAATCTGAATTGGTATTTTAATAACTGGTTTTTTACGAATAACTACATAGATCTTTCGGTTAAAAATGTGGCCAAAAACACTGTTTCTGTAGAAAATGTTGGCGGATTTGCAATTCCGTTTGATGTGAATATTGTTTACGCAGATAATTCAACCGAAACCATACATGAGACTCCGGCAATTTGGCAAGCGAATCAAAAATCAGCTACAATTGCTTTAAAAAGTAAAAAACAAATCAAGCAAATCACTTTGGATGGAGGTATTTTTATGGATGCCACACCAAAAAATAATACTTGGTCAGTTCAGTAAAAAAAACAAATATTTAAACCGTCTTTTTCTATTGAGAAAGACGGTTTTTTTTTATATAATTTTCAAAATATATTAGAACATCTTTTAAAATAATTCACATAAAATAATTTTAAAATGTCAGGAGAAAAAGATTTGGAGATTTTGCTCAAAAGCATGAAACCGGAACACAATCCGGGAGATTATGTTTTTTGCAAAATAGAAAAGCTGGGTGATGTAAATTTAGATGAAATCGAAATGGTTTTTAAAGAAAAGGAAGCGATTACGTTAATTCTAAAAAAGGAAGTGGCAGATCAGTTAAAACTGCAATATTCTGTAATAATGTCCTGGATTACACTTTCTGTTCATTCTTCATTAGAAGCCATTGGTTTAACAGCGGCATTTTCAAAAGCACTTTCGCAGAACGGAATTAGTTGTAATGTTGTGGCAGCTTATTATCACGACCATATTTTTGTGCATACAAAAGACACAGAAAAAGCAATGTTGATTTTGAATGCGTTTTCGGATTAGCCTGAAAATATTATATTTTTGCCACAGATTTCAAAGATTCAAACAGATTTTATAATCATTGAATCTTTAAAATCTGTGGCATATTTTTTATAAGAATTTAAATCCAACCGAGAAATTAGAAACGGCTGTTTTTACACTTCTTCCGGAAGGATCAAGATCCGTAATTCCTGCCAGGTATCTGTAATCTATAGTAAGTTTCCACAAATCGACGCCAACTCCGCCCAGAATACTGCTGTTGTTTAGTTCGATATCAATATAATTCAGACCGTTATTTGCCTTAATATCCGAATAATTTTTCCAGTTGTATCCGGCAAAAATGCGTACGTTGCCAAGTTTTCCCAGCGGAATAACCTTGAAACCGGCAATCAGAGTAGCGTCTGTTCCGGACAGCTTATATTCAGTGTCTCCAATTCCGGTTTGAGAAACATTAAATTTTGACTGTGCATATCCAAATTCTCCCTGAGCATAGAATAGTAATAAATTTAGTCTTGCAAAACCGGCAAAACCCACGCCTGTTCCTGAGCTTTTTGAACTAAAATCATCAGTCAAAGGTGAGGTTATGTTATAAGAAAACTGAGGTCCAAACTGTATCAATTGTGCAAAACCATTTACACTAATACACAAAAAAGCGGCTAAGATGAGTTTTTTCATAAGTGGATTTATTTATTTTTAGATACTATAAAAATAATTATTATTAATTAGATTCGAACGATTTATCTTATTTTATTTAACGCATGTTTTTGATAATGAGTAAAATGCGTTTTTAGGTATTCTATATAATATCATTATAAAATGCAGTAAATTTGAAATTCCAAAAAAATAGTAATACAATGGAAATTAGAGCAATCAAACCTTCGCAAACCTGGCAAATCAGACATGAAGTAATGTGGCCGGATCAGCCTTTTGAATTCGTGCAGCTAGAAGAGGATAATTCAGGATTGCATTTTGGGGTTTTTGATCATGAAAAATTAGTTTCAATAGTTTCGTGTTTTATTACAAATGATGAAATGCAATTTAGAAAATTAGCCACCTTAGAAGAATTTCAGGGAAAAGGAATTGCATCAGAACTATTAAAATACATTTTGAAGCTGGCAAAAGAGAAAGATTTAAAAAAAGTCTGGTGTAATGCCAGAAGCAATAAAAAATCATTCTATGAAAAATTTGGAATGGCCGATACGCATAAAAAATTTACAAAAGCAGGAAAGGAATTTACCATTATGGAAATTTTGCTATAAAAATAACAATGAAATTTATTGAATAAAATATACAGCCTCAATTATTTGCGATTTTAATGGTTTTTGTTCTGTTTTGAGATTAGTCTTAAACTGATTCTGATTTGAAGGAGTTTTTTTATGATTTTTTCGCATTAAAAAATAATATTTTAGTAAAATTGGTGCCTAAAAAAAGAATTAAAACGTTTTCGTATTTTTTTAATGTTAAACCTTATTAAAAATTCTTTTTTTGTTTCGATACTTTGATTACTTTCGCACCCAAATGAGAAAGTTAACAGTATTTTTAGTATTCATGAATTTCCTTCTGTTTGGCGGAGGGCAATATCTTAATGCGGGTACACCTCAAAACTTTCATCAACATACACTTGAGAAAAAGCACCGTGTAAAATTCACGAATCAGGATCAGGGATCTTCCATTATCGAAGATGCTGATTTAGATCTTGAAGAAGAATACCTTGGAAGCGATAATCTTGGACTTTCGAATAAATTTTTTGCAGCAAATTACAGTTTACTTGATAACTGGTACCTGAAATTCTCAGATCAGGTTGTTGTAAATGATTACAATCGTTTTAAAATCTACGTGCCATTCTGTGGCCAGTCAAATCCTATCTATATTACTCAACGAGTTTTAAGAATTTGATTTTATACTATACATCCGGTTACCTCAGTTGTGATCTGCATATCTTGTTGATGTATATTTTTTCTACCTCTTCTTATATGGAATTTTAGTTCTGACTAAGGCTGCCTGATGCATTTTTTCATCTAAAGGAATCACTGTATTCCAAGCATTCAATCGCTTAATTTCCAATAAAATCATGAAAAGAATTATCTTGTTCACAGGCTTATTTGCCCTTGTGTGCCTTACTAGTTGTACAACTAAAAAAGAAGAAAAAGAAGAAGTGGAAAAATTTACGGTTACTAATCCGGTAAAAATTGACACATCATTTACAAAACAATATGTTTCGCAGATTAAATCTGTTCGAAATATCGAAATCCGTGCCCAGGAAAAAGGGTTTTTACAAAACATTTATGTCGATGAAGGACAGTTTGTAAAAAAAGGTCAGCTGTTGTTCAGAATTATGCCAAATATGTATCAGGCAGAATTGCTTAAAGCTCAAGCTGAACAAAAATCAGTAGAAATCGAATTGCAAAATTCTAAATTACTTGCTGATAAAAATATCGTTTCTAAAAACGAATTAAGTGTGGCTCAGGCAAAATTGCAATCTGCAAAAGCTGAGGTTGCATTAGCAAAACTTCATTTATCATTTACAGAGATCAGAGCTCCGTTTGACGGAACAATCGATAGAATTCCATTAAAATTAGGAAGTCTTATTGACGAAGGCGAATTATTGACAAGTCTTTCAGACAACAGTCAAATGTTTGCTTATTTCAATGTATCTGAACCTGAATATCTTCAATACCAAACAGATATAAAAGATCGTGCTGAGAACAAAGTAAGTTTAATGTTAGCGAATGGCGAACTTTTTAAAGAAAAAGGAAATGTTGAAGTTATAGAAAGTGAGTTTAACAACGAAACAGGAAATATCGCTTTTAGAGCAAGATTCCCTAATTCAGGCAAATTACTTAGAAACGGTGAAACAGGACAAGTTCAAATGTTGGTGCCGCTTAGAAATGCTATTGTGATCCCACAAAAAGCGACTTACGAAATTCAGGATAAAAAATACGTTTTTGTGGTTGATAAAAACAGTAAAGTAACTTCAAAAGAAATTACTATTACTGGCGAAATCCCTGATTTATACGTAGTAAGCAGCGGACTTACTGAAACGGATAAAATTTTACTTGAAGGAGTTCAGAAAGTAAAAGAAAATGACAAGATTAAATATGACTTCCAGGCTCCTCAAACGGTAATTAATCATTTGCGCGTAAAAGCTGAATAGTTTTGTTTTCAATGGTTTCAAGTTTCAGGTTTCAAGTTTTGCACTGAACCTGAAACTTGAAACACTTTTAAACTGTTAATTAGTTTAATCATTAAAAAAATATAAAAATGTTTAATAAATTTATTCAAAGACCTGTATTGTCGATAGTAATATCGCTGATCATTGTCTTTTTAGGGGTATTGTCGGTATTAAATTTACCTATTACCCAGTTCCCTTCCATTTCACCTCCAATGGTAAACGTTACGGCGGATTATCCTGGATCGAATGGAGAATTAATGATCAAATCTGTTGTTATTCCTTTAGAAAGAGCTCTTAACGGGGTTCCCGGGATGAAATATATGACTTCTGATGCCGGAAATGATGGTGAAGCAAGTATTCAGGTAGTATTTAATTTAGGTACAGATCCTAACCAGGCTGCGATTAACGTTCAAAACCGTGTGGCTTCGGTTACTAATAAACTACCTCCATTGGTAGTTAGAGAAGGTGTTAAGATTACGCGTGAGGTTCCGAGTATGCTGATGTACGTGAATCTTTATAGTACGGATAAAAATACCGACATGAAGTTCTTGTACAACTATGCTGATATCAACGTATTATCTGAGTTAAAAAGGGTAAATGGTATTGGATCAGGAGACATCTTAGGAACTCGTGAATATGCGATGCGTATCTGGTTGAAACCGGATCGTATGTTAGCGTATAAAATTTCTGCTGATGAGGTAATGGAAGCATTATCAAGTCAGAGTTTGGAAGCTTCGCCTGGTAAAACAGGAGAAAGTTCCGGTAAACGTTCTCAGGCATTTGAATATGTATTGAAATATTCAGGACGTTTTACAACCAAAGAACAATATGAGAACATTGTAGTAAAATCAAACAGTAACGGAGAACTTTTACGTTTGAAAGATATTGCCAAAGTTGAATTTGGAAGCTCGATGTATGATATCTATTCTAATTTGAATGGAAAACCTTCTGCAGCGATTGTATTAAAACAATCTTTTGGATCTAATGCAAATCAGGTTATTGAAGACGTAAAAGCCAAATTAGAAAAAATAAAGCAAAAATTCCCAAAAGGAATGGATTACGAAATCTCATATGACGTTTCTAAATTCTTAGATGCTTCTATCGAAAAAGTAATTCACACCTTGATCGAAGCCTTTATTTTGGTTGGTTTAGTAGTATTCCTTTTCTTAGGAGACTGGCGTTCAACGATTATCCCGGCAATTGCGGTACCGGTTTCCTTAATTGGAACATTTATATTCATGACATTCTTCGATATTTCGTTGAACTTAATTACGTTGTTTGCTTTGGTTTTGGCAATTGGGGTCGTCGTCGATGATGCGATTGTAGTTATCGAAGCCGTTCACGCCAAGATGGAGGAAGAACATCTCTCGCCACTTAAAGCGACTAAAAAAGCGATGCATGAAATTGCAGGAGCTATTGTTGCAATTACATTCTTAATGGCTGCGGTATTTATTCCGGTTGCTTTTATGTCTGGTCCGGTTGGGGTGTTTTACAGACAGTTCTCGATCACGATGGCAACAGCAATTATCCTTTCAGGTATTGTGGCATTGACTTTAACGCCGGCACTTTGTGCAATGATGTTAAAAAACAATCACAGTAAACCTAAAAAGAGAACGCCTGTAAATGTATTCATAGATGGTTTTAACAACAAGTTTAACCTTGCACAAGGTAAATACCAAAATGTATTAGGTAAAATTGTAAACAGAAGAGCTGTTACTATTATTGCACTTCTTGCATTTTGTGCCGGAACATGGCTGATTAGTAGTACCGTTCCTTCCGGGTTTATCCCGAATGAGGATCAGGGTATGTTTTATGCTATTATCCAGACACCTCCGGGTTCATCATTAGAGCGTACAAATAATATTGCAGAGAAATTGCAAAAAATAGCTGAAACGATTGACGGAGTAAAATCGGTTTCTTCATTAGCTGGTTATGAAATTTTGACAGAAGGTACAGGATCAAACTCAGGAACTTGTTTGATCAATTTAAAAGACTGGAATGATCGTAAAGAATCTGTACAGGAAGTTATGACAGAACTGGAAGAAAAATCGAAAGATATTCCAGGTGCAAATATTGAGTTTTTCCAACCGCCGGCAGTTCCTGGATATGGAGCAGCAGGAGGATTTGAGCTTCGTTTACTGGACAAAACAGGTTCAGGAGATTTCAAAAAAATGGAAGCTGTTAACAAAGAATTTGTTGAGGAATTGAACAAACGTCCGGAATTATCTAACGTATTTAGTTTCTTTAGTGCGAGTTTCCCTCAATACATGATGAAAGTAGATAATGACTTGGCGCAGCAAAAAGGAGTTTCTATCGAAAATGCGATGAATACTTTATCAACTCTTGTGGGTAGTAACTACGAAATCAGTTTCATTAAATACGGAATTAACTATAAAGTAATCGTTCAGGCTTCGCCGGAATATCGTGCACAACCGGATGATATCTTAAAACTTTACGTGAAAAATGACCGTGATGAAATGGTCCCTTTTTCTGCCTTTATGAAATTAGAAAAAGTATACGGTCTTTCAGAAATTACAAGACACAATATGTATACTTCTACTGAGATTAGTGGAGGACCTGCTGTAGGATATAGTTCTGGTACGGCGATTAAGGTGATTCAGGAAGTAGCAGAGAAAAAATTACCTAGAGGATATGATATTGACTGGGCAGGTATTTCTGCCGATGAGGTTGCTCAGGGTAATCAGGCAATTTGGGTATTCTTAATCTGTTTAGGATTCGTTTACTTGGTATTAGCTGCTCAATACGAAAGTTTTATTTTGCCATTATCAGTAATTCTTTCTCTACCGGCGGGTATTTTTGGAGCTTTCCTTTTATTAAAAATAACTGGATTAGAAAACAACATTTACGCTCAGGTTGCCATGGTAATGCTTATTGGTTTACTGGGTAAAAATGCCGTACTGATTGTAGAGTTTGCGATACAGCGACATGCAGCGGGCAAAACAGTTCTTGAAGCAGCGATGGAAGGAGCTAAAGCGAGGTTCCGTCCTATTTTGATGACTTCATTTGCGTTTATTGCGGGATTATTACCGTTAGCGTTTGCATCTGGTCCTGGTAAAATTGGTAACAGAACCATTGGTACTGCGGCCGCTGGAGGTATGCTTATCGGAACTATTTGTGGTGTATTTGTGATTCCTGGATTGTATTATATATTCGGTAAAATTGCAGAGAGACACAAATTGGTGAAAAATGAAGAAGAAAATCCATTAACAGAAGAAATTGATGACAACCATGTATAAATTCAAAGCCTATCAATATGGCATTGCATTAGGTATATGTCTTACGGTTGCAGGGTGTAAAGCCCCTGCGCCTGAGGCAGCACCTACTACAAGTACGCCAGTTCCTGAGTCGTTTGGTACAACAGCCCAAACTCAGGATTCAAACAATACATCGACTTTACAATGGAAAGATTATTTTAAAGATCAAAACCTTGTAGACCTGATTGATGTTGCGTTAAAAAACAATCAGGAATTAAACATCACTTTGCAGGAAATTGAAATTGCAAAGAATGATATCCGTGTTAAAAAAGGACTTTTATTGCCAACTGTTGGTGTTCGCGCCGGAGCCGGAGTAGAAAAAGTAGGTAGATATACAAGCCAGGGTGCCGGTGACGCTACTACAGAAATTAAACCTGGAATAGAAACACCTGATCCGCTTGGAGATTTTACCATTTCTGCCTATGCAAATTGGGAAGTAGATATCTGGAAAAAATTACGCAATTCTAAAAAAGCGGCATTAAACAGATATTTAGCTAGTGTTGAAGGTAAAAACTTTGTAATTACAAATCTTATTGCTGAAGTTGCTGATTCTTATTATGAATTATTGGCTTTGGATACGCAGCTAGATATTATCAATCAAACGATAAAATTACAGTCAAACGCATTAGAAATTGTAAAAATCCAAAAGCAGGCTGCAAGAGCTACAGAACTTGGAGTTAAGAAGTTTGAAGCTGAAGTTTTAACTTCAAAAAGCATGGAGTTTGATATTCGTCAGCAAATAAAAGAAACAGAGAATAAAATCAACTTTTTGTTAGGACGTTATCCACAGGAAATCAAAAGAACAGAAAGCAGCAATTTCTTAAGCTTATTGCCGGCTGCTGTAAATTCAGGAATTCCTTCTCAATTATTGACAAATCGTCCTGATGTTAAACAAGCTGAACTAGAATTGGTAGCAGCAAAATTAGATGTAAAAGTGGCTCGTGCCGAGTTTTATCCGTCACTTGATATTTCTGCTGCGGTAGGAGTACAAGCATTTAAACCAAGTTACTTATTTACGTTTCCTGAATCAATTTTGTATTCGTTAGCAGGAGATCTTGCTGCGCCATTGATAAACAGAAATGCAATTAAAGCAGAATTTGCGAGTGCAAATGCAAGACAGCTTCAGGCATTGTATAATTATGATCGTACGGTTTTGAATGCTTATTTAGAAGTATCAAATCAACTATCTAAGATCGAAAATTTACAAAAAGGATATGATCTTAAATCGCAGCAAGTTGATGCTTTAAATACTTCAATTGATGTTTCTAATGATTTGTTTAAATCAGCAAGAGTAGATTATTTTGAAGTTTTAATGACACAACGTGATGCATTAGAAGCTAAATTAGAATTGGTAGACACTAAAAAAGAACAATTAAATGCTGCGGTCCATGTTTATAGAGACTTAGGCGGCGGTTGGAAATAATATTGCCTGTTAATTTGTAGATAAAAGCCTTTCGGAAGTAAAATTCTGAAAGGCTTTTTTATTTGTTAGACCAGACATATTTTAAAAACTACAAGTCAAATTGAACAATGTTATGAAAGAAAGATTTTTAAAAGATAAAATTTCTTTTGAAAATGAGTTTCCTAGCCCTGATGGGAGGGAAAATCCTTTTGTGCCGGTGTTCGGCATAAAAGATTGGAAGGAACAGCAGGAAACAGCTCCTGAAAAATTGAACGCAAATAGCTAAAAAAAATTATAGATTAAAGAATTCAAAGTTCACAAAGCCTTGTTACGTTTTAATTTCTGTTTATTTAGGTATAGATATTTTTACTCTAAAACCTTTATCCGGTTCTGTATCAAAATCAATAGTTCCTTTGACAACCTCAATACGGCTTTCCATGTTTTTGAGGCCGTTTTTTACAATCTTGGTTTTTTCGCAGCCTTTACCGTTATCCGTATAGTTTATGAAGATTGATTTTTGGTCATTTTCAAATTTTACAAGCACTAGATTTGCCTGACTGTGTTTCTTCATATTCACCATTAATTCCTGTAAAATGCGACTAATCGTGATCTTTTTTATATCCTCCACAATTTCCCAGTTTATATTTTCCAGATTAGTAGCAATGATATTTCTTTCGCGGGCATTATACGCCGAAAGCATTTCTTTTATGCTATTGGTAAAATCTATTCCTGTCTCAATTCTATTATTTTCTCTTGAAATCCCCCTCACACGTCCGTAAATATCATCTAATTTTTGAAGCAGATTCTCTTTGGTACTTTCATTAGATAATGCCTCAGATTCGGCAAAAGCAATCACATGAAATACGTCGTTTGCCAACTCATCGTGGATTTTTTTAGCAATTCGGGTTTCAGTATTATACGAAGTCTTAAATTCTATAGCTTTATTTTTATTTTTATAATACCGCATTAGAATAGCTATTAAAACAACTAAAAAAACAAAAATAATCAGGAATACAACTCGCAGGTATTTGGCTTTTTGAAGTGCTAATAGGTTTTCGGTTTTTTCTAAACGAAGTTTTCCATTTTCATCTTTTTCTTTTTTAGAATCGTATTTAATTTTGGCAAACTTGTTTTTAAAGTTATTTCTAATCTTTATAATGCTGTCATTTAGTGTAAAATACTTTTGCACATATTTGCTGTCCTGCGGGCTGTGATTATTAGAAATTAGAATTTGCAGTGCTTCTAATCTTTCGTCAACACTATTTAATTTTGTGGCTGTATTGTAAGCAGCAAGAGCATGTTCATCTGATTTTTGAAGGTCTTTTTTAGCATAATAATCAGCAAGATGCAGATAACTTTCAATGCTTCCGTAAGTATCTTTAATTTTGTGTCTTAATTGGAGCGCTTCATTCATTAAATCCAATCCTTTTTCATCCAATCCATTTTTAAAATAAGCATAACCTAAGTTATCTTGAAATCGGGATTTATTAGTTTCTTTAGCTTTCTCCTTCAATATTTTTTTACTTGCAGGAGATTCTAAAAGAAATTCTAAAAGAGTGATTGCTTTATGATATTTCTTTTGTTGTATATAAACAGCCGCAATATTGTTTAAAGGACTTTGTTTCTCATCAAGATCTTTAGATTCATTAACTGATTTTGTATAGTAAAAAATGGCATCATTGTAAAGAGAAAGTTCTTTGTCAGCAATGCCTAATATATTATTTATACAGCTAGAATAATTTTTGTTTTTTTTAGTATACGGCAATGCTTCGGTAACTGTTTCCTTACTGCCATAGTAGTCTCCGTTGATTTGCTGAATTGACGCCATTTGAATGAGTATATATCCAATATTGGCACTGTCTTTTAAAGTCTCAAAAAGCAGTTTTGATTTATTAAACTTATAAAAGGCAGTATTTAAGTTTTGCTTTTGAAAATTTTCATCTGCTTTATCTCGTAAACTAAGTGCCTCTTTTCGTATAGATTCGGTTTTAGGATTTATAGCTTTTTTTTCTTTGCAGGAAAAAAGGAAAATAAAGATAATAAAATAAAAAAACGGGGACCGTAACATATAAGTTTACTTTCCCCGAAAATAGTAATAAATTAGATAATAAAACATATAATTTATTAAGGTTATGGTTTTATTGGGTGATTTTTGTCATCACCTGGTCCATCAGGATTTTCTCCCGTTGCGAAACCGTCAGTTTTTTCTGTTTTCTTTTTTGGTTTGGTTTCGTACTCGTCTGGAGTACAAGAAAATAGCGTGAACAATAACGTGAAAGTTATAAAAAGTAATATTTTTTTCATTTTGATTTGATTTAAAAATTAGACATGAGTATTGCTGTCCGGAGTTTTCCAGAGCTTGTTAATGGCAATACCAAATTGATTTTTTGGGGAAGTAAGTGTGTAGAACCGTAAGACGTTATTTACACTTCCCGATTAAACTCGGTCTTACGGTTTTTTCACACTGTTAATTAAAACTAGTTTTATACTCTTTTCTCAATCTTAAGATAAGGTGTGAACTAATTCTTTGGCAAAGTAAAGGCGCTTTCAAGCCTTTGTTGATAGGGGATTCCCAGAATTCCCGCGTTTTCCTGAGATTCCCGGGAATTCCTTAAAACAAAATACAATGCGCAATAAATTTTAGTTTTTTTAGACATGTTACTTGAATGTAAACCAATCTGACCTTATTCTAATAGAGGAAAAAAATCCTAAAAAGGTTGTCTTGGACTAGTAAAAAAAAGATGAAATTGCTGTCCGGAATTTGTTATTTGCACTTACTAAAATTGATTTTTTGGGAAGTAAATCGTGTAGAACCGTAAGACGTTATTTACACTTCCCGAATAATCTCGGTCTTACGGTTTTTCACAATGTTAATTAGAACTAGTTTTATACTTTTGTCCTGATCTGAAGTTAAAGCGCTAACTAATTTCTATGTTTCATTAAAGGCATTTTGAAACCTTTTTTTAAATAAGATTCCATTAATTCCTCACGTTTTACAGAGATTCTCAGGAATTCCGTTTAAAAATAAAATACCATGCATAGCAATTCATTAGAAGAATATAAAAAGGCGATTAAAATTAAATATGAGATTGAAAAAGAAGGAGAATATTTTGATTATTTGTATAGTCCTTCTCGCGGAAAACTCCGCGATTTGTGCTGGCTTATTTTCGAAAATAACCAAACTAAAGATGATTTAAATGTTTTTAGAAATTTGTTTTGTTTAGATTTTGATTATACCAAAAAGAATAAGTTCAAGGAGCAAAAAGATAAGTTTAGGCCTATTGAGACCTTTTTTAAGGGCGAAACAGATCCTTTGAATATTGATGCAATAAATCTTGCAGCAGTAATGGTTGATTTTCAACCGCGCCCTTTTAAAAAGTTTAATGAAAAGTGTAGAATTGAAGAAGCCAAACAGCTTGAAAGTGCTGATAAAATTATGGCAGTTGTTGAAAGTGAAAAAGAAGTCATAGAAGCAGAGGGTTTTGTGAAAAATGAAAATGAAGAGTCAGAAGAGCATCCTAAAAAAGGAAATCTTTTTTTTAATTTTGGAAGTATATTTTCTAAGAAAATGGCTCAGGCAATATATCCGCGAAAAATAATTACGATAGGAATTGGAGCTGTCGCTTTGGTATCTTCAGCCTGTTTATATCTGCTGAAGAAAAAAGATTAGAAAAAAGATTTTCTAAATGAAGTGTAGAAGCATTTTGAAGAATAAAATGCAGGAAGAAATAATAATTTTTTAAGAAGTAATTCAAGGCTCTAAATAGTTTGTTTTTCGGCATATATTGGCTGTTATTTATACTATAAAGATAAGCAAAATTATTCGTTAAACCTAGTAAACACAAGGGGAATTACTGTTTTTTTTAGTTTTTTATCACATTTTTTTTTTGGAATTTATTCCCTTGTTCATTATTAATTTTTAAAGCAATAAAACTCATTTTTTATTGGTAATGTTACGTCTCATAAAATTGGTTATTTTTATAAAGCAAAAGAATAAATCCTAATGCAAACCCCAGTTTCCTTAATCGACTAAAATTTGACAGCAAATAATGATATAATACGTAAAATAATAAAACCCGAACCAGGACTTTCTGATTTTGTAGAAAATTTTTGGATGCTTGAGAATACGTTAGATTCAGCACATGAAATTGTTGTTTTGCCTAATGGAAGGTTTGATATTGTATTTTTTTATTCGCCGGAACAGTCCTTTCATATCATGCGAATGGGTTTGGAAACCGAACCTGCACAAACTGCTCTTCCTCCAAAAGCATTAGTGTTTGCAATTAGTTTCAAACTTCTTGCGATTGAATATTTGTTAGATCTAAAAGCCGCTTCTATACTAAATACCGCTGATCCCTTACCAAAGGATTTTTGGGGCATTACAAAAGACGACTTAAATGATTTTGAAAGGTTTTGCGAGAAAGTTTCAGCCAAAATGATTTCGCTAATCAAGCCGGATATCGATCCTAGAAAGCAAAAATTATTTGAATTGATTTATGCCTCAAATGGTGCGATGTCTGTAACTGAATTATCCGAAAAAGTATTTTGGAGCAGCCGACAAATCAATCGCTATTTTAATGATCATTTTGGAATTTCTCTAAAGGGATATTGCAGTATTGTGCGATTCAAAGAATCATTGGAACATATTAAAGAAGGAAAACTTTTCCCGGAACTTAATTTTACAGATCAAAATCATTTTATTAAAGAAGTAAAAAGACTTTCAGGAGTGGTGCCAAAAGAATTATTTAAAGATAAAAACGACCGATTTCTACTATTCCATCCCGAGCCAAAGAAATAGTTTTGCAGTGATAAAACTAATTCTAAAGATATGTTACTACAAAATAAAAAAATAGCCATCGTAGGAGGTGGTCCCGGCGGATTAACACTGGCGCGTCTTTTGCAACTTAAAGGTACAGACGTAAAAGTTTATGAAAGAGATGAGAACAGAAATGTAAGATTACAAGGTGCAACGCTTGACCTGCATTACGAATCCGGATTAAAAGCAATTGAAGCAGCGGGATTGATGGAGGCTTTTAAAGCAAATTACAGACCGGATAATGATCGATACCGCGTTGTGGATGAAAACGGGACTGTTTTTCATGATGACCATGATAAGGATTCAACGGGAGATTTTGGAGATAAACACTTCAGACCTGAAATTGATCGCGGACCTCTGAGGGATATTTTGCTGGATGCTTTGCAACCGGATACTGTTGTTTGGGACAGTCATATTATTTCGCTTGAAAACAAGGAAAATGTTTGGGAAATTATTTTTAAAAACGGGAGCACTGCAACTGCTGATATTGTAATTGGGGCTGATGGCGCAAATTCAAAAATTCGTCCTTTTGTTACTCCAATCAAGTCTGTTTACTCTGGTGTTACTTATTTAGTATGTAATATTCCTGATTCTGAAAAGAATGCTCCAAAATTGCATGAGTTGGTAAAAGGTGGGAAAATATCGGCTATGGCCCATTCTCAAACGTTATTTTTAAGTGCAAAAGGTGATGGCAGTCTGGATTTTTATATTGGCTGGAAAGCTGCTGAAAATTGGGCGGCAGAAAGCGGGATTGATTTTAAAAATAACAAACAGGTTTTAGAATGGTTTAAAAAAGAATTTACAGATTGGGATTCTATGTGGCTGGAATTGTTTGATTACGAACAGACTGATTTTGTTGTAAGACCTTTAAATGGTATGCCGCCACATCAATATTGGGAAACACAGTCTAGTATAACATTGCTTGGTGACGCAGCCCATTTATTGCCTCCAAATGGGGAAGGGGTAAATTCAGCAATGCTCGATGCTTTAGATTTAAGTGAAAATTTAACCAACGGAAAGTTTACGGATATAAAATCAGCAATAGGTGATTATGAAAAGGTGATGTTCGAAAAATTTGCTGATGAATGTAAAGAAACGGCTGAAATGATGAATTGGATGTATTCTCCGGACGGACTAAAAATAATGGTAGAATTGTTTCATCAAATGCCAAATTAAATAGAATATTCCAACAAAAAAGCCTTTCAGAATCTTGGTTCTGAAAGGCTTTTTTGTTTTAATTTTTAAGATATAAGGTTTGTCGGAACTTAGACTTCTTATGAAAACGGGTGTCCTAGCCCAGACAGAAGCGGCATCCTTTGCTTGCCTTCTTTAGGCAAGGAAAGATATAGTGTATGGCTGGAATAGCTCCTGAAAAAACTATAAATTGTGATCGTTATTGATTTCTACCTCATCCGGTTCGGGAGAGAAATTTAATTCTTCTTCTATTTTTTTACGGTCTTTTTTGTTTTGCCTGATCAGGAAAATAACTAAAAAAGTAACGGCAATAACCACTACAGCCAATATAATTGAGTTGATATCCATAAAATTAGTTTTTAAAATTATTAGATGCTCTTAATTTTTATTCCGGCATTTTCTTTACTGATTTACGATAAAAAATCGCGGAACCACAATCCGGAATGTTTTATTGTTCTTTTCTGAGTTTCAAAGTCAACATGAATTAACCCGAATCTGGCATTATAACCTTCGGCCCATTCAAAGTTATCCGTTAAACTCCAGACAAAATAGCCATCAACATTTAAACCATCGTGTTTGGCTTTTAGAATTTGCTCTAAATGATCCTGAATGTAATGTGTACGTTTAATATCATAAACTTTTCCGTTTGAAACAGTATCCGGAAAAGCAGCGCCATTTTCGGTTATAATGAGTTTTTTTATCGTTTTATATGCATTGAATTTTTTAAGAACATGATAAAGAGCGGGCGGATAAACTTCCCAGCCCATTTCGGTAGCAATCACGTTTCTTTTTTCGGCACTTATTAATTCGGCACCGATATACGGAATTAATAACGATGATTTTACTACTTCTCTCGTATAACATTGAAGACCAATAAAATCAAAGTCAAAATCAAGATTGTTGAGGTCATCTTCCAGAATATAATTATTGAGTTTTTTCAGGACCGGAAGATCATTTTGAGGATAACCAAGACCTAAAATGGGTTCTATAAAAGTTCTGTTTAATAAAGTATCGACACGTTTTGCAGCATCAATATCTTTTTGATTTTCAGAAAAAGGCTCAATGTGTGTACAGGAAAAAGTAGTACCAATATTGGCTTCAGGAACTTTACTTCTAAGAATTTTTGCACCTGCAGCAGTAGCTAAAGTTACATGATGCATGGCTTTAAGATAATTGGTAATCCCTTTTTTTCCGGGAGCATGAACACCAAGAAAATATCCGGCTCCTGTAAAAACGGAAGGTTCGTTTATAACCATCCAGTTTTTTACACGATCTCCAAAATGTTGTGCACATATGTCAACATATTCAGAAAACCACGCAACAGATTCACGATTGGTCCAGCCGCCTTTTACTTCCAGATCATGAGGTAAATCCCAATGATAGAGTGTAATCCAGGGCTGTATTTCGGAAGCCAATAAAGAATCGATGATTTTGTTGTAATAATCTATTCCGGCCTGATTTACAGGATGAATTCCTGTAGGCATAATTCGCGTCCAACTGATCGAAAACCTAAAATTTGGAATGTTTAATTCGCTAATTAAGTTGATATCATTTTGGTATGAATTATAAAAATCACAAGCCGTTAGCGCATGATGGCCATTTTTTATTTTTCCCTTTTGGGAAGTAAAAACGTCCCAGATAGAAGAACCTTTTCCGTCGGCATCATGAGCTCCTTCAATTTGAAAAGCGGCGGTTGAAACACCCCACAAGAAATCGTCTCCAAATTGGTCTTTATGCAAAAATGAGTTCTCAACTTTATTCATTCAATTATACTTTCCTTTTTTAAAAAATTCGATTTATTAATGAAGGAAAGAAGATTGCATGGCTCTTAGAAAAAGCCATTCTTTGAATGAAACCAGAAAATTTAGATTAAAGAATTTCATAACATTTAGTTTTAATCAAATTAATAAAACTAATATGAATTAACCGTAATGTAAACATTATGAAAATGTTAAGTGTTTTTTTATTTCGGATTATACAACTGAAAGCCTGAAATAGGAGTGGTTTATTTAAACAAAAAAACCGCTCAGAATGATCTAAACGGTTTGATGGGGAGATTATAATTTAATAAGGTTTTGTACTTTTAATGAGATTTCTTTTTTTCTGATTTTTAACGGCAAAACCAGGCAAGTTGCCAAAACAAACGGAAAAGTGAAAACGCCGCCTGCATTTTGAAGAATTGTGATATTAGAGTTTACAAGATAAATATTGATTATTACACAGATTATTACTGATATAAGAACCAAAATTCCGTCTATTTTTTTACTTCCTGCAAAAGCGATTGCACACAATACAGCATTAAAACTAAATAATCCCATAGTAATCTGGTTTATAGGTTCGTGTACGTGAAAAGAAACTGCTGCGCTAATAGCCGAGCCTACAAGCCCGTATAAAGCCGCTATAGGAGAACTGATATAAACACCAATAAAAAAGAGAATTCCTGCCCACATATTTGCCTGAAAAATAACTTCGCCAAAACCATTGGTTTCTGAGGTAAAACTATCAATATTCGATAAATCAGGAACAGAGATAAAAGCGTCAGAAGGAGGAATATTCGAAAAATGATGTAATATGGTTACCAATATCCAGCTTACAAGAATAAAAGGAAAAGTAAAAACAGGAATGCTTCTTTTGATGAAAAAATGCTGAAGTATTGCTGCTGCAATTGATCCCAAAACGACAAATAACCAAACTATAAGTTCATCTCTGAATAAGAAAATTAAAGCAACGCCTACTAATGCCGGACTGAATCCGTATAAGCCTATGCTGGTTTCGTTTTTATCATATTTTAAAACTTTGGCAGTAAGTGTTCCTGTTAAAGATGCGAGAAGCACAGCAATTCCCATAGGTATTGATCCGAGGAAAATACCGATGGTAAAAAATATGCCTGTTAAAATGTTTTCCTGCAGCATTATTTGTCCAATACCTTTGAAAACCTCAGCTATAACAGGAAATTTGGATTCTATTATTTTATTCATTTTTTTCTTTTTAATATTAATTTAAATTACCAGCCTAAAAAGACCATTCCGAAAGCACAGGTTGTAATTACAAAACCACCAATTGCATTAGAATAGCGTTCCAGTTTTTCGGTTTTGATAAGGCTATAACCATAACGCCCCAGAATTACCATAAGCAACATTGTTAATACCGTAGATAAGGCAAAAACAGTAATTAGTACCGTAATTTCTGTCACAGATCGATGTGTTCCTGAGAAGAATAATAACGGAATCAAAGGTTCGCTTGGACCCATTACAAAAATGGCAAAAAGAACCAGAGGTGTTACTTTTACTCTTTTGTCCGGCATTACAATTTCGCCATGTCTGTGTTCAAAAACGTAAACATCTTCACCTAAAACATCAAAGTGTTTATGAGGTTTATTTTTATAAGCCTGCCAAATACCATATCCCAAATAAATAAGACCAAAAATAAGCAATGCCCAACCGGAAATATTGCCGCGTAAATCCTGAAACCAACTTATTTTATTCATTTGCCAGCCTAAAAAAACGGCCAGAAGTCCCAATACTACTGAACTTAAAATATGACCAAAACCGCAAACTATTGTCAGTATATAGGTTTTAAAAGCCGACCATTTTCTGGAACGTGATAACACAATAAAAGGCAAATAATGATCTGGTCCTGACATGGTATGTATAGAACTGATAGAAATGGCGGTGAGCGATAAAGCCCATAATGTTTCTGTCATGCTAAAATATTTTCAGGTTTATAACTCCATATTTTTTCTTGTATTTCCTGAAAGCAGTTGAATATTTTTTCGCCTTCATTGCCTAATACACGTACAACAAATCCATCATTTTGTAAAGAAGAAATTCCAAATTCCAGTTCGCCTTGTTCTTTCATCATTTCAAAAATTTCTTCTACAAATTGATCTGTTTTTATGTTTTTTGTATTCAGATATACCAAAGTGCCCTGATGCGTAAATTCTTCCAGACAGCCTATAGAATCCAACGTAATAGTTTGTGGACGCAATACTATATTGTCTTTAAAAATTAGTTTGTTTTTATAGAAGACTTCAGTTTTATTTTGAAAATGAGAATATTTAAAAACTTCGCCGTGATGTTTTCTTCCACAGGTAATTATTTCTCCCAGCATCAAACTGCAACCGTCTTCAATATTAATGGTGTTTGTACTTATAAATGTTGAGTTTTCATGTGGTACAATTGGATGTGGTACATAAAAAAAAGAACTGTTTTTTTCCAATTTTACGTCAAGTTCCTGCGTTGCAGAATCATCCATATTAAACAAGCGCTGGTAGGATTGTGACAACAATTGTAAACGCGCATTTTCTTCTACCATAACATCTATAAAGTAACGATCACCATTTAAAATGCCTGGAGACGAACTGGTTATCATAAGATACGCACCGCCATCTTTTTTTAATTGCCCAACAGGAACAACCCGAAAAGGAGGTGATACAAAAACATCTTTCATATATGAATTTCCTTCCCGGCAGCCCGCGGTAATATGTAGTTTAGAATCCATTATCTGTATAACTTTGGCTCTCTGATATCTTGTAAAAGCGCGTATTTTTTAATCCAGCCAATGATACTTTCCAATCCTTCATCTGTTTTAAGATTGCTGAATATAAATGGTTTTCCCTGACGCATTCTGCGGGCATCTTCTTCCATTACTTTTAAACTTGCACCAACCATAGGAGCGAGGTCAATTTTATTAATCAGTAAAAGGTCAGAACGTGTAATTCCGGGACCGCCTTTTCTGGGGATTTTTTCGCCTCCTGAAACATCAATAACAAAAATGGTTACATCGGCTAAATCCGGACTAAAAGTTGCCGAAAGGTTATCGCCGCCACTTTCGATCAGAATAAGTTCGATATCCGGGAAACGTTTTGCCAATTCATCTACTGCTTCAAGATTCATACTTGCATCTTCGCGAATTGCGGTATGCGGACATCCGCCAGTTTCTACACCAATAATTTTTTCTCTTGGCAAAAGACTGTTTTTGGTCATGAATTCGGCATCTTCTTTAGTGTAAATATCATTTGTAATTACACCCAGATCATAATCATTCATCATTGCTCTGGAAAGTCTTTCCAGAAGTGCTGTTTTGCCAGATCCTACGGGACCTGCAACGCCTATTTTTATATATTTTCTTTCTTCCATTTTACGTGTGATATTGTTACTGGTTTAAGACATATAAAGTCTTGAATATAATCTTTCGTGCTGCATGGCTCTTATATCAAAAGCAATACTGCACATTCCGATGAGGTTTTTGTCTAAACAAAGAGTTTCTTCTACTAATTCGGCTATTTTCGGCTGAAAACGGAACATCATATCCTGACCGTCTAATTGACTTAACGGAACCAGTTTTACGCTGTTGGTTATCATTCCGATGCAGCTGTTGTAGAAAAAAGCAAATAAGGCTTCTTCAAGCGGAATCTCCATCAGGCAGGCATACATACCAAACGCAATTGCATAATGACCGGTTGCATCGCCTTTTTGAATGCTTTGTTCATATTGTAAAGCCAAATCAAATTCCTTGTGTCGTCGGAAAATTTTAATGAAACGCAACCCTAATTTTTGGCTCGCATCACGCATTTCTCTCGGAGATTTTAGCGCAGTACATTCATGATCCAAAAGAGTTAGGGCCTGCAAATCATTATTTAATGTTTTTTCGTAAGCCAATCGCATAAATGAAGCATCATTGAATTTGATGTTGTATCTAAGCATATTTTCAATGAAAACTTCTGCCGAAGCTGTATCTTTTACTTTATTGTTTTGTACGTACGTTTCCAATCCGTTAGAATGTGAAAATCCGCCAATTGGTAATGTAGGATCGGCAATATGCAATAAACTGCCTAAGAATTTGTTAGTCATTTTTAGAAGCGATATTTATAATTTTATTGAATAAAGAAACACTTCCAGCATGACCGTGAGGTTCTACATTTGATTTTAATAAATTGAGCAACTGATGTTCTTCTTTTGAAGGTTCATAACCTGCAGCTTCCAACCATCGAAACATTGGCATTTCAAAAGGCATCAAAACTTTATCTTTCTGAATAAAAAGCGGCATGTGTTTGTTTCCAATTTCATAACAAACAGTTCCCATTTGCAACATTGTTTTTGGTGCTATAACTATTGCTTCACAAGGTTTGATTTGTACAAAAATTGCTTTTTCGTTATCCAGATAGAGAATGTCGCCATCATGCAGTCTTTGTCCTTCTTTTAAGAATTTTATAGACAAATCAGTACCATTATTAGTGGTTTTTCGCTGAATGCGTTTTGTAGCTTCATACCATTCGATTTCTAATATATCTAGCTTTAATTTATCTAATGATTGCTGGGTGGTATTACCTAATATTTCTTTAATAAGCATTTGATCACTTTTTTAACGTTAAAAATGTTTCGGGTTAAAATCTTTAGAACATGAAGTACAATTGAGCCAAAGGCAGTTTGTCAGCAGGTTCGCAGGTAATATGCTCTCCATCAACAAATACTTTATAATTCTCCGGATTTACATCAATATTTGGTGTTGCACTATTGTGAATCATATCTTCTTTAGAAATGTTTCGACAATTTTTAACCGGAAGGACCATTTTTTGTAAACCATATTCTTTTACGATTCCTTTGTCTAAAGAAGCCTGAGATACAAAAGTGGCACAAGTAGCATATTTAGCTTTTCCGTGAGAACCAAACATTGGTCTGTAAATAATAGGCTGAGGTGTTGGAATAGAAGCATTTGGATCTCCCATTTTTGCTGCAGCAATAAAACCTCCTTTATAAATTATTTCTGGTTTTACACCAAATAATGCTGGTTTCCAAAGTACAAAATCGGCAATTTTACCAACTTCAATAGAACCCACATAATCAGAAATTCCGTGTGCAATTGCAGGATTAATAGTGTATTTAGCAACATATCTTTTTACACGGAAATTATCATTTTCGGTATCAGTTTCTAAATATCCTCTTTGAGCGCGCATTTTGCTGGCTGTCTGCCAGGTTCTTGTCACCACTTCACCAACACGTCCCATCGCTTGAGAATCTGAACTCATGATACTAAAAACACCCATATCCTGCAAAATATCTTCTGCAGCAATAGTTTCCGGACGAATTCTGGAATCGGCGAAAGCAACATCCTCAGGAATATTTTTACTTAAGTGATGGCAAACCATCAGCATATCCATGTGTTCGTCTATGGTATTTTTGGTAAAAGGTCTTGTAGGGTTTGTAGATGCCGGTAAAACATTTTTATACATTGCTGCTTTAATAATGTCCGGTGCATGTCCGCCTCCGGCACCTTCCGTATGAAAAGTATGGATAACCCTTCCGTTTATCGCCGCCATAGTATCTTCTAAGAAACCAGCTTCGTTTAAAGTATCTGTGTGAATCGCAACCTGTACATCATATTTATCTGCTACAGTAAGCGAAGCATCAATAACTGCAGGAGTTGCGCCCCAGTCTTCGTGAATTTTTAAACCTAAAGCCCCAGCTTCAATTTGTTCTATTAATGGTGCTTCAGTCGAGCAGTTTCCTTTACC
Organism: Flavobacterium sp. AC105; assembly: GCF_979258495.1. Lineage (NCBI taxonomy): Bacteria > Pseudomonadati > Bacteroidota > Flavobacteriia > Flavobacteriales > Flavobacteriaceae > Flavobacterium > Flavobacterium sp. AC105. The sequence continues at coordinate 1,485,573 of NZ_OZ409860.1, forward strand.
AAAAAATCCTAAATTCATTGGATATTCTTCTGCAGCCTGCAGCATTTTTTCAAGGTTCCATTTTCCCGGAGTAATGGTTGTGGCATTGGTTCCGTCATTTGGTCCCGTTCCTCCGCCAATCATCGTAGTAATACCGCTATACAATGCAGTATCGATTTGTTGTGGCGAAATAAAGTGAATATGCGTATCAATTCCACCAGCGGTCAAAATGTAACCGTTACCGCCATGAAGTTCTGTAGAAGCTCCAATAATTAAATTAGGGTCTACGCCATCCATAATATCAGGATTTCCGGCTTTACCAATTCCTACGATTTTACCATCGCGAACACCAATATCCGCTTTTACAATTCCCCAGTGATCAATAATGACAACTCCTGTAATACAAAGGTCTAAACAATTTTCGTCACGTGTAATTGTGGTCGATTGTCCCATACCGTCACGAACTGTTTTTCCTCCTCCAAAAATTACCTCATCGCCATATGTGGCATAATCTTTTTCAATTTCGATAATTAAATCGGTGTCTGCTAATCTAATTTTATCTCCCGTTGTTGGTCCGGTTAAATTCGCATATTTATCTCTGCTTATGTTTAGGCTCATTTTGTTGTAGTTTTAAAATTTAGTTTATCAGCTAATTTCAAGGCTGCCTCTTTCACTTTTGCTGAATTGGCATCACCGTTTACAAGATTATTAATTCCGATAATTTTGCGCGTACCTCCAATTTTTACAAGAGTAACTTCCTTTGCTTCACCTGGTTCAAAACGCACGGCTGTTCCGGCAGGAATATTCAAGCGCATGCAAAATGCTTTTTCGCGGTTAAATTCTACAGCTTTGTTTACTTCAAAAAAATGAAAATGAGATCCTACCTGTATAGGTCTGTCTCCGGTATTAATCACTTTTACGGTTGTAGTTTCACGACCTTCATTTAAGATGATATCGCCTTCTTTTATAAATCTTTCTCCTGGTATCATTTTTTGTTTTTTAAGATTAACGAATCGGATTATGAACAGTTACCAGTTTTGTACCATCTGGAAAAGTAGCTTCTACCTGAATGTCATGAATCATCTCAGGAACACCAGACATTACATCATCTCGCGTTAGTACTTTGGCGCCGCTTTGCATAAGGTCGGCTACGCTATTGCCATCTCTGGCACCTTCCATAACATATGCGGTAATAATTGCAATTGTTTCTGGGTAATTCAGTTTTAGTCCGCGTGCTTTTCTTTTTAAAGCGACCTCGGATGCTAAAAACACGAGTAATTTCTCGGTTTCTCTAGGAGTTAAGTGCATATTCTTGTTTTTTAAATTGATAAACGAGTACAATGATTCTCATCAGATGTTACATACATCTAATGCAGAAAAAAAATAGGATGAGTATTATTTTAGCGCCTGATATCCTGATATTTCAGGAATAACGGCACACTAAATTGCATTCGGCTTTGACAATCTTTAAGAAATAGAGATTGATTGTCAACTGAATTAATTGGGCAGATAAATATTTTGAAAGTACTGATACAAATATTTTCCATTTCGATATCGTCAATGGAGAATGTTGAATCAGTATTATATTGTATTGTAGAAAAAGTTTTTTGAGTAATAATTTCCTTTTTGGAATTCTGAAGTAGTGGAATCGAAGTAGGAGAACTTGCGAATAAAGGAGCGCTTAGAAAGAGTAGATATATACAAGAGAAGAATAAGACAAATTTTGCCTTACCCTCTAATTTATAGAAATCTCTTATGCTGTACTTCATATTGTTGTAAATAATAGATTACAAAAATAATATATTTGAAGTATTCAATAATAAATTACGCAATAAAATTTTGTTAAAAAATATTTTTCTGTATGAAATATCTAGTTTATAATATCTTACATTGTAAGAAAAACCTATTGATACTAGAATTGTTTAATTTTAAAACGTTTGAATTAGGTGTAGATTTTTTAACTATCTAATATTTTGCCTGCTTTCTTTTATTTAAAGTTTATGGCAATTATAGTTAATCTTCCCATCCACAAAGTGTTAAGCCGTAGTTTTGAGCTTTTAAAACAGACATTTTAACAATTTCATGACTGCAGCCTTTTAATCCGCGGCAGTTTTCATTGTAATGGTATTTTTTTGCGCCCGTTGCACCACAGACAAAAACTTTTTTTTCCTGAAAATGAAAAGAAGTAAAGAATATAAAAGTGAAGATTAGTATGTGTTTCATTTGAATAAATTTGTGTTGATTTGGTTACTTAACAATTAAGAAATATTCATTTCCTTTTAAGTCAAGTGCCTTAAGTTTTCCGTAAGCGATCCATTCTGTTTTGATTTCGAGCTCAGGAATTGAATCTGTGATTAAGATTCCTGCACCGTATTTACCTTCGACATTAATGTTTCCAAAAACAGAATCGCCTTTGATATTCACGCCTTTCACATCATAATTATATTCGTAATGACCGGAATTTCCCGTCCGGTATTCATAATGATATGTTTTATTGACATGGTATGTTTTTGCTTCTTCAGGAGTAATAATTTTTCGGTCATCTGCGGTAATTGCTGCTTTGTAAAAAGTATTTATTTGTGGTGGAGCCGGAGTTGCAGCTTTTTCACAGGAAAATAAGAAGATTACAAAAAAGGAAAATAAAATAGAGTAGTTTTTTAACATAGGCTTTGTGGTTTTTGGATAAACTAAAAAATGCGGTTTGAAAATTATATGATTTTAAAGTTGTGATAAATCTAATTAGAATAACCCTCTCTAAAATGCGTAGATACACCTGATTTATTTATAAAATACCATCAGTCTGTAAGAGAGAGACTGATGGTATTTTTCTGTTTAATATGCCTTTTCATTTGAAATTATTTAAAAGCCATTATTATATTTTACATTAAAAGCATGATCAGACATAAATAAAAGGCCAAAAAACTGAAAAAAGGCTAATATGGAAGGAATAAATGTCCAACAAAATAGTAAGTAAAGTATACCTTGTCCTGATTGTCCTAAATAGAATTTGTGGATTCCGATTCCTCCTAAAAAAAGTGTCAAAATTGCTGCAGTTAGTTTGCTTTTCATAATTTACATTTTAGATAAAATTTCTGTTTTTTTTGTGTCAAACTCTACTTGCGAAATAATTTCGCTTTCTAATAATTTTTTTAGTTTTTGAAGTGTTTCTAATGGATCTTCTTTTTGTTCTATGGTTTGAGGAGATGAAAGTCCGGCATTTACTATAATTCCTCCTCCGGCAATTGCTCTTTTGTTTTCAAGATCATGTTCACGTCTGTAAGCAACCATTTCTTCTTCTTTTTGCTGAGCAAATTGGTATAGTTTTCGGGCTTGAGCCTTTGGTAAATAATCAAGCATATTCATAGTTCCTTTAATGGTTTTCATAGAAAAAGTTGCTCCCATAATACCTTCTTTCATATGACAATCTAAGATGTCTTTCCAGGCGTAATCCTGAAAATCCATTGATAATCCTAAATTTCTTGGTCTGCAGAAAATGATTCTTTTGTTTGTTAAAGCGATACAGTCCGGAGATAAATTTAGAGCCGGTTTTTTTTGTACGGCTATATATTCTACTTGTTCGCCTGAAGTAAGCAATCCGTTTACTTTTACTAATAGCTTTTCAACTGCTTTTGGATCTTGTTCTTCGTTCAGGAATTTTTTTAAATCGTTTATCATAATGGTTTGTTTTTATTCGGTTTCGTAAGTGCAACAGTTTCTAGTAATTCTTTTTCAAATTGGTAAATATCATCAATAGAGGAGATTGCTATTATTTGTTATTGCTGAACTATTCGATAACTTTCTAATCTTTGCTAGTTTGTAATGATTTTGTTGTAATCTTGAAGGGATAATTATAGTTACCACCTTTTATATTATTTATTTTAAAGATTCACATGCTTTTCCGTTACCATCGCCATCTAGTTTTTTGTAGCATGTTTTGTTACTGTCATAAGCAGCTTGTGCTTGTGCCTGAGTTGTAAAATCAGCACAAGTTTTTGTTGGACAATTTGAAGTTGATGTATTACTTGTTACATCTAATATATCAGATGATTCTGAAGATTCTGAACAAGAAATTATTACTCCTAATATTATTAAGACCAAAAAAAGTCCTGTATATTTTATTCTATTTTCCATGATTAGTAATTTTTTATATTATATAAATTATAAATGTTGTTATTCCTGTAATGACGAACAAGAGCAAACATCCACTATTTTGATATCCTACTCCGGATATGCCTGTTTTTACCGAATAGCCATTTTTGCCAAATGTTCCCATCTTTGTTCTTAAACTCGGAGAAATCCCGGATTTACTAATGTTTAATCCGAGTCCTCCTCCAAGTTTTATTCTTTTTTGAAATCGAAAGCCCATGATTTTAGGACGTATGACAGGCGTTGCAACAAGTTTTACAACCATTAGATTGTGAATAGGTTTTTTTGGCTTCTGTAACTGCAGGTGCACAGCTTGAAAACTCTCCTAAATATTTTCTATTTGCTAAAGTTGGCAAATATTGACAATCTTCGGTGTGAACTTCATGATCTCCGTTTGATTGTTTGTTTTGATTTACATAATACTTTTTCATGATTTTTGGTTTTAATTGTTTAATTGTAGTTACTTGAAACTTCTTTTGGCATTTTTATGCCAAAAGAAGCATGAAATTTATTTACCTTCTTTTTTTATAGTGGTTACCGGTACTTGAATTTTTATACTTTCCTCCTTTATGAGAACTACCTTTTCCACTTTTGTAATGACCACTTTGGGCTTCAATACTCCCTCCTAAAACCAGGAAGAATAAACTAAACAAAACGACTAATTTTTTCATAATTTTAATTTTAAATTGATTTATAAGTCAAACTTAAACCTATTTAAAACCAGTATTTTACGGAAATCCATAATCTGTAAATTTTTTAAATTTCAGCAATAAAAAAAGCTCCAAAAGGAGCTTTAAAAATTAATAATAACGTATGATGAGGTTTAAATAATGCCCATATCTTTGGTAATAGAAACCAGATGAATGGTGTTATTTGCTTTGAAAAAGTCTTTTAGTTTAGAGAGTCTTTTTTCCATTGCGCTTTTGCTATTCGGTTTTATACCCAAGTCTTTAAACATTTGTATAATTTCATCTTGCGGAGTTCCCGATGATAAATGCTTTAAAATTTTAATGTCCAGATCGTCTAGTTCGAAATTGTTTTTTTCCTGAAGTGCAGAAGCAATTTCGTGCGAAATAAATTTTTGATCTGAAGTTGAAATAATATGAATTGCTTTCTTTAGATCTTCAATGCTGTTTCGGCCTTTTAATACAAAACCGTCAATATCTGAATGGTCAAATAAAGATTTAATACGAAAGCTTTTATCTTCGACAGAATACGCTATGATTTTAATATTGGGCTGAAGTTGACGAACTTTTTCGATAAGTTCATCACCATTCGTAATTTTTATTTCACGATGGTCTTTTTTAAAAGACAGATCACTAATTAGTAAGTCATACGGTTCATTGTCCTGAATGGCTTTTCGTATTTTTAGAAAGGCATCATCACAATATTTTGCGTGTTGAAAATTTACAATATCTAAATCTTTTAAGGTTTGCTCGATTCCTAGATTTATATCATCAAGATCTTCAGCAATTATTACTTTTTTAAACATACGGCTCTTATTTAGGCAGAGTTATTTTTACTTTAAAACCTTTATCTGGTTCTGTATCAAAAGTAATAGTTCCTTTTATGGCTAGAATACGGTTTTCCATATTTTGCAGACCATTTTTAATAATTTTATTTTTATCACATCCTTTTCCAGTATCTGCGTAGTCTATAAACAACTTTTTTTGATTACTTTCGAACTTGAAAGAAACAACCGGTGCCTGACTATGTTTTGCCATATTGACCATTAATTCCTGTAAAACTCTATAGATAGTAACTTTTTTTATATCGTCGATTCCGTCCCAATTTATTTTCTCCATATTTCTCGTAATAACATTGGTTTCATTGTTATTATAAGTAGCAAGCATTTGTTTGATATTATTGGAGAAATTTTCTCCCGTATCAATATCATTATTTTCACGTGAAATTCCGCGGACGCGAGAATAAATAGCATCCAGTTTTTGAATCAGATTTTCCTTAACCTCATCTTTTGTTAAAGATTGCGTTTGTGTAAAAGTCATCGCATGAAAAACGTCATTGGCTAATTCATCATGAATATTTTTGGCAATTCGTGTTTCGGTATCATAAGCCGTTTTTATTTTTTCGACCCTGTTTTTATTTCGATAATATTTTCTACCATAAATTAGAATACTAAAAAGAATAATAACTCCAAGAACAGAAAAAGTTCTTTGGTATTTTGCCTCCTGTAATGATAATAGATTTTCGACTTTTTCTAAACGAAGTTTCTGATTCTCGTCTTTTTCTTTTTTAGAATCGTATTTAATCTTGGCAAATTTATTTTTGAAGTTGTTTCGGATGCTGATAATACTGTCATTAATCAAAATATATTTTTGAGCGTATTTTGTTCCTGAACCATTAGATATTAAAAAAGACAATGCTTTTAAACGTTCGTCAACACTATTAAAATTAGTTGCTGTTTCGTAAGCCTTTTTAGCATATTGATTTGATTTTTGAATATCAGTTTCGGAGTAAAATTCAGCTAAATGAAGATAACTGCCTACACAGCCGTAATCGTCATTGATTTGTTTCCTTAATTGTAAACCCTCATTTAAAAATTGAAGGCCTTTTTCTTTTATTCCTTTTTTAAAATAAGCAAAACCAAGATTGTCAATAACTCTCGATTTGCTTTTTATAGAAGATATTTTATCATCAAAAACCTTTTTATTTAAAATAGTTTCCAAAGTTTTAATTGCGTCGTCGTATTTCTTTTGTTTGATGTAAACAACGGCAATATTATTTAATGGAGATTGTGCTGAAATTGAATCTGTAACACCTTTGAGTGCCTGATTGTAATAATAAATAGCATCATTATAAAGAGAAAGTTCTTTATCAGCAATTCCGAATAAATTATTAACTGCGGCAGAATAATTATAGTCTTTTTTTGTGTAAGGAAGTGCCTCTGTTAAAGTCTCCTTACTTCCGTAATAATCGCCGTTTATTTGCTGAATGTTAGCCATTTGAATTGTATTGAAGACAATATCAGAGCTGTCTTTAATAGTTTCAAATATTATTTTAGATTTATTGAAGTAATAAAAAGCGCTGTTATAGTTGCTTTTTTTGAAATGATCTATTGCTTTTTGCTGTAATATATTAGCATATTCTTTAGGCTTATCTGACTTGACAGGGCCAGGCTTTTTTTCTTGGCAAGAGAAAAAGGCAAGAAAAACAAATAAGCAAAAAAACGGGGATCGTAACATATATTTACTTTCCCCGAATTTAGTAATTAATTGAATACTCCAAATTTTATTTACGGTTTTTTTGGCGGAGGATTAACCGGGATCGGATCATCGTCCGGACCATCTGCATACGTAGTGGTTGTGGAATCCTTTTTGACCTCGTTTGTTGTTTTACCTTTATTAGATGTTTCAAAATCGTCAGCTGTACAAGAAAAAATTGTCAGACTCAATAGCGCGCACGCTCCCAATGTAAATAGTGTTTTCATTTTTTTGTGATTTAAAGATTTTTACTAAAGGGCATTGCCGTTCAAAAAGGTTCTGAACTTTGTTATGCAATACCCAAATTGCTTTGGGAAGTGAAGTGCGTAGATCAGTAAGAGTTTATTTATACTTCCCAGATAAACTTGTCTTACGGATTTCCGTACTTTTAAATGAACCAGTTTTGTACATTTGTTCTAATCGCGAAGTAGAACAAGAACTGATTTGTTGAAGCAAAGTAACGACGCTAATACACCAGTGTTGATAAGGAATTCCGGGAATTCCTGCAATGTTTAAGCCTTCCTGAAGATTCTTAATAATTCCTAAAAATTCCCACAGCCTATGTCAAACTTTACTATTGAAGATTATAAAGAAGCTATCAGAGCTAAATATGAAAAGGATATAAATAATCCACTTTCTGATAGTTTGACATCACTTGGGCAAGCTTATTTGAGAGATTTTTGCTGGCAAAAATTTGAAGGAGGTTTGAGTGAAGATGATTTGAAGATTTTTGCGTCTTTTTTTGGATTTGAGTTTAATCCTGTCAAAAGAAATTTATTTAGAGATAGTACCGATAAGTTTAAACCTATTGGAACTTTTTTAAGAAAGCAAACAGATTTAGCAAGTATAGAGGCAGTTAATTTAACAGCCATCCTGGTTGATTTTCAGCATAGACCTTTCAGAAAATTCAGAGAAAAAGGAGTTATTGCTTATTTACAACATCCTGAAGGTTCTAAAATTCCTGAGCCATTTGCAGTAAAATATGAAAATGAGGTAAAAGTTAAAGAAGACGAGAAAGATAATGTTAGTCCTGCCCCAAAAGCTTTTGTGGGTAATCTAAAGGCAGAAATACAAATTGGCGGTTCATTAGATATAAAAGAAGAGGAAGAAAATAAAAATTTGAAACATGTAGAAGTTATGACTATAGTTTCACAACCTCCATCAATAAATTCAACCAAAAAAAATATTTGGGAAACGATCTTAGATTATCTGTCTAAATTAAAGAACGCTGCAATTGCGATGCTACTGATTTTTAGTTTAATCAGTACCGTAATTTATTTCGCTTTTTTTAAGAACGATTGTATGCAGTGGTCAGAAGATCATTATGAGATTGTAGATTGTTCAACAAAAGATGATGGAAACTTAAATGAGATAATTCCATTAGATGAAGAACTTTTAGATTTTAGAAAATTAAAGGCTTGCGATACCACTATTTGTTTTAGAAAGGATGGTGAAGCTTTTATTTGGTATACCAAAACGCCAAACGGAGGAATAGACTTTTTTAATAGTCATGGCAGACATCCTGAATATAACAGACCGCTAAGACCAGTTTCACGCTATATATTTGATAAGTATCTAAAAGGTAAACCATGTAAGTAAGATTCTTAAATCTTATTCTTTTAAATGTATTTGTAAATAATAATTTACATAAATCAAAAATTATGTAAATGATGCCGAATATTATATAACAACATTCAACGACGTTCGATATAATTTTGGGATATAAATATTTACAAACATTTTTAAAAGAAATCAAACATGAAAACGAAACGTATATTATTCGGACTATTATTATGCATTGGATTAGGATTATTTGCTATGTCATGTAGCAGTGATGATAACGATGGAGAAACATTAATTCCGCTAGAAGGCAAATGGGATGTAAGCAAAGTGGGTACAGTTATAGGTGGAGTAGAAACTCTTGGTGATGCACCACAAAATCAAAGCGGATGCCGTAAAGATTATCTTGATCTTAAACTAGACAATACAGCAGAAGTAGGGGATTATACTGTTGATTGTGCTTTAGCAACACACTCAGGAATTTATTCAAGATCTCATAATGACTTAACTATTGTAATTGATGGTATTACTCAAACTAGTGATATTATGAATCTTACTAATAAAGAATTGAAATTAAAAGATAAAGCTACTGGTATAATTACTGTTTATACAAGATAATTTGCCTTAGGATTTTAACCCATAAAAAAAGGGAAATCAGTTTAAACTGATTTCCCTTTTTTGTTTTGTTTTTATAATTATTTCACCGGAATATAAATATCAAATGTGGCTCCTTTATTTTGTTCGCCGCTTGCTGTGATAATTCCGTTATGGTTTTCTACGATCTTTTTAACAATGGCAAGACCAATTCCGGTTCCGTTATATTGATCCCGTCCGTGAAGGCGTTGAAAAACTTCGAATATTTTTTTGTTGTACTGAGATTCAAAACCAATTCCGTTGTCCGAAATACTAATATGACAATAATCTACATCATCAGATAATGTTTCATTTTTAAGGTCTTTTCCATTTTCTATTATGCTGTTAATTTTAATTACAGTAGGAACTTCCGGATTAGAGAACTTAAGTGAATTGCTCACCAAATTGTATAATAATTGTCTGAATTGAAACGGAATGATACTAACTTCACATGTCTTATTACTTTCGATAACAGCATGTTTTAGTTCGAGTTCTTCTTTTAAATCATCTTTTACTTCATTAATAATCTTATAAAGATCTGTTTTTTCAAACACTCTTTCCTGAACATTTGTTCTGGAATAGGAGAGTAGGTCATTAATCAAAGTTTGCATGCGTTGTGCCGCATTTTGCATGCGTTTGAATTTATCTTTTCCAATATCTGATAAATTATCCGATTCTCTTTCTATAATCTGTGTGGCAAAAGTTTGGATTTTTCTTAAAGGTTCCTGTAAATCGTGGCTTGAAATATAGGCAAAAGACTGAAGCTCCTTGTTCATTTGCTCGAGCTCTAAATTTTTCTGTTCGAGTTCTAAGGCATTTTGTTTCAATTTATCTTCGGCTTTCTTTTTTTCGCTCAGGTCATGCGTCATTTTTGAAAATCCGATTACCTGATTTTTTTTGTTATGAACGGCTGTAATTACAACACTGGCCCAAAAAGGAGTTCCATCTTTGCGAACGCGCCAGCCTTCCTGCAGTGCTTTTCCTTTTTGAATAGCAACATTGAGTAGTTTTTGCGGAAGACCGCCTTTTCGATCTGATTCTGTATAAAATATAGAAAAACTCTTTCCTACAATTTCGTCTGCTTTGTAACCTTTTATTTTTTCGGCACCAATATTCCAGTTTTCGACTATACCTTCATGATTCAGATATAAAATGGCATAATCCTGAACTTCTTCGACCATTAAATGATAGCGTTCTTCACTTTTTCTAAGCGACTCATTGATTAAGATTAACTCTTTTGTTCGAGCGGCAACCTGTTGTTCGAGTTCATGCGTAAAAGCTTTTTCGGTATGAATATCAGTAAAAGCGCCAACCCATTTAACGATTTTATTTTCTTTATTATAAACAGGTTCTCCAATTACGGCGTGCCATCTGTAATTGCCATCTTTTCTTCGAACACGCACATCACATCTGTACGGATCTCCGGTTGCAAGACTGTGGCTCCAGATTCTGATATTTTCTTCATAATCATCGGGATGAATCATGGCTTTCCATTCTTCTTCTCCGGCTGGGTTTATGCCTGTATATTCAGACCATTTACCGGATGCGAATAAGGCTTTGCCTTTTTCATCGGTTTCCCAGATTAACTGCGGAATACTTTCGGTTAAGGAACGGAATCTTTTTTCGCTTTCCTCTATTTTTTTTCTGGTTTCAACTTTTTCGGTTACATCAATAATTGTCATTTTTATTCCTGAAATGCTGTTATCTGCTTCACGCATTGGGGCATATTCAAAATCGATATAAAAATGATGTTGGCCATTGTTATCGTCTAAATATAAAATTGATTCGGATTCAGAATGTACATCTCCGGTTGTATAAACTTCATTTAAGAGTTTTGCATATTTTTGTTTTGTGAGTTCCGGAAATACTTCAAAAAGTTTTTTGCCCTGAACTTCGCTTTCTTTTTTTCGCCATATATTTTTCAGAAGTGCGACATTGGCAATTTCGATTACCATATCCTTGCCTTTTAAAATGGCTTTTGGTACAGGAGATTCCATAACTAGGGTACGGAATCTTTTTTCACTTTCTTCCAGTTCCTGCTGATGATTTTTCTCATCTGTAATATCTCTGACAGTGCCTAATAATTTTTCGGCGTTTCCTTCTGAGTCATAAAAAACTTTTCCTTTGGCTTCAACCCAGTGAATAGACTGATCTTCCCAAATTACTCTGGCTTCATAATACAAATATCCTCTGGTAATTGATTCTGCCAGAGCATTTTCTCTAACATGCATGTCGTCAGGATGAACATGACTAATTAATTGTTCGTGGTTTAAGTGTACCTCATCTTTGCGTCCGGTAACAATTTCTATATATCTTTTAGAATATTTAAGTTCTTTTATTTTTACATTTAGTTCCCAGGTCCCTAGTTCGCTGGCTTCTACAATAATATTCAGCCTTTCTTCGTTTTGTTCTGTTTTTTTTCTGGCTTCAACTTTTTCACTTACTTCTGTAGCGGTTACGATGATACCTGAAATTTCTCCATTTTCTTCTTTTAATGGATGATAAAGAAAATCAAAATAACTGATTTCCTGTTTGCCATATCGGTTTAACGGAACCGGGACTTCATTTCCATGAAAAGGGATTCCGGTAGTAAATACACCATGCAACAGCGGATTTACGGTTTCTTCAACTTCTGGTAAAGAATCAAATAATGGTCTGCCAATAAAAGTATTTTCTTCGCGATCAACTAGTTTTAAATAAGCTTCATTGGCCATTTCGACCATATAATTCGGACCGCGTAAAATGGTAATTCCAACAGGCGCCTGCTTAACCGTATTACGGAAACGTTTATCTGCTTCTTCGATTTTTTGTCTTGCTTTTACCTGAGGCGTATTATCAAGTACCCAAATGGCGATTTTTGTAACTTTTCCTTCAATATTTTTAAGAGGTGCGTAAACAAAAGTTACATATATTTTTTCTTCCTTACCATGTCTAATGAGGGTCATTTCGACTTCATTAGCATAATACGGAATACCAGTTTCTACTACTTTTAAAAGTGGCTCTTCATAATATGATTTTACCTCAGCAAAAGTGTCCCAATAATATTTTCCGGCAATTTCTTCATAAGGTTTTCCGGCGACTTCAATAAAGCTTTCATTTACAATTTCGCTTACTAAAGTTTTGGCATCCAAAACGCAAATGCCAATAGGAGACTGCAAAACCATACTGCGTAAGTTCAGTTCGCTTTCTTCAACTCTTTTCTTGGCGATATTAAGGTCAGTCAGGTCGACCCCTGTATTCATTACGCCATATATTGCGCCTTTTGTATCAAATAATGGTGTTAAACTGTAATTGAAATAAAACGTTTTTACTATTCCGTCGACAGTTAAATCAAGCGGAGTATTTTTAGTATGAAAAGATTGTCCGGTTTCGAGAACGGTATTAATTTGTTCAAAAACAAGCTGATTATCCAATTCCGGCAATACATCTTTGAATGACTTATTGATGACATCGCTGCCTTTTCCCCAAATTTTAATAATAGATTCGTTGGCAAGTTCCACAATCATTTCTTTACCAACATAAACAGCAATCGGAAAAGGGGCATTTTCAACCAATTCCCTAACTTTTTGCTCGCTTTCTTCAATTTTAGAACGCGATATTACTTGCGGGGTTACTTCTATGGCAATTGCAACAACGCCAGAAATAGTTCCGTCAGCATCTGTAAGGGCTTGGTAGACAAAGTTGATGTATGTAATTTCTGTTTTTCCATCCCGTGGTAACCCGACCGGGAGTTCATTGGCAGTAAATTTTTCACCGGTTTTATAAACGTTATCCAGTAAAATTTCAAGATTTTGATTTCGTGCTTCGGGTAAACCTTCAAAAATAGGTTTGTTGATTACTTTTTCGGCAGTTGTTCCCCATAACTGAATCATCTGATCGTTTGCAATTTCGACGATATGATTTTCACCTCTAAACACACACATGGCCACTGGCGCCTGCATGATATTGTTTATAAATCGGGCGTTACTTTCTTTTAAGGCTTCGGTTGCTTTTTTCTTTTGGGTCGTTTCAATTACGGTAACCAAAATTCCGCCAACATTTCCATTTTCATCTATAATTGGACTGTAAGAGAAATCAAAATAACATTCTTCATCAAATCCGTTTCTGTTTAAAACAACCATAAAGTCAGGAAAACTAACGGCTTTTCCTTTCATTACGCCGTCAAACATAGGGCCAATTGTATCCCAAATTTCAGCGAATGTTTCTGTAGAGCTAATCCCTAAAGCCTGAGGATGTTTGGTTGAACCCAGAATTGGCCGGAAGGCATCATTGTATAATTGGGTAAAATCATTGCCCCAGCAAATATACATTCCAAATGGATTATGCAGCATTACGGCAACCATAGTACGGAGGCTTTGTGGCCAGGTGTTCGGATTTCCCAAAGATGTTTTGCTCCAATCTTTAGATCGTATTAAGTCACCCATTTCTCCACCGCCCATCAGGAAATAATGTTCCTTATTTATACTGCCCATTCTAAAAAAAAAGATTTAAGGTTGAAGAATAAATTGCGCTCTTGCCGGTTGCTTAAAATTATTTTCGGATGCTATGTTAAGTGCATTTCCGATTACTTTTTTTAATTTAGAAAAATCGCCAGGTTTGCGAATGTAATAAGTTGCGCCTTTTTCATACATTAAATCTACAATCTCCAAATCGAGAGAAGTCGAAAAAATAATTATAGGGAGATTTTTGAGTTCGTCAATTTCCTTAATTTCTGTAAGGCATTCATAACCGTTTTTGCGCGGCATATTCAGGTCAAGAAAAAGAACATCAGGCAAATCGCCTGAAGTATCATCTAATAAAACATCCATTAATTCTACTCCGTCATTTACCGTTACAAGAGATACAGGAAGCGATAATTCGTCAAGCGCTTCTTTAAAAAAAGCACAATCATCTTCATCATCATCTGCCAGTAAGAGATTGTATTGTTGTTTGTTCATTTCGAGTATTATAAAAATTTAATTTGATTTTTAAGTCGGTATTTCTTTGTTTTTGGAATCGAATTTGTCTCAAAAAATAGATTAATTTCTGCTAAGATAGGACTAATTTCATAATCAAAAATATTTTCATAAAATTAACTATTTCTAATAATGATTTATATTGTTGTGAGAAGATATTTTTTTCCCAGCGATTCACATCAAAGAAATAAGTTTTAAAAAATGAATAAGGTATTAAATACACTTATTTTCAGTCTTTTTTAAAAAGGAAAAATAATTTAAGATTTAAGAATCGAGCCAGTTCTTAAAATTATTAATTTCTTTTTTACTTAAAATTATGGGTTCACTATCCGGAATAGAAACATTTAAAAGCAATTCTATTTTTTGACTGGAATGTTTAATGATTTGCTGAATATGATTTCTATTGATGATATATTTTCGGTTTACTTTAAAAAAAAGAACCGGATCCAGTTTATTGATTAAGTCTTTGAGATTGCTATTGTATAAAAAACTGTTTCCCGAATTGTTGTAAAGAAAAAGGTGTTTTCCCGTGGCAAAAAAATAGGTAATTGCCGTATCGTGTATCGAAATTAGTTTGTCTCTGTGACTTACTAAAAAATGGTGCTGAATGTTGTTTTGATTTTCAATTTCAACAAGCGATTCAATGATTGGGTTAGGATTAAAAGTTTCTTTTATGTTTTTATATTTAGCCAAAGCTTCTAATAATTCTTCTTCTTCATAAGGTTTAAGAAGGTAATCGATCGTAAAATGCCTGAAAACTTTTACGGCATACGAGTCGTAAGCGGTTATAAAAATAACGGGACATGAAATTGTCGTTTCTTCAAAAATGTCCAGACTTTTTCCGTCGCCCAAATGAATATCCATAAAAGCAAGATCTACCGTATTTATCTTAAAAAAAGCAACGGCATCTTTTACAGATTTTAAAACTGTTATTTCATTTATAGAAATTATGGCTTGTTGTTCCAGAATTGATTTCAAATAACTTGAAGCAAGATGTTCATCTTCAATAATGACAATTTTCATTTCCTAATTTTTCTGCAAAGTTAAAAAAAAAGCTCCGTTAAAAACGGAGCTTTTGAATTTACAAATCAGGATTATTTAATCGTGCTTCTTGAGGAAATGGCAGCGTATAACGCGGATCATTTTCTATCAGAGTATAATTTTCTCCATTAAAGGTATGGGTGATTTGTTTTTGAGTCGTTCTTTTTAAATCAAACCAACGGTGACCTTCAACCGCAAACTCTCTTTGTCTTTCCTGAGCAATAAAATCAAGAAGCTGAGTTTGGTTCATGGCATTAACTGTTATGCTTAATTGTATATAACCTGTTGAAGTGTATCTGTTTTTTACAAAATCCAAAACTGTTGTTCTAGCTGTTTGAAGATCGTTCAATTGTACTGATGCTTCTGCTTTTGTTAAATACAATTCAGCTGTTCTGAAGGTACATTTTTGAGCGATATCACCACCTTTTCTAAATCTGAACCTGCTTCCGCTTGCCTGATAATACAAAGCAAAACGTAAATCGTTTGTTTTATCATAAGCCCCTGTTAAAGTTGTTGAAGCATATGATGTTCCTTTTATAATATTGATAAAAGGATCTTCAAGCGCTAAAATAGATTCCGGCCCATTATAAAGGTTAGGCAAAGCAGCTGTAGTGTTTAAGTTGATTAAAGCATTTTTGTATGTCATTGCTTTATCTGCAGCTTCAACAGCTTTAGCCCATTCTTTTCTGTAAAGGAAAATACGGGATTCCATAGCATATAAAGAAGCCTTAGAAAAACGGTAATTAATACCTGTTGTCTGAATGTCTAAATTCAATAATTTTCTAGCCTCTTCGTTATCAGATAAAATCTGATCATAAATAACAGCAACACTTTGAGGCACATAAGCCTGCTCTAAATCTATTTTTAAAGCCAATGGAACACCTTTGTCTGTTGCAGCTGTTGCAGCATTATAAGATTTACTGAATATGTTCAATAAATCAAAGTAAGTCAAGGCTCTTAGCGCATAAGCTTCTCCAAGTAATTGGTCTTTCTCTGCAGAAGGCGCTAACTTTTGGCTTGCTTCATTGATCACTACATTCGTATAAAAAATCCTGTTGTATAAAGCAGCATAAGGAAAACTGTTTGTCGTTTTATCAGGATTGATATCGTTCCAGATATAATGATCTTTATAGAAAGTGGCATTATCATTAAATTCATCAAGAATCAATTCGTCTGCTCTTACAGCAGACAATGCTTTATGGATTGCAGTAATAGAATATGCTTTTGTCATTACGGCTCTGTAATCTTCCAAAGTTTCCGGAATTACTTTACCCACTGGCTTAACATCAAGATAATTATCGCAGCTTATAGTAGTAATCGCTACGCTGGCAAAGAATACGTATTTTAATATATTTTTCATTTTGAATCAGATTAAAAAGTTAGGTTACATCCTAAAGAAATTGATCTTGGGATTGGTTGTGCATAGATATTTCCGTAAGTTTCAGGGTCAAAGTAACCTTTATAATCAGAGCTGACTACGAATAGGTTTCTACCTTCAATACTAAATCTGATGTTATCCATAAACAAACTGTTTATAGCTTTTTTAGGCAAAGTATATCCAAAACGAATACTGCTCACACGCATAAAACTCATTTCATGAACCCATGTATCTAAGTAATTGTACATTGGAATTTGATTTCCTCCAGAATACCATTGGTAAGCCATCCATGAATCTCCTGTTCCTGAAGTTTCACTAGTAATTCCAGGTATGTGTGAACCTGTATTAGTAGGTGACCATACATTAAGTGCATCAGTAGTATAGTTTTGACCACGATCTAATTGTGTACCATTGAAAGTAGGTTTTTCAACGACAGTTTGTTTAATATTGAAAGTGGCTGCAATTGTAAGATCAAAATTATGAACTTTGAATGTATTGGTGAAACCACCAGTAAATTTAGGATCTAAGTCTCCTACATAAGTAAACAAATCTCTTGTTTCAGCATCTGTAAGTTTTGATTGAGACAGAACTCCCGGGAAAAAATCTGCGTAGGGGTCAAAAAGGGCAAAAAAGGTTTGTGAGTTTACAGTTTCTCCTTTTTTATTTACAAATAAAGGATAACCATTTTCATCAATTCCTGCAGTTTTTAATGCGAATACCGCATTTACCGGAAGTCCTTCTCTAGAAGGTAAATAACTGTTTGATCTTGTTTGAATACGATCAACATTACTCTTATTATGAGCAAAATTAATAGTGGTATTCCACTTAAAGTTTGGGTGGTCAATGTTTCTGCTTGAAATAGCAAATTCATATCCTTTATTCGTTACCTGCGCCCAGTTAGCATTTGTAAATTCAAATCCGTTTTCAACAGGAAGCGATTGTAAACCAATTAAATCAGTACTTTTTCTTCCGTAAACATCAGTTACAATGTTAATTCGATTGTTGAATAAACCAAGATCCAGTCCAAGGTTAGTATTGGTCGTTTTTTCCCATCTCAATTTATCATTAGGAGGAGACGTTACATTGATAACAGGCTCTGTTTGTCCTGGTAAAATAACAGTTGTTTGGTTTGTACCAACTACATACGGAGAAGTATTTTTGTCGATATTTCCTTGTAAACCGTAAGAAGCACGTAATCTTAAATTAGAAATTACGGTGTTGTCTTTTAAGAAATCTTCCTGAGAAATTAACCATGAACCAGAAGCAGCCCATAATGGCAAGTATTTGTATTTAGGGTCTGCACCAAATAAATCTGATCCGTCATAACGAACACTTCCAAAGAAAGTATATTTTCTGTTGTAAGTATAAGATGCTGTTGCAAAGAATGATGCAAATGCATTTTCGTTTTCATTCTTTAAATATGTTCTATAGTTTATGTCAGCTGCATAGCTTGGAGTTGGAAAAACAATTTGAGTTGTAGTCAATGTTTTCGGGTCAAAACCAAAACCTTTTGTATTAATAGCAGTGCTTTTGTTTTTTCTTAATTCATTACCAACCATAAATTCCAACTCATGTTTTCCGCCAAGAGTAGTGCTATAGTTTAGCAAAGTTTTTATATTATATTGAAAAAAGTCTGTGTTTGAATTTTGAATAATTCCGCCGGCAGGAAGGAAATAATTATAAGTTCCGTTTGCAAATACACTTGTTTTTTCTCTTTCTTTTCTTGTAAAGTAAGTGTCTTTACCAGCATATTTTTCAGAAGAATTGTTATCAAACTGTAAACCAATTTGAGTACTTGCTTTTAAGCCTTTCGTAATACTATAATCAACATCAAGTAATGCTTTTACTGATCTTGTTAGTAGTTCGTAATTTGTATTTTCTCTTTCTTCCAGGAAATTAAAAGGAACGTAGGTAGTTCCATTTCCGTATCCTTTGATATCTTTATCATAATTGTAGCTTCCATCAGCATTGAATGGAGTCAGGTATGGGTTTACGTTTCTTGAATAGTTAGCAGGATTTGTAAAACCATCTGTATCTGAGATATAAGTAGTTTTCTTGCTTTGCGTACCAAAAATTCCAACACCAACATGTAATTTATCCGTTACATCAAAGTTGTTTTTTAAGGTAAGGTTGTATCTGTCAAAACCAGTTCCTACAGTAGCACCTTCTTCATTATAAGCTCCAAGAGAGAAATAGTAATCAGATCTTTCTCCACCACCGGATAAGCTCAAACCATATTGTGTGTTAAAAGCAGTTCTATACAATAAATCACCCCAATTGGTATTATTGTTTCTTAAAGCATTGATTGAGTTTTGTGTTGTAGGACTTAGAGATGAAAAACCTCCTGCTCTAAAAGCATCTAATTCATTAGATTGGTTTAAAATACGGGAAATTTCTCCAGCAGTATCTCTGTAAGTCAAATCTTCTCTTGAAGCCAGCGAAAGTTCAAAATCTACTTTTTGAGAAGAATTCATAAGGTTTAATTTAGAAAAATCAGGTTTTTGAGTCACAAAAGTATTAACGTTAAAGTCTACTTTCATGTTTCCTTTTCTTCCTTTTTTAGTTGTTACCACAATAACACCATTTGCAGCTCTTGCTCCGTAAATTGCCGTAGCAGCAGCATCTTTTAATATGGTAATATCTTTGATATCATCAGGGTTTAATCCTGCGATAGAAAAATTACTTAATACATCTATATTGTCTTTGTCATAGTTTTGAGGAACATCATTTCCTTCAAGAGGCAAACCATCTAAAACCCATAACGGATCCTGTGCACCATTAAGAGATGCAGTACCACGAATTCTGATTTTTGAGATTGTTCCCGGAGCTCCCGTTTGTTGCGTTACCGCTACACCCGCAACCTGACCAATTAACATTTGATCCAAACTCGCAACACCGGCTTGTTGAATATCAGCCATGTTTACTTGTGCAACAGAAGAAGTTAATTTTCTGCTTTCGATCTTTTGGTAACCCGTTACAACGATCTCTTTTAATTCTGCTACGTTAGATTTTAAAGAAATAGTATACTCTTTTTGATTCGTAATTTCAATTGTATAAGGCTCATAACCCATATAGGTTACTCTTAAACTTTTCATGTTACTGTTGATTTTAAATTCAAACGTACCATCAAAATCAGTAACAGTTCCCAGACTGGAACTCTGGATAACTCCTTTTTGTTGGGTATTGTTTGATACAGCGCTATTTTCGAGATAAACAGTTACCCCTGGAATAGGTAAACCGTCTTTACTGTCAATTACTTTCCCTGTAATAGTCCTTTCCTGCGCATACCCGGATAAGGTAAGAAGGAAACTCAGCATGTAAAATAAATTTTTCATTAGGTGTGTTTGGGTTTGGTTAAAATTCTATAATGTGTTGTTTAATGCTCTTTCAATACGCTGAATCAAATCAAAATAATGATTTCTGGTTTCTTGATTTCCAATACTTCTCTTTGATTTCAAAAGTTGCAGAATTTGGTTTAATTCGCCTTTTTTATCAGAGGTAACTTCAGAAACTCTTTTTAAAGAAGATTGGTTAATGTTGCGTGCCATTTTTGATTCATCAAGATAATCGCATAAATGCGGCATGCTTAAATTTTCCTGAATGTCAATACTTTTTTTAGGTTCCGTTTTTTCAAAAAGTTTATTGGTTGAAACAATCAATACATCAACATAATTTTTCTGAGTCATACGCTCCATTATAGTAAGCGATTTATTTTGTATAGTTGAAGCAAAAATGTTCTGACGGATCGTTTGGAATAATTGTGTTACCGTAAAAATATTTTCCTTAGTTTCATTACGCTGGTATAATTCATTTTCGGTAATTCGCAGTAAACGATCATCGCTTAACATGCTGTATAAAATACCATATTGTAATTCTCTTGCCAATGTATAAGGCGTGTATTCATAAGGTCCAAGAGGAGAATCTTTCAACGGATTTGTTTTATCCAGGATTGGGTTAAAAAACAACCATTCCGGAAGTTTAATACTATTGTTTAATAAGTACGAAACCGCTCTTTTTTGAATCGCAGCCGGAACCGGAACATAACTTTGTTTGTTATCGCCGTGAACCGTAGTATTCAAATAAATACCGCCAAGATTGCTTAAAACATGATAATTGTAAAGATTCCATTGACCAATTGCAGCAATATAAAGTTTACCCGTTTCATAATACGATTCGTCTTTATCATACGTCCAGTCCAGAATATTGCTAACTACTTTCTTTAAGTTTTTAAGACCATATTCACTGGCTTTCATAGCATCATCACCCAAATCTTCAGATTGTGAACGCGGATCTATTGCAGCGTCTGCGGCTTGTTGTTCTCCGTAAAAATAAACAGGATCGTCCTGGTGTTTGGTAATCAGGCTGTTTAATGCCGTGTGTTCTTCAGTTTCATTAGGATACCATCTGTAACCCCATTCGATAGCATATTTGTCATATTCACCAATTTTTGGTGTAATGGCTTCTACGTGATCTTCCGGCTGAGCGATATAATTGTAGCGCGCATAATCCATAATAGAAGGAGCTGTTCCGCCCATTTTTGCCGTAAAGGCCGCAGATCGAAGCGATTCTACAGGATAGGCAAATGATGCTCCCATATTGTGTTTCAAACCAAAAGTATGTCCAACTTCGTGAGACGATACAAAACGAATCGCTTCGCCCATATGTTCGTCGCTAAATTTGTTTCCTCTGGCTTTTGGGTCAATTGCACCAGTCTGAATACGCATCCAGCTGTGCAAAGAGGTCATCACATTATGCCACCAGATAATATCTGATTCAATGATTTCACCACTTCTTGGATCTACAACTGCAGGTCCCATAGCATTTGATTTTTGTGATGCTACATAAGTAATAACAGAATAACGTACGTCGTCGATATCAAAATCGGTATCTTCAGCCGTAGGTTCTTTTGCAATAACAGCATTTTTAAATCCTGCTCTTTCAAAAGCGACCTGCCAGTCACGAACGCCTTCCATTATATAGGAGCGCCATTGTTTAGGTGTCGATGGATCGATGTAGTAAACAATGGGTTTCTTAGGCTCTACTAATTCGCCATTTTTATATTTTTCAAGGTCTTCTTTTTTAGGTTCTAATCTCCAGCGTGTGATTAGTTCTTTTTCACGCAATGCTTGCTGATCATCGCTAAAATACCAGTGGTCTTCAGAGAAATAACCAACACGTTTGTCTGCAAAACGAGGCTGCATAGGCACTTTATCCAATAAAATAATATTGCTCGTCACGCCAAGAGTAACCGATAAAGCAGGTCCGCCCTCGCTTACAGAAGTAGTAAGTTGTGATTTTATGACAATATTTTTTGGAAATGTTTTCACACTTTCTATATACGAAAGCTCTGATTTTACAGATCCGCCTAATCCAACATTGTTTAAAACATCATTGAAACTCTTTTGTTTTCCGTCAAAAACTTTATTTGCCTTGATTACGATCGAAGTCGAATCATTGTTTTTTGTTTCAATATCAAAAACTTCTATAATAGATTCCGAAAAATTAGCATTTACCGAAGCTGTTATAGCGTCTCCAACAGGGGATGAAACATTAGGCACAGATGATTTGACCCAAACCTTTTTTGCAACAAGATCTTTATGAAAAGTAATAATTTTGTTTTCGTAGTTCATTCCTCTGTTAAGCCCTTGCTCGTTAACAGGCATAGGAACGCTTGAAATTTTATTAACCACCAAAAATTCTCTTTGAAATAAAGAATCGTTGATTTCTAAATATAAATCAGTTTTAACTTGTATGGTATTGAATAATCCTTTTTTGAAAACTCCTTGTTTAATAAGATCTGCGTATTTTTTTCCTTTTGGGGCTTTCAGCGAATCTTTAACTTCTTCAGTTTTGTCTTTTTTGTTTTTTTGAGAAACCATTACATTGCTGCTACATAATAGTGTCAATATAAAGATGGTTTTTAGGGTTCTCAACAATGCCTTTTTCCCCATTTAAAGTTAAGTTTAAGTTAATTTTAGGCTAAAATTATAATGTCGACATTGTTAAAAAAAACAAAAAGGAGTGAGTGGCTTTTTTTTGGGAGTGAATGTTTTATTTTTATCCGATTAATGGTAAAATGCAAGTAAAATCTCCGTCTTTTTTGAAGGTTTGAAAGTCTTTTTTAGAATAGTAATTGTAGATACTTTCCAAGTATTTATGACCAAATTTAGATTCTTTCCCGAAGTTGGGCTTTTCGTTTAAGTTATTGGTAATGATTACCGCATTTTCCTTGATATCGATTGTGATTTTCAACGGATTTTCTTCAGAAGCAATATTGTGTTTGATGGCGTTTTCTACCGCAATCTGAAAAGAAAGATAAGGCACTTTTTTAGCCAGGATGTTTTCGTCTTCTATATGAATAGTAAAAACAAATTCTTCTGTAAATCTGGTTTGCTGCAAAAAGATATATTTCTCTATAAAAAGCAATTCTTCCTGAACCGTAACAATATTTTGAGATGGCGGATTAATCAGATAACGATAAATTTTAGAAAGGTTCAAAGTAAATTTGCGCGCAACACCTGTATTGCCTTCAATCAGCATATAAAGTGAATTCAGGGAATTAAATAAAAAGTGCGGATTTATCTGTTCCTTTAATTGCTGCAGCTGAATTAATGCTTTCTCTTTATTGATTTTTTCATTCTCTAAAAGAAGATTATTTTTTTCCTGTGACAAAATTGCTTTTTCACGGAAGTTTCTTCGGGTAAAAAGCGTAAAAAAATAAAAGAAAATCAGCAGGATTCCTGTTGTAATCAGATAAATTAAAGAAGCATATTTTTTTACGGCAACAACATCTTCATTCGCAATTTCTTTTGCAAAATTGACACAAATGTACCAGTTTGTTCCTTTTACATTCAGTCGTTTCGTATATCGAACAATGTCTAATTTTAAATATTCCGAAAGCGCAATTCTTCGGCTAAAACCATCTTTGATTGAAAAAGTCGTATCACGTGCAGGAAAATTAGAAATTTTGAAAATATTTTTTTTCAGCAGTTTTATTTCCGGGTGATAAATAATGGTTCCCTTTTTATCAAATACAAAAGCATAATTAGGCGCTTTTTGATCAATCGTCGAAAAATAAGATTGAAGTGATTGCAGGTCAATATCATATCCGTACCGAACTATTGTGCCATTTGCAGCAGTACATTTAAAATAGATACGCCAAAAGAAATTCTGATGATCCTCAACAATAGTATTAAATTGATTATGCTCGCCGTTTTTGGCAATAAAATCTTTTATCGAAGATTCTAAATTTGAACCTGTTTTAGAAGTAGTAAATTCTATTTTCTGATTATTGATCTGAAACCAATTATTTTTAACCAAACTATCATTGGCATGAATTGTACTTAAAACTTTTAAATTATCAGATAAATTTTTAGAAGTACTCATTTCGATAACGCGCGAGATTTCTTGCTGCGTGCCTAAGAATCGCGAAAATTCCTGTGCTATAACTTCCTGCTTTTTTAGAAATCCACGTTGTGTACTTTCGGCATTTGATTTTTCGGTAATCTGCGTAATCAATCCGCTTAAAATATAAATAGAAAGCAAAGTCAGAACAATAAAGACAATTCCTAAAATAAAGAAGTTCCGACCAGAAAAAGTATTTTTAAAAGTAAAGTTCAAAGATGTTTTTTAAATAATAAGGCAGACCTTATTGCAATGTGGCATTTATTTTTTCGTGTGCAAATATAGAACTTTTTGTCTGATAGGTTTTTAATTTTTACAACGGATTAAAATCCGTTGCTACAAAATAAACCGTTCCTCCGGAACTTTAGAGAGAGCCTTAGGCTCGAAACATATTGTAGCGACGGATTTTAATCCGTTGAAATGCAATACGACACAAATAAAGTTCCGTAGGAACGATATAATATTTAGATTAATAACCACAATATTGTCATTTCGACGGAGGAGAAATCGCACACGAAACTCCGTAAAGAATGTCGTCAATCTTTGTCGATCTGCTAGTGCGATTTCTCCTCCGTCGAAATGACAAAAATGTGCATTTTTAAAGGATTAATCCGTTAACGTAATACGACCAAAAAAAATCAAGCTCCAAATTTCACGTCCAGTATAAACCTGAAACCTGAAACCTGAAACTAAAAAAACAAATCAACCTATCTGAAGATGTTCCATATTCTTCCCTGCCAAAGTTTTTTCTCCAACAATTTTAAAAGCTGATTTCAGATATAATTTCTTTGCATTCGGATTATTTTCTTCAACCAATAAACCTAAAGTCTGATGATTTTTGCTCACAAATTCTTCAATTAGGAACTGGAGTATTTTAGAACCAATTCCTTTTCCCTGATGTTTCGGATTTACACCTAAAGAATCAATATAAAATTCTCCGGCTTGCGTTTCATCTTCGGGATTAAAATCCGGATTAAAACGAGTTCGGATATATTCAATAATCGGATTTCTTAATTCATGAAATTTGGCTCCGTCATAAACGGCAGCAACTCCCAGAATTTCATTTTCTTCTTCGACTACAAAACAATTCTGATACGAATACTGATTGTTTTCACTTTCGACAAAATGCAATAAAAATGCACTTATTATTTTATGATCTCTTTTATTAATGAATTTATAAAGAATCTCCTCCATCGCCAATAATAGGAGAGGGGCAATAAATGGAGAATCGGCCTGAATTGCTTTTCTAATAATCATAGTCACCTTTTTGAGGTACAAAATTACATCATTTTCAAAACTAAAATCACTATTTATAGTGATGTGTACAATTAAGGAGAGATATAGTTTTGCGGCTTATAATAGTGTAAAATATAGTATGTCTTGATGAGAAAAAATAAAACTGTATTCGAAAAAATAAATAAGTTCCAGATTATAATAGCCGTATTCCTATTTGGCGGAATATTGATTTCTTTTGGGCAAAATGGCTGTCCGCAGGTTCCGAAGTCCATTTTAGACGGGGCGAATGGCTTTTCTATTCAAGGAAAATTAAATAATGATGATCTGGGGTATACTACAAAAAGTGCCGGCGATATCAATCACGACGGAATTCCTGATATTATGATTGGAGCTCCGGGCGTTGATTTTGGCGGACTTGAAGATGTAGGTGAAATTTATATCATTTTTGGAGGATCGGAGTTTTCATTTGAAACTTTTGATATTTCAACCTTAAACGGAACGAATGGTTTTGTAATTCGCGGTTCTGTTGCCGGCGAAAAATTAGGTGCAAAGCTGGATACAGCCGGCGATTTTAATAAAGATGGTATCGATGACATTATAGCAGCAGAAAATTATGACGAGACCGGAATGGGGGGCGCTTTTGTCTTTTTTGGCGCTAATAGTTTTCAGGCACTTTATAACAGAACCGCTATTGATAACTCAAAAGGGTTCTTTATTACCTGTAATTCAGAGGTGAGGACCTATGTCAGAGATGTAAGTTTTGCCGGCGATGTTAATCACGACGGAACAGCTGATATTATTATCACAGAATATTATCAGGCTTTTGCTCACTATTATATTGTTTTTGGGAACAGCGGTATTGCGAGTTTAAACACCTCATCCTTAAATGGTACAAATGGTTTTCATATTTCAGGATATTCCTTGTCGTGGGCGATTGCAGGTTCTATTGGCCGTAATGCGGGAGATATAAACCATGACGGAATTGATGATTTGATATTAGGAAGCCCGTCTTTTCACGACGGAATAAGTTCTAACCAGGGAAGAGTGACTATCGTATTTGGAAAAAGTTCTGGTTTTCCGGCTTTATTTAAACTAGACAATCTGACCGCGGCAGAAGGATCTGTAATAACAAATACAATTCCGCAATCTCAATTAGGAAAGTCAATTGCTGCGGCAGGAGATTTTAACAGTGATGGCATCGATGATATTATAGTAGGAGCTCCTAATAAAGACCTTAACGGAATTTACGGCGCGGGTGAAGCTTATGTTATTTTTGGGAGTAATTCATTTCCGGCTGCTTTATCAGTAGAAAATTTAACAGCCAATACCGGTGTAATTTTTCAGGGAACTAAATACAACGAACAATTAGGGTTTTCTGTTGCAGGCTTAAAAGATATAAACCATGATAACAAAGATGATATCGCAATTTCGTCAAGAGAAGGAATTGCAAATAATGGCGCTTTGTTTATTGTATTTGGAGGAAAAACAGCTAAAGGAATTGTAAAAGAAAACACGATTTTAAATAAAATTGGATATCAGGTTTTTAATAATTACGTAGGTTACAGTTCTCAGATTTTTGCAAATGATGCAGCAGGAATTGGAGATTTCAATAACGATGGAACTAACGATTTTATATTTGGGTCTATCAGACAGGAATATTATTGGGATAAAGGAAATGCTTATATTTTTTATGGAGAAAAAACAGATCGTGTAGATGCTGTTGCACCAACAATAGAATGTCCGTCTAATCAGGAGTTGTATGCTAATTCTTTATTGCCCAATTATGTTTCTTATCTGCCTAATTTAATTGATAATTGTACGTATGTCAATACTTTTGATCTTGTATTTACTCAGACTCCGCCAGAAGGAACTGTATTTAAAGCAGACACCAACGTAACGATTTCTGTTACCGATGTATCCGGAAATAAAAGTTCGTGTACTTTTTTGGTAAAATTAAAAACACCTCCGCCAGCGATTACATGCAAAACATTCCATACTTCTTTAGAAGACTTAAATGGTGCAAATGGCTTTACAATTTATGGGGAAACAGGACAAATAGAAACAGGGTTCAATGTCAATAAAGCCGGAGATATAAATGGCGATGGAATAGCTGATTTTATTGTAAGTGCAGTTGGACGTTCCATAAGTTTTTCGGGCGCTTTTGAAAATGTGGTTGACCTCGTAAAAGGAAGCGTGTATGTAATTTATGGTAAAAGTTCAGGATTTCCTCCAATTGTTTATTTAGGAAACCTAAATGGCACTAATGGTTTTGTGGTTCGTGATGATATTGATTTAACAAGAGACGATAAAACAGGTTATAAAGTAGCTGCGGCAGGAGATTTAAATGGTGACGGAGTAGATGATTTTATGCTGAGTGCAACACAAAGTAAACATGTTAATTATAATGAAGGCGCCGTGTATGTTATCTTCGGAAAAAAGGGAGGTCTTGGGTCAAAATTTTTATTATCAGGTTTAAACGGAACTAATGGCTTTACATTTTACGGAACTGTTTATTATGAAAATGTAGGGACAAGCATTGATAATATTGGAGATTTTAATCACGATGGTTTCGATGATATTGCAATTTCCGGATCAGGTGAAGTAGAAAAAGCCTATATCATTTATGGAAAAAACGGATCTTTTCCAGCCTTACTATTGGCCACAGATTTAAACGGAACCAATGGTGCTGTAATTACAAGTAATCCGACCGTTGATAAAATTGGCAAGACTATAGCAGGTTTAGGAGATATTAATGGCGATGGAATTCCTGACATTGTTGTGGCTACTTATGAAGGAGATAAAAGATATGTTATTTACGGACGTTCAGGTTTTCCCGATGTCTTTAATGTAACAGCGCTAAACGGAAGCAATGGTTTCGTGGTAGAAAATTCAGCAGAAACATTAAGATATACCGATGTTAATAAAATAGGCGATATCAATCATGATGGCTTAAATGATATTGTGTTCAATAAAAGACATATCCTTTTTGGCGCTGCAAATATACCGGCAGCAGTAGATTTAAAAAATCTAAACGGCACAAATGGTTTTGTAATTTCAAATGCCAGTTCAGATACTAAATTTGGTGGTATTGGAGATTTTAATAAAGACGGAATTGATGATTACGTTTTCATAGCCAGCGGCTCAGAAGCTTATGTCTTGTATGGTAAAACTACCTGGACAAGTCCTGTAAACCTCTACCTTTTAAAACCTAATGAAGCACAGGTATTTAGTTTTAATTATGCTTACTATACCGCAATTAGTTTTGCCGGAGATATTAATAATGATGGTTTTGATGATGTCGTTGTAGGAAACAGTCAGTTTTTTAGTCCTTTTTTGCCTTACAAAGTAAATCAGGACCCGGGTAAATCATATCTTATATTCGGAAGGGCAATTGTATTGGATACTGAAGTTCCCGTCATATTAAACTGCCAGGGAAATAAAATTTTAGGTGTTGGAAGCGAAATTCCGGATTATAAATCAGAGACATTTGTACAGGATAATTGCGATGACAATCCTGTAATAACGCAAAGTCCGTTGCCGGGAACCATTTTCACAGGAGGAATTCAAACCATAACACTAACAGTTACAGATGCCAGCACTAATTTTAAAACGTGCACTTTTACTATCTCAGATGGTATCGACAAACAGCCGCCTGTTTTAACCTGTCCGGCAAATCAACAATTGGCCTGTGGGGAAACAGTTCCGGATTATATTCCGTTATTAACCGTAACGGATGATATGGATACGAATGTAGAACTCACCCAAAATCCAATTGCAGGAACAGCATTTTATGACGGAATGCAAATTACTTTCACCGCAAAAGATGATGCAGGACATGAAACTACATGCAGTATTGTTATCAATGCTTCAGGAGCAGATACAAAGCCGCCAACATTTACTTGTCCAACCAACGTAAAGTTATATTGCGGAGATTTGATTCCTAATTATGCGCTTGATCCAATGATGAATCTTTCGGATAATTGTAGTGATAATATCAGTGCCGAAATGACACCGCCGGAAGGCACGCCTTTCTATGACGGAATTCCAATACATATTAAATACACTGATGAATCAGGAAATTCAGCCGAATGTAATTTCGTAATACATTTAGCATCGCCAGATTTTGAGGATCCGGTAATGAATTGTATCGGAGATCAGACTTTAGCATGCGGGGAAAAAATTCCGGATTATACAACTTTATTTACAGCAACAGATAATTGTGGTGCTACGCCCGTAATTACACAAAATCCTGTTGCAGGAAGTGTTTTTACAGATGGCATGACTGTAACCGTAACAGCTACAGATGCAGCGACTAATTATACAAATTGCAGTTTTACAGTCCACACTTCCGTGGATGCAACTCCGCCAACGATAACTTGTATCGGAGATCAGAATTTGTTGGCAGGAACGTCACTTCCGGATTATACTTCGATGATTACTGGGCTGGATAATTGCGATAAAAATTTAACAATTTCACAAACTCCAAGCCCCGGCGCTTTTGTTTCTGACGGAATGATTGTTGTCATGAGCACATCAGACAATAGCGGAAATGAAGTTAATTGTTCCTTTGTAATTCATGTTGTTACAGACAATCAGGCGCCGGTTTTTAGCTGCCTTGATAACCAGTTGCTTTCTTGTAATACAACCGTAATTCCGGATTATACAACGATGATTTCGGCAACAGATAATACAGATCCAAATCCTCTAATTACGCAAAATCCGGTTGCAGGCACGGCTTATCAGGACGGAATGACTATTACAATAAAAGCATCAGATAAAAATAATAATACCAAAAGCTGTAGTTTTCAATTAAACACAAATCCTGTCATAGTTGATGCCGGAAGTGACGAACAAATCATCGAAGGTCAGTTTGTGCAGCTTGATGCAATTGCTTTAGAAACAGGAACGTATCAATGGAATCCTTCTGTTGGATTAAGCAATACACAAATATCCAATCCAAAAGCAAATCCGGCCGAAACAACAACCTATACCGTAATTTTTAAAAATGAAGAAGGCTGCGAAACCGAAGATTCTGTCACAATTACCGTAATTCCGCTAGATGAAGACGAAACAAAATATGGTTTTTCTCCCAATAATGATGGCATAAATGACTTTTGGGAAATAGATGATATCACCCAATATCCAAAAAACAAAGTTTCGATTTACAACCGTTGGGGCGATTTAGTTTATCAGACACAAGGCTATAATAATTCAACCAATGTTTTTGCCGGAATAGCCAACAAAAACAAAGGATTAGGCGCAGATGTACTTCCGGAAGGAACTTACTTTTTTGAGATAAATGTAGATCAGCCTCATCATTTTAAAAAACTCAGGGGATACCTTGTTTTAAAACGTTAATTCATGAAAAATAAAATAAAATTTCTCCTGACTTTCCTAATTATCATTTTTTTAGAAAGCGCTTATGGACAGCAGACTCCGGTTTTTTCCAATTATAATTACAATACAGTTCTCATAAATCCGGCATATGCAGGATATTATACAGATACTGATCTGGCGCTCACAACAAGCGGTTATTTTAATTCAATCGACGGAAGTCCAAAAAATATTGATATTTCAGTAAATACATTAACCGGATCAGAGAAGGTAGGATTAGCTGCAGGATTATCTCATGATGAAATTGGAGTAAGCAATACAACCCATTTTTTCACTTCGTATTCGTATAAAATTTATCTGAATTCTGATTATAAAAAGAAAAACAGCCTCAAGTACAATCCCAATATTATTTCGTTGGGAGTTACTGCAGGAGCCATGATTTATGATGAAAATTTAACCGAATTAGGCTTAGAAAACGATCCCGAATTTCAGGAAAACATCCATAGTTTTACACCTACTTTTGGAGTTGGTTTTTTATATAACCGGGACGCAATTACCGTTGGGCTTTCGGCGCCTAATTTGCTGAGCGGAACTTTTAATTCCAAAAACAATACTAATTTAGAAAATGTGTATTACGGTTATTTGGGATATCGATTTTTTTCCGGTGATTTAGAAGATGTGATTATCAACCCAAGTTTTTTACTAAAATATGTAGAGGGAGCGCCGTTTCAGGCCGATATAAATCTTTTGGTAAACTATAAAAACAAACTGGAATTTGGCGGAGGATATCGTTCCTCAAACACTTTGAATGTTTTAGCAGGATTTCATTTATCACAGAATTTCAGGGTTATTTGCACCTATAACAAATCATTTGATAATGTAGTAATTCCGGATACTTTCGGATTGGTTTTAAATTATCGATTTGGTAACGGATTCGAATAAAAATCAATCGACCAAACCATTTTCAACCGCATATTTTACAAGCCCCGCCGTATTTTTAGCATTCAGTTTAGACAATAAATTACGGCGATGCGTGTTGACAGTATTCAAGCTAATAAAAGTTTTTTCGGCAATTTCAGCCGTATTATATTCATGTGCAATCAGGACCAGAATCTCTTTTTCTCGAGAACTCAATTCCGTTAAATTCGAAACCTGTTTTTCAATTTTCAAACTGTTCGAAAGATGTTTTTCTTCCGTTTCTTCAGAGAAATAATTTTCGTCATCTGCAATTGTTGTAATGGCTTTTAATAACTCTGATTTCTCAGCATTTTTAAGCAAATAACCATTAACACCAATTCGGATTAATCTCGAAATAATACTCGCATTACTGTGCGTACTTACGATTAGTATTTTTACATCGGGATATTCTTTTTTCAGGATTTTGCTCAGTTCGATACCATCCATTTCTGGCATACTGATATCTAAAATAACCAAATCAACACTTTCCTTTTTGATTATTTCCAAAGCTTCAATTCCGTTAACAGCTTTGCCCACAATGTTTATTTCAGGTTCCTGTTCCAAAAGCGAAACAATTCCTTGCAGAAACATCGTGTGGTCATCGGCGATAAGCAGGTTTATTTTCTTCATTTTAAAATACTTTTTTCAGTTCCGTTTAACTGTTTAATGGATCGAGTTGATTTTTTATCTGAATCCCTTTTACAGGATTTCTTTTTGAATTTGAACCCAATTCTACCGGAATTTCAATATTGGCAATTGTGCCTCTTTTTGGTTTCGAATCAATCAGAAAAGTTCCGTTTAATTTGCTGATTCGCGCTTCTAAATTAATAAAACCAATTCCTTTAGCATAATTTTCCGGATTAAATCCGATGCCGTTATCCTCAAATAAAACATTCAGATCATCTTTGATAAGATTAAGTTGTATCTCAATTTCAGAAGCTTTTGCGTGTTTGATCGTATTGGTTAATAATTCCTGGATAATCTTAAAAACTTCAACCTGAATGTCTTCATTCATCGCATCAATATCTTTCTTCGGAAAAGTAAGAAATGAAATTTTCAGCTTGCTCGCAGCACTTATATTATTCAGATAAGATTCTAAAACTTCGCAGAATTTATTGTGACTAAATTTCTTCGGAATCAAAGTATGAGATAAGTTTCGGACTTGCTGATACGTTTCATCCAATTGCAGGTTAATCTTCTCCATATTAGAAAATTGACCGTCGGAAAGATGATTTAATTGAAGTTTTATAGCCGCCAGATTTCCGCCAATACTATCGTGTAATTCCTGCGAAATACGTTCACGTTCCTTATCTTGCCCGCTAATCGAGGCTTTAATCATTTTTAATTCCTGTTCTTTCAAAATGCCATCAATTTTTTGAGAACTAATTTCGGCTTGTTTGGTATTTAATAACCGCTGCGCTTTTAAACGTTTATAATATTGAAATAAAAGCCCGAAAATTGGAATCAGAAGAATCAAAAACGCAATAATGGTAAACAATTTGGTTTTCTTTTGCTGATTGATTTCCAATGCTTTTAGTTGCTGATCTTTTTTAAGCAAAGAAATCTCGTTTCGTTTTTTATCAGATGAATTCTGAAAAAATAAGATCGTGTTTTCGTTTATCTTCTTTGAAATTTCCTCCTGAAGGCGCATGTTTTTTATGGCTTCGGTTTGGTTTTCCAGCGTTAGTTTTTTAGCAGCATTTTCAAATTGCAAAACTTCAATTTCTTTTTCTTTTTGAGCTGTTTTATACTTTATTTCGAGTTCGTTGATTTCTTTTCGATTTTGTAAATGCGTAATAGAATCTTCTATTTGATAATATTTATTGGTATAATTATAAGCATTTTTATAATCATCCTGAGCGATAGAAATTTCTTTAAGTGCTTTAAAAATAACACTTTGTTCCTGCAATAATCCTAATTTTAAAGCATCTTCAAGACCAGATAAATAAATACTTTTTGCAGTATCGTATTTTTGGAGTTCAAAATATATTTTCCCCGTACTCAGTCTCGCAATCAATGCAATTTGATTGTATTCGTTTGCATCCGCTATTTTTATGGCATCGTTATAAAGTTTTAAAGCTTCTCCTTTTTTGTTTTGCGCTTCAAAATTTCCCGCCAGACTAATGGCAATTATCGCCCTGCAATTGCTGTTATTTTGCTGCTGACATAAAATATTTGCCTTATTAAGATATTGATTAGAAAGATCATATTCTTTTTCTGTCGAATAAATATCTCCAATATTGATGTAACTTCCGTAAATAATTTCAGGATCTTCCTTGTATTCCAGGCATTGTTTAAAAAGTTTCAAAGCATTTTTGTAATCGCCCAATTCACTATAAATTAAGGCTAAGCCATGAGTATGCGTATAAAAAAGGTTTTTTTCGTTGTATTTCTGAGAAACTTCAATGCCTTTAAGATGCCATTTTTTACTTTCTTGTAATAATCCTCTTTTTTTATAATTGGTAGCAAGTAAATTATAACCCAACGAAAAAAGTCGGTTTTTTAGGGAATCATTTACAACAGTATTAAACTTTAGCGCCTGATTGGTATAATAAATCGAAGAATCTATCACGGCCCTTTTATTAAAATAATAAGCCAATAATAAATCGGCGCAAGCCTTAGAGCGATTATTTTTGGTCGATTCAAGAATAGAATGTGCTTTTGAATATGCTTTTTTTTCGTCGCCTTTGTTGTATAAAGCATAAAGCGCGGCAATGGTTTTCTCGTCCCGAATTTCACTTGGATTTCGGGAAACAAAAGACTTCTTTTTATTTTCAATCTGCGCCTGCAGAATAAATGATAAAAAAAAGAACATTAAGACATGAAGCCTTTTAAAACAGATTGCCATAAAATTTAGTTTCGTACTCAAATATTAAAATTAAGAAATAGTTAAAGTCTTGTAAATTTGGGATTTATAAGATTAAAGCGAAAAAGAATGAAGGCTTAAAAGTACTATAAAACGATTAAAAAAAGGTGATTTAAATTAAATTTTTGAACTTAATTGTGATATTTTTTATTGCCAAAAAAAAGGGAAATATTAATTAAATATTTCCCTTTTTAGTTTTAATTATATTCGATAATGGAAGATTTGTTGAGTTTAATAATTCGTATTTTTTTATTGGTATTATCCGATAAAAGAATGCGATTGTCAAGTTGCGCGATGCATACAATTGTCTCAAAAGGATTTACTATCCATCAGCCTGAATAAAATTATAGTAAATGTTTGGGCCAAAGATTAAAGTCCTTAAACTGCTGCTGTTTGAGGACTTTTTTAGTTTTTGAACTATAGTTTTGGTTTCAAATTATAATTTGAAACCATTAAGCGTCAATAGTTTCGGCTTATAAATGCTATAATTTATAGTTTTGAGGGAATTAAAAAGAGAATTCAATATTATAGACATCAATACAAACAAATTATTGATGTCTTGATGCGGTAACTCTGAAACCCTATTGCAAATCAATTAAAACTTAAAATTATGAAAAAGTATCCTTTATTATTTGTTGTTTTTTTCTTTTCGCTGGCAGTTTCTGCCCAAAGCTCAAAATCATTTTTACTTAATTTATATGGAGGTTATACCTTTTCAGACAAAGTAGAATATGATAATGCATATGGTTATGTAGAAGATGGCTTTGAATACGGAGCAGGTTTGGAATATTTTTTTATGGAAAATAGTTCTGTAGAATTAAAATATAACAGACTGGATACAAAATTACCACTTTACGGACCATTAGGAGCCCAAATCAATGCTGGAGATGATAAAGGAGCGGTAAATTATATTTTGGGAAATTATAATTATTATTTCGGATCGAGTTCACAAAAAGCATTGCCATTTCTGGGAGCTGGTGTAGGAGTATCAATTCTTGAAACTCCACAAAGCGGGAACGGAACTTATTTTGCCTGGGAAATAAAAGCTGGTGTAAAAATAAAAACCAATTCGCCGGTATCAATTAATCTGCATGCGTATTTACAATCAATGTCGGCTGCGGTTGGTGATGATTATTATTGGACTTATTATGGGTTAGTTGGAGTAACAGATTATGTGTCAACGTATCAATTTGGTTTGGGTGCTTCTATAAGTTATGATTTTAGTAAATAAACAAGAGCTTTTAAAATTAATTTTCTATTCAACTAAAAATTAAAACATGAAAAAAATAATTCTATTACTGATTTTTACAGCAACAAATTTATTTGCTCAATCCAGTACAAAAGATGAAGTTGCACTTATTCAGGATCTTTACGGAAAATCTAAAACAGATTTGGTACGGGAATATATGAATTTATCAGAACCACAGGCTTCTGCTTTCCAAAAAGTATACGATCAATATGAAATTGACAGAAAAGCGCTTAGCCAGAAAAAAATACAATTAATAAATGATTACGGAAATAGCTATGCAACGCTCGATGACGCAAAAGCTGCCGAATTAGCAGAAGCAAATCTGAAAAATAATATAGATTCAGATAAGTTATTATCTAAAACTTATGGTAAGGCTAAAAAAGCAATTGGTGCCCGAAATGCGGCCAAATTTATTCAGTTAGAACAATATTTGCAAGTCGCAATAAGAAGCGAAATTCAGGATGCGATTCCTTTTATCGACGAAATTGATAAAACAAAAATCAGCAAATAATAAAAAAGCGATAATTTTATAGTTATCGCTTTTTTTAATTTTTCTATGAAGAGAAAGTTAAACCTTTTGCTTTAAAATTACTAAAAAGCTCCTGACGTGCCATACTCACCGTTTCTTCTGTACGATAAATGCTGCACCAGAATTTGATTAGCAGTTTGTATTTTCCGTCGGAAATTGCACTGTAATAAATCTGCGAAGCTTTATCGTTGTTTACTAACGAAAGATTTTCAAGCGTTTCATTTACAAGCGTATTAATCTCATTTGGCGAAACATCTCCTTCAACTTCAAAAGTTATTTCTACTAGTTTAAAGTTATCTGTATACGTCCAGTTTGTAATATTTTGAGATAATAAATTCCCATTCGGAATAATGATTTCGGCACCATTTGGCGCATTGATTTTAGTAGTACGAAGCCCCATTGATTTTACACGGCCGGATTGGGAACTAATTTCAATAACATCTCCAATTTGTATCGGTTTATCAAAAATTAAAATAATTCCGGAAACAAAATTGTTTACAACACTTTGCAGACCAAGTCCAACACCAACTCCCAAAGCACCTAAAAGAATACTCAATTTGTCCAGAGGCATTCCGGAAGCCGTAACAGCAAGAAGATATCCAACAATTAAAACAATTAATCGTGTTATAAGTAATTTAGAATGTTGTCTTTTATTGATATTTTCTTCGTTTTCATCCTCTATTTCTCCAAAAAAGTATGCCACATAATTTTGCAGTAAATGCGCTATCCAGATGATAATAAAAAACAGAGCAATATTACCAAGTGTAAAAGTAATGCTGCCAATAGTATTAGGATGAGTAAGTAATGAACTCAAAGAATTGCGAAGCGATTCCCAAATATTCAGGTTAGAAGCAATAACAACCAGCCACATATAACTAATCACGATTATGAAAGGTTTTTTGAGGGTCTCTGATAAACTTTCGTGATCAAAAATCTTTTCGATATCGCGTTTAATTCGGGTTGTGTAAATCTGTAAAAGAACAACTTCTAAGATAATTTTTAATAATACACTAAGCGCAACAATTTGCGTAAGGGATATAAAAGCAGTCAGACTCAGCATGTTTGAAAGTGAAACTCTTCCAAAAAGATTATAAAGTATGGCTAAACCATTAAATCCGATAAAAATAATATTCGCCCATTTAAAAAAAGCTTGTATATAAAGCTGATCTTTTATGCTTTTTATTTGGCGTAAACCATAATAAACACCCAAAATATTTATCGCAATAAAAGCACAACGCTGCAGGAATCCTACGCTAACAAACAAATCAATGAAACAAAGCGCAAAGAATAGTGCTAAAAGAATAATCCAGTTGCGCATTGCAATTTTTGACCATTTATCCTTGAAAAGAAAAGTCAAAACACCCAATAAAATAAGCTGCAGAAATTCTAAAAACAATGCCGGAGCATACAAATTGCTCACAACGGCAACATTAAGACCAATTACGATTACAGGTAATATTACGCCTCTGTTAAGATATTTGAAATTAAAAAGAGAAAGGTTTTCAAAATGACCATTATCTTTTAAGTACTTTATATTGCGCGAAATATACCACGCCAAAAGGCCCATAAAAAAGAGCAAAGTGATTAATCCGCCCGCTCTGTAACTCAAATAATAAGCAGCAACACTTTCTTCAATTTGTACTTTTGCTTTAATATTATGATCGGCTGTTTTTGGAGCGATAGAATCATTAATGCTCCATAAAGAAGGATATTCTTTTTTAAGCATGCTAATTCCGGATTTCTCCAGATTATCTTCTACGGCAAGCAACGCGTTTGAGACAGCAATTTTTCTTTCTACCGTTAATCGTTTTTTATTATTTAAAATGCCCTGATTTTTGGTCATCAGACTATCTGTGCTTAAATATCTCGATTTAAGATTCGCAAATTCTTTCTTGAATTGTTTACGGCGAATTGTATCTCTTAAAAGAGTTATTAAAGTTTTGTCTTTGCGTAAATCAATAACCCTTTTTTTAATTTTTTCAAGATTCAGGTTTCGGGAATTAATAGCAACGTTTTGATCATCAAGTTCTTGTTGAATCTCTTTTAAAACAATACGATACATTTGCTGATTACGCACATTAGGATTTGCCCCTTTTAAACTGGCCAGAATTAAGTCCAGTTTGCTTTGCGTTCTTTTAATTTCGCCAAAAAGATGATGTGAACTTCCGTCAAAATCAGTATCGTTATAGGCAGATTCCATAACCTCTCCGGCTTTTTCAATAGCCATTAAATAATCACTGTCGGTTGCGGTTGTATCGTTAAATAATCTTCCTGCACTTTCTTTTTTTATCGGTTTTGTTTGTTGGCAATAATTGAATTGCGCCAATAAAAGCGACAAAAATAAAGGGAGCAGATAACCAAATTTTCTTTGCAAAATCATAATGTAAATAGCGTATTTAGGGAATTCCAAATTTAATTTTTTTTATAATACTTTCGATTATGAAGAATTAAATTTAAAGTAAAGATATTTTTTAAAGTGATTCCTGATTTCACGTTTTAAAGAATCCAAATGCAAATTTACATCAATTATAATTTTGTAGTATTATTTTTATAATGAAATATGCTTTTTTAATTTGAAAATTTGTGAATAAAAAAACCTGTAAAATCAGCGATCTTACAGGTTTTATATAGATTATTAGAATAAATTATCTGATGTCCTAATTCAAAAACAGCATATTTATAATAATTGCGCTAGACAAAATCGCAATTTTTTCTTCATTATTCGAATAATTATTCATGAGGCTAACATTATAGCTATTGGCAGATCTAACAGCATTTTTCATAGATCCGGTCCATTTTTGGTCAATTGAGCCAATTTGGTTTTCTAAAGAATCGTTAATAATGAAATTAGATTTTTTCCAAACATCACATATTTCAGCAATAACTTCATTTGATGCGTTTAGAATTTTGAATTCAGGCTTAAAAAAAGTGGACTTCTGATTAATCGCACCTACTTTTTTTCCTGAAGCGTCTTGTACTATAATTTCAGGGCGCAAAATACCTTTTCTGGATATTAAAGCTTCTAAACCGCCATTGGCACTTCTAATTTCGACCGAAAAAGGAAGCAATGTTTTAGTAATGGTAAATCGCAGCACTTTTTGAACAATGCTCAGTTTTTGTTTAATTCTGCCAATGCGTTCCCGCTTGTCATTATATACATTATAGTGCTCCTGAAAACTATTTTTTTTGTCAACAAAATAGTTGTTTGTTTCAAAGAAATCTGAAATCATAATTTAGTTCTAATATGTTATTAAAAATAAGGATTAGGGGGCATTCAAAAGTAGATATTATGTCATAAAAAAGAACTAAGTATTAATACCTGATTATTTAAAGATAAAAATAAAATTTCAAGTAAAACAGCTCAGTTTTGTATTACATTCTTTTAATTTTAAGAAAATAATTACAATTTGTTTAATCAAATTAAAATAACAGCTACTCTTTAAGATTGAATATTCAATAGTATTTACCCTTGAATAAAAAAGCCTGTAAACTCAGGTTTATAGGCTTTTTTACAGGATTTATGGAATCAAAATGGAATACCATATTCCTAAATAATAATGTTGATGATTAATAAATTATGGAGTTAAATCTTCTTCTAAGATTTAATCATTTGCTCTTCGATTTTTTTAAGTTCCGAAGTTACAGATGTACAAAGAATTTCATACAAAGTTGTTCGTGATATTGGATAAACAGGATATACATATTTGCGCCAGACAACCGTTGTAGGAATGTCTTCTGTTTTATGTTTTTGATATAAATCTTTGATAAGTTTATAACGTAATAATTTATTTTTTTGAACTCCGAGGCTTCTGTTGGTTGATATAGACATGATGATATGGGATAAATATGATGGATAAATAAAGATGGAAAAGAGGAAAAAAGTATGTTTTTTAAATAGTATAATGTTATTTAGACGAGGCAAAAAATGCCCGTTTTCTGGTTCCTGTTATTAATCGAATAAAACAGGAACCATCGGGATCTGTATGTTTATGAGCTGATGTTCTGAAAGTGAATTAACCTTTGTAAGTAGCTTGGGTATGCTTTTTAAATCTTGGATTTTTAATAACAATATTTTCATATTGATTAAAAGCCTGGCGCTCCTTTGATGATAAATCATTCTGGCAATTCCAGTTTCCAAGCGTATCCTTAAATACCTTATGATCGTTTACTTCATAACTTTCATGATCCGTTATTGGTTTTATTCTTACGCTCATTTTTGTACTGTTTAAAGGTTGTGTTTATTTTAAAATTAAGCCATTCCTGAAATATAATAATTGGCTTTAAATTGGTAGCAATTAGCAAAATAGCCAAAAGCACCGATGCGTAAATGTCATTATTAGGCTGCATGTATCTGTTCATTTTGCTGGTTAAAGAAATTAAAAGCATATCCGTGTAAAAAATCAACTGATGACATCGATAACGGAATATTAGTTTTGGTTCCGTTTTCATTAATCAAACAAGCTTCAATAAACCAGCTCGAGCGTACAGGTTTAAAAGATGAAGCAATAATTTCGACACCATCAGTAAACTCTTCATTGTTGAATTCCTTGGTTAGTTTTTGCAATTCCAGAACTCTTGAGCCTTTTAGGTTTCCTTTTGCATCTTTTTTAAGAAGATTAAAAACAATTTTAACCAGCGAAGCCGTTTCTTTGCTTGTAGAAAGCGATGCAATATAATTCTGAACTTTTTCAATTCCAATAGTTACAGTATCATCCCAACCTTCATTAATGCGATATCCAATTGTAATTTCTTCCTTTTCATTAGAAAAAGTGTGCGACATTTGTTTCTCTTTAAAACCATAAACCTGATTTTTTAAATCCAGGATAGTTTCAAAAAGCTGAAATGTTTCGGTCTTTACATTACTAATCATTTCAGAAGTTTTGTGCAGTTTTAAAAGTGCTTTCGGAATTGTTTCTGCTACAAGTTTTTTGTACGCATCTCTTTCTTCATTTTTTTTATTTTCTATTCGCGTCAGCGCTTCTTTTAATTGTTGTGCCGAAAATTGAGATAAATCAATAGTTTTTGGGTGGATATTTGTAACTGTTGCGTTCATAATTTTTGTGGTTTTAAAGTTTTTATTAGGCTACTTCGGTTAATTCTTTTAATGGATCTTCGTAATAAGGTTTAAAATTCAGCAAAAGTGCAAGTCTTGAAACCTCTTTTATTTTGTTTTCGATTATTGATGAAACCGGTCTTGGTGAAGCCGTTTCGTCCTCCAGAATGTGCATCCATTGAAAACGTTCCTGATTAATGCAGATTCTTTCTCCTGCTGTGAATGTTCTTGTTTTTTCAGAACAAAATTGCAATGCAAAATATAATAAGGCAATGCGTTCTTCGATTTGTTTTTTACTCATGATTTCTTTTCTAAAATGGTTCTTAAATTTTTTATATCAGACTCTATTAAATTTCTTTCGGCACTGTTTGGATTTTCAATCAGCCAGTTTTCCAGTTCCCGGATTTTTTCTTCAATTTGATCAGTTTTCATTTTATATGATTA
Organism: Flavobacterium sp. AC105; assembly: GCF_979258495.1. Lineage (NCBI taxonomy): Bacteria > Pseudomonadati > Bacteroidota > Flavobacteriia > Flavobacteriales > Flavobacteriaceae > Flavobacterium > Flavobacterium sp. AC105. Next base: position 1,527,558 of record NZ_OZ409860.1, read on the forward strand.
GGATTAATATGTGGTTTTTGTTTTAATGTGTCTTCTCAGTTTGTAGTTATTTTTACCTGTTTTTAGGTTAATATATTACTACATTGAATTTTGTGTCGAAATATTTGACTTTGTTGCTTTTATTTCTTTACTTTGCAAATATAATGTAAAATAATACATCAAAACAAATAATTAACGTAAAAAATTACATCTTCTTATGGGTTCAACAGAAAGAATGAAAGAATACCTTGATTATAAAGGGATTACGAAGTATAAGTTCTGTAATGATTTAGGGTTTTCTAATAAGTTTTTAGATAATAGCAGTAATATGGGTACGGACAAGGCGTGTAAAATATTAAACTATTATCCAGAGGTTAATTCCGAGTGGTTACTGACGGGAAACGGACCAATGTTAAAAGAAAACACAACTGATATTGTTATTATGAATAATGACCGAAAAACGATGGACTCCCTGCATTTAAGCCAGGAAATACCATTATACGATTTAGAAGCTGTTGCCGGCTTAAAAGAATTATTTAGCAGCGGAAAACCGCAAAGAATTCTGGATACCATTAAAATTCCAAACCTGCCAAAATGCGACGGGGCAATTTCTGTAACCGGAGATAGTATGTATCCGTTGCTTAAATCCGGAGATATAATTTTGTATAAGGAAACAGAATTTGAAAATATCTTTTTTGGAGAAATGTATCTGCTAAGTGTAAAATTGAATGACTGGGAAGAATATATTACAGTAAAATATGTGCAGAAATCAGATCAGGGCAAAGAATTTGTAAAACTCGTAAGTCAGAATTCACATCACCAGCCAAAAGATATTCATATCTCAAAAATTTCTGCTTTGGCACTTATCAAAGCAAGTATTCGTATCAATACTATGATGTAAATTTATTTGATTTAAAAAATCTAACATAACCCCTGAATTATCGGGGGTTTATGTTTTTATAAAGCTCCTTTATTCAAGTATTCCATAATTCAAATACTGTTTAATCTGAAAATATTTCAAAACCAAAATGCAAATCCACATGTGAATTTTATAAATTTTGCCGAATATTATATAAGAAACTAAAAATTATAAAACATAATATTTGCTGGCGCACGGAACGCTCAGGTTTTTTGTAATTTTTAATTGTTATTGCTTATTTGATTGGTATTTGACAATAATAATGATTTTTTGTTCTTTTGATATGTGAATTTCAATTTGAATTTCTAATATGTTACTAATTAAAATGGTATATTTGATAGTGACATTAAAGTCTATTTTTTAAAACTATTAGTCTTTAAATTATTTAATAAAATATCCTTGTAAAGTCAAGATTCCTTAAAGAATTGATTATGAGAAGTTTTAAACTGGGAAATTATCATTTAAGCACCGAAGAATTATAAAATAAGCAAAATGACTTTTAAGAATATACTACAAATTGATGATGATTCTGATGATTGCGAATTATTTATGGAAGCATTAGAAGCTGTTTCTACAGCTGCTTATACGGCCATTTATAATCCGGTCGAAGCCTTGCGTAAACTGATGAAAAGAGAAATTGAACCCGATGTTATTTTTCTTGATTTAAATATGCCCATTATGTCAGGACTTGAATTTTTAACAGAAATTAAAAAAGAGGATAAATTGAAAGAGATTCCTGTTATTATTTTTTCGACTTCACAGCTCGACGATATCATTCGCGAAGCAAAAGCTCATGGTGCGCAGGATTTTATTTCAAAACCAAATAACTTTAATGACTTAAAGAAAATTTTAAGTCAATATACTTTTGCATATTAAATGTATTGCGGGCTATAATTTTTCAGATTTATCTATTATCCGAAAAGATTTTTTATAAATATAATTACGCAATATGAAATGGATGTTTAATTTAAGTAAATGAAATTATCTACTCAAATACTTGTAGCATTTACTTTGGTAATATTGTTGTCTGTTGCAGACTCATATACAAATTATATGTTGTCGAATAAGGTATATCGCAATACACAGTTTCTTGCCAGATCCGAAGAAATTATCCGTAATTCTAATAAAACCCATAAAGCAATTATCGAAATGCAGAGCGCTTTTCGGGGTTATCTCCTTACAGACGACCATACTTTTCTGGCTTCTTATTTTAAAGGAATCAATTATGTTCCGATTTTAATCAAAGAGGAGCAAATCCGAATTGGCGATGATAATGTACAGCGATCCATTTTAGATTCTATTAATATACTTCACAGCAATTGGCTTAAATATTCAGAAGAATTAATAAAAACAAGAAAAGATAAACCTCGATTGTATCAGAATCTTTTTGAAAATTCTTTGAAAAAGCATGTTGGAAAAAAAATCAATGATGAAATAGCCAGCAAATTTTTAAGGTTTGACAGAATCGAGTATAAAATGCGAAAACACCATACTGATGCCTTGCTTACCTCTTTGAAATACGCACGTACTTTTTCGGCAATATTTCTCACAATGACTGTTATAGTAGGTGTTTTGAGTACGATATTTATTATGTTCATTACCAACAGAAGAATTACATCTATGGTGCGTCTGGCCGAAAATATTTCGAAAGGAAATTTCACAAAAGTAAAAGATACCCGTAATGATGAACTCACAGCATTAACAGTTTCGCTTAACACCATGTCGAGCAAATTAGATAAAAACATTCATGAACTCAAGAATAGAAATGACGAATTAAACAAGTTTGCTTATGTGGTTTCGCACGATCTTAAAGCGCCAATACGAGGCATTCATAATGTAGTAAGCTGGATTGAAGAAGATCATGAAGACGAACTTTCGCCACAGCTAAAAAAATATCTTGCGATTATTCCGCAAAAAACCAGGCGAATGGAAGCCCTTATAAATGGTTTATTGGATTATGCGAGATTGAATCTGAAGGCTTCTCCGGAAAATATTAATACAAACGCATTGGTTCGCGAAATTGCAGATTCAATTGTTCCCCGGAACTTCAGATTGGAAATTGGCAATCTTCCGGATTTATATACAGAACGTATAAAACTCGAACAGGTTTTTGCCAATTTAATCAGCAATGCCGTAAAATATACACCAGTCGGGAATGGCATAATTCAGATTAGCTGTAGAACATTCCCGTCATTTTATGAGTTTTCTGTAAAAGATACCGGAATCGGAATCGCAGTTGAATACCATCAAAAGATATTTGAAATATTTCAGACACTTCGCGAACAAAACGAACAGGAAAGTACGGGAGTTGGACTGGCAATTGTAAAAAAAATAATTGATGACCGGGATGAAAGTATAATTGTTAAATCTGAATTGGGCAAAGGCGCCGAATTCATTTTTACATGGAGAAATAGTTAAGAATGAAAAAACCAACCATTTTACTAGTAGAAGACGATGAGCTCGACATTATTAGTGTGGAGCGATCTTTAAAAAAAATAGAAAGCGAATACGAGCTTCATACCGCTTATAATGGTATTGAAGCTTTAAGGATTTTAAGGGATCCGCACGTTAATTTGGTGCCGGATGTTATTCTTTTAGATTTGAATATGCCAAAAATGAACGGAATAGAGTTTTTGAAAATCATGCGGGAAGACAAAGACCTAAAACATTTAAGAGTTTTTATCATGACCACTTCATCAGAAGGAAATGACAGATTAGAAGCCGAACAATTAGGAATATCAGGCTATATTATAAAACCGCTGAATTATACTGAAAATACAAAAAGACCAGATTCTATGGATGCTTTTGTTCAGTTTCATTTGCGGAAAATATTGCTTGATGAAAATACATAAAGCGTTTCTCTTTCGCTAAAAAAGATAAAAAATAAAATGTCAGATTTTTTTAATCATTCGATAAAGAATTGGGAATATGAAAAAAATAAAAGAAATAAAAACGGCTGAAACTGAAGCGATCCTTGCGCTTCCGATAGTTGCAGCAGAAAATCCGTCAAGATCCAAAAGAAAAAAAGCTGATGCAGAAGAATCTATTTTAAGTGATGCCGAATTTCTAAAGATTTTGCTAAAGGTTAAAAACGGAAATTTTACACAGCGTTTTCCAACGGATCAGAATGGTATAAAAAGATCAATCTGCGACACATTAAACGAAATTATTGATCTCAACGAACGTATGGTTTTTGAGTTTCAAAAAGTAGGGAAAAGCATTGGTAAACAAGGAAAACTGACCAATAGGGTAGCCCTGGATGGTGCAAGAGGATCGTGGAGTTCTTGTGTTGACTCTGTTAATACATTAATTTCGGATCTGGTGCATCCAACAATTGAAATTGCGCACGTAATTACATCGGTTGCAAAAGGAAATCTATCACAGGAAATGCCGCTTTCTATTGAAGGAAACCCACTTCAGGGAGAGTTTTTGAGAATTGCAAAAGAGGTAAACGGAATGGTAAAACAGCTGAATTTGTTTTCTATGGAGGTTACCCGTGTAGCGCGTGAGGTAGGTACAGAAGGTAAATTGGGAGGTCAGGCAAAAGTGCGAGGCGTTGGTGGTGTTTGGAAAGATTTGACCGACTCTGTAAATAAAATGGCATCGAATTTAACAGGCCAGGTTCGTAATATTGCCGATGTAACTACGGCGGTAGCAAAAGGAGATTTATCTAAAAAAATTACCGTTGACGTAAAAGGAGAAATCCTGGAGCTAAAAAATACCATTAATACGATGGTGGATCAGCTGAATTCATTTTCATCTGAGGTTACCCGTGTGGCGCGTGAGGTTGGAACAGAAGGAAAACTGGGAGGTCAGGCGCAGGTAAAAGGTGTTGGGGGAACCTGGAAAGATTTAACAGATTCGGTGAACCAGATGGCATCGAATTTAACGGGTCAGGTACGTAATATTGCCGATGTAACAACGGCGGTAGCAAAAGGAGATTTATCTAAAAAAATTACCGTTGACGTAAAAGGAGAAATCCTGGAGCTGAAAAATACCATTAATACGATGGTGGATCAGCTAAACTCTTTTTCTTCGGAAGTTACGCGTGTGGCCGTTGAGGTAGGATCTGAAGGAAAACTGGGAGGTCAGGCGAGAGTACGAGGTGTAGGTGGAGTTTGGAAAGATTTGACCGATTCCGTAAATCAAATGGCATCGAATTTAACAGGTCAGGTGCGTAATATTGCCGAGGTTACAACAGCCGTGGCAAAAGGCGATTTATCTAAAAAAATTACAGTAAACGTTGCAGGAGAAATCCTCGAACTTAAAAATACGATTAATACCATGGTGGATCAGCTGAACTCCTTTGGTGCCGAGGTAACTCGTGTGGCGCGTGAGGTAGGTTCAGAAGGAAAACTGGGAGGTCAGGCAAAAGTAAAAGGTGTTGGAGGAACCTGGAAAGATTTAACCGATTCCGTGAACCAGATGGCATCGAATTTAACGGGTCAGGTACGTAATATTGCCGAGGTAACAACCGCGGTAGCAAATGGAGATTTGTCTAAAAAGATTACGGCTGTAGCCGAAGGAGAAATTCTTGAGCTAAAGAAAACCATTAATACGATGGTGGATCAGCTGAACTCATTTTCATCTGAGGTAACGCGTGTAGCACTTGAAGTTGGAACAGAAGGAAAATTGGGAGGTCAGGCAAAAGTAAAAGGTGTTGGAGGAACCTGGAAAGATTTAACGGATTCGGTTAACCAAATGGCATCGAATTTAACCGGTCAGGTACGTAATATTGCCGAGGTAACAACGGCAGTAGCAAAAGGAGATTTATCGCGCCAGATTACAGTAGATACAAAAGGAGAAATCCTGGAACTTAAAAACACCATTAATACGATGGTGGGACAGCTGAACTCTTTTGCATCCGAGGTAACTCGTGTGGCGCGTGAGGTTGGTACCGAAGGAAAACTGGGAGGTCAGGCGCAGGTAGAAGGTGTTGGAGGAACCTGGAAAGATTTAACAGATTCGGTTAACCAGATGGCTTCTAACTTAACCGGACAAGTACGTAATATTGCCGAAGTTACAACGGCGGTAGCAAAAGGCGATTTATCGCTCCAGATTACCGTTGACGTAAAAGGAGAAATTTTAGAGTTAAAAAATACGATTAATACGATGGTGGATCAGCTTCGAGGTTTTGCCTCGGAGGTAACAAGGGTTTCCCGAGAAGTTGGAACAGAAGGAAAACTGGGAGGTCAGGCGAATGTACCGGGAGTTGCAGGAACTTGGAAAGATTTAACAGATTCCGTTAATCAGATGGCAGGTAACTTAACCGCTCAGGTACGTAATATTGCCGATGTGGCGATTGCGGTAGCAAATGGCGATATGTCCCGAAAAATTACTGTTGACGTTCGCGGAGAAATTCTTCAATTAAAAGAAACCCTGAATACGATGGTGGACCAGCTTCGTGAATTTGCATCTGAAGTAACTCGTGTGGCGCGTGAGGTTGGTACCGAAGGAAAATTGGGAGGTCAGGCAAATGTACCGGGAGTTGCCGGAACGTGGAAAGATTTAACAGATTCAGTTAATCAAATGGCGGGTAATTTAACGACGCAGGTACGTAATATTGCCGAGGTGACGATTGCCGTTGCAAACGGGGATATGTCCAAGAAAATTACTGCCGACGTTCGTGGAGAAATCCTTCAATTGAAAGAAACTGTAAATACAATGGTGGATCAGCTTCGTGCCTTCGCATCAGAGGTAACTCGTGTGGCGCGTGAGGTGGGTACAGACGGAAAACTGGGCGGACAAGCATTCGTTCCCGGAGTTGCGGGAACCTGGAAAGATTTAACGGATTCGGTGAATCAAATGGCATCAAACCTGACGGATCAGGTACGTAATATTGCCGAGGTAACAAAAGCCGTGGCAAATGGTGACCTTTCGAAACCAATTACGGTTGACGTAAAAGGGGAAATTCTGGATTTGAAAAACACCTTTAATACAATGGTGGAACAGCTGAATTCGTTCGCATCCGAGGTAACTCGTGTGGCGCGTGAGGTTGGTACCGAAGGAAAACTGGGAGGACAATCTGAAGTAAAAGGTGTTGCCGGAACCTGGAAAGATTTAACCGATTCGGTTAACCTGATGGCTTCGAATTTAACGTCGCAGGTTCGTGGAATCGCAAAAGTTGTAACATCCGTAGCAAAAGGAAATCTAAAACAAAAATTATCGATTGATGCCAAAGGGGAAGTTGCCCAATTAACAGATACAATCAACGAAATGATTGATACGCTGGCAACCTTCTCTGATCAGGTAACAACGGTGGCGCGTGAGGTTGGAGCAGAAGGAAAACTGGGAGGTCAGGCAAACGTTCCGGGAGCATCTGGAACGTGGAAAAACTTGACTGAAAACGTAAATCAGCTTGCGGCGAATTTAACGACGCAGGTACGTGCGATTTCTGAGGTGGCTTCGGCGGTAACGCAGGGAGATTTAACGCGAACTATTGGTGTTGAAGCAAAAGGTGAGGTTGAAGCCTTGAAAGATACCATCAACCAGATGATTTCGAACCTGAAAGCAACAACTTTAAGAAATCAGGAACAAGACTGGCTGAAATCAAATTTGGCTAAATTTACCCAAATGCTTCAGGGACAAAAAGAATTGAATTCGGTTACAAAAAAAATACTTTCTGAGCTTGCAACGGTTGTAACGGCGCAACACGGACTTTTTTATATATTACAGGAAGATGAGCAGTTTATGGATTCGAAATTGAATCTGATCGCTTCTTACGCTTATATCAAAAGAAAAAATTCGCCAACGCAATATGCAATGGGAGAAGGACTTATTGGACAAGTTGCTGTAGAAAAAGAAAGAATTTTGCTAAGTAATGTTCCTAAAGATTATATCAGGATTAATTCAGGTTTGGGAGATGCCAAACCAAAAGATGTGATCATTTTACCGGTACTTTTTGAAGGACAATTGAAAGCGGTTATTGAATTGGCTTCTTTAGATACTTTCAGTCAGACGCACTTGGATTTCCTTGAAGGATTAACAGAAAGTATCGGAATTGTATTGAATACGATCGAATCGAATTCAAGAACTGAGGAATTATTGGTACAATCACAATCGTTGGCAGGAGAGTTAAAAAGTCAGCAGGAAGTTTTGAAAAATACGAATGAGGAATTAGAAGAAAAAGCATTCTTATTAGCGAATCAAAAAGAAGAAGTGGAACTTAAAAACCAGGAAGTTGAGGTTGCGAGAAAAGCTTTGGAAGAAAAAGCAGATCAGTTGACTTTAACCTCAAAATATAAATCGGAATTCCTGGCGAATATGTCGCATGAGTTGAGAACTCCGCTGAACAGTTTGCAGATTTTGGCTAATGAATTAATTGCCAATCGCGATGGAAATCTATCCGAACAACAAATTCAATTTGCTAAAACGATCAATTCCTGCGGGGATGACTTAATTCAGCTGATTAATGATATTCTGGATCTTTCTAAAATTGAATCCGGTTATATTTCTGTTGAATACAATCCGATTAGTTTTGCAGAAATCAGCCGATTTGTTGAGTCTACTTTCAATCCAATTTCGGCAGCAAAACATCTTCGTTTCAAAATTGAGATGGATGAAAATCTTCCGGAACTTATGGAAACGGATTCCCAAAGGCTGAATCAAATTCTGAAAAACTTGTTGTCGAATTCTTTTAAATTTACAGAAAAAGGAGAAGTTTTATTTAAAATATATAAAGCAGATAACAATTGGAAAACCAAAAATAACAATCTTGAAATGGCTGAAGCCGTTGTTGCTTTTGAAATTTCGGATACAGGAATTGGTATCTCAAAAGAAAAACAAAATATTATATTCGAAGCTTTCCAACAGGCCGAAGGTTCAACGAGCCGTAAATATGGCGGAACAGGATTGGGATTATCAATTAGCCGCGGTCTCTCTGATTTATTAGGAGGAAGTATCGAATTGGAAAGTGAAACCAATATAGGAAGTAAATTTACACTCTTCCTTCCTTTACAATATGTTGATATTTCGAGTATTGAGAATATTGAGATAACGGAAGAAATAGATGTAAAAGGAAAAATAAGATCATTGCCTGCCGAGAAATTTAACAGATCTGATATCGATTTGTTCTTTGTTGACGAAGTTGGCGATGACAGAACAGATATTAAACCGGAAGATAAAGTCTTGCTGATTGCTGAGGATAATCTGATTTTTGCCAAAATTATGCTGGACCAGGCCCATCTTCATGATATTAAAGCCATCGTAACGACAAAAGGAAATGATGTAATTGATTTTATAAATCAGTTTCATCCGCACGCCATTACAATGGATCTTAATATGCCGGATACAAGCGGCTGGAAAATTCTGGACCGATTAAAAACTGATTTTAATTTACGTCATATTCCGGTTTATATTATTTCCGGTGAAGACGAGAGAAATAAGGGATTAAAACGTGGTGCAAGAAACTTTTTGCTTAAACCCGTAAAAAATGAATCTTTGACTTCTTTATTCAATGATATTCATGATTTTAAAAATAAAAAAGCCAAAAATCTTTTAATTGTCGATGATAATGAATCTGATTTAAATAGAATTTTAGAAGCAGTAAATGGTTCTGATATTCGTGTTTTTACCGCTTCAAACGCTCAGGAAGCTGTTACATTACTTCGTGAAAATTCATTCGATTGTATTATCTTAGACCTCGTACTTCCGGATGCAGACGGTCTTGATCTTTTGAGTGATCTCGAAAACAGTATTACAGGTCAGGAAACGGCGCTTATTATACATTCGGCAGGAGATGTGAACAAAAAACAACGAGCCAGATTAAATAGATTTGCACATAGTATTATTACCAAATCTTTAAACTCTCTTGATGAATTGGTCGATCAGACGGCTCTTTTTATGCACAGGGTTCATAAAGAACTTCCTGATGAAATGAAAGAAAGAATTGAATCGTTTTATTTGCAGGAAGATGTATTGCTGGGTAAAAAAGTATTGCTGGTAGATGATGATGTTCGAAATTTATTTGCACTTACAACTGCTTTAGAACGTTATGGTTTAAATGTTATTAGTGCAGAAAGTGGTCAGGAAGCAATTAATTTATTAAATTCAGATAAAGATATTGACATTGTTTTGATGGATATTATGATGCCGGAAATGGATGGGTATGAAACCATGAAAAATATTAGAAGCGATGCTAAACATAAAGACCTTACTATCATTGCAGTTACGGCAAAAGCAATGAAGGGGGACAGACAGCGTTGTATAGAATCAGGAGCATCTGATTATATGACAAAACCTGTAAATGTGGAACAATTATCGTCCTTAATGCGTGTTTGGCTAAAATAATAATTTGAATATTCGATGGAAAAGAAAATTGTAGAGCATCCTATTAAAATTTTACTTGTTGATGACAAAAAAGAAAATTTGTTATCATTACAAGTCATTTTAGCTGATCGCGGTTATCAATTTGTTGAAGCGTCTTCCGGAAAAGATGCACTTAGAATTTTGTTAAAAAACCAGGATTTTGCCATCATTTTAATGGATGTGCAAATGCCGATGATGGATGGTTTTGAAACAGCCGAATTGATTCGCCAAAGTGATAAACTAAAACATGTTCCAATTATTTTCCTGACAGCCAATATGAATACGACTGAATATATCTTTAAAGGATATCAGTCCGGAGCCGTAGATTATATGATTAAGCCTTTGTCTAGAGAAATTTTGCAGGCCAAAGTTTTGGTTTTTACAGAGCTTTACAAAAAAAATGTTGAATTGCGTATTAAGGAAGAAGAAACAAATGCATTAAACGAGATTATTTTGAAAACCAATGCGACATTGGCGTCTCAATATGCGGCAATCGAAAAACACGCAGAAGAACTCAAAAACAAAAATAAAGAACTTGATGCCTTCACGTATATTTCAAGCCATGATCTTCAGGAACCTTTGCGTAAAATACAAACTTATGCGAATTTATTATTGACAAATGAATATGCGAATTTATCTGAAGACGGAAAACAGAAATTTGACAGAATATTATATTCGACCAAAAGAATGCGGGAACTTATAAACAGTCTTCTGACATTTTCACGCACCAATATTATTGACAGAAAGTTTGAAAATACTGATTTGAACCTGATTGTTGCTGATGTAAAAGAGGCTCTAAAGGAAAATATTCTGGAAAAAAATGTGGTAATCGAGACAAATTTTCATGGAACGATAAATATTATTCCTTTTCAGTTTATACAGCTTATGGAGAATCTGGTGAGCAACTCTATTAAATTTGCCAAAAAAGAAGAACCGCTGCATATTGCTATCAGCAGCCGGATTGCAGATGAAAAAGAATTAGAGAAAGAAAAATTATCCGGCAAAGATAAATACTGTCATATTTGTTTTTACGACAATGGAATAGGTTTTGAATCACAATATAATGAAAAAATATTCGGTGTATTTCAAAAATTACACGGAAGGGATGTTTACGAAGGAACCGGAATTGGTCTTGCTATTGTCAAAAAAATCGTTGAAAATCATAATGGTTCTATTACCGCTTCAAGCGAACCCATGCAGGGAGCAAAATTCAATATTTATCTTCCATTGTAGATTAATTTCAAAAAAGAATAAATTATACAGAACCTGTAAATTAATGATTTACAGGTTTTTTTATGGAAGTTGATACTATGAATATACTTTAAACGCGAAATATCAGTTTTAAGAGTAATCATTTCAAATTTAACACTAATTGACACTTCTCTTTTGGTGGTTATGTATTATAAATCCTTGTTTTTTGCATAAATTTGACGTTTTTCTTAGATTATTCATTATGATGACGCGATTATTATCCTTATTCTTTCTTATTCTTTCTTTTAGCACGCATGCGCAGTCAACAAAAGAACTGATTGATAGTTTTAATAGTATAAACGATCATCAGAAAAAAGTTGACCTGTGCCGTGAAATTGCCCTGCGATTACAAAAAACCGATTGGGACAGAGCCATAAAATACATTGAATTAGCTGAAGCCGAAGCAAAAAAAACAAAAGATTCAGAACTTACTTTGGCTCAGGTTTACATTACAACAGGCAAAATGTACAATTCAAAAGATGTATTGGATATTGCTTTAAAATATTATTTAAAGGGGTATGATATATATAAAAATAACGGAAACATTGATGAAGTAGCCAAATTAGAAAACAATCTGGCGATTATTTATGCTGTAGGAAACAACAAAGAAAAAGCATTACAATATTTCTTGAATGTATATCAATACCAACAATCTAAAAATGATCCTGTAAAGCTTATAAAAATATTAAACAATATCGGCACGCTATATCTAAAGAAAAATTTAGATTCTTCCTTATACTATTATCAAAAGGCTTATGTGATAAATAAGACTATAAATAACAATGACTTAAAGGTCAATGTTTGTACTAATTTAGCACGCGCGTATGCGTTAAAAAAAGAGAATAAAAATGCCGACTATTATTTTGATCAAGCTTTTTCTTTAGTAAATAAAGGCGTTAATAATATAGTAGAAGCATTTGTCTATGAGTCTTTTTCTGAATATAATTTAAAAGAAAAAAAGTACGATGCCGTAATTGTAAATGCGAAAAAGGCATTAGAATTATGCAAAGAGAATGTCTATAGTTATTCAGGTTTAAATTTGAACAAAATACTGTATCAGGTATATGTTAGGAAACAGGATTATAAAAATGCAGTTTATTATTTTGAAAAATATAATACCATCAACGACAGTATAAATGTCGAAGAAAAAGCGGTAAACATAGAAAGAATAAAACTGGAACAGGATTATAAAGTTCGGACCCAAATAAAAACACTTCTTGAACAAAAGAAACGATTTAAGTACTATGTAGTTGGATTAATTCTGGTTGTAGGTATATTGATCCTAATTATTTTAGTTATAAAATACCGAAATAAAAATATTAAAAATCAGCTGGAACAAGAGAAATTAAAAACAAAAATGCAGGATTTGAAAGAGAACCTGAAAGCGAAAAACATGGTTCTGATAGGAAAAGCAATGTCAGAAATACATCGTACAGATAGTATTAGTGAAATCCTGACAGACCTTAAACAAATTAAACTCAAAACCATAAATAAAGAAATGCAGCAGGCTATTGATATAGTTTTAAAGCGTCTCGAAAAGAATTTGAATACCGATATCTGGCAAGAATTTGAAATAAGTTTTGAGCAGGTTCATCAATCCTTTTTTGATAAATTAAAAACTGATTATCCTTCGCTTACTCCAAAAGACCGCCGACTTTGTGCACTGTTATATTTGGACTTAACGACAAAAGAAATTTCTCAAATTACCGGTCAATCTTTTAAAGCAATCGAAAATGCACGAACCAGACTTCGCAAAAAATTCGATTTGACCAATGAAAAAGTAAATCTCTCCACTTATCTCAATACATTTTAACTGAAATAAATTTAAAAAATAAACCAAACTAATCACCTGATTTTGTTTGGTTTATTTTTTTTTGAGTGGTTTCTAAGTGGCATTTTTTTGCTTCAGAGTGTTTTTTGAATACTCCTTTTTTTTAAAAACAGATACCTCCATTCTACATTTACCAAGTCGATGTAAATAAATTAAAATGGACAGGAAGAAGAAAATTAAATCTCCTAAAAGTTTGGAAGAGCTTTTGGAAGAAACAAAAACAAAAAAGAAAATCCTCTTAAAGATTCTGCAAAAAATAACAAAAGATAATCCTGAAAATCAACCTCCGAATTGATTTTTAGAAAATGCTTTTATGGCTTTTGCTATAACCATGAAAGCACAATTATAAACCAGAAAACCATAATATTAATTTTAAATTTAAAAGAAATGAATCAAATTTACTTCAAAACCAAGTATTTGTTTGTTTTGTTAGGTTTCTTTGTCTGTTCCGTCGGAATGGCTCAGTCACCTTTTCAAAACATAAAACCGACTGGTGCGAAAATGGCAATAGAATCGCCAGTCGCCAGTCAGACAAAAGATCAAGTTTCTAAGAAAACGAACGATCCAAATTTCAATCAGAATAATGCTGTCAATAATCTTTTTACTCAGAAAGAAGAAAAGGTAAGCGGCAAAGCGCTTTCTGCGGCAGAAAGTGATGCAGTAACCAAACAATTACAGCAAAGCCAGCAATTGTCCGGACAAAAACAAATTACCGCTGAGAAAACAAACCCGCAAGATTCGGTTAGTACAAAAGTGAGATCTTTTGCCAAATCTTCAAACTTAACGGCGAAAAATATATTCGAAGTCAAAAAAGGAGATTTTGAGTTATCTCAATCAGATAAAATGCAATTGAAATCAATTTCTGACAATCATGGCAGAACGCTGGCTACTTATCAGCAAATGCATAATGGTGTTCCTGTTGAAGGCGCAATTTATAAGGTTAGAGAAAATAAAACAAAGATTGATGCTTTTGGTTATACAGCTAAAAAACTTTCTGTAAGCAGTACTTATAAAATAAATGCTGCAGCAGGTTTAGAATATGCACTTAAAAAAGTAAATGCGAAACAATATATTTGGGAAAGTAAAAAATTAGGTGCTTTACTGGATAAAAAAATAAGTGCAAAACCACAAGGTGAATTGGTATATGTTGGTCCTAATTTTTCTTCTGAATTAAAGGAATATTACCTAGCATGGAAATATGATATTTTTGCGACCAATCCGCAATCGAGCCAGACGATTTATGTAGATGCAAATACGGGAAAAATAATTCTTACGATCAACCTAAGCAGCGATGCTGATTTTACAGGACAAAGTTTGGGTAAAGGTAAATCAAGATATTCCGGCGAAGTAAGTTTTAATACCAAACAATATGCTGACGGATTTAGATTAGAAGGATTACAGGGGAAATACAATGTTCCTATGTATACGATGAACATGAATCATGCGGATCAGGCGTCTGATGAAGTAATTACTGATTTTATTGATGAAGATAATATTTGGAATGATTTACACAATCAAAGTCATGATGAGGTTGCTATGGATATCCATTGGGGTATGCAAAAAACTATAGAATATTATGGCGAAAAATTTAACCGAAATAGTATCGATGACAAAGGAATGACAATTATTGGCCTGGCGCATTTAGGCACTAATGTCGAGAATGCTTCATGGACAGGTGGCTGGGCACAATTTGGAGACGGTTACGATACACCTTATGTTGGTTTAGGAATTACGGCGCATGAATTAACGCACGGTGTAACACGTTTTACTGCAGGTTTAATTTACCAGGGAGAATCAGGTGCTATGAATGAATCTTTCAGTGATATCTTTGGTGTATCTGTTGAATTTTATGTTGGAAAAGACAAGAAAGATGATATTTGGATGCTGGGTAATGAATTGTACACACACGGCAGTATGAGAAATATGTCTAACCCAAAAGCACAGGGTCAGCCTGATACTTACGGCGGGGTGAATTGGGCAAATCCGGCAAACGTTAGTAACGATAATGGTGGTGTACACATGAACAGCGGAATCACAAATTATTGGTATTACCTTTTAAGTGAAGGCGGCCAGGGAGTAAATGATCTTAACAATAGTTATGATGTCAAAGCTATTGGTCTTGCTAAGGCAGAGAAAATTGCCTATATAACACTTACAGAATATTTATCTCCTTCTTCAAACTTTAGCGATATGCGTCAGGCCACTTTAATGGTTGCCGAAGATTTGTACGGATTAGGCTCTGAAGAATACAAACAAGTTACTAATGCCTGGTATGCAATTGGTGTTGGAGCTGCTTATGCAGATAAACAAATCTCTATTGTTTCAGTTGAAAAACCAGTCGCTAATTGTGGTTCCCTAAAAGGAGATGAGCCTTTTTATATTAACATTAAAAACACAGGAACTACTGTAATTAAAGCAAAAGAAATCTTAAATTACAAATTAAGATTAATGACATTAGGATTTGGCGGAAGATATAATGTACAGTACACCAACAATGGTAATATTAGTTTCGACAAGGATTTGGCAGTTGGTGAAGAAACCACTATAAAAATTCAGGATAAATTTCCTTATATCATAAGCGCAACTACAGTAAATTATGTAGAAGTTAAACTTGATTTTAAACCTGTAACTGAGTTTGGGCCAAAAGACGGAATCTCTTTTGTTTCAAATTTAATAGTTCCTCCGGCGCAAAAAGATTTTGATCTTAAGGTTGTTGAATTAAATCTTCCGGCATATACAGGAGAAGCATTATCTGCAAGTCATCCATTAGCGGTTACTATTTATAATTTGGGCTGTCAGGATATATCAGCAGGATCTCAGTTAAAAGTAGGATATCGAAATACGCTTTCAGGAAATGATACGATCTGGAAAGATATTACACTGGATGCAGCTTTTAAAGGAAACTCACAAATGACAATCCCTTTAGATAATATCGATTTATCTGTAGTTGGTTTGCATAATTATGAAGCTTTTGTGACCTACGCTCAAGACCCGATAACAACTAATAACAGTATTATAAATTCTGTTTATAATGGGGTTGTAACTCAATTTCCATACTATCAGGATTTCGAAGGAACACCGGGAGGCTGGTATTCAAGATCAATACTTACAAATAAAAAATTTGTATGGCAGCAGACCCCTTCTATCTCATTCAGAGATACAAAATCGAAATATTTATGGGGAACTGTAACTTTTGGAGATACTGAAAAAATACCTGCAAATGCTGATTTTACATTAGAATCGCCAATATTTGATTTTACTAATATTGCTTCTCCATATGTTGAGTTTGATATGATTCATTTGTTTTCTGGAGGATACGACGGTTTAATCGTTGAATATTCTGAAGATAAAGGTCAAAATTGGAAAAAAGTTACCGGTATCGATTATCCTTACACATTGCATTACAATGATTTATTATCCGGACCATGGTTTAGTGGTGTTAATAACATTACGGATAAAAAACCATATGCAATGCGCTTAAATGAACTTTCGGGTAAAAAAGTTGCTATTCGTTTTCGTGTAGTCACAAGCGAAACCATCAGTAACTTTTTAGGTGCTTTTGTAGACAATATTCGTGTAAGTAATGCACCTTACGATTTACAAGTTACAGATGTAAAAGTAGACGCTGGCACTTGTACTATTAACAATGACAACATAACTATAAATGCTAAGATCATTAATAATTTCGTTACAACTAATGAAAAAGTTAATGTTACAGTAAAAATTCTTGATAATGCAAAAAATGAAGTTTTTTCGAAAAATGAAAAAGCATCATTAGTATTTACTAAATATGGAGATACTTTAACGTATTCTGTTCCAAATATCAATCTAAAAAGTATTGGTAAAAATACAGTAACGATTTCTGTTTTTCCTGAAGATATGACTCAGGATACCAGACCGGAAAATAATTCGGTAACATTGGGCTACGATAATTGGAATAATGAAGATATGAAAGTATCAGTGCTTCCATACACAATGGATTTTGAAGATGCATCTCAATATAAAGGATGGAGAACAACTGAAAACCAAAATAGCGCAGGCTGGCTATACGGAACAAGTAAGGATTTAGGATCGCCGGGATGGTTTTTAGAAGGTCATGAACATTTTATGGCCAGTAATGACGACAAATGCAATTGCGACGCATCAAATGATATGTTAATTTCTCCAGTATTTGATTTGAGTAATTATAAAGAAGCACACTTAACATTTGATGGTTTTGGAGACGGACAAAGAGTTTCTGACGGTTATGTAAAAGTAAGTACTGATGGAGGTAAAACCTGGGAACAGGTATTTAAAATGTCTTATATCACAAATTGGGTAGAATATCATGTGAACTTAACACCTTACGCAGGAAAACCTTGTGTTCTTGTAGCGTTTGTGCATGATGATAATGGATTGTTTGCCAATGGTTTTGCGGTAGATAATATTAAAATTAAAGATACAGCAGATTATTTACAGCTGTCTAATTTAAGTGTAGCCGAAAATGTATATGAAGACGCACCGTCCCACCAATTTTTTATAAGTGCAAAGAATTTTTCTTATGCTACCGTTAGTAAAGCTACGATTGAGTATCAAATTTCACAAAATGGCAAAGCTATTGGTGAACCAGTTGTGTTAGAAAGAAAAGATCAGATTTTTCAATATCAAACTATCGTTTATACAATAGATGGTCTTCCAAAATTAGCAGCTGGAGATTATGAAATTAATGTAAAAGTATCTATAAACGGACAGCCAAAAACTCAGATAGAAAGCCTTAAAGGAACTTTTAAAGTTATTGCGAAACCGTTACAGTTAGATGCAGAAACTTTTTCGGCTGTCACTCCGGGTTCAATATTTGGATCAAAAGGATTTGTTTCAAACCAAAGTGATCAAAATTATCCTTGGAGGGCTGTTGCTAAACCTGATAATACCAATTTAGGTCTTCCTAAAAAAGATCATACAGGAGATGCTTCTGCAACGATGCTTTACAACCAGCTTGAATATTCTGCAGTTTACGGAGAATTAGTTTCTCCAGTCTATAAACTATCTGCAAATGCAACTGCTTTAGAGTTTTATTATGGACTTGAAAGCAATTACAACAATGCTTTTATTGTAGATATTAAAACTGTTGGAGGCGAATGGAATGAAATCTGGAGAGCTTCTAAACAAGGAGCTTATGTAGACAAAGAATGGCAAAAAGGCGTTGTAAACGTAAGTAAATATGAAGGAAAATCTGTTATGTTTAGATTTAGACATGCAAAAGCGAGCGGATATTCTTATATGGTTTTAGATGATTTAAAAGTAATTAATGAGCCTGTTTTAGATGTATCTGTGCAAATAGTATCGCCAAAAGATATATGCGGCGGTTCTGAAGTTAAAGTGAAATTGACAAATGAAGGACAAATTGCAATTGCAGCAAAAGCAGTTCAGTTAGATTTAGCATATCTCAACACACTTGAAAATATTTCAGAAGTTGTTGAAGCCGGAATTCCTGTGGGTGAAAGCATCGAATATACTTTCAAAAAACAACCTAAACTGGACGTAAGCGGTGACTCTCATGTATTTAGTGTAAATGCGAAACTGGAAAACGATTTTATTCCGATAAACAACGAAATTAAAAATTATATCTATCAGGACGTTTCAGCAGATTTTAAAATATTTGACAGTTCAGCAATTCATGGATATGCCGGTAAAAGTTTATACATAGATGCTGCTACTAATTTTACAGCTAAAAAATTAGACGTTGCTTCATACAAATGGAGTACAGGCGAAGTTTCTAATGCTATCGAAATAAACAAAGCAGGAGATTATACGGTAACAATAGTAACAGAAAACGGATGTACACTTACAGAAAAGATCACAGCAACATTTGATACTTTCGAATCGGATCTGGCAAGCGGAGATCTTTGTGGTCCTGAAGTTGTTTTAAATCCTGGAAGCTATACATCTTACGAATGGTTTGATGGTTCAACCGAGCCAACTTATACGACAACAGAAAGTGGTGATTATTTTGTAACGGTTTATAATGAAAACGGAATTGGTAAAACTTTTAGTACTACAATTTCAATTCTTGAAAACAATATTGTGCCGGAAATTAAAGTAGTAGGTGATAAGAAATTAACCGCTTCAGCAGATGCAGTTTCATACCAATGGTTTTTAAATGAAAGACCAATACCAAATGCAACTGAAAAATCGATCATTACAATTTGGGAAGGAAATTACAGTCTTCAGATAACTAATAATAATGGATGTAACAGTATTTCAGCGCCATTTAATTCAAAAGGTATGCTTGTTGGAAAAATTACAAATCCATTTAGAGTATTCCCTAATCCGGCTGTTGATAATGTAAACATCTTCCTGGCAGACAAAATTGAAGGAGCAGCACAAATTAATATTTACGCCATAGACGGTAAATCAGTGTGGAGTAAAACGTATGCAAGTATGCCGTCAAGTATTAATCTAAGCGGATTAACTCCAGGTGTTTATGTTTTAGACTGTACCATACAGAACAAAAAATATACTGCGAAGGTTATTAAGAAATAACAAATTACAGATAGAATATGGTAACTCTTTTTTGAGAGTTACCATTCTTAAAACAAATAAATATTATGAAAAAATATACGCTAATACTATGCACATTCTTTTTAGGTGCAGCTTGTATGGCCCAGACTCAAAAAGTTAAAGTGGGTGTAAAAGCAGGTTTAAATATTGCCAGTTTAACTTTTGATGAAAGTGAACTAAACTCATCAAACAAAACAGGATTTACGGCAGGGGTAATGGTAGAAATTCCAATGGCTAAAAACTTTTCGCTTCAACCTGAATTATTGTACAACCAGCAAGGATCAAAAAGTTCTTTTTCTGATGCGGATGTAACAAATTCAAATTACAAAAGCACTATAGACCTGAATTACTTAAACATTCCTGTAATGCTAAAATATTATGTATTAAAAGGATTAAGTGTTCAAGCCGGGCCTCAAATAGGAATACTCCTAAAGGCTAATAATAAATATCAGGATAATTTTTTAGGATACGAAAACCGCGAAACCTTTAATTTAAAAGAGTATTCAACGGGTATCGATACTTCTGTAAATTTTGGATTGGGGTACCAATTTGATAACAAATTCTATGCAGATGCAAGATATAATATTTCTTATTCTAATGTTTTCAAAGAAAGCGATGTAAGTCATTTCATTAATAATGATATGAAGAACAGAGTTTTTCAAATCACGATTGGTTATTTTTTTTAAATAGATTAGTACTTTTTCATGTTTTTAAAACCACTCTCGCAAGGAGTGGTTTTTTTGTGGGTTAATTTACTTTCCTTTTAATAAATTGATACTTACCGTAGCAATATCAGCATCTGGAAATCGTCTCAAAATGGCCGGATCCGGAAACAATCCTGCTTCTGCGGCAATAGTATTAAAGACATCTATTTCAACAATATATTGATCCGAAAAACCATGAGTAGCAACATAAGCTGTTGCGGCAGTTTTCCCCAGATTTTGAGCTGTAAGTTTTGGATTTACGGTATGTAATTCAATCAAAAGCAAGCCAAATTTAGAAACATAAGGTGACCATTTCTGTAAATGCTCTAACAGATTATCTTCTACCAGATTGTTGCTGATTCTTTTTCCTCTATGAGCAAACGCACCGGTTGAGGTACTGATTCTGTCTTTGTTGATGTGTTTCGGTTCTTCCCAAATTCGATTATGATCTAAAAAAGTCCTCACGTTAAGCAAATCTTTCAGGTTGATATTGTAATTTTCTTTCAAGTCATCCGAAAGTACATCTGGGCGTCCAATATCTCCCCAAATAACCTTTGCCCAAATGTCTGCCTTTATGAGATTGGCTCTGGTTACTTTTAAAGCAGCCTGATTATAATCGGCTCCAACCAAAAACAAAGGATATTCATTGAGCAATTTTCCTCTTAAGGTTTGCCTGTCGATTACTTCAAAAATATGCTGTAGGAAAGCGCCGTTACCACACCCCATATCCAGAATTCCCTTCGGCTGTTCTTCAATGGGCAGGTTAAAAAGCCTGATGATAATTTCATCTACCACTTTAAAATAAGTGTCGTGCGCACCGCCGCTTCCCCATACATTCATTTCGCGATCAACATGAATTTCGTTTTCGCCATCGGCAACCATTCTTAAAACGGCCGGATCACCAAAAATAAGTTCTTCAATTTTGGCAAAAGTTGGCAAATAAGAAACGGTAACTCCATACGCACTGGCTCTTTTGGCATAAAACAAACCCTACTTCGGTAAATTGATAATTGTCGTTTTTCTTCAGGAACCATCCAAGGTGCACAAAGAAACCTAATATTTTTTTGAAGTTTTCAGGAGATTTATGAAACTCTTCAGGTTTGAAAGAAGTCTCCATAAAATATTTATGAAACATGCCATTCATGGCCAAACGAACAATAGTTGGCCCAATCAAATAGCCTTCTATATGCTTTAAAATCTGATTTTGAATAGTATTGGTCAGATTATCTTCTGACGGTTCAATTCCGTAATTTTTTTTATATTTTTCAAAAATAACGTTGAGTTTTTCAAATGGAGCCTTATCAAAAAGACGCGGATGAAATTGAGTAGAAAACTGAAGCAACTCAACCACATCTTCATATAGATAAAACAATGAAAATGCAATTTCTGTGTTTTCGTTTACTGAAATCGTAATTTCCTGCTTACCGTTATTGACCTCGTAATCTAAAAAGCCCTGAGAAGCCAAAATCCTCAAACCAACATTCAGATAACTTTCGTTTGCTTTAAATGTGGATGTAAGCTCTGCTAATTGTACTTGCTTTTTACTTAATATAAACTCTGAAACTCCTTTTTTCTTCAATGCTATCGCTACTGGCGCAACAGCTAAGCCGTCAAGATGTCTAAAATGGAACTTGGGAGTTGTGATTTATCTGTCATAGGAAATTAATAGGGGTTTATTCAAAAATAGTGATTTTTTGAATTAAGTTTATATTGAGAGTATGGTTTGTATATCGTAAATTTTCCCGCTGGTTAAAAGGTGATTTATAAAAAAATCCTGTAAAGCAAATCGTTTACAGGATATTTTGTAGAGTTGAGAGTTGTAGAATAGAATACTTAAGTACTATTGTGAATGTTAAATTATTTGTGTATCCTTTATAATTTCTTTTTAAATAGATTCTAAATATAAAATCCTGTGTGACTAACTCTGAAATAATAAATAGATTTATTTACAGACCTCTTCATTGAGAAAAAACTCGTAGCATATGTTACGGTCTATGTCTAAAATTTGATAAAATTCATATTTATTAATTTGACCAGACCAATTACTAGGTTGAGATTTGATTAATAATATATTTTTTTTACGATAAAAACGTGCATTTTTATAATCACACATAAAATCATCAAACTCAAATGATGTGCTGTCTTTAATAAAAATTCTTTTTATTTTACTCTGTTTATCATTAAAAATAAGTTTTCGTTGTTGTTTGTATTTATCTAGATTTTCAAATTGATAGGAAAAAAGTATTTTATTTGAATCTATTTTGAATCCATATGTTAAACTGTCTATATTTGATATGTTAATTTGTTTTGGATTAATTTTAGAAAAATATTTTGCATTTACTAAATCACAATAATTTATTCCCAAAATAACATTATTAAAATCAGAAACAATTGTATCTATTTTGTTTGAGTATATTGGAGTTGAACGATTTTTTTTAGTTTTGTTTCCACATGATGATAGTAATGTAGTACAAAATACCACGCATAAAATAAATTTTTTCATAATTATAATGGTTTATTTCCGTTCCAGTTAGATATTCTTGGATTTCCTTTTACATCAATGAACTGTGCCATCCGATATTGTTTAGTTAATGTTGAAAAGGTTGTGTTTCCAGCAGTCCCTGTTGATTTGTATTTATATTCCCATGTACCTCTTCCTACAGTCCCATTAACCATATTATCTCCTTGTTTCCATATATCATGAGAAGAGTCTGTAAATTTATAACCAGGTAAATATCTTGCACGATAGCCTCCATTACCTGTTACTTTAATACTGCTTCCTGTTTTAGGATTATTATCAAAGTCGAAACCATCCCAGAAATATGCCCCATTAGAATAATCTTTTGTTGTTGTAAATCCTAAGATAACTCCTTTATTTGCATTTTGTTTTCTAGTAGAGCTGGCAGTTGGATCTGAGTAATCTTTTAAACCTTCTTCTGAGGCACCATATATACCTTTTTTATAACTTGCCTGGTCGGCAATTGAAGTGTTTTCAGCTAGTGCTCTATTTTTTAAAACTGAAAATATTCCTGCGGATTCTTCCCACTTACTTGACCCTTCAGCATATAATGTTGCAGCCAAATGTGTAAATGTATCTATATCAATAGAATTACCTGCAGAATCCTTAAGTTCTGTTGCATTTTTAACCTCGGTTTTTCCATTACCAATTGCTTTGTAGTTTCCTTCTTTTACGGTATATACTTTTTTATCATCAATTCGGTCGCTACCTAACCAACTCCCTTCTTCTGAAAAATAATCTCCTTCTAGTAATCCAGTTGGATCATTAAAATTCACAGGATTATTGAACGAATAGCGATATGGTGACAAATCTTTAACTGACTCCGCCAGTGGATCTATATTCATCCATCTACCCAGAGTGGCATCGTAATTTCGTGCCCCATAATCATACATATTAAGCCCTAATTCATTTTGAAACTCTTTACCGTTGTATTTATATTTTAATGCATCATTACTAGATGGGGAAACATTATTATATCCCATTTGCTTAAGACCAAATGGATAATAATTATTTTCTTCTTCAATTTGTAATGTTGGAGTTGTCGCTGAACCAACATTTTTATAACTTAAACGCACATTTCCTAAATGATCTTTGTACTGATAAACATATTTATAATAACTTCCAGAGGGTTCAACATATCCTTCTGAAGTTGGGAAAAATTTAAGTATTGAATTATTATATTGGTAACCATCTAAATAATCTGTTGTGACAGAAGGTAAACCAGTTTCATTCACAATTTTCTGTACTTTTTGTCCAGAAGCATTGTAAATATATACAATATTTCCAGTAGTTGCAAAAGTTATTTGTGTTGGTAAATTGAGATGATTGTAGGTAATAGCAGTAATGTTTTTGTTATTGTCTTTGGTCATATTACCATTAGCATCATAGCTATAATCATCTGCTGTATTTGTGGCACTATCTGTAAAGCCTAATGCCTTATAGGTAATAGATGCATTGTCTACAACTTTTGCTAATTGGTTACTATTATTGTTATTTAGATAACTGAATGCCAAATTATCAATTTGGTTGGCAGAAGTATCATTATTTCCGTTACGAATAATGGAGATTATATTTCCATTCTTATCATATGTCAAGTTTTCATCATAAGCATTATTTACAGTACCATTGCGTTGAAAAAGACTACTTTTTAATCTATTAAGTCTGTCGTATATATAACCATATCCACGTACTATTGGTGTTGTTTCGGAAGTACTTGTCCAAAAAGATTCAGCAATATTACCATTATATAATGCGTTAACGCCAGAAATACTTGGAGTTGTGTAATTTATTTTAAATGCAAATAAATCTTTTGGATCAGAACCTTGAGAAAGGGCAGAAATATTGTTAATTCCAGTTATCCATCCTCTAATATTATACGTATAATCAATTTTTTGAGTAGGTGCCGTTATAGTATTTCCTATTTTTTTAGAAATTAATTTTCCTAATTCATCATAGGTATTATTAGCTATAAGTTCAATAGTTCCACTATTAATTTGATGTGTTTGTGATATTACCCTATCTTGTTCGGAGTAAGTAAACATATCTTTTGTTATTAATTCAATATCTGTAGATAATCTTTTATGTTTTGTTATACTATATTGTAATTGACCAGAAAAGGTATCTATTTTACTGTCAGTATAAGTATAGCCCCCAAGAAAATTCTGCGAGTAAGTACGAATAGGTCGTGCATTAAGATCATATAAAGTATAAGATAGCTCGTTTCTATATACTGTACTGGATTCTAAAATTCTTGTCCAAATCCCTGTAGGCAGGTCTCTAGGTTTTATGGTGGCATTATAATAAACATATTGAGTGCCATCTGCAATAGCAGTTGGAATTGTAGGTGATCCCGGAAAATTATAGTCATCAAAATAATTTACTGAAAGTACATGATAATTTGATATAGGCCATGATAAATTTGTATAACGAAATGCTACTCCAGTTGTAGGAGGTACAATATTATTGGTTGCATTGTCTATCTTAGTTTCACTAAAATTGGACGAAAATCCATTTTGAGTGTCTTGCAAAGTTTTTCTAGCTATACTATTGACCGTTGTCGATGGTAGCCAAGCTGAAATTATAATACGATTAAAACCATCGTATTTATTTATTGACCATCCTGTAGAAGCTATATCTGTAAATGGTGATAGAGAAGGCCCTGTTGCAACTGGTCGATCAAGCTTGTCGTAAACAATAAACTCCCATTGTTTACCGGGAATTTTTTTTTCGACTAATCTATTCCGATAATCATATTTATATTGGTAGCATAAATTATCTAAGACACTTTGATTATTATTATCAATCGCGGCAGTAAAAGTGCTACCAGATTGTGCATTGAAGCCAGTTGTTAGTGTTATTGAATTGCTTGCGGTAAGATTTAAATTGCTTCCTGAAGATACAACTGCAGCTGATGTAATATTACTTTGCAGGTTGTTTGCAGTTATAAGGTCATTGGCTTTAGGAGGAATAACATAAGTTAAATTGCCGTAAGAATCGTATACGTAATAAGTGTCGTGTTTTACTGCACCATCATAGGTTCTTTTGAGGATAATTTGGCCTTTTTTATTTTTAAATTCAACTGTACTTCCATAGATTTCAATTGTCTCATTAATATTTTCGTCAAATGTTATTGTTTTATATAAAACATTAGGAGAGTAGTACATAGATGTAGGTGAATTTACTAGAGTAATGTCATATAGACCTAAAGCAGGATTCCATGTAGTAACCACTTTATACAACAATACTTCGTTGCTAATATTGGTGTGGTATTGATTTTCTATACTGTGATCAGAATAACCCTGTGAAATCTGCCAATTCTCTCCTGGGGCGCCTTGCTTAAATATTCTGTTAAGAGCAGATTTCTCAATCATTTTTTCGCTGTATGGATAAGCTGTATTTTCGAAATTTGGATTTCCTGTCGTAGAGATATTTGTGGTTGAATAGAAAGAAAGTGTATTTGCTTGCCCAGCTGGATCAAAACCGAGAACCATTATCAATGCTTCTATAAGGTAAATATTCTTTGTTAATTCTCCCGTATGAATCATATTCAATATGTTTGATAATATTCTTTCCTGTTGAAGAGGCTTGATTTTCAATTTGTTGAATAGGACGGCCCAATCCGTCAAAATAAATTATACTTTGATCAGCCTGAAGTTTTGTTGGTGAGACAATACTAACATTCGTTGCCGTTTTATATTTTTTAGTTGTTGTATAATTCTCCGTTTGTGTTTGTCCAATAACAATAAATCCCGAAAGCAAAACGAATAGTATTAATATTTTTTTCATATTTTCTGTCTTTACTTATTGCTTGTAGTTGTATTGATACTCATTTAAAATATTTCCATTCTGATCTTTTATCCATTTTAGTCTATTGGCACTGTCGTAGACAAAAGTTGTTTTCTTTCTTTTAGGATCAATCATTGTACTTACACCTATTAGCGGAATATAAGTATAGGTTGATATCATTGCTCCCACAAGGGCCGGATCATTTCTAAGATTGTCAAAAGCAGTTAGTAAAGTAGCTTCTGTACCTGAATCAGAAGCAGTCTGAATAGCACTAATTAAAGAAGGTGGTATAGAGCTATAATTAATATTTTCTAATTTTACAACAGGCTGTGTTTTATTGTACCCCCAGATGTAACAGATTTTTGCATCATCCTTTTTAGATACTTCTGTTGGATTTGCATAATTATCATAATTATGAAAAATAACTCTTTCTTCTAAGTCCGAAACAATTCCTGATTTTGCAAACATTATTTTATCAGGGACATATGTAGTTTGACTATAACTATTGATGTTTTCTGTTGTTATTGTTTTAAAGATTTTCTTTTCTAATGATAATAGGGTACTATTCAACTTCGTTTTAGTTTGAATAACAGGAGTAATGAGGTTTTTATTTAACATTCCAATATACATATTGTCGCCGGGCTGATTAAAGTCATAAGAATATTTAAATTCTTTTTCTTCGATATCTCCTTCTGAATTCGTTTCCAAACTTTTCGAAAGTTGCCCGTATGAGTCATAAAGGAAAGTTTTTATAGTAGCAACTTCGTTTCCTAAATTTGATGTTCCAAAAAAAGAGGAATCTGTAGATGAATTTAATTGTGATTTTTCATGAGCAATTATTGGATAAGCTCCAATATTAAAAATAACATCTGTGGCATTCCAGCAATGTGATGGATCAATGTGTAAAATTTTGCTCAAAGCAGATCTGCTTGCATAAAAACAAATATTATTAATTACAGGAGAATAATTATTAGAAACTTGTCGTACAGTTTGACCTCCGTCATTAAGGAAAACTTCTTTAGTATTAAGTCCATTATCTAAAGAGGCAATAACAGGAGGCAATGTAACATTGCTTGAATAATAAATTGCAGTGCCTGATCCTAATGATGAAATATCAGGATTATTTGAAAAGTATGAAATAATTTTTCCATTAGTTGGAATTACGGGACCTGAAATATAATCTTTAGATATTGATGTTTCGGTAACTTTATCGTAGCCAACAAAATTACCACTTGCATTTGTTGATAAGGTGGCTATATTGCTGCTGTAAAATGTATATTTGTCACCAGTAAAGCCATCTAAAAAGCATTCATTTGGATTGGGCATAGGAGTCATATGATCATTAACATATCTGGATTTATTGGCAAAAATAAATGGAGTCATTAATTTTCCTCCTTCATAATCGAATACTTTTCGTTGTGCCAAAATACCTGTACTAGAATAATTTAGTAGAGATTTTATCCTTAAACCGGCTCCATAAGAAATAGTATTGGTTAAACTTTTATATTCTCTAAAAGCAAAGGTAAAAGTAGCCTGGCTTGAATTAGTAGTTCCATTATATGAGCCGCAACTTCCACGAACTTCAAAGAAAGCAATACCTTCAGAAAGGTTAAAAGTTAAATTAGTGACTAATTTTTCTTCTGGATCCGTGGATAATTTTCGTACAAATGTACTTTCTATGGGGTCGTAGTACTGATTGTAAAGAGTTGGATTACTAGGTGTTCCATCAATAAAATCCAAATCAACCGCAAGAACATAGTATAATCCATAACTGTTAAGATGTGAGTTTAAAGTTGTATTATTTTTTATGTAAGGCAGTAAGTTTTTGTTAAAGTGCTTTACTTCCAAATAGCAATCTAAATAAGCATTAGGGTTTACTGGTAAACAACCTCTTGTACTTAATATTCCACTGCCCTTAAAAATGGTATTTCCTCCTTCAATAATTTGGACTGAAGTGGAAGTTGGAAATTGATTTTGTACGGAGGATATTTGAATAGATTTACTTTGTCCTTGATTTATGTCAGGAGTAATATAATTGTCAAAAGAATTTAATTCATAAGTAAATTCAGAACTTCCACCAGTTGGGTATTTTATTTTTTTTAAAACAGCAGATTTGGTAGTTTCTAAATTTGACACTTTTGAGTTCCCTGCAAAGGTTATTAAATTTGGATTATCTCTTTGAATGTTAAATGAATAAAAATCAGGAAAAATAGAAACATTTGACATATATCCATTATAATATCCCCAATAGTCAGTAGCTAATGATGTTTTTTTAGGTAGTGAAATCACTTCATTGTATTCGAATAAATAAGGAGGTTGCCCAGTCTCTGTTACAGAGTTTAATTTCAATCTTGTTGTAAGTTCATTTGCTGTTTTATTAAAATTCACGTTGGTATCGTATTGGAGATAACTATCTAAATTAGTTCCATTTGTGTTTCCAATAAAATAGCTGTAATCAAATAAAACTGAATTTATAGTTGTTCCGTTTGGAGCTGCGACCTCTATTTTGTCTAGTTTCTTAGCTCCAACCTGATCAGTTCTATCTGATGCAAAAAAACGTATTAAACCACCATTATATACTATGGAACTCAAATAGGATTGTTTAGAACTGGTAGCCATAACAGATTGGGTAATATCGAAAGTTTTTAGGCCTTGAAATACTGTTGAATACGAATCAGCATTAAGCTGTGTGACTTGTTTTGAAACACTTGGATATCCTTTTATATCTCCGGTTAAGATATAATTATAAGTAATTATGTCTCCTAAATTTGTTATTATTTGGCTAATTTGGTAAGTCCTAAAAGCTTTTTCTTCTGTATATCTTAACTCTAATCCTGAGGCTCCGCCATACAGTTCACTTCCAGATTGATTTACAATATAGTTTCCTTCTTCTTTAAGACTAAATATAAATTTATGACCATCAGGAACTGTAATTATAAAATCTGTAGGAAAAGAATTTGTTATTGCATAATTATAGTTTGCACTTTGAATTTTAATGTTTTTATCAGAAAGACAGATAAATTTTTCATTAACCCAGTCTAATATGAAAGTACCTGAATAACCCGCTATACTGAATTTAAAAATATCAGGCTCATTGTCCCTTGTAGAATAGTTGGGATCTACTTTTGGATAAGATGCAAAAACTCCTATTGTTGATTGATTAGGTGTTGCTTCTAAGTAAAATTGAGAACAAGTACCAATTGCACTTTGTGGAATATTGGGCTGCATTTGTAAAAAATTTAAAATATTCCGATTTCTGTATCGCCCAAAATCATCGGTACCATTTACAATTTGAGTAACGCTTCCGCCGCCTTGAAGTGTCCATCCTAATCCCGTCCAACCTGCTTCTTCATTTATTTTAAAACCATTAGAGTGATATGTTAAATTTATTGGAATTTCTAATCCTTGTGCTTTTATAGTATGTATTGGGATCGCTATTTCGGGAATTCCAGTATACTTTCCAACAGGAATATCACCATATTTTAAAAATTCATACGCTTTTGGATTAGTAGGTATTACATTTGGAAGTAATGTACTAGGATTAAATTGACCATAAAAAAAAGCAGGGAAAAACAAAAGAAATAAAAATTGTTTCATTTTTAAAGATTTAATTAAGACAATATTAGTAAAATATTTTATGTTAATAATATATCGTCTAAAAAATTAGGATATCAGTTTTAATAAGAGAAATTTGGTTTATAAAAGTATCAAAGATTTAATATTTCTTGCGAAATGTCTAATAAATCAATTTAGCAACATACGTACTTCATTAATTTAAAACTTAATTCATTACTTTGGTTTTATATTGAACTAAAATTTTATTTGTAACTATAAATAATAGTATAATTGGAAAAATGAAATTTAGAAAGAGAACTCTCTAAAATTTTGATTTACAGGGTTTTTGGCATAAAAAAAAGCCTGTAAACAATAAGTTTACAGGCTTTTTTGTGGAGTCGCCGGGAATCGAACCCGGGTCCAAACAAGCAACTAAAGAGCTTTCTACGCGTTTATTTCCTGATTGGATTTTCGATGTTAAGCTAGGTCAGGAACAACCACTCAACACTTATCTTCTTAATTTCGAAATCCAGCCGAAGTTCATGGAAATCTAGGTCTATTTTTACGGTTCCCCTGTACTGACCGCCACAAACCAAGGCTTTCAAGGAGAATCCAGCTTCCCTATCTGATAGGGACGTGGCTTAATCTTACTATAATTCGGATTATGCAGCTAAAGCGTAGTTATTTTCGCCGTGTAAAATTGTAAGATCTTATATTTACGAGCAAGGTCTCAATGCTCGACGTGCTTACTTTTCAATTCGACTTGCTGTCAAAACCAGTCGACCCCAAAAATGAGTTTGCAAATTTATACTATTTGAAGTTAGTTTAGCAATAAATTTCACAGAAAAATAACATTATTCTTCATCTTTAAAATTAAACGGATAATCACCAAAAATTGGCGCCAGTTTACGCACCGCATAAGTGTTTCGGGTCATTTTATTAGATAAGGCAATAATAGTAACATGCTCTTTCATCAACGGAATATAAGATGAGGTATTACCGTGCCACCAACCGTTATGGAAGTAAAAATTCTGACCAGAATCCCAATTGATCATTCTGATTCCAAGACCATAATTTTTCTCGCCTTTTCGTTCATTGCTATATCCGGTATAAACTTGTTTTAAAAGAGCAGGTTTTAAAAAATCAGAAGAGTTTCTCGCTCTGTCAAATTTTAAAAGATCGCGTACAGTCGAAAAGACATTTTTGTCTCCATAAACATTGTCCAGATAATCAAAACCAATTTCGGCACCATTTCCTTTATAGGAAGGAACAATAGTTTTTCGGTCTTTATCATCGTCAAAAATATACGTATGTGTCATTCCCAAAGGCTTGAAAATCATTTGAGACATGGCGTCTTTATATTTCAAACCGGTAATTTTTTCGATGATAAGTGCCAGCATAGCATAATTGGTATTGCAATAACTGAAACGTGTTCCGGGTGTTGATTCCAATCCAATGTTTTTTGTTGCCAGGATTTCTAAAATATCCTTATTTGTAAGTTGATTGTGTCTGTCCCAAACCGATTTATCTCTGTCTGTAAAATAAGCATAATTACGCATTCCCGTACGATGGCTTAAAAGCATTCTAACCGTACAAGCATCATACGGAAATGTTTTCAGGATAGTGTTTACCTTTTGATCTAAATCAATTTTGCCTGCATTTACAAGTTTTAGAACAGCCGTTGCCGTTAGAACTTTACTAACCGAGGCAATTTGTACAGGAGTTTCTGCAGTTATTTTAGTTCCTTCGTTTTTATTGGCATAACCATTATATCTTTCAAAAATAATCTGACCGTTTCTGGCGACCAAAAAACTTCCGTTCATGCTATTATTGGGCCAGTTTTTATTGTAAAAGTGATTTATTCTTCCGGTTACAGAGTTTATGTAAGCTTGTGTAAGTCTCTTTTCAGGACCTAACGGTTTCATTTTTGGTAAAGTATCTTCGACTGTTGAAGTATTGTCAGTGCTTATCTTTTTATCTTTTCCGCACGAACCTAAAACCAGGATTAGGAAAAGTATTTGTGGTATATTTGCTTTTTTAAGGAAATTCATTTGCATCGTTCTTTAAAACAAATATATCGATTTCAATATTTATGTTTTGCCATTTTTGATGGATTAAAAAGGTTGCTTTAACAAAGTTTTAACTCTTTTTTTATTTATTTCATTGTTAACCAGTATTTAACGGTTTGTAAACATTCTAAATTGTAATTCAACAACAAAATTTTAACGAAATTTGTTATATTTGAAACAAATAAGATGTAAAAAGTTATATTAATAATTGCTTTAAACCTATTTAGATGAAATTTGGAATTATAAAAGAAAGAAAAAACCCACCAGATCGCAGAGTTGTTTTTGCTCCTGATGCATTGGCAAAACTGAAACAACTTTATCATGAAGCAATAGTTGAAGTTGAAAGTTCAGACATCAGAATATTTTCAGATATACAATACCAAAGTATGGGTTTAACTGTAACGGATGATCTTTCTGATTGTGATGTTTTATTTGGTGTAAAAGAAGTTCCTGTTGAAAATCTAATTCCGAATAAAGGGTATTTCTTTTTTTCTCATACGATCAAAAAACAACCGTATAACAGAAAATTACTTCAGGCAATTTTAGAAAAGAATATCGATTTATACGATCACGAAACTATTGTTGACGCCCAGGATCGTCGTTTGATTGGTTTTGGAAAATATGCCGGAATGGTTGGCGTTTATAACGGAATTCGTGCTTTCGGAATAAAATTCGAATTGTTTAAATTGCCAAAAGCAGAAACTCTTTCCGGAAAAGACGCTTTAATCATGCATTTGAAACGCATTACAATTCCAGCTTTAAAATTTGTAATTACCGGAACCGGAAAGGTTGGGAGCGGAGCCAAAGAAATTCTGGACGCTATAAAAGTAAAAGAAATTACAGTTGATAATTACCTGACTAAAAATTACACTCAGGCCGTTTATGTGCAGTTGGATGTTTTAGAATATAATAAGCGAATTGACGGGCAAGTTCTTGATTTTAAAGATTTTGTAGCGCATCCGGATGCGTATGTTTCAGATTTTGAAAAGTTTACTAAAGTTACAGATATTTATTTTGCAGGTCATTTTTATGCAAATGGAGCTCCAATGATTTTAACGCGCGAAATGCTGAATGCAAGTAATTGTAAGCTAAAAGTAATTGCTGATATTTCGTGTGATGTAAACGGACCAATTGCATGCACGTTGCGTTCGTCGACAATTGAAGAACCTATTTATGGTTATTTTCCTTTAGAAGATAAAGAAGTAGATGTTTTTCATCCCGCAGCTGTGGTGGTAATGGCGGTTGATAATTTGCCATGCGAAATCCCGAAAGATGCAAGCGAAGGTTTTGGAGAACAATTTATGGAACACGTAATCCCGGCTTTCTTTAACGGAGATAAAGACGGAATTCTAAAACGTGCAAAAATCACCGAAAACGGAAAATTAACCCCCAGATTTGCATACCTGCAAGATTATGTAGACGGGAAATAATTGTTAATTATAAATTATTAGTTATAAATTGTTAATCGAAAAAGAGCTTTCTAAAATTTAGAAAGCTCTTTTTATAATAATGCAGCTAAATAATTAACCATTAACCATTAATAATTAACAATTAAAACTATACCATTTCCTCCGGTTTTACCCAGGCATCAAAATCTTCCGGAGTTACATAACCCAGACGAACAGCTTCATCTTTTAATGTTGTTCCGTTTTTATGTGCGGTTTGCGCAATTTCGGCGGCTTTGTAGTAGCCAATTTTTGTGTTTAAAGCTGTAACAAGCATTAATGAATTATCTACTAATTCTTTGATTCTTTTGTAGTTTGGTTCGATTCCCTGAGCGCAATGTTCGTCGAATGAAACACAAGCATCACCTAACAATCTAGCCGATTGTAGAAAGTTTGCAGCCATAACCGGTTTAAAAACATTTAATTCATAATGTCCTTGCATGCCGCCAACAGCAATTGCCATATCATTTCCAATAACTTGTGCGCAAACCATTGTTAGCGCTTCACATTGTGTTGGATTTACTTTTCCGGGCATGATAGAAGATCCTGGTTCGTTTTCCGGAATATGGATTTCGCCAATTCCAGAGCGTGGTCCGGAAGCCAACATTCGGATATCGTTTGCGATTTTGTTTAAAGAAACAGCCAATTGTTTTAGAGCTCCGTGTGTTTCTACAATCGCATCGTGTGCGGCTAAAGCTTCAAATTTATTCTCAGCAGTTACAAACGGAAGATTGGTGAATTTTGCAATATATTCGGCTACTTTTACGTCGTAACCTTTTGGTGTATTTAGTCCGGTTCCTACGGCAGTTCCGCCTAAAGCAATTTCCGAAAGATGTGCTAAAGTATTTTTAAGCGCTTTTAGTCCAAAAGATAATTGAGCGGCATAACCTGAAATTTCCTGTCCTAAAGTTAGCGGAGTTGCATCCATAAGATGTGTTCGGCCAATTTTTACAACATCTTTGAATTCATTTGCTTTTGCAACTAAAGTAGCGTGTAATTTTTCAACTCCCGGAATTGTCGTTTCTATAACAACTTTATAAGCTGCAATATGCATCGCAGTTGGAAAAGTATCATTTGATGATTGCGATTTGTTTACATCATCATTTGCTTTTATAAACGGTTCGCCTTCGCCAATATTAAAGCCTTTTAGAACTTGTGCACGATTGGCCACAACTTCGTTCACGTTCATATTACTTTGAGTACCTGAACCTGTTTGCCAGATTACCAAAGGAAATTCATCTTTTAATTGTCCAGCCAAAATCTCATCGCAAACTGCTGCAATTGCATCTCTTTTTTCAGCAGGTAAAACACCCAAATCAGCGTTTGCATAGGCAGCTGCTTTTTTTAGATAAGCAAAACCTTCTATGATTTCTTCCGGCATAGATGCCGATGGTCCGATTTTGAAATTGTTTCTTGAACGTTCTGTTTGAGCACCCCAATATTTATCAGCCGGGACTTGTACTTCGCCCATGGTGTCTTTTTCTATTCTGTATTTCATTTGTTGTATGTAAAAAGTTATATGTAATTTGTGAAATGTTGTGGTAAATGGAACGCGGATGACGCTGATTTACTTCGTAAAAACGCTGATTAAAACGGATTTTTTATTTTGATGATTGATATTTCTTATGAAATTATTGTCATAGCCCTGATAGGAGCGGTATCCTTTTGTGGTGGGGTTCAACACAAAAGATATAGCGGACAGCAGGATTCAGCTCCTGAAAACACTCATATTCTTCTGATTTAGATAGTTAAATAATAATCGTAAAAAATCCTTATTTAAAATGAGTTTAAATATACGGATTATTGTGATTTTACGAAAATTGATTTGGTTTTTATTGCTAAGGAAAAATATAAAACTTACATTTGTCCTTACATTCAAAAATTCCGGAAAACATGTTTGAATTTTCACAGTACTTAGGTTTTTTACTTTTCTTGACCATACTAACTATAGGGTTTTGGTTGATGTTTTTCTTAGTTGGTTTCGTTTCTTATTGGGTTACGGGAGCAAGCTGGGAAATGATCAAAGAGAAAAGAGCAAAAAAGAAACAAGAACAATCAATTTAATTATAAATTGACTTCATAAAAAAAGGACCCGTTTTACGAGTCCTTTTTTTTATGCTAAAAATGTAAATTCAAATTTCAATAAAAAAATTCCAAATTCCAATTTTGTAAAAGTTACTAATTAGAATTTGGAATTTTAAATATTGAGTTTTAGCTTATATTATCCAGGAAAATCTCCTCCGCCATCACCGCCACCATCATTTTTAGGTGCTGCGTTTTTCTCTCTTTCATTTTTGGCTTTGTTGAAACGGTACGTAAACGATAAATTGAATTGACGTTTACGGAATTGCATTTCACCGTATGAGGTTTGATCTTCAAGATAGGTATAGGATCTCATGATTCTTGAATTGAAAACATCACTAATATTGAATGCAATCGTTCCTTTGTCTTTTAATACGTCTTTGCTAAAAGCAGTATTCATACCAAACTGGCCTAAGTTTTTACCTTGTGCCGTTTTTTGTTCACCATTATACATTCCGCTTAATTGCCAGTCTATCTTGTATGGTAAAGTTACTTTTGAACTAATTCTTGCAAACCAAGTATTGGCTTGATTGTCAAGATTTTGTGTTACAGATTGACCGTTGTTATCTATATATGTATTTTCTCCGGTTGTTTTTACGTTATAAAGATTGAAGTTACTGTTTAATCTCCACCATTTAAACGGTGTGTAATTTAATGTAAATTCGAAACCAAATTTTTGCTCTTTTCCTAAGTTAATAGGTCGGCTTAAGATAACAGGAATTCCGTTTACTTCGTCACCTGTAGGAGATCGAACAAAGCTGAAAACATCTTTAGTATCTTCAAAATAAGCTGATGTGTTAAATGTTACTTTGTCCCAACGTTTGATATATCCAATGTCATATTTGTCTGTTAAAGAAGGATCTAAATCCGGATTTCCCTGAAAAATATTAACGTTACTGGAGTAATTTGTTGCAGGGTTCATGAAACGGCCTCTTGGTCTTGATAAACGCTTGCTGTAACTTGCTGTAAAGTTACTTTGATCTGAAATTTCATAACTAATAAAAGCACTTGGAAACAAGTTGTTGTATTTTTTAGTATTGAAATCGTTGGTGTCTAATAAGTTAACGTGGATATTTGTGTCTTCCCAACGCAATCCGAATAAATAAGAAAATTTATTTACCTTGAAACCATATTGGGTGTAAAGTGCATTAATATTTTCTTTGTATTCTAAGGTATTTGATAAATTTGGATCTGGCTGACCTGCATTATCAGTTATTACATAGTCATTGTTCAGATCGCCAAAACTTCCTTTGTATCCTGCTTCAAACTGACTTCCTTCACCTAATGGTAAAACATAATCAGCCTGAACTTGAATTTGTTTCTGAACCTGATTGTTTAATGTGCTATTAAAGTTTGGTGATGCGTCAATGATACTATTACTGTCGTCTGTATTTCTCGAAATCGATAAATCGGCAGTAAGTTTGTGCCCTTTATCGTTGAAGTTTTTGATTAAATTCGAAGTATATTCAACGTTTTCACTTCCGGTATCTCCTGTGTTTAATCGATAAGAAGATCCTGTGAAAGCATGAAGCGCATCAAAATTATTATAATTGATTAAGTCTCTTGTATCACCGGTACTTTTTTGGTAATTGATGGCATTTGTCCAAAAAGTATTTGGTGCAACCGTCCATTCGATTCCGGCTCTTCCGTTAAATCCGTCTGAAGTTCTTTTGGTATCACGATCTTCATCCAGATAATTTTTAACAGATCCGTCCGGATTAAAATATTCTGAGTTTGTTAAACCGCCACCTTCACTTGTTCTGTAGTTGTATCCCGCAGTGGTGAAATAGTTCAGTTTTTCAGTTTTATAATTCAAGTTTGCACTTAAACCGTATGTTTCAGGAATTCCTGTCGAAGCGATAAAAGTTCCGTTTAAACCTTGATTTTTTCCTTTTTTAAGAATAATATTGATTAATCCTGAACCTCCTTCTGCATCATAACGTGCTGATGGATTTGTAATAACTTCAACTTTATCAATTGCATCTGCCGGAAGCTGGCGTAAAGCCTCGGCAACATTTATAGCGTTTGAAGGACGTCCGTCAATTAAAATTCGGATATTATCACTTCCTCTTAAACTAACATTTCCTTCTGTATCAACAGAAACCGATGGTACATTATCAAGAACGTCACTTACAGTTCCGCCTTTTACCATCATATCCTGACCAACATTATATACTTTTTTATCTAGTTTTATTTCTACAGTCGATTTTTCTGCGCGAACTACAACTTCATTTAATTGTGCCGCATCTTCAGATAAATTAACTGAACCTAAATTGGTATCGCCTTCAATACTTTTTCCTTTGATTTCAGTTGCCTTAAAAGAGATAAATTCAACCTTAATGTCATAAGTTCCCGGAGCAACAGCAACTTCGAACTCTCCTTTTGGGTTCGTTATTCCGCCCGCAATAACTTTTGTGTCATTAGGAGCCATGATTGAAATTGTTGCATATTCAAGCGGTTGTTTGCTTACTTTTTCGAAAACTTTTCCGGTAACTTTTACTTTGTTCTTACCAGCTGGCGGTTGTTGCGCATAATTGTAAAAACTCGTAAAAAGGAATACAAGTAATACAGCAAATTTGATTTTTTTCATTGTCTTTTGGTATCTTTTTCTTTTAGACCACAAATGTACCTTTTGGTTTAAAGAGAGAAATCACAAAAAAATGTTAATTCGTCACTTTATAATCAATCTAAAAAAGAAGCAACCAAGTCCATATCTCTTCCTATTATTGCTTTTCCGTCTTTTACAACGATTGGGCGTTCTATTAAAATTGGATTATCAACCATTGCCTGAATAATTTCTGCATCGCTGGGTGTTTTTCCTTTATAATTTTCAATCCATATTTTTTCTTTGATTCTTATCAATTGAATGGGCTGTATATTTAGTTTTTTAAGTAAAACTTTTAATTCATCAAACGTTGGTGTTTCTGTTAAATACGGTATTATCTCATATTTCTGATTGGTCTGATCTATAAATGCAAGACAGGTTCTTGATTTTCCGCAACGTGGATTATGGTAGATTTGTATCATTTTGCTATATTTAATGTGTTTAAAAGAAGTTAAGTTAAAAATTAGGTATTTTTGCCATACCAAAAATAAGATTTACTTATTAAATTTATGTCTTTAAAAGGATCTTTAAAAAGATTATTATTTCTCATTTAAAATTTTAATATATGTTTTTAGAACAAGGATTTAAGCCCGAAAATAAATTTTGGAAATATCTTTTAGGATCAGTTTTTATTATAATTGCGTCATTTGTGGGCCAAATTCCTTTATCTGCGGCGGTCCTTTATAAAAGCTTTGTGGATAAAAAACCTTTTCCAACTACTGACAGGGCTGTAATGAATATGTTTGAACCAAATATGACTTTGTTTTTAGTAATGATTTCTTTTGCTTTTGCCTTTGCAGGAGTTTATTTTGTTGTAAAATATCTCCACAATCAAACCCTTTTATCCGTTACAACATCCCGAAATAAAATAGATTGGAGCCGGATACTATTTTCATTTATTCTGTGGTCTGTGTTTTCATTATTGAGTTTTTTGGCTGTTTATCTAAAATCAGCAGAAAATTTTGTGTGGAATTTTAAATTAGTTCCCTTCTTAATTTTATTTGTTTTAGGTGCAATTTTAATTCCGATACAAACCAGCACAGAAGAGTATGTTTTTAGGGGTTATCTCATGCAGGGATTTGCCAATCTAGCCCGTAACAAATGGTTTCCGCTCATGATGACTTCTGTTATATTTGGATCCATGCATATTTTTAATCCCGAAGTTGCCAAAATGGGTTATGTAATTATGATTTATTATATAGGAACAGGTTTGTTTTTAGGTGTAATTACACTTATGGATGAAGGAATGGAATTGGCTTTGGGTTTTCATGCCGCGAATAATTTAGTAGGCGCTTTATTGGTTACTTCAGATTGGTCTGTTTTTCAAACACATTCTATTTTTAAAGATATGTCTGAACCTTCCGCAGGCTTAGATGTCATTTTACCGATTGTCGTTATTTATCCTATTTTGCTTTTTATTTTTGCAAAAAAGTACAATTGGACCAATTGGAAAGAGAGATTAACGGGTAATATTACTCTTTTAGAATCATCAAATTAATACTGTCATGTTAGAATTAACACATAAAAATGTTCATAATTATTTTAAATTAAACGGTTATCATTTAAGCGGTGATGACTTGCGTAGAATAGGATATAGCTACATCAAAGAAGGGGACGTTTACGAACGTGCAATTGGCGAATTTTTGCTGGATTGGTTTGATGATAAAGAATTCATCGAAATGACTACTTCCGGAACAACAGGACTTCCTAAATTGGTCAGATTAGAAAAACGCGCCATGATTCAGTCAGCATTGGCAACGGGAGATTTCTTCGGATTAGAACCTGGAAATAAAACTTTACTGTGTTTGCCAACTCAATTTATAGCGGGAAAAATGATGCTTGTTCGCAGTCTGATTTTAGGTTTGGATATTGATGTAGTTTCTCCAAGTTTAGAACCTTTGGCGTTTAATACCACTCAATATGATTTTGTTGCGATGGTTCCGTTGCAGGTTCAAAAATCTATTGAAGGTTTAAAAAATGTAAAAAAGTTAATTATTGGCGGCGCAAAATTAGATGCAGCACTTGAAGAGCAGTTGTTGCCCTTGAAAACCGAAATCTATGAAACTTACGGCATGACCGAAACGATTACGCATATTGCTGCTAAAAAGCTTGGAGAGAAGGTTTTCTCGGTTTTGCCGAATGTAACAATAAGCAAAGATAATCGTGATTGTTTAGTGATTTCTGTTCCGACAATTTCTCAAGAACCCATTGTTACCAATGATTTGGTTGAAATTATAAGAGAAGACCAATTTATTTTTTTAGGAAGAATCGATAATGTAATTAATAGTGGAGGAGTGAAGTTGATTCCTGAACAAATAGAAGCAAAGCTAATTGGAAAAATTGAAGCAAGGTTTTTTGTAACGGGAATCCCGGATTCTGTTTTAGGCGAAAAATTAATTTTAGTTATTGAAGGCGAAAAACAAGAATTTGCCCCTGATTTTTTTGATGTTTTAGGAAAATACGAAAAACCAAAAGAAATTGTTTTTGTTCCGAAGTTTAAAGAGAACGAGAACGGGAAGCTTTTGCGTAAGCCGAGTTTGGTTTAAGAAATCCCAATATAAAAAATTCCAAATTCCAATTTTATAGTTGGGATTTGGAATTTTTAATTTGATGCTTTTTACAGTGTGTAGTCCCTACGGGACATTTTTTCTGCGTGCTAATTCTTTTCTACCGACATTTAACTCCTAGCGGAGTATTTTAATCATAGCATGACCAGTCTCTTTTTGCCAATATTAATCTCTACAAAATATTTCTTTAGAATTTAAATACTCTACGAGATACTTTTTTAGAATCTTAACGATGTGCTTTAACATTAATGTCATTAACCATACATTTATAAGTTACTCCGTTAGGAGTTAAATGTCGGTAGAAAAACAAAAAATAAACAGCAAAAATGTCCCGTAGGGACTATACATCTATGGTTAAAGATAATCCCAAAAATAAAAATTCCAAACCCCAACTGTAAATTGGAATTTGGAATTTTAAAAAATTTTGAATTTATTTTTACTCAGCTAAGGCTGCATTTTTTCTTTCTAACAACGCCATATAAAATCCGTCGAAACCAGACTCAGAAGCTAAAATTTTACGATCTTTTATAAAATTAAATTGTTTTCCTATTTCTGTTTTCAGGAATTTTTCTACTTGTTCCTGATTTTCTGATGGCAAAACAGAACACGTTGCGTAAACTAATTTTCCGCCTGGTTTTACAATTTTAGAATAGCTTTCTAAAACTTCAGCCTGAACTTTACGAATATTATCAATAAACTCAGGTTTTAATTTCCATTTGGCGTCAGGATTTCTCTTAAGAACTCCTAAACCGCTACAAGGTGCATCAATTAAAACACGATCTGCTTTTTCGTGTAATTTTTTGATCACTTTTGTTGTGTCAATAATTCTGTATTCAATATTAAAAGCGCCATTTCTTTTCGCTCTTAATTTTAATTGTTTCAGTTTGCTTTCGTATAAATCCATTGCAATCAATTGTCCTTTGTTTTCCATCAAAGAAGCAATATGCAATGTTTTTCCTCCGGCTCCGGCACAAGTATCAACAACACGCATTCCTGGTTTTACATCAAGAAAACCGGCAACCAATTGTGAATTTGCGTCCTGAACCTCAAAAAGTCCTTGTTTAAAAGCGTCTGTCAAAAATACATTTGCTCTTTCTTTTAAAACTAAAGCTTCAGGTTGATCTTTTAAATATTCTGTTTCGATATTTAAATCCATCAAAGTGTTTCTCAGACTTTCTTTAGTTCCTTTAAGAGTATTGGTTCTTAAAATAACTTTTGCGGGTTGGTTTTGAGCTGCAATTTCTGTAGACCAAACTTTTTCTCCAAGTTCTTTTACCCCCAATTCATCCATCCAGTCTGGAATAGATTCCTTTAAAGCTCTAATTTTTGAAAGCTCATCAAAACGGCCTTTTATTTTTCTTTCAGGAGTTCCTTCCAATTGTCTCCAATCCGGAATAGGATATCCTCTTAAAACTGCCCAAACTGCGAACATTCTCCATAAATTGTCTCTGTCAAAAGGTTCTTTTACTTCGGCAATTTCAGCATATAATCTTTTCCAACGAACAATTTCGTATATCGTTTCAGCAACAAACTTCCTGTCAGAACTTCCCCAACGTTTGTCTTTTTTTAAGGCTCTAGCTACCACTTTGTCTGCATATTCTCCTTCATTGAAAATTGCATTTAAAGAATCGATGGTAGTATAAACTAAATTTCTGTGTAATCTCATTTTAAATATTTGAGTTGCAAAGGTACTATTAATTGATTGAAAGTTAAATTTTTAATTCTGGATTGTTGTTTTAACTTTTATTTTAAAAAGAAAAAAACACTCTGATAAAGTTTAAAAGAGTGTTTTTCTGAAATATTTTCTAAATGATTTATTTTATAATTCGGGTTAATCCGATGTTTTCCGGAGCGTGAAGCACCATTGGGAATTTCTCTATTTTAACCGAACTGCTGTCTAAACCAAAAGCTCTTTCTTCGGATAAACTCAGTTTCTTGATGAAGAAATAAGAGTTCATGATGATGTTTTCGTGCCATCTTAAATCATTATCATTCGATAAAAACTTCTCAGACAATACAAATTTGAAATCGCCAATAATATTGTTTTTGTTCAAAGATTCGTAACGGCTTGTAATATCTACTTCGCCACGTTTTACCATATCACGAATTACTTCTCTAAACATTAAATTGATTTTTGTAGGTTCTCTAAATCCTAAATTAAAATCGATTCTGTAAATATCATCTTTCGCAATCTCGGTAACTTTATATTGGGTTTTATAAGGTTCCGTAAGAATGTTTACGTGTACAAACCAATAAATATCAGCCCTTTTTGGACGTTTTTGTAAAATTGAATAAATTACTTTTTCCTCTAATTCATCAACACGGTTTGCATTCGTCATATAAACCAAATGCGTTGCGTATTTCGGGATTGATAAATCTTCGCTCAACTCCATTAATACCTTTTTGTAATCGTCGATTTTGATGATTTTAGTATAACTTTTATTAATTTTCTTAGCCAAATACCAGATTGTCATGATCGAAATCAAGATCATGGCGATGATTAAGGTTACATAACCACCTTCGGCAAATTTGGTAATATTAGCAAAAAGGAAACTGAATTCAATTACTAAATAAATAGTGATCAGCGGCACCATAAAATATAGTTTTACCCTTTTCATTATCAAATAATAATTCAATAAAATCGTTGTCATGATCATACATAAAATAATAGCAAGACCATATGCATGCTCCATATTTCCTGATTTCTGGAAGTGTAAAACGATTCCAACACAACCAAAGAATAATAACCAGTTTATGGACGGAATGTATAATTGTCCTTTTACTTCTGTAGGATATTTGATTTTTACTTTTGGCCAGAAATTCAGTCGCATTGCTTCATTTATCAAAGTAAACGAACCGCTAATAAGCGCCTGAGATGCAATTACAGCGGC
The DNA here is from genome assembly GCF_979258495.1 of Flavobacterium sp. AC105. NCBI lineage: Bacteria > Pseudomonadati > Bacteroidota > Flavobacteriia > Flavobacteriales > Flavobacteriaceae > Flavobacterium > Flavobacterium sp. AC105. The sequence continues at coordinate 1,571,606 of NZ_OZ409860.1, forward strand.
TAAAGTTGCCACTACAATTCCGAAAGGTAAAAACCAATGCGGCATGATTAAGTAAAACGGATTTCCGTTTTCTCCGCCTAATTGCTGTAATGTACTTCCTTCATGGTGAATTAAATACGCTGCCTGACCAAAGTAATTTAATACTAAAGTCGTTTTTACAAAAATCCAGCTAATTCTAATGTTTTTTCTCCCACAGTGACCCATGTCAGAATACAAAGCTTCAGCTCCGGTTGTACAAAGAAATACAAATCCCAGAACAAAGAAACCATCAGGATGTATAGAAAGTAAATGGTAAGCGTAGTAAGGATTAATAGCTTTTATAACCTCAGGATGATTCAAAATCTGAATGCCTCCTAAAGTTCCTAACATAGCAAACCAAATTAGCATCATTGGAGCGAAAAACTTACCAACGAGCTTAGTTCCAAATTGTTGAATAGTGAATAAAACAAATAGAATCCCGATAACAATATAAACAATTGTCTCTGTTTCCATTGTAGGATAGAAAGCCCTGATTCCTTCAACTGCAGATGATATCGAAATTGGCGGTGTTATGATTCCATCGGCAAGCAAAGCACTTCCCCCAATAATGGCGGGCACAATGAGCCACTGAATTTTAGTTTTTTTGACCAGTGCGTACAAAGCAAAAATTCCACCTTCGCCATGATTATCGGCACTTAAAGTAATAAGTACGTATTTTATTGTAGTTTGTAATGTCAATGTCCAGAAGACACAAGATATTCCTCCTAAAACAATGTCTGCATTGATTGCATAATCGCCAAGTATGGCTTTCATTACATATAATGGAGAAGTACCAATATCTCCGTAAATAATTCCCAATGTTATCAATAAACCTCCTATAGACAACTTACTATGTAAGTTTTTATGCGATGCGCTCATGTATGTTTTTATAAAAGACGGTTGCAAATTTACTGTTTTAAAACAAATTAGAAGCAATTATAATTAAAAAGATAAAAAAAAGCACAATCGTCAAATTGTGCTTTTGATTTATATTCAGAAATGCGAATTTAATATTACCCTCTTCTTCCGCCTCCGCTTCTTGAACCGCCACCACTTTCTCTTTGAGGCTGACTGGCTCTTTGTTCCTGGCTTACTCTTGGAGCCTCAGAGCGTTGCGTGTTTTGAGGTCTTGCCTGAGGAGCAGATCTGTTTTCAGAATAGCTTCTTGGAGATTCAGTTCGTTGAGGTGCTGAAGCTCTGTTTGTATTCATATTATTTTGAGAACTTACTCTTGGAGCGCTATTAGCGTTATTATCATTATAGCTTCTTCTAGGTTCTGTTCTTTGTGTATTATTACTACTATTATCAACTCTTACAGGCGTATTTACTCTTGAAGGATTTGTGCTGTTGTCAGAATAGTTTCTTCTTGGTTCAGTTCTTGGAGTATTATCTGTTCTTGAAGGAATATTTACCGGAGCAGCATTATTATCTCTTGATGTTACACGATTTGTATTGCTGTTTCTGTCAATATTAGTTCTGTTATCAGTATAGTTTCTGTTTGAATTTCTGTTATCCGGAGTAGCAACTCTTCCTGGATTTGATCTGTTTGTGTTGTTTCCGTTATACGTATTTTGTCCTCTGTTTGCTTCTCTGCTCGCAATACGTCTTTGATCTAAATCATATCTGTTGCTTACATTAGCATGTCTTTGAGAAAAACCATAATTAGGATTTAATCTTTCGTATCCGTAAGTACGTCTTGAAGCATAAATCGCAGGAGCTCTGTAACTTCTTCTAGTATTAACATAATTATAATGATTGTTTACGTTGATACAAACATTTATGTTATTTCTGTATCTGTAAACCGGATAAGGTCTCCAGGCTGCGTAATAAGTTGGGTACACATTCCAGCCCCATGTAGAATAATAAGGTCTGTAATTAGTAACCCAAAACGAAGTGTAAATTACCGGAGCTACACTATAAACTGGCTCGTAAATATAGTTGTCACCATATAAATAAGAATTACCTACAACCTGAACACTAACCTGATTAGAATTGTCTCTCTCAACATCAATTGTGGCAACGTCCTGATACACATCACGATCAAGAACTGCCTGAATAATTACAACGTGCGTTCTGTCTTCAACAGATTCTATTACACGTAAATAATCAACTTCGTCGTCATTATTTAAATCAAGATTAGATATTTGATATTTTGGATCGTTCAAACGTCTTTCAAAATCCTGAAGGTTTGCTGATTCTCCAAACATGGATGCAACAGCTCTTAAATCCAGGTTATCGCTTATATCTGAATTTTTTGCGTATACTGTAGTTTGGCTTTGCGCTTTACAAGAAGTAAAAGCTACTGCTATGATGGCTATTAAAAATAATTTAGTTTTCATTTTAAATCATATTAAGATTATTATTTTGATGATATCCAATTACTGTGCCAGAAAAAAAAAGAAAACTTAAATATTGTGTTATAATAATTGTATTTTAGCAACGAATAAATTTTAAACTATATGAAAAAAGTAATTTTATTTTGTTGTGCATTTATTTTATTTATGTCCTTTAAAACATTGAATAATAATGATAAAAAGGCGTTTTATGGTGGTTTTACATCCCTGAAAATAGATACTTTATTTCAAGATGAAATTAGCATTCGAGCTATCTCGATTGACAAAAATAAGGTTTGGTACGGAGCAGATAATTCCCGTTTTGGATACTATGATTTTGAGAAAAACGAAAAATTTGAAGAACATATTTATCGTGATACTTTAAAAATAGAATTCAGAAGTATCGCACAAAATTCAAAAAATATCTTTTTATTAAGTGCCGGAAATCCTGCACTGCTTTATGAGGTTTCGAAAAAAGATCATAAAGTGAAATTGGTTTATAAAGAAATTAATCCAAAAATATTTTACGATAGCATGCAATTCTGGAACGATGATGAAGGAATCGCAATTGGAGATCCAACTGAAGATACTTTTTCTATTATTGTAACTCGTGATGGAGGAGAAAGCTGGACGAAATTATTATCGGATAAATTGCCTACAAATTCTAAAGGCGAAGCAGCTTTTGCGGCCAGTAATACCAATATTATCATAAAAGGAAATGATACCTGGTTAGTTTCTGGCGGAAAAAAAGCGCGTGTTTTTTATTCTCCTGATAAAGGAAAAACATGGAAAGTCGTTGAAACTCCAATTGTTCAGGGAAAAACAATGACCGGTATTTTTACTGCGGATTTTTACGATTCTAAACACGGATTTATTGCCGGTGGAGATTATGAATTTCCAAACAAAAAAACAGATAATAAAGCTTTTACTGTAGACGGAGGAAAAACCTGGTCGTTAATAGGACAAAGTATGGGTTTTGGCTACGCATCTTGTGTACAATATGTTCCGGGTGGAAATGGTAAAGAAATTGTTTGTGTTGGTTCAGAAGGGATTCAATATTCTCAAAATGGCGGAGAAAACTGGACGCAATTATCTACAGATTCAAAACTTTTTACACTTCGTTTTGTTAATAGAAATACTGCAATTGCTGCAGGTCATAATAAAGTTGTAAGGCTTCGATTTAAATAGCCTAAAATAACAAGAACCCTAAAATAATAAAGTAAGTATTATTATATTAGGGTTCTTGTCGCTGTTGTTTCTTCTTGTGCAAATTAGTTTTTGCCCGCTTTATCTCTATATTGTTTTAATAATTTTCGATTAAAATCATCTTCTGATTTTTTAAGCTTTAATATTTTCTTTGCAGAAAGTATCTTCTTTAAACTTGCCGAATATTTTTCGCGTAAGAGATATAATTCCTTATCTGTGTTTTCTATCTGTGACAATAGCGCAGCAGCATCTTTTTCAGAAAGAGAGTTGATATTATCATCATCCAGTCTTCCTAAATATGCTTTCATTTTATCATGACGCAATTCAAATTGTTTATCGTCGTAAGCATTATAAATTGGCCAGAATTTCTCAGCTTCTGTCGAAGTAAGTTCAAGTTCTGTAGTTAAAAAAGAAACTTTGTAAGCTTTAATTTTTTCACGTTTTTCATCGTTTTTATCATTTTGTGCATAAAATGAAAAACTAACTAAAAACAGAAGTATCGGAAGTATATTTTTGATTTTCATCTTTTATATTTTTTATTTATTCTGAAATTAAATTTTCAATATTAGGGTTTGAAGATAAAATGTCTTCAAGCGTTTCCTGCTCTAATGCAACATTTTTATTAAGCTTGTCAATATCTTTAGCATCTAATTCTTTAATCAAATCATATTGATTCAAATTGGACTGATACGCTAAATAAGTTTCCAGAGTAGCTTCATCAAGTTCTTTTGATGTTGCGTTATAATTGTTTACTACAGGAATCATCAATCCAATAAAAATTACCGCTGCAGCAATCATTGCAAGCACTTTTTTACGTTTGAAAAGCGGAATCACTTTTACGTCTTTTTTGCTTACTTCTTCCTCGTTAATTTGCTGTAAAACTTTTGCCGAAAGGGTATCAAAATAATTTTCCGGAGTTTTGAATCCAGTTGAAATTTTCGGTTCGTTTTCTAATTTAAATGCTTTCATAATGTCTATAAGATATGTTTTTTTACAAAAGGTTTAATTTGAGGTAACATATAATTCAATTTTTTTTACGGCATGATGATAAGATGCCTTTAAAGCTCCTACAGAAGTACCCAGAATTTCTGCAATTTCTTCGTATTTCAATTCTTCAAAATACTTCATTTTAAAAACCAATTGTTGCTTTTCCGGCAATGTTACAATGGCTTTTTGAAGTTTTATCTGAATTTCATCTCCGTCAAAATAAACATCGGCTTTTAAATTGTCGATGGTTTTATTTTGTAAAGCTTCTGATGTTAATCCTTTTAGTTTTGCTTTTTGATTTAAAAACGTCAAAGCTTCATTTGTCGCAATACGATACATCCATGAGAAAAGTTTACTTTCTCCTTTAAAGTTTTTAAGGTACTGAAACACTTTCACAAAAGTGTTCTGCAAAACATCATCTGCATCATCATGGTTCAAAACAATGTTTCGAATATGAGAATACAATGGCCTTTGATAATCGGACAAGAGTTTTTGAAACGCTGTGTTTTGCGTTTTAGGATCTAATAATTGCTTTATAAATTCCTTCTCGTCTGTCAAATTTTTTGATTTATCTTATTAGAATGAATTTTAACCAAAAGGTTTAATCGGCCTTGAAGTTTTTAGAATTCAGACTGCTCTTCATCCGTTTTTGCCGGAGGAGGAGTTGCGGCAGGTTTTGGTGTTGCCGGCTTACGCGTTACAGGTTTTGTTGGCGTTGTTGCTGCCGGTGTTGTAGGTGTTGTGGTTGTTGTTTCTGTATCAGTTCCGGTTTCAGTTTCAGGACTGTAAGCAGGTGTTTTTACAACAGGAACAATTTTAGGTTTTACCGGAAAATAAATTTCGGTCATTAGTTTCGACGGGCTTTTTACGTCTAATTTGCTAATAGTTAAAATCTCAAGGTGAGACCAGCTTAATTCCGGAATAATTTTTTCATTGTTTATATAAGCAGTTGTTTTTGCAATTGCTTGATTAAGATGTGTATAATCGCCCGTTAAGGTAGTTTTTACCGCATCAAAACTGTTTAGTTTTCCGCCTAAAATATCACTTCCTGGACTGGTTGTGATCTCTTTTGTTGTTGGTAAACAAATAGAAATTTTTGCCAATCCGGTTGCAGTATCATAAGTATGATAGATAATAAAAGGTTTTCCGTTGGTTCCTAAACCGTTCGTTTCGCTAAAATGAATTAATTTCGGAATTACAACTCTTGCGTTTTTGTTTACTTTTTCAATTTCGCTTGTAAAAGTTTGTTTGATATACGGCGTCTCTATTTTCTTTACAACTCCATTTACTTTTACGGCAAACGTTCTTGTTTCGTAATCTAAATTTTTGTCGATGTTAGCAAGGCTTTTTTCATAAATAGTTCCTATAACTTTGTCAGATCCGCCATTTAATGCCGTATAAATTTTAAATAGAAAACTCATTGTACCTTTTGCTTTCCAGGTAACTTTTGTTTTTCCTGCCAAAGTATCTTTAAAAGTCCAGTTTACATCAGCATCTGTGCCATTAAATTTCATTTTTTGTACAATGCTTTCTCCTTCTTTTGTTTTTAGTGTAATTGCATTTCCAGTTACGTCAGTTCCAGCCCAATAGTAGGATGCACCGTTGCCAATTGTTTTGCTTGGAAATGTCATTTTTATCGAAGGATCTTCAATAGACCAGGATTCAAAATCTTCATAATTTCTAAAATCATTTACATAAGCATATACGGTAGCTTTTGGCGAATTGATTACTTTACTTCTTTCTAATGAAAAAATCCCTTTTTGGGTAGCAACAAAAACTGTAAGAGCAACTAAGCTTAATAACGCTAATAGAAATAAATATTTTAGAATCTTCATTGGTGTAGGTTGTTTGGTGTCGTAAAGTTATAAATTTTATTACTAGTCGCACTAATAGTGAAAAATAAACTAGGATTTTAAATTATATTCTGATCAAAATCACATTCAGACAGAACGATTTTGAAGACATTTAATTGTAAAATTTCAAAATTTATTTTATATTTTAAATATAGAAATAAATTATCGAATTACCTTTTAAAAAAGAATTTGATCATAAATAAAATGGCAATAAAAAGCAAGAACACAATTAATACCTTATAATTTCCTTTGTAGAAAACTTTATGAAGTGCCAGATCTTTTCGATAAGCAAATATCATAACGATTACAAATGCAATAAAAAAACAGAGTGCGAATATTAATTGTCCTTGACTAAACATAGTTTGAAATTATTTTTGACAAATTTAGAGAATTGTATACGAATAGTTGCTAATTTGGCATTTCATTTCATCAAATAAAATCCTGAAATTGCAATCATGCAAAATTTAAGATGCATTACGATTTTATATTTTAAGTAAAAAACAAATCTATATATGAAAAAACAACTTGACGCGGTGACCGAATTTCATACTGCCTTTAAAATTGGGCATAGTCAAACTCCAATTTCTGATTTAGGAGGAACCAAAAACTTACTTCGTTATAATTTAATGAAAGAAGAAAATGAGGAATATCTTGAAGCGGTTCAGAACAATGATTTAGTTGAAATTGCTGACGCTCTTGGAGATATGATGTATATTTTGTGCGGAACAATTATCGAGCATGGTTTGCAGGATAAAATTGAGGCTGTTTTTGATGAAATTCAGCGTAGTAATATGAGTAAACTTGGCGAAGACGGACAGCCAATTTACAGAGAAGATGGCAAAGTAATGAAAGGTCCGAATTATTTTAAACCCGATTTTTCTAAGCTTTTGTAAAATAAATTGTTGCCACAGATTAAAGGATTAAAAAGATTTTTTCACGCAGATTTGGCAGATTTATTCTTATTTTATGTCATTTCGACGAAGGAGACATCTCCGCAAGTAACTCCGTAATCTAAATCGTCAATCTTTGTCGGGCTTCTCGCGGAGATTCCTCGTTCCTCGGAATGACAATATTGTGTTTAAATGTTTTATAAACGATAAAAATAACAACCCCGACAAATTTTTAAAATCTGTCGGGGTTTTATATTCAAAACGTCTTTTGATTATTGAACTTTAACCGTCCATCCAAAAGTATCTTCAGAAAGTTTATTTTGAAGATTTGTTAGTTTTTCTTTTAAAAGAGCAGCGTATGAATTCTCGATTGGAGCCATTTCATAATAAACATCCTGATAAGAGAATCCTTTGATAACGCTGATTACAGCTGCAGTCCCAGCTCCGAAGATTTCTTTTAACGATCCGTTTTTAGCAGCTTCAACCAATTCTGAAACAATAACCGGACGAACTTCTACATTAAGACCTTCTTTTTCTGCCATTGCAATCAAACTTTTTCTGGTAATACCATCTAAAATTCTTTCGCTTGTTGGAGCAGTTAGTAAAGTATCATTAATTCTAAAGAAAACGTTCATTGTTCCCGCTTCTTCCAGTTTAGTGTGCGTTGCATCATCTGTCCAGATAACTTGCTGGAAACCATCTTTATTAGCTAAATTAGTTGGGTAAAACTGTGCAGCATAGTTTCCGGCCGCTTTTGCAGCTCCAATTCCACCATTTGCAGCTCTGCTATAATGTTCAGCAATGATTACTTTTACTTCACCGGCATAATAAGATTGTGCAGGAGAAAGTAAAATCATGAATTTATATTCGTCAGAAGGATTTGCAACAACACCAGCGCCGGTTGCAATCATAAACGGACGGATGTACATACTGCTTCCGTTTCCTTTTTGAATCCATTCCTGATCAATTTTCAATAATTCATTTAAACCATCCATAAAAATAGCTTCAGGAACTTCCGGCATTGCCATACGAACAGCTGAGTTATTAAAACGTTTAAAGTTTTCGTCAGGTCTAAACAACCAAACATCATCATTGGCATCTTTATAAGCTTTCATTCCTTCAAAAATAGCTTGTCCGTAGTGAAAGACTTTTGAAGAAGGATCCATTAAAATTGGAGCATAAGGCTTAACGACAGGATTTTGCCACTCTCCATTTTTAAAATCACATTCGAATAAATGGTCTGTAAAAACAGCACCAAAGCTTAAGTTTTGAAAGTCAACTCCGCTTATTTTTGACGAAGTAGCTTTTCTGATTTCAATTTTGCTTGTTTGAGTTGTACTCATAATAATGTAAGGTTTTTATGTAATTCTCATTTCGATAGAAAAAATCTAAAGTAATGATATGGTGTAAAATAGAATTTATTGAATGCAAAATTAAGTAAAAATATATAATTTCCTTACTAAAACTGCATTATTTACTGCCTTTAACTGAGATTTATTTATCTTATAATAAACTTAAAAAATTGGGTAAGTTTTATAAAGAATTTATGAAAAAAGTGTCGATTTTTAAGGCTTTACGCATTTGTTTTGATTAATTTTGACTCATAAAACGGACTGAAAACCAATAAAATCGCATTATAAATTCCTAAAAAGTGAAAAGAGAAATAATTACAACGCTAGATGGCTCAACAACAATTCATTTGCAGGAATGGGATGAATGTTATCATTCTAAACATGGCGCAATACAGGAAGCGAAACATGTGTTTATCAAAAACGGACTTTCATTGTTTGAAAATAAACCGGTTAGTATTCTCGAAATTGGGTTTGGAACAGGTTTAAATGCTTTTATTACTTTTTTGGAAGCAAAGCAAAAACAGCAAGTTATTGATTATGTTGGTGTAGAAGCATATCCGGTAAATGCCGAAGAAGTTTTAGCCATGAATTACGTGACTGAGCTGGATGCATTGGAATTTGATAACATTTTTGAAAAAATGCATAAATGTGAATGGAATCAAAAGGTTGAAATTTGCGAAGCTTTTTCGTTAACCAAAAGGAAACAATTTTTTGATGAAATAAACGATTTTGAAATTTTTGATTTGATTTACTTTGACGCCTTCGGATATCGGGTGCAGCCGGAATTGTGGAGCACCGAGATTTTCAGGAAAATGTATAATAGTTTAAAACCAAATGGTGTTTTAGTAACATATGCAGCGCGCGGAGTGGTTAAAAGAAGTATGATCGAAGTTGGATTTACCGTTGAAAAATTAGCTGGCCCGCCGGGAAAACGAGAAATGTTTAGAGCCTTTAAAAATGTTTAATTGGGTTATCTAGAATAATTCTAGATTGGTTTATATGTATTAAGAAAACGGTTTCGTTGATAAATTTTTAAAAAAAATAAGTTAAAATGAATGTGTATGAATGATATTTGTTTACATTTGTTGCGAGTTTAAAAATATAGATAACCCCCCAAAATCTTATTTTATTATGTCAAAAATGATGTTTGATTACACGAAATCAATACTTGAGAGAGTAAGTTTCGATCCGATACTTTTCTGTAAAGAACTAGAAAAAGCTATCAGAACACTGTTACCGTACGAAATGGAACAATTGCAAGAATGGTTATTAAATTTCATTATTGAAAAACCAGAATTAAAACAAAGTTTACTACTGATTAAAGTATAAAAAAAGGAGCCAAATTGGCTCCTTTTTTATTTCTATTTCTTCGAGAGTGGACTAACGATTTGAACATTCTGAAAAACAATTGCTCCTTTTACAACTCCGGCAATAGTAGATCGCAATGCGTCAATGATTTGCATTTTTAATTCGCTTTTAGGGTAAATTAAACTTACCTCACGAGCAGGTTTTGGTTCCTTAAAGTTACGTAGTTTCAGTTTATCGGAATCTTTTAAGTCTAAGGTGTGCAAGTACGGAAGTAACGTTGTACCCAAACCTTCGTCTGCCAATTTTATAAGAGTTTCAAAACTTCCGCTTTGAATCTGGAAATTATTTTGGTCGATGTCAGTACCATTTTTGCATAAATTCAAAATCCCGTCTCTAAAACAATGTCCGTCTTGCAAAAGCAGGATTTCATTTATATTTAAATCCGAAACTTCAATTTCTTCTTTCTGGAAACTGGCGTGATGTTCCGGGATATAAGCCACAAAAGGTTCAAAGTACAAAACGATTTCTTTTATTTTTTCATCTTCAAGAGGCGTTGCAGCAATTGCAGCATCAAGATGTCCATTTTTTAATTTTATAATAATCTCATCCGTATTCAGCTCTTCAATTAAGAGTTTTACTTTTGGGTATTTTTTGATGAAATTGTTTAAAAACATTGGTAAAAGCGTTGGCATAATGGTTGGGATAATTCCCAATCGAAATTCTCCACCAATAAAACCTTTTTGCTGTTCTACAATATCTTTAATTCTGTCGGCTTCATTTACGATGTTTTTGGCCTGATTTACAATTTTTTGACCAATATCTGTAAGCTGGATGGGTTTTTTACTTCTGTCGAAAATCAAAATATTAAGTTCTTCTTCAATTTTTTGAATTTGCATACTTAAAGTTGGCTGAGTCACAAAACATTTTTCGGCAGCGAGAGTAAAATTTTTATGTTCGGCAACGGCTAATACATATTGTAGTTGAGTAATCGTCATTTTGATAGTATTTTTTGATACAAAAATAAGAAAATATAACTTTTTTTTATATAAATTTTCAAGAAGTTACTTTAAATTTGTAGTAAACTTACTGTAAAATACAAAAGCATGAAAACAAATATTTTAGGATTACCTGTAAAAGAGTCAGAATTATTAGTAAAAGAATTAAACATTTTATTATCCAATTTTCAGGTTTATTATCAAAATTTAAGAGGAATACATTGGAATATTCGTGGGAAACGTTTCTTTGATTTACACGTAAAATTTGAAGAATTATACACCGATTCTCAATTAAAAATTGATATGATTGCCGAAAGGGTTTTAACAATAGGAGGAACTCCGTTACACACTTTTGAAGATTATATTAAAAACAACAAATTAGCGGTTGGAAAAAATATTTCAAACGACGAAAAAGCAGTTCAGTTAATTGTACATTCTTTATCAGATTTATTAAAAATTGAAAGAGAAATCCTTAATAAGTCTGGAGAAATTAATGACGAAGGGACAAATTCTATGATGAGTGATTTTATCGCTGAACAGGAAAAAACCATCTGGATGATGAATGCATGGCTTGAAGAGACGTTGTAATATCTTGTATATAAATAAATTATGAAAACCGAATGATGCTTTGTATCATTCGGTTTTTTTATGAATGTTAAATTTCTATAAAATTTTTAGCCTCCACGCTTTGATTTTATTTCTTTAACACTATTTTTGCCCCAATGAAATTAATCGCTCGCATATTATTATTCATATTCATTGCCTTCTTATCAACGCCAACTATTGTGACGATGATAAAGAAAAGCAGTGATACGTCTATGTTTTTCAGTTTTTCTGAAGAAGAGCATTCTCATAAAGAACTTAAAGCTGCAGTATATCCATCAATATTCGAACATGAAGTATTGATTCCTGTTTATATTGAGAAAAAAACGATAGTATCTGAAAATATTGTAAAATTAGACAATATTTCTCCGAGCATTTTTGCTCCACCTCCCAACTTGGCATAATACTTCCGATTATTTTGAATTACACTGCATTTTTAAATAAATGTGGTAAATCTTTAATGAATAATTTTTTTAGTATTGTGTTATGACAAAAAAAATCAATCTTTTTGCCAACCTTAAATCTGATTTTGCGTCAGGTTTAGTGGTTTTCTTGGTGGCTCTTCCATTGTGTTTAGGTATTGCAATGGCTTCTGGAGCGCCGTTATTTTCTGGGATTATCGCGGGCGTTATTGGTGGTATTGTGGTAGGTTATTTAAGCCAGTCACACATTAGCGTTTCGGGACCAGCAGCTGGGTTAACAGCTATTATTTTGACTGCTATTACTGATTTAGGCGCTTTTGATGTGTTTTTAATGTCTGTTTTTATTGCTGGATTAATTCAATTAGCATTAGGATTTTTAAAAGCCGGAAGTATCTCAAATTATTTTCCAACTAATGTTATTGAAGGAATGTTAGCCGGTATCGGAATCATTATTATCTTAAAACAATTGCCTCACGCTTTTGGTTATGATGCTGATTTTGAAGGCGATCAGGCTTTTATTCAAAACGACGGAAGCAATTCATTTTCGTTTTTGTTTGATGTTTTAAATCACATTCAATTAGGATCAGTAGTAGTTTCGCTTGTATCATTCGTAATCTTGATTTCCTGGGATAAAGTTTCTTTTTTAAAGAAATTAAAGTTAGTTCCTGGTGCGCTTGTTGCGGTTATTGCCGGAATTGTTTTGAATGAAATTTTTATTTCATCAGGAAGTTCACTGGCAATTGCAAAAGAACATTTGGTTTCTTTGCCGGTTCCAAAATCTTTCGAAGAATTTAAAGCGATTATTATCACACCAAATTTTTCTGCTGTGAGTAATCCAAAGGTTTGGGTTATTGGGATTACTATTGCCATCGTTGCTTCTATTGAAACACTTTTATGTATTGAAGCTTCGGATAGAATGGATGTTCAAAAACGTTACACGGATACGAATGTTGAGCTTAGAGCACAAGGAATTGGTAATATTGTGAGTTCACTTTTAGGTGGTTTACCAATGACATCTGTAGTTGTAAGATCTTCTGCGAATAATAATGCAGGTGCAAAATCTAAAATGTCTGCTATTATTCATGGTGTACTTTTAATGGTAAGTGTATTAAGTGTTCCGTTTATTTTAAATAAAATTCCGTTAGCGACTTTAGCAACTGTTTTGATTTTGGTTGGATATAAATTAGCAAAACCAGCAACATTCAAACATTTCTGGCATCAGGGAAAATATCAGTTTATTCCGTTTATTGCGACTTTAGTTTTTGTAGTAGCTACAGATTTACTGAAAGGTGTTGCACTTGGAATTATAATAAGTGTTATTTTTGTATTGCGAGGAAACTTAAAAAGAGCGTATAGCTTTAAAAAAGAACAATACGAAGACGGAGATGTTATTCATATCGATTTGGCGCAAGAAGTTTCATTTTTGAACAAAGCTGCAATTAAATTGACATTGAATGAAATTCCTGAAAACTCTAAAGTAATCATCAATGCGCACGATACGGAATATATTGCTCATGATGTTTTAGATTTAATTCGTGAATTTAAAGAAACTCGTGCAATTGATGAAAATATCAAAGTAAAACTAAAAGGATTCAAAAAAGCATATGAACTTGAAAATTCTCCGGAAATAAACAATCATGTTTCAATTGAGCATTATTATGATGTAGCTAAAAGAGCATTGGTTAAAAAGGAAGTCATAAAAGAAAAATTTTAAAGTAAATAAAAAATTGTGAAATATTAAGGTATTTCTTACCCTTAAAAAGATCTGATTTTAGATAACTTTACAAGAGTTTTTAAAATAGATAAAAAGGACATTAGAAATATCTTCAAAAAAATAAATAAAAAAATGAGAGAGTTTTATAATCAGTTATTAGAAAACAATAAGGAGTGGGTTGAAAAATCATTAGCATTAGACCCAAATTATTTTGCAGATTTGGCTAAAGGGCAAACGCCGCCATTATTATGGATTGGATGTTCTGACAGTCGTGTTCCTGCAAACGAAATTATCGGAGCTAAACCAGGTGAGGTTTTTGTACATCGTAATATTGCAAATATGGTTGTACACTCAGACATGAATATGTTGAGTGTTCTGGATTATGCAGTAAATGTTCTAAAAGTAAAACATGTTATTGTTTGCGGACATTACGGTTGCGGTGGTGTAAAAGCTGCAATGGGAAATCAATCTGTAGGAATTATCGATAACTGGATTCGTCACATTAAAGATGAATATCGTTTACACGATAAATACCTAAACTCTATTGAAGATGAAACAGAACGTTTTAATGCTTTTGTTGAGGTTAATGCTAAAGAACAAGTTTACAACTTAGCTAAAACTTCAATCGTACAAGGAGCATGGAAAAACGGTCAGGATTTAATGCTTCACGGATGGGTTTACGGATTAAATTCAGGATTTGTCACAGATCTTAATGTAAATATCGCATCAAATGAAGAATTAGATGAAGTTTATCAGCTAAGTAATCTATAAAAATTAAAAATCGCCTCAAAAAGGCGATTTTTTTTATTCGTTTTCGTCGAGGTTTTCATTAAAAGCAGACGGTAACATAGTTGGTATAAACTTAATTAAGATAGGCAATAACAAACTTCCGCCGGGAAGTAAAAAAATAGTCAGTGACGGAATCGTTTTACAGATATCTAAAAGCTGTTTTTTTACTTTTTTCTTTTCTTTCGCATCCAGATCTCTTGTTGTAGAATATGCCAACAAGACCATTAATTCTTTGCTCTGAACAATTTCCTTAACTAATCTGTTTTTGTTCCTTACAATCAGTTTTACAACGCTGTGCGTCATTTGATCGTAAAAATGTTTTACAGGATTAGAATAATTAAAGTACGGAATCTTCTTTTTATGAGTGGTAATAAAAGTATTTGTGGTATCTATGCTTGTAGTCACAAAATCATCAGAAACGCCCATCATAGAGCCCAATGAATACAAAAAGTAAGCTTCTTCATTTTCTACAACACCATCGCTCCATAAAGCCATTCCGGCCATATCGATTAAATAATATTGCTCAAGTTTATTGCTAAAATAATCTAAATGTAAAGTCTCTAAAGTATCCACTGTAACTTTAGAAAATTTAGAATATCGTATAGAAGCTTCAAAAAGCTTGATTAATAAATCATCATGCTGCGATTTTGCCGTTTTAGTTTTTAAAGCTAAACCCACAATTCCTAAAACGGTTTCTTCAATGCGTTTTAAATATTTTTCGGGAATTGCACCATGCACTAAATATTGTCTGAAAGCTAAAACATCAATAAACAATAAAGCATTCGTTACCAAATGCGAAAAGTTTTTGCTAATAATACTATCATTAGTCTGAACGCGCTGATCGATTATATTTTCTAAGGATAGGGAAGGAGTATCTTTTGGAAGTAAAATTTTAAATAAATTAAATCCCTCAGGATTCATTGCATTATAAAATTTCAAGGCTTCAGTTATGAAATGATTCGGTTCAAAATCTCTTCTTTCTAAGCAAAAAACATTATATAAAGTGTTTAATAAGGCAGCTTTAGAAATTTCGGTTTTAAACCAGCCTTTTATCGGAATAGGAATTTGAGAATCAATTTTTATGATGTGCCCGTAAATAAAACCAGTTTCTCTAACTTTATTATAAAACGAGTCCGTAGTTTCAAAAGGAATCGCTTCTGAAAACTTTTGTTCGCTAAAAAACTTATCTATCCAACCTGGTGCCGAAGGGTTAATCATTAACTTTAGTTTGAGGCTACAAAGCTATATCTTTTTCTTGTTTTAGGGTTAGTTTTAAAATGAAATAACCACTAGATTTGTGAAAAAATAGTGGTTATTGTGTTTTTACTTGATAATCCCTGCACAAGCGACCCTGCCACCAGCATTTCCGGTAGGTTGTGTAGTAAAATCATCTGTTCCCTGATGTACAATTAGGCCTTTTCCTAAAATATCTTTGGTTGCATCTCCACAGCCAATACACCATTCGTCAGTTGTTAATGTTATAGTTCCGTTACCTTTTGCATCAGCGGTAAAGTTTCCGATATCGCCTTTGTGATATTCTGCAGAACCCCATTTTCCGTGTTTTTTAAAGGTTGGATTCCAGTGTCCGCCAGCAGAACTTCCGTCAGCAGCGCTACAATCTGATTTTTCGTGAATGTGAATAGCATGAACTCCAGGTTGTAAACCAGCCACTTTTGCAACAAAAGTTACTTTGCCATTTTTTTCTGTAAAAGTTGCAGTTCCGCTTACCGTACTATTACTTTTTGGCTCTAAAGTTACAGTCAGGGTTTTAGCATCATTTGATTTGTTATTAGTCTTACAACCAATAATTAAGGCTGTAATTATAGCGAGGGAAACAATTATTTTTTTCATATTTTAAGGCATTTAAATTAAAGATTAAGTAAATTTAACATAAAATTCCGACATTGATTAAAGCTAAAAGTTAAAAAAATCTAAAACTATTGGTCACTATTTAATGAAATATTCAATTGTGAACTAAAAATTATTCCTTAATTTCGTATACGCCCGACTTAAAAGTTTAAAAATAAGTGTTCATTATTTTTTTTAATTTAATATTTAAAATTATGATAAAGAATGTTTTAACTTTAGTTTTTTTGAGTGTTTTCCTGATTTCATGCAAATGTTCTAAAATTCCAAAAGGCGATGCGGTTTCTAAACTTGAAGGAATCTGGGAACTTAATTATATTACCGGTCCACGAATTGCTTTTGATGGTTTATATCCAAATAAAAAGCCAACAATAATTTTTGATTTAAAAGAAAACCGTCTTTCAGGAAATAATAGCTGTAATTCTTATACAGGGAAATTGAGTATAACAGACAATAAAATTGATTTTACCCAACCATTGGCAGTCACCAAATGATGTGTATGGATGCGCAAGGCGAACAAATTTATATGAGCACTTTGCAAAAAATAACTTCATATGATATTACGGATGATGGTAAAACCCTGAATTTTATTTCCGGAGATGTTGCCATGATGCGGTTTACGAAAAAATAGCAGCTATATTTTAACCCTATAAATATATGTTTTATGAAAACGAAACAATTCATTTTAGTAGTGTTATTGTGCTTTTTAAGTTTTCCGGTTTTTGCACAGGAAAAGACCAGGAAAGAATTAAAAGCAGAAAAAGAATTACAGGAACAGAAAGAAACTGAAGCTCTGGTGGAGTCTAAAATTTTTGTTTTTGAAGCACAAAAAGCCACACCACAAGCCGGCAGACTTATTCATTTAGATTATAACACTTATTTTTTAAAATTCAATCCAGAAAAAACGACTTGTGATTTACCTTTTTTTGGACGTGGATATAATGTAGCGTATGGAGGCGATGGCGGAATTAAATTTGAAGGTATTCCTGAAAATATTGTAATTCAAAAAAATAAAAAAAATTATAAAATAAAAGCTACCGTAAAAGGCAAGGATGATGTTTATGATCTTTTTCTTTCTGTTTTTTTTGATGGAGGAGCAACACTTTCTATCAATAGTAATAACAGAGCGCCCATTTCATATGATGGGGTAATTAGTGCTCCAAAAGCCGAAGAAAGTAATAAATAAAAAATTTAAGTTTTGATTATTTACGCCTGAACCCTTCTGTCTATGATTAAAAAATATCAATTATTCGCTGTATTTTTTCTAACGAGTTTATCAATTTTTAGTCAGGATTTAGAACCTCGGGTTTACGCTAATGTTCCTAAAAACTTAAATGTTCTAGGATTTGGATATGCTTATATGGACGGAAACGTACTCACAGATCCTTCTTTACCTATTTCTGATTTTACAATTCAAAGCCACAATTTAGCAGCTACTTATGTTAGAACATTTGGTCTTTCGAACAAATTGGCCCGTGTTCAGGTTGCATTACCTTACACTTTTATGGATGGATCTGCAAATATAAATGGTGAAAATTTAACAGGTTCCCGAACTGGTTTTGGAGATACAAAAGTACGTTTTGGGATAAATCTACTGGGTTCTCCGGCTCTTGATAAATCAGAATTTAGAAATTTTGAACAAAAAACAATTTTAGGGATCAGTTTCGTAACCTCAATTCCGACCGGTAAATATTATGATGATAAAAAAATCAATATCGGAACCAATCGCTGGGCTTTTAAACCTGAAATAGGAGTTTCAAAACGCTTTGCCCGTATGTATGCTGAGGTTTATGGAGGCATTTGGTTTTATACCAACAATACGGATTATTTAGATAAAAAATTAGAACAAAAGCCAACTTATAGTTTACAGGCTCATGCGAGTTATTATTTTAAAAACAGCATGTGGATTGGTTTTAATACAAATTGGTTTTTTGGCGGGAAAACAATTATAGACGGGATTTCTGATAATAGTGAAATTGATAACTGGAGAGTAGGAGGAACATTTTCGACACCAATTGCTAAAGGGCAGTCTCTTAGATTTCAGTATCATATAGGAGCTTATACCAATAACGGATTGAATTATTATGCGCTGACAGGTTCTTATCAATATTCATTTTTTTAGAGTGTATTTGCAAACTACCATGCGCAACGAGATTCAAAATTCAATTACGTTTATTGGAGAATTAGATAAAACAAAAGTTCAAATGAATTAATTTATTTTCTAATAGAAAAACGGCAGTTTTAAATAGCTGCCGTTTTTTTGATCTAAGCGATTTTATTTAGAAGTTTTTACTTCATATATTGCATTTACCATTCCGTTACGAGGCGTATCCTGCACAAGTTCCCAGAACATAATTCCCCCTAATTTTTTAGATTTTGCATATTCTGCTTTTGCTTTTATTGAAGTCAAATCATCTCCGGTTGCAAATAGTTTTTCCTTTTCATTATACCAATAAGGCGCTTTTGCTTTATCATCCCAAAAATATTTCCAGCCATTTGCTTCTGTATAAGTATTCTCAAAATTTTTAAAATGAACCCCCTGAATGTGCTCTCCGGCCTGATATAAACCGTTATTTACATTTTCTACATTTTTCCATGTTCGGGTATAAAACGCACCGCCAATAATTAATTTTTCAGACGGAACACCTTGGTTTAATAAATAAGTAACCGCTCTGTCCGTTGATTCTTCATTAGGATTTGTACTATATAAAGGCGCGTGATGTCCGGTAATTTTAGAATATCCGTTTACTAAATCATAACTCATAATATTGATGCGATTTACTAATGGCGCTACAGTTTTCCAGTCGATAGATTCGTCTAAATATTTTTGAAAACCTCCTGCAGCAAAACTCAATTCGTATTTTTTCCCTAAAGTAGAACGCAATATTTTGATCAATTCGGTAAAATTAGGTTTATCAGAAGCTTGAAATAAATGTCCGGGCAATCCCTCAATTGCAGGATATTCCCAATCTAAATCTAAACCATCAACTTTAAAATATTTGCTCACTTCTTTTACTGATTTAGCAAAAGCTAATCTTCCTTCGGCAGTCGAAAATGCAGCAGAACAAGTTTCACAACCTCCCCATCCGCCAAGCGAAAGAACAATTTTAAGCTGAGGATTTGTAGCTTTTAAAGAGACTAAATGTTTAATAGTTATCGAATCTTTAGGCGAATCTACGCTTAGTTTTCCATCTTTTAAATGACAAAAACTAAAGATAATTTGATCTAATTTGTTTACTTCAAAATCATTTATCACTTTATCATCCCCCGTATAATACGCTATGATATTAATTTTTTTTTTTGAGCGAATGTATTTGTGATAAACAAGCATAGAGAAAATAAGATAATAAGGTTAAATTGTTTCATCGTATATTTTTTTAATTTTAGAATGTTAAATATAAAACATTAAGATTAAAGATTTGCTATCAATTTTGTAACATAAACTTAATTTTAATAAAGATTTGTGAAATGATCTCGCAAATCGTTGTAGAGGCGCACACTAGTGCGTCTACACAACAAGAAGCACTGCTGTGCGCCTCTACATCATATGATGAAAAAAATATTCAGATGGTAAAAAAAATAAACCCGCACTGTTTCGGATTAGTGCGGGTTTAAACAAATTAAAAGCTAAAAACTATTTTTATATTAGAAGCAGTATTCGTTTTCTGCAACTAATTTATTGGTAATTGTTTCTCTCAATGCCACTACGTTTGGCAAGTTGGTGTATTTTGTAAAACGTTTTAATCCCATTAACATCATACGTTGTTCGTCACCTTCAGCAAAAGAAGCGATTCCTTCTTTTCCTCTTAAGTTTACGATATCTACCGCTTTGTATAAGTATAATTTTGCCATTGCAATTTGCTCTTGTACTTTAGCTTCACCTTGATTTTTGGCTAATTTCTCTGTTCTAAGGATTGTACTTTCAGCCATATAGATTTCGATTAAGATATCAGAAGCCGCCATTAATAACTGTTGGTGAGAATCTAAATCCGGTCCGTATTTTTGAACAGCACTTCCGGCAACCATTAAGAAAACTTTCTTAAGGTTCGCGATAATTCCTTTTTCTTCAGCAAATAATTCAGAAAAATCAGGAGTATCAAAAGATGGAATTCCCATTAATTCTTCCTGAACTTTCATTGCAGGTCCTAATAAATCAACATGTCCTTTCATAGCTTTTTTGATCAACATACCTACAGAAAGCATTCTGTTGATTTCATTTGTTCCTTCGTAAATACGAGCGATACGGGCATCTCTCCAGGCACTTTCCATCGGAGTATCTTCAGAGAATCCCATTCCACCAAAAATCTGAATTCCTTCGTCAGCACAAGATTGTACATCTTCAGAAACTGCTACTTTCAAAATAGAACATTCGATAGCATATTCTTCAACACCTTTTAATTCAGCTTCCTGGTGCGAAGTTCCTTCTTCCTCACGAGCAGCAATTCTGTCTTCGATATCTTTTGCAGCACGGTAAGAAGCACTTTCTCCAGCGTATGCATTAGTTGCCATTTCAGCTAATTTAGAACGGATCGCTCCAAAAGATGAAATAGGAGTATTAAACTGAATTCTTTCGTTAGCATATTTAACCGCATTTGTAGTAACTCTACGTTGAGCATCTAAACACGCCGCAGCCAGTTTAATACGACCAACGTTCAAGGCATTCATTGCAATTTTGAAACCGTTTCCTCTTTCAGACAACATGTTTTCAACAGGAACTTTTGTATCGTTGAAGAAAACCTGACGCGTAGAAGAAGCACGGATTCCTAATTTATGCTCTTCTTCATTCATAGAAATTCCGTTTGACGGATCGTTTTCTACGATGAAACCTGTAATGTTTTTATCATCTCCAATACGGGCAAAAACGATGAAAACGCTGCAGAAACCTGCATTTGAAATCCACATTTTTTGCCCTGTAATTTTGTAATGTGTTCCATCTTCAGATAAAACAGCTTTCGTTTTTCCTGAGTTCGCATCAGATCCTGCACCTGGTTCTGTTAAGCAATAAGCTCCAAACCATTCTCCGGAAGCCAATTTCGGAACGTATTTTTTCTTTTGTTCTTCAGATCCATAAAGTGTAATTGGCATAGTTCCAATTCCGGTATGTGCACCAAAAGCAGTTGAGAAAGATCCTGTAGCGCCAGAAATGTAATCGCAAACTAACATTGTAGATACGAATCCCATTCCTAATCCGCCGTATTCTTCAGGAACCGCAACTCCAAGAAGTCCCAGTTCACCAGCTTTACGCATAGATGATTCTGTATACGCATAATCTTTTTTCTCAAAACGATCTTTATGCGCCCATAATTCTTTGTCAACGAACTCTTTTACAGAGTCACGCATCATTAATTGCTCTTCCGAAAAATCTTCTGGTGTAAAGACATCTTCGCATTTTGTTTCTTTAACTAAAAACTGACCACCACGGGTTACGTTTTTTTCGATTGTATCTGCCATTTTGTTTTTGTTTAGATAAAAGATGAAAGAATCAAGAAGAAAGATTTTTGTCTAACTTACTTATGAAACCAGTGGTCATCTTTTGAAATTCAATTATTTTGTTTTCTATTTCTTCAGTTTTTTCTTTTGATAAATAGTCGTTCTGAAATGCTATCAATAACTGTGTTTGCAGTTCAAATGAAGAACCTAAACTAATATTCAAATAATGTTGAAAATGTTTATTTCCTCTATTTGAACCTTCTGCAATATTTGATGGCATTGAAACTGAGCATCGATTCATTTGACTAGATAAGCTGTAAGTTTCTAATTTTGGAAAAGTGGAAGTCAGTTTATAAATATCATTTGTAATATTCATTGCTAAAATCCAAATTTTCAAATTCTTAAAATTGTGTCTCATGTTTTTGAGCCAAGATAAGAAAATGAGTACAGTAAAAGTAAGTTTTATACTACTATTTAAAAATCTTTACTCTTCTCTCATTCTTTCAAAAAAAAACATCTTTCCTCTTGCTTCTTTGCTCTTTCCTCTCTTTACAAGACCTCGTAAATCCCCGCACTTCCTTGTCCAGTTCCCACACACATAGAAACAATTCCGTATTTATTGCCTCTGCGTTTCATCTCGTCAAATAACTGAACAGAAAGTTTAGCACCAGTACATCCCAGAGGGTGCCCTAAAGCGATTGCTCCACCGTTTACGTTTACGATATCAGGATTTAAACCTAGTTCGCGAATTACAGCCAAAGACTGAGAAGCAAAAGCCTCGTTTAATTCCACCAAGTCAATATCTTTCAATTCTAAACCAGCTTGTTTCAATGCTTTCGGAATTGCTTTTACAGGACCAATACCCATAATTCTTGGCTCAACTCCCGAAGAAGCAAAGTTTACCAAACGTGCAATTGGCTCAAGATTTAATTCTTTCACCATGTCTTCACTCATAATCAAAACAAAAGCAGCTCCGTCACTCATTTGCGAAGAGTTTCCGGCAGTTACACTTCCGTCAGCAGCAAAAACCGGTCTTAAACCTGCTAGGGCAGCAACAGAAGTTCCGGCACGTGGACCTTCGTCTTGTTTTACAACGTATGATTTAGTTTCTTTTTTTCCATTTTCATTGATGAAAGTCTGATCAACAGTAATCGGAACGATTTGTTTGTCGAATTTACCTTCAGCCTGAGCTTTCAAAGCTTTCATGTGAGAGTTGTAAGCAAACTCATCCTGATCTTCTCTCGAGATTTTATATTGGTTCGCCACCGCTTCAGCAGTCAAACCCATTCCCCAGTAGTAATCTTCGTGACCAGCAGCAGCAACTTTATAATCCGGAGTTGGTTTGTAACCTCCCATCGGAATAAAACTCATACTTTCGGCTCCACCAGCGATAATACAATCTGCCATTCCAGATTGGATTTTTGCAGTTGCCATTCCGATAGTTTCTAATCCGGATGCGCAATAACGGTTAACCGTAACTCCAGGAACATCTTCAACTTTTAATCCCATAAGAGAGATCAAACGTCCAACGTTTAGTCCCTGTTCTGCTTCCGGCATGGCATTTCCTACCATAACGTCATCAAT
The DNA here is from genome assembly GCF_979258495.1 of Flavobacterium sp. AC105. Taxonomy (NCBI): domain Bacteria; kingdom Pseudomonadati; phylum Bacteroidota; class Flavobacteriia; order Flavobacteriales; family Flavobacteriaceae; genus Flavobacterium; species Flavobacterium sp. AC105. Next base: position 1,594,956 of record NZ_OZ409860.1, read on the forward strand.
AAGTTTTTTGTCGAAATCAGGCAGTTCATCCATCATAAACTGAATCGTTTCTGCTGCTAATTCGTCAGGTCTTTTAAATCTAAAAACCCCTTTTGGTGCTTTTCCTACCGCAGTACGGTAAGCTTTTACTATATATGCTGTTTTCATTTGTTTTGTTTTTTAAGATTTATTAGAAGAAAGAGGCAAGAGGCAAGACAAAAGACAAAACTAGTTTTGAAGTCTTGCTTCTTGCATCTTTGCTCTATTTTCTAATTACGAAGTGGTTTTCCTTTAGTTAACATATATTGAATTCTCTCCAAAGTCTTTCTTTCTGTACATAAACTCAAGAAAGCTTCACGTTCGATATCTAATAAATATTGTTCAGATACTAAAGTCGCTTCAGATAAATCACCACCAGCCATTACGTAAGCCAGTTTATTAGCGATTTTTTTATCGTGCTCAGAAATATACTTTCCAGCTTCCATTTGATCCGTTCCCACTAAGAACATTCCAAGTGCTTGTTTACCTAAAACCTTAACATCAGTTCTTCTGATAGGCTGCGTATAACCCGCTTCTGCCATTAACAAAGCATGTTTCTTAGCTTCAGCAATCTGACGATCTTTGTTTACTACGATAACATCTTTTCCATGTTGAAGAAGTCCGGTGTCGAAAGCTTCGTAACCAGAAGTCGAAACTTTTGCCATAGCTATTGTTAGGAAATATTCTTGAAGAACGTTCAATTCCACATCGTTTTTGCGGAATAAATCTGAAGCTCTCAAAGCCATTTCTTTAGATCCACCACCACCAGGAAGTACACCAACACCAAATTCAACCAATCCCATATAAGTTTCTGCGGCAGCAACCACTTTATCAGCGTGTAAGCTCATTTCGCATCCACCGCCAAAAGTCATTCCGTGAGGCGCAACCACAACCGGAATAGAAGAATAACGAACGCGCATCATCGTGTCCTGAAACATTTTGATCGCCATATTCAACTCATCATATTCCTGCTCAACTGCCATCATGAAAATCATTCCGATATTAGCTCCAACAGAGAAATTCGCTGCCTGGTTACCAATAACTAAACCTTGATATTCTTTTTCAGATAAGTCGATTGCTTTATTGATAGCAGCAAGTACATCGCCACCAATAGTATTCATTTTAGATTGGAATTCTAAGTTCAAAATTCCGTCTCCTAAATCTTGTATAATTGCTCCACTATTACTCCAAACTTTTTTGCTTTCGCGAATGTTGTTCAGGATAATGAATGAATCTTGTCCAGGAACTTTTACTTGAGATTTTGTTGGAATGTTATAGAAATAAGTTGCTCCTTCTTTTACAGAGTAGAAACTTTCGCTTCCGGAAGCTAACATTTCTGTAACCCATGCAGCTGGTTCAAGACCTTCTGCTTTCATGATTTCGATTCCGTTGGCAACACCAATCGCGTCCCAAATTTCGAATGGACCATTTTCCCATCCAAAACCGGCTTTCATCGCATCATCAATTTTGTATAATTCGTCTGAGATTTCAGGAATTCTGTTTGACACATAAGCAAACATTCCGGCGAAACTCTTACGGTAAAATTCACCCGCTTTGTCTTTTCCTTTCACCAAAACTTTAAAACGATTGATTGGTTTATCGATAGTTTTGGTAAGTTCAAGCGTAGCAAAATTTGCTTTTTTAGCAGCGCGGTATTCTAATGTATCTAAGTCTAAAGACAAAATGTCTTTATCTACTTTTTTATAAAAACCCTGACCAGTTTTGCTTCCTAGCCAATTGTTTTCCATCATTTTTGTAACAAATTCCGGAAGTTTAAACAATTCGTGTTGTTCGTCAGTTGGGCAGTTTTCATAAATACCGTTGGCAACGTGTACCAAAGTATCCAAACCAACAACGTCAACCGTACGGAAAGTAGCCGATTTTGGACGACCAATTACCGGACCAGTCAATTTATCTACTTCTTCAATCGTTAATCCCATTTCTTTTACCAAGTGGAATAAACTCTGAATACCGTAAATACCAATTCTGTTTCCAATAAACGCCGGAGTATCTTTAGCAACAACCGAAGTTTTTCCTAAAAATTTAGAACCATATTCGTTTAAGAAATCCAATACTTCAGTTGAGGTTTTCGGACCAGGAATAATTTCAAATAATTTTAAGTAACGCGCAGGGTTAAAAAAGTGAGTTCCGCAGAAGTGTTGTTGAAAATCTTCGCTTCTACCTTCGCTCATAAAATGAATTGGAATACCAGAAGTGTTTGAAGTAACCAAAGTTCCCGGTTTACGGAATTTCTCGATTTGCTCGAATACCAGTTTTTTGATATCCAAACGTTCAACCACAACTTCAATAATCCAGTCAACATTGGCAATTTTAGCCATATCATCAGTCGTATTTCCAGTCGTAATTCGGCTAGCAAATTTCTGACTGTAAATAGGAGACGGTTTCGATTTTAATGAATTCGCTAAGTGCTCGTTTACCACTCGGTTGCGAACAGCTTTACTTTCAAGCGTTAATCCTTTTTTAGCTTCAGCTTCTGTCAACTCGCGAGGAACGATGTCAAGTAATAAAACTTCAACACCAATATTGGCAAAATGACAAGCTATTCCTGAACCCATAATTCCGGATCCAATTACAGCAACTTTTTTAATTGTGCGTTTCATATTTGTTAATATTTGTTTTTTTGTTTTTAGAAATTGATTATCTTAATTAAGATTATTCGTTTCCTGTTTTTTCTGTTTGATTAAATATGTTTTTGTCCTGAATCAATTCATTTATAATTTCAGAAACTTCGATAAAATGTTTCATCTTTTCGTCAGAAACATGTTTTCGAACCGTTTCATTAAATTTCAGAACCGTATTTTTTGATAAATCTCTTTTTTCTTTTCCAAATTCGGTCAGGTAAATTAAAACGCCGCGACCATCAGTTGGGTTTTTTTTGCGAACAATCAAACCCTTGTCTTCCATAGATTTTAGTGTTCTGGTAAGGCTTGTAGCTTCCATTCCCATTCTTGGTCCAAGAGCTGTCGATGGAGTTCCTTCCTCCTTATCAATACTCAAAAGTGCAAATCCCGTCGCCATAGTGGCATCGTACTTCGCAGCTTCCTCGTTATACATTCTTGATACGGCTTGCCATGTAGCTCTCAAAATATAATCTATTGTTTTGTCTTTCATATGTAACTATATCGATTTCAAATATAATCAAAAAATACTATGCATGCATATAATTCTTGAATATTTTTTTGGTTAATAAAAAAATATCTCTGATTTAGAGTGGTTTATGGTTAAATTTTAATTGAAATATACTATTCTTTTTTGTGATTTTAACAAATTTAATGCTGTAAAAATTCATTTATAGTTTTAAAGCGGCTTTTTATTCTACATTTTATAAAAAATTATGATTTTAATTCAGTAATATCCTCAGGTTCATATCTGGAAATTGCTTTTTGAAGTATTTTTTTCATTCTGTTACGCAAATTTTCCGGTCTGATAATTTCAATTCCGTCACCAAAACCCAATAAAATACGTTCCATTTCATAATTGGGCGAAATAAATAAATGCACAATAATACTCTTATCGTCATTTTCCTTAATGAGCCGCTGCGACGGATGCAAAGGTTTTGTAAGTACATAAGGAGCATTTACGGCATCAATCCACAACTCAATTCTTCTGGGATTTAAACCCAGATTTACCGTCACGCCAATTACATTTTTATAAAAAGAATCGGCATCAAAATCCTCGTCTATATAAGGAAGGTTAAAGTCATAATCGATCGCCATAATTCGGTCAAGGGCCAAATTTGTAATTGGCTGCGAATCTTTTTTCTTTCCAACCAAAAACCATCGGTTATTAAACTCCTTCAAAATAAAAGGATGAAAATGAAATTTAGTTTCTTCTCTCGATTTAAACGATTTATAAGTAATTACAAGTACTACCTTTTTGATAATCGCCTGATAAATTTCATCTAAATAATGCAAACCTTTTAGATTTTCGTTTTTATCCAGATAAATAACCGGTTTTGTATGCGATTTCTCCGAATAGATTTTATCCTCCAAACGCTGCAAAATATCCGATACATCGCTAAATAAAGAAAAATCCTTAAACTGTTTCAACATCGAAACCGTTTCTGTCAAAACATTCATATCCGTTTCCGTCAGCGGAATATCCGTTATCGAAAATTCGTCATCTTCATATTTATAATACTTTTTATCATACACAACTATTGGCGCATTATAACCCAGTTTTTCACTTCGCATCAACTGAATATCCATCTGAATCGTTCGTTTGCTAATTGGGTTTTCGCGGCCTTCATATTCAAACAAAGCTTCAGAACAACATTCGATCAAATCTTCCAAAGTCCATTGCCGGTATTTATTCTGTAGACATTTGTCTATTGTTTTGTACCTAATTAAGGCGTTCTTGTTTTGAGACATGTTTCTTAGTTTTTCTCACAAAACTTTAGAGTTTTTCACGCAGATTTTTTAAGATTTAAGCAGATAAAGCAGATTATATTTTAATTCAAATTTGCTTAAATCTGTGTGAAACAAAACTTTGCGTCTTAGCGACTTTGCGAGATTATTATTTGGTTTCTAAAATTCTTATTTCTTTCTCAATATTAATCCTCGCTTTCTCTTCATATAATTTTCTAAATTCATTCGTTTGAAAAATAAATTCATGCTCCAGAAAATGTTTCAGGGCTTTTGCGCGTCCGGGTTTATAGAGAAAATCAGGATAAATGCGGTATTCTTTCCTAATTTGTTCAAAATAAATTTGATACTCGTTCCAATCACGTGCGAGAATTTTTAAATCAAAATCAATAAGCCAGTTAATGTCTTCAATTTCATTGTGTTGATGCAATTGCGTAGCACAAATCATATCAAAAACCAACTTCGAATTCAGATTTGTTTCTTTCGGAAGAATTTTAACTGCATATTCAGCACTTTTGAGTTCATTATCTTTTTTGCTGCTTACATATATGTAGTCGTGATAAAATATCGAATACAAAACCTCATTTGGGAATTGAAGTTTGTCAAAAAACATTTCAAAACATTCAATCATATCCTTTATATGGGTAAGATTATGATAATGTCTTGATTTTTTGGAATATGCCTTTTCTAAATCAAACCAATTTTTTTCAATTGCTTTTTCGTCAAAGCCAATATTGGCAAGTAATTCGGTGAATTTTTCTTTTAAATGCATGTTTTTTTTTAATTTGAAAAAGCTCCTGAGGAGTTTAATATTTATGGACATTTATACGTTATAGTAGTTTAGCTCCATCAGAGCGATATTTCGGTTTTTATCTTTATCAATAAAATATGTCACCCGATGGGGCTTTTTTGCAATGCGTTTAAAAAACTATAAATATGCCGTCCCTAAAGGGACTTAAATGATAATTGATAATCATAATTTACTCAAATATAGAATTCTTTTTTTACTGCGCAAAATAACTGCGTAGTGGTTTTGGAATCTTTGCTCAGGAAATAAAAACAAATTGTACTTCTAAAAAATAAACTATTGAAAAAGTATATTAGTATTAACCACGAAGTTGTGATGCAATTATTAATAATTAAATTTAAACGACGAATCTTATAATCGCATTTGTAGTTTTTTTAAACTCATGATTAAATCAAAACCTATGACACTTAATAAGGATAAATATTTTCAAGCTATTGAAAAAGCTTTTAATAATGCTGAAGAATTAATTGAAGAAGCTGAGATTCTCGCAAAACATAATAAGAATGCTCGAGCTTATACACTTTTTCAACTTTCTATTGAAGAAATAGGAAAAGCATTTTTAACATTTCAATTTGTCTTAAATGGTAATATAGAAGATATTGAAGAGACAAAAAACTTTTTTAAAGATTTTAGAAGTCATACCGTCAAAACTAAAACTTCTCAAGATATCGATTTTATGTTTGCTTTACAAATTGAGAAAAGTTCCTATTCGAAAAAATTGATTGAAGAATTTATATTTGATAGAGTTGATGTTGCTGTTTCTAATGATTATAAAAATTATAGTCTCTATACTTCTTATAAATATGGAGAATTTTATAAACCATCTAAAATTATTACTATAGAAATGTTAGATAAGATTTCTAAACATGCCAAATTTCGACTACAAGTTGGAAAACCATTTATAAAACTTGGTATTGATAATTATGATATTCTTTTCGAAACTCGTGGCAGTTTAGATGAACAAGAAGCATCTATTCAAACTCAAAAAAAGATAGAAGAACTTCTAAATTCAAAATTTGATTAAAAAATTTTCATTGAGCTTTGAATAAATATATCTACGCAAAATAACTGCGCAGTAGTATTTGAATCTTTGAAAAAATAAATTGATAAATATGAGAAATTCAGAATTTGAAATCCATCCTTTTGATGAAGCTTTCTACATTGAATCTTTATTAAAAAAAACGCATTCAATTTTAAATGATGCTAAATCATTGAATAATTTTTGGATGAAGAGAAACTATCATTGTAAAAATGACAATATGATTCTAGATTTATTTGAGAATATTATTCTTGATGCAGGAGGAATTTCTCGATTTTTTTGGCCTTCAAAGAATCACGGACATTATAAAATTAGAGCAGAAAAGCTTCGTGAAGTTTATCATATTAATGATTCAAGTGTTTTAAAAAACCGAGAACATGCGAAATCATATCGAACATTTTGATGAGAAATTAGATGATTTTTTAAAAGAATTTTCTACATGGAAAGTAATGCGAAAATATGTGGGACCATTCATTCTTGTAGACGATAATAGAATATTTTTTAGAGCATATTTTTATGATAAGGATATTTTTAAGATGTTTAATATAGAATATGAAATGGAACCAATTATAGATGAAATTAGAAGAATTCATAAGATTTTATTACAACAGCAACAAAATAATGGTCGGTTTTTAATAACTAAATAGCCGTAAAAAACCTATGAACCTCTGCCTCTTAAAAACAAAAACCATGAATACACAAATAAACGGTACAGATATAATTGCATTAGGATTCCCGGAAGGAAAAACAATCGGGATTGCATTAAAAATAAACAGCAAAAGACACGGGTTGAAACGTGATGAAATGATTGCCAATTTCAAAAAAGTTTTGGGAACACCTGAAAATTATATAGACGACGCTATTTTTAGCAAACTCGCAATCGCTTTGATCGAAAAAGCAAACGAAAAACCGGAAGATTTCATTGCTTTAAACCAAAATCCAAATGCGTATTCAGCGTACGGATTAGAATATATTGAAGACGGAGCCAGAAAACAAATGGAAGTTGCCATGAAACTTCCTGTTACCGTTGCCGGATCTTTAATGCCAGATGCGCATCAAGGTTACGGATTGCCAATTGGCGGTGTTTTAGCCACCAAAAACGCCATTATTCCGTATGGTGTTGGAGTTGATATTGGGTGTCGAATGGCGTTGTCGGTTTATGATATTGCGGAGGATTTTTACTTTGAAAACGAAGCCAAATTCAAAAGAGAATTAATTGCCCATTCAATTTTTGGAGCCGGACATGGTTTTCACGGACAATACAAATCAGATCACGCGGTTTTAGAAAACGATGCTTTTAACATGACGCCGTTTGTGAAGAATTTAAAAGATAAAGCCTGGTCACAATTGGGATCTTCGGGTGGAGGAAATCACTTTGTAGAATTCGGAATCATGGAATTTGCCAAAGATGATGCGGTTTTGAATATCCCGAAAGGGAAATATGTCGCTTTGTTAACACATTCCGGTTCACGCGGAATGGGTGCCACAATTGCCGGACATTATACCAAAATGGCAAAAGATGTTTGTAAACTTCCGGAAGTTGCTAAAAATTTAGCTTATTTGGATATGAACTCACAATTGGGTCAGGAATATTGGATGGCGATGAATTTGGCGGGAGATTACGCTTCGGCTTGTCATGAAATTATCCATAACAAAATGGAAAAAGCTTTGGGTGCTACAATTTTAGCCAAAGTCGAAAACCACCATAATTTTGCCTGGAAAGAAATCTGGAACGGCGAAGAAGTGATCGTGCATAGAAAAGGCGCAACTCCAGCCGGAAAAGGCGTGATGGGAATCATTCCGGGAAGTATGACCGCGCCGGGATTTTTGGTGAGAGGAAAAGGCGAGGAGAACGCCATTAATTCGGCTTCGCACGGGGCAGGAAGACAAATGAGCCGAACTAAAGCCATAAAAAGCATTACTAAAACCGAAATGCAATCCATCCTTAAAGATCACGGCGTTACGCTTATTGGTGCAGGACTTGACGAAGCACCAATGGCCTACAAAGACATTAATCAGGTTATGGAAGCCCAACAAGATTTGGTTGATGTCGTAGCGAAGTTCACCCCAAAATTAGTGAGAATGGCGGATGACGGGAGTAGAGAAGATTAGGTTTTTTGAAGGTTCAGAGAGGCAGAGGAACAAAGGTTCAAAGAAAAAAACTTTGCGACTCTGCTCTTGATAGTCATCCGGAGTCTCAGAGCATCCTCATTTTATGTCATTTCGACGGAGGAGAAATCACACTCGAGACTCGACAAAGTGGACGGAATTACTAGTGCGATTTCTCCTCCGTCGAAATGACAAACTTTGTGTAAAAAACTTTGCGCCTTAGCGCCTTCGTGGCAAAAACAAAAAACAAATAATAATAAAAGGTTCCAAAGAGGAAAAAACTTAGCATCTCAGAATCTTAGAACCTTAGCAACTTTAAAAAAAATATGAATACATACATAGACATAGGAATTAATTTAACCAATAAACAATTCCAAAACGACATAGACGATGTCGTACAAAACGCTTTAGATGCCGACGTATCGCAAATGATACTAACCGGAACAAGCGTAAGAAACAGTGAAGAATCTGCCCGAATAGCAAAAGAATATCCCGGAATATTATATGCTACAGCCGGAATTCATCCGCATGATGCGAAGGGTTTTGATGCGCAGAGTATTTCGAAACTACGCAATTTACTAAAACAGAAACACGTAGTTTCGGTAGGTGAGTGCGGACTCGATTTTGATCGTGATTTTTCGCCCAGAAATATTCAGGAAACGTGTTACAAAGCCCAATTAGAATTGGCGATCGAAGTACAGAAACCTCTGTTTTTGCACGAAAGAGCTGCTTTTACAAAGTTTATGGACATTACAAAAGACTATTTGCCACAATTGCCAAAAGCCGTTGTGCATTGTTTTACCGGAACTTTGCAGGAAGCCAAAACCTATCTCGATAACGGATTTTATCTCGGTTTTACCGGAGCAATATCCGACAGCAAACGTTTTGATCATTTAAAAGAAGTGATTCAGTACGTGCCGCTTGACCGAATGATGATCGAAACCGATGCGCCATTCATGCTCCCAAAAAACACCCCAAACAATCTCCTGAAAAAATACCACGAACGCCGTTGCGAACCTGCTTTTCTGCCTTTTGTGGCTGCAACTGTTGCTCAGTTTAAAGGAGTTTCGGGGATTGTGGTTGCGGAGGAAACTACTAGGAATGCCAAGAGCTTTTTTGGGATTTAGCGTTTTTGCCACGAAAACACAAAGGCACAAACTAAAAAAACTTTGTGTCTTAGCGCCTTAGCGGCAAAAAAAAGTAGGCTTTTAAATCAGGTGTTTTTACTGGGTTTAAAAGGCTTTTTGTTTATTTACATTTGAAAACAATCATGAAAGAAAAAATACTAGAAAAATTAAAAGAAATAGAGAACGGTAAAAATGTAGAAATACTTTTTGCTGTAGAATCAGGAAGCCGTGCCTGGGGATTTGCTTCTCCGGACAGCGATTACGATATTCGTTTTATATACAAACACAAACCAGAATATTATTTATCCCTTTGGGAAAAACCAGACGTAATAGAATTCATGACCGAAGACGATCTTGACGGTTCCGGTTGGGACTTACGGAAATCCGTAAAGTTATTAGCAAAATCTAACGCACCTTTGATCGAGTGGTTGTTTTCGCCAATAGTATATTTCAAAAATGATGATTTTGCAAAACAAATGCAGGACTTAGCCGTAGAATGTTTCTCGCCAATAGCTGTTTTACATCACTATTTAGGAACGACAAAGAATTTTATGGATGTCTGCGAAATGGAAGAAGTAAAACTAAAAAGTTATTTCTACGCCTTACGCACCGCATTAGCCGGAAAATGGATTATAGAAAATAATACTTTTCCGCCTGTTGCTTTTGCCGATTTATTGCCAATTGCACCACAAAACCTACAAAAAAAATTAGTAGAATTACAAGCAATAAAAGCCAACCAAGACGAAAAGTATTTACACCCAAAAGAAACTTTAATAACTGATTTTTTATTGGAAACAATACAATTTAATCAGGAAAATGCGAGTAAATTGGGGAATGGGAAGAAATTGAATGAGAAGTTGGATTTGTTTTTTAGGAATATGATAAAATAATTATGCTATGAGAAAAGGTTACGATTTAATTTTTCCACTAAGTGATAAATTCAATGATTATTTTTTAAATGAAGAAATGGAGCCATTGACTTTTCTTCCAAATTTCAGTGACATAAATATTATTGTGGGAGCTAATAATAGTGGTAAAAGTAGATTCATTAGAAGTTTAATGAGTTATGGAAAATTTAATGCAGTAAATGATTTAAATGCTCTTAGAATTCATGAAAATAAATACAATAACACCATTATTGAAGTAAACAAAACAATTGATACTTTAATTAATTCATTAGAACACAGAGCTCGTACTACAATTTATGCTAGTGGAGGAACTCCGGATCGAGATAAAGCAGAAATACTGAAGAAAAATGTATTAGATATGCTCGAAGAAGATGCGCTTAAGGATTTTTTATTAATTATAAATCAAAATAAAAAAAAACTTGAGAATATTCATTTCTTAGGAATAACAAATTTATATTTAAGTTCTTTTAGAGAGATTGATGAATCATTTTTAAAAGTTTATAATGTAAAACGATGTTTTATTCCAACTTTAAGAACTGCTCATTCGTTATTTAATTTTAAAATTGATAAACACGCTAAAATTGAGGAAGATATTTATTTAGATACTCTTGATTACTACTACGATTTAAAAGGAAAAAATCTTGAGGTTTTTACAGGGATTCATCTATATAAAGAAATTTTAAATACAAGAAATTCTAGAAGAGAAATAAGGAATAAGTTTGATCAATTTGAAGACTTCATTCGTTTAAACTTTTTTAATGGAAAAAAGATTGATATTGTTGCTGAGTTTGACAAAGATGAAAGTCTTAAAGGGAATAATAATTTAGAAATAATTAGTGTTCATATAGAAGGAGAAAAAGAAACACGATCATTATATGAATTGGGAGATGGAATTCAGGCATTAATAATTTTAATGTATAAGATTTTTATGGCGGAAGATAATTCATTTATGTTTATCGATGAGCCAGAATTGAATCTTCATCCAGGAATGCAACGATTATTTCTAGAACAGATAACTAATAATGAAGATTTAAAAAAGAAAAATTTATCATACATAATTACCACTCATTCAAATCATTTTTTGGATTTGACAATTGAAAAAGATAATGTTTCTATTTATTCATTTTCTCTTAGAAACAATGAATTAAACGATCAACAATTTACTATAAAAAATGTAAATGGAGGAGATAATTCATTGCTAAAAGAATTAGGTGTAAATAATTCTTCAGTTTTCATGGCAAATTGTAGCATTTGGGTAGAAGGAATATCTGATCGTAATTATATAAAAGCATTTTTAAAATCATATTGTGATTCAATTGAAAAATCTTATCCGAAAGAAGATATAGATTTTGCATTTTTTGAATATGCAGGATCAAATATTGACCATTATATTTTTGATGAGAAAGTAGAAAAAGAAGACATAGAAATAGTTTTAAAAGATATCAAAGCCTTAGCAATTAGTAATAGAATATTTCTTTTAGCAGATTCTGATGCGTCTAAACAAAGTAGTAAAAAAGGTATAAGATTAAAGGAACTCGAAGATGTAAAAACAGAGAATTTTATTCCCAGAATTATATGGAACATAAGAGAGATTGAGAACCTTTTAACTAATGATATTTGGAAAGAAATTCTAATAGATTTTTGTAATAAAACATTAGTAAAATCACATGAAATTGAAATTTTATCTAAAATAGAAGAAGCATTATCCGAAATTGATTATTCAAAATTTTCGAAAAAGTATATCGGTGAATTTCTTGAAGAAATAAGAAATAAAATGAATAAGATTTCATCAAGTTTTATACTTAATCAATCTGCTTATGAAGTTAAGTCAGATGGCTCTTTTGGAACCATAATTAATAAAAGAGAATTAAGTGAGTTAGTTTTTAATAAAAAATTTTCATGGGAAGTTTTATCTAAAAATAAAGAAATTGAAACTCTAACCATTGAAATTTATAATTTCATCATACAAAAACAATGACCATCCAAAACCTTAAATCCCAAAACCTAATTCTTTTCGAAGTTATTTCGGGAAGTAAATCTTTTGGGTTAAATACGCCAACTTCGGATACTGATATAAAAGGCGTTTATTATCTGCCAAAAGAAAAGTTCTTTGGATTGGATTATATTCCGCAAATAAGTAATGAATCCAATGATGAGGTTTATTACGAAATTGGTCGTTTTATAGAATTGTTGCTTAAAAATAATCCTAATATTCTGGAGGTTTTGGCTTCGCCGGAAGATTGTATTTTGTACAAACATCCGTTAATGGAGTATTTGAAACTGGAAGATTTTCTATCTAAACTCTGCAAAGATTCTTTTGCCGGTTATGCCGTAACGCAAATCAAAAAGGCAAGAGGTTTAAACAAAAAAATTGTAAACCCAATGCCAAAGGAAAAGAAAAGCCTTTTGGATTTTTGTTATGTTTTAAAAGGTTATGAAACCATTGCTACAAACAGTTTCTTAGCAGAAAATAATTTGAATCAGGAACAATGCGGTTTGGTGAATTTGCCAAATTCAAAAGGAATGTTTGCGTTGTTTTATGATGAGGATAGAACTTTAGGTTATAAAGGAATTATTCAAAAAGAAAGCTCCAATGAAGTTTCACTTTCATCAATTCCTAAAAACGAAAAGTTAATTGGTTATTTGTCTTGCAACCAAGACGGCTATTCTAAATATTGCAAAGAATACACAGAATATTGGAGTTGGATTGATAAACGAAACGAAGATCGGTACAATACGAATCAGCAGCATGGAAAAAATTACGACAGCAAAAACATGATGCACACGATCAGACTTTTGCAAACAGCAGAACAAATTTTGTCAACCGGAAAATTAAATATTCGAGTTACAAACCGCGAAGAATTATTATATATAAAAGCAGGAAATAAAGAATACGATGATTTGCTCGAAATGGCAGATAATTTAATTGCTTCAATCGAAAATCATTACGAAACTTCAACTTTACCTGAAAAACCAGATGAAGAAAAAGTAATTCAAACTTTAATCAAAATTAGAGAAGAGTTGTATCAATAAAAAAATGCGCAAATAACTTTGCGCATTTTATATATAAAAAATTCTCTTCTCAAGAATTATTATTTCCCTTTCAACAACTTCTCTAAATACTCAACCTTTTCTCTTTCAGCCAAAACCAAACGTTCATAAAGCTCAACAACTTTATCAAGAGGATTGAAAGTACATTGATTATTAGTGTTATTTAAATAACCATTATTAGCACTATTATCATAGAAATTATTAAAGAAATTAAAAACAGATTCTTCCGAAAAGTTTTCAATAGCTTCTACAGTAACTCCCAGAACTTTTGCAATTTCTACAAGTCTTTTAGTGTCAACTTCCTCGCTTCCTTCAATTCCTGAAACTGTTTGTTGACTTATTCCAATAGCTTCTGCAAGCGCTTCCTGTTTCATACCACGAAGCTCTCTCATTCGGCTAATATTTCTGCCAATGTGTTTTGGTTTTATTGCTGTGCTCATAATTCAAAGGTATTTAAAATTTTTCAAAAAAATAGTGATCCGTAAAAAACACGATTTGTTTGATAAAATACTATTCCGTTGTTTTTTAGGCGGAGTAAATATATGCTTTTTCTTACTTAAAATAGAATGTTACTTTTTTTCAAAACAAATCAAGAACTATCTTTATCATAAAGTTCTTAAAATAATTTTTTAACAATTAAATAAGCGATCTCAGTATAATCTTATTTTTTAATTTATTATTTTACAGAATCAAATAAATACCACTAAAAAATGAATATAAGTATATCCGTCAAGCAGTTAGGAAAAAAGCATCCCATACTTCAGGAAAAAATAATCAGTTTAGATACTTCTGCTTCCCGAATTTCGGTTCGTACTTTTTTAGAATTAATAGTAAAACATCAGATAGCCCTTTTTGATTCTTCTTCATTTGAGTGGGAAGATCAGGACACGATTCATCTTCCAAAAGAAAATTACCTTCCCATTTTAACCGATACCGGAAAAGTAGGTTTTGGAGCCGTATACAATCACAATAAAGTAAATGTTGCCGTCGCACAGGAAAACGCCATCGTCGCTTTTCAAGACGGTTTGTATGCCCTTTTCTACGGCGATGACCAACTCGAATCTCTAACCGAAGAAATCGATTTGTCTCAAAATAAATCTATCACTTTTATAAGACTGACGTTTTTGGCCGGGAGTTACTGGTAAGTCAATTAAAATTTGGAATTAAAAATTAATGTCAATTTCAATTTCAAAATTCAATTTCAATTGCAATGTCAATATCAATTTCAATTTTAATATCAAAAATCAATTTTATAAAGTAGAGAATAATCTAAAATCTACATTCTAAAATCTACAATATAAAACGCTCTAAAATCTAAGATATATGATAGAAGAACATCTGAAAAGTAAAATAATAGAAAATCCAATTAAGAGATTTAAAAAGGAACTGGAGGAAATTGTGAACAGCAATCTGGTTTCGAAATTATTATTAAAAACAAAGATTAAAAAAGAAGTGGCTGAGTTTGGTGTGGAACTTTTAAAACTCAAAGACAATTATTATAGTACCTATATTTCTCTGGGGTCAAAAGAATGTACTGTATTCGAAAAATGGGTAAACGGAGAAATGTGGGAAGATAAAAATTACTACGATCTTTTGGTTTACTTTTTTGGCGAAGAAAATGCGGTTTACGTAAAAGAAGCCTGGAACAGACTGCCTCAAAAAATGTATCAAAGCGGTTATACGAGACGTTCTTTCAGGGCTCCAAATAATAAAAAATATTTACTTGTCAATCAGGTCAATTTTCTGCGTTCGCTCTTAAACGGTCCGCAGCTTTACAGTTATCAGGACAGTAATACGTTTCATTATGATTTGAGTATCGAAGATCAAATTCGTTTTGATACCGAGATTCAAAATTCGAATAATCAGTTTATGATCTGGTCGGCGGCGATAGATTTGAACAAAGAAAATCTGTTTCCCCTTTTTGAAGATATTATTTTCAACAAAGACCCAAGAGGAAAAGTATCGCGAAACATTATCAAAGCACTTTTAAACAGTGAGAAAAAAGTAAGCTGGGAACTGGTAGAAAAACTATTGCTGGCCGCACAGCGTCAGGAAGGTTTACGCCAGACCGTTCTGGAAGCTTTGGACGAAACGAGTATTGGCGCTTTGCACTATATGATAAACGTGATTATTGAGCATAAATTAACCCGTTTTTCATCAGTTGTGCGCGGTATCGATACCTGGACCGGTCTGGGGTGGGAATCAGAAAAAGAAACTACAGTTCGCAATATCATCAATCTGGCGTCGGGTTATTTTGCAAATCCGGAAACGATAGCGAGTGGTATTCAAAGCAAAAATAATAACGAAGTCTATATGGCGCTTTGGGTTCAGGGCGTTTTTGATATCGAAAAAACTGTTCCGTACCTACATGAATTATTAGAAAAAGGTTCGATCGAAAAGAAATCCCTGGCCTTGAAATTCGCCGGAGAAACAAACGATCCGTATATCGAAATGCCGTTGTATTTTAAAGCGCTCGATGATGAAAATCTACAGGTTTTGGCATTTGCACTTCCGAGATTAAATGCTTTGCTTGAGGCCAATGCCAAATCGAGATATTATACTGAAAATGAAGATTATCCTAATTTCTTCCATAAAGTCTACAATCTATCACAGACGATAACCGAAAAAGAAAAAACCTTTGAAGGAAAGGTGTTTTCGTGGCTAAATGCCAAGTTCGAAAGAGATGCATTGTATTCGGCAACGATAAATTTAATTGGGGATAACAGCGAAAGATTAGAAATTATCCTGAATCATTTTGAAGGTTTTGCGCTAAATTTAAGAGAAAAACTTACGAGAGAAATTTTGGGCGAATACTATTGTTATTCTTTTTACAGCCTAAAAAACGATGGTAAAAAAGAGAAAAAAGAACCAACAGATTTTCAGCGAAATTTTGCGCTTCGCATCTTAAAAGACAGGGGAGAATCTTTGGTGTCTTCTGCAATCAATACTTTAAATGATTTGATTTTAACTGAGGAGGAACTGGCTATTTTTCAGGATTTGTACAAGCGTAAAAATGCTACTTTAAAGAAAAACCTAACTGCCATTTTACTCAAACAGGAAGATCAAAAAATAACTTCGTTTGTAGAAAATACGTTAGAAAAAGGCGATTTAGAACAGCGTATGTCGGTTTTGGATTTAATGCTTCAATTGCAGAAAAATGCCAAACTAACCGATAAGGTAAATGACTGGGTTGCGGTTTATTCGGCCCGACCGAAAATTACCGAAAAAGAAACCAAATTTATTGAGCAGCTGGAGCCTTCACAAAAGAAAAATATTCTAAGCGCAGAAAACGGATTTGGTTTTTATACCCCAAATGAAGTTTCGCCTTATGCGCTGCCACAAGTTCAGGAAAATTCGCTGTATGCTAAATCGGTTAAAGAGCACCAATACGGTTTTTCAAAATCGATGTCTCATATACAAGCTGAGATTTCTAAATTGTATAAATTATATGAGGAAAATAGAAATTACGAATACGAAATTGAAAACTACGACAACAGCAAATCGACTGTTTTACTGGCCAATAGTTTTAGGCCTGTAAAAAACCTTAAAGACGACAAAAATCCTGAAATCGCTGCCACAAATTATCCTTTGTATGAAGTTTGGTCGGGCTGGTTTGAAAATTCAGGTTTAGCCGAAAGAGATTTGTTTTTAATAACGCTGATAAGCAATTGCGACCGAAAAATTTGGCGTGACTTTCTGGAAAAGTATGTATTTTATTTTAAAGAATTACTGCCGCACCAAAACAAAAGAGGTTACGATTGGGATAATGCTATTTTGCAGATTTTAAATGCTTTACAGCTTAAATATGCGTTTCAGGAAAAAGCTGATTTCCTGATTGACGCCTGCAGTACTTTGTATGCAGCTCTTCCGGAATCTGTTTTAGAGTTTGAATACAAGCCTTCAAAAGATGAATATTACTATAACTCAGATAATGGAAACGGCTGGCAGAATCAGGGCTTTTTTGATATTTATCTGAACAAAATCAATTTACTGGATTTAACCAAAGAACAAAATGCCAAAGTCTGGAATTTACACCGATGGAGACAGCAAAACGGATTAGAAAGAAATATTGCTTTGACCAAACCACCAATTCACTTGTATTGCGTTGCTTTTGAGCAAAATTTAATTACCGAAGGAGAATTGTATGAAGGTATTTTAGAAAGTGACAGGATTTCTGTTATAACGGGCGAAACCAAAAATTACAGACATTTTGGAAGCGAAGAATTAACCAAAAGATTTCCGTTTTTGGTTCCTATGATTGATAAAATCCGCGAAACATTTTTGGATATAGAAGTAAAAAGAGGCGACTCAAATACTTCGGTTACACATTTAGTGCAAAGTTTCCAGAAGATATTCGGCATCAATCGTTTGGTCGAAATGCTTACAGCACTTGGCAAAGCAAGTTTGTACAAAGGCTATATTTATTCGTGGAGTTATACTGAATTAACGAAGCAAAAATTGTTTAGTTATTTATTAAAAAGATGTTATTCGCTGGATACTGACACGCAGGAAATTTTTAACGATGCGATTAAAAAAGCCAAAATCTCTGAAGAAAGATTGATTCAGGCTGCTATTTATGCACCGCAATGGCAAAAGTTTATCAGTAATTATTTGAACTGGAAAGGTCTTGACGAAGGAATATGGTGGTTTCATGCGCACACAAAAACAGCAACTTACAGCGCCGTAAATTCGGAACTGGAAAGTGAAATGGCGAAATTTTCATCTATAGATTTGCAGGATTTTAAAGACGGAGCGGTGGATAAAAACTGGTTCGTATCGGCTTACAAACAATTAGGAAAAGCCAAATGGGAAATGCTGTATGAAGCTGCAAAATATGTAACCGACGGAAACGGACACCGCCGTGCCAGATTATATGCCGACACGATTACCGGTGATTTGAAAATCAGGGAAGTAACTGCCAAAGTAAAAGACAAACGCGATCAGGATTATCTGCGCGTATACGGATTAGTGCCTTTGAGTAAAACAGGTCCTGAAAAAGATATTTTGGCGCGCTATGAATATTTACAGCAGTTTAAAAAAGAAAGCAAAGAATTTGGTTCGATGAAACAGGCGAGCGAAGCTTTAGCCATTCGTGTGGCGTTAGAAAACTTAGCCAGAAATGCAGGTTATCCGGATCCCGTTCGTTTGACGTGGGCGATGGAAACAAAACAGATTCAGAACATTTTATCAAAAGAAACCGAAGTTAAACTGGATGATGTAACCATTAGTCTGGTGATCAATAAAGAAGGAAAAGCTGATTTGGTGACTTTTAAAGAAGATAAAGAATTAAAAGCGATTCCGGCAAAATATAAAAAAGACAAAGCGATTCTGGAATTAACGAATTACAGAAAAACCATGCGCGAACAATGGACGCGTTCGAGAAAAGGTCTGGAAGAAAGTATGATTCGCGGCGATGAATTTTTGTATGCCGAAATGCAAAATCTTTTTGAACATCCAATTATTTCAAAACATCTTGAAAAATTGGTTTTCATCTCCAACGATGATAAAATTGGTTTTTTTATTGAAGGAAATCTGGTAACTGCTTTAGGTGAAGTAATTTCACTAAACGAAAAACAGACTTTTAGAATTGCACATTGTTACGATTTGCATAAAAACAGTGTTTGGACAGATTACCAAAGCTATTGTTTTGATAACAAATTACAGCAGCCTTTTAAACAGGTTTTCAGAGAATTATATGTTCCAACTCCGGATGAATTAAAAGAAAAATCAATTTCAAGAAGATACGCCGGACATCAGGTACAGCCCAACCAAACTTTGGCTTTATTAAAAACCAGAGGCTGGAAAGTAGATTATGAAGAAGGATTACAGAAAGTTTTTCATAAAGAAGGCTATCAGGTAAAAATGTATGCGATGGCAGACTGGTTTTCGCCCGCAGATGTCGAAAGCCCAACATTAGAAACTATTGAATTTCATTCGTTAAAAGATTATAAAAACATTGCCTTTGAAGATTTAAATCCGAGGATTTTTTCTGAAGTAATGCGAGACATTGATTTGGTGGTAAGCGTTGCTCACGTTGGCGGTGTTGATCCTGAAGCGAGTCATTCTTCTATCGAAATGAGAGCCGTTCTGTTAAGAGAAACATTGCGATTGTTCAAAATCAATAATGTAGAGATCAAACAAAATTATGCCATTGTAAAAGGAAAAATGGGCGAGTACAGCATTCATTTAGGAAGTGCGGTCGTACATCAGCTTCCGGGGAAATATTTATCTGTTTTGCCAATTCACTCACAGCACAGAGGCCGTTTGTTCCTTCCATTTGCAGATGATGATCCAAAATCGGCAGAGGTAATGTCCAAAGTTTTATTGTTTGCAAAAGATGATGAAATCCAGGATCCAACGATTTTAAGTCAGATTGATAAGGTTTTTGTATAAAAACATGATTTAAATTCTATAAAAAAAAACGGCTGTCGATTAAGATAGCCGTTTTTTCTTACTTTAATTATATAGTGAATAAATAGTAACTGTAAATCTTTATGTTTGCATTTATAAAGTTCATGAAAAATGAACTACAAAATATCATTTCAGGAAAGAGCCAAGTTAGGCATGGAAATTCTATCCAAACAATCTCCGGTTACCTTAGAAAAAGCTAGAGCAGAGGCAGAACGTTTAAGTGAAGCAAGCAAATCAAAAGTGAAGAAACAGCGTTAAATGATTAATATTTAATCACATTTTCAACAGGTTTTGGCCCGCTTACATCAGTTTCTTTAGTTTTTACAAACTTCAAATAAATAAAATACTCCACAAACGGAATAATCAGAAACAATAAGAAAAACAACAATTCATGTTTCAGGATTTCTTTAAAAAAATATCCTAATACAGATTCTAATTTACGTCCCATTTCAGATTGAATGGAAAGTTCAATTCGTTGAGGTTCGATTTGATCTAACTTTTGCAACAGCGATTTGAAAGTAGCGTAATCAATATTTTTTACGTTTTTCATGTCGGCTTTATTGTCAACCACTTTCATAAAACCATATACGCAGGCACTATACACTTCCGATTCATATTTTTGAAGCAAATACGAAGTCGACGAATTCTTAAAGTTATCGACAGCAGCAAATCCGCTATTTTTCTGTTTGATATAAATCGCCAATGCTTCGGTCAAAGATTTACTTACATCTTCAGAAGAATGAGATAAAGTTTGAAGTGTATGCAAAAAATCTTTTTTCTCTTTTTCGGATGAAAATGTCGTGCCAATCGTTTTCGCATAAATATTGGCAGTTATGTTTTTGTTTTCTGACTTCAAAACAGAATGTGCGCCATAAAAAAGCCCAATTACAGCTGAGAAATACAGAAAAACGATCATAAAATACGGAATCCAGAGTTTGGCAAACCAATTGTAATATTTCTGGTCACGGAAGAAAATATTTTTTCGGTACAGAAATACATTAAAAACAATTCCGAGAATAAATCCCAGGACAATAAATAAAACGATCCAGAATATAAACCAACCCATATTAGGTAAGATAAATTGTTTTGAAAATTCCCAAATTTCTGACCAATTAATACTGTCGATATATTCTTTCATGTGTAGATTTAAGTGCCATAAAAATAATCAAAACTTTGATTTAAACTAAATCCAATGCAAGTTTTCTTTAACTAAATTTTAACAAATGGGTTTTGAATTAAAAAAATAAGCTACATTTGCCCTCAAAATAAAAATAAAAACATGTACATGCACCTGTCAGCAATAAAAAATAGCGAACGTTTAGTGGGATTTTTTCCAACTAACGGTTCAGGATGTAATATGTATTTTATGGAATAGAAGTGTAAATTGTAGTTTCAACTCAACATAAAAATATAAAAGCGTCCTAATTGGGGCGCTTTTTTGTTTTAATGCGCACTTCGACTTCGCTCAGTGTGACAAAAGAGAAGCTTAAAATGATAATAATTAACCTTTAAATAAAAATAATTAAAAAAATAATTGACAAAATGTTTAATGATTAAACCAAATATTGAAATATAATCTTGAAAAGTAATCTGATGAGAGACAGTCATTTGATCCAAAAGGAAATCGGCACAAGTAGGCGGACAGGACTTTTATGCTTTTTATTTGAATATAACTATTTGATTATCAGTAAAATAATTTTAAAAATAATTTGGATAATTGATTTTTTCGACATTATCTTTGCCCCAGAAAATTTCGATAGAGAATTTCAAACAACAACGATTTCAAAATATAATACAATATATAAAATGGCTTTTAATAAAAACATAAACAACGAACAACTGCTAAACCCGAGTTCAGATCTTGGACGTTTAACAATACAGGTGCATGAACGCAGGCAATAGGATAGTTATATCGTATTAAATCTCATGAAGCACCTTTAACCGGGTGCTTTTTTTTATGCCCAAAAATAAATGATTTCGTATCTCAATTGGCAGAGCGATTGACTGTTAATCAATAGGTTGAAGGTTCGATTCCTTCCTAAATCGCTCGTTCTCTAGAAGGAACTGGCTCGTATGAGCCGCTTGTTTTTATGCCACGAAGGCGCGAAGGCACAAATATTTTTTTATAGGAAAGTCGCAAAGAAAAAAATAAAACTTAGTGTCTTTGTGCCTTCGTGGCAAGACAAGTAAAACAGGCAGGAATGGCGCAATTGGTAGACGCGGCTGACTTAGAATCAGTATTTTGAGAGTTCGAGTCTCTCTTCCTGTACAAATTAGAATTCGATTTAAACAAAAATGAAGTTTAATTATAAAAATGAAGATTATGAAACAAGATTACAACCGAATTGCTCTTGTAGGAATAGAACAAGAAGAATATGACATTATAAAAGCAAATTATTCAGGACATATTATCTGGCATCAATCTATTCCGAAAATCGTTGTGAAAGATGAGGTTCTTTATATGGAAAAATCAAACGGAATAGGAATGTTGCCCGTAGACAAAGTCGTTTATTACGGAATTTATGACAATGATTTTGATTTTATTTCCGGCTTAGCGATCTGGCGAGGAGCTTGTTATCCTAATGCTGCTGCGATGCTTGACTGCCGATTTAAAATTCCGTGTCTGGTAAAAGCTTTATCGCTTTCAAGATTTAGTGCTCCCCGCGGATTTATAAGTGCAGGTGCTTCTGTAAATGTTACCGAAGATAGTGTTGCAAAATGGGGAAACTGGCATTGTGGAGAAAACAAACATCGTTTTACAGGTGAATGGGAAAGTGAATTTACAGCAACTACAGAACCTTATTATGAAGGCGAAGCAGTTCGTATTATGATGATTGGCGATGTTTATTGGCAAATCAAGCTTGAAGGTGATTCATGGTTAAAGTCGATTCACCCTGATGATGCCGGTTTTATGGAAGTTGATCCTGAGTTACTTGCAGATACTTTACATATTAAAAACACTCTGCAAATGGATATGATCGGGAATGATTATATCGTTGCAAAAGATGGAACTAAATATCTGTTAGAAGTCAATCATATTCCTAACATTACGCGATTTGAAGAAGTTCGACAAGTCTATTTATCGACAGTAATAGAATGGATAAATTAAAATATTATGCTGCGCAAAATCACTGCGCAGTATGATTTGAATATTTGCTCAGGAAATAAAACAAGTTCTTTTATAAACTGAATTTCATCAAAGGAAACTTTGATTTACAATATCAAACAAGTCCTGTTGCGTGTTTCTGTATAGCACCATTGTAGGGAACTTTCCGCAAAAGCGTATTATGTTTTTCTATGCAACTTGATTTGGAGGTTTTGGAAAGTTAGCCAAAAAACTATCCACCAATCTATGTGTCATGGGTTCGACTCCCATTCGCAGCAATGCGATAGCTCAGTTCGGTTAGAGCAATAGAAATTCTGCAGGTTCGAATCCTGCATCGATTTTTTGGATCGATTGGATGAATGGTAAGTCAACAGACTGAAAATCTGTACTTGAGAGACCATCACTCTTAAAAAGATGACCAGGAAAAAACTGATATGTCTTTGTCAGTGAAAGAAGGGTTTGAAAATCCAAAATTTCACACTCATGATAAAACCAGTGCGAACAGAAATGTATTTTGAAATACTCTTTTTCTTTTCGGTTTGATTGTTTGAGTGCTTTTTTTAGAATTTAGAAGCACTTTTTCAAAATAGAACTATAAACAATTAGAGTAAACAAACCACAAACTATTCGTCCGTTTTTCTCAGAGGAGAAAGGCAAGGAGGTTTTTTTATTTAGAAAGAGAGAATATAGAATATAGAATAGAGAGGATAGAGTAAAGAGAATAATAGACTTTAGAATATAGGTTTTTCAACGGTTTCATTACTTGAAACCTGAAACAAAGAAAAACCTGAAACAAAAATAAATTATGATAAAAAGAATTAATATCGAAGCGTACCAAGTGGGCTTGGTCTTCGAAAACGGAAAATTAGTTAAAGTATTACAAGAAGGTTTACACTGGATTTTGGGTAACAAAAATGTGATCTTATATAACATGACTGCAGCATTTAATGCGCCATTTGAGTTGAATATTTTATTGGAAAATGAAGTATTGGCCTCAATGTTAGAAATTGTTGAAGTAGCCGATAACGAGATTGTTTTGCAATTTGTAAACGGGAATTTCAAAGGAACTTTAACTTCGGGAAGATATGCTTTCTGGAAAGGAATTGTAAAAAATGAATTCACAAAAGTGGATCTTTCTAAAATTGAAATCACAGAGAATATTCCAACAAACTTATTGGAACACAACAATTTGAAATACTATGTAAGAAAGTACATTGTGTCAAGCAACGATAAAGCCTTGTTGTTTGTGAACGGAACTTTCGTAAAAGAATTAAAATCCGGAACACATTATTTTTGGAACAACTCCATTACGATCGAAGTTAAAACGGCTGATGCAAGACAACAACAAGTAGAGATTTCTGGTCAGGAATTGTTGACCAAAGATAAAGCAGGATTAAGAATCAATTTCTTTGTGAGATACCAAATTGTTGATATTATGAAAGCTGTGGTTGATAACAAAGATTTTGAAAAACAATTGTATGTAGCGATGCAATTAGCTTTAAGAGCTTTTGTTGGCGGATTGACTCTAGATGAATTATTGGTAAAAAAAGATTCCATTGCCGAAGCTATTTTAGCCGAAGTAACAGCCAAAATCAGTGATTTGGGTTTGGCTATTTCTGATGCCGGAATTCGTGACGTAATCTTACCAGGTGATATGAAAGAAATCATGAATCAGGTTTTGGTTGCCGAGAAAAAAGCGCAAGCCAACAGCATTATGCGAAGAGAAGAAACCGCTGCAACAAGAAGTTTATTGAACACAGCAAAGCTGATGGAAGAAAACGAAATGTTGTGGAAATTGAAAGAGATGGAATACGTGGAGAAAATCGCCGATAAAATTGGAGAAATCACAATTTCAGGAAGCGGAAACGTCATCAGTCAATTAAAGGAAATCTTTGTAAAATAAAAACCATTAGCAGTAAATGTTGAAGGGTTTAATTAAAAAATAAAATTTAAATATGAATCAAGAAATATTATTTATGTCTGATCAGGATTTTGGTCAGACCAATATAATGCAGTTTAATGAGCATCTGTTTGTCACAATTAAAAAAATGGATTTGGAACTCGTTAAACAACGGAATCAAAAGGTAAATTCTGGAAATAAGGTTATCATTTAGTTGATATTTCTCTTAAAAGTGAAAGTGCTTAAAAGCTTTGCAGATAAGGGATTCCCAGAATTCCCGAGTTTTCCTAAGATT
Source organism: Flavobacterium sp. AC105 (assembly GCF_979258495.1). Taxonomy (NCBI): domain Bacteria; kingdom Pseudomonadati; phylum Bacteroidota; class Flavobacteriia; order Flavobacteriales; family Flavobacteriaceae; genus Flavobacterium; species Flavobacterium sp. AC105. The sequence continues at coordinate 1,620,113 of NZ_OZ409860.1, forward strand.
CCAATGGATTCCCAAAAGAAAATATATCATGCGTAGTAACACATTAAAAGAATATAAAAAAGCGATCAGAAATAAATATGAGATAGAGAGAGAACGAGAATATTTTGACTATTTGTACAGTCCTTCTCGTGGAAAACTAAGAGATTTTTGTTGGCTTATCTTCGAGGATAACCCAACTCAGGATGACTTAAAAGTTTTTAGAAATTTGTTTTCTATAGATTTTGATCATACAAAAAAGAAAAAGTTCAAGGAACAAAAAGACAAGTTCAGACCTATTGAAACTTTTTTTAAAGGTGAAACAGATCCATCGAATATTGATGCGATCAATATGGCAGCAATTCTGGTTGATTTTGAGCCGCGTCCTTTTAAAAAGTTTAACGAAATGTGCAGGCTTGAAGAGGCTAAACAAATTGGAACTATCGATAAACCTAAGAAAGCTAAGAAAGAAAAAGAAGTCATAGATATTTTAAAATGGCGGAAACGTTACAAATCTATCGGAAGAAATCTTCGTGAGATAATGGCTCTTTTTTAGAAAGAGAATTATAAAATATTTAAAAAGTAAAAAATGAAAACAACAGATAAAATTATTATTATCGATTTAGAAGCCACATGTTGGCAAAATGCTGTCCCGCAAGGTCAGGAAAATGAAATTATAGAAATCGGATTAGCGGTTTTGGATTCGGAAACTGGTGAGATTACTCAAAATCAGGGAATATTGATAAAACCACAGCGATCGAGCGTAAGTTCGTTTTGTACAGAACTCACAACGATTACCCAGGATTTACTGGCTAAAAACGGAATACCTTTTGAAGAAGCAATCGAGAAATTAGCTGCCGAATACAATCCTGATTTATATACCTGGGCAAGTTACGGTCAGTATGATCTTAATATGCTTAAAAAGCAATGTAAATCATTCGGAATTCGGTATCCAATGGGCGACGAACATATTAATATTAAAACCTGGTTTGGAGAAAAGTTTGGTCTGGTAAAACCAACCGGAATGAACGGAGCTTTGCATTTGCTGGATATTCCGCTGGAAGGAACACATCACCGCGGAATTGATGATGCAAAAAATATTGCCAAAATTTTAAATTGGTGTTTGCGCAATTAAAAAAGGCTGTCCTTAGAGAACAGCCTTTTTCGTTTTTTGGTTATATTATTTTGATTTATTTAATTCTGACCATATATTTTAACATAAAGATCTTTATAGATTTCTTTAATAATCTTACGTTTCAATTTTAAAGTTGGAGTCAATTGTCCGCCATCGATAGACCAAACATCCGGAGTTAATTCAAAACGTTTGATTTGTTCCCAGTGTCCAAATTTTTTATTGATTTCCTCAATTTCACTGTCGATACGTTTTTTAACTTCTTCGTTTTCAACGATTTCTTTGTTTGAGCTTCCTAAAGTGATTTTATGAATTTTTGCCCATTCTTTTACAAATTCAAAATTGGGCTGAATAAAAGCCGCTGGCATTTTTTCTCCTTCACCAATAACCATGATTTGCTCAATAAAACGAGATTGTTTCATGGCGTTTTCAATAAGCTGAGGTGCAATATATTTTCCGCCTGAAGTTTTGAACATTTCTTTTTTACGATCGGTAATTTTCAGGAAACCTTCGCTGTCAATTTCGCCAATATCTCCCGTGTGGAAATATCCGTCCTGCAAAGCTTCGGCAGTTTTTTCAGGATCTTTAAAATAACCCAACATTACGTTTGGTCCTTTGCAAAGAATTTCTCCGTCCTGCGCAATTTTTATTTCAACGTTGCGAATTATTTTTCCAACAGTTCCAATCTTGAAGCCTTTGTTTCTCTGATCGTTAACGGCAATTACCGGAGATGTTTCAGATAAACCGTAACCTTCCATAACCGGAATTTCGGCAGCAGCAAAAACTCTCGTTAAACGTGGTTGAAGTGCCGCACTTCCTGAAACCATTAATTCTAAATTTCCTCCCAAACCTTCTTTCCATTTGCTGAAAATAAGTTTTCTGGCAATTTTTAACTGAAACTCATACCAAAAGCCATTGGCTCCGTATGGTTCGTATTTTAAACCTAAATCAATAGCCCAGAAAAATAGTTTTTTCTTGATGCCGGTTAATTCAGTTCCTTTAGCATAAATTTTATCGTAAACTTTTTCTAAAAGTCTCGGAACAGCCGTAATAACAGTTGGTTGAACTTCTTTTAAGTTATCACTAATCTTATCAATCGATTCGCCAAAATAAACCGAAACACCATAATATTGATAGATATACAAAATCATTCTTTCAAAAATATGGCAAATAGGCAAGAAGCTTAAAGCCGTACTTTTTCCCGGATGAAACGGAATTCTTGGTGCGCTGTCCAAAACATTCGACACAATATTTTTGTGCGATAACATAACGCCTTTAGGTTTTCCAGTAGTTCCAGAAGTATAAATTATAGTAGCGAGATCATCCGTGTGAATGCTGTCTTTTCTGGCTTCAACTTCATTCTGATTGCTTTCGTCTTCACCAAGCGTCAATAAATCAGTCCAGTGTTTACAGCCGGCAATTTCGTTAAACGAATAAACCTCTTTTAAAGTTGGTACATTCGCTTTTATAGCGTTTACTTTTTGAAGTACTTCATCATCAGATACAAAGCAATAAATACTTCCGCTATGGTTTAATATATATTCGTAATCTTCTTCGGCAATTGTTGGATAAATAGGCACATTTTGTGCACCGGTTTGCAAAATACCAATATCCATGATATTCCACTCCGTACGATTATTTGATGTGATTAATGCAATCTTATCATCTTTCTGAACGCCCAGACGTAATAATGCTCTCGAAACAGCATTTGCTTTTGCAATATATTCCTGGCTAGATGTTTTTTCCCAGATTCCATTTTTTTTAGTTGCTAAGGCAACCGGAAGGTTATAAGTTTCTTGTTGATAATAGGGAAAATCAAAAAGACGTGTGATTGAAACCATGTTTAATATATTGAATTTTACCGCAAATTAAATAAAAAATAGGTATGATTTTTAATTTTATCGAATTTTATGGGAAAAATTATAGGTACTGGCGAAAATCAACGAAAACGTTTTCTTTTTTGTAGTAATTTTTCGAAAAACTAAGAAATTATTTAAAAGATGCTTGTTTTTTCAAGATCATTTAATCTTCATATTCTTTTATTCTTTCGCCCATAATAAACATTTTTTTCTTGTTGAAATGGATCGAAAGCTGCACAAAAATCCAGTCATCTTCAGTATCTGGTTTGTACCAAAGTGTATAAGTTGCGCTGTTGAAACCTTCCTTAAAAACAGGAATTCCTTCTTCCGTACATTCAAGTCCCCAGGTTATATTTTTTTTGGTTAAATCTTCAGATTGAAAAATTCCGGTTCCGTTTGCGTTTAATTGTACAATTGGTTCGCCTTTTCCTTCAAAAAGGTAAACTCCCAAAATAGGATAACCAATAGTTGTAGTGATAAAATGATCGTGAATTTTATAGGTAATTCGGTCAACTTTAACTTGTGAATGTGCCAGGGCAACAAAAAATAAGGCAAAAAGAACTGCTTTTAAAGGTTTCATTCTATGTAGGTTTAATTGTTTTTGGGACTGCTGTAAAAAAAAAATCAGTGGCAGAATTTTTTTTGCGAATATACTTCAAATTTCAATAGAAAATTGAATCCAAATTACAAGAATGAGTTTTTTTATTTACATCGAAAATTACTCAGTAGAAAACTGGTTTTCTAATAATTTTTCTTTAAAATCAGATTTAAAAGTATAAGCAAACGTAAGCATCAAAGCCCGGGTATCTGATTTGTTCGTTCTATTATTGTTAAATAATAAAGTATTGTTTTTGTAACCGCTTTCGAGTGTGTTAAACATATCGGTGACAACCAAACCTAAACGCGCATTTCCTTTTCCGAGTTTTTGCTGAAAACCCATGTCAACATTATAAATCTGAATTCTTTTTCCTTGCGGAGTTGCCAGCGCCGAATTATAATTTCCGATAATCTGAAGTTTTCCGCCTTTCCAGGGAACAAAATTATTGATGATTTTTCCGTACCAGCTAAAAGCATTGCTCACAATATCTTCTCCCAGATTTGATGCGTTTATATTTTGCTGAAAAACCGTAACGCTGATATTTGCATCATAAAAACCAATTGGTTTCAGGCTAAAAACTGTTTCCAAACCATAAGTAATCGTACTCCCAATATTTTTTGGCATCAATAAAACAACTCCATTGTCTTGAAGTTCTGAGTATTGCCTTATCGTATTTGTTGCATTTCTGTAGAAAGCATTAGTCGAAAAAGAGTATTGATCCCAATCTTTGTTGTAACTCATTTCGGCAATATGGATAATTTCGGGTTTCAAATACGGATTTCCACTATGCGGATTCAAAGCATCGGTAATATCCATAAACGGATTCAAATCATCTAAATCCGGACGGTTAATACGTTTGCTATATCCAATTTTTACAGATTCATCCGGTTTTAAATTCAATTGTAAAGATGCCGATGGAAAAAGTTTTAAATAATCATTATTAAAGCGATCACTATTATTTTGTGTTGCTCCATTGTTAGAAACATTTTCTGCGCGCAATCCTAAATTGTATTTCCATTTCGGATTTTCAGCATCACCTATAAAAGAATTCAGCAAACCGTAAAAAGCATTTATTTGTTCATTATATCTAAAAGAATTACTAGATAATGGATTTACAATATATTCGCCATTTGTCATATCGGCGCTTTCAAAATCAGAATTAAAAAATCGAAACGTTCCTTTATAACCCGTTTCTACAATAGATTTTTCCGACACCGGAAAAGCATAATTTACAATTGCATTCGATATATTCTCGTGCTCATAATTATGTGTTCTTTGTAAAAAAACAGTACCAATTTGTTCCTGATATTGATCGTAATTATACGTATCAATATCGGTGTTTTCTTTATGTTTATTGAAAGAAGAAGTAATGCTTGCGTTTAGGCTTTTTCGATCATCAGAAAATTTCCGATCGTAATTAAAAGCCAATTCGCCCACTTTTGAACGTTCTAATTCTAAAGAATGCCTCGTATTATCAGAGTAAAACTGATTTGTATTTGTATTTACCTGCGTATATAAAGTTTCGTCATTATCCTGAGTTTCCAGATTTCCTAAAGCTTCAAGCGAAAAACTATTTTTATCATTTGGAGAAAAATCAATATTCAGTTTCAAATTCTGCAAACCTTCGGTACGTTCATCATTTCTCTTTTGATTAATAAAATGTTCATCATCAATAAAATAGTTCGTTCGTTCAGCATTTATTTTCTTGGTTCTGCCGGCAAAACGATTGTCATATCCCAAGCCAAAATTCCATTTTTCAGTTTTATGATTTAAAAGGACAGAACTATTTAGCCTTCCTTTTGCACCAAAACCAGTTCCTAAAACCACAGCGCCATTCGTATCGCTTTGATTATTTTTTTTAAGTTTGATATTTATAATACCACTTTCGGCATTCGCATCATATTTCGCCGTTGGATTACTGATAACCTCAATACTTTCGATGCTGCTCGCCGCAATTTGATCCATATTGTTAATCGCGGAATTTTTTCCGTTAATTAAAATCATAGGCGATTTACCTCTCAAAGTAATTCCGCCTTCAGCATCAACAGCAACAGTCGGGATACTTTTTAGCATATCTGTAGCCGTTCCTCCGGATTGCGAAATATTAGAAACGGCATTAAAAATAAAACCTTCGTCTGTTTTCTGAATTTGTTTTTTTGCCGAGTTTACAACAACGGTATTCAATAAATTGGTATCATTTTGCAAAATAATAGTTCCGATAGAAATTAAAGAACCATCAAATTTTACTTTTTGAATATTAGTTTTAAATCCAATTAATCTGAATTGCAAAAGATAATCGCCAGAAGATACATTCTCTAAAGAAAAATTTCCCAAAGCATCTGTCACTGTATAATTAGCCACTTTTGTAGAATCGGCTGCATTTTTTAAAATAACATCCACAAATTCTACAGGAAGTTTTCCGTCAGAAATGTTTCCTTTTATAGAAGAAATTTTTTGGCCAAAAGAAAATTGACTTATTATAAATAAGATAAAAATAAGTAACAGGTTTTGCTTGCAATTTTTCATAAGGCAAAGATATTTATCCCAATAAATACGCTTGCTTAAACTGTCTTAAGATACTATTAAATTAATCTTAGATAGTATTAAAGATGTTTTTTGATGAATCTACTGCAGCAAAAAAAGGGTGTTTTTCCCCTATTGAAAACAGGAAATACCCCTATAAAATTCAATTCTGGATAGAATACTTTTGTTTGGTTAGGATGCGTAAGCAGTATTTAAATAAAATAAAAACGTTTCTTTTTTAGTAATATGGACTGGTGTGGAACCGGATTCCAAAGTTGTTGGACATGTTTTTGGAAAAAACCGCCTTCATTATGTGATAGCTTTTGCCACAGCTTGTAGAAATAAAAATGCCTCGACTTAGGGATAGCGTCGGGGCATTTTTTTATTGTAAAAACTCAGAATTTTAATTGTTGGGTTTTCCTGCAAGGTTTTTCAAAACCTTGTAGGTATTTGATATAAAGAATATACTTGACGCACCTACAAGGTTTCGAAAACCTTGCAGGAGTTTACTAAAATAAAAAATCTGTGCAAATCGGTTTAACCCGTAAAATCCGTGAGCTATTTAAACAAAAAAACGCCCGATAAATTCGAGCGCTTTTGGTAAAAATATATTTTTTAGTTTTTCTCAATCCATTTTCTGGCGTTGATAAAAGCTTCGTGCCAAGGTGTAAACTCGTCATTTCTGTCTTTTGGATAATGCGCCCAGTTCCATTGAAAAGTCGAACGCTCAATATGAGGCATCGTAACCAAATGTCTTCCGGTTTTGTCGCACATCATCGCTACATCGTAATGCGAACCATTTGGGTTTGCAGGATATCCTTCATAAGCGTATTTCGAAACAATGTTGTAGTTTTCTTCACCCATTGGTAAATTGAATTTTCCTTCACCGTGCGAAACCCAAACTCCCAAAGTAGTTCCGGCCAATGTCGATAACATAACCGAATTATTTTCCTGAATTTTTACAGAAGTAAAAATACTTTCGTGTTTTTGACTGTCATTATGAAGCATTTTTCCGTGAACTTCATGCTCCGGATTAATAACTTCCAATTCCATAAACAATTGGCAACCGTTACAGATTCCAACCGATAAAGTATCTTCTCTTTTAAAGAAATTATCCAAAGCCGTTTTTGCTTTTTCGTTGTATAAGAAAGCTCCGGCCCAGCCTTTTGCAGAACCTAAAACATCTGAGTTAGAGAATCCTCCAACAGCACCAATAAACTGAATGTCTTCAAGCGTTTCACGACCCGAAATTAAATCGGTCATATGAACGTCTTTTACATCAAAACCTGCCAAATACATTGCATTTGCCATTTCGCGCTCAGAATTACTTCCTTTTTCACGAATAATAGCCGCTTTTGGACGAGGTTTTGAAGCATCGATTTCTGGTTTTTTTCCTGTAAAGTGTGCCGGAAAAGTATATTCTAAAACCTGATTTTTATAGTTTTCAAAACGTGCTTTTGCTGTTCCGTTTTTAGATTGTTTTTGATCTAATAAATAAGAAGTTTCAAACCAAACATCTCTGTATGTAGGAATGTCTAAAGTCCAAAGTCCAAGGTCTAAAGTCTCCGTAGTCGTCGCTTTTCCTAATTTGAAGAACTCTATATTATTAGCTTTTAATTTAGCTTCAACAGCTGCATCTTCTTTTGCCTGAAATACAATTCCGATGTTTTCAGCAAAAAGGATTTTCAATAAATCTTTTTCTTCAAAAGCAGAGAAATCAATTTTTGCTCCAAGATTTACATCAGCAAAACACAATTCTAATAAAGTAGTAATCAATCCACCGCTTCCGATATCGTGACCTGCTAAAATTTGGTTTTCACCGATTAATTCCTGAATCGTATTAAAAGCATTTTTAAAGAATGAAGCGTCTTTTATAGTAGAAGTTTCGTTTCCGATTGTGTTTCTGATTTGTGCAAAAGAAGAACCTCCTAATTTGAAATCATCCTGAGACAAATTGATATAATAAATAGAATCTCCATTTTTCTGTAAAACAGGTTCAACTACTTTTCTAATATCTGTACAGTTTCCTCCGGCAGAAATAATAACCGTTCCCGGGGCAATTACTTCGTCGTTTGGATATTTTTGTTTCATCGAAAGTGAATCTTTTCCTGTCGGAATATTGATTCCCAATTCTATTGCAAAATCTGAACAGCCTTCAACCGCAGCATATAAACGAGCGTCTTCACCTTCGTTTTTACAAGCCCACATCCAGTTGGCAGAAAGTGAAATTCCTTTCAAACCATCTTTAATTGGTGCCCAAATAATGTTTGATAATGATTCTGCGATGGCATTTCTGCTACCTGCAACCGGATCAATCAAAGCTGCAATAGGAGCGTGTCCAATAGAAGTTGCGATTCCTTCTTTACCTAAATAATCCAGCGCCATAACGCCAACATTATTCAAAGGCAATTGCAAAGGTCCTGCATTTTGTTGTTTGGCTACTTTTCCACCAACACAACGGTCTACTTTATTGGTTAACCAGTCTTTTGAGGCAACCGCTTCAAGACGTAAAACATCTTGTAAATATTTCTCGAAATCTGCCTTGTCATAAGAAACATCAGCATATTTTCTATCGATCGTTTTATCGGTCATAACCGTTTTTGGAGAACTTCCGAAGAAATCTTCCAAAGCATAATCCATCGGTTTTGAACCATTTGATTTGGATTCGAAAGTAAAACGGTGATCTCCCGTTACATCTCCAACCTGATACATTGGCGAACGCTCTCTGTCGGCGATTCTTTGCAAAATATCAATATCTTTTTGACCAATAACCAATCCCATTCTTTCCTGAGATTCGTTACCAATAATTTCTTTTGCAGAAAGCGTAGGATCCCCAACAGGCAATTTATCCAAATCGATTAATCCCCCAGTTTCTTCCACTAGTTCCGAAAGACAGTTTAAGTGTCCTCCAGCTCCGTGATCGTGAATAGAAACAATTGGATTGTGATCGCTTTCTACCAAACCACGAATCGCGTTTGCAGCACGTTTTTGCATTTCCGGATTCGAACGCTGAATCGCATTTAATTCAATTCCTGAACCAAAAGCTCCGGTATCTGCAGATGAAACCGCAGCTCCACCCATTCCGATTCTATAATTTTCTCCACCAAGAATTACGATTTTATCGCCTTCTTGTGGTTTCTTTTTGATTGCCTGATCTAATTTTCCGTAACCAATTCCGCCCGCTTGCATGATTACTTTATCGTAACCAATTTTGCGGTCGTTTTCTGAATGTTCGAAAGTTAAAACTGAACCTGTAATTAACGGCTGACCGAATTTATTTCCGAAATCAGAAGCTCCGTTTGAAGCTTTGATCAAAATGTCCATTGGAGTTTGGTACAGCCATTTTCTTTCTTCCATTGCGTTTTCCCATGTCCTGTCATCCTGAGCGGAGTCGAAGGATTTCAAACGAGAGTATGAAGTCATATAAACTGCAGTTCCTGCTAATGGCAATGAACCTTGTCCGCCTGCTAAACGGTCACGAATTTCTCCTCCAGAACCTGTTGCAGCTCCGTTGAAAGGCTCAACCGTTGTTGGAAAATTGTGTGTTTCTGCTTTTAAAGATAAAACCGAATCAAATTCTTTTATCTCGTAATAATCTGGTTTGTCAGCAGTTTTTGGTGCAAACTGCTGCACTTTTGGTCCTTTTACAAAAGCAACGTTGTCTTTGTAAGCCGACACGATATCGTTAGGATTTTCCTGTGATGTTTTTTTGATTAATTTGAAAAGAGAAGTTTCTTTTTCTTCGCCGTCAATAACAAAAGTTCCGTTGAAAATTTTGTGACGACAATGTTCTGAATTCGCTTGCGAGAAAGCAAAAATCTCAGAATCAGTTAATTTTCTTCCTAATTTTACAGCAAGATTATCTAAGTAATCTACTTCTTCCTGGCTTAAAGCCAAACCTTCTACTTTATTGTATGTTGCAATATCATCGATTTCCAAAATTGGTTCTGGCTGAACGTTGATCGTGAAAATCTCCTGATCTAATTGATTGAATTTTTGTGAAAGCATCGGATCAAAATCAATGAAATCTTCCGTTGCCGGGTGAAATTCTTCAATTCTGATAATGCCCGGAATACCCATATTCTGAGTAATTTCTACAGCATTTGTACTCCATGGTGTGATCATTGTGGCACGTGGACCAACAAAAAAATCCGACAGTGCGGATTTCTCGATCTTATTGGAGTTGGCAAAAAGCCAGTTTAGTTTTGAAATGTCTTGAGCCGAAATTTCGTTTTGCGTTTGTACGGCAAAAACAGTTTTGCTTTGGTTTTCAAAGAAATGGATCATTGTGATGTGTAGTTTGTTGTATTGAAGTGCAAATTTAGTGTAAATAAATAGTAAGCGCAAATTTGAAAACAAACTCTTTTAAACTTTTTGCCACCAAGGCGTGAAGGCGCAAAGTTTTTTTGTTTCACGCAGATTTGGCAGATTAATTTACTTGAATTGTCTTTAAATCTGCGTGATTTTTTTATTCAGTCTTTTATCTGCTCAATTTGCCAAATCTGTGAGAGGATTAATTAAAACAAAAAAAGCGGCAAATTTGCCGCTTTTAAATTAACTAAGAATTCGTTCTTAATTGATTATGATCTTTTTACTAAAAGTTTCAGAATCTTTATTAATACGAACAATGTAGATGCCTTTCGGCAAGTTATTTATCGTAGATAATGAATCTATAGTATTTGGTTTCTCAAATACTTTTTGACCTAATATTGAAATTATCTCGATAGAATATGATGTGTTATTGTTGTTAAAATAAATTGTAAAAGTTCCGTTAGAAGGATTTGGATATAAAACCATTCCTTGTAATTCGGCAGAAACTTCTTCTGTTTCAACAGTTGTAACTTGTGCACGTTTAGCACCTAAGTTAGAGCAGGTATCAGTTGCATAAGAATCCCATTGCGAACTTAAATTGAATGTTGTAGTTGGAGAAGTTACTGTTGATTTTCGTCTTAAAGTAACATCAATAGCAAAGTTGCCAGTTCCGCCGCTAAAAGTTCCTATAATATCAATCAAAACGCCATTTTTGAATAAACCTACAGCGTCATTTCCGTTAAAAGTCAATTCAGTTGCAGTTGTCGAAATGTTTGCAGAACCTGTAGCATAACAGCTTAAAGATATTGAACTGTTTACGATCGTAAATTTGCTTCCGCTTGATAATGTTCCGCTTAAAGCCAAACCAGTGCTCCAGGATCCTGCGCCGTTAGTTTGTTTTTTGATGGTATAAGCAGATAAACTCACAGAATTTCCTGTATTATTGGCAATTTCCAATGCCTTGTTATTTCCGGAACCTTCAATATATTCAGAGAAAAGTAAGTCGGTTGCAGTTCCGCCAGTTCCGCTGCTGTTTGTCGTTACGGCAATTGTACTGCTTGACGCAGAAACATTTCCGGCAGCGTCTTTTGCTTTTACATAAATAGAATAACTTGTCGAAGCTGTTAAACCTGTAATCGTTGCAGTTGTTCCTGAAACTGTAGTTTTTAAAACGCTATTCGCATAAACATCATAACCTGTAACACCAACATTATCTGTAGAAGCGGTCCATGCAACTGTAACAGATGTCGAAGTTTTAGATGTCGAAGCTAAACTTGTAGGTGTAGTTGGTGCCTGAGTATCTCCGGAAGGAGCAGTACCTCCCCAAATTTGATTTATATATTCCGGATGATCGATATACGGATTTCTGTTATTTTGACGCGCATAAATGGCATTGTTTCTTGCAATTTCTCTTGCACTTACAGGATCCTGAGCATTCCAGGCTAAGAGCATATTTAAGAAAGCAGTTGTAAAAACTTTATTGCTTGAGCCATCAAACATAGCATATGAATAGCCGGAAACGGTGTTTTCGTAACGGGTTGCAAAATAAAAATACATACGGGCAATATCTCCTTTAAAAGCATTAACAGGTTCAAAAACAGTTCCTGAATATCCGGATACGCCACTTGATCCTAATTTGCTTCCGTTTTGAGACGTATAAGTTGCTGAAGCTACAGTTCCGTGTGGATAATTAGAACGCATTCCGTTTACTTTTCCATCAGTTGGCGTAATAAAATGTGCATCGGCAACCATTGGAGATTGTTCATTAAAAACCGATTGCGGGATAATATGTTCTCTGTTATAGCAATCACCTTCTACAGAATAATTCCCGCATCTTTGTGTGCTTCCTGTACTATAATTGTAAGGATCTGTTCCGGATGGATTTTCAGAATACATGTCTAAAACTGTTCCGTCATTTTCATAAAAATTATCAACATCAGAGGTTTGATAAGTCGTGTACAAACCTGCATATCCATTATCGGTATGACCTTTAATAATGTTGTACAATTGTGTTTTTAAGTTGTAACCTGTTCCGGTTGCAGTATTGTAATAACCAGAAGGAATTTGACCAAAACTGACCGTGAAAACGAGCAATAATAAAAATGAGTAGTTTTTCTTCATAAAAGTTTTTTTAAATTTGGTTTGGTAATAAATTGATTCTAAGAATCTTAATTTGTTGATTGTACCAAATCTACTACTTTTATGAATACGCTGCGTTAAGCGATGTTTAAATTTAGATATATTTTCTTACGGGTGTTTTTTTGGTTGCTACGAAGGGGCTAAGGCACTATTTTTTTGAACCATATAAGTAATATAAGTTCATTTTAGAAAATTAATATCGCAAAGTCGTCAAGTTTTTCTACAATCTTGTCATTTCGAGGAACGAGAAATCTTCGAGAGAAGCTCGACAAAGACTAGCGATTTTGCATGCGGAGTTACTTACGAAGATTTCTCGTTCCTCCAAATGACAAACAGTACGATTAATAATTACTTAAAAAAACTTCGCGTCTTAGCGCCTTGGTGGCAAAAAAAAATTACTTAGACTTAGGAAATGCAGCACTCTGATAAGCGCCTAAATCTGGCGGTGAAGTTCTTGTTGCCCCAATAATATCTATCGGAATTATATACGCCTGATTCCCTTTCGCGAAAGCGGCAGAAGTATTATCAATATTGAATTGATTTAGATTCACATTATAAAACTTCGGGTTTTCATTTAGAATTATGTTATTATAATGTACCGGATCTGATTTGAACTGATAATCAGGATTTGTGCTTGAACTGCTAAATCTTAATAGACAATTGTTTAGTTGATATACAAAAGCAGCATTTGTGTTTTTATCCAAATTAAATGCGTTGGTATTCGATCCGTAAATAATACAATTGTTAAAAGTTGCCTGAGTCAAAGGATTGGTTTCCGGAGTTTTGCCTGCCAAACTATTACTTAAATTAACGGCAAATGGCGAACTGCCTTGCCAGTTGTTATAGAAAGTAGCGTGTGTAAAACTGTAATTTCCGCCATATACGCACGATAAACTTGCTAATCCTGCATAATTAATGACCAGGTTTTCACCGTTAATTCGGGCATTTTGAGCCAGGATTCCGTATTGTGCGCAGTTGTAAATTTGTGTATTTTTTATTTCAAAAGTAGTGTTGTCCTGATTTTGTATGTCTAAACCAATTATGGCATTTTTTAATGTTAAATGATTTATAGAATTATTCGTACTTCCTTCAGCCAGAATAATAGAATTCCATTGTCCGGGAATATCATCGTAAAGAGATTCTAAACGGTCGCCTTCAAAAACAACTTCGTTTTCGAGTTCTTTTGTTGTCGAAATAGTTCCGTTAATGTGAAGTGAAGCGTTTTTATCAACAAAAAGTCCTGAATTTGCGTGGAAATACACGCGTGAACCTGCTTCAAAAGTGACGGTTTTATTTTCAGGAACTCCGGCGTATCCGTAAATTACATATGGTTTATCCTTGTTGAAAATCAATTCATTTCCGTTTACAGCGTCATTTTCATCCAAATAAAAACCATCAACCGGTTTGCCGTCGATCTGGATTTTTTCTTTGCTTCCGTCAGGATTTTGTTTTGGATATAAAAAAACGGCATCCTGAATTAAAGTTACCAATGCAACTTGCTGCAGATTGGCACCGCTGTCAAACTGAATTTCATCGGTATATAAAAAATCTGTTGGGTTTGCATCTGTAATATCTGCCGTAGTTTCTATAAAAATATACAAACTGTCTTTCGCCAAAAGCATTACATTGTTGAAAATCTTACCATTATTACCATTCATTCCGTCAACGGTCATTCGGTATTTTGAATTTAAACCTTTTTTAAATTGAACTGTCGGAATCGAAATATCATTTTTACTTCTGTTATATACCTTAAGCTGATACGTACTTGAACCAATATTTTTAAAAACAGTATCTAAATAAACAGTGTCTTTTGAAAACTTTAAATCTCCGGAACTGGCAACGGTATCAAAATCTGTTCGACATGAACTGAATGCTAAAAGTAAACCTATAATGAAGAGAGTAAAGTAATGACGCATTTGATATGTTTTTATTTTTTTGCCACACATTAAAGGGTTAAAATGATTTTCTGCGCAATGCGAAAAAAATAATAATCTGTGATAATCTGTGAATCCCGATAGCTATCGGGAGTGGCAAATATTTTTATCGTTTTGTAAAAATAGCAAAAAACTTACATGTTTTACAGATGATTTTAATATTAGAAATCTATTTTCTAATTTGTATCTCATCTTTTCTTTAATTTTACGATTTTAAATTCCATTTTAATGAATTACACAAAAGAGCAAATTTTAGAGCGTTGCAACCAGTTTTCTAAAAACACACTAATGGAAACGCTAAAAATAGAATATATAGATGCTGGCGAAGATTTTTTAACTGCAAAAATGCCAGTAAATCCGTCAGTTCACCAACCCTTGGGATTATTGCACGGCGGAGCTTCTGTAGCTTTGGCAGAAAGTGTAGGAAGTGCCGCTTCGTTTTTTTTCATCAATCCGAAAGAACAAGAAGTACGCGGAATAGAAATTTCGGCCAATCATTTAAAAAGCATTCGCGAAGGTTTCGTTTTTGGAACTGCGCGTATCATTCATAAAGGAAGAAGTATTCATCTATGGGAAATTAAAATTACAGATGAAGCCGGAAACCTGATTTCACTTTGCAAACTGACCAACATGGTTTTAGATAAAAAAGTAATTTAATTATGAATGACTTTTTTTCTACCATAAGAAAACATCAGGAGCTAAATTTGCCTTTTGTAATCTATTCTAAACCTAATTCGTCGAGTATTTTTGCAATTTTACAGCAAAATGATACTTTGTATACGGTTACTGATTACAGCGAAAAAGGCTTTGTTTTTGCTTCTTTTGATGAAAAACAATTGATTTTAATTCCTGAAAAAGAATCAAAAATTATAAGTGCAGAACAGACTAAAGTCAATTTTGATTTTAATGAAATTGAAGATGCGAGTTTTGATCCTGAAGCTAAAAGGCAATATGAGGATTTAGTCGAAAAAGGAATTGAAGCCATTAAAAACGAAGAATTCAAAAAAGTAGTTTTATCCAGAAACGAAGAAATTGAGTTGGCCGAATTTGATTTTATTACCACTTTTCAGCGTTTGATTCATTTGTATCCAACGACTTTTTCATACTGTTTTTTTCATCCTGAAATTGGACTTTGGATGGGCGCAACGCCTGAACAATTGCTCAAAGCAAACGGAAATGCTTTTGAAACTACGGCTTTGGCAGGAACTCAAAAAGCAAATTTAGAAGCTGAAATTATTTGGCAGCAAAAAGAAAAAGACGAACAGCAATACGTAACTGATTTTATTGTAAAAAGATTGCGTGAAGTTGCATCATCTGTTATAATTACGGATCCTTACAGCATAAAAGCAGGATCAATCTGGCATATTAAAACGGATATTTCCGGAGTTTTAAATGATAATTCGACGCTTGAAGAAGTAATCGATACGCTGCATCCAACGCCGGCAGTTTGCGGTTTGCCTAAAAAGAAAGCCAAAGCTTTTATTATAGAAAACGAAAACTACGACAGAACTTTTTATACCGGTTTTCTGGGCGAATTAAACAGCAGTTTTGCATCAAAATGGGAGAGCTCTGATTTATTTGTAAATTTACGAAGCATGCAAATTCAGAATAAAAAAGCCATTTTGTACATGGGCTGCGGAATCACCAAAGAAAGCATTCCGGAAAAAGAGTGGGAGGAAAGCGTGAATAAATCCATGACAATGAAAAGAGTTTTGAATATAAAAAAGAGTGGCTGTTAGAAGTATTCAGTCGCAGTCACAGTTTTCAGATAAACTGAGACTGAAAACTGAGACTGAAAACTGCGACTAAACCTGAAACCTGAAACAAAACAAACAAAAAAAATGAAATTAGATATATTAGCATTTGGCGCACATCCGGACGATGTTGAATTGGGTTGTGCGGGAACTATTTTAAAAGAAGTTTCCCTTGGGAAAAAAGTCGGAATTGTTGATTTAACCCGAGGTGAATTAGGAACGCGCGGTTCTGCAGAAATCAGAGATGAAGAAGCAAAAGATGCCGCAAAGATTTTAGGCGTTTTAGTTCGGGAGAATTTAGCGATGCGCGATGGTTTTTTTGCCAATGACGAAAAACATCAATTAGAAGTCATCAAAATGATCCGAAAATACAAACCCGAAATTGTATTGTGCAATGCAATCGACGACCGTCATATCGATCACGGAAAAGGGAGCAAATTAGTATCTGATGCTTGCTTTTTATCAGGATTAATGAAAATTGAAACGGCTGTTGATGGAGAGAAACAAGAAGCCTGGAGACCAAAAGTGGTGTATCATTATATTCAATGGAAAAATATTGAACCGGATTTCGTTGTAGACATTACTGGTTTTGTAGATAAAAAAGTAGAAGCTATTACGGCGTATAAAACACAATTTTATGACCCGGATTCAAAAGAACCAGCAACACCAATTACGAGTAAAAACTTCCTAGAAAGCTTAAATTACAGAGCGCAGGACTTAGGAAGACTGGTTGGAGTAGATTTTGCAGAAGGTTTTACTGTCGAAAGGTGTTTGGCAGTCAATAGCTTAGAAAATTTGATGTAATTTTTTCATTTTTTTCTTTGTAGAAGTAAACCTTTGTTATATATTTGCAACCGCTAAGCAAAATGGTGGTTGTAGCTCAGCTGGTTAGAGTAGCGGTTTGTGGTGCCGCGGGTCGCCGGTTCGAACCCGGTCAGCCACCCAGAAATTTAAAGCCTTGAAGAAATTCAAGGCTTTTTTTGTGGATATATTTTAAATTCCAATTTTTTTAAAAATCCAAATCTCAAATGATTTCGAATTCGTTATTTAAACGGATCAGGTTCAAAAGTTGGGGATTAGGCAAAAAGATTAGATAATCTGAATAAGAAGAAATCTATATTTCTGACTCCTCTAAATTGGGATCTAAAAGCTTTAATTTTTGCATTAAAAGATTCTGCTGAAGCATTTGTACTTCTGTTGTCAAAATAGTTTAAGATTGACTGGTAATTAAAAGTTATGGTATTGAGTAAAATATTAAAGTTTTTAAAACCTGATTCCTCTACGTTTTTGTACCAATGCGCCAGTTTGGTCATGGCAATATGCTTGTCATTATTGTTGTTATAAATCCCTCGAAGTTGTTGACTTAGATTATATGCCTGCTTTATATCAGGATATAATTCAAATACCATTTTTGCTCTTTCTTTTTGACTATCAGTCCATTTTTCCCGAGATTTATAAAGTAGATACCTGCTTCTTGCTAATAACTGTTTTACAGAATCTCCGTTGGGTAATAGCTCTTGAATGTATGTTTTGTTTTCTGATTTTGCCTGCAGGATCAATTGATTCTCAAAATCCATGGCTTCCCATCGATGTTTGATCCTGATTTCTTGTAATGCTTCCAAAGCTAATTTTTGAACATGAAACCTATCGGTCACCTGTATCGCTTTTGGGAAACATCTTTTTGAGATCAGTTTCATAGAATTAGCCATATCGAGTGTTATTTCTTTTACCGAAGCTCTCTTTTTATAGTCAATTTTGCTGATATGCTCTATTACCTGATCTGCTTTAGTTCCAGAGATAATAGCCACTAAAGAACCTTTCCTGCCTTTGAATTTCTTGTTGGTGACAATAGTATAAAGTTCTCCTTGAGACAAAGCTACTTCGTCAATCGATAAATGCGACCCCATATTTTCAGGATAAATAATCCATTGGTGGGCATGTTTGCGTGAAATCCAGGTACTAAAAGAACTCAGATGTTTTTTATATTGTCTTTGAAGTTTTTTACCGTTGACTCCAAAAAAGCCTCCAATGGTATTACAATCTGTAGCACTCTTATCGATTAATTTCTTTTAAAAAAGTCGCAAACTCCTGAGTCATGCGTGTTCCTTTGGCTACTAAAGCCCAATCTCTTTTAATAATCTCTGCAGTGCTTTTGTTAGTCCAGCGACGTCTTTTGATGTGCAAATAGACCAACTTACCTCTTAAAGGAAAATCCTGAATGGTAACTTCGTCCAAAAAACCTTTGGATACCAATTCAACAGATGCAAATTCTTTTGGAATAGTAGATTTCTCTTCAAAATACAAATGCAGATTTTCTTCCGAATTTTTAAATGAGGTTAGGTTAAAGTTTTCAATTAAAAACTCAGGCAATATTAATTTCAGCAGTTCTATATACGATTCCAATTCTAAACTATTTTTTTACAAATATCCGAATTCTTAATTAGTTCTCCCCAGGTTTTGTTCTTGATCCATTTAAACTATAGCCCACGGTTTCAACCGTGGGTACACAATATTATTCACAATATATATCACGATGCGTATCCCAAGGTTGAAACCTTGGGCAATGTTTAGTTTGTGAGATAAATGATGAAATAGATTATAGATATTAAAGCTTAATATTTTAAGTTTCAATTGGGCTAATTTGGAATTTATTTTTGTAAAACAAAAAAAGCATGACGATTAAGTCATGCCAATTCATTTGGTTGTTATATTTGGTTTAAGTATTATCTAATTTCCGCAAAAGTATCTCCTTGTTTAATATCTCCGGTTTTAAAACCTTTTTTAAACCAGTACATTCTTTGTTCTGATGTGCCGTGCGTAAAAGAATCCGGAACAACATGACCTTGCATTTTACTCTGAATAGCGTCATCGCCAACAGCATTTGCAGCGCTTAAAGCTTCGTCGATATCACCAACATCCAGATTTTTTTCATTATAATGTGCCCATACTCCGGCATAAAAATCGGCTTGTAATTCTAATGCTACCGAAAGCTTATTCGCTTCGGCTTCGCTTTTTCCTTCTTGCGCTTCGTGCATTTTGTTTGAAGTTCCTAACAAAGTCTGCACGTGATGGCCAATTTCATGCGCGATAACATATGCAATGGCAAAGTCTCCACCTTTGGCACCAAATTTCGTTTTTAATTCCTCAAAGAAACCTAAATCCATATAAACTTTTTGATCGCCCGGGCAATAAAACGGTCCCGAAGCAGACGATGCGCCGCCACAATTAGTTTCAACAGAACCTTTGAAAAGGACCAATTTTGGATTTTTATACGTCATTCCGTTATCAGAGAATATTTTGCTCCAAATGTCTTCATTATCCGCTAAGATAACTTTGACAAATTGCCCCATTTCTTCATCTTCCTTGCTTAAAGGAACTGTGGTTTCCTGAGTTTGTTGTCCGCCCTGAACTTGTTGTAAAGCAGATCCAACCATTTGTCCGGTTTCACCTCCAAAAACATTTAATAACAAAATAATTACACCAATAACCCCGCCTCCAAGAGCTACTTTTCCACCAGAAACACCTCTTCTGTCTTCTACATTATCACTTTGTCTTCTGCCTAGCCACTTCATATTTATACTGTATTTTAGTTTATTTAGATTTTTCTTGTACGAATTTATATATTTTTTAGGAAATACACCTTACAGATTAGATTTAGTTTTTACTATTTTAACCATTTGGCCAAAGTTTCTTCTACAGTTCCTTTCATAATAGGTTTCGAAATATAATCATCCATTCCCGCAGAAATGCATTTGTTTCTTTCCTCTTTTTCGGCTCCGGCGGTTACCGCAATTATAGGAATCTCTCGGCCTGAAATCGTATTTCTGATTGCTTTAGTAGTCTCATAACCATTCATAATAGGCATTTGGATATCCATAAAAACAAGGTCGGGATTAATATTTTCGAACTGTTTTACGGCCTCATATCCATTTTCACATTCGTAGATGTAGGCGCTGTTGTATAAATTTTTGATAATGGTTTTCAAAAGCAGCATGTTAACTTTATTGTCTTCTACGATTAAAAAAGTGATGTTTTTACTGTTTGGTTTCAAATCATGAAGGCATGAATCTGAAATTATACTGTTTAATTCAGCATTGTATTTTTCATTAATACTCTGATTGCTGGTTTTTAAATTCAAATCAAAATAAAACTTACTTCCAATATCTATTTTGCTTTCCAGCTGTAATCGGCTTTCCATCAAAGCAAGTAATTGATTAGAAATAGTTAAACCCAAACCGGTTCCTCCAAATTTTCTCGTTGTAGAACTATCTTCTTGTGAAAAAGCTTTAAAAATTTTCTTCTGATTTTTGTCAAGAATCCCAATTCCGGTATCAATAACCGAAAAACGGATGATGCAATCGTTATTTTTGAATTTTTCCAAAACAGAAACATTCAGTTTTATAGAACCTTCATTTGTGAATTTTACAGCATTTGAAAGTAAATTGATCAAAATTTGTTTGATTCTCACAATATCTGTCCAAATGTATTTGGGAACATCAGGATCTACATTAAGTTCCAGTTCAAGATTTTTTTGGTTGGATTCATAAACAATCAAATCAAAAACCTGACCGAGTACTTTTTTGATATCATATAAATCGATGAAGAGTTCCAGTTTTCCGGCTTCAATTTTAGAAAAATCAAGAATATCATTTATAATTTCAAGCAGCGAATGTGCCGATTGATTAATTGTAGTCATGTATTTTTCCTGAATTTCTTCAAGTTCCGTTTTCATCAATAAATGGGTAAAACCAATAATTCCGTTCAAAGGCGTTCTGATTTCATGCGACATATTAGCCAAAAAGTCAGATTTTGATTTATTGGCGGCTTCGGCTAATTGTTTGGCTTTTATGGCGTCTTCGGTTTCTTTTTTATTGGTAATGTCAAAATAAATTCCACCAACAAATTCAATTTCATTGTCTCTTTTTATAACATCGCCAAACTCTTCTACCCAAATATATTCGCCGGTTTTTCGTTTAATTTGGTAAACATTATGCAGCGGAATTCCGTTTTGCAAATTATCAACCTGATTGTTGATTACATCGTCTCTGTCGTCCGGATGAATAAGGGATAAAAAGGATAAATTGTTTTCAATAAATTCAGATTTTGAATATCCTGTTAAGTTTAAAATCTCGTCGCTCAGGAATATTTTGGTCGAAAAAGCATCAAATTTTGATAAATAAACCGTTCCGGGAATATTATTGGCTATTAATTTGAATTTTTCCTCACTTTCAAGAATTTTATTTTCATTTCGGTTTCTTTCCAATGCCGAAGAAATGTTATTAGCAAGAACCTGAAAGATATAGATTTCTTCTTCAGACCATCTTTTTTCGTTTGTACAATCATCAAAACCAATAAATCCGGTAAAAATATCATTGATATATATAGGCAGAATCAAAATCGATTTAATTTCGTTATCCACCAATAATTGCTTAAAAAAAGTATCTTCGAGTTTACGTGTCAGCGTGTTTACTATTTTTTTATTTTGTGCCGCTTCGTAAATTTCTTTCAAGTCATCTTCTGTAAGCTGTCTTAAATTGGTTATCTGATGTGGAATCCCGTTTCTGGACCATTTGTATTTTTGACTGGAAGTATTGGTCGTAAAATCTCTTTCGTAATAAAAAATATGATCTACTTTTGACGCTTTTCCAATCAAATCATACGTTTCCTGAAACATTTCGTGAGTCGTTTTACTCAGCAAAAACTTCTCTGTACAAAGAGAAAGTGCATATAATAACTGACTTTTAAATTCTAATTTTCGTTCTGTTTCCAGTCGCATTTGCGATGAAATAGCCAGCGAAATAACATCCGAAATAGTTCTGGCATAATTGATATCCTCGTTATCCCAATCTCTTTTTGCCTCGGTACTTTCAAAACAAACCACACCAGCCAATTGTCCGTTTAAAAATATCGGAACATCGAGCATTGATTTAATATGGTTTTTAGTAAAATAAAGCTTTTGAAATTCAGAAGTTTCTAATTTATTAAAAACATCCGGAGCGTTTATAATTGCTTTGTTTTTTAAAGTTTCAAAATAAATGGGATAAGATTCTTTATCAAGAATATTTTTATCGCTTAAATTTTGATTATCAATACTGTAAAGGTTTTTGCAAGTAATTAAATCTTTATAATATTTCCAGAAACTTACGCGATTTGTTTTACTGACTGTTGCAGCTTCTTCGAGAATTAAGTCAATTACCGTATCTAAATTATCGTATTTGCTAAAATCGGTAGTTGATAATTTTTTTGTGGAATTATTATAAGATTCAATTTTTTCGAGACGCCTTTTCTTCTCGTTTTCAATGTTTTTAATTTCGGTAATATCCCGCGCAATACCTGCAAAACCTATGGTTTCTCCCAAATCATTTTTGCGGACAATTACTTTTTGTGAAATCCAGACTTCTTCGCCATTTTTCTTTAGGACCGGGATTTCAATTGTTGGAAAATTATTTTCGTTGAGGTTTAGGTTTTCATAAAAATCAACGGCACTTTTTATATAATGTTCATGTATAAAATTAGAATAATGCTGTAAAATTATTTCGTTTTCAGAATATCCTAAAATAGAATATGCAAACTCATTTATGAAAGTAAAATAACCTTCAGAATTAATTTCGAATATAATATCAGTTGCGGTCTGAATCAGGTTTTTATATTGGTCCTGAACAATAACCTGCTCGGTAACGTCCTGGCCAATACTGATTATCAGGTCTTCAGAGAATTTTTTGTCTTTCCACTGAATGTATTTGTATTCGCCGTTTTTGCTTTTTAATTTTCGGGTATAAATTTTATTTTCCTCGTGATTTATCGGATAAATATTTTCATTTATCTCATTGCCTCTTGTCAGTTTCCAAAAATTCAATCCCATAACTTCTTCGGGCTGATAACCTAAAATAGCCGTTATGGTTTCACTGCAAAATAATATTTCACCTTTTTGATCTGTTGCAATAGTCAGCGAATTTCCTTTATGGACAATTTCACTGGCAAACCTGAAATTATCCCGATTGTTTAATAAAACGGCATATTTTACCTGATTAATGATGAAAATCAGAATGCAAAAATTGATTAATAAAATAGAAGATTTTATCGGAATTAAATGAAAAAAAATGGTTAAGATTAGAAAAGTAAATACTAACCCAACAAAAAGCCAGTAAATTTTTATTGGTTTTAAAATGTTGTAAGAGAAGAAAAAAGCAATTAAAAAAGCAATTACAGGAACAACATCATTGTGAAGATAAACTATATTGTAGCTAATATGACCAATATAAAGAAAGAATGAAAAAATAAAAAATTGCTGAATTTTATTTCTTAAACATTTTATTTTATCAGTTATTAAATAAGCAATCAGGATTAAAAAGCCAATGGAAACGTTTATAACTAATAAACTTTTGGGTCTTATTCTAAAAATTTCATTGATGATTTCGATTACAATAATTGCAATACCAAAGAATAAAATATAGAGTTGATATTCTCTGTTTGCAGTTTCTGCTTCTCGTTTTTTCTCTATGAAATTGCCAATTTTGGCCTTTATCCGAAAGAATTGATAAATCAATAAAGCTAAAAAACCAAAGAGGGATAATCCTAAAATAATGAGTTTAGGATTGTTATAAAAAATAATTTCAGAGTTGAAAACGTACCAGTTTGTTATAATTGATTTCAGGGTATTGCCAAAATTGGCAATTCCTGAAATCAATGTATTGAAAAAACTATAGTTTTCTACCATAGAATTTGTGGTATTTGGGTTTAGTGTATAGCCTTTTTGAAAATTCTAAAAGAGTAGGTTAAGCTCTTTTTTGTTTAGAATTTTCTGTTTTATTCTAAATCCGATTGTCCGATTGAATCAATCGAATCTTCTTGTTCTTCTTCTTCGGTAAAAATTGAAAAATAAGTTGAATATGTCATTGATGTATTAAAAACAAATGTGAAAAGCACTCCGATACAACAGCCTACTAAACCTACCATAGAGCCAATAAAACCAACAATCAATAAACCGAAAATTATTAAGGGGTTTTTACTAATAACGATTAAGCTTGATTTTAACGCATCTAATGCTTTTAGATTTCCAAAAATCACTAGTGGAATAGCTAAATAAGTTAAGTAAGATATGATAAGATTGGTAGCTAAAGAACTAAAAACTATAATTCTTGGATCCCCGGCAATATAACTTTGTGTTACATGCGAAATTGCGCCACCTACAATTGCAATGGTAAAACCAACTATAAATAGTTGAGAGAAATGATGCGTTTTATAATAAGTAAAAATCGTAGAAACATTAAACTCTTCGTCTCTGTCAGCGCAATGTGCCATTTTAAGAAATCCGGCACCAAATGGCGTAAATAAAGCGGTTATACCAGCAACGCCAACTGTAGAAATCAAAAGTTCTAAATAACTTTGTTTTTGATTATCTAAACTTTCAAAAAAATCCGGGGTTAAATTTGCAACTCCATAATAAGCAGCAAGTATTCCAAATAATCCAACTGCAAAGACAATTGAAAAGACTAATATAATAAGCCCGGAGTAAAGCGCAATTTTTTTGTAGTTTTCGAAAGCGTAATTAAAAGTGGAACCAAAATCAATAGTATAGCCATTTTTTTTGATGTCCTCAATTTGGTCAAGTGTAGATTTCATTTTAAAGGTAAAAAATTATTTATATTCTTGTAAGTTATGATAACGAATGTGACGTAAATATAATATTTTTAATCAATTCCGCATGAAAATCTACAAAACATTACGAAATTGTTTTTACATTCTTACATCCAGTCTAATAGGCGTTTAATTGAAGCGAGTTTGTCTTTGTAAGGCGCGTATCGCATAGGCAGGTCAAGCCAGTTTGCTTTTTTTACGACAGCTTTATGGTGCGAAAATACATCAAAGCTCAATTGGCCGTGATAAGCGCCAATTCCGCTATGACCAACACCGCCAAAAGGCAATCTTTTATTTGAAAAATGTACCACTGTATCATTAATGCAACCGCCTCCAAAAGAGTAAGTTGCAATTAGTTTTTTTGCAAACGAATTATTTTCGCTAAAAACATAAAATGCAAGAGGTTTCTCATAACGGCTGATTACATTTTGAATATCAGCTTCTGTTTCATACGTTAGAATTGGCAATATCGGACCAAAAATCTCTTCTTTCATTACAGGGCTATCCAATGCGGGTTCTTCTATTAAAGTTGGCGAGATATAAAGCGTGTCTGCATCTGTTTCTGCTCCAAAAATTACTTTTTCGCGTTCAATCATACTGTCTAACCGAACCCAATTTTTGGTATTTATGATTCGGGCAAAATCAGGGGATTTCTCCATTTTTTTGCCGTAAGCCTTGATAATTTCTTCCATAAGGAAAGAAACAAAATTGACTTTCATGTTTTTCTGAATCAAAATATAATCCGGCGCAATACACGTTTGTCCCGCATTTATAAATTTTCCCCAGACAATTCGTTTGGCGGCCAGTTTTAAATTGGCAGTTTCATCAATCACACACGGATTTTTCCCGCCTAATTCAAGCGTAACCGGCGTTAGGTTTTCGGCTGCAGCCTTAGCGACAATTTTTCCAACAGCAACACTTCCTGTAAAGAAAATATAATCCCAGCGTTGTGCCAATAATTTATTTGAGACTTCTACACCGCCTTCAAAAACTTCGACATGACTGACATGAAATGTTTTTGCAATGATTTTTGCGATTATGGCTGATGTATTTGGCGTAAGTTCTGATGGTTTTAAAACAACACGGTTTCCGGCGGCAACAGCAGAAATCAAAGGACATAATGCCAATTGAAAAGGATAATTCCAAGGCGCAATTACCAAAACATTTCCGTAAGGTTCTTTGTAAATATAATCAGTAGAAGGAAAGTTAAGCAAGGATGGAAAAACGCGTTTTGGTTTTGCCCATTTATTGAGATTTTTAATAGTGTCTTTCAGGTCTGAAATCACATAATTTGTTTCTGTTAATACAGCTTCAAATTCTGGCTTTTTAAAATCATCGTATAGGGCTTTTACAATTAAATCTTCGCTTTTTTGTATGTTATACAGCAATTTCTTGAGCGTTTCTTTTCTGTATCCGATGTCGTTTTTATAGTCCATTTTATGATTGCATTGTTTTTTTCTCTATGCAAGTTAAATGATAAAATTTAAAAAAATAACAATTTAATCATAAAATCATAGCGCATTCCAGATGGTTTCGTCAGGAGTAGGCGCAACGATCGTCATGTTTTCTTTTGAAACTGGATGTATAAAAACTAATTTTCTGGCATGAAGATGAATTCCGCCATCAGGATTACTTCGGTCAAAACCATATTTTAAATCCCCTTTTATAGGCGATCCAATCGCAGCTAATTGTGCACGAATTTGATGATGGCGGCCGGTATGTAAATTGATTTCAAGCGCTACATAATTCTGAAGTTCTTTAAAAACAGTATAATCTAAACTTGCCAGTTTACTGTCCGGAACTTCTTTTAAATGTGCTTTCGAGGTATTATTTTTTTCGTTTCTTTTTAAGTAATGAACCAATTTGGCAGTTATTTCCTGAGGTTTATTCTTCACAACTGCCCAATAAGTTTTCTGTGTTTCACGATTGCTGAACATTTCGTTCATACGTGTTAATGCTTTACTTGTCCGGGCAAAAACAACAATTCCGGTTGTAGGTCGGTCTAAACGATGAATCACACCCAAAAATACGTCGCCAGGTTTATTGTATTTGTCTTTTATGTACTCTTTTACAACATCAGATAAAGGTTTATCACCCGTTTTATCGCCCTGCACAATATCGCCTACGCGTTTGTTAACCACAATGATATGATTGTCTTCGTGCAACACCTGTAGATTGTTTTTATTAGAAAGTACTTTCAAAATCGATTTTTAGATTATTGGATTTTTAGATTATCGACTTTGCCTTAAATCAAAGTCGACCTAAATTTTGATGTCATTTTTACAATTCTATCAAGATTAAAACATAATTCGTCTAATTTTATTTGAGTTATATAACCTAAATCAAATGAAATTAATAACTGAGTCTCAATTTCGAAGATAGAACCTATTGCTATTTCAAGAAATCTCGAAAAATCTTTGTTACTGCTTCGGGAACATCCTTCAGCAATATTTGAAGGTACAGATACAGAAGCACGACGAAGTTGATTAGTTAGACCGAATTTTTCTGAATCAGGAAAATTTGATGTAATATTATAAATTTCAGAGCAGAATTTTCTACTTGATTTCCAAATTTCCAAATCCTTAAATCTGTGCATTATAAATTTCGTTTAATTTAATTAATAGTCCTTTCGAACAATCTAACAATCGAAAAATCCAGCAATCTAGTACTGTTCGCTGGAATTCGGAAAATCACTCGACTTAACATCAGCAACATATTGACCAATTGCCGAAGTCATTTCCTGATAAAGATTTAGGTAACGACGTAAAAAACGCGGACTAAATTCGTTGTTCATTCCTAACATGTCATGAATAACCAAAACTTGTCCGTCGACACCGCCTCCGGCACCAATTCCGATAACAGGAATCGAAATGCTTTTGGCAACTTGCTCTGCTAAATGAGCAGGGATTTTTTCGAGAACAACCGCAAAACAGCCTATCTTTTCTAGTAATTTAGCATCTTCAATTAGTTTTTCGGCTTCCTGATCTTCTTTTGCGCGAACGCTGTAAGTCCCGAATTTATAGATAGATTGAGGCGTTAAGCCCAAATGTCCCATAACCGGAATTCCTGCGTTTAATATTTTTTTGATTGATTCTTTTATTTCTTTTCCTCCTTCAAGTTTTACGGCGTGACCACCGCTTTCTTTCATGATTCTGATTGCTGAACGCAAAGCTTCTTTTGGGTCAGATTGGTAACTTCCAAAAGGTAAATCAACAACAACCAAAGCTCTTTCGATAGCACGAACTACAGACGAAGCATGGTAAATCATTTGATCTAAAGTAATTGGCAACGTCGTTTCGTGACCCGCCATAACATTTGATGCTGAATCGCCCACTAAAATCACATCGATTCCGGCGGTATCAACAATTTTTGCCATTGTATAATCGTAAGCCGTAAGCATAGAGATTTTTTCTCCGTTGCTTTTCATTTCGATTAATGACTTTGTTGTGATTCTTTTATAATCTTTTTTTGCTACTGACATTTTGTTTTTTTTTGAAGGTGTAAAAGTATTGAATAATTATAGATTGAAATCAGCAATAGAAGAATATTTCAATAGTAAATAACTTTCCGTCTTTGAATTCGATCTTAAATTCGCTGTCTTCTAATTGAATAGAGTAAGAGTGCGGCGCTTTTATAGAAGCACTAATATAAGCGCCGTATTTTTCGATAAAGGCTTTTTCTGATACTGAATTATCCAGTACTGAATTTGCATTAAAAATAAGTTTGTTGTTTTCGTTTATAAAAACCTTGGTTATTTCGGCCTGATTTTGTTTTTCATTTACAGAAGCTTCCAAATCCGGATAATAATAGAAATTATCACTTAAATAAACACCGCATTCATCGCTTATGGTTCCTTTTTTTGCAGGTTTTCCGAATGTTTTTACCAAATCTTTTTGAGTAAGATATAAGGATTTGGTTTTAATACCTTTTAACAAAAATTCAGCTTTTTTGGTAAAAGCTATAATCTCTTCTGTTTTTTTGTGTTTGGATAACCCTTTGGCTATAGCCATATTTAACTCAGTATCAGCAAGAAGTTTAGGATCGTTTAATTGTTTTACAACTTCGTAATATTTTTGGTATGCCGGAGCTAAAGTTGTGTTTTCGCTATTCCACGCCAATTCTACAAGTCGTTCACCAGCCGTTTTGCGTTCTGTAATATTAGTAACATCGAGTTTATCAAAATCTTTTAAAAGTGTATTAAAATTAGGTCTTTTGCCAACAAATTTTCTTAATGTAAATATTGATTCATCGCTAAAATGCCCGCCAATATTTACCCATTCGTCCTGATTTTTAGGAATATAATTAATTGAGACAGGATCACCTGTATTTAATATTCCTTTTATTTTCGAATTTTTATCCGGTTGCGCCCTGGCTTTTAAACCGGCAACTAGAACAAAAAGATGATTTCCGCCGTAATAATTATCGCCGCCTTCCAGAATTGGATTTTCGCTGTCTATGGTTTTTACATCTTTAAAATTTAATCTTTCGGCGATAAATTTCTCCGGAACATAACCTTCTGATAAATTATCTGCTTTTACTTTATACCAGCCGTTTTTGTTTTCGGACAACAATTGAACTTCGGCACCATATTTAAAATAACCCAAAAAATCTGAAGTATTTGCTGCTGTATACAAACGTGTATCCGAATTAATGAAATAACGTTCCTGCGAATGCAATAAAACCGTGCAAAACAAAATTGCAATTATGAAGTGGTATTTTTTCATGGAGTAGATTTTTGTTTGCCACGAATTTCACGAATTTTTGCTTGTGCAAAGTGAAGCTAAAATATTAATTAGTGAAAATTAGTGAAATTCGTGGCAAAAATATTTTTAGCAATCCGCCATATTTACAGCAATTGCCAAACCGCCTTCTGAGGTTTCTTTGTATTTTGAGTTCATGTCTTTTGCGGTTTGCCACATCGTGTTGATCACTTTATCTAACGGAACTTTTGCGTTTTTAGAATCCGTTTCAAGCGCTAATTCTGCAGCATTTATGGCTTTTATGGCGCCCATCGTATTACGTTCAATACACGGAATCTGAACCAAACCGCCAATTGGGTCGCAGGTTAATCCAAGATGATGTTCCATTGCAATTTCCGCAGCCATTAAAACCTGAGCAGGAGTTCCGCCCATTAATTCGCAAAGCGCCGCCGCAGCCATTGATGATGATACACCAATTTCGGCCTGACAACCGCCCATTGCGGCAGAAATAGTAGATCCTTTTTTGAAAATACTACCAATTTCTCCGGCAACCATCAAAAATTGTTTGATTTCTTTTTCGCCTGCATTATGGTTTTCAATCACCAGATAATACATTAAAACTGCTGGAATTACACCAGCACTTCCGTTTGTTGGCGCAGTAACCACGCGGCCTAACGATGCGTTTACTTCATTCACGGCAAGTGCAAAACAGCTTACCCATTTTAAGATTTGGCGAAATTTAACTTCGGTTTTTCTAATTTCTTCCAGCCAGCCTTGTGGTTCTGAATAATTAGCCAAACCAATTAAATTCTGATGCATATCAAAAGCCCTTCTGCGAACGTTTAATCCGCCCGGAAGAATTCCTCCCGTGTGACAGCCAATGTACATACATTCTAACATCGTGTTCCAGATGCGCATTAATTCCGAATGAATTTCAGCTTCCGGACGCATTGATTTTTCGTTTTCATAAACAATTTCCGAGATGGATTTGTTTTCTGAAATTGTATAATTTAAAAGCTCAACCGCATTTTGAATCGGAAAGGGAAAAGCACATTTTATAACCTCTTTTATTTTTGCATTTGTACGTTCTTCCTTAACCACAAAACCACCTCCAATAGAATAAAAAGTAGATTCGTATTCAGAATCATCTTCTTTGTATGCCGTAAATTTTAATCCATTTGCATGGAAAGGAAGAAACTCTTTATTGAAAACAATATCCTGCAGGAAATAAAACGGAATGGTATATTGATTCGCCAAAACAATTTCGTTATTGGTTTCGATTGTTTTGATGATTCCCGCAATATTTTCAACCGGAATATATTCAGGATCCTGGCCGCTTAAACCCAACATTACAGACAAATCTGTTGCGTGGCCTTTTCCGGTCAAGGAAAGAGATCCGTATAAATCAACTTTTACACGTTTGATCTGGTCTAAAATAGATTCGTCTTTTAACTCTTCTAAAAAACGTTCTGCGGCTCTCCAGGGACCCAAAGTGTGCGAGCTTGAAGGGCCAACACCAATTTTAAGCATATCAAAAACAGAGATACATTCTTCCATTGTGTAAATTTTATTAAGACAAAGATAATTGAATAATGCAAAGAAGTTTTATTTTGATTTAGAAATCTTGCGGTTTTGTTAAAAAAAATATTAAATTTTAATAATTTGACAATGAAGTAAATTTAATTGCTTAATATAGACCTTTCGTAAAAAGTTCGTGCTTTTTTAGGTATTTTTGTAATGAAACAAGTCCTAAAATAAACCCGATTTTTAAGGTATAAAAATCGAAGTAAACCACAACTTCTAGTAATTCATTTTAATGCAGAAACGTCTTTTTTACGATGAAATTAAAATACCACAATGAAGATTAAAATTACAATATGATAGAATTTTTCAAGCATTTCATACAAGAATTCGAATTACCGCTTAGCAACCCAGTATTGATTTTTTCTTTGATACTTTTCATTATTCTGTTGTCGCCTATTTTACTAAAAAAAATAAATATTCCCGGAATTATTGGTTTGATTATTTCGGGCGTAATCATTGGTCCACACGGACTTAATATTCTTGCCAAAAACTCGGCTGTTGATTTATTCTCCACAATCGGACTTTTATATATTATGTTTATTGCCGGTTTAGAACTCGATATGAATGAGTTTAAAGCCAATAGAAACAAAAGTTTATTGTTTGGATTTTTTACTTTTATTTTCCCGCTTTCAATAGGATTCCCGGTTTGTTTCTATTTACTAAAATATGATTTCAACGCCAGTTTTCTAACCGCAAGCATGTTTGCAACGCACACTTTGGTAGCTTATCCAATTGTGAGCAAACTTGGAATTGCAAAAAATCAGGCTGTTGCCATAACTGTTGGAGGAACTATTTTAACAGATACTGCCGTTTTAATAATTTTGGCCATAATTATGGGAAGCAGTCAGGGAAACCTGAATCAGGCTTTTTGGATAAAACTTGGCGTTTCATTGGTTATTTTTTCAGCCATTATGTTTTTAGTAATACCAAGAATTGCCAAATGGTTTTTTAAGAAACTGGAAAGTGAAAAACACGCCCATTATATCTTTGTACTTTCAGTCGTTTTCTTTGCAGCGTTTTTGGCAGAAGTAGCCGGAGTAGAACCCATTATTGGCGCATTCGTTGCCGGTTTGGCATTAAATCCCTTAATTCCGCAATCATCTGCTTTGATGAACAGGATTGAGTTTATTGGGAATTCATTGTTTATTCCGTTTTTCCTGATTTCTGTTGGAATGCTGGTTGATATCAGTGTCATTTTAAGCGGACCAACAGCATTAATTGTGGCCGGAACTTTGAGTGTCGTGGCTATTTTTGGAAAATGGATTGCCGCCTTTTTTACTCAAATCGTTTTTAAATATACAAAGACCGAAAGACAGCTTATTTTTGGATTAAGCAGTGCGCACGCAGCCGCAACTCTGGCCGTTATATTGGTTGGATTTAAAGCGAAGATCCTGGACGAAAATATATTAAACGGAACTATTATCTTAATCTTAATTACGTGTATTGTAGCTTCGTTTGCGACAGAAAAAGCAGCGAAGAAAATTGCAATCTGCGAAGAAGAAATCTCGCATGAAGATGCCAGTCACGATCAGATTTTAGAAGAACATATCTTAATTCCGCTGGCAAAAACTTCTGCAACAGCAAGTTTATTAGATTTTGCCCTTTTGATAAAAGACAAAAAATCAGCCAATCCAGTAACTTTATTAACGATTGTTCCCAATAATGATCAGGCGGAAATTAATATTTTGAAGTATCGAAAAGCCGTTGATAAATTCGTAATCCAAGGTTCAGCATCCGAAGTAAAAATAAATACAATTGCCAGAATAGATCATAATCCGGCAAGCGGAATTGCAAGAACTTCTAAAGAAATCATGTCTGATATTGTGATTGTAGGATGGCCAAGAAAAACCGGTTTCCTGGATAAAATATTTGGAGAAAATGTAGATTCTATTATCAATAATGTAGACAAAAGTTTATTTATCTGCAGGTTTCAAAAAACATTTATAGAAGAAAAAAGACTAGTATTTATTTGTCCGCCTTTTTCTGAAAGAGGTTTTGGATTTCAGCTTTTACTACAGAAAATCTGCCGTTTATCACAAGAATTAAGCATTCCGATTGTAATTTATGCGGAATATAAAACGCATCAGGCGATTCAGGAAGTGGCCAATAAATTAAAACTGAATGCGAAATTAGGTTTTAAAAGTATCCTGGATTGGGATGATTTTGAATCAATCTCAGATGAAATTAAACCAACTGATTTAATTGTTTTCAATTTATCCAGAAAAGGTTCAGTTTCGTATCAATCAATCTTTGATAAACTGCCTCAAAAATTTGATAAGTCATTTGATGAGAACAACTTGATTTTGGTTTATCCGCAAGATGACCGTAAAGTAACTTCTATGGATGCTTACGAAGATTTTACCGCAACGCCATTAACAAAAGGTCTTGAAGCCATTGAACAGATTGGTCGTGGTTTGGGAAGTATTTTGAAGAAGGGATAAAGAGATAAAATATCAGATATTTAGATTGCGACAAACCGGACAGGTTTTTAAAACCTGTCGGGTTTAATACACACAAAAGAAGAAGCTAGTGTTTAAAAATCTTGTTAGTGTGGCTGCTTCCTGCCTCGCAATGAC
The DNA here is from genome assembly GCF_979258495.1 of Flavobacterium sp. AC105. Classification (NCBI taxonomy): domain Bacteria; kingdom Pseudomonadati; phylum Bacteroidota; class Flavobacteriia; order Flavobacteriales; family Flavobacteriaceae; genus Flavobacterium; species Flavobacterium sp. AC105. The sequence continues at coordinate 1,653,836 of NZ_OZ409860.1, forward strand.
TTTGCGTGGGTCTTTGCGAGGCAGGAAGCAATCTCATATCGTTTTCTAAAAGAGATTTTAAAGTTTTATATTGAAAATTATGAAAGAAAAAATACTTTTATGTTTCTTATTTTTTTCATTTACCTGTTTTTCTCAAACAGTTAAATTGACTGGTAAACTAATTTTGAAAGATACTGAGAATTATAAAAAGGTTGTTGAAAATACATATATAATTCTAAAAACCAGCACTAAGACAGATACCGTAAAAGTTGATTCTGATTTAAGATTTGCATTCGAAGATGTAAAAATAGAAAGAATACAAATATTTATTTCGCCAAGGAGTTATCCTGTTAATACTTCTTATCTAATCAACTTAAAAGAGAAGGAAATTAATAACATAGAAATTCCATATTCATCAGTTTGTCCATATGGAAAAGATAAAGATAATTATTGCCCAGTTTGTCATAAAAATGACCAAGTAATTCCAATCGTTTATGGATTTTTAGCAAAAATAAATTACAGGGATAAAAATGGAAATCCTACAGATAAAAATGGAAAGATAATTTCTAAAGAAGAGAGCGAAAAGGTAAAATATAAATCTGGTGGCTGCGTGGTTTCTGATTGTCAGCCTAATTGGTTTTGTCAGACAGATCAAACTGAATTTTAGTCATTTAACTCAAGAAATATGAATCACAAAGCCGTATCAATCAGACCCTTTATTGGAGCTAAAGATTTTGAAATTTCCAGAAGTTTCTACAGAGACTTAGGTTTTGAAGAAGGCGTTTTAGATCCGAAATTTTCTGTTTTTAAAACGGGAGAATTAGCCTTTTATCTTCAGGATTATTATGATAAAAGCTGGAATGAAAATACCATGATTTTTCTTGAAGTCGATGATGTTGATTATTATTACGATCAGTTATTGGCTTTAAACTTAACAGAAAAATATGGTGTAAAACTAACGCCAACGCGCCATTTAGACTGGGGAAGCGAATGTTTTCTGCACGATCCGTCCGGTGTTTTATGGCATTTTGGGAACTTCTCAGGCAAAGAATATAAAAAATAGTTTGCCACGAATTTGCACGAATTTTTTTCTTCAAATTAGTTTGAAAATCCAGCCGATTAATTAGTGAAAATTAGTGAAATTTGTGGCAAAAAAACAATAAATTCTTTGCGGAAATCTACAATATAAAATCTGCAAGATGTATCGTGTTTTCTTTCCTCTGATACCAATCATTATGTACCAATTCGATATTTTCTACCGCAAATTCTCCAAAATTATAATCACGGAATTGCTCTGTAATGGCTATTAATTTTTTCGGATTTTGAAGTTTATGCTGAAATCTTACAACGGTTGAATGCGCGGTCGAAATCGCATAACGACTATCTATACTTTGCTGTAAAGTCGATTTTTTGAAATTTTCACGAAGTTTATCGCGTAAAACATTAAGCGTTTCATCTGACGGAAATCCCTGAATCATTATTGCTGAAGTTGAAGCTGTAACGCCTCGAAATTCGATTTTGATTTTACTCAAATTTTCCAGACTTTTTTGAATGATTTCGATATAATCTTCAACCGAAATCTGATCTAAACTAAAACCCTCGTAACACGAAATAATAGACAATACAGTAATGTGAATATCAGAATCAGCATAATAATATTGTTCAGGATCAATTGCTTTTAATTCGGCTAAAAACTGCTGAATATTAGCTTTAATTGTTTCGCTTGGGCGGATGAGAATTGTAATTCCGAATCGTGAATCGGATTCATTTTTTAAATCAGGATCTAATTTGTAGTTTCCTGCTAAAATAACTGCTGCAGATTTTTTATAAAGCTGATTGTAATGTTCTTGTAAATTCATTTTAAAAATTATTCAGCTTCAAATATTAATCTTATAAGCTGTTGTAAGTCACGTTTATTATTTTCTCCGCTGCCTTTCCATTTGCCAATAATAAACCCGTTTTTGTCTATTAAAACCTTATGGGGAATGCCGTTTACGAAATAGTCAGTGTCAATTGTACTCTTGTTTTCCAGGAGAGAAAGATGTTTCCAGGATTCGATTTTTTCTTTTACAATAGCATTTTTCCAAATATCTGATTTTTCATCTTTTGTAATACTTATGATTTCAAATCCTTGTTTGTGGTATTTTTTGTATAGTTCTTTTATATAAGGCAGTTCTTCTCTGCAAGGTGCGCACCAGCTTGCCCAAAAATCTATTAATACATATTTTTTTCCTTTAAAATCATCAAGGGAAACAGTTTTACCGTTGATATCTTTTAACTTAAAACCCGGTGCAATACTTCCTACTTTGCTTTGATTGAAATACTTTAGTTTTTCAGCCATTTCCTTTCCTTTTTCAGAATTTTGGATTTCAGGAGAGAAATTTAAGTATACTTCCACGAAAGTGTCATAAAAATTCATACCAACAAAACGATTTACATTTCCTCGGATTAATTGTAAAGCGAGCAATGAATTTGGATGTTTTCTGGCAAAATCAAAATCAAGTTTTAACTCATTAATTCCATTTTGATCTTTCGTATTTTCTAAAGTATCTAAACGAAGTATTAATTGATTTTTAATAATCGTATCTTTTTCAATCTCAATTTTTGAATACGTTTCTTTACTTAATTTTACAATAGAATCCTGAATTGCTTTGGTTGGTTTATGCAGTTCAATGATTTCTTTTTCTATTGCAGCTTCATCTTGTGCAAGAACAAACTGACTCGTAAAAAGTGTAATTATAAATAAGAAGAAGTAGAGGTTTTTCATAAAAGGATTTATATTCAGATTAGATAATAGTTTCCCGAATATAAGAACGAAAATCTAAAGTATTTGTTATTTCTTTTTGGGTTTTTCCAGATTTTCTTTTACCCTGAATTTTACAATTTTGGTAATTAAATCATAAGGTATTGGTTTATCCAAAGGAAATTGTACGGAACCTTTTCCGGATTTATATTGAGAAAGTTCTTCCTGAAAAGCTTCATGTCCGCTTGGTAAAGCATACAAACCAATATGATTTTTGAAAGCAGCAAAATAAACCACGATCCCGTTTTGTTCAAACGCCGGCATCGAATAACTGATTTTTTCCTTCGCATCCGGAGCTGCTTTTTGGATGGTCATTCTAATTTTTTCCAGGATTTCCTGTACTTCATTTGGAAATGTGCCAATATATTCGTCGATGTTTGCGGGTTTCTTTGTTTCCATATGATTTTTTGTTTTTTTAGTTTCAGGTTTCAAGTTTCAGGTTTCCGCGACGAACTTGAAACTAAAAAAACTTGAAACCTGAAACTTTTTTATGCAATTCCTTTGGGAAAACGATCTAAAACTAAATTCAGCAAAATACGATGTTCGAGATATGCTTTTGCGCCGGCTAAAACCAGCGTAAAACCTTCGGTTGAATTGCGAACCTGATCGATTATTTTGTCTGGATCGCCTTTTAAACCAGAATTGGTAATGCTTACAAAAGTTTCATTTTCGTCAAGCGGAGTAAAAACCCATTCGACTAAAGTAGTTTCATCAGGATTTCCCCATTCGATTACAATCTTTTTATTTTCCTGCAAAACATGCGTTGTAACCGTCAATGAAAAACCATACATTTCCCATGTCCATTCGGTTGTTTTGTCTTGTTCTAATTTTCCGGAGCCTTTTGTAAACCAAAATTTACTCGTGATTTCCGGATCAATAAAAGCCTGAAAAACTTCTGAAACAGGTTTCCTAATCAGCATTTCGGCTTTTGCGAATTTGTTATTTTCTGTTTTCATTTTTTGATTTGTGAAAGGGTTGTGTTTAATTATAAGTTATGAGTTATGAATTATGAGTTGTAAGATATAAAAAGTGCTTAATTTCTCGGAATGATAAAACTGGCATATAAACCTGAAGCAAGTTTTTCCGACCTCTAATTTAAGAAAATAGTACTTTAAATTAAAATTTTAATTAAATGTATATCCAGCTATCAAATTAATAGCGTTTGTTTTTATAGTATAATCAAATAAGCTGCTAGATTTAGCAATGTTTGCCAAACCTAAGTTTTCTCTTAATTCAACATAAATTTGATGATTTCCATTTAGTTTAAACTCTTTTCCAATTCCTGCTGAAATACCATAATCTAATGATTTTCTATATTTTGTATTGTCTTCATCATCAGTATTTAAACCTGGAATGTCATCTTTTGCGTCTAATTTTGTTCCGGATTTAAGCAGATAACCTAAATAAGGCCCGCCATTTATGTAAAAACTTTTATCCTTGCCGAAATTATATTTTAGCATAATTGGAAGCATAATATAATTTAGATATGTTGTAGTTTTAAATGTATAATTGCCGTTAATTAATATTGGTGATTCTGAGGTTTCCCATAACTCTATAGTAGTATTTCCAATCTGAGTTTTTCTTTCGTAATTAAGATCAGCCTTTATCGATAGATTTTCTTTTATTTGATATTGAAAAGAGACACCAAATAAATAAGCAAAACCAGGATTATCATCTGTATAAGACTCATAACCTCTGAAGTTGGAATAGTTTAATCCGGCTTGTACTCCAAATTTAATCTTTGAATCCTGTGCTGACGTTTTAAATGTAACAAGGGCAAGTGCAATCAATAAAAAAGTAATTTTGTTCATGTTTTGGATTTAAATGTTTTGTGTCAAATATATAATTACTCTTTTCATAAAAAGACATTGATAATCAAAAAAAAATCCAGACAATTGGTATTTGTCTGGATTTGTGAATGTTAAAAATTATTATTATTATTAGAATATCGAATATCCAAAAATCAACGAAATAGTATTGTATTTTGAATACCAGGTATTATAAGAGTTGTATAAATCCTTGCCAATTCCCATTCTTAATTCAATAGAATATTTGTTTTTAAAATTATATCCTGCACCAAAATCTAGACTTCCTCCTGATTTTAATTTTACATTATTAGTTAAAGTAGTTTTATAATAAGAATCTGAGTTAATCACCTTATCAATTACATATTGGCCATTTATGAATATTTTTGAAGTATTGTTTAGGAAAAAATAATGTCTGATACCAATAGGAAATTCAATAGAGCTATAATCTACCTTTGAAGTCATCGCACCCTGAACTTTTTCTGATTTATAGGATTGGTACGTTGGCTCGACTATAATTGCCCATTTATTTTTGTTAAAAGGTAAAATAAATTCAGCTTCAACACCAATTCTAAAGCCTGTTTTACTTCCAAAATCAGTATTATAAGATGGCATAAATTCATTTGTAACAGAAAAACTAGATGTTTTAATACCAGGTCTTATAGATAAATTAAACAGATCTTTCTTTTGTTTAATGTCGTAATTTACTGATTCTGAGTTACTGCATTGATTGTATTTTGTAAAAATATTGATCAGGTCAGATTTTTTATATTCAAGGTATTTAAGGTTTTGATTTGTAATAGCATCACATTGAAGTGCCATATAAATTTGTTGTCTGAACTGATTATTGTCTGCTATTTCAGTTTCAGAAACCTTATAGGTTTTAAATATCAATTGTGTAATTGGATCTGTTTCAGTTTTATAAAAGAATTTATATAAATCTCCGTTTTGATATTCATATAAAGATGCTTTTCCCTGAACTAATACTTTTAAAAATAACTTTTCTTCAGTAAATTTTGCATTTTTATTATAATCCATTTCACTTAAAACGTTTCTGAAATCGTCGATGTTTACAGTTTGTTTTTCGTATCTTGAAACATTGTAGATTTCAAATTCTTTTACATTTAAAATTGTTGCTTTTTGCGTCTGGTCTTGTTCGTCTAATTTGTATTCAAATTCAGTTGGGTTAATTCGCCAGTCCAGATTTTTAATCAGGCATTCGGTTTTTTTATTGTTATTGTCAATGAAATATCCTTTTTCAAAAACAATTTGGGAATAAGAATTAAGGGTTAAAAAAATAAAAAGAATTAGTAATAGTGATTTTTTCATTAGGGTTAGATAGATTGAATTTTTAAGTTTTTTTTGTAAATATATATAAATATTTATGTTAAAAAATTAAATTTCAATAAACCTATACTTTCTTCTTATCAACCCATTTGCCAATAGTTGGCGCTACGTAATTCCTCATTTGATGCAATAAATCATCGATATTATCACTTACCAAAAGCATTTTCTGATTCACATCTTTTAGTAAACCTTTCTCTACCATAACTTTAGTCAATTCTATAAGAGAGTCATAAAACCCATTGATATTTAAAATCGCGATTGGTTTTTTATGCAAGCCTAATTGTGCCCAGGTGAGCATTTCAAAAAGTTCTTCAAGAGTGCCAAAACCACCCGGAAGTGCAATAACGCCATCACATAAATCGTTCATTTTGGTTTTTCTTTCGTGCATGCTTTCTACCAAAATTAATTCGGTTAAACCGAGATGTGCAATTTCTTTCGATCTTAAAAAATTAGGCAGAACGCCAATTGCTTTTCCGCCAGCATTTAAAACGCCATCCGCAACAGCGCCCATTAAACCAACGTTTGCGCCGCCGTAAACCAATTCTATATTTTGTTTTGCCAGGGTTTGCCCCAATAAAATAGCTTGGTCATTATAAATTTCTTCGGTACCAAAACTTGATCCGCAAAAAACGGTTATTCTTTTCATTGTTTTTTTAGTTAAATGTTATTCGTTAAATGTAAAATTGTGATAAAGTTTAAATCAAATAAATATATTTAAACTTAAAACCTACAACTTCTAGTATTTAATTTTTTACTTTCTTTAATTCATATTCAAAATGCGGAATATCGACTCCATTACTGGTAACATTCATTTCGCCTATTTTTACAGCTCCGAGCTTTTCTACAGCTTTTTGTGAACGGATATTTTCTGCACCAATATGAAAAATAACCGAATCGACATGTTCAAAAGCATAATCCATCAGCAATTTTTTAGTCGATTTATTATACGGACCGCCCCAGAATTTTCGGGAAATAAAAGTATAGCCAATTGCAATACTGGATTGTTCCGGTTTGTAATCGTAAAATCGGGTATTGCCCATAATTTCATTCGTCTTTTTATCTAAAATCAAAAAAGAACTTTTCGAGTTTATGGCAGCATCAAAAAAAGTTTTGAAAACGTCTTTTTTATAGCGGTCCTTCATAGGATGCTGTTCCCAAATCAAAGGATCTGAAGCTATTTGATACAATTCTTCAAAATCACTTTCCTGTAACGGAATTAATTTTGTCACGTCGTCTTCTAATACTTCAGGCTGTAAATTGAATGCTGAGTTTGTCATTTTTTTAGCGTTTTTATGTTTTGTTTGCTATGTCTTTTTGCCACGAATTTCACAAATAAACGCGAATTAAAATAAAACATGGGGATTTTCATCTATGAATCAAAGTTTGTCATTTCATCAATCAGGATGACAAAGATTGCGAATGAAAATTAAAGAAAAAAATCCGTTTTAATCCGTGTTTTTGCGAAGTAAATCTGTGTCATCCGTGTTCCGTATTTACTATAACAATTATCAAATACGCTTAATCTGAACACAGGAAACATTCTCCATTTTAACTTCTTTTCCGGTTTTTTTAAGCAATCCTGTTTTTGAATTTCTTTTAAAAACAACCACATTTCCTGTATTTACATTTGTTGCAATCAGGAATTTTCCACTTTCATCGATGGCAAAAATTCTCGGATGTTTTCCTAAAGTCGATTGATAACCAACGTTTTTTAAAAGCCCATTTTCATCAATAGAAAAAATAGCGATATTATTTTCTTTTCCTCTGTTTGTCGCATATAGAAATTTTCCGTCAGGCGAAATATGAATATCTGAACTCTCAAAACCTTCCGTAATTTTATCCGGATGTGTATTGATGCGCTGAATTTTGGTTAAAACACCATTTTCATATTGATACACACTTATCGCTCCGGCCATTTCTTCGATACAATACCCGAATTTTTGGTTTGGATGAAAAGTAAAATGTCTGGGTCCCGCTTCTAAATCTGTTTTGGTAAAAGGATGATCCGTTTCTATTAAAGGCTGCTTTTGAGTTGCAGCAAAACGATAACAGCGTATTTTATCGGCACCTAAATCCGGCATAAACAAATAATCATTTTGCGGAGAAAATACGGTCGAATGAACATGAGATCTTGTTTGCCTTTCTTTATTGATGCTTCCATCCAGATATTGAAAATTCTGAGCAATCGAATCTATTTTTCCATTTTCTAAAAGCGGATGAACCGAAACACTTCCTTCTGTATAATTCCCATTTACAAGCCATTTTCCGCGTTTATGAACCGAGACATAAACCGGATTTTCACCGCCGCTTTTTTGTTTATTTAAAAAAGTCAGTGTTTTATTTTCAGGATTAAATTCAAAACTGCTCACATTTCCGTCATTTGGTGTTTTGGTTTCTGTACAAGCGTATAAAAATTTCCCGTTTGGCGATAAAGTCAAATACGACGGATTAACAACATTTGTTGCCGAAGCTACTTTGCTCAGTTTTCCGTTTATCGTGTCTAATTGATAAATCCGGATAGATTCTGCCGTTTTATCCCTGTTGTAAGATCCCAGAAAGACATAGGTGTTTTGAGCAAACAAATTTAAAGTTAACAGAAGCGTAATCGCTAAGAAGTGGTTTTTTAGTTTCAATTTAATTTGGTTTTTTGTTTCAGGTTTTTCTTTGGTTCTTCTTTGTTTCAAGTTTCATGTTTCAGGTTGTCCCCAATTTTGTCATTTCGACGTAAGGAGAAATCGCACTGGAAATTCCGCAAAAAAAGCGTCAATCTTATTTATTTACAAAGATTTGTCGTTCCTCAAAATGACAAAAAATGGCTATACTTTGCGTTGCAAGGGATTAAAATCCCTTGCTACAAAATAAATCATTCCTCCGGAATTTTATAAGAGTTCCGGCGGAACGTATCATATTTTAGGGATGGATTTTAATCCATCCTTCGCAACGAGATTTTTTGATATAATTTCTCCTTGAGTCGAAACGACAAACTAAACGTATTTTTCAAATTTCAGTCATAATTTAAAGTCTATAATCTAAAATCTGCAATCTAAAATCTGCAATCTAAAATTTATTTAACCCCTTTCCACCATTGTTTAAACTCTTGTTTTTCATTTTTCAATTCAACTAATTCACCAATCATTGGCGTAATCAGCGGAATTGGATTTTCTGAAGCAGCATTTAATTCGGTTACTTTTATCAAAGGTTCATCCCAGGAATGGAGCGCTAATGAAAATTTAGACGAATGAACCGGAAATACTCTTTTTGTATTTAAATCTTTCATGGCTTTTATAACATCTTCCGGCAAATTATGAATGTATTTCCACGCCGGATTATATTGGCCATTATCGATAAGCGCAATATCAAAAGGACCGTATTTTTTGCCAATTTCTGCAAAATGAGAATCGTAACCACTATCGCCGCCCAAATACATTTTGAAGTCTTTGGTTGCTAAAACAAAAGACGTCCAAAGCGTGTTGCAGCGCTTAAAACTTCTGCCCGAAAAATGTCTTGACGGAGTGGTATAAAGCGTCAAATTCTGGTCAAGTTCTATTTTTTCATGCCAGTCTTTTTCGATAATATGCTGAACTGGAAATCCCCAGAATTCAAAATGGGAACCAACGCCAAGAGGGCAAATTATTGTATTGACTTTTGGTTTTAATTTTAAAATAGTTTTATAATCCAAATGGTCGTAATGATCGTGGGTAATCAACAAATAATCAATTTCAGGAAGATCGTCAACGGTATAAATATCAGTTCCTTTGAAGGCTTTTGTTGTGCCGGCAATAGGTGAGGCGTTTCCGCTAAAAACGGGATCTATTAAAAAACGTTTTCCTTTAAGCTGAATAAAATACGAAGAGTGTCCAAACCAAACCAGAATATCCTGGTCTTTGGAAAGGTCAGGCAAATTGGTTTTTATGGACGGAATGCTATCAGTCGGAATTTTTCTGTCTACTTTTTTAAATAGAAATTCAGAAATTACATTAAAGTAACCGTAACCTTCTGCGAGTTCCGGGGTAAAATTTTCGTTTTCGAATCTTCCGTTTTTATATTGAGGCGATTTTTGAATTAAGGCTAATCTTTCTCCGGAAGGTTTTTTTCCGAATCTTGGATCTTGTAAAAAGACATAAAATGCAATGGCGAAAAGAACAATTATTAGTAAGGTTGTGATCATTATTTTAGTTTGGGGGATATAATTTATTTAAGTGTTCTACAGAAATTAAAATCATTTTCTTTAGGATTTCGACATCAATATCTGCTAATTTTTTAATGTAAATACAGCCTTTTGAAGCTTTATGTTTTCCGAATTTCGAAAGCAATTCTTCTTTTCTTTCGGCTGCTGCATAGGCATAAAGTGAGATGGCAGCTTTTCTTGGCGAAAAACCAACAAGCGGTGCATCGCCTTCGTGTCCGCTGGGATATTTGTAATGATAACTTCCGAAACCAATAATACTTGGCCCCCACATTTTGGGTTCAAAACCGGTAACTTCCTGCATTATTTTGATGAGTTCAAAAGCATCATTTCGTTTTGTTTCATCCTCAACCGTATTATTGATAAAATCAATAACGCTGCTTTCTGTTTCGGTGGTTTTATTTTTTGGCATTGTATGTTATTTTTGATCCAATACTTTACTTTTAAAGAGAATTTCCTTGATTTTAATCTCAGATAAATAGAATAAATCAGGATTGTCATTCATTTGATTTTCCAGAACAATTAAACTGATATCTTTTTCAGGGAAATACAAATTTACTGAAGAAAATCCATCGCCAAGACCCGTATGACCAATATATTTTATGGGTTCTTTATCGATAATTCTGATTCCATATCCATAACCTACTTTTTCTTTCCCAAAAACATTGTGCTGCGCCAGAATATTATATTGGGTCATTAATTTATACGATTCAGGTTTAAGGATTTTTCCTTTATGGAGATTGTTATTCCAGATTGCTAAATCATTTACGGTCGAAATAATTCCGTCAGCGCCCAAACTTTCATCATTAATCTGACTATTTTTCATTGGATCTAAAACGTCATTTTTATTGATATATCCTGTTGCCAGATTTTGCCTTTTACTTTTAGAATAACAAAAAGTGTTTTTCATCTCCAGTTTTTTGAAAAGCGCATTTGCCATTTGGCTATAACTTTTTTTAGAAGAGAATTCGACAATTTTTGCAAGAAGATTATAACTTATATTTCCATATTTAAAATCGGTTCCGGGTTTAAAAGCAAGTGGTTTTTGCAAATCAACAATTCCATGTGTATGATTCAATAACTGATGAATTGTTACAGAATCTGTCCAGCTTTGAGTAAGTTCAGGTAAATATTTTTTAATAGGATCCTGCAAATTAATTTTACCTTTTTCTACTTCTAACAAAATCAAAACGGCCGCAATTTGTTTACTATTCGACATGATTTCGAATTGTGTATTAATTGTTAAAGGTTTTTTGTTTTTGAAATTTGCAAAACCCTGAGCTTTCGAATAAAGCTTTTTTTCATTTTGAGTAATTAAAATAGTTCCGTTAAATTTTGGTTCAATACTATTTATTAAGCTATCAATTTGACCAGAATAATTGTCTTTGTTTTGAGCGAAAGAATTGAAATTAGAAAATATAAAAATAAAGAAAAGTAAAAAGGTTATTCTGGAAGTAAGGTTCATTGGTTTTTTTAATTTTTTTGTTTCAAGTTTCAGTCTCAATGATAAGCTTGTGCTGTATACTGAGACTTAAAACGGTATGCTGCGACTGAAAACTAACCTAAAACATTCCATTTTCATTAAGAGGTTCTTTCGGAATTGCTTGTCCTAAATCCCAAAGCTCTACAATTTTATCTTCTTTAAATTTAAGGATATGAACTACAGCAAAACCAATATCGGTTGGAGTTTGTTTTAAATGCGAATGTACGGCGACCAGATTTCCATCTTCGAGAATATGGTGAATTTTAAAAACTTTATTGGGATTCGTTCTTGTAGATTCTTCCATGGCGAGCATCAAAGTATCTGAATCGCCTTTAAAATAGGCGTTATGATGTTTGAATTTTTCACTAACATGAAGTCGGAATGCTTCATGGGAATGCCCGTTTGCGGCGAGTTTCAAAAAGTCCTGAGCGATTTCTTTCTTAGTCATGATTTTAAAATTTAAAAGCTAACTAAGTTATGAAATTTAACAGTATCATTACACGTAAAAAACTCCCGAATTTTGAAATATATTTATAAATCTTCTGATTTTATTTTGGTAAGATCAATACCTGATTTTTCAAATTCTTTTTCGTCTAAATCGGTATGATTTCTCGCCCATCTTTCAAATTATTGAAACTAGATGAGTACTTTTTTCTTCTTTTTAGAGCATAATTTTATAGCCAGATACGCCATCGGAATATAAGCAAAAACCAGATCAATAATTGTAAACCAAAGGGGAGAAGGCAATGTATAAGTATTCACGATTCCGCCCAATAAAAAGAAAGCACCAATGATTAAACCCAGTTTTGTTTTATGATTCGAAGCTATTAAAACCGTTGTTACAGCTCCTGCAAAAGTTCCAATTGCATGTGCCAGAAACGGAAAAATAAAATGTTTTGGCTCAAATAAATGCATGGTCGTTTTTAATCCTTCCATAGTTGTAACATCAGCACCGTTTGGCGGCGGAATAACGGAACTGCTCATTAAAATAATAGCCATATTGACAACACTTCCAACAAAAAGGCCAATTATTACAGCCAGTGTATTCTTTAAAATCGGATTCATAAATCTAAGTTTTATTCCTACGAATTTAGGAAAAATTATAGCTCTTTGATGAAAGGATTTTTAATTTGAGTAAAATCTTTTTTTAATTTAAAAGATCAATACAATTTAAGATTCTATAAAAACTAAATTGTTACTGATGCACTATTTCTTTGTTTTTCGTGCAAATGCTGCCGGAGTTGTGCCGCTGTAACGCTTAAATTCCCGACTGAGGTGCGATTGATCTGTATAGCCCAATTCATCAGCCAAACCTGCAATATTGGTATTAGGGTCAAGCAATAATTGATTCCGAACCTGTTCAAAACGCATTAAACCCGAAACATCTTTGACACTATAGCCAGAGGATTGTTTGAAATTTCTCTCCAGCGTACGTACCGTTGCATGTGCCGCTGCGGCGATCTCACTGACTGGGATAATTCCGTTTGCTTCTCTCATGGCAGTTCCTGCTTTAGATAATATATTATGAGCAGCAACATTTGATTTTGTATTTAGAAAAAATTGTTTTATTAGATCAATTGCTTCTTCTATTTTTTTGGCATCAATTGATTCATTCAATTTAGATTGAAGATGCACAATAGGATGATCAAATTCTTGTACGCCATTTTTGCCGGAAGGAAGTTCGAGTAAATCAAATACGGTCCAGGGAAAACATCTTATGCCAATTATTTCTAAGGTATTGTTTGAGTCAAAAATTGCCGGCTGATTGAGTAATCCTATGACAAAAGGTGATGGTAATGGCTGTAAAACGTCGTTATAAGAAATGCTGAGATGACTTTTAAAATAAAAAATAATTTCGGCGTAACCATCCGGAATTACCTCGAAACTGGATTCTTGTTCCTGCGCGTTTTTTTTGTTGTACCAAAAACATTTTATAGCATCCTGCAGTTCTTGCGGAGGATCAAATTCCTGATGGTACATTTTGAAAGAAGACATAATTACAGCGTTTGAATATCAAATATATTAATTAAAAGACTGCCTGAATTCCAGAGGCGAAACATTTGTTTTCGTTTTAAATAATTTACTAAAGGATTGATGATGCTCAAAACCCAGTTCAAACGCGATTTCGCTTATGGATAAATCTGTGGTCGAAAGCTTTTCTTTTGCCTTTTCAATCAGTTTATCGTGAATGTGCTGTTGCGTACTTTGACCAGTAAGCATTTTCAATAATCCGCTTAAATAACTGGGAGAAACATTTAAACTTTCGGCAATATGCTGAACCGTTGGCAAACCTTTTTTCGAAAGGAAATCACTGCTGAAATACTCATCAAGTAAATTTTCTAAACGTGCCAGAATTTGATGATTGCTGATTTTTCTGGTGATAAACTGGCGGTTGTAAAAACGTTCAGAATAGGTAAGCAGCAATTCAATTTGGGCAATAATCACATCCTGACTGAATTTATCAATATTCGATTGATATTCGTTTTGGATATTTTTTATGATATTAATAATCATTTTTTCTTCTTTATCCGAAAGATGCAGCGCTTCATGAACCGAATAGCCAAAATACTCGTATTGTTTTATTTTTTTGGCAAGCGGTGTATTCCACAAAAAATCAGGATGGACCAATAAGGACCATCCTGTATGCTGTAATTCTGCATTTCCTTCTATAGAAAAAACCTGACCTGGCGCAATAAATAGCAAAACACCTTCTTTAAAATCATATTCCTGCTGACCATAACGCATGGTTGCATTAGCATGTCGTTTTAATGCAATTGAGTAAAAATCAAGCATCAAACTTTTAGGTTCATTTTCGTTGAGGTGTTTAAGATCTTCAAAATTATAAACACTCACTAAAGGATGTTCCGGTTTAGGCAAATCTCTAAATTCATGAAATTCGCTGATACTTTTTATTCTATGTGGTTGCTGATTTGCCATAGTCTAAGGTACTTATTTTTGGTTGTAAACAGCCGCAAATTCTTTTGCATAATCTGCCAGTTTTGTTTTTCCCATTTCAGCAGGTTTATTTTGCAAATAATCTTCGCCTAATGAACCGTTGTAAAGTCCGGCGTACATTTCGACCAAACCTTCAGCAATTTTTGGCTGCATTCCAACATTTATTAAACCATCCAGCGTTTCCTGATCGGTTGTTAAAATCCATTTTAAATCCGGATTTCCAATTGCTTCGCCTAAAATCTTGGCAGTTTCGTGGCCCGTTAATTCTTCGCTTGCTACATAACGAATTTTTCTTCCGTCAAGCGGAGTTACTATTTCTTCTGCAATAGCTTCTGCGATATCATTTGGAGAAACCCACGGAATCATTTTATCCGCACCATAATTAGCAGCAATAAAACCGCGATTTTTTATAACCGGAATGTAAGCCAGCAAATTATAGAAAAAAGAAGTTGGACGCATATACGTAATTCCAACATTTGGCAATGTGTTCAAGACATCTTCGATCTCACGATAACGCAAAATAATTCCCGAATTTTGTTTTAAATGCGCTCCAATACTGCTTAAAAACACCACACGTTTTACGCCTGATTTAGTAATTGCTTCGGCATAATTATTTCCAATTTTACGCGTAAAAGCGTCCAAATCAAGATTAGGATCAAAGTAGTTTGCTCTCGGAATCATGCAATAAACAGCATCTGCGCCTGTAAAAGCCGTTGCAAGAAATGCTACATCTTCAACAGATCCAATCGCTGCTTTAGCGCCTAATTTTTCAATTGTACCTTGTTTTTCGGCATCGCTGGTAATTACGGTAACCTGATGTCCTTTTTGCACTAACTCAGTAGTTAATGGTTTGCTGATGTTCCCTAAAGAACCTGTAATTATAATTTTCATCGTTCTATTTATTTGTTGATACAAAGTTGCGCAACAACAAACGAATAGCTTTAGCCAAATCTACTTTCGTCTTAGTCTAAAAATAGTTTTTGAATGTTATTTTTGGCTTAGTTTCTTTTCATTTTCTGTTTGGGGTTTGTCTTTGCCATTTGACGTTCCTTTGCCTGTGGTAATGAGGTTTTTTAGGCTTTTCTGAATATAAGTTGTCCACGCATCTTTGCAAATATCAAAACATTCATAATCCGGAACCAAACCATAATGTGTAAAACGAAGTTCGGTTTTTCCGTCTTTTTCAGAAATTTCAAAAGTTGGTTTTGTTCCCGTCCATTCGGTTTCATCTTCCGTAAATTTAAAGTAGTTTTTTTCAACCAGCCAAACCACTTTCTGATTCGGAATTACTTCAATCAGCTTTATTTTGCAGCGGTGAACATCTTCATAATGATAATCAAATTCATCGTTCAGTTTTGCTGTATTTCCTTCAATTTCTTCTGACCACCAGCCACGAACATTCGTAACGGCATTAAAAACTTCTTCAGGAGATTGATCGACTAGTATGGTTGTGGTAAAATCTGATGCACTCATTTTATTTGAATTTAGAAATTAATATAACAAATATACTTTCTAATAATCAATAACTTAGGATGTTTAAAAGACAATTTTAAGGGCTGAATGAGACAGGTTTTTTTGATTTTAGACTTTAGATTCTTGGAATCATGATTTGGATTTCACCCAATCTTGTCATTTCGAACGAAAGGAGAAATCGCACTGGAAATTCCGTAAAGAAAAGCCAATCTTTGTCGACTTCCGGATGTGATTTCTCTCTTCGTTCGAAATGATAAAAAAATACGTCATTGCTTGGAACGAAGCAGCTATATTCTAAATCCTAAACCTTTATATTATTCTTTTACAAATTCCAGAATATCTCCGGGCTGGCAATCCAGAACTTTACAAATAGCCTCAAGCGTACTAAACCGAACTGCCTTTGCTTTGCCTGTTTTTAAAATCGAAAGATTCGACAACGTCAGGTCAACCTTCTCCGAAAGTTCGTTTAATGACATTTTTCTTTTCGCCATCATCACATCTAAGTTTACTATTATTGGCATGTTTTATATGGTTAATTCGTTTTCATTTTGTAATTGAATGCCTCTCGCAAAAAGCTGAGAAATAAAATACAAGATCAAGGCAAAGAATAAAAAAGCATCTCCAAGTCCAATATGCTCCATAATATTTGGAAGAGGTATTTTCAGCGCAATAAATTTTTCAGAATAAGATACTACTACTTTACTGAAAATTCCAATAATCAAAGCAAATGCACTCATCTTTTTAATTAATTTGCCAATAGTTTCGTGAAAAGGACTAACCATATTTATTTTCATGAAAATTTGAATTAAGGTATAAAACAGCAATGCTTCAAAAATCGTAATTACGATAATACAGAAAACCATTATGGTATAATCTACATAATCATAGGCTTTTAGTTGCGATAAGTCTAAACCTATTGCTAAATTTTTTGCTGCAATTTCCGGATAATACATCGTTATAAAATAAGACACTAAAAGTGATCCCGCTTTTAAACAAGCTCCAATAAAAGTAATCCATGAAACAACGTTCAGGGTTTTCAAAATGAGGGTTGAATTTGTTGACATAATATTTTGGTTTTAAATATATACAAGACAAATGTAAATAAATTTATTGATAAACGATAAATTTTTATTTAAAAGTAAAAAATATTTGTCTTTTAAAAGTTTTTAGCTTTTTAAAAATGTATTTAAATCCAATGAAAATAAGGAAAGTTTGAGTTTTTATTTGAGCAGAAAAAAAGATATCACTTCCATTTTTACTGTGTGGGCATAAGTATAAAAAACAAACACGAATTTTACGAATTTCCACAAATCAATGGTCAACGTAGATGGTGAAATTAACTTCACGGACAATTGTGGTAATTAATGAAATTCGTGTTTAAAATTGATTTATTTAGTTTCGGTTTTCAACAGCTTTCTTCCTTCAATAATCATTCTGGTACCGTAAGAAATGGTAGCAATTGCACATCCTAAACTTACCACGACATTTGCCAGATTTACAGTTGTCGTTTTCTGAGTTATTAAATAAAGACCAAGAATCGCAAATAAACAAGTCCAGGTGCCCATATAATAATCAAAAGTACGGTTGAATATTTTGGCTAACGGAAAAAAGTGCAAACCAACAACCAAAGCAAAAAACGGAATAAACAATTCGTCGTGATTCATGTTCATCAAAATATTTTTGGCAAGCAAGATTCCTAAACCTTCTAAACCAAAGATGATCATAAACCATTTTTCTTTGCTTTTTTCTTCGGCAGTTTTTTCGATTGTAGTTTCCGGTAATGTTTTTTGAACTTTTGTAAACGTAAAATAGAAATATAAAAAGCTCGCAATGATTAATCCTAAAAGGATTCCAATAATTTTTAAATCTCTGTTTTCCAGATAATACTCGGCGATAAAAGTCCAGATTGCGGTGTTGATAATCATAAAAAATAAACCTCCAATAGGTTTGTCAATGTCTTTTTTTGTTAATGAATTCATGTGGGGAATGTTTGATTTTAAGGGATTATTTGATTTTATTGTTTCATTTATCAAGTTGTTTTCTAAAATCAATATTTAAAGTATATTGTTCTTCAACTAGAATTGCTTTTCTAGATGATTTCTCAATGTTTTTACCTTCTTTTGTCCACAAAAAAGGGACAAAGTTAAAAACCTGATCGCCGCTTAATGTAGAGATATCTTCTTTCCAGTTTTTCCATCTGAAATCTGCGTAGAACTTATTAATATCGCCATTAAAACAAAAGGTTAGAAATTCAGTATAAGTTAAGTCAAGATGTTCATATTCTAAACTATCCGGCGCAAAATAATAAATCTTTCCTAAATCATTTCCCAGTGCACCACCATTTAAGATGAAAAAGCCACCAATTGCATCATCCGCTATTAGTAAAAAGGAAGCAGGTTGTCCAAATTCTTTATATGATTTGTTTAGATTCCAATCGGGTAATGTTCTTTTTAGCTTATCATTTCCAGATCCTAGAATTCTAATCCAACCATTATCGATTAAAATTCCGCCAGTCATATAAACAATTGCGCCCATTGGAGAACGTGTTGTTACCTGAGTATTATATAAAGCTTCTTTAGCTTTTTGATTATCGACAGAAAGAATTTCAACTTTATTTGTCGCAGAATCAATCCATTCTTTTACGTAAGGCCAACCGGAATCATTCTCGTTTATTAATTCATTAATTGGACGCATTTTATTTTGTGAAAATGTTGATAGAGTTAAAAAAGATAAAAGCAGTGTTAAGGTTTTTTTCATATTGTATTTCGTAATTAAACGAATGGGAGGATACTTATTTTGCGAAATTAATACTAATTTATCATTTCTAACAACTCAAACAAGATATAATCCCCATGCTCTGATAAACCTCTTTCTTTCTCAACAAAGCCTTTTCGTTTATAAAAATCAACGGCTTTTGTGTTTTTCTCCAGACATTTTAAAGAAATAGGAAGATTAGTTTGCTGAATCGCTGCTTTTAATAATTGCGTTCCAATGCCTTTATGCTGAAATTGTTGATCAATATACAAATGATGAATGAATTTGTTGGGCATCCAGATTGAAATAAATCCAATAGGAATCTCATTCTCAAGCGCAACCAAAATCGATTCTCCTTGTGTATCTTTTTCAAAATCTTTCAGGCGGAATTCGGATGGTTTGAGCCACGAAAAAGTTGCCCGTCTTTCTTTTAGGTATAATTTTCTTAAAGAATCATAGTCACTATTTCTAACTGGAATGATTTTCATCTGAAGTAAATCAATTTTCTATTTCAGGGATTTTGATTCGTTTTCGAGCATTTTTTCGATATTAAAATAAATGCCGTCAACATTATATTTGCCTTTTTCGAAGCTCAGATAATCACAATTTCCCACTAAAGACTGCGATTTAGATTCGACTTCGAAAACATTCAAAAGCATATATTCATGCTCAACCATTATGACATGAAATCCGGTTTCGCACTTTTTTCCGTCACCCGAAGATAAAATGGCATTCAGGATACTATGAAATTTCAAAGAAGCCGCATCAGCAGATTTGTCATCTCCTTTTAGGTGATAAACATAACCCAGAAAATTCAATTGTTTCAAATCAAACGGAAAATCGCTCAAAGAATGATTGGCAAGTTTTATGATTTCGTCATAATCTGTCTCTTCAAGTTCTTCTTTACCATAAAATTCGCGAAGTTTTTCTTCGTCAGGAGATTTCCAAAAAGCATTGTATTTGGGCTGAAAAACATAACCAAGATACAAATGCTGATACTCTTCGTTGGTTAAAAGCGTATCATTACTTACATATCTTTCCATTAATTTTGGATAATAATACGAAGATTTTTTGTCCTGAATTTCTTTTTCAATTGCTTTATAATCAGGAATTTTAAAAGTATTTTCTTGTGCAAAAGCTGTTGACGTTATTACGAATACAACTAAGATTAAAATTTTTCTAATCATGACTCAGGATTTAGTTTGAATGAAACTAAAGTACAATTAAAAATTAATAATTTCTCTTATTCATTTGCTTGTTCTGGAATATCACCCGTATTATATTTTCTCAAATAGAAATAAGTCAAAATGGGCAATCCAATTATTTGAAGAATAAAGAATACCAAAGATAAAATTCCTTCTAACTTTTTATCACTGTCAATAATTAAATATTGATGTCCTAATGGTCCTTTTGAAAACACAATAGTATTGATAAGATTCCAACCCAAATGCAACCCGATTGGGAGATAGAGCGATTTTGTTTTGGCATAAGCAAAAGCAAACATAAGTCCCCAAATTCCGGTCATAAAAAATACGATTGCCATTTGTACCGGATTTCCCAACGCTCCAAATGTAAACCAGTGATAAATCCCGAAAGCTGCTGCAGAAGCAATACAAGCCCATTTGATTCCGAATTTTTTAATGGCAATATAAAGTAAAGCACCTCTAAAAAGAAGCTCTTCAAACAGAACAGAACTTAAAACCCACCAGGAACTTTTTAAAAATTGTTCGGTTTTAAAATCGTTATTTACAAGATAATGCGTGTTTGATAAACTTGAAGTTGAAACATAATATAAAACACAAAAAAGCGAAGCCATAATAAAACCATACAGAAAATTGAAAGCTCGGTTTTGCGTTAATTTAAAACCTAAAACGGATAAATTGGATCTGTCAAACCACAAAAGTAATAGCCAGGAAATGATAAGTTCAACAAGAATTCCGATCATAATTTTGTTTTAAAGCGTCTAAAATAATTATTCTTTTTCAATTGTGATAATCCATTTCTTATTCTTTTGCGATGTCTATATAAGTTATTTAGAGCCAGAATGTTTTTTTTAAAATAAGAAAAATTAAATAAAAAACAGTTATTCTTATAAAAATGGGTTTGCGTTAGGAATAGCAGTCAATGTCATTAAGTTAAGCTTTTTAGAATAAAATTAATCTCGCAAAGGCGATAAGACGCAAAGTTTAAACACAATATTGTCATTTCGACGCAGGAGAAATCTCCGCAAGAAGCTCTACAAAGATTGGATTTGCTTTGCGGAGTTAGTTGCGGAGATTTCTCCTGAGTCGAAATGACAAATCTTTGCGATTTTGCGCGAGATTTATTCACCATAACATTATTGATTTTCTCTTAACATAATGGCGTTGAGATAGCAGTGGAAAGCCCACAACCTGACGAAGGAAGTGCAAGGATTTGCAGCGAATAGCCAGATTAGAGGCAGCGAAACATGCCCAAATAAAAACTATTTATCTTCGAAATGAGTTAAAAGTCGTGGTGATATTAGTGACAAAATCTTTTGTGTATTGTCCTGTAGGATCTAAATCAGGATCGAGAATTGTGATTTCTAATCCGCTAAGTTTTTCACTTTGAAACAAATAGGAGGTAAGTTCATTAAATTCTTCATACGTAAGACCGTCCGGCGTTCGGCTGTCTACGCACGGCATTATGAAATCGTTTAAAACATCGACGTCGATATGAAGCCAGAATCCGTCAAGATTTTTGGTTTCAACGCTTGAAAGAAATGATTTTATGCGATTTGAAATGCCTTGTTTTCGTAATGCAGCGAGACTGATATAAGTAGCGGTAGAATTCCTGATTTCGTTTTCGTATTCATCGTCATATTCGCGATTGCCTACACACCAAAGATTTTCTTCTTTGATATAAGGAGATAAATTGAGAATATTAGTAAGTTTTTCGTGTCCGTTTCCGGTAACTATGGATGCTGCCATTCCGCCAACGCCGCCGGTTGAGGATAAAGAAACGTCCATGAAATCAGTGTGACCGTCGAGGTAAAATAATCCGTAATTGCCTTTTTGTTTTAGCGCCATTGCCGGACCTAAAAGTATGCTGCAATCGCCTCCAAGTATAAACGGAAATTTGTTTTGTGTCAATAAATTATTGATTAAATAAGCTTGTTCCCTCGCATATTCGACTAACGAATTTGCGTTTAAAATATTGGTTTCTGGATCTTTACGATTAGAATATTTGGGTGCATCAAGTCGTATTGTATCTTTAGGATTGATTGCTTTATGCAAATTGTGTTTCCATAACCAGTCAGGCAATCGTTTTACGCCTGGTTCTTTTCCGGGTTGAGGTTCTTTTAAACCTAAGTTTGATGGAAATTCAACAACGTATATTTCTTTCATGACTTTTTATTTAGCCATAAAGTTATTAAAATATATGTTTTAGTTTTTGTTGAATGAAAAAATAAGATTATTTCTATTCTTTTTCAATTGTGATTGTCAGCCTGTTTATCTCTTGTTCTATGTTTATCATTTGCCCTTCTTTGAATCCCAGTTTATTAAGCCATTTGCCTTGAAGTTTAATTACCGGAATCGTTGTGTTTTTATAAGCTCTGGCTTCGTGTTTTGTATGAATTTTTAGTTTTCTTGAGTTTTTCATTTGTCGTATAATTGTATGACAAATATACAAACAAAAAACATTTGTCATATTTTTGTATGACAAAGTTATCAACAAATAGTCCGACATTTGTTTTATGACACGGGATATTCTAAAAAAGAAAATTGGTCAACGAATTGTTGAACTTCGAGAGAAAAAAGGTTGGAGCCAGTCTGACTTAGCAAGAGCATGTAAAAAAGACCGCCAATCTATTGAAAAAATCGAAAACGGAAAAGTTAACTCGACAATTTATACTTTACATGAAATTGCAATTGCTTTAGAAACTTCTTTGTCAAAGTTGGTTGATGTTTAATATTATTTTTCTTAATCTGCATTTTCTTTTTTTATTCCAGTTTTTTTATAAGCTGGCGCGTACCTTGCTGTAAACCTTTGTAATAGTCACCTTTTTTTAATTCGGGAACGACATAAGTCGCTATAATATCCTTCATTTCCTGATCGCTCATTTTAGAGCGGATTCGATCAATTCCCTGAACCTGAATTTGTCTTAATTTCTTGCTGACTACAATTAAAATTGTGGTATCGATATTTAATTTAGAAACTAAATATTTATCCAAATCCAATGAATAATCGGTTAAATCTGTATATGGCGTTATAGAAGATGTGGTTACAACCAAAATTTTATTTTTGGTTTTTGTTTCGTTTGCTTTCAAAAATTCGTTTAAATCCTTAATTTGACTTGGCGTAAGGATTTTTTCGAAATCATTTACATAATCGTATGATTTTGCAAAAATAGTCGAAGCCTCAGTTTTTGTTTGTGCAAATAGGTTATGAGATAAAAAAAGAGAAATGGCGAAAAAGAATACTATTTTTTTCATGGAAGATTTGTTTGGGAACTGCAAAATTAGTGCTTTATTATTAAAAATCAGTTTCGGGATTGTTACAATAAATCAATATTTATTTTTATAGAAATTTATGTGAATTGATCGAAGACGCACAGCTGTGCGCCTCTACGTATATTACCAGAAAAGGCAAAATAGGCTAAAACAAAAAAAATCCGACTTGCTTTCACAAATCGGATTTTTCAAATTGAAAATTATATGTAACCGTAAAACGGTTTGTATTACAAGTGAATTACTTCGCCATAAGCATCCGCAACAGCTTCCATAACAGCCTCGCTCATTGTTGGGTGAGGGTGAATAGATTTAAGGATTTCGTGACCTGTAGTTTCAAGTTTACGAGCTACAACTGCTTCAGCAATCATATCTGTAACTCCTGCACCAATCATGTGGCATCCTAACCATTCTCCGTATTTTGCGTCGAAGATTACTTTTACGAATCCGTCAGCAGCACCGGCAGCTTTTGCTTTTCCTGATGCTGAGAATGGGAATTTACCAATTTTTAATTCGTATCCTTTTTCTTTAGCTTGTTTTTCTGTTAAACCTACAGAAGCGATTTCTGGAGTTGCGTAAGTACAACCCGGAACGTTTCCGTAATCGATTGGATCTACGTGTAAACCAGCAATTTTTTCCACACAGTTAATTCCTTCGGCAGATGCTACGTGAGCCAAAGCTTGTCCAGGAGTAACATCTCCAATTGCGTAGTAACCAGGAATATTAGTTGCGTTGTAAGCGTTTACCAAGATTTTATCTCTGTCAACAGCGATTCCAACTTCTTCTAAACCTATGTTTTCAATATTAGTTTTGATTCCAACTGCCGAAAGTACGATGTCAGCTTCAAGAATTTCTTCTCCTTTTGCTGTTTTTACAGTTGCTTTTACGCCAGTTCCGGTAGTATCAATTTTCTCAACAGAAGAGTTGGTCATTATTTTTACACCCGCTTTTTTCATAGAACGCTCCATTTGTTTAGAGATATCTTCGTCTTCAACAGGAACAATGTTTGGCATAAATTCTACAATAGTAACATCAGTTCCCATTGAGTTGTAGAAATGTGCAAATTCAACTCCAATCGCTCCAGAACCTACAATAATCATAGATTTTGGCTGAGTTGGCAATGTCATTGCCTGACGGTAACCAATAACTTTTACACCATCTTGTGGCAAGTTTGGCAACTCACGAGAGCGAGCTCCTGTTGCAATGATAATGTGATCAGCGCTATATTCAGTTACTTTATTATCTTTATCAGTAACGTCAAGTTTTTTACCTGGTTTTAGTTTTCCAAAACCTTCAATAACGTCAATTTTGTTTTTTTTCATTAAGAACTGAACTCCTTTGCTCATTCCGTCAGCAACATTCCGGCTGCGTTGAACTACTGCAGGGAAATCCTTATCAAATTCAGAAACCTTTAATCCGTAATCAGAAGCGTGTTTTAAATAATCAAAAACCTGAGCTGATTTTAGTAATGCTTTTGTTGGGATACATCCCCAGTTTAAACATACACCACCAAGGTTTTCTTTTTCAACTACAGCTACTTTAAAGCCTAATTGTGAAGCTCTAATAGCTGTTACATATCCGCCAGGACCACTTCCTAAAACAATAACGTCGTATTTCATTTTTTTGGTTTTTAGTATTTATTTCCGAAAATGAAGTTTATAATTCCGAAACTCATTTGTCGATTTTATTCTTTGTTCTTTGTGCTTGCGAATTTAAGGATTTATTTTAAAAAACACTTTAAAATTTATTTTTACCCACACTGATTTTGACCTTTTCACAGAAATCGGGCGAATTGTGAATTGTAAATTGTGAATTATTGATCGGAATTTGGGTTTGAGAAATTAAAAATTAAAATTGCGTGCTGTCATAAAAAACGAAGTCGAAGAACTTTCGTATAGAAAAATTCTTCGACTTCGGTTCAGGGTAATACTGAATAAGTTTTGTCAGGCTGAGCGGAGTCGAAGCTAATTTAAGTTAAAAAGCTCTTCGACTCCGCTCAGAGTGACAATCAATAACAATTAACAATTAACACTTAACAATTAATAATTAACCATTAACAATTAAACTTTAACGTGTCCCCAGTTTTCACCGCTGGCAATACGTCTGATTTGCATTTCGCTTACGCCGAATTGTTTGGCAATCATTTTAAGGCGTGTTTTTTGTTCTGGTCTTGCAAGGATTTTCTTGATTAACATTACCTTGGTAGTAGTTAATTTTCGACCGTCAGCTTTTAAGTTGTGTTCAATCAGGTTCTTTTTCGCCTGAATCACGCGTGGACTTTTGCGGCTGTGTGCCATCATTTCGGCTTTTGTAGCCCAGCGTAAATTGCTGATGTCATCATTGCTTCTGTTATAATCCATATGAAGCACATAAGTTTGTTCTTCAGATTGTTTTGGAATAAAATATTCAGCAACTAATTTGTATAGAAACAAGTATTTGTTAACGATTTTGTCGTCTTTTTTAACCTTAAATCTAAAAGTTGGATAACCATCGCTTAAACCTCCTTTTAAAAGTCGGCCATTTTCTATTTCGTCAGTAAAACTAATTAATCGACCTCTGTTTGAGATCGCATATCTAAGTTGTAATGAGGCATTTATTTCTATTTCTTTGAATTTTTCGTCTGGATAAAATCTGTTTTGTGGCATTTTCTTTTGCATTTGAATTATACATTCTCAAATATAAATAATTCAAAAATCAAAGCAGTTATATAATTTCCCTCAGATATTACATTTATGATTCCTATAACGCTAATTTAACTTTTTTAAGAGCTTTTTTAGCATTTGAAATTTCAATTAGCGACAGAAAATTGCGAATCGTATAAATTCTTGTAATATCCGTTGGTTTTATTGAGCAATTCCTGATGCGATCCCTGTTCTACAATCAAACCTTTATCCATAACCACAATTTTATCGGCGTTTACAATTGTTGCCAATCTATGTGCAATAATGATCGAAGTTCTTCCTTTTGTAATCGTTTCGGTAGCACGCTGGATTAATTCTTCAGAATACGTATCTATCGAAGAAGTCGCTTCATCCAAAATCAAAATACTAGGATTGCTCACGTATGAACGCAAAAAGGCGATTAATTGTCTTTGTCCTGATGAAAGCATTACACCGCGTTCTTTTACATCAAAATCATAATTATCCGGCAAACTCATAATAAAATCGTGAACGCCAATTTTTTTGGCAGCATTCAAAACTTGTTCGCGCGTAATTTCAGGATTGTTCAAAGTGATGTTATTATATATAGTATCAGCAAACAAAAATACATCCTGCAAAACCACCGCAATTTGTTTTCGTAACGAAGCCAACGTATAATTCTCAATATTATGACCGTCGATAAAAATGGTTCCGCTATTTATTTCGTAAAAACGATTCAGTAAATTAATAATAGTCGATTTTCCGGCTCCGGTAGAACCCACAATTGCAATCGTTTGCCCTGAAGCCACAGATAAATCAATTCCCTTAATGACTTCTTCTTCCGGAATATAACTAAAACGAACAGCAGAAAATTCAATGCTTCCGTCAAAAATAGGCGCTTCCAGCGTTCCCGTGTCCTGAATATGATCTTCTGTATCGATAATATCAAAAACACGATTTGCGGCAATCATTCCCAATTGCATCTCGTTGAATTTATCTGCAATCTGACGCAACGGATTAAATAACATCCCGATAAACATCGTATAAGAAAATAAATCTCCAAAAGTCGTAAAATGATCTCCGTTCAGGATTTTAAATCCGCCGTAAACCACTACTAAACCTAAAGTAATAGACGAAATAATATCCGCAATCGGAAAAAAGATCGAGTTATAAAGAATGGTCTTAATCCACGCTACTCTATGTTTGTCATTAATTACCCTGAAATTTTCGGCTTCGATTTTCTCACGATTAAAAAGCTGAACGATTTTCATTCCCGTAACACGTTCCTGAACAAACGAGTTCATATTTGCAATCTGCGTACGAACTTCTTCAAAAGCAACCTGCATTTTACGCTGAAAGATTCGGGTAATAAAAACCAAAATTGGCATTGCAACCACCACAATCCAGGTCAGTTTCCAGTTCATGTAAAACATAAAAATCAGCACCACCAGCATTTTCATCAAATCGCTTATAATCATAAACAATCCCTGACTGAAAATACGGGCAATCGACTCAATGTCCGAAACCGATCTGGTAACCAATTGCCCAACCGGAACCAAATCAAAATATTTCATTCTGAAACTCAAAATATGCTTAAAAAGTTTCGTTCTGATATCCTTTACAATATCCTGTCCGAGCCAGTTTGCCCAAAACACAAAGTAAAACTGAGAGAAAACTTCACATAAAAGAACCACGCCCATTAATATAATGTACATCAGCAAACCATGCTTGTCGTGCGTCTTGATATAGCCGTCGACCGTTTCCTTTAATAAATAAGGGCGAAGTGCTGCAAAAACCGACAAGGAAATTGCAAAAATAATAACGCCATAATAGCGCCATTTATAAGGTTTGGTATATTTTAAAATTCGTTTGAATAATCCGGTATCAAATGCTTTTGCTTTCATTATATTTTTTCTATGCTTTAAGCTTTAGGCTTCAGGCAATAGGCTTACTGCTTATAGCCTACAGCTTATAGCTATATGTAATCGTAATCAATTTCGGTTAAATATAATCCATGTGCCGGAACCGAAAATCCGGCTTTTTCTCTGCTTTTACTGGCAATGATATTTTCAACATCAGTCAGAGAAATTTTATGCAATCCTACATTTACCAAAGTTCCCACAATGGCACGAACCATATTTCGCAAAAAACGATTGGCCGAAATGGTAAAAATCAGTTTGTTATTTTCTTGTTTCCAATACGCCTCAAAAATCGTGCAATCAAATGTGTTTACATCTGTATTTACTTTAGAAAAACATTGAAAATCGGTATGATTCAGTAATATTTTCGCCGCTTCATTCATCAAAGCTACGTCTAATTTTTGGTTAAAATACCAGCTCAATTCTTCCGTAAACGGATTTTTAACAGTATTGATGTGATATTCGTACGTTCTTTTCGTAGCATCAAATCGGCAATGCGCATTATCAGAAACCAATATAATATCAAAAATCGCGATGTCTTTTGGTAAATACGAATTCAGTTTGTGTATTAAATTCGGAACGTCAAGCGGTGATTCAACATCAAAATGACCATACATTTCACTTGCATGAACACCAGTATCCGTTCGTCCGGCGCCCATTACATTTATAGGAGCATTCAATAAAACCGAAAGTGCTTTGTTTAAAGTTTCCTGAACAGAAGAGGCGTTGGGCTGAAATTGCCAGCCATGATAATGTGTTCCGTTATATGCAAATTGAATAAAATATCTCAAGGTAAAGGTTCATAGGTTCTGAGGTGCAAAGGTACAAAGGTTTTTTTTAAAAGTTGCTAAGGTTCTTAGTTGCTAAGAAGCTAAGTTTTTTTTAAGATGCTAAGGTTCTGAGGCGCTAAGGTTCTAAGTTTTTTACTGTTTTTTATTGTAGAGATGCACAACAGTGCTTCTAACATTAGATGAATAAATATTAAAAGAGATTTTTTTAAATCTCTAAAAAGAAAACTTAGAAGCTTTGCATCTTAGCAACTCAGAACCTTAGCTAAAAACTGTTAACGTCCAAAATACCAATCATAGTTTACCCGGCAAAAAATCGTGTCAGAAATTGACAATTCCAACGATTTAACCGAAGGCTTTTTTTAACATAATTTAAGAAAAATTGGCAAAAGTTAATTTTTAAAATATTTCATTTTAACAGAATGTATTTCTCTTATGTTTGTAGCCTAAATATCAAAAACTATGAATGAAATTACTTCTTATTGGTGGATCATTTTAATCTTATTTTCTATCATTTTTTACAAGTTTATTTTACGTGTTTTCTTCGGAATGGTAATGGTTCCGGAAGATAAAATTGGTTTGGTAACCAAAAAATTCGTTTTGTTTGGAACCGACAGGTCGCTGCCTGATGGTCGTATTATTGCGACAAAAGGGGAGGCAGGTTATCAGGCAAAAACGCTTGCTCCGGGTTTATACTGGGGAATGTGGATCTGGCAATATTCTATTGATATGTCTGGATTTACAGTTATTCCGGAAGGAAAAATTGGATTGGTTTTAAGTAAGGACGGACAGGAAATCCCAACCGGACGAATCTTAGCCCGAAAAGTAGACAGTGATAACTTTCAGGATGCTACTTTTTTCTTAGACAATGGTGGACAAAAAGGACGTCAAACTGCTTTTATTACCACAGGTTCGTATCGTATTAATACATTCTTGTTCGAAATTGTAATTGCAGATCAAATCAAGATTTACGAAAATATGATTGGTATCGTAACCGCTCTTGACGGAGAACCAATTCCGCAAGGACAAATTGCCGGTAAATTCGTAGAAGGTCACAATAACTTTCAGGATTTCGATAAGTTTCTAGACACTGGTGGAAACCGTGGTTTACAGCCTCAGGTGATGTTGGCAGGTTCGTACTATATTAATACATGGGGAATTTTGATCGAACAAAACCCAATGACAGATGTGCCTATTGGATATGTTGGTGTTGTGATTTCGTATATTGGAGATGACGGACAAGACGTTACCGGAGATACTTTCAAACACGGAAATATTGTTTCAAAAGGACAACGTGGTGTTTGGATGGAACCGCTGGGACCTGGAAAATATGCTTTGAATAAATATACAACGAAACTTGAAGCAGTTCCAACAACGAACTTAGTGCTAAACTGGGCAAATGCCAGAAGCGAATCGCATAATTTAGATAAAAACTTATCTACGATTACCGTTCGTTCAAAAGATGGTTTCCCTTTTAATCTGGATGTGGCGCAAATTATCCACGTTCCGGCAAACGAAGCGCCAAAAGTAATTGCCCGTTTTGGAAGCATGAACAACTTAGTTTCTCAGGTTTTAGAACCTACAATTGGTAACTATTTCAGAAACTCGGCTCAGGATAGCGATGTTATTTCGTTTTTAAGTACGAGAAAAGAACGTCAGGAATCGGCTAAAAATCATATTAAGTTAGTCTTGGATGAGTATAATGTAAATGCTGTCGATACTTTGATTGGAGATATCGTTCCGCCAGATTCATTGATGAAAACCTTAACGGATAGAAAGTTAGCAGAAGAAGAGCAAAAAACGTATCAAACCCAAAGAATGGCGCAAGAACAACGTCAGGGAATGGAGAAAGAAACTGCAATTGCCGATATGCAAAAAGAAATCGTTCGTGCTTCGCAAAGTGTAGAGATTGCGCAACGTACCGCAGATGCAACCGTTAAGAAAGCAGAAGGTGATGCAACCAGTTTAAAACTGAATGTAAACGCTGAAGCGGAAGCAACAAAAATGCGCGCCAATGCAGAAGCCGAAGCTACAAAAGCAAGAGCAGGAGCACAGGCAGAAGCAACAAAACTAAATGCAAGTGCCGAAGCAGAAAGAATCTCGAAAACAGGTTTGGCCGAAGCAGAGAAAATTATGGCAATTGGTAAATCGACTGCTGAATCGTACCAACTTCAAGTTAGCGCAATGGGCGGTGATAATTTTACCCGATATAAAGTAACCGAGGAAATTGGTAAAGGAAACATCAAAGTAATTCCTGATGTTTTAATTTCAGGAAACGGCGGATCTGATGGTTCTATCAGCGGTTTATTAGGTTTAAAACTAATGGAAATGATGGATACCAAAGATTCTAAAGATGGTAAAAATCCTAAAAAACAGTAATTATTGTAAAACGTTTGGTGTAAAATGTTTGATGTAAAATTTTATACGTGAAATGTAAACATCGTATAATCTAGAGACGCACAGCAGTGCGTCTAACATCAAGTTTAAAATCCGATTTGTGAAAGCAAATCGGATTTTTTTATAAAAAAAACTTAGCATCTTAGCAACTCAGAACCTTAGCACCTTAAAAAAACTCAGTACCTTAGCAACTTAGAATCTTAGTTACTTAGAATGAAAAAAATCCTCCTCCTTTCCGATACACACAGTCATATTGACGATACTATTTTAAAATATGTAAATCAGGCTGATGAAGTTTGGCATGCAGGAGATATTGGCGATTTGCATGTTACAGATACCATCAAAAAGTTAAAACCTTTGCGTTGCGTGTACGGAAATATAGATGACGCACAGGCAAGATTAGAATTCCCTTTGCACAATAGGTTTTTATGCGAAAATGTTTCTGTTTGGATTACGCATATTGGCGGTTATCCGGGAAAATACAATCCGGCAATTAGAGAAGAAATGGCTTTGAACCCGCCTAAGTTATTCATTTGCGGACATTCGCATATTCTGAAAGTTATTTTCGATAAAAAGAATAATTTATTGCACATGAATCCCGGAGCTGCAGGAAAAAGCGGATTCCATCAGGTACGAACCATGTTGCGATTTGTAATTGATGATGATAAAATAAAAGATTTGGAAATTATCGAAATAGGGAAGAAGTAAATTAATGGGGCAACGGCACTTTTATTTTAATCGAAGTTCCTTCATTTTCTTTTGAAACAATCGAGATATTTCCTTTGTATTTTTTAATTCTGGCTCTAATTCGGTTTAAACCAAAACCTTCATTTTCATTTTTTTTCTCCGCTTTAAAACCTTTTCCGTTATCCTGAATTGCGATGATAAATTGATTGTTGTTTTCGGATAATGAAATTTGGGCTTTTGATGCACCGCTATGTTTTATAATGTTATTGAATAGTTCTGAGACAATGAAATAAAGCTTCATTTCGAATTTTTCAACATATCTTTTTTCAGTCGAAACGGTACTTGAAAATTCAAAATGAATACTGGAATTGGAGTTTCTTTCGCATAAATCTTCCAAAGCATAAATTAAACCAAAACGAACCAAAAGAGTAGGAACGAGATCATGCGACATATCACGCAGGAGATCATGCGCTTCTGCAAGAATGGCTTTGGCTTTCTGAATTTCTTCAGATTTTATATTGTTTTGTGTCGTATAGGTATTCAAATGCAAGCCCACAGAAGAAAGCAAGGAATTGATATTGTCGTGTAGAAACGATGCAATTTTTTTGCGTTCAATTTCCTGAGTATCGATTCCGGCATTAATAACGTCAAGTAATATTTTTTGCTTAGTATCTTTTCGTTTTATTTTTTGCTTCAATTTATTATTCTGATAAAAGAAATAGAACAGAAAAAACAATATCACAACAAGAACAACAGACAGGCTAACGACTTTTTTATTTCTTAATTTTTCCAGTTTTCGTCCTTCAGAAGGAGTGCCTTTTTTTGAACTTTCGACAGCATTAATTTGAGATTCATTTAATGGTATATTTTCCTGGCTAAAAACAGGGTTCCCGTTTAGAGAAGTATAAAAAAGAAGTATTAAAATTCGAATAATATACATAAATCCACAAGAGATATTAAAAACAGATTTTACTTTTTAAACGCAAACTTAAGGATTAATCAAATTGTTTTTTAGCGCATATTTTACAAGGCCAATGGTGTTTTTGGTCTGAAGTTTTTTCATGATGTTTTTCCGGTGTGTTTCAACAGTATTTGTGCTGATAAAAAGCTGTTCGCTTATTTCTTTTCCGCTATATTCTAAACAAATTAAGGTGATAATTTCTAATTCCCGCGCACTTAAAATTTGATTTTCTACGTAAAGGTTTTTATTTAGTTTTGGATTGTTTTGGGTAAAACTATTAAAAATTTTCTCTCTTACCGAATCACAAAAATATTCCTGATCCTGATAAACCGCATCAATTGCTTCGATGATATTTTCGCCGGCACATTTTTTTGTGAGATAGCCTTTAGCGCCTAATTTCATTACTTCTTTTATAATTTTTAAATCATCATAACTGGATAAAATAATAACTTTGCAGGGAAATTGTTTTTCGCTAAATTCTTTTAATACTTCAATACCGTCTTTTTTGGGCATGCTGATATCCAAAACTAAAATATCGGCATTATTTTGAATAACATCATCATAAATAGTAGTGCCATCAAGAGAATTTCCTACCACTTCAAAGTTCGCAACTGTTTGTAGTAAATTGGTCAAACCATCAATTAGAACCTGATGATCGTCTGCAAGATGTATTCTTATTTTAGGTGTCATAATTGATTCAAAATGGGAAGAGAGTCAAATTTATGAAAAAAATATCTTACAAAAGTTGCTTTTTAAATTTATTTGGAGGAAGGTTTTGAAATTAAATTTAGATTACCCACAAAAAAACCCGAATCGTAAAATTCGGGTTCTCTTCGCACAAAAAACTTAAGTTTATAGGTTTATCTCAAACGATCTACAGATTTTACGAGATCTTCATCCTTCTTGATGGCCTTATTAGCTAAAACTAATAATACGATAGCAACAATTGGCAGAAACATCCCAATACCTTTCTCAGAAACAGCTGTTTCTCCAGATAAATTTAGAGAACGATATACAAACAATCCTAATAAAATTAAATTTAATATTATGTTCAGCCTGTTCATCACAAACTGATTTTGTCTTTTTTTGTATGAAATAATGCTCACAATAGTCAGCATTGTGCTTAGACCTAATAAAATGGTGTATAATTGGTCCTGCATAAAATAAAATGCCTTACCGTTTAATGTCCAAAGTGGAATAAAAAACATTAAAACTCCTGTCACTATAAAGGCAAGAAGTAAATATATGGTCTGAATTCGTTGTATCATGATCTAAAATTGTTTTACAAAAATATATTTTCTTTTTTTAAAATACTATTGTATGATTAAATTTTATTCGTATTATTGCATCATAATACCGTAAGCACTTCATACTGCGGTCAATCGAAAAAAAATATCTACCTATTCTTTTTACAGTATTTCCGTTAAAATAATTAAATTCATAGAACATTCATGTTTGATATTTCTGCATTAAAAGAAATGAAGCTTTCTGAGCTTCAAGAAATAGCTAAGTTAGCTAAAACTATAAAGTTTAATGGCGTTAAAAAAGAGACTCTGATCAGTCAGATTTTAGCACATCAAGAAGCGACTGTTGCGCCGCCGGCTAATGCTGTGGCAGAAGCGGTTGACGATGATAAACCGAAAAGAGCCAGAATAGTTCCTGCTAAAAAAGCAGCCATTTCAAAAAATGCCCCTGTTTTAGAATTTGATAAAGTAGAGGAAGCTCCTGAAAAAGTGGAAACTCCTGTGGCTGCAAAACCAACTTCAAAAGCTCCCGCAGCTCCAAAAGTTCAGGCAAAAATTCAGGCAGCCCGAAAAGAACAGGATGCTGTGAAAAATGAAGAAACTGAAAAAATCGAGGAAACTCCTGAAAATACTGAAGCAGAGAAAAAAGGACCGAAAATCGTAAAATTTAATAAATCAGCTTACGAGAAAAAAGTCGCTCTGCAAAAAGAAAAAGAAGTCGTAAAAGAAGCAGCTTCAGAAGAATCCGGAGAAAATACTCCGACACCAATTGCTGAAAAAACAGAACAGACTGCTCCGGTAAAAAAGATAAACCCGAATCAGAATAAGGTTCAGAATCCTAACCAGAATCAGATTCAGAATCCTAACCAGAATCCAAATCAAAACCAGAATCCAAATCAAAACCAGAATCCGAATCAAAACCCAAATCAAAACGGGAACGGGAACGGAAATGGAAATGGGAATAACGGAAATCAAAACCCAAACCATAAAAATAAAAAGAGTAATTTCAGAGATTCAGATTTTGAATTTGACGGAATTATAGAAAGTGAAGGTGTTCTTGAAATGATGCCTGACGGATACGGATTCTTACGTTCATCAGATTATAATTATTTAGCCTCTCCGGATGATATTTATTTATCAACGTCACAAATCAGATTATTTGGTCTTAAAACTGGAGATACTGTAAAAGGAGTGGTTCGCCCTCCAAAAGAAGGCGAGAAATTTTTCCCTTTAGTTCGTGTGCTTAAAATTAATGGCCACGATCCTCAAGTTGTTCGCGACAGAGTTTCTTTTGAGCACTTGACACCGGTTTTTCCTTCTGAAAAATTCAAATTAGCCGAAAAAGGCAGTTCTATATCAACTCGTATTATCGATTTATTTTCTCCAATAGGAAAAGGACAACGTGGAATGATCGTTGCTCAGCCTAAAACGGGTAAAACAATGTTATTAAAAGACATTGCAAATGCAATTGCGGCCAATCATCCTGAAGTTTATCTTATTGTTCTTTTGATCGATGAGCGTCCTGAAGAGGTTACTGATATGCAACGCAGCGTGCGTGGAGAAGTTATCGCTTCTACTTTTGACCGTGAACCGCAAGAACACGTGAAAATTGCGAATATTGTTCTTGAAAAAGCAAAACGTTTGGTAGAATGCGGACACGATGTAGTGATTCTTTTAGATTCGATTACACGTTTGGCAAGAGCTTATAATACCGTTCAGCCAGCATCAGGAAAAGTATTGAGTGGTGGTGTTGATGCAAATGCATTACAAAAACCAAAACGTTTCTTTGGAGCGGCAAGAAATGTAGAAAACGGAGGTTCGTTAAGTATCATCGCAACTGCATTGACTGAAACTGGTTCTAAAATGGATGAGGTGATCTTTGAAGAATTTAAAGGAACCGGTAACATGGAACTTCAATTGGATCGTAAAATCGCAAACAAACGTATTTTCCCTGCAATCGATCTTACGTCTTCAAGTACACGTCGTGACGATTTATTATTAGACGAAAAAACATTACAAAGAATGTGGATCATGCGTAAATATCTATCAGATATGAACCCTGTAGAATCTATGGATTTTGTAAACGACCGTTTCAAGAAAACAAGAAACAACGAAGAGTTTTTGATTTCTATGAATGATTAAGAAAAGGTACAAAGGTTCAGAGGTGCAAAGGTTCTGAGGTTTTCTTTTGGAATCTAGAAATATAAAAAAAGGGATGAGTTTTAAAACTCATCCCTTTTTTTGTTTTTATCATTGTTTCACAATAATGCTATTGTTGACGGCATTTACGCAATCTTGTCATTCCGAGGAACGAGGAATCTTCGTTAGTAATTCCACACAGATTGAAGCTTCTTGCGTAGATTCCTCGTTCCTCGGAATGACAAGATTGAGAGATGTAGACTTTAGTCTATAAAAAAACTTAGAACCTTAGCAACTCAGAACCTCAGTCCCTTTAAAAACCTTTGCCCCTTTGTCCCTCTGAACCTTTGAACCTATTTTTTATCCACTACCGGACGATTTTCTCTATTCGCTAAATCCCAGGCAACAACAAAGGCAAGCTGCGTTCTTTTTGTTAAAGCGTCGTATTCGATTTTTTGAGGTTCGTCGCCTTTTCCGTGGTAATCTTCGTGAACTCCGTTAAAGAAGAAAACAGCTGGAATTCCGTGTTTTGCGAAGTTATAGTGATCAGAACGTTCGTAAAAATGATTTGGATCTTTTGGATCATTAAATTTAAAATCTAAATCTAATTTGGTGTATTTATCATTTTGCGCTACAACAGCATTGTGCAAATCTGTAGATAATCTGTCAGCTCCAATAACGTAAACGTAGTTGTTTGTTTTAGCAT
Organism: Flavobacterium sp. AC105; assembly: GCF_979258495.1. NCBI lineage: Bacteria > Pseudomonadati > Bacteroidota > Flavobacteriia > Flavobacteriales > Flavobacteriaceae > Flavobacterium > Flavobacterium sp. AC105. Next base: position 1,690,573 of record NZ_OZ409860.1, read on the forward strand.
GTTCTACATCGCGGCGGCCAATCATATCAATATTAATATCGGTTATAGTATTGGCAATTGGAAACAACGGATTTTCAGAATAATAACGAGAACCGTGCAAACCGTGCTCTTCGCCCGTTACGTGAAGGAATAAAATGGAACGTTTTGGGCCATGACCTTGTTTTTTGGCTTTCGCAAAAGCTTTCGCAATTTCCATAACCGCAACTGTTCCTGAACCATCATCATCCGCTCCGTTGTAAATGTCTCCATTTTTGATGCCTACGTGATCGTAATGCGCTGAAATGACCAAGACTTCATCCGGTTTTTCAGAACCTTCTATGTACGCCCATATATTCTCTGAATCAGGTAAATTTTCATTACGTTTTGCGTTTAAAAAAGCAGCAGGAATATGTTGGTAATAATCTGTTGCTCCTTTTGGGAATGAAACGCCATTCTTTTTGTATTGTTCGATCATATAAAGACCCGCTTTTTTCTGTCCTTTTGACCCCGTTTCGCGGCCTTCCATTTCGTCAGAAGCTACAACATAAAGCATTTTTTTTAGATCTTTTTCAGTAATAGATTTTACGTATTTGGTTGGATCTGCGTTGTTTTTTGCAGCACCGTCCTTTGTAGTAGAACATGAAAACGCTGATGCAATTAATAATACAAGTAAGGTTTTTTTCATTTTATAATTAGTGTAAATTGATGAATATGTAAAATACATAGAAAATAAGTAAAAGTAGGATAAAAAAGGAGTTTATAAAAAACAGGATTACACTTTTAACAAATGAAACGATTCTGCTTTCTCCATAAAAACGGTGATGCGCCGGATAAAAATAATAACACATCCATATTATTCCAACAAAATTGATAAGTCCGGATATGTAACTAAGCGGACTATCTTCCCCAAATAAACCAAAGATTCTGTTGACAATAAATAAAATGAGGAATATCAAAAGTAAAAACGAAAAATAATGAAGCGTAAAAATCCCGTGATCAAAATAATACCATTTCTTTTTGTTGTGGAAAATCCATAAAAAGAAGGCAAAAAACGGCATTATGATAAACAGGATTTTAGGAATATTATGCAAAAAAGATTCGATGAATTTTTCGACAATTTCCCTTTTGGTATTTTTTTCTGTAACGTGTACCACTTTTTCGTAAGCCCAATATCCAAAATCAGAATATTTGTCTTTTTCGTTTCCATACTTCTGAATCGAGTCAATTTCTTTCATCGACTTCAATTCAAAGTGGGTATTCTGATCGAATTTCTTAATTTTTCCTTTGCTGTTTGCAACAATTTGTGAATTAAGTTCTTTTTCGCTCTTATCGAGTTTGTCATCTATGGTACTGGGAAATAGGGCAATTAAAAGAAAAGTAATAAAACTGATAAAAATATAAAGACGAACAGGCGCCAAATACGATAATCTTCGGCCTGAAAGGTATTCTTTGGTTAAAGTAGACGGTTTAAAAAGTAAATTTTTAATTGTTTTCCAAAAAGCATTTTCATAATGCGTCAGATCTTCAAAAAAATGAATAAACAAGTGATGAAATGTTTTTCGGCTGTCTGTATTTTCCTGTCCGCAATTGGGACAAAATTTTTGTTCAACAACATGTCTGCAGTTTAAGCAGGTTTTGTCTTTTCTAATCGGACTATGTGACATCGGTTATTTAAGTTGATTTGGTTATGTTTTTTTTGCCCACGAATGACGCGGATTTAAACGGGTTTGCACTGGTTTTTTTGCTGCTGATTTTTATTAGTATCAGCGTAAATCTGTTTAAATCCGCGTCATTTGCTTGCTATTTTTTTTGCCACAAATTCCACAAATTGGCACAAATTTTTTAAAATTATTATCTGCTTAAATCTGTTTAAATCTGCGTCATTTGCTTGCTATTTTTTTGCCACAAATTCCACAAATTTGCACAAATTTTTTAAAATTATTATCTGTGTAAATCTGTTTAAATCTGCGTCATCCGTGGGCTGTTTTTTGCCACAAATTCCGCAAATTGGCACAAATTTTTTAAAATTGTTATCTGCTTAAATCTGTTTAAATCTGCGTCATTTGCTTGCTATTTTTTTGCCACAAATTCCACAAATTGGCACAAATTTTTTAAAATTATTATCTGCGTAAATCTGTTTAAATCTGCGTCATCCGCGTGCTGTTTTTTGCCACAAATACCACAAATTCGCACAAATTTTTTAAAATTGTTATCTGCTTAAATCTGTTTAAATCCGCGTCATTTGCTTGCTATTTTTTTGCCACAAATTCCACAAATTCCACAAATTAGCACAAATTTTTTAAAATTATTATCAGCGTAAATCTGTTTAAATCCGCGTCATCCGCGTGCCATTTCTCAAAGCATTATTTTTTCAACACTTCATTTAAAAAAAGCTGTAAATGCTCAAATGATCTTTTTGCAGCAACCGGATTATAAGCCGCTCCTTTAGAATTATCGCTTCCGGCTTCCGGATTTGTAAACGAGTGAACTGCATTTGCATAATAAATCATTTGCCAATCGGCTTTTGAATCGCGCATTTCTTGCTGAAAAGCGGTAATTTCTTCCTTAGATTCAAATGGATCATCGGCACCATGGCAAACTAAAACTTTGGCAGTAATTGGTTCAACAGGACGGGTTGCATCTTTGCCTAAACCTCCGTGAAATGACGCAACACCTTTTACATTCAAATGTCCGCGGGCAGCTTCAAGAACTCCGGTTCCTCCAAAACAATATCCTATTGCAACGATATTGTCTGCATTTGCACCGGATTTTATTAATTCCTGCAATGCGGCATTAATTCTTTTTTGATAAACAGCAAAATTAGTTTTGTAATATCCCGCTAATTTTCCTGATTCGGTTGTGTTTTTAGGATAATTTCCTTCTCCATAAATGTCAGCGATGAAAACCGTATAACCTAATTTAGATAAATCTGCAGCAATATCTTTAGAAGCCTTATCAATTCCGAGCCAGGCTGGCAAAAGTAAAATTCCCGGATTATTACTGCTTTTTTTCGCAGCTTTTATCGATAAACCATTTAATACCTGATCGCCGTCAGCGTATTTTACAGGTTTTAATTGTGCATTTATAGTGTTAGATAACAATATAGCAGCAAAAAGAAGTAGAGCAGAATTTTTCATGATTTCACAATTTTTAACAAATATCAGAAATATTATGTTACAAAAAAACCTCAAAAGCCATTTCTTCTGAGGTTTGTAACATTTAGTTTAGTGAATAATTAATCTGCTGAAATTTAATTATCCTGGATGTTTTTATAAAGAAATATTTCGTTTAAAAGCACAGCCCAATTCTATCATCGAATCTGTTTTTGCAATTCCGGGAATATTATCGATTTTTTCATATAAAATCTTACGCATATGTTCGTGGTTTTTTGCCGTAATTTTCAGGTAAAGCGTAAAAGATCCGGTTACAAAATAGCATTCTGTAATTTCAGGAATTTCTTTTAAAGCTTCTATAATTCTTTCTGAATCTGAATCTTTATTAAGCGTAATTCCGGTAAAAGAAGCCCAATCGTACCCAATTTGCTTTTCGTTTAAAATAGGTTTGATTCCGGTAATAATGCCTTGTTCAAATAAACGATTGATGCGTTGATGAACCATTGTATTCGAAATTTTCAAATTAGAGGCAATTGTCGAAAATGCGATTCTTCCGTCTTTCTCTAATTCTTTGATAATTTTTACGTCAAACTCATCTAAAATATCCATGCGTTTATTTTTTAATTTCTGTAAAGATAAAAATAAGTCTGGTTTTATTTTATAAAGTTAAATTTAAAATGACTTTTAATTCAGTTAAAATAAGTGATATTTTATTTTTAAATCTTGTTTACGAGTTAAATTTTATATTTTTTCTTTTTAAATAAAAAATTTTCATATTTTTGTCTCAATAAAATAAATTATCATGGCACATAATCAAGAAGTACTTTCATCAAAATCTGAGGTTTTGATCGAAAAAGAAAACAAATACGGAGCTCATAATTATCATCCGCTTCCGGTTGTTTTAGAAAGAGGAGAAGGCGTATATGTCTGGGATGTTGACGGAAAAAAGTATTATGATTTTTTATCTGCTTATTCTGCTGTTAATCAAGGGCATTGTCATCCAAAAATTGTTAAAGCAATGACCGATCAGGCACAAAAACTGACTTTGACTTCTCGTGCTTTTTACAATGATAAATTAGGAAACTACGAAGAATTTGTAACCAATTATTTTGGTTTTGATAAAGTATTACCCATGAATACAGGTGCAGAAGCGGTTGAAACAGCTTTGAAACTTTGTAGAAAATGGGCGTATGAAGTAAAAGGAATTCACGAAAACCTGGCACAGATTATTGTTTGTGAAAATAATTTTCATGGAAGAACAACGACAATTATCTCTTTCTCAAATGATGAAACTGCGCGTAAAAGCTTCGGTCCTTTTACAGAAGGATTTATAAAAATAGAATACGATAATCTTGAAGCTCTTGAAAAAGTTTTAGAATCATCAAAAAATATAGCAGGATTTTTGGTTGAACCAATTCAGGGTGAAGCCGGAGTTTATGTTCCATCAGAAGGATATTTGGCGAAAGCAAAAGCATTGTGCGAAAAACATAATGTATTGTTTATTGCAGATGAGGTTCAGACCGGAATTGCGCGCACCGGAAAATTATTAGCCGTTCATCACGAAAATGTACAGCCGGATATTTTGATTTTAGGAAAAGCAATTTCTGGCGGCGTTTACCCGGTTTCGGCAGTTTTGGCAAATAATGAAATCATGAATGTAATTAAACCAGGTCAACACGGATCTACATTTGGTGGAAATCCTGTTGCGGCGGCTGTTGCAATTGCGGCTCTTGAAGTGGTAAAAGACGAAAATCTAGCCGAAAACGCAGAACGTTTAGGAATCATTTTGAGAAAAGGTTTAAACGAAATAAAAGAACGTAACAACTTAATTACTTTAGTAAGAGGAAAAGGTTTATTGAACGCGATTGTAATTAATTGTGGAGAAGATTCTGATTTAGCCTGGGAAATCTGCCTAAGATTCAGAGACAACGGATTATTGGCAAAACCAACTCACGGAAACAAAATTCGTTTAGCACCGCCATTGGTAATGACAGAAGAACAAATTCAGGAATGTCTTGAAATTATCGAGAAATCTTTGAACGATTTTAGAGATTAATTATTTAGTGCATTTACAATAGCTATGTTTCTATGTGTTGAAAAATATAAAGCAAACTTACTTATCTTTATTATATAAAAAGGCGACTGTATAAAAACAATCGCCTTCGGGTTATTATTACTTAAAATATCAAAAAAAGTAACTATCTCTTAGCGCCAATGTGTAAAGCATTGGCTCTTTTTTTATTTTTAAACTTCACTTAATTGTATTAAGAAAAGAAATCAAATAATTCTTCGACTGAAAGATATCGTTCTCCCGTATCATAATTAAAAGTCAGGATTACGGCATCATTTGGTATATTTTTCAGCTTTTTTGAAACCCCTGCAAGAGCTGCTCCAGTTGAAATTCCACCAAAAATTCCTTCTTCTTTTGTTAGTCTTTTTGCAAAATTAAAAGCGTCATTTTTTTCGACCGTAATGATTTCATCCACATATTCCCGATTAAAAACTTCCGGAATAAATCCTGCGCCAATTCCCTGTAAAGGATGCGGGGCCGGAATTCCGCCACTTAAAACCGGTGATAAAGCAGGTTCTACGGCAATGGTTTTTAGATTTGGGAAATGTTGTTTTAATATTTTAGAAACTCCGGTAATATGTCCGCCAGTTCCAACGCCTGTAATCAGATAATCGATTCCGTCAGGAAAATCAGCCAGAATTTCCTGCGCCGTTGTTCTTTCGTGAACTTCGACATTGGCCGGATTTGTAAACTGCGATGGTAAAAACGAGTTTTTTATTGTTGCCGCTAATTCTTTTGCTTTTTCAACCGCGCCCGAAGTTCCTTTTTCTCTTGGCGTCAAAACATATTCGGCACCATACGCTTCGATGATTTTTCGACGTTCTACACTCATCGACTCCGGCATTACAATAATCACTTTATAACCTTTTACGGCAGCGACCAACGAAAGTCCGATTCCGGTATTGCCCGAAGTGGGTTCTATAATAATAGAATCCGGATTTAAAAGCCCTTTTTTCTCGGCATCTTCAATCATTGCCAGCGCAATTCGGTCTTTGATGCTCGAACCCGGATTTGATTTTTCGAGTTTAATCCAAACTTCGTGCTCTTTAAAGAGTTTGTTCAGTTTAATGTGAGGCGTGTTGCCAATCGTTTCCAGAATGTTTTGGTATTTCATATTTGATATTTTTATTTTGGTTTTATATCGAATAAAAATAGATGAGTGTGATTTCTCCTTTTATCGAAATTACAATATTGTGTTTAAACTTTGCGTCTTTGCGCGATTAATTAAAATTATTAGAATCTTTTTAATCTGTAACTAAAAAGAACTTATATCACTTATATGGTAAAAAAACTTTGTGCCTCTGCGCAGTTGCGCGATTAATTTTATTTCCCAAATAATAAAAAAGCAATAATCAAAGTAATAATAACATTGAATAATTGAGCGATTAAAAAAGCATACAAAGGCTTTTTGCTGTTGTTACGCAACAAATCTTTAAAGTTAGTTTCCAGACCAATACTTGTAAAAGCCAATGCAAACCAAATGCCCTGAAGATTCTTGAGACTATCTTTAACTTCATCCCGAACTTCAGGAGTTATCAGAAAAGAAAATACCAATGAAGCCACAATAAAACCAATAACAAACTTAGGAAAACGTTCCCAAATTATGCCCAAAGTTGGTTTTGATGCTTTGGCTTCCGCCGAATTATTATGCGTATATGTCCAATAAACGGAAATTGCAAAAGCTGCCATTCCTAACAATACATTTTGAGAGAATTTTACAATTGTGCTAATTTTTAAAGCCGTTTCGCCAACCAAAGAACCAGACGCGACAACCGCTCCGGATGTATCGATACTTCCGCCTACCCATGCTCCGGTTACTTCTTCCGGAAAATTGAAATATTTGGCAATAATAGGCATGAAAATCATCATTGGAATCGCCGTTACCAAAACCATCGAAATCACATAAGATAATTTTTTAGAATCGCCTTTGATCGCTCCCGAAGTAGCAATTGCTGCAGAAACTCCACAAATCGAAACCGCGCTCGAAATCATCATGGTCAATTCGTCATCGACTTTTAGTTTTTTACACAGCCAGAAAGCAAAATACCAAACCGATAAAACCACAACCAAAGCCTGAATTAATCCCAAAGAACCTGCTTTTAGAATATCCGAAAAAATGACGCTGGTTCCCAATAAAACCAATCCAATTTTTACAAATACTTCTGTAGAAAGTGCCGTACGAAACCAGTCCGGAAGTTTAAAAAAATTACCAATTGCCAAACCAATAATCAAACTGAAAATAACGGCTTCGAGATTAAGTCCTTTTATCGTTGTATTGCCCGCAATTGTCAAGGCAAGAATGGTCAAAATATAGACTATCGGGAAACCGAGAAGAAAATTTTTAACCGATTTTCCGATTAAAAAAGCGCCAATAGCTCCGATAGAAATGAGATAAACAAATTGTAATAAAATTATTTTTAGGTTTCCGAAATCAAACACATCTTTTAGTAAATCTGTTCCGTTTGACCATTTGAATATTGGAACTTCAGGAAGAAAGATAAAGAGCGAAATCCCGATTATTAAAAATCCCAGAATTACGACCGTCCAATCTTCGTGAATGGTAATTTGTTTTGTTTTGGCTGACATTGTGAAGGTTGTTTATAAAATTGGTTTTGTTTTTCTGCAAGGTTTCCAAAACCTTGTAGGTATGAATTTGTAATCTATAGAAAGACTTAAAAAAATAAAACCTACAAGGTTTTGAAAACCTTGCAGGTTGGGAAATATTCAATTCGAATTTATAGATCAACAAAATATTTTTGTTTGCCAAAATCGAATTCATAATGCGTTAAATTTGGCCATAAAGGTTTTACCAAACCTTTTTCCCAGTTTTGCAAAGCAAGATGTAATTCTTTTACTTTAGCCGGATTTTTTTGAGCCAGATCTGTTGTTTCAGACTTATCGTTTGCCAGATTATAAAGCCATTCTTCGTGTGTTTTTCCGCTGATGATTAATTTCCAATCACCGCTTCTGATTGCTTTTGCATCGCCGGAACGCCAGTACAACGTTTTGTGTGCTTCCTTATTTTTATTAACTGTACTTACAAGATCTACACCATCGTAAATTCGGTCTTTTGGCAAATCTGAATGAATTGCAGCCACAACGGTACTAAAAATATCCAATGTACTTACCGGAGTTTTATAAATGGTATGTGGTTTGATTTTTCCTTTCCATGACAATGCAAACGGAACATTAATCCCGCCTTCAAAATGAGAAAATTTTCCGCCTTTAAGAGGCGCATTTGTTGTTGCAAAAGTATAATCGGCACCACCATTATCGCTGGCAAAAAAGATAAGCGTATTATTTTCCAGACCTTCTTTTTTAACTTTGGCCCTGATTCTTCCAATGGCATCGTCAAGAGCGCTGATCATAGCAAAATACACACGTTTGTTTTCGTCTTTAACATTCGGAAAACGATCGTAATATTTTTTTCGAACCTGAAAAGGCGTATGTGGCGCATTAAACGGAACATACAATAAGAAAGGTTTGTTTTTATTTTTATCGATAAAAGCTTCAGCTTCATCAGCAAATGTTTCGGTTAAATAGGCTTTGTTGTGAATGATCGTTGTATCACGCCGAATTTGTCCAATGCCGACACGGCCATTTCCCCAAATCATTTTATCGGTAAAATCTTTGTGATGGTGGTTGATAATATCCGGATTATCATCTTCCGGAGTATATAGCGAAAATGCCTGATAGAACCCGTAATGATAATCGAAACCACGATCTAAAGGAAAAAATCCTTTGTTGTGCCCAAGATGCCATTTTCCGATAATTGCCGTTGCATAACCTTCTCTTTTGGCCAGATCTGCAAATGTAATTTCAGATTGTGGCAAACCTTGTGTGGCTATAGACGCTTCATTTGGATAATTTATTTTTGGATTTAATCTCCAATTATTGGTATTCATCAAATATTTAAAACCATAATATTCCAAGTTATTTTTTGGATATCGGTCTCCGGGTTGAAATTCATGTCCAAAACGTTCCTGATAACGGCCTGTAATCAGTCCGGCTCTTGAAGGCGAACATATAGAAGCCGATACATAAGCATCTTCAAATGTTACTCCTGAAGCTGCCAAAGAATCAATTTGTGGTGTTGGTGTAGATTTTCCTCCGTATAAGGAAATATCATATTTTCCTAAATCATCCGCAAGAAGAATGATAATATTTGGTTTTTTGAATGAGGAGTCTGTTCGGACTTTTTCAGCCAGAAATTCTTTTTTTCCTTCGAGTAATTTTGCGTTCGGTTTTAGTAAAGTTCCGTCTGTATTGATGGGAAAGAATAAAAATAAAGCTATTATAAAAAGTACAACAACTATAGAAAGGATAATCTTTTTTGTTTTTGATAATGCCATAGTTTTGATTTTGATGTTTGAGAATAATGTTTTTAACCACAATCTTTGACAAAGATTTAAGCTCAGTTCTTACCCGCATTTTTGTCATTCGTAATATTGTGGTTAAAAAATAAACCTACAAGGTTTTGAAAACCTTGCAGGAACCTAAAACTTTGACAAAGCTTATTTAAGGTTAAAAATAGCCATAGATTTTAGAAAAAATCTGCCAAATCTGCGTGAAAAAAACTTAAAATTAATTATTTTGAAGCTAAAGCCACATCAACATCATTTTTCAAATTGCCTAAACCGTCTTTTTTGAAAACAATTTTTCCGTCTTTGTATAAAATCAAGGTTGGGAAAACTTTTACTGTTTTTAAATCGGCGATTACTTGCGGACTGTCTTCCAGATCAATTTCTACGATTTTAAGATTGCTTCCGTATTGGGCTTTGATGGTTTCTAAAACTGGTTTAACTTTCTTGCACGCACCGCAATAAATAGAACCAATATCAACCAAAACATCTTTGTTTTCAGCAATGATTTTTTTGTATTCGGCTAAAGTTAATTTGCTTTTTGTATTGGCATAAAACGGTTTTCCGTTTCCAATCCAGTTCGCAATTCCGCCTTCTAAACTGTATGCTTTCTTAAAGCCTTTTTTTAGTAAATCATCTGCCAGCCAAACGCTTCTTCCTGCACCGATAGAGTAGGTGAAAACCGGTTTTGTTTTGTCTAATTTTGCTATTTGAGCAGCATAATCTTTAGATTCCAGATTAAAATTTACCGCATCATTAATATGGTTCAGTGCAAATTCTTCAGGACCTCTGGCATCTATTATCTGTGGTTTCTTTTCGTTTTGAATTTTAGCATAATACACCTCTAATGAAATTGTATTTGAACTTTTTTCCTGTGAAAAACCAATTATAGATAAAAACAGTATTACGATGGTAATACTGTTTTTGATTGTTCTTTTTTTCTTCATCACTTTTAAGATTGTGCCTGTTCGTAATAAACCGGGCTTGGGGTAACATTCTCTACCGGCTTTACTTTTAGAGGAAACGATACAACACCTTCGGCAAGCGGGCTTCCTTCTTTTTTAGATTTGAATATCGGCCATAAAAATTGTGCGTACCATTCTTCTTGTTTGTATGATTTTGTTCCGTATGATTCTGGGAATTTACGCGTGATTAAACCAGTTCCGAAGATAACATCCCAGATAAAAAACATGTTTCCAAAGTTTCCTTTAAAGTGTCCAACACCGTCACCGCTTGTATCAGCATGATGTGCGTGATGTGTTGCAGGAGTAGAAATTAAACGTTCTAAAACCCACGCAATTGGATGTAAAACTTTGTATTTGTAAAACGGTTTGTCCCACGCAAGGCTTGAATGCGCTCCCAAAGTGATAAAACTTTTAACAACCAAAACGAATAAAGCAGGTAATCCTAAACCTAAATAGGTTAGAGTTGCTGTTAAGTAAATTTGAGAAAAGAAAACCGTATAAATAAAGTTTTGTCTGGATGCCATCGCCATTCCCATATATGGAGCCGAGTGGTGTGTTCTGTGAAATCTCCATAAAAATGGTACCTGATGGTGCAAACGGTGGTACCAGTATTGCGTTAAATCATCGGCAATTGCGATCAGGAAAAATCCTCCCCAAAACGGAACCCATGAAAGTGAATTAGCAAGATTCGGGATTAAATAGGGTAAAGCTGTTAAGCTGAAAAAAGCAATTACAGGTGGTAAAAGCAATTTTGGCGCAAGAAAACAAATGATATCAATTTTGCGTTCCTGACCTGTCCATTGATCGTCGTATAAACCAGCACCAAATTCGATAACGCCAAGAATAAGCATAAAAGCGGTTAATCCCCAGGTTCTGATGTGCTCGAATGCGGGTTTCGAAAATTCTAAAAATGATGGTAACGAAATGTGCGATTCTGCAACAACACCATTTGTTAGTTTAAAATAAAGGAAAATTGCCAATACAGGCAAACTATATATTAATAAACTGATAGTTAAATCTCTTGTTAGTTTTTCTTTTTGAACTATTGCCATGATTTCTTATTTTAATAAATTATTAATTATTGCTAAACCTCCCGCCAATATTGCTAGCGGAACTAAAAAACAATCGCTCCCACGATGATTTTTTTGCCTATTATTTCATAGTCTACTCGTTTCATGATTTCTTTTTATGTGTTGTTGTATATTTTTAATTCTTTAACGTGTTCTGATAGCTATATTTAAGCTAATAAAATGTAAAAATAAAAATAAAACTTCTAATTCTATAGATTTAGTCGAGTTTTATTTAATTGTTTTAAAAAAAATGTTATAATCCTCATCTTATTTTGATTCTGCAAGGTTTTCAAAACCTTTACTATGATTTTAATTTATAAGGCTAAAATAACTTTGCTGTAGATTTTAAACCTACAAGGTTTTGGAAACCTTGCAGGTTGAGAATCAATATTAGTTAGAACTTCCTGCGCTTCCTGGTTTAGAAGCTTGCTTAACCAAATCCTGAAGCGTTTTTCCTTTGTCTGCTCCTAAATTGTGTATTCTTCTGTTGTACACATCTTGCCAGTCGATAAGCGGATAAACGTTGTTTTCTTTGGCTTGTTCATCAAACAATTTTTTAAGCTCGGCTAATTTTTCAGGATATTTTTTAGCCAGATTGTTACGCTCGTTGAAATCTTCGTTTAGGTTGTATAATTCCCAAACATCAGTATCAAAATTGCTTGCGACAGGTTTTTCATCTTTACCCAATGATTTTTTTACAGCAAATGAATCTGGTAAATGTGCTGCTCCGGCTTTCCATCCATCTTTGTAGATTGCTCTGTTTCCAAAAATATAATAGTATTGAACTTTGTGCGAAGATTCCGCTTTAGCGTCATTTAGCGAAGCATATAAAGATGAACCCTGAATAATATCCTGTTTTATATTTTTGATATATTCCGGAGCTTTGATTCCGGCAATGTCTAAAGTTGTTGGCAATAAATCGGTTACATGGCTGTATTGATTTCTGATTCCGCCTTTTTCTTTAATTCCTTTTGGATAAAAAACAATCAACGGATTGTGTGTTCCTCCTTCAGATTGTGCGTCTTGTTTCCAGTTTTTGAAAGGTACATTTGTAGCCTGTGCCCATCCTAACGGATAATTGGTATTCAGCCCTTTTGCGGTTCCAATTTCGTCAATATTTGCTAAGTTTTTCTTTAGGTTTTCATCATCAGAAGTTCCTTGAGAGAATAAACTTTGGTTAATTGTTCCTTCGGTAGTTCCTTCTTTACTGGCTCCGTTGTCTCCAATTGCTACAAAAATTACAGTATTATCTAACTGATTGCTTTCTTTTAGATAATTTACCACTCTTCCAACTTCATAATCGGTATACGTCAGGAATCCTGCGTAAACTTCCATAAAACGAGCATACACTTTCTTTTGATCCGGAGTCAGTTTTTTCCAGTCTGTAATTAACGGATTGCGTTCCGGTAAAACGGCATTTGCGGGAATTACACCCAATTTCTTTTGGTTTGCAATTACTTTTTCGCGGTACGCATCCCAGCCTTCATCAAATTTTCCTTTGTATGGATCGCTCCATTTTTTAGCTACCTGATGCGGTGCGTGCGCTGCTCCCGGTGCATAATACAAGAAAAATGGTTTTCCAGGTGCGGCTTTTTGTTGTTTTTGAATATAACTAATGGCTTTATCGGTAATTAATTCGTTTAAGTGACGCCCGTCTGGCGTAATATGAACCTGATCTTCCACTAAATCAGGATTGTACTGATCGGTTTGCGAACCTAAGAAACCATAGAAATGATCGAAACCTTTTCCGGTTGGCCATCTGTCAAATGGTCCTGCATCTGTAGCATCTTCATCCGGCGTTACACCATATTTACCAACGGCAAAAGTGTTGTAACCGTTTTCACGTAAAATCTCGGCAATTGTTCCTTTATCAGCTGGAATTTTTCCGTCCCAACCTGGGAAACCTGCAGATAAAATAGTGTGGGAGAAACCGCTAACATGCACTCTTCCTGAATTTCTTCCGGTTAATAAAGCCGCACGTGTTGGCGCGCAAATAGCCGTTGTATGAAAGTTGGTATAGCGTAAACCGTTATTAGCCAAAGCATCAAAAGTAGGTGTTTCGATCAAACCTCCAAAAGCGCTTGAAGCTCCAAATCCTACATCATCTAATAAAATCCAAACCACGTTTGGTGCGCCAGCCGGAGCTTTTACAGGTTCTGGCCAATATTCTTTAGAATCGGCTAATGTTTTTCCGATTACGCCTTTGAATTCCTCTGGTTTATCTTGTGCAAAGCCCAATTGTACAATAAGCAATGCAGTAATCAAAAGTCCCTTTTGTGGGCTTTTGATTTTTTGGTTAAGTTTAAATTTTTTCATTATTTCTTTTTTAAAATATTTTGGTTGTTCTATGGATTTAGTATGATTTTTAGCTAAAATTTTATTTGTTTGCTTTGGTCAATAATTCCTGAGCAGATTTGCCTTCGGTGGCTGGTGTTTTGTGTATTTTTCTGAGGTAAACATCTTGCCAGTCTATCAAAGGATAGAGGTTATTTTTCCTGGCCTGAACATCAAATAGTTTTTTTAGTTCGGCTAGTTTTTCAGGGTATTTTTTAGCCAGATCTTTTCTTTCGTTGAAGTCTTCGTTGATGTTGTACAATTCCCAAACATCTTTGTCAAAATCACTTGGCGGAAGATTGGTTTTGTTATTCAAAGCTTCTTTTACTTCAATTGAATTGGGATGATGTGCCGCAGCGGCTTTCCAACCGTCATTATAAATGGCTCTTGATCCAAAAATGTAATAATGCTGAATTTTATGTGCTGATATTGCTTTTGCATCATTCAAAGAATTATAAAACGAATATCCCTGAATAGTATCTTGCTTAATTTCTCTAATAGATTCAGGTGCTTTAACTCCCAAAATATCAAGCGTTGTAGGCAAAATATCAATTACATGGCTGTATTGCGTTCTGATTCCGGGTGTTTTGATCCCTTTTGGATAATAAACAATTAACGGATTGTGTGTTCCTCCTTCAGAATTGGCGTCTTGTTTCCAATATTTAAAAGGTGTATTTGTTGCCTGCGCCCAACCTAACGGATAATTTCCATAAGTTTGAGGAGTTCCAATTTCACCAATTCGGTTTAAGTTATTTTGGAAAACTTTTTCTTCTGTATCACCATTTACATACGTTAGTCTGTCAACAGTACCTTGAAGCGTTCCTTCTTTACTGGCTCCGTTATCACCAATTAAAACAAAAACAACAGTATTTTCTAATTGATTGCTTTCTTTTAAATAATTAACCAATCTTCCTATTTCATAATCTGTATAAGTCAAATATCCGGCGTATACTTCCATGAATTTTGAATAGACTTTCTTTTGATCCGGTGTTAATTTTTTCCAATCGGCGATAAGCGAATTGCGTTCCGGCAAAACAGCATCAGCAGGAACAACTCCTAACTTCTTTTGATTGGCCAGTGTTTTTTCGCGGTAAGCATCCCAGCCATCATCAAATTTTCCTTTATACGGATCACTCCATTTTTGAGCTACCTGATGAGGTGCGTGAACGGCTGCCGGAGAATAGTATAAAAAGAATGGTTTTCCCGGTGCTGCTTTTTGCTGTTTTTGAATATAGTTAATCGCTTTATCGGTAATTTGTTCGCTAAGATGTCTTCCGTCAGGCGTAATATGCGCTTGATCTTCAATTAAATCCGGTTTGTACTGATCTGTTGCTGAGCCTAAGAATCCGAAGAAATGTTCAAATCCTTTTCCGGTTGGCCAATGGTCAAAAGGTCCGGCATCTGTAGCTTCTTCATCAGGCGTTACGCCATATTTACCTACGCCAAAAGTATTGTATCCTTTGTCGCGTAAAATTTCGGCAACGGTTCCGTTTTTAGAAGGCAATCTTCCGTCCCAACCCGGAAATCCTGCAGACATTATCGTGTGCGAAAATCCTCCAACATGCACTTTATGAGAATTGCTTCCGGTCAATAAAGCCGAACGGGTAGGGGCGCAAATGGCTGTTGTATGAAAATTGGTATACCGTAATCCGTTATTCGCCAAACTTTCTAAAACAGGCGTTTCAATCAAACCTCCAAAAGCGCTCGAAGCTCCATATCCTACATCATCCAAAATAATCCAAACCACATTTGGAGCGCCTTTAGGAGCTGTAACCGGTTCCGGCCAATATTCTTTAGAATCGGCTAATGTTTTACCTATAACTCCTTTAAATTCTTCCGGTTTTGTTTGTGCAAAACCCAATTGCGCAAGAAGTAACGCAGAAATTAAAAGTCCTTTTTGCGGACTTTTGATTGCAATGTTATTTTTAAACTTTTTCATTAGATTAAATTTTTAGTTATTTAATGCGTAATACTGTTTAATTCTGCTATTTTAACTCGTTAAGTGTAATGTTTAAACAAATAGAAACATAGACTCTGGCTTCTGCAAAAAGGCGTTTCACTTAGTTTAAATGCACATAGTTGACTATGTGAAAGAAATGTATTTCTTTTTGCATTCTTTTTAGATATAAAATCTATGTTTCTATGTTTAAATATTATACCCAGCGAGTTATTTTATTTTATTCCAATCTTCGACACCTACTTTTGCTGACCATTGCTGATGTAATTCAATCAGGGATTGGAGTAATTTGGGTTCTTGTTTTGCTACGTTTTTTGTTTCCGTTCTGTCAGTTGCAAGATTGTACAATTCCCAAGGCTGATTGTTTTCGGCTACAGCCTTCCATTCTCCTTTTCGTATTGCTTTACTGCCTTCATGTTCCCAAAACAAAGCTTCATGTGCCTCAGATTGTTGTCCTTCAAATTCCTTTTTTAAACTAATACCTTCTAAGGGCGTTAGTTTTTTTCCCTGAAAAGAATCCGGATATTGAAAACCGGCATACTCTAAAAGAGTCGGAAAAATATCAATCACATGACTTATCCTATTGCTTACTGTTCCTGCCTTAATATGCTTTGGATAATAAGCAATAAAAGCGGAAGCAATACCGCCTTCGTGCGTGTTCTTTTTGAATAATTGAAAAGGCGTATTGCTCACATTTCCCCACGGACTTTCGTAACTATCGATTGACGCAGCTGAACCTGGTGTTCCATTTTTTTGTGTCACATAATTCCAGTTTTTCACATCATCGGCACTTCCTCCATTATCCGAAAGAAAAAGAACGATTGTATTATCTTCTTCTCCCAAAGCCTTTACTTTCTGCAGGATTTCTCCAATTCCGGCATCCATTCGGTCAATCATAGCAGCGTAAATTGCCATTCGGGTATCCCATTTATCTTTTTCTTCGGTACTTAGTTTTTCCCAATCCGGCACTTTTTCAAAACGATTGGATAAATCCCAGTTTTTATCAATGATGCCTAGTTCTTTCAATTTTTTAAAACGGCTTGCTCTCAATTTATCCCAGCCTTCGAGGTATTTGCCTTTGTATTTTGCAATATCTTCCGGCAATGCCTGAATGGGCCAATGCGGCGCATTATAAGCCACATAAAGGAAAAAAGGCTTTTGCTGATTTCTTTGTTTTTCTAAAGAATGAAGCGCAAAATTGGTTATTTCCTGAGTCAGATAAGTAGAGCTATCCTTGCGAATAATTTCTTTATCTCCTTTCAAAAAAGTAACTTTTCTACCGTCGTTGTACAAAGGTTCTGAGTTGAAATAACTGCTTCCGTTATTTTGTAACGTAAAAGAATCATCAAACCCTCTATTCACCGCCCAGGCTGATGGTACAAGACCAACGTGCCATTTTCCGGAAACAATCGTGTTGTATCCTGCCTGTTTGAGTGCTTGCCCAATCGTGATACAATGCTCGTTTAAAAATCCCTGATAGGCCGGAAATCCTTTGTCCTGAACCATATCACCAACTCCTGCCTGATGCGGATACAAACCCGTGAGCAATGAAGCGCGGGAAGGACAGCAACGCCCGGCATTGTAAAACTGCTTTATAATAAGCCCGTTTTTAGCGAGCTTATCTAAGTTTGGCGTTTTAATTTCTGAGCCAAAAGCACCAATATCTGAGAAACCTAAATCATCGGCCAAAATGACGATGATATTAGGTTGCTTTTTCTGTGCCAATAGCTGAAATTGTGCAACAAGCAAAAGGGCAAGAATGAACCGTTTTTTAATCATTTTATTTATTTGGGTGTAAGCCTTTTATTAATTGCCGTATCCTGGATTTTGTGGTAAACCAACCGGGTCAATATTTCTTTCGCTTTGCGGAATCGGATATAAGTTATTACGTTCTGAAACCGAGTTTTTAGCCGTTACTTTTTTCACTTCGGTTACCAAAGTTCCCCAACGTACCAAGTCAAACCAGCGTTGCCCTTCCTGAACAAACTCTTTTTTGCGCTCTTCCTGAATGGCCGCTCTAAAAGTAACCTGAGTTAATCCTGATAAATCTACTGATGCATCCGGCGTTGCGATTGGTTTTGCAAAAGCTCTTCTTCTTACCTGATTGATCAATTCGTAAGCTTCCGGCGTTGGCGCTCCCTGCTCATTTATCGCTTCTGCTAAAGACAATAAAATATCTGCATAACGAATGATCGGGAAATTGATCGACACGTTTCCTGGTGTTGCTAAATTGTTCAGGTCAAGATATTTGCTGAAAATTGGTTTGGGAAAAGTATAAAGCGTTCCGGTTGTTGGAGTCAATAATTGTTTTTTATAACTAACATCTCTTCGAACATCTCCCGGAGCATAAATATCATAAAATAAAGCTACGTCAGAGATAATATCTGCTGGTTCTGTAGCCGTAAATCCTGTGAATGAAGTGCCTTGAAAATTATTTCCGCTTGATCCGTTTCCGGCTTGATTTGGCTCAAATTGTACAGAGAAAATATGTTCTTTTCCGTTCTTTTTTGTTTTAGTAAAAATATCCTGAAAGTTTTCAAACAATGCATAACCGTAACCACCATTAATAACTTCTCTTGCTTTTAAGATTGCATTTGGCCAATCTTTTCGGGTCAGATAAACTTTTGCCAAAATTGCTTTTGCGGCTCCGGATGTAGCACGTCCGGCATCAGCGGCACCATAAGTTGCAGGCAGGTTTTCGGCAGCATTTAAGTCTGAAATAATTTGTGTATATACTTCATCAACAGTTGCTCTGTTGGCTTTCAAACTTTCTAATTCAATAGAAGTAGGTTCGTGTAAAACAATTGGAACTCCGCCCCAGAGACGAACTGCCTGGAAATACAATAATGCTCTGATGAATTTTGCTTCGTTGATTAATCTGGTTTTCACCGTTTCGTTACCGGTTACTTTCGGAATATTATCAATAGAAACATTGGCTCTGTTTATTCCAGTGTAAATTTGGCGCCAAGCTACCTGAACACGGTCATTAGTGGCATCGTGAGTCAAACTGCTCAAGGCTCTTACCTGAGGATTAGTTGCCGAAACTCCTGCCGATGCATAATCAGATCCCATATCGGTAAGGAAATATAAATTTCTTCCGAATAAACTTTGTTCTCCCGGATCTAAACTCAAAGAAGCATATACGGCATTTACACTCGCAGTTGCATCGTCTTGCGTGTTAAAAAAATTGTCTTCGGTTACAAAAGAGGTTGGTGTTACCTCTAAGTCTGCGCACGATGAAAATAAACCGGCGCTTAGTATGATTGTTATTATAATCTTTTTCATTGTATGTATTTTTTACTTAGAAAGTTACGTTCAGGCCAGAAATGAATGTTCTTGCATTTGGATAAGAACCAAAATCAATTCCCGGGTATAAGTTATTTTGTTCATAAGAGCTTACCTCTGGATCAAATCCGGTGTATTTGGTCCATGTAATCAGATTTTCGGCTGATACATAGAATTTGATACTTTTTGTTCCCAGTTTTTTAGAAACACTTTTAGGTAAAGTATATCCAAGCGTGATCAGTTTTAATCTTAAGAAAGAAGCATCTTCTACATAACGCTCAGAAACAATTCCCAGAGGAGAACTTGATGCTCTTGGGATTTCGTTGCTTGGATTTGTTGGTGTCCAGCGGTCGTTAAGAGTTGACGCAGCGTTTGTACCAAGTGTAGAAATTTCTAATTGTTGGTTCAAAGCATTGAATATTTTTCCGCCATAAGATCCCTGGAAAGAAAAGTTCAAATCAAAATCATGATACGAAATCGTGTTGCTGAAACTTCCAACAAATTTTGGCTGAGAACTTCCAAGATTTCCTTTGTCAAGTGCTGTAATTACACCGTCTCCGTTCGTATCAACATATTTTCTGTCCCCAACTTTAGTATTGGCCAAACTGTTTATTTTTGGCTGTGTATTCACTTCTTCCTGCGTCTGGAAAATACCTGCGGTTCTGTATCCCCAGAAAGTTCCTAATGGCAATCCTACTTTTACAGTTACGGGCTGTTGCTGCAATAAAGATCCGTTTGGAACTACCGGAAAAAACTGATCAACTCCATTTCCTATCGAAACTACTTTGTTTTTATTGGCAGAGAAAACAAAATTAGAATTCCAGGAGAAGTTTTCTGTTTTTACATTTTCTGTATTCAAGCCAATCTCAATACCTTTATTTTCAACACCTCCAATATTCTGAAGAACAGAAGCATATCCTGAAGTAAGCGGAACCGGAACGCTTATAAGCAAATCGTTTGTTTTTTTGTAATACACATCAAATACAAAATTTATTTTTCTGTCTAATAATGATAAGTCTAAACCAACATTATATTGATTGGTTTTTTCCCATTTCAAATCCGGATTTGACAATCGGGTAGGAGCTAATCCTGTGTATAATGTTCCTCCAAAAGAATAGTTTACAGAACCCATTTGCGCTAAAGAAAGGTAATTGCCAATTTCCTGGTTTCCTGTTGTTCCAGCCGTAATTCTAAGTTTAGCTTCGGTTACACCTTTTATGTTATTCGCAAATTCTTCATCTGTAATATTCCATGAAAAACCTGCTGATGGAAAATAACCCCAAAGTGATTTTGAACCAAATCGTGAAGAACCATCCGCACGTCCGGAAAGTGTAAAGTTGTATTTTCCTTTATATGAATAGTTTACTCTTGTTAACCATGATTTTAAAACGCTTTCGAATGCATCGCTATACGGTTTTACTGCAACACCATCCTGCAAAGCGTTATATTCATTGGCATCATTCACAAAAGTTTGTGCACCGGCATTTACGACTTCACCTTTAGTATATTGAAGTGTGTATCCTCCTAAAACAGAGAACTTATGATCGTCTCCAAAATTAGTGTTGTAGTTCAACGTGTTTTCATCTAAAACTGAACTTACAATTCTGTCCCCAACGGATGCCAAACCTTTAGTTCCGGCGCCGTTTGTTGTATTTGCCGGAGCATAATAGTTTTGTTTTGTATTGATAACATCGCCGCTGACAGCAACTTTAGCCACTAATTTTTTAGTGATTTTATATTCACCAAATAAGCTGGTTAAAATTCTGTTCAGTTTGGTTTCGTTGATTGTATTTACCAAATCATTAATAGGGTTTGGAACAAAACCATTAACCGAAGTTGCGTAAGGGTTATTGGTTACATTATAACTTCCGTCAGGATTTTTAATAGGAACTACCGGAGCTATTAATAAAGCACTAACAATTGGGTTTGGCTGTCTTCCGGAACTTGCGCCGCCATTTGTACCAATACCATTTGTTGTGGAGTTGCTGTAGTTGACATTTACACCAAATTTAAAAGCTTCTGAATAGTTTCTTTCATAATTGGCACGAAGCGAAATACGTTTGAAATCAGACCCGATTAAAACTCCTTGCTGATCAAAATATCCTGCAGAAACGGCATATCTGGAACGATCATCTCCGCCAGAAAAGGTCAATTGATGATTTTGTACCGGAGCAGCAGTTCTAAAAAGCGCATCCTGCCAGTCATAACTTCCGGAAGTTTTAAAAGCTTCTATCTGAGCTGCAGTAAAAGAAGGCGCCTGTCCAATACTTGCCTGCACATCGTTGCGCAAACTTGCCCATTGCGAAGCATTCATTATATTCAGCTTTTTTGAAACGGATTGTACGCCAAAATAACCCTGGTACGAAATATTATCTTGCCCTTTAACACCTTTTTTAGTCGTAATAATGACAACACCATTTGCACCACGAGATCCGTAGATTGCAGTTGCCGAAGCATCTTTTAATACTTCGATAGATTCAATATCACCCGGATTAATGGTAGAAAGTACGTTGGTAGTTGCACCTCCAAAAGATACACCTGCAGTACTATTATTATTGTCATTGTAAATCAAAACACCGTCTACTACATAAAGCGGTTCGTTTCCGGCTGTGATTGAGTTTCCTCCTCTAATACGAACGCTTGAAGATGCTCCCGGACGTCCGGAACTTTGTGTAACTACCACTCCGGCAACAGCACCTCTTAATAAATTATCTGCAGATGAGGTTACCTGAGATAAATTAGCTTTAGGAACAGAGGCTACAGAACCTGTAATGTCTTTTCTCTTTTGAGAACCGTAACCTACAACTACAAGTTCGTCTAATTCCTGACGTTCTTCTTTTAAGTTAATCGTAATTGGATTTTTATCAACTACGATTTCTGCTTTTTTATATCCAATGTAACTTATTATTAAAGTATATGGAAATTTTTGTCCGGTTTGAAAATAAAATTTTCCTTCTGCGTCAGTCTGAACTCCGTGAGTAGTACCTTTAATTACTACAGAAGCTCCAATAATGGGTTGATTGGTAACATCATCTACAACTGTTCCGTCCAGTTTCGATTGTATAAGCGGTGTGGTATTTTGGGCATTAATTCCTGCCGATAATAACAGGAGAAAAAGCAATGAGTATATGTTTAATATTTTTTTCATTTCTTTGTATTGGTTTTAAGTAATTAACAAGGCGCCCTGAAAGTTGAATTTTCAACTCTCTAATGGTGTTCTTGATTTAGTGATAAATGTTCTTTAAGCCTCGCCATTTCTGTTGCCGCAGAAATGGCTTTTTTTATTTACAGCAATAGGTTTGCATCTTTTTCATTTTAGTTTTATTTTAGTTATTAGTCATTTTTTAATTTACAGGTATAGTTTTAAGTATCTTGTTTAATACAAATAATGCATTAAACAGACTTTTGTTAATTTCAATATTAAGTAATTGGTGTATTTATAAGAGATTCGATTTTTAAATCTGATGTGTTAAATAAGAAAATCAGATGACGAATAAATTGTGGTGGGAATTAGCAACAGAAACACATATAACATAAAGTGTTATAAGTATAGTTTTCAGAAAGAATGTTATACGATATGCTTGCGGTTGTTTTCAAAATTTAGTTTTTTTGGTTTCAAATACTATTTTAAACTCTACTAATCCTATAGACAAAGTTAATTTTAATATAATAAAATCCAAAAATTTGTTTAAGTTTTTTTTTAAATGATGCATTTTGAGTTTTTCAGATCATTAATTTATGTATTTAAAATATTGATATACAGATAATTGTTTTGTTTTTGAGTAATAAATCAAATGTTAAAAATATTTTTAAATGAAGGGATAAAATGTAGTATTTTATACTTGTTTTCATTGGTTTCAACTACTTGTTAATTATAAAATAAGGATAAAAACGTCTAGTAAACACCAATTTAGCATTTAAATGAAGTTTTTATGGATAGAAAAAAATCGATTTTAAATTTGATTTGAAGAAATTAACACGCGAAAAGAAGACGATTTTTTTTTTAATCAGAAACAAAAAAAAGGAACTGCATCCTTATCATGAAGTTCCTTTTAAATTTAATTTAAATTAATTTACGTATTCGAATAAGTATGAACACTTTGTGCTGCAGAAGGCATATAATTGACACCAAACCAACAAAGTAATAATATTATAAATGCCAATGCTAGAGTTATTAAAACCGGCTTAATGCTATCCGGATAACGGTAACGCATGTGTATGTAAATTAAATATCCTAACCAGGTAAGCATCGCCCAGGTTTCTTTAGGATCCCAGGTCCAGTAATGTCCCCAGGCTTCTTTTGCCCATAAAGCACCAAATAATAAACCTAGCGAAAGAAAACCAAAACCAACATATACTAAATTATTTGCCAGTTCTAAAACTGTATCTCTATAAGTTCCTGTGTAATATTTATATAATCCGTAACATGCTACAATCGATGAGACGGCAAGCAAAGCATACGAAAATATGTAAACCAGAACATGAGGTACAAACCAGATACTTTGCAAAGCAGGCATTAATGCTTTGTTATAAGTATCAGGATTAAAATAATTGATGATTAAAAATACGCCTGCCATGACTAAACTATAGTTCAATAGCCATTTGTATTTCCATCTTGCATAGGTTATTATACCAATAACGGGTAAAAATACCGCATACCAAAGTCTGGTTTCACCAAGAGTCCGCATAGGAGGCCGACCTAAATGCTGCCATAAATTATAAGTAAATACAATCATGGATAAAGCTCCAAATGTGGCAAATAGGAGTGCAGGATATGTTTTTTCACGAGTACCTTTCAGCAATTGAAAAAACATACAGATTGCCCAGGACATAATGGCTGCAATAGCGTAATTAGGAAAATAGATCCAATAATTCATTTCAAAAAACTTTTATTTTTTATGATTTCAATATTCTTTTTATTCCGAAAAATGGTTTTAAACGACAGTTCCTTTTCCTTTAAAAATCAGGTAAAAAGAACCCATTATCATCATGAAAATTCCGCAGTAAACAACAGGAAGCCAAGGATCACGAACCAATTCTATGACGCTTAATTTAGACCATTTTCCAAACTTTTCATCATAACTTAATTGATATACTTTCCATCCGTTTACCTGATAGGGTTTATTGACCTCTATGACTGTTTTGTCGTTTTTACCATCTTTAACAAAAACATTTACATGCGAACTGTATTTCTTTGCTTCTGGCTGTAACATTACAATTGCTTCCTTTTTATTTAATTGTAAATACGAATATTCAGTTGCAAAACTTCCACAGCTAATCCATGCAGTTGTATCTATTGTTGCCGATTTTACTTCGACCAAGGCAGCAGGTGCAGCGCCTTCTTCATTTACCTGAAAATACCCATTACCTGTAAATTTGCTGTTTTCGAGATAATGAATGATTTTAATTTTATACCCTTTATAATCATAACTATCGCCTTTACTAATCATTCTTAATGCATTTACGCCTTTGGTTTCAATGCTGTTATTTGTGATATCGGCAAAGGCAAGTTTCGGGGCAAAAGTTTCCATATCAAAGCTTGTCAACTCAAAAGCAATTGGCATTTGTATACTAGTTCCTTTTTCATTTTCAGCACCCCAAACCAATTGATTTTCGTATAAATTCATTGTATAACGCTGCAAATCACCGCTGCCTAAAATTCCCGCAGTCATCGCAATAAAAAGTCCAAGATGATTGAGAATAAATCCCCAGTTTTTCCATTGCCATGGAAACATTCTATTGAGTGTTGCAAGACCAAGCGTAATCAGAAAATACAATTGTGCGATAATAAACGGCCAACTCGACAATACAAACGAAAACCCGAATAAATCCGGTTTTATGCCTTCAACAAAATTTTGCTGGGGCAGTGTTCCCATAATAACAGCCTGTATCAAAACCAAAACAATGGCACTAACTGACGCCGGTACAGATCTCAGCCATTTTACCCACGGATCCGTTCTGCTGGTAAAATGCAATAAAAGCAACATGACAATAAATACTGCCCCAATAGTATAATTTGCAGGAGCGCTAATCGCTTTAATACTTGTTCGTGTAACTATTTGCAATAAATAACCAGTTAGTAATAATCCTAAAGCAATTATAAAGGATTCTTTATAATCCCACGGATATTGCCAAAGTTTCCTTTTCGTTTTATCTTTCTCTAAATTTACGACTCTCATTCTGACTAGTTTAAAACGTATAACTTAAAAGAGGGTTTCATAAAGTTATTCAAAACCTGTAAGAACCCTCTCGAAAGTCATTTGTTATTGTTGAGCTGAATACAGCAATCCTTTTTTCTTGGCTTCTTCTAACCATTTTGGTAAAACCGTTTTTTTGAATTCGGCTTTATTGGCTTTTTCTTTGTCCATATCCAGACCAATGAATTTTTGCGCTTTTTCTTTGGTCGAAATATCAGGATACTGCATAGGAGCAGTTTGTCCTAATGAAGCCAATACTTTGCTCAGACCAATTCTGGCTTCGGCAGCTTTGTTTAAACCATTGGTGATAACTCTTGCAGTTTCCAGCGGAGCATGAAAAGATCCTCCATGAGATGCCGCAGTAAAATCCCAGCGCCATTGCGACTGGCGAATTAATTGCAGGATATTTTTCATTTGAGCTTCTGTTGCTCCTTTTTCCCAGGCTAATTTTGCTTCTAAATGCGCTTTCACCAATTGATCTTCCAGCTCAATGCGAATCTGATGAATCTTCTGCTGACGTTCATTTACATTCGCAACCAGCGTTTTTTCTTCTTCACGATGGCAAACCTGACATGAATTTGCTACGTTATTAAGCGGAGATTGTATTTTATGGTCGGTAAATTTTTGTCCGCCTTCACTTTTATACGGCATATGGCAATCGGCACACGAAACACCTCTTTGTCCGTGAATTCCCATTTGGTGAATTTCATAATCCGGATGTTGTGCCTTTAAAATTGGTGCTTTACTCAATGCATGCGTAAAATCAGAAAAGGCAATAGCATCATAATATTTCTCCATATCTTCAACGGTCATTCCATTTTTCCATGGAAATTTTACTTTCGCTGCGCCTTCAACAGATTTCTTATCAAAATAATATTCCACGTGACATTGCGCGCAAACTAATGATCTCATTTCGTTGTGAGTAGCTTTGGTAATATCTTTCCCTTGTTCTTTAAAAGCTTCAATTAAAGCCGGACGTGTAATTTTGAGGTTCATAGTTTTAGAATCGTGGCAATCTGCACATCCAATTGGGTTTACAATATCTGATCCTAAAGCCGCCCAGGTTTGTTTGTAAAATTCATCTATACCCAATTTGTCCATCATACGGGGCACATCCGGAGATTTACAAACCCAGCAGCTCGAAGGCTGAGGTCCGTCTTGTGGGCCTTTTGGAGATCCGGTTCTTAACGTATTCTGAATATCTTCGATAGCATAAAAATGTCCGTCGACCCTGATTATAATCTTTAGAAAAAGCATAACCGGCCCAAAGTATCACCATTCTGGGATCTTCATGAAGCATATCCCTCATTTTTCCACCGCCATACATACTCGAAAAAGTAGTATCGGCAGTTTGATAATACGTTTGAAATTCTCGGGGATAATTTGCGCCCCAAACTTCATTTTTTGATTCAAATTCGCCAACAGGAGCCAGGACTCTATTTACAAATAAAGCTTCTGTACGACGCTCCATTACACTATTGACCAATAAGCCCAGCATAAATACAACTAGCATTGTAATACCAAACATGAACCATCCTAACCAGGGTTTGCGTTTTATAATTTCTTTTAGTGGTGCCATAATATCTGTATTTAAAAAATTTGGTTTGAGTTTTATTTTGTTTTAATCGATTTCTTTGCTTTTGCAATCTCAATACTATCCGTTTGTTTTTTTAGCCATTCCGGAACAGGGGATTCTAATAGCGGAACTCTCGCATTTGGTACTGATGATAAACTGTTTACCCTGCCATGCGGAACTTCGCGATGACAATCCCAGCATAATTTGCCTTCACCATGTTTTTTGCTTTCAAGCGTAATTCCGGTTGTATTCACATTTGCATTTAGATCTCCGTGACAGCGCTGACAGTTTTTCTGAACTACATCTGTTCCGGCTTCTTTAATATGAATGACTTGTGGTTCAGCCCGCCATGTAAAAACAGTTGCATGATAAATACCATCTTTCGCCTTAAAAAAGTATTTGTTAAAAGGATTATTATGAGGCACATGACAATCATTGCAATTTGTAACCCTTGCGTGCGAGCTATTTTGCCAGGTTGCATAAAACGGAGTCATGACGTGACAGTTTACGCAGGTTTTAGGTTCATCAGAGAGATAGGAAACCGCATTTGATACATATAATAAATAAGCAAATAATCCCATCCCAATTCCTATTGCTACAATAACAAAGGGTACCCATTTTCGCGGCGGCAATAAGTAATTTAGAATCTTTATCATAACGATATCCTTTAATTGTTACTTCAAATTTATAGAGCAAATTCTTAGTTTTTTATGATAATTATCATTGACGATTTTTAATTCCAAAAGTTATAAATACATTTTTTCTTATATAATTTTATATATATGTAAGATTATTAAGTAATTATACTTTATTTGAAATAGTTTTTATTACTTTTATGTAAAATATTTATTGTTAAATTTATTTAATAACAAATATTTTACTTTATACTTCTTTATCTGCCTCTCACATTCAAAAGAACTCAGTCAGCCATAAGTTTTTAATATTTTTCTCATCATTGAAATTAGATTTGAGTGAAATCAAAAATCAAAAAGGCAATATTTCCTATTATGACAATTATCAGTTTTTGTAAGAATATAATTATTCAATTTTGTAATTAATCGAGGAAGTCACTTTCTATTAGAAAAAACTAATGTCTAAAAAGTGACGTAAAAAAGGATAAGTATGAGTAGTCTGTCACAATCTCACAAAATTTTATTTTTAAACACATTGGCCTTTACCATTTGTTTTGCGTGCTGGACATTAAATGGTGTTTTGGTTACCTATTTAGTAGATAAGGGAATATTCAACTGGACAGTTGTCGAGACAGGCTGGTTATTAGGAATTCCTATTTTATCAGGTTCCATATTCAGACTTCCTATAGGAATATTAACAGATAAATATGGCGGTAAAATCGTTTTTTCAATATTATTATTACTGTGTTCCGTTCCTCTTTTTCTTCTTCCGTTTGCGGACTCATTTTGGAGTTTTGCCGTCTTAAGTTTTCTTTTTGGATTAGTAGGAACCAGTTTCGCTGTCGGAATTGGTTATACTTCTGTCTGGTACCCACAAAATTGGCAGGGAAGGGCTTTAGGAATTTTCGGAATGGGAAATGCCGGTGCTGCGATAACTACTTTTATTGCACCTACATTATTAAATCATTTATCAGAAAAAGATCCCGTTAACGGCTGGAAAATGTTGCCTGTTATTTATGCTGTTGTTTTAGTTGTTATCGGGATACTTTTTATTGTTTTTGCTAAAAATAAAACCAATCCCGGAGTTTCAAAAACAATGAAAGAATTGATGTCTCCGCTTAAAAACATTCGAGTTTGGCGTTTTGGCGCGTACTATTTTTTAGTATTTGGTTTTTTTGTGGCGTATTCACAATGGCTTCTTCCCAATTTCATGAATGTATATCATACTTCACTCGTAATGGGCGGAATGTTTGCAACGATGTTCAGTTTGCCTTCCGGAATAATCAGGGCTTTTGGAGGTTACTTATCAGATAAATTCGGAGCCAGAAAAGTAATGTATTGGGTTTTAGGTTCATCAATCGTTATTAGTTTTTTATTGATGTTTCCAAAAATGGAAATTTTTACCGCTGGTCCTGGAGTTTTGGCCACTAATAATGGGGTTGTCACCGAAGTTTCTGCAGCTGCCATAACCATAAACGGAAAAGAACATAAAATTACTCAAAAAGAAGTTTCAGAAAATCATGAAACAGCCATTTTTCCTGTAAAAAACTCCTGGCAGGAAATTGTTGTAAAACAAAATCAGGAAGTTAAAAAGAAGGAATTATTAGCGCAGGGAATTACGCAAATCAAGTTTAGCGCCAACCTTTGGGTGTATGTAATTCTGGTAATCCTTATAGGAATTTCATGGGGAATTGGAAAAGCCGCGGTTTATAAACACATTCCGGAATATTTTCCCAATGAAGTTGGAGTTGTGGGCGGAATGGTTGGTTTAATAGGCGGTTTAGGCGGATTTGTCGGGCCCATTATCTTTGGTTATCTCCTTAATTATACCGGACTCTGGACGAGTTCCTGGATCTTCATTTTTGCAGTATCTGTACTTTGTTTGTTATGGATGCACCGAACAATCATAAATGTAATGCGAACCAAATCACCAAATTTTACCAGACACATAGAAGACAATCATTAAAAATTAAATAAATACATATGAAAACTTGGTTAGACAAATGGGAACCCGAAGATGAAGAATTTTGGAATTCTGCCGGAAGTAAAATTGCATGGAGAACTTTAACAATAACAACAATTACATTATTGCTGTCATTTGCCTCTTGGTTTATGATGAGCGTTATAGCGGTTAAATTGCCCGGATTGGGATTTAATTTTTCTAAAGATCAGCTTTTTTGGTTAACCGCAATTCCGGGATTGGCAGCAGGATTTTTAAGAATAATTCACACTTTTATATTACCCATTTTTGGTACAAGACACGTTGTATCTTTTGCCACGCTTATAAAATTAATTCCCGTAATCGGAATTGGTTTTGCAGTAATGGATGTAAATACACCATTTTGGGTCTTTGCAGTTTTAGCCTTTACAACCGGTTTTGGCGGCGGGGATTTCTCCTCTTACATGCCAAGTACAAGTTTGTTTTTCCCGAAAAGGTTAAAAGGAACTGCTCTTGGAATTCAGGCCGGAATAGGAAATTTTGGTGTTTCGGTAGCACAATTTGTTACACCGCTTATTATTAGTGTCGGAATTTATGGTGCAGCATCCGTATTTACAAGCATAAATCCCAAAGAAACAATAACAGTTTTTCAGAATTCAACTATCGAAAAACAAAAAGAAGTTTTTGCTGCTTTAGATGCCGAAGTACAAACCAAAATATTATCAAACGTAAAGAAAAATGTAATTGATTCCGTAAGTGCGTCGATTCATTCAAATGATAAAGTGCTTCTTTTTACTTCGTTACCCCTAAAAGCGAAAGCAAAAGCCATTGCAAATGCAAATCCAAAACTCGCAGAAAAAATATTAAACAATATAAAACCGGATAATACAGCAGTTAAAAATACCGAAATCTACTTGCAGTCAGCAGCATTTTGGTTTGTTCCTTTCCTGTTATTATTATCAGTTATAAGCTGGTTCTATTTAAGAAGTATTCCTATGAAAGCTTCTATAAAAGAACAAATGGACATCTTCTCTAATAAACATACCTGGTATTGCACCATAACCTATATCATGACTTTTGGAACATTTGCAGGTTTATCAGCCGCTTTTCCTTTAATGATTAAATTTTTATACGGAGATTTTCATAATGCGCCCGATCCTTTAGTTTATGCTTTTTACGGACCGTTAATTGGCTCAGCCAGTAGAATTATTTTTGGATTTGTAGCCGACAAAGTTGGTGGGGCAATCCTTACTACAATTACAGGTTTAGGAATTTTGGCCGGATCAATTATTCTGGTAACCGAAGGATTAGTAGCACCAACAAGCATGGATCAGTTTCCGCTGTTTGTAGCCGTTATTCTGGGAATGTTCTTCTTTACAGGAATCGGAAACGCAGGAACCTTTAGACAATACCCAATTATTTTTGCCGAAAATCAACGACAGGCAGCCGGAGTTATTGGCTGGACAGCAGCAATTGCAGCTTTTGGACCTTTTATCTTTTCTAAATTAATTGGAAATAATTTATCTGCGAATGGCACCGTAGATCAGTTTTTTATAGGCGTTGCTGTTTTTGCAGTCTTGGCTACAGCCATCAATTGGTGGTTTTATAATCGTAAAGGTTGTGAGAAACCAAGTTAAGAGCAGTCATTAAATTTAATTAAAGATGAAAAATAAAACCTTTAATACCAAAGCTTTACTTGTAGCAACCCTGGTTTCTGCATTAACGATAGTATTAGTTTTTTACGGATCTAGGCAGCTGCAAAATTTTGATGCAGCGCTTGTTACTTATTTATTCGGAACCATATTTGCGTTCTTCGGAATCGTGTATCGATACTCAGTTTGGCTGCAAAGACCGCCCACATGGATGTATTTCAAACGTAGTATTACCTTTCTGTTTACCGGAAAAATCGTTTCGCATATATGGTTTATGGGAAAAGAATCAGTAGAAAACATTGTAGTTCAAAAGTTCATTTATCCAAGAAGCAAATACCGTTGGGCTGCCCATTTTTGTATTGCCTTAGGATGTTTATCCGCATTTGCCATAACAATTCCGCTTACGTTTGGATGGATACATTTTACACTCGCTCCGGATTCTATTTCAATTTACGAAGCCCATTTTTTTGGTTTCAAAATGATGGATTTTAAAATAAACTCATTTTTGGCTTTTTTAATATTTCATGCCCTAAACTGGTCTTCGTGGTTGGTAATTTTCGGATCCGTTTATTATTTAAGAAGACGATTAACAAATCCGGGATTAATAGCAACGCAATCTTTTGAAGGAGATTTGTTGCCGCTTATTTTATTGATAGCAATCTCAGTAACAGGATTATGTCTGACCTATTCCTATCAGTTTATGAAAGGATTTGCCTATGATTTCCTTGCTGTAATTCATGCCGTAACCGTAATCATGTTTTTGATTTGGATTCCGTTTGGAAAATTCTTCCATATCATTCAGCGTCCGGCACAAATTGGAGCACATATTTACAAAAAAGAAGGAATGAAAAAAGGAATGGCAGTTTGTCCGCATACAGGAGAAGAATTTGCAACAAAACTTCATATCAACGATTTAAAAATTGTAACCAAACAATTAGGTTTTAATTTCACACATAAAGACGGAACCTCACATCTGGATTTAAGCCCCGAAGGCAAAAGATCACGTTTGGCTCTGGCACATTTAAAAGCAAGATTAGCAAATGGCGGAAAGCTGTTTGGATAAGGAATAAGAGTTTAAAGTTTCATGTTTCATGTTTCAAGTTATTATAGTTTGTCTATAAACTAAAGTTTACACGCGAAGTAAAAACCTGAAACTTGAAACAAAAAAAACTTGAAACAAAAGAAAAGAAAAACAAAAAGAAAAAATGGCAAAATTACCCGTATCAACCGAAAAGATTATAGAAGATTTTGGTCCGCATTTAAATTATGCGCCAAAAGATGGTTACGAAGGTAGAGATGAACCAGATGAAGTCGTAAAAACACATTGTTGTTTTTGCGGCATGCAATGTGGAATTCAGTTATTAGTAAAAGAAAATAAAGTAGTAGGTTTTGAACCCTGGATGGAATTTCCTTTTAATGAAGGACGCCTTTGTCCAAAAGGAGTTCAGCGCTATTTACAAAATAATCATCCGGATAGAATTTTAAATCCTTTAAAAAGAGTAGAAGGTAAAGGTTTCGAAAAAACAACCTGGGACGAAGCAATGGATAAAACTGTTTCTGAAATAAAAAGAATTCAGGAAAAATACGGCAAACATGCTTTTTCTATGTTATCAGGAGTTTCACTTACGAACGAAAAAAGTTATTTAGTGGGAAAATTTGCCCGTGTGGCATTAAAAACCAGAAATCTTGATTACAACGGAAGACTTTGCATGGTAAGCGCCGGAGCAGGAAATAAAAAAGCTTTTGGTTTAGATCGTGCCTCAAACAATTATTCGGATTTAGAATATGCTGAGGTAATTATTGTTGCCGGAGCTAATATTAGTGAAACTTTTCCAACACTAACACATTGGATTTGGAAAGCCAGAGATCGCGGTGCAAAATTAATTGTGATAGATCCAAGAATGATTCCGTTGGCCAGAACCGCAGATGTTCATTTAGATGTAAAACCCGGAACAGATTCTGCATTATATGGCGCAATGCTAAAATATTTAGTCGATCATGATATGCTCGATCACGATTTTATAGACAATTATACATCTGGTTTTCAGGAGACAATTGATGCCGTAAAAGACTATACTTTAGAATGGGCAGAAGAAGTGACCGGAATTGAAAAAAATAAAATCAAAGAAGCTGCAGAATTATGGGGCAAAGCCAAAACAAGCTTTTTGCTTCACGCACGCGGAATCGAACATCACTCAAAAGGTGTTGATAATGTAGTAGGCTGTATCAATCTTGTTCTGGCAACCGGAAGAATTGGACGACCATATTGCGGATACGGAACCATAACCGGACAAGGAAACGGTCAGGGTGGAAGAGAACACGGACATAAATGTGACCAGTTACCGGGAAATAGAGATATTGAAAATCCGGAACACCGCAAATATATTTCGGGAGTTTGGGGAATTGATGAAAAGGATTTACCCGGAAAAGGACTGACGGCTTATGAAATTATTGAAGCCATTCATAGAGGAGAAATAAAAGGATTACTTTCGATTTGTTTTAATCCCTTGGTTTCGTTACCGAATAGTAATTACGTAAGATCAGCACTTGAAAAATTAGAGTTTTATGTCTGTATCGATTTCTTTATGAATGAAACTGCCCGTCATGCGGATATTATTCTGGCGGGTTCTTTACAGGAAGAAGAAGAAGGAACAACAACATCTGCAGAAGGACGCGTTATCCGGATTCGTCAGGCTGTAACGCCTCCCGGAGATGCCAGAACAGATACTTCAATAATACTAGAAATTGCAAAAAGATTAGGCGAAGAAGATAAATTCACCTATGAAAACAGTGAAGCGATTTTTAATGAACTTCGCATCGCTTCTAAAGGCGGAACTGCCGATTATTTTGGAATATCCTATAAAAAAGTAGAAGATAATATGGGCGTTTTTTGGCCTTGTCCAACAGACGATCATCCGGGAACTCCAAGATTATGGGAAGACAAAGTATTTGCAACTCCAGACAAGAAAGCGCATTTTAATCCGGCTCCGTATAAACTTCCTGGTGAAGTTACAGATGATAAATATCCAATAACATTAACAACAGGACGTGTGGTTTCTCAATATTTAAGCGGAACCCAAACCAGACGAATTGGTAAACTGGTCGATCAGTTTCCTGAACCATTATTAGAAATTCATCCTGAACTTGCCGCTAAATATAATATCAAACAACGCGAATTAGTTAGGGTTGTAACCCGAAGAGGAGAAGGCGTTTTTCCGGCGAATATTGTTGAGACGATCCGGAAAGACACCGTATTTATTCCGTACCATTGGCCCGGAGCCAAATCCGTAAATCTGTTAACGCCCGGAACATTAGATCCAATTTCAAAAATACCTGAATTTAAAGTTTGCGCCTGTTTATTAGATCCGTTAGGAGAAATTGCACCGCCATCTAAGGAATCAGATGCATATGCAAGTGTTTAATCTATAAAAAAATGACAATATGAACTTGACTAATTTTAATAGAAATGAAGAGTTTTTTGTAGATCTGCAACGCTGTATTGGCTGTAAAGCCTGTGAAATGGCTTGTGCAGAATGCGAAACCAACGGGCAGGAATCGCTGATTAGCGTAAATTATGTGGAACGTTCATCGACAATTCAAACCACTGTGCAGGTTTGTATGCATTGCGAAGATCCGGTTTGTGCTAATGTTTGCCCTGCCGATGCAATTTCGCAAGACGAATTTGGCGTGGTTCATACCGCAAATACCGAAAGATGTATTGGCTGCTCAAACTGTGTAATGGCGTGCCCGTTTGGGGTTCCTAAAAAAATGGAAGAATATGATTTGATGATGAAATGCACCATGTGTTATGACAGAACCAGCGTTGGTAAAAAGCCAATGTGCGCAACAGTTTGTCCCAGCGGAGCTTTATTTTATGGCACAAGAGAACAAATTGAAGAAATGAGACCAAACAGTTCACCAATTAATACTTTTATTTTCGGACAGGAAACCGTAAAAACGAAAGTAAATATTATGATGCCAAAAGGCAGTAATGAATTAAGAATATATTAAATCCGGAATCGATGTCAAAAGAAGATAATTTAAATCAAAACTGGAAAAAAGATTTCCCGATAAAAAAACAAGAATCAACACAAGTCAGCCGACGTGATTTTGCTAAATTCCTGACTTTTGTTTCGGGAGGATTAATGGTCGGGAGTGGCTTTGTTGCTGCAAAAGCTTATTTATTGCCAAAAGAAGGTGTTCAGGGCGAGCATTTTATTTGTAATAAAGAAGAAATTCCGGTAGGAGGAACAAGAGGTTTTGTAATTGAAGGAAGCAAAATCCCGTATATTTTAATACATCTCGAAAGTGGGGATTTCAGGGCATACGAACAAAAATGCACCCATTTATCCTGTTCTGTTTTTTATAAACCCGGAACCGGAATTATCCATTGTCCGTGTCACGAAGGATCATTTGATGCCATGACCGGAGACGTAATTGCCGGGCCGCCGCCAAGAGCATTGCCCCAGTTAGAAGTGTTTTTTAAAGATGATGCCGTTTTTGTAAAAGCGATAATTCCGGAAAAAGAAAGTTAGAATAATTTTAAATCAATTGCTATGAGTACTTTTAGAAGAAGCCAGAACCGGGCAAATCCCAATAAGCTGAATAACATACTTTCGACACTTATTTTTATCTTAATATTAAACGTCAGTATTCAAATTTGGCTGTTATATGCTTCCTTAAATAATGCACTGGATAATAACAAAGAAATATTATTGCCCGCTTTTATTGCATCTGCTATTTTGTTTTTTATTGGTTTTTCGTGGCTATATTATTTGCCTCAGGGAAATTTCAGAAAGAAATAATTTGAGATTTCTCAATTTAAATATCCTGTAAAAGCTATTTGATTATTTTTTCTGAAAGAATTAAAAGAATTAAGCTTAAATTTATAATCTTTTAAAATTTTAGATTACCAATGATTTAAACTACGTAAAAATACTTATATTTGTAATAAGTATTTTTTGCGGCATATAAAATAGCAAACATGATCCAGGTTGAACAAGCATTATCAATTATTGCAGAGAATAGCACAAAAATGCCAATTCAAAAAATAGCCATTAGTAAGGCACTAGGCTGCGTTTTGGCAGAAACGGTTTATTCCCCAATCAACATGCCGCCTTTTCGCCAATCGGCCATGGATGGTTATGCTTTTATTCACAGCGAAAAACATCAATATGATGTAATAAGCATTTCACAAGCCGGAGATCATTCTGATATAAAACTGAAAGAGAATGAAGCAGTTCGCATTTTTACAGGTGCTTTTGTACCAAATGATGCTGATACTGTGGTGATGCAGGAACATGTAATGGCAAATGAAAAATCGATTCTTATTACCAGAATGCCGGAACAGTTTACAAATGTTAGGGCAAAAGGCCAGCAAATTCAAAAAGAAGAAATAGTTTTTGAAGCAAATACTCTAATTACACCAGCGGCAATTGGATTTTTGGCCTGTTTGGGAATTACAGAAATTGAAGTATATAAAAAGCCAAAAGTTGCCATTTTAGTTACGGGAAATGAATTAGTAAAACCAGGCAGGAAATTACCAAAAGGAAAAATTTACGAAAGTAATTCGGTAATGTTGCAGGCAGCGCTTCAAACCCTCGGAATTAAAAAAACGAAGGTTTTCAAAGTAAAAGACAATCTTAAAGCAACCAAAAAAGCGTTAAAAGAAATTCTAAAGAAACATGATATCGTTTTAATTTCGGGTGGAATTTCTGTTGGAGATTATGATTTTGTAAAAGAAGCGCTGCTGGCTAATGGAGTTGAAGAATTATTTTATAAAATCAATCAAAAACCAGGTAAACCAATGTTCTTTGGATCAAAAAATGAAACTCTGGTTTTTGCTTTGCCGGGAAATCCAGCATCATCATTAGCTAATTTTTATATTTACGTTTATCCTGCGATCAAGAACAAAATGGGATTTGCAGATACACATTTGCCAAAAATAGTCCGAAAATTAAATTCAGTATTTACCAATACAACCGGAAAAACACTATTTTTAAAAGCATTATATGACGAAACAAATGTTACGATTTTAGAAGGACAAAGCTCAGCAATGCTAAATACTTTTGCCATAGCAAATAGTTTATTAATTGTTCCGAATGATAAAGAGACTTTAAAAAAAGGAGAACAAGTAACGTTGTTGCCAATAAATTAGAATTAGATAATTTGAAAATTAGATAATTAGATAATTGAAAAATAAATACTGAAATGCAGTATGTAAATTTAAACACACAGCATAACATGAAACCAAATAAAAAATGAATTATAAAACAGGAAAAGCAAAATCACTGGAGGATATTACTTTAGATGATGTGTTAAGAAATCCAATTTGGGAATGGGCAATAGATGAAGAAGATAATGAAGAACAAGATGAAACATGGCAAAGACCAATTATTGATACTGATAACGTGACAAGAGAAATGTTTAATCCAACAATTACTCTTAAAATAAAAGGTTCTGAAATCTATGGAAGTGCAGAATATGATGTAGAGTCGGATAGCCTTAACGCAATTTCAATTTGGAAAGATAATCAATGGATAGTTTTAAGTGAATTGGAAAATAAAGAGCCTATAGTTTTTATTTCAATTCCCAAAATAGATGGAAATGAAAATGTGGAGTTTTTATGTACTGACTTTTTAAATGAAATAGGAATAAGAATCGAATAATAAACTAGAAATGAATTTACTTACCTCCGAAAACATCTTATTATTCAGCTTTGCTTTAATCGTAATTGCTTTTTTATATTCAAGTGTTGGGCACGGTGGGGCATCGGGATATTTAGCTTTGATGACGATTTTTGCTTTTCCGGTTGCGATTATGAAACCGTCGGCTTTGTTGTTGAATTTATTTGTTTCGAGTATTTCGTTTTTGTTTTATTACAGACAGAATTATTTTAAACCAAAGTTGTTTTATCCGTTTGCAATTGCATCGGTTCCTGCGGCTTTTATTGGTGGATTTATAACTTTAGATAATGCGATTTATAAAATTATTTTAGGCGCTGTATTGGTTTTTGCAGCGTTAAGATTGTTTGGAATATTTAATTTTAAAGAAAAAGAAGCAGTTCAGATAAAGTTGCCTTTTGCATTAGCGATCGGTTTTATCATCGGATTATTGTCTGGAATGTTAGGTATTGGCGGCGGAATTATTCTAAGTCCTATTTTATTATTTTTAGGATGGGCATCAATAAAAGAATCGGCTGCAATATCAAGTTTATTTATTTTTGTGAATTCATTTGCAGGAATGCTGGGTTTCTTTTTGGGAGGAAAAACAATCCCGGCAGAAAGTTTTTATTTGGTTCCGATTGCCGTTGTAGGCGGCGTTTTAGGCGGATTTTACGGAAGCGGTTATTTTTCGAATAAAACATTAAAAATGGTTTTGGGAGCT
Source organism: Flavobacterium sp. AC105 (assembly GCF_979258495.1). NCBI lineage: Bacteria > Pseudomonadati > Bacteroidota > Flavobacteriia > Flavobacteriales > Flavobacteriaceae > Flavobacterium > Flavobacterium sp. AC105. Next base: position 1,729,090 of record NZ_OZ409860.1, read on the forward strand.
GTAATTTTAATGGCAAGTATAAAATTGATTTTTCCGTAAATTAAAAAAATGCTTAACAATGCGTCCCAAGGTTGAAACCTTGGCCATGATTGAAAATGAGTATAAAAACGATGCTATATAAAACATAGCCAACGGTTTCAACCGTTGGAGTGTGGAGTAAAACCTGAAACAAAGAAAACCTGAAACAAAGAAAACCTGAAACAAAGAAAACCTGAAACAAAAAAAATCATGAAAGCACTAACAGTTTTTATTCTTTGCGGAGGAAAAAGTTCCCGAATGCAGTCAGAGAAAGGACTAGTTCTGTTTCAGAATAAACCATTTATTGAACATATTATAAAGGCAATTTTGCCTGTAACAGGTAAAATAAAATTAATAACGGCCAATAAAGAATATGATTATCTGCCTTATGATAAAATTCCGGATACGATTACAGATAAAGGACCTTTGGGCGGAATTTATACGGCTTTGACAAATTCTGAAACCGAATTTAATTTGATTTTGAGTTGTGATATTCCATTAATTTCAACCGAATTATTATCGGAATTAATTTCGAAACACAATCAGGAAGCTGAAATTACGATTTTTGCCACAGAAAGCAGAATGCATCCGTTAATCGGAATTTATTCTAAAAAAATAGTTTCTGTTATCAAAGAAGCAATTGATAAAGATGAGTTAAAAGTAATGGATTTAATAGCGAAAATTCCGCATCAAATCATTACGATAGAAGAAAGTGAAAACTTTTATTTAAGCAATATTAATTCGGTTGACGAATTAAACGACCTGAATATCAATTTAAGTTAATACTATGAAAGACTTAAAAACCCCAAGATTGACAATTGTAGGCGCTGGTCCCGGAGATGTTGAATTGATTACATTAAAGGCAATCAAGGCTTTAGAAAATGCCGATGTTGTTTTGTACGACGCATTAGTCAATGAAGAATTGTTACAATATGCGACAAAAGCAGAAATTGTTTTTGTAGGCAAACGTTTAGGATGCCATGCGTATACGCAGGATCAGATAAACGAATTGATTGTTTCAATGGCAAATCGCTACGGACATGTTGTGCGTTTAAAAGGCGGTGATCCTTTTATTTTTGGAAGAGGAAGTGAAGAGATTGAATACGTTGAAAAATTTGGTTTAGAAACCGAAATTGTTCCGGGAATTTCATCCGCTTTAGGCGTTCCGGCTTCGGTTGGAATTAGTTTAACGCAGCGCCAGATTGCCGAAAGTTTTTGGGTAATTACAGGAACAACTTCTAATCACGAATTGTCTAAAGATGTTCGTTTGGCTTCAAAATCAGCCGCGACGGTAGTTGTCTTAATGGGAATGCATAAATTAGATGAAATTATTTCGATTTATAAAGAAAACAGAACAGACGATTTACCAATTGCAATCATCCAAAACGGAACAAAAAATACAGAACAAAAAGTGGTTGGTACTATAAGTACAATTGCTAAATTAGTAGCTGAAAATAAGATTTCGTCTCCGGCAATTATTGTGATTGGAGAAGTAGTAAAAAATACGTCAAGATTAACGTCTTATTTTCAGGAACATTTTGAAGATGAGTTTATTTTTCAGAATTTAAATTTAAAATAATGATTGAAATAAAATATTTTGGAGCTGTCGCCGAGAAAACAAAATGTGCTTTCGAAAAAGTGTCCTATTCTGATATTTCCCTGCAGGAATTATTGCGGAATTTAGAAGAAAAATACCAATTCGAATCGCTTTCATTTAGTGTGGCAATCAACCAGAAAATAGTACCAAAAGCAACAGATTACAAGTTAGAAACAAGTGATATTGTCGCTTTATTGCCTCCTTTTGCCGGAGGATAAAAATAAAATTCATGAATACAACAGAACGTTATAACCGACAAATGATTCTTTCGGAAATTGGAGAATCCGGACAGCAAAAACTAACAAAAGCCAAGGTTTTAATTATCGGCGCTGGCGGTTTAGGTTCTGCTGTATTGCCTTATCTGGCTGCGGCTGGCGTTGGTGAAATCGGAATTGTAGATGATGATGTGATTGAGATTTCAAATTTGCATCGGCAGGTAATTTATAAAAGTTCAGCTGTAGGTAAATACAAAGCAGAGGAAGCTAAACTGATAATTTCTGAATTAAATCCTCTTGTAAAAGTAAATACAATTACGGAAAAATTATCAGCAAAAAATGCAATTTCGTTATTTGAAAACTACGATATAATTGTTGATGCAACAGATAATATTGCCATAAAATATCTCATAAACGACGCTTGTATAATTACAAATAAACCAATGGTTTATGGATCTATTTTTAGATTTCAGGGTCAGGTTTCAGTTTTTAATTATCAAAACGGACCAACTTACAGCTGTTTGTTTCCCGATGAAAATACTCAATCTTTAAGTTGCGAAGATGCAGGAGTTATCGGAATTTCAGTTGGAATAATCGGAATGCTTCAGGCAAACGAAGTCATCAAAATGATTCTGGAAATAGGAGAGGTGTTAAGTGGTAAAATACTGGTTTATAATGTTTTAAATAATGAACAGCAAAAGTATGATTTTGAGAAGAATACAACTGTTTCAATAAATAAAGAGATATTTGAGAAAAAGTATAATAATACTGAAAATCAAATTGAAGAAATTAAGGCAGAAGAAATTTTAAATAAAATAGATTCTGATGAGGTTCTTTTTTTGGATGTCAGGAATGAAGATGAACTTCCGAAAATTAATTTCAAAAATGGAATTCAGATTCCGTTAACGGATTTAGAAAACGAAATAGAAATAGAAAAATTAGATAAAAACCAAATGATTTATGTTTTTTGTCAATCCGGAATCAGAAGCAAAATTGGAGTTGAATTACTTCAGAAAAAAGAATTCAAAAAGGTAAAAAGTATAACCGGCGGAGCTTTGGCAATGAAACAGTTATTAAAAGAAAAAATAAAAATATAGCCACAGATTTCACAGATTACAATGATTTTTTTCTGCCAATAATTACACAAATTTTCACGAATTAATTATCATTTTTAAATTAGTGTAAATTTGTGTAATTCGTGGCAAACAAATCGATATCAAACTTTTAAAAATCATTTTAATCTTTTAATCTGTGGCAAAAAAAATAAAAAATCAATGAGTAAAAATGTATTTGTAGAAGGACCAATTTCTCCTGAATTTATAGCCGAATCTATTGCCAAACACCAGTCAAAACACACGATTGGTGCACACAATATTTTTCTGGGACAGGTTCGTGCCGATGTTATTCATGATAATACAGTTGTCGCGATCGATTATTCGGCTTATACCGATATGGCGAACGAAGCTTTGCATGCGATTCGGGAAAAAGCATTCGCTAAATTTGATTTGACTTGTATGCATATTTATCACAGTTTAGGAATTGTAAAAGCAGGTGAAATTTGCCTGTTTGTATTTGTTTCGGCGACGCGGCGTAAACAAGTTTATGAAGCAACAGAAGCCATTGTCAACTGGATAAAAACAGATGTGCCCATTTTTGGTAAAGAAATGTTTGAAAACGATACATTCACCTGGAAACAAAATACCTAACAAAATATAATGGTAGATATTACGCATAAAATAAGCACTTTAAGAGCTGCAACAGCAACAGCCATTGTCAAAGTTAGTAAACAAGAGACGATTGATGCCGTGGTGAATAATTTAGTTCCGAAAGGAAATGTATTTGAAATGGCAAAAACAGCCGGATTATTTGCGGTTAAAAACACGCATTTATCAATTCCGGATTGTCATCCAATTCCAATTGAATTTACTTCTGTAGAATACAAAATTGAAGGTTTGACAATTGAGATTATTTTTAATGTAAAAACCGTTTACAAAACCGGAGTTGAGGTCGAGGCCATGCACGGAGCTTCAATTGTAGCGTTGACGATGTACGATATGTTGAAACCGATTGACAAGGAAATCGAAATTTCGACCATTAAATTAGTGAATAAAGAAGGCGGAAAATCTTCTTTCAAAAATAAATTTCCAAACACAATTAAAGCTGCTGTTTTTGTGTGTTCAGATTCGATTTTTGCAGGCGAAAAAGAAGATCGTTCCGGAAAAATCATTGTTGAAAAATTAACTTCTTACGGAGTTGAAACTTCACATTATGAAATTATTCCTGATGAAATTGACATTATTCAGGAAAAAACGAGGGCTTTCGCCGAAGAAAATCAGTTGGTTATTTTTACCGGAGGAACCGGATTATCACCAAGAGATGTTACGCCCGAAGCTTTGTCGCCATTGCTGGAAAGCAGAATTCCGGGAATCGAAGAAGCTATTCGGAATTACGGACAACAAAGAATGCCGTACGCCATGTTATCAAGAACCGTTGCAGGAACATTAGGAAAAAGTCTGGTTTTGGCTTTGCCGGGATCAACAAACGGAGCCAGAGAATCTATGGATGCTGTTTTTCCGCATGTAATGCACGTTTTTCATATTTTAAAAGGAAAAAATCATGATACCCTCTAAAACCATTTTAACGGATGATTTTGGGCGAAAACACAATTATTTGCGTATTTCGTTACTGGAGAAATGCAATTTGCGTTGTACATATTGCATGCCTGCAGACGGAATTGCGCTGTCTCCAAAAGCCAGCTTAATGACGGCCGAAGAGATTTTTGCATTAGCTGAGACTTTCGTAGAAAATGGTGTGGATAAAATTAGATTAACAGGCGGAGAACCTTTATTAAGAAAAGATTTTCCGGAGATTATTTCGAAATTATCAACTTTAAATATTTCACTTTCAATTACTACAAACGGAATTTTAATTGATCGTCATATCGATGTTTTAAAGCAGTCAAATATTAAAAAAATCAATTTGAGTTTAGATACTCTGGTGGCATCTAAATTTCATTCGATAACACTTAGAAATCAGTTTGAAAAAGTAGTTGATAATCTGCATTTGCTTTTAGAGCATGATTTTACGGTAAAAGTAAATGTTGTTTTGATGAAAGGTTTTAATGATAATGAAATTATAGATTTTATTAAATTAACCCGATTGTTACCCATTTCAGTTAGGTTTATTGAGTTTATGCCTTTTGCCGGAAACGAGTGGGACAGAAGCAAAATGGTTTCGCAAAAAGAGATTTTATCGCAATTAAAAACTTCTTTTTCATCTGAAGAAATTCAGAAATTAGAAGACGAAAAAAACTTCACGGCCAGAACGTATAAAATAAAAGGTTTTAAGGGAGATTTCGGAATCATCAGTTCGATTACAAATCCGTTTTGTGATGGCTGCAACAGAATCCGCCTGACGGCAAACGGTAAAATTAAAAATTGCCTTTTCTCGAATGCTGAAACTGATTTGCTCACGCCTTTAAGAAATGGTGAATCAATCACGAATTTGATTTCAGAATCTATCAAAAATAAAAAGAAAGTTCGGGCCGGAATGGTTACCATCGAAGAAATGGATGATCCGGCACTTCACTTTGATAATCGCAGTATGATTGCCATTGGGGGATAGCACTTCGGCTTCGCTCAGGATGACATACTTGTTGTCTGGCTGAGCGAAGTCGAAGCCTTTGCACAATCAAAGATAATTGCCCACAATCTTATCATTGCGAGGAACGAAGCAATCTCATTTGCTATGATTAAATGTTTTTGGAAGGTGTAGTCGCTATGCGACAAATTTGCGGTATACATTGTTTTTTTCTACCGACATTTAACCTCTACGAGGTATACCTCCTGGGGTTTATAATTAGTAAAAGTAAATGTATTTTTTTTTTTAACATTTAAATATCTGCAAATACTCCGTTAGGAGTTAAATGTCGGTAGAAAATAATATCAAACCAGCGTAAATATCCCGTAGGGATTACACAGAAGTTATAGAATAATTTAGTGAGATTGCTTCGTTCCTCCTTTAGATTTGTTTTTTTGAAAATTGACTAAATTTATGATTGAGAAAGGAAGCCAAAGTACACTATTCGTTCCTCCGAGCTTGTGACTCATTTTGCGATTAAGACTTTCGCTTCCTCTTCATCAAAGACTCAGATAGAAATTTGGGCTAGAGACCCGTTATTAAGGAGTTGAGCTTATGATGAATTTCTCAAATCATTTTGTTAAATCGTAAAAACAAAGTTATGAAAAACATTATTATTGGCATCGACATTAGCAGTAAGACTTTAGATATCTGCATTAAAGAAGAGGTTGTAAGTTATTTTTCTATTGAAAATAAAGCTTCGGTTATTAAGCGCTTTTTAAAAAAGTACACGGCAGATAATGTAATTCTGGCAATGGAAAATACGGGTAGATATAATTGGAATCTATATGAAGTACTTGAAAACCTTAACTTTAAAGTTTATGTAATATCTCCTTTGCATCTTAAAAAGAGCATTGGTCTTACAAGAGGCAAAAATGATAAAATTGATTCACTTCGTATCTGCAATTTTATCGAAAAAAATTATCAGGAAATGACACAATGGAAGCCTTGTCCTGAATCAATTAAAAAGATAAAAATACTACTGACAGAAAGAGCTTTAAGAATAAAAATGAAAAAGCAATTAACTGTTCAGCAATATGATTATAAATTAATGAAAACCATTAGCCTGGATAAGCAATTATTAAGCTTAAATATGAAACTTATTAAAAGTATAGAAGTCCAAATTAAGATTATAGAAGCCGATATTGAGAAAATTATAACTAGTGATGAAAAACTTAACAAACAGCAAAAACTGATAAAATCAGTTCCTGGAGTAGGTAAGATTTTATCATGGACATTACTATCAAAAACAGAAGGATTTACAACTATAAAAGATCCAAGAAAAATGGCTTGCTATAGTGGTGTTGTACCTTTTGATTTTCAATCCGGAACATCTTTAAAAAGAAGACCCGGAGTATCCATGCTGGCAGATAAAGCATTAAAAGCTATTCTTCATATGGCAGCAATGAGTGCAATACGATTAGATAATGACTTACGGGTGTACTATAAAAGAAAAGTTGCAGAAGGAAAAAATAAAATGAGTGTTTTAAATGCTGTTAGAAACAAAATAATACATCGAGTTTTTGCGGTAATAAAAAACCAAACCTTTTATCAAAAAGATTTGGTTTTATCATAGAAATCGCAAAGACCAGCGCATAAAAAAAGGTTCAACTATAAGTCAAACCTTCCTTAATATTATTTTTTCTTTTTAGCTTTTGCCTTTTTTTGAGACTTTGCTTTCTTTTTTGCTATTTTTTTAGCTTTTGCCTTGTCCTTAGCTTTTTTCGCTTTTTCTTTTTTCTTAGCAGCAGCTTTTTGTTTTGCTTTTTTAGCTTTTTCTTTCTTTTTGTCGTTTTTAGCTTTTTCTTTTTTCTTAGCTAATTTCTTTTTCTCTTTGTCCTTGTCTTTGTCTTTCACTTTTTTGGCTTTTTTATTGGATTTATCTTTAGGAGCTTTCTCAGCTTTAACTACTTTAGTTGTATCTTCTTCTTTAGGTTCAGTAACAATAGCATTATTAACTGGAGTTTTTTGTTCTTCTGGTTTAGCAGCCGGAGTCAATACTTTTTTTGCAACAGGTTTTCTAACCGGTGGTTTTGGGCTGGTTGTTGGTGCTGTAGGTGCTTTTGCAGCAGGTTTTGCAGTAGTTGCAGCAGTTGGTGTTGCTTTTACCGGTGCTTTACGAACAGGTACTTTTGTCGCAGGTGTATTTGCAGCTTTTGTATTTTCTGTAGCTGGCTGAACATTTTCAGTTTTTGGTGAATCAATTTTCTCCGGATTGGTTTCTTCGGTCTTGTTTTCCATATTAAATGTGCTTTTAGATGAGATATCTTTTACAGTGTAACTAAATTGTTAACTTATAGTTAAGTAAAGATAATCATAAAACAAGTCTCCCAATGTTAAGTTTTTATACACAATTTAAGGTTAAACTGTTTATTTTTAACATATTAAGTTTTTACCGGATTTTAAAAATTGAAATCTCTTAACAATTCCACCGACGAAAAAATGGGATTGATAGTAATAATTATTGCCTGTTTTTTAATGCATTAAAAAATAAATACAAAAAAAGCTTCATAATTCTAGTCCGCATATTGTAACATCAGGCTAAGTGAAGTAGAAGTTATTAATTTGCTGCAATTTCCAGAACCTTAAAGTTGCTTTTTGGTGCTTCACACAAAGAGCAACAATAACTTTCAGGTAAATCAGTGAATGAAATGCCTTTTGGAATTCCCTGATTTTCATCTCCATATTCAGACTTATAAAGTGTTAAACATTCCTGACATTGGTAAATATCCAATTGCGTTTTTTCTTTTTTCTGTGGATTTTCTATCGCTTCCGGAATAGAATTTCCGAGTTCTTCGAAATATTTTCGACTTAATTCAATCAATATTGTTGGCAATTCCAGTTTGTCAATATCCTGAGAATTAACTAAATATTCTCTTGTATTTGGATCAAAATTCTTTGCAAACAAAACATTATAAGTATCCCTGATTTTGATAGATTCCAGATCTTTCGGCAAATCATTTTTTTCAACAACAATCGACGTAAAATAATGTCCGTCGCGATTGTACTCAGATATTCCAAAAGTTAGTCCGTAAGTGCTAATATCAAATTGATCCAGCGTTCGGACCAAAAAAGTTTTAAGATTCAAAGCCCATTCCATTGCAACCGGTAAATGCCAGTTTAATTCCAATAAAGAATGTCGTACATTAATTCCTTTTTTGCCAAGGAATTTTTCCCATTCCAGTTTTCGATCCTTCGGAATTCCTTTTATAATAAATGATTTCCAGGGCGTTATACATATTTTTCCAATTTTGCAGTCAAAACACAAATCGCACATTTCCTTCAGGAAATCTAAATTGTACAGATTATTTCTCCAGTATAAACCCAGCCAATATTGATCAATTCCCATTCGGTTCATCCCTTCATAATACGGAAATGGATAAAACGGAATATTCAAAGGCTTGTCAATCGTTCTGTTATTGGTGTCTAAAGCATCACTAACCAGACTAAAAATCATGTCAATTCCATAGGATTCTTCGGCTGCGATTTTCTCGATTTCATAATAAAAAGCAGCAATATCCCAGCTATAAATCAAAACCGGATACACTTCCATGCGTTCCCATTTTGGCAAACGAATGTACAAATACCAATAATCTTCATGTTCTGAAGCAATAAAATTTAAATGCCCCGTAAACAACGGAACCAATTGTTGCTTAGGATCGTTAATGTTGACTTTCAGTTTTGGCTGTTCTTTAAACTGCTCTAAAATATATAAAAATTTGTTTCCCGTAAGCCAATTGGTATTTCTGAAAATATCAGTTGAAACATAAGAAGAAACGATATTATTACCGCTTTTTTCATTAGGAAAAACAAAATGATGTTTACCAATTTTTTCTTTATCTAAAGATTTTAACCCTTTCGGGAAAATAATATCCTGTCTGGAACCAAATGAAATCGAATCTAAACCCTGATCCATTGCCATATTGACCACTTCTCGAAGTTCTCCCGGCGAAATAACGCCTCCTTTTACTATTAATCTTGTTAGTTCCATTCTCTATTTTTGTTTCAAGTTTCAGGTTTGTTTTGTTTGCTTCGCCTTTTCGGCTTTCAGCCTCGGGTCAGGTTATTGGATTGTGTTCGTTTAACCGCAAAGTTCACAAAGTTTTTTCGCAAAGTTTCGCAAAGATTTTTTTAAGTTTTGTTTAATAGGTAGTCAAAGTTCACAAAGCTTGAGCAATTTTTTTAAGTATAGCTTTGCGAACTTTTTTCGATAGAAAACAACTTTACAAATCCAGACCTTTGCGAAACTTTGCGAAAAAACTTTGCGAACTTTGCGGTAAAAAATTTATGCTCAAAGTAAAGTAACCTAAAACAAAATTTTAAACCTTACACTTCGCTAAAATCTCTTTTACCTCTGTTTTACAACTTCCGCAACCTAATCCTGCGCCCGTATTTTTACATAAATCAGTAAAATCATTCACACCGCTTTTAATCGCTTCTTCTATATTTCCAGCTCCAACCTGACTGCAGGAACAAACTAATTTCCCTAGAACAGGTTTTGCATTCGAGCTTCCTCGTAATAATGTATTTCGTTTATCTGATAATTCGATTTTGCTTTCGATCATGGTTTTAAACTCGGCAAACTCATTTTTATCTCCCATTAAAATCGCTCCAACAAGCAAATCATCTTTCACAATACATTTTTTGTAATACCGTTTTTTCAAGTCGGCAAAAACAATTTCCTCGTATGAATCATCGTTTTCAGGAATAGTAAGATCGCCAATACTGCACAAATTAATATCTTCCAGTTTTAGGATATTCATCAAAATAGAACCTTTGTAATAACTGCTAATATCTCCAGCCAAAAAGTTAGCCAGAATATTTGCCTGTTCTTCCGCGGCAGAAGTGATTCCGAATAATTTGTTTTCGAATTCGGCTATTTCTCCAATAGCATAAATATCAGGATTCGAGGATTGCAAATATTGATTTACTTTTACGCCACGACCGCAGGAAAGTCCCGTTTCGCGTGCAATTTCAATATTCGGAATTGTTCCAATCGTATACACAATAGCATTTGCCGTGATAATTCGGCCGCTTTTAAGAGCGATTTCCAGTTCATTAGGATTATCGGTTTCAAAAACAGTACTTACTTCATTATCAAAATAAATCTGAATATCACGAAGCTGAACTTCTTCTGCCAATAATTTACTCGAAATTCGGTCTAATTGACGTTCCATCAAACGAGAAGCCCTTTGAATAATGGTCGTTTTTACTTTTTTATGTTTTAAGGCAGCAGCCAATTCCAAACCTAATAAACCGCCGCCAATAATGACAACGTGTTGTTCTTCATGAGGTAGATTCGTGCTGTCAAGATGTTTTTTTAAACGATCGGCATCTTCTTTTCGTCTTACCGTAAAACGGCCCGGAAGATGAAGCTGTGCGTTTTCCGGCACAAACGGACGGCTTCCGGTTGCCATTATTAAGGAATCGTAAGTATGAATTTCGCCCAGACTATCTGTAATTGTTTTTTCTTTTGCATTTATTTTATCAATTGCAACGCCGGCTTTCATGGTAATTTTCAGCTTATTTAAAGTTTCGCCATCTTTCACTTTTAATAATTGTTCCCATGTAAATTCACCCGTCATATATTCCGGAAGCAAAACGCGATTGTAAAACGGATTTACTTCATTCGAAAAAACAATAATTTCATCTGTCGAATTAAACTCCCGATAATTTTGAATAAACCTAAAAGAGGCTGCTCCTGCACCAATAATGGCAATTTTCTGAAAAGGTTTTACATATTTGGTAATCGCAACTGTTGTGTATTTAAAATCAGGCTCTTTAGAAACCGGATCGACAACCGTGTTGGTTAAATTATTGGTTCTGTTTAAATCATTTTCGAGTTGTTTTCCCCAATGCATCGGCAGAAAAACTACTTTTTCTTTGATAGAATCTGTGACTTTTGCTTTTACCCGAACTTCTCCGTTTTTACTCGAAACAACAATAATATCACCATTTTTAATATCATTTTTATAAGCATCAATTGGGTTTATTTCTAAAACCGGACTTGGCGTATGTGTCATTAATCTCGATACTTTTCCGGTTTTGGTCATTGTGTGCCATTGATCGCGAACCCTTCCTGTTGTTAAGATAAAAGGAAATTGCGGACTAGGCTGTTCTGATGTATTTTCAATAGCTGTTGGTAAATTGAAGATTGCTTTTTGCGAAGGCGTATAAAATTTTTTATCCGTAAAAAGGCGAGGAGTTCCCGGATGTCCGTAATCAGGAACAGGCCACTGAAAAGTGCCTTCGGTTTTTAAGCGATGATAATTTAAGAACGAAATATCAATATTGGTATTTTTGGTCAGTGCACAATGCTCTTTGTAAATCTCTTCGGCATTATTGAAATTGAAACCGTTGAAATTCATTTTTTTTGCAAAGCGAATTAAAATTTCAATATCCGGAAGTGCTTCTCCAGGCGCATTGATTCCTTTTGGTAAATACGAAATCCGACGTTCAGAATTGGTCATCGTTCCTTCTTTTTCTAACCAACCGGCGGCTGGTAATAATAAATCGGCGTATTTTGAAGTATCCGCATTATGCGAAATATCCTGAACAACAACAAATTTGGCATTTTGCAATGCTTTTTCGATCCTGCGGGAATCCGGTAAACTTACCATTGGATTGGTACAGATAATCCAGACCGCTTTCATTTTTCCAGATTCCAGAGCTTCAAACATTTCGGTTGCCGTTAAACCCGGTTTATCTGAGATTTCATTAACGCCCCAAAAGTCTGCAACCTCTTTACGATGTTCCGGATTTGCAATGTCTTTGTGAGCCGCCAAAAGTGTCGCCATTCCGCCAACTTCGCGTCCGCCCATTGCGTTGGGTTGTCCGGTTAATGAAAATGGTCCCGAACCCGGTTTTCCGATTTGTCCTGTTAATAAAGATAAATTCAGTAAAGCCGTATTTTTATCAACGCCAACAGCACTTTGATTTAATCCCATTGCCCAAAGCGAAATAAATCCTTTGGCTTTGCCAATAATATCAGCGGCAAGCTTAATATCGTTTACCGAAATACCACAAAGTTTAGAAGCTTTTTCGAAAGATGTGCTTAAAACTAAATCTTTATATTGTTTGAAATTTTCGGCATTATTTTTTACAAAATCATGATCTACGTAGCCTTTTTCAATAATGCGTTTGGCAATCGCATGATATAAAATAATATCAGATCCTGGAAGAATCTGCAAATGCAAATCGGCGAAAGCAGCCGTATCGGTTCGTCTTGGATCGACGACAATGATTTTTATTTTGGGATTTTTCTCTTTATGCTTCTCAATTCTTCTGAATAAAATAGGATGGCACCAAGCCGGATTTGCACCTGTAATCAGGAAAGTATCCGCCAATTCGATATCGTCATAAGCTATTGGAACAGAGTCTTCTCCAAAAGTCTTTTTATATCCCACAACGGCAGAACTCATACAAAGTCTGGAATTGGTATCAATATTATTGGTTTTCAAAAAACCTTTTACGAGTTTATTGACCAGATAATATTCCTCGGTCAAACATTGACCTGAAATATAAAAACCTACGCTATCCGGACCATGTTTTTTGATGATAGAAGTAAAAACGGCTGCCGCGCGATCAAGTGCAGTATCCCAACTTACACGCTCGAGCGGATAAGATTTACTGCCGCGCATTTCAGGATATAAAATTCGGTCAGAAGTATCATTGACTACGTAATGCAAATTCATTCCTTTAGAACACAACATTCCTTTGTTGACCGGATGATCTTTGTCGCCCGTTACCATCACACCGTTTTTAGCATCATTAGTTACGATAATTCCGCAGCCAACGCCACAATACGAACAGGTAGTTTTGATTTTGGTATTTTGCATTACAACTCGTTTTTGAATACTATTTATGAATTTACTTAGCAATTAAATAATTCACGTATATTGGTGTAAACAAAAATAAGTATTTTTACGTATAAATACGTAATTTTTGAAATTTTATTTTGGATATAATAGCAATAGAGATATTTAGATGCAGATCGTAGAAATGCTCCGTATGTTGAAAAGTAATACTTAAGCATACTTATTTGTTATTTCAATTTCTATGATAAAACATTTTTTCAGGAGCTAATCCCGCTATCCGTTTCAATCTTTTATTTTTTTAAAGAAAAAAATAAAAGGATTTCCACTTCTATCGGGGCTAGGGCACTCGTTTTCATAAGAATGTTTTCGTCTGGTTTGTCATTTCGACGAAGGAGAAATCTCCGAGAGAAGCTCGCCAAAGATTGAACTTCGTTGCAGAGCTACTTGCGGAGATTTCTCCTTCGTCGAAATGACATAAAATGAGAAAAAACTTGGCTTTAGAAGTTTCGCGATTACGATTTTGCCAAGAAAAAAATTGTACAAAAAAGCTTAACTTAATGACATTTGCGCCGTGCGTCTCCACTTAATTGTGAGGTAATTTATTTTTTCTTTCCAACAAATCGAATCACAGAACCTTTTCCGTTATGGAATAAACCTTCGTTCAATTCGATTTCTTTTTCTTCTAACTGAATGATTTCATAATTAGGAAAATCTGCCTGAATTTCTTCAATAGAAAATAAGGATTCAATATCTTTTGGCCCGCCAACTTTATCGTTTATGGCCAGATATTCTAAGTGTTTTTTGCTAAAAGCTTCGAAAATAATGATTCCGTCTGGGCGCAAATAAGTTTCTAATGTTTTGTGAATTGCCGATTTGATTTCCGCAGGAAAATGAGCGTAAATCAATGCAATAACATCAAATTGTTCGGCATGATAATTTAGGGTTTCTAATTCTCCAACCTGATAATCAATTGAAACATTATGTGCTTCGGCAAGTTTTAAGGCTTTGTTTTTTCCTTCTTCACTAATGTCAAAAGCAGCAACTTTCCAGCCTAATTTTGCGGCAAAAACAGCGTTTCGACCTTCGCCTTCGGCAGGAAAAAGAATCGTTCCGGGGTTTAGTTTTTCTATTTGTTCTTTAAAATAATTGTTGGGTTCTTCGCCATAAGCAAATTCTTCATTGCTGTAGCGGTCGTTCCACCTTTCGGTCCAGTTGTTGTTCATTGTTATATATTAAAATTAATTATTAAAGGTTTGTGGTCGCTGTGCAAAGTCCAATCCTGATAACTTCCCACTTCGACACTTTCTAATGTTTCTATAAAATCATTCGAAGCAAAACAATAATCAAGATGATAAGGCTTGTTTTCGTGACGATACAAGTACAAAGTTGGATGCTGTTCTTTGCCCTGAATTTGGTTGTAGTATTTATGATAGGTACTGTAGATCTTTTTAGATTCGAGTCGGGTTACAACCGTTGAGTGATTTCCTTCGCGACGTGGTTTGTCCCAAATCGTATTGCTGTTGAAATCTCCAATTAAAATCGTTTTGTCTTCTTTAATTAGATTTTCATAATAATTAATCGCTTTCCAGACTTGGGTAACATATTGTCCGTCTTTATCCTGGGGATTATTTGCCCAGATTGCAAATAAGGTAAAATCGATTTTTCCGCCAGTTACTTCAATTGGCAAAATATTTTTGAAGTTTGGATTATGACATTCGAGCAATCGAAATCTGTAGTCGCTGTATGAAAAAACACCAAGACCTTTGTGCGGGTTTGTGCCGTGCCAAAGAATATCTGCCGGCACTTTTGTTTGACTTAAAAATTTTAGTTTTTCGGGATTTTCACACTCAGAAATTACAGCAATATCAGGATTGTAAGCCAGAATAAATTCGGCTTTTTTTCTGAATGCCATGTTGCAATTCCAAGCGATGATTTTCATTGAAAGAAGTTTTAAACAAAATTTTTATACCTGATTTAGGCGTAATTAAATTTTGTTTAAAGTTACTTTCATTTTTTTAATTTCTGCATTCCAGAGATTAGTATATTTTTCTTTATTATTTTCTAATTGAGTTTTTAATTTTAGGCATAAATTCAATTGAATATCATATTTTTCCGGATTTTCAGATTTCCGAAAAAAGGCAAAATCATTTTCGTTATAATAATCTGTTGCCGTTTTTACTACAGAAATAAAATTGTCAATGTCAGTTTTCAAATACATATTCACTGGTTCGCCCAGAACTTTTTTAAGCGAAGCAAATACTGCAATGTCATTGCCTTCCTGATAATCCGGATTTGCCGAATTGTAATATTTGTATCGCATTAAACCCAAAAAATATAAAAAAGAAGCTTCATTAAATTTAGATTTTTCTAAATAAGCTGTTGCCCTTTCAAAGTATTTTGAAGGATGTTGTTCATCAAGTTTTTTTACTTCTTCAAAAACCTCTTTATCAATATCCAAAATATGTCCGCTTTTTTTCAGGGAATCAGAAGTTTTGTAAATTTCTCTGTACAAATTTAATTGATCTTGCGAATAAGAATTTGTGCAAAGAAAAAACAGAAATAATAAAGCTATAATTTTGGACATGATATTTAGGCTTGCGAAGCATTAAATTTGCAGCTTTTTATCTTAACCTACAAATTTTGTTTTACCGCTAGTGATGTCAACTTCTGCAAAGTTGTGTTTGCCAATAACGATAAGAAGTTTATCGGTATTATAACCTACATATCTTATTTGCGCTTCTCCAACTTTTGGTTTTCCGCAAACGGAAATGACATTGGTTTGCCATTTTAATTTATTGTTTTTGTAGGCTGATACTGTTTGTAAGTCATTTTCTACATAGTAAATAATGTTACTTTTTTTGATTCCTCTTTTTTGTGTTTTCGCAAAATTTATTTCTGAATTTTTTGAAATTAGGTCATCATTGTATTTTTGGGCAATACCAGATTGAGTAACAATGAAAGTTAACATTGATAGTTTTAAAAATTGTTTCATATGGATAGAATTGGGGTTCGTATTCGATTCAAATATAACTAATTAAAGTATAAAACAAGTTTTTAGTAAGTAAAAAAAAATTACCCTTTTCCGAAATAGGAAAAGGGTAAAATATAAGGGTGAAATTTGAAGATAAACTATTTTTTCCAGCTAAAAATTCTAGGATTTACAGAAATCATTAACCAGGCCCAATTGTTCGTGTGGCCGGCATCTCCGGTTTTTATAAATTCCAAGGTTTTAGAGCCAAACATTTGAGAATATCCTCCGGTAAGTGTAATGTCTTTTTTGAAGTTATATCCGGCGCTAAAATCAACCTCAGTTCCTAAATACGAATCAAGTTTTTCGTTAAGAGGCGTAACAACATCAGCAGCAGCTAGAAATACATGCGGAATCAAAGCAAATTGCCATTTGTTTACATTGTAATTCAGTTTTAAGAAAGCGTCTTGCAAACCAACGCTGTTTAAATGATTTCCAACATAAAAATAATCCATATAACCATTAAAGCCATGATTGGTCCCAAAAATTGGATTGAATGATTTAATAACCGTGCTTCCGTCATTTGTAGCTTTTCCTGATAGAAATTCATAACCTAAACCAGCTTTAAAAGAGTCATTTATAGCATATCCAAAGTTTAATGCCGCATTCCAGGCGCTAACTTGTCTGTCTGTACTTTTTCCGGTTTGACCGTATAAACTTAAATTACTGTCGATTTTTCCAGTTTTATAAGTTAAGTAAGTCCCAAAAGTTTGTTTGTAATCTACTAATAATTTTGCATCGGCATTTGCATATTCATAACCCGTATTGAGTACTAATAAACTTGCGCCTAATTTATCAAAAGTGGTATGATACCAGGCGTATTGCATCGCTTTGTAATTGGCTACAGTATAAGGTGTCTGAAAAGTATTTTCGGCAGTTGAATTGTAAGCAGCACCCAAATCTAACTGATGATTTTCTGGATGAAAAGAGACCATCAAAGCGTCGTGACTTTGCCCTTGCTGCGCCCAGTCCATTTCGCCCATAATACGCTGATTATCGTACGAAAGCACCTGACGCCCCATTCTCGCACTCCATTCTTTGGTTAAATTATATTGTGCCCACGCTTCAAAAACAGCAACACCGTTTTTGTCTGCAACTGTCGCTGTAGGAACATCGCCCCAGGTTCTGGTATTTTGAAAAGTTAATTTTACGGTTAACTCATCTTGTTTATAATTAAAATTCAAACGGGAACGCTGCGATATTTGAGAAGTTCCTTCCTGACCTTCCGGCAAAAGGGTTTTGTAACCATTTCTATATTCAAAACGTGGCCTGATTTGTAAATTTACGTCTAGCTCCTGCGCTTCAACGTGAACACTGATTATTCCTAAAAGTAATAAAGCAATTAGTTTAATTTTTTTCATAACTGGTTTGTTTAATATGGCGCAAATTTAAATCAATAAAAGGTTTTAATTTGTGATAAAAATCATACAATTTTAAGATTTTTTTAATCATTTTGTGTTATATTACTGTCTATCAATTACTTTAGATAAAATGGGCTGCTTTTCATTCATGATTTTTGTTATGGTATAATGCATCCAAATCAAACAAATAGCCGAAAACACTAAGATAAAGATCCAGGAACTGGACCAGATTCCGGTTGCGGTAAGCAGATAACTAAAAATAATTGGTCCAAAAAAACCGCCCAATCCGCCAATCATTCCAACCATTCCGCCAACAACGCCAACATCTTTAGGGAAATATTCCGGAATATGTTTGTAAACCGCTGCTTTTCCAATTCCCCATGAGATTCCAATTAGAATTACTAAAACCAGAAAAACCCACATATTGGCATCAAATTTAATGACAGTAATTCCTTTAGCTAAAAGTTCTTTTTTCTTAACCGATTGATTTTCATTAACTACAACTTGCTGCCAGGAAGTTTTGGTTGGGAAAATAGCGCTTTGAGATTCGTTATCTTTTTTTTGTGCAATAGGAAAATTAGTTTCTCCAATTTTAATACTTTTATCAGAAACAGCAGTTATAGTTCCTTTTTTTGAAGCCAAAACTCCGGGTCCGGTTGTCGTGATTTCCATTTTCGGAATCATTAATAATGCGCTTAAAATAACAGAAGAACTCAAAACCCAATACATTACTTTTCGTGCGCCAAATTTATCAGATAAATAACCGCCAAAAGCACGAATAACGCCAGAAGGTAAACTAAATAAAGTGGCAAACAATCCGCCCATAACCAGACTGGTTTGATAAACGTTCATGAAATTCGGCAAAAGCCATTGTGAATACGCCACAAAACATCCGAAAACGAGGAAATAATAAGCTCCAAATCGCCAGACGCGGGCACATTTTAAAGATTGAAGCATTTCTGAAACTGTTCTGGTATCGTTTTCTAATTTTTTATTTTTGGCAAAAATTAAAAACGCAAGACCAATAATAACCAAAGCAACAGCATAAATTACAGGAAGTATTTTCCAGCCATTTTGTGGATCATCTACAGAAAAATGATTTAGTAAAGAAGGAGCTAAAAAAGTAGTTATTGCAGCTCCGGCATTTCCCATTCCGAAAATTCCCAAAGCACGTCCCTGCCATTCTTTTGGATACCAAATTGAAGTATATCCAATTCCGACAGCAAAACTTGTTCCGACCATTCCAAACAAAAAACTTAAGATTGCAAACGTTACAAAGCTATCAGCGTAAGGCAATAAGAATAACGGAATAGAAGAGAGGAGGAGTAAAAGTGAAAAAACGTATTTCCCGCCAAATTTATCGGTTAAAATTCCAATTGGCAAACGCATAATTGAACCTGTTAAAATAGGAATTCCTAATAACCAGCCCACTTGCACAACGCTCCAATTGAAAATACCATTGTCAACCAAAAAGGTTACCAATACACCGTTCAATGTCCAACAAGCAAAACATACGGTGAAGGCCAAAGTATTCAAAAATAAAATCTTGTGTGATTGCGATAAAGAGTTTGTATTTTCCATAAGTACTTAGATTTGTTTTACCAAATGTAAATACTTATAAGTATTAATACGTAATTTAATTCTAAGTATTTTTATTTACCTAAGTAGATTTACCAACATCACAAAATTGATTCTCTATTTTATGAAAATACTATTTTTAAAAGGTTCTTTTTATCTTTTAAACAGAATAAAGATATTCTAAAACGTTTACTAAATATTAATTTACTCATTTATAATTGCCCAAGTAGTCTTTAAAACTGTTTTGTCATAGTCTAATGGCGGAATAACTTCTTTAGCTTCATTAGTTTTATCATATTTAGAAGGCAACATTACATCAAATGAAGGGGTTGAATTTGGAATTATTTTTATAATTTGATTAATGGTATAAGTTTTAGAATTACATAAGTTAAGAACACGGAAAATACCTCCATCTTCAGTCTTTACTATTGTAATTGATGCAAAAGCGAATGTACCGCAAAGAGTAGCTGTAGGTATGTGATCAATTACCGAGACGGTTGTTTCTTGTTTTAAAGTGAAGTATTTCCAGTTTTTTCTATCGGAAGAATAATTTTGAGAATATATTTTAAAGGTAAAAATAAAAATTATTAGAGTAAACTTTATTAACTTTTTCATGAAGCATTTACAAAAGTGAATATTCAGTCGCTTTGTTCGAAAGTTCCATTAAGTTCTTCACTTTTAGCTTTTTCATCAGGTTAAAACGGTGCACTTCGGCAGTACGTTTGCTGATTTCAAGCGCTTCGGCGATTTCTTTGTTGCCTTTTCCGGATAACAAAAGCGTCAGGATTTCCTTTTCTCTTTTGGTAATCATCATTTCTTCGCCTAAATTTTGTTTAGGTTCTAATGAAGTTGAGTTATTGGTTAACTGACTAATTAATATCGAAGAAATATCACCGCTAAAATACTTTCCGCCAGCAGCGACAGTATGCAAAGCTTTCAGGAATTCTTCTTTGCTGGAACCTTTTAGTAAATAACCATCGGCTCCGGCTTTTATAGATTTCAATACATATTCTTCCGATTCATGCATCGAAAGCATGATAATCTTTACGTTATTATTTTCGTTTCTAAGGTTTTCTACTACTTCGATACCCGTTAAGTTAGGCATACGAATATCTACTATAAGTAAATCAGGTTTGCTCGCAGCGACCACTTCAAGAGCATCTGCGCCATCAATAGCTTCGCCCACAACCTCAATGTTTGCTTCGTTTTCCAGTAAAGATTTTATTCCATCTCTTACAAATACATGATCATCAGCCAGAACAACTCGAATACTATTACTCATCATTTACTTAATTTTAATTCTCAACTTTTACGTATATTCATCTATAAAGATGTCGCTAAGATACGTAATTTTTGAATTAGAGAATATGTCAATTTGATAATTAGATAATGTAATGATGAGAAAATGTAACAATTCGTTAATGTGTTAATTAGAAAATGAGTTTAATTAGATAATGTGGCAATTAGATAATTAGAAAATTGCCTGTAGACTTTTGTCTATTTTCTAAATAATTTCATCGTGTTTTTGTCATCTCTACGCAGGAGAGATCTCACTAGCAGCTCGACAAAGATTGGCAACATTTTGTGCGGGACTTCGACTTCGCTCAGTCTGACAAGATTGTGTAAACCTTTGTCAAAGTTTCAAACTTTGACAAAGGTCTGCGTGTAAATTATCTAATTGGCACATTATCTAATTATCTAATTTTCAGATCGGAATATTAAAAGTAATCCTCGTTCCTTCACCCGGAATCGATTTAATAAAAACGCGTCCGTTAATGTATTGAATTCTTTCCTTCATGAATAAAAGTCCCATTCCGGATTCGCTGTTGCGTTTTTTATCTACCGCATTTACATCAAAACCTTTCCCGTTATCATCAATAATAATACTTAGTAAAGTTTCGCTATGAGAAAGCTGCACAATGATATGCGATGATTCAGCGTATTTTATGGCGTTGTTAATCGCTTCCTGCGTAAGTCGATAAATATTGATTTCGATTAAAGAGTCTAAACGCTGATTGAAATCGGTTTTATTATAAAACAGAATTTCTTTTCCGGTAAGTTTAGAAAGTTCCTGCGTAAGTTTCGAAAGAGAAGAAACAATGCCGTGATCGCTCAATTCCGGAGGCATCAGGTTAAAAGTTGCCGTGCGAACACCTTTGATAATATCAAGCGATAATTTCTTTAAATATTCTATTTTTTGAGCCGATTTTTCTTTGTCTTCTAAGTTGATGCTTTCTAGGCTAAATTTTAATCCGGTAAGCATTTGACCGATTCCGTCATGAATTTCCTTGGCGATTCTGTTTTGTTCGTTTTCCTGATTTTCAACAATTTTGCTTGAAATAATCTTCTGTTGATTGATTTTTTCCGTGCTGTTTTCAATATTCAAACGTTCGACTTCGCGCTGTGCTTTTTTGCGTTCCGTAATATTAAAACAAACAACTAAAAGTTCCAGTTCGTCTTTTTTAATCGTTACCGGAACCATTGATAAATCGAGCCAAATCGTTTGTGATTCTTTATTGATAATTTTAATTTCGCCTTGCCAGCCGCTTCGCTGTTTCTCAAAAATAATACGATCAATATTAAGCTGTTCTTTTTCATCAGTCGTTAAAACTTCCGAGAATTTTTTATGGGATGAAAACTTGGTGTAATTAATGAGTTTTGCAAATTTTTCTCCAATATGAATAATCGAACCATCGGGCGCAATACGGCAATAAAGCAGCGTATTTTCCATGGCATAATTCAGAGATTTTAATTCTTTTACAGAGTTTTCCTTGATTTCGCTGATAATTTCAGTATCGTAAGCCAGTTTTAAAGCCTTCTTTTCAGAAGATAAAAGCTTGGTAATCAATGTTTCGATTTTTTTGCTCGTAGGTTTAAAAATGAAGAAAAATTCCAAAAGCAAAACAAATAAAGTAAAAGCAAAAATCCAATATTCTATCTTGCGCTGTTCCGTAACCTTTTCATGCGCTTCAAGATCATATTGCGTTACAATTTGATTCATTTTCGAAAGAAAAACACCTTCATTTTTTAGAATTGTTTGTATCAGTTTTTGATTTTCGGATACATTATTTTTCTGTTCTAGATTCAACAGAAATAAATCGGTTGCTTTTACAATTGAAGTAAAACTTGGTTTTATATCCGAATATAATCGAGATAAAGTTTCGCTTTTTTCTTTTGGAAAAGCCAAACTATCGCTGCCATTTTCTAAAGCATTCTGATTGGTTTTCCAAAGTGCCAAAACATTTTTTAAATGAGAAATTTCATGTTTTTGAGCCGTATCAGCAACATAATTCAAAATCAAAACTTCTTTGACGATTTTCTGGCTCAGCATTCTTTGCTTCCCGGAAATATTGATAATTTTAGAATCGCTTAATTGCTGATTTAGATTGTATTGAACTAAAATCTGACTTACAATTATAGTTAGGGCAATAGTAAGAAGTGCAAAAAAATACAGACGGCGTAAATTTTTGAACGTGATTTTATCTGCAGCTTCCTGATTGCTTTTTTTTATCATAAAAAATCAAATTACAATCCCAAAGATGCTTTTATTAAGTTTAAATTTTCTTCAGAATAGTTGATTTTTAAAGCTTCCTGATGTCCTTTTTCAGACATTTTGTCCCAGGTTTTTTTGATGATATTTTTTAGTTTTTCGTCATCGTGTTTGTGCACAAAAGGATCTAAATAATATTCTAAAAATACCAGACAAATTACATCTTCCAGTAATTGAGTTTCGGCATCTTTTTTCAGTAATTTCTTTTCGATTAAAAAAGAAACACGATCTATAAATTCGGGAGAATATCCGGCTTTTTCTAAGATTTCGGCAGTAGTTGCAGCGTGAAATTTTTTAAGTTCTTCTCTCCATCTCAAATAACCCACACGATCCATTGGGTAGGATTCGCGAGCGACTTTCCATCGGCAAATATGTTGTGCTTTCGAAGCAATCTGTATTTCTTCTGAAGCTTCAGGTTCAAATTGCATCAACCTTTCGTACATCCTGTTAGAATACAATAATTCCTTCGGATATTCGATATTTTGATCAATTTCGATATTCGGATCCTGAGCATTTTCGGCATCAATCCACTCGCTTGCTTTTTGAAAAGGTGTTGTCATTGTTGGTAAGATAATAGATTTTCAAATATACAGAATTAACTCGTTACTGTAATATCTTCAAACGATAAGAATACATTATTGATATACGTTGTTATTTTTTTTTCACGCCGATTTTGCAGATTGAGCAGATTTTTTTTTGAAGAAATTTATAAATAATCAATGTAGATTATTTTATTTTTTAAATCTGCTCAATCTGCAAAATCTGCGTGAAACATTTTTTTAATTCTATAATCTTTGGCAAAAAAATATTTGTATCAAAGCGTCAGTTAGATTAATCGACAAACCCAACAAAAACTTCATTTTCAATAACTTTAATCGGGTACGTCGCAATTTTAAAATCGTCGCCATTTAAGTTAGAGCCATCAACAAGCGAAAAAGTTTTCTTATGCATCGGGCACGCAATTTTCGGAATATCATCTGTAGATCCTGTCATTCCTCTTGCCAAAACCATTTCCATTTTATGCGGACAAGCATTCTGACAAGCATACCATTCGTTGCGGCGTGCAAAATTAAAAATCGCAATTTGTTTGTTTTTGTATTTGATGCAGCCGCCGCGATTCGTTGGAAAATCTTCTGTTTTTCCGGCTTTAAACCAAATTGTTGCATCGTTTGGATGCACAGTTTCGTATTGATTTAATATTTCTTCCATTTGACTTAAATTTTAGTTTCCTGTTTCTTATCCCTCTTTTTACAATCAAGAGAGTTTGATGGCGCAGTAAAAAAGAGGGTAAGAGAACAGCAAACGTTTGTGATATTTTTTTCTTTTTTTTGGAGCTGATTATTTAATTAAAAATTAAAAATCTTTGAAAGCTATGTGTGTTATACTAAGTGAATATCAACTTCTATAAGCTATGTTTCTATGTGTTTAAAAAAATATTTATAAAGTTTTATGACCAGGCTTTTGGCGCTTTTTGATCTCGTAACGGAACAAAAACAACATTATCATCTTTCTCGTCAGAATTTACAAAATGATTGAAGCGTTTTAACAATCTTGGTTTTTCCAGAACCTGTTTCCATTCACATTCAAAAGTATTGACCAAAGTCTGCATTTCAGCTTCTAAGGTTTCGCAAATTCCTAAACTATCTTCAATAATTACTTCTTTCAGATAATCTAAACCTCCATCGAGTTTTTCTAACCAGGTTGCAGTTCGAACCAGTGGACCAGCAGTACGGATATAATACATTAAAAAGCGATCCAAATATTTAATAACCGTTTCTTTATCAATTTTTTCAGCCAGTAAAACAGCGTGTTTTGGGTTTGCACCACCGTTTCCGGCGATGTATAAATTCCATCCGCCTTCAACTGCGATTAATCCGAAATCTTTTCCGCGGGCTTCAGCGCATTCGCGAATGCAGGCCGAAACACCACCTTTTAATTTATGCGGAGAACGAATTCCTTTGTATCTGTTTTCAAGTTGAATGGCAAATCCGGCGCTGTCATCCATTCCGTAACGACACCACGCATTTCCGACACAGCTTTTTACGGCACGAAGCGATTTTCCGTAAGCGTGACCACTTTCAAAACCATTGTCAATTAATATTTTCCATATTTTTGGTAAATCACTCAAATGCGCTCCGAATAAATCGACACGTTGAGCGCCTGTAATTTTAGTATATAAATCAAATTGTTTGGCAACTTCTCCAATTACGATTAATTTTTCGGCAGTAATTTCTCCGCCGGCAACTCTTGGCACAACAGAATACGTTCCGTTTCGTTGAATGTTAGCCAAAAATCTGTCGTTTGTATCTTGCGTTGTAACATGCTTATTTGCAGTATCATTATAAATACTGGAGAAAATCGAAGCCACAACAGGTTTGCAAACTTCGCAGCCGTCGCCTTTGCCGTGATGATCAATAACTTCGTAAAAATTCTCATATTTATTGATTTTCACCAAATCAAATAATTCCTGACGCGTATAACTAAAATGCTCGCAAATAACATCTTTTACTTCTTTTCCTAATGATTTTTGTGTGGCTTTTACCAAATCAGAAACCATTGGTTTACAGCCTCCACAACCCGAAGTTGCTTTGGTATGTTTGACAACATCCGAAAAATTAGAACAGGTTTCATCTAAAAGCGAACAGCAAATTGCGCCTTTAGTCACATTTTCGCAAGAACAAATTACGGCAGTGTCTGGTAAATCCATCACACTTCCTAAGCTTGAACCTTCAGAACCGTCGCGTGAACCTAAAATTAAATCTTCGGGATTTTTTGGCAAAGCCATAGCGTTGCTGTAAATCTGAAATAGAGAATTATAATCACTTGAATCTCCCACTAAAATTCCGCCTAATAAAGTTTTGGAATCTTTAGTAACGTTGATTCTTTTATAAATTCCGCTTAATTTATTCTCGTAAATAATTGCCGTTACATCATTATTTTCCACAAAAGGATCACCAAAACTCGCTACTTCAACACCAATTAATTTCAACTGCGTCGACATATCGATGGTCTCTCTCATGGTTTTTGTCCCCTTTAAGATTTGCTCTGCGGCAACATCGGCCATTTCGTAACCCGGCGCAACAAGTCCGTAAATATTTTGGTTATAAAGCGCTACTTCCCCAATCGCAAAAATATAAGGATCAGACGTTTGCATTTGATTGTTTACCACAACACCGCCTCGCAAGCCAACTTCAAGTCCGGAAACACGAGCAAGTTCGTCACGAGGTTTAATTCCGGCAGAAATAACCAACATGTCCACTTTTAACAATTCGTCATCTGCAAACATCATTCCCGTAATGCATTCATTTCCGTCGATATATTGTGTGGCTTTGTTTAAGTGAATACGAATGTTTAATTCCTCTATTTTAGATTGCAGCATATCGCTCGCGCCTTTGTCTAATTGTCTCGGCATCAAACGCGGAGCAAATTCTACCACATGCGGATTTAATCCTAAATCACGAACAGCTTTTGCCGCTTCAAGACCTAATAATCCTCCGCCTAAAACCGCCGCTTCAGTCGCGCCTTTTTGTTTTATTTTTTTGGCGTAGGCCATAATTGCATCCAAATCTTCAATAGTTCTGTAAACAAAAACACCTTCTTTTTCTACACCGTCAATTGGCGGTACAAAAGCCGAAGATCCAGTTGCCAAAACTAAGTAATCGTAAGTATGTGTTTTTTCTAAATGTGTATGTATTGTCTTTTCTTCGCGATTAATATCTGTAATTAATTCAGAAGTATTGAGCGTAATATTGTTTTCTGCGTACCATTCACTGGTCGATAGCGATAAATCGTCTGCTGTTTTTCCTCCAAAATATTCACTTAAATGAACCCTGTCGTAAGCGCGCCTTGGTTCTTCACCAAAAACGGTAATCTGATACTTTTCCTGTCCTGATTTTGCAATGAATTTTTCGCAAAATTTATAACCAACCATGCCGTTTCCAACTACTATTACTCTAATCATGATTTCTTTAATTAAGTATTACTACGCAAATATAAGTATTTATACTTATAAAAATACGTATTCATATTGTTTTTTTAAGTATGATATCTTTGAAATAATTACGTATTTTGTCGTAATCTTTTACGTAGTGTGCGTTTCAAGCGAATTATTGTAATAGAAATTATTTAAAATTTGAAAACATTCTAAATAAGAATTTCAAAAAATTGTCGTAAATTCATAAGAATTTTATATATGTTTTACGATAAATAATTATTCTTAATACAATCGTTATGAAAAATACACTTTCGGTTTTCCTAATACTTTTATTGTTGGTTGGTTGTAAATCTATGACCGGTAAAACTTCGGATGCAAAAACTACTTCTGAATATGGAACTCAGGAAGATGAGATGAAATATTATTTTAAAGCGACTGGGAATGAGCCTTTTTGGGCAATAAAAATGGGAATTGATGAAATTATTTTCACTTCTTTAATTCCGGGAAAAGAAAAACTTATATTTCCTTCTGTTGAAGCTGTAAAAGCAATGGATGCCAATGTAAAAATGTACAAAGTAAGCAATGAAAATTCGACGGCAACCATTACAATCCAGCAGTTGGATTGTCAGGATTCGATGTCTGGCGTGATTTCTCCTTATAAAGTTACGGTCGAAATTAAAAACAACTCCGAATTAGAAACCAAAAAGCTAAGCGGCTGCGGAAAATATAATACAGATTACCGTTTACATGATATATGGGTTTTGGAAGAATTAAATGGCTTTAAAGTTTTTGTAACCGATTTTCAAAGAGAATTACCAAGAATCGAAATTAATTCTGCAGAAAATAAATTTATGGGATTTGGCGGCTGTAATGCTATCAGCGGCTCTATTTTTTATGAGAAAGATTTGCTTCGTTTCTCAAAAGTTATTTCTACACTGATGGCCTGCGCACCGGGAAATAAGGAAGGTGAATTTACAAAAGCACTTCAAAGCGTCACAACATATTCTATAGGAGACAATAGATTAATATTATCAAATCCGTCAGGGAAATTGTTGGTTTTTAGGAAAGTAGATTAACTTTTATGCCTTAAAAAATGTCTTAAAATGGTTTAAAAATAATTTTTGATTGTAATCGAAGATATAATGTAAAAATAAATTTGCAACATAAAACTTACAAATTTAATTATTACATGAAAAGGATTTTAATGTTATTTATCGCTGTGTCTTTAACTTACGGATGTAAATCTGCGAAAGATGCAAATTCTGTAGTTGATTCAAAATCAATTGAAAAGAAATTACAGCAAACCTGGATTTTAAGTGAGTTGAACGGAAAGAGAGTTGTTGAAATTGATTTTCAGAAATACGTTCCAAATGTTGCAATAACAGCGTCAACTTTTACAGGTTTTGCAGGATGCAACGCTATTAAAGGCAATTTACTTTCGAAAGGATCAGGACAAATTCAGTTTTTGAATGTTACTTCTGAAGGAAAAAAATGTGAACCTTCAAAAAAAGAAGATGAGTTTATGAAGTTGTTAAAAACGACTACAGAATATTCGATTTCTGGTAATACGCTTTTACTTTCAAATCAGTTTGGACCAACAATGGTTTTAAAAAAGAACTAAAAATCAAAGGCTTCGTTTAATTGCGAAGCCTTTTTTTGTGAATGACAAAAATCCGCTCAATCTGCGTTTTCGCATAGCGGAATCCGCGTCATCCGCGTCCCATTTTCATGTACTAATTATAACAGTTCTTTCGGTTCATCTTCTTGTTTATCCTCAATAAAATCAAGTTCGAGAGCCCGAACAGTCTGAACCGCATTTCCGGCAATACCACGAATCGAACCGTACATTCCTAACGTATTATGAACTACTTTTTCAATTTGTTTTTCACGCTGTTTCCAGATTCTTTGCATCGCTCTTTTTTCGGCATCAAGATCGCCTTGCATTTGTGTGAAGCCTTCAACAATGCCTTCAATTTGTAAACGAAATTCATTACTGGTCAAAAAATCATACAACATCGACATTTTATCGCCTTTGTTTTCCTGTGCCTGAACCGCCTGACTCACCTGAATTAAGGATTGACGTAAAACGGCACTCAAACCTTTAAATTCTTCATAAGTACAAATCCAGATGCCGTCGCGCATTCCCATTCGGTCCATTCCGGCGGGCATTACTTCGGTTACCAAAACACCAATATTGGCTCTTTTGGTTCTGATATCGTTTTTGAATTTCTCAATCCACGCAGGTTGAAACGCTTTTGTACGTTTGCTTTCGTAATAAATCGAACCGCAATTTTGAAGTTCACGTGTATTTACAATCTGAAGGCAATCGGCACCATTTGCGCCTTTTTTGACTTCATCAATACTATCAAGTGGGAAATTATTGGCCAGCCATTCTTCAATCGCTAATTCCATTACTTCGCCTTGCAATTGCATAGAACCTTGTTCCTGCTTGCGTTTCATTTCTTCGATCAGCTTTTTTTGATCGTCAGATTGTTTTTGGTATTCTTTTATTTTAAGCTCGTTTTTTTCTTCTTCCTGTTTACGGATTTTATCACGTTCCAGAATCAAAGTCTCATTAAGCTGTTTTTGGGCCTGAGCTTCAATTGCTTCTTTCATTTCCAGTTTTTCACGTTGGAGTTTCGCAATTTCGCCTGTCATTTTATTAAGCTCACGAAGTTTTTCTGATTTTTCGGAAAGTTCTTTTTCCATTAATGTTAAACGATCTTTATTTTCTTCGTCGAGTTTGGTTTTTACTTTTTCGGTAATTTCTTTTTCGGCTACTTTTTTCTCACGTTCTAAACGTTCGGCAAAAAGTTCATTTTCCTGTTTCTTTTTGGCTTCAAAATCAGCTTTTGCTTTTTCGAATTGCTCGTTTTTAAGTTCCAATTCTTTGGCTTGTGCAGTTGCCTTTTGCTGAAATTCTTTACGGATACTATCTTCCAATTGATGTTTTAAAATATCATTTACATCGATTGTAGTTCCACAATTTGGACACTGAATTGAAGATTGCTCCGCCATTTTATTGATTTTTTTATATAATATAACAATCCGCTAAGGTATTTAAAAGTTGGTTCTGGTAAGGAATTTAGGTGTGATAAATTGTAACTTTTTTTCAGCCACGAATTCACGAATTTTTATTTTTTAAAATCTATGCGTAAACTAAAAAAGAAATTCGTGAATTCGTGTCTATCCTTTTTTTAACAAAAATTCAACGGCTGATTTTGTTATTTCAGAATCATCTTCTTTTGAAGTAATTAAAGAAACATCTGTATATAAATTAACTTTTTTTAATTCGATAAAACCTATTTCCGGATCCTGATTATTCTTGGTAATATTAGATGGAACAATCGAAATCCCCAATCCGTTTTTAACTAATTGTACAATAGAATTAATATTGTTCGATTCATGAACCACTTTCGGCGTAAAGCCATAAAAAGCACAAAGTTCCAGTAAAACCTCATGATAATGTGGCGCGTAATCTTTATTGAAAAATACAAAGGTTTCGTCTTTTAAATTCGGAATTTCCTTTTCAGAATTAATTTGGATTAAACGCTTATTATAAACAACTGAAAATCCATCCTGAAACCACAATTGCGATTTTATTTTTGGAGATTTTATAGGTGAACGAATAATGCCCAACTCAATTTTCCCTTGTTCCAGAGCAGCGATTTGTTTGGTTGTGGAAACTTCAAAGAGTTTGAAATTAACGTACGGGAATTGTTCTTTCAGGTGTTTTATTAATTCTGAAATTGTACTGGAATATATAGAACTGATATACGCAATCCGGAATTCGCCGGAAGTATTCTCTGCAATTTTTTTCGTTTTGATGGAAATGCGTTCCAGATTCTGAAAAAGATCTTTTACTTCTTTTTCAAAATATTTTCCGGCTTCGGTAAGTTCGACTTTTTTATTGTTTCTAATAAATAGACGCGCCTGGATTTCCTCTTCAAGTTCGATAATTTGTCGGCTTAAAGGCGGTTGCGAAATAAATAGTTTTTCAGCAGCTTTGGTAAAGTTTAATTCTTCGGCTACAGCCAAAAAATATTTCAAGTGGCGTAATTCCATAAATACCTATAAAGTATTAATAATTGACAAAATAAGTATTTTTGAAGTATATATGAAAGAGATACTTTTGAAAAAAAAATGTTTCACGCAGATTTGGCAGATTGAGCAGATTTTTTTTTATTAATTATTTTTAGCAACAGATTAAAAGATTAAAATGATTTTTAAATTTATATATTTTTATTTTATATCCTAAACTGAAAAATATCTGCTCAATCTGCCAAATCTGCGTGAAAACCTAAAACAAAAAAGTTATGAAAAAATCAACTATTGCAGAAATCAGAGAACGTTTTGATAATGATGTCGAACGATTCTCCAATTTAGAAACCGGACAAGTGGCAACGATCGATGCCACTATTTCTTTAGAATTAATTACTGAAGCTTCTAAAAGAATTGTCCCGAATGCCAAAAATGTCCTGGATATTGGCTGTGGTGCAGGGAATTATACTTTAAAAATGCTTTCGAAAGTTCCGGATTTGAATTGTACTTTGGTCGATTTGAGTTTGCCAATGTTAGATCGTGCTTTTGAAAGGGTTTCTAACGAAACGAACGGAAAAGCAGAAGTAAAGCAAGGCGATATTCGAGAAGTCGATTTGCCGGAAAATCATTTTGATATTATTTTGGCTGGAGCCGTTTTACACCATTTGAGAGATGACCAGGATTGGGAAACAACGTTTACTAAAATATTTAAATTATTAAAACCAGGAGGCTGTTTTATGATTTCGGATTTGATTACACAAGACACGGAATTATTAAATGAATATACGTGGCAGCGTTATGGCGATTATTTGGAAGGAATTGGCGGAGCCGAATATCGCCAGAAAGTTTTGGATTATGTAGAAAAAGAAGACACGCCCAGATCGATGAATTACCAATTGGATTTGATGAAGAAAGTTGGTTTTACAAGTGTCGAAATTTTACATAAGAATATGTGTTTCGGCGCATTTGGCGGAATTAAGTAGAAGAAATTTTGCCACGAATTTCACGAATTTACACTAATTTTAAAGCATCAAGAGTAAATAAATTCGTGTTGATTCGTGAATTCGTGGCAAAAAAAACTTAAACAATATCAACAACAATTTTTCCAATTGCAGAACCGTCGCTTACGGCTTTATGTGCTTCCATAGCGTTGTCTAAATTGAATTTTCTAGGATCGATAATTGGTTTTAATTTTCCTTCTTCGATTAATTTTGTGGTTTCTTTTAGGATATCTCCGTGATGTTTTCGGTTTTCATTACCAATCATTGGATGCAGAACAAAAACACCATGCAAACTTGCAGAACGCAATGAGCTTGTTGCCAAAGCATGCGTCCCGAACGCATAACAACTTGCAATTTGACCGTAATGACGAATCGCTTTAAACGAATCGTCAAGAGATTGACCGCCAACGGTATCGTAAATAATATCAAAACCGTTTCCGTTTGTATATTTGTTTACATAATCTTCTACGGTTTCGGTTTTATAATCAATTGGCGTTGCTCCAAATCCTTTTACAATTTCTGCTTTTTGAGAAGAAACGGTTGCATAAACATCGGCACCAAAAATTTTAGCAAGCTGAACGACCATGTGACCAACGCCACCGGCTCCGGCATGTACCAAAACTTTGTCGCCTTTTTGTACTTTCGCTCTGTCAATCAAACCTTCCCAAGCGGTCAATAATACTAGCGGAACTGCTGCAGCTTCTTTCATGGTTAGGTTTTTTGGCTTTATGGCCAATAAATCAGCGTCAACGGCGGTGTATTCGGCTAAAGTTCCCTGAACGCCAAGTACGCCTCCGGCAAGTCCGTAGACTTCATCGCCAACTTTAAATTCTGTTACGCCTTCGCCAATTTCTTCGATAACGCCGGCAAGATCAGTTCCTAAAATGGCTGGCAAAACTGGTGATGCATAAGGCGAAAGTCCTAATCTGATTTTGTTATCGATTGGGTTAACGCCGCTTGCGTGTATTTTTACTAAAACTTCTCCTTTTTTTGGAGTTGGTTTTGCTGTTTCTGTGGTTACAAAATCAGATTCGTATGTATTTGTGAAAAGTGCTTTCATATCTTTTAATTATTTATTATGCTATTTGAACGGTTTTGTAAACCTGAATTGGTGCTGCAACTAAACTTTCGCTTTTAGCGATAAAGTCTAATAAATAAGGCTGATTGTTATGAATATCAAGTCCTGGCTGATCTTGCCATTCTTCCCAAATAATAAACACATTTTCAGAATGATGAAGGTCGTAACGTACGCAAGCTGCTTCTTTTCTGGTTTCGGTAACCAAATGATTTAACATGCTTTGCAGTTGTTCTGTATTTTCGGTTTTGCTTTTAAATAATGCTGTAATTGAGATCATAATTGTGAAAAGTTAAAGGTTAGAAGTTAAAAGTTTTTTCTAAGTGTTTGGTGTAATTTTCTTTAAAGATGTCAATGTTTTCGGCGGTTGCACCTTTTTCAACGTCGTGAAAGTGGAAACTGTCTAATTTTTCCATACCTGTAAATTTATTCATTTTATGAAAGCCAAACATCGCTCCGTCATCTACAGATGTTTCTTCGAAGAATTCTCCAGGAAGTGTAAAAGCTGTTGCAGGCGCATTCCAACTTGTGGTAAGCATGTATTTACGTCCGTGTAATTGTCCGCCGGTTCCGTAATTAATGTCGGGATTTGTTCTTGTTCTTCCGTCGCTTTTGTAAATTCCTTTGTTGTGTCCGGCTGTAAAAACGTCGTCGATGTATTTTTTGAAAAGATTAGGCAATTGAAACCACCAAACTGGCGTGTGATAAACGACAACATCTGCCCAAACGAATTTTTCGACTTCTTCGTCAAGATCAAAATCTTGTTTGATGTCGGTTGTTTTAATCTCGAATTGCTTGGTGTTGGTTAAGTACTCGATGGTCCAGTCGGTAACGGTTTGGTTGAATTTTCCGCCTGAATGTGCGAAATTTTGACTTCCGTTGATGATAAATATTTTCTTCATTTTTCTTGTTTTCTTATGAATTCGTGAGTGTGAGGGATAGAAGTGGAAATCCTTTTGTGCCGGTCCCGAGGCTTCGGGAGGCATAAAAGATATAGCCGAAAGCTCGATTCGCCGCGGCGAACACACTCTAATTATTTTTATTGTTGAGTAATCCTTAAACACATAGAAAATAGGTTTGGAAGCTAGTTTCTGATATCAGTTCTCAAAGATTGTCATTCCGAGGAACGAGGAATCTTCACAAGTAACTCCGCATAGTGAATTGCCAATCTTTGTAGAGTTTCTCGCGAAGATTCCTCGTTCCTCGGAATGACAATATTCTACAAACTATGTTTGTTAATGCTAGTGAAACGCCTTTTTTAAGTACTATTGGCTATGTTTCTATGTGTTTAAATTTTTAAAATGCGATTATTTTACTTTCGCAATTGCCTGATTAACAAAATCTAATTCAGAAAGTGATAAATCAAAATCCATTGCTTTTGCGTTTGAAATGGCTTGCTCTGCGTTTCTGGCTCCGGCTAAAACGATGGTGATTCCTTTTTGTAAAGTCGTCCAGCGTAATACCAATTGTGAAATCGAAATGTTTTTTGCGTTTGCCAAAGAACTCAATTCTTCGACTAAAGTTTTTACTTTTTGAAGGTCGAACTGACCAAAATAACCATTTCTGTGATCGTTGTCTTTTAGTTTACTGTCTGTAAAATATTTCCCGGTTAATAAACCTCTTTCCATCGGACTGTAAGCGATAATTCCGATGTTTTCTGCGATTGTCAATGGAATTAAATCGGTTTCAATATTACGGTTCAGCATACTATACGGAACCTGATTTGATGCTAATTTGATTGTTTTTTGTGCTTCCAGAATTTGTGAAACACTATAATTGCTAACTCCTGCTGCTCTGATTTTTCCTTGTTTTATTAAGGTTTCCAATGCCTCCATAGTTTCGTGAATTGGAGTAGTGGAGTCTGGCCAGTGAATTTGCAATAAATCGATATAATCGGTTTGCAGACGTTGTAAACTGTCTTCTACTTCTTTGATAATGTTGCTTTTTGAAGCGTATTTGTAAACTGGTATTTCTTTTCCGTTTTCTTCTGCATTAAAGAAGAATTCTCCTTTTCCGTTATTGCTTCCGTCCCAAACTAAACCAAATTTTGTCAATAATTGTACTTTTGAACGATCTTGAGTTTTTAAAGCTTCGCCAATCATTTCTTCGCTTAAACCAAATCCGTAAAAAGGAGCGGTGTCGATTGTGGTAACGCCGTTGTCGATTGAAGCATGAATGGATGCGATTGAATCTGCTTTTTCGTTTCCGCCCCACATGTTTCCGCCAATGGCAAATGCGCCGTATGTAATAGTTGATAATTGAAGTTCGCTATTGCCTAATTTTCTATATTCCATAATGTTGTATTTTAAATCTTAAATTTCACTTGGCAAAATTATACCATTTTTATGATTGATAAATGGTATATATTTGTCTTTTTTATGTAAATTTGCATCTTTAAATAAATATTTGTGTTATGAAAAAAGAAAATTTATACGAGCCGTTTACCGTTTCTTTTGAAACTCTGGATGAATATCCGGATGTTGGAGATCGTCATAATTTTTTTGAATTGGTTTATATTTTGGGCGGAACCGGAAGACAATGTATCAATAAAAATATTTTTGAATATGATGCGGGACATATGTTTTTATTAACGCCTGAGGATTGTCATAATTTTACAATTGAAACTAAAACAGAATTCTTCTTTTTGAGATTTAATGATATTTATTTGAAGAATTCGAGTTTGCAAAATGAAAATATTCAGCGTTTAGAATATATTCTTCAAAATGCCAATCATCAGCCGGGCTGTATTTTGAAGAATCAAGCTGATAAATGTTTGGTAAAAGTAATGGTGGAAGCAATTATTCGCGAACATCAGGATAAGGATGTTTATAATAAAGAGTTGATTCAGCAATTGGTAAATACACTAATTATTGTCGTTGCGAGAAATATTGCGAAGTATTTACCGGAGCAGGTCAATATTAGTACCGAAGCGAAAGCGATGGATATTTTGCAATATATCCAGAATAATATTTATTATCCGGAAAGAATTAAAGCGGAATCACTTAGTGAGTATTTTGGAATTTCGAATACGTATTTAGGTCGTTATTTTAAGAAACATGCTAACGAAACGATGCAGCAATATATTAGCAATTATAAAACGAAACTGATTGAACATCGTTTGCAGTTTAGTGATAAACGTATTAATGAAATTGCGTATGAATTTGGCTTTACGGATGAAAGCCACTTTAATAAATTTTTTAAGAAACAGAGAGGGAATAGTCCTTCGGAATTTAGAAAAGTGATACGTGTTAGTGCGTGATGAATTGGCACGCGGATGACGCAGATTCGCAAGCGAAAACACGGATTATCGCGGATTTTTTGTCATTGATTGCGCAGATTAATTTTTTTTTAATCTGTATTAATTTGTGAATTCGTGTTTATCTATTGTTTTAATCTGGAATCAAATATCATTCTTTTAGTGCTTAAAATCTTAATTTTTAAAGCATCTTCATGATTTGGGTTGATTAAATAATTGAATTCTTGCGGTACAATACTACTTGGGACTTTTAATATGGCAGCTTCGTTATAATATACAAAATCATCACCAATAGTCTGTGTGATTAAAGAAGGTGGTTTTGAGTTCCAGACCTCGGGTAAGTCTTCTAAATTTACTTCCTGAATTATAATGTCATCGGGGATTTCGATTTCTACATAAAAACGGTCCAAAGGTAAATCTTCGCTTAAATCTAGGTGTACCGAAACTTCAAGCGTTGCCAAAGCTCTGCTGTCAGCGGTATAAACTATTCGGGTGTTGAGGCTATTCCAGCGATAACCTTCGGTCATTGATGCGCCAATTCCAGTTAGGGTAGTGGGTAGGTATTTTTCTCGTTCTATCCTGAATACTATCATTACGCCAGATTTCCGAATTCTAAACGGTTCAGGCTAAATTTTACTTCATTTATACCTGTCATAGTATCAAGCATGTTTTCAGGAGTATTTCCGCCAATAGAAAGGTTGGGTTTTTTTAACCATCTCTGAAATTTTTCTTCTTCGTTGTTAAAAACTTCCAAGCCGTAATCTATTAATTCATTGATCAGAATTACTAATTCGCTATCTCGGCTATCCAGTAATAAATGCTCGCTTTTTTTCTTATTGTAAGTAGTTTGAGGAATACCTACAATTGCCAAAACTGATTTTACAGGATTGTTTAATCGGCGGCTAATTTCTTCAATTGAATCATAAGGAATACCGGATCTGATAACTCCCACGCGTTCTAGTTTATTGCTCCAGCTGTATTCTTTTCCACCAGAATATAGCGTAGATTTTCTAATTGATATGACTTTTCCAGATGCATTTTGAATGCTTCTTTTAGTATCAAAAGGTGCTGTTTTTTGTGCTACTTTTTTCATAAGGCAACTGATTTGCTGTAAATGTACAACAATTTCGCTGTTTATCAAAAAGTTAAAAGAAAATACTATTGCTTAACGATTGAAATTAAATTATCTTCTTGATAACACGTAGTTTATGAGTGTGTTTATTGAGTTCGGGATTGTAAATTCCTAAGTGGTCTAAACGGTCAATACGTACTTTTCCACTTGCGTGGATGATGTAATTATTGTCCATAATAATTCCCACGTGGATGATGTTTCCTTCGTCGTTATCAAAAAAGGCCAAATCTCCGGCTTCGCTTTCTTCAATAAAGCTTAAAGGTTCTCCGTCAAGTGCTTGCTGAGATGCGTCACGATGTATTTTGTAGCCATTTAGTTTATAAACCATTTGGGTAAAGCCCGAACAATCGATTCCAAAAGGAGTTTTTCCGCCCCAAAGATAGGGCGCATTTAAATACATAAAAGCAGTATTTATTAAAGCGCTTTTGGGTTTTATACCGCTGGTTTTTGTTCCTTCAAAATCAAAATTTGAAGTGTTGATTTCGCTGTTGTTCAAAAAAGATAATGATGCGCCAAGCGGAATTGGTAATAATAAATTATTTGATGATGTGATATAATCAATCAAATCAGCATTAAGAATAATGGCTTCTTTGCTTAATTGGTTATAATTTGCTTCTGAAATTACCTGATATTGTTTGGAATCTACCCAGCCTTCATAATCATCAAACTGAATTTTTATTCGAGCCCATTGATTTTGGCGTTCTAATATTTCGATGTGTTCGCCAAACAAAAGTTGTGTAACGATTTCACTTCTGTCACTTGGCTCAGATCGAACGGGTACTATGGCTAGATTGCAAATTCCGAACATTTAAGGTAATTTATAAGTTGAAAATTAGGAGTTATTTTTTTCAGAAACAACTCCTAATTTAATATTTATTTAAGCTCTTTCGATAACAATTGCAGATGCTCCGCCACCGCCATTGCAAATTGCAGCAGCTCCGGTTTTTGCATTATTTTGTTCTAAAACATTCAGTAAAGTTACAATGATTCTGGCTCCGGAACATCCAAGAGGATGACCTAATGAAACAGCGCCACCGTTTACGTTTACTTTATCGTTATCTAATTTAAGGATTTTTGAATTGGCTAATCCAACAACAGCAAATGCTTCGTTGAATTCGAAATAATCAACATCGCCAATTGCAATTCCTGCTTTGTCTAAAGCTTTTGGTAAAGCTTTTGCCGGGCTTGTTGTAAACCATTTCGGTTCCTGTGCTGCATCTGCGTAACCTTTTATGTAGGCAAGAGGTTTTAATCCTAAAGCGATTGCTTTTTCTTCAGACATTAAAACTAAAGCTGCAGCTCCGTCATTAATAGTAGATGCGTTTGCAGCAGTCACTGTTCCGTCTTTTGTGAAAACAGCACTTAATGAAGGAATTTTATCTAATTTTACATTAGTATATTCTTCATCTTTTGAAACAATAATTGGTTCGCCACGTCTTTGCGGTACTTCGACAGGAACAATTTCGTTGTCGAATTTTCCGGAATCCCAAGCTTTTGCGCTTCTTTCATAAGACTGAATAGCAAAATTATCCTGTTCTTCACGACTGATGTTGTATTCAGATGCACATAAATCAGCGCAAACTCCCATTGCGTTGTTATCGTAAGCATCTGTCAAACCGTCTTTTTGCATTCCGTCGAGCATAGTTGCGGGACCAAATTTAGTTCCGTTACGCATTTGTACGTAATGCGGAATCAAACTCATGTTTTCCATTCCTCCGGCAACGACAATTTCTGCGTCACCACAAGCGATTGCTTGTGCGGCAAACATTACAGCTTTCATTCCTGAGGCACAAACTTTGTTTACGGTAGTAGCAGCAACTTCTTCAGATAAGCCGGCAAAAAGTGCCGCCTGACGTGCCGGTGCTTGTCCAACTCCAGCCTGAACGACGTTGCCCATGAAAACTTCATCAACTAATTTTGGATCCAGGTTAATTTTTTGAAGTGCGCCTTTAATCGCGGCAGCACCTAATTTTGGTGCGGGTACGGTAGATAACCCTCCCATGAAACTTCCGATAGGTGTTCTAACGGCAGAAACGATAACAACTCTTTTG
Source organism: Flavobacterium sp. AC105 (assembly GCF_979258495.1). Classification (NCBI taxonomy): domain Bacteria; kingdom Pseudomonadati; phylum Bacteroidota; class Flavobacteriia; order Flavobacteriales; family Flavobacteriaceae; genus Flavobacterium; species Flavobacterium sp. AC105. The sequence goes on from NZ_OZ409860.1 coordinate 1,768,383, forward strand.
TTCATTTTCTGTATTATTAGTTAATGTAGCAAATTTACTCTTTATTTAAATAAATTCAAATTTTGAGCCAATTTGTATCAGTTTCACTGGAATTTAAATTTAATATGATTTTTTTGTTAATTCTATTCGTTTGATTGTGAAGCGGTTTAAAAAAAAGATTGAAAAAAGATTAAAAAAAGCGCAGAAATAGTTGTGAGATATGGAATGTTGTCTTACATTTGCAACCGCAAAACAGAACACGTTTCTTGAGCTTGGAGAGGTGCCAGAGCGGTAATGGAGCAGATTGCTAATCTGTCGACGGGTAACCGTCGCCAGGGTTCGAGTCCCTGTCTCTCCGCTTAATAATTTGCTTTTTGGGTTTTGAATAGCATAATATGTGTCCCGACTGAAGATAGGGAATAGCACAAATGAAATCTTCGGGGTGTAGCGTAGCCCGGTTATCGCGCCTGCTTTGGGAGCAGGAGGCCGCAGGTTCGAATCCTGCCACCCCGACTAAAACTTTTCCATAAGTTTAAAAAGAAATGGACGCATAGCTCAGCTGGATAGAGCATCCCGATTGTAAATCGGGACGGTCAGAAGGTTAAGTTGTAAAGTTAAAGAAAAATGGACGCATAGCTCAGCTGGATAGAGCACCTGCCTTCTAAGCAGGCGGTCGAAGGTTCGAATCCTTCTGCGTTCACACTAAAAGCCACTCAATCGAGTGGCTTTTTGTTTTAGATTGGTTTTTAGTGCGTATAGCTCAGCTGGATTGAGCATCCCGATTTTTAATCGGGACGGTCGAAGGTTCGAATCCTTCTGCGTTCACACTAAAAGCCACTCAATCGAGTGACTTTTTTGTTTTAGATTGGTTTTTAGTGCGTATAGCTCAACTGGATTGAGCATCCCGATTTTTAATCGGGACGGTCGAAGGTTCGAATCCTTCTGCGTTCACACTAAAAGCCACTCAATCGAGTGGCTTTTTTGTTTTAGATTGGTTTTTAGTGCGTATAGTTCAGCTGGATTGAGCATCCCGATTTTTAATCGGGACGGTCGAAGGTTCGAATCCTTCTGCGTTCACACTAAAAGCCACTCAATTGTTTTTTATTCAATTTAAAATTTAATGAATTACTTCTATATTTTATATTCAAATACATTAAATCAATATTATATTGGTCATACAGGTGAAGGTTTAGAGGAACGATTACGCAAACATTTATCAAATCATTCTGGATTTACGGGAAAAGCAAAAGATTGGTTTGTAATTTATTTTGAAGAATTTGAATCTAAATCACTAGCCTATAAACGTGAACTGGAAGTAAAGAAATGGAAAAGCAGATTAAAAGTTGAAAAATTGATAAATAATAAAGCATACTCATAGCTCAGCTGGATTGAGCATTCCGATTTTTAATCGGGACGGTCGAAGGTTCGAATCCTTCTGCGTTCACACTAAAAGCCACTAATCGAATGGCTTTTTTGTTTTGTAGAATCTAATAAATTCCCATATTTATTAGCTTGACTCCATTTTTTAGACAACTTATTTTATTTAATTGATTTTAGAATTGTATTTTTATACCGCACTTTAAAATCATTTTAATGGAATCTCTAATAGTAAAATATAAAAGTCTAGGAATTAGCGATGTATTGCATTATGAGAAATTCAATTTAATTTCAATAAGTCATCATTCTACAAAAATAGAAGGATCAACTTTAACAGAATTAGAAACTCAAATTCTGCTTGATGATGGTTTGACTCCAAAAGGAAAACCTGTAAATGATACTTTAATGGTTACTGATCATTTTAAGGCTTTACATTTTATTATTGATAAAGCCAGAAATAAAACACCTATTACTGTTGATTTAATTAAAGAAATTAATTCATATGTAATGAAAAGCACGGGTGGTGTTTATAGTACTATTCTTGGCGAAATTGATGCAAGCAAAGGAATGTTTAGAAAAGGAAATGTTACTGCTGGCAGTTCCTATTTTCCAAACTATGATAAGGTGGAAAGGCTAACCAATGAACTAGCATTGTTTATTAACACACAAATGAAAAATGATTTGTCAATTGATGAAAAATTAAATTTATCTTTTGATTCGCATTTTAATCTTGTTAGTATTCATCCGTTTTATGATGGAAATGGAAGAACTTCCCGTTTACTTATGAATTACATTCAGGCTTTTTATGATCTTCCTTTAGCGATTGTTAATAGTGAGGATAAGCAGGAATACATTCAGGCCTTAATTAATACAAGAAAAAAAGAAGATATTTCGATTTTCAGAAACTTTATGAAAAATCAATACGAAAACTATCTTTTGAATGAAATAAAGAAATTTGAAGATGGATTTTCTTCAAAATCAAATAAAGGGTTTAGTTTTCTATTTTAACGGAGGATATTTAAAGAATTTCAATCTTTTACACTTAATATTAAATAAGCCACTCAAATCGAGTGGCTTTATTTTTGTTTATATTCAATTAAAAAAGAAGTTTACAGAATACTAATTTTTATAGAACTGGCTTTGTCATTAAAATTTCCTAAACAGCTATTATTTCCTGTTACTACAACAGATTCTCCTCCAAAATTGTCATTCTGATACATGGTGATTTTGTATCCTTTTTCTAAGCGAACAGAAGACAAATCATCATTTACAATCCCATACGATTTTAGTTGAGCCAATGTGTAATTGCCAACAGTCAAAGCAATTGCATAACCGGTATAATTGCAATTTTGATAAACTGTTACAATACCTCCGGCTGTGGCATTATATTTATTGTCAACATAAGTACGAGATAAATTGCCTACTCCATCAAAATAATTATCTGCTAATTTTGCAGGATCTGTTGCAAATTCTCCTCCTTGTACGATTGCATCATTTCCATCATTCCAGGCCCATGGAGCATTAGCACCACCAGTTTTGAAATCATTTCCTGTGAAGCCTCCACCTGGACTAGAAAACAATTGCGTATTGAATCTTTGATCCCATAATCCTCCAGCTTCAAAAATGTCAACAAGTTTATACTCCACATAAGTGTCATAATTATCAGATGGTATTTGTGCTGTTCCGGTTGCAGAAGGGTAGTAGATAATTCCGTCTCCATCTATATCATGTTGTGGCCAGGCTTTAAGGCTGTGTCCCTTAGCATCTTGTGCTGTTATTGGATGTAATTCACCATTATAATCTCTCATTTGTAATGTTCCGTCAATACTTTCCAATCCGCTTACAAAAGAACTTCCGGATGGTACATAAGAAAAGAAATCTGAATGGCTTACCGTCACAGCTCCTTTTAAGGCACCATAAGTAGATCCATCTTTTTCTACAATCATTAATACACCTTCTAAATCATTTTCATGTTGGTCTAATTGGTATAAAAGTGCGTTATCTGTCCAATCTCTCGGAGAAAAGAAAGCGTAAGTAATGAACCAATGTGTATTTGATTCTACTATCGAATAGTAACAATGTGCCGCTAAGGAATTGGCATAAGCAGGAAGATTGTTCCAGTTATTTTCGCCATTCCAGTCATTGTCATAATTAATCGCGGTAAGATAATCTGATTTTCCGCCTTCAGCATACGTTCCTGTTGCATCTACATCTTTATAATGAATAGGTGCCCATCTTCTTGCCAAATCAGAACTTACTGAAGCACTCATTTTACTGGTGTTTTGTTGTTTTTTTGCCACAGCGGTTTCTTGTACTTCATCTAATGTCGTGTCCTGACATGAGAATGTAATAATGGATAACATAACAATGAACACCTTACTTAGTAACTTTTTTCGATTCTGTTTTTTCATAATTCTAGTTTTTAATTGTTAATAACCTGTTTGAAATTCCTTGATTTTAATGCAATTAATAAATCGCTATAAACAACTGAGAAATAAAAAATACTCATTAGTTGTAGAAACTTTGTTTTCTGAAATCTTGTCGACAGATTTTTGAATTATAATTCTTACTTGCTTATAAGTACTTAAAAAGATAAATCGTACTATCTGAAAATATTATGATACCGTTAACAAAACGTTATTGTAGGAAAAATTAATTAAGCTATTGGTTATAAGTATTCTGTCTTTTGTTGAAATGAAATTATTTTGTAAGCTTAAGAATCAATACCTTACTTTTTAAATCATCAATTCGTTTAGGAGCTTTAAGTTTGGAGTTAGAATTCTTCTGTGTTTACGGCTAAAAGAATAGTTTTTTGTTGTGTAAAATCATTATACAGCATAGAACCGAATTAGTAATTAAGTGATATTTTTTACTAATTTTACTGCGCTGGATTTTCTCTTACTTAAAGAAAAATTTTGGGTAAAGATTATCTTTTGATAAATAAATATGGACCAGTATCAAACATTAATTCAACACATCAATAAAAGAATTTCACTTAATGAAGATGAAATGCAGGAATTTGTTTCTTGTTTTAAACTTACCAAAATAAAAAAGAGACAATTTATTATTCAGCCTGATTTTGTTCCGAAATATCGAAACTACGTTGTACAAGGCGCCTTTAGAGCGTATGTTGTTGCAGACGAAGGAGCAGAGCATACGATTCAGTTTGCTGTTGAAGATTGGTGGATTTCAGATTATAGCTGTTATATATCTCAACAGCCGGCATCTATGTTTGTTATGGCAATGGAAGACAGTATCATATTGCAGATTGATTTTGAAAATGAGCAAAAACTAAAAGCAAGAAATCATAAATATGAAACTTTTTTCAGAATAATGGCTGAAGGTTCTTTTGCAGGAATGCAGCGAAGACTTATTAGCAATCTTACCAAAACTGCGGAAGAACGTTATAACGAATTCGAAAAAAAATACCCTTTGATAGCAAATCGTGTTCCGCAATATGCACTTGCTTCTTTTCTGGGAATGACGACTCAATATATGTCAAAGCTTAGAAACGCCAGGGTTAACAAAAAAAGTTAATCTAGTTTCATCTTTTTTATTAATCCAGTTTCGGTTTATTTCCTAATCTACTTGAATGTAACGACGGTAGTTTTTGCTGCAACTTTGTAATGTCAATAACGACAAATAATTTAATTATAAAGTGCTATGAATACTACATCTAATAAAATTTTTACAGTTCCTTCTCGTGAAGAAGTTTCTTCAGACAACCAAAATATATTTGATAATCTTCAAAAAAATCTTGGCTTTGTTCCGAACTTATATGCTTATTTTGGAAAAAACGATACTGCATTAAATGATTATCTTGGATTTCAAAATCGCAAAAGCACGCTTAAAGCGAAAGAAAGAGAAGTAATCAATCTTGTAACCAGTCAGATAAATGAATGTGAATATTGCCTTTCTGCACATACAATATTGGGCAAAATGAATGGTTTTACTGATGAACAGGTTTTAGAAATCCGCAGAGCTAATATTTCATTTGATACTAAATTAGATGCTTTGGCAAAATTTACTGCAGCTGTAGTTGAAAATCGTGGAAAAGCTTCGGCGAAAGCTGTCGAAACCTTTTTTGCAGCTGGTTACACTGAATCAAATATGATTGATGCAGTTATTGTTGTTGGTGATAAAATCATCAGCAATTATATTCATAATCTAACACACCTTGAAATAGATTTTCCATTGGCAGATAAATTATAAGCAAAATTTATCATTTAAAATAATAGGAAATGCCACAAAGGTATTTTTAAGAATTGCATTTATCTTTTGATAAGTGAAGTACTAAAATTAAAACCCACTCAACTGAGTGGGTTTTGTTTTTTAACTGGAAAATTTTAATTTCATTGTGGGTTAATAAGTTAAAAAATGCGCTCTTATTTATTGAGTTAACTCTCATTTTTATTGCGTCAATATGATTTATTAGAATAATGGACATTTATAGAAGTTAAGGATTATCTCAATTAATTTTATATAAATGCGTTTTAAATACCTATTGCTTTGTTTGATTTTATTTTCATTCAAATCAAATTCACAAATTTTAGAAGAGAAGAAAAATTTCCGCGCGGCAGATTCCTTGTTGAAAGAGCCCAGTTTTTCTGTTCATAAAGACAATTATTTTTTAACAGGAGTTCCAATAAACGAACCCATCACCCGAAATACTGCTGATGTAAAATATCAGGTAAGTTTTAAATTAAGATTGAAATCAAAACCATTATGGGGAGGTTTTTTTCCTTATTTGATGTACACTCAAAAAGCATTTTGGGATATTTATGCAAGTTCAAAACCATTTTCAGAAATTAATTTTAATCCTGGAGTTGCCATTGTTCGTCCGTTTTATTTAAAAGGCGGAAGGTTAACGTATGGAACAATTTCGTTAGAACACGAATCAAACGGAAGAGATTCTATTTATTCCAGAACCTGGAACATGCTTGCTTTTTCGTTAAAATCGCAAATTTCTCCACGATGGACAGTTGGATTGCGAGGATGGATTCCGCTTGTTGATAAAGAGGATAATCCAGGTCTTACACAATATGTTGGGTATGGCGAAGCGAGCGCAACGTATCAAATTCAACCCGGAAGATGGAGTGCCGATATTCTTTTCAGAAAAGGGAGCGGCCTTATCAATTATGGATCGTTGCAGACACAGGTAAACTGGAGACCTTATAAAAAAGAAAATTATTATCTTACGCTTCAATGGTTTGTGGGTTACACCGAAAGTTTGATCGATTATCAGGAACACAAAAGCATGATTCGTTTGGGCTTTACGATAAAACCTGAAAATATGGGAATTTTTTAAAAATAATATAGGAGAAAAATGGCAACAAGCGTCGCTATTTTTCTCCTAAGATTATCTTTTAATCGATTTTTATTTCTATAATAAATTTTGATAAAAGGTTATATTACGGACGTTTACAGGATCCCAGCCTCCGTTTGAGATTCGGTGCAATTCAATATAATAAATTCCTTCTTCGAGATAAACATCACCTAATTGCTTGATTTGATAGTTTGTAAAATTACTGTTGATTGTAATAAACGGATAAATAATACTTGAAATATCTTTTATAATCAATTGAAATTTACCGGAATAACCCGCCAGTTCACATTGCCAGCGATAAATTCCACTCTCATTTACTTTTACTCTCCACGAAACATAATTAGCTGCATTTGTCCATGCGCCAATATTATAGTTAGGCGGGTTTTCTATTTTGATTCCGCTTCCGTGCAGTATAGCATTTTGAGCAGGAAGAACAAGGGTTTTATCTGGATTTTGATTGATAATTGGAGTTTTATCAATATAAGGGTGAATCGAAATCTGACGCACATTTACAGGATCCCATCCTCCGTTAGAAATACGATGCAGTTCTATATTATAAATACCAATAGGTAAATCAACCATTCCGATAGATAATATTTGATAATTGTTAAAACCACTTGTTGTAATTGTAAAAGGGTACGGACCCTGATCTGTTCCGTTTATTTTAAGCACGAACTGTCCTGAATAACCAGAAACAATTGCGTCCAGAAAGAAGTTTCCTGGATGTGTAACTTCGACGTGCCAGGTAGCAAATTTAGTATCATCCGTCCATCCGGAGAGATTTGGTATTGGTCCATTATCAATGCCCATTCCGGTTGCAGTAGCATCGACCGCATTCAAATTAAGTGTATTATCCTTGTATTGTTTAACAAATGAGAGCAGAATTTCTACAATTTCAGACATTTCTAAAACAATAGTTGTACTTATAGTATCCAGAGGATTGGCAGGAACCGGAATAATATAACCCGATCCTTTGTCATTAGGCATTATATTAAGAGCGGTTTTGGTAATATCGGCAAGAAAATAGGCTTTTACGACAGTTCCTTCGCGCAGATCAGGAACTACTAAATTTCCATCATTAGGCCAATTATCGCTAAATACATGTAGGTATAAATGTTGTTTTCCGTCTACAATTCTACGTGTAACTCGACCCCAGGACAATTGTTTCGTATATGGGCTGTGCTGGGCTTTTTCTATAGCCATTTTATTTATAGCCATCCAGGCTGCAAATCCACTGAGCCTTTGTATGGCTTCAGGCGGAAATGTTCCGTCTCCTTCAGGACCTACATTCAAAAGAAAATTACCTCCTTTGCTAATAATATCAATCAATTTTTGAATTAAATCTTTTTCGGTTTTCCAACGCGGGTCATAAGCATCATATCCCCAATTATCATTCATGGTCATACACGTTTCCCAATCAGTTCCATCGCCGTTTGGTGGCATATTTGGAATGTTTTGTTCCGGAGTTTTAAAATCTCCGGTCAAACCATCTTCCATACGGTTGTTGAATATCAAACGGTCTGATCCGGGAATATTTTTGATGGCTTTCATCATTCGATAACGGAATTCAGGTGTACTCCCGCTTCCCATATCCCACCAAATCAGATCGATATTATAATCATTAATCATAGTTTGAAGATGAGGAACTACAATAGTATCCGTATATTGTGATCTGTCTTGATAAGAAGCTTCATGACTTGATGTTGTATTTTGAGGAATCCATCCCATTCCTCCCGGATTCATCCAATCTAGGCATTGCGAATAATAAAATCCAATTTTTAATCCTGCGGTGTGTGCTGCAATTACCAGATTTTTCAAAACATCAGCAGAAATATTCGTATGATCCTGAATATTATATCCCACGTGATGGGTATGCATCAAAGCAAAACCTTCGTGATGTTTTGCCGTAACGACAATATATTTCATGCCCGCATCTTTTGCCATTCTGACCCATTCTAATGCATTAAAGTTTTGTGCCGTAAAATTTTGTTCCCAACGTGCTTTGTATTCTATTCTCGGAATCTGCGCAGCAAACATAATCCACTCCGCATATTGACCACGTTGGTAAGGTTCTCCCGTAGTCGGATCTGTTTTTATGGTTTTATCCGGATTAATCCATTCTGGGCGATAACACGAATAATAATCCTGCATCCAATATTCAGGATGTACATATGTGCCTGATTTCAATAATGTTGGACCTGTATAATGCCCCGCTAATCCTGAGTACGCGCCCCAATGTACAAAAAGCCCTAAACGCGCTTCACGCCACCACGCCATTCGTTGGTCTTTGTGCACTTTTGTTTCTTCGGTTGCTATATAAAGATTATTACTCATCTTAGTAAAAAGATTCTTATTGTCATCACGGCCTCTTACTGCGAAATAATAAATATCAAATGAATTAAGATTGTTTATAGTTATCGAATTACTGCTAACATTTTCGTGAAAAATACCTGCTTTAAAAACATCGTATGAAGTTACTCCGGGAAGTAAATCCCACGATAGAGAAACAGAATTTGTCTGAACATTGGTCGCTTTCAGTTCTTTAGGATTGTTGCTGTAGAAAGGATCAATATCAATTTCGGTATCGCTAAAAGTCAATTGATCAATATAAATAATATCCCCAATTGCCCGATTATCAGTAAAATCAGGCTGAATACTAAGACCTTGGATATCTTTTATCTTATTGGTCAATAAATCAAATACGGCTACTCCCCATTCATTTTGTTTGTCTAATGGACTTTGGGATAAAAACTCTGTTCCAATACCAATTCTGATTTGAGAATTTGGATTATTGCGATAATATTTCATGTACAAATACTTATATTCAGAAAGCGGCTCTTTTAACGTACAGAAAAATCCTGCCCACTTAATAGCATTATCAAGTCTTTTAAATTTCAGGACTTTATTACTTTGGTTCAATCCTGTTTTATCCGGATTATCTGTTACTTTAATCTCCATCGAACCTGCGGGATTGATATTGATTTTATCTGTAAAGTTTATTTGGCCATTTTCAAAATTATCAAGAACAAGAGGTTCCCTAATTAGGAGACGCGGATAATAATCCGGTTTAAACTGTATTTTGCCCAACGCAGTCTGGATTTCCGGAGCCGACATGAAATATTCCCAAAGCAAACCCGAACGATAATTTTCGATCATACAAATAATCGGACCCTGATCGATAGCCAGATAACTGCTATCGACCCAATTGGCAGTTTCGTTAAAAGAGTCTATAAATCCCGCTTTTTCGTTCCAGATTTTCGATCCTAGTTTTTCATATAAATATCTCAGGGCGGCCAATGATTCTTTTGGTGTATAAGGCATTGCCGAAATAGCTGCTGTTGGCGCAATTACACCTCTGTCATTTCCGGGAGAATGCGCGCTGTAACCCGTATCTCCGTCACATGCAGTTAATCCCCAGGCTTTGTTACTGCCATATCCTGTATATCCAAACGGGTTTTCTTCGCAATATGCCCTGTTTATTAAGGTATGAGCCCGATTTTGCTGAAAATAATTTACATCATTATAACTGTCCCTTAAATTTTTCGGGTTAAACCCGAGAAAAGAATAATGAGAGAAAAATAAAGGTCCGCCTTTTGCATTTCCGTTACCTATTGGAAGTGTAATATCATAAAACTTTTGATTTTTTGTTTTATAAGTATCGCCGGATGACCAGCCTGTTTGCCATAAACTGGGATCGATAGCATGAGTTGGCGAAGCAATAGCCAGCAAATACGTAATCATACATTCGTTCCAGCCAACAATACCCAACTTCTTCACGTTTTGCAAATCATTAGTACAATGCCAAAATAATTTATTTGACCCGAATGTAAAGTAATTCCAGTCGACGTTATTCCAAAGTATATTAATCTTAACAACCAGACTTTGTTCGGCCAATATGGGCTGGTTAAAATACTGGCGTGCCGTAATTAAGCCCTGAAACATGAAAGATGTTTCGACTAAATCGCCTCCGTTATCATCCTCACCAAACGGAATAGTTTCACCAGTATTTGCATCCATCCAATGGGCAAAAACTCCTTTGTAATTTGTTGCCGAGTTCGTTAAAAAATCAACAATGTTCTCCATACGCTGCCGTCCTTGTTCTCTTGTTATAAATCCTCTTTCAATGCCTACCAAAATGGCCATCACTCCAAATCCTGAACCGCCTGAAGTAACTGCATTTCCAGCCGTTCCTGAAACCGGAATACGTTCGTATGCCATTCCTGAACTTGCTGCATAATCCCAAAAGTATTTAAATGTGTATTGTTGCGTTTTTGTGAGCAACTCTTCGTCTGTAAGTGGTAATACAGTAGCTTTTTCCATAAAAATTAATTAATTAAGGTTATAAATAATAGTAAAACAAGGCAGTATATTATTGCGTTTTAAGCAACATAAAATGTTTTAAACAAAGCAAAAAAGTAAGATTAGGCTGAATTGAGTATGCGATAAAATGTGTACTTGTTTAATGACTTATTCGAGATGTGGATAAAAATTTCGAATCTCAAATTTGTTTCCTGAGTCTGTTAAACGGTCTAAAGGCTTTTCTATGAATTTTCCTTACAAATGGATATTTGATGATGAGAACTTACAAATAATGGTAAAGCCTGATTGTCTTTCAAAATAAAATAATCAGTTTTTTGTTATCTGTAAATCAGATTGTTACTAAATATCTAATACGAATATATTAATTATTATTAAAGTGCACAATACAAAATGTACTATTTTACTTAATTTTATTTTCAATATATTATTAAATATCCTGCTTTTGATTTTATTTTTTAAAAAGGAAATGAAACTGGAATAGCGTTTTTTATATAGAAAATTGTCTATTACTTTCTGTAAAGAGCATGTTGAAATTTTGGCTATTGCCGAATAAAAAGATAATAAGGAAGTTTGGAAAATATGATAAGAGTTCGAGCGTTTTTATTAATTTTAAAATAAAAAAGAAAATGATTCGACTCGAAAAATTCGAAAAGGAAATGTACAAGGATTTGATTTCCTGGGTTAAAAGTAAAGAAGAATTAATGCTTTTTGCAGGACCTAAATTTAAATTTCCGTTAACCGATGAACAACTGAATACTTCATTATCTGAAGAAGGAAGATTTGCATTTCAGGTAATTAACGAAAATAATAACTTGCCTATTGGACATTGTGAAATTTATTTAACGAATGATACGGCAGCTTTAGGCAGAATTTTAATTGGTGATAAATCTTTTCGTGGCAAAGGTTTAGGTCAAATGATTGTAACGGAATTGCTCAGTTTTATTAAAGAAAATATTGATCGTAAAAAAGTAGAACTCAATGTTTTTGATTTTAATGCTGCCGCAATAAAATGTTATGAAAACGTTGGTTTCAAAATCAATAAAAACAAAAAATCTGAAATTGCAATTAATGATGATACTAATTGGACTTTACTGAATATGAGATTGGATTTAGGAAATAATTAAAGCATTAGATTTTTAAAAATAAAAAACATCATCAAGTGTCTTGATATTATAAAATCAGTATTTTTCATATACAGTGTATTTTGCCTTATAATTAATTTTTTCAGGCAATGGTTCATCATTAAAACTAAATATACGGAGTTCTAGTTTATTTGCACCGCCATTTATAAGCCTCTCTTCAATATCATTCATCATAACTCGCCCAATACCTTTTCTTTTTGAATTTTCATCTATGGCAAGATAGAGAATCTCACCAATTACCTGATCTTTTAAAATTAAATGATTATGTATTTTTAATAATTTTCCAATAGCAAAGCCTACAATTTTTTTGTCAATTTCGACAACGGTTAGTATAAGATTACTATCTTCTTTAAAAATGTCTTGAAACATTCTATTATAACGATCCTTAGGAATAACGCTTCTTAAATCCTGATTATTGTGGCTGTGTCTGGTATCAAGTTCTATAAAAAGAGGCAAAATGTGTTTAATATCTTTTATTTCTGCTAATCTAATTTTCATTTTTTATAATTTCAATTAAAGTCATTTCTTCCAGCTCAATAATTTTATTGTAAATATTCTGGGTTATATTTATTTTTTCGGTTAGAGATTTAAAGAATAAATCCTCGGCTTCGGAATAATCCATGAATAAAATTTTTTGTGCATAAAGCAACATTTCCATCCTGTTTAGTTTAACTTTCAAAAGATCGGTTTTTGATTTTTCAATTGTTAAGCTATATAGTAAATCATTTATTTCTTCATACAAAAGTGAAATACGCTCGATGTTGAGCGTTTTTTCTTGTTCTAAATTCAGTACTTCAATATCATATTGAGTTCTGGCCACTTCTAGTTCAGTACGTTTTTTTCCAAAATCTAATACGGGAACATTTAATGAAATAGAAAAATTTTGGCTTTCATTTGGGTTTTGAAAGATATATTTATATTTATCTGCCGAGTTATTGAATCCTGCTCCAAGAGATAAATTTGCTGCATAAAACCTGCTTTTTTCAAGTTGTTTAATATTTTTTTCATAGCTTAATAAATTGTTTTTTTCAACTATATAGTAGAGATCTGTATATTTATTGATATAAAATTCTAATTCTTTAAGATTTTCATTTAATACAGGAACTGCTAAAGAATCTAATTTGTTAAAAAGTTCTCCTTTGAAAAAAGCATTAATACTTTGTATTTTTAGATTTTCTGTTTTATCAACAAACCTTAAGTTTTTTTGCTCATTAAGCAGTTTTAATTCAACATCTATTGAATCATATGCCATTGCTCTTCCGGCCTTAACAAGACTTACTACATATTTTTTATACTTATTGGCTACATCTATTCTTTTTGCTATTAAATCTTTTTCATTTTTGATTTTCAATAATTCAAAATAATGCCTGATTGCTTTTTTCTTTATTCCAATACCATTTTTGATAGTGACGATATTATTATAGTCGAATTTTGCGTCCTGAATTTTCTTATCCCATTTCATTGCGTTAAAGAAATTTAATGGCTGAGACAGATTAACACCAAACCAGGAGGCTGAATAAGATGTAGAATTATGGGTATCTCCAAATAAATCTAATCGATTTAAGGAATTAGAAATAGTTACTTTTCCTCCGGTAAAAGGAATTTTTTGTGAAACAGACAAATTAACCCTGGAATTAGCTGAATTTGATTCCTTAAAAGCAAAAGTTCCATCAGGCTGACCTACTTCTGAAATAGACCGATTATAACTTGGAAATGTAAAACTTAATGCAACATCCGGTAAAAAACCTTTATTGAATAAATCACTTTCATTTTTATTCATAATAATATATTTTGCTTTTTTAGAACTCTCTATGGAGTTTGCAGAACTCTCTATAAAATCATCGACTTTAAGTGTTCTTTGAGAGAAAGCAACTAAGCTTAAGAAGCATAGTAAACCCGTAAAAAATATTTTGAACATAATTGTATTATAAAAAAAACATGGGATTTATATTCTGTTTTTACTTTTTAAATTAAAGGGCAGTAAAGCCGAAGTGATCAATGCATAATTGAAATATTGCAGTCATTTATCCACACAAATAAATAGTTAACAATCTCCCTAGAGCATACATTCCTCCACCAAATAAAGAAAATAGAACAACTGAAATCTCATAATAATAATTTGTAGGCTTTTCTTTTTTGAGTTCTACATTATCAAATAGCGGTTTTAAAAACTTTTTACTGAGCAAAAGATAATAGTATATACCAACAATTATAAAAAAGAAAAGTAAAGGTCTGTTTAAGAATTTTAGGTTTAATTTGAAAACACAGGCAATCACTACAAAAAGCACAATAGAAATCAGAAAAATCATGACTCCCATACCATTTCTTACAACTCCAAAAGCGAGCCTCTTGGATTTTTCTTCATCTTCTTTGTAGTATTTATAATAAAGTGAATTAAAAACCACTTCATAATACAAAACCAACTTTGACTTCATAACTTTTTTTTATAAAAATCAATCCGTTGATATTAATGTTTCAACGGATTGAAGTTCTTTTTTTTTTAGACTACCCACATAAATAAATAGTTAGTAATCTACCTAAAGCATACATTCCTCCACCAAATAACCCCGCTAAAATAATTGTAATTAGATAGTGATAATTTTTTGGAGGTTTTTCTTTTTTGAGTTCTATATTATCAAATAATGGCTTTAAAAACTTCTTAGTTAGTAAAAGGTAAAAGTATAAACAAATACCAGTAATTACGAAAAATACCGGTCCGGTCAAGAAGCGCATTTTTAATTCGAAAATACACGCAATAACTACAAGAATCACTATAGAAAACAAAAAAAATGCCGCTCCTATAAGATTGCGTATAGCTGCATAGGCATCTCTCCTAGATGTTTCTTCATCTTTATTTTGACTATAATAATAAGTATTTAGAAACATACTATAAAACAGAAGTAATTTTGACTTCATAACTTGATTTTTCCTTTTTACATTATCTACACAAATAGAAAGTTAGTAACCTACATAGCGCATACATTCCTCATCCAAATAGACAAAATGGAACAACAGAGATTTCATAATAATGATTCGAAGGTTTTTCTTTTTTTAGTTTGACATCATTAAATATTGGTTGTAAATACTTTTTGGTAAGTGATAGGTAAGAAAAACCAACTACAATCATAAAAAAGTATCCAATAGGTCTATTTCCTTTTAAATCTATATTTATGTTATAAATGCAGGTAGTAGCTACAAAAAATGCTAAGCAAAACATAAAAATAACTACTCCAATGGCATTTCGTACTATTGAAAAAGCGAGTCTTTTAGACCTTTCCTCATCTTTATAGTACTTATAATAAAGTGAATTAAAAACGATTTCATAATATAAAAGCAACTTTGATTTCATAACTTTTTATAAAAATCAATCCGTTGATATTAATTTTTCAACGGATTGAAATTCTTCCTTTTTTAGACTATCTACATAAATAAAAATTAAGTAATCTACAAATAACAAACATTCCTCCGCCAAATAACCCAACTATTATAAGTAAGCCAATAAAAAATTTTAGAGACGCTTTTTCCTTTTTCAGTTCTATACCTTCAAATATTGGTTTTAAATACTTTTTGGTGAGCGATAGATAATAGAAGCCAATTACCATCATAAAAAAATATGCTGCGGGTCTATTTCCTTTTAAATCTATATTTATATTATATCTGCATGTAACAACTACGTAAATGACTAAAAGAAGCATGAAAATTGCAACTCCAATCATATTTCTGATAGCGTAATAGGCATATCTTCTTGATTTTTCTTCATCGTACTTAATGCTGTAATAATAGGTGCTAAGCAATTTTTCGTAAAATTTGAGCATTTTTGATTTCATAATTTTTTTATAAAAATCAATCCGTTGATACTATTTAATAATATCTCAACGGATTGAATTTCCTTTTAGATTATCCACACAAATAAATAGTCAACAATCTACCTAAAACATACATTCCTCCGCTAAATAAGCCTACTAAAGCAATTGTAAATATGTAGTAATAATTCTTCGGAGGTTTTTCTTTTTTAAGTTCTACGTTATCAAATAATGGTTTTAAAAACTTCTTAGTTAGCAAAAGATAATAATATAAGCAAATACCTATAATAATGAAAAAACCAGGTCCATCTAAGAATTTCATTTGTAACTTGAAAACACAGATGATAACTGCAAGAATTACCACTGAAGATAAAAAAATTGCTAATCCAATAAGATTTCGTATAGCTGCATAAGCATCTCTCCTAGATGTTTCTTCATCTTTATTTTGGCTATAATAGTAAGTATTAAGAAACATACTGTAAAATAAAAGCATTTTTGATCTCATTTTTTATTTGTTAATCCCAATCATAACTTAATTCCTGTGCATATTTTCCAGCGCTTGTATTAGGAGCATAATTATTGTTTTCAGCATAAGCGGTACCTACAAGACCTATCATTATTGATAATCCTCCACAGATTATTGAATGTGGTCCTGGAACCATAGCAACGCCTCCCAAAACAGTAGAAATTGCATTTAATGTATCACTATCCTTCCAAGGATCTTCTCCTGTTATTGCTTCTTTGGCCGCAATAATGACCTCACGTCCGCCAATTATAACCCCAACGGCACCAATTTTATTTCCAACAGCACCTAGTGTCTTCGCAGAGAAACCTATTTCTTTGGTTATAGCTGATATTCCCTCTAATGCTGTTCCAGTAAATCCAGCCGCAAGTCCTGTGGCATTAACAGCGCTTCTTACTTGGTCATCAACGTTTTTAGACTCCTCAGCACTAGCATTGCCCTGGGCATAATGTAACATATAATTAGGGTCAATAAAATGCTCACCATAATCATGGCCTGCTCCAGAACCACCGCCGCCGTAACCACCACCTTGGTCACCCCAAGAACTACCATCTTCATATCCGCTATCACCCCAGCCTCCGGAACTGCCTCCGGAACCTGAACCACCACCACCAAGACCAATAATAGTTATTCCATCACCATTATCATACCAGCCTCCATTAGGTGGTTCTTGATTATTAGAACCTCCAGAGCCCCAAGCTCCATAAACACTTTGTTGGATTTTTTTTTCAATCTCCGGGAATTTTAAATTACTCATACTAAACTGATTTTAAATTAATAATTTTTAACATCTAACATTAATCTATAGCAAACCATAGAAGTTTTTTTAATTCGGGGGAATAAAAATTTTAATATCAATTCTGTTTTTTAACCTGAAAAAAAACATATTTAAAAATTATCTAATGATTTAACAGTTGATAATAGTTATTTAATATTAAATTTTTACATTTGCTAATGTAGGAAAAATAATAATATAAAATATAAATTTGTAATAAAAATAATACAAAAATAAAATGAAATTGAATAGAAAAATAAAGGATGAAGTATCCTTATTTATAAATGAATATTATTCTAATCAATATGCATGCCTGATATCCGGAAGTTTTGTTGAAGGATTAAATAACGAATTCTCAGATATAGATGTTATTGTTTTTGCAAGTGATAGAATTACAGTATTTAACGAAACACTTTTATACAAAGAATTGAAAATTCAGGTTATAGTTATTTCTGTACAAAATGTTCAAGAGATTTTATGGATTGATTATATAACGCGTAAAGGTGCTTTTATCAATATGATCTCAAAAGGAATTATTGTTTTTGATCAGGATAGTTTTTTAAATCACTTGATTTCTCATACAAAAGAGCTGGAATTATTAGGAGGGAAAAATTTAACTGATCGGGAAGTTTATATGTCAAAAGTAAAAATAACATCTTTGCTTTTTGATATAATGGGAGGAAATGATGTCGATGAACTATTGTTTTCAATAACTGAACTTTTAGATTTAATAACTGGATTTAAACTCAAAATGCACAAACAATGGTGCGGAGACGGAAAGTACAGGATGAAACAAATTAAGAAACTGGATAAAGAATTTGAATCACAATTAATAACGTCAGTAAATGAAGTTTATGGTAATAAAAATAAGATCCCATTAATTAACTTAACTAAAAAGCTTTTAGACAAGCATGGTGGTTTGCTACCTTATTATTCTACAGCAAATTTACTTTCAAAAGTATCCGATGACTATTTAATTATTGAAATTGAGAACGATTTAAATTTAGAGAAAGCAAAAAAAACGATGAAGGTTTTAAGTGAATTTGTAAAACAAATTCGCTTGCAAAAAATTAACTGTTATTTCTTTTTGTCTAAACCTGTAACTGTAAACAAAGAAGATCAGAATATTTATATGGCTATTGAAGCCGATAAAAATTTCATTAATGATTATCTCATTGAGCGTTTAAATTTTTTAGTTAAAAATCGACAGGATTTATCGAAATTATCATTTCCTTTTCAGCTTGATCTTGTATATAGATTTTCAACAAAGAGTATATATTCCGCTGTAGCGCCTTTATTCCACAATGTTTCCAATTTAATAATTGGGAAACCAAATAGGATATTTAATACTTCTTTTCAAATTGAATTTTCATTTCAATTCATGCAAAAAATAAAAAAAATATGGTTTCACAACAACTCTAAAACTTTTATTGCTTTTAATGAATATTTGTTAGAGTGTTGGTTGCCAATTGTATATGATAATGGAATGAGCTTTAAAACTATAGATTTAATAAAGAACAAAAAGAATGTATTGCTAAAGTTTGAAACTATGTATGAGGACCAAAAGGAAGGATTGTTCGAGAATTATACTAGTGAAAAAAATACTGAAAAATCAATTTTACAACTTCTTAAAAGTATTACTGAAGTCACAGATATTCATAATATTCCTTTTTACAAAACATACCCAACAACAAATAATTTAAGCGATATAAATATCAAACAATGGAGTTTATATAGGGAAACCTTATATGTTTTATTTTCAATACTATTGATAGACAATAGATTACTGTCATATATCCCATTTGTTATACAAAAATTAGAATTAAATGATTAGATCTTTTCCTTATTATCCACAGCAAAATTCATTAACCTGTGGTTTAACTTGTATAAAAATTATTGCTAAATATTATAAAAAAATTATAGACGTTTCGACCTATTATAAAACTCTGGGGCCAAAAGGACTTTCTATTTATGATTTATGCAAAATAGCTGAAAACATTGGTTTTAGAGCGCAAGCTTTTAATGTTAGTATAAATGATTTAAAATCAATTGCAAAACCAATAATAATTCACTGGGATGAAAATCATTATGTTGTATTATACAAAATAAAAAAAAACTTCTTTTATATTTCTGATCCTGCAAAGGGGCTTTTAAAGTACGACCTCAATGATTTTACTAAAAATTGGGTAAGCAGCGAAAATAGTGGAAAAATTATTGTCCTTGAAGTTTCAGAAAAATTTGCAGAACAAAAAAACAGTAAAGGGAATTATTTATCAGCACTTGAGTTTTTATTAAGGCATCTGTCACCGTATAAAAAAAAAATAGTTCAGCTATTACTAGTAATGATCATCATTTCATTGGTCTACGCTTGTCTGCCTTTTATAACCAGATCTATAATTGATGTTGGTATTGAGGGAAATGATTTTGATTTTATTACAATAGTATTAATAGCTAATGTTTGTCTTTTATTGTTTAAAAGTATTGGAGAATGGATTAGGGCATCCATTTCTTTACAGATTGCAAATAGGATTAAAATATCTATAGTAACGGATTACCTTATTAAAGTTTTTTCTTTGCCGGTAAGCTTTATAGATGGTATGCTAATGGGGGATATAATGCAGAGGTCTAAAGATCAGGAAAGAATTCAGCAATTTGTTTCCAATTCAGCTATATCAGTAATAATGGCTTTTTTCATCATTACGATATATAGTATCATACTTTTTGTTTTTAATAAATTTTTATTTTTAATATTTTTCATCGCAACGATCCTGTATGTTTTGTGGGTATTGTTTTTTTATGAAATTAGAAAAAAGATGGATTTGAAATATTTTCAACTCATGGGAGAAAATCAAAGTTCCTGGATTGAAATCCTTAAAAATTTTGAAGACATAAAACTCAACAATTACTCTTTAAACAGAAGATGGAAATGGGAAAAAATTCAAGGGTTATTGTATAAAATAGAAATTAATTTATTAAACGTAGACAGGACACAACAATTAGGAGCTGATTTCATTAACGGAGTCAAAGATATTTGCCTAACTTTTTATGGAGCTTATTTAGTAGTTCAAGGAGACTTAACACTAGGGACATTTATTTCAGTTCAATTTATTATTGGTCAACTAGGAACCCCCGTTGCAGAATTAATTGCATTCATAAGGATGGCGCAATCCGCCTTTATTAGTTTCTTAAGAGTTAATGACATCAATAATATCCCAGAGGAGCAAGACAAAACTAAATCTTTAATAACTGAATTTGATCATGCAAACAATGATATTCTCTTTAAAAATGTATCTTTTAGATATAAGGGAGCAAGTAAGAATTCATTAAATAATGTAACATTTGGTATTCCTGAAAAAAAAATAACAGCTATTGTTGGTGTAAGTGGTTGTGGTAAAAGTACATTACTCAAATTGCTAACAAAAGTATATGATGAATATCAGGGAGAAATTTTTATTGGACAGAATAACTTAAGAAATTTCGATAATGATTTTTTAAGAAAACAAACAGGAGTGGTTTTTCAAGAAAGCACACTATACAAAGACACTATTCTAAATAATATTGTTTTATCAGATGAGCAGAATTATAATCCTAGATTAATTGAAAAAATATTACCGTGGGTAAATTTAAAAGAAGAATTATATGCTCTGCCAGAAGCGTTAAATACAAAACTTGCGGAAGGAGGTAAAGGACTTAGTCAAGGACAGAAACAAAGATTACTATTAGCTCGGGCTCTTTATAAAAAACCTAAACTTTTAATTTTAGACGAGGCCACAAATGCCATAGATTCTATAAGTGAAAATAAAATTTTAGATGTTTTTGCAAAAGGCCTGAAAGACCAGACCACTATTTTGGTTTCTCATAAACTAGCAACTGTAAAATGTGCAGATTTCATAATTATGATCGATAAAGGATTTATTGTAGATGGAGGAACATACGAACAATTAATTGAAAAAAAATCATTCTTTTATAATCTATTTAAAGACCAAATGCCAAATGAAAATGGATAATTATACCGAAAAATACGAATCTGAAGAGCTTAAAGAAATATCATTAGCCGGCAATATTAGCAGTTATAAAACCATCATTTTTTTTATTTTATCTTTTCTATTTCTTTCAGTTTTAATAAGTGCTTTTATAAAATATCCTGAAAAAATTATAGGCCGGGCTTATGTTGTTTCAGAAAATCAAATAAATAATATTTATTCTCCAAATAGTGGTGAGATCCTATTAAGAATAGAAGAAAATGCAGATGTTAAAAAAGGAGATCTTCTCGCCTTAATTAATAGTCCAACAAATTATGATGACTTGGTTAAACTGAAAACTCAATTGAGCATTATTGATATTAATAATATTGAAAACTCAATAAATAGATTAAAATTTGACAAAACATTAAAATTAGGTGAAATAGAAAAATATTACTATAACCTTTTGCTAGCCATAATAGAATCTGATAACATACTCAGAATCGATTTAACAAAACAAAAAATCACGAATTTAAAAGGGAAAACCTCTCGTAATAAAGAAAATTTAAAAATAGTAACATCTGGAAAAACTTTATTTGACGAAAAGGCAGAAATTTTAAAAAAAGCTTTTGAAGTAGATTCTTCATTGTTTGCTTTTAATGTGATCATTAAAGATAAAATGGACGATTCCAGACTAAACATTTTAAATTCTAAAGAAAAAGAATTGTCTATTGATAAAAGCAGACAAGACATTATTCATTATAATGAAGACTTGAAAGATGAAACGCAAATATTAGAAAAAGAAAGGGAAAAAAATATTGCATCAACTATATTTAATGTAAAAAAAGCATTTTTTGAACTTAAAACTGCCATAGATTTTTGGGAACATAATTATACGATTAAAGCTCCTGTATCTGGTAAAGTGGAATTTTATCAGCCTTTTTTTAATTCTACCCAATATGTAAAAAAGGACAGTCCTTTGTTTATTTTACTGCCAAAAATTACCAATATATATGTAAGAGGAATTATGTCTGCAGATGGCTATGGTAAAATAAAAACAGCAGATACTGTGTTTATAAAACTTAGAGATTATCCTTTTAAGGAATATGGAGAACTAAAAGGGGTTATACGAAACAAATCAAGAGTTTATCATGACACTATTTATTATGTTGATATTAATCTTCCTAAAGGTTTGAAAACTAACCATGATAAATTTATTGATTATTCATATAATATGTCAGGTCAAGTAGAATACTATACTAATAAGAGGAGTATTCTACAACGAATTTTCAGTGAAGTGCAGAATTCATTTGAGAGATAAAACCATGTAAAAACTAAAATCTGTAGTTGTATTTTGTATGATATAAGAAACACTCAAATCTGAGTGTTTCTTGTTTTATCCAGTAAAAAATCATTTTTTATTTGCAGCCCAAAAAATAGAATTTCTCAATAGAGTAGTATAAGCTTCATTCTCAAATAATTCTGGTGCGTGACCCATAAAAATATATACATTTCGTGACGCAAAATGTTCGTTTGTCCAAATTACCGGATGATCGCCCATTTTTATTTTTGAATCCGGCTCATAAGTAGCTTCATCCACCGAAGCGATTACATGAACATTTGGCCGCGGACTTTTGTCGTAAGTATACCATTCTTCTTTTTCGACAATAAAACTTGCAGGAACTCCTTTCATTACAGGATGCGATTTATCTTCGATATTTACCTGCGCTTTTGCAAAAGTTGGAATGTAATCTTTAAATCGTATGCCTCCCATAAAATCAGAAAACCATTGCCACATCGGGTAACCGTCAAATTCACCTAATAGAGTAGCGTGATGCAAACCTACCCAGCCACCTTTGCCAGCATTCATATATTGCTGAAAAGCTTTCATAGATTCTTCGCTCCAGGTATAAGGGGGATAATCGAGCTGAATAAAAACCTGATATTGTTTTAAAAGCGTTTCAGTAATGGTTTTGGTATTTTCGATATAATCAATTGTAAAACTGCTGTCAACGGCTAATTTGTTTAGCCACGGTTTGGCAGCTTTGGTAAAAGGCAAATGATGCCCGCCATTTTCGTATAAAACCAAAGCTTTGAATCTTGATTTTTTGGGTTTCTGGGCCATGCATTCTCCCTGAAAAAAGTGTAAAGCGATTAGAAAACAGATTATTATTTTTAAATTTTTCATTTGATTTTATTTATTTTCAACGGTTGCAGTAATAGCCTGAAGAAACCATGCTGAATGCGGAACCCATTGTTCTGTCCAGCGCCATTCGTCATTTCCGTCAACATCCATATTAAAATCGATTCCAGATCCGTCGCCATTTCCTTCCTTTCCGGTTATGCCGTTTGAGATGCCGCCTTTCTCTGATCCATGACCATAATTCGAATGCATATATGGAACATTCTTTTGCCCGAACTGGTACATAAAACACACAGAATAAGGATTACAGCCCAATATCCACGAAAGTTGTTGTTCTGCATACAAATCAAGCGGTTTTTTTGCCTTATTATTTTGATATACAATTTTTCCGCCTTCAATTGCTGCAGTTGCAAGCGATGCTAATCTGGCATTTTCGCCTTGCCACCACCAGCCGGTTTCATTATCATGCGGAATAAAAAAGCCGTCTTTTACTTTTTCATTAAACAAAAAACTTTGTCTGGCATAACCAAATGGATTTTCGACATTATTGGTAACAGCTAAATTATAATCTAATGCTTTTTTGATAACATTCACTGCTGCTGATTTTTCATTGTTATCTGTTTCTTTTTTCAAATATCTGGTTAAGGCCACTATTGGTAAACCTGCATCTGCGGCATGCCAAAACGGACGATTTCCGTCATTGCTTCTAAACCATCCTTTATCTGTCATTCGGTTTTCAAGATTATGCGCCCATTTTCGGGCTTCGTTTTTATAGAAATTGTCATTCGTAGCAATCCATAATTCGGTAGAAGCCATAAGCGCACAATAATCATCTATGATATTTTCTTTTCCGTCATCATCATATTTGGTATTGTTGAGCAATAAATGTGCGTAGGCTCGTTTGGCACCATCGAGATATTGTTTAGATGTAAATTCCCCATTTTTCTTCCATTGCGAAATTCGCGCAAGTGCAGCAATCGCCATTCCGCCGCCTTCGCGAAAAGCACATTGATATTCGTTTGTAGTTACACTATTTGCTTTAAGCCCTACAATTCTTCTCGCAGCAGGATCTTTATCAAAATAGCTGAAAACAATCATATAAAAATAATCTTCATCAGATAAACAGCGCATCATATAATCAGCTCCCCAAAGTGCCTCATTGTCTAATGAATCTTTTATTTTCCATTGATTTAACTGTTTCGGAATTGTTTCTGATGTATTAATAAGTGACCAGGTAACCAAAGGTGTTTGCTGAGGCGATACAAAATTAGCATAAGCCAAATGCGAAAAATATTTGCTTACATCGCCCGAAGCATCGCACCAGCCGCCGTGTACATCGACTCTTTTTGTACTGCCATATAAAAGCATATTTGTATCGGCATTAATTTCTTCGGGCGTATTGGCTCTTTGTTTATTGTAATAATGTACGATTGAAGAAATAGTTCTTTTTGCCAGTATATTTTCTTCAATAGCAAAATTGGGAGAACTGAATGAAGTACCATCGGCGGTCAAAGTAATTTTATAATTTCCGTTTTTTTGGAAAGACGAAAAATCAGCTCTGTAAAATAATTGTCCCAGCTTCCATTCGGCAACCTTTTGAACTTTCCCAACTACTGCTGTAAAAACTGTTTTTCCGGATGCAACATCAATAATATTAAAAGTTGTTTTTGCATCAAGATCATGATCAACGCCAATGACTGCAATTTTTGAGCCCTTAGTATCAAAACCAATTTGGTTTACATAAATAACAGGTTTACTGTAAACAGCAAATGAAAGAAATAGTATTATAATACACCACGATTGTCTACAGGATTTTAGCATAGCTTAATTTTTTTCTATATGAATGGCAAATTACGAAAAAGTAAAAAAAATATGTTTCTTTTCTCTTCTTCTTTCTTTTGATATAAAATTGAATTTGACATTATTATGTGAAATTTATATCATTGATATCAAATGAAATTTACTTTTTTATCTCAGAAATAGCAAAAAATACTGATGTGTATTTGATGTGCTTTTTATTAAAATAATAATCAAATAATAAAAATTTCAGTTTTATCTTGAAACCAAACTTTATTTTAAGAATAGTTTTTTGTAGTCTTATGTTTATTTTTTAAAAACATATAAATAAAAAATGTAACTTTTTTCTTTAAAAAATATAAGAATTTTAATTTTATGACTTCATTTTTATGTAACAAAATGACATTTATAAAGTATTGATGGTTAGCTTGTTAAATAAATGAAATAAATGGAATTAATTCTGTTTAAGTAAGTAATAATTTACAGAATTACATTGTAGTATTTAAGATTATTTTGGTTAATTTCATAACTGTATTTTGTAACAGCCTGCCTGTCAGTGCATTGTATTCTCGTTGTACTGCTTCCAGAAAAAGACGCTATTGATTAACTTTTATCATATATAGCTCTTTTTCATTACACACCTCATAATTATTACCAAAAACTTAATTCATTTTTTAATCCTAAAAATTATTATTATGAGACTAAAATTATGTTTTTTACTCGTATTTATTGTTACTTTTTCGTGGGGTCAATCGGGATCAACGAAAACGTTTACCACCAGTGGGACATTTCCCGTCCCGGCAGGTGTATCTACTATTAATGTTCAGGCTTGGGGTGGCGGAGGATCTGGTGGTGGCGCCAGTGGTGCTCCGCTGCTTTTAGGCCGGGGAGCCGCTGGTGGAGGCGGAGGTGCTTATGCAACCGCTCCACTTTCGGTTACTCCAGGAACAAACCTAAATGTGGTTGTTGCGAGTCAGACTTCGGGCAGTACTGGAAACGGTACAGCGGGAGGAAACTCTACAATTACCGGTTTTGAGTCGGCTATTTTAGCAGCTGGAGGATCTGGCGGAGGAGCCAATAATGCAGGCGGTGCTCCAGTAGGAGGAAACGGAGGTTCAACTGCGGCTTCTGCAGGGACTACCAAATTTGCAGGTGCAAACGGAGGAAATGGTAATTCATGGAATCTTTTAGGTTTATTGCTTTCATCCGGTGCGGGTGGTAACGGAGCAAATTCAGGAGGAGCAGGAGGTGCTGCTGTATCAGGTTTAATTTTTAGTAATGCACCCGGAAATGGCGGTTCAATTACCGGAGGCGGCGGCAGCGGGGCGATAAATTCGGCTTTAGGTGCTTCACAAGTTGGTGGATCGGGTGCAGCGGGTCAGGTTATTATTTCTTATACTTGTCCTTCCTATAGTATTTCAAGTACATCAGCTACTGGTGTTTGTGGTTCTTCCGGTTCCACATCTACTGTAACATTAACTGCAAGTACATCAAATTTACCAATAGGTAATTATACTGTTACTTATAATAGAAGCAGTCCGAGTGCTACGGCATTAACTGCAAATTTAGTTGTTACTACAGCAGGAACAGGAACTTTTACAGCGACAGGATTAACTACTGTGGGTTCCAGTACCATAACAATTACTAAAATTGAATCTGGATCTTGTTCTTCTACACTAAGTACCAATAATACAGCTACTGTAATTGTATCTCCGGCATCTGTTGGCGGAGCAGTTACTGGCGGAACAACAATTATTTCCGGAAATGCAAGCGGTCTATTGACGTTATCTGGTCATACAGGTTCTGTTATTAAATGGCAATCTTCTGTAAGTCCGTTTACGACTTGGGTTGATATTGCAAATACAACAACTACATATACATCTGGTATATTAACGGAAACTACGCAATTTAGAGCTGTTGTTCAGAGTGGAAGTTGTGCAGCTGCAAATTCTGCTGCAACAACGGTAACAGTATTGAAGCGACCAACTATTGCGTTAGCAGCAGCTGCCGAAAATATTTGCGAGGATGAATTTGAAACAAAGATAAGTTATAGCGGAACGACAGAAAATCCCACCACGTATAGTATAGTTTGGAATTCTTCTCCGCCAAATAGCTTTTTTAGCGTTACAGACGAGGCATTGCCGGCCAGTCCAATAACAATTTTGATTCCAACAGGAGCTTTGGCAGGAACTTATACAGGTACATTGACAGTAAAAAATGCAAATGGTGCTGTAAGCAATCCAGGTTCAGTTTTTACCGTAACTATAAATGAGCCTCCTGGACTGGGAACATCGGGAGTAGTTGATCCAGTTTGTACAAGTAACAGTTTGCAAAATGCAACATTATCCTATGGATCAGTTACAGGAAATCCTACGAGTTATTCCATTAATTGGGATATTCTGGGAAGTAGTGCATTGCCCAATCAAGGCGAAACACCATTTGCCTTTTCTACAGGTGGAGGAATTATAAATACAATTGCAATACCGGCAAATGTTCCGTCAGGAACTTATCAGGGGACAATTTATTTTTCTAACGAAAATTGTGCCGGAGATCACTTAATAAATATAACAATTCAACCAGCAACCGTTGGCGGAACCGTAACGGGCGGAACCACAATTATTTCTGGAAATACGAGTGGTTTGTTAACATTATCCGGTCATACAGGATCAGTTGTTAAATGGCAATCTTCTGTTAGCCCGTTTACGACTTGGGTTGATATAGCCAATACAACAACTACATATACATCTGGTATATTAACTGAAACTACGCAATTTAGAGCTGTTGTTCAGAATGGTGATTGTGCTGTCGTAAATTCAGAACCAACAACAGTAACGGTTGAGGATTTACCAACTATAACATTATCAGGTTCTCCAAATTCTATTTGTGTTAATGAAGAAATATACGATACAAATTTATTCTTTAGTGGAACAACAGGAAGTCCTGTGAGTTATAGTATTGTCTGGAATCCATCTCCCGCAAATAGTTTTGTTCCAATTACCGATGAAATATTTGTAGAAGCAGATGGTTTTATCACAATTTTGGTACCAAGCGGAACAGCTCCGGGAACTTATACCGGAACGATCACTGTAAAAAATGCAAGCGGAGCTACTAGTCTTGGCAGTACTTTTGATATAGTTGTTCGTCAATTTCCTACGCTTGATTTTGACCCTCTGCTTTCTACTGTTTGTGCAAGTAACGATGTGCAATATTCAAGTTTAGTTTATAATTCTTCTACTGGAAGCCCGACAGGTTATGCTATTGATTGGGATGATACAGCAAATGCAGCTCTTTTAGAAGATGTACCTGGTGCGCCATTTAGTTTTGGTACAAGTAATGGGTCTATTAATGTTCGAATAGAAGCAAATGTTTTACCTGGAACCTATTCAGGAATATTTACACTCTATGGTCCTGCACCATATTGCAGCAATTCTTATTCAATATCTCTAAAAATATTACCGGAAGCAGTTGGTGGAGCAGTAACAGGCGGTACAACAATTACACCCGGAAATACAAGTGGATTATTGACATTGTCAGGTCATATAGGATCTATTGTTAAATGGCAATCAGCTGTAAGCCCGTTTACAACCTGGGTAGATATTGCTAATACAGCCACAACTTATACTTCTGGGCCATTGACTGAAACTACACAATTTAGAGCCGTTGTTCAGAGTGGTAATTGTGCTGTTGTAAATTCTGAGCCTACAACTGTTACGGTTGAGGAATTGCCAACAATAACAGCAGCACCAACTGCTTCAGAAGTTTGTATAGGCGAAGCTGGAATTTTTTCGAAATTACTTTATAGTGCAACAACAGGATCTCCAGTCACATATAGTATTGTTTGGAACCCATCTCCAACAAATAGTCTGCAAGCTGTTACTGATCAAGTATTAAACCCTGAATCTATAGTGTTTTTTGTTGCAGCTGGAACGGTATCAGGAACTTATACAGGAACATTAACCGTTAAAAATGCAAATGGTGCTGTTAGTACAGGTGTGACTTTTACTTTAGTCGTACATGAAAAACCTGCAGTTGTTTCAAATCTAATATTACAGCCAGTCTGCTCAAGTAATAATTCTCAGTTTTCAACTTTAAATTATACAGCTTCTACTGCAAATCCTACAAGCTATTCAATTGATTGGAATGGTACAGCAAATGCGGCTTTATTAGCTGACGTTCCTATTACTCCAAATGCTTTTAATGCAAATGGAGGAACTATTCAAATTCCAATATCAGCAAATGCATTACCGGGAACTTATATAGGAACATTAACATTCTACAATGAATTTTGTAGTACAAATTTTGGTATTATAGCAATACAAATAATTCGCCCAACAGTTGGCGGAGCAGTAACAGGCGGTACAATAATTGCATCCGGAAATACAAGCGATTTGTTGACATTATCAGGTCATACAGGATCAGTTGTAAAATGGCAGTCTTCTGTTAGTCCGTTTACAACCTGGGTAGATATAGCTAATACGGTAACAACGTATACGTCTGGGCCATTGACGGAAACTACACAATTCAGAGCCGTTGTTCAAAGTGGTAATTGTGCTGTTGTAAATTCGGAGCCAACCACAGTTACAGTTGAAGAAGTACCAACCATAACTACAGAAGCCTTGGCACAATTTAAGTGTACAAATCCTAATGAGCAAACTTCATGGATAAATTATAGCGAAACAACCGGATCTCCAGTTACTTATAGTATTGTTTGGAATTCTTCTCCAACAAATAGTTTTGCAAATATTACTGATGCACCATTGCCAGCCAGTCCAATTTTCTTTACTGTTCCTGCTGAAGCTGATGCGGGAACTTATACTGCAACTTTGACTGTTAAGAATGCAAACGGCGTTGTTAGTACAGGTACATCATTTGATATAAATATAAGTCAAGTTGCTCAATTTTATACAAATGGATTATTATCTACAATTTGTGCAAGTAACAATCCGCAATCTACTTCTTTAGAATACAATAATCTTACCGGAGACCCTACAAGTTATGGTATAGATTGGGATGATACAGCAAATGCTGCTTTATTGACAGATATTACTGAAAATTTCATCACTTTTAATCCGGATAGTGGCTCTGTATCAATCGAAATACCAGCAAATGTACCACCTGGAACGTATTCAGGAATATTTAAATTATATACTGCATTATGTTTCAGTAACCATGCAATAACCTTAAAAGTAAATCCGGGAGCAGTTGGAGGTACTGTTACAGGCGATACTACAGTTGAATCAGGAAATACAAGCGGTTTATTAGAACTCGTTGGTCAAACAGGATCAGTTGCAAGATGGGAATCAGCTGTATTTCCGTTTACAGAATGGACGGAGATTGAAAATACAGAAACGACTTATACTTCCGGTCCATTAACAGAAACAACACATTTTAGAGCCGTTCTTCAAAAAGGACTATGTGCTTTAGTAAATTCTGAAGCAGCAATTGTAGAAGTTATAGCAGCTACACCAACAATTGATTTAGCAGCTGCTACAGAAAATGGCTGTTATGGAAGTAATAATAGTAATTTAAAATTAGCCTACTCAGGAACTACCGGGCAACCCGTAACTTACAGTATAATATGGGATTCTTCTCCTGCTAATACTTTTACACCGGTTACAGATGCACCATTGCCAGCTAGTCCAATTTCAATTTCTATTCCTTCAGGTACAGCAACAAATGAAGGAACTTATACAGGAACATTAACTGTAAAAGATGCTAATGGGGGTATTAGTACAGGTAGAAGTTTTAGTTTAACAGTAGGTGCACTTTCTTTTGTAGCAACAGATGGAGAGCTTACACCTGTTACGACAAGTACAAATGCCCAAAATGCATCATTATTATATAATGGAACTTTTGGAGGTACCGAAACAAGTAATCCTACTAGGTATTTTATTGATTGGAATCAGGCAGCAAATAATGCATTATTGGCAGATCAGCCCTTTACATCGCATACTTTTTCATCAAGTGGAGGTATTATAAATACAATTGCAATTCCTGCAAATGTTCCGTCTGGAACTTATACAGGTATTATCTATATATCTAATGAAACGTCTTGTAATCAGTCTCAGAATATAACTTTGGTAATTAATCCTGAAGCGGCTCCAAGTATTACATTAGAGTCATCTGAACTTAATGTTTGTTCGTTTGTTAATGGAGATCCTAATATACCCTATTTATTTTATACCGCAACAACAGGAAATCCAATAACCTATAGTATCGTTTGGAATTCATCTCCCGGCAGTACTTTAGTAAACGTTACAGATGCAGTACTAGAAGAGGAAGCAATCAGATTTACTATTCCTGTTACTACAGCACCTGGAACTTATACCGGTACATTAACAGTAAAAAATGCAAATGGTAGTGTTAGTAATCCGGGTGTAAGTTTTACAGTGACGAAAACACAAACTCCTGAAATTACGACATCAGGCGTAATTAATGCCGTTTGTGAAAGTGCTAATTCACAAAATGCAACATTAGTATATGCTGCCGCTACAGGAAATCCTGCAAGGTATACTGTTTTTTGGTCGTCTGAGTTAATACCAAGCCAGTTTGAAAATGAATATGTTTTTAATTCTAATGGTGGTGTTATAGATAATATTGTGATACCAGCTAATCTTCCGGCAGGAATTTACACAGGTAACCTGAATATTTCTAATGGTGCAAACTGCAGTCAGGATTTTGCTATATCTATTACAGTTAATTCACCAGCAGCAACTCCTGTTGTTTCGCATATAATACCGGCAGGCGAATTTCCGGGCGGAGTTAATTTCGAAGGATTACCAGAGCTTTCATGGACTTTATTAATGAATCCAGGCGGAGTAGAATATTATGCTTCTGGCCCAAATGGAAGTATTACAGACTTGCAAGCCGGTACTTACACATTTAGTGTTGCTTCAGAGACAGGATGTTATTCAGAACCTGTAACAGTTGTAATTCCGCAAGAAGATCCGGCTCCAAGTATACATTTAGTATCTACCTTGGTAAAACGCTGTACAGATACTTCTAATTATGGGCATTTTGTAGCTTTACCGTATGATCAGCCAACAGGTAATCCTGTAACATATAGTATTGTTTGGGATTCATCTCCAACTAATAATTTTACAGCAGTTACTGATGCAGCATTACCAGCCAGCCCTATTTCAGTTTTGGTTCCCTATAATGCTCCCACTGGAATTTATACGGGAACATTAACGGTAAAAAATGCAAGTGGCATTGTAAGTAGCCCATTGACTTTTAGTGTACAAACAGCTTTCAACGGTGCAACAATAACTACCTCCGGAACTATAGCTGGGGTTGTTACAGATGCTAACTCGCAAACTACAACATTATATTATTCTAGTAGTACGAGTAATCCGGATAGGTATTTTATTGATTGGAATGCCACTGCCAATGCAGCTTCATTGGTAGACCAACCTTATACTTTTTTTGCATTTAACTCAAGTGGTGGCACTATAGATTCAATTAATATTCCGGCAAATGTTCCGACAGGAACTTACGATGGGATATTACATGTAGCTTTTGCTGATTGTACCACAACTTATCCAGTAACCGTAACAATTTTTCCACCAGATCCTGGTAGAGTAGCAAATAATAGTAACCCTATTATAGTAGAGAAAGATAAATCAGCAAAAAATCACATTTTGATAACGGCTGAAAACAAAGTGATTAATATTGAAACCCAGGAACATAAAATCGATAAAGTATATGTTTTTGATGTATCAGGTAATTTAATCTACAAAAAAGAAGGCGTTCAGGATCCTAAATTGATTATCAATGATGTAAGATCCAGTAATCAGCTTCTTGTCATCAAAGCCGTTTTGGATAATGGTCAAACCGAAACGAAGAAAATAATTTATTAATTCAATACTCAGGTTAAACCTAAAACCATTCGCCACGGCGAATGGTTTTTTTATGGAAAATATTTTGTTATCGTGCGTTTTAAGTTTTTTTTATTAAATTTGATGTGACAATTTCTAGCCAATAACCATGATGGAAAAATTAAAACGACCGGTTTATCTTAAACCTGGAACCGATGATTTTTTTAAAAAGATGCGCACAGAAGTGAATGAAACGGTCTTGAAAAACTCATCGTTGTACCTCTTAAATATAGTCAAGTCTTTCGTACTTGTGATTCTCTTTTTTTTGTCTTACTCCTGCATTTTGTTGTTCGGAAACAGCACTTCTTTGCTATTTCTCTTTTATATTTTGTGCGGTATTATCATGATCGTGCTTTTTATAAATGCTTTTCATGACGCAGCTCACGGTGCATTGTTTAAAAAGCCAAAGCATAACGAATGGTTTATGTACGTCCTGGAACTTTTTGGTGGAAACCATTGGCTCTGGACACGCCGCCATATCAGCCTTCATCACGCATATCCTAACGTTCCCGATTGGGATATCGATATCAAACAAAGTGACATCATTAGGATTTTTCCCAATAGTCCGTTGTTTAATTATCATAAGTTTCAGCATATTTACATGTGGCTTATTTATCCTTTTTATAGTCTCAATTGGATTTACATCCGGGATTTCAAAGATTTTTTTGGGAAGAAAGATAACTACGTAAAAAAAGTCGTAGACAAAATTCCAACAGAAGAAATCTATAAACTATTTGTTGCAAAAGCAATCAATCTCATTTATTTACTTTTTGTCCCCATGCTTTTGCTGAGTAAGCCCTGGTATATTGTTTTAGGAGGTTGGTTTGCCATGCATTTATGCGGAAGCATGTTAGGCGTTATAGCATTAGTATCGACACATGTTGACGAAGATGCACATTTTCCCGTAACAGATCAAGACGGAAATTTATCTGCAACCTGGGCCATGCATCAAATGATTGTAACCAAAGATTTTAGTACAAACAGCAAACTGGCAAACTTTTTATACGGCGGATTTACGCATCACGTCGCACATCATCTTTTTCCCGGAGTTGGTCATACCTATTATCCTTATATCACACCAATAATAAGGCGATATGCCCAGGAATACGACCTTCCGTATACGTCATATCCGTTTTATCATGCAGTTCGCTCACATTTTAGAATGTTGAAAAACAAAGGCGTAAAAGAAAATATATTGATGACCGGAGAGATATAGACAATTGTTTATTGCAGCTTAAATCGCTTTTGATTATATTTACTTCTACAACCCTTAGTGTGTTATGTACAAAAAAATAGTTAAACACATAGAAACATAGATTTTATATTTTTGAAAAAGTAAATCAAAAAGAAACTTGCATTAACACACATAGCTATATGTGTTAATGCAAGTAAAATGCATTTTTTTGAGTTCAATAATTCTATGTTTCTATGTGTTAAAAATAATTACACCCAACGCATTTCTACAATAAACATTATAATGAAAGTAAAAGCCAACACCATTTCTTATTTTAAAACTTTAGTTTTTCTAATTTCTTTTTTCGGAATCAGTTCAGCAAACGCGCAAAATGAAGTTTATACTTCTCCCGCTGTTATTGCAGATACCACTTTTGTGAATTTAAAAGATTACAGCAAAGACTTTGTCTACGACATGAAATATGCAACCGAAGACAATTTCTTAAAAGCAAAAGTCTACGATTGTGCCGAATGTTTATTGCGCTTAAAAACTGTTAAAGCTTTAATAGCAGCCAACAAAGAGTTTATTAAAGATGGTGTAAGAATAAAACTTTTTGATTGTTACAGACCTTTGTCAATTCAGAAAAAAATGTGGGAGATTGTCTCAAATCCGGAATATGTGGCAGATCCAAAAAAAGGCTCCATCCACAATAGAGGAGGAGCCGTTGATATTACTTTAGTGAATGCCAATGGAGAAGAACTCGAAATGGGAACTCCTTTTGATTTTTTTGGTATTCAGGCCAGTCACAATTATAAAAAATTACCAATGCCTGTAAAAGCCAATAGAAAATATCTTAAAAGTGTAATGATAAAAAATGGTTTCAATTCATTTGATTCAGAATGGTGGCATTACAATCTAAAAACAGGTTTAAATGATAAAGTTTCCAATCAAAAATGGAATTGTGACTAATTATTCAACACATCTTATGTTGTCCATGAAATATGTATTTGGATGAAAAACTTTTCCGTTCATTTCAGAAGTTAACTCACTCTTTACGATATAATCTTCAGTATCAGTCAGATATTTTATTCTCATAATCGATACAGGAGATTTTTTCAATTCTTCGAAGTTATCCTTCACGAACATAAAAATTCCGGTTTGTACGCGGTTATCAAAACCTTTGTCATCACGAATAAGCGTTCCGCAATCTTCCTGATTAATGTGAATCAAAGTAACAATTTTACCGTTTTCTAACTGTAAATATACCTTTGAGTTTTTATCAAAACAATTGGCTTTTATAAAATCCTTGCTTTTTTGAATAAGCTGTAAATTCAAAGTTGGTAAACCGTCTGTTTGCGCCAATGAAAAGAAGACGTAACTAAATTTTCCTCCAAAGTTTTTTTCGCTCACTAAATATTCATTCGTTATTTTGTAAGTCCCAATCGAGTCTGTCACATTAGTACTATATTCGCAAGGTTTTTGGGCAAATGCGGTAAAGGTTAATAGAAAAAGAGTTAAAGTAATTAGTTGTTTCATTGTTAATTTATTTTTCTGCAAATTAAAACTATTTTGCTGTCATTTTTATCAGTTGTAAAAAAACAATAAACATTTCCTCCATTTTTTATTTTCCACTTTTTCCGAATGGTTTCTACCGTGTCCGGAAAGTTTCGCGTAGTTACATTTGCCTGCTGATTTAAAAGTTCTGTTTTCATATCATTTTTACTGTACGAAATGACTTTTTCTATTTTAAAAGCCCTTCCCGGAAAATCAATTAATTCTTCAGAAGTATATAAATGCGAGTGTTTATGCAATTTATGGATATTGAAAGCAGAACTCACTTCGTCAAAACCACCCGATTTCATAATCGCCGAATTGGGTTCATACACGTATTGCTGCGGTAAATGATACGATGGAAATTCAGTTTCATCACCCAAAACAAATTCGAAAGTTTCTGTTTTATCTTTTAAAATATTTGCGGTTTTAATAGAAATATTGCCCGAATAATGGATGTGAATTTCAAAAAGCAATTCTTTTACTTCATTTTCCAAAGCAATAATGTGAATATTTTTCACGAATTTCAATTCAGATAATCCAGCAGAAATATCCAGTAAAGGAGCGGTTTTTATTAAAATGGAATCTGTTTTTTCAAAATAAAAATCTAAAGATTCCGGGACATTCGGCAAACAGTCTTTCAACATAAAAACTTTGCCTTTTGCATCATTTCTGCGAGAAGGATCAATATAAATCCAATCCCATTTCTGGTTCAGTTCATTTAGAACATTTGCAGAATCATTCGCATAAAAAGCACAATTTTTAACCTGTAATTGTTCGAAATTATGTTGTACAATAGCCGATAAATCTTCGTTTATTTCGCAATGTGCAATGTTTTTAAATTTTTTGGAAAAGTAATAATCATCAACACCAAAACCTCCGGTAAGATCTATTAAAGTTTCACCCGAAATTAAAGAAGCTTTATAAGCCGCGGTTTTTTCAGATGAGGTTTGTTCAACAGAAATTTTACTGGGATAAATAATATTTTCAGTAGAAAACCAGGTTGGTAATTTGTCTTTAGCTTTTGATTTTGCTTCAATTTGATTCAGGATCAAAATCCAGTCAATTTCAGGAAAAGGATTCTTCTGAAGCGCTAATTTTGTAATCGGGGCACTACTATTTTGAGTTATAAAGTCTTGAATATTTTGGCTTAAAATAGAAGTGTTCAATGTTTAAATTCTTTCGGTTAATACGGAGACAATTTTATTGGTTGGAAAAAATTCTTTCAAAATTACTTTTATCATCGTAAAAACAGGAATCGCGATAATCATCCCGACAATTCCAAAAGTGATTCCACTAATTAAAGTAACTAAGAATATCTCCAGCGGGTGCGAATTTACACTTTTTGATGAAATTATGGGCTGACTTATATTATTATCAATAGCCTGAACAAGCAAAAATCCGATAATTACATAAATAGTCCTTGGCAAAATTTCCGATTGAAAATCCATCCCAATCATACTAATCATCGTTAAAATTCCAGCCAAAATAGTTCCTATAATTGGTCCTATATATGGAATAACATTTAAAATGGCACATAAAAAAGCAATTACAAAAGCATTTTGATTGCCAAAAATCATTAAAACAATCAGGTATAAAATAAATACAACCGTTAATTGAAGCAATAAACCAATAAAATAGCGGGTTAAAAAGTGATTTATTTTAGTAATTGAATTTAAAATTTTGTCTTCATTCGTATCCGGAAGAATTTTTCTGGCACTTACCTTAAAAGCGTCCTGATCTTTAATAAAGAAAAAAGTAATGAAAAACACAGAAACCAATCCCATTCCCATATCGGCCATAAAGCCAAAAATAGAATTTAAAAAAGCTGTAAAATAACTAAAATCCAATAAAGAAGTTACTTTTGGATTCTTTAAAACTTTATCAAAATCAACATGCTGAATATTAAAATAAGCTTCGATGCTTTTTTCACTTTCAAGAAATTGAAGCTGTAAATGATTCGTGTCTAATAAAGATAAATTATTAGCCTGCGAAATGATTAACGGAACAAATAATAAAATAAAACCAACGATTGCCAGAATAAAAAGAATCAGCGCAGTTGCTGCAGCCAGCGAATTGCTGAATTTTAATTTATTCTTTAAAAACTGAACTAACGGATTGGCGATCAAACACAATATCAAAGAAATACATAAGTAAACAATTACGGTTTGTATTTCGTATAAAAAGTATAGAATTATGGCAATAACTAAGATTGTCGTTAAAGCCCTTAAAATTCCGTTTGATATAATTTTTGATGTGATCATGTTTAGTTTTTAGATTATAAATATAGGAAAAAGCTTTTAAAATTTGCGTTGAAACAAAAAAAAGCGAGATGAAAACATCTCGCTCTAAAATTTAAAATTTTATATTTTTTTAGATTCCAAAAGCTGCTCTTGGACCTCCGGATACAAAAATAGCGGCCATTCTACTTTTTTGTCCGTTAGAGAACATATACATTGCATTATCATCAGTATAATCCATGTAGTTCATCGTCATTTCTACAGGAGTACCAGAACAAGTACTGTAGTGAGGATAAGCTGGAACACCATAATTTGCAGTGTTATGTGTTGGAGTATCAGATACTAAATCGCTTCCGCAAGTTGCATCTCCCCAAATGTGACGTAAATTCATCCAGTGACCTACTTCGTGAGTAGCAGTTCTTCCTAAGTTGTAAGGAGCTGCAGACGAACCAGATAAACCAAAATATTTAGCATCAATTACAACTCCGTCAGTAGCAGATGCTCCTCCGGGAAATTGTGCATAACCAAGGATTCCACCGCCAATTGTGCAAGCCCATAAGTTAAGTTTTGTTGTTGGAGACGTTGGCGCTAAACCACCCTGAGCTACTTTTTTAACAGCGTCATTTGTTCCCCATGAAGTTTTTGTAGTAGACTTTCTGATAACCTGATCTAAAACAAAAGAAATTCCAACATTAGCTTTTACACCAGAAAAAAGAGCCGGAACACTTCCGTAATCAGAATTTAAGGCATTAAAATCTTTGTTTAAAACATCAATTTGAGTCTGAATTTGAGCATTCGAGATGTTTTCTGCTGTAGTTCTGTACAATACATTTACTACAACCGGAATTTGAATTTTGCCATTTACAAGCTTACGGGTAAGCATTACTTTGTTTGTAAAAGCTTCGATTTCATTCATTCTGATCGCTAACATAGGATCAGCTTTTAATTGGGCCTCAAGAACTTCCTGAGTTGCGCATCCACGACGGGCAACAGCACTAACATCTGAATCTGCAGATTCTGTTTGGTCATTTTGACAGGCAAACAACACTAATGCTGTGAATGCGGTAATAAGAACTTTTTTCATAATAATTTGGGTTTTTGTTATAAAAAATTTATAATGGTTAATTATGTCGCAATTTTATAACAAAATCATGTTGTAGCAAAATTTTTACAATAAAATATTTGTGAGAATTTTACAATCCCTTATATAATCTAGTTCCTACAAAAAATTAACAAAAAATATTAAGAAGTAAATTCGTACAATGCTATACTTGCAGCTTGTACAACATTCATACTTGAGTTTTTTCCGAACATATTTATGTGGACAATTTGGTTCGAAATTTTTAAAAGTTCATCAGAAATTCCATCAATTTCACTTCCTATTAAAAGTGCAATTTTTTGATTTTCAGGAATAACGACTTCTTTTAGCGGTTTACTATTGCTTGCGATTTCCAAAGCAATAATTTCAAAGTTATTTTCGACCAGGTAAGAAACCAGGTCTTTTGTGTCCTCAATAATAATGTGAGGAACGTGAAGATGTGTACTTCTTGAAGTTTTATTGATCTTGCGCGGCGTTAACGGAATATCTTTTCCAAGAAAAATAATATTCTCTACCCCAAAAGCTTCACTAATTCTAAAAAGTGAACCAATATTCTGCTGAAAATAGATGTGGTCACAAACCAGCGTTATCGGAAACGTTTTTCTCTCAAATTGATTTTCTTCGTGGGTAAGCTGCACTTTATAAGAATTAAAAATTAAAAATTGAGAATTAAAAATTTAAAAATGTGAAACTGCAATTTTTATCTTAGTTTGTTTTGTAAAAAAAACTTGATTTTCTAAACATTACAAATTCAATCGAAAATCTATCTTTCTCCGTAGCTAGCACGAGCGTCCGCTCGTGAACAGTTTAAAATAAAATCAATTTAATTGGTAAAAATATAATTGATAATATTAGCGCCCATTTTTAAAGCTTTATCCCTTACATCTGCAGGATCATTGTGAACTTCAGGATCTTCCCAGCCGTCACCCAAATCACATTCATACGTATATAAAAGCACTAATTTGTTTTCGACAAAAATGCCAAAAGCCTGCGCGCGCGTTCCGTCATGCTCGTGAATTTTTGGTAATCCGTTAGGAAAAGGAAAAGGTTTTTGAAAAATAGGATGATTCGCCGGAATTTCGACTAAACTATTATTAGGGAATATTTTTTTGATTTCTTTCCTGATATATTGATCCATTCCGTAATTATCATCAATATGAAGAAAACCGCCGCCGTTTAAATAATTTCTAAGATTGCTGACATCAGCATCGCTAAAAACTACGTTTCCGTGTCCCGTCATATGTACAAAAGGATACGAAAGCAAATCAGGATTACCTGGTTCAACCGTTGATGGTTTTGCTTTTATTCGGGTATTGATATTCGAATTACAAAAACGGATTAAGTTGGGTAACGATGTAGGATTTGCATACCAATCGCCGCCGCCGCTATATTTTAATAAAGCAATTTCTTGTGAAAAGGAGGAAGCTGAAAGAAGTAAAAACAGAAAGAATATTTTTTTCATAGAATTTATATTATCTGGTATTTTGTTTTAGACGCTTTTTTGACATTTGGAGGAACGAGAAATCTTCGCAAGTAGCTCCGTTCCTACTGTTTCCAATCTTTGTCGAGTTTCTTGCGAAGATTTCTCCTCCGTCGAAATGACAAGATTGTGTTTAATCTTTGTCGAATTAGTTTTGTCATTTCGAGGAACGAGAAATCACACTTATAAACTCTGCAATAAAAATCGTCAATCTATGTCGAATCCCGCGTGCGATTTCTCCTGCGTCGAAATGACAACAGAAACTTTAATTAGAAACCTCATTAAAAAACACAACACTATGACACGCTACAATTGCGGCAGTTTCAGTTCGTAAACGTGTATTTCCTAACATAACAGGCTTATAGTTGTTTTCGAGCGCCAATGCAATTTCTTTTTCTGAGAAATCACCTTCAGGACCAATAAGCATAGTTACGCTTTCGTTTGGTTTCAAAACTTCTTTCAGTGATTTTTTATCGGTTTCTTCGCAATGTGCAATCAATTGTAAACCTTCATTTTTTTGTTTGATGAATTCCTTAAACGAAATCGCTTCATTCAATTTAGGAAGATACGTTTCATTTGATTGTTTCATTGCCGAAAGGATGATCTTTTCAAAACGTTCCAGATTAATTACTTTTCTTTCAGAACGATCACAGATAATTGGTGTAATTTCCTGAATGCCAATTTCGGTAGCTTTTTCCAGAAACCATTCAAAACGATCATTCATTTTGGTTGGCGCAACGGCTAAATGCAAACGGAATTTTGGTTCATCTGATTTTTTTATCGAAAGGACTTCCACAATGCATTTATTGTCTGAAGCTAAAGTGATTTCGGTTTCAAACAATAAACCCAAACCATTTGTAACGTGTAAAATATCCGAATCTTTTTTGCGTAAAACCTTTATTATATGTCGGCTTTCTTCTTTATCAAAAGAAAAACTTTCAGTCGTTTCGTCAATATCGGGATTGTAAAATAATTGCATAATTAAAATTGGATTCGCGCTTTCGAAACCACTGCTGAAGTTTCAAAACGACTTGATAAATATTTTTGATAACCTACAATTCCTATCATTGCGGCATTATCTGTTGTGTATTCGAATTTAGGAACAAAAGTTTTCCAGCCATATTTTCCTTCGCTTTCTTTCAATCGCGTTCTAATTCCGGAATTTGCCGAAACTCCTCCGCCAATCGCAATTTGCTTAATTCCGGTTTCTTTTACGGCTAATTTTAATTTATCCATCAAAATTTCGATAATCGTATATTGAATAGAAGCACAAATGTCATTTAGGTTTTCTTCGATGAAATTTGGGTTTTCAAGCTTTTTCTTCTGAATAAAATATAAAATCGCTGTTTTTAATCCGGAGAAACTAAAATCTAATCCGGGAACTTTTGGTTTTGTAAACGCGAAAGCTTTAGGATTTCCTTCCTTGGCATATTTATCAATCAAAGGTCCGCCGGGATAGGGAAGTCCAAGGATTTTGGCACTTTTATCAAAAGCTTCACCAACGGCGTCATCAGTGGTTTCGCCAATAATTTCCATATCAAAAAAGCCATTCACTTTTACGATTTGTGTATGACCACCGCTAATGGTAAGTGCTAAAAACGGAAATTCAGGTTTATCGAAACCTTCTTCGTCTATAAAATGCGCTAAAATATGGGCATGCATATGGTTAACCGCAATCAGCGGAATTTTTAAAGCTAAGGATAACGATTTGCTAAAAGAGCTTCCTACGAGCAAAGATCCCATTAAACCAGGGCCTTGCGTGAAGGCAATAGCGGTTAACTGATCTTTTTGTACATTTGCTTTTTTAAGCGCTGCATCAATTACGGGAACAATATTTTGCTGATGCGCTCTTGAAGCTAATTCAGGAACGACACCGCCATATTGATTGTGAATTAACTGATTGGCAACAACATTTGACAGTACTTTATCGTTATGTAAAACCGCGGCGGCAGTATCATCGCATGAACTTTCGATGGCAAGAATAAAAACCTCTGAATTTTGCATATAAAGGCACGAATTTTGAATTATATTTGACAAATCAAATATTTTGATTTTCTTTTATGATAAGGAGAAGCCAAAATTAAAGAATTTTTATCAAAAACAGTCGTTCTTTGTCTGTTCAAAATAAATTTAAAAGAAAACTAAAATAAAAGCAGCTATCAAAACAGTAAAGAAAATAATATCACGAACCCTGATTGGGTTAATTTTACTTTTGCTGGCACTCGCTATCATCTTGTCACTTCCTGTCGTTCAGACAAAAATTGCCAATTACATTACAACTTCATTAAATAAGGATTTTAACATTAATATTAGTGTCGAAAGAACTGCTATAAATATTTTTGGTGGCGTTAAACTAAAAAAAGTACTCGTTTTAGACCATCACAAAAAAACGATGATTTATTCAGATATCGTTTCGACTGATATTTTGAGCCTGAAAAGATTAATGGATGGTGATTTAATTTTTGGCGATATTCGGTTAACGGGTTTGATTTTTAATCTGAAAACCTATAAAAACGAAAACGAAAATAACATTAATAAATTCATTAAATCATTCGAAAAAGGGCCAAAATCAAGGTCAAGCAAACATTTTTTATTAACGGCAAAAAATGCCTATATCGAAAAAGGTGCATTTTCTGTGGTTGATGAAAACAAAACGACGCCGAGATTTCTTGATTTTAAAAAGCTAAACGCCTATATCAGCGAATTTAGATTATATGGTCCTGAGGTAACGACAAATATTCATCGCTTTTCATTTTTGGATCATCGTGGCTTGTATGTTTCAAATTTTGCAGGAAAATTTGCTTATTCAAAAAAACAGATTAAGGTCGAAAATTTAGCCATAAC
This sequence comes from Flavobacterium sp. AC105, assembly GCF_979258495.1. Taxonomy (NCBI): domain Bacteria; kingdom Pseudomonadati; phylum Bacteroidota; class Flavobacteriia; order Flavobacteriales; family Flavobacteriaceae; genus Flavobacterium; species Flavobacterium sp. AC105. The sequence goes on from NZ_OZ409860.1 coordinate 1,811,795, forward strand.
AACCAAAAGATCCTGGATTTACGGAAAAGCTATTTTAAATTATAAAATTGAGGATTTCCTGGATTTTACAGATAAAGTAAAGTTTGATGTTGCGATGGATTCTGCTTCGATTGCGTCAAACGATATTCGTTATTTTTATGACGGATTGGGTAAAAACCAACATTTTAAAGTTAAAACTAAAATCAAAGGAACGCTTAATAATCTTAATTTAAGACATCTTTATCTTAGTGATACAAACGGTTCAAAGATTGTAGGAACTATTAATTTCAGAAATCTTTTGGGAAGCAAAACCCAAAGATTTTCTATGGACGGAAAGTTTGATAAACTAGTTTCGAGTTATGATAATCTGGTTGTTTTATTGCCCAATGTTTTAGGCAAAAAACTCCCGAAAGAACTGCAGAGAATTGGTAAATTTAATATAGTTGGAAAAGCAAAAGTATCGACAACAGATTTACAGGCCGATTTTAAAATGGTAACAGATTTAGGTAACGGTCAGGCCGATTTGCACATGAATAATATCGATGTTATTGATCGGGCGTCCTATACCGGTAATATTATTCTGGAGAATTTTGATGTTGGCGCGGTATTAAACAGGAAGGATATTGGCAGAACAACTTTAAATCTTGATGTAGAAGGCGTTGGTTTTACAGAGAAATATCTAAATACCATTATAAAAGGCGATATTTCGAAATTAGACTATAATAAATATACCTATAATAATATCGTAGTAAACGGTAATTTTAAATTGCCGTATTATAAAGGACAGGTTTCTATAAATGATCCCAATTTAAGTTTGGTTTTTGATGGTTTGGTTGATTTAAGCAAACGCGAAAGCAGATATGATTTTCATATTAATGTAGAAAATGCCGATTTACGAAAACTAAAATTTGTAAACGATTCTATTGCTCATTTTCAAGGAGATGCTGTTGTGCAGCTTACCGGAAATTCTATCGAAAATCTTCAGGGAGATGTTTTTATAAAAGATGCTGTTTATCAAAATCCAAAATCGACTTATGCTTTTGATGATGTAACGGTTAGCTCTAATTTTGATGCTGACAGATTGCGTACGATAACCATTAATTCGTCAGATGTTGTTAACGGAAAAATTGTGGGTAAATTTCAATTTGCACAATTAGATAAACTGGTTATGAATTCGGTTGGAAGTCTTTACACGAACTACAAACCTTATAAAGTCAAGAAAGGGCAGTTTTTGCGTTTCAATTTTCATGTTTATGACAAAGTGGTTGAAATGTTATATCCGGAAGTAAATATAGATTCAAGCACGGTTGTTCGCGGAAAAATAGATTCGGATTTACAGGAATTTAAATTTAAGTTTAATTCCCAAAAAATTACTGCGGCAAAAAATACATTTGACAATGTCAGAATCAATATCGATAATAAAAATACACTTTATAATGCGTATGTTGAACTCGATAGTATAAAAACGCCTTATTATAAAGTGCGTGATTTCAGCTTGATAAATGTTACGGCAAAAGATACTTTGTTTGTTCGTTCTGAGTTTAAAGGAGGCGATAAAGGCAATGATTACTATAATCTGAATTTATATCACACAATCGATAAAAACAAGAATAATATTGTAGGGATTAAAAAGTCTGAAATGAAATTTAAAGACTATTTATGGTATTTAAATGAAAATGAAGAAAAAGATAATCAGATTGTTTTTGACCAATATTTTAAAAACTTTACCATAGATAATATTATTCTTTCGCACGAAAATCAGAAAATTGATTTAAACGGCGTTATAAAAGGAAACAATTATAAGGATGTCGTCCTCAATTTTGAAGATGTTGATATTAATAAGATTACGCCGTTTAATTCGAAATTTGTGTTTAACGGAAATTTGAATGGAAAGGTAAATTATAAGCAGAATAAAAATGTGTATCAACCCACGGCTTCTATTGTAATTGATCATCTGAATTTGAATAAAACAGATCTTGGAACTTTAAATTTTGATATTGCCGGAGATGAAAACTTTAGAAAGTTTACGGTGAATTCGTCTATACAAAATGGTTTTACAGAATCGTTTAGGGCGAACGGAACTTTTGCAATAGAAAATAAAGAAACAATTCTGGATTTAAATTTAAAACTCGAAGGATTTAATCTGGCGACTTTAGGAACCGTTGGCGGAGATGTTTTATCGAATGTAAGAGGAAGCGTTTCCGGAAATGCTGCAGTAGTAGGGAAACTTGAAAAACCGGAAATTAACGGACGACTTTATGTGGAGAAAGCCGGAATGACGATTCCATATCTTAATGTTGATTATGAATTAAGCGATCGTACCGTAATTGATTTAACGGATGAGAAATTTTTATTCAGGAATAATCAATTGACCGATACTGAATTCGGAACCAAAGGATTGCTGAACGGAACTATCGAACATCATAATTTCTCAGACTGGAAACTGGATTTAACCATTACATCTAAACGATTATTGGCGCTTAATACTAAAGACAGTGATGATGCAGCTTATTTTGGAACAGCATTCATTAATGGAACAGCCAGTATTAAAGGTCCAACAGACGGTTTGTTTATTAAAGTAGACGCAAAATCGGAGAAAGGCACCGAAGTTAAAATACCTATTAACAATGCGCAAAGTGTTGGAGAAAGCAGTTGGATACATTTTGTTACGCCAAAAGAGAAATACAATTTAGCAAATGGTATTATCGAGAAGACCAAAAATTATAATGGTCTTGAATTAGAATTTGATTTTGATATTACGCCGGATGCCGAAGTTGAAGTAATCCTGGACAGGAATTCCGGTCACGGGATGAAAGGAAAAGGATACGGATCTTTATTATTTAAAATTAATACGCTGGGTAAATTTAATATGTGGGGAGATTTCCAGGCATATGAAGGAACCTATAATTTTAAATACGGTGGTTTAATCGATAAAAAATTCGCGGTTAAAAAAGGTGGTTCTATCATTTGGGAAGGAAACCCGATGAAAGCGCAGCTTAATCTGGAAGCGGTTTACAAAACCTCTGCAAATCCTGCAGTTTTATTAGACAATACTTCGTCATTCAATAAAAAAGTTCCTGTAGAAGTTGTGATTGGTTTAAGAGGAGATTTAACCAGTCCGGAACCTAATTTTGATATTCAGTTTCCATCTGTTAGTAATGTTCTTAAATCTGAGATACAATATAAGTTAGACGATAAAGACATACGTCAGACACAAGCACTGTACTTATTGTCAACCGGATCCTTTATGAGTACAGACGGATTTAGTCAGGGCGATTTATCAGGAACATTAACAGAAACAGCGTCCAGTTTATTAGGAGGCATTATAAAATCTGATAATGATAAGGTTAATATCGACTTAAATTATATTACTGCAGATAAAAGATTAGGGCAGGAAACCGATGGTCAGTTTGTGGCTAATATATCGTCTCAGATAAATGAAAGAATTACAATCAATGGCAAACTTGGAGTTCCGGTTGGAGGTGTAAATGAATCTGCAATTGTGGGTGATATCGAGATATTATATCGTGTAAACGATGACGGATCTATGAACCTTCGTTTGTTTAATAAAGAAAATGATATCAATTATATAGGGCAGGGAGTTGGTTATACACAAGGAGTTGGTATTTCGTATGAAGTAGATTTTGATACTTTTAGTGAGCTGGTAAACAAGCTATTCAAAGATCATAAATTAGAAAGAGCAATAAAAAAATCGAACGATGATTTACAAGATTCTAATCTAAATCCTGATTTTGTCAACTTTACAACTAAAAAAGAGGCTGATAAAAATAAAAAGAAAGAGGATAAAAAAGAAGAAGAAAAAAAGCCGCCACCACAAAATAATAATGAAGGTTTAATTCCGGATAACGACTTTTAAACAATTTGTTAAAAATATGTTTTAATAAAACCATTATTCTCATAATGGTTTTTTTTATGCTAAATTTAGCGGTTAATTATTTTTTAGTGAAAATGAGAAAGCTTTAAAATTTTATAACACTTCATTTATGTATTGTTAATTTTAAGGATTTAATTAAAATAAGTGGCTTTTATTATTTTAAATGAATTTTTTACTATCGAAAAACTTATTAACGAAAACGTTTGAATTTAACATATTTTATTAATTTATTATAAACATAACCTGAAAAGTGGTGAATGTTTGCTAATTTTACACTTTAATACTTAAATAATGCCAAAAACAATAAAAAAAGTAGGTGTTCTAACTTCAGGAGGAGACTCACCGGGAATGAATGCCGCAATACGATCAGTTGTTCGAACATGCGCTTATCATAATATAGAATGCATAGGAATTTATAGAGGGTATCAGGGAATGATCGAAGGAGATTTCAAAGAAATGGGTCCTCGAAGTGTAAATAATATTGTAAACAAAGGTGGAACGATCTTAAAATCGGCTCGTTCTGTTGAGTTTAGAACCCCGGAAGGCAGAAAAAAAGCCCACGAGAATCTTTTAAAAGCAGGAGTTGATGCTCTTGTTGTTATTGGAGGAGACGGAAGTTTTACCGGAGGATTAATTTTTAATTCAGAATATGATTTCCCTGTAATGGGAATTCCCGGTACAATTGATAATGATATTTTTGGTACAAGCCATACTTTAGGGTATGATACTGCCTTAAATACTGTTGTAGATTGTATTGATAAAATCAGAGATACTGCAAGTTCACATAACCGATTATTTTTTGTAGAGGTTATGGGTAGAGATGCAGGGCATATCGCTCTAAACGCCGGAATTGGAGCTGGTGCCGAAGAAATCCTTATTCCTGAAGAAGATTTAGGTTTAGAAAGATTACTAGACTCTCTTCAAAAAAGTAAAGCTTCAGGAAAATCATCAAGTATAGTGGTAATTGCTGAAGGCGATAAAATTGGTAAAAACGTATTTGAATTAAAAGATTACGTTGAAGCTAATTTACCTGAGTATGACGTAAGAGTTTCTGTTTTAGGACACATGCAGCGTGGTGGTTCCCCATCTTGTTTTGACCGTGTTTTAGCAAGCCGTTTAGGTGTAAAAGCAGTTGAATCTTTAATCGAAGGCAAATCAAATTATATGGTTGGTTTACGTGAAGATAAAGTAGCTTTAACTCCGTTAGAGCAGGCAATTAAAGGTAAATCTGAAATTGATAGAGAATTATTAAGAGTGTCTGACATCATGTCTACATAACAAATAAATAAAAGTTTAAAAAGGAAAGAAGTTTATTGTGAGGAAATTAGACTTTATAGTAGTGTAATAAAAACAAAAGCAAAAAATTAAGTAAAATGTCAAAAGTAAAATTAGGAATAAACGGATTTGGACGTATCGGAAGAATCGTTTTTAGAGAGTCTTTCAATAGAGATAATGTAGAAGTAGTAGCAATCAACGATTTATTAGATGTAGATCACTTGGCTTACTTATTAAAATATGATTCAGTTCACGGTCGTTTCAACGGAACTGTTGAAGTTAAAGAAGGAAAACTTTATGTAAACGGAAGAAATATCCGTATCACTGCAGAAAGAAATCCGGCTGACTTAAAATGGAACGAAGTTGATGTTGACGTAGTTGCAGAATGTACTGGTATCTTCACAACCATCGAAACTGCAAATGAGCACATTAAAGGTGGTGCTAAAAAAGTAATTATTTCTGCTCCGTCTGCAGATGCTCCAATGTTTGTAATGGGAGTAAACCACGAAACTGCAAAAGCTTCTGACTTAGTTGTTTCTAACGCTTCTTGTACTACAAACTGTTTAGCTCCTTTAGCTAAAGTTATTCACGATAACTTCGGAATTGAAGAAGCCTTAATGACAACTGTTCACGCAACAACTTCAACTCAAATGACTGCTGACGGACCTTCTAGAAAAGACTGGAGAGGTGGACGTGCAGCTTCAATCAACATCATTCCTTCTTCTACAGGAGCTGCAAAAGCTGTTGGAAAAGTAATTCCTTCTTTGAATGGAAAATTAACTGGAATGTCTTTCCGTGTTCCTACTGCTGACGTTTCTGTAGTAGATTTAACGGTAAAAGTATCTAAAGAAACTTCATACGAAGAAATCCTGGCAGTTTTAAAAACAGCTTCAGAAACTACAATGAAAGGTATCTTAGGATATACTGAAGATGCTGTTGTTTCTCAGGATTTTATTTCTGATAAAAGAACTTCAATCGTTGATGCAACTGCAGGAATTGGTTTAAATTCAACTTTCTTCAAATTTGTATCCTGGTACGATAATGAGTACGGATACTCTAGTAAATTAATTGATTTGTCTGTTCATATCGCAGGTTTAAAATAATATTATATATTTTTGCAAAATCCCGTTATCTCAAAGTAACGGGATTTTCTTATTTTGTTACTTCTTTAATTAATGTAAAAAACACACTTTTTATTTAGCTAAAGAAAAACTAATCCAAAAACTAAATAAAATGAAATTAATAGTTGATAGTGGATCTACTAAAGCCGATTGGATTGCAATTGATGATAATGGAAAAGTATTATTCACCACACAAACTTTAGGATTAAATCCTGAAATTCTTGACGGACCTGAAATCGTTACCCGATTAAATGACCGTTTTGATATACTACAAAACAAAAAAAATGCTTCACATTTGTTCTTTTACGGAGCAGGTTGTGGAACTGACAGAATGAAAGAATCGTTAAAACAAATCTTTCAGGACTATTTTCCCAATGCAATTGTTGATGTTCAGGAAGATACTTATGCAGCAGTTTATGCAACGACTCCAAAAGGAGAAGAAGCAATTGTGAGCATCTTAGGAACAGGTTCTAACTGCAGCTATTTTGATGGAAAAGTATTGCATCAAAAAGTTCAGTCATTAGGTTATATTGCCATGGATGATTGCAGTGGAAATGTTTTTGGAAAGGAATTAATCAGAAAATACTATTTCAATAAAATGCCTAAGGAATTGGCAGTTGAATTTGAAAAAGAATATGATTTAGATCCTGATTTCATCAAAAATAAATTATACAAAGAGCCAAATCCAAATGCGTATCTGGCAACTTTTGCTAAGTTTTTAATCAAACATAAAGACACGGAATTCTGCAGAAAAATTATTTTCAAAGGAATGAAATCTTTCGTTAAAAACTATATCAAACAATTTGATAACTGTAAAGAAGTTCCGGTTCATTTTGTAGGTTCAATTGCTTTCTATTTAAAAGATGAATTACAGGAAACATTTGATAAATATGAACTTCAATTAGGAAATGTTTTAAGAAGGCCTATTGATGGACTTATTGCTTACCACGTTGCTAATCAGTAATTAAATTTATGGAAATAGCTATAATAGCCCACGATGGAAAGAAGGCAGATATGGTTCAGTTTTTAAACAAAAACAAAACACTTCTACTTCAGGAAAATATTAAACTGATCGCAACCGGAACTACCGGAAGCAAAGCTGTAAATGCTGGTTTTAAGGTAAAAAGAAAGCTTTCAGGACCAATGGGCGGTGATGCGCAAATTGCAGCACGTGTAGCAGAAGGTAAAACGCAAATGGTTTTCTTTTTTAAGGATCCTCTTGCAAGTCATGCTCATGAAGTCGATATTAATATGTTAATTCGTGTTTGCGATGTACATAATGTGCCTTTGGCAACAAATGAAGCTTCGGCACAATTGTTACTTAATGCCATCGCATTGCAATTATAGAATATAGCTGCTAAGTTTTTTAGAAAATATATATAAGAAGCCGTTTCATCCGAAGCGGTTTTTTTATGGATATAATTCAAAATAAAAATCCTGTTCTGTTTTTTGAAGTTTTTCTGTTAAATATTTGATGTTCAATGGTTTTAAAAGTAAGAAATATCTTTTATTTACGTAGCTTTGATATTAATCTATTGTTAATTTATGAAAAGACGTATAACAATTGCAATTATCGCCCATGATAATAAAAAAGCAGATATGGTTCAGTTTTTAATTAAAAATAGAACTGTTTTAGAAAATGAAAGAGTTAAACTTATTGCGACAGGATTATTGGGAAAAAATGCTGAAAAATCAGGCTTTAAGGTGGTTAAATTCCTGCCCTGTTCTATGGGAGGAGATGCTCAGATAGCTGCGAAAGTGGCAGAAGGTAAAATTAAAGTACTTTTCTTTTTTAAAGACCCACTAGCAAACCATGCTCATGAAGTAGATATTAATATGCTGCTTCGTATAAGTGATGTACATAATGTGCCGCTGGCCACGAATGAAGCAACGGCACAATTATTATTAAATGCTATTGCACAGCAATTATAGAAATCTCAACATTTACATTTTTTGGCAAACAAGCAACCTGAACCGTTTCGCGTGCCGGAGCTGTTTTTTCGTCAAAATAAGATCCGTAAATCGCATTAATTGCAGCAAAATTATTCATATCCATAATAAAAATAGTTGCTTTAACTACGTTTTCAAAAGTCATATCTGCAGCTTCAAGAATAGCAGCAATGTTTTGCATAACTTGTGTCGTTTCATCATTGATGTTTTCTGTAACAAGTTCTCCGTTAGCAGGATTTATAGCAATTTGCCCGGAACCATAAAGTGTGTTTCCAGATAATACAGCTTGATTATATGGGCCAATTGGAGCAGGTGCTTTTTCAGTAAAGATGATTTTTTTCATACTAAATTATTTTTATTTGAAATTATTCTATCGATTAGAAGTACTTCTTTTGTTCCATTTAATATCGCTAAGCATTCCGGATTTAATTCCGATAAAGAAATTCCAGTTTGAGTTTGTACCAAGCGGAGACCAGTTAAAAGCCATTCTCCAGCTTAATAAATCTCTTTCAAAACGAAATTGGGTAAAAGTAACGCCCTTTTGTACAAAATCGTAACCGGTAGAAACCCCGCCTTTCCATTTTGGAGTAATATCCATATTAGCAGATACCATGATTGAGTTTCCGCTTATTCGATTTTCACGATTTAGATTGCTATAGGTTAAAGAGTAAGCCAATGTCATGTCCCATGGAATTTTTGCTTTAAAAAATTCGGTAATAACATCATCTTCATCATCTTTTTTATTCGCAAACTGACTGTTTCGGCTGTCATTTAAGTCCGTATTTGTTCCAAACAAATCATCCTTACGACCACCATTCTGCTCGCTTTGCTTGTTTTCTTCTTTTCCGCTTCCTTTATTAGAAAATGAATAATTTAGAGTAACATTAGCACTCGTCATTCTAAACAAACTTCCGCCATTATCAATATTAAACATATCGATTCTTTTGCCTGAATTGTCAATAGCATAAGGATCTAATGTTGCGCCAAAATTCATGTTCATTTTGTTGTCAAAGAACTGTGTTCCTCCACTTACAAGAACGGGCTGCCAGGCTAAAGTTTCTTTGCCATTTGCATTAAAATTATAGCTTGTGCTAAAGTTTAAGTTGTTTAACAGCATTATCTTCTTCGGCTCCGTTTTTGTGCTGTCTTTGTCTCTTACTTTGGCTTCAAAAGTATTGCTCAGGGCAAAAGCTACAATGTTAGAATTGTCTTTTCCCGGTGCTCCAAAAATTCCGTTTGCAAAACGCGTATATTCAGTAGTAATTCTTCCCGAAGCATCTACTGCGTAAGTATCGTAATATTTCTCAAAACTTGGTGTATAAGCGTAGGTAACAGTCGGACGCATAACGTGACGAATAGACTGTATCTTTTTATCATCTCCAAAATTAAAAGTACCATATATAGTTGTTCCCAAACTGGTGCTAAAATTGTAGGTTCTAAAAGCATCAAAACCATTTACAGTTTTATCAATAACCTTATTTTGATCTACATCATAATTTTTTTCAATGGTTTTATTAACCCAGGTTTCCTGATAATTGGTAGATGCCTGCGCACTAAAATATTTAAATACTTTAAAATTGGTACTAATTGGTATCGTATGCTGCATACCTATTTGGGCGTCTCTAAACATTTGTGGTTTAAAGAACAAAGAATCAGTAGTATTAAAGTAGTTTTTACCGCTTAAATTATATTGCAGGTTGATGTTTTTTATAAGACCTTTTTTAACGCCATCTTTTCCAACAAAAGGATATACACGGTCAATACTAGCCTGTAAAGCCGGTAATGTCATCGTAATTGCTTCTGTTTGTGTATTTTGTTGATGTAAAAATGATAGCGATATACGAGCTTGCGGAACCGTATTAAACGTTTTATTATAAGAGATAGAAGAACTTAATGTATTATTTAAGTTAGATCCTACGTTGGCCTGATTAATAGATTGCTTAAAGTATTTACTGCTACCCATATTCACGGAAGCAGAAAAACTTGAATTAGGACTTGATTTAGTGTCTTTTGAATGTGTCCACTGAATGTTATAAATACCTTGTTTGGTATAATCAGGATAACCTCGTTCACTGTTTATCAGATTTTCAAAACGAATGTTGACATTTCCCCGATACTTATATTTTGTGGCATACGCAGATTCAAATCTCATGGCGTAACTACCATTGGTATAATAATCTCCTAAAACAGTTAAGTCATAATTATCGCTTAAAGCAAAATAATATCCCATATTCTGCAAAGAAAAGCCTCTTGTATTCGAATCATTATAACTAGGAATAATAATACCGGAAACGCTTTTTTCCTGACTCATCGGGAAATAGGCAAAAGGCAATGCCAGCGGAGTAGGAACGTCTGCAATAACCATATTGGTTAAACCGGTAACTACCTTTTTTCCCGGAATAAATTTTACTTTATTCGTCTGAAAATAGTATTCAGGATTATCTACATCAGCTGCTGTTGTAAAACGCGCACCTTTTAAAAAATAAACCGAATCATTTTCTTTTTTAGTAATAGCAGCTTTTATCTTAAACTCACCTTGTTCTGTCCTGGAATTGTAAATTAAAGCTTTTTTAGTTTTGAAATTAAAACGAATAGAATCCGGCTGAACTTCGCTGGCTCCTTGTTTAAAGTTTGGATATTGTGATAAAACCCCGGCAGAATCTTTAATTCTACCCGCATAAACCTCGTCTTTTTCATAGTTCAGGACGATAATACCAGATTTTAATTCGACATCTTTATAGTAAAGTTCGGCTTCATTATATAAAGTAATGAGCTTTTTCTTCTGATCAATCTTGGCATAATCCTTCGCTCTGTACTTTACTTTTCCGTCAAGAAAAGTCTTTTTAGGTCTGACAGTATCTAATTTTATAGTGTCAGTAACTACAGTTGCAGGTTTATCTGTTTGTTTTACAGTTGATAAAGGCTTTTTTTTGTTTTTTATCTCTTGCGAATATACTGTGCCACTTCCTATGGTTAGGAAAATTGATAATAAAACGATATTAAATAAGTTTGTATGCAAAGGTTTAAATGCTATTTTTGTAAAAGTATGGCTTGTTTTTTGACATGCCAAACTTACATATAATTTTTTGTCAAAAATAATCAATTGGAAAAATTATAGCAGTTGCGTTTTATTAAAATTAACTTTTAGATTTATGAATAGATTTAACAAAATTAAGGTAATATTTACTTTTTTTCTAACGATAATGTCTTTTTGTGCTTACAGTCAGTCGAATGTTTTTAAGGTTACACTTGACGCCGGGCATGGAGATCATGACTTTGGAGCTGTTTATAGCGGAAGAATTGAAAAAAATATTGCTTTGGCTATTGTTTTAAAAGTTGGAAAAATTTTAGAGAGCACTCCAAATATCGATGTTATCTATACTCGTAAAACAGATGTTTTTATCGATTTGGTCGAAAGAGCCAACATTGCAAACCGCGCCAATTCTAATATTTTTGTTTCTATACACTGTAATGCGAATAAAAATACCGCCGCTGACGGAACTGAAACTTATGTAATGGGTTTGAGTAAAACCGCATCGAATCTTGAAGCTGCGAAAAAAGAGAACTCGGTAATTACATTAGAAAAAGATTATAAACGTAAATACGAAGGTTTTGATCCAAATTCGCCAGAACAATTAATTGGAATGACATTAATGCAGGAAGAATATCTGGAAAATAGTATTTCACTGGCAAGTAATATTGAGGATAATTTTGAAAAACTGGGTAAAAAAATCAGACAAGGCGGGGTAAAGCAAGCGCCATTCATGGTACTTCATAAAGCGTATATGCCAAGAGTTTTAGTAGAAACAGGTTTTGTATCGAATACAACAGAAGGTAATATTTTAAATTCGGAAGAAGGACAGGATGAAATTGCAAAAGCAATCGCCGATGCTATTGTAAGTTATAAAAGAGAATATTTTGGTTCCGGAGCTCCGGAAGTAGCAGAAGCCAGACCGGCAAAAGATACAGCAAAACCAAAAGCTGTTGAAACAACTGCAGTAAAAAATGGACAAAAAGGAACCTTTTTTAAAGTACAACTTATTGCGAGCATCAAAAAAACGCCGCTAGAGCCTAAAAACTTTAACGGACTAAAAAATGTTACGATGTTGTACGAAAATAATATTTATAAATATTTCTATCAGGAGACTTCAGATTACGAAGTTGCAAAAAAATATTTGCAAGAAGCTAAAAGTAAAGGGTATGGAGCCGCTTTTTTAATTGCAACCAAAGATGGGGAAAAAATCAATATTCAGGACGCTATTAAATAATAGTCGCAAGTTCGAATATTTATATTAATTTTGTAGAAACACTTAGAATTTTGAAACTAACAAGAGAAATTAAAACGGCTATTTTAGTCATCGCGTCAATTTTATTATTTATTTGGGGCTATAGTTTTTTAAAAGGCAAAGACCTTTTTACTAATTATAAAACATTATACGTAGAATATAATAATGTTGAGGATTTGGCATCGTCAGCTCCCGTGACTTTAAACGGACTTATAATCGGTAAAGTAACTAAAATTACCATCAACGATGTAACTGGTAAATTATTAGTTGAACTTCAATTAAAAACTGATTTTCCTATTTCTAAAACAAGCCAGGCAGCTTTGTATTCACCAAGTTTAATTGGTGGAAAACAAATTAAGATTATACCAAATCTTGCTGACAAAGACCCGGCTGTTGAAGGACAAACACTTCAATCAGCAGTCGAGCTGGGATTGACAGAATCTTTAGGAGGTAAAATCGAGCCAATTCAGGCAAAATTAAATTTAATGCTTGAGAACATTAATACGCTGGTTGCGGGATTAAATGATGTTTTAGATAAAAAAGGACAAGAAGATCTTAAAAAATCATTGTCAGAATTGAGTCAGACTATGGAGCAATTTCACAGAGCTTCAGGAAGTCTGAATTCTATTTTGGATACAAACAAAGGTCAGATTAATGGCGTTGTGACTAATTTTAATAAAATGTCAAGCAACTTCAATAAAATATCTGATTCCTTAAACAAAGCTGATTTAGGTAAAACAGTTAGAAATCTAAACCAAACATTAGCTAAAGTAGATGGTATAATGAGTAATTTAAACTCAGGAAAAGGTACCGCCGGTAAATTATTAAATGATGATGCCTTGTATAATAACTTAGCTAAAACTTCAAAAGAATTAGAGTTGTTATTGCAGGATGTTCGTTTATATCCAACACGTTATGTAAATGTTTCTCTTTTTGGAAAGAAAAACAAACCCTATGTGGCACCAGCAGAAGACGCAAATACAACTACTAAAAAATAATTAGAATGGGTTATTTAGATAATATTTTATTCGCTATACTTCTTATAGTTGGTTTCGGTTTTTTTGCAACGAGCGTAAAAAAAATCATCCGAAATATTAATTTGGGAGTAGATGTAAACCGAAAAGATAATTCTAAAGCACGTTGGAAAAACATGGCATTGATTGCTTTAGGGCAGTCAAAAATGGTGAGACGCCCTGTTGCCGGAATACTTCATATTTTTGTATACGTAGGTTTTATAATTATTAATATCGAGTTACTCGAAATTATTGTTGATGGATTATTAGGAACTCATAGAGTTTTTGCGCCTTATTTGGGTGTAGTTTATGATGTTCTGATTGCTTCTTTCGAAATATTGGCAATACTTGTCATTTTTGCCGTAACAGTTTTCTGGATCAGAAGAAACGTAATCAGATTGAAACGTTTTGTAAATCCTGATTTAAATGGGTTTCCTAAAAGTGATGCCAATTACATCTTATACTTTGAAACCGTTTTGATGCTTTTATTTTTACTGATGGATGCATCTGATTTGCATTTGCAAAACGTTCCTGGAGGATTTTCGCATTTTCACAGAGCGGGAAGTTTTCCAATAAGTCAGTTTATTGCGCCAATCTTTAACGGTCTGTCTAATGAATTAGTTGGATTATTGTTTGAAGTTTTCTGGTGGCTGCATATTGCGGGTATTTTAGTTTTTATGAACTACTTATACTTTTCAAAACATTTGCATATTCTTTTAGCGTTTCCAAATACTTATTTTGCTGATTTAAATCCGAAAGGGAAATTTGATAATTTAGAATCAGTTACAAAAGAAGTAAAATTAATGATGGATCCAAATGCAGATCCGTTTGCTGCAGCTCCGATTGATGAAAATGCAGCTCCTGCTAAATTTGGAGCAAGTGATGTTCAGGATTTAAACTGGGTTCAATTATTAAACGCATATACTTGTACGGAATGTGGTCGTTGTACATCGGCTTGTCCGGCGAATCAAACCGGTAAAAAATTGTCTCCACGTAAAATTATGATGGATACAAGAGATCGTTTGCAGGAAGTTGGAAAAAACATTGATGCCAATAAAGGTGTTTTTGTTCCGGATAACAAAACATTACTAAACGATTATATCACACCCGAAGAATTGTGGGCTTGTACTTCATGCAATGCTTGTGTAGAAGAATGTCCGGTAAATATCAGTCCGTTGTCTATTATTATGGACATGCGTCGTTATTTAGTAATGGAACAAAGTGCTGCTCCAATGTCATTGAATGCTATGATGACAAATATTGAAAACAATGGAGCGCCTTGGCAATACAACCAACAAGACAGGTTGAACTGGAAAAACGAAAACTAAAATCGTTTAACGGGTTATTTGTTTAACCGTTTAATGAATTAATAAAATAAATTTCGGTGTTAATGTTAGCGAAAGGGTTATTTCAAGAGAGCGATTAACCAAATTAACAATTAACCGATTTAACAACAAAAAAAGATGTCAGAAAGTTTAGTAGTGCCAACAATGGCTGAAATGCTAGCCCAGGGAACACAGCCGGAAGTTTTATTTTGGGTAGGTTGCGCGGGAAGTTTTGATGATAGAGCAAAAAAAATTACAAAAGCATTTGTGCGTATTTTAAATCGTACCAATGTTTCATTTGCAGTTCTTGGTACAGAAGAGAGTTGTACCGGAGATCCTGCAAAACGTGCCGGAAACGAGTTTTTGTTTCAAATGCAGGCCATGATGAATATCGAGGTTTTAAATGCATATGAAGCTAAGAAAATTGTAACCGCTTGTCCGCATTGTTTTAATACTTTAAAAAATGAATATCCTGAATTAGGAGGCCAATATGAGGTAATTCACCATACTGAATTTTTAAAGTCATTAATCGATGATGGAAGATTGACTGTTGAAGGCGGACAATTTAAAGGAAAAAAAATCACTTTTCACGATCCTTGTTATTTAGGAAGAGCGAATAAAGTATACGAAGCGCCAAGAGATTTAATTCAGAAGTTAGACGTTGAATTAGTTGAAATGAAGCGTTCAAAATCAAACGGATTATGTTGTGGAGCAGGTGGCGCACAAATGTTTAAAGATGCTGAACCGGGAAACAAAGAAGTAAACGTGTTGCGTACTGAAGATGCTCTGGAAGTTCAGCCAGATATTATTGCGGCAGGTTGTCCGTTTTGTAATACAATGTTGACTGATGGTATCAAACATAAGGAAAAAGAAGGGCAAGTAAAAGTGATGGATATTGCGGAGTTAATTGCTAATGCGCAGGATTTGTAAACAAAAGTTCTGAGATGCTAAGTTACTAAGGTTCTAAGTTTAACCTGAAACATGAAACCTCTTGAATCTAAAATCAACAATCTAAAATCTAAAATTAAAATGTATATACCTTTTGAAGATTTACCTGGTGAATCCAGAATCTGGATTTATCAATCAAACAGAAAATTTTCTGAGGAAGAATTTTCTGAAATAGAAACTGACCTGAAAGCTTTCATTGAAGGTTGGGCAGCACACGGAACAAGTTTAGAAGCTTCATATCAGCTAAAATACAACCGATTTATTATTTTGGCTGTAAATCAGGATGTGCAAGCGGCTACAGGCTGTTCTATTGATAGTTCGGTTGAGTTTATTCAGAGTTTAGAGAAGAAATATAATGTTGATTTGTTAGATAAAATGAACGTTACTTTCAAACTTGGTGAACATATCGCTCACAAACCATTAATTGATTTCAAGAAAATGGTTAAAGATAAATCAGTATCTGAAAATACGATTGTTTTTAATAATCTTGTAAACAATATTGAAGAATACAACGAATCCTGGGAAGTTCCTGCTGCCGATAGCTGGCATAGCAGATTTTTCTAAGAGAAATTTATATAGTATTTAAAAAGGCATGAAATTTAGATTTCGTGCCTTTTTTGTTGCATTGAATCGTTTGAGATTTATATTCGCTCAGTTTGTCATTTCGAGGCACGAGAAATCTCCACAAGTAACTCCGCAATGAGCGCCAATCTTTGCCGAGCTTCTCGCGGAGATTTCTCATACTTCGAAATGACAAAAAATGGGGTTACTGTAACGTAATCTTTGTCAAAATTTTAAACTTTGGCAATATGGATTGCGACAAACCCGACAGGTTTTAAGAACCTGTCGGATTTCATTGTAAAAAACCTGATAAAATTTATATGTAGTCCCTAAGTGACAATTATCAGCGGAGCGTTATTTTTTTTCTACCGACATTTAACCTCTACGAGGTATACGCTGTTAGAAGTTGAATTTGATACAAATGATTTAATGCAATTTTCAAAACCTGTCGGGTTTAGGAAACGCAAGATAAAAAGGTTCTTATAAAAACAAAAACCTCTAATCTAGCCCCGATGGGAGCGATATCCTTTTATGGTGGGGTTCACCATAAAAGATATAGCGGACAGCGGGACAGGTCGTTGTTTTGGAAACAAATATTTCTGCTCCTAAAAACAATCATGAAATATGAATTATGAATTGAAAGTCTTTCGATTTCGCTCAGGATGACAGAGATAATATTGAAGTGATTGTCTAATCCCGAAGCTTCGGGACTAACAGTCTAATACTCTGGCAGATCTAATCTTCACAAAAATCTAACAATCTAAATCTTCGATTAAACGCTATTTTTGAGTACTTTCGTAGAATTAAATTCAATACATGAAAATAGCTATAGTTTGTTATCCGACATTTGGCGGTAGTGGTGTAGTTGCGACAGAACTAGGCCTTGAATTAGCCAGACGCGGACACGAAATCCACTTTATTACTTATAGTCAGCCGGTTAGGCTGGCGCTTTTAAATCCTAATGTTCATTATCACGAAGTAAACGTTCCTGAATATCCTCTTTTTCATTATCAGCCGTACGAATTGGCTTTGTCAAGCAAATTAGTTGATATGGTTAAATTGTATAAAATTGAAGTGCTGCACGTGCATTATGCTATTCCTCACGCATATGCGGGTTATATGGCGAAGCAAATGCTGAAGAACGAAGGAATTAATCTTCCGATGATTACAACGCTTCACGGAACGGATATTACGCTGGTTGGGAATCATCCTTTTTATAAACCTGCCGTAACTTTTAGTATCAATAAATCAGATTATGTGACTTCGGTTTCGCAGAGTTTGAAAGATGATACGTTGAAATTATTCAAAATCAAGAATAAAATACGCGTAATTCCGAATTTTATCGAATTGGATAAAATGAGAAAAGATCCGCAACAGCCTTGTCACCGTTATGTGATGGCGAAGGAAAATGAACGCATTATTACACACATTAGTAACTTTAGAAAGGTAAAACGTATTCCGGATATTATTAAGATTTTCTATAATATTCAGAAAGAAATGCCTGCTAAATTAATGATGGTTGGTGATGGTCCCGAGAAAGAAAAAGCAGAAGTTTTATGTATGGAATTGGGAATTTACGACAAAGTAATTTTCTTTGGGAACAGTAATGAAATTGATAAAATTTTGTGTCTGACTGATTTATTTTTGCTTCCGTCAGAAACAGAAAGTTTTGGTTTGGCAGCTTTAGAGGCGATGGCTTGTGGAGTTCCTGTAATTTCAAGTAATTCAGGAGGTTTGCCAGAAGTTAATTTTGATGGTTATTCAGGTTATTTAAGTAACGTTGGTAATGTGGAAGAAATGGCTGCAAATGCTATTAAAATTCTGAAAGATGATGAAGTTTTAAAACAGTTTAAAGAAAACGCTTTAGAGGTTGCAAAGAAATTTGACATCAAAAATATTCTGCCTAAATATGAAGCTTTGTACCAAAGAGCGATAGATGATTATAAATATGAGAAGCAATAATTTTAAAAAATAAACGTAAATGAAAAAAGTAATTTCGGTTTTAATAGTTTTTGTTTTGATTTCCTGTGGAGCAAAAAAAACATCTGATTCAAAATTGTTATATGAAGTTTTAACAACACAATCTGATGGTGGCGGAAATATTAAGTTTTTTGAGATTTTGACTGAACCAAATGAAATTAAAATGTTAGAAAATGATCCGCTTTTGACTGGTAAAATGAAACAAACTGATATTAGCAACTCAAATTATATTATTCTGAATATGGGAGAGAAAAACTCCGGAGGATATTCTATTGGAGTCGAAAAAGTCGAAGAAACCGATAAAAATATTATTATTACGGTAAAAGAAAATAGTCCGGCTCCGGATGCAATGGTCACACAAGTCATTACATATCCTTATACGGTGGTGAAAATTCACTCTAAAAAAGAGATTATTATTAAATAATTTAAGCTGGCTAAGGGCGCTTTGTCAGGCTGAGCGAAGTCGAAGCCGATCAACACAACGATGGCTTCGACTTCGCTCAGCCTGACAGAATGTGTTTGTAAAACTTCTTTGATTTTCAACCTAAAAAAAATAAACTTAAACCCTCAAATAAAAAAAACCTATCGCTTTAAACGACAGGTTTCTTCTTACAATTATTTTTTATTTTCATTCTCTTTTAGAATCTAAATTTAACTCCTAAACCTACGTCAAATCCAAAGTTGTCGTCGTCATAATATCCAGAACCAACTTCCGGTCTTGCATCTAATGACAATGTAATAGGTGCTTCGCTAAATCTGTATTCTATACCGATATCTCCAGCTGCAAATACATATGTTCCGCTGTCGTTATATTTTAAATTGTTGTTGTAGTAATCGTGATCCCAGGCTGCTAATCCACCACCAACACCAGCGTACCAGTTAAAACCGCCGTCAATGTTCCAAACCCATTGGTAAAGAGCAACTCCTTTAATCGCGTCAACATCACTACTATTTCTCCATCCTAAATCAAACTCAAGTCTATTTTTTTGTGACAATCCTAATTGATACGATACTTCACCTCCAAATCCGTTATTATCTCCTAAACGGATTCCTAAAGCGTTTTTTGAAATTTCCTGAGATTGAGCTGTAAATGCTAATCCTAATAGCATAATGGCAGATAAAATGATCTTTTTCATAAATAATGGTTATTAATTTTTTTCAAATGTATTATTACAGTCAAAACTACAACGTATAATATTTTTGAAAATTGTTATATAATTCACATTTTAGAAATGGTTAAAGTATAAGAACTTCTTCGACGACGTTAGCTATTTGGAGGGGAATCTCTATTTTTGATGTATAATAGAAGAGATTAATTGGGAACTTAAAATGTCTTCCATTTCAAATAAATTTTCTTCTTCGGTAAAATTACTTTCGGCGTAAGAATATAATTTCCAGCGCTTTTTGTGGTATTCTAAAGCCGTTAAATTTTCTACCCAATCTCCTGAATTTAGATACAAAGTAGATCCGTGTTTGTTTTCTTTAGTGATGATTTTTGGTTCATGAATATGACCGCAAATTACATAATCATATTTTTTTTCGATAGCCAGATCTGTAGCAGTAGTTTCAAAATCAGAAATAAACTTAACCGCTTTTTTTACGCTGGCTTTTATTTTTTTAGAAAACGAATAAGGTTCACGTCCTAATTTTGCCAGACACCAGTTTGCGAAACGATTGGTCAGAATAAGATAATCATAACCCAATCCGCCAAGTTTTGCAATCCATTTTGAGTGTTGAACAGAAGCATCAAAAACATCTCCGTGAAAAATCCATGCCTTTTTATCGTCTAATTCTAAAACTAATTTGTCGACCAAAGCAAAATTTCCCATATTCATATCGCTGAATTTTCGAAGAATTTCATCGTGGTTTCCAGTAATATAATACACTTTTGTTCCTTTTGAAGCCATTCCGATTACACGTTGAATGACCCTTAAGTGCGATTTTGGAAAGTATGATTTTCTAAATTGCCAGGCATCAATAATGTCACCATTCAAAACTAATGTTTTGGGTTTAATGCTTGATAAGTAGTTGTTTAGTTCTTTAGCGTGACTTCCGTAAGTTCCCAAATGGACATCTGAAAGAATGACCAATTCGACATTTCGTTTTTTCAATTTTTCTTTTTTTGAAGTTTAACAAATAAAAGAAACTCTGGCAGGATATATTTTATCAAAAGGTTATCAATTTGGCTACAATTTTAACAAATTGTGATTTTTAACAGGCACAACCTTTATTTAATAATACTAAGTTTAAATTTTTTAATTTAATTCATAAAACTTACATTTGCTCAAAACTAAATACAATGGCAGGAAATAGCTACGGCACCCTATATAAAGTTACTACATTTGGTGAATCTCATGGTGAAGCTTTAGGCGGAATTATAGATGGATGTCCATCAGGAATACAACTTGATTTAGAAGCGATTGAAGTTGAAATGTCTCGAAGAAAACCAGGACAATCAGCAATCGTAACCCAAAGAAAAGAGCCGGATGCGGTTCAGTTTTTATCCGGAATATTTGAAGGTAAAACTACCGGAACCCCAATTGGTTTTATTATCCCGAATACCAATCAAAAATCAGACGATTACTCGCATATAAAAGACAATTACAGACCAAGTCACGCAGATTACGTATACGATCAAAAATATGGTTTTCGTGATTATCGCGGTGGCGGTAGAAGTTCTGCACGCGAAACTGCGAGTAGAGTAGTAGCAGGTGCAATTGCTAAGCAAATGCTGCCTGAAATTAAAATTAATGCTTACGTTTCTTCTGTTGGGCCAATTCATTTAGATACGCCTTATCAGGATTTGGATTTTTCTAAAATAGAAAGCAATCCTGTTCGTTGTCCTGATGAAAAATCAGCAGCAATTATGGAAGAATATATTCGTGATATCCGCAAACAGGGAGATACTGTTGGCGGCGTTGTTTCATGTGTCATTCAAAATGTTCCGGTTGGTTTAGGCGAACCTGTTTTTGATAAATTACACGCTGAATTAGGAAAAGCAATGCTTTCTATAAATGCCGTAAAAGGTTTTGAATACGGCAGCGGTTTTTCAGGTTCTGAAATGAAAGGAAGCGAACACAACGATTTATACAATCCTGACGGAACTACAAAAACAAATCTTTCTGGCGGTATTCAGGGCGGAATCAGCAACGGAATGGATATCTATTTCAGAGTTGCTTTTAAACCTGTTGCGACTATCATGCAGACTCAGGATTCATTAGATAATAAAGGAAACATTACACCAATGACCGGGAAAGGCCGTCATGACCCTTGTGTTGTTCCTCGCGCAGTGCCAATTGTTGAAGCAATGGCGGCGATTGTTTTGGCTGATTTTTATTTAATCAACAAAACATATTAATAAAAGTTAAGGCAGTGAGGGTCTTAATATTTTAATTTTAAACCAAACAAATTAATGCAAGTTACAGAAACCAAAAAAAAATCATTTCTTTCAGGATTAACCGGGCAAATTATAATCGCCATGGTTCTTGGAGCAACTTTAGGAATTATATTGCACAATTCGATTTCGCCTGAGGCAGCGGCATCTTTTAGCACTAAAATAAAAATGCTGGCAACCGTCTTTATCAGATTGGTGCAAATGATTATTTCTCCGTTAGTATTTACCACTTTAGTCGTTGGAATTGCAAAATTAGGAGATATAAAAACAGTTGGCAGAGTTGGAGGAAAAGCGCTTGGATGGTTTTTTACAGCTTCATTTATATCTTTATTAATCGGGTTGTTTTATGTGAATATTTTAGAGCCCGGAGTAGGTTTAAAATTGGATCATGTTGATATGGCGGCAGCTTCTGAAGTTACGGCTAAAACAACAACCTTGTCTTTTGAAAATTTTATCGAACATATTGTTCCTAAAAGTATTTTTGAGGCGATGGCAACCAATGAAATTTTACAGATCGTAATATTTTCTATCTTTTTTGGATTGGCAGCTGCTTCGTTAGGAAGTACCGTAAAACCGGTAATAAATGCATTAGATAAAGTTTCGCATATCGTTTTGAAAATGGTGAATTATGTAATGAACTTTGCTCCAATTGGAGTTTTTGGAGCCATTGCAGGAGTATTTGCTATTAGAGACGCAGAAGAATTAATAATTACCTATTTTAAATTCTTCGGATCATTTTTAATCGGAATCAGCACCTTGTGGTTTGTGTTGATAGTAGTAGGTTATATTTTTCTGAAAAATAGAATGACTGAATTATTAAGACGTATTATTGGTCCATTAGCAATCGCTTTCGGGACAACAAGCAGTGAAGCTGTGTTTCCTAAATTAACTGAAGAATTAGAAGATTTTGGTGTAAAAAACAAAATTGTATCATTCATGTTGCCTTTAGGTTATTCGTTTAATCTGGACGGAAGTATGATGTACATGACTTTTGCCAGTATTTTTATTGCCCAGTTTTATGGCGTTCATTTAGATTTAGGAACCCAAATGGTGATGCTTTTGGTTTTAATGTTGACCAGTAAAGGAATTGCCGGCGTACCAAGAGCAAGTCTGGTTGTAGTTGCAGCGACATGCGGAATGTTTAAAATACCGGTAGAAGGAATAGCGCTAATTTTACCAATTGATCATTTTTGTGATATGTTTAGGAGTGCAACGAATGTATTAGGAAACGCTTTGGCAACTTCGGTTGTTGGAAAATGGGAGGATAATAATGAGATTGAAACAGATCTTGAATAAGAAAAGAAGAAAATTTTTACATATTTTTTTACTTTTATAAGGTTAAAAAGATAAACAAAATTTAAGAAAAGCTGTATTTTTTAAGGAAATACGGCTTTTTTTTATTTTTAAGTGTATATTTGGTCAAATTAGCCGATTTATGCCCCAAATGCGGATTTTTTTATTACTACTCCTATTTCTGAATTGTTATAGCAATTCAGCAATGGCGCAATCTGAGCCCATTTCTGATGCTAAGATTGCTAAACTTGTTAAACAAGCCTGGCAGGATTTTAAAGACTCTAATTTCGAAAAGTCATTAATTACTTCCCGTGTTGCCCTAAATTATGCTACAGTCTCGAAAAATGACTATTTAATAGCAAAATCGTATAAAATTATTGCCGGAAATTATAATGAGCTTTCAGAATTTGATAAGGCCATTTTCTTTTACAACAAGGGATTATTGTATGCTAATAAAACAGATAACGATTCTATAAAATACAGTCTCCATAATAATCTTGGAAATATCTATTGTTTCGAGAAAAAACAGTTTGATAAAGGAATAGGTTATTACAAAAAATCAATTGCCTATAGTTTGAAAATTAACGACATGGGTCAGGTTTATTTTACTAATGTAAATATAGCCTGGGCTTATTTTGATGTTGGCAAATTCAAAGAAGGATATCGGTATTTAAGATTTGTTGGTAATAATATAGAAAAATACGGAGACGAATCTACAGAGATTGTCGTTAACATGCTTAACGGAATGTATGCCAGTTATTGCAACGAAAATGATCTTGCTAATACATTTTTTTTAAAAGCAATTAATGCTGGCAAAAACAGCGGCGAACAATCTGATTTATCCTATGCGCATCAGGAATATTCCAGGTTTTTGCTCAAAATAAAAAAATATAAAGAAGCTTATGAGCATCTTGCTTTATACAATCAGATTACCGAAGAATTATACAATCAGGAAAAGCTTAAAAAAGCGTCTATCGCTGGTTTTAATTTAGAGCTCGATGAATATAAAAGGCAAATTGATAAAATCGAAAACGAAAAGATTTCACAATATCAAAGTCTTAAAAAATCCCGAATCATCGTAATTCTGTTTGTTTTGATTTCATTTATTTTACTTTTTTTGATTATCACTTTAGTCAAAAATATCAGATTTAAGAAAAAACACAATTTAGAGCTTTTACAGGCAAAAGAAATTGCAGAAGAAGCCTCTTTACTCAAAACTCAATTTATTTCGACTATAAGCCACGAATTGCGCACTCCCTTGTATGGTGTTGTGGGAATAACGAATATGCTGCTCGAAGAACATAAGGAATTATCCAGAAGCCAGCATCTAAGTTCCTTAAAATTTTCGGCCAGATATTTATTATCATTAGTAAACGATATTCTTCAAATTAATAAAATCGAAGAAAATAAAGTGGTTCTTGAAAATTTGACCTTTAATATTTCGGATGAAATTGCTATGATCAAAAATTCACTTTCCTTTTTATCTGAAAAAAATAACAACAAAATTTCAGTGTATATTGATCCGGATATTCCTGAATATTTAATTGGTGATAAATTAAGACTGGCGCAGATTCTGATGAATTTAGTGAGCAATGCTTTAAAATTCACTAAAAACGGAAAAGTCGAAATCAATGTTAAACTTGCTAAAATAGAAGGAAAAATTCATTTTCTGGATTTCCTTATAAAAGATAATGGTGTTGGAATTGCCATTGTAGATCAGGCCAAAATCTTTGAAAAATTTGTTCAGGTTGGAAGAAAAGACGAAGATTACCAGGGAACCGGATTAGGATTGAGTATTGTAAAACGGCTTTTGGGACTTTTTGGAAGTACAATTACGCTCGAAAGTGATATTGGGAAAGGAACTGCTTTTACATTTATAATTCCTTTTGAGCACGATCCTCAAAAAACGAAAAACATTATAGACGAAATTGAAGTCGATTTAACCTCAAATGAAGTGTATAGAATATTAATTGTAGAAGATAATCTGATCAATCAGTTGGTGACTAAAAAAATCATCGAAAAACACAATTATATCTGTATAGTTGTAGACGACGGTTTCTCTGCCTTGAAAATTTTAGAAGATGAAAAGTTCGATCTTATTTTAATGGATATCAATATGCCGCTGATGAATGGATTTGAAACCACTAAAAGAATTCGTTTAAACGGAATAAAAACGCCAATTGTGGCTTTAACAGCTTTTGATAAAGATGAAATAACAGATGAAGCTATTTCTTCAGGAATTAACGATATTATTATAAAACCGTTTGAACCTGTAAAACTGTTTAAAATTATGAATTACCTGATAAATGAGATTAAATAAAAAACGCTGGTTAATACCAGCGTTTTTTATTTTGCTTAGAAACATTTGATTTTCTCGATTTATGTGCACCGCCGCTTCGGTTTGAATTTTTAGGTTTCTCGTCCGTTGCTTCCGGACTTCCAGCGTGCCATTGATACGGATGATCCGTGATGGTTTTTACATCAACTTTTATTAGTTTCTGAATGTCTTTCCAATATGGATGTTCATCTTTACTGCAAAATGAAATTGCAATTCCGCCATTTCCTGCACGTCCTGTTCTTCCAATTCTATGAACATAAGTTTCAGGAATATTAGGCAAATCAAAATTAATTACAAATGGCAATTGGTCAATATCAATTCCTCTCGCAGCGATATCTGTAGCAACAAGAACACCAACTTCCTTATTTTTAAAAGCATCTAAAACGCGTTGTCTTGCATTTTGGGATTTGTCACCGTGAATGGCTTCAGCAGGAATATCTTTTTTACGCAATGCTTTTACAACATTATCAGCGCCGTGTTTGGTTCTCGAAAAAACCAATACGTTTGATAAATCTTCGTTTTTTATTAAATGATATAATAAATTTCTTTTTTCTGTTTTTTCAACAAAATAAACACGTTGTTCTACGTTTTCAGCCGTTGACGAAACTGGCGAAACTTCTACTTTTGCAGGATCCTGCAAAAACATTTCGGCCAATTCGCGAATTGCAATCGGCATTGTAGCCGAGAATAATAAGGTTTGACGGTTTTTAGGAGTCAGTTTTACGATCTTTTTTACATCGTTTATAAAACCCATATCCAGCATTTGATCTGCTTCATCCAGAACCAAGGTATGCAAATGATCTAAATCAAGAAAACCTTGTTTCTGTAAATCCAGTAATCGTCCCGGTGTTGCCACCAAAATGTCAACTCCTTTTTTCAATGTATCAACTTGTGGATTCTGAGAAACGCCGCCAAAAATTGTCAATTGAGTCAGGTTGGTATATTTGGCATACGTATCAAAACTTTGCCCAATCTGAACCGCTAATTCACGTGTTGGTGTAACTATAAGAGCACGAATTACTTTGGCTTTTTTTGATGAACCAACAATTCGGTGTAACTGATGTATGATTGGGATTGCAAATGCAGCCGTTTTTCCGGTACCAGTTTGCGCACAGCCAATTAAATCTCTTCCGGCTAAAACGATCGGAATAGATTGTTCCTGAATTGGGGTGGGATTTAGGTAGCCTTCTTCAAATACGGCTTTTTGTATACTTTTTGAAAGTGATAAATCTTCGAATAACATATCTTAGGTATTAAGAATTTAGTTTAAAGCACTAAAATTCTGTGCAAAGATAGGTTTATTCAGTCAATCCTTTATTTGAATCTTGGTTTATTTGGCAAATGCGCTAATTATCAGCTGATAATATCTCCAGAAATTATTCTTTTTCGTTATTGGCTTTGATAAAATCAGTAATCAAATAACCAATTAGTTTACCAATTAAGTTATTGTTTGGAGAATCGGCAAGATCTGGCGCGCCTTCGCAAATATGCAAATAAGTTGCGTTTCTGTGTTGTCCGAAAAAAGAAATAAACTGACGTAATTCTTCTACCGAAAATCCGCTGATTGTCATGGCGCTGCTGGCAATATTAGGAATTGCATCCAAATCAATTTCAATACCAAAAGAATCTGTTTTGATGAATTCTAAAGCCAAAGCCATTTCTCTGTCAAAGTCTTTTTCTTTACGGATATTGACACTATCGTAAGTATTATACCGAACGCGGTCTTCCAGTTTTTTGATAATATCCAGAACACTTTTTGACGTATAATTTTCGTGTAAACCAAAGATGAAATATTTTTTCAGAAAACCTTCTTCATAAGCATAGGAAAAACCATTTCCGCTATGACGGCCTTCCAGAATCCTAAAATCAGAATGGGCGTCAAAATTAATGGCATTTATGGGTTTTCCTTTGGCTAAAGCCGAACCTTTAATATTTCCGTACGCATTATTATGGCCTCCGCCGATGATAATTGGTGTTTTCCCGGCTTTTACAATCGTAAAAATAATATGAGAAACTTCCTTGTCAATTTTTTCGACTAACTGACTTAGTTTTGAACGATCATCAATATCATTAAAATCAAGATTTTCAACATCACGCATTTCTTCCGTAACATTCACTTGTCCCAAAATAATAATCTGACTTCCTTTCGAAAAACGATTGTGCTGAATGTTTGCAATGCTTTTAATGGCGCTATTCCATGCAGATGCAGCTCCGGGCCTTCCGTAATTAGCGCGCACGCCAATATCTTCGGGAATTCCCAAAAGCACGTATTTAGCTTCACTTTCTTTTAGAAAATCGATTATATCAACTCCTTTAGGAATTACGATCATCTTTTCTCCAAACTTTATTTCGCCACTTCTGTGATTTGTGACTTTAGCTAAATCATTTACAGTAAAAGGAATTAATTTCTCCATTAAAAAAAAATATTTTCCAAAAATAATATAATTGTGGTAACTTACGTTATTAAGATATATTAATTCTTAAATTTGTTATTAAAGAAAATTATTAAATATGGAAAACCCAAAGAACAACAACTCAAGTCTAAAGGCAGTAATCGCCGTTTTAGCAGTCCTACTAATTGGTAGCTTAGTGTACATTTTTAAATTAACGTCTGATACAGATGTAGTTAAAACAGAACTTACAACCACCATGACAGAAAAAGAATCTGTTATGAAAGATTTGCAAGAATTGAAAGCAACTTATGATGCTGCAATTGCTGAAAATACTTCTATGTCTGATGAATTAATTCAGGAAAGAGATAAAGTAGTCGCTTTAATGGATGATTTGAATAAATCAAAAGGAGATGTATCTAAATTCAGATCTCAGGTTCAGGCAATGCAGGGTAAAATGAAAACTTTAGTTGCTGAAAACGACGAATTGAAAAAACAAAATGGTGTTTTAACAGTTCAAAGAGACAGTACAATTACAGTTTTAGGAGAATCTAAAAAATATAATGAAGTATTAGTAGGTCAAAACGAAGAATTGGCTAAAACTGTTGAAAAAGGGGCTAAATTATCTGTTTTAAATACAAAAACTGCTGCTTACAAATTGAGAAGCTCAGGAAAACAAATCGAAACTGATAAAGCAAGCCGTGCTGATGTTCTTAAAATTAGTTTTACAGTTGCAGAAAATCAAATTGCCAAATCAGGAGATAAAACGTACTATGTACAAGTTATCGATTCTAAAAACAATGTTTTAGGAGATAAAAAAACAGAAAGTTTTGGTGATAACACCTTAACTTATAGTTTTAAAACTACTGTTAAATACGAAAACAAAACAGTAAATGTTAGTGAAGATTTACCAGGTAAAGATTTTGCTAAAGGAGCTTATTTTATTAATGTATTTGATAATGACGAATTAGTTTCTAAAACTAGTTTTAACTTAAGATAATACGGTTTAATAAAGAATACCGCTAAAATAGTAAAGGTCTGTGAAATAATTTTCACAGACCTTTTTCATTAAATTAAAAATCACATTAATTTAGTTTCTATTTTCTTTTTCTGGTTTGTTGTTCTTCTAATTTTTTTAGGATTTTCTCCTGTTTTTTTGCTTTTGCATCTGTAGATTTAGTTTTCAAATTATTAACCTTAGCCATGATCTTCTTGTTTTAATTATTAAAAAATAGTGTAAACCTGATCCTAAATTTATTCGTAATAAATAAAAACTTTTATATAGCGAGTTGCAGCATCCAATGAAAATTGGAAGAGCATAGTAAAAAAGTTTTATAGGATTTTAAGAAGCACACTCGCGGGTGCTTAACAAGTCGGGAAGATTTTTAATTTTATTAAAGAAGTCAATATTGAAATGTTCTTGTTCGGATACAAATTCAGTTTGGCGTTGAAAACATTTTGTTTCAAACCAAATTTACCTAAATCTTTATCACAAACTAAAATTTCCATATCTAAAAATCTGAAGTGTAAACATAAGATCAAAATACAATAAAAACTAATTTTTGTAAGAATTTTATATTTATTTTAACTTTCGAAAAATTAAACTTTAGTTTATAATTTCACCATTTACAAAAACACTTTCGATTAAATTACTGCCAAAAGCATACGGAATTTGATAATAAGAAGAAATTGGTTTTGTGAGGATCAAATTTGCTTTTTTTCCTTTTGTAATACTTCCGTGGGTTTCTGAAATTCCCATTGCATATGCACCGTTAATAGTTGCGGCATTTATGGCTTCTTCCGGTGTCATTTTCATTTTGATACAAGCCGTTGCAACTACAAAATTCATATTTCCGGATGGAGTAGAACCAGGGTTAAAATCTGTAGCCAGAGCCAATGGTAAACCGGCTTTTATCATTTCGCGCGCAGGTGTATACGGAATACTTAAAAAATAAGAACAAGATGGCAGAGCTACAGGCATCGTTTCGGTGTTTTTTAAGGCTTCAATATCTTCCGGGTTCATAACTTCAAGATGATCGACAGAAAGGGCTTTAAATTTGATTCCGGCTTGTATTCCGCCAATAGAATTAAACTGATTCACATGTATTTTTGGCTTTAAGCCGAATTTTATTCCGGCTTCCATTATTTTCTCCGTTTCTTCTACAGAAAAATAACCTGTTTCGCAAAACACATCAATATATTCCGCCAATTTGTTTTGTGCAATTTCAGGAATCATTTTGGTGATTATTTCATCTATATAACCGACTTTATTTTCTTTGTAATGCAACGGAAAAGCATGCGCACCAAGAAAAGTAGCTTTTATGGTAATGGGATAATTTTCGGTCAGTTTTTTAATCACGCGAAGCATTTTCAGTTCACCTTCGATTGTTAATCCGTAACCTGATTTTATTTCTACAGCTCCGGTTCCTAAATGCATAACTTCTTCTAATCGAAGTTTTGATTGCTCATAGATTTCTTCCTCAGAGGTTTCATTGAGCTTTTTAGCCGAATTTAAGATTCCGCCGCCGCGATTTGCGATTTCTTCATATGAAAATCCGTTAATTCTGTCTACAAATTCCTGTTCGCGATTTCCTGCATAAACAATGTGAGTATGGCTGTCACACCAGGATGGTAAAATTATTTTTCCGGTAGCGTCTATAGTTTTATCAGCTTGAATTTCAGGAAGATTTTCCATCGAACCAAAATCATGAATCAGATTATCTTTTAAAATTAAAAAAGCATTTTTTATGGTTGGAAGAACCGCCATTTCAGCTCCGGAAACTTTAGAAATTGAAGTTTCACGAACCTGAAGTAATTCTTTTATGTTTTTGATTAATGTTGTCATTATAAATTGATATTATTATAAAATACAAATTTACTTCGTCAGTTCGCCCTACGGTCTCGTGTCACAAATTATCACGAACTAATTCGTGAAATCTGTGAAATTCGTGTTTAAATTAATAGTTATGGATTATTCTGAAACCGTAATTTCGAACATTTTGTTCCAGTATTTACCTGTTACAAAAATGGTTTTTGTTTGAGGGTTGTAAGCAATTCCGTTTAGAACTTCAGCTTTTGAATTTTTGACGAATTTACGTAAATCTGACATGTTTAAGATTCCTTCAACAGCTCCGGAAGTTGGATTTACAACTGCAATTGCATCTTTTTGCCAAACATTTACATAGAATTTACCATCGATTAATTCTAATTCGTTTATGGCTTTAATTTTTGAAGTTCCTGAATAAACATTGATATAATCAATTAGTTTTTGATTAGCAGGATCCATTTTCCAGATTTTTTCAGTTCCATCAGAATGATAAATGTATTTGTCATCATGTGTCATTCCCCAACCTTCAATATCTTTATCGTAATCAAACGTTTTTTCTAACTTAAAAGTTTTGGCATCATAAATGAAACCTTTCTTTTGCTGCCAGGTTAATTGAAATATTTTTCCGTTAATGAAAGTAATTCCTTCTCCAAAATATTGTTTAGGAAGATCAACTTGTTTGATTGCTTTTCCCGTTTTATAATCAACTTCCCTAAAATACGAAGCGCCTTCTTGTCCCGTACTTTCGAACAAAACACCATCATGAAATTCTAAACCTTCGGTAAAAGCTGTTGTATCGTGCGGATACGTATTAACAATTTTAAATTTTAATGCTTTAGGCTCAACATTCGAAACTACTTCAATTCGTTTGGTCGCATCAGATGAATCAGATCCAAAATAAACGGTCGCTTTTAAGTATTGATATCCTAATTTTTGATCTTTTAACGGGAAATTGAATTTTTCAGCGCCTTTTGTACTTCCAACTCTTTTGTCGTTTACAAAGTAGGCAATGCTGTCAATTTCTTTCGAATTTGGGTTTAAAATTCCAACAGAAACAGCTTCCTGAGGCAGAAAATGTGCCGGAAAAGCAGAATCATCAATGTTAAATAAAGAATTTTCACCTTTTTTTGTATCTCCACATCCAATTAATGTGATTCCTAATAAAATGAAAGTTAGGAAGTTATATTTTTTCATAGTCTAAATTTTGAATAAGCCAATATACGATGATATTTTTATAGCAACAAAGCTCTTGCAAAAATATAAAAAGATTGTATATTTGCACCGGCAAGTCCTACACGACCAGCTCCTGCAGACTCCCCCAGGATGGGAACATAGCAAGGGTACGTGGTTGAGCGGTGCGATGTAGGTCGCTTGCCATTTTTTATTTCCCGATGTTTCGGGATTTTTTTTTAGAATTAATTCAAAAGTAGTCTTCCTTCGGGAGGATTTTTTTATTTTTGGACCTGTCGGGAGTTAGAAGTTATAGGTGAAAAGATATTTTTTAAAAGCTTAATTTCTACATTTCTGATTGTTCTGAAATTCTATACTATTTCAACTATAGCCCAAGGTTTCAACCTTAGGACACGTTCAGGTTAATGTATCGCTTATAACGTATTGTGATATTATATTGAATAATGTATCGTGATAGTTATATTGTGCTCCAATGGTTGAAACTGTTGGCTATGGTTTTGATTAACGCTATTCTTTATTTTTTGGACTACAACGTATTATATATAGATTTGAAAAATGCTTTAATATGAAAGAAAAAATTTCAAAACTCGGTCTTCTCTTTATATTTATCGGGCTAGTTTATTTGATTTTTAAAGGGATAAATTATAAAAAAGAAATTAGGGAACATTCAGGACAAACCATTTGTAAATATACTTTTTGCAAACAATTCACAAAATCTACTCAAGCATATGTGAAATATTATATAGATAATAAATTATATAGAAATACAGCCGGGCGTTGCCCTGATAGCGCTGAATTCAAGATAGGTAAATATTATGTGCTAAATTATTCTACTATTGATCCTGATAAAATTGCTGTTGATTTTTCTAAAGAAGTAAAAGATTCAGTGTTGATAAAAGAATTGGAATCAAAACTTAAATTTAAATATTGGCTTGACCATTAATGAGTCGAAAAAGCATTAGTTTATAAAAAATAAGCTTTGTTTTGTATATTTGGCTCCGATGAAATAATAATGCCAAAAACTCATAACTCATAACCAAAAACTCATAACTTTTCAAAATGAATAAAGTCGTTTTAATTACCGGAGGATCCTCAGGGATTGGAAAATCTATTGGAGAATTTTTACAAAAAAAAGGTTTCGTTGTTTACGGAACAAGCCGAAATCCTGAAAAAGTACTGAATTCTATTTTCCCACTTGTGGCTCTGGATGTTCGAAATGCCGAATCAATTAAATCGGCTGTAGCTAAAATTATTGCGAATTCCGGACGATTAGATGTTGTAATTAATAACGCCGGTGTTGGAATTACAGGACCCTTGGAAGAAATTCCGATGGAGGAAATCAAAAACAATTTTGAAACCAACTTTTTTGGTCCAATCGAGGTTATGAAAGCGGTTTTGCCGCAAATGCGTGAACAAAAATCAGGTTTAATTATCAATATAACATCGATTGCTGCTTATATGGGATTGCCTTATAGAAGTGTTTATTCGGCATCAAAAGGAGCTTTAGAATTGATTACAGAGGCTTTACGAATGGAAGTAAAACAATTTGGAATTGAAATTACAAACGTTGCACCAGGTGATTTTGCTACTAATATTGCTTCGGGACGTTTTCATGCTCCGGTTATAAAAGGTTCTGCTTATGAAAAAGTTTATGGAGATACGCTTGCAACGATGAACGAACATGTTGATGCAGGAAGTAATCCGAACGAAATGGCTGAAGCAGTTTATAAAATCATGCAGCAAAAAAGTCCAAAAGTGCATTATAAAGTAGGGGTTTTTATGCAGAAGTTTTCGATCGTTCTAAAACGTGCGCTTCCGGATAAAATGTATGAAAAAATGTTAATGAATCATTATAAACTATAGAAAATTTTACCGCAAAGCGCGCAAAGTTTTTCGGTATTATAAAAAGAAAAAGTTCGCAAAGCTAATCGAATCAAAGCTTTGCGAACTTTTTTATTCTAACGGAATAAAAATGTCAAATTTTGCTCCGTGATTTAAAATCCCTTCTGCTTTTATAAATCCGTTGTGATTTTCTACAATTCTTTTTACGATTGTAAGTCCAATTCCTGTACTTTTTGTTGGTTTTGTATGTAGTGCCTGAAAAAGCCCAAATATCTTTTCGTTGTATAACTGATCAAATCCAATACCATTATCTGCAACTGTTAGTTGAAAATATTGAGTTTCCGGAGAAAGTTTTTCATGTATTAATTCAGAACCATTTATGACTTTTGCTGATACAGATATGATTAGTTTTTTGTCTGGTACTGAAAACTTTAGTGAATTGCTTATCAGATTGTATAATAATTGTCTGAACTGAAATTCAATTATCGAAAGAGAACCTAATGCATCTATTTTAAAGTCTACATTTTTATTTTCTATTTCTTCTGTAAGATCATTTATTACGTCATTTACAATTATATTAAGATCCTTTAATTCAAATTTTCGATCATCAAATTTTGTTTTAGAATAAGTGAGAAGATCATTAATCAGGTTTTGCATTCTATGGGCCGAAGATCGAATTTTATGAAATGCCGCAATTCCTTTCTCTGATAAATTCTGAACTTCATCACGCTCAATAATGTCTGTAAAAAGCTGAATTTTTCTTAAAGGTTCCTGAAGATCATGACTCGAGATATAATTGAAAGCTTCAAGCTCGTCATTCATTTTTTCGAGTGAAATATTTTTCTCGATCAATTTTTTTTCAACGCCTGATTTTAATCTTTCGACTTCTTTTTTCTCAATTTTTGTTTTTTCAAGAAGACTGCTTTTTTCTTTTAAAATAGATTTGCTCTCATTCGCTTCCTCAATATTGGCAATATGAAAAGAGATTAAATTGGCAAATAAATTAAACATTTCGCGGACTTTGAATGTTTTTAATTCATTTGGTTTAGGATCTATTGCACATAAAGTTCCAAAGAAACTTCCGTCTTTGCGGATAATTGGTACCGAAATATAACTTTGCAGACCGTACATTGCGGGAGTATGATGATCGCGAAATTCATCATCTTCGCTTACATTGTCAATAATTACCGATTTATTATTTTGTCTGATTTCGTTGCAAATTGTTGTTTTAACTTGTAATTCGTCTCCGGGTTTTAAACCAAATGAAACGTTGTCGAGTACACTGCAAGTAATCCAGCGATCTTCTGTAACTCTTGCTACTGCTGCGAAACCCATTCCTGTAGTCTGGCAAATTACATCGAGTAAAGTTGGAACAATTAAAATATTCTGAATATTATTGATGTCTTGTTGAAAATTTTCTTCTAACACTTTGGGAGCTTATTTATTTTTTTAAAATTACGCTTTTTTTATTAAACGTTTTTGAATGGTTAAATATTTGAATTTAGAATTATTCTTTTAGATTTTATTTTTTGAGATTATAAGTTGTAATTTTGCACCGAATTTGCGTTAGGGATGGAGGCGTTATCCTTTTGTGAAGTGAAACGGAACAAAGATAAAGCTGAGAGCCCGACCGTTAGGGAACGCCCAAAAACTGAACACAATTAAATAGATATACTTATGAAATTTTTTATTGACACAGCTAATTTAGCTCAGATTAAAGAAGCACAGGCTTTAGGTGTTTTGGATGGTGTAACAACTAACCCGTCTTTGATGGCGAAAGAAGGTATTACCGGAAAAAATAACATTTTGAAGCATTATGTTGACATTTGCAACCTTGTTGAAGGTGATGTAAGTGCTGAAGTAAATGCGCTGGATTATGATGGAATGATTAAAGAAGGTGAGGAATTGGCTGAATTACACGATCAGATCGTGGTTAAATTGCCAATGACTAAAGAAGGTGTAATGGCTGCAAAATATTTCTCTGATAAAGGAATTAAAACAAACGTTACGCTTGTATTTTCTGCAGGTCAGGCTTTATTGGCTGCAAAAGCAGGAGCTACTTATGTTTCGCCTTTTATTGGTCGTTTGGATGATGTTTCTACAGATGGTTTGAACCTGATCGAAGAAATTAGATCAATCTATGATAATTATGGATATGAAACTCAAATTTTGGCAGCTTCTGTGCGTCACACGATGCATATTGTGAACTGTGCTAAAATTGGTGCTGATGTTATGACTGGGCCGCTTTCTGCAATTTACGGTTTGCTGAAACACCCATTAACGGATATTGGATTGGCTCAATTTGTTGCTGATTTTGAAAAAGGAAATAAATAATATATCCTTCAAATTTAATTTAAATCGCCATGTTTGTACTAACATGGCGATTTTTTTTATTTTTATATGTCTCAAAAAGAACTACATATGAAAAAAGTAATGCTAATTTTGATATTATTAGTTGCTCACTTAAATGCAAATGCACAAGCTAAGATTTTGACAAGTGTAAATGATGCTGGTGATGTGGCAACTTTTGAATTGGATTGTTCTGTAAAGTTTCAGACTCTGGCAAAAGGCTTGCGTTATAATATTACGCGCCATGAGTTTAAAGGTCCGGAAATGAAAAATTCGTACCGATTAATGCTGGTTATGGATGGTTTTTATTCTAAGACATTAAACAATTCCATGACAATTTCGGCAGTTTTGAGTGACGGAACTGTGATTGAAGGGAAAAAAATTATTGAAGATGACGGCTTTTTTGACGGCGCTTGTACGCTTAAAATTAAAGATCCTAAAGCACTTTTAGAAGCTAATATCGATAAAGTTATTGTTCATGCTGATAAAGATGTTGTTTATACCTTATCAGATCAAAATAAAGCGATATTTAAGAAAAACCTAAATGCAATTATTACTGCGAAATAAAAATTTTAAAAAAAATAACAATAAAAAATTCCAAATCCCAATTGGTTAAATTGGAATTTAGAATTTAAAAATTTGGAATTTTTTATAAAAGTTTAGTGACCTCCGCCACCGCCTTGAACGTGATCAATTCCTTGTCTTTTTAAGATTTTTGGACAATAGAATCCGTAGAATCCTAAATATGCAAAACCTAATAAAGGTACGATATAAGAGAAATGTGTCCATGTAATTCCGAAAATTCCATTAGGACTAGTAAGGTCAATATCACAGATACTTCCCTGAACCAAAGGAATAACTCCTCCTCCAAGAATCATCATGATTAAGAAAGATGATGCTTTTCCGGTATTTTTTCCTAAACCTGCAATCGCTAAATCGAAGATAGATGGCCACATGATAGACAAGAATAAACCTCCTGAGATAAAGAAGAATTTAGCAATTTGTGGATCTGGGCAAACCAACCCTGCTAACATCATTAATAAACCTGAGATTCCGAAAAGCATTAAAGTTTTTCCGGCATTTTTACCTCCAACAAAACTTACAGCAATAAATAGCAAGATCCAGATTGGGTAAATATAGAATGAAGAAACGTCGTGTGCAGCAAAAATGTTAGCGCCAATAATTACTCCAAATGCCAAAGCAGGAACAATAAATTTAAGTGCTGTATTTACCAGGTTTGAAGTGTTGAAAACGTTTGCACCACCATTCCAGCGGCCAATCATTAAACTTCCCCAATAAAGAGAAATAAATGGAGCAATAGCATCTTCTAATACATTACCAAACTCAGAAGTATGTAATAAGGCAGGTAAATTACTAATGATAGTTACCTCAGTTCCAACATAAATAAAGATTCCCAACATACCTAAGTATAATTGTGGGTAATCTAATATGTTGAATTTTTCATGTGCAACTTTAACTACTTCTTCCTCTTCTTTTGCAGGATCTTCAATTTTAGAGAAGTTCATGAAAATGGCAACAGCGATAAAAGCTAGCCCAAGAATAATGAATGGTAATTTAATATCTTCTAATGAAAGTGATGTTTTTTTGTCATCTCCCATTCCAAATAAAGCAATTCCTAATAGAATAGCTCCAATTGTTGTTCCGAAAGAGTTGATACCTCCTGCTAGTGTTAAACGGTGAGCTCCGGTTGCAGGACTTCCCATTTTAATAGCCAAAGGATTTGCTACGATTTGTTGAATTGAAAATCCTAAACCTACAGTAAATAAAGCGGTTAAGAAAAATGGAAAACTTTCCATAGTTGCAGCAGGAATGAATAAAAACGAACCAAAAGCTGAAAGAACTAAACCAGCGGAAAGGGTTTTCTTGTATCCGAATTTTTGTAAAATATCTACTTTTAAAGATATTATGAAGAAAATTATGGATCCTACAAAGTAAGAAACGTAGAATGCCCAAGCCACCAATTGTGATTGTACTTGAGATAAAGTAAATACTTTTTTGAATACTGGAATCAGGATATCATTGGCTGAACCAACAAAACCCCAAAAGAAGAAGACGATTATCAAAGAGATAAACTGTCCCCATTTGGTTTGAACATTTTCTGAACTCATAATTTAAAGAGGTTAATTTTTTATTTAATTTGTTTTTTGAAGACCGTAAATATATTTGTTAAGTGTATCAAAAAAAAATAATTAATAAAAAATAATGTTAAATTTAAACGAACAACATTATTTATTCAACAAAGTGTTAGTTTTTATGGAGTTATAAAATGTTAAATATTTATTCGAGAATCTTGTTTTTTACCTCTTTGCTGTAGTTTCTGCCAATAGGAATGGTGTAGGACTGAATCTGAATTCGGTTTCCTTCTATAGATTTCACCTTATTTAACGCAATTACGTATGA
This sequence comes from Flavobacterium sp. AC105, assembly GCF_979258495.1. Taxonomy (NCBI): domain Bacteria; kingdom Pseudomonadati; phylum Bacteroidota; class Flavobacteriia; order Flavobacteriales; family Flavobacteriaceae; genus Flavobacterium; species Flavobacterium sp. AC105. The sequence goes on from NZ_OZ409860.1 coordinate 1,850,173, forward strand.
TTTATGAATGCGTAAAAAGCGATCAGCAGGTAATTCTTCAGATAATGAAGTTAAAGATTTGTGGGTAATATAAGTTTTATCCGGAGTTACAACTTTTATGTATTCCTTCATTCCTTCGACAAATAAAATTTCTTCAATATTAATTTTCATCATTTTTTTATCCACTTTAATAAAAATATGAGAATCTCCTTTGGTAGTTTCTACCTTAATATTGTTTTTTAAATTGTATTCGGTTGTGATTTTATTAATGCATTTTATAAATCGGGGTAACGGAATAGGTTTTACTAAATAATCCAGAACATCGAGATCATAACTTTCAGCAGCAAATTCCCTAAAAGCAGTGGTGATAATGACTTTGGTTTTGTTTTCGATTAAACTAATCAATTCAAATCCCGTCATCATAGGCATATTAATATCCAGAAAAACAGCATCGACAGATGTGCCGTTGATAAAATCAAGTGCTTCTAAAGAATTATTAAATGTGGCAATAACTTCAAAATCTGTAAAATTGGTAAAATAATTTTGCAGGACTTTGATAGCTAATGGTTCGTCATCAATCAACACGCATTTAATCTTCATTATGAATAGGTATTTGCAAACGGATTATATAGTAATTTAATTTAGTGGTATATTTTAAACTAAAATCGTTTTTGTAAATTAGCTTTAATCTCTTTTTGGTATTGGCTAATCCAATTCCGCCCTTTTGATTAAGATTTTGTGAAATTACAAAATTATTTAGGATTTCAAAATCTAACATTTTATTGTCTATAACTTTACAGTTGATTTTAATTTTTAAGTTATGATTGTTCAAACTCCCGTGTTTAAAGGCATTTTCGACCAATGAGATAAATATTAAAGGAGGAACCATAACATCTTCTATATCAGATTCGAGGTTAATCGTAACTTCTACATTCTCAAAGCGTAACTTCTCGATTTCGATATAATTCTGAATGTAATCTATTTCTTTTATCAGAGGAACAAATTTGGTTCCCTTTACATCATATAAAACATATTCCATCAAATTTGACAGTTTTATAATAACATCCGGAACTTTATTGGAAGATTCTAATGATAACGCATACAGATTATTTAAGGTATTGAAGAAAAAATGAGGCTGAATCTGGTTTTCAAGATATTTCAATTTAATCTTAAACTGATTTTCTCTTAAAGACCTGTTTCTTTCGCGCTCCCGCAGCCAGGTTAAAGTAAGATAAACGGAAGATGCCATTGCGAGAACATATAATTCGCCAATACAAACTGCAACAATATGGTTAATTTCAAAAGGATGATATTCACGATTGGCTTCCGGCCAGATATTTTCGGATATAATATAATAGGTAAGAGCCGTTTTTAATAAATAAATACAAAAAAGGCTCGCCAATAAAGCAAAAGTGTATTGAATATATTTTTGTTTTAAAACATATTTAGGGACCAGAATAAAGAGATTAAAATAGACTAACGGAATGTGTAATGAAAATTCAATCAGGTTAGATTTGAAAGAATAAGGATAATCATTAAAGTACGCGCCCCATCTTAAAAAGTTAAGGGTGAAATAACTGCCCCAAAACCAAACATGATTTTTAAGTTTTATGTCAAAGTTCAACTTTCGAATTTCGTCCAATTTGATGGGTGATATTACAGGTTATTTATTTTTTGTCTTTAAATATTCTGCAACTTTAAACAATTAGTTGCTAAAACGCAATTCTTTTGAATAAAATTTTGAAAAAAAAGATAAATGATATATTATTTTTAGGGAACATCGTTTTCGTAAAACGCATTATTGAATGTTTTGTGTCGTTTGTTTAAGATTTGGCGTTGTTTGTTTAAAATGTTTTATTTATGTTAATTTTAACAATATATTTAGCGCTTAACCAACAAAACCATGACAAAATGAAACAAATTATGTTAATCTTTATGTTTGTTTTTACCGCGCATGTCTCGCTTGCACAGGTAAAGACGATCAAAGGTTTAGTAAGCGATCAAAACGGATTGCCGTTGCCAGGAGTAACTGTTAGTATTCAGGGCACAAAAACTGCAACCCAAAGTGATTATGACGGAATTTATACGATTCAGGCCGCCACAGGAGATGTGCTTGTTTTTTCGTATATCGGAATCAAAACTAAAGCCGTAACTGTGGCCGGTTCTGCTGCAATTAATGTTGTGCTCACAGAAGATGCACAAAATTTAAGTGAAGTTGTTGTTACTGCATTAGGTATCAAAAGACAAAAGAAAGAACTGGGTTATGCTGTTCAGGATATTAAAGGAGACCAACTGAATAAGGTAATTACGACCAATGTTGCTTCGGCTCTTTCCGGTAAAATTGCCGGTGTTGATGTTTCTATGCCTGCTACAGGTGCAGGAGGAAGTGCAAGGGTTATTATTAGAGGTATTTCAAGCATAGGCGAGAATAATCAACCGCTTTATGTTGTAGATGGAGTTCCTATTGATAATACAGGTTTGTCTAATGATAGTGCCGCAGCCAGTAAATGGTTCGACGGAAGAGATAACGGTGACGGATTATCGAGCATTAATCCAAATGATATCGAAAGCCTGAGCGTATTAAAAGGAGCAGCTGCATCTGCTTTATACGGTTCAAGAGCGTTAAACGGTGTAATTTTGATTACTACTAAAAAAGGAAGCAAAGGAAAATTACAGGTAGAATTAACCAGTGGTGTAAGTTTTGACAGAGTAAATGCTAAATATGAAGATTTTCAGGATGAATATGGAACGGGATCACACGGAATTTTGCCGGATCCTGCAAAAGCACCTAGTGAAATTTACGGCTATACTACAAGTGCATGGGGACCTAAATTCTCTGAAACTGTAGGGCAGCAGGTTAAAATATTTGACGGTTCTATGCGACCTTATGCTAAGGTTGAAAATAATATTCAGGACTTTTTTAAAACCGGCGTTACAACAACGAACGGAATTGCGCTTTCAGGAGGTAGTGAAAATGCTTATGTTCGTTTTGGATTTAACAATCTGAAAAATGATGATGTTGTTCCGGGTTCCGGTTTAGAACGAAATAATGCAACTTTAAATGCGACTTTAAAATCAGATAAATTTACTTTGGATGCCAATGTAAATTACATGATTGAAAATACACAAAACAGACCAGGCTTGGGAGATTCGCCAAATAATGTGGGTTATTCTTTAAGCGGTCTTGCGCCGAATATTGATCAGGCATGGCTAAAAAATTACGGAAATCCTGATACAGGAGAAGTTTATAAATGGAATAATAATATTTATCAGTTGAATCCATATTTTACGGTAGATGCAAATCACAACTCTTCTAAGAAAAACCGTTTTACAGGAAATGTTGCCGGAACGTATCAGCTTAAAAAATGGGTTGGATTAACTTTTAGAACCGGTTTAGATACTTATGTTTTTGGTTCTAAAGATTTTATGGCGCCTGGAAGTACGTGGCCAGGAAGAGACAATGGATATCTTGGATTGAATGATATTACGGTTTCTGAAATGAATACGGATGTTATTGCCACTTTTAGTGAAATTAAACTAGCTACGGATCTTACTTTTTCCGGAATTTTAGGAACAAGCAGAAGAGATTTTACAAGATCTGAAAATTCTAGTCAGGGAACTAATATTATTCAGCCGGGAACAGAATATATTAGTAATTTTTCTACTCAGACCATCAATGCACCATCGGAAACTAAAACAAGAACAAATTCTGTTTATGGTTCAGCCAAGTTTGATTACAAAGGATATTTATATGCTGAGTTTACAGGAAGAAATGACTGGTTTAGTGTTATTAGCAAAGATGCTTTTTATCCTGCAGCTTCATTAGGATTTGTTTTTTCTGACGCCTTTAATATCAAGAACGATACTTTTTCTTATGGTAAATTGAGAGCGTCGATTGCAAAAGTTTCCAATGCACCGGGAGCTTATAAAAATGCATTAAATTATACTACTTATTCTGCTTATGACGGACAAAGTGTTGTAAATATTAAAAACACATCGGCACCAAATGCCAATCTTACTTATCAATCTAAAACCGGAATCGAATTTGGATTGGAAACAGCTTTCTTCAAAAACAGATTGAAAGCTGATATTACGGTTTATCGTGAAGATACTTCAGACCAAACACTTGATTTAGCATCTTCTGCAACATCAGGATATGAATTTCTTTCTGTAAATGCAGGAGAATTACGTAACGAAGGTATTGAGGTTTTTTTATCAGGCACACCAATAAAAACTAAAGATTTTGAATGGGGAATCGATTTGAACTTTTCTAAGAATAAAAACTCAATTCTTTCTTTGCACCCGGATATTAATACCTATACTATTTCTGAGGCTCGTTGGGCCGGAGCAGCAATCGTAGCGCAAGTTGGCGGTCAATACGGAACTATTATTGGAAAAGATTTTCAAAGAACACCTTCAGGAGAAATGATTGTAGGCGCAAACGGGCTTCCTACTTATACAGATACGAAAGTTACTTTAGGAAAAGGTCTACCGGATTGGGCAGCAGGTTTAACAAACCGATTTTCTTATAAAGGGATAACGCTTCAATTTTTATTAGATATGAAATTTGGTATGGATGTATATTCTATGACAAATTCAGTTGCTGCAACAAAAGGACTTTTAGATGTTACTACAGAAGGAAGAGATGAATATAATGCCGCAAGGGCGCAAGCGGCAGCAAGTGATCCTAATTTTAATGTGGGAACATGGGTTCCTACAGCTGGATATGTAGCACATGGAGTTGTAAATACGGGAACGGCTGATAATCCGGTTTATGTAAAAAATACAACGCCTGTAGATCCTCAGACTTATTGGACTAATGTTTTTGATAATACTCCTGCACCTTTTATATATGATGCTTCTTACGTAAAATTAAGAGAGGTAAGTTTAGGATATACAATACCTAAAAGTGTTTTTGGCGGAGCAAAAATAAATTCAATTTACGTTTCTGCATTTGCAAGAAATCTATTGACTTTTAATAAAGATCTGCCAAATATTGATCCGGAATCTATGTATACTTCAGGAAACGGACAAGGTTTTGAATATGGATCATTGCCATCAAGAAAATCATATGGTTTTAATATTAAAATTACATTCTAAAAAAGTAAATTATGAAAATCAAATATATAATAGCCATACTTGCAGTGTTTACGGTGGTTGGCTGTACAGAAAATTTTGACGAACTGATAAAAGATCCGGTGGCGTTATCTCCAAATCCTGCGGGCCAGCTAACCTTTACGCAATTGTGTATGTCCGGTGACGGATATTACCAACACAGAACGAATTTGATATATGCCGGAGGTTTTGTACAGCATTATGCGGGTTCGTGGGCTGTAACACAATACGGTAACAAATTTATAAACAGTGAAGAATATGCCGTTGCCTTGTGGCGAAATGCATATGCGCATGAAATGAAAAGTATTGTAGATATACTTGACAAAACAAGCGCAGATCCTGCAGCTGTAAATATGAATGCTGTAGCTAAAATTATGAAAGTAATGATCGCGCAGCGTTTAACGGATATTTACGGAGATGTTCCTTATTCAGAAGCTGGTTTGGCTTTTTCTAAAGGAATTGTAACGCCTAAATATGATAAACAAGAAGATATTTATACCGCTTTTTTCAAAGAGTTAGACGAAGCTTTTAATCAGCTTAATGCAGCAGGAGGTTTGGTAAAAGGAGATTTGTTTTATAATGGAGATATTTCAAAATGGAAAAAATTAGCCAATACGATGCGCTTGCGTCTGGCTATGAGAATTTCTGAAGTAAAACCTGCCGAAGCGGAAAAACAAGCAAAAGCAGCGCTACAAAATGGCGTTTTCGAAAGCAATGCAGACAACTGTATTATGCATCATTTAGATTTTCCATTTAATGATGATCCTTCTAAACTGGATTTTAGAGGAAACGGATTGTCTTACGGATTTATCTCTGATGAAGATGGGGATCATTTTAGTTCTTTATTAATTGATTATCTAAGAAATAACGGAGATCCGAGATTAACGATGATCGCAACTCCAAAAACAAGCAGTAGTGTAGTTTACTGGTCACCAATACAACCGGGCGAAACATTATATGAAGGAGTTAGGCCAGGCGTATTTAGATGGGAACTTCCCGGAGGATCAAATTCGGCTTCAGGAATACAGCCTTATTTAAAATTAAGAACAACTCCGTTTTTGCATGTAAGTTATTCAGAAACCCAATTATTATTAGCAGAAGCTGCTTACAGAGGATGGGTTTCAGGCTCTGCAGCAGATTATTACAAAAAAGGAGTTGAAGCAGGTATTAAACAATTAGAAATTTACGGTGCTGCTCCTGCAAGTCAGGCAAGTATTGATGCGTATGTAAATGCTAAACCTTTAGTTGCCGGAACAGAAAAAGAACAAATTGGAACACAAATCTGGATTACTTATTTATTCAATAGTATTGAAGCCTATTCAAACTGGAGAAGAACTGGATATCCGCATTTACTTCCAATAACAAATACAGATTCTGAAACAGGAGGTGTTACGCCAACCCGTTTATATTATCCAAACGATGAAATGCAGAAAAACCAAAAAAATTATTTAGATGCAATTTCCAGAATGGGAGGTAAAAACGATTGGTTAGGTAAAGTTTGGTGGGATGCAAACTAAAAAATAAATCCCAAACATAAAGTTATGCCTAATGAGGTGTTATTTTCATTCTAATTAAAATTAAAAACAACAGTTTAAATTAAAAATTATGATAAAAAATAAAGCCTTATTAGGCATCCTTTTTTTTATAAGTTCTCTTTTTTCGGCCTATAGCTGTTCTGCAGAAAAAGAGCCTGTTATTGAAAATTCAAAAACAAAAACAGCCAGAGTTGTTGGCTATTTATCTACGGATAATTTCAATAAAATGACTTCAATTCAGTTTTGCAAATTGACACATCTTAATGTTGCATTTGCAAACCCAAATAAAGATGGAAGTTTAAAATTTAGCGGAGATATTGATGCCCTTATTAAATATGCAAAATCTGTTAATCCTAATATTATAATAAGTATTTCGCTCGCTGGCGGAGTTATATCAGAAGAACAAGCGGCAAATTGGTCTTTTCTTATTGATAAACCCGAAAACAGGCCAGCTTTAATTCAAAACATAATAAATTTTGTTGAATTGCATCATTTAGACGGCGTTGATGTAGATCTTGAATGGGACGCAGTAACAACAGGTTATAGCGGTTTTGTTTTAGAATTAAGAAAAACACTTACTGAACATAAAAAAATATTAACAGCTGCATTACCCAATAATTCCCGTTTTGAAAATATTAGCAGTCAGGCATTAAATGCTTTCGATTTTCTGAATATCATGTCTTATGATAGTACAGGACCATGGACACCCAATAACCCCGGTCAACACAGTTCAATGAGTAATTCGAAAGATGGAATTGATTTTTGGCATAAACTTCAAAACGTTTCCAGTGATAAATTAACGCTCGGAGTTCCTTTTTATGGTTATAATTTTACTTATACAAATAATGTTACGAGTGCAACTTACGGACAAATAGTCGAAGCAGGAACCCAATTTGCCGATCAGGACGAATTAGGAAAAATATATTATAACGGAAGGTCTACGATTTCTCAAAAGGTAGAATTTGCATCTCAAAATGCAGGCGGAATTATGATTTGGGAATTAGCGCAAGATTCCTTTACAGAATATTCTTTATTAGATGTTATCCATAAAAAATATTCCAGTCTAAAATTTAAAACAACAGGATTGTGTGGCAATTAATAATAAATGGATTTTAATTATTCTCAAATAATTAATAAGCATTTATTAACCCTTATTGTTTAAAAACTAAATATATTGTTAAATAAATCTTGATTAATATTTAAATATCAGCCTTTTAGAGATTTCTTTAATAATTAATATTTTTCAGATAAAAGGTTAATTTGATGGATAAAATGCTAAGAAATACTAAAAACCATATAGTTTATTGATTGGAAAACGTTTTCGTGAAACGCATTATTGAATGTTTTATGTCGTTCGTTTAAATTTTAAAGCTGTTTGTATAATTTATTTTTTTTAACAATCCCTTAAGAATAAATTTACACCATAACTAACAAAATAAATAAACATGAAAAAAATTTTCTTAATCTTTATGATTGTTTTTACGGCGCAAGTTTCGCTTGCTCAGGTAAAAAATGTCAAGGGTGTGATTACGGATTCTGATGGGATGCCATTACCAGGGGCATCTGTTGCTGTACAAGGAGGTCAAAAAGGTTCTTCTACCGATTTTGACGGTTTGTACTCAATTGAAGTACAAAAAGGACAGACTTTAGTTTTTAGCTATGTTGGTCTTGAAACACAATCTATAGTTGTAGGAGATGCTGCTACAATTAATGTAAAATTAATACAAGCAGCTTCAAATGCTCTTAACGAAGTTGTTGTAACTTCATTAGGTGTTAAGAAAAGCAAAAAATCTTTAACTTATGCTACGCAGGAATTAAAAGGAGAAGAATTAGTTCGTGTAAAAGATGCCAACGTTATCAATACCATTGCAGGTAAAATTGCCGGTGTTGCTGTGACAAAAAGTGCTGGTGGTACTGGTGGATCTACAAAAGTAGTTATTCGTGGTAATTCATCTATTACAAATAGCCAACCACTTTATGTTATTGATGGTATTCCTTTATACAATGGTTCTTCAAGTCAGCCAAACGGCACTTTTGGAGATACGAACGGAGGTAACCGTGATGGGGGAGATGTTGTATCCCTTATTAATCCTGACGATTACGAGAGTATGACTGTTCTTAAAGGAGCTGCGGCTTCTGTATTATATGGTTCTCAAGGGGCTAACGGGGTAATTTTGCTTTCTTCTAAAAAAGTAAAAGAAGGCAAAGGAAATTTTACAGCATCATCTGTTACTACATTAGAGAATGCAGCTTATTTGCCAAAATTTCAAACAGAATATAATGCTTCCGGAGCTAAAGAAAATACAAAGGATCATGTTAAGGACTTCTTTGATACTGGTGTTACTCAAATTACATCTTTTGGATTTACAACCGGTTCAAATGTAGCTACAACTAATATTTCGTATGCTAATACATCATCGTCAGGAATTATGCCTGGAAATGGTTTAAAGAAAAATAACTTTGGAATTCGCCAAACAGGAAAATTCTTTGATGATAAACTAACTGTTTCTGCAGATGGAAAATATACTTCGCAAACAATTGAGAACAGACCTTTAAGCGGACTTAACTTTAACCCTTTAACAGGTGTTTATTTAATGCCAAGAGGAAATGGAAACGATTTTAATTTTTATAAGGATAATTATGAAGTTTTTGATCCGGTTAGAAATATTAATAAACAAAATTTCCCAGTTATTAATGAATATATTCAAAATCCATATTGGTTAATTAACAGAGCTAAATCTGAAGATAAAAATAATTTTTTCAACGGATCTTTAGCGTTAGATTATAAAGCAAATAAATGGTTAAGCATAGCTGGAAGATATAGTTATAACCGCATTGAAAGTACTTTTGATAAAAAGATTTATGCTACGACTTCTGAAATTATTACTGCTCCAACAGGAACATATATTAATATAGGAACACTTAGTACACAACGTTACGGAGATTTAATAGCCAGAATCAATACTGATTTTAGTGAGAATTTTACTTTCAACGCCGTTGTAGGTACAAGTATAAATAATACTATGGCTAACCAACAAACAATTTTAAACTCTGGTACTAATAATGGTGGTTTAGTAAATACAAACTGGTTTACATTAGGTAACTTTGTTAACAATAAAGCCAATCAACAAGTCTCAGGTTCAAACAGAGAAATTCAATCGGTATTTGCATCTACATCTTTTGGATATAAAAACATGTTGTATTTAGATTTAACAGGAAGAAACGACTGGTCATCTACATTAGTAAATACTGGAAACATGTCTTATTTCTATCCATCTGTTGGTTTAACTGGAATTATTAGTGAAATGACAGCGATGCCAGACTGGATTAATTTTGGTAAAGTAAGAGCTTCTTATGCTCAGGTAGGTAATGATATTGCTGCTTTTGTAACTTCACCTAAATACACTATCCTTGGCGGACAATTTGTACAGCCGGCAGTAGGTCCTAGACCAGGAGAAACATTAAAACCAGAATTGAAATCAGAGTATGAAATTGGTACAGAGTGGAGAATGTTCAATAATAGATTAGGTTTTGAAATTTCGTATTATAGCTCAGAAACTAAAAATCAATATGTTCAGGCTCCTGCACCTTCAACAAATCCTTTTGGATATACTAATTACGGTTTTAATGCTGCCAGTATTGAAAACAAAGGTCTGGAGGTAGTATTAAACGGAAAAATCATTGCAGGAGATAAGTTTTCCTGGGATACGACGATAAACTATTCTCACAATAAAAATAAAGTAAAAGAGCTTCCGTCAGAATTAGGAGGGCGTATTATATTAACTGATCCGGGATCTAATGCTTATCAGTATTCAATAATTGAAGGAAGACCTTTTGGAGTAATAGAAGCATATTCTTATGTTAAGGATGCTCAGGGAAGAATGGTACTAAGTGATACAGGTAAACCTCAGGTTGACCAAACTTTTAGAGAAGTTGGTAATGCTAATCCGGATTTTATGCTAGGCTGGTCAAATACCTTCAAAGTAGGTGCTTTCTTTGCTAATGTTTTAGTTGACGGAAGATTTGGTGGAAGTGTATTGAGTATGACACAAGCTTTAAATGATTCTTATCTTGTTTCAAAAGCATATGGTGATGCCAAAAATGCTGGTGGTGTTAGTGTAAATGCAGTTGCGGCAGATGGGGTAACTCCGGTAAACAAAATTTCTGCCGAAGATTACTACAGTACTATAGGCGGTAGAAGCGGAGCTTTATCTGAATATGTTTATAAAGCAACAAACGTTAGTTTAAGAGAACTTTCTATCGGATATACTTTTAATCCTAAATCAGTTCCTTTTGTACAAAACGCAAGTATATCATTAATTGCAAGAAACCTGTTTTTTATCTACAAAGATGCTCCATTTGATCCAAACGTGGCACTAAGTACCGGTCAGGGCTTGCAAGGTGTCGATATTTTTGGATTGCCAACAACAAGAAGTATCGGTGTTAATTTAAACGTTACATTTTAATAAAAAAAGATCATGACAAGAAAATATATACAAAAATCGATCCTTTGTTTAGGTCTATTAGCTGCATTTAGTTGTACTGATAATTTTGAGGATATTAACTCAGATCCTCAAGGATCTAGTGCTGAACAATTGGCACAGGATTTTAATAATATCACCGGATATTCAAAAGTAATGTTCAACTATATTTTTGAACAAGATCCTTTATGGGGATATCAAATACAACAAAACTTGCAAGGAGATGTCTGGTCAGGTTATATGGCGACTCCAAACCCTTTTGGAAGCAACAACAATAACATGACTTATAATTTAGTAAATGGATGGAACGGAAGAGCCTGGGATGATGCATATACTTTTGTAATGGCAAATGCTTTGAAAATTGAGCATGAAACTAAAACAAAAGGGCTATATCCGGAAATTTATGCTATGTCTCAAATATTGAAAGTTGAAGCTATGCACAGAATTACAGATATTTATGGACCAATAGTATATTCTAAATACAGTTCTGAAGCTTCTGTTAAAGAATATGATTCGCAAGAAGAAGTTTACACTCAAATGTTTGCAGATCTTGATGAAGCAGTTACAGTCCTGTCTAATGCTAAAGATGCAGGAAGTACTTCAATTATAACTAAAGCTGACTTCTCTAAATACGCAGGAGATTATGCTAAATGGGCAAAATTTGGAAATTCGCTTCGTTTAAGATTAGCAATGCGTTTAGCAGTTAAAGCTCCTGCAGTAGCTAAAGCTCAAGCCGAAAAATCTATAGCTCAGAAATATGGTATCATGACTACTAAAGATGATAGTTTTGTTTTTGCGAGTGGATTTATTAATCCGGTTTATGGAAACAGTAATAGTTACGAAGATATTAATATGTCGGCAGATATGGAATCAATCTTAGGAGGTTATAATGATCCAAGACTAGCAAAATTCTTTGCAGTTTCTAAAAAATATCCTGGAGAATATAAAGGTATTAGAACTGGAATTATTTTACCAGTTGCTCCAGATGGAGATACTAAAGCTAAACGTAAAGATTTTTCTAAAGTGGGAGAAGGTGTAAATACTTCTGATATAGTTTTCTTATCTACAGCTGAGGTTTTCTTTTTAAGAGCTGAGGGCGCTTTAAGAGGATGGAATATGGGTGGAGATGTTCAGGCTTTATATGAAGCTGGAATTGCAGCTTCTTTTGAGCAATTTGGTGCTTCTTCGCCTACTTATAAATCGAGTACACTATTGCCGAAAGCATATGTTGATCCGGTAGATGCTGCTAATAGTACAGCTGCTGTTAACAATGTTACAGTTGCCTGGGAAGCCGGAGCTTCTAACGAAGTGAAATTGCAAAAAATTATTACTCAAAAATGGATTGCTGGTTTCCCTGACGGACAAGAAGCCTGGACAGAATGGAGAAGAACTGGATACCCAAAATTATTTCCAATTACAAATAATACAAGTAACGGAGTTATCAGTACTCAGTTAGGCGTTAGAAGAGTAAATTTTGTAGATTCTGAAAAAGAAGGTAATAAAGATGGTCTTGCTACAGGAATCGCTAAGTTAAATGGTCCTGATACCGGAGCTACAAGACTTTGGTGGGATACTGGAGTTAACTTCTAATAAAACATAAAGATTTAAAGACTTTAAGTTTGGTTGGTAAATGGTATAAGCAATCTTCATTGCTTATACCATTTCATAAACCAAAATTGTAAATACCAAAAAAGAAAAAAGAAATGAAAAGTGCTTTAGAAATAAAACCTGATATCAGCTATAAAAGCGCCGGGAAATTTGAAGAAACGAGATTTGAGAAAATCCACAACGAAATCTTCAAAAATTCTGCTGAAGCTTCAGTAATTGTAGCACAAGAAATTGCACAATTAATTAGATCTAAACAAGAAAAAGGTAAATCTTGTGTGTTAGGTTTGGCAACAGGTTCTTCTCCTATAAAAGTATATGAGGAATTAGTTAGAATGCACAGAGAAGAAGGATTAAGTTTTAGCAATGTAATCACGTTCAATCTGGATGAATATTATCCAATGACAAGAGAGAACAATCAGAGCTATCATTATTTCATGCACCAGCATCTTTTTAATCACATTGATATCAAACCAGAGAATGTTAATATTCCGGATGGTACCGTTGCAATTGATGAATTAAATCAATACTGCATCGATTACGAAATGAATATTAAAAGTGCGGGAGGTCTTGATTTTCAATTATTAGGAATTGGCCGTACAGGTCACGTAGGTTTCAACGAACCAGGATCACACATCAATTCAGGAACAAGAATTATTACACTGGATCATATTACAAGAGTAGATGCCTCATCAGATTTTAATGGTATAGACAACGTTCCTAAAAGAGCGATTACCATGGGAGTTTCTACCATTATGAGATCAAAAAGAATCGTATTAATGGCTTGGGGACAAAACAAAGCCGATATCATCAAAAGAACCATTCAGGGTGATATTAGTTCAGAAGTTCCTGCGACATTTTTGCAAAACCACCCAAATGCGACTTTCGTATTGGATCAGTCTGCAGCTGTAGAATTAACGCGTTTTAAAACGCCTTGGTTGGTTGGAGAATGTATTTGGACACAAGAATTAAAAAGCAAAGCGATTGTTTGGTTATGCCAAAAAACAAAACAATCTATATTAAAATTAACAGACCGTGATTACAACAACAACGGAATGTCTGATCTTTTGGCACAAGAAGGTTCTGCTTATGATTTGAACATCAATATGTTCAACGTATTGCAGCATACCATCACAGGATGGCCGGGTGGAAAACCAAATACTGACGATTCACATCGTCCGGAAAGAGCCAATCCTGCAAAAAAACGAGTGATTCTTTTTAGTCCACATCCGGATGATGATGTGATTTCTATGGGAGGAACTTTTTCAAAATTGATAAAACAAGGCCACGATGTACATGTTGTATATCAAACCTCCGGAAATATTGCTGTTACAGATGATGAAGCACTAAAATTTGCCGAAGTTGCCAAAGATTTTGTTGGTGACGCTGGCAGCGGAATAAATTTTAAATCGATAATTGAGTTTTTGAATAACAAATCAGAAAATCAAATTGATTCATTAGAAGTTCGAAAATTAAAAGGACTAATCAGAAGAAGAGAATCTTATGCAGCAACAAGATATATTGGCTTAAAAGATGAAAACACACATTTCCTGGATCTTCCGTTTTATGAAACAGGACAAGTAAAGAAAAATCCGTTAGGGTCAGAAGATGTTGCAATTGTAAAAGATATTATTGCCAAAATAAAACCACATCAGGTATTTGCTGCAGGAGATTTAGCAGATCCACACGGCACACATGAAGTTTGTCTGAATGCGATTTTTGCCGCAATGAAAGAGTTAAAACCAGAAAAGTACATGGATGATTGCTGGTTATGGCTGTACAGAGGAGCATGGCACGAATGGGATATTCATGAAATAGACATGGCCGTTCCGCTTTCACCATCAGAAGTATTGTTGAAACGTCATGCGATTTTGTACCATCAATCTCAAAAAGACAGAGTAATGTTTCAGGGGAATGACTCAAGAGAATTCTGGGTTAGGGCAGAAGACCGAAACAAAAATACCGCCATTTTATATGATGAATTAGGATTGGCAGAATATGAAGCGATTGAAGCTTTTAAACGCTTTGATTATTAGAATTGTTTTTTGAGATTCGGATTGGAGCGAATCAAATTACAAAATTCAGATTGATTTCATAGCGATTAGTGAGGTTCAATTAGAGATCATTCTGAGTTTTGTTTCTTATTATTTAATACCGTTATCGAAAGATAACATCTTTTCAAATACATAAAAATGAAATATTTATTAGCCCTACTATTAGCAGGTTTAACCTCTGGTGCTCAAATTAAAAAAGAGCAGCTAAATCTTATGCCTTGGCCTCAAAGTGTTGTTTTAAACGATGGAAATTTTGCTTTAAATAAAAACTTTAAAGTAAACATTACCGGAAATCCAAATCCAAGAATTTTTGGAGGGGTAACTCGCTTTTTGCGTCGCTTAGATGGTAGAACTGGTATATTTTTCGAACAGGGTTTTATTACAAAACTAAATGAAGCTCCAACAGCAGCGCTTCAGATCAATTGTACCAAAAGCGGAAAAATTGGTTTATATGAAGACGAAAGCTATCATTTAGACATCAAACAAAATCAAATTACAATAAATGCAAGCAGCGATTTGGGTGCTTTACATGGCCTTGAAACGTTATTGCAATTGTTGCAGAATAATAGTACTTCATTTTATTTTCCGACATCTCAAATTTCAGATTTTCCAAGATTTACATGGAGAGGTTTGATGATCGATGCGGCAAGACATTTTCAGCCAGTTGATGTAATCAAAAGAAATATTGATGCATTGGCCGCTATGAAAATGAACGTTTTTCACTGGCATTTAGTAGATGACCAGGGTTGGAGAATCGAAATGAAAAAGCATTCAAAACTAATAGAATTAGCTTCAGATGGTTTGTTTTATACACAAGAGGAAATTAAAAATATCGTAAAATATGCTGATGAGCGCGGTATTTTGATAGTTCCGGAAATAGATGTTCCTGGTCATGGATCTTCCATATTAACCGCGTATCCTGAAATAGGAAGCAAAATGATTACATTGACAGGAGGAACTTCAGAAAAAAATATTCAGGGTACAGCAATTGCGACCTATGGAATTGAAAGAAATGCGGGTATTTTTTCGCCAACATTAGATCCTTCAAATCCTAAAACATATCAATTATTAAGTGAAATTTTTGATGAGGTTTGTCCGTTATTCCCAGGCGCTTATTTTCATATCGGGGGAGACGAAAATGAGGGTAAAGACTGGGATGCAAACCCAAAAATTCAGGCATTTAAAAAGAAAAATAATTTAGCAAACAATCATGAATTGCAAACTTATTTTACCATGCAATTGGTTCCTATGTTGAAAAAACACGGCAAACAATTAATGGGATGGGAAGAAATTTTGACAAAAAACATGTCAAAAGAAGCCATTATACATTCATGGAGAGGACCAAACGAAGGAGTTGCTCCGGGACAATCATTGGTAGATGCAGTAAAAAAAGGTTATAAAACAGTTTTATCAAACGGATATTATATTGACTTAATGTATCCAATTGCAAGTCATTATTTAAACGATCCAATGCCAAAAGGTGCAGATTTAACTGCCGAAGAAAAAGCAAGAATTTTAGGTGGCGAAGCCACAATGTGGACAGAGCTTGCAACGCCAACCACAATAGATTCAAGAGTTTGGCCAAGAACAGCTGCAATTGCAGAAAGACTTTGGTCAGCAGAAAATATTACGGATGTGGTCAATATGCGCAAACGTCTGGATGTAGTTTCTTTTAGATTAGAAGAACTGGGATTAACGCACATTCGCAACAAAGCCGTGATTTTAAGAAATATTGCAAACGATCAGGACATCAAATCATTAAGCGAATTTTCGAATGTTTGTGAACCATTAAAAGGATATACACGTAATAAAGAAGGAACAGAATATCAAATGTATTCGCCTTTAACTCTTTTTGCAGATGCCTGTACACCTGACGCCACAGATTCTTTAGCTTTTGATGATGCGGTAAGTCAATATTTAGCCAATAAAACACCAGAGAATAAAGAAAAAGTTGCAGCATTTTTTAATAAATGGATTGCATTAAACAAAGAATTAATCACCTTAAGCGCTAATGCACCTTTAGTACAGCCAATTTTGCCTTTGTCTAAAAAATTGAACGATGCATCGCAGGAATTGTTGCTGGTTTTAGACAATAAATCGACTTTAAAAGCAGCTGATCTGCAGCATTTAATTGAAGAATGCAATACAAAAGACCACGCTGATGTTGAGCTTTCAGTATATACAAGTCTAAAGAAATTGATATAAAAATTTGGTTTGAATTAGTTTAGTAAGTTTAAGTTACCCATGATTATTTAGTAATTTTTTATCTCTACCAGGAATTTCTGGTAGAGATAATTATGGCAAAACGAATAAAAAACGCTTTAAAAACCTGTTAAAATGACTATAATTATAAGAATATAGAAACCAAATAATAACCTTTAAAACCAAATAACAAGAATAGAAACAAAAACATGACAGATTAAGATTGATGAGTTATTCCCAAATTTATCATCCAGTATTTATTAAAAATTTAAGAAAGTTAAATAAATATCAATCACTACTATTTGCTAATGATTACGGATAAATCAGTAATAGTAATATTTATTTTTAGAAGTAATATGAATTAATTTCCAGTGGGTTGCAATGTTTTCCATTTGCAATTTATTGAATCCCCGTTGTTGTATTTATGTGCCATCTTGGTACAGAATGTATGGCAGTTGGAATATTTATTTTTTTCTATTAACCAATATTAATTTAATTATGAAACATTATTACAGATTGCTTTTTTTGTTACTGTTTCCTTTACTTGCGTTAGCCCAACCAGCTCACGGTAAAAAAGTAGTAGGATATTATGCGCAATGGTCTATCTATGCCCGGGATTTCAATATCCCCAAGATTGATGGAAGTAAATTGACGCATTTGAATTATTCTTTTTATGGGACAACTTTTGATCCTGCCCATCCGGAGAATACAAAGTTATTATGTTTAGATTCGTATGCTGATTTTGAGCATATGGAAGGCGGAATTCCGTGGGATGCTCCTGTAAAAGGAAACTTTTATGACTTAATGAAACTTAAGGAAAAGTACCCACATCTTAAAATTTTAATTTCTGTTGGAGGATGGACAAAAGGTCAGGATCTTTCTCCAATTGCAGCAAGCCCTGTTGCAAGAGCCGCTCTGGCTGCAGATATGGCAAACTTTATTACCAAATATCCATTTATTGATGGATTTGATATTGACTGGGAATATCCTCTTTCCGGAGGAACAGACGGCACTGAAGTGATTAACGGAGCACCAATTCCTGCACAAAAGTACAGCCCGGACGACAACAAAAATTTAGTGTATTTATTAAAAGCAATGCGTCAGGCAATGCCAAATAAATTAATCTCTATTGCTGCCGGAAATAATGTTCGTAAAGTGGCATCTCAATATTTAGGGCCATCAAACAGAGCACAATATGGAATGACAGAAGACATTTCGACTTATTGTGATTATATCACCTATTTTGGATATGATTTTGGTGGAAACTGGTATGACAAAACATGCTACAACGCACCATTATACGCAAGTGGAAACACAAACGATCCGCTTTACGGAGCAACTCAATCAGAATCTTTAGATGAATTAACGAATCAATATTTAAACGTTGTTGGTTTTCCTGCGAATAAATTAATCATGGGATTACCTTTTTACGGGAAAAAATTTGATCATGTAGCGACAAATTCAACAAATGGATTATTCGTTTCAGCACCAAGAGATGTTGTTGCAGGATGTACAAATCCGCAAAATCCAACAGGCACCTGGGACGGTCCGGCCGCTTGCGAAAAATCAGGAAGTATCGAAATTTGCGATCTTGTCGGAAATCCGGTTACCAATTCACACGCTTATTTAGATCCAACTACCATGCAGGTTACTTCATCTGCTGCGGCTGCAGGATGGGTACGCTATTTTGATAACACAACAAAAGTTCCTTACTTATACAACGCTACTTTAAAACAGTTTATCTCATATGAAGATAAACAATCAATGGATTTAAAAGTACAATATATTAAATCAAGAAATCTTGCCGGAGGTATGGTTTGGGAATTATCTCAGGATACCAGAGGTTCGATTCCAAACGCATTATTAACTCAGGTTGATACATCTTTTGGAAGCGTAGTTCCGGGAACAGTAAGCATTTCAGGTTCTGTAAAAAACGGATCAGCTTTAGTACCAAATGTTACCGTTGAATTGCGCAATGCAAGCAATGTAGTATTACAAACCGTAGTTTCTACAGCAGGTAGTTTTACATTCAGTAATTTAACCTCAGGACAAAATTATATTCTTACAGCTGCAAAAGCTACGTATACTTTTACTCCAGTAACGTTAACAAATGTAACAACGAACCAAACAGCAGTAGTAATTAACGGATCACAACCAACTTACACCGTAAGCGGAACAGTTTTGAACGGATCAACAGGAGTTTCTGGCGTAACCGTTACAGCAACTTCGGGATCTACAGTTTTAACTGCAGTTTCTAATGCAAGCGGAGTGTACAGCGTTGCAGGTTTAACAGCAGGGCTTAATTTTACCGTTACAGCTGCAAAAACAGGATTTTCATACACGCCAACTTCAACAGTTTATAATGCAATAAGTGCTAATCAAACATTGAATTTCGCTCAGGGTGCACCAATTGTATATTATACAGTAAGCGGAACAGTTCTTAATGGATCAACTCCGGTTTCAGGAGTAACAGTTACAGCAACTTCAACAGGAGGAACTTTTACTGCAACTACAAACTCAAGCGGAGTTTATACAATCGCTAATTTACCGTCAGGCGGAAATTATACTGTAACGGCAGCTTTGGCAGGACAAACCTACACACCGGCTTCAACAGTTTATACGAATTTAACAGCGAACAAAACATTAAACTTTGCACAAGATGTTATTGTAACTCCTTCAAGTAAAATTAGCGGAACCGTTAAAAACGGAACTGTTGTAGTAGCTGGAGCAAAAGTAGAAATCGTTTTACCTTGGACAGATAGCACTCACAACTGGAAAAGCGTTATTGCAATAACAGATGCACAAGGAAAATACAGCTTTGATAATTCAGTTGTAGCAGGTTATACAACCGTTACAAGTCTTAAATTAAACTCTTGGGAAAACGGAGAAACAGCTTATTTTCCAAATAATCTGGCAAACTTTGCAGTTCCTGCAAACCCAACGATTTACAACTTCAATACAAGTTCTACAGCAAAAACAGCACTAGCTGCCGCAAATTTAATTAGCGGAACCGTTAAAAACGGAACCGTAGCAGTAGCTGGAGCAAAAGTAGAAATCGTTTTACCTTGGACAGATAATACTCATAACTGGAAAAGTGTTTTAGCAACAACAGATGCATTAGGAAATTATACTTTTGATAATTCAGTTGTAGCAGGTTATGCACAAATTTTAAGTTTAAAATTAAATGCATGGGAAAATGGTGATGTGACTTACTACCCAAATAACTTAGCCAACTTTGCAGTTCCAACAACTTCAACAGTTTATAATTTTAATAGACAAGCGGTCGTTGCTACTAAACCAGTGGTTACAATTACAGCACCAACAGCTTCGGCGATTGCTATAAATCTAGGGTCATCAATTAATTTTGTTGCAAGTGTTGGATTAAGCGCTGCAGATGCCACTACAATCTCATCTGTTGTATTTAGTTTAGATGGACAAACCTTGAGTGCAACCAATTCTTCGGGAACTTACACATCAGTTTGGACACCAGCAGCAAATCAGTTTTCGCTTAGTCATACGTTAACCGTTACGGCTACTGCATCAAACGGAACAACAGATGCCAAAACATATAGTTTTACATTAAGCTGTTCAGGTGCCAACTGCCCAAATGCAGCACCAGTAATTACTTGGAATTCACCATCGAATACTACTGTAAACCAAAGTTCTTTCCAGGTTGTGCCAATTTCAGTTACAGCCGTTGATAGTAACGGATCAATTTCAGGTGTTACTATTACAATAAATGGAGGCACATTTAACATGACAGCAGGTACAAATAATACGTATACGTATAATTTTACACCATCTGCTTATCAGGATTATCCAGTTGTAATCAAAGCAACCGATAATCAATCTGCTGTAACTACATTAAACAATACCATTAAAATCGCTCCGGTGAGTACGAATAGATTTATTGCACTTCCATCTAAAATTATTTTAGGATATGCACATTCTTGGGAAAATGCCGGTGCTCCATTTTTATATTTCTCTCAAATGGTGGGAAGTAAATTTAACGTAGTTGATTATTCGTTCGTAGAAACCGTTAATCGTGATGGTTATACACCAGTATTAACTACAAATGACACGAGATATTTGACCAATGGTGTTTTCAATAAACAATTGTTGAAAAACGACATAAAATCCTTAAGAGATAGCGGTGTTCCAGTTATTGTTTCTATTGGAGGTCAAAATGGTCATGTTGTTTTAGACAATGTAACTCAAAAAAATATATTTGTTAATGGTCTGAAAGCCATTATTGATGAGTACCAATTTGATGGAGTAGATTTGGATTTTGAAGGCGGATCAATGAATTTTAATGCCGGAGGTTTAAGAGATATTTCTTATGCAGGAATTTCAGCTTATCCAAGATTAAAAAACATAGTAGATGCCTGCAAAGAATTAAAAGCGTACTATGGCACAGGATTTTTATTAACTGCAGCTCCGGAAACACAATACGTACAAGGAGGATATTCTACCTATACAGATACTTTTGGTTCGTTCCTTCCAATCATTCAAAACTTACGTAATGAATTAGATTTGTTAGCGGTACAATTGTATAATACAGGAGGAGAAAACGGATTAGATGGTCAATATTATGGTTCAGCTAAAAAAGCAAACATGGTAACAGCCCTAACCGATATGGTGATAAAAGGATATAATATTGCTACAACAGGAATGCATTTTGATGGTTTACCGGCCTCAAAAGTTCTTATTGCATTACCAGCTTGTCCAAGTGCAGCAGGCAGCGGTTATTTAACGCCGGCAGAAGGAATTAGTGCTATGAACTATTTAAGAACCGGAACTACTTTTTCAGGAAGAACATACACAATGCAGCCAGGCGGACCATATCCTTCTTTAAGAGGTTTAATGACATGGTCTGTAAACTGGGATGCGTCTTCTTGTGGTAATTCATCTGAATTATCTAAAGCATATGCCGCTTATTTTGCTTCACAGTCAGCAAAAATGTTATCTCTTGATGATATTTCTTCAAAAAACAGTACAACGATAGCGTATTTTAAAAACAATGCATTATCAGTTTCAAATGATAACGAAGACATTGCCCAAGTTGAAGTATTCAATATCCTTGGACAAACTTTAGTAAGTCATAAAAACATTCAAAATAATAAAGAAGTACTGCTTCAAAGTCAAAGTTTCTCAACTAAACAATTGTTCTTAGTTGTAGTAACAGACAAAGCAGGAAACAAAAAAACATTCAAAGTAATGAACTTTTTAAATTAAGATTTAAATGAATAAAATAGAAATAAAATATTGGGAACGGTTAAAATTGAGTTTGGTTATTTATTTTTTAATCTAATTTTTATTTCGAATAAATGCATCAAATTCAGGTGATTTGTTATTTGGTTTTCACCTGAAGGAGAGCATTATAGGCCTGGCAATTTTATTGCCAGGTTTTTTTTGTTTTGAAAAATAGTAAAATGTAAAATGTGGTTTGATAAAGATGAAAGTTTATAATAATGTTTATTAGGAGCTATTTCCTGCTATCGTTACAATCTTTTATTTTTTTAAAGGAAAAAAATAAAAGGATTTCCACTTCTATCAGGGCTAGGGCATTCGGTTTCAAAATAAAATTTGTTTATAAATTATCCACAATCAGGATCATTGCGAGGAGCGAAGCAACCTCACTAAGTATTTTTCCAAAGTATGTCATCGTGAGCGAAGTCGAAGGAACACAAGAAACTCCGCATAGAAAATCGCCAATCTTTCGAGCTGCTTACGTTTCCTTCGACTCCGCTCAGGATGACAAAAATGAGAATAAAAAATCCGCGTAAATCCGTGTCTTTGCAAAGCAAATCCGCGTCATCAGCGTTCTAACCCACAAGCCTAAGCCACATTGCGGTTTAAAAAAAACAGCTACTTTTGAATTTCAATAAAATCAAAAATGCAAAAAGCAATCCACATAATAATATTCCTGGTATTCACTTCAACTTTCGCCCAAACAAAATTCGGAAATCCAGAAGTTGATCCCATTCAAATTCAAAAAACTTTTAGCGATTGGTCGAATTATCAAAGTAAAAAAATCATGCTTTCCAGAGATTACATTGCATTAGACACACTTTCAAAACAAATCTCAAAAGAGACTTTTCTAAACGAATTAACAAACGGTAATTACATCCCAATCCGACTCAAATCAGAAGATTCAATCTATTATTATAAACTATTCAAAATTCAGCCTAATTCAGATACCAGTATAAAAGCCACCATAAATCAGGAAGCCTTTGATGCGTATAAAAATTTTAAAATGGAAGGCACACCTTTCCCAAAATTATCCTTCAAAGATTTGAACGGAAATCTGGTTTCAAACGAATCCATGAAAGGAAAAATCATAGTCATAAAATGTTGGTACATTCATTGTGCCGCCTGCATCAAAGAATTCCCCGAAGTCAATCAACTAACAGAAAAATACAAAGACCGAAAAGACATCCTATTCATAAGTCTCGCCGAAGATACACCAGAACAACTAAAAGCATTTCTAGCAAGAAAACCACTTTCGTATTCGGTAATTCCAAACATGAAAATTTATATGAATGAAACCTTGCAACTAAATGCATTTCCCACGCATTTTATACTAAATAAAGAAGGTTTTATCTCCAAAGTTTTACCCAATTTCAGAAGTCTGGAAGTTGCTTTAGAGAAAGAAAGTAAACTGTAGTTTTTTTTAAACCATATAAGTGATAGAATATATTATAAGTTAAAGTGCGGAAAGCTCCATAGAAGCATAATATTTATAGACAATTTCAACATTCCCAGGTTCAAAGCTCCAGCGGAGCGATATACATCTTATTTATATGAAAATTGTATTTGACCTAATGAGATATTTATCTTTCAGTATCCGAACAGTCTGTCATTTCGAGGAACGAGAAATCTTCGCAAGTAACTCCGCAACGAGAATTTAACTTTGTAGAGTTACTTGCGAAGATTTCTCCTCCGTCGAAATGACATAAAATGAGAAAAAATCCTTTCTATGCACCTTTGCAACTCTGAACCTTTTTCCGTACTTTTGCACCAAATTAATTAAAAAGACATTCATGTTAACAGTCAATAATTTATCAGTTCAATTTGGCAAACGTATTTTGTTTGACGAAGTAAATACCACATTCACACACGGAAATATTTATGGAGTTATTGGAGCCAATGGTGCTGGAAAATCAACTTTTCTAAAAATCATTTCAGGCGATATCGATCCAACTTCAGGCCACATTCATTTAGAGCCCGGAAAACGTATGTCGGTTTTAAACCAAAATCACAACATGTTCGACGAGCATACGGTTTTGGAAACTGTTTTGATGGGAAATAAAGTTTTGTACGCTGTTAAAAAAGAAATGGATGAACTTTATTTAGACTACAACGACAAAAATGCAGACCGAATCGGAGAACTTCAGGTTCAGTTTGAAGAAATGAACGGTTGGAACGCAGATTCTGATGCCGCGTCAATGTTATCTAATTTAGGAATCAACGAAGAACACCATTATACTTTAATGGGCGATCTTGAGGGGAAAATTAAAGTTCGTGTGCTTTTGGCGCAGGCACTTTTCGGAAACCCGGATTTGCTTATTATGGATGAGCCTACCAATGATTTGGATTTTGAAACCATTTCCTGGTTAGAAAACTTCTTGGCAAATTATGAAAATACAGTAATTGTAGTATCTCACGACCGTCACTTTTTAGATTCGGTTTGTACACATATTTCTGATATCGATTTTGGAAAAATAAATCACTACTCAGGAAACTATACATTCTGGTACGAGTCTAGCCAGTTAGCGGCAAAACAACGTGCACAGCAAAACAAAAAAGCAGAAGAAAAGAAACAGGAATTAGAAGAATTTATTCGTCGTTTTAGTGCCAACGTTGCCAAATCAAAGCAAGCAACATCTCGTAAAAAAATGATTTCTAAATTGAATATTTCAGATATCAAACCTTCAAGCCGTCGTTATCCTGCGATTATTTTTGATCAGGATCGTGAAGCAGGAGATCAGATTTTGAATGTTGAAAATTTAGAAGCTTCTGTAGATGGAGATCTTTTGTTTAAAGGAGTAGATTTGAATATGGCAAAAGGCGATAAAATCGTGCTTTTCTCTAAAGATTCACGTGCTACAACCGCTTTCAACGAAATTTTAAATAACAATCAGAAAGCAGATGCTGGAACTTTCGATTGGGGAATTACAACAAATCAGGCGTATTTGCCTGCAGAAAATCATTCCTTTTTTGAAAACGATTTAACATTGGTAGACTGGTTGCGTCAATACGCAAAAACAGAAGAAGAGCGTGATGAAGTGTTTATAAGAGGATTTTTGGGGAAAATGATTTTCTCGGGAGAAGAAGCTTTAAAAACAAGCCGTGTATTATCAGGAGGAGAAAAAGTACGTTGTATGCTTTCAAGAATGATGATGGAACGCGCGAATATCTTAATGCTTGACGAACCAACAAATCACTTGGATTTGGAGTCGATTACAGCTTTTAACAACTCATTAAAAAACTTCAAAGGATCTGTAATTTTCACCACACATGACCACGAGTTTGCACAAACTGTTGGTAATAGAGTAGTAGAGCTTACGCCAAACGGAGCAATCGATCGTTACATGACGTTTGATGAATATCTTGATGATGAAAAAGTTCAGGAATTAAGAACAAAAATGTACGCTAAATAAACATAGTTTAGATAAAAAAGAAAATCCCGTTCACTTTTGATGAACGGGATTTTTTTATGTTTTATTTTTTACCGAAAAGCTTAGCGAAAATAAAGATAATGATCGCAATAATAAAGATTACGATAAATATCCCGAATCCCATTCCGGCTTTGAAAATATCTCCAATAGCCTCGCAACTTGTAAATGAAAATAGTATTACGAATACCATTAACAAACGTGTAATGTTCTTTTGCATGATTTTGCTGTTTTAATTGTTTTAAAAAGAATTTTGTATTCTAATTATCGTAAAATAAAATTACTTCAAACAGCAAAAAAACGTCTTACATAATTTGGTTGAAAAGTTCTATGATTTTGATTAATCTTAAATTGAATATCGCAGATATTAAAAAAAAGAGCCATCGGCTCGGCAAATATTGTAGGGCTGGATTTTAATCCAGTTTATAAGCATGAAACAAAAAAGCTCCAGCGGAGCATAATATTTATAGCCAATTAATGCGTCCGATTTGGCAAAAACTCCAGCGGAGCGATATCTATTTTGATTACGAGCATATGCCACCCGCCGCGGCGGGTTCTTATCAAACGGCTATATGAATTGCTATAAATATAACGTCCCGCCGGGACTGATATTTTAATAGAAATATATGAGCTGCATATTACGATAACATCTCAATCAACTGAATTTTATTCCCGCAAGTATCATTTAAAATTGCAATTTTTACATTTCCCATTTCTGTAGGCTGCATGCTAAATTCAACACCCAGATTAATCAACACTTCATATTCTTCCTCCAGATTATCAACGTTAAATTGTGTGTACGGAATTCCAGCATCAAATAACGCTTTTTGATAGGTTTTTGCCGGTTCAAAATGATTTGGAGATGGTTCTAATAAAATTTCGACACCGTCAGGTTCATCTTTAGAAACTACCGTTAACCATCTGTTATTTTCGCCTAAAGGCACATCGTGTTTTTTTATAAAACCTAATTTTGCAGTGTAAAATTGTAATGCCTTTTCCTGGTCTAGAACAGGGATTGATATGATTTTAGCTTTCATTATTTTATATTTTTAAAAGAGTTATTCCCCAATAGTTCCGGTTTTTACTTCTCCAGCTCGTTTATAACTAACGGCAACTACACCGCTTGGAGTAACCGTACTTTCTATTAATGTAAATGCTGATGGAATTGCGCCATCATCAAACAATTTTTTCCCTTTTCCCAAAATTATCGGATAAATTAAAAGTGCAAGTTCATCAACTAAATCATGTTGAAGCAAAAGTTGAACAAGAGTTGCGCTTCCCCAAACTTTAATAGTTCCGCCATCAGAATTTTTGAGCTTTTTGATGTCTTCTACAGTCGAAAGAAACTCTGAATTTTGCCAATCTGATTTTTTTCTGGTCGAGGACAAAACATATTTTTTAACTTCATTAATTCCCGGCCATCCGTCTGCGTGTTTTGGCCAATAATCTTCAAAAATATCAAATGTTTTTCTGCCCAAAAGAATATCCGAAGGCTTCATTTGTTCCTGCATAACATTGCCATATTCTTCATCACCAAAAGGAGCAACCCATCCTCCGTATTCAAAACCATTTGATTTATCTTCATCAGGACCACCTGGTGCCTGCATTACGCCATCGATTGTAATCATGGTTATAACGATTATTTTTCTCATAATGTTAGGTTTTTGCGTTTATCAAATATAAGAAAATTGAAGAAATTTTTAAAAGCAAAAAAGAGCCATCGGCTCGACCAATATTGTAGGGCTGGATTTCAATCCAGTTAAAAATAGCCGTAGATCCGGTAAATATTTGCGTTATTAATATGGATCGTCCCGATGGGACTTCTGTTGAGACGTTTAATTTTAGAACGGATTAAAATCCGTTGCTACAATATTGTTCATTCCTACGGAATTTTTAGATTGATATAGTTTGAGGATGAGAATTTCTGCAGTATTGTTAATTTATATTCAATGATTGAGTGGATTATTTTATAAAGTCTTATTCAGGATCAAAAATCACAGGATCAGATCCTGAAATTATGCTGATACAATCATTAATGCCTAAAATTAAAAATTCATTATGACTAGTTGCATGAAACTGAGCCAAAAAACCAGATCTTAATTTTTCAAGTTCAAACCAGCCTCCGCTTTCAACTTTCCAAATCCAGCCAGGCACTCTTATATCAGGATTCCAAAATTCCAAAAGATTACCTTCATCTAATACTCTAAAACCAACTACATTTTTAAAAATAATATATATGGGTTGAGATATATCTTTAAAATCCAAAGTTATTTTTAAAGTCCATAAATCATAATTTATATTAATTATTTCAGGAAGTGAATTATTCAAGAAATTAAGATTGAACTCTTTGACTTTAGGTTGTAGTAGATTTTGTATGTCGTCCATAGCTTTAATTAGAATAAATTCAACTTTATGATATAATGAGACTAGATGAAATTTATCTGGTAAATATCAAATTTTATACTTTGCTAATATAAGTTTTTTTTATGATCTCTTTTAAAAGAACCCACTTCTAATCCCAAATTCCCACCCAACACCAAAAAAAAATATTTCCCTTCCCAACACCCCAACAAATAAATTCTGATTTCGTATATTTGCCCAACCAAACATTACACTTAATTATGAGCCAAAAAGTATTACTTAATTCAAAAGAAGTTACTATCATACTCCATCGTTTGGCTTGTCAGTTAATCGAAAAACACCTTGATTTCTCAGATACAATTTTAATCGGAATTCAGCCAAGAGGCGTTTTTTTAGCTGAACGTTTAAAACAAATATTAGAAAACGAATACCAGACACCTGAAATTTCTTTGGGATATCTGGACATCACTTTTTTTAGAGATGACTTTCGTCGAACTGATAAACCGCTGGAAGCGAATAAAACACAAATCAATTTTATAGTCGAAAACAAAAAAGTCATTTTTATTGATGACGTTTTGTTTACCGGACGAAGCATTCGTTCTGCTTTGACGGCAATTCAGTCTTTTGGGCGACCTTCAGAAATTGAATTATTGGTGTTAATCGACCGACGTTTTAGCCGTAATTTGCCAATTCAGCCTGATTATCGTGGTCGTCAGGTAGATGCTATTAACGGTGAAAAAGTAAAAGTAAGCTGGAAAGAAAATGATGGTGAAGATGTCGTTCATTTGGTAACCAATTAATATAAAATCGTTAAAAATTGAAAATAACATCATGACAGAGAACAAAACGTTTATTTATGAATCAATTTTTAATCAGGTGAGAATGGGATTTCTTTCTATTGATGAGATACAGGAAAATATCATAGAAGAAATCGAGGACAATGAATTTGCAGATGAAATATCAGAAGAATGGGCCTTTGATACCATAAGAGAAGAATACCAAAAGTTACTGGCAGAAAGTAAACAATGGAAAAGTCCAACAGATACGGAAAGACTGATAAAAGCGTTTGATGAATTAGGTGATGAAAATATCGTAGCGCTTCACAACGCAGGTTATACAACAACCGACGGTGAATATGAAGTGGTTGAGGTAGAAAGAGAACTGCAGGAAAACGAAGTAGAATCTGATGGTTATTGCTTTTATCACGAACAAGATTTGGCAAGAGCCATTGCTACAGAGAATCCGAGTTTGTTTATTGCTTTTCAGAAAGTAGATAATTCTGATGATGCAACAACAATAGAAGTAGGTAAAATAGTCGCGGAAGTTTTAATAAATAACGATTTTAAAATAAAATGGGATGGCTCTGCCAGAACTAAAATTGAAATTCCGGGTTTCAGATGGCAGAAGATTTTTGATGAAGATGCAAGAGATCTGCAAGATTACAGTGAGGTTGTAGACAGAATGGTTCAATAGAGAAGCTTCTCTTTGAAAAGCATTGAAGAGCTGAATATTTTCAGAACTTCAGGAATTTGACAAATAAATATTAAAGAAATAAAAATGAAAGAATTAAGCGTAAATCATTTATTAGGAATAAAATACATCAACGAGAATGATATTAACCTGATTTTTGAAACTGCCGATCATTTTAAAGAAGTCATTAACCGACCTATTAAAAAAGTTCCTTCATTACGAGATATTACGATTGCCAATATTTTCTTCGAAAATAGTACCAGAACAAAACTTTCGTTCGAGTTGGCACAAAAACGATTATCAGCCGATGTCATTAGTTTTTCGGCAGCACAATCGTCTGTTAAAAAAGGTGAAACCCTAATTGATACGGTAAACAATATTCTTTCCATGAAAGTTGACATGGTAGTAATGCGCCACTCCAATCCCGGAGCGGCTTATTTTTTATCCAAAAATGTCAAAGCAAGTATCGTAAATGCCGGAGACGGAGCGCACGAACATCCAACACAGGCTTTGTTAGACAGTTATTCCATTAGAGAAAAACTAGGAGATGTAGCCGGAAAAAAAGTAGTTATTGTAGGCGATATTCTGCATTCAAGAGTTGCCTTATCTAATATATATGCTTTGCAAATGCAAGGCGCAGAAGTAAAAGTTTGCGGACCAAAAACCTTGATTCCACGATATATCGAATCGCTTGGAGTTACGGTTGAACCGAATTTACAAAAAGCCTTAGAATGGTGCGATGTTGCAAACATGCTTCGTGTACAAAACGAACGTATGGATGTAAACTTTTTTCCTTCAACACGTGAATACGCTCAGCAATACGGAGTAGACAAACCATTATTAGATTCCCTTGGAAAAGAAATCGTAATCATGCACCCGGGACCAATCAATAGAGGAGTCGAGATTACGTCTGAAGTGGCTGACTCAGATCATTCGGTGATTTTAAATCAGGTAGAAAACGGAGTTGCGATTAGAATGGCGGTGATTTATTTATTGGCCTCTAAGATTCAGTAGGTTTCAGTCACAGTTTTCATTTTGTCACCCTGAGCGAAGTCGAAGGGCGCACCAATTGGAACGGGCTTCGACTTCGCTCAGCCTGACATTTGCGTAAAGACATAGTTAAAAAACTGAAAACTGCGACCGTGACTGAAAACTGGAAAAAAAACTTCGTACCTTAGCTCTTCAAACAGAGCTATAAATTATAAAATGAAAGTAGATCAAAAAGGACATACCGTTACGATTAAAGATACGCAAAGAGATTTTAAAGCTTTCTTGGAAAAAGTAACGCAACAGTTTAAAACCTTTGAAAAACAAAATATTATAATCGATTTATCGTTAGATTCTCAATTGACAGAAAGTGATTTGAAACTTTTTTTACCGCTTTCCAAACTCCAAAAAAAAGCAAAAAAATCATTTGTAATTGTTGTTTCTGACCTTGATTTTAATGCTATTTCTGATAAATTGGCTGTTGTTCCTTCTCTTTTAGAAGCGCACGATATTATCGAAATGGAAGAAATCGAGAGAGACTTAGGATTTTAGATTTTAGAGTTCAGATTTTAGATTTTAGATTTTTTCCCAAAATAGCGGGATTATTTATTAGATTTTTAATGCTGAACCTGAAATTTTTAAGTTCAACAATCTAAAATCTAAAATCAACAATCTAAAATGAAACTTACCATACTCGGCTGTTACGCCGCAACTCCCAGAACGCTTACCAACCCGACTTCGCAGGTTTTAGAAATTAAAAACAGATTGTTTTTAATCGATTGTGGCGAAGGAACTCAGGTGCAATTGCGTAAAAACAAGATTAAATTCTCAAAAATAAATCACATTTTTATTTCGCATTTGCATGGAGATCACTTTTTTGGATTAATCGGAACCATTTCTACTTTTGCACTTTTAGGACGAACTACGGATTTACATATTTATGGTCCAAAAGGAGTGAAGGAAATCATTACTTTACAGCTGAAATTATCGAATTCCTGGACCACTTATGAGTTGTTTTTTCATGAATTAGAATCGAAGGAAAGCGAAGTTATTTTTGAAGATCATAAAGTAATTGTTAAAACGATTCCGCTCAAACATCGCGTTTATACAAACGGTTTTTTGTTTCAGGAAAAACCCGGAGACAGAAAACTAAATGTTGAAGCTGTTCAGCAATACAATATTCACACCGCTTATTATCAAAAAATAAAAGGAGGCGGAAATGTTACGCTAGACGATGGAACTGTAATCGAAAATGAGAAATTATCTTTCGATCCAATTCCATCAATGAGTTATGCTTTTTGTTCAGACACCGTTTATAACGAAGATATAATTCCGATTATAAAAGATGTTGATGTTTTGTATCACGAATGTACGTTTCTGGAATCAGAAGCTGCTTTGGCACAAAAAACATTGCACTCAACAGCAAAAGAAGCTGCGAATATTGCCTTAAAAGCAAATGCAAAACAATTGGTTTTAGGACATTATTCAACAAGATATGAAGGAATTGAACGTTTTAAGGAAGAAGCAGAAACCATTTTCCCCAATGTGCATTTAGGCGATGACGGAAGAAGTTTTGAGTGGGAATAAGTTATGAATTATGAGTTATAGATTATGAGTTAAAAATCTACAATCGAAGTAATCTAAAAGTCCAACAGTCTAAGTAGTCTAACAATCTAAAGATCTAAAAAAATGAACGATTTAAGTAATTATAGAAAGTCTTACGAGAAAAGCGAATTATTAGAAACCAATATTCCCGAAGATCCCATTAATCTTTTTAAAAGATGGTTTCATGAAGTAGAAGATTTTGGAAGTAACGGAGAAGTAAATGCGATGACAGTTTCTACAATTGGATTGGATGGTTTTCCAAAATCCCGAGTTGTTTTATTAAAGAAATTTTCTGAAGAAGGTTTTATTTTCTACACCAATTATGATTCAGAAAAAGGAAAAGCAATTGCGGCAAATCCGCATGTTTGTCTGTCTTTTTTTTGGCAGGAAATGGAACGTCAGGTAATTATTAAAGGAATCGCACAGAAAACGTCTGAAAACATCTCAGATGGTTATTTTGACTCTCGTCCTGACGGTAGCAAATTAGGCGCCATTGTTTCGCATCAAAGTGAAGTGATTCCGTCAAGATCTTATTTAGAAGAAAACCTTAAAAAGTTAGAAAAACAATTTGAAGGAAAAACAATTCCGAGACCCGAAAACTGGGGAGGTTTTTTAGTAACTCCTTTAGAAGTAGAATTTTGGCAAGGAAGGCCTAATAGATTACATGACCGAATCAGATATACAAGCCAGTCTGATTTTTCATGGAAGATTGAAAGATTGTCTTCTTAGAATGTAAGATTTTTATCTAGTATAAATGAAATAATATGTATTTCATCGATTAATTTTGTAGTTTGGCGATAAATTAAATATGTTTGAATCAGAAAACAAACGTTTATTTATATAAATTAAAGCATTTGCCCCAACATCTACTTTAAAACGTTAAACTGCTATTGATTATGAAAAAGATGATGCGAGCCATGATGTTCATTGTGATGTTTATTACGATGAACTCATGCACAGCAGATGCTGCAGTATTGAAGAAAAATAGTCCTCCTCCTTCTGTGGATGCTCTGATAACGACCTATAATTACAACGATTCAGAGTTAGAAACCATGCAGTTAATAAACAAATACCGTGTAAGTATTGGTTTAAAAGCATTAGAAAAAATAAATCACATTTCTTATAAATGCGAAGAGCATAACAAATACATGATTGCGAAACATGTGGTTAATCATTATGATTTTGCTGCACGTTCTAAAAGTATCATGAAAATTCTAGGTGCTAAAAGCATTGGAGAAAACGTTGCTTTTGACTACAAAACGGCTGATGCTGTGGTAAAAGGATGGTTGAATAGTCCAGCCCATAAAGCAAATATCGAAGGAAATTATACTCATTTTGGAATAGCAGTTACTATTGATCCCAAAACGGGAAAAAAATATTATACTAACATATTTGTTAGAATTTAAGAGTAGAATATTGGACAGGTTGGTTTTTATTGGTCGTTGCAATTCAATGAATTGCAACGACTTTTTTTTGAAAAAAGTTGTGAATTTCAATTAAGGAAAACTTTAAAATTTCAATAAAGCAGCTATTTTATTTTTTTTAAAATTAGGTTTAAAATATTTTAATTATGTAGTTCGTTTTTAATAATTGTTAAATCTTTGAGGATTTTTATTCTTGTTAAAGTTTTTATATAATGTTAACAGAAGTAAAAAAGTAGGAAGTATTAAAATTTCTTTTGTAAATTAGAACTTCAATTAATTAGGAATTCTAATACGATATTTCTAAATACTTCTGCTTATGAAAAATTTAATTTTAATACGTCATGCTAAATCAAGTTGGGAAGCACCTTTAAAGGATTTTGACAGACCTTTAATGAAAAAAGGAATTTTAGATGCACATGATGTATCAGCTACTATTTCGAAGTTTCTTCCTAAAACATATATTATCTGGAGCAGCACAGCAGCGCGCGCCTCAGAAACGGCATTGATTTTTGCTCAAAACATTTCATACCCTATAGAAAGTATCGTTTATAAAGACGACCTTTATACTTTTGATGACAAACAGCTCGAAAAGGTTATCAAATCATGTGATAATAGTTTCGAAAGCGTTATTCTTTTTGGACATAACGAGGCTATTACAAATTTTGTTAATAAATTTGGGGATGTTTTTATCGAAAACGTTCCAACCTCAGGATTTGTATCATTGCAGTTTGATGCAGAAAGTTGGAATACTATCAATAAAGGCAAAACCCATAAAACAATTTTCCCCAAAGATTTAAAATAAATAAAGTGTACGAACAGAAATATATCGATAGAGAAAAAAGTTGGTTAGCGTTTAATGCAAGAGTGCTTCAGGAAGCAGCAGATAATACCGTTCCGCTTTTAGACAGGTTGCGTTTTGTTGGAATTTTTTCGAACAATTTAGACGAATTTTTTAGAGTTCGCTATGCCGCAATTAGAAGGTTAAGTCTTTCTGGAATCTCTGGCGAAAAATATTTAGGCGGCGTTTCTGCTCATCAATTAATTAAGGATATTACTGAAATTGTTATTCAGCAGCAATCAGAAAGTTTACGTATTCTGGGCAATATCGAAGTGGAGCTTGAAGCCGAAAATATCTTTATGATAAATGAAGATGAAATTACGCCGGATCAGCAAACTTTTCTAAAAGATTTTTTTACACAAAGACTAAGCCCTGAATTAGTTACAATCATTTTGAATGATTTGGCCGAATTCCCGATTCTTAAAGATACTTTAGGATATCTGGCCGTTCGTCTGGAAATGAATACAAACGATGAGGTTCGCTACGCCGTTATCGAAATCCCTAAAACCATAAACAGATTTGTCGTTTTGCCATCGCACGACGATAAACATTATGTTATCCTGATCGATGACGTAATTCGTTATAACCTGAAAAACATCTTTAATATTTTCGATTATAAAAGTGTTTCGGCACATATGATCAAAATTACGCGTGATGCGCAATTGGATATCGATAGTGATTTGAGTAAAAGTATGCTCGAAAAAATCGCCACTTCAGTAAAAGACAGAAGAATAGGAGAACCTGTTCGTTTTATATATGATAATTTAATCGAAGATGATACGTTACGTTTCTTTCTCGATAAAATGAAAATCGTAGAAACAGATAGTATAATTCCCGGCGGAAGATACCACAATCGTCGTGATTATATGAATTTTCCAAATTTAGGAAGATACGATTTACTCTATAAACCAAACGAACCTTTGCCAATTCCGGGTTTGAGTCTGGGCGGAAGTATTTTAGAAAAAATCAGTAAAAAAGATTATCTGTTACACGCGCCATATCAGTCATTTTCGTATTTGACGAAGTTTTTGCGTGAAGCAGCTTTAGATCCAAAAGTAACCAGTATAAAAATTACTTTATATCGTTTAGCCAAGAATTCGCAAATCATTAGCTCTTTGATTAATGCTGCCAAAAACGGGAAAAAAGTAGTGGTTCAGATCGAACTTCAGGCACGTTTTGACGAAGCAACAAATATCTCGTATGCAGAACAAATGCAAACAGAAGGAATCGAACTTATTTTTGGAATTAAAGGTTTAAAAGTGCACAGTAAAATTTGTGTAATCGAAAGAGCCGAAGAAGGAAAAACACGTCGATACGGATTTATTTCTACCGGAAATTTCAACGAATCTACCGCAAAGATTTATACAGATGTTACACTTTTTACCTGCCATCAGGGAATTTTGAAAGACATCTCAAAAATATTCGAATTCTTCGATATCAATTACAGAGTGCACCGTTACAAACATTTAATTGTATCGCCGCATTATACCAGAACAAAATTTATAAAACTGATCGATCGTGAAATTCTGCACGCTTTGGCTGGTAGAAAAACCCACATAAAATTGAAGATGAATAGTTTATCTGATTTTAAAATGATCGATAAATTATACGAAGCCAGCAATGCCGGAGTAAAAATTCAGCTTCAGGTAAGAGGAATTTGCTCTTTGATTCCCGGAATTCCAGGAATGAGCGAAAATATCGAAGCCATAAGTATCGTCGATAATTACCTGGAACATTCAAGAGTTTATATTTTTGGAAATGCCGGTTTAACCGAAGTTTACATATCTTCTGCTGATTTCATGACCCGAAATCTTGACGGAAGAGTAGAAGTTACGTGTCCAATTTATGATCTTGAAATCAAGAAAGAACTAATAGATAATTTTAATATTGCATGGAAAGGGAATGTTAAAGTGAGATACCATTCCTATAAATTAGATAATAAATATAAGCCTAGAAACCATCATGCCCCATTTAGAGCTCAATTGGAAACCTATAAATATTATCAGGATAAAATCTCGATTTTAGAAGCAGTTCCACAGAAAATAAATTAACAAAAACAATTTCAAATCATAAAGTGAGCATGATTAATATAAAGAAATATGCAGCAATAGATATTGGTTCAAATGCCATGAGGCTTCTAATATCAAATGTTGTAGAACAAGATGGCAAAGAACCCCAATTTAATAAAAGTTCGCTTGTTCGTGTGCCAATTCGTTTGGGACAAGATGCCTTTACAGTTGGAGAAATTTCAGAAGAAAATATAGATCGAATGGTTGATGCCATGAAAGCATTCAATCTTTTGATGAAAGTACATAAAGTAGAACGTTATATGGCATTTGCAACTTCGGCCATGCGTGAAGCGTATAACGCCAAAGAAGTAGTGGCTATAATTAAGAAAAAAGCCGACATAAAAATCGAAATTATTGATGGTAAAAAAGAAGCTGCAATTATTGCTTCAACTGATTTACATCATTTATTAAAAAATGACGAAACTTATCTTTTTGTAGATGTTGGCGGTGGAAGTACTGAATTTACACTTTTCTCTGATGGAAAAATGATTACTTCAAGATCGTTCAAAGCAGGAACAGTTCGTTTATTAAATAATATGGTTCATGAAGTGGTTTGGGATGAAATCGAAAAATGGATCAAAACCAATACTGCAGATTATGATGAGGTTACCTTAATAGGTTCTGGCGGAAACATCAATAAATTGTTTAAAATGTCCGGAAAACAGCAGGAAAAACCACTTTCGTACATTTACATCAATTCGCAATATGCCTTTTTAAATTCATTGACGTACGAACAAAGAATTGCCGAATTAGGATTGAACTCTGACCGTGCCGATGTTATTATCCACGCCACCAGAATTTATCTGAACGCGATGAAATGGAGCGGAGCACGCCAGATTTATGTTCCGAAAATAGGACTTTCTGACGGAATTGTAAAAGCAATGTATTACGGTAAAATATAATTTTGAAAACTTTTTTTGCCACGAATTTCACAAATTTACACGAATTAAATTTTACATTTACGAATGAAAAATTAGTTTAAATTTGTGAAATTTGCGGCAAACTTTTTTTAAATTTCAACCTGTATAAATGAACAAAACAAGACTCGAAGCTTTTAGTGATGGCGTTTTAGCCATTATCATTACCATTATGATTTTAGAAATCAAAGTGCCTCACGGAGTTGAGTTTGCCGATTTAAAGCCACTTATTCCTAAGTTTTTAAGTTATGTTTTAAGTTTTATTTACGTTGGAATTTACTGGAACAATCACCATTATTTAATTCACAGTCTGAGCAAAATCAACGGAAAAATTCTTTGGGCAAATTTGCATTTACTTTTCTGGTTGTCCTTAATTCCCGTTGCAACCGGCTGGATGGGAGAACACAATTTTGCAAAAGCATCCATGACTTTATACGGTGTTGTATTGCTTTTATGCTCAATATCATACTTTATCTTGCAGCGAATTATCATCATTAACGAAGGAAGAAATTCATTATTAGCCAAAGTGATAGGAAGAGATTTAAAAGGACACGCATCTTCTGTTTTATACATTTTAGGAATTGCAGCTTCGTTTTACAACGAATGGATTTCCGGAGCAGCTTATTTTATCGTCGCGTTGCTGTGGCTTATTCCGGATAAAAGAATCGAAAGAATTTTTGCACCAAAAGATTAATTTCTTTTAATAGCATAAATAGATTCCATCCCGATGGAGTTTGATCTGGCGAATTGTAAATTCTATAAATATAAAGTCCCTACGGACAATGTCATTAAGTTAAGCTTTTTGAAAAATAAAATTAATCTCGCAAAGGCGCAAAGACGCAAAGTTTAAACACAGTATTGTTATTTCGACGCAGTAGATATCTCCGCAAGAAGCTCGACAAAGATTGGATTTGTGTTACGGAGTTACTTATGGAGATATCTCCTGCGTCGAAATGACTAATCTTGCGATTTTGGGAGAGATTTATTAGGCATAAATATACGATTGGGATCAAAGCTCCAGTAGAGCGACATCCTATTAACACTAGAATAAAATGAAATCCGTTTTTCAATCCATACAAATAATACCTCAAGAAGAATTAGATCGATTAGATGATTTAATTACTTTTCGAACACTCAAAAAAGGAGAACTTCTATTAAAAGAAAATCAGGTTTGTAATGAAATCGTTTTTATCAAAAGCGGCATTTTGCGTTCGTATTTCTTTAATCATCAGGGCGATGAAATCACGAATTGTTTTGCTTTCGAAAACGAATTTATGGCCTCATTCTCCAGTTTTATTACCCAAAATGCAGCTGAAGAAAATATTCAGGCTATAGCCGATACAGAATTACAAGTTATAACACGTGAAAGCTTAGAAAAACTATATCAATTAGGAATTCATTGGCAGGAAATAGGGAGGAAATTGACTGAAATGGAATATGTAACGCTTCAAAAACGGATGATTTCTTTTCAGAAATTATCAGGAAAACAACGTTATGAAGAACTATATTTAAATCATCAAAAATATATCCGGTTAATTCCGCTTCAATATTTAGCTTCTTATTTAGGCATTACACCAAGGCATTTAAGCCGGATCAGAAAAGAAATTTTATAGGACATTTGTCCGGTAACCATTTTTATCAGAATAGTATTTTTGTTAAAAAGAATCACATGAAAAAAATACTGATTATAAACGGACATCCAAATCCCGAAAGTTTCAATTTTGCAATAGCAGATATTTATAAAAAAGGCGCAATTCAATCCGGAGCAGCAGTTGAAACCATTACAATTGCTGAATTAAATTTTAATCCAAATTTGAAGTTCGGTTATCAAAAACGAACCGAATTAGAACCGGATTTATTAGAATCATGGGGAAAAATTAAAAAAGCAGATCACTTAGTTTGGATTCATCCGGTTTGGTGGGGCAG
Source organism: Flavobacterium sp. AC105 (assembly GCF_979258495.1). Classification (NCBI taxonomy): domain Bacteria; kingdom Pseudomonadati; phylum Bacteroidota; class Flavobacteriia; order Flavobacteriales; family Flavobacteriaceae; genus Flavobacterium; species Flavobacterium sp. AC105. The sequence goes on from NZ_OZ409860.1 coordinate 1,889,419, forward strand.
CTTGCCAGCAATAACCAAAGGATTTATCGACAGATTATTTTTGCCCGGAATGGCTTTTCAATACCGTAAAAATTCTGTTTGGTGGGATAAATTGCTAAAAGGCAAAACGGCGCATATTATTACAACTCTCGATCAGCCAGGCTGGTATTACAGATTCTATTACGGAAGACCAAGTGTGAATCAATTAAAGAAATCGACTTTAGAATTTTGTGGAATAAAACCAGTAAAAGTTACCTATATCGGAATCATAAAAGGTTCAGATGAAACACAGAGAATAAAATGGCTGGAAAAAGTTTTTGATTTCGGCTTAAGAAATAAGTAAAAATAGGTTGCTACGAATTTCACGATCTGCACGAATTATTTTTCACACATTACATATAAAAATTAGTGTAGATTTGTGAAATTCGTGGCAAAAAAAAGTTAATTAGATACTATGCGTTTAAGTCCAATCCAAATGTAGTTCGTAACAGTTCAATATTTGGATTGATTTCCATCAAACGATTGTATCTGTCCTGATCGTTAAAACTTCTTTTAGTTTCGATAGTTTCATTTACAACAACTTCAATAGTAATGTCATGATTGTGCAAATGTCCCTTTAAATGCCCTAAAAGACCATGGATCTGACCTTCGAAATCCAGTTTAGAACCTTCATTAGGCAATTCAAGGGTAATTACCGTTCCGTTCAAAGTAGGATCGTTAATCAATAATAACGATTCCATGATTTTAAAACCTTTATCGCCCAATCGTTGTGCATATTTATTCCATTCAACCAGCATTTCGGTCTCTGTAAATTCTTCCGTTGGCAATATAGAAGAAGGTTTTACAAAAGATCTGCTATTTGCTTCCAACTCTTTCTTTTTGCGAATACTCGATAAGGAAAAAGCCGAAATTTTTGGTTCATTGCTAACTTCAGGTTGTGGAGTTACAGAAGTTTCTGCTTTTGGAGTTTCAGGTTTTGCTTCAACATTAGCATTGCTTTCCACGTTTGGAATTTGGGATTTCAAACTTGGATTTTCAACTTCAGTTGCTGGAATTTGGGATTTTAACTTTGGAACTTCGGTAATTGAATATCCGCCATTTTTAAAATAAGTAGGCGGAATTATGAATTGCTCAACTTTTTTTTTTCTCCATCAAAGTTGATAGAGGCCAGTTGCATCAAACATAATTCGACTAAAAGGCGTTGATTCTGACTTAATTTATATTTTAAATCACAGTCATTTGCAATATCAATTCCTTTTAATAAAAAGTCCTGCGAACATTTTTGAGCCTGTACGCCATATAATTGCTGTGCTTGTTCGCCCACTTCAAGCAAACTCAAAGTAGCAGGCGTTTTGCTTACCAGTAAATCTCTAAAATGCGAAGCCAGACCAGCAATAAAATGATGTCCGTCAAAACCTTTTGAAAGAATATCGTTGTACGCCATTAATAAATCCGGAATTTTACCTTCTAAAAGTAAATCGGTAATATTGATATAGGTTTCGTAATCTAAAACATTTAAATTTTCGGTAACAGCCTGACGTGTTAAGTTAGTGCCGCAATAAGAAACCACACGGTCAAAAATCGATAAAGCATCACGCATTGCACCATCAGCCTTTTGAGCAATAATGTGCAAAGCATCATCTTCAAAATTAATTCCTTGACTTGTAGCAACTTCAGCCAAATGTTCTTTAGCATCTTTTACCGTAATTCTTTTGAAATCAAATATCTGACAACGCGATAAAATCGTTGGAATAATCTTGTGTTTCTCCGTAGTTGCTAAGATAAAAATAGCATGTTTTGGCGGTTCTTCCAATGTTTTCAAAAAAGCATTAAAAGCTGCCGAAGACAACATATGAACCTCGTCAATAATATAAACTTTGTATTGTCCGGTTTGTGGCGGAATTCGAACCTGATCAATCAGGCTGCGAATATCATCAACCGAGTTATTTGAAGCCGCATCTAACTCAAAAACGTTAAAAGCAAAATCTTCATTGGGATCATCATATCCGGGCTGATTTATTTTACGCGCCAAAATACGTGCGCAAGTCGTTTTTCCAACACCTCGCGGTCCGGTGAATAAAAGTGCAGAAGCAAGGTGATTGCTATCAATAGCATTCAGCAAAGTGTTGGTAATGGCTTTCTGACCTACAACATCCTTAAAGGTTTGCGGGCGATACTTACGGGCCGATACAACAAATTGTTCCATATTCTTTTTATTCGATAGCAAATATAGGCTGAAAATTACCAAATCACAAATCTGAAAATCATAAATCTTAGAGAAGATTTTGAGTGTTTTGAATATGAGAAAGTAAGCGATTTAAATTAACAATTTTTATTATATGCTTCATGAAATTGAACACGGATAGAACGGATTCGTTAAAGCGAAAACACGGATTTTTACCGATTTTTTTTCTTAACGTTTGTCATCCTGAGCGAAGTCGAAGGATCGCAAACATTGTCGACAATAAAAGTCCTTGCAATCCGCGAGTAGCTCGACAATCAAGTTTTTTGCGAGGAACTACCTGTTCGCCATGGCGAAAGCAATCTCATCCATATGGATAAAATTAGAGATTCGATTTTTGTATTCTGAATCGTGTTTTCAACCAAAATAGTGATGAACTAAGATATAGTTCTCACAACGGAAATTATGAGTTATTTTATCCATACAAAAAGAATGGAAAGAATGTAGTACTGTATTTTTCTGAACAACAACGTTATGGAAAAATCGGGAGTTAAGAAAAGATGAGAAATATAATTATAATAACTGTGCACGCTTTTGCACAACAATCAATATGGTGTAACAATTAATAACAAAAAAGCCTAATTCAGCCAGAATTAAGGATTTTTTTCATCTTTAAAATTATTTTTTCTCATATTCATTCCATACGTGTAATTTGTAGAAAGAATGACATCGTTACAGTCAAAATGCTTTATAACGCCATTGTCCTGCAAGGCAACAACCCAACACGTATTTTGATGCATTCCGTAATCAATAAGAAAAATAGCCTGACCAGTTCCTAATGGTGTTTCGACTAATATCGAAGGTTTTAATTGATGTATCATTATTTATAATTTTTTTTATAAAAGTACATGTACTTAGATATAAGAGGGTTATATCTTTATTGGAATGCTTTACAGAATTAAAAGGAAATAAAATAACATCAGAAATATTTATATTTTTAATAAATTATTGATTATCAAATTGCTCTTGAAGTTTTCTTCTTTTTTTCGGATTGATTATATTTTATTTTTTAAATATATTTAGTTTTAATTTTGAGTAGACTAAATTTAAAATAGAAAAGCAAATTAAAAATGCCTTAAAAATGAAAACACCAATTCCAATAACAACCGTCAATGAAACCGAAGGTCAAAAATTAAATATCGCCGGAGGAAATTACCGAATCATAATCTCAGGAAAACAAACTGATGGAGAATATGCCGTAATCGAAATGTCGGTTCCTCCGGGAGCGGGACCAAATCCGCATTCGCATGCTGATTTTGCAGAGACATTTTTTGTTCTGGAAGGCGAAGTTTCTTTTAAATCGGAATTAAGAAGTTATGTTGCGAAGAAAAACTCTTTCGTCAATATTCCAAAAGGAGGAATTGTTCATGGTTTTAAAAACCTAAGCGATAAACCGGCTAAACTTTTGTGTACAGTAACGCCCGCCGGATTAGATGAATTATTTGAAGAAATGGCTGGTTATTTAGAAAATGCTATTTCAAAAACCGAAATTGAAAATAAAGAAAATATAAATACCATTTTTGAAAAATACGGACAGAAATTATATCCTGAAAACTATTTCGATTAAATGTAATGGTTTGATAAATAACATCTTATGATTTTTTAAATTGTCAAAGTCCTGAACCGTAAAATTCAGGACTTTTTTGTAGGCTAATTTTAATAAATGGTTAAAATGTAAAATTTGTAAGATTATTTTGTAATATTTAATTGTTTTATTCGTTAACTTTAAGGTTAGTTAATTTTAAAAAATAAATATTATGAAAATTAAATCGATTTTATTGGGAATGAGTCTTGCTGTTTCATTAGTGGCTTGTGGTCCTAAAGACGCAGATATTCAAAAACAAATTAGTGAAAAATTAAGCAGTACGCCCGAGGTTCAGGTTACAGTACAAGATGGTGTTGCAACAATTTCAGGAGTTTGTAAGGATGATGCCTTCAAACAAAGCGTTGAAAGTTCTATAAAAACCGTTAAAGGTGTAAAATCTGTGGTGAACAATTGCCAGATTATAGCTCCGGAAGAAACTGCTGCTGCAGCTGTTATAATTAGTCCGGATACAGAATTAGACAAATCATTAAGTAAAGTTATAAAATCTTATGATGGTGTTAGTGCGACTGTTGTAGGCGGTGTTGTTACGCTTACAGGAGAAATTAAAAGAAGTCAGTTGCCTAATTTAATTAAAAGCGTGCAGGAATTGAAACCTAAAAAAGTAGATAATAAGTTAATTATTAAATAAGAAACCATGAGTTTACAAGATAAATATAAAGAGTTAACAGATTTGGCGGCTAATTTAGGAGTATCAAATTTGCAAGTAAGAGATCAGGATAATGTATTGTATATTGACGGTACAGCAAAATCTGCAGATGACAAAGAGAAACTTTGGCAAGCTTACGGAAAAATAGATCCTGATTTTAGATCGGCAGATGTAGTAATGAATATTGAGGTTGCCGAAGGAGCTACTACAGAATATACCGTTGTAAGCGGTGATTCATTATCAAAAATAGGAAAAGCACATGGCGTTTCATGGAATGCCATTTATGAAGCCAATAAAGATATTATCAAAAATCCTGATTTGATTCAGGCGGGTTGGAAATTAAAAATTCCAACGGCATAACTTAGTTTATTGAGTTTTTTTCTAAAAGCCTGTCATTTTATGATGGGCTTTTTTTATGGTTTGTATGGAGAGATGGCACGCGGATGACGCTGATTTAAATGGTTTTATTCTTTTATTTTCACGCTCATTTTATGTCTTTGCGAGGAACGAAGCAATCTCATTTGCTGAATCACTTATTAGTGTGGTTGTTTCGTTCCTCGCAATGACTTAAACTATTAAAATAATTGTTTCTTATGAAACCTAAAGCCCTAGCCCTGATGGAGCGGCATCCTTTTTCTGGCTTCTTTAGCCAGGAAAAGATATAGCGGACAGCAGGAAACAGCTCCTGAAAATCACCTGCCTTTTATATTCAAATCGAATAAAAACTTAGACGTTTCCAAATCTGAGTCAGCAGAAAAGCCAGCTACATAAACTCCTTTTTTACCTGTAATAGATTTAATTCCGTATACAACTGCCTCATCGCCCGGGTCTGATTCCCCTTCGTATCGATACACATGAACAATTTCAAATTTTTCAGGATTTTTTTTAATCATATCAGCATTCAGATTAAAATCATAAGTAAATCCTTTTTCATGCAATTGATCTAAAGCTTTTGAAACAGTTGCGTAATGATACATTCTAGTCATGATAATTGAATTTAAAAATTATGGATTTTAAAGATAACTAATTTAAAATTAAATTGTTATGAAAATAAGGCGAAAAACTCAAATTTAAAATCATTATTCTTAGCTGATAAATCGCTACTTTTGCCACGCAGACCGCCTTATCGTCGTTCCAATTTATTGGGAGGGAGGAAAGTCCGGACACCACAGAGAAGCATAGCGGGTAACACCCGTCGGCGTTAGCAATAGCGCAAGGACAAGTGCAACAGAAAGTATGTACAGGTAATGCTGTAGTGAAACCAGGTAAACTCTATGCGGTGAAATACCAAGTATATCAGCATTTAAGGGCTTCTCGTTCGTTGCTGAAGGGTAGGTAGCTTGAGCTTATGAGTAATTATGAGTCTAGATAAATGATAAGGGAATATTAAATTTTATTTAGTATTTACAGAATCCGGCTTATAGGTCTGCATTTTTTATATATTTGTAAGAAAAATAGTAATTAATTATGAATATAACTAACCAGCCACAACCTAAAAAAAAATTCTCTTCGATTTTATTTACCAATCTTACTTTTTGGGTTTTGATTGCCATTATTGCCGGAGTTTTACTCGGACATTTCTCGCCTGAAAATGGTGTAAAAATGGAAATAATCGGAAATTCATTTATCAAACTGATCAAAGTTTTTATTGGTCCAATTATATTTCTGACGATTGTTTTGGGAATTTCCGGAATGGGAAATCTTAAAAAAGTGGGCCGAATCGGAATCAAAGCTTTAACTTATTTTGAAGTGGTTTCGACAATTGCATTGGCGATTGGAATTGCAATTGCATACATTTTTCAACCCGGAAAAATAGACAGAAGCGGATTGGCATTGCAGGATGCAAGTAAATATACCACTCATAGCGCCGAAAACTTTTCGTGGCTGCAATTTTTTCTTTCTAATTTTACCTTACAGGTTCTTTTGGCTGCTATTATTTGCGGTATTTTATTAAATTTTTATAAAAAACGCGAACAAACGATTCTGGTTTTGGAACGATTTTCAAAAGTTGTTTTCCTCGGATTGAAATATGTTATGTATTTGGCTCCTTTAGGTGCTTTTGGGGGAATGGCTTACACAATTGGTAAATTTGGTTTACAGACTTTAATTCCGCTTGGTAAATTGATGTTGTGTGTTTATATGACGATGGCGCTTTTTGTATTTTTGATTTTAGGAAGTATTCTGAAATATTATAAAATCAGTATTCTTTCGATTCTAAAATACATCAAAGAAGAACTTTTATTGGTTCTGGGAACTTCGTCATCTGAAGCCGCTTTGCCAAGTATTATGGTAAAACTGGAACAAATGGGCTGCAGTAAATCAGTTGTTGGTTTGGTGATTCCTACGGGTTATTCTTTTAATCTCGACGGAACTTCGATTTATTTGTCGATGTCCGTAATATTTTTGGCGCAATTATATGATGTGCATTTAAGTTTTTTCGAAATTCTGAGCGTTATCGGGATTTTGATGATTACCTCAAAAGGCGCTGCAGGCGTTACCGGAAGCGGATTTATTGTTTTGGCTTCCACTTTGACAGCCCTCCATAAAATTCCCGTAGAAGGTTTGGCTTTTTTGTTAGGAGTTGATAAATTTATGAGCGAAGCAAGAGCCATTACAAATTTGATTGGAAATACGGTAGCTACAATTATAATTTCGAAAAGCGAACGTGATTTTACAGAGTTGAATTTAGATCCTGTTTTAGAGGAATAATTTACGTTACGTAGAATGGCAAGCGGATGACACGGATTCGCTTTCGCGAAAGCGCAGATTTATGCGGATTTTTTATTCTCATTTTTGTTATCCTGAGGGAAGCCGAAGGAGCGCAAGCAGTTCAGCAATTTATTAGAATTTGGAACTTTTAAAATTGAAATTTTATGAAAAGAATTGGAATTTTAGGACTTGGTGGAGTAGGTGGTTATTTTGGCGGACTTTTAGCGAAAGCCTATTTCGAATCAGATGAAGTTGAAATAATCTTTATTGCACGTGGTGAAAACCAAAAAGTCATCGCTCAGGACGGATTAAAAATTGTAACAGATGATGCTGAAATTATCGTTCATCCCAAATTGGTTTCTAATAATCCGGATGAAATTGGTGTTTTGGATTATTTGATCTGCGCTACCAAAACGTATGACATAGAAGAAAGTTTGCTTTCTTTAAAAAAATGTATCAATCCGGAAACTACCATTCTGCCTTTATACAATGGTGTTGATGCACCGGAACGCATTCAAAAAATATTTCCTGAAAATGAAGTTTTGCAAGGTTGTGTTTATATCGTTTCGATGATTTTTTCTCCCGGAACAATTCGGAAAATAGGCTTTTATGAAAAGTTATTTTTCGGATCAAAAACAGCTGCAATTGCTAAATTAGAAGAATTGCAAAACATACTTCAAAAGGCCAAAATAGAAAGTTATTTGGTTGAAAATATTGAAGAAACAGTTTGGGAGAAATTTATTTTTATTTCGGCTTTAGCATCAGCAACTTCTTATCTCAATCAGAATATTGGTGAGATTTTAAACGATAAAGAATCTAAGAAAGTCTATAAAGAGTTGTTGAACGAAATTTATGCTGTAGCCAAAGCAAAAGGTCTACAATTGCCTGAGGATATTGTCGCTCAAACAATTGCAAAACTCGAGAAAACGCCCAAAGATGCAACTTCGTCCATGCACAGAGATTTACTGGCCGGAAGAAATATCGAGGCGATTTCGTTAACGCAATTTGTTGTAAATGAAGGTTTAAAGTATGGTATAAAAACGCCGCTTTACGAAAAAATTGCAAGTGAATTATTATCGTAATCTATGATTCGTCTTTTGTAGTACGTACCAAACTGATTCCGGATGTAAAAAATACGATTCCAAGTATACCGTAAATAATCAATGATTTTACATCTCTTGTTTCTCCTGAAGTACCAGCAAATATAACAGCTGTATAAATAAGACCTACAATTCCCAGAATGGTAAGTAATCCTCCAAATAATCTTTTTAGGTTCATGATTTTAGTTTTTAATGTTCTTTACAAATGTATTTATGTTACCTTTTTTCAGCGTTATAGAATTGCTTTGATAACTTATATGATTCACAGTAAAAACATCAGAAAACTAATTTTTTGAATGTAAGAAATATAGTTTAACATTTAACACATTTGTATGGTTTAAATTCTATTTTTGTGGTAACCAATTAACAAACCAAAATGAAAATAAAATACTTGTTCTTGCTATTATCTGCTCTTTTTATATCAGTTTAAAATCAATATATTATTTCCGGGATTTGTGTATGAACACGGATTTTCAGAAAAAAATACGCTCTATTCAGAAATAGCTTTAGGTATTGGATATGAATATAATAGTTATTATAACGATGGAAATGTGTATATTTTTCCACTCATTAGTGAGCAATTTCGTCATTACTATAATTTAGAAAAAAGAGCTGCTAAAGGAAAAAGAACAGCTTTTAATTCAGGAAATTATATTGCCGGAAATGCAATTTATAATTTTAGATCACTCTCAACTAATAGTGAATATGGCAATTATGAACCATCATTTACTATCGCCGCACTTTGGGGGATACAACGCACTTACAAAGGAAGATTTAATCTGGAATTTAATGTAGGACCCGGAGTGAATTTTGATAAATATGATACAGAATTTGTACCCGTAGGGAACTTTACTTTAGGCTGGGTAATCGGAAAATAATTCTTAACAAAATAAAAAAACTTGATTCGTCAAGATTTTTTTATTTTAAATTCTAAGCCAATATTACGCACACTTTCAATGCTGATTTTTGGATCTGAATTAAAGTATTTTCTAAGCCTGCTGATAAAAACATCCATGCTTCGGCCTGAGAAATAATCATCTTTTTTCCAGACCGACATCAAAATTTGGTCTCTTTTTAATAACTGGTTATGGTTCAGGTATAAATACTCAATAAGAGAAGCTTCCATTTCTGTAAGCTGCTGGACATGATTTTTATTATTCAGGGTCAATCTTTCATTATCAAAAATATAAGAACCAATTTCAATTATATTATTTCCCTGAAGCGTTCTCTTTTGCTCAATCCTCTTTAAAATATTCTGTAAACGCAGAATCAGTTCGTCGACTTCAAAAGGTTTTATGATATAGTCGTCCGCACCTAATTTTAAACCAATGATTTTATCTTCTTTTAACTTTCTTGCAGTCAGGAAAATAAATGGAATTTCAGGATTGATTGTAATTATTTTTTCAGCCAATGAAAACCCGTCCATTTTTGGCATCATGACATCAAATATACAAATATCAAAAGTCTGGTTTTTAAAATAGTCCAAAGCTATTTCTCCATTTTCTGCCCAAATTACTTCAAATTGATGCAGTTCTAAATATTGTTTTAAAATGGCTGCAAAATCAAAATCGTCTTCGGCTAAAAGTAATTTTTTCAAAATAAGATTATTAAACTTTTAATAAAATAGTAAACTGAGTTCCTTTTCCTAAATCACTCACAACATTAACAGAGCCCTGATGTGCTTTTATAATTTGATCGACATAATACAATCCTAAACCTAAACCTTTTGTATTGTGAAGATTTCCTTGTTCTACGCGATAGAATTTTTCAAAAAGAAGTGATTGTTTGTTCTTTTCAATTCCAATTCCGTCATCTTCAATACTAACGGAAAATTGATTTTGGACTATTCTTGTTTTTATTGTAATCGTATTTGAACCATATTTTACGGCATTTTCCAAAACATTTAAAAAAGCAGTTGTCAGATGGAATTTATCTAAAACTAAAATTGTTTTCTGAGTTTGAAAATCAGTTTGAAGATTGATTTTTGGAAATGTAATTTTAAAATCATTTATAATCGAAAGCAGAAAATCTTCGGTTTCTATTTTTTCTTTTTGCAATTCGATTTCATTTTCGGCCAATGAATTTGCCATAACCTGATCGATCAAATTTTGTAAACGATTGTTTTGGCGCGAAATCGTATTAACGATCGAAGTAAAGTTTTCGTCATTATCACGAATGTTTTTTTGTTCTAAAATTTTAGTTGAAATACCTAAAGTTGCCAATGGTGTTTTAAGTTCGTGTGTAATATTATTGATAAAATCAGTTTTTACATCGCTTACTTTTTTTTGTTTTATCAAAGCTTTTAAGGCAATTACAAAAAGCGTGATAAGTGTTAAAATCGAAAATAATGACAGAATCAGAATGAAAGTCATTCGTTTTAAGATAATCATTTCCCAGTCGATTACAGAAACGTACATCGAATCTTCTGTCAATAATTTATAATCCAGGTTTGCGAAAGTTCCGTTTGTAGTGCCAACATAATTCCGAACTAAAAAAGCATGATTTAAAGAGGCCAGATTTCCGTATAATTTGTTTCGGATAAAAGGTTTTTCAGAGAAAATAGTATCTCTTTTTTTCCTGCTTTGGTACAGAATAAATTTGTTCAGTACAATTGCAAAATCTATTTTAAGATTGGGTAATTCGCGTTCAAACTTACGCTGGATCTTTTGTGTTAAAATATCTCTGTATTCATTTTCAAGAATACTGTTTTTGATTTCAAATTTGGTCTTTTTGCCCTGAATATAATTCTCAGATAATTGCTTGTAAAGCGCTTCTTTTTTAGAAACAATTGCCGAATCAATGTCACTATAATTATTGGAAATCTGACCAATTTCATTTTTAATTTCGGTATGAAACTGGGCCACTTTATAATCGTAAGTCGTTTTTACCAAATAGCATTGAACCGTTGATAAAACGATCAGAGCTATTACTGAAAATGCGATTAATAAATTGATTCTTTGTTTCATTACTTGTTTTAAATTATGGCACGCGGATGACGCGGATTGAACGGGTTTACACGGTTTTTTATTTTTTCACGCAGATTTAAAAATGATTTGAGCAGATTAAAATTAATCTTATTAAATCTGCCTAAATCTGCTGAATCTGCGTGAAATTAATGCATGCTGATTAGTAAAATTTCTTAGTTCAAAAATAATGTTTTTATAGTTTCAAAAGCACGTTAACCCCGCATTAACCTTCAATTAACCTTCGGAACTCTTTTTTAGAAGCACTTTTGCAATGTTTCAATCTAAAATCAATCAAAAAATGAACATTTATTTGCCTTTAAAACTTTTCCTAATTTTATTATTATTTTGTTTTTCTCTAGCTGCGAATGCACAGAATGAAACGCAAAAAGACAGTATTTCGAATAAACTGGATGAAGTTGTTATTACTCAAAACAAGAAAACTTTTACTAATACAAACGGAAATATAAAAGTAGATGTTGCCAATTCTATTTACAGTTCGATTCCCAATTCGGTCGATTTATTGGCAAAATTTCCAACGGTTCAAATTAGTTCAGATAAGGAAAGTATTTCAATTGTTGGCAGGGGAAATCCACTCATTTACATTGACAATCAAAAAGTTGGAATGAATGATTTGAATACTTTGGCTGTAGCCGATATTAAAACCATCGAAATTATCCAGAATCCATCTTCAAAATATGAAGCCGAAGGACGTTCTGTGATTTTGATTACCAGGAAATTCAGTAAAAAAGATAGTTTTAAAACTGATATTTCTGAAGTAACTTCTTTCAGGAAAAACTATAATAATTATTTGGGATTTAATTCAAGTTTCAAGAAAAATAAACTCGAATGGAAGGCAAACTTTAATTACAATCGACTGAATCCGTGGGAAAATCATAGTATCGATTATCAAATTGCAAATGCTGATATTGCGTCTAAATATGATGTAACCGCTGATACTAAAAGAAAACAATTTGTTTTTGGCGGTGGTTTATTTTATAAAATAAACGAAGACGATTCCTTCTCTTTTAATGTTAACAGTAAGCTGCAAACAGACGCTTTTCCGATTAATACAATTACGGATAATAAAAATAAGAATGTAGAAAATCATGTTTTAACGGATAGTGATAATAGTGGCAGAAAGAATTTTGTGAATTCATTTTTAAATTATACTAAAAAAATAAAATCAATTGACACGCAGGTTTTTACCGGTCTTCAGTATTCAGATTTTGATCAGACATCGTTAAGTCAGGTCGAAAATAATTTTAACGATACACAATTTGAATTGGCACAAAATAGAGATCAAAAATTTAAAGTTGCTGTTTTTTCAGGAAGAATTGATGTAGAGAAAAAGTTTAAAAACGAAATGAAATTTGAAGTGGGTGGATTGTATTCCTCTGCGAATTCAAAATCTGATTTTGATATATTTTATTATGAAACCAATAAAAATGATCTGAGTCATTATGATTTTAAAGAAGAGAATCTGGCGGGATATAGTCAGCTTTCGGGAAAAATCAAAAAAGTCGATTTTTCAGTTGGTTTTAGAGTGGAGAATACGAAGGTTAACGGAAAATTTAAGACGGATTTATTCCCTTTGATTGATAAAAATTACACCAATTTTTTTCCGAAAGCACAATTTACTTTTCCAATCGACAGTACAAAAAGTATTAGTATAAATTATGCTAAAAGTATTGCAAGACCCAATTATTCATCTTTAAGTCAGGGTTCAACTTATATTAATCCATATTTTTTGTATGCTCGAAATATCAATTTAGATCCAACTATTATTAATGAAATCTCATCTACTTTTCAGTATCATGATAAATCAGTAAAACTAAGTTATTATCAAAATAGAAATCCGGTTTATAACAGCTTTTCATTTGATAACGAACAGAATATAATGACGTTTCAGGATGTAAATTTTGATAAGGAATGGGGAATTAATTTAGATTTTGAAGTGCCGTTTACCTATAAATTCTGGACAAATACGAATTCGCTGGTTTTTATTTTAGAGAAAATAGAAGATGCTTCGGCTGTATTTTTATCTTCAAAACCCTATTTATATTATTATTCGAATAACGAATTTAAACTTCCAAAAGAATATTCATTTGTTTTAAGTTTTTGGGGATTAACCAAACAAAAGAAGGGTGTCTTTGAACGAAATGAGCGATTTCTGGTAGATATGGCAATTTCAAAAGTGTTTTCTAGAAACTGGAATTGTACTTTAAGTTGGAATAATGTTTTTAAAAATGTAGTTGAAACGGAAAATTTTACGATTAACGATATTAGTTCAAAAGCAAGATATGTAGTTGATGCACAGGAAGTTTCAATTGCAATAAAATATTCTTTCGGAAAAATAAAGGAAACAGAATTTAAAGAGAAAACTATTGATGAGAATTCAGACAGAGTTCGATAAAGAAAATTATTAGCTTTTTGTCAGGTTGAGCGAAGTCGAAACTTTTACGGGATCTCGACTCCGCTCGATCTGACATTTCTAGATTTCGCTCGATCTGACATTTATGATTTAAAAAACGAAATTATCCTTCGTCTTCTTCTGTTGCTTTTACAGATGCGCCCGGAAGCTCTTCATCATCATCTGTTGAGTTTAATTCGAAGAAACTAAAAAATGAACCTCCATAATTTTTCTGAAAAGAGAAATTACTTAAATGTTCCATTTTAGTGTATTTAGAATGTTCTATAATCATCATTCCGTCTTCGTGAAGCAATTCTCTTTCAAAAACGGTTAAAACAATTTTCTCAAAAGCAGCCTGATCTAATCCGTAAGGAGGATCGGCAAAAATAATATCGTATGAAGTTTTGCAGTTTTCCAGAAATTTGTAAACGTCACTTTTGGTTGCTGCGATATTAAAATCATATTCTGATGCAACTTGTTTGACAAATTTCACGCATCCAAAATCCCCATCCACAGATGTAATTGGTTCACTTCCGCGTGAAGCGAATTCAAAACTGATATTGCCGGTTCCCGAAAATAAGTCTAAAACCTTTAAGCCGTCAAAACTAAAATGATTATTCAAAACATTAAACAATGCTTCTTTACTCATATCAGTCGTAGGTCTTACAGGAAGGTTCTTTGGTGGAAAAATGCGGCGCCCTTTGTATTTTCCTGAAATGATTCTCATGATTGAAATAAGATATAATGTTTTTGATTCTGAGCAGTTGAAAAAATATTTTTTTCTTTTAAAGTACTAACATCCACGAAAGAAATATTACGCACGTATTTGTAAGCAATAGCATAAAACGGATCGGTTTTTTCTATTGTGCCTAATAATTCAAGCTGAAAACTTTCAGGGTTTAAATTCAATTGTTCAGCCGTAAAAAGTACATAATAAATAAAATCTTCCGGTGTTTGGTACTCAAAAGAATTGAATAATAAAAGCTTTTGATTTTGTACTACGATAATTTCAAAATGATTGGGATTGAAATTCACCACCATTTTTTTCTGGTCGTTATTTTTTGAACTTTCAAGGATTTTTTCGACCAAAATGCTATTAACGTGTTTGTAATCGAACGAACCAACATTATCAATCAAAAAGTTGTTAATATTGATATACGGAATATAAACAGAATTCATTTCGTAATTTGAAATTTGATCGAAAGTAAAAAAATCGGTTTCAAAAACTTTTGTCGTGTATTGCAAATAACTGCCCAGGTAATTTTCATCGAACAAAGCAGTTGGCACAAAAGTCGAAAGATTATTATTGTGAATTACCAGAATTTCGTCGTAAGTATCTTTTAATTCCGGATAATTTTTGAAAGCAGCACTATATAATTCTTCAATTTTTGATGTTTTTTGTGCAGTATCAAAATTGACTTCATTAAATGCTGTAATGACACTATTTAGGGTATCAAAACAACAAAACGAAAATCCATTCAATGAAACCTGAATAGAAAGCTTTTTATAATTTTTTGAAGTGATGTTAGTATTTTGCAATGACATATTGATTTACAATTCGTTACCTGTTTTATAAGATAGAATTTAAGGCGACCACAAACTTACAAATAAAATAAATAACAATATCAATGTCAATTTCAAAAATCGATTTCAATGACAATAGCAAAAAGCAATAACAATGGCAATTACAATTTCAAAAATCAAATTCAAAATTCTAGATAGAAAATAAATAATATATACGTCCAATAAATTAAACAGCGTGTTTTTTTATTGGTTTTTGATATTGCCATTGATTTTTGAAATTGTAATTGTTATTGATTTTTGATATTGAAATTGATGTTTAAAAGCACGTACTTTGTATTTCAATTTTACCTTATGGATTCATCACTGTTTTACGGCGTTTTACAAAAAAGATTTCCCTTTGCACCAACCTATAAACAGGATATTTTTTTTCAGAAAATTGCTATTTTTTTAACGGATACACATAACGACACGATTTTTGTGCTAAAAGGTTATGCGGGAACCGGAAAAACGACTGTTATTTCGACAATCGTAAACAATTTAGGCGATATAAATAAAAAGTTTGTTTTGCTGGCGCCAACAGGTCGTGCTGCAAAAGTAATTGCCAATTACTCGAATACGCCTGCTTTTACGATTCATAAAAAAATATACTTTCCTAAAAAATCTGCTGGTGGAGGCGTGGCTTTTACCAGGCAATTAAACAAACATAAAAACACCATTTTTATCGTAGATGAGGCTTCGATGATTTCGGATAGTAATTCGGATTCTAAATTGTATGATAACGGATCACTTCTCGATGATTTGATTTCGTATGTATATTCCGGAACCAATTGCAAAATGATTCTTTTGGGAGATACTGCGCAGTTGCCGCCCGTAAACTTAGACATAAGTCCGGCGCTTGATATACAGACTTTAGGCGTGCATTATGACAAAGAAATCGAACATATTGAACTTGACGAAGTAATGCGTCAGGAAGAAAGTTCGGGAATTTTATTCAACGCAACAGAATTACGTGAATTGCTGAAAGATACTTTTATTACCGAATTTAAATTCAATGTAAAAAAGTTTAAAGATATCGTTCGTTTGACTGACGGTTACGATATTCAGGATGCTATAAATTCGGCATATAGTAATTATAGTATTGAAGATACAGCTTTTATCGTTCGTTCGAATAAACGTGCAAATCAATATAACGAACAAATTAGAACCCGAATTTTATTTAAGGAAAGCGAACTGTCGGTTGGGGATTTTTTGATGGTTGTAAAAAATAATTATTTCTGGTTGAAAGAAACTGATGAAGCCGGATTTATCGCCAACGGAGATATTATCGAAGTTTTGGAATTATTTGGAATCAAGGAATTATACGGATTTAATTTTGCGCAAGTAAAGATCAGAATGGTCGATTATCCGGACCAGAAACCTTTTGAGACAGTTTTATTATTGGATACTATTAAAAGTGAATCTCCGTCTTTAACATACGAAGAATCAAATCGTTTGTATGAAGAAGTGATGAAAGATTATGAAAGTGAATCGACAAAATACAAGAAATTCCAAAAAGTAAAAGAGAACGAATATTTTAACGGATTACAAGTAAAATTCTCGTACGCAATAACGTGTCATAAATCGCAAGGAGGACAATGGAATACGGTTTTTATAGAACAGCCGTATTTACCAAACGGAATCGATCGCGATTACATACGATGGCTTTACACGGCTATGACGCGTGCCAAAAATAAATTATATTTGATAGGATTTAAAGATGAGAGTTTCGAAGAATAAAATTTTTCTGCCACGAATTCACGAATTTTATTTGAATAATTCGTGAATTCGTGGCGGAAAAGAAACTTTAGCAAATGACAACACTAAACGATTTACATTCGATTTCGTCTACGTTTTCGAATACAGATAAAATGCCGGTTTTGTTTTTAGGACACGGCAGTCCGATGAATGCAATTGAAGAAAATCAGTTTGTGGCGGGTTTTCGTAATTTGGCTAAAACATTGCCGCAGCCGAATGCTATTTTGTGTATTTCGGCGCATTGGTTTACTAACGGTACTAAAGTAACTTCCATGCAAATGCCAAGAACCATTCATGATTTTGGAGGTTTTCCGCAAGCCTTATTCGATGTGGAATATCCTGCAAAAGGAAGTCCGGAACTGGCATTGGAAACTAAAGAATTATTAGAACCCGTAAATGTTGATTTAGATGAAGATTGGGGTTTAGATCATGGTGCATGGAGTGTGATTAAACATTTATACCCTGAGGCCAATGTTCCGGTAATTCAGTTGAGTATTGATTACACAAAATCGGGACAATATCATTTTGAGTTGGCTCAGAAACTTCAATCATTGCGCCACAAAGGAGTTTTAATTATAGGAAGTGGGAATATTGTGCACAATCTTCGTTTGGTCGATTTCAGAAATTTCGATAAAGACAATTACGGTTTCGATTGGGCAATTGAAGCGCGCGAAACCGTAAATAATTATTTATTAGATGGGAATTTTCAGCCTTTGATTGATTTCGAAAAAATGAATAAAGCAATTCAATTGGCAATTCCAACTCCGGATCATTATTTGCCTTTGTTGTACACTTTAGGTTTAAAAGAAAAATCAGAAGAATTAAGTTTGTTTAATGATAAATTACTGGCTGGTTCTTTGAGTATGACTTCAGTAAAAATCATGTAAAAAACTCCGCGAAACTCTGTAAAAATCCTTGTGTCTCTCTGTAGTAAAATTATAACAAAGTGGCACAAAGATTTTCCCAGAAATTCACAGAATAAAATATATTTAATTGAGGACAAAATTGCTTTCGTTCCTCGCAATGACATAAAAAATGAAAATAATAGCTGTAATTCCGGCGCGATATGCATCAACACGTTTTCCTGCGAAACTCATGCAGGATCTTGGAGGAAAAACCGTGATTTTAAGAACGTATGAAGCTTCTGTTGCCACAAAACTATTCGACGATGTATTTGTAGTAACCGATTCTGATTTGATTTTTAACGAAATTATTTCTAATGGAGGAAAAGCCATTATGAGCGTAAAAGAACATGAATCCGGAAGTGACCGAATTGCAGAAGCCGTTGCAAATTTGGATGTTGATATTGTAGTAAATGTGCAAGGCGACGAACCTTTTACAGAAGCCGGACCTCTTGAACAGGTTTTATCTGTTTTTAAAAATGATGAAGATCGCAAAGTAGATTTGGCTTCGTTAATGCGTGAAATTACAGATGAAGACGAAATCAACAACCCAAATAATGTGAAAGTGGTTGTAGATCAATCGCAATTTGCATTGTATTTTTCCCGTTCGGTAATTCCGTATCCGAGAGATAAAGATGTTGGCGTTCGTTATTATCAGCATATCGGAATTTATGCGTTTAGAAAACAAGCTTTGTTAGACTTTTACAGCTTGCCAATGAAGTCTTTAGAAGCTTCTGAAAAATTAGAACAATTACGTTATTTAGAATTTGGAAAACGTATTAAAATGGTCGAAACAACGCATGTTGGGATTGGGATTGATACGGCTGAGGATTTAGAAAAGGCTCGCGCTATTTTAGCGGCTAAATAATTGCGGAATGGCACGCGGATGATACGGATTCGCTAAAGCGAAGACGCTGATTTTGGCCGATTTTTTATACTCATTTTATGTCAGGCTGAGCGGAGTCGAAGCCCACGTTCCAATTGGTGCGCCTTCGACTTCGCTCAGGATGACAAACGAGATGTTGGATTAACAAAACCAAAAAAGCTTATAAACAATTGTCTATAAGCTTTTTTTATATCGAAAACCTAAACTAAATTCTTAATATAAATCAGGAAATTTAGCAGGATTAACTTCATGCATCATACTGTAAACTTTCTCGAAAATATCTTCGGCAGAAGGTTTAGAGAAATAGTCACCATCAGTTCCGTAAGCAGGCCTGTGGGCTTTTGCAGCAAGAGTTTGCGGTTTGCTGTCTAAATAATTGTAAGCATCCTGCTCTTCCAGAATTTGTTGTAAAATGAAAGCTGAAGCTCCACCTGGAACATCTTCGTCAATTACCAAAAGACGATTTGTTTTAGCGATACTTTTTACGATATCCTTATTTACGTCAAATGGAAGTAAAGACTGAATATCAATAACTTCGCAATCAATTCCTAATTCAAGTAATTCAGTTGCAGCTTGTTCTACTAATCTTAAAGTAGATCCGTATGAAACTAAAGTAATATCTGATCCTTCTTTTAGGGTTTCAACTACACCAATTGGCGTCTTGAATTCACCAAAATTTAGCGGCGTTTTTTCTTTTAAACGGTAACCATTCAAACATTCAATTACCAAAGCCGGTTCGTCAGTCTCTAAAAGAGCGTTATAGAAACCTGCCGCCTGAGTCATATTTCTAGGAACCAAAACGTGGATTCCGCGAATAGCATTAATAATCATTCCCATTGGAGAACCAGAATGCCAGATACCTTCAAGACGATGTCCGCGGGTTCTGATGATTAACGGTGCTTTTTGTTTTCCAACAGTTCTGTATTGTAAAGTAGCCAAATCATCGCTCATGATTTGAATCGCATATAGCAAATAATCTAAATACTGAATCTCAGCAATTGGACGTAAACCTCTCAAAGCCATTCCAATTCCCTGACCAATAATCGTAGCTTCACGAATTCCGACATCGGCAACACGAAGTTCTCCGTATTTTTCCTGCATGCCTTCTAAACCTTGGTTTACATCGCCAATGTTTCCTACATCTTCACCAAAAATTAAAGTTTCAGGATATTTAGTAAACAAAGCATCAAAATTATCACGCAAAATCATTCTTCCGTCTAAATCAGGTTTTGCATTTTCAGCATATTCAGGAAGTACTTTTTGTACTGATAACACATTCAAATCTGAATCTGAATGCAAATTACTGCTAAATCTTGGCTGTGTAATTTCGATATAGTTTTTAATCCAGTTTGAAACCAGGACTTTACTATTTGGAACTTCAATAAAACGCAATATTTTTCTGGCGATAACCAGCATTTCCTTTTTTAACGGAGATTTTATAGCGCTTAATTCATTTATATATTTTCTAATTTTGTCTTTATGGTTGATACTTGCGTCGGCAATTTGCTCCAATAAAACCAAAAGATTTTTTTGATCTTCAATAATTGGGTTGATGAAAGAATTCCAGGCTTCTTTTTTAGCTTCCAGAATTTCTTTTTTTATTACAAAATCAATTTCAGCCAATTCTTCGGGAGATGCAATATTAATAGCAATCATCCATAAACGCATCTGACGAATACAATCAAAATCTCTTTCCCAAGCCAGTCTTTCTCCGTTTTTGTAACGTTCATGAGAACCAGAAGTTGAGTGTCCCTGAGGTTGTGTTAATTCGTTTACATGAATTAAAACAGGAACATGTTCTTCGCGGGCAATTGCAGCTGCTCTTTCGTAAGTCGAAACCAACTCAGCATAATCCCAGCCTTTAACCCTGAAAATTTCATATCCTTTTGAGTCTTCGTCGCGTTGGTATCCTTTTAGAATTTCAGATATATTTTCTTTAGTGGTCTGATGTCTGGCGTGAACCGAAATTCCGTATTCATCATCCCAAACACTCATAACCATCGGAACCTGTAAAACTCCGGCAGCATTTATAGTTTCAAAAAACAAACCTTCAGATGTACTTGCATTTCCTATAGTTCCCCACGCAACTTCATTTCCGTTTACAGAAAATTTATCTTTAATGGTAATTCCATCAACATTTCTGTAAATTTTAGAAGCTTGCGCCAATCCCAATAATCTTGGCATTTGTCCGGCTGTAGGCGATATATCTGCGCTTGAATTTTTTTGTTTTGTTAAGTCTTTCCACGACCCGTCTTCGTTTAAACTGTGCGTTACAAAGTGTCCGCCCATTTGTCTTCCTGCAGACATTGGATCGTAATCTAAATCAGTGTGACCGTATAAACCAGCAAAAAACTGTTTTGGAGTCAGTTCACCAATCGCCATCATAAAAGTTTGATCGCGGTAGTATCCGGAACGGAAATCTCCGTTTTTAAAGGCTTTTGCCATAGCAAGCTGCGGCACTTCTTTTCCGTCACCAAATATTCCGAATTTGGCTTTTCCTGTTAATACTTCTTTACGACCTAAAAGACTACATTCGCGGCTGGTAACTGCGATTCTGTAATCGTTCAATACCTCAGTTTTGAAATCTTCAAATGTTAATGTAGTATTGCTTTTTTCTTTTATCATAATCTTGAGGGAACATGTTTAGACTGCGAAATTACTTAAAAACAATCAAAAATCATAATTCTTTAAAATAAATATAATTTAATTATATGTATTTAAAACGGAATAACTACGTATTTTTTTTGTGTTATTTTTATAATAAAATTAATTTTAATGATAATTTCGTATGTTTTTATTAAAAAATCATTCAATTAAAACCATTTTCGAGTAAAAAGATTGACTAATGTTTTTGGAGACAATGTTATCACAAATCTTATTTTTTCGTTGTATTTATTTTGCGAAACTTCCCAGCCATTATTTGAATAAACCGGGAAATAAAGTTCAAAATAATCCGGGACCAAATTTAATCGAATTCCGCTATCATAAACAAAATTTTCACTTTGCTGTTTGCTTTTCATAAAACCAACGTCTCCATAAACTTCAATCCAGTTCCAGATCGAATAACTGGCATTTAAAGTGCTCATCCATTGATTGGCGTACGCTGGTTCTAATTTTGATTTAAAACCACCTTCAGCCATCACATATTGCTGACTGAAAAAACCGGTACTTTCTGAACGTCCATAAAAATTATAATCAAACATATAATCTTTCGGGCGGTCTAAACAAAAACTAAAATAATCCGAATCTGTGTTGTTATATAAAAAACTTCCGGCGTATAAGCGCAGATTTAGTTTATGATTGTTTTCAAACAACCTTCTGTATTCAACTTCTCCGGATAATTTTCCGAAGCCTCCAGAAAACTGAACATCCGTCATAAAACTAAAATGATTAATCAGTTCAGTTTTTGTATTAGAGTAACGTGCGTTGAAAACAGAATAATTTGGAGTAGAATTATCCGTTATATAATTGCTGGCCTCACGATTTACAATAACCTGACGAAACATAAACAATTGTTTTCTGTTATCCCTGAAATTAGGTTCGCGGATTCTGAACTGAACCATCGGATTCAATCTCAAATATGTAGCATCCGGCGCATAATGAAAATAATTTTGACTAATAGAATACCGCACATTATATAAAGTACTGTTTCTATAATTTTCGCTCCACACAAAAGCAGATGAACCTGATAAAGTACCTGCTTTAAGAGAATAAGCTGGATTAAGATCAAACGTAAAAGGTTTATCCAGAATGGTTTTGTTATGAAAACGAACTCCGGGCGTAAAACCATCATACAAATTGTAAGTAAGCGTTGGTATATATAAAATCTGATTGTAATACGGATCTTCGAGATCTTTTGCAAAATTAAATTTTATCGGGCGATTCACAATGACAACACTTTTCAGTGATTTCCAATTGTTTCGTTGATTGTATTCCGGAACTTCATTATTGTAATTCAGAACAATTTTGTCCGCATTTTTTCGATCAAATAGATAGATCGAATCATTATTTTTGGGTTCAATCCATTTTTTAAAAACAACTTCATTTTTCTTAACTCCGTAAACCGAAATAGGAACAAAATTATCCGTTTTATTTTTTATCTGAAACTGAACGCTATCCTTAGTTCTGGAAACATTCGTGAATTTATAATCAATAATATCACGAGAATCGATAATAGTATTAAAAAACCAATCAATGTTTTTAGAACTATTTTGGGTTAATATTTTTTCGAAATTATATCGATTCGTCTGTTCTGTTTTATTCAAGTTATAAAATTCCTGTATACTTTCAGGAACAATATTTTTGTCGAGATAATCATCTAAATACCTTAAACTTAAACCTGCACGATATTTACTCGCAATTTGTTCGTTAAATTTTATCAGCGTATTTTTTGGATCACCAAGCGGCTGATCGAGATTTTTTCTCGCCATTAACATATAATAATAGCTGTATTGCTCGTTAAAAGTCAGGTTCGTTATATTGTAACTTTTAAAAAGTTTCATGTTCGATAATCTTCCAAGCATTTTTTGGTCCAGATGATTTTCTTCCATATATTTCATCATGGTATAAATCTGGATTCCGTCATAAACCCAATTGTCTTTTCGAGGATCTAAGCGCAAACTATTCTTAAGATAATTGTTCAGATATGTTTTTAAGAAGGTAATTTCGAAAATAAATTCATCAGAAAACGGACTAATAAACGATGGTAGCTGGTTTAGTCCATAAAACGGATTTCGATCATAATCTGCCTGAGAAACCGTAATTTTTTCATGCGGATATTTTCCAATAAACTCATTCGCAAAAGTCGCCACTCTATTAATAACAATCGCTCTCTGGATCTCATTTAATTTTTTAGTTTTTAAATCCGAAAGAACTTCCAAAGATCCGGTAGTATAACTTTTGAAACTATTTTGTTTTTCGATAAACAAATTAAAATCAGTTCTGTTATTTCCCGAAAATAAATAAGTACTAAAATCAGTATTTGAAACGTCTTTCGAAACCGAATTCAAATCGGTTGTAACCGAATAATTATTCGGAATTTTAATTTCAACTTCATAGTTAACACTCGCATTTGCAATATCATCTAAGTTGAAATTATTGTTTTTTGTAAAAAAATGATTTTCAAATCGGGCAGGAGCAAGGAACCAGTTTTTCAAATTCATGCCGCCATTTTGATCAAAACCATAATGCGTAAATTTATCACTCGGAATCTTCGAAATATAAGTAAGATGCAAATCGATTTTTTCGCCCGGATAAAGTTTACGATTCAGTTTTACGATAATAAAATCAGGATTTTTATCAGTTCTTTCCCATTCCAAAGCTATATTATCCGAATCCGTCAGATTCAAAATCGTAGTATTTCCTCTTTCTGCAGCCTTAGCCACATGAAAACCTCTGTAAAATTCATCCGAAAATCGTTTTGCCAAAGGCGTATTTTTATTCGAGAAAGCATTATTCCAATCATTCAGAACAATCTCACTCAAAGAATCATTAGAGGTGTTGTAAAACGTAATATCTTGTTTTACATTCAGGGTTTTAAGTTCAAGATTAACCGCCACTTCCATCTTAGATTGATGTTGTGCGTATTGTTTTATAGAGCTTAATAAAACTAAAACGAAGAATATAATTTTATAAATTGGCTTCAATGAATGTTTAAAGATTTAGGGATATAACTTAAGTTACGAGCATAAACTGTTTTTGGTTTTATGTAAAAATAGCATAAAAAAAGCTGTTTAAAAAAAACAGCTTTCAATTTTTGTGATATTTTACCATATAAGTGATATAAGAAAATGTAAGTTTTTATATCGCGTGTTGATGCGCTTCAAATTTAAATAAACTTATATCACTTATATGATGAAAAAAATATTTAGAAATTCGGACTCAAATCGTATTTTTTGTAGAATTTATCCAAAACGTCAACTACTTCATCTTCAGTATCTACGATCTTAAATAAGTTTAAATCATCAGGACTTACAGTTTGCATTTTTTCAACCAAAACCGTTTTTACCCAATCAATTAATCCAGACCAGAATTCAACACCAACTAATATAATTGGGAATTTTCCAATTTTTTTGGTCTGAATCAAAGTAATCGCTTCAAACATTTCGTCAAGAGTTCCAAAACCTCCAGGCATAACCACAAAACCCTGAGAATATTTTACGAACATTACTTTACGAACAAAGAAATAATCGAAATTCAGGTTTTTGTCGTGATCGATATAAGGGTTAAAGTGCTGTTCAAAAGGCAATTCGATGTTCAAGCCAACCGAAGTTCCTCCGCCTAAATGCGCGCCTTTATTTCCGGCTTCCATAATTCCGGGACCACCTCCGGTAATAACGCCATATCCGGCTTTACTAATTTTGTAAGCAATTTTTTCAGCCAATAAATAATATTTATCTTCTGGTTTTGTTCTCGCAGATCCAAAAATAGATACACACGGACCAATACGTCCCATACTCTCGTATCCATTTACAAATTCAGCCATAATTTTAAAAATCGCCCAACTATCATTGGTTCTAATTTCATTCCACGTTTTTTGTTTCAAACGATCCTGAATTACTCTATCCTCATCATTATCAAAATCTTCTAATCTCATTTTAGGTATTTTAATTATTTATATTTTTATTTCTAGCTGTGTCGTTTTAATTATTGTTATCCTGAGCATAATCATATTGTCATACTGAGCGGAGTCGAAGTAGGAGCTATTTCTTGCTGTCCGCTATTTCTTTTCCTTGCTAAAGAAGCAAGAAAAAGGATGCCGCTCCCATCAGGGCTAGGGCACTCATTTTCAATTGAAAATTTCGGTTTTATTAAAAGAAGAATTTTCTATTAATACGACTGTTCTTCAATTGATTTCGTAATGTTGCTTTTAACTTTTCCGGTATGTTCCGTAGTTTTTGATTCAATCAGCATAATGGAACATTCCTCAACAGATGAAACTCTGTGATTTACGCCTTTTTTTACAACAAATAAATCACCTTTTTTCATTGTGAAGGGCGGTTCATTTTCAATTTCCATCAAAAGTTCACCATCCACAATATAGAATAATTCATCTTCATTTTCATGATTATGCCAAGGTACTTCCTGACCTTTTATTTTAGCCACTTTGATATATTGATCGTTTACTTCATCAATTATTTTAGGCGAAAAATATTGGTTAACGCTGCTTAATTTCTCTTTTAGGTTCATAGATTTTATCTTAGTATTTGTCAAAAATCAAAAAAGTTTTGACAAAAAGGGCGTACTAAATTAAGCCTTTTTTTAAGAATTGTTACAAAAATGTGTATTTATTAATTTAAATGTAACATTTCAAAACGTGAAAATGTTGGTTTTTGATTCATTATCAAAGGATTATAATGAATGAGTTTTTCAAAACGAATTTCAATTTTTTGATCATATGGGTCGTTCCCCCGGAACTAAATTGAGAGACGTATCAAAACCATCAACGGATTAAAATCCATTGCTACCAACATTTCGTTTCTCCGGAACTTTTATAAATGTTATGATAAAGAGCGTTTGGTTCGATTCATTTTGTAGCGACGGATTTTAATCCATTTTTCGCAATCCATAACCACAATCTTGTCATCCCGAGGAACGAGGGATCTTCACAAGAAACTAACACAAAATATTTTACCTAAATTGCCGAGCTGCTTATGGAGATCCCTCGTTCCTCGGGATGACAAAAATGCGCAGACTATGTTTGAATAACCTTTGTCAAAGTTTAAAACTTTGACAAAGGTGTTAGGATGAAATATTCTCTATTCTAACTCTTTTTTCAAAAACTTAGCCGTATAACTTTTTTTATTTTTTGCGACTTCTTCAGGAGTTCCTTTGGCGATTAATTGTCCGCCGCCTTTTCCTCCTTCAGGACCAATATCTATAATATAATCAGCAAGTTTGATTACATCCATATTATGTTCGATAACTAAGATTGTATTTCCTTTGTCGACCAATTTATTAATTACATCCATTAAAACACGAATGTCTTCAAAATGCAAACCTGTAGTAGGTTCATCGAGAATATAAAACGTATTTCCGGTATCTTTTTTAGACAATTCTCCAGCAAGTTTAATACGTTGTGCTTCACCACCAGAAAGCGTTGTGCTTTGCTGGCCAAGTGTAATATATCCTAAACCAACATCCTGAATGGTTTTTACTTTTCTGTAAATCTTCGGAATGTTTTCAAAAAACGGAACCGCTTCATCAACTGTCATATTTAAAACATCCGAAATTGATTTTCCTTTGTATCGAATTTCCAGTGTTTCTCTGTTAAAACGCTTTCCCTGACAAGTTTCGCATTCTACATAAACATCTGGTAGAAAGTTCATTTCGATTGTTCTAACACCGGAACCTTCGCACGTTTCGCAACGTCCGCCTTTTACGTTAAAACTAAAACGTCCCGCTTTGTAACCACGAATCATACTTTCAGAAGTCATCGTAAACAAGTTTCTGATTTCGGTGAAAACCTCCGTATAAGTGGCTGGATTTGAACGTGGCGTTCTCCCAATCGGACTTTGGTCTATATCAATCACTTTGTCAATATGTTCTAAACCTTCAATCTTTTTATAAGGTTGTGGTTTTTTTACGCCATTAAAATAATAGGCATTCAATATAGGGTAGAGCGTTTCGTTAATCAAAGTCGATTTTCCGCTTCCTGAAACTCCCGTAACGCAGATTAATTGTCCTAAAGGCAATTCGATAGAAACATTTTTCAGGTTATTTCCTGTCGCTCCAGTTAGTTTTAAAAACTTTCCGTTTCCTTTTCTGCGCTCTTTCGGAATTTCTAATTTCATTGTACCGTTCAAATATTGAGCGGTAATCGTATTTGATTTCAGCGTTTCGGCCGGAGTTCCAATACTGATAATTTCTCCACCGTATTTCCCAGCTTTTGGCCCAATATCAATAACATAATCAGCACGTTCGATCATGTCTTTATCGTGTTCTACCACAATAACAGAGTTCCCGATATCACGTAATTGTTCCAACGAATGAATCAGCTTTTCATTGTCTCTTTGGTGTAAACCAATACTTGGCTCATCCAGAATATACAAAACTCCAACCAATTGCGAACCAATTTGTGTTGCCAGACGAATACGCTGAGCTTCTCCTCCCGAAAGTGATTTTGAACTTCGGCTTAAAGCCAAATAATTCAAACCAACATTCATTAAAAAGTTCAAACGGTCTTTGATTTCTTTCACAACTTCTGATGCGATCAAAAGTTGTTTATCTGATAAATGTTTATTTAAATCCTGAAACCATGTTGTCAAATCAGAGATATCCATATCACATAATTCGACAATATTTTTACCGTTTATTTTAAAGAATAAGGCTTCTTTTTTTAAACGTGAACCGTCGCAAACCGGACAATTTACTTCGTCCATAAAATCTTTTGCCCAACGTTTTATAGTTGTCGAAGCACTTTCGTCATATTGATTTTTGATGAAATGCGATATTCCTTCAAAATCTATTTTATAATCGCGCGTAACACCTAAATCTTTTGAGTTTATGGTAAATTTATCTTTTCCGCCGTGAAGAATCATATTCATGGCTTCTTCCGGAATTTTCTCGATTGGATCTGTTATTTTAAATCCAAATTTTTCTCCGATAACTTCTAATTGCTTAAAAATCCAGGATGATTTGTATTCGCCTAGAGGCGCAAAACCACCGCTTTTTATCGACAATTTCGGATTTGGAATAATCTTTTTTACATTGATTTCATGAACTGTTCCCAATCCATTACAATGCGGACAAGCGCCTTTTGGAGAGTTGAACGAAAATAAATTTGGTTCCGGATTTTGATAAGAGATTCCAGTTGTCGGACACATTAAATTTCTACTGAAATAACGTACTTCATTCGTATCCTGATCTAAAATCATCAATACATTTTCTCCATGATGCATTGCTGTATTAATACTTTCAGATAATCTTTTTTGATTGTCTTCAGTATTCTCGAT
Source organism: Flavobacterium sp. AC105 (assembly GCF_979258495.1). Lineage (NCBI taxonomy): Bacteria > Pseudomonadati > Bacteroidota > Flavobacteriia > Flavobacteriales > Flavobacteriaceae > Flavobacterium > Flavobacterium sp. AC105. The sequence goes on from NZ_OZ409860.1 coordinate 1,918,136, forward strand.
CAACATTCTGTCGACTACAATTTCGATATCATGGGTTTTATAACGATCCAGTTTCATTCCTGAAACTAAATCCTGCACTTCTCCATTTACACGAACTTTCAGGAAACCTTGTTTGGTAATTTGCTGGAATAACTCGGCATAATGACCTTTTCTGGCTCTAATAATCGGAGCCAAAATATTAATACGTTTTCCGGTGAAATCCTGCATAATCAAATCCTTAATCTGATCATCAGAATAAGAAACCATTTTTTCGCCGGTGTTGTAACTGTAAGCGTCAGCACCACGAGCGTAAAGAAGTCTCAGAAAATCGTATATTTCGGTAATAGTTCCAACAGTAGAACGCGGACTTTTACTGGTTGTTTTTTGTTCAATCGCAATTACAGGCGAAAGTCCGTCGATTTTATCCACATCCGGGCGTTCTAATCCGCCAAGAAACTGTCTGGCATACGCCGAAAACGTTTCTACATAACGACGTTGTCCTTCAGCATAAATCGTATCAAATGCCAAAGATGATTTTCCCGAACCTGATAAACCGGTAATTACAACCAGTTTTTCACGCGGAATAGAAATGTCTATATTTTTTAGATTATGAACTCTTGCACCAAGAACTTCAATAGTATTGTCTTTTTCTAACATAAATTTGAGCAAAACGCAAAGTTACCACTTTGATTTATTCTTTTAGTACTCGAACACAAAACTTTATGTTACAATTAGTAACAAAAAACGCCAACCTAAGTTAGCGTTTTCTTTTTCGGGTTGCCATATATTCTTCGATGGCTTCTTTGGTTGTATACCAGTTTCGGCCTTCTTTATAAGCATCTATTTTTCCTGTCCTGGCCAGTAAACTAACATATTCGTGGCCGTAAGGGGTTTCGGGCTCGCTCACGATATTTATGATGGGTTGGTAATCATAACTGCTTCCGGGCATTGCACTTAAATAAATATTTAAAGTTCGTTCAAGTGCCTGACACATCAAAAGTGTTAGTTTTTGATAATTGCCATTGTTAGCCTGATTAAGTGCCTCGTAATATTTTTTCCTGTCATTTTTTAGAATAATCGCAGGGGGAAAACCACAACGCATCAATAATAAGTTCATGCTTAAACGAACGGTACGGCCGTTTCCATCAAAAAACGGATGAATCCAAACTAATTTATGATGATAAATCGTGGCGAGTTCAATATCGTTTAAACCTAAAGGATTTGTATTGATAAAATCAATTAGTTCATCGAGATAATCCGAAACTTTGTTCGCGTTTGGAGGCATAAAATTAGCGCCTGAAATTCGAACACCGCCATTGCGTAATCTTCCTGCAAAATCATCCTCGATAGAACGTAAAACCAATCCGTGAATCGATAGAATATCTATGCTTCTTAGGTTGTAAGTATCATCGACAATCGAATACAAATAATCAATAGCTTTATCATGGTTGTGGGTTTCAAAATGTTCCCGAAGTGATTTTCCTTTAATGGTAATACCTTCCTGAATGACCATTTGGGTTTCACGTAAACTCATGGTATTTCCTTCGATACTATTCGAGTTATACGTCCATTCTAATGATAAACTTTCACGAATTTTATGCAAAGCAATATTGGGCAATGGTCTGCTGTTTTGCAGATCAAGCCTTTTTTGATACAATCGATCGAATGTTGATTGAAATTCTGTTCTGTATGTTAAATCGATATTCCACATTCCACAAAGGTACTTCTTAATATCGGATACTCCAAATTTTCGCCTATCCGATATTAAGCTTATTCAATTGTCATAGAACGCAGTTTTGTTCTGTAAGCTTCAAGTGCTATTGATTTGGAAATGAATCCATAATACTTGTCATTTCGGATAACGGGAAGAAATGCTGATTTTGATCTTTCGAACTTACTCATGACGATTTCCATACTATCATAAGCAGAAATAGTTGCCGGAGGCGTTTTCATAACATCTTTGATCAGAGTATATTTTACACGATATGAATTAAAGATAATTTCTCTAATATCATTAAAATGAACTACACCAACGAGTTGTTTTTCGTTATCTACAACTGCAAAAACAACTTGATTTGAATGGGAAATAAGATCGACTAATTTGGTTAAATGTTCTTCCGGATGAACGGTTAAATAATCGCATTGGATAATAGTATCAATATCTAAAGTCGACAAAATATTAGAATCTTTATTACTGGTAAAAGCGTGACCTTTTTTAGCAAGACTTTTTACATCGAGCGAATATTTTTCAAAGCGTTTTGAAATAGCAAAACTTATGGAGGAAACAATCATAAGCGGAATCATTAATCCGTAACCTCCGGTTATTTCGGCAATTAAGAATATTGCCGTAAGCGGAGCATGAAATAATCCGCTCAAAATACCAGCCATTCCTACCATTGTAAAATTGCTGATCGGAAGCTTGGATAAACCGATTAACGTAATAAATTTAGAGAAAAAATAACCAAGATACGATCCTAAAAATAACGAAGGAGCAAAATTACCCCCGTTTCCACCGCTTCCAAGTGTTAGTCCTGAAGCAAAAACTTTCATCATCATGGTGCATCCAACAAAAAGAAGCAAAACCCATTCATTATTTCTGAAATCAGCAAATAAAGTATTGTCTAATAATTGTCCCGGATCACTTTCAGATAAAGTTTTGATGCTTTCGTAACCTTCACCAAATAGTGTTGGGAAAATAAAAATAAGCAAAGCCAATAATGATGAACCTATTAATGCTTTTCGGTACGGGCCAATTTCCATGTTAGAGAAGTAATGTTCGACTCTTTGAAAATTTCGGGCGTAATAAACAGCAATAAAACCGGTTAATATTCCTAAAAGTACATAAAAAGGGATATTGTGATAATTGAAGGTTTGCTGTTGTTTGAAACTTAACAGAATCGTTTCATCTAATAAAATAGCAGAAACCAAAGCACCAGTTGCCGCAGAAATCATAATAGGAGTGAAGGCAGAAATACTTACATCAACTAATAAAACTTCAATTGCAAAAAGGACTCCGGCAATAGGCGCATTAAAAGCAGCAGATATTCCGGCTGCAACACCGCAGCCAATCAGTAAAGTTCTGTCTTTATAAGCCAATTTATAATTTTGGGCATAATTTGATCCAAAAGCAGCTCCTGTAATTACAATTGGGCTTTCTAAACCTGCAGATCCTCCTAAACCAACTGTTAACGAGCTCGTAATAATCTGAGCATACATTTGTTTTTTCGGAATGATACTTGCTTTTTTGGCAACAGCATATAAAATTTGTGAAGTCCCTTTTTGAATGTTTCCGTTTAGAACTTTTTTGACCACAAAAACGGTTAATGTTATACCAATTATTGGCAGAATACTATTGATGAAACTTAATTTTAAGACTCCATTTATATACGTTGCAAATGAAAAAACACTGTGTGCAAAAGTCTTTAAAATAATTACAGCCAAGGAGCATGAAATACCAATTAAAACACTTGATAAAAAAATAAACTGCTTTGGAGTCATTAACGATTGCGCCAAAGCAATAATGCTTTCTAGTTTTCTAAAATATTTTCGTAGCATTTCTCTTTAAAAAGTTAGGGATATTGCAAATTTAGCTTTTAACATCCGAATTTGTAAATTTTTCGGCACAAAAATTATTTAAAATTAAAAACCAACTGCTGTATCATCTCCACGAAAATCAGCACCTCCTTCAAGATTATTGTTGGGTAAAACCAAAATACAATCTAATTTACCAATAACCGGAGTTGTTTTTTCGTTGATCAAATATCCTTTTGCTTTTAGCAGATCTATCGTTTTATTATCAAAAGCATTTGGCTCAAAAGTAATCAGATCCGGAAGCCATTGATGATGAAAACGTGGAGCATTTACGGCTTCCTGCATGCTTAAATTATATTCGTAAACATTTAATATTGCTTGTAATACGGTTGTAATAATCGTTGATCCGCCCGGCGAACCTAGAACCATAAACAGTTTTCCGTTTTTCTCGACAATTGTTGGCGTCATTGAACTCAGCATTCGTTTTTGCGGTGCAATACTATTGGCTTCATTTCCTACTAAACCAAACATATTTGGAGATCCTGGTTTTGCACTAAAATCGTCCATTTCATTGTTCAAAAAGAAACCTAATTCAGCACAATAATATTTAGAACCATAACCGTCATTAAGGGTTGTTGTTGCTGCAACGGCATTTCCCTGAGCGTCTACAATAGAATAATGGGTAGTTTCAGTACTTTCGTTATACGTTACTTTTCCTTCTTTTATTTCTGATGATAAACTGGCTTTGTTTACATCAAAACTTGACATTCTATCCTTTAAATACGTATCGGATAATAATTCTTTAATTGGAATTTTAACAAAATCCGGATCGCCTAAAAACTGACTTCTGTCCGCGTAAGCCCTTCTCTCAGCTTCAACAATTACCTGAATAGACTGGTCTGTATTATGACCCATTTTTGCAAGATCATAAGGCGCAATCATTTTCATGATTTGTGCCAGACAAATTCCACCGCTGCTTGGTGGTGACATTGATGTTATCTTTAAATCTTTATATTCAAATTGTAACGGAGTTCTCCATTTCGCTTCATAACCTGCTAAATCTTTAAGCGTGATAATTCCGCCTTTTTTCTGAAGATAATCAACTAATATTTTTGCTGTTTTGCCTTTGTAAAACTCGTCTTTTCCGTTTTTTAAAATTCGTTTCAGCGTATTGGCAAGTTCAGGATATTTAATGGTATCATTTTCTTTATAAAGCGTTGCCAAAGGTGTTTTGTCACCGTTTATTTTTACAATAGAAGCACGATAATCGTTTATATTTTTTTCTTGTTTTCCGGTTACAACAACGCCTCTTTCTGCAAGGGCAATAACAGGTTTTAAAATCTCAGACATGGGCAGGGAACCTAATTTTTTATGCACGGCAAATACTCCGGCAATCGTTCCGGGAACTCCAATCGCTAATGCAGTCTGAGTGCTTTTTCCGGGAATAACATTTCCGTCTTTATCAAGAAACATATCTTTTGTAGCTGCTAATGGCGCTTTTTCGCGATAATCTATAGATCCAACTTCACCATTTGCTTTTCTGTAAACCATAAATCCGCCGCCGCCAAGGTTTCCTGCAAAAGGAAAAGCGACAGCCAAAGCCAGTTCGGTACCAACCATTGCATCAAAAGCATTTCCGCCTTTTTGCATGATTTCAACTCCAATTTTTGAAGCTTCCTGACGTGCCGAAACAACCATCGCTTTTGTAGTAACTAATCCGGTTGGTTTTATAGTTTGTTGGGCAGTACAATAAATGGAAATAAAGCCAAGTAAAAGTGTAATTTTTTTCATATCGAAATACTATTATTGTTTTATAAAATCAGTTCAATTTTATAAGGAAAGTAATTTTTGTCTGGAATGTTCTTTAATATCTTCAAAAAAGAGTGTAAATTCTTTTTCAAATTCAGCGTAGAACTCTACTAATTCTTCGCTTGCAAATTGCATTTTAGAGATATTTTTGGATCTTCGATCCATTTGTGTCAAAATTTGATGAATGCCTTCGACTGTCTGATAACTTAAAAGCCAGTTTCTTTCGATCATATAAGGCATTAATCCTTGCGTTTTCTCCGTCAGGATATCATAATTTTCATGTAATGATTTGTAAAATCGATTAATGAAATCTTCCAGTTTTTCATCCGAATATTTAGTCCAGTTTTTGGCTAAAAAATGATCGTAAACAATATCTACAATCACGCCGGCATAATGATGGTATTTTTCGTGTAAACGCTTGGTACTTTGTCTAAAAATATCATGCGAATCTGTATAAGTATCAATAGAACGGTGCAAAATAATGCCCTTTTGTACATCTTCAGGAAAATGTTCAAATTGTTTCCCACGAATGCCATCAGCCATAAAATTGCCGATTTTTATTAAATCGTTCTCACCGGATAAATAGATGTGGGCTAGGAAGTTCATTTTGTTTAAGTTGCTAAGGTTCTAAGTTACTGAGATTCTAAGTTTTCTTTTTTTTGAAGTTACTAAGATTCTGAGATGTGAAAATCCTAAGTTATTTAGTAAAAGTATGAAATCTTTTTTAGATCAATTTTATAATAATACTTAGCAATATAATCTTAACATTTTGATTTATTTTTAAATCTTAGCCACTCAGCTTCTTAGTACTAAGTAACGCTGGGAAAAATCTTAGAATCTCAGTAACTTAGAACCTTAGTAACTTTTTTTAAAAATCTTAGCATCTCAGTAACTTAGAACCTTAGTAACTTTTCTATATTTGTAACTGGTAACCATAACTCACAAAAATGACTTTAATAAAATCGATTTCAGGAATACGAGGAACAATCGGTGGAAAAGTAGGCGATAACCTGACTCCTGTTGATGCTGTAAAATTTGCATCGGCATACGGAACCTTTCTAAAAAACAATACTTCAAAAGAAAAATTAACGGTTGTAATTGGTCGTGATGCCAGAATTTCTGGACCGATGATTCACAATCTTGTTGTAAATACTTTAATAGGTTTAGGAATTAATGTAATCGATCTTGGACTTTCGACAACGCCAACTGTAGAAGTTGCTGTTCCGTTAGAAAAGGCAGATGGCGGAATTATTTTGACAGCGTCTCATAATCCAAAACAATGGAATGCCTTAAAATTATTGAATGAAAAAGGAGAATTTTTAAGCGGGGCAGAAGGAGCAAAAATCCTTGAAATTGCTGATGCTGAAGCTTTCGATTTCTCGGATGTAGACAGTTTGGGCGAAATTACAATTAATGATGCTTATATGGATATTCATATCGACGAGGTTTTAAATTTGCCTTTGGTTGATGTTGAAGCTGTAAAAGCAGCAAAATTTAAAGTTGTTGTTGATGGTGTAAATTCTTCAGGTGGAATTATTATTCCGAAATTGTTAGAATTAATGGGCGTTGAAGTCGTAAAATTATATTGCGAACCAAACGGACATTTTCCTCACAATCCAGAACCTTTAAAAGAACATTTAACGGATATTTCGGAATTAGTAGTTAAAGAAAAAGCCGATTTAGGAGTTGTTGTAGATCCGGATGTAGATCGTTTGGCTTTTATTTGCGAAGACGGAGAAATGTTTGGTGAAGAATATACATTAGTGGCTTGCGCCGATTATGTACTAAGCAAAACGCCTGGAAATACAGTTTCGAACATGTCTTCCTCTCGTGCTTTGCGTGATGTAACAGTTGCTCACGGCGGAAAATACGAAGCCAGCGCAGTTGGAGAAGTAAATGTAGTGGAGTTAATGAAAAAAAATAACGCTATTATTGGCGGTGAAGGTAACGGAGGTATTATTTATCCGGAATCTCATTACGGTCGCGATAGTTTGGTTGGTGTTGCTTTATTCTTAACACATTTGGCAAACAAAAAAATATCAGTTTCGGCATTGCGTGCTTCATATCCTGAATATTATATGAGCAAAAATAAAATTGAATTAACACCACAAATTGATGTTGATGCTATTCTTGTTGCGATGACCGAAAAATATAAAAACGAAGATATCACAACGATTGATGGTGTAAAAATTGATTTTGCTACAGAATGGGTTCATTTAAGAAAATCAAACACAGAACCAATTATTCGTATTTATACAGAAGCTCCGTCTCAGGAAAAAGCAGATGTTCTGGCACTTCGAATTATAGATGAAATAAAAGCAATTGCCGGGATTTAATTTCAGCAATTCATCATAAAAAATACCTCTTTCGTTAATGAAAAAGGTATTTTTTTTTATTCTAAAAATGAATCTTATTCTTTAATAATTTTCAATGATTTTTTAACCGTACCATAAGAAGCTGTTACGATATAAACTCCGGTAGAAAGTTTATCACCAATTTTTATGTCTTCATTTGTATAATAAGAATCAGAAGAATAACATGTTGTTCCTTTCATATCTACAATTTTTAAAGTCAAAGGTTCTGTCGAAGCTGATTTTATATGAAGTGTAGCCTGACTTTTAACTGGATTTGGATAAATGGTAAAAAAGTCTTTTTCAATCGTTGGATCATTTACGCCCAAATTTGCCGTTGCAACATCAATATAATTGAAATTCACATCGTTTGATTTGAATTTAATTTTCAAATAAACTTCACCTTTTGGTAATGTAATTCCGTTTACAACTTTGTCTCCGTAAGTTTGCAGTCCGCCAGTTGCAGGAAAAGTTTCGTCAGTTTTAACGACAACATTGTTTACTAAAATATCAAATTTTGCCGGAGTTGTCACAGATGCAAGTCTAAAAGTCAGCTTATAAGTTCCGGCATCGGCAACATTCAACATAAATTCATTCCAATCACCTTCACTAACAAAACATACATTTTGGCCCGTTCCTGCGTCTGTTGTATTTTGTAACCCCGTACCTTTTCGGCGATAATGTTTATTCGCAGTAATTCGTCCCGGAACATCCATTTTTTTAGTTGTATAGGCAGCATTTACATATTGAGTGCCAATTGGTCTCAAAACACCGCTTACAGGACTTAATAATTGTCCTTCTTGCATATCTGTCCAATCTGCTGGAACCCTTCCGGTAAACCAGGAATATCTGTAAATGTCCGGATCGTTTTCAAAACTGGTTACAATATCTTTCATAAAAGCCGTTTTCTGATCTGCAGTTTGAATTACTCTATTAGCAAATTCAGTTACCCAAACCGGACGATTGTATTTTTTCAAAAGCCCTGTAACGCCAATTACAGCACCAGCAGTATCATCATATGTATGAAAAGCTATATAATCGACTTTGCAATTTGGACATAAAAGAAAAAACTGATCATGCCATGTAGTTGGACTGCTAATATTGCCATAACTATTATTGGGATCATTATACGCCGGTGATGCACTTACGATCTCTAAATTTTTTGCAGCAGCGATTTTCTCTACATTTACCCACGCATTTACTGCGTCTTGTGGTGTTAATCGTGCACCATCATTAAAATTAGGTTCATTAAAAGCAAGTAAATATTTGGCTCCGGGTTTTATTTTATCAATAAAAGCCTGAAGATCGGCATCACTGACTTTTCCCCACATCATTGGTATGTACTCAACTCCAAGAGAGGCGTAATTGGCGTTAACATCATTTTCTGGTAATGATCCCCAATTGTACCACCATGAAATACCAGGTTTTAAAGCCTGTAAATCAGCAGTAGAATTATTTCCGTATGCAATTCCTCGCTTCGGACTTTGGGCAAAAGTGGTATTTGAAAAGCATATTATTAAAAATGTAAAAAGTATTTTTTTAATCATGACTAATTAATTTTGATTTGGTTTTTGAATGGTATTTAGTTAACTCCAAATGTATGTCGTTTATGCAATTTATCATTTTGATCCCATCAAAAAAAAATATTACAAAAACCCATCAAGATCTATTTTTTTATCAGTAAAATAGCGTGTTTTAATTTAAGAAGGCTTTACACGAAAGCAAAAAGTCCAAAAAAGTAATTACTTCTTTGGACTTTTTGCTTTTTTATGAATTATTTCTCAACTCGATGTTTCCATCTTTTGTGAGTCCATAAATAATATTCAGGAGCTTCGTAAATTTGTTTTTCGACTTCTCTCAGATATTTTTCGGTAATTTCAAAATTTTCAAATTCTTTAGGATTATCGGCAATCGGTACAATTGTCGCTTCGTAATAACCTCTTCCTACTTTTTTCACCTTTATAAAAATAACGCTTAAATCATATTTTTTAGCCAGCATTTCGGCTCCCGTATGTACCGGAACTTCGATTCCCATAAATTTCATCGAATGAAAAATTCGGTCCAGTTTAGGCGATTGATCGCTTGCTAAACCGTAAAGACTTAAAATTCCGTCACGCTGATTTTGTGCCATCAACGGAATTGCTTTTCTGGTTTCAACCAAATCAGCATCGTATTTCGAGCGTATTCTTCGAACTAATTTATCAAAATACGGATTTGCTATTTTTTTGTAAACGCCAATTCCGTTAAATAACATTCTTTTATTAAGGGTTAAAAGCCATTCCCAGCTCGCATAATGTGAAGCTACCAAAACAACACTTTTGCCTTTGTTTTCATATTCATGAAAAAGATCCATATTAGTAATAGTAAATCTTTTTTCCATTTCTTCCGGAGTAATGCTCATCGTTTTAATCATTTCCAGAAACATATCGCACATATGGTGATAAAATTTCTTCTCTATTTCTTTTCTTTCTGCATCACTTAAATGTGGTAAAGTCAGCGCAAGATTTTCTCTTACGACTTTTTTACGATAACCAACAATTCTGTAAATAATAAAATAAACGAAATCAGAAAACCAATAAAATACCCGAAAAGGAAGAATAGAAATAAGCCAAAGAAAAGGATAGGCTATTATATAAGCGAGAAATTGCATGTAAAATTTTTTTACAAATATAAAGCAAAAATGAATAATGAGCGATATTTTGGTTTAACGCTAACATATCTTTAAGAATGACTATATTTACAATTCACAATAATTATTTTTTATGAATACCATTTTAGTTGGGATTATAGTAGCTAATGCTTTGATTAGCTACAAAGGTTTTAATGATCTTTCTTTTTTTAGAAAATACGAATTTCATGTAGGAAGCATTCGTTCAGGAGAACAAATAAGAATGGTTTCGTCTGGTTTTTTACACGTTGACATGATGCATTTGGTGTTTAATATGTTAACGCTTTGGTTTTTTGCGCCAGTCGTAATTGAATGGCTGGGAACAATTTCTTTCGTTTTAATTTATTTTGGAAGTTTGATTTTTGGAAGTTTACTGACTATGTTATTTCATAAAAACGATTATAGTTATCGTGCCGTTGGAGCTTCCGGAGCGGTAACGGGCGTTTTATATTCGGCAATTTTACTGCAGCCGGATATGATGTTGGGAATATTTTTTGTGATTCCGATACCGGCTTATTTATTTGGGATATTGTATTTATTGTATTCTATTTACGGAATGCGTGCTAAAAATGATAATATTGGTCACACGGCGCATTTTGGAGGTGCAATTGGCGGTTATTTGATAACACTAATAAAAGAACCTTCATTATTTGTTGATCATACTTTAATGGTTGTATTATTGGCAATTCCTATTTTTATACTTTTTGTAATGGCTAAATTGGGAAAATTATAATACTGGCACAACTTTTGAAAAGTCACTATCAAATAACTTAAATATAACAGAAATGAAAAAATTAGTATTATTTTTAACAATCATGTTTATGACTATGTCTTACGGCCAGGAAATCAAACAAATACCTCAAATCAACGTAAACGGAGAAGGAAAAGTAAAAGTAGCACCAGATCAGGTTTGTATTTCAGCTACTGTTGAAACGAAAGGGAATAATGCTAAAGATGTCAAAAAACAAAACGACGAAAAAATGGACGCTGTTTTAAAATTCATCAAAAAAATGAATGTTCCTACAGCAGATTTCAAAACAAAACAAGTCGCTCTTAATCCGCAATATGATTATGAGAAAAAGAAAACCAGCTATAATGCTACTCAAACAGTAGAAATTGTATTAAAAGATTTATCTAAATATGATGAATTAATGGAAGGTTTGGTTCAGCAAGGAATTAACCGTATTGACAGAGTTTCTTTTGAAACCTCTAAATTAACACAACTTGAAACAGAAGCACGTAAATTAGCCATAAAAGATGCTAAATCTAAAGCAGAAGATTATGTTTCTGTTTTAGGTCAAAAAGTTGGTAAAGCTTATACGATTTCAGATAATACTCAGGTTTATCACCCACAGCCTATGTATGCTGCAATGAAATCAATGGCGATGGATAGCAATGCCGGAGCTGCAAACGAAACTTTAGCAATTGGCGAAATCGAAGTTACAGCAAATGTAAGTGTGAGTTTTATTCTGGATTAATCAGATAAATAAATTCTAATATAGAAAAATCCAAATCCCAATTTAACGATTGGGATTTGGATTTTTTTTGTCTCATTTTTTCCTTTGAAGACACTTAAAAGCTTTAAACAATAACGCTTTTGGGATGTGGCGTAAAAAAAAATCTGATTTTGGTATAAAAATTGTCTTTTACTGCTTGTTTTGGGGCTGATTTACAGCAAGTCGATTTTAAATAATGAAATATTTTGTATCATTGTTTTCTAAATTATTTGATCGTTTACCCTAAAATGATGCTGTATTTGTGTTTTGGTAATTGATTTTCTGTTTTCTGAAATTTTATATAATCCATCTTTTTTTATTATTAATAGTGTGACTGTTGATTGATAAAAACAACTAATTAAAACCAAATGATTCATAAAAAGATTATCCTTATCGTCACATTACTTTTCTTCAAATCAGTTTTAGGACAGGAAAAAGTAAAACAATCGATAAATTCAAATTGGCAATTCCATAAAGGGAAATCCACGATAGCAGATTCAGAGAAAGAGAAAAATCTGGATTGGCAAGAAGTTAATTTGCCTCACAGCTGGAACACGCAGGATGTTATGGATGATCAATGGGGATATTACAGGGGAGAAGGCTGGTATAAAAAGACTGTTTTTGTAAATCCTGGCTGGAAAAACAAATCAGTTTATCTTTATTTTGAAGGTGCAAGCCAAATAGCAGAAGTATATATTAACGGAAAAAAAGTGGGATCTCATATTGGCGGTTATAACGCATTCAGTTTTGCTATAAATAAATTTCTTCAGTTTGAAAATCCTGAAAAAGGAAACGAAATTGTAGTAAAAGTGGACAATAGCCACAATGAAGATATTCCGCCATTAGAGGCTGATTTTACTTTTTACGGAGGTATTTACCGCGACGTTTATCTGGTTGCTTCAAATGAAATTCATTTTGACAATGATAATCTGGCTTCAGACGGTGTTTTTGTTACCACGCCGGATGTTTCGGCTTCATCTGCAAAATTTCAGATAAAAGGAATAGTTGAAAATAAATCAAATCTCTCCAAACAATTAAAGATTTCTACGACTTTATATGATGCTGAAAATAAAGAAATCTCAAATATAATTTCGGATATAAAAATAAAAGCAAATTCAAAAATTGATTTTAAACAGTTTTCGAATAACATTCAGAATCCCAAATTATGGTCGCCGGAAAATCCTTATTTGTATAAAGTCGTTTCAATAATTTTAGATAAAAAAACGAAAGAACAATTAGATCAGTTTTCTGCTCCTGTCGGATTCAGATGGTTTGAATTTACTGCCGATAAAGGTTTTATTTTAAATGGAAAACCAACAAAATTAATTGGAGCAAACCGTCATCAGGATTATAAAGATTTAGCCAATGCTTTGCCGGACGCTTTAGCCGAAAATGATATGCAATTGATTAAAGACATGGGCGGAAATTTTGTTCGCGTGTCACATTATCCGCAGGATCAATCTGTTTTAGAAACTTGCGACAGACTAGGATTATTGGCAATGGTCGAAACACCGGAAGTCAACAGAATTACAGAAACACCGGCTTTTGAGGCAAATAGTCTGCAAATGCAAAAAGAAATGATTCGTCAAAATTTCAATCATCCAAGTGTTATAGTTTGGGCTTATATGAATGAAATATTATTACGCCCGAGATACGATCAAAAATCCGAAGAAAGAAAATTGTATTACCAGCATGTTGCAGAATTGGCTCAAAAACTGGAAGATGTAACAAGGCAGGAAGATCCTACGCGATATACAATGCTTCCCAACCATGGTGATTTTGATTTATATAATAGAGTCGGTTTAACTAAAATTCCGATGGTTGTAGGCTGGAATTTATATCCTGGATGGTACAGCGGCACGTTTGCAGGTCTGGAAACGTTTTTAGAAAAACATCATAAACTATTGCCGGGAAAACCTATGGTAATAACAGAATTTGGCGCTGATGCAGACAGAAGAATGCGTACTAAAAATCCGGAAAGATTTGATAAAACGATGGATTATGCGATGCTCTACCATAAACATTATCTAAATGCAATCGAGAATCTGGATTATGTTGCCGGAGGAGCAATTTGGAATCTGGTTGAATTTAATTCCGAAGGACGTTCAGAAAGCTGGCCTCACATGAATAATAAAGGTGTAATTTCATGGGACAGAATTCCGAAAGATGCTTATTATTTTTATCAGGCAAGATTATCCAAAAAACCTATTGTGACCATTGGATCTAAAAATTGGGTGAATCGTTCCGGGATTTTAACTTCTGAAAATGATACTGTTTATTATGAAAATCTGGAGGTTTTTTCAAATGAAACTGAAGTTACACTAAAAATAAACGGACAAAATTTAGGAAGTCTGCCGGTTAAAGAAGGTTCTGCTATTTTTAATGTTCCATTTAAAAATGGACAGAATTTGATTGAAGCTTATTCGACAGCAAATGAAAATGTAAAAGATTTTGCGTCGATCCATTTTACACTTTATGCTCCAAATTTAAACAGCAGCAAATTTCCTTTTGAAAGCATTCGTGTAAGTTTAGGAGACAAAAGAGAATATACAGATGAATTAACACATCAAAATTGGCTTCCGGAACAATCTTATCAAAAAGGAGGTTGGGGGTATGTTGGAGGGAACGTTTATAAGTTGCCTGGAAACCCTTCAATTCCATATGGAACCAATAAATTGATTATAGGAACAGAAAATGATCCTATTTACCAAACCCAAAGAGAAGATATAGAAGCGTTTAATTTTGATGTTCCGAATGGAAAATACGAACTGACACTTTATTTTGCCGAATTTATAACAGGAAACACCAGAGAAGCATTGGCATATAATTTAGTTGAGAAAACCCAGAAAGAAGAAAAAGCATTCCGAATTTTTGATGTTCTCGTTAATGGTAAATTATTTCTGGAGGATTTTGGAAACAATAATTATTTAGAACCAGAAAAAGCGGTCAGCATGAAAACGACTGTTTATGTAAAAGACGGAAAGGGAATTCAGGTTGATTTCAAAAAGAAAACGGGTAAAACCATTTTGAATGGAATTGAACTCAAAAAGATCTTCTAATAATAATGAATTAAAAAGAACAACAGTGCTCTTATATAAAGAGGTGTTTTTTCTAAATTGAGTTTCTGTGAAGAATATTACCTCAAAATAAGAATTTGAAGATAGTAAAGAAAATCATTTGCAAGTCCTAAGTATCAAAAGGTGATATTAAACAATAGATAAAGGTATATAATTCGCATAAACTCCTTTTTTATAAATAGTGAATTTATCAAAAAAGCAACGATAGTAGGAAATTTCTTTTAAACTTTAAAAAAAAGATAAGAGTTAAATGTTGTGTTATCAGAAAGTTAGAAAAAAGTCTTAAAAAAGATTGAAAAAACTCGTTGAAAATTGTTGCAAATGTAAATTTAGTGTGTACTTTTGCACCCGCTTTGAAACACAAGCGAAACAAGATTGAAAGACACGTTCGTAGACATATTGAATTGACAGCCGCTTTAACAGAGATGTTAGAGCAAAAGAATAAGAGTAAAGGAATCGCGAGATTCGAGAAGAACCGATAGAGAAGCATCGATAATAATTAGCTTTAATTAATTAGAGCACACAATATACGATGAAGAGTTTGATCCTGGCTCAGGATGAACGCTAGCGGCAGGCTTAACACATGCAAGTCGAGGGGTATGTTTCTTCGGAAGCAGAGACCGGCGCACGGGTGCGTAACGCGTATGCAATCTACCTTTTACAGAGGGATAGCCCAGAGAAATTTGGATTAATACCTCATAGTATATAGACTCGGCATCGGGATTATATTAAAGTCACAACGGTAAAAGATGAGCATGCGTCCCATTAGCTAGTTGGTAAGGTAACGGCTTACCAAGGCTACGATGGGTAGGGGTCCTGAGAGGGAGATCCCCCACACTGGTACTGAGACACGGACCAGACTCCTACGGGAGGCAGCAGTGAGGAATATTGGACAATGGGCGCAAGCCTGATCCAGCCATGCCGCGTGCAGGATGACGGTCCTATGGATTGTAAACTGCTTTTATACGAGAAGAAACACTGCTTCGTGAAGCAGCTTGACGGTATCGTAAGAATAAGGATCGGCTAACTCCGTGCCAGCAGCCGCGGTAATACGGAGGATCCAAGCGTTATCCGGAATCATTGGGTTTAAAGGGTCCGTAGGCGGTTTAATAAGTCAGTGGTGAAAGCCCATCGCTCAACGGTGGAACGGCCATTGATACTGTTAAACTTGAATTATTAGGAAGTAACTAGAATATGTAGTGTAGCGGTGAAATGCTTAGAGATTACATGGAATACCAATTGCGAAGGCAGGTTACTACTAATGGATTGACGCTGATGGACGAAAGCGTGGGTAGCGAACAGGATTAGATACCCTGGTAGTCCACGCCGTAAACGATGGATACTAGCTGTTGGGTGCAAACTCAGTGGCTAAGCGAAAGTGATAAGTATCCCACCTGGGGAGTACGTTCGCAAGAATGAAACTCAAAGGAATTGACGGGGGCCCGCACAAGCGGTGGAGCATGTGGTTTAATTCGATGATACGCGAGGAACCTTACCAAGGCTTAAATGTAGATTGACCGTTTTGGAAACAGAACTTTCGCAAGACAATTTACAAGGTGCTGCATGGTTGTCGTCAGCTCGTGCCGTGAGGTGTCAGGTTAAGTCCTATAACGAGCGCAACCCCTGTTGTTAGTTGCCAGCGAGTCATGTCGGGAACTCTAACAAGACTGCCAGTGCAAACTGTGAGGAAGGTGGGGATGACGTCAAATCATCACGGCCCTTACGCCTTGGGCTACACACGTGCTACAATGGCCGGTACAGAGAGCAGCCACTGGGCGACCAGGAGCGAATCTATAAAACCGGTCACAGTTCGGATCGGAGTCTGCAACTCGACTCCGTGAAGCTGGAATCGCTAGTAATCGGATATCAGCCATGATCCGGTGAATACGTTCCCGGGCCTTGTACACACCGCCCGTCAAGCCATGGAAGCTGGGGGTGCCTGAAGTCGGTGACCGCAAGGAGCTGCCTAGGGTAAAACTGGTAACTAGGGCTAAGTCGTAACAAGGTAGCCGTACCGGAAGGTGCGGCTGGAACACCTCCTTTCTAGAGCCCCAATTGTTAGCAGTAATGCACGATGGGGAAAAAAGATGTTAATCTTGAAGGTTCTGAATCACAAAATTTCATTACTCTTGCTGTTAGTTCAAATACTAAATTTTAAGTAAAACAGAGTCTCGTAGCTCAGCTGGTTAGAGTACTACACTGATAATGTAGGGGTCGGCAGTTCGAGTCTGCCCGGGACTACTTTTTAAATTGTTGATTATAAATTATGAATTGTAAGTTATAAGAAAAAACAACAAACTAAAAAGACTGCAAACTTAAAAAAAAGGAAATTTTAGAAGTTGAAAGATTAAGAATCAAAAAGTTCATAATTTTTAATTCACGATTTTTAATTTTTAATTAAAAAGGGGGATTAGCTCAGCTGGCTAGAGCGCCTGCCTTGCACGCAGGAGGTCAACGGTTCGACTCCGTTATTCTCCACAAAAAGCTATAAGCCATAGGCTGTAAGCTTAAAGCCTAGTGCGTAAAGCGCGAAGCCCGTAAAGTTCATTGACATATTGAGATAAGAAAATAATAAAAAGTAGAAAGCGTTTTTTGTTATGAGTAGCGATACGAGTAATAAAAGACAAAAAAAAACGGTCATATTAATTTATGATTGGTACAATAAGCAAAATAAGGGCGTATGGGGGATGCCTTGGCTCTCAGAGGCGATGAAAGGCGTGATAAGCTGCGAAAAGCTACGGGGACGGGCACACACCGATTGATCCGTAGATACCTGAATGGGGCAACCCACTATGTTGAAGACATAGTACACCGATAGGTGGGCAAACCCGCTGAACTGAAACATCTAAGTAGGCGGAGGAGAAGAAAACAAAAGTGATTCCGTAAGTAGTGGCGAGCGAACGCGGATTAGCCCAAACCAGTGTTGTTACGGCAATTCTGGGGTTGTAGGACCACGATATTTTATGTACAAGGAACCGGAAGTTGCTGGAAAGCGACACCAAAGAGGGTGATAGTCCCGTATGGGTAACGAGTATAATAGATAGTGGTATCCTGAGTAGGGCGGGGCACGTGAAACCCTGTCTGAATTTGGCGGGACCATCCGCTAAGGCTAAATACTCCTGAGAGACCGATAGTGAACCAGTACCGTGAGGGAAAGGTGAAAAGAACCGTGAATAACGGAGTGAAATAGATCCTGAAACCATACGCTTACAAGCGGTCGGAGCCCTTTCGTGGGGTGACGGCGTGCCTTTTGCATAATGAGCCTACGAGTTAACGTTGCTGGCAAGGTTAAGTGGTTAAGCCACGGATCCGTAGCGAAAGCGAGTCTGAATAGGGCGCTTTAGTCAGTAGTGTTAGACGCGAAACCGTGTGATCTACCCATGGGCAGGATGAAGCGCTGGTAACACAGTGTGGAGGTCCGAACCGGTTGACGTTGAAAAGTCTTCGGATGACCTGTGGGTAGGGGTGAAAGGCCAATCAAACTCGGAAATAGCTCGTACTCCCCGAAATGCATTTAGGTGCAGCGTTATGCGTAAAGTTATATAGAGGTAGAGCTACTGATTGGATGCGGGGGCTTCACCGCCTACCAATTCCTGACAAACTCCGAATGCTATATAATGTTTCATAACAGTGAGGGCTTGGGTGCTAAGGTCCAAGTCCGAGAGGGAAAGAACCCAGACCATCAGCTAAGGTCCCCAAATATACGCTAAGTTGAAAGAACGAGGTTTGTCTGCCCAGACAGCTAGGATGTTGGCTTGGAAGCAGCCATTCATTTAAAGAGTGCGTAACAGCTCACTAGTCGAGCGGACGAGCATGGATAATAATCGGGCATAAGCGTATTACCGAAGCTATGGATTTAGAGTTTACTCTAAGTGGTAGGGGAGCATTCCAGCAGGGTTGAAGGTGTATCGTCAGGTATGCTGGACCGGCTGGAAAAGAAAATGTAGGCATAAGTAACGATAATGCGGGCGAGAAACCCGCACACCGAAAAACTAAGGTTTCCACAGCTATGCTAATCAGCTGTGGGTTAGTCTGGTCCTAAGGCGAACCCGAAAGGGACAGTCGATGGCCAACGGGTTAATATTCCCGTACTACTAATTACTGTGATGGGGTGACGGAGTGATGAAAGCGCCGCGAACTGACGGAATAGTTCGTTGAAGTACCTACCTATAAGATGCGCAGGCAAATCCACGCGTCTTGGGGAAATACGATAGTACTCGGCGTCTTCGGACAAAGAGATAGTGCGCCTAAGGGCTTCCAAGAAAAACCTCTAAACTTCAGGTAATTAGTACCAGTACCGTAAACCGACACAGGTAGTTGAGGAGAGAATCCTAAGGTGCTCGAGAGATTCATGGCTAAGGAATTAGGCAAAATAGACCCGTAACTTCGGGAGAAGGGTCGCCCTGTAGCAATACAGGGCCGCAGTGAAGAGGTCCAGGCGACTGTTTATCAAAAACACAGGGCTCTGCAAAATCGTAAGATGAAGTATAGGGCCTGACACCTGCCCGGTGCTGGAAGGTTAAGAGGAGATGTTATCTTCGGAGAAGCATTGAATTGAAGCCCCAGTAAACGGCGGCCGTAACTATAACGGTCCTAAGGTAGCGAAATTCCTTGTCGGGTAAGTTCCGACCTGCACGAATGGTGTAACGATCTGGACACTGTCTCAGCCATGAGCTCGGTGAAATTGTAGTAACGGTGAAGATGCCGTTTACCCGCAGTGGGACGAAAAGACCCTGTGCACCTTTACTATAGCTTAGTATTGACCTTGGATAAATGATGTGTAGGATAGGTTGGAGACTTTGAAGCGGCGTCGCCAGGCGTTGTGGAGTCATTGTTGAAATACAACCCTTTGTTTATCTGAGGCCTAACCCCGTTTTGCGGGGGACATTGCTTGGTGGGTAGTTTGACTGGGGTGGTCGCCTCCAAAAGAGTAACGGAGGCTTCTAAAGGTTCCCTCAGTACGCTTGGTAACCGTGCGTAGAGTGCAATGGCATAAGGGAGCTTGACTGAGAGACATACAGGTCGATCAGGTACGAAAGTAGAGCATAGTGATCCGGTGGTTCCGCATGGAAGGGCCATCGCTCAAAGGATAAAAGGTACGCCGGGGATAACAGGCTGATCTCCCCCAAGAGCTCATATCGACGGGGGGGTTTGGCACCTCGATGTCGGCTCGTCACATCCTGGGGCTGGAGAAGGTCCCAAGGGTTGGGCTGTTCGCCCATTAAAGTGGCACGCGAGCTGGGTTCAGAACGTCGTGAGACAGTTCGGTCTCTATCTACTGTGGGCGTTAGAAATTTGAGTGGATCTGATTCTAGTACGAGAGGACCGAATTGGACAAACCTCTAGTGTATCTGTTGTCCCGCCAGGGGCACCGCAGAGTAGCTACGTTTGGAAGGGATAAGCGCTGAAAGCATATAAGCGCGAAACCCACCACAAGATGAGATTTCTTTTAAGGATCGTGGAAGATGACCACGTTGATAGGCTATAGATGTAAAGGCAGTAATGTCATAGTCGAGTAGTACTAATAATCCGTAAGCTTATGTACACCCTTTTCCTCCCGTCCAAAAGACGGGAGGAAGAAACTTTCTAAAAATAATAAATAAAAATACTTTTCTTTATCTCAGTATGTTAAGATATTTGCTCGACGCGAGCAGTCTTTAAGTCGAAAGATTAAAGTCATAAAGTCAAAAGACTTTTGTACTTTAAGACTTGTGACTTTAGACTAACAACCTTAAGGTGGTTATTGCGGCGGGGCTCACCTCTTCCCATCCCGAACAGAGTAGTTAAGCCCGCCTGCGCAGATGGTACTGCAGTTATGTGGGAGAGTATGTCGTCGCCTTTCTTTGAAAAACCCTATTCTAACGAATGGGGTTTTTTATTCTAACTTTTACTTTTCGTATGATTGGTAAATGTAAGGTACCTTAGCTCAGATGGTAGAGCAATGGACTGAAAATCCATGTGTCCCTGGTTCGATCCCTGGAGGTACCACATATAATGCTCGGATGGTGAAATTGGTAGACACGCTGGACTTAAAATCCAGTGAACAGCAATGTTCGTGCGGGTTCAAGTCCCGCTCTGAGTACTAAAAACTTCAATTGGCTTTGCTAATTGAAGTTTTTTTTTGCTAATAAATATTTTATGATAGTATTTCAAAGTTAATTACATACAATTTTTTACTTCTAATCTATTAGGAAAAAATCGTTTCTGTCAAATGCTTGAGAAGAATCATATGAAAATACATGCTCTTTTGTATTTCTTAAAATTGAAACACTAATTTTCCGAATTACAAAAAAGCCTGAAAATCTATTTTCAGGCTTTGATATTTAATAAGTAGTGGCAAGTATCAGATAATCTAATAGTTATTGATTATTAAAAACCCTATTAAAAATTAGCATGATCAACATGAGCTCACTTTTTAATATTTCAACATTTTGATAGATCAGACAGAACTCTTGATTTGATGAGAAGCTAAAATTGTATTAACGAGTTCATCATTTTCTAATTTTTGCCAACGCTTGTGCACTATTTGTTTAGGACTGGTATTTTTGGCATGTATTTGTCCTAAATAAGATGTAACAGCATCGTGTGGAAGTATTTTTTTTACGTTTTTATTCCAGACAAAAGCATTATCTTCTCCACAATGGGTTGGCGGAAAAGGATTGATTTTCCAAAATTCTTTAGTATAACATAAAGTAGCTCCATATACCCATGGTTTATCTTTTTCCGGATATAGATATTGCCAAAAATTATCTTCGCTTTTATTGTAGAAGAGAGGAGAAGCAAGTCCCGTAATTTCTAATTTCTTTTCTATCAAAAATGATACTTGTTTCTGTATCCAATCTGAAGTATAAAAATCATCATCATCCAGATGAATAATAATTTCACCTTTTGCCTTTTCGCAAGCCAGGTTGCGTTTGCTTCCCAAATCTAGTTTTTCATTTAAATAAATTTATTTAATTATTGCTGATTCTGGTACTAAAGGAGCAATTGAAACCGGACTGTCATCTATAATAATAAGCTCTTTGTTTTGATAATCCTGATTCAGAAACTGGTTAATAGCATTCAATATAAACTCAGATCGGTCAAAGGTTGGCATAATGCACGAAACTAATGGTTCTTTTTTATCAGGGATAGTTTCCTTATTGGCAATTTTGATGCTTGATTTTAGTGTTTGTAAAGTAGGTTTTTGGACCATTTTTAATGCGATCAAACTATTTCTTTTGCCTAAAAATTGATAATTTCCCGTATAAATTAATTCGTTTACAAAATGAGTTACTCCCTGAAATACTGTTTCATAATCATGAAATAATAAAATGCTACCGGGAATTAAATGTCTTTCATAATTATAAAAATCTCTAGCGACGTTGGCATAATCATGTAAACCATCTATCAACAAGACATCTACATCATGAGCAGGTGAGTTATCTATTATTAGCCTGGCGATTTCTTCCCGGGAATTAACCAAAGAAGGTGTGTTCTTTATAATAATAACGTCATTACTTATTTCTGTTTGCTGTAATGTTTGCTGAAATTTTTGAAAACTAGGCGGATAAGAAATTACTTTGAGATCTTCAGCACCCAATCGACCAGTAAAATCATCTATGGCAAATAGTTTTGATTTTTTATTAATTTCTTTTGCTGCCAGTGCCATTACAGCAGTAGCTTTGCCGCAATAACTTCCTATTTCAACCAATATAGGAATCTTTTTTGTTTGCGCTTTTGTATAACAAACTGTAGCTAATAATTCTATTTCATCTTCTTCTAACCAACCTTCAATAGGATTTACTTTTTCTTTAATATTATTTATTAAGGATTTCAAACGAATAGAAGAATGAAAATAGGAATCACTGATATAATTTTCAAAAGCATTACGAATATAGATTCGATTTACGTTATTAATTTTCCGCTCGACGGGATGAATCCAAAAAGTATTTTCTTTTTCAATAGCTTGTTGAATGTCAATAGTTGTATAAGAAGCACGATATTTTACAAAATCATATACACAAGCATTTTCGACTATGGTATAGCCCAATGCAATGGTCAAAGTGGGCAATAGAATTTCTTCGCTGGCCCATATTTTGGTTCTTTCCAAAATAGCGTGTAATTCTAAATTGGTTCTAAAGAGACGAACCAAATCAACTGCTGCCACGTTAGTAAAAGCAGTTGAAGGCCAAAATGTCCAATGCAAAAAAGCTTCTCTGCCATTTGGAAGATTTTCCAGTAATGGCCGCCATAACTCTTTTTCGGCATAAGCCGTGATAGCAGGATCGATCTTAGTATCTGCATCAATTCGGGTTGCGATCTGTCCGAGCATACCAAGCCCCGGGTTATTATGAAAAGTATCTGCCACATAAGCCGAATAATTTTTGCCACACAACAATTGATCTGAATCGACAACGGTTATCAAATCAAAATCCAGATGCATTATGGCATATTCCATACAATCAATGGCAAAATCGTGAAGCCAGCCCCATTTTAGAGGTTTAGGCTCCGGATAAATAATTACATTATATCGCTCAAAAGGAAAATTATCAAATAGCGCTGTATTGGTTCCTCCATTATAAAGTATTATTCTTGAATCCGGATCTAAATAACTTAGGTTACGCACCAGATCGATGATGCAATCCTGGTTTTCGTGAACCAAACACATATATATGTTTCTTATAGACTTCATCTTAAAGTTCGTTATTTTGGTTTATGGTGGGCTAGTACTTCGGTTGTGTAAAGTTTACATTACCTACAGTTCTGGGTAACTGATATGTATATTTTATCAAATAATTTACAAATACATTCGTCGGGCGGGTTTCAAACTCACTGACATTTACAGGGGGTTGTTGAGCAGGTTCATCGGTTGGGGTTCCTGTTAAAGCTTTTGGATTTACAGCAGCAAAAGCGGGTCCTGAATTACCCGGAGCTGCACCCGTAGGCTCGCTATAAGTATGCACATGTGTTTGCAAGGCATCTTTTTGGGTTGAACCTATGCCATTTGTCTGACCATTTTCCGCTGCTGTTCTATTTTCATTACTGGCCTTATCTGTGCCAATGCCTCTTAGAAACTGCCCTCTTAAATCGGGTAAATTAAAGGTCAGGTCATTTCCGCTGCCTTTTGTGCCATATAAATTACCCAAAGCGGCATATAATTCCGGATATTGACTGGCGTTAAGTGATGATCCGTCACACAACATCCATCCAAAAGCTTCAATGGGCTGAGTAATAAACGGTTGAGGATTGTCTGTTGATTGTGCATATGATGCTACCTGACCCGCAAAAGCAATGATTGATCCTACCGGGGCACTAATAGGATACAGATTAAAATTAGAATTAATCATAGTTATGAATTTTTAATGAATTACTTTTTTGTAACATTTGCATGGAAGTCGGAATTACCACTTCCCAGGAATCTATTGTTTTTTCTGGCTGATTTGGCCGTTTAAACACATTTTTAAGTTCCAGAACTATAGTAGCCTGATCTGTGCTTGTATTGTTCTCTAACAGAGAATCATCAAAACAAGGCGCAAAATTATCGGCTGGCGACCAAACTATTCCGGTACTTAAAAAATAGAGAAATCCTTGATTATAATGGGGAGTTACCGGAATAGTTACTCTCGCATAAGCTGCTTTTAGAAAACCTGAAAAATAATCAGGTGAAAGTGATGAGACTGCAAACAATGCGTTTTGGCTGTCATATTTATCCAAAAAAGTATATGTCATCTCGTTCCACTCCAGAGCCGAATTAATATATTGGGCATTTTCAGGATAGTTGTAATCTATTTCGGGAGAAGCCTTTTCTTCATCAAAATTCGAAGGCAATCCTATAGTACTGATAATATGATTTCGTAATTGTTGACGCACTCCTTTTTCGAGTTCTTGTTTTACAATTAGATAATCTTTCAAGGGGTTCACTCTTTCTTCTTTACCATTTGCTGCATTACTTTTTTGGTTGTAAACTGCATATTGCTCAGCGTAAGCCGAACTAATAAGCTGGTAAATTGAAATTTGCCAACTCAACAGATTTTCGGCATTTAGCAAACAAATTATTTCAACGGATAATTGAAAATCGATTGCTGCAGAAGGAGGCGACATCGTAATAACGTTGCTGGAAACAATCCCGACAGCAATGTTAATTTGTTCCTTATTCAGGTCAAAACCTTGTGTGCCTGTGTTTCCTTTGGACTGATCAAAAGTAAAACTGCTTTTGCCAATAAATCCATTGACTACAGCCATTGCATTACCTTCACCAAAAGCATAACTAATAGTAGCTTTTGATGCTTCATATCCTTTAGGAATAGGTATTAATTTGCTTTCGCCCAGCTGCATGATATCCGAAATAACAAGCTGTGTATTAGGAGCAATCGGGAATGTTTTGAGTTGGTAATATTGGCATAAAGCCAAATAATTATCCGGTGTTATATCCTGATAGGTATTTATGTTTTGTTGTGCGAGCGAAAGTGGTTCGGTTAGATTATTGCCTTCAATAATCTTAGTTTGCGCAATATAATTTGCAGCAGGATCTGGAATCAAAAAGGTAAAAAGCATTCTGTTGCCATAGTTTACAACCTTAGCTTTATAGACTTTGTTTAACCAGCAATACATGCCATAAGCAGGATCTTTGCCATTTGAGTTGTCCAAAATACTTGTGGCAGTATCTTCTAATTCTTTCAATTGGGTGTGGGATCGTACTTTGTTTATCTTTTCAGCGATGCGTTGTGTAGTTAGGTTAAGTACTTTTTTTGCATATAGGGTAATTTGTTTTTTTTCGGGTGTTTGCGTGGTTTGAGCTTTGGTATAAGAACCCATTACAGTAATGTTCGTAGGCGGCCCATAAGTCGATACCAAACCAGGATCAGGATAATTGCTGGTATGGGTAGTTTCGGCAATAGCTTTCCATAATTCTTTGCTAAAATCATTACTCTTTTCGTTCGTTTTATGATCAGAAATGCTTTCGTTATAAGTTGTAATTTGTTCTTTATCGGTTATACGATCCAGTTTTCGGTTTACTACTTTTCTTTTTTCGCCAGGCATTACACTTGTAATATGGGCTAATTCGCCCATTTCATAACGCAGCAATTTGTATTTTACCAATTGCAAATTGCCAATTGCATACGGTAATATAGCAGGAGTTGGAGCTTGTGGAGGTGACTGAGAATATCCCGGTAACGGAAAAATATCCTGATCTAAAAGTATTGTTGCATGAAACAAATTAAACAAGGTTTCTTTCTCTAAAACTGTAACCGTTGCCTTTGCATTTAGATGACTAAAAACGATTTCTAAGAAATTACAAATAGTCAGCGTTTTTATAATGTTTGCAAAATTGCTGGTGCTATAACCCATTTCGATCAATAACGCAAAATACGAAAACCAAAATCGTTGTTTTAATTCAATATATGCTGTTGATTTGAAATAACCAACCAATGAAGTTACATCTGTTTTTAAGAAACTGCAAACCAAAATAACGTCATTATCCTTCGATTTTGTTGTTTCAAGATGATTGTATAATGCTGCAAAAGAACCAATAAAGCTTTTTTGTTTGTTTATTTGTGAAATATACTGGTTTTGATATGGTGAATTTCCTTCTAAAAAAGCAATTGCTTCATTTTGCATTCCGAGTCTGTTCCCGGAGGTTTTTAAAGCTTTCAACTGATCGTAAAAAGTAGGAACTGGCGGGCTGCTATTGGTACCGATATAACCAAAAAAGTTTCCTTTTTTTTCTGCATTTGATATTTTTGGCCAACCGGAAACATAGATGTACGGAAACAAATCACTATACAAATTAGATCCATTTGCAGGTTTTAAAATGATGCCCGAATCAATTTGTTCGTCATCTATAATAATTTCATCCGGAATAGGTTTTACATCTGGCTTTTTTCTTGAATTAAAACTTATCAAAAAACCTTCGGTATGCCAGATATAGGTTTGAAGATCTTTTTTATAATATTTAAAATTACTCCATATTCCGTCTGTATCAATAATATGGGGATTATTAATCTTTTCCCATTCCAAAGTACCTATGATCGTAATACCATTATTGAAAGTGTGATAAATATTGCTTTTAGAAGAAAAAATCAAAGGTGGTATCGAATAATTGTCATCTGGTGCATTTTTCCAAAACATTTCAGCATTTATTTGTCCAGAGTCATTCTTATCTGTAGAAACAGGTAATTTAAACACAATAACCAGTCCGTCTTTAATATCCGGAAAAATTTTATCTTCCCATTTTTTTTCTATTATTTGCATTTTATAGATTGTTATTGAAATTAGAAATTACAAAATTTTATAGTTTGTTTTTTTTATTAAAAAGTAGCAAAACCTGTAAGCGTGCTCTTTCTTTAATAATCATCACAAACGACTGTTACGAACCTTTTTTTAATCTAATCTCATCAATCCATAACCTAAATGGTATGTTTTTTTGATTACTAATATAAAACATTAAATTACAATGTTTTACTATCCAGAACTAATAAAAAACTTCGTATTAACAAGCGTAAGTAGTCGAGATTAGAAACATACCGACTACATATTGCTTGATAAATCAACTTATGAAACTATTACTTTATTGGCTTTGATTAGGGAGCTACAATAATATTAACTTGTGCCTGTACTAATTCGGTGATGGCAATAGAGGTTAATGGCATGCCCTCATCCCACAATGCAATACCGTTTCTAAAAACATGACCATCTTTGTACAAAGGTTTTTCGGGGTTACTGCCGTTTACTTTTTGTATAACACTGCGAGTACCATTAGGGAGTAATACACTAATGCCCCAATGATCCCAGCCATACCAGCTGGTACCGCGCATGTGCAATGCATAATCGCCCAAAACAGGATCTGATACATCATGATGATTTACAACAAGATTAGTGACACTAAGATTGCCCAGTGTAAAACCGTTGGCAATGGCACTAATTCTTAAAAGTGCGATACGAATTTTCTCCTGACTGCTCACATTACCAGTAGTTGCATTAGCCAAATTGTCAACCAATACTGTTAAAAGTATCGGGATTATAATTGGACTACTAACGGATAATTGATTTGCTAAACTATTAATATCTCTGTTTACACTTGTGGGCGGTTTATCCATCCCTTTATCCCATTTAAAAAGATTTTCGTAGATATAAGGAGCTGAATTGTGATTAGCAACTGACAGATAACCACCTGTGAGTGCCCAACTCCAGCATGCTGCATTATACAAGCCATCATCGTCGCCACTTACATAGCCGGGACCTGTTGCATATCCGTTACGGGTAAGAGGGCCTAAATTTTGTAACGTAACTTTTTGAGTAATTGATAAAATTGCCATATTATTACTTTTATATTTTGCCTACTCTGTCCCGTTTTTGGCTTCCCGGCTATTTTATGTCATAATAACTATATTTACAATTAAATATGGATATTAAGTTGAAGCATTTCATTGGCTAAAAACACAATCATGTCATAATACCAATCTGTTGCTTTGTTTCTTTTTAGAGCTCTAATTTCATTTATTTCCCTTATTAAGTTCCAAAGTTGTACTTGCCCCAATTCATCATCTAATGGACAAAAAGGATAAGCTTGAAAAATAGCATCATAGCTTCGTATTTCGTTGTATTGTATATCTCTGCGAACCTGATTAGCAGCTTCAAAATTGGCTGTCGTAATGATATTCTGAATTTGTCTCAGATCATCATCAGAAAACTCAAGATACAAAGCGGTGTAGTTACTGCCTACAGTATTGAGTTGGTTGTATAAAATAGAATATTTAGAGGTATCGATTTTTAAATTTCTTAAAGTCAATAAACTCTGAGGCTGATTGGCCGGCACATAGTCAAAACTAATGGCTTTACCGCATTCTTCTGTAAATTCTCTCAAGCAACTCCTGAATGCTTCCTCATTAGAGTTCTGTGCACCTCCTGGAAAAGCAAACAAACCCGGACCATTCGTAATTGGCGTTCCGTCTGGTGGAAAAATAGCGGATGGTTTTCCGTTAGAACCATGAAAAAAGTAAGCTTCGGTTCTTTTCTCAAAAATCAAAAAGTTACCTTCTTTTGAATATAAAATGATATAACATTGCATAATTTTTTTTTTAAATTTTAATAATTATTTCTGCTTATTACAGAAATTAGACACTGTATGTGTTACTTAAAAGTGCTACCATTGTTCTGTTTTACGAATGGTCAATTCTCTTTTTTCTTTAGTATCTGTCAAAAAAAGATGTACTGTTTTGAGTCCAAAAAAATCAAAACTTAGTGTCGAATTTGTATTGTATTCCTTCCTGTTTTTTTGTGAATCAGCGTACCTGTTTTCACACAAAAAAATAGTAGTATCCAGATCAATTTGGGCATGATTTTGTATAAAAGTTTGTGTAGCTACAAGCAATGATCCGCGATAGATTTGAACTCCGGAATATGCATTGCCTTTGGTTTGTTCAAAATGAATGACTTGTTTGCCGTTTTGATATTCCTGAATTACAGTTACAATACCTTCTTTGCTAATCAATGTTTTTTTCCTGCTTTGAGCAGATATAGGCCATAAAGAATACGGCTCTGAACTGTTTCCTGATGATTTTATAAAACAAAAATGGAGATCCCATGATATTCTGAATCTATGA
Source organism: Flavobacterium sp. AC105 (assembly GCF_979258495.1). Taxonomy (NCBI): domain Bacteria; kingdom Pseudomonadati; phylum Bacteroidota; class Flavobacteriia; order Flavobacteriales; family Flavobacteriaceae; genus Flavobacterium; species Flavobacterium sp. AC105. The sequence continues at coordinate 1,947,632 of NZ_OZ409860.1, forward strand.
CCCCAACCGTATTGACAGTCATTTATGATCTTAAGCGGAGTTTCTGATGAAATTACTTTTGAGATGTTTTGAAAAAAGTAAATACCAGTATCCGTTAAAGCAGGGCCTAAATTTGTAAAATAAATATCAGTAAACATGACTATCCTTTTTAAATTAACACTCTACTTCAACAATAACGGTATCATCACCTGGTGTATAAGTTTCTGAAAATTTCATAATAAATCCCAATTCTTCTCTCTTACCAGATGTCGGACCATAACAAAACTGAATATTTAAGTAAACACCGCTAGAAGTTGTCGTTAGTTGTATTTGCCCTAATTCTGAATTTCCAATACCGGAAACTGTAAAATTTGAATTAGGTTGTGGAGGAGATACAGTTGTGTTCTCAGGAACCGGAATGTCATTCCATCCTCCTCTTGTAAGTGTCAGTTGGCTGGAAACACCATTTGTATCATACGTATAATCGATTACTTCGATTAAAACAGCTGCCAGTTTTTGAGTAGTTGGCGGGCTTGTGGCCAGACCATAATTGGGCGTAGCAGAAACTATTAATCCATTATAAGGAATCTGAGGGCTATTTATTGGTTTCCAGTCTCCGGAATACCAGGATTTTTTGTTTAATTCATTCATAATATTTATTTTTTTATATAGCGCTAATAGTAGATTTCTAAGTTCATAATTCTGAATAAAAAGAAACACAGTAATAGATTATTACTGCGTTTCTTTTTTCAAAAAATATTATTTATTGATGTTTTCTAAGGTGAAATTGAATGCAGTAGAACCTTTACCTGGTCCACCGCCTGTCATTACAATATCGGCACTAGAAATTCCAAACAAATTAATTTCTGAATTGAATTGAGAGATAATAGCTGAATTCATTACGGCACCTTCTTCAACTTGAGAAATAACACCTATATAAATACGGGGATGGAACTCAAAAACTGCTTTTTGGCTAGGAGCCAAACCTGTTTTTGTAGCCAGTAAACTACCATCTTTATAACAATTAGCATTGATGGCACCTACACCAAGGTTATTTCTGATTTCAACCTCTGTAGAACTGGTTGAAGGAGTTGTAGATAATTGAAGAATGTCACCAGAAGTACTTTTAATCATATCAAAAGCCTGACCATCAAAAGCATCGATTTGAGGGGTGTAATTTCCGTAAGAATCACTTGCTGATACCTTAAAATTTAATGGGTAAACAAAAGGATGATAATCCAATCGGCCACAATTTTGAATTACTTTCCATGCAACTGCAATTTCTCCAAAACTCTCAGCCACATTTTGCTGAAAAATTACTACGCTGCTGTTGTTTGTATCTCCAGATCTGTTAATGAAATTTAATTTAATTTTATCCATGATTTAATGTTTTTAGTTTAGAACATTACCTAATCTGTGCATTTGTATGTTTTTTGATCTTTTTTATAAATATGAAATTCACTTCGGTTTTTATATGTCGAACGCATATTTGATTTATAATTACTGAAGCTTCATTTTCAAAAAAAGAACAAATTTTGCACGATTTGGTTTGTTGTTCGGGTAGTTTATATGAGGATTGCTCCTTCGTTTTTTAAAGTGGGTTCTGCTCCACTATTTGGTAATTGCCCATTGCTGCGTCCCAAATTATGAATCCTTAATGTGGTTTACTTTCAGGATTTCATATTGCTTTATCAATTACGATGCAGATAAATATTCGGTACCAGTGCGCGTTTTAGGCAAGTCTGCATTAATTGCTCGTAAAATATTAGCTTTTGATGAGCCGTCTATTCTAACTTTAAGCGGACTAACTTGTTCAACATTTTCTTCGTCATACCCTAGATCTTCAATACAGAAATTATAGGTTTTAGATGCTGTTGGAGCGTTACCGTCATATTCAAATTCAATTTCATAGAATGCCATGACAATTCAATTTAATTTTCCCTACTCTTTAGGCCTTTCAGGTTTTACCTCACATTATTTCCTGAATGCGAACAGTTCGTTTTTTTAAGTGGAAACTGCTCCACTGATATGCATATCTTTATTTTACCTGAGAAATCTGTTATACATTCTTAAACAATAAAACTGTTCTTTTTCTATTCGAGATAAAAATCTCATGCACACTGTTGAGTAAGATTTTACTTTTAGATGACTCTTGGTTTTCTCATTTCCTAATCTGCAGAATCAGTTCATGATTTTGTTTTTTTAGAATCTCACTGTGCACCTGATCAATTCTAATAAGTCAAAATTACAGTGATATTTCCTATTCAATTTGTACGAAACACGCAACTATTTATCAATTTGATTCATCGATTCTTGTTTTAATTTATCTATGAAAGAAAAACCAACACTTATATCTCTGTAATCATTAGGCGAACATCCAAAGGTTTCTTTGAAATAGCGCGAAAGATGGGCTGAATCATAAAAACCAGAATGTACAGCAGCTTCATTTACTGATTTGTCTTGTATATTCAATAATTCAGATGCCTGTTGCAACCGTAAATCACGCACTAGTCTCAAAGTAGAAAAACCAAACAAATGCTGTACTTTGCGATTCAGGTTTGATGAACTCATAAATAACTTTTGAGACAACTCTTCTATAGAAAACATATCGTTATCGATATTGTCAATTACAATAACAAACAGTTTTGCCAACCATCTGTTTTTTTTTTAATTTGGATGAGTTGATCAAAATAATCTTCATTCATTGGTATTTTCCAACTCCAAAATTCAGCGCTTTCGCTTAATGCCTTTTTCCGATATTCTGACGGACTAGTGTTAAACTCCTGCTTAAATTTGCGGCTAAATCCAGTTACTCCGACAAATCCGGATTGATATGCTATTTCTTCTACAGGATGCAAACTCGAATTCAGCATTTGTTTTGCTAATTCCATTCTATGATGCAGAATGAGCTTCGCCGGAGAATAACCAATTTGATGTAATTTACGGTTGAGCTGCGATTTATGTATTTGCAATTCCTCCGCCAATTGTGGCACACCAAATGATGAATCTGTTTTTTTTTCTGAATGATAATATCAACTTGATTTATAAAATCGCCATTGGCAATATCTGTTTCTTGTGTTTTTTTTTCAATAGTACTTTGTAGCATTTTTCATGAATTCTATGTGAAAAAAATATTTTTTTTTCACATCTATATCTTGTTAATTTTATTTTCTAAGTAAATCTAATGCCTGATTTTAAGGGAAATAAAAAAGATGCTTCAAATGGAGTATTTAATGTTGCGAATGAGAGATTTTCTGTTATGAGTGAGAAAATATTGTCATAGTTATTAAATGAAATAAATTTAATCGTATGTAAGTGTATGTAATTATCCAACAGGAATAAAAACTATCTTCTATAAAAATAATTGAAGTTTACATCTGTATTTATAATCTTATTATTCAGATTTAGACAGTTTAACACTTTTGTAAAGTGTTAAAATTCTTATTTTATTAATTTGTAAACCATTGATAATGTGAGTTTTTTAATAAAGTTCAGTCTGTTTTATTAAAAAAAAATGTTTAAATGTGGGAAACCGTATAAAACCAATAAGGATACTATTTAGATTTGCTTCTAGAATTTTTAAATTGTTTTAAACAACACGTGATTTGAAGCTAAAAAATCAATTTTTTGAATCATTAGAAGTGCTTTACTTTTTTGATGAAAATAAGTTTTAGCCAGATTAATTTCATTATGGTATTTAATAAATCATTTATCAATTTATTATACTATTTCAAAAGCAGTTTGTTTAAGATTTAATGTTGTTCGTAGAAATTATAACACCGTTGGTTGATTTTTTTTTTATGGATAGCTATTTAAGAATACATTTACAAAAAACAAAATTAAAACAAGTTTATACTTAATAAAATAGTTAAATTTATTAAATATTATTTGTTTTATTTGGTTTGTTTAAATTTATTAATAAAGATATTGTTAATATTTTGTGAGTTTTATATTACGTAATGTAAGTTTAAAATTAACGATTATTTCATTCTTTATTTGTGGATTATTGAAATGTTTTAATTACCCTAATTAAAATTTATTTTACAAAGTGCTCCCTGTGATAGGGAATAGCGCAGCTATATTAACTTCAAAAATTATTTACATTGAAATTTAAAAGCGGTTGGCATGTACTATATGTCAAATCATGTCATGAAAAAAAAGTTTACGATTTATTGCTAGAATCCCAGGTAATTGCTTTGTTACCAATGACAAAAACAGTTCGAAATTGGAGTGATAGAAAGAAAGTAATTTTAAAACCATTATTTACCTCTTATGTGTTTGTAAACATACAATCGCTTCAGGATTTTCATAAAGTACTTTCAATCAACGGGGCATGTGCATATATTCGTTTTGGAACGGAATATGCCTTAATTATGGATACCGAAATCAATAAGATTCAGCTTTTGGTTGAATCACAAGAGGTTTCAGATATTGAATTGATTGGGCAATTGCCAAAAAAAGGGGATATTAAAAGAATATCTTCCGGATCTTTACTCGGGTTGGAATGTGAAATTATTAAAGTAAATAATGTTAATAAAATAATTGTTAGAATTGATTCTTTGCATCAAAATATTACAGCAACACTACCAATGTGTTATTTTAATTAAAGACTAATTTTTTTAATCTTTTAAGTATTAATTATATAGGTTAAAAAATATATTCGAGAAAAAAAATAAATTTCAGTTACTGGAATAAAACAAAAATTATTTTGCACTACAGTTGTTTTATTGGTCATGATTTCAATTATTTTTTATAATAATTTCCAAAATATCTACAAGTAAGGAAATTAGAAATCATAGATATAATAGAAAGACCAAGAAATATAAGCCTTAATCCATAAAGATTAAGCAAAAGCAAATCCTTATCGACTTATCAGATTTGCATAATAGTTCTCCTTTACAAAATATTAAATTGAGCGTTAAGCGCATAGATAACTATTGTCGTATTATATACGATCATACGATGTTATAATATTTGTATTAAGATGAACTTACGATATAAAAATTATTAAATGAATGTTTAACTTAAAGTTATTTGTATGAAAAGTTATTTTGTTAATCAAAACTATGAAGATTATACAGAAGAAGATCAGGAAGTTTGGAAATTACTATGTAAAAAACAAAGCCTGTTAGATGAATCAATTATTTCAAATGTATATCTTAAAGGATATGATAACTTAAAAATTGATAAAAATAAAATTCCAAGAATAGAAGATTTGAGTAAACTTCTCGAAGAAACTTCGGGATGGAGTCTCGTTTCTGTTAGTGGTTTATTGCCTCCAAGAGATTTCTTTTTAATGCTTATTAATAAAAAGTATCCTGTAACTGTAAGCATTAGAAAAAAACACGAGATAGATTTTAGTGAACAACCAGATATTTTTCATGATGTATGTGGACATTTGCCTTTATTAACAAATGAAAGATTTGTAAAATATCTTACGGCTTACAGCATTATTGCAGTAAAGTATGTTAATAACGAAAGAGCTATTGATCTCTTGGGAAGATTATATTGGTATACTTATGAAATGGGCTTAATCAATGAAGAAGGGGTAAGTAAGCCGTATGGTGGCGCGATATTAACATCTTCTATGGAAATTGAGAACGTATATAAAGATCATGTCTCGATTCATTCTTTTGATATTGATCATATCTTTCAAACTTTATACAATCCGTTTGATCTGCAAAAAGAATATTTCTATATATATTCTTTTGATGAATTGTTTTTAAGCCTTGAAAAAGTAGAAGATATTCTATTAAAACATTTGCTAATTCCAGAGCCAAATAATTTTCTTTTAAATTATTCAATAAATGAAAATTTAGGAAGAGGATTTAACAATGTAATTGGTTTTTTGAATGATACCCAATTCAAATTTCCTAAGGCTATATCCTTTGTTGCAGGGCAGCCGGATGAAAATTTCTTTGATATAAATTCTCATTTTTCTCAATTTGAAGAATATGTAGATTATCGTGTAGAACAAAGTAAGAAACCAAGACAGGAAGTTGTAAATAAGATAGGGCAATATGCTAAAACTGCAGGGATAATCAATGATATTTTGACTGAATATTTGAAAAATGATGAAAATATTAAGGTTGAGGAAAAAGATGTATTGGTAACTGTTGGTGCTCAGGAAGCTTTTGCAATAATTGTTTCAACAATATGTAATCGTAATAATGATGTTATATTAATTGAAGATCCTAGTTATATAGGAATAAGTTCTTTTGCAAAAATATTTGATTACAATGTTCAGGGAGTTAAAATTGATGAAGAGGGAATTAACCTAAAACACTTAAAAGAAAAAATTCTCGAAATAAATAAATCTCAAAAAAAATTAAAATTAGTTTACGTAATTCCGGATCATCAAAATCCTACGGGATCATGTATGCCTATTGGTAGTCGCTTAAAATTATTAGAGTTAGCTGAAAAATATAATTTTTTAATTATCGAAGACAGTGTTTATAACAGCTTTACGTATCGCCAGCAAAAAATCCCAACAATTAAATCTCTAGACAAATACAGTAGGGTAATTTATGTTGGGTCATTTTCAAAATCAATTTTTCCGGGACTGAGAATAGGACTTATTGCGGCCAATCAAAAAATAGAAGATGAATACGGAGAGGTTATTCCATTAATAGATGAAATGACAAATGTAAAGGCACAGATCACAAACAATACATCTGCAATTAGTCAGGCGATTTTGGGAGGAATTCTAATAAAAAACAACTTCAGTCTTAGTAAATATAATGAGCCAAAATTTAAAAGTTATGAAACAAAATTAAATACATTATTAGAACGACTTGAAGAAAAAATAGGAATTCATAAAAATGACTGGGCATCAGAGATTAGCTGGAGTAATCCAAAAGGGGGATTTTTTATTAAAATGAGTGTTCCTTTTGTAATTGATAAAGAAGCTGTTACTGAAAGTGCAGAGAAGTTTGGAATTATTTTTTGTCCGATGAGTTTTTTCTATTTGTCTGAAGGAGGCAAATATGAGCTCAGATTAACATTTTCAAATCTAACTTTAGATCAGATTGAGGAGGGAGTAAAAAGATTAAGCGAATTTATGAAATATAAGATTTTGCAAGATTTTACAAAATTAGAACCAAAATTAATACACGAACCCGTTTTTTAAAAAATGCAGTAATGAAAGATACAAATATTGTGAACCACGAAGTTGCTTATATAGAAATTTATAGTCCAATGGCTAAAGCTTTAGCTTTTTGGCACCAGAGAGCGTTGGGTTTTTCTCTGATCGCAAGTTATAATAACCCTGATAGTAGTATTAATTCTTATGTACTGAAAAGTAATTCAGTAAAAATTGTTTTGACAAGTATATATCCAACAGAGGATAAGACTATAAAAAATGATATTAATTCTTTTATAGAAAAAAATTATTGCGGAGTAAAAAGAATAGCCTTAAGAACAAAAGATGTTAAAAAGTCTTTTTCTGATGCGGTAAAAAATGGCGCTATTCCAGTTAAAAGCTGTCATACGTTAGAAGATAAATTTGGAACTTACGAGCAAGCCAGCATCAAACTTTATAGCGACAACGAAATATTGTTTGTTGATGATCAAAACTATAAAGGAGCTTTCAAACCAAATTTTGAAAAAATAGAAAATGATCAAAAGAATAAAGAGTATTTTATTGAAGTAGACCATGTTGCAGCTGAATTGAGAGTTAATGAAATTAATTTTTGGACAGATTATATTTCTAAAACAATTGGGACTGAATTGATCCAAACCATAAAAGAGAGCCAAGATAATACCACAGGAATGTTATTGAATATAAGTCAGTCTCCCGATAAAAAATTAACATTGGTAATGGCTGAACCTGATTTTAAGAAAGAAAACACAAAGATTCAGAAAAACATTGATCTGTTTGGTCCTGGAATTCACCATTTAGCTTTTTCTACCCCGGATATTGTAAATGTAATAAGTAGTTTAAAGAATGAGAATGTGGAGCTGGTTAATATCCCTCCGGCATATTATGAAATTCTAAGAAACAATGACGAAATGAAAGATATCGATATCAACTTGTTAGAAAAATATGGGATTTTAATTGACAAGGAAAATGATACTTACATCTTGCAAAAATTTATCAAACCTATTACTGAGCGACCTTATTTCTTTTATGAAATTGTTCAAAGAGTTAATGGCTATAATGCATTTGCTCTTAATAATATTAATGTATTAAAGAAAGCAGAAGAATTGCAGATAATCAAAACAGAAAGCGTTAAAATGTAAATCCATTTCTGGATTTAATTGACAAAATTTCCAGAAATCTTTCTTAAAATAATAATTCAAAATAGTTCATGATTTAAAAATCATGAACTATAAATCAATATTTGTTATGGTAACTAATTTATTTATTCAACTCTGTAAACTTAATATAAAATTCAAAGTAATTAATGGTAAATTAGAGATACAAGCTCCTAAAGGAGTTTTAAACAATGAGATATTAGATAAAATCAGAAGTTGCAAAGAGGAGCTTATTGCTTTAATAAACTCTTATGAAACTGTAGAAAATTTCTCGAATTCAATTCCACAGGTTCCATTAAAACCTGACTATCCTTTGTCGTCTTCTCAAAAAAGATTTTGGCTATTCAGTCAGTTCGGAGCTAATTCTGCATATAACATAAAGGGAATTCATTTATTCCAGGGAAGTTTAAGTATGGATGCTTTAAACTATGCATTTAAAAAATTGATAGAAAGGCATGAAATTTTAAGAACAGTTTTTAAAGAAAATGAGTTAAAAGAAGTAAAGCAAAATATTATAACACCAGAATTGTTTCAGTTTTCAATTATCCATGAAGATCTTCAAAATGATAAAGACACGGATAAAATATTGAAAGAGAAATTAAAAGAATTGATTCTTGAAGAATTCAATTTATCAATTGGTCCATTATTTCGTGTTGGCGTTTATCAGATAAGTAATGATAAATGGGTATTTGCCTATGTAATGCATCATATTATTAGTGATGGTTGGTCAATGATGATTGTTTTTAAGGAAATTTTTCAATTCTATAACTCGTATATAGATAATCTGGAAATTACTTTATCTCCGTTACAAATACAGTATAAAGATTATGCCAGCTGGCAGCAATTACAATTAGAAAATGGAAACTTTGATCATTCTAAGAAATATTGGCTCGATCAATTAAAAGGAGATCTTCCGATACTAAAAATCCTTGAAGATAAAAAAAGACCAGCTATAAAAACTTATAATGGAAATACTATCTCAAGAAAAATTGATAAAGAACAAACAGAAAAATTTAAATCGTTATGTAATGATCAGGATGCAACATTATTTATGGGGCTTCTTGCATTAGTCAACACACTTTTGTACCAACATAGTAATCAGGAAGATATTATTATTGGGAGTTCAATAGCAGGAAGAGAAGACAGTAACTTAGAAAACCAGATAGGCTTTTATGTAAATACTTTGGCATTAAGGACTCAATTTAAAGGAAAAGACAGTTTTAAGGAAATGTTGAATAATGCTAAAACGGTAATAATTGGGGCATATGATAATCAGGCATATCCCTTTGACGAATTAGTTGACGAATTGAAACTGCATCGAGATATGAGTAGAAATCCAATTTTTGATGTAATGTTAGCATTGAAAATTAATGTGGAAAATACTGTATCAGAACAGAAAATGGAAAATCTCGTAGTGAGCCCATATATAGATGATATAAATGGCAGCAGTAAGTTAGACTTTAGTTTTAATTTTGATTATTCAGGAGCATCTTTAGCATTTGGATTAGAATATAATACATCTATTTACGAGCAAAACCACGCAGAGCAAATGGCAGAACATTTGATTAGTTTGGTAAATGCTATTTTAAAAACACCAACTCAAGAAATTCAAAAATTAGAATATCTGTCTGAGACTGAGAAAAAAAATCTTCTTGTGAGATTTAACGACACTACCGTTAAATATCCAACAGATAAAAACATCATTGATTTGTTTGAAGAACAAGTTGCCGCAACCCCTAATAAAATCGCACTTGTTTTTGAAGAAAAAAAACTCAGTTATAAAGCGCTTAATGAAAAATCTAACCAGTTAGCAGACTATTTAAAGAAAAACTATACCATTAAATCAGATGAATTAATTGGTATAGCATTAGAAAGAAACGAATGGATAATTATTGCTATCCTGGCTGTATTAAAAACGGGTGGAGCTTATGTACCGATTGATCCGGTTTATCCAAAGGATAGAAAAGATTTTATGTTGGAGGATAGCGGTTGTAAATTAGTTATAGATGACAAGGAATTAAAAAAAGTCAAATCTGAAATACAAAATTACTCAACTGAAAATTTAAGATTTACGCGCACTCTACAAGATTTAGCATACATTATTTACACATCTGGTACTACAGGCAAACCAAAAGGAGTAATGATTGAACATAACGCTCTTTTGGATTATGTCAGCACATTTATAGAAGTATTTAAAATAGAAGACAGCGACAAATGCATACAGCAATCCTCACTATCATTTGATACCCATATTGAAGAGATATTTCCAGTACTGATAAAAGGAGGTACGCTATTAATAGGTAGAAATGAAGGAAGAGATGTATCTGAGTTACAAAGATTAATAGAAGATAAAGGAGCAACTATATTAAGTACTACACCGCTGGTATTGAATGAATTGAATAATTCTGAATTAAATCTTCCTAATCTTCGTTTAATTATTAGTGGTGGTGATGTATTTAATACATCCTATGTAAACTATTTTTTGAATAAAGTTGAGGTATATAACACTTACGGCCCAAGTGAATCCACAGTATGTGCTACTTACTACAAAATCGATAAAGAAGATACAATATCAATTATTGGTACTCCAATCAATAATAGGAAAATTTACATATTACAAGATGAAAACCAATTATCTCCTATTGGAGTTACCGGTGAAATATGCATAGGAGGTTCAGGTTTGGCTCGCGGATATCTAAACAGACCGGAATTAACAGAGAAAAAATTTATCCCTAATCCTTTTATACATGGAGAACGAATATACAAGACAGGTGATCTTGGACGTTGGTTACCAGATGGGCGTATAGAATTTTTAGGAAGAAAAGACGATCAACTAAAACTTCGAGGCTATCGTATTGAACTGGGAGAAATCGAGAATGTGCTTTTGCGTATTCCAGAAATTAAAGAAACTGTAGTATTGCCTCATATAGTTGGTGGTTCTGTAACAGACCTTGTATGTTATTTTGTAAGTGATCAAACGTATGACGTCAAAGCGTTGCGGACACATTTAGGAAAATATCTTCCCCTGTACATGATTCCAGGATATTATGTTCAATTAGATCGACTTCCAATGACTGGAAACGGAAAGGTTGATAAACGTTCCTTACCCTCTCCGGGAGATTCCGCTCTGTCAAGCGGCGTAGCATATGTCGCGCCGGAGAGCGAAGCAGAATATCGTTTAGTGAAAATTTGGGAAGATATTTTAGATAAGGATAATATTGGTATACATGATGACTTTTTTGCTTTGGGCGGGCATAGTTTAAAAATGATGAGATTGTTATTCAGTATAAACAAAGAATTTGAAATAAACTTATCATTAGAGATTTTACACGGACTTAATACTATTTCTGAATTAAATGAATTAATGGAAACGATGCATGAAAATGAAAAAATTGAAGCAGACAAATTTGACACTTTGAAACTGTAATAACAGATTAAAATTAAAAAAGACATGCAAATTAAAACATTGAATTTAATTAAAAAGATAAACAAAGAGGGATATAAAATTTATTATGAAGAAAAAGAAATATATCTTAAATATCCAAAAGGAATTGAGATCTCTTCAGATTTGCTTCACGAAATAAAATCACATAAACAAGATTTGATATCTTATTTTGAAAGCTTTTCAAATTCGGGAAAAACTAAAGATGAAAATAAGTTTTTGGCAAAACCGAAGCATTATCAAGGAGAAGATTATTATGCGATAACTGCGACACAAAACTACTGGGTAGATGATAGCATGGACCAAGAGTATAAGCAAAAAAAAAAGAACCACGATGCAATTATAATTAGTCATGAAATTTTAGGCACATTTGATAAGAACATCTTTAGTCAGTCTATTTCTTTTTTAATTGAACGTCATGAAAGTTTAAGAACCACCTTTCATAAAGTTAACGACGACTATTGCATGAAAATTCACGACAATAGCAGTTTAAAAACTGATGAATATATTGATCTAAGAAGTGAATTAATAAATGACTTGGAAATAAAAGAAATTTTAAATTTCTCTGATCATGAATTTGATCTGCAAAAAGGGCCTCTGTTTTTGGCTCGATTAATACAACTTGAAAACAAGAAATTTATAATTTCTTTAAAGTTACATCATGTTATTTCTGATGCTTATTCCGTTCAGATTTTATTGAGAGATTTACTTTCAGCCTATAGTAGTTTGGTACAAAATAGAGAGCCGGAATTACCTGAAATAAAATATCATTTAAAAGAAAATCTAGCGGCTATAAATAACTATGTTGAAAATAATTATAGCTCCAATAAAGAGTATTGGAATAGTTTATATTCTGATTTACCGGATGAACTTATTATTCCTTGTATTAAAAAGACTGAAATTGAAAATTTTGACAAAATTTGTAAAATTGAAAATTTTAGCTATCCTTTTGAGCTAATTCAAAAAATGAAATCTCTTTCTAAAAAAGAGGCTACAAGTCTATTTGTGATTTTGCAGGCTACATTTAAATCATACCTGAATTATAAAACAAATCAACAAGATATAGTCATTGGAACATCTGTTTTTGGTAGAAATTTTGAAATTTCTGAAAATCAAATAGGGTGTTATGCAAAAACCGTTTTGGTGCGAACTCTTTTTGATGAGAAAGAAGATTTTAGCAGTATGATCAAAAAGGTTAAAAAGGCAAATGAAGATATGAACAATTATCATGCATTTTCTTTAATCGATTCTATCGAAGCAAAATTAGCTCCCGGTCAATCAGTTACTGGCTCATTCTGGAAGATTAATCTGCATTATAATGAAACAAATAATGCTTACCTGAACAAGTCTGATTTTAAAAACGCCGACGAGAATTTAAATTTTGAATTTAAGCCAATACTACAAGAAGAGAACTCTATTATGGCAATTGATTTTGAACTAAAGTTTTTTAGTTCAAGTGATAACTTAGAGCTAAAAGTTGAATATGACAGCAGTTTATATGATTCTTTGATGGTTCAGAACTTCATATCTGATTATATAGATTTTACAGCTAAAAGATTAAGCGGTATATCTTTTTAGCTAAAAAATAGAATAAAAAAATGCTCCAAAGCTAAACAAAGCAAGTAATAATAATTTAAAAGTTAAAGAGTTGAAACAAAATTTATTAAAACTAGAGTGGGTTGGGGCTATACCTGAAACACAAAATAATATAGCATTATTAGTACCTCAGTATAATGAAGATTCTAATTGCAATCTTGAAAAACGTTTAAAATATTTCAAGAATATTGCAGAGATTTATAAAGATTCGATGGATGTTATCATTATCGATGATGGCTCAACAGATAATAGTCTTAAAAAGATTGAATTATTTGTAAATCAAAATCCCGATACTTTTTTTGTCGCTTCGGTATATCCAAATGGACAAAAAGTGGGAGCCTTATCTTCTGTAAGTAAGTTTATTAATAACGAATTCGTGATCTTAACAGATTTCGATACAGATATTGAAGGATATCCGGAAGTGTTTAAAGTCGTTGATAAATTAAACCATGGGTCTGATTTAATGGGATGCTACTTTAAAATGATTCCGTTTGAAGGCGAAGGATTTATATTTAATTGGCAAAGACTTGAATATTCTTTGGCAAGAAGCTTATACTCTTTTCATCGTGATGAATTAAGTGTTCCGGTTATGCCGGGCGCCGGATCATGTTTTGATAGAAAAATATTAAACTCTATTTATAGCAATCACAGTGGTTTTAGAAATGGAGAAGATAGAGAAGCAACTGTTATTGGAATCAATTTGGGATACAAAGTAAAATATCTTGATTCTGTATTGACTTTGACAAGACCGCCTTTGACACTTAAGAATTTAATCAAGCAAAGAGTTAGGTGGAATTTAGGTTATATCGAAACTATAGCTAAAGAACGTAAATTTTATATTTCACAAATAAAAAAACTAAATAGATTAGGAATAAGGGCATTAGTAGATATTATAACCGTATTTTTTGTGGTTACTTTACCTGTAACAATGTTAATTATTGCATTTTTGAATGTTAAGTATTTCTTGTTTATCAGTCTTTTTATATACCTGTTTGGTTTTATTTCATGTGCAGGTTTTGTCCTTTTTTCACCAAAAGAATTGTCTGACCATAAGAAAGATGTTCTCTCTATTGTGAGTTTTCCATTAGTGAAATTACTAGTGGATACGATTTGTTGGAGTAAAGCCATTTTATCTTTTTTTACCAATTTAAGGGCTGCTAAAACCTCTTTATCTTAATTATTCCTCTTCGTGAATAATTTTTTTAAGGCTTATCTAATGTCAAAGAATGTTTTAATTGTTTGATTGAGTTATTGCCTTCGTTTTTCAATCGTAAAATAAATACAGGATTAAAGCTTATTTGAAATTATCAAATGAAGCATGAAATAATAGTGCCTTTTGCCACTTGTTTTTGCTGCCCAAAAGGACACAATACATTTTAATTATTAGATTAAATCTAAAAATTAAGTACAAGGAATTTAATGAATTTTTTAAAAAGAAATTTCAAAAATACAGATGAATATAGGAGATTATTTAAAAGTAAATGCGGGAAAATATCCGGATAAATCAGCATTTATCTTTTTGGAAGATGGTGAAGCTAAAGAACATATAGTTTCTTTTTCTGAACTAAATGAAAAAGTAGAACAATTGAGCTCTTTTTTGAACGGCAGAAATGTCCCGGGAAAAAGAGCAATATTATTGTTTGAAGATTCTTTGAGTTTTATAGTCTCATTTCTAGCATGCCAGTCATTGGGCATAATTGCTATTCCAGTAAATTATTCAAAGAATAAAAAGCAGCTTTTAAGGATTGAATCTTTAATTGAGGATGCAAATGCCAGTGTGATTTTAACAACAGAAAGTATTGAAAAATATTTATTGAAAGAAGACTTAGGGGTTATCGCAAACCATTCTCTTTCAATAATAAACATTGAAACAAAACACGATTTTAAAGAAACAGGAGATATAACCTCTTATTTGCAAAGCGAAATTGCCTTTATTCAATATACCTCAGGATCGACCAGTAATCCTAAAGGAGTTATGATTAGCCACGAAAATCTAATCTCGAATCAAAAAGCGATTCAGGACGCATTTGGGTGCGATCCGGATTCAATTATCTTTTCCTGGTTACCCTTTCATCACGATATGGGCTTGATAGGTAATATTTTACATTCCGTTTTTGTGGGCTGTACCTGTATTTTAATGTCTCCTTATCATTTTATTCAAAAACCAATCAGATGGTTACAGGCAATTACCAATTATAATGTCACGCATAGCGGAGGACCTAATTTTGCTTTTGAACTTTGCGTAAGTGCGATTTCAAATAAAGACCTATTGAATTTAAATCTGACAAAATGGAAAGTAGCTTATTGTGGTGCTGAACCAATTAATAATGATACGGTAAATCAATTTGTTGAAAAATTTGAAGCTGTTGGTTTCAACAGACTTCATTTTTATCCCTGTTACGGTCTGGCAGAAGCAACTTTGCTTGTGTCTGCAAAAAGAAAAGAATCACTATCGAATGTTGTTTATATTGACTCAGATAAGACTACAGATAAAAAAATCGTATTAACCGAAAAAACAGATTATAATAAAAACGCTATAATCAGTTGTGGACCCGTTGCAAATTCCATACAGGTAAAAATCATATCAAATACAGCCGGGGAATGTACAGAACTTCAAGAAGGAGAAGTATGTATTTTAGGGTCCAGCGTAAGTAAAGGATATTGGAATAAGGATAATAAAGATGTCTTTTATGAAATTGAAGGTAATAAATACTTAAGAACTGGCGACTTAGGTTTCTTCTATAATAGGGAACTCTATATTCATGGACGAATTAAGGAATTAATAATCTTTAGGGGCAAAAATTATTATCCCAATGATATTGAAAAAATGGTACACAATTGTGACGAATCCATTGTTAAAAATGGAGTTGCAGTATTTAGTATCACGGGAATGAATGAAAAAATAGTAATTCTTGTAGAAATCAAAAGAGAATCTGTTTTTACAATAAAAGCTTCAAACATTATTTCGAAAATATATAAAACCATTACAGGCGAGTACGGATTAGATATTTACGATGTGGTTTTAGTAACCCCTTTTACAATACCCAGAACAACGAGTGGAAAATTAATGCGATTGCAATCGGGTGAAAAGTATATTTCTAATGCATTTGTAAGTATCGAATCAAAAATTCAATTAGATAAACATACAAGTGTTTCAATCTATGAAGCAAAAGATTTTATTGATAAAGTTATCGATAGAGGTGATTTTACTTCGATCAAAAATTACCTGATGTACATCATCGCAAAAAAAATAGAAACTCAATATGAATTAGAAAGTAAAGATGTCGAACTGGCAAATTTAGGACTTGACTCACTTCGCTTAATGGAAATTATTAATATGATTAATAAAGATTTAAAACTCAATTTAAGTGTTGCAAAATTGATGGAGAACCCCACATTAAATGGTCTTGTAAGCACAATTGAAAATATGATCTGGTTAAAAAACCATAAACCATCAGATAAAAATATTATATTATGAATACCTTAGAAATAATAAATGAATTAAGGAAAAACAATATTTTTCCATCAATTGAAGGAAATCAACTTAAACTTTCCGGAGAAACGAAACGTTTGCCAAATGTATTAATTGAGAAAATTAGAGAATCAAAGAATGAACTTATTGATTTTTTAAGAGAACCATCTGATGATTTCTTTTCAAGACCAATTCCAAGAGTTCCACAAAAAGAAATTTATAAAACTTCAAATGCACAAAAAAGAATTTGGACTTTAAGTCAATTTGAAGGCGGTACTGAAGCATATAATATAGTAACAAGCCTTTATTTAAAAGGTGAGGTCAACGTTGAATGTCTTGATGAAGCTTTTAATAAAATTATTCAAAGACATGAAAGCTTACGTACTGTATTTAAAATAATAGATGGAGAACTTTACCAGGAAGTTTTGGAGGATGTTAATTTTAAGATCAGTTACAGGGATATTTCTCAGGAAAAGAATATTAATACACTTTTATTAAATGAAATTGATGCATCATCAAGATGGAAATTTGATTTAACAAAAGGTTTACTGATTAGGGTTGACTTAATCAGGATAGATACTCATGAGTACGCCATGATCTTTGGAGTTCATCATATTATAAGTGATGGATGGTCTATTAATATATTGATTTCTGAAGTTTTAAATAAGTATAAAAAGATACTTCAGGGGCAGGAACATACAATAGATCCATTAAGAATTCATTACAAGGATTATACATATTGGTTAGAAGATCTTCATAATGGAGAAAAAAATAAAGTATCGCAAGCATTTTGGAAAGATGAAATTGACAGCCATTTATTACCATTAGAATTGCCTTATGATTTTAGAAGGCCTGACATTAAAAGTTACGACGGAATGGTATCAAAGTTTTATTTTGAAAAAAAACTTTATAATGATATTGTTCTATTTTGTAAAGAAAATAAAGTTACCTTATTTAATTTCTTTAGAAGTACAATAAACATCTTATTGTATAAATATTCAGGTAATCGCAAAATAGTTATAGGAACACCTGTTTCCGGAAGAATGCATTATGATCTTGAAGATCAAATTGGGGTTTATATCAATACATTACCCTTAATCTTTAATCTGGATCCTGAAAGTTCCTTTATTAATTCATTAAAATTAATCTCCGAAAATTCGTTTAAAGCTCTTCAGTATCAGGATTATCCATTTGAAAACATTCTGGATGATCTTGATTATAGAAGAGATCCCAGCCGTAATCCATTATTTGATGTAATGATGGTTTTGCAGGATACTTCTATAGGAACACAAAACCTTAATGGGGACAAACAATTAGGTTTTGAATTGAATTATTTAGACTCTTATTTATATTCATCCGGTAAAATTAAAGAAGAAGCAAGGCCTGCAAAATGTGACCTTACATTTAATTTTGATGCTGAGCCTGATGATGTTCATTTTTTGGAAATTGAATACGCAACGCAACTATTCAAAAAAGACACCATTATTAAAATATTCAATGTCTACGAAAATATTATTAAGCAGATATTGGAAAATCCTCAATCAGAGATACGATCTATTCAAACGGTAAATAAAAAAGATAGGGAAGAAATACTAACTAAATGGAATCAGCCCTTAGAAGAGATTAAAGAAAACAACATTTTTGAACTTCTGGAAAAATCTTTTGAAATAAATAAAGAAAAAACCGCAATCTTATATAAAAATCAAAACATCTCTTATAAAGAATTGTATGATAATATTTTAGCCGTAGGGTTTCTTTTAGATCAAAGAAAGAAAAATGATGCTAATTTATTTGTGGGCCTTTTATTAGGACGTACAGATTGGACAATTGCTACTGCAATTGGTGTTTTAAGGTCAGGAAGAGCATACGTTCCTGTAGATGTAAAATACCCTCAAGAAAGAATAAATTATATTTTAAATGATGTTAATCCATCTTTTATTATCATAGATAATGAAGGCAAAGATTTAATACCGCACAATTATCAGGGAGAAATTATTCATATTGATGAAATAAAAGATATTTTATTAAATACAAAAAGTGAAGAAAAGCAAGATACCAATTTAGCTGTTGAATTAGCTTATCTAATTTATACTTCCGGATCTACAGGTAAGCCTAAAGGAGTAGAAATTACACATAAAAATGTTGTTGCGTTTTTAAAATGGTCATCAAAAGAATTTAACGAAACCCCTTTTGAAGTCATGTATGCTGCAACGTCTTATTGTTTTGATTTATCTGTATTTGAGTTTTTGTATCCTATTTTGAAG
The DNA here is from genome assembly GCF_979258495.1 of Flavobacterium sp. AC105. Lineage (NCBI taxonomy): Bacteria > Pseudomonadati > Bacteroidota > Flavobacteriia > Flavobacteriales > Flavobacteriaceae > Flavobacterium > Flavobacterium sp. AC105. Next base: position 1,966,641 of record NZ_OZ409860.1, read on the forward strand.
GGAAAATCCATTCGTATATTAGAGTCTGCTCTGGAGATTTCTGAATATATTTCTCAAGATGAAAAAGTATTTATAAATACCGTACCCTCTGTCGTAAAAAATTTATTAGAAATTGAAATTAATTGGTCGCAAGTCGTTGCCTTAAACATGGCCGGGGAATCGATACCAAAAACTATAATAGAAAAGTTAGTTTCCTTTCCATTTGAAATAAGAAATTTATACGGACCATCAGAAGATACTACTTATAGTACTGTTTATAAGTTTGATAAAAAAGAGAAATACAATATTCCGATAGGAAAACCAATCGAGAATACGCATTTATATATATTGGATAAAGATCAAAATTTAGTTCCGAAAGGAGTTTTAGGAGAGATTTATTTGAGTGGTGCAGGAGTAGCAAAAGGATATTTTGGACGTTTGGAATTAACGGAGGAAAAGTTTGTAAAAAATCCATTTTTACCAAACATGAAAATGTACAAAACTGGTGATATTGGAAAACTACAATCTGATGGGAACATTGACTTTTTTGGAAGAATAGATGATCAGGTAAAGATTAGGGGAAACCGTATCGAACTAGGCGAAATTAAATTTGTATTAGAATCTCATCCTTCATTTAAAGAAGTTATAGTCGATGTTTATTCTAAAAATGGCGAAGAAAAAATAATTGTTTATTGGGTTGCTGAAAATACAGTTATTGAAGATGACTTGAGTATAAAAGAATATTTGAGGGAAAAGCTGCCTTCGTATATGGTACCTGATTTTTATATTCAAATAGAAGAGATACCCTTAAATTCAAATGGAAAAGCAGATAAAAGTAAACTTCCGGATCCTTTTTTAGGAATCGAATCGAAAGAGATTGCACTTCCGAAGAACGAAACACAACAAAAAATATGGTCTGCATGGCAGGAAACTTTAGAAACGGAAGTGTCAAGCATATATGAAAATTTCTTTGATCTTGGTGGGCACAGTTTGAAAGCTGTAAAACTTAAGTATTTAATTTTTAAATATTTGAATAAGGATATTAGCTTAAATGAAATATTTTTAAATCCAACCATCGAAGCACAATCGATATTAATAAACGATAAAAAGAAAAAAAATAAAATAGTATTCCCAAAAGTTTCAGTCAGTAATACATATCCAATTTCATTTAGTCAGGAAAGATTATGGGTTCTTACAAACTTTGAAGAAGCATCAAAAGCGTATAATATGCCTGCCGCTTTTGATATTACAGGTGATTTAAACCTGGAATTATTTGAAAATGCTTTTAGAGCAGTTATTGAGCGATATGAAATCTTAAGAACAATATTTAAGGATTCTCAAGATGTACCTTCACAATCCGTTATCCCTTTTTTAAAGAATTCCTTTTCCATAGAAAAAATTTCTATAGAAAAGAAAATGACTGATCAGGAAATTAAATCTTTTTTGCAGGATAAGTGGGAATTTGCTTTTGATTTGAAAAACGGTCCGTTGTTAAACAGCTTTATTTTAATAACACCAAACAGGTATATTTTATCATTTAACATGCATCATATGATTAGTGATGGATGGTCTATGAATGTTTTGCAAGACCTAATTTTTAAAGGTTATAGCAATTTGTGTAATGATAAATTTTATGAACTGCCAGAAGTTGATATTCAATACAAAGATTTTTCTTTTTGGCAAAGGTCTCTATTTGAAAATGGTGGAATGGAAATGGAGTTTGAATATTGGAACAATATTTTTAAAGAACCAACTCCGGTGTTGGACTTTCCAACAGATTTTTATCGTCCGGATATTAAAACTTATAACGGCGACACTTTAAATTATCAATTTAGTGACAGTTTCTTTCAAAATTTTAAAAAACTAACAAGCAATTTCCAAGTAAGTTCATTTATGGCCTTAATGGCTGGTTCTAACATACTTTTAAAGAAATATGCAAATCAAAATGAAATTATAATTGGTACGCCGGTTTCAGGAAGAGAGTTAGAAGAGTTAGAAAATCAAATAGGTTTATATGTAAATACGCTGGCAATTAAAACAGTCTTAAATGGTGAATTGAGTTTTTCTGATTTGCTGGAAATGCAAAAAACAACCATTTTAGATGCCTTAGAAAATCAAAATATTCCTTTTGAATTGTTAGTAGAAAAATTGAATCTGGAAAGAGATTTATCCAGATCACCTCTATTTGACGTCATGGTGGTATTTCAAAATGAATTCATCTCAAGAGATAACATAACTATATCTGATTCTTTAGAATTTAACAGAATTGCAATCCCTACCAAAACAGCAAAGTATGATTTGACTTTTTCTTTCAAGGAAAAAAGGGAAGGACTGTTTTTAGAATTAGAATATAATACAGATCTTTTTAAATCCTCTACGATAACTCAAATCATCAAACATTTTGAAAAACTATTTGAGCAGGTATTTAAAACTCCTGAAATGAAAATTAAGGATATTGCTTTTTTAAGCGAGAATGAACTTGAAGAATTATCGTCCAGATTAGATAAAACAAATGTAAAATATGATTCTGAGGCTACTATTGTTAGCCAGTTTAAAAAGGCAGTACAGCTTTATCCTGATAAAACAGCTATTAAAAACACAAATAATTCTCTTACTTATAGAGAATTAGATATAAAAAGTGATCAACTGGCAAAAATTCTTATTCAGGATTATAATGTAGTTCCGGAAGATTTGGTGTGCCTGCATTTTGAGCGTACAGAATGGATGCTTATCGCAATTTTGGCCGTTCTTAAATCGGGTGCTGCATATGTACCTATCGATATAACGTACCCTGATAAAAGAATTGACTTTATAATAGGAGACAGTAATAGCAAACATGTACTGTACGATGTATTACCTGGCACTGCAGTTTTAGAAAACTGGAAATTAATCAATTTTATAGATGTTTTGGCATGTGACCTGAAAGGAAACGGAATTGATGTTTCTATCAACGAAAACAATCTTGCATATGTTATATATACGTCAGGAACCACGGGCAATCCTAAGGGTGTTATGATAGAACATAAAAATGTCAATAGGCTATTGTTTAATGATGAACAACAATACGATTTTAATTCTTCTGATGTGTGGCCTTTATTTCACTCTTATTGTTTTGATGTCTCGGTTTGGGAAATGTATGGGGCTCTGCTTAACGGCGGAACTTTAGTAATAGTGCCAAAAGATACAGCTCAGGACAGTTTAAAATTTTATGATCTTTTGCGTGATCATAAAATTACGATTCTTAATCAAACGCCAACGGCTTTTAGAAGTCTGGCGCAAAACAATAGAAATAGGTTTTTAAAAGAACCTCTTTCTCAAATTAGATATTTGATTTTTGCGGGAGAAGCTTTGAAACCTGAAATACTAAAAGACTGGCACGAAGCGATGCCTGACTGTAAAATAATTAACATGTACGGTATTACCGAAACAACGGTACACGTCACTTACAAAGAAATTACTTCTAAAGAAATACTTGAGAATAAAAGTGTTATTGGGGTACCATTGCCAACTTTAAGTTATCAAATACTTGATATCGATTTACAGCAGGTTCATACCGGTGTTATTGGTGAATTGTATGTGGGTGGTTCCGGACTTGCCAGAGGATATCTAAATAAACCGGAACTAACATTGGAAAGGTTTATAAAAGATCCTAAAAATCCGAATGAAAAACTATATCGTTCCGGAGATTTTGCCAGAATATTATCTTCTGGAGAAGTAGAATATATTGGTAGAAAAGATGAACAGGTTAAGATAAGAGGACACCGAATAGAAATTGATGAAATTGAATCTGTGATATCAAGACAAGATTTTATAGAAGATGTAATTGTGATTCCGATAAAAGGCATAAATGGAGAATTTGATTTGGTGGCGTATTACATTGCTGGCGATCAATTTGAAAAACAACAGTTAAAAACCGAATTAAGTAAGGCATTACCAGCCTACATGATTCCAACCTACTTAATTTCATTAAAAGAATTTCCACTTAATCAAAATGGAAAATTAGATAAAAAAGCATTGCCTAAGCCTGAAGATGCCCTCGATAAAAAAGAAGAGCATATCTCGGCAAGAAATAAAATGGACGAAGAATTAATTCTTATTTGGCAAGAAATTTTGAATATTACTTCAATCGGAATCACAGATAATTTCTTTGATTTAGGTGGTCATAGCTTAAAAGCAACCAGGGTAATTGCAAAAATTCAGGAATCTTACGGGGTTAAAGTAGATCTGAAAGATTTGTTTAAAGATCCAACTATCAAACATTTGTCAGATTATATAGAAACAATTCAATGGATGAAATATCATGAAAATGATGTGACTAAAAACGAAGACGAAATCATATTCTAATGGAAGATATTATAAAATTATTACAGCACTGCAAAGAAAGAGGAATTACTCTTGCACTAGACGAAACGGGAACTGCAATTAAGGCAAGAGGAAATGTTGACAGACTATTGCCCGATGAAAAAGAATATATCAGTAAAAATAAATTAGGGATAATTGAATTTTTAAAAGAAATCAAAAACAATGCTGCAGTAAGAATACCAATAGCAGAAAAAAGAGAACAGTATCCATTGTCATCTGCACAAAAGAGATTATGGATTTTGAGTCAGCAAAAAAAAGGCAGTATAGCTTATAATGTTCCATTGGCTTTTGAATTGGCAGGTTCTTTGAATCTAAATGCGCTAATTGCAGCGTTTGATCTTTTGATTGAGCGTCACGAAAGTCTTCGTACGGTTTTTCAGGAACATAACGGAGAAGCTTTTCAGGTTATTAGACAAAAAGATAATTCAAATTTTAAACTTATTTATAATGATCTTAGAAAAGATGAAAATAATAATTCATCAATAAAAAAACGTATTCAGAAAGATTTTGTAACGCCTTTTGACTTAAAAGGCGATTCCTTACTTCGCGCTCATTTATATCAGACTAAAGAAGATCATTATGTTTTTGCTTTAGTAATTCATCATATTATAAGCGACGGATGGTCAATGAAGATTTTAATAAAAGAATTATTATCCAATTATGAAGCAATAAACAAGAAGAATACGATCTCATTTCCTCCACTTAATATTCAGTATAAAGATTATGCAGTTTGGGAGCAGGAATATTTAAAATTGCCTTCGATAGATAACCATAAAGCCTACTGGCTTGAAAAATTCAAAGGCGAACTTCCAGTTTTAGCTTTTTTAGGCGATCGTACAAGACCGAAAATAAAATCATATAAAGGAGCAACGGTCAAAAAAGTAATTCCTAATAATTTATATAATAATTTTCATGCATTAGTAAAAGAAAATGGCAGCACTTTGTTTATGGGATTGGTTGCCGGGATTAATGCGTTGCTATATCGATATACAGCTCAGGAAGATATTGTTGTAGGTAGTCCCGTGGCCGGAAGAGAATACAGTGATCTTAAAGACCAAATAGGTTTTTATGTAAATACTCTTGCGCTCAGAAATGAATTTAAAGGAAACAAAAGTTATCTGGAACTTTTAAATATAGTTCGAATAACTACTTTAGAAGCTTATGAGCATCAGATTTTTCCATTTAACCAGCTTTTAGAATCCTTAGATTATCAAATTGATTCCAGCCGTAACCCATTATTTGATGTTTGGGTCGTTTTGCACCATGATGACGAAGTTAATTTTACAAATGAGCAATTAAATGTAACCAACCTTGCCATTAGTAAATATTCAGAAGTTGAGGATAGCCAGAGTAGACGAGATTTGACTTTTAATTTTATTGAATCAAAAAACGGAATTGAATTAGATTTAGGTTACAATATTGATATCTATGACAAAAATACAATAGAACAATTTGCAAATCATTTTTTACAGATTATTGAGGCCATTGTTGAGAATCCATCGCTGGCAATTCAGGATCTGGATTATTTAAATGAAGTTGAAAAGAAAGAAATAATAATAGATTTTAATGATTCTGTCTCTAATGAAAATGCACAAGGAAAAACATTTATAGAAAGATTTGAAGAACAAGTTGAAAAGTCTCCCGAAAATGTGGCATTGATTTTTGAAGATGTTTCATTAACCTATAAAGAATTAAATGAGCAAGCGAATCAATTGGGTAATTATCTGGCTAATAAGCATGAAATTACAAAAAATACCCGCGTAGCAATTTTACTTGATCGCAGCGAATGGATGATCGTATCTATTTTAGCAATATTAAAACAAGGAGGTGCTTATCTACCAATCGAAGCTGATTATCCTCTGGAGAGAATCGAATACATACTCGAAGACAGCAGCTGCAAAGTTTTGATTGATGAAAAAGAAATACAAAATTTTTGTCTGGAAAAGGAACAGTATGTCAAAACGAATTTAGACAAATCACCAGTTCCCGAAGACCTTGCGTATGTAATATATACATCAGGATCAACAGGAACCCCAAAAGGAGTTATGATCAGCCATTTTGCATTAATAGATTATGTAGATGGTATTTTATGTAAGACAAACATGAAAGAGTGCAAAACTTTTGGTTTAGTGTCAACAGTCGCTGCAGATTTAGGAAATACAGTGATCTATCCGTCACTACTTTTAGGAGGAACATTACATATTTTCACTAAAAGTCAGGTAACTAATCCAAAGGAAATGAGTAAACAAAATTTGGATTGTTTAAAAATCGTTCCATCACATTGGAAAGCTTTACAAGAGAATGATGTATATTTTGCACCAAAAAAATGTTTAATTTTTGGGGGAGAAGCACTTACAGCAGATGTTATGGAGCAGCTGGCGAGAAGAACATTTCCAGAACAGGTTTACAATCATTATGGACCCTCAGAAAGTACTATTGGTAAATTAATATCTCAAATTGACAAAGACAATTTAAAAGAAAAAATTTCTTTAGGAAAACCAATTGGAAACAATCAGGTTTATATTTTAGATGAGAAGCAAAAAATTGTTCCAAAGGGAGTTGTGGGAGAAATTTTTATTTCAGGTGATGGTCTTTCGAATGGATATTTAGGAAATCCAATATTAACAGATGAAAAGTTTATATCTAATCCTTTTAATAAAGGAAAAAAAATGTACAGAACCGGAGATAGGGGACGTATGTTATTTAACCTAAAAATAGAATTTCTGGGAAGATTAGACGATCAGGTAAAAATTAGGGGACACCGAATAGAATTAGGTGAGATTGAAAAAACAATCCTTCAATATAGTGACATACTTTCTGCTGTTGTATTGGCAAAAAAAGAAGGAGAAGAAACTAAACTTATAGCTTTCGTAGCAGGCAATTCTACTTTTAATGTACATGCTTTGCGAACATTTTTAGAGAAAAAACTACCAGAACAAATGATACCTGCTTTCTATGTCGAATTAGACGATATGCCATTGACTTTAAATGGTAAAATAGATAAAAAAAAGCTTGTAATTCCTAATTCCCTTTTTGAAATAAAAAAAGAAACAGTTGTACAAGCTGTTACTGACATTCAAAAGAAACTAGTAGCCGTTTGGAGTGAAGTTTTAGGAATTAATCCGGACGAAATAAGTATTACGGATAGTTTCTTTGATCTGGGAGGACATAGTTTAAATGCCATAAAAATTGTTTTTAGAGTAAACGAAGAATATGACGTAGATCTGGATCTGTCGCTTTTATTCGAAGAACCTACAATAGAAAGGTTCAGCGCAGAATTAGAAAATATTTTATGGTTAAAAACAGACAGAATAGCAAACACTTCATTAAATAGTACCATCATCTAATAATTAAACTATGGAAATAATAAATGAGATTTTACAAAAAGAAAACCAAGTTTTAAATATTATAAAACCGGGTGGTGACAAACGATTAGGTTTGGATATATTAAAAAACTACATATCAGAGCATTCAGACGAGATAAACAAATTACTGTTAAAAACCGGGGCAATTCTTTTTAGGAATTTTGAAGTTAATGAAAGAGAAGAATTTTTGGACGTAAAAAAAGTTTTAGCCGGAAACACGGATAAATTTAATTATGTTGATGGTAATTCTCCAAGAACAAAGGTTATTCATGATGTTTATACTTCTACAGAATATCCTAAAGAATACAGTATATCATTACATAACGAACTTTCTTATTCTAACAATTGGCCCAATCATATACTATTTTATTGCAAAATTCCTGCAGCAAAAGGTGGCGAAACCCCAATTGCAGACTGTAGAGTAATCTTAGAAAAACTCGATAAAGAAACCGTAAATAAGTTCGAAAAATATGGTGTAAAATACACTCGCTGTTTAAGGGGAGAAAAAGGCGTTGGCAAAAGCTGGATGGAAACTTTTGAAACCACTGAAAAAGAAGTTGTAGAAAAATATTGTAACGAAAATAAAATAACTTTTTTCTGGGAAGGCGATTATTTATTCCTAAGTCAATTAGGAAACGGGGTAGCTACACACCCAATTACCAACGAAAAAGTTTGGTTTAATCAGGCAAACCAGTTTCACCCGTCAAATTTGCCCGAAGATATTTATAAACCTTTGAAAATGATTTATGAAAAGAAAAAGCATAAGTTTCCTCAATATGCTTTTTATGGGAATGATGAAGAAATTGCCGAAGAACAATTACAAAAAATAACAGATATACACTTTGATACCGCTATAAAATTTACCTGGGAGCAAGGTGATATCCTGCTTTTAGATAATATGTTGATGGCACATGGAAGAATGCCTTTTGAAGGAGACAGAAAAATTTATGTAAGTATGTACTAATGAATTTTTATTAGTACAGTAACCTGTTTACAGATTACATAAATATCCTTTTAAATAAACAAGCCTTAAAATAAATTTTGAATGAGAACGGTACAAGCTATTATAGAAGATTTAAGAAAATCTAAAATACAATTATTTCTAAAAGAGGAGAATATAGAGATAATATCTAATTTACAGGAAATAGATAAATCGATTCTCTCTGAACTGCAAAACCGTAAAAAAGAGATTGTCGAATATCTAAAAAAGAATTTAAAGAACGATGCATCAGCCAATGTTATAACACCGGTTCCTTTTGCGGGTAAATATCAGCTTTCATCTTCGCAAAAAAGACTATGGCTTGTTTGCCAGTTCAAAGAAATGAACAAGGCTTATAACATTCCTAAAGTGCATGTTTTTAATCGAGTGCTGGATCTTATGGTTTTTGAAAAAGCAGTAAAAAAATTAATGATAAGGCATGAAAGTCTGCGTACCGTATTTGTTCATGAAGATGGGGATGTTTTTCAAAGTATTAAAACAATAGATGAAATAAGCTTTAATTTAAAAGTATGCGATTTAAGGTTAAAAGATAATCAGGATGAGTTAGTTAGAGATAACACAGAAAAAGATATCATAGAACCTTTTGATTTAAGTTCAGGCCCTTTATTTAGAGTAAGTGCTTATCAAATTGCCGATGAAAAGTGGATTCTTGTTTATGTAATTCATCATTTGGTCAGTGATGGCTGGTCTATGGAAATATTAAAAAGAGAATTGTTTTATTATTATGAAGCAATATTAAAAGGAGATGAAAAAGAAAATCTGCGTTCACTTAAAATTCAATATAAAGACTACGCTTTTTGGCAGCAAAACCAGTTAATGACAGCAGAAATTAACGTATCTGAAAAATATTGGCTACAGCAATTTCAGGGAGAAATACCAATATTAGAGGTTCCTTGTGATTTTTCAAGACCAGTGATGAAAACATACAATGGAAGTGCGGTTACACAAATATTATCTTTAGAATCATCTGAAAAACTAAAGAAAATCAATCAGCAGGCACAAAGCACTATGTACAAGACCCTTTTTGCAGGAGTTAATGTATTGATGTATCGATATACCGGACAGGAGGATATTGTTTTAGGAAGTCCAATAGCGGGGAGAGAGCATGGTGAATTAGAAGGTATTATAGGTTTTTTTGTAAATACATTAGCACTTAGAAATCGTTTTAAAGGAAGCGACAATTTTCTGGATTTACTGGACAAAGTAAAAACAACCACCAATGATGCCTATAAACATCAGTCTTACCCATTTGATGAACTGATATCAAATCTCAAACTTCACAGGGACCGAAGCAGAAACCCTTTGTTTGATGTGATGGTAACGCTAAAAAATAGTAAAGAAAACCATAAAATAAATAACCCTGGACTTGAAGAAATTTCATTAAGTAATGAAAGTCAAATATGCATTTTTGACCTGACCTTTACTTTCATTGAAACTTCTGAAGGAATCGAATTAAACCTGGGTTTTAATAAAGATATTTATTCGAAAGAAACCATAGAAAAGATGAGTAAACATTACTGTCAAATTATGGAATCTATTGCAAATAATCCTGAAATACCTTTAATGGATATTGATTATTTAACTGAATTAGAAAAGAAAAATTTGATGTTTGACTTTAATCCTTCCTTGCCAGAAGCGAACACGTTAGACAAAACAGTTATTGAATATTTTAAAGAACAGGTAGAGAAAACCCCGGAACAAATAGCATTAGTATTTGAAGATATTACTTTAAGTTATAAAGCCTTAGATACAGTAACGGATGAATTTGCAAGGTATTTAAAAACTAAATATACCATTTTACCAGATGATCTTATCGGTATAAAGCTAGACAGGACAGAATGGATGATCATTTCGATCATGGCTGTGCTAAAAAGCGGAGGAGCATATGTGCCCATTGATCCTGAATATCCTCAGGAAAGAATTGATTATATGATAGAAGACTCAAAATGTAAAGTTTTGATTGATAATGACGAATTACAATTGTTTAAAAATCGAGTACAGCATAATACGTATATCGATTTATCCAGTCCGAAGCCTAATAGTTTAGCGTATGTTATTTATACATCCGGAACCACAGGAAACCCTAAAGGAGTCATGATTGAACATAATAGCCTTTCATCATATATGAACAGCTGTAAAAATAAATATAAATTTAAAAATCAGCCTGTATTTCCTTTTTTGGCATCACATTCATTTGATATTTCTCTTTTTCATTTTTTATTTCCTCTTCTTACAGGTGGTAAAGTTTTGATTTTTTCTAAAAATGTGATAACCAACATTCAGGTTCTGACAACAAAACTTAAAGAAGCTACAATTCTGGATACTGTTCCTGCATTGATGTCTCAGATTTTAAATGAGATAGAATATACAGATGCAGCTTTAGACTTTCAAGGAATTACAGATTTGTTTATTGGTGGAGATCTTATTCCGGACGAACTTTTGGGCAAGATGAGGAAAGTCTTTCCAAAAGCAAATATAAATGTTACATATGGCCCAACCGAAAGTACCGTTTTTGTAACAGGTAAAGAATACCGTGAAAAGGATGTAAACCCTTGTGAAGGAACATTAATAGGAACACCAAATAATAATGCCAATATATACATATTAGATGCAAATTCTCAACTTGTACCTGTAGGCATTGATGGCGAAATTCATATTAGTGGACCAGCTGTTGCAAGGGGATACCTGAATCAGGAAAAATTAACTAATGAAAAATTTATCAGCAATAAATCACTTACCAATTATCGCTTATATAAAACGGGAGATATTGCAAAGTGGCTGCCGGATGGAAATATTAAATATGTAGGACGAAAAGACCGACAAATTAAAATTAGAGGATTCAGGATAGAGCTGGGAGAAATAGAAAAGGCAGCTTTAAGTTATCCGGACATAGAAACTGTTGTTGCCCAGGTTGTAAACATGAAAGACCAGCAAAAAGAGCTGGTTATATATATTGTAAGTGCACAAATAGTAAATATTTCAAATTTTAAAGCTCATTTAAATAAAATATTACCGGTGTATATGGTACCTGGTAAAATTATACAATTAGAAAAAATTCCTTTGACTGCCAATGGAAAATTAGACCGAAGAATTCTTGATCAAATTGATGAATTTGAAATGGATTCAAATGTAGAATATTTGGCTCCACGTAATGAATTAGAAGAAAAAACAGTAAAGATCTGGCAAAAATTACTGGAGAGAGAAAAAATAGGAATAGATGATAACTTTTTTGAAGCAGGAGGAAATTCGATAAAAATCATTCGTTTGTCCAGAGAAATGACAGAACTATTTAATAAAGAAGTTACCATAGCCGAGTTGTTTGAGTTTCCAACTATTAGTGAAATAGTAAATTATATTAAAGGTGATGTTTTGATAGAAACCGAGGAAGAAGTTCTGGATAGAGAGGAATTAATTAATGTTTTTAGCAAATTTGATTAAGATGACATTGAACAAAAATAAATATGATGGATTAGAAATTGCTGTTATTGGACTAGCTTGCAGGTTTCCTAAAAGTGATAGCCCTAAAACGTTTTGGAATAATCTAAAGGAAGGTAAAGAACTGTTAACTACTTTTTCAGCCAATGAATTGATAAATTTGGGAATAAAAGAAGATGTTCTTAACGACGGCTCTTATGCCAGATCAGAAGGTGTATTAGATCTTAAGGATCAATTTGATCAGGGCTTTTTTGGATATAGCATTGATGAAGCTAATTTAATGGACCCTCAAATTCGTATATTCCATGAATTATGTTGGGAAGGATTAGAAAATTCAGGATATGCCTCAAAAATAGAAAAAAATAAAATAGGCCTGTACGCAGCAGCTACTTCCAATGAAAATTGGAAAATACACGCTTATAAACAAGCCAATAAAACATCTGTTAATCCTTTCTTTTCGACTATTATAACAAAGCAAAATTTTGTTAGTTCTTTAGTTTCATATAAATTAAACTTAACAGGTCCGGTACAATATATAGATACCGCCTGTTCTTCATCACTAGTTGCAATTCATCAGGCGTGTAGAAGTTTATTAACAAGAGAATGTACTATTGCTTTGGCGGGTGGTGTATCTATAAAAACCCTAAAGCAAAAAGGATATCAATATCAGGAAGGAATGGTTCGCTCTAAAGATGGCCATTGTAGAACTTTCGATTCAAATGCAACAGGTACAGCAACCGGAGAAGGCGCCGGTGTAGTTGTACTTAAAAGGTTAAGCGAAGCAATTGCAGATAAAGACCATATTTATGCCATTGTAAAAGGAAGTGCTATTAATAATGATGGAAACAGAAAAGTAGGCTTTACGGCACCAAGCGTTAAAGGACAATCTGATTGCATAAAAAGCGCCATGAAGTTTGGAAATGTAGCGCCTGAAAGTATTAGTTACATTGAAGCACATGGTACCGCAACCAAACTTGGCGACCCTATTGAAGTAAGGGCGCTAACGGAAGCTTTTGGAGCAGACGGAAGCGAAAAATATTGTGCTTTAGGCTGTGTAAAAACAAACATGGGGCATTTGGATGCCGCCGCCGGTGTTGCAGGATTTATAAAGACAGTTTTGTCATTATACAATAAACAAATTCCTGCTCATCTTCATTATACAAATCCTAATCCTGAAATCGACTTTGCAAAAGGCCCTTTTTATGTAAATACATTACTTCGAAACTGGATACCTAAAAATGATGATCCTCTTAGGGCTGGAGTAAGTTCATTTGGTATTGGAGGGACAAATGCACATATAATTTTAGAAGAAGCCCCTGTAAAATCTGAAATAAATTCCCAATCACATTACAAATTAGTAACACTATCAGCTAAAACTGAAAATGCGGTACGCAGATATGCATCTAATCTTTACTCTTTCGTAAATGAACAGCCCGAAATTGAAGATGCAAACATGTCGTATACTTTACAAACCGGTCGCAAACATTTTTCATATAGAAAATCCATACTATATTCAAACAAAGAAGAATTACTTACGCTGTTAAAAAGTACAGTTGAGCAAAAAAAGTTTGTAAAAGCCAAAAAAAAGGAGGCCAATATAGTATTTATGTTTCCAGGGCAAGGAACTCAATACGTTAATATGGGAAAAGATCTATATTTTGAATTGCCTGAATTTAAAAAATACATGGATCAGGGATTTGAAGTTTTGAAAGATTTAACAGGAGTTAATTTTAAAGACATTTTATTTTCAGAATCCGGGCCTGAAAAATCAGTAATCTATGAAACATTTTATGCACAGCCTTTAGTTTTTCTTTTTCAATATTCATTATCTAAACAATTAAATTTTTATGGTATAAAACCAAAGTATATGATTGGGCATAGTCTGGGAGAATATGTTGCAGCATGTATTGATGGAGTATTTACTTTTGAAGATGCACTTTTATTAATTGTTAAAAGAGCAGAACTAATGAATAGTTTAAAAAAAGGAGATATGCTCAGTGTTAGCATGAAAGAATCTGATGCTATGATGTATGTGAATGAAAATATTTCGTTAGCTGCTGTTAATGGTCCGCAACAAGTTGTGTTTTCAGGAAATAAGGAATCTATAGATAACTTAATCCAGGATCTTGAAAAAGCAAGTATAGTGTATATAAAATTGAAAACATCTCATGCTTTTCACTCCTCAATGCAAGATTCTATTTTAGAAGCATTCAAAGAAGTATTGGATACTGTAAAACTTAATAAAGTAAAAACTTCTTTTGCATCAAATATAACCGGAAAGATGATTTTAGAAGATGAAGCTTCTTCGTCAGAATACTGGATGAACCATATAAGAAAAACGGTAAAGTTTAGCGAAGGGATAAAAACCTTGCTTTCAATAGAACCTGATCTTGTATTTATTGAGGTTGGAAGCGGTCATACACTTTCAAATTTATTAAATCAAATACGTACAGAACAAGATAATGTGGTGGTGCTAAATCTTGTTCGATCATTTAATGAAAATATAAGCGATCAGAAAAAACTGCATCATGGTATTGGAGAATTATGGGCAAATGGGGTTTCTGTAAATTGGAATAATTATCATAATGGCCATGATAGATATATTATCCCTTTACCAACCTATTCTTTCGAACCTAATAAATACACCACTGAAGTAGATCCATTTGGAGAGTTTTCATTATTTCAGGAAAATTTGAATATAGAAGAAAACGTGACAGAACCTGCCTTTGAAGAAAAAAAGAGTGAAAGGCCAGAGTTAGAAAATAATTATAGCGCACCTGTTAGTCAAACAGAAAAAGAATTAGTGGAACTGTTTGAGGATCTTCTTGGAATAAAAAAAATAGGTATCGAAGACAATTTTTTTGAACTGGGAGGAGATTCCCTAAAAGCAATGATGTTAATAAATAAAATAACATCAAAATATAAATTTAATATGGGATTAAAAGAATTTTTAAAATGTGACAGCATTAAGGGACTTGCCGAAGAAGTAGATAACAAGCTCTGGATTAGCGAACATTTTTCCTTAAATAATAATGATGAATCTTCAGATAATGTTAGCTCCATAAACAATGACATAGACCAATTCTCCATATAAAAAAAGAATCAGCATTTTAAAATGCAACTAAAATAGATAAATATTGAATTTTTTAATAATGAAAGAGAAGAAGGAATTGTTTGATTTTTTTAAAGGATATTGGAAATGGATAGGTTTTCTGTTTTTAATTACTTTCCTGTTAAATATAATGACCCTTATTGTACCAATTATTATTTCCAGAGGAATTGATGTCTTTATAGATCACAAATTAGATAAACTTTTGATCATTAAGCAGTTTTCTATAGTCATAATATGCATATTCGTTTTTAGTGCGGTACAAAATTTCCTGCAGGTTTATTTGTCTGAGAATGTTGCAAAAGATCTAAGAAAAACACTATTGGATAAAATTTCACAACAAAATTATAATTCTATACAATCAATGGATCCTTCTAAGGTTTTAACAAATTTTAGTGTTGATATTGATTCGGTAAAAAGATTTTCTGGTGCCGGAATAGCACAGTTTATTTCTTCAATTATTACCAGTGTTGGGGCAACAATAGTCCTAATGCTGATTAATTGGAAACTTGCATTGTGTGTACTTTTTCTTATTCCCATTATGATGGTTGTTTTTATTGATACCTTTAAAAAGATGAAAATCTTATATTCGTTCAATAGATCCGGTATAGATAAATTAAATTTAATAATTAACGAAACCATACATGGAGCGACTTTGGTGAGGATAACAAACTCTCAAAAAAATGAAAGCGAAAAATTTCTAATTGCCAACTCAAAAGTTAGGCAATTGTATTTACAAACCTTTAAGGTTTATCTTAGGATTATACCGCTGATTCCTTTTACAAGAAATTTATCAACATTGATGATTTTAGGAATAGGCGGCTACTTTGTAATCAATAATAAAATGAGTCTGGGAGAATTGATAGCTTTTGTAAGTTATGTAGACCTGATTCTTTTTCCTATTATAATGCTTAGTAATATGAGTAGTGACCTTGCTGAGGTTTTTTCATCTTTTAAAAGATTACAAGAACTTCCAATAGTGATTATGGAGGAAAATGAAATTGTAAAGAATGATTTTCAGAATAAAATTGAAATAAAACAAGTTTATAAATCATATGGAGAAAAAACGATCTTAAAAAACATATCTTTTAATGTAGCATCTGGCTCAAAAACAGCAATAGTTGGACCAACTGCAGCTGGTAAAACTCAATTGTTGTATATGTTTTCAGGTCTTGTTGAACCCGATTCAGGTTCAATTAAATTTGATAATAATGCAATTAAAAACCATAATAGTGATTTACTTCAAAATCTAATTGGATTTGTTTTTCAGGATAACATTATATTTAATACCAGTATAAAAGAAAATATTGCCTTTAGCAATACTGTAACCGAGGATTCACTAAAAAAAGCAATTGAAACGTCAGAGTTAAAAGAATTTATTGATTCACTTCCGGATAAATTAGATACTCCGGTTTACGAAAGAGGAGGAAGGCTTTCAGAAGGGCAAAAGCAGCGAATTATGTTAGCAAGGGCTTTAGCAATAAATCCAAAAATATTATTATTGGATGATTTTACAGCTAGAGTAGATAATAATACAGGAAAAAAAATATACGAAAATATAAAAAGGAATTATCCGGAATTAACCATTATATCCGTATCTCAAAATATGAATTCGATAGAAGATTATGATCAGGTCATTTTCCTGATGCAGGGAGAAATAATAGGTATTGGCACTCATGAGAACCTAATATCGTCTAATGCAGAATATTTGCAATTGTTTAACTCTCAGGAAAGTATTTTAAGCTATGAATTATAATCTTAACCAGGATGAAAACGGGAAGACCAAGAAAATTAGTACACATGTTTTTTTATGGAATGTGCTGTCTCTAATTCCGGAAGAACACAAAAATATAGGTGTAGGATTTATTTTTATTCTATTGAATTCCGGTTTTAAACTCTTGAGTATTTTCCTGATCGGATATGCAATAGATCATTATATTGAGTATAAATTATATGATGGAATCCTGCTAATTGTAAGCTTGCTTTTCGTAATATACATTATCTCTTTAGTCGCAAGTTATTTTCAAAATAAATTAATGATGGAAATGGGGCTAAAGTTATTGTTTACCATTCGAAACCGCCTTTTTAACAAGATGCAGGAGTTGCCCGTTTCTTTTTTTAAGATAAATAAAACAGGCGATTTGATTTCAAGAATTAATAACGATACAGATAAATTAAATAAGTTTTTTTCTACTTCATTGCTTGAATTTATAGGAGGAACAGCAATGCTAATTGGCGGGGGGGCTTTTTTACTATTAAGTAATTTTAGATTGGGTTTAGCTGCCATTTTACCTGCCATATTTGTTTTATTGACCACTCGGTTAATGTCGGCAAAAATTAGGAAATGGAATACTTTAAGTTTAAACATTTCAGGAGATTTGAATGCTCATGTTCATGATAATTTAAAGAATTTCAGAGTTTTTAGTTCCTTTAACAGGATGGATTATTTTAAAAAATCTTTTCAAAAGATAAATAATGAAAACTATAATGCCTCATTAAAGGCTGGCCTGGGTAATAATATGTTTTTATCAGTTCATAATTTTTTTTCAAATTTAGCCCAGCTCATTATCTTGCTGTACGGAATTCATTTAATCTCTAAAGGAGAATTATCTATTGGGTTATTTGTTAGTTATTTTATTTTTTCTGCTCATTTTTATATGGCGGTAAATATATTAGTCTCGCTTTGGCCAAGTTTTCAACTGGCAATTTCAGGATGGGAAAGAATAGAAAGTATATTATCCTTAAAATCAAATTTGCTTTTGGTAGAAGATCAGTCAAAAGAAAATTCTTCTGCTTTAATAGAACTCAAAAATGTATTTTTTAGTTATAATCCGGAAAAAGATGTTTTAAATGATGTGTCTATATCGTTAATGAAAGGCAAGACTTATGCATTTATTGGGCCTACAGGAGGTGGTAAAACCACAATAGCATCTCTAATCGCCAGACTATATGACCCTGTAAAAGGAAAGATATTGCTTGACGGCAAAGATATTCGATCATACACATCAAAAGAACGCTCAAAAAAAATTGGTTTTATACAGCAAGAACCTTTTCTTTTTTCAGGAACTGTAAAAGAAAATATTTTATATGGAAATGATACCTATCAATCCTACACTAACAATCAATTTAATGAACTTATAAGAGAAAAGAATTTAGAATCTTTAATTTCTTTTTTTGATAAGGGTTTAGAAACTGAGATTAATTCTTTTTCTGATAAAATAAGTTTAGGACAAAAACAACTTATTGTTTTTATGAGAGCCATTCTTCTTGAGCCTGTACTTTTAATTTTAGATGAAGCAACAGCGAACGTAGATATCAAAAATGAGCAATTGCTAAATGATATTTTAGATAAACTGCCAGCAAGTACCACTAAAATTATTATAGCTCATCGTTTAAATACCATTAAAAATGCAGACGGAATTTATTTTATAAATCACGGACGTGTAACCCTGGCTGAATCTTTTGATGAAGCGGTACATAAAATATACAGAGAAAAGAGCGTAAGTTGATATAATTATAGAGAGCTAATAAATGAGAAAAGTTAACATCATATTCAAACATAAAGAATATACCACCCATATTTTAAATGAAATAAGAAATGATAGCCGTCAAATACAGGAATTAAAAAACAATGACGGCCTATGTCTCTTTGCAGCAGGTGCATTCGCAAGAAATGAAGCCACTTTAAAGTCATCCGGAATTGATATTTTTTATATGAGATCAGGAAGTATGAAAAATAATTTAATTCATTCAGATTCAAAAAAAATAATAGATACCCATCTTTCCCATATTGTAAAAAAGGCAAAACTGCTCCCATTAATTGATGATGAAGAAACATTAAAAGCAGTTTATGTTGACGATCTTCTCGCAAATGCTGCCACAAGGGCAGAGGATAATCAAGGGGATTTTAATATTAGAATGTTATTTTTATTAGAAAGCCAGTTTATTTATAATGAAGCACTTTATGACAACATAGGGAAGCAAATGATTCGGTATTATTTTAATGAATTTGATGTGCTTCCAGAAAAATTTAATTCAATCTATTTCATAAACGACATCGTTAAATACTGGAAAATACATTCTTGTAATTATGAATATAAAAAAAGCGGAGATGTTAATCACGGTTTAAATAAGGAAGAACTTCTTTTTAAAAATCTTAAGTTAGAATTTAGCAGAAAGCTTACCTGTTATTCCTTTATTTTGCAAATAGTATTAGATCCCAAAACAGAAATAGAAGACAGATTGTTTTCTATTTTTAAAATGACACCTTTAGAAAGATTAGATTCGATTGCTCAAAAAAGACCTGAATTAAATTTTAAGATCAATGAAATCATTGATTTATATTGTTGGTATTTAGAACTGTATAATCTTCCGTTTGATGAGATATATGAATATTTGAAGGATGAAAAGAATGTAAAAAATGCTTTTGATAAAGGCGCAGTTTTTAGCCAGAAAATCCTTGAATTACTATTGTCTCTTACAAAAGATACTCCGTATATCTTAAAATATTTATTTATATAAAAAACACCTTTCAACAATCATAACTTTAAAAAAATGAATATTGATATTAATATTTTTCCCTATCCCCAAACAAAAAAAACAGACGTTGTTAACACATATTATGATAATGATATTATAGATTCATATCAATGGCTGGAAGAAAATACTGTAGAAACAGAAGAATGGGTTAAAAGTCAGAATGAATGGACTGAAAATTATTTTTCTAAAATTCCTTTTTATTCAAAAATAAGAAAGGAGCTGGAACTTTTATGGACTTATGAAAAGTATAGTGAAGCTTTTAAAATTGGGTCTTTTCTCTATTTTTACATGAATAACGGGCTGGAGAATCAATATGTTTTGTACAGGCAAGAGGAAGGAAAAGAAGCAGAAGTATTTTTAGACGCTAAAGAATTATTTGAAAATGAAAATGTTTCAATTACAGAAGTGAAATTCTCAAAGGATGGTACTCTTGCAGCTTTTCAATTAAATGAGAAAGGGTCAGACCTGCAAAAAGTATTCATTATTAGAACTTCTGATAAAGAAATTATTGAAGCCCCTTTAGTCAATGTAATGTTTTCCCGTCTGGCATGGAAAGAAAATGAAGGCTTGTTTTATAGCAGTTATCATTTAAATAATGATAATGGTACAGGATTAGTATATAATCATAAACTGTATTATCATAAAACAGGATCGCAGCAAGTAGAGGATATTTTAATTTTTGGAGGTGAAAAAACGCCAAGAAGATTTATTCAGGCTGATGTAAGCAGCGATCATAAATATTTGATAATTATGGCAGCAAATTCACTATCTGGAAATGAGCTTTATATTAAAAATCTCGAAAATGGTAATTTGACCACTATAGTAAACAATACTAATAATCACAATTTTGTAATTAATAATATAACATCCAGGTTTTATATATTAACCAATTTAGAGGCGCCCAATTTTAAAGTTGTTACAGTAGACATTTCGAATTCAATAAATTTGGAATTTTCAGATTTCATACCAGAGACCAAAGATGTATTAAGTGCAAGTGTAGGGGGAGGAAAAATATATGCAAAGTATATAAAAAATACACGCTCCCATATTGAACAATATAGTTTTGATGGCGTATTCGAAAAGCAAATAAAATTGCCTTCAGAGGGCTTTGCTTTTGGTTTTAATGGCAATAATGATGAAGTTTATTATACGTTCGAATCTTATTTACATCCTCCAACTATTTATAAATACGATGTTAAAAACGATCAGAATATTATTCTAAAAAAATCCAACCCTAATTTTGATTCAAAAAAGTTTGAGTCTCAACTTATTTTTTATACCAGTAATGATGGTACAAAAATTCCGATGACATTATTGTTCAAAAAAGGATTGCAGCAAGATGGAAAATCTCCAACATTAGTTTATGGTTATGGTGGATTTGGATTTAATATTTTGCCCGAATTTGATCCTTCTAATATCCTTTTGTTAGAACAAGGAGGGATTCTTGCAGTCGCTAATTTACGAGGTGGTGGTGAATATGGTATAAATTGGCATAAAGAAGGAGCAAGACTTAATAAAAAGAATGTAATAGATGATTTTACATCTGCTATTAAATATTTGGTTGATCATAATTATACTTCTAACAAATATGTAGCAATATCCGGAAGATCAAATGGCGGGATGATTGTAGGATCTATAATAGCGCAATTCCCTGATTTGTGCAAAGTAGCATTTCCATCTGTAGGCGTAATGGATATGCTTCGATTTCATAAATTTGGATCGAGTATAACATGGGCTGATGAATATGGAACTTCTGATGAATCTCACGAATTGTTTAAATATCTTTTGAGTTATTCACCTTATCACTTATTAACTTCTCAAAGTTATCCGG
The DNA here is from genome assembly GCF_979258495.1 of Flavobacterium sp. AC105. Classification (NCBI taxonomy): domain Bacteria; kingdom Pseudomonadati; phylum Bacteroidota; class Flavobacteriia; order Flavobacteriales; family Flavobacteriaceae; genus Flavobacterium; species Flavobacterium sp. AC105. The sequence continues at coordinate 1,988,261 of NZ_OZ409860.1, forward strand.
CAGTTTTAGTTACAACCGGCGATTATGACGATAGGGTATTTCCGGCACATTCCTATAAATTTTTAGCTCGTCTTCAGGAGCTGCAGACTGGAGATTCTCCCGTAATTTTAAATGTTGAAAAAAATATGGGACACGGAGCAGGAAAGTCTACTTCTCAAAGAATTAAACAAGAAACTGATAAATGGGCTTTTATGTATTATAATATGGGACTATCTTTTGAGCTTTAAATTATCAAAAAACTTCCAGAAACAAAAAACCTTTTAAGCCTAATTAATTAATCCAATACGGGATAAAAAAGTATGAAATTTATGTTGAAAATTCAAAAAATATTTTTTTTAATGTCTGTGATATTTATGTCACATTTTAGTCTGGTAGCCCAAAACTTAAGCTCTAAATACGAAATCAAAGGAAAAATTTTAGACTCTGTTTCAAAGGTACCATTGCCTTATGCAACCCTGGCTTTGTATGATGTAGAAAAAAAGAATGTCATAAATGGCACTATAACAAACGAAGAAGGTGTTTTTAGTTTAACTCAGATACCTTCCGGATCGTATCAGTTAAAAATAGAGTCTATTGGTTACAAAAACAAAACTATTGATAAACTAATTTTAATAACAAAACCTTACCAAATAGATTTAGGTACATTATATTTTTCTGAGTCGAGTGTGAGTTTGAAAGAAGTTGTGGTAACAACAAATAAACCAATTTTTGAAAGTAAAATAGATCGATTTGTCTATAATGCAGAAAAAGACGGAGTAGTTTCCGGAGATGCTTCAGATTTGATGCGAAAGGTTCCAATGACATCTGTTGATATGGATGGAAATGTGTCTTTAAAAGGAAACTCTAATGTTAGGATACTTATTGATGGCAAACCCTCAGGAATAACATCAGGGGCAAATGGCGATTTGCTACAATCTATTCCGGCATCACAAATTAAGAATATAGAAGTAATTACATCTACTTCTGCCCGTTACGATGCAGAAGGAACAGGTGGAATTATAAATATTGTTACAAAAAAAAGAAGCCTGAATGGTATTAATGGTACAGTTACAGGCGGTTTAGGCACCAGACAATGGAATAGTGCTATAAACATCAACGGAAGAAGCAACAAGTTAATATATGGTTTTAACGCAGGAACTAATAATAAATGGCCAAGGCTGGTAGATACTGATTTTTATAGTTTTGATAATAAAGGAAACAGCTCTGCTTCTACAGGTGTTAGTAAAAACGAACGCCTCACAAATAGCTTGTCAGCTATGATACAGTTTAATTTTGATGATAAAAATAGTATTTCAAGTACCTTTAGAAGAACAAGTTTAGTTTATAATGATGATATGAATAATGAAAATGTAAATAACTCTTCAGATAGTATTATTAATTATAAATTACATTCAAATTCTAAAATGAAAACTACAGGATTTGACTGGAATAGTGATTATTTGCATCAATTTGAAAGAAAAGGGGAGGAATTGAGTATTGCGCTTCAATGGAGCCAAAATGCAAATGCAAATGATTATAAGCTTTTTTATTCAGATTATTTTAAAAATGAAAAAATCAATAATGATGCAAAAAATAATGAATACACGGTACAAGGAGACTACACGGTTCCTTTAAGCAATACCGTAAAATTTGAAGGCGGTTTAAAAAGCATCTTTAGGCGTATTGAAAGTAAGTATGATTATTCTTATATTGAATCAGGTGAAAATAACATCCCTGACATCTTAAATACATATAATTACCAACAAGATGTTTATGCCGGTTATGCACTCTTGCAAATACCACTCGAAAAAGGATGGGAAATACAAGGAGGCAACAGATTCGAAATTACTCAAATCAGAGGGGAGTTTTTAAATGCAACGACAGAAATTCTTCCTTTTACAAATACTTATAATAACTATATTCCTAATTTGATTGTTGCAAAAAAGTTTGAAAATGGCCAGCGAATTAAGATCAGCTATAATAAAAGAATTCAGAGGCCCGGATATACTTTTGTAAACCCTTTTAGGGATACCAGTAATATTTTAAATCAAACTCAGGGAAATCCTTATTTATCTCCTGAATTAACACAAACAATTGAACTGAATTATGATACATCTATCAAAAAAATAAATTTTAACGTATCCGTATATTACAGGAAAACTGATGATATAATTGATAGTTTTACAGAAACAGTTCCGTATGTAACAACGGACGCTTCTGGTGAAATAACAACCCGAATGGTAAATTTGACGACTTATCAAAATATAGGGTATAATAAATCATTAGGCTTAAATTTTTATACCCTTATTCCTTTGAGCAATATCTTTACAGTAACAGGAAGTTTTGATATGTATGGATATAATCCAAAAGTATATACTGAATTTAGTTCTTTTTTAAACTCTGGAAAATTTTTACAATTTAATGGTTTTGTCAATGCCTCATTAAAGCTTCCTAAAAAAGTACGATTCGAAACATCTTATAGTTTTAGTTCAAAAACACGCACCTTTCAGGGAACAACTGCAAATCTAAATATCTGGAATATTACTCTTAAAAAAGATATATTAAAAGATCAGGGAACAATAGGATTAGAAATCATAAATCCATTAAATGATAAGTGGGATTTTACAGATCGAATTCAAACTGCACAACTAACACAATACAACAATCTCTCTGTTCCTTTTAGATCTTTTAACTTAAAATTCTCTTACAAATTTGGGAATTTAAAGAAAGAAGACTCCAGAGACAGAGGTGTAAAAAACGATGATCTTAAAAGTGATTAATTCGTTTTAAACTATCATTTTATTATTACTGATAATATGTCAAAAACCTTTTAAAGGATTTTTGACCATACGCATGCGCAATAATGAGCATCATTGTGGCTTGAAAGAACATATAAATTCAAAATTCAGCAAATTCCATCCTTAAAAACAAATCCATAACAAACTAAACTAAATACGTATGAAAAATAACCAAATGAAAATGTACCATAATGTCGGATACATCTTTTTTATTTTACTAACCTTCGTTCTGATAGGTTTTTTTAAAACTTACTTTAATCTTTATCCTAATTTTAATGCCAACATAACAAATGTAATTCATTTCCATTTTTTTGTTGTAATGACCTGGGTTCTGTTGCTTATTGTGCAGCCCTTACTAATTCGTTACAAAAAATTCAAAATTCATTCAATAATTGGCAAGACGACTTTTGTCCTGGCTCCCCTAATAATTATATCATTGATTTTATTAATGTATAAGCAATACCATGATTTGAAAATGCAGACTTGGAGCACTTATGATTTACTTTGTTATTTCTATTACCAAGGAATTCATACTATTTGTTTTACTGTATTTTATTCGTTGGCAATTTTTTACAGACGAAATATTTACCTGCATTCAACATTTATGATCGCTACTGGTATAGTATTTATAAAACCTAGTTTAACGCGTTTGTTGATATTTGGAGTTGGCATATTTTGGACTCTTGCCGAAGTATTGACGATACTATTTATTGATTTATTATTAATCACTACAATTCTGTATGTAATGAAGAAAAAGCAAAACTATAAACCTTATCTCCTTATTTTTTCTATGTTACTGTTTTATCATATACCGGCACTGATCAAATTTTATAAAATGTATCTAATCTCAGGCTGGCATTGATTCTTGATTTCTTCTCATTGAATCAATATTCTAACTAAATCACTAAATATTTAAACGAAGCAACTTAATTAACCCAAAAAATAATTTTAAATTTTTTTATTATCATGTCTCAAAAAGTAAAAGTAGATTATTTCAAATACACAGGTTTCCTTTTCATTATATTATTAGCATGTGTTCCATTTGCATTTTTTAAAAGCTATTTCAGTATATTCCCAAATTTTATTGCGTTTGTTAATGATGCAACCATTATACATTTTCATGCTGCTGTTACATTTCTTTGGGTAGTTCTACTTGTGGTTCAGCCCATGTTGATTCGACATAAAAAATATAAAACGCATCGACTTTTAGGAAAAATGACTTATGTTTTATCGCCATTGATTATATTTTCTTTTCTTGCTTTGATTTACAATCAATACAACATTTCAGATTTAAGAGAAAAAGGGTTCTTTTATCTAATTCCTCTAGGCGAAGTTAAAGATCTGTATATTTGGTATGGCGTGCGTTTTTTCTATTTTCAAATCATGCATACTATATTTTTTACCACTTTTTATGTACTGGCAATTATTAATAAAAAAGATATTATGTTGCACGCCAGTTACATGATTGCAACCGGTTTGATATTTATTAATCCAATTTTTAGACGTTTTGGAGTTAATTTTTTAGAAGTCTCATTTGTATTTATAGAAACAATTATTCTAATAGTTACAGAATTAATCATTTTTGCATTACTTTTTTATGCAATAAAAAATAAGTTAAAATATAAACAATATATTTTTATTTATTTCATGTTTTTAGCATACCATATTCCTATGTTTTTAGTGATGTATCTTTTCTTTCCAGGAGAAAAATAGTATTATTTCAAAATATTTAGATAATTAAATTTCGCGTTCTTTTAAAAAAAAAAAACTATGAAACGACCAATTATCTTTAATCATAAAATTAATTTATAGCATGTATAATTATTCATTGAATAATAAAATTCCTGATTTCATAATAAGTGAGTTTATCGAAATTTGTGGTCAGCCTTTTGTAAAACAAAGTCATTTTGATAAAGAAAAATATTCTAAAGATGAAACAATGGATTTGGTTTTTGAATTTAGTATTCTATTGCTCCCTAAAAATCCAATAGAAATATCAGAAATTTTAAAACTATGTAATTTGTATAATATACCCGTAACTCCCAGAGGTGGTGGAAGCGGAGTAACGGGAGGAGCATTACCTGTTTTAGGAGGTGTCGTAATTTCTTTAGAAAGGCTTACTAATATTGTCGAAATTAATGTAGCTGATAAATATGCGATTGTAGAAACAGGTGTCGTTAGTAAAGATTTTTTTGACAGAGTAGAGTTAGAAGGTTTATATTTTCCTATCCAGCCTTCAAGTTCCAAAATGTCTTTTATAGGTGGCAACGTTGCAGAAAATGCAGGAAGTATTAATACTTGCAAATATGGTGTTACGAGTGATTATGTACTCAATTTAGAAGTGGTGTTGCCAACAGGTGAAATTATTTGGACAGGCAGTAATTTAAAAAAAGATGTTTCGGGTTATAATATAACACGAATGTTTGTAGGAAGTGAAGGAACTTTAGGAATTATTACCAAAGTAGTTTATCGACTCATAAAAAAGAGCAAGGAGGAAGTCAATTTGCTTTTTGGATTTGAAACCTTAAAAGACCTCTGTAACTTATTACTTGAAATCAATAACTCAGAAATTATACCATCCGGTGTCGAACTTATTAGTAAAGAAGCATTAAAATTATGCGAAGATTTTTATGATGAGCGTTTTTTTAAAGATAAAAATGTCAATGAGCATCTATTAATACAATTAGAAGGCAATAATAAAGACGATATAATAGTAAAGACAGAAGCCTTGTATAAATTAGCGATCCCTTTTATAATAGATGAGGTATTAATTGCTCAAAGTGAGAGTGAAAAAAAACGACTGTGGAAATTTAGAACTGGTCTGGGAACTATTTTAACATCCAATAATAGAAAGTATAGAGATATTGATATTACAGTTCCCTTATCTGCGTTATATGATTATTTGAATAAGCTGGAAGAAATAGCAATTAAAAATAAGCAAGCCATAATTAGGTTTGGACATGTCCTGGACGGAAACATACATGCAATGGTACTATATGATGAAAAAGACAATATCCCAGACAATTGTGAAATTGTCAAAGAAATTTATACTTACGCTATTTCTAAAGGAGGAACAATAAGTGGAGAGCATGGAATAGGGTATCTTCAAAAAAAATGGATGCCATTACAATTTAATGATATTCAATTAGATATTTTTAAACGAATAAAAAATACTTTTGATCCTAAAAATATTCTTAATCCTAAAAAACTATTTTAACAAAATAGATTTATTTATCTTTTCTTTTTTGAATTCAAAATGAAATTTTTGTCGTTATTTTGGGAAACAATAACAGAAAGATTAAAATTAGTGCGATATTAATAGTACTTTTATTTGAAGATTTATGTAACATTATCAATAAAAAGCTACATATATAAAATAGAGGCGTTTGTTATGCAAACTTAGATTTAAAAAACCTTAATAGCACTTAATTTCAAAAAAAATAACTAATAAACACAAAAATATGAATTTATCAGAATGGCTCGTTTTTATCTTAATCATGCAAATTATTCATGGATTATCAACTTGGAAGCTTTATGTAAAAGCAGGAAGAAAGTCTGTAGAGTCATTTATCCCTATTTATAACTTAGTAATTTTAATGAAAATTATTAATAGACCAAGATGGTGGGTCATTTTACTTTTTGTTCCTATTATCAATCTTATAATGATTCCTGTAATTTGGGTAGAAACGATTAGAAGTTTTGGAAAAAACACAACACTTGATACTATACTAGTTTTAATAACATTAGGATTTTATATAACTTTTTTAAATTATACCTCTGAGAAATTAATATATATAGAGAACAGGGATTTAAAGTCTAAAACAAAAGCAGGAGACACTATAAGTTCTTTTTTATTTGCTATTATTGTAGCAACATTGGTTCATACTTATATCATACAGCCATTTATGATTCCGTCTTCATCATTAGAGAAGACATTGTTAGTTGGAGATTATTTATTTGTAAGTAAAGTTAATTTTGGGGCCAGAACTCCTATGACGACAATTGCATTGCCAATGGTTCATGATTCTATTCCTGGGTTAGGAACAAAATCTTACTTATTTAGTGATGATGTTACAAAAAAAGAAACATCAATATTAAACAAGTTTCAATTACCCTATTTTAGATTTCCTTCAATAGAAAAGATTGAACGTAATGAAATTGTAGTATTCAATCAGCCGGCAGATACGTTGCGTGATATGGATAATTTTAATCCGGATAGAAATTATTACAAACCTATTGACAAAAAAACGAATTTAGTAAAAAGATGTGTGGGCATACCTGGTGATTCTCTTGAAATTAAAGATGGAGACATTTACATTAATGGAAAATTAAGTAAAATGCCAGAAAGTGCAAAACCTCAATACAATTTTATTATAGATACAAAAGGGCAAGCTATTAGTCAGGATGCTCTTGTGCACAGATATGGTGCCAGAGAAGGTATGAGATATGATAATGGAGATTTTGCACTTACAAATAAAGGAGAATATTTTTTGACATTAACAGACAAAGAAGCCGCCTTATTAGCAAATAATCCAGTGGTAAAAAGTGTTAAAAAATATTTATCACCAAAGGGAGATCAAGATGGAGAAGTATTTCCACATGTTCGTTCTCTAGGCTGGAACATAGATAATTTTGGTCCCATTTATATCCCTAAAAAAGGCGCAACTATTAATTTAGATATAAAGACACTTCCTCTCTATAAAAGAATTATTCAGGAATATGAAAAAAATACCTTAAAAATTAATGGTAAAGAAATCATAATCAATGGAAAAGTCAGTACAACTTATACTTTTAAACAGGATTATTATTGGATGATGGGAGATAATCGCCAAAATTCTCTAGATGCACGATTTTGGGGTTACGTACCGTTTGATCACGTAGTAGGAAAACCTGTATTTATTTGGTTTAGCTGGGATAAGGATGGCAAAGGGCTGAATAAAGTAAGATGGAATCGCGTTTTCTCTGTAGTAAATGGAAATAATGAACCTAAATCATACTTAATTCCTTTTTTAATATTAGTAGGTCTTTACATTGTTGGTGAAAAAATAATAAAAAAAATAAAAAATAAGAAAGAACAAACATTATAAGTTTAGAAATAATGTTTTACTATCTCAAATAATTTGAATGTAATCCAGCAGTCATTTTTATTATAATTAGATAAAAAAAATTAAACCCGTTTAATTCTTGATTTCAAGAATTAACGGGTTTAATTTTAAACTACAATACCTTAAAATTAAACCAAATTACAATAGTAAAAAAATATGAAATTGATAGCATTTCCTTTCGCGGGAGGTAACAAATATTCATTTGATTTTTTAAAGCCTTATTTAAAATCAAATAGTATGACCTTAACAGTTTTAGAATACCCAGGCAGGGGACAGCGAATGATAGAGCCATTATTAAATACTATTGATGAAATAGTGAATGATGCGTACAAAAGAATTTTAAATGAAATAACAGAAGAACCATATATTATATACGGACATAGTATGGGCGGCCTTGTAGGGTATTTAATTGCTGAAAAGTTGGCCAGTCAAAATATTAAAATGCCCTATAAATTAGTTGTCTCAGGTTCACCGGCTCCGTCAAAATATAAAAGGGAAAACATACATGATCTGGAAAGTGATAAATTTTGGAAAAAAGTTAATGAATTTGGAGGCGTACCAAATGAAATTTTAAAAGAAGAATCATTTATTACTTTTTTCGAACCAATTTTGAGATCAGATTTTCAGAACGTTGAAGAGTATAGACATATCAGGAAAACAAAATTGCAAATACCAATTGATGTTTTCTATGGAGATGAAGAAGTAAAATCATCAAGTGAGAAATTTTCTGGATGGAGAGATGAAACAACTGGATATGTTGAGATATTTGAACTAAAAGGGAATCATTTTTTTATTCATAAAAATGTAGAACGTATGGCTAGTTATTTCATTCGGGAATTTCAAAAAAATATTGACTTAGTACCTAAAAATACGCTTTGAGATTTAACGTTATAATATTAAACAGCATAAATGATTTATATTAATTATACTTTTATAAATGAAGCAAATCATGATAAATTACTGGAAAATTATTTAAAAAAATTTCCAATTGAATTTCAGCAAAAAATTTTACGATATAAAAGATGGGAAGATGCTCAGTTATCTTTATTAGGCAGACTATTATTAAATCATAGCTTAAAAAAGAATTTCAACAGAAATGATGATAACATTGAAATTTCCTATAATCTTTTTAACAAGCCATATTTTAAGAATGAAAATATTAAATTTAATATTTCTCATTCCGGTAATATTGCTATTTGTGCTATCTCTCAACATACAGAGATTGGTATAGATATCGAAGAAATAAAATTTATAAATATTATAGATTTTAAAGACCATATGACAAATAGTGAATGGGATGTAATTTCAAAATCAAAAAATGAAAAAGAAGCTTTTTATAATTATTGGACACAAAAAGAAGCTGTCACGAAAGTTCACGGAGTAGGACTTTCAATTCCATTGAAAGATTTTGAAATTTTAAACAATAAATCTAAAATAGGAGATTTCGATTTTTATATAAAAGAGATACCCGTAAATAAAGGTTATAAGTGTCATTTGGCCTATGTAGAGAGTAATACAAATATATTAGCTCCTGAAGAAATGTTTTTTCACTAATTCCTTTTAAAACAGAATATGCTCCAGTATAAAATAAAATTATAAAATTTAACCATAAAAAAAGCCCTAATTTTCATTAGGGCTTTTAGCAGGAAAATAGGTTTCGAACCTAATCCTAATGTAAATTAGATTGGTCTTTTATAGACTGTTACATCATCTACCCACATCATAACAGTCGAAAACAAGTTGATTTTATTAGGGTCAATAAAATTAGAATCTTTTGATCCCACATTCAGATTAAATATAATTGAGTGTGGCCCGAAATTATTTAAGTTAAGATTGCCAACACTACTATTTGTATATGTTGAAACTGTTACATTATCTACCATTATAGTAACTGTTACGACATTGTTCTTCATTTTCCAAAAAGACTCGTATAAATGCCATCCTCCATTTCCGTTAATATCAAAATTAGCCGGATAGTTTCTTTCTCCGGAATTTCCTAATTGGTTTGCTCCGGTAGAAGTTCCATAAAAAAGATTTGAAGTATAACGGCTTGCATTTGGTGCAAAAGAATATCCTTCCATGATATCAATTTCACCCTTGGTTGGCCACGCATTTTGTTGCACAGACCAGAAAGCAGGCCAGGCACCGTAAGTTTGTGTAAAAGACTTGTAGGTTCCGCCATCCATCGCTACTAGTTTAATATTTGCAGAAAGCATATACTCTGTATTATTTTCGGGCTTATATTGATAATTAGAAGAAATGAACCCCGATTGATACTTGTACGTGCTCAATTTTGTAGTCTTGATTTCCAGACATTGTTTTCCGTCTCTCCATTGCGTAGTTGGTACTGAGCTGGCATAATCACAATACCACGAATTATAATCCGCTCGTTGTTCTTTCGTCCATTGTGACAGATTGGAGCCTACATCAAATGTATCTTCAAATTGTTTGACCCAGGGCGCGCCGGCTACTTTGCTGGTACTGGCTTTTGTACTGGCACTTGCTGATTGGTCTTTTGCTATTGGACTTGCATCATCTGCGCAGGATGCAAATCCTAAACCTAATACACATGTCACTGTTAATGCTAACAAATTTAATTTTTTCATAATTTAATTTTTTTTGGTTAATTAATAGTTGAAGTAAAGTATTATAGTTTTAAAAAATTTAATCTAAGCCTTCCAGAAATCCGGTATGAGCACTTTTAATTGCAAAATTTGAATCATACAATAAAGGCCAGTCATTTCCAGGGTGGTTAAGTTCTGTACTAAACGGAATCCAGGATTCATTATCCTTCATTCCCCAAATAGTTAAGGCATATTTATTTGCTGCCGGAAGCGCATTATAGAGTTTTACAATCTCTTTGTATTTTTCTTTTTGAGCCAGTCTTCTTTCATTTGTAAAAGTAGAGATGTCATTAGCTTGATTTACTTGTATATCCAATTCCGAAACATGAATTTTCAGCCCTTTTGCTACCGCTTTGTTAAGATCAGTTTCTATTTGAGCTTTGGTTGGAGTTAGATACGTGTTGTGCATCTGAAAACCAATACCATTAATAAGATTACTTGCTTTTAAATCATCTACAATGCTAAAAACTTTATCTTGTTTTGGAGTATTAGTTGAGGTTGCATAATCATTATAAAACAACAATAGAGAGTTGTCACCAGCTGCGACTGCGGCATCTTTTGCCCATTGAAAACAATCTTTTACATAATTGGCTCCCATGCGTTGCAGAAAAATAGTATTTCTCATAGCGCCGCCATTGTCATCTACTGCTTCATTCACCACATCCCAGGATTTTACTTTTCCTGCATAATGGGTAACAACATCTGTAATGTATTTTTTTACTTCTGCTTTAAATTCGGCATCAGTACCAGAAAAATCCTTTAACCATTGTGGTACCGAATTATGCCAAACCAAAGCATGACCGTGAACATTAATTCCATTTGAATTTCCGTAAGCAACAATTTTATCGGCCACAGCCCAGTTGTAAACACCGCTTGCCGTAGAAATTTGATCCATTTTCATTTCGTATTCGGCAGAAATACTGCTGAATTCATTTTTCAAAATAACATCATAAGGACTTCCCGTGGTTAATTGCGAAGCTTTTATAGCCATACCTATAAAAAATGGATTAGCGAGTTTATTAGCTTTTACTTTTAAGAATGTAGGATCTTCCGGAATATTGCTCGAACCTGTGGTTACAACACTAATCACATTGGAGTAACCTGAAGTTTCTGTTTCATTTTTTGCTCTAACTCTGTAATAATATTGTGTACCTCCGGTTAAACCTACGACAACTTCGTTTAAATCAGTAACTTCTTTTGCATTGTAATTGGGAACAAAAGTGGTAAAATTTTCAGTTGTTGAAACATCCAAAAGATAACTTTTTGAATGGGAAGCATAATTCCATTTTGCTCTAAAACCTGCATCGTTCACATCTTTTGGCGCATTTGCAATTGGTGTTTCTAAAGTGACAGTATCTGCGTTATCATCTTTTGAACAAGAATTCAAAAAGAAGAAAAGGCCAGTCAGCATTAATAAAAATTTAATTTTCATACTGTGTTTTTATTATAGAATATCCTTTTTGTGATTCTGAATACCCTTATTTATAGTTTCTGTTTTTTAGATATAAAAGAGGCTGTTTTTGACCACAACCTCTTTTTTTAAGTTTAAAAATTAAAATGCAAACCATTAATTATTGGTAGCGAATTTTAATATTATCGAATTTTATTACACTAGGATTTGGTGTATCTCCCTGAGCAATTCCGACTTTGATTTCATTGATTTTAGAAGGATCTAATGTTGCAGCTGTATTCGAACCAAAACCGTAATTATCTTTAAAATCACTTAATAAAATCGTTTTTGTAGTCCAGTTTACATCAGTTACTTTAAAATTATAACCATAGTTTACACCATCAATAGTGTTTAATTGAATCGCAAATTGAGCACCCACAACATTCGCGCTTACATCCATATCAATGTATGTTTTTGAAGCATCATTATTAGAAGCACTTAGGAAACTGGCTCCACCTCCGGCGCTGCTTCCGTTATAACCGTTGGCTGTAGAACCCGCCCATGCTAATGATGCATAATTGCCTGTTGCACCACCTGCGGTATTAGCGTTAAAACTATCGATATCACCATATGCAGACCACTCTGTTCTGGAACCGTTTCCGTCAAAATCAGATACAAGAATTACGGTCGCAAAATTGATTGTTTTTTTAGCAGAACCTCCCGGTGTAGTAACTACCAGCTCTGATCCTGAAACTGCATTTGAAGGTAAACCGATGATAATCGAAGAAGATGATTTTAGCGTATAACTCAGTGCTTTTCCTCCTAAAGTGATCGAAGAAATATTATAAAACCAGGTACCTTCAATTTCTAACGGAAATCCCGGAGTTGCTACAGCCGGAATTGTTTTTGTGATCGTAGGAACAGGCTGTAAAATCTCAATGTTTTTAGTCACTGATCCCGTTCCGGTTACAAATGTAATAGGCTGTACACCAAATCTGCTTCCTAGTTTTTCATCAAAAGGGATAGTAAAAATAAACGCTTTATCTGAATTATAGTTTGGATTGAAAGTGATATTAATTTTATTATCCAGCGTAATTTTTTTTAATCCTTTTAAATTTTCACCTTCAACTCTGACTTTATTTAATGGAAAAGCCTGATTCAATAAATCTCCGGGTTCAGCAACCATGGCATCTATATTTGCACTAGTTGCATCATCATTTTGGCAAGCCGTAAAAGAAACCAATGCCAAAAGAATTATAATGCTATATGTTATTTTCTTAATCATAGTAAAAATTAATTAAAGTTAAAAGGAACCGGAGGCTCTAATAATGAGGGATTTGTATCAATAGCTGATTGCGGTAATGGCAATTCAAAATAATTGCTTCCCGGAGTTATTTTTACAGATATCAACTCGGTTCTGGCATCATCAGAATAAAAACCTACTTCCTGTTGTGAAATAATAGCTGTTGCTTCAGAGAGACCACGGCGTTTTAAATCGAAGAAATATTGTCCTTCAAGTGCAAATTCAACTCTTCTTTCGTTAAATAAATCATTTCTTGTCAGCACTGTTTTGGCAGGTAATCCGGCTCTGGCTCTAACTTCATTAAAAGAACTCAAAGCTGCTCCGGAAGTTGTAGAATTGGCTCCTGCCAAAATCGCCTCAGAATTCATTAGTAAAACATCAGAATATCTTAATATAATCGTGTTTTGTGACGTTCTCATAAAAAATACATCATTTCTTTCGGCCGCAGATCCTACAATATATTTTCTGAAATTAGCTGACGTAGAAGAGTATATTTTTTTATACCTGAAACCGCCCTGATTTTTTAATAACTCAGGATAAAAATCGCCATCTGTCATGATGGTGCTCTTTTTTCTGGTATCATTTGGCTCAAAGCCGCTTTGCAATGAAATAGAAGGAAGGTAAACTCCCCAACCGTCTCCACCGCCAGTTATTCCGGTACCTCCTGGAACGATATACGCCTGATTTGTATTTTGCGTTCCCCATTCGGTAGCAACTGCTTTCCATTGCAGGGCAAACATACTTTCGGCACTATTGTTATTTTCGGGACTGCTAAATAAGTTTCCGTAATCGGAAATTAAAGTATATTGATTTCCGATAATTTTCTGGGTCAACGCGGCACTTTGTGGATATTCATTCAACGTTAAATGTACTTTTGCCAGAATACCCATGGCGGCAAATTTGGTAACATATCCTTTTTTTACTGAAGTTTCAGGCAAATTTTCGATAGCATATTCTAAATCTTGTTTGATGAATTTGTAAACATCTGCAACAAGATTTCTTTTAGGCTGCGCTGCGGTTCCTGCTTTGTTAATAATAGGCACAGCTCCAAAGGTTCTTACCAAATAAAAATAGGCATTGGCCCTCATGAATCTTGAAATTGCGATGGCATTTTTATAAGATGCTTCAGGCAATTCGGACTTTCTTTCTTCGACTAAACTCATTAAATTATTAGATTGATCGATAACCGAAAACAACGAAACATATCCTTCTGTCAGGATTGGGTTTTGTGAGGTTACCTGGGCATCTTTAAATTGGGCATAAGCACCATCAAATGTAAAAGCGTTTCCGGCATACATATCTCCCACAGCAATCAGGAATTTATCATTAAAAGTAAACCAGGGTTTAAAATATAAACTCTCAGCAATTCCGTCAAAAGCGGTAACTCCTTCCGGTAAATCGCCCGGCGTTAATTGATTTTCAGATGGTGCATCCAAAAAATCATCAGAACAGGAAAACAAAGACAGCAATGGTATTAGCATTCCCATCATAAAAAGTTTAAAAAGTTTTTTCATGACTATTATTTTTAGTTTAACGACTATGAATCATTAAGTTAATTTGTGTTTTATCGTAAATTTTAGAATTCTAAATTTAAACCCATAGAAATAATTCTTGGCACTGGATATCTACCCAAATCAATACCGCTCAGCGTTATGTTTTGATCTAAATTTCCTAAAGCAGGATCAAAACCAGAGTATTTTGTCCAGGTATATAAGTTTTGGACATTGGCATACAATCTAATTTTAGATATAATAGATTTTTCGAATATTTCCTTTGGTAAATCATAGCTCAAAGAAACATTCTGAATCCTTAAATAAGAACCGTCTTCCACAAATCTGTTCGAGATTCTTCCATTTCCATTAGGATCATTAAGGCTAATTCTTGGCTCATTTGTGTTTTCGTTTACTCCAGGTTCAAACGCATTGATTGCTCTTGTACTCACGTTTGCAAAACGGTCTCCAAATCCTGGATAAATTCCATCAGTATAATGACGGGTAAAATTGTAGATTTCATTACCCTGACTTCCGGTTAAAACAACAGATAAACTAATGTTCTTGTACTTAAAACTATTGGTAAAGGAATAAGTAAAATCAGGAATGGCGCTTCCTATGGCTTTTTGATCTTTAGCATCAATTTTCCCATCTCCATTAAGATCTTTAAAACGAATATCTCCAATTCCTGTTCCTGTTTCCTGAATTGGTCCTGCGGCTAATTCTGCTGCATTTTTAAATAATCCATCGGTAACATATCCGTAGAATTGTCCCACTGGCTGACCTTCTGTAGTTCTGGTCACGTTATATAAATCAAATTGTACTTTTCCTAATAAAGATTTCCCTGCGCCTTGAAAACTAGTTAGTTCATTATCATATTTTGAAAAAATAATGGTACTGTCCCATGTAAAATTTTCGGTAACGATGTTTCTGGTATTCAGGGTAAGTTCTACTCCTTTAGTTTCAATTTCACCCGTATTCAAATAATAATTAAGTGCACTTTGATTCGACTCATCATTGATTTGTTTGGTCAGGAAATTAGAAGAATTTTTAATATAGTAATCAAAGTCTAATTTTACTCTGTTATTAAGCATTCCTAATTCAAAACCAGCATTAAAAGATTTAAGTGATTCCCATTTAATATTTGGATTTCCTAAATTATCAATTGTTGGAGATACGCCACCAAACGGAGATGCAGTCAATGACAGAATAGTTTGGTATCGGTTTGCCGGAATATTTTGATTTCCTACGGAACCGTAACCAGCTCTAAATTTCAAATAATTCACAGTCTCTGATAAAGGCGCAAAAAACTTTTCGTTACTAACCGTCCAACCTGCAGCAAATGAAGGGAAATAACCCCATTTATTATTAGGTCCGAAGTTTGAAGAAGCATCTGCTCTTAAAGAAGCCGAAAAAGAATAGCGATCAGAAAAACTATAATTTAATCTCGAAATATAAGATGTCATAGACCATCTGCCAGAACCATTTCCGTTAACTGCGGTATCTATATCACCTATATTTAAGTTGGTAAAATCTCTACTTAAAAAATCACCAGATCTGTAACCGCTTATATATTCGTATTGGCTTTCCTGCGCTTCCTGACCTAACAAAAAGGTAAAATTGTGTTTTTCGTTAATGGTTTTATTATAAGTCAAATAATTTTTTAAACTCCAATAAAAGCTTTGATCCTGTTGTTTGAATGATTTATTCAAAAGCTCAGACACATTTCCTAAAGTATAGGCAGGAGCAAAAGAGCTGCTTTTTGCAAAATTTAAATCATATCCTAATTCCGATCTAAAAACCAAACCTTTAGTAAGAGTGAAATCAGCAAATACATTTCCATTAAGTTTATATCGATCTGTTTTTGCATTATTATATTCTGATAAAGCAATTGGATTGGTCGCCTCATTTGCCGAAGAACCTAAACCACTTGTAGGACCTGCAAAAGAACCATCAGCATATCTAACCGGTAATTCCGGAGATTGTCTTAAGGTATTCATTACTAAACCACCTCTGTCGTCGTTTCGGACTACTTGTTGAGAGGATTTACTGATAGACATATTGTTACCAATTTTCAACCATGATTTTACATTTGAATCCACATTTAATCGCATCGACATTCTGTTGAAATCTGAATTAAGAACAATTCCTTCCTGATCAAAATAATTCAAAGAAGTATAATATCTTGTTCCGTCTTTTTCGCCAGAAAATGATATTTGATGGTTGTACATAGTAGCAGTTCTAAAAAGTTCATCCTGCCAGTTGGTACCGTTTCCTAATAAATCAGGTTTTTGATATTGATACGGAACAGGCTCACCATTTAATTTGAAAATTTTAGCCTGATAAGCTGCATATTGAGGCAAGTTTAAAACATCAACTGAATTTGTTACCTGTTGAGTCGCTATATACGTTTCATAGGCAAAAGTTGATTTTCCTTTTTTTCCTTTTTTAGTAGTAATCAAAACAACGCCATTTGCGCCATTTGCTCCATAGATTGCTGTTGATGAAGCATCTTTTAGAATATCAATGGTTTCGATATCTGAAATATTCAATCCCGATAAAGCCGAGTTTTTAGTTTGTCCGTTTCCTCCGCCTAAAGCGCTAAATGAAAAAGAGTCGTTGTTTTTATCCGCAAAAACCGGAGTTCCATCAATAACATACAAAGGTTCATTTCCGTTAATAGAAGTAATTCCTCGAATTTGAACCGAAATTCCTCCTCCGGGCGTACCTGAATTTTGAGTCACATTTACACCTGCAGCTTTACCTACAAGAGCCTGATCGATAGAAGTAAAAGGTTTATCCTGAATTTCAGAAGCTTTAATAGATGAAACTGCACCATTTATATCTTTCCTTTTTGAAGTTCCGTAACCAATCACGACTACTTCATTTAATTTTTCGAGGTCATTTACCATAACCACCTGCATTACTGATTTTGTGTCTGCAGGCAAAGACACATTTTTATAACCGATATAACTAAAAATCAATGTGCTCTTTGAGTCTACATTGTTTAAAATAAAACCGCCGTCAAAATCAGTGGTTGTTGCATTTTTTGTTCCTTGTACGATTACACCAACACCGGGTAATCCGGCTCCGCCTGATGTTACTTTTCCTTTAACAGTTTGAGCGAAGAAAAAATTTCCCCACATACATACTATCAAACACAATAGTTTTTTTAATGTTTTTTTCTGCATAAAATTTGGTCGTTTAAATTAGTTAGTTTTTTTTCGAAAACATTTAATATTAGGTTCTTTTGACACGCTCATTATTGGCGCGATAACAAGAAAACTTTTTCTTAAATATTTCTTAACGAAAGTAAAATCTAGAGGCGCGCCATTGTAGAATAGATGAAGCATATTGTGCAACAAATGATGCAAAAAAGACAGTTGACACCTAATTATCATTAAAAAAGACAATTAAGCGAATAAAACGATCTGTGAAGTATTAATAAAAAAAACACTGAAAAAATAGTATTTGTGTAGAAAAATCGTGTTTATATTTTTTATATCTGATTTTTTTTGGAAACCGATAAGAACCTTTTTTGAAAAAATTGACTGACAAAAAAGAGCTTCGGTTTTTTAAAACTGAAGCTCTTTTAATTAAAATTTGCCTTTAATGGAATTTTTTTAACGCATTATTCCTTTGTTCTTTTTTCTTGCGTAGGCAAATGACCGTATTTTATTTTATAACATTTGGCAAAATAGGAAGGAGAAGTAAAACCTACTTTATAGCTAATTTCATTAATATTATTATTTCCTTTTTCGATCAGCTGTCTTGCTTTTTCTAATCGAACATTTCTAATAAATTCATTAACAGAAACGCCTGTTAATGTTTTTATTTTTCGGTACAGCTGACTTCTGCTCAGGAAAATTTTAGAAGACAAAAGTTCAACAGTCAATTCTGGTTCACTAATGTTTTCATTAATAAAATACAGGATTTTTTGAATGAAATCATTATCCAGAGAAGTTGTTTTTTCCTTCCCGTCTTTTGTGATTCCGCTATAAAATTTCTTAAACATAATCTGTCTGCTTGTAATAAGCTGTGCCAGGCTCGATTTTAAAATATCCAATTCAAATGGTTTGCTCAAATACATATCAGCGCCAGAATCTATACCTTCTAACCGGTCTTTTACCATTGCTTTTGCCGAAAGCATTAATAACGGAATGTGACTTGTTTTTAAATCTCTTTTGATGTTTTTACACAATTGCAACCCATCCATAACTGGCATAATAACATCAGTAATGATTAAATCCGGCAATTTCTGAACCGCAATTTCATAGCCTTTCTGACCATTTTCAGCAACAATAACCTTATATAATTTGCTTAGTTCATGTTTGAGATAATTTCTTAGTTCAGGATTATCCTCAACAATCAAAATTGTATATGGTTTTGCAGTTTCGACAGCATTTTCGATAATTTCATTCGTAAACTCATCGTCGTCAGACGGATCATTAACGGATTCCGACAGAAATTTATTTTTATTTTTTTCTATTTTAAAAACCTCGTCAACCACTTCACTTTTTTTATAAAAAGATTTACCCAAAGGAAAGTTTACCGTAAATTTTGTGCCTTGTCCTACCTGACTTTCAACATCAATTCTTCCTTTATGAAGTTCAACAAATTCTTTTACAACCTCTAAGCCAATTCCTGTACTTCCGTAGTAATCTTTATTGACGTTATTAACTTGGTAGAATCTGTCAAAAATTCTTTTCAGGTCTTTTTTGTGAATTCCGGAACCTGTATCTGTGATTGTTATGGAGAAAGAAGAAACTTTATCGCCATTGATTACCAGCGAATTATCAGCATCAGATTTAGCTATAGAGATGGTAATAGAACCATTATCCGGCGTAAATTTAAAGGCATTTGAAATAATATTAAAGAGTATTTTTTCCAGCATTTTCGGATCCAGCCAGTCTTCAAGCTCATCAAATTCCGACTCAAAATTAATGGTAATATTTCTGGCAGAAGCTTCTTCATCAAAATAACCAATAATTCCTTGTGTAAAGGCAACGACTTCGATTTTTTTAGCCTGAAGAAAAATTTTGTTGAATTCTAATTTATTAAAATCCATAAGCTCATTGATTAATCTCGAAAGCCTGTCTGAACTTTTGTGTACTATTTTTAATTTATTATGTATTTCAGGAGATACATTTTTACTTCTTAAAATATCTTCCAAAGGATTAATAATCAGTGTTAATGGCGTTCTGAATTCATGCGAAATATTCGTAAAAAACTGTAATTTCTTATTGTTTAATTTTTCAGACTGAATGTTTTTTTCCTTTTCCAAAATTATGGCTTGTGCAGCCTTAAACCGATTTTGATAAATTTTGTTGAGGTATATAATCAGGAAAATTAGAACAGATGCGTACAATAAATAAGCCCAAAAAGTTTTCCACCACGGAGGAAGGATTTTTATTTTTAATTCTAATAGCGTATTGCTCCAGGAACCGTCTGCATTTGCCGATTTTACTTTAAAAACATAATTACCCGGTGGCAGATTGGTATAAGTTGCCGTTCTGTTATTGCCTACATAATTCCAGTCTTTTTCAAAACCTTCCAGATAATAGGCATATTGATTTTTTTTAGAATAATTATAGTTAATCCCAACATATTCAATCGTAAAAACAGATTGTGTATAATTGAGAATTAATTCTTTAGTTTGGGAAATTACTTTGGTTAACGGCGAGGCATCTTCATTTGGTTTTACGGATTTATTGAATAATTTGAAATCGCTGAAATATAATTTTGGGGCTTTTTCTGTCTTTTTAATTTCGTTAGGATTAAAATAATTTACTCCTTCATAACTGCCAAAATACAACTCTCCGTTTCCGTCCTTAAAAACAGCATTATTGTTGAAATCGTTATCAACAAGACCGTCATCTTTAGTAAAATTGGTACTTTTTTTATTTTTAAAATCGAGTTTTGTTAATCCTGATCCGCCGCTGATCCATAAAGATCCGTTGTTGTCAGAAATGATTGCGCGAACCGATTTTTCTTTAAAACCCGGAAAGTTATTATAGTTTGAAAATGTCCTGTCTTTTTTATTATAATTAAACAATCCTTCGCCATCTGTTCCTATCCATATCGTTTTATCGTTAGACTCATAAATCGATAAAATAGTCTGAATGCTGTTGTACTTCGTTTTGTCCTTGAACATGGCATCACGCATATTGGTCACTTTAAAATCAGAGTCGTTTTTTAAACTTACCTGATACAAGCCTAAGATGGTTCCTACCCATAAAACATTATCAGAGTCTACAAAAACTTTACGAATAAAAGCGTTGTCTAAAGCATTTTCTGTAAATGATTTCGAGTCACAATGAACAAATGTGTTATTCTTATTATCAAAATAATGCAATCCTTTTATAAAAGTCCCAATCCAGATTCGGCCTTTTGAATCTTCCGAAAAACTAAAAACCCGATTCGATTTTAAACCCGAAGCATTTGCTGTATTGTAATTTAGGAATCGGGTAGTGCCATTTTTCAAAAAGTAAATCCCACGGTCCCAGCTTCCAATCCATATATTTTGTTTACTGTCTATAAAAATGGTCTGAATATCAACAGCATCCAAACCCGAATAGTAATTTTGATTGTTTTTGTTTACGTGAATGTAACTTTTATTAGTAAGATTATAAATATCGAGACCTCCGCCTTCACTACTAATTAACAGATTGCCCTTTTTATCTTTTATAACCGAAGTTACATAACTGGTTTGTAAAGAATTATCATTATTTACCTGTGATTCAAGTGAATTGAATTTGTTATTGGGTTTATCAAATACACCGAGTCCTTTATTAAAATAGCCTAACCAAAGCCTACTTTCTTTATCTTCGAATAAGGACCAAACCGAATTAGATTTTAAACTGAAATCATTGTATTTACTATGCAAATACTTTTGGAGTACTTGTCCTTTATAATTGACAACCAATAATCCGTCATTTTCAGTACCGCAAATGATATAATCGTGACTGCTTTCCAGAATCGACAGGATTTTGTTTTTGGTAATAGCATAATTTTCAAATTGGTAATTATCTGTTTCAGGTTTAATTTTTATCAGTCCATTTTCAGTCGTTCCCAGCCATATATATCCAAATTTATCGATAACAAGATTTTCGATATCATCTAATAAAGGTTCTCTTTTGAATTTGTCCTTATAAACCTGCTTGAGTTTTCCGTTTAAATCGAGTTCTAAAAGACCATAACTCGTTCCTAAATAAATAATTCCGTGCTTATTTTTTACCGAAGATTTTACCAGAAAGTTAAATTTTTCCAGCACTTTTGACGGAATCAAAGTAGTTTTTAAAGTCCTTATATTGAGTTTGAATAATCCAAAACCGTAAGTGCCTAAAATTAAATTGCCATTATTATCCTGAATAATTGTTTTTACGGTAATAGGTTCATCATAACCTATTCTAATAACATCCTCAATATTAATTTTAGTAAAATTATCTAAATCCCTGTTGTACAAACACAAACCGTCATCTGTACCAACCCATAAATTATTATCAGAATCAATAAAAGTGACATAAATAAAGTTGCTGTTTAGTGAGCCGGGCTTTTTATTGTATTCATATCCAAAATAATTAACGCCATCATAACGATATAAACCCGTGCCGTTTGTGCCGATCCAGATAAATCCATTTTTATCCTGAATAATAGAAGTTATAGCTCTTTTTGAGGTAGTTTCCTGTATGCTTCTAAATTGGTAATTGTCAAATTTGTCCTGAGAAAACAGGCAGTTTATAAACAGAAAATAGCATACAAGAAAATATTTAATGTTTTTCATTTAATAGTATTATTTATCAATTTGCGCTGAAAATTTCCTTTTATTTTAAGTGTAATAAAAACAATATTAATAAAACTAAAGGTGAAATATACTTTTTAAGTATAAATTTTATCATATTGGCAAAAAATTGAGCCTGATTATTAACTAATCGCACTCAGAATATTAGATTGGTTTAATAACATTCTCTTTTGTCGAATTTATTTTATAAACAGAATTAGAAAATTTCGTGCATCAAATGTGTAGAATTTTAGGATTGTAAATGTAGTTTTGCAGTGCTAACAATAGTAATACATTTGAAGCATTGTGTACTACAAATGATGCATAAAAGCCCTTTGTTATCAATCAAACGAATAGATTTCGGCTAAATATTTTGGTTTCAATTTACTTGTATTAGAGATCTTTAAAATATTTATTATGATTGAATTTGATAAATAATGGATTGAATCCAGTAAACCGTAAAATAAACATGAGTTTACCTTTGTTGGTATAAATTATAAACCAACAAAAATGAATCTTAAAAATAACACCATATTGATAACCGGCGGAACAAGCGGTTTTGGATTGGCATTTGCAACAAAATTTCTTGCTTTGGGTAATACTGTAATTATTACAGGAAGAGACCAGGCAAAGCTTGATGCGATGAAAAATAAACATCCTGAAATTCATATCATTCAAAGTGATGTTAGCGATGCAAATGCCATCAGGGAATTATACAACGAAGTAGCAAGCCGCTTTTCTAAATTGAATATGCTCGTTAACAATGCAGGCGAGATGCGTGTCATTAGTTTGCATGATACTTCGATTGATCTTAATGATATCACACGCGAAATAGAAATTAATCTGATGGGACCCATTCGTATGGTACAGCAATTTCTACCACTTCTTAAAAAGCAGCCATCAGCAGCGATACTTAATGTAAGCTCCGGGCTTGCAGTAGTTCCTTTTCCAATTTCACCTATTTACGGAGCGTCTAAATCAGGATTACATGCCTACACCAGAGCATTGCGTGTACAATTAAAACACAGTAAAATTAAAATTTTTGAACTTTTGGCACCACCATCAAAAACACCTCTTGGCGATAAATTTACTGATTTGGATGGTTTTAGTGAAAGTGGTTACATGGAACCGGAAAAGGTTGTAGATGCTGCAATAGACCGTCTTGAAAATGATAAACTCGAAATGTTTTTTGGAACGGCACGTTTGCTTTATATATTTAGCAGACTTGCACCCGGATTTATATTTAAGCAGCTTAGTAAAGTAGGTGCGAAGCGAATGGCGGGCTAAATCCATTTTAAACTTCTCAGCCATTTTTAGAGTTTGAATAAACAAAGACAAATAACGCTATTGGAAAACAATGGCGTTATTTTTTTGGATGTATTGATCAAAATCAAACATTGTAAAATAAATTTTTTTTATCTTTTTGAAAAGCAATTACGATCAAAAAACGACGATATATCGTCGGCAATCAATTTTGTAATATTTTAAATTTGAGTACATAATTATCAATACCTTCGTATTGTCAGGTTTAATTTTTCAAAAGATGTTCGCTAACTCATACAGAATAATGCTGTGTCTCTTTATCTGTTTTACATTTGGAGCGGCAGCTGCATTGCCTCCTTTTAAGAATAGTAAAGAAATAGGGGCTGTAGAAAAAAACATAAATTTTCAGAAAAATGATTCTGAAAAAGTGAGTACGATACTTAATTTAAGTGATTGGTATTTAGCGCACTACGACGATTCGCAAATTACGGCAAGAAAATCGCTATCATTTGCTTTTAAAGCTCTTTCAGTCAGCAAAACTATTAATTATAAACAAGGAATTGCCCAAAGCTGTCTTCAGCTCGCAATTGTACTACAGCGCTCAAAAGAGTATTTAAAAGCAAAAATCTACGCCAGAAAAGCGGTCGAAGGATTTGAAGAACTCAATTTGCAGGATCAGTTAGGAGAATCCTGGGTCATGTTTTGGTCGGCCAGCTTTCTAACGGGCACACCTTATAAAGAGCGAATTCCGCTATTGCAAAATGCGGCGATGGCATTTCATAAAGCTGGCAATAAAAAAAGAGAAGGGGACTGCTTTAGACAATTGGGAGATATTTATCAATTATTAGGAAATGGTCCCCAGGCCATATATTTCTTAAAAAAAGCACTGGTTTTATGTCCCAAAAATGATTACGGACGCCTTTTCGAATTATATGATTTAATGGGTTCGGCTTACTTATACGCTGGTGATCATAAAACCGCAATATCATACGGATTAAAAGCGGCTAAATTAGGAGAAAAACTAAGCATTAGAAATATTCTTTTGTGCACAGTATACAATAGAATTGGTTTAACCTATTTCGAATTTCAGGATTATAAAAATGCACAGAAATACTTTTTACAATCTTTAAACCTTGCTATAAAATATAATGAAACTCCTGCCATTATAAAACTTACCCACAATTATAGTGATGTTCTTTTAAAGCAAAATAAAACGAAAGAAGCTTTATCGTTTTTAAATAACATGCAATTAAAATTCCCTAAGGTTTTTGATAATCAATCCGTTTATTTAGAAGCGCAGTATATCGAAATTTATATCCGCTTAAAACAATATGCTAAAGCCGAATCATTTGCAAAAATAATTACGTATAAAATTAAAAACATTGAAGATTATGATGAGAAATTAACGGCGTGTTTAATGCTGTTGAAACTATCTTTCAAACAAAAAAGATACGACGAGGCTTCTAAATATTGCACTTCATATGACAGTATGGCTAAAAATCTGCAGAATTACAGGTTTTATGCAAATGCAAGCTTTTGGAAATATGCCATAGATTCAGCACGGGGAAATTGTACCTCTGCGATGAATCATTACCGCCAATATGTAGAATATACCAAAAACCTTTATGACGAACATAAAGCAAAAGAAATTAACAAAATGACCATTCTGTATGAAACAGAAAAAAAGAATAAAAATATATTACAGCTTCAGAATAAATCAATTTTGCAGAACAATAAACTCCATCAGGCTAATTTTTTAAAAAACCTCATGATTATCAGTATATTGTTGTTGCTCATAATCTTAGGTTTACTTTTAAGCGCTTATAAAGCAAAACAGCGCAACAATAAAATATTAAACGATAAGCAAAACGAGATTTATCATAAAAACAAAATACTTCAGAATTTAGTTGTTGAAAAAGAATGGCTGCTGAAAGAAATCCATCATAGAGTAAAAAATAATCTTCATATGGTGGTAGGACTTCTTGCAAGCCAGTCTGAATTCTTAAAAAATGAAGAAGCCGTTCAGGCAATTAATAACAGTCAGAACAGGATTCAGGCTATGTCATTAATTCATCAGAAACTCTATCAATCAGAGAATTTATCCCTAATTGATATGCCGTCTTATATATTCGAATTAACAGAATATTTAAAAGATTCATTCGAAATCAGAAACAGAATACGGTTTATAGTTGAAATTGATAGTTTTAATCTGCCTTTATCGCATTCAATCCCAATTGGACTTATTTTTAATGAAGCTATTACAAATGCTATTAAATATGCGTTTCCAAACCATGAAAATGGCATAATTAGTATTTCGCTTAAAACAAGTGATAATCAAAATTATATTTTAATCATTCAGGATAACGGTATAGGGCTTCCTGCTGATTTTGATCCTTATGATAATCCTTCGCTAGGCGTAAAATTAATGTATGGATTATCTGCTGACATAGATGGAAAATTTCTTATTACTAATGAAAATGGGACTAAAATAACGCTGGAATTTACTTTCAACGAAAATAATTCTCATTAATTTAATGCTGCAAAATGGCAAAACCACTAAAAATTCTCATTGTTGAAGATCAGTTTGTCGAGGCAAATCATTTACGATTAATGCTGAAAAAAGCAGGTCATTCTATTATCGGAATGGCACGCTCGGTACCTGATGCTAAATATTATATTGCCCAGGAAAAACCGGAATTGGTTCTTCTGGATATTTTCCTTTCGGGGAAAGAAACCGGCATTGATCTTGCCGAAAAACTGAAAGAAGATAATATTCCGTTTATTTATCTTTCTGCCAATTCTAATGAAGAAGTGCTCAGCAAAGCTAAATTGACGCATCCTCACGGCTTTTTGGTAAAACCTTTTAGAGAAAAAGATTTATTAATAACAATTGAAATTGCAGAATATCATCAGCAGCACGGAATTGAATCTTCTATTAGAAAAGAACTTTTGTTTCAGAAACAATTAAAAACAATAGTAACAAAAAGCGGCAGTTGGGACGATAGGGTTCTTAATATTATTACTGCCCTGCAGTCTCTTATTTCTTTTGATCTTGTAATGGCTATTTTTTTTATAGACAATCAATTATCCAGCAAAGTTCTGGGATATGCGAGAACAGGTTTACACGAATATCAGCGAATAGGAATTGAAGAATTACAGAATATAACTGCCTTAAAACAGTCTGAAATAAATGATTTACGAAACAAAAGTAAGCTTGAAAACGAAGCCACATTCTATAATGATCAGGATTTTATAAAAATATGCGATAAAACCCCCATCAAAAAGATGATCGCAAATTCAATGAATATGAAGTCCAATTTAATGCTGCCCGTACCTTTATCACTCAGCGAAAATGGCGGATTATATTTGTCTTTTTTCAGCAGACAGTCAGACAATTATAACAAAAACCATTTAACGCTTTGCGAAAGACTTCAGGAACCTTTGATTTATGCGATTGAAAATCTCATTAGTCATGACAAAAAATTAGACAAAAAAAATACTTCTTCTGCAAATCCTGTTGCAGCAAAAAATGTAAAAATATCAGGTTTTGAATCGATCGTAGGAAAAAGCCCGGCGCTGCTAAAAATATTCGATCATATTTTGCAAGTTGCGCCAGCTGATACAACTGTTTTAATTACCGGAGAAAGCGGTACCGGAAAAGAAAGTATAGCCCATAGTATTAAGGAACTTTCGAATAGAAAAAATGAACCATTTGTTAAAATCAACTGTTCTGCGCTGCCGCCAAGCCTGATTGAATCTGAATTATTCGGACATGAAAAAGGATCTTTTACCGGCGCAGCAGAAAGACGAATTGGTAAATTTGAACAAGCAGACAATGGTACTTTATTTCTGGATGAAATTGGTGATATGCCATTAGAAATGCAGGCAAAACTGCTGCGGGCGATTCAGGAAAAAGAAATTGAACGCGTTGGAGGAAATCTTTCCATAAAAGTAAATGTCCGAATTATTGCCGCCACCAACTGTAATCTGGAAAAAGAAGTTGCCGATGGCCGTTTTAGGCTAGATTTATATTACAGGTTAAATGTATTTCCTATTCAGCTGCCTCCATTACGCGAACGCAAAGAAGATATCGGACTTCTTGCCCGTCATTTTATTGCTGTCTATAGCGCTAAAACGGGAAAAAATGTAACCGAAATATCAGAAAACGCTTTAAAAAGTCTTTTATCCTATCAATGGCCGGGAAATATCCGTGAACTTGAAAATCTGATCGAAAGAAGCATTCTTTTGGCAAAAACAGATACCATTGAGCATATTCCGCTTCCGGCTTTTGAAGAAACTAAAATAAATAACACGTCAAATGAATGGTATTTTAAAACCATTCAGGAAAATGAAAGAGAACATATTATCAATGTACTTGAAAAATGCAACGGAAGAATCAGAGGTGCCGGAGGTGCATCTGAAATATTAGGACTTCCACCAACAACACTGGCTTCCAGAATGCAAAAATTGGGTATAAAGAGAAGTCATTTTTAATTGTTAATTTTTAATTTTTAATTGTGGAAATGTAAATTGTTAATTGTGAAGATGTTGTTACGCATACTTACTTTGTCAACGCGCCTTACATTTTCCATTTCACTATTATAAAGTACATTTCAGAAATCACTACAGGATTTCAGATTTACATTTAACAATTTACAATTTACAATTACATTTCACCATTTACAATTAACAATTAACAATCAACAATTAACAATCAACAATTAACTAAAAACGATATTACGTTGTTTTATTTTCGTTTTATAACGAAATATAGTTTTTATAAAATCTTTATTATTTTTAAATATTTGAAAATCAAGTAATTAAAAATAAGGTTCGGTTTTAGTTTATTCTTTGGCATAACACTAAACAGGTAATTATGCTAACTGAAAACCCTACAACGATTCTTTTTATTACAGGAGCATTTGTCAGTAATAAATGCTGGAATGAATGGAAAGTCTTTTTTGAGAGCAAAGGCTTTAAAACTCTGGCGCCGGCATGGCCTTACAAAGATGCTCCCGTAGATGTTTTACGCTCCCGTCATCCGGACCCGCAGCTTGCCGGGCTGCGATTAACCCAGTTAATAGATCATTTTGAGAATATTGCAAAAAATTTACCTCAAAAGCCTATTATAATTGGCCATTCTATTGGCGGACTTATAGCGCAGATACTTTTGCAGCGCAATTTGGCGTCGGCTGCAATTGCCATACATTCAGTTCCTCCTCAGGGAATTATGACCTTCAAATTTTCATTTTTAAAAGCCGGCTGGGGGCCGCTTGGTTTTTTTACTTCCACAAAAAAAACCTTCTTAATGAATTTTAGCCAGTGGCAGTATTCATTTACTAACGGATTACCTGTAGAATGGCAGGAAAAAGCATACTGCGACTATGTTATTCCTGAATCTAAATTAATCGTTCGTGACACCATTACTTCGGCTGCAAAAGTAGATTTTCACGCTCCTCATAAGCCATTGCTGTTAATCGCTGGATCAACGGATCATACTATTCCGGAGTCGCTTAATTATTCCAACTACAAAAAATATACGCATAAAAATTCTATCACAGATTTCAAGGTTTTTCCAGAAAGAAACCACTTTGTTTTAAATCAGCCCGGCTGGCAGGAAATTGCAGTCTTTGTACAAGATTGGATAGTAAAACTGCCTGCGCAAAATTTATAATAACCAATTATTTAATAACCAATTAAAATTTCAAATTATGAAAACAAATTTATTGAACACCGCTTTTTTAAACTTTAAAAGTAAAACAGCCCAATTTTTAACCTTCGCACTTTTAATACTGGTTTTAATATCCTGCAATAAAAAAACAGAAGAAACTACTGCAACAGCAACAACACCAGCTGCATCTTCAGAAACGTCTCAAACCGCACCGGCGAATCCGCCTGCTAATTTTAAACATGCTTATGCAGAAGTAAATGGAGTAAAAATTCATTACGTAATTGGCGGACAAGGAGATCCTTTGGTTTTGGTTCATGGTTTTGGACAAAACTGGTATATGTGGAACCGTCTGCTTCCTGAACTTTCAAAACATTTTACGGTAATCGCTCCGGATTTAAGAGGTGTTGGGGAATCGGGTAAACCAGAATCCGGTTATGACAAAAAAACAATGGCAACGGATATTCATGAATTGGTAAAAAAATTAGGCTACAACAATATCAATCTTGCCGGACATGACATTGGCCTTATGGTAGCTTACGCATACGCTGCACAATACGGAAGCGAAGTAAAAAAACTTGCGTTGATGGATGCTTTGTTGCCTGGAGTTGAACCAGTTTGGTCACAAGTTTCGGCTTCGGCATGGTGGTTTGGATTTTTTGCATGGCCAGCTTCCGGAGATATTGTTAAAGGAAAAGAAAAAGAGTTTTTGACTAATTTCTGGCCAATGGTAGGACACGTAAAAGATCCTTTTACAGCTGAAGAAACGGCTGAATTTGTTAGGGCTTATGCCGTTAAAGATGGTGCAAAATCAAGTTTTAAATGGTTTGGAAATTTCCCTCAGGACGGAAAAGACAACTTGATTTTCATGAAAACAAAACTAAAAATGCCTTTGCTTGCAATGGGCGGAGAATATTTTGCTGCTGCTTTCCTGAAAGATCATTCCAAATTAGTGGCTGAAAATGTAACCGAATCAAAAATTGCAGGTTCAGGACACTGGCTGGTTCAGGAAAATACAGCGCAGGTTCAAAAAGATTTACTGGCTTTTTTCCTTGCCAAATAAAACAAATAAATTAATCCATTGCGTATAATTTTTAACAGATAGAAACATAGAAATTATTGAACTCAAAAAAAGACGTTTCACTTGTATTAACAAACATAGCCATAGCTATGGGTTAAGAAACTAGTTCTTTTTGATTTACTTTTTTTAAGATTATAAATTCTATGTTTCTATGTGTTTAATAGTACGCCCACGGGTTAAAATCAGTAGTGAAATTAAGATTGCAAATTAGCATACAACTAAATCAAATACGATGAAACGAATATTCTTAATACTATTATTTTTCTTTGGTCTGTTCATGCATTCCCAGGAAAAAGCAGATTTGATTCTTTATAACGGAAAAATTGCCACGATGCAAAAAGCCGGAGAATTTGTTCAGGCGCTGGCGATTAAAGACGGAATTATTCTTGCAAAGGGAACATCCAAAAGTATTTTGGAAACCTATAAAACCACGTCAACGAAAGTTATCGACGCAAAAGGAAAAACGATAATTCCGGGATTAAATGACAGTCACATGCATGTTATTCGCGAAGGACTAAATTACAATTCAGAATTGCGTTGGGATGGTGTAAAAACCTTAAAAAGAGCCATGGAAATGCTTAAAGAACAAGCAGCCAGAACGCCACCGGGCGTTTGGATAAAAGTTATTGGCGGTTGGAATGAATTTGGTTTTGAAGAAAAAAGGCAGCCTACAATCGATGAGATAAACGCTGCAGTTCCTGATAAACCTGTTTTTATAACCTATTTGTACGGCAAGGCTTTTTTGAATAAAAAAGGAATCGAAGTTTTGGGCTATACCAAAGATACGCATTACGAAGGCAGTGTTTTGGAGCAGGATAAAAACGGAAACCTAACCGGATTGATGTTTGCAAAAGAAACGCCAAAAGCGATTTATACCACATTGGGATTAACCACAAAACTGACTCCGGAGGAAAGAATCAACAGTTCGCTACAGTTTAATCGGGAACTAAACCGATTTGGATTAACAAGTGTTATTGACGCTGCGGGAGGATCACAGAATTTCCCGTCTGACTATTCAACTTCGATGGAATTGGCGAAACAGGGAAAACTGAATCTTAGAATTTCCTATTATCTTTTTGCACAGCAGAAAGGAAGAGAACTTCAGGATTATGAAAAATGGGTTGCTGAAACTATGATCAATAAAAACGATAATCTTTTGGTTGCAAATGGTTATACCGAAGAAGGTGCCGGAGAAAATATTGTGGCTTCGGCTGCAGATTTCGAGAATTTTCTAGAGCCGAGAATTGTCCTTTCAGATGATATGGAAAAAGATCTGGAACCTGTTATTCGTTTGCTGGTTAAAAACAAATGGCCATTTCGACTGCATGCTACTTATGGAGAATCTATCGACCGAATGCTGAATGTTTTTGAGAAAGTAAATAAAGAAATTCCGTTTAACGGATTACGCTGGTTTTTTGATCATGCCGAAACGATTACGCCTCAGGAATTAGAAAGGGTAAAAGCACTTAATGGCGGAATTGCGGTACAATTCAGAATGTATTTTCAGGGAGAATTATACGAAAAAATGTATGGATTGCCGAAAACGCAATTGCCTCCAATTAAAAAGATGCTAGAAATGGGAATCCCTGTGGGAATGGGAACTGACGCTACCAGAATATCAACCTATAATCCGTGGATGGCCATGCATTGGCTTCTTACAGGAAAAACATTGGGCGGTATGCAATTCTGGCCAAAAGATCAGGTTCTGGACAAATTTACTGCCCTGAAATTGTATACTTCAGGAAGTGCATGGTTCTCAGGCGAAGAAAAAGAGAAAGGAAAATTGATAAAAGGAATGTATGCCGATATGTCGATTTTATCAGATGATTATTTCGCTGCCGCTGCAGATAAAGTTCGAAATATCGAGTCGGATCTGACCATTGTAAACGGAAAAGTAGTTTACGGAAACGGTGATTTCAAAACTCTTGATCCCGGGATTGCTCCTATAATTCCAGAATGGTCGCCAATAAAATATTTTGGTGGCTATCAAATAAAACAATAAAAAATATTTTTTAAACCTATAAAATTCAAATCATGAAAATTCAAAAATTAATGTCAGGATTTGCAATATTTGCGTTGTGTTTATTAATGAATACAACGGCTTATGCACAATTTCCAATGCCCGATCACGTACCAATCTGGGATGCCAATAAAGTCACTTTAAAATTGCATAAAATCTCTGAGAACGTGTACGCAGTTTCTCCTTCTACGGCAGAAACCGAAACGACAAAAGGGATTGCACAGGCAACTTCGGCAGGATTTATTGTAGGCGACAAAGGCGTTTTGCTTATCGAAACCATGTTGAGCAAAAGACTTTATGACCAGCTTTATAAACTAATCAGATCGGTAACACAAAAGCCAATAATATATGCGATAAACACCAGCGATCACGGCGATCACTGTTTTGGAAATTATTTACTTCCAAAAGAAACCATTATCATTCAGAATGAATTCTGCAAAGAAAACCTTTCTAAAAACTACGATAATATCAAAAAGTTTATGATTATGCTTTTTGGTGCAGGAAGAGGAATCGAAGAAAGTGTTTACCGTCCGGCTGACATCACAATTGCGATTAATCAGAACATGAAAGTTGATATGGGAAAAGGAAATATCGTTGAGATAATTGATGTTGGAACAGCACAATCTCCGGCAGATCTTTTCGTGTATTTAAAATCGCCTTCAGGAAATGTTTTATGGGCCGGAAATCCTTTTATTGCCGAAAGTCCAACAATTCCGTGGCTGTTTGACGGGTATTTTCTGGAGCCAGTTAACAACCTCAACAAAATTTATAATATGATTGGCGATAAGGATATTGTTGTTCCGGGTCATGGCCGAATTACAAATAAAGCAGGAATAAAATACACGATTGATTATGTTGATGCTTTGAAAACAAATGTAGAAAATGCCGTAAAAAAAGGGCTAACTTTAGAAGAAACCAAAGCAAGTGTAACCATGAAAGAGTTTGATAAGGGATATGAGCTTTTTAACTGGCTTCATTTCAATTTTAACCTTCCTAATGCCTATAAGGATATCAAACAAAATGGTACTAAATAATAGGATTAAAACTGGTAAAGACTCCAAAAATTGTTTTATGAAAAATACGATGATGTTACTGGTTTTATTGATTTCATTATCCGGATTAGCGCAAAACTATCCGGATTTTAAATCACTTCGATTTGATGAAAATTATAGCGCATTAAAAAACGATACGGTTACGAATAACTGGTATAAAACCATGAAATTCTTACCGCTTTCGTCTTCTAAAAATACTTATATCAGTTTTGGGGGAAGTGCGAGATTTCAATATTTCTATGCCAGAAATGAAAACTGGGGCGATGGTCCTCAGGATAATGACGGCTACGTTTTATCAAGGTATTTATTTCATGCTGATTTTCATGCCGGCAAATATTTTAGGGTATTTGTACAAACACAAAGCAGTCTCGCTGACGGAAGGATCGATCCGAGTCCCGTAGATCAGAATCCGTTTGAAGTGCATCAGGCTTTCGCCGATTTTAATTTTATAAATGAAAGCAATAAAAAACTTGTTTTAAGAGCCGGAAGACAGGAACTTTCTTATGGATCCCAGCGTTTGGTTGCCGTGAGGGACGGACCAAACAATCGCCAGTCGTTTGACGGAATTAAACTAATGGCTTCAAAAAGTAATGTTTCGGCTGATTTTTTCTATAGCAAATATGTGGTTGCCCATAACGGAATTTTTGATGACGATTCGAATAAAGACAAGCAATTTTGGGGCAGTTATTTTGTATTTAATAAAGTCCCGGTTATTAAAAATATTGATGTTTATTATTTAGGTTACCAAAGATCCAAAGCAACATTTAATGACGGATCAGGAAAAGAAAACCGTCATTCTGTTGGAACCCGGATTTGGGGGAAATCCGGGAACTGGCGCTATGATGGCGAAACACTTTATCAGTTTGGCGATTTTGCTTCAAAAAACATAAAAGCCTGGACTGCATCCTTAAATATGGGATATCGCCTAACCGAAATAAAATTCCATCCTGAAATTGGCTTTAAGGCTGAAGTTATTAGCGGAGACAAAAAAGTGGGCGATACTGAACTGCAGACTTTTAATCCGCTTTTTCCAAGAGGTGCTTATTTTGGTTTGGCATCCGTAATTGGACCATCGAATCTTGTTGATTTTCATCCTTCGCTGAGTCTTGAATTATCTAAAAATATTGATTGGGTTATCGATTATGATATGTTTTGGAGATACAGCAGCTATGATGGAATTTACGCGCCAAACACCACATTGATTTATCCGGGAGATACCACAACCGAAAAGAAAATTGGGAATCAGCTGGAAAGCGAAATTGTCTGGCAGCCTAATCAATATTTATACTTTCGACTTGAAGCCACCTGGTTTAAAGCCGAAGATTATATAAAAGCTTCCGGAACGGGTAAAAATATATTCTTTACAGGAATAACCATGCAGCTTAATTTTTAGCTCTAAAGCAAATCAGATAATTAAACACTATTATTATGAAAACAGAAATGATGTTATCAAAAATGAAAACTATAAAATTAATAACAGTAATGCTGTTGATTAGTTTTTCAACACAAGCACAAGTATATTCTGATGAAGAAATCAAAACGAAAGAAACGGTAGAGAAGTTCTTTGGATATATTGGAGCGAAAGACCCGGAAAAGATTTCTTCAATGGTTTCAGAAAAAGTAGATTGGTACATATTTGAATCCAAATATATGCCATGGACGGGACATCGTTCTAATAGAGAAGAAATTTCAGCATTATTCAAAACACTCTTTAGTTATTTTGTTGATGGAAGTGAAAAACTCGAGGCACAATCTTTTTTATTGCGAGGAAATGAAGTAGCCGTTTTTGGTTTTGTCGAAAGAACGGTGAAAAAAAACGGAAAGCATTTTAAAATGCCTCTTGCAATTCATATAACTGTAGAAAATAACCTGATAAGCAAATTTTCACTGTATGAAGAAACACTCATTATTGAAAAAGCACTTAAATAAATCAACAGACATGAAAGATAGAAGAACATTTATTAAACAAGCAGGTCTGGCTGGTCTTGCAGGCTTTATGCCAATAAGCACATTATCAGCAAGCAATCTAAAAACAGATCAATTAACCCATAATGAAAATCCTGATACCAAATGGGCTGACGGATCTCGTTTGGTGGTATCAGTATCGATGCAGTTTGAAGCGGGCGGACAGCCTGTAAATTCAGAGAGTCCTTTTCCGCAAAACATGCAAAAAGGATTTGTAGATCTTCCGGGTGAAACCTGGTATCAATATGGGTATAAGGAAGGAATTCCCAGAATGCTCGACAATTGGGATAAATTCGGAATCAAAGTTACCTCACATATGGTGGGATCCGCAGTATTGAAAAATCCGGAACTGGCAAAGGAAATTGTACAAAGAGGACACGAAGCTGCTGCTCACGGTATGGACTGGGCAACAGAATATTCTATGCCGTATGAAACAGAAAAAAAGTTCATCAAAGACGGAGCAGATGCTATTAAAAAAATAACCGGTTTTGAACCTGTGGGTTATAATGCAAATTGGTTAAGACGCGGTCCAAATACACTGGAAATTCTGCAGGAACTTGGTTTTAAGTATCATATTGACGACTTAAGCCGTGACGAACCTTTTTTATTAAAAGTAAAAGGAAATGATTTTGCAGTAGTTCCCTATACAATTCGCTGTAATGATATTGTATTGATAGAAGGAAAAAATTTCAGTGCAGATCAGTTTGTGCGTCAGGTTATTATGGAATTCGACCAGCTTTACAAAGAGTCGGAAAAAAAGCGCAGGCAAATGTCCATAAGCTTTCACGATCGGATAGGAGGCACACCACAAATGGTTGCCGCCGCTACAGAAATCATTAGTTATATTCAAAAACATAAGGGAGTAAGTTTTAAACGAAAAGACGAAATTGCCCAAATGGCTTATCAGGATAAGAGCATCATACGCGAATGATGAGGTAAAAATCAGTTAACTATTTGATTTTTAAATAAAAAATAAAAACTATTTACGTATTAAAATTACAATTAAGATGAAGTATCAAAAACTATTTCAGCAATACAATTTAAGTGGCCATGTTTTAGAAAACCGCTTTTTAATGGCTCCTATGACACGTTCGAGAGCTTCACAGCCGGGCGATATTCCAAATGCCTTAATGGCCGAATATTATGCGCAGCGAAGTACGGCGGGTATTATAATTACAGAAGCAGCCCAGATTTCGCAGCAAGGGAAAGGATATGCTAAAACACCCGGAATTTACAGTCAGCAGCAAATAGAAGGCTGGAAATTAATAACAGATGCTGTACATCAAAATGGGAGCAAAATATTTTTGCAGTTATGGCATGTAGGCAGAGTAAGCAGTTCAAAAGTAAACGGATTACAGCCCATTGCACCTTCTGCATTAATAGCTCAAAATACAAGTGTTTACATTTTTGACGGCGCTCCAAACGGTGATGCCACTTTTGTTCCGGTTGAAGAACCAAAAGAAATGGATAAAACCGATATCGACCTTGTAATTAAAGAGTTTGTACAAGGTGCAAAAAATGCGATCGAAGCCGGTTTTGATGGTGTTGAAATTCACGGCGCAAATGGGTATTTGATTGATCAGTTTTTAAGAAGCAATAGCAATATAAGAACGGATGAATATGGCGGAACTAAAGAAAATAGAATTCGTTTACTACTTGAAATTTCAGAAGCAGTAGCCAATGCAGTCGGAAAAGAAAAAACCGGAGTACGGCTTTCTCCTTTTATAAGCTTTAAAGACATGAATGATCCTGAAATATTGCAGACTATAATGCTGGCAGCTAAAGAGCTGTCGAAACTTGATATATCGTATATTCATCTTTGTGAAGCAGATTGGGATGATGCGCCACAAATTCCAATAGATTTTAGAATAGCACTTAGAGCTAATTTTAAAAATACCATTATTGCCACAGGTAATAAAACTCCTGAAGAAGCTGAAAAATTACTGGAAGAAAATTTAGTTGATTTGGTTGGTTTTGGTCGACATTTTTTAACTAATCCGGATTATCCTGCCAGAGTAAAACAAAATCTGAACTTAAATAAAATTTCAGATAATCATACTTTATTTGGCGGCGGCGAAGCAAGAGGATACACCGAT
The DNA here is from genome assembly GCF_979258495.1 of Flavobacterium sp. AC105. Taxonomy (NCBI): domain Bacteria; kingdom Pseudomonadati; phylum Bacteroidota; class Flavobacteriia; order Flavobacteriales; family Flavobacteriaceae; genus Flavobacterium; species Flavobacterium sp. AC105. The sequence continues at coordinate 2,025,875 of NZ_OZ409860.1, forward strand.
TATCCTTTTATTCAGTAAATAAATAGTATTCTTGTTTTCAATCCTAAAAGTTTTTTTTGGATTGAAAACGTTTTTATTAAACATTTATCAGAGGAAGAAGCCGAAAGCAAAAACGCGTTTGATCGAATAGAAAAAATATCGGTTATGCGGACTCCCTCCGAAAGTGAATTTGGGTTAGATCGTTACTTGATGTTGCTTGGGATAGAGTTTTATAATGAGTCCTTTAAGACGGTTTTGATAATCTTCCATCAGCCATTCTTTGTAATTTTTACTGGCATTTTCAAGACATTTTACATACTGTTTGACACGCCATTCTATTTCTGGCTGAAGTGCTTCGGCGAGAGCAACAGCCTGTGTAAGGGTTTCGGCATTGTCCAGGCACATTTTTGCCTGCTGGCGAATGGATTCACGGATTACAGTTTTTGGTTTTTCATCCGTAGCAATGGCTTCTTCAAAATATCCTTCGATATCAAAGGTCATTTCAAGAGTGTTGGGGAATTTTGCACGCAATTCTGCTGAAATAGCATGGGATTGCACCGAAGAAGAATGTCCGTTTGCCTGATAATTGAGCTGTTGGGCAAAATCCTCCGGATTTTCGAAAGCAAATTTCCAGTCTACGGGCTGCTGCCATTCTCCAAAGCGCTGGATATTATTGCCCAGATCTATAATTTTGAATGATTTTTTTGAAGGAAGTTTTCTTGAACCGCGCCCAACCATCTGATGATAAAGTGTTACCGATGTTGTAGCCCTGTTCAGGATGATGTTCCTTACAGATGGTTCGTCAAATCCTGTAGTAAGTATAGAAACAGAAGTTAATACGGCATCTTTTGTCTTTTTAAACCACTGGAGAATTTCCCTGCGATCCGTATTAGTGGTTTTATTATCAAGGTGTTTTACCGGGATTCCTGCTGCAGAAAAAGTTTCCAAAACCTTAAGCGAGGCATCAATCCCATTATTAAATATTAAGGTCTTCTGATTTGCGGAATTTTCTCTGTAGGCTGTCAACAAAAGTTCTAACATGGGTGCCGAACTATAAAGTTCATTAGAAGAACTTACTGTATAATCACCATGGATGCCGGTTTTCAGAGAATTCAGTTCTACTTCATAAACAAAAGACTCAGGACGGGCAAGAAAACCCTCTGCAATAAGCGAGGCAATATCTTTGCCTATAATTAGTGATTTATAATGTTTATTTATGGGCTTGGAAATATCAGAACTGAACGGAGTAGCGGTCACACCAATCACGATAGCATTTTTAAAATTGCCCAAAAGTTTATTGAACGAGTTATGATGTGCCTCGTCGATTATGACCAATCCTACATCACTTGTCCTGATTTTTTTTGCTTTTATTCTGTTGCGTAATGTTTCCACCATGGCAACGTAACATTTGCATCCCGATTTAAAATTGCCGCTTGTACTGTTAATCATGCAGCTTTGTACACCTATTTTTTTTAATGAAGAAGCAGTTTGTCGGGCCAATTCCTTTCGATGGGTGAGAATCATTACAGTTTTGTCAGATTCTTCGATAAACCTTCTGGTTATTTCTGAAAATACAATCGTTTTGCCTCCGCCAGTCGGCAGCTGGTATAAAAGTTTGAGTTTGGGCGTATTTTCAATCTGCTCAAAAATCGCATTAATATCCTTTTCCTGATAGGAATAAAATGTTGGTAAAGGCGTCGTTGTGGTATTCATATTAAATGTTCAATATATTGTAATGCGATTTTATTGTTTCAAATTCATTAAAAAGAAGTATGTGAATAATCATAACTATGATTCATCGGCAGGAACCAGAACAGAATCCATAAATTTTCCGGTTATAACTGTTCCTTGTTCATCTTCCCATTGGGTAATAATATTTTCTATCAGATCTGGCTCAAAACCTATTACCTTCATAATCGGCCCGCCAAATTCCTGATGTACGTGCTGTCCTTTATTAAATTTCATATTCGTACTCATGTCTTTATCTTTTTGGTTAATTACATCCTCAGGCTTGTCGCTGAACTAAACAAATTTCATAAAACAGCTGTTCTATTTTGTTATATATTTTGGCAGAGAAATTATAAAATTCAGGTCATTACAGCCACTTTTTTCTTTTGAACCAGAAAAAAATAATAAAGCAGATAACCAACATTACGATAAGCGTTATGGGATAACCTAGTGGAGACTCAAGTTCAGGCATATATTTAAAATTCATACCATAAACGCCCACAATAAAGGTAAGAGGCATGAAAAACACAGAAAAAACGGTAAGCAATTTCATCACATCATTTGTTTTCTGTGCAGAAAGGGAAAGATAAATATTGAGCAGATTGTTCGCATCATCCTGCACCTGATCGTAAAGTAACACTAGTTTCGTGTGCAAATCCCGTACATCACGAAGTGCTGGACGCTGTTCTCCTTCTGCGTGAACCGAGTTTACAACTTCATTGGTCAGCAGCAGCAGTTTTTTATAAAGGCCGGCCTTATTTTTAAGATAATAAATTCCTTCAATCATATTGGCTGGTATATTTTTTCTCAAAAACAGTTTTGATTCATAAAAATCAATTTCATTAGAAAGATCAATTGCAGGCGCTTCATAAGTATGCAGGGCAGCGCGTACAATATGGATGGCTATTCCGGTTGTGGATTTTATTTTTCCGCTGTTCACAAAATTTTCACGAACTTCCTCTATTAAAGATTGAGTAGAGCGATGAACCGTTATAATGAAAGTATCATTGAAAAACACAGCAATTTTGCTGCTCAGGCTTTGTATGGTTGGCAGTTTCTGTTTTTCATCATGCAACAAACGTATGATAAGAAAATGCGTGTCGTTATGCTCCTCATATTTGGGCAGATGATCGGGATCGAGTGAATCGAGCAGAGTATAGGAGTTTAAATGATACTCGCTGCTGACTTTTTGTACTTCTTCCTCCGTTGGATCCAGCAGATCAATCCATGTAATATTTGTATTTTTAATCTGACAGGTTGTTAAGGCCATAAATTATAATTTTAGATAAGCACATAATTTATTGAATAATGAAGTTGCTATTTGATGTATTTTATTTTAATGCAAATATTTAAATTTTGAAAATTTCAATGTCATCTAATGAACTTGTGCCGCTGCCTTTAGATTTTCGTACTATAGAAATTTCCCCGTTCAGTTCCATAACAACTGCTTTTACGTCCTCTATTTGGTCAATGCCGGATTTTCTAATAGTCGAAAAAATTTCACCTTTCGTTATAGCTTGTTTTGCCATAGCATGCTCAATAAATTCTCCATCATAAAAGATCAAACTAGGCACTGCGTTTATAAGTTTTTCTATTTTCTTTGAGGAACGGGCCGTCCATGCAAAAATGTATTGTAACAGAATAATAAGCAACAATACAATAGCACCTTCCAGTATAGGAACTATCGCCAGCATCATATACGATAGGGTCGATCCCAGAGCTACAGTAACAACAAAATCAAAGGCATTCAGTTTTGCCAGAGTACGTTTTCCGGAAATCCTGACGAAGAAAAATAATGTAACAAATGCTATAATCGTAGCAATGGCAACATGGCCTATACTTTTCCAGTCTTTAAAAAAGATGTCTTCCATTTTTAATGTTTTAAAGGACTAACTTTATCTTTTTAAAGAAAGTCCACGTTCTCTGTATCTTACATTAAATTTAAACAATCTAATGGGCATGTCTTTTACAGAATTATTTGATTTTATTGTATATAAACTCCTTAAAATGTATTTTGATTTTGATGGATTTTTTGAATTATTATAAAAGTTAAATCTTTAATAAATGATACATACTTGTATACATGACCAGAGATTCAATCGATAATGATGCGTATATTTGATACTATAAATTATAATAATGCTATCTATGAAGAAAATAGGATTTTTATCGTTTGGGCATTGGGCCAATCATCCTTCCTATAAAGCGCGTACGGCAAGTGATACACTGCTTCAGTCTATCGATTTGGCGGTTGCTGCAGAAGAAATAGGCTTAGACGGCGCTTATTTCCGGGTTCATCATTTTGCAGCACAGCTCGCATCTCCTTTTCCTTTGCTTTCAGCGATTGGTGCTAAAACCAGCAAAATAGAAATTGGAACGGGAGTTATCGATATGCGGTATGAAAACCCATTGTATATGGTGGAAGATGCCGGTGCTGCAGACTTAATTTCTGGAGGACGTTTACAATTAGGAATCAGCAGGGGATCGCCGGAACAGGTAATTGATGGCTGGCGGTCTTTTGGGTATAAACCTGAGGAGGGCGAAACGGATGCTGATATGGGACGCAAAAAAGCTTTGGAATTTTTAGAAAGATTAAACGGTGTGGGATTTGCGGAGCCAAATCCGTATCCTATGTTTCCAAATCCGCCAGGTTTATTGCGCCTTGAACCACATTCTGAAGGATTGCGGGAACGAATTTGGTGGGGAGCTGCATCGAATGCGACTGCTATTTGGGCGGCTGAAAACGGAATGCATCTGCAAAGTTCTACCTTAAAGTATGACGAAAACGGTAAACCTTTTCATATTCAACAGGCTGAACAAATAAGGCTGTATAAGGAAGCCTGGAAAAAAGCGGGGCATAAACACGAAGCACGAGTTTCAGTAAGCCGTTCTATTTTTGCACTAGTCAACGATCAGGACAAATACTACTTTGGAAATCAAGGCAAAGGCTCAGATAGTTTTGGTAATATAGAAACTGATAAGCGGGCAATCTTCGGAAAAAGTTATGCCGCTGAGCCGGATAAGCTCATCGCAGAACTGGCCGAGGATGAAGCTATTCAGGAAGCAGATACGCTGTTGCTTACAATACCGAATACGTTGGGTGTTGAATACAATGTACATATACTCTCTTCTATATTAAAATATATTGCCCCGGAGTTGGGTTGGCGTTAAAATTTTTAAATATAAAGCCCTCTTTTTTATAAAAGGGGGCTTTTTGAATTTAACCCTACTATCTTTTTATTGGTACATAGTAATCAATAAGTGTAGGCTTTTATAAATTTTTAAAGACACTATCCAATATATATTTACATATCGAGTTGCTTTCTATTTTCTCAGGAAGATTTTTTTTACTGATAAATACGGGTTTATCTTCCTCTTTTTCCGGAATGCAGCCATGTGAACCGTTAACCAATTTAGCATCAAGCGGAATCACGTTCATGAGCGTACGAAATCCGAGTTTTTTTCTAATTAATTTAAAAATAATGCGTGGTAAAATAAATTTCTTTTTGGGGTCTAAAAATAATTCTGCAGGATCATAACCTGTTTTTTTATGAATTTCTACCGTTCGCGCAAAGTCGGGTGCTTTGTTATCATCCAGCCAGTAATAATAGGTAAACCAGCTATTTTCTTCTGCCACGAGTACAAGATCTCCTGAACGCTCGTGATTAAGGTGATGCTCAATTTTTCCGGTATCATCCAATACTTCTGCTACTCCTGGTATTTTTTCAAGTAATTTTTTGAGTTCAGGAATATCATTTTTGTCTTTTACATAGATGTGTGCTATCTGGTGATCTGCGAGCGCAAAAGCACGACACTCGCCAGTATCCAATAATTCCAGTGCTTTTTCTTCCCTAATTTGCAAATAACCATTCGTGCGTAAAAATCTGTTGATATGTATTGGATTAGTCACCTTGGTAATTCCATATTCAGATAAAACAATAACTTCTACACTCTTATCTTCAAAATATTCGATTAAATCTTTGCATACTTTATCGATGTCTTTTACATCTTTATCAATTTCGGGCGAATTCGGTTCGAATTTTTGACAGCAATAATCTAAATGTGGAAGATAAATTAACGTTAGTGTAGGATTGTGCCATTCATAAACCAGTTTTGATGCTTTGGCAATCCATTCACTGGAACGGATTGTTGTTTTTGGTCCCCAAAAATCAAAGAGCGGAAAAATCCCTAATTGCTCTTGTAAACGATCTCTTAAATTAGCCGGTTTTGAATAAGAATCCGGTTTTTTCACTCCATCAGCCCAATATTGCGGACGTGGTGTTACCGTAAAATCGGCATCAGAATACATATTATACCACCAAAACATATTGGCACAAGTAAATTTTGAATCAATCTTTTTGGCTAAATCCCATATTCTTGGAGTTTGTATTAACCTGTTCGATTGTTTCCACATTTTTACTTCGGCATCAGTTCTGTCGTACCATCCATTCCCAACAATACCATGTTCCGAAGGCCATTTTCCGGTTAGATAAGTAGTTTGGGCAGAACAGGTGAGGGCAGGAAGTACAGGTTCAATGATACTCAATTTTCCATTCTTTTTTAGCCATTGGTTCAAAAAGAGATCCGGATTTTGAAGCAAAGTAGTTGTAAGTCCTACAACATTAATAACGACGGTTTGTTGCATTGTTTTGGTATTAGTAGATCTGTGTTCTTATTTTGCAATAGCTGCAGTTTTCTTCTTTGAATTAACATTCAAATTGCCTGTTAATCTTTCAATAACCCATTTTAATTCCCTTTCAATAGATTCAGTTAAATCTGTTTGTAAATGAAGCGGCAGTACTTGCCAGGTATAGGTTTCTATTTCCAGATGCTGTGTAAATTCATTTTTAAGCCAACTTTCCAAAATAGTAATAATGTCATTTTGGGTAGATTGTAATAATTGGTAATCTTCAATAAATATGGGTACATGAAAATGTGTACGAAGCTCTTTAAAACTCTCGTTTTTCATTGCTTCAATACCTTTATTTAAATCATTAAATTTCAGTAATTCCCCATCAACGATTTTAATTACTGCCTGATGCAAATAAGTAGGTTCATCAAATGTGCGCAGGCATTTTTGCAGTTCATCAATAGATACATTAGCAGAAGAAACACATTTAAGGGCTGCACTAATTTGTAATTTTCCAATTTTTAAGCCATGCTTTTCCATTTTCTCAATTACTTCTTCGCTATTTTCATACCCTATTGCAAAATGACAAACATCATAACAAAGTTGTATATGATTACGGATATGTTCTTTTGCTTCCTCAAGATTACAAGAAAGAAATGAAGCTACTAAAGAAGCACCTTCCTGAAATAAATAATCTTCAAAAAAAGCAATATATTCATCACTATTTTCAATTATACCATCTGGTTCGGGTTCAAGATCAAGATGCATCATTTTCCCTTCATATTCGTACGTTTTTACTAACTGAACAACTACAACTGCCAATTGTCTTGTCGCTATTTGTTTAGCCTCAATAAGACTTTCCTCAGTTTTGTACCAATGTTTATAGGAAAGTGGAGAGGTCGAAATTCCGCCCTCTATGCCAGCTGGTAAGAGTTGAGCCAGAATAGTAAAAAGTAACTGCGTATAATTTAATCGGTCGTGACTTGTCCAGTCCGGTAAATGCACTTTATCTTTTACAGGCTCATTATGAAAATTTCCATATGGGAATCCATTTATAGTAAAAACATACAGTTCATTTTGTGAAAGCCAATCTTTGAATTGCAACAAATTATCATCTGATTCCAGTTCAACAGCAGCCTGGTATGAAAGACGCAAACCAATACCAAAAGGCGCGTTTGGTGATACTTTCTTTTTAAGAGGAATACAATAGGTTTGGATACTTTTAAAAACAGCTTCCCAGGATTCGCCTGCGTGAATATTGGTACAATAACTTAAATGACTATTTTGACCTACTAGCATAATTCAGTATTTAATTGGCAAAAGGAATGTAGATATTCAATAGATTCAGCAATGACTTTATTATCAAGAGCGTGTACTTCTTCGCCTGTACCAATAGCGCTTAACAGCATAATTGTAAGCTGACCTCCAAGATGTTCCCTAAATTCATCCAGACCTTTTATAATTTCCTCAAAATGAGTATCTAAAATAGGATGCGTTATAGCAAAACCAAGGCTCAGGAAACATTTTAGAATTCGTTCCAGACTGTTTTTATCAATTTTATGGATTAAAAAGGAATATGTAACATCGAGCGATATTCCTATTGCGACAGCTTCTCCGTGTGTAATTTCATAGTTCGTAAGCTGCTCCATTTTGTGTGCTGCCCAATGTCCAAAATCTAAAGGACGGGAAGAACCTTTCTCAAACGGATCTCCTTTTTTAGAAATATGATCCGTGTGTAAAGCCGCACAACGAATAATTAGGGTTTCCATAACCGAAACATCCCTATTATTTAATCCTTGTACATTGTTTTCTATCCAATCAAAAAATGCAGCATCTTTAATAAGTGCGACTTTTATAGCTTCGGATATACCGGAACGCCAGTTGCGCTCGCTTAAAGTAGTTAAAAAATCAGAATCATTAAGTACGGCATAAGGCGGAGCAAATGTGCCCAGAAAGTTTTTTTTACCAAAATAATTCATGCTGTTTTTCACCCCCACACCAGAATCGTTTTGAGATAAAACCGTCGTAGGTATGCGAATCAAACGGACACCACGATGTGCAATTGCTGCAGCATATCCCACCGCATCGAGTACAGCACCTCCACCAATTGCTATAAGAAAAGAATGCCTGTCGATCTTGTTATTGTTTATTAATTGTAATACTTCTTCGACATCATCCGGATTATTCTTAACCGCTTCACCGCCCTGAACGACAAGTATATTGGTTTCGGTAATTCCAAATTGATGATGATTAAAATAATGGATAACCTTTGAAATAAAGTGCTTCGTAGAATCGACAACGCCTTTATCAATCACAATTGTTACTTTGGGCTGCTGAAAACTGGGCTCTTTTTTAATCACCTCTATAAGTGATGAATTGTCGACATCAAATAAGGAACGGCTAAAAATAATATCATAATTAAATGCGACCTGAAAATTTTGCTGAAGTATATATTGGTGTTTCATTTTTATGAGATATAATTATGTAACGGCGAATTTTTTGGATAATAAAATGGATAATGGCAATAAAGCCAGCACAAATAGCGCATAAAACAATCCTGCTGAACCTGCAACGTAACTCGCATTAAGCGGAATTAAAGACAAAACCCCTGTTTTTACTGCTTTTTGAATAAAGTCGGGCTGATTATAAATGAAGGCTTTGTATTTTGCGAAAAAATTTATTACGTACCAAAAAAGAAGAAAAGGCAATAAAAACCAAAATTTAAAATTCAATAAATAACCCACATATAAAAATAGCAATACGACTATGGCATCTAAAACCAAGGCAATAAGTATAGCCGATTTATTATTTCCCGATGCTTCTTTTTTGGCAGTAAGTGTAATGGCGGCAATAAATAAAATAGGGATAATGCCAATGTACCAGTAATTAAAAACGGCATCGTTACTGATACTCATTCCTAAAAGCAGATTTCCTCCGCGGCAAAGGCCCATATTTAAAGGCCCTGCAACAGGATAATGTTTGCTTATTTTATCATAACTAAGCGCTAAAATACTAATTGCAAAAGCTAAAATACCACTCAGAAAAGAGACAATAAAAGCCAGTCCAACGCCTGCTGCCAATAATACAACTCCCAGTAAAATGGCTTCTTTTTTGCTAACTAAACCTCTGGGAAGTACTCTTTCAGGACGGTTTATTGTATCTGACTTCAAATCAAAAATATCATTAAACACAATTCCCCCTCCATATAATCCAATTGTCGAGAACAGCAATAACAGCAAATCAAGTATAAAATGACCGCTGTTATTATTAAAAACCAAAACTCCCGAAATCGCAATACCAGCCAGAATATCCGTCATAGCAGTAATGATATTTGCAGGACGCATTAAGGTTACTAAATAAAAAGGTTTGCCGGACATTAGTTTTCTATAATAATATTAGGATATACAATCTCTTTAGATTCCTGACCTCTTAGCACGCTGCTTCCTTCAAACAAAGAATCTTGTTTAATGACCATTTCATTTTTCCAATCGTCTTCGTTCATTTGCCCACTTTGAGAATAAGCTGTTAAAGCATTTTTATAGCATGTTAAATGAACGTCTTCTTTAGAAATTCCTTTTTCAAGCATTAAAGCAGCGGTTTTCGGAACAGATAAAGGATCACTTACGCCCCAATCTGCAGAACTGTCTACAATAATATGCTCAGAACCATATTGTTTTACCACTTCAACCATACGCTCATTGCCCATTTTGGTATTGGGATAAATCGTAAAAGCGGCCCAATATCCTCTATCAAGAACCTGTTTGGCAGTTTCTTCGTTATTGTGATCGATAACTACCATGTGAGGAGCAATTCCGTGTTCTTCTAACACATCCATGCTTCTGATGGTTCCGTTTTTTTTATCCCTGTGTGGCGTATGAACCATTACAGGCAAATTAAATTTTAGCGCAAGTTCAATTTGCAATCTAAAGTATTTATCCTCAGCCGGAGTCTGATCATCATAACCAATCTCACCAATAGCCACAACTCCTTCTTTTGCAGCAAATAGAGGCAATAAGTCCATTACTTTTTCTGCCAAAGCTTCGTTGTTTGCTTCTTTTGAATTTAAACCAATAGTGCAATAATGTTTAATTCCGAATTGTGAAGCCCTGAATCTTTCCCAACCCACCAAAGTGCTGAAATAATCTTTGAAAGAAGAAGCTTCTGTTCGTGCCTGACCAAGCCAAAAAGCCGGTTCGATAACTGCCACAATACCTGCGGCGCGCATAGCCTGATAATCATCAGTGGTTCTGGAAACCATATGAATGTGTGGATCTATATAATACATATACTAAGATTTTAATTGTGAATAATGTTGTTCTCCTATTTCGTTCCATGTAGCAATACTTTCAGGCAGTGCCTCATTTGGAATTTCATTCTCATTATAAAATGAGCTTTCTTTTAATGTTTTTAGAGCTGCTTGTTTTGTTAGTGTATCGCCCGTATGTATAGCATTTAATAAATCGGCTGCTATTTCGGGATTTACATAACCGGCAACTAATCTCCATATTTCCGGTGTTACTAATCTGCCGGCTGACCAGCGTTCGTGGATAAAATCATGAACTATTAAAGCTAGTTTTTCATTTTTGCGTAAGTCTAAATCAATGATTTGATACAACGGGCGCCCCATAAAAACGGCTTTTAAAACCAATTGGTTCCAAGCATCAATGGGCAAATATTTTGCTGCAAAAGGGTTTTCTAATGCTATTGCATCAAAAACGGCAACCATATTGGTTCTGATTCCTTCCTGAACCAGCAAAACAAAATCCGGAGCATTCTTTAGGAAATACAACCCTTTATACAAACAAACCAATTCTTTGACAGCAGCCATTTCGGCCAGGTTTTTTAGTATTTCAACATTTTGATCGAGTGGAAGATGGGTCATTAATAAACTGCGGTAAAGTTGTTGTAAATCCCAATTATTATCTATAAAACCAGGATATAATTCTTCAAATAATGCCTTTTCTTCTGTAGTCAATTGTAGAATAGTTGATGGAATATTTCTGGAAATTAATCCAAAGGTTTGGAAAAACTGTGCGCTGCTTTCAAACACCATATTGTTTTTAAACCACTTTAATTCAGATTCCGAAAGGTTACGCTGAATTATGGTTTGTATTGCTTCTCCGGAATTAATATTGATTGCTGTTTCTGTCATTTCTCTAATAATTTTACAGATTTCATTGTTCCATTTTTTGCTTCAAAATATTCTCTCGAATAATCAAAGCGTTATTATCAGAATCTCTTAAATCCCAGAATTTCTTCGTAGAATTTTTGAGATTTAAGGATATCACTGACTTATACTTTAATGACTATTGCTTTTGAGCTGAATTTCATTTTAGAATGTATTTAATTCTGCAAATTATTCTCCCACAACATATTCAAAACTAGGTCCGGCTACAAACCCAGGATGGTTGGGATCTGGTATAGCCAATAGTTTAATGGCATATAATCTTAAAGAATACATGACTCCCATTGCGCTATTAATTTTATCCGGTTCTCCATTAAAAGTTTCATGTAAACAGTTAAGTAATGAAGTATAATTGTAGTTGAAAAACTTGCTATTTATATATGCCTGAGAATCTTGTGGATAATCGTTCATTTTAGGATTTGGCCACATATTAGGTACTAATTCCGGATTAAAAGGAATTGGCGGATTACCGTACATATAACCTCCGGCAGGATCAACTTGTATAGTTTGGCCTTTATAAATTTCTTCAAAACGGTAATAATGTGCCAGTTCCGGGCCATTGCCGTCATCTGTAGGAGTTACAAAAGGTGTAGTAGTAGTTCCTTCCCCCTGATCGATAATAATGTTTATACCTTTTATAGCTGTTTCTTCATCAACAATTGGAAACAATACGGTAGAATCAAAAAACTTTTCATACGTCATTTGATGTTCTGGATTCCCTACAAATATTGTTTTTCCTTCCAGTTTTGCGATGGCTTCCAGTTCGCCGATTATTTCTTTTATTTTGGTGTAAAACATTCCAATCGTCATTACATCAGGGCTCGCAATAAGACTATGTATGTCAATGGGCTCTTCCGGTTCTTCAATTGTCATAAAAACATCTTTGACAAGATCCAGTGAAAACTTTTTGATCGGTACTTGTAATCCCTCCGCAACAGCGCCCGGTAATGGACCCGGATAAAGTGGTATAAAACCGGGTTTGTTAATAACCGGGCTTCCTCCAATGGCATTTAATATATTGCTGGCAATAGATAAATGGAGCATTTCTTCGTTAACTACAGAACCTATAAGTTTGGCTATTTGATCATTTCCGGTATTAAAAAGTGTCCAATTTGCTGTTAAATAAGGCGGAATCGTAGAATGTTCTAATTCAATGGCAGTTTGCAGCGCTTTTTTAAGATCGGCGATGGTTTCTAGTTTTATCGTTTTTAAGAATATCATAATTAGGTTTTTATTTTATGAATACTATGCTTTAGTTTCAGTTGCTGTTTTATCAATAATACTTTGTAAATAATTCAGAATAACGGTTCTTTTATATTTAGAAAGATCTCTCGTAGCAGGCATATAATTAGGATCATGAAGATCTTTACTAAAAACTAAATGCAGGATTTGAGCATTGTTTTCAAAAACTGCGCGATCAGCCAGATTAAAAATTCCTTTCGACATCAACGGATACAAGTTGGCGTATTGTTGCATGATAGGTTGTATAAAATTATCCCAATCCGGAACTATTTCTGATTTTGGGGCGCCTGAGTAAATCAAAAGACTAACAAAATTGGACTGATTGCAATCCGTAGCAAAGTTTTGGGTACTTAAATTATATGATATTCCATATATCTGTCCATCAATATATACTCTTGGATTTCCAGGATCGGGAGCTGTAAACTCAAGCGTAGCTTTTCCGTTTGCATCTGTTGTAGCTGAAGCCGGATCTGTCCCTGAAAAAAATGGTATTGTTGGAACACCTACTACCGGCAATACTGGCGGTGGCGGTGCGAAAAGCAATTTTTGCGTAGCATCCTGAGCCTGAACAATTACATTTGGAAGCGCTTTCCCCAGATTAGTTGCATAAAAATCAATCTTGCACGTATCATCCGGATTTAATCTGAATACATATTTATCGGCACAAACATAATCTACAGATTCATTATAAATAGCTGATTCAGTACTGGATGATGCTAAACTAAAAACATTATTTGGCGTACTTACAACCTGCGTAACAGCCAATGGATATTGGTTAATAAGAGTTAATTGATCCTCTGAAAGCGGAAAAGTAAAAATTCCCGATGTACCCATATACCAATCCGGATTTGAATAATCCAATTGTCCAATGTCTACATAACTTGGTGCTTCGGCTGTACCGGTATTAATAACAAGGTGTAAATCCTGAATTGAATTAACTGCTCCTCCTGTAGTAAATTGTAATGCATTACCAAAATCAAGTACCACCTGTTTCAGTTCGTCATTGACTAATGCAGTTGCATAATTATAAGTTTGTGGAGGAAGTGCAGCTGGAAATAATTGTCTTCCTAAAACAAAATGTTTTGGTTCGCTATTATTTGACGGACCAATTGAACCTGCAATTCTGCCCAAAGTAAATTGGTCAGATGTATTATCAGCATTGTATCTGTCTACAGTAAATTGTATCGATAATTGATCTGCACTCGCAGATTTTAGCTCGTTGAGGTATCTGGAGTTGGAGATTTCAAAATTCCAGTCGATATTTTTTATAATGGATTGATAAGATGCTGCTGCTGCTGAATCAAAAGATTGATCAACTGATCTTGTAAACCAAATATTGGTAAAAGCCGCTACTTCATAATCTCCTTTTACAAGTGTGTTGCCATCGTTGCTTACGATTCTTACCACAAATCCCCAAAGTTCAGAAACCATTTGCTGCTGCGTATCTAAATCTACAATTTTACCTGCAGTACGCGCATCCGTGTCCATGATCGACATACCAATGATAGGATCTAAAAGCGGATTATCAGTACTTGTCCCGTCCTGATAGGTAACACTGGTTATTTTACAGCCTATAAATCTCCAGTTTCCGGTACCATCCGGATTCCACCAGCCGTTTAATGCATCTGCGGTACTGTAATTTTGAAAATCCGGTTGGAATGTTTCATTATTAAAATGTGTGGGATCATTATTTACAGTCGACGGATCGGCCTGAAATTGTCCTGAAAATGTAAGACGAGGGACGTTTAAATATGACATAAGTTTATGTTTTGATTAAATGTTTTAACTATTAAATATCAGCTGATTACCTAATAGTAAATTTAATTTACCATAAGACTTTGTTGTAATAAAATGTCATAAGGAAGCTTTTTTCTGACACAGGACGGATAAAACAGGGTATAAGCTTTCGTTTTAAGAATAGAATGTGATAATCAAAAAATATTTATCTATATATTTTATTGCGCCATGTTTCCGGCTTATCAAAAAGAGATATGGATGAAAAAGTAAGACAAGTAGAAAATGTATTTTTTAAACTTATATATTTTCGAATGTTTTATAAAGATTAAAAACTGGAGGAAAATAAAAAATTTTTGTGTTGCGAATTAATTTTTTAATTTAAAAATAATAATTAGCCGTTATTTGAATTTTTAAATTTTAAAATTTGATAAAGTTGGACTAAAATGTCCTGATGTAATTAATTGCAAAATTTTTTCCATTGTAAGAAGGAGCAAGAAAAGAAGTAGATTTATTTTCTTTATTACCAAAGAGTTTTCGGGTAATATAAGGATTTGTCCAATAGGCAATTTTGGTGCTTAAGATACCTATTCCCGCTCCAGCCGCGACATCGGTCAGCCAGTGCCTGTTGTTGTACATTCTGAAGATTCCGGTTCCTATTGCTATTGCATAGCCACCCACACCATACCAGATTGATTTATCTTTATATTCCTGATATAAAAATTCAGCACCTGCAAAAGCTATGGCAGTATGTCCGGATGGAAAAGAATCGTTCGATGTTCCATCTGGTCTTTCTACATTTGTTATTGATTTAAGCCCAAATACTGTCGTAACTGTTATAAGGGTTGAAGTGACTAAAATAACGGAACGGTCTCTCATATTATTTTTGCCTTTAACACCAAAGGCATTCAGAGCATAAACGGAAACGGCGGGAACATATCTTGTAAAATCGTCAATGGTTATTTTCGTATCTATATTTTCTGTAAGTTCATCCCGAATCTGAAAATTGAAACTTTTTATCTGTCCGCTTTCAATGCCCCAAAAACCATATCCAATTAAAACACCGGGTATAATGAGCTGTTTGTAATTATAGCGTATATTTTTAACCGTATCCAACTGTATACTGTCCTTTATGCTTTGGCCAAAAGAATGGTAAGACATGAATAGTAGAAATATAAGCAGACTAACGTTTTTCATTTATAAATTATTACAAAGAGATAGAATGTGTTTTAAGACTTATTATTAAGCTGTAAAAACTTAAGTACTAAAGATATTAATTATCTCTCAATATTACCAATTGTTTTTATTTTCGAACTTTTTTAGTTTTTCTTTAAATTCCAAATTTTCAGGGATTAGAAATTCAATTTCTCCATGAAGGTTAGGATAACTGAATATTTTTTTTTAAAACTAGCAGATATAATGCCTTTTCCAGGGAAAATATAAGGTGAACAATTACAGGTTTTTTTGTATTGCTGCAACAAAGTGATTTACCTATTTATTTATAAACCCGCCAGGTACTTAAGCACAAGGCGGGTATGTCCATAAACATAATCTTCCATTTTATGTTTACTTTAAAAATTCTAAATATAAAATTTAAAAAGTAATATTTCGTACTATATTTTTTGCGGGCAGTATCTTTCAAGAATCACTATCTGGTTTTATCGAAATAAAAACTAGTTAATGATTCTTGAATTAACAGAATGTAATTTAATTGTAATTTTATCGCATAATAGTTATTTAATAGTTATTGCAATATTGGGAACGACAAGAGTACCAGTACTTCCAGAGTTGCGCTGTAATGCTACTTCTATATAATCGTTGGCGTTTAATTCTGCTGTTGCGTGCAAAGGAAGCACTATAATATCATTAACAGCAGCTCCTCTTCCATAAATTTTGTATTGTGTTAAGGGAATACCATTTTTAGTGATATAGGCTATAAAGACTCCTGTGCCTGGAACCTGAAATGAAATTGAACCCGTTATTTGAAAGATTCTTTTCTTTTTTCCAACGTATTTTAGCCTATTGTAGCCCGCTGCGCCAGTTTCTGTTGCAAATCTGAACAAATTTGAATATACTGTTGTAGGAGCCGTACCAGTTGCTACTCCAACTTTTACGATATCACTTGGAGTTGAATTGTTTAACGTTACTCCAAGACCGGTATTAACAGGATAATCCATTGAAAAATCCCCAACTGCATTTGCATCTGTTTCATTTGGTATTCCTGCAGCTCTAACGGTCCAGCTGGTATTAAAATTATAACCTGTAAATGTAGTTGTTGATGGAGTTGGATAAGGTTTAACATAATTAGCGGGAGTAGGGCCGGTAAAAACAACAGACTCTAAAACGGCATCACCCGTAATAGTAAGACCTGGTGTAGAAACATCCAAACCATATGCTCCGGTATTTACATTGGAGAATCCCCCTTGTTTTTCGATCAGAGTAAATGTTCCGGTGAATTTTTCGTAAGTGCCGCCATTATTGCTAAACCAAGCCTGGTTACTTAATAATAACTGACCAATATTAGTATAAATAATACCATTTGCATTTCCTGAAAAATTGACTATACTCATAAAAACTAATCCATAACCTGCTATCGTACCTACATTGGCGGAGTTGGCAATGATACAATCCCTAAGCAAAAAAGTGGACGTTGAAGCTGCAGAATTTAAATTAAAAACGGTAGCTCCGGGTGCCGTAATAGTAAGATTTCTAACACTACCGCCGGTAGTTCCATCAAAAAGAAAGCCAGATGATTTAACAATAATATCTTCATTAGCGTCCTGACCATCAAGATAGGCGTTATTCAGGTCTATTGGAAGATTAAATACCACCTGTCCGTTAATTTCATATAATGTACTAGAATTCAAAACATATTTACTGCCGCCGCCAGCGGCTAATTCAGCGGCCAATACAGTCGCTAAATTGTCAGTAGATCTGATACGTTTAAAATTTAATCGCGGAAGTGCCCCACTTATCGGCGTCCAAGATGATGTTGTAGATACGTAGCTGTAAAACAATTTCAAGTCTGTATCATATACAATCAATCCATCAGCGGGTGTAGCAATAGCATTTCTTTGTAAAGTAGTCATACGAGGCGTAAGCAAACCCTGGGTAGTAGACGTTATGTCTAAAACGGAACTTGCATTAGGAGTTACTGTTCCAATTCCTATTTGTGCATTTCCAAAAAAAGATGAAAAGATAAAAAACAGGATTATTATTGTTTTATAATTATGGGAGGTGGTGTATAGGGATATCATAATTTTTAGTATTAATTATATTGGATTTTTTAGTGCGGTTATTTATTCTAATTATGTGCAAGCGGTTATTTTCCTGTATTCGAAATCATCACTTTTTGAGCAACTTTTTCATTATCTGGTGTTAGAAATGTTGCAATATAAACTCCGGAACTTAATCCCGAGGTTGAAAAAGTAAAATGCTGTTCAGGTCCTAAATTATTTTTTGAAAGAATGGCTCTTCCAAGAATATCATAAAGCACAAAGGATTTTATTACTTTATTATCTGGATTCGCCGCCATTAAAACTTGGTTTGTATTGTCCTGAGCAATCAAAAAATTAGTTTTAATCTCATTATTTATACCTAGTGTCTTATCATCGGTAAAACTTATTTTAAATCTGTCAATAGATGTTCCGGAAGCAACTGCAACTTCGTATGCACCATTTTTAATATTATGATAAGACATATCAAGTGAATCATAGATATAAATTGGTTCATCAAAATCAACAATTTCAGGGATATAAAATTTAAAAGTTGTATTTGCATTTGCTTTTATTGACAGCGGAATTTTTTTAGATAAGTCGAAATTAACGCCTTCAATTACATAATTTCCATTTTCAATCCAGAAAGAAATGTCGCTCGGGAGGTCTCCATCCATATTTTTGGCATCAATACCTCTGTCGACGCCGTCTGTTGCTTCAGAAACGAAAGCTAATGCCAGCTGTCTTGTATATTCATTATTTATTATGACGTTAAGTTTAAAAAAGGGGACAAGCGGAGGCGGAGGCGGAGGAAAATCCGGATTGTTAATAGCACCATTTGTTTTGGAGAGTAAATTTTTTGATGGTTTTTCAAATTGTGATAAGCTATTGTCTTCTTTATAAAAAACGCGGTGTGAATTTCTAAATGTCACTGTTCCGTTTGAAGCACCATTAATTATAAATCCTTGGCCTATTGGAAGATATTTTCGTGCTATAACAGGACTTGTCCCTGTTGGAGGATTGCTGTTTACAGTTCCGTCGCTGTTGTATGATTTGAATGTTGCAGCTGTATAGATACCCATTGATGCTAAGCTAATGGGCGAGTATGCAGCGTACCCGCCCTTATATGCAGAAAGATAATGAGAGTTTACAGTTTTGTCCTGTTGCCAAAAATACGCAATACCTGTTGCTGCAGTATTTGTTGGATCTAATAAAAAAGCATTCAGATGTAATGCCGATGGATATGGATTACCAGTTAACGTTGCAGCATTATTTGCCCCAACATTTACACTTATATTTCCATCATTTGGTTTTCCCCTAAAATCATATCGTTGTGCACCAGTTCCGGGATTGTTTACAATTCCGGTACCTTCCGGATCTGTCATATCTGTACCACTTGTTCCTTTCATTGTAAAACCTTCTCCTGGCGCAATTGTGGCAGCATCCCCAACCTGAACCCATTGCGAGTAGTTATTGGCATTTGTTAATTTATAAATCCAGTAGGATGCTATAGCCAAAGGATTTGCTGTGCCGTTGTAATTTGAGAGAGGAAGTGCAGTAGCCGGAATTATAGCAGTAGAAGAGGTGGGACGATTTAGCAATGAGATTCCAAAATTTGTGTTACCTGTTGCAACCGTCGGATTTCCTACCGGTGAGCACCAATAGTTGTATTCAAAGTTATCTGCTGTCCCTTCCTGGTACACAGACACAATTCCTGTTCCCGTATTAGTAGAGGTACCTGCTGTACCTTGTACTAATTGAGAATTATTTCTTAGGTAAAGATTTGAATTCGCCGCCAGATTTATATTCTGAGTGACATACAAAACCTGATTCTTGACATAAACAGGAGTATTGGCACCAATGTGAATTTGTGCAAAAACCTGGACAGAAATCATGATAGAAAATAAAAGTATTTTTTTTTTCATAGATCAGCATTTATTAAAATTAAATTTCAGGTTAACTCCCTGTTTGCGTACAATATGTTTTATCTTTTCTTATTGATTATATACAGTCCAAGTATAACACCGGCTATAAGCAACAAACCAATTTCCTGATTTATTGAAACTGTAACAGGCTCATCGGGGAGACCTGGTGGAGGTGGGCCCTGAGAAAATGAAAAATAAGAAATGAAGAAAAGAAGGATAATAATTTTCTGTTTCAATTTTAGGATGTATTTAAATTAAAAAATATATAACATGCGGATTAGCACTCTATAAAATCCATCATTTTTATAAGATTTTTTCCTGGTAAACTGTATGAATTGGAATAAGAAAAAGTAAAAACGGTGCGAGTTTTTTCATTGCTATTAGCGTTACGTGATTAGATTGGGAAATGTCAGATTTTCGCTTAACTGCAACAAATAAAGAGAAATGGCTTTTAAACTTAAAGTGAGAAGTAATAAGTGCGCCTTATACAGTATAACCGTTTTTCAAAATCAGCGAATTCTTATAAAAAATCGCATCTATTGATACTAGAATTATTGAAAAAACAAATTGATATTTTAAAGTAAGATGACCCCTAAGTTTGGTAATAAGTTATAACAAGCTTCAATAAATTATAGTGAAAATTTCTAAATTTATTGTAAGCAGAATGTTCAACCTGACTTGGCGTTATTTGGGTAAAAATGTTAAACACAAGAAAAGTGTTGAACAATTAATGAAGTTGAATTAGAAAATCACCTTTACCTGGAATGTTTGTAAATGTAATTTCAACTAAATTGTAAAATACGAAGATTTAAATTTTAAAATAATAATTATTTCTCAATAATCCGGTCAAGAAATTCTTTGGTGATTGGCTTGACATGAAACGCTGCTACATTGTTGTTACTGTTTGATCGCGTGATGTCTTCATTGTCAATTGTTGATGATATGATATATGCCTTACAGTAGTTTTTTAAAGTAACCATCTTATCAAATGCTTCCATAAATTCAAATCCTGACATTAAAGGCATGTAAATGTCTACAAATAAGATCTGAGGCAGTGCAGAAATATTGTCCTGGTTGTCCTGCAGATATTTCATAGCTTCTTCTGCAGTAGTATAAAGTAATACTTTTTTTCCAAAATTATTCTGGATTATCATACGTGATGCTATATAAAGATCTATGATGTTATCATCAATAATCATTACGATCTCAAATTTTGATGCTGATGCTGTAGTCATGGTTTTAAATTTTTTAGTGTGATAGTAAATGTAGTTCCTATCCCTTTATCTGATTGTATTTCTATAGAACCCTGCAACATTTCTATGGCATCTTTTACGATATACAAACCAATACCAGAGCCATTTTCTTTGCCTGAAAGCCGAAAAAACATTTCATATATTTTTTGATGATATTCCGGATCAATACCAATCCCATTATCGGCTATAGTGATATAAAGATTTTCAGGGTCTGAATATCCGGTTATTTTGATATATCTCCCGGATTCTTCTGTTTTCTGATATTTTATGGCATTTGAAATAAGATTTTCTAAGATGGTATTAAAGCGCAGTCTGTCTGTGTAAAATGGCTGTTGTTCTTTGATATCAATTTCATAATCAATTCCTTTGGCATCCTTGGTGCTTTGAAGTGAATTTACTACGTCAGTTATCATTTTATGAAGCGGAATCTTTTCTATTTCAAGTCCTGTACGGTTATTTCGTGAGTAGTTTAAAATATTTTTAATAAAGTCATCAAGACGATTGACACTAGTTCGTATCATTTGCGCATGATTTATGGTATCTGCTTCCTGGCTTTCTGTCTCAATAAAAGAAAGCACGCCAAGAATCGAGGTTAGGGGAGAACGTAAATCATGTGATACACTATATACAAATTTATCCAGTTCTGAATTGGTTTTGATGAGTTCTCTGTTTCTTTTTTCCAGGTTTATTTCTGCTCTTGTGCGATCCGTTATATCATTTGAAAGAATTAACCTTGCCGGCGATCCTTCATACATAATATTATGTGCAATGATTTCAACAGGAAAAACAGAGCCGTCCTTTCTAATGTGGTTCCATTTTCCCCTGTTATAATTTGATTTGTTAATTTCTGAAGTATCGCTCCATTTTATAAAATGTTTTTTATCATGATTTGGCCGTATGTCTAAAGCAGTCATAGAAAGAAATTCCTCCCGGCTGTATCCGTAATGTGCAACGGCCATCTTATTTACATCTAAAAATTTAAAAGTTACTAAATCTATAATCCACATCGGCATTGGATTGTTATCAAACAGGTACCTGTATTTTTTTTCGCTTTTCTTGAGTTGTTTTTGTGCAATTTTCATTTCTGTAATATCAGCAAGTACAATAACAGCCCCGGTTATTTGACCTTTAGCATTACGAAACGGAACAGGATATGGCAGGACATTGCGCTTTTCTCCATTGGGGCGTTCGATAATAATTTCCCTTCTAAGGTTTGATTCATCTTCTGTTAATGCTTTGGCCAGCGAACATAAATTCCGAGGTTCATGGTTGTCTTTATTATGATGCATATTCCACGAATCAGACCACAAATCTTTTCCTATTTCCGGCTCTCGTCCCCATAAAGCCACTGCAGCTTTGTTATAGATTGTTATTCGTCCTTCCCGATCGCAGGAATAAGTGGCAACCGGTAATGTGCAGATTAAATCCCTGTACATTTTCTCACGTTCTTCGATTTTTTTTCGCGAGATAACCTGCTCCGTTACATCATTGACAAAGACAAGAATACCGTCAATATTGTTATTAGTATCCCTATTCGCCTGATAGATAAAATTTAAATAAGCATCAACTAGCTTTCCGTTTCCGTTGCGGTCTAATTTGATTAACATTTCATTAGCTGAAAACGTTTCTCCCGTTCTGTACACAGTATCTAAAATTTCAAAAATTCCCTGGGCTTCAAGTTCCGGTAATACTTCTTTTGCCTTTTTGCCTATAATATCTTTTCTGTCGATTAACTGCAAATAGAGTTCATTTGCCAATTCAAAAATATAATCCGGACCCTTTAAAATTCCCATACAGGAAGGTGCCTGAGAAAATAAATTATAGAATCGCTGTCTTTCTATTTCAAAAGCTTTTTGTATGTTTTTTTTCTCAGTAGTATCTCTGCCTATCCAGTAACTTACGTTGTGAACATTATCGCATACAGAAGACAAAAGCAAACAGACCTTACGACCGTCCTTATGCTTAAAATTTTTATGGGAATTAGTTAATTGCACACTGCAATTAAAATCCGCATTTATGGAAATATCAATATCATCATGAAATATAAAATCCATCCATTTTTTGCCAATTAATTCTTCTTTCTTGTAGCCTAAAATCCGCTCAGTTGCTTTATTTACAGTTATAAATCTGCCTTCTTTATCACAGGAATAAATCAAATCTACTGAAAAATCATGGATTTTGCTAAAGTTATTTAATTGATCCTCACAAGAAATAACAGTAGCATTATCAATAATTGCCTCTTGCGGTTTTTGGAAAGTTCTGCTGGCTTGCTTATATTTTTGCAGTGCAATGTTAACTTTCTTTGTTAGCGTATTTAGCTTCGATTTCAGTACCAGATCGCTTACTCCAATTTTTATAAGCTTTACGGCTTTTTCAATATCAATGGTTTGTGCGACAAAAATGAAAGGTGTTTTTGGCGCCAGTTTTTGCTTCAATCTAAAAAGTGACATGCCGAAGGCTGGAAAAGAATAATCAGAAACAATAATATCAGGCCTGAAATTATGAAGCGCTGTTTCATATTCTTTTTCCGAATAAACAATTTCTGTTGTGTAATTGAATTTGCTAGCCTTCAACTCGTGTTGAATGACACTATTTACAGGATCGTGCTCAGCAATTAATATTTTTGTTTTCATTTCGATTATTCATTCTATTAGTAATGAATTGGCTTAAAACAGGAAGCCGCATTCATTCTTTAAGTTTAATAAATTTGTTAAAGTCCTCTTGTCGTCTTTTAGCAACCGGCAAAATTGCCCCATTTGAAAACTCACAGAAATAACCATCTTTTTTTGAAATTTTAACGATATGGCGAAGGTTGATAATATAGGAATGATGTATTCTGAAAAAATAGTTATGGTCGAGAACAGTACTGTATTCACCCAGATTTCTGCTTGACATTATTTTATTACCATTTAAAAGGACAAAAACAGTATATTTTCCATCTGCTTTGCAAAAAATAATTTCTGAAGTAGGTATAAGTTCAATTTTTTCTAAAGAAGCTACAGCTACATAATCATTTGGCTGATTTGCAGAGTTTAGGAGATTAATGCTGTTGACTTTATGATCCTGATAAGAGCGTTCCATTTCTCTTCTTTTTATTACTTTGTAAATGGCTAAAATAATCGCATTAAAATCAATCGGTTTCAATAAAAAATCGATCGCATTATGTTTAAATGCCTTGATCGCGTAATCCTTTTCAGAGGATATAAATACCAGTTTGGGGATGCTGAATTCTAATTGCTCAAGCATTTCAAAAAAAAGATCATCTTTAAGCACAATATCCAGAAATATAAGGTCTGGCTTTTTTGCCTTTATGATGAGCATTCCATCAGCTACAGAGCCTGCATCGCCAATTATTTCTAAAATCATAGCATTCTCTTCTTCAAATTTTTTTAAAATAAGCAGCGTCTCTTTTTCCCCGGATATGACTATAGCATTAATAGGATTCATAATCTTGTTTTACTGGGATGGAAATTTAAAGGATAAATTAATTAACTTAAAAAAAAAATCTCAATCTATTGATTTTTAATAGTTTGTTTTAATGAGAAAATAGTAAGTTCTAGAACATAAATAAAAGCAATCCTTTTATTTTGAGATGTACAATTTGATAACAAGTAATAAATGGGCTATTATAAGAATAAGTGTAGGTTTATATGACGTTAGTGGTAATTTTTGAATTATTTTAACTACAGATTAACCTCTTTGAGAATATATGAGTTTAAATGTATTACTTTGTGTGATTCAAAATTTATATAATTTTTATTTTTTTTTATAAATTTAAGATGTACAATGCTGTAGTGTAAATCAGAAGAGATATTCCGGCTATTACAGAACTGACTTTGAGCCTCCAATTAAAGCAGCTTGAGATTGACGGTCTTTTATTACGTACCGTTGAAGGGAAAAAACCTCCGATAAAAGTTGTTTACAGTTTAACAGATTTTGGAAAATCCTGTATACCATTACTAAATGCAATAACAGAATGGGGAAATAAAGTTTCTATGCATAAAGGTGAATTTGTAAATAATAAAAGCCTTTAGAGCAGCAAATTGTGACTTTTTACAATCTTATGAAGGACTGTAAATGATATCGCTGGCCGCTAATTTGTTAATGCTTTTAAGATTATTGATTGGTAGTAATTTTAGAAAGCATTTATATAGTACTTTTGGGAATTGTAAAACCGTATTAATATGATAAATTCTGAAAACCCAATTGGAAATATTAAAGACTTGAAGGAAATCGAGCCAGTAAAAATTATATTGGCAGAGGATGATAAAGATGATCAGGAATTATTTAAGGAAGCTCTTAATGCAACAAAAATCCCTTCTGAAGTTATTACAGTAGAAAACGGGGAGGAATTGATTAACACCTTAAAAGATGGGTCTGAGCCAAAACCTGATATTGTTTTTATCGATATAAATATGCCTGTTAAAGGAGGTAAGGAAGCACTTGCAGAAATAAAAAGTGATGAGGAACTTAAGGAGATTCCCGCAGTTATGCTTTCTACTTCTAATCACCCTGGCGATATTGAAGAGACTTTTAACAAGGGAGCAAATCTCTATATACAAAAACCAAATTCTTTCACTGGCTTTATTCTCATTCTTAAAAAAGTATTTCTTCTGCACTGGACAAAAGCTTTAATGAATCCGATTAAAAATATATTTTTTGTTTCTGAAAAGAATATCTCTCAGGATTAATAAGTTTGAATCGAACCATTCCGTGAAGGAATAATTATAAAATACATTACAGCAATTTTTCTCTGTCGCCTAATAGAATGATTAGTCCCGCTCAGCTATTATGAATTGTTCGTTGGCAGGTATACGTTAAATACCGCTCCGTTTTCATTGCTTTGGTTGGCATCGATTTCGCCATTATGGTTCTGGACAATTTTTTTGCACATTGCAAGCCCGATTCCCGTACCTGCAAATTCACTTTTACTGTGCAGCTTTTGAAATATATTGAAAATTTTCTCTGTATCTTCAGTCTTCATGCCAATGCCATTATCTGTAAACTGAATTTTATAATAGGATATCCCTTCTTTTAGATGTACTGATCGCATCTCTTCTGTAGAGGCAATACTGCAATGAATATGAATTTTGGGCTGCACATCAGGGCGTATAAATTTTAAGGCATTCCCTATAAGATTAAAAAACAGCTGAGACATCTGCAAAGGAATACCTTGGATAACCGGCAGTTCGTTCCATGTAACTTTAGCTCCTGTGCGCTCCATTACTACATCATAATCTTCCAGCGCATTTTTGGCAGTATCTTCAAGATTTACCGCAACGAAAGTGGCATCGTCTTTCGGCAGGGCAGAATACGCGAGCACATCTCGAATAAGTTTGCCCATACGGCTTGTGGCGTCTTTTATTTTATCTATGTATCCTAGTGTTTTTTCGTCAAGATGTTCTGTAATCTTGCCTTCGAGCAGCTGCACAAAGGTACTGATTTTGCGAAGCGGTTCCTGTAGGTCATGCGATGCTATGTAGGCAAACTGTTCAAGTTCCTGATTAGAATGTATCAATTGTAAATTAGTATTTTCTAATTCTTCATTTGTTGCCCTTAATTCCTCAATAACAGCGCCAATTTCTTCGGTACGCTGCTGTATCTGGTTTTCAAGTTCCATCTGCAATTCCATCTGGATGGTTATATCCTGAGCAGTTCCGTTCATACGTACAGGGTTGCCTTCGGGATCAAAAACAGTTTTACCCTGCGCATGCAATATTCTTTTCTTTCCGGTAGTGGGATGCATCACCGTGTAGGTTTCATCATAAACTCCTCCTGACTCAGGATTCAGCCCCCATGCCACGGCATTTGCTACACGTTCGCGGTCTTCTTCCAACAGGATCGGAATAACCTCATTGTAGTCCTGGTCAGCGGGATCATACCCAAACCATTCAATAAGACGGTCTGAATAGGTCAGCCCGTTAGACGCCACATCAATGCTCCATGTGCCGAGCTGCGCTAAGTCAACCGCGCCTCTCATGTTTTGCTCAGCTTCTTGCAGCTTATTGCGCGCAACTACCTGCTCGGTTACGTCAATAGCCGTGCAAATGACACCATAAATTCTGCCTTTTGCATCGTACAATGGTTTGTAAGTATAATCATAATAACCGTAATAGGGCGAACCATTTTTCATAAACATAATGCGGGCGGCCGTTTCGGTATGAATTTCTCCCGTATTTAAAACATTATGATAGGACTGGAATAAATGCGTCTCTTTGAGCTCGGGTACTGCTTCCATTATGGGTCTGCCAATGATAGAATCTCCCTTGCCAAATATTTCAAGCATTTTCTCATTGGCTTCACGTAAAACCATTTCTGGTCCTGTGTATACTAATTTTGCCACAGGAGAATTATAAAAAATGGTTCGCGCAAATTTTTCGCTTTCTTCAACTTTTTGTCTTTGATTGACCTGCAGCGTATTATCCATAACCCAGACAGCAACTTTTTTAACTTCCCCGGAAGCATCTTTTAAAGGGGCATAAACAAAAGTCAAGTAAAGAGTCTCTTCCTTTCCGTGTCTGATCAGCATAACTTCTGCTTCATTGACCGAGTAAGGATTCCCATTTGAAATAACACCTTCCAATATGTTTTCATAATATTGGCGCACTTCGGCGAAAGTATCCCAGTAAAAATTACCCAGAATTGCTTCGCGTGGTTTCCCGGCTACGGCTATAAAGCTGTCATTTACAATTTCCGCCTTCAGCGTTTCTGCATTCAACACACAGATACCAACCGGTGCGTTCATTACCAATAAATAAAGTTCTTGTTGGTTTTCGATATTCATATACTTTAGATTAAGACTGTAGCCTTTTATTTTTTTTAACCTGTGTTCCTCTGTTCAGGATCGTCTTGCCTGCCGCTGTTTTTTTGGGATGTAACCCAAACATTTTATCATAGGCAGTCTATTCATTTAAAATTAAAACTATAGTTTCAAATTATTTTTATATGAAAATACAGAATTCTTATCTAATTTACATTATATAACGATTTGATTGTGATCATAAGATGCCTGGTGGAATGGCCTGATTTTGCCAAAAAAAACCTGGACTGGTGAAATTTGCCACGATTTTGCCACAAAAATTTTGAGTGTTTTATAAAGTAGAAAAGTGCTGTAAATAAAAATCCTCCGATTGTATTTCAATTTCAATTTAAGCCATAAAAAAAGTCCTAATGAAAATCAGGACTTTTTGGTTGAGAGAGCAGGATTTGAACTTAATTGTCTAAACCTGCATATTTATTCTGATAAATGCAATTTTGAGATTTCTATGGCTCCATTGATATATTCTGGAAATCTCAGGAAGCATTTAGATTAGTTTTTGTATAAGAAATAAGTTTTCAATAATTTGTTACAAGGAGTAGGCTTGTAATGTCTTTCTTGCCCATTTTCCCCAATTTTTTAAAGCTTCCAAAAGTGTTTTGTTTAGTTCTTTATTGTCAGTAGGTTTCCCTTTAATTGGTGGGGCTAAATCTTTGTCAGAAACTGGAATTTCTGTAACTTTTGTAGCAAACCATGTCATATTTTCGTGTGGCATAGCCAATCCTAAAATTGTTCCGGGTAAGCCTGTAAAAGATTCAGGGCCGCCTGAGAAAGGGATTTGAATTGTATAATAGGCAACAACATAAACAGAATCGATAATTATAGCATTTGCCCTTCGGCATTCATAACCCGCAATTTCTCTGGTTTCATCGGTAATTTTCCAGTCAATTTTACGTAAACTATCTTTAACTAAATATAAATCATCGTAAACGTTTTTTTGGGTAATGCTGGTTTGGGTATCTAGATCTGTGGCGATAACATTTTTTAAATTAGCCATTGCATCATCTGCAATCCAACTGTTGTTGCTTGTTGATTCATTGGTTTCATCCCATTTATATAAACTTTTGTTTTTTGAAAAGCTGAGTGTACTTTTTGCAGTTTTAAATTGTGGATTGTTTTTTTTATAACCTTCAAAAGCTAATTTATAATAACTCTCATTTTCTCCTTTTATTTTTTTTGAAATCAAAGCGTACATATTTGATTTTTTTTCAAATTCGATTACGCCATGTTGTACAAAGTGGTCATTTTGTGCAAAAGTATTGCAGCTTGTCAATACAATTATTAAAATTAAGATGCGATTTATTATTGTTTTCATGGTTTTAGTTTTGTTTAATTTCTCCTCCGCCCATTTTGCTGAAATCCCAGCTTACAGAGAACATAAAGTATCTTTGGATAGTGGTATAAGTACTTTGGTTAATATTTCCATTGAATGCAGAACGATTAAATCCTACATTTTGGTTCAAAAGATCTCTTCCCGTTATAGAAACTTTTAAATTATCTGATTTTAAGAATTTTTTGGTGATAGATGCATTCCAGATAAAACGTTCAAAAGTTTCCTGAATCACTTGCGTTTTTCCATTATATTGATAATTACCATCGGTGCTGATTTCTAATTTGAAAGGTAATTGTATGCTAGTCCAGAAATTTCCATTAAAACCCCAGCCATCACTATTACTATTTTCGTTGATGCTTGCATTAGCAACATTGTAAGTAGGTCCGAAGCTGGTATTAAAATTGTATTTTTTTTCTTTATACTTTGATAAGTTTAAATTAAAGGAATAAGTTGAATTTTTAGTTTGATTCAGTTTTGTATTGATGTAATTATAGTTTACATTTTTATTGGCGCTTAAGCCAATACCTGCCGACAGATCTATTGCTTTAATTGTTCTGCCAAAATTACTGCTCAAATAATAACTTGTTGCAGCTTTGTCTTTTAGGTTTACAAATTGTGATATACTTTCTCCTCTATCATTTGTAACCACATTACTTATTATTGGATTTAGCGTAAAATTATACGATCCATTAACCGAAAAATATTGATTGCTAAGTACTTTATACGAATAATAACTTCCTCTAAAATTATTTTTAAAAGAAGGATCTAAATTTGGATTACCCAAAATCGTATTTAACTGGTTTTGATTATTTCGTATCGGCTGTATTTGTTCTAATGTTGGCTGATCGGTGTTTCCGTTATACGACAAACGCAGTGATTCTCTTTGTTTAAAATTATATTGATAGTTTATCTGAGGCATGTAGTTAACAAATTTTTGCTTAAAAGAACTATCTGTATAAACATTATATTGTTTAAAGTTTACACCACTAAATTTAGAACCAAAAGAAAAAACAGTTTTATTTTTTTTGTAATTAAAAATCGCTCCAAGTTGGTTTATCGTTTGGTCTAATTCATAATTATTACTAAAGATGGAATCCAAAACATTATAATCGCCATTTGAAGATTGATTAAAAGATTTACGATCAGCTTTTCCGTTACTAATGTTGAATCCATAATTAAGAATTACAGATAGACTTTTGGATAACGGTTCGGTATAGATTAAATTTGATTTAAAAGCCGTATTGCTAATAGTATTGACTTTGTTTTGATCGACTACTTTGGTGCTATCCGGACTAATTACGGATGGTGTAAAAAATTCAGCTCTGGAATTTAAATAACCATCACTTTTGCTGTCTGTACTTGATTGGCTTAAATTAAGAGATAATGTTCGGCCCGTTTTTTTAAGTCTTTTGGTTAATAAAGTATTTATATTAAATATTTTATCATCAACATCGTTTGTAGTTGTCTGTTTCAAATTATTCAATTGGTTACCTTGTTCGTCAGTACCTTTTCGCATTTCTGCTTCACTTGAATTACTTTTTTTAAATAATCCATCTACATTTAATTTTAAAGTTAAAGTAGAATCAATTTTAATTTCATAAGCCAGATCAAGTTTATTTTTAGTCATGTTTTTCTCAAAACTCTTGTCTGAAGTATTAT
This sequence comes from Flavobacterium sp. AC105, assembly GCF_979258495.1. NCBI lineage: Bacteria > Pseudomonadati > Bacteroidota > Flavobacteriia > Flavobacteriales > Flavobacteriaceae > Flavobacterium > Flavobacterium sp. AC105. Next base: position 2,056,575 of record NZ_OZ409860.1, read on the forward strand.
AAATGCTGCTGGAACTTAAATTTTGCTGGTTAATATCATTGCGATTTCCTGAAAGTTTGATATCGCCAATCTTATAATTTACATTGATAGATTCTTTATCGTTGTTCCATTTATTGTCAAAATGTATTCCGCCAGTTTGAACTACTGGAATTCCTTCACCATTAAATTGTCCATCCCAACTTTCAAATTCATCATTTCCATTGCTTGAAAAATTAATACCACCGTCATCAGTTACTTGATAGCCGCTTTGTCCATATTTATCTTTATCTCCCCATCCTAATCCTACTTGTCCAGTGTTGCCTAAAATACCATAAGCTGCTAATTTTTTCTTATCCCAAAACTTATTAAACATGGCTTGGCCTTTGTAAAAATTATCAGTTCCTCCTCCGAGTTCTACTTTCCCGAAATGACCTTTTTTTTTGTCTTCTTTAAGTTTAACATTTAGAGTTTTGGTTTTCTGACCATCATCAATTCCTGTAAAAGCGGCCTGATCACTTTTTTTGTCGTACAATTGTACCTTATCAACCATATCCGCACGTAGATTTTTTGTAACTAAAGTGGGATCATCACCAAAAAATTCTTCACCATCAACTAAAACCTTGGTTACAGTTTCGCCCTGAGCGGTAATTTTTCCATCCTTATCAATTTGTATTCCTGGGAATTGTTTTATCAGATCTTCCACTTTTGCATTAGGTTCTATTTTAAATGCTTTTGGATCAAATTCTAACGTATCTCCTTTGATTTTCATGGCGGCTCTATTGCCTTTTATAATTATTTCGGATAGTATTCTTCCTTTATCAGCCAAATTAATTTTACCATAATCTTTGATTAACTTTGTGGAATCAATAGAAAATTGATCTACAAAATCAGCATATTTGAGATAAGAAACCAGTAAAATAAATTTACCGGCCTTAATATTATTCAACTCAAAATAACCATTTTCTTTGGCTCGGGTAAATTTTAGTAAAATAGAATCTTGTGCTCTTAACAAAGAGACTGATGCATTCGTTAAAGTAGAATTGTTTATGGTATCTGTTACATATCCTTTAACTGTGCCTGATATTTGTGCCTGTAAAGTATTTGATAAAAAAAGAAAGCAACATAATACTAGAATTGTTTGTCTCATTAATTGGTTGTGGTTTTTGAAAAAAAGGCATTATAGTTCTATTCTATTTTTGAGAAATAGAAATAAAATGCACTTGTTGTGTGATTTGTTTTTGAGTAAGCAGGATTGTAGATTCTAAAATAGAAATTGAAATAGCACCTTTTGATACAGGTTTGCTGAAGTATAGTGACTTGATTTTATGAAATTCATAATTTTTTTGTGAGGTTTTGGTTGTTAGCGCTGTAAGTTTTAATGATTTTAATTAGTAATTGTTACTATAATAGTTAAATGTAAATATAGTTCAAAAGTAAAAACTTTTGTCGTAGAAATGATGTCCATTCAATAAATAATTTACGCCGATTTTGCCACAGAAATTTTGAGTGTTTTATAAAGGCAGAAAAGTGCTGTAAATAAAAATCTGTGATTGTATTTCAATTTGAATTTAAGCCATAAAAAAAGTCCTAATTTTCATTAGGACTTTTTGGTGGGGAGAGCAGGATTCGAACCTGCGAAGTTTTCACAGCAGATTTACAGTCTGCCCTCGTTGGCCGCTTGAGTATCTCCCCGATCTCAGCGTTAGTGCGCTTTGTTGTTCTAAGCGGTTGCAAATATAGGAACGTTTTTCATGTTTACAAACAAAAAACGAACTTAATTTTAAGTTATTTTAAAGTTATTTTTTAATTCATTGGAATTGAATAAAATAAAAAAATCTCCACTAGGGAGATTTTTTTATTTTATTCAAAAAGTAGGATTATTTTGCTAATAGTTCTACGATTTTTGCTTTCAATTCAGGACCTCTTAAGTCTTGAGCAACTACTTTTCCTGTTGCATCAAGAATAAAAGTTGCCGGAATAGACTGAACACCGTATTGCGCTGCAATTGGTTCTTCCCAAAATTTTAAGTTAGAAACGTGTGTCCAGGTTAAACCATCTTTTGCGATAGCTTCTGTCCACTTGCTTTTTTCTTTATCTAATGAAACTCCAACAATATTTAACCCTTTTGAGTGTAATTCTTTATAAATAGCAACAACATTCGGATTTTCTTTTCTGCATGGTCCACACCATGAAGCCCAAAAGTCTACAATAGTTACTTTGCCTAAACTTTCTTTAAGCGAAACTACTTTTCCTTCCGGATTTGGAGCAGAAAAATCTGATCTTCATTTAGCGCTGCCAACAGGAGGGGCTGACGCACCAACTGCAGGCATTTTTGCTTGACCTATTTTTGTTTTAATTTCTTTACCAGGAGTAGTATTTTTTACAGACTCATCTAGTGCATTGTATAAGCTTTCTGTTTTTTTAATGTCAGCGCTTGGATCAGCAATCATGCTTTGGATAATCAAAGCAGAGATGTAAGATTTTGGGTGACCTTCAGCGTAAGCTAAATATTTCTTTTTAGAATTTGCCTGAACTTCAGTTTGAATTTCCATGTATTGTTTCATCAAACCATTGATAACAGCAGTATCCTGAGCTTGTTGAGCAGCTTGCATTTTTTGAGTATTTTTTTTCTGGAAATCAATTAAACTTTTTTGAGTTTTGTTAAGATCTTCAGTAAATTTCACATACTCATCATTATTATAAGTACCAGAAACTTTAGATTTATGAATGCTATCTTTATCAATAGCAACAGTAATTTCTCCTGTTTCTAAGATAAAAGGAAATGGTTGGTTAGTACCTTGAAGGATTAAAGCGTGAAAAGCTGGTTCAGTTACTTTTCCTTTTATTTCAAATTTTCCGTTTTCAACTTTTACTGTATCAAGAGCTACTGTCATTTTTGTAGTTGGGTCCTGACCTTGAAGAATGATTGTTTTTCCGTTTTCAACTCCTGTTGCAGTTCCTGTAATTAGGTATTCTCCGTCCTTAACTTTGCTGCATGAAATGATCGCTACAGTAGCGGTTAGTAAAAAAAGTATTTTTTTCATTATAAAAAATTAATTAGTTAATTGATTTGTGCAACAAAAGTATCTAAAATTATAAAACTTAAAGAATTTTGTAACCTAAAATTTTGTTATAGTTTTTTTTAGTCTAATTGCCGTGTAATCAGCGTGTTCATTGCCTTAATTTGATTTATTACTCGTAAATGTATTCTTATTTTTAATCTAAATAATCGATTTTCTAATTTTTAGACATAAAAAAAGCACGCTGTTGCCAGAATGCTTTTGAGGATATTTTCGTATAAATCTATTCTTGATTTGTCTTTTTTCTCCAGGTAAAAGAGTTTAAAATGTGTCTTTTTGCGAATCTTCCAGGAGAATCAGCATTTACCATTTTCACGTAAGTAGCTTTAGGAACACTAATGTATTCGTAAACACTTCCGTTTGAAAAATCGATAATTAAACGACCATCAACAAATTTATAATCAGTAATTGATGAAGTTGCGATAGTTTCAGTATATTCAGGTAAATTTGCCTTAATCGTTTCAGGATTAATACTTACCAAAAAGTGATAAGCTTCAATGATAGCCTTGCTTTTTTCTTCTGCTTCTTTTAAACCAGCCTCATCACCTTGAAATTTATCAGGATGTGATTCTTTCATCGCATTACGATAAATGGTTTTTAAATCTTTTAACTCAGCAGTTTTGTCTACGTTTAGTAACTTGCGGTATTCAACTATTTTTTTCATAAATAAGGTAACTACTTGTCTATTAGTTTGAAATTGAAATTAATTGTTCAAAAAGACAAATTTTTTGCAAAGGTACACTTTTTTTTAACTTTTTAGTTTTGATAGAAAAAATATTCGAAAAAAATGTAAAATGTTGATTGTAAGAACGTAAAATGTTTTGTTGATTTAAATTAAAAAGAATAAGGAGCTATTCCCGCTATCCGTTCCAATCTTTTGTGCTGAACCCCAGCACAAAAGGATTTCCACTTTTATCGGGGCTAGGGCATTAATTTCCATAAAAAAATTAGTTTTCTAAAAGGTTTTTTAACTAGGAAATTTAAAAAGTTCGCAAAGCCAGATATTCAACCAGCTTTGCGCCTCTGCGCCTCTGCGCGAAATTCTCGGTATTAATGTAAAAAGCTTAAGAAATAAAAGTCGCAGAGTCGCAAAGTTTTTTCGCCCAAGTAACTTTTAGAAACAAAAAGTTCGCAAAGCCAGATATTCAACCAGCTTTGCGGCTCTGCGACTTTGCGTGAAATTCTCGGTATTAATGTAAAAAGCTTAAGAAATAAAAAATCGCAGAGTCGCAAAGTTTTTCCCCCAAGTAATTTTTAGAAACAAAAAGTTCGCAAAGCCAGATATAAACCAGCTTTGCGAACTTTGTATTTTTCAGCATAACATTATATAAAGATGTTAGCTCCCCGGATTGCGGTAAAATTCTCATTTCAAAACCTGAAACCTGAAACCTGAAACAAAGAAAACCTGAAACAAATCTATTTATCCTCCGGTTTCTGATTCGCTTTATGAAAGTTTTTTGATTTCTTCGGATATTTATCATAACTAATATCGCTCGGATTTTCAATCACTGATTTAATTGTAATCAAATCACCTACAGCATGATTAGTGTGTGCGATTTTATAATCTAAAAGATATTCACCACAAAAATAATTGTTGTTTTCATCTTTCTCCATGATGCCTGTATAAACCCCTTTTTGCAACATTTTTTCTTGTGAATCTTTAGACATGACTTTTTTAATTTAAAATTTAAGGTACAAAGTTAATCAATTTATGTTTGTTTTAGGGAGTTTTGGTCAATCTGAGTATATTTGCACATGCAAAAAAACTTTAAGCCACATCCTAATTCTTTCAAAAATACCTTTTGTGTTTTTCATGAAGTGCTTGGGGATGAAATTGAAGGTTTGAAAATTCAGTTTGAGAGCAAAGCCGGAAGCACCTATTATTATACCGAAGCCGGAATGTACCGTGTTTCGAATCATTGGGGAAGATTAGCCAACAGCAAATGGCGTTTGCTAGCGCGTGAACCGGAAACCGAATCGAAAACAAAAATTGGTTTTGCCGCCTGGAACGAATTTTATCCCGATAATGCCGAAGAAAAGCTCTATTATATTGATGCCGATTTTGATAAGAATACTGTAACCTATCAGCATAAAAAAAATCCGAAATACGATCAGAAAGCGGTGTTGCGAACAAGTTTTGAAACGACAAAACGAATCAAACAGATTCGGAATTTACAGCAATTAACATCCTGGGCAAAACATTTTGATTATGAAGATATAGATGATTTACGAAAACAAATTATCACCGAATTGATTTTTACCGAGAAAACTTTAGAAGAAATTAAAAGAGAAATATAATGGGACGCAACAACGAAAGAAATATCAAAAAGCACAACGACAAACTGCACAAAGCCCAAAATAAAGTAAAGCAGGCCGAAATTGCACGTAAAGAAAAGCTGAAAGAAATTATCAAAAAATTCAACGAAGACAAGAAAGAAGAATAAATGTTTCAAGTTTTTTTAGTTTCAAGTTTTAAGTTGCGTCACGGAACTTGAAACTTGAAACCTGAAACAAAAATAACAAAACAAGAAAATATGAAATTCAAAGATTTAAAAGTAAGTGTGCAGGAAATTATAGATTTAATTGCTGCAAAAAACGACAGAGAAGCTAATAATAAATTGCTTGAAGTAAACGAAACATTAGACGAAATGCTGGATCATGCAGAAGAAGATGAAGATTTAAGAGAAATCAGCAGGTATCAGGTTTTATTAAATCAATTACATGTAAAAATTAACGGCGAAGAGCAAGTTGATGGAGAATAAAAAGTGCTTTTGCGATACCGGTTTGCTGTTTGAAAATTGCTGCGGATTGTATCTTGAAAACAATCAGAAAGCACCAACTGCATTGGCTTTAGTGCGTTCGAGATATTCTGCTTATGCAACTCATAATGCCGATTATCTTTTGGAAACTACTCATGTTCCGGAAAGGCAATATTATTCTAAAGCAGAAATTCTAAAATGGGCAACAAGCAATAAATGGCAAAAACTGGAAATTCTAAGTTTTACCGAAAATACGGTTGAGTTTAAAGCTTCTTTTTTAGATTCAAATCAAAAATTGCAGACGCATTACGAATTTTCTACTTTTAAATTCGAAAATAATACATGGTATTATGTTGACGGAAAGTTTGAATAATTACTAAATTTATAAGGAAATTCAGCCTCTTTTGTTTCAATATTTTAACTAAAAATTAATAAACGTTTCTTTTTTCGTAATTCTAAAATAGCGTAATTTTAGAATTATGAAAAACGAATTTAAAAAAGGTTTTTATTTTAAGTCGTACGAAGCCCCATTTCAGTCTCCGTTTGAAAAACTTTTTGGTATTTTCAAAGAGTTAATCACCCATACTTCGGGCGATTTTGATGAAGCTATAGACTGGCTTCGGGAGTTGGACAATGAATATAAACTGACGGACGAGAACTACACAATCGATGATTTTATCGAAGATTTAAAAAAGAAAGGTTACATAAAAGACGAGGTCAAAGAAGATGGTTCAGGAGGTTTTGGTATCACTGCTAAAACAGAACGTGCAATCCGACAACAAGCGTTAGATCAGATTTTCGGGAATTTGAAACGTTCCGGAAACGGAAATCACAAAACCAAACATGCCGGAAATGGCGATGAACATACCGGAGAATTTCGTGAATTTAATTTTGGAGATGGTTTAGAACGTATTTCATTGACAGAAAGCCTTCGAAATGCCCAAATCAATAATGGTGTTGAAAGTTTCATGCTGACCGAAAATGATTTGGTTGTCGAAGAAACCCAATACAAAGCTCAAATGAGTACGGTTTTGATGATCGACATTAGCCACAGTATGATTTTGTATGGCGAAGACCGAATCACGCCGGCCAAAAAAGTAGCCATGGCTTTAGCCGAATTAATCACAACGCGATATCCAAAAGATACGCTGGATATATTAGTTTTCGGAAACGATGCCTGGACAATTCCAATTAAGGATTTGCCGTATTTGCAAGTTGGGCCTTATCATACAAACACAGTTGCAGGTTTGCAATTGGCAATGGATATTTTGCGTAGAAAACGAAATACCAACAAGCAAATTTTTATGATTACCGATGGAAAACCAAGCTGCGTTCGCGAACGTGATGGTTCCTATTATATGAACAGCAACGGACTCGACGAATATATTGTCGATAAATGTTACACTCAGGCGCAACAAGCCAGAAAATTACACATTCCGATTACGACATTTATGATTGCAAACGATCCGTATTTGCAGCGTTTCGTTAATCATTTTACAGAAGCCAATCAGGGAAAAGCATTTTATACCGGACTAAAAGGTTTGGGCGAAATGATTTTTGAAGATTATGAAACAAATAGGAAGAAGAGAGTTAGGTAGTTTTCAGTCTCAGTTTACAGCTGTCACGCTGAGCGAAGTCGAAGCGCTTTGCACATAAAGCATATCGTAGAGCCCCACAGCAGTGCGTCTCCCGCAAAGAAATGACACAATCTTTGTCATTCAAAAAAATAATAATAAAAACATATTTCAATAAAAATGGAAATAAATAATATAACAACATTAGGTCAATTAAAAGCCTCAGGATATAAAAGTACAAGCATCAAAGACGAATTGCGAAATAATCTTCGTGAGAAAATCAAATCAGGAAAACCGGTTTTTGAAGGTGTTCACGGTTTTGAGAATACCGTAATTCCGGAATTAGAACGCGCAATTTTATCACGTCATAATATCAATTTATTAGGACTTCGTGGTCAGGCCAAAACGCGTTTGGCTCGTAAAATGATCGAATTATTAGACGAATATATTCCGTTTGTTACGGATTCTGAAATCAATGACGATCCGTTAAATCCAATTTCACGTTTTGCCAAAGATATTATTGCCGAAAAAGGCGATGAAACGCCAATTTCATGGTTGCACAGAAGCGAACGTTTCTTCGAAAAATTAGCAACTCCGGATGTTACCGTTGCTGATTTAATTGGAGATGTTGACCCGATTAAAGCCGCAAATCTAAAATTATCATATGCTGATGATCGCGTAATTCACTTTGGGATGATTCCGAGAGCAAACCGTTCTATTTTCGTAATCAACGAATTACCGGATTTACAAGCCAGAATTCAGGTTGCTTTGTTTAATATTTTGCAGGAAGGTGATATCCAAATTAGAGGATTTAAGTTAAGAATGCCGCTGGATATGCAGTTTATCTTTACGGCAAATCCGGAAGATTATACCAATAGAGGAAGTATTGTAACACCTTTAAAAGATAGAATTGGTTCTCAAATCCTGACGCATTATCCTGAAAGTGTTGCCATTGCAAGAACAATTACAGAACAAGAAGCAAAACTGGACGAAACACAACACAAGTTGGTTTATGTGCCAAGTTTAGCCAAAGATATCTTAGAGCAAATAAGTTTTGAAGCGCGTGAAAGCGAATATATAGATAATAAAAGTGGTGTGAGTGCCAGAATGAGTATCACGGCTTTTGAGAATTTAATGAGTACTGCCGAACGTCGTGCCTTAAAAGCTGGAACAGATAAAACGGTTTTAAGATTATCAGATTTCATCGGAATAATTCCTGCGATTACCGGAAAAGTAGAGTTGGTTTATGAAGGCGAACAGGAGGGAGCAGCGTTTGTGGCTCAAAATTTAATTGGTTCAGCTATTAAAACTTTATTTCCAACGCTGTTGCCTAAAATAGAAAAGCTTGAAAAACCAGATGCAAAAACACCATATTCTGATTTAATAGAATGGTTTTTTGCCGAAAGTGGTTTCGAATTATTAGATGATGCTTCAGATGCAGATTATCAGGCTATTCTCGATGAAGTAACACCGCTGGATGTTTTAGTAAAAAAATGTCAGCCTCAATTAGATAAAAAAGACCAGTATTTCTTCAAAGAATTTATTTTATGGGGATTGGTTGAATATAAAAAATTAAGCAAAGATCGTTTTGCACAAGGACATCAGTTTAAAGATATGTACGGAAGTTATATTAGTAAATTGTAATTAATTATTGATTGTGAATTATAAATTATAATTACGTTTTAGACATAAACCCGACAGGTTTTTAAAATCTGTCGGGTTTTTTGTTTTTCAGTTTTCTGACAATTTTATTAAGCTAATTTTTAAGTTTGTCACCCTGAGCGAAGTCGAAGGGCGCTCCAATTGGAATGGGCTTCGACTCCGCTCAGCCTGACAAAACGATCGGTAAAAAAAAATGCCAAAGTTTTTATTGAGAAGTTGACTCATACGTATAACGCTACAAAGATTGGCGACTTTTATTGCTGAGTTTCTAGCGATCCTTCCTTCGTCAGGATGACAAGATTGTCTGAAAACTGAAAACTGAAAACTAAAAACTGAAAATTGAGCAATTATTAGACTTCACTTCGCTCGCGAGAGGGATAGAAGAACGCTACCATGTAGCGCGGATAGCCCGACAGTATCCCGTAAGAGGGCGAATACTCGCACAGAAATTTTGCCCTCGTATCGGAATGGTGGCTCGCCCAAAGTATGATTGTAGTTCTCTTGTTTTATTTATTGAAAATAAACCTATTACCATTTTAATTTCGTCTACCTTGCTACGTGGGCTGTATTTGCAGTTTTTCCCAAACAAAAATGGAAGATGGTTTTGAAGATCTGATTGCGAGTTATATCGAAAATAAAGTAGGTATTTCTGAACACTTTTTAAATGCCGAACTGGCGAATAATCTCAAACAAAATTTACTGAATTTAAACGAAAATAGTCTACTGTTAGCAGCCGGAATTGGCAATTCTGAGAAGCTTTCTTATGATGGGGCGGTTAGAAGTGATTCTATATATTGGCTCGATAAAGAGAATAATAATCTTTTTGAAAATGAGTTTTTTGATAAAATTGATGCCTTTATAGTGTATTTAAATGAAAGTTGTTATGCCGGAATCACCGGTTATGAATTTCATTATTCTTTGTACGAAACAGGCGATTTCTATTTGAAACATTTAGATCAGTTTAAAAATAATCCAAGCCGGAAATATTCTATGATCAGTTACTTAAATAGTAATTGGCAGGAAAGCGATGGCGGAGAATTGATGATTCATCAGGAAAACAACAATCAGAAAATTGCTCCAACTCAAGGCAAAACAGTATTCTTTAAAAGCAACGAATTAGTTCATGAAGTTCTGGTTACTCAAAACACCAGAATGAGTATTACGGGTTGGCTGAAGAGTGATTAATATTTCTAAATTTTATTTTGTCATATTATAAAATATATATTTGTAGATATAAATTTAGATAATTAATTGAAACACTTATGAGATCTGGTTTTAGCGAAATAGAATTCCAGTTTGCTGTAATGATGGGATATTACGCAACATTTTTAAAACAAGGTGATTTAAATTTTTATATGCCAACAGCAGCGGAAGAGAATAGTGACTTTGCTTCTGATTGGTTTTATGAAAGTACTCCAGGTGTTCATCTGTACATGCAATTTAAGAATTCTAAAGAAGCTGCAAATATTAGAAAAACGCAAAGAATTGATTACTTTAAGAATTCAACTGAAATTTATTTATCGGATAACAAATGTTTGTTTGCAGGCGATAATAAGGGCGTTTACGAGTTTGAAATTTATAAAAAAGATAATGAATATCAACAGCATAATTTACTTTTTAGTAATGGAAAGACTAGTAGTAGTTTAGCTTTTTATGTGGCTCCTATATTTATATTAAGAGTTGAATTATTAGAAAATTTAAAAAAATGGTTAAGGGAAGAAAAAAGTTCAAGTGAATTATTCTATTATTTAACTGATATGAAAGCTAATAGTGATTTTGAATTTCCCAGAGATGATTTTTCTTTTTTTGATGAAGTTGTTTATATTGAACCACATAAAAAAATTATTGATAATTCTAGTCATCATTATTGTTTTAATAAATCCCGAGATATTTCATTTCATTCAGAAATTACTCCATTAAAAAATAACGGTTTTACTTTTTTTGAAGTAATGAGAAAGATAATTGTAAAATTGGAAAAAGGAAATGGAGAGGTAACGACATTGTTGAAAGAAGCTGATAAAAATTTAGAAGAAATAAAAGAATATTTTGGAAAACATAATAATGCAACACTTAGAGAGTATATTCTTGAAACTATATTGCCTTCGGAAGATATATCTGTAAATATTTTTACGGAACTTGATATGATGAAGGAAAATAAAGATTATGGTAAATATATTTTTGTAATTAATTCACTTTATAAGAAAATTTTTAATATTGAAATTGTTTTTGTTTATAATACTTTTGAGTCTATGTAACTCAGGGTAAAACGGTATTCTTTAAAAGCAATGAATTAGTTCATGAAGTCCTGGTTACTCAAAACACCAGAATGAGTATTACAGGCTGGCTTAAGAGTAATTAATTGTGTGTTTTTTGAAAGTATAAAATAGATAAACACTATTTTTGCATTCAAAATTTAATCCTATGCTGTTTCTTGTTTTAAGTATTCTTTGTAGCGTAATTGTTGGTGTGATTTTCAAAATCACCCGAAAATACAACGGTAATCCCACTCAAATTGTCGCTTTTAATTACGTGTTTGCATTAGCACTTTGTTACCTCACTTTTACTCCGGATTTATCGGAAATCAACACAAATGCACCGTGGGATATTTACATTGCAATTGGAATTTTATTACCTGTCGTTTTTCTGTTTTTAGTAGCTTCTATAAAGCATATGGGAATCGTAAAAACAGATGCAGCGCAACGATTATCTTTGTTTATCCCAATATTGGCTGCCTGGTTTATCTTTAAAGAAGAATTTAACTCTTATAAAGTTATCGGACTTATAATTGGCTTTTTAGCACTTTTATTCATCTTAAAAAAACAAGCTGCAAACACAGCAAACAAATGGATTTTTCCTGCTGTGGTTTTATTAGGTTTTGGCGTTATTGATATTCTTTTTAAGCAAATTGCCCTTTATACGACTTTGCCGTACACGACTTCTTTATTTCTGGTTTTTTGTATTGCTTTGGGAGTTTCCATAGTGATTTCTGTTTATGAAATAGGAGTGAAAGGCGTGAAATTAGCATCAAAAAATATTCTTTTTGGAGGTTTGGTCGGAATCTTTAATTTCGGAAATATTCTATTTTATTTAAAAGCGCATAAGGCTTTCGCCGAAAATCCGTCAACGGTTTTTGCAGGAATGAATATGGGCGTTATCATTTTGGGCAGCCTTGTTGGATTGCTTTTTTTCAAAGAAAAATTATCCAAAATAAATTTTATAGGCATCTTTTTAGCCCTAATTTCTATTGTTTTAATTGTTATTTCACAATTTAATTAAATTTTTTAATACGTCTAAAACCTTAATTTACAGCTGTTTTTGTATTATGTTTTGATATTTTAAAAATAAACTCGACCAATTCTATAGAATTTATAAATTATATTTATAAATTTGCAATAACAATGGAAAACTATAGTCTAAATATCATCCAGTTTATATGCAACTCAAAGATGTGTTGCATGATGAACCATGCGATGAAATGGCGTTAATAGAGAAAGTACACTTGTTAGTTATTTTTTTTTAGCCTTTCATACACCAATGAAAGGCTTTTTTTAGACTATTAAAAAATGAAGGATATGAGATCAAATAGAAATAGAAATATAATGATGCAATGCTGTCTTATTAAAATCCCGTGTTGGCGAATGCAGTAATTATTAATAAATAAAGACTCTTTTGAACACAATTAAAAAGTGTTTTTAATGAAAAAAATTTAATCGAATAACCCCAATTTTAAAGATATATAGTATGAGTGCAGAAATAATTAAACAGAACCCCTTTCAATCTATGATTGATCGATTTAATATCGCAGCTGATATTTTAAATTTAGATGAATCGATCAGGCAGAAATTACAGCGTCCGGAAAAACAGATTGTGGTAAATTTCTCGATTACTTTGGATAACGGAACAGTTCAAAATTTTGAAGGATATCGCGTAATTCACAATACAGCTTTAGGTCCGTCAAAAGGCGGAATTCGTTATGATACGGGTGTAAACCTTGACGAAGTAAAAGCACTTGCAGCCTGGATGACCTGGAAATCTGCTGTAACCGGAATTCCGTTTGGAGGAGCAAAAGGCGGCATTATTTGTGACCCAAGAAAACTTTCTAAAACCGAATTAGAAAAAATTACACGGGCATATACAAAAGCCTTATCAGATATTTTTGGACCTGAAAAAGATGTTCCGGCACCGGATATGGGAACAGGACCTGACGAAATGGGCTGGTTAATGGATGAATTTTCATTGGTTCACGGTAAAACAATTCATGCCGTTGTAACCGGAAAGCACTTGCATTCAGGTGGTTCATTGGGCAGGGTAGAAGCAACAGGAAGAGGCGTTAGTATTATTACCTTATTGGCACTTCAAAAATTAAAACTAAGACCGGCAAAATCTACAGTTGCCATTCAGGGATTTGGAAATGTTGGTTTGCATTCGGCTTTGTTTTTATTCGAAAAAGGATTAAAAATTGTGGCAGTTAGCGATGTTTCAGAGGCTTTTTTCAATCCTGACGGGCTTAATATCCCGGAACTGATTTTGTATTATAACCTGAATAACAAAAGTATAAAAGGATATCCAAATTCAGTTGCGATCAAACACGAAGATTTATTGCTTTTGGATGTTGACGTTTTGATTCCGGCGGCAAAAGAAGATGTAATTACACAAAAAAATGCCAAGGATATTAGAGCAAAAATCATTGTAGAAGGCGCAAACGGACCTATTTCTTCTGATGCTGATAAAATATTACACGAGAACAATGTGTTGGTCGTTCCTGATATTTTGGCAAATGCCGGAGGTGTTACCGTTTCGTATTTTGAGTGGTTACAAAACTCACTTTTAGAGTCCTGGAGAATTCATCAGATTAATACACGTTTGGAAGATATATTAGAAAAAGGTTTTGAAACCGTTTTCAGAATTGCGCTTAAGCATAATGTTACGCCAAGAATTGCGGCTTATATCATTGCTTTGAAAAAAGTAGCAGATACACAAGCCGTAAAAGAAGTAGCATTGGATGCTCCGAAATTCAAGCAAAATTAGAGATTAACTTCTAATTAAAAGTAAAAGACCATTTTCATCAATTAATGTTATTTAATTGGTGAAAATATCTTTGTTTTGATTATACCGAATTATTTATGAATTTTTATGAATCAAAAAAAGTAATTTTTAAAATGGAACATATTAATTTTCTTGCCTTCGCAATGCCCGCTTTTTTCTTGTTTTTATTTTTGGAATATAAGGTGGCGCAACTAAGAGAAAGACCGGAAATTTTCAATTATGAAAGTTCTGTTTCGAATATTAGTATTGGTATTGCTGAAAGATTAATCAACTTATTCATCGCCGCAAGTTTTTATCAATTGTATTATTTGATCTATGATAATTATCGAATTTTTGATATTCCGAGTAATGCATTTGTATGGCTTGCACTCATTCTTGCCACAGATTTTGTCTGGTATTGGTACCATCGATTAGGACATGAAGTCAATTTTTTCTGGGCAGCGCATATTGTGCACCATCAGAGTGAAGAATTCAATTTTACGGCTGCGGCCAGAATTACCACTTTTCAGGCAATTGTAAGAACCGGATTTTGGTGTGTTTTGCCTTTTATTGGTTTTCATCCATCAATGGTAATCACGATGCTCATTGTTCACGGAGCGTATTCTTTCTTCACACATACGCAGCTTATTGGTAAGATAAAATGGCTGGAATATGTTTTTGTAACGCCATCTATTCACGGAATTCATCACGCTTCTGACGAGAAATATTTAGATAAAAATTACGGCGATATCTTTACGTTTTGGGATCGTATTTTTGGCACTTTTCAGGAAGAAGAAGAAAGGCCAAAATACGGATTAACGCATCCGCTGAAAAGCTATAGTTTCTTATGGCAGCATTTTCATTATTATTTTGAAATATTCGAATTATGGAAACGTTCTTCTGGTTTTAAAGAAAAATGGAAAGCCGTTTTTGGAAGCCCCGCGCACATGGATCAGGATATTCGTCCTATCTTAGAAAAACGCTTTCTGCAGGATAAGGAAAATCCGCATCAAAGGCTTCGGTTCAGAAATTATCTCTACATTCAATTAGGTTTTTGTACGTTGGTTTTAACCATTTTTACCTATTATTTTGATTTGCTGAATATGCTGGATAAACTTTTTGTGCTTTCTATTATCCTGATCACTTTAGTCAACTGTGGCGCTTTATTAGAACAGCGAAAATGGATGTATTATCTGGAATATGCACGTATTTTTATTATCACGACTTATTTATTGTATGAAGAAAATATGCTGACTTTTTTCTTTGTACCAGTTGCGATTATGATTTTTGCAGAACAATTATTTTCTCTTGGAAAGCGTTATCAAAATGTGATCCTTCAATTGGAATCAGAATGAAAATGGCCCACGGATTGAACGGGTTAAACGGATTATCACAGATTTTTTATTGTATGAATTTGTATGATCTGGAGGATGTAGCTTAAAAAGGGTCGCCACGAATTCACGAATTATTATTCTCATCTGCATGAATAAAAATTCGTGAATTTGTGGCGTTTTTTTTTCGACAAAGTTTTGTTTTCCTGCAAGGTTTCCAAAACCTTGTAGGTATTACAATTATCACTATTGCAGATAAAACATACCTACAAGGTTTGGAAACCTTGCAGGATATCAATAAATAGAAAATTATATCGTTTTAATCGCCATAATTTTCTCTTCAAAAGTATCTTTAAAATCGGATTTGCTTTTAATTCTGGTTTTATACGTATAGATTGTAGCCACAGAAAGTTCAAGAAATTCTGCCATTTGGTTACTATCCTGAATTCCCAATCGGTACAAGGCAAAAATTCGAAGTTCTGTGTTTAGAAGCTCTCCTTTTTTGACAATACATTTATGATCATTCGGGAACAAATTATTAAAATCCGTCACAAAAGTTGGGAATAACTTCAGGAAGATTTCATCAAATTGGTGAAAGAGATTTTCGCGTTCTTCCTTTACATTATAACGTTTTAAACTCGCAATAACTTCATCGGTTTTCTTGGTGATTATCTTATGTAATGTACTTTTTTGAATATGATCTATTTTATTAATGAAAGCAGAAGTTGCTTTGATAAAATAGGTAATATATTCTTCTTTAATAGCATTTGCTTCGCTCAGGCTTACGTTCATTTCCTGAAGCTGCTGGTAAGATGAAGCCATTATTTTTCTGGCTTTATTCTTTTCTTTTAATTGTTTAAAAATAATAATCAAAAACAAAATAATAATTACCGTTAAAATCGTCAACAGAATAATAATACGTTCGAGTTTATCATTTTTGTCCTTTACATTATTCAGTTGCGCTTTTTCGATAATAGGTAAAATCGATGAAATTTCAATTTTTCGATGTCTCGCATTGTAGAACGTCGCATCATCCATGGCAATGTTGATATACTCATTGGCCTTGTCCAGATAACCCATTTTAAAGAGTTCATTGGCTAAATTCCGGAGTGCGACGGTTTCTTTTGTAGCATTTTTAACATCGGCAATAGCGGCGAGTGCGAGATAATAAATGGCTTTTTTAGTATAGCCTCGTTCCGAATAAATATAACCAAGACTCGAAGTCGCAATTCCGTAATAATCCGGTGGTAATTTATAGTTGTTAATCCAGTAACTAAAAGCAAATTCGGCACCACGCCAATCCTGCTGTTTTAGTCGTTTTAAGCTTTCTGCAGCCCAATATTCGTTTGTATTTGTTCCAATTAATTCTAATGCTTTTTTCAGGAAATGATTCCCTTGCTGTACATAATGAATATTAAAACGCTGGTCCTTGTTATAATCGGCGAGATCATAATAGGCGCGGGCTTTTATAGAATAGTATTCAAACTTGTTTTTTTGGTCGAGTTTGGTGTCGTTTATTACATTTAAAGTGTCAATGGCTTCTTTAAAAAGTCCCGACGAAAGCAAAACAAAACCTTCTTTGATTCGGCTTTGAGCCAAATATTTGGGATCTTTTAAAACAATTGCCTTGATTTTTGCTTCTTCAAGATAATAATAAGCAGAGTCATATTTAAAAGATTTGTACTCTTCAAATAAAGACATATAACTGTTATACAGCTGTTCGTTGTTTTGACTTACTGTAAATTTTGAAACGTTCCTTTTCAGGGCTTCTATTTTATGATACTTCTGTTTGAGGTAAACCTCTTTTTTGAGCAGTACTTTATCTAATTCTTCTAGAACAGGATTTGTCTCTTTCGCAGTTAGAGAAAAACCTGTTATCAAAAAATATAGAATGAATATTCTTTGCATGATTTGGTTTTGGTTTAGGGGTAGATAATTTTTAAGTCGGTTTGAGTTAATTCGTTTTTAATTCAAAATTAGTGTAAGAGTTGGTGATTAGCAACTTTTTAGAAAACAGCATTTCCTTTTTATGATACTTATAAAAAGAGGGTTTTTGACGTGAAAATGTTTCAGGAATGTTAAAAGTAGTCTAATAACTTGCAATTATACAATAAAAAGCTAATAAATATATATATAGTGAAAAAATATTCAACTTTAATTTTGATATTGTCATTATTACCATTAATTATATGCTGTTTTTTATCTAAACAACACCTTGATTTTTACAAATATAAAAATATTTTATTTGCTTGATAGTCAATTAGTTGATTTAAAACTGATTGAGATTATATCTTGATTTTTCACAGATATTTTTTTTTAGATTTATTTAACATCTAGTTTCGTGCTGTCCTTTGAAAGGGATAAAAAACTAACAAAAACCACAAATTTATGAGATGTAAAAGTATTTATTGGTTAGCTGTTATGATGTGTTTCGTGGCCATTGGCTGTGACAATATTGATGACGGAAGCTACGTTGATCCGATTACCAATTACGAGAAAGTAAATGGAAACTGGGGATTAACAAATTTAAAGATGGTAGATGAATTTGCTAAGGCAAATAAGATCGAACCACACGAAGAAAACTTGAGTACCTGGTTTAACTACGAAGATTTTAAAATTAAATTCAGCGTAGACGAAAAAAACAATCCTACCAGTTATGAAGTTACGGGCAATGTTCCGCCATTATTTGCCCCAAAAGGATATTGGAAATTAAGCACAGATTTTCAGCAGACAAATGCAAGCGGTCCTTCAAAAATCTATTTGTATAGTGATGCTAACAAAACTCAAAAAACAGATGAACTTTTATTGACTTCTGTTCCTGGAAAAACAGGCGAAATGGAGTTGCAATTAATGCATTCTTCAGGAGGCATTCCGTTTGTGTCTTATGTGTTCAAATTAACTGCTATTAATTAAAAAGTAATATGAAAAAGTTTATATATACAATTTTATTTGCCCTTTTAATGGCTCCTAATTTTACGCAGGCACAAGAAGCCGCAGGAGCTGTTGGCCCAATATCATCATTTCCGGTGGTATACAAATATGATGAAAAAGTGACGTGGTATTTTGATATGTCAGGATCCACTTTTGCAGAAAACGAAGATCTTTATATCTGGATCTGGTCACCATCTGAACCGGATGCAGGAAACTGGGAAAACTCATCTGACTTTGCAAAACTAACGCACGTAAAAGATAAAATCTGGAGTTTTACATTAACTCCAACCGAATATTTTTCTAAAACCCCGGATGAAATTGCAGCAAGTGCCGGATTTTGGTTTCGTTTAAAAAACAAAAACGGATCTAAACAAAGCGATGTTGCGAGTATAGCGTATACTGATTTTTCATCATTTTACACGGCGAATGAGCTGATCAGAGCTTATCCGACAAAACCAACAATTGATAAAGGAGTAAGTATTTTGTTTAATGCCAATTTAGCTCCAGGATTTGCAGGCGCTACAAGCGTTCATATGCATAGTGGTCTGAACGATTGGGACATCAAACAAGAATACCAATCATGGTTACCGGACATCGTTGAGAAAACAAAACTAAAAGATTTAGGAAACGGTTTTTATAAAATGGATTTAGTTCCAAAGGATTATTACAATGCTCCGGAAGGTTACGAGATGAAAAATTTAGTTTTTTTGATGGTAAAAGATGATTGGGCAGGAACAACTCCGGATCAGGTTTTATACGCAGGAACTTATGTACCGCCACCGCCACCTGTATTTGCATTTTTCCCATTGCAAATTAGTCAAAAAGATTTTCTTGGAATGTCAAGAAAAAACAATGAGTCGGGCGTAAACAAACTGATTTACACGATTACTGCGGGAAGTAAAATAATTACGGGTGAATTTGCAGGAGGAACGGCTGAAATAAAAGGATTTGTCAATTTAGTTTCAGAACTAAACGGGATTCAAAATTTGACTGAAATTCATGTTTTGGTAAAAGACAATAAAGACAAAACTATTTCAGATACAACGATGCCTCTTAAAACTTTAGACAAATAAAATTCACTATCAAATTAAAACATCAATTCTAATGAAATGAGCATAACCCAAAAATTGGTCATAAAAACGAATAATGGCTATGCGAATTACATATGACCGATAAAAAAAAATAAATAACTAGATATGAATAGTAAAAATAAAAAAATAGTCCTGCATCAAATGTGGACTACTAAATCGCTGGTATTCATGATTTTCATGCTTTTTCTTTCGGCAGGAATGTTTGCTCAGGGAAAAAAGCATGTTACGGGTACCGTTTATGACAACACAGGAAATGTGTTGCCGGGAGCTTCCATTCTGGAAACAGGAACCAGAAACTCTACTACAACAGATTTTGACGGAAAATTTGCATTGGATGTAGCCGTAGGAGGTTCTATTGAAGTTTCTTTCATTGGTTCAACCACACAAAAAGTTCAGATTACTGAAGCAACTAAAGCCAATATTGACGTTCGTTTGCAAAATGACGGATATCAGCTTGCAGAAGTTCAGGTAGTAGCTGTTGGATACGGAACTCAAAAGAAATCAGATTTAACCGGAGCAATTTCTACGCTTAAAGCGGATGATTTAGTAAAAGGATCTCTATCTTCTACAGAACAGGTTTTGCAGGGTAAAGTTGCGGGTTTAAATGTAATTCGCCCTTCAGGAGATCCTGCTGCAGGTTCTAGTTTACGTTTACGTGGAGGAACTTCGCTAACAGCAAGCAACAGTCCGCTTATTGTCGTTGATGGTATTGCAGGTGTAGATATTAATGTGGTTCAGCCATCTGATATTAAATCTGTTGACGTTTTAAAAGATGCTTCGGCTACAGCCATTTACGGATCCAGAGGAGCAAACGGAGTTATCATTATTACAACAAAATCAGGTACAAAAGGAGTTTCTGTTACGTATAGCGGCTTATCAAGTATTGGTTATGTTGCTGATAATTTAGATCTTTTGTCAGCCAATCAATGGAGAGGTTATGTGCGCAGCACAGGAAATAAAGACGCTGTTGATTACGGCGGAAATACAAACTGGCAAAAAGAATTAGAACAAACGGCTATTTCGCAATCACATACTTTAAGCATCAATTCTGGTAAAACCGACAGTGGTTTCAGAGCTTCGATTTCATACTTAAATAATGAAGGCGTTATCAAAACGACAGGTTTGGAAAGAATCAGCGGAAACGTAAGTGCCTATCAATATCTTGGAGACAATAAAGATGTAAAATTTGATATGGGCGTATTTGCCAATATCGACAAATGGCATCCGCTTGATTACAGAATTTTTGAACGTTCTTATAATTTAAACCCAACAATTCCGGTTTACGATGCTAACGGACAATTTAGTGCAGTAGGAGGAAATATCTACGAAAATCCTGTTGAAATTTTAACCAACAGAACGGCAGATAACGAAAGACACAGATTGTTAGGATATTTTAAAACTGAAGTTAAATTCCTGAATGATTTTACGGCTGTAGCCAATATTTCATTAGAACATAACGCGGTGCAGGCAAGTACTTACAAACCAACTTATGCGGTTTTGGAAGGTAGAACAGAAGACGGTTATGCTCAAAAAACATACGCAGAATATACAAATGCACAAGGCGAATTGTATGTAAATTATAATAAAGTTATTGGCAAACACACTATTGGCGGTCTTGCAGGATATTCATATTTAGAGAATATCTACGATGGTTTTGGCGCACAACGAAGCGGATTTGTAACAGATGCTTTTAGTTATAACAATCTTGGAGCGGGTTACAATTACCGTTTAGGCGATGTGTATTCGTATAAAGGAAAATCGAATCTGGTTTCATTTTATGCTCGTGCAAATTACAATTACGACGGAAAATATTTGTTGACCGGAACAGTTAGACGTGATGGTTCAAGCCGTTTTGGAGAAAACAATAAATGGGGAACTTTCCCGTCTGCATCTGCAGCTTGGAGAATTTCTAACGAAGATTTTATGAGCGGTACAAAAGGCTGGTTAGACAATCTTAAATTTAGAGTTGGCTACGGAGTTACAGGTAATCAGGACGGAATTGGTGAGTACAAATCACTTTCGATCTTAGGAGTTGGTAATGACAGTTATTACGATCCGGTTACAGGAACATGGAGTTTGGCATATTCGCCAAAACAAAACCCAAATCCTGATTTGAAATGGGAATCAACTAGACAATTAAACATTGGTGTAGACTTTAGTTTATTTAATAGAATTAGTGGTTCATTCGAATATTATTCAAAAAACACAGACGATTTATTATATACGTATGAAGTGCCGCAACCTCCTTATTTAGTGGGAACTATGTTGGCAAACGTAGGAGAAATGTCTAATAAAGGAGTTGAGCTTACATTAAATGCAGACATCGTAAAAGGTGATAAATTTACGTGGAATGCAAATTTAACATTAGGTCACAACGTTCAAAAAATTGAAAAACTGTCAAACCCAACGTATAAAACAGATGTTATCTACAGCGGATCTTTACACGGATTAGCCGGTATGTCAGGACAATATTCTCAAATTATTGCCGAAGGATATCCAGTTGGAACTTTCTGGGGATTCAAAAATGCGGGACTTGATGAAAATGGTAAAATTCAGTACTATAATGCAGCGGGAAGTGTAGTTGCTGAAAGTGCTTTAGTAGATGCTGATAAAAGAGATTTAGGAAATATTCAGCCGGATTTAACAATGGGTATCGGAATGAATTTTACATACGGAAACTTTGATCTTGGTATTTCAGGATACGGAATGTTTGGTCAAAAAGCATTAAACGCTACAAACATGATGTTGAATGATCCTAACAGATTACCAACTTTCAATGTTCCGGATGACTTCCAGAATACCGGAATCACATCCGCACCAAAATATTCAGATTACTGGATCGAAGATGCTTCATTCTTCAGACTTCAGACACTTTCAGTAGGATATACTTTGCCATTAAAACTTAAAGGTTCAAAATTCAGAGTTTATCTTATGGGAGAAAATCTATTTGTAATTACAGGTTACAAAGGTGTAGATCCGGAAATTGGTTTAAATGCTCAGGATGGTGTTGACCAAACGGGTCTTGCGGCTCCTGGAATAGATAAATACAACAATTATCCTCGCCCAACAACAATTTCTGTTGGATTAAATTTTACGTTTAATAATTAAGCGACTAACTCAAAAATATAGAAAATGAAAATCAAAATAACAGCAGCAGTATTGATAAGCATGCTTTTTACGATATCATGTACCAATTTAAATGAAGATTTATATGATAGAGTAGAAGATGGAAATTTTGGAAATACACCAAAAGAAATCGATGCATTAGTTGGTGGGGCTTATTCTTCATTAAGAGGATTTGCCGATGGGATCTCCAATAATTATCCAACTTGCGAATATGTATTCTTTCTGAACGAAACTGTTTCAGATGAAGCAACAATTCCTACAAGAGGAACAAACTGGTACGATGGCGGACAATATCAGGATGCGCAAAAACATACCTGGAAATCAGATAACCGTATGATTCTTTCGGCCTGGCGTTACAACTACACCGGAATTGCCAAAATCAATTCGATCATTTATCAAATCGATAAATCATCATTGACGGATGCAGCAAAAGCACCAATTTATGCCGAATTAAAAGCATTAAGAGCGTATTACTATTACAATCTTTTAGACTTATTCGGAAATGTGCCAATCGTAGTTAATTTTGAAGATACAGCGTTACCATCAAACTCTACCAGAAAACAAGTGTATGATTTTGTAGAGAAAGAATTACTGGATGCAATTCCGCATTTAACTTCAAACGTAGTATATTCTAAGTTAACAAAAAACGTAGCCTATTCTATCTTAGCAAGATTGTATTTAAATTCTGAAGCATTTATCGGAACACCACGCTGGCAGGATTGTTTAGACATGTGTCAGAAAGTTTCAGGTTATACTTTAACGCCTGATTTCTTTGCCAATTTTGCAACAGAAAATCAAAAGTCACCGGAAATTATTTTCGCTATTCCTTATGATTCAAAAGCAGGAACAGTAGGAAATTATATGTCATCAATGTCTTGTCATTATTTACATAAACTGACACTTTCTGCAATTGGAGATTATCCTTGGAGCGCAAACGGAATGTGTGCACAACCGGGAGTTTACTCAGCATTTGCAGATACAGACAAAAGAAAAAAATGTATGGTTGCCGGCGATCAGATAAATTTAGCAACAGGTCAGGTTATTGTAATGGATAACGGAGAACCACTTACGTATACAGAAGAAGTTACAAGTGTTGCTGATGCAAAAGAAAACCAGGGAGTTCGTTTAGGAAAATACGAAATGAAAGCCGGAGAAACCTGGGAACGCGATCACGATTTTGTATTAATTCGTTATGCCGAAATTTTAATGATGCAAGCTGAATGTTACGTTCGTTTAGGATCTCCTGATTTGGCAAAACCATATTTACAACAAGTAACAGCTCGTGCAGGAGAAGAAATGCCGGCAACGATCGACCTTCATTTTATAGATCAGGAATTGCTTAAGGAATTTACTTTTGAAGGAAGAAGAAGAACAGACAATATTCGTTTTGGAACATTCTTTTTGCCTTGGTGGGAAAAAGGAACAACTGAAAAATACAGAGCCATATTCCCAATTCCGAGTACGGTTATGACAACAAATAAAAATTTGGTACAGAATCCTGGATATCCTGTAAACTAGATTCTGAAATGTCAGTCTTCCATGTTGGTTAGTCGTGGAAGGCTGACATATTTTATATTTTTTTTGTCACTCCCGATAGCTATCGGAATAAAGATTAAAGGATTTTATCTCACGCAGATTTGGCAGATTAAGCAGATTTAGTTTGATAGAGCAATAATAAATTTGCAAAATCTGCTCAAATCAATTTAAATCTGCGTGAAATATTTTAGCCACAGATTTTCAGGTTAAAATGATTAAAAAAATCTCTGAGAATCTTTTAATCAGTGGCAAAAAAATAAATCTGCTTAATCTGCCAAATCTGCGAGAGAAAATTTCAGCCACAGATTAACAGATTAAAATGATTAAAAAATAAATAAAAATCTTTTAATCAGTTGCAAAAAAACAAAAACAAACATCAAATCAATATGAAAAGATACATCACATTATTGTTTTTTGGGATCATGAACATTCTGGTCATAGGTTGCAGCAGCAGCGATGATAAAGGTTCAGATAAACCTGCAGAACCAGAAACACTTGCACCTGTTGCCATAGAAAAAACAAACAGCACCAAAATTTATGTGCACTATATGCCCTGGTTTGAAACCAATGAAAGCAGTGCCGACAAAAAATGGGGCTATCACTGGACAATGGCAAATAAAAACCCGAACAATGTAGGAGCAAACGGCCGCAGAGAAATTGCATCATACTATTATCCTCTAATTGGCCCTTATCATTCCGGCGATAAAAATGTGATTGAAAATCATTTATTATTGATGAAATATTCAGGAATTGATGGAGTTTTAATCGATTGGTATGGCACTTTTGATGTCAATGATTATAGAATGGTAAAAGAAAATACAGAGCAATTAATAGCTATGTTAAACAAAGTGGGTCTTGAATACGCAATTGTGTATGAAGACAGGGTTACCAAAAGTGCAGTCGATGCCGGAAAAGCAATTTCGGTAACAAGCGCTGCAAAAACCGATTTGGCTTACATGCAAAACAATTATTTTGATGATGCCAATTATATCAAAATAAACGGAAAACCATTGTTGCTTAATTTCGGACCAATTGTATTACAAACACCAGCTGAGTGGACAAACGTTTTTAATACATTAACCACAAAACCTGCATTTTTAACCCTTTGGGATCAATCTGTAGAAGCTGGAGACAACGCTTCGGGAGAATATGCCT
This sequence comes from Flavobacterium sp. AC105, assembly GCF_979258495.1. NCBI lineage: Bacteria > Pseudomonadati > Bacteroidota > Flavobacteriia > Flavobacteriales > Flavobacteriaceae > Flavobacterium > Flavobacterium sp. AC105. The sequence goes on from NZ_OZ409860.1 coordinate 2,081,824, forward strand.
GGGTATTTAAAAACAGTACGTATCTAACGAATTTTTATACCAATACAAAACCAAAACTTGCTGTTGCAATGGGAAGTGCTTATCCCGGTTTTAAAGATTTTTATGCCGAAGGCGGAGGCGGAGCAGCAATTGGCTGGACAATAGAACACAACAACGGAGCGACCCTTGATGAAACGCTTGCAATGGCCAAAAATGCGAATCTAAACTACCTGCAATTAATTACATGGAATGACTTTGGAGAAGGAACAATGTTTGAACCAACGGTTGAATTCGGTTACACCTATATCGAAAAAGTAAAAGCATTTGCCGGCGTCAAAAATACAGAACCTGTTTTTCCGGATATAAGTAAAATGTACAATCTGCGAGTAGAAAAGAAAGGCAATACAGATGCCCAGAAAAAATTAGATCAGGCTTTTAATTATTTTGTTTCCATGCAGCCCGCAAAAGCAAAACAGTTGATAAACGAAATTAAATAAGAGTTGTAATTAATACAATTAAATAATGAAAAACATAAAATATAGATACTGTTTAATTGCTTTCGCGTCGATATTAATTTACGCCTGCAGTGCTAGTACTAAAAAAACATATACAATCAGTTCTCCGGGAAAAAATACCGAATTAGTTTTTGAATTAACCGCTTCAGGTCAGCCTGAATACAGTTTTACATCAAACGGAAAATCGGTAATTGAACCTTCTTTAATGGGATTTGAGTTTCAGGGAATCCAGAAAATGACCGAAGGTTTTGAAGTGGTTTCCACCGAAGAAAAAACATCAGATGAAACCTGGGAACAACCTTGGGGAGAATTCAAAAAAGTGAGAGATCACCACAATGAATTGATCGTTCATTTGAAAGAAGCAAAAGGAGAAGAACGTTTGGTTGATATTATTTTCAGGGTTTTTGATGATGGCGTAGGATTTAGATATTCTTTCCCAAAACAGCCTCATTTAGGAAAAGTAAAAATCTCAAACGAAATCACACAATTCACTTTTAAATCAAATGATGATGTTTGGTGGATTCCGGTACACCGCGAAAACAGTTATTACGAAAGTAGCTATCGTAAAACGGCCATTAGCAAAACAGATACCATAAATACTCCGGCAACTTTCGAAACTAAAGAAAAATTATTTGTGGCGATTCACGAAGCCAATTTAACCGATTTTACTTCGATGACGTTATTAAAAACCAGTGATAAACAATACAAAAGCGAATTGGTGCCTTGGGCAGATGGTGTAAAAGTATATGCCGAAACTCCTTTTCAAACTCCGTGGAGAACCATTGTAGTGGGCAAAACTCCGGGAGATGTTGCAACTTCAACTATTATGCTGAATTTGAACGAACCTTCAAAAATTGAAGATCTTTCCTGGATTACACCATCAAAATACATTGGAATCTGGTGGGGAATGCATTTAGAAAAATACACTTGGGGACAAGGACCAAAACATGGGGCGACAACTAAGAATACAAAAGAATACATTGATTTTGCTGCGAAAAACAATTTTGACGGCGTTCTGGTAGAAGGCTGGAACGAGGGCTGGGACGGAGACTGGACTGCCGATGGATCTGCATTTAGTTATACCAAAGCATATCCTGATTTTAATCTGGAAGAAATTACCAAATATGCCGCAATTAAAAATGTTCGTTTAATAGGACATCATGAAACTGCCGGCGCGACAAAAAATTACGAAAACCAGTTAGAAGATGCCTTTAAACTGTATCATAAAATGGGCGTAAATACCGTAAAAACCGGTTACGTAAATAAATATTTAGACAAAAAAGAATGGCATGATAGTCAATATGGAGCGCGTCATTACAGAAAAGTAATGGAAACCGCTGCAAAATATCACATCATGATCGACAATCACGAACCAATAAAAGGAACAGGATTACAGCGTACCTATCCAAATTTTATGTCGCAGGAAGGCGGCAGAGGTCAGGAATACAACGCGTGGTCTGTAGATGGCGGAAACACTCCGGAACATTTAACAACCTTGCCGTTTACCAGAATGCTTTCAGGACCATTTGATTATACTCCGGGGAATTTCAATTTTGATTATAAAACACCATCCGGAGCGAGAGTTCAAACGACTTTGGCAAATCAATTGGCATTGTATGTAATTATTTATAGTCCTTTGCAAATGGCTTCAGATTTACCGGAAAACTACGAAGGAAAACCGGAATTTCAGTTCGTAAAAGAGGTGCCTTGCAATTGGTCAGATACCAAAGTGCTGGATTCAAAAATAGGAGAATATACCACAATTGTACGTAAAGACTGGGACGAGAAAAACTGGTATTTAGGATCCATCACAAACAGAAATGCCAGAGATCTTAAAGTAACCTTATCCTTTTTGGATGCCGGAAAAGAGTACGAAGCCGAAATTTATGCAGATGGAGCCGGAGCAAATTATAAAACCAATCCGTATCCGGTAACGATCTCAAAACAAAAAGTAAATAACAAAACAGTTTTAGATCTCAAATTAGCAGCTGGAGGAGGAACAGCTATAAAATTTTCTCCAATAGAGAAATAAAATAATTAGTAAAGTTTATTTTGAGTTAAGTTGAGTTTGAGTGAATGAACCCGACATCTTTAAAAAAGGTGTCGGGTTTGTTATTTTTTAAACCATATAAGTCATATAAGGTCAATTACTAATTCAAAAAACTTTTAACCTCATAGTACTTATATGGTTGAAATATTTTTTTATTTTTTGCTGCGAAGGCGCTAAGACGCAAAGTTTTCTCATTTTATGTCATTTCGAAGTTTTTTGCTCAAGCTTGTGATTTCACCGAAGGGAGAAATCACACAAGAAACTCCGTAAAGAATGTCGCCAATCTTTGCCGAATCCCGCGTGTGATTTCTCCTTACGTTCTAAATGACAACATTCCGGATAACACTAGCTATTGGAATTTGGAATTTCAAATTTGGGAACTTCAAAAAAATTAGAGTTTCAACTTTTAATGTTTATAAAGCTTAACATGATGACCAAAACTATAAGAAGCCGTAATAGTTGGACCATTATAACCCCATTTTAGATAACCATTTAATCTGTCTTTTATCGCATCAACTTTAAAGTTTAAGCCCGTATATCCTGCTGTAAGGCTAAAGTTTTGATACACATTATACGAAAGAGCCAGATTATAGCTAATAATTCGGCCATCGATATCACCAATTTTCAAAGCCAGATAATTTGCATTTACATAAAGGCCAAAACGAGGTGATAACACAAATTCGCCCCAAATCCCTACATCAGGCAATGGTGCCGTAAAATTAAAATTATCTCTGTATTCTAAACTAGCCTGATTCGCATCAACACGCAAACCCAAATCTGCAAAAAGCACGTGAGTACCAATTAACAAACCCGCCTCATATTTTGGTTTAGATAAAAAAGCATAACCATAAGCAATTCTCGCAATCTGAACATCAAAAAAAGCAGTAACCCTTGTATTTATATTGTATGTATGTTCACCAAAATTAATTTCTCTTTCTAAGGATTTTGTAGAACTTCTGTCCAAAGCAAAGAATTCAAAACCCAATCTCGATCTCCTTGAAATGCGCCAGTCAAAAGTTCCCATAAAAGAAGCACTTGATTTTGAAAAGCCCAAATCATCTTCAAGATCGATTTCTGTACCGTGATTTCCATTATTGGTTCCAACTTGAATCTGAGTATTATTTACAGGAAAAAAAGCTCCTGCAGTTACTTTAAATCGTCTTGCATGCCAGGGCAATTCATTTGCGTCGTAATCCTGAAGTTCGTCGGAATTGTTATTTTGTAAAGTTGTTAAAGTGTTTTCCGGAGAAACTTCGGCTACATTTTGAGCTTTAGCGGAAAACCAAAAAAAAGAAACTATCAAAAAATAAAATAATTGTTTCATATGATTTATTTTTAAATTTTATTGATAAAATTTTAACACTTAAAGTTAACAAAAAAAATCGTCCATTTTTGCATTTAGTTTCATTATTTTGAATAATTAATCTGACTATCAGTTATATATGAGTTTTTTGTTAAAATTAGTTGACATGTCACTCTTTTTTGTAATTTTGTTTCATGGAAAAAAATGAAACCGATTTTAATGTTTTAAAAGGCGAAATTTCAGATAGTTTATTCTTTCAGATCCATCGAATAAAGAAAACTATTTTTCGTCATACCAATGCACTTATTAACGAAGCCGGCATTACGTTGCAGCTGGAACAGCTCCCTTTAATTATGAATCTTCAGCGCAGTAATCTTTCGCAAAGAGAACTTTCAGATATTACGATGCGTGATAAATCGTCTATTTTACGGAGCATACATGCCTTGGAAAAAAAGGCCTTGGTTGTAGTTAAAAAAGATAAAGACGACAAACGAAAGAACATTGTTAGTCTTACCGATGAAGGAATTGGCTTAGCCAAAAATATTCGGCTGCTAATGAAAAAATCAGAAGATGAAGTTCTTTCTGTTTTTTCTGCGGAAGAAAGAATAGAAGTGGTGAAAACGATTAAAGATTATGCAGATAGATTAGATAAACTTTAAGATATAAGCCCGCTGATTTTACGAATTAAACGGGTTTTCGCAGGTTGATTATTTTAAAAAAAAAGTTGCCACGAATTGCACGAATTTTCACAAATTTTAAACACACAGAGAATAATTGAAATATAGATTTGCGAAAATTTTTGCAATTTGTGGCAAAAAAACACACAGTTGAAAAATCATTTAATCTGTGAATTTGTGGCTAAAAATAAAAACAATAAAACAAAAAGTACAAAATGAACAAAAACGAATTATTAGAAGGTCCTATACTTTCTTCATTATTAAAATTGGCAGTTCCTATTATGATTGCCAATTTATTACAAGCCGCATATCAGTTAGTAGATGCTTTTTGGGTTGGTCGTTTAGGCGGAGATGCCGTTGCAGCAGTATCTGTAAGTACGCCCGTAATTTTTTTAACGATTGCTTTAGGAACAGGCTTGGCAATTGCAGGATCGATTTTGATTGCACAATATTATGGCGCAGGATTACAGGAAATGGTCAATCATGTTGCCGCTCAAACCTTATTGATGGTGATAACAGCGTCAATTTTTCTGTCGATTATTGGGTATTTTCTAAGTCCGTACTTTTTGTATCTGCTTAAAGTTACGCCACAAGTTTATACCAATGCTTTGGGTTTTATGCAAATTGCCTTTATAGGACTGGTTTTTAGTTTTAGTTTCATGATATTCCAGTCGGTTATGCGAGGCGTTGGGCGTGTTACTTTGCCGGTTTATATTGTATTGGGAACTGTAATTCTAAATTTTGCGCTTGATCCGTTGTTTATTTTCGGATGGAATTTTATTCCGGCAATGGGAGTAAAAGGCGCTGCTTTGGCAACATTATCAACGCAGAGTCTGGCAATTATTATTGGTTTTGGTATTTTATTCAGAGGAAAACACGGTATTCATTTGCAGCTAAAAGATTTTAAACCGGATTTTAAACATATTAAAAAAGCCTTTAAAATTGGTTTTCCGTCCTCTATAGAACAATCCATGCGTGCGATTGGCTTAACGGCGATCACGTTTTTGATAGTGCATTTTGGTACGACAACTGTTGCGTCTTACGGAGCGGGTTCAAATTTAATTCAGCTGATTATGATTCCGGCTTTGGGACTTTCTATGGCAATTGCAACTTTGGTTGGACAAAATATTGGTGCGGGAAATATGCTTCGTGCCGGAAAAATCGCCAAACTGGGTGCTTATTTAGGTTTTGGATTATTAACCGGAATTGGATTAATTGCGTATGCTTTTGCGCCACATTTAATTGCTTTTTTCGTACCAAATGAACCTGCAGTTATTGCCGGAGGAACAACTTTTTTAAGAATTACGTGTCTTTCCTGGGGATTTCTTGGATTGCAAATGTGTTTATTAGGCGTTTTTAGAGCGGTTGGAAATACAACACTTCCCATGATTTTGACGCTGGTTTCGCAATGGGTTTTACAGTTTCCGTTAGCCTATATTTTATCACATAATACATCACTTGGACCTGTTGGAATTTGGTGGGCTTTCCCGATTTCTACCGTAATTACGGCAATTGTAACCATGCTTATTTATGCAAAAGGCGATTGGAAAAAGAAACGATTAACCGGTAAAACCAATAAATTAATCGACAAAGTCGAGAAAGAAATTGTAAAGGAAGGGTTTGAGGTAAAATAGAGTTTCTAAGGTTCTGAGTTGCTGAGGTTATGAGTTTTTTTCTGCACAAATATTTTCCGTAGAATTGCATATATTATGTACTTCTTTTTTATTTATAGACAGTTGTTTATTTCCAGCAGGATAAAATTCCGTAGGAATGATTTATATTGTAGCAACGGATTTTAATCCGTTGAATATTGAAAAACGTTACGGAGATTTGTTCTTTTGCAACTAAAATTATCTTTTAAATACGAGAATTGCGTGAGGGATAGAAGCTGGCTACCAAAGTAGCGCGTATAGCCCGACGCCATTAAAAAAAGGCCTAATGAGCGCAACGCTTCTTAGGCCTTTTTTTAATGGTGGCACGCCCAGATAAAAAATCTTAGAACCTTAGCACCTCAGAATCTCAGAATCTTTTAAAAAAAACTAAACTCTATGATAATCTGCTTTCCAATGGATAATTGATTTTTTTATGGCGTCTCCGGTTAGATTGTTTTTTAGGGTATCTTCGACTAGTGGCAATAATTCGTTGTCAGGAGCAAATCTGAGGGCAAATATTTGATCGTCGGTTAGTTTGTATTCAAATTCTTCAAGTCTTTTTCCGGTTAGTGTAAAGTAGCGGTATCTGAGTTCTAATCTTACGATTCGGTTTTGTAAAACCAGCGCATAATGCTGGCGAAGCATAAGTGCAAGAAAAAATAAAAACACGAAAACAACGCTTATAAACGACCAGATTAGTTTGTCGTTTGTGTTAATTGCAAAATAAATACTGCTTATTAAAAATAGTATTAAGACTGGATAATAGACAAAATGATGCGGTTTATAAAACCTGATATGATTGTAATAGGTTTGAATTTTCATGGGTGATTAGTTTTGGGTTATGGGTAAAAAAAACAAAGCTACCCTAAAAAATAGAATAGCTTTTTTCTCAAAAATAAACTAACATAACCAATGTTCTCTTTATAATATAAACTTGTTACAGTTTTCTTAGTAATATCTATGTTTTAAAAAGCCTCAATTGCGTTTGAAATATTCTTCTTTTTTTTATGGCTTTGATTTCTTGAAGTAAAATTAAAACAACAGGTTGCGTTTTGTCTTACATTTTAAAATGATAATGTTATATTATTTCAACATTTTGTTAGTTTTCTGTTTTTTTACCACAGATTATATAGATTAAGGTGATGTTGTGGCGAACAAACGGCTATGAAGAATAATCTTTAAAATCATTTTAATCTGTAGCAAAAAAGCATTTATAATGTTTCGATAACTTTCCATTCTTCTAATTTCAATTGAAAAGATTTACTCGCATTCGCCGGACTTGTAGAGGGTAAGGTAATAAGATTGTATTCTTTTTTTAAGAGAACGTATTTTTTGAAAAATGCCGCAGCTTTTTGTCCGTTAAAGAGAATGGTTTTTATGTTGGGATGTTTTTCTAAAAAGGCTTCAAAATCATTGGCAATTTCATTTTTTATAGCGCTGTCCAAACTTCCAATTCGGTCGCAATATTGCAGAACGTCCCATAATGCGATATTGTTTTTTTGCAAAAGTGCTTTTCTTTTTTCGTAATCATTCGAGAAATCTTCTTTGAATATAGTAAACATAAATTTCCAGAAATTATTCTGGTTATGTCCGTAATACTGATTGAGTTCTAATGATTTTGTTCCAGGCATTGTGCCTAGAATCAGAATGTTAGCGTCGTTTGAAGCGATTGGTGAAAACGAAAAACTCTTCATGATTTATTCCATATTTATTAATGTTAAATTAATCATTTATAGATAATTATAAAACAAAAGCTGAAAATTATATAACATATTTCGTCTATGATTGGACGAACTTTGAAGTCTAGATTTTTAGAATTCAACAACTTGTATGGAATTCAATCTTTTATAAAATCTACAAAAAAAGAATTTACAGAATTTTTAAACTACAGCAAAATGAAAATAGTTACTATAAATACAGAGAAAATTGAAGGGATTTTTGAAGAGTTAAATGTAAACTTTGGAGGAAAGGTAACTTTAGATTTGGATGAATATAAAATTGAGGTGAATAATAGCTTTGCAAAAGGATCTATTACTGGCTCTTCTTTTAATGATAATATATCGTACGTGCAATTTGATATGACTTTTTCTGTTAATGTGAGAATGGATGTTATGAATGTAAAATCATCTCCTATTTATTTTGCATATTGTTCTCAGGGAAATTTATCTCATAGTTTTGGACCGTTAGGAGAAGAAAGAAAGTTTAAAACTTTTCAGACAGCTATCGTGACTTCAAAAGAAAATCAGGATAATGTTTTGTTTTTTGAAAAAGATATCAAAACTAAATTTACGCTGATTATTGTTGGAACCCAAGCTTCCGGTGCAAATATGCATTCTTTAAACCAACAGGTGAAAGAAACTTTTTTTGAAGATAATGTAACGGAGAATTTCTTTTATGTAGGTTCTTATAATTTAAAAATTGCTGAAAAAATCGAACAATTAAATGCTGTTACGCAAACCGGAATTGTTAGAAATCTTTTGAAAGAAGGTATTCTGAGAATTATTCTGGCTATGGAAATTCAACAGCATTCTGATGATGTTAATGCCATTTCAAGAGATACAAATTGTCTGACTTTAAGAGAAATGGAAGAAATTAAAGAACTTTCAGAAGCTATTAAAGCCAATCCTGAAGAACCTTTTACAATAAAATCATTAAGTAAAAAATCAGGTTTGTCTCCAAATAAATTACAAGAAGGTTTTAAATTAATCCATAACAGAACCGTAAACGATTATATAACACATATGAGGGTTTTAAAAGCCGAAATCCTAATTAGAACGTCAGATTTAAATATTTCTGAAATTGTGTATTGCATTGGTTTTACAAGCAGAAGTTATTTTTCTAAAATCTTCAAACAAAAATTCAACTGCAGTCCAAAAGAATATAAATTTAATTTGAATCCGTTGGCTATTACTGCGTAATGAAAGATTCTGAGATGCTGAGTTGCTAAGGTTCTAAGATTTTTAGATATTATTTATATAAACGTACATTAATGTACGTTTTTTTTTGGCAAAGATTTTCTCCGTAGATGCGCACAGCAGTGCGTCTCCGCAATGTATGTTTGCACAAGGATGTTGTATGTGTAATATATATAAATTTTGGATATTGCATTTTCAACGGATTAAAATCCGTTGCTACAATATAAATCATTCCTACGGAATTTTATTTGTTCTTGGGAATAAACAATTGCCTATAAACAATTGTCTATAAAAAATAGACGCACTGCTGTGCGCCTCTACGGAAATCTTTGTCAAAAAAAAAAGATGCACATAATGCGCATCTTTCCATATAATATTTATGTCTAAAAATCTTAGAACCTTAGCAACTCAGAACCTCAAAAACTTTAAAAAAAAATCACCGTCCAAACTTATAATACTCTAAATCCTGATTCTTTTTATTATTCATAGAATCGAGAATAGAATTCATTCCCAGGACGCTGAAAGTGATTCCGTTTCCTCCAAAACCTAATACATAATGTTCATTTACTTCAGGATTTGGTTTGCCAAAATACGGTAATCCATCTTTTGTTTCTCCAAATGTTCCGGTCCAGGAATAATCGAGTTTAAAATTTATATTTGGAAACTTTTTTTGAAAGCGTCTTAATAAATACTGTTCTTTTTTGGGCAATAGTTTATCTCGTTTTTTAGCATCAAAAAATTCTTCATCTCCGCCGCCAGCAATAATGCGATTATCAGCTGTAGCCCTAAAATATAAGTACGGTGATGATGTATCCCAGAAAATTGCATTTTTGAAAGCCGGGGGTAAGGCAGGCAAACTCTCTGAAGCTATAACATAGGTACTTTTTAGGTCAACTATTTTTTCTTTGATTGTTTCAGTGCTTTCATAACCAGTACAATGTATAATGTGATCTGCAGTTATGAGATGTTTGTTTTCGGTATGGGCTATAAATTTTCCTCTATGGTTTTGAATGGAAGAAATATTGGTACGATCAAAAATCTGCATGCCATTTTGCTCGCAATAATGAAGTAAATCATTTGCAAGACGATACGGATCTACGACTGCAGCGGTTTTAGATTCGATTGCAGCGAGGGCATTTAAGCCTAATTTTCTCAATTCATATTTTTCAAGCCAATTGACATCAAAACCAAGTTCTTTACGGCATTTGAATTCATTTTTTAAAAAAGGTAGATCTTTTTGTAAAGAAGTAAAATAGATGCTTTTTTTGAATTCGAATTTGCACTCACTTTTTATGGTATCAATAATAGCGCGCAAATCAAAAATGGCTTTTTTCCCGTTTCTGTAACTGTCGACAGCGCAATCTAACCCCCTCAATTTAATAAGTTCATGCAAGGCTACATCAATTTCGTATTGAAGTAAAGCAGTGCTGGCAGCGGTGCTTCCGTTACAAATGTCGCGACGATCGACCAGAACAACTTTTTTTCCTTCAGAAATTAATTTATATGCGATCAAAGCTCCTGTTATTCCTCCTCCAATAATTAAAATTGCTGTATTGATATCCTCATCTATAGAGGGATAGCTGTATCTCATAGCACTTTTTAAGGGCCAGAAAGTTTCAGAGGAGCGTAGTTTCATTTTTTCGTTATGTTTCGAGTACGTGATTTAGTTCTGTTTTGGTCTTTGCGTTGGTGTTGTTCGTCAGCTTCGGCATAAGAGTGTGAATTTCTAATACTTTCATCTTTCTTGGCAAGCTCACTAAGTCTGTGATAATATTTTTGTACAATAATCATTTCTTCTTCGGTCATACTTTCTATGTCGACCAGACTATTGCTTGAATATTCGTTTGAAGCTACTAATTCGTTTAATTTTAACTGAATAGCAAGTGAATCTTTGTTTTGTGCTTTCTGAATTAAAAAAACCATCAGGAAAGTAATAATTGTAGTTCCGGTATTTATAACCAGCTGCCAGGTTTCAGAATAGTTGAAAATAGGACCAGAAGCAGCCCAGACTATTACAAGCAAAAAGGCACCTAAAAAAGCCGGAGTGCTTCCCGCAGCTTTTGAAACCTTGGTGGCAAATTTCTCGAAAGCACTGTTTTTATTTTGTTTTTTTGTTTTCATTTGATTTCTAACTTTTTGGTTTACTTTTACTTACTTTTTCCTCCCGAATTACTTTATTATTTTTTTCGTCATAAACGGCATCGTCTATTTTTTGACCTGTTTTACTAAAGATTTTTATTTTAGGATCTTCATGTGTTCCTGTGATTACAATAGGAAATCCGATAATACCAAATGGCGGAAGCCCTAATCGCATTCGTAAATCCAGCAATCCGTCAAAACTGGTTGTTCCTTTTATCGTTGGTCTGAAACTAGCGACACTAAAAGTGAAATTTTCAATATGAATTAAATTATTATCAATTGTCGATTTGATTTCGATTCCTTTCATATCCGGATTATCTAAGCCTTTTTGTCCGGTTTTTGAACTAATTCCGTCAAATAATTTCAAGCCTTTTACTTGTACATCGCGCAAATTTATTGTTCCTCCGCCTTCAAGCGATTCATAAATTGGTCCCATATTTCCGTTTAAATCTCCTTTAACTTTATAATCGACAGAAATAATTCCTTGTGCTTTTTCAGCCACCGTAACCATATCATGAAACATCGGAATTTCTTTGTAAGCTCTTTGTACACTAAAATCTTTTGCCGTAAAATGCGCATCAAAATGTGCAGATGTTGGCGATTCATCCTTATAAGTAGCATTAATTCCCATAATACAATCTATGATATTAAAAGTGGCATTGTCTAAATAAAAACCTTGTTTTGTAACGCCCACTTTACCGGAAAGTTTGTTTAAAACAAGTCCTTTATATTCTACTTTATCAGCATTTGCGGTAAGCGCGACATTTAAATTTTTGGGTACAATAACAACGCCGCTCATTTTTGGATGATCTTCTTTTGCATATTCTACTTCAACATTTCGATCTGTATTTTCACCTTTTTTAAGCGCCATAAATTCATCAACATTAATCAGTTTTGATTTCATGTTGAAATTTCCGCTCAAAGTTCCGTGCGATTCCAGAAAATAATTAATCGTATTAAGAAGATATCCGTTTATGTCAAAATCTGATTTTCCGTAAGTGGCATTGAATTTTTCGAACCACATTTTTTCATTCTGAAAACGGAAATTTCCTTGCTTGATAAAAAATGCTTTCGGAAAAAGTTCTGATGTGGCTTTGATGTTTTTCAGCAAAATTGTCCCTCTGTTATCCAGTTTATCATATTGTCCGTTTGTGGCATAACTTTGTTTTCCTTTAAGCGAAAGATCTGCTTTTGCATAACCGGTAACATCAACACCTTTTCTGGAAAATACCTGATAAATACGGCCAACATTCAATTCTCCTTTTATTTTTGCATTATAAGCCAGATCGCTAAAATCAGATAAAGTAGCGTTTACATACATTGGGTTTCCTTCAAAAACAAACGAAGCGGGAGCAACAGCAACAATCAAATCCTGATAAGTTCCGGCTTTATTAAGCACATTGGCAACAAATGTAATGTTGGTAATTGGATGCGGATAAGAATCTGTTTTTAGCCAGCCGTTTCGCAACGAAATACCTCCAATTGTTTTAGGAAATAATTTTTTTGAGGTGCTAAAAATTCCTCTTGCCTGAATATCGGTTTTCAAAAGTCCTTTTAATTCAACGGTATTTAATCCTATTGCAGCATCAACAACGGCAAGATCAAGAGCGCCTTTTACGCTTGCATTTATCTTCATTTCGCTCAAACCTTTGCTGTGCAAATAAGCATTGAAATAATCTTTTTCGCCTACTTTAAATCGTAATGTTCTTAAGTTTATCAACAATTGTTCAGCGTCAAGCGAAGGCATAATGGCATTTAGATCCATCTGAAAATCCGTTAACGGAACTGGTGCATTTTGATAATTTATCGCTCCGTCACTTATTTTTAGATTAAAAGCCAAATTTGGTTTTTCTTTTTTCGGAACATTATAATTTCCTTTAATAGAAAAAACTAAATCACTTCGTCCGGACAATTCGGTTTCATCCATCCAGGTTAAATATTCCGGCGGCATTACTGAAAATAAGTCTTTTACAGTCGTATTTTCTGATGCTGCTTTTATATTTATTTTGTAACCATCTTTTAAGATTGTAAATAATCCGGTAAATTGTAAAGGCAGTTTATTGATATGCAATTCATTTTTCTGAAGAATAAATGTTAATGCATGTGTATTGATTCGGGTAATTAAATCAGCGCTAACAGCTTTTTTTCTTAAATAAGCAGTTCTGTTATAATAGAAATCAAGATTATCAATTTTAGCATCGGTATTTAAATCAAAAATATCCTCGCTCAGATTTCCTTTTCCAACATAATTAAAACCTTTTGCATCAACCAGAATTTTAGCAGAACGATCGTTGTATTTTACGTGGCAGTCTTCAAGGTCAATTCGTTCTAATTTTATGGCTGTTCCTTCATCAGGTTTATCATTTGGGTTTTTAACTTTTGCTTCATCCGGCGCAATATAAATGTTGTAATTGGCCTGACCTTTTTCGTTGACCATTACATTTATCAAGGCTTTAGAAACATAAAGTTTATTGATTTTGACTTCATTATCAAAAAGCAGTCTTTTGAGGTTAATTCCAAAGGCAACTTGTTCAGCTTTAAGCAAAGTATCATTGCGGAATGGGGCAGAACCTGTCATAGAAATATCGTCGAGCGAAACGGTTAATGACGGAAAATGGGTGAAAAATGAAAGTCTCGATTTAGAAAACTCGAGTTTGGTATCTAAACGTTCGTTTGCTATTTTTTTTACTTCGGATGCGACGGTTCCAGGAAAAAGTAACGGAATCAAAAATAGTAACAGCAAGATACTCGCTATTACTATTCCGGTTACTTTTAGGATTTTCAGGCTTATATTTTTATAGGAAACTTTCATAACATTGTATTCAATGGATTAAGATTTTGCTTTTTCAGAAGCTTTTTTAGCGTCATCTTCTTTCTGCTTTTCTTCTTTCTGCTTTTCCTCTTTTGCTTTTTCTTCCTTCTCTTTATTTTCTTTTTCCTGATCTTCTTTTTTCTCTTTTAGTTCTTCAGCTTTTTTCTGTTTTTCTTTTTCTTTTTTCTTGAAATAACCTTTAAATAAGAAATTACTTTTTGCAGCTTCCATATTTTCACTGAAACCTTTAGTCCCGGATTCTAAATTAGAAAGTGTGTTCGAAACGCTGTTTGCCATTTTATCATCACGTACTAATCTTGCCAAAGCGCCGTTTCCGTGATTCATGCTATGACTAAAAACAGCCAGTTCTTCAGATATTACGCCCACATTATCCATGCTTTTTTTAACGCTTTTCATAATATCGTTCATCTCAATTCCTTTAAGAGAGACAAGGTTTCCGCCATTTTCAATTTCTTTTTGAGATTTTGGGCCCGGAGAAATGGTCAAAACTTTATCGCCCATTAAACCATCAGAACCAATGCTTGTGCGGGCATCTGTTTTAATAAATTTTCGAACTTCATCTTTTATAACCATCGATACTACAACAGACGAATCGTTGATTAATCTGATTTCCTCAACCGTTCCGATATTAATTCCAGAAAAACGAACATTGTTTCCGACTTCTAAACCACTAACGGTTTTAAAGTTTGAGGTAATGTTGAATGTTGAACCAAAAAGATTTTTTTGTTTCCCGATAAAATAAACGGCCATAATAAAAAGCAGCAAGCCAATTGTTACAAACATTCCTAATTTCCAAGTGTATCCAGATTGCTTATCCATGATTTCTAATTATTTATTTTTTTATTTTTATTCAAAAAAAGAACGAACCCATTCGTCGTCGCTTTTTTCCAGTTCTTCGTACGTTCCTTCAGCTTGTATTGCTCCGTCTTTTAACACCATAATTCTATCAGCGGTAAGCTTTGCACAAGCCATATCGTGCGTAATAATTATAGATGTTGTTTTTTGTTTGTGTTTGATATCGAGTATTAATTCGCTTATTTCTCGTGATGTTATCGTGTCTAATCCGGTTGTTGGTTCATCATATAATATGATTTCCGGTTTCAGGATTAATGTTCTGGCCAGGCCAATTCTTTTTTGCATTCCTCCGGATAATTCTGCTGGCATTTTATCAATTGCATCTCCTAAACCTACGCTTTCAAGTGCTTCTATAACAGCAGTTTCAACTTCTTCGGGTGTTAAATCTCTTTTATGTTTTTTTAAGGTAAAAGCCAGGTTTTCACGAACCGACATGGAATCGTACAATGCGCCGCTTTGAAATAAAAATCCAATTCGGACCCTGATTTCATTAAGTTCCGCTTTTGTCAGATTGAGCACATTTTCGTCAAATACTTTTATTTCGCCTTTATCAGGTTCAATTAAACCTACAATGCATTTTATCGTTACCGATTTTCCTGAACCGGAACGTCCTAAAATCACAAGATCTTCACCTTGGTTTACAGTAAGATTTACGCCTTGTAAAACCTTGTTATCTTTGCCAAAAGTCTTATGCAGATCTTTGATCTCGATAATTGGTTTTCCCTTTTTATCTTTAGTTTTAATTTCTGTATTTCCTTTTTCCTTAATCATCTTAAAAAAATAAATCGGTTATCTGAACAGCTACCATATCAATTATAAAAATGGTCAGAGAAGCGGTTACAACGGCTGAATTGGCTGCTTTACCAACACTTTCTGTTCCATTTGAGGCATTAAATCCTTTATAACATCCAATCATTCCAATAAAAAATCCAAAGAAAAAAGTCTTGATTGTTGCCGGAAAAAGATCTAAAAATTCAAGCGATTGAAATATCTGTGTAATATATCTGTACATATTGACGTCGCCATGAATGTTAACACCAATATATCCGCCAAGAATCCCGATTGCATCTGCAAAAAATACTAAAATCGGAACCATTAATGTTGTGGCTAAAATTCGTGTTACCACTAAATAATTGTACGGATTAATGGCTGCAACTTCCATTGCATCAATTTGTTCTGTTACTTTCATCGAACCTAATTCGGCACCAATTCCTGACGAAATTTTTCCTGCACAAATTAGCGCTGTAATTACGGGAGCAATTTCACGAATAAGCGAAAGTGCCACCATTCCCGGCAACCACGATTCTGCTCCAAATTTCACCAAAGTTGGTCTGGATTGAAGCGTAAGTACCAAACCCATAATAAAACCGGTTATGGCAACTAATGGTAATGATTTATAACCTATTACATAACATTGTTTCATAAACTCTTTTGCTTCGTAAGGCGGCACAAAAACCTCCTTAAAAAACTGTTTTGCAAACAAGGTTGCATTTCCTATCTCTGCGAATGTATTTTTTAAAGTGAGAATCAAAATACTTTGTTTTTAGGTTATTAAATCTGAAATAAAAAGCTGAAAAACAACTATTTACTAAGTTGCCTGCCCTGCTTTTTACAAGTATTAAAGTTAATTTAGAAGCCTGCGAATTTTATTACACAACTTTTTTTGAAGTTTATATAATTAACATAACCAACACAATAATTCAAATAAAGCGACGTTTGGAGAAAAAATGTTAAAAAACAAAAAATCCCTTTTGGATAAAGGGATTTTAAGCTTTAATAGAATATTTAGTCAGGTATTATATTGTGTATTAATAGCAAATAGCAATTTAATATTAATTATTTCAATTAAGAATTAATAGCGATTTCTGATTTGGGCTTCATCAACGGAATTACTTTTGTATCTGATAATTTAAGGTTTTCCATTATTAATCTGGCAGTTAAATAACAAACTGTAGATTCTGCTCCCTGGTTTAAGTTTACGTTTTCTTTTTCAAGACCATCATAACCACCGCCACTAATAGGATTGTACATAATTTGATTTAAATGATTTTTTCCTAAAAACCAGTTAAAAGCTGTTTTCATTTTATGCTTGTATTCCGGTGTTCCAAATGCACTATAAAATGAATTCAGAGTCTGGATCGTGTACGAAACATCAATTGGCTGTTCTCCGTATTCTTTTGGTTGAGCACCTTTTTGAAGCCATCCGTTATTTGATATTACTCTGAAATTTTTGTCGATAAACATTTTCGACATTAAAAAGTCAAGAGAATCCAAAGCTACTTTTTTATAAATTGGTTTGTTTGTTACCAAATAAGCGCACAACATAGATTCCGGTAAAACACCATTACCATAAGTCATATAATTTTCGAACCATTTCCAGTCGCTTGAAGCGTGAATTTCATAATTAGAAAGCAATTTTGCATTTAGTTTATTAATAATTGCTGCTACATACAAATTAGGAACAGTTGTATGGTACAGGTATAAACCTTTTGTTGCAAAACCAATTGATCTTGGCGATTGAATATTTTCGGCCCATTTTAGGGAATTCAATAAACATTTTGTTGCTTTTTTTGTAATAGATTCCGGCAAAATTGCTTTGTTTGAAACCACTGTTCCTAAAGCCCAAATTGCTCTTGCATTCGAATCTTCAAGATTTACTTCGGCATTTTGCTCAAGATGTTCGCGGTTTTCCTGATCAACATAATTGATAAAGTTTCCTTTTGGTTTTTGGCAACGTTCTATAAAATCTAAATAAATCAGGATATATGGTAAATCTTCTTTGTCTTTTGTTAATTTGTAATGCATACAAATCGCTATCAATGCGCGTGCATTATCATCTAATGTATAACCTGATGAAAGATCGGGAACAGAAATTTTACTAAATTGTATCATACCCAAATCTGTAGTCAGTCTTTTGATATGTCCTAACTGAATTGAAGGATATGTAAATTTGATTTCAGCCGGATTTTCAATAAGATTTTTATAAGTATTGATATGTGTAATCGCAACATTTTCCCAAGAAGAAGCTCTTGTTTTTCTAAATGAATTGATTCCCATTTCAGTTCTTAGCGTATCATCTGAAAGTAATTTTATGGTAGATTCTGCAAATTGATCTACATTTCCGATATCAACTAAAACGCCGCAATCCGGTGTTAAAACTTCTAAAGTATGCGGAATTTTTGAAGCTACCAGCGGACAAGCACAACTCATTGCATAAGCAAAAGTGCCGCTTACAGCCTGATTTGGATCTTTTGATGTAAATAAATAAACATCAGTTGCTTTTAAATAATCCAAAAGCTCGTTTGTATCTAAATATTCATTTATAAAACGAACATTATCTTGTAAATTTAAATCCGCAACAATGGCTTCCAGCTTATTGCGATATGAATCAACGCCATCAATTATTAAATTAGGATGTGTTTTGCCAATAATTAAATACAATACGTTTGGTGTATTTTCTCTAATTTTTGCAAGCGCATACAAACCTGTTTCGATATTTTTTCCTTCGCCTAAAAGACCAAAAGTAGAAAGCACTTTTCTGTCCTGAATATTGAATTTTTCTTTTGCCTGATCCGGAGCTTCATAAATTACGATGTGAGTTCCGTGAGGTACACAAGTAATTATATCTTCCTGGATATCGTAATCTCTCATCAAAATTTCTTTTGACTGATTGGTCATTACAAAAACAGAATTACTGTAGGAAAGCAACAGTTTTACAAACGTTTTTAATTCTTTGTTCGGATTTGGAATTACACTATGAAAAGTATAAGTCAGCGGTTTTTTAACAGCATTTAAAAAGTCTAATAAGTAGTCTCCATAATTTCCTCCAAATAAACCAAACTCATGTTGAATATGAACCAATTTTACCGATTTGTCTTTGTTGATTTCTTCGGCAACTTTAGTATATTCCTCTTTTATTTTTGTGTTTAAGGTATAAGCTTGTGTTGGTTTTGCTATTGGTTCCTTAACCAGTTCACAAATTTCACAAGTAATAGATTTACCAAAAACATCAGTAATTCCTTTTATAGTATCTTGCGTATAAGTAGCTATTCCACATTGCGTTGGAGGAAATGTAGATAGAAAAATAATTTTCGATTTATTTGATATCGTTTTCATTGGGATTCTGTTTTAGTTCAGTTAATAAGTCGTTCAGGTTCAGTGAGGCCACTGCAATCTTGTCATCGGCGGCACCGTAATAAATATATAATTGGTCATCAAAAATGGCTGTCCCTGTCGGGAAAACAACATAATTTACGTACCCGTGTCGTTCGTAATATTCTGATGGCGTAATAATTGGTTTTGTTAATCTTGCAATCACTTTTTGAGGATTTTCAAGATCCAGTAACACTGCCGAAGCGTGATAAACCAATCCTTTTTCGCGTTTTTCTGCCGAATGGTAAATTAATAACCAGCCGTCAGGAGTTTCGATAGGAGGAGCTCCCGGGCCAATATGACTTGTTTCATGGTCATATTTAGGTTCCATTACAATATGATCCGGCAAATTCTTCAAATAATTTTCCCAGAATTCAGGTGTCAGCTCTGATTTTTTTTCGAAAGTTAACAACTGAATGGATGGAAATAGTCTGTGTAAAGCCACAAATTTTCCGTTGATCTTTTTCGGAAAAAGAACTACATTTTTGTCCCATACGTATAAATTATCTTTTAAAGTTTCACTTAACGGATAATGTCTTTCGACATTAAAAGCCAAAATTTTGGCAATACCCGTGTTTTGTAAATGCTTTCTAATTAGATTAGTAAATTCATTTAATATAAATCTCGGCGTAATAATTCCTTTCTTTTTAAAAGTCTTTAAATCCTTAGATGTTGCCAGGGCACCGCAGGCATTCATACCATCATATGTTACGTAAGTCATATAATACGTATCATTAATTTTTGTAATACGCGGATCTTCGACCCCATGAATTTCATAAATATATTCAGGAACAAAGATGGGCTGCGTATTTCTTTCTACCAAAGTAGTCGGGCCTTCAAAACGACAATAACCAATTGTAGAAAAGTTGCCTTTTTTAGCAGCTCTGTAAAACATATGTACCGTATTTCCGTCTTGATAAACAGCTGGATTTAAAACCCCTAATTCTTCAAAAGGTCTGTCTGTTTTTTCTAAAATTACACCATGTTTTGTGGCCAATTCCAGTTTTGTAACTATTTCAGGTTTTGTATCCAATTCCATGTCTTACAATTTTTATATAAAATTACTTTACCAATGGAGGCAGGATTAATCCAATTGATTAAAAAATTAACTCAAAAGCATTTATGTGGGAATTCTGTAACGAAATGAGGGAATTATAAAAATACTACAAAAAACTGATTTATAGTTGATTGCGATAAAAAATTAACCTTTAGAGTTAAGTTTTTTTGTAGGAAGTTTAGAACTTTGGGTAACAAACAAATCAGACGTTAAAATGTCACATTATTAATTAAAAAATCAAGATTATGTTACGTTGGACAATCACATTTATAATTCTGGCTATAATAGCAGGAATTTTTGGTTTTGGAGGAATTGCCGCCGGAGCCGCTAGTATTGCAAAAGTTTTATTCTTTATATTTTTAGTGTTATTCATTATTTCATTAATTACAGGAAGAACAAAAGTTTAGCAATAAATTTAAATCCTATAAAAAAAAGCGAAACTCAGAATTCTGGTTTCGCTTTTTTTTGTTTCAAATTTTTTATTTCAGGTTGAAAGCTTCTGCTGTAAGCTATTATCAAGAATAACCCTTAATTGATGTATATGTCTTTTAGTATGAAAAACAGCAAAGTTAATTAACTCGTAGATTGTTAAATTGCCTACGCCGGGTATTTCAAAATCCATACAAGTTAATGATAAATCATAATTTACGGCAATATCCAATATTTCAAGTTCTATTTTTTGAAGTTTTAAAACAAGTTCATTTTTGTCATATTCCCTATCTTCAGGATAAATAAATTCAGGAGAATTGTATTTTGTATTAAAATTGAGAAAAATCTCTTTTAGTACAGGAATTTTTTCATCGATAGGAGCATCTAATTTTTTAGTATTTCCATCACAAACCTTATGAAAACCAGATGTTGCTTTTATAATATGTTGTGTTACTTGTCCGGGAGTCCAGCTTCCTTCAAACGGAATTACATTTATCTCGCTTTGTTCAAAAAGAGAGAGAGTTTGATACAATGCTGCAAATGTATTTTCTACTTCTTGTTTTAGTTCAGCTTTCATAATGAATTAATTTTAAATTGCTTATTTCGTAATAGACGTAATCCACCAAACATTTCCAAAAGGATCTGTAACACCACAAGTTCTGCCATAATCCTGATCGCTTAATTCCATTACCGAAGTTGCGCCATTCTCGAGTGCTTTTTTGTAGCCTTCGTCAGCATTTGGGACATATACAAATAAGTTTGCGGTTTGTATTTTCCAGTCTTTAATTTCATCTGTAACCATAATTGTGCTGCCGCTAATATTAATTTCGGCATGCATAACAGTTCCGTCTTCGCGTAATACCGGTTCATGCGATACATTGGCGTTAAAAACATTTTTGGTGAAATCTATAAATTTTAATGCACCATTTACAATTAAATATGGCATTATAGCCTGATGTCCTGATGGTATATTCATTTTGATATTCTTTAATGATTAATACTAAAATCTATTAATTTTTGATTACAAAAGTGCTTCACAAAAATAACCGTATGAATTAAGAAGGGCAATGATCTTTTTGTTTGAAATTGCAGCTCCATGAATTCGTAAAATCTTGTCACAATCTTCAAGATCGAAATTGATGGCGCTATTTGGAAAATGCTCAAGAAGTTCCACAACAATCATTTTTGATTGCTCGACTTCCTGAACATTTGTTTTAAAAACTTCGATCATCGGTTTCTTAATTTACAAAGCGATGTTTTTATGTCGCTCTAATTTATGATGGTAAACATATGAGACAGCCAGAATCACCAAAAATATTAAAGGAAAAAAGGACTGAAAATTAACTCCGTCAACCGCAAAATGGCTGATCGATGCAAAGATAAAATCGAAAGCAAACCCTGCATAAGCCCATTCCTTTACACGATTTGATACTTGCGGAATGACCAATACCAAAACGCCAAGAATTTTGAAAACAACCAGAGCATTCCCAAAATATTCAGGATAACCCAAATGTTTGATTCCTTCTTTTGCCATTTCGGTTTGTGAAGTTAAGGCTGGCATAACACCTTCAAATAGAAAAATAATAATTGTAGTAACCCAAAAAATAATTTTTGCTTTTTTCATTAGTTTGTTTTTAAATGGTTATTGGTTAATATATTACAAACTTACTAATCTTATTTTTTCTAAAGAATAGTTATTTACGACTATTTTAGGGTCATTTGGGACAGATGTTGATTTTAATGGCGCGCGGATGACACGGATTCGCTTCGCGAAAACACGGATTGTCGCGGATTTTTTTGCTTTCGAAGAACGAAGCAATCTGAATTGCCATATCACTTTTGTTTATTATCCGCATTTTTGCCATCCTGAGCGATCCCGAAGCTTCGGGAGAAGGAACGTGGGTTACTTACGTTGCGGGTCTTCTCCCGAAGCTTCGGGATCGCTCAGACTGACAAATAGGAATCACTAAAAATAAAAATCTGTGCAAATCCGTGTTTTCGCAAAAGCGAATCCGTGTCATCCGCGTGCCATCTCAACAACAAAAAAAAACGCTGCAAAACCTAAGTCTCACAGCGTTTTCGTCTCAAAAAATAAATAATTAACGGGTATTATTTCCAACCACCGCCCAATGCGCGATATAACTCGGTATTGGCAGAAAGCTGTTCTCTTTTAAGGTCAGCCAGTTCTAACTCGCTTTGCAATAAATTCGATTGTGCGGATAAAACTTCAAGATATTCAGCCATACCGTTTTTGAATAACAAATTCGAATTTTTGATCGCTTGTTGCAATGTTTTTACTCTTTCCTTTAAAAAAGATTCTTGTAATTGTAATTTTTCTACTTTCACTAAAGCATCAGATACTTCGCTAACTGCTACCAGAACAGATTGTCTGAAACTGAAAACCGCTTTTTCTCTTTCGGCTACAGCAATATTATACTGCGTTTTTACTCTTTTATTATTGAATAAGGGTTGAGTCAAACCTCCTGCAACTGTACCAAATAATGAAGCCGGAATGTTAAACCAATTGCTAGTTTCGAATGAATTTACACCGCCTTGTGCCGTAATTCTAAGTGTTGGATAAAAATCAGCTTTTGTGATTCCAACATTTGCGTTTGCTATTTTCAGGGCTAATTCGGCAGCTTTTACATCAGGTCTTCTGCTTACTAATGAAGATGGAATTCCGACAGCGGCATTATTTTTTACTTCAATTGAACTCAATTTAATGCTTCTTTGTTTTGAATTCGGAAAAGAACCAGTCAAAACGCTTAAAGCATTTTCCTGAATGGCAATATTTTGTTCTAATAACGGAATCAATTGTGCCGAATTTAATTTCTGTGCTTCTGATTGTTGAATCGCTAATGAAGTTACCTGACCAGCATCATATTTTAATTTGATAATGCTTGTTGTGCTATCATTTAATTTCAGGTTTTGTCTTGCGATATCTAATTGTGCATCTAACATTAAAAGATTGTAATATCCTTTAGAAACATTGGCAACGATATTAGTCTGCAACGCTTTTTTAACTTCTGCTGACTGAAGATAACCTGCATAAGCTCCTTGTTTTTGACTGCGGATTTTACCCCAAATATCTGCTTCCCACGAAAGTGTTGCTCCGGCAGAATAATCGTCAATATGTTTTTGGCCTAAAGCCTGACTTAAATTTTTTCCTGTAAAACTATTATCAGACGGATTGCTTGTACTTGCTGTTACAGCTAAATTTACCTGAGGAACATTTCCCCATTTTGATTGTGTGAATCTGTATTGTGCAATTTCGATATTTTTTGTTGCGATTTGCAAATCGTTGTTTCTCGTTACAGCGCTATCAATCAATTGAATAATATCTTTTTCTGTAAAGAAATTTTTCCACTCCAAATCTCCAATACTAGTAGTATCTTTTGAAACCGATGCATTCCTGAAATTCTCAGGAAATGCATCTTTTGGAGTTTCAATATCCTTCGAAACTTTACAGGATATTAATGTGGTGATCAAAATAGCGACCATCACGATTTTGGTTATATACTTTTTCATTTTATATGTTGTCATTAGATTTCTGTACAAGTATCTTTTCTGGATTCCAGATCTTTAGAGATTTTGTACGATATATATGCGATGCCAAAAATGATGGTCACCAGGATTGTCGTTATATAATTTTCCATTTTTATTTTTCTTCTTCGTTATGAATTACGGCTGCCGGTCTTCCGGAAACCTTTTCTTGTAAATGTTGAAATACGATGAATAAAACCGGGATGATTAACAACCCAAGAATTACTCCTGAAATCATACCTCCTGCGGCACCAATACTAATAGAGTGGTTACCCTGAGCTGATGGACCTGTTGCGCTCATCATAGGGATTAATCCAACTACGAAAGCTAATGAGGTCATGATAATTGGTCGTAAACGTAATTTTGCCGCATCTATTGAAGCTCTTGCTAACGCCTGACCTGATTTTCTTTTCTGGACGGCAAACTCGACAATCAAAATGGCATTTTTGGCCAGCAACCCAATCAGCATGACAAGGGCAACTTGTACATAAATGTTGTTTTCGATTCCTGTTAAACCAATCGCCACGAATACTCCAAATATACCTGCAGGTATTGATAAGATTACTGCTAAAGGCAAAATGTAACTTTCATACTGTGCGGCAAGTAAGAAATAGACGAATATCAAACACAGTAAGAAAATTGTTGCCGACTGACCTCCTGAAGAAATTTCTTCACGGGTTTGTCCTGAGAATTCATATCCATAACCGGCAGGTAATTGTTGTGCTGCAACTTCCTGAATTGCTTTAATGGCATCTCCGGAACTAAATCCAGGTTTCGGAATGGCATTAATCGAAATTGAGTTAAACAAGTTGTATCTCGAAGCGGTTTCTGAACCATAAATACGAGTTAGTTTAACCAATGTATTTAACGGAACCATTTCGCCATTTTTGTTTTTTACAGAAACACGATCGATCGATGAAGGATCAGCTCTGTCAGCGATATCTGCCTGAACAACAACTCGGTAATATTTACCAAATCTATTAAAGTCAGATGCTTGTGCACTACCAAAATACGCCTGCATAGTTTGCAGAATATCTTTTACTTTAACACCTAACTGATCTGCTTTTGCATCGTTAATATCCAATTGCAATTGAGGATAATCGGCTTTAAAACTCGTAAATGCTACAGCAATTTCCGGACGTTTCATTAATTCACCAATAAAATTTTGAGAGATTCCACTAAATTTATCCAGTTTACCACCCGTTTTATCCTGAAGAACCAAATCTAAAGCTTCTACGTTACTGAAACCCGGAACGGTTGGAAAACTAAATACGAAGAAACTACCTCCTGAAATCGTGCCTAATTTGCCACGAACTTCATTCATTATTTCATCAATATTTTTAACATTTCCGCGTTCTTCATTTGGTTTAAGCAATACGAAAACAACTGCAGAAGATGGACTTGTAGAGTTTGTCAATAAGTTGAAACCAGAAATTGCAGTTACAAATCGTGAAGCGTCTAAACCTCTTAAAGTATTTTCGGCCTGAGTCATTACTTTTTGAGTTCCGTCTAATGATGTTCCGGAAGGCGTGTTTACAGCAATTGCTATAAATCCTTGATCTTCTGTTGGAATAAATCCTGCAGGAGTTGTTTTAACCATTACAACAGTAGCAAAAGTGATTATAGCTAATCCTCCTAAACTAACCCATTTATTGCGAATTAAGAATTTTAATCCGCCAACATAACGGTTGGTTAAAGCATTAAAACTGTTGTTGAATCCGGTAAAGAATTTTTCTTTAAATCCTCTTTTTTGGTACGGAGCATCTCCGTGTTCACCTGCTGCGTGATTATCTTTTAAGAATAAAGCGGCAAGGGCAGGGCTTAAAGTCAAAGCGTTTACTGCTGAAATTACAATTGCAATTGCCATCGTAAAAGCAAACTGACGATAGAAAACTCCTGTTGAGCCTTCCATAAAACCAACCGGCAGGAATACAGCAGCCATTACCAGCGTAATCGAGATAATAGCACCCGTTATTTCGTGCATTGCTTCATGTGTCGCTACTTTTGGAGACAAATGTTTGTGCTCCATTTTTGCGTGCACGGCTTCGACGACCACAATGGCATCATCGACCACAATACCAATCGCCAGAATTAAAGCGAAAAGCGTTAAAAGGTTGATCGAAAATCCGAATAATTGCATGAAGAAGAACGTTCCTAAAATTGCTACAGGTACAGCAATGGCCGGAATTAATGTTGATCTAAAATCTTGCAGGAAGATAAATACTACAATAAATACCAATATAAAAGCTTCTAATAAAGTATGTTTTACCTGATCGATCGATTGATCTAATGATACTTTTGTGCTATAGAAAATATTGTGTTTTATACCAGTTGGAAAATCTTTTGAGGCTTTAACCATCAATTTGTTAATCGCAACCTGAATATCATTTGAATTTGAACCCGCTAACTGAATAACGCCAATTACAATTCCTTTTTTACCATTTAAACGTGTTAAACTGTTATAAGAATAAGCGCCAAGTTCAACTCTTGCGACATCTTTTAAACGAAGAACAGAACCATCAGCATTCGAACGAATGGCGATATTTTGATAATCTTCTGGTTTGGTTAGTTTTCCTTTGTATTTAATTACATATTCGAAAACTTCTTTACTTCTTTCTCCAAATTTACCCGGAGCAGCTTCTAAACTTTTGTCCTGAATAGCTGCCATAACTTCATTTGGCGTAACATTATAAGTAGACATTTGAGTTGGGTTCAACCAAACTCTCATCGAATAATCTTTTACACCACCAAAAATACTGGCTGCACCAACTCCGGGAATACGTTTAATCTCCGGTATAATATTAATTTGTGCATAATTGGCAACAAAAGTCTGGTCGTATTTCGCTTCATCATCGGTATACATACCAATCGCCATGATAAAACTGTTTTGTTGTTTTGCAGTGGTTACACCTTGCTGAACAACCTCTGCAGGCAATTGACTTGTTGCCTGAGCAACTCTGTTTTGAACGTTAACAGCAGCCTGGTCAGCATCAGTTCCTAATTTAAAGAAAACTGTAATGGCTAATGTACCGTCGTTACTTGCAGTTGAGCTCATGTACGTCATGTTCTCAACACCATTTATAGATTCTTCAAGCGAAGGGGCAACAGAACGCAAAACCGTTTCTGCGTTCGCTCCCGGATAAACCGCCGTTACCAAAACCGATGGCGGTGCAATATCAGGAAACTGTTGTAAAGGCAATTTTGTAAGACCTAGTATACCTAATATTACCAATAAAATGGAAATAACGGTTGCCAGTACGGGTCTCTGTATAAATATTTTGAACATTTTCGTAAAAATTATTTTTTATTAATTATTTGGGCAACTTTAGCAGTTGATTTTTCAGGCTGAATAACCTGACCTTCCTGAAGTTTGTCGATACCGCTTAAAACAATTTGGTCGCCAGATTTTACACCATCTTTAATCAGATAGTTTGTACCGCTTTTACCCACAACTGTGATAGGCATTTTAGTTACTTTGTTGTCTTTGCTAACAGTGAAAACGAAAACTTTATCCTGCATTTCTACCGTAGCCGATTGTGGAACCAAAATAGCATCATCATGTTGAAGACCTAAACGAATTTTTCCTGTGTTTCCAGAACGTAAGGTTCCGTTTGCATTTGGGAAAGTTGCTCTTAAAGTAATAGCACCCGTATTTTTATCAAACTGACCATCGACCATATCGATTTTTCCGGTTTGAGGATAAGCATTATCGTCAGCTAATATTAAAGAAACCGGAGGTAATTTTTTGATTTTATCTCCAAGTGTATTTCCTGCGTATTGCGCTTTAAAGTTGATGAAATCTGTTTCTCCCAATGAGAAATAAACAAAAACTTCATGCACATCTGAAAGTGTTGTTAAAGCTTCAACATCAGATGCAGAAACTAAACTTCCTTGTTTTTTAGGCAATCTTCCGATATAACCGCTAACTGGAGCCGTTACATTTGTATATCCTAAATTAATTCTGGCAGATTCTACCATTGCTTTTGCCTGCTCGATATTAGCAGCAGCAATTTTTTGAGAAGCCTTAGCCGATTTTAACTGATAATCAGAAACTACTTTATTTTGTACTAAAGGAGTTAATTTATCAACTTCTAACTGCGCGTTGATCAAAGCAGCTTCATAAGCATGAAGGCTTGCCAAAGCATTGTTTAATTGCTCACGAAAAGGACGTTCGTTTATTTTAAATAAAGATTGCCCTTTTGATACATAAGCACCTTCATCTACCAAAACTCTGTCAAGGTTTCCACTTACTTGCGGACGAATTTCTACATCTACAGTTCCTTGTATCGAAGCCGGATATTCTGCATCCGTAATCGTATTTTCACTTGTTATAGATAATACAGGCAAAACAGGTGCCGCAGCTATTGGAGCTGGCGCTTTATCTGCACAACTGCTAAGTACAAGCGCAAGAATAAAACTGGTTATAATTACATTTTTCATTTTAATATTGGTTTTAATTTGTTGGACATTTTCTCGATTTAAAATTTTATTTATAGTGGTAGTGGTATTCATATTTAAGTCTATTAAATTTTCTAACGTTGTTAAGTAAATTGATGCAAAATTCCATATAATGATACATTCGAATTATGTATTATAAATCGGTATTAAATTATTTATCAGTGTTAAGTAATGAATCAAAAAAAGCCCTTATATTACTTAATTAAATTTTCTAACACCGTTAAGTAAAGTTGTAAAAAAAAGGATTTTCAAATTTACCCATTAAATCATTTATCACTGTTAAGTTAAAATGAAATTTTTTTATTGTATTGATTTTATGATTCCGCCAATCGCATCTTTCAGGATTTGATTGTTGATAGTTTCCATTACTTCGCTTCTGTTGATGATGTTAATCGCGATCAAACCGTGAATAACAGAAAAGAAAGTAAAATATTTTTGTTTAATTACTTCCGGGCTCGGATTACTGTTTTTCATAATTTCAGCAATCACAGCAGTAAATAATTTATATGGAGCTTCGGCAGCAGAACATTGTTGAGAGCAACAGTTCATTTGCACACCAAACATTACCTGATACATTTCGGTATCAGTAAAAGCAAAATCCCAATATGCCATCCACATCGCTTCGATTTGATCTTCGGGTTTTTCAAATTTAGCTTTGGCACTTTGAAGTTCCTTAGATAATTTTATAAAACCTTTACCAGTCAATTCATTTAGAATAGCGTCTTTGTTAGAGAAATATTCATAAATGATAGGAGCAGTATATTCAATTTTGTCAGCAATCTTTCTCATACTCAAACCTTGCCATCCTTCTTCTTTGACGATAGCATAAGCAGCCTCAAGAATGTTACTTCTTGTCTCTTCTTTTTGTCTTAATATACGATCTTTACTTGCCATTTTATATGAGTATTAAATAATCTAACACCGTTAGGCAAATGTATGACTGTTTTTTCAATTACGGTATATTTTAATTATAATATTTTCTTATTGTTGTATAGACAAATATAAAAAACCTCCGAAAGCCTTTGATTATAAAGGATTATTGAAGCTTTTTTTTTCAGGAGCAAATAATTTTCGTGTTTTTAAGACCATTTGTCCCGCTGTTCACTATATCTTTTATGGTGTCCCGAAGCTTCGGGACCACATAAAAGGATGCCGTTTCCATCGGGGCTAGGTGAGAGGTTTCGTTTTTTCATTAAAAAATGATAAAAATGATAATTCGTATTTATGTTAAACCAGATAAAATCCGGCTCTAAAAAATTGATCGAGCCGATAGCTCTTTTTTGATTTTCAGAATCATTTTAATAATTTATCCGAATAGATTATAAAAATTCCGAAGGAATGATTCATATTGTAGAGCTGGATTAAAATCCGGACCTACAAAATTGATCGAGCCGATGGCTCTTTTTTGATTTCAGAATCATTTTAATAATTTATCCGAATAGATTATAAAATTCCGAAGGAATGATTCATATTGTAGAGCTGGATTAAAATCCAGCCCTACAAAATAGATCGAGCCCACGGCTCTTTTTTCGATTTAAGATCATTTTGATGATTTATCCGAATAGATTATAAAATTCCGAAGGAATGATTCATATTGTAGGGCTGGATTAAAATCCAGCCCTACAAAATAGATCGAGCCCACGGCTCTTTTTTCGATTTAAGATCATTTTGATGATTTATCCGAATAGATTATAAAATTCCGAAGGAATGATTCATATTGTAGGACTGGATTAAAATCCAGCCCTACAAAATACATCGAGCCCACGGCTCTTTTTTCGATTTAAGATCATTTTGATGATTTATCCGAATAGATTATAAAATTCCGAAGGAATGATTCATATTGTAGAGCTGGACTTTAGTCCAGTTTAAACATCGCAACGGATTAAAATCCAGCTCTACAAAATTTATCCAGCCCAATGGCCCTTTTTTATTTCTTTCGAGCAAAAATGCTTATTCATTTAAGAATTCGGATCAAAATCCACCATCCAATGAACGCCAAATTGGTCAGCAAACATTCCAAAATACACACCCGACGGACCGTAAGATATTGGTATTTCAATTTTACCGTTTTCCGAAAGTCCGTTAAATAATTTATCAGCTTCATCCTGGGTTTCTGCGCTAATGGAAATAGTATATCTGTTATCATTTTCTGTTACTTTTCCCATAGCTTCCATAGCGTCGCCACCTTTTAAGATGTTGCGATCACCAACAGATAAAGCGATATACATGATTTTGTTAGCATCATTTTCAGGTATAGGATATTCAGCACTCGATATTTCTTTATACCGGCTAATCTTTGTAAATGCTCCGCCAAAAACCGATTTATAAAATGTAAATGCTTCTTCGGCATTTCCGTTAAAATGGATAAAAGGATTAATAAGTGCCATAGTTTCCAGTTTTTAGATTGTTAATAGTCCCAAGATTATTTTTGAGACAACGTTTCCAATATTTTTTCTAAGTTATCAATAGTCATTTTAAAGCCTTGTACAAAGCCCATTTCAATCAGTTTCTCCATACGTTCCAGCGATTCATTTACAATAGTAATATTTACTTCTGTAATGCCGTTTTGTTCGCTAAAAGTATAATCCCAGTCAGAACCTGGCAATTCTTTATTTTCATTTTCATCAGCAAACGCATTATACATCTTGAAATTCGTTTTTGGCGTAATCGAAGTATATTCCTGAACCGCCCAGCGTTCTTGTCCTTCCGGACCAACCATAGCATAAAATCGTCGTCCGCCAACTTCAAAATTCATATGTTTTGTTTTAGCGGTATAAGGTTTTGGCGCAACCCATTGATCAAGAATTTCAGCTTTGGTAAACGCATCCCAAACCAGCGGAAGTTCTGCATCAAATTCTCTTTTTATAAATACCGTTTTTGATGGTTTGTCAACGGTAAAATCAAATAGCAAATCTTTTTTCATTTTTTCTGTTCTTTAAGTGTTAATAATATATCGTCAAGTTGGTTAAAAGTAGTTTCCCAAATTTCCCTGAATTGTTTTATCCATTTATCAATCTCTTTCATTTTTTCAATTTTAAGTGAATAGTAAATTTCTCTTCCTTTTTGTTCTTGTTTTACCAATTCACATTCTGTTAGTATTCTGAGATGTTTAGAAACAGATTGCCGCGTCGTATTAAAATTCTCCGCAATAGCGTTTGGCGTCATGGCCTGCATGGCAATTAAAGTAATAATGGACCGTCTTGTTGGGTCAGCAATTGCCTGAAAAATATCTCGTCTCATATTCTTTAATTTTTAATTGAGAAGCCAATCGGTTGCAAATATATGCGCAACTATTCGGTTTCGCAAATATTTTGATGATTATTTTTGAAATAATGCCACAAACTCACTAAGTCGCAAAATTTTAAGTTTTTTTTGATTATTTTATTGTTGCGCTCAGTAGTCGAAGAGCTTTGTAATAAAAGATAATCTCGCAAAGTAGCAAAAGCGCAAAGTTTTGTATAAACTCAATTGTCACCCTGAGCGAAGTCGAAGGCTTATGAAAACTAAAACTTTAATGAAACACACGTAAAACTTAGAATTTGGAATTTATTTTATTGAAATTTAAAATTTAACAACCCTAATGCTCTGAAACATTTCTTCATATTTTTCCTTAAACATTCCTTCAGCCTGATCAGGAAATCCAAGTCCGTCAGGGCCAACGTAAATTTTAACTGTAGATTGATCATTATTAACTTTTCTTATCGTGTGATATTTAATAAGCCAGGCGTCATAATGCTCAATTAATTTCGAAGCTTCACTTAACAATTCCGGTGGTATGTGATGTCCGTTTTCTAAAAGAATGTCACGTACCTTTTTGTTCGATGTATACATAATTTCATCTTCAAAGTTAGCGTCATACTTTTTTAGTTTCGAATACGTATTTTCAAACGCAAGCCGGGTTCGGTTCAAATGGGTATAAACCTGTCCAAGAAGTTCCGTAGTTTGTTTTTGCCATTCAAAGTCAGTACTTTGTATTCGTGCCATTCGATCAAATTCATGTTTGATTTCAGCATTATTTCTTTCTGTTTTCTTATGAAAATAATAGACAATAGCACTGGTCAAAATGGTTGTAATTATAGAACTTCCTAAAATTGTTTTTAATAAGTCTTCCATATTGTTTAAATTTTAAGTCAATATTGTCTATTATTTTGTTTGTAAATTTCTGATTATTAGGTTTTTAATTAATAAACTAAAGTACGATTAAAAAAGATAATTTGGAATTTAATTTTAATTTGAAGCTATTTCCTGCTGTCCTTCCAATCTTTTGTGCCTCCCGAAGCCTCGGGACCAGCACAAAAGGATTTTCCCTCCCATCAGGGCTAGGACATTCGTTTTCATAAGAAGATTTATTCTATTACCTTTAGCTTAATTTTCATGTCTATCATTTTATTGATTACATTTTGAATCTTAAAAAAGAAATTATAAAACAATAAAATTTGTAAGAAAAAGATTATTATATAGGTATTTCCTTTATATTTGTGTTTCTTAAATCTTCACATTTAGAACAAAATAAAATTGCCCTTGTGCTATGTAGTAAAGTTCCGAAAGGGCTTTGACGCCGTGAAGAAGCGTAAGACTGCTAATGCATGAGGGTTTTTATTCTTAAATCTTCACAATTATGAGTACAAACACCCTTTCAAAAGAAGCCGAAATCAGGCTTATTAATTTTTTCAGAAATACCATAGAGCCAGAAGGAATGGCAAAAGCAATAAGGCAAGCCAATTATATCCTTGCTTTAGGAGTTCTGAGAGAACATGAAACCCTTCAAAACCAAATCGTCAACTTAGAAAACAGCTTTTATTGGCTCAATGAATTAGCCGAAGTTTTGAATCCTTATTTGGATGTGGAATAGGATTTTCTTTTAGAATTATAAATAACTAAAAAACCTCGATTTTAGTAAAATCGAGGTTTTTTTTATGATATCGCAACTGTTTTTGTGTTTATGAACAAGACGCTTCCGTAGCAGAAGAATATCTTTATGAAACTTTAAGAAGTAAAATCAAATCCGTAATAAACGCATTCAAATATTGCAAGTGCAATTACCCATTTTAATTCCTCATTATCTTTCGTATCAATTGAATTTACTAATGAATAAGATGGCCCAACTTCTCTTAAACCCAGACCAGTTTTAAAGTCACTGCCATGCGAAGAAGGCTTATAATACCGTCTTTTTACAATGCTTTTCCGGTCTGCATTTTTGTTTATTTCCGCTATTTTTTTGGAATGAAGTTCTATCGTATAGCTAGCCTGATTATTGGATTTATCACGATTACAACTCCCAATTTGTTTGTGTAGAGGATCTACCAAAACGGAATCATTTATTACTTTACCTAAATACACATCATCAAAAAAGAATAATTTTTCATTGTTATAATATTCAATATAAAGTTTAAAATCAGTAGTACAGGCCACTATTCTGGCATTCGCATAAAGTCCTCTGTCAATTCTCTGGAACGCTATAATTGGTGAATTATCTCTGGAATAAATATGTCCGGTTAATCGATTTGACATTGATTTTCTAAAGGAGTATGTCATATAATTCGTTATATCCTCCGGCGTATAATTTTTCCAGTTTTCAATGTCTTTTTTTAATTCATTTACTTTGGTCTCCATTTCTACTTTTTCATTTTGTAAAAATTGAGGTGTTTTCTTTGCAGTTGATCTTTTAATAACGTAAAAAATTAAAAATGCAATTGCGATAAAAGGAACTAGAAAAAGAATAACCATCATTATTCCGAAAAGGGTTAGAATTGTATCCATGCTTTTATTGGCTCGGTTTTAGGTTTAGAAATAGATCTAAAGTAATATGATTTCTTCAGGTAATGTTTGTTTCAATTTATATGGAAATAAAAAAAAAGTATAATTATTATAACACAAATTATAACTCTTGGATCTACATGATCAAAAAAAACAGGTTTTTCAGAGAAAGAACATACTATTCCTGCCATAATAAATATTGCAAATAAAATTGTAAATCCCATTTCTCCATCTTTATTATCTTTTTTATTTCTGCATTTAATGTCTAGATATTCTTTATTATTTTTTATAAGCGAGTGAATTTCACAGGAAGTTTCTCTATCAAAATCAGCTATATCTTTGTTCAAAATTGAAATTGAAATTGTATCTCCGACTTTTATTTCATTTAATATTTCATCGTCCGTAACGCATCTATAATCATAACTTGCAATTTCGAAAGTGGTTTTGTTATTTATACATTGAAATTCTATCCATTTTCTGCTATGTTTCCCTTTTGTTTCTTTGAATTTAGGTCCAGCAGAAGTTATTAGATTTTCATAAACTTGAAGTTCTGATGGTTTTATGATGTAGCTTCCATCATTTACTTTTGATAAAGTAATATAATCCAATAAGAAGAGAAATTGCGGCTACGGCTAAATAAATTTTTCGTTTTTCTTCCCAATCTTCAATACTATCAGCCATAAAATTCAATGAATAGGAATTATTAATCTTGATTTTTTAAATTTCCATTTTTTTGTTTTCATATTATATTCAAGTGTGTTTTCAGATAACTGATAATTATTTCCTTTTTGATAAACACAAATAAAGTAAAAGAATTTCAATAATTGAAATTGATTATTGCAATGTGTGCAAAGTCGGTAGAGTTTGTACAGCATACAACTTTTTAGATGTTTTTTATTATTCTTGCAAAAGAGAAAAAAAAAATCAAAGCTATTCTCTTTTTACTTCATAATTGGTATTTCTCGTTTTCCTGAAATGTCTTTTTATTTTCGTATTCACTAATCTATACAATTAATTCTTAGCATTCATCCTATAAAATACTAAAGCAAATTGAAATGCTTTTTATATAATTTCAATTTAATTTTTCATAAAAATTTGGAAGTCAATTAATTAACTTTTATTAAAGAAAGGTTTAACATGTTCTGTTTTAACTCGTTGTTTGTAATTACTAATTTTAAGTAAATCAAAATTAATAATGTTTTAAATACTTAAAATTATGAAAAAGATAGCCATATTAGCCACAAACGGTTTTGAAGAATCAGAATTATCATCTCCTAAAGCCTATCTCGAAGAGCAAGGCTGGAATGCAGATATCGTCAGTTTGAAATCAGGAACTATCAAATCCTGGAAAGACGGGAATTGGAGCAAGGAATATAATGTTGATGTAGTATTAGATCAGGCAAATGAAGCAGATTACGATGCTTTGGTTCTTCCTGGAGGAGTTATAAACCCTGATTTATTGAGAAGAGAAGAAGCTGCAGTAAATTTTGTACGTTCTTTTTTTGAAAGTAAAAAACCAGTAGCAGCTATTTGTCACGGACCTCAAATTCTGGTAGATGCTGATGTTTTGCAAGGTCGAAAAGTAACTTCGTTCTTCTCTGTTAAAAACGATTTGATAAATGCCGGAGCACAATGGGAAGACTCAGAAGTAGTCGTAGACAACGGATTAGTAACCAGCCGAAACCCGAATGATTTGCCCGCTTTTAATAAAAAAATGGTGGAAGAAATTAAAGAAGGAAAACACGAGCGTCAGACTGTTTAAGAAGATGGTTTCATGTTATAAAAAATGCAAGACCAATTTGGTCTTGCATTTTTTTGTAATCGCTAGTTTAATTATTTATGCTTTGCGAGGTCTCCGGACTTCGTACACGTTACAATGAGACATTGCAAATCTGATAGGAATGAAATATAGGGATGTATACAAAGTTGGGAGAACTTCGAACAGCTCTGGAGTGAATTTGTAATAGTTGAAATGTTTCCTCGCAATGCGTCCAAAGTTGGCTTTTGTTTATGAGAGCACTTCGAAGAGCGGGTTTATTTCTAACCAAAATCATCTATTTAGATAATTATCAATATGGCAAAATAAGATATTTAAATTTTCAAAATTATAAAGTTTGTAGTTTTTATGATGAAGGCAAATTCTTAAAGTTTTACAAAATGTCTGGACTTTAGATGTAACAAAAAAAGAATTTACAATTTCATTAACTATAAATTGATTAGTATGATTTGCAGGAAGTCTATGTAATCCCGTACCAATGACAGGAATATTTACAACGTCGTGATACTCACCGTGATTCGGAATAAAATCCCAAGTTTTCGATAAAAAATCATAAAGATATTCTGATCTCATTTCCACATTCCCAGTTTCTTTCATAAAACTAAGAGCACTTAAATAAAAATATTTATCATTATTTAATTTTATAGAGCATGCCGTACCTATTTCATATCGATTTTTATTTCCTTTAAGATTATTATTAGTTTCAATTGGATTTGCTCCAACTAATTGAAGATTTCGGGCTATTTCACCATTCAAAGATCCAATATTTGAAGAGTAAAATTTCTCAATGAATTGACCATGTACAGTTCTTTTATTAACTAAACCATTAGGAATATCATTATCAAAAGTATCACTCACAGGAATAATTATAGCTCCTTCTTGCTTAAAAATATCACAAAATTCTACAACTACCTTCAAATCGGTATTAGTAAATTTTTTTTCAATTTTTAGCTTTCTGCGATGACGAATAACACTTAAAATTAAAATTATTACTAAAAACGTTTTTAAATTTTTTTGAATAAAAATTCTTAATTCCTGTGGATAATCAGATTCTGAAAACAACCACGTCGAGCATTCAATAATTGTCCAAATGAATCCAATAAATCCAAAAAAAGTAATCAGTATATTTATTACTCGTTCTTTATTGTAATTAAATAAAAATGAATAGACGAATATATTAAGTAATTTACTCATTATTAAAGACTTAATTCTTTATAGATATTATCTGGATAATATCTTGCTCCTGTTTCTCCAAGTTTTGATAGCCTACTATATGAATCTGGCCAGTAATCAAGAGCATATTTTATAATCTTATGGTTAAAAGAAACATGTACTGCCAACTCGTCTCTAATTATTGCTGGACATCTATCCAAATCTCTACTTCGCTGATTATTTAAATTTACAGCAATAATTGGTAATTTATTTCTTAAAGCATATTCTAATTCCCATTTTACAAATTTGTGCAGATATTTTGTTTTTTCGCCAACTAGTAAAATAATAGCTTTAGAATTTTCTAAACGTATTCTAAGTTGAGCTTTTATACTTTCTTCCATGCTTGTGTCTTTTGCATAATTTAGATCGTGTGCATCTTTAATTTCAAAATTGAAATTCTCATTATTTGTCCAAGCTTTCATCAAATAGAAATAGTGGATATCTGTATCACCATCAAAAACAGTATAAATTTTATTTCTCATAATTTTTAATTTTTATTAGAAAGGCAAATCATCCTCTTCTACTATCTCTTCAACTTCGCTTAATTTAAAAAAATCATTATTCCATTCTGTTCGTTTAATAAATTTCAGTTTCTTATCATCATCAAACAAAGCATCTGATATATGTAGAATTTGTTTTTTTCTATTAACAGTTCTGGTAAATTCTGACATGTGAAGATTTAGATCCCACGGTAATAATTCAACTTGTTTAAATCCTCGTGCTTCTAATAACTCCTTCATATCTAAAAATCCTTCGATATAAAAATTATACGGAACAGACAATTCAGTTCTTATAGTTTCTATTAAAGGATGATTTATCATTAAAATTTTATTAATTTCTTCTGCTTGTCCTTTATTTTCATCGCTTAAAAAATTCACAAGTTTATTTAAAGTTTGAGCAGTTTTCTCCAAATTTCTGATCAAACTGACTTCTTTAACTCTTGTTTGTTCCTCCAAAAATCTTTGAAACAAACCTGCAAACTGTTCTTTTAGATATCTGGAAATATCAGAAGCTATTTCGAAACCTTTTATGTTATTATTTGCATTAAGATTTTTAACTTCTTCTATAAATTGATAAATTCTTGTATCATCAACGTATTTATATTTCATCGTGACATTATCTTTATTCAAAAGATAGGTTTCATATTCAGATAGTACATTTTTTTCAATAAATATATAGACCTGTTTATTTTCTTTCAGAGCTGTTTTTAATTCTAGTTGTGAAACTGAAGAATTATTCTTTCTAGATTCAGATCCAAATCTTCCACCAATAATAGATACCAGAATATCGACAGCTTTAATTTCTTTATAACAGTATTCCTCTAATGCATCATCTTTACCATATGGTATATCGCCTTCTTCATTTCTGACAGGTATATAACCCAAATTTTCAATGAAAATATCAAGATCTGAACGAACTTGTCTAAGATCATAAAATGTTGAACTAATGAAAATTCTAGGTTTTGCCATACATTAATTTTATCATTATAATTATAATTTTGCAACACTTAAAAAACATTACAGATGTAAGAGAATATTAAAATGCTATGTTTTTTGAGTAAAATTATTATTTCAAAAATATTAATAAGTAGATGTAAATAAGCACGTATTTATACCTGTTTTTGATAAAAAAAAGGACGATACTTTTAAAGCACCGTCCTTAAGGCAAATTTTGATCTACATTCTCTGATCATTTCTGATTTTTGAATGCCGCATTTAATGGCGTACAGTTTTTGGTAATCACTAAAATGAAAGCTAAACGCAGGTTATTCGTTTATGATATCGCCTTCCTTAGTTTCTTCACTGGCAATTTTTACCAGTTTATCTTTTAGGTTTAAATCTCCGAAAATTTCGATTTTATCGTCGATTTCTCTTCCTTTTTTCACGTTTACTCTTGTTGCTTTGTGGTTTACTACTTTAATCACAAAAGTTCCTTCGGCAGAACTTACTAAAGCTGATTTTGGAATTACAAATGTGCTGTCTTTCGCGTTAAGCGGTAACATAACTTCGGCAACCATTCCGGGTAATAAATCTTTTTTAGTGTTCTGAACGTCCATTTCGACTCTTTCAGATCTTAGTTTCAAATCTAAAGCTCCGGACATTCTGGTAATTTTAGCTTTAAAATTTTCAGGTAATGATTTTACGTTAAAATTCATTTCGTCACCCTCATGTAAATATCCGGTGTAAAGCTCAGGAACAGAAACGGCCAAACGCAATTTATCTTGTTGCTGAATCGTCAGTAAAGGCAAATCTGAACCTTTTCCTGCAGGACCAACAAAGGTTCCTAAATTAACGTTTCTTGCAGCCACAACGCCGTCAAAAGGAGCACGAATTTCAAGATAACCTCTCATAATCGACACTTCTTTATGACCTGCAACTGCCGCCTGATATTGCGCGTAATCAGAGTTTTTCTTTCCGCTTGCCATTTCCAGGTCATTTTTAGAAATTGTTCCTTCAACTTTGCTTGTTTCATACAAACGGTTGTAAGTACTTTTGCTGGTGGCATAAATAGCTTCCATCGATTTTAATCTTGATTCGGCAGCAGCCAATTGGGAGCTGATTTCCGGCGCTTCCAAAACGATTAAAAGCTGCCCTTTTTTAACTTTTGTACCAATATCAACTTTTAAAACTTTTACAAAACTGCTTACTTTAGCATATAAATCTACTTGTTGAAAACCGGTTAATTCGGCTGGTAAACGCAGTTCTGTTGTTAGTTTTTCTTTCTCTAAAAGAAACGTTTCTGTTTTAGGTTCTAATTCTGCAACAGGCGTTTCTTCTTTTTTATTCGAATTACAGCTGCTTAATAAAAATACTGCTGTAAAAAATAATGCGGTCGATTGTATTATTTTATTTTTTTTCATTTTCTGATTTTAATGATGAGATATAATGGATGCTTTCTTCGTCTTCAGGATCCAGAGAAACAGATTGTGTTGTTGTATGTTCTTGTGCCCATGCAAAGATAAGCGGCAGAATTAGCAATACGGCAAAAGTCGAAAATAATAACCCGCCAATTACGGCTCTACCCAAAGGAGAAACCTGATCGCCACCTTCGCCATGACCAATTGCCATTGGCAGCATTCCTGCAATCATCGCAACAGATGTCATGATAATTGGACGAAGACGCAAGGCTGCAGCTTCACGAGCCGACTCTAGTGCATTGCCATTTCGTTTTCGTAATTGTTCAGCATTTGTGACCAATAAAACGGCATTTGCGATCGAAACCCCAACAGACATGATAATTCCCATATACGATTGTAAGTTAAGCGTTGATCCTGTAATAGTCAGCATTAATAATGCTCCTAAAACCACCGCAGGAACCGTGGTTAAAATAACCAGCGAAACCTTGAACGACTGGAAATTAGCGGCTAACATTAAGAAGATTACAAAAATGGCAACCAATAATCCAAATTGTAAACTACTTAATGTTTCTTCCAATACTTTACTTAATCCAATTGGAGTTATGAATAACCCCCTAGGTAATTCGCCCAATGAATTGATTGTTGCACCCACATCTTTTGCTGCCGTACCCAAATCGGTTTGGCTAATGTTGGCTGTAACGGTAATGTATGGCATAGCCCCTAAATTGTCATTTTCACCGCTTACAAATCCCGGTGTAATTTTGGCAACGTCACTTAAAACCGGACGAAGCGAATTTTTTAATACCGGAATTTCTCCAATATCTGTTTTGCTTTTCATCTGGTTCAAAGGAACCTGAACCTGAACGGCGTATGATAATCCGGCTCTTTCGTCGATCCAGGTATTTTTCTCTGTATATCTTGATGATGAAGTCGATGCTACTAATGATCGTGATATATCGTTCATGTCAACGCCCAACTCGGCTGCACGGGTTCTGTCAATATCAATATTCATCGCTGGATAATGAATAGGCTGACCAATTTGTACGTCTCTGAAATAAGAGATTTTCTTTAATTTCTCAACAATTTGATTGGCATAAAGCTCATTTCGTTTTTTATCTTTTCCTGCAATTCGAACTTCGATTGGAGTAGGAGAACCCTGGCTCAAAACTTTATCAGTCAATTCGATTGGTTCAAAAGAGAGTTTTACATCCGGAAGTGCTTTTTTAATTCGGGCTCTAAACTCGTCTTTAAAGTCATCCATATCCGTGTGATATTCTTTTAAACTTACCTGAAATACGGCTTCATGCGAACCTGCCATGAACAAATAAATCGGGTTAATCGAGAATAACGACGGGTGTTGTCCCACATATACAGATGAAATTCCGATATGTTCTTTTCCAACCATTTTTTGCAATTCTTTCAAAACTACAATTGCTTTTTCTTCTGTTCTTTCTAAACGTGTTCCGTCCGGAGCACGCATTCTTAACTGGAATTGACTTGAATTTACTTTTGGAAAAACATCTTTTCCAATAAAAGAAATAAACACAACGGCAAGAGCTGTAATTACAATTAAATACGTTAAAGCAGCTGCTTTTTTAAATGGAAATAATCGATCCAATGTTCTCATAAAACGGATTCTGAATCGCTCGAAAGCACCAATTTTTCCGTTATTATTAGTATCTGTTTTTTCTACGTATCCTTTTTTCTGAGTAATCAAATCTTTCTCAGATTCAGGTGTTAATCCGCACTTATTAAATTCGGCTTCGTCATCAGTAATTTCCGGTCCGTGTTCGTGTTTTTCATGACCTTTCATCAGCCAGTTTGCCATTACAGGAACAAAAGTCTGAGATAATAAAAACGAAATTACCATCGAAAATCCAATTGCTAAAGCCAATGGCAAGAACAATGCTCCCGGAATCCCGACCATGGTAAATGCCGGAGCAAATACCGCCAAAATACAAAGCAAGATCAATAATTTAGGCAAGGCAATTTCCTGACAGGCATCCCAAATGGCGAGCGCCTTTGGTTTTCCCATATCGAGATGCTGGTGAATATTTTCGATTGTTACCGTACTTTCATCCACCAAAATTCCAATTGCAAGAGCCAATCCGCTTAAAGACATTAAGTTGATCGTTTGTCCGAATAATTTCAGGAATAAAACTCCTGAGATAATCGAAATAGGAATCGTTAAGATTACAATTAAAGCCGCACGTCTGTCACCAAGGAAAAGTAAAACCATTAATCCGGTTAAAACCGCTCCGATAATACCTTCCGTAATCAAACTTTTTACGGAGTTAATTACATAAACCGACTGGTCAAATTCATAAGATAATTTTACATCTTCAGGAAGTGTGCTTTGAATTTTTGGCAACTCTGCTTTTAATTTCTGAACCACATCCCAGGTCGAAGCATCTCCGGCTTTTGCAATACTAATATAAACCGAACGTTTTCCGTTTACCAAAGCATAACCAGCAGTAATATCTGCACCATCTTTTACAGTGGCAACATCACCTAATTTTAAGTTTTGAACGCTTCCTTTAAACAACGGAATATTCTCAAAATCCTTAACTTCTCTAATCGTATTATTCGTTGGCGTAATATAGTTTTTATCGCCCATTCTCACGTTTCCTGACGGAGCCGTTTGGTTGTTTACACGAATCGCTTCAACAATTTGGTCCGGTGTCATATTGTGCGAACGCAATAAATCAGGATCTA
The DNA here is from genome assembly GCF_979258495.1 of Flavobacterium sp. AC105. Lineage (NCBI taxonomy): Bacteria > Pseudomonadati > Bacteroidota > Flavobacteriia > Flavobacteriales > Flavobacteriaceae > Flavobacterium > Flavobacterium sp. AC105. The sequence continues at coordinate 2,124,699 of NZ_OZ409860.1, forward strand.
CGTTAACCTCAATAGTTCTTGGGCTTCCGCCGAAAGGTGAAGGAGAAAGTAAACCAGGAATCGAAGTAAACGAGGCACGAACATAAACGTTGGCTAAATCCTGCAATTCGTTATTTGATCTAATTTTACTGCTCAAAACCAATTGACCAATTGGCAAAGACGAAGCGTCAAAACGAATGATAAACGGAGGCTGTGTTCCCGGAGGAAATGCCGCCTGAATCCTGTTCGAAAGCGAACTTAATTCGGCTGCAGCCTGCGCCATATTTGTGTTTTCATAATAGGTTAATTTCATAATCATTAACCCCTGGATATTCTTGGTTTCAACTGATTTTACACCATTTGCAAAAGGTAAAATGTTGACATAGTTTTTAGCAAAATAAGCTTCCATCTGGTCTGGCGTATAACCTCCAAAAGGATGCGCAATATAGATAACCGGCAAATTCATTTTAGGCAAAATATCTACCTTAATGTCCTTGATGGCACCAATTCCGAAGAAAAATAGACCCGCAACCAATACTAATATGGAGATGGGTTTGCGGAGTGCAAAACGTATTAAATTCATTAGGATCTAATTAAAATTCATTTATAAATAAGTCAAAATTGCCCGTTGCGGCTACTTTTAGCAAATACGATTGCCATACATTATTGTTGACAATATCACGATCAATTTCGGCGCGATTTAAAGTAAATAAGGTTTGCGTTAAATCAGTCAGATCGGTCAACCCGTTTTTGTATAAAGTCGATTTTTGCAAGTATGCTTTTTGTGCAGCATCAACCTGAATTGGCGCTTCGGCAAAATTGTCAAGTGTGATTTTTATCTTATCATCAGCCAATGCCAATTGAGATTTTAATTCGCGGTCAATCTGATTGTATTCTTCCTGTAAACCTTGCGAAACATATTTTTGAGCGCTTACTTGTTTGCTCATTCTGAACGGAGTAGTCAAATTCCAGGTAATTCCAACTCCAACCAAATAATTGGTACGATCCGGATTTACACCATCCCAATAATTTCTGTTGAAAGAATTTTGATCAGATCCATAATCCGAATTAAATCCCGAAGCCCTAGTTTGTAAAATACCAAAAGCACTCATCGTTGGATAATAAAAACGCTTGTATAATTTAACCTGCTGATTGCTGTAATCAATCCTTGTTTTATAATATTGGAGTAAAGGATGTAAACTATCTGAAGCAATTCCGGTTAAAAGTTGTTTCGGAATATCGTTTACAAACAAAGTATCCGTAACAAAATCCTGAGGAGCAACTCCCATCAAATCAACTAATTTGCTGTTTTGTTCCTTTACGGAATTCTTAGCCAGATTTAAGGCAATTTTGGCTTTAGAAACTTCGGCTGTAGCCAATGTAGAATCGACTCCGGCCAATAATCCGTTTTTAACCCGGGCAACAGCTGTCTTTTTGAAAACTTCTGCGCGGCTTAAATTCTTTTGCTGCGAAATCAATAATCTTTGGCTTGCCAACAAGTTTAAATAAGCAGCAGAAATTTTAATTTCCTGCTGAAATTGCTCTTGTTTCAAGTCATTTTCTTTTGCCTGAACGTCTACTTTAGCCAAATTGATTCTTTCTTTCGTTTTTCCGAAAGTAAAAAAGTCCCAATTCATGTTGACTAAATATAAAGCTCCAAAAGCTGAATTCCAGTTTTGTTCCGGAAGAGTTGGTCCGGAAGAAGCAGTTCCTAAACCGTTAAAACCATACAAAGCACCATTTTGGCCATTGATGGTTCCGTAATCCTGTTGTGCCGATAAATTAAGATTTGGCAGATAATCACGCTTTGATTGTTTGAGACTCTCGCGTGACGCATTGGTGTAATTGCTTTTTGCTTTGATAGAACCGTAGTTTTCTAAACCTGTTTTTATAGCTTCTTTTAAAGACAAGGTTTGCGCATAACTACCACTGGCAAAAATCAAGAAAACTAACAAAGTAATTTTTCTGAAGTACATAAAATTTAGTGGTATGAAATTATAGCGCAAAATTATTTCTCTTAAGCGGAAATCAGCCTTCTTAAATGATGTAATACGATAATAAATGACCAATTGAATTTGTCATTTATTGCCAGCAGAAATTAAAAATTAGTGCTTAATTTGTAAACTATTTAAGTTTTAAAAATGAACATAAAATTCGATAACATATTGGATAACAAATGGTGGCAGGAAGTTGCCGTTGTTGGTTTTTCATTTACTATATATACGCTAAAAAACGACTGGATGTTATTTAGTTCTTTTACTTCCATTTTAATGGGTGTATTTTTCTATTTCATCCTGTACATGCATGCGCAGTTCAACCGTTTTTTCCTGTTGCCGATACTTTTCAAAACAAGACGCCCGATAACTTATATTTTTTTAACACTATTTGGAGTAGTTGTCTTTTCGATAATTTTATATGAAGTTACCAAGTTAGACATGTTTATCAATTTGCGTTTGTATCAAAATTCGCATCAGCGAAGTTTTGTCTATCAATTTGCAAGTGTTTTAGGAACATTAGTTTGTATTTTGAGTCCGATAATTGTGTTTAAATTCTATAGAATTCACAGAAAACAAACCAATGAAACGTTGTTGTTTAACGAAATGCAACTAAATTCACTGAAAGGGCAATTGAATCCTCATTTTTTATTCAATACCTTTAACACGCTTTACGGAATTAGTCTGGAATTTCCCGACAGAACACCGGATCTGATCATGAAAGTATCGCAGTTAATGCGTTATCAGCTTGAAAGCAATAACAAAAAATGTGTTTCTCTTGAAGATGAATTAGAGTTTATAAACAGTTATGTACAGCTCGAAAAAGAACGCGTAGGATACCGTTGCGAGATTACATATGATTGTAAAATCGACAACGAAAATGCCTATAAAGTTTCGCCAATGCTGTTGATTGCTTTTATAGAAAATTCCTTTAAACACGGAACTTGCGCGATCGAAAAATGTTTTGTCCGCATAATTATTACCGTCGAAAATGGTTTATTGCATTTGCACGTAGTCAATTCAATTCCGAATAAAAAAGCAGATGTTGTTTCGACAAAAATTGGCTTAAAAAATACCATCGAGCGTTTGAATCTGATTTACGGAAAAGATTATAAATTAAACATTCAGGACGATAAAAATACCTATATAGTTGATTTGAAATTGCAACTGAAAAAGCTTGTAGAATGAAAGAACCAAAAAAATGTATAATTGTAGATGATGAACCGGCGGCGCATTATGTGCTGGCGAACTACATCAAGCAAAATCCGCAATTAGAGTTGGTTTTTCAGGGTTATAATGGCATTGAAGCAATGGATTATCTGCGCGAAAATCATGTCGATCTGATGTTTCTGGATATCAATATGCCGGAGATTTCAGGAATGGAATTGCTAAAAATTCTTCCAACGCATCCAAAAACGATTTTAACCACAGCTTATTCTGAATTTGCACTTGAAAGTTACGATTACGGTGTAATTGATTATCTTTTGAAACCCATCTATTTTCCGAGGTTTTTAAAATCCGTTGATCGTTTTTTTGCTGCAGAAAATGTCAAATCAAAAACAGAAGAAACAATTGTAAATTCTGTTAGTGTAAAAGTTGATGGCTATTTTATGGATATCGAACTCGATCAGCTTTTGTTTGCTCAGAGTTTTGGTAATTATGTGAAACTCCATACGATAAAACGAACTTATCTGGCATCCATTACAACAAGTGAATTTGAGAAATGTCTTCCTGAAAAGAATTTCATGCGTATTCATAAATCTTATATAGTCGCTCTGGATAAAATTGATGTTACCGAAAAAGACTTTGTAATTATCAAAAATGAAAAGCTTCCGATTGGTATTACTTATAAAAGAGAATTATCTGATAGATTAAAAAAATAGACTTTAGAACAAAACTTCTTTTTTCCTGTTAAAAAAAGTGTAATTTTAACTATTGTTTAAAGATGATGTTAAATGTAAAATTTGGATTTATGAGAAGAGCATTTTTAACTTTTGTTTTTTTATATAGCAGCTTTTTAATGGCACAAACTGTAATTACACCAAATAATGTGGTTACACCGACAGCGATAGTATTGGAAAAATTTCAGAAGGAATATCCAGGAAAAACAGCAGTTTGGACACTAACGTATGTAGGAGATGATGATGACGAAATCAGGTACGAAGGAAAGTTCAACGCCACCAAAACGTCTAAAGCATTAGCAGTTTATGACAATCTGGGGAATTTAAAAGCATACGAATTAGAAATTCCGTTAAGCCAGCTTCCGCAAAAAGCACAGGCTTATTTGAAAAAAAATTACCCCGCAAAAGCAATTCGCGAGATTGCAGTAGTGGTAGACAATAAAAGCAAAACAACTTATGAAGTTGGAATAATAAAAGATTCCAAATTTTATGATGTTGTCTTCGATAAAAATGGTGGTTTTGATGTTATCATTCAAAAAGACTAATAACGCTTACTAATTCAATATATTTGAAAATGAGAAACCCGGCAAGTTTTTAAAACTTGTCGGGTTTTGATTTTAGTATCGTTTTTGTTTTTCCAACGAAAATGATAAGTTTTTTTAGGAGCTAATCCCGCTCCTGAAGCCCCGGGACGTTTCAATCTTTTGTTCCATTTTATTACACAAAAGGATTTCCACTTCTCTCGGGGCTAGAAATGACATACTGTGTGTCTACCTTTGTCAAAGTTTTAAACTTTGACAAAGGTTTGCGCAATCTTTTCAAGCTTAAAAACCCGACAGAAAAACCTGTCGAGTTTATTATAGCGTCAAACTTTGTATTAATTTAGCTTTGAGAACTTTATGTTTTTTCAGATACTAATAGAGAGAAATCTTAGCGTGCTCTGGGGTTAAAATACATTACGTTAGCCTTGCTCCGGACATTTAAAAATTAAGTAAATGCTAATTTTTCTTTCCAAATAGAGAAGTTTACTCCTCTGAAAATAAGCCATAATGTAAAGCCTAATTCTGCAACAATACAAGGCAACAACAGTACAATACTCGAAAGCTTTGGTGCCAGAATGGATAAAAAACTATTTATTAAATAGCAAAATCCGGCAATTGCCATTAAAACGCCTAATATTTTTGGAAAATAATCTGATTTGAAAATTAAGTATCCTTCAATCAGACATACAAATCCAAAAAAGATCAGACCTACTCCAAGTCCGTAACCATGCAAATTTATAGAAAGATAAGATAATGTATGCAATTGATCGGAACTGAAGGGTTTTAAATAGTCTGAATTTCCTAAGAAGAATAAAGCTGCAAAAAGATTTAATTTGTTGGCAGCCAAAACTGCGGTTTGTATCAAATTAAAAGATAAATTGAGGAGTGCAAGTTTTTTGTTTACAGGTTTGAGCAGATAATAAAGTATGATCATTACTGGTAAATCGCAAATCTGCATAATTAAATCGGCGCTAATACCTAATCTCCACAAAAATTCAGAATGCATAATATTGTTTGCTGTAGCAGTTGCATCTCCATAAATAACTAATTTATTTCGAACAAAAACTTCGGCAAATAAACCTGTTATGATAATGACTAAATATAGTAATCCGGCTATTCTAGCATAAAATTGGGGAGAGGTTTCAAAATTTTTCGGTTTCATACTTTGGTTGGTTTAAGATAAGACGCTTGTGGAATTAAATTGTTACCAGTCAATAGTATTTTGATTACTATATAAAAAAGAACCCAACAATTTCATCCAAATATTTTAGGATAAAGCTGTCGGGTTTAATTTAATTTCAGTGGGGACTAAAATCGAATTACAAATTCATTCCACCAGAAACTTCAATACGTTGTGCGTTTACCCAACGTGCATCTTCGGTACATAAAAAAGCTACAACACCGCCAATATCATCCGGTAAACCCACTCTTCCTAAAGCGGTTAGTGCGGCTAAATTTTTGTTTAATTGTTCATTATCACGAACAACTCCGCCACCAAAATCAGTTTCTATGGCACCAGGAGCCACAACATTTGCTCTTATTTTTCTTTCGCCTAATTCTTTTGCCTGATATTTAGTCAAAGTTTCAATTGCACCTTTCATAGAAGCATAAGCCGCATAACCCGGAAAAGAAAATCTTGCCAAACCGGTAGAGATATTCACGATTCCGCCGCCATCATTCATTATAGCCAAAGCTTTTTGCGTTAAGAAAAACGGTCCTTTAAACTGAATATTTGTCAATTGATCAAACTCAGCTTCCGTTGTTCCAAGGAATGAATTATGAATTCCAATTCCGGCATTGTTTATTAAGAAATCAAATTTATCCGTATTGAAAGTACTTTTTAAAACTTCAGAAACATTTCCGAAAAAAGCATCAAAAGTATTTGATTCAGCAACATTTAATTGAAGTGAAGCTGCTTTTTGACCCAAAGCTTCGATTTCTTTTACAACAGCATCTGCTTCGTCTTTTTTACTGTTATAAGTAATGATAACGTCGATTCCTTTTTTTGCAATTGCGATTGCCATATTTTGTCCTAAACCTCTGCTACCGCCTGTAACCAGAGCTATTTTTGTATTTACTGCCATTTTATGTGTTTTTAAATTTTGATTATTTATGGATTAATTAAAAATTGAGAATTAAAAATTAAAAATTATTTTTTCACGCAGATTTAGCTGATAACACAGATTTTTAATTTTTAATTCTCAATTTTTAATTTAACATTATGAATTAGTTCCCGTGTAAAGCATTAAACGATGCCTTTAATTCCGGTACACTAGCGTTTAATCTGGTTTCGCTGGTTCCGAAAGTAAGTTCATTTCTACCTTCTTTTAATTGTTCGAAAATAGATACAATAAAATCACTTACGCTAGGATGTGCATCGTGTAAACCTACACCGCCAAGATCTGTATTTAACGCTGGGGGAATAATCTCGATTACTTCGATATTTTTTTCTTTTAATAAATGACGAAGTGATAAGGTAAACGAACGGAAAAATGCTTTTGTAGCAGAGTAAACCGGAACTTTAGCGAAAGGCGAAAATGCCAATCCCGAAGTTACATTCATTACTGTTTTAAGCGATTTTAACTGAATAAATAATGACGTTAAATGAAGTGGAGCTTCAATATTAGTCTCGATTTCTGTTTTTGCACTTTCGAAAAAATCAGCATCTGTAACCGAAATCCATTTTTGAATTCCTGCATTATTGATTAAAACATTTAAATCAGGGTGATTTTCTGCAATCCATTCGTAAAGTGCTTTGCGTTCCTCTTCATTTGATAAATCAGCTACTTTTGTAATTACGGTTGGAAATTTTGCTTTAACTTCATTCAAAACAGATGCTCTGCGTCCGCAAATAATCACAGTATTGTTTTCTTCAATAAATCTTTGCGTAAGTCCAAGACCAATGCCGCTTGCGCCACCGGTTATTAAAATTTTGTTATTTGATAATTCCATCTTTTTTGATCTTTAAATTAATAAGACAAAGGTAGGAGGGAAGTAGAGTTGGGAAATTGTAAATATCAAACCGAAGTTTGCGAAAATCAAATCAGAGGGAATTTAAATTCCAATCCCGAAGCCTCGCGATAAATTCCAAATTCCAATTTCAAAAATCAGGTGAGTCTTTGCGGGGAACGAAGCAATCTCACTAATCTATAGACTAAAGTTTACACGCGTATTAATGGAACGCGGATGATGCGGGTTCGCCTTGCGAAGACACTGATTATCGCGGATTTCTTATTCACCGCAAAGTTTTTTTCGCATTTTATGTCTTCCTGAGCGAAGTCGAAGGATCTCATGCTGAATCCATACAGTACGTGTCCTTCGACTTCGCTCAGGAGGACAAGCTTTGCGGTAACTATTTCGCAATCAGTAATTAACAATTAATAATCAACAATCAACAATCAACAATTAATAATTAACAATTAACTTCTAAATGCTAATGGTGTGAATGTTGTTCGTTTTTTAAAGAAATTAGAGAAATGCGCCAATTCTTCAAAACCTAAAGAAAAAGCAATTTCAGAGATGTTCCAATCCGTTTGTTTTAAAAGGATTTTTGCTTCATTGGTTAATCTGTTGCTGATTAATTCGGTTGTGGTTTTTCCTGTGTTTTCTTTCAATACTTTGTTTAAATGATTGACGTGAACGGACAATCTTTCGGCAAAATCTTTGGCAGTTCTCAGTTCCAAACGCTGATGCGGAGATTCTATCGGGAATTGTCTTTCTAATAATTCGGCAAATAAGGACGAAACTCTTGCTGCAGAATTATGTTTGGAATAAAGTGCTGTAATAGGTTGTAATTTTTGTCCAAAGTGAATTAATTCTGCAACATAATTCCGAATTAAATCATATTTATAAACGTAATCAGAATTGATTTCTTTTTGTATTTTGTTGAAAATCAATTCAACTTCTACAACTTCTTCATCCGTAAGCTGAAAAACAGGATAACCGTCAGCAGCAAAAATAGGAAGTTCGTCTATGTCAATTCCACTTTTGTTTTTGGATAAAAATTCATTCGTAAATACACAAAATTGCCCCGATTGATTGGTGTCTTGCGGAAGATAATTATAAGGAATTTTTGGTGTAGCAAATAAAAGTCCCTGTTTGTCGATTTCGATTATTTTATCAGCATATTCAGCCCTGTTTTTGCCTCTAATTAAACTTATTTTATAATAAGCTCTTCGGTCATAAGGCATTGCAGGTTTTTCTTTTAGCCTTTCGTAAAGCTCTTTAATATCAAAAACATTAAAATGTCCAATTTCTTTTTTGATGTCATTTGGTAATAATGAACTGGGTTCAATTGTAGAACCTTCTGTAATATCTTCGTAAAATGAATCTAGTGATTTCATAAGGGTGAATTGTAAAATTCAAATATACAAAAAAAAATATCACGCAGGTTTATTTGCCACGAAGGCACTAAGGCACAAAGTTTTTTTTGATGTAAATGCTTCGTTTTTTGTCATTTCGACTTTAGGAGAAATCACACTAGAAATTCTGTAGAGAAAATTGCCAATCATTGAGGAACGAAGCAGCCTCACTTGAAGAATCAAACTTTGTGTCTAATTGTTAGTGAGGCTGCTTCGTTCCTCGCAATGACATACTTAGGTGACTTCGCGAGAAAAAAACAAAACTTTGTGCCTTAGTGCCTTCGTGGCAAAAATGCTAAACTCAAAACAAACTTCCCTGAACAAATTCTGCTTGAGGATTACTGCCAAAAGCAAAAGTATCAATTAAAAAAAACTGCTTTTTTACCGGATCTAATTCTCGCAAAACGATAGTATCACATAAAAAATCAATATCAATTGTTGTAAAAATATGGGAAGCTATTTTGATGCTTTCAGGCGTTAATCTCCTTCCGATTGAAATATGAGGATCGCTGCTTTTTTTCAAATTTGAAAGCTGCATCGCGTCCTGCGTTTTTTTCATAACAGGTTTGAGATTATTTTTTGAATCTTCATTTGGAGCAATAAAAAAAGCACCGCTTTCATAAGATCCAAAATGATCTAAATAAACATGAAAAGGCGTAAACGTATCACTGATTTTTAATAGTTTCTGTTTGAATTTATCTAACTGAGATTCATCAATTGAAAATTCACAAATCGTAATATGTGCAACCGAATTTTTACTATTATACCAGCCAATTTTGGCTTCCAGATGGTCTTTCATCGTTTTGATGGAATCAATAACATCTTGCGAGGGATGAATAACAACTGAATATTTCTTTTCCATTTTATGAAAATGATTTTATAATTTCAAAACAGGAAGCGTAATGGTGCTGTTTGTGTACCATTTTATTTTTAATGGTTCTTTTGCATCGGCGATGGTTTCAGAACTTACCTCTTTGCCAGTACCATAATTCACTTCCCAATTTGGGTTTTTATTAGCACCCATTACAATTACAATTGAACTTCCTTTTTGTAATTCTTTCGAAATTATAAAATTTTGGTTTATGTCGATTGTTTCAATTTTGTTTGGAGTTAATAATTGTCTTTTGGTTCTGTCTTTAGCAAGACTTGCTCTTTGTATATTATTGGTTAAAGCAAAATATTTGCCAGCTGCAGTTTTTTCATAAAGCTGGATTTCCATATCAATGTCTTTTTTATTGGTGCTTATTTTTAAAGAAGCTTTTAGTGAACCGCTGATAATTAAGGGTTCTGAAATAGGATCGCTTTCAAAAACTAATAATTGTTTTTCTGGTTTTAAAACAGAATCAATCAAGGTCGGAAAACCATTCACATATTCATCTCCATAAATATTAATTTCAGAACGATCTGCAAAATCAACTGTCTGCTCAAAAGAAATCGCTTTTTTTGGCGCCAATTTCTGCAATGAATATTTACTATTGTTATTAGACAAATAAAAAGTAAGATCCTGATTGTGCATTTTATCTAAAGACGGAACACTTTTCCATTCGTTTTTGCCCATGATTTCAAAGTTTACTTTATCCTTTAAAATTTCCGGACGTTTGGCGCCTTTTAAAATATAGTCAAACCACTGAAAAACAATTGCATTTATCGGAATATTTGCTTTTTCATCTATTGTATATCCGCCTAATTCTTTCTTTGGATGTCCTTGTGAACCTCCATGATCATAAGGACCAATAATCAAGTAATAGTTGTCTGTTTTATTGTATTTCTGATATTGATTATAGTAATACATAGCCCCAAGCTGATCATCATCATAATAACCTGTTGTAGTCAAAATTGGAATATTGATATTGGTAAAAGCTTCTTTTTGAGGTGTCATATCCTGCCAATATTTATCGTAAACAGGATGATCTAACCATCTTTGAAACAGAGGAGAAGAATTACCTTCTATTTTATCTAAACTTCTAAAACTGCTACCTGTTTTATAATAGTGCGTAAAAACTTCATCCCATTTGGTACTGTTCTGAAAATCACTTAAATCCATAAATTTATTATTTGCTACAAAACGAACCCATCTTAAAGCGTAACTCATAAAAATCCCGTTTTGCATAGGAAAATCGATTCCTGCACCAACAGAAACCTGCGGAACAATTGTTTTTAACGCAGGATGTACTTTTTTCATGGCGCTCCATTGCGCAAATCCCAGATAACTTCCGCCATATAAACCAATTTTACCGTTACACCAAGGCTGTTTGCTCACCCAATCCAAAATATGATAAGCGTCGTCGCCATCATGTTCATAAGGTTCTAAAGCATCATTACTTAAATTTTTTCCTCTTGTATTGGCAATAAAACCAACATAACCCATATTCGCAATTTCTTTGCACATGCTAACTTCACTTCCAACGTAAATATTATATTTCATTACCACAGGCTGAGGCTCAGCTACATCTCTGCGTTTAACCATAGTGCCAGAAATTGTACTTCCGTTTGGTAATGTAATGGTGATATTTTTATCAACAATGTAAGTGTCGGCTTCTATTTTTGCAATTATTTTTTTGGCAATAGAAAGTGTTTTGCTATAAATAAAATAGCGGGAATAATGTCGGCATAAAACCGCAGCATCTTCTACACTAATACTATCATTGGCCTGAGCTGCTTTTAGTTTCGTTTCGTAACCGGATTTTATTTCATCAAATTTTATTTCATAATAACTTTCAGCCCATGTTTTTCCATCGTTATCAAAGCTGTTGTATAATTTGTAAAATTCATCAGTATAGATTTTTTCAAATTCTGATTTTGATTTAGGTGCTTTTACAATTGTTCTTGCATACGTTTTATAAATAAGTCCCATAGGTCTGTTTACAACGCTGTCACCCAATATTTCCTGTGAATAGAGAATAAAATTTTGCTGCATTGTTTTGTAATCTCCGGCAACAAATTGTATTCTGGCATAACTGTCTATAAAAGTAGCTTTATCAGAATTTTTATAAATTGGTGCTATTTTTTGTGCTAATAAAGGCATGCTTTTACTAACTGCTGTGCTATCCTTAAAATTGTTTTTATCGAAATATATTTTTTGCGAAGTTCCTATTTGAAAGCAGAAACAGATTAGTAATACAAGAATGTTTTTTTTCATGCCTGGAATTTATTTTTGAGGTATTGGTTAAATTTATTTTTTCAAAAATAGCATAAATTTCTTATAATCGACAGGGCAAATTAGATTGTATTTATAATTTAAATTAACTATAGGCATTATAAAAGCCAATCTTAATATTGATTTTTAGCTTTGGTTTTTAGTTTTGGATAAAAAAAAAGACTGCGGTTTAATGCAGTCTTTCAGGATAACTAATTACTAACAATCTATGAATTAATGTTTAACCATATCGTGGGCATATTGTATACCAATACCGTAAGCGCCACCATATTTTTTAGCTAAATCAGTCACGGCAACATATGTTTCCTGACGTGCCCAATCGCGTTGTAATTCTAATAAATACTGTAATGAAGTCATAGGATGCGCACCTGCCTGAACCATTCTGGAAATAGCCATTTCGTGGGCTTCTTTAGAAACATCTGCACTTGCATCTGTAATAACATACACATCATAACCCTCGCTTAAGGCTGATAATGTTGGTCCTACGATACAAACGCTTGTCCATAAACCGCCAAAAACGATTTTCTTTTTGCCTTTTCCGGTAATGGCTTTGTATGCAGGAACATCTTCCCAGGTATTCATCGAAGTACGATCGATATAATTTGAAGTTTTTTGTGGATAAAATTCTTCAATTTCAGGAAAAACCGGGCCACTAAATGATTTTTCGGCAACGGTTGTGACAACTGTCGCAACATTGAATATTTTTGAAGCGCCGGCAACCAATGCCGTATTGTTTCGAAGCTGATCGATAGGCGTACTGCCAACTGCAAAAGCCATTTGGCTTTCATAATCTATAAGTACCAAAACATGATTTGTTGGATTTAATAATCCGGGACTGGGTTTCTGAGCAAAACCGGTAAGTGTAATAATTAATAAAGCTGCTGTAAGGATTAATTTTTTCATGATAATAAATTTTGTTGTTGATAAAAGGTTTTTTTCAAAGCATTTTGAATTTGATTTCAATATTGCATTCAAAACGAGTGCCTTATTTGCGAGGCATTGATTTTGGAACGTTTTTGAAAAAGACACTAGAGATTTTAACGATATATCGTCAATGAAACATTGGATATTCGTTAGTTAAAATTTTAAAGTAATTAATGGATATTAAAAGAAAAACGGAGTCGCTAAATTTTTCCTTTAAGGTGTAATCTATGGTAAATTTCAGATTGTAATAATCCGCTTCCGCCGCCAAAGTGTTCAATTACTTCAACTTCGGGCTGATGTTTTAAACAGAAAGAGCTAAATTCTTTTTCAACATGGTCCTCGATTCCGGAACTTAATAAAACCATATCAATTTTATTTTTCAGAAAATAATCCTGAGCTAATCTTTCGTCATTAAAACCTATAGCGTTCCAATTTTCATTTGCATTTACAAGTCGAAGCAAAATAGGTAGAATAGCTTCGTTTTTTCCGAGTATTAAGAATTCAAGCGTTTTCATAATCAGTAATTTATAGGACAAATGTATTTATAAAAGAACAATTTCAACTTAATCTAGAATAAGAAAAGGTTCTGTACTTCTAAGTTTTAACTCTTAATAAAACTTCTATTCAGCACACAAATTTATAAGTTTAAACACAGCTTTAACTTAATCTAAGACAAGATTTTAAAATTAATAAGTAATAAAAAATAAATTTTAATTAAAAATGAGGGAAACCCGTAATTAAATAAAAAACGTACCATGTAAATTCGCTTTATAGAAGTAAAAATTATGATTTTTTTGCCTTTTTAAAAATTATATAGCTTCTATGGTAAACTGTTTTTGGAGAAACAACTTATTTTATTACAATGAAAATTTGACGTATTCATTTGATGGTGAATAGCTTTGTATAAGTTTGCAAGACGTACAAGAAAGTCTAAATTTTTATCGGGTTTTTAGATTTGGTTTTTTAACTAAATTCTAAAAACCCTTTTTTAGTACCAAATAATAATATTCTTATTAACAAAAAAAATGATTTTGATTAATAGGAAGATATGTTAGTAGTTAGTTTTTTTTAGTTAAAAAAAGGCAAAACCTATATGTTTTGCCTTTTTGTTTTTTAATCTGCTAGTTTTTATAACCGTTATTTTTAAGCCATTCTTCGCAATCTCTCGTCCATAATTTACTTGTGTCCTGAAGGCCTAAGCCAAAACCATGTCCGCCTTTTTCATAAATATGCAATTCAGCAGAAACGCCATTTTTTTTAAGGGCTAAATAATAATTGATACTATTTTCTGGTAAAACAACCGTATCATCTGTAGCGTGAATCAGGAAAGTTGGCGGTGTCTGAGCAGTAACTTTCTTTTCGTTAGAGAAAGAATCAAGTAATTCCTGTGAAGGTTTATCGCCTAATAAACTTATTTGAGATCCTTTGTGCGTAATGTCATTTTGCATAGAAATAACAGGATAAATCAGAAGCGAAAAATCAGGTCGGGCACTTACTTTAAATTTTGATTCATACACTTTATCATCATAATGCGTCGCTATAGTCGAAGCCAAATGTCCGCCGGCAGAAAAGCCCAAAACACCAATTTTATTTGGGTCAATATTCCATTTTTCAGCATTTTCTCTCACGTAACGCACCGCTTCCTGTGCATCTTGTAGTGGCCCAATTTTTTTGTCTTTCATAATTAAATCACTCGGCAAACGGTATTTTAATACAAATGCCGTAATCCCTAAACTGTTAAACCATTCAGCTACTTTAAATCCTTCTTTCTCAATAGCCAAATGCTGATACCCGCCGCCCGGAAGAATGATAACGGCGGTTTGATTGGGTTTTATATCCTTAGGAACAAAAACAGTTAATGTTGGAGTTGTAACCTTACTGACGCTTTGTAATTTTCCACCTTCAATGCCTGCAGTTTCCTTATAATCTATAGTATTAATTTCTCCGGGAATTTTATCCCAAAGCGGTATAATTTTTTGTGCTTGTAAATGATTCATAATTCCTAAAAAAAATATAGAAATTAATAGTGCTTTTGTAGTGAGTTGCTTTTTCAATTTTAAAAGATTAAATATAGTTATAGAATAAGAAATTTAAAATTAAACTTTTTTCAGTCATGTTTTGATGTATAAAATCATAAAGCATCATTTTTTATTTTTTGAGAAATTTAAAAACTTCTTTTTTGTGCTGATTTTAGTGCCATTTCAATCGTTAAATTATTACTTTTTCAAATATCGCCGTTTTAACTAATATATTGATTAATGTATAATATTGTGTTCTTTTTTTTAAATGATATGTTTATTTAAAGTGTTAAATTAATTTTTTATATAATTTATTTGGAATATAAATATTTAAATCTATATTTGTGCAATCGATTACATTATTTGATTTTTAGTTGAATTTCAATTTTTAGATTTTAGGATTTAACAGAAGATATTAATCGATTGAGTGGCTAGTTTTTAAATTTTAATAACGTTATCATGAATCAAACCAATTCAGTTTCTATGGATCAGACCAAAACAAACACAGGAAAGTATCGCTGGAGTATTTGCGCATTATTATTTTTTGCAACTACCATCAATTATTTAGACAGACAAGTACTTTCGTTGACGTGGAGTGATTTTATTGCACCTGAATTTCATTGGACCAATAATGATTACGGAAACATTACGGCTTTATTTTCTATATTTTATGCGGTTTCTTTGCTATTTGCAGGAAGATTTGTGGATTGGTTAGATACAAAAAAAGGTTTTCTGTGGGCTATCGGAATTTGGTCTTTCGGCGCTTGTTTGCATGCGTTTTGTGGTATTGCAACAGCTGGATATATAACAGGAAATTGGTTTGTAGGTTTTGAAGGTGCTAAAGACGCTATTCATCTCGTAAAAGATACCGGATTGGTTATTAATGTAAGTGTTACATTGTTCATATTTGCCCGTTTCGTTTTGGCAATAGGCGAGGCCGGAAATTTTCCTGCAGCTATTAAAACAACGGCTGAATATTTCCCTAAAAAAGACAGAGCTTTTTCGACCAGTATTTTCAATGCCGGCGCAACTGTGGGTGCTTTGGCAGCTCCCATAACAATTCCTTTTATAGCAAAATCTTTTGGTTGGGAAATGTCATTTATTATTATCGGAGCACTTGGTTTTATCTGGATGGGATTTTGGGTTTTTATGTATGATAAACCGGAAAAACATCCAAAAGTTTGTGCTGCTGAATTAGAATATATTCAGCAGGATATTATTGCCGATAGTAAATTAGTAGGTTATGTTCCTGAAACAACCACGAAAGTATCTTTTGCAGATTGTTTTAAATACAAACAAACGTGGGCTTTTGCTTTTGGTAAATTTATGACAGATGGAGTTTGGTGGTTCTTTTTGTTTTGGACGCCAGCTTATTTAAGTTCGGTTTACGGAATGGATTCAACTCAATCTGCTTTGCCATTATTTGTGCTGTATTTGATTACACTACTTTCTATTATTGGCGGTTGGTTGCCTACTTATTTTGTTGAGAAAAAAGGAATGAACCCGTACGAAGGTCGAATGAGAGCCATGTTAATTTTTGCATTTTTCCCAATATTAGCATTATTTGCACAGCCACTGGGGCATATAAGTTATTGGTTGCCAATTGTTATTATTGGTATTTCACTTGCAGCACATCAATCCTGGTCAGCTAACATTTTTACAACAGTTGGGGATATGTTTCCTAAAAAAGCAATTGCAACCATTACCGGAATTGGCGGTTTAGCAGGCGGAATTGGTTCTACTTTAATCAACAAAGGTTCAGGATTATTATTCGATCACGCAAAGGAAACCAATATGGCTTTCATGGGTTTTAAAGGAATTGAAGCCGGATATTTTATCATTTTCTCTATTTGTGCAATTTGTTACCTAACCGGATGGATTGTAATGAAATCATTGGTTCCAAAATACAGCCCTATTACAGATTTATAAGATTTTACAAATTTTATAACGATTCTAAAAGGTATTTTAGAAATAATAATTTACTTTTGTGCAATCGATTACATTAAATAAAAAATTATGACAAAATATAGTTCAAGATACGCGTCAAGCCCAGAAGCAGTAAAAAAATATGATACTCAGGAATTAAGAAACGAATTCTTAATTGATGATTTAATGCAGGAAGATGAAATTGTTTTAACCTACTCGCATTATGACCGATATATTGCCGGTTCAGCAGTTCCTGCAAATGGTGATTTAACTTTAGAAAGCATCGATCCGCTTAAAGCGAGTTATTTTCTGGAAAGAAGAGAAATCGGAATCATTAACGTGGGTGGCAGCGGTTCTATAGTTGTAGAAGGTAAATCGTATGATCTTGGATTTAAAGATGCTTTGTATATCGGAAGCGGAAATAAGGAAGTAATTTTTAAAAGTGAGGACAGCAAAAATCCGGCTAAATTCTATATCAATTCGGCACCCGCTCACACCAGTTATCCTACTGTAAAAGTGAGTTTGGCAGAGGCCAATAAATTAGAATTAGGCACAATGGAAACGGCTAATCACAGAACGGTTAACCAAATGATTATTGGCAGCGTTGTAACTACTTGCCAATTGCAAATGGGAATGACAGAGTTGCTTCCGGGAAGTGTTTGGAATACCATGCCCGCGCACGTTCACGATCGCAGAATGGAAGTTTATTTCTACCTCGATATTCCGGAAAATCAGGCTGTTTGTCACTTTATGGGACAACCGCAAGAAACGAGACATATCTGGATGAACAATCATCAGGCAGTAATTTCTCCGCCCTGGTCAATTCACTCCGGTTCAGGAACTTCAAATTATACTTTTATCTGGGGAATGGCAGGTGAGAACTTAGATTATGGAGATATGGACGTTTGTAAAATCACAGATTTAAGATAAAATCATGATAGATTTATTTGATATAAAAGGAAAAATTGCCCTGATTACAGGAAGTACACACGGACTGGGAATGGCAATGGCAAAAGGTTTAGGTCAGGCCGGAGCAACCATTATTGTAAACGGAAATTCTTCTCAACAAAAAATTGATGATGCCGTAAAGGAACTGCAAAGTGAAGGAATAAATGCTGTTGGTTATAAATTTAATGTCACCGATGAAAAAGAAGTGATATCGGCAATTCAGAAAATTGAATCTGAAGTCGGTCCAATTGCAATCCTGATTAATAATGCCGGAATCATCAAAAGAATTCCGCTTATCGAAATGGAAGTTGCTGATTTTAAAGAAGTGATTGATATCGATTTGGTTTCTCCTTTTATCGTTTCCAAACATGTTGCAAAAGGCATGATCGAAAGAAGACAGGGAAAAATCATCAATATTTGTTCGATGATGAGCGAATTAGGTCGAAATACAGTTGGTGCTTATGCAGCTGCAAAAGGCGGTTTGAAAATGCTGACCAAAAATATGGCAACAGAATGGGCAAAATACAATGTACAAATCAACGGAATTGGTCCCGGATATTTTGCGACGGAACAAACAAAACCTATCAGAGTTGACGGACATCCGTTTAACGATTTTATCATAAGCAGAACTCCTGCTGCAAAATGGGGCGATCCCGGTGATTTAGCCGGAGCAGCAATATTTTTATCTTCAAAAGCAAGTGACTTTGTAAACGGTCATATTTTATATGTAGACGGCGGAATTCTGGCTACAATTGGTAAACCGTCAAACGAAGCATAATTCTTCAATTATATTAAAAAACATGAGCGCAAATCAAAACTTCATAAACGATAATTTTTTACTGGAAAATAAATTCGCTGAAGAATTGTATCATAACTATTCTAAAAATCAGCCTATAATAGATTATCACAATCACTTAAATCCTCAGTTTATTGCCGAAGATAAAATTTTTGACAACATCACTCAGGTTTGGATAAACGGGGATCATTATAAATGGCGTGCGATGCGTACGTTAGGCGTAAATGAGCAATTTGTAACCGGAAATGGTTCTGATAAGGATAAGTTCTTAAACTGGGGAAAAACAGTTCCGTACACGATGCGTAATCCTTTGTACCATTGGACACACTTAGAATTAGCCCGTTATTTTGATATTTATGATTTACTGAATGAAAAATCAGCAGAGAAAATATATATCGAAACTTCAGAAAAAATAAATTCTCAGGCGTACAGCACGCAAAATTTGCTTAAAAAAGTAAATGCCGAAGTAGTTTGTACAACAGAAGATCCAATTGATACTTTAGAACATCATCAAAAACTGGCTAAAAATCCTTTTGGAACTAAAGTCAGCACGGCATTCAGACCAGATAAAGCCATTTTGATTTCAAATGAAGGTTATAATTCTTATTTAGATACGTTAGGGGATGTGTCCGGAATTGCAATTAATTCTTATTCAGATTTATGCAGCGCATTGAAAAACAGAATTGAATTTTTTAATCAAAATGGCTGTAAATTAAGTGATCACGGTTTAGATCAAATTTATTTTGAAAATTTTACAGAAAACGAAATCAATTCTATTTTCAAAAAGAAAAGAGAAAATCAAGTCATAACTCTGGAAGAAGCCTTAAAATTTCAAAGTGCGATTTTATTGTTTTTATCCGAAACGTATCATGAATTTGGTTGGGTACAACAATTTCACTTAGGTGCTTTAAGAAACAATAATGCACGTATGCATAGAATTTTAGGTCCGGATACAGGTTGGGATTCTATTAGTGATTTTCCGCAGGCGCAAAAATTATCTTCATTTTTAAATGCATTAGACAGTAAAGATAAATTGACAAAAACAATTATCTACAACCTGAATCCTGCTGATAATGAAGTAATGGCCACCATGATTGGGAATTTCAATGACGGAAGCGTTAAAGGAAAAGTACAATTTGGATCAGGTTGGTGGTTTTTAGATCAAAAAGATGGAATGACCAAACAATTAAACGCCCTTTCAAACATGGGATTAATTAGTTGTTTCGTAGGGATGTTAACCGATTCAAGAAGTTTTTTATCGTTCCCAAGACACGAATATTTCAGACGTATTTTATGTAATCTTTTAGGAGACGAAATCAAACGCGGAGAACTTCCAAACGACATGGAATGGATAGGGAAAATGGTTCAGGATATCTCTTATAACAACGCAAAAGAATATTTCAAATTTTAGTTAAGAAAAAAGAACATAGAAGAAAGAAGAAAGAATTTTAGCATGGCTTAATTTTCTTAATCATTAGAATCTGTGGCAAAAAATATTTATATGAATAAAGTAGTTGCATTTGGTGAAATAATGTTGCGTCTTTCGACAGAGAGGCATTTACGTTTTTCACAAGCTAAGGATTTTGGCGCTTCTTACGGAGGCGGAGAATTTAATGTTTGCGTGTCTTTGGCAAATTATGGTGTAAATGCTGAGTTTGTGACAAGATTACCCGAAAATGAAATTGGAGGTTCTGCACTAAAAGAAATGCGAAAAATGAACGTAGAATCTAAAAATATAGTTTTTGGAGGCGAACGTTTAGGAATCTATTTTCTGGAAACCGGAGCAGGAACTCGTGGAAGTAATGTGGTTTATGACCGTGCCCACAGTTCGATGGCAACTATTGAAAAAGGAATTATTGACTGGGAAAAAGTTCTGGAAGGCGCAAACTGGTTTCACTGGAGTGGTATTACACCAGCGATTTCTGAAACAGCTGCCGAAGCTTGTTTAGAAGCAATTAAAGTGGCCCACAAAATGGGAATCACGATTTCGTGTGACTTAAATTACAGATCAAAATTATGGCAATACGGCAAAGCACCAAGCGATGTGATGCCGGAAATGTTGCAATACAGTAATGTTATCTTAGGAGATATTGATACCGCCTATTTCATGTTAGGAATTTCAAAAGTAAACCCGAATTATCAGGACGAGAAATCACTTCCGGTTTTATATACAAAGTTGTTTGATTTAATTCCGAATTTAAAAACTGTTGCGACGACTTTACGTTATTCAGTAAGTGCTTCGCATCAAAGAATAGGAGGAATTCTATTTGACGGAAAAATGATTTACAATGCCGGAATTAAAGAAGTTACACCAGTTGTGGATCGAGTAGGAAGTGGTGATGCTTTTATGGGCGGATTAATTTACGGATTGTTGGAATATCAAAATAACAATCAGAAAGCATTAGACTTTGCGGTGGCAGCTTGTTGTCTTAAACACACTATTGCAGGCGATTATAATCTGGTAACCTTAAAAGAAGTTGAAAATATGATTGATGGTAATTCGGCAGGATTAGTATCAAGATAATAATAAATATATGGCAAAATATTCAAGAATTGAAGTGGCTTTAACGATGAAGGAAAACGGAATGGTTCCGCTCTTTTTTCATTCGGATATTGAAATTAGTAAAAAAGTGCTGAAAGCCTGTTATGACGGCGGCGCACGCTTAATGGAATTTACCAGCAGAGGCGATTTTGCGCATGAAGTTTTTGGAGCTTTAAACAAATATGCTTTGGCTGAATTGCCGGGAATGATCCTGGGAGTTGGTTCTATTACTGATGCTGCAGCAGCTTCGTTATACATGAGTTTGGGCGCTAATTTTATTGTAACTCCGGTTTTTAGGGAAGATATTGCCATTGCCTGTAACCGTCGTAAAGTATTATGGTCACCAGGTTGCGGAACACTAACAGAAATTGCCAGAGCAGAAGAGCTGGGTTGCGAAGTGGTGAAATTATTCCCTGGAGATATTTACGGACCAGAGTTTATAAAAGCCATAAAAGGCCCGTGTCCGTGGACGAATATTATGCCAACAGGAGGTGTTTTGCCAACGGTTGAAAGCTTGACATCGTGGTTTAATGCAGGTGCCTATTGTGTTGGAATCGGGTCACAATTAATCTCAAAAGATATTTTGGATACTAATGATTTTGAAGGATTAAAAACAAAAGTAAATCAGGTGCTTGACATCATTAAAAATATAAAAAATAAATAAGGAAGTAATCATGCCAATTCCTTATTGACAATGGTTTTTTTAGATTTTTAGAGATTGTAACAGAGCATTACGCTTGCAGGAAAATAAAGCTTGTCATTCCTCACAGCAAGTTTTATTTTATAGATAACAGGTGTAATGTTTCTTTTACAATGTGAAAATTATAAAAATTGAATAAGGTATTTATTGGGGTTATTTATAACACTTTACAGCAATTATAATGGAAAAAATAAACAGATCAAATACAGAGTTTTCAAACAAACTTCCGATTAAAATAGTACAATTTGGCGAAGGTAATTTTTTAAGGGCTTTTGTAGAATATGCTTTTCAGAAATTAAATCAAAAAGCTGATTTTAATGCCGGAATCGCCGTTGTACAGCCTATTGATAAAGGTTTGGTTAATATGATTAATGCTCAGGATGGTTTATATACGCTATTCATGAAAGGCGTAAAGAAAGGTCAGGAAATTCAGGAAAAAGAATTGATTACCAATATTGTAAAAGCGATTGATCCTTATGCTTCTTTTCAGGAATTTTTGGCTTTAGCCAAAGAAGAAGAACTGGCTTTTATCATTTCAAACACAACAGAAGCCGGAATTGAATACATAGCATCAGATCGTCCAACAATGCAGCCGCCGGTTTCTTTTCCTGCAAAATTAACTGTACTTTTACATGAAAGATTTAAACATTTTAATGGAGATAAATCGAAAGCTTTAACCATTATTCCTTGCGAGTTAATTAATTATAATTCAGACACTTTAAAGGAAATTATTTTAAAATATTGTATCGATTGGAATTTAGAAGCTGATTTTAAATTATGGCTGATCAATGATTGTACGTTCCATAATACTTTGGTAGATAGAATTGTTCCGGGATATCCAAAAGATCAAATTGAAGAATACAACAGTCAACTCGATTATAAAGATGATTTGATTGTAAGTGCCGAAAGTTTCTTTTTGTGGGTAATTGAAGGAGATGATAAACTGAAAGCAAAACTTCCGTTTGAAAAAACAGATTTAGATGTCAAAATCGTGGCAGATATGCAGCCGTATCGCACACGAAAAGTTAGAATTTTAAATGGAGCACATACTGCAATGGTTCCGTTCTCTTTGCTTTACGGAAATGAAACCGTTAAAGAAACCGTTGATAATGCGTTTACAGGAGAATTTGTAAACAAAGCTGTTTTTGATGAAATCAATGAAACGCTGAACATGGATAAAGCGGAATTAACCAGTTTTGCCGAAGAAATATTAGACCGTTTTAGAAATCCGTTTATCAAGCATTTATTGTCCTCAATTGCTTTAAATTCAATTTCTAAATTCAAAGTTCGTGTATTACCAAGTTTAACAGGATATGTTGATATTCACCACAAACTTCCGGTTCATTTAACGTTTGCATTTGCAGCTTTAATTCGTTTTTATAAAGGAACTTGGAAAGGTGAAAATTTACCGGTAAATGATAGCGAAGATATTGTTACTTTCTTCGATGGACTTTGGAAATCTGATGATTATAACAAAATAGCAAGACTTACTTTGCAGAATAAAAGTTTCTGGGATGAAGATTTAACGCTAATTCCGGGCTTGACAAAAGCAATTACAACAGCTTTGGAGGAAATTAATGCAAACGGAATTGAACAAGGTTTTGTCAATTTTCAAAAACAATTACATATTACAACTCAGAACGCTTAATCATGGCAACTCAAAAAAAAATAATAAAAGTCAACCCAGTAGATAACGTAATTGTCGCTTTAACCGATTTGGTACAAAACGAACAAATTATGTTTGAAGGAACTACCGTCTCACCAACAACTGATGTTAAAGCAAAACATAAAATCGCAGAGAAAGATTTTACAATTGGTAATGATATTATAATGTATGGTGTTTTGGTTGGAAAAGCTGCTAAACCTATAAAAAAAGGAGAAGTAATTACCACCGAAAATGTAAAACATCAAAGTGAAAAAGTTTTTGGTAAAAACGGAAATTTAGGCTGGACTCCACCAAATGTAGATCGTTGGAAAGACAAAACTTTCAACGGATACCACCGTACTGACGGACAAGTTGGAACCAAAAACGTTTGGTTGTTTTTTCCATTGGTTTTTTGTGAAAACAAAAATATCGAAAAACTGAAAGATATTTTCGAAAACGAATTAATGCCCAAAAAAGAAGTTTCTTATAAAAATTTGTTACGCTCTTTAATTGAAGAAAAAAGCGTAGAAGAAGTTTCGGATAAAAATTTAAATGAAAATCTTTTAGATAATGTCGAAGTAAAATTTATCAATCATCAAGGTGGTTGTGGAGGGATTCGACAAGATTCGGAATTGTTGGCAAAACTGCTTGCAGGATATGTGAATAACCCCAATGTTGCAGGTGCAACTGTTTTAAGTTTAGGTTGCCAAAATTTGCAAGTTGATATTTTTAAAAAGGCATTGAAAGAAATGAGTCCGAATAGTGATAAAGAAATTTTGATCTATGAGCAACAACAAATTGGAACTACTGATCAAATGTTTCAAATGGTGATTAAAGATTCTTACGAAGCCATTAAAAGAGCCAACAAAATTGAACGCAAACCTGCTCCTCTTTCAAAGCTAAGTATTGGTTTAGAATGTGGAGGGTCTGACGGGTTTTCAGGAATTTCCGCTAATCCGGCATTAGGAATTGTTTCAGATATTTTTGCAGCTTTGGGAGGGAAAACAATTTTGGCAGAGTTTCCGGAATTATGTGGCGTTGAGCAAGAATTGATGAACCGATGTGTGGACGAAGAAAAAGCAGATAAGTTTTTAACTTTAATGAAAGCTTTTGAAAAATCAGTTGTAGATGCAGGTTCAGGGTTTGATATGAATCCATCTCCGGGAAACATCAAAGACGGATTAATTACAGATGCAATGAAATCTGCCGGCGCAGCTAAAAAAGGTGGAACTTCGCCTGTTGTAGATGTTTTAGACTACGGAGAATATATTTCAAAGCCAGGATTAAATCTTTTAAATACGCCGGGAAATGACGCAGAATGTACCACAGGATTGGTTGGATCGGGCGCAACAGTTGTTTTATTTACCACAGGTTTAGGAAATCCGATGGGAAATCCGATTGCACCCGTTGTAAAAATTTCTTCGAATACGGCATTAATTAATAGAATGTCTGATATTATCGATGTAAATGCCGGAACGGTGATTACTGGTGAAAAAACCATTACCGAGGTTGGAGCAGAAATAGTAGATTACATTATAGAATTGGCGAGCGGAAACGTGGAAACAAAAGCAGACCAGTTGAAACAAGATGTATTTATTCCTTGGAAAAGAGGAGTTTCGTTATAAGGAATTTAAAGATTAAGATATAAGCTCATTTAACAGTGGGCTTTTTTTCTAACCATTAAGATATTAAGTTTCATTAAGCTATGTCTCAAATTTTTTGCCACAGATTAAAAAGATTAATACAATGTCTTAAAAAATAGCCACGAATTCACGAATGATTGCGTAAAATTAATTAGAATAATTCGTGAATTCGTGGCTAAAAAATCCTTTAAATCTGTGACAAAAAAAAACTAAAAGGTAGTTCTTGACGATGATTTACGAATATGTAATTCCGGTGCGAGAACTACCTTTTTTCGATTTTGATTGTATTGGTTTTGTCAACTTGTTCTAAAAAAACGCGTGCTGACATTTTACCCATTTCAAGCGGAGACTGATCAACAGAAGTTATCGATAATTCCATGAATTTAGTAAAAGGTTCATTGCTGAAACCTGCTACACAAAACTCGTTTGGAATGCTGATATTTCTTTCTTTTAATTCCTGAATTGCACCCAAAGCCGCAAAATCACTCGAAGAAAAGAGAGCATCAGGCGGAGTTTCTAATTGTAATAAAATGTCAATCGCTTCTTTTCCGGCTTCCACACTACTTTTGGTACGAATTACATATTCTTCTTTAAAAGTTATTCCGTTATCCAATAAAGCTTGTTTGTATCCTAAAAAACGATTTTTGAAAATATCAAGAGACTGATCTCCAGAAAAATGAGCAATACATCTGCAACCTTCATCAATAAGATGTTTGGTGGTTATATATCCGCCCTTAAAGTCATTGATGGTTACAGAACTTACACCATCTATATGTTTGTTTCTATCGAAAAAGATTAAAGGAACATTTTTTTCCAGAACATTATGAAAAGCGCCATCATTTTCATTAGTTACATCAGTAACTGACATGATAATTCCGTCAACCTGCGCATCTATTAAGGTATATAAATTTTCATTTTCTCTTTTTGGATCTTCATGAGTCTGACAGATAATAACCTGATAACCATGTGGATGAAGTTCTTCTTCGATTCCCCTGATGACAGAAGCGAAAAAGTTACTGTCAATACGAGGAACAATAACACCTATATTATTACTACGACCACTTTTTAAAGCCAGCGCCAATTTATTCTGCTTATAGTTCATCGCTGCAGCGGTTTTAAGAACCAGCTCACGCGTGCTTTCTTTTATCTTCGGATTATTGTTTAAAGCCCTTGAAACAGTAGCAGCAGTGATATTTAATTTTTCAGCAATATCATAAATGGTTATTTTTTCGCTCATTCAAAAAGTTTTTCGGATTAATTTTCAAGACAAAAATACATATTTTTTTATTATCAAATATAAATTGTTATCGATTACCATACTTAATAACTACAACGTTTTCAGTTCTACAATCATAATAAATTACAATATTTTTTACATTAAGTGTAAATATAATTCAAAATAAAAATTAAATATATAAATTTTTTCCAAATAAATTTGTTGCATTGAAACAAATTTTATATTTTCGTGTAATCGATTACATAATTATTGATTTCTGTATATTGAAAATCAAAAAATACACCATAAATGTTTGTAAATAAGTTTATAACGTCTAAAACTGGAATACTTTTTAGTGCCTTTGTCATGTTGTTTTTATCATGTGGAAAACAAGTTTCAAATAGCTCAGAAGCCGATCCGTGGAAAAAAATGGAATTAATAGTAAAAAGCATTCCTGAAACTCACTTTTTAGATAAAATATATAATATCAATAATTATGGTGCTGTAGCAGATGGAAAAACGATGAATACGCTGGCTTTTGAAAAAGCAATTAAAGCTTGTTCTGAAAATGGAGGAGGAAAAGTTGTGGTTCCGAATGGGAAATACTTAACCGGACCGATACATTTAGAAAGCAATGTGAATTTGCATATGGAAGATAAAGCGGAAATTTTGTTTAGTATCAATTCAAAAGATTATCCTTTGGTGCACACTTCATTTGAAGGAACGGAATTGATGAATCATTCTCCTCTTATATATGCAAAGAATAAAACTAATGTTGCCATAACCGGAAAAGGAACATTAAACGGACAAGCTAATAATACAAATTGGTGGATTTGGGCCGGAAGTAAATATTATGGCTGGGAAAAAGGAATTCCATCTCAAAATGATGCTCTTAATCGTCCTTCCTTGATTGAAATGGCTGAAAAAAGTGTTCCGGTTAATGAAAGGATTTTTGGAGAAGGACATTATTTGCGCCCCAATTTTATAGAATTTTTTGAATGTAATACAGTTTTAATAAAAGATATTACGGTTATAAATGCTCCTTTTTGGATTTTACATCCTTTAAAATCAAATAATATAATTGTTGATGGCGTAACGGTTAACAGCCACGGACCTAATAATGATGGCTGTGATCCGGAATATTCTCAAAATATTCTCATCAAAAACTGCACTTTTAATACCGGTGACGATTGTATTGCCATAAAATCAGGCCGAGATGCTGACGGAAGAAGAGTTGGAATTCTGAGTAAAAACATAATTGTTCAGAATTGCAAAATGATCGATGGTCACGGCGGCGTTGTAATGGGAAGTGAAATAACCGCCGGAGTAAATAATGTTTTTGTGGAAAATTGCGTGATGGACAGTCCAAATCTTGAAAGGGCTATCAGAATAAAAACCAATTCGAAACGCGGAGGAACAACAGAAGATATTTATGTTAGAAATATCGAAGTAGGAACTGTAAAAGAATGCGTTTTGCGAGTTACCATGTTTTATGATGTTTACGGAAGTCAGGTTGGAAATTTTATTCCAACAATAAAAAATATCAGTCTCGAAAATATTAAGGTTAAAAACGGAGGGAAATTCGGGATTTTAGCTGATGGATATGCAGAATCTCCGATAGAAAATATAACATTTAAGAACGTTGTAATTCAGAAAGTGGATTCAGTTTATTCCTTAAAAAATGTAAAAAATATAAATTTTATAAGCACTTATATCAATGGAAAAAAAGTAGAATCTATTACAAACTAACAACTATAATTTAACCAAACCAATTAACTAAACTATGAACATTAAACAACCATTCAAGAAAAAAATAAAATACAATCTTGTGTTTTTATTTTTCCTCAACTTCCTGTTGAGCAACACTATCAGCGCTCAGTCGAGTGCGATAGAGGGAAAGATTACTGATGCTGCCGGATTAGCACTCCCAGGTGTAAACATTCAGGAGAAAGGAACTAAAAACGGAACTTCAACAGATTTTGAAGGTAGTTTTAAAATAAATGTAACAAATAACAGAGCTGTTTTAGTGATTAGCTATCTGGGTTTTCAGACTCAGGAAGTTAGTATTGCAGGAAAATCAAGGGTAAATGTGAGTCTTTCAGAACAATCAAACTCACTTAGCGAAGTTGTTGTTGTGGGTTATGGATCTGTTAAAAAGACAGATCTAACCGGAGCTGTAAACACTTTATCAGCTGCTAAAATAACCGAGAGAAATGTAACCAACCCAATGGAGGCGATTCAGGGAGGTATTGCCGGGGTTCAGGTAACGTCTAATTCTGGTCGAATAGGTGATGGTTTTAATGTTATTATTAGAGGAACAAACTCTATTAATAAAGACGGATCTAAACCCCTTTTTGTTGTTGACGGAGTTCCCACAGACAATATTGATTTCTTAAATCCACAGGATATTGCCAGAATGGATGTTTTAAAAGATGCATCTTCTGCAGCAATTTACGGTTCAAGAGGAGGAAGCGGGGTTATTATTGTAACAACCAAAAGCGGCGCAAATGCTAAGGCTGGAGTAACGGTTTCTTTTGAAAGTTCTTATGGTGGTAAACAAGCCGTAAGATTACCTAAATTAATGAGTCCGGAAAAATGGTGGTATTACCATCAATCGGCATTTTTAGCCACTACAATTTCAGCTACGAATCCAACTTTTATGGATATCGACGCAACGGAATTAAATACGGCAGTTGGACAAGCAGGAACAAATCCGGTTTTATTTAACAGAGTTGCCAATAACCAAAGTTATAATTGGCAGGATGCAGTTCTAAAAGGCGGTATGACTCAAAATAATTACCTAAATGTTTCCGGTCGTGCCGATAACGGATTATCGTATAACATAGGTTTAGGAGCTCAAAAAGAAACTGGAGTTATTGATAACGAAGGAATTGACAAATACAACTTCAAAGCAGGTTTGAATCATAAAGTAAACGATAAAATTTCATTTGGTGTAAACCTTACTTTGTCTAAAACAGACGAACAATTAGGAAGCGCAACTGCAATGCAGGAAGCTTTTAGACAAAATCCTTATACTTCGCCTTGGGCAATTGATGCAGATGGTAACGAAATAGTTGGGACTTATGCACAGCAGCCAGGTACTTTAAGATATCCAAATGGTACACTTGCAATCAATAAAACAGGTTCTTATAATCCGCTTTTAGAAATTGCGAATTCAAGTGATCAGATAAAAAGAATGACAACAATTGGTAATATATTCGGAGAATATAAATTTACAAATTGGTTGTCTTTTAGGTCTACTTTTTCTGCCGGATCTGTAAATGCAAGAGAAGGAAGATCTCTTGGAGCACAAACCGATTTTGGTCTTAAAAACAAAAGTTTACCATCTGGTGATATAACAAATGTTCAGAACTTTAATTATACTTGGGATAATCAGTTTAATATCAATTATACGTTTAAAGAAAATCACGTTTTCAACGTTTTATTGCTTCAGAGTTTTTACTCCAATACAACCGAAACTTATTTTTCTTCATCAAGAGAAAACCCTTTCGAAACAGGTTACTACAATCTTGGTTCAGGACCGCAATCGACTTATTCTTTAACTCCTTCAGGAAGTATAGCATTAATCCCGTCCGGAATTTATATTCCATATTCTAAAAATACGTTAGAATCTTATGCAGCGCGTTTAAATTATACTTATAAAGGGCGTTATTTATTAACCGCTTCGGTAAGATATGATGGATCTTCAGTTTTGGCTGAAGGCAATAAATGGACGGCTTTCCCATCTGTAGCTTTAGGATGGAATATTCATCAGGAATCATTTTTGAAAAACGTAAGTTTTATTTCAAATTTAAAATTAAGAGGAAGTATTGGTTACACCGGAAACGATAATGTGGCGCCATATTCAAGTTTAAGTGTTTTAAAAACCCCAACTTATTATGATTTTAATGGCACAATTGCAAATGGTTACGCCGCTTCAAGCTTAGGAAATACTGATTTAGGCTGGGAAAAAACAAGAGAGGTAAACTTAGGTTTAGATTTTGGATTTGCAAAAAACAGAATCTCAGGTAGTGTAGATGTTTACGATCGTTTGTCTAAAGATTTATTGTTTCAACAAGCACTTCCGTTAGAAATTGGAGTTCCTACAATTACTTCAAATGTTGGTTCTATTAGAAATAAAGGTATAGAAGCCGCATTGGTTACCAAAAATATTCAGACGAAAAATGTGTCTTGGGAAACCAGCTTTACATTCACTAAAAATGTAAATAAATTAGAATCTATTTACGGACAAGATGAGGTAGATGATGTTGGAAACAACTTATTTATTGGCGAAAATGTTCACTCATATTATAATTATGTTTTTGATGGGGTTTGGCAGGAAAGCGAAGCTGCAAAAGCACTTTCTTACGGTCAGAAACCGGGAGAAGCACGAGTAAAAGATTTAAATAATGATGGTAAAATTGATGCCAATAACGACAGGGCAATTTTAGGAAATTACGATCCAAAATGGTCCGGAAGTTTTTCTACAACCTTGAGAGTAAAACAATTTGATTTATCAATGTCATTAATTACCAATCAGGGAATGACTGTATTTAGCGGTTTCCACGACAATTTTGCTGACGTTACAGACAGAGGCCGTCAAAAATTAGATCTTGACGATTGGTATATTCCGGCTAATGGTGCAGGAATTCCGCAACAATATTCAAACACAAATCCTTTGCCACGTGGCGCCGGGGTTTATTATGATACCAATAACGTTGCTTTCTATAAAAATGCATCATTCGTAAAAGTTCAAAATATAGCTTTAGGATATAGTTTGAATAATGATCTATTAGATAAATTAAAACTTAAAAGCATGCGTTTTTATGTTAATGTCTTGAATCCGTTTGTAATTACACCTTACGAAGGATATGACCCAGAATGGGCAACTGCAGCTTTAGCAGTTAATCGTGTGGCAACAATGACGGTTCAAATGGGATTAAGTTTAAAATTTTAAATTAGAAAAAATGAAAAAAATAATAGTAAGTATAGCAATACTGGCAATGACCTTAAATTCTTGCTCTAATTTTATTGAAGAAGACAATCGTTCTTACGGTTCAGCCGAACAATATTTTCTTACCGCAGCAGGTTTTGAATCGTTGGTAAATACAAATTATGCAACATTAAAAGATATTTACGGAGGAGATCCGTGGTTGTTTGAAGCAGGAACAGATATGTATTCTGAAGGAAGAAATCAGGAACCGGAAGGATTAGCCAAATATTTGACTTTATCGTCTTCATCTGCAGGAGTTGATCAATTGTACAGAACCTGTTATACAGCGATTCAACAAGCAAATAAAGGGTTGTATTATTCAACCCTTACAGAAAAATCAAGCACATTAGACAATAGAATTGGCGAACTTAAATTTTTAAGAGCAAACGCTTATTTTTTATTAGTTCAAACTTACGGAGGAGTTCCGGTCGTATTGGATAATATCAACACTGCAGTTACATCTTTCGATAGAAATACTGCCGAAGAAGTTTATACACAAATTTTGAAAGACCTAAATGAAGCCCTTCCTGCAGTAAGTACAGCAGCTTATAACGGAAGAGTTAATAAAAGAGCCGTTCAGGATTTATTGGCAAAAGTTTATTTGACAAGAGGTTACGAAACTTTTGGAACTCCGGCAG
Source organism: Flavobacterium sp. AC105 (assembly GCF_979258495.1). Lineage (NCBI taxonomy): Bacteria > Pseudomonadati > Bacteroidota > Flavobacteriia > Flavobacteriales > Flavobacteriaceae > Flavobacterium > Flavobacterium sp. AC105. The sequence continues at coordinate 2,156,622 of NZ_OZ409860.1, forward strand.
ATTTTACAACTGCTGCCACTTTAGCAGATCAGGTAATTAATGGTCAGGCGCTAAATGTATCTTTTGATAATGTAGTAAAACCAGGAAACGAAATGAATGCTGAGACGATCTTTTCGGTTCAGTTTTCGGTAGCTTCAAATGCAACGGGAACAACAGCTTTAGGAAGTTCACAAAACTATTGGTTTAGTTCGTATTTAGGTGCAGCTGCGGCCGGAAATCCATATCCAAACAGAAGTTATACACTTTGTCCAACCGTTTATGCCTTATCATTATATGAAAAAGGAGATAAACGTTGGGAAGGTACTTTTATGAATGAAATCTACGCCAAATATTATGATTATTATAATGTAGCCGATAAAACAGCTTTGAAAATTTCAGATTTCTATGAGCCAAAATGGTTTACAATTGCAGACAGAGATGCCTGGAAATTAGCAAATGCTTCTAGATTAGTAGCTAATTTCAGATATCACAATTGGGGAACTTATTCTTCATCTGCACCTTCAGGAGGAGATTATAACCTGATTCCGGTTCGCAAATTTGATGATCCAAATGCACCATATAGCGGCGCAACAAGTGCTAATTATAACACGACACCAATTACGCCGGCAACAAACAGAAGCAGCACACGTGATTTTATTATTTCAAGATTGGGAGAAACATATTTAATTGCTGCCGAAGCTTATTTTAAAGCAGGTCAAACCGGAACAGCCTTAGCACGTTTAAACGAAGTTAGAAGAAGAGCCGGAGGCGGAGTAGCAGGAGCAATTCCTGTTCTGACATCAATTGACATCAACACCATATTAGACGAAAGAGGAAGAGAATTATTGGGTGAATACCACCGTTGGTTCGATTTAAAACGTACCGGAACATTAGTAGAAAGAACTGTTTTATACAATCCGAAAGTTACGAGTGCGAGCGCATTTAACGGACAAAATGGGAATCTTAAAATTTTAAGACCAATTCCTCAATCAGCATTAGATTTGAACAGAAGTAAAAATTATCCTCAGAACCCGGCATATTAGTAATTTGACAATTTTTGAGATTATTTTGTTTTTTTGAAGAAGTTAAAAAGGAGTTTGAAATGCTCAAACTCCTTTCTTAACTAAATTATCAGTATTGAAATGAAAAAAATAGTGTTGCTTTTATTGTTGGTTTCCAGTTTTATTTCGGCTCAAAGCCAATATAATATTGATACATCTTACACAATAAAAAGTACTTATGCTAAATTAATTAAGCAATATCCTTTTATAAAAATTGCAGAATCTCAAAAGAATAAAAATATTCAAGAGATTTATGATGTTGTATATAATCAACAGAAAAATAGAGCATTACATTTAGATGCTTTTTTAAATCAGAATAAAAAAAGAAATCCGGCCGTAATCATGATTCATGGCGGAGGCTGGAAATCAGGAAATAAAAGTCAGATGAATGTTCTGGCACAGGAAATAGCTTCAAAAGGCTATTCTTGTTTTGCAATAGAATACAGGTTATCGCTTGAAGCAAAATATCCTGCGGCGATTTATGATGTCAAAAATGCGATTAAATTTATAAAAGATAATGCTAAAAGATTCAGAGTAGATCCGGACAAAATTGCTATTTTAGGATGCTCTTCAGGCGGACAAATGGCAGCTTTGATTGGTACGACAAATGGAGATTTAGCTTTTGAAGATTCAGACAATAAAAGTAAATCTTCTTCAAAAGTAAATGCAATTATCGATATAGACGGAATCTTAGCTTTTAAACATCCCGAATCAAAAGAAGGTGAAATGGCATCTTTTTGGCTAAATAGTTCTTATGAAGAAAATCCGGAGAATTGGAAAAATGCTTCGGCTTTAAGCCATACCAATAAGGATACACCGCCCATACTATTTATAAACAGTAGTTTTGATAGGTTTCATGCGGGAAGAGATGATATGATTGCGATTTTAAACAAAAATAAAATTTACAGCGAAGTAAAAACAATCGAAAATTCACCACATTCTTTTTGGTTTTTTGAGCCCTGGTTTGGTGAAACATTGACTTATACAACACAATTTTTAAACAAAATATTTAAATAAATTACAACAAATGAAAACATTAATAACCTTATCAACTGTATTGGTTTTTGGACTTTCAGCATGTAAAGCACAAAATAAATACGACATTAAAACGGCTAAAACCTACGCTGAATTATCCGTAAAAACAGATGGGAAATGGGAAAACAGAAAATATATTGGCGGAACTGTTTTTAAGAATGTTGATAAATTAAAACTGGCTCCGGAACATACCGATCATTCTTTTGATATTCGTTATGAAGGACCAGGCTGGGAAAATAACAGAATTGGATATCGTTTGTATCTTGACTGGAGAAATGCCATTGATATTTTCGGAAAAAAAACATCAGCTAATATTTTACCAATAGTGGGGCAGGATAATTTTGATTCGTATCACGAAATGAGCGATTGGGGAGCAGATATTCTAAAAGCCGGTAAAGGTATCGGAATTGGTTCTATAGATCGTTATTTAAACAATGAAAAACTGCATTTTCATACCGTAGATTCAACTTTGGCGAATGTTGAAAATAAGCTAAATGAATCTAAAGTAACAGTAAAATATTATGGTTGGAAGACGGCTTCTGATAAAATTGATTTTACATCAGAATTAACAATAAAACCGGATGAACTTTATACGGAACATAAAATTCATGCTTCAAAAGAAATTAAAGGAATTTGTACCGGAATCGTAAAACAAAAAAATGCCGAATTACTTAAGAAAGAAAGTAAAAATAAAAAGTGGGCTTATTTGGCCACTTACGGTGAACAATCGTTAGTTCCGGATAAATTAGGAATGGCTATTTTTTATGAAACAAACTCAGTAGAAAACATTGCAGATACTGATTTGGATTACCTTATTGTTTTTAAACCAACAACAAAAACACATTCGTTTTATCTTTTAGGAGCTTGGGAACAAGAGCAAAACGGTATTAAATCTAAAGAGGAATTTGTAAAGTATTTAGATGAAAAATTAGCAGTTCTGAACAAAAAAGGAAAAATGTAATTTTTGTATGGAATAAAAGCCTCAGATTAAAAAAATTATTATTTCCCGCAGATTTTAAAAAGATTTAAGCAGATGACCGCAGATACTTATCCACAATTGATTTCTCAAAATTGAATCTGCTTAAATCTTTTTAAAATCTGCGTGAAAGAAAAAATACCACAGATTAAAGGATTAAAATGATTTTGTTTCACGCAGATTCAGCAGATTTTAGCAGATTTAAAATTGAAGAATAATTACAGAGATTATCTGTGAGCATCTGCTCAAATCTTTTTAAAATCTGCGTGAAAGAAAAAATGCCACAGATTAAAAGGATAAAAAAAAATCTGCTCAATCTGCCAAATCTGCGAGAAAAAATAATAAAGGAGCTAAGATTAATCGATTAATCTCCGGTAAAAAACAACAAAGGAATTTCATGTTTAAAAATGTTTTCATAAAAATAAACCATCCTAATTGGTTAATTATTTTTCTTCTGTTTAGCAGTAGTTTAATAATTGGACAAAATAAATATGTCATTTCTAAAGACTTAAAATGGTCTGAAAGAACCGCACTTTCGGTTTTAAACAATTATCCAAAAGCCTGGCAAATCGACGGAAACGAAAAGCCAAAATGGGATTATAAAATGGGTTTTTTATTGTTTTCTTTTGAAAAATTATATCAAAAAACAAATGATCCAAAATACCTGAATTACATAAAAGAATATGCCGATGAAATGATCGATAGTTCGGGTAATATTGAAAAATATGATGAGAAAGAATATAATATCGATTATATAAATCCGGGAAAAATTCTTTTTAATTTATATGATATAACGAAAGAAGATCGCTATCAAAAAGTAATTCTTCAGTTAAGAAAACAACTCGAAAACCAACCCAGAACAGCAAGCGGAGGTTTTTGGCACAAACAAATTTATCCCAATCAAATGTGGATTGATGGTTTGTATATGGCTGAGCCTTTTTATGCGCAATACACCGTTAAATATGAAGATAGTAAAGCTTTGGACGATATCGCAAAACAGTTTGAATTGGTTCAGAATCATTTTAGAGATAGAAAAATAGGTTTAGTCTATCAATGTTGGGATGAAAGCAAACAAATTGCGTGGGCGAATCCGGAAACAGGAACATCTCCAACAATTTGGGGACGAGGAATTGGCTGGTATATGATGGCTTTGGTTGAAGTTTTAGATTATTATCCAAAAAACCATCCAAAACAAAAAGAATTGGTGAGTTATTTGAATGAAATATCAAAAAATGTAATCCAATATAAAAGCAAATCAGGTTTGTGGTATCAGGTTGCAGACAAACCGGATTTGAAAGGAAATTATCTAGAACCATCAGCTTCAGCCATGATTATTTATGCTTTGGCAAAAGGAAGTGACAAAGGATATTTACCTTCAAATTATAAAAAAACAGCAAAGAAATCTTTTGACACATTTATAAAAGAATTTGTCAAAATAGGAGAAAACGGAGCAGTAAATATTCTAAATGTTTCGCCAAATGTAGGTTTGGGCGGAAAACCTTTTCGTGATGGTTCAAATGAATATTACATTAACGGGAAAACAAAAGATAATGGTTCGCCAGCTTTAGCCGCTTTTATGTTAAGTGCGCTTGAATTAGATAAATAGAAATAAATATATTTAAAATGAAAAAGAATAGAAAGCAAGGTTATTTAGCATCCGTTTTATTAGTTTGTGCCATGACTTTTACAAGTTGTAAAGTGACTTCGCAAGAACCTGCGAATAAGGACATTGTTATTTCTAAAGATTTAAAATGGTCTGATAAAATGGCTTTGACCTTGATGAAACGCCATCCGGAAGCGTATATGATCGACGATTCTAAAACACCAAAATGGGATTATGTGCATGGTTTGGTTTTGCATTCAATCGAAGAATTGTATAAAAAAAATCCGGACCCAAGATATCCAGTTTATATAAAAGGTTATGTAGATAATTTTGTTCAAAATGATGGAACAATTAAAACCTATGAACTTGATAATTATAATATTGATATGGTGGTTTCCGGCCGTTTATTGTTTAATATTTATAACACAACAAAAGAAGAGAAGTATTTAAAAGCAATGCAATTATTGCGAAAACAATTAGCGGAACAGCCAAGAACTGAAAGTGGCGGATTTTGGCATAAAAAAATATATCCAAACCAAATGTGGTTAGATGGATTGTATATGGGAGAACCGTTTTATGCAGAATACACAACGACATTTGAAAACGGAAAAGAATTAGACGATGTTGCAAAACAATTCGAATTGATTCAGAAACACGCAACAGATCCTAAAACGGGTTTATTATATCACGGTTGGGATGAAAGCAAACAAATGGATTGGGCAAATAAAGAAACCGGAACTTCTCCTAATTTCTGGTCACGCGCTTTAGGATGGTATGTTATGGCGCTTGTTGATGTTCTGGATTATTTTCCAAAAGATCATCCAAAGCAAAAAGAATTGGTTGGTTATTTGAATAATGCTTCCACTAGTTTAGCCAAATATCAAGATAAATCCGGTTTGTGGTATCAGGTAACGGATAAAGGCAATAAGGAAGGGAATTATCTGGAAGCATCAGGATCATCGATGTTTGCTTACGCTTTTGCAAAAGGTGCCAATAAAGGATATTTACCTGCAAAATATAAAAAGTTAGCCAATAAAGCGTTTGATGGTTTAACCAAACAATTGATAAAAGTTGATGCTGACGGAGGAATCACATTGACACAAGCTTGTGCCGTAGCAGGTCTGGGCGGAAAACCATATCGTGATGGTTCGTATGAATATTACGTAAAAGAAAGAAAAAAAGACAACGATCCTAAAGCAACAGGGCCATTTATTTTAGCCGCTTTAGAGTTGAATAGATAGAAATAGCTTGTCATAAACCCGACAGATTTTCAAAACCTGTTGGGTTTAAATAACGAAGAAAAGCCACATAGTTTGTCATTTCGACAGAGGAGAAATCGCACTAGAAACTCCATAAAGTAAATCGCCAATCTTTGTCGATTTACGCGTGCGATTTCTCCTCCGTCGAAATTGACAAAATGAACGAAAAATATTCTTATGAAAATGAGTATCCTAGCCCCGATAGAAGTGGAAATCCTTTTGTGTAATGAAATGGAGCAAAAGATTACTTCACTTAATTTTTATTTTATTCGGAGTTCAGTGAACTTCGTTTCCAACGGATAGCGGGATTAGCTCCTAAAAAAAACATATTAGCCAAATTAAAAGTTTAACAAGTTACCTAAAAATGAAAAATATAAAAGTCATCTTTCTTTTATTGTCGATGTTATTCATGCAGAAGAATTTTTCTCAAGCTTGGGTTTCAGACAATGGTGACGGAACTTATACCAATCCGATTATTCATGCAGATTATTCAGATCCGGATGTGGTGCGTGTGGGAGATGATTTTTATATGACGGCATCGTCTTTTAATTGCATTCCGGGATTACCTATTTTACATTCTAAAGATCTGGTAAACTGGACTATTATAGGATATGCGTTGACTAAGCAGCTTCCTGTAGAAACGTATAATAAAGTGCAGCATGGTAATGGAGTTTGGGCGCCAAGTATTAATTTTCATAACAATGAATTTTATATTTATTACCCGGATCCTGATTTCGGGATTTATATGATAAAAGCCAAGAAAGCTGAAGGACCTTGGTCAGAACCTGTTTTGGTAAAAGAAGGAAAGGGACTTATAGATCCAAGTCCGTTATGGGATGATGACGGAAAAGTTTATCTGGTTCATGCCTTTGCGGGAAGCCGCGCACAGATTAAAAGTTTGCTGGTAGTTTGCACGATGAACGAAGAAGGTACAGTTGCTAATAATGACGAGGTAATGATTATTGACGGACATGAAAGTGAGGGAACTATTGAAGGCCCAAAATTCTATAAACGAAAAAATTACTATTATATTTTTGCTCCTGCCGGAGGAGTTGCAACAGGCTGGCAAACGGTTTTAAGATCAAAAAACGTTTTTGGTCCTTATGAGAAAAAGAAAGTTTTAGAGCAGGGAAAAACAGCTATAAATGGTCCACATCAAGGAGCCTGGGTTCAAACACAAACGGGTGAAGATTGGTTTATTCATTTTCAGGATAAAGGTGCTTATGGCAGGATTGTACATTTGCAGCCTATGAAATGGGAAAATAACTGGCCAGTTATGGGACAGGATTTTGATAAAAACGGAATTGGAGAACCGGTAACCACATTTAAAAAACCGAATGTAGGGAAGAAATATCCAATAGAAACTCCGGCAGAATCAGATGAATTTAATGGACCAAAATTAGGATTACAATGGCAATGGCAGGCAAACGCTCAAATTAATTGGGGATTTCCGACAAGTTTGGGATATCTGAATTTATTTTGTCAAACAACAATTAAAAACGATCAGAAAATCTTTGAAGCACCAAATTTGTTGTTACAAAAATTTCCTGCTGAAGTGTTTTCGGCGACAGCCAAACTGACTTTTAATACAAGATTAAATGGCGAATCGTCAGGACTTATAATAATGGGTTTAAATTATAGTTATTTGTGTTTTAAGAACGAAAACGGAAAACTATACCTAAGTCAAAAAACAGGAACTTTTGATAAAAAAATATTAGAGACAGAGACAAATCCTGTTTTAATAAATAACAATACAATTTACCTGAGGGTTACGATTAAAAAAGGCAGTATTTGCAGCTTTTATTATAGTTTAGATGATAAAAAGTATCAGCCAATTGGTACTGATTTCGTTTCAAAAGAAGGCAAATGGATTGGCGCTAAATTAGGACTTTTTGCTTTAAGCGAAAAAGTCACAAATGACTCGGGAAATGTTGCAGTAGATTGGTTTAGAATTACTAAATAAATTAAAAAATGATTCAATTAAAAAAAACAGTATTACTTCTTTTATTAGTAGTAAGTTATGGTATAAATGCTCAAAACACCTATAAAAACTGGCCGGATGTTATTCGTAAAAATGATGCAGCCTGGTTTGCTTCGGCGGAAGCCAAAAATATAGCAGAAAATGTTTTGTTATACCAAAGAAATATTGGGGGCTGGCCAAAGAATATCCAAATGCAGGATGAGTTAACTCCAGAGCAAAAAAAGAAGCTGCTTGAAGTAAAAAAAGCAACTGAAGAAACTACGACAGATAATGGCGCTACTTGTCAGGAAATGCTTTTTATGTCCAGAATGTATGCTCAGGTTAAGGATGAGCGATATGAGGAATCTTTCTTAAAAGGTCTGAATTACTTGTTTAAAGCACAATATGCTAATGGTGGATGGCCTCAGTTTTATCCGTTGAAAAAAGGATATTATACACATATAACATACAATGATGATTCTATGTTTAACATTTTGAATATCATGAAACAAATTGGCGAAGAAACTGATTTTTATAGCATAAAACCATCAAAAGACATTGTTGAAAAAGCAAAAAAATCTTTTGATAAAGGAATAGATTGTATCCTAAAAACGCAATACAAACAAAATGGAGTTCTGACAGTTTGGTGCGCACAACATGATGAAGTGACCTTGTTGCCAGCCAAAGCAAGAGCTTATGAATTGCCTTCGTTAAGCGGAAAAGAATCGGCAAAAATCACATTGTTATTAATGTCAATCGAAAAACCATCTCCGGAAATAATTACAGCTGTTAAAGCTGCAAATACTTGGTTTGATAAAACAAAAATCACCAATCTGGAAGAAAAACGTGTCTTGAATGATGCCGGAAAAATTATTGATAAAAAAATGATTGTTACACAAAATGCTTCACCAATTTGGGCAAGATTTATGGATTTGGATACGAATGAACCGTTTTTTTGTGATCGTGACGGAATTAAAAAGAAATCATTGGACGAAATTGGTTCTGAAAGAAGAAATGGTTATGCCTGGTATACCGATGAACCAAAGGAAGTTTTAAAAAAATATGTTGCATGGGCAACTAAAAATGGCGTGAAAGTTTCTGCAACAGAAACGTCATCAAAAAAAAAAGTGATGTAATAACGGTAGCTCAGGACGGTTCAGGTGATTTTACTAAAATTCAGGACGCCATAAATGCATGTCCCTCTTTTCCATACGAAAAAGTTACTGTAATGATAAAAAACGGAATTTATACGGAGAAAATCAGAATCCCGGAATGGAATACGCATATTGCCTTGATTGGAGAAAGTAAAGAAAATACGATTATTGCTTTTGATGATAATTTTGCAAAGATAAATACAGGAAGAAACAGCACTTTTTTTACCTATACTATTTTGGTAGAAGGAGATGATTTTTCGGCATCAAATTTAACGATTAAAAACACTTCTGGCGATAACGGTCAGGCAATTGCGTTGTCGCTTGTGGCAAATCGTGCTCAGGTTTCTAATTGTAATATTCTGGGAAATCAGGATACTTTGTACTTGTCAGGTAAATCGGCAAAACAGTATTTTAAAGATTGTTATATTGAAGGAACAACTGATTTTATTTTTGGGAGTGCCACAGCTTTATTCGAAAATTGTGTAATTCATAGTCTTAAAAATTCTTATATCACGGCAGCTTCAACACCACAGGATACAACATTTGGTTTTGTGTTTAAAAATTGTAAACTCACGGCTGATTCTTCTGCAACAGCAGTTTATCTTGGCAGACCGTGGAGAATTTATGCTAAAACTGTTTTTATAAATTGTGAAATGGGAAAACATATCAGGTCTGAAGGTTGGGAAAACTGGTCGAAACCCGAAGCTGAAAAAACTTCTTTTTATGCTGAATATAATTGTAAAGGAGAGGGATTTCAGCCAACAAAAAGGGTTGTCTGGTCACATCAGCTTCAAAAGAAAGAAGCTGAAAAATATACAACTGAAAACATTCTGAAAGATTCGATTCAGAATTGGTATTCGAAATAAAAATAAGGCCACGGATTGTACGGATTAAACGGAATTACACTGATTTTTTATATCTAAAATTTAGAAAATAAGCCTGCGGAAACCCGTTTAATCCGTTAAAACCCGTGGGCAATATATTAAACAATAATATGAATTTCAAGTATTTTATTTTTCTATTAATTTCATGTATTTCTTTTGCTCAGAATGTTGAATTTCCAACAGCAAAAGTAGATTCGATTGTCAATAGAATTCAGCTTCCTGTTATTCCTTCTTATCAAATTAATATCTTGAAATTAGGAGCAAAAGGAGATTCTTTAACCAATAATAAATCTGCATTTGATAAAGCAATGGCATTGTGCAAAAAGAATAATGGCGGAACTATAATTGTCCCTAAAGGGATTTATAAAATTAATGGGCCTATCCATTTCGTGAGTAATGTAAATCTTAAAATAGAAAAAGGCGCCAAAATTAAATTCAGTGATAAACCAACCGATTATTTACCAATGGTTTTAACAAGTTGGGAAGGAACGATGCTTTATAATTATAGTCCATTGATTTATGCTTACGATTGTACGAATATTTCAATAACTGGTGAAGGTATAATAGATGGAGAAGGAGGTAAAACCTGGAAAACCTTTAAAGCAAAAGAAGAATCCGGAAAAAACAGAAGCCGTGAGATGAATCATAATAATGTTACTTTGAAAGATAGAAAGTTTGGAAAAGGTTATTTTTTGCGTCCTCAAATGATTCAGTTTTTTAATTGCAAGAATATTTTGGTTGAAAATATTCGGATTGAGAATTCCCCGTTTTGGTGTTTACATCTTTTAAAATCGCAAAGCATTACAGTTCGTGGAATAAGTTATAAATCATTAAATTATAATAACGACGGAATTGATCCTGAATATGCTAAAGACGTTTTAATTGAAAATGTGACTTTTGATAATGGTGATGATAATGTGGCAATTAAAGCAGGAAGAGATCATGAAGGAAGAGCAAATTCAGCTACACCAAGTGAGAATATTGTGATTAGGAATTGTAACTTTAAAGGACTTCACGGAGTTGTTATAGGAAGCGAAATGTCTGCAGGAATTCAGAATGTATATATTGAAAACTGCAAAACTGTTGGCTATTTAAAAAGAGGGATTTATCTAAAAACCAATGCAGATCGTGGTGGTTTTATAAAAAATATTTTTGTTCGGAATATACAATTAGATGAAGTCGAAGATTGTTTATATATAACGGCTAATTATCACGGAGAAGGGAATGGTTTTCAATCTGATATATCGAATATTTTGTTTTCAAACATTTCATGTAACAAAGCCACAGAATCCGGAATTGTTATTCAGGGATTCCCGGAGAAAAAAATCCGTAATATAGCGTTCAATAATATTGAAATCAAGTCGGCTAAAAATGCTATTTCAAATGAGAACGCAGAGAATGTTGTAATGACAGATGTTTTTATTGGTAAAAAAGCAACGGTTCCTTCATCGGCAAAATAATTTTTGAAGGAGGTTCAGAGCTACAGAGGTTCAAAGTTGCAAAGTTTTAATATCTCATTTTAAACATATTTGTCATACTGAGCGGAGTCGAAGGATGACAAGTAACTAACACAAATATTTAAAATCTAATACCTAAGAAATCTAACAATCTAAAAATGAAATACATTATTATTTTCTGTTTAATTTCAATCACTTGTTTTGCGCAAAAATCAACGGTTTATACTATAGGTGATTCTACCATGGCAAACAAAAAAGATCCTGATCGTAATCCGGAGCATGGCTGGGCGCAAGTACTTCAGTCCTTTTTTAAAGACAATATTATAATCGAAAATAAAGCGGTAAATGGCAGAAGCACAAAAAGTTTCATAAATGAAAAACGATGGGATTCTATATATAAAAAGCTTAAAAAAGGGGATTTTGTATTTATAGAATTTGGGCATAATGATGAAAAGATAGAAGACTCAACACGTTATACCAATCCGCATACTACTTATAGGTATAATTTAATTCGTTTTGTAAAAGAAACCAGAGAAAAAGGAGCAACTCCTATATTGCTTACCCCAATAGCAAGACGCAATTTTAACCAACAAGGTGTATTAGTTGGTACACATGGCGAATATCCTTTGGAAACCAGACTAGTGGCACAAGAATACAAAGTTCCATTTATTGATTTAGAATATTACACAGAATTACTGGAACAATCTTATGGACCGGAGAAATCAAAACTATTGCATTTGCATTTTAAAGCAGGTGAAAATGCTTATTATCCAAAAGATAAAGATGATGACACACATCTTTCCTTAAAAGGAGCAACTGAGATTGCTAAAATTGTTGTGAATCAAATTAAAATTTTGGAAGATTCTTCGATAGAAAAATTGAAGAAAGCAATTAAGTAAAATTGTTTTTATTTATAATATTAAAAAGAGAGGGCTTAGGTTCTCTTTTTTTTTGATTAAATGTACAATATATTCATAGAAATGCATTAGTCTCGTGTTGCAAATGTTTTTATCTGCCTAAATTATAGTGTTATAATATTCTTCATTATTAGAGATTTTAAATATGTCCTAATCTGTAAGTTTAAAAACTTTTAGAAGTAAAATGAGTTGGGGTTTACTTAGAAATTAGCGCCTTGCAATAGTAATACTTTGATTACTTAGTCATTTAGAGAAAAAGAGCAGTAAAATAGGGCTCTACAAAGGAATGAGGACAGTTACAGAAGCATGTTATTTTGCAGCTTTTTGGTTATAAGAAACGATTTCTTTAGTCATAAAAGTGTATAATTTTTTAATAACCCATTTAATGATTAAATCATATGAAGAATAAATTACTTCCTTTACTTTTTGTCTTAGGTAGTTATTCTGCATACTCTCAGGTAGTTGTAGGAAAGCTGGAACCAAACCCCTCTGCTCAGTTAGAGGTTTTTGCGAATGACAAAGGTATGTTAATTCCTAGAGTTGAATTAAAGGGCTCAACGGATATTACTACTATTACAAATGGTAATAAAAACAGTTTGTTAGTTTTTAATACAAAGCCTGTTGCAGATGTTGTGCAAGGTTACTACTATTGGTTAGATTCTGATAAAAAATGGTTTAAACTTGCCATTTTTGGTGAAGCTAGTGGCATTGCAGGAATTAACGGTGTTCCCGGAAAAGATGGTGTTGATGCGCCAGCCGGATCTACTATAGTCGTTGATAATTCAACGGGGACCGTTTATATTTTGAAGCCAGGAGAAGATCCTAAATTACCAGATAGCTGGATTCCGATTAATGGTAAAAATGGAATCGACGGTAAAAACGGAATTGCTGGTGGAAATGGAGTGCCAGGCGCTGAAGGAACAGCCGGTATCGATGGAACAGTAGAAATGTATATTAATTACAATACAGGAATTGTATATGTAAGAGATCCAAAAGATAATACAAAATGGATTCCGTTAAGCGGAAATACCGGAGCAGCAGGAATTAATGGTGTTCCTGGGCAGGATGGAGTAAGTATTCCCGGAGGTGCTACATTAGTTATTGATAATACTACAGGAATTGTTTATATCTTAAAACCTGGAGCAGATCCTGCGTTACCAGATAGCTGGATTCCAATTAACGGAAATAACGGAAAAGACGGTATTGCTGGAGGAACAGGAGTTCCTGGCGCAGATGGAACAGCGGCTATTGATCCGACAATTCAAATGTACATTGATTACAATACAGGAATTGTATATGTAAGAGATCCAAAAGATCCTACAAAATGGATTCCGTTAAGCGGAAATACCGGAGCAGCAGGAATTAATGGTGTTCCTGGGCAGGATGGAGTAAGTGTTCCTGGAGGTGCTACATTAGTTATTGATAATACTACAGGAATTGTTTACATTTTAAAACCTGGAGCTGATCCTGCATTACCAGATAGCTGGATTCCTATTAACGGTAAAAACGGAAATAACGGAAAAGACGGTATTGCTGGAGGAACAGGAGTTCCTGGCGCAGATGGGACTGCGGCTATTGATCCGACAATTCAAATGTACATTGATTACAATACAGGAAATGTATATGTAAGAGATCCAAAAGACCCTACAAAATGGATTCCGTTAAGCGGAAATACCGGAGCAGCAGGAATTAATGGTATTCCTGGGCAGGATGGAGTAAGTATTCCCGGAGGTGCTACATTAGTTATTGATAATACTACAGGAATTGTTTATATTTTAAAACCAGGTGCAGACCCTGCATTACCGGATAGTTGGATTCCAATTAATGGTAAAAATGGAAATAATGGAAAAGATGGAATAGCTGGTGGAACAGGAGTACCAGGTGCTGACGGAACTGCGGCTATTGATCCAGTAATCCAAATGTATGTCGATTATAATACAGGAATTGTCTACGTAAGAGATCCGCAAGATCCTACAAAATGGATTAAAGTTGGAGGGAAAGATGTCTTAACCACATTAAAAGATGTTGTAACACAAGTAACAGATGATCGAGGACAAATAACTGATGTTCATACTTTGACATATACTGACGAAGATGGTGTGGCTAATCAGATTGATATGTCTGTCTTAGTAAAAGGAGTTGAAACTTTAACTTCTCTTGCATATGACGGTTCTAATAATGAATTGACCTATAAAGATGAAGCAGGTGTTAGTACAGCTTTTAACTTGATTGATTTGGTTGGAGCAAATGAAACATTGACAAAGTTAGTTGTGGATAGTGATACAGGTAAATTGGTATATACTGATGAGAAGAAAGTGGCTAACTCTTTAGATGTGTCTGATTTGGTAAAAGAACCTTGGTACAATGTTGAAACAAATAAAGGAGCAACATTAAATACTGACAATGTGTATACACAAGGTTGGGTTGGTATTGGTTTTACAGCTCCGTCAGCAGCTCCAAATGAAAAATTGAGAGTAAATGGTGCAATAACAACTGTGAATTCATACTATGCCGATTATGTATTTGAAGACTACTTTAAAGGATTCTCAGATATTAAAGCAGATTATAAATTTAAACAATTGGCTGAAGTAGATGCTTATATCCAAAAGAATAAACACCTTCCCGGGATAACTCCAATTAATGAGTTGATAAAAACCAAAGAAGGATATTCATTTAATGTTTCTGAATTATCAATTCAATTACTTGAAAAAACGGAAGAGATTTATCTTCACATTATTGAGCAAAACAAAGTAAATGAAGCGCAAAGTGAGGAGATTAAAACTCAGACTAAAGAAATTGAAGCCAAGGATAAAGAAATTAAGGCTTTAAAAGAAGCTTCAGAATTAATGAATCTTCGTTTAGAAAAATTAGAAAAGTTAATTCAGGAAAGAAAGTAGGGATATAATAATAAGGCATTTGTTTACTAGTAAAGAGTCTTAAAATTAAGTTTGATTTAAAAAGAGAGAATTTCGATTCTCTCTTTTTTTTGTTTTACGATTTTTCGGGAATTATTTACTCACAATTCTTTTACGACTGTAATCAATTCAATAAGAATGATGTAAGATTTCTGAATTTCTTAAATAAATAATTTATGGAAGTTCTAGCCCGTACTTATACCTTAATCTACAAGTTTAAAAACTTTTACAGGCATAAATAGATTCCATTTACGGAGAACTTTGCACTTTGAAACTAAGTATTTGATTGCGAAAACATTCATGTTAAAATGAAGTAATGATTTGCTCTAAAGAAGCAATAAAAAAAGTATAAATCAGCTATTCGAAGCTTTTTTACAGATACGATCAATTTCTTTAGTTCTATAAAACAGTATAATAAAATTAATAACCCATTAATGATTAAATCATATGAAGAATAAATTACTTCCTTTACTTTTTGTCTTAGGTAGTTATTCTGCCTACTCGCAGGTCGTGATAGGAAAACAAGATGTAACTCCCTCTGCACAGTTAGAGGTTTATGCTAATGACAAAGGTATTTTAATTCCGAGAGTAAAATTGACCGGCTCAACGGATAAGACTACTATAAAAAGTGGTAATGTAAATAGTTTGTTGGTTTTTAATACGGAGACAATTTCTGATATTAAGCCAGGTTATTACTATTGGTCTGATCTTGACTTGAAATGGTTTAGATTAGCGATTTCTGGTGAAACTACAGCAACAAATGTAGTCATAGGTGTTGGAGTTCCTGGAGATAAAGGTCAGCCAGGATACCCGGGAGAAGGTGTAAATCTTTATACTGATAAAAATACTGGAACAGTATATGTTCAAAATGCTAATGGAACCTGGTCGTCATTGAATGGTAAGAACGGACTTGATGGTAAGAATGGAATTTCTGGAGGTAGCGGTTTACCGGGTACAAAGGGTCTTGATGGAACTGTTCAAATGTATATTGATTACGATTCAGGAATTGTTTATGTAAAAGATCCGGCGGATGCTACAAAATGGGTTCCTTTAAACGGACCAGCAGGCAACAATGGAAAAGATGGTATGACAGGTGGAACTGGCGCGCCAGGAACAGCTGGAGCAGCCGGAATTACAAAAGACAGTACCATTTATGTAGACAATACTACAGGCACAGTGTATATTCTTACTCCGGGAACAGACCCACTAGATCCAAAAAACTGGATTCCAATTAATGGAGCAGCCGGTAATAACGGAAAAGATGGTATGACAGGTGGAACAGGAGCACCTGGAACACCTGGAGCAGCAGGTATTAACAAAGACAGTACCATTTATGTAGACAATACTACAGGTACAGTTTATATCCTTACTCCGGGAACAGATCCATTGGATCCAAAAAACTGGGTTGCAATAAATGGAAAAGATGGATTAGATGGTAAAAACGGAATTGCAGGTGGTACTGGCTTACCAGGAGCGGCAGGTTTGGATGGAACTATTGAAATGTACATAGACAGATCTACAGGAATTGTTTATGTAAAAGATCCGGCAGATACTACAAAATGGGTTCCTTTAAACGGACCAGCTGGTAACAACGGAAAAGACGGTATGACAGGAGGTACTGGTGCGCCAGGAACAGCTGGAGCAGCCGGAATTACTAAAGACAGTACTATTTATGTAGATAATACTACAGGCACAGTTTATATTCTTACTCCGGGAACAGATCCACTAGATCCAAAAAACTGGATTCCAATTAATGGAGCAGCCGGTAATAACGGAAAAGATGGTATGACTGGTGGAACAGGAGCACCGGGAACACCTGGAGCAGCTGGAATTACAAAAGACAGTACTATTTATGTGGACAATACTACAGGTACAGTTTACATCCTTACACCAGGAACAGATCCATTGGATCCAAAAAACTGGGTTGCAATAAATGGAAAAGATGGATTAGATGGTAAAAACGGAATTTCAGGCGGTACTGGCTTACCAGGAGCGGCAGGTTTGGATGGAACCATTGAAATGTATATCGATAGATCTACAGGAATTGTTTATGTAAGAGATCCTAAAAATGCTGATAATTGGGTTCCTTTAAACGGGCCTGCAGGTAACAATGGTAAAGATGGTATGACCGGAGGAACAGGGGCACCGGGAACACCTGGAGCAGCTGGTATTTCAAAAGACAGTACTATTTATGTAGACAATACTACAGGCACAGTTTATATTCTTAAACCAGGAGCAGATCCATTAGATCCAACAAGTTGGATTTCAATTAATGGGAAAGATGGTCTTGATGGTAAAAATGGAATTTCCGGAGGTAACGGTTTACCTGGAACAAAAGGACTTGATGGAACAATCCAAATGTATATTGATTACGATACAGGAATTGTGTATGTTAAAGATCCAAATGACGATACAAAATGGGTTAAAGTAAGTGGAAGAGACGGAGTTGACGGAGCAACTGGTTTAGCTGGTGGCGCTGGTATTCCTGGTAAAGATGGCGTTTCTGCACCAGCTAGTACTACAACATGGATTGACACAACAACTGGGATTGTTTATATCTTGGATCCTGTCACTAAAGAATGGGTTAAGGTTAGTGGTAATGATGGAAAAGACGGAAAATCATTTACTTACGCTGATTTTACTTTAGAAGAATTGGCTGGATTAAAAGGAGCAAAAGGAGATACTGGAGCAGCTTTGACGTTCAATGATTTAACTCAGGAAGAGAAAGATGGATTAAAAGGAGCAAAAGGAGATACTGGAGCATCATTTACTTACGCTGATTTTACTTTAGAAGAACTTGCTGGTTTAAAAGGAGCAAAAGGAGATAGTGGGGCAGCTTTCACATATGAAGATTTCACACAGGAACAACTTGCCGGATTAAAAGGGGCTCAAGGAGATTCTGGAGCACAAGGTATAGCTGGACCAAAAGGAGATACTGGAGCAGATGGAGCGGCTTCATTTGTACCAGCAGTAACTACTGGACATGATATTGCAACTTATACAGACGCAGCAGGAAATCCGGCAGCAATTAAAGAAACCATTACTGCTTTAAAAGATGTTGTAACACAAACAACTGATGATCGTGGGCAAGTATTCGATAAACATACTTTAACTTATACAGATGAGGCAGGAGTGGATTCGCCTATTGATATGTCAACATTAGTAAAAGGAGTAGAAACGTTAACTTCTCTTGTTTATGATAGTTCTACGAATGATTTAAATTATACAGATGAGGCAGGTGTTGTTTCATCGCTTAATTTAATTGATTTAGTTGGTGAGAATGAAACTTTAACTAAACTTGAAGTAAATAGTGATACTGGCAAATTGGTTTATACAGATGAAAACAAAGCAGCAAATTCTCTAGATATATCAGACTTAGTAAAAGAACCATGGTATGACGTAGCAACGAATAAAGGAGCAACATTAAATACAAATAGTATATATACTCAAGGCTGGGTTGGAATTGGATTTACAACTCCATCTGACGCTCCAAATGAGAAATTAAGAGTAAATGGTGCAATCACTACTGTGAACTCATATTATGCGGATTACGTATTTGAGGATTACTTTAAAGGATTCTCTAATATTAAAGCAGATTACAAATTTAAAACGTTGGCAGAAATTGATGCTTATATCAAAAAGAACAATCACTTGCCAGGTATTACACCAATCAATGAATTGATGAAAACAAAAGAAGGATATTCATTTAATGTTTCTGAATTATCAATACAATTGCTTGAAAAAACTGAAGAGCTGTATTTGCATGTTATTGAGCAAGACAAAGAATTGGAAGCTAAAAACAATGAAATCCAACAATTGAAAGCTGAATCAGAAGCAATGAAAGCAGCATCAGAAGTAATGAATGCACGTTTGGAAAAACTAGAAAAATTAATGTCAGTTAAAAAATAGTAAATCAATTAAAATTAATAATTAATCAGGTCAAAGCACTAAAACGGTGCTTTGACACTGACTAAAATTTAAGAATATGAAAAATTATATAAATCAAATACAAAAGATAACATTAGCAGTTGTCTTCAGTTTATTAAGTTTTGGCTCTGCTTTTGCGCAGGTTGAAACTGCTAAAATAAAAGACGGAACCATTAGTAATGGGGCAACAAAAGCTAAAGATGGTGCAATTTTCGAATTAGAAAGCAACAACAAAGGAATGTTAATTTCCCGTATGTCCACCGCGCAGCGTAACGCTATTGCTCCTGCTAATTTATCCAATGGATTATTAGTATTTAATACCAATACAAATTGTTTTGATTATTGGGATTCTTTAAGAACACAATGGTTAAGTATGTGTGGTACACCACCACCTGCAACATTTGATGTTTCAGATACACAATGTTCTGCGGTTATTGCCAATGGTACTTACAAACAAGGTGTTACTTTATCAGGAGACAATACACTTACTGTTCCGGTTACAGTTACGCAGGCTGGTACATATACAATGACAGCTACTACTGCTAATGGATATTATTTTGAAGCAAGCGGAACCTTTCCTACTGCGGGGATCTATGATATTACATTAAAAGGTACAGGAAGACCTAGTACAGGATATGACACTGGTGTAGCAGGTGATACTATTAGCTTAATTTTAAATGGCGTAGTTTGCAGTTGCGAGCCACATATCTATGTTGAAAAAGCAAATGTAGATTTTGTTATTTCTTGCGGAAGTATTCAGTCGGTGGGAACATACAATATTGGAATTCCTTTAACATCAGCTAATAAATTAACGCTTGATCTTACTGTATCAAATACTGGATTTTGGAGTATTAAAACACTTACAGTAAATGGATATTCATTCAGTGGGCAAGGTACTTTTACTAAAACAGGTTTTCAATCTGTTGAGTTATTAGGAACTGGAACTCCAGTAGCGTCTGGAACAGATCTTTTTAGTGTTACATCAAATGCTAGTACTGTTGCAGGAGGTTCTTGTACAGGTATTCCTGTAATAATAGCACCAGTTGCTTATACTATGGATTGTAGTAAAGCTACACAAAGTGGAGCATACATGCAAAATGTAGCGCTTAACTCAACTACAAATACAATTACATTGCCTGTAAACGTTACAGCTACAGGGTCAACAACAATTACAACAAATACAGTTAACGGAGTATCTTTCTCATCAGGACCAATTGTATTAACAAAACTTGGTGCAGATACTGTGGTTCTTAAAGGATCTGGAACGCCATTGACAGGATCAACAACTGCTTTAACAGTAACAGGAACTCCAGGAGCTGTAGGAACTTGTTCTTATAACTTGACAATTGCGCAACAGCCTATTGCATTTACAATGACATGTGGTAGCATTGCAACTTCTGGAAGTTATGTTCCTAACGTTGCTATGACGGCTGAAAATACAATGACGGTTCCGGTAAACGTTACTTATGCTGGTGATTATAATATTAGTACTGATACAGTAAATGGAATTTCTTTTTCAGCAACAGGAACTTTCAACGGTACTGGAGCACAAACAGTAACATTAAAAGCAACGGGAACTCCAACAGGTGGAGGTACTTATTCTTATTCGGTAACTACAAATAGTACTTCAAGTAGTGTAACTTGTATGAAGTCAATTTTGTTTACTTATCGTTCAATGAATGTAATTGGTATTGGAGATGGTCTTTATAATCCAGCAAGTGCCAACTCTGGTGAGGCATCATCTGCTGTATTGGCTTCTTTAGCAAATTTTGGACCTACAGGTACGGTTAAAATGATGGGAGGATTTAAATTCTTTAATTTAGGTTATCCAGGTGCTTCTACCCTTAAAAACAGTATTAATACTAATAATATTGATATCATTCATATTGCATATAATTATCAACCAGATGCAAGTACAATTTTAGTTTTAGCTGATTTTGTTAAGAATAAAAAAGGTGTTTTAATTTTTGCATCAGAAAGAAATACTAATATACCAAATGTAATAAGTGGTGTTGTTGGTGGTAGTGTTACTGCTGTTACTGCTAATAATGCTGTTGGAAGAAACTTAGCTGATATTGCAACAAGTACAGACCCTATTTTAAATGGTCCTTTTGGGAATACTTCTGGATTAAGTTTAGGGGGAGATGTAGATAACTCAATTTTCCTTTCTGCTGCGCCAGCAAATAGTACGGTGCTAGCGACAGAAAAAGGTTCATCTAAAGTTTTTGCCTTCAAAGATAATACCTTAGGATTTGTTTTTATTGGAGATGCAGGTTACAATGCTGGAGTAATAAACAACAATCAGAATGGAAACTACCCAGCAAAAATAGGAACTGGAGGAGTACCTTTGGCAAAACCTAACTATGGATATGATAGTAATGTAACTATATATAATACTATTTTCTATGCGAATCTTTTTGCTTGGGCAGTTGAATACGCACAAACTAATACAATCCAAGCTTATAAACTTAATTAGTTGTGAAAAATAACTAAGATATTTTAAAAAATTCTATAATTGTTTTGAAGTATTAATTTATGTCAACCTATAGAATAGTTTATGTTTTTTTGAAAGAGAGAGCCAAAAGCTCTCTCTTTTTTTTGTACTGAATTCAACTTTTAATTTGGTTAATAAAGAGTTTTAATCTATAATTTTTTTTTATAGTAAAAAGCATTTTACTGTTAAAAAATCGGAGGACAAATAGTTTCCCTTTTTTAATATTCACTTCATTCTGGATTTCAGATTTCACATGTGTTAAAATTTATGGAAATGTTATTTCGTCTTTCTTTAATAGTATTTAGACTCATAGAGGAAAAAAGATAAAGGAGTTCTGGGAATTTTCACACTATTAAATTGGGCATACTTATTTGTATTTATTGATAAGTTATTAATTCAATTAAATTAAATAGTCTGTAACCAAGCAGGTAATAAGCAAAAGTTATATTGAATATGACCTGTAAGGTAATGGTCTTTTAGAAGTAAAAAACTAATTAAGACTAAGGTTTTTAGGTGAGTTCTCATAATTTTTCCTGGAAAATAAAAGGCTTTTTTGATCCTCGAAAGTTTATAGTTTTTGGTTGAAAAATCAAATAATAATTGACCTTATGTTGATACATCAATAACTTTTACGGGTTAAGTAAAATTCGTTATTGAATTAATTTCGCTTAATAATTTAAGGTGCAATTTGTATAAAATAATTAAAATAATATGTATGAAAAATAATTACTTATATAAAATGGAAAAGCGACCAATTTCTGTTTTGTTAAACAGCAAACGCCCGGTTTGCTTGATAGGTTTAATGTTGGGTTTATTTACTTGTCAGGAAACACAAGCTCAGTTTGTTAATCAAAGTGATGTTAACGTTGGAGAAGGTGCGATTATGGCAATTTATATGGATTATAAAAATGGTCCAACTGGAAAGTTTACTAATGATGGTCAAGTCTATGTTTTTGAAAATTGGACTAATGACGGTACAGTATCATATGATAAATTATTAGGAACAACTATTTTTACTGGAGTTAAGGAACAGCATATTGATGGTAGAGAAATATCTAATTTTCAAAATATTGTTTTTAATAATCTGTCTTCAGTCGTTCCTTTTCATTTAGAATCAGTTATTTCTGTAGGTAGAAACTCTGATTTCCAGAATGGAATTATTAATGCCGTTGATTATAATGGTAAAATGATTTTTAAAGAAAATGCTGCTTCTTCAAATGCAGGAAAGCAGTCCTTTGTTGACGGTATGGTAGAGAAGCAAGGTATAGCTGCTTTTGAATTTCCTGTGGGAAATGATCTTAAGTTTAGACCTTCATTTCATGCAAATGGTTCTAAAGCTGAAAACGATTACATAACTCAATATTTTTATGAAAATTCTGGAAATTTACATCCACATACAAGTAAGGATGGAAGTATTATAGCTATAAATGATACTGAATATTGGAAAGTTACACAAGAAGGTAGTGCTGAAAATATTGTATTGAGTCTTACACTTGCTAAAGATGTAACTCCTGCTAAGTTTTTTGTTGAAGATAAGGATACACAACTTGCTATAGTTCGTTGGGATGAAAATACATCTCAATGGGTAAATGATGGAGGAGTTGTTAGTGATCCGATAGCTAATGAAAATTATTCAAAATTATTGACGGCACCAGTTAAAGGTTATGGAATTTTTACAATGGCAATTGTAAAGAAAACTCCTCCAGAGCCTACAGATTTAGTTGTGTTTAATGCAGTTTCTCCTAATGGTGATGGAGTGAATGATACTTTCCATATCCAAGGAATTGCTAAATATCCTGATAATACAGTTGAAATTTATAACCGTTGGGGTGTAAAAGTATATGATGCAAAATCGTATAACGAGAGTGATAATGTATTTGCCGGATATTCTGATGGGCGTGTAACAGTCAAACGCGGTGATAAACTTCCAACCGGAACTTACTTCTATATATTGAAATATAATAATGGAGAAAAAGGAATTCAAAAATCAGGTTATTTATACATCAACAATAATTAATAGAATTATATAACAATAATACGACTAATGAAAAATATATTTTACATAGCAACAATATTGTTGTTGGGTGTTTTTGAAGCTTCGGCTCAGCAAGAATCTCAATATACACAATATATGTACAACACAATGACTTTTAATCCCGGTTATACAGGATCAAGAGAAGTGGTAAGTGCAATGGGTTTATACAGAACTCAATGGATAGGTTTGGAAGGTGCTCCAAAAACAATGAATTTTTCGATACAAAGCCCTCTTGGATATCATGGTAATGGTATAGGATTAAATGTTGTAAGCGATCAGATTGGACCAACAAAAAATACTGGGGCAATGCTTAATTATGCTTATACAATTCAAACAGCGAGTGACTTAAAAGTCTCTTTTGGTATCTCTGCTGGTTTTGACAATTTTGAAGTAGATTATTCAAAATTAAATACTGAAAATAAGGAAGATGCGTATTTAACGGGAAAAGTATCAAATTTTTCACCAAATGTAGGAGCTGGAATTTACTTACATACCTATAACTGGTATGTTGGAGTATCTGTTCCAAAATTATTAAAAACAGATTTTTTTGATGATGTTGCTGCATCTGTGTATTCAACAAAATCACATTTTTACGGTATGGCCGGATATGTTTTTGACATTAATCCTTATTTAAGATTTAAGCCTGCCGTTTTAGTAAAAATGGTTGCAGGTGCACCTTTAGCAGTAGATGTATCCGGGAATTTGTTAATCAATAATAAATTTACTTTAGGAGCTGCATATCGTTGGGATGCTGCAGTAAGTGGTATGGCAGGTTTTCAGGTTACAGATGATATCCAAATTGGATATGCTTATGATTATGAAACAAGTAATTTAGGGAACTATAATTCAGGATCTCATGAGTTATTTTTAAGATTTGACCTTTTCAACAAGTCTATTAAACGAATGGTAAATCCAAGATTCTTTTAATTAATGATTACAAAAATACCTATGAAAAAATATTTTTTAATTTTAGTTTTATCATTTGGTTTACAAAATTCATATTCGCAAGACAAACTAGTTAAAAAAGCTGAAAAACAATACGATGATATGGCGTACGCATCCGTCAATTCAGGTGATTTGTTTGACAAACTTATTGCAAAAGAATTTAGTTCTTCAGTAATTTATACAAAAGTAGCAGATTCATATTATTTTAACGGAGATTACAAAAACGCTTTAAAAGCTTATACTCAGGTTACAAAGCTTAAAGATAATTATAGTTTTTCTAAAGAAGAATTATTTCGTTATGCACAATGTCTTAAAACGAACGGGCAGTTTACTGAAGCATCAAAAATTTTAAAAGAACTTAATACTAAAGAGGGGCGCGAAGCTATAAATACCGGTACAGAATATTTGGAAGGTATTGAAAAACAATCGAATCGCTTTTCTATTAAGCCTGTTAGTGTAAATTCAAAGATGCCGGATTTTGGTGTAGCTTTTTATAAAGAAAAGCAAGTTATTTTTGCGTCTGCAAGAGATACAAATACAGTTGAAAGATTAAAGGATGGATGGAGTAAAAAACCTTTTTATAAACTTTATGAGGCGACAATAACTGATGATGGTGATTTGACTAATGCTAAAAAGTTAACCGGAAAAATTAATTCTGTTTTTCATCAGACAACTCCGGTTGTTACAAAAGACGGGAAGCAAATGTATTTTACCAGAAGTAATTTTTTAGATAATAAGTTTGGAGTTGATGAAACCAAAGCTAATCGTCTTAGAATATACAGAGCAACATTAGTAGAAGATAAATGGTCTGATATTGAAGATTTATCTATTAATAGCGATGCTTTCTCAAACGCGCATCCAGCTTTAAGTGCTGATAATAATACTTTAATTTTTGCTTCTGACAGACCAGGATCTATTGGTCAGACGGATCTATATGAAGTACCAATTAATGCTGATGGTACTTTTGGCGAAGTTAAAAATATGGGGCCTTCTATAAACACAGTTGGAAGAGAAACATTCCCATTTGTATCTAACACAGGAAAATTTTATTTCTCCTCTGATGGACATTCCGGGCTTGGTGGATTAGATGTTTTTGAAGGAATAAAAGGTGCTGATAAAACTTATGATGTTGTAAACGTAGGAAAACCAGTTAATTCACCTCAGGATGACTTTGGATTTGTAATTGATTCAGAAACCCATAAAGGTTTTTTTGCTTCTAATAGAACAAATGATGATGATATTTATAGCTTTACTGAATTAGAGCCGTTAAAAGTTAAAGAGGAACTTACTGTTTATGGAAAAATATATGATAAAACATATAATGAGCCTCTTCCAAATGTAAAAATTACCTTATACGATGCTAATAATAACAAAGTAGAAGAGTTTTACACGGATAATGCGGGTGAATATTTATTAAAAGTTCCCGTAGGGGATTATTCTGTAGTATATGAAAAGGTAGGTTATATTACGCAAACAGATAAATTGACTGTTACTAAAAAAGACATTAATCAGATGTTGGAAGCTAATAAAGCCATGGAAGTTGATCCTAATGCATATAAATTAATTACAGATGGCAAAGAAATTATTGATGGTTCTGATTTAACTAAAAAATTAAAGTTAAGACCTATATACTTTGACTATGATGGCTCTGGAATAAAATTAATTTCAGAAAAAGAGTTAAACAGAGTAGTACAAGTTTTAAAAGATTATCCTGCAGTTTCAATTGAAGTGAGATCACATACTGATAGCCGAGGAAATAGTGGTTATAATCTAACTTTATCTAATAAAAGAGCACAATCAACAATAAACTATTTGTTGAGTAAAGGGGTTCGACAAAACAGAGTTTCAGGTCAGGGTTATGGCGAAAGTCAATTGATAAATAAATGTTCAGATGGAGTTAAATGCTCTGATAAACAACATCAGTTAAACAGACGTTCTGAGTTTATAATACATTTTAATAAGTAATACATTTTATCATCTAACAATTTGAAAAGGTATCTGAAAAGATACCTTTTTCTATTTCATGTATTCCAATTATTATTATCAATTAAAAAAATTGTTGATATTAATATAGAAATCAATCATAATTTATAGAGTAACTAATTACAAAAAAAGACAAAAATAAATAATTATTTCAGTAAAAAAGCAAAATTATATATCATAATAACTTAAATAAAAAAAGAGGATTTAACTTTCTAAAAAGTTAAATCCTCTTCTTGCTCTTTGATAATTTCTACCCGTTTTAACTATAAATTTTGTTTTCGAGTTCCACTTGGATCAATTTTCTGATGTGCCCTTTTTACAAAGTCTTCAGATGGTTTTCTATGAAAAAGATCGTAATATCTGGCACAGAAATAACTTAATTTAGTGTAATTCAACTCATAAATGATTTCGGTTAAAGTATCATAATCACCGCTTTGTAGTAGTTTGTTAGCCAGAATCATCTTTTCTTTTATAAAAAGATTATTTGGTGTATCATGAAAACGTTTCTTAAAGAGCATTTTATATTTTGATGACGACATTCCTGCCATTTTAGATAAAAAAGGTACAGATGGAAAAGGATTATTTAGATTATCTAATAGATATGTTTTCGTTTTTGTAACCGCTTGAATTTCAACTTCTGTTATTTCATCTTTTACAGCTGATGAGTTTTCATATCTATTTAAAAAATTACCTAATAATTTTAAGGAAATTCCTTTTAAATACGAATCAAATGATGCATCAAATACAGATTTACCTATTATAGATCTAATCAATAAAATGCTATTGCTATCTATATTGTCATAATAATAGAAAGCTTTTTTTGAAGCATTAATTTTTCGATTACCCTGTTCTTCACTAGGATGGTTTTTTACGAATTCGTTTAATAGTTTCTTGTCAACAAGAATCCTTAATGCTAAAGTTCTATTGCCTACTGCCGGTTTAAAAGAACTTTCTACCTGATTGTCTATAATTGCTAATCCTACATCATCATAAGTTCCAATCTTATAATCGACATTATCAATTTTTAAAAGATTGATTTTTTCGCTTAAATCAAAATGGAAAATATATAATTCATTTTCAGATTTTAGCCTGTTTATTTTTATTGGCGTATTTAAAGTAAAATCGATATATAACGCAGAAATACCTGGGGTAATTTGCGTAAAATAAGAATGCCCATGTCCTATTGTTTCCGGAATAACAATTATTTTATTGTCTATAAGTTTCCCATCCATCTCCTTAACTAACTGATGTTGCCATTCTGGAGTTAAACTATAGAAATGCGTGAATTTTTTCATATAAAATGTGGTATTAACTATAATTGTTTTATATATGTTTTTGGAGAAAGACCAAAATTCTCTTTAAATTTTGAAGCGAAATAAGAATTGTTTGTAAAATGGAGCTGATCAGAAACTTGTGAGATTGATAATTGTTTGTCCTCAAGAAGTTCTTTTGCCCTTAGGAGCTTATTATTCATAAAAAAAGTATTAGGTGTTGCACCGGTAATTTTTTTGAACAAGCTTTTAAATTTTGATTCTGACATATTTGCCTTATCAGCCATTAACTTAATGGATGGAAAATGATCATCTACATTATCGATTAAAAACTTTTGAATCTCGATAATATTTGCCAAGTCAGATTCATTAACAGTTTGTATAATAATTCTATTGCTGGAAATCTTTTTTAAATAATTAGAGATTAGCATATGAACCGTACCAACCAGATTTAAATTAAATACTGGCCCGCCTACTTTTAATTTGTGTAAATCGTTTAAAATATGATAGCTTTCATTACTCATTCTATCAAATCTTATGATTGTATTTTTTGTAGGATCAGTAATTTTATTGATATTATTAATAATAATATTGTTTTCTATTGCAAATGATTCTATAAGTGATTTTTTAATAAATATACATAAGGCATAAGTTCTGCTGCCGGACTTCACGTGATAGTCTGTTACTAATGATCCATCAATTACCGATAAATTAAAATGCCATCTGTTAACATTAAACGTATTCTCTTTTTTTGTAACAGAAGCTTCTCCGTCAGTTAAATTATAATAAAGCCCTATAAAATCGTTTGTTTTGTTTTTTTGAATTAAATGGAAGCTTTTTTTGTAAACGACATCAATATAATAAGCAACGATTCCTTCACTGCATTCAAGAAAATACCTTATCCCGGTTTGAAGATGTTCAGGAACAATTATAAAATTGCCTTCTATTTTTCCTTCAAGTTCATTTGCAAAATGCTCAACCCAATTTAAGTCTGCACCGTATGAGTGTTCAATTATTTTCATTTAGCCAATATTTTATAATATAAAGTTAAGTTTTTTTTTGTTAAATTATTGGTTATGAATGTTTTTGTAATAATTTGGTTAGTTTTTTGTAATTATAAGTGCTCTTTTTATTCTATTAAAATTTTATTTTAATGAATTGTATGTTCTAATATTTTTAATTTGATTTCATTTTTTTTATTTATTTAAAATAGATATTTTATGATACTATGGATTATTATATTATTAATTTAACTTATTGTAGACAAAAGATATGCCTAAATGTTTGTATAAAATATAACGCATTGTTAGTTAAGTCATTCTATAATTTAGTTAAAATGACTTCTGTTTTTATGGATAGGAATTTAGTATCGTTCGGGGAAAAACTACACGTTCTGGATTATGTTATTTTTTGATTAAGTGTTTTACGATCTATTTGAAGAATATTAGCTGCTTTAGTTTTATTATTTCCTACTGCGGCCAATACTTTTAGAATTTGTTCTTTTTCGTATTCTTTTAAGGATTTAAAAAGAGATGTTTTTTCCGGTATAGCATATTTTAGGTATTCCGGGACTTGCTGCATGTCGATTATTTCATCGCTCATAATTATCATGCGTTGAATTATATTTTCAAGTTCTCTAATGTTACCAGGCCAGTAATATCGCAGTAAAATATCATTTACTTTATCATTAATCAAAATATCCGGTTTATTATATTCTACAGAATATTTTGCGAGAAAGTTGTTTATCAACGGAATTATATCCTCTTTTCTTTCCCGCAATGGTATAGTTTTTATATTTACAACATTTATCCTATAATATAAGTCCTCTCTAAAAGTCCCATCCTGAACCATTTTATACAAATCATTATTGGTTGCAGTTATTATTCTGACATCTAGTTTTTCGGGATTTCTGGAACCTATTTTTGTAATTTCTCTTTCTTGTAATACCCTTAAAAGTCTTGTTTGTACTGCCAATGGTGCGTTACCAATTTCATCTAAGAATAGGGTTCCGCCTGAAGCTGCCTGAAACAGACCTATTTTTGATTCTAATGCACCTGTAAACGCTCCTTTTGTGTAACCAAAAAGTTCTGATTCCATTAAACTTTCAGGTATTCCTCCGCAGTTTACAGAAATAAAAGGCATATTGGCCAATGAACCTTTAAAATGAATAGCTTTGGCAATAAGTTCTTTCCCAGTTCCACTTTCTCCTTCAATTAAAACATTTACTTTATTGTCTTTTACACGTTTTATTACTTCAATTAGGTTTTTAAATTGATCAGAACGTCCCACAATACCAGCGTAATCATTTTCTATTACTGGTTGTATTGTATGATCAGATGTTGTTCTTAAACTGGTTTTTACAATTGAGTTCTCTATAGCGCTGGAAAGTTCTTCACTTGTAAATGGTTTTGTTAAATAATCTAATGCACCGGATTTTATCGCAGAAACAGCATTGTCAATAGTTGGCGACCCGCTTATTACCAATTTTGGCATTAACGGAAAATGTTCTTCAGCAAACTTTAATAATTCGATACCATTTATTTCAGGCATATTAAGGTCTGTGAGCAATAAATCGATTGTTGTATATTTTAAAACATCGATTGCTTCATTTACCGAAGAAGCTTTATAGGTATGATAATTAAACGTTTTTATCTGGCGTTGAAGCAAATCCAGCATGTCATAATTATCATCTACAATAAGTATATTTTCTTTTTTTAAACTCATTTCCAATTAACGTGTAGGTAATTTTATTGTAAAAATTGTTCCCGAAGGAAGGTTATTTTTAACCATTATTTCTCCATTGTGGTTTTTAACGATTCCGTGAACCACACTAAGTCCTAGTCCGCAGCCATCATTAATTGGTTTGGTTGTAAAAAAAGGTTCAAATATTTTTTGTTTAAGATTCTCAGGTATTCCTGTGCCTTGATCTTCAATTGTAATTAATACGTTTTCTGAATCATCTTCTACTGTTATTTTGATAGTAGTTTTAGGCGGAGAAGCATATATGGCGTTTATTAGTAAATTAAAAAAGACCTGAGTTATCTGGACCGAATCAATTTTGGCAGCAATTTTATCATTTTTAAAAACGACTTCACTTTTAATTTCTTTTTTTTGAAAATTCTGATTTAAGAAAGACAATGCAAATAATACAATTGGTTTAATTTCTTCTGTTTTTAATTGTTGGGGTATTTCACACGAAAAAAACATTAGTTTTTTTACAATCTCCCGAGAATGTATCACAGAGTTTATGACAATAGAAATATCAGAATCAATGTCAGGATCCGTATTTTGAGCCTTGATAAGTTCTGCAAAACCCAATATATTACCAAGAGGCGTATTGAGTTCATGAGTAATACCAGCCGTCATTTCGCCCAGAATCGATAATCTGTCCATTCTTTCTGCACTTCGTCTTAATTGTGCTTCTTTTTCTCTATTTTGAAATTTTTCTATATAATTACCAATCTCAAGTGCAATTGTATCCAGAAGTTTTTGCTCATCTTCCAGAAAATTATCTTGAGTATATGTATTTTTTGGATAATGGACTTTAATAAAACCTGCATTAAAATTGCCCATAGTAATAGTACTCATTTGAAAAACACTTTCATGAATATTATCAGATGTAGACAAGATATAATCCTGAATATAAATTTCGACCGCTGCATCTTCATTAAATCTCCAGGCTTTTTTTATAGTAGAAATTAATTTTTTCAGGACCTTTTTTTCTACTTTGTCAGATTGTGATATTGTTTTTGAAACTTCATAAAGACAGGTTAGTTCTTTAACTCTTTCTTTGAGCTTTTCTTCAGTTGCTGCAAACTTCATTTTCGTAGGAAATTATTTATAATGCTTTTAAATTGTGGCCAAATGTAATTAATTATTTTTGTTCACGTTATAATTAGTTTACTTTATTTAACTATTTGAAAACAAACTAAATAGGTGGTTATTATAAGTCTTAATGTGGTGCTTTTTTACCTTTTAATGGCGTTTTTTGTAATTATTTTTCAATATTGAAATCAAGTTGTTTAATAAAAGAAAAATTTCAATATTGAAGTGTTAATCTTATTTTTCTAAAAAAAAATATTTTAAAAAGAATGTTTTTTCAAACTTCTGTTTGTGAAT
This sequence comes from Flavobacterium sp. AC105, assembly GCF_979258495.1. Classification (NCBI taxonomy): domain Bacteria; kingdom Pseudomonadati; phylum Bacteroidota; class Flavobacteriia; order Flavobacteriales; family Flavobacteriaceae; genus Flavobacterium; species Flavobacterium sp. AC105. Next base: position 2,188,596 of record NZ_OZ409860.1, read on the forward strand.
TTTAAAGGCAATTTTTCTAATGAAAATCAAATAAAAGATTTTAAATATTTATTGATGCCTTATTTCTAGATAAAAGTCTTATTCTGATACTTTAATAGCTTGATCGGGTGGTTAGCGATAAGTGTTTAAAATATTTTTGCATTGTAGTCTTCTTGTTTCGATGTGATTTGTTAAGAAGGCCGGCAAAAATAAATAATGAAGGAAATAATTATCGCAAAAAACAATACATAATATGAATACGTCTAATTTTTCATTGGTGTTTGAATTGAATGCTTCTGAGATACGAAAGTTAAATAAGATGTATTTTAAACATTTGTACAAAGAAAGAGTTACAATCATTTCTTGTGCTGTTTTGTTTTTTCTGATGTTTTTTGATTCTTTTAATCTAAATGATGATAGCGATTTCATTCAGTGGATAATAAAAAATTTAGTCCTTGTTGTACTTTTTTTTATGTTTCAATATTCATTTGTAAATACAATTTGTAAAATCATATTTCAATTAGCTAAAAAACTGCTAAAATTTGACCGGTTTATTAGTAGATATAAATTCAACTTCACGAATTCTTTTATATATGTACATTCTCCATTAGGCGAGTTTGCTCACAAATGGAATAAGATTGAGAAGGCAATTTTAACGAAAGATTTTTTCTTTCTCTATATTAAAGATAGAAACGGATATATCATTTCAATTTCTAACAAATGCAACAATGGAAGAAATATGAATGAGTTAATTGCTTTTGTAGAAGCTAATGTAACTCAGATTACAAAAGTTTAATTAAAAAATTATGAAATTAAATTTTCGAGGAAGTAAAATGTATTTTTTATTATTTTTTAAAATTTCAAGTTTTATTTGATGAATATGTTTTTTGTTTAATTGATTCTTCTGCAGAAATTATTTAGGAATGAGTTTCTTTTTTTGATTTTGAGAAAAAACAATTAGCAAATTACAGCTTCCTTATTTTACAGGTATATTTTAAATTTTAATTTTTTAAAGATAAAATGAATGAAATAATGCGTTTGTACTTGAAAAGTCATGCTTTCAAGTAAGGTTTTTAATTTGGAATTTTAAAAGGCAAAATGATAGCTTTTTTGCCTCGATTTTTTGTGTAACAAGTACAAATATGATTAAAATATAAATATGATTTCAAATTCTGATTTCTTTGAAACAAAGAATTATTTTATAGATCAAAGAGTGATTCCTTTTGAAATGTATAACTATTATCAAATATTTAATGAAAGGCGTGAGAATATTGGCTTCATCAGACAAAAGCTTACCATTGGAAAAGAAATATTGAAATTGATTTTTGGTAAAGCAATTATTCCTTTTTTGTTTGAAATTAAAAGTGCAAACGGAGCGGTAGAAGCTTCAATAACAAAAGGATGGACGCTTTTTACATCCAATATTGTAATACGTGATAAATACGGAAAAAAATTAGGGAGCATCAAAAAAAAATATAATTTTCGTAAAACAACGTATAAAATTTTTAATGCATTAGAAGAAAATATTGCTGAAATATCGGGTAATATGAATGAATGGAATTTTGTAATCGTTGATTCTTCAAACGAACAAATAGCATCAATTGATAAAAAATGGTATGAAGTCATTAATAGAATCTACAAATCGCCGGATAAGTATAATTTGCAAATTGGAACAACCATTTTAAAGAAAGATAATAAACGTACCATTTTATCAAGCGCAATCATTATTGGAATGCTTTAAAATAGATAAATGCCTTATTTTGATTGTTTTTTGACTTCTGGAGGTGTGTAAGATGCTGGTTATCAGTGTAACTTTGCGCTGTTTTAAAAATGTTTGTTTTTTTGAAGATTTTAGATTTCAATTAATTTTAAACATTTTTACGATTAATATTCTAAGGAAATAGAAAATGGAAAAGGAAAGAGTTTTAGTGCGTGATAATAAAGGCGTTTTTTTAAAAATGTTCAAAAGAAAGTTTAAAGATGAATTTGATTTTTCTGAGAATTCTTTTTTGCTTAAAAATGAAAATGAATCTAAAGACTTTGATCGTTCTATATTTGTTGTTTATGATAAATTTGAATTAGTTGAATTCTTAAAATTAGAAAAAAAAGGCAGTAATGTTTTAGTTTGTCTATTCAATAAACAATTGCGTGGGAGTTTGTCTTTTTTAGAAGAAATTAAAAATCTAATTCTACTGGACAGTTCTAAAACAAGAAAAGAAATTATCAGTGATTTAAAATTACATTTTAAACAAACTCCTGATTTGGTAATGCAAAGTTCAGAAATGAGCTTTCATAATTCGAATTTTCTTCAAACCAAATTTCATGATTTTTATAAAGCCTTATTTTTTCTTATGTAGTTGTTGTGTTTTTAATAATACCTATTCTTAACGAATAGAACCTTTGATGCAGTGTATATGTTGTTCTATACGCTGCATTATTTTTTTTATTTACAGTTTTAATCTGATAATTTCTTGTTTCAAAATATTTAATATCACATTTCACAAATCTTAAAGAATATAATTATCTTATTTGATCTCTGTAAAGCGTCTAAAAGCTCTTTTGTAGCTTGGAGAACTTGTAAATACTACCTTATAAAGACAGAAAGGCGAAGAAAAAAATGTATTAATCTACTTTTTAAACAAAGCAATGAAAAATAATACTTCTGTAACTACATGAATAGTAATTTGTTATGTTTTATGAGAGTTCAAATTAAAATTAATCTTAAATAAGAGGCGAAAACACTGCTAATTTTAACAACAAATTTGTTGTAACTATCAATGAAACATTTATTTTTGCGACCTAATTTAATACAATTATCATGAAAGATTTATTAGTAAAAATCAACGCCGAAATCGAAACATTCAAAGCAGAAGCAGAAGCATTAACTGAGAAAGGTGTTAAAGCAGCAGGACCAAGAGCACGTAAATCAACTTTAGAAATTGAAAAACTTTTAAAAGAGTTTAGAAAAGTTTCTATTGAAGAATCAAAAAAATAATATTTTTTTATTTGAAACAAGCCTCGTTTAAGTTATTCTAAACGAGGTTTTTTTTTGCCTTTATTTTTTGTTGTCATTTACTTCGGCAGCAAATATCCAATCTTAATTCTCTGTTTACTTCATGTTACAAAATAAGATCAAAATAAGTGTTTTGATTGTATTCTTAAATATCAAATTATTATTCAAATTAAGTCATAATAAATTTGTTTTTTGAATAGCATTTAACGAATTAATTATGTTTTAATGACAGTGCTTATTTTGATATAAAAAACAGTTCAAATATTACATCAATTTATTTTAGTTGTTAACTTTAGGATGTTTGTAAATTTTTAATTATCTGTATTTTAGTTGTTTATGTGTTATTTTTTGTAAACTTTTTTCTGTGTGTTTTTTTAAGAGTTTATTTATTTTTAATTTTACTTTTATTATTTAAACATAAAAAATGCAATATCATGGATGAATTATTAGCTACAAAAAACAAAGTAATTATGTATTCTCAAGACGACGTTATGCAAGCATCTTTAGAATATTTTAAAGGGGATAATCTTGCGGCGACGGTTTGGGTAAGTAAGTATGCTCTTAAGGATTCTCAAGGTAATATTTTTGAAAAATCACCTGACGATATGCACCATCGTATTGCAGGAGAAATTGCCCGAATTGAAAAAAAATACATGAATCCACTTTCTCAGGAAGAAATTTTTAATCTGATAAAAGATTTTAAATATTTGGTTCCTCAGGGAAGTCCAATGACTGGTATTGGAAATCCGTTTCAGGTAGCGTCATTATCAAATTGTTTTGTGATTGGCAATGACAATTCAGATTCGTATGGCGGAATTATGAAAACAGATCAGGAACAAGTTCAGCTTATGAAACGCAGAGGAGGAGTTGGTCATGATTTGTCGCATATTCGTCCTAAAGGTTCACCAGTTAAAAATTCGGCATTGACCTCTACCGGATTAGTTCCTTTTATGGAGCGTTATTCTAATTCGACCCGCGAAGTGGCTCAGGATGGACGTCGTGGTGCGTTAATGCTTTCGGTATCGATTAATCATCCGGACGCTTCAGATTTTATTGATGCTAAAATGGAACAGGGAAAAGTTACAGGTGCAAATGTATCCGTTCGTATTGACGATGCATTTATGAAAGCTGTTAAAGCTAATTCTCTTTATGAGCAGAAATATCCAATTTTTAGCGATAATCCATTATATTCCAGAGAAATTAAGGCTAAGGAACTTTGGAACAAAATCATTCATAATGCTTGGAAATCTGCAGAGCCTGGAATCTTGTTTTGGGATACGATCATCAACGAATCTCTGCCGGATTGTTATGCTTATTTAGGCTATAAAACATTATCTACAAATCCGTGTGGAGAAATTCCGCTTTGTGCTTATGATTCTTGTCGTTTGTTGGCGATCAACTTATTTTCTTATGTCAATAATCCGTTTACAAAAGAGGCTTCTTTTGATTTTGATTTATTCAAAAAACATGTCGCTGCTGCACAAAGGATTATGGATGATATTATTGATCTCGAGTTAGAGAAAATTGACGCGATATTGGCAAAAATCAATGAAGATCCTGAAAGTGACGAAGTAAAATTGGTCGAAAAAAACTTGTGGCTTAATATTAAAAACAAGGCAAATGAAGGTCGTCGTACCGGAATTGGAATTACTGCCGAAGGTGATATGCTGGCAGCACTTGGCTTGCGTTACGGAAGTGATGAAGGTGTTTTATTTGCTGAAAAAATACAAAAAATACTCGCAATAGAAGCGTATCGCGGATCAGTTAATCTGGCCAAAGAACGCGGAATGTTTGCCATTTATGATGCCGAAAGAGAGAAAAACAATCCGTTTTTACTTCGATTAAAAGAAGCTGATAGCGAGTTGTATTATCAAATGCAGGAACACGGACGCCGTAATATTGCTTTGCTTACGATTGCACCAACCGGAACAACGAGTTTAATGACACAGACAACTTCCGGGATAGAACCTGTTTTTCTGCCTGTTTATAAACGCAGAAGAAAAGTAAACCCGAATGACAAAGATGCGCGTGTAGATTTTGTTGATGAAGTAGGTGATAGCTGGGAAGAATATGTGGTGTTTCATCACAGATTTAAAGAATGGATGCTGGTAAATGGTTATGATACTTCTAAAAACTACAGTCAGGAAGAAATCGATGTTTTAGTAAAAAAATCGCCTTATTATAAAGCAACAAGCAATGATATCGACTGGCTGAGCAAAGTTCGTATGCAGGGCAAAATTCAAAAATGGGTAGATCATTCCATTTCAGTGACCATTAACGTTCCAAACGAAACACCCGAAGAAATGGTCGATAAGTTGTATATGGAAGCCTGGGAAGCAGGATGCAAAGGTGTTACGGTTTATAGAGACGGTTCCCGTTCAGGAGTTTTGATTTCGAATACTGAAAAGAAAGAAGAAGTAACGGAAACACAATCACGTATTTTCCCAACCAAACGCCCTCAGATCTTACAAGCTGATGTAGTTCGTTTTCAGAATAGTAAAGACAAATGGATTGCTTTTATAGGCGTTTTAGAAGGAAAACCATATGAAATTTTCACTGGTTTGGTCGATGATGAAGACGGAATTTTGATTCCGCGTTGGGTTTCTGAAGGACTTATTATTAAGAATAAAAATGAGGATGGAAGCAGTCGATATGACTTTCAATACAAAAACACACGTGGCTATAAAACAACAATTGAAGGACTTTCGCATAAATTTAATCCAGAATACTGGAACTACGCCAAACTAATTTCAAGTACTTTAAGACACGGTATGCCAATTGACAAAGCGGTTGAATTGGTAACCAGTCTTCAGTTAGACGGAGAATCGATCAATACCTGGAAAAATGGTGTTGCCCGTGCCCTAAAACGCTATATTGTTGACGGTACTGCGGCTCATGGCCAGAAATGCAGCAACTGTAATTCGACCAATCTGATTTATCAGGAAGGTTGTCTGACTTGTAACGATTGTGGTTCGTCTAAATGCGGTTAATTTTTTAATCAATCATAGCTTCTAAAGCATCAAGAAAGCCTGTAATAAATTCTATTGCAGGCTTTTTTTCATTCGTAAAATATTAAAATTGTTCATTTATAGGGAATTGTTTATTAAAAATAAATATTAAGGATAAAATCTTATAAGGATTCATGAAAATATGAATTTTGCACCTTTATTTATGTGAATTATATATAAAATAGTTTATAATTGTACTTTTTACACAAAAAATAAAAATACATATTCTATTTTGAAGTCTTTTATCCTACACCTTCTTATTTTATTAGGGTTTTCCTCGATAAGTTATTCGCAGGATTATCCCGTAAAATTTCTTGATATATCAGATGGTTTGTCTAATAATTCGGTGACAACCATATTTCAGGACAGCGATGGTTATTTGTGGTTTGGAACTTATGATGGACTCAATCGGTATGACGGTTATAATTTTAAAGTATATCGCAATAGAATTAATGATAAAAAATCATTGCCGTTTAATACGATTTATAATATCGAAGGCGATTCTAAGAAAAATATTTGGGTTGGAGGTTCTAACGGAATTTGTATTTACAATAAAATTAATTCAACATTTCTTCCGGTTGAATATATCATCTCAAAAAACAAACCTCAAATTTTAAAAGATATTATTCATCAGACAAATTCGGTTTCTGATAATTTGGTTTTGGTTGCTTCTCAAAATTTAGGTTTAATCGCTTTCGAAAATGGGTCATTTGTTGGAAAACATATTCCGCTAAAAGTACTCGGAAATAAAATCAGCATTGATAATTATGATGCGATCGCGATTCAGGATGAAAAGAAAAACAATCATTGTTGGGTTTACGTCAGAAACATTGGTATTTGCAGTTACAGCTATAAATCAAAAGATTTAAAAGTCATTTTTCCGCTTTCTATAGAAGTCAAATCAATGAAACTTGGCCCGGATGGAAATCTTTGGTTGGGAACCGATGAAGGACTTTTTCTGTTTAATACCAAATCAGGTTCTCTTTCTGAGAATTATTTTTCAAATAAATGCAGCGTTACCGATATTCTTCTCGATAAGAAAAAAGAGATCTGGATTACAACTGATGGCTGTGGAATCTATAAAGTCATCGGAACAAATAAAAAAGCGATTCCTTTTAATACCATAAAAGACAATCAACTCGTTAAAAGTAATTCGGTTTGGAGTTTATACGAAGATAAATCCGGGAATAAATGGTTTGGTACTTTGCGAGGCGGAATAAGTATGCTGAGTAATACGCCAAAATATTTTAAAAGTATCAGATATAATGCGACTGATCCTGCAGAAAATTTTATTTTATCTTTTTGCGAAGACGAAAAAAAGAATCTTTGGGTAGGTACCGATGGCTCAGGATTAAAATATTGGAACAGAAAAAACAACACGTACATTAATTACAGTAATAAACTTTCGAGCCCTTTTATTACGGGGATTATCAAAGATAATAATAACGAAATATGGTTATCGACCTGGGCTGGAGGGGTAAACAAAATCAATCCTAAAAATAATACCGTTACCCATTATTCCTGCTACAATCCGTTTACGAAACAAACAGAGAAAAATATCTGGTTTGTTTATAAAGATTCCAAAGCCAATATCTGGGCAAGCGCCACGAATGAAGGTTCTTTGTATTTTTTTGACCGACTTAAAAACAATTTTGTATTGTTTGATAAATCCATCAATAATTTGCAATGTTTGACTGAAACCAGCGATGGAAAACTTTGGGGAGGAAATTATACGACATTATTTTCTATTGAAAAATCGACCAAAAAAATCAATAAAGTCGTTATCGGAAATCCGATAAGATGTATTCACGAAGACAAGGACAAAAATCTCTGGTTAGGAACTCAGGAAGGCGGATTGTTATTATTTGACCGAAAAACCAATACTTTCAAAAGGCTAACAACAGATGACGGTTTGCCATCAAATACCATTTTAAGATTATTAGAAGACAAAGAAGGCAATCTCTGGATGAGCACGTATAATGGCGTTTGCAGATTTGATAAAAAACAAAAAACCTTCCGAAATTTCTCTGTAAATGACGGACTTCAGAGCAATCAATTCAGTTTTAATGCGGGAATAAAATTATCTACAGGAGAATTTTTATTTGGAGGAATTAATGGTTTTAATATCTTTTTTCCCGAAGCCATAAAAGGTTTTAATCAAAAGAATAATGTTTTACTGACAGATTTTTACGTAAACAATCAGCCAATTGAAGAAAGTAAAAGTGATTTAATTTCAGAATTCGATTCGGGGAAAATCAAACAAGTGAATTTGCCTTATGATCAGACCACTTTATCATTAGAATTTGTGGCATTGGATTATAATAACGCAGACAAAATAAATTATGCTTATTTCTTAGAAGGGTGGGACGAGCAATGGAATTTTGTGGGTCAGGCCCGAAAAGCAAATTACTCCAGATTACCGGAAGGAAAATATACATTTAAAGTAAAAACAACCAACTTTAAAGGCGGCTGGAATAAAGAAGTGAATCTTATTACAATCGAAGTTTTACCGCCCTGGTATAGAACATGGTGGGCATATAGTTTGTATGTATTGGCAAGTTTGGGACTTATTTTTGCTTATTTGGAATATCATAAGAATAAGGAAAAACTAAAATATAAAGTAAAAATTGCCGAATTAGAAAGTAAAAAAGAGAAAGAAATTGCCGAAAAACAATCGTCAATGTTTACTTATATCTCACACGAGTTTCGCACACCGCTTTCGCTGATTATAAATCCGTTGAAAAAAGCGGTTCAGAAAGAAAGTGTTCAAAACGGATCTTCTGGAAGTGATTTGGCTATTGCGCACAGAAACGCCCGCAGACTTTTGAGTTTAGTAGATCAGCTATTGCTTTTCCGTAAGGCCGAAAATGACGCAGATTCCCTCAGATTATCAACTATTAATGTCAATAGTTTGTGTAATGAAGTCTATCAGTGCTTTGTAAATCAGGCAAAAGATAAAAACATCAATTACAATTTTAATATTCCCGATCATGAAATTGAAATTATAGGTGATTATGAAAAGATAGAAATTTCGTTATTTAATTTAATGTCAAATGCCTTTAAATACACACCAATTGGCGGTGTAATTAATTTGAATCTGGACGAAAATGATCGCGAAGTTATTTTAGAAATTGCTGATAACGGCGACGGAATCGAGAAAAAAGACATTGAAGTGATTTTCGAAAAATTCAAACAAATCAATTCAAAAGTTTCAGTTGGAACCGGCTTCGGGATTGGGCTTTATATCGTGAAGTATTTTGTAGACAAACACAAAGGTACTGTAAGCTGCACCAGCGAAATAGGAAAAGGAAGCATTTTTACCTTGACTTTCCTTAAAGGAAACAGTCATTTTAAAGATGTTGAAATTACGAATGAAATTCCGCAAAGAAGTCAGTTATTCGATGAACTTATAATGGATGAAGTCGGGGAGAATAATCAATTTTCGAGTACTTCTGTTTCAGAAAGTGATTTCCAAAAAATCATGCTTACAGATAAACGCACCGTTTTAATAATTGATGATAATGTCGAAATAAGAGCCTATCTGATCAAATTATTTTCGGATAATTATGTCGTTTATAGCGCCGAAAATGGGGAAGAAGGTTTAAAGCTGACCAAAAAGCACATGCCAGATCTTGTAATTAGCGATATTACGATGGAGGAAATGGACGGTCTTGAATTGTGCCGAAAAATAAAAGAAAACCCTGCTTTATCTCATATTCCGGTAATTTTATTAACCGCATCAAAAAATCCAGAAACGCATCTTCAGGGAATTAGTGACGGAGCTGACGATTATATCACTAAACCTTTTGACGATGATATACTCGTGGCGCGTGTTGAATCTTTATTGAGAAACCGTAGCAATCTGCGTACCTATTTCTTAGATAGTATAACCCTTAAAGAAAATACCCAAAAAGTTCCCGTAGAATATCAGGAAATCCTAAAGAAATGTATTGACATTGTAGAAGCTAATATTCATAAAAGAGATTTTACGATTAAAAACTTTGCGCTCGAAATGGGAATGAGTCACAGAACACTTTATACCAAAATCAAAATCATATCAGGACAAACCCTGAATGCTTTTATCAGATCCGTCCGGATTCGAAGAGCCGCCATGTTAATGCTCACAGAAGATATGAATATAGCGCAGGCAAGTGCCGAAGTTGGTTTTGAAGACCCAAAATATTTTAGACAGCAATTTGTAAAACTGTTTGGGATGACGCCTTCAGAATATATCAAAAAGTATAAGAGTTCTTTTAACTCAGATTTGAATGTTATTAAGTAATATTTTTTCTCTTTAAGTTCAATCTTGTCATTTCGACGGAGGAGAAATCTTCGTAAGCAGCTCTACAAAGATTGGCAATTCTCATTGCGGAGTTTCTTGCGAAGATTTCTCCTCCGTCGAAATGACAATAGTGGGTTTACTTTGTCGAGTTACGAGTGTGATTTCTCCCTTCGGTCGAAATGACAAACAAGCGTTCCAGTAAACTCGCAAACGTTTTAGCTTTAAAAAAGCATAAAATTCAACAATTGCGTATTGTGTAAAAATAAGCTGATATTTTTTCACACTTCTTAAAATTTATTCTAAAATAATAGTTAATTACAATTTTGACCTCCTTTTTTTTCCATTTTACCCCTCCTTAAAAGTTTGAATTAAACATTTCTTTGCACTTATAGTAATAGATAAGTTGTATTACTGGTGCATGTTATAAGTGTTTATTTTACGATAAGTTTTTTATCTGTTTAAAGGAATTGAGCCTTCTTTAAAATAAGATAGTAAGAGTTGGTTTTACGTAGTACTTATCAATCCCGCAGTCGGAAAAAAGCTGCGGGTATAAATAAACTTTAAAAAAGAATGTGTCAATGAGAAAATGCGATAATTAGAAAATTGTTACAGCTGTCGATTATTTAAATTATCAAATTCACTCATTTTCTAATCAATAAATCAAACTAACAATTAACCAAACTCAACCAATATGAAAATTACCGAATAATCAATTTTTGTCGTTCCGTTTGTGCCTCAGATAAAATAAGGATCCACATAAAATTAAAAACTAACCTACAGATTAAACTTTCACTTTACATTAAAAACTAACTAAACCTAACCTTAAAATTAAAGAAATGAAAAAAAATGTATTTTTATTTTTTCTCGCCCTTTTTGCCGTCCTTTTTACCGGATGTCAAAATAACGAATCAGATTTCCCGAGTTCTGATAACCCTACGGTTGTGGTGTCTACCAAAGAAATTTATGGCGCACCAAGTAGAAAATTTGAAATTAAAGCCGCTTTGGCAGATGATTTAGGATTAAAGAGTGTAGAAATTCAAATTCCAGAATTATCCCTAGATAAAGTGATTACGTTTAAAACGGATCCGTTACTTAAATCGTATGATTTGAGTTATTTTTTCGAAATTCCGGCTAACAGAGGAACCTCTGAAGCTTTCAAAATAAAACTAACCATTACAGATGTTTCCGGTAATGCCATTAATGAAGAAATTAATTTGCGTTTAGACGGAGAATTTGCTGCTCCGGCAATAACCATGATAACGCCAAAAGAAGGTGCTGTTATACTATTGTCTACAAGCAAAGAAATGCCTGTGAACTTTGTAGTAAATGATGATTCAGGTATTGATTACATCGAGGTTAAATGTGCTGAATTAGGCATCGATGAAATGGTTCAGTTACAAGGAGCTCCGCAATCATACACTTTCAATAAAACATTTACATTGCCAGTGACCGCGGCTAATTATGTATTGACCATTACTGCAAGAGATAAATTTGCAATTCCGAACACAGGAACATTAAATATCAACATTGTAGCGACAAATGAGTATCCGGCAATCTATTTATGCGATCAGCCAAAAGGTACTAACCTTACTACAGATGCTGTTGGTGTTCCGATGTATTTCCATGAGAAAAACGGACAAGACTTCGAATTCAAATACTATGCTGATAAAGACAATAAAGAAATTTATTTCTTAGGTCAGGAGTCAGACTTTGCCCCACATTGTTTTGGTTTGAATGAAGCAGGAACTTTAGTTGATGATGTTGCATCAACACCAATTATATTACCAACAAAAGGATATTATGTTATAAAAGTAAATCCAAATACACTACAATATGCAGCAACAAAATACACGCCTTCAAGCAAAGTCTGGGCTGATGTTGCCAACGGATTATGGCATGATGACGAAGCCTTAAGAAGACCTTTTGTGAGTGTCTGCGGTGGCGGAATTCAAGGTGCAACATGGGATACATGGGACGCCTGGACTCAAACAGGATTACACTTGGCGAACAACCCCAATAACCCTTACCAATTAGTTGGAGAATATACTTTGACAGGACAATTAGAAGCCACTTTTACAGGTCAATGGTGGAGCCCATCCTGGAGATTAATCAAAAACGGAATTTGTACAATGTCACCGGGAGAAAACGGAAATGCTAAATATCCGGCTGCACCGGGAGTGTATAAAGTAGTTCTGGATACCGAATTAGAAAGAGTTTTTATAACCAAAAAATAGTGTGCTGGAACTTTGTTATAGCATTAATTAATAAAATATCTTAATATGAAATATAAATATATAGGGTTTTTTATTGCCCTAATGTGTACTGCGGTATCATTTGGACAAATAAAAATAAAAGGTACTGTTAAAGATAAAGGCAATGTGCCAATTCCCGGAGTTAACTTACTGGTTAAAGGTACAAGTACAACGACCGCAACTGATTTTGACGGAAACTATGTAATCAGTGTTCCAAATAAAAATGCTCAGATTGAATTTTCATTTGTTGGTTTTAATAATAAAACCGTACAAGTTGGCGACAAAACCACTTTTGATATTATCATGGAAGAATCTAGTCAGGTATTAGATGAAATCGTGGTTGTGGGTTATGCTGCCGTTAAAAAGAGCGATGTAACGAGTTCAATTTCTTCTATAAAAGGAAAAGAACTTCAAACCATGACGGTTGGTAATGTTACAGAATCATTGCAAGGAAAAGTTTCTGGAGTTCAGGTTGTAGGAGCGGGCGGTCCGGGAGCACAGCCAAGAGTTTTAATTCGTGGTATTTCTACGGTGAATTTAAGTACAGATCCGCTTTATGTGGTTGATGGAATTCCAATGGGAACAAGCATTAATTTTTTGAGCAATAACGAAATCGAATCGATGGAAGTTCTTAAAGATGCTTCTGCAAGTGCTATTTATGGTTCTCGTGCTTCAAACGGAGTTATTTTGATTACGACCAAAAAAGGTAAAGTTGGCAAAACAAGGTTTAACTTTGATATGAGTTCCGGAATGCAATTGATGAATAATCCGTATCATATGGCTGATGCCGAAGGATATGCTACGATTATGAACACGGCATACAATAATTCAGGTTATGCAGATTATTTACCAAATCCGTCTCAATACAAAGGTAAAACAACCAATTGGTGGGATGCAGGAATCAGACAGGCTTCTCCGGTAACCAATGCTTCTTTGGGAGTAAGCGGAGGTTCTGAAAAACATACCTATGCCATTAGTTTAAACTACTACAACTCTGAATCGATGTATGAAGTAGGAGGATGGGAAAGAATTACCATGAGAATTGCTAATGATTTTAAATTCTCAGATAAATTCTCAGCAGGAATAACTTTAAACCCACGTTATGAAACCTATGGTTCTCCGGGAAACTGGGCTGATTTTGATAAAATTGATCCTATTACGCCAATTTACAAACCAGCAGATCAATTGACAGGATTAGAAAACGAATACAGCATTTACGCACGTTCTCCTTCTTATATATGGAATCCGGTTGCAGCTGTAAAAAGATACGATGATTATACAGATCAGTATAACTTAAACACAAACGGATATTTGCAATATGAGCCAATCAAAGGTTTGGTTATTCGTACACAAGGATCTATTGAAGTTGGAAATACAGTGTGGAGTAAATTCACGCCTGATTTTGTAATTGATGCCGCACATGAAAAAGCAGAGATTAATACAATCGAAAGAAAAGCAACCACAAACGTGAACTGGACATGGCAAAATACAGCAACCTATTCCAAAACATTTGCTGAAAAACACAATGCCTCTTTGATGATTGGTAACACAATGGAAGAGTACAATGGTACAGATGTGTGGGGTTATGGCGAAGGCGTACCCAACAACTCTGAATCTATGAGAGAGTTAAATGCAGCAACCAAAAACCGTAACAGTAGCGGTAACAGCTGGTCAAGTTCATTGATGTCATATATTTCTCGTCTTTCTTATAATTACGACAGTAAATATTATTTCACAGGAACATTTAGACGTGACGGTTCTTCTAAATTTATGGAAAACAACAAATGGGCAAACTTCCCGTCAGCATCTGTTTCATGGAGAATTTTAAACGAAGGTTTTATGGAATCTACAAAAGATCTCTTGAGCGATTTAAGATTCAGGGCAGGTTGGGGTAAAGTAGGAAACCAAAATTTACCGGATGCCGTTTATCAGTCGAATATTGGGCAGGGATTTTATCCAATAGGAAATGATGTTGTAGATACCGCTTATCCTTCAACAATGGCAAATAAAGACATCAAATGGGAAACGGTTGAAGATGTGAGTTTTGGACTTGATTTCGGATTATGGAAAAACAAACTTTCAGGATCTTTAGAATATTATCAAAAGAAAACCAGAGATATGTTATTCCTGAAACAATTTCCAACTTATAGTGGTTTTCCGGGCTATTCAACCATGTGGACAAACGTAGGTTCAATGGGATCAAATGGTATCGATTTATTGATTTCTTATAAAGATAAAAAAGGAGATTTCACGTATGGAGCTGATTTGACTTTTACAACCGTAAACGTTAAGATGCTTAATCTATCTACAGAAGGAGAAAAACTTTACGGATCAAGCAACAGAACTTTAACGGTTGAAGGTGACGAACCAGGATATTTTTACGGATATGTTGCCGATGGTTTATTCCAAAATCAAACAGAATTAAACGCTCATACAGATGAACACGGAACCAAATTACAGCCTTACGCACAATTGGGTGACGTTCGTTTTAAAGATGTGAACGGAGACGGAAAATTAGACGACAAAGACAGAACAAAAATTGGTTCTCCGTGGGCAGATTACAATGTTGGCTTGAATTTGAATTTTGCTTACAAACAATTTGACTTATTGCTAAACTTCTATTCAAGTATCGGGAATGATTTGGTAAACCAAAATATCTCTGATTTATACAACGGAGTTAGTTTAACAAACAAAGTAAACGGATTAGAGCAAATGGCGTGGCATGGTGAAGGAACTTCTAATTCTATTCCGCGTTTAGCTAAAGATGATAATAATGAAAACTACACCAAATTCTCGTCATTATATGTCGAAGACGGATCTTATGTACGCATGAAAAACGCTCAGATTGGATTCTCATTCTACAACAAATTTGGGTTTGATAAATTGAGATTGTCATTATCAGGTCAAAATTTATGGACATGGACAAAATACACAGGAGTTGATCCTGAAGTAGGCGGAGGAGTTTTAGGATCAGGATTTGGAGGATGGAACTATCCGGTTCAGCCAACAATTTTGATGGGACTTAATGTAGCATTTTAATAAAAAAAGATATGAAAAAAATAATATTATCCATAATAGCTTTTGCTGCAATTACAGTTTCATGCAGTGATTTTATTGAAAAAGAACAAAGAGGAACTCAAACCTTAGAGAACTACTTTCAAACAGCTCAGGAATGCGAGAATTATGTAAATGAATTAACGCACAGATTGTTGTTGCCTAATGATTGGTACACATTAGTGGCGCCAAGAGTGACCAACGAAATGGCTACAGATGATGCCTGGATGGGGAATACAGGTCAGGATAATTCAGCACACAGACCGTGTTCGCAATATATCATTACGCCTGATAATATGGGAGATATGAACAGTATTTATACCGCTCATTATTATACCATTCAATCGGCTAATATTGGGTTAGAGAGAATGGCAGCATCGCCAATTTCTGAATCTCAAAAAAATCAATATATGGGCGAATCCTTATTCGTTCGTGCGTATTGCTACTATGAATTAGTAAACAGTTTTGGAGATGTGCCATTATACACTAAATCTCTGGGAACAGGCGATTT
Organism: Flavobacterium sp. AC105; assembly: GCF_979258495.1. NCBI lineage: Bacteria > Pseudomonadati > Bacteroidota > Flavobacteriia > Flavobacteriales > Flavobacteriaceae > Flavobacterium > Flavobacterium sp. AC105. Next base: position 2,204,695 of record NZ_OZ409860.1, read on the forward strand.
AAAATTACAGCGCAGCCCGGTTGCAGAGGTGTATGCACAAATTGAAGCCGACCTTAAAGAATCGGCTGAGAAATTAGAAACTATTCCGGTAAACAGAAACGGAAGAATCAACAAATGGGCAGCGTATGCTTTATTGGCACGTGTTTCTTTATTTCAGGAAAAATGGGCTAATGCAAAATTATATTCAAATAAAGTGATTACAGAAGGGCCATATGCTTTAGAAACTGATTTCCTGAACATCTGGAATGTAAACAACCACAACGGAGTAGAATCAATTCTTGAAGCGCAATCTTCATCAGTACAAGATAAAAGTTTAGGATCTGCATTGCCAACATTATCCGGAGCAAGAGGAGAAGACAAAAAATATTTTCCAAGTAATGATGCTCAGGATGTACTTGACGGATGGGGATGGTGTATGCCAACCAGCGATTTAGAAAATGCCTATTTATCTGAAAATGATGTGATCCGTCGCAGAAGCACCATCACAAAATGGGGAGAAGCAGCTTACGGAGATGAGGTTTTAAACCCAACACACAAATTCAGTTTAAACGATAATAAATCAGGACGTATCTGTCGTAAATATTATATTCCGGTAGCCACACGTCGTGCATTAGACAAAAAAGACGGGCATTTACCATTGAATATTCCGTTGATTCGTTTGGCCGAAATGTACTTAACAAGAGCAGAAGCAAATTATCATACAGGAGGAGATGCTCTGGCAGATATCAACGTTATTAGAGCACGTGTAAAATTAGACCCAAAAACAGGTTTGGCAGGTCCAACATTGTTGAAACAAATCTATAAAGAACGTCGTCTGGAATTGGCTTTTGAAGGATTACGTTTATTCGATATTCGTCGTGAAAAAGATCCGTCAACAGGAAGACCGGTTATTGAAGGTTTAATGGGACCAAACGGAACTTTTGTGCAATATAATCTGAGCTCTACAGATCCTTATGAAACCACAAATTTAAGAGAACCGCAGGATAAAGGAATCAATTTTAGTCCTGCAAGAAACTTATTATGGCCAATACCACAGCTGGAAATAGATTTAAGTGGTGGTTTAATCAAACAAAATCCGGGTTACTAATATGAAGTTTCTAAACCAAAATAAAGTAAGTCTGCTAGGTGCAGGCTTGCTTTTCGTAAGTTCGTTTTTCGTAAGTTGCGATTCTGAAAACAATCAAAAATCAACTTCAGAAGCTACTACCACCGAGTTGAGTATCAATCTCGATGCAAACCTTCAGACTATGGAAAGCTTTGGTGCTTCTGATGCCTGGCAATGTAATTTTATAGGGAAGAATTGGCCTTCGGATAAAAAAAATAAAATTGCTGATTTGCTTTTCAGCAGAGAATTAGATGCTGACGGAAATCCAAAAGGAATTGGATTATCATTATGGCGTTTCAATCTTGGAGCAGGAAGTACAGAACAAGGCGACGCAAGTGATATTGGTGACGAATGGAGACGTACAGAATGTTTTACGACTGATGGAGTTACCTATAATATGAACAAACAAGCCGGTCAGGTTTGGTTTATGAAAGCCGCCAGAGAACGTGGTGTAGATAAACTATTAGCGTTTACAAATAGTGCTCCGGTTTACTTAACTCAAAACGGAAAAGCGCACGCAACCATCAAAGAATTTTATAATTTGAAAGATGGAAAAATGCCGGATTTGGCTGATTTCTGGGCAACATCTTTAGACAAATTAAAAACAGAACAAGGATTAACAATCGATTATGTGAGTCCGTTCAACGAACCGCAATACGAGTGGGACGGAACCGCACAAGAAGGTTCTCCGGTTACAAATGCTGCGATTTACAGTTTTGTAAATATCCTTTCTCCAAAACTGCAATCAAAAGGATTAGACGCTAAAATTGTTGTGGGAGAAGGCGGTTCTTATGAGCCTTTGTACAAAACAATTTCAGGAAAAGAAAGCAGATCCAACCAGATTGATTATTTCTTTGGCGTGAATTCAGCCAAAAATATTGCAGGATTAAGCAACATCAAAAAAACAATTTCAGCACATAGTTACTGGCAAGCGTGGCCTTTGACAGATTTAATTTACTCCAGACAATCTGCTGCAACAAGAACTCAATCAGTGGCGGGATTAAGCCTTTGGTCTACTGAATATTGTGTTTTAGAAAGTCCGGGAACAACTGAACTTCCGGGTGGCGGAGGTCCGGGAAGAGATTTAGGAATGCAGACCGCATTATGGACAGCTCGTATTATTAGTACAGATATTGCTGTAGGAGGCGTTACTTCCTGGCAATGGTGGACAGCAATTAGCCGTGGTGATTATAAAGACGGATTAATTCACGTTGACGATGGTTCAAGCAACGGTGCCGGAAATGCAGATTATTGCAAAAACGACGGATTTGTAAGAGATGCCAAAACACTTTGGGCTTTAGGAAACTTCTCGTTTTTCGTAAAACCGGGAATGGTAAGAGTTCAAATTCCGAGTGTTGATAATGCCACTTCCGTGAATGATGTAATGGTAACCGCATACAAAGATGCAACTACTAAAAAACTGGTAGTTGTAGCCGTTAACATCAGCAAATCGGCGAAAGCCTACAAATTGAATCTTACCGGAGGAGCTTTAACAGATAATAAATTAACGCCTTATACCACTTCAGAAACATTGAGTTTGAAAAAAGGAGCCGCTATTGATGCAACGAATTTTGTAATTCCTGCAAAGTCAGTTGTGACTTATGTGGGGACATATAAATAACATAATATTGGTCATTATGATTGCGTAGGATGGATTAAAATCCATCCCTATAATATATTTTGTTCCTCCGGAACTCCTCAAAAAATTCACGAGGAATGATTCATATTGTAGCAACGGATTTCAATCCGTTGAAACGGCAAGGTTGCGCAAAACCTTTGTCAAAGTTTAAAACTTTGACAAAGGTAATACACACGAAGTTTGTCATCAAGATCGTGGAAAATAATTACGATTGAAAATATTAGAATAAAAATATTAGAATAAAAACATTAGCATAAAATAAATGAGAAAAGTATATATCTCGCTTTTATTGGTCATCAGTTCGCTGTCATTTGCACAGCGAACCGTTACCATAAGCACAGATAATGTAGTACAAACCATGAACGGTTTTGGAGGTTCTGATGCCTGGAGATGTCAGTTTGTGGGGAAAAATTGGCCGGAGCAAAAAAAGAATGCTATTGCCGATTTACTTTTTAGTAAAGAAATTGATGCACAGGGAAATCCAAAAGGAATCGGACTTTCGATCTGGAGATTTAATCTGGGTGCAGGAAGTGCAGAACAAGGCGAAAACAGCAAAGTTTCGGACGAGTGGAGAAGAAGCGAATCTTTTTTGCAAGCCGACGGAACCTATGATTTTTCTAAACAAGAAGGACAGAGATGGTTCCTGCAGGCAGCCAAAAAACGTGGAGTTGAGAAATTCCTGATTTTCACCAATAGTCCGCCAGTTTATATGACAAACAACGGGTTATCTTTTGCAACTCAAAAGAATAAACTGAATCTAAAAGATGGAGCAATTCCAAAATTTGCTGATTTTTTAGTTCAAAGTATTCAGGGATTGGAAAAGAAAGAAGGAATTAAATTCGATTATGTAAGTCCAATAAACGAACCACAATGGGAATGGATGCCAGGTCATAACGGAACGAACAGTCAGGAAGGAACGCCGGCAACCAATCCCGAAATCTACGATTTGACCAAATCACTTTCGGATAAACTGAAAGCGAATAAAATGAATACCGAAATTGTAATTGCAGAAGCGGGACAAATCAACTATTTATATGAAAATGTAAACGGAGAAAATCGCGACAATCAGATTGATTATTTTTTCGGAAAAACAAAAACAAATATTTCCAAGCTTCCAAATGTAAAAAGTGTCATTTTAGGCCACAGTTATTTTACCACCTGGCCGATTGACCGACAAGTTTTAAGCCGAAAATTAATCGCAGCAAATGTGAAACAAAATCCGGGATTGAAATATTGGCAATCGGAATATTGCATTTTGGAAAATCCTGGAGAAGCAGAAATTCCGGGTGGTTCAGGCGGAGGAAGAGATTTAGGAATGCAAACGGCTTTATACGTGGCACGTTTGATTCATAATGATATTGCAGTTGCAAACGCCGCTTCATGGCAATGGTGGACTTCTATAACCCGTGTAGATTATAAAGACGGTTTAATTTATCTCGATGACGGAAAAAGCAACGGAGGAACTGCGCCGGATTATGTGAGAAACGATGGAGAATTTCACGATTCAAAACTGCTTTGGGCTTTAGGAAATTATTCCTTATTCGTGCGTCCGGGAATGTTGAGAGTTGATGTTCCAAACCAAAATGAAGTTGATGCTGCAAACGACGTAATGTTGACAGCTTATAAAGATGTTGAAAACAAAAAACTAATTGTAGTAGCCGTAAACTGCGGAAAAAATCCACAGAAATACAAATTCAATTTATCAAAAGGAACCGTAAAAAGCAACGAAGTTACGCCTTACATAACTTCTGAAAATTCAAATTTAAAAAGAACCGAAATTCAAAAAATAGACAATCTGGAAATCCCCGCAAAATCAATCGTAACGTTTGTGGGGGAACTTCAGTTTTAGAGTTTCAAGTTTCAGGTTTCAAGTTTTTTAAACTGCGCATATAAACTATAGTTTACATACCGAACAACAACTTGAAACATGAAACCTGAAACAAAACAAAATAAAATAAAAACAAAGAAAGCTTAGAAACTTAGATTCTTAGCACCTTAGAACCTTTAAAAAAATGTTTAGAAAAAAGATCCTACTACCCGTATTACTCTTCTCGTGTTTATCTGCATTCAGTCAGATCTCGTTTGGAGATTCCAAAAAAATCAATGATAACTGGAAGTTTAATTTACAAGACACTCCAGATGCTCAAACAACAACTTATGATGACAGCAAATGGCAATCCGTAAATGTGCCACACGATTGGAGCGTAAAAGGACAATTAAGTCCAACATTAGCAAGCTGCACCGGTTTTTTGCCGGGCGGAATTGGCTGGTATCGAAAATCAATCAATATTCCGCAAGCCAAAACAGGCGAAAAAGTTTATCTCTATTTTGAAGGCGTTTACAACAGAAGCGAAGTTTTCCTTAACGGACATTCCTTAGGAAAACGTCCAAACGGGTATATTTCATTTGCTTATGATGCAACACCTTACGTAAAATACGGAGCCGAAAATATTATTTCAGTTCGTGTAGACCACAGTCAAAGCGCCGATTCAAGATGGTACACCGGTTCAGGAATTTATAGAAATGTCTGGTTGGTTTATGCCAATCCGGTTCATATTGCACAATGGGGCGTTTACGCTTATCCAGAAGTGAAAAACGGAACAGGAATTCTAAATGTTGAGATTGATGTAGAAAATGGTGCTGCAGCAAAATCAAGCGTTACTGTAATTAATGAGTTAATTGGAAAAGACGGAAAATCGGTTGGAAAATCTTCTTCTAAAGTTGAAGTTGCCGGAAACAAAAACGGAAAAATTTCGACTAAGATAAACGTAAAAAATCCTCAATTGTGGGATTTAGAAAATCCAAATTTGTATCAGCTTAAAACCACTGTTTTAAAAGAAGGAAAACAAATAGACGAAACCGTTACCAAAACAGGTTTCAGAACTTTTACTTTCAACCCTAATAATGGTTTTGCCCTTAACGGAAAATGGATGAAAATGAAAGGCGTTTGTTTGCATCACGATGCAGGAGTTTTAGGTTCGGCCGTTCCAAGAGAAGTTTGGGAAACGAGACTAAAAACATTAAAAGAAATTGGTGTAAATGCCATTCGTACCAGTCACAATCCGCAAGCTCCGGTATTTTATGAGCTTTGCGACGAGTTAGGAATATTGGTTTTAAACGAAGCTTATGACGAATGGGAATTTCCAAAACGCAAATGGTTAGAAGGCTGGAATTATGGCACTCCGGGATTCGAAGGTTCGTTTGATATTTTTGCCGATTATGGAGAAAAAGATCTGGAAGACTTTGTTCGTCGCGACAGAAATCACCTTTCGGTATTTGCGTGGAGTATTGGTAATGAAGTAGATTATCCAAACGATCCGTATTCTCACCCGGTTTTAGACAAAGGAAAAGACGGTTTTGGACAAGCTGCTTACGGCGGTTACAAGAAAGATGCGCCAGATGCCATGCGTCTTGGCGTAATTGCAAAACGTTTGGTTGCTGCGGTTAAAAAATACGATAAATCACGTCCGACAACGGCTGGATTGGCTGGAGTTGCCATGTCTAACGAAACCGAATATCCAGGCGCTTTAGACATTACAGGATACAATTATACCGAAAGCAAATACCAATCAGATCACGAAAAATACCCAAACAGAGTTATTTTTGGAAGTGAAAATGTGCACGATATGGATCCTTGGTTAGCGGTAAAAAACAACAAACATATCTTTGGACAATTCTTATGGACAGGAATTGATTATTTGGGAGAATCAGGAAGATGGCCTTCAAGAGGATTTTATTCCGGATTGGTTGATTTTGCAGGAGTGATCAAGCCAAGAGGGTATTTCCGTCAGTCATTATGGTCAGATAAACCAATGGCTTATGTGGGAACTTATCCGTTGAAAAATGACAAAGATATTTCTAAAGATGCATGGGCAATCTGGAATTACACTCCAGGTGAAATGATTCGCGTGGTGTGTTATACAAATGCTGCAAAAGCACGTTTAGAATTGAACGGAAAAGTAGTAGGCGAAGCAAAACCGTATGACGAAAAAACAGGAATTATTTATTGGGATATTCCATTTGCATCGGGAAAATTAGAAGCAATTGGTTTAGATAAAAATGATAAGGAAGTCAGCAGATATGTCATCAATTCGACACAACAACCAGTTGAATTAGCGATTGTCGATAAAAATATCACAATCTCAAAAGACAAAGGTGTTGCAAAAATAATGGTTCAGGTAAAAGATCAAAACGGTTTGCCGGTAATGCTTTCAGACAATGAAGTTACATGTACGATTTCAGGACCAGGAGTTTTATTAGGACTTGAAGCCGGAAACAACAGCGATATGACAGATTATACCGATAATGTTCAGCGCGTATTTCATGGTCATATTGCGGCTTATGTTCAGGCAAACGGAGAATCATCAGAACCAATAAAAGTAACTTTTACAAGTCAATGGTTAAAACCAGTTGAGGTTACGGTTAATGTGAAATAGATATTAGAAAAAATATTTCACATAAAGGAAATCGTAAACGAAGACCTAATAGGTTTTTAATCCCAAGGTTTCAGGAGCAAAGTTTAAACACAATATTGTCATTTCGACGGAGGAGAAATCTTCGCAAGTAACTCCGCAACGAAAGTCCAATCTTTGGCGAGCTTCTCGCGAAGATTTCTCCTCCGTCGAAATGACAAAAACTGTGCGATTTTGCGCCTTTGCGAGAGATTCATTCGCCATAGGATTATAAACTTTTCTTAACTTATTATATTAGGCTTTGGAACTTTAAGGTCTAATTAAAAAGTAGATATAAAAAAAGTTTATTATATTTAAAGTGTAATATTTACATTTATTTAAATTAAGATGAAAATAAAAAATAGAATTGTTCTGATAATCGGAGTTGCTTTGGTTTCAGTTACGTCGAATTCTCAGACAAAAAAAATCAAAAAAGATGATTTCAAACAATGGGCACAAACGCCGCCAATGGGTTGGAACAGCTGGGATTGTTACGGCTCAACGGTAGAAGAACACGAAGTAAAAGCCAACGCCGATTATATGGTTAAAAACCTGAAAAAATTCGGTTGGGAATATATTGTTGTAGACATCAGATGGTTTGTAGAAAATGACAAAGCAGGAGGGTACAATCAAACAGATCCTCGTTATGTAATCGATCAATACGGAAGATATCAGCCGGCTTTAAACCGTTTTCCATCGGCGAAAGACGGACAAGGATTTAAACCTTTGGCAGATTATATTCATAAAAAAGGACTGAAATTTGGGATTCATATTATGCGCGGAATTCCTAAAAAAGCGGTTGAAGACAAAATGCCGATTAAAGGCGCAAACGGAATTACAGCCGATCAAATTTATACGACAGCTTTGCAATGTGAATGGTTAAAAGACAATTACACCATTCTGGCAGATAAACCCGGAGCACAGGAATATTACAATTCAATATTTGAATTGTATGCACAATGGGGCGTAGATTTTATCAAAATTGATGATTTGTCAAGACCGTATCACGAAGGCGAAATCAACCTGATTAGAAATGCAATCGACAAATGCGGACGTAAAATCGTATTAAGTACTTCTCCGGGAGAAACACCTATTACTGCGGCTTCGCATGTAAAAGAACATGCCAATATGTGGAGAATGGTTGATGACGTTTGGGACACTTGGCCGCACATTACACATTTGATGGAAGTAAGCCAAAAATGGTATTCGTACATTGCACCGGGAACCTGGCCGGACTGCGATATGATTCCGCTTGGGCGTATTTCTTTAAGAGGAGAACGTGGCGAAGACAGAATGACGCGTTTAACAAAAGACGAACAATATACATTGATTACCTTTTTTAATATTTTTAAATCGCCTTTGTTTTTTGGTGGGGATTTACCAAGTAATGATGCTTTTACACTTTCATTATTAACCAATAAAGATGTAGTAAAAATGCACAATGAAAGTACAGATGTAAAACAGCTTTTTCAGCAAGATGGGAAAATTGCGGTGACGTCAAAAAATCCAAAAGACGAAAGTGTATATCTGGCCTTGTTTAATATTTCGGACACAGCTTCAGAAAATATTGCTGTGAAACTTTCAGATCTTGGAATTTCGGATAATGTTGAAGTTTTAAATATGTGGACTGGCGAAAAATCAAAAGTTTCTGCTGCAACAATTTCTGCTGAATTAAAACCACATAGTGCTGTTTTGTATCAATTAAAAAGTAAAAAATAATGAAGAAAACACATTTTAGTTTTGCATTGTTTTTAATGCTATTTAATTTTTTACAAGCCCAGAATACAAAAGGAATTCCGCCCGTTATTGCCGATAAAGATTTAACAGCTTATTTATTTGTGTACTTCACAGGAAATAATGTCGAAGAAGAAGCCGTAAGATATGCCATCAGCGCAGACGGTTATCATTATTATAACCTCAACAATAACCAACCTGTTATTGAGAGTAAAACGATAAGTTCGACTGGCGGCGTTCGGGATCCGCATATTTTGCGTGGCGATGATGGTAAAACATTTTATATGGTTTTGACGGATATGACTTCCTCAAAAGGCTGGGACAGCAATCGCGCAATGATTTTGCTTAAAAGCACCGATCTTGTAAAATGGGAAAGTAGCGTTGTAAACATTCAAACCACTTTTTCAGGAAATGAAAATCTAAAACGAGTTTGGGCACCGCAGACTATTTATGATGCAAAAGCGGGTAAATACATGATTTACTTTAGTATGCAACATGCCGGAGGTCCTGATAAAATTTATTACGCTTATGCGAATAAAGATTTCACGGCTCTGGAAAGTGCACCAAAATTGTTATTTGTACCAAAATCTGAAAGAGCTTGTATCGACGGAGATATAATTGAGAAAGACGGAGTTTATCATCTTTTCTATAAAACAGAAACCGAAAAGGCAGGAATAAAGGTAGCGACAACAACAGATTTAACATCCGGAAAATGGATTGAAAATGATAATTATCTGCAACAAACCCAAGACGGAGTTGAAGGTTCGAGTGTGTTCAAACTCAATAATTCTGATGAATATATTTTGATGTATGATGTTTACACCAAAGGAAAATATCAGTTTACTAAAACGAAAGATCTAGAAAATTTCACCGTTATTGACAATGATATTTCAATGGATTTTAATCCGCGTCACGGAACGATTTTGCCAATAACCCGTTCTGAATTGAAAAGATTAATTGCAAAATGGGGAATGCCAAAGCAATTTCCGAAAATAAATAACAATCCGGTTTTAGAAGGATATTATGCTGATCCTGAAATTTTATATTCAAACAAAACCAAAAAATACTACATCTATCCAACAAGCGATGGATTTGATAGCTGGTCTGGAAATTATTTCAAAACGTTTTCATCCGATAATTTAACGGATTGGAAAGACGAAGGAATTATTGTTGATCTTAGAAAAGAGGTGAAGTGGGCAAACAGAAACGCCTGGGCGCCATGTATTGTAGAGAAAAAAATCAAAGGAAAATACAGGTATTTCTATTATTTCACGGCAGCACAAAAAGTTGGCGTAGCCTCATCAGATAATCCCACGGGACCTTTTAAAGACAGCGGAAAACCTCTTATTAATACAAGACCTGAAGGCGTAAAAGATGGTCAGGAAATTGATCCTGATGTTTTTACAGATCCTAAAACAGGAAAAAGTTATTTGTATTGGGGAAATGGTTATATGGCTGTAGCCGAATTAAATGCTGATATGATTTCGATAAAATCAGCAACTACAAAAGTAATTCAGGTAGATAATACTTTTCGTGAAGGAACTTATGTTATTTACAGAAAAGGAATTTATTATTTCTTGTGGAGTGAAGATGATACCAGAAGTCCAAATTATAAAGTGAGATACGGGATTTCGAAATCACCGTTTGGACCAATCGAAATTCCGAAGGATAATATCGTAATACAAGGAATTCCAAGTCAGGGAATTTATGCTACAGGACACAATTCGGTTTTACAAATTCCTAAAAAAGACGAATGGTATATTACGTATCATCGTTTTTCATATCCTACAGGGATAAAAATGGGAGATGCAGCTGGTTTTCATCGTGAAGTTTGCATCGATAAACTCGAATTTAACAAAAACGGAACTATCAAACAAGTAATTCCGACTCATTTTGGAATAAATTCAATAAAATAATTCTATATAAATTCTGGTCACTAAAGGCTGTTTCTGTAATAGAAACAGCCTTTATTTTTTTAATAAAATTCGTATAAAACCTTTATTTTTAAGGGCTTTTAGAGTAATTTATTCTTACAAAATTAAATATAAAGAAAATACGTAATCAAGACTTCTATAAAATAAGTAAAATATTATTAATAAAAAAATTAAATGTTTGATTATTAGTGTTTTATTATTTTTTACATTTACACTTCAATTATAATTTGAAAGATTATTTTTATATTTAGTACAAAAATATGTTAATTTTTCTTTCTTTTGTGTAAGTCGTTCTTACGGTAAATTTTATATAGAGATACAATTTCTTACAATTGTATAATAAGAGTTAAATGCGTGTTTTTTGTTATTCGATATGCATTTGTGAATAGTAGTTTTTACAGCTACAATCGTTTTAGCCAAATTTTAAATTCAAAAGCCTGTTATTTATCTTTTTGAGATAAATAGTATTAGATGTTTATACTTATAAATCATCTGCCTATACTCCTTTTTTATTCCCTGCATATTTTTTATTTCAGTTATAATCAAATTTAATAACCCTAATAATCAAATCTTATGAAGAATAAATTACTCTCCTTAATTTTATTTTTAGGCAGTTATGCAGCTTACTCTCAGGTGGGTATTGGAACTCCAATGCCAAATGCTTCAGCACAATTAGAAGTAGTAGCCAGCGATAAAGGTGTATTAATTCCTAGAATTACATTGACAGGTTCGACGGATGCTACGACAATAAAAAGTGGCAATGTAAACAGTTTATTAGTATTTAATACTGCTTCTGTTTCAGATGTATTACCAGGATATTATTATTGGTTTGCTAACAAATGGAACAGACTTGTTATTTCGAATGAAATCACGGCAAGTCCCAATACGGTTATTTTCAATCCGGCTACACAGCAGTTTACTTATGTTGATTCTTCGGGCACAACACAAGTAATTGATATTAGTTCGATTGTAAAGGCAAGCGAAACATTAACGACACTTGTTAATAACGGCGCGGGTTCATATACGTACACAAACGAGGCCGGAACGCCGGTAAATATTGATGTTGTAGGCGATGTGATTACGAATTCTTCAACAATTTTGAATGATCCGACTTTCAAAACCGAACTTACAAATGTGATCAAAACCGAGGAAACACTAACAACACTTGTCAATAACGGCGCGGGTTCTTATACCTATACAAACGAAGCGGGAACTGCTGTAAATATTGATGTTGTTGGTGATGTTACCTCGAATTTTAGTACAATTGTAAATGATCCGGCTGTAACCACAATTATTGAAGATATTGTAAATAAAACGGAAGGCGCCGTAACTTTTGATTCGACGACCAACCAATTTAGTTATGTAGATTCAACCGGAACCACTCAAGTCATTGATATCAGTACAATTGTAAAAGCAAACGAAACATTAACCACTTTAGATAAAGATGCCGCCAATAATGGTAAGTATGTTTATAAAAGTGAAAATAATACCCTAACTACAATTGATGTTGTAGGTGATGTTATTACCAATGCTTCAACAATTTTGAATAATCCTGCGTTTGTAACTGAAATAACAGATGTTATTCAGGCAAACGAAACTTTAACAACACTGGTTAATAACGGTGCGGGTTCTTATACTTATACAAATGAAGCAGGAACTGCCGTAAATATTGATGTTGTTGGCGATGTGACTTCAAATTTCAGTACGATTGTAAACGATCCAGCAGTAACAAACTTAATCGAAAATATTGTAAACAAAACAGATGGTAATGTAACTTTTGATGCTGCCACAAACCAGTTTAGTTATGTCGATGCAACCGGAACTACTCAGGTTGTAGACATTAGTACTATTGTAAAAGCAAACGAAACATTAACCACTTTAGATAAAGATGCCGCCAATAATGGGAAGTATGTTTATACAAGTGAAAATGCTACACCAACTACAATCGATGTTGTAGGCGATGTGATTACCAATGCTTCAACAATTTTGAATGATCCTGCGTTTGTAACTGAAATAACAGATGTTATTCAGGCAAACGAAACTTTAACAACACTTGTCAATAACGGTGCAGGTTCTTATACCTATACAAACGAAGCAGGAACTGCCGTAAATATTGATGTTGTAGGCGATGTGACCTCAAATTTCAGTACGATTGTAAACGATCCTGCAGTAACAAACTTAATTGAAGATATTGTAAACAAAACAGATGGTAATGTAACTTTTGATGCTGCAACAAACCAGTTTAGTTATGTTGATGCAACCGGAACTACTCAGGTTGTAGACATTAATACCATTGTAAAAACAAATGAGACTATAACAACATTGGTAAAAAATGCGGCTAATGATGGTACGTATCTTTACACAAGTGAAAATGCTACACCAACTACAATCGATGTTGTAGGCGATGTGATTACAAATGCTTCAACAATTGTAAACGATCCTGCTTTTAAAACAGAAATTACAGATGTTATTAAACAGAAGAAACCGTAACAACATTGGTAAAAAATGCGGCTAATGATGGTACATATCTTTATACAAGTGAAGATTTAACACCAACTACAATAGATGTTGTTGGCGATGTGATTACAAATGCTTCAACGATTTTGAATGATCCGACTTTCAAAACAGAACTTACAAATGTGATCAAAACTGAAGAAACACTCACAACACTTGTCAATAATGGCGCAGGTTCGTACACCTATACAAATGAAGCAGGAACTGCCGTAAATATAGATGTTGTTGGCGATGTGACCTCTAATTTCAGTACGATTGTAAATGATCCTGCAGTAACAAACTTAATTGAAGATATTGTAAACAAAACAGAAGGAAATGTAACTTTTGATGCTGCAACAAATCAGTTTAGTTATGTTGATGCAACCGGAACTACTCAGGTTGTAGACATCAGCACAATTGTAAAAGCAAATGAGACCATAACAACATTGGTAAAAAATGCTGCTAATGATGGTACATATCTTTATACAAGTGAAAACGCTACACCAACTACAATCGATGTTGTAGGAGATGTGATTACAAATGCATCAACAATTGTAAACAATCCTGCTTTTAAAACAGAAATTACAGATGTTATTAAAACAGAAGAAACCGTAACAACATTAGTAAAAAATGCGGCTAATGATGGTACATATCTTTATACAAGTGAAGATTTAACACCAACTACAATAGATGTTGTAGGCGATGTGATTACAAATGCGTCAACAATTGTAAACGATCCTGCTTTTAAAACAGAAATTACAGATGTTATTAAAACAGAAGAAACCGTAACAACATTAGTAAAAAATGCTGCTAATGATGGAACTTATCTTTATACAAGTGAAGATTTAACGCCAACTACAATTGATGTTGTAGGCGATGTGATTTCAAATGCTTCAACAATTGTAAACGATCCTGCTTTTAAAACAGAAATTACAAATGTTGTCAAATCAGAAGAAACACTTACTTCACTAGCTCAAAATTTAACAACGGGCGCAATCACTTACACAGATGAAGCCGGAACACCAACCACTTCGCAAATAGTAAGTGCAAATGCCGGTAACCTTGTAACAGTTGGTACTGATGGTGGATCTCTTTTAACTTCGGCAGCACTTGCAACCGCTACAACAGTTGCGAATGCAAGCTCTGTTAATACTTCGACAGTAACCGTAAACGGTGTAACAAGTACAGGAGCTCCAATAATCAATACCAATGCAAATTCACTAACAGGAACAAACCTGACAACAACTATAAACGGCGTTGCAAGTACTCCATTAGATTTAACCCCGGCCATTGCAGCAGGGCAAATAATAACAACATTAGTAAAAAATGCTGCTAATGACGGTACTTATCTTTACACAAGTGAAAATGCAACAGCAACTACAATTGATGTTGTAGGCGATGTGATATCAAATGCTTCGACAATCGTAAACGATCCTGCTTTTAAAACAGAAATTACAGATGTTATCAAAGCAGAAGAAACACTTACTACACAAGCTCAGAATTTAACTACCGGAGCAATCACTTATACAAATGAAGCAGGAACAGCAGTAACTTCTCAAGTTGTGAGTGCTAATGCGGGAAATCTTGTAACAGTTGGTACAGATGGAGGAGCTTTATTAACTGCAGCAGCAATTACAACTCCAACAACAGTTTCGAACACAAGTTTGGTTAATACTTTAACCACTACAGTAAATGGTGTAGCAGCGACAGGGGTACCAATAGTGAATACAAATGCGGCTTCGTTAACAGGGTCAAGTTTAACTACAACTGTAAATGGAGTTGCAAGTACAGCACTAGATTTAGCACCAGCAATTGCAGCGGCTACAACAGTTTCTAATGCAAGTGCAGTAAATACCGGAACAGTAACCGTTAATGGCGTAACAAGTACAGGAGCTCCAATTATTAATACTAATGCGACTTCATTAACAGGTTCAAGTTTAACAACAACTATAAACGGTGTTGCAAGTACTCCGTTAGATTTAGCACCAGCAATTGCAGCGGCACAAACAGTAACAACTCAGGCTCAAAACGTAACAACAGGAGCTATTACTTATACAAACGAAGCAGGAACAGCAGTAACTTCGCAAGTAGTAAGTGCAGATGCAGGAAATCTTGTAAAAGTGGGTACAGACGGTGGATCTCTTTTGACTCCGGCAGCTCTTGCAACTGCTACAACAGTTTCTAATGCAAGTGCAGTAAATACCGGAACAGTAACCGTAAATGGCGTAACAAGTACAGGTGCTCCAATTATTAATACTAATGCAAATTCATTAACAGGAGCAAATTTAATAACAACTATAAACGGTGTTGCAAGTACTCCGTTAGATTTAACACCAGCCATTACAGCGGGACAAACACTTACTTCTTTGGTAGATGTGGTAACAACAGTTACAGATAGTCTTGGAGCGGTAAGAGATGTACATACTTTGACATATACAGATGAGGCAAATGTGGCTAACCCAATTGATTTATCAGTTTTAGTTAAAGGTACAGAAACATTAACTGCATTGACTTATGATGGCGTATCACTGATTTATAAAGATGAATTAGGGAATTCTGCTAATTTTAAACTGGTAGATTTAATAGGGGATGCTCAAACACTTACAACCCTGCAGGTGAATTTGGCAACAGGTAATTTAGATTATAAAGACGAAGACGGAACAGTTAATCCAGTTGATCTGAGCGCAGCGGTAAAAGAACCGTGGTTTAGCACAACGACAAATATTGGTGCAACATTAAATACCGAAAACATTTATACAAACGGATGGGTCGGAATTGGATACACAACACCATCTGCCGCGACTAACGAAAAATTGAGAGTAAACGGTTCTATTACTACAGTAAATAGTTACTACGCTGATTACGTATTCGAAGATTATTTTAAAGGTTTTTCTGATATCAAAGCCGATTATAAATTCAAACCATTATCTGAGGTAGAGGATTATATCAAAAAGAACAAACACCTTCCGGGAATAACTCCAATAAACGAGTTAGAAAAAACAAAAGAAGGGTATTCTTTTAATATGTCGGAATTATCAATTCAGTTATTAGAAAAAACAGAAGAGATATACCTTCATATAATAGAACAAAACAAAGAGATTGAAGCTAAAGACAAAGAAATTAAAGAATTGAAAGAAGCTTCAGTATCGATGAATCAACGTTTGGAAAAATTAGAAAAACTAATATTGGAGAAAAAATAATAAAAGTCCTTATTCGCCTCTTTACTATTTATTTAGCAAAAGCATAAGTACCAATAAAGATTATTCTACACTAAAAAAATAATATTATGAACGTAAATATATATAAAACGCAAAAAATTATCCTGGCAGCACTTTTTAGTTTGCTCAGTTTCTGCTCAGTTTTTGCACAAACGGATAATACAAAAATAAAGGACGGAACGGTAAGTACGGGACCAACTAAAGCCTTTCCGGGAGCTTTATTTGAATTGGAGAGTAACACAAAAGGAATGTTGACTCCTAGATTAACTACAGCACAGCGTGATGGAATTACAGCTGCTAACCGAACTGATGGTTTGTTGATATATAATACAACAACAGGATGTTTTGATTATTGGAGTGCCATACAAAGTATCTGGTTAAGTGTTTGTGGTACGCCTCCACCGGCAGTATTTGGAATCTCAGCAGATGAATGTGCCCAAATAGCATCTTATGGAACTTATAAGCAAGGGGTCGCTTTAACTTTGTCAAATTATTTGACAGTACCGGTTACAGCAATTCAGCCAGGGACTTATACGATTTCTGCAACCACAACAAATGGTTATTATTTTACGACAAGCGGAACTTTTCCTGCTGCAGGCTCTTATGTTTTGAATCTTCCCGGAACAGGGACACCAAACAGCGGTTTCACAGTAGGAGATCCTGGAGATCCAATTACGATTTCATTAAATGGAGTAGCCGTTACATGTCAGCCTCACGTATTTGTTGAAAAAGCCAATGTTGATTTTGCCATAACATGCGCCAGTATAGCGCCACTAGGTTCTTATAATATTGGAATTCCATTAGTAGTTGGAAATAAATTAACAGTAGACGTGAATGTAACCAATCTGGGTTATTGGAGCATGAGTACTAATACAGTAAACGGATATTCATTTAGCGGTACAGGTACTTATACATCATTAGGTGCACAAACAATTGAATTGAGAGGTACGGGTACACCAATTGCATCAGGTATAAATAGTTTTAACCTGTCTTCTAATGCCACAACCACAGGAAGTGGTTCTTGTTCAGGTATTGCAGTTACAGTTGCACCAGTAGCATATACAATAGATTGTGCAACTGCTACACAAAACGGAACTTACATGCTAAATGTTCCTTTAACGTCGACTAATACAGTTACTTTACCAATTACCGTAACAGCAACAGGTCAAACTACGATAACCACATCAACAGCAAGCGGCATTACATTTACTTCAGGATTGATCAATTTATCTACTTTGGGCGCACAAACAGTTACCCTAAATGGTTCAGGAACTCCTACAACTGCCGGCAACGTAGCCTTGACGGTTACAGGATCACCGGGAAGTGTAGGCACATGTACATTAAATATAATTACTGCAGCACAACCTGTAACTTATACAACCAGCTGTTCATCAATAACCGTAGCGGGCAATTATGCTCCGGGAGTACCAATGGATGCAACAAATACCATGACAGTTCCTGTAAACGTAACTTATGTGGGAGCATATACTATTACTACAAATACAGTAAATGGTATAAGCTTTTCAGGAACAGGCACATTTGCTTCAACAGGAGCACAAAATGTGGTATTAACAGCAACAGGCACACCAGTAGCGGGAGGTCCTTTTACATACGCCATTACAGCAAATAGTACCAATGGAGGAACAGCCTGTAACAAAAGTGTTTCATTCGTTATTCGTTTAATCAATGTGCTGGGTCTGGGAGATGGTATCTACCAACCAGGTACTGCTGGAGTTTATAGTGCAAGAGCTGTAATAGCTTCAACTGCAAACTTTGGGCCTACAGGTACGGTACAAGTTAACGGAATCAATATCGTTAATGGAGGATATAATATAGGTACTACCTTAAAAAACTTAATCAATACAAATAAAATTGATATCATAGTAATGGGGTATAACTATAATACAAGCGATGCTGCAACTATACAAATTCTGGCAGATTTCGTTAAAAATAAAAAAGGATTTTTCCTTCATGCTCAGGAAAATTGCGAAACATGCGTACAAAGTTTAGTAAATGCTATTTGTGGTTCTGCAGTAACAGATGTGAATAGAAATAATCCAACATACATTAATCCGCTGGCAAATATTGCAGATCCAGTCTTAAATGGTCCTTTCGGAAACATACAAGGACTTGCTATAGGTGGTGATAATAATAATTCATTCTCTCTTTCATTGCCAACAAACACAACAAGTTTAGCAACAATCCAGAATCTTCCGGCTAGAGTAACAACATTTAAACACAATACATTAGGATATTTATATTGTGGAGATGGAGGTTTACTTACAGGTACTTCAAACGGAAATACCTCTACAACAGATTACCCTGCAAGAATATCAACAGTAGGGCTTCCGCTTGTAAAACCTTACAATGGTGGTATAAATGTCTATAATAGTATTTTTTATGCTAATACAATGAAGTGGGCAATAGATTACATTCAGGCAAACATTAATGTAAATTATGTAATTCCTTAATTAAAAAAATAAGAAGAGTATTCTAAAGCACCTGGTTTGTCAAATGGCAGACGGGGTGTTTTAATACTCTCCTATTAAATTGAGGACAAACTGTTTCATTAATATATCATTTTTAAATATAAAAATATGATGAAAAAATATATAAAAGCGGGTCTTCTGATACTATTTTATATAAACGAGATTTCTGCACAAACCGTGAATATTGGCGATTTATCAATTGCACCAAATACACTTTTTGCTACAGTATCAGACTTTAATAATACTATAGAAGGAGATTTTTTAAATGATGGAAACTTCATCGTTTATAAAAATTTTAATAATGACGGATTGGTTACCTATAGCAATGTAAGTAACGGAAAAACGTTTTTTACCGGATCTCAGGTACAATTTATTGATGGCAGGTCGATTTCAAATTTTCAGAATGTAATTTTTGAAAACGCTTCCACAGCAGTTCCTTTTCACCTTGCAACAGATATTGCTGTTGGTAATCAGGCAGAATTTAAAAAAGGAATTATTGATGCTGCCAGTTATGACGGAAAAGTCATTTTTAATCAAAATGCTTTTCATTCAGACGTAAGCGACCTGAGTTTTGTAGATGGAAAAGTAGAGAAAAAAGGTACTGTATTATTTGAATTTCCAGTGGGAGCTTCAACTTATTTCAGACCTTCTTATCATGCACAGGGCACAGATCCAAACAACGTTTATGTAACCCAGTATTTCTTTGCAAATGCCGGAGCAACTCATCCTTACACCAGTAAAGAAGATATCATTACTGCTATAGATCAGGCTGAATATTGGAATATAACCCAAGACCTTGGAAGCGAAAAAATTGTATTAAGTCTTTCATTAGATCCTGATACAACGCCGCCTTCTTTTTTCTTTGACGAAAATCCAGATACAAAATTATCTATAGTCCGCTGGGATCAGGCCTTGTCAAAATGGGTAGATGAAGGAGGCGTAACAAGCGATCCCGCAACTACCGAAAATTATACAAAACTGGTAACATCGCAGGTGAAAGGATATGGAATTTTTGCAATAGGAATTGTGAAAAAACCAGATGTTGGCCCAACTGATTTAGTTATCAATAACGGTATGTCGCCTAACGGAGATGGCATAAATGATAAATTCGTCATAGATGGAATCGATAAATATCCGGATAACAGAGTAGAAATTTACAATCGTTGGGGCGTAAAAGTATACGACGCAAGATCGTATAACGAAACCGATGTAATGTTTACAGGATATTCTGATGGACGTGTAACCGTGAATAAAAAAGAAAAACTTCCAACAGGAACCTATTTCTATATAATTAATTACACTATTAACGGTAGAGAAGTAATTCAAAAATCAGGCTATTTATATATCAATAACCAATAAAATTAACTTATGGAAAAATTTTTTTACATAGTAGCTATATTGTTATTGGGAGTTTTTGATGCTTCGGCACAGCAAGAATCGCAGTACACGCAATATATGTACAACACGATGGCTTTTAATCCTGGATATACAGGCTCAAGAGAAGTAGTAAGTGCAATGGGTTTATATAGAACACAATGGGTTGGTTTAGAAGGCTCTCCTGAAACAATGAACTTTTCGGTTCAGGGTCCGTTAGGGTATCATGGCAACGGTATTGGATTAAATGTGTCCAGTGACAAAATAGGACCAACAGATAATTTAGAATTGATGGTGAGTTACGCTTATACGATTGTAGGTAATAATGATTTGAAATTCTCTTTTGGGATATCCGGAGGTTTTGACAATTTCGTAGTCGATTATAACAAATTGATTATAGAAAAACCCGATCCTTTTTTGACCGGAAAAGAATCTAAATTTCTGCCTAACGTTGGTGTCGGATTTTATATGCATACCTACAATTGGTATTTGGGGATTTCAGTTCCCAAACTGCTAAAAACAGATTATTACGATGATGTAGCTTCAACAGTTTACACCTCGAATGCTCACTTTTATGGTATTGCAGGATATGTTTTTGATCTTAGCCCAGATATAAGATTTAAACCGGCAGTTTTGGTCAAAGTCGTAAAAGGAGCTCCCATAGCAGTCGATTTATCTGCAAATTTCCTGATGTTCGACAAACTGACTCTTGGTGTAGCGTATCGCTGGAATGCCAGTATAAGCGGCTTGGCAGGTTTTCAGGTTACAGACAATATTCAAATTGGGTATGCATACGATTATGAAACAACAGATTTGCGAAGCTATAACTCAGGTACACACGAGTTCTTCTTAAGATTTGATCTTTTCAATAAATCGAACAAACAAATGATTAATCCAAGATTCTTTTAATTAATGATTAAAAAAATACTTATGAAAAAATATTTTCTACTTTGGATAGCCTTATTTGGTTTGTTTAGTGCGTACTCGCAGACTAAATTAATCAATAAAGCCGAAAAAGAATACGATAAACAAGCCTACGCATACGTCAATTCGAGTGACTTATACGATAAGCTCGTTCAAAAAGAATTTGGTTCATCAGGGATCTATGCAAAACTGGGAGACTCTTATTTCTTTAACGGAGATTATAAAAATGCATTAAAATCCTATAACCAGATTGGTAAATTAAAAGACAATTATGTTTTTACCAACGACCAGCTTTTTCGTTATGCGCAATGCCTTAAATCTAACGGACAATTTGATGAAGCTTCTAAAATAATAAAAGAGCTTAATAGCAAATCCGGTAAAGAAGCCATAAATCCAGGCACCGATTACCTAAAAGATGTAGAAAAACAATCCGACAGATTTACCATAAAACCGGTAAGCATCAATTCGAGTATGCCAGATTACGGAGTTGCTTTTTACAAAGACAATCAGGTAATATTTACTTCTGCCAGAGACACAAATGTAGTAGAAAGAATGAAAGACAGATGGAATAAAAAACCGTTTTTCAAACTTTATGAAGCTACAATTACAGACGATGGCGATTTGGTAAATGCCAAAAAAGTAAGCGGAAAAGTAAATTCGGTTTTTCATCAATCAACGCCGGCATTTACAAAAGACGGCACCCAAATGTATTTTACAAGAAGTAATTTTTTGGGAAATAAATATACCGTTGATGACACAAAAACCAATCGCCTTAGGATTTACAGAGCAACACTCGTAAATGATAAATGGACCAATATTGAAGATTTATCCTTTAATGACAATTCATTTTCAAATGCACATCCGGCTTTAACGCCAGATGGTAAAACGTTGATTTTTGCATCAGACAGACCCGGAACTATAGGTCAGACAGATTTATATCAGGTTGCATTAAATGGCGACGGAACTTTTGGCGAAATCAAAAATATGGGACCATCGATTAATACCATCGGGCGCGAAACATTTCCTTCTATGTCAACAGACGGGCAGCTTTATTTTGCTTCAGACGGACATTCAGGACTTGGAGGCTTAGATGTTTTTGCAGCAATAAAAAATTCGGATAATGCGACATACAAAGTCATAAATATTGGAAAACCAATTAATTCGCCCGGAGATGATTTCGGATTCATAATTAATCCCGCAACACACAAAGGTTTTTTTGCTTCAAACAGAACAAATGATGACCAGATTTACGGTTTAGTAGAACTTGAACCTTTAAAACTAAAGTATGATCTTACCGTTTTTGGAAAAGTATATGATAAAAAATACAACGAATTACTTCCAAAAACTAAAATCACATTGTTTGATGCCAATCAAAAAAAGCTTGACGATTATTATACCGATAATGCAGGCGAATATCTGATAAAAGTTCCGGCAGGAGATTATCATCTAAGCTATGATAAAGTGGGATATCTTAAAGGTAATGAAGATTTGAAACTGGTCAAAAAAGACGAAGATCAAATGATTGAAATCAATAAATATCTTGACACGGATCCCAATGCGAGTGAGTTACCAACTGAAGACAATCAATCAATTACAGATGGATCTGATTTGACTAAAAAGTTAGGTTTAAAACCCATTTATTTTGATTTTGATGATACTAAAATCAAAGCCGCTTCAGAGAAAGAACTGAACAAAATCGTTCAGGTTTTAAAAGATTATCCCACAATAACAGTCGACATCAGGTCGCATACAGACAGTCGCGGGGATAACGAATATAATCTTAATTTATCTGACAGAAGGGCAAAAACGACAATGGATTATCTTATCAATAAAGGAGCCAGACCAGGCAGGATTACTGGCAAAGGGTATGGAGAAACTCAATTGATAAACAAATGCTCTGACGGCGTAAAATGTTCCGACAAAGAACATCAGTTAAACAGACGTTCAGAGTTTATAATAAACTTTAATAATAAATAAAAAGTTGGTTTTTTTTTTTTGAGAATTGTTAAATTGATTTGGAAGCTTAAAGAGGTTTTACGTTTGTAAAACCTCTTTTTGTTTTTGTATCAGATCTTAAAATAAAAATAGTTATGCCTGATCATCTGTAGTTGCTGATGGTGCATTTGTTTTTACTGACTCTATTCCGTTTTCTCTCGCAGAAGTACTTTCATACATTTCGCTATTTCCAATTATTTGGCCATTAGTTGCTTTCAGATTAAAATAGGGTTTCCCATTGCTGGATTCTTTTCTTTCAAATCGATTATCATCCTGCGAATTTGTTTTCACAGATTCAATTCCATTTGTACAAGCAGCCTTTGTCGAATAACCTTCACTCGATAAAATGGTCTGACCATTACCAGCTTTTAAGTTAAATTGAAACTCGCCGTTAGCCCTTTTAGTAATTACAAATTTTCCCATTGGTTTTTTACTTTAGTTAAGTTACATTATTTATTTTGCTGTAATAAAAATACAAAACTTCAACATACAAATCATATTTCATCAAAATAAAATTGCTCTCATTTATAATAACGCAACAGTTTTATTTTTGATTTTCTTTTGAATAAGAATCCACTTTTGATTTGATTTTTTAATTAATTTCAGAAAGTAAAGATTAAATAAAAACCAATAAATATAAGAATATTCTTTATATTTGAAATATTAAAAAATATAAAGCCATGAAAAAAATATTAATTATCATCGTGATTGCGTGTCAATTAATGTCGTGCAATTCCAAAAAGAAAGAAGAAACAACAATCATTTCTACAGAAAATACAGAAGATATAATACCGGAAAGTGACAGTTTAGGAGCAGTAAAAATATATGAAGGTTTATTGCCATGTGCTGATTGTGAAGGAATTGAAACCCAATTAAAAATCTATTCAGGCGACGGAACAATAGAAAGTCATAAATATGAATTATCAAGTACTTATAAAGGAAAATCAGCAAAAAAGTTTGTAGAACAAGGCAACTTCAATCTCGAAAGAGGTTTAGGAGCTGATCAGGACGGAACAATTTATGTACTTAATTATGACAAACCAGAGTCTGACCAGACCTTTTATGGTTACACCTCAAAAACTCCCGATGTAATTTATTTGTTAGACAGCAAAAGAGAAATAATCAAATCAGAAAAATTAAATTATACTTTAAAACTAAAGAAATAAGTATCCTGTTCATGTAGAGAATATAGCTAAAAATTGGCAGTAGATTTAATATTTTTAGATGATTTCAATTCTTATCCAAAGAATAATTATCTATTTTTGTTAAGAAGTATTATTCTCATGAAAGAAATAAGTGAAATTCTAAAAGCATATTCAGAAGCAAAAACAGCGGGAAAAAAGACCGCGCTTGCAACGGTCGTAAAAGTCGAAGGTTCATCATACAGACAGCCCGGAGCACGTATGCTCGTTACAGAAGATGGCTTATTGACCGGAGCAATTAGCGGAGGATGTTTAGAAGGCGACGCATTGCGAAGAGCGTTATTATCTATAAATCAACAGCAAAACAAACTCATTACGTATAATACCAGCAATGAAGATGATACCGAAATAGGCTTACAATTAGGCTGCAACGGTATCGTTCATATTCTTTTTGAATACATTGATGATAATGCAGGAAATAACCCAATCCAGCTTTTACAGCAATTAGAATTAAAAAGAAAAGAAGCCGTAATTGGAACCCTGTTTTCATTAAAAAAACAAACTCAACAAATTGGAACCATACTTTTTTACCGGGAAAATGCACCATTTTTATACAGTAATAATAATGCATTAGAAATTCTTGCAGATGCAAAACAGGTTATAAAAAGTAAAATTTCCATTGTAAAAAAAATAGACGAAAACAGCCAAAACGAAATATTAATAGAATACATAAATCCACCCGTTTCACTTATAATTGCAGGAGCAGGAAACGATATTCAGCCCTTGGTAAAAATGGCAGCAATATTAGGCTGGGAAGTTACGATTGCTGATGGCCGCGCAACACATGCAACAGCAAAACGATTTCCAGAAGCAAAAAAAGTACTGGTTGCAAAACCCGATGAATTAGTAGAAAATACAACTATAGATCCGCAGACTTATTTTGTCTTAATGACACATAATTACAAATATGATCTTGAAGTTTTAAAACTGCTTTTAAATACCAATTGTAATTATATAGGCATTTTGGGACCAAAAACAAAACTCAATCGTATGCTTGATGAAATGCATAATGAAGAAATAAAAGTTACCGAAGAAAATCTTAATCAAATCTACGGACCTGTAGGACTTGATATTGGCGCCGAAACATCAGAAGAAATTGCACTTTCGATAATAGCCGAAATTAAAGCCGTAATGAATGGTAATTCGGGAACTTCTCTAAAATATAAAACAGGAAAAATTCATAAGATTACTCAAATCGTATAATGCAAAATGTGATAACATGGAAAAAACAGGTATCATTATTCTCGCAGCAGGAAATTCTTTCAGACTTGGTCAGCCCAAACAATTATTGCCGTTTAAAAATAGTACGCTTTTAAAAAATACAATTGCCGAAGCTTCTTTAATACCAAATTCCATGATTATTGTAGTTACGGGATCAAATTATGAAGCAATAGAAAAAGAACTGAAATCTTCTAAAACACATATTAGTTTCAATCCGGATTGGGAATCGGGAATATCATCTTCAATAATTGCAGGAATAAATGAATTACTGCTTTTATCTCCCGAAACAAAAAAATGCATCCTGGCAGTTTGCGACCAGCCTTTTGTAACCAGTTCTGTTTTTGAAAATTTAGTAAACGAATACAACACAACCGGCAAAGGAATAATCGCTTCTTCATACGCAGGAACCTTAGGAACGCCAGCACTTTTTGATGAAAAATATTATAACCATTTATTAGAATTAAAAGGACGACAAGGCGCAAAAAAAATAATAAACAGATTCTTAGAAGATACCGTTTCAATCGCATTCGAAAAAGGAAATATTGATATAGATACAGAAGAAGATTATAATAAACTAATGTCTGGAATTTAGTTTTTTGCCACGAAGGCGCTAATGCGCAAAGATTTTTTAAGCTATTGTCATTATTGTTTGTCATTTCGAACGTAGAGAGAAATCGCACTAGAAACTCCGTAAAGAATTTCGCCAATCCTTGTCGATTTACGAGTGCGATTTCTCCTCTGTCGAAATGACAAATCCAGGTATTATTTTATAGTAAAACTTTGCGCCTCTGCGCCTTTGCGAGATTAAAAAAATCTTAGCGCTTCATGGCAAAAAAAAACTAAGATCTAAGCTGTAAAACCAAGGCAAAAACCCTTTCGATGGATTCCTCAATTTCCGTTGAGGTAGTAAATCTTCCTAAACTAAAACGAATCGAACCCAAAGCATTTTCATCCGATAATCCCAAAGCTTTTAATACATGCGAAGGTTCAGAAGTTACAGCAGAACAAGACGAACCACTAGAAACAGCAATATGCTGCAAAGCAAGAATTAACTTTTCGGAGTTTACGCCCGGAAAACAAATATTCGTAGTATTATAAATCCTGTTTTGTATAGAACCATTTACAAAAGAACCTTCAATTTTTAATAATCCATTTTCTAATTGATCTCTTAATTTGGTAATTCTTTGTTGGTCCGTTTCCATTTCAGTTTTTGCGATTTCAGCAGCTTTTCCCAAGCCCACAATTCCGGGAACATTTAACGTTCCGCTGCGTAATTTACGCTGTTGGTCACCGCCATGAAATTGCGGAATTAATTTAATTTTGGCTTTCGCCGAAACATACAAAGCACCAATGCCTTTAGGTCCATAAAACTTATGCGCCGAAATAGGCAAAAGATCTATCCCAAGTGTTTTTACATCTATCAGAATCTTTCCAACCGCCTGAGTAGCATCACATAAAAATAAAGCATTTTTCGCGTGAATAATCTCCGAAATTTCCTGAATATTCTGAATGACACCAATTTCATTATTGACCATCATTACAATGACAATCAGTGTTTTATCTGTAATTGATTCGTTTAAAAGATTAAGATTTAAAATACCATCAGAACCTACAGGCAAATAAGAAATTTCAAAACCAATCGTTTCCATAAATTTACAAGTATTCAGGACAGCTTTATGTTCAGTAGCAATTGTTACAATATGCTTTTTATCCTGATTAATTAAACCTTTAATAGCTAAATTAATAGATTCTGTTGCGCCCGAAGTAAAGGTAATTTCGTCTTCATTCGCACCAATTAAATCGGCTATATGCCAAGTGGCATTTTCTACAGCTTCATTAACGGTCAATCCTGCTAAATGGTTGCTGCCTGCATTGGCATAAGATTCCGTAAAATAAGGAAGCATTGCATCCAGTACGCGCCCGTCAAGTCGGGTAGTGGCATTATTATCGAGATAAATGTTTTGCTTTTGAGGCATATTTAAGTGCTTAATCCTGTAAAAATACAATTTTGGAAATTAAATGTATTTTATAAAGAATCTAAATTCCGAAAAAAGAAGACGTTGTGTGAATTTTATAAGCTTTTATCCAACAGGATTGTTAAATTTGTTAAGGTAATATAAGTGAGATTTACTAATATTAAAAAATTGTACGCATGGCTAAAAATAAAATCGACAATAAAACGATAGAAGATGATTCTAATTCTTCACGTCGTAACTTCTTAAAGAAATCAAGTATTTTAACCGCTTTTGCACTGGCGCCGCCTTCATTGGTATTGGCTTCAGAAAATAAGTGGGATGAAAAAATAGCAGAATATTTAGAGACTGTTCCGTTGTCGATTGAAGTTAACGGCACCAAACACAATCTAAATATAGAACCACGAACAACATTGCTTGATTTATTACGAGAGCAATTATTGCTTACAGGTACAAAAAAAGGATGTGATCACGGACAATGCGGAGCTTGTACAGTTCATGTAAACGGAACCAGAATA
This sequence comes from Flavobacterium sp. AC105, assembly GCF_979258495.1. NCBI lineage: Bacteria > Pseudomonadati > Bacteroidota > Flavobacteriia > Flavobacteriales > Flavobacteriaceae > Flavobacterium > Flavobacterium sp. AC105. Next base: position 2,232,965 of record NZ_OZ409860.1, read on the forward strand.
TTGTCTTGTTTGTCATTGGCATCGATGCAGCAAAATGCACAAATAACGACAATCGAAGGATTATCCAAAGGAAAAAAACTGCATCCAATGCAGGAAGCCTTCATCAAAAATGATGGTTTTCAATGCGGATATTGCACGCCCGGACAAATCATGTCGGGGATTGCCTGTATCAAAGAAGGACACGCAAACAGCAGAGAAGAAATCAGGGAATATATGAGCGGAAATATCTGTAGATGTGGCGCATACCATAATATTGTAGACGCCATTACAGAAGTTAAGGAAGGAGGGATGCTGTCATGAAAAACTTTCAATTAATAAGGGCATTATCATCAGGTTCTGCAGTAAAAAGTATTGCTAAAGAAACTTCGGCCATGTATATTGCCGGTGGGACAAATCTTGTTGATTTGATGAAAAAGAATGTCGTAGCGCCGGATAAACTGGTCGATATTACAGCTTTGGATTTAAAACAAATTGAATTCCTTACGGGAAAAGTTTCTATTGGAGCTTTGGCAAAAAACAGTCAGGTTGCAGAAGATAAATCCATCAAAGAAAAATACCCATTGCTGGCCTTGGCCTTGGCAGCAGGAGCATCACAACAAATCAGGCACATGGCAACCGTTGGCGGAAATATGCTGCAGCGTACCCGTTGTTCCTATTTTTATAATACCGATATGCCTTGCAACAAACGCGAGCCTAAAAGCGGATGCGGTGCAATTGGAGGTTCAAATAGAATGCATGCCATTTTTGGCGCTTCAGATAGTTGTATCGCCGTTCATCCAAGCGATATGTGTGTGGCACTGGCTGCATTAGACGCAACAGTTTTGGTTGAAGGCCCAAAAGGAAAGAGAGAAATTAAATTCACTGATTTTCATCGCCTTCCGGGAAATACGCCTGAAAAAGACAATACACTCGAAAATAAGGAACTCATTACTTCAGTTGAGATTCCGGATAATAATTTCACTAAAAATGTTCATTATCTAAAAGTTCGGGACAGAACGAGTTATGCATTTGCATTAATTTCTGTTGCCGTTGGTTTAGATATTCAAAATAATACGATTAACGATGCAAGGCTTGCTATGGGCGGCGTGGCACATAAACCGTGGCGATTGACAGAAGCCGAAGAATTTTTAAAAGGAAAAACAGTTTCTGAAACGATATTCAAACAAGCAGCAGATTTAGCCATGCATGGCGCAAGAGGTTACGGCGACAATGATTTTAAATTGACACTGGGACCCAATGCCATCACCGAAGCATTAATTATAGCAGCATCTAAATAACCTGAATTATGAGCAAGACAAGTAATATAAACAGAGTTGACGGATTTGCCAAAGTCACAGGTTCAGCAACGTATTCAGCCGAGTATAAAACGCCGGGCGTGGTTTATGCAGCTTTGGTAGGAAGTACAATTGCAAAGGGCAGAATCAAAAGTATTGATACTAAAAAAGCTGAATGGGCACCGGGAGTTTTGGCCGTAATTACGCATCTTAATGTAGATAAACCGGCTGGATATCAAAAAGCAAAAGATAAACATAATTTTGGTCAGCCGCTTCAGATTTTCAAAGACGATACTATTCTTTATTACGATCAGCCAATTGCGCTTGTAATCGCTGATACTTTTGAGCGTTTGCAATACGCAAAGAGCCTTATTAAAGCCGAATATTTAAAAGAAGAACATGTAACAGATCTTAATAAGGCAAAAGATAAAGAAAAGAAAAAAGAAGGCGATAAAGGAAACGATTATCATCGTGGCGTTGAAGACGGTTATAAAAATGCAGAAGTTGTTCTGGAAGAAGAATATATCATTCCTACAGAAGTTCATAGCCCAATGGAATTAGCGAATATTATCGCCAAATGGGACGGAAATAAACCAACACTTTTTACTAAAAGCCAAGGTGTAGAAGGAACTCGTAAAAGTGTGGCAGAAGTATTTGGAATTCCTGCAACGGATGTATCTGTAAATTCAGAATATGTTGGAGGCGCTTTCGGGATGGGATTGCATACCTGGCCGTATGAAATTGCAGCACTTATTGGCGCTAAAAAATTAAATCGTCCGGTAAAATTGGTCCTTCATAGAGAACAAATGTTTACTAATGTTGGTTTTCGTCCGTATACGATCCAGAAAATGGGTCTTGGCGCAACCAAAGAAGGTAAACTTACAGGATTAACGCACGAAGCAGTTGCTATGACGTCAAGTTATGAAGATTTTATGGAAGGAACCGTAAACATGTCCCGATTCATTTATGATTGTGCCAATGTTTCAACCCGATATCGAATTGTTCCGTTAGATACCTGTACGCCAATCTGGATGCGTGGTCCGGGAGAAGCAACGGGTTCATTTGCATTAGAAAGTGCGATGGACGAATTGGCGCATAAATTAAATATGGATCCAATTGAGTTTCGAAAACTTAATTATGCCGAAAAAGATTTAGAACAAAATAAACCCTGGAGCAGCAAATATCTATTAGAATGTTACGAAGGCGGAATGGAACGCATTGGCTGGAAAAATCGTAAAAATAAACCAGGATCTGTTCGTGAAGGCGAATGGTTAGTGGGTTACGGAATGGGAACTGGAACTTTTGGCTGTTATAGAAGTCCTACTTCTGTAAAAGCAAAATTTTTGCCTGACGGAACTTTAGTTTTGCAATGCAGTGTAAACGATATGGGACCCGGAACAGCAACGATGATGACTGCGATTGGAGCCGATGTAACGGGATTACCAACAGAAAATGTTGTGATTCAGATGGGAAAAAGCGGTCTTGCAAAAGGACCGACTCAGGGTGGTTCTGCAACAACTTCGTCAGTAGGATCTGCGGTTAATGATTCTTGCCAGTTATTGATAAAAAAAGCGATTGAATTGGCCGGTAAAACAGATACTTTCAAGAATATACCAATCGAAGATCTGGATTTTGCCAAAGGAATAATTACCTCTAAAAAAGACAGTTCGAAAAGTGTTTCTGTAGTCACATTATTAAACACCAATAAATTAGAAGAACTCGCGGTAGAAAACGAATCAAAAGCATCAGAAGAAGCTAAAAAATATTCTATTTATTCGTTCTCTGTACATTTTGTAAAAGTATTGATTAATCCAAATCTCGGAAAAATCAGATTGGCGCATGTCGTTTCCTGTGCTGATATTGGAGCCGTAATCAACCAAAAAACTTCGGCCGGACAAATGTTTGGTGGCGCAGTTGGCGGAATCGGAATGGGATTAATGGAATCTTTAGAAATTGATCACCGTTTTGGTCGTCCGATAAATAATAATTTTGCAGATTATCATGTTCCGGTGAATGCCGATATAGAAAAACAAGAAGTATTTTTTGTCAATAAAAAAGATCCTGTCAGCAACCCAATGGGAACAAAAGGACTTGGAGAAACTGCGCTGGTAGGAATGGCGCCCGCAATTGCAAATGCCGTTTTTAATGCAACAGGAATACGTGTGAGAGATTTACCAATTACACTTGATAAAATCATAGAACCTTCTGTAGCAACAGCATAATTATACAATTAAGTATAAAAAATCCCTTTAAAAAGTCTGGTTCAGATTTTTTAAAGGGATTTTTATTTCTTCTAATTTTCTTAATAGTGTTTTTTAATTAAAACAAAAAATGATGCAGGATGTCATTAACTAAACTTACAATTAATGAGACACAAACTAAAGGAATGCTACGTTATTACTTGGCTATATAAAGAGTAGTTCTTTCAATTACTGTCCAGTTTATAAAATTATATATTTAGTTATTACATTGCATCATTTCTAGTTTTAATTGGTTGTCCGTATGAGAGACATTTGTCAAAAAAAGATAAATTAAAACCTTGATTACAAGAATATTCCCTTTTTCTTAAAATCTATTTAACAAGTCAAAAATAATTATAGGAAGAAAAGTCAATTTATATATTTATAATCATGTTTTACATAATTCCCATATCGTAAATACAGGTAAAAAAAAGTGATTATTTAAGAAGAGGTGAGTGCAATAAAAAAATGATGCAAATATCAAAAAGCAAAACTATAATTATTAGCGTGCAATTGAAGGAAAGCTTCTTTTGTTATTTGGGGGACACAAAAAAAGTTTCTTTTACTTGATTGTAATAATTATATCCATGTTTTGTAATGATACCGCACCATTTTTCAACATGGTTTTGGTTATAAATTTTCGCAATAATAAAAAAATAATTAATCTGTAATGTGGAACATTGCTTTAGAAAGAATTATTATATAAGCCTAAATATATAAGTATGGATTATATGATATTTATATAATTTTATTTAAATGTTATATAATTACCACTTTTATGTGTAAAAGCTTACTTTTGTTGTTATTTGTATATGATAATAGAATCTTGTTATAAATTATTTCGCATAAAAAAGCTGTCAATTTTTGACAGCCTTTCTTAGGGTATTTTAAAATTATCTAATTATCAAATTGGCACATTATCAAATTATCATTTCTTAAAAGCAGGTAAAATATATTTCTGAATCAACTCATCACTTGGTGATTGCGAATTATAATTTCCGCCAGTGATAACTGTGACCATATTTTGATCTTCCCAAATATAAATTTTCTGACCGCCGTTTCCCTGAGCAGCTTTTCCGTTAAAGCGAACTTCATCTACATTCAGGTATTTAATCCACCATAAATAACCGTAATTTACGCCTTGTACCACAGAATGTTTGGTAAGCGATTCGGTAACCCAATCTTTAGAAACGACTTGTTTACCGTTCCAGACACCTTTATTCAGATAAAGCAAACCAAATTTCGCCATATCTCTCGAATTTAAGTATATCTGGCAAAAAGTTTCGGCACTTGATTTATCAGGTTTAAAATTCCATTTAAAATTTGTAATGCCAATATCTTTAAAAAGAGTTTGTTTCGCAAATTCCGGCAAAGTCATTTTTGTTGCTCTTTCGATAATTTTACCCATTGTTATTGGGTTTCCGGAACAATACATTCCTCTTCCGCCGGGAACATCGATCATTGGTAAATCCAATGTAAATTGAATCCAGTCGTCAGAATTATTCATTGTGGTCTCGTTTCCTTCTGATTTTGGATTACTAACATCACAATCAAGTCCGCTTTGATTCGTCAAAAGGTTTTCAATTGTAATCTGCTTTTTATCATCCGTAAGGTTTTTAAAAGTATAATCCGGGAAAAATGAAAGTACCGTTTCAGATTTGCTTTTAATAAGCCCTTTATCAATCGCTATTCCGGTAAGTGCCGAAACAAAGCTTTTTGTAGCCGATCGAAGTTCGTGTAATTTGGCTTTGTTATTGTCATAAAAATACTCTTCAAACACGAGTTTTCCATCTTTAATAATCAAAACACTATGTACGTTTTGATATGTTCCATCAACAATTTTTCGCATCATTTCATCCAATAATACTTTATTTAATCCGGTATTTTCGATGGGTCCGGTTACTAAACCATCAAGATCTTTTTTAGGTTGTATGTAAGTATATTTAAAATCTTTTGCATTAAGTCTCGCATACCACATTTCTTTTGGAAAAACGACTTTTTTGCTAATCAGCTTAAACGTTTTTTCATCAGAAGTATATCCGTTTATAAGTGAAGTTTTATCTCTTAAAAAGGTTACTTTTTCTTTAGACATATTAAGAAAAACGTCTTTTTCAGAAGGTTTTAAAGGATATTTGCTTTCGTTGATAATGGCATATAAAATAGTGTCTTTTGGTGAAGCCGCTATTTGTAAAGTCGTATTGTTCTGATATTCATAAAGGCCTTCATACTCTTTTAATTGTTCGTAAGTAATCTTAAATTTTTCCTGGGAATATCCGAAACAAATAGTCAATAAAAACAGTAGAAGTAAAGTGGTTTTTTTCATTCTTTTGGTTTTTGGTTAGGTATTGGTTATGGTATTAATGACTACTAAAGGTCATAAAAAAAGAGACACTAATTTTTCAATTAAGTGTCTCTTTAGATATGTTTTAATGGTAACAATTATTTGATTGTAATAGGAACTTCAACGGTTGTTTTATCCCAGCCAATTACCAAATTTGTTACAGAACCCTGAGTTGTAAAAGCAATTGATAAAGCCTCAACTACATTTGATATTGGTTTAACAGGAACACTTACTTTTGCAATATCTTTACTTTCGTCGTATGCATAAGCGCCCCACATATCAAGTTCTTTATTGATGATAATCGTCCATTTGTCTTTTTCAGGAATAGCAAATAAACTATAAGTTCCTGCAGGAATATTTACGCCGCCAATAGAAACCGGTTTGTAAAATTTAATTTCAGTATTTTCGTTAGCACCAACGCGCCAAACCTCACCAAATTTAATTAAATCACCAAAAATGGTACGTCCTTTTACAGAAGGTCTTGAATACGTAACCTTAATCGCCGGTGCAGGATTATCCGTTTTTTTGAATTTAACTGATTTATTTGGGAAATAGGCAATGTCAGCCGGACTCGCATCCAAAGGCGCAAACTTAACCTCTTGTGCATTAACTGAGAATCCAATCAATAAGATAAGAATCAGTAAATTAAAATTTTTCATAGTTATAATAGTTTATAATAGTTTTACACAAAGTAAGAGAATCCTAAACAGAAATCATACAAATTAGTATTCTTTTTTCTTTTTAGCATACCAATCCTGCATGATATAGAATGCTTTCTTTTTCTGACCGTCGTTTGAGATCAGTCCTTTTCGGTTATATTCGTCCTGAATTCCCGGAAGAAGTCTTCTTGGAGATCTGAAATCAACTAATATCCAAGGACTTGTACCGCTTAAATGAGGAATTTTCTCAATCATCTTTAAGTTCTGAATGTATAAGTATTCCTGAAATTCTTCTGTCCAGCGTTCATTTTTTTCTCCGTGTAATCCTGCTTTTGCACCTCCGCCAAATTCCGAAACTATAACAGGTTTGTTGTATTTGGTTTTCCATGATATTTTTTCAGCATCTTCAAGATTTCCGCCGTACCAGCCTAAATATTGGTTGAATGCAATAATATCTAAATAATCACCAATTGCATCGTTGATCGTTCCAAAACCGGCGCTGTCGCTTTGCGTTAATAAAGCCGCACTGATTAATCTTGTATTATCTAAAGATCTCGTATGATCTGCTAACTTTTTGATAAAAGCGATTCTGGCATCAGATATTGGCGTTTCATTTGCCATTGACCAGATAATAATACAAGCCCTGTTTTTATCTCTTGTAATGGCTGCTGTTAATTGATCCTGAGCATTTTGATAAGTAGCTTCTCTTGTAAATTCTATCGTCCAGTAAACCGGTATTTCTTCCCAAACCATCAATCCCATTTTATCAGCCGCTCTAACGATGTTTTCGTTATGCGGATAATGTGCCAGACGAACATAATTGCAACCCAGTTCTTTAGCCCAGTTTAACAAGCGCAAAGCATCTTCTTCCGAATTAGCACGTCCGCCTTTTGCATTTTCTTCATGAATCGAAATTCCGCGTAAAAAGATAGGTTTTCCGTTTAATAAAATTTTGTCTTCCTGAGTTTCAATCGTTCTGAAACCAATATTGTCTTTTAATTTTTCTCCGTTAAAATCAATTGTTACATCATATAATTTAGGATTTTCAGGCGACCAATAAGAGATTTTTTTAGCCGGAATTTCGAAGTTTACCATTCCGTCAGCGTCAACTTTTCCTTTATAATTGATTTTTAATTCAGGAATAGAAATCGTCACGGCATTTTGTGAATCAACTACATTATTAACCTTAACAAAACCCGAAATTAAAGCTGAATTTCCTTTTTTAAGCTGAATGTTATAATCCTCAACAAAAGACTCATTCTCTTCAATTAAAGTAACATCACGTGTAATTCCGCCATAATTCCACCAATCCGTGTTAATTGTCGGAACATCTTCTTTGTGTCTGATGTTATCCACTTTAATAACCAGATAATTGTCTTTTGGTTTTACAATCGATGTAACTTCATAATTAAAAGGCGTAAAACCGCCAATATGAGTTCCAAGTTTTTTTCCGTTTAAATAAACATCAGCTTTATAATTGATAGCGCCCAAATAAACAAAAAGACGTTTTCCGGCTTTTAAATCATAATCAAACGATTTTTTGAACCAAACATTTCCTTCATAATATTTAAGTTCCGGAACCTGAGAAGTCCAATCTCCGGGAATATTTATTTTTGGAGATTTATCAAAATCATATTCAACTAATTCCTGCTTGTTTACCGCATGATAATTATTGAAATAAGCCGCGCTTGATGGTTTTGCCTGTTTATCATATTCATCGTGATGAAAACTGTAATATCCTGTTTCGTAAGGATCAACAATATAATTCCAAACACCGTTTAAAGAAGTAGTATGTCGGTTTGGAACATTTGAAATTAAGCTTTGATTTTGTGCAAATCCAAAAAAGGATACGGTTAAAAGTAGTGTGGTTATTAGTTTTTTCATTAGTAAAATTGTATTTGTTTTATGTTTTTATGCAGATTTATTCTCATTTTGTCATTTCGACGCAGGAGAAATCGCACTAGAATTTCCATATACAAAATCGCCAATCTTTGTCGGTTTTCTATATTTCCAAGGATTAAAATCCCTGGCTACAATATAAATCGTTCCTACGGAACTTTTGTAAAGAGCCTTCGGCTTATATTGTAGGGATGGATTTTAATCCATCCATCGCAAGAAATTCCTCATGCAAAATCGCCAATCTTTATCGGTTTTCTATATTTCCAGGGATTAAAATCCCTGGCTACAAAATAAATCGTTCCTTCGGAACTTTTGTAAAGAGCCTTCGGCTCGATTATATTGTAGGGATGGATTTTAATCTGTCCATCGCAAGAATTTCCGTATACAAAATCGCCAATTTTTGTCGATTTCTACATTTCCAGGGATTAAAATCCCTGGCTACAATATAAATCGTTCCTACGGAACTTTTGTAAAGAGCCTTCGGCTTATATTGTAGGGATGGATTTTAATCCGTCCTTTTTTTTACGCAGATTATGCAGATTTAAGCAGATTTTTTTTTAATCAAAATTAGTTGTAAATAAATCTGCTTAAATCTTTTTAAATCTGCGTGAAATAATAATCTATGATCAAAAAAACTTTGTGCCTTAGCGACTTTGTGGCATTATTTTTAAATATTCACCTTTAAAATTCTGGTTCAAAGCTGTCATTTCAATCGGAATACCGGAACCATCCGGAACAACTTCAATAGATGCCTTTCCGTTTGCCATTTTAATCGATTCACTTCCGGTTGGAGTTCCTTGATTTTTCATGGTTTTTCCACCTTTCAAACACTGAAAATAAACACTGTCTTCATAATCCAGACAACGCAAATTGTTATTGTCAATTGCAATAGCCGTTACTAGATAATTGCCGTTTTTTAATTTTTGTGATGATAATTGTAATGAAGTTGCCGTATCATTTTTGTTGAAACGATAGTTTACTTTTAAAGTATCCGAAACCGTTTTTCCCTCTTTCGATTTACCAATTGCAACCAGGATATTATCACCTTTTATAAAATTCACGTCCCAAGTTAAACCATTTGCGGGATATAGAGAAAGATTTCTTCGTTTTTCTCCAAGAGATTTTCCTTCATGATAAAGTGTAACCTTCTCACAATTACTGAAAACGCTAATTGTTCTTGGCGTATTTTCGGGTCCCTGACGCTCCGTCCAGGTGTGCGATTCTATGTAAGTAAACGGTTCTTTGCCCCAATAACTTTTAAAAACATAATACGCATCCTTAGGGTTTCCGTTTCGATCCACCAAACCTTTTTGATTCATGTACGGAATATCATCTTCCGGACGTAATGGCGTTGCAAAATCCTTAAACGCCCACTGAACATTTCCCACAAAATCAGGGTCATTCTCGGATATATGCAAATGCCAATCGAATAAATCGACGATGTAGTTTTCACTCCAATCGCCAATTTGTGCAATATTTGCCACTTTAGTTTGTACAATTGCTTCTTCCCAACCTTCGGCTTTTATAACATTTTCGCCTGTAATTGGGTTTTCGCTGTGACGCCCGACATGACTGTCACCGCCATATTCAGCATGAATAAAATGTTTATATTCTTTTTTATAAACATCAATCGCTTTCTGGTAGCTTTTATAACTTCCTGAATACCAGCCAGACCAAATAGAAGGGGAGAAGACATCGACAATTTTCGAACCTTCATAATATTTTCTAATTGCCGTTTTCCGACTTGGGTCCATTTTGTGGGCGATGTTGTTTAATTCTGTCAAAAAAACATTGGTTTTTTCTGTATTATCTCCATCAGGAAAATCAGGAAGCCAGTTCATTTCATTTCCAAGCGACCAAATAATAATACTGGGATGATTGTAGTTTTGATTGATGATTTCAGCCAGCATATTTTTAGTATTCGTCTGCCAAAGTTCATCACCAATTCCGCCGCGGCACCACGGCAATTCATCCCAAACCAAAATTCCAAGTTCATCACAGGCTTTGTAGATTTCTGGATCTTGCGGATAATGCGCCAAACGGACAAAATTAGCGCCCATATTTTTGATAGATTCCATATCGGCACGATGTTGTGCATTGCTCATTGCAGCGCCAACACCGGCTTGTTCTTCGTGTCTGTGCGTACCGCGAAGCAGCAATCTTTTTCCGTTTAGAAAGAAAGGTCCGTGATCTTTAAATTCAAACCATCTAAAACCTGTTTTTTCAGTAATACTGTCTTTTATTTGGTTTTTCTCCGATAAAATAGCCGTAACCGAATATAAATTAGGTTTTTCGGTATTCCAAAGTTCAGGATTTTTAATATTTTCGAAAGTAATATTTGGGGTTTTATCCGAAACTAAAATCGTTTTGCTGGCTACTTTTTTTCCTTTCGGGTTTTTAAGAATCACTGTTAAGGATAAATCCTTTGCATTTTCCGGATTTACAATTGAAGATATAATTTTAACCGAAGCTTTTTTAGCAGAAACTTCCGGAGTTGAAATTTTCAAATTATCAATGTGGTTTTTATATTGCGATACCAGCCAGACATCTCTTGTGATTCCGCCATAAATAAAGAAATCACTCTTTTGCGACGGAATAATTTCAATATCATAACTATTGTCTACACGAACAAAAATGTCATTGTTTCCTTCGTTGATCAAGTTTGTAATGTCGATTGTAAAACCAATATAGCCGCCAATATGTCCGCCGACATCTTGACCGTTTACATACACTTTTGTCGTTATATTTGATCCTTCAAAATATAAAGAATAGCGTTGGTTTTTATCTATTTTCGGAATATTTAATTGCTTTTGATACCAGCTTGCATCACGTCTGTAACCCGGATTTAAATCGGTTGCATCTTCTGCATTCCAGGTGTGAGGTAAATTTAAAGAAGTCCAGTTAGTGGCTTTTTTTGCATCGTTAAGGCTTGAAGTATTATTTTCTAAATAAAGCCAATCGTGATTAATATTCATTTTTGTCTGAGCAAAAATGCTGCTCAGACAAATTTGAAAAAAAAACAAAAGCGCAAAAGTATAAAATGTGTTGTTATAGTGGTATGGTCGTTTTTTCATTGCTTTTTTTATAGGTTCAAAGGCGCAAAGCTCTCAGGTTCAAAGGCTCTAAACCTTTGTCACTTTGCAACTCGGAACCTTTGTTACTTTGTTACTTTTTTCTTAATAATGCTTCCAGAAAATAATAATCGGCATAAACAATAGGTTCGTCAATTTCATCGTGTTTTGGCCAGTTTCCGGTACTGTGATTTAGTATAAAAGGCGCTTTTATGTCGCTGCTTAAAATATATTTTTCAGAACTTAAAGAAGTCATTATTTTATCGGCGAAAGCCAAATAACTTTTATTATTGGTATACCCATAAAGTTCATATAAACCCGAAGCCATAATCGCTGCTGCAGAAGCATCACGAGAGGCATTTGGAATCGCAGGATCTTTAAAATCCCAATACGGAATTCCGTCTTCCGGTAAGTTTTTATTCGTCATAAAGAATTTTGCAGTCGCTTCGGCTTGTTTTAAATAAGCTGGATCTTTCGTATACCTGTACGACATCGTAAAACCATAAACCGCCCAGCTTTGTCCGCGCGCCCAAACCGAATCGTCATTATAACCCTGAAGTGTCGTTTTCTTTCTTACAGCTCCTGAAGTTGGGTCATAATCAATAACATGATAACAGCTATTATCTGCTCTAAACTGATTTTTTAAAGTAGCATTGGCATGCTGGATCGCAATTTCCTGATACTTTTTATTTCCTGATAATTTAGACGCTTCAAAAAGCAGCTCCAAATTCATCATATTGTCAATGATTACGGGATAATCCCAAGCTTGCTTATTAAAATCCCAGGATCTTATCGCGCCCACTTTGTCATTAAAGCGAGTGCACAAAGTTTCGGCTCCTTTAAGGATAACATCTTTATATTCTTGTTTGTTTTCGACTTTTAGTGCTTGTCCAAAACTGCAAAACACTTTGAATCCAACATCGTGAGAAGTACGGTTCATACTTTCTTTTTCACTAAAAGGCGTCCATTTTTCGGCTTGTTTTTTATAAGCTTCATCACCTGTCAATTGGTACAATTGCCATAAGTTTCCGGCAAAGAATCCGCTGGTCCAGTCAGTTGACGGGACTTTTTTAATTACATCGGTTTTGATCGTTATACTGCGTGGTACCAGTTTTGAGTCAACCGGATAATCGAGCAGCATTTTGTATCTCTCCTTTAAGAGATTTTCTGTGTTTACTGTAACTTTTGTTTGAGAATTAATTCCGGATTTGCACGCTGCCAGCAGTGCAAACCCCAGAATTAAAGAAATGAAACTAACTTTATTCATACTTACTAATTAATCTACTGTTTAATAACCAGGTTGTTTTATGCTAAATTAGGATTTATTGCTAACTCAGTTCCTGGGAAGGGGAAATAAAAAATCTTTCTTTGGATCAAAATTCTAATCTTCTTTTGTCAATAATCATTTTTTCTAAAATCAGATTGCGATAATACGGGCTTTAGATTTGATTAATATCAGAGAAAATAAAAAAGCAATAAACTCATTCCTATTATTAGTGCTACAAACAGAATTTGCAGCAATACGAATTTTGCTTTTTTAAATTTCATAAGGCAAATGTATACCTCGAGAACGATATAGAAATACAAAAAAGGGTATCTAAAAATACAGATACCCTTTTTAAACCTTGAAAACACTGGATTTTTTAAATTACTGACATTGGTTTTGAAAATTTATCAGCAAATTGTGACGGAGTTTCGCCGTATCTTTTTTGGAAACATTTGCTAAAATATTTCGGATTATTGAACCCAACTTTATAACTCACTTCTGAAACATTTAATTTATTTTGTTCCAAAAGTTGTGCCGCGCGTTTTAATCGTATTTCATGAATAAATTCGTTTGGCGTATAATTTGTCCACGCTTTTACTTTTAAAAATAACATCGTACGGCTTACACCTAATTCTGAACAGAAAAACGGAATATCAAATTGTTCGTTCGAAATATTATCTTCAACAATCTTGAATGCTTTTTTTAATAATTCCTCATCCAGCGAAGAAACCGTTATTTCTGACGGAATAAAACTGTCTTCGCTTGAAAATTTAAGTTTCAGTCTTTCTGTAGATTTCAACAGGTTTTTAACGCGAAGTTTAAATTCTATTAAATTAAAAGGTTTACTGATATAATCATCAGCGCCACTTTCCAGGCCTTCAAATTTATAAACTAATGATGATCTCGAAGTCAGTAAAATAACTGGAATATGACTCGTTTTCAGGTTTTCTTTTATTTTCGAGCAAAGTTCTGTTCCTACCATTTCCGGCATAATAACATCGCTGATAATTAAATTCGGAACGAACTGCAATGCTTTTTCAAAAGCCACTTTTCCGTTTTCAGCCTCAACAATATTGTATTCTTTTTTGAGTAAATTTTTCATAAAAGTTCGTAAAACTTTATGATCTTCGACAATTAGAATCGTTTGTTTTTCGGCATTAACTACCAAATCATCAATATCTTCCGGTTCTGTAATTTCTGAAGTTTCAAGTTGTGTTGCGTATTGTTCAATGTCATCACTGATTTTAAAATCTTCAATAATTTCACTGTCCAAAAGATGCGCACGGCCCAACGGAAGCGTTACTTTAAAAACGACGCCGCCACCGGTTTCCTTATTGGTTACATCAATTTGGCCTTTATGAAGTTTTACAATGTTTTTTACGATTGATAAACCAATTCCGGTTCCTTTATTGTAATTTTTCTGAACATTATTGTGCATCGGAACTTCAAAAAACAAATCGAAAATTTTATCAATATGTTCTTCCGCAATTCCAACTCCTGAATCTTCAACGGCAATAAATAAATTTTCGCGATCGTGGTTTATTTTAATGTTGATATTTCCGCCTTTTGGAGTATATCTAAAAGCGTTTGAAATCAAATTATAAAAAACACGTTCTAATTTATAACGGTCAAAATAAACCAGAATTTCATCTTCTGATGATTCAAAAGTATAGGTGTAACCGCCGTCTTTGGCATATTCTATAAAAGACAGAAAGATTTCTTTAGTGAATTTTACAATATTTCCGTTAGCCGATTCCAGCATAACCTGATCGTTTTCGAGTTTTCTGAAATCCATTAAACGATTAATCAGGCTTAAAAGATGATTCGCACTTCCTTCAATAACCAGCAGTTTTTTATACATTTCATTGGTTCCGTTATAATCTGCCAAGATTTGCTGCAGCGGACCTAAAATCAAAGTCAAAGGCGTTCTGAATTCATGCGAAATATTGGTGAAAAAATCCAATTTTGCCCTGTTATTTTCTTCAATACGTTTGGTTTCCAGATATTCTAATTCGAGTTTTTGTTTCAGTCTGGCTTTCGATTTCATGATCCAGATCAAACCGTATAATCCTAAACCTATTATAATTCCGTACAATAAAAAGGCCCAGATGCTGCGCCACGGAGCCGGTTTTACGATAACGGTCAAAGTAGTAGGAACTTTGTTCCAAACACCGTCATTATTGGCACCGCGCACTTCAAAAACATAAGTTCCCGGATTCTGAATGGCATACATGGCTTCCGTATTTTTTGTAAGTGTCCAGTTATTTTCCAGTCCGATTAAACGGTAGCTGTATTGATTTTTTTTGGATCGGACGTAATTAGGAATCGCAAAATTGATGGAGAAATTTGCCTTGTCATAATCCAGCGTGATGGTTTTGGTATACCCAATGCTTTTTTCTAAAATGCCTAAGGAATCATTTGGGTTTGTAGTTTCATTTTTGATTTTCAAATCCGTAATCAAAACCTGAGGTGCGTGTTGATTTATGGAAATTTTTTGGGCGTCAAAATAAGTTGCGCCGGATGGGCTTCCAAAATAAAATTTATTCGCATCAAGTTTTAAAGCCGCATTATCATTAAATTCATTATTGGTTATACCGTCTTTTTGATCATAATTTATAACTGTTTTTCGGGTAGTACTGTATTTTATAATGCCCTGATTGGTACTAATCCATAAATTTTTATCACCATCTTCTAAAATAGAATGTATGGATGTAATAACCGTATTTGCAATTTTCAGGTTAATTCTGTTAAATTTCTTTCCATCAAAATAATGCAGTCCTTTTGCTTTTGTTCCTACCCAGATTTTATTTTGAGAATCCTGAAACAAGGTCAGAATATCATCTCCGGATAAAGCAGCATCATCAAAAAGAAAATGTTTTACAACGTATTTATTCGATTTAAAATTTTGGAGCCCAATAAGATTCAGTCCGCTCAGTGTTCCTACCCAAAGTCTTTTTTGTTTGTCGACCAATACCGTTCGCACATAATTATTGGTTAGAGAATTTAACTTGTTATTCTCATTTCTAATAAATTGAAAATCTTTAGAAACAGTATTATATCGAATCAATCCTTTGCTGAAAGTTCCCATCCACAATACGCCGTTTCCTTCTGTTTTGATAGAATAAACACCCACATCTTTTAATGAATCCTTTAATTGAGGCGAAATACGGTCGTTTTCAAATTTTTTAGTTAATGTATTATAAGCAGAAATTCCTTTGGAAAAAGTTCCCATCCACAAAATATTATTCTCTGCAAACCACATTGATTTAATATCATTTATGGGCGTTTGTCCAGCTTTGTTGTTGATGTAACTCGTGGCTTCTGTATTTTTATTGTAAACCGTGATGCCGCCGCCTTCAGTTCCAAAATAAATATTCTGATTTTTGTCGGCAACAATCGAACTCACCACATCATAACTCATCGGAATCTTTTTCGAATTCTGATCGTAATTGAAGAAATTCGCGTTTGAAATATCCCACATATTTACGCCTTTATAATAACAGCCAACCCAAACAGACCCTTTTTTATCAATGAAAATCGATTTTACTTTTTCAATTCCACTGCTATGATTCGTATTACTGTTATTATTATTTATCTTTTGAATACTCTTATCTTCTCCTAAAATATAAACTCCGTCATACGCACCAATCCAGATCGAGCCTTTGCGGTCAATAGCCAAAGCACGGATTTCACTATTGATTTCCTTGTATTTTTCGTCAGATAAAAAGGAAACAAAGCTGTTTGTTGAAGGATCAAATTTTAAAAGTCCTTTGTTTTTTGTTCCAACCCAGATATTGTTAAAGCGGTCTTCGGCGATTGCTGATACATTGAGCAAATCGATATTGTTTAACGGATAATTTTTAAAAGTAAATTTCCCGTTTTTTCTACTCGTTAATACGCACAATCCTTTTGTAGACCCAATCCAGATCTGACCTTTTTTGGTTTTTAAAATGCTCAGAATATTATTGCTTGGAATCGTTGTATTATCTGTATTAGAATGAAAAGCGGCAGTGAACTGTTTTGTTTTTTTGTTATAAACCGATAATCCTTTTGAAGTGCCAAACCACATTTCATCTCCAATTTTCTTTATGCACCAAATCGTATTGCTATTCATGGCATGATTGGTTTTGTCATGTAAATACCGATCGAAAGTATTGCTGACAGGATCATAACAATTCAGTCCATTATAAGTTCCAATCCATAATTTTCCGGAATCATCTTCTTCAATAGATAAAATATCATTGCTGATCGACGTTTTGTTTGTAACATCATTCCTGAAAACGCTGAATCGGCTTCCGTCATATTTATTGAGACCGTCGCGCGTACCAAACCACATCTGTCCAAATTTATCCTGATGAATAGCAATGACAGAATTCTGGGAAAGTCCCTCAGTAGTCGAGATATTTTTAAGACGGTATTTATTTTGGGAAAATGCATTCCCTGAAATAAATAAGATTACGAGAAGAGTTACTTGATACTTCATAGCATTTAAGTTTTATTGTGAAGAGTCATTTCGCGCAAAGTTTTCTTTGTTATTGCGGATATGATTTCTCGCAAAGTCGCGAAGTCACAAAGTTTTTACCTCATTTTATGTCATTTCGACGAAGGAGAAATCTTCGCTAGAAGCTCGACAAAGATTGATCCTCATTACGGAGTTACTTGCGGAGATTTCTCCTTCGTCGAAATGACAAACACTACGCTTAGTAGTTACTTAAAAAACTTTGCGACTTCGTGACTTTGCGAGATTATTTTTTCAACCGCTTTTTCAATTGATATTCATACAGCGAAGGCACTTTTTCCATCGATGTATTTAGAAACTCAATATAAGCGTCAGGATCATATTTTACTTCGAATTTAGCATTGCCATTCACGCCAATGATTCGCGCAAATGGTCCGTCTTTCATTCCGTAAAGTAAAATGGGTTTCGTATTATCAGCTGCTTTTTCGACCTGAACATTCAGGTTCCAAAAAGTACTGAAAGGCCCGTGAGACGGTTTCCAGTAATCAGCACCGCCTCCGCCAAATAAGGCGTAACTATTATTTTTGTCCGGCGATATGTGCACCGTAATATTATCGAATAAATTTTGATGATTCGCTCCCGAATGCTGATCTAAAACCGGATCAGCAAAGATTTCGCAATTCTGATACACATTTTTAGTCGCAAAAGTGTTGAAACTTAGCGGATGAACAGCTTTATTGTAAATCTTCAGATTCTTGACCAAAACATTATGAACACCGCCCAAAGTCACCGTATAATGTGCGATATGAGCGCCATCCGTCACAATATCCTGAATTGTTACGTTCGAAATTTCTTCGCCTAAAATTCCGCTATCGGCATTTGTAATCGTAACATCGTTCACCCAGCTATTAAAAACGCGGGTTAAAAATATCGCATTATTTCCCGGTTCAACATGATGCGCGACTCTAGGAATATCAGGAAAAGTAAAACGAATATGTTCAATTCCAACTTCGTTTAAATGTTTCCATTCGACCAATTGTGCCTGATAACTTGGTTTTATGGCAATTGTCAAAGGTGTTTTTATTGTGATTTTAGAACCCGAAATTTTAGTGATTTCAACTTGTTGTCTTACGATGGGAAGTTTTGGAAAATTCCAATGATGAGAACCCGGTTTTACTTTAGCACCTTTATATAAATCTTTAATGATTTCGCCGTTTTCTCCGTCTTTATTAAACAATTGAAGTTCTACAATATCACCAACTTTTAAACCTTTAACTTCTGAAACATTAATGATATGTTCGCCCATATTTCCGGAACTTACTTTAGCCAGAAAACTTGGTGTTGGTTCGTATTTATCCAAATATGATTTTACACGTTCACCCGGAATCTGAGTCCATATAAAACCGCCCGACCAGGCATATTGTGAGAAAGGCAAATCGATATTATTTTCAGGTTCGCGTTGTCTTTTATCAAGCGTGGTGAGATATTCCCGAAGTTCAGCCAATGATTCCGGATTTTTGAGATACATCATAGGTCTTGGGCAATAAATCTCAGTTCCGTTTTCGCCAGTTCTTGCACCGCGAAGTACAAAATTGCTTCTTTCGATATATACAATATCACTCAGAATTAGTTGCCCTGCCGGCAATTGCAAAATCACATTTCCTTCAACTGCATTTGCGGCTTTTACAGCTTTTAATAAAGCTTTAGAATCATCTAAACCGTCATTCGCTTTTACGCCAAAATCTACAGCATTTATTATTTTTCCTGCAGTTTCAGGAATTTGGCTTTCGCCGAAATGATAGCCCGCATAACTAAAATCCGGCAGATAATTCGTGACCGGTTTTTGCGTCAGGATTTTAGGCAATTCCTGACCAATCGCATTTATGCCGATGAAAAGACTATAGATAATAAGGGCTTGACGTTTCATATTTTTTTTTTGAGAGATGGGACACGGATTTTACGGATTGAACGGGTTTACATAGATTGTTTTCAAACACCTTTGTCAAAGTTTAAAACTTTGACAAAGGTTACGTGAAGTGACAAAAAACCAGCATAAACCCGTTTAATCCGCCAAATCCGTGGGCTAACACATTATAAATCTGTAATCAATTTATATTTAGGAACCAACGTTTTCATGATCGCCCAGGCAATCAAATACGCAACGGCACAAAGCACAAACATGATGGTATATCCAGTCTCAATATGTCCTAATCCTTCGTAATAATCAAACAAAGCACCGCCTAATTTAGATACCAGAACACCGCCAAGTCCGCCGGCCATTCCGCCAATTCCTATGATAGAACCAATTGCTTTTTTAGGAAACATATCAGAAACAGTTGTAAAAATATTAGCCGACCAAGCCTGATGTGCCGAAGCTCCAACGCCAATTAAAACAACAGGCATCCAGAAACTGATATGACCCAAAGGCTGCGCCAGAAGTACAAATAAGGGAAAAAGCGCAATGATAAGCATCGCTTTCATTCGGGCTTCATAAGGATTGTGACCTTTCTTGATAAAATACATCGGGAAATATCCGCCGTAAATACTTCCAACCATAGTCATACTATATAAAACCGCTAACGGAACCGTGATTTCGGTTTTTTCCATACCGAATTGTGCTTCTAAATATTTTGGTAACCAGAATAAAAAGAACCACCAAATTCCGTCAGTTAAGAATTTTCCAATCGCAAAAGCCCAGGTTTGTTTGTAGCTTAAAAGTTTTAGCCAGGAAATTTTTTCAGGTTTTGCATTTTCTTGTAGAACGTCTTGAGGAACATCTTCTTCACAGATATAATCCAGTTCAGCCTGCGACATTCTCTTTTGGTTTCTTGGTTTTTCATATAAAAAATACCAGAAAAACATCCAGATAAAACCAATGGCTCCAATAATAATAAAAGCCATTTGCCAGCCCCAATGTACGGCAATCCAAGGCACGGTGATAGGCGCCAGAATTGCTCCAACATTCGATCCCGAATTGAAAATTCCGGTAGCTAATGATCGTTCTTTTTTAGGAAAATATTCTGCCGTAGCTTTTATCGCCGACGGGAAATTTCCGGCTTCACCAAAACCCAGAAAAGCTCTCGAAATCATAAAACCGGCAATAGAAACTGGAACAGCGCCAATACCAACCCAAACTAATATGTTGTTAAAAGTACTTCCAATCGGGATTGCGTAAGCGTGCATAATTGCACCAATCGACCAGATAAAAATAGCCAGAATATAGCCTAATTTTGTACCCAATTTGTCGATTAATCTTCCTGCAAATAACATTGAAAGCGCATAAACAAACTGAAAAACAGCGGTTATATTTGCATAATCCGTATTACTCCAGTTAAATTCTTCAGATAGGCTTGGAGCCAGTAAACTCAGTACTTGTCTGTCCAGATAATTCACTGTAGTGGCAAAGAAAAGCAGTCCGCAGATAGTCCAGCGATACTTTCCGATTGGTTCGTTTTTGATAGTCATGATAGTTAGTTAAGAGCATTTTTGTTTTTATATTGTAAAAGTTTGGGGTGGTTATAAAAAGGTTTTTAGACTTTTTTCCTCAAACTGAAATCTTGTTTTTTATTCTTTAAATTTAAAGTAGCGTTCAGCATTCTTGCTGCAGATATTTTTAACCAATTCTCCAATTAAATTGATATCATTTGGCAACTGCCCATTTTCAACTTCGTTTCCTAAAATATTACATAAAATACGACGGAAATATTCATGACGCGGAAACGATAAAAAGCTTCTCGAATCTGTTACCATTCCCACAAATCGGCTTAATAAACCAAAATTTGATAACACATTTAATTGTTTTTCCATTCCGTCTTTTTGATCCAAAAACCACCACGCGGCTCCGTATTGCATTTTTCCGGGAATCAAATCATCATTAAAATTTGCCGCCATAGATGCAAAAACTTCATTGTCACGCGGATTCAAATTATAGACAATTGTTTTGGTCAAGCCGTTGGCAGAATTCAGTTTATCAAAGAAACCGCTCATATTATCGGCCATATTCAGATCTCCAATAGAATCAAATCCCTGATCCGGACCAATGGATTGCATCATTTTGCTATTATTGTTTCTGATCGCACCTACGTGAAATTGCTGCGCCCAGGATTTTTTATGATTCATCAGAGCAATCTCAAAAAGTACCGCCGATTTGAATTTTTCGATTTCAATCGTACTCAATTCTGAAACCTTTAATCCTTTCTGAAAAATAGATTCTATCTCAGATTCCGTATAGGTTGACGCATAAAATTTAATATGTCCGTGATCCGAAATTCGGCAGCCCATTTCATGAAAAAAGTCATGTCTAATTGATATCGCTTTTATAAACGAAGGATATTCTTTTATAGAAAAACCAACAGCAGCTTCCAGTTTTTGAACCCAGTTTACAAACAATTGTCCTTTCTCAATCTCCGTTGCTTTATCCGGTCTGAAAGAAGGCAAAACCGAAATTTCAAACTCATCGTCACGAAGCTTTTGATGAAATTGCAAATCATCCGTAGGATCATCCGTAGTTCCTACAACCTTCACATTCATTCTTCTAAGTAAATTTTTGACACTGAATTCAGGCTTTTTTAGCAATTCATTGCAAGTATCATAAATTTCCTTAGCGGTTTCTTTATTCAATAATATATCAATTCCAAAATAACGTTTCAATTCCAGATGCGACCAGTGATACAACGGATTTCGTAAAGTATGCGGCAGGGTTTCAGCCCATTTTTCAAACTTTTCAAAATCAGAAGCATCTCCCGTAATATATTTTTCAGAAATACCATTCGCGCGCATCGCTCTCCATTTGTAATGATCGCCTTCAATCCAGATTTGAGTAATGTTTTCAAACTGACGGTCTTCGGCAATATCTTTTGGAGACAAATGACAATGGTAATCGATAATGGGTTGTGCTTTCGCAAAATCATGGTACAAGGAAACAGCCGTTTTCGTATACAGCAAAAAATCCTCGGTTATAAATTTATTTTCAGACATAAAATATTTATTTTTTGAATACATCTTGATGAATTTTCAACACGAATTTCACAGATTTGCACAAATTTTTATGATGGGCCTAGTTTGTGAAATTAATTTCACGAACGAATTAGTGCAAATTCGTGAAATTCGTGTTTATATTCAGATAGTATTTTTTATAAGCTTTTTTTGATTCCCATTTCCAGACCTCTCAACTCTGCCAAACCTCTCAAACGCCCAATTGCCGAATAACCCGGATTTGTTTTTTTGTTCAAATCATCCAACATTTGATGACCGTGATCAGGGCGCATAGGTAACGAACTATTATTTCTTTTTTCAACCTCGATAATCGCTTTTACGACTTCGTACATATCTACATCGCCTTCAAGATGATTGGCTTCAAAAAAACTGCCTTCTTCGTCTCTTTCCGTACTTCTCAAGTGAATAAAATTCATTTTATCGCCGTGACGTCTCACAATTCCCGGTAAATCATTATCCGCTCTTACCCCGTAAGAACCCGTACACATCGTGAACCCATTTGATTTTGAATCGGCTGCAGCCATCAATTCCATTAAATCTTCCTCTGTGCTCACCACTCTTGGCAATCCCAAAATAGGGTAGGGCGGATCGTCAGGATGAATCGCCATCACAACACCTTTGCTTTCGGCAACGGGAATAATTTCTTTCAAAAAGAAGAAAAGATTTTGCTTTAAAGCCGCTCTGTCAATATGATTATATCCGCTTAAAGTCACCAGAAAATCTTCAACAGAATACGCTTCTTCAGCTCCCGGAAGTCCAGCCAGAATATTTTGCTGTAATTTTATTTTATCAGCATCAGTCATGGCTTCAAAATATTTTGTCGCTTTTTCAATCTGCTTAGCCGAATATTCTTTTTCAGCATTTGGTCTTTTCAAAATAAACAATTCAAAAGCCGCAAAAGCATTAATATCAAAACGCAAAGCTTTTGATCCGTCCGCAGTTTCATACGCCAGATCTGTTCTTGACCAGTCTAAAACCGGCATAAAATTATAGCAAATGCATTTGATTCCGCACAGCGCTAAATTCCGAATGCTTTCTTTATAGTTTTCAATGTATTGAAGGTAATTTCCGGTTTGTTTTTTAATGTCTTCATGAATCGGAATACTTTCTACAACCGACCATATTAAACCCGAAGCACCTTTTTTAGGATCTCCGTTTTGATGCTCGATTTCAACTTTTCGTTTTATAATTTCTTCAATGCTCCAAACTTCTCCGTTCGGAATATGGTGTAATGCAGTTACGATTCCCGTTGCGCCGGTCTGTAAAATATCTTGTAAAGAAACAGGATCATTTGGTCCGAACCATCTTAATGTTTGTTCCATTTTTGATTTAGTTTTTTAATTTTGGTTTGGTTTTTTGTCTTGCAATCCCGAAGCTTCGGGACAAAACCTTGTAGGTCTAAAACTTATTATTTAATTCCAGAATCATACCTACAAGGCTTTGAAAACCTTGCAGGAAACGTCGAAATCAGATTCTAAATACTCGATGCCGAAAACCCTCCATCAACTTTGATAATCGTTCCCGTAACGAATTTTGACATATCGCTGCATAAAAACAAAAGCGCACCGTCAATATCTTCCGGTTTCCCGAATCTTCCCATTGGCGTATGATCGATGATTTTTTCACCGCGAGGTGTTAATTTTCCGTCCGGAGTCAATAATAAAGCTCTGTTTTGTTCCCCGATAAAAAATCCCGGAGAGATCGCATTTACACGAATTCCTTCGCCATATTTTGAAGCCAGTTCAACCGACATCCATTGCGTGAAATTATCAATAGCCGCTTTTGAAGCCGAATATCCAACCACTCTCGTCAAAGGTCTTTGCGCTGATGCTGATGAAATATTGATGATAATTCCTTGTTTTTGTTTGGCGAAAATCTCTGAAAATACCTGCGTTGGCAACATCGTTCCAATAATATTAAGATCGACAACTTTTTGTAAATCATCTACTTGCATATCATAAATCGCCTGATCCGGACTTATCGTTGCTCCGGGCATATTTCCGCCCGCAGCATTGATCAAAATATCAAGCCGACCGTATTTTTCTACGATAAAATCCCTTGCTTTTTCAAGTTCTTCCTTATTTAAAACATTCGCCTGAACCGCAAAAGCTTGTCCGCCATTGCTTTTTATTGTTTCTACGGCTTTATTGGCTTTTTCAATCGATTGAGAAACGATTCCAGTGATAACGCCTTGTTTTGCCAATACATTTGCAAAATTGCTTCCCAATACTCCGGCACCGCCTGTAATAAGAGCAATTTTACCTTTTAGATTAAATATTGAATCCATATTTTATTTTATGATTGTTTTTGTATAATCTGAACGATCTCTATGGCTTTTTTGACCTCATTTTCTATCAGATCGTAATCTCCGTCTTCCATGCGTTTTTTACTGATTAGTTTACTTCCCAATCCCACAGCAGAAACTCCTGCAGAAAACCAGCTATTAATACTGGTATGAGTCGTTTCAACACCGCCTGTTGTCATAAACTGAAGAGATGGAAAAATGTCTTTTATACTGCTCAAAAATTCAGGACCCAGAATATTTCCAGGGAAAAGTTTAATGAATTTTATTCCCGCATTTTCAGCTGCAATGATTTCTGTTGGCGTCATACAACCCGGAGTATATAATAATTCCTTGCTTTTTACGAAATCAGCCACTTCAGGAACAAAACCAGGACTTATAAAAAAATCAGCGCCAATATTGTAAAATGCTGTAGCCTGATCCAGATTTTTTATAGTTCCGATGCCTAGTAACATTTCAGGCATTTCAATATTTCTTACGGCAACCATTTTCTCAAAATTCGGCAATGCTTCAGAACCTCTGTTGGTATATTCTACAGCCCTGATTCCGCTTCTGTAAAGTGAGCGTAGAACTTCGATACTAATATTTTCATCGCTATTAAAATACAAAGGCAAAATCCCTTGTTTTGAGATAACTTCAATCGTGTTTTGAATCGTGTTCATGACTTTTATATTTTAACTTTAATTACGATTTTTTTCAATAATCCTTCGCCAATCATGGCTGCGTGAACATCTTCTGGAAATAATATGGCAAATTGTTTTTCCTGTAATTCAAAGAACATATCCGGCTTATCATGAAAAAAACGTACGTCTCTTTCAGCACTATAATCCCCGTTTGGGCTGATGCATTTTTCTCTTGGTTTCCACGCAAAAGTTTCCGGTCCTTTTATCGAAATCTGAATGTCGATATTTTGGTCATGGCATTCAAAACCTTTAATACTTTCTTCTTTGGTAGTTCCTTCGCCCACAATTACGATCACTTTTAAACCCTCGGCAATTTCAAAAGATCCTTCTTCAAGAATGGTAATATCATTTTGACGGACATAATCAAAAGCTTTTTTGAAATTGGGATGTAAACCGTAATATTTGGCTGCATTGTGTAATGAATCTACTATCATTTTTTTAAGTTTTATATTTGATTCTCTCGCAAAGTCGCGAAGACGCTAAGGTAATAAGTAATAAAAACTTTGCGACTCTGCGACTTTGCGAGATTAAATAATTTGTATGAAAAATAAATCTGTGTTAATCCGTTAAATCCGCACAATCAGTGGGCAATAAAGTTATCGAATGACCCTTCCGCCACTAGCACCATTCATCAAAGCCGTAATATCATTTACGCTCGATAAATTAATATCTCCCGGTATCGAATGTTTCAGGCATGAAGCGGCAACCGCATATTCAAGCGTATCCTGATATGATTCCGGCCAGGTAATTAATCCGTAGATTAATCCCGCCATAAAGGCATCTCCGGCACCAATTCTATCAATAATATGAGAAATTTTATATTCTTTAGATTTTAAAAGTTTTCCATTATTCCATAAAACAGCACCAATTGTATTTGATGAAGCATTGGCGTCATAGCGCATAGTAGAAACAATCGTTTTTAGTTTTGGAAATTGTTTTTTCCATTTATTAAAGACAGCATCAATACTTTCTGATTCTTCAATTTTGATACCCAGACATTTTTCAGAATCATCTGAACCCCCTAATAAAACATCACAATATTGAACCAAATCCGGCATTATTTCAGAAGCTTTTTTGCCATACTTCCATAATGTTGGACGGTAGTTTAAATCAGCTGAAATCGTTAATCCTAATTTCGAAGCGGCTTCAAGAGCTTCTTTGCATACAATAGCAAGATCTTCGGTTAACGATGGCGTAATTCCCGACCAATGAAACCAATCTGCATCTGCAAAAATAGTTTCCCAATCGATCATTCCTTTTTTAAGATGTGCGAAAGAAGAAGCGTCTCTGTCATATAAAACTTTCCCCGGTCTTTCAGACGCGCCATGTTCAAAATAATAAACACCCAAACGGCTTCCTTGTTTTACCGAAACAGGTTCAACGCCATACGATTTCAATTCGCTTAAAGCGGAATCTCCTAATTCATTATCAGGAACAGAAGTCACGAATTTTACATCACATCCAAAAAGAGCCAACGATGCCCCAACATTTGCTTCGGCACCGCCATAATGTGCTTCAAATGTTCTCGATTTGTATAATTTGTTATAGTTTGGAGGTGAAAGTCTCAATAAAATTTCACCAAAAGTTATGATTCTTTTTGACATCTGTGTAATTTTACGTGTACGCACACGGGTTGTTGCAAATGTATATAAAAAGTTAAGTAAAACAACTTATCTTTCATAAAAAAAATTAATTTTACAATCTTATAGGAAAATTTTTAACTTAAAAAGAATCAATATCATAACGATTAAAAAAATTGCAGCACTAGCCAATGTTTCGCCCGGAACAGTTGACAGAATTATCCATAATCGTGGACAGGTTACTCAGGATAATGTCGACAAAGTCAATGCTATAATCGAGCAATATGGTTATAAACGAAATATTCTGGCGAGTAATCTGGCCTTGAATAAGAAATTTCATTTTGCGGTTTTCCTGCCAAAATATGAAGATCTGGAATATTGGAAAAGTCAGATTTCAGGAATCGAAAAAGCCGCGGTAGAATTCAGTAAATTCGGAATTGTGCTAGATTATTTCTTTTATGATTTCAGTGCTGCTTCCTTTAAGGAATCGGTCAAAAAAGTATTGGAATTTGATTGCGACGGATTACTTTTTGCACCTATTTTTTATGAAGAATCGGTTCGTTTTTTGAACGAATATGAAAAAAAAAATATTCCGGTTGTCATGATCGATTCTAATATTTCAAGCAATGAAGAGCACGCCTATGTGGGACAAGATGCTTTTCAGAGTGGCTATTTGGCGGGAAGATTAATTAGTTTTGCCGTAAAAAACGAAAGGCAAATCCTGATTTTTAAGATTACCAGAGAAATAGAAAGTACATCGGTTTATTTACAGCGTATCGACGGATTTTATTCGTTTTTTAAAGATCATAACGAACTTACGAATTTTAAATTCTCAGAAGTTACCATCAAAGATTCCGGAATTGATCAGTTAAATCTGGAGATGTTCTCCGGAATAAATAGCGTTTTTGTACCCAATTCCCG
Source organism: Flavobacterium sp. AC105 (assembly GCF_979258495.1). Taxonomy (NCBI): domain Bacteria; kingdom Pseudomonadati; phylum Bacteroidota; class Flavobacteriia; order Flavobacteriales; family Flavobacteriaceae; genus Flavobacterium; species Flavobacterium sp. AC105. Next base: position 2,260,656 of record NZ_OZ409860.1, read on the forward strand.
TGCGTATATTGTTGCTCGATTTTTAGAACAAAACCACATAAAAGGCGTCCGAATTATTGGTTATGATTTACTAAAAGATAATATCGAATACCTGAACAAAGGGGTAATTGATTTCCTGATCAACCAAAGACCCGAAGAACAGGGCTATATGGGAATTAATCATTTATACAAAAAATTAGTGTTGCAGGAACCTGTTGAAAACACGCATTATATTCCGCTGGAGATTATTTTGAAGGAGAATTATTTTCCGGCTAAGAAATCGTGAAATTTTGCCCACGGATTTGGCGGGTTTGAACGGGTTTACGCGGATTTTGTCATTGCGAGGAACGAAGCAATCTCACTTGCTAAATCAAACTTTGTGTCTTATTGTTAGTGCGGTTGCTTCGTTCCTCACAATGACAAAAAAAGCGAATAAAATAAAAACAAACCAGCGAAAACCCGTTTAAATCCGTCAAATCCGTGGGCAAAAAAAACTACTTCTTAACCTTCACAACAAGCGGATTATTAATCTTGCTAGCAAACGAAGTCAAATACGTTTCCCATTCTTGTTTCGTTTGAAACGGACTTCCTTTTTTCCATCCGAAACCAACATAATAGATTACTTTGTTATTTTTTACGTTTAAGTTTGCGTATAAATTACTTAAGTCTTTATCGTTGGTAATATAGTTGTCAAAACTCGTTAAAGTACCTTTTGGGGCAACTAATGCCGTTCCTAATTCTGAATCGTCAAGAGGTTCCCAATGGCTGATCCAGCCTTCTTTGACATTGGTTCCAATCGTTCCTTTTTTGTCATGAAGCGTTAATCCGGCAGCGATTTCTTTTGTGCCTTTAATATTGATTTCAAAACGGGAAAAGTAACTTCCGTAGTCCAAGCTAATTAGTTTAGATTCGGTTATTTTATTGCCTTTTGCATCCCAATCCGCATACGTTAGGATAAAACTCGTTCTGATTGGTCCTGTGGTGATGGTTTTCCAAGTGGTAAAATTCTTTGAGAAATAGTATTTATTATCCACTTTTACGGCAATTCCGCCAAGACCACGGCTATCTCCAACATGAAAATTATCCAAACCTTCGCCCGTATCTTTATGATACGTTCCGGTTCCTAAAGTTGCTTTTTCGTACCATTTATTGATAATCGGGTAATCGACTCTTTTTAGCCATGCGTCGATTCCGCTGGTCAAAGTTCCGCCTTCAATATGATCTTCGACCATTTTTTGAGCAACCGGACCATAAGTTCTAAAAGCTACTTTGTTGTTTTCCCATGCATAATCATCGGTCCTTTCCGGAACAAATCTGGAATAACAGCTAACTGTTTTGTCTGGATTTGGATTTGTTGCAGTCGAAACCACAAAATCCTTATGTGAAGAAGCACTTATTTTGGGTTGAAATAATAATACATCAACAACACCATCTCCATTATTATCTACAGATTGAATGGTTAAAAATGCATTACTACTGATTTCTTTAACGGTATAATCTTCAAGTTTAGCCGAAGAAGGCAATCCGAGCGATTTTTTAGTCAGTTCAATCGTTTCAAATTCCCTGTCAACAGCAAGAGAATTGGTTACGGTTACGATTTTGCTTTGCGAATGAATGGCAAAACTGCTTGCCAGAATTGCGGTTAATAAAAGATGTTTTTTCAAAATTTGAGGGTTTAGTTTTCGTTAGAAGGTTTGCCAATTGTAGCCAGAATTCCGCCGTCTACATATAAAATGTGACCGTTTACAAAGTCACTTGCTTTAGAAGATAAAAATATTGCTGCTCCGGCTAAATCACCGGGATCACCCCATTTTGCAGCAGGAGTTCTGCTTATGATAAAATCGTTAAACGGATGTCCGTCAACTCGAATAGGTTTTGTTTGTTCAGTTGCAAAATAGCCTGGGCCAATTCCGTTGATTTGTACGTTGTATTTTGCCCATTCTGTTGCCATGTTTTTGGTCAGCATTTTCAAACCGCCTTTTGCAGCAGCATACGCACCAACGGTATTTCGGCCCAGTTCGCTCATCATCGAACAGATATTAATGATTTTACCTTGCCTTCTTTCGATCATTCCTTTTGCAACGTGTTTGGAAACAATAAAAGGAGAAACCAAATCGATATCAATTACCTCTTTAAAATCAGCAACTTCCATTTCGATTAACGGAATTCTTTTGATGATTCCGGCATTGTTAATCAGAATTGCAATTGGTCCAACTTCACTTTCAATTTTCTTTACAGCTTCAATCACTTCTTTTTCATCGGTTACATTAAATTTATAACCAACAGCTTTTATTCCTTCACTTTGCAGTTCCTTTACGGCATCGTCAATTTTTTGCTGAGAAGAGTTTCCGTTCACGATAATGGTCGCTTCGGCCTGACCTAAACCTTTTGCCATTGCCATTCCCAATCCGTGTGTGCTTCCTGTAATCAGGGCAATTTTTCCTTTTATATCAAATAAATTCGTCATTTTTTTATCTTAAATCGGTTATTTTAGCAATATCCATATCGCCATAATCAAGGTTTTCTCCAGCCATTCCCCAAATAAAAGTATAATTTGAAGTTCCTGAACCTGAATGAATGGACCAGGGTGGAGAAATCACAGCCTGATGATTGTTCATCCAGATATGTCTCGTTTCCTGAGGTTCTCCCATAAAATGGCAAACGGCTTGATTTTCCGGAATATCGAGGTAGAAATAAACTTCCATTCTACGATCGTGAACGTGCGCAGGCATCGTATTCCAAACGCTTCCAGTTTTAAGTTCCGTCATTCCCATTTGTAATTGGCACGTCGTTACGATTCCGCCAATAATCATTTGGTTTACCGTTCTATGATTGGCTGTTTCCATGGTTCCCAGTTGTAATTTATTGGCTTCAGCCAAACTTACTTTTTTGGTTGGATGCTGCGTGTGAGCAGGAGCAGAGTTCAGATAAAACAAAGCAGGATTTTCTGGGTCATCGCTTTTAAAGATTACTTCCTTGTTTCCGCTTCCAATATAAAGCGCATCTTTATGACCCAATTCATACGAAGTTCCGTCAACTTCAACAGCGCCTTTTGCGCCCACATTGATGATGCCTAATTCTCTTCTTTCCAGAAAATATTGTGCTTTTAAAGGATCAATAGCTTCCAATTTCAATGGAGAAACCGGGACTGCAGAACCGGCAATATAACGATCATAATGTGAATAGGTAAGAGCAATTTCGCCCTTTTTCATCAAATTATCGATTAAAAATTCTGCTCTTAATTGCGCCGTATCGTATTGCTTAACTGCTTGCGGACCCGATGCATATCTTGATTCGTAGGATATTGACATTTTATTATTTTTTTGAGTTCAAATAGGAATTTTATAATTCCATAAAAATACAAATGAAATATTACATTTAAATACAAAATGGGAGTAAATATGTACAGAAGATTGGTAATGAGGTAATTATTAGATGATTTTTTTAACCAATAAAAGTTATTATATTTATAATATAATTTAGAACACTTAATTCAATGAAACAAAGCGCCGGCATATTACTCTACAAATTCATAGATTCGACAATTTATTTTTTATTGGTACATCCTGGTGGTCCATTTTGGAAGAATAAGGATTTAGAAAGCTGGTCGATTCCGAAAGGAGAATTTACAAATGAAGAAGATCCGCTTGAGGCTGCAAAACGTGAATTTCAGGAAGAAACGGGTTTTGAATTAGAAGGTGATTTTATTGAACTTCATGCCGTAAAACTCAAATCCGGAAAAAAAGTTTTTGCGTGGGCTTTAGAATATGACATTGATGTAACGCTCATAAAAAGCAATGTTTTCGAAATGGAGTGGCCGCCAAAATCCGGAAAATTGCAAGCCTTCCCTGAAATTGATAAAGCAGAATGGTTTCAAACACAGCAAGCCATAGAAAAAATAAATCCTGCGCAGGCTGATTTTATTGTACAAATTGTGTCAAAGATTTCAACTTCACTTTAAATTTCGCCTGACTTTATAAAATAAATTTGTAATTTACATTTTCGGTCAAGCCGAATAATTAAAATTGTAAATTAAAGAATATGGAAGTTAAGTGTATTATTTTCGATTGTGATGGCGTTCTTGTGGATACTGAAAAAATTGGTAACGGAATTTTACTTTCAATGGCTGCTGAACATGGTTTTGAAATGAAATTAGAAGATGCGTATCGCGATTTTAACGGACGTAATTTGAAAGAATGTTTCCTGCATATCGAAAATGCAATCGCTAAAAAACTTCCGGATACTTTTGAAGCAGAATACCGCCAAAGAAGTTTCGAAGCTTTCAAAACCCAGGTCAAACCGATGGAAGGAATCGTCGAATTCCTTAATAAATTGAAAATTCCGTATTGTGTTGCTTCCAGCGGTCCCGTTGATAAAATCAGATTGAACCTTGAAGTTGCCGGATTATTAGATAAATTCGAAAATAAAATCTTTAGTTCCTATCAAATAAACAGCTGGAAACCAGATCCGGGAATTTTTCTGCACGCCGCAAAAGAAATGGGTTTCGCTGTAAAAGACTGCATCGTCATAGAAGACAGCAAAGCAGGAGTAATCGCCGGAATAAAAGGCGGATTTAAAGTCTACGGTTTTGCAAACGGATTTAACAACGAAGATTTAGAAAAAGAAGGAGCAATACTTTTTCATTCTTATGAAGAGTTGGGGTTTTAGACTTCTCAGATTTTAGACTTTCTTAGACTTCTTAGATTTTTGTTTCAGGTTTTATTCATTGCAAAAACAACCACAATCTTGTCCTTCCGAGGAACGAGGAATCTCCGTTAGTAGCGCTACAAAGAGTGGCGATTTTACTTATGGAGCTTCTTGTATGATATCAACAATTGTCGATAAACTATTGTCTACTAGCTTTGTCAAAGTTTAAAACTTTGACAAAGCTCGCACTCGCGCATTCTCATTTTTCATTTTCCAATTATCTAATTATCTCAATTCTCACATTATCTCAATTCTCACATTATCTCAATTCGTTATAATTCTCACATTTTTCTATTAATTACATCTTTAATAATTTGTGCAATTTGTTACATTAAAATAAATTTTTATATATTTGGATATAGATATTCGTTTTTTTTAATGCTTCTTGTTGTCAAATTATAATTTTAGTAGTACTAATATGAATGTCTATTTTCCTATAAAAACAGCCACTCCCCAAGTAGTTGTTTTTATGATTGTGGTTCTCAAACGCCACGAAATAACCTACAGACAGAAACAAAAATGACGAAATTTATTAGACTTTTAGTTCTATCAATATTCCTTTTGCCCACTATTTTTAATGCTCAAATTAAAAAAATTGGCGTCCCGTTTATAACCAATTACGATCCGAAAACGTATAAAGCGGCTTCAGAGAATTGGGATGTTTTGCAGGATTCTAAGGGAATGATGTTTTTTGCCAATCATTTTGGGATTATGCAATTTGATGGCGTGAGATGGGGAATCGTAACCCAACCCGCAAATCGAAGCATGGTTCGTTCTCTTGCAATCGATAAAAACGACAGAATGTATGTGGGCGCTCAGGGCGATTTTGGTTATACCGTTCAGTTGCCAAACGGTCAATATAAATATACTTCTTTAGTGAAATTACTTCCCGAATCAGCTAAGAATTTTGGTGATGTTTTGCATACCGTTATCCGAAATAATGAAGTGATTTTTTTCTCAAATGAAGAAATATTTATTTATAAGAATAACAAAATCAAAGTAATACGTCCTGATGCTAAGTTTGATGAGTTTTTTGAAGTTAATAAGGAAATGTATGTTTCAGATAATGTAAAAGGTTTATTGAAACTAAAAGATGATGCTTTAGTCGAAATTCCGAATAGCAAAGATTTTATCGGAATGAAAATCAGGAAAATCTTCGAAACCAAAGAAGGCCTAATCTTGCTGACACAAAAAAAGGGACTTTTCATTTATAAAAACAATCAATTGAAACCTTTTGTAACTGAAGCCGATAATCTGTTAAAACAATATCAAATCTCAACAGGTATTTTACTTTCTGATGGCTATTTCGGAATTGGAACGCGCCAAACCGGATTGATAGTTATTGATAGTGCAGGAAATCTGATTCAGCATATTAATAAACAAATAGGTTTGCAGAACGAATATGTAACAAATCTTAAAACTGATAAAGAAGGTAATTTATGGGTGACTTTAAAAGAAGGTATTTCGGTGATTCAGATTGCTTCTCCTTTATCAAAAATACTGGATTCCTCGAATTCGGAAACCAAAATATATTGCAGTCAAATTTATCAGAACAAACTTTATATCGCCACGGATAATGGCGTTTTCTGGCTGGATTGGAATGCTTATAAAAGCGGGCAGCACGAAAATGTTCACTTTCAGCATATTTCAGGAATGTCTGAAAATGTGTGGAATGTTGGTGTTTTTGGAAATTCACTTTTGGCTTTTGAAAAGAACGGAATCTTCGAAATAAAAGGCAATTCGGCACAATTATTAGCCAAAACAGACGGAGCGTGGCAAGGAATCATAATTCCGGATCATCCTGATTTATTGCTTGTTGGCGGTTATAACGGATTGTATTTATTGAAAAATATCAACGGTTCCTGGGTTTTTCAGCATAAAATAAAAGGTTTTGACGAAAGCAGCCGAATTATTATAACGGATGCAGCAAATAATATCTGGATTGCTCATGGCTATAAAGGCATTTACAAAATCAGGTTTAATAAAACATTTGATGCTGTTTCAAATCTTCAGTTTTACAATCAGGCGGCTGGATTTCCGTCGAGTTTGTTTTTAAATACTTTCAAAATTGATGATCAGATTTTGTTTGGTACAACAAAAGGCGTTTACAAACAAGATCCACATTCAAAGAAAATGATTCCCGATGCTACATTTAGAAAATATCTCGGTTTAGACAGTCATATTCGTTTGCTTAAAGAAGATAGCCACAAAGATATCTGGTATATTTCTGGAGAAAATACGGGCAAAATGAGTCAAAAAGCAGGAAAGAATTTTGCTGTTGAAGAACTGCCTTTTAGAAAACTAAGATATTTATATGTTCCCGGTTTCGAAAATATTCAGACAACGTCAAGCGGAGATGTGTTTTTTGGTACACAAGATGGTTTGATTCATTACAATGCTACCAAAAACAAGAGTTATCAATCGAAGTACAAAGCTGTAATTTCAGAAGTAAAATGTATTTTTCCGAAAGATAGTTTGTTGTTTTCAAGCAGATATGATGTGCTTCCAACCAATACAGAATCGGCAAACAGTAAACTTCCGCCCGTTTTATCGTATTCGAATAACGCCCTGCATTTTTCGTTTGCATCTCTTTGTTATGATGAAGCCGACGCGACAAAATATGAATATTGGCTGGAAGGTTTTGAACCAAAATGGTCTGAATACAGCCTTCAAACGGAAAAAGAATATACCAATTTGCCTGAAAATGAATATGTTTTTCACGTTAGGGCAAAAAATATTTATGATGTTGTAAGTGAAGAAGCCATTTTTAAGTTTGAAGTTTTGCCGCCTTGGTACAGAACAAGTTGGGCTTATATTTTGTATTTAATTATGTTTGGAGTTTTGATTTATACGATTATTAAATATCAAAAGAATCTCGCAGAACGCGATCGTGAACAATTAATATTAAGCCAGGAAAAAGAGCTTTTGCAAAACCGTGCCGAATTAAATGAGCAAAAATTGGCTTTGGAACAGGAAAATATGGCAATTATGCGGGAGAATCTCGAAGCGACAATTAATCTCAAAAATGCCAAAGTGGCTTCAAATACGGTGAATCTTATTCATTTAAATGAAATTTTGCTTTCTATAAAAGATCTTATTGGGCAGATTGATAAAAAGAATGATTCGAATACGAATTTCAGTTTACTAACAAAAATTAACCGAATTATTGATCACGAATTGCAGGGAGATCAGCATTGGAACGAGTTTGAAGAGATTTTCAACCAGCTTCATGATAATTTTATGCAAAGGCTAAAAACCAGTTTCCCGGAATTGACGCCGCGAGATATGCGATTGTGTGCGTATTTGCGAATGAATTTCAACACAAAAGAAATTGCGCCGCTTTTAGGGATTTCTGTAAGAGGAGTTGAAGATACACGATATCGCATTCGCAAAAAAATGCAGCTTTCGTCTGATGCTAATATCACGGAGTTTATTCTCAATTTTTAAAATATTTCTATGTGTTTGATTTTTTTTCACGCAGATTTAAAAAAGATTTAAGCAAATTACGCAGACCATTATCCAAATTAATCTGCTCAATGCCAAATCTGCGAGAGATAAAAATTTTTATAATAGTATAATGACAACCAAACGTGATATCTTTTGATTTTGATCAAATGATATTCTTAATTTTTCAACGGATTAAAATCCGTTGCTACAAAATCAACCGTTCCTCCGGAACTTTTGCAAAGAGCCTTCGGCTCGATTTATTTTGTATGGATGCATTTTAATCTATCATATTTTTAATTTTATGTGTTTAAAACAGCCTAACAAACCATGTTTTTTATTATAAGTAAAATCCCAGGTAGTTTTACGCGTTTTGACCAGTAATTACTACATTTTTTTGAAAACACCGTAGTCAAACCGTATTCAAAAATTGGCATTCTGCCTAGTTTATTTGTTAATATTGTGCGTCCTTAATAAAATAACAGTCTATTTTTTACAAATAGGATTTTTTATTAACGATAATAACTTTACTAACAAAAAACTAAAAAAAATGAATCAAAAAGACTCTTTTTTCGGCCGACCACCGAAAAGCAATTACCATTTTCTGAAAAGATGTTTTATTATGGCAGCAATAATGTTGTCTCCTTTTTTGAAACTTCAGGCACAATGCAACACTTTAATTTGGTCTGACGAATTTAATGGTACAACAGTAGACGCAACCAAATGGCAAAGTATTTCCGGAAACGGATGTCCTTCACTTTGCGGATTTGGAAATGGCGAAGCGCAGCGTTACGATCCCAATCAGGCAACGATTGTGAAGGAAGGAACAAACAGCTATTTGAACATTCAGGCAAAATACGAACCGAATGCTTCTTTTCCGGCACAACCGTATTCTTCTGCAAAATTAACTACAGAAGGCAAATATTCCATTAAATATGGAAGAATTGAAGCCCGTATGAAGTTATCATCAGGAATGGGCGCATGGCCGGCATTCTGGATGCTGCCTGCAGGAACGTCAAATTGGCCTTTTACAGGTGAAATTGATATCATGGAAGCCAAACACAGAAACCCAAAATCTATAGACGGAACGATTCATTATGATGGTGGCGGATACCATTATACGGGTAGAAGTTACGCATCGCCAACTGATTTATCTACAGAATTTCACGTTTATGCAGTAGAATGGGGACCAAATATTATTAAATGGTTTATTGATGGAAATTTATTCCATACTGCTACGCCACAAACCACTGTAAATGGCGGATGGCCTTTTAATGACCAGCAGTTTTATATCATTTTAAATCTTGCTGTTGGTAGCGCAGGAACGCCTTACACAAGTGTAAATGGTGCTGGCGTTGAACCAATTCCGGCTGATTTTCCGGCAAAACTGCAAGTAGATTACGTTCGCGTTTACAGCGGTAGTTTTACTTACGGCGTTTTAGGAGATGCAAAAGTCTACAACAACGAAACGGGGAAAACTTATTCTATAAATCCTATTGCAGGAGCAACTTATAACTGGACAGTTCCTGCGGGAGCAACGATTACTTCAGGACAAGGAACAAACACGATTACTGTAAACTGGGGAACATCCGGAGGAGATGTTTCGGTAGCTGCTACAGTTTCCGGATGTGCTGCTAATACGTATAAACTGGCTGTTACTACAGAAGCACCTTTGCCAGTAGAAAGAATTTACGAAGATTTTCAATCAAACAGAAATATAGTATACGGTCTTAAAACCGGAGTTCTGACAGAAGCGGTTGCGAATCCATCAGCTACGGGAATTAATACCTCAGCTTTGGTTGGGAAATATGTTCGTAATACTGCTGAATTATATGATGTTTTAAATATCAAAAATGTAGTGATAAGCAATGCCAATGATTATGTTTATGGAAGAAAAAAGCTTTCTTTTGATATTTATACTTCGGCACCGGTTGGAACTAAAATTTCGATGCAACTCGAAAATAGTCTGGTAACAACAGCAACTAATTTTCCGTCAGGAAGACACAGCGGTTACAAAGCCACGACAACGGTACAAAACAAATGGGAAACGATAGAATTTGAATTCGAAAAAGTTATCGATCCTAATACAAGCGCTTTAACGATCAATAATGTAGTGTTCCTTTTTGAATCAAACACAAATGCAGGAACTACATATTATTTTGATAATCTGTTAACCAAAGCGGCTCCGGAAAAACCAATTATTGCGACGGATGTTTTGCAGAATTATGACGGAATCAATAAAATCATCAAAGGAACGACAACCGGAACGTATTCTGTGGTTGCAAATCCGGGAACCAATTCAGTAAACTCATCTGCAAATGTGGCGAAGTATGTTCGTAATGTAACAGAACAATATGACGTGCTTTTCTTTAATACAGCGGGCAATATTGAAGATGCAGGTTTATTAAAGAATCAGACTAAAAAGATCATGATTGATGTGTATACGACGGCACCAATTGGTACAGTTGTAAGTCTGAATTTAGAAAACAGCGCTACATCGCTTCCGGCTAATTTTCCAACAGGAAGAAACAGTAATTATGTAGCAATCACGACGAAACAGAATCAATGGGAAACGTTGACTTTCTATTATAATTCAAGTCCGGATGAAGGAACTTCGAATTTAGCGGTTAACCAAATGGTGATATTAGCCAATTCAGGTTCGTATACAAACGATACGTATTATTTTGATAATATCAGAATTGGATCTACTAAACTACCGGATACTTTTACGCCCGGAGTGGTTTATGAAGATTATCAAACGGTTCACAATATTACATTTAGAGATGCAATTGGAACGTATACGCCAAACACCGCAAATCCAAGTGCAACCGGAATTAATACTTCATCAAACGTTGGAAAATATGTTAGAAAATCGACTGAGTTGTATGATAACTTTTCGTTCAATACAACTTTAACTAATATTGGAGATTTCAAATCAGGAACTAAAAAGTTTGCAATGGATGTATATACTTCGGCTCCGGTTGGATCTGTAATTTCATGGCAGGCAGAAAGCAGTGCTTCTATTCCGTCGAATTACCCAGTGGGAAGACACAGTATTTATCAAGGTGTTGTAAAACAAACTAATACATGGCATACTGTAACTTTTACGTATGTGAGTTCGCCGGATGCATCGACTTTAGACAGCGAAGTAAATCGTTTTGTTTTCTTGTTAGAACCGGGAACGAGTTCAGGAAACACGTATTATTTTGACAACTTAAGAGCTTTAAATTTAGTTTCTACAGAAAATCCTCCTGCAACTTTGCCGGCACCGTGGGTTAGCACAGATTTGGGTGCTGTAACTCCGGTTGGAGAAGCAACTCACGCTAGCGGAACTTTCACGATCAAAGGATCAGGAAATGATATTTGGGATACAGGCGATCAATTTCAGTTTGTAAACCAATCGATTACGGGTGATGCTGAAATTATTGCCAAAGTAAATTCATTGACCAATACCAATACATACGCAAAAGCGGGAGTAATGTTCCGTGAAACGCTTACGCCAACTTCTAAACATGCGATGACAGATGTTAGCGCAGCAGCAGGTGTAGAATTTTTAACCAGAGATGCAGTTTCAGGAATTACGACTGCTACGGTTGCTGCAGGAACGGCTCCAAAATGGATTCGTGTTACAAGAGCAGGAAATGTATTTACATCGTATACTTCAGATAACGGATCGACATGGACACAACTTGGTGCGCCAAAAACGATTGCTATGGCAAGTACGATTTATGTAGGTATGGCTGTAACATCCCATGCAAATGGAACTTTGGCAACGGGAGTTTTCAGCGATGTTATTGTTCGAAATATTACCGCACCTACCAATGTTAATTTGGCTTTAGCCAAAACAGCGACAGCTTCTACAGAAGAAAACGCAACATTATCAGCCAGTAAAGCAACTGACGGAGACGGCACAGTAAGCAGATGGGCAAGTTCTTTTGTTAACGCATCAGAATGGATTTATGTTGACTTAGGCGCTAATTACAACATTAATCGCGTGGTCTTGAAATGGGAAGCTGCTTTTGCAACGCAATACAAAGTACAAGTTTCTACTGATAATGTTTTCACCGAAAGCGAAACTGTAAATACTCAAACAGCCAGCGATGGAGGAACTGATGATTTAACAGTTAGCGGAACCGGAAGATACATTAGAATTTTATGTACGGCAAAAGCACTCGCTCCATACGGATATTCTTTATACGAAATTGAAGCTTACGGATCTGCATCTGCGGCCAAAAAAGCATTGACTATAGCCGAAGAAAGTGAAATAGCAAATACAGCATTTGCCATGTATCCTAATCCGGCGAGTAATTATATTCAGCTTTCAATACCTGAAAAATTAGACAATAAAGTCGTAACGATTTATGATAATTCAGGAACATTGGTTGTAGAAAATAAACTTGCTGCTGATGCTAAAGAAAGCTTTATCGATATAAGCAGACTTGGGCGCGGAATTTATATTCTGAATTTTAAATCAGACCAAAAAAGCTGGTCTCGAAAACTGATTAAGCAATAATCAAAAAAAACAGGTTGGGTGTAATGATCCTAAATAATTACACCCAACTTTTTATTAACCCTATTTTCTCATTCTTACTAATTAATAAAACACAAATTTATTAACCCAAACAATTTAAAAACAATGAGAAATTTAAGATTACAAAAAAACTTTTTTGCAGTATTGCTTCTGGCATTACTCACCAATTTTATGTATGGGCAAGGGCCTATTCCGTTTACGATAAGTAATGCATCGACATTTAATGACAGCGAATTATATGTTGCCATTGTAGGTATTGATTATAACACCGGAAACCACGTTTGGGTAAATGCCAAAACGAGTCAGGTTTTACCAATGAGTTCATCTTATAATACGGTTACGGGGCCAACAATTGGTGGAAATACCGGACCGGGACAAAACTCAAAATATGCTGCATGTTTTACCAAATTGAGTGAAATTCCGAATAAGACTTTTACACTTCCGCAAATTGCAGGCTGCAGGGTTTTTATAGCCAAAGGACAGCAGTTGTATTTCTACTTTTTTGGTGCAAGTGGCGCTCCGTCAGGATATACGTCGCCAAATCCGTTGAATGCAACAGACCCGAATCAGGGAATTTTGTATGAAATAATAGAATTGACCAATAACCAATACGGTTTCTTTGGAAATCCATCGAGAGTTGATTCGTATAAATATCCAATGGGATTGGAATTATTTGGTGCAAACGGATATCAAAAACGTGTGGGGGAATTAAAAAAACACGCGGATATTGTTGCAGCTTTTAAAGCTAATGTGCCATCAGAATTTCAAGGTTGTGTAAATGATGCAACGGGCGAAATTACAGCACCGTCAAAAACACCAGCTTTCGCAGATGGAACCGGAGGAACTTCTGTAGGACCTCAGGCTAATTATCTGAAATCATATATCGATGCGATCTGGAATAAATATAAAAATGAAGATTTAATATTTTATGCCGGAGATGCCGGAGTTTTCAAAGGAAGAGTTAATGGAGAACAACTGGAAATGGTTGGACAATCAGGCGGTTTTGTTGGTAGAACCGGAAGAGTTCAAAACAGACCTTCGACTCAGGAAGCCCTTGAAGGAAAAGGTGTTCTGGATAGAAGATTAGTCGACGGAGATTTAGATCTTGTTATTCAGGCACAATTAACGGCTGCGATAAACAGACATGTTGTAAATGTTACAACGCCAAATCCGGGTCAGCAAAACTGGTACGATGCATCGAAATTTTATCAGGTGAATCCAACAAATCATTATTCTAAATTCTGGCATTTACCAGGAATTAGTGTTGATAATCTGGCTTACGGTTTTGCTTATGATGATGTGGCTGATCAATCGCCATCGCTTCATACGCCACAGCCTACCAAAGTAATTGCCACTTTTGGAGGATATGCAGGAACAGTACCTTCTGTGCCGGCAACAACAGATGTAATTACAGTTTATAAAGATTGTAACTACACCGGATTTTCTGGCGGATTAACGATTGGAGATTATAATCTGGCACGTTTGAAAACATTAGGTATTGATGATGATGCAATATCTTCTCTTAAAATTACTCAGGGTTTTCAGGCTATTTTGTATCAGGATGATAATTTTACAGGAGGTTCAACGGTAATCAATTCTGATAATACTTGTTTAAACACAACCTGGAATGATAAAGTAACGTCTATCAGAATTCTGGCAAACGGAGTAACTACTTTAGGAAATCAAACTTTCTTTTTGCAAAACAGAAACAGCAATTTGTATATGGATGTCTGGGGTGCAAGTTTAACAAATGGTGCAGCGATTAATCAGGGAGGTTTAAACTCAGGAAACAATCAGAAATTTACGTTCACACATTTAGGCGACGGATTGTACAAAATTATTGCAAATCATAGCGGACAGTCTTTAGATGTAAACAATTTCAATAAAGCTAACGGAACTCACGTAGAGCAATATCCATACAATGCTACTACCAATCAGCAATTTGTATTGGTATCTACTGGTGACGGATTTTATAAAATTGTGGCAAGACACAGCGGTAGAATTGTAGAAGTTGCAGGAGCAAGCACGGCTAGTGGTGCTGTTGTGCAACAATGGGATAACAACAACCAAACGTGTGGACAATGGAAATTGGTTCCGGCTACAACATCACAAACTTCTGTTTTAATTCAGGCCGAAGATTATTCAGCAATGAGCGGTATTCAGGTTGAAGCAACAACAGATACCGGAGGAGGTTCTAATGTTGGATATACTGAAACTGGAGATTGGTTGGCGTATAACAGTATTAATTTCCCAACTACAGGTTCTTATTTAATCGAATACAGAGTGGCGAGCGCTGTTGCAGGCGGTAGATTATCTTCTGATTTAAACGGCGGAACTATTGTTTTAGGTAATGTTGATATTCCGAATACCGGAGGATGGCAAAACTGGCAGACGGTTTCTCAAACGGTAAACGTGAATGCAGGAACATACAATTTCGGAATCTTCATTCAGAATACGGGAATGAACATTAACTGGATAAAAATTACAAAAGTTGGTGCTGGTTTAGCGGCTAAAACAATCGCTCCGGCAGTTGAAGAACAACCTGCGGATGTGGCTTTAAACATATATCCAAGTCCGGTAGAAAATACACTTTTCATTACTACAGATGTATCTGGAGGAAATGTAAGTATTGTAGATTCTCAGACAGGAAATATAGTTTCGGGACAAAAAGTAAGCAACAATAGTTTAGATGTTTCGCATTTAAAAAGAGGTGTTTATCTAATAGTTTTTGAAAAAGACGGTACAAAAACGGTGAAACGTTTTATAAAAAAATAGTTTAAAAAATAGATTTAGACTTTAGATTTAAGATTGCAGACTTTAGATTGCAGATTGAAATTGGTACCAATAATTATGGATTCCAACTTCTGCTGCACAGAAAATCTAAAGTCTGCAATCAAAAATCCAGAGTCAAAAATCAACAGTAACATTTCCCCATTATTTACAAATTTTTATTAATCTATTAAAAAATTATTATGAAAAACAATTACAAAACAATGTCACTAAAATGGATGGTCATTTTGGTATTGGGAGTTTTCAATTTGTCAATGGCCCAGAAAAAAGTAATCGCTTACATCCCAAATTGGGTCGATCTGAATGCCTTTTCGAGCAGCGTTCAGTACAGTAAATTAACCCATATTAATCTTGCTTTCGAAAATCCGGATGCAAACGGATACTTATCCTGGAACTCAGGAAGTACGACTATTATCAACGCGGCGCATGCACAAAATGTAAAAGTTTTTGTTTCCCTTGGCGGAGGTTCAGTTTCTGAAGGAGGCGCTATTCGTGATAACTATTTCAATCTTATTACGAGTGGCAACAGAACGGCTTTTATTCAAAAAATTTATGATTATGTCGTTGCCCATAACCTTGATGGTGTCGACGTCGATCTTGAAGGTCCGGCCATCAATGGTGATTACGGCGGATTTGTAATTGCACTTGCGGCGAAATTGCATGCAAATGGCAAATTAATTTCGGCAGCACTTTCAGAAGGATATGGCGGAGCAAATGTACCAGCATCTACTTTTGCAGCTTACGACTGGATTAACATCATGGCGTATGACGCAACAGGACCTTGGCAACCGGGAAGTCCTGGACAACACTCTCCGTACAGTATGGCTGTAAATCAGTTTAATTACTGGACAGGAAGAGGATTACCAGCAAGCAAAGCCATTATTGGACTTCCGTTTTACGGATATGGTTTTGGAGCTTCTGCAAATCAGGGAATTTCTTATGCTAATATCGTAGCACAATATCCCGGAGCTGAAAATTTAGATCAGGTTGGAAACACGATTTACTACAACGGAATTCCAACTATCAAAGCAAAAACAACTTTCGCCATTCAAAATGCAGGTGGTGTTATGATTTGGGAATTATCTCAGGATGCTACAGGTTCAAAATCATTATTGACAGCCGTAAATCAGGTTATTACCGGAAGCAATCCTCCGGGAACAGGAACTTTAATTCAGGCAGAAAATTTCTCAACCATGAGTGGTATTCAAACTGAAGCTACAACAGATACTGGCGGAGGTTTAAATGTAGGTTATGCAGATACAGGCGACTGGTTGGCGTACTACAACATCAATTTTCCAACTTCTGGTAATTATGTAATTGAATACAGAGTGGCAAGTGCCGTAAATGGTGCAAGAATTTCTTCTGATTTAAATGCAGGAACTATTCAGCTTGGTGCCGTAAATGTACCAAATACAGGAGGATGGCAAAACTGGCAAACGGTAACTCAAACTGTAAATGTAAATGCCGGAACGTATAACTTCGGAATATTTATACAAGCTTCAGGCGTGAATTTAAACTGGTTCAGAATCACAAAATCAGGATCAGCTTTGGCAGCAAAATCAGTTGCTCCGGAAGCCACAACTGCTGAAGGAATTGCTAGTTTAAATGTTTATCCAAACCCAACAACTGATACACTTTTCTTTAGTACAGAGATTTCAGGATCAAATGTAAGTATTATTAATACTGAAGGAGGCGCAACAGTTTCAAATCAAAAAGTAAACAACAACACTGTTGATGTTTCTGGTCTAAAAAACGGAATCTATTTAGTTTTAGTTGAAAAAGACGGAGTAAAAACGGTAAGACGTTTTATCAAAAAATAATATTTTCTTAAAGCACTATTTCTTCTTTTTATCGAAAGAAGGAATAGTGTTTTTTTAATTAAAAATTGAGAATTAAAAATTATTCCAATCTGTGTCAGAGTTTTTGCTACAGATTAAAGGATTAAAAAGATTTTTATTTCTCGCAGTCCCGATAGCTATCGGGAGCAGATTTAGGCAGATTTAAATTTGATAATTATCTGTGTTAATCTGCTTAAATCCTTTTAAAATCTGCGTGAAAATAAAACACACGGCTATGTGAATTTAAACAAGTGAAACGCCTTTTAATATAAACAAAAGTCTATGTTTCTATGTGTTAAAAATAATTATGCATTATTAATAATTCACAATTAATAAGACAACCCAAATCTCGAATAAAATATGAAAAACAATTACAAATTACGATTAAGCCTACTTATGTTTTTAGCTTTTAGCAGTTTCGCCATAGCGCAGACTTCTTTAGGTTCAAGTAAAACATTCCTGAATAATTTAAAAAAAGAATTAGTTGCGACGACCTCAAAAAGCACAGAAAAAACAATCTTGCTTCAGGTCGACAATTCGAAAAACTTTAATGGAAAAATCAATTACAAAGAATCAAACGCTTCAAGTGAGTTTTTGATAGGAGAAATCAAAAATGTCCCGGAATCTTCTTTTTACATAAAAGTGATGGACAAATCTCTGGAAGGTCATATCATTTTAAAGAAGACAAAAGAAGCTTATAAATATTATTCAGATGCGGCAGGAAACGCCTATGTTTCTAAAGTAGATATCAATACTTTGGTTTGTGTCGATTATAGAAACGTTCCTTCTGTTAATAAAACAACAAGCAAAGTTGAAGCTGCAGCAATTGCACCGGCTTTATTGAATTTACAAAGTTTGCCCGGCGCAGCAGGTTGTGTTTTATTAGATTTTGATGGCTATTATATGCCGGCAGGAAATCTTTGGAACAACGGTAACGTCATAAATGCAGCCGCATCAGGAATGAGCGATGCCGATGTACAGCAACATTGGGAAGTAGTCTCTGAAGATTACAGACCTTTTAATTTGAATGTTACAACAAGTGAAGCCGTTTTTAATTCCTATCCAAAAAACAGAAGAATGCGTGTGGTGGTAACTCCAACCAATACTGCGGCCCCGGGGGCGGGAGGTGTAGCATATATTGGTTCCTTCAATTGGGACAATGATGTACCTTGCTGGGTATTTATTACTTCGGGTAAATCTGGTGGAGATGCCTCTGCGCATGAAGTTGGACATACTTTTGATCTGGGTCATGACGGTCGTACCAATCCTGCCGAAGATTATTTTGTAGGTATCGACGGAACTTCGTGGGCACCAATTATGGGCGCAGGATATTACAGGCCAGTTGTGCAATGGAGCAGAGGCGAATACAATTATGCCAACAACACACAAGATGATGTTGCGTCTATTGCCGGTGCCAAATTTGGCGTAGGATATAGAGGCGATGATTACGGAAATACAACAGGTTCAGCAGCGAATTTAGATTACAACGGAAGCGGTGCAATCAACCAAAAAAACGGAATTATTTCTAGCGAAGCCGATTATGATTTCTTTACGTTTACAACCGGTGGAGGAAATGTTTCGATCAATGCCAATACCGTTTCAAGAGACGGAAATCTGCATCTTTTGATAAGATTATATAATTCGGCTGGAGCCGAAATGGGAACCTACTGGAACTCTGATCCGTTTGCTTTAAATGCTTCTATGAATGTGAATTTGCCAGCCGGTAAATACTTTATTGGCGTTGATGGTACAGGAGCAGGAAATACAGGTTACGGCGGATATTCGGCTTATGGTTCTATCGGAAGTTATTCGGTTACAGGAACAATTCCGCCAGGAGGAAATATCGCTCCTTCAACAGATGTAATTACCGTTTATAAAGATTGTAATTATACCGGATTTTCAGGCGGATTAACAATTGGTGATTATAATATGGCACGTTTAAATTCTTTGGGCGTTTTAAACGACGATATTTCTTCGCTTAGAATTACTCAGGGATTTCAGGCGATTTTGTATCAGGATGATAACTTTACAGGAGCTTCAACCGTAATCAATTCGGATAATTCTTGTTTGAATGGAACCTGGAATGACAAAGTGACTTCAATAAGAATTTTGGCAAATGGAGTGACAACTTTAGGAAATCAAACGTTCTTTTTAGAAAACAGAAACAGCGGTTTAAATATGGATGTCTGGAGCGCGAGTTTATCCAACGGAGCAAATGTAGCTCAGGGAGTGCCAAATACAGGAAACAATCAAAAATATACGTTTACACATTTAGGTGACGGATTATATAAAATCATCGCTAATCACAGCGGACAATCGCTTGATGTAAATGGTTTTAATACCGCAAATGGTGCCAATGTGGAGCAATATCCGTATAACGGAACAACAAACCAGCAATTTATTCTGGTTTCAACCGGAGACGGATTTTACAAAATAGTTGCCAGACACAGCGGAAGAATTGTTGAGGTTGCCGGAGCAAGTACGGCAAATGGCGCAAATGTTCAGCAATGGGACAACAACAATCAAACTTGCGGACAATGGAAATTAATTGCGACAACAACTGCACAAACTTCAACGTTAATTCAGGCTGAAGATTACTCAGCCATGAGCGGCATTCAGGTTGAAGCAACAACAGATACAGGCGGTGGTTCGAATGTTGGTTATACGGAAACCGGAGACTGGTTGGCGTATAACAACATCAATTTCCCGACAACAGGTTCTTATTTAATCGAATACAGAGTTGCGAGTGGCGTAACAGGCGGAAAATTATCCTCTGATTTAAACGGCGGAACTATTATTTTAGGAAATGTTGATATTCCAAATACAGGAGGATGGCAAAACTGGCAAACCGTTACACAAACGGTAAACGTAAATGCCGGAACGTATAATTTCGGAATTTATATTCAAAATACGGGAATGAATATCAACTGGATCAGAATTACCAAAGTGGGAGCTGCAGCAGCAATTTCGTCTCCAATTATAGATGAAAGAGAAGATGCAGTTGTATTAAATGTATATCCAAATCCGGTTGCGAATACACTTTTCTTTACCAAAGATGTAGTAGGAGGAAATGTTAGTGTCGTTTCTCAAACAGGAACTTTGGTGGTAAACCAAAAAATCAACGACAACAGCATAGATGTTTCAGGCTTAAGCAGAGGCGTTTATTTAATTGTTTTTGAAAAAGACGGTACGAAGACGGTAAGACGTTTTTTAAAGAAATAAAATTCTAAACGGGAAGTTTTTTTTACCGCAAAGTCACAAAGATTTACGCAAAGTTCGCAAAGCTAATTATAAGCTTTGCGAACTTTTTTTATGATCAAAATATAGAATAAAAACTTTGCGCCTTCGCGACTTTGCCCGATTAAAAAACAAAGCTTAGCGAACTTTGCGTAAATCTTTGTGACTTTGCGGTAAAATCAACACAGCAAGCAGTAATAATTATCATTAGGTAACAATACGGTAAAACTATTTCAGCTTTTAATTCCTAAAATTGCAAATCTTTTTTCGTTAAGAAATCCCATTTGTAAAAGCCTAAACCTATGATTTTAAAATTTACTTCTCCCTATAAATATGCTTTAGCCATCCTGTTTTTTATTGTTTTCAATACTGCAATTTCGGCACAAAAGCCAAAAAATCTCGAAGGTATTCAAATTGCTTTTTTATCCGATGTGCATTTACAGGATTTATTCGGAACCTTTTCTGATAATGATTATAAAGGAATTCTAAACCCAAAAACGGGCAAATATGTATTAATGCGAACGATGGCTTCGCAATTGCATTCGACCCGAATCTTCAATGAAAATTACTTTGCTTTCATCGCTGCTTTAGAAGATATCGCCAAGCGAAAGATAAAATACGTCGCACTTCCCGGAGATTATACCGATGATGGTCAGCCGATTCACGTAAAAGGTTTGGAAAAGATCTTAGATCAATACCGAAAAAAATACAATATAGAATTTTTCATTACTACAGGAAATCACGATCCTGTTGGGCCTTTTGCACAAGAATCCGGCAAAGAAGATTTTCTTGGAAAAGACGGAAAAAGTCAGCCCATTTATAGCAAACCTGATTTATACAAGCCAAATTTAAATACAGAAAATCCAGTTGTTGTAACTGCCGATATGGCCAAAATGGGTTATTTGGGAATCACGGATAATCTGAAAAATTTTGGTTTTTATCCCAATAAAAAATACAAGTTTTGGGCTACACCTTTTTCAACTTATACTGCTCAGGATTATAGTTTCGAAAAAGCTTCACAAGCCGCTTTATTGTCAAACAGGGTTTATAATGTTACGCCAGGATATGAAGTTCCGGATGTGAGTTATGTCGTTGAACCAATTGACGGACTTTGGTTAATGGCAATTGACGGAAATGTTTATATTCCGAAGAAGAATGATGGCGATCCAAAAGATCCAAAAAATTATTCGGAAGCAAGTACGGGTTATAACAACGTACTTTCGAACAAAAAACACCTGATAAAATGGGTCGAAGAAATTTCGGCGCAAGCCAAACAACAAGGCAAAACATTAATCGCTTTTAGTCATTTCCCGATGATTGATTTTAATGACGACGCTTCCGCGGAAATAAAAGAATTATTGGGTCCAAATAAATGGCAATTGAACCGCGTTCCGGTCGAAGAAGTAGCGCAGGTTTTTGCTGATGCCGGATTAAAGATCCACTTTGGCGGACACATGCATATCAACGATACAGGAACGAGAACCACTGCAAAAGGAAATACTTTGGTGAACATTCAAACGCCATCTTTGGCGGCGTATATTCCGGCGTATAAATTATTGACGATTAAAAAAGACAATCTGGTCGATATTCAAACCATTACAATTGATGAGGTTAAAAGGTACAACGAACTTTTTGATTTGTATAAAATGGAATATAAATTCCTGGAAAGTCAACACACAAAAGACATCTGGAATATCGATATTCTGAAAACCAAAAACTACCATGATTTTACCGATTTTCATCTAAAGGAATTAGTTCGATTAAGATTTTTAGCAGATGATTGGCCGACAGGTTTTAAGAATTTTATCCTGAATGTTTCCGGAGAAGATTTATTGGTTTTAGCCAATATTAAATCCGATAAAGATTTTGATGTTATTCTGAAAAATAAAGAAAACTTCCAAAAAGAATGGACAGAAGCGGAATCTAAAGCAGATAAAATCTTAGCAGAAAATAATCTCAAAAAACAAGATTTCAACTGGACGGGTTATGATTTATTAGTTGATTTTTATCGTTTCAGAAGCGCTGATGAATTAGCTTTAACAGATGTTGGAACCGAAAGAGCAAAACAATATAAACTATTGTCTAATTTGTTTTTTGAGAATCATCAAGACGATATTTCAAAAGAAAAACCGTTGCAAAACCAAATGAAATTATTCCTGATTATCTTCAATAAATTCATGCACGAAGTTCCGGCAGATCATTTTACTGTTGATTTGAAAACGGGGGAAATTAAGAGTTTGAAATGAGAAAAAATGGCACACGGATGACACGGATTCGCTAACACGAAAACGCGGATTTAAACGGATTTTTTATTCTCATTTTATGTCATCCTGAGCGAAGTCGAAGGACACGCAGGAAGCTCGACAAAGATTGACGACTTTAGGAATGGAGTTCCTTGTGTGTCCTTCGACTTCGCTCAGGAGGACAATCGATGCGTACAAAAAACAAAACAAACCAAAAAAACAAAACAAAAAAAACCTGCGCTAAACCCGTTTAAATCCGTGTCATCCGCGTGCCATTCATCCACAAAATAAAAAAAGTTCCAGGTTTCACACAAAGCAAAACCTGAAACTTGGAAACCTGAAACAAAAAAACTTACTGAGCTCCCGTAACCGGATTCACTCTCACATAACTTCCATCATCATATTTGATCTGATAAGGAGAATTGAAGAAGGTACTCGGTAAATAATAATCAGTTGTAATAACTTGAGCACCTGATTTTTTAGCGGCTTCAAAATGGGTGTAATCATTTTTGCGGGCTTCTTTAGTGTCCGAATCTGCTCTTGTACGGATTATATATCCTTTTTTAACCAAATCGGTAATTTTTGGATCTTCAGAATTGCCTATCATTAACGTTGCCGCTTCTGGTTTTCCCGGTTCTGCGCAAATGAAAGCGGCGCGACCTTTTAACGATGGATGATTTAGGGCATACATATCTCTTTTGGCTCCGTTATTATCCAAAATAAATAAAAATTTGCCTTTAGCTTTTTTCAGCGTTGGCCAATTGTTGTTTAAAACAGCTTCTTCGAGCGTTTTATACTTTCCGCGAACCATATCCGGCGTGATTAATCTATTTCCTAATCCTTTACGAAGTTCTTTGTCCAGAGCATCAAATAATTCTGGTGTAAATTTCTCTGCTTTTGTACCCATAAAACTGTCGTCATCTTTTGGTTCCAAAGTAATAAAAACCGGAACGTGATCAGGGTTTGCATCAGACCATTTTTTTAATTCGGCAAGACAATTTTGAAGCGTATAACAGGATGTTCTAAAATCAATATCGATCATGTGAAAAACTTTGAAACCTGGTTTTTTCATTTCTCCATTTGGGTCATAAGCTTCTTCGGATTTTGCAATGTCCAATCCTTTTGGATGTGCAAATTTTCCGCCTTTAGGATCGCCCTGAACATCAATTTCAAGATTTCGTAATCCTTTATTCAATTGATCTGTAAGTGGGATGTGTGTGTATTGCAGCCCTTTTAGCGAGCGCGAAGTATCTTTTGCCTGAATGGTGTTGTATAAATCAGTTTCAATAGCGTGTCTGTAACTGTTGTGAGAGCCAATCACTTGCAGTTGATTAATTTTTAAATTGTCACTTTGGGCATTAGAATTACAAATTACTGTACCAGTAATTAATAATGTAAACAGAAGTTGTTTCATAATTGTTTGATAGGAATTAATAAAATAGAAGAGGGGATTTGACAAATGAGAAGTTTGTCTTTTTTTGAGGAGACTAAATTAGAATCAACATCTGATTTTTGTGTTAGTTTAAGAAAAAGAAAAAGTCAATTGATTGTGATTTTTATCTGAAAAAAGTAGTATTACTACAGCAAAAGAATTCATTCCTTAATTTAAAGATAACGTTCAGGAAAAAAAGATTCGTATATGATTTTATTATTTTACATCACCAAACAGTTCCCAAAACCAATATGAAAAACCCTGAAATTTTTGAAAAAACGTATACCGATTACTGGAAAAAGCTCAATGCGTTTTCGTATACGATGACTCAGGATAAAGACTTGGCGCAGAACATTGTTCAGGATGTTTTTATTGATTTGTGGGAAAGAAAAGACGACCTTAATATAAATGCAATTGAACCTTATTTGTTCAGGGCGGTAAAAAATCAGGTCTTTAAACATTACCAAAATAACAGGTTTGATAAGACGGTTCTGGAAGATAAATTCGAGGATTATGTTATCGACAACTTTACGTCGATCGATCCGGAACTGATGGATTTACTTTATTCCTTATTAGATAAACTTCCTGAAAAAAGAAAAGAAGTTTTATTAATGTACAAGTTTCAGGATATGTCTATTGATCAGATTGCGGAGGAACTTGGAATCTCTAAACAAACTGTTAAAAATCAGATTTCTACAGGATTAAAACAATTGCGCGAAGGCTTGAAAGACCTTGCCTGGCTTGCTCCTTTCATTATTTTGAACCAAAAGTTTTAAAATAACTTTGTGTTAATGGTTTCATAATATTTCCGGATAGTACGATTTCATGATTCTGGTACTTACTAGTAATAATAAGTATTATGATAAAAAGAATCAAACATAGTTTAGAACATCTTATAGACAAAAGTTCTCGCAATAAAACTTCTGAAGCAGAAGAAAATTTATTAAATGATTTTGCTTTAAACGAATATCAAAATTCAAAATGGGACGAAATTTCTATGGGAAATTCTGATGCCGTTTCTCAAAATATATATGAAAGTATTCAATATAGAATAGGAAAGAAAAAAACATTCAATCCTTATTTAAAATATATGGCCGCTGCCAGTATTCTTTTTCTAGTTGGTTTAGGATTTTTCTTTAAACCGAGCATTTCAGCTGAAAAGCAAATGACATTTAAAACATCAGATCTTCCCAAATCTATCAAATTAAGTGATGGTTCGAAAATTTATCTGGCAGCAAATTCTTTATTCCGATATCCTGAAAAATTCGACGGAGATCAAAGGAATGTTTCTTTACTAAAAGGGAATGCATTTTTTGAAGTGGCCAAAGACAAAAAGCATCCTTTTATCATTAGTTCCGGCGAAATTAAAACGAGAGTTGTGGGAACTTCATTTCACATTCAGTTATCAAAAACAAAATGCGAAGTAATTGTCGTAACCGGAAAAGTAAATGTTTCTTCAAAAGGGCAAAGCGTTGATTTGGTGCCAAACGAAGAAGCTTTATTTAAAGGAAAAAAACTGAGCAAACAAATGGCTGACAAATCATATTTGGTCAATTGGTATGCTACAGATGTAACGCTGAATCAAACTACTTTGAAACAAGTAATTACGATTTTACAATATAAATACGGAGTTTCATTTCAATACAATGACGAGTTTGTATTGGCGACTCCTTTAACGGTATTCATTAAAAAGGATGCGACGTTAGAAAGTGTTTTAGAACAAATAAATTATATCACAAACCTAAAATTTAAAGTTTATGGCGAAATAGTAAGAGTGGATTAAAAACAAAAAAGCAGTTGCTGAGAACAACTGCGATTAATAATTAAGTATCGATAAAAACCAATAACTTAAATCATGTATTTTAAACTTATCTATTTAAATCTAAAGAGAATTGTCTTTTTAGTGCTAGCGTTACTGGCCATTCAAAATGGTTATAGTAAAACTAATCCCCTGGAAAAATCAAATGTAAAAAATAAAATAGAAAAAGCGACCCTTGTTTCTATTTTTTCAAAATTAAGTGCACAAACGGACTATAAATTTAGTTACGGACAAGCTGTTATAGCTGATAATACGGTTTATACCGTAAATTATACGAATGAACCTATTGCATTAATTTTAAGTGATCTTTCTAAAAAAGCAAACTTTAATTACAATATTAATGGCAAATTAGTTTTAATTCAAAAAGCAGAAGCTCCTAAAACGATCAGCCGTAAAGTGGTTGAAAGAATAAAAGTAAAAGGAAAAGTTGTTGACGAAAACAAAGTGCCAATTCCGGGTGCAACGGTTATGGAAACAAGTTCTTCAAACTCAACCGTTACTAATTTTGATGGTGAATTTGAAATCACGATTGGTGAAGGAAAAACACTTGAAGTTTCCTATTTAGGATATAAAAGCAAAACGGTTACGGCACAAAGCGGTTTCATGACCATTCAGTTAGAACCAAATACTGCTGAGTTAAGCGAGGTTTTGGTTGTAGGTTATGGTAAACAATCTAAAAAAGATGTTACCGGAGCTGTAACGCAGCTTGAAGCAGCAAATTTTAAACAGGGAATCACGATTTCGCCTGATAATTTATTGCAGGGAAAAGTGGCCGGAGTTCGTGTTGTAAGTACAAGCGGAGAGCCTGGAGCTGGTGTAAATGTTACGATTCGTGGAGTTGGATCGATCAGAAGCGGAAGTACGCCTTTGTTCGTAGTTGATGGTTTGCCGTTGTCTAACGATGATGTAAGTCCTGACGGAAGCAATGTAGGTTTTGGATCTTCATCTGCTAAAAACCCTTTGAACTTTTTGAACAGCAGCGATATCGAATCGATTACCGTTTTGAAAGATGCATCGGCAGCTGCAATTTACGGAGCGAGAGGATCTAACGGAGTTGTTTTGGTTACAACCAAAAAAGGGGCTAAAGGCGAAGGAACTTTAACTTTTGACTCTTATACGGGAATTTCGACTGTAGCGAATAAACTGGATGTTTTAAGCGCAGATCAATATAGAAAAGCGATTAAAGAACCTGCTTTTGATCACGGTGGAAACACAGATTGGCAAGATGTAATTTACAGAACGGCTATTACTAAAAATAATTCATTGGCATTTTCTAAGCAAACAGAAACCGGAAATTACTACGCTTCTGTTGCACAAATGGATCAGGAAGGAATTATTAGAAACAGTAATTTCAAACGTATGTCAGGTAGAATTAATGCTGCCGAATCGTTTTTGGATAACAAACGTTTAAAAGTAAAAATGAACCTTACAGGCAGCGAAACCAAAGATGACGGTGTTCCTACAAGTGATGACGGAGGTTCTAACGGACAATTGATTGTTCATACTTTAATGGCGAATCCAACAAGATCCGTTTTTGATGCAAACGGAAATTATACCAACTTCAACATGAACGCGCATTATAATCCTGCTTATTTATTGAGCATTTATAAGGACCAAACGCGTACGTTGAGAGTTTTAGGAAATCTTGAAGCTTCGTTAAGAATCGTTGACGGATTAGAATATAAATTGAATATTGGTATTGATCGTTCTACATCTGAAAGAAATACGACAATTTATCCTAACGTAACGGATTTGAATCCAAAAGGGAAATATGTTCAAAACAATTTAGATTCTAAAAACTCTTTGATCGAACACTATTTGACTTATAATTTGTTATTAGATAAACATAAATTAGAAGCTTTAGGCGGATTTTCTTATCAGAAATTTGAAAGATCAGGAACAGCTTTCAGTATTGACGGAATCACAAACCAGGGAGTTGGTGTACCGCCATCTATCAATCCTGGTTTTGCAGGAACACAATCAGGAGTTTCAGGATATGCGCAGGAAAATGAATTACAGTCTTATTTTGGAAGAGTAAATTATACGTTCAACGAAAAGTATCTTTTAACAGCTTCTATGAGAGCGGACGGTTCAACTCGTTTTGGAAAAAATAATAAATACGGTTATTTCCCATCATTTGCTTTGGGATGGAATGTATTTAAAGAAAAATTCTTAGAAAATGTTACGGCTCTTAATAACTTAAAATTAAGATTAAGCTGGGGACAAACCGGAAATCAGGAAGTTGAAAACAAAATTACGCAGGCAAGTTATTCTTTGGCTGGTGCCGATGGATATTATTTATATAATGATTTGAATCTGGTAAACGGAGTTTCGGTAAACAGAACACCAAATCCTGATTTAAAATGGGAAGTTGTAACACAATATAACGCCGGTTTAGATTTCAGTTTCTGGAATGATAAATTGTATGGAACTTTAGATTATTTCAACAAAACTACGACTGATGCTATTTTGAATGTTCCATCACAGGCATTAAGCCCAACAACTACAATCTGGACCAATATCGACGGAAAAATCATCAATAAAGGTTTTGAATTTATGGTAGGTACAAAATTAGTTAATACTAAAAATTTCTCCTGGAATATTGATGCGAACGGAGCAACTTTAAAAAATAAAATCGAAGATCTTCCGGTTTCAGAAATCCTGACAGGAACCATTTCTGGACCTGGACAATCAGGAGTAAATGCTAATATCTACAAAAGCGGTTACGCTGCAGGATCTTTCTATTTGTTACAGCATATTGGTTTTGATTCAAACGGTGCTAATATCTTTAAAGATCAAAACGGAGACGGAAAAATCGATAACAGCGACAGAATCATTATCGAAGGTGCATTACCAACTTTCTATTACGGATTTAATAGTGATATGAGATACAAAAACTTTACATTTTCATTCTCTATCATTGGTCAAACCGGAGGTTATTTATTGAATAACACAGGATTAAATGCTTTAAACATAAACAACTTAGCATCTGACAGAAACGTTGCAACAGGATATTATGAGTCTGGTGCAAATGCCACAAACTCTCCAATTTTATCAACGTTGTTCTTAGAAAAATCAGATTTCATCAGATTAAATACAGCTCGTATTGGGTATAATTTTGACTTAAAAGGAGTGAATTGGTTAAACGGATTGACACTTTATATTACAGGTCAAAACTTAATTACGATTACCAATTATTCAGGTTATGATCCTTTAATCAACAGTCCAAAATCAAACGGAGGAAATCAATCTATAGGTATTGATTATGCTAGTTATCCAACTTCAAGAACGTTCAGTTTTGGAGCAACTTTAAAATTATAATTATTATGAAGACAAATAAAATTTTTAGTATAAAATTAATCACATTATTATCTTTTATTCTGGTATTTGCCAGCTGTACAGATCTTGACGAAGTTGTGCTGGATGAAGTATTGGGAGATAATGCTTCTAACCCTGCAGGCGCACTTGCTGCAGCTTATGACAGGTTAGGAGACGGAACTTTTACAGATCACGGCTGTGTTTTTTCTTTACAGGAATATTCTACAGATGAGGCTATTTTGCCAACCCGCGGAAGTGACTGGGGAGATGGCGGAAAATGGAGAGACATGCACGAATTTACATGGAAACCTGACAATGCTGTTGTAGGCGATAACTGGAACAAATTAACAAACGGAATTACGCGCTCTTTAACAGCAATTCAGTCTATTGAAACAAGTTCGATTCCGGAGAAAAAGTTATTTTTGGCAGAAGCTAAAGCACTTTTAGCTTATTATATGTATACGACTTTAGATTTGTACGGACAAGTGCCATACAGAGATCCTATGAACCCGAATGCGCCTTTGCAGATTTTAAAAGCCGATACTCAAATCGATAAATTAATTACAGATGTTGAAGCTTTAATTCCGGATTTGGCCGAAAGCGGAGAACAGCAAACACACCACGGGCGTTTTACAAAACAAGCAGCTTATGGCTTTTTGGCAAATATGTATTTGAACCGTGCTGTATTTAAAGATCGTTTTAATGCCGCTTCAAATTTCAATTTTAATGAGCCTGCAGCAAGCGGAACAGGAACAGATATGGACCGTGTTATTTATTACACTTCATTGTTGATCAATTCAGGAAAATACAGTTTAGAAAGTGATTATTTTAAAAACTTTGCAAGAACAAACGAAAACGGAACCGAACTTATTTTTGCAATTTCTCAAAAGATAGATTACATCCGTAATGGTTCTAACAGTTTTGCTTATATGTCAATGGAGCGTAACCAAAGAACATCTGCAGCAAACAGAGGAACAAACGCATCTTGTACAACGCCTGAATTTTACGCAACCTGGGACGGAAATCACGATGATCCAAGATTTCACCAATATTATCAATATTCAGATGGTACATGGTTCATGAACGACGGTACAACGCCAAGTGTTCCAGCAACAGATATCGTTCCTAAAAGTGCTAATTTACCTTGGTTCCATTTTAACAGAGGTATGGAAGCCGGACTTCAGTATGGTCCAATATTATTGCCATCAGGATCTTTAGAAATGGTTGGTAACCGTATTAAAGTTTCTCCATTATATATGGAAAAAAGCACAACGACAAGAATGGATTTCACACCAACATTAACGTTCAAAAACCCTACGCAGGCTGTTTTCGCTCAAAACGAAATCAATCAGGGAGTACGTGTTTTTAAATACGAATTCGACCCTGAAGGAGGAAACGGTAACAGTAATGTTGATATTCCGTTGTTCCGTTTAGGCGGAATGTACACAATGAGAGCTGAGGCTTATTTCAGAAAAGGAAGTACAGGATTAGCAATGGATGATCTTAATAAATTGCGTACAAGCAGAAAAAGAGAATCATTATTTGGAAATGCTCCGGGAAAAGTCTTAACAGCAATCGATCAAACCGTTTTATACAACGAAATAGGATTCGAATTATACTGGGAATTGTACAGAAGACCAGAAATGATCCGTTTTGGAAAATTTGATTTGCCGGGAACTGCAAAACCACTTTCAGAACCATACAGAAGAGTATTCCCAATCCCACAATCAACAATCGATGTGACGAAGGAATTCAAACAAAATCAAGGATATAATTAAAAGTTTTGTGTTAGTTTATTTTTTTTACAAAATGCCTGTTTCGAAAGAAACGGGCTTTTGTTGTTTTAAGGCCATTCATATTATACATTCACATTTCGTTTATCCGCCTGTACAGAAAAAAACTCAGAACCTCAGCATCTCAGAACCTCAGCATCTCAGAATCTCAGAAACTCCAAAAAAGCACATTGTTATTTTATAAAATACGGATGAAAAAATATAAGATAAAAATTATAATCTAAACTAATTTTGATAAAATCCTGATACTATTTTTCTGATAATTTCAATAAATAAAAGAAGATAATACAAGAATTCAAATTAAAATAAATAACAATTCAAATCGATTAAACATCATGATACATCAAATTGACACAACCGATAATTTAGTTGCTTTTAGAGCTTTAGCAGAAGTTACAAAAGATGATTTTTTGACTGTGGTTATTCCTGCAGTAGAACATTTAGTAAAACAAACAAACGAAATAAATTTCTTATTAGTTCTTGATACCGATCTGCAAAATTTTACAGCCGGAGCCTGGTTGCAAGATGCATTATTGGGATTGAAACATCTTGGAAAATGGAATCGTGCCGCTATAATTTCAGATTCTGAAGAAATAATTTCGTTCACAAACGGATTCAGTTATATCGTTCCGGGAGAATTTAAAGGATTTAAAAAAATAGATTTCAATAAAGCTTTAAATTGGGTCGAAGGAAATATAGAAGTAAAATAATCTCTTATGATAAATAATACTCTTGGATTTATAGATTGATTTTGATTGAAGTAATTTATTCATTGTGACTTTAAATTGAGATTGGTTTATAGTAAAACCCCGTTATTAATTTAAAAATCAACATTATGAAAAAAGTATTTTTAATATGCGCCTTCCTTATTTTTGCAGGAAGTGCATGTGCGCAAACGCATCAAAAACCCAATACTACAAAAGTAGTTTCAGATCCTACGGCAAATCCTTCTCGTATAGATACGATTAAGAATGCAAAAGTTTCTAAAACCAGAACTTCTGCTGCTAAGAAAGTAGAAACAAGTAAAAATCAAAAAGAGAACACTACAAAAGTTGTTTCAGATCCCACGGCAAATCCTGCTGATGTAGCTATAATTAAAAATCCTGCATCTTCAAAAAATACAAAATCAAAAGCAGGAACCGGAAAAACACAAAAACCGAATACAACAAAAGTAGTTTCAGATCCTACGGCAAATCCACTT
Organism: Flavobacterium sp. AC105; assembly: GCF_979258495.1. Taxonomy (NCBI): domain Bacteria; kingdom Pseudomonadati; phylum Bacteroidota; class Flavobacteriia; order Flavobacteriales; family Flavobacteriaceae; genus Flavobacterium; species Flavobacterium sp. AC105. The sequence goes on from NZ_OZ409860.1 coordinate 2,292,988, forward strand.
CATGTCGATACGATCAAAAATCCGGTAAAATAATTCTTTCTTTAAGATAATATTCCATAAAAAAAGCATCCATTACGGATGCTTTTTTTTGTTGAGACAGATATGATTTCTTCTTAATAAAAGTTTCCGGTAATATCTGAACTTTTATTGTTGTTTTCTGATTTAGAATTTCCAAATTTTTTATAAAGTGCTGATGCTAATAGCGGAAGTGCAAGACTGGCAACTGCGGCTCCCGTTTTGTTATGTCCCGCTTTTTTTAAGACCGCACCAATAAGTAAAGAACTTACTCCGGCGCAAGCCAAATGTTTAACAGAAAGTTTTGATGTTTTATTTTCTAATGTTTCAGGAACAATTCCATGAAGTAAAGGGTTTATGAAATTTAAATTTTCCATGATTTTAATTTATTAGTTTAACTTATTTAATTTACGTTGATAGTTTTTCGCTATCCGTTTCATTCTCAATTTTTTCAATCTCAACTTTTTCCTTTTTAATCGCTTGTCTTAATAACGCAAAAAGGCTCATGTAAATATTTGCCGTAAAAACCAGGGCAAATCCAGCAATAATATAACCCCGCCAATCATTGAGTAATAGTTTATAATCGCAAATAATTAAAAAAGCAATGGTAATATAATGGCTAAAACAATATTCGCAGGTAAAGAGATAAAAGAACTTTCTGGTTAGAATCGTACGGCCATTTTGCGAATGTTTTACGCACCATTCATGAGGTTCCCTGAATATTTCTTCATGAGTTACAGTCCAACTAATGCAGGCAATAGGAATTGCTAATATAAACAGCCAGATAATTTGAATTGTAATGCTCATACTTCTAGTTTTGATAGATAAAAATGGCTTTTAATTCACTTGAAAAATGACTTAGAAAGCTTTCGACTAAATTAGCAAACATTACAATGCGAAAGTTTATATAGTTTCATATATTTATTATAAAATTTAGGGTATAAGTACTATAAAAACACAAAAAACCGTTAAGATTTTACCCTTAACGGTCATTTTATATAATGTGTCATAATAATTAGAATTGTCCCGGATTAGTTCCCGGAAAAGGATCATGCGAAACTTCGCCTAAATCGATCTCATCATTTAAATCATCATCTTCTGAATCATCATCGTCAAGATCACCGTCTTTTTCTAAAGAATCTTCCAAATCATCCTGATCTTCGTCATTTGTAATTTGATCTTCTCCGTTAATAATTGGTTCTTCATCTGGATTAGATTCATTTCTGTTATAATCATTTACTTCATGATTTACATCGTTTAAATTATCTTCCTTATATTGATCTTCAAAACTATTTTCAGTTGAATAATTTCTTTCATTATCAATAAGCGTATCTAAATCATGATCTTGCAAATTACGATTGTTCTGATCGTAATTTTGGTTGTTTTGATTTTCCATAATAGTAAAATTTACGATTTATTATCTTTTAGTGGTCGAAGCCTGTTTTTTCTCTTTTCCGGTAGGTTCACTTTCTCTTTTTGGAGAAGTTTCCTTTTTATCTATTTTTTTATCCATAGATTTTGCACCAGAAGTTTTAGTGCTGCTGTTTGTTTGCTCTTTAGTATTCATGATATTTTTTTTTAATGATTATATACAAATCTACTTTTGAATACGTTAAAAAGCTTTATATGAATATATTATCTAATTGCATAATTAACAGTAGTTTATAATATAATCATTCTTGTAAATTATATAACTGATAATTTTTTAACTGTTGTCTATTTTCTCTGATAATTCCTTTACTTCTTATATAATTTACCAATTGAAAATCACAGATTTAAATGATATAATCTTTAGCAAAAATCATGTAAGCGACTGGAATTTATTATGCTATAAATTTGTTTCTGAAAAATCTACTTTCAATACTAAAACAAATCAAACACATTGTATGAAAAAATTTCTTTATCAAAACAGTTTATCAATAGTTTTTTTGTTACTTTTTATTGGAGCCTCTGTTGGTCAGATTATTTTTGGTATAGAAGAATATAATAAAGAGCTTATAGAAGCCGGAAGTCATGCTGTCACAATAAGTGAATATCTGACATCGGGACATTTTTTTGAAGCTACATTTGAAAACTGGGAAAGTGAGTTTTTACAAATGGCTTTGTTTGTATGGCTGACCATTTTTCTAAGACAAAAAGGATCTTCTGAATCCAAAGGTTTTGACGGACCGGAAGAAGTAGATCGTGAACCTTCATCAAAAAGAAAAGATGTGCCATGGCCAGTTAAAAAAGGTGGATTTTGGTTATCGTTATATCAAAACTCATTAACAATTAGTTTATTCATATTGTTTATTGCCTCTTTTTTTCTTCATTTTTATGGAAGTCTGAAAGATGAAAATACCATGAATATCTTAAAAGGAAACCCTGAAATGTCTTTTTCAGAATACTTGGGAGATTCGAAAATTTGGTTTGAATCTTTCCAGAATTGGCAAAGCGAATTCCTCTCTGTATTTGCCATAATTGTATTATCGATTTTCCTGCGTCAAAAAGGTTCTTCACAATCAAAACCTGTAGATGCGCCACATAGCGAAACAGGCGAATAACATTCATTAATCTTAATTTAAAATAATATGGCTTCTAAGAAAGTAACAAACTGCTGCAAGGCTTTAATAGATAAAAACTGGACGATCACTTTCGTAGAAAGTGCTTCGGCAGGAAAATTGAATTATGAATTTTCTACGGTTTTCGATTCAGGAAAAATCTTAATAGGAGGAATGGTTTGTTATAATATTTCGATGAAAGAAGATTTGCTTTTGATTCCGGGCGGCACTATTCAGGAACACACAGCAGAATCAGCCGAAGTAACAAAATTAATGGCTCAGAATTTTCATCGCTACGTTAAATCAGATGTTTGCGTTGCTTTAACGGGATTAACAACGCCCGGAGGAAGCGAAAGTGCCAGTAAACCTGTAGGAACTATTTTTATCCATATTATTTTTCCCGATAAAGAAATCGCCAAACGTTTTGAATTTAAAGGAAGCCCTGAGGATATTGTCAATCAGGCAATTGATCAGATAGCGGTATTAATTTTGGATGAAACTAAGCAATAGTTTCTTTCATTATTATTTGTTTTTTTTAATGCAAAAAAACGTATTATAAGGAATAAGAGACATTTTGGATTTAATTATAACTCTCAGTTATATTCTATTATAGTAATTGTAAGAAAAAAAAAGAAGTTATTGCGTAATATTGCGTAAAAGAGTTGTTTTGCCTTCTAGTATTGCGATTTCTTTCAAACAAAGCCCAAAATTGTTTTTTTACCTACTTATTATGTCCATTACTCTTCACTCTAATCAAGTCCATTTTGACTATGGCAAAAATCGATGGCATTATGCTTTTGATGAAATAATTGAACTTGGTATATTACGAAAAAAGAAAACCTATTTTCTTATCAATACTTCGTTTATCCTTGTAACGGTTTTTGCCTATTATTGCATGATTTTTTCAGATATGGTCGACTTATACTATATCATTCCAACATTGCTCTGTTACACATTTCTTGTTATTCTTAGGTTTCATGATAATGCCGAATTTGAGTATTATGTCATAGTCCGGGATATTTATCAAAAAGAAATTACAACCAAAATAAAAACCGCAGACAAGAACAGTATTGGCAAACAGATTGACCAGTATTTAAACCTCCAGTTTGATCGGATGATAAAAAAAACGGCCTAACTTTTTAAAACCTGCTCATGTTAGTATCCGGAATTTCCCATTGCGATTTGCTTTGTATTATCGTTGCAGTTGTATATGGTTTTTATATTACTACTAAAAAAAAATAACGATAAACCCGACTTCTTTAACCTACTAATGAAGTAGTTTTAAATGCATTTTAATACGGTGTAGCTACAATACTAATATTAGTATTGGGCTGTGTTAGTTATACCATTTCCCCAAAAGAAAAAATATGGCCACTTCTATAAAAAACAAAATCAAAAGCATTAGAGAGTTAAAAAATTACACTCAGGAATATATGGCAGAACAACTCGGGGTAACCCAGGCAGGATATAGTAAAATTGAAAAAGGAAAAACCATTTTGTCCTACGTAAAATTAGTCGAAATTGCCCGTATTTTAGAAGTCAGCGTTGAAGACATTATAAGTTTTGACAGTCAGCGCTATTTCAGCAGCTTTAATAAAGTAATAGGAAACAATAACGGAAGTATCCTGATTAATACCGAAAACACCACCACATTAAAAGCACTTTACGAAGATAAAATAATGCTTCTGGAAAAATTACTTAGTAAAACAGAAGCGGAATTAGAAAGATATAAAGAGAGATTTGGGGTGATTTAAAACCAATATATTAATACCGAGTTTGATTCCTTATCAACTTCACGCTATAAGGAATCAATTTTCATAACTATTTCATTGAGACTTTTTTTGAAACTCTAAGATATTTTATTCAAAATTTCAATCATTTCTTCTTGATGTTTTATAATGGCTTCATCATACCACTTTTCACTTTTACTCATCATTAATCGTTGTTTTAAACTTTCAATTGATGATGATGCAGCATAATGTTCAGCTTTTGCTTTTGGAGAATAATTACTTAATTCTGAGTTTTTACTTCTACTGATTAAACACAAATTACCAAAGCTATGAAGCAATTCGTTGTTTACTTTTCCTCTATCTTCAATTTGCTTTGGATTTTGAGGAAAAAAGTGTTCAACTGAACTTCTGAACGAAAATTCAAAATTCTCGATATTATCAATTTTATACGTCTCTTGTTTATCAACCACAATTGATTTCCAAAGCAAATAATCCAATCTGTTGAAAATGAAATTTTGAACATCTGTTCCCTGATGTAAATTGGCCTCAATTATCTCTGAACTTACGGGTCTTGAAAAATTGGTATAAATAATATCATGATAATCCAGCGCTTTTTCAGACAAACGATCAAAGTAAAAGGCATCGCTCATAGACTCCAAATATTTCAGGTACTTATTAATGTCTATTCCATTTTTATATTCTGTAAATAAATAGATAAGTGCGCCGTTTAGCCAATGTTTGTATATAGTTTGAGGAAACGATACATGAAACATCGAAAGCAACATTATTAATTGTTTGTTATTTTCCCCAAAGGTGTTACCGTAAGTATAATTTTTACTTTCGGTAAAATTAAGCTTCTTTAAACTCCATTCATCTTTAGTGATTTTGTATTCTCTTTTGATAATATATTTATCAAAAAGGAATTTACATTTAAATAAATTATACCCAAAATATTTTACAAATTCGGCTTTTTCGGTTTCAGTTGTTATTTTCTCTAATTCATCTGTAAACCTTTTATTAAGATCCTTATCATCAAGACGGATATTTTTATTTGTAGAAATTTTTAAGACATGCAAAAGGAAATTAGGGAAAGTTATAATGGAGTTGAATTTATGTTCTGTTTCATTTTCAGATAATGATTCTTCACCAATTTTTATTTCGTCATCTTCAACAATATCTAAAAAGCTGTTTTTGCCACTTTCGGCTTTAGTTTGATTTTCATCGCCTTCAGTTTTAGTTAGATTTTCATCATATATTGTTTTAAAAAAAAGATCAGCATTTTCAGGAATAATATCGTTGTTCTCTCCTGTAAAAATCAAGTCTCTTATCTTTTTTTCAAATCCATACTGAATATAACGTTCCATGTTTGAACAAGCGTCCCATATTGCTGAGAATGTTTTTGAATCTTGTGGAAAATCTTTTAAGTATACAAGCAGTTGAGCCTTTAATATTTCATGTTTTTCTAATTGTTCGCCTCGGTTATTCATTATCTCAAAATAATGATTCAGGTTTGTATCATGCGGCACTACAACTCTAAGGATTTTGATATTTTCGAAAAGATATTTTATAAATTTTTCCTTTTCAATTTTCTTTGTTTTGAATAATTCTTTTAATGTTTTATTTATATCTAAATAGGCCTGATACATCTTGCCATTAAGATTATCATTATTCTTACTTCCATTTTCCGAAAGTGATTTTAATGTTTCTGATGATAAGGATCGGCTCTGAAACTTTAGTCGCGTTTCGTAACCTGAATGTACTTCTACACCAAATTCATTTTTTAAAACGCTTAGCAATATATTTATGGTCGTTAACCTTTGTTGGCCATCAATAGTTTCATAATAATGAGTTACAGTATCAATTTCCTTTTTATGAACCACGAGCGTACCAATATAATAATTAGAATCAGGCTCAAAACAGGCATAATCCCAAACATCCTGAATAAGCTGAACTACTTCTTTTTCTTCCCATGCATAATTACGTTGGTAAAGCGGAATGATGTAATTCTCTTTTTTGAAAATTGTCTCGATATTAAATTCTATAGGATCTTCCATTATTTTTTTAATGCATTTAATTCAGCAAATATCCCAACTAAGGGTGCAATATTTTGAATTTTATTTTTAATAGGATCGTATGTAACCGGTGTTAAACGACGATGTAAAATTTCATTTGGGTGTACAGATTCTCTAATTACCCTAAAAAAACCTAAAAAATCGGTTGCATGACTATCCACCATTCGCATTTGAACAGCTGGTTGTATTAATCGTACGCTATAAACCCATAGAAAAGATTTAACCAATGCTTCATCAATTTTTTTTGCTCCAAATTTATCAACGTAATATAGTAACGAACAATCCATTAGATTTTTTAAAAAGCTATCGCCTCTTCTGCCTCTTCCTTTATAGGTTTTCAAAGTATGAATTATTTTTGGTGCCATTTCAGAATCTTCATTAAAATGGATTAATATAGATTCTTCTTGTTTTTTTAAATCGTTACTGTATACATTTTCTATACGATCAATTTGCTTGGCATAATGATGGATATATTCAAAAAAACGTCTTCCGTTTAAGATTACCTGATCAATTTGAAACGGATAGTTAATGCTATTTTCATCAGTTTGATTTTCGGAATTATTATTGTGGTTTTCCACAAAAGAATGATTCATTTCATAAGAATGTGCAAAGTTGAGCGGATAAGGATTTTCAATAGTAATTCCTTTAAAAACGCCAATTTTACTTTTCGAAAAATTTACACCGGAACGACCTTTGCTCCATTGCCTTATTTTGAACAAATAGTTTTCAAAAACATGAGATAAATCATCTGATACTTCTTCCCATTTTGCAACACAGTCTAAAGATTCCTGTTCTTTATTAGTTGGTATTTCTCTTAAATGAAAAGCTTTTAAAAGATCATGTGGAGCTAAATCTTTTCCTCTGCTGTTTTGTGAATCAAAAAACTGAAACGCTTCAGAAATTTTGGTTAGCTCAAGATAAACTAATTCGCATTTATTAAAAAAGAATAATACATCATCTCTTCGAAACTCTTTGATCCTGCTTCTGATATGAATTTGGTTTCTTTTTAAATTTTGCTTAGAAAGTTCAATTTGAAATTCTAGCTTAGCAATAGAAAGTGACTTATAATTAAGGTTTGTCAATTTTGCATATTCTTCATTTCGCAGTAATTCAAAAGCGATTAACGAAAGTGTAAGTAAACGTTGCTGTCCGTCAACGATATTTAAATGTTTACTATCATTGTGCAGAACAATCGTACCCAATCGATAAGCCGTTTTATCATTATACAATAAGATGTCATCAATTAACTGATTTACATTTTGAACGGTCCATTTATAAGGTCTTTGATAATCCGGAATGTGTAGGTTTTGCGAAAAAATAAGGTCCTCTATTTTTACAATCTTTTTTATAATTTTTTCTGCCATTGAATTGTTATATGCTTTTCAAATTTCTAGATTCAAATAGTTATTCTTTTTTAAATAAATAGTCTACTTCTTTACAAACATAAAGAAAGCTTTTATAACTAAATTATGGTAAACCATAATTAATTAAAATAAAAAGAATTACAACATAGTTTATAAAATCTCTGCTGTTTCCATAAACCATCACTCTTGTAATACTTTCCATCAAGGCAAAAAAATCAAATTATAGAAGTTTTTAAAAATCTAAAACCATTAAACTTTTATTAACAAAAAATACTTTTTCATTCCTTTATATTTGTAAGGAACAAATTAATAAAGCATTACGAATGAAAATCCACGCTTTTAAAACAGGTCTTTTTCTTTTTCTGGCTTTTTCGGCAACATCTTATGGCCAAAAAGTAAAATTGATTAACGTCGATCAATTAACAGAAAGAATCAAAAACGGAAAAGACAGTACATACGTTGTCAACTTTTGGGCAACCTGGTGCGCACCTTGTATTAAGGAATTGCCCAATTTCGAAAAGCTTGGTCTGGAACATAAATCGGAGAAACTGGCTGTTTTGCTAGTAAGCGTTGATTTTAAATCAAAATTAGAATCTGCTGTTGTTCCATTTGTGAAAAGAAAAAACCTTAAAAATGAAGTCTTTCTTTTAAATGAAAGCAATCCACAAGAATATATCGACAGAATAGATCCTGCATGGTCGGGAAGTATTCCGGCGACAATCTTCATCAAAAACGATAAACGAAAATTTATCGAAAGCGAACTTACCTACGAACAATTACTAACTGAATATAAAAAACTATAAATTATGAAAAACGTCATTATTACTTTTACCCTTTTTTTATTTAATATACTGCTTTCTCAGGCACAAACAGCAACATTAAAAGCCGGACAAGCTGCGCCGGATTTTAAACTTAAAAACGTAGACAATAAAGAAGTTTCTTTTGAGAGTTTCCCAAAAGCAAAAGGTTTTATTGTCGTATTTACTTGTAACACATGTCCATATGCAAAAGCGTATGAGCAGAGAATTATTGATCTTGACAAAAAGTTTAAACCACAAGGATATCCGGTAATCGCCATTAATCCAAATGATCCTGAAGCATCAAAAGCAGATACGTTTGATAAAATGCAGGATTTGGCAAAAGAAAAAAAATATTCTTTCCCATACTTATTTGATCAGGGACAAGTGATTACAGATTTATACGGTGCAAAACATACACCACATCTTTTTATAGTTTCAAAATCAGGAAAAGGAACAACTATAGAATATACCGGAGCAATTGATAACGATCCTGAAGGAACAAAAACAGAAAAAACAAAGTATGTTGAAGATGTTATTTCATCCTTGCAAAACAATCAAAAACCTGCAATAACCGAAACAAAAGAAATTGGCTGTACTGTAAAAAGAAAAGCAAAAGCATAACGACTATATTATCCTAAATAGTTAAACAAAACGTCTCATTTATTGAGGCGTTTTTTTATGCTCAAATTCTTCTGTTTTAGGATTTAGGGTTTTGTAAAATTTTCTGCACGATTTATTGGTATTTCATATTCCACATTTCTATACGTATTTTTCAATAGTATAAACAAAATTTTGTTTTCATATTGCGAATAATGAAAACATAAAACGTTTTAGTAATCTTTTTGTTATAATTTTTTATTTTCTAATAATTTTAAGACTTGTTTTTTGATGTTAAAAATCCGCTTTTTGGCTTTTAATAAAACGATTTAGTAGATAATTATCATCAAAATAATGATTTATGTAAAAAAAACGAAAAAAAACAGGCTTATGTGAAATTATATTTTTTTTACTAAAACGTTTTAGTATGTTTGTCATGTTAACGAAACATTAACTTGATACTAACCAAATACTAACCAAAAAAAATTAATAACACAGACATTATATGAAAACGAAAGATTTCTTAGAAACTGTTTTTAAATTAAAATGCACAGGTCTTTTTACGGTCCACAGTAAATTGAAAGTGCATAAAATTGCTTTGATGTATTTACTTATTTCATCTTGCATGATTAACACAGTTTCTGCAGCCAAAATAGCATTTCAACAAGATCCAATTACCATCAAAGGAACCGTTCTTGACGCTGATAAATTATCATTACCGGGAGTTTATATTGTAGAAAAAGGAACAACAAACGCAACTCAAACAGATTTTGACGGAAGTTATACCATCAAAGTAAGTTCTAAGAATGCCATTTTAGTTTTTAATTATACGGGACTAAAAACGGTTGAAACAGAAGTTGGAAATAGACAAGTTATCGATGTTCAGTTACTTTCAGACTTAAACTCACTAAATGAAGTTGTAGTAGTGGGTTACGGTAAACAGAAAAAAGTAAGCGTTGTTGGCGCTCAGTCCACTATAGATGTTAACGAGCTTAAACAGCCTGTTGCAAACGTAAGCACAATGCTGGCCGGTAGAATTTCCGGTTTAACAGGCGTACAGCGTTCAGGACTTCCGGGCAGTAATAGTGCCGATTTATGGATTCGTGGTATTTCTACATTTGGCAGTTCCAGTCCGCTTATTTTAGTAGATGGAGTTGAGCGCGCCATAGACGATTTGAACCCGATAGATATTGCTTCGTTTTCTATCTTAAAAGATGCATCAGCTACAGCTGTATACGGTATTCGTGGAGCAAATGGCGTAATCCTGATCGAAACTAAAAAAGGTAAAGTGGGAAAACCTCAAATTATGGTTGACTACAACGAAGGAATTACATCTTTTACCAAAGTTCCGGATTTGGTTAATGGCGTTACATATATGCGTTTGGCAAATGAAGCTTTGGTAACGAGAGGACAACAGCCCAGATATTCGGAAGAAACCATAAACCGTACCGCAACAAAATACGACCCGCTATTATATCCGGATGTAGATTGGTTAGACGCTGTTTACAACAAATACGGAAGAAACCGTCAGGCAACCGTAAACGTAAGTGGTGGGGCTGAAGCCGCTAAATACTACGTTTCGTTAGGATATTATGACGAAAAAGGATTGTTTAAAACAAGTGATACAGAAAGTTACGATTCGGATACACGTTTTAAACGATACAATTTTACAACAAACTTAAACATTGATATTACCAAAACAACAAGTATGACACTTGGCGTTCGTGGCTATCTTTCTGAAGGAAATTATCCAGAAGTAGGAGCAGATGCTATTTATAGTGCAGCACTTGAGGCTTCTCCGGTTGATTTTCCGGTACTATATCCCGGAGGTTTTATTCCGGGTAAAGGACCAACATCCGTATTTAATCCTTATGCGCAAGCAGCTTTAAGAGGATATAAAGTAAATACCAAAAACCAGATCAACTCAAATTTAAGATTAACTCAAAACTTAGGTTTTATAACAAAAGGATTCACCTGGACAGGAATGTTTGCTTTTGATGCGTACAACGAGCAAAACGTAAACAGAGGAAAAAGACCAAGCACTTATTTTGTAGATCAAAACACGCCATATTCACAAGACGGCCAGTTAATTTTGAACCAAACTTACGCAGGTACAGATTATTTAGGATACAGCAGAGCAAACGGCGGAAACAGAAGAATTTATTTAGAAACTTCTTTCAACTACGATCGTACTTTTGGCAAACATACTTTTGGAGGATTGTTATTATTCAACAGATCCGATTATGTTGATGCTTTTGCCAATGATTTTACAGCATCTATTCCGTATAGAAATCAAGGACTTGCGGGTCGTATTACATACGGTTACAACGATCGTTATTTCTTAGAAATAAACGGAGGTTACAACGGTTCAGAGAATTTTGCGCCAGACAACAGATACGGGTTTTTCCCTTCATTTGCTGCAGGTTGGGTAGTTTCAAACGAAGAATTTTTTGCTCCTCTTAAAGAAACGATCAATTATTTGAAATTCAGATATTCAGATGGTAAAGTTGGAGCCGCTTCAGGAGCAGGTCGTTTTGCGTACTTAAGCCGTGTAGAAGACGGTCAGCCAGGATATGATTTTGGAGAAGATCCACAATATACATCAGGAATTCGTGAAACGTATTACGGTTCAGATGTTACCTGGGCAACTTCGCGCAAAAGAGATTTAGGTATTGAGGTAAATGCTTTCAATAATAATTTCAAAGTAATTTTTGACTTATTCAAAGATCGTTCTTCAGGAGCATTTTTACCAAGAGGCGATGTGCCTATTTATATTGGTCTTGCCGCTTCTCCTTACGGAAACATTGGAGTTGTTGACAACAAAGGTTTTGACGGAAGCATTAATTACACGCAAAATATTAATGATTTAAAATTGACTTTTAGAGGAACTTATACATATAATAAAAATAAAATTATCGAAAACGGCGAACCTCAACAGCTTTACCCTTGGCAGGATAAAAGAGGAACTCCTCTAAACGCTCGTTTTGGTTACGTTGCAGAACGTTTGTACACACTTGCAGATGACGTCAACAAAGACGGATTTATTTCGCCGGCTGACGGAAGTCAATATCCAACCCAGTTTGGACAAATCATGCCGGGAGATATTAAATACACGGATTTAAACGGTGACGGAAAAATCGATTCTTACGATCAAAAACAAATTGGAAAAGGAGATATTCCAGCTTTTACATACGGTTTTGGTTTAACAGCAGAATACAAAGGTTTCGATTTAAGTTTGTTTTTCCAGGGACAATCAGATGCTGATATTATGCTTAACGGAGAATCAGTTCAGCCTTTCGTAGGCGGTGGCGGAATCGGAAATTTATACACAGCAGCAATCGATCGCTGGACTCCTGATAGTGATAATGCTTATGCAACTTATCCAAGATTATCTTACGGAGATTCCGGAATTGGACAAAACAACAACACACAAATAAGTTCATGGTGGTTAAGAGATGTTAGTTTCTTAAGGCTAAAAACTTCAGAAATAGGATATAATCTTCCTTCCCGCATTTCAAATAAAGCAAGTATATCAAGTACAAGATTTTATATCAGAGGGGTAAATTTACTAACGTTCTCAAATTTCAAAATGTGGGATCCGGAGTTAAATTCAAGCAATGGTAGAGCATATCCAAACATTACAACAGTTTCAGTTGGTGTTAACGTACAATTCTAATAAAAAACAAATACTATAATATTTAAATAATCAAGTGATGAAAAAATTAATATTAATATTTGCGGGACTTTTATTCTTTTCCTGTAATGATGATTTTTTAGATCAGGTTCCGGACGATCGTCTAACGTTCGATGAAACTTTTTCTCAAAGAAGCACTGTAGAAAAATATTTGGCAAACATCTATTCACGCGTTCCAAGTGAATTAGATCAAAGAGATACAAATTCGCATTCAGGTCCGTGGTTAGGAGCCTCTGATGAAGCCGAATACTGGGTATCCTTTCACTTCGGAAACTTTATGGACATCGGAGACTGGAATGCTACAAGTGGCGAAACCTACGATCAATGGTCTAACTTTTACGGAGGAATCAGAGATTGTTCTACCTTAATCCAAAACATCAATAAATGTTCGGATTGTACAGATGACAGAACCAATCAATATACAGCCGAAGCCAGAGTTTTAAGAGCGTATTGGTACTATAATTTAATTAGAATTTACGGTCCGGTTATCCTTATGGGAGAAAAACCGGTTCCGGTTGATGCAGATCTAAATGCGCTTAATTTGCACAGAAATAGCATGCAGGAATGTGTGGATTATATCGTAAGCGAATTGAATATTGGAGCAGAGGCTTTAAAAACAGTTTCTTTTACAGATGATAATGCAGGAAGAATGAGCAGACCTTTTGCTTTAGCAATAAAAGAAAAAGTGTTATTACTAAATGCAAGTCCGTTGTTTAACGGAAACACTGATTATTCAGGTTTTGTAGACGAAAAAGGACAGCAATTTATTCCTCAGACTGTAGACGTAAACAAATGGAAATTAGCAGCAAATGCAGCAAAAGCTTTCATTGACGAATATGTTCCTACCACTTATGATTTATTCAAAGAATACAATTCAGACGGATCTTACAATCCTTATTTATCAACTCGTGATGTAATGTTGAAAGACTGGAACAAGGAAATGATTTATGCACGTCCTCGTGGCGGAATCTCGTATCATTATGATGTAACGCCTTATCACGCAGGATATCCTGATGAAGTACACGGAGCAGGCGGACTAGCGGTAACGCAGGAAATGGTTGATGCTTATTTTACAGCAAACGGTCGTTCTATAGATGATCCGGCTTCAGGTTACCAGCAAACTGGTTTCTCTAATTTTCAATCTCCAAATGATTTCCAAAAAAGAAATACCTACAATCAATGGGCAAACAGAGAACCAAGATTTTATGTAGGAGTTACCTATAATGAAAGTCTTTGGTTAAACCGAGATTTCGGAAACATTATAACCGCTACCTGGTACGGTGGAAATTCAGGACGTAAAGTAGGTTCAAACGATTATAGCCCAACAGGTTATATGGTTAGAAAAACAATGATTACAGGTAATAAAAATAATACCAACAGAAGTATACCAATGTTGAGACTTGCAGAAATCTATTTGGATTATGTAGAAGCCTTAAACGAGTCAGATCCTTCAAATCCTGATATTTTAATTTACCTGAATAAAATCAGAGAAAGAGCAGGAATTCCACAATATGGTGACGCAGGTTTGGATATTCCGGGAGGTCAGGCACAAATGCGTGACGCCATTCATAAAGAGCGCAGGGTAGAACTTGCTTTCGAAAACGTGCGTTATTTTGATGTTCGCCGTTGGAAAGAAGCAATCACAAAATTTGCAGGTGATTTTCACGGAATGGATATTAACGCAACAGATGAAAATAACTTTTACAAACGCGTAGTTTTTGAACAAAGGGTTTTCAATCAAAGACATTATTTATGGCCAATACCACAAAAAGAATTGAACACAAATACCAAGTTAATTCAAAACCCGGGATGGTAATCTAAGTATTTTACAGCGCTGTTTTTCTTATAATAAACAGCGCTTAAATAACCTTTAAAACGTAAAACTATGAATAAAAATATCGTAAAAATTATTTCATTAATTTTTGTTACAAGCTTATTTTGCTCTTGCAACGACGACGATTCTTCGATTATCGAAGGAATGCCGGATGCAATTGTAAACTCAGATCCCGCGGGAGCGCCTCCAAGAGAAATTAACGAAAACTGGAGCAATCACACTGATAAATTATACCGTCAGTATTTTGATAAAAATGTGGCCATTTATTATGATAATGATGTAAAAAGACCTTTGGATTGGCCAAATGATTTTTTCAAAAATACCTGGAAACAAGTAACTGCGACTTACGGAGATTTTGCCGGAGACAACAGATTATATGCTGTTTTTCATGACAAAAGCAAAGGCGCAACTTATGTAGGAACGACTTTTAACAGCGAAAGCGGAAACAGAAGCATCTTCGACATTGCCTTTGATGGTTATGAAATGAAAGGAAACAACATCGATAATCCGCTTATTGCAATCAGTCAGATTGTTGAAACTTCTGCAAAAGGAATAAACGGTTCTCCTGCAAAAGCAATTTGGGGAGATACATTTTCGCAAATCTTCTTATATGATATTTACACCAATTTGCAAATGCAAACAGATGCAGATCGTATTGCAGCACTTTACAATGCAAAAACAGAAACTTTTCCAAAAGAAAACACCAATTGGTTTAAAGATTGGTACATGCCAATTTATAAAGATCACGGCGGAAGTTTAGCACTGGGAAACTTCTTTAAACTTACGGCACAATTTTACCCAACAAACGGTAATGTATATGCGCATGATATGAATATGGGAGAATTTGTTCACTTTTTTAGCGGCGCAACAGGAGACGATTTACAGCCTCTTGCCGAAGCAGCTTTTGGATGGAATGACGAATGGCAGGAACAATTATTAGACGCCCGCGCTGATTTTCCAACCTTAAATTATCCATTTACACCAGTTGTAAACATTACAGATTTAACAACCGGAGCAACATTAACCGTAAGCAAAGACAACGGAAATGGAGCGCAAGGAGGCGAAGGATCTCTAAAATTAATTGACAATGACTTAAATTCTAAGTTTTTAGTTGGAGGTTTAGATACCAATAATATTAATTTCTGGATGCAGCAGGAACTTATAGAAGCTGCAGTAGTAAACAAGTATAACTTTACATCCGGTAATGATGCACCGGACAGAGATGCTAAAAACTGGGAACTTCTAGGTTCTAATGACGGTTCAACATGGACATCTTTAGACAAAAGAACCAATCAGGTTTTCAGCGGAAGAAATCAAACCAGAGAATTTGTCGTAGACAACACAACTGCATACAAATATTACAGAATAAATATTACTGCTAATTACGGTAGCGACGCCATTCAGATCAGTGAATGGAGGCAGTATTATGTTAGAAAATAAAGGTTTAGTTAATTAAGTTTAGTAATGATTGATAAGCATTCTGGCCTGGTTAGTCAGAATGCTCCAATCTCTTAAATATTAAAATTATTTTCAAAATCAATATTGCATAATCAGTAAAATTTCAACAATACATTATAATGATAAAAAAATATATCTCGATTATAACCCTTGCTTTTACAGCAATCACGACCAGTAATGCTCAGATATTAAGAGCGCCTTCTTATCCTTTAATCACGCACACGCCTTATCAGAGTGTATGGTCTGCCGGAAATCAGTTAAATACCATGGCAACCCAGCACTGGACAGGAGCAGAGCAGTCTTTGACCGGATTAATCAAAATAGATGGCGAAGTGTACCGCTTTCTTGGTGTAGAATCAACAGCTTATAAAACAGTTTTGGCTACAGCCGATGAAGAAAATTACAGCGTAAAATATTCGGAAGAAGCTCCGTCATCTGACTGGAAAAATTCTGATTTTAATGATGCTGCATGGAAAACCGGAAAAGCGCCTTTTACAGATGAAGAATCAAAAGCCAAAACCATCTGGAAATCCAGAAACCTTTGGACAAGAAGAACCTTTGATTTAAAGGATAAAAACTTCAGTAAATTATTCCTGAAACTGCGCCATGACGATGATATTCAGGTTTACCTTAACGGAGAAAAAATTTATGACGTAACCGGATGGAAACATCAGTACAAATACATCAACATTGAATCTGCTGTACTTGCAAAACTGAAAGCAAAAGGAAATGTATTAGCCGTTCATATCGAAAATACCGCAGGCGGACAATGGCTTGACGCAGGTTTAGTAACCGAAGATGTTTCGATGCGAAATGTAACCATTCATCAGGCAAATCAAACCAATGTTTCCCTGGAAGCTACCAACACAAAATATACTTTTGATTGCGGAAAAGCAGAACTAAATGTAACCTTTACATCACCGCTTTTATTAAATGATTTAAAAATATTAAGCCGTCCTGTAAGTTATATTTCAGTTGCAGTAAAATCAAAAGATGATAAAAAACACAGCGTTCAGGTTTATTTAGGTGCTTCAAGTTCATTGGCCGTAGATTCTCCGGCGCAGGAAGTAGAAGTTTCACGTTACACGCAGAATAATTTAGCGATTTTAAAAGCCGGAACTACAGAACAGCCAGTGCTTCAAAAGAAAGGCGATGATCTTAGAATTGATTGGGGATATGCTTATGTTGCGACTAAATCTTCTAAAGATGTAAAACAATATATTTCATCAGCAAACGGTGGTTTTGAGCCTTTTTTAAGTACCAAAATAGCATCAGAAGTTAACAATCTAAACGGAACTAATTTATATTTGAATACCATAGTTGATCTTGGAAATGTGGGAAGTAAAGTAAAAAAACAAGTATTCCTGATGGGTTACGACGAATTGTTTGCCGTAAACTATTTTGATACTCCATTAAAACCGTGGTGGAAAAAAGACGGAAAAACAATTGAAGAAGCACTTTCAGATGCCAGTTCAGCTTACAAAAGAATCATCCGAAAAACCGAAAAATTTGATGCAAAATTATTATCAGATGCTACAGAAGCCGGCGGAAAAAAATATGCTGATTTATGTATTTTGGCATACAGACAAGCCATCGCAGCGCATTCGATTACTCAGGCTCCAAACGGCGATATTCTTTTTTTATCGAAAGAAAATCACAGTAACGGATCAATCAATACAGTCGATTTAACGTATCCTTCATCACCGTTATTCTTGCTTTACAACCCGAAATTAATGGAAGGAATGCTAAACGGAATCTTCTATTACAGCGAAAGCGGAAAATGGAAAAAACCGTTCCCATCGCACGATTTAGGAACATACCCAATTGCAACCGGACAAACTTATGGTGAAGATATGCCAGTTGAAGAAGCCGGAAATGCAATTGTTGTGGTTGCCGCAATCGCACAGCAGGAAGGAAATGCAGATTATGCTAAAAAACACTGGGAAACCCTGACAACATGGGCAAACTATTTAAAGAAAAGTGGTTTTGATCCTGAAAATCAATTATCAACAGATGACTTTGCGGGACATTTAGCGCGCAACGCCAATCTTTCAATAAAAGCAATCGAAGCATTAGCCGCTTACGGAAAATTAGCAGGAATGTTAGGCGATAAAAAAACAGAACAGGAATTTAGTGCTTCTGCAAAAGAAATGGCGCTAAAATGGGTGGATTTAGCCAAAGATAATGACCATTACACATTAGCTTTTGGAAAGCCGGGAACCTGGAGTCAAAAATACAACCTGGCTTGGGACACGATTCTGGATCTGAATGTTTTTCCTGAAAGTGTTAGAAAAACGGAAGTTGCGTATTATTTAACCAAACAAAATAAATACGGTATGCCATTAGACAGCCGTGAAAATTATACCAAAACAGACTGGATCATATGGTCAGCGTCTTTAGCAGACAATCAAAAAGATTTTGATGCAATCGTTAACCCAGTTTGGGATTATGCAAACGAAACTCCTGACAGAGTTCCATTAAGTGATTGGCACCAGACTTTAGACGGGCATACGGTAAACTTCAAAGCCAGATCTGTAGTGGGAGGATATTACATGCAACTTTTAAAATGGAAAACATCCAAAAAATAAAACATAAAAATTATGAAAAAATATAAAATAATTTACCTGGTTTTAGTGAGCGTTCTTTTTTCGTTCTGTAGTAATGATGAGCCTACGGGACCACCTTTATGGACACCGGACACCACCAATATTACGCCTTACACAGGTGCTGATGCAACGGTTGCGTATGAAGCTTTCAACAAACAGTTTTACAACCCAACAGCAAAATTATATTACAGCACAACCGAAAAAGGCGGATTGGGTTCGATCTGGACACAAGCTATTTTTTGGGACATTGCCATGGATGCTTACAAACGTACCAATGATCCTAAATACCTGACTTTGATCAATGATATCTATCAGGGCGCTTATAAAGAATACGACGGTTTCAATTACAGCAACAAAGTAAAATGGTTTATTTATGACGATATGATGTGGTGGGTAATCTCATTAAGCCGAGGATATGAAATCACTAAAAACGAAGAATACCTTCAAAACTCTATCAAAGGTTTTGAATATGTTTGGAATGGTTCATACGACCCAATTAACGGCGGAATGTTCTGGGATTTTCAGCATTCAGGAAAAAATACCTGCATCAATTATCCTACTGTAATTGCAGCAATGGAATTATACAAAATCACTGGAGACGCAGCCTATTTGGATAAAGCAAAAAGCATTTACGACTGGTCAAAAAACAATTTATTCGAAAAAACAACAGGACGCGTAGCCGATAATAAAATAGGAAACAATCCGGGTTGGTCTGATTACACCTATAATCAGGGAACTTGTATAGGAGCTGCAGTAGCACTTTATAAAGAAACGAAAGACGCAGCCTATTTAAATGATGCAAAATTAGCCGCTGATTATACTAAAAACGTAATGTCAAGCGCAGAAGGAATTCTTCCTGCAGAAGGCGACTGGAACGAACAAGGAGTCTTGAAAGCCATTTTTGCCAGATATACAATGGCATTGGTAAACGACGGAGGACAAGATCAATACCTGACCTGGCTTCGTAAAAACGGTGATGTAGCCTGGAGAAACAGAGACAAAAACAGAAACATCATGTTCCGTGATTATGATATTCCTTGCCCGGTTTTAACCGTTCAGTCATTCGAAGCCTGCAGTGCTGTAGGCATTATGCAAATTGCACCACCAGCAGCTCAAAAATAAAATTCAGAGTATGAAAAAGTATTCTAAAATAATAATCCTTTCAGGTCTTTTCGTTTTGCCAGCGCAATTATTTGCGCAAAAAAAAGACCCCAAAACAGTATTCCAGGTATCTGATGCCTGGAGTCCTGCTTATGATGTCAGGGCAGATGCGGCTATTGTTTACGGAATAAACGATGCCGGAGGAAACTTTAAGGAAAGAGCCAAAAGCTGGAAAGACAACGGTTATACCATTCAGTTTATGACCGGTATTGCCTGGGGACAATACAAAGATTATTTTAAGGGAAAATACGACGGCAAACAGCATTTTGACGAAGGTCAGAAAATGAAAAACGGCGAGATTATCTGGCATGGTGAAGATGTTCCGTACACGGTTCCAACAGCCGGATATATTGAATACATAAAAGGTTTGGTAAAAGAAGCCATCGACGCAGGATCAACCGCGATTTATCTCGAAGAACCTGAATTTTGGGCAAGAGCCGGATACAGCGACGCCTTCAAAAACGAATGGCAAAAGTTCTACGGATCGCCTTGGCAAGCACAGGACGAATCTCCGGAAGCGACCTATTTATCATCAAAACTAAAATATGATTTGTATTTCAATGCCTTGAAAAATGTCTTTGAATATGTTCATCAATACAGCCAAAGTATTGGCAGAAAAGTAAAATGTTATGTCCCAACGCACTCCTTAATCAATTATGCATCCTGGGAAATCGTAAGTCCTGAAGCCAGTCTGGCACAATTACCCTACATGGACGGATACATCGCGCAGGTCTGGACAGGAACTTCTCGTGAAAGAGTTTATTTTAACGGAGATTTTAAAGAAAGAACCTTTGAAAATGCCTTTCTGGAATACGGTTCAATGGTTTCAATGACAGCGCCAACAGGCAGAGAAATGTTTTTCCTGACAGATCCTATCGAAGACAGAAGTCAGACCTGGGCCGATTACAAGAAAAATTATCAGGCCACTTTTACCGCTCAATTGATGTACCCAACAGTTGCGAGTTATGAAGTTATGCCCTGGCCGCCACGAATTTATTTAGGTAAATTTAAAATGGAAGAAGGTCAGGAAAGACAACCGCTTTCAAAAGCATACGGAACCCAAATGCAGGTAATGATCAATTCCCTGAACAACATGCCGGTTTCAAAAAATGAAGTAAACGGAACCAAAGGAATCAATGTTTTATTGGCAAATTCTATTATGTTTCAGCGTTTTCCGCTTCATGAAGGTTATACAGATCCATCACTTTCTAATTTTTACGGTATGGCGTTGCCTTTATTAAAAAGAGGAATTCCCGTTGGAACCGTTCACATGGAAAATCTGGATTTAGTTTCCGGTTTAAAAGACACCAAAGTTTTAGTAATGTCTTATGCCAATATGAAACCGCTTTCGGCTAAAAATCATGAAGTTTTGGCAAAATGGGTAAAAGATGGCGGAATGCTGATTTATTACGGAAAAGACGATGATCCGTTCCAGAAAGTAACCGAATGGTGGAACAAAGATGGCAAAACCTATAAAGCGCCATCAGAACATCTTTTTGAATTAATGAACCTGAAAGTCGATAATTCAAAAACAAATTACACCTACGGAAAAGGAAATGTATTTGTAGTTCGCAAAAATCCAAAAGAATTGGTTTTGGAAAAAAACAACGACAAAGATTTTCTTGATATCGTTGCAGAAGCGTATCACAAAGCCAAACCTAAAGAAAAATTAGAACTTAAAAATTTCTATTATTTAGAACGCGGACCGTATGATATTATCGCTGTTTTAGACGAAAATGAGAACAAAGAAGCTTTACATATTAAAAGACAAGTTATTGACCTTTTTGACCCCGAATTACCTGTTTTACAAGAAAAAATAATCAATCCCGGAGAACAAGCTTATTTATTTGATTTAAATAGAATCGAAAATAAAAAGAAACCTCAGGTTTTGGCTGCGGCTTCAAGAGTTTACGAAGAGAAAATGACAAAAAACAGTTATTCTTTTTTAACCAAAAGTCCATCAAATACCATGAATGCCATGCGTATTCTTTTGCCATCAAAACCTTCAGAAATAATTTTGAGCAATGATGCCAAACAAACTATTACAACATTTACCACCACTTGGGATGAAGCCAGCAAAACCTGTCTTTTGAAATTTGAAAACGACAGCAAAGGCATCAGCGTACAACTGAAATGGTAAATTAATTACGAATAAAACTGAAAACATGAAGTATAATAAATATCTAATCTTTTTTCTTTTAGCACAATTTTTAGGTCACGCGCAGGCTTTAGATTTGACCCAATATGTGAATACATTGCAGGGAACAAATTCTAAACATGAATTAACAAAAGGAAATACGTATCCTACTACGGCATTGCCTTTTGGTATGAATACCTGGTCGCCACAAACGGGAAACAACGGCGATGGCTGGAAATACCAATATTTCAAAGAAACCATCAGAGGTTTTCAGCAGGCACATCAATGTAGTTCATGGTCAAATGATTACGCGGTATTTTCGCTAATGCCCGAAACCGGAACTTTAGAATTGAACGAAGACAAAAGAGCGGCAAAATTTAGCCATACCAATGAAATTGCAAAACCTCATTATTATAAGGTTCAGTTTGAGAACCAAATAACAACCGAAATGTCTCCAACAGAAAGAGGTGTTCACATGCGTTTTTCTTTCCCAAAAAATCAGGCTTCCTTTCTTGTTTTGGATGGATATACCGGAATGAGCGGCGTTACAATCGATGTTAAAAAACAAACCATAACAGGATTTGTACAAAACGGAAAAGGCTTTGATCAGGTAAAAGAATTGAAAAACTATTTTGTAATTCAGTTTGATAAACCTTTTAAAACACAAGGAACCTGGGAAAACAGAAACGGTGAAAAATCAGATAAACTTTCGTTAGAAGCAAAAGGAGCAGGCGCTTATCTTCAGTTTAAAGATGGAGAAATCGTTCAGGTAAAAATCGCTTCATCCTACATAAATTACGATCAGGCACAACAAAATTTAAATCAGGAATTAGGCAGTTTCAAAAAATTAGAAGACACTAAAGAAGCGGCCAGAAAAGTCTGGAACAAACAATTAGGAAAAGTAGTGGTAGAAGGCGGAACCGAAGAGCAATTCAGGACTTTTTATTCTTGTTTGTTCAGAGCCAGTCTTTTCTCCAGAAAATTCTACGAAGAAAAAGCAGACGGATCTCCAATTTATTTCAGCCCGTATGATGTAAAAGTTCACGACGGATACATGTACACAGATACTGGTTTTTGGGATACTTTTAGAGCACAATTTCCTTTAAACGCTTTATTGTCTCCGCAAATGCACGGGCGTTATGTGGGTGCTTTGGTCGATGCTTACGATCAGTTTGGGTGGTTGCCTTCGTGGTCATTTCCTGCAGAAGCCGGAAGTATGATCGGGAATCACGGAATTTCACTTTTGACAGATGCCTGGGCAAAAGGTTTCAGAACCTTTGATCCTAAAAAAGCATTAAAAGCATACTATCACGAAGCCACAAATAAAGGTCCGCAAGGTCCGTCAAACGGAAGACACGGCTGGAAAGAATACTTCACGCTGGGTTACGTTCCTTATCCGGAATATGGCGAAGCGACCGCAAAAACTTTAGAATATGCATACGATGATTTCTGCGGATATCAATTGGCAAAAATGACCGATAATCAGTTTTATCAGGACGTTTTTTCACGCCAAATGTACAACTACAAAAATGTTTACAATGCCAAAGACGGTTTCATGGAAGGCAGAAATATAAACGGAGACTGGAAATCAAACTTTGATCCATATGAATGGGGAGGCCCTTTTACAGAAGGAAACGCATGGCATTATTTATGGTCGGTTTTTCAGGATCCGCAAGGTTTGATTAATTTACTAGGTGGCGAAGATAATTTTACCAAAAAATTAGACGCCGTTTTCTCTAGTCCAAACACGGTAAATGTGGGAACTTATGGAGGAAAAATTCACGAAATGACTGAAATGGAAGTGGGCAATATGGGACAATATGCACACGGAAATCAGCCAATTCAGCACATGATTTATATGTATGATTACGCTGGACAGCCTTGGAAAGCGCAATATCACGTGCGTGATGTCATGGAAAAATTATACAATTCTACCGAAAATGGATATCCCGGAGATGAAGATCAGGGACAAACCTCTTCCTGGTATGTATTAAGTGCCTTAGGATTTTACAGCGTTTGTCCGGGAACAGATCAATACGTTTTAGGAAGTCCGGTTTTCGCCAAAACAACCATCAATTTAGAGAACGGTAAAAAGTTTGTAATCGAAGCCAAAAACAACAACAAAGAGAATGTTTACATTCAGTCAGCAACCTTAAACGGTAAAGAATATACCCAAAACTTTTTGACTTACGGAGATTTGACAAACGGAGGTATTTTTAAACTCGAAATGAAAAATACACCAAACGAAAAAAGAGGAATCAACGATTCTGATCGTCCATTTTCGCTAACAAAAAAATAAAATTAATAATAAAATAATCCCCCAAATATTAAATATAAATAACGTAGAAATGTCAATAATAGTAGGAGTAGATATAGGAGGAAGTCATATTAGCAGTGCAGCAGTTAACCAGGAAAATCGCGAAATAATTAGCGAAAGTTATTTTAGAGGCGCTGTTGACAGTAAAGCGGCTAAAGAAATAATTCTGAAAAAATGGGCAGAAATCATCAATCAATCGCTTGAAAAAATAAAGGTTGACGAAACAATTGGAATTGCGTTTTCGATGCCCGGACCATTTCAGTACGAAACCGGAATTGCCATGTTTGAAGGCAATGACAAATACGAATCGCTTTATAACGTGGATATTCCTTTAGAATTAGCCGATTATTTAGACAATAAAAATGTTGTTTTCAGGTTTTTAAATGACGCTACTTCATTCGGAATTGGAAGCGCGCTGAATCAAAAAGGCGGCGGAGCAGATCAAAAAGTAATCGCAATAACATTAGGAACCGGTTTTGGAGCTTCATTTTTAAATGATGTAATTCCAGTAATAAATAGCGATGATGTTCCTGAAAACGGCTGTCTTTGGGATAAACCTTTTAAAAATACTATTGCCGATGATTATTTTTCGACAAGATGGTTTTTAAAGAAATACGAACAATATAGCGGTCAAAAAAGTACGGATGGCGTTAAGGAAATTGCCAGCATCAAAAATGAACATTCGGCTAAGATATTTGATGAATTTGCTACTAATTTAAGTGATTTTCTATTGCCATATATTTTGAAATTTAATGCAGATTTATTAGTTTTAGGTGGCAATATTGCCAAGTGCAGTGAACTTTTTTTACCAAAAGTGCTTCAGAACTGGAAAAATAACGGGATTGAAATCTCCATTACAATTCTCGAAAACACGGAAGAATCAAGTATTATTGGGTCAAGTTATATGTTCAATGAAGTTTTTTGGGAAAGAATAAAAGAAGAACTTCCTAATTTTTAAGAAGAAAAACAGGAAGTTATAATCATTAAAATTAGAATCAAAATGAGTATTACTATTTCAAACAATGAGGAGAAACCAGCAGTTTTTGAGGAAATTGCAAAATTTTTAGCAAACGAGAATTTTAAAGTTGTTGCGCAGGACCACACAAGGCCCTGGGGCGGTTTTTTTGTAATTGATGAAACCCAGGCAAGTGCTTTTGCAGCAAAGTTTTTTCCGCATTTAAATTTGTCTGACATTCAGATTACCAATAAACTAAGTCCAAAAATATTAATTGTTGCACCAAATAAGCGTTTATCGTGGCAATATCATTTTAGAAGAGCCGAAATCTGGAAAGTTTTAGTTGGTCCGGTTGGCGTTAAAATCAGCGATACAGACGAAGAAGGAGAATTAAAAGAATTAACAGTTGATAGTTTTATCCAGATGGACAAAGGAGAACGCCACCGCTTAATTGGTTTGGATTCATGGGGAATTGTTGCTGAAATTTGGCAGCATACAGATCCTGAAAATCCATCGGATGAAGACGATATCGTACGTCTTCAGGATGATTTTGGAAGATAAAATAAAGAGTGAAAATATGAAAACATATTAAAAACGACTCCATAAAAAGGCATTAAATTCTTTTTTTACTGTTAAAATACTATTGTTTGTTGAGTTTTTATTATTAATCTTCTAAAATTAGTTTTCCTATATTTGACCATTATTTGCTCAATGTTTTTATTAAAAGAAAGCATTGAGCAAATAATTTTAATATCTTTTATAACTTTAGAATGAAAAAAAAGTCAGTATCTATAAAGACTATTGCAGAAAATCTTAACATTTCAGTTACCACTGTTTCTTTTGTTTTAAACGGAAAAGCCAAAGAAAAACACATTTCGAAAGAGTTGACACAAAAGGTATTAGATTACGCAAAAGCAGTCAATTATAAACCCAATCAGATTGCCCAGAGTCTTAGAACCGGAAAATCGAATATTTTGGTTTTTATGGTTGAGGATATTTCAAATAGTTTCTTCTCAAAATTAGCCCGTATCATTGAAGATATTGCCTATGAAAAAGGATATAAAGTTATTTTTTGCAGTAACGAAAACGACGACGAAAAATCGATAGAATTAATCAGTATTTTCAAATTCAGGCAAGTCGACGGATTTATTATTGTTCCGTCTCCGGGAATAAAATCGACCATTGCAGAGTTAATTGAAGAAAATATTCCGGTTGTTCTTTTAGATAGATATTTTGCTGGTTTAGATTGCAATAGCGTTGTAATAGATAATGAAGATGCAACTTTTAAAGCAACAAGCCACCTTATTGACAACAATTTTAAAAATATTGCTTTCATCACCACAGATTCTGACCAGACCCAAATGCAGGATCGTTTATTAGGATATGAAAAAGCAATTTCAAACTTCAGGTTAAAACCTCAAGTCCTTAAGATTCCGTATAACGAAACCAGCGATGGAAAATCGAAGGAATTCATTAAAAACTTCATCGAAAAATCTAAAAAACTAGATGCTGTTTTTTTTGCAACAAACTACCTTACACAAACAGGTTTAGAAGTTTTTAAAGAAAATGCACCGCATTTAATTCAGGATTTAGGGATCATTACTTTTGATGATAATGAACTTTTCAAAATCTACACGCCAACAATTACAGCTGTTTCACAGCCATTAGTAGAAATAAGCACCGAATTAATGAAGCTTTTATTACCACTTTTAAAACGCAAAGACCTAAAAGAAGAACCAACAAAAAACATTCTCCTTCAAGCAGAGTTGAAAATCAGAGAATCTTCTGTAGAGAAGTTAAAATAATAGCACCCAGATGACGCGGATTTGAATAGATTTGCGCGAATTTTATACTCATTTTCGTCATCCTGAGAGAAGTCGAAGGAACGCAACAATGAGCACAAAATGTTTTGTTGCAAAGTGACTAATCCCGAAGTAAATCCTTGCGAAGAGCAAAGCAATCTCACTAGCTGCATTAGACACTTTTTTCATTTGTGGTAATGTGTAGTCCCTACGGGACATTTGGCGTTGGGTTGATATTGTTTTCTACCAAGATTTAACTCCTGACGGAGTATAGCTATTAGATATTTAAATGTTTTTAAAATGGTATGCAATTTTATCTGTACTAGAATTTCAATTCGTGGCAGAGTGTACCTCGTAGAGGTTAAATGTTGGTAGAAAAAAGATTCACATCGAAAATTTGTCCCGTAGGGACTACACATTCCCTCTATGCGAAATATGTGTGACCAAGCAAGTGAGATTGCTTCGTTCCTCCCAAAGACTAAAAAAATCCGTTTAAATCCGCCTTATCGCTTTAGCGAATCCGTGTCATCCGCGTTCCATTTTCATCCCAACCTTAATCTGGATTTTTTACTTACCATTAGTAATTCAATATAATATCACTCCTAAAATTAAGATTATACTCATTAATTAACGCAAAAATTATTTAAAACGAAAAAAGTTTTGTTTTTGCTAAAACGTTTTAGTATGTTTGCTTTAGTATTTTTGAATTGGCTTTATACCGATTTAAAATTCTTACTAATTCGAAAATAAACTATTTTATTATTAATTTCCAGACTCTTTTTGTGAGGCTTAAAGTGTCAAAATCTTCAGTAAAACTGTAATCATGCACATGAAAAATTTCTTAATTAAATCAGTAGCCCTCTTTTTTGTCTTTCAATGCGCATCGGCACAAGAAGGTATTATAAACAATGTCGAAAAACCTATCGATTGGGTAAATCCTTTAATTGGCAGTGACTCTGATCATACACTTTCTAACGGAAATACCTATCCGGCAATTGCGATGCCCTGGGCGATGAATTTCTGGACACCGCAAACGGGAAAAATGGGAGACGGATGGGCGTATACGTATTCGGCTAAAAAAATAAAAGGGTTCAAACAAACGCATCAGCCATCGCCGTGGATGAACGATTACGGACAGTTTTCGATTATGCCAATTACAGGAAAATTGCGTTTTAAAGAAGACGAAAGAGAAAGCTGGTTTTCGCATAAATCAGAAATTGTAACGCCTTATTATTACAGTGTTTATCTGGCAGATCATGATGTAACGACTGAAATTGCACCAACAGAAAGAGCCGCAAGATTTAGATTTACATTCCCGCAAACGGATGATGCTTATGTAGTTATCGATGCTTTTGATAAAGGTTCATATGTAAAAATTATTCCAAACGAAAATAAAATCATTGGATATACGACTAAAAATAGCGGTGGAGTTCCGGAGAATTTCAAGAATTATTTTGTGATTGTTTTTGATAAAAGTTTCACCGTAACCAAAACTTTTGATGGCGATAAATTGTTAGACGCCTTAGAAACTCAGGCAGATCATGCCGGAGCAGTTATCGGATTTAAAACTTCAAAAGGAGAAAAAGTTAATGCAAAAGTGGCTTCATCTTTTATTAGTTACGAACAAGCAGAAAGAAACTTAAACGAATTGGGCAAAGACAATTTTGACCAAATAAAAGAAAAAGGTAAAAATGTCTGGAATACAGAGTTAAGCCGAATCAAAGTAGGAGGAGGAACGGCAGAACAATTCACCACTTTTTACTCCAGTTTATATCGTTCACTTCTTTTTCCGAGAAAATTCTATGAGTTTGATGCTCAAGGAAAAGTAGTGCATTATAGTCCGTATAACGGAAAAATTTTGCCGGGATATATGTTTACAGATACCGGTTTTTGGGATACTTTCAGGGCTTTATATCCTTTTTTAAATTTAATGTATCCGGAATTAAACCAACAAATGCAGGAAGGTTTATCGAATGCTTATAACGAAAGTGGCTGGTTGCCGGAATGGGCAAGTCCGGGTTTAAGAGATATTATGGTGGGGAATAACTCGGCTTCGATTGTGGCTGAAGCGTATTTGAAAAGCGAAACCAAAAAGAATCCTGAAATCGAAAATTTATACAAAGCCTTGATTCACGGAGCTAATAATGCCGGGCCTTTAAGAGCGGTAGGGCGTTTGGGTGTTGATTATTACAACTCGTTAGGATATGTTCCTTATGATGTAGAAATCAACGAAAATGCTGCGAGAACATTAGAATATGCATACGACGATTTTGCTATTTACAAATTAGGAGTTGCTTTGAATAAACCAAAATCTGAAACAGATATTTACAAAAAGCGCAGTTTGAATTATAAAAATCTTTTTGACTCTGAGAATAATTTGATGAGAGGAAAAAACAAGGACGGAAAATTTCAGGCACCTTTTAGCCCGTTTAAATGGGGAGACGCTTTTACAGAAGGAAACAGCTGGCATTATTCATGGTCGGTTTTTCATGATATGCAGGGTTTAATTGATTTGATGGGCGGAAAAGAAGTTTTTGTAAGTCAGTTGGATAAAGTGTTTTCATTAGCGCCGGTATTTGACGAAAGTTATTACGGAAGTGTGATTCACGAAATCAGAGAAATGCAAATTGCTAATATGGGACAATATGCACACGGAAATCAGCCTATTCAGCACATGACATATTTGTATGATTATGCAGGTGAACCCTGGAAAACGCAATATTGGGTAAGAGAAACCATGAACAGAATGTACAAACCAACCCCTGATGGATATTGCGGAGACGAAGATAACGGACAAACCTCAGCCTGGTATGTTTTCTCAGCGATAGGATTTTATCCTGTAACGCCTGCGAGCGATCAGTATGTTATTGGTGCGCCATTGTTTAAAACGATCAAACTGAAATTGCAAAACGGAAAAGAAGTTACGATCAATGCGCCTCAAAATAATGCTGAAAACAAGTATATCAAAAGCATGAAATTCAACGGAAAAGCGGATACTAACAACTTTTTAAGCCATTCGGCATTATTAAAAGGCGCTACAATTGATTTTGAAATGAGCAATACGGCGAATAAAAACAGAGGAACTGCAAAAACAGATTTCCCTTATTCTCTTTCAACCGAAAAATAATACAATTATGCAAAGAAGAAAATTTATTAGAAATTCAGCTTTATTTGGAAGTTTAATGTTAGTTAATCCATCTGAATTGTTTGCAAACGAATTATCATTTTCATTAAAAGATTTTCCGGTTGTAAGACCTTTAAAAGGCAAAAGAAATTTTGAAAGTACTATCATTGAAAATGCCATAAAAGAGTTTACAAAAAATGTAAAAGATCAGGAACTTTCGTGGTTGTTCAACAACTGTTTCCCCAATACACTTGACACAACGGTAACGTATTCTGTGCAAAACGGAAGACCGGATACCTACGTAATTACAGGCGATATTGATGCGATGTGGCTGCGAGACAGTTCGGCTCAGGTTTGGCCGTATATGGCTTTTGTAGCCAAAGATGAAAAACTAAAAAATCTGATTGCCGGCGTTATCAACAGACAAACGCAATACATTTTGAAAGATCCGTATGCAAATGCGTTCTATAATGATCCGAATAAAAAAGGGGAGTGGACAACGGATTTAACCGATATGAAACCGGGCGTTCACGAACGAAAATACGAGATCGATTCGTTGTGTTATCCAATCAGGTTAGGCTATAATTACTGGAAAACGACCGGAGATGTTTCTCCTTTTGATGAAAACTGGAAAAAAGCGATTCAGGAAATTCTGAAAGTTTTTAAAGATCAGCAGCAAAAGAAAGATAAAGGTGCGTATCATTTTCAAAGAGAAACTTCAAAAGCTACGGATACACGCGCTCTTGAAGGGTACGGATATCCGGTGAATCCGGTTGGTTTAATTTGCTCTGCTTTCAGGCCGAGTGATGATGCTACGGTATTTTCATTTTTGATTCCGTCTAACTTTTTTGCGGCGGTTAGTTTAAAACAATCTTCAGAAATGATGCGCGAAATCAAAAAAGATAACGCTTTAGCGGAAGAATTAAAAGCCTTGGGTGTTGAAGTAGAAAAAGCAATACAAGAGCACGGTATTGTAAAACATCCCAAACATGGGGATATTTATGCGTTTGAAATTGACGGTTTTGGAAATCACCTTTTAATGGATGATGCGAATGTGCCAAGTTTGCTTTCGTTGCCGTATTTAAATGCTATTGATGCAAAAGATCCTATTTATCAAAACACGCGAAATTTTGTCTGGTCAAAAGAAAATCCTTTCTTCTTTAAAGGTTCTGCTGCCGAAGGAATTGGCGGACCGCACGTAGGAATGGATATGATTTGGCCGATGTCAATCACCATGAAAGCCCTGACAAGTTCAAATCCGCAGGAAATAAAAGAATGTATCAAAATGCTGAAAACCACGCATGGTGATACCGGTTTTATGCACGAATCGTTTCATAAAGACAATCCTAAAAACTTTTCGAGATCCTGGTTTGCCTGGTCAAATACATTGTTTGGAGAATTGCTTTGGGAAACTTACCAGAAATATCCTGAGGTTTTAAAAGAGATATAATTTGTAATAGTGGTTAATTTAAAAAAGTGCTGAATCATCTGACTCAGCACTTTTTATTTTATAAACTTTTTAATTTCTTCATAAAAACTGGAAACACTTCGTTGAGTTCTTCAAAAAGTGGATTGTTACGATGTTTTAGTTTTATTTCGCTAAACAATTTCAATCCAAGTGCAAATTGTGCAGCTTCAGAATCACTTTCAAAAATGTTTTTCGCTCTTATTCTTTCAATAATGCCAAATATTTCATCGTGATTAGTAAATTCTAATCCAAGTTCTTTGGCTGGTTCTGTTTCGCCGTTTGCGTATTCTTTCAGGCTTAAAGTCAGATAATATTTGTTTGATCTTTTTTCCATGTGATATTTAGATTTATTTGGGGTTTAAAATATATCAAAGTGCTTGTATTCAATTTTTTTTATAAGATGTTTAAAAAAATAACTCCATCGGAGTGTCATATTTATAGTTATTTTATATCGTATTGTTAAAGCTCCATCAGAGCGATATTCAACAAGAAATATTTCACCCTGATAGGGTTCTGCTGCCAATATGTATTAATTTTCTACAAATATGATGTCTCGCTGAGACTTTTCGGAAAATGTTAATTCATCATTTCAACCATTTTTCAACTATAGTTTTAAATGTTTCTTTGTATTGTTCGCCAACCGTTATTTCGGTTTTATTGATGAAAATTGAGTTTTTGCTTATAGAATTTATCTTTTCTAATGACACAATAAACGAACGATTGATTCGCATAAATTTTGATGCCGGTAATTTTTCTTCCAGTGCTTTAAGCGAAATCAATGACATTACTGATTTTTGCGTATCTTCAAGATGGACCTTCACATAATCTTTTAAACTTTCGATATATAAAATGTCTTTTAAGGAAATCCTGACCCATTGGTATTCTACCTTCAAAAAGATAAATTCGTCATCTGCAGCAAGCGAATGAAATTGATTTGAAGCTTCTTCAGACAATTGCAATACTTTGTTGGCGGCGCGTAAAAATTCTTCGTAACTAAAAGGTTTTAAAAGATAATCTACGGCATTAACCCTGTAACCTTCAATAGCATAATGATTATAAGCTGTTGTAAAAATAATTTTAGGCAATGGTCCGGGCTGTTCCTGCAAAAGTCTGGCGAGTTCCATTCCTGTTAAATTGGGCATATTGATATCCAGGAAAACAATATCCGGCTGTTGTTCGCGTATCAGGCTCATGGCTTCGACGGCGTTATCGCAACTGCACGCCAATTGCAAAAATGGCGTTTGCTCTATGAACGTTTCAACAAGTTTTAAGGCTAATGGTTCATCATCTACTGCTATACATTTTAATACAATCATTGTTCTAAAGTTATTTGCAGATTTACTTTGTACTTTCCGTTTTGATCGACACCGCATGTCATATTATGCCTGTGCGGATAAATTAAATGCAATCTGCGTTTGGTATTCGTTAACCCAATTCCGCCCTGATCTGATGTCGAAGTTTTTTCAAAAAAAGTATTCTCAACTTCAAATTCAAGATTAGTTTCCTTTTGCTTAAGCGTAATATGTATTTCACTTTTATCCGTGGCATGTACGCCGTGTTTAAAAGCATTTTCTACTAAAGGCAGCAGCAACATGGGAACAATTGGATAATCCTGGATCTTTTCCGGAATATCTGTGGTAATAGTTAATTTGCTATTGGCACGAAGTTTCATCAGTGCTATAAAATCTTTCATGAATTCGACTTCTTTAAGCAATGATGTTCTTTCGCCTTCGGTGCTATAAAGAAGGTATCGCATCATGCGGCTTAAAGTATGGAGCGCCTTTCTTGAATCTTCGATATTAGTGTATGTAAGCGAATAAATACTATTTAGTGAATTAAAGAAAAAATGCGGATTAATCTGGGCTTTCAACATCGCCAATTCGGCCATGGTTTTGTCCTGTTCCAGTTTTTGTTTGTGCTGTGCCGCTTTTTGCCAGTGCTGCAGCATGGCCCAGCTCGTGCTAATTCCTAAAACCAATAGGCTTATCGTGAAAACGTAATTGTCGAAATAATCATTTCGGTATTTTTTAAAACCTAATATTATGGCCAGTTTATTGTGCAAATCGGTGTTGTAATTGTAGACATACGCAATAAGCTGCATAATAAAAATGGTAAAAAACGCCCAGATGAAAAAGGGACTTATTTTATCTTTTATAATGGTTCTTGGAACAATTAGCTGTGCATTAGAATAAAAAATAACAATCATAAAAAACAACACGATCGATTGCCACAACCAAAATATCGTTGGCAAAACAATATTCCATGTCAAGGGGATATAGAACAGCAAAGTAAATCCTAATAATAACCAGGCAAGAATATGTAATCCTGTGAATATATATGGTTTAAAAAAATTGGGTGCCATATTGTTTGTGATTTTATGGCAATATTACATTATATTTATATAAGATATAAAATCAATCGCCCAAAATAGAATCAGAATCCTTAAAAACCATTTTAGAACCGACGAGACTGCCCTTAAATGCGAAGATATTAGCAAATAAATTTCTATCGGCTCTTATGTTATATCTATCGATTCTCTCTAGGCCTTCGTCTATTGAAAAAATTTTGTTTGTGATATTTTAGTTCTTTTGTACGTATATAAATAGATAATTACACATTTTTGACAATGAATAAGCAATCCTTTTTAAGCATTCTCGCAGCATCAGTTATCATCGTATCGTGTGGTAACAAAAATGATAAAGCGGCTCAGGCCGGAGGTGCACCGCAAGTTAAAGAATATAAAACGTTAACCTTAGAGCCTAAATCAGCGACCTTATATACTGATTTTCCCGCAACGATTCAGGGACAGCAAAATATAGAAATCCGCCCAAGAGTAGAAGGATATATCGATAAGATTTTTGTTGATGAAGGTGCTGTTGTCAAAGCAGGACAGCCTTTGTTTAAAATTAGTGCGCCGGAATATGAGCAGGAGGTTCGTACGGCATCTGCAAGTATAAAAAGTGCACAGGCAGATGTAAGCGCAGCAAAATTAGCTGTAAATAAAGTGAAGCCACTTGTAGAAAAAGGAATTATCAGCAAATACGATTTAGAGTCGGCGCAATTTACATATGAATCTGCTGTAGCTTCGTTAGCGCAGGCAAATGCAGCATTGGTAAATGCCAAAACAAATTTAGGATACACAACAGTAACAAGTCCGGTTAATGGCGTTGTAGGTTCGATTCCGTTTCGTTTAGGAAGTTTAGTAGGTTCATCAACTGCAGAACCTTTAACTACCGTTTCGAGTATTGGCAACGTTTATGCTTATTTTGCATTGAATGAAAAAATGCTTTTAAACTTTACTCAAAATTCTGCTCCCGGATCTTCATTAGTTCAGGTAATCAAAAAAATGCCAGCCGTTTCCTTATTGCTTTCAGATGGTTCTATGTATGCTGAAAAAGGATATATTGAAACCGTAAACGGATTAATCAATACAGAAACAGGTTCGGTTACTTTTAGAGCGCGTTTCCCTAATCCAAAAGGAATCATCAGAAGCGGAAGCAGCGCAACAGTAAAAATTCCAAAAGAAATAGACGAAAAACTATTGATTCCGCAAAGCGCCACTTTCGAGCTTCAGGACAAGATATTTGCAGTTACAGTTGGAAAAGACGGAAAAACTAAAAATGTCAATATTAAGGTTTTAGAAAATTCTGCCGGAAACTATTATGTTGTAACAGAAGGATTAAAAACAGGAGATCAAATTGTTTTAGAAGGTGTAGCATCTTTAAAAGACGGAAGCCAAATCAAATCTCAAAATCAAAGTCAGGAAACGGTTTATGCTGACCTAAAATAAGAAAAAAATGTTTAAAATATTCATACAAAGACCTGTACTTTCGACAGTAATATCTGTTATTATTGTCATTCTGGGAGTTTTAGGACTTATTGAGCTGCCTATTTCTCAATATCCTGATATTGCCCCGCCAACAGTAAACGTTTCTGCAAGTTATACGGGAGCCAACGCTGATGTGGTATTAAAAAGTATCGTAATTCCGCTTGAAGAGCAAATTAATGGTGTAGAAAACATGACTTACATGACATCTACAGCAACGAATGACGGTAATGCTTCTATAAAAATATTTTTTAAAGTAGGAACAAATCCTGATTTAGCAGCAGT
Organism: Flavobacterium sp. AC105; assembly: GCF_979258495.1. Lineage (NCBI taxonomy): Bacteria > Pseudomonadati > Bacteroidota > Flavobacteriia > Flavobacteriales > Flavobacteriaceae > Flavobacterium > Flavobacterium sp. AC105. The sequence goes on from NZ_OZ409860.1 coordinate 2,328,773, forward strand.
AAACGTTCAGAACAGGGTTTCCAGAGCTACCAGTTTATTGCCTGTAGAGGTAACTCAGGCCGGTGTTACGGTTACAAAAAGCCAGAGTAGTAACTTGTTGATTTTCTCTTTATACAGTGATGATCCGGCTTACGATCAGACTTTCCTTCAAAATTATGCCAAAATTAATCTTGTTCCTCAAATTCAGCGTGTGGTTGGAGTTGGAGATGTAACCGTTTTTGGTGCAAAAGATTACTCAATGAGAATCTGGCTAAAACCGGATGTCATGCAGCAATACAAACTGATTCCAAGTGATGTTTCGGCTGCTTTGGCAGAACAAAATATAGAAGCGGCACCAGGTAAATTTGGTGAGAACGGAAATCAGGCTTTTCAATATGTAATTAAATACAAAGGACGTTTAACCAGCGAAAAAGAGTTTGGTGATATCATCATAAAATCCATCGGAAACGGACAAATGCTTCGCTTAAAAGATGTTGCAAAAGTAGAACTTGGATCTTTAAGTTATTCTTCAACAATTAAAACAAACGGCGTAGAATCTGCAGCGATGGCTATTAGCCAGACTCCGGGATCAAATGCGCGTGATGTAATCAATAATTCTAAAAAACTGATTGAACAAGCCGTAAAAGATTTTCCAAAAGGAGTAAAATATACGATTCTTGTAGACGTTAACGAAAACCTGGATGCTTCTATCGAAAAAGTAATTCATACTTTGATTGAAGCTTTTATATTGGTTTTTATTGTGGTTTTTATCTTTTTGCAGGATTTCAGATCAACCTTAATTCCGGCGATTGCAGTTCCGGTTGCGATTGTGGGAACATTTTTCTTCCTTAGTTTATTTGGGTTTACGATTAACTTATTGACACTTTTTGCAATGGTTCTGGCCATTGGTATTGTCGTCGATGATGCTATTGTCGTCGTCGAGGCCGTGCACGCCAAACTGGACCATGGTTATAAATCGTCTAAAAAAGCCACAATTGACGCGATGGATGAAATTTCTGGTGCGATTATTTCGATCACGCTGGTTATGGCTGCGGTATTTATTCCGGTAACATTTATCACCGGTTCTACCGGGGTTTTCTATAAACAATTTGGTATTACATTAGCGGTTGCGATTATTCTTTCGGCAATTAATGCATTAACTTTAAGTCCGGCATTGTGTGCCTTACTTTTAAAACCACATGCAGACGATCATAAGCATAAAAGTTTTATTCAAAGATTTTACACTTCGTTTAACGTTGCATTTGATAATGTAACCGGCAAGTATAAAAGATCAGTTCAATTTCTTTCGGTTAAAAAATGGATTGTATTGACGGCAATTGTTATTGCGGGTACAGCATTATTTTACATGATGAAAACTACGCCATCAGCTTTCGTTCCTGCCGAAGATCAGGGAACTGTTTTTGCAAATATTAGTTTACCGCCATCGGCTTCTATGGAACGTTCTGATATAATAGCCAAAAAAGTAGACAGCATCGCCAAGACAATTCCTGGAGTTAAAAATACGCTGCGTATTGTGGGGCAAAATTTTACGGCAGGAGCGGGAAGTGCATACAGTATGGTTATTGTAAAATTAGAAACATGGGATAAACGTGATTTAAGTGTAAATGATGTAATTGGTCAGCTTTTTGCCAAAACTAGCGGTATTCGTGAAGCTAATATTTTCTTTATTTCGCCGCCAACAATTTCAGGATTTGGACAAAGTGGTGGATTCGAATTCCAATTGCAGGATAAAGGAGGACATACAACAGCAGATTTCTTTAAAGTAAATAATGAATTTTTAGAAAAGCTCTCAAAACGTCCCGAAATACAATACGCAACAACGCCATTTAATCCGGGTTTTCCTCAATATATGATGGAAATTAACCTGGCAAAAGCGAAAGACGCTGGTATTCCCGTTAATACGATTTTGTCGACAATGCAAGGATATTATGGAGGTTTGTATGCTTCGAATTTCAATAAATTCGGAAAACAATACCGTGTCATGATCCAGGCTTCACCGGAATTCCGTACAAATACAGAAGGACTGAATAAAATTTTTGTTAGAAACAGTGCAGGAACAATGGCACCAATTACAGAATTTGTAAAAATGACAAGGGTTTTTGGACCGGAATCTATTTCGAGATTTAACCTTTTCTCTTCTATTGCGATTACAGGAGCTCCAAATCCGGGTTTTAGTTCCGGAGATGCCATTAAAGCGATTCAGGAAGTTGCAGCAGAAGAACTGCCGGCAGGTTATGGTTATGAATTCTCAGGATTAACACGTGAAGAATTAGCATCAGGAAGTGAAACTATTTTCATCTTTATATTATGTCTTGTCTTTGTTTACTTCTTGTTAAGTGCACAATATGAGAGTTATATATTGCCATTTGCCGTATTGTTATCAATTCCGTTTGGACTTGCAGGAGCTTATTTGTTCTCGATTATATTCAAATTAAACAGTAATATTTACCTGCAGATTTCTTTAATCATGTTGATTGGATTGCTGGCCAAGAACGGTATTTTGATTGTCGAATTTGCTTTGGAAAGAAGACGAAAAGGAATGCCAATCGTGCAAGCCGCAGTTGAAGGGGCTGTAGCTCGTTTACGACCAATTTTAATGACCTCATTCGCTTTTATTTTAGGACTTGTTCCTTTAATGTTTGCTACAGGTGCAGGAGCTGTCGGAAACAAATCAATTGGTACCGGAGCAGTTGGAGGTATGTTAATCGGAACCATTCTGGGAGTATTTGTTATTCCAATATTGTTTATCATTTTCCAGACTTTACAGGAAAAAATTAGTGGTCCGGCAAAAGAAGGTTATGACGATGACGATGATGATGAGGAAGTACAACTGATAGAAGCTCACAAAGAGTAATAATTTAATTAAGACAGAGATGACTCACAGTTCAAATAAATATATAATAATGGTAGTTGCAGCCACACTTTTAAGTGCCTGTGTTACCAAAAAATACGAACGCCCCACAACATTTTCTACAGATAAGCTGTATCGTGATCAGGCTTCCGCCGATTCGACTACGATCGCCAATATGCCCTGGCAAAGTGTTTTTAAAGATGAGAAACTGAATGCTTTAATCCAAAAAGGATTAGATCAGAACCTTGATCTTAAAAATGCCATAGAAAATATCGTTCAGTCGCATGCGGCTTTACAACAAAGTAAATTAGCCTATTATCCAACATTAAATGCGGATGCCAATGTAACGCGTAATAAACAGTCTCAAGCCGGTTTGAATTTTCCGGCAGGAATTAATATCAACACCTTAACGACGACCTATAAATTAGGTTTAAGTACTTCCTGGGAAGCAGATATTTGGGGAAAACTAAGCAGTTCTAAAAGAGCTGCCCTGGCAACTTATCTTGCTACAGATGCTGCAAAACAAGCAATTCAGACGCAATTGATTTCGGATATTGCCAACAATTATTTTTTATTGCTGGCGTATGACAAACAATTAGAAATCACAAAAGCAACTTTGGAAAGCCGTATCAAAAATGTTGAAGTTATCAAAGCTTTAAAAGAAGGCGCAATTGTTACCGGAGCATCAGTAGTGCAAAGTGAAGCCAATCAGCATGCAGCCGAAGTATTGATTCCGGATTTAAAAAGAAACATTCGTGAAACCGAAAATGCATTGAATATTCTTTTAGGACAAGAACCTCAAGCTATTGACAGAGGAACGTTAGGAAATCAGGTAATTCCTGAAAAACTGGAGATCGGTTTGCCGGCCCAATTATTAGAAAATCGTCCGGATGTTCGTCAGGCAGAATTTAATTTCAGAACAGCTTTCGAAAATACAAATATGGCAAAAACATATTTTTATCCTAGTTTGACATTGACTGCAAGCGGTGGTTTTTCGAACCTTCAATTAACGGATTTCTTTACGAATTCTGTTTTTTATTCCTTAATAGGAGGATTGACACAGCCGCTTTTTAATCAGGGATTAAATAAAGCCAGATTAACAACAGCACAATCAAGACAAGTTCAGGCGCTGAATAATTTTCAACAAAGTTTATTAATTGCGGGTCAGGAAGTTTCAAATGCTTTGTATGCATATGAAATGGCAGTTGAAAAAGAAGATTCAAGAGAAAAACAAATCGAAGCCCTGACAAAAGCGGTTGACTTTACGCAGCAGCTTTTAGAATATAGCTCGGCTACCAATTATACAGATGTATTAACATCAGAACAAAATCTTTTAGCAGCACAGTTAAGCGGTGTAAATGATAATTTACAAAAATTGCAAGCTGTTGTTGATTTGTATCGCGCTTTAGGCGGAGGATGGAAATAATAAAAATAACCTGCATTGTTAATTAAAATTGTTGAAACGAAGAGCGCCTCATTATTTGAGGCGTTTTTTTTTAGCTTTATGTCGGTTAAGAAGTGCTTTTCGTCGATTGGAATGGCGATTTCATATAATGGATAGTGAAAAAGAAAATAAATGGCACTACTTTAGCTTAGTATCCAATAACATTAATATTTAATACCACAACAATGAAAAAATTAGGATTCGCATTAATACTCTTGATGAGTGTTTTTGCACAAGCGCAAGTTTCGATCAATGTAAATATTGGTACACCGCCAAATTGGGGTCCGCAAGGAAATGACAACAGCAGATATTACTATTTACCGGATATCGACACATATTACGACGTTGCCCAAAGCCAGTTTATTTATGATAATAATGGCAGATGGGTTCGTGAAACAAGACTTCCGTCAAAATACAGACAATATGATCTTTACGGAGGTTATAAAGTAGTTTTAAATGATTACAGAGGAGATGCTCCGTATTATTATCATGCAAAACACAGAGCCAGTTATCCGCAGGGATATCACGGAAAACCTCAACAAAACAGAGGTCCAAAACCGGATAAAAAATATAAATCAAATAACAAGGATAAACAAAAAAACGACAAGCACGGGAAATCAAAGGAACATTCCCATAATGATCAGAATCATGGTCACGACGATCATCACCATTAATTAAAACATGACAAAGAAAACGCCTCAGATAATGAGGCGTTTTTATTTTTTAGATAAATTTGCAGGTAATTGTAAAGTTGAACATTAATTGAAAAACGAAGGCTGATTTCAATAAGATTGTGTTGTCATAAAATAGTTTATATTTACATCTCATATTAGTTATTTCATGGAAGAAAATAAACATGTAACGATTTACGATATTGCTGAAAGGCTAAATCTGGCTACCTCAACAATCTCAAGAGCTTTAAAAGATCATCACACGATTAGTGATAAAACGATAAAGAAAGTAAAAAAAACAGCTGAAGAAATGGGTTTTGTTCCCAACACTTTAGCCGCCGGTTTGCGTGGCAACAAAACCAAAACAATTGGCGTTTTGATTCCAACCGTAACACAGCCCTTTTTATCCTCCTTAATTAGTGGTATCGAAATTACAGCTCAAAAATCAGACTATACGGTAATAATTATGCAATCGCACGATTCATATGAAGAAGAGGTCAATATGGCTAAATCCTTATATAGCAACCGTGTAAGTGGCGTAATTTGTTCATTGGCTATGGAAACCAGAGATACATCTCATTTTCAGCAATTTTCAAACAATAACATTCCGCTTGTGTTTGTAGACAGGGTTCCTAAGGATTATAATACTTTTAGAGTAGTCATCGACAATTATACAGCAGGATATAAAGCCACAAAACATCTTATAGAACAAGGCTGTATCAGGATTGCACATTTAACTGCCGGATCAGAATATGGAAATCTGTATAACGAAAGGAAAAGAGGTTATATAGAAGCCCTAAAAGATCATAATTTGGCTGTAGATGAAGAATTAATCATTAATTTGAAATCAGTTACATACGAAGAAGGAGTAAGGGCAAGCAATCAGTTATTTGATTTAGATCCAATTCCGGACGGACTTTTTGCACCTGGAGATATCATTGCAGTAAGCGCCGTTCAAACCGCTAAAAAACGCGGAATAAAAGTACCCGAAGAAATTGCAATTATAGGTTTTAATAACGACCCAATTTCTCAAATCATTGATCCTAATATATCTACAATTACACATCCCGCAGAAAAAATGGGTAAGGCTGCAGCCGAAATTATCATCAAAAACCTAAAATCCTCTAAAAATGATGATGCCAAAGAAATCACATTTTTAAATACAGAAGTTCTGGCACGTGAATCTTCTGATAGAAAAGCATTAATTTCTTAAATCCGTTTCCTGCAAGGTTTTCAAAACCTTGTAGGCATGGTCTGTGTGGTTACGGAATATCTGTATGGCAAATCAAACAGATTATTTATTTCAATTTATTAATTACCCCAAATATTCCCTCCCGAATTTATCTGTAGAGGCGCACAGCAGTGCGTCTACGTCCTAATATTCCGTTTCTAATATTCCGTAATTTTATTTCGTGTTTTACATTACGTCAAAACTGTGTGTAGACGCACAGTTGTACGTCTCTAAGGAATATCGGTGTCGATATTTTATATGAAATAATTTAATTTTCATTTAATCCTTCAATTTCTGTCATTTTATTTTTTCATAAAAAAATACAACAAAAATTTTTTTCTTAAATAACAATACTATATTTTTACGCAACCGATTGCAATTGTTGTTTTATTTCTAATAATGTATTTTTTAGGATATAATTTTATCAAATGCTTTTATAAATAAGAAAATTGCTGATTTGTATTTAAATAAAAATATTGAAACCATAATGAAATACATAAGAAATACGTCCTTACAAATTATCATATTGCTTTTTGCGATTTCTTGGCAGGCATCTGCCCAAAAGGATTATAAATTATGGCTTCAATATAATAAGATAACCAATGCTAAAATTGTTTCAGATTATAATGCTGTTATTCAGGGAATTGTTGCTGCTGGGAATTCTGAAACCATAAAAATTAGCACTGATGAATTAGAAACAGGTTTGAATACTATGTTAGGAAATAAAATTCAAATCAAATCAAAAATAGAAGGCGAGAACAACATAATTATAGGCTCGAAATCATCTTTAGATTCAGAAATTCAAAAAGAAATAGAATCTGATTTTAATAAAATAAATGACGAAGGTTTTATTATAAAATCCATTTCGATAAAAAATAAAAAGCAGATTATCATTACAGGAAAAAAAGACGTTAGTGTTTTATACGGCGTTTACAGTTTCTTGAGATTAATTCAGACCAATACATCAATCTCAAATTTAAATATCGTTGATTCGCCCAAAACAAATATCCGAATCTTAAATCATTGGGATAATTTAGACCGAACTGTAGAACGCGGTTACGCAGGATTTTCATTATGGAATTGGCAAAAATTACCTGATTTTATCGATCAGCGTTATATAGATTATGCCCGCGCAAATGCTTCAATTGGAATAAACGGAACGGTTTTGACCAACGTAAATGCAAATGCCCTGATCTTAACGCCGCAATATTTAGAGAAAGTAGAAGCTCTTGCAAATGTATTTAGGCCTTACGGAATAAAAGTGTATTTAACAGCACGATTTTCGGCACCAATAGAAATTGGAGGCTTAAAAACGGCCGATCCAAAAGATGCTGCTGTAGCCAATTGGTGGAAAGATAAAGCCAAAGAAATCTATAAAAGAATTCCTGATTTTGGAGGATTTCTGGTAAAAGCAAATTCAGAAGGTCAGCCGGGTCCGCAAAATTATGGACGAGATCATGTTGATGGCGCGAATATGCTGGCAGATGCTGTAGCGCCTTTTGGAGGTGTAATTATGTGGCGCGCGTTTGTGTATTCGGAACATGATGCAAATGACAGGGCAAAACAGGCTTTCGCCGAATTTCAGCCGTATGACGGAAAATTCAAGGACAATGTAATCGTTCAGGTAAAAAATGGCGCGATAGATTTTCAGCCAAGAGAACCTTTTCATCCGTTATTTGGTGCCATGCCGAAAACGCCAATTATGATGGAGTTTCAAATTACACAGGAATATTTAGGTTTTAGTACACATTTGGTTTTCCTGCCAAAATTATTTCAGGAAGTTTTAGAATCTGATAGCTATCAAAAAGGCAAAGGTTCGACGGTTGCAAAAGTCGTTGACGGAACTTTATATCCACATAAACTTACCGGAATTGCTGGCGTTTCGAATATAGGGAATGATCTCAACTGGACCGGACATCCTTTTGCGCAGGCAAATTGGTACGGTTTCGGGAGATTGGCGTGGAATCCTTATTTACATGCTGAAACGATTGCAGATGAATGGTTGAAATGTACTTTTTCGAACGATGAAAACTTTATAAAACCTGTTAAGGAAATGATGATAAAATCGCGTGAAGCAGTCGTAAATTATATGGCGCCGCTTGGTTTGCATCATATTATGGATACGGGACATCATTACGGTCCTGGTCCGTGGGTTTCGAATTTGTCAAGACCAGAATGGAATCCGACGTATTATCATAAAGCAGATAAAAACGGAATTGGTTTCGACAGATCAAAAAACGGAACAAATGCAACCGCCCAATATGCGCCGGAAGTTGAGAAACTTTTTGATAGTCTGGAAACGTGTCCCGAAACAGATTTATTATGGTTTCATCATGTTTCCTGGGATTATAAACTCAAAAACGGCCAAACACTTTGGAATGGTCTTGCATTGAAATATCAGGAAGGCGTAAATCAGGTTAAGGAAATGCAAAATACGTGGAATAAAACCGAAAAATATGTTGATGCTGAACGTTTTAAAGAAGTTCAAATGCTGTTAGCTATTCAGTATAAAGAAGCAAAATGGTGGCGCGATGCCTGTTTGCTTTATTTTCAGCAATTTTCAGGTAAAGAATTACCGGTTGGAGTAGAAAAACCAACACAAACTTTAGAGTATTTCAAATCATTAAAATTTCCGTTTGCACCTGGAAATTAATATATAAATAAAAGAATATGAATACAAAAACGGCCATTGTAACCGGAGGAAATTCGGGTTTGGGTTTTGCAACCGCGAAGAAATTATGTGATAACGGCATCAAAACGTATATAATTGGAAGATCAAAAGAAAAAACAGAAGAAGCCTGCGCGGAAATTGGCGAAAATGCAATTCCGGTTTTATTTGATTTAAATGATATCGCGGGAATTCCCGCCATGATCGAAAATTTGACAAAAGACAATGCAATCGATATTTTGGTAAACAATGCCGGAATCAATCTTAAAAAAGAATTTCTGGACGTAACCGATGAAGATTTTCTATCGATAATTCACACCAATCTTTTGAGTGTTTTTGCTGTGAGTAAAGCAGTTGTAAAAAATATGAAAGAAAATAACGGAGGAAATATCGTTAATATTAGTTCGATGGCATCTCAATATGGTATTCCAAAAGTGATTGCTTATTCGGCAAGTAAAGGTGCGATCGAATCAATGACACGGGCAATGGCGGTAGAATTGGCACAGTTTGGAATTCGCGTCAATTGCGTTGCGCCGGGATTTATCAAAACCAAAATGTCGGCAAAAGCATTAGACAGCGATCCTGAACGAAAAAATAAAGTATTGGGCAGAACGCCAATGGGAATTTTAGGGGAACCATCAGATATTGCAGATGCGGTTTTTTATTTTGCATCAAATGAATCAAAATTTACAACCGGAACTATTTTGCCTGTTGATGGCGGAAACAGCATTGGTTTTTAATCGAAAAGAATAAGTATCATGATAAAAATGCAGCAAACCATGCGTTGGTTTGGCCCTCAGGATCCTGTAACATTAATAGATATAAAGCAAGCCGGAGCAACCGGAATTGTAACGGCTTTGCACCAAATTCCGGTTGGCGATATCTGGACTATTGAGGATATAAAAGAAAGACAGCAAATCATTAAAAATGCAGGTTTAGAATGGGCTGTTGTAGAAAGTTTGCCGGTTCACGAAGAAATTAAAAGAGCGAGTGGAAATTATCAGCAATACATAGAAAACTATAAAATTAGTTTAAAAAACTTGTCGGATTGTGGGATAAAAATCATCACATATAATTTTATGCCCATTTTAGACTGGGTTCGGACGAATCATAATTTTATCAACGAAGACGGAAGTAAAGCCTTGTTATACAATCAGGAAGCGTTTACTTATTTTGATGTTTATCTTTTAAAAAGACCAAATTCTGAAAACGATTATTCGGAAAAAGAAAAACAAAAAGCTTTAGCATTCGGAAACAAACTTTCTGAAGATGAAAAAGCATTATTATTCAAAAATGTGCTGTTAGGATTGCCGGGAAGTAAAATCAATTTTACGGCAGAACAAATTCTTTCGTTATTGGATAATTACGCTGATATCGACAACGAAAAACTAAGAGAAAACCTGATTTATTTTTTATCAGAAGTAGCTCCAATTGCTGAAAAATTAGGCTCAAAATTAGCGATTCATCCTGATGATCCGCCGTTTTCGGTTTTGGGATTGCCAAGAATTGTTTCTACGGAAAATGATATGAAGGCAATTTTTGAAGCAGTTCCGCTAAACGCAAATGGATTGTGTTATTGCACGGGTTCTTTGGGCGCAAATGCGAACAATAATCTGGAAAAAATAATTGATGATTTTGGAGACAGAATTCACTTTTTGCATTTAAGAAATACATTCCGCGAAAGCGAAGACATTTTCAGGGAATCGGAGCATTTAAAAGGAGATACCAAAATGGAAGTCATTGTAGAAAAATTATTACTATTAATGAATCAAAGAAAAGTGAGTTTGCCCATGCGTCCGGATCACGGTTTCCTGCATGCCGTTGATGAAAAAACAGAAACATATCCGGGTTATTCTCTTGTGGGAAGATTAAAAGGTTTGGCTGAATTAAGAGGATTGGAAATGGGAATTGCTTATAAATTAAGTCAGGTTTTAAATTAAAAAAGGTTTAGACCTGACAGTTTTTAAAACCTTTCAGGTCGCAGTTGAAGCGTATTTTGTCATCCCGAGGAACGAGGGATCGCACTAGAAATTCGACAAAGATTGGCGAAGTTCCAGGCGGAATTTCTTGTGCGATTTCTCCTTACGTCGAAATGACAAAACTGGCGCGGATTAGACTAGGAAAGCTATGTTTGTTTAAGCAAGTGAAACGCCTTTTATAGACAAAAAAACTATGTATCTATGTGTTTAAAAATAAAACTATCGTATGTGATTTTATTGCTGTTTCTCTTCGGAATCGGTACAAACTCATACGCCATAAATCCGGAGAAATATGTAGTAAAAAAAGCTTCTTCAGAAAATTTCCCTTTGGCTTCAAAAGGAAAAATAGCTTCTGTTTTAGTGAGTGAAAATGATTTTGCAGGAGTTTTAAAAGTTGCCGGACATTTAGAAAATGATCTTTTTAAGGTTACAGATTTACATCCGAAAAGAATCAATAAAATTTCTGAAGCTACAGATTTTGTCGTTATTATTGGAACAATTGGCAAAAGTGAAATTATAGATCAATTGGTTCGTGAAGGCAAAATTGATGCAAATCAGCTGAAGGGGAAATTGGAAAAATTTACGACTCAAATTGTAAATAATCCTGTAAAAGGAATAAAAAAAGCATTGGTAATTGCAGGTTCTGATAAAAGAGGAACGATTTACGGTATTTATGATTTATCAAACCAAATAGGGATTTCTCCGTGGTATTTCTGGGCAGATGTTCCGGTTCAGAAACAATCGGAATTGCATGTTTTGCCTGGAGTTCATTCGCAGGGAGAACCAAAAGTAAAATACCGGGGAATTTTTATAAATGACGAAGCGCCGGCATTATCGGGTTGGGCTTTTGAGAATTATGGCGGATTTAACGCTAAATTCTATGATAAAGTTTTTGAATTGATTCTAAGAATGAAAGGCAATTATTTATGGCCGTCGATGTGGGGAAGAATGTTTTATGTGGATGATCCTCAAAATGCGGTTTTAGCCGATGAATACGGAATTGTAATGGGAACTTCGCATCATGAACCGTTAACAAGAGCCCATGCAGAATGGGGAAAATCGAACGGGAAATGGGATTTTAGTACCAATTCTGAAAACCTGATTTGGTTCTGGAAAGAAGGAATGAAAAGAATGGGAAATACCGAAACAATTGTAACAGTTGGCATGCGTGGCGATGGCGATGAACCCATGACGCAGGGAACTGCAATAGATTTACTCGAAAATATCGTAAAAACGCAAAGAGAAATTATTGCAGCAGAAACGAAAAAACCTGCCGAAGAAACGCCGCAAATGTGGGCGCTTTACAAAGAAGTTCAGGATTATTATGATAAAGGAATGCGTGTTCCAGACGATATTACGCTTTTATTATGTGATGATAATTGGGGAAATATCCGCAAATTGCCTGAACTCGGTGCAAAACCAAGAAAAGGCGGTTACGGGATTTATTATCATTTTGATTATGTTGGCGGACCAAGAAATTACAAATGGATTAATACGAACCAAATCGAAAGAACCTGGGAACAAATGGATTTGGCATATCAATATGGCGTTGATAAAATATGGATTGTAAATGTGGGCGATATCAAACCAATGGAATTTCCGATTGAATTTTTCCTGGATATGGCCTGGAATCCAGAAGCTTTTAATGCCAATAATTTGGATCAATATTATGTGAATTGGGCAAAGGAAAATTTTGGAAATCAATATGCTGAAGAAATTGCTCAAATTATAAAATTATATACGAAATACAATTCAAGAAGAAAACCGGAATTACTGAATGCTAAAACCTATAGTATTACCAATTACAATGAAGCTGAAAATGTAATTTCCGATTATAAAAAACTGGCAGAGAAAGCGAATAAAATCAACGATCAGTTAAAACCGGAATACAAAGATGCTTTTTATCAATTGGTTTTATTTCCTGTTTTGGCAAGCGCAAACTTAAACGAATTGTATGTAGAAACAGCTAAAAATCAGCTGTATGTCAATCAGGGAAGAGCTTCGGCAAATGACTATGCAAAACAGGTAAAAATGTTATTTGAAAAAGACAGTTTGCTGACGAATTATTATCATACGAAATTGGCAAATGGCAAATGGAACCATATGATGGCGCAAACGCATATTGGTTATACAAATTGGCAGGAACCGAAAACAAATGTGATTCCGCAGACAAAAGTAATAGCACTACCAAACAAATCTGAAGCCGGAATTGCCATTGAAGGATCTGAAAACTGGTGGCCAGATAGTAAGGAAGAAATTGTTTTGCCCACTTTTAATTCATTCGAAAACAAAACCTCTTATATAGATGTATTCAATCGCGGCACAAAACCGTATGATTTTAAAATAAGTGCTGAAAATGATTGGATTAAGTTTTCGAAATCTAAAGGAACGATTAATCAGGAAGAAAGAATATTAGTTAATATTGATTGGAAAAAAGCGCCAAAGGGTGCTATAAAAAGCCAAATTACAATTACAGCAGACAAACAGGATTTTATCATAAATATAAATACTAAAAATGTCGATTTAAACGCAATAAAAGGCTTTGTAGAAAGTTACGGAATTATTGCAATTGACGCACAAAATTATTCAAAAGCAATTGACACAAATGTGCATTGGACAACGATTCCGAATATGGGAAAAACAGAATCCGGAGTAACATTAAAACCGTCGCATATACCAAGTATTCAAATTTCCGAACAATCACCAAGATTAGAATATGAGGTTCATTTTTTTAGTAAAGGAAATGTAAAAGTGCGTGCTTATTTTTCGCCTACAATTAATTTTAAAATGGGCGATGGTTTAAAATACGGAGTTGCTTTTGATTCGGATAAACCTCAAATTATGAACCTGAATGCGGATAATTCTGAGAAGAACTGGAACGAATCAGTTGCAGATAATATTAAAATAATTACGTCGTCGCATACAATTGAAAATCCCGGGAATCATGTTTTGAAAATTTATGGAGTTGATCCTGCATTGGTTCTTCAGAAAATAATAATTGAAACGGAATCAGGCCAGGTATTAAAATCGTATTTAGGACCGCCGGAAAGTTTTAGGATGAAATGATTCGTTTTATTTGTCATTCCGAGGAACGAGGAATCTCCGTTTGTGAATCCAAGTTTGGGGAGTTGCTTGCGAAGATTTCTCGTTCCTTAGAATGACAAATTCAATGTTATATATAAGTAATGAATGAAAAAAATACTAACTAAAAAACCAAAAACAATGAAATTAATAAAACCCAGTTTTCTAGTAATGACAGCAATGTTAGCGTTTAGCTGTTCATCAAAAAAAGAGGTGGCTTCTTTGAAAAATAGTTACAAAGGCGATTTTTATATAGGAACAGCTTTAAGTGAAGACGAAATCGAAGAAAAAGATGCTAAAGTTGATTCGCTAATTTGCAAAGAATTCGATGCGATTACGCCAGAAAACATCATGAAATCGATGTTTATTCATCCGCAAAAAGACAAATATGATTTTACATTGCCGGATAAATTCGTTGCTTTTGGCGAAAAAAACAAGATGTTTATTCACGGACATACTTTGATTTGGCACAGTCAATTGGCGCCGTGGATGGCTCAGATTAAAGATAGTACTGAAATGAAAGCTTTTATGAAAGATCATATTACGACAATTGTTTCTAAATATAAAGGAAGAATTAATTCGTGGGATGTTGTTAATGAAGCGTTGAACGAAGACGGAACGTTAAGGAAATCGGTTTTTTTGAATACACTTGGCGAAAGTTATTTGGTTGATGCTTTTAAATTAGCGGCAGAAGCAGATCCTAAAGTTGATTTGTATTATAATGATTATAATCTTGAAGATCCTGCAAAAAGAGAAGGCGTAGTAAGATTGGTAAAAAAGATTAAAGCTGCAGGCGTAAAAATTGATGGAGTTGGAAGTCAGGCACATTGGAAACTGGATAGCCCGTCATTGGAAGAAATTGAAAAAACGATTCTGACTTTTTCGGCATTGGGCGTTAAAGTTGCTTTTACGGAATTAGATATTACCGTTTTACCAAATCCGTGGGATTTAAAAGGTGCCGATGTCAACCAGAATTTTGAAGGAAATCCAAAAATGAACCCGTATCCGGAGAAACTTCCGGATTCTATTCAGGATAAACTCGCGCAGCGTTATGCAGATATTTTTAAATTATTTCTAAAACATAAAGACAAAATAAGCAGAGTTACGTTTTGGGGCGTTCATGACGGACAATCGTGGTTAAATGATTGGCCAATAAAAGGACGTACTAATTATCCGTTGTTATTTGATACTAAATTACAGCCTAAAAAAGCATACGAAAGCGTTATGGATTTAAAAGCAGCAAAACGCCCTGAATAATTGATTAAAAAACCATTCGTTTTAAAGAGAATTCCTGCAATCGGTTGTTTTTAAATTTATTATATAAATAAACTGAACTAAATTTGCATAATATATATTTTTAGCTAATTTTACACAACCGATTGTGTGAATGGAATTTTGATATCAAAATCATGAAACAGAAAAATTAAATTAAAAATAAATGCTAATATTATAACCTAAATCGATTTTGATTTAAACTAACTAAAATAACCACAGACGAATAATGAATTACACATCACAAAAATTATCCATTAAAGAAAAAATCGGATATAGCTTAGGTGACTTAGCAGCAAATTTAGTTTTTCAGACCTTGATGACTTATCTGGCCTATTTTTATACGGATATCTACGGATTATCTCCCAGAGATTCCTCTATAATAATGTTAGTTGTAGGTTTAATTGCAGCGTTTATTTTTAACCCGATTATTGGTGTATTAGCGGACAGAACTTCTACCAAATGGGGAAAATTCAGACCGTGGATTTTAATAACGGCAATTCCGTTAGGAGCAATTGCTTTATTAGCCTTTACAACACCTAGTTTTTCATACCACGGCAAAGTAATTTATGCCGTTGTAACCTATACTTTATTGCTGCTTTTTTATGCCAGCAATAACTTGCCATATTCTGCTTTAAGCGGCGTAATTACAGGCGATATGGGAGAGAGAAACAGTTTGTCATCGTATCGTTTTGTAGCGGTAATGTTTGCACAATTTTTTGTTCAGGTTTTCATGTTGGGAATCATAAAAAGTGCCGGAAACGGTGATAAAGCTGTTGGTATCGAAAAAGTAATGACCGTTTTGGCAATTATTGGAACCATTATGTTGTTAATCACGTTTTTAACTACAAAAGAAAGAATCATTCCAAAACCGGAACAAAAATCCAGCATTAAGGAAGATTTGACAGATTTGATGAAAAATAAACCGTGGGTAATCATGTTGAGTTTAACCACACTGGTTTTTATTACACTAGCCATGAAAGGCGGATCTTATGTGTATTATTTTGAAAATTATGTAGACAAAACACAATTGGCCATTTTTATTCAGCCCATTCTGGATGTATTGTCAAAAATAGGATTGAATCATTTTGGGAATGATCCTGTTTCTGCAGGTTTTGGATTATTTAATGCAGGCGGAATCATTTTTATGATTGTTGGAATTACGTTATCAAAAGGTTTAGCAGATAAGTACGGAAAACGAAATGTATTTGGCTTATTTCTATTCATTTCGACTTTGTTTATTGTGGCGTTTTATTTCTTTCCGCCAACATCTATTAGTCTGATATTTTTCTCCCAAATCCTGCACGGATTTTTCTACGGAATTACAATTCCGCTGCTTTGGGCGATGATTGCAGATGTTGCAGATTACTCAGAATGGTTAAACAATCGCCGTGCAACAGCTATTATATTTTCGGCTATGATGGTGGGTCTAAAAGCCGGATTAAGTATTGGTGGCGCTTTAACGACATCGTTTTTGGGATTTTTTCAATATGTTCCAAACTCATTAACCCAGACAGATACTGCAATTAACGGAATAAAATTATTGGTTAGTATTTTTCCGGCTATACCATTTTTAATTGGAGTTGCTTTATTGTTCTTCTATAAAATCAACAAGAAAATGGAAGTACAAATTGAAGCGGATCTAAAGGAAAGAAGAACTTAAAAATTAATCTAAAAAAATAAAAATGCACTATGCCTGAAGATAGTATTGAACAAATTAATTTTGAAACAATTAATAAATTAGCGATTTCGCAGCCGTTAGTTTCACATATTTACACGGCCGATCCGTCGGCGCATGTATTTAATGGTACGATTTATATTTATCCTTCGCACGATATTGATGCCGGAATTCCGTTTAACGATAATGGTGATCATTTTGGGATGGAAGATTACCATGTTTTTTCGATGGAAACCATTAAATCAGAAGCAGTTGATAATGGCGTTGCGCTGCATGTAAATGACGTTGAATGGGCACAAAAACAAATGTGGGCGCCTGATGCAGCTTGCAAAGCAGGAAAATATTATTTGTATTTTCCAGCGAAACGTCCTGACGGAATTTTCCAGATTGGAGTTGCGATAAGCGATTCTCCTGTTGGTCCTTTTAAGGCAGAACCACAAGCGATTAAAGGAAGTTATAGTATTGATCCTGCGGTTTTTGAAGATGAAGACGGGAAATATTATATCTACTTTGGAGGTATTTGGGGCGGACAGCTTCAAAAATACAGAAACAATAAATACGCTGTAAATAACGAAGAACCCAAAAGCACCGAAACGGCTTTGGGACCAATCGTTGCCTTGCTTACTGATAATATGCTGGAGTTTGCCGAAGAACCTAAAGAAATCAAAATTCTGGATAAAAACGGTGCCGTTTTATTAGCCGGCGATAACGATCGTCGTTTTTTTGAAGCTTCCTGGGTTCATAAATACAACGATAAATATTATTTCTCGTATTCTACCGGCGATACTCATTTTATCTGTTATGCCATTGGCGACAGTCCGTACGGGCCATTTACGTATCAGGGCAGAATTTTAAATCCTGTTGTAGGCTGGACTTCGCATCATTCGATTTGTAAAGTCAACAATGAGTGGTATTTGTTTTATCATGATTCGAGTTTATCAAAAGGAGTAACGCATTTAAGAAGCATGAAAGTGACTAAAATTGAATATCTGGAAGATGGTTCAATAGTTACAATAGATCCTTATGGTCCAAAAGAATAAGTAAAGAAATGTACTATATTTAAATTTTATTTTCGATGAAAAAAGGGGATGAAAAAGAAAGAAATGCCACCAGCCCATATATTGCAAACAGAATAGAAGTTGATTGTGTGATATTTACTTTTGAAAGAGAAAGCCTGAAAGTTTTACTGGTAAAAAATGAAGACGAGAACGGAAATTTAAATTGGGAATTAGCAAACGATTGTATAAAAGAAGGAGAAACAATAGCAAGTACGGCCCGCAATATTTTAAGGGAATATATAGATGCAGATAACTTTTTTCTGGAACAATTAAAAGCTTTTGGTTATCCGTCACAATCTTCGACACAAGAAGAAATTTCGATAGGATATTATGCTTTGGTAAAAAGGGATATTCCTGTTTTAGAAGATGATGAATTTATTTCTGAAGCTGAATTTAATGCGAATTCACAATGGATTGGAATTAATGATATACCCCATTTAAACGAAAAGCACCAGGTAATTTTAGATTATAGTTTGAAAGAATTGCGCAGGAATATTTGTAAAAGTGCAATAGGATTTAATTTATTGCCTGAAAAATTTACTTTATTGCAAGTCATGCATTTGTACGAACAAATTCTGGGTATCGAACTAAATAAGTCTAATTTTAGAAGAAAGATTCTGCAAATGGATTTAGTCTTAGATGCAAACGAAAAAGAAGAAGATGTGTCGCACAGAGCCGCAAAGTTTTATAGTGTAAAGTTGCAGAAACATGAAATGTTAGCGCACAGAGAACTAAATTTTAATTTTTAATATGTTTATAAATAATAAAATAGATTTCAAAAATTACAGCTGTAATCATTCTTATGATTGCCGGTTCTTCGTGTAAAAAAATTTCCTGCAAAAAACAATCGGTTGTGTGAGTTTAAAAGGAATTAAGATTTAACTTAGTGAATTGATTTTAAAAGAGATAAACAACACTATTTATAATGTTGAGAATAGAAATAAGAAACAAATAAAGTATGTATTACATAGGATTTGATATTGGAAGTTCATCCGTAAAAGTAGCTTTGGTTGAAGCCGAAACCGGAAAAAAAATAATTGTTTTGCATGAACCGCAAAACGAAATGGAGATCGTTTCGCTGCATTCGGATTGGGCAGAGCAGGATCCTGAAATTTGGTGGCAGCACATTTGTACAGCGACCAAAAGAGCGATTCGCGAAGCCAATATCGAAGCTTCAAAAATTCAGGGCGTTGGAATTTCCTATCAAATGCACGGATTGGTAATTGTGGATAAAAACGGAAATCCGTTACGTAATTCTATTATTTGGTGCGACAGTCGCGCGGTTGAAATTGGCAATACCGCTTTCGCCGAATTAGGACAGGAAAAATGTTCTGAGCATTTATTGAATTCACCTGGAAATTTTACGGCTTCAAAACTAAAATGGGTTAAAGAAAACGAACCAGAAATTTATAATAACATTTATAAATATATGCTGCCGGGCGATTATATCGCGTACAAATTAACCGGAGAAATCACCACTACAAAAAACGGTTTGTCTGAAGGAATGCTTTGGGATTATAAAGAAAATAAAGTAGCCAACTGGTTGTTGGATTATTACGGAATCGATCAGTCGCTGACGCCAAATATTGTAGAAAATTTTACAACTCAGGGCATTTTAAACGAGAAAGCTTCAAAAGAATCCGGGCTTCCTGTTGGGATTCCGGTAGTTTACAGAGCGGGAGATCAGCCTAATAATGCATTATCATTAAATGTTCTTAATCCGGGTGAAGTTGCAGCAACCGGAGGAACTTCGGGCGTTTTTTATGCCGTTAGCGAAATGTCTACGGGAAATAAAAGTACAAGAGTAAACAATTTTGTACACGTTAATTATGAATTGGAAACACCAAGAATTGGTAAACTTTTAAACATAAACGGAGCAGGAATTCAATACAGATGGCTGCGCAATAATATGGGCGACGAAACGTATGAATCGATGAACCGAAAGGCGTCAAAAATTGCAGTTGGATCAGATGGGGTTGTGGTGATTCCGTTTGGGAATGGCGCTGAGCGTATGTTCAACAATAAAAACATCGGAACACATTTTTTAAATCTGAATCTGAATATTCATAACAGTTCGCACTTATTCAGAGCTTCTCTTGAAGGAATTGCTTTTTCATTTGTTTACGGAATGGAATGTTTAAAAGATGATAATGCAACGATAAATGTTATCAGGGCCGGAAATGATAATTTATTCCGTTCTGAGATTTTCTCGAATACAGTGGCAACTTTAATTGGTCACGAAATCGAAATTTACAATACAACGGGCGCAGTTGGCGCTGCAAGGGCAGTGGGTTTAAAAGATGGAGATTACAATAAATTTAGTTCAAGTATTACAACCAACGATCACGTAATGACCTTTTTACCGCTGAAAAATAAAGAACCTTATGATAAGGCTTACCAAAAATGGAAACAAGAATTAGAATTAATATTAACACAAAAAAAATAAAAAAATGATAGTTTTAGGAAATAAAGAATATTACAAAGGCATAGGTCAGATTAAATTTGAAGGAAAGGAATCTGACAATCCTTTGGCGTTTAAATATTATAATCCAGACCAGATTGTAGCAGGAAAAACGATGCGCGAACACTTTAGATTTGCGATTGCGTACTGGCATACTTTCTGCGGACAAGGAAGCGATCCGTTTGGACCGGGAACTCAAAATTTTGCGTGGGATCAATCATCAGATCCAATTCAGGCGGCTAAAGATAAAGCGGATGCTGCTTTTGAATTTATCAGTAAAATGGGCTTTGATTATTTCTGCTTTCACGATTATGATTTAGTTGCCGAAGGACCAACTTTTGCAGAATCTGAAAGACGTTTATCAACTATTACAGAATATTTAAAACAGAAAAAAGCAGAGTCAGGAATCAAATTACTTTGGGGAACTTCTAACTGTTTTTCGAATCCAAGATTCATGAACGGAGCGGCTACAAATCCTGATTTTAATGTGGTGGCAAGAGCCGGAGGACAAGTAAAATTAGCACTTGACGCAACAATTGCTTTAGATGGAGAAAACTATGTATTCTGGGGAGGAAGAGAAGGATATATGTCTCTTTTGAACACAGATATGGGCAGAGAATTAGATCATATGGCGCAGTTTTTAACCATGTCGAGAGATTATGCAAGAGCGCAGGGATTTAAAGGAACGTTTTTTATCGAGCCAAAACCAATGGAACCATCAAAACACCAATATGATTTTGATTCGGCTACAGCAATTGGATTTTTAAAAGAATACGGTTTAGATAAGGATTTCAAAATTAATATCGAAGTAAACCACGCAACATTGGCACAACACACTTTTCAGCATGAATTAGAAGTTGCTGCAAAAGCGGGAATGTTAGGAAGCATTGATGCAAACAGAGGTGATTACCAAAATGGCTGGGATACAGATCAATTTCCAAATAATATCCAGGAAACTACAGAAGCCATGCTTGTATTCTTAAAAGCTGGAGGATTACAAGGCGGAGGTGTTAATTTTGATGCAAAAATCAGAAGAAACTCAACTGATCTTGAAGACGTTTTCCTTGCTCACATTGGCGGTGCCGATACTTTTGCAAGAGCTTTATTAACGGCTGATAAAATCATCACTTCTTCTCCTTATGAAAAATTGAGAAAAGAAAGATACAGCTCATTCGATTCCGGAAAAGGAAAAGATTTCGCTGACGGAAAATTAAACCTGAAAGATTTATATGCAATCGCACATGATAATGGAGAATTAAATCTTCAAAGCGGTAAACAAGAGTTGTTTGAAAATATCATTAATCAATATATATAACATTTTATTTAATAACCTGCAAGGTTTTCAAAACCTTGCAGGTTTAATTTAGATTTTCTGGTTTTAAATAGCAGACCTACAGGATTTTGAAAACCTTGCAGGGCAAAGATAAAAGTGAAATAAAGAGAATGTGTATTAAGATTATGGCTTTCTTTTTTTGATTTACAGATTTTAGAGAAATTAGGTTTAAGGTTTAGTTACTATTTTTTTATGATTTACAAAGTTTAAAATAGAAAGTTAGTTTAATAAGAACAGCGAGATTAGTTTTTTATTAAATGGTTTTTGAAGATTAGACTCAATCGAAATGCACATTTTCATTCACTGGAATTTTTTCAAACAAATAAAATCCGATAACATTTTGTTATTCAATTTAATTAAAACAAACAACATGAAATTTTTTATAGATACAGCTAATTTAGAGGATATTAAAGAAGCGCAATCTTTGGGTGTATTAGATGGCGTGACGACAAATCCGACTTTAATGGCAAAAGAAGGCATAACCGGAAAAGATAATATTCTGAAACATTATGTAAATATCTGCAATATAGTTGATGGCGATGTTTCGGCTGAAGTTATTTCGACAGATTATGACGGAATGGTGAGAGAAGGCGAGGAGTTGGCAGCTTTGCACCCGCAAATAGTGGTAAAATTACCGATGATTGCTGACGGAATTAAAGCTTGTAAATATTTTTCGTCTAAAGGAATCAAGACGAATGTTACGTTGGTTTTTTCTGCCGGACAAGCTTTATTAGCTGCAAAAGCCGGAGCAACTTATGTTTCTCCATTTCTGGGAAGATTGGATGATGTTTCGACAGACGGGATGCATTTAATTGCAGAAATTCGTCAGATTTATGATAATTACGATTACCAGACACAAATACTTTCAGCTTCTGTGCGACATACGATGCATATTGTAAATTGTGCAAAAACAGGATCTGATGTGATGACCGGACCATTATCGGCAATTAAAGGATTGTTAAAACATCCGTTAACGGATATTGGTTTAAATCAGTTTATAGAGGATGCTAAAAAAATGAAATTATAAGTTTTTAATCGAAAATTAAGACATTATAATTTCATTTTACTGCAGCTTTTTTTGTAGTTAATAACTCTCTTCAATTCAGTTTTGAAGGGAGTTTTTTTATTTTATCAGCAACCGATTGCTTGTTTTGTGTTTTTATTAGAGATTTAGCGATTATCAGGCTTAATATTGTTTATGAGCACTTAAATGGTTTTTTAAAACATCCAAAAGTATTACTTTGTTCATTTTTTTAACATTATTTATACTTCAAATAATGATGAAAAAGGAAGCTTAAAAAAGAAAATTTAAACTTTTTATTTTTTATGATTTTTTTAAGGTTTTGAATAAAACACATTATTATCTACAACGTTTTCGTAATTCTAAAACTATATTTTGATTAATTATCAATATTTTATTAATTTAAATATATATAATACTTTTTTTACTACTATTTTTTTTGTTATTCAGAAAAAAAATTAACGCAACCGATTGTGTGTTGTTGTTTTTTATATATATTTGTTTCAATCAAGAACCTGCAATTGGGGATATCTGTACGGAAGAAACCGCCTGCAAGTCCATTCAAAATAAAACTAACTAAACCATACTATTAACTAATTAAATCAACTATTTATGACTAACTTTTTACTTACTAAAAGCAAATCAAAATACTTTAAAAATTTGGGATTCTTATTCCTGATGTTAGTATTTTCTGCTGCGGTAAATGCTCAAACAACTGTATCAGGAGTGGTTTCTGATAATAACGGACCAATACCAGGTGTGAATATTATTGTAAAGGGAACTAAAATTAGTGCAGTTTCTAATTTTGACGGAACATATGAAATCAGATCAGTACCCACAAATGCTGTTTTGGTTTTTAGTTTCATAGGTTACAAAACAAAAGAATTACCTACGGCCAACAAAAGCAAAGTAGATGTATTGATGGAAGAAGATGCAAATGATCTAAAAGAAGTTGTTGTTGTGGGATATGGTACGATGAAAAGAGGCGATTTAACAGGATCAATTTCCTCTATATCAGCAAAAGCCGTAAGCGAATCTGTAGCCACAACGATCGATCAGGTTTTGCAGGGGCGTGCTGCGGGTGTACAAATTCAGCAAAATAATGGTGCTCCGGGTTCAAGTTCTTCTATCCGTATTCGTGGTATAAGTTCATTAAACGGATCAAATGAACCAATATTTGTCATTGATGGCGTTATTATCGACGGATCTACAAGTTCTGTAAATTCAAATCCGTTAGCGTCAATAAATCCGTCAGATATTGTTTCTATGGATGTTTTAAAAGATGCTTCGGCTACAGCCATTTATGGATCCCGCGCTGCAAACGGAGTTATTATTGTGACTACAAAAAGAGGTAAAAAAGGCGATTTGACCTTAAATTTTGATAGTTATGTAGGTTGGCAGGAAATTCCGAAACACCTTGATTTATTAAATCTTAGAGAATATGGAACGCTAAAAAATACACGTTCAGATTTAGGAATCGTTCAGCGTGACAATACTTTTATCCGTCCAGATTTATTAGGAGAAGGAACAGACTGGCAAAAAGAATTGTTTACAACTGCAATGATGCAAAGTTATAACTTATCAGCTTCAGGCGGTTCAGATACAACTACTTATGCAATGGGAGTTGGTTATTTAGATCAGGATGGTATTGCGATTGGATCTTCTTTCAGCCGTTTTAACCTTAGGGGGGTTATCGATTCTCAGGTAAAAAGCTTTTTAAAAGTGGGCGTAAATTTCGCTTTAAGCGAAACCAAGCAAAAAACAACTGTAACGGATGAATCCTTAATTCTTACCGCTCTTAAACAAACGCCAAACGTTGCAGTTCGTAATGCTGACGGTTCTTTTGATGGTCCGGATACAACAGAGTTTGTTCAGAATAATCCAATTGGTTTGGCTTCTATCAAAGACAATCACAACGATAATATCGGAATGAGAGCCAATACGTATGCTGAAATCGGGTTTACAAAAGATCTTAAATTCAAAACCCAATATTCATTAGATTATGGTTTTTCTAATAATTACACCTTTAGTCCGTCTTACGCTTTTGGAGCACTTATAAACGATGTAAGAGAAGGAACAAGAACAAAATCATACAGTAAATACTGGAACTGGAATAATGTATTAACATACAATAAAACCTTTGGAAATCATACGATTAATGCTATGTTAGGAGAAGAAATGCAGGAATCGCACTGGGAAAATCTTTACGGATACCGTTCCGGATATTTAACAAACGGCGCTACAGATTTGAATGCAGGAGACGCTACAACCGCTAAAAACTCAAACGGAAGCAGTACAAGTTCTATCAGCTCTTATTTTGGAAGATTATTTTATTCTTATAATGATAAATATTTGCTTACCGCTACTTTAAGAAGAGACGGTTCTTCTAAATTTTACAAAGACAATCAATGGGGCTGGTTTCCATCAGCAGCATTGGCCTGGAAAATCTCTAACGAGAATTTCTTAAAAGAAAGCAAGGTGATCAATAATTTAAAATTACGTTTGGGCTGGGGAGAAGTTGGTAATCAAAATGTGCCAAACTACGCTTATACCTCAACATATAATGCATCTGCAACAAATTGGGGAACTGGATTACTGGCTGCAAATACGGCAAATAAAGACCTGAAATGGGAAACTACAATGTCTAGTAATGCTGGTTTGGATATTAGCTTTTTAGACAATAGAATTGAACTTGTTACAGATGTTTATTACAAGAAAACCAAAAATTTACTGCTTGCATTGCCATTGCCGGCTTATGTAGGAACAACGGGTCAGGGATCAACATCTGCACCGTGGGTAAACATTGGATCTCTTGAAAATAAAGGTATCGAGTTTACTTTGAATACGTTAAACATGGACAGAAAAGATTTTACCTGGAGATCTAATTTTGTTTTTTCTATGAACAGAAGTAAAGTTTTGGCTCTTAATACAGAAACCGGAATTTTAAATAAAGATCTTCAGCAAGGTTCTGATGTTACGGTTGTTACGCGTACAGCAGTTGGAGAAGCAATTGGACAATTTTACGGATATAAAGTAATTGGGCGTTTCGAAAAAGCAACTGATTTCTATTATAAAGACAAAGACGGAGTGGTTAAACCAACTGCTTTGCCGGAAGGAATGCAAATTGGCGAAAACAGTGTTTGGATAGGAGATTACATTTTTAAAGATGTAAATAATGACGGTGTAATCAACGAAAAAGACCGTGATTATATTGGTAATCCGGCTCCTGATTTTACTTTTGGAGTAGGAAATACATTCTCTTTTTTAGGATTTGATTTGAATATTCTGGTAACTGGTTCTTACGGAAATGATGTCGTAAACTACCAAAGACGCTGGTTAGAAAATCCTCGTGAAAATACCAATTTATTATCATCGGCTTTAGGATATGCACAATTAGGATTAATTGATGCGAACGGACCAAATGATTATCGTAACGTACAAATTGTTGGAGGAGACCCTCATATGACAAGAATTGCTGCATCATCTGCATCATCAACTTCAAATTACCGTTTTAGTGATCGTTTTGTAGAAGACGGATCTTATGTTAGAATTAAAAATATCTCTTTAGGCTATAATTTACCAAAAAGCCTGTACGCTAAATATGGTATTTCGAATGTAAAAATTTATACAAATGCACAAAACATATTAACATTCACAAAATACAAAGGTTATGATCCTGAAATTGGATCAATCAATCAGGATGCACTTTTAACAGGTATTGATAACGGGCGTTATCCGTCACCTATGATTACTACCATTGGATTAAATGTTAATTTCTAATTATTGCAAACTATGAAAACAAAAAAAATATTTTACACGGTTCTTATGATCGCATTGCCATTTGTTTGGACTAGTTGTAGTGATCTTTTAGATACAGAACCGGAAGATCAGATTACGAAAGAAAATTTCTATCAGTCAGAAGCTGATTTTCAGGCAGCAACAAGTCCGTTATACAATAAAGTGTGGTTTGATTTTAATGACAAATTTTATTACGGATTAGGCGATGGCCGTGCCGATAATTTATATGCACCTTATTCAGATTATGTTTATCCGTTTACAGATTTGTCTGAAACAGGATTAACAGGACCATTAGTTTCGGCTTGGGGATCTTTGTACAATGTGGTACAGCAATCTAATAATGTGATAATTGGTATTACAGACAGTAAAGTAAGCGAAAGTGTAAAAAACAAATACATTGCCGAAGCCCGTTTTATGAGAGGAACTGCTTACTG
Organism: Flavobacterium sp. AC105; assembly: GCF_979258495.1. Classification (NCBI taxonomy): domain Bacteria; kingdom Pseudomonadati; phylum Bacteroidota; class Flavobacteriia; order Flavobacteriales; family Flavobacteriaceae; genus Flavobacterium; species Flavobacterium sp. AC105. The sequence continues at coordinate 2,355,753 of NZ_OZ409860.1, forward strand.
GTATTTAGCTTCTTTATGGGGAGATGTAATTATTTCTACAGACCCGAGAGAATTGGTAAAAAATCCAATTGTGAGCAAAAATCCAACAAAAGATGTTTTCGAATTTGCGATTCGTGATTTAGAATATGCAGCAAAATATCTTCCGGAAACGGCGGGACAAGCAGGTCGTTTAACAAAATACAGCGCATTCGGGATGTTGTCACGCGTTTATTTATCGTATTCAGGTTTAAGCGAAAATCCAAACAGCGGATCAAGAAATCAGGAATATCTGGATTTGGCCAAAAAAGCTGCCGAAAAAGTAATCACATCCGGGCCTTATTCTTTAATGCCTAATTATGCTGATTTATTTATGGTCGATAATAATAATAATCCGGAGTCTATGTTTGCTTTGCAATGGGTTCCAAACGGAGATTACGGCGTAATCAATTCACATCAGGCTTATTTTGCTTTGGGATCTGATATTACCGGCGACGATGCTGCATGGGGATATTGGACAAGAGCTTCGTATAATATTTTGCAGGAATACGAAACGAAAGATGTTCGCCGTAAAGCAACCTGGATGGGAGATGGAGATTTTTATCCGGAAATTAGCAAATCAAACGGAGGTTATACTGTTGATCACACAAACGATTTTCTAACCGTTAAAAAAGGAGTTGTAGGTTCTACCAAAGACAATTCTAAAATTAGCCGAATGAACTCAGCCTTAAATACCTATATGCTGCGTTTAGGCGAAGTATATTTAAATTATGCCGAAGCAGCTTTAGGAAACAACCCAAGTACAGCCGATGGTCTTGCCGTAGAAGGTATAAATAAACTTCGTGCACGTGCAGGACTTGATCCTAAAACGATTCTTACTTATAATGACATTATTCACGAAAGAAGGGTAGAGTTGTGTATGGAAGGGCAATATTGGTACGATTTAGTACGCAGGGCATATTACAAACAACAAGAAGTAATCAATTATATCACCAGTCAAAACAGAGGAACAATTGTGCCAATTCTTTATGATGCAGCAACAAACAAGGTTTCAGTAGATCCTACAGGAACCAGCAGCCCGCGTTCTATTGGCTTAATCGATGCTACAATCTTTGTATTGCCTTATCCGGAATCAGAACTTGTTCAGAACCCGTTGTTGAGAGAAAATCCAGTTCCTTATCAGTTTACTGAAGAAAGAATCAAGGATTTATTCTAAACTATTATTAAAAATAATAAAATTTAAAAGAGCGATTAATATGAAATATATTTTAAATAAAAAGTCTTGGGCGGCCTTTGCATTTTTGGCAATAATGGTTTCCAGCGTATTGTTTACGTCTTGCGAAAACAACGATTCTGAAGGCGGAAAAATAACAATCAGCAAAGTATTTCTGGAAGATGTAAATGCAACGGTACAGGACAGAGAAGTTACTTTTGCCAGACTTGGACAAACACTTCGTATTGAAGGTTCTGGCTTTACAGGTTTAAGAAGAGTTTACATCAACGGATATTCAACTTATTTTAATACCGTTTTTATAAGTGATAAATCAATGCTAATCAGTATTTCAGGTGATACGCCAATTCTTGAAGCAGATCCTTCGGTTAGAAATACCATTCGATTTGTAAATGATAATAACGAAACCATATATTCATTTGATATTCGTGCATCACAACCTGTAATCGACAGAATTTCGAACACAATGCCGAAAGCCGGAGAAATCATAACAGTTTACGGAACCGGTTTAACCGAAGTAAGCAAAGTAACTTTTCCCGGAAATATTGATGTTACAACAGGAATAGTTTCAGATGAAGAAGGAGAATTTTTTACAGTAGTTGTTCCAAACGGAGTTTCAGACAACGGAGGTTCATTATTTGTTCAGAGTTCAAACGGAGGCGCTTATTCTCCGGCTTATTTTAACTTCAAAAAAGGAGTATTATTGAATTTTGACGAAATAGGTTCACAAGGTTCATGGAGTACAACAAGTATGATTTTGCCAGCAGATTTAGGATCAGATGCAATAGGAATTGGAAATGTTTCCCAAGGAAAATATGTGCCGCATCGTCCGGCAAGAGTGGCTTCTTTTGATGCTGCAAAAAACCGTTGTTCAGAAGTCTGGACAGCAGGAAACGGCGTTGACAACTGGAGAGCGCAATTAACACCTTACATTCCGGCAAGTACACCGCTTGATAAAGTAGCGCTTCAGTTTGAAGTGTATGTTCCAAATGCATGGAAAGATACAGGATTCTTAAAAATATGTATGGTCAATAACTTTAACGGAGGAGAATGGGCAGGAGCTGTTTACAATTATGTGCCCTGGATTGTTGACGGAAAATCAGTTGCTTTTCAGACAACAGGATGGACAACCGTTACAATTCCGCTAAACAAATTTTATGCATGGTCAAAAGAACCTTTCACTTTCGAAACCGTTTTGGCCTATCGTGAAGCGGCAACATACCAGAATTTCGGTTTCTTTTTTGAAAATTCTGATATAAAATTAAAAGATGTTACCGGAACTGCAAGCGAAGTAGAATTTCCTTCGAGCGCAACTTCAGTTAGTGTATATACTGATAATTGGAGAATTGTACCATTAGACACACCGGTTTATAATGATTTCTCTAATTAAGAAATGCATCGTGTAATTAAAAAAAAAGCAAAATGAAATACAAATATATACTACCTATAATCGCTGCGTCTTTAATGGTTTTATCATCTTGTGATGATGACAAAATGGACTGGCAAAAAGATCCGGAACACGGAGCCGTAACAGGAGCGGAACTTCCGTTGGAATTAGTGGAGAAAATTAGCAGATATGAGCCCTTAAAAACCTATACAAATTTTGTTTTAGGAAACGGAATCGACACAGATATATACATGAACGATGAAGCGTATCGTAAAATAATCAATGAAAATTTTGATGAAGTTACTGCCGGATACGCCATGAAACACGGTCCGATGGTAAACGCAAAAGGAGAATTAAACTATGCTGCCGTAGATGCTTTTATTGCAAAAGCAAAACAAGGCGGACTAAAAATATTCGGACATACTTTGGTTTGGCATTCCAACCAAAATGCAAGTTATCTTAACGGACTTATTGCTCCAACTGTAATTCCAGGTTCAAGCGGAACAAATACATTGGATTTAGCAGGTTTAAAAAATGGCTCTTTTACCAATTGGGCAAGAAATAATCCGGGAAAAGGGATCACAATACTGGACAATGCAGGATTAACAGGCAGTTCAAAAGCAATTCAATTACAGGCAAGTGCGACATCTTCTGCACCTTATAATTTACAATTAACAACGCCTAATATTGACGTTGTTAGCGGTCATAATTATGAAATATCCTTTTATATTAAATCAGATGTAGCCGGAAAAGGCCGACTTTCATTTAATGCTTCTTTAACAAATCAATATCCGTATCAGGACTGGTATAATACAGGCGGATCGTGGGTAGAAGCTTTTGCAACAACATCGCAATGGCAGCAAGTTAAAATTAAACTGGCACCAGGCGATTTTAAATCAGGAAGTACAAGTTTTAATTTCAACCTTGATTTAGGTTATCTACCAAACGTAACCTATCTTATTGATGTAGATAATTTTGCAGTTGTAGATCTTAATGCTGCGCCAACTGTTGTAAATATGGTGAGCAACGGTAAATTTGACGGAAATATCAACGGATGGGCAAAATATAATGGCGGTACAGATGCTTTAAGTCTGGCAAGTTCGGGAGATGCCTATGAAGGAAGCGGCGCCATGAAAGTTATAAACGCAACAAGCGACGCAGCCAATCAATGGAAAACCCAGATTCATGCAGATTTTACTGCAGTTTTAACTTCAGGCAAAGAATACACGGTTTCTTACATGATTCGTTCCGAAGCAGCAGGTTCAGTTCGTTGCTCAACTTCAGGAACTACAGCGCATTATCAAGGCGATCAGTCTACATCTACAACCTGGAAATTAGTAGAATGGAAAATTACAGGAAACGGTACAGAAACGGGTTTAAACTTTGATCTTGGCGGAGCTGCAGGAACGTATTATATTGATAATGTTCTGGTAACAACCGGTGCTGCAACTGGCGGAGGTTCTGCTCCAGTAATTATCGACAAATCAGATGCGGAAAAAACAACCATTATTGCCGCTGCAATGCAGGATTGGATTTCTAAAATGGTAGGTCATTATAAAAATGATGTCCATGCCTGGGATGTTGTAAACGAACCAATGAGAGAAGACGGAAGTCTAAGAAACGGAACTGACGGCGATACAGCAGCAGATTATTTCTCATGGGTAAAATATCTGGGGAAAGATTATGCAGTAACAGCCTTTAAACTGGCGCGTCAATACGGGAATACAACCGATAAATTATTCATAAATGATTTTAATCTGGAATCAAGATTAGACAAATGTGATGGTATTATTGAATACGTAAAATATATTGAAAGCAAAGGCGCTACAGTTGATGGTATCGGAACCCAAATGCACATTTCGTTAACAACTGATAAAGATAAAATTGTTCAGATGTTTCAAAAATTAGCAGCTTCCGGAAAATTAATTAAAATTTCTGAATTGGATATTCGATTAGGAACAAATGCTCCAACAGTAGCACAACAAGCTTCTCAAGCCGAAATGTATCAATATGTTGTAGATATGTACAAAAAATACATTCCTGAACCTCAACAATATGGTATCACAGTTTGGGGAGTTTCAGATAGTGTAAAAGAACATGTAAACTGGCTTCCGGATGAATCACCAAACCTTTGGGATGCCAATTACGTTCGTAAACATGCCTATAAAGGAACTGCTGATGGTCTTGCAGGAAAAGATGTAAGTAAAGATTTTTCAGGTGAATTAGTAAAAAAATAAATTCCTGTAGCGAGTAATCCATATTATGAATCCCGACCGATTTATGATATGGATTACTTATTTTTTCTACAAATATTTAATGCTCGCAGAGGTTAAATGTCGCTAGAATAATAGGTGTAGTCCCTACGGGACAATAATATTGTATGGAAATATTTTTTCTACCGATATTTAACTCCTAACGGAGTATTTTGCTCCAACAATGTGATACCTCGTAGAGGTTAAATGTCGCTAGAATAATAGGTATAGACCCTACGGGACATAATATTGTATGAAATATTTTTCTACCGATATTTAACTCCTAACGGAGTATTTGCTCAAACAATGTGATACCTCGTGGAGGTTAAATGTCGGTAGAATAATAGGTATAGTCCCTACGGGACAATTATATTGTGTGAAAATAATTTTCTACCGATATTTAACTCCTAACGGAGTATTTTGGTCCAAAAATGTGATACCTCGTAGAGGTTAAATGTCGGTAGAAAAATAAATTCCAATTTTCACAATTGTCCCGTGGGGACTACACATATGATTCTATGTGTTATAAATAATATTCAACTCCTAACGGAGTATTGGTCAAACAATGTGCTACCTCGTATAGGTTAAATGTCGGTAGAAAAATAAATTTCAATTTCATAATTGTCCCGTAGGGACTACACATATTCACATTATTCGATTTGTAATAAATAATGACAACGGTTACATTAAAAAACAAAATGATGGATTTTTCAAAAAAAGGACTTTTTCTGCTGCTATTATTTGCCATTCAACTCGGATTTTGTCAGGATAAAACACCAAGTCTTCAGAAAAAAGGAAATAAAACACAATTGATTGTCAACGAAAAACCATTTATAATAAGAGGAGGAGAGTTAGGAAATTCTTCGGCTACGACCATGGAAAGTATGGAACCAATTTGGTCAAAACTAACCGACATGAATCTGAATACCGTTTTAACGCCCATTTATTGGGAATTGATAGAAAAGGAGGAAGGCAAATTTGATTTTTCGTTAGTAGACAATTTGATTCTAAGAGCCAGAAAAGAAAACTTAAAATTAGTGTTTCTTTGGTTCGGATCATGGAAAAACAGTATGTCGAGTCACGCGCCGGAATGGGTAAAATTAAATCAGAAGAAATATCCAAGAATCAAAGATGACAAAAATAAAAGCCATGAAATTTTAACGCCTTTCAGCGAAAATAATTTGCAGGCAGATTTGAATGCTTTTCAGAAATTGATGATTCACATTAAAGATTTTGATCAAAAAGAGCAAACCGTAATCATGATTCAGGTCGAAAATGAAATTGGAATGCTGCCAACAGCAAGAGATTATTCTCCGTTGGCAAATGAAGCATTCAAAAAAGAAGTTCCCGAAGAATTATTAAAATATCTTCAGAAAAACAAAGAAAATTTAGTGCCTGAATTTTTAGAAATCTGGAAAACAAATGGATTTAAAACCAAAGGAAATTGGGAGCAGGTTTTTGGGAAAGGACTTCAGACAGATGAGATTTTTATGGCTTGGTATTTTGCAAAATTCACCAATAAAATAGCAAAAGCCGGAAAAGACAATTATCCAATTCCGATGTTTGTTAATGCAGCCTTAAACGCACCGGAGAAAAAACCGGGAGAATATCCAAGTGCCGGTCCGTTGCCCCATGTAATGGATATTTGGAAAGCCGCCGGAACTTCAATAGATATGCTTTCGCCGGATTTTTATAACCCGTTATTTAAACATTGGAATGATTTATTTATCCGTCAGCAAAATCCATTATTTATACCCGAACATCGTTTTGATGCCAGCGCGCCGTTCAAAGGTTTATATGCAATTGGACATTATGAAGCGATTGGTTTTTCGCCTTTTTCGATAGAATCTGTTGCAGATGCAAAGAAAGAACCACTCGGAAAAATATATGATTTGGTGAGACAATTAACACCAATAATCGAATCAAATAAAGGACAAAATAAAATTGAGGGTGTTTTATTAGACAAAGAAAATCAATCACAAACAATCCAATTAGGCAATTACGAATTCACCTTTAAGCACGATTATACCTTAAATTGGTCAGACGGTGCAAAAGAGGAAATTTGGCCCATGTCAAGTGCCATTATAATCGAAATAACACCAGATGAATTTTATATTTCAGGTTCCGGAATTGTTGTAACTTTTAAACCATTAAAGGAAAATCTGAATGCCGGAATTTTAAAAACAGATCAGGGTATTTTTGAAAATGAAGTCTGGAGAACCATCAGGCATTTCAACGGAGATCAAACCCACCAAGGAAGACATTTAAGAATTGCAGTTGGAGATTACGAAATTCAAAAACTGAAATTATATACATATGAATAGTTTGGTTAGCCACGAATTTCACGAATTTTCACGAAGGATAAAAAAAAAGAAAATCAGTGTAAACCCGCATCATCCGTCTCATCCGTGGGCAAAAGCAATTCGCGGTAATTCGTGAAATTAGTGGCAAAAACACATAGAATAACAAAATAATATCAAATGAAAAAAATAATAATAGTAATTACGCTTTTTTTAAGCATCGGCATAAATGCTCAAATAAAATTACCTCGTTTAATTAGCGACGGAATGGTTTTACAACGAGATTCCAAAATAAAAATTTGGGGTTGGGCTTCCGCCAAAGAAAAAATCGAACTTGATTTTAATCATAAAACATACAAAACCACAACTTCCGGAGACGGAAAATGGACAATCATTTTACCATCACAAAAAGCCGGCGGTCCGTACGAAATGACTTTAAAAGGAAACAATACAATTGTGCTGAAAAACATTTTGTTTGGAGACGTTTGGGTTTGTTCCGGGCAATCGAATATGGAACTTCCAATGGCTCGTTTAAAGGATAAATACAAAGATGTTATCGCTAAAGCGGAAAATCCAAACATAAGGCAATTTTTGGTTGCGGATCAATATTATTTTGCCAATGAAAAAGAAGATTTTACATCAGGAGAATGGATTTCTGCCAATCCCGTAAATGTGTTGCAGTTTTCAGGAGTTGCATATTTTTTTGCTTTGGAAATCTATGAAAAATATAAAATTCCAATTGGTTTAATAAATTCAGCTTTGGGAGGTTCTCCTGCAGAATCGTGGATAAGCGAAGAAAGCGTTAAAAAATTCCCGGATTATTATCAGGAATATTTGAAGTTTAAAGACGGAACACTCGAAAAACAAATCGATGAGAATGACAAAAAAGTAAGCAACGATTGGTACAAATTAGTCAATAATACAGACGAAGGTTTAAAAAATAACTGGAAAACAGAAGAATTGGATGATTCAAATTGGAAAACCATGAATATTCCGGGTTATTGGGCTGATAATGAATTAGGATATACAAACGGAGCAGTTTGGTTTAGAAAAGAAATTACTTTAGAAAAAATAAAAGAAAACAATGCAAAGATAATTTTAGGCCGAATCGTAGATGCTGATTCTGTGTATGTAAACGGTCATTTTGTGGGAACAACATCTTATATGTATCCGCCAAGAATCTATTCGTTTAATGCTAATATTTTGAAAGAAGGCAAAAACGAAATTGCAATTCGCGTCATCAATAATTCAGGAAAAGGAGGTTTTATAACCGATAAACCATACGAATTGGTTATAGGAAATGATTCAATAGATTTAAAAGGATCATGGAAATATAAGTTAGGTGCAAAAATGTTGCCCTTGCCGTCACAAACCTTTGTAAGATGGAAACCTGTTGGGCTTTATAATGCTATGATTGCGCCTTTAAAAAATTATCCGATAAAAGGAATACTTTGGTATCAGGGAGAATCCAGCACGAAAAAACCATCAGAATATTCAGCATTAATGGAAACCTTAATTGCGAATTGGCGCGCCGAATGGCAACAAAAAGATTTACCATTTATATACGTTCAGCTTACCAATTTTATGGAATCAAAACCAGAACCGGTTGAAAGCAATTGGGCCGAATTAAGACAACAGCAAAAAAACACTCTGCAAGTTCCAAACACAGGAATGGCCGTAACTATAGATTTAGGAGAATGGAACGATATTCATCCTTTAAACAAATATGATGTTGGAAAAAGACTGGCGCTACAGGCAAGAAAAATCGTTTACGGAGAGAAAAATTTAGTGGCTTCAGGACCGCTTTTTAAATTGGCAGAACAAAACGGAAACAAATTAATTTTAAGTTTTACAGACATCGGAACTGGTTTAATCGCCAAAAATAATACGGTTTTAAAAGGTTTTGCAATTGCAGGAAATGATGGGAAATTTGTTTGGGCAAATGCAACAATCGAAGGCGATAAAATCATTGTTTGGAGTGATGCAATTTTAAATCCGTCAAAAGTTAGATACGCCTGGACAGACAATCCGGAAGGTGCTAATTTGTACAATAAAGAAAATTTGCCAGCTTCGCCTTTTGAAGCTTCAGTAAATTCAAAAAAATAGAAAATAGAGAAGAATTTATTGCCGGAATTTAATCTTTATTTCGGTATTAATTTTGAAAAAATTTAAAGGGAATAATTAATTAAAATATGTTTTGTGCCTTTAGGTACTTAATATTGGTAGAAAAATATAAATTCGAATGCTTTAGCGTGCCGTAGGTACGCAATATTTATCATTTGCTGAGTACTACGGCAGTCTAATAAATTTAAATTTGATAGCTACCAATATTAAGTTCCTAACCGCACATTTCAATTTTAATTCACATAATAATAATAATAATAATTTATTCTCTTTTTCGTTAAAATAAAACTACAGCTTTCGAGATATCTTACATTTCTCAATTTACTTTTTACGCTGCAAAAACAAACATTTGTGTATAAAATTTCCCCAAAGTGTAAAATAAATATACATCTTTATTTTGGTCGAAAATGCTAAACCTTTCATAATCAATTTGAAAGTAAAATGGCACAAGCCTTGCAAAAACGGAAACATATAAGTTCCTTTTCAACTTTTAAGTTGAAAGAAATTTAATAAAGGCCATTTCGATCAAATCAATAGTATTACAAAACATGGAAAGCGAAACAATTATTTCAAAGCAATTTTATTCAAACAGCGATATCCTTCATAACGAACAAACTCTAAACAGTTCAATTTTTCGCATAAATACTAAATCATCACAAAAAGAAACTGAAAAAACATCAACTCCAATTGGCTTAATGGTCATTATAAGCAGTTTTATATTGATGCTTGCCGGAGCTTTGGCGGTTTATCAATTACAGCCTGATTTTGATCAGCTGCATCTTGAAAGGATAAATTCAAGCTGGGGATTTCCCTTTTTGGTTTTAGCCATTGCATTAATGGTTTTCAAAAGCGGTGTTTTTCTTTATAACTTATATCTTTATTTTAAATACAAACCAATCGAATCTGTTTCAAACGAATTATTGCCAACTTGTACCGTAATTGTTCCGGCTTATAACGAAGGGAAATTGGTTTATGATACCTTATTAAGCGTAGCAAATAGCGATTTTCCAGAACAAAAACTACAAATTATTGCTATAGATGACGGAAGTAAAGATGATACCTGGTATTGGATTCAACAGGCAAAAATAAAATTAGGCGATCGTGTATCGATTTACCAACAGCCAGAAAACAAAGGAAAACGTCACGCACTTTACCGCGGGTTTAATATTGGTACAGGAGAAATTTTTGTAACGATTGACAGCGATTCAATTGTAAAAACAGATACTTTACGAAATTTAGTAAGTCCGTTTGTTGTAAACGAAAAATGTGGAGCCGTTGCCGGAAATGTTCAGGTTTTGAATAATAAAAAAGCGATACTTCCGAAAATGCTAAATGTAAGTTTCGTCATGAGTTTTGAATTCATGCGTTCTGCAGAAAGTATGTTAGGATCTGTACTTTGTACGCCGGGCGCTTTGGCGGCTTATAAAAGTTCTGCTGTTTTTGAATGCCTTCCGGAATGGATCAACCAAACTTTTATGGGAGAACCATCAGATATTGGCGAAGATCGCGCCATGACCAATATGATTTTAAAACAAGGGCAGCATGTATTGTTTCAAAGAAATGCCTACGTACTTACAAATGTGCCTGAAGAATATAATGGCTTATATAAAATGTTTATCAGATGGGGAAGAAGCAATGTTCGTGAAAACCTGATGATGGCCAAATACGTTTTTAAAGATTTTAGAAAAGAATCTAAATTTGGAGCAAGGCTTCTATTTGTAGATCAGTCTATTAAAATTTTAATGACCTATCCATTCATAATCTTTATGGTGCTTTTTATCGCCACACATCCACTATTATTTTTAAGCTCAACGCTTTTAGGAATATTAATTGTCTCCAGTTTCTCGGTTTTCTTTTATGCAAAAAGATATACTTTATCCGAGTCATTTTGGGCTTATTCTTATAGCATATTTTACACTTTCAGTTTATTTTGGATAGCCCCATATTCAATTGCTACAGCACATAAAAAAGGCTGGCTGACCCGTGGATTGGTTGTTGCGAAGAAATAGTTTTAGAAAAAATTGTAAATTATAGAAACTCCTGCTTGATGAAAGCGGGAGTTTTTGTTTACATCAAACTTTGTCAAAGTTTTAAACTTTGACAAAGTTAACGTTCTAAATACCTAAAACTTAGTCTTAAATTTCTTAATCTTAAAGTTATCAGACTTCACCACTTTTCCATTATCCGTAATCATAACACAACTATAATCAGGGTATTTTTTCAGCAAAAGCAAACCTTCTTTTTGACCTAAAACCATAAGAGAAGTGCTAAGTCCGTTTGCGGTTTCTGCATTGGGACCAAAAACGGTTACGCTGCATAAACCTGTTGCGGGATAACCAGTCGCGGGATTTATAATGTGCGAATATCGTTTGCCATTAAAAACCACATATTTTTCATAGCTTCCGGAAGTGGTCACAGCTTGTTCTTCTAAGGGGACAACAGCTAATATTTTTTCAGGATTAAACGGATTTGTAATTCCAATTTTCCACGGAGATCCATTTGGTTGTTTTCCCCAGGTGCTCATATCTCCGGAACCGTTAATAATTCCGGCTTTAATGCCTTTTGAGATCATCATTGCCCGACATTTATCGGTTGCATATCCTTCGCCCAGAGCGCCAAAACCAATTTTCATTCCTTTTAATTTTAGGAATATGGTCGATTCAACCGAATCTAAAATGATGTTTTTGTAACCTACTTTTTCTACCGATTTTTTTATGGCTTCCGCCGAAGGCATTTCGGTCATAGAACCGTCAAATTTCCAGATTCTGTCCATTGCAGCAAAACTGACGTCAAAACCTCCATTTGTTATTTCGGATAATTTGATAGCTCTTTGGGTTAATTCAAAAACTTCGCGATCTACTTTTACGGGTTTAATTCCGGCATTTTGGTTTACCTGAGATACCTGAGAATCTGGTTTCCAATCTGAGATAAGATTTTCAATACGTGTAATTTCAGCAATTACGGCATCAATATTTTTTTCGGCAGATAGCGAATCATTTGCGACAATTGTAATATCAAAACGTCCGCCCATAAGCAGTGTTGTTCTTTTTCGTAAAACTTGTGTATTGCCTGAAAAGCTTTGTAGCGTTACAAAAAGAAATAATAGCTGAAATGATTTGTTTTTAATTGACATGAAAACCGTTTTAAATAATCAGAGTTTTTAATAGCTCCGGCGGAGCAAAATATTTATGGCCAAATTACGCGTTTCAATTAAAGCTCCACCGGAGCGATATTTTTTATTTTGATTATAAAAATATGTCACCCCAATGGGGTTTTGGAAACAAGCCACTATATAAAATTCTATAAATATTACGTCCCAAAGGGACTAACAATCTATTGCCCTAAATCAAAAAACAACAATTGATAATTAACACTAACAATTAACAATCAATAATTAACAATCAATAATTAACAATCAATAATTAACAATTAATAACAATCCGTCAACAACTGCCCATTATTTTTATAATCTGAAATACTTTTCATTTCTCTGGAAAGACATAAATCATCCAAAATAGATTCAACATCTTTTTGCATCGCAAGCGAGCCGCAAATCATGATTACACCGCCTTGATGCAATAAATCAATAAAAAAGTCAACATCACGTTTGATTAAATCCATTACATAATGATGATTTTCTGCGCGGGATAAAGCGAGATGAAAACTTTTAAGCTGTTGCTTTTGAATCATTTCTGTTGTAAATTTTTTATATTCTGTAACCGTTTCCGTTTCCATTCGGAAGCCGGAATATAAATGAGTTTCGGTTTTTTTCTTGTTTTGTTCAATCATTCCAAGGAAAGGAGCAATTCCGGTTCCGTTAGAAATTAGAGCAACTTTAGAAGCTTTTTTCGGAAAATGAAAAGCATGATTATTAATAATTCTCGCTTTAATAACATTTCCGGGTTTAAGATTATTTAAGAAATTTGAACCTAATCCGTGTGGATGTAATTTTACAACCAATTGAATATTTCCGGAATGATTCCCGATAGAATATAAGCGTTCCCGGGTATCATTTGCGGGATAAATCGCCAGTAAATCTCCCGAAGTAAATTTGGCTCTCATATTGGCACGTAAAGTCAATATAAAAGTTTGTTCCGATTCTGAAAGTAAGGTTTTATCCAGAACCATTAATTTCTGCAAACCTTTAGGAACATGGTTGTATAAAGATGGTGTTGTCGATAACGGAATTCCCGTTTTGGCACTCCATAATTTGATCCATTCTACAAATTCTGCCGCCGATTTATCGTTTACGGTTTGTAATTCCAGAAATCTTTCAGCCCAGTTTTGAATTGCTAAAAGTTTGTCAATTTTAATAGCGAAACCACAAAAATCAGGATATGCTTTTGAACCAAAACCAACTACCGAAAAATTGATTTTCTGCTGTTGATTGTATTTTTTTAAAAGCGATACAAATTTATTTCCGTTAGAAGGCGCATCTCCCAAACCATGAGTCGAAGAGAAAATGATAATATGTTCTGCTTTTGGATAGACATTATAATTGTTAAGTTCTGTGAGGAAAACTTTTTCGCCATGTGCCATTAATTGTTTCTGAATCGCATTGGCAAAACGAAAAGAACTTCCGTTTTCTGAACCTGCCAGTAAAATAAATTTACTTTCGCTGGCTTTGAATTTATTTTTAATTCGGCTTGATCTTCTTTTTAGAGTAATCGCAAAACCTGAATAGATAAAAAAGAGAATATTGATACAGGCAATTCCTAGTATAATAGCCCAAATTGCATTTATTCTTCCGGCATGAAGGTCAAGGCTAAAATCAGCTAATTGAACCGTTATTGGGGATTTTTTTTCGGTGACAATCGCACCTGTAACCTGATTGACTTCGATTTCGCGGTCTTTTAATTCAATGATATAATATTCTTCGGGATCATCTGTAAAAGGAAATTCGATTTTTTTAACATCAGATAAAAGAGTGGTCTTAAATACAGATTCCGTTTTACCTTTTGAAGGTTTTATAATTTCTGATTTTTCCTTTTGATCTTTCTCTTTATCCATGAAAAAATTGAATCTTTCTAAGGATAAATAAGTTCCTGTTAAGGCAATAATCAGAATCGGAATTAAAGCTAATCTTCCTAAAACAACATGATAATATTGGGCAAAATATTCTTTGATTACTTTCGAAAAGAAATTACGGATTCCTCTTTGTCTGTTCAAAACCAGGGCAAAACCAGAAATAGCAATCAACACTAATAAAAAGGAAATAACACCAACAAAAAAGCGTCCGGTTTCGTGAAGAAATAAAGAACGGTGCAAACTTGTTATCCATTGAATAAACGCTGTTTTTTTAACAGGCGTTCCTAACTTTTTTCCTGTTTTAGGATCAATATAAGCATTGACATCATTTCCGTCCTGATCAATGGCCTGAAGCGTTACAAATTGGTTATAATCAACACTTAATTCGGTTATTTCAGAATAGTTTTTTTTCAGAACCGGCAAAGTTTCTCCTAAAGTAATCTGATTAAAACTTTCAACTTTATAAGGATGTGTTTTTTCCTGAACAGCATCTACTGCCAGGATGATACCTGTTACAGATGCCAAAAGCAGAAATAAAGAAGAAAACAAAGCCAAAGCCAGGTGTGTGTAACGCCAGAAAGAAAGTGTCATTGAGTGTAATCTAAAAGGTAATCAAATGTTTTATGCTTCGTTAAAGATCTAAAAATATCTTTAAACATTCACAATCTTGTCATCCCGAGGAACGAGGGATCTTCGCAAGAAACTAACACAAAGTATGTAGATAGTGGAGCTGCTAACGAAGATCCCTCGTTCCTCGGGATGACAAAATTGGGTTTATAGCTTTGTCAAAGTTTTAAACTTTGACAAAGCTCGTGTTTCAGGTTTAAGAAATTAAATTTTATTTAATCTTACGTATCTGATATAACCTTTTCCGTCTGTTTTATCAGCAAGACCTTCAGTGGTAAGCGGAATTTCAACATCATTTACATGATATTTTTGATCTTCTACAGCCGATTCAAATCTTAATTTATAGCCTTTATTAATTTTAGAATCTTCGATTTCTATTGTTGTAATACTGCGATCTCCACCAGTTACTGATGCTCCGGTTTTTGCACTGATATCTTCGTGTTTTTGAGCCTGAAATTTATTCCATTCTTTTAATGATTTGTACCATTTTTTATCGTCGCCCATAACATAAAGTGTCTTTTCATATTCTCCGTTAGAATTGATAAGCGAAACGACGATATAAGCGCCTTCTCCCATATAATTCGCCATCTGAAGCATACATTTATATTTGCTTGTTTGTGCCGAAGCCTGAAAAGAAATAAGGAAAATTAATGCGCTCGTAATAAATATTTTTAGAATCGATTTCATGTGTAAATTATATTTGTTTTTGTTGGAATTTGGGATTTTAAACTTTTATTTTAAAAATTCTATCGATACGTTTTGCTTTGTTAAAGACTCATTTTCTTTGGCTAAAGCATAAGCGCTTTCGTCAAATTCAGTTATAATGTCTTTTTTGGCACCAATCGAAATCAGGTATTTTAAGATCATATCATCTTTTGCAACCATTGCAGCTTTGTGTAAAGCGGTCAAACCATCTTTATTTTTAGCATTTACGTCGATGTTTAAATCAGCTAATTTTTTCAGTAAAGATAAATCGTTTTTGGCAACTGCAAAATGATATAAGGTACTTCCGTCTTTTTGTGGCGCCGCAAGGTTTAGTCCTTTTTCCTGAAGTGATTTTGCTTTGGCAGAAAACGGATCTTGTTTAGCATCTGGTCGGTACGAATGCACTAAGTAAATCCCCAAATTATTTCCGTCTTTGTCTTTTACATTTACATCAGCACCTTTGTTTAAAAGAAGCGCAACAGCTTCCGGAGTTCCTGATTTTACAGCAAATGTTAAAGCCGATTCTCCTTTTAGGTTTTGCAAATTGATGTTTTTTATTGTTGGTAACAATTGCTCTAAAGCACCATTTTCTCTTGCGCCTGCAGCAATCATAAAAGGAGTATTTCCGTCTTTATTAACTTTGTTCGCGTCAACACCTTTTGCAAGGAAATAAGTAATTATTTCAGCCTGATTTGGTTTTGCTGCTAAAAGATGCAATACATTTTCTTCAGATTTATTGGTTGCAGTTGGTTTTATTTTTACTTCTTCAACTAAATATTTATACGCTTCAAGCGATGTTGTTTCTCTGCGCATTCCTTGTGTTGCAATCAAAAGGGCATTATCAGTATGTTTTACACCTTTTTCTTTTAGTTTCTTTAAAAGTGATATGTTTCCTGTTCTTGCTGCATAATCAAAAGTAGTACTTCCGTTTTTATCAACATCTTTAAGAGACAATCCTTTTGTTACCAAAAAGTCTGTAAGTTTAAGCTCTTTATCAAACGGAATGGCTAAAAGCAATAGGTTTGCACCCTCAGCATATTTCTTCTTTGGATCAATTCCTGCTTTAAAAAAAGCTTCACAAACACCTTGATTAAGCAATCCATTAACAGCAGCAAAGTCAATTGGAGTTGCACCATGACTGTCTTCAAAATTAATATCAGAACCTTTGGCAATAAGATAATTTACCAATTCGGTATTTCCTCTGTAAGCTGCCCAATGCAGGTAAATACGGTTATCGTGAGTCGATTTGTTAACTGGATTTCCGGGTTGGTCCAATAAAAATTTTATACTTTCTAAAGGTGCATCATTATTAATGGCGATAACCGTAACGTCAAAAGCATTTGCGTTTGATTCTGATGGACTGTTTCCCTTTGCTATTTCAGCTTTTACGGTCTCTACATTTGGTGCAGTTTTCCAAAAATTAGCTTCTAATAAAGTGTTTTTTTGCTGTGCGCTAACAAATAAAGAAGCGATTAATGCTAAAGAAATAAAAATATTCTTTTTCATATTTAAATATTTATTGTTTTAAATAATTGAGGCTGTTTATTCTGAAGAAATGTTTGAAAAACTATTCTATTTAGAATAAATAAAAATAACGCAAATGTAAAAAATAATATTTGTAAACCAATTTTTATTTAGGGAAGAAAGACCTATTGGTGGATGTTTTTTAAAGTTTTTAAGTTCATAACATTTTATTAATTCTATTATAGAAATTTATTAAAATCATAAATGTAAAAATAATACTGTTAAAAAATATTATTGTAATCTTTTATTTACTTAATTAGCTGTTAACATAAAAATATGAGCCATGAAAAGTAAATTAAAGAACATCCAGTTTGTGTTTATCACAATTCTTACATTATTTATTTCAAGTTGTCAAGTTGAAGAAAATGTAATTACCGAAGATGCTAAATCCAGTAATTATAATGTAAAAGACATTTATACAGATGAAATTACTTCTAATTTCAAAATTGTAGAGAAACTCGAAAAATTATCTTCTAAAAAAAATATTAATACATCAAAAAATATTACGTTCACAGACCTTGGATTTACTATTCAAACCGATAATGCAAGATATATAGAAGACGGAAGTTATAATTCTTATACTTTTTCTACCGTACAAAAAGATACTGAAAACATTAAAAACGTTCTTTTTTCACGCAATGAAAATGGAGATTATGACGCATATCTGGTAGAATATGATTATAACAAACTTGACCTAGCCAAGTTTACGGAAAGTAATAATCCTAAGGGTTTTACTCTTAAACCGATAAACTTAAACTTAAACTTAAATTCGTTGAGTGCAAGATCTGTGGCTTTATGGGTTTGTACTTATACTTATGGTTACGTTAATACCGGAGAGCTGTATGGTGTAGGAAATGATAAGTTTGTATGGATTGTGATTAATAGCAATTGCAATGTGCTGTATGGTATGATTGAGGAAGAAGATCATATATATGATAATCTTGGTGGGACAGCAGGTGGAGGATCAAATCCTTCGGGAGGAAGTGGCGGGGGAAAAATTGCAACCTCACCAAAGGTATCGCTATATGATGAAGACGAACTTTCTAAAATAAATTTCGTCAAAGACCAATTAAATATTCTAAGATTAGGAGACAAAGTATTTCTAGACAAAAATGGTGCAGTTGCTTTTAGCCTTTATGACTATCTTATGGCTAGTAAATCTTCAGAAGAATCTAAAATTTTTGCTCAAGACATATTAAATATTCTAAGGACAGAAACAGTAGTAGATCTAAATGCATTAAATTTTGTTTTAGATGCAAAAGCAGCAAATAAATTTAATACAGGTTTGGATGATGCTTATTTATTATATCTGGATCAATATATGGATGCGGATTTGGCAGATATTAATGCTAAAGATCCGGATTTAATAATTTATTTTGGAATACATCATATTGAAAAAACTTTACGACTTAAAAACTTAAACCCACAATGGAGTTATTTAAAATGCTATTGGGAAGCTAGTAAAGAAATCGTGCATATTACATTAGATGTATTTGGAACAGTGCCAGTTGTAGGTGAGATTGCAGATGTAACGAATGGTGTTTTGTATGTAATCGAAGGCGATGGAGTTAATGCAACGCTAAGTATAGCTAGTGCAGTACCATTTGCAGGTTGGGCAGCTGTATCAACTAAATATGCTATTAAATTTAGAACAGCATCTAATTTAGCGACCAAAGTAAAATTAATTTGGAAAAAATTGCCTGATGGAACAATCTACTTTGGAGGTGATAGCCATTGCAGAAATCAATTAAGAAAAATTTTAAGTTTAGCAGTTGGTAATTTAAAACAGGCACATCATATAATTCCATTAAATTTGCAAAGAAATGCAATAGTTCAAAAAGCGGCTAAATCTGGACAAGCTTTTCATATGAATGATATGTTAAATGGCATACCATTAGAAAAAATTGTTCACAATGGAAGTCATGCTAATTATGATAGCAAAATTTTAAATTATTTTATTGACTTTAATAGAAAGAACCCAAACGCAACACCTGATCAATGCTATAACGAAGTTGATAGAGTAATTAAACTAATTAGAACAGCGATTCAAAAAAATCCACAAACGCCAATAAACCAATTAATTTTTTAATTATGAAATATTTTTCAATACATAACTCTCTCGACAATAAAATTTTGGGACATTATCCACAGGTGAAAAATACTTTATACAATTGTCATGTAGATGATAACCCATTATTTATAGACAAATTCCCTTTTCAGAAAATAGATATAAATCCAATTGTGGCCAACCCTGTTTTATTTGAACAATCAAAATTAACGGATTTAATTTATATATGGGATATGGGTTTTTCTTTCACAAAACTGATTAGTGGAAAATTAAAATCAATTTTACAAAACTACGAAAAAGAGTTACAATTTTTTCAATGTTCAATTTTTAAGGATAAAACAGAGAATGCAGATTATTGGCTTCTCAATATGTATCATTTTAATGATAATTATGTCGATTTTAAAAATAGTGTAATTTATTATGATAAACATATTGCGGATTTTAATATATCATATGAGACAGATAAAATACTTTTAAAAATAAAAGATTTGCCAGAATTTATGGAATATATTAAAATTGCAAAAATTAAAACTGAATCAATTTATATTGAAAAGTTGACCCTAAGAGAGGACATTACAAAAGACTTTTTTATACTCAAATACGTTTCCGGAAGTATGTATTATGTTTCAGAAAAACTTAAAAAAGAAATAGAAAATGCTGGCTGTACTGGTATTGAATTTCAACCTTCGGAATTAAGTTATAACGAATGGTTACATGGTGGAGAAAGAGAAAGAATTTATGGGAAGTCATAAATCCATTTTTTAAATTTATAAAATCAAAAACCAGTGAACATAAATTCACTGGTTTTTTTATTAATATTTTTGAAAACAGCTTTAAACCAATTCAAATAATTTCTCCGTACTAATAACTTGCGCAAATTCATTATGCAGACTCGCCAAAGAAATTTGATGCACTAATTCCGAATCGAATTTTTCTCCGTTGATTCCCATTCTGTCGAAAGTTGCCGTTGCGTCTGAAATTACAAAAGTTTGATAACCAAAGTTTCCCGCCATTCTTGCAGTTGTCGAAACACAATGATTTGTAACTAATCCAATAATAACAACAGTATTTATTCCTTGATTATCAAGTCTTTCTTTTAAATCAGTTCCTATAAAAGCGCTGTTTACATTTTTTACGATTAAAGGTTCGTCGCCAATTGGTTTTACGGCATCTTTGATTTCGAAACCCGGATTAGATTCATGTAACTTAGAATTTGGTTTTACAGAACTGTGCATTACATGAAAAACAGGCAATTTAAGAGCTCTCCATTTCTCCAGAATTTGAGCCATTTTTGTTTCGGCGTTTTTATTGTTTCGGTTTCCGCCCCAATAATTTTCGTCGTCAAAACCTTTTTGAATGTCAATTAAAATTAATGCTGCATTTTGATCTTTAAGTTTCATTTTTCTGTCTGTTAGATTAATAGACACAAATTTACTTTGGCCTGACCAAAAGAAAAAGGACAAAAGATAGTCGTTTTAAGACAGCCTGTTTTTGATTTCAGTAGGCAATCCGTCAAGAGATTGTTCCAGAACAACCCTTAATTGTTTCGAAGTTTTGTAACCGCATAAATGGGCGATATGTTCTATCTTATAATCAGAATTAGTTAAGAGACTTTTTGCCTTTTCAATTCTTAATTTAGTTCGGTATTCGGCGATGGTAATTCCGGTTTGTTTCTTGAAGATTCGGGTTAGATTTCTTGCGCCAATATGTACCAAATCAGCCAGAAATTCTATTGTAGATGTTTTTTCGAGATTGTAAATAATCCAATCCTGAATGTTATGGATTTTTTCGTCCTGATGATTTCGGTTCTGCAAATAAACACTTTCCTGTTTATCAGTCCCTTGTCTTCTTTTATAAACGACTAATTCTTTGGCAATAATAGTGGCGATTTGTTTATCGTGCCTTTCTTCAATTATAAATAAAGCCAAATCGATTCCGGTAATAATTCCGGCGCTGGTATAAAGATGGTCTGATTTGGTAAATAAAGTATTTTTTTGAGTTTTTAAAAGCGGGAAATCCTTCTGAAGTTTTTCAACAAGTTTCCAGTGCGTTGTACATTCTTTATGATCTAAAAGCCCTGATTTTGCCAATAGAAATGATCCCGTACAAACGCTGCAGATTGTAGTTTGATTTTTGTTTAATTTTCTCAGCCAATCAAAAAATAAAGGATCTTCAGAGTTTTGGCTGATTTGGCGTGTATTAAATCCCGAAACAAAAACAATATCATTTTTCTGAGGATTTGTTTTTGAAAAATGCGTTAAAGACGAAATTTCTAAACCAGCAGAAGATTTTACAGAAGATTTGCTGCTTACAAATTCTAAATTATAACCAAGATTTAAACTTTTAGCTTCCTGAAACACCTCAACAACTCCGCTTAAATCCAGTAAAGTAACCTGTTCAGGAATATAAAAATAAACGGTTGATGTAGTTGTACCCATTTTTATGCTTGATTAAACTTTTGAAGAATTTTGGATGTATCCAAAGATAAAAAAACGAGTTTTAATAAAGTTCCAAAAAGCAATTTGTTACTCGATATTTTGTAAAACATTCTCAAGATCATATAATTCGGCATAAACAAGTCTGATTTAACTTTAGAAGTAAATTTAAAGTACAGAAATTATGAGATCAATATGGACAGGTTCAATCAGTTTTGGTTTGATTAATATTCCGATAAAAATGTTTTCGGCAGTGCAGGAGAGTAATCTTGATATGGATATGCTCGACGAAAAAGACCATGCTAATATAAAATTCAAACGTGTAAACGAAAATACTGGCAAGGAAGTAACTTTTGCCAATATTGTAAAAGGATATAAAATCGAAGATAAATATGTGATTCTTGAAGATGAAGATTTTGAAGCAGCAGACGCAGTCAAAACTAAAACGATAGACATTCAAAGTTTCGCTGATGAAAAAGAAATTCAGAGTATTTATTACGAGCAGCCTTATTATCTGGAGCCGGATAAAGCAGCAATGAATGCTTATGCATTGCTTCGTGATGCGCTTGCAGCTTCAGGAAAAGTGGGCGTAACAAGTTTTGTTTTGCGAAATAAAGAAAGTCTGGCAATCTTAAAACCGTATAAAAATGTCATTGTTTTAAACCGAATACGATTTGAACAGGAAATTAGAAATACAGACGAATTAAACCTTCCGCCGGTTTCTAAAGCCAAACCTAAAGAGTTGGATATGGCCAATAAATTGGTCGAGCAGCTTACAGAAAAATTTGATATCAGCGCTTTTAAAGATGAATATACAGCCAAACTTTTAGAAATCATTAAAAAGAAAGCGAAAGGAAAAGCAACCAAAAAACCTGCAAAATTACAAGTTGTACACAAGCAAAGCGACGATTTAATGAGCATGCTTAAAGCAAGTTTAGAAACTAAAAAGAAAAAATCATCTTAGTCGGTTTGTTTGTCTTCCAGTTTTTTAAGAATTTTTTTGATATTGGCACCTTTTGATAAAACAGGTTTCCATAAATCGCCTTTTTTCTCAAATCGGTTCAGGACATTTTTGATTGTGAATTGCGACGGATGTAATTTTTCGTTTACTTCGCTCCATTCTAAAGGTGTAGAAACTGTTGCGCCAGGTTTTGGCCTAACCGAATATGGCGCTGCCAATGTCTGACCAATTCTGTTTTGCAGATAATCGACATAAATTTTGTGATCTCTTTTTTTAATGCTTCGTTCTAAAGAAGTTAAATCAGGCAAACGGGATTGTATTTCTTTTGCTAGTAATTCGGCTAATATTTTTATAGAATCGTAATCATATTGTGCACCAAGCGGAATATAAACATGCAATCCCGAAGCGCCGGACGTTTTACACAAACATTCGGTTTCCAGTTCATCCATAACTTCTTTTACAGTTAAAGCAGTTTGTACCACAGCGCCAAAATCGTCTTTCTCAGGATCGATATCAATAACCAGCCAGTCCGGATTTTCGATATGCTGAATCGTAGAATTCCACGGATTTATTTCGATACAGCCTAAATTTGCCATATAAAGCAACGTTTCTTTATCATTACAAACCAAATAATCGATGTTTTCATTATTAGATTCTGAAAATATTTTTTCTGTTTTCAGCCACGATGGAATTTTATCCGTATCAACATCTTTTTGATAAAAACTTGGTCCATTGATTCCGTTGGGAAAACGGTTCATCGATTCCGGACGGTTTTTAAGATACGGCAGCATCAAATCAGCAACTTCATTATAATATTGTATAACATCTCCTTTGGTAATGCCATCTTTTGGAAAATAAATTTTGTTTTGATTCGTCAGGTGAAGTTCTCTTTTTCCGACTTTCAAATCATAGTCATTTTCAGTTTTATTTTTGGCTTTATTTTCGGTTTTGTTTTCTGTCTTGTTTTTTGGTGCGTCTTCCATTATTTCTTCTTTTGTTTCTTCTTGTATTTTTTCTTTTGTCTGAGTCATATCTTTAATATTTGAGGGAACAAAAACTTCACTGGCTTTTTTGTCAATTCTCAATCCCAGATAAACCGGATGTCTTAGATTTTTATCCTGCGTCCATTCTGAGAATTTTACCTGACAAACCAATTTTGGTTTAACCCATTGAATCTCATCTCTTAATGGAAGTTTTTCGTTAAGCGGAGATTCATTCAAAAAATAAGGCTGTAATTTGGTGTAGAGTTCCTTTAAGGTAGATTCTGTAAAACCGGTCCCGCACTTTCCTATATATTGAAGCCTTTTGCCATAATATTGCCCTAATAATAAAGCACCAAAATAATGGCGTGATTTTTTGGGTTCGGTTATTCCAATAATAATGGCTTCTTCTTCATTTGTAATTTTAATTTTGAGCCAGTCGCTGGTTCGTTTATTAGGCAAATAAGGACTAGAAGCTTTTTTTGCAATAATCCCTTCGCCGTTATTTTTTATTGCAATATCCAATTGTTTAAATCCTTTTTCAACCGTATGTTCGGAGTAAAAAACATTCGTGAATTCATATTTATTAAACAGCAGTTTCAATAACTCTTTTCTTTCTAATAAAGACAATTCGGTTATTTGGTTTCCATCTAAATTTAAAAGATCAAAAACATAATATTTCAAAGTTCCCAAACCGGTTTTCAGATAATTTTGAAGCAATTGAAAATTTGCTCTTCCGTTTTCATCCTCAACAACAATTTCTCCATCAAAAACAGCAATATGATCTACTTTTTTTAATTCCTCTACAACAGGTTTAAAGTTCGAATTAAACGATATCTCATTTCGGCTAAACAATTGTACCTCATGCGGATTAATAACGGCTACGGCGCGATATCCGTCGTATTTATTTTCAAAAACCCAGTCAGAATCATCAAATGCACTTGTCTTTGTATTGGCCAGCATTGGTTTTATAAACGAAGCAGGTTTTTTGGGTACATTTGATTTAGCGTTTTTTTTTACAGGTTTTTTTTCTTCATCTTCTTCTTTAGTTTCGGGAATTATTTTCTTGGAATTTTTCTCTAATTCTTCAAGAGATCTCTTTGATAAAACCGATTTATTTTTTTTTAATATATCTGAATCAGTTGCAAACGAGTCCTTTTTTTTAATAAGAAGCCAGGCATTTTCTTGTTTTCCATGCAGTTTTACTAATGAAAATTCGCCTTTGAGTTTTTCACCTTTCAGAATAAAACTCAAATGTCCTTTTTTAAGATTTGCCAATAATGTTTTCTCTGGCGATGCCGTTTCTTCGTCAGGTTCATACGTTCCGTTATCCCAGACAATTACATTTCCTGCGCCATAATTTCCTTCTGGAATTGTACCTTCAAAATCTTTATAACTGTACGGATGATCTTCGACCATCATGGCAAGACGTTTTGCTTCAGGATCCATTGACGGACCTTTTGGCACCGCCCAGCTTTTAAGAACGCCATCCATCTCCAGCCTAAAATCATAATGCAAATGCGAAGCTGCATGTTTTTGCACCACAAAGATTAATTTCTGTGCCGATTTCCCTATTTTTCCTTTAGGTTCCTGGGTTTGTTTAAAATCTCTTTTCTCGTTATATTTAGATAGTGACATAGGCTTTTGATAATGTTAAAACGGTTAAGCATAAGGAATACATGGCGGTTGCCACCAAAGCAAAAATGACATGGGCGAAAAAAAGCTGAATATAATAGCCTTTAAAATCTATTGAAGGCTGATGATGACTGACTTTGAAGATAAACATCCAACTAATAATACCAATTATCCCGCTGATAATCCCCAGAATAAGGGCACTCAAAGGCGAAACTGATAAAATACCGTTTATCCAGGCGATATGATATCCCAGAACAAAAAGAAAACCAATTACATAATGCAAAAACCACGCTAAAGTTTCTTTTGATTTTTGGGTTAATTCGATTTTAGTTTTGCTGATGATTAACGTCAATAAAACGGGTTCTTTGTACAATTCGCGAAAGCTTTCGGAAACTACATAACTAAACAATGTCATGGCCGATGTTGCTGCAATTGAAACTACTATTAGTTGTAAAAAAATGTAAAAATCCATAACTTGTTTTTAAATTACATTTAGTGGTCAATCTCCAAATGGCATACTTCATAAATCCCATAAATGAGAAATATGAAGTATATTATTTAGAATCAGATATTTTCGCTTTGTTTATTAAGATCATTACTTTGATCATTATTCAAATCATTACTTTGATAAGAATTTTGAGTTTGATTCTGAGCTTCATTTTGATCATTTGTAGCTTCATCTTTATTTTCTGAAAAAGATGAACCGGAGAATTTTCTATAAGCGCCCAATGCAAACAGCGGCAGCGCCCATGATCCTACAAACGAACCAATTTTTTTCTGACCTGCAATTTTTAATGTTGCTCCTAATAGAAAAGAACCGGCTGCGGCACATAAAATTTTATTTGGTGATACGCCTGAAGTTTTGTTTTCAAAAGCATTTTTCCAATTTTCTCTGGTTTTCGGATTGAAGATATTTTCCATGATTTTAATTTTTTTAATGACACAATTTGACAAAGTATTTCTTTGTTCTTCTAAGTTTGAAATGATAGGTACTCAAAATTAGAATCAATCAATTATATTTTTTTATAGAATTAAAATTTGTAATTATATAATTATCAGCATAGTAATTTGAAATAATAATTTAAAGCTGAATCTATTTAAATAAAAAACCATTCAGGATCTGAATGGTTTTTTATCTAAAATTCTCTTGGATGATTTACTGGATCTTCTTCTTCCAGATCTAAATCAATGTCATATTCCTGATCGAGCTCATCTTTTTGCACAGAATCTGTAGCAAAATCATTGATGTCACGATCGTTTTCATCATAATCTTCATTGAGATCATCGTCAATATCGTTTTCATCAATATCTTCTTCGTCTTCTTCAACATCATCGTCGAGATCATTTTCATTTAAATCTCCATCTAAATCTAAATCTTTGTCGAGATCACTTTCAGCCAAATCATTATCTAAATCGTCATCTAATTCATCGTCTCTGTCCAGAGCATTAGAAAACTCATTGTCGAGATAATCATTATCATTAGAAATATCATTATCCTGATCTTCAAAAGCGTGTGTACTTTGATATTGATCAATGTAGCTTTCGCTTTCATCTAAAGTTTGATTTGCTGTATCGCTATTGTTTCTTTCAGGTGCAGATTTAATATCGTCTTCCGGATGATAAAAATTACGGTCATCCCGACCGTAATTTTCGTTGTTTCCTGTTATCATAAAAAATGATTTATAGGTTTTTATTTTTTAGTCGGTGCTTTTTTAGCAGTTGACTTTTCACTGCTTTTTGAAGCAGTTCCTTTTGAATCAGATTTTGAACCTGATGATTTTGCACCTGTAGTGCTGCCGGTTTTTTGACTTGAAGTGTTCATAATAGTTAATTTTTAATTAATAGATTATAGTAAAACTTCATTTTCAAACTAATTCAAACTAATTGAAGATGAAGTAACTAATCCAAAATTAATGCGATAATTGGTTAATTGCTTATAGAATTTTAAAAGGTAATTATATAATTAACAGAAATACAAGATGCAATGTTTTAATGAAAATTTCGCACTCTAATCCCTGTTTCAGTTTATAATTTTAAATTTTTAGTTCCTGATATAAACCGAAAGTGAAAATTATATAATGAGAATTCGAATTTTTGTAAGTTATTTTCGCCTGATTTTTAAAATATTTGTTATTATTTTTTGTGCTGAGAAGAAAGCACATCATAGATTAATTGTATAAATTTTTTAATTTATTGGCTATGAATAAAAAAGGACCCATCGTAGTTATTGAGAATAAACAAGAAGACCGTAAATTATTTATCGAAGTGTTTTCTGAATTAAACTACGCAAATCAAATTATCTATTTTAATACTCCGGAAACGGCTTGTACGTATATGCTGCGTCATAAAATTAAGCCTTTTCTGGTGTTTTCTGATATTGTATTATTGAATGTAATGAATTATAAAGTCATAGAGGCAGACCTTGAAAATGTAGGCACGATCTTTAATTGCCCGTATCTGTTTTTTACCACTCTTTTTGAGCAAAGTTTCGTGATCGATCCTTATTCTTTGCCTACACACAGTTATTTTGTTAAGCCATATGAGTATACTAAATTCAAACAAGTGATAAAAACGATTCTCGAATATTGGTCAAAATCAAAATCGATTACCCAATACAATAAAAAAGAAATTAAGTTGCCTGCAAAAAGCAAGTAATTTTAAAAAAAAAGATACCGTTTGAGGTATCTTTTTTTTGTTATAAAGGCAAATAAATATAAAAAGTTGTGCCTTCATTTATTTTACTGAATGCTTTTATAAACCCGTTATGATTGGAGACAATTTTTTTAGATAAGGTTAATCCCAGACCGCTCCCGTGATATTTGTCGTTGCTGTGTAATCTGTAAAAAGGGTCAAAAACCCGTGATGCATATTCCTGATCGAAACCAATACCATTATCAGTCACACAAATTTTTATGTAATTATGATCTTTTCTGCCTCCAATTTCAACAATTTCTTCAGTTGATGGATGCCTTGTTTCTATTTTAATTTCCGGTGTCGTACCGTTTTTTGCATATTTTATAGCGTTCAGAATCAAATTAGTAAAAAGCTGTTGTATTTGATATTGAATTATATTTAATTGGGGAAATGGAGAAATTGTAATTACTGCATTTTTTTCGGCAATTGTCTCTTTTATGTCCGCAACAGTTTTTTTCAGGAGTAGATTTACATCTGTTTTTTTAAATTCTTTCTCCAAAAAGTTAATTCGCGAATAATCAATAAGGTCAGCTATTAACTGGCTCATATTGGTTACGGCAAATAACATTCGTTCCAGATTATGTATGCTGGATTCTGATAAATCTTTTTCATTATCAATAATACGCTGGCAAAACATATGAATTTTACGAAGCGGTTCTTGTAAATCGTGACTTGCAGCCGAACTAAAAGCCTCGAGTTGATCGTTATAATTTTGTAATTCTGAATTTTTTATCGTTAATAATTCATTGGTTTTAACCAAATCTGTAATATCCTCGAGAGCCAGAAGAATCATTCCGTCCGGTTTAGCATTCAAGATACGACGTGCGTTTACCATCATGATTTTTTTGCCAATTCCTTTGCAGGTAGTATCTACCAAAAAATCTTCAATAGATGCTTTTTCAGGAAGCATTTTATAAATCAGATCTTTAAATTCAGGCACATCCCATTGACAATCTCCAATTTCAAAAAAGGAATGTCCTTCGATCTCTTTTTCTGTAGTTTGAAAATATTTATAAAAAGAAGGATTCGCACTTTTTACCAAAAAATCTTTATCAATAATCAGCAAAGGCTCACGAATGGTTTTAAAGATAGATTCAGAGTAATTCCGCATCGAAATCAATTGTTCCTGACGGTCTAATAATTCATCATTAACACACATCAATTCTTCATTATTCGATTGCAATTCCTCAGTCGAAGTTTCTAATTCTTCATTCATTGCCTGCAGTTCTTCGCTGCTGCTTAATAATTCCTCATTTGTAGTCTGAAGTTCTTCAAAAGCTGTTTGCTGTTCTTCGGTTACACGTTTGATATCCTCACGAAGCTGCGATAATTCGTTTTCAAGTTCCTTTATACGCTGTTTGTCAGAATCTTTTCTGTTGGCTTTAACATTTTCATCCAGCTCCGGAAGTGGTTTTTTGTAAAAAAGAACCATGATATGTTCCTCATCATTCGGAATAGAAACTACTTCAAAAGAAACCAGATAAGGCTGATCTTTAACGACTACATTTTCTTTAAGTACATTTTGTTTGTCTTTTTTTATTTTTAAAATAGAATTGCGAAGCTCAAAACTAATGCCTTCACGCGCCATTTTTAAAATATTAAAATTTGGTTTTCCCGGAGAAGGCAACAAAAAATAACTTGTATCTCCATGAAAATGGACAATTTCAAGATGCTCATTAATAATAACACTTGCCGGAGTATATTTCAGGAATAAGATATCCGAAGCTATTTTTCTAAAATCAGCTTCGGGAGCGCTCTTTTTTTGCTGCAATTCTACTCTTTCGCGTGTATTGATATTCGAAGGTTTAAAAGCTTCGGGAATATAACGGGCGGCGGCAAATTTGCGTGTATATATTTTTTCCTGTTTGGCCAATGGCTCAAATAAATTTTGTGCATTTGTCGTTGTTTCTGATTTCCCAAGAAACAAAATTCCTTTTTCCTTAAGTGAATAATGAAAAGAGCTCAATACCTTATTTTGCAAAAAAGGATCAAGGTAAATCAGTACATTTCGGCATGAAACCAGATCAATTCTGGCAAACGGAGGATCTTTGATAAAGTTATGTACGGCAAAAATGCACATATCGCGTATCACTTTATTAATGTGATAATGACCATCGCGTTTTACAAAATAATTTTGAAGCCTTGCCGGAGAAACATGTTGTACATCCTGGGCAGAATATAGTGCCGTTCGCGCTTTTGTGATGCACTTTTGAGAAATATCCGATGCAAAAATCTGAACTTTTATGTCCTTATTGTTTTTTTCGACCAAATATTCGTGAATGCTAATCGCAAGCGAATACGCTTCTTCGCCGGTTGCACATCCGGCAACCCAAATACGTAAATTGTTGTTTACCGTATTTTGAATTAATTGCGGAAAAGCAATAGTTGGCAAAGATTCAAAAAACTTAATATCCCTAAAAAAATAAGTTACAGGAATCAGGAAATCATTAAACAAAAGATCCTGTTCTGTTTTATTATTTCTAAGAAAATGGAAATAATCTTCTAAAGTTTCTCTGCGAACCATGACCATTCTTCGGGCAATACGTCTTCTTATGGTAGGCTGTTTATAATGGCGAAAATCATTTCCTGTTCTTAAAAAGATAAGGTTTAAAATCTGATGCAGTATTTCTTCCTCGTTTTTCGGAATATGTTCTTCTTCGCTATAACCATGATTAACGGTATAACTTTTATGAATTTGTAATAATTGTTCCGGAATAAATTCCGGTGCGAGCACATAATCTACAACATCAGCATCTATCGCACTTTGAGGCATTCCTTTAAACGAAGCCGTATCAGGATTCTGGGCAATGGTTACGCCTCCAAGTTCTTTTATTTTTTTTAATCCAAAGGTTCCGTCAAAAGCGGTTCCAGATAAGATTACGCCAATTGCAAAAGTTTTATGAACCTCAGCAAGAGATTCGAAGAAAATATCTATGCTAGCATTTTTTTTTTCGCCTCGTGTTCTGGTATGCAATTTTAGAACGCCGTCTTGTGCGACCAAATTATTGTTTTCCGGAATAATATAAATGTTGTTGGGGGCCAGATTTATATCATTGATAATTTCATGAACAGGAATTTCAGTATGCTGAGAGAGAATTTCAGTCAGATTACTAGGATAGTCAGGCGACAGGTGCTGTACGAGTACATAAGCCATTCCGGAATTTTCGGGTATGGCTTTCAGTATTTTTTTAAATGCATCCAGTCCTCCGGCAGACGCGCCAATGCCGACTACGGGAAAATCCTGTTCTGTTTTATGGGGTGCTTTCATTTCAGGAAGTTTCATGGTATGTAAATTTAAATCAAAGGTAAGAAGTCTTGTACGATAAAAAAAGTCAGTTTTCTAAATATGGAAATGATATAAAGTTGCTTTTAAAAATTGTAAAATTTTAAGTTTATTCTTTCTAAAATTTGCGATATAACACGGTTTAAAATTTATTAATTACTTAAAAATCAATATTATGAAAAGATTATTTGTAACATTCGCAATGCTTGGCTGTATCGGATATGCAACGGCACAGGATACTCCTAAGTCTACTAACAAGGGTAACACCCAATCAGATACAATTAGAAGCCATCAAGGTACTAAATCTACTGTTGATAAAACACATAAGGTAGATTCAACCAAGTCTCCGATGAAAAAGAGAAAAACCACTAAAACTACTAAGACTACTAAAACTACCAGAGATAGTATTCAATAGTTTATGGCACTTTTAGCTGTTTAGAAAAAGCCTGTTATACGGGCTTTTTTTTATTATATTAAATTCTCCAAAAGTTTTTTTAATATATTGAAATCATTTGGTTTAACATAATAATCAGATGCACCCAGATCGCGTACTTTAGCTTTTACTTCTGAGGGTATTGAGGTCGAAAATATAATAATGGGAATGTTTTTTATAAATTCTCTTTTTTTAATTTCAACTAATAATTCGATTCCATTCATAATTGGCATATTAATATCGAGGAAAATAACATCTGGCTGGACTTCTCTATTTATAAGTTGCTGCAAAGCCTGAATAGGGTTATGAATAGCAGTATAAGCAGCAGAAGAGACTTCGGCAAGTGCTTCCAGAAAGAAGTCACAATCATCAAAGTCATCATCTATTTGTAAAATGTTTTTATACTTCATAATTATTCTGTTTGTCGTTTATTTGGTTTTAAAGACAATATTTAATTGCTATTTGTCACTACAAAAATAATTGAAGTTGGGTGGATTGCGTAAGAATTTTGTCATGATAATTTGATTTTATGGGTCAAAAAAAGCTTGCTATAAATAACAAGCTTAAAAAAAAATGTAGGCTTATTAATCTACTAATATAAGGTTGTTCAATGAATTTGCATGATGTAAGGCTGTTTCAGATTTGTTATCCCGAACACAGTCTTGGTCATCACAATGTATTGCACAATTTGAATTCAAAATTATTATTCCAAAAACTACTAAAATAATTTTAAGATTCAGCATTTTCATAAGATTTATCTTTAATTAGTGTAATTAATTTTGATAAATGTAAAGTCATCATTTAGGATTGATTTATATAATTACGTTTTTATGTTACATAATTCCCATGTTAAGAAATAATTTGCTAAACATAAAAAAAGGGCAAAACCCTAAAGCTTTACCCTTTTTCAACTAAATCAGAAATGTATTTATCCGTGAGCTGCTACAGAAACATCAGCCCATTCTTGCCATGTGGCTAATTTTTGTTCGTAGGTTTGTTTTGCAAATGGAAGCGCCACTTTTCCTAAAAATAGGCGTAAAGGCGGATTTTGAGCCTCTACCAGTTTAATGATTGCTGGTACGGTAGCTTCGGTTTTCCCGAAAGTATCAGGATCATGGCCTTCTGCAATGGCTTTTCTGATTCCGTCATAAGCATCGATACTTTCACTATTAAATCCATTACCCCAAATATCTGTAATATAACCATTTGGTTCAACCAAAGTTACGTTGATGCCGAATTGTTTTACTTCTGAAGCCAAAGTTTCAGTAAGACCTTCAACAGCGAATTTTGAAGCATTGTAAAGACCTAAATTTGGTAAAGTAGTAATTCCTAAAATAGAAGAAACCTGAATAATGTGTCCGCTTTTTTGATTTCTCATAATAGGTAAAACCGCTTGTGTCAACCATAAAGTACCAAAGAAATTGGTTTCGAATTGTGCTCTTGCTTCTTTTTCGCTCGCTTCTTCAACAGCGCCGTTTAAAGCATAACCGGCATTATTGATCAAAATATCTATTTTGCCAAAGTGCTGTTGTACTTTTTGTACAATTGCAAATGACTCTTCACGATTGTTTACGTCTAATGTAAGAGGTAAAATAGCATCGCCGTATTTTGCTTTTAAATCGTTTAGACTATCTATATTTCTGGCTGTTGCAGCTACCTGATATCCTTTTTCTAAAAATGCTACTGTCCAGGCTTTTCCAAATCCTTTTGATGCTCCTGAAATTAAAATTGTTTTTGACATGGTGTTTTTAATTATTAATTGTTGATTGTAAATTGTTAATGAATTATTAGTTGTGAATTATTAGTTGTGAATTATGAGTTATGAATTATTGTTATTGATTTTTGCTATTGAATTTTGTAATTGTCATTAAAAATGACTTATCGGTCATATTTTTGATAAAAAAAAATTATAGGCTGTTTTCCTCTATAATAGATTTTAGGGTTTTGGTAATTACTTTCATCTTCTCGTTATTGCCGGACATTCTTGAAATTAAGTGACCGCCTTCCATCATGGCAAACATAACTATGGCAAATTCTTCGGCATTCCAATCCGGTTTAAATTCTCCGTTGGCAATTCCTTTGTTGATACTGCTTGCCAACAATTGTTGATTAGCATTACAGCCTTTATTGATTTTCTCTTTTACAACAGGATTAGTATCATCAGCTTCTGTTCCAAAATTCAATAACGGACAACCGCCGGTTAGGGGAGGATTTACAGCATTGCTAAAGAAATTGATATAGGTAAATAATTCTTCCTTTGCTGTTTTGCTCTTACTGATTTCAAGTAAAAGTTTGTCTCCCAAAACTTTCATATTATGATCTACAGCGGCGCAAGCCAGGACATCTTTGTTTTCAAAATGAACGTACATGCTTCCTTTAGACAATTTGGTAGCCTCCATAATATCACTCATTGCCGTTGCAGCAATCCCTTTTGTATTGAATATCGGGGCTGCTTTTTCTATGATGAATTGTCTGGTTTCTTCTCCTTTTGTCATGATCGTTTTCAGATTACGAGTACAAATATATGACCGATTGGTCATATATGCAAGTTTTTTTATTTTTTTGTGATAAGTTTCACATTTAAGTTTGCTGTTCAATATAGGTTTCTATCTAAAATAATCTCGCAAAGCCTTAAATACGTTGGGTTATGTTCCACGCAGATTAAAAAAGATTTAAGCAGATTATTTTATAAAAACCGTTATTATATTTGTTATGAGGGATTTCTGGATTTTGGTAGAAAAGTTTCCACAATCTTGTCATTTCTGCAGAGAAGAAATAGCACTCGGAATTTCGGAACAAATATCGCTGTTCTTTGTCGAGTTTCTGGCGGAGATCCCTGTCATCCTGAGCGAAGTCGAAGGCTTTTTTAATTGGAATTTGGAATTTATTTTTTGGAATTTACTTTTCCACCTGGCTTTTAATATGTTTTCTATGTGAAATTCCCCAATTGATCATCTCGGTTATTATAGGCCCAAAAGATTTACAATAATCAGTAGATTCGTAAAGTATGGGAATTTTGGCATCGCGATCTTCGGTTCTTTTTACGAGGTTATTCAACTCCATATCTTTTAATTCCTTAGATAACATTCGGGAAGTTATACCCGGAATGCTTTGCTGAATTTCCTTAAATCGGTTATTGCCATTGCAAATAGAATTGATAATGGGCAATTTCCATTTTCCTCCCAAAACATATATTGTATCCTGAAGCGCCTGAACTTCTTCTTTCTGATTTCGTGCCATTGCTATTATTTTATACTAAGATATAAAAACTTTTTTTCGCCATATATTTTTCCTCACCATATAAGTAATTTAAGAAATATAAGCTTGCGCTGAAATTAAGTTTTTATCATGTAAAATTTTCACCATATAAATTATAGAAGAAAACATAAGATTGTTTGATATTTTACCATAATTATATAACCAAACATTAATAAACCGATCCAACTTTAAATGAACTTATATTATTTATATGGTGAGGAAAAATGTATGGAAAAACAGTATACTCTATGATACTGCTAAAAAAGCAATATGTTTTGAGATTTAACTTTGTCCCGTTAATTTAAAAACATAAAAATGGACAATTTAAAAAATAAAGTTGCCGTAATCACCGGCGGAAACAGCGGAATAGGTTACGCAACAGCCAAACAATTAAAAGAGCAAGGCGCAACAGTTATTATTACCGGAAGAAGAAAAGAAGCAATTGAAAAAGCAGCTTCAGAACTTGGCGTTACGTCAATCGTTGCGGATCAATCCAGTATTGCAGATATCGAAAATTTAGCTTCAAAAGTAAAAGCCGATTTCGGACCAATTGATATTTTGTTTATAAATGCCGGAATTACGACCAAAGGAACAATCGAAGAAGCAACAGAAAAATTATTTAATAGTGTTATGGATATTAATTTTAAGGGCGCATATTTCACTTTGAGTAGATTTATTCCTCTTTTGAAGGATGGTGCTTCAGTTGTATTTCTTTCTTCTAATACCGCAAGTATGAGTTATGCAGGAACTTCAATTTATTCTTCGAGTAAAACAGCTCTGAATTCTGTAGTAAAAATTGCAGCTTTAGAATTAGCACCGAGAAAAATCAGAGTGAATTCGGTTAGTCCGGGCCCAACAGAAACTGAAATAATGAAAAAAATAGGATTAGATGACGCTGCAGTTGAAACTTTAATGAATGCTATTGTTGATACGATTCCCCTAAAACAAATGGGAACCTCAGAAGATGTTGCCAAAATGGTTTCGTATTTAAGCAGTGAAGCCTCAAAATTCATCACCGGAGCCGATTTTATCATGGATGGCGGAATGGTTTTGGCTTAAAATTTTTGTTTCAGGTTTCAAGTTTCAGGTTTAACCGTAAAGGTCGCAATCCCGATAGCTATCGGGATATTCAAAGGTCGCAAAGTTGTATAGCTTTGCGATTTTTGCGTTTTCACTAAATCTGGTATAAAAAAATCTTTGCGGTTAAATTACAAAGTATAATCTAAAGCATTTCACAACTAACAACTAACAATTCACAATCAACAATCAACAATCAACAATTCACAATCAACAATTCACAATCAACAATTAACAATTAAGATTGTCCGTTTCAGGTTTTACTTCGTCCGTTTGAGCTGTTTTCTGATTGTACAACGATTGTTATCGGGATACTTTTGACGAAGAAATTAACTAATAATCAAAATATTAAAAAATAACAATCATGAAAACAGCACAAAAAAACAAAACCACTTTTGCCAATAGAACAGCTTATAAAATGCTTTTAATCGCAGTTTTATTTTTTACGATAACATTTGTAAATGCACAATCAGAAAAACAAATAACAACAAGTTCTTTAGGAACTTTAAAACAAATAAACGCCGGATTATTAAATGTAGGTTACACAGAATCAGGGTCTTCAAACGGAACTCCGGTGATATTGCTTCACGGCTGGCCTTACGACATTCACAGTTATAATGAGGTTGTGCCCATTTTAGCGGCAAAAGGATATAGAGTCCTTACGCCTTATTTAAGAGGTTCAGGAACAACACGTTTCTTATCAAAAGATACTTTTAGAAACGGACAACAAGCGGCATTAGCAAGCGATATTATTGCTTTTATGGATGCCTTAAAAATTGACAAAGCCATTATTGGCGGATTCGATTGGGGAGCAAGAACTGCCGTAGTTATGGCGGCGCTTTGGCCGGAACGTTTAAACGGATTGGTTTCTGTGAGCGGTTATCTGGTTGTAAATCTTGAAGCAAACCTAAAACCATTAACCCCGCAAGCCGAATTAGGATGGTGGTATCAATATTATTTTGCTACCGAAAGAGGAAAACTCGGCTACAGCCAAAATACATATGAATTTAATAAACTGATCTGGAAAATAGCTTCTCCGTTATGGAATTTTGACAAAGCAACATACGATCAAACCGCACAATCTTTTGATAATCCGGATCACGTAGCAATTGTAATTCACAATTACAGATGGAGACAATCACTTGAACCGGGAGAATCTAAATATGATAGTTTAGAAAAAAAATTAGCCACAAGACCGGCAATAAAAGTTCCAACCATTACAATAGCAAGTGATTTTGACGGCGCTTTCGCGGATGGAAAACTGTACGCTGACAAATTCATAGGGAAATACGAACACAGAATTCTAAAAGGAATCGGACATAATGTTCCGCAAGAAGATCCAAAAGCATTTGCACAAGCGATTATCGATGTAACTAAGTAAATTTTAAATTTCAATATAAATCAACAACTCGCATTATAATTAACAATCAACAATTAATAATTAATAATCAACAATTATGAAACAAGTATTATATACAGGAAAAACGCACACAACAGGCGGGCGTGAAGGTGCATCTCAAAGTTCAGATAATCAGTTAAATATTAAATTGAGTTCGCCGGGATCTTCACGCCCGGGAACAAATCCGGAACAGCTTTTTGCAGCCGGATGGTCAGCCTGTTTTATGGGAGCAATGGGAATCGCAGCAGGAAAAATGGGAATCAAACTTCCGACAGAAACTGCCGTCGATGCCGAAGTAGATTTATGTTTAACAGATGGAGAATATTCTCTGCAAGCGCGTCTTAATGTAAGCGTTCCGGGAATAGATCCTGAAGCTGCGAGAGCTTTAACAGATGCCGCACACCAAACTTGTCCGTATTCTAAAGCCACAAAAGGCAATATTAACGTGACGATTAATATTATGTAATAATTTCAAAACCTCTTCAATTGAAGAGGTTTTTTATCTTCCTGCAAGATTTTCAAAACCTTGTAAGTATAATTTTCAATAACGTGTAAAGAAAAATTGTATAAATGATACAAATCTATAATTCTGAAACTAAATAGTAGTTTTTTAAGGAACAAATACAAGTTTAAAATAGTTGGAATAAAAGTTTAAGTAATCCTATTCATTTTTATAATAATCAGATATTTAAAGATTTACTATTTTTTAAATCTATCCTAAAAAAGGTGACTAAAATAATCAGTTTTAAATACTTTTTCAAAAGATTTTCTTTTTAGAATTATCCAGTTATAAATAGAATATGATTTAATCCATTTTTTCGCAATCATAATTGGTAATTTTATCTCCTTCAAAAGGCAATATTAATGTTTAATTCATAATTAAATAATTATATATTTATTGTTTTATATTTTGATAATCAGATATTTTATGCACAATATCTCAAGTAATTAATGAATATAAAAAATAACTATAAAAAACATCATTTTTACAATTGTAAATCGAGTTTTCAATAGAAAAAACTTCTAAAATTATGCTATCTTTGAAAAAGCAAGATTAAAAAAACCACACCTAAAAATGGAAAAAATAAAACGCTTTCAGGTTTCCCGTAAGGTAATTTGGGGAAGTTCTATAGCATTGGCGATTCTTGCTTCGATACCCAAATTATTCGATGCGGATTCAACACCTGGAGACATTATTATAAACGCTTCGATTACGTTGTTATTTTCCATTTTTATATGGTATTACAACATTTATAGTTTGCCAAAATTTTCATCACAGCGCACCAATAAAACGTTATTCAACTGGAAACTTTTATTGAGTGTTATAATGGGTATTTTGGTCATGGTTATTTTGGTAATTGGACATCAGGAACTTTTTCAAATATCAAAAATGGACGCTCCGATCATGTTTGAATTGCGCGGTGTTTTAATTAATTTGATTGTTTATATGTTCCTGCATTTGCTTTTTCAAAATTATCAAACCCAGCAAATGGGCGTCGAATTAGAACGCACCAAAGCCGTAAATCTGGGCGCACAATACGAACTTTTAAAACAGCAGGTAAATCCGCATTTTCTTTTTAATAGCCTGAATACCTTAAAATCGATGGTGGATATTCAGGATCCTCAGAGTTCTGATTTTATTCTGAAATTATCCGATTTTTATCGTTTTACGCTCGAAAGCCGGAAGCTGGATTTAATTCCTTTAAAGGAAGAACTTCAAATTCTGGATTCGTATGTTTATCTTTTAAAAGCCCGTTTTGAAGACGGATTTGTTCTGGAAAACCAAGTCGATAAAAGACAATATGATTCAGCAGTTCCACCATTTACGTTTCAGTTATTAATCGAAAACTGCATCAAACACAATGTGGTTTCACTCGATAAACCTTTAGTAATCAAACTATATTCAGAAGGAGATTTTGTAGTAATCGAAAATAAAATACAATTAAAAAGAGGCGTATTATCAACGGGCGTAGGCTTGGATAATATCAATCAGCGCTTTATGCATTTGATTCACAAAGAAATTGAAATTGAGAAAAACGAAACTATTTTCAAAGTAAAAATACCCATGATTTATGACTATCATAATAATTGAAGACGAAGTAAAAACGGCCAAAGCACTTGGTCAGCTTATATTGAGTATCCGGCCAGATGCCCAAATTTTGTCGTATATACAGAGTATAGAAGGCGCTGTGGATTATTTGTTAGAGAATGACCAGCCCGATCTTATTTTTATGGATATTCAGCTTGCAGATGGATTATGCTTTGAAATTTTCAAAAACGTAGAAGTTTTATCGCCTGTAATTTTCTGTACAGCATTTGATGATTATGCAATTGAAGCTTTCAAATCAAACGGAATTGATTATGTATTAAAACCTTTTTCAAGAGAAAGTATTGCCCAGGCGATTAAAAAAGCAGGAGAATTGAAGAATTTCTTCCAAAGAAATAAAAAAGCGATGCCTGATTTTGATTATTTATTAACCAGAACGGGCGAAAATACTGGAAAAAGCAGCTTTTTAGTTTTTAAAAACAATAAATACCAAACCGTTTTAACAGAGAATATTGCGTTTTTTTATATCAAGAATGAAACGCCAACAATCATGACTTTTGATAAAGCTGAATACCAAATTGCACAATCTCTTGATGAAGTTCATAAACTGTTGTCGCCAATTCAGTTTTTTAGAATGAACAGGCAATATTTGGTTAATTTTTCGGCTATCAGAGAAGCAGAACATTATTTCTCGCGTAAATTAATCATCAAATTAACAATTCCAACCGAAGAAAAATTATTGGTAGGAAAAGACAAAGCAACTGCTTTTTTAAGCTGGTTAGAAAACCGATAAACTTAATGCCACAGATTAAAGGATTCAAATGATTAATCAATAGAATTTGTGAAATCTATGACATAAAAAAATCACTGACTATTAAAAAATAATAATCAGTGAAAATCCGTTTAATCCGTAAAATCCGTGGGCAATTCCCAATTTTTATTTGAGAGTAACTTTCGCTGTAGCGGAAATTTTTCCAGTCGAAGTATTTTGAATAAAACCAATTATTTCCCAATCATTTGTATTGAAATCAGAAGGTTTTGCAATTGTTAATTTGCTTTCTTTTCCATTTAATGGAAAACTTTTAAGATCCCTCACAATCTGAACATGATGCAAAGTATTTCCTCTATTTTCTCCACGTTCGACTTTTGTAATTCCATGTTTTTGAATCGTTGCAATACATAAACTTGTGTTTTTCTCAATATTATTTGTTTTAAAATCTATAAATAGTGAATCTTTATCAGAGTTTGTCTGCGTCAATTCCAGATTTGAAATTTGTTTCGTTTCTAAAGCATCAGAAATCTTTTTAGAAAGACTTGTTTCGTTATAACCTGCAAATTCCGTAGTTCCGTTAATGACAAACTGTGGCGTGTACATTACATACAGCTTCAGCCAATCCTGATATTTTTGTTGACGATTTGTAAATTTGTTCGAACTAAATTGATCTTTCCAGCCCAAACGATCCCAATAATCAACATGATATGCCAGAAAATAAATGTTTTTGTCTTTGGTTTCTTCCTGCAATTTCGCCATCAATTCATCGGCAGGAGGACAGCTTGAACAGCCTTCGGAAGTAAAAAGTTCTACAACGGCAAAACCATTTTCATTCGTTGTTTCTAACTTGATTTTTTGGGATTTTAATTTTCCGGTTAATTCTTCATGACTGTCCGGAAACATGAAACAATTGAGAAAAAAGAGACTGGTAAGTGCGATTAACGGAGCTATTAAAAGTGTGTTTTTCATAAGATTATGTTTTTAAATTTATATTTTTATCAAAGGTAAAACCAACATAATCGTTATTTAAAAGGAAAAAGGCTCAACCGTCCATATTAAGGGGCGAATGGTACATTATGGATTTTTAAAATTTACCCGCAAAGACAAATGAGCGGAAACCTGAAACCTGAAACAAAGAAAACCTGAAACAAAAATTAAATAAGCTTCGAAGGCGGCATTCCGAATTGTTTTTTAAAAGCAAATGAAAAATGCGATAAATCTTCAAAACCAACTTCAAGATACGCTTCTGATGGGGAATGCCCTTTTTCTTTGATAAGATAATACGCTTCCTGTAATCTTTTTTGCAGCAACCATCTGCTCGGTGAATTATCAAAAATACGTTGAAAATCCCTTTTAAAAGTAGCCAAACTTCTTCCTGTAAGATAAGCGAAACGTTCTAATTGCACGTTAAAATGGAAATTCTTTTTCATAAAAGCTTCCAAATCAATTTTTCCGGGTTCTGTAAAATCGAATAAAATATCTTTTAATTCCGGTTTGCATTGCAGCATAATTGTAATGGCTTCGCGTAGTTTTAACGCCTGAAGATCCTGATTAATCAATTGATCTTCATTTATGTACGGAATTAAAGAATCCATAAAACTTTTTAATAACGGAACTTCTTTTAATTGTAAAACGGTTTCTGTTTCCGGTGTTTTAATCAAATTCGTTTTCTGACTGTATTCCATAGCAAAATTCCGAAGCGTTGCCTGATCCAGATAAATTGAAATGGCCTGAAAAATGCCGTCAGGGCCAGGTTGTTTCAGGAACTTTATAAGCTGATTTTTTCTGATGAAACGAAAATCTCCCGGTTGGGAAATATATTCTTTCGTGCCGTTTTTTAAAGTTAAAGTACCTGAAATCTGATAGCTAAAAACATGTTCAGCAGCAAATTGTTCGCCTTCCCGGTTCTGCGTATAATAGCAGGAGTAGGCGATAGGCGACGGATTTTTATTCGATTTAAAATTAGTCATATACAAATTTATAAAAAATCAGACAGTACTTATAAAATTATAAATACGATCTGATTTTATTGTTATTGCTATCTATTGCTTTTTGATATTGCCATTGAAATTGATTTTTGCCATTGCTAAAATTTATTTTTTCCCCGCAAACCATTTAGCCTGACTCATGTCCATAGATTTTTGCGAATCGTCATGATCTGTAGATAAACTTACATCAAGCCATTGTTCCATTTCTTGTTGTCTTTCCTGATCAGCAGCTTTTAGAATACCAATGGCTTCACTTCCCAATACAAGATGCATTGGTGGATTTGGATGAGAAGCTAAATCAACCATAACTTTGGCGGCTTTTTCTGGATCTCCAACCGGAATAAAATTTCCTGCTTTAAAGAAATCGGTACGTTGTTTTATCAAATCATAACCTTCAATTTCAGCTGCATATGTCATAGATGCGCCGGCCCAATCTGTACGGAATCCGCCTGGTTCTATACTTGTTACAAAAATTCCTAATGACGCAACTTCTTTGGCTAAAGCTTCGGTAAATCCGCTAAGGCCAAATTTTGCTGCCTGGTACATCGTTAAACCTGCATTACCAACGCGTCCGCCTACAGAACTAATTTGTAAAATTCTGCCCGAACCTTGTTTGCGCATATAAGGCAATACGGCGCGGGTAATTTCGATTGGCGCATATAAATTGGTTTCCAATTGACTGCGAACCTGCTCAGCTGTAAAAGCTTCTGCAGCGCCAATAATTCCGAATCCGGCATTGTTTACCAATACATCAATACGCCCAAAATGCTCTACAGCCGTATCAACTGCCGCATAAACCTGTTCGTAATTGGTTACGTCTAATGCTAACGGAAATATCTGATCGTTATAACGTTCTTTTAAATCCTGTAACTGATTGATATCTCTGGCAGTTGCTGCTACTTTATCGCCACTTTCTAAAACTGCTTCTGTAAGACTACGTCCTAATCCGCGGGCACTTCCTGTAATAAACCATGTTTTATTCATTGTAATTGTATTTAAATGTTCAGGACAAAATTACGTTAGAAGTGCAGTTGCTAAGTTTGTTGAAAAGCTCAAATTTATTTGTTTAAAAGCTCGTGAGGGTTTTGCCACGAAGTCGCTAAGGCACAAAGTTTTTTTTGTTAAAGCCAAATATTAAAATGATTAGTATGAATTTGTTTCACGCAGATTAGGCAGATTAATAGTGATTTCGAAATTTAAATCTGCTTAAATCTTTTTAAATCTGCGTGAAACATAACATTTAAATATTTCTAGATTCTTTGTTTGATTAAATACAATAAATAATGTTTAAATGAAGGCCTAAAAAAAAGCCACAAAGCAGGAAAAAAAGCTTTGTGACTTTGTGACTTTGTGGCAATTAAAAAATTTAGCTTATACTGTAAGTTGCCGTATACAATTTTCTAAACATAAAATAAGTTACACTTACCATGATAAAAGCAATTATTGCATCTATAGTATCGGCGAAAGCCAAAACAGCAAGTTTAGAAAAGAAGGCAAAAATGATGTCGAAAAAAACTCCGGCAAATACCCATTCTTTCAATCTTAATAATTTGTCTGGAATCAATAAAGTAATAACTCCGGCAAGTTTAAATATGCCAAGGATGTAAATAAAATGTGCTGGATAACCCAATTGTTGTGTGATTCCCCATACTAATGGATTTTTAGTAAGTTCGAAAAATCCGCTGGCGCCAAACCATAAAGAAGTTAATACGATTCCTGTCCAATAAATAATTTTTGTAGTTTTTGTGTTCATGATTTCTGATTTTTTTAAGTTATTTATGGGACAAATTTGCGGCATCAGCGATTTAAAAAATATCAGAATTTTATCGAAACGGACAATTTAAACGTCAAAACGGACATTAGAAATGCTGACATGAATTTACGTAAACAAAAAAACGGCAGGAAAACAATATAGAACTTTAAAAAGTACCATACTATTTCCTGCCG
Organism: Flavobacterium sp. AC105; assembly: GCF_979258495.1. Classification (NCBI taxonomy): domain Bacteria; kingdom Pseudomonadati; phylum Bacteroidota; class Flavobacteriia; order Flavobacteriales; family Flavobacteriaceae; genus Flavobacterium; species Flavobacterium sp. AC105. Next base: position 2,399,884 of record NZ_OZ409860.1, read on the forward strand.
TCTGAGTTAGAAAAATTGAGTTAGATTTCTATAGGATGTTCTACAACCACATCGGTATCTTTTGGTTTTGCCAATTGATTTACCCGCCAGATTAAACCTATTGAGCAAAGTGTTACAATTGCAATTACATATCCTAAAATATCATAGTTTTCCAGAGGAGATGTTTTTGTTTCCTGATGCACGATAAATCCGGCGCAAACAGCTGCAATTCCGCCTGCAATTTGCTGTAATGATGATGTTATCGACATATAAGCACCACGATCTTTCATTTCAGGAATAGCTGTATTTAGCGTTGTTGCAGGAATCATACGGCTCATAACTCCCATAAAAAGAATCATGTTGATGACTACAATTTCCCATAATGGGATAGGAGTAAGGTTGGTATAAATTAAAATCATAATGATAGAAATTATTGATCCTGCAGCAAATAATTTAAACTTACTGATTTTATCACTCAGTTTTCCAATTAATGGCATAATGAATAATACTGAAAGTCCGGTGAAGAAAAATACCATTGGCAATTGCAATTGGCTAATGTGAATGTTATTTACCAAAAAAGCACTCCCAAAAGGCTGAAGCATAAAACCTCCAACAGAAAGAAATGCAATCGCTGCAAAACCAACCTGATAACGTTTGTTGCTTAAGGTGTGCCAAAGGTGTAAAAACGGATTTTTATCGGATTGTAATTCTAAATGTTTGGTTATTGGTTTCATGATAAAAAGAATCGCGATAAGAATCAGGATTCCTAAAACGGCAATCATAATAAAAGCCGAATGCCATCCCCAATTGTTGGCGAAATAAAGTCCTACGGGAATTCCTAAAATCTGACTTGTTGCAAACGCCATTTGTATGAAACTCATAACGCGTCCTCTTTGATGAATCACGAATAAATCTGTAACAATTGCCAAAGAAACAGAACCTATAACGCCGCCAAAAAGACCAGTTACGATTCGGGCTAAAAGCAGCATTTCATAATTGGCAGAAAGCGCGCAGAAAACAGTTCCCAGAATAAAGCCTGTATAAAAGAAAATAAGGAGTTTTTTACGGTCGAATTTGTCTGCAAAACCAGCAGCAAGCAATCCTGAAATCCCGGCGCTGAAAGCATATGCCGAAACAGCAAAGCCAAAATTTGCGGTTGTCATATCAAGCGTTTTCATCAGGATATCTCCCAATGGGGAAATTACCATAAAATCGAGAATAACAGTAAATTGCAAAAGTGCCAATATGGCGATAATAAATTTTTGATGAGAGGTAAAAGGGGCAATTTCTATTGTTGTTTTTTCCATTTGAATATGTATATTTCGGTTAGGTTAATTCCTGGCAATCGTAGCCAAGTTTTGTCACAATGCTTATGATTGTGTCAGGGTCAAGTGTTTCTGAAACAATACGCAGCACGCAGTCAATATCTTCACAATCAATGCTCCATTGTATGATTTCTGAGTTTTCGTCGAGTGCTTTTTGTATTTCCAGATTTTTGTCTGTTTGTTTAATATCTGTTTTAAAAACATGGATATTATTTAGATCAATTTCCATATGATTTTAAGGTTTTAAAGCTTTTAAGGTTGCTTGAAAAGCTTCTTTCATTATTGGTTTTGTTAGTGTAAAAGGTTTTCCGCCCATGCTTTTACCTTCGGAATGCAGATTTAATAAAGTATATAATGGTCCGTAGGCAACAGACCAAAAGGCTTCAAAAGTCATAGGTAAAAGTTCATTGTTGTGCAAACAATTGTCTATAAATTGCGTCATGATTTTCCTGAATGTAGAAAATTCTTCGATCGAATCTAAGATAGCATCTGCGTGTGGCGAATGTTTAATGATTTCAAAAAATGCAACCTGCTTTGGATGTTTCATGGCAAATTCAGCCCTGTTTTCCCATTGTCTCCACAATCCTTCTGCAAAAGGCATTTCCGGCGAAAAGTTTTTAACCGTCCCTGTAAAGAAATCGAGTGCCACCGCCGCACCAATTTGCTGGATCAAATCGTCTTTGTCTTTATAGTAGATATAAAGCGTTCCTACCGAAATATTGCAGGCTTTTGCAAGCTTGTTCATACTGAAACCTTGAAATCCATCCTGAACTATCTGGTCAATAGCATTTGCAATAACCAGTTTTTCTTTGTCTACATCTCTTAACCTCATCACTAATTTTTTGACAAAGATATAATAATAAATGAATGAACATTCTTTTATTAATTATTTTTTTTGAGTTGGAAGAAAAATTATTAAAGCGCTTTATTCAATCCAATTAATTCGCCTGATTTTTTCTAAAGGCAGATGGAGTAATGCCCCGATGTTTTTTGAAGATTTTGTTGAGATGGCTTTCATCATTAAAGCCCAGTTCGTTTGCAATTTCGCCAATGCGCAAATCACTATATAAAAGCCGGTTTTCGACCAGTTTTATCCGGTATTTTGAAATGTAATCCTGTAAAGTTTCGTTGGCTTGTTTTTTAAAATAACGACCAAGATACGTTTCAGAAATTCCGAATTTTTTACTCATAACTGTTACACTCAGTTTTTCGGGTTCGTAAATATGAGTTTGGATATATTCGAGAAGAGTATGTGCTTTTCCGTCTGATTGTTTGTTGATGTTTTCCGGAAGATATTCAGAAATATTTCGGGCAATAATGACAATCAAAGTATTAATCAATAACTGAATAAGTTCTGTATTATATAATGTTGGATTGTAACATTCATGCTTGATTGCTTCAATAACCGGATGAACGAGGTTTTTATCTGTAATTCTTTTTAAAATGCATCCGGGCTGATGATTAGCGTGTTGCAGTATATATTCGAGTTTATAAAGATTATTGGATGTAAAAGGCCCGTTTTTAATATAAATGTCCGTAAAACGCAACTGAAAAATGGTAGTTGAACTCTTTATTTCTAATGAATGAGAATCGGCAGGAGTAATCAAAAACAAATGTCCGGGTTCATAAGAAAGTCGGTTTTCATTGATGGTTTGAACGCCTCTTCCGGAAACAATATAAAGTAATTCAAAGAAATTATTGCCGACTTCTGTATGTAGTGATTCTGTTATTTCTTTAAAAATGACTTCGTAAGGAAGATAGAGATTATTTTTTGCCATAACATGATATTACTAAAATGACGAAAAATGTTACTATTTAAATTTAGTTAAATCAGTATAATTTTGCTCAAAGTTAAATCAAATAATTTAGTAATGGAGAAAATAATGGAGAAAATTATCGACAAAACAGTTACACAAGAGTATCAGAAACAAAAGTTTACATTGCCAATTGCGCCCGCATCATTTTTTGCCATGACATTAGGATTGGCAGAAACCGGAAACGCCTGGAGAAATGCAACTCAATTATGGAATTTGCCTTTTTATATTGGAGAAGTTCTGGAAGGATTAGCTGTAATTTCGTTTTTATGGTGGCTGATGCTGTATGCAAACAAATGGATTCAGCACAGAAAATTAGCGATAACTGAATTTAACGATCCTGTACAATCATCGTTTCTGGGTTTGATTCCGGAATCTATCATATTAATGGCAATCGCAATTCATATTTACAGCCAATCTATTGCAATTTCTTTGTTTTGGATTGGTTCTATATTAAATCTTATTTACGGTGCTTACCGCCTTTCAACACTTTGGACGCAAGAACGTCAGGCAGAACAAACTACGCCATCTTTGTTCCTGACTTTTACGGCAAGTATTTTGGTAAATGCGCTTGCAGCAGGATTATTGGGCTATACAAATTACGGATTTGCACTTCTGGGAATTGGTCTTATCTCTTGGCTCATTATGGATTCGGTAATTATGCAACAGCTTACAATTGGCGGACTTAACGCTAAAACCAGAAACTTTATGGGAATTTATATGGCACCGGCGGTTGTTGTATTTGTTGCGTATCAGGTTTTGTCGGGAGATAATTTAAGCATTCCAATTGTTTATGGTTTAATGGGTTATGCCTTGTTTATTTTTGTTGCTATAACTTTTGCTTTAAAATGGCTAAAGGAACAGGCTTTTGCTCCGGGATATTGGGCGTATACTTTTGGGATTGCAACATTATCTTAGGGACTTTCAATTTTTGCTTTAAAAACGACTGATGCTGCGGTTTCTATATTGGCATTGATTATTTTTTGTTTGATGAATATTGTAGTTCTTGGAGTTGCAATTGGTGCGGTTAAACTTGTGATTAAAGGAAGTTATTTTCCGAAGTAAAATTCTTTGCGCATAGTAAACCCGACAGGTTTTTAAAACTGTCGGATTTGTTGTAGGTGCTATTTAGTGAGTCTTTCCTTAGGATGACAAACTAAACGAAATATTGTTTTGAAAATGAATGACTTAGCCCCGATAGTCCCGAGGCTTCGGGAGCGGGATTAGCTCCTGAAAAAAAGTTTTATTATTAGAAATCGGAAATACAAAAAAGAATTGTAATTGAAATATTTACCTTTGTAACTATGCAGCACAAAGAAATCTTTAAAGAATATCTCTCTAAAACAATCACGTTAACTGACGTGGAGCTTGATTATTTTTTCTCGCATTTTAAACCGATGTCTTTCAAAAAAGGGCAAAGTATTATTACGGCCGGAGAAAATATTGACTGCGAATATTTTGTGATTAACGGATTTCTAAAGTCTTTTTATATCAATGATAGTTTAAAAATGTACATTCTTCAGTTTGCGATGCCAACCTGGTGGGCTTCGGATTATGATGCACTTTACAGCGGATCAAAAGCGGCAATTAATGTCGATTGCATTACAGATGCCGAAGTGCTTTGTTTGTCGAGTAAGGATCGCGAGAAACTTTGCAGTGAGATTCATCAGATTGAATATTTTTTTAGATGGCGAACGAATAAAGGATATGTTGCCGCTCAAAAACGATTGTTGTCTTTTATGAATAATGACGTTAAACATCGTTATGAGGATTTGATGAAACAATATCCGGCGCTTTATAATAATGTTCCCAAACATTTAATTGCTGCATATCTGGGTGTTTCAAGAGAAACTTTAAGCCGATTGTACAATTCCAGAAATGTGACCTAAATCACATAAATCGCTTCTATTTTTAAATGTGATCCAGGTCACATAAGCTCCTTGTTGTTTCTGCTGACCTTTGTCATGTAATTTTTAAATACATACAAAAATGGAAACAACAAAATTTAAATTAGAGAACGCCAACAGTACTATCGAATGGGTTGGCAGAAAAGTAACCGGATCTCATAACGGTACTATAAATACAAAAGAAGGTGTATTCGAATTCGAAAAAGGAAACCTTTCAGGAGGAAAAGTTATTATCGACACGACCGCTATCAAAATTCTGGATATTACTGATCCTGATACAAATGCGCAATTTGCAGGACATTTGGCTTCGGATGATTTTTTTAATTCTGCACATTATCCGGAAGCAATTTTTGAAATTACTTCGGTTACAACCGGAAATATTATTTCGCATATCGAAGGAAATTTAACGATAAAAGGAATCACGAATCCGGTTGCTTTTGATGCGAATGTAAATACGGTAATTGACACTACAATCATTTCCGGAAAAATCGTTATTGACCGAACTAAATACGGAATGAAATTTCGTTCCGGGAATTTCTTCACTAATCTTGGCGATACTTTAATCTACAATGATTTTGATCTTAATATTCAAATAACTGCTAAAAAAGCTTAATTCTAAAGTCATGCCATACGTAAAAATTGAATTAACGCGTGAAGGCGTTAGCAGAGAACAAAAACAAATTCTTATAAAAGGAATCACGAATTTAATTACAGAAACCTTAAACAAAGATCCGCATTTGACACATGTTGTTATTCAGGAAATAGAACTGGACGATTGGGGATATGCGGGAGACCAAGTATCTGTATTAAGAGAAAAAGGCATTACAGCCGATAAAAAATAAATATCATGAAAAAACAAACTATAATTGTTACCGGTGCAGCATCGGGAATAGGAAAAGGAATTGCAAAATACTTTTTGGTCAGAGGCGATAATGTGGTCCTTAATTCATTTACGCCGGATAATCTTGAAAAAACGTTCAACGAATTTGGAGCCGGAGAAAATCTTGCGATGTTTGCGGGTGATGTAAGCAACAAACAAACGGGCGAAGAATTGGTAAAAATTGCACTTGAAAAATTTGGATCTGTAGATGTTTTGGTTAATAATGCCGGAATTTTTGACAGCAAACCTTTTCTTGAAGTCGATGAAGCTTATTTGGATAAATTTCTGAAAACAAATTTAAAAGGAACTTATTTTACGACTCAGGCCGTTATTCCGCAAATGCTGAAACAACAAGACGGCGTTGTTATTAATATAGGAACTCCACTTGTGAATCACGGATTGGGCGGATGGCCGGCTTCGGCTCCTGTTGCAAGCAAAGGCGCGATTCATGCTTTGACAATTCAGTTGGCTGCCGAATTTGGCAAACAAAATATCCGTGTTAATACCGCGTTGCGCCGGGTGTGATCCGTACGCCAATGCACGGTGACAATGCCGATCAAAGCGCAGGATTGCATTTGCTAAACCGAATTGGTGAAATCGATGATGTAGCCGAAATGGTGTATACCGTTGCAAAAAGCACTTTTATAACCGGATCAATTATAAACGTTGATGGCGGAAAAGGAGCAGGGCATAATTTAAACTAAAATGCTAAAATATTTTTCTCGCAGATTTTGCAGATTTTGCAGATTTTTATTTCATAAGCTTTTTAATCCTCTTAATCTATCGCATTAGCACATAGAAACATAGATTTTCCAGACTATCTTAATTTTAGAAGTTTAATGAAAGCATACTTTTTCACAGAGCTAAACTAATGTGAATTAATGTAAAGTGAAACGTCTCTATACAGCATTTAACCCTATGTTTTTATGTGTTTAAATTAAAGCCACAGATCTTAGGATTAAAGAGATCAAAAATAAAAATCTGCCAAATCTGCAAGATCTGCGAGAAAATAAAAAATAAACTAAAATGAAAACTATTCTATTAACTGCTTTTATGCTCTGGAGTTTTCAGGGCATAATAGCACAAAACAACCAAAAGATGGAAACTATAGAAAAAGACAAAACGAGCATTGAACAAGCCTTAGAAAAATATTATTTCGGCGGACTTTATGATGGCGACCTCAACCTTTTGAAACAAATTTTTAATGAAGGAACTTTGTTATTTGGAGATATAAAAGGACAGCCTTACGCGAAAACACTCGATCAATATCTGGACGGCGTAAAAAATCGTCAGAGTCCAAAAGATTCAGGAAAGCCATTTAAAGGCAACATTATTTCGATAAAAGTCGTAAATTCCATAGCTGTAGCCGAGGTTAAAGTAAAAATGTACGACTTCAACTATTATGATATATTGTCGTTTCATCAAATTGATGGTAAATGGCTTATTGTCAATAAAATGCTAACAGATGTAACACCATAAACTCTAAAATTATGTGGTACAATACAAAAATAACAGCAATGCTCGGGATTGATTATCCTATTTTACAAGGACCTTTTGGCGGAAGACTTTCTACGGTTGAACTTCTTGCCAAAGTTTCTAACGCTGGCGGATTAGGCGGTTACGGAGCTTATACTTTAGAGACTCATGAAATATACGAAGTCGATAAGCAGATAAAAGCCGCAACTAATAAACCGTATAATATCAATTTGTGGGTTTCCGATACTGATGTTCCAAAAGACGGAATTTCGGATGCTCATTTTGAAGATACAAAGCAAATTCTAAAGCCTTATTTTGATGCTGTAGAGATTCCTTTTCCGCAGAAACCGGCGCCTTTTAAATCCAGATTTGAAAATCAGGTTCAGGTAATATTGGATGTTCGTCCTAAAGTTTTCAGTTTTGTTTTTGGCGTACCTCCTCCCGATATTTTAGAAGAATGTAGGAAACGCGGAATCAAAACTATCGGTTCTGCAACAACAGTCGATGAAGCCTTATTTCTGGAAGCTGCGGGAGTAGATATCATTGCGGCTTCAGGATTTGAATCTGGCGGGCATCGTCCTTCTTTTTTGGCTTCCGCCGAAGAATCAATCATGGGAACTTTCGTTTTGATTCAGCTGATTCGTGAAAAAGTAAAAATTCCTGTTATCGCAACAGGGGGAATTGCAACCGCTCAGGGAATCGCCGCAGCACTGACCTTAGGTGCAGACGCCGCCCAGATCGGGACCGCATTTTTAGCCTGCGATGAATCCGGCGCATTGCCTGTTCATAAAGAAATGTTGTTTTCTGATGCTGCAAAATACACCACACTAACACGCGCCTTTACAGGACGGTTAGGACGAGGAATCCGCAATACAGTTGCCAAAGAAGCTGCCGGAAAAGAACTATTGCCTTTTCCGTTACAAACCACCATAATGTCACCTTTAAGAACTGCTGCTATCAATCAGGAAAAATGGGACATGATGTTATTCTGGAGCGGACAAATTGCTCCAATCCTGAAACATAAAAAAGCCGATGTTTTAATGCAATCGCTTATAGAAGAAACCAGTAAAATATTGATGTGAAAATTTTATCTCAATTTTTATCCAAATAAAATTGCGTAACTCAAAAGTTACTTATATATTTGTGTAACTTAAAAGTTACGTATTATGGAAAAAAGTATCAAACATCAGTATTTCTTTTCTCATTCTCCTGAAAAAGTTTGGGAATATCTAACGAAGCCGGAACTAATGGAACTTTGGCTTATGAAAAATAATTTTCAACCAATAGTCGGAACCGATTTCGTGTTTAAAACAGGACCGGTTGCAAGCCTTAATTTCGATGGCAATATCTATTGCAAGGTATTGGAAATTGAACCTTTTAAAAAACTTTCGTATTCCTGGAGCAGCGGACCAGGCGAGGGGAAAATCACGCTTAATACGACCGTAAACTGGAAATTGGTCGCAACAGACAAAGGAACAGAAGTTTATCTGGAACACACTGGTTTCGATAAGGAAGAACATCTTGAAATGTACAACGGTCTAAACGATGGCTGGGCTAAAAAATTCGATAAAATCAATAATCTTATAATTGCAGAATCAGATGTCCACACCAACACTTGATGCCTTTCAGGTTATAGGAGACGCCAGCAGAAGGAAAATGCTGATGCTTTTGTCTGAAGATCGAATGACAATCAATAATCTTGCAAATCATTTCGAGATGAGCCGTCCCGGCGTTTCAAAACACATTAAGATTTTGCACACTGCCGGTTTTATTGCCATAGAAGACAGTGGAAGGGAGCGTTACTGCTCTTTAAAAAAAGACGGTTTTGAAGAACTACAATCATGGATTTCTTATTTTGATGCGTTCTGGGGAGCAAAACTCAAAAAACTGGAAAACTTATTGGATGCAAAACCCAACACTTAGGAAACAATTAAAAATTGAGAATTAAAATTAAAAATTAATTCTGGCGTATTGCTATGTTAAAGAAATGTGTTTCTTTTTCTAACGCAAAAAAAATCTAAGTTTCTATGTGTTTAATAATTTTTACGATTTACAATTTACAATTCACATCTAACATTTCACAATCAACACAACCCTGAACTTCTTTGTTTAGGGTTGTTTTATTTTAGGATAAATGTTCAGCCAAACAATTGTCCGTTTTACTTCTTACTTCGCCCATTTCACACTATTACAGATTGTTAAAGCACAAGAGTAAAATACCTTTGGTGTAGAAATCAAAATGATTTCAGATACTTAACGGATCATAAAAAATAAAAACCATGAAAACATTCCAAAATTTTCTATTCAGCACTATTACTATTTTTACGTTTGCCCTGTTTTTCATTTCAACATCTGTCACCGCCCAACAATCCGGAATAAAACGTACCGATCTTCAGCGCCATGATATCAGCGTTCCCGGACATGAAGCGATTCAGGTTCGTGTAGATTTTGCTTCAAATGCTGCTTTCGGAATGCATAATCATCCCGGCGAAGAAATTATTTATGTTCTTGAAGGTGTATTAGAATACGAAATAGAAGGCGAAAAACCCGTAACACTCAAAGCCGGAGATGTCCTTTTTATTCCAGCCGGAAAAAATCATTCTGCCCGAAATGTAAGCAATGCAAATGCCGCTGAATTGGCGACTTATATTGTAGAGAAAGGAAAACCTTTGTTAGTTTTGAAAAAGTAGTTTTTTTAAAATTATGAATATGAAGACGATATGCTTTTTTTGTGTATCGTTTTTTTATTTTATTGGTTTTGAATGTATTTGAGATTAGTTGACCATTTAAAATGATGTATTTACTAAAACAGGTGTTTATACGGGTTGTGTGGTTTTTGGTTATTGTTTATTACTGAAAATAATTTTTTGGAGATTCAACTAATTATCTTGCCAAATCATCATAAAAGACAACGGCATAGGGTTCAACAAACAATATGAAAACAAAATCTTTACCATTTTCCAACGTTTACACGACAACGCCGTCTACACCGGAACGGGAATTGGTCTCGCCATCGGCAAAAAACCACAAGGGTATTATCTTCTCAAAAGCGGAAGAGGATATTGGGGCGGAGTTTCATATTATTTTGCCTGTTTAGGAAAGGAGGATTTGTTTTATTTAAAAAGACGATATGCTGTAAAGTTTATCGTTTTTTTTTTGTTTATAGAATATTAATTCGCTTATTTCAGTCTTATTAATTCTATGTAGAGATGTAAAATGTAATTAGCTAAATTCTCCATAATTTTTAAAGACTTTTTATAACATTTGTCTAAGCTTTGCAATAAAAAGGTAACATTATGGTTTGAAAATCACGTACTGACAATTTACGCTGTGATTATTAGATTTTAAAATTTTTAAGATTGGAGACTTTTTTACAAATTGAATTACTATTTATTTACTCTTGCTGCCAATTGCTTAAATTTTTCGGTTATACTTTCTTTTATCAGGACTTTCTTTTCAATATAATTTACAAGTCCTTTTAGTAAACTATCTTTTTTAATATATGTATCTTGTTCATTAAGTAATAAAATACAGTCTTCAATTGCTCCTGGTACAAGTTTAAGTTTTTTAACAGCAATTGCATAAAAAAACTCATTTAATGCTTCAGCATGATCATCATCAAGATGTAATATCATATCTCCTAAGATTGCTTTCATTTTTAAACTAGCTTCATCAGAAATACTGTAATTAAGTTCTTCAAACGTTGTTGCTCGTAATAGACATGCTTGAATAATTCCATCATTATATCTTACGAAATTTCCAGGATCGAGTAAATTCCGTACGTATTCACTTTGATGAAAAGTACCTTTACTTCTTAAATCATTTAATAAAGTTGAAATAATAAAATAGATCTCAGATTGCTTCGAATGAAGAATAAAATTGCTATGTGCTGGACCGCTATTAAATGGAGCAAAAGCAAAACCATTTCTAATACGTAATGTTTTTCCCTTTAAGGTAGGAAAGAATAAATTATTACTTAATCCTTTGAGTTTACCACAATCATTTAATTCATTTGTCCTAAAAGCACAATAACCTTCTGCAATAGGAAAAGACTCAATTTCTTCAAAATAGTCTCTAAATTCTTTTATTGAATCCTCTTCTATATGCCATGGAGATGTTTGTGCCTCATTTGAACAATGGATAGTTTCAATATTAAAGATTTTGTGAGTAGCTGGACCAAATTCTCCTAGTCCTAAATTGGATTGAAGAAAATCAAGATGATTTTTATTTCCCGTTCTATTTATAAGTGTGAAATATATTCGTTGATAAGTTTTTTCATAGTCACGAAGTGCTCTACTTAAATAAAGTAAATTACGTCCTGTAACTATAGATGAGCTAATAATTGCAATTGATCCTTTTTTTGTCTTATCTATTACTTTTTTTAATGATTTACTGTCTATTTGTAAAATATGCTCTTTTTTAAAACTAAATCCATGGTCATTTAATACATTCATTATAATTTCTGCAAGCTTATTTGAGCCTTCATCAGGAAGTACTATCATATATTTTAATGATGCCGGAACATTTTGAAGTATGTATTTTTCAATTTTAGAAAAAATTGCTGAATATGGATGTAGTTTTTCGTCCTTATTTTTCCATTCGTCGAGAATTCTTGAAAAATCAATATATATTTCGTATTTTTTATTGTTGTAAGAGTTTTCTTTGTGATATGCTCTTATTATTGGTTCAGAATCTTTATCCTTCTTTTTGTAATAACTAGAAAAATTCCTCAAACAGATTGGAAGATCAGTCTTATTTATAAGGTGAGTTGAAACAATTGGTTTTTCTAATAAAAATACATCTCCTTCTACTTTTAAAGGCTTTGATCCATTTTCACAAAATTTACATTTTTGACCCTTTTTTACGTTATAACTTTCAATGGTCTCGATACTATCTGGATTTTTCTTATCTAAAGAAAGATCACAGATTACTTGGTCATTATAAGGTGCTTTTACATTTAGTCCATATATGATTGATACATTTGCTATTTCGATATTGTTAGATCTGTTCTCTTCATCTGTCATTCTTTTTAGGATACTTCCAGAAGTGGATGAAGATATTAAAAAGATTGTACCTCTTTTGGCGTTAAATTTTAATTTTTCAAATAAACGATATGAGCCAAAGCTTTCAACTTTAACGGAATTTTTAAAATCAGGATTTAGATCTTTTAATAAATTAATATATGCAAATGCAAGTGAATTGATAGACGACGTGTCAGAATAAAGTGTATCAAACTTTTCTTTTTTAAAATGTTTTACCAAAGCAGAGGCAATAAAAAGTATTTCGGAACCATTTATTAAAACATTTCCAGTTCGTAAAAAACGATCACTATGTTTTCCAGATGGAAAAACAAAATGGTTAGCAGTTTGAGAAATAATCAATCCTCCATTTTGAACAAAAATTTTTATTAATCCTCTTTTATATATTTCATTTATTTCATTTTCATTCGGGCAAACACCTAATATAGCATTAAATGTACCCAATTTGTCTAACGCTATTACTGCAATATTTGATTTATTCTGTTCAAATTCAAATTTGGGAATGTAATTGTAAATTTCAGAGTCTTTATTGAATAATTGTTCAATTTCTAATTTGTTGAATTCTAAACATATTACAATTATTTTATCAGGCAAGGTGTTTTTATGAAAATAATCGCGAAGTTGTATTTGAATGTCCGAGTTATTTTCGCTTACATTCTTATATGGAAAAAACAAAACTAAATGATTCTGAAGCTGCAAATCTTTTGTATCGATTTTTACTTCCTTTATGAAACTAAATATAAAGCAACTTTTCATAGATTTTTAAGTTAAAGGATATGCTAAAGTAATTAGCGTACCCTCGATATTATTCATTTGAGAGAAATCAACATCAGAACATTTAATCCAATCATAGAGTTCAATTTCATTTACTTCATTTGTTTTTTTATAAGGATTTTTCAATAGGTTTCGATATATTGAAACTCTTCCAGTTCTTATTTTTAAAAATCCTTTTTTATCATGTAATAAACTTAATACCTCGTCTAATCCATATCCTTTGTTTTTTCCTTCAGTAGTAATAACGGAAGTTTGTCCTTTAATTAGACATTTTCTTATCGTATTTACTTCGTCTATCATACTGATATTCTTATTCCAAGTTTCCCCCATAAAACGTTTTACTAAGCCTGGTCCACTATCAAAAACAGAAATTTCGAGAAGAAATGAAAATTCTTCATCTTCTAAGGATGACTGATAATATTCTTTTAAAGCAGGATGATCAGTTTTTTCAATAAATATTTTTTTTGAACTCCTCTGAATTCTCATAAACAAACCTCTGGTGTTAGGAGATAATTTACCTTCTCCTAGATAATCTATTTTAGCATGTTCATCAGTGTTTTTTAAGAGCTCCCAAACAATTTTTGCTAGACTATCAAATGAATCTGACACATTTCTACTAATCCGTGATCTATAATTTTTTGAAAGTTTTGTTAGAATATGATATAAAGAATTTTCTAAACCAGAGGGAATGGCAGTAAAAGTATAATCGTAATTATAAATCCAATGAGATAATCCTTTTTCCTTGGAATAATGATCAAAGCAAGGAATCATAACAGATTCATTTGGAAGATCATTTGAAAGAGCATCAATATAATGATGCATTAAAGAAGTATATTTTTTAAACTTATGCTTTATTTCGTTCCCATCTCTATCGATAAAATCACAATGTCTCCATAGAGTAGATAAAATTACGTAACCATAATAATCAAGAACAAAATCTTTAATTTGATCTTCTTCATTTTCATTAATTGGTATAATTAATTTCCCTTTTTTATTCCGCATCCATGTAAAAAGAATTAAATATAATGAGGGTAAAATACCAAAGCCACGATAGTCTATAGATAGTGGAATTTCTAAATTTACTATTTCATCTAAGCTATCTATTTTTTTTAATGTTTCTTCTAATTTCTCTAACGAAACATTTTTAGAAATTTTAGTTACTTGGGTCATACTCTTATTTTTACCATATTTGGAACAAGTTAATTAAAATCAAATTTAGATAATCAAATTTTATAAAAAAATTATCCTTAAGCTATAATTTTTCTTAATAACTTTTCAGAAACAAAATAGAGATTGTTTTTAGTTCTTGATATTGCAACATAAAGTTTATTTTTTGTTGATGGCGCTAAAGTCTGTAAGGTGTTTGATAAAAACTTTTCATATGTATTATTATTCAAAACAATACAAACATCATAATAACGATCTTCACCTTTACAATCTCCCCAATTTTTTGAAAAACAATTGTAGTCATAATGTTTTTGATAAAAAAGTTTGACTATTGTATCATCATTAAAAATGGTTTTTATTTTAAATTCGTCGGTAATTTCTTTTATTTCGCTAATATCTTTTCTATTAGATTCGATTGGAATTTTTAGATTTTTAGATATATAATTACAAATAGTTAAGTTACATCTCCAACTTTTTATCAGAGTTTGTGTATCAACGTTTATTCCTCCAATAGTAAATTCTTTTTGATATTTTTTATAATCTGAATGGAGATTTTTCCTCGTTGAACCATCTCTACTTGTATCAAAAGTGTGTTGATAAAAATCTCCTACATAAATAACTTTAGCTTTTGTCTTTGCTAATAAAATAATGAAATTAAAATCATTACTGGCAAAGTCCTGTATTTCATCGATAAAAATGTTTTCTAAGTATTTATCTGTTCTTTTAATTATATCTTCAATAATATTAAAATCAATTATTATTTTGGAGATTCTGGAGGAGAATAATTTATCTGATTTATCTACATAATGTTCTCTTTTATTTTTTTTAAAATATTGATTTGGTTGTTGTTTGTAATTAATACCTTTTGTTTTTAATAAATCGTGGCAGAAAGGCTTATAGCAAAAAGAGTATATGAAAGAAAAATAAGTAAATAACTTAATATTTTGAGGAAAATAACCAAATTTTTTAATGATTCTTTCTTTTATATTTTCATAATTACTTGTAG
This sequence comes from Flavobacterium sp. AC105, assembly GCF_979258495.1. Taxonomy (NCBI): domain Bacteria; kingdom Pseudomonadati; phylum Bacteroidota; class Flavobacteriia; order Flavobacteriales; family Flavobacteriaceae; genus Flavobacterium; species Flavobacterium sp. AC105. Next base: position 2,415,251 of record NZ_OZ409860.1, read on the forward strand.
TGTAAGTAATTATTGCTGATCTTTTGTTTTCATCAAGTTCATCAATAATTAATTTTTTTTACCTGAGCCAGCGACTGCAAATATTACTTTCTTATCCATTCTATAGCATCTTTAATATATTTAGGAACAATTATTTCCGATGCTTTTTTGTCTAGTATTTCGTAAGCAACTTCAGCTTTATTTTTAAGCATATAATCTATTATTGAAAGTTTCCGCTTAGGTGTTGTAAATAATTCGTCACAAATAGTTTTATTTTCATTGTATAAGCAAATTTCAAAAGTTGAATTTGTATTATTTGAATCAGAGAAGATTTCAATATTGTTAAATTTTGAAAAATCTGAATAATTGTCAATACAATTTTCCTGATATTTTCCATCATTATCTCTGATAACGGCTGTTTTTATATGTAGATTTTTAGCTATTTGTAAATATCTTTTGAAACTTGTTCCATCTGCAGAAAGAATTGTAATGTCAGAATTATGTAAGTCATTTTTACAAATGTTTTTATATAAAGCTTCCATCAATATAAATTCAGCATCTCCTTCAACAAGTATGACTTTTTTTGAAAGTACAAAGTCAAGAAGGTTTTTATCAGGTGCTTTAATAAAAAATTTTGCTGTTGATTCGTCTATATCTTTAAGTAAAACAGGAACTGTACTATTGCTATTTAAAAGTATAGATTTCCTTAAATCTAATCTTGCACTTATAGAGTTGCTATGTGTTGAAACAAAAATTTGCTTATTGTCTGCGGAACTAATGAGATCAATCATCTTTTTCATATTCAAGTGACTTAAGTGATTTTCAGGTTCCTCTAACAATACTATTTCAATGATATTACTACCCCTATTTAAAGCGAATTTAGTCTTTATAAAACACTGAATACCTTTTCCCTTATTTTCAATATTTATTTTATTTTCAGACAATGCTAAATCTGTTTCAAGATTTGATTTTGAATTATTTCTTATTAAAAACTCATAACCATCTAGTTTTGAGTTCATATCTATCAAAATATTTTTTCTGAAATCATCTTTATACTTTCTATAGTTATTATGATGCTTATTTTTTTCTAGTGGACTTGCTATACTACTGTAAATATCCTTGACATATTCTTTAATTGCATATTCGCTACTCATTTGCGAATTATCAATCACCAAATGCCTTAAATATTTTTTGTAAGATGAATATGCATCTCCAGAAAAAGTATTAAAATTAATTGAATAAAATTCAAAGGGGAATATTGCATTAGGATCTTTTAAAATATCCCTTATTTCTTTTCCAAGCATATCATTAGGAAAACACTCAAATTTTAATCCGTCACAGGTCTTAATATCGGAATTGTTTTTACCATTTAGATCTGGATCAAATTGATCACTTAAATATAATTCAATATATAGTTTCGGTAAATTTTCATATTTTCTATCTGAGTTAAGAAAGTCTGAAATTACTTCGACATTAAATAAATTTTCTAAACCTTTTGTTTCAACTTTATGTCTGCTACCACTAAGTGTTATATCTATAGCTTCAAGTAAAGAACTTTTTCCAGATTCATTATCTCCTACAATTATATTTAGTTTAGGATCAAAAGAGACTTCAAAATTATTAAACCTTTTGAAATTATATAATTTAATTTTTAAAATATGATTCATATAGTTATTTTAATTTTTATGGATTAATATTGTTTTTAAAGTTTTTCTAAATTTTTATTTTGTTTTTTCTAAAATTATATAGTGTAGATATAATCAGTAAATATTAGAGTTTATTTATTTCTTTATTTACGGAAAACCATAATCCGTTAAAATTTATTTATAAACAAGTGTAATCATAAATAAAAGTCAAGCAATGCGTATTTATACGGGTTTTGTAAAAATAGAAATCTATAGAATATAAATATCTTAGCTTATTTATATTCTATAGATTTCTTTTACACCCTTATATTTTTCTTATAAGTTTTTTCTTTGATTATAATTAATAATTTTTATTTTAGCCTGTAAGAAATTAATGATATGAGAAAATTTAAGAAGGCGCTCAAACGCTTCCTATTTGTAAGTTTTGTGTTGGTAATGTACAAATTGTGCAACAGAGGAAATCGATCAGCAAAATGGGGCTCAATCTTCTACTGAGGCTAAAATTTGGTTTGATACTCATAAAGACAATTATAATACAACCGTCCTCAAATATGTAAAAGATTTGCAATGGAAAAATGCCATTGTTTCTGATGGAGATATTGGAGAAGTTGTAGAAGTTCCTTTTACGCTTGAAGATAATTTAAGCGTTTCGAATAAAAATGCTGATTTGTATAATGATCATCATCGCTTAATGTTCATTAGAGAAGATAATGAGTTCAAACTTTTCTATGTTCAAATTTTCACAAATGATAAAGAATCTAAAATCATAGATAAAAATTACAATTATTACAATATTAAAGACAATTTTGATGGCAAGGTTTTCGTACAAGAACTCACCACTAATATTGTGAGTAAATTGGATTTTGAAAATGGTAATAAAATAAAACCTTCATTAACTTCAAAACAACGTGAGGCATATATAGATTGTGTTGCTATAGGTTATTGGTATGAAGACGGACATTTCGAACCTATTGGCATTTTATATTGTGAAGGAGGTGGAGGAGATTCAGGCGAGCCTAGTCCAAGCGGTGGCTATGGCGGTGGTGGCGGTACTTCAGGCTCTGGTTCAGGTTCAGGAACAACGGTGTAACTAGTTTTCAAAAAATTGAAAAAAAAATAAACTCGGATAAATTAGACGCTTGTAGTAAAGCAGTTTTAGATAAACTAAAAAATTTGACACAAGGTGATCTTGCTACCACTAATGCTTTTGGTACTAACTATCCTAGTGGGAGTACAGATTACAAAAGGATATTAAATACTTATCTTAGTGAAAAAAATAATGGTAGTAATGACCCTGCATATGCTCCAAAAGGAAAACCTTGTAAATAATTGAAATTATGAGAAAAATAATATGGTTAATTTTGGCTGCAACTTTTATTTCTTGTTCATCATCAAAAGTTGAAAAAGAAGTAATAAATGATTTCGTCAATAAAGAACTTACAACTGATAAATCTATTACCATCTTAGTTGAGGAAGCTTTGCCTAAAATAAAAGCATTAGAATATTATGAAAATGCTTATAATCAAAGAAATCTTTACGAGGGTGAAATACGTTTTGCACCAAATGGATATCCTCCATATACTTGGGAAATCGATTCGGTAGAGATAGGTGTTTTAAAGAAAGAAATTATAAAAGATACTGCTACATATCATTGGAAAAAAACAGATTTCAAAGACCAAAAATTAAATATTATACCTTATAAAACAATTAGAAAACGAGGAAGTCATCAATTAGGAGAAAAAGGAATTTATTTGTCAAGACCTTTAATAACTACAGATAAAAAGCATGCATTTTTATTTTATAAGTCTTTTGCTGTTGAGATTGGTTTTTCTAATGAAAAAGCAGTACTGTTAAAAAAAGTAAATGGTGTTTGGGTAGAATTATATCATTATAATAATGTTATGGAAATTAATTAATTTTTAAATAAAATCTACGTAACTCATTGCTTTTATTGTTAGAATCAGTTGTTCGGGATTTCCGAACAACTGACTTTCATTTATCCGATTGCTCTAATATGTTTCCATAATATAGATAATGATAGAGCGGATTTGCAATCTGTACCAGCAAAGCATATTATTAGAAATTAGAATGGTGATATAAAATTCACTTTTGAATCATACATTTTTATTAAAATCACTTTAATATTTCTAATGTCATAATGTCAATTATTGTCTTTAATACAAAAGTAGATTGTTTAAAAAAGAGTATGTACCAATACAAACCTAAGTATGAAAACTTAGAATCTAAAAATATGAAAAAGGTTAAATGTTATAGAACAGGCAGTTAACTATATAGTCGTTTTAAGATAGTTTTTGTACATTTGTCTCCATATACTAAGATATTATATTACAAAAAACATATTATGCAACTAGAATTAGACATAGTACATTTTGCAAAACCAGTAGTTGACGAAATGAATTTGTTAAAACATGTCCTGAAATTTTTGCATTTTTTACGCAACAGACTTAAAAAAAATCTTCATCAAGACATTGATAATTTAATTCTGGCTGTAGAAGGGTTTTATCCACATTCAAAAGATCTTAGCTTATCACAAGCTCAACTATTACTAAAAAATACAAAGTGGGTAATCATAAGGATGAATAAATTCGATGAAGACATGAATACTTTGAATTATCTTAAAGATTCATCATTAAAAGAAAAAATTCAATATATGCTAAAAACTCTTTATAAAATGGAAAGCATTTTACATAAAGAAGTTTACAAAGATATTCCTGTTGAAAAAACTGATGAAAAAGTATTAAATGGTATTTCTGAAATGAACAGAAGAAATATGCGTAATTTACTTTCTATTTAATGGCATTTCAAAGAGGAGATATTGTTATGGTGTATTTTGATTTGCCATATCAAGAAACATCTGATTCTCATCCTGCAGTAATAATATCAAATGATGATGTTTTTGAAGAAGATGGCATATACATTTGTGTAATGATGACTTCAAAAAAGAATATAGACAAATATTCTTTCGAAGTTACTCAAGATATGCTAATTGATAAAAACAATAAGGACTTTTCTCAAGTACGTTGTCATCTAATTACAAATATAAAAGGAGAATCAATAAAGACAGGAAGAGTAAATGCAATGAAAAAAAATAGCGTAGATCAACTAGTAATAAGAATATCAGATATAACGCTTTCCTCATAGTATCACCTTAACTAAAATCCCTTTAATATTTATACTGTTATAGTAGAGCGGATTACTAATTGTTTTGATAAGGTTATTGGCTTGAATCCAGTCGAGGTCACATTGTAAATTCTAAACTGGTTAAAAGTATTTAGAATATCTGCCTTCTAAGCGCGGTTTAATTTTCAATCACTCAAATTACAAAATAATTGAGGGTTGGTAGTTCGAACCCCTCCGCGGTCACATATTTATTCTGTTCTTTCTTTTCCGGGATGTAGAATCACTCTTTCTCCGCTAATACAATTATGAGGCAAGAATAAGTTCTCAATAAATACCCGCAATAATTTTGTATCTTAGTTCAAATAACAAAATTTCGATTCTTAATCACAAATCCCTCATCGTGACCAAAAATCAAAACTCATTAAAAAACCAAACAAATGCCTTGGAATCCAGAAATATACAACAAGTTCAAAAACATCCGTTATCAGCCTTTTTATGATTTGATTGATTTTATCAAACCAGAAAAAGGAATGAAGGCCATTGATTTAGGTTGTGGTACGGGAGAACAAACGGCTATTTTGGCGGATAAATTTAAGGAAGCCAATTTTCTGGGTGTGGATTCTTCGGTAGAAATGCTGAAACAATCAAAGACTTTAGAAATGGATAATTTGCATTTCAAAAAAGCAACTACAGAAGAAATAGTAGCGTCGGGTGAAAAATGGGATTTGATTTTTAGTAACGCCGCTTTGCAATGGTCCAACGATCATGAAACCTTATTTCGGGATTTGATAAAATTGGTGAATCCGAAAGGGCAATTTGCAGTACAAATGCCAGTTCAGCCGGAAAATAAACTCAATAAAATTCTATTGGAATTGGTTAACGAAGAACCTTTTAAGTCGTATCTAAAAGGCTTTAAAAGAGATTCTCCGGTTTTGAGTATCGACGAATACGCGCAAATTCTTTTTGATGGCGGACTCGAAGATATTCAAATTCTGCAAAAAGTATATCCTATTATCGCGAACGATCATGATACGCTTTATAATTTTATTTCGGGCTCGGCATTGATTCCTTATATAGAGCTTTTGGAAGTGGAGCAGCAGGAACTTTTTATTAAGAGGTATAAAGAGCGAATAGCGGAGGAATTCCCGAAACTTCCGGCGATATATTCTTTTAAAAGACTTTTGCTTTATGGGAGGAAAGCGTAACTATGTGTTTAAATATTTTCACGCAGATTTTAAAAAGATTTAAGCAGATGTACACAAATAATTGTTTAAAATTAATCTGCTAAAATCTGCAATATCTGCGTGAAAAAATAAAAAGTAAAACGTTTCTTTAGCTTTCCAGATGTATGCTCTATGTGTTAAATATTTTTCTCACAGATTTTGCAGATGAGCAGATCAAATAAATCTTTACAATCTTTTAATCGGTAGTAAAACAAGTTATTTCTGCAATATCATTGATGGCGTTATGCCATACTTTTTCTTGAAAGCAAAAGAGAAATGAGATAAATCTTCAAAACCAAGATCAAGATAAATATCAGAAGGTTTTTTACCTTTTTTCTCCATCAAAAAATAGCCTTCCTGAAGTCTTCTCTGAATTAGCCATCGACTTGGCGTATCTGAAAAAATGGATGCAAAATCACGTTTAAAAGCCGAGATACTTCTTCCGGTGAGATACGCAAAACGTTCCATCGTAATATTAAATTTATAATTCCGATTCATATACGCTTCTAAATCTATTTTTTCAGGCGGAGCAAAATCAAAAAGAATAGCAGCTAATTCCGGATTTTCCTTTAAGAGAATCAAAAGTAATTCTTCGCGTTTTACACTCGAAAAAGTATCGTCAATTTCGCCTCCGTCATTATAATAAGGCATTAAGGAAAGAATAAAATTCGGAACTAAATCACTTTTCTTTAAGTAAACAAATGATGCTTCATTATCGCTGTTTTGTGCTGTGATTTTATGTTTTTCAGCAAAAGTTTTTAAAAATTCAGTATCGAGAATTACGACGACTTTTTCGAATTTGCCGTCTTGTTTTTGCTTGTTGTATCGCGCCAGATGATTTTTGCGGGCAATACAATATTCACCCGGTTTCAAATGGTATTTGATGGTTCCGTCATATCCTTCAATGCTGCCTTTTGCGAGATACAAAAAGAAATGTTCCGAAATAAACTGTTCCGGTGATATTTCGGGACCTATATAGCAACTTTTAATTTCTGTATATCTCATGATTTTAAGCGATTATTTGGCTGGATTTTTCCACCATTCTTTAAAAACTTTATGATGATCAAAAATAACGATTTCTCCTATAACAGGCGTAATCAACGGAATATGATATTTCTCGTTTAATCGGCTCAGTTCATTCAGCGGTTCGTTCCAGGTATGTTTGGCAAGCGCAAATTTAGAATTATGCACGGGAACAATGCTTTTAGCTTTGAGATCAAGTGCCGCCTGCAAGGTTTCTTCTGGCAACATATGGATATAATGCCACGCTTTATTGTATTGTCCGTTTTCCAGAATCGCAACATCAATTGGACCAAATTTCTTCCCGATTTCGGCAAAATGAGGACCATAACCGCCATCACCGCTGTAAAATACTTTTAGCGTAGGCGAACTAATTAAATACGACGCCCACAAAGATTGATTCTGCGTTAATCCACGTCCGGATTTATGTCTGGCGGGAAGTGTATGAATCGTAAAGCCTTTTTCAACCGTAATCGAATCGTTCCAGTCTTCTTCCATAATTTTATTTTTAGGATATCCCCAACGTTCAAAATGAGCGCCAACACCCAAACCGCAAATCACAGTTTTTACTTTATCCTTAAGCGCCAAAACGGTTGGATAATCCAGATGATCATAATGATCGTGCGAAATTAGTAAATAATCAATTTCAGGTAAATCTTCTACGTGATAGGTATTTGTTCCGTCAAAAACGGTTACACTATTCGGAATCGGAGAAGCATTATCACTAAAAATAGGATCAATTAAAATTTTCTTCCCATCAATTTGCAAAAGAGTCGAAGAATGCCCAAACCAAACCAAAAGATTCTGATCTACAGGCAAATGTTTTAAATCTGATTTTACAGACGGAATTCGGTTTGAAGGTTCTGTTGGAACGGCTTTATCAAAAAGCTGATCTGTTATAACACCAAAAAAAGTATAACCCGGAGCAAGCGTTGGCGTATCAATCGTATTCTGGAATTCACCGTTTTTATAATGAGAAGATTTCTCAATTTTCACCAAACTTTCGCCTGAAGGCAAACTTCCGAAAACTGCTTTTTGCATGTATAGCCACGTAGCGAAGCCTAAAACTAAGATTAGAATCAAAATAATTAAGAGCGTTCGTTTGATGATTTTTAGGATTCGTTTTTTCATTTTTGATTTGCTGCTTTTTTTATATCAATGGCTTCCAGTATTTTTTTAGAAAACCCAAATTGCGTTACCGAAATCATCGCCAGTCCTATTTCTCTGATTGTTACGCCAGTAAAAAATAAGCCCATAATAGGGTAGAGGAACTTGATGTATTTATTGAATCCTTTTAGGTGAACTTGTGTTTTATCCGGTTTCATCAATCCCGGACGAAAATTATATTGTCCATTAAAGGGTAATTTTTGCAAAGCATTTTCGGTTTTTCCTTTTACGCGCGCCCACATCACTTTTCCGTTTTCAGAACTATCTGTATGACCTCCCGAAATAAAATTGAAGGTAAGATTGGAGTTTTGGTTGACCAATACTTTTGCAAAATGCAGCGTTGTATCATAGGTAATGTGAGTGTATTGCGCTTCATCCATTCCTACGCTGCTGATTCCGGCGCAATAAAAACAGGCATCATAACCTGAAAGTTTATTGTCATTGCTTTTCAGCGAAAGAAAATCAGAAACCAGATATTCGGTTAATTTAGGATGTGATTTTCCGCTCGGTTTTCTTCCCACATATAAAACCGATTCTACTTCTTTATTTTCAAGGCATTCTATTAAAACTCCTTCACCAACCATTCCGGTAGCGCCTGTTACAATTACTTTCATGGGTTATATATTAAGAGATTTCCATTTTATTAAACTCATTACGGTTGCCGTTACCGCTTCTTCATTGCTTCGCGGTTTCCAGCCCAATAGTGTTCTGGCTTTTTCGTTGCTGGCATTGCGATAAATTCCCACCAAGGGCAAAATCGCTTTGGCCTGATCACTAAATAAAGCCATAATGCGTATTATAAAGGTAGGCAAAGATTTTGTAGTTGCTTTTGTGGTTGCGAAAGGCATTTTTACGTTTAAGAACTTCACGATTTCCAATAACGACATTGTTCCGCCGGCTAAAGCCAAAAAACGCTGTCCGTTTGCATCAGGATTTTCCATTGCCAAAATGTGTAATTCGGCAACATCTCTCACGTCGACAATTCCTAAACTAATATCCGGAATTGCTTTCATGGAACCGTCGAGTAATTTTTTAAGCATTTCGAAACCGCTTGATAAATCAGCATTTAAGGATGGTCCAAAAATCCCCATTGGATTGATTACCGAAAGTTCTAAAGTTCCGCCTTCATTTTTCATAAAATCCCAAGCTGCTTTTTCAGCCAGAACTTTTGATTTGTTGTAAACCGAAAGTCCTTTTTCGTCAGGATTTGTCCAGCTTTCTTCGGTTATAACCGAGCTTTTATCTTTGTGACTATATCCAACAGCGCCAAAGTTAGAAGTCATAACCACACGTTTTACGCCTGAATCTCTTGCGGCTTTTAGCACGCGCAAAGTTCCGTCAACCGCCGGACTAATCATTTCGTCTTCGTTTTTGGGTAATCTTAAAAATATAGGCGAAGCAATATGCAATACATAATCGCAGTCGATCATAGCTTCCGGCCAGTTTTTATCTAAAGTAAGATCGGCTTCTATAAAATCCAGTTTACTGAAATCGGTAACGCCGCCATTTTCGAGCATTGCAAAAATTTTGTCTTTGCTTTTTAGAGACCTAACGGTTGTTCGAACCTGATAACCAAGGTTTAATAATTGTAAAATACTATGTATGGCCACAAAACCTGTTCCGCCTGTTACCAATACTTTTTTATCTGAATGTGTCATTGATTGCATTTTTATAGTACAAAGGTCTACATAAATGCCATTGATGACTTTGTTGAAAAGTCCAATGTTGTTTTGTTGAGAGGTTCATTGAAATGAGAGATGGCACGCGGATGATACGGATTCGCTTTGCGAAATCGCGGATTGATACGGATTTCTTTTTTTTTCTTTTATATTTTGTTGCTTATGTATGTCAGGCTGAGCGATCCCGAGCCTTCGGGAGAAGCCCCACAAAGAAACTCGACAAAGAAAAATCATTGCAATCCCAATTGCGTCTTATAAACATAGCCAACGGTTTCAACCGTTGGGACGCAATGCATGATCACGATGTATGATCACGATGTATGATCACGATGCATAATCACGATGCATAATCACGATGCATGATCACGAAACGTACCCCACGGTTGAAACCGCGGGCTATATCAAAATAAAACTTTGCCAAAAGTCCTGACAAATAGCTTATGTAAACTTTAATCTACAGACAAACGACATCAACCTGAAACCTGAAACAAAAAACAACTACTCAATATTCACAAGAGAAGTCGGCGCATAGCCAAATTGCTTTTTAAAAGCATACGAGAAATGCGAAAGGTTTTCAAAACCTACTTCATAATAAATCTCGGTTGGTTTTTTCTTGTTTTCGGCTAGATGATAATGGGCGAGTTCCAGTCTTTTTTTGGTGAGCCACTTTTGTGGAGTGGTGTTGAAGTATTTTTTGAAATCTCTGTTGAAAGTTGATAAACTACGACCGGTTAAATAGCCCAATTTTTCCATTGGCATATTAAACATGAAATTGCGCTGCATAAAATCAATCAGATCAATTTTACCGGTTGAATTGTTTTGCACGATTGTCTAATTCTAACGCGAATAGATTGCAAGCTGTTTTTGATTGTCCGTAACCTTGTAAAGTATCATATTCTCTGTGAAGAAAATTTGGATCATCAAAGTTGAAAGGTGCCATTTGATGTCCGAAAGACGATACATTCAAAACTCTTGCTCCGTTTGCTTTTTTAAGTGCCGGAAATAATCTTGACGTTAATTGAAATTGTCCTAAATAATTGGTTACCAATTGCGATTCGTAACCACGATGATCTCTTCGTAACGGAACCCACATAATTCCTGCGTTGTTAATCAGTAAATGCAAAGGTCGGTTTGAGGATAAGAATTTTGAAGCAAAGGCATCAATAGAATCCGGATTGATAAAATCCAGCGATTCAAGTTCTACATTTTTAATTCCCTGTAGATTTTTTTCGGCTTTAGCCAAATCTCTAGCGGCTACAATTACGGTTGCTCCGGCGTTTGAAAGTGTTTTGGTGGTTTCTAAACCTATTCCGGTATGACCGCCCGTTACAATGGCGATTTTTCCCGTAAGGTTAATTCCTTGAATGATTTCGGCTGCTGTTGATTTTGCATTAAATCCTGATTTTAAAGGTTTTTGTAATGCTCCCTGATAATTATTTGTTTCCATTTTTTTAAATGTTTATTTGTTATGGAGCAAAGGTATCGGGACATTATTTTTTCAGTTTTGTTTAAAAAGTCAATTTTACTTTGTTTAAAACGTCATGTTGTTTTTCAACAAAAGCAAATCGCTAAAATAGAACGCGGATGACGCGGATTCGCTTTGCGAAAACACGGATTTATACGGATTTTTTCTTTTTCTTTTTCTTTTTTGTTGTTTACGTATCTCAGGCTGAGCGATCCCGAGGCTTCGGGAGAAGCCCCGCAAAGAAACTCGACAAAGAAAAGTCATTGCGATCCCAATTGCATCTTATAAACATAGCCAACGGTTTCAACCGTTGGGATGCAATGCATGATCACGATGCATGATCACGATGCATGATCACAATGCATGATCACAATGCATGATTACGATGCATGATTACGATGCATGACCACGATGTTTGATCACGATGTATGACCACAATGCATGATCACGATGCATGATCACGATGCATGATCACGATGCATGATCACAATGCATGACCACGATGCATGATCACGAAACGTACCCCACGGTTGAAACCGTGCGCTATATCAAAATAAACCTTTGTCAGTTTTTAAATTTGACAAAGGTTCTGACAAATAAGATGTGTAGACTTTAGTCTATAGACAAACGACATCAACATAAAACCTGAAACAAAGAAAACCTGAAACTTTTCAAAACAAAAACAAAAAAAAGGCCACATTCATTCGGTTTCAATGATGTGGCCGGGATTCAAGGGTAATAAATTATTAATTGGGCGTAAAGGTTAAATAATCTAAATTCATATTTCCGTTTTCGACAATATGCAGGGTGAGCAATTGTTTTCCTTTTTCTAATTTAATCGTTCCTATATTGGCAGAACTGTTCCAGTGGTGCCATTGTCGCCATGCAACGGGATCTTTATCGTCATGCGTAGACGTTATTTTCATATTTCCGGTGGCATTTTTTCCGTTTACGTTGATCGAAATCGCTCCGTCGCCATTTGAGGTATAAAGCACACCAATTTTGTAAGTGCCTGATTTTTTAACCTCAACAGTATAATTTATCCATTCGCTAGGTTCAGTCCAGCCCACGTAAAGCTGTTTCATTTTGATAGGCACTTTTGTATACGGCGTTTCATCGATACTATCGGTTTTGGTATACGAAATATCAACGGCTTCTTTTATACGGAATTCGTTTAACGGATTTCCGTTTACGGGATTCAGTTTTCCGCTGCCATTGTTTACGGCATCGGTATCGTGATAGGCAACGCCTTCACCGCCAAGATCGTAGAATTCGCATTCTAATTTACCCGGAATTTGCTGCGCTTTTTTAAATGGTTTTGACTTTTCAGCCGATGTTTGGGCTATTGCCGATGTGCCAATTAAAACGAAAATATTTAATAATATCAGAACTTTTTTCATACGGTTTCTTTTTGAATTATTGTATTTCTAAAGTTGCGATTGAATGTGCAAGGCTCGTAATTTTTGACGCTTTTCCTTTTATCCATAGAAAATAGTCTACGTTATCATCAGATTGGTTCATTACTACAACTTCTAACTTATTATCCTGATTTACAAAAGCTGTAGACAAAAGTTTATTGCTGCTAGAGTTGCAAGCCACACGTTTTGCACCCGGTTTAATAAATTTAGAAAAGTGTCCTAAATAATAATATCCGTCAGTATAAATCAGTTTTCCGGTGGTAAGATCGGCGTGAATAGGAGACATGCAAAAGTTTTGCACGTGGTTTGGTCCGCCTTTTTCATCTAACAGAATATTCCAGTCTGTCCAGGCAACAGTTCCAATGTTGAAATCGTTGATCATCGACATTCCGTATTTTTCACCGTACGCCCAATCCGTTAACAATTTCTGGTCAAAATCAGCCGCACAACCTTCCGTCAGGATAAGCGGTTTGTCCGGAAAAGCTTCTGCAACGCGGCGTTCAGCTTCAAAGTTCATTCCGTTTTTATGCCAGTCTTCGTACCAGTGATAGCCAATTCCCCAAACATATTTTGCAGCGTCTTTATCTTCCAAAACCGTGCTTACACGTTGGTACATTAAATCACGATTGTGATCCCACATGATTAACTTTTTCTTAGATAATCCTGCTTTTTGCATCGTTGGTCCAAGAAAGTTTTTGATGAAATCGCGTTCTTCCTGAGCCGTAAAAATGCATGATTCCCATTTTTGCACGGCCATTGGTTCATTTTGAACGGTGTAACCCCAAATTGGAATTCCTTCTTTTTCGTATTCGTTAATGAATTTTACAAAAAAGTTGGCCCAGCTTTGGTTGTACTCTGGTTTTAAAGCTCCGCCCTGCAATACATTATTATTAGTTTTCATCCACGCTGGCGGACTCCATGGCGAAGCATACAAAGTCAGTTTTCCTCCGGCTTTTGCAATGGCTTCCTTAATAAGCGGAATTCGGTATTTTCTGTCATGGCTAATGTCGAAGGTTTTCAGATCCTTGTCGCCTTCAGCAATATAACTGTAAATATCAGATGAAAAATCACAGCTTTGCATATTGGTTCGGGCCAAAGTATATCCAATTCCTTTGTCTTTATCATAATAAGCAGTAAGGATTTCTTCTTGTTGCGCTTTCGAAAGCTTGTAAAAAACTTCTGCGGAAGCATCTGTAATAGCACCGCCAATTCCTAACATTATCTGGTAGGTTTTTGAAGGATCTACAAATACCGAAAATTCTTTTTCCGTTGGCTGTGGCTTATCTGAAAAGGATAAAGTCCCGGTTTTTGTCAATCTGTTTTCGGTGTTTTTTGCCGTTTCAAAAACCGTAATACTTTTATATTCGGCGACTTTAGCGTCTTTTTTCTGGGCAGACAAACTCGTCGCCAGAAATCCGGATAACATGATGGTCAGGCATGTTTTGATTTTGTATGTATTCATAATTAGGGTTAAATAGTTAATATATTGTAAGTTGTAATAGCACAGATTTTGCGGATTAAACGGATTGGCACTGATTTTTTATTTAAAATTAGTGCCAATTTACATAATGCTTTTATGCAAGTATTTTATTAATTGCCTGAAGTTCAGCTTCCGAAAAAGCTGTATTTTTTAGACAACCCACAGAATCCAATACTTGTTCTGGTTTGCTTGCGCCAATAATTACTGATGAAATTCGCTTGTCTTTCAAAACCCATGACAAAGCCATTTGGGCCAAAGTCTGACCGCGGTCTAATGCCATTTCGTTTAGTTTTTTGACTTTTTCGATATTTTCAGGCGTAATCGCATCTTCTTCAATTGCTCCATTACCGCGATGTGCGTTTGCTCTTGAATTCTCCGGAATTCCGTTTAAGTATTTATTGGTCAAAAGTCCTTGTGCAAGAGGCGAAAAAGCGATTCCGCCAATTCCGTTAAGTTCTAAAACATCCAATAAACCATCTTCTACAGAACGTTCTAACATCGAATATTTAGGCTGATGAATGATGCAAGGCGTTCCTAATTGTTTCAAAATAGTATACGCTTTTTGAGTTTCGGCCGGACTATAACTTGAAATACCCACATAAAGCGCTTTTCCCTGACGTACAATTAAATCAAGTGCAGCCATCGTTTCTTCCATTGGCGTATTTGGGTCCGGTCTGTGGTGATAAAAAATATCAACATAATCAAGTCCCGTGCGTTTAAGGCTTTGGTCTAAACTGGTAATTAAATGTTTTTTAGAACCAAAATCTCCGTAAGGTCCATCCCACATTGGCCAGCCGGCTTTGGTAGAAATTAAAAGCTCATCACGAAAAGGTTTAAAATCTTCCTGAAATAACTGTCCAAAAGTACTTTCAGCAGATCCCGCAGGCGGTCCGTAATTATTAGCAAGGTCAAAATGGGTAATACCATTATCAAAAGCGGTGTGCAGAATATTTCTGGCGTTTTCGATATTGTCAATCGCGCCAAAGTTATGCCACAAACCAAGGGAAAGCGCCGGAAGCATTAGTCCGCTGTTACCGCAACGACGGTATTCCATTTTTTGATAACGGTTAGAATCTGGTAAATAGGTCATGTTTTTTTTAATTATGATTGTTATATTTTTTTGAATGCTTTGGTTACAATTTCCAAATCGGTTACGCCTCTAAAACCACTAAAACCTACCGAAAGCTGCGTTCCGTCATTTAGCGTTAAAGGTTGTCCGCCTTGCCAGCCAATAAGATCCGGAGCTTCGATTCCGTTTGCGTTTTCGTCTACAATATTATTGAATACCAATCGTTCATATTCTCCGGTTTTAACTCCTGTAAGCCATACCTGACTTGCTTTTGTCCAGGCAATTTTATACGAATGCCTTTTGCGGGCTTTATCATTTCCGTACATTCGGCCATAAACAGAACCTTCTTCGTCAATAATACATATGGCTACATTACCGTTTGAAATGGCTTCATCTTCTGGTATTTGCATGTAGTTTGGAATCAGGTCTTCGATGGCTAACAGCGCTAAGGTAATTCTTAAATGGAGAATTTGATCTTTCATTCATTTTGATTTTAATGGGGTTAAAAAATCAAAGATCAATTTTTTTATTACCTAATTTCTTAAACTAGATCAAGAAATAATAATAAATTGTGTTATTCATATGAAATTAGAGTTGAAAAAAAAAATGTGTCTTTAGGCACGAAATATGGGTAGTCTTTTCAATTTAAAATTCGCGGGCGTGCCGCAGGTAGTCAAAAAAAGGGGGAATATCGTGTACCTACGGCACGCTAAATCTATTTCAATTTATGTTTCTACAATATATAGTACCCAATAACACTGGACTTTCGGCACTATGTATATTTTAAATAAGCAAAAAAATCCCTCTTCAAATCTATATTTCTATGTGTTAAAATAGTAATACATTACACATAAAATAAATATTATATTTACGATTTGTAACCAAAAGCAATCCTACTAAACAAGTATACAAAATGTTTGAGAAAATACACGATTACCTTTCCAGATTTGCCCGTCTTTCAGAAAAGGAGATTAAAATTTTTGAAAATAGTCTCGAATTGAGGAAAATTCCAAAAAAAACGATTCTGTTGCACGCCGGCGAAGTATGCAGTTTTGAGGCTTATATCAATAAAGGCTGCATACGCGAATACTTTATTGATCGTGACGGAATCGAACTGACGCTGCAATTTGCAACCGAAGACTGGTGGGTGAGCGATATTACGAGTTTTGAAGATCAGGTTCCGAGTGATATGTATATTGAAACGCTCGAAGATTGTGAGTTGCTTGTTTTGACTCGTCAAGCGAAAGAAAATCTGATAAACGAAGTTCCGCAACTGGAAAGAATGTTTAGGTTGATGATTCAAAGACATTTATCAAAATTACAGAAGCGTTTGTTTAAAACCATTTCGTCATCTGCAATGGAACAATATGTGGAATTTGTTAATCGATATCCAACATTATCACAGCGGGTTTCGCAACAATATATTGCTTCTTATTTAGGAATTACGCCGGAGTTTTTGAGTAGATTACGGGCAAAGCATATTAAGAATGGGAAAGTTTAGAATAAAGAATAAGGAATAAAGAATAAGGAATAAAGAATAAGGAATAAAGAATAAAGAATAAAGAATAAAGAATAAAGAATAAAGAATAAAGAATAAAGAATAAAGAATAAAGAATAAAGAATAAAGAATATGGGGTTTAAGGCTCCTTTTTTTGTGTTGTATTGAGATTTTTTTCACGCAGATTCGGCAGATTTTGCAGATTTTTTATTTTGATTTCTATTATAATATTATTTTTTTTTTCCGGCGCTAATCCCGCTCCCGAAGCCTCGGGACCTTTCATACGAAGTTCACTAAACTCCGAATAAAATAAAAATTAAGTAAAGTAATCTTTTGTTCCATTTCATTACACAAAAGGATTTCCTCCCGAAGCCTCGGGACTTATCGGGGCTAGGGCAATCGATTTCAAAAGAATATTTTCGTGTAATTTGTCATTTCGAGGAACGAGAAATCACACACGTAACTCTACAAAGATTGGCGATTTTCTATACTAAGTTTCTCGTGTTATTTCTACTCCGTCGAAATAACAAAAAACTTTAATCCGCAAATTAATTATTGTCAAATTGACTATTTGGTAAAAAAAGTGTAATATTATTTTATTTTTAATAACCTTGATTTTCTGATGTTTAGCGCTGTTTTTAAAGCAACTAAAAAACAATTTTTTTTGAAGTTCTTGCAGAATAAATTATAATTTGTATTATTGTAGTATAGAATAGTATAATAACCAAAACTTTATTTAATGAAACAATACCATTTCCTCTTAAAAAACTCGTTTTTGTCCGTATTATTTATTGCGTTTTTTTGTACTTCGGCTATAGCCCAAAAAAGCATTAAAATGACTTTTGGCAAAAGCGGAATCATAACTTATGATGTGAAAGAAAAAACAATTGCGGTAAGTCAATCCGGAAAAAGTATTTTTTCAGGAGCAAAAGCTTCGGCTGTAGTAAATGGTAAAACAATTTCTGTAGATTTTTATGCGAAAGCGGTTTTTACAAAAGAAGTTATAAACGATGATTTAGGAAAAGGTTTAAAATATACAGTTACTTATACCGATAAAAATAATCCAACGCTAATCCAAAGTTTTCTAACTTATACTAATAAGGACTATTTTATAACTCAAATCGAAATTGTAGGCAACGGAGAACCAATTGCGACCAATTATATTTCGCCCTTAGATTTAGGGAAAATTGGTTTTGATAAAATAGAAAACCTGCAAACGGTTTTTGTTCCTTATGATAATGACGCTTTTATCAGTTATGATTCGAAAAAATTTGATGCAGTTGCTCAAAACACAAGTGCCGAAGTTGGAATCGTATTTAATAATACTTCACGCAACGGTTTTATTGTAGGTTCGCTTGAACATATCGTTTGGAAAAGTGCTGTTAAGACAATTAATACAAATAAAGTTCCGTCATTTTCGGCATGGGCAGGATATTCAGAAAAAGAAACAACGCGTGACAGTATTCCGCATGGTTTGGTAAAAGGGGATAAAGTTTTATCTCCAAAATTCTTCGTGGGTTATTTTGCAGATTGGAGAAACGGAATGGAAGAATATGCCAAAACAAATCGCATTGTAGAAAAGCCTTTTGTCTTTGCGTGGGATAAACCCACTCCGTTGGGCTGGAACAGTTGGGGCGTTTTGATGGAAAAAATCAATTATGATAATACGACAAAAGTAGCTGACTTTTTTGCGAATTCAATTCCGCAATTTAGAGTGGGAAATACGGCTTATATCGATCTGGATTCTTTTTGGGATAATATGGTCAAAGGCGGCTTTTCGGGAGATTTTAGTAAACTAAAAGAATTTGCAGAGTATTGCAAAAGCAAAGGTTTAGAACCCGGAGCGTATTGGGCGCCGTTTACAGATTGGGGCTGGAAAGATGGCTCAAATCGTAAAGCCGAAGGAAGTGATTATACGTTTGGCGAAATGTGGACAAAAACCGGAAATACGTATTTTGATTTTGATGGTGCACGCGCTATTGATCCTACACATCCTGGAACTTTGAAACGTGTAGATTATGTGATTGGCAAACTAAAAGCCTGTGGTTTTAAAATGATTAAAATCGACTTTTTAGGTCACGCTGCCGCGGAATCTACTTCGTTTTACGATAAAAATGTTACGACAGGAATGCAGGCTTACAAAGTAGGAATGGAACATTTAGTGAAAGCTTTAGACGGACAAATGCTGATTTATGCAGCAATTTCTCCCAATATGGCAACTTCTCGTTACGCGCACGTTCGTCGTATTGCGTGCGATGCCTGGAAAACAATTGAGCAAACACAATATACCTTAAATAGTGTCAATTATGGCTGGTGGCAAACCTATACTTATGATTATATAGATGCCGATCATGTGGTTTTTGCAGATGTTACAGAGGGAGAAAATCGTGCAAGATTAATCTCGGCAGTTATTACCGGAACTTTGATTACGGGTGACGATTATAGCAAAGACGGAATCTGGAGTAAACGTGCAAAAGAATGGCTTCAGAATAAAGAATTATTAAAAATTGTAGCAAATGCTGTGGCTTTCCGTCCGGTTG
This sequence comes from Flavobacterium sp. AC105, assembly GCF_979258495.1. Classification (NCBI taxonomy): domain Bacteria; kingdom Pseudomonadati; phylum Bacteroidota; class Flavobacteriia; order Flavobacteriales; family Flavobacteriaceae; genus Flavobacterium; species Flavobacterium sp. AC105. The sequence goes on from NZ_OZ409860.1 coordinate 2,434,576, forward strand.
AAGGAAATACAGGAAAATTAACCACTGAAGTTTTCGAACAAAAAATAGGAAACGATTGGTATATAGCTGTTTTGAATTACGGAAATATGCCTAAAAATTACGCGCTTCCCTTAGAAAGATTGGGCATAAAGAAGGGTAACTATAAATTGCAGGATCTTTTTACAGCAGAAAACATTGAGGTAAAAAGTAATAGTATAAATTTAAGCCTTGCTTCTAAAGATGCTCGTTTGTTTAAAATTGTAAATCGTTAATTGAATGCGTATGAAAAGAGATTTTTTTAAGAAAATAATTCTGGTATTGACGTTGTTTATTCTATCGTCAAATATCGTTCATGCTACAGTATCATTGCCTTCGTTCTTTACTGATAATATGGTTTTGCAGCAAAAAAGCGCCGTTCCGTTTTGGGGAGAAAGTGACGGAAAATCGGTAACGATTACAACTTCGTGGGATAAAAAAACATATGAAACCAAAGTTGTAAATGGCAAATGGAATGTAATTTTAAAAACTCCCGTTTATGGTGGACCTTATACGATTTCTATAAATGACGGAACAATTAGGACGCTTACTAATATTTTGATTGGCGAAGTCTGGCTGTGTTCCGGACAAAGTAATATGGAAATGCCGCTGGAAGGCTGGGGAAAAATTGCCAATTATAAAGAAGAAATACAAAACGCGAATTATCCTGAAACACGATTATTACAGGCAGAACATATAGAAAGTACTTTACCCTTAAATACATTAAAAGTACAACATGCTGGCTGGAATGTTTGCAGTCCGGAAACTGTAGATGATTTTAGTGCAACAGCGTATTTTTTTGCCAGAAAGATTTATAACGAAAAAAAGATTCCGATAGGATTAATTCATTCTTCATGGGGCGGAACCCTAATTGAAGCCTGGACAAGTTCCGGAGCGTTAACGACCATTCATGATTTTGATGCTGAAATTCAGGCCATGAAATCAGAAACCAATGCAGCCGCATTATTAGAAAAATATACTGCTGATATGGTTTTATGGGAAAAGAAAATGACAAATTCAGATAAAGGATTTCAGGAAGAAAAAGCAGTTTGGGCAACAACAAATTTTGATGATTCATCCTGGAAAACAATGAAATTGCCAGCATTTTTTGAAAACAATGGATTACCCAATTTTGATGGCGTGGTTTGGTTTAGAAAAAAAATAATGCTTTCAGAAAATATTGCATCAAAAGACCTCAACATCAGTTATTTTGCTGACGACGACGATAAAATCTGGGTCAACGGAAAATATGTTGGTGAAACCAAAGGCTATAATGTAGAACGTCATTATATAATTCCGCGTCAGTTTCTTAAAAAAGGAGAAAATACCATTACAATAAGAGTTTTTGACGGAGCAGGAAATGGCGGTATTTACGGAGATGAAAACTTCTCATTGAAATCAGGAAATGAAACCATTTCATTAGCCGGAGATTGGAAATATAACATTGGAGTAGACCTAAAAGATTTACCAGCGAAACCAAATTTGGCTCAAGGCCAAAACAGGCCAAGTGCGATTTATAATGCTATGATTGCGCCTTTGGTTGATTATAAAATAAAAGGAGTAATCTGGTATCAGGGCGAAAGCAATGCCGAAAGAGCGTATCAATATCAAAAGTTATTTCCGTTGCTGATAAACGATTGGAGAGAGAAATTTAAGGATAAAAATTTACCGTTTTTCTTTGTTCAGTTGGCGAATTACAAACAGCAAAAAGAACAGCCGGGAGATTCTGATTGGGCTGAGTTGCGTGAAGCACAATTGATGACTTTGAAACTACCTAATACCGGAATGGCGGTTACAACAGATATTGGAAATGGCGAAGATATTCACCCAAAAAATAAACAAGATGTTGGAGGACGTTTGGCGAATATCGCTTTGGCAAAAGTCTATGATACGAAAATCGATTATTCGGGACCACTTTATAAATCGTATGCTATAAAAGAAAATGTGGTTACAATAAATTTCGATTTTAATGAAAATATAAAACCCAAAGACAATGTCCTTAAAGGATTTTCGATTGCAGGAAATGATCAGAAATTTCATTGGGCTGATGCTAAAATAGTCAATGGTAAAGTAGAAGTATATTCGCAAGAAGTACCAAATCCGGTTGCAGTCCGCTACAATTGGGCCGATAATCCTAACGGAAATTTAACCAATGCTTCAGGATTACCGGCGTCATCTTTTAGAACAGATAATTGGTTGGGAATTACACAAAAAAAGAATTAAAGAAATTAACATATAATAAAATGAAAAAAGAATTTACAACATTAAGGCAGTCTTTTACGATAGCATTTTTTATGCTGTCGAGTTATTGCAGCACAGTTTCGGCGCAGCAAATTATCTCGGTAAAAACAAAAAGTAATGCACTTGTTTTGCAGGTAACTCCCGGAAAAGAATTGAATACCATTTACTTAGGAGAAAAATTAGCCAACGATTTTGAGTATGCCAAAATACAAGGCCAGTTTCGTCAGGGAACAGATTATTCCGGGATTTACAATGCAGCTTATACACCATCAGGATCTAAAAACTTATTAGAACCTGCGATTGCCGTGACCCACGCTGACGGAAATACTTCACTGGATTTGTTATATGTAAGTCATTCTTTAAAAAAGATAGACACAGGCGTTTTTCAAACCGAAATTATTTTAAAAGATAATGTGTATCCTATTGAGGTTCATATGTTTATTCAGACGTATTATGATACAGATGTTATCGAGCAATGGACAACAATTCAACATGCTGAAAAAGGAAATATTACATTGAATAAATATGCTTCGGCTAATTTATATTTAAAAGGATACAACAACTTTTATCTGAATCAATATCACGGTGACTGGGCAAAAGAAATGCAGCCCGAAGAAACAAAACTGACTCACGGCATCAAAGTATTGGATTCTAAATTAGGATCTCGTGCGAACTTATTTCAACCCTCTGTATTTATGGTTTCTTTGGATAAACCGGCGACAGAAGATGAAGGAAAAGTGTTGTTTGCAGGATTAGAATGGTCAGGAAATTTCAGAACGGATTTAGAATTGGATCCTTTGAATAATCTACGTGTTATTTCAGGGATTAATAATGCGGCTGCGGCTTATTCATTGGTCAAAGATGAAGTATTTACAACGCCTAAATTTTGGTACACTTTTTCATCAAAAGGAAAAGGAAACGCAAGCCGTAATTTGCACGACTGGTCAAGAAGTTATAAAATTTTGGACGGAAAAGGAAGTCGTTTAACATTGCTAAACAACTGGGAAGCAACTTATTTTAATTTTGACGAAAACAAACTAAAAGTATTGATCGCCGATAGTAAAAAACTGGGCGTAGATATGTTTTTACTGGATGACGGATGGTTCGGAAATAATTATCCCCGTAACAATGATGACGCGGCTTTGGGAGATTGGGAAGTTAACAAAAAGAAATTGCCAAACGGGATTGGAAGTCTGGTAAAAACGGCAAAAGACAATCAGGTAAAATTCGGAATCTGGATCGAGCCGGAAATGGTAAGTCCTGCGAGCGATTTGTATAAAAAACATCCGGAATGGATTATAAAACAACCGGGAAGAGCAGAGCATTATTTCCGTAACCAGTTGGTTTTAGATTTATCAAACCCAAAAGTTCAGGATTTTGTTTACGGAATTGTGGATAATCTTTTTACAGAAAATCCGGAATTGGCGTATATCAAATGGGATTGTAATGCCGTGATTTATAACGCGTATTCCAGCAATCTTAAAGACAAACAGAATAATTTTTACACAGATTACGTAAACGGACTTTACAAAGTTCTGGAACGTATTCGTGTAAAATATCCAAAAGTGCCTATGATGCTTTGTTCCGGAGGCGGCGGAAGAGTTGATTATGCAGCCTTGAAATACTTTACAGAATTCTGGCCAAGTGATAACACAGATCCTTTAGAAAGAGTTTATATGCAATGGGAATACTCGTATTTTTATCCTGCATTGACGATCGCAGCACACGTTACAGATTGGGGAAAACAACCGCTGAAATACCGTACGGATGTTGCCATGATGGGAAGATTAGGTTTTGATATTGTGGTTAAAGATCTAAACGAGAAAGATTTATCTTATGCACAACAAGCCATAAAAAACTACGGCGCTTTGAGCAATACAATCTGGCAGGGAGACGAATATCGTTTGCAAAATCCTTGGGATAATGACGCGGCTTCTGTAATGTTTGTGAATAAAAACGGAAACGAAGCGGTAGTTTTTAATTACCTGGTAAATTCAAGATATGAAGCAGGAACTCATTTACCAATAAAATTGAAAGGATTACAAGCCGGACAAAATTATAAAGTAGAGGAAATCAACATTTATCCTGGTAAAAAAGCTGCGGTAGAAACCGTAACTTACTCGGGTGATTTTTTAATGCAGGTTGGTATTAATCCGAATGTGAATTCGACAAATACCAGTGTTGTTTTAAAAATTACGAAGGCTTAAACTAAATCTCAAACATTAGTATATATTTGTAATATATATTTCTAAATAAATACCTATTAAAACGTTTTATGAAGCAAATTATTCAACAGATAAAAAATCTTGAATCTATAAATTCCTTCTCTAAACACGAGCAATTGGTTCAAGGAATAATTAATGCCATTGATGAAAAGGTAGTCACAAAAGGTGATTTACTTCCATCGGTAAATACTTTTATAAGCGAATTAGGTTTTGCGAGAGAAACAATTGCCAAGGCTTATAAAGAACTTGTACACAGAGGAATTATCGAATCGAAAAACCGATTGGGCTATTTTGTGGCTACAAATGATGTAAAACAAGAACTAAAAGTGGCTTTGCTGATCTTTGCATTTGATATTTTTCAGGAAACATTTTATGAAAATTTCAGAAAAGGTCTTGGAAAAAATGTTCAGTTGGATATCTTTTTTCACCACAATAATTTTGATACGTTCGAAAGTATCATTCAAAATATAAAAGGAAAATACGGCATGTTTGTGATTGCTCCAATTCCGAGCCCAAAAACACCGCCTGTTTTAAAACTATTACCAACAAACCGTGTTTTACTGGTGGACCGTTTTATAGAAACAGATGAAGATTATAATTATGTTGCACAAGAGTTTGGCGATTCGTCGTACAACGCTTTTGTGCAGCTTAAAGATAAAATCAAAAAATACGATGAGATTATTTTCTTCTTCAAACCATCGTCTGCCGAACCGGATGAAATTTTAAATTCTTTCAAAAGATTCATGAAGGATTTTGATATCAAAGGCATAATAAAAGAAGAATACATTTCCGGATCTTTAGAAAAAGGAAAAGTATATTTTACAATCCACAATCTGGAACTTTGGGAAATGCTGAAAGACTCTAAAATCAAAGGTCTTAAGATTGGTTCAGACATTGGATTTATTTCGCATAATGATGATATCGTAAAAGAAATTATCTTCGACGGCGTAACCACATTCTCTACTGATTTCGCTGAAATGGGTAAAAAAGCAGCTAATTTTGTTCTGAATCGCAAGAAGATTCAGGAGATTGTTCCAACCATTTTAGTTGATAGAAATTCGCTTTAGTTTATGAGTGTATTGTCCATTATTAGTTTTTTACTAATTACAGGTCTTATTGCCTTAGTTTCAGCCTTAAAAACGCGCAGGAAAAAGGTACAAACTACAAATGGACTTTTTTTTGCAGATCATAACAATAATTTCCTCATAGTTGGGGGAGCATTGTTGTTAAGCAATATAAGTGCGAATCAATTTATAGGCGAAAACGAATCCATATACATTAATAATATGAGCGTTATAGCATGGGGCGTAAGTTCTGTGCTGGCGATGTTATTGGTTGCGGAGTTCTTTTTGCCTATTTATTTTCGTACGGGAGCCATGACAATTCCAGATTATCTGGGAAAACGCTACGATGATTCGACCAAGAAACTAGTGTCAATTGTATTTTTATGCAGTTATATTGTAAACTTACTTCCTGCAGTTTTATACGGCGGAGCAGTCGCTCTAACCGGAATGTTCAACTTTTTATATCCTTTACAATTAACTTATTGGCAAAACATATGGATTATGGTTTGGGTAATAGGATTAACAGGATGCGCCTATTCTGTTTTGGGTGGTTTAAGGGCTATTTCTATAAGTGACACCATTTTAAGTATCGGATTATTAACTATCGGAATTGCTTTTCCATACTTCGGATTCAAATTTTTAGGTCACGGAAATTGGTCAGAAGGCGTTCATATTATGCTTTCGCAGAATAAAGAACACTTAAATTCTATTGGAGGTCCAAATGACGAAATTCCGTTTAGCACCATTTTTACAGGAATGTTTATCATGAACTTGTATTATTGGGGAATGGAACAGTTTATTGTGCAGCAGGCGCTTTCGGCAAAAAGTTTATCGCACAGTCAAAAAGGAATGGGATTGGCGTGTTTAGGAAAATTATTATGTCCGTTTATCATTAATATTCCCGGATTAATTGGAGTTCATCTCTATAAAAATCTGGATAATACTGCCGAAGTTTTTCCGCTGGTTGTCAAAGATACTTTGCCCGGAATTATGATAGGTTTGACGGCAGCTGTAGTTCTTGGAGCAGCAATCAGTACTTTTAATGCAGGTTTAAATAGCAGCAGTACCTTGTTTGTGCTGAACCTCTACAAACCTTGGTTAGAAAAAAGAAATAAAGAAGTTACAGAGAAACATTTGGTTTATACCGGACGTAAATTCGAAATTATTGTTTCGGCTTTAGCCATGTTTTCTGCTCCGTTTATTATGTTTAGCAAAGCTGGCTTTTATACGTATTTGCAGCAGCTTGGCGGAATGTTTTGTCTGCCAATTTTTACGGTTATCCTGATTGGCTTTATATCGAAAAAAGTGCCGCCGCAAGCCGCCAAAATCGGAATGATATTCTTTATTTTAAGTTATGTAATCTTTAATTATATTTTAGCCATCAAACTTCATTACCTGCATATGCTGGCTATATTATTCGTTTTTACTTCGATATGTATGCTGCTGGTTTCTAAATTTTATCCAAACTATAATTATACCGAAATCAAACTTGAATCGGTTGGATTAACGCCCTGGAAAAACCGTTATTGGTATTTTGGTGCGCTTTTGATTGGTATGGTTTGCATTTTTGTTTTATTCTCGAAATGGGGAATAGCTTGATTTAAGGTTCAAAGGTTCTGAGGTTCAAAGGGACAAAGGTTTTGTTGAGGCGTATTGCAGTGCGTTTTTTGCCCACGGATTTTACGGATTGAACGGATTAACACAGGTTTTTTTTGAATTCAAATTCCAATAAATAATAACGTCATTTGGAAAATTCCATAGGTGGATTTTAATCCGGAAACGTGCGCAAAGAGACCTGACAAAGTTTTAGAAACCTGTCAGGTCTAACAACGTTAAAATCGGTATAGACAATAATTGCGAGTATATTTTAATTCGTTATTTCTGTTTATTCTTTATCTTCAAATTTCATAAAATAAATTGTACCACATAAATCACCTTAAAGTGCTTATTTTCTTTGATTAAATGTAGGGCTTCATGAAATTTTGTCTGAGATTTCTCTAAAATATCTATTCCTTTATTTTCTTTTTCCCTTTTAAACATAGTTATTTATGGTAATGCCGAAATAAATGCCATGAAAAAATAGCAAATTCTTAAAACATAAATTTGGATGTTATAAAAATATTTGTATGTTTGTATTGTTGTAGTATAGTATAGTATAAGTCAATTCATTTTCTCGTATTTAACCTGCTCAATAAACTAATTAAAACTAACTCAATATTTTATTAACTAAAAACCAAATCATTATGAGAATCGCAATAAGATACTTATGCTTCTTTGTAGTTATGATGTGTGCCGGTACACTTTATTCCCAAACTATCACCGGTAAAGTTACAGATAATGAAAATTTGCCTTTGCCAGGTGCTACTGTCATCGTAAAAGGCACGCAAACCTCAACTGTTACTGATATCGACGGCAGTTACAAATTATCGAATGTTAAATCAGGTTCATCTTTGGAATTTAGTTTCATCGGATTTAATCCAAAAACTGTTGCTGCCAATAATGCAGTTGTAAATGTTTCATTATTGCCAAACACGCAGGAACTGAATGAAATTATTGTAGTAGGAGCTTCGGTAAAAAGAAGTGATCTTACAGGTGCAGTAGGAAATGTATCCGGTAAAAAACTTACCGAAACGCCTACAGCAGATGTTGTTCAGGCCATGCAGGGACGTGCTGCGGGTGTTTATGTACAGCAAAATACAACGCCGGGAGGAACGGCTTCGATTAAAATTAGAGGAAATAACTCCATACAATTTGGTACAAACCCAATATTTGTAGTCGATGGTCTTATTATCGACGGAGGTTTTGAGTCTATAAACCCAAATGATATTGCTAATGTTGATATATTAAAAGATGCATCATCTACAGCAATTTATGGTGCCAGAGGTGCAAACGGAGTTGTAGTAATTACAACCAAAAAAGGTACAAAAGGCGAAGGTAAAGTAAACTTTGATACTTGGGTTGGAGTATCTGAGTTTAGCAAAACACTGCCATTAATGAACGGCCAGCAATTGTTTGATCTTAGAGTTGATGCATTTGCGAATCAATATATGGATCAAAATCCAAATGCGGATCGTGCTGCTTATATCAATCAAATTAAATCAGACGGATCGACAGTTTTTGCCCCATATGAACTTCAATCTTACAGAACAGGAAAAAGCTACAATTGGTTAGATGAAGTAGCGCGTACCGGTGTACAAACAAATTACAATCTTTCATTTTCAGGTGGAGGAGACAAAGGATCTTACTTTGTGAGTTTCAATTATGCAGATCAGGACGGACTTCTTGAAAACTCTTCTTTCAAAAGATATAACGGAAAAATCAATTTGACGCAGGACGTTAAAAAATGGCTTCAAATTGGTACCAATACTACTTTTTCCCGCAGTATTGCAACTTATATAGAAGGAAGTGCTTTTGGAAATGCTTTAGGAGCGAACCCGTTATTGCCAATTGATCCAAATGCAACATATTTAAAATACGGGGATGTATTGAATACAGATGCTTATAATCCGATAAAAAGTTTGACGATTGATAATAATAGTGCTAAAAACCGTTTGATGTCAAGTAATTTCATCAACATCAAACCAACTGACGGATTAAGTTTAAGAACGACTTTTTCTGTAGATATTACAGATCAGGCAAACTTCTCTTATCAGCCAATTGATACCGGACAATCTATCAGAAATTCGGCAAACGGTGATGCGAATCATTACAGATACAGTGAGTTAAATTACCAATGGGATAATACCGCAACGTATACTAAAGTAATTGGTAAACATGATTTTAGCGCACTTGGAGCTTTTTCTGTTCAAAAAAACACAAACAATTACACACAAGTAGACGCCAGAGGTTTTGCCTCAGATGACTTTACCTATATGTATTTGAACGGAGCTTCTCAAAAACCAAATTTCACATTAGGTTCAGATTTTATCACCACAACATTATTATCATACACAGGAAGATTAAATTATTCTTATGATAAAAAATACTTCGCCACAGTTACAACTCGTTTAGATGGATCTTCTCGTTTTGGAGCCAACAATAAATGGGGAACTTTCCCGTCTGTAGCTTTAGGATGGGATGTTGCTAAAGAATTTTTACAATCTGTAGAAGCAATCAAATTATTAAAACTTCGCGGAAGCTGGGGTATTGCAGGAAATCAAAATATCCCAAATTATGGTTACGTGAGCCAATACAGACCAACAGTTACGAACGGAACTGTAACCTATAACTCTGACGGAAGATTAGGAAATCCTGATTTGCAATGGGAAAAACAAAAACAATTTGATATAGGTTTAGACTTTGCAACTGCAGATAACAGATTATCGATTACTGCGGATTATTTCAACATTAAAAATGAGAATTTATTAATGGTTCGCACACTTTCTACGATTACAGGATTCAAAAATATGGTAGACAACGTGGGATCAATGGTAAATAAAGGAGTTGAATTTAGTGCAAGCTATAAAATCTTAAGAGAAAATGATTTCAATTGGGATATTTCAGGAAACATTTCATCAGCAATAAATAAAATAACTGAATTGTACGGAGACACACAAGTAATCTACAATAAAGGAGGTTATACAGGAGTTGAAATTCAAAGAACTGGAAATTTATTTGTGGGCAAATCAATCAATTCAATCTACGTTTATGAGTTTGATAAAATTGCACAGACTGCAGATATGGCCGAAATCAGCAAAATTGATTTTGGAGGAAGAAGCGTTAAACCAGGAGATATTGTTCCGGTTGACAGAAACAAAGACGGAAAAATCGACGACGAAGACCGTTATGTAGTTGGAAACACAGATCCTAAATTCTACGGAGGTTTTGCAACTGATTTTAGTTACAAAGGTTTCGGCTTGAATGCTTCATTTGCTTATTCTTATGGAGGAAAAAGAATTAGTTCTGCTTACGAAAGTTATATGAGTTCTGGCGGAATGAGCGCAGCTCACACGGATTTATTAGACCGTTGGACACCGGATCACACTGATACAAATGTGCCAAGAGCGTATTATGGAGGCGGAAGATTCAACAGTTATGAGACCTCATTGGCGATTCAGAATGCATCATTTTTACGTTTAAACGCGCTTACTTTATCTTATAATCTGCCAAGTCTGTTTTTACAAAAAGTAGACCTTCAAAACCTGCGTCTTTATGTTACAGGATCTAACTTGTTTACGATCACCAAATATAAAGGGTACGATCCTGAAGGAGGAGATGGATATCCTAACTCAAGAATGATTGTTTTAGGTTTAAATGTTTCACTATAATAATTTCCGACAATAATTAAAAATATAATTATGAAAGTAAAAATTTTAACAGCAATGGCATTCCTAATGCTCTTTGCTTCCTGTTCAGATTTCTTAGAGCAGGACCCAAATACTTCTCTTACAGAAGAACAGGCTTTTTCGAAACTGGATAACATAGAACCGCTTCTTTTAGGAATGTATTCTTCATGGAGAAATGTACAAAAAGACAGAGGAGGATTGATGTTTCAATTAGGAACAGACGAAACGCAACAAGGAGCATTTCAGGTAATGACAACTCCGGGACAAGCAGGGTTGGATTATTACAACGGATATCTTTCTCAGGAAAACACCGCATTGGCAGAACAATGGGAATCTCGTTGGCCAGTAGTAAACAGTGCAGCTCAGGCGATATATGCCTTAAACAATAATACAGAAGCTGATGCTGCCCGCAGAAGCATATTATTGGGAGAAGCCAGTTTTATCAGAGCAAGTTTAATGTTTGAATTAGCCCAATATTGGGGCGAAATTCCGATTTTGGATAAAGCGCGTACCAAAGAATTGGGTTACGGAAGACAACCCTTAAAAGACGTTTATACTTATATTATAAATGACCTTAAAGTAGCCGAAGCAAATTTGCCAACAACACAAAAAAATCCTGCTTTTCCTGTAAAATATCTTGCTCAGGCATTATTGGGTAAAGTATTTTTATACGCTCCTGAAGCTTCCGGAGCACGTGATTATACACAGGCAAAAGACTGGTTTGGTAAAGTTATAACATCAGGAAAATATAGTTTATTGGCTAATTATGCAGATGTTTTTAGCCCGGATCATGCAAATTCTACAGAATCACTTTATGAGTTTCAATTTAATAATAACTATCCTGACAACAACCAAATTCAGTGGCAAACCGGATCAAGAGCTTTGGCAAACATAGATCAATATGCTTATTTTGGAGGATATGATTTATTAGTTCCAACAAAATACTGCTATCAGGATAAAGCTGCCGGAGGAATCTGGGAAGCCGGAGATACCCGTAAAGATGCAAGTATTCGTTATGATTTTACTTATAAAGGTATCGTACCAACAATTCCGTCAGGATTTGGAGGAGATGAGTTAGATCCTCACGTAAAAAAATATGAAGATATCCGTATTGACGGAAAACAATCGTTCTGGAATTCAGGTAAAAACAAACCGTATATCCGTTATTCTGATGTGTTGCTTTGTTATGCAGAATGTTTGAATGAATTAGGAAATACCGGCGATGCAGAAGGATATGTAAATCAGGTTCGTACGCGTGCTTTTGGCGGAACTTTGCCTGCAGGAATGGCTTGGAGCGGACTTTCTCAAACTGATTTCAGAGACAGAATCCTTGACGAACGTATGCGCGAATTAGCGTTTGAAGGCTGGAGGAGAATGGACCTTATTCGTACTGGAAAATTGGTTCAAAATGTAAAAGTTCGTAACAAATGGGCTGCTCAAAGCGGAACTATTGCAGACTTTCACAACAGATATCCAATTCCTTTGACAGAGATTTTACAAAATGATGATATTAATCCGGAAGATCAAAACCCTGGATATTAATATTAAGAAAATAGTTTTACTATAATTTTTTTATTTTTTTGGTTATGTGATTGGTTAGTGTCACAGTTTGTAATGCCATTTTGGATTTAGGTTATAACAGTGAGTTTTCTGTTAAAAAACTTATTCCAGAATGGCATTCATTTATATCATTATTTATAATTTGTAAATCCATAAAATAGCAATATGAAGTTTATTAATTTCATTTTAAAACAACAAACATGAATACTAGAATATATAAAGTATTACTTTTTATACTATTGCCTTTTTTAGGTTATTCACAAAATAATCCACTTGAATTATGGTACACAAAACCCGCATCTCAATGGGAAGAAACCTTGCCATTAGGAAACGGACGTTTAGGAATCATGCCTGACGGAGGAGTTACAGCCGAAAAACTGGTTCTGAACGATATTACCTTATGGAGCGGATCTTCGCAAGATGCCAACAATTATAAAGCCTATACTTTTTTGCCCCAAATAAGAGAGCTTTTATTAGCGAATAAAAACAGTGATGCCGAAAAACTAATCAATGAAAATTTTGTGTGTACAGGTCCGGGTTCAGGAAGCGGAGACGGCGCGAATGTACAATTTGGCTGCTATCAGGTTTTGGGAAATATGACCTTGAATTTTGATTATAAAACCAAATCGCAATCTGTAAATTATTCCAGGAATCTGGACATTCAAACAGCGGTTGCATCAACTCAATTTACAATTGACGGCGTAACATATAAGCGTGAATATTTTGCCGGTTTTGGTGATGATGCCGCTTTGATTAGATTGACTTCAGGCAAAAAAGGAAAGCTGAATTTTACTGTTCAGTTAGACAGACCGGAACGTTTTAAAACCATTAATGGTAAAGATAATTCGCTTATAATGTCAGGTCAGTTAAACAACGGAACCGACGGAAAAGGAATGCGTTATGAAGCAAAAGTAAAAGCACAGCTAAAAGATGGAAATGCAGTATATGCTAATAATGCAATTGAAATAAAAAATGCAACAGAAGTAGTATTGTTCATTTCTGCAGGAACCGATTTTAAAGATAAAAATTTCGAAACTTCAATAGATAAAATTCTGGATGCAGCAATGCAAAAAAAATATGAGGATCAGAAGAAATTACATATTGAAAACTATCAAAAGTTATTCAATCGTGTCGCTTTAAATTTCGGAAAATCAACAAAAAAAGCATTGCCTACAAACGAGCGTTTAGATGCTTTTATGAAAGATTCGGATTCAGATACCGGACTTCCGGTTTTGTTTTACCAATACGGACGTTATTTGAGTATCAGCAGCACAAGAGTTGGATTGCTTCCGCCAAATTTACAAGGATTATGGGCACATCAGGTTCAAACACCCTGGAACGGAGATTATCATCTTGACGTAAATGTGCAAATGAATCACTGGGCATTAGAAACGGGGAATTTATCAGAATTAAATCTTCCGTTAAAAGATTTAGTCAAAAAAATGGTTCCTTACGGAGAAAAAACAGCCAAAGCCTATTACAATGCCGACGGTTGGGTGGCGCACGTAATTACCAATGTTTGGGGATTTACAGAACCGGGTGAAAGCGCCTCTTGGGGAATTGCAAAAGCAGGTTCCGGCTGGTTGTGCAATAATTTATGGAATCATTATTTGTACACAAACGATCAAAAATATCTGGCAGAAATTTATCCGATTATAAAAGGAGCAGCTCAATTTTACAATAGTATGTTGGTCAAAGATCCGGAAACGGGTTGGCTGGTGACATCACCATCTGTATCGCCTGAAAATTCGTTTTTCTTACCAAATGGTCAGGATGCACACGTTTGTATGGGACCAACAATTGATAATCAAATTGTTCGTGAATTGTTTAATAATGTAATTTCAGCATCTACAAAATTAGGATTAGACAATGATCTAAGAATAGAACTTGAAAAACGATTAAAATTATTACCTCCGGCGGGAGTAGTTTCCCCTGACGGAAGAATTCAGGAATGGCTAAAACCGTACAAAGAACCGGATGCGCAGCATCGTCACATATCTCATTTATACGGATTATATCCTGCCTCTTTAATCACGCTAGAAAGTACACCGGAATTGGCCGAAGCCGCTAAGAAAACCCTTGAAATAAGAGGTGACGACGGACCAAGCTGGTCAATAGCCTATAAGATGTTGTTTTGGTCCCGCTTGAAAGAAGGAAACCGAGCTTACAAACTCTTAAAAACTATTCTTAGACCAACCCTTGCAACCAATATAAATTATGGAGCGGGAGGAGGTGTTTATCCAAATTTACTTTCAGCAGGACCACCATTTCAGATTGATGGAAATTTCGGAGCAACTGCCGGAATTGGCGAAATGTTGATTCAAAGTCACGCCGGATTTATCGAATTATTGCCTGCAATGCCGGATGTTTGGCTAAACGAAGGTGAAGTAAAAGGCGTTAAAGCCGAAGGAAACTTTACCATAAATATGAAATGGGAAAAAGGTAAAATCACGAAATATGAAGTTTTATCTCCAACACCAACAAAAGTAAAAGTGAAAGTAAACGGTGAATTAAAAGAAATTACCTCTTCTAAATTATAGTTTTTGTGATTCCTGCAAGGTTTCCAAAACCTTGTAGGTATGAAATTGTAGATTGTTATGAGCACCAAACCTAAAAGGTTTTGAAAACCTTGCAGGATAAAAAATAGTTACTTAATACATGAATTGCCTCCTGCTTTAGCTGGAGGTAAAAATAATTGACAATACGGTTTGGCTTTAGCCGAATTAGTAATATATTTTGGCTAAAGCCCTAATCTGTATCTCAATTTTATTACTCCAGCTAAAGCAGGAGTCTATTCAAAAAAAGAAATCAAATAATTCGTGACACTAGAATTAATCCCAATAAAAAAGATTTGATGAAATTAATCATCAAACCTTTTTTTAGTTTCAGGAATTAACCATTAATCATCAACAATTAACAATTATATAGAAACCGATTCTTCATTCTTCAACAAAGACAAATGAATCGTAACTCCGGAATGGCTTTTTTCTTCGGATAAAACGCTTTCAAAAACTTCCTCAGCTTCGGCTTTTTTATCCAAACCTAAAAGTCCTAATCCCTGCATGTACAAACAGTGAATTTTGTTGCGTTTGTCTAAATCATCTTCCCAAATCATAAGATCCGGAAGCGATACTGCAAAATAGTCGATTGTAACATGATCGTTCAGGTGCTTTTTAGCGTAAGCGACTAATTTTTCAAAACGTTTATCAGCTTCAGATTGTTGGTTTAATTTTAAGAAAGCCAAGCCCTGATAGAAAATTTTATCCGGTTGCTGATCATTATAGAAAATCGCTGCCGTTGGTTCGTCTAATCCTTGTGTTGCTTTATTCCACCAGTTTTTAGCTTGTTCAGGATTGTTTTTCTTATCGAAAGCAACGCCCAACCAGTAATGAATATCATTTTCCTGTGCGCCGGGTAATTTTCCTTCACCTAAATTATCAGGATAAAATTGAGCTTGTTCTAAGTTTTCGATTGCTTCATCATAATTTCCTTCAGAGATTTGATTTTTGGCAATTTCAGTTAAAGCAACCAGATATTGTCCGCTTACTTTTCCTTCGCCGCCTTCCCACGGATGGAAAATTCGGTTTTGTAATAAGGTTAATGCTTTGTCGTGTTTTCCGAGAAGATTATATAAAGCAACTCTTTCTAAATAAACATCATCACGCTGAATTACTAATTCCAAATGTTTTTCTAAGAAAGCCAGTCTGAAAACTAAATCTCTGTTCAAACGTTTGTACAATTGGTCTAATTCCATTAAAATTCTGGAATCTGTTACGTCTAACGAAAATGCTTTTTCTAAACTAGAAAGCGCTTTTTGTTCATTTTTTAATTTGTTATAATACGCCAAAGCCAAATTACGATGTACAGTTGGGAAACAATCATCTATCGTGACAGATTGTTCCCAGCAAAAAATAGCATCGTCATAGAACTTTGAAGCGTACCAAAAGTTTCCTAGATAATACAATGCTTTTGCGTCATTGATTTGTTTCTGAATTACGTTTTGAAGTACCAACGCAGCTTCAACCTGATTTGGGAAACAGTAATCCGGTTTTGCCTGAGAAGCCATTTTGAAGCACTTTTCGGCTTGACCGAAATCATTTAATTTCTCATAAAAAGAACCTGCATAATACCACGCAATTGGATACGTTTCTTCGTCTTTTAAACCTTCAGATAATAAATTTACAGCTTCATGATATAAACCTGCTGCAGCATAATCTAAAGCATATTCTATATACGTATGAATATTATTTCTGATCAATGAATTGAAATACGCAAGGTCTTTTTTGTCATTGCTTAAAAGGTATTTCTCGTAAAGCAATCCGAAATTAAAACAATCATTTTCTAAATAAGTATTCGCCAATTGAAGCGCTTTTTCATTATGATTTAATTTTCTAAGAAAGGCAACTTGCAAATGCAAGGCTTTATGATCTTCGGTATTTTTAGAAATCGCTTTTTTAATGTGTGTCAAAGCCAATTCCAAATCACCATTTAAAGCATCAAGTTGGGCAACATAAAAATAACCTTGATTTTGCCAGGCCGCATTCCACGTTGATTTGTAGAAAGCATCGTAAGCTTCCTGATTTTTATTCTGATATTTAAGACACAATCCTAAATTGAAATAAGCTTCACCTTCATAAGGATTTGGATTTCTTTGTGTTAATGTTTTGATAGCGGCTCTAAAATACGGTTCAGCTTCTGTGAATTTTGCTCTTCGCATCAACCATAATCCCATCGCATTATTCGAACGAATATCGCCGGAATCACGTTTTATTGCTTCTTTATAATATGGAATCGGGCTGTAAGTGGCGTGTCTGTATTGTTCTAAATGTTGAGCAGTTAAAAACAATTGTTCGTTATTTTCGATATCTTCCGGAGCAAGAGCGGGTTTTGCAGCTTCAGGAATTTCGGCTTCATTTGGACCTTCATAAATCCAATCAACCAAAACTTTATCATCAGCATCAGTTACGGAAATCGATAATCCTTCTAAAGATGTATGCTCGAAATCAATCGTTTCTTCGAATGAATTGTATGGCGAAGCATCGTATTGTTTTTGGAATAAAACAGTATCATTATTCTTTAATGTAACCGTAGTATTCGGATAAACGCCCGTTGTATAAGCTTTTATAACCAATTTATTGTCGATAGTTTCCAGATTTACCATCGCATTTTTGGTCGCATTTTTCACGATTCCTAAATCGCGATAAGGCATAAAATATTGCGTGAAATCTTTTTGTTCACCCGGCATAATCCAAGTAAAATCAGGCTGATTATCCGTGTAAACGCCACACATTAATTCAATATAAGGACCGTCTTCATCGGTCAGGTTACGATCCCAGGCACGACCAAAATCGCCGTGACCCCAAGTCCATTGTTTTTTTCCCGGAGAAACATGGTGGTTTGCAACGTGCAATAATCCGCCTTTTGAATCATTTTCGTATCCGCCCACAAAATTATATTTGGATGCAATCGCCATATACGACGTTGGAACCGGAATGTTTTTATAACGCGAAATATCAGTTCCCGGCGAATAATCTACTTTGTAATACGTTCCTTTTGCAATCGGGAAAGACGAAACATCACGTTTACCATGATCAAAAACAGCATTTACATCCGGCGGAAAAACCGATTGATAATCATCGTTTACCTTAACAGCAGGATTTGCCCACCATAAAAAGGTTTGAGGAAATGATGTTCTATTATATAATTGTGCTTTGATTTCCAGATAAGCTTTATCAGGATATAATCGGAATCCCGCCATACCTTTGGTTCTAAACATACGCTCGACTTCGCTGCACCAAACTGTTGCACTTCCGTCATCGTGTTCTTCAATTGTAAAATCAACCGGATCAAAAGTGGTTGGTCTGTGATGTTGTGGCCAGTTAAATTCGATTCCTCCCGAAATCCAAGGACCTGTAAGTCCAACCAAAGCCGGTTTTACCACCTGATTGTAATATACAAAATGACGTTCTTTGGTTTTATCATACGCCATGTGAACGCGCCCGCCAAGTTCAGGCAGGATCATTATTTTAACAAACTCATTTTCAAGATAAACGGCTTGATATTCTTTATCGATTTTTTCGTCTGCGATTTTTTCAATAACCGGATAAGGATATACAGATCCGTTACTTCCCTGATACACTCTTTTTTCAATAAATACAGGATTTTTTTCAGGTTTGCCCACCTCATAGGTTGGCAGGATTATTTTTTCCTTCCAAACATTTACTTTTTGCATGATGTAATGAAATTTAGATTATTGAATATTCTTTGATTTTTTATCAGAAACCATCAGTTCTTCAATCTCTTCAAGACTTTTGTTTTTGGTTTCAGGAAGTTTTTTAAATACAAACACAAATCCTAGGGCGCAGATAATTCCGTATAGCCAGAAAGTGCCTGATGTGCCCAGATATTCGTTGAAAATGGGGAAGGTTTGTACCAAAAGCGCAGAGGCGATCCAGAGTGCAAATGTGGCTACAGACATCGCAACACCACGGATTCGGTTAGGGAAAATTTCAGATAAAATTACCCAAGTAATAGGAGCGAGGGACATCGCGTAGATTGCAATGGCTAATAATACCAATAATAATAATGGGAAACCGGTAACATTTGTATAATAAAAATAACCCAATAAAGCATAGATTATGGCAAGAGCGGCTGAGCCAAAAAGCATTAGTTTTTTACGCCCAATTTTGTCAACAGTTCCCATAGCAACCAACGTAAAAATAAGGTTGATGCTTCCGGTAATTACAATATTCATGAACAAATCATTGATGCTGTAACCCGCCGAAATAAAGATTTCCTGTGCATAATTAAAGATGATATTAATACCGCACCATTGCTGAAAAGCGGCCAAAACAATCCCGATTACAAGTATGGGTAATGCTTTTTTATCCAATATCATTTTGAAATCAGTTTTCTCAGTTTCGTGTGTGAAGGTTTCCTTTATTTTTACAATTTCTTCTTTGCCGTATGCTAATCCGCCAATTTTAGTAAGTGTTTTTTCTGCTGTATCGTGATTTCCTTTTTTAGCCAAATATCTTGGGCTTTCCGGAATCAAAAACATTAAAATAAAGAATAATACTGCCGGAAAAAATCCTGCCCAAAACATCCATCTCCAACCGATTTGTCCATTCCAGGAAGCCAGAATTTCAGCATGAGAATAACCAGTCGGAATAACTTCGGTAATCAACATATTAGTAATTTGCGCGGCAAGAATACCAATAACTACGGTAAGTTGGTTGATGGATACAAAAAGTCCGCGGGTTTCTTGTGGCGCGATTTCAGCAATATATAAGGGAGAAATTGTCGATGCAATTCCAATTCCGATTCCGCCAATAATTCTCCAGATAATAAAAATCGTAAAAGCTTCTGAGGCTCCGGTTCCAATTGCCGATACGGAGAATAATACTGCTGCAACGATCAACATAGGGCGTCTTCCGTAAGTATCTGCCAGTTTTCCGGCAACGGCTGCACCCAAAACACAGCCCACAAGTGCACTACTCATTGCCCAGCCTTGTAGTGCCGGAGAATCTGAAATGCCAAAATAAATTTCGTAAAATGGTTTTGCACCACCTATTACAACCCAGTCGTAACCAAAGAGTAAACCGCCCAAGGCTGCAACAAGGCTAATTGATAGTAAAAAGGTATAATTGTAATTTTTCATAAAAAGGTTTTAATAGCTTTTGTAAAATTAGCGGAATAGGAACCTTCGAATTATGGATATTTTTTTTGAATAGATGGATTATAATCTGATTTTTTAATGCTCTGTGTTAAAATACGAAAACAATTGCGTTACTGCTTGTATTCTGTGCGATATTGAATAGGCGAAGTACTCATTATTTTCTTAAACAAACGAGAGAAATACAACGGATCATTAAACCCCAAAGCAAAACTTATTTCCTTTATACTCATAGTAGTGAAGCTTAGATACTGACAGGCTTTCTGCATTTTTAAATAGTTGAAATAATGTATGGGTGAATAGCCTGTTTGCTTCTTAAACAAGGTAAAAAAGTGCGAAGATGAATAGTTGAAATAAGTCGCTACATCATTGATTTTTAAGGATAAATCCAAATGCTTTTTCATGTAATCAATTGCGGACTCAATAGTATTATCCTCTGAAAATTTCCTGTTTTTTTTGATAAAGAATCGCTCATATAAAAAAGCGTTCAGTAATTGCCATAACGAGAGATTGGCATATTCGAGATTACTGGCACTGTAGCCGTCTTCCATAACATCGAGTATGTTTTCAAAAAGTTCAATACGTCTTTCTTCCAATGATAATTGTGGAGCAGTTTCAGGAAATTCGGTTGTGAATTTTTCGTAGAAATGTGGTGCTTGTGGTCCCGTAAAATGCAGCCAGTAAATACTCCACGGATTTTGCTTTAGCGCATAATAATCGTGTGCCACTTCCGGCGGTATTATATAAAAGGTATTCGCCTTGAGCGTTATAGTTTTGTTTTCTTTACTAATAATGCCTTCACCTTTATAACAATAAATCAGGATATATTGTTTGCTTCCGTGCTTCCGTTTTATCGAGTGATGACTTGCATTTGGGAAAACGCCAATATCAGTAAAATATAAACTTGATATAAGTCCATTATTCTTTATTTCCGAAAGTATATTTTTAGGGATCACAATCATGCGTTGGCCTAAAAAGCCTTCCTTAACTTTTATCTTTTCCTTTTGTGATGAATTCTTCATTTTTTAGAATCTATTTTTCAAATATCGTAATTTAATCCATGTTTTTAGAAAAAATGTCCATTTTGATACAAATAATCAAAGTTACATTTGAAATACTATTATGCAGATAATGTTTTTACCATTTTTATAAAACAATATGAATCTCTCAGATACTATTACTTATGAGCCTTTTGGTTCATATAAAGGAAAAGAAATTTTTAAATTCCGACTAATTAATGTTCACGGAAATTACGTTGAACTGCTTAATTATGGAGCCATAGTAAAGTCCATAGTAGTACCGGATAAAAACGGAAATAAAGAAAATGTAGTTCTTGGATTTCCAACTTTAGAAGGGTATTTAAAAGACACTTCTTATATAGGAGCAACAGTTGGACGTTTTGCCAACAGAATCAATAATGCCGAATTTTCTATCGGAAATAAAACTTTTCATTTGGATAAAAATGATGGAAACAACAACAATCATAGTGGTTCGGCTGGATTTAATACTAAAGTATTCGATTTTATTGTAAAAGACAATTCTGTGATTTTTACTTTAGAAAGTAAGAGTGGAGAAGGCGGTTTCCCCGGAAATTTAAATGCAAAAGTCATTTATAAATGGACGGATAAAAACGAACTTAAAATTGAATTTTTGGCTGTAGCCGATGAACCAACTCCGTTAAATTTTACGAATCATTCTTATTTTAATTTATCCGCTTGCGCCGAAAAAATACACCATCATTACCTCAACATTCAATCGAATAATATCTTAGAAAGTACGGAAGATTATATTCCGACAGGAAAAATTATTCCCGCTGATGATTATTTATTTCTGAATTACAAATTAGGCGATGTGATGAAAAATGGCGGTTTAAATACCTATTATATTTTGGAAAGGGATAAAGTCTGTGAATTATTCGATGAAAAATCAGGGCGACTCATGCGTGTATTTACTTCTTATCCAGGCGTACAATTGTATACCGGAGATTATTTAAATAGTGAAACAATTGGCGATCATTCCAAATTTTATGAAGCTTTTGACGGACTTTGTTTAGAATGCCAATATTATCCGGATAGTCCTAATCATGCTCATTTTCCGAATACAATATTTGGATCAGGACAAGTTTATAACGAAACGATTACTTATGCTTTTGATGTTATGATTCCAAAATATGCCACAGATTAAAATGATTTTTTTCTACCACAAATTACACAAATTTTCACAAATTAATTCGTGCTGATTCGTGAATTCGTGGCTAAAAAAAACTTAGCGTACAACATTGTTCACGTTATTTTTTTGCCACAGATTGTAAGGATTAAAATGATTTTTTTCTGCCACGACTTGCAAAAATTAATTCGTGAATTCGTGGCTAAAAAACTTTGCTAAAAAACTTTACAAACCAATAAACTTTAAAAACTAATCTCTAAAAACTATATTAATGAAAAAAATGTTTATTCATCGCTCTTTAAGTTTTCTGCTGCCTGCACTATTTTTTGTTCAGGTAAACTGTAAAGCACAAAACGAAGGACTTGATCTGAAATCCAAGGATAATCTAAATAAAATTACTTTGTCTTTGGTCGAAGGAAAGCTGTCTTATAAAGTTACCCGCAAGGATAAAACCATAATTCTAGATTCTCCGCTGGGTTTAACTTTCGAAAACAATGATTTTACATCTGGTTTGTCCGTTGTGAAAGTTTCGCCAATTGAAGAAAAACGCGAAGAATATGAGCTTAAAGTTGCCAGTAATAAAGTTGCCGACCATCTTTTTGAAACTAAAAGCATAACTTTTAAAAACCAACAAGGTGCTTTGATGACAATCGATTTAATTGCGGGCGAACAAGGAGTTGCTTTTCGATATAAATTCACCGACAAAGAGCCGCAAAAGAGAGTTCTTAAAAATGAAATTACAGGATTTCATATCGAACAGAATGCAAAAGGCTGGCTTCAACCGTATAATAAAGCGGGAGATTATACGCCGGGTTATGAAGATTTTTATGTAAATGTAAAATCGGGTGATCCAATAAGTGGTGCGCGAAATGAATCGGTTGGTTGGTGTATGCCAGCGCTTTTTAATGTAAACAATACTAAAAACTGGGTTTTAATTGCAGAATCGGGAACGGATGGTTCATTCTCCGGATGTCATTTACAACCGGATTCTAAGGATGGAATTTACAGCATTGCATTTGCTAAAAAAGACGAAAAATTTACGTTGCCTTTGCCGGATAAAGACGCTTATCCTGAATCAAATTTACCTTGGACAATGCCTTGGAGAGTGATCATAATTGGTGATAAAGCAGGAGATATTTTATTATCGACTATGATTACAGATTTGGCTCCAGCCTCTAAAATTGAAGATACTTCGTGGATTGTACCGGGAAAAGCAGCCTGGTCATGGTGGTCACATCCTGATGATTTTACACCTGAAATGTATAATAAGTTTACGGATGTTTCGGCTTCATTTGGTTTTAGATACACGCTTTTTGATGCCGGATGGGAAAAGGCAAATAAAGAAGGAAAAATTATTGATTATGCTTTGTCTAAAGGCGTTCAACCATTAGTTTGGGGATATTCGGCAGAGTATTTTGATTCAGAAAAGAGGAAAAAGAGATTTAGAGAATTGGCTCAAATGGGCGTAAAAGGTGTTAAAATAGACTTTTGGTGTTCTGATAGACAAGAGGTTATGGCAGTGTTGCAAGGCGTTTTTGAAGATGCAGCCAAAGAACATTTATTGGTAAACTTGCACGGTACAACAGTTCCAAGAGGATGGCACAGAACATGGCCGAATTTTGTAACGGCAGAAGCTATTTTAGGGACTGAGAGTTATTTTTATGAGCCAAGATTTCCAGAAAAAGCAGCTGAACAAAATACAGTTTTACCTTTTACAAGAAACGTAGCCGGACCCGCTGATTATACACCTTTTGCATTGACTTTTAGAAAATATACACGTTTAAATACGGCAGTTCATGAGTTGGCGATGGCTATGATTTATACCTCAGGCGTTATTCATTTTGCAGATTCGGAAGAGGTTTTTAATTCACTTCCTGATGCGCTTAAAAATTTATTAAAAGAAATGCCTGCGACTTGGGATAAAACAAATTATATAGTTGCAGAACCGGGTAAAGCAATCGTTTTATCTCGTCAGAAAGACAATCTTTCTTATATTGTTGGGATAAATGGTACGAATACAGCATCGCCAATTTCGATTGATCTTAAGAAATACGGCAAGGGCTTTTCAAAATTCAGAATTATCTCTGAAGGAACAGATGCTTTAATGGAATTTAAAGTGGAAACATATCCTTTAACTTCAAACTGGAAATATAATTTAGCTCCAAAAGGAGGATTTATTATTCAGTTTATAAAGTAATTCAGGATTCTATTAAAAAGAGAAAATAATAAAAAAACCTGTTCCATTAATGAACAGGTTTTTTCTTAACTTCCAAACAATAAAAACTATTTTTAATTTAAAAATCGATAGTTAATTCCGATTTCAAAAGTGTCATTTGCGTAAGCGCCTGAATTTCCAATGTATTTAGAATAGGATAAAAAGATGCCTAATTGTTCTATTTTTATACCAAAAGCACTGGTAATAATTTCATTACTATGATAAATTCCGGTGAAATCTATTTTGTACTCCGGCATACTAAAACGCCCTCCAACATCCAGGATATCTCTGTATCCTCTAAAGTTTCGATAAGCAACGAGAGGTTCTATATTGAAGTCATTTATTCGGCTTGATACATATATTTTATAACTTGCAGAGGCATAAAAAAGCGGACGATCGACGTATTTTTTTATAATTTCATCATCTTCCAGAAAAAGACCATTAAGATTAGGAAGTACACCCTGAATGGTTAATAATTTAGTGGTATAAGAGATTCCGAAATCACCATCTAAAGCGCCGCCTTCATTGTAGTTTTGAGCAGATGGATCGTCAGGATTACCAATTATTTTATCATAATCTAGTGAGGTAAATTTGGCCCCTACAGATAACCCAAAGTTTAATTTTTGCTCATCATTAAGAGGCAAATGATAGGCGTAAGTAGCCATGATCCTGGTTCTGTTAATCAATCCGGCCTCGTCATTATTGGCGTTTAATCCAAGACCCACTCTTTTTCCATAATTATAATCAACAGTTGCATTCATCAGCACAGGATTTCCGGGAACTGAATTTAATTGTCCCTGATAGGCCATATTTGCATTCAGTCCTTTTTCTAATCCGGCCATAGCAGGATTCGCTATATACTGATTTTGAAAATACATAGACTGAAATTCCGTTATTTGTGCCTGCGCTGTATTTGTCCCTAATAATATCAGAAACAGAATAGTGTGGATATGGATTAGCCTCATCGATTTATTTTTGATTGTATTCATGTCTTTATAGTTATGATATAACAATTTTTAGTACTCTTTTTTTCGCTTATACTTTATAGTTTTAATCCCTGATTATGGTAATAAATCCTTCTAAGTGAGCCATCTCCAAGATCAATTAAATAATAATAGGTATCATCGTTAAGTCGGGATCCGGCGTAAGAACCATCCCAATCATTGGCATAAGAATTTTTAGAATATATTATTCTGCCGGCACGATCGAAAACGATAACTTTATTATTAGGATATAATTGAATGTCTTTGATTTCCCAATAATCATTTTTGCCATCTCCGTTTGGAGAAATAATATTGGTGATCACAATGGCATCAGGTCCAACCGCTCTATAGATGTTAATGGTATAAGTTTCTATAGTCGTACCATCCTGAGCCGTTACAACAACTGTAATCGTATTATCGCCTGTATTTAGAGGTACTGTTATAGTTCCGTTATTGCTAACAGGCACACCATTAATTGTGATAGTTGCCGTTGGATCAATTAGCGTAGGCTTAATACTAGTCATACTAATATTATTGGCTACCTCAGCAACATAATTGTTAATATTTGTTGCAAATGCAGGATTTAAAGTAACATTGCTAACTGTTAAATCCGATAAGCCTGCTTCGCTTGAAGGCGCTCTGTTGACAATTACCGTGTATGTTTTAACAATTGCAGCATCAGTTTTAACCGTTAAACCATCATTGCCGGTAACTTTGATAGTAATCGTATTTGGACCCACCGCTAACGGAATTGGATTTGAAGGCTGTCCGCTAATTACCGGTACACCATTTATCGTAATAGTTGCTAAAGGATCTTCTGATGTTGGGGTTACAATTTCTGTTGTAATTTCGTGTCCAACATTTGCACTATAAGATGTAATATTTGGAGAGAAAGCAGGGTTTAAAGTTCCATTACTAAGAGATAGATTAATCAAATTATCTTTGATAGTAGTTGAAGGTAAAATAGTAAGAATTCCATCTACATAAACAAAAGTATAATTAATCGATGCTGCTCCGTTAGCTTTAATAGGATATGTTCCTACCTGACTTGAAGTTACTGCAGTAGTTGTAATTGTTGGTTGAGTTGTCAAGTTCGCCGCTGTATCTCCGTTTACAAATCCTGTATAGGTTGCTGTTAAAGCAGGGTTCGCAGAACCAACAACTTTAGTTTTATTATCGACTTTAATCGTTAACGTTACCGGAGTTACTGATAATGTTCCGTTTGAATAAGTTATCGTATAGTTTGCTGCAACTGCTCCACTAGCTGTTATTGGATAAGTTCCTACTGAACTTCCTGTTACTGCTGTTGTAGTAATCGTTGGCTGAGTTGCCAGACTTGCGCTGGTATCTCCGTTTACAAATCCGGTGTATGTTGCGGTTAGACTTGGATTTGCCGAACCATAAGCTTTGCTCGCATTATTAGCTGCAATGTTTAAAGTAGCTTTTGTTACGGTTAGTGTTCCGTTTACATAATTAATTGTATAATTTGGTGCAACTGCTCCGCTTGCGGTAATTGGATATGTTCCTACTGAGCTTCCGGTTACTGCTGTTGTGGAAATTGTTGGCAGCGTTGTTAAATCTGCTTCGGTATCACCATTTACAAAACCTGAATACGTTACGGTCAATGTTGGATTTGCATCTCCATAAGTTTTAGTTTTATTATCTGCTGTAATAGTTAATATTGGTGATGAAGCTCTGGTTACAGTTATAGTATAAGTTTCTAATGTTCCATCCTGAGCAGTAACAATTGTTGTAATAACATTTGGTCCCACTGCCAAAACAATTGCTTCGGAAGCGCTTCCGCTGTTTACTGTTACACCATTTACCGTTACAGTTGCGTTGGAATCTGTAGTTATAGGTGTTACGGTTATACTCGTTGTGGCATTATCTACCGTAGCAGTATAATTTGTTGTTCCAGGTGCGAAAGCAGGTGTTAATGTACCTGAACTTATAGTTAAGTCAGATAAAGTAGCATGTGCTAAAGGTGTTACGGTTAAGATTCCGTCAACATACGTAAAGTCATAGTTAGAGGAAACTGCTCCGCTTGCTGTTATCGGATATGTTCCGACTGGGCTGTTAGTGTCTGCAGTAGTAGAAATTGTTGGTAGATTTGTTAAATCAGTTTCTGTATCTCCATTTACAAAACCTGTATAACTTACCGTTAAAGTTGGGTTTGCATCTCCGTAAGCTTTAGTTTTGTTATCAGCAGTAATAGTAAGGGCAACAGGTGTTACTTCTAAAGTTCCATCAACATAATTGATTGTGTAGTTTGGAGCAATGGCACCGCTTGCTATTATTGGATATGTTCCAACAGGACTTGATGCGTCCGCTAAAGTTGAAATAGTTGGCAGCGTTGTTAAATCTGCTACGGTATCTCCATTTACAAAACCTGAATACGTTACGGTTAATGTTGGATTTGCATCACCATAATTTTTAGTTTTATTATCAACTGAAATAGTTAATATTGGTGCTGAAGCTCTGGTTACAGTTATGGTGTAAGTTTCTAATGTTCCATCCTGGGCGGTAACAATTGTTGTAATAACATTTGGTCCAACTGCCAAAACAATTGCTTCAGAAGCGTTTCCACTGGTTACTGTTACACCATTTACCGTTACAGTTGCGTTGGAATCTGTAGTGACAGGTGTTACGGTTATACTTGTTGTAGCATTATCTACCGTAGCAGTATAATTTGTTGTTCCAGGTGCGAAAGCAGGCGTTAATGTACCTGAACTTATGGTTAAGTCAGATAAAGTAGCATCTGTTAAAGGTGTTACGGTTAAGATTCCATCTACATAAGTAAAAGTATAATTGGCTGCAACGGCTCCGCTTGCTGTTATCGGATATGTTCCGACTGGGCTGTTAGTGTCTGCAGTAGTAGAAATTGTTGGTAGATTTGTTAAATCAGTTTCTGTATCTCCATTTACAAAACCTGTATAACTTACCGTTAAAGTTGGGTTTGCATCTCCATAAGCTTTAGTTTTGTTATCAGCAGTAATAGTAAGGGCAACAGGTGTTACTTCTAAAGTTCCATCAACATAATTGATTGTGTAGTTTGGAGCAATGGCACCGCTTGCTATTATTGGATATGTTCCAACAGGACTTGATGCGTCCGCTGTTGTAGTAATGGTTGGCAGCGTAGTTAAACTGGCTTCGGTATCTCCATTTACAAAACCTGAATACGTTACGGTTAAAGCTGGATTTGCATCTCCATAAGATTTGGTTTTATTATCAACAGTTATGGTTAATATTGGTGCTGAAGCTCTGGTTACAGTTATGGTATAAGTTTCTAATGTAGTACCATCCTGAGCGGTTACTACTGTTGTAATAATATTTGGACCTACCGCCAAAGGAATTGCCCCGGATGCGCTTCCGCTGGTTACTGTTACACCATTTACCGTAACAGTTGCGTTGGAATCTGTAGTGACAGGTGTTACGGTTATATTCGTTGTAGCATTATCTACCGTAGCAGTATAATTTGTTGTTCCAGGTGCAAAAGCAGGCGTTAATGTACCTGAACTTATTGTTAAGTTAGATAGGGTAGCATCTGTCAAAGGTGTTACGGTTAAGATTCCGTCAACATACGTAAAGTCATAGTTTGAAGAAACTGCTCCGCTTGCTGTTATCGGATATGTTCCGACTGGACTGTTAACGTCTGCAGTAGTTGTTAGAGTTGGAGCAGTTGTTAAATCTGCCTCGGTTTCTCCGTTTACGAATCCTGAATAACTTGCGGTTAAAATTGGGTTTGCACTTCCGTATACTTTGGATTTATCCTCAGCTTTGACAGTCAATATTGCTGGATTTACAGTCAAATTTCCATCGACATAATTAATTGTATACGTAGGAGAAGTTGCTCCACTTGCCGTAATTGGATATGTTCCAACAGCACTTGATGCGTCCGCTAAAGTTGAAATAGTTGGCAGCGTTGTTAAATCTGCTTCGGTATCACCATTTACAAAACCTGAATACGTTACGGCTAATGTTGGATTTGCATCGCCATAATTTTTACTTTTATTATCAACTGTAATCGTTAATATTGGTGCTGAAGCTCTGGTTACAGTTATGGTATAAGTTTCTAATGTAGTACCATCCTGAGCGGTTACTACTGTTGTAATAACATTTGGTCCAACTGCCAAAACAATTGTTTCAGAAGCGTTTCCGCTGTTTACTGTTACACCATTTACCGTTACAGTTGCGTTGGAATCTGTAGTTACAGGTGTTACGGTTATACTCGTTGTAGCATTATCTACCGTAGCGGTATAATTTGTTGTTCCAGGTGCGAAAGCAGGTGTTAATGTACCTGAACTTATAGTTAAGTCAGATAAAGTAGCATCTGTTGAAGGTGTTACGGTTAAGATTCCGTCAATATATGTAAAGTCATAGTTAGAAGAAACGGCTCCAGAAACTGTTATTGGATAAGTTCCTACTGGACTATTTGTATCGGCTGTTGTTGCGATTGTTGGAGGAGTATCTAAACTTGCTTCCGTGTCGCCATTTACAAAACCAATATAACTTGCCGTTAAAGTTGGATTTGCATCTCCGTAAGCTTTTGTTTTATCATCAGCTGTTATGGTTAATGCAACAGGTGTTATTGCTAAACTTCCGTCTACATAATTAATCGTATACGTAGGAGAAGTTGCTCCGCTTGCCGTAATTGGATATGTTCCAACAGGACTTGATGCGTCCGCTAAAGTTGAAATAGTTGGCAGCGTTGTTAAATCTGCTTCGGTATCTCCATTTACAAAACCTGAATACGTTACGGTCAATGTTGGATTTGCATCGCCATAATTTTTAGTTTTATTATCAATTGTAATCGTTAATATTGGTGCTGAAGCTCTGGTTACAGTTATGGTATAAGTTTCTAATGTAGTACCATCCTGAGCGGTTACTACTGTTGTAATAATATTTGGACCTACCGCCAAAGCAATTGCTTCAGAGGCGCTTCCGCTGTTTACTGTTACACCATTTACCGTTACAGTTGCGTTGGAATCTGTAGTTATAGGTGTTACGGTTATACTCGTTGTAGCATTATCTACCGTAGCAGTATAATTTGTTGTTCCAGGTGCGAAAGCAGGTGTTAATGTACCTGAACTTATAGTTAAGTCAGATAAAGTAGCATCTGTTAGAGGTGTTACAGTTAAGATTCCGTCAATATATGTAAAGTCATAGTTAGAAGAAACAGCACCACTTGCCGTAATCGGATATGTTCCCACAGGACTATTAATATCGGCTGTTGTAGCGATTGTTGGCTGAGTTGTTAAACTTGCCGCAGTGTCCCCATTTACAAATCCTGAATACGTAGCAGTTAAAGTTGGGTTTGCATCTCCGTAAGCTTTTGTTTTATCATCAGCTGTGATAGTTAATACAACAGGGGTTACTGCTAAACTTCCGTCTACATAATTAATCGTATAAAAAGGAGAAGTTGCTCCACTTGCCGTAATTGGATAATTTCCAACAGGACTTGATGCATCTCCTAAAGTTGAAATAGTTGGCAGCGTTGTTAAATCTGCTTCGGTATCACCGTTTACAAAACCACTATACGTTACCGTTAATGTTGGATTTGCATCTCCATAAGATTTGGTTTTATTATCAACAGTTATGGTTAATATTGGTGCTGAAGCTCTGGTTACAGTTATGGTATAAGTTTCTAATGTTGTACCATCCTGAGCGGTAACAATTGTTGTAATAACATTTGAACCAACTGCCAAAGCAATTTCTCCAGAAGCACTTCCGCTATTTACTGTTACACCATTTACCGTAACAGTTGCGTTGGAATCTGTAGTGACAGGTGTTACGGTTATATTCGTTGTAGCATTATCTACCGTAGCAGTATAATTTGTTGTTCCAGGTGCAAAAGCAGGCGTTAATGTACCTGAACTTATAGTTAAGTCAGATAAAGTAGCATCTGTTAAAGGTGTTACGGTTAAGATTCCCTCAACATAAGTAAAGTCATAGTTAGAGGAAACTGCTCCAGAAACTGTTATTGGATAAGTTCCTACTGGACTATTTGTATCGGCTGTTGTTGCGATTGTTGGAGGAGTGGTTAAACTTGCAACAGTGTCTCCATTTACAAATCCTGAATACGTAGCAGTTAAAGTTGGGTTTGCATCTCCGTAAGCTTTTGTTTTATCATCAGCTGTGATAGTTAATACAACAGGGGTTACTGCTAAACTTCCGTCTACATAATTAATCGTATAAATAGGAGAAGTTGCTCCACTTGCCATAATTGGATAATTTCCAACCGGACTTGAAGTATCGGCCAACGTTGAAATTGTTGCCGGCGTTGTCAAATCTGCTTCCGTATCTCCGTTTACAAAACCGGAATAACTAGCCGTTAAAGTTGGATTTGCATCGCCGTACGCTTTGGTTTTATCATCAGCAGTTATGGTTAAAATTGCCTTTGTTATTTCCAAATTTCCATTTACATAAGTGAAATCATAGTTTGGAGAAACCGCACCGCTTGCTGTAATTGGATAAGTTCCAACCGGACTTGAAATATCTGCCAATGTTGAAATTGTTGCAGAAGTTGTTAAATCAGTTTCCGTATCTCCGTTTACAAATCCTGAATAAGTCGCGGTAAAAATTGGATTTGCAGCTCCGTACGCTTTGGTTTTATCATCGGCTGTAACTGTTACGATTGCTTTTGTTATTTCCAGATTTCCATTCACGTAAGTGAAATCATAATTGGAAGAAACTGCTCCGTTTGCCGTAATTGGGTAATTTCCAACCGGACTTGAAGTATCGGCCAACGTTGAAATTGTTGCCGGCGTTGTCAAATCTGCTTCCGTATCTCCGTTTACAAAACCGGAATAACTAGCCGTTAAAGTAGGGTTTGCTGATCCATATGTTTTGGTTTTATCATCAGCAGTTATGGTTACAATTGCCTTTGTTATTTCCAAATTTCCATCCACGTAAGTGAAATCATAATTTGGAGAAACCGCTCCTATGGCTGTTATCGTATAATTTCCAACCGGACTTGATGCATCGGCTAAAGTTGAAATTGTTGCTGGCGTTGTTAAATCTGCTTGTGTATCTCCGTTTACGAATCCTAAATATGTTGCGCTTAAAGTAGGATTTGCTGAACCATATATTTTAGTTTTGTCATCAGCAGTAACTGTAACGATTGCTTTTGTTATTTCCAGATTTCCATTCACGTAAGTGAAATCATAGTTTGGAGAAACCGCTCCTATGGCTGTGATCGTATAATTTCCAACCGGACTTGATGCATCGGCTAAAGTTGAAATTGTTGCTGGCGTTGTTAAATCTGCTTGTGTATCTCCGTTTGCAAAACCTGAATATGTTGCTGTTAAAGTAGGGTTTGCATCGCCGTACGCTTTGGTTTTATCATCAGCCGTAACTGTTACCATTGCTTTTGTTATTTCCAAATTTCCATTTGCGTAAGTGAAATCATAATTGGAAGAAACCGCTCCGCTGGCTGTTATTGCATAATTTCCAACCGGACTTGATGCGTCTGCCAATGTTGAAATTGTTGCAGAAGTTGTTAAAT
Organism: Flavobacterium sp. AC105; assembly: GCF_979258495.1. Taxonomy (NCBI): domain Bacteria; kingdom Pseudomonadati; phylum Bacteroidota; class Flavobacteriia; order Flavobacteriales; family Flavobacteriaceae; genus Flavobacterium; species Flavobacterium sp. AC105. The sequence continues at coordinate 2,467,509 of NZ_OZ409860.1, forward strand.
CTGCTTCCGTATCTCCGTTTACGAATCCTGAATAAGTTGCTGTTAAAGTTGGATTTGCATCGCCGTACGCTTTGGTTTTATCATCAGCAGTTATGGTTACAATTGCTTTTGTTATTTCCAAATTTCCATCCACATAAGTGAAATCATAGTTTGAAGAAACCGCTCCGCTTGCTATAATTGGATATGTTCCAACCGGACTTGATGCGTCTGCCAATGTTGAAATTGTTGCAGAAGTTGTTAAATCTGCTTCCGTATCTCCGTTTACGAATCCTGTATAACTTGCCGTTAAAGTTGGATTTGCATCGCCGTAGGCTCTGGTTTTATCATCAGCAGTTATGGTTACGATTGCTTTTGTAACTTCGAGATTTCCATCCACGTAAGTGAAATCATAATTTAGAGAAACCGCACCGCTTGCCGTAATTGCATAATTTCCAACTGGACTTGAAATATCTGCCAATGTTGAAATTGTTGCAGGTGTTGTCAAATCTGCTTCCGTGTCCCCGTTTGCAAAACCTGAATAAGTTGCGGTTAAAGTTGGATTTGCATCGCCGTAGGCTCTGGTTTTATCATCAGCAGTTATGGTTACGATTGCTTTTGTAACTTCGAGATTTCCATCCACGTAAGTGAAATCATAGTTTGGAGAAACTGCTCCGCTTGCCGTGATTGGATATGTTCCAACCAGACTTCCAACCAAAGCAGTTGTACTTAATGTTGGTAAAGTTGTTAAATTGCTTTCCGTATCACCGTTTACGAATCCTGAATAAGTCGCAGTTAAAGTTGGGTTTGCATCTCCGTACGCTTTGGTTTTATCATCCGCCGTAACTGTTACGATTGCTTTTGTTACTTCCAGGTTTCCATTTACATAAGTGAAATCATAGTTTGGAGAAACCGCACCTATGGCTGTTATAGTATAATTTCCAACCGGACTTGAAGTATCTGCCAATGTTGAAATTGTTGCTTGCGTTGTCAAATCTGCTTCCGTGTCCCCGTTTGCAAAACCTGAATAAGTTGCGGTTAAAGTTGGGTTTACTGAACCATATATTTTGGTTTTATCATCGGCTGTAACTGTTACGATTGCTTTTGTAACTTCGAGATTTCCATTCACGTAAGTGAAATCATAATTTGGAGAAACTGTTCCGCTTGCCGTGATTGGATATGTTCCAACCAGACTTCCAACCAAAGCAGTTGTACTTAATGTTGGTAAAGTTGTTAAATTGCTTTCCGTATCACCGTTTACGAATCCTGAATAAGTCGCAGTTAAAGTTGGGTTTGCATCTCCGTACGCTTTGGTTTTATCATCCGCCGTAACTGTTACGATTGCTTTTGTTACTTCCATGTTTCCATTTACATAAGTGAAATCATAGTTTGGAGAAACCGCACCTATGGCTGTTATAGTATAATTTCCAACCGGACTTGAAGTATCTGCCAATGTTGAAATTGTTGCAGAAGTTGTTAAATCAGTTTCCGTGTCTCCGTTTACAAAACCGGAATAAGTTGCTGTTAAAGTTGGGTTTACTGAACCATATATTTTGGTTTTATCATCGGCTGTAACTGTTACGATTGCTTTTGTAACTTCGAGATTTCCATTCACGTAAGTGAAATCATAATTTGGAGAAACCGCACCGCTTGCTGTAATTGGGTAATTTCCAACTGGACTTGAAATATCTGCCAATGTTGAAATTGTTGCAGAAGTTGTTAAATCAGTTTCCGTGTCTCCGTTTACAAAACCTGAATAAGTCGCAGTTAAAGTTGGGTTTGCATCTCCGTATGCTTTGGTTTTATCATCCGCAGTTATGGTTACGATTGCTTTTGTAACTTCGAGATTTCCATTCACATAAGTGAAATCATAATTGGAAGAAACCGCACCGCTTACTGTAATTGGATAAGTTCCAACCGGACTTGATGCGTCTGCCAATGTTGAAATTGTTGCTGGCGTTGTCAAGTCTGTTTCTGTGTCTCCGTTTACAAAACCTGCGTAAGTCGCAGTTAAAGCTGGGTTTACTGAACCATATATTTTGGTTTTATCATCCGCAGTTATGGTTACGATTGCTTTTGTTATTTCCAGATTTCCATTCACGTAAGTGAAATCATAGTTGGGAGAAACCGCTCCGCTTGCTATAATTGGATAATTTCCAACCGGACTTCCATCCAAAGCAGTTGTACTTAATGTTGGAGGCGTTGTTAAATCTGTTTCTGTATCTCCATTTACAAAACCTGAATATGTTGCAGTGAATGTTGGGTTTGCTGAACCATATATTTTGGTTTTGTCATCAGCAGTAACTGTAACGATTGCTTTTGTTATTTCCAAATTTCCATCCACATAAGTGAAATCATAGTTTGGAGAAACCGCTCCTGTTGCTGTTATTGCATAATTTCCAACCGGACTTGATGCGTCTGCCAATGTTGAAATTGTTGCAGGGGTAGTCAAATCTGCTTCCGTATCTCCGTTTACAAAACCGGAATAAGTTGCCGTTAAAGTTGGGTTTGCATCGCCGTACGCTTTGGTTTTATCATCAGTAGTAATAGTTAACACAGCTTTTGTAACTTCCAGATTTCCATTCACGTAAGTGAAATCATAGTTTGGAGAAACTGCTCCGCTTGCCGTAATTTGGTAATTTCCAACCGGACTTGATGCGTCTGCTAATGTTGAAATTGTTGCAGAAGTTGTTAAATCAGTTTCCGTGTCTCCGTTTACAAAACCTGAATAAGTCGCAGTTAAAGTTGGATTTGCATCGCCGTATGTTTTGGTTTTGTCATCGGCTGTAACTGTTACGATTGCTTTTGTAACTTCTAGATTTCCATTTACATAAGTGAAATCATAGTTTGGAGAAACCGCTCCTATGGCTGTTATCGCATAATTTCCAACCGGACTTGAAATATCTGCCAATGTTGAAATGGTTGCAGGAGTTGTTAAATCTGCTTGTGTGTCTCCGTTTACGAATCCTGTATAAGTTGCCGTTAAAGCTGGATTTGCATCGCCGTACGCTCTGGTTTTGTCATCAACAGTTATGGTTACAATTGCTTTTGTTATTTCCAAATTTCCATCCACGTAAGTGAAATCATAATTGGAAGAAACCGCTCCTATGGCTGTGATCGTATAATTTCCAACCGGACTTGATGTGTCTGCCAATGTTGAAATTACTGCAGAAGTTGTCAAATCTGCTTGTGTATCTCCGTTTACAAAACCTGAATAAGTTGCCGTTAAAGTTGGATTTGCATCGCCGTACGCTTTGGTTTTATCATCAGCCGTAACTGTTACGATTGCTTTTGTTATTTCCAGATTTCCATTTGCGTAAGTGAAATCATAGTTTGGAGAAACCGCACCGCTTGCTATAATTGGATAATTTCCAACCGGACTTCCATCCAAAGCAGTTGTACTTAATGTTGGAGGCGTTGTTAAATCTGTTTCTGTATCTCCATTTACAAAACCTGAATATGTTGCAGTGAATGTTGGGTTTGCTGAACCATATGTTTTGGTTTTGTCATCAGCAGTAATAGTTAACACAGCTTTTGTTATTTCCAGATTTCCATCCACGTAAGTGAAATCATAGTTTGGAGAAACCGCTCCTGTTGCTGTAATTGGATAAGTTCCAACCGGACTTGAAGTATCTGCCAATGTTGAAATTGTTGCAGAAGTTGTTAAATCTGCTTCCGTATCTCCGTTTACGAATCCTGTATAACTTGCCGTTAAAGTTGGATTTGCATCGCCGTACGCTTTGGTTTTATCATCAGCAGTAATAGTTAACACAGCTTTTGTTACTTCCAGATTTCCATCCACGTAAGTGAAATCATAGTTTGAAGAAACTGCTCCGCTTGCCTTGATTGGATATGTTCCAACCTGACTTGTAGTATCGGCTAAAGTTGCGATGGTTGCTGGCGTTGTCAAAACTGCTTCTGTGTCCCCGTTTACAAAACCGGAATAAGTCGCGGTTAAAGCTGGATTTGCTGACCCATATATTTTGGTTTTATCATCAGCAGTTATGGTTACGATTGCTTTTGTTATTTCCAGATTTCCATTTGCGTAAGTGAAATCATAGTTTGGAGAAACTGCTCCGCTTGCCGTGATTGGATAATTTCCAACCGGACTTGATGCATCGGCTAAAGTTGAAATTGTTGCAGGGGTAGTCAAATCTGCTTGTGTATCTCCGTTTACGAATCCTGTATAACTTGCCGTTAAAGTTGGATTTGCATCGCCGTACGCTTTGGTTTTATCATCAGCAGTTATGGTTACGATTGCTTTTGTAACTTCGAGATTTCCATCCACGTAAGTGAAATCATAATTTAGAGAAACCGCTCCTATGGCTGTTATCGCATAATTTCCAACAGGACTTGATATGTCTGCCAATGTTGAAATTGTTGCTGGCGTTGTCAAATCTGTTTCCGTGTCTCCGTTTACAAAACCGGAATAAGTCGCGGTTAAAGTTGGGTTTACTGAACCATATATTTTAGTTTTATCATCCGCAGTTATGGTTACGATTGCTTTTGTAACTTCTAGATTTCCATTTATATAAGTGAAATCATAGTTTGGAGAAACTGCTCCGCTTGCCGTGATTGGATATGTTCCAACCGGACTTGTAGTATCGGCTAAAGTTGCGATGGTTGCTGGCGTTGTCAAATCAGTTTCCGTGTCTCCGTTTACAAAACCGGAATAAGTCGCGGTTAAAGTTGGGTTTACTGAACCATATATTTTAGTTTTATCATCCGCAGTTATGGTTACGATTGCTTTTGTAACTTCGAGATTTCCATTTATATAAGTGAAATCATAGTTTTGAGAAACCGCTCCGCTTGCTGTAATTGGGTAATTTCCAACCGGACTTGAAATATCTGCCAATGTTGAAATTGTTGCTGGCGTTGTCAAATCTGCTTGTGTATCCCCATTTACAAAACCTGAATAAGTCGCGGTTAAAGCTGGATTTGCTGAACCATATATTTTGGTTTTATCATCGGCCATAACTGTTACGATTGCTTTTGTAACTGTTAAAAGTCCGTCTATATAAGTGAAATCATAATTGGAAGAAACTGCTCCGCCTGCTGTAATTGGATATGTTCCAACCGGACTTGAAATATCTGCCAATGTTGAAATGGTTGGAGGAGTTGTTAAATCAGTTTCCGTGTCTCCGTTTACGAATCCTGTATAAGTTGCGGTTAAAGTTGGGTTTGCATCGCCGTACGCTTTGGTTTTATCATCGGCTGTAATAGTTAACACAGCTTTTGTTACTTCCAGATTTCCATCCACGTAAGTGAAATCATAGTTTGGAGAAACCGCTCCGCTTACCGTAATTGGGTAATTTCCAACCGGACTTCCATCCAAAGCAGTTGTACTTAATGTTGCTGGCGTTGTCAAATCTGTTTCTGTGTCTCCGTTTACAAATCCTGAATATGTTGCGGTTAAAGTTGGATTTGCATCGCCGTACGCTTTGGTTTTATCATCAGCAGTTATGGTTACAATTGCTTTTGTTATTTCCAAATTTCCATTCACGTAAGTGAAATCATAGTTTTGAGAAACCGCTCCGCTTGCTGTAATTGGGTAATTTCCAACCGGACTTGAAATATCTGCCAATGTTGAAATTGTTGCTGGCGTTGTCAAATCTGCTTGTGTATCCCCATTTACAAAACCTGAATATGTTGCGGTTAAAGTTGGATTTGCATCGCCGTACGCTTTGGTTTTATCATCGGCTGTAATAGTTAACACAGCTTTTGTTATTTCCAGATTTCCATTCACATAAATGAAATCATAATTAGAAGAAACCGCTCCGCTTGCCGTGATTGGATATGTTCCAACCGGACTTGTAGTATCGGCTAAAGTTGCGATGGTTGCTGGCGTTGTCAAATCTGCTTCCGTGTCCCCGTTTACGAATCCTGTGTAAGTTGCGGTAAAAATTGGGTTTGCAGCTCCATATGCTTTGGTTTTATCATCAGCAGTTATGGTTACAATTGCTTTTGTAACTTCGAGATTTCCATTTATATAAGTGAAATCATAATTTGGAGAAACCGCTCCTATGGCTGTTATCGCATAATTTCCAACCGGACTTGAAATATCTGCTAATGTTGAAATGGTTGGAGGAGTTGTTAAATCAGTTTCCGTATCTCCGTTTACAAAACCGGAATAAGTTGCCGTTAAAGCTGGATTTGCATCGCCGTATGCTTTGGTTTTATCATCGGCTGTAACTGTTACAATTGCTTTTGTTATTTCCAGATTTCCATTTACATAAGTGAAATCATAGTTTGAAGAAACACCTCCGCTTACTGTAATTGGGTAATTTCCAACCGGACTTGATGTATCGGCTAAAGTTGCGATGGTTGCTGGCGTTGTCAAATCAGTTTCCGTATCTCCGTTTACAAATCCGGAATAAGTCGCGGTTAAAGCTGGATTTGCAGTTCCGTACGCTTTGGTTTTATCATCAGCCGTAACTGTTACGATTGCTTTTGTTATTTCCAGATTTCCATTTACATAAGTGAAATCATAGTTTGGAGAAACACCTCCGCTTACTGTAATTGGGTAATTTCCAACCGGACTTGATGTATCGGCTAAAGTTGAAATGGTTACCGGAGTTGTTAAATCAGTTTCCGTGTCTGCGTTTACAAAACCGGAATAAGTCGCGGTTAAAGCTGGATTTGCTGAACCATATGTTTTGGTTTTGTCATCGGCTGTAACTGTTAAGATTGCTTTTGTAACTTCTAGATTTCCATTCACGTAAGTGAAATCATAGTTTGAAGAAACACCTCCGCTTACTGTAATTGGGTAATTTCCAACCGGACTTGATGTATCGGCTAAAGTTGAAATGGTTACCGGAGTTGTTAAATCAGTTTCCGTGTCTCCGTTTACAAAACCGGAATAAGTCGCGGTTAAAGCTGGATTTGCTGAACCATATATTTTGGTTTTATCATCAGCAGTAACTGTAACGATTGCTTTTGTTATTTCCAGATTGCCATTCACGTAAGTGAAATCATAATTGGAAGAAACCGCTCCTATGGCTGTGATCGTATAATTTCCAACCGGACTTGATGCGTCTGCCAACGTTGAAATTGTTGCCGGCGTTGTCAAATCTGCTTCCGTATCTCCATTTACAAAACCAGAATATGTTGCGGTTAAAGTTGGATTTGCATCGCCGTACGCTTTGGTTTTATCATCCGCAGTTATGGTTAATGTAGCAGGAGTAATAGTTAGATTTCCATCTACGTAAGTTATAACATAATTAGGATTTGCAGCTCCGCTGGCACCAATTGTATATGTGCCAACAGGACTTCCTGTGACAGCGGCTGTGCTTATTATTGGCGCTAAAGTCAAACTTCCAATTGTGTCTCCGTTTACAAAACCGGAATAAGTTATTGTTAAAGTTGGATTTGCATCTCCATAAACTTTTGTTTTGTCATCTGCCGTAATGGTTAAAGTTGCCTGAGTTATTGTACTCGAAACTGTAGGCATGTTTACAGTGGCTGCACTATTACTGGTTAAAACTATATCTCCGGAATAATTTCCTGCCGGAATTGTTCCTTTTAATCTGATATATACCGGTGTAGATGCAATAATTCCTGCTGCACCAACTGTAATTGCATCACTAAAATTAATGTCATCACTACTTACTTCAAATCCGGAAGGTGCTGTAACTAAAATTCCCTCGTACATATCTGTTCCTGAAACATTAAAAGTATCGGATGCAGAAGGTGTACCATAAATAGTCGATAATGCTGTTAAAGTTCCGGTAGTTATAATTGTAGGTTCAGTGCGGGTTACAGTTAGGGTATAAGTTTCTATGGTTGTACCATCTTCAGCCGTTACTACAATAGTAAGTACATTTGGCCCGGCGACCAAAGCAATTACATCAGAAGGATTTCCGCTTACAACTGCTATTCCGTTTACCGTTACAGTTGCATTTGGGTCCGTAGTTGTAGGTGTTACTGTAAAATTCGTAACGATATTTGCTACAGTTGCTGTATAAGTTGTGGTACCAGATGCAAAAATAGGATCTAATGTTCCATCGCTTATGCTTAAATTACTTAAAGTAGCTATGTTATTAAGAGTAGTTACACTTGCCGGATTTCCTGTATTTATTGCAGTCTGATAACCTTCATTTCCCGGTACACCATCATATTCAACAGTCATTACCTGATAGGTTGTTCCGGGTGTCAAACCTGTGATATCTACTGTTGTGCCTGTATCATTATAAACACAATACCAGCCTGAAGTGCCAATTTGAGATCCTGCTCCAAAAACAGTATCGGGTGTGTAAGTTGTATCATCAATCGGAAAAGGGCTTCCGCCTGAACCTTGATATACAAATACGGCTCTTGCAGAACCATCACCATTTTCCCAGGTAACGGTAGTTGTGGTTGATGTAGTATCTGTAAAAACAAGATTACTGGCCTGAATTATAGGCTCAGATAATGTTTGAAAGGTAAATACGGAACCTGTTGGTAATGATACCCCATTAAATAAAACCTTGTTACCTGTTTGAGATGCTGCAGGATATTGCACTACAGATCCTGCATTAAAACTACCAGTACCTGTTGGATCAACTATAAGAACGTAATCACTGAAACTTTGTGCGGAATATATCATTCCAGTTACATCATAACTCACCGTTATGTTTCCGGGATTACCTGTAGTTTGAACTTTCCAGTTTCTTTCTACCCTTTTTGTATAGTTACCTCCTGTAGTAACGTCTATTTCGTTTAATGAGCTGGTATTATGCCCAATCATCAAAACCCCGTCGTTGACTAATGACGAAGGATTACTGATGATAATATTTCCTCTTCCGTTTTGTCCTGTACCATTACCACTACCGGTATTAACACTATTAGATTGTGTTTGTAACAATCCTGATGCATCATCCTGACCAATCCCGAATACATCATTATGATAAGCAGCGTTAGCAGTGGCATCCCAAATATTGGTACCGGAACTATTAACATAACTTCCTGTTTTATGAATACCATATTTAAGGGCCAGATAACTTTCTATTTGGTTGTGGCCTGCCAAAGATGATTTATCTGCGTCGTATAAAACAACCTCAGCAATGTCTCCATTTAACCACTCAACTGTACCGGCTGTAGAAAGACCTAAACGATAATAAGCAGAATTAAATGATGCAGTTGTAGCAGTTTTTGCAGTAAAAGAATTTCCATTGAATTCAATAAGTGCTTGATTACCTGTTGTAAAATGGGTTGATGCTATTACAGGCTTATTAATTACAGGACCTACTGATGATCCTTGTGTGCTGTTTCTTTGGTAAATTACATTGTTACCGTTTTTGCTAATTAAATCGGCACCCGCCAGATTTTGCCAATCAGATGTAGTTGAAGTTTGTGAAATTAAGAAAATACGGCCTGATCCGCTTGTTGCAGTGTTCATTAAAAACACGGTATAAGCCGATATATTAGTACTGGTTAGTGCCGGAGATAAATTTCCGCCTATAGCAGAAAAATTGGTGGTACTTGTTCCCGCAAAGCGAAGTGTAGGATTAAAGTTAAGTGCATTTAACTGATACGTAGGGTTCAATACCGTTTGTGCAAATATTGGAGTTGAATACACTGCATTATTATTGCCACCACCTTGATCGTTCCATGCCGTCACAGCTGCACCTTGTGTAGCGGGTGTAACGCTAGAATTTGCTTTAAGCCATAACTTAAGATTTGCTGACACTCCTCCAGGTCCTAATATAGAAGGATTAAGAGTAGTTATAGCTGCAGGATTTCCGGTACTTGTTGTAGATAAATATAATTCGTTTCCTATTGAACCATTATATTCAACCGCCATTAACTGATAAGTGGTTTCAGCAGTTAGACCTGTTATATTTACCGTTGTTCCCGTACCATTATAAACACAATACCAGCCTGTTGTACCAATTTGTGCTCCTGTACCAAAAGCGGCATTTGCCGTATAAGTTGTATTATCAACCGGAACAGGACTTCCTGTTGCTCCTGCATATACAAATACAGCTCTTGAAGAACCGTTGCCATTTGTCCAGCTCGCAGTAGTTGTAGTTCCCGTTGTAGTGGTAAATAGAACATTTGTTGCCTGAAGGATTGGGGCAAATATTGGATTATTTCTGAAAATAGAGATATTATTATCACCTTCATAATTTGCAGTTGCGAGATCATTTATACCATCTCCGTCAAGATCTCCAATTACTACAGAATTGGCGTTGTTTTCATTAACAAAATCCACTCGATCAGCAAAACTAATTGCTCCTCCAATTACAGATGTATTTCGAAAAACAGACAATTCATTAGCACTGTCACAGGCCGCCAAATCCAGATTCCCGTCACCGTCGAGGTCTCCGAATGTTACATTATTTAAAATAGCATTGGTAGGAAAATCGACAGGAGTATCAAAGTTAATATTTCCAACTCCGGATGATGTACTAGTAAGGAATGAAACGAAATTAGCATTCGCATTAGCAACTGCAAGATCGGCTTTGCCATCTTTGTTCAAATCACCAATTGCTACATCAAAAGCAGTATAACCAGTAGTAAAGTTAATTTGAGATTCAAAATTAATAACTCCGTTTGTTGAATTATTTCTTAGAATCGATACGGTGTTAGCACTATTTTGATTTGCAGTTGCAATATCAATTTTATGATCACCGTCCAAATCTCCCATAACTATCCCGTAAGAACCAGTAGCTACGGCATAATCAATTTTAGGATCAAAATTAATCGTACCAATTCCGGATGAATTATTACGCAAAACCGAAACCGTACCAACCGATTTGTTTGCGGATGCAATATCTAATTTTCCATCACCATCAATATCTCCAATTGCTACTCTGTAAGGATTTAAACCTACATTAAATACGATTTGAGGTGCAAAACTAATATTTCCAACCCCTGACGACGTATTTCTTAAAACAGATACTGTAGCAGTATGATAATTTGCAGCTACAATATCCAGTTTTCCGTCGCCGTCTATATCGGCTACTGATATTCCGACAGGATAATCTCCTAAAGTATAATCACCTGAAGCTGTAAAAGAAGATGCATCAATTGTACCGCTAACGGCTGTATTATGAAGAAAAATCAATTGATCTAAATGGGGAATGGTTATAGCTAAATCAGGTTTGCCATCTCCGTCAAAATCTCCAAGAACAAGTTCTTCTGCAGAATCCGCTGTTGCAAAATTAACTCTTGGCATTAAATCATTAATAGTAATATTTCCTTTATTTGGAGTAAAAGTTAATATAAAAGGCGCTGAAGAATTTGCAGATAAAACAGTCGTTTCGTTTAATACTGTTATCGGAAAATAAGTCGCTCCCACAGGAACAGTTACGGTTAAACTGGTTGTACTGGCAGCAGAAATTGTAGCTCTCACAGCGCCAAAAAACACGACATTTTCGGCAATTGTAGCTCCAAAATTTGATCCGCTTATGGTAACTGTAGTTCCAACTGGACCAATTTCCGGACTAAAACTTGTAATAATAGGTGAGGCTGCAGTCCTGTTTACCGTTATAGTATAAGTTTGTGTTATTGTACCATCCTGAGCTGTTACAATGGTGGTAATAATATTTGGCCCAACGCTAAGCGCAATTCCATCAGAGGGACTTCCGCTGGCAACTGCTATTCCATTTACAGTAATTACAGAATTAGTATCTGTAGCAGTTGGTGTTAGTGTTAGACTTGTAACAGCATTTGTTACTGTAGTCGCATAAGAAGTTGTAGCTGTTGCAAAAACAGGATTTAATATTCCTTCACTTATAGTTAAATTACTCAATGTTGCGACATTATTAAGTGTGGCAACTTCTGCAGGATTGCCGGTGCTTATTGTAGACAAGTACACTTCACTTCCGGGTAAACCATTATATTCAACAGCCATTATCTGATAAACAGCTGCAGGAGATAATCCGGTAATATTTACTGATGTTCCTGTGCCATTATAGACACAAAACCAACCAGACGTGCCAATTTGAGTTCCTAATCCAAAAGCAGTATTTGCGGTGTAAGTGGTAAAGTCTACAGGTAACGGACTTCCACTTGCTCCCGCATATACAAATACTGCTCTTGACGAACCATCGCCATTTGTCCAACTGGTCGTTGTTGCTGTTCCTGCTGTATTACTAAAAACAATGTTCGTTGCCTGAACTGTAGGTACAGATAAGGTCTGAAAAGTAAATACCGAACCTGTTGGTAAGTCGACAACTTCAAAAGAAACTTTGTTTCCGGTAATTGCCACAGCGGTATATTTTACTACCGATCCTCCGTCAAAAGTACCAGCACCGGTAGGATCAACTAAAAGGGTATAATCGCTGGCTTTTTGTGCAGCATATGTTAATCCGGTTATATCATAATTTAACGTTATGTTGCCCGGATTTCCTGTAGTCTGAACTTTCCAGATTCGTTGAACTCTCTTTGTAAGATTAGCGCCAACAGTTACATTTGTTTCTGTAAGTGCACTGGTATTATGGCCAATTAATAAAAAACTATTGTTTGCTAATGATGAAGGATTGCTTATTATAATATTCCCTTTTCCGTTTTGTCCTGTGCCATTTCCACTTCCTGAATTTGTACTATTAGAAATAGATTGGTTTAATCCGGATAAGTCATCTTCTCCAATTCCAAAAACATCATTATGATATACAGCATTAGTAGTGGCATTCCACAATATAGTATTGGCACTGCTTATATAATTTCCTGCTTTATGAATTCCGTATTTAATTGAAAGATAAGATTCTATATTATCTCTTCCAATACCCTGTTTTGAAGTATCATAATTTATTACTTCTGCAAGCCAGCCATTTAATTTTGAATCATTACTTGATCGATCACCTATTTGTGGTATGTCGTTCATGATATTTCCCTGTGAAGTGCCGCTTCCTACCTGTACACTGTTTTTTCTAAATATACTATTTGTACCGCTTGTTGTCCATACAGCATATTCGCCATTAGCTGGATTTGCCGCAGACATATAAGTATTTGCAGAGGTAGATGAAGGTATAATGCCTACAAATATATTTCCAGTATTTCCTGAACGAAAGACATAACGGCTGCCCCCAACTGAATTTGTAATTGGTGAAATTACTGTGCCTCTTTCTGTATTGATTGCACCGTTGAATGCCATGACTGCATAACACTCACTAATTCCAATAATGATATTGCCGGTAAGTTTTTCATTACCATTAAATTTTATTGCTGGATGAAAGTTAATTGCATTTGTTGCCACTGTAGGCAATGTTGTGCTAATTGTAAATGTATTAATGTTAGTAATATCTGTCCATGCTGTTAAATTATTAGCCGTTGAGTTTACTCCATTTCCTGCATCCAGCCAAAGGTTAAGTCCGGCAGTAATCCCACCAGGCGCTGTTGTATTAGTACCTGTAACAGTAGTAGTTACTTCTGCAGGATTATCTGTACTTACCGTAGATTGATATAATTCGGTACCAGGTACGCTACTGTTATATTCAAGAGTCATTACCTGATAAGTTGTTGCAGGAGATAGTCCCGTAATATGCACACTTGTACCTGTTCCTTTATAAACACAATACCATCCTGTTGTACCAATTTGAGTGCCTGAACCAAAAGCTGCATTTGCATTATAAGTTGTATAATCAACTGGCAACGGACTGCCACTATTTCCTGCAAACATAAATACAATTCTTGATGAACCGCTGCCGTTTGTCCAGCTGGCATCAGTTGTAGTGTTTGCTGTATTTGTAAAAACCAAATTAGTTGCCTGAATTGTAGGAGGAGCAAATGTTTGAAAAGTAAATACAGCGCCAGTTGGTAAATCTACTGTATTAAAAGACACTTTATTGCCTGAAAGTGTTGCAGCAACGTATTGTACTACAGTTCCTCCGTTAAAATCGCCTGTGCCTGTAGGATCAACCAGAAGAACATAATCAGTAGCAGTTTGTCCCGAATATGTAAGGCCTGTTATGTCATAATTTAATGAAATAGTTCCGGGATTTCCTGTAGTTTGTACTTTCCATAGTCTTTGGACTCTTTTCGTAAGGTTTCCTGCAAGAGTTACATCTGTTTCTGTAAGTGCACTGGTATTATGGCCTATTACTAAAAATCCGTTATTGGCCAATGATGAAGGATTGCTGATTATAATGTTTCCTTTTCCGGTTTGGCCAGTACCGTTTCCACTACCGGTATTTGTGCTGTTAGATTGTATTTGTAGTAAACCATCAGCATCATCCTGACCTATTCCAAAAACATCATTATGATATAAAGCATTAACAGTAGCATCCCAAATATTTATATTTGAACTACTTACATAACTTCCCACCTTATGAATACCATATTTAAGGGCAAGATAACTTTCAATTTGGTTATGGCTTGGTAAAGAAGACTGATCTGCATCATATAATATAACCTCAGCTATATTTCCATTTAAATAATCATTAGAACTATATGTACTTAAACCTAAACGATAATAGGCAGAATTAAATGCCGCAGTTGTAAAATTTGTTGAAGAAAAAGAATTTCCGTTTGACTCTGAAAGCCATTTGTTTCCCGTTGTAAAATGTGATGATATTATAACTGGCGAGCCTACAACGTTGTTGATAGTTGGACCAGATATGCTATTTCTCGAGCCATATACATTAGTAGTACCCGTGCGGCTTATTAAATCTGCGCTTGCTTGATTTTGCCAGTCAGATGTAGAAGCATTTTGCGAAACCATGATAACACGAGCAGATCCGCTTGTTGTAGGATTCATTAAAAATACTGTGTAAGCAGATATATTATTACTGGTTAATGCAGGCGATAAAGTTCCTCCAATTGCAGATAAATTTGTACCGCTTGTTCCGTCAAAACGAAGTGTTGGATTAAAGTTGAGTGAATTTAGCTGATAAACTGGATTTATAACAGTTTGTGAAAACATAGGAGTAGAATAGACAGCATTATTATTACCGCCGCTTTGGTCATTCCAACTTGTTACTGCCGCACCCTGAGTAGAAGGAGTTACAGCAGAATCTGCCTTAAGCCATAATTTAAGATTGGCTGTTATGCCTCCCGGTCCTACAGGAGCGGTTCTAATCACTGTTATAGTGTAAGTTCCCAGTGTTACACCATCCTGAGCCGTTACAACAGTAGTAATAGTATTTGAACCCATTGCTAATGCAATAGTTCCGGAAGCGCTTCCGCTTGTTACTGTTGTACCATTTACTTTTACTGTTGCAGTAGCATCTGTTGTAGTGGGTGTAACGGTTAGGCTGGATATATTATCAGCTACCGAAGCCGTATAACTATTTGTCCCTGATGCAAAAACTGGAGTTAATGTACCCTGACTGATGCTTAAATTGCTTAGAGTTGAAACATTACTTGGAGTTCCTACATTTATAATTCCACTATTAGGGGCAAAATAAGTAACATCTATATGCAAAGCTCCAGAACCTGTTCCTCCCCAGGATCCTACAGCTGCAGGTAACCCATTAAGAGATAAAGAAGCAACCGTATGCGTATAGGTTCCTAAATTTAATACGACTCCTACACCAACAGACAAGGTATTGTTGACTGTAGTAGCTCCTCCAAAAGTTTTAGTCCCGGTACCGGACAAAATAAGGTTATTAAAGGTTTTAGCACTACCCAAATTTTGACTGCCGCCATTAAATTCTACTGTACCCGTACCCGGAATAAAAGTTCCTCCTGTGGATCCTGATCCTCCAATTTTTAATGTACTGGAACCTCCATCTATTGTCGCAGTTGATTGTATCCAATTTCCTGTAAAAGTATGCGTTAAACCGTTCCCCAGATTAAGTGTTGCTCCAGGAGTATTTGTAACAAAATCAGTTCCATTTACATTTCCTGTAAAAGTAGCTGTGCCACTTGTTTTATTAAAGCGTAGATAACCATCGCTACCAGTTTGAGAAAAACTATCTATGTTTTGAGTAACAGCAGTACCTACTATAATAACACCTCCATTAGAAGTGAATACCCCGTTATTAATAAAATCCCCCCCAAAATTTAGATTAGAAAAATTAATAGCTACTAACGAAGCCCCACTATTTATTTTTAAAGGAATATCATTATCGGTCTTTTGTACTGAAGTACCTGTAGAGCCAAGTGTAACAGTTCCTATGTTTGTAATTATAACTCCCCCTGTCGATGAAAATGTTGTTGTATGAGAATTATTACTCCATTCATTACCTACATTCTGTGGCAATGCACTATTGTATTGTAAAGTTGCTGAAGGACCATAAGCTAGAGGAAGAGAAGCCGACAAAGTCGAGTCTCCTTCCATTGATAGAATACCATTTATAGTCGCGCCACTGATATCTTTGGCTGCTCCGCCAGATAGTGTAAGATTATTATAGACGTAAGCTCCAACGGTTTGTGCAGATAAACTATTATAATTAACCAATCCTGTTCCGGCAGACAGAGAACCGCCAGACATAGTGGTTCCTATATTTAAAGTTCCTGCTCCGGCAAACGTTACATCATTTCTAAGCGCAGATCCGCTCATAGTAATGCTCCCGGTTACCGTAACCGTTCCAGTTCCGATGTGCAAACTACAATGTCTGGTATCATTTGAACTGTTAGCCAAGATTATGTTTCCAGTAGTTAAAATTCCAGTTGCTACATTAATGATAGAATTACTGCTATCTAATGTTGGAGCTGAAATTGTAATGTCACCCAGAATTGTTAGAGTACCCGGCGAATTAATCGTTAAAGTATTATCAGACGCCAAAGCATTGCTCAGAGTAAGCGTAGCACACGTTGCTCCCAATGTCGAAATTATAGGCTTATTGACAACATTAGGGATTACCACATCATGTAAAGCGATTGGCGCAATTCCCAGACTCCAGTTAGAGCCCGTTTCCCATGCTGTACTTGTTAATCCTGTCCAGGTATTTGTTTGTCCGTATCCTAAATTAAACAAGAACAACACCAATATAAGAAGTAATTTTTTGCTCATATTATTTCATTTTAACCCATTGGGTGCAATTAAAACTGGTTGATTTTTTATAGTGACAATTGATCCGGTTACAGATTAATAACCACTTAAGAAATTTGTACGATTCAAGATTGATATATTTTCAAAAGCTGCCCCCTAATCTGAAGACCCTCTAAAAACAAAACATTCCGAAAGGCTGTTGCATTATAATCTATATGATGATTGATAGCCACTGCAGTACTAGTCGTACTCCTTTGAAGACTAAAAATGGATATTGCGATATATTGCGTTATTACGGTATGGACAACAATTAAAAGTGCTATCCAGCGACACAAAGAAGAAATTCGTGTAAATGAGAGAGTAGAATTATTCAGCATATAATTATTTTTTAGTTTAACAAAAAATGTATTGTAGGCTGATATAAAATCAATTGGCTTAAAAAAGCTAAAAAAACAAATGGCTTAAGAAATTATCTCATCAAATCGCGATGAAGATCAAACAGATAAATATTTTAAAGTCATAAAATATTTACAATCAATAACATAAAGGTATGTTAAATGAAGGAAATTATTTACGGTTATTTTATAAAGATGTTTCAAATTATAAAATGAAACAATAATCTGCTATCCATCCTATTTTGAGATAGATTCTGTTTTATAAAAAAGCAGTAAATTTTAGAAGGTTTAATTTGTGTAAGAATTTTTGCAAACAATCTGAAAACAGTTTATTTTATTGAAAGAAAAGACTTATTTTGTGTTTTTGATAAGATTTTCAGATACCCAATTTTCTGTAGAATTTATGAAAATCGGCACTTGAGTTTTTTGAATAAATTTGAGAAGCCAAAAACTATTTTTTAGTAAGTTTTTACAACAATTTACTTAACTTGCAACATTAGAATATAAGATAAATAGTATTTTTTAGTTAAAGTAAGTGCTTTTGAGCTTCTTTTTTAACTTTTAATTTGGTTTTTTACGCTAAAAGAGGTTTCAAGATTGTAAGTAAGAATGTAAAGGACTTTAATTTAAATATTTAAATATTTGATAGAAAGTAATTCGATATTTATTTAAAAGTCTCAATTGTCAGTCTGAGCGATCCCGAGGCTTTGGGAGAAGACCCGCAAAGTGAGTAACCACAGATGAAAATAATCTTTGAGCCTTAGTGGCAGAACCCAGCTTAACATAAAAGGAGAATAAACTTTGAGACTTTGAGCCTTAGTGGCAGAAGACTACGTTAAGAAATTATGCAATAGATTTCACAATTTCTTTTTCTTCTTTTTCTTTTTCAGCCAAATTATAAATCCCGTTATTGGCAAACTTGCAGCAATAAAACTTGCCAGACAAGCGACAATTTTTCCGAAAAGACCAAAAAGGCGTCCCGTATGAAGATCATAATTTGTGGCTTCGAGAATATCAGCACGATTAAAATCGGTGTATAATTTATAACGCAGCAATTGTCCTGTTTTTACATTGTAGTAAAAAGTATTTTGTTTTCGGGACCAATTATACGGATACAACAATCTCAATCTTAAATCTCCGGTCTTTTTTATTGATAAAGTAGCTAAATCAGCACCAGGATATTGTTGCGTCGCCGTTTTATAAATTCGGTCGTAGCGTATTGCTAACGGTTCTTCGATAGGAATACGTTCTGGTTGTGCTTCTTTTCCATCTGTAAGTTTAGTTCCTGTCAGGAATGCAGCTGTATTTTTAACCTCCTTAAATGCAAAAAATAAACCTGTAAGCGCAATAACAATCAAAATAAATGAAGCATAAAATCCTAAAACATTATGCAAATCATAATTCACACGTTTAAAAGTTCCTTTCCATTTAATGGTTAAAGATTGTCTAATTAATCTCATTTGGTTTGGAAACCAAAGAATAATTCCAGTCACTAACATTAATGTAAAAATTACGACTGACCAGCGCTGAATAAAACTTCCGGTTTCGCCCAAAAGCAATTCTGTGTGAAGTTTTCTAACGACAGTTAACCAATCCGGTTTTTCGTTATCAACTAAAGAGCCGTCGTATGGATTAAAATAATATGTTTTCTTTTTTGTGCCGATTTCTATAGAAGCGTTCGGGACTTTTTGGTTTATTCTGATTAAAGTAATTTTCCCTTTCGGAACTTCTTTCTGAAAATTAGTTACAATTTTTTCAAGACCTATAAATGGTTTTTCCTGAATAGCAGTATAGAGTTCGGTTTGTTTCGAGGCATTTCTTATTTCTTCTTCAAAAACATAAATACAACCCGTAATACTAATTATAAAAACAATAATTCCGGTTGATAAACCCAGCCATAAATGAACTTGACGGGCTAAATTTTTAATTTGTTTTTGATTCAATTTGAAAATCATTTAGTAGATAATGTTGATTTTTTCTGCGTATTCTTAATACAGTGCGCGCAAATATAGCTGTATTTTAGAAACAGTCCAAATAATAATTAGATCTCAAAAACTTTATTAAAGTTTGTTTTATACGCTTATTTAAAGGAATTTATTTTCAAAAAAAATAATGTTTTGCTGTTGATAGATTAAAAAAAATATTGTTCTTTTGCGATTTAATTTAGAATCAGTTTAAATAAGAATAACATGACAACACCCTTACCCAAAATTCCTTTTTTTCTAGCATACCTACACCATAAAATACAAAGCTCAAAACATATTTCCGCATTATTATTGATGCTTTTTTTACTTCTAAATGTTGGTTTTGTGAATGCTCAAACCGCATCGACAGGACAAATCTCCGGTACTGTAATAACCAACGACGGAAATGCCGGACAAGGAATTATTGTAAAATTGATAGAAATAAATAAAAGTGCCGTAACCAATTCTGCAGGTAAATATGAATTTAAAAAACTGCCATTAGGAAAATATACTTTAGAAGTTACGATGACAGGTTATGCATCTTCTACAGAAACCGCCGAGATTACAGAACAAGTTTCAAGTACTGAAGTAGATATCAGAGTAAATTCATCTGTAGAAAATCTGGAAGATGTCGTAATTCGTACTGGAGGAAACCGTTTTGCCAAAAAAGAAAGTTTTGATGTAGCGAAAATGCCTTTAAAAAACATCGAAAATTCGCAGGTTTATATCGTAGTAAGCAAAGAATTAATGAAGGAACAAGTTGTTACAGATTACAATAGTGCCTTTAAAAACGTTCCCGGAGCCGGTATTGCCGAAGTAAGAAATCAAGGCCGTACAACTTCAATTTCAAGAGGATTTCCAACTCCGCAAGTTGTTAGAAACGGAGTAGGAAGTTTTACCTATACTACAATTGATCCTTCAAATTTAGAGCGAATTGAGGTTATTAAAGGTCCATCGGCAACATTATTTGGAAGTACATTATCATCTTTTGGCGGATTATTTAACCGTGTTACCAAAAAACCTTTTGATACTTTCAAAGGCGAAATTTCGTATTCTGCAGCAAGTTGGGATTTGAACAGATTAACAGCTGATATCAATACACCGCTTAACGAAGATAAAAGTGCTTTGCTAAGAATCAATACCGCTTTGCATAGCGAAAGAAGCTTTCAGGATGCAGGATTTAACAGAAACTTCTCGATTGCACCAAGTTTTTCGTATCAAATTAATGATCGTTTAAGCCTTTTAATTGATATAGAATTTAGTTTATATAAAGCCACTTCACCAACAAGATTAGCGCCGTTCGTGGTAAAAGGAACCGAAAGCAGTATCGAAGATCTTGATATTCCGTACAAATTATCTTTTGCCAACAATACCATTAATTATACGAGTCAGCAATATAATGTTTTCACGCAGTTAAAGTATAAAATATCTGATGAATGGACATCTCAAACTATTTTATCCAGAACAAGATCATCATCAGACGGTTATGTTGTGGGATTACAAATGATGTCAGCAACAACAATAAGACAACAAGTTACGTATCAGGAATCGCCATTTTACGGAACAGATATTCAGCAGAATTTTATTGGTCAGTTTAAAATTGGCCAGCTAAAAAACAGAGTCGTAGCCGGAGTTGATTATTATAGTCTACGTGCAACACGTAATGATGCCATGATAAACATGCCGGCAATGGATTATAAAAAACCGGGCGATGCCTATAATAATTTTAATGTTGATAAAGTAGCGCCAATGTTTGCTACTGCAAAATTCAACAATTTTGTTTCTAATGACGAAGAAACGTATAGCGCTTATGTGTCTGATGTTTTGAATGTTACGGACAGGTTATTAGCCATGGGAGGAATTCGTGTAGACCGATATATCAACAACGGAACCTATTATCCAAGTAAAGATTCTATAGCCGGAAATTACAATCAAACCGCATTTTCTCCAAAATTTGGAGTTGTGTACCAAATTATGAAAGACAAAATTGCTGTTTTTGGTAATTATATGAATGGTTTCAGTAACGTTTCAGGTTCTGATTTTTACGGAAATACATTCAAACCAAATCAGGCGAACCAATGGGAGGGAGGTTTTAAATTTGACCTTAGTAAAATATCGGCTACATTGAGTTATTATGACATCAGCGTAACAAATATTACACGTGACGATCCTAATAATGCTAACTTTTTAATTCAGGACGGAACTCAGGTTAGTAAAGGTTTTGAAGCCGAGTTGATTGCCAACCCCATTTCGGGCTTAAATATCGTCGCCGGTTATACCTATAATGATAGTAAATACGAAAAAAGTAATGCAAGTGTTCAGGGATTGCGACCTACAACAGCAGGATCTCCGCGAACGGCAAATTTATGGGCGAGTTATAGAGTTACTACAGGAATGGCACAAGGTTTAGGAATTGGTTTTGGAGGAATTTACGGAAGTGAATATTACCAGACAAACACGACTACTTTCAAATTCTCAATTCCGTCCTACACTGTATTAGATGCTTCACTTTTTTATGACCAGCCAAAATACAGATTGGGTCTTAAAGTAGACAACTTAACAAATGAGAAATATTGGTCATACCGACTTGCGGCTCAAAACCCGACGCGTATAACGGCAAATTTTACGTTTAAATTCTAATAATCTTATTTAGTACAAGCTTTTTAGAAAATAAAATGAATCTCGCAAAAGCGCTAAAACCCAAAGTTTAAAATATAATATTGTCATTTCGACGGAGGAGAAATCACACTAGAAACTCCGCACAGAAAGTCGTTGTCGAGTTACGCGTGTGATTTCTCCTCAGTCGAAATGACAAACCTTCGAGATTTATTTGGGTAAAAGGGAATATTTCAATCAAATGAAGTATTCCCTTTTACTTATTTATGGAGCCAGGCTTTAAACTCAGCTGCCTTGTTTTTGCTTATAATAATGTCAATGGTAGAATTTGGAACCACTTCAATTTTGAGCTGATTATTACCATATTTAATAATCTTATCGATTGATTTAATCGACAGAATAAACTGTCTGTTCGCCCTGAAAAAAACACTATTGCCCAATTCGTTATGAATTTCATCCAGACTGCTCGTGCTCGTTGTAATTTTTCCGTTTAAATCTTTCACGTAAGTGATCGTATTTTCCATATAAACGTAGGCAATCTGATCAATTTCAAGCGCAACAAGTTCACTTTTTAAATGTGTTAAAATTCTTTTTATAGGAGAAGTTGGAGTCGGAATCTCCGTTTTAATATGATCCTGATGTTCCAGTTTTGATTTATAACTCGTAAGATCATGATTCAGTTTTGATAAACTTAAAACCTCATTAAAAAGATCTTCATTTTTTAATTCCAGTTTTCTTTCATAACGGCTTCCGAAAAGGCGAATCATAAAAAAAGAAAGCAAGACAATCAAAGCGCCCGTTGCGATATACACCAGAATAAAATAGAATTTCAGGTTCTGAACCTGGTCATTAATATTTTTCAGGTTAGCATGAGAAGCCACAATCCACTCTGTGTTTTTAACCGGATAAAGGTATATAATTTCAGATTCATGCTTGGGATCATTAAAATTCCGGATTCCGCCGCCTTCCGTTTTATTTTTTAGATATGAATAAAAATCTTCAGGATTTACCTCATCATGCGTTTTTGAAATAAAAGATTCATCAGGTCCCGTCATTCGCCCAATTTTCTCCGGATTGGGATGACAGATTTCTTTTCCCGTTTGATCAAACATGCAAAGAAATCCTGTTTGAGTATCTGTTTTTTCGATGCTTTTTTGTACATTATTTATGATTACCTTTCTGTCAGGAATTTGTTGCGCCTGATACGATATAAGATTGGCCATTTCCTTGGCTTCTCTTTTACTGGATTCAATCTGTATTTTCAGGAATTGTTGGGTACTCAGGTTTACCAAATAATTCATGCTAAAGTATCCGCAGATGTACACAACAACAAGTAAGGATAAAAACGTAAAAAGATAAAGCCTGTCTTTTCTCATAAGAAAGTTTGAATTGATGATTCAAATTTAATTAATAATAATCCGCTGTCTGTAATTCCTGAACAAATATTTAATACTGTTTTTTTTTGGAACTCAATAAAATATCTCACCCCGATGGTTTTTTTTGAAATAAAGCCGAATAAATATCTCGCAAAATCGCAAAGGTTTGTCATTTCGACGAAGGAGAAATCTCCGTAAGTAACTCCGCAACGTAAATCTAACCTTTGTCGAGCTTCTCGCGGAGATTTCTCCTTCGTCGAAATGACAATGTTGTGTTTAAACTTTGCGTCTTAGCGCCTTTGCGAGATTAATTTTTCGAAAAGCTTAACTTAATGACATTGCCCTCTGGGGCTTTTTATTGCATTGCTTAAGAAGCTCCATCGGAGCATCATATTTATAGTAAACAGAAATATTGGATGATAAAAGTTCCAGCGGAACGACATATTATTTATAACAAATGAAAATATTTATAATCATTTTAATCCTGTAATCTGCGGCTTTAAATTTTGTTGCGGTTTACTGATAAATTTCAAAATTGATTTTTTAAAATAAACTAAAATCTTTCAATTCCATTTATTCCCTTTTAAGTTCATTTTTTCCCTTTCGTGCAGTTTTTGTTGATTCTAATAAGCGTTCATGCCTTTATTTGCAGTATAAAATTCAAAACAAGATTATTTTTGATTTTGCCAAATTTTGATTTTACAGATTAAAATTGAGTTTCCAATTTAAGATTTAAATAGAAAAACCAACCCTATGAAAAAACAGAAAATATACAAAAGAAAGGCCGTCATGATTCCAATAATAATCTTGTTTTTGATTTTTGCGGGAATACAATTTTGGCAGCCGGAAATTACAAATCCGCCCGTTACCGGAAATGTAAAAGTACCTCATCAGGTCGAAACTATTTTAAGAAATTCCTGTTATGCTTGTCATTCTAACGAAACGAATTTGGCTTGGTATGATAAAATAGTTCCCGTTTCGTGGCTGGTTGCCCAACATATAAAAAAGGGCAGGAGCGGACTTAATTTTTCGAACTGGGATCAATTAGCTCCGGCAGATCAAAAAGCAAAACTTTGGGAATCTGTAAACCAGATTGATCAGGGTGCGATGCCGTTGAGCAGTTATACGCTGGCACATCCTCAGGCTAAGATTTCTCAAGAAGATCTGAAAGTACTAAAAGATTATATCTGGGACCTGAAAGTAAACAATGTACCTGAGGATACAGCGAAAATAAAAGCACTGAAAAACCAATCAGAAGTATTAAAAAAGACTGAAAAATTGGCTGAAATATCCAAAGCCCCAAACGGAATTGCCTATATCTCTGATTATAAAAACTGGGCAGTAATAAGCACAACTCAGCGTTTGGACAACGGAACAATGCGAATTATTTTCGGGAATGCTGTTGCTGTGCAAGCCATTAAAGACAAGAAAATTAGTCCGTGGCCGGATGGTACTATTTTAGCGAAAGCCGCTTACGAAGAAATTGAAGATGTGGACGGAAATATTTCGCAAGGCGCTTTTAAACAAGTCGAATATATGATTAAAGATCAGAACAAATACAAGAAAACAAAAGGCTGGGGTTTTGCCCGATTTAAAACAACAGAACTGGTTCCGTATGGCAAAAACACCGATTTTGTGATCGAATGTATGAATTGCCACAAACCAATGGAGAAAAACGATTATGTATTCACGCTTCCAATCCGACAATAATATGAAAACGATAGTTTATTTTACCGCACTTATTGCTTTGTTTTTTCTTTTTGCCTGTTCCAATTCAAACGAAAAGGCCTTAAATACAGAAGCTTCCCTTCCGAGCGAATTACTGAATAAAGTTTCAGGTTTAAAAGTCATCAATTCTTCGATTAATAATAAAAGACACACCACTTCATTATTGTACGGAAATCAAAAAGCAATTGAAAGAATTCAATCCAATAGTTCTATTTTCCAAAAAGGAGAAAAACTGATCTGGATCACGTGGAATCAGAAACCAGATCCCAACTGGTTTGGTGCTGTAATCCCGGGGAAACTGATTTCATTTGAAACGCTCGAATCTGTTTCTAAAAACGGAATTCTACACTATCAGAAATTCGGTGGAAGTCCAATTCAAATTCAAAATGATACAATTGGTAATCATAACAGAATTAAAATTTTATTACATCAAAAAATGGCAATTCTGCCTTAATACTAAAATAACTGAGATTGAATCCAGTTATGTTTCAATAATAAAAAACTCCAAAGTCATGGATTTGGAGTTTTTATTTTACAGATAATTCTGTAATTTCTGATTTTAATTATATAAGTTTTTTAGTTTATTATTTAAGAAGTTTGATGTGAAATAAAAACGGTCAGATTTCGTTTTTAAAGATATAATTACCTGATTTGTAAACTCCTTAAATCTTAAAGCCATGAAAAAATTAACTTACATTTTTATTCTCTCGAATATATTATTGACGCAGATTAGCTGTTCAAATGACAAAGTTATCGATGATGTAGATCCGGGTACCATTACTCCGCCAGTCGAAAATAATGCGCCTAATACCAATTATAAACCTGCATTTGCCGGACAAACCCGTGCAAATGGTGTTCAGACGACTACAAAATACGAATCAAAAATTGTTACCTCAGCTTTAAGCGCTCCGTGGGGCGTTAAAAGTCTTCCTGACGGAAGATTATTAATAACAGAAAAGTCAGGAACAATGCGTATTGTAACTGTAGCAGGAGTTGTTGGTAATAAAATTACAGGAATTCCTGCCGTTAATTCAAGTGGTCAGGGAGGTTTATTAGGATTGTGTATTGATCCTGAATTTGCGACTAACCGTATGATTTACTGGGTTTTTTCGGAATCTGCAACAGGTGGCAATCAAACTTCGGTTGCTAAAGGAAAATTATCAAATGATGAAAAAACGATTGAAGGAGCAACGGTAATTTATCGTGCAAATCCTGCAAATCCGAGTGACTTGCATTATGGCGGAAGAATACTTTTTGATAAAACAGGAAATCTTATCGTAAGTACCGGGGAACGTTCTGTACTTCAGACCCGACCTTTGGCACAATCCGTTTCGGCAGCTTTAGGAAAAGTAATCAGAATAACGAAAGACGGACAACCAGCTGCCGGAAATCCTATTTTTAATCAAACAGGAGCGTTGCCGGAATTGTATACTATGGGCCATAGAAATCCACAAGGATTGGCGCTTCATCCTGTAACAGGCGAAATTTGGCAAAGCGAACATGGACCTCGTGGTGGTGATGAAATTAATCGTCTGAAAGCGGGTTCGAATTATGGATGGCCAACAATTACATACGGAATTGAATATAGCGGAGAAAAAGTAGGAGAGGGAATTCAGCAAAAAGAAGGTTTAGAACAACCTGTGTATTATTGGGATCCTGTTGTTTCGCCAAGCGGAATGACTTTCTACAGCGGTAATCGCGTTCCGGAATGGGAAAATAATCTTTTCATAGGCGCCCTAAGCGGAATGCATATTGTTCGTCTTGCTTTTAAAGATAATAAAGTGATAGGCGAAGAAAGGCTTCTTGCCGCAGAAGGTCAACGTTTTAGAGATATTACCCAAGGAAATGATGGTGCCTTATATGCCGTTACAGATCAGGGCAGACTTTATAAAATTGATAAGAAAATTGATTAATCATAATATAAAAAAATGGCGCTATTATTAGCGCCATTTTTTGTTTAGAAATTATATGTTTTATTCTTTATATACTACTGCCGTAAATTGTTTTCGTTTGAAAATCTTGTACAAATAAATTTTAAATCTTTTGTATTGATAAGAAATAAACAATGCTATAGCATTTACAAAACAGAAAAATATTCCCGCAATGAATAATACTGAAAATGTTATGATTGTGGTGAGAATTCCGATTGTGATTAGAAGTTTTTTCATTGGGTTGTGAGTTGTTAAATTTACCGTATATGGTATTGAGGCTACTAAGTTGATTCCATATTTATTATTATATGTATTAATATCACAGTATATAATTTACAGTAGCTCCTCTGGAAATAGCGTGTTGCAGAGAGTATCATCAAATGACGCCGTTTTAAGGTTTTAATTTTATGCGACTAAACTTCAACATTGTTGATTTTCAGCAATTCATTTATTAATTCGTAATATTCTGGATAGATAATTTTTACATGTTGGTTAAAATTATCGGCTAGTTTTTCATTGTATTTATCAATCAATAAGTGTACATATCCGGATTCAGTTGCTAATACGTAATCCGGATCGATGATTGTGCCTATAGATAATTTCATTTTATTTGCAATAACAGCACAAAAATATTGTTCCCAAACCACACATAATTTATCTAAAGGAACATGCATCTTAAAATGTTTTTCGTTATTATCAACAAATGCAAAGACAGAGTCACAGAATAATTTATTAAAATCGAGATTATTGCATCCGTAAATACCTAAGTTTAATGCATGTTTTTTGTCATGAAAACCAATAGGTAAATTTTTCCCGTTTTTTTCTAACAAATCGATATACGGCATATATGTCTTATTATACGTATCCATACTAAAGGGTTCAATATTTTGAACATACAAATCGTTACTTACAAGTTTATCAGAGAATGCTTCGAATAAAATTACATCCAGATCTACGTGCATGAAAGGTTCTTTTTGTATGCTATATGCTTTTATTTTACCCAGAGCCCATGAATTCTTATCGTATTTCTCTAATTCATCAAGATCTGTTTTAATGGATTCGAATGGCAATCCTAATTTTTCTATCCATAATTTGCTACGGCTATCTGTAACCATTTCAACCCTGCCATAATGTTTGTAACTATTTAAAACAGATATTACCATTGACGACAGCATTAACCTCGAATTAAACCAATTTCCTGGTTTTTTTAAACCATTGCCAGTATCCCAATAACTATAAACTACTTTCATTATTTAATTGTTATAGTAATTGAATATTGAGGGCCTGATGATGTAACGGTTGCTCTCAAACTGCTTCCCGTATTAGAAAAATATCCATTTGTACTGTTTGACCCGGCTGTCATGTAAAAATAATTTGATGTAGTTAAACCTACTACAGGTGTGTATAAATCAATAACAAATGTTCCATTAGAGAATAAACTAGTATATGAAGTATTAAACTGATATAAAGCACCATGTGCTAATGCTGGAACTGATATATAGGCGACACTTGTTCCATTAGCTTTGATCGCCATATAAGTAGCACTAATTGTATGGCCTGTCATATTATTTAAATAACCAGTACTGACAGTACCGCCGCCACCGCCGCCAGAAGAAACTGCTGTGTGATTATAACCACGCCATTCGCTAATTGTTGCAGGATTTGTGCTTGATGGTTTAGAGGAACTATTTTGATTAATAGTAACATAAGAGCCATTTTCGGCAGCATCTAAAGATATAGATGCTGTTCGTGTTCTTCCTAATTCTACATTTATGTCTCCCATTGAGATTGGACCGCTTGTAGGTAATGCCATTATTGTTTTATGTTTAAGTGTTGTAGAATGTCTTCTACTTTTTTATTAAGTTTTTTATTGATTTGTTGCTGTTCTTCGATTAGAATTTGTTGTTCTTTAACGGCTTCAAACAATACTGCAACCGCATTTTGATATTTAACCGCTTTTGTTCCATCTTCTTGTGTAATTACCAATTCAGGGAAAGCGCCTTCAAGCTCCTGAGCGATAAATCCAATGTTATCTTTTTCCTTAGTATCAATTCTATCGTATAAAACTCCTCTTGAAGCTTGTATTCTTTTAAGTGAATCTTTAATTGGTCTGATGTTTTCTTTAACTCTTGCATCAGAGAAAGCTACAACATCTCCTGATACTGTTAATGAAGCACCGGTTATTGCTCCTGAAAATGCTGAAAAAGAGCTGTAATTACCTGAATGGAGCATATCATACCAACCTCCCCAAGAGGTGTCAATTCCTTTACGAAGTCTAAGCCCAGGTAATCCGGAACCATTAATGCCGCTTTCATTTCTAAAGGCTAATTGATAAGAAGAATCTCCAGTAGAAGCTGATAAGCCATCCCAGGGAGCAAATGTCATTACACCACCATAATTCCCGGATCCTCCCACAGTTGCCGCATTAACAAAATCGAAATTAACGGTTCTTGCAAATGAGTTTGGTAATCGATCACTTAAAGTTCTTGGTCCATCAACAAATGATATTCTTCTGGCAGAAGTTGAACTATCAGCATTTCCAGATAATGGTCCAACAAAATTTGAACCTGTAAATACGCCTGTAGCACTAATACTGGCAACATTTGTGTTTACGGAACGAAATACCCAGCCTCTGTTTGTTGCGCCAGCCATTGTGAAGTAAGTTGCCCAATCTCCGTTTACAGATCCATATCCTCCATAATTAGATGTTGTTGCAAACATTAATCCATACGAAGGCATACCGTTTACAGCACCGGCATATAATGATATTCCCTGACCAGATCCTGTCGTTTGGGCGACTCCAAGAGCTGAGCTAGTTGCTAATCCGCTTGTAATGAAATTACCATTATTGGCAAAAATAAATTGTGATGAAGCATTTGCAGCATTTCCAAAATGAATTCCAATTGAGTCTGCACCATACTGACCTGCAGCTCCTTGAAAATAACTTAAACCATAGCCATCAGAATCACCAAAAGACCAAATTCTATTTCTTGTATTTGTAGCGTAATTAGCCGTTTGAAATCCGCTGCCTGAAGAAACAATACCGGAAAATGCAGAATACCCTGCGTAATTTCCGTCAGTTATAAATCTACCCCATGAACCCCAGGTGCTACTATCTCCATTATGTGTTCGAAATCTCACATCAGCAATACCTGATCCGTAATTTGAGTTTAACTGCAAACTATATCCTCCTGAACCAAAATGTATCAATTGGCCACTTAAAGGACAGTTATTTGAATAGGAAAATCCAGATTTGTTTTCAGCAATTGTGTTTGCATCGTAACCCGGTGCAGTAATCCAGCCATCGTACCATCTATTTGTTGCAGTTGTTGCCAAACCTAAACTGCTTATAAAATTTGCCGGAGTATAATATCTCAAATATTGGTCATTTGAAGCGTAAATTCTGCTAATTGGAGTTAATCCGCTATCACCGGAAACTGTATTGATCCATCCAGCCTGGATATAACCATTACTATCTGTTCTTACAATTTTATTTGGTTCGCTGTTAGTGGCTGAGTGAACAAGAAGTCCGCCCACGGTATTTGCATTTCCATCAATACTAACTCCAGTTAATGTTTGTGCAGCACTAGATCTATTGAAGGCTAAATTTGTAGTACCAATATAATGTGTACCGGATAAGACCAGAGCATCTGTGATACCAAAACCAGACAAAGTTGTTGGTTTTGATGAAATTTCTCCCCAAGACGGAACATATCCAATAGATTTATAAAGTCCGGCATGATTTCCCCATCCAAAAGAAGTTTGGCCATTTAGAATCCTTGCGTCATTTCCCTCGGCAATTGTACCGCTTGTAGTTCCGAAATTTTTATTAAAAGCTGTATTTTTTATAATAGAAGGTTCATAGCTTCCTGCTGCTTGTTTCCCGTTTAATTGTGTTTGAATAGAACTTGTTGCGTCATTAAATGCTTGCTGATTTGCAGATTGAAATTTTCTATTTACTGTTTCAGTAATTTGATCTGCAGAATAATCTCCTGATTGAGAAGTAATTGCACCGTTTCGACCAAAAACGGTAGTTACAGCACTTGTAGGCGTTAATAATTCCTGCCAATCACTTAATAATGTAGGATTTGAGCCTTTTAAAATAAATGATTTATTTAAATCAGTTCTCACTGCAATATCTCCTTTTTCTACTGATAATGCCAACATTGCTGCTTGTGAAGCTATTACAAATGTATCGTTTACAGTAATGGATGGAAGTTGAGAAGAAATCAATTTTCCGTCTAAACCAAGTCCGGCATAACCGTTGGCCATATTTTTATTAGACGTATTTTCCGGAACAAACCCTAATGCAGTTTGTTTGGCATTCCAAGCTGTTTTTTCGGTATCACTTACAAATCGATTACCTGAATCCTGAGTAATAATGCTTGCAGGATGATTGGCTGGATGTGTATAATTAGAAAGTGTTCCAAGACGTGTAATTTCAGTATCTGAAAGTAGATTTTTACCTGTAACTTTATCTACTTTATTATTTTGGAGTACTTTCCCCATTTCAGCAGTCAAAGCTTTCGAGGTTCCACCTGAAGTAAGGTCATTAACTAAAATAGTATTTAATGAATTTTGTACTACTTCAATGGCATCGACTAATTTCTGTAATGTATTTAAATTGATATTATCAGATGCTAATAATGCATTAATAGAAGCGATTAAATCTTTTAAAACTTTACCTTGTCTGGCATCTAGTGCTTTACCTTCAATAGTGTAATCAAGAGCATTGTAGCTGTCAATTTTAAGATTGCTGATATTACTAAACTCTAATTGACCATTTTGGTCGGTAGTTAATATTTTGTTTGGCAGATTCTGTTCTAAATCGGCTACTTTTATTCTGTTATGATCTATGCTCATATTTATATTTTAAAATTTATTTCCGGGATATATCCAATAAATTCGGTTACTTTTCTATAGTCTACCAATATCTCTTCATTGGCTGGAATTTCTTTATTAGTAAATAATTCCAAAACGCTGCCAACAAACATTATGTGTGTATTAGGAGCTATTGAATGGTTGCAGTATCGACCTAAATCACTGGTTTCCCACCATTTTTGACTCATATGTTCCTGATACAAATACCTGCATCTTTTATCTACAGGTTTATTGGTAATATACTTGCCAATATAACGTCCGGCTGAGATATTTTGATTCGCAACTATTTTCACATTAGATTTGTCGGCATCATTTATTTTATAATTCATTTTATACCGGATCTGGTGGTTTAATATTGTGTGTCAATACTCCGTTAGCGAAATAGGTATGAGAAGGACTCAATGACATGGGATAAATTTTTCTTTTCTCTTTATTAAGAGATACAGAATTTACCGGTATAATTTCCTGATTGATTCCATATAAATTGTCGCCCACTATAACTTCTCCCATTGGAATAAACTTCCAAACTCCATCACGCTGGATCAATTGTGAATGATAAGGAGTTGCTTCTAATAATCCTTCATTAATAACGATTGTTTCATAGGCAATTTTAGGTTCAATACTCGTTATTGGTGCTGTGATTCTGGTTTCTGATAATTGATTACAAGACCATTTGTATAATTCATTTACATCATTTGTGTCTTTTAATGTTTCAATTTCAGCAGAGAGTAAAAGTTCGTTTACAGCCAATGTTTCAATTGGTTTTTGAGCGCCATTAGGTAACGTAATCAGAGTGCCTTCAACCAAACATACAATTACAATTGGATCGGTTCTCCAGGCTGCTGATGAAGAGAAGCCTGAATAATTTCCGGCAGCATCAAATGCACGAACCTGATAATAATATAATGTATCACGACTGCCTGTATCTTCATAAGAGGTATTGGTTCCGGTATATCTTGTTGCCCAGGTTCCGCTTGACCCAGTTTTTCTTTGAAGCTGATATCCTGTTACAGCGACGTTATCTGTTGAGTTACTCCAATAAATAGCTATTGAACTTTGAGGAGCACCAGATCCATAATCACAATAGATTGTGGTTGGTACACTTGGCGCAGTAGTGTCAACGGCACTAAAAAAGTATACATTAGAAACGATCGATGGGGTAATTGCATCCTGTACCTGATACCAGGTATTTACCGTAGGAATTCCAACGATTCTAGGAGAGCTTGGTGAACCTGTATCGTTTGACCAGGGACCGCTTGAAGAGGAAGTACTTTTTCTTATAGTTATTGCCGAAGTTGAGTATCCAGTCCCACTTAAAGTAAAATAAATATTTCCTGCACTATAACTGGTAATGGTTATCGAAGGCGCTATTGCTGCATGATTATAGCCTCTAAATTCAGATATGGCATGAGGTGCAACCCCGTTAGGTTTTTGATTGCTGTTTGGATTAATATTTGTTGTGGATAATGTTCCGAGAGATGCATTAGTTGCGGATATTCCTTTTTCATTACAGATGTTGCTTAACGAAATAGGACCAGATGAGTTTAAAGCCATTATCTATTTTATTTTAGTTAATAAAAATTCTATTTGTGCTTGCTGTTCTTTGATGGCTTCAATTAATAACGGAACTACTTTAGCGTAATTTACAGTCAGATAATTTTGTCCGGATTTTGAATCTTCGGTACCATCTTCCAGAATTTCTCTGTCAAAAGGTGCCATGGTTACAATTTCTGGCAAAACTGCCTGAACTTCTTGTGCAGAAAGACCTAGTTGTAAAGCATCTGATTCATATCCAAAACTTTTTGCCAATTTGTTATTGGTATAATAAAAGCCATTTAATTTTTTGACTTTATCTAGAGCATTAATTATTTTGCCTTTTTTAGTTTTTAATCTTTCATCAGAATAATAAGCAATTACATCCCCGGTAGCCGTGATATTATTATTGACTAAAAGTTGTTTGTTTCCATAAATTTCAACGTTGGTAGTATTTTGCATCCAGATACCACCTCCGAAAGATGAACTATACCAACCAGAAGGACCGCCTGATCTAAACCATCCATCACAAGAAAATGAGTTTGCTACTCCTGCATCAAAACCAGCAGCAAATCGCGATGCCGTAATTCCTCCCGAAGTCCAGATACCAGTACCAATTGCTGTTTTAGTTGTACCTGCTTCCATTACTAATAATTGATGACTTAATCCAGCTATAGATTGACCGCCAACATTAGAATGCGTCCAGGCTAAACCATAACAATTGTTTGTAGCTGTTCCATCATCAGATAGTTTATAGGCATCACCCATGGCAAAAACCCCTTGATATCTTGTTGATGAATAAACGCCAACAACTCCATTACCATAATTATCATCAATATAAAGATTGCCATTTGCTCGTGATGTTCTGTCTGATAATCTTGCTGAATCCACTCTTACACCATATGTATTATTTCCATTCCAACCCATAAGAGCTGGGAATGAAGGTGTCCATGGTATTTGAGAATTACTATTATTAACTCCTGTATCATCTGGAGAATAACTTGAAGAAGCATCAAAAATAGTATGACCATTCCCGTAATTATTCCAGCTAAGTTGCCCTACAACAGCACTTCTTGTACCATTGCTATTCCAGTTATTTCTATTTGAAGAAAGGTTGGTTGCTGTTACAGCATTTGCACCTATTCCTAAATATTTACTGGACAATGCTGTATTATTTTCATAAAAGGTAACCCCATAAATAGAGTTGAAGTTCCAACCAGGTGTTCCAATGTTTCCGGAATTTCCTGATTGATAAGGAATTATTCCGTTTACTGTTGTTCTGATCCAATCTGTTGTATCTCCATCAGAAGGTCTTGCCATTCCATAAAAACCATTTGCATTTTCAGATCTCATAAATACACCAGCAGGTAATCCACCTACGGTATTAGCGTTTCCGGTTACATTAATTGCCCATGTGCCAGATGCTCCTGAACCTGTTGCAGAAGCTTTTGAATTTAATTGTGCCTGAATAGAACTTGTTGCATCATTATATGCTTGTTGCGTTGCCGATTGAAATTTTCTACTTCCAGTTTCAGTAATTTGGTCGGCGTTATAATCTCCTGTTTGAGAGGTAATTGCACCATTTCGTCCAAAAACAGTTGTAACGTCGCTGGTTGGCGTTAACAATTCTTGCCAATCACTCAAAATTGCAGAATTTGAACCTTTTAAAATAAATGATTTATTTAAATCAGTCCTTACGGCTATATCTCCGGTTTCTGCTGTTAATCCTAACATAGCTGCTTGTGAAGCTGTTACAAATGTATCATTTACGGTGATAGAAGGAAGTTGAGAAGAAATCAGTTTTCCGTCCGGACCAAGTCCTGCATATCCGTTGGAAGTATTTTTATTAGAAG
The DNA here is from genome assembly GCF_979258495.1 of Flavobacterium sp. AC105. Taxonomy (NCBI): domain Bacteria; kingdom Pseudomonadati; phylum Bacteroidota; class Flavobacteriia; order Flavobacteriales; family Flavobacteriaceae; genus Flavobacterium; species Flavobacterium sp. AC105. The sequence continues at coordinate 2,502,620 of NZ_OZ409860.1, forward strand.
TATTCTCGGGAACAAATCCTAAAGCAGATTGTTTGGCATTCCAGGTTGCTTTTTCAGAATCCGTTACAAATCTATTATTAGGATCCTGAACAATAATGCCCGGATCATGATTTGCCGGATGTGTGTAATTAGAAAGTGTTCCAAGACGTGCAATTTCTGTATCTGAAAGTAGATTTTTACCTGCCACTTTATCTACTTTGTTGTTTTGTAGAACTTTCCCCATTTCAGCAGTCAAAGCTTTTGAAGTTCCGCCAGAAGTAAGGTCATTTACTAAAAGAGTGCTCAAAGAATTTTGACCAGCTTCAATAGCATCGACTAATTTCTGCAGCGTATTTAAATTGATATTATCAGATGCCAATAACGCATTAATATTATCAATTAAATCTTTTAAAACTTTCCCCATTTCAGCAGATAAAGCTTTTGCAGTTCCGCCCGAAGTAAGGTCATTTACTAAAATAGTATTTAAAGAATTTTGAACAACTTCGATAGCGTTTACCAATTCCTGTAGCGAGTTTAAATTGATATTATCAGATGCCAGTAATGCATTAATATTATCAATTAAATCTTTTAAAACTTTACCTTGTCTGGCATCTAATGCTTTACCTGCAACAGTGTAATCAAGTGCATTATAACTATCGACTTTAATACTGTTAATATCAGTAAATTCTAATTCTCCAGTAATAATATTGGTAGTCAGGATTTTGTTTGGCTGATTTCTTTCCAGATCAGCAATTTTTATTCTGTTATGATCTATGCTCATTATTTTTTTATTTATAGTTTAGAGTTGGTTTAAATTTTTCCATGAATTAGATTTATTTAATCCAATCCATGGAAATTATTTTATGATGCAGTAAACGTATAAGAATTGCTATTTCCAGAAATATTTCCGGCCGCATCAAGAGAACGTACTGTCCATGTATTGCTTCCCTGATTTATCCATGCTCCATATAATGTTACCGAAGTGGAGGTATTGTTAGTCTGAAAAACATTACTTGAATAAAGTTTATAAGTAACAGGACTAGAAGGATCTGTAACAGCATTCCATGATAATGTAAGAGCTCTGCCAGGGTTATTATATGATCCGGTAAGAGTAGGAGCAGGTGGCGGAGTATTATCGGTTTTTACATATTGATATACATTAGATACCACAGAAAGTCTGGATGGATCTTCTAATTGAAACCAGGTAGTAAGTGTAGGCAGTGTCACACTTCTGGGTGATGTTGGACCTGCAGTACTAGAAGTCCACGGACCGCTGGAAGATGTTGTACTTGTTTTTACAGTTATAGCCGAAGGGGAATATCCAGTTCCACTAATAGTAAAATAAATATTTCCGGAACTATAACTAGTAATAACTAATGAAGGAGCAGTTGCAGCATGATTATAATTATACCATTCACTAATCGATGCTGGGTTTGAAGCCGAAGGTCTGGAAGCACTATTTTGATTAATAGTTCCATAAGAACCATTTTCTGCACCATCCAGAGATATTAATGATGTTCGGGATTTTCCCAATTCGACATTAATATCTCCCATTGATATTGGGCCGGATGATACTAGAGTCATGATTTTAATAATTTATTTACCAATTCTTTCAATTCTTCAATTTGAGATTGTTGCTCTTTGATTGCTTCAAACAGTACTGCCACAGCGTTTTGATATTTAACAGCTTTTGTTCCGTCTTCACGGGTTAATACCAATTCAGGGAAATTCTCTTCAAGTTCCTGAGCAATAAATCCAATATTGTCTTTTTGTTGCGTATCAATTCTGTCATACACAACTCCTCGTGATGCCTGAATTCTTTCAATTACGTTTGAAATAGGTCTGATATTTTCTTTAACCCTTGCGTCAGAAAAAGCCGTAACGTCTCCGCTTACTGTTAATGAAGCTCCTGTAATTGCTCCTGAGAATGCAGAGAATGAGCTGTAATTACCATCTGTTATGAGTGTTCTCCATGGATTCCAAGCAGCAGCATCATCATTTTTTGTTCTAATTTTAAAATCATTTCCTCCTACATAAGCTCCAACTAATTGACATGAATAATCTATATCTCCACCTAAGCCACCAAATGCCATATAAGGACCAGCAGGTTCACCTGATCCACCATAGGTAAATCCCATTTCAGGTTGAGTTATTGAAGAATTAAGAGAAGTTGAATCAGCGGTATTAATTCTTACTCTTCTTTTCATCATTACTCTATTAGAAGAAACGCCTCCTATTTGGGATGAATTACTTGCAGTCACAGCAGTAGTTGCAGTCGCAGCATTTCCTCCAATACTTAATGAATATGCCATACCAGTCAATGCTGTAGCCGCTCCTGAAAAGACTAATGCATTTACTTGACCTTTAATATCTACACTTCCGGTACTGGCTACTATTCTCATATGAGATATTCCGTTTCTCCCTATAGAAAATGTATCAGTACCTACGCCATTTGTTCCTACACCTACATCCCAGTAATTTATTGCATAATGATCACCCGCATATCTGGTGGTAGCTCCTGTCATTGATCCTGTATATCCATTGTATCCATTTTCGACATATGCTACGTGAGGGTTTGCATGCATAATCCATCGACTAGGGTTACTGCTGTATAAAGTTGGATAATTACTTCCTGCATAAAAAGATGTTGCTCCTAAAATAGCATCAGCTGCAGAAGAATTAGATGTTGTATAAGATCCTGTTGTTTGAAATCCCGTGTTTGAAGAAACAATTCCAGAAAATGAAGAGTAAGAAGAATAGTTACCATCGTGCAATAATTTTCGCCAAGGTGCAAAAGTTGCTCCACTAGAACCCCATCCTCTAAACCATAATGAATCAGTTAAATATCCACCTGCTATTTGTAAACCAGTATCAATACCTTTTACGGTTATTAAATTATTATAAGATGTTCCTGGTCCGTTTGTTCCTGTTGAGTTGACATTATAAAAACCAGAAGTTAGGGCAGCATTATAATTAAGATCTGATCTTGTTCCATCCTGATGTGGAACTTTGTCAGTATCATTAATCGGAATAGTTATATTTGCAGAACCATTAAATGCAACACCATTAATTGTTCTTGCGGTTTGTAAAGTTGTTGCTGTAGCAGAATTTCCATCTATGCTTATTCCGGTCAATGCCTGAGCAGCGCTTGCTCTGTTATTTGCAATAGAAGTTGTTCCGATAAAAAATGTAGAACCAATAGCTTGTTTCGTAGAATCTGCGACAGTAATGTTTGCAGAACCATCAAAAGCAACTCCGTTAATTGTTCTTGCAGTTGTTAATTTGGTAGCCGATAAAACATTCTTAGCAGCATCAGCAGTATTGTCAACGTTTGCTAAACCGGCAGCCGTTTTATCAAGTGTTTGCCAGGTTTTATCTCCACGGAAATATTGCGCTGTTGTTCCGGCAGTAATACTGTTTTCTTTGGTAGCATCAGCAATTGTAATATTTGCAGAACCATCAAAAGCAACCCCGTTAATTGTTCTTGCAGTTGTTAATTTGGTAGCCGATAAAACATTTTTAGCTGTATCAGCCGTATTATCAACATTTGTAAGTCCAACATCAACTTTCGCTAAAGTTACAACACCGGTTTTTCCGGCAACACTATCAACAGCTCCGCTTGTAATATATACATATGCAGTGCCGCTCCAGCGGTATGTTTTATTGGTATCTTTTGCGACGTAAATTTTTCCTGTTTCACCGGTTACAGGTAAAGCAGCTAAATTTGTAAATTCCAATACGTCATCAACATAGCTTGGTAATTGAGAGGTTAGAATAATTCCACTTGCATCAAGTGTTGCAACACCATTTGCTGCTCCTTTTTCGCTTGAAGCAATTCTAGCTGTAGCATCTACAGCGTTGATTGTAATATTAGCAGAACCATTAAATGCAACACCATTAATTGTTCTTGCGGTTTGTAAAGTTGTTGCTGTAGCAGAATTTCCATCAATGCTTATTCCGGTTAATGCCTGAGCAGCGCTTGCTCTGTTATTTGCAATAGAAGTTGTTCCGATAAAAAATGTTGAACCAATAGCTTGTTTCGTAGAATCTGCGACAGTAATGTTTGCAGAACCATCAAAAGCAACTCCGTTAATTGTTCTTGCCGTTGTTAATTTTGAAGCCGATAAAACGTTTTTCGCAGCATCGGCAGTATTGTCAACGTTTGCTAAACCGGCAGCTGTTTTATCAAGTGTTTGCCATGTTTTGTCTCCACGGAAATATTGAGATGTTGTACCCACAGTAATGCTATTTTCTTTTGTAGCATCAGTAATTGTAATATTTGCAGAACCATCAAAAGCAACCCCGTTGATTGTTCTTGCAGTTGTTAATTTTGTTGCGGTTGAAGCATTACCATTTAATGCACTATTAATTGTTGTAAACGTTGCAGTTGTACCAGTTAATTGTCCGTATAATGTACCTCCATCTTTTCCTAATGCGATTTCTTTTATTCCTAAGCTGCTATAATTTACTAACCAAATTTGTGCTATTCTAAAACTATTGGCTGTTTGAAAATCATTAAATGTCATTCTCATTTTTGAGAAACCATTAGCTCCGCTTCCTCCTGACGAGGTTGAAACCTGAAGAATTTGATTAGCATTAGAGCTAGTTTCCAATACAGTAGTATATGCAAGTGTTAATGCATCATACATTTCTATTTTGACATATTTTGATCGCCATGAAGTTGCACCAAAAGAAACACCTACTTTGCATGTATAATTAAAAATTTTATGAAATGTCATTTCAATTACATATCCTTCTGGGTGTGTACCCCAAGTTGAAGGATTAAATCCTGCATATGTAGGTGCCCCATCAAAAATATTTGGATTCACAGTCCCTATATTATCAGTTGCCGATGCAATACCCCCTCTTAATGTCAAATATGAAATATCATTATTCAAAAATGGTATTGTTACCGAAGTTGATTCAGGGTGAGTATCCAATATAAAATCGGTTAATAAACTATTAGCTGATCCATCTAGATTACCATTTATATTTAGATTACCAGTTATTGTGCCACCAGTTAATGGCAATTTTAAACTATTATTCCCATCTAATTTTTGAATGGCACTTAAAATAGTATCACTTGATGAAACTGTACCGATACCTGATAAAAATCCAGTTAAGGCTGAACTTCTGACATTTGTTGAAAGATCTTGCCATGTTTTGTCTCCACGGAAATATTGCGCTGTTGTTCCGGCGGTAATGCTATTTTCTTTTGTAGCATCAGCAATTGTAATATTTGCAGAACCATCAAAAGCAACCCCGTTAATTGTTCTTGCAGTTGTTAATTTGGTAGCCGATAAAACATTTTTCGCAGTATCAGCTGTATTATCAACATTAGTAAGTCCAACATCTGCTTTTGCCAATGTTACAATTCCCGTTTTTCCGGCCACACTATCAACAGCACCACTTGTAATATATACATATGCAGTACCGCTCCAACGGTATGTTTTGTTGGTGTCTTTTGCAACGTAAATTTTTCCTGTTTCTCCGGTTGTTGGTAAAGCAGCTAAATTTGTAAATTCCAATACATCATCAACATAACTAGGTAGTTGAGAGGTTAAAATAATTCCACTTGCATCGAGTGTTGCAACACCATTTGCAGCTCCTTTTTCGCTTGCAGCGATTCTTGGAGTTGAATCAACAGCATTGATCGTCACGTTTGCAGAACCATCAAAAGCAACTCCGTTAATTGTTCTTGGAGTTGTTAATTTAGATGCCGATAAAACGTTTTTCGCAGCATCGGCAGTATTGTCAACGTTTGTTAAACCGGCAGCCGTTTTATCAAGTGTTTGCCAAGTTTTATCTCCACGGAAGTATTGCGCTGTTGTTCCGGCGGTAATGCTATTTTCTTTTGTAGCATCAGCAATTGTAATATTTGCAGAACCATCAAAAGCAACCCCGTTAATTGTTCTTGCAGTTGTTAATTTTGTAGCCGATAAAACATTTTTCGCAGTATCAGCCGTATTATCAACACTTGCAAGACCAACATCAGCTTTCGCTAATGTTACAATTCCCGTTTTTCCGGCCACACTGTCAACGGCTCCGCTTGTAATATATACATATGCAGTGCCACTCCAACGATATGTTTTGTTGGTGTCTTTTGCAACGTAAATTTTTCCTGTTTCTCCGGTTGCTGGTAAAGCAGCTAAATTTGTAAATTCCAATACATCATCAACATAACTAGGTAGTTGAGAGGTTAAAATAATTCCACTTGCATCGAGTGTTGCAACACCATTTGCAGCACCTTTTTCGCTTGAAGCGATTCTTGGAGTTGAATCAACAGCATTGATCGTAACGTTTGCGGAACCATCAAAAGCAACCCCGTTAATTGTTCTAGGCGTTGTTAATTTTGAGGCCGACAAAACATTTTTCGCAGCATCGGCAGTATTGTCAACGTTTGCTAAACCGGCAGCTGTTTTATCAAGAGTCTGCCATGTTTTGTCTCCACGGAAATATTGCGCTGTTGTTCCGGCGGTAATATTTGCTTGTTTAGCATTCCATGTTGCTTTTTCAGCATCCGTCACAAACCTATTATTGGTATCCTGAGTAATGATACCTGGAGCATGATTTGCCGGATGCGTATAATTAGATAATGTTCCAAGGCGAGTAATTTCTGAATCAGAAAGTAAACTTTTGCCTGTAACTTTGTCAACCTTGTTATTTTGCAGAACTTTCCCCATTTCAGCTGATAAAGCCTTTGTAGATCCACCAGAAGTAAGGTCATTTACTAAAATAGTTGTTAGTGAATTTTGGATATTCTCTATTACATCAACAATTTCCTGAAAAGTATTGAGACTATTATTATCAGAGTTTAAGATGTTTTGGATCGTTTCTATTTGACTGTTTACATAGCTATTTAAAGCATATTGCGATAGATCAACATCGTTTTCTAATCTTCCGATAAAATCCAGCCTTCCATCATTCATTTGAACACATTGAATGTGTTCGTGAGGTTGCAGAACAAAATTTTCTTGATTAGGAAAGGTAAAGAATTTAATATTATTCTGTGAGGAAGTAGCGTTATGTAATAATGTTATAGGTGTATTTTGCGAATTTTTGAAAGAATATATTTTTCCTTCATAACCATAAAAATTCGGATCATTTACTACTTGTGTAATGGTTGCATATGCACCATTCTGCCCTTTGAAATGAAAGTTGGTAATTTCATCGCTTACGAATAAACTATTATTGTCAGCCTGAAGAATCTTGTATGACTTTTCTAATTTAGTAACCTTAGAACTTAAATTAATATTATATGAGTTAATTAAAACATTAATATTATCAATTAAACCTTTTAGAACTTTACCTTGTCTGGCATCTAAGGATTTCCCCGAAAGAGTGTAATCAAGGCCATTGTAAGAATCTGATGCTACAAAGTTGATATCGCTAAATTCTAATTCTCCATCGCTATTGGTAGCAAGGATTTTATTTGGCTGACTTGTTTCTAAATCAGCTACTTTTATTCTGTTATGGTTTATGCTCATGTTATTTTTTTTAATTTTATTACTATTTAAGTAATAATAATTTTTAATTTAATTTTATAATATATTAGCTATTTGAGAGTTTAAATAGTAAATTAAGTTTAGGTTAAGGAAGTTGATAGTGTAATTATATAAACAAAAAAATATAGCTTTTGTTAAATTCCTCCATCAGTAATAATCCAATTATTTGGTGAAGCCATTAGTATTGATTTCCCAGTATCACTTACCGAAGTTCTTTTAGCAGTACCAAAAGTTATTGTGACGGGTGTTTTTACTGTTCTGGAACTCCATCCATTATAAATAGCATCTAGATTTGCAGTTGAGAAATTTGCTGAAGATTTATTAATCATGAAATTTGCGAAATTAGAAACATTACTAACATTCCAATTTCCAATATTTTGATTAAAAGCAACCTTTCCAGCTGTAGCTCCAAACATTTGATACATATTTGTAACTGCCGATGTATTCCAATTTCCAATTGGTTGATTAAAAGTTGTTGAAATATAAGAGTTAATACTAGCAAACATTTGACTCATATTAACATTTCCATTTGTTTTTAAAATCCAATTGTTTATATCTGGGCTTCCTCCATTATTAAATGCCTGAGCACCTAAAAACATATTTGAAAAATCAGTTACATTAGAAACGTCCCAGGCTCCAATATTTTGATTGAATGCACCTCCATCAGTTCCCCCTTGGCTAAACATACTAGCCATAGTCATTACATTAGAGGTATTCCAATTTCCAATTGGTTGATTAAAAAAATGGAATCCATTTCCTGTTTTTTGAAACATTCCAGCCATATCGGTAACTGCAATAGTATTCCAATTTCCAATAGGTTGATTAAAGGTCATTGGGTAGCTTCCACCCCCGCCTTGAAACATAGTATTTAAACTAATAGTCCCAGTTGTTTTTAAAGTCCAATTGTTTATATCCGGACTGCCTCCATTATTGAAAACAAATGCAGCATTAAACATTGAAAAGAAAGTAGTTACATTACTAACATTCCAAGTACCAATATTTTGATTAAATTTGCTTGCCCCTTGAAACATTTGTGCCATATTTGTAACGCTTACAGTATTCCAATTTCCTAGTGGTTGATTAAAATTGGAACAACTAATAAACATTTGATTACAACTAATAGTTCCTGTAGTTTTTAATGACCACTGATTAATACCAGGATTACCTCCATTGTTGAATGCAACTGCAGCATAAAACATTGTTGTGAAATCAGTCACATTTGAAACATTCCAGTTTCCAATATTTTGATTAAACAATGAAGCAATACGGAACATTGAATTCATTGTAGTGACATTTGCAGTATTCCAATTTCCAACAGGTTGATTAAAGACTGTAGCACCGGCAAACATCCCTGCCATATTAGTTGCAGCAGAAGTTATCCAATTATTGATCTCAGGACTATTACCATTGTTAAACGCAGTTGTATTTTGAAGCATATTTTGAAAAGTAATTCCGTTGGATACATTCCAAGCTCCTATATTTTGATTGAATAAAGAAGCCCCACTAAACATATTATTAAAGTTTTTAGAGCTTGATACATTCCATGTTCCTATTGGCTGATTAAATTGGGTACAACCTGTAAATGTAGATACAAAAGAAGCCACATTTGATACATCCCAATTTGATACATTTTGATTGAATGCGGATGCTCCGTTAAATGCATTATCCATTGTATTAATAGAGGACGTTACCCATTCATTCATTTTATTAACTGTAGTTAAAGATGTACATAATCTAAAAAGATTCGTAAAGTTTACTGTTCCATTTAAATCTAAAACATCTAAAACACCTGATAAATTTAAATTACCACATCCATAAAAATAACTTCCCTGAGTTGTACCTAATTTTAATTTTCCCCAACTTGATATAGATAGAATTTTTAATCGATCTCCTGTATTATTGAATTGCCATCCTAAACAATTTCCTTTGATTTTAACGGTATAGTCTCCTGCTACAGAATAAGTATGAATTGTTTGAGCTTGATTCCATACTGTTATAGTATTTGAGCTTCCATCGCCCCATTCAACTGTAAAATTATAAGTTCCACTAGATATTAAAGGTAATTTTACCTGGGTTGCTGTAGTTGAACCAGCAGAAATATTACTGGTTCTCCATGTAGAAATAAATGTATTTTTAGTTCTTCCAAAAACGGTATTCTGTATTAAGCTTCCCATTATACACCTAATAATAAAATACTATTTGTACTGCCTCTTTTTGTCAAAGTAAAAATTTGCTTTTCGCCTGTTGATGCGGGAGTACCAAATAACCAGGTATGGGGTGCTGTAATTGCCCAGGTAACTGTTACACCGGGTAATGTAATACCGTTAAAAATAAAGCTGGCTATTAAAGAAGCAGGAATAGTAAGAGTACAGTTCGCTGTAAATAGCACCGTTTTTCCATGCCATGAATTTGGAATAACCTGACTGGTCCAGATTTCAATTTGATTCGAAATATCTTGTTTGTTTGATAAATCGATGTTTCCAGTACCAACAATTGATTCTCCATTAATTGTTTTAAAATCAGATGCAATATCATCTAAGGTTGCTAAAGTGTAAACTCCACCTGTTTTATCAGGAGCGTAGAATGTATTTGTATAATCTCCTCCGGGTCTTAAAATAAAATGATTAGAATAGGAATCTCTTCTAACAAAAAATTGATTAGAACTTATAAAAGTTTCTGCCACTTGATTTTGACCATACCAATCGTAAGCTCCGCTTTTTTTACTATAGCCGGCACCAATTTCTATTGAATTTAAATTTGGATACGCAGATGTATCTGTTGAGTTTAATGTAATTGTTCTGCCAGTAGCTGAACTTCCTATATCTAATACAGCTTGAAGATTCTGAGACTCTTCAGCAACATCACTAAATTCCAATTCACCCTGTTCATTAGTAATTAAAATTTTATTTGGTTGATTAGTTTCTAAATCAGAAACTTTTATTCTATTATGATCGATACTCATTTTTATATTTTTTAAATTAGAAAGTAATTTTGTTTTTTAGTTTAGGATTAATTTAGAAAACCCAAATTCTGCATTAGATTAAACTATTAAGAAAAAAAGAGACTCAATTATAATAGAAAGAGATGCTTTTTTGTTTCCAGTTTGAAAATTTTCTAATGCTGAATTTGGGTAGAATCTTGAAGATTAAATTGATGAATTACTCTAGTTGACTACGGTCAGAATTTAATATGTTTGTTGCTTATAATTATGAGTTAAAATTCCATTTGCAAAATAGGTGTGAAATGGATTCAATGTCAACGGATAAATTTTTCTTTCTTCTAAATTAACGACAACAGATGTTACCGCTATGATTTCATTGTCGATTGTATATAAATTATCACCAACCTGAATATCGCCTAAAGGAATAAATCTCCAAAAACCATCACGTTGAATCAATTGCAGGTGAGTAGGAGTGGCTTCCAATAGACCATTGTTAATAACCATTGTTTTATCTGCAATTTTCTGCGTTAACTGGGTTATTGGTGATATAATTCTGGTTTCAGATAAATGTTCAGAAGACCATTTGTATAATTCGCTGGCATCATTGGTATCAATTAATGTTTCAATTTCAGCAGAAAGGAGCAATTGATCAAGCTGTAACTCTTCGATTGCTTTTTGCGAGCCGTCAGGCAAGGTGATTAATGTACCTTCAACAAAGCAGCCAGTTCCACCACCACCACCAGTAGGAGGTACGTAGATGAGTTCGCATGTTCCTGCGTTATTTGCTGCGTTTTGCACATTTGCAGCTAACCATGCATCGGCCTGAGCATTGGCATCTGCTTGATTTACGGTCGAAAAAAATAGATTTGGCGAGGCGGTAAGCACAACTGTGCTTCCGCTATATCCATTTCCGCAGTTATTTTTTCTTGCGCTTAATTTTCTTTCTACATTATAATATCTTATACTTGGAGCACAAGTAACAGTATCTAAAACCGGTGCAATATAATCAGGATCTGTAACTACATTGGGTTTTGGTTCTAATCCTGTTGGAGAACCGTCATCTATATAGTATAACTCTAGATTTGCGAATGATTTATATCCTGTATTTCCCATATTTTAATTTTTTAATATTGTATTACGATTTGCCCTGTAGATGAATTTTTGATGTACGTGATATATCCAAGATTAGTAACAGATTCGATGTTTTTAGACAAAGTGGTACCTTGGATTGGTACTCTTTTAGAGAAGTTTTTTTGGTCTACCAGGATTCCGCCAACGTTAATTATATCATATCCTGATTTTTCCATTGTGCCACCCAGATACGTTACTATTTCGACATCGATATTTCCGGTACCTACTGTTCTATACCATGATCCGGCCATTCTTACCTGAACTGTATTTAGAGTAGGGTAGTCTGTTGTGATTTTACTAAAATTAACCAGACAGCTCTCTACACCATTTGCTTGTGTATTATCACCTGCCCACATAATATAAGAATTGGCTGCTAAAGCATTTACTGGGATTTCATTATTAAACCCGTGGTTCCAGCCCATCCATTTATTATCCAGAGAGGTTCCTGAATTTACGATTCCGGTATAAGTATCAAAATCTTGTCCGGCTCCCAATGCCCATTTATACCTGACAACCATGTAGTTAAAAGGCGATAATGTTGTTGTAGGTTCAATTACGCAAGAAGGATTTATTCCTCTCCAGGCAGTAACTCTACAAGAACCTGTGTTATTTGCATATGCTTGTACGTTTGCAGCTAACCAGGCATCGGCTTTGGCATTTGCATCTTCAACACTTATCGTCGATACAAACTGATTTGCATTGGCATTAAGCGTGACGGAAGTACCAATGACTCCGGCAGCGCAATCATTTTTTGCCGCAGTCAGTGACTTGGCTATATTGTAATATTCCATACTTTGTTTATAATTGATTATGAATTGTCCTGACTTATATACTGATTTGTTTCAATCAGATTAATAAGTTTGATGAGGTGAAACCTTATATCTTTTTGTCGATTTTGATTTTACCTTTTTAAAGTCTTTATTCAAATTTATTTTCTTGCTGTAAAACCGAATTTCACGAAGAGTAAGGCTACTTCATTGCATATAAAACCAATCGAAGACGCAAGCCAGATACTTGGTTCTATTTTTAAGACTAGATTTGAAAACCTAAAAAAAGTTAAAGAGATAAAAAAGCCAATAGTTAAATTAAGTAGATTGTCCTGCAGCAAAAAAGACCAGGACCAGTGATAGGGAGTATCGTCACTGTATTTGTACTTGAATTTTGCACGAATTAGAATAGCTGTAAAAGCTCCAATAAAAGTTAATAGGAACCACGCCAAATAGGCTGATAAATCTGTGGTTCCTAACAACTGTTCTAAAATTGTTTTCAAGAATTATTCTTGTTCTTGTTTTACAATTTCACCTGTTTCAATATTGACGCGGATATCTCCGTGTTCCTCTTTGATTGCTTTTTCCAGTTCATTAAAATTTTGTTGCTGAACCGCAATTTGGCTTAAAATATCAGCTTTCTGAAATTCATATTGAATAGATATTTCTCCTAATGATAATCTGGCTTTATCCATGAATGCATTAAAGTCTTTTAACTTTTTTAATTGTTCTGCGGTGATTGCTTTTACTTCTTCTTTTTTAATTTCTTGTGTTTCCATTTTTATTATTTTAATGTGTTTTTTTAATTCTAAATTTTCTCTAATTCTTAAGAGTTTATATGGTTATTTTATTACAGCTTGATTAAGAATTTATAATCACTAATTAGTTGTATACTCGAATTTCAATGAAATTTGCATTGATTGCGCTATCCATTAATGTTCCAGTTACGTTTTGGGTTGTAGACATTAAAAATATAAAGCTTGGAGTACCTAAGGTAGCGTATGATGTATATGATTGATAATGACGATCAGAATAAAATAATGCGGTTTTACCTGTAGTAAAGGCGAGGCCTGTTACATTTAGTCTGTAAACTCCAACAGATTGATATTCAGATGTTACTGTTTGACCTAAACTGTTAAATATTTCAGTCAAAACAGGTGCTGAGGTCCCTGATTGCGAAACCATGGCTACGTAAGATTTATAAGGTAATGATTGAGGATTGGAAGATGTTACAGATCCATCTGCCATTAAATATTGTCCTGCTGTTCCTCCTGTTTTTATAAAAGCATTTCCAGTAGTATTTCCTAAGTTATCTACCTTATAGTTTAAGATATTATTTTTATTATGACTTATTAAATTGGATGTTGTAGATGTAGCTGAATTTAAAGCAATCATTCCTGAAGCAGCACCTGCAGCGGCGTTAATTAGCATTCCGCTTCCATTAAATAATGATGTTGCAATATCGATATTTAAAGGTGCAGAATTACCGGCAGTATGATTAAGCTGTAGTGCACCTGCTCCAGAGTTAATTGTTTTGATACCCGCTATAGTTTGACTACCTGTTAATTTAACATTGTTAGCATCAGCAGCAGCTACAAAAGCCGTAGTTGCCAATTGTGTCGTATTAGTCCCCACAACTGCTGTCGGTGCATTTGGTACTCCTGTTAATGCTGGAGAATCTAATTTTGCGTAAGTTGATAAATCAAGATCAGAAGATTTTAAATAGGGTACATCTTCTAGGTATGTTGCACTTGCTACTAATCCTGTGGAATCTGCCTTAAGTATCTTTTGAGACTGAATTAATTTTGAGATTGAATTACTATCTGAAATATATAATTCTCCTCCTTGACTACATATCCCATAGACTGCTCTATTTGGTGACAATAGTCCTGATACCCAATTTTCGGTTAAGTTGGTTCCGTCTAGTAAAACTCTAGAAACTGAATCTAAATTGCTCATATAGATATACCCGTCAGAATGCAAAAATAGTGAGTAAATTCTTTTTGCTATTGTAACTAAAGTCGTTATAGTACCATTGGTTATATCTATTTTTTTTATTGAGTTATCATGTGCTGCATAAATAAATCCATTATTTCCACTGATTAATCCAATATTAAAGTTTGCTCCTACATTTGCAAAGTTTTCTGTTTTTACTCCTGCCAGTGTGCTTCTATGAACATTTCCACTAGAGTAATCTACAACATATATATTATTGTCACTGGCTACGGTTATTCCATAATAAGTTTGGTTGTTAGTAGTAAATGTAGCTACTTCTGTACTACCAGTTCCATCTGGATTAATTGACCGAATTCTACTTGAATTCCCTCCGATGTATATTTTACTATTTCTATAACATAATGAATAAACGCTACCCATAATTGATCCTATTTCACTAGCTACTGTATTTTCAATTTTTATTAATTTTCCTAATCCTCCAGCTTCATAAAAAACATTCCCTACACTAATTAAACCATAATTTGGTAATGGAACAGTGGCATAAGTATTTCTTGTTTGAGTTATTTGACTTAGTTTTAATCCACTAATTCCAGCTGTACCACTATCAATAACTAATTCCCCAGTTTTAGTTTCAGTAGCAAATCCAGTTTTATGTAATACATTATCTAAATCACCACTAGCTCCAATTTTCTTCTCAACACCATCACTACCCATTACGTACATATCAGTAGTACCGTCAGTTTTGGCGTATAATTTTGCGTGACCTGCAGTTGCAGTTGCAGAAGTAGAAGCACCTAACGTTAAAAATCCGTCAGTAATATCAGCCTTTTCATTTAATGTTGTAAAAGAGGTCCCGGAAATATTTCCATCGTGCGTAATGAATGCTTTTTCTTGCTCTACTTTTTGAATACTGATAGCTTTCCTGTTGTTATCTGTAGTAGTAGTATCAAAAGTAGAAGTAGTAGCGTTAGAACTAGAGTTTTGTACGAGTTTTAAACAGTTAGCACTATTATTTTTAGTGATTGTTAAAACATCTTCTACAGCGGTATTATGCGTTAAGTTTAAAGCCCCGTCTTTTGATTCGTTTCCTAAGATATGAATTACATCAGTATCTTTTGCATAAACTGTATCATCAAGCGTACCATCTCCTTTAACAAACTGTAAATCTGTACCACCAGAAGTAACAAATTTAGGAGCAGTGACATTGCCTTCGCTATCAATTTTTGTTTTTACAACATTGTTTTTTGATGCTTGCAAAATATCACCTCTTGATCCAGGTGCTGAGTTTACATTTACTGCTGCTCCAGCACCGGCATTTGATACTTTGACTCCGGTACCAGTTGATGAATTTTGTAATGAAATTCCGCTTCCGGCACCACTATTAGTAACATCTAATGATGTTGAAGCCGAACCTGAACCACTGTTTTTTAATATAACTCCACTAGTTGAGGTAGCAGTAGTGTTGTTAAAAGTTAACAGCCCGTTTTTAGTTTCATTTCCCGAAGTATGCAAAAAACTTGTAAAATCGATAGCTGTACCTGATCCGGTTCCTGGATTTGGACTTAAATTTTTATACCAATAATCTACTTCTAAATTTCTATCGCTTACAGTATCTGAAAATGTAACTACTGCTGTATCGTAATTTACAATATAATCATAATCTTGTGGATTTTGGCCTTGTTGTCCTTCTTGTAATAACTGTCCGTTTTTAAATACTTTGACACTATTACGAATAGGGAAATTTGATAAAGGTAAAATAGTACCACTAAATGAATCCTCGAAGTATTCTTTATATGGCATATAAGAGTTCCCAGTAATAATACCAATATTTTGTAAACCAGTACGCAAAAGTGCGGGCGTTACATAGTGCTCAGTATCGGTACCTGTTTCAACCATTTGAAAGTCGGCTTTGTCTTCGTCTTTATGAACGAAACTATCAAAAATTTCCTTGAAATCAGCTTCCGACGGAATATCAGTATTTTGAAATTTGCTGCCAATGTTAGTTCTGTTTGTTGCCATGTTATTTGAAATTTATTTTCTTTCTGTAAAATATTTGTTTGATTGACTTGATTTTGAATCCCAATAAATAATTTTCATTGGGATTCATTTAAAATTTAAAGGGTTAGGATGTTTTCCTCACTACTAAACATACCTGAAGAGTTCACGGAAAGGACTTTGAAGTGATGGTAAATTCTTTCGTCATCATCGTTCTTAATCACTAATTCATCAGTGTATAAAGGAACATCAGCAAGAGCAAGAATGACTTCATTTTCGTTAGAAACAATCTCATGAATTTTCTCCCAGTTTCCTTGATTGTTCATTTTGTAAAGAATGTACGTACCATTATGAACTGTTTTTTCCCAACTGAAAACGACCGGTTTCAATATAGATTCATTAGTTCCCGTTGGTACTCCTGTGGCTTCTAATACTGGTGATTCAGGCGAAACATTATCAGCAATTACTGTAGCAGTAATTTTTGATGGTTGCGACGGCGTATAATCAATATTGACGATCGGATTAAGTTCAGTTGAACTTGGATCAGCATATTCAATTTCTCTTGAAACAGTGATTCTATAGAAAAGCCCGTCTCCAAAAGGAACATGTTCCAGGTCTTCAAATTCATCATAAACAGTCCAAACGCTATCAAAATCAGTAGATAAAGTATTCTCATCAATTAAAATTTCTTTTACAGCAGTCATCGTTCTGATCGATTGTGCATCAAGCATATTTTCTGCACGATAGATGTTTATTTTTCGGATGTTATATTCTGGTTTGTAAGCGTTTAATTCTATTTGAACAGAAGGTTTGATTCCTAAAACTTTATTTTCTAAAATAGGCATGATTCGCTTGATTTCCGGTGTCTGCGGCGGATTTGAAGGAACTAGTTTTACAGGCCCTAAAAAGGTACTAAACTCACTAAAATTCATTTTAATATCCATTTCACGAACTCCGTAGAAATAAATGTTTTGTGAATTTCCATCCAGATTAAAATCAGTAAATTGTGTTCTGAATTCGGTTTCATTTGTGATTTTCATCATTGGCGCAATGTCCAAATCAGGATTAGGATATTTTAAAATATTACCATTCTTGTCTTTAATCGTTTGTTTCTTATTGACAGGTACATAATCGTTATCCTTAATATAATCGTAAACAACAGGCACTTCAGTAAGCGGAACAAAGACAGCGTGAATAGCTTGTTCTAAGAAATGAATCGCTAATAAATTCCTTTCGATTCCATATTTTGTCGAAATTATGACATCATTAAGATAAGTAAGAGCAGTAATATTAGGAGCCTTTGGTTGTCCCGGTCGTGATTGATTATGCCAGTCAATGAATTCATTTATCGAAGCAATTAAAAGAACACTATCCGGAGCCGGAAAACGATACTTAAATACTGCGTCTTCTTCAATTGGATATTCTGCATAGTTCAATGGCACTCTTGGAGGCAACGGATTTGGCTGTTCATCAGGTCCCATTGAATCAACTGGATTCAGCACGTTATTTTTGTTTACCAGTCCTTCAAAATCTAAGAAATCCTGCCATCTGTTTGTAAAATAAGTTTCATTATTTCCGCCAAGCTTACTTAGATTTTCACGGATAGCCTTAATTGTTGCTGTTTCGTATAAAACATTCAATAAAGCATCGTCATTTGCCCTGTAATGCAGCATTCCGTAAGGACGATGCATATATTTGGTTGTAAATGTGTATGTTGATCTGTTAAAGAAATCAGGTCTTGTCGCATACAAAGTTCCTTTTACATCTTCCGGTTTAATAGGTTTTTCAATTCTAACCGCATACATTGGGCTTGGCACACTAATTCTAGACTCATAATCTTGATAATTAGAATGGGTTCTGATTCCAAAAATAGAATAATGCGTATTTTCTCCTTCTCTAGGCAGAATATTTGCTGCTGTAATTCCGTTTGCAGGATCAGCAAAAAGATATACTTTATAACTTGGATAATAATTTACTTCCTGCTCTTGTGGTATATGCGCTTCATTTTCTTTAATAAGGATATGATCATAAGAAGGATCCATGCTTTGAGTTCCGTCTTTTTTTATTTTAAAATCTGGGTCATTAATAGTCAGTACTAAATCTTGATCTGTTCCGATATTGTCGGCACGTACAACTTTAAACTCTTTTCTGGATTTTACAGGAATTGGGTTATTACCTTCAAAACAACTTTTAGTAAATAAACGAACACTGCCGTTCATCCATTCAACCGAATTTTCACCATCATTATTATACTGCGGATGCTGGGCAAATTTTAATCCTTTGAAAGTAAGCTTGTATAAACCAAAATGCTTTTTTTCTGTATCAGGTAATGGAATTGCATTTTCATTATCATCTAAAACATATTCTCCATGCTCATCTACTTGATAGGCTTTTTCCAGAAACTTTTCGATAACTACTGTTTTGTTCCAAATACCTCGTGTTTTTTCTATTTGTAAAGTATCATTTCCCTGACTGTCTTTTTGCAAAACAATTTCTCTATGAACCGTTTTTAAAACTTCTGGTAACTGAACCTGAAAACTAATTGGACTAGGTTGATGCCAGTTTGCAGGCGTTAACATATTCTCAACCAAAGAACATAACTCGTTTACGGGTTTTTGAATATCCTTAATTTGTTCAGACTCCAGTGTAGCATCTCCATCAGAAAGAAGACTTTCGCTTACTTCTTTTTTTAGTACTTCAATATCAGCAGAGACAAATTTTCCTGAAGTAATAACAATATTATTGATAGCCTGAATGAGATAATTTTCGTCACCAACCGTTAAAATACCTCCGATAAATCTATTTTTATTAGCGTTAGTTAAGTTGATCTTAATTTCTTCGCCGCTGCTAAGAATTTTGTACTCTTTAATTGTAATAATTGAGGTAAGCTCATTTGCAACACTATTTGTAATACTCTCAATTTTAGCATGTTCAATTTGAGGAAGACTATCTCTGTAATAAAGTTTAAAATAATCAGCAAATAGTTCTTCATTATCCGGATAAATTTTATCAGCAAGTAAAGCATCAGCATTACTCATCCCATCAGGAATGGCATAGTTTAATAATTCCTGAGTAGCATAATATTCAAAAAGAAGTCGGATGTACGTTTTATCTACTATTGATTCATCATCGAAAAGTGCTTTAAATTTGATTTGTTCACTAACTGAGGTAAACATTAACGGATTTTCTTCGGTAATCAACAATGAATTAATTCCGGTTGGAGGCATTAAGGTATTTTTTGGTTGAATTTTAGAGATAACCTCTAATTGTCTTCCGGATGTTGCTCTTGAAAAAATGTTAATACCATATCCTTGATAAACATGTGTCCATTCACCTGTTTTTTCCTGACGAACATTTAAAAATGATTTTCCGGATTCAGGAATAATAATAGGAGCAGGCTCATAAGAACCAGGAGTTAAAGCTGCAGTAACATTTGAGTATGCTGTGTCACAAGCTAATTCTGGTTTTATCCAATTTGCGCCTAATTCCTTGATTCTATAATCAACTCCTGCATAGATCGGGAATGTAAAAGCGCTTCCATCATATTCTGCATTAGATTCAAAAAAAGAAGTACTAATACTATAATCTGTGATATCATTCATAAACAAACTCACATATCTTTTCTTTCCATCAAAACTGTATCCATCAGGATCTGTGATTTTTGCTGTTTGTTCATCTTCATCAGAGCCTGCGTTAAGACCTGGTAAAAACTTGCTTAATTGTACCGGAAGAGGCAAACGTTCTGTGTTTACAGAAGTTGGAATACTCATAGAAAGATGCTGCACTTCTTTTGGAGTTGAACCTCCGTCTAAATTTTTAAGTGTAACATATTCTGTTAAATAAATGTATTCTCCAGAAAGAACAGTTTCATCAATATCAATACATCCTAAACCTAACATTCTGGCAATATGATAATCATTTGCGGCAATGTTTAATAAATCAAGATTAGATATTTTAGTTGAATTTTCTGCAAATTCAGCCGTTTCACCTTCTTGAGGATCGTTGGTTGGAACACTGTCATTAAAAAGAACCGTTTCTAAGGCAGTCGGATTAGTAGGGTCTAGACTTAAATCTAAATAACTCTGAACAACTTCTTTAATGTTTTTATCATCATCGGCAGTAGTACGTTTCCATTTATCTTTATAGTTGTTTACGTTTACGTATTCACCATCATTAAATTTCAACCATTTTCCGTGAACAGCATTTAGTTTTGGTTCTAATTGTTCAAATGCTTTATTATCATCAGTAGTCAAAGCATATTTTCCTTTCAGGTCCCAAATTCCATTCTCATTTGCATTTAGGATAAAATCAGAATAAAATTCAAAATTGATTTCGCTTAATAAACAATTACTTGCCTTAAATCGAATAATTCTTCCATTTTCTGCAACAACACGTATTGTATTTACCTGTGTAGAAGAGTAAGTTTTACGATTACTAAGCCTTTTTGGTGCAGCAATGGTATTTTCAGCAACAGATAATGTTTCTAATTTTACAATACCTGAGTTGTTTGCAGAATTAAATTTTAGCTCAGCGGCAAAGAATAATTCACTTTTATTTTCAACCTCAATGATTTCATTTCCATAAGCCTGGATAAAACCAGATGGATTTAACAGAGGATCAATACTAGCTCTTGTTATGAGATACTTTGCCTTGTTTTTAAAATAGACATAGATTGACCTTAATCCCGTTTTATAAACCCATAATGCATTACGGCTATCTACAGACTGAGGCTTTTTTGTTAAGTCTAATTTATGTGCAAATTTAGTATAAGCGGCCCTGTATACTTTTACGAAATCATTTGATTTGTTAAAATTAGAATTTGCTCCTGTATATAAATCTCCTTTTGGAAGATGATTTGCGCCTAATTCTCCAGCCAAAATCCAACGAAGATGGATACCTTTTGTACTGTCAAGTCCTTTAGAACCTGCAGCAGCAATTTGCAAACTTGTAGATTGTAAAGCTGTTTTAGCAGGATCAATAACAACAGTGTATAATTCTTTTGTAACATTAAAGTTGATGCTGAATCCCAGAGGATTATAAACTTTAGTAATAACAAACGGTTTTGAAAAATTTCCGGTTAATAAAGGCGTTCCGTCAATTCTGATAGCAACTTCAAGCTGAGATGATCCTGCAATAGTAACGGCACTTTCAAGTTTAAAAACTAATCCATCAATATTACTTGCATCATGAATTCTTGTTCCGGCAGGTAAAGTTAGGGCAACTCGGCTTTTATTTTTAAGAACCAGAGTTCCTGCACTTTGATGTACGGCTAAACCTCTTCTAAAAACCGGATATACCAATTTGTTCTGAATAATGCTTACATTAGGCAAACAACCAATTTGTCTGCCGGATAAATCCGTATTAAGCTGGTTTAGTTCGCTGCCTAAAGTGCTAAAATCAGGAACTCTGATATAATCTGAATCCAGAATAGAAATACTGTTGTTTTTTAAGACTGGTGTTTTTGCCAGGAAAGAGGTAAGGGGAGTAACTAATTCGGTAGCATTGTTTACTGTACTTGTTACACCGTATACAAAAATCTGTGATTTTAGATTTAAATCTCCATATAAAGCTTTAAGTGCATCCGGATTGTTTGCCTGCATACCATCTGTAACGATAACAATAATATCCGGAATTACAGATAAATTGTTTACAGCTTTTAAACCAGATGCCCAGTGATCAGATTGCTTGTTAGCCCTGCCTGAACCAAATAAATTGGTCCAGGTTAAAAATTCAGCTTTATTACTCGAAATTCTTTTTTGAATAACATTATCAGATCTTAAAGTGTCATCATTATCAGACATTCCAATTAATGAAAGCGTTATATTACTCTGAGCTTGAGAATTGATAAATGTAGTCAGCCCATCGCGTATTTGCTGCGCTTCGTTTCCATTTATAGAACCCGACTCATCGACGACGATAGCGATATACGTTTCGCAGCCTGAGGATTGGCTTTCTTGTAGATTTATAGAACTCATTATTTATTGTTTTTTAAAGATTTATATTTTCTAATTCTAATGCTATTGACAATATTTGTTTGTCAGCAGAAACTGTCAACGGAATACTGGCTTGATCATTCCACATTCTGTAATCAAATTGAACGTCCAAATTAGTTTCGGTGATTTTTTTACTCGTATGCATAACTAAAGCCTGAGAATAATCTTTAGAATGCAGTACAGTATATCCAGTACCACCAACTACCGAAATAGAATCTTTGATTTCTTCTAATGGAATTTTAGGAATATTAAAAGGTTCAGGATTACGAATTAAAAGCGCTACGACATCACCGGTATTGGTATCGATAATACGATTGACTTCGGTTCTTTGAGCAGGATCAAGAGGAGATAATTTTAAAATTCCCTCGATTGCACGATCAAATTTATGTTGGTATTTCAATGCAATAGAATCACTTAAAGTGTTTGATAGTCCAGCTACAACATCAGATAAAGCCTGGATTTGATCTGGAACTAAACTAAGTTTAACATCAAATAATGCTTTTCTTGAATTAATTACAGCGCCCAATTCATCTTTCTCTTCAATTACATGACTGTGTATTTGTTCTGCGAAATTTTTGTAACGCGATGTCTGAAATCCGAATTGATGTATCAGAACATTTTCATTTTTATCCTGAATTTTATTTTCATTATCATCAAAATAATTATTTACTAAAACAGTATATAATTTTGAAGGTTTTAAATCAGTTAATTTTACCTCATATCCATATGATTTTGGTTTTAAAGCATCTCCAATTTGAATTTCACATTTTAGATTAGGACTTCCTTTAATCATGTTTTGCAACATTTGAATATTTAAAGGAATTCTTGGATCATTGTCATCAACCCATGCTGCATTACCTGATTCTGCTTTAGGATATGTTGTCGCTTCTGTTGGTAACGGATATGGAATAAGAACATCATTTAAAGGATCTTTGATAATAAGATTTACAACACCTTCAATTTTTTCTTTATTTCCATAAGGCCTCCAGTCTGTAAGCATATGGTACACATATGGGTTTTTAAAGAACAGCGACACTTTACATTGTTCATTCCCGTAGAATGAAGGTTTAGAAAGTAATAAACTTCCATCAGCATTAGGGTAGGAGCGGTTGTAATCTAAATATTGTCTTAACGAAGTCAATGGCGATTTTGATAAATCGGTTAATTCATTTTTAGCAGGTGCATCCTGACCAGCAGGAACCACAGGATCCGCAACAGGGTAGTGGCCTACAGGTCCTAAGGTTTTGAAACCATAATAGTAATTAAACTTCGTGGTGTCTTTATCATCTACTCTGTCTGTTAAGGTAAATTCTAAGCAATAAGTTGAATTTGGTCTCCAAATAGGCTGAACCGTATTTTGAATGGCAGCTTCCATTGCTTTATTATCTGCAATTACAGCATCAGAACCCGGAATGGTTAAATTGTGCATGGTACTTTCCTTGCTTAACCACTCAATTTGTTGGATATAAGTCGTGTAATCTAATTCATTGTCTTCATCTGAATTTCCTCCGGCTGAACAAATAATACTATTGATCGTTAATAATTTTGAAACTTTTGGTGCTTTTTTATATTCATATTTACTAACAATATCTAATTCTGTACGATTTGCAGTCGAGGCTATAAGAGCAGACGCAGATGAAACAACCGAAACAGTTGTTGCGGGATGTAAAGAACAGTTATCAAATTGATCATTAAATAAAGAGAAATAAATTCCTTTTTCATTTTGTTTAGAAGAAAGCATTAAAATTTCATTCTCCGAAGGTTCATTTTGAATCCCAATAATAGATGCATTATCGTCTGCACTTCCTCTTTCAATTAATCTTGTAAGTTCTAATGAAGTATTAAAAACAAACAAATATTTTTGATTGTATGCAATAACCGAATTGTCAGCCAAAGTGTTGTTAGATAAAGAAACAGCAGAATCAAAAATGATATCGTTTTTAACAATTTTGATATTTGTTCCGTCAATTTGAGCTAATCCAAATTTTCCGTTTGTCATTTTAACGGTAAGTAAGACTTTGCCATTTGCGATTACAGCGTCTGTAATTTCAGAAATTGATGCTTCAGAAACTAATTTTGTATCCGTTACTGCAATTGCTCTAGTCGTTGCATTAATACTGAAGCGAATGATTTTTTTATTTTTTGTAATCAGACTGAAATCAGTAGTATTATGCTGAAGAACTTTAATAGCCACTTCGTTGTCGATTTTTACACGATGAACGATAGAACGATCAGTTCCGTTAACCCAGTTAATTTAAGTTTCAGTTTCCAGCGTATTAATCCAAAGCAATTCATTATTTAACAATGGCAGCAATTTGTTGAAACCTGTAGAATAGGTATTCATATACTGCATTCCAAAGTTTGTATTTAATTCAGAATCAAGTTCAATAATGGCAGTTGTTGCGGCAGGATTTACACAGCCTACTACAAAATTATCATTGATAATTGCTTCACCAATTCCTTTACACTGAGTAGCATCTAAAGCTTGAGTAAGTACTAAATTATCATTTACAACTTGCATTGATGTTACTAAACCATTCAATAAACGCTCTCTTAACAGATTTCCTTTAGGATCAATTTGTGCTATAACAGTGGTGCTTGGAGTTGGATGAAATGAAATTAAATAAGTATCATTGTATTTGAAAATTTTATCAAACGAATAAACAGCATTTCCTTTATATCCATAAAAACGAGTGAAAGTCAATGGCTCAGAAGTTCCGGTTGGGTTATCGTTACCGGCATCAGCTTTTAATACTGCCAATTGTGCTAACAAATCCTCATATGCATCCAAATCACTAGGTTCAGATACGATGAATTCGCCATCAGTTGAAGCATAAGTATCGTTGAATAAAGCAGCAATTTTATTTCTAACATCTAAAATACCCTCGGCATTTGCTGCAACAGGACTAATCACAATTTTATCGATTTTCTTTTTTAATAAAACATCACTTTGATTGTCGAATAATTTTATTGCAGTTTGCAGTTCAGCTTTAGTATAAGTCAATTCATTTACAGCCGCTGAGTTGGCAGTTTTACTGATTTGAACTAATTCATAATGAGCTAACTTGTCCTTGTCGTCAAAAACAGAAGTATAAGCGCTGATTTTTACTGTTTTGGCATGCGTTGTAAGTTTTAAAGTTGGTTCGATCGCAGACTCAGGGAAAATAATTTCCAGTTTATCATAGTTTTTGAATGAAAGAGATCTTCTAAAACCAAAAGGATTGCTTTCTGCAGAAATGCTCATAAAATCACCCTCTGTAAGTTGGCCGTCTACAATTTCCGGAGATTCTCCAACGAGTTTAAAGAACAATCCATTAATTTTATCTGCTTCATATTGAGTTGGAACATAATAACGTTTTCCAATTTTTTTGTTTAAGAAATTGGTAGACTCCGGAGAAATCTTATCAGATACACAGAATAACTTAGAAGGCGTGATTCCGTATTGTTCCGGAGCATGCCAGCCAGGTTCACCTGCACTTAAAAATGAAAATGGATTGGTTGCCAATACACGAATACTATCGTATTGATCAGCTACTTTTTGCCATTGTGCCCAAGGTATATCTTTTACAAGATCTGTTGAAGAACTTTCTGGCAGAACGGCTTCAAAAGGATGATAAGGCACCCAGGTACTTCCGTTCCAGAAGTTTATTCCAATAGATTCAATAGCATATTCATGTTTTACCTGACGAATTTTTCTACCCGCTTTTGATGTTGCTTCAGGCGGTTTTATATCGGTATAATTTTTCGCATCGGCAGTATATCCACCAATTATTTTAGAAAGACTATTATTTGGTAATAATCCTTTTGCCATTTTAATATCGATGTATGTATCTAAAGGAATTTTGCTAGTAATTCCATTTATATTAACAGGCTTCTGATCGAAATAATTAAGTAAGAAAGCCTGATTGGTAAGCATATGTACCCCTTTTACAGAATCGGCAGTTCTATTGTCATTAACATCTCCATATGTTCCTTTTGGAAGTGGGCTGTATGGCGTGCGGTCTACAATTCTGTTAATATCCCATTGCAGTTCAATTAAGAAGTTTTTGCGTACTTTTATAAAACCAATTTTAACGCGTACACTTAATTCTAGTTTAGCATAAATTAGGAATGGTTTAAATGATTCTACAGAGAATATGGTATCTAAAACAATTTCAACATTAATGATCCAGATTTTAATCTGAATTCCTCCTCCGGCAGCAATATAACCACCCATTTGAGGACCTTTGAACGAAATTTTCCCACCCATTTCTAAGTAAGCCCATAATTTGACTTTTGCAGGACCAAAGCTTTTCTGCAGTTTGAAGTCTAATCTGGCACCGGCTTCAATTCCCTTACCAGACAGCATGATAAATGCTTTAGCTACGAATAGGGTTAAGATTGTCGCTGTAATTGGATCTTTTTTAGATCCGATATTAATGTACCATGGCTTCTGATTTTTAAAGAAAAACCCAGCCTCTAATAAAGCATGTACTTTAATAATTTCTCCACCAGCTGCAGGCATTTGAAAATCTGCTCCGGCAGCCAATTCTAATGAATCATCTCCAAAGGCAACCATTGCAAAAAACGGAGGTGTACTTTGATCTTTCTCGATAGGTCCCAATCGGTCACCAAGAACACTTAATCCTGCCTCAATATAAAATAATGTAGGAAGAGAAAGCAACAGCATGGCTCGAAGTGTTAAAATACTTCCTCCTGTAGTTTCAAAGGTTGCACCAGCTCCAATAGAAAATGGTGAGTCATATTGTAAAGAGTCGGGTGGACCACTGAATTTTCTAATGTTGATTCCCGCTTTTGGATGTTTATAAAATTCGTACCACGAATTATCTGTTGTTAATCCGGCAGCTTTTTTAGTAGCCACATATCTAAATCCTAATAAACCTCTGAAACCAGTGATCGAAACAAATCCAAGCGGAATACCAGTAGGTAATTCAATACTCGCATCAACTAAAAAGGCAGGATATTTAGGTGCAAAACGCATTCCAACGCTTCCTGTAATTTTAGCTTTTGGTAATTTTAAAGAAACCTCTCCCATGAATTCTGGAGATTTTCCTGGCTCAGGAAGCGAAATCATACCATGAATAATAGCCATAGCTGATTCTGGCGTAGCTGTTCCGGGAATCATCAAATCGACTTCAATAGTCTGAATTCTAATGAAAGAATCTTTAAAACCTTCTTCTGTACTATAATAATATTTAATACCTTCCCCACGCGCATCTAATCCTAAAGGATTGATGCTGATAGCACCATCAAATCCCCAAAAATTATATTTACGACCATTAATTTGAGTTGAACCAAAATTGATATTGGTTACCGACATTTGAACCGGTCCAAGATCCAGCGGAGGTAAACTAATAGGAATTGGGATAGAACCTCCTTCTACTTCAATACTACCATCCGTGTAAATACGAAGTTTTTCAATATCAAAACCCTGACCTTTTGTTAATTTGTTAATTAATCCGTCTGGGAAAGATACGTAGCAAGAAGTTCCTATGTAATAATCATTATCTTGTTTTCCGAGTTCAAAACTATGAAAGTCGAAGTTTACCACATTTAATAGCGTTGCTCTAGGCTCGTTATCTTTATTAAATGAAGCAGTAAGATTAAAGTCACCGTTATCAAATAAATGCCCTTCAAGATGGGCGACAAAAGGAATATCCGGTTTATTTGGTTGCTTTATTTTAAATTTTTCCAGGATTAATTGGCCTTTAATATTAGAACCAATAACCTTATTTTGCTTAAACGAAATATCAAATTTATTGAAACCTATTTTAAATCCCTTACTAGGTGAACCTAAGGTTTTCCAAAGCGTATTTTCAATAAGCTGCGACAAAAAGTTTTGATAGTCCTTAGCATTGTCAAATGTATAAGGAGTTGAGGCCTTTACATTTGCATTTACTAATGTTGGTACTGTTTTTAATGCTAACGGATACTTAAAAGTATAAGGTAATTTAGCAGCTTTTAATTCTAGTAAAAAAGTAGTTAACTCTTCATAATCAGCAATTTCTTTTTCTTCTATTTTATCACTTTCTTCATTTTTTTTGAACATCGTGACTGGATAAATTAAATCGAATTTGTCATCAAAATAATGAAATTCACCACCTGTAACCTGAGGTACTGTTTCCAGATAAATATTTCCGGATAAACCTCCTGTACCTACTAATAAATCAGAAGCACCAATTTTTAAGGTTGCAGCAGTACTTCCTTGAACTTCGTCATCCCCGTGAAACCATTTTGAAGGTAAAGTAACTGAAACGGCACGTGCATAAACCCCAATAAAATCATTTGGGCGTCCATCTGCATCTGCTTCCGGAATGTTGGTTTTCTTGCTTAAATCGATTTTTAAAGTGTCTAATTCAAGAATTAATCCAGTATTGCCAATCATGGCATGTGGCGGAGTTAATGTACCGGCCAATTCTACCTGATAACCAATACCAGCTTCTGTATCTGCATACAATTGTGCTTTAGCAAATACAAATATTGATTTTGTAGTAGCATTTCCATAAGCAGAACCATCTGCGGCAACAGGTCTTAAAATAGTTTGAGGAAATTCAATACCGGCACTTAACTCAAGAGTCGCTTTTGCCTTTGGCGTGATAATTCTTCTAATATGAGCTTCGATACCATCCGGAGCGATAATATTATAGAATTCCTGAAGTTTGCTTTTAGTGTCGCTTAAATCTGATTTTAAAATATAAACCGCAAACAAAAGCAAAGGAATTGATTTTGTAATTTTTGGATTATTATTGATAAGTGAGATTACACTTGAAATAGATTGCTCAACTCCTGTAGGGAATTCTAATTCCTGGTATGTTGGATCTTGAGTAATGGCTTCTAAATCATTAATGTCCTTTAAAAGCTGTTCGTATTTTGTAATTCCGTCAGCAGCTTCAACAAAAATATTAAGCATGTGGGCAATTACCTGCTCTTCGCTGATACGGAAAACTTGTAGACCTACAGCATAAAAATCTTCAAGTGAAAACGAAAAACTACGAGAACTAAACGTTTTAATAAATGCCAGGATTTCCCATTGATATTCAAGCGTGATCGGAAATGACGAGATGTCTGAATCGCCATCTTTCAAATCAGGATTAAGTACAAGACCTAAACCAAAAGGTAATGGAAGAGCCAATTTTTTGCTCGTTACGATATCAAGACTATAAAAGGCCGAGTCACCACGGTAACCTTTTGAGTATTGTAAGTTTTTATAATGTATTTTATCAAAAATGGCATTTAAACCATTTTCAACAAATGACAAAAATTCGGGTAAATCATCTACAGTGACTATCTCAGATAATCGAGGATAGTATCTTGCTGTAGCTGTAGGAATTGGAACCGCTGTAATTGGATTAGTTGGCATATTCTATTTTTTTTTGACTTTAATTTTTGTTCGTATTTTGCATGATTAAATTTTAGTTGTTACCACCAATCTGTGCAATCAAATAATTAATCCATTTATTCGGTTTATAGGGTTTGCCACAATTTATTCGGGCTTAAATACTACTTCAAAAAGCTGCTAATTTTGATTGTTTTCAGCGTTTTTTCCTTTTGATACTGTAAAAGTCAGCCTAAATTTGATGTTTAAAAAATTTGTGCTTAGTGGTTTAACAGGGATGTTCTATGACTTTACAGAGTTGTAAAGTAAGCGGAAGAGGCATTAGGTTTGTCTCCAGAAATTAGACAATAAAAGGGTTGAGGAACTTGTAGTGTAAGTTCCTTAATGGTTTGAAAAAAAATGCTTTTTTGGTTTGTTATACTAAGATTTTCTGTTTAAATTATTAAACAGTTTTATTATCGCTCTACCACTTTTATTTTTATTATAAATCTTTTTTTGTAGATGACTTTTATTTAATAGTTTTATGTAGAGAGATAAAATTTCCCAATAAAAACCTAAGGAACTTGTGAAGACAAGTTCCTTTTTTGAGGCTTAAATTTTGGGTTGATGTAAGTGAAATTTGCTTTTACTTAATTATTGTAGTTGTAAAGAGGGGAAAGCAGTTTTTAGACTATATGTGTATCTTAATGGAAAAGCAATTTTAATACTTTGGTCGTTATACTTAATTTATAAAGGTTATGTCCAGGGCCTTCTAAAAAATTCCAGGAAATTATGAAATAAAACAAAACTGTTGGTAAGCTAGAAACCAAAAAATAGGTTTGTAGATTTAATTTTGGTTTCCCTACCTTTTCTATAAAATTCTTCTCCCAACTTTTGTAATAAAGTATAGAGTAAAATCCAGATAAACTGATAGCAAAGGCTCCTAAGATTGAAAGAAGAATTATTCCGTTGTCAACATTTAATAATGGTATGATAATCAGGAAAAAAAGAAAAAACAATATGAACAAAGATAGAGAAACAATGAATGCTAATTTATTTTGTTTGGGATACGTTTTTAGTTTATACTCTAAGATTTTATTTTTAGCTGCTTCAATTAAAGCGTCAAATTCACTTAAATTTATTTCTTGTCGTTCTAAAAAATTTTCAATTTCATAATCATCATAACCATCATTTAATTTGTCAATAATAACTTCTATAATTTTTTCGTTTTTCATTATTGTGATATTTTTTAAAAATAATCTTATTGTAAGATATCTTAAACCTTAGCTCCGTTTAATGGTGGAGTCAATAAAAAATCTCTCCAACCGATTAATATTTCTTTAAATTCTTGTAAAGGAACTAAGTCAACGACATTTTCAACGTCTTCATCCATTATTTCAATTCCATTTGGTGTAATAAATGCAACTTCATAGCTACTACTAACATCTGGATCATCGATACTACTAAAGTTTCCATTAATAGTAGTATTTGTCATGTTGATAAAATTGTTTAAGGTATCAATACTTTTTATTGATTGAATATGTCCAATACCACCTGTAGCAATTTTATAAACTCTACCATCAATTATTTTATTTATAAATTTTATTTTTTTTTGTTCTAATGCGCTCATAAATTGTACTATTTAGTAAAAGTTGGATATATACTCACTATTTGATTTGTTCCATGTTTTAAAATTATTTCAATTTCTTTACCATCACTTGCAAAGCCATGAAAAATATCTGATTTTATTGTTATA
This sequence comes from Flavobacterium sp. AC105, assembly GCF_979258495.1. Classification (NCBI taxonomy): domain Bacteria; kingdom Pseudomonadati; phylum Bacteroidota; class Flavobacteriia; order Flavobacteriales; family Flavobacteriaceae; genus Flavobacterium; species Flavobacterium sp. AC105. The sequence goes on from NZ_OZ409860.1 coordinate 2,533,958, forward strand.
CCATCGCGATCATATTGAAAGCGTGTAAATTTCTTATTTGAGAATGCTAATGACATTTCTTCATTTATACGCTGAATATTTTCGGCGGGATTATTACTAAATTTTTTCCAAAATGTTGTTTCATCTGTTTTAGTCTTCCAAGGCGTAGGAGGTCTTCCACCAGTCCATCCCTTATCTGACATATTTCTTTGTATTTTACCATATTTATACCCTTTGGAATCAGTCAAAACTGAAGATTCATCTGCCCATCTCCATCTTACTCCATCTAACAAATCTAAGTTGTGTGCTCCGGTTACCCATGGTTTTCCTGAACTTAGTCCTCCATGACCTTTATGAATATGTTCTAATAATCTACTTTCATTTGTTATAATTTGAAACCCTTCTAAAAGCTCAATAGTTCTTTGATTTTTTAAAAATTTAATTTCGTTTTTCCAAATATCTACGAGATTATATTGTTGAGTAATACCATTTACTATTCTCGTATGCTGAACATTCATTTTTGTCCAATCAGCCTCTTTACTTATATTATAAAAATTGGCGAAAAATTCATATTTTTCCTCTTTTGTAAAAGTACTAAATCTAGTTAAAATATTATCTCCTGCATATGAAGGTAAATTTTCTAATTTTAATTGCATCAAATCTGTCAAAGTTTCAATATCACAGATAGACTTAATCGCATCCATAGTGTCTGAACTTAATCCATGACTCTTTCCTAACGATAGTAATTTAGCCTCTTGCGCTACTACTTCAGCCGCCGCATTAGTAAGCTTTCTTTTCATAATTGGGTCAGTACCTAAGGACACAATTGTTAGAATGTCAAATAATACACTTACTTTATCTGTGAATTCTTTTACATCTGGATCTGTTGTTGTGTTATTCGAATAATTATTAATTGCTGATAAATTATCTGCTGTAAATTGTACTGTAGCATTTACTCCTTCTACTGCTTTCCAAAACAATACAGTTTCTGATGCTGTTGCAGTTCCTGTCCAAACTGACCTTGCTTTAGACAAGTAGCCAAAATATTTTAAATCATTTAAAGCTCCTACACCTGTTAAATTTAAAGCAATTTCAGCCACAAGAACAATTCCAAAATCTAGCTTTTTTAAGTCACTATAATCTTGCATATAATATAAGAAGAATACTGGTATGTTAGGAAAAGGATCGTTTAAGTTAACCCCAGTCTCAGGATCTTTAAAAGTTTCCACTAAATCTAAATCTGGTTTAAAACCTACAATTGAAATTGGTTGATACAATTCATATGTACCGTATAATGATGTAAAAGTATCTGTATGAAAATTATTTTCTTTTGAAGAATTTTCTATTGTGTAAGTTGTTTGTTTTTGATGAATTTTTATTTTTTTTCCTTCGAGATCACCTAATATGTAGTCAGTTCCTGTTGTTCTCATATAATAATCAGTCGAACTGCTACTAGAAGCATTATATACCAATAATGCAGGAGAAGTTTCAGGATTATAAAAAGCAGATAAAGCACTTGAATTACCATTTTCAGTATTCAATTTCATATAATAAGACTCAGGATATATTCCAAAAACATTTATTGGTAATGTATAAGACGGGTCAGCATATTTTGGGTTATACATTGAGGATTTCCATATTTTGTATAACATTAGAATAAATTTTTTCCTGTTGTCATTAGTTTTTAGAAAACCAACAATATATTCTAGTGGACCAATAGTATATCTACTGATTCTGTCATCATCAATTTTTGAATACAATATTTCAAAAAGGGTTTGTTTAGTATCAAAAGTATCTTTTTGTTTATAAACATTTGAAATTTGATAAACCTGTATTTGCATTAACGCATATAGCAAATCATTTCTCTCTGATGCAGAAACAGAGTCAAAAGTGAAAGATTCAATTATTTTTAAAGCTAATTGTTCTCCACCATTAAGTTCTGTCATGTATTGTTTAAAACCACTTATATTTTTTAGTAAGTCAATTTTATCATTCGTAGGAACAGTTGCTAATGCTTCGGCTGATAGACATTTTGCTAGCCAATAAAATTGTTCTTTTTTAGGAGCTTTTTTAATTAGAATTTGATTCGCATAAAAACTGTTATAGAAATTAGTTAAATTTCTCATATAGTCTTCTAAGACTGCAACACTTGGATTTACAAAAATTGGTTGTGTACTCCATTCGGATTTTTGACTATTTATATATTGACCAAAATCAGTATTTGTATCTAATTCGATTAAATTAAATATCTTTTCAATTGAGTTTATTAAAATACCAATTTTCGCAAATAGAAAAGCTTTCGATTGTTTATCATTTATATCAGTAAGTGGAGTTACAAATAATCCGATTTTTTGAGTATAAAATTGCATAGCAGTAGTACTCAATTGTACATTTTCTCCTTCGAGAGGATTAGGAACTACTCCAGAAGGAATAGTAATTTGCCAGGTTCCATAATCAATAACTTCTATATTAGGCTGATAGATCCATTTATAGGTTTCAATTTTACAATAATCAGTATATGGTAAAGCGACTTTTAATTTTCTAACAATTATTTCATCTCCTGCCGTGGCAAATTTAAAAGTATATTTATGATCTTTTAATTGGTAAAGCTTATTTTTATCTATAAGATATTCTAAGAAAAATTGTTCTTCATAAAAACCACCAACTACATCTTTATTTACTTGTCCTACTTGATCTTCTTCTCTAAAATCAGTTACCAGTGTTTCTTTGAATTTTTTTGTAACTCCATCAATAACAGCTTCAAATGAATTTAAAAAGCCATATATAGTATATTTGGGATTGGTTAAACCAGTTAGTTTGATAACATTTCCTGATTTTAAAATTGCAGCTTGTTCCATTATAAAGATAAATCTAAATCCAACATTAATTCTTTTTTCGGGTCTTCTTTTACATATTCACAATAGTCTTTACTAAAGTGGTATTTCCTGTCGAGTGAATAAACCCAAACATCTGTGTCAGGTTCAAAAAGTTTTCGTTCACCATTTGAACTTTCAGCTACAATAGCTACTTTGTATTTTTGGTATTTTATATTCTCAGGAGAAATCAATTCACTACCATCTTCAAATAGGTCAATCAAAAACAGACGTGGATTTTTTACGTCAGGAGTAATTTTTGCTTTTATAAATTCGTTTTCTACTTTGGTTAATCCCAAGATAATTTTGTTAGGTGTCGATCCATCAAGAGTTTTGAGTGTTATTCCGTTGATAGTTTGATTATTATCTGTAAATTGTTTTAGATTATAATAATAGGGCTCAGGTAATTCGTACGTTTTACTTTTGGTTACCGCACCACTGGCAGAAGCACTGGTTTTTGTATCTGGTGTTGTGCTTCCTGTTGCAGATACAGCATTGTTCATGACATCGCCAGCTTCAGTAAGATAGATTACCCGATCTACTGCAGTAATTTCGTCAATCCCAGTTTCGATAACATCATTTACAGTCAACGTTTGTACTACGGAAACACCTTGTTGTTTTCTGTCGTAAAACTCGTTGATGAGGTTCAATTTTTCAGAGGTCATTTTTGAAAAACTAGTATTACCACTTAATTTCAATAAAGGCTGTGCAGATATTAAACTAAATACATCGTCAAAAAAGTTTGCCTGTCCCAATTGTACAATCAAGTTACTATTTTCATCTAAAACCTGTTTAGCTTCGTAAGTATTAATTATTCCTTGATAAAGTAATATACTTAGTGTTGCAATATTTTGACCTGCAATGGCAGGAGTTGTAAGCTGTACATTTGAGGTTAAAAGCTGATAATTACCATCTTCATCAGGAGGTAATCGCAAACCATCAGCATTGATAAAATTATCTTTTTGTGCGTTAGCTATTTTTCCAATTTGCCCGTATAGTGCAACATTGTTGTTGTTATCTGTTGTTAATTGCAAATACAAGTTGTTTGTCGTAACTGAGGTTGCTTGTTCTTGTGTATTGACTAAAACCGGCCAATCAAAAGTTCCGTATTGCGTTTCCGTCATTGGAACAATTTTGGTTGTTGCATCTTCAAATAATCCCGTTTTTAGATTGTTAACTCCTGGTGAATTTATTTTGTAATTACCATAAAAGTCATAACTACGTGTGCGATCACTTTGGATATAAATGTACCAGTTGTTTTTTGTAGCAAATTTGCTAATAATGCTGTTGTATATTTCAGAACCTTTTTTTTCAGTTAGCGTTCCTGATGTTGTGATACCTACACTCTCTTTCGGTACAAATAAGCCATAGAAAGCTGCGATATCAATAAATTGAGTACTTTGCTCGCGTAATAATTTTTTATTTATATCAGTACCGCTTAGGATAATTTTAGCTTCAGCTTTACGGGCATATTCTAAATTGAAAAGAAATTCACCATTATCAAAGTTATGTTTGTAATCTCCGTAATTTAAGACTACATCAATTCCGCATTCGCCTTCAGCAAACCTTCCTAATGATTTACCAATGTCGATCATAGGCAATTCAAAATCATCCTTTTCATCAAAAGTATTATCAGCTGCTACAAATTCTGATTCTTTAAAAAAGAACGCATATAGCGGAATTGTTAAATCTGTGATACTTTCATCGTAACCAATAAATTTGGCTGTAAATGGAGGTGGCGGTAAATCAGTAACGCCATCTGCGGCTTTTCGGCCTCCATGAAAAGCATCAAAATCAATATTTATTTTGGTAATAAAATCAGAAGGTGTTCCATCAGTTTTATTTACTAAAGGATCAGTATCTGTAGTAAAGAAGTCACTTCTTTTTAAACCTCGATAAATAAAGTATTTTACATTCAATCCCGGAAAAGGTTGTTTGTAGGGACGAAGAATAACGTTTACCTTATCTGAATTTCCTGTTTGTGGTTGTACTAAAACAACTCCTTTACAGATCGAATAAGCTTTTTGCGGAGTAGTGACACTAAATTTTGAAGTCAGGTTAAATTCAGAATTATTAACAGGTCCAAAAGATTGAGCCGGGCTTTGTGTAAAGCCTCCTGAATCTGTGAAAAAATGAGACGGTGCAGACATATATTGTAAGTATGAAATTATTTAAAAATTTGTATTTATGGTTTTTAAAGCAACCTGTAGAATCTGAAAATTAATCTAGTGATATAGAAAATCACCACCACTAAAAAAATCCTCCCCAACCAAATCTGCATTTTTTATCAAAAGGTCAATTGATTGACAAATTTTGTGGTATTGATTGTTTTTACTTCGACTTCCTTAGTTTGTTGGGATTTCCAGTGAGCGTAGAGTTTTTGTTTCTCTAATTCGCAGTCTACAGTTAGTTTATTGTTCTCAAGGCGAACCCTTGGGCTTTTTAAGCTACGCCCTGGTTCGGCTTGAGTAACATTTTTTAGGATTATTTTGCCGTTTTGGCATTCTAATAAGGCTCGGTAAGAACTGCTGTCTTTTTCGATCTTAAAGATGGTATCGTGTAAAATTTCTTTAACGGTAATTGTTTTTGTTTGGTCTTCGCTTAGAACCGGTTTCGGGCTAGTGCACGAAACCAGAACTAAGACTAAAAAAACAAAAAAACAATTCGGTTTAGATTTTTGGTCATGTTTTAGGATTGATTTTATAAAATGTCAGAGAAGAGTTTTTGCTTTGTTATTTGAGGTTATTCACTTTTGTGAGAACAAAGATTAACCGAAAACCGGGGTTAAAAAAATAGCTGCAAAGCGCTTGTACTCATGCGTTCTAAGACTGTACAAAGTTGTAAAGCAAGTGAATGACTGATTATTTATAAAATCATCAAAAGTGATTTGTGCTATTGAAAATCTAATGGACTTTCTAATCAACTATTAGCTTGTTTTTTGATTTCGTCCTCAACTTTTTTTAGTTCGATAGTTACGGCAGTACACAGAATTTCGTACAATGTTGTGCGTGAAATAGGGTAGACCGGACAAATGTATTTGCGCCAGACAACCGTTGTCGGAATATCTTCTGTTTTGTGTTTATAATAAAGATCTTTAATGAGTTTATAGCGTAACAATTTATTTCGTTGCGTGCCCAGACTTCGGTTTGTTGATATTGACATAAGATTAAAGGATAATTATTATAGTTGAATTAGTGTTTAGTTTGTAGCATAGTTGTCCTTATTGTTTTAAAGAAATCTTTGAAACAATTTGTGCGATTAAACGATGTAATCATTTAATAATGAATGTAAATAGGCGAGTGAAGAATTAATTATATCAAAGAAATGACAGAATTACTAAGAGGCATAGAATTAACCTTTATAGGTTGCTTTGGTGTGTTTTTTGAATCGGGGATTTTCAATAACAATACTTTCATACTGAGCAAAAGCATGAAGTTCTTTATGAGATAAATTCGCTTGATAAATCCAGTTTCCATTTAAATCTTTTGAAATCAAGCGGCCGTTTATTTCATAGCTTTTATGATCTGTAATCGGTTTTATCTTTACGCTCATTTTTGTATTGTTTAAAGGTTGTGTTTATTTTAAAATTAAGCCATTCACGAAATAATAGAATAGGTTTGAGGTTTGTAATAATTAGCAAAAAAACTAATAATAATATGGTACTGATGCTGTTAGTTGTTTCCATTTAATAAATCGGTTTCTGGTTTTTCGTAATCAAAAGGATCCTGACTACTTGGTTTATAGTTATATAGTTTAATTAAATTAATAGTTTCCTGTATTTTTGTTTCAATTAAATTGGAAACTAATCTTGGCTCAGCTTCCGGATTAGAAAGGATGTGCAGCCACTGAAATCGCTCCTGATTCATGCAAATTCTTTCGCCAACCGTAAATGTTTTTATTTTTTCGGTACAAAATTGAAGTGACAGATAAAGCGCTGCAATTCGGTTTTTTATTTCAATATTATTCATGACTTTTATCTAATAATACGGTTCTTAATTTGTTTAAATCTGATTCTATTAAATTACGTTCAGAGCTATGTGGGTTTTCTATTAACCAGGTTTCTAATTCCAGGATTTTTGCCTCTATTTGAGATTTTGTCATTTTTAATTGTCGTTATAGATTAAGTATTTTCTTTTATGTCAACAAAGACTTTTTATATATCAGTGAATTACACTTTTTAGCAAGGCTGCCGTATTGATTTTTTTCGACGAACTTTGTTAATATGCTCCATTAATTTTTATTAACTTTGTTTTTAAATCCGAAACAAATATCGAAACTTATTTCGAATAAACAAATAAAAACGAAACTTTTTTCGATATTATTTTGTAACACGTTATTTATGAGTATTATAAATGAAAAGATTAATGACATAGCCATTAAAGAATACAAAGGAAATAATAGTGCCTTTGCAAAAACGATGGGTACAAGTGAAGCCAATATTCGTAATTACAGGAAAGGAACATTGCCTAAACTTGATTTCGTAGTTAAACTGCATGAAGTTTTCGAAATAAGTTTCGATTTTCTTTTAGCAGGAAAAAGTACTGAACATACATCTAAAAATGCAGCAGATAAAAATTCAGATGATAAAGAGTCATTGCATTATAAAATGTTAGTATCAGAGAATGATTTATTAAAAGAAAAATTAAAATTTCAGAATGAGCAAATAGATTTTTATAAAAATCAAATCGCATTTTTGACGACACAACTCCCTACAAATAAAGCCCAGAACGCAAAAGAGATTGAGGACGGGCTAAACATCATTGATGAGATTGAAAATCTTTCTTTAAAGAAATCAACTAAATCAGTTAAGTGATTCCTTTTCGCAAATTAACAGAGCTTCCAAAAGCTCAATACAAATTTTTCCTTCCAGAAATAATTTACGCAATAATTTGATGTATTCTAATTTTCTTGGGGGCATTGTTTATGTTTTTAGGTTTGATGTAGTAAAATTCGGAATCGCCATAATTCAAAGTTTGAGGTTTCCCGTAAAAACCGAAATATCTTTTACATTTTTTAGTGCTCAAAAAAGCTAACTATTTGTCATTTTGAGAGTTAATTATAGTATTTTTTTTTTATAATTGTCAGTTTTTTGGCTCTTTTTAAGAATATACTGGAATTCGAAAAAATAAATATGTCTTTTTTATCCTACATTTTGTTATTTTTCTTATTAAAAAAGGGTTAAACTTTTTCAAAAGAATAACCCTTAAATGTTAAAATCACACGTTTTTAAATTGCATCATAAAAATTATGATCTCAAATAGCATCAATCTGAATACATTTATGAGTTGTTTTGGATTGAAAATTTGCTGACACAGTCAACATAAATTTTAATGAAATTAATTGGTTTTTGTTCCTGAGGTAACTTTGTTACAAACCTGCAGGAACAATAAACCATGATAAGTTGATAACATCAATGCCGCAATCTTTAAGGACAAAACTCCCCAATGATTTGCCAATATCGATTAGCGGCAATCGGAATTGTCATTTTTACCAAATTCTTCAAAACTTCCTCTACAAAATCAGTCTTAAAAAACAAAATTCGATAACAATTCCTGATGTTATATTTTTTTACCCGATGATTTCAGGAGCGGAACCAGTGATAAGATTTCACTTTTATGCAAACTCTATATAAAGTATTTTACATTTGGTCCCGGAAATTGTTTGTAGGACCAGAGATGAGATTTACAATATTTTTCCGCTCCTGTTGTGGCCACAATAAATCACCTCTTTGCAGATAGCAGGTTTTAATTTTAGAATTAATTTTAAATATTTGTCCTAGAAAGGATTTTTAAATTTCATTGCAAATCTGTAACAATAGTATAGCAATACAAAAATTAAAATTCTTCCTAACCAGATTTGTACTTTTTGCCAAAAGGTTAAATAATTAATGAATTTTGTTGTCTGTATGTTTTTAACTTCTACATCTTTAACTTGTTGCGATTTCCAAAAAGCATAAAGCTTTTGTTTTTCAAGTTCACAATCGACAGTTAGTTTATTGTTCTCAAGACGAACCTTTGGGCTTTTTAAGCTACGCCCTGGTTCGGCTTGAGTAACATTTTTAAAAACTACCTTTCCGTTTTGGCACTCTAATAATGCCCTGTATGAACTACTGTCTTTTTCAATTGTAAAAACAGTATCATGCAATGTTTCTTTTATGGTAACAGTATGCGTTTTGTTTTCGCTTAGAACTGGTTTTGGGCTGCTGCACGAAACCAGAACTAAGACTAAAAAAAACAAAAAAACAATTCGTTTTAAACTTCTATTCATATGATTTAGTTGAATTTTTGATGATACAGATCTTAGTTTACAATCTTAGAAATCCCTTTACGGTTTTGATTTCTCTTTTTCTTCTGCAAACCTTATAACCTTCACGGCTGCCGTTATCATTCGTATTTCCTTCAATTGTATGAATAATGTTGTCAGCTACTTTTTCTACTATTCCCGTGTGGCCTAAACCTTTTCCTAAATCAAGGATAAAAATATCGCCTTCTTGCGGAATAGTTTGTACCAAAAGCGGTCTTGAATTGTATTGATCCAATACACCTCCGGTTTTCTTCAATGGGTTTTTTAAATTGGTTTGTGCCGAAGCATTCTGGGTGCACCAATAAATAAAGGCCATACACCACGAATATCCTCTGGTAAGTCCTACACTTTTCAGGTAAATTTCAACTTCAGGGCCTGAGTTGCTGTATTTTGGAATTTCCTGTACGCCAATTTGCGCGATAGCAATTTCTAATGTTTTTTGAGCTAAGGTCATAGTTATTGTTTTCCGTTTAATTGTTTGAATTTTTGTAACTCATCAACTAACTGTTGGTTGATTACCATTAGTTCTCTATGTTGTATCTCCATTTTTTTAATGGTTTCGGTCGCAGCCGTCAATCGGGCTGTAATATCATCGAGCAGATCGCGATAATATTTTACTGCATTTACAGCATTGTCAAGTTCGGCAGCTCTGTCCTGAGCTAATGATTTTCTCATCGAGAATAACCAGGTAATAAAAGCGGCAAAAAATGCGGTAAGAGTTGGGTAGATAAATTGTTCCATTCAATGTTTATTATAAGTCTTCAATAATTTCTTGTCATTAGGAAACAACGTTTGATTTCAATAGCTGGGGCTTTCATTTTCATCTTAATTACTTCATTTGTTCCCTTTTGAGATTACAAAGATTGGCAGAAAGTTCTTCTGGAAAAAATAGATGTACACCACTTGAACAGCTATGTTCCGAAACTGTACAAAGCTGTAAAGCAAGTAAACGAAGCGATTCTTTTAAGAGGTTTTTGCAGCCGATATATTCAATAATACTATTTATTGAAAGCTGCATTGTATGCTATCCGATAAAAAAAATCCAAAAAAAAACACCAAAGTAAGTATTACTTTGGTGTTGCTTATAAGTGAAGTGTTCCTGGATTCTGAACACTTTTGAAGTTGTATTATATAAATCCCAATTGCCTGGCTTTATTAATTAATTCAGTATCGCCGCCTTTTCCTAACAATAAATGACTTTTGATATTTGCTTTTCTTTTTTCAACTGAACTCATCGATAACGGAATATGATTTGGAATATTTACCGTTTTAACGCCCTGAGAAAGCAGGATTAAAATTTGGCTGTCGTATTCGTCCCAATCTAAGTTTTTCTGCATCAGTTTTTTTTGTGACTTAATTATTTCATCACTATAAAAAATTTCGCCTAATAGAATTTTTTTGCAAAGAGTAGGAAACGATTCAAAATTGACTTCACTTTTAGAAATAAATCCATCCGGTGATATTCCTTTTATAATTCTGTTTACAATAAAAGCTTCCGTGTGCATGGTTAGCAGTAAAATCTTGCAGTCAGGATGCGTTTTTCTAACTAATAAAGCTAAATCAATACCATTAGAGATATTAAGTTCCTCGTATGGAGGCAGGTTAACGTCGAATATTGCAAAATCGATTTTAACATTTTGCTTTTCAAGCAGTATTATTTTTTTATAAGCGCTTTCGCAATTATACTGTTTAAGAAAGAAAGGTTCGACTGTATCAAAGCATTCGTCCGATAGAAGGTTTACATAACTATCTACCGTCATAGGATGGTCATCTACAATCAATATATTGAGTGGCATTTTAATTGAAATTTATGCAAAAGTACGCAATATTACGGTAAAACCGTAAAAAATAACACTTTTTTGAATGTTTTTTTGCAAAAACATAAAAAAAATGCTATGAAAAATAAATTGCTCCTTATAATTTTTGCAACAGTTTTACTATTGAATTCATGTACAACAGATGATTATGATAATCAGGATGTTAACGGGATTAGTCAAAAAGACATAAAAATAGTTGAAACTGATATCCAACAAGATGCTAAACTAAAAGTAATTGATTCCCTGAGTGTTAGTAATAGATTACAAGCAACAGAACAAGAAGGAGATCCTTTTAATCCAAAAGGAGGAAAACAATAAAGCTTCGATTAATTAGAGAAGACTATATTACTTTTTATCGAAGTATGTAGTCTTTTTTATTTACATATATTTGAACTCCATTATATAAATATTATTTTGAAGTTTCGTTTAAAATTTTACCATCTGGTTATTCTTATAACTGCAGTAATTTTCTTCATTGTATTGGGGAGGAAACAACTTATCCCGGTTTCTAAGAAAAGTGTAAATTTTAATACTGAACATTATAATACAATTTCCGGATCTGGAAAAGAAAAGTATTTAGACTCTATAGTTGCACTTCTAAAAAATCAGAATAATGATTCGATCGTCAGGGAATTGTATTTAAAAACCGGAGAAGAATATTATTATTTAAATAATTTAAAGAAATCATATACGTCTAGTTTAATTGCTTTAAAATTATCGCAAAAAGAAAATGACAGTTCCAGAATTGCTAAATCTCTTTGTTATATAGGAGATTGTTATGAAAACTCGCAAAAAGACAGCGCTTATTACTATTATTTGCAGGCTCAGAAAATATATCTCAAAATTCATGATTATAAAAAATTAGGCCGAATTCATTTTAACAAAGCCTATGTTTTGTTCTACGACGGAAGATTTGTCGAATGCGAAGTCGAAGTAACAAAAGCATTGAAATATGTAAAATATTCAAATAATATAAAATTGCAATATTCTTGCAATACTTTGATGGGTAATTGTTTAGAAAAACTTTTTTTATATGATCAGGCATTAAAGTATCATAAATTGGCATTAGTAAATTTAAAAATGCTCAAGAGAAATAATACAGACATTGATGAAATAACTACGTTTAATGTTGCTTCTGTTATTAATATCTGTAATTTATATGATTTAAAAGGACAATATTCTAAATCAATTAAAGAATTAGGCAGATTGTTAACCAAGGATTTAAGAAATAAATGGCCACATTTATACGCTAGTGTTTTATCAAATTTGGCCTATTCTAAAATGAAAAATAAAGAATATAAAAATGTAGAATCTATGTTTTTAGAATCTCTGAAAATTGTGGATAGCCTCGGGTATAATTCTGATATTTTGTATAAAAAAATTCATTTAGGAGAATTTTATTTATCTCAAAATGATACTTTAAAATCCTTAAAAACTTTAAAAGAAGCTTATAAAATTGCAGTTGATATAAGAAATACAAATGAAATTTTAAGCACATTAAAGCTGCTTGCCAAAATAGATAAGAAAAAATTATTTTATGCTAATAAATACATGAATATTAGCGATAGTATAAATAGTATTCAAAGCAGGACTAGTAACAAATATGCCCGAATAGAATATGAAACGGCAAGTGTTGAAGACGAAAATAAGGTTTTGACCCGAAAAAACTTTTATATTTTAATTTTCTCTTTTGGACTTTTCCTGATTTTGTCTGGAATTTTCGTTTTCATTTATCTTAAATATAAGAACAAAGAATTGCGTTTTGTAAAACAGCAGCAAAATGACAGCGACGAAATATACCAGCTTCTAAGCCAGCAAAACGAAAAAATTAATAGTGCAAAAGAAGAAGAAAAAAACAAAATCGCCAGAGAATTGCACGATGGTGTAATGAACAAAGTGTATGGCGTAAGAATGAATTTAGGTTTTTTTAATTCGAAAGTTGATGAAAAAACTATCGAAAAAAGAAAGCAATATATTTTTGAATTACAGAATATCGAGAATGAAATCAGAATGATATCGCATGATTTAAGTCACGATTCTTTTCTGGAAAGCAGCGATTTTAATACCTTATTATCCAATTTAATAAAGGATCAAAAAGATATCAGTAAAACAGAATTTAATTATATAGTTGATGAAAATTTTGAATGGGAAAGTATTCAGAACATCTATAAAATAAATTTTTACCGCATAATTCAGGAAGCACTTTTAAATATTCATAAATATTCGAATGCACAAAAAGTAGATGTAAAAGTTGAATTGCTTGATAATCATATTCTAAAATTATCGATTATTGATGACGGTATCGGATTTGACGTTAATACAGTCAAAAAAGGAATTGGTTTATCCAATATTAAAGAAAGAACAAATTCCTTAAAAGGTAATTTCGAAATAAAATCTAAAATTGGATTAGGAACAGAAATTACAGTACAATTTAATATTTAGTTTATAAAAGAGTTTTACTAAATAACTGCTTATCAGAAAATGATTTTGTCGCATTTATACAATCCTAATGTATAAACATGGTTGAATTTTGTATTCAGAATTAAACAATGAAATCATGTTATTACAAAATAAAAAAATAGCCATTATTGGCGCTGGACCAGTCGGTCTGACATTCGCAAGATTACTGCAGCAAAAAGGAATTGACGTAACGGTTTACGAAAGAGACACAAACGCACAAACCAGAATTTCGGGCGGAACACTTGATCTGCATAAAGGTACGGGACAAGACGCCATGAAAGCTGCCGGATTGCTTGAAAATTATTATGCAATGGCAAAGCCAATGGGAAGAACTATAGCCGACAAAAATGGTGAAATTTTATTCTCTAAAAAACTTTCTGCCGAAGAAGAACACGATAATCCTGAGATAAACAGAAACGATTTGCGACAACTATTATTAAATAGCCTCAAAAAGGATACAGTGGTCTGGGATAGAAAATTTACAGATCTAAAAGAAGAAAACGGAAAATGGGTTTTGCAATTTGAGAATGAAAAAAGTGTAACAGCAGATTTCGTTATTGGAGCAAATGGCGGAATGTCGAAGGCGAGAAAATACGTTACAGATTCAGAAATTGAATATACCGGAACTCTGATTATTCAGGGTGAAATATCTGAGCCCGAAACTACATGTCCTGAATTCTACAAATTATGCAATGATAACATATTAATGATTGCAGGCGAAGGAAATTTATTAGTTGCAAATCCTAAAAACGGCAATGTATTAAGTTACAATGTAATCTTTAAAAAACCGGAAAATTGGGATCAGGAAATTCAGAATAATGAAAGTATTAGTAAATTTCTTTTAAGTCGATTTTCAGAATGGCATGAAACTTACAAACAGTTATTGCGTTCAACATCATCTTTTGTTATTTGGCCAACCAGAAAAATTCCGATAGAAAAATCCTGGAAAAACAATCGTCCTTTGCCCATAACGCTTATTGGAGATGCTGCACATATAATGCCGCCATTCGCCGGTCAGGGTGCAAATATAGGATTATTGGATGCCTTAATCTTATCGGATAATCTAACCAACGAAAAATTCGAAACCATAGAAGATGCGATCAATGACTATGAACAAAAAATGATTGTTTATGCCACTGAAGCACAACTTGAAACAGCCACGAATGAAATAGCAATGCATAATCCTGACTTTTCTTTCCGAAAATTTTATTAATAACGGAATTATATCAGACAAAAAAATCCCCCAGTTTCAACCGCTCGAAACTGGGGGACAATAAAAAAAAATAAAACACAATCTTTAGAACGAATACCTAACGCCAAGTTGTCCTTGGAATCTTGAGGCTAATTGATCTATACTATAAGCTGCAGATGTTGGTTTTTGGAAAGTATATGTTGGATCGCCAGTAGCAACTCCGCCTAAATTTCCTGATTTTGTTAACCCAAGATTTGCTGTTGAATTGTATGTATTTGGAACAAAATAACTTCTTCCCCAATCTTTATTGATAAGGTTTCCGATGTTTGCCATGCTGAAAGAAATCTGGAATGTACCAACTTTTGAAACTTTAATTTCATCCATTAATTTCAAATCTGCCTGAATATTCCATGGTGTAACATCGCCATTTCTTTCTGTAAAAGTTCCTCTTCTGCTTTTCAAATAATCATTTCCATTGATAAAAGCTTCGTAATCTGCAACTTGCTGAGCCGCTGTCGCTGAAGGAACTCCTGTTGAACTTACTCCAATATATTTAGCTGCTTCTGCCGCATCTTTAAAAATATAAGCCAATCCGGCTGCTTGTCCTGTTCCTGCAATTGTTGAGTTTACAAATCCCCATGAAAACGGATTTCCTGATTGTGCATTAAAATACACATTAGCAGATAAAACATTGTTGTCAGCCACTTTTACAGCATATCCTACATTAGAAACAATTCTATGTTTGATATTAAAGTTAGAAGTCGCCAATTGAGGATCATTTGGTGTCAACGATTGGTTCATTTGAAAGTTACTTTCCATAGAATTACGAATTCCGTTTGTAACATCGCGAGAATCTCCATACGTATAAGCCACCATAAAATTAAGGCCAAAATCATATGTTTTTGAGATCATCTCCGTAATGCTATATCGGTATCCTTTGCTTGTATTTGACAATAAATAAGCATTTGAAAAAGCAGGATTAATATTCGCTGCATAAATTGGCATTTGATGATTCGTGTCATAAGAAAAATAAGTAGGATTGTCTAACTTATTTACTTGTTGAAATTCAAGATCACGAATTACTTTTGTATAAATACCTTCGGTTGTAAATTTATATCCGTCGATGATTTTATCGATAGCCAATGAGTTTCTTAAAACTGCCGGCATTTTAAATTTATTATCAACTAAATCGGCTTGAACCTTTGGAGTTGCGTCATGATAACCGTTTAAACCGCCAGTTGCCAAAGGGTCGCCGGCTGCTGCAACCTGAGCAGGAGTAAGGTTATTTTTGTCGTAACTTCCGTAACCTACGCCATCATTATAATACGCATATCCTAACCATGCAAACGGAATTCTCCCTGTAAATACTCCGGATCCGCCTCTTAAAACCAATGTTTTATCTTCGTTTACGTTATACGTAAATCCTACTCTTGGAGAAACTAAAGCCGTGCTGAAAAAATTGTTTTTGATTTGACTTAATGGCGTGTATGTATATGTATTACCGTAATTAGGATCTGCAGGAGAATTTTCTACTTGCGGGCTTAATTTAGGTTTATTTGGTAAATCTGTATAATCGATTCTCACACCTGGCGTAACTTTTAATTTATTACCAATTCTGATTTCATCCTGTGCATAAACACTATATAAGTTTACTTTGAATTTAGCATACGGATTATTGAAAATATCATCTCTTGTAGAACCGTCAAAAGGATACGTTCCACGAACGCGAGTAGGAAGTTTATTCATGAAATCTGCAAGGGATTTGTACGAAACTCTTCCGTTAAGGGCATTTACAAATCCGTAATTAATATCGTAGAATTCGTTGTGCGTACCAAACAAGAAGGTATGGTTTCCGGTTTTATACGTAAGATTGTCTGTAATTTCAGCTGTGTTTTGTTTCATATTAAAAACAGTTGCTTCACGATCATTTCCTAAGAAAATAGTTCCTCCGTTATAACCAATTTCTGTTTGGGGGAACATAATATTGCTTGATTTTGGATCACGATAATCTTTAATGGCTGAATAACTGGCAATAAATGAGTTTGACCATTGGCTGTTAAAATGGCTTTTTAATTCTAAAACCGTACTGATAGATTGGTTTTTCTGCGTAAAATCCATGCTTGAAAATCTGAAGTTTGCCGCATCACGCTCTAAATTTGAAGCCTGAGAAATTACCGTATTGTTTCTTAACGAAAGAGAATTTTTGTCGTTAATCTTCCAATCTAATTTATTGAAGAATTTTTGGCTTTTTGCAAAGTTGTTGTAAGCTCCATAACTTCCCGGATCGAATCCGTAGTTTGCTTTAACGAAATTCGAAATTTGTTCCGCTGTAGCGTTATCAACCAATGACGTTAATTTTCCGTTAGAATTTGTTTGTCCCGCATTATAAAACAAAGGATCAGTTCTTTCAGCATATTCCATATTCGTAAAAAAGAACAATTTATCCTTAATAATTGGCAAACCCAATCTGAAACCAACCTGATAATCTCCAAAAGAACTTGGCATTTTAGAACCATCACCAGCGTTATTTGGACCTGTAAGAGCGGCATTTCGGCCATAACTATAAATAGATCCGCTCACTTCATTTGTACCGCTGCGGGTTACAGCATTTACGCTTCCTCCTAAAAAATTTCCTAATTTAATATCATAAGGAGCAATATAAACCTGAATATCCTGTATCGCGTCAAGACTTATAGAATTGGATCGCGTACTGCTTCCGGGCATTCCCGAAGTTCCGGATTGTCCACCCAAAGAAGGACTAAAACCAATCGCATCATTATTGATAGAACCGTCAATAGTTACGTTGTTGTATCTAAAATTAGTTCCGGCAAATGAGTTGTTAGAACTCTGAGGAACCAGTTTGGTAACATCCTGAATTCCTCTGTTGATTAACGGAAGTCCGTTTACCTGTTTTTCATTAATATTGGTTCCGTTATTTTTAGAAGAAGGTTTAGAACTTGTAATGACTACTTCTTCCAGAACATTATTATCAGCTTTGCTCACCACAATTGTTGGCAAATCATTATCGCCAAGTGCTAAAAATATTTGTGCATTAGAATAATCTTTAGTGGCTGAACTTTTAATTTCTAATTCGTAAGGACCGCCGGCATTTAAATTTTCGAAACTAAATCTGCCTTGTTTATCAGTTGTAGCTTTGTAAACCGAGTTAGTAGGTAAATGCGTTAACGTAACTTCAGCTTCACTAAGTGGGCTTGTACCATCATTAACTTTTGCAGATAAAGATGAGGTTGTAATTTGGGCAAAAATGTTTCCCATAACAAGAAGCATGAAAGCCGAAAAAAAGAGTTTGAGTTTTGTCATGTTGTTTTTAGTTTTTATTTGACAAAGAAACCCAGTTTGTTTCGATAAGATTTAACGCTTTTGTTAACTTAAAATCATAAAACAATTTATTGTTAAGGTAGAATTACGAATGTGTTATTGGGTTGAAATTAAATGAACTCTTTAAAATCAGCTATTTATGTAAAAAGCTAAAATTAAATAGATTAGATTAACATTTGAAGTAGATTAGAAAAAGATTAGAGTGTTACGTAAATGTTACGCATTGTAAAAAAGGACAACGTAAAGTAGCAATTTGTTAAGAATTTTTTCTCGCAGATTTTGCAGATTTAAGCAGATTTTTTTTTGCCAATTAGATTTTAGCAAATTTAGAATTAGATCTGCTCAAACTGCAAAATCTGCGTAAGTAGTCCGCGCATTTTTGTCATTCCGAGGCACGAGGGATCTTCGTAAGTAGCTCTACAAAAATTAACGATTTTGATTGCGGAGTTTCTTGCGGAGATCCCTCGTGCCTCGGGATGACAAGATTGTGGTTACTTTGGGTTAAGAATTTTTTCACGCAGATTTTGCAGATTTAAGCAGATTTTTTTTGCCAATTAGATTTTATCAAATTTAGAATTAGATCTGCTCAATCTGACAAATCTGCGAGAGTAGTCTGCGCATTTTTGTCATCCCGAGGTACGAGGGATCTTCGTAAGTAGCTCTACAATGATTGACGATTTTGATTGCGGAGTTTCTTGCGGAGTTTCTTGCGGAGATCCCTCGTACCTCGGGATGACAAGATTGTGGTTACTTTGGGTTAAGAATTTTTTCACGCAGATTTTGCAGATCTAGCAGATCTAATTGGTAAAAAAAATCTGCTAAATCTGCCAAATCTGCGAGACAGAAAAAAAATAAAAGTTAATATGCTTAAATCTGCAAAATCTGCGTGAAACAAAAAAAATCTAGCAAACTCTTTAAGGAAACACCAATGAAAACGAAGTACCTTTTTCAAGTTCAGATTCCACGATTAAATTTATATCATGAAGTTTAAGAATTTGCATTGTAATAAAAAGTCCCAATCCTTGTCCCTGAATATGGCGCGTATGATCACTTCTGAAAAACAGATCAAAAATAGAATCTTTATCACGTTCCGAAATTCCGGGTCCGTGATCTGTAATTTTTATCAACAGTTTTCTTTTATCAGAAAAAGCAGAAATCTCGACTTGCGCCGGAAATGAGAATTTAATCGCATTATCCAGAATATTATAAATCGCGATAAAAAGCAGGTGTTTATTTGCATAAACAGAAAGCAGATCTTCATGATCAGCAATCGCATTCAGATTTACAGAAACTTTAGATTCCGGATATTCAATAGCTTTCTTTTCAAGAACATTCCACAAAATTTCATCAATTCTGATGTTTTCCATTTGCTGTGGTTCTGAAAGTTCTAATCCGGATAAAACCAAAAGTCCTTCTAAAGTAGCTTTTAAATGTAAAGTATCTTTTCTGAGCGATTTTAATATTTCCTCATATTGTTCGTTAGTTCTGGGCTGTTGCAGCGAAACATCAATATCTCCAATAATAATGGTCAGCGGCGTTTTTAGTTCGTGCGAAGCATTTTTAAGGAAATTATTCTGAATCATAATGCCGCTTTCCAGTCTTTCCAGAAGATAATTAAAAGTCGTAACCAATTCTTTAATTTCACCTTTTCCGCTTGTTTGCGGAACGTCTAATCTCGAATGAAGATTTTCTGTCGTTATTGTATTTACTTTTGCAATAACATCTGTAAAAGGACGAAAAGTTTGTCTGGCCAAAAAAGTTCCTAAAAGATAATTCAGCGGAATTCCCGCCAAATAAAACAGCAAAAACATAAAACCAAGAATTTCCAGTTGTCGGTTTCCGGCTCGATCAATTCCCGAAACTACAATGATAAAATCGCCCTGATTGTCTTTATAAAACAAACCAACAAATTGTCTGTGATCCAGCGTAAAATGCAGAATTTTATTTTTTGTAATTGCATTTAAATATTGATCACTTAATTTGATATCAATAGTATCATGAACATAAAGTTTTTTGGTTTTGGCATCATAAACACGAATCGATTCATTATTGATTCGATTATATTGAATCTCAATTTGGTGATAACGCTTGCTGTTAATTTCTTTAATCTCATCTTTTTCAAAATAAAAAAGCGCAGTTGTCATAGCATGATCTTCCAGATTATCATAATAAAGATCCTTCATATGATTTCTGAAAAGGAGGAAAGAACCAGCCATAAGAAGTCCAACGGTCAATGCAAAAAGCAAAGTAGAATTGACAGCTAACTTATTTTTAAGATTCATAACTCTTTTGTTTGAGCATATATCCGGTACCTTTTATAGTATGAATCAGCGGAGTAGGGAAGTTCTTATCTACTTTATTTCGCAAATAATTAATATAAACATCAACCGTATTTGACGTGGTATCAAAATCAACATTCCAAACCGCTTGTGCAATTGCAACTCGGGATAAAGCGGTTTCGCGATTTTTCATAAAGAAAATCAAAAGCTTCAGTTCTCGTGATGAGAGGTTAAGTTCTTTTCCGTCTCTAGTGGCGCTTTGTTCTTTCATATTGATTTCGATTCCGGCGTAGGATTGAAAATCCAAAATTCCGTTACTGAATTCTGTGCGACGAAGCTGTGCATTAATTCGGGCGAGAAGTTCTTCAAACAAAAAAGGTTTTGCCAGATAATCATCAGCTCCGGCCTGTAATCCTTTCACCTTTTCATGTGGCGTATCAAGTGCACTCAGAATAAGTATCGGAACAATTATTTTTCGGCTCCTTAAGACTTCACAAACCTCAAAACCCGTAATATCCGGAAGCATAATATCGAGAATTATAATATTATAGTCATGCTCCATCACCTCTTTTATGGCTTCAAAACCTTTTGTAATCGTCTTAACCTCATATAAATGTTCCTCAAGTCCTCTTGTAATAAAAGACGCAACTCTTGGATCATCCTCAACTAATAATACTTTATTCATAACCGAATAGTAATCAAATTTGCTGTGATAAAAGTAGCTAAAAGTATTTACCTCCAATAAAAATTATAAAAGAAATAACACGTAAGAAACTCTTAATGCATTTAAAAACCTTGAGTTTTATTATGGATTCAAAAGCATAAAGATTAAAACACTAAACTATTTTTCTTTTAGCAATTGCGCTAGTTTCTGTTTTCCTTCTTCATTATCCGGATTCAGTTCAATCGACTTTTTGTACATTCTGACCGCTTCTTCATTTTTGCCCGATTCCATTAATAATTGTCCGTAACTGTCATACGTATTAAAACTATCGGGAAATAGAAAAGTGGCCAGTTTAAATGTTTCCAAAGCAAGTTCCTGATGTCCTTTAAATGCTGACATATAATACAGATTATAACCCAATTCATTCATTTCCCATTCACTGAAATAATATTTTTTGTTTCCCTTATATGCATTTAAAACCGTGGCAGCATAATCAACGCCATTATTTACTAATGCAGTTCCGTAAAGCGTAACGAGTGATTTTGAAGTTCTTAATTCCAATGGTTCTTTTCCATTTAAAATAGCAATTGAAGAAGCCATAAACCGACCAAATTCACTTCCGGCAGTAGTATCAAAACCCAAAACTACCTGATTTTTGGCCATATTGTGCCAATAAAATGTCGTAAGACCAATTTTATAACCGCCGTGACCTGCAGATTTTCCGTATAATGGCTGTTCAAATATTTCCCAGCCTAATCCGTATGTCATTTTTCCTTCGCCGTCAAGCGTATCCATTCTGTCGCTGTAATAATGACTTCCGTTGTTAAGCGTTAGCGGAGTTAAAGCTTCGTTAACAGATGTAATTTTGATTAATTTACCTTTAAAAAATGCCTGATCAAAAAGCAATAAATCTCCGGTTGTCGTTATTACATTTCCCTGTCCAAGAGTACCATTGTTGTTATAGTTAAGGTATTTATATCGAGGTATCGAATCGGCAGGGCTATATTTGTCATCATATCCGGGATGCGCTTTTATATGTGCGATAACCGCCAATTTATCATTTTTAGTAAAATCAGGATAAATACTCACGTAAGTATGCTGCATTCCGGCAGGACGAAATATGTTTTTCCTCAGATAATCTTCGAATTTTAAATTGCTTCTGTTTTCGATCAGAAGCGCCAGTACATTATATTCGGTATTGCAATATCTAAATTCATCGCCGGGTTTAAAATACAAACCGCGTTTCCATTTTTGAAGTTCGGGAATTACATTTCGGTTCGTAATAATTGTATCGGGAAACGATTTTACCAAATCCTCAAACAGTTCAAGATCCGGTAAACCAGATGTGTGCGTTAAAAGATGTCTGATGGTAATTTCTTTAAATGGAAAATCTTTCAAATATAGAACTAAAGGATCATCAAGTTTGAATTTCCCTTTATCCCGAAGCTGTAAAATTGCCGTTGAAGTAATTACTTTTGAAATCGAAGCAAGATTATACCTTGAGTTAGCTGTAGAAATCTGTTTTAAAGGAAAATTAGCATATCCGGAAGAAAATTGGATTACAGTTTTCCCGTTTTCAGCAACAAGGATATTTCCGTTATGCTGTTTTGAATTTTCAAGGACATCAAAATAATTTTTCAGATTAGAATTGACTTCCTGAGCGCTGCAATAATTCATTATAAGTGAAAGTATAGCAGTTGTGAGATAAAGAATGAGGTTTTTCATGGTGATGTTTAATTGATTTAGTATCAAAGAAACAGGAAACAGAAAAGCGCTTTTTAATTTTTCGTTGAACACGGAAAAAACATCGACAAACACGATTGCAAATTCTAAAATCAGAATCTTTAATAGTATAACTTTGTGTTTATGAAAAAGAGATTTTTTTTATTTACCATTACATTTTTGGCTTTTTATATGCTTTCGTTCGCAATGCGTCAGCTGCCGGATATGCTTCATAGTCGTTTTGGTTTTCTTCATGAAAGTTATAATTTAAAAGATAAGCTTCGATTGAGTATCAATATAATGCTTTACTACAGTTTGGCGTTTGGTACTTATTTGATTTTGCATCGGTTTTATCCTTTGAAAAAGATGCTGATAATTTTAGTTTTAATTCTGGCACTTTCGGTTTCTTTTTTTTGCTTAAGTTTTATCTGGACAGGTTTTATAGAAAATGTACCTTTAAGAACGCGGAATCATTTTTATACTATTTTATTCCCAATAGGACTCAATATTGCATTTGGCGTTGTCTTTTATTTTATCAGATATTCGCAATACCGTGATTTGCAAAATGTAAAGCTGCAATTGCAAAACAGACAAACCGAATTATTGTTTTTACGATCGCAGGTAAATCCGCATTTTTTGTTTAACAATCTCAATAATATATATTCACTTGTTCATGAACAAAGCAATCACGCGCTTCCTGCAATTGCCAATCTTGCCGAATTATTGCGCTATATGATTTATGATGCAGATGAAAAAATTGCGTTGGAAAAGGAAATCGATTATCTGGAAAAGTTTATTTATTTGCAACAGCTCCGGTTTGAAAAACCTTCTGCAATTGAGTTTGAAATAGATATTTTGGATCATCAGCAATTGCTTCCTCCATTATTATTAGTTCCTTTTATAGAAAATGCTTTCAAACATGGTCAGGTAAAATTAGATGAAATTTGGTTGAAAATAATCATAAAAAATGATGC
The DNA here is from genome assembly GCF_979258495.1 of Flavobacterium sp. AC105. Lineage (NCBI taxonomy): Bacteria > Pseudomonadati > Bacteroidota > Flavobacteriia > Flavobacteriales > Flavobacteriaceae > Flavobacterium > Flavobacterium sp. AC105. The sequence continues at coordinate 2,557,560 of NZ_OZ409860.1, forward strand.
AGAACATTTGTTTTTACTTTGCGAAAACGTAATCTCAAAAACAGAAACAGATTCTGTAGGCGGAATTGGAATTGAAAACGTAAAAAAGAGGCTGGACTTGCTTTATCCAAACAATCATACTTTAATTATTGAAGAAAAAGCAGATTGGTTTATTATAAAACTGACCATTAAAAATGATAGATAACAGACTTATAAAATGTATCATTCTCGATGACGAACATCCGGCAATACGATTGCTTGCATCTTACGTGTCTGAAACTCCAGGTCTTGTGCTTGTTCTAAAAACAATCGTTCCTGCCGAGGCCATAAAAGCAGTTTTACAAGGAAATGCGGATCTTCTTTTTTTGGATATTCAAATGCCGGAAATAAGGGGAATCGAAGTAATGGAACTCATAAAAGAAACAGCAACAAAAGTCATTATTACTTCTGCTTATCCGGAATATGCTTTGGATGGTTTTAATAATGATGTTGTAGATTATTTGCTTAAACCGATAACTTTTGATCGTTTTCTCATCGCGGCAAACAAAGCCAAAGAAAGAATCCACAATAATACAGAGATTTGTCCGGGTCATTTAATGCTGAGAACAGAACATAGACTTCATAAAACAGATCTTTCGTCTATTTTGTATATTGAAGCTTTGGGCGATTATTTAATCTTTTTTACAACATCTGGGAAAATAATTACGCTCGAAACAATGAAAAATATGGAGTTACAATTGCCTTCAGATCACTTTCTGCGCATTCACAGATCTTTTATCGTTAATTTCAACAAGATTGATTATCTCGAAAAAGGCAAAATTGTTATTGGCAAACAACGCTTGCCAATTGGAGAAACTTACAAAACAAAAGTGAGAACTTTATTAGGCTATTAAATTCAGAAAAATCTAGATGTTTTCTAAAAAAGTAACCAGATTAATTTCTTCATTCTGAATGTTCAGTTTTTTTCTCAATCTTGCCCGTGCCACATTCAGACTATTATAAGATTGACGTGTAAGGGCGCAGATTTCTTTAGTAGTCATATTTAGTCTTAAAAAGGCGCAGATTCTTTTCTCATTAAGTGTTAAATCAGGATATTTACTATTTAAACGTTCGTAAAAATCATTATAAACCTGGCTAAAACGGACTTCAAATTCTTTCCAGATATCATCATCCTGAGCATTTTTAATATCGACAATTATTTTTTGTATCGTTTCCTGATCACTTTTTTTCATCTCCTTTTTTAATGCAACTAATCTGTTCGAAATCTCGATAATGAATTCGTTCTTTTTTAGTAAATACATAATATTGGTGGTGAGTTCCTTATTTTTAAACTCCAAATCTCTTTTTAAAGTGTTTTCTCTTAAAGAAAGTTCTTTATTATTCAGTTCTGCACTTTCTTTTGCCAATTGCTGAATCTTTGCCTTTGTTTCCTGAAGTCGATACATAATAATGGCAATAATAATTCCCAGAATTAATCCAATAGCAATAATTGCATAAACAAGTTCCCTGTGATTTTGTGCAATTTTTGCAGCTTGACTTTCCTTATCAAACTTATACTGCATTTCGGCACGCGTAATTTTTTGCTGGCTTTCCTTATTAAAAAGACTGTCACTTAATTGTTTGTAGGCAACATGATAATTATAAGCATTTTTATAATCTCCTTTTCCGGCCATTACAAGGCTAAGTTCTTCTAAAACAGATGCCCGTGAAGACGATGTATTAGATTGTTTGCAATATTTAAGACTCTGAAGCAGATATTCTTCCGCCTTCTCAAATTCCTTTTTTTCTTTATAAAGCCTTCCTAAATGGTAATTCGATTTACATAAACCTAATATGTTATTTTCTTTTTTTCGCAAATTAAGAGCTTCTATAAAAATGGCTTCGGCAAGATCGTACCGTTTTCCTTTGAGATAAATGATACCCATATTCGAATATACCGAAGACAGATTTTCATTATCTTTTGCCTTTTTGCTATGGGTAGAGGCCTGCATAAAATATTCAAGTGCAAGATCGCCCATTTTTTTATTGTCATATATAATACCAATATTATTAAGCACTTTACCCTGAATCATATGAACTTTTACAGGATCTTTTATGATTTTTTTATCCAATAAAACCCTAACCTGATTAAATTTTACGAGTGCTTTTGAAAAATCTCCCTGAAAAAAATACACCAGTGCGATACTATTGTAAACCCTTACAATATCTTGCTGTGGAGGATATTGCTCATAAATTTTGAGTGCTTTTAACTGATAATCGAGACATATATCAATATTTCCTTTAAGGAGACTGGCATTGCCTATATTCGAATAAAGTCTGGCCAAAATCGTATCAGTGATTTTTTTTTCGAACGATAAACCTTTTTTATAATAAAACAGAGCAGAATCTAAGTTCTTTTTTTCAAATATATGTCCGGTCTGAATAAGCAAATCCACTTTTTTATCAGCATCAGAAGCTCTTTCATATTGAAGTTTTAAACGATCAGTATTTTGCGAAAAAAGAGCTTCGCAAAAAAAGATAAAAATCGCTATGGAGAAGTATAAATGCTTCAATTAAAATTGTTTTTGTCGGCTAAACTATGAATAATTTTTGAGTTTCGGGAGTATCATTTATCCGATTTATAAAAATCCTTTTTCAGCACTTTATGGAGTCTGTATTTTTTTGATTTTAAAGGAATGCAAACCCATCAAAAACTATTTTTTAATGTTGTAAATTGATTATTCGGACTCTAATTTAAATCTGCCGGAGCTCAAAAAATAAATCCCATAAAGCCTTTATTTATAATTGTTTATGCTTTGTTGTTATACAAATGTAATGTCCATTTTTTCTCTATATATAAGATGTAACTATGGTTTAAAGCCTGACTGTTTGATTTTTCCATATTCTTGCCCTGAAACCCTTTAATGCTTTGTTTTTTAAATGCTGTTTATTATTTAAATTTTAAACAGTAGTGATTGACAAGTGCATTAAACATTTTTTAACTAACCAAAAAACAATTTTAATGACAAATTATTACAAAAAAGGAAACCGGTTATTATGGTTTTTGATTTTTTCGCTGTGGTCAGTTTTTTCTTTTAGTCAGCAGGCACTCTTTAAAGAAGGCGTGAAACAAGGTTCTGTAAAAATTAAATTTTCAGGAGGAATGTCGCAGACTTTGAAAAAAATGAATGTTGGTACAGGAAAAAAACTTTTGACAGGAATTCAGGCTTTTGATAAAGTTTCTGAAAAAGTTGGCGCAAAGAATATGCACAGGCTATTTCCTGAAAATCCCAATCCCAGATTGGAAGCAAAATTACGAAAACATAAACTCGATTTGTGGTATGTTGTAGACATAGACGCTAACCAAAGCGCTAAAGATGCAGCCTTGAAATACAAAGGAATTGCTGAAATTGAAACAGCAGAAACAGAAAAGCAAAAAGTACTGTCCGGTTACAAGTTTACAACAATCAATCCGGCAAAATCTGTAAAAACTTCATCAGCAGCTTCTTATTTTAATGATCCTAATTTGCCGGATCAGTGGCATTATAATAATACGGGACAAACGGGATATCCAAATGGTTCTGATATTAACTTATTTAAAGCTTGGGATATTGTAAAAGGGAATCCTGAAATTATAGTTTCGATTCACGATCAGGGTGTAGATATTCAGCATCCGGATTTACAAGCCAATATTTGGACCAATAAAGCCGAACTTAACGGAGTTGCCGGTATTGATGATGACGGAAATGGCTATGTAGATGATATTCATGGATGGAATTTTGACAAAAATAACGGTAATATCACTGCTGAGCCTCACGGAACTCACGTTGCGGGGACAATTGCTGCAGTAAACAACAATGGTATTGGCGTTTGTGGTGTTGCCGGCGGAAGCGGTAATAACGATGGTTCAAAAATCATGTCTATGCAAACTTTAGGCGGTGGAAGTTTTGAAGAAAGTTATATTTATGCAGCCAACAATGGTTCTGTAATTTCTCAAAACAGCTGGGGATATACTGCACCGGGAAATTTTGATGAATCGATAAAAGAAGCCATTGATTATTTTATTGCCGAAGCAGGAGATTTTCCAAACAGCCCAATGAAAGGCGGGATCGTAATATTTGCCGCAGGAAACAGCAACTTAGATGGAGACTGGTATCCGGGACATTACGAAAACACATTATCGGTAAGTTCTATTGGACCAAACTGGGAAAAAGCCAGTTATTCCAACTACGGAACCTGGGTTGATATTGCAGCTCCGGGAGGAGAAACAGATCTTGGGTCTAAAAATGGCGTTTTAAGTACATTGCCTAAAAATCAATACGGTTATTATCAGGGAACTTCAATGGCTTGTCCGCACGTTTCCGGTATTGCGGCGCTTGCTTTGGCGAACAGAAAAAGTCAGTTAACGCCAGAAGTATTAAGAAATAAATTGATAACCGGTGTGGTAGATATTGATTCTCACAACCCCGATTATAAAGGACAATTAGGTTCAGGACATATTGATGCATTTTTAGCGATCCAGAACAACGAAGGTATTGCACCAAATGCGATTAAAGATTTGGCCGTAACGGGAATTGCGCAGGAATTTGCCAATTTATCATGGACAGTTCCAAGTGATGCAGATGATTCGCAACCAGTTGATTTTCGTATTTATTACAGCACTTCGCCCATAACCAAGAGCAATCTTGGTGCGGCAAAATATGATATTATCAGAACATCGGCTTTGCCAGGCGAAGCTGTAACACATTCTATCAACGGACTTTTAGGACTTACGCCTTACTATTTTGCGGTAATTTCAGGAGACAGATGGAACAATTTGTCTGAATTATCAAATATTGTTCAGGGTACAACCAACGAAGGACCAAAAATAGATGTAGATGAAAATAGTAAAGACATTGTAATTAATGTTGATGCAAGCACTTCTTTCAAAGGAACTCACGAAATTACGATCCTGAACAACGGAGAAGGGGTTTTAAGATGGGATTTTTTAGCCCGTCATAAACAAGCTTCACTTTCATATTCGGCAAAAAAAATAAACTATCCTTCGTCGAAAACAACAAAAGTTGCTTCCTTAGGAAAAGTTGGCAGAAAAAAATCTTCACTTGCTGCTGCTTCAAATAAGGCAGGAATTACACCTTTTGAGTTTACGCCGCAGGAAAAAACCTATTGTGATTATCCAACAGATCTTATTGGAGATACAGATGTTAAAATTCCGAATTCAGCCGCTACCAAATATGTGGTTAGTGAAGCAGACGGTTTTAATCTGACACAAATTGTAAGTTATTTGCAAGTAGATCCTGCATTTGGTCCGGTTGTTTTTGAAGTTTATAAAGGAACTCAACTCAACAAAGAAAATCTAATTTATGCGCAGGAATACACGCCTTTTAGTGCAGCTCAAAATTATGCCAGCATTACACTGGACGAGCAATTGTATTTTGCACAAGGCGAAACTTTTTGGGTTGTGATGCATATTCCGGCAGGAAATCTTTATCCTTTAGCAATTGGTTTCGAAAACACACCCGAAGGATCAGATAATTGCTTTATATCTTTTGACACAGGACAAACCTGGGGACCACTGAGTGTTGCACTTGAGAGTAATGATTTTGCGTGGTTTAGCGTAGCGGCCAGTCAAAATAAATACTTAGGCGAATATTTGTCTTTAGATCCTAAAAATGGAGAAATAAGCGGACATGGGTCAGAAAAAGCAAGTCTTTTAGCCGATGGATCGACTTTGATCAACGGTACTTATAACGCAAATGCTATTTTTAAATCGAATGACGGAACGAATACTGAATTAAAAGTTCCGGTTACTTTAAATGTTTCCGGTCAGCAGCCAGTTCTTAAATCTACTGAAAAACTTGATTTTTCAAGTGTTTTCAAAGGAACTTCAAAAGAGTTGGAATTCATTGTAAAAAATACCGGATTGGGTAATTTTAATGATGTTTCTCTCAACATATCAAATCCGGATTTTGAACTTATTGGTTCAGTTCCAAATCAGATTACAGCAGATAGCGAAGTTCTTCTTAAAGTAAAATATACACCCGGCGCGATAGGAAACGATAATGGTTTACTAACATTTACATCCGGAAGCAGTGCTAAAACTTTAAAAATAATTTTATTTGGAGTTAGTTCTGAACCTGCAAAAATAGTGGTTAATCCAATGACGCAATTGATCGATAATGTAACGCTGGGAGATCAGGTTACCGCATCGGTTACGGTAAAAAATGAAGGTCAGGCAGCACTTAAATATTTTGTTCCAAAGTATGATAAATCAGGAACAAGTGATACATGGGAAGGAACATATCATAAATATGGCTATAATTACAGAACAAATTATCCGTCAGAAACGAATCCTTTAGCATACCAATTTCAGGATATTTCGAGTACAGGAAAAGATATTACCAGTTATTTTAAAGCAGAAGATAACAGATATTATCCTCTTGAAATGGGATTTGATTTCCCATATTATACAGAGAAAATGAAAACCTTATATGTAAGTTATAAAGGTTTTACAACATTTGATAATTCAATAAATCCGGTTAACAGCCCAACTTTAGACGGCGCGCCTTATACCCCAAAAGGATATATTTCGCCTTTAGGAACTTATGTTGAATTAAGTGTTGGCGGAAGCATACAATACAAAGTAGAACCAGACAAAGTTATTGTACAATTTACAAATATTAGTGATGGTTATTCAGGTGTAATAACAGCTCAAATGGTATTGTTTGCAGATGGAAATATCCGTTTTTACTACGACAATATTACTTTTTCGGAAGAGGCTATAAGTTACATGAATATCCTTATCGAAGATTATGCGCAGACAGATGGTATTTTGGTAAACAATTATACTAAACCAACAAAAATATACAACGGACTGGCGCTGGGCTTTGATTATCCGGGTCCGGATATGATTACTTCTATCAGTAATGCAGGCGGAATTTTATTGCCTGGAGAATCGGCTCAGTTAGATGTTGTTATGGAAACAGCTGCTTTGCACGAAGGCACGATCAACAGATATTTAAACATTATATCGACAGATCCTTTAAACACTCAGGTAAATCCATTGGTACAAGTTAATATTACCAACGGCGGTACGGCAGCACTTACGGTTTCTCATACAGATATTGATTTTGGTGATGTATTTAAAGGAGCTGTTGCTTCAAGAAAGTTCAGCATTAAAAATACAGGTACAGCGCCTGTAACATTTACAGGATTTATTTTAGATAATAATAAATTTCAAATAACAGGAGAAACAACGGCAACAATTGCGCCTGGACTTAGTAAAGTTTATGACGTTACGATGCCAACAGCTGCTATAGCGAATTTATCAGATGTATTACGCATTACAGATGATAAAGGCGGAAACCATACGATCACGCTTTCAGGAAAAGTATTGGATGCGCCCGGAATAGCAGTTACAGATCTGGATTTGGTTACCGCAGTTTTAAATCATGGAGAAAAAACTAAATACCCTTTGTTGATAGAAAATAACGGTATTGCAGATCTTGAAGTTGTTGCAACAGGAAATAACTGGCTGACAATGTCTGTACCAACAAGCACCACTGAAGCTATTCCGAATTTTACCTATAATTACGAAACGTATAATGACGGAACAAACTATCAATGGATCGATATTCGTAAAACAGGAACGCAATTAACGGTAGGCGATGATTTGTATAATATTGATGAATATTGGAAAAAAGTAACATTACCGTGGTCTTTTAATTATTATGGTAAAGAATATACGGATATACATATTGGTACTACCGGAATATTAACTTTTGACCAGCCGGAAGATGTAGCTGTAATGAACGGAAATATCCCAACTGATTTGTTTAAAACGGTGATTGCGCCTTATTGGACATTTGCTGCTTTTGACACCACAACTTATCCAAAAGATGAAGTAGGGGTTTTCTATTACAGTGATGATGAAAAAGTTATTATTTCATGGGAATATTTTGTGAATTTCTTTGGAGGTTTGGGAGATCCACCTTCTGCTCAGGTTATTTTTTATAAAAACGGAGCAATGAAATTTCAATATAAGGTTAATGGAAGTTTAGATCAAACGACGAATTTAACTTCTATCGGACTTCAAAATGGCGATGGTTCAGATTTCGTTTTAATTTCTAATCATGCCAACGTAAACCACGGAAAAGGTTTAGCCTATGTAATCACTCCTGCAGAAAAACACGTAATTCCGGCGGGAACTACATTAAATGCTCAAATTAATGTTGATGCTAATAATATATATGCAGGTGAATATGATGGTAAATTAAAATTGCGCACCAATGTTCCGAATCAGGAAATGCTTGAAAAACCAATCCATTTAACGGTAACAGGAGCACCAATAATTACATCAAATGTAACCGAAATAAATTACGGTGAAATAATGGTGAATCCTGCGGCGAGTTATACAAAAGAATTTTTAATTCAGAATTCAGGTGCTGAAAAACTTCAAATATCAAATATTTCGATAGAAAGCGGTTCTTCAGCATATACTGCCGAAGCGTATACATTTGTTCCGGATTGGTTTGACGGAGGTTATTGGACCTGGGTAAACATAAACGATCTTTCGGGTAATTATACGCCAATATTGCCGGGAGAAAATACTAAATTCAGAATTACATTTGCGCCAATAACAGCAGGTTCTGTAAACGATAATTTGGTAATAGAAAGCAATGCGACAATACCAAAAATGTTACTTCCTCTAAAAGCTGAGGTTATATTACCGCCAGCCTTAAATGTATTAACTAAAGAGGTAAGCAGCATCGTTAATTATTTAACAGATACAGACACACAATATGCTGTTTTTGATAATACGAATGGTGGCGGAACTTTAAAATACGAATTGAGTATTGATTACTTAAGAAAAGCGCCATCAGGAATTACGTCTCGTCCGCAATCTTTTGTAAAAGCGGAAAAGAAATCAAATATTACTAAATTATTAAGATCGACTCCGGCGCTTAAAGGTAATGTTAGTGTTTATGCTGCACCTAATTTTAATAGAGTATTAGCTTACGAAGATAAAACAGCTGCAGATACCCGTTTTGGATATGACGGAGGAGAACCATTTACAACTGCAACACGTTTTAATGCCGGAAAAGATGGTTTCACGTTATCACATTTTCAAACTTATATGTTTGCTATGGATAAACCATCCGGAACAATTGCATACGAAATACGTGCAGGAGGTTCTAATGTTGAAGAAGCCACAATTATAGATCAGGGTTATGTTGATTATACCTGTACAGGCGTTAAAACCGGCGAATGGGTAACATTGCCAATAAAAGAACCAAAAGGACTTCATCCAAATGAAGACTTCTATATCGTACTTACATATCCGTTTGAATTGCCTTTTGTACAAGGATCAATTGAAGGAATTACAGACACACCGGGAAGATATACATTATCAGATGGTGAATCCTGGTATGATTTACAAGATTCAGCTTTGTATCCAGGTTACGGATGGATGGTAAGAGCGGGAGAAGAAAATTATGTTTCGAATGCGTGGGTTTCTATAAACGGACTTTCAGACGGAGAAGTTGCTCCTGGACAAACAAATAAAGTTCAGCTTGATTTTACAGCTGCAAATGGAGTTCGCGGAGATCAGCATGCCGTTTTAAACATACGAACAAATGATCCTGTTACAACTATGGGTCAGGTTCCTGTAAAATTACATATTAATGAAGCTCCGGTTTTCTCTAAAGCTCCGGATGAAATAGCAATTGTAAATGAAGCTTCAGAAGTTGTAGTAAATATCGGCTTGACTGATAAAGAAAATAATAAAATTACGGTTCAGTCTCCAGATGCGCCTTCATGGGTTTCATTTGCAATAATTGAAGGTGAAATTGTCATAAAACTAGCTCCGGGTTATGAAACTGCAGGAAGATATACTTTGACTTTTAAAGCTGTTGATGAACTTGGCGCAGCAACCGAAATGACAATGGACGTTAAAGTCTTAAAAACCAATCGTGCACCTATAGCTATTATGTCAGAAGAATTAATTTATTCAAAACTGAATTATTTTGATGTGCGCCAATTTTCAGATTATTTCTCAGATCCGGATGGTGATAAAATGACTTTTAATGCATCATCTGCAAATGATAATGTTGTATCCGTAACAGTTGGTCAGGAATTGGGGCAATATGTAATCGAAACACATGCCGCAGGCGAAACAGTAGTAACCTTAACAGCTACAGATGTTTTTGGTTTAACTACAGAACAAAAAATAATAGTCAGAGTAGTCAATAATCAGGGTCCTGCTGCACTTGGCGGACAAGCAATTGTGTTCAATAAATTATCGGTACAGGAAGCTTTTACTTTCAATAAATATTTCAAAGATCCTGACGGAGACGAATTGACCTATCAGGTTACGATAACAGATCCAAAAATTGCATCAATTGCTGCTACAGCAGATGGTTTTACAATTGAAAGCCTTTCTAACGGAGAAACCGAATTGATTTTAACCGCTACAGATTCTTACGGAGCAACTGCAGAACAGCGTATAACAGTTATCGTCAACCAGTCAGAAGTTACGGAACTCAATATATTCCCAAATCCTGTCATCAATACTATAAATATAAAATGGACAAGCCGTTGGGCTGGAGATGTTGTGGTTGAGGTTGTAGGTCTTAACGGTTCAATAGTACGCACGTTTAATATCGACGATGTACAGCTTAAGACATACAGTCAGTTAGATTTGAGCACTTTGCCTACAGGAGCTTATTTTTTACATGTTAGTGGAAAAGAAGGAACATCCTCAGTTTTCAAATTTATCAAAAGATCAGGGGAGTAAATAATGAAATGATGAAATGCGTCGCGATACAAGTTTAATGTTTTAAAGAAATTCATAAACAATAAATATTGTATCGCAGAACGTATTTCAATCAAAAACAATTAACAGATACACATGAAAAAAATATTTCTTTTATTTTCACTACTTTTTGGAGTTGGAAATTTACTCGCACAAGAACAAAATAAGGCAATTGTTACCGCAGTTCCTTTTTTGCAGGTCTCGGCAGATGCCAGAGCTTCCGGTATGGGTGATATGGGTGTTGCAACTTCTGCAGATGTTTATTCGCAACAATGGAATGCGGCGAAATATCCTTTTGCCGAAAATAAATTGGGCGTAGGTTTGAGTTATACGCCCTATATGTCATCCTTATCAAATGATACAGGTTTATTAAATTTGAATTTCTTTAATAAAATCAATGAAAGAAGTGCTTTTGCGTTCAGCTTAAGATATTTTGGAATAGGAGAAACCCTGTTCAAACAAAATGAAGATGATGCAGGACAAATTATGAAACCAAACGAATTTGCATTTGATGGATCGTATTCCTTAAAATTAAGCGAAAAGTTCGCCATGTCCGTTACCGGAAGATACATTCGTTCGAATCTTGAAATCCAGCAAGCTAATGCAAATGCACATGCTGCAAGTTCATTTGCTGTAGACATCGCCGGATATTATCAAACACCGGAAACAGCTTTTAAAAACTTTAATGGTATTTGGCGAGGCGGATTCAATATTTCAAATCTTGGCCCTAAATTAAAATACAATGGAGATTCAGGATCTGAAAGTTTTTTACCGGCAAATTTGAAATTAGGCGGAGGTTTTGATTTTATTTTCGATCAGGACAATACATTGGCAGCTTCGGTAGAATTTAATAAGCTATTGGTTCCGTCGCCACAAAATGATCAAACCAATATGCAATATCAAAATGCAGGTTTTGTCAAAGGGGCATTTAATTCTTTTACGGATGCGCCGGGTGGTTTTAGCGAAGAATTAAAAGAAGTTACATGGGCACTTGGATTAGAATATTTATATCAAAAATCGTTTGCCTTAAGAACAGGATATTTCCATGAAAGTACTGAAAAAGGCAACCGTAAATTCTTTACCCTTGGAGCCGGGTTTCAATACAAGATCGCTAAATTTGATTTGTCTTATCTAAGTTCTGCATCAAAACAAAATACAGCTTTAGACAATATGATACGATTTTCTCTATCTTTTAATATCGGCGATAATGCTGTAGATAACATTCAGGAAAAGGAAAAAATTAATAATTAAAAAGATATTAATTTTTCTGATTGTACAATTAAAAAAAAGGCTGTCTATTTTAAGACAGCCTTTTTTGTCAATAAAAAAAGTAAAAGACTATAATTTATTATAACCTTTTACTTTTTCTAAAGGCTTGAAATTAATTGTTGCGCAACGCATGCATCAATTCTCCTTTTGTCATTTTAGATCTTCCCTGAATACCAACTTTTTTAGCTTCTTCATAAAGATCTTGTTTGCTTCTGTCACTATAGTCACCACTTTTGCCGCCTCTTTTTTCGGCTCCCTGACTATTAGATATTCGCGCAGATTTTTGCTTGCTATAGCCTTTATCCCGCAATGCTTCGTATTGGTCCTTATCTTTTATTTGCGGACCCGGATCTTTTCCTGGCATAATACTTCAATTTAAATTAATATAAGTTAAATAATTCACTATTAGGTAAATAAGTGAATATCTAAAATTAATTATCCTTAGAAAAATGTATTTATATCTTAAATTAAAAATTTTATAGAATCTTAACTATATACAATTGTTCAAATTTTATAAACCTAAAATGAGATCGTGTAAAATTTAAACAGAAGTAAGAATTAATTTAAAGATTTAATCCTTTAAATTAAAATCATGGATCAGGCAAAAAAAATAACAATCGCAATATTGCTTTGCATGTTTATAAATAAATCGCAGGCACAGCAAAAATATACAAGTTCAAAATGCCGTTATACCAAAACAGCAACAGGATATTTGATGGTTTTGCGAGAAGGCGACGACGTAATAGTATCTATAGAAAATCTGGCCAAAGAAAAACAAATTCCTTCAGCAAACTTTACAGGAATTGGTTTTGCGCAGGAAGCTACTTTTGGATTTTTTGACTTTAATGAAAAAAAATTTCATCCCAAAACCTTTAATAAAGTAGAGATGGGAAGTTTAACAGGATCTATTGCCTGGGATGGAGAAAAACCATCAATACACATTCACGGTGTTGCAACCGGTGAAAATTTTGAAGCACACGGAGGGCATATTCTTGCGCTAAAAGTAGGAACAGGTTCTATGGAGATTTATATCACTCTGAATAACGAAAAACTGGAACGAAAAATGGAATTCCCTCTTGGGGCTAATGTATTGCAATTGCCATGTTTAAAATAAAAGCATCAGAATTAGCATAAAAAAACCGTTAGAAATTATCTAACGGTTTTTAATTTTATCCTTTAATTTTATTGATCAGAATCATTCATCATCATCTTCTAAATCGTCATTGTCCGTATACTCAGGATTGTCCTTAGTATTGGCATCATATTCATCTAAAGTTCTTCTGTCCGGATCACTGTGGTTTTTTAAATCCTCGTCAAGATCCTGTGCGATAGGACTATTTTTTTGAAAGTTAGGATCAACATCATCATTATCCTCTATTTTTCGATCATCTGAGCTGTCACTAAAGTCATGATTTGTATTGTATTCATCCTGATCCTGACTTGTTGAGTAATCATTCTCATGTTGATTTATTGCCGGATCTTTATTCTCCATTGTTTCAGAATTGATCGCTTCATTGTCTGATCTGCTGTTTCTGTGATTTGAAGTATTCATAATAAAAAGTTTTATAGTTATTAATTACAAATTTATAAAGTGATTACAAGAAATGTTTATACTTTTTTAAATCATAATTATATTATTATCAGTTGTTTATATTTTTAATGAATATAATCTAATACTTCGGATTTAAATTTTACATATTCAATTTATCCTTAAGGGTTAAGTATTACTCTTTGCAGTTAGAAATATTCAAAAAAAAAATGTACTTCCAGGTTATCTTTAGTTAAATATCAGCATGAAAAAAAAACATAATTCAAACAAGGAAGTACAAGATTTTAAAAAATATCAATTAAAATATTAATTTTTTGAACATCAGAGTAATGTAGATTTCAAATGTATAAGTACAATACATCATAGTTTTATAGAATTATTACGTAGATTTATATAATTATCACCAGCAAATTGTTATATAAAATCAAAGGAAATTATTTCAGATTCTGCTTAGAATAGATTTTATCTATTGTGGTAGAAAAATATAATATTCATCTTACATACAACCTTTTTTGATAGTTTGTAAATTAGTTGCTGTCTTAAAATCAATAATTAAACAAAAAACAAAGTATAATCATGGACAATCAATCAAATGACATTAGCAAATGCCCGTTTCATAATGGCAGTACAGATCATGTAGCGGCAACCGGTACAAAAAACCGGGACTGGTGGCCAAACCAATTAAAAGTAAATATTTTGCGACAGAATTCGGCATTATCAGATCCAATGGGAAAAGATTTTAATTATGCCGAAGCTTTTAAAAGTCTTGATCTTGAGGCAGTAAAAAAAGATTTGCATGCACTTATGACCGATTCACAAGATTGGTGGCCCGCAGATTTTGGTCATTATGGTGGTTTGTTTATTAGAATGGCATGGCATAGCGCAGGAACCTATAGGGTAGAAGATGGACGTGGAGGCGCCGGAGCCGGACAACAGCGTTTTGCGCCGCTTAACAGCTGGCCAGATAATGTAAGTCTTGATAAAGCCCGAAGACTTTTGTGGCCAATCAAACAAAAATATGGCAAAAAGATTTCATGGGCAGATTTGATGATATTAACCGGAAATGTTGCTTTGGAATCAATGGGTTTTAAAACATTTGGTTTTGCCGGAGGACGTGCTGACGTTTGGGAACCGGACGAATCAGTTTACTGGGGTGCCGAAACGACATGGCTTGGGGGAGACGAACGTTATAAAGATGGTTCTGAAGGTGTGCCAAAAGAACATGGTGTTGTATCTTCGGATGATGATGCAGATGGTCATATTCACTCCAGAAACCTTGAAAAACCTCTTGCAGCCGTACAAATGGGACTTATATATGTAAATCCTGAAGGTCCTGACGGAAATCCGGATCCTATTGCTGCAGCCAGGGATATTAGAGATACTTTTGGACGTATGGCAATGAATGACGAAGAAACGGTAGCGTTAATAGCCGGAGGACATACTTTTGGAAAAACGCACGGAGCGGCTTCATCAGACCATGTTGATAAAGAGCCGGAAGCTGCCGGTTTGGAATTGCAGGGTTTTGGCTGGAAAAATAGTTTTGGTTCCGGTAAAGGTACTGATGCTATTACAAGCGGACTTGAAGTTACCTGGACAAAAACGCCAACACAATGGAGCAATAACTTTTTTGAAAATTTATTTGGCTTTGAATGGGAGCTTTCAAAAAGTCCGGCAGGAGCGCATCAATGGGTAGCAAAAAATGCCGAAGCGATTATTCCGGATGCTTTTGATGCTTCAAAAAAACATTTGCCAACCATGCTTACAACAGATTTATCGTTAAGATTAGATCCTGAATATGAAAAAATATCACGTCGTTTTCTTGAAAACCCGGATCAGTTTGCTGATGCATTTTCACGTGCTTGGTTTAAATTGACACATCGTGACATGGGACCAGTTACACGTTATCTGGGACCTGATGTTCCGCAGGAAAAACTTTTGTGGCAAGATCCAATTCCTGAAATTAATCATGAATTAATAAATGAAAGCGATATAAATCATTTAAAAGAAAAAATAGTCAATAGCGGTTTAACCGTATCACAATTAGTGGGAACAGCCTGGGCATCAGCTTCTACTTTTAGAGGATCTGATAAACGAGGCGGCGCAAATGGCGCACGTATAAGATTGTCCCCGCAAAAAGACTGGCAGGTAAATAATCCAAACCAGCTTAAACAGGTTTTGGATAAACTGGAAACGATTCAAAAAGATTTTATAGCGGCACAGCAAGGTGGAAAAAGCGTTTCGCTGGCAGATTTAATAGTTTTGGCAGGTTGTGCAGGTGTAGAAAAAGCAGCAAAAGATGCCGGACATTCTGTTACAGTTCCTTTCTTTCAAGGGCGTATGGATGCTTCTGCTGAACAAACTGATGTGGAATCAATTGGATATTTAGAGCCAAAAGCAGATGGATTCCGTAATTATAGAAGGACTAAATCAACCGTTGCTACAGAAGAATTGCTTATCGACAAAGCAAATTTATTAACGCTTACAGCACCTGAATTAACAGTGCTTATAGGCGGATTACGAACATTGGATATCAATACTGACGGTTCAAAAAATGGTGTTTTTACGCATCGCCCGGGCCAGCTTACAAATGATTTCTTTGTAAATTTACTCGATATGAATACCCAATGGCAGGCCGTTTCTAATGATAAAGAATTGTATGCAGGAAATGATCGTGTTACTGGTCAGCCAAAATGGATTGCAACACGTGCCGATCTTGTTTTTGGATCGAATGCAGAATTAAGGGCTATTGCAGAAGTTTATGCAAGCAGCGATGCACAAGAAAAATTTATAAAAGATTTTATAGCTGCATGGAATAAAGTAATGAACCTTGACCGATTTGATTTGTTATACTAAATCTTTTTAGCAATAATTTAGAGGAGCCTTTGTGCTCCTCTTTTTTTGAATTGATTTTTTATCTTTAAATAATATAATTCCAAGGTAATAATTATATAATAGTATTGATGTAGTTTTTTCTAATTTTTGTATGTTAAAAATATTTTATAATATTTCACAAAAGGATATTTAATAATCAAAAAATAAAATCATTATGAAAATACCTAAAGAAATACGCAACGGAATTTACATCTTTCTGGGCATTGCTGTTTTATTCTTATTATTGGAAGTTTTAAATCTTGCCCACTTATTTTATCTGCGTTTGTTAAATGTCCTGTTCATTTTTTACGGCGTAAACAGAACCTTGCAAATGAATCTTGCCGAAGGTAAAAACAGTTTTGTGCCTAATGCAATTTCTGCAATGGTAACATCATTTACAGGTGTGGTTATTAGTATTGTAGCCTTAATTATTTACAGTTATGCCAAAGGAGGAGATACGTATGTTAAATCATTATCACAAGCCTTTATGTTTGGCGGCGAACCATCTGTAATGACATATTCTCTTTGTCTCTTTTTTGAAGGATCTGCTTCTTGTATAATTGTCACCTTGTTATTAATGTTATACTGGAACAATAAATACAAAGCTGATTAAAGATACAAATAGATTTAAAACTATAAAAACCGCTTATTTTTATAAGCGGTTTTTAAATTTCTGGTTATAATCTCTATAATCTTAATTTTAAAAATTTCTTTGATGAGGTACAGGATCAATTTCTTCACGATCCTGATTTATTTCATCCTGCAAAGAGAGATCAACATCTTTATAAAGATCGCCTTTTTGATCGTTTTCGTAGTCTTCGTCGTCCTCGTCAGATTCATTATCAAGATCATCCTCATCCTCTTCATAATCAGGATTACGGATACTATCTAAGTCATCATCGTCGTCGTCTAAGTCGTCAAGATCATCGTTGTCGTCGTCGGGCATATCTTCATCAAGATCATCTTCATCTTCGTCATCAAGATCGTTTCTTTCATCGTTAAATTGTCGATTTATATCATCTTCCTGATATTGTTTTTCATCTTGAAAATACGGATCATCCGGACCGTAGTTTTCTCTTTCGTCTCTATTCATGATACCTGTTTTTTAAATTATTTTTTAGTTTGAGCTGCTCCTTTTTTTGTATCCGAATCGCTTGACTTCGCTGTACTTTTTGAGCCGGTTCCTTTAGAATCAGTTTTTTTATCTGATGATTTTGCACCAGATGTTCCGCTGTTTTTTTGATTTGAAGTATTCATAATATTTAGTTTTTAAGATTTATATATTGCTAAAATACAGTACGTTAAAGTCAAAATTTTACAAAACACAACAATCATAATTACATAATTTACAGGTATTTATAAAAAAAATTAAAGTGTTTTTTTGCCCCACAATACGACATCAAGTTTTTTGGCATATTGTATTTTGTCAGGATAAATATTCAGCGCATATTTTCCGGCATTGTATTTTATTTTGTTAATTCGGGTATTAAGATTATACAGTTTCCATTCCTTATGATGAACATCAAACCTGCATATTTTTTTATAACATTCTTCATACAATGCATGTCTTTCTGTTAACCATATATCCAGCTCCGTTTTGTCTATTGGCGATATAGGTTCATCAAATTCAATGTCTAAATGATAATCGAAAATAAAATTATCTGATATCAGGGAATTCTCCTTTCTGATAATTTTTGATTTTTGGTAATGAAGTCCAATAAACAATCGGGAAAACAGGACTTCGATAAGTTTATCAGTTTCAATTGAAAATAAATAGATTCCCGGAATCCCGTCTCTTATGACATAAGTTCTAATATTTATTTCATTGAAATTAGCAATAAACGAAGGCAAAGATACATTTCGCATTCGCATATTTTTTATTTCAAATGCAACAAGCGAAACCCATGCAATATTATCTACGGTATCAAGTTCAATTCCATCAGGAATATACTTTTCTAAAAGGCGTCTGGGAACTTTCCAATGAAAAAATACAGCATTATGCCATTCCTGATAATATTTCCATTTTTTTTGAGGAATGGGATATTGTCTGTTTGAAGTTTGGGTAAGTATGTGTTCTATCTTATTCATTTTAAGTAGAAAAAGGATAAGCTGCCATAATTAAATAAGTAATTATGATAATACTCATTAGAAAAATGACAACAGTCAAAATGGTTATTAATAAGGTAGAATATAAATATTCGCCTTTTTGAAGCAATTTATTCGTTTGTTTGTATTTCCAATAGGATAATAAAATGGTAAGCGCGCCCGTAAGTACCAGACTGATACCAATAAATATGGTAAAACCATTTTTTGGAATATTATAATCATGAAAAAAACTGGCCGGTAACTGATTGACAAATAATGAAAATTTAACGATTACGAACCCAAATACCATAATGCCAATACCCGTTCGAACCCAGGATAAAAATGTTCTTTCATTTGACATTTGTTCATTGATCATTTTTTTATTATTCTCCATATTATCTATAAAATTATTCGTTTGTATTATTTCCCTGAACCCAATTCATCGCTTCATTATAAGATTCTTTTTTATATCCTTTAAATTCTCCCGGAACTATATAACTAAATCCATTGGTAAAAGAAATTGCTTTGTCAGAATCTGTTACAATGGCAGACCTGTTCCATTTGCCTAAATTTTTGAGTCCAATTAAAGCATCCTGCATCCAGGCAGCCGCTGTGAAATTTTCGATTTCGGTGTCGATTAAAAACAAAAAATTGATTTCATTAATTTGCTTTACCAAATTTTCTACCGCAGGTTCCATAATGGTTTTATAATCGTTTTGGGTTACTTCGCCAGTCGCTCTAAAAGCAACAACATTCTCAGGAGAGTCTAATAATTGTATCATGATAAAAGATTTTTTAAATTATATTATTTATGGATGTAAAGTGTTCTTTATCAAATTTATAATCTCAATATTTGTTTTGTTTACAAAATTGTAGCACAGTTTTATACAATACCAATATGGTAAAATTTATATCAAAAAATTAGGCAGATGCTAATTTTATAAAACCGAAATATAATTTTATAAAAATCTGATAGTGTGAGGTTTATATTTTTGAAAATATAAATTAATTGAACGTATTATGAAAACATCAAACAACAAAAGTACATCTGATACTACGACAAAAAGTGGCAGAACACAATCCGGCGGAAGAGGAAATGCAGGAAAAACAAAAGCAAAATCTTCTGCTGCTGAAGGATTAAGAGAATTATTTGTAGATTCATTGAAAGACATTTATTGGGCAGAAAAAGCGTTGACAAAAGCACTTCCAAAAATGGCCAAAAATGCAACTTCAGAAAATCTTATTAATGCCATCAACGATCATCTTACTGTTACAGAAGAACAAGTAAGCAGATTAGAGCAGGTTTTTGATTTAATTGGAGAAAAAGCATCGGCAAAAAAATGCGATGCAATGGAAGGTTTAATCAAAGAAGGCGAGAGCATTATGGAAGAAACACAGCAAGGACCTGTTCGTGATGCCGGAATTATTAGTGCTTCACAAAAAATTGAACATTATGAAATTGCTACTTATGGTACACTTGCCGCTTTTGCCCAAACTTTAGGAGAAGATGAAGCGCTTGATTTATTACTGCAAACTTTAGATGAAGAAAAAGAAGCTGATACGCTTTTGACTGAAGCAGCGTATAACAACATTAATTTTGAAGCTTCTGATGAAGAAAATGCAGAAGAAGATGAGGTATAAATTTAAAATACTTCAGGAAAAAACCTGTAATCTAAAAATGAGATTACAGGTTTTTTTTATCATTTATAAATCAACCAGACTATCAATAATAAGTGATGCAGTTTTGTCGATTGCCTGCAAAACAATTTCTTCCGGAGAACCTTTAAAAACTTCCCTGTGTTTTATTTTTTCCTTGGGGGTTATAATGTAAATAAACATAGTTCCTACCGGTTTTGTTTTGGTTTCACTTCCGCCCGGAGTAGTAAGTCCTGTAATGGCGACTGTAATTTTCGAATTGAATATTTTTGATGCCTGCTGTGCCAGTATTTGTGTTACTTCTATAGATTCAGGAGTGCACCTTTCAATTATACTGTGCGGAACATTCAGGATTTGTTCCTTTACAAACACTTCATAACATACAATACCGCCGCGTAATATTTCTCCTGATTTTTTCGTCATAGAAAATTCTGCAGCCATTCTCCCCGCAGTTGCGCTTTCTGCAAAAGCAATATTCCATCCTTTTGCCGCTATTGTTTTACTGCATTTTATAACAATTTCTGAAGGCATACTTATATTTTTAAATTTGTATTTTTAATTTTAAAAATTGATTTTTTTACCTGAATTTTTGGCTGATAATAACATTCTAGAATAGATTTCATCTGATTGGGATTGTGCACGGCATTTACAAATTCTGCCCATGTATTTTGTGAAATCAAACTGATTAAAGGCTGTTCGGTTTCAAGAACCAGAGCTGCATTTTCTTTAATAAGTGCATCCCATTCTTTATGAAAAGTAAGAATGTCATCCGGATAAACGGTTTTTCGATCCATGTCTTCATCCACAGCATGAAAAGGTTTTTCTACATTCAGATAACCATAATCATCTGTTAGTTCTTCACCCGGATAAATATCCCTTATGGCAATTTCAAAATCATAAGGCGTGCTAAAACAGCTGGGTTTAAAACTATGATTTACAAATTTTCCGTTATCCCAGCAAAGCACCATTTCGCCATTTTTATTGGTGAAGGAATAAATATCAAGATGTTTTTTAATATAAGGATTGAGCATTTTTGTTTTTTCCCTTGTAAATATTTGGTCCAGTTCGTCCTGAACCCACGTGATTGTGCCTTTAGGAATAAATTTTGTAGCCACAACGCCGTATCCTTTTTCCTTGCTTATAAAGCGTACTTCTGTATCAGGATGTATCATTATACTAATTTTAGACATTCACGTTCGTATACTTCTTTTCGGAGCCCGCTGCTTGAAAAACGGTGATTGCGCTGGTTGAAAATAAGTTTTATGCCCACTTTCTCGCAATATTCGCGGCCTGTAAAATCTTTGTCTTTATATTCTTCGCCAAGAATTCGCACATCAACGGGAAACACCTGAAGAATATCCTGCAAATCCTGTTCTGTAGCATACGGAATAACTTCATCGACAAATTTGCAGCCTTTAAGCTGAATGTAGCGTTCGACTACAGATTGCGTTGGTTTGTTTTTCTCGGGTCTGTCAATTGTTGGATCTGTCTGCAGTCCTACAATTAAATAATCACAATGTAATTTCGCTTCTTCAAGCATTCTCACATGGCCTGCATGCAATAAGTCGAATGCACTAAACGTAATTCCGGTTATTGTTTTCGTTAATTCCATCTCCATATATTTTTGTTAAACATTATTTGAAAAAATCAACTAAGTGATTCAGAATATTTTTTTTCTTTTTAAAGTCATTTTGTGTTTTTAAAATGGCATCGATATAATCCTGATCCGGAATCCGGTTGCTGTTTTCATCCAAATCCCATATTCCGCATTGGCAATAGCTTTTTAGATTATCCCAATCCGGCCTGTCGGTAACCGGATAAATACAGATTCCTTTCAGGTCGACGCCGTTATTTTTGGCTAGCAGGCATTCGGCACCAATTTCCTTAAGCCATTGCACGCGTCCGGATCCAAAATGTCCAGTTTCTGAAATAAATAAAGGTTTGCGATAACGTTTATAAGCCATTTCAAGCAATTGAGAAAACGGCGTTCTTTTTTTTTCTGTTTCAGGCCAATCCAGCGGTTCGCCATGTATCTGCCATTGGCAATTCCAGTAATAATTAAATCCCAGAATTTCTAAAAAATCTTCAGAACCTCCAAGTTCAGGACACATTCTGCCGGCAATAATATCCATAGCCTGAAATTGATGTTCGTTTAAATCGTTGGCATGATTCGCATTTTCTGCATCAGAACAATGAATTTTTACTAAAGGTTCTACCAGGATAATCCGGCAATCCGGATCGGTTTTTTTTAGCATTTTTATACCCAGAATTGCAGCTTTGCATAAATGGTATTTAATATCCCAGCCGCTGTTTACCGCAAAAGGAACGGTCCCGCGAACATCGCCCGAATGCCAAGACAAAAAACTGATTTCGTTTATGGGAACTACAAATAATTGCTGTTTCGAGTTTTCTTTATAAAAGGCAGCAAAAGCCTCACATAGTTTTTCAAAACGGACACAAAAATGCGGATGAGTCGGGTAAATTCCGTCCGGATAACCAAAATGTATCAAATCCCAGATTTGCTGGATTCCGAATTTTTCAGCACCTTTCATTCGGTTATAAACTTCTGAAAAATCAAAAACTCCCGGAGAAGTCTCTACAGCGCTCCAGCAGATACCTTCACGAACTGTTTTTATGCCAATTTTTGCCAAGGCCTGATAATCCTCAGAAAAACGAATATCATGCTGTGTTTCCTTTAGCAGATTAATTCTTTCGCCTGAACGGTTAATATGATCTGCACATTCGTAGCCTCCCATAAAAAATGATTTAAAAAGTTCCATTTTTAAACAGCTGTTTTATAAGCAGAAGTATTCTTTTGCAATTGATCAAACAAATCCAAAGCATTTTTAAAAGCCTGATCCATATTAAAATATTTATAATTGGCCAGTCTTCCCACAAAATAGATATTTGTTAATTGGTCTGCTTCGGCTTTGTATCGGGCATAAATTTCCTGATTGCGCGGATTCGGAACCGGATAATAAGGCTCGCCTTCGTCTACCGTAAATTCTTTTACAATAGTAGTTTTGTCCGATTTTTGATTTCCAAAGTGTTTGTATTCAATAATTCGGGTAAAATCAACCTCAGTTCCCGGATAATTTACAACTGAATTTTCCTGAAAAAACTCGGCATCAATTGTTTCACTGACAAAGTTGATCGAACGGTATTCGAGTTTTTCCAGTAAACTGTGTCTGAATTCAAAAAAACGATCTACGGGACCTGTATAAAAAAGTTTTTCATAATTGGAATATTGGTCTTTTACATCAAAATAATCCGTTTCTAATAAAACTTCTATGTTTGGATGATCCAGGATATTTTCGAATAATTTGGTGTAACCGCCCTTTGGCAAAGCCTGATAAGTATCTGAAAAATAGCGATCGTCATAATTGGTTCTCACGGGAATTCGTTCTAAAACCGAAGCATCGAGTTCAGCCGGATATTTATCCCATTGTTTTTTGGTATAATGCTTAAACATTTTTTCATACAAAAAAGGTCCCACGCGGCTCAAAACAGCTTCTTCGCCATTTGAAGGTTTGGCAATAGGAGAACGGTGTTCTTCAAGCCAGATTTTCATTTCTTCTTCATTTTTAATAGCAGTTCCAAATAACTCATTTACCGTAGTAATATTTACCGGAATTGGCACGGTTTTATGATCTACCCGTGCAATCACCTTATGTTCCCACGGATACCAGTCTGAAAATTTATTTACGTATTCCCAAACCAATTCTTCGTTGGTATGAAATAAATGCGCCCCGTATTTAGAAACCAATATGCCGTTTTCGTCTACATAATCATAACAATTTCCTGCAATATGATTGCGTTTTTCGATAATTAAAACTTTTTTTCCAATAGATGCATAACGTTCCGCAAGAACAGAACCTGAAATTCCGGCGCCAATAATTAGAATGTCTATGTGTTTCATTTTGCAAAATTTTTAATAATAGATTTCATTTTATCTGCCGTATTGTTCCAGGATGTTTTTTCAAGAATTTTATAATATTCCAGTTGCATTGGCAAATGATCTTTTTCATTTAGCAAAGCCGTTATAGCATCACAAAATTCATCGGCATTATCAATTAAGCTTACTGAAGTGCTGTAATCGCGTACCACATCTGTAATTTTGGTAGAAACAACAGGTTTTCCCGCAGCCATATATTCCAGCGTTTTCGTAGGACTTATATATTTTGTGGCATCGTTTAATGCAAAAGGCATCATGGCAACGTCAAAAGCTTTCAGATAATTAGGAAGTTCATCATAAGATTTCATTCCCAGATAATAAATGTTTTCTTCTTTTGGAAGATCTGCTTCTTCAATTTTTGCCAGAGGACCAATCATTACAAAAGAAACATTTGGCAATTTTTTAGACGATTGCTGCAGTAATTCCAAATCAATACGCTCATCAATTACACCATAATAGCCAACGATTGGCGATGGCAGATTGGCGATATCTGCAGCAACCTGAATCCCGTTTAAAGCCTGAGCAAAATGCTGCTCATCTACAGAACTCGGAAAACAATATACATTTGGATGCATTTGTTTTTTGGATTCATACAATGATTTTCCGCCTGTAAAAATGATATCGGCATGAGCCATCAGATATTTTTCCTGGTTGATAAGATGGGCCGGAGCGCCTTTAAATAAAGAAAGTTCATCCATACAATCATATACTACAGTTTCAAAATGTATTTGTTCTAATAATGGTGAAAATGAAGCCGAGTAAAACCATCCTATCGGAATTGCTTTGTTTTTGACATATTCAGGAAGAATTGCCGCGATCGATTCGATGTCTTTTACATGAGGCTGCAAAACATGCAGGTTCTTGCTGACTACAATTAGATTTCCGGATTTATGATCTGAATTATTGGGTATGGGCTCCTCAATAAATAAAACTTTCATAGTCGATGAAAATCGGCTGATCAGATGTTGAGGACGCTGGTAAACAAATTGCCATCGTAAATGACAAAATACGATCATGTCATAATATTGCGGCATTTCGCTGTTATATAAATCTGTTTTTGTAAGGGTGTTTTTTTGGGTATTCTTTACATTATTTATCATGGTGTCAAGTAATTAAAAATGATTTATGTGTATGGTTTACAAGCGTTTTGAAGCTTGATAATTTACAAATGTATTTGGGAGGCTGGACAATTTCTTACAATTAAAAAGTCTGAACTTATATAATTTACAGGTGATTACTGTGTAATTTTTTGTAAGAATTATATAAAATGATGTTTAATGATTCTTTTACTTTTAAAAAATTATGAACTTAAAATCATTTATTATGAAAACATTATTCAAATCAAAATTAGCATTACTTGTTATGGTGGCTGGTCTTTCATTTTCATGTAAAAAAAATCAAAACACTACGGGAGATAGCTATAACAATGTAGATTCTACACAGACAACCGTAGATACTGTAAACAGTTCGACAGACACTACAGGTGTTAATTCCGGAACAAACGGAACAACTGGTGCAACTGGGGAAGGTTCTACTGGTTCAGGATCTGCAGGAACTACGCAAAAAGGCAATACTTCAGTAAATACTGATTCAACTTCAACCCAAACTACTCCAAAACGATAAGATTATGTTGAAGGAAAATAAAAAAATCTGTAATCTCGCATTACAGGTTTTTTGTTCTTATTAAGACAACTTTTTAATTTAATTGAAAAAAGATATGAAAACGAAATGCATGCTGATAAAGATGTTTTGCTGTATAAGCATATTAGGTTACAGTCAAAAAGGAATTCCGCCAAAAGAAGATACCAAAAAGGTAACGATTACAAATTTTCCAACCCATCTTGAATATACAACCGCATTGGCGTCCGGACTTAAAACAGCAAAAGGCTGGAAAGTAACTCCGGTTGCTTTAGGTCTGGGCAAACCCCGTATGCTTTATATTGGAAAAAAAGGACAGCTTTATGTTACCAGACGCGATGCCGGAGATGTACTAATGCTTACGGATACAGATAATGATGGCAAATTTGATGATATGACACGCGTTGCTGATTTTCCCGGAGTACATGGCATAACTGCAAAAGATAATTATATTTACTTGTGCAATAATAACAAAGTACTGCGCTATAGCATGAATATGGATGGGACTTTGGGTAAAGTTGCAGATACGCTCATAAAAGATTTGCCAAGCGGCGGCCAGCATGCCAATCGTACAATGGATTTTGGCCCTGACGGAAAATTATATATTTCTGTAGGCAGTGTCTGCAATGATTGTAAAGAAAGTGACAAAGAAACGGCCTCAATGCTTCAGGTTGATCCAACCACTTGGAAAAGAACTTTGTACGCTTCAGGACTTCGAAATACAATTGGTTTTGATTTTCATCCACAGACCGGTGAAATGTGGGGTGTTGATAATGGCGGCGATACAAAAGGCGACGAATGGCCGCCTGAAGAATTAAATCATATTGTTATGGGGGGAAATTATGGATTTCCTTTTGCTTATGGAAAAAAAGTAGTCGACCAAAGCAGGGAAGATCCTGTAGGCAATACAAAAGAAGGATGGACGAAAACAACGCAGTCATCTGTATTAGAATTTCCGGCGCATAGTGCTCCAATTGCTTTTGCGTTTTTTGATAACGGACCCAATAAAGGCGATGCTCTTGTATGCTGGCACGGCTCCTGGAACAGACAAAATCCGTCTGGTTATAAAGTAGAACGAATCAAGTTTGACAACAAAGGAAATGCTGCCGGTTCGGAAGATTTTTTAAGCGGGTTTCTGATTGGAAATGAACGTTTTGGAAGACCTGCCGGAATAGCAATCGATCAAAATGTGGTCTATATATCTGATGATGCAAATGGTGTTATTTATGCCCTTAAACAAAAATAAAACGATGAAAAAGATATTGATAATAGTATTGTTTGTCCAGATAACATGGGCGCAAGAATCAGCAAAATTGGCACAGGAACCAACAAAACGAATTGAATTTGAAGCACCGGAATCCTATCCTGAAGGTATTGCTTTTGACAAAAACACAAATGTTTTTTATGTTTCATCAGCACGATTGGGCACAATTGGAAAAGTTACTAAAGACGGAAAGTATGCCGAATTTTATGCTGATAAATCATTAAAATCAACTTACGGACTTAAAATTCATCCTGACGGAAAAAGATTATTTGCCTGCGCAGGCGATGCCAATTACAGTAAATTCAGTACACCGGATACCAAAAAGAAAATGGCAAGACTTATTAGCATTGATCTTAAATCCGGAAAAAAACTGGCTGATATTGATTTGGCGTCATTAATTCCAGGCGAACATTTTCCGAATGATCTTATTTTTGATACTGCAGGAAATGTTTATGTAACCGATAGTTTTGCCGATGCTGTTTATAAAATTGATGCTTCTGGAAAAGCAAGTGTTTTTAGCAAAAGCGAATTATTAAAATCAGCAGGAACAGGGCCTAACGGAATTGTTTTTAATGCTAAAGGTTTTCTTATTGTTGCCAATAATGGAGCGGGATCGCTGGTGAAAATTGATATTGCCAATCCTGATAAAGCCACCAAAGTAAAAATAAATCAATTTTTTCCCGGTGCAGACGGTATGCTTTTAAATGATGACAGCACTTTGACATTGGTACAAAACGGAGGTGTAAACAAGGTTTTTAAAATCAAAACGCAGGACAACTGGAATACCGCTGAGGTAACAGAATCGACATCTGTTGAAGATCGTTTTGCATTTCCGTCAACAGCAGCAATGGCGGCAAATGACACCTGGATTATGAACGCTAATTTTAGCGAACTTACCGAAGGAAATAATGTTCCTTCTAAAAAGTTTTCATTGCAGCTGGCGGTTTTAAAACCCGTAAAAAAGTAAATTATTTTTTTGTAATAAATTCAAAAAGCCTGTAACATTTTCACATTACAGGCTTTCTTCTTCTAGAAAAAAGTATTTGAAATCAGGCTGCTAAAGAGATTCCAAATAAGTTTTAAAATTCATAATATCGTCGTGTACCAATTTTTCAAAATACGGATTTAGAAGCTTTGCAGCACTTTCGCCCGCAATTCCCAGAGGCGCATGATAGGAAATGGTCACAATAATTTCCGTTCCTTTTCCGCTAGGTCTAAAAACAATTTTTCCCGCGTTTTTAATCGCCGAATCCGGAAGTGAATTCCAGCTTATAAGTCTGTTTTTTTCATCTTTAATAATTTCGGCGTGCCAGCTTAATTTACCAATTCCTGCCGGACCTTTTGCAGTCCATTTTGAAACCGTATAACTTATAGGTTTTACAGATTCAAGATGGTTCATGAATTTTGGAAGGTTTTCGAAATCACGCCAAAAAGAATATACTTCATCAATAGGCTTATTGATGATACTGCTTGTTCTGATGTTTACATTTGATGCTTTGTCATTTTTAAGATGATCTACTGCATCATAAACAGGACAATATCCTGAAATACCTCGTAAAAGCATTGCACCGCCAGAACCTATCTGGGCAATACTTTTATCCTCTTTAGACAAGCCTTTATACAATAAATAACCGCCGCTTGTAACCATTAGGATTCTCTCAAGCGTTGATACGTTTGTTTTAAGTTTTGATGTTCCTGAATTAGAAACTTGATTTGAAGTTGCTGTTGTTTCCATGATTCTTTTTTATTGTTATTAAATTTATAATGTTGGATAACCACCCGTTATCTGTATTTTGACCTAAGTGTCTTATTTGGTTAATTGTAAAAGTTTAAAATTAAGTGCTTTAAGTGTTTTTTCTTTTACAGTATTCATTTTGATTTTTACACAATTAACCTTTTCATTGATTCTGAAGGGATAAAAAATTTAAACAGTAAAGTTGTGGTTAATGAGAAATGTACTTCCAAGTCATCAATTTGGAATAATGGTTGTCAAAAAATCATTAAAGTATCAGCATGAAAAACAAATAACAACAAGGAAGTACACTATTATTTTTTAGAGTGAAAGATAGATAAGTTTTGGATGTTTTTGCAGCATTAATAATCGCCATTAATAGCTTTTTTATATAAATTTATAGATTCACGCTCGCGCAATGAAGCCATGTGATTCGGTTTTACGCGACCGTTTTTTTTATCACTCAGTTTCATTTGTTTTTCCATATTAGAAGTGATGGCATCATCAGAAATAATATTATTCAAAACACTTTGAAATTTATTTTGAAATCCGGGCAGCGCCACTTTTTTTCCTTCTTTAAGCGCTTTAAAACCTGCCTTGGCAATTTCTTCAGGACTGGCTAATTTTTTTTCTTTATAGACGATACTGTCTTCTGCTTTTGCTTTATGAAAGAAATCAGTATCCGTAGCATCAGGCCGAAGCACAGTAATTGTAATGTCGGTATTTTTAATTTCTTTTGACAATGCTTCTGCAAAAGAGAGAATAAAAGCTTTCGTTGCCGCATAAACGGACATATAAGGAGACGGAGCTTTTGAAACTGATGAAGCAACAAACAAAATTTTTCCTTTACCTTCTCTGAGCATGTCTTCCAGATAAAATTTGGTTAAACTCAAAACCGAATTTATATTAAGTTCAACCAGGCTAATGTCGCGTTCAAGATCTGTTGAAACAAATTTTCCCCATTCGCCCTGACCGGCATTATTGATTAAAATGTCCACATTAATCCTGCGTTCTCTTGTAATTTCATAAATCTCGCGGGCAGCTTCTCTTTCAAATAAATCAATAGCTATTTCCGTTATCTCAATATTGGCATTTTTATTCTTTTCCTTTGCGATTTCCTGCATTTCAATTGCTGTCTTTTTAAGATTCTCGCGATTGCGGGCAATGAGAATAAGGTTGCATTTTTTTTTGGCAAAAATTTTTGCAAATTCATAACCTATTCCACTCGTAGCACCTGTAATTAATACATTTTTCATTTCCATAATCCTAGTGTTTAGTTGTTTGCCTTTTTTAAGATAAGATTCTATAAAATTCTGCTCGATTTTATAGAATCTTATTTTGGGGGACACTGAATTTTAAATATTCAGCGCCATTAATTCTGTTAAGAATTATTTTTTTGCAGGACTTTTTTTAGTCGCTGTTTTTTCGCCATTTCCTGATTTTTGATCAGTACTTTTTGAACTGCTGTTTTTTTTATCAGTATCATTATTTTTTCTGGCATCATTTGAATTGGAATCTTTTGTGTTCATGACTTTTAATTTTTGATTATTAATAATTTCAAATGTATCGGGATAAGATATCTTCATTTTATAGAATTAAAATCTATAATTATATAATTATCAGTCATTTATAGAGTTGTGGAATTTGTTACTTCAAAGCTTTTTTCAAAGATTCTGCCATAGCTTCCGCATCTTTGGCATACGTACGCTTGTAATATTGCAGTAATTGTGTTTTTGTTTTTTTAGCATCCTTTGCATGACCATCCCATATCACGCCAAGCGACGTATAAGGCGGAACGGTGATACCTATACTGCAGAAAAAATTGGCAATATTTCCTGTAATATGTTCCACTCCGTCTGAATCTCCCGTTACGATTAAGCCGCCAATTTTACCGTCAAGCGGAGAATCTTTACCAGAAAGAATAATATCGTAAACTTCATCGAGACGTTCGATACATCTTTGAAGTTCAGATGAATGACTGTTCCACCAAATTGGTGTGGCAAAAAGCAGAATTTTGGCATCTAAAATTTTCTGGTAAATTTCCGACCAGTCATCTTTTGTGTCCATATGTGTATATGATCCCGGAACAATATGATGATTCGCCAGTTTAATAATTTCATATTCGATATTTTGCCGGGTCAGATATGCTGTAAAAAATTCTGTGAGCGTTTCGGTATTAGAACGCCCTTTGCTTTTTAGCGTTGCCAAAAGTATAATAGCTTTCATATATTTTATTTGATTTGAATTTTGTGTAAATCTGATTGTGCCGGACCATTTGTAACAGATCCGTCTGTAGCAAATCGTGATCCGTGACACGGACAATCAAAAGATTTCTCATCGCCATTCCATTGTACAATACAGCCCAAATGCGGACATACCGCCGAAAATGCTTTCAAGGAATTATCATAATCCCTGTAAACTGCAATTTTCTTTAATCCAAACGAAATAATTCCACCGTCACCAGCTTCTAAATCTGCCGTATTTTTTAAATCAGATCCCGTAATCCAGTCTATATATTGCGAAGCCATATTGCTCATTTCTTTTGCAAAATCGACAGCAATTTTAAGTGTAATACGCGAAGGGCTGTATAAATCTTCCCATTTATTTTTGATTCCTATTATGCTGTCACAAATAATCATGGCGCCAATTGTTGCATGTGTCATACCATTTCCGGAATCTCCGGTAATAATATAAATAGTATCGTCTCCCGGATTTTTACCCATAAAACCTAAAGAATCCACAGGTTCCATTACCTGACCGGACCATCTGTAAGTAAGGTCATTTTCGAGCATAGGAAAATAATTTCGTGTCCAGGCTTCGAGTCTGTCATATCGTTCTGCCTGCGAAATTCCTTCTTCGTCTGCCTGACCCGTTTTATGATCTTCTCCTCCTGAAATCAGCAAATCATATTCGTCATCATAATTTTCCAAACGGACATAATGATAAGGCTGAGAAACCCATTTTGATTCCTGATCTCCCGTGTCCCACCAAAGCGAATAGGGAAGCTGCCCTTTAGGAACTTTACCCGCAATAACATAAGTCCTGTAAGCATGTTGTTTGGTATGAATCGTCAGAATATCATTTACAGGAGAATTGGTTGCAATTACAAGATGTTCAGCCGTAAAAGTAAAACCATTAACTTTTGCGCCTTTTTTAGTAATGTTCTCTGCATGGGCTTCGGTATAAATAATTCCGCCAAGCGAATTAACAGCTTCGGCAAGTCCTTTGAGATAATGCAAAATATGAAACTGAGCCTGATTGCTAAAGGCAAGGCATCTTTTGGTTTCGCAATTTGCCAGTGCAGGAATTCCTTTTAATAAAGAGGTTCTTAATCCTGCTTTTTGGGTTGCCTGAAATTCTTTGTCTAAATTTATTTCTTTATCACTTGGATCGAGAAACAAATATCCATTCACTCTTTTAAAGGAACAGTCAATGTTTAATTCGGTTATAATTTTTTCAATTTCGTCAATGGCCGCCGTATGACTTTCGGCTGCAAGTTTTGCGGCATCTTCTCCAAATATTTTTTCAAGAAAATAATAGCGATCGTCAAGCGCACAAGTTAAATGTGCTGTAGTTCGTCCGGTTTCGCCGCTGCCAATAAAACCATCTTCTACCACAACTACTTTTTTTCCTGCTTTAAGAAGTTTGTAAGCTGTTGTCAGGCCCGCAATTCCACCACCAATAATAAGTACTTGTGTATCAACATCCTGATCCGGTTTATTGTATGAAATAATTTCTGTGGAATCTATCCAATATGAAACATTCTCTCCCGAAGTAATACTGGAACTTTTTAGTTTATTTTCCGATTTTTCCATATTGTTATTTTTTTAAAGTGATGTTAGTCAAATTCCATAAAAGGAAATTTATAACCAGTTGATATCAAAGCTAATAATGGTTTTTATAGGAAATTTATAGTTTAAATTTTAAATTTTATATGATTGCCAGTTGTGTTTTATATGTAAAAAAAATACTAAATAATATAAACATAAGATGTTAATTATTAGTTATTTAGATTTTTTGTTAATTTAAAAATCTTATTATGAAAGCAGCTGTGATACACGGACCCGGATCTGTAAAATACGATACAGTCGATGATCCCAAACTAAAAGAAAAAGATGATATTATTATAAAAGTTACGGCTACGGCCATTTGCGGATCTGATTTGCATATTTATTCAGGCGGATTTCCGCAACCCAGGCCAATGGTGCTTGGACATGAATTTATGGGAATTGTTGAAGAAACCGGATCGACCGTAACACACCTTAAAAGAGGAGATCGGGTTGTAGTTCCTTTTCCCATTGCGTGCGGAAACTGTTTTTTCTGCGATCATAATCTTGTAGGCAATTGCGAACATAGCAATCCGGAACATTATGGTCCCGAAGGCGGAATAACTACCCAAAAAGGCGGCGCATTATTTGGTTATACAGATCTGTATGGCGGTTATGACGGCGGTCAGGCGCAATATGTGAGAGTTCCTTATGCTAATTTTGGACCAAGGGTTGTTCCTGATAATTTAACCGATGAAGAGGTTCTTTTTCTAACGGATATTTTTCCGACAGGATATACAGGAATCGATTGGGGAGAAGTAAAAGGCGGTGAAACTATTGCCATTTTTGGTGCGGGCCCTGTTGGAATAATGGCTGCCAAAAGCGCCTGGCTTTGCGGTGCGGCACAGGTAATTATAGTTGATACTCTGCAATATCGATTAGATAAAGCAAAAGCTGCAGCGGATTGTACAACAATACTTTGGGAAGACGGACCAAAAGATGTAATAGAACATATCCGGGCTTTAACTTACGGTCGCGGAGCAGATGTTTGTATCGATGCCGTAGGTTTTGAGCCGGACCGCAATTTTGCAGAGCGTATAAAAGCGACTGTTAATTTCGAAAAAGGATCGACTAAAGTTCTGGAAGCCTGTATGAGCGCTGTAAGACGTAGCGGAATTGTTTCGGTATTAGGGGTTTATCCGGTAAATTATGATAATTTTCCTATTGGTCAGTTTTTCGATAAGGGAATCGTATTAAAAGGGGGACAAGCGCCAGCACACAAACACATAGACAAATTATTGGATTTTGTGGTTCAGGGAAAAGTGAAATTAGACGATATTATTACGCATAGAATGCCTTTATCCCAAATTTCTGATGCTTATAATATTTTCAATAAAAGAGAAGATGGATGTGTTAAGGTTGTACTTGATCCGTGGCAATAATTTTATGGAAGATGAAATTCTAAAAAAAACTGTTCTTTAGAATTTCATCTTTTGTGTTATAATTTAAACTAGAATTTTAAGTAGAAACATATGATAAATCAAATAAGAAACCTTATTGTTATTGGTGCATCAGCAGGCGGTATCAGGGCAATTGTAAAAATAATTGAGGGCTTGCCCAAAACAATTGATGCCGCAATTATGATTGTTCTTCATGTATCAAGAAAATCTAATGCTACCAATATTGTAGAAATATTTCAAAAAAACACCACTTTAAAATGTATTGTAGCATCAGATAATATGAGTATTGAAAGAGGAAAAATTTACCTCGCACCTCCGGAACATCACCTATTAGTTAAGGATAATAAAATGTATCTTAATCAAGGACCGGAAGAGAATAAGTACCGGCCTTCTATTGATGTTCTTTTTCGTTCTGCGGCTGTTCATTTTGGAAATCAGGCCATAGGAATTGTTGTTACGGGAATGCTCGAAGACGGAACTTCGGGGATGTATGCTATTAAAAGCTGTGGCGGACTTTGTATTGTACAAGATCCGTCTGAAGCTGAATATGCTGATATGCCGCTTAATGTTATGAAAAGAATTGAGGTAGATTATATGGCAGGTTTGCAGGAAATTCCAAAGGTTATAGAAGATATTTTAAAAGAACCGCTTCCGCCAAAAGTCGCTATTCCGGACGAGCTGATAGTTGAGGCTGATTTAACAGAGAAACTTATGAGCGATATAAACAAACTTAAGAAAATTGCTGACCGAAGCGATTTTGTATGCCCGGATTGCGGCGGCGGACTTTGGGAAGTAAAAAATGATCCCACTCATCGGTACAGGTGTCATACCGGACATGTGTATACCGAAAAATTATTGCAGGATCTGCAGGATTTACAAATAGAAGAATCAATTTGGGTATCGATCAGAATGTTAGAAGAAAAACGAAATATGCTTCGATTGCTTCTTTCACGCAGAAATAGGAACACGGAAGATTCGACTGCATTTTCCCTTCAAAAAAGAATGGATGATATGGATGAACATATTAAACGCTTAAAATCCTTAGTTGTAAAATTGTCTAATAATAAGGATGATATTCAGAGTGCCTAAACTTTTATTTGTTCGATAAATTCGTGAAGTTTTAAGGCGTTAAAGGCTGCGTATCCTTTTTCATCATTATCAAAATACACAAATACATCTTTGTTTTTTGACCATTGATAACATTGCTGTGCCCATTTTTTTAATGTTTCATCCGGATAACTGCCCTGATATTTATCGCCAGGGCCATGAAGTCTAAGATACACAAAATCTGCTGTGACTTCGAGTGGAGAAAGATGTCCTGCGAGTTCATAAATACAAAAGGCGCAATTGTATTTTTTTAATAAAAGATAAATCTCATCCTTATACCAATCTTCATTTCGAAATTCAAAAACATACCGATACTTTTTTGGTAGCTCTTTTAAAAATGCTTCAAAAAGTGTAC
Organism: Flavobacterium sp. AC105; assembly: GCF_979258495.1. Classification (NCBI taxonomy): domain Bacteria; kingdom Pseudomonadati; phylum Bacteroidota; class Flavobacteriia; order Flavobacteriales; family Flavobacteriaceae; genus Flavobacterium; species Flavobacterium sp. AC105. The sequence continues at coordinate 2,593,039 of NZ_OZ409860.1, forward strand.
GATCTGATTTCATAAACGGAGGAAGCTGAAAGAGAATTGGTCCGAGTTTTTTGCCTAATAATTTGACACGATCTAAGAAAGGATAAAGGGTTAGGGCAGGATCATGCAGTTTTTTCAGGTGTGTAATACCGCGATTGGCTTTTATAACATATATAAAATCATCAGGTACTTTTTTTTCCCAGTTCAGAAATGTTTCTTCAGCAGGCATTCCGTAAAAAGTATTATTGATTTCAACCGTATTAAAATGTTGAAGATAATACGAAAAATGATCCTTAACCTTGATCGTTTCCGGATAAAAAGTGCCGCGCCAATGTTTGTATGACCAGCCAGAAGTTCCAATATAAATTTTCTGTTTTTCCATAAGAAGCCAGATTAATTTAATTAAAATTATTTTTATAAAATGAGGCAAATACAAAAAACATCTGCACAAAAATGCAGATGTTTTTCCAAATAAAATGAGAGTAAAATTTGCGGAGATTTTGTTCTCCAAAGATATAGCTGTTATTCGGCAGCAACTATATTTACCGTATTTAATGCTACATCATTAAGGATGCAATCAGCCTCTTTTTCTTCGGCTAAAGTTTGCGTTAATAATTTTGCAGCGTCATTTTCACCAAGTGTTTTTGCAAAAGCACATAAAGTACCATAGGTTGCAATTTCGTAATGTTCTATTTTTTGTGATGCAGCAATTATTCCCGCATCACGAACTGCTCCGGGCACAGTTTCCTGAAGAATACTGTCTCCTTCTTTAAGAAGTCCGGCCATGGCTTCGCATTTTTTTCCTTCTGCACTTTCTCCCAGCAGCTCAAAAACTTTCTCAAGTCTTGCTACCTGATTTTTGGTCACTTCCAAATGCTCTGCAATAGCACTCGACAGCGCTGCAGAAGTTGCATTATCAGCCATTTTTGGCAAAGCGTTTACCAATGCATTTTCGGCCCAGTAAATATCTTTAAGGCTGTCAATAAAAAAGTCCTTTAATTCTGAAGCAGCGTCAGAAGCAGGTGAAACTATATTTTTATCATTTTTTTTGTAGGCAGTTTTATCCGGCGTAGGTTTATCTGAATTTTTCATAAGTCTTATATATTAATGTTAGTTGTATAAATTTTCTTCGCGTTCCCAAATACGATGACCTGACATTGCATTGATAAAATCAAGCGCAAATCCTTCTGTTGCAGGTTCACTTTCTAGTATGATTCCCGCATCATCATTACTGATTTTTGAAGCAAATGGGGTTGCACTTAACAAACCTGTTGCTTCGCCATCGGCACCAATTACTTTGCAGTGTCTGTAAGCATCAGTAAGAAACTCCAGAACATCATCATTATTTGCCAGCGTATTAAGGTTGATGTTTTGTGGAATATAAACAGCATCAAATAATACAGATGATGTAGTTAAGAAACTAAAATCAACGGCAATTGCTTCGTCAGAATCTGTAATAATAGATCCCAGATGAGGCGCAATAACAAAGCCTTTCGCATCTTCTTTTAAAAGTGTTTTTTTCATATTCATCACCGCTGCTTTAGAAACGCCATCAGAACAAAGAATAGCTACTTTTCTTGATGCAATTGTTGGCGAATTTGTTGGGTTTTTGATCATCGAAAGTGCATCAGAAGATTCAACTGATGAATCTACAGAACGTGGTTCCTGATCTCCCATTTCATTTTCAGGCGAAACACCTTTATTTATAGGAGTTTCTAGTATTGGCGGAATAGAAGCACCAAGTCCCATCGCAACTTTTTCGGCCAGCTGCATATCAACCTGAGATAAAAGTCCCAGCATTCTGACTCTGATTGCTGTGGTTTCTACTTTGCCAAGTTCAAAACGAAGCGCTCTTACAATATGGCTTTTTTCAGTAGGCGTCTGGCTGTTAAAAAACAATTTTGCCTGACCAAAATGATCTGCAAAACTTTCACTTCTTTCTCTTACCTTATGAGCATCAACACGTTCGTTAAAGCTTGCAAATCCACCTTCGGCAATTTTAGCCTGAAAAGGGCATCCGCCGCCAAGAGAGTTTGGGTGATAACTTACGCGGCCTTTATTAATTTCCTGGCGCATATGTCCGTCACGCTGGTTATTGTGAACAGGAGCAACACTTCTGTTAATTGGTATTTCATGAAAATTAGGGCTTCCTAATCTCGATAACTGCGTATCAGTATAAGAGAACAATCTTCCCTGAAGCAAAGGATCATTTGTAAAATCAATTCCCGGCACCACATGTCCCGGATGAAAAGCAACCTGCTCGGTTTCTGCAAAGAAATTATCCGGATTTTTGTTCAGCACCATTCTTCCTACGATTGTTACCGGAACAAGTTCTTCAGGAACTAATTTTGTTGGATCAAGCAAATCAAATTCATATTTATGTTCGTCTTCCTCAGGTATGATTTGTACGCCCAATTCCCATTCAGGGAAATTTCCCATTTCAATGGCTTCCCATAAATCCTGTCTGTGGAAATCCGGATTATTACCGGAAATTTTCAAGGCTTCATCCCAAACTACGGCATGTGTTCCTAATTTAGGTTTCCAATGGAATTTCACAAAAGTGGATTCATTTTCCTCATTAATTAATCTGAAAGTATGTACCCCAAAACCTTCCATCATTCTATAACTTCTTGGAATGGCACGATCAGACATTGCCCACATAATCATATGCATAGATTCTGGCATTAAGGAAATAAAATCCCAAAATGTATCATGTGCAGATGCAGCCTGAGGAATTTCATTGTGCGGTTCAGGTTTTACAGCGTGAATAAGATCCGGAAATTTGGAAGCATCCTGAATAAAGAACACCGGAATATTATTTGCAACCAAATCATAAATACCTTCCTGAGTGTAAAATTTAACGGCAAATCCTCTTACATCTCTTGCAAGATCTGTAGAACCTCTAAATCCTGCAACAGTCGAGAATCTGGCAAAAACAGGCGTTTTTAATCCTGCTTCTTTAAGGAAACCGGCTTTTGTTAATTCCGGGATTGGATTTGTGACTTCAAAAAATCCATGTGCTCCGGAACCACGTGCATGAACAATTCTTTCAGGAATTCTTTCGTGGTCAAAATGTGTGATTTTTTCTCTTAGGATAAAATCTTCCAATAAAGAAGGTCCTCGCTCTCCGGCTTTTAGGGAATTGTTGTCATCATTGATGCGAACACCCTGATCTGTAGTCAAAAACTTATTAGTCCCATCTGATTTGTTTTGCAGCAAATCACGCTGTTTTTCGTCTTGAAAATTTTTCATATACTATAATTTTGGAATTAAATTTTTGTTTAGACGATTTACTATCAAGACCTTATGTTTGATTAAATCTCCAATTTCAAATTTAATTTATGTGTTTGCTAAGATTTTATATGATTATTATTTAAGATTTCAGAATTACCATTGTATGTAAAGTCTTTCAAAGTCATTATTTATTTTGATTAATTGAAAAATTATAATTTTCAATTTAAATAATGTAAGCTATTGACTGTAAATGAATTGATATTTGTGTAAACAGATAATAGAGTATGATAACAAAAAATTGAAATATGCAGACAATTTCACCATGGACGGCAACCGTTCACGCAGATTTGGAAAACAGTACAGCAATTTGGGAAAGGAAATTTCAAACTTATATTTTTCAGGCTTTCAATACCGGCGATTCATTATGGATTGTTGCAACTTGGCCAGACCACGGAAAGATGGCTTTTCGTGCTGCCTTTGGTATGAACAGTTTTTTTGAAGTGTCTAATTTATTAGATGACGGCGAACTTCTTGTTATTAATTTAGAAACAAGACTTGGCAAGTATGAAGTTTGTGTAAACTTTCCTGATAGTGGTAAACCGTTATTACATTATAAAACATCATTTAAGGCAAATTTTCCGTTGCTTATCCCGTTCTGGCCAAGAGATATTATTCCTTTAACACAAAAGGGAAGTGTAGAAAACACGAATGGAAAGATACATGTAAACCAACTGGGTTCAAGGTCAGGAATATTATTTGCAAGTTTGACAAAACCAAAAACCGGTTCTGTTTTTTACTTTCAGAACCTGGGTTCTCTTAGTGAATATTGTGAAGCCACCAAAACTTCAGTAGATAATACCGTTGGCGGAAGCTGGCCTGAAATAGGTTTTGAGCTGCCTGTAACAAAGCAAGACCCTTTGCCTTCGGATAAAGCGTATGTGTTATCGGATGCTTATGTTTTATTTTCTACTGATACTATTGAAGATGAAATAGCGGAAACGCAGCAATTTCTAAACAATTTGGCCGACGTTTACTCCTCGTTGCCCCATCCTGAAATTGTTTATCATAATTGGCTGGAGATTACACAAAATTGTCTTGATGATTTGTATAAAAGTAAAGGCTGCTGGACACAAACGAAAGGAATTTCATATCTAAATGCGTACTTATGCGATTATGCTACGCCGGCAGAAGTTATGGTTCAGATTGCTGTATTGATGCCATTGAATGAGCTAAAAGACTGGTACGGAGAAAAACATCCTGTTTATGATGATTTGCTTTGCGGAATTGATTCTTTTTATGATCCTAAGATAAAAACGATTAACCGCTGGCTTCCGCAGCTTAGTGAGGAACTGGACAAATCAGAAGAGCAAAAAAAAGAAATGGTTATGGATTCGTGGTATCTGCATCATCCGCTTATGAATCTGGCCAGACTTGCTTTAAAAGGCGAAAAAAAAGCAGAAGATCTTGTTTTAAAATCTGTTGAATTTGCTATTAAAGTTGCACATCATTTTGATTATCAATGGCCTGTATTTTATAAAATGGATACACTTGAGGTTATAAAAAAGGAAACCGAACCCGGAAAAGGAGGCGAAAAAGATGTTCCCGGATCTTATGCACATTTAATGCTGCTGCTGTTTCGAATGACTAATGATACCCGTTATTTGAATGAAGCTGAAAAAGCGGTGAAAAAATTTGCTGGCTGTGGTTTTGATATTCTGTATCAGGCCAATAACACGGCTTTTTCTGCCGGAGCTCTTTTAGAATTGTATAAAATTACCAACAAACAACAATACCTGGATTTGAGTTATGCCTGTATTGCCTGTCTTTTTAAGAACATGCAAATATGGGATTGCCAATACGGATTTGGTAAAAACTACCCTAATTATTTTTCTGTTTTTCCGCTTAATGATGCGCCGTATACTGCTGCTTATGAGGAAATGGAAGTTTATGCAGGATTATCCGAATATTTAATACAGGCTAAATCCATAAATTTACTTCCTTCTGTAAAGATTTTAATTTCGGAATTTCTAAAATATGCTTTAAGCAGATTTCCTTATTATTATCCGACAAAACTTCCTGAAGACATGATCTCTGATGAGGTTAAAACAGGTGAAGTCGAAAAAGAACTATGGATTCCGCTTGAAGATCTTTATAACGGATGGGAAAAAAGCGGACAAGTCGGGCAGGAGGTTTATGGTGCCGGAGTAGGTTTTGGCGTTTTAACACGACAATATCATAAGGTTAAGGATGAAGACTTTATATTGTTTTCAGATTATCCGTTGACCGGAATTAGGAAATCAAAGCAAACGATTACTTTTTCTGTTTTGGGAAGCGCTTCTTTTGAATGTAATTTTAAAATTTTACTTCCAAAAAAAATAAAAATTAAAATTGAGGTCTCCATTCAAAAAAATAATATTCTGCCTGTTGCCAAAACTGTTGATTTGCTTGAATACAGAATTCCCGGTGATAGTTCGGTTAAAATAACATGGCAATAATAAATGCTTCCTATGAATTTTGAATACAAATAATAAAAGGATTATTTTGAAATAATTACTTTTTATTGGCAATGTCCTAAAATGTAGTTTTCAGCATAATACTACAGTTTATAAACAGAAGTAAAAGCGGTTGTAAAGGCAGCCGCTTTTTTTTGTTTAAAGAATTTTGAAAAACCTTACACATCTCAGAAATTCATTATTGTTTGTGGATTCTTACTTTTTTAAGAATTTTTTTAATAATGTTCTTTTTTTGCGATAAAATATGGGAAAAAATGCAGAAAGAAGACTTTCGTATACCCAAAAACGGATTTTATTACCCCTGTTTAGACCCATTATTAATCAATTTTGCAACACAAATCACTAATTCGATTTTTTAAACCTGCGTTGCAGTGATTATCAAAAACTAACTATTTAATAACCAAAATCACAAACCAAAAATGACAAATTTTATTAGGATTAAAAAAAGTCCTGATTGTGTATCCGGATTTAATCTGAAAAAGAAAATGATGATATTCTGTGTATTGTTTTCTTTAACTCAAGTTCACGGTTACGCTATTAGCTCTAATGGGACAACAGACCCAAAGAATGTAAACCAGCAAAAAAGCATTAATGGACAAGTCAATGATGAAAACGGTATGCCGCTGCCGGGAGTAACTATTTTGGAAAAAGGCACCAGAAATAGTGCTTTAACAGATTTTGACGGAAAATTTACTTTAAAAGTAGATAACGAAAATGCAGTATTAGTTTTTACTTATTTAGGGTATACCACTAAAGAAGTTACTTTAAAAGGTCAAACTATCGTTAATGTAAAACTGCAAAAGGCTACAACTTCACTAGATGAGGTAGTTGTAGTAGGTTATGGTAAAATGAAGAAAAAGGATTTAACGGGAGCAATTGTTCAGATAACGCCTGACAAGCTGGCCAACCAAAATCCGCAAACCGTTCAGGATATCTTAAGAGGTACTCCTGGTGTAAGTGTAGGTTATGATCCTTCGGCAAAAGGAGGAGGAAGATTGCAGATTCGTGGACAAAGTTCTGTTTATAATCCTAATAATGATGGTGTGCATAATTCACCGCTTATTATTTTAGACGGAATGCAGTTCTATGGCGAGCTTTCAGAAATTAATCCTGATGATATCGGCTCTATCGATATTTTAAAAGATGCATCGGCTGCATCTGTTTATGGGGCGAAAGCAGCTGCAGGGGTTATTATTATTTCTACCAAAAGAGGTAAGGCAGGTAAGCCTGTCATTAGTTTTACTACAAACACGACGGTTAGCAATAAAAGTGCTTATCGCGGTGTGTATTCTCCAGAAGGGTATTTAAAATACCGTGAAGACTGGGAGACTGCCCAAACTTATGGTGCTAATACCACAACTGGACAATACGAAGCATTTATAGCTGGTACAGTTGCCGCTGGTAAACCAGGTTATTTTTCAAGTCCGAATGATTTAGCCAAATGGGGTATTACAGAAGCGCAATGGTTAGCATATCAGCCAGCTGCGCAAACAGCAGGAAAAAGTACGAAAGAAGTATGGGGAACACGTTTAGGTTTGAATTTCGATCCTTCGCTTATGGCTAATTTCCTGGCAGATAAAACCCACGATTGGAGCGATAGTTCTTTTAGAACAGGGTTTAACCGTGACAATAATTTAAGTATTTCAGGAGCAGGGGACAAGATAAATTATTATATGTCTTTTGGTTATTTGACTTCACAAGGTGCTATTGTGGGTAATGATTATAAATCAGCTCGTTCTAACATGAAAATTGATGCTAAAATCACGGATTGGCTTGACTTTGGAGCAAACGTGAATTTTCAGGATCGATCAGATGGAGATATTACTCCTTCTTTAGGTACAAATTCCGGAGATAACAATATGATGAGAACCAGTCCGTTTGGAACCTTTATAGATGCAAATGGCAACTATGAGAGACAACCGATGGGTAAAAATGTTTCAGGACAAAATTATAACTATTACTACGAGCGTCAATTTATTGATAAGGAGACAGGATATACTACATTGAATACTGTTTTTAATACAAAGATAACTTTGCCTGCAGGTATCACGTATTCCTTCAATATTGCTCCTCGTTATCAGTTTTTCCACGATCGTTATTTCCAATCCACGCAAAATCCAAACTGGGCTGCTGCTACTCATGGAGCAACCAGAAATAATTCTTCAAGTTTTGATTATAACCTGAATAATACATTAGCGTGGGATTACACATTTACTGAAAAGCACCACATTATATTAACGTTAGTTCAGGAAGCTGAAGAACGCCGTTATTGGTCAGACGGAATGGATGCTTATAATATTCAGCCTTCGGATGCTTTAGGATTTCACAATGTTTCTACTGCAACAATGGCAAATAGTGCGATTAGATCAAACGACACACATCAAACAGCAGATGGTTTGATGGCAAGACTTTTCTATTCGTTTGATAATCGTTATATGCTAACAGCGACTGTTCGTCGTGATGGATATTCAGCATTTGGAGCTTCAAATCCTTATGCAACTTTCCCTTCTTTTGGGGTTGCATGGAACTTTAAAAATGAAAACTGGTTTAATTGGGATGCGATGTCTACAGGTAAATTACGTTTATCGTGGGGTGAAAATGGAAACAGATCGCTTAATGATCCGTACATTTCTTTGGCTAACTTAGTCAATACCGGAACAATGGGATATTTAGATGCTGGAGGAAAAGCGTTAGAGCTGAAATATTTAGCACTTGATCGTCTGGCAAATCCAAATTTGGAATGGGAAAAAACAAGATCGACAAATATTGGTCTTGACTTAGGTTTCTTACAAGATCGTTTTACTGCTACAGTTGATGTTTACAGAAAGACTACACATGATATGATTATGAGTCAGGCCCTACCTGGTTTCACGGGTTTCTCATCTATTGCAACTAATCTTGGAGCGGTTCAGAATCAAGGTGTTGAGCTTAGTCTTAACACGCTTAATATGAAAAGACCAAACTTTGAATGGCGTACTACATTTGGAATATCTTATAACGAAAATAAGATTTTGTCATTGTATGGTAACAGAGTAGATATTAAAGATGCTGACGGTAATGTTATTGGAAACAAAGAAGGTGATGATTCAGCTAACGGATGGTTTATAGGCAAACCAATCTCTCAAATTTGGGATTACAGAGTAACTGGAATCTGGCAAAAAGATGAGTGGAAAGAAGCTCAGAAATACGGACAGCGTCCCGGAGATCCAAAAGTTGCAAACAGCTATACGGGAGATGATGTAGATGCAGTAGGAGCAGACGGTGTTCCTTATAAAAAAGCAGTTTATAATGAAAAAGACAAGCAGTTTTTAGGAAATTCAGTTGCTCCTGTACAGTGGTCACTGCGCAATGATTTTAAGATTTATAAAAGTTGGGATTTGGCGATTAGCATGTATTCCTACATGGGGAACAAATCACTTAATTCAAGTTATATGAATACTTTCAACGACAGCAGTTTGTATAAATTCAACTTTAATCCGTATGAAAATCCATATTGGACACTTGACAACCCAACCAATGATTGGGCACGTCTTGATGCTAAAGGACCTGCAGGAACTCCGGTTGCACCAGGAAAATTGTATGATCGCAGTTTTATTCGTCTGGACAACATTTCGTTAGCTTATTCGATTCCTAAAGATCTTTTAGATCGCATACATGTTAAAAATCTAAAAATTTATACGTCGGTTCAAAATGTAGCAACATGGTCAGCTTCCAGAGAATGGAAATATTTTGGAGACCCGGAAACAGGAGGATTGGCTACAAGACAGTTTAATTTAGGTTTAAACATACAACTTTAAAAAATTACTCAACAATGAAAAGATATATAAAAAATAAAGTTTTAAGACTGGTGCCATTTATAGTATTGGCGACGCTGTCTACTTCTTGTTCAAAAGATTTTCTGGATTCAGATCCGCTTTCGTTTTACGAACCGGAAGCTACATTTTCTACCGAAGCCGGATTACAGGCAACTTTAGCACTGTGTGATAAACAGCTGCGTAATAATTATATTCACTATGGTTATTCTGGTGTAAATGTGCCAATTGGTACAGAGTATCTTTTTTCTGATATGGCACAATACGGGAAAACAGATACAGGCAGTAATATTGCTGATTATGCTGCGACTGTAGTTCCTACCGGTGACTTTAGAAGAGATCCGGGTGGAGAATCGCTTTATCTGGGATTTTTATGGACTGAAGCTTATACAGGTATTAAGAATGCCAATACCGTATTAACGTATATTGGTAATGTAACCACTTTAACTGAGGAAGTTAAAAATAAATATATCGGACAAGCTTATTTTCACAGAGCTTACCGTTATCTGAATCTGGTTTATGAATTTGGAGATATTCCATTGATTACCAGAATTTTGTCAGTTCCAAAGCAAAGTTATTATTCTACTAAAAAGGAAGCTATCATAGAAATGATTACAGCAGATATGGAGAAAGCTGTACAATATGTTCCGGAGCAGTCAAAAATAGGATACGTAGGTATGGTGAGCAAAGGAGCATGCCGTCAGTTATTGATAAAATGTTATTTGGCATCCGGAAGATTTGCTGATGCTGAAGCGCAGGCAAATATTTTGATTAGCCAATCAGGTTACTCTTTAGTTCAAAATACTTTAGGAATTTTTGATCCGGGAGGAAATCCAACAGCATGGCCTATTACAAGAAATGTGATCTGGGATTTACACAGACCTGAAAACAAAGTAATTTCTGCTAATACTGAAGCGATATTAGTTGCACCAAATGGAGGAGCACAATCATTTTTAGCATTTTCTTCAATGAGGATTTTTGGACCTAACTGGAACGATGCTAACTTAATTACTCCTGATGGAAAAACAGCAGCACCGCGTTTTCCATTGACTGATAAAACGAATTATAATGCAAAATATGATTATCAAAGAGCAATAGGACGTGGTATTGGTACTATTAGTGGTTCTTATTATTCACAACATCCTATGTGGGTTGTAAACCATATCGAGGATAAGCAGGATCTTAGACATAACAGCACAGTTGGAAACTGGGTGAATATGGAAGACCTTAAATATGCTCCCGGAGCAGGTGGTAGCGCCACATGGGCCGGACAAAACTTTAGAATGAGAGAAGCTGGCAAACTGTTGGCACAAGATTCTATTCGTGACTGGTTTGATTTCCCACATTATAAAATCTATTATCATGATGTTGTAGCCGAAGCTAACCCTGCAGCAAATGATTTTCAGGGCGCTACAGCCGGAGCGAGTGCACATATGTACATCTATCGTTTAGCTGAAACTTATTTATTACGTGCAGAAGCGCGTTTCTACCAAGGTAATGCTTCCGGAGCTGCTCAGGATGTAAATGTGGTAAGAGCAAGAGCAAAAGCTGCGCAAATGTATACTACTGTAACTATTGGTGATATTTGTGCAGAAAGAGGAAGAGAACTTTATCTTGAAGAATGGAGAAATGTGGAGTTAAAACGTATTTCGCACTGTCTTGCCATGAGTGGAAAACCAGATGAATGGGGACAAACGTACAGCAAAGATAATTGGGATAAACAATCCGGAACAGATGCAACCGGAGGAAGTTACTGGTACCAACGTATTGTACATTATACCCTTTACAACAAATATCCGGCTGGTATTTCTCTTAAACCAGGTGTAAAGTTTTATACTATGGACAAACGCAACAATTACTGGCCAATTCCGTACAGACTTGCTATCGAGCCTAATATCAAAGGTCAGTTAAGTCAAAACTATGGTTATGATGGATATAATCCGGCTGTTAAAGTTTGGGATAAATGGCAGGATGCTGTCGATGATGAAAGTAAAATTTAAATCTTTATTTGCCCTGAATTGAGATTCTAAAAACAAAAAGCCTCTGCTAAGCAGAGGCTTTTTTAGTATAATTTTAAATCGTTATTTTTTTAATACCGTAATTGATTTTTTCATTCCCGGATACGTAATAAAATAGATTCCGACTTTTAAATCATTTAAATCTAAAGTGTTTACATCTTTGGTAACAGAATGAATTTCTTTTACTAATAAACCATTTTGGCTGTAAATTGAAATACTCTCAGGTGCAAGATCATAAAAATTGATATGAAGCATTGCTGTAAAAGGATTTGGATATGCAATTACCTCCGATGCTGTAATTAGAGTTTCAGGTTCTTCTTCAACAAAAGCTTTTTTAGCTGTTGCTTGTGTATTAACAGCAATTGTTGAGGTTAAGAATTTACGGTGATTGGGTTCGACAACTTCTTTGTTTTCTAAACCATCATTATACGGAATATCAGAACCCAAATCTGAAACTAAATCTAATGTAAATGATCCGGAAATATCAGCAGGAACTTCAACAATACCTTCCGGTTTCAGGTTGGCAAGATTGGCATTAAGTAAAACTGGCGCCGTTGCAGCCTGACCATTCCACGAGTATAATTCAAAAGTTCCGGTAGCGGCATAACTTCCTGCTGCAATAATATAATTGTTTGAAGCATTTTTAGCCAAACTTCTAATTCCGTGATTGTTTAGATTCAATTCTATCGGAGAACCAAAAACCGGATTTGCAGACGGACTTCCGTTTCCAAACCAGGATTCAAAATTCTGCAAAGGACAAATTAATGCTTTATTAGTTCCGCTGCCAACATATGGAGCTCTGAAACCAATGTATAAAGTCGTTCCGTCAGGCCCCATTTCCAGTCCTTCAATATTAAAACCGTCAATACGTTTAGGCTCGATTCCTGTTGCTGCTTTAGACGTAAAATCATATCCGTTATTATTTCCCCAGGTAATCAGTTTGCTTCTTAAATTGCTATAATATCCAACAAAAACAAGCGTAGCATTCGCGCCTGTACCCACAATATCTGTAGCAAAAATTCTGTTTCTGTCCGGTCTTGCTTCCCCGGATTTAGAGTTGCTTAATGAACCTATCCAATAAATACGATTTGGTTTAGTAGTACTTCTAAAAGATCCTTCGATATCCACTTCGGTTCCGCTAAGATTTAAATATGAATTTACATCAAATTGATAAAGAGCAAGTCCCGAATTGTTTCGGCTGAATAATTTAATAACATTAGTTTCATCATCAGCTGCAAACATATAATTTTCATCAATTGGGATTGCAGTAGATCCATCTGCAACGCCAGCATGATAAATATCTTTAAGAGAAGCAGTTGCCAATGCCTGAGAAACAGCCACGTTTACGGTAATAGATTTGTTTCCGCCCTGAGCATCAGTAACTTTTAAAGTTAAAGTAGCATATCCTACACCAGTTGGGTTAATTTTGAATTTACGTGCGTTTCCAGTACCTGTAATCGTGAAATTAGCATTTGGTACAACACTTGTTTTAGAACTAGTCATAGAAAATGTTAGTCCGCTCAAGTTATCGTCAGTTACTGTAATATCAAGCCCTGATACAATAAAAGGATCCGTATTGTTATTCATGACACAACCCACTTTTGCAGAAGTAGCGGATAAGCTAACAAATTTTGAAGCCGTTGTGTTAAACAACAATGTTGGAGCCACATTTACAGCACTATTTACAGTAACTGTTTTTACAGAAGTAGTAGTTGAAGCACCGCCATTATCAGTTGCCTTTGCAGTAACTGAATATGAACCAGCCGCAACATTTGTCCAGGAATAGGTATAAGGTACAGCAGTTACAGAAGCTAATAAAGCCGAACCGTTGAAGAATTCTACTTTAGAAATTGTTCCGTCAGAATCTGTTGCAGTTGCAGACAAACTTACAGTTGCAGGAGCATTTCCGGAAACTGTTGGAGTTGCAAGAGTAACTGTTGGTGCAGCATTTGAAGAACCGCCATTACTAACAGTTACAGTTTGTACAGATGAGGTTGAAGCTGCTCCGCCATTATCGGTTGCTTTTGCAGTAACAGAATATGAACCAGCCGCAACATTTGTCCAGGAATAGGTATAAGGTGCAGCAGTTACAGAAGCCAATAAAGTCGAACCGTTAAAGAATTCTACTTTAGAAATTGTTCCGTCAGAATCTGTTGCAGTTGCAGACAAACTAACCGTTGCAGGGGCATTTCCTGAAACGGTTGGAGTTGCTAAAGTTATTGTTGGAGTATTATTTCCAGCCGGAGTTCCCGCTATTGTTATAGAAGTTGTATTATAACTTGCCGTACTGGTTGTTGACCAGCTGCGGGCAGTAGTAAACGCATTTGTAGCAGTATTATAAACACCAGCTGTCGCTTTTACTAATTGGTCGCTTCCAGGATCTGGTGCTAAATAAGATGAGGTTTGTAATTTTCCGCCATTGTATTTATCATTAACAGGCAATTGATATCCTGATCCTGAACTTTTATAGGCACTTCCTACAGCGTCACCAAAAAAGATAGCATCAACCGGAACAGTAGAAGAGGAGATAGCAGACGCTGCAACATTAAATACAGCTACACCATCGGCATTGTTACCGCCGTTTCCTAAAACACCATCCGTATTTTTTGAACCAAAAGAATCACCGGCGGTTGTTCCGGTATTTTTAGTTTTTAATACAATAGCGCCCTGAGATAATGGCAGCATAGACGAACCACCCACGTAAACAACCTGCCCGGCAGTAACAGAACCACTGTTAATTAAAAAGGCATACGTTATTGAACTTCCGGCTTTCCATCCGTTTGAGGTTGCTGTTCCATTGTCTGTAAAAACAACCGTATAAGGCGTTGAAGCAAAATTAATAGTTGTCGTAGCAACCAGTTCGACATATTCTAAAGGGGAGTCATCACCATTTGGATTGGTCAGGATTTCTGAAATAATTAATCCTTTTTGTGAAAAGGCATTCGTACATACTAAAGTAATTACGATAAGTAATTGTAGTTTTTTCTTCATAAAGTCTTTTTGATTAGTTAAGCTGCGAAGGTAAAATCGCAATATTATCTTAAAGACACGAAGTTGTTATTGTTGTGTAAGTATAATGTTAAATTATAAGATATTTTTTAATAAATTAAATAAAGTATTGGCTTTATTATGGTTTTTTGGTAAACCCTTTTCGGGTCATTTCGCCCCAGCCTTTGGTTCCCGTAATTTTTTCTTTATAGCCTATTAATGAAGCATATACTGTCATAGGATGAAAATAAATAGGTTCAATAAAAGCAGCCAGCAAAAGTTTAAAAAAATCGGCTTGTTTGGGATATTTGTGGTACGTACGCTCTTCACTGTAAAGTGCAATGACTGAAAACAATACAGCAAAAAAATACACAAACAACAAAAGTAAAAGAAAGAAATGCCAGTTTAAAAGACCAAATATCAGGAATATAACTGTTAAGACAAGACCAATAAATTCTATTGCAGGAGCGAGAAACTCAAACAATGTCCAATACGGCACGCTCACCATTCCGAGTAATTTGTATTTTGGGTTAAGAAACATTTTTTTGTGAAAACTAAGCGTTTCAATCGTTCCTCTCATCCACCGGCTGCGTTGTTTTTTGAATATTTTAAAATCTTCAGGGGCTTCAGTCCAGCAAAGCGGGTCCGGAATATAACGAACGGTATAAGGAATCTTGTTTTCAAGCATATAACGCCGCATTCTTACTACGAGTTCCATATCTTCGCCAACAGTTTTTGTACTGTAACCTCCGGCAAGTAAAGCTATTTCTTTGTCAAAAGCACCAAATGCACCGCTAATAAGCAATAGTCCGTCAAGTTTTCCCCAAGCCATTCTGCCTAAAAGAAACGCTCTTAAATATTCTAAAACCTGTATTCTTGGCAGTAAGGCGTCCGGAATGTTTACTTCTACCAAACGGCCGTTTTTAATCACACATTGGTTTGCAATTCTGACAACGCCACCTGTAGCAATAACACGTTTTCCGTATGATTCCAGAAAAGGTTTCGCCAGTTTTAGCAGTGAATCTTTATCCAGAATACAATCAACATCTATACAGACTACATACCGGTTTTGTGCAATATTAAGACCAACATTAAGCGCATCAGCTTTTCCGCCATTTTCTTTGTCAACCACTATTAATTTTTTGTAAGCGGCATTT
This sequence comes from Flavobacterium sp. AC105, assembly GCF_979258495.1. NCBI lineage: Bacteria > Pseudomonadati > Bacteroidota > Flavobacteriia > Flavobacteriales > Flavobacteriaceae > Flavobacterium > Flavobacterium sp. AC105. The sequence continues at coordinate 2,608,740 of NZ_OZ409860.1, forward strand.
CTGGAAGTATACAGCCCTTTAATATTTTTGGTTTCAATTTTTGAATGTACTTCAATATTCGTCAAAACAAGATCATATTTTTTGGTAAGGATTTCCATAGAATTATCCTTACTTCCATCGTTGACCACAATCACTTCATAATTACTATAATTTAAAGAAAGTAACGATTTTACATTTTCTTCAATGGTAAATCCTTCATTATAAGCAGGCGCAATTAGTGAAAGACTTGGCGCAAATTCACTTGTGAGTAATACGTCATAGTCGATAAAACTATTTTTTTTGAGGTATTTTTTAAGTTCTGTGGTAGAAAGATGCGCTAACATTAGATAGGATGACATAATCAGTATTGCATAGGCAAGTATCAGAAACAGATAGATATGAGCGAACAATGTCAGTTCATTATTTAAGTACGTCATCTTGATTTATTTTTAAAGCATTAATTCCTGTAATACGCTTTGTGCTTCATATTGTATCAGCGGATTAGAAGCATTATTTGTCAATTTTACCAGATAAGGAATTTTTTGTGAAAGTTTAAGTTCTTTAATAATCTTGAGTCCAAGTGTAACAACAGTTGCATTTTGTGATTCCAGTAAAAGTTCTACACCTTTTGTATCTCCGATATCATATTTTTTAAAAGCACTGATAATATTAATCTGGGTCCAGTCATCAATAGGATAGGGATGTTGTGTGAGATGCACTATTCCATCTGTACCTGAAAGTCTGATACAGGCATTGATTGCTGTGATTTTTAGCGTTTTATTTCGGGAATTAGAGATTTTTATTATTTTGTTAAGAGCGTTCTTAACGTTCATTTCGGCAAGTTCAGTAATTCCTTTGCATTTAATTTCCCATTTTCTGCTTTTCAGTTTTTTTAGGGAATCTTCTATTAATCGTGATTCAGAATAAAATTTTTCAAGGTTTTGAGCATGAATTCCCTGATAATTTTTATGGAGATTTATAATAGATTCCATTGTAACTTCTCTGAAAAAAGCGGTTTTAGAAAGCCTGACATAATCTGTTTCTTGAGTTATGGCTGCAAACGGAATATCCTGAAAAACGATCAAGAACATTATTTTTTCAATGACAATACCATATTCTAAACGGAGTTTTTCTTTTTTATATTCCTGTTCCGGCTTCGGATAATGAGGATGTACAGCATAAAAGACACCACTATAAACAAGCCAATGCACAGTATTAGAAAAGGTTTTACCCATAAGCCGCTTTTGTAAAATTCCAAAATTTCTGTCATATCAGAAGCGTTTAGTGATAATTAGCTGAGCATTAAATCTATTTCTATATTCATCAGGTAAATATTCTTCATACTCGTAAAGAAAAACAGGTCTTACAAAAAAAGAACTGCCCAAACGCTGTTGATATTGTATACCAATTCTATACGATTTTAAAGGATTAACAGCATTATTGTAAAGATACAGATACGGAACATTTCCGTATTGTAATTCTAATCTCAGTAGGTTTTCTTTTTCCTCATTTATAGTCTGTATGCTTAAAACGTGAGAAAATAATTCGTTTGTGGTATCGTAAAATGGTCTGTAGGCAAGAGTGTAAGTACCCATACGATACGCTAACTGACCTGTAAGCAAGGTTACATCTTCTGTTTCAAAATGCATATATTTTGCTCCAAGCGAAAAGTCAAATTTTTTGTATGGAGTAAAATAATATTCTGCGCCGGCTTTTGCAACAGGAAATATGGTTTGACCGGTTGAAACTCCTCCATTAACGTATAAATAATTTTTCTTTGAGAAGGTTTGATAATAATCTGCTTCAAAAAGCATTTGTGTTTCATTATTTGCATTCCCTACATTTGCGCGTCCTACAAGTGCCGATTTGCTGAATTTATGTGAATATTCAACATAGCCATAATGCTGTGGTGATTGTCCCGGATTAGAGGTAGAAATGTTTAAATACGAAACTGCGACTGCATTTTTAGTCTTACGGCCAATAAGAGTTCGCAGACCCGTAATGGCCTGAGTAGTATTTTCTGTCAGGGGCAATTCTTCTATAATTTCTAATGCTTCTTTGTCACGATTCAGTCTTTCAAGAGATTTTACCTTAATTAATTTTACATCACTCGAGTTAGGATCAAGAGCCAGATATCGGTCACAATAATAAATGCACTGATCAAATTGTTCCGACCAAAAGTATACGTTTATTATTGCCAATAATGCATCTGCAACAGGAGGAGTTTTGTCTGCCATGGGAGACAAAATCTTTATTGCAGTTTTATAATCTTTTTTCCAGCTGTATATTCGGCCTTTATAAATTTTTATTTCGTCATTCTCAGGAAATTTCACACTCAAAGGTTCAAGAATTGAAAGTGCTTTATCGTAATCGCCTTTTTCGACTTCACGCTTTGCATCAGACATTACGGCATCAACATTAATTTCCTGTCCAATAACACTATTAGAAAGCAGCAATAAAAAGATGGAATAGTATATAAACTTCATTACAGGCGTGTTTTTAGTAATTTATTAATTCGCACTAAAAGCACGGCAGGGCTGACCGGTTTGGCCATAAATTCATTTGCACCAATACTAAAAGAATCCAGTTCGGTTTGTTCCATACCAGATGAGGTAAATATAATTATGGGAACATCAGAACCAAGATCCTGGCGTACATATTCTGTAATTTCCATTCCGCTTGCGCCGGGCATATTTATATCTGTAAGGATCAGATCATAACTATTTGCTTTAATAGCATCAAGTGCATCTTTTCCATCAGAAAACTGATCAACTGTAAATCCTTTCGACTCTAAGAAAAAAGATAGTGATTTGCGTAGGATGTCATTATCTTCAGATAAGATTATTCTCATGGTTTAATATTTGTCTTGGAGTAAATTTATTTTTAAGACATTAAGAAAATGCCGCAAAAGTAAGGATCCTCCCGTTTATCATACTTCCTTTAAAATTTTAACGACTTCAGAAATTTCACAATTTAAAATATTTATTTTATCTACAGTTTCGGTAGTAAATTGTCCCACTTTTGCTTCTTCTTCAATAATAGATAAACAATTGTTTAGATCTTTTAGCATAAAAATGTCAACGCTGGATTTTATATTGTGCGAAAGATTTTTTACTGTTTCATGATCGTTTTTATGAAACGCATTTTCCATCTGAGTTATTTCACCCGGAATTTTTTCTATAAAAAGACGGATCATTTCTTTTTTGAAATTGGGGTCACCGCACGCCATTTCCTCTAAAAAAGAAAAATCAATTTCCCTTTTCTGAATAGACTTATTGTCTTTGTTCATTACGGTTTTGATGGCGTCTAAAAGGGCTTCTTGTTTAAAAGGTTTAGGAACATAAGCGTTCATTCCCATATTATAACAGCGTTCCTGCTCGCCAACCAAAGAGTGTGCCGTCATGGCAATAATCGGAATGGGTAATTTCAATTCGTTGCGAATATACTGTGTGGTCTGATAGCCATCTTTTACAGGCATTTCAAGATCCATAAGAATCAGATCATATTGGTTTTTGGATAAAAAATCGATTCCGGCTTCACCATTTTCGGCAATATCCAATTCAAAACCAAAGTTTGAAATCACGCTTTTTACCAGTTTCTGATTTAAGGCATTGTCCTCGCAAAGCAGTATTTTAAGTTTCCCCAGATTATTTCCTGATAAAGACTGACTTGGTTTTTCAATTTGATTTGCTTTTTTATAAGCAAGCGTAAAGAAAAATTCAGAACCGTGTCCCATCTTGCTTTTTACATGAATTTTGGCATTGTGCAATTCTACAAGCTGTTTTACAATGCTAAGACCAAGTCCCGTACCGCCAAATCTTCGGGTAGTACTTTCTTCTGCCTGTGTAAAACGCTCAAAAATATTTTGAACCTTATCTTCCTGAATGCCAATACCAGTATCTTTTACAGAGAATCTAAGGAAATAATGATCCTCAGTTTCATCTACTTTTTTTACCGAAACCGTTACTTCGCCTTCCTGAGTAAATTTAAGGGCATTACCGGCAAGATTCACTAATATTTGGTTTAATCTTCCCTGATCGCCAATTACGATTTCTGGCATTTTAGCATCCAGAAAAAGATTGAATTCAACAGATTCAGGCGTATTTACCTTTAATAAATCATAAACATGTGTAAGCGTATGTTTTAAATTAAAGGGCTGTGTTTCAATAGTCAGATTGCCTGATTCTATTTTGGAAAGGTCCAGAATGTCATTCACAATCAAAAGCAGGTTTTCTTCTGCAATTTGAACACTATCAATATAATCACGCTGAACAGAATTCAATTTCGTTTGAGCCAAAAGGTCCGTAAAACCAATTATCGCATTCAAAGGCGTTCTGATTTCATGGCTCATATTGGCCAAAAAACTATCTTTTGCCAATACGGCACGCTGTGCAATTTTTTTCTGAGCTGCCAGTTCGATATTTTTTGTACTTAATTCTAATTGGTTTATAACGTGTTTTGCAACAATCGAAAGTGCATTTCGCTGGTTGTCATTAAGTTCTTTAGCTACATGGTCTACAGCACAAAGCGTTCCTATGTTATAACCATCGGGCGTTGTAAGCGGAACTCCGGCGTAGAATCTCACGTTGAATCCGCCAACTACATTGGGATCATCTTTAAAGCGTTCGTTTAAATGAGTGTCACCTATTTCGACCATTTTCGATTCTAAAATAGTATATCTGCAAAAACTAATTTCGCGCGGCACCTCTGATACTCCAACTCCAATTTCAGATTTAAACCACTGCCTATTTTCATCAATAAATGAAATATGTGCAATAGGAACACCACATATATAAGAAACGAGCTGCGTTGCATCATCAAAAGCAGTATCAGGAAGCGTATCAAGAATATTGTAGCGTTTTAAGGCTGCAAGACGCTGCAATTCGTTATGCGGTATAGGATTTTCTGGATTATTCATGCTATCGGAGGATAATGGTATAAATAGGGTATTTTTAGAAATCATTAAAAATGCCGGCCAATAATTAAGACAAAATGTATGAGTTCAGTAAGAAAGTTACGTCAAAATAATCGATAAAACTAATTTTTATAACTTTAAGTATTGAAAAAGGCATAAAAAAAAGTGCTAATCACAAGGATTAACACTTTTAAAATTAATTTTTACTAGCTTTTTATTACGCTTTTTGAAGAAATTGTCTTAAAACATATTGCAATATTCCGTCATTTCTATAGTATTCAATTTCAATTTTGGAATCAAGTCTGGCGATGACATTAAAATTTAATATTTCGCCATTTTCTTTTACAGCTGTAACCAATAGCTCTTTTAAAGGTTTAATATCCTGAGCGATTCCGGAAATCGTAAAAATTTCTTTACCAGTCAGGCCAAGGCTTAAAGCATTTTCTCCGTCTTTATATTGTAAAGGCAATACACCCATACCGACTAAATTGCTTCTGTGAATTCGTTCATAACTTTCGGCAAGTACGGCTTTTACACCCAAAAGAAAAGTTCCTTTTGCAGCCCAGTCCCTCGATGAGCCGCTGCCATATTCTTTTCCGGCAAGAATAACCAAAGGCGTATTGGCTGCTTTATATTGTACAGAGGCATCATAAACACTCATTTCTTCTCCGGTTGGCAAAAATTTGGTATAACCGCCTTCTTTATCTGCTAAGGCATTTTTAATACGAACATTGGCAAAAGTTCCTCTTATCATCACTTCATCATGACCACGACGGGATCCGTACGAATTAAAATCAGCTTTTTCTACACCACGGCTTATTAGATATTTTCCGGCTGCAGAATTCTCATTAAAAGAACCGGCAGGCGAAATATGGTCTGTAGTAATACTGTCTCCCAGCATTAATAAAGTACGGGCATTTTCTATATCCTGCAAAGGTTTTGGATTTTCAGGAAGATCCTGAAAGAATGGTGCTTCTTTAATATAAGTCGAATTATCATCCCAGGCATATATTTTTTGTTCCGGTATTTTCAATTTTTGCCAGGTTTCATTTCCGTCAAAAATAGTTTCATAACTTTTAGCAAACTGTTTAGGAGATAATACATTGCTTAAAACTTCATTAATTTCATCATTTGTAGGCCAGATATCTTTTAAATAAACAGGCAATTGATTCGAATCATAACTAATAGGCTCATTTAGCAAATCTATATCGACACGCCCGGCAAGTGCAAAAACAACGACAAGCATAGGCGACATTAAAAAATTCATTTTAATCTGTGGATGAATTCTTGCCTCAAAATTTCTGTTGCCTGATAAAACAGATGCCAAAACAAGATCATGATCCTCAACAGCTTTGGCAATATGCGCAGGAAGCGGACCAGAATTTCCTATACAGGATGTACAGCCGTAACCTACAACATGAAATTTTAATGCTTCGAGATCGCCCAGCAAATCTGCTTTTGACAGATAATCAGTAACTACTTTTGAGCCTGGTGCAAGTGAAGTTTTAACCCAGGGTTTTACATTCAGTCCGCGTTCTCTCGCTTTTTTGGCAACAAGTCCGGCACCAATCATCACAAAAGGATTCGAGGTGTTCGTACATGATGTAATAGCGGCTATGGCAACGGCACCGTCTGAAAGCATAAATTGTTCATTGCCCAATGTTACGGCAACGGTTTTAATGCCATTTTCTATTTTTTCTTCAATTTTTGCATTGTCAGGAACTACGGCTTCACCTTGTATAGGCTGTGAGCCTCCTTCGCCTGCCCAGCGTACAATTTGTTTTGGAGGTAAATTTTTTCGGCCAAAACTTTTATCAAGCAAATCGATAAGTTTGGGTTGAAGATTTTTAAGAAGTATTTTATCCTGAGGTCTTTTTGGCCCTGCAATAGTAGGTTCTATAGTAGACAAATCAAGCTCAAGAATATCAGTATAGGTAATCGTTTCATCGCCTGTTCGCCACAATAAATTGGTTTTGCAATATTCTTCAACCAGATCAATCTGTTCTTCAGATCGGTTGCTGAGACGCATATATTCCAAGGTTTTTGCATCAATAGGGAAGTAGGTAACCGTGCAGCCAAATTCAGGTGACATATTGCCAATAGTGGCGCGGTCAGGAACGCTAAGACTGTCTAGTCCCGGACCAAATACTTCTACAAATTTGCCAACAACGCCATATTTTCGAAGCAATTCGGCAATAGTAAGCACCATATCTGTGGCAGTTGATCCAAGCGGAATTTCTCCGGATAATTTAAGTCCTATAACTTCTGGCATTATAAAATAAATAGGCTGTCCTAAAATGGCAGCTTCGGCCTCGATACCGCCTACACCCCATGCGATAACGCCAATTCCGTTCACCATTGGCGTATGACTGTCAGTTCCAACAAGCGTGTCAGGAAAAATCTCGCCATTTCTTTCAATTACACCTTTTGATAAATATTCTAAATTAACCTGATGGCAGATTCCCATTCCCGGAGGAACGACGCTGAAATTACTGAAAGACTGCTGGGCCCATTTTAAAAACTCGTAGCGTTCTGTATTTCGTTTATATTCTTCTTCCATATTACGCAAATAGGAATATTCTGTTCCAAAATAATCAACCTGAACGGAATGATCGATAACTAAATCTACAGGAATCAAGGGATTAATCATATCGGGATTTTTGCCTTTTTTTGCAGCTTGAGCTCGCAGAGATGCAATATCTACAACAGCGGGAACTCCGGTAAAATCCTGCATTAGTACGCGGGCAGGTTTAAACGGAATATCCTTGTCAGATGCTTCAGGTTTCCAGTTTAGGATGGTTTCAATGTTTTCTTTTGTAATAGCGAAATCATCATAGTTTCGCAATACATTTTCTAATAATATCCGAATTGAGAAGGGCATTTTTTTGATATTAAAACCCTGAATTTCCATCTCTGCCAGACTGTAATAGGAGAAAGTTCTGTTTTTTGTGGTTAATAACCTTTTAATTTGATAGATGTCGTTTTGCATAATTAAAAATATTTAATTCAGATGTCGTTTAACAATTTTAGAAGCAGTTCGGTTTTAAAAGTAATTTCATTTACAAAAAACCTGCCTTTTGTGTAAATTAATGATTATCAATAAATTATTGTATTTACTATATTATAATACTTTTGATATATCGTTAATTTATGACGAAGGCTGCTAAAAATTGTAAAAAACGAGAATCGCAGTTTGTATTTTTTGAAATTATTTTTTTAATTTAATAATATTCAGAAGGCAAATCTTTATTGATTATAACCCACTTATAGTAAAGTTACATAAAATATACCAGAATTTGTATGGTTTAGGTTATCGTATGTTTATTTAAAAAGCAAACAAATAAGGTATTATATTTGATGTAGAATAAATAAATTTATGAACTGATAAGAGCATAAACAGAAAATTATAAAAAAATATAAAATCATGGAAAACTTAAAAAAAGCATATATAGCCGGCGGTTGTTTTTGGGGTATGGAAGATTTATTTCGTGTTCGTCCCGGTGTAAAAGACACAGAAGTTGGTTACATTGGCGGTCAAAATGATAATCCAACCTATCAAAACCATCCCGGACATGCCGAAGGAATAGAAATTACGTACGATGCCAACGAAACATCTTATAAAGAATTATTAGATTATTTTTTTAGAATGCATGATCCTTCAACTGTAGACAGACAAGGAAATGACAGAGGTTCAAGTTACAGATCGGCGATATTTATACAAAATGAAGAGGAAAAACAAATTGCTGATGAAATCGTTAAAATTGTTGACGATTCCGGCAGATGGCCCGGTAAAGTGGTAACTACATTTGAGCCATTTACAAAGTTCTGGCCCGCCGAAGAAAGTCATCAGGATTACCTTATCAAACATCCAAATGGTTATACCTGCCATTTTGAGAGATTTGGCACTTTCTTATAAATTGTAATTTTCTGAATTTAATTCTTAACAGAATCAAATTCAGAAAATCCATTAAATTCATTTAATTCCGTACTCAAAAAGTGTAAAGATTCAAGAAACATCTTTACACTTTTTTTTACTTCCTTATTTTCTGCCGCATATAATATTCGTGTGCGGTCAGAATTAATTCTTGTTGAATTATCTGCAGAAAATATTTTGACAATATGTGCCGTGGGCAGTAAAGAAGCAATAGTTTGTGTAGCCGTTTTTTTTGTTGGCGATGTAAGCGTAGCTTCTGATGTAAAGAGATAATTATTAGTATGAAGTATTATTTTTTCGGTCATATCCGGCAGCGCTTCAAGCGTTATCTGAAGATTTTCCCAAGGAAGAAAAAGAATAATAATTTCGGCTTCTGCAGTTTTTTCTATACAGGCCATTTTTGCATTATTGCCCAAATTATTTATTACTTCTTTATAATGATCATTGCCACGAGGATTGTTTACTAAAACTTCGTATCCTGCTTGGGCTGCTCTTGCCCCGAAATCTAATGTTGTGGACCCAATTCCAATAATTCCTATTTTCATAATCCAGCTATTTTCTAAGAATATTATCCTTAAATAGTATTGCTCCCATTAAAAAGAATAAGTTTCTAATTGTGAGATGAATATATAAAAACCTGATAATATTGAGACACGTATAAATACCTGTTTTAAAGAACAAATTGTTTTATGGATAACTAAATATTGGTTATAAATTATTTTAGAAAAATTGCTTTTAAGATGTTTGTTTATTTTAAAAGTGAATAGATCAGAAAAGTAAATAAATAAAAGTTTGACTTAAAAACTTTATAATTTCAATTTAAAACTGCCTGTATTTCTTTACAGGCAGTTTTTTTTATGGTTTATTGAAGAGATTCATAAAAATCAAATAAAAAAAGACAGTTTTAAATTACATATCGATTGATTTCTTAGCTTTGTATACGCCACTAAAATATTTTTAATCATGCCAGTAATTGAACAATCAGAATATAATTTCCCTCCGATTATTCATCGCAACAGGCATGTTTCGACTATTTATGCCGCTTTGTTTAAAAAGTTCGAAGCTCCGGGCTACACAAGGGAAAAACATGAGTTGAATGATGGAGATTTTATCAACATCGATTTTATTCTAAATGATCCTAAAAAAGCAGTGATTTTATGTCATGGTTTAGAAGGAGATTCCCGCAGAACATATAACAATAGCTGCGCGGCCTATTTTCAGCAGAAAGATTTTTCAGTTTTCGCATGGAATAACCGCACTTGTGGAGGAGAAATGAACCGTTTGCCGAGGCTGTATCATCACGGTGCAGTTGATGATCTGGATGAGGTAGTTCAGTTTGTTTTGAAAAAAGGATTTGAAGAAGTGTACCTGATTGGATATTCGATGGGAGGCGTACAGCTTCTGAATTATTTTGGATGGACAAAAATTGATGAACGCATCAAGGCAGGAGTTACCATATCTGTGCCAACTCATATTGCAACAAGTGCTGAAGTACTCAAACAGGGATTTAACAGAGTGTATTTAAAGAATTTTACAATTGATATTAAAAGAAAACTGAAACACAAAGCGGCACAATTTCCTGATTTTATAAACCGTGACCAAATTGACGGCATTACTTCTTTTGATGAAGTAGATCATTATTTTACAGCACCGCTGCATGGATTTGCCAGCAGAGATGATTATTATCAGCGTGTTTCTCCGGAATTTTCCCTTCAAAATATAACCACTCCGGTCTTGATTATTAATTCTCTCGATGATCCATTTTTAGGCGAAAGATGTTACCCAAGAACGATAGCGAAAGACAGTGCATATGTTTATCTTGAAACGCCAAAATATGGCGGACACTGCGCTTTTCCACTTCGTAATTCAATCTATTCATATGCAGAAAAAAGAGCTTATGATTTTTTTGAATCCTATAAATAAGCAATTCCTGTATTATTTTTACTGTTGTAAAGACTGATAAAAGCTTTTAATGCAGGAGAAGGCGGAATGTCTTTTCTAAATACCAAAAGCGTTTTCATTAAACCAATTTCCTTTGGAAGCGGAAATGTTTTAATGTTTCTGTTGCCATAAAATGTACTTACAATTTCAGCAGGCAAAAAGCTAAATCCAATTCCTGATTCAATAAAATTAACAACGCCTTCAATAGAGTTCATTACCGTTTTGTGACATTGCGAAATACCTTTGGTAACCAGCCAGGCTTCTAATCTTGCTCTAAAAACGCATCCCTGGTCAAAAACAATAGCTTTTAGCGGAATTTTGTTTAAAACATCATCTAAACTTTCACAATTTGCGGGAGCAACAACAACTATTTTTTCATTTCCTATTTCGATATATTCCAATTCCGGAATATGTAGCGGTGCAGGAACAAAAGCTGCATCAAGCCTGAAATTTACAACGTCGCTGATAAGATTGTCGCGCATTGCAGATCTAAATTCTAAGTCAACAAAAGGAAATTTATGTGCCAGTTCCTCCACAAGTCCAGGTCCTTTCATCGTCATCATAGTTTCAAGAAAACCAATCCTGATTTGTCCTTTTACAATATCGGTTTTGCCAATACAACTTTTTGCTTCATTAATTAAATGATTAATTTGTTTGCTGTATTGTATTAAAATTTCTCCCGCGGGAGTTAACGCCACTTTTCGGGATGATCTGAAAAAAAGAGGCGCTCCAAATTCTTCTTCCAAATTTTTTATGCGCGCAGTTACATTAGATTGTACCGTAAACATGGCTTCGGCAGCCTTGGTAAAATTACCATGATGGGCAACTGCTTCAAATAAACTAAGATCATTCGTATTCATAAATCACTTTTTAAGATAGTTTAAATCGTTATAAATCGTTTTTAACGATCAAAAGTAATGCATACTTTTGACAAATAATAAGGAAAATGAAAAAAAATAAAAAAATGGAAAAAATTAAATCAGCCGTTATAATTCTAATGGCAAGTTTATTATCAAATTCAATCGTTATGGCACAGTCAGACACAACCTCAAAAAAGGCAGCTGATAATTCAGTTTCCCGTATTCATTACCGTCAGGTAAATGCAAATGGGCAAAATATTTTTTACAGGGAAGCCGGCCCCGCAGGAGCGCCAACTTTATTATTACTGCACGGTTATCCAACTTCATCGCACATGTTTCGAAATCTAATACCCATTTTAATGACTAAATATCATGTTATTGCGCCTGATCTTCCTGGTTTTGGATATTCGGATGCGCCAGATCGAACAAAGTTTGAATATACTTTTGATAATATGGCAAAAACAATGCAGTCCTTTATTGATCAATTAGACCTTAAAAGATTTGCAATTTATGTATTTGATTATGGTGCGCCAACAGGATTTCGTCTTGCAATGGCAAATCCTGAAAAAATTACAGGGATAATTTCGCAAAATGGGAATGCTTATAAAGAAGGTTTAAGTACAGCATGGAACCCAATACAAAAATATTGGGAAAATGATACTCCCGAAAACAGAAATGCATTAAAAGCATTTTTAACTTTAGACGGTACAAAATTTCAGTATTTAACAGGTGTTTCTGATGTTTCATTAGTCGCTCCCGAAGCGTATATCCTCGATCAGCACTTTCTGGACCGACCGGAATCTACGGAGATACAACTCGATCTTTTAAAAGATTATAAAAGCAATGTAGTATTATATCCAAAGTTTCAGGAATATTTCAGAACTCATAAACCAAAGTTTTTGGCAGTTTGGGGTAATAAAGATCCTTTCTTTCTTCCTGCCGGAGCAGAGGCATATAAAAAAGATATACCAGATGCAACAATCAAATTTTATAACACCGGACATTTTGCTTTAGAAACGAATGTAAATGAGATTGGCAATGACATTTTGAAATTTATGGCAACGTTGCCGAAATAAATCCTTCAAACAACTTTCTATTGCATATTAAAAAACTCCATTATTATAATGGAGTTTTTAGTTTTTTATGAATATAAGAAAAAAACTATTTTTTTTGAATCTTATATCTATTATGAATCATTTTTATATTAATTTTGTTTAGACTAATTCTAAATAGTAAAAATGAAAAATTTCCTTATAGCCGATTCTGAAAATCTTCACATAATTGGATTGAGGCATACATTAAAAAAGTTCATCAAAACACCGAATTTAAAAGTTGTAAATTCAAAGGATGAATTATTTAAAGGTTTAAAAAAGAATGATATCGAATGTCTGATTATTGATCCCAATAATATTTTTTTGTTTTATGATGATGACATGAAAAACTTAAAAATGAATTATCCCAGCTGTAAAATCATCATTTTATCCTATTTTAAAAATAACCAAAGCCTCAATAGTTTTCTAAATGACAACATAAACGGATTTATATCTAAAGATTGCGAAGAACAGACTATTTATGACGCCTTATATAAAATTCAAAACGGAGAACGCTATTTATGTCCAAAAACATTAAATATACTTTTGAACGAGTTAGTAGTTCCAAATGTAGAAAGTGAGGAGAAACTTACGTTGAGAGAATTCGAAATATTGAAACAAATCGCACAGGGAAATAATGGCAAAAACATCGCTTCACAACTTTTTATCAGCATTCATACCTTTCGTACCCACCGCAAAAATATAATGAAAAAGACAGGCAGACATACCACTTCAGAGTTAATTTTATATGCTTTAGAGAAAAAAATAACCTAATATTCGTATAACATAATTAAAATATATAATTTATTTCCTACTATATTTGAGGTATTTTTTCTACCACGTTTATAGAAACAATTTTCACTTTTTTATGGTATTGACTTAGTTTTTCCTGCCGTCTACATTTGTCAAAAAAATTCTTTAGAATCAATCTAAATAAATACCACAAATGGAAGCACAGGAAAAAATAAAACCCAGGCAGCAAGAAATTGTAAGCGACAATAAATATTACAAGCATATTTTTTCTAACAATTATAAATCAATTTCGATTTATAGAAAAAGTATGAAAAAAGCCATCAAAACCATTGGCAATCATTTAAAACAAAGAGATACACCTTTTACAGGAACGGGTATTGCAATAATTAAGAAAAAAATCGACACCATTTCTCTCGAAGAAAACAAGGAAGGAAAAAGCCTTGAATATGTTCTCGAAGAATTAAAGGACATTTATTTAAACGATTGCATTCATTTTCACGATCCCAAATACATTGCGCATCTTAACTGCCCAATTTTAACGCCAACACTTGTTGCCGAAGCTTTTATTTCTTCCCTCAATTCTTCAATGGATACGTACGATCAAAGTACCGGAGCTACTTTTATTGAATTAAAATTGGTCGAATGGACCATCGAAAAATTAGGTTATCCAAACCATGCCGACGGAATTTTTACCAGTGGAGGAACACAATCCAATATGATGGGATTACTTTTGGCAAGGGATCATTATATCAAAAAACATTACGGAATTGACCCAAAAATGGACGGATTACCTGCTGAAGCTTCAAAATTCAGGGTATTGTGTTCAGAAGTCAGCCATTTTAGTTTAAAGAAAAACCTGAGCTTATTAGGTTTAGGTCAAAATGCCGTGATTCCCGTAGCTGTTGACGCTGATTTTAAAATGAATACTCATGCCTTAAAAAAAGTAATTCAGCAGCAAAAAGATTTAGGAAACATTCCAATTGCAATTGTAGGAACTGCCGGAACAACTGATTTTGGCTCAATAGATCCGTTAACCAAAATTGCTGCGATTGCCAGCGAAAACGATCTGTGGTTTCACGTTGATGCCGCTTATGGCGGTGGATTATTAATTAGTACTGTTCATAAAGACAAACTCGAAGGCATCGAATTATCAGATTCCGTTACCATCGATTATCATAAAACATTTTACCAGCCCGTAAGTTCAAGTGGTTTTTTTATGAGAAACAAATCATTTGTAGATTATATAAAATACCACGCAGATTATCTCAATTCAAAAGAGCAGGAAGATGAGGGAATTCCAAACATGGTAAAAAAATCCATTCAGACCACACGCCGTTTTGATGCCTTAAAATTGTGGTTTACACTTCGTATGATAGGCACGCAGGGTTTGAGTACTTATATGGAAAAAGCGATGGATAATGCATTATTTACTGCCGATTTGCTTAGAAACAGGGACGATTTTGAAATCATTCACCAACCCGAAATCAGCACTATTGTTTTTCGTTATACACCATACAAAGAAGATGGAGTTTCGTATTGTGCCTTAAATAGTTACATCCGTAAAGCTATTTTTAATGAAGGAAAAGCAATTATCACCAGCACAAAAGTTTACAGCGAAGTATTCCTCAAATTCACCTTATTAAATCCGCTCACAACACCTCAGGATATTGAAGAAGTTATCGCATTAATTGTATATCACGGACAGGAATATTCATTAAAAAATTAAAAATACTAAAAATGCAAAATAAAATATACGATTTCATAGCCGTAGGAGTAGGTCCCTTTAATCTGGGTTTAGCGTGTCTTACAGCGCCAATTGAAAATCTCGACGGTTTGTTTTTTGATAAAAATGAATCTTTCAACTGGCATCCCGGAATGTTGCTGCAGGATACGACATTACAAATTCCGTTTCTGGCTGATTTAGTGACTTTGGCTGATCCTACAAGTCCTTTTAGTTTTTTAAAGTATATAAAAGAACAAGGTAAAATGTACTCGTTTTACATTCGTGAAAACTTTTTATTATTACGAAACGAATACAATCAATATTGCCAATGGGCGATTAAAAAGCTGCCGAATATCTTTTTTAATACCGAAGTAACTGCTATCGAATATGATGAAAATCAGGAAGTTTATATTGTAAAAACACTTTGTACAAAAACAAATACTGAGACAATTTACAAAACAAAAAAGATTGTTTTAGGAACCGGAACCACGCCTCATATTCCAAAATCATGTCAGTCCTTAAAAGGAAAAGCGGTTCATTCTTCAGCCTATCTTCAGAATAAAGCAGCATTACAAAAACAGAAATCAATCACCGTTTTAGGAAGCGGACAAAGTGCTGCCGAAGTTTTTAATGATTTATTGCAGGAAATTGATGTTTATGGATATCAGTTAAACTGGATTACAAGATCGTCCCGTTTCTTTCCGATGGATTACAGCAAATTAACGCTCGAAATGACGTCTCCGGAATATGTGGATTATTTTTACAGTCTTCCTTCAGAGAAAAGAGATTATTTACTTAAAGATCAAAAATTACTGTACAAAGGAATCAACAAAGATTTAATTGAAACCATTTTTGACACGATTTACAGCAAAAAAGTAAGTACCGAAATTGATGTCAATTTAAGAACAAATGCTGCTTGTACAAAAGCTTCTTTTGATGAAAATAAGCAGTCTTTTGAACTGGAATTACATCAGGCTGAACAAGATCGAAAATACCGTCATAAAACAGATGCACTGGTTCTTGCAACTGGTTATGGTTATAAATTACCACATTTTTTGGAGGGAATTACCAACCGGATTCAGTGGGATGAAAAAGGACGTTTTGCCACCAACAGAAACTATTCAATTGATATAAATTCAAACGAAGTTTTTGTTCAGAATGCCGAATTGCACACACACGGTTTTGTAACGCCTGATTTAGGAATGGCTTGTTACAGAAACTCTTATATTATTAAAGAAATCACCGGAATCGAATATTATACCGTAGAAACCAAAATTGCTTTTCAGGAATTTGGCGTACCTGCGGCAGAAAGGATTGAATCTCCGGTATTTGAAACAATTGCATAAGTATGGAAACAGTACAACCACAAAAAAAGAGAGTTTTGGCTATTGATATTGCCAGAGGAATAAGCGTCATTTTGATGATGATGATTCACACCATGTTAATTTACGGGACAATTGCCACGCAGACTAAAACTGTTTTAGGGGAAATTATTTTATGGCTGGGCCGAGGAACCACGATGTTTCTGGTCAGTATGGGAATTTCTTTTGTGTTATCCAGAAGACAAAGTTTTCTCGCCGTCTGCAAAAGGGCATTATACATTCTGGCAGTTGGTTACGGAATGAACTTTTTAAAATTTCTGGTTCCCGAATTTATTTTTGGCGGACTTCCGGAAGCTTTCGTTTCGGCTTATGGTTTAAAATCAGGAACGCTGCAAACTGGTTTATTCTTTTTGCTTTTAGGTGATATTTTGCAATTGGCCGGAATTACTTTACTCATTATGGGACTAATCAATCATTTTAGCAAAAGCAAATATGTACCGCTGATTGTCGCTTTATTCATTATTTCTGTTTCAAAAGAACTAAGCGGATATAGAATTGGAATTACCGGATTAGATTATATCTGTGATTTATTTTTCAGCAATCAGTTTAATGTTTATTTTCCTGTTTTTCCCTGGAGCGCTTTTATTTTAATCGGAATGTTTTTAGGAAGATGGTACAAAGAATTAAACGAAAATCAGGAAGAATTTTTTAAGAAAATGTTATTTGTTGGTCTGGCTTTTATTCTTGTTGGAGGGATTTTAAACTTCTCAAACCCGGAATATCATTTTGGGGATTATTACCATTTAGGTCCTGGCGGAAGCATTTTATTATTAGGAACCAATCTCGTTTTATACTGGCTGATCAATGTCCTTGTTCATTTGGTTAAAGAAGATAACGGTGTATTTAATGTACTGAAATTTTGCAGCAGACACGTCACCAGTTTATATGTCATTCAATGGGTTTTAATTAATTGGGGAATGTATGTAATTGGTTTCTGGAACCAAAATCAGTTAACGGTTTTAGGATTATTTCCAGTTGTAATTGCAACAAGTATCAGTATTCAGTTGGTTTATAATGAGATCAAAGCACAATTACGTTCCAAACGAAAGAATCGTAGCGAAGTGCTTGTAAATAGTTAGAACCATTTTATTAATATGTAAAAGGTTTTATAGTAGAGGCGCACAGCAATGCGTCTACGCAAAGTATTTCTACCACGAATTTCACCAATTACCACAAATCATTATGCTTAATTAATTAGTAAAATTAGAGTAATTCGTGGCAAACTTCATTTAAGGATGAAGTAAATATTAATTTAAATAGTTATAAAAATGAGTACATATAATCCTGTTTATTCCACCACAATTCCGGATTTTGGAGTAATAGATTTTCGTCCGCTGCAACTGGAAAACGATGCCAGAATAATCCATGATTGGGTCAATCGTGATTACGCCCAATACTGGGGCATGCAGGGGAAAAATTTGGAAGAAGTTCGTTTAGAATACGAAAAAATTACCAAAGAATCAGATGTTTTTATCGGACTTGTAAATGGCGAAGTTTCCTTTTTATTAGAACGTTACAATCCAAAACTGGATATAATTGGCAACTATTACACCGTTGCTGATTATGATTGCGGTATGCACATAATTGTAGCTCCGTCAATAAAACCGGTTCATCAGTTTACGTGGCATATTTTTTCGAGCATTATGAAATTTATTTTCAGAGATCTTACCATTCAACGCATTGTAGTTGAGCCGGATATCAGAAATAAAAAAATGTTTGACATCTGTCACCGCGTAGGTTTTGAAGATGCCGATGTCATTAATTTGCCGCATAAAACCGCCTTGATTGCCTTTTGTACAAGAGAACAATTCATTAAAAAAATAGATTCATTTAACCTCAATTATACCGAAATGAATAACGAAAATCAATTAGAATTTCCGGAAAAAGCGATTACACATATTCAACCCGAAGTCTGGGAAAAAGCCAATCGATTGTTGGTAAAAAAAGCCATTTGCGAGTTTTCTCACGAGCTTTTAATAAGCCCTGTTTTAGAAGCTGACACTCAAAAATATGTTTTATTTTCTGATGATAATACGATTAAATATTCCTTTAAAGGTCAGTTACTTGCAATGAATCACTTAAATATTGAAGTGAACACAATTTCAAAGTATAAAAACGACCAATTAATTGCTTTGGATGCCGTAGATTTTATTCAGGAATTCAAAAACAGTTTAGGAATTTCGGCACAATTATTACCGTCATATATCGAAGAAATTATCAGCACACTTTACGGAAGCTGTTATAAATTATTAAAAGAAAATTCGACTTCAAAATCACTCGCCAATTCTGATTTTCAAACGATCGAACAAGCCATGATGGAAGGTCATCCGGGATTTGTGGCCAACAACGGAAGAATTGGGTACAATAGTATGGATTACAAAGCATATGCACCGGAAGCCGGAAATCCGTTTAAGATTTTATGGCTCGCCGGACATCGTGACAGAACCGTTTACGCCGGAACCAAAAAACTGGATTACGATACTTTAATCCAACAGGAATTAGGCGAAGAAACAATTGCAAAATTCAATGCAGCAATCCAAAAAAAAGGACAAAATCCGGCTGATTATTTCTTTATTCCCGTACATCCATGGCAATGGTTTAATAAACTCGCCAATTTATTTTCGCCGGAAATTGCAAAAGGAAAATTAATTTGTGTGGGTTACGGACCGGATTTATATCAGGCGCAGCAATCCATCAGAACCTTATTTAATTTAAGCAATCCTAAAAAGTTTTATACCAAAACATCACTTTCAATTTTGAATATGGGTTTTATGCGTGGTTTGCCGGTTTTTTATTTAGGAACAGCGCCGGAAATGGCAGAATGGCTGGATCAGTTGTTAAGCGGTGACGAATATTTGCAAAAAGTGGGCTTCGGAATGTTGGGAGAAGTAGCTTCTGTAAGTTACATAAATCCATATTTTGAAAGCTTCGGAAAACACAATCCGTACAACAAAATGATCGCTTCTTTATGGAGAGAAAGTCCCGTGGCAAAACTCAAAAATGACGAACAATTAATGACAATGGCTGCGTTTTTACATCTCGATAAAGACGGAAAATCATTGTTGTCTGAAATTATTAAAGCATCACATTTGTCTATAGATGATTGGCTTACAGAATATTTCAAGGTTTATTTGAGCCCTTTATTGCATTGTTTTTATCAATACGACCTGGTTTTTATGCCACATGGCGAAAACCTGATTTTAGGATTAGAAAATCACATTCCGGTACGTTCTTTCATGAAAGATATTACCGAAGAAGCCGTTATTCTAAATCCTAATGTTGAGGTTCCGAAAAATATTGACCGAATTTATGCGGAAGTTCCGGAAGACGTAAAATTACTTTCGATTTTTATTGATGTTTTTGATGGATTTTTCCGTTTTATGTCTGCAATTTTAGTTTCCAGTGATGGTTTTTCACAAGAACGTTACTGGGAATTAGTGGCAGAATGCATCTCTGATTATCAGGAACAAAACCCGCACTTGGAAGCAAAATTTGAGAAATATGATTTGTTTGCCAATGAATTTCAATTGTCCTGCCTGAATCGTTTACAACTGAATAATAACAAAACCATGATCGATTTGGATGATCCGGTAGCATTATTGCAATTTCAGGGAAAATTACAAAACCCAATCGCGCCTTATAAAAAAATAATAGCCTAAACAGATGATGAATAGTATAATAATTCCTCCGGAAAATGATGTCACTTCTGATGTTGTTTTTGTAAAAACGATTCCTGGTTTAGGTGTTTTTGAACTGCGTCCCATTAATATGGAAACAGACATTAAACTCTTGCATAACTGGGTAAATCGAGAATATGCAGTGTATTGGGAAATGAACGGATTTTCGTTGGAAGAAGTAAAAGAAGCCTATTGTAAAATTCAGGAAAAAGCACAGGTATATATAGGACTTTTCAATCATAAAACTGCTTTTTTATTAGAATGTTACGATCCTGAAAATGATGTCGTAGGAAACTATTATCAAGCTGAAAAAGGCGATAAAGGCATGCATATTTTAGTCGCGCCTTTAGAGAAATCAATTCCAAATTTTACCTGGACAATTTTTACCGTCATACTTGATTTTATTTTTTCAGATTCAAAAAACCAGCGTATTGTGGTAGAACCCGATGCAAGAAATCATAAAATTCATTTGCTGAATAAAAAAGCCGGATTTGTTTTTCAGCGTGTACTCGATCTGCCGCATAAAAAAGCACATTTAGAATTTTGCACCCGAAACGATTATTACAAAGCATTACAGTCGGTTTAATTTTATAAAAATGAAAATACCAACCCAAAACATAAAGCACTTAACAAAAGAGAACTGGAACAAGGCCAATGTTATTTTGCTCAGGAAAACGTTAAGCGAATTTGCGCACGAATTATTGATCGAGCCCATTTCTAAAGGGAATAATTGCTATAGTATTTCTTCACCCGATAAAAAGGCAGAATATACTTTTCAGGCTTCAATATTGGCTCTAAACCATTGGTTAATTGCTGTAGATTCCATAAAAAAGACAATTGATGGCAAAGATTCGCCTTTACATTTATTAGAATTTATAATAGAATTCAAAGACATTTTAGGCATCAGCGAAAATTTATTGTCCACTTATCTTGAAGAGATTACCAGTACTTTATACAGTACAGCGTATAAAATAGCGAACGAAAAATATACGTCAAAAGATTTGCTTGCACTGGATTATCAAATTATCGAGCACGCCATGACCGAAGGACATCCTTGTTTTGTGGCGAATAGCGGAAAAAATGGTTTTAACATTGATGATTTTGCTAATTTTTCTCCGGAAGCCAACGCGCCAATACAATTATTGTGGATTGCCGGACACAGGAGCAAAGCCACTTTTACAGCGATTGAAGAATTAAGCTATGAAAAAGTATTGCAGCAGGAATTGGATGTCAAAACGATTTTAGCTTTCGAAAACGTCCTGAAAAATCAGGGATTAAATACTAAAGATTATTATTTTTTTCCCGTCCATCCGTGGCAATGGTTCAATAAATTAGCACTCATTTTTGCGCCTGATATTGCCGAAGGACATTTAATCTGTCTGGGATATGGCGAAGATTATTATTCTGCACAACAATCGATTCGGACTTTTTTTAATACTACTTCGCCGGATAAATTTTATGCTAAAACAGCACTTTCGGTTATCAATATGGGATTTATGCGCGGACTTTCTCCGTATTATATGGAAAGTACGCCGGCAATTACAAAATGGGTTGCTGACCTGGTAGAAAATGATGCTTATTTACAGCAAAAAGGTTTTACATTATTGGGAGAAGTTGCGACGATTGGCTACCGAAATTTCTTGTATGAACCTTTAGGAAGAAGTATTCCGCACAATAAAATGCTCGCTGTTTTATGGCGCGAAAGCCCAATCCCAAAATTATCCCAAAACCAAAATATTATGACGATGGCGGCTTTATTGCATGTCGATCAGTCTGGAAATGCATTTGTATCTGAGTTAATTAAAAAGTCGGGTATTTCGGCGAAAGCCTGGATTGGGCGTTATTTAGATGCCTATTTTTCGCCTTTATTGCATTGTTTTTATCAGCATGAAATGGTCTTCATGCCACACGGCGAAAACTTGATTCTGGTGCTCGAAAATCATATTCCCGTAAAAGCGATCATGAAAGATATTACCGAAGAAGTCATACTTTTTAATGCCGAAATTCCGCTTCCCGAAAAAGTAAAACGCATTCATATTGATATGAAAGAACCGTTAAAAATCCTATGTATTTTTAATGATGTATTCCAGTTTTATTTCCGTTTTCTTTCTGCCATATTATCAGAAAAACAAACATTTTCAGAAGAAGATTTTTGGTCCGAAGTTGCTAATTGTATTCAACAATATCAGGAAGAACATCCTCATTTACAGGAACAATTCAAAAAATACAATTTGTTTGTTCCCGAATTTGATTCTTGTTGCCTGAACCGTTTGCAATTACGAAATAATAAGCAAATGCTGGATTTAGCAGATCCAATTGAAAGTCTTCAGTTTGTTGGAAAATTAAAAAATCCTGTTGCAGTTTTTAGTAAAGAACTAAAAGCTATTTCTGTATAACAAGATGGTACGAAAAAAACTTTGCATCTCTGCGTCTTAGTGGCAAAAAAAACTATGTTTTCAAAATAAAGTAGATGTTTTGTTTGATTAGGAATTTAAAACTTCACTCAATAACATCAGAAAATCATTAAACAATACGATTATCAATTGCAAAAAGAACCACGCACAAATCATGCTCATGCCTGTTAATTCAAAAAAATAAAGCATGTTGATTGTCCAGGTTTTAGAATAAAAAATTGTACTGCCGGAATTGAATTGTATTCTGATAATTATGCAAAAGACTGCTAACAGAATAAGCAAATACATAAATATTTCAGTTTCTAAGTTCATAAATTTTTTTAATTTATTTGATTAAAAAACAATTCGTGTATTAGGCTTGTAACGATATTCAATTTCAATTTGCAGAATTCACAGAGATACAGATAATTTTTCAAAATGACCAAAAACAATAAATGTCAAATTTAAGCAAAACTTATAAATTTTCAATTTCATATCCGGAAGCATTCTCTAAGTCGGACTGATTATTTTCAACAGGTTCATCCCAGTGTCCCCAATCGCCTTTATATGAAGTTCGGTATACTATATCACAATTATTTTCGCCATATACCAAAACCTGATATGGACATTTTTCAAATTTTTCAGTGGTTTGATTATTTACATTTTTCATGATGCGGATATTTAATTTTTAATGATAAAAATATCTCAACCTGAATGTTTTACGTTACATTATAATACTGATTTGTTATGGAATTTTCATGTTTCTGAAACTCATAGAGTTCGATGTTTTAGTAACATTCATATTTCCGGAACAGGAACAAATATTAAAGAATGTTTTTTTATCGAAATAGAAAATCGTTATTAATGATTTCGTTTTTAATATCTAATATTAATTTATAGACTGAAAGTGAGGGACTTTCAGTCTATTTTATTTTGAAAATATAATCAATAAATTTTTGATTTTAGAAATCAAAAAAAAGCAGCTTTGTGGCTTTTCAGCTTATTTTAAATTTTTTAATACCGGAATGAGTAATTCTGTCTTTAGGCGGTGCTTGTAATCTGGAGAAACATATTCAAAAAGTATATTGCTTTCGCGATTTACAATAAATACGGATGGAACTGGTAAGAAATTAGTATTCACACCATTAGATTGTATGTAAATTACACTTTTTCGGTTTTCCGGAGCTTCAAAAGCAATTCCCATAGCTTTTATTAATTCTCCTTTTGAGTCAGAAACCAAGGTGTATTTTAATTTATCTTCGTCTTCTGTCGCTTTTAAATTTTCGGGAGAATCGGGACTTACCGCAATAATTTGATATCCCAAATCCAAAATTTGTTTTTCGGCTTCAGCCAATGCCTGTAAGTGGATATTACAATATGGGCACCAGCCCCCACGATAAAAAACAAGAACTGTCTTTTTCTTTTGCAGCAGGTCTGAAATGTTCACATCTGTATTATCTGATAATTTTAAACTAAGGTTTGGAATCTTTTTTCCTATTATCAAGGGCGCGATATCACTCGCAGATTTAGCAATTACGTTCTGCGCATTAGCAAACGAAGTTAAGGTTACTAAAAAAATAAAAACTAATTTTTTCATATTGTATGGTTTACATCTTTTTGATGATGTAAAATTATTGTACTATGAAAAAGTAAAATGTCAGCTAAGTTACACTTAGCTCAAAATAATTATAATTTGGCAATATTGTAATGATAATTTCTTTTCTGCCGCGATTTAAAGCTGATTATTGATGCGAGGATCAGTTTAATAATTTTCAAAGAATAGAAAATAAAATTAGATTTGGGAAGAAGTTGTGTTTATATGTTATAGTTATAAAACGTTAAATTTTTCAATTAGTTGAATTTCATATTTACTTCTTCAAAGTCAGTTTAATACACTTATTTACGTCTTTAAGCATTTTAGTTTCTATCGCTTTGGTGAAGTTTTTTCTTAAAATAATAAGAAATCTTTTTAAAAAAAATCTCATTATTTATTTTTATTCTTTTATGTTTTTTTAATAAAAATCAAATAAACCCATATTTTTTACTAAAATCAAGGTTGAATAAATTTGATAAAAAGTAAATATTTTAATAATTTATTTACACAGACTGTTTTTTATTATCCTTTTTTTTGCCTATTTCAGAAATTATATTCGAGCAACCGGTTGTGTGTTTCAAAATGTTTTTTATATTTGTAATAAATACACTTATTAACTATTTTGGATTTAATTAAATTTTTATAACCTGACATTTCAAAGAGATGTTATAATACAAGGAACAATTAAAATGAAGCAGCGACAACTATTTTTACTATTATCATTATTATTTCTTTTCTCTTTTAATGCAATAAAAGTTAAGGACACTTTTGTAAAAGTGCAGTCTGCAAAACCTCCTGTTTTTTCTAATGTTGTTTACACAGGCGATGATCTTATTTATAAAAATAATCCATTGAAACCAGATGAGTTTTATTCGCCGGTTTTGCAAGGATGTTATCCGGATCCGGCAATTACAAGAAAAGGAGATGATTATTATATGGTTTGTTCTTCATTTGCGATGTTTCCCGGAGTTCCGATTTTTCATTCTAAAGATTTAGTGAACTGGACAGATCTTGGAGGCGTATTAAATAAGGTTTCAGAATTTAATCCTCATGATACCGGAATTAGTCAGGGCGTTTACGCACCAGGAATCACGTATAATCCTCACAATGATACTTTTTATATGATTGTAACAGCGTTTACGGGCAATATGGGGAATATTATAGTTAAAACAAAAGATCCCATGAAAGGGTGGGGAAGTCCGATAAAACTGGATTTTAACGGAATCGACCCTTGTATTTTCTTTGATGATAATGGCAAAGGTTATATCGTTCATAATGATGCTCCGGATAAAGGAAAAGAACTGTACGAAGGTCATCGTGTCATTAAGGTTTGGGAATATGATGTTGCTAATGATAAAGTAATTCCGGGAACGGATAAAATTATAGTAGACGGAGGTGTAGATCTTTCTAAAAAACCAATTTGGATTGAAGCGCCGCATTTGTATAAAAAAGATAATCGTTATTATTTAATGTGTGCCGAAGGAGGTACGGGCGATAATCATAGCGAAGTTATTTTTGTTAGTGATAGTCCAAAAGGTCCTTTTAAACCTGCGTCAAATAACCCGATTCTTACACAAAGGTATTTTCCACAAGACAGACCTGAAAAAGTGGACTGGGCTGGACATGCAGATATCGTTTTAGGTCCTGATAATAAATATTATGGCGTATTTCTGGGTATTCGTCCAAACGATAAAAACTGTGTAAATACGGGACGAGAAACTTTTATGCTTCCAGTAGACTGGTCGGGCGTTTTTCCTGTTTTTGAAAATGGATTAGTACCACTGGAGCCAAAAATAAAAATGCCTAAAGGCGTTACTGAAAACAGAACTGGTAAAGATGGATTTTTTCCTAATGGAAATTTTACGTTTACTGAAAATTTTACTTCCGAAAGATTAGATTACAGATGGATTGGATTGAGAGGACCCCGTGAAAGTTTTATTTCCATTACCAAAAAAGGATTGGAAATTAAGCCTTTTGAAGTAAATATTAAAGAAGTAAAACCAACATCTACACTTTTTTACAGACAACAGCACAATACTTTTTCTTTTGCAACGACAATAGACTTTAAACCAGCATCTGAAAAAGACCTTGCCGGAATTGTTTGTCTTCAGAACGAGCGTTTTAATTATGTTTTTGGAATAACAAAAAAAGGAAAAGACACATATATCTTGTTGGAAAGAACCGAAAAAGGAGCGTCAAAAATTATTGCAAGTGCTAAAATCGAAATCAAAAAAAATATCCGTCTGCAGGTAAAAGCAACGGGAGACAGTTACGAATTTAGTTATGCCTTAAATGGTACTGATTTTGAAAATTTAGGCGGAAGCGTTTCAGGTGATATCCTTTCTACAAATATGGCGGGAGGTTTTACAGGAGCATTAGTAGGCTTATATGCTACGGCTTCAAATGATGCACAAGTAAAATAATAGTGATATTAAATATATACAATGAAATCAATAACTAGATTTTTCGCATTTGCTGTTCTTTTTTTAATAATACAAAAAGGATATTCTCAAGATCAGGATTTTCACGTTTATTTGAGTTTTGGACAATCAAATATGGAAGGATATGCCAAAATAGAACCTCAAGATCTTGTGGGTATTGATGATCGTTTTCAGGTTTTGCAAGTTGTAAATTGTCCTGATACCAAACGAATAAAGGGAAATTGGTATACCGCCATTCCGCCGTTATGCCGTTGTAACACCGGATTAACACCTGTCGATTATTTTGGAAGAAACATGGTTGCTAATTTGCCTAAAAATGTAAAAGTCGGCGTTATAAATGTAGCCGTTGGCGGATGTAAAATTGAACTTTTTGATAAAGATAAGGAAGCAGATTATGTTGCAACTGCACCTGACTGGATGAAAGGAATACTTAAGGAATACAATAACAGTCCGTATTCGCGACTTGTTGAAATGGCAAAAATAGCTCAGAAAAAAGGAGTTATAAAAGGTATTTTACTGCATCAGGGAGAATCGAATACCGGAGATACACTTTGGACAAAAAAGGTAAAAATCGTGTACGACAATTTGATGAAAGATTTAAATCTGGATCCAAAAAAAGTGCCGTTGCTTTCGGGAGAAACAGTAAATGAAGATCAGAATGGCAAATGTGGAAGCATGAACAAAATTATTGCGACACTGCCAAAGACACTGCCAAATTCGTATGTAATTTCATCTAAAGGATGCACCGCTGAGCCTGATTTTTTGCATTTTAATGCTGCGGGCTACAGAGATTTAGGGAGACGTTATGCGGATAAAATGCTTTACTTATTGGGCTATAAATTCTCAGAAGGCAAAACGCCTTTAAGAGTTCAGGCGCCAATTGGTTTTGATGAATTAAATTCTAATATTCCATCCGGAAAAATAGAAAGTATCAGTTATGAATCTAAAACAGTAGAATCGGTAAGAAAAGCTACGGTTTATACGCCTCCGGGATTCAATAAAAAGAAAAAATATCCTGTTTTATATCTTTTACACGGAATAGGCGGAGATGAAAAAGAATGGCTCAACGGAGGAAATCCGCAGGTTATATTAGACAATCTTTATGCTGAAGGAAAACTGGAACCCATGATTGTTGTAATGCCAAACGGCAGGGCAATGAAAGACGATAGTGCCACCGGAAATATAATGGCTCCGGATAAAGTGCAGGCATTTACAGTTTTTGAAAAAGATTTACTAAACGATTTAATTCCGTTTATCGAAAAAAAATATCCTGTTTACAAAGACAGCCAACACCGTGCGATTGCCGGTTTGTCTATGGGTGGCGGGCAATCACTAAATTTTGGATTAGGCAATCTGGATAAATTTGCCTGGATAGGTGCTTTCTCAGCGGCGCCAAATACTAAAAAGCCGGAAGAATTACTTCCGAATCCCGAAGAAGCAAAAAAGAAATTAAAATTGCTCTGGATTTCCTGTGGAGATAATGACTGGCTTATCGAAAATAGCAGACGAACCCATGATTATTTATATAAAAATAATGTGCCGCATATTTATTACATCGAGCCCGGAGTTCATGATTTTAAAGTTTGGAAAAATGGTTTGTATATGTTTTCGCAGTTTTTGTTTAAGCCTGTCGATCCGTCTGTTTTTCCATCTTATACTATTTTAGGAGAGCCGGCACAGACCAATATCCGAAATGCAAAATATCCACAAATATTATCGGACAATCGGGTAGTTTTTAAAGTTAATGCGCCCGAAGCTTCAAAAGTACAAATTGATTTGGGCAGAAAGTACGATATGGCAAGAGATTCTGAAGGATTATGGACTGTTACAACTGATGTAATCAATAAAGGATTTAATTATTATTCTTTGCTTATTGATGGTGTGGCTGTAGCCGATCCGTCAAGCGAAACGTTTTATGGAATGGGACGTATGGCCAGCGGTATTGAAATTCCGAATAAAGAAGGAGATTTTTATGCTCTAAAAGCGGTGCCTCATGGTGATATCCGAATTAAGAAATACTTTTCGAAAGCAACAAATTCATGGCGCGAAATGTATGTTTATACACCGCCTGGTTATGAAAATTCCACAGAAAAATATCCTGTTTTATATCTCTTGCACGGAGGAGGCGAAGACCAAACCGGATGGGCTACACAAGGCAAAGCCAATTTGATTTTAGACAATTTAATAGCCGAAAACAAAGCTAAACCAATGGTAATCGCCATGCTTGACGGCAATATGGGAAATACCGGAGGAGTTGCAGATTTTAATGAAAATGCCTTGAAAGCTTTTGAAAACGAATTAAAAACAGGTGCAATTCCTTTTGTAGAAAGTAATTTTAAAGTAGCAACAGATGCTAAAAACAGAGCTTTGGCCGGATTATCAATGGGCGGATTACAGACACTTTATGCGGGTGTTAAAAATTCAGATTTATTTTCGAGTATAGGTGTTTTTAGTTCGGGATGGTGGGCCAATAATACAACATTATCAGAACCACAATATGAGTTTATGAAAAATAATGCTGCAGCTATAAATTCAAATATTAAAAACTTTTGGATTTCAATGGGAGGCAAGGAAGATATTGCTTTTGAAAATTGCAAAATTATGATGAGCAAATTTGATCAAATGGGCATTAAATATCAATATAGTGAATATCCGGGCGGTCATACCTGGCCAGTATGGAGACATGATTTATTTATGTTTGCCCCGTTGTTATTTAATTAATTATTGCAAATACCTAGAATTCAAAAGACAAAAAATTATGAAAATGTATTTGATTGGCATAGTGCTGTTTTTTGGAATTTCATTGGCTGCACAACAGACAGATGATTTAAAGCTTTGGTATAAAAATCCTGCCGGTGCCGTTTGGGAGAATGCTTTGCCGTTAGGGAATGGTTTTCAGGGCGCTATGGTTTATGGCAATATGGAGAAAGAAATTTTTCAATTAAATGAAGCAACAGTATGGAGCGGAAGTCCAAACCGGAATGATAATCCCGATGCAAAACAAGCTTTGGGAGAAATACGAAAACTTATTTTTGAGGGAGAATATAAAAAAGCTGAAAAACTGATAAATGAAAATATAATTACCAAGAAATCCCACGGACAAATGTTTCAGCCTGTGGGAAATTTAGAATTGAGTTTTTCAGATCAGCAGAATTTTACTAATTATTACCGGGAACTTGATATTGAAAAAGCGGTTGCAAAAACAGTTTATAAAGTAAATGACGTGACTTACACCCGCGAAGCATTTATGTCTTTTCCGGATCGTGTTTTAGTAATTAAACTTTCTGCTGATAAACCCGGAAAATTGTCATTTACAGCAGCTTTTACCTCGGAACATAAAAAACAGGAAATATCCGTTAACGGCAATAATGAACTTTTGCTTTCCGGAACGACAAGCGATCATGAAGGAATAGAAGGAAAGGTAAAATTTAATGCACTTGCAAGATTTAAAGTGAAGGGCGGGAGTATAAAAACGACTGGCAGTTCAATTAAAATTGAAGGTTCAGATTCAGTTCTGATTTATGTTTCTATTGCGACTAATTTTATTAATTATAATGATATCAGCGGCAACGAAAAGGAAGTTGCAAAGTCTTTTTTGGATAAAGCATTTGATAAGAATTATGATAAAATGAAGCAAACTCACATTGCATATTATCAAAAATATTTTAAAAGGGTTAAACTTGATTTGGGCACAACATCAGCATCAAAATTACCAACAGATGAACGATTGGCGAATTTCAGAACTGTTTCAGATCCTTCTTTTGTTGCTTTGTATTATCAATACGGACGGTATTTATTGATTTCGTCTTCACAGCCCGGCGGTCAGCCGGCGAATCTTCAGGGGATCTGGAATAAAAGTATGACACCGCCGTGGGACAGCAAATACACGATCAATATTAATACAGAAATGAATTATTGGCCGGCAGAGAAAACAAACTTATCTGAAATGCATGAACCTCTGCTAAAAATGATTAAGGAATTAGCCCAAACCGGAAAAGAAACGGCAAACGTAATGTACGGTTCACGTGGCTGGATGGCGCATCATAATACAGACATCTGGAGAATTAACGGAGCAGTTGACGGTGCCACGTGGGGAGTCTGGAACGCAGGCGGAGGCTGGCTAAGTCAGCATTTATGGGAACATTATCTGTATACGGGCGATAAGGTTTATCTTGAATCTGTCTATGAAATGCTTAAGGGCGCAGCCGATTTTTATGCTGATTTTTTAGTAATAGATCCGGTAAACGGATGGCTGGTCGCAGTGCCTGGAAATTCACCAGAAAATGCTCCGGCAGCACATCAGGGTTCAGCAGTAACGGCGGGTTCAACGATGGACAATCAAATTGTATTTGATGTTTTTAGTTCGGTTATAAAAGCAGCAGAAGTATTAGGAAAAAACAAACAATATGCAGATAGTTTAAGGACATTAAGAAATAGGCTTCCTCCTATGCAAATTGGCAAATACAATCAATTGCAGGAGTGGCTGGATGATGTGGATGATCCCAAAGATAACCACCGTCATATTTCGCATTTATATGGTTTATATCCTTCTAATCAGATTTCTGCATACCGAACTCCGGAACTTTTTGCAGCGGCAAAAAACACTTTATTACAAAGAGGCGATATATCTACCGGATGGAGTATGGGCTGGAAAGTAAACTGGTGGGCAAAAATGCAGGACGGCAATCACGCCTACAGTTTAATTCAAAATCAATTAACGCCTCTTGGTGTAAATACAGGTGGCGGCGGGACTTATAATAATCTTTTTGATGCGCATCCGCCTTTTCAAATTGATGGAAATTTTGGCTGTACATCAGGAATTACCGAGATGTTAATGCAAAGTTCAGATGATGCCATTCATTTGCTTCCCGCACTGCCGGATGCCTTAAAAGAATACGGAGAAATAACCGGTCTAAAAGCACACGGAGGTTTTGAAATTAAGGATTTGAAGTGGAAAAACGGTACATTAATTTCTGTAAGCATTCAGTCAAATCTTGGTGGAAATCTTCGATTAAGAACTCCAAATGCCATTTTTTTAAAAGGAAATAAAAATTTTAAAACAGCTTCTGGAATTAATTCAAATGTTTTTTATCAGACAGATGAGGTTAAAAAACCTGTTATAGCTGCAGCATCGACTATAAAACCTCTGGATATTGTCCCAACTTTTCTCTATGATATTGAGACTGAAAAGGGGAGGATTTACAATTTTTCAATTAAATAAAACAACCAAATCATAAAACATATATTAATTTCAATACCAAAACCATGAAAATTAATTATCTATATTTTGTAAGTTTACTCTGCATTTTTAATGTAAATGCACAACAATATCGCTTTAGAGATCCATCTTTGAGTTCAAAAGAACGTGCAGAAGATTTAATTTCAAGATTAACCCTTGAAGAAAAAGCTGCGTTAATGTGTGACCAAAGTGATGCAATACCAAGACTTGGAATTAAAAAATTCAATTGGTGGAGTGAAGCCCTTCATGGTTACGCCAACAATGATAATGTTACAGTTTTTCCAGAGCCTATTGGCATGGCTGCGTCATTTGACGATCAGTTTGTGTACCGTGTTTTTAATGCAGTTTCTGATGAAGCGCGCGCGAAATACAATCAATGGATTAAAAATGGGAATGAAAACAAACGCTTTTTGAGTTTGTCAGTATGGACTCCGAATGTAAATATCTTTAGGGATCCGCGTTGGGGACGAGGTCAGGAAACGTATGGAGAAGATCCTTACCTGACTTCAAGAATGGGAATTTCAGTTGTTAAAGGGTTACAAGGTCCGGCTGATGCTAAATACCGTAAACTTTTGGCCTGTGCCAAACATTTTGCCGTTCATTCAGGACCGGAATGGAGCAGACATGAACTGAATTTAAATAATGTAAATCCCCGTGAATTATACGAAACTTATCTTCCTGCCTTTAAAGCATTAGTTCAGGAGGCTGATGTACGTCAGGTTATGTGTGCTTATCAGCGTTTGGATGACGAACCTTGCTGCAGTAATACGCGTTTGTTACAGCGTATTTTGCGTGATGATTGGGGGTATAAATATATGGTGGTTTCAGATTGTGGGGCGGTTACTGATTTTTATACCACACATAAAGTTTCGTCAGATGCCACACATGCAGCATCAAAAGCCGTTCTTGCAGGAACTGATGTAGAATGTGTCTGGGAAAAATATCCTTTTAAAAATTTACCGGAAGCGGTTGAAAAAGATTTGATAAAAGAAACGGATATTAATAAAAGCCTGCTTCGTGTTTTAACGGGGCGTTTTGATCTGGGCGAAATGGATGACGATGCAATTGTTCCCTGGGCCCAAATTCCGGCATCTGTGCTTAATAGCAAGGAACATCAGCAATTAGCGCTTGAAATGGCTCAAAAGACAATGACACTTTTGCAAAATAAAAACAATATTTTACCTTTAAATAAAACCATAAACAAAGTTGCAGTTATAGGTCCAAATGCGGATAATGAACCCATGTTATGGGGAAATTATAATGGAACGCCAGTGAAAACTATTACTATTAAAAGCGGAATAGAATCTAAAGTTAGCGCAAATAAAATGGTTTATGATAAAGCCTGCGATTTAGTAGAAGACAAAGTAAACGAAACTTATTTTGACCAAATTTCCTTTGAAGGAAAAAAAGGAATGAAAGCGACTTATTGGAATAATCCAAACAGAGAAGGAAATAGTGTTGTATCGCAGCAAATTATAAATCCGATAAAAATGACGACTGCCGGACAGCATGAATTTGCTTCGGGAGTTAAATTAGAAGGGTTTTCGGCAAAATATGAAACAGAATTTATAGCGAAAGAAAATGATAGCCTTGTTTTTAAAACCGGCGCAACCGGCGCTTTTGAAATATTGGTTAACGGAAAATCCCTTGCAAAATATAACAATTGGCGTACGGTTCCGGGAAAAATTACTTTTGCAGTCGAAGCGGGTAAAAAATACAAAATCGAAATTTTGTATGCACAATCAAACAATTGGCAGGCGAATCTTGAATTCGATTTCGGAAAAGAACATGATATAGATTTCGGGGCATTGATTCAAAAATTAAAAGGCATCGATACGGTAATTTTCGTTGGCGGACTTTCTACACTTCTTGAAGGAGAAGAAATGCCGGTTTCGCTTCCTGGTTTTAAAGGCGGTGACCGTACCAATATTGAACTTCCTGCCGTTCAGAGAAAATGCCTGCAGGAACTTAAAGCTGCCGGTAAAAAAGTGATTTTTGTAAACTGCTCCGGTTCTGCGATTGCCTTAACGCCGGAAACAGCAAGCTGTGACGCGATTTTGCAAGCGTGGTATCCTGGAGAATCCGGAGGTCAGGCTGTTGCCGATGTTCTTTTTGGAGATTATAATCCAGCCGGAAAATTGCCGGTTTCGTTTTATAAAAATTCGGACATTTTAGGAAACTTTGAAGATTATTCGATGAAAGGGCGTACCTATAGATATACAACTAATGTTTTATTTCCGTTTGGTTTTGGCTTAAGCTATTCTAAATTCGAGATTGGAAAAGGAAATCTGAGCAAGACTAGGATAAATACTAATGAAAATACACAACTTAATTTTTCAATAAAAAACAGCAGCAAACGAGAAGGAACAGAAATTGTTCAGGTTTATGTTCGAAAAATAAAGGATACAGATGGTCCTTTAAAAACATTAAAAGCTTTTAAACGAATTGACTTAAAAGCCGGCGAAAAGCAAAATGTTACTATTGATTTACCTGCTTCTTCATTTGAATTTTATGATGAAAGTAAAAGAGGAATCAATGTAACTTCGGGTGAATATGAAGTTTTTTATGGCACGAGTTCAGATGCAAAAGATTTACAAAAAATTAAAGTATCAATTCAATAAATTAGCTTTCTGTTTAAAAACCAAAAATAATTAATCTTAAGTGCGTTATGAGTTTTAAATATATGATATGTTTAGGTCTGTTTGTTTTTTTTAAGTTAAATGCACAATCAGTTATAAAAAGTCCTGACGGAAAACTTAAAGTTTCTGTTTCAATTTCGGGCGGAATGCCTTTTTACAGTATTTCATACAATGACAAAACGTTCTTAGAAAATTCTCCACTGGGTTTAAAAACTAGTGTTGGTGACTTTACAACAGGATTAATTTTAAAATCAGATCCAAATCAAAATAAAATCGATGAAACCTATAAACTTCCTAATATAAAACAGAGCAATGTACATTATGAAGCAAACGAAGCCGTATTTTCTTTCACTAAAGAAAACAAAGCTGCTGTTGATATAATATTTAAAATAAGCAATAATAATGTCGCTTTTAAATATAAAATATATCCGCAAAATAATGTCCTCGCATGTGTGGTGCAGGAAGAAGCTTCTGGGTTTATGCTGCCTGTAGGAACAACAACATTTCTTTGTCCGCAAAGTAAACCAATGACCGGCTATGCCAGAAGTGCGCCAAGTTATGAAACCTCTTATACCTTAGATGCTCCAATGGGAAAAAACGGTTTGGGTGAAGGTTATACATTTCCGTGTTTGTTTAAAGTAAAAAATAACGGCTGGATTTTAATATCAGAGACAGGCGTAGATGGCAATTATTGTGGCAGCAGGTTAATTGGGCACGATAAAGGATTGTACACGATTGGATTTCCGATGGAAGGAGAAAATAACGGAAACGGAACCACAGCACCGGGAATATCACTTATTGGCGAAACTCCCTGGCGAACCATTACTGTTGGCGAAACCCTTGCTCCAATTGTAGCAACTACGATTCCGTTTGATTTGGTTCAACCAAAATACGAAGCTTCAACAGAATATAAATATACCAAAGGTTCCTGGAGCTGGATCATGAAAATGGATGATAACACTACTTTTCCGGTCCAAAAACAATACATCGATTTTAGTGCTGCAATGGGATATGAAACCATCCTGATCGATGCACTCTGGGATACTCAGATAGGAAAAGATAAAATTGCAGAATTAGCAAAATATGGTGCCGGAAAAGGCGTTGGCTTGTATTTATGGTACAACTCGAATGGGTATTGGAATGATGCACCGCAAAGTCCAAGAGGAAAAATGGATAATGCAACAATTCGCCGTCAGGAAATGGCCTGGATGAAAAGTATTGGCGTAAAAGGAATTAAAGTCGATTTTTTTGGCGGTGACAAACAAGTCACCATGAAATTATACGAAGATATCCTGACAGCTGCCAATGATTTTGGATTAATGGTTATTTTCCACGGCTGTACATTGCCAAGAGGCTGGGAGCGCATGTACCCTAATTATGCGGCGAGTGAAGCTGTTTTGGCAAGCGAAAATCTGCATTTCGGACAAGCGAGTTGTGACAATGAAGCGACGAATGCCGCAACACATACTTTTATTCGAAACACGGTAGGAAGTATGGATTTTGGCGGAAGTGCCTTAAATAAATTTTACAACAGTGATAACATTCCCAATAAAGGTTCAAAACGAATGACTTCGGATGTGTTTGCTTTAGCGGCAGCAGTACTTTTTCAAAGCGGCGTTCAGCATTTTGCACTGGCACCAAATAATTTAACCGATGCTCCTGCGTGGGCAATCGATTTTATGAAAGAAGTGCCAACGACCTGGGATGAGGTTCGTTTTTTAGAAGGATATCCCGGTAAATACGCAATTTTTGCCCGTAGAAAAGGAACAAATTGGTATATAGCAGGAATTAATGCTCAAAAGGAAACACTAAAAATTAAAGTAAAATTGCCAATGATTGTTTCAGGAACAGCATTAAAATATTATGCTGATAATGAAAAATTAAATGGCAAAGTCGAAACAATAAAGCTTAAAAGTAATCAGGAAGTTGAAATTAAAATCCCTTGTAACGGCGGAATAGTTTTATTGAATTAATGGCAGCTTTTTACGATCAGAAAATAGAAACCTGAAGAAAATTTTTAGATTTTTTCTTTTTAATTGTGAGAGAATAAAAACAAAATTTTAAGCTTAAAAATAATCTTTATTGCATTTAATTGAAAAACAGATAATTGATTTTCGATT
This sequence comes from Flavobacterium sp. AC105, assembly GCF_979258495.1. Lineage (NCBI taxonomy): Bacteria > Pseudomonadati > Bacteroidota > Flavobacteriia > Flavobacteriales > Flavobacteriaceae > Flavobacterium > Flavobacterium sp. AC105. Next base: position 2,645,421 of record NZ_OZ409860.1, read on the forward strand.
AAATAGTATATATTTAATTTAAATTACTAATCATTTTATAATGTCCAAAGAAACTTGTTTTAGAGTCATTGTCATTTTATTTTTTCTGGTAAATAACTTGTTTTCTCAAAATACATTCGAAAACTACCAATTTCGTTTGGTAAATAAAGAGTCTTCAAAAAGTGGTATTTATACGATTGCGCAAGATCAGTTTGGGATCATGTGGATTGGGACAAATGGTGCAGGTTTATATAAATTCGACGGAGTTAATTATGTTTCTTATGAGCAAAACTCCAACGTTACTAATTCTATCAATAGCAACCTGATTTATGCAACTTACGTAGATGTTCGCAACCGGTTGTGGGTTGGGACTGACGAAGGATTATGTCTTTATAATCGAGATTTAAATAGTTTTGAAAGTATCGATATCCAAAATAAACAAAATAAAGAAACGGTAATTTCTGTGAAAAGCATTATCGAAGACAATGATGGTAATCTTTTTTTAGGAACTTTTAATGGCGGTTTACTAAAACTAAATGTAAAGACAAGAAAAATTACGTCGGTTAAACTAGATGTTCCTAATCCAGAAAATTACCTTATTAACAGTTTGGTAAAAGATAAAAACGGAACGATTTATCTGGGTACTAATTTTGGTTTAAAAGTAGTAGATAAGTTAAAAAATGAGGTTAAAAAAGTAACTGCCACCAACGATAATCAAATTTTATCCGGAAATATAGTCTCTATGTTTATGGACAGCAGCCAAAACTTATGGATTGGAAACGGATATAAAGGACTGGTTAAACTAAATTTAAATGCTAAACGGGCTGTTTCATATCCTATTACTAAAAAAAGGATTATGTCAATATTGGCAACAAATCCTAAAACAATTCTTTGTGCAACAGAAAACGATGGGCTTATCATTGTAAACGATCAGGGTATTATTCAGGAAAAATATGTAAACAGCAAATTCAATGTCCGCAGTTTAAGCTCAAATTCCGTTTGGTCCTTATTTCTGGATAATGAACGTAGAATCTGGCTGGGTTACTATAACAAAGGCTTGGGCGTTTTTGACAAAATAAACAGCAAGGTAAATATTATCGAAAGTTTGCCCGGAAATTCGCAATCCTTACAGACCAATTGTGTTACCGGTATTGCAAAAGATCACGAAGGCCAGTTGTGGATTTCTATGGAAGGCGGTGGAGTTGATGTCTACAATCTTGCGACTAAAAAGTTTAAACATATTACCAAATCTGATGCCAGCTCATATTCCGGTTTGACAAATGATAATGTCACAAAAGTATTTATCGATAAAAAGCAGAATATCTGGTTATCCAGCTGGAACGAAGGAATTTTTCTTTTAAAGAAAGGAAGCAGGAACTTCATAAATTATAATACAAAAAATACGCCTAATCTGGCCTCGGATAATATTATGAGTATTACAGAAGATTCAAGAGGTGTAATTTGGATAGGAACTTTTGCAAAAGGTTTGCATTATTATACGCCGTCAGACGGGCAATTTCATCATTGTAATTCCAAACCCTTTTATAATGTAATGAATTTAGACATCAGAAACGTGATGGTAGATTCTGATGATGCGGTTTGGGTAGGTTCAACAACGGGTTTGTACAAGGTTACGACAAAGGATTTTGTAACTTTTTCAGTAGTTTCTTTTCGCGATAAAATGTCTGAAAAACTCAAAAATCATAAAAGCACACATACGATTAATACTTTATATGAGGCTAAAAACAAAGAAATCTGGATTGGTACAGATGGTGCAGGTTTATTCAGTTACAATAAAAAAACGGATAGTCTAAAATGGTATATCAATTTCAAAGGGCTTCACGAAAAGTCAATTTCATCTATAGTAGAATCTAATGATGGCGGTATTTGGCTCAGCGGTAAAAAAGGAATTACAAGACTGGATTTAAAAAACAAAACGACCTTTAATTATTCTATATATGACGGTTTGCTGGGAAATGATTTTAATAACAATTCGGTTCTCAAAGATGAAAACGGCGTACTGTATTTTGGAAGTTACGAAGGTCTGAATTATTTTAATCCTACCAATTTGGTTAAAAGTAAAAAACAGCTTCCGATTTACTTTACAGATTTAAAACTTTTTAATAAATCAGTTGGGCCGCTTGAAAAAAATTCACCTTTAATAAAAGTAATATCCCAAACAAAAAAAATAATACTAAGACACGATCAGTCTGTATTTACCATTGATTTTATTGCCGTTAATTATTCTTTTCCGGCCAGAAATGAATTTGCTTATTATTTAGAAGGTTTTGAAGATTCATGGAATTATGTTGGCAATAAACGCTCGGCAACGTATACGAACCTGGCACCTGGAAATTATATTTTTAAAGTTAAAGCAGCAGAAAAAAACGGAGTCTGGAGTCAAAAACCATTAGAATTAAGAATTGAAATTTTACCACCGTGGTGGAAAACATCTTTTGCCTATTTATTTTATACATTATTATTATTAGCAGCTATTTATTTTGCGAATCAATATTATCAGAATCGTTTTAAACAAAAACAAATGATAGAATTTGAAAAGACAAAAGCGGTTCAGATTGAAAAATTAAATAATAAAAAACTACAATTTTTCACCAATATTTCGCATGAGTTTAGAACACCGCTGACTTTAATTTTAAATCCATTAGGAGATATTATCAGAAATTACAGTTCTGATTTACCGGATACTGTTTTGAAAAAATTGCAGACCATTCAAAAAAGTTCTGACAGGCTTTCAAGATTAATCAATGAGTTGATGGATTTTAACCAACTGCAGTTTAATAAAATGACATTGCAGTTGCAACTGATTGAAGTAGTAGGTTTTACAAGAGAAATAGTCAGTTATTTTGACGAAGAAGCCTTAAGTCGTGGCATCAGGCTTGAATTTGAATCTAATAAAACAGCTTTAAAAGATTGGATAGATCCAAAAATGTTCGAAAAAATTATTTTCAATGTCATTTCAAATGCTTTTAAAGTTACGCCGGATAATGGCAGAATAACGGTAAAAATATTGGTTAACAGCGAATTGATTCATTTTCCTTTGATAGATTCTGATCTTTCTTATCCTTCATTTGAAGTTATTGTTGAAGATACTGGTTCAGGATTAGATAAAAAGGATATAAAGAAAATTTTTGACCGCTTTTATCAGGTAAATAATTTAAATAAAGCCTATTACGGAAGCACAGGAATAGGTTTGGAAGTGGTACGGGGATTTGTAGAATTGCATAAAGGAATTATCGAAGTAGAAAGTGAATTGGGAGTTGGTACGATTTTTAAATTATTATTTCCTGTTGGAAAAGAGTTCTTTAATGAAAGCGAAATATTGCTTGAGGAATATAAAAAGGAGAAAAAAATGAGTTTCACGCCAATCGTAGAAAAAGATGAAGCCCAATCAGATGAAAATGAAGAAAAACAAGATCGAATTTACACTATTCTGATTGTTGAAGATAATGTGGAACTGCGAAATTATTTGAAAAATGAACTCAAAAAAGAATATAAGGTTTTAGTAGCTGAGAATGGTCAGGTTGGTTTGGAATTAGCCATGCAGAAATTGCCTGATTTAATTTTGACAGATGTAATTATGCCTGTTATGAATGGATTAGAATTATGTAAAAGCATTAAAGCCGATTTAAAAACCAGTCATATTCCGTTAATGATGTTGTCTGCAAAAGCATTAATCAAAGATCGTTTAGAAGGAATTGATTCTGGTGCAGATATGTATTTAAGCAAACCTTTTGATATGGATATTTTAAGATCCAGTCTCGTACAATTGATTAACAGCAGGCAAATTATGTTTAATAAATTCTATAACGGAATTACGCCAAAAGCCAAAGAAAAAACAACCACTTTAGATAATGATTTTATCAAAAATGTATTGGGTTATATCAATGAAAACATTAGTGAAGTTGAATTAAGTGTTGAAGATCTGGCTTCAAAAGTATTTTTGAGCAGAAGCCAATTGTACCGAAAAATTAAAACATTGACAGGCGTATCTGTAAATGAGTTTATTCGGAACGTTCGTTTAGAAAAAGCCAAAGAATTGATAGAATTAGGGAATGACAATATAACAGAAATTAGTTATAAGGTTGGTTTTAGTTCTCCTTCTTATTTTACAAAATGTTATAAAGACAAATACGGTTTTCTGCCTACACACAATAAAAAATAGCATCTTTTTTAGCGTTTATATAAGACGGCTTTTATGCCGTTTTTTTTTGTTTCAGAAGCGATAAAACGGAAAATATTCAAGTGCTGTAAAATTATAAAAAGGCTGTTGAATCATAAAAAGCCAATTAGTCAGGAACTATTCTGTTTTTTGGTAATTATTAAATAAATATAAATAGTCTTTTAATTTCTTAATACCTGAATTATAATGCTTCATTATTATTAATATCGAAATTTTATTTTGTGTAGTAAATAAATCTAAAATGCTGATTTTACTCGTTTTTTTAACTCTTGTGCTACAAATTTGATAGTTTTTGCATCATATTTAGTATGTGAAATTTATGTTAACACTCTATTTTTGAATCAACTAATATCAAATAACCACGAAAACATTATTAACAATTTTAAACCAATTTAGAACATGAAATGAAACCAAAATTTGTGTATTAAACAGCACTTTTTTTTCGCAGTCAAAATTTAAAACCAATATTTTATGATTAGGGAAAATAGAAAATTAGAAGAATATCACATTCGTAATTTTCGAAAATTTGAAAATACAGATAATTAGTAAAAGCTACATTATCTCAATACATAAATAGCAAAAAACTTTACAACCAACAATTATTTAAACTAAACAAAAAACCAAAGTAATATGATGTTAAAATTAAAATTTGCAATAATCGCATTGCTAATGATAAGCTATCAGAATGTGATGGCACAATCAAAGACCATACAGGGTGTGGTTACCGATCCCTCAGGAATTCCTTTGCCAGGTGCCACTGTTATTGTACAAGGTTCAAAAAATAGTGCCTCGACAGATTTTGATGGTAAATATTCTTTAAAAGGAGTAAATTCTTCAGACAAAATAATATATTCTTATGTTGGCTTAACTTCACAAACAATTTCTGTTGGTGAACGTACTACAATCGATGTTAAGTTAGCAGAATCGGCACAAGCCTTAAATGAAGTTGTTGTCGCTTACGGTACTCAAAAGAGAACTAAAGTAACCGGTGCAATTTCTACAGTAAGTTCTAAGGACATTACGGCAGTGCCAATTACTAACGCAGAGTCAGCTTTACAAGGCAGAGCGGCAGGGGTTACTGTAGTAAACGGTGCGCCGGGTTCAAACCCTGTGGTTAGTATTCGTGGTTTGGCAACAATGAACAATAGTAATCCTTTATATGTCGTTGATGGAGTTTTGGTAGGAAACTTATCAGGACTAAACCCTAGTGATATTGAATCCATGTCGGTTTTAAAAGATGCATCGACAACGGCTTTATACGGTTCAAGAGCTTTTAACGGGGTAATTATGGTAACTACAAAAAAAGGGAGAAAAGGCCCGGGCCAATTAAGCTTTAGTACTTATGCAGGTTATCAAACAGTTACAAAAAGATTTGATGTTTTAAATACACAACAATATCTTCAGTATGCAAAAGACCTTGGAAGTGATTTAACATCAAGAGCTGCTCAATTTGGTAATATAAATACCAATTGGCAAGACCAGATTTTTCAGGATGGTTTAATGCAGGATTATAATTTGAGTTTCTCAAACGGTACAGAAAATTCTACAAGCCGTTATTCTGCAGGATATTTAAAACAAGAAGGCGCACTTATTAATACCGGTTTTGAGCGTTACTCTTTTAGAGCTAATAATACACAAACTATTGGTAAGTTAAGTGTAGGCAGTAATATTGGTGTATCTTTTAGTACTACTAATCCGGAGCGTGCTTCAGGAGGAAGAACATTATTAGAACATGCTATTAAAATGGCACCTTACTTACCGGTTTACAATGCAGATAATAATGGTGGATATCAGGGACCAACTGCTGGTTTAGACGGACAGGATGCTGAAAACCCTGTGCGTGTAGCAAGTTTGGGATATCAGAAAGTTAAAGGATTATCTTTGATAGGAAATATTTATGCCGAATTACAACTTTATAAAGGCTTAAAATTCAGATCACAGGTTTCCTTAGATTATTACACAACAAAAGATCATACATTTATTCCGAGTTATGCTGATGGTGGTGCTCACGTACAGCAATTTGCTTCAATTGCAGAAACGAATTCTGTGGGTCAAAGCATCGTTTTTGATAATAGTTTATCTTATAAAACAACTATTGCGGACAAACATAATATTGAAGTATTAGGCGTTATTACTAAAATTGAAAATAAATTTCAAAATATAATAGCAGGAAGCCGAAACAGCATTACAGACGAAGTAGATCAGTTAAGCAATAACCTTTCAAATTTGTCTTCTACTAGTTCAGAGACGAATAATTTAGGGTATATCGCCCGTATCAATTATGATTATGCCGATAAATATTTATTTGCTGTTTCAGGCCGTAGAGACGGAGGTTCTCGTTTTGGATCTAATTTCCGTTATGGTAATTACTACTCTGTTGCTTTAGGATGGAATATTGCAAAAGAAAGTTTTATGGCAGAATCTGTTTTTAGCACATTAAAACTTAGAGCAAGTATAGGAACAACGGGTAATGATGCATTAGACAATTACCAATACAGCCCAACTTTGTCATCAAATTATATATACCCAATTGACGGCGAACCAGAAATTGGTGTTACTCCAGGAGGTGCTGCTAATCCAAATTTAAAATGGGAATCTAAAAAAGACAGAAACATAGGTTTGGATTTTGGATTATTTGATGAAAAATTCACAGGTTCTATCGAATATTTTAACAACATAAGCAGCGATATCCTTTTTAGAGTGCCTCTTGCTGCTTCTGTAGGTGTACCGGGTGGAACTCAATTTCAAAACGTTGCCGATATGAAGGTAAGCGGATTTGAATTATCATTAGGCTACAATGACAGAAAAGGTGATTTTACCTGGTCTGCAACCGCTAATTTAGGTACAAGCAAAAACGAAGTAACAGGTTTAGCGCCGGGTCTTACAAGTGTATTAGGCGGACCTTCAGGAAGAGCCGGTTTAGAAAGCTTTTCAAGATTAGAAGTAGGTCAGCCATTATTCTACTTTTGGGGATATGAAACGAATGGAATTTATCAAAATCAGGCAGAAGTAGATGCTGTTCTGGCTCCGGGTCAGACAACATTTGGACCTGGTGATATTAGATTTGTTGACCGAAATGGAGATAAAGTAATCAACTCAGAAGATAAAACAAATATCGGAAATCCATATCCTGATTTTACATATGGTTTAAACCTTACGGCAGCATATAAAAAATTCGATTTTACCGCTTTTATAACAGGAGTTTCAGGAAATAAAGTTTTTAATGCAAATAAATTCGATTTAGAAGCTATGCCGCGTTTGTTTAATGCAAGTACAGCTGTTTTAGACCGATCAATTGTTGTAAATGGAGTTGTTACCAACCCTTCGGCAACATTGCCAAGAGCTCAGGGCGCGAGTCAAAACTATGGAAATGCCAGTCAGCGATATGTTGAAGACGGTTCTTATACCAGATTGAAAAATGTTACTATTGGTTATACTTTTTCAGAAGATTCATTTGCCAAATACTTTTCACGCTTACGATTCTATGTAAGTGGTCAAAATCTTGTCACGATTACCAAATATTCTGGTTTAGATCCTGAAATTGCACGTGTAGACACAAATGCAAATTCTGCTGGAATTGATATCGGAAGATATCCACAGCCAAAATCAATAATTTTTGGACTTGAAGTTACATTTTAATACATAAAAAATGATGAGAAAATTAAAATATATAGTTGTAGTATTGTTAGGGATTTTTGCAATAAATTCTTGTAACGATAGTGATTTAGAATTAACTAACCCAAATGAATTGTCGCCTGAGACTTATTTTAAAAATGAAGTTCAGGTACAATCAAGTGTAAATGCAGCTTATGCAAACTTGCAGACAAGAGGACTTTATGCAAGACATATTTTCTTTGCATTAGATAATATGGCTCAGGAAAATAAAGGAAACCCACAATTGGAAGGGAATAAAGTACCTTTTCTAAATTTTTCTTTTGATGCCAGCAGTGATATTATTCAGTTTTATTGGGAAGCCTGTTATTTAGGAATAGCAAAAGCTAATTTCGTAATAGATAATGCAGATAAAATCAATGCATTAACAAATTTAAGTCAGGAAAGAAAAAATAAATTTTTAGGAGAAGCTCATTTTTTAAGAGCCTACTATTATTTTCTTTTAGTGCCGCGTTTTGGTGATTTGCCAATTTACACTTCAATGACTACTACTGGTGCGCCAAGAAGTCCTAAAGAAGATGTTTATAAACTAATTGTAGAAGATTTTGATTTTGCTTCTAAAAATCTATTAAGCAAAAATGTAGAGCAAAAAGGAAGAGCTACCAAAGAAGCTGCTTATGCGTATTTAGGAAAAGCATTATTGTATCAAAAAAAATACGATGAAGCCTTAGTAGCCTTTAATAATGTTACCGGATTCAGTTTAGAATCTAATTTCTATAACAATTTCATGGACGAAACTGAACATGGTCCGGAATCAATTTTTGAAATAGAATACGATGAAAATTTAGGAGTAGCAGACAAATGGGGTAGTGATACTTCTGGAGAAGGTGTTGCCGAATCTACTCTTAGAGGACAGGAATATGGTAATTTGGGCTGGTATAATGTGTATCCGTCAGATGATATATTAGACGAATACGAGCCAGGCGACAAACGTTTTGGAGATACTTTTTATGTTCCGGGTTCAAAATACAATAACGGGGCAAATACAATGACAGCCGCTAATTTTTCGTCATCTGCAGGTCTTCGCAGAGCAGGCTGGAAAAAATATCAAAACTATTACAAACGTACTGATGAAAATCTGGATTCAAGTATCAATTTCAAAGTTATGCGTTATTCTGATGTATTGCTTATGAAAGCAGAATGCGAAAATCAAAGAACAGGCGGTTCACAAGCAGCGGCTATTGCCTACATCAAAGAAGTTAGGGACCGTGCAGGTTTAACAACTGCAATTGCTCCAACAAAAGATGCAGTTTTCGCAGCAATTGTTCACGAACGTAAAGTAGAATTAGCAGGAGAACAAGTTCGTTTTGATGATATTATAAGATGGGGTATTGCCGGTACTGAACTGGCAGGAACTGGTTTCACAGCTGGTAAAAGTGAGTTATGGCCAATACCGAATAGAGAAACATCTTCAAATCCTAATATAAAACCTAGTGATAACAATCCTGGATACTAGGCAAAAGTGATTGAAGTTTGTTAGTTTGAGTTAGTTAAGTTAGTATTTTGACAAACAGCGCATTTTAATATGCGCTGTTTATCAATACTATATGTTTTATGAAGTATGTTATAATATACTTCAATCTTTCTGTGAACACAAAGTCTTTACAAATCTTGTAAAACAAGATACTATTCTAAAGGCGTTAGATTTTCAATATTTAAATAATTTTTAAGGCAGGCTCAATTTTATTCAATATGAAAAGAATTGCTTCACTTTTTCTAATTGTAACAATGTTTTACAATGTTTTAGGATTTTATATCATGTTTGCTGAACAAAAAGAGCAAGTGTGGGTGAATGCTATGGAGAAAACTGACAATTCAGATTTTGAAGTAATTGAAGTTAAAATTACCCCTTATGCCTATGTTGTAGATTCTGGTTTTGAAGATGCCAACGAAGATTTTGCCATCAACAATAAAACCTATCACGTATTTAAGAAAAGAATCGTAAATAACGTTTTAAAATTATATTGCTTAAAAAATTCGAACAATCAGGTTTTAAGTAAAGAATTAAAAAAAATCGTCGATAATCAGTTATTTGATACAGGTTCAAATAAAGAAAATCCAAGCAAAAAATTAATGAAATCCTTTATTCAGGATTACATTTCAAATGATACAGCATATTTAGTAATCACAACTAAATTTGCTTTTCCAGTTACCTTATATACTTCATACGATCCCAAAAGAGATCTTCTTTCCGGATATTTCACCACAAATGATCCTCCTCCTGATATGGTTTAGTTTCCTGTCATGTTAAATATAAATAAGACTTGATTGCATAATCATAGTCAGATATAATCTTTAGTTTTTATTAAGGATTAAATTTTCCTATTTACAATTTAACAACATTCAATTATCTCAATTGAAAATAAACTATTCAAAAACCATATAAACCAACCAAAATGAAAATTTATAAACTTTTGTTTAAAGTAGTATTATTTACTGCTTTAAGCACAAATATGTTTGCACAGGTTAAAGAGAACAAAAATCAAACAGAACCAATCGGAAAAAATAATATTGCCTATAAATGGGGAGAAATGGCCGTTCAGGCAACAGCAAATGATACAGATCGTTTTAGGCCAAGACCCACTGTAACATCCCGTTTTTTAGGTTTAACTTTTGTAGCAGTTTTTGATGCGTGGAGCCGCTACGATGAAAAAGCAATTCCCGTATATCTAAAAGATATTAAAAGAAGACCACATAAAGAACAAAATTTAAAAAACAAAGAAATTGCCATAAGTTATGCGGCTTACGGAGCGCTTTGTGAGTATTATTATAGCGACAAAGCGTTATTTGCTTCTTTTATGAAAGAACTGGGATATGACCCCACAAATACGTCATTAGACCCAAAAACTCCTGAAGGAATTGGTAATTTGGCCGCCAAAGCCGTAATTGCCGCCAGAAGAGGAGACGGTTCAAACCAATACGCCGAAGAAGAAGGCTCTAACGGAAAAGCTTTTTTTGATTATACCAAATATGTACCCGTAAATACAGTAGATAAACTAAATGATATTAACCACTGGCAGCCTAAATATTTTTCTGATGGAAAAGGCGGAAAATTTGCGCCTGCCTGTTTAACTCCGTTTTGGAACAAAGTAAAACCAGTAGGATTAAAATCCGGCGATCAATTTCGATCTGGACCACCGCCATTATTTGGTTCAGAAAAACTCAAACAAGAAGTGGATGAGGTAATCGCATTACAAGCAAATTTAACAGATGAAAACAAAGCATTGGTTGAGTTTATGAGAGACGGACCAAAATCTGTTCAGCAAGCCGGTCACTGGTTAAAATTTGCTCAGGATATTTCCAGAAGAGACAATCATACCTTAGATCAGGATGTTAAAATGTATTTTTTAAATCAGATAACAGCAATGGACTGTTTTATTGCCTGCTGGGATACCAAAATGTTTTATGATTCATCCAGACCAAATGCCTTGGTACATTACTATTATGGCGATAAAACCATTACAGGCTGGGGCGGTCCGGGCAAAGGAATGATCACCATGCAGGGACAGGATTGGAGACCCTTTTCTCCAGATACATTTTTATGTCCGCCATTTCCAAGTTATGTTTCAGGTCACAGTACAATAAGCGGCGGTTGTGCCGAAGCTTTACGATTATGGACAGGCAGCGACGAGTTTGGTCAATCTGCAGAACTGGTATGCGGCGCTATGACCGAACCTGATAATTTAGGAAAAAAGGTAGTCCTGAAATTTGATACTTTGACCGAAACAGCAAATATGGCCGGAATCTCAAGGGTAATGGGAGGTTATCATATTCAGTCTGACAATGTTGAAGGTTTAAAATTGGGAAGAAACGTAGCCCATCAGGAATGGAAATTTTACAATCTTCATATCGGAAATAAAACTTCTGATACTGTAGCAGAAAATTGAATAAGTGCCATAATTTCAAAGCGACGAGCCTTAATCTAAAAATGCTTTAAGATGAAAATAAAACAGTTAATATTCCTATTTATAGTATTTATTTTAATGCAGTCCTGCGATTATTTTTCGAATCCAAATGACAAAATGATTGCCATTTTGGAAGCCAGAAATAAGATGTATAATGTAAAAGACAATGCATTTGCAACAAACGCAGAAATAGCCTATTACGACTCTATAATTAAAGGTTCTGATGAAGGTTTTTTTAAATTATTTAATGAAGTAAATAAAGGAAACGCATTTTTAAAACTCGGAAAAGAAGCAGAGTCTGTAGCTATTTTAGAAAGTGCCATCAACAGAAAGAAAAAAATAGATGGAAAAGATGATCCGCAAGCGCTTAAATCTTTGGCAATTGCTTATATGAGACTGGGCGAGAAACAAAATTGCGTCAATTATCACAACCCGGAATCGTGTATTATGCCCATACAAAAAAACGGGATTCACACGATCCGACAAGGTTCTCAAAAAGCAATTGAAATTTATAAGAAATTATTAGATATAAATCCTGTTGATTATGAATCGAGATGGCTGCTTAATATCGCCTATATGACGCTTGGTGAATATCCGCTAGAGGTTCCAAAACAATGGCTTATTCCTAATTTAAACAAAGATACTTCGGGATACAATATAAAACCTTTTTTGGATGTTGCGGCAAACGTAGGCATAATGGGCAGAAATATGTCCGGAGGCGTAATTGTGGATGATTTCAATAATGATAACTATCTGGATATTGTAACTTCTGACTGGAGTCTGGAAGGCGTGATGCACTATTATCAAAACGATAAAAAAGGAAAATATCTCGACTATTCTAAAGTTTCAGGACTTGGCTTTTTCAAAGGAGGATTAAATATGATTCAGGCTGATTATGACAATGATGGCGATATCGATATTTTTGTTTTAAGAGGTGCCTGGATGCGTAAATACGGCAGACAGCCCAACTCATTATTGCGTAACAATGGCGACGGCACTTTTACGGACGTAACCATTAAAAGCGGATTATATTCTGAATTTCCTACGCAGGCAGGAACGTGGAATGATTTTAATAATGACGGTTATCTGGATTTATTTATTGGTAACGAATCATCTGATAATGAATCGTATCCTTCAGAATTGTATCTGAACAATCAGGACGGGACATTTACAAATGTTGCTCATGCTGCAAAATGTGATGTTGTTGCTTATATAAAAGGCGTAACCGCAGCTGATTATGATAATGATGGCGACATCGATTTGTTTCTCTCCGGAATGAACAAAAGAAAAACATTATTAAAAAATACAGGGCTCAAAAATGGCATTCCGCAATTTACAGATGTTACAGACCAGTCAGGTTTGGCAGGCATTAATGTAATGACTTTCCCGACCTGGTTTTGGGATTATGATAACGATGGCTGGCAGGATATTTTTGTTTGTGGTTATCAATTTAATGGTTCTGTAGCGGGCGAAATTGCAATGGAAGCCATGAATATTCCAAATCAAAGCAGCAAAATGTATTTGTACCATAACAATCATGACGGAACTTTCTCAGATGTTTCGAAAGCCGCAGGATTAAATAAAACCGTATTTGCAATGGGTTCTAATTTTGGAGATATTGATAATGATGGTTTTTTGGATATGTACCTCGGAACTGGAAATCCCGATTATAAATCATTAGCACCTAATAAATTATTTAAAAATACAGGCAACGGAAAATTTGCTGATGTTACAGTTTCCGGCAGAGTAGGAAATTTGCAAAAAGGCCATGGTGTCGCTATTAACGATCTCGATAATGATGGAGACAACGATATTTTTATAGAAGTTGGCGGCGCTTATTTTGGAGATTCTTTTAGCAATTCTTTATACCTGAATCCGGGCCAAAACAACAATCACTGGATAAAACTGCAATTAGAAGGAACAGAAAGCAATCGCTCGGCTATTGGAACAAAAGTAAAAGTTTCCTTTAAAGAAAATGGCGTTTCAAGATCGGTGTACAGGATATTAAACTCAGGCGGCAGCTTTGGAGCGTCGGCTTTAAGAATGGAAATCGGAATTGGACAAGCAAAAATAATTGACCAAATCGAAATAATTTGGCCTAAAAGCCAAAAGAAACAGGTGTTTAAAAACATACAGCCCAATCAGTTCCTTAAAATAATTGAAGGAAAAAATGACTTTTCGAAAATAAATATTAAAAAAACATTTTTTTCAACCGCCGGAGCAAAATCTCCTATTTGTATTTGAAAAATTAAATTTATTTAGCATCATACATATGAAAAATATAAAAATAAAAGCAGTTTATTTTAGCCTTTTGAGCTCGTTATTGCTTGTTAGCTGTTCTACCAAAGAATCAGATGAGAAGATTTTTACGACTTTGGACCGCTCTGACACAGGAATTGATTTCAGCAATAATCTGAAAGAGAATGATTCTCTTAATTACTTCACCTATAATTATATTTATTTGGGTGGAGGAGTTGCAACAGGCGACATTAACAATGATGGACTTGTTGATATTTTCTTTACAGGAAATCAGGTTTCCAATAAATTATATTTAAATAAAGGAAATCTAAAATTTGAAGATATTACAAAAAAAGCCGGTGTTACAGGAGATTCCCGTTGGTACACCGGAGTTACAATGGCCGATGTAAACGGTGATGGTTTTTTGGATATATATTGCAGCGTAGGAGGAAAATTTGGACCTAAAAACAATGAATTATATATCAACAATCATAACGGAACTTTTACGGAAAAAGCTAAAGAATATGGCATTGATGATATAGGAAACAGCGTTCAGGGAACTTTTTTTGATTATGATAAAGATGGCGATTTAGATTTATTTGTAGCCAATTATCCGCCCACAAGATTCAATTCTGCAACGGGAGATTATGTCCAAATGATGCACCATGTCAAAGACAACGAATCCGGACATTTGTATCGAAATGATGGCAATCATTTTACGAATGTTACCGAACAAGCCGGTGTAAAAAACTACGGTTTATCGTTGAGTGCCACAATTGGGGATTTAAACAACGACACTTGGCCGGATATTTATGTTTCTAACGATTTCAATTCACCTGATTTTATGTACATCAACAATCAGGATGGTACTTTTAAAGAAGTCGTAAAAGAAGCAATGGCACATAATTCTTTTTACGGAATGGGTGTTGATATTTCTGATTTTAACAACGACGGAAATTTAGATGTTTTTCAGGTTGATATGGATGCCAAAGACAATCGCCGTAAAAAAGCAAACATGTCCAGTATGAATCCAAAATTATTTTGGGATGTAGTCGATGCCGGTTTCAATTATCAATACATGCACAATTGCATGCAGTTAAACACAGGAGTAAATGAAAACGGGATTCCGCATTTTGGCAATGTATCCCGAATTACCGGAACTTCATCTACAGATTGGAGTTGGGGACCTTTATTTGCTGATTTTGATAATGATGGAAACAAAGATTTGTTTATAACAAATGGAACCCGAAGAGAAATTAACAACAATGATTTCTTTCACAGTTTAGAAACGCTCAACCTTCAGCCAAAAGATTTGTTGAAGAAATCACAGGAAATTCCTTCGGAGAAAATTGACAATTTCATGTATCAGAACAAAGGAAATTTAGATTTTGAACAAGCCAATAAAAAATGGGGAATTGAATTTAAAGGGTTTTCAAATGGAGTAGCTTATGTCGATTTAGATAATGATGGCGATTTAGATTTAGTCGTAAATAATATCGACGATTATGCTTCTGTTTTTGAGAATTCAAGTTCTAAACTCAATAATTACATCAAAGTAAATTTTAAAGGAAATACAAAAAATACTTTTGGTTTAGGCAATCGTGTTTATATAAAAACAAAACAAGGAACCCAAATGCAAGAGCTTACTTTAACAAGAGGATTTCAGTCATCAGTGGCTCCTGAATTGCATTTTGGTGTGGGTAAAAACAAAACCATCGATGAGGTAAAAGTAGTCTGGACAAACGGAAAAGTGCAAAAATTATCGAATGTAAAAGTAAACCAGACTTTAAGCTTCAAAGAGCAGGATGCCAAAGAAGAAACTGCAGTAAAAACAACTCCTAAAACCCATTTGTTTGCTACTGAAAACGCGGTTTTTCCGGTTTATAAACACGAAGAAAATAAATACGATGACTTTAAAGATCAGGTTTTATTACCTCATAAAATGTCGACTTTTGGTCCTGCAATTGCGGTAGGAGATTTAAATAAAGATGGTTTGGATGATTATTTTATTGGAGGTTCTGCCACCTATTCCGGAAAAATATTTATGCAGACAAAAAATGGTTTTGCAGAAAAAAATATCCAGGCACTCGAAGATGATAAAGCCAGCGAAGATACAGGAGCATTAATTTTTGATGCTGATAATGACGGCGATAATGACTTGTATGTCGTAAGCGGAGGTTATGAATTTTTGGTAAATGACCCAAAATTACAAGACAGATTATACCTCAATAACGGAAAAGGTGAATTTACAAAAGCCCCAAAAGGAGTTTTACCAACGATGTTAACGAGTGGCTCAAAAGTATATCCTATTGATTTTGATAAAGACGGAAAACAAGATCTTCTGGTATTAGGAAGACAGGTTCCGGGACAATATCCATCGCCGGCAACAACTTATTTACTGCACAATATAAGTACAACAACGCAGCCAAAATTTGAAGTTTCTAAAAAATCCCCTAAAGAATTTACCAATTTAGGTATGGCAACAAGCGCAGTAATTACCGATATTAATAATGATAAATTAGCTGATATTATTGTCGTGGGCGAATGGATGCCAATCCGTATTTTTCAAAATACTACAGCTGGATTTAAAGAAGTTACCAAAAACATGGGACTTAATGATGATACAACCGGTTGGTGGTGGAGCATTCAGCAAGGTGATTTTGACCATGATGGCGACATGGATTATATTGTTGGAAACAATGGTTTGAATTACAAATACAAAGCTACTCCAAACGAAACCTTTGATATATATGTAAAAGATTTTGACAATAATAAACACAAAGATATTGTGCTAAGTTATTACAATGATGGCAAGCAATATCCGGTTCGTGGCCGTGGCTGTTCGTCTCAGCAAATTCCAAATATCAAGAAAAAATTCAAAGATTACGAAAGTTTTTCAGAAGCTACTTTGGTTGATGTTTACACAGAAAAATCACTTAAAGAAGCCTTGCATTATAAAGTAAAATCATTTGCCAGTATTTATTTAGAGAATAAAAATGGAAAATTCATCATTCATGAACTTCCTGTTGAAGCACAGCTTACCTGCATCAATCAAATCATGGTAGATGATTATGATAAAGACGGCAAACTTGATGTTTTAATAACCGGAAACATGTACAACTCCGAAGTAGAAACTCCCCGAAACGATGCCGGTCACGGATTATTTTTAAAAGGCGACGGCAAAGGAAAATTCAAATCAATTTCAGCAGTTGACAGCGGATTTTTTACTCCCGGCGATGTTAAAAACATGGAAAAAATTAATGTAAAAGGGAAAAATTATCTCTTGGTTACCAAGAACAATTCGTTTTTACAAAGTGTAAGGATTAATTAATTGAAGTTAATCTCTGGCAAAGAGTAAAATCGCAAAGATTTTGGCATTTCGACAGAGGAGAAATCGCACAAGTAATTCGACAAAGATTGTGGATTTTAAGTACCGGAGTTCGAGTGCGATTTCTCCTTGCGTCGAAATGACAATATTGGGGTTACTTTGGGTCTCAAGGGATTAAAATCCCTTGCTGCAAAATAGATCATTCCTACGGAATTTTATAAAGAGTTTTTGAGACGGACTATATTCTAGGGATTGATTTTAATCCATCATTTACATTTAGAGGCGGATTTGTCATTCTGAGCGGAGTCGAAGAAACGCAAGAAGCTTAACAAAAATTGAATTCACATTGCGGGGTTACTTATAGAGATTTCTCCTTGCGTCGAAATGAAAATATTGTGTTTAAACCTTGCGTCTGATAATTTGAATTAAATGGTCAAACCATTATTTCATTAAACAAAAATTATGAAAAAAATATCATCATATACTGTATTTATAGCATTCCTTTTTATTGCTTTTCATACACAAAAAAGCAGCGCTCAGGGTTGTGTCGCTGTTCGTCAAATGGGCGGACTTTATATGAATTCTGCCAGTTCTTATAATTTAGGCAAAGGCGAATTTCAGGTCGGTACAAACTACCGTTATTTTCATTCCTGGAGGCATTTTGTTGGAAAAGAAGAACAATTAGAACGTCAAACCACAGGAGGCGGACACGATGCCAATGGCGTAGATCAGGGTAATGCCGTAAATATTTATTCGCATGCACTGGATTTTAATTTTTCGTACGGAATCACCAACAGAATCCAGATTAATGCCACATTGCCTTATGTTCACAACGAACGTTCTCAGGTGTTAAGACAAACAACGCCAGTAAAAGATACGCTTAGATACAGCGTTTATGCACAAGGTTTTGCAGATGCCAGAGTCAGCGTGAATTATTGGTTTTTTGATCCAAAAACGGCTCATAAAGGCAATTTAATGCTGGGATTGGGATTGAAATTAAATACAGGAAGCCATTCTAAAATGGATGACGCACCTCAAGCTGACGGAACAACTAAAAGCGTAGTAATGGATCAGGCGATTCAGCCCGGCGATGGCGGAATTGGTATCGCTGCAGAATTACAAGTATTCAGACAATTGACCGGACGTCTTTACGGATTTGCAAACGGATATTATTTATTCAATCCAAAAGAATCAAACGGCACTTTTAAATCTCCCCCAAAAGAAGGTTTGGAAGGCTATGAAATTTATGCGTGTCCGGACCAGTATTTTGCAAGAGCGGGTTTGTCTGCAGCCGTAGATAAAAAAGAAAATTTCACCGTTTCGCTTGCCGGAAGAATTGAAGGAATTCCTGCTTACGATGCTTTTGGAGGACAAGTTGCTTATCGTCGTCCCGGATATGTGATTGCAATAGAATATGGTTTTGCGTACCATATTGGGAAACATAATTTCAGTTTATTCATTCCTTACAATATCGTAAAAAACCGTATTCAGAGCGCTGCTGATATTGCCAGTCAGAATCTGCAAAATTCTACTATTACAGATCCGTCCAAATATGTCCACGTGCAGGGCGATGCCGCTTTTGCCGATTATTCGATCAATTTAGGATATTCGTACCGATTTAGTTTAGGCAAAAAAATGAAACTGACAATGCCTTAATTTCAAAAACATAGAAGCATAGATTTTTTTTAAATTAAAAATTGAGAATTAAAAATTAAAAATCTTTGAAACGCTAATTTTCATAATAGCTGTGCTATTTATTTTAAGTGAAACACCTTTTTTAAGCGCACAGTTTCTATGTTTCTATATGTTTAAATTTTCAAGCAGATTTGGCAGATTGAGCAGATTTTTAATCTCTTATTTTATTTTCCTTATATAGAATATAGATTTTTATTTAAAAAGGATGTAAAAAAGAAAACATGTATTTTTTGTATAGCGTATTGAAATACTTGATGCAGAATTAAATCCTTAAAAATATTAAAAAAGAAAATCTGCTCAATCTGCCAAATCTGCGTGAAAATAAATACATCATTTGGAATTAACACAATCTATGTGAACATCCATTAAAGCCAGCCATGTTAAATATAATTGAAGTAATTTTCTATTGAACCTTAAGAATTCATGGTTTTTTATTCAGATCTGCTTCATTTATTATATAAAATGCTCCATTTGTAGGATTCCTGTATTTTGTATTCGGCTATTTTTGAAAGCTTGTTAATTAAGATATTTTTCTATTTAACATTCAAAATCTAATTATTTAATTTAACCAAAAAGGTTCTCTAAAACACATAAAATGAGATTACGATTTATAGCTGCGGCTTTGTTTTCCGTATTTTTTCAAAGTTCTTTTTCGCAGACAAATACTTCCACAGAAAAAAGAATTCAACAGTTAATTAAAAAAATGACTTTGAAGGAAAAAGTCGGTATGTTGCATGGGAATTCTAAATTTTATACTGAAGAAGTAAAGCATCTCGGAATTCCGGAATGGGCTTTGTCAGATGGTCCGCACGGAGTAAGGGCAGAAATGAATCGTCATAATTGGCAATATGCAGGACAAACAGATGATGCGTCTACCTGTTTTCCTCCGGGAACCGCTATGGCCGCAAGCTGGAATCTGGAACTGGCAAAACAACGCGGAATCGTTTTGGGCGAAGAAGCACGTTTTCGTAAAAAAGACGTTTTGCTCGGACCGGGAATTAACATTATTCGTTCTCCGCTTTGCGGGCGAAATTTTGAATATTTGAGCGAAGATCCGTTTCTTATTTCACAGCTTTCCTTCAATTATATAAAAGCTTTGCAAACTCAGGATGTGGCAGCTTGTGTAAAGCATTTCGTAGCCAATAATCAGGAACAAAATCGTTTTGTTGTTGATGTTACAATGAGCGAACGTGCTTTACGCGAAATTTATTTGCCGGGTTTCAAAGCTTCTGTCGTTGATGCCGGAGTTCTGGGCGTTATGGGCGCTTATAATAAATTCAGAGGTTCTTATTGTACCGAAAATAATTACTTGGGAAGAACACTTTTGCGGGATGAATTCAAATTTAAAGGCGTTTATATGTCGGATTGGGATGCTGTTCACAGTACCGAAAAAGCGGCTTTGGCTGGTTTAGATTTAGAAATGGGAACCGAAAAAGAAAATTACAACGACTGGTATTTTGCAGATCCTTTGATAAAGGCAGTACAAGAAGGGCGAATAAAAGAAAGTATAGTCGATGAAAAAGTGGCCAATATTTTAAGAGTCATGATTAAAACGAAAGTTTTAGATCCTAAAACGCGAATAACAGGTTCTATAAACACAAAAGAACATCAGCAGGCAGCGTATCGTTCTGCTGTAGAAGCCGTTGTTTTACTGAAAAACGAAAAGCAAATTTTGCCGTTGAATATGAATGCCATGAAATCTGTAGCAGTTATTGGTGATAATGCCACACGTACACATTGCGGCGGGGGATTTAGTTCAGAAATTAAAGCTTTGTATGAGATAACACCACTTCAGGCTTTGACCAATAAATATGGAAAATCGTTGCAGATAAACTTTGCACAAGGCTATGAAAAACAATCTCATGTTGTAGAAAGAAGCAGCGACGGTCAATTAAACACCGATAAAGTAGATTGGAAATTAATTGAAGAAGCAGTGGCTCAGGCCAAAAAATCAGATGTAGCGATTGTTTTTGCAGGTTTAAACCATGATTTCGATTCAGAATCATTTGACAGGCTGCACATGCGATTGCCTTACGGACAAGAGACTTTAATTCAGGAAGTGGCAAAGGCAAATCCTAAAACAATTGTGGTAATTATTGCAGGTTCTCCGCTTGAACTGGCGGGTATTGAATCTCGTGTCCCTGCTTTGGTTTGGGGTTGGTACGGCGGAATGGAAGCGGGTAATGCTGTTGTAGATGTTTTGAGCGGCAAAGAATTTCCTTCGGGAAAACTGCCTTTTACGATTCCCGTTACTTTAAGCCAGTCTCCGGCACATGCTTTAGGAGCTTATCCGGGGCACGATTTGAAAGTAAATTATGAAGAAGATATTTTGGTAGGATATCGCTGGTTTGACACCAAAGAAATTGAACCTCAATATCCTTTTGGCTACGGACTTTCTTATACTTCTTTTAAAATTTCTAATATTACTGCAGACAAAAAAGTCTATGGCGTAAACGATGAGATAACCGTAAAGTTCAACATCAAAAATACAGGAAAAACAAATGGGGCAGAAGTGGTCCAATTGTATACAGGACAAACAAAATCATCTGTTTTAAGACCTAAAAAAGAATTAAAAGCATTTGATAAAATATTCCTAAAACCAGGAGAAGAAAAAACAGTTGACTTAAAAGTAAAAGTAAAAGATCTGGCTTTTTATGATGAAAAAACGTCTGACTGGAAAGTTGAACCAGGAGAATTTGTACTTTATACGGCTACATCAGCCAAAAATATTGTAAATAGTCTGGCTATTACGGTACAATAATTTTAATAAAAGGTTAATTCCTAAAAAGCAGTAATGTAGTTCGTGATGAATTATAGTACTGCTTTTTTAGTTTTTAATTGTAATAAAATGATATTTTTCCGAGGTAATGCAATCAATTCTGAACACGAATTTCACGAATTTGCACAAATTTTAAACTCTAATTAATTAGAGGCAATTAGTGCAATTTGTGTTGTTTCTGCAAATTAATTTGCTCTTCTTTCCTTTAAGTCTTTTTCAATCCCAATTTCCATATTTCTGTCTATTACATAAAAGCACAACAGAACGGCGCTGATAATAAATATAAAGCCAGGATAAATACTTACGCACAATTTAATTCCTTCAACTGCTGCCGGAACCTGATTGACTTCTTCGGCTACATAGCCATATTTGGATAAAAAAGCTGCACCCAAAGCACCGCCAATACTTATTCCTATTTTTAATCCGAAAATCATGGCCGAAAAAACAGTAGCAGTCGCTCTTCGATTGTTTTTCCATTCACTATAATCGGCTACATCGGCAATCATTGCCCACAATAACGGAATTGTTACCCCGTAAATAAATCCATGCGCTAATTGAGTCAGAAAAACCATTGCAATAGCGGTTCTGCTGTAAAAATTAAAAAGCAGCAAACTTACAGCAGACATAAAAATGAAGATGATATAAATATTTCTTTTACCAAAAGAATCTGCAAGCGATTTTGAAAGCAAAATTCCAAAAATCATAAAAAGAATTCCACCCGCATTAAAAAGGCTGAATGCAGAAGTAGGAACATCTCCCGGCCATTGAAAATCTACTAATCCCATTGCAATCAATGAATTATTGAGATCATGAATAAATGCCGTAAAACCAATATTATTCAAGAATTCAGTTTGTGCAACAGGATCTAAATAATACTTAAAATAGAAAACATACATACCGCCTTTTAAAGATAAGGTTATAAATACCAGAATAGTAACCAGTAACATAACCAGCCAGGGACCATTTTTAGCCAGATCGCCAAAATCCTGCCTGATCGAAGATTTCTGGTTCTTTGCAGGTATAATTCGTTCTTTGGTAGTAAAAAAAGTAATCAGCAAACAAATTACCCCTATAATGGCAAACAAAATCATTGTATTTTTAAAGCCAACTGCTTTATCGCCATGCCCTAAAATTAAAACCAATGGCAATAAAAGGGACTGAATTATAAATTGAGCAATCATTACAGCAACAAAACGATAGGAGGAAAGACTGTTTCTTTCTTTCATATCACCCGTTAATACTCCGCTTAAAGCAACATACGGCAAATTGTTTGCAGAGTAAATTATAACCAGAAAAAAGTACGTGAGCAAAGTGTAAATTATCTTTCCGTTTTCTCCAAAATCTGGCGTCAAAAAAGAAAGGACAGCGCCAATTCCAAACGGAAGGGCAGTCCATAAAATCCAGGGCCTGAATTTCCCCCAGCGGGTTTGGGTACGATCAGCAATAACGCCCATAATGATATTAAAAAAAGCACCAATAAACCCTCCGATAAAAATAATAATACTTGCTGTTCCGGCAGGAATTTTATAAACATCGGTATAAAAGAAAGCCAAAAAGGTCAGTAAGGTCTGGAAAATTAAATTCGCCGCAAAATCCCCTAAGCCGTAACCTATTTTTTCCAGTACAGAAAGTTTTTGCGAAGTATCGCTCATCAATATACTGGTTGACTTTTTTCTGCTTATCTCCATCGTTTGATCGAAAATTATTTTAGAGCGATGTCTATCATTCAAATACGGCTTCGTTTTCATTTCATTTTTATAAAATTTTAAACGTAAAAATAGCTTGAAAGTTGAAATAAGTTTGTCAATTTTGAAGCCATTAATAGCATATTTGAAGCATTCTTTAGTTACCGCAAATCTATTAAATTTAAATTGCTATTTTAGCTTCTGATTTAAAAAACAACTGAAAATCAATACCATTACTCACACTTTCATTTTATCTATATGCGCATTCTTTATTTTTTATTAATTGTTTCATGTTTTTTTATTGGTTGTAACAAAAAACAGAATACTGCGGCGTATCACAAATATACCAATGATTTAATTAATGAAACTAGTCCGTATCTTTTGCAGCATGCGCACAATCCGGTAAACTGGAAAGCATGGAATCAGGAAACTTTAGACAAAGCAAAAGCAGAAAATAAACTTATTATTATTTCGGTAGGTTATTCTGCCTGTCATTGGTGCCATGTTATGGAACAGGAAAGTTTTGAAAATGAGGCTGTAGCCAAATTAATGAACGACAATTTTATCAGTATAAAAGTAGACAGGGAAGAGCGTCCGGATATTGACCAGATTTATATGAATGCCGTACAATTAATGACTGGAAAAGGCGGATGGCCTTTAAATTGTATTGCACTTCCTGACGGACGCCCTATTTTTGGAGGAACGTATTTTACCAGAGAAGAATGGACAGATGCCCTTACTGAACTTTCTGATTTGTATAAAAAAGACCCCAAAAAAGCCAGCGAATATGCAGACAAATTAGTCGCAGGAATTCAGAAATCACAATTAATTGCAGTTAATAATAGTCCGGCCAATTTTAAAAATTCAGAACTTTCTGAAGCTGTAAAATCAGGACAAAAACAATTAGATTATAAAGAAGGCGGTTTTGCTGGTGATATGAAATTTCCAATGCCAAATTCGTTGGGTTTTCTGCTTCGTTACAGCATTCAAAATAAGGACAAAACGATGCAGGCTTATGTGCAGACAACACTCGAAAAAATGGCAAATGGCGGAATTTACGATCCAATTGGCGGTGGTTTTTCGAGATATTCTGTAGATTCAAAATGGCATATTCCTCATTTTGAAAAAATGCTTTATGATAATGCCCAACTCGTAAGTTTATATGCTGATGCTTATTTGATTACAAAAAATGAATTGTATAAAAAGACGGTAACTGAAACGCTGAATTTTGTTGAAAAAGAACTCATGGCGTCAAACGGAGCTTTTTATTCGTCTTTAGATGCCGATAGCAAAAATAAATCAAATCAACTGGAAGAAGGTGCTTATTATGTATGGAAAAAAGAAGAATTACAAACACTTTTAAAATCTGAGTTTTCTCTTTTTCAAAAGTATTTCAACATTAATGAAAATGGTTTATGGGAAAATGGAAAGTATGTTTTATTTAAAACGGAATCAGATCAAGACTTTGCAATCCAAAATAAATTGACTTTAACAGAATTAGATTCTAAAATCAAAAACTGGAAACAAATACTTTTAACGGCCAGAAATAAAAGACAAAGACCTCATTTAGATGATAAAACCCTGACTTCATGGAACGCTTTAATGATAAAGGGTTATGTTAGTGCTTATCGGGCATTTAAAAATCAACATTATAAACAAATCGCTTTAAAAAATGCCAATTTTATTTTGAATAATCAGCTTCAGAAAGACGGAAGTTTATACCACAGTTTTAAGGAAGGAAAAAGCAGTATTGCTGGTTTTTCTGAAGATTATGCGAGCGTTGCAGATGCGTTTATTGCCTTGTACCAAATTACACTTGATGAAAAATGGCTTAATAAAGCAAGACAATTAACTGATTATGCAATGAATCATTTTTGGGATAAAAAATCCAATCTGTTTTATTTTACATCTGATACTTCTGCAAATTTAATAACCAGAAAAATGGAAATAGCAGATAATGTAATTCCGGGTTCAAATTCTGTTCTTGCTCATAATTTGTTTCTTTTAGGACATTATTATTCTAATGATACTTACGCCAAAACTGCTGAGCAGATGCTGAATAATGTAAAAGAAGATGCTTTGCAGGCGCCAACAGAATATTACAATTGGCTGGATTTAATGCTGAATTACACCGGTAATTATTTTGAAGTTGCTATTTCTGGAAAAGAAGCTTTGGAGAAAACAAATCAGCTTCAAAGTTATTACTTACCCAATATTCTTATTGCAGGATCGACTGCAGCGAGTAAACTTCCTGTTTTAGAAAATCGGTTTACAGACAATCAAACCTATATTTATGTATGTGTAAATAAAGCTTGCAAAATGCCGGAAAAAGAGGTGTCTGTTGCTGTGAGTAAAATAAAAATGACTTTATGAGATTATAAGATCCATAAATGCTTCCTGATAATACAAACAGTTTTTTAATTTTTTAAACTTTTACGGGTTATTCACAAAAATTGGAATAAGTCCTTTAAATTATCAAAAAAATATTTCAAATTATCTTCCTGATAAATTAAATTCATTTTTTTATCAATAAAAATAAATAGAATGTTTTTAATTATGCATTCTTTTGATAATTCACAATTAAATAATCAAGCAACCGGTTGTGTGATACTGGTTTTTGTTTATATTTGTGATAAATACACTTATTAAACTTATTAAAATACATACGATTACAATAAGGATTTGAAAATGTAATGACTTTGTGATATAATGATCTGGAGAGATGAAGATGGAAAAAACATTAAGAAAATAACAAACCACTAAAAGTGTCAGTAAAATCAAATAAGGATTATTCTTAATTAATTTTTTGTCTCATGAAAAAGTTCATTTTTATCTTTTTTATTTCGCTTATTCACAACGTCATTTCGGCGCAAGCCCAAAACCCATTAATTTTTGCTGATGTACCTGATATGTCCATAATCAGAGTCGGTGCAACTTATTATATGAGCAGTACCACGATGCACATGAGCCCGGGTTTGCCTATTATGAAATCTACGGATCTTGTCAATTGGAAACTCATTAATTACGCTTATGATACTTTGGCAGATATGCCGGAATTAAATTTAACAGAAGGAAAAAGTACCTACGGAAGAGGTTCGTGGGCGAGCAGTCTGCGTTTTCATAACGGAATGTATTACGTGACGACTTTTGCACAAACAACAGGTGAAACTTATATTTTTAAAACCAAAGATATAGAAAAAGGAAACTGGCAAAGAGTTTCTTTTAAACCGGATTACCACGACCATTCCTTATTTTTTGATGAGGATGGAAAAGTTTATTTAATCTACGGATCGGGCAAAATTAAATTGGTTGAACTGAATGATGACCTAACCGGAATTAAACAAGGCGTTCCTGAGAAAGTTATTATCGAAAATGCCAGTGCTGCGGCTGGAAATACGATTATGCTGGGCGCTGAAGGTTCTCAATTATTTAAAATAAAAGGAAAATATTACCTGTTTAATATTTGCTGGCCTGAGGGCGGAATGCGTACGGTAATTATTCATAGAGCAGATACTATTAATGGTCCGTGGGAAGGAAAAATAGGTTTGCAGGATCTGGGCGTTGCTCAGGGCGGACTCATCGACACGCCTGATGGACATTGGTTCTCTTATCTTTTTCGTGATTTTGGTGCTGTTGGCAGGATTCCGTATCTGGTTCCTGTAAAATGGGAAAACGGCTGGCCAATATTGGGCGAAAATGGCAAAGTTCCGGAAAAATTAAACCTGCCGGCGAGTAAAGGTTTGATTCCGAATTTGGCTGCTTCGGATGAATTTAATCGCAAGAAAGGACAAGAAACACTTCCATTAGTTTGGCAATGGAATCACAATCCGGATCATACACTTTGGTCTTTAAAAGAAAGAAAGGGATTCCTGAGACTTCAAACAGGAAGAATTGATACTGATTTTCTGTTAGCAAGAAATACACTTACACAACGCACAATTGGCCCAACAAGTTCAGCTTCTGTTGCTTTGGATATTTCTAAAATGAAAGAAGGGGATTTTGCCGGATTAGCTGCCTTACAAAAAGAATACGGATTGGCAGGCGTAAAAGTTGAAGAAGGGAAAAAATCAATTGTTATGGTAAATACCAATAATGATAAAGCTGTTGAAGTACAGCGAATTCCTTTACATCAAAACCAAATTTATTTCAAAATTGATTGTGATTTTACAAATAAAAAAGATGAAGCAAATTTCTTCTATAGTTTAGATGGAAAAGTGTGGAATGTTATAGGCGAAACTTTAAAAATGAAATATACACTTCCGCATTTTATGGGCTATCGTTTTGGCTTGTTCAATTATGCTACAAAAAATACGGGCGGATATGTAGATTTTGATTGGTTTAGAATTAAATACTAAAAAAATAAATTATGATAATAGATAAAAAATTTACAAATGAATTTCTGATCAGGATTCACGTTTTGATATTGGTATTCGGATTGATTTTACCCATTTTGGTTGTTGGTCAAATAAAAAAGAAAGCAGAAAAATCAGAATCCAGGCCTCAATACCGCAACCTTTTTGCAGCAGCAGGTTATAGTCAAACAGATATAGACAAAAAATTAGCAAAAGCCTATTACGATGTTTTTGAGGGACCAAATAAAGTGTATTTTGAAGAAGGTGATTCTTTAGGATATGTTTCGGATGTCAAAAATAAAGACGCCCGCACCGAAGGAATGTCATACGGAATGATGATCGCTGTTCAACTCAATAAAAAAGAGGTTTTTGACCGAATCTGGAGATGGTCTGTTAAATACATGCAGCATCAGGACGGACCAAGAGAAGGCTATTTTGCATGGAGTGTAAATCCTGAAACTAAAAAGCAAAATTCGGCTGGTTCAGCGTCAGATGGAGAATTGTATTATATTACCAGTTTGCTTTTTGCTTCTAACAAATGGGGCAATAATACCGGAATACATTATTATAATGAAGCCAGAAAAATATTGGATGCCATGTGGAAAAAAGACGGCACCGGTACTATTCATAACATTATAAATACCGACCACAAACAAATATCTTTCGTGCCGGAAGGAGGAGGATATAACTGGACAGATCCTTCTTATCATGTTCCGGCGTTTTATGAAATATGGGCTTTGTATGCAAAAGACGGTCATGAGCAATTTTATAAGGAATGTGCCGATGTTTCCCGCAATTTTCTGCATAAAGCCACTCATCCTGTAACAGGTTTAAATTCAGATTACACTGAATTTACCGGAGAACCACATCCTACGCCGTGGATGCCACCCGGATTTCGTTATGATTCCTGGCGTGTTCCTATGAATATCGCGATGGATTATACGTGGTATGGAAAAGACAAAAAATGGCAGGAAGAATACGCGGGGAAATTTCAAAATTTTCTTAGATCTAAAGGATTGAACACTTTCGAAGATCAATTTAATCTGGATGGTTCAACTCCTGACTTTATTCTGCAGGCCGGTCCCGTTAAAAAACTCAGACATTCGATAGGATTAGTAGCAACTTCGGCCACAGCCTCATTGGTTAATCCTGATAAGGCAAGTATGGATTTTGTTCATGCGGTTTGGAATGCCAAATTAGAGCCTTATGATGACGGTTATTTTGATCCGTATTATGATGGATTAATGTATCTCTTCAGTTTAATGCATCTTTCCGGAAACTATCAAATTATAATTCCAACAGTTAAATAATTTTTTAATCTAAAAAATAAAAATATGAAACAGTATGCAATTGTTATGCTATGGGCATTTATTTTATCAGGTTTTGCAGGTTTTTCACAAACAAGCCAAACTTCTATTGCCGAAGATTTTAAACCTTCAACCGTTAATCAGCCCGGACAGGAATATCCGCAAGTTAATTCTCAGGGTTATGCACGCTTTCAAATTTTAGCTCCCGAAGCCAAATCTGTTGTGATAAGTCTTGGATTGGGCGGAACAAAAGGCGGAACTCCTCTCACAAAAACTGAAGATGGTTACTGGCGAGGCATAACCGCAGGCGCTATGGATGAAGGGTTTCATTATTATCATGTAACTATCGATGGAGGAGTTTTTAATGATCCCGGCGCACTCAATTTTTATGGTTCTACACGTTGGGAAAGCGGAATCGAAATTCCGGCACACGATCAGGATTTTTATGCCTTAAAAAATGTTCCGCACGGAAATGTACAGCAAATTCTTTTCCCTTCAAAAAGTACTAATACTTCTCGCAGGGCTTTTGTTTATACGCCGCCGGGATATCATAAAGATAAAGCTAAACAATATCCGGTTTTGTATTTGCAGCATGGCTGGGGTGAAGATGAAACTGCATGGAGCAATCAGGGACACGTCAATTTGATTATGGATAATTTGATTGCTGAAGGCAAAATAAAACCATTTCTGATTGTAATGACGTACGGAATGACAAATGAAATTAAATATGGTGGTTTGGCAAGTTTTAAAATAGAACCCTTTCAGACAGTTTTAGCAGAAGAATTAATTCCGTATGTGGATTCAAATTTCCGTACGCTCGCCAATCCGGCAAATCGCGCCATGGGTGGATTGTCAATGGGAGGAATGGAAACAAAAATGATAACCCTTAATAAACCTGAAGTTTTCTCTCACTACGCACTTCTAAGCGGGGGAATTTATAAACCGGAAGACATTAAGGATAAATCAAAAGTCAAACTTATCTTTTTAAGTTGTGGAAGCAAAGAACGTCCTGATGGTATTAAAGATGCTGTATCAGCTCTTAAAAATGCTGGCTTTAATGCTGTTTCTTATATTTCTGAAAACACAGGACATGAATTTCAAACCTGGCGTCGAAGCTTCAAAGAATTAGCACCACTTTTATTTAAAAACTAATGATTTTCAATCCTCTGATAAAGTATCTGGTGATGAGTTGTATTTGCCCCACAACATGATATTTAAAAAATTCATCAGTCCGGATGCTTGTTGCTTTAATAATTAAATATAAAATTATGCGTAAACTTAATAATATGTTAGTGGTTGTTTTCGATAAAGACTTATTGAAAAAAGTAATGATATGTTTTTGTTTGTTTGGTCTTGCAAACAAGTCATTTTCTCAGAATTTAGTATTAAACGAAAAGGAATATTTTGAAACTCCGGGACTGAATGTCTGGGTTTTTAATAATGAATATAACGGAATGTTTTTTGACGAAAAAACGGCCGGAATAGAATTTATTCATCACGGTGTGAGAACGGTAACCGGTGGCGCAATCAGACTTCAGAATACGCCTGAACAATGGGATTTAATTCCGAAAATGACCAGTCGAAAAGTAGACAAGGCAAACAATTCGATTGAGGTTACGCTGAGATATGAGGAATTCAATTTTGATTCAAAAATCATTGTTACAGCAAAAGGAAAAGGTTTTGTTATTAATGTTGTATTGGATAAACCTGTACCAAAAGAGCTGGAAGGAAAAGCGGGATTTAATTTAGAATTTATACCAACTTCTTATTTTGAGAGTAATTATCTGGTTGATGGAAAAGCAGGAACTTTTCCGAGATATCCTGCAGGTAATACTGAAATCAAGCCTTTATCTCAAAAAATCCCACAATTTGCCGGACATAGTACATTTGATGATCGTGGGAGAAATGAATTTATAGCAACACTGCCTTTAGAATCCGGAAAGAATTTAATCCTTGCTCCTGAAAATCCGGAGCGTACAGTAAAAATTCAGTCCGAAGATCAGGATGTAATGCTTTTCGACGGAAGAAATTTAGGACAGAATGGCTGGTTTATAGCGCGAAGTATTCTTCCTTCCAACAAAAAAGGCAAAGTATTAACCTGGTATGTAGAACCCAATGCAATACCCAATTGGAAAAGGCAGCCCGTAATAGGATTTTCGCAAGTAGGTTATATGCCGGACCAAAAGAAAGTAGCGGTTGTTGAACTTGATAAAAGTGATAAAGTGTTATCTACTGCATCAATTTTTAAACTAGGTGAGAACGGAAAATTTACAGAAAAACTAAAAGCAGATGTGAAGGTTTGGGGAAATTATCTAAGATATAATTATGCCCAGATTGATTTTAGCGCCATTAAAGAAAAAGGACTTTATTATATTCAATATGGCGATCAAAAAACAAATACTTTTCAGATAGAGGATAATATTTATGCAAACATCTGGCAGCCAACTATGGATGTTTGGTTTCCTGTTCA
Organism: Flavobacterium sp. AC105; assembly: GCF_979258495.1. Taxonomy (NCBI): domain Bacteria; kingdom Pseudomonadati; phylum Bacteroidota; class Flavobacteriia; order Flavobacteriales; family Flavobacteriaceae; genus Flavobacterium; species Flavobacterium sp. AC105. Next base: position 2,677,032 of record NZ_OZ409860.1, read on the forward strand.
AATGGATCATATGGAAGTGAATGAGGCTTATCGGGTTTGGCACGGAAAGCCATTTTTAGACGATTGTCTTCAGGCTCCAATTAATCACGAACATTTTGATGGCTATAAACAAGGCCCTACAACAGAGACTAAATACAAACCTTTAGAACGTATTCCGGGAATGTCTGTAGGAGGTTGGTTTGATGCCGGAGATTTTGACATACAAACTTTTTCGCATGTGAGCGTCATCAATAGTTTTGTAGAATCGTGGGAAGCATTCAAAGTAAACAGAGATGAAACTTATATTGATCAAAAAACACAGTTTGTAGATATTCACCGTCCGGATGGTCAGCCTGATTTATTGCAGCAGATCGAGCACGGCGTTTTGAACCTTGTCGCACAAGTTGAAAATATTGGTCATCCGGTAAGAGGAATTGTGGTTCCAAACCTGCATCAATACCACCATTTGGGCGATGCTTCTACGGAGACCGATAATCTTCCTTATAATCCATCTTTAAAACCTTATGAATCTAACGGAGTTTCAAGCGGAACACTTGATGACAGATGGGCATTTACAAACCGGACTTCATTTCTTGATTTTAGAACAGCGGGTTCTTTAGCGGCAGCAAGCAGAGCTTTAAAAGGATATAATGATGCACTTTCTGCAAAATGTTTATCTCTTGCTATAAAGCTGACTAACGAAGCAACTGAAATAGATAAAAAAGCAAAACCAGATAATAGTCCAATGTCAAGATGGGGAAAAGGAAGCGATATGATTGCAATTTTGCAGCTCTATTTAAGCACAAAAGACGAACAGTATAAAAAAAGTTTTGAAGATAAAATATGGAAATTGCTAGATGAAAATGTAGATTTTAATATTAGTTCAGCATTATTGGCCGTTTCTTCTATGGATGATAACTACAAACAAAAATTACGTGGCTATGTCATTAAATATAAAGAAAAAACAGACAAAGAAAATGCCGAAAATCCTTATGGTGTGCCAATAGCAAAAAGAGGCTGGGGAGGAAGTTCACAGGTTATTAACTGGGCGAGCACGAATTATTATATTCATAAAATTTATCCTGATATCATGGACAAAGAAAGTGTGTATCAGGGATTGAATTATATTTTGGGCTGTCATCCTTATTCTAATTTATCTTTTGTAAATGCCGTAGGAAACAGATCGAAAAAAGTAGCTTATGGAGGCAATCGAGCCGATTTTACTACAATTGCGGGTGGAGTAGTTCCGGGGCTTATTTTTCTAAAACCGGATTATTTAGAAAACAAAGATGACTGGCCATTTTTTTGGGGAGAAAACGAATGTATTATCGATGGCGGTGCGTGGTATGTTTTTCTTGCAAATGCTGTAAATGATTTGGCTAAGGAAAAACAGTAAATGGACTTAAAATTTAACCGCAATCCCGATAGCTATCGGAAGCAAAGAGTTACGCAAAGGTCGCAAAGTTTTTTTCACGCAGATTCTACAGATTCTAAAAATTATCTGCGCATATCTGCTTAAATCTTTTTAAAATCTGCGTGAAAAAAACTTTGCGGCTTTGCGCGATTAAATAAAAACTTTGCGGTAAAATTAACCACAACATAAACAAATATAAAATGAAACGATTTCTAAATATTACTATATTAATTTCCTGCTTGTGTTTGGAGACAGGCTGGAGTCAGGAAACACAAATAACGGAGGATTTTAAACCTTCAACTATTAATCAGGCGGAAAAACAATTCCCTCAGGTAAACTCGCAACGACGGGTACGTGCCAGTATTGCTGCTCCCAATGCAAATAAGGTTCAACTCGATATTGGCGGAGTGAAATACGATATGCGAAAAGATGCCAACGGAATATGGACAGGAGAATCGAATCCGCAGGACGAAGGATTTCATTATTATCAGTTAAATATTGATGGAGCTTCGGTTCCGGATCCGGGAAGTTTGTATTTCTACGGAGCAGGAAGATCAGGCAGCGGAATAGAAATTCCGGCGAGAGATCAGGAATTTTTTGCCTTGAAAGATGTACCTCACGGCTTAGTAAGTGAAAATGTTTACTTTTCAAAATTAACAAATTCTTTTAGACGCTGTTTTATTTATACGCCTCCAGGTTATAATGAAAACACAAAAACGCGTTATCCGGTTCTTTATTTACAACACGGAAGTTTTGAAGACGAATCAGGCTGGTCTTCTCAAGGCAGAGCAAATTTAATTTTAGATAATCTCATTGCTTCAAAACAGGCAAATCCCATGATTATTGTAATGGATAATGGCTACGCTTATAAACCGCAAAACAATGAATCTGCAGCTAAAAAAGAGCGTCCTGAATCTATTTTTGAAGACGTACTTATTACCGAAATTATTCCGATGATCGATGCTAAGTTTCGTACAATCAATAATCGTGAACATAGAGCTATCGCAGGTCTTTCTATGGGAGCCAATCAAACGATGCGAATTATGATGAACCATCTGGACACTTTTTCCTATTACGGAGGATTTAGCGGTACAGCTAATTATCCGGGTATTGATCCTATTGACGCTAATACTTTTTTAGAAGGAAAATATAAGGACGGAAATGCGCTTAATAAAAAAATCAAACTTTTCTGGCTGGGTTTAGGAACCAAAGAACCTGTTCCGTTTCCTAAATCAGTTGGTGCGTTTAAAAACATGTTGGATCAGCAGGGAATAAAATATGTCTCTTACGAATCGCCAGAAACGGCTCATGAATGGCTTACATGGCGCAGATGTTTGAATCAGTTTGCTTCTAAGTTATTCAAATAGGATTAGAATTATTGATGTAAAAATAAATTGTAGTTTACTACTAAGAGAATAAGAAATCAAAATATGAACAGACTTTTATTCATAGCAATACTTCTGGTTAATATAAAAGCTGCTTTTGGACAGACAGCAACTGACAGTATAAAAACGCATAAACTTTCTCCTGTAACCGTTGAAGGAAATCATATACCGCAAGATATTTTGCGGCTTGAACCTATTCAGGGAACTTATATTTTTTCCGGAAAAAAGACAGAAGTAATCGATATGTTACAAAAGAATGTTGCCCTGACTGAGAAATATGCCAGACAAATTTTTGCAAAAGTACCCGGCCTATTTGTTTATGATATGGACGGAACCGGTAATCAGGTGAATATTTCTACTCGCGGACTTGACCCGCACCGTGGTTGGGAATTTAATATTCGTAAAGACGGCATTATTACCAACTCTGATATGTATGGTTATCCTGCCAGTCATTACAATATTCCAATGGAAGCTGTTGAACGAATTGAATTAGTTCGGGGAACGGGCTCATTACAATATGGAGCACAGTTTGGCGGTATGCTCAACTACATTAGCAAACAGCCTGATACAACTAAGAAAATTACTTTTGAAACCATCAACACATTAGGTTCATACGGTTTGTTAAGTACTTTTAACAGTGTATCAGGCAAAATAGGTAAATTCAGATATTCTGCCTGGATAAACGGAAAATGGATAACAGGTTATCGGGAAAACAGCGATTCGAGTTTTGATGCTGAACAAGTCTCACTTTATTATGATGCTTCAAAAGATTTAACTTTCAAATTTGAGTGGACGCATTCTAATTATATTACACATATACCCGGACCTTTAACGGATAGTATGTTTCTTGCAGATCCTCAAATGTCAACACGTTCTAGAAATTATTATCAGCCAAATATCCACATTCCGTCTTTAACTGCGGATTGGAATGTTACTTCTTCAACAAAATTGCGCCTTACAACTTCGGCAGTTATTGGAGCAAGAAATAGTGTAATGTTTGACAGACCGGCTAATATTGCCGATACGATTGTTCCAGCGACGCTTCAGTATAACAATCGACAAGTAGATATTGACCATTTTAATAGTTATACTACAGAATTACGAATGCTTCAATCGTATAGACTTTTTAAACAGACAAGCGCACTTACAGCAGGTATTCAGTATATGAATAATGACTTGCACCGTCAGCAGCTAGGAAAAGGAACAACAGGAACTGATTTTGATTTATCGCTTGTAACTCCGGGTTGGGGAAGGGACCTTCATTATAAAACAAGCAACATCGCATTATTTGCCGAAAACCGATTTTTGTTGACTAGAAAATTTTCAATCAATCCCGGAATCAGAATGGAAATGGGTGAAACCAATATGGAGGGAACTACGATTTATTATTCTGATGCTGAATTGCCAAACAAAATCAAACATAATTTTCCATTATTTGGTGTAAGTACGCAATATGATGTAACAAACGACATTAATATTTATGGAGGCTGGTCGCAGGCATATCGTCCCGTTATTTTTAAAGATATTATTCCACAATCTATTTATGAAGCCAGCGACAAAAACCTCAAAGATGCTTATGGATATAATGCAGAAATTGGGTTTAGAGGAAAATGGAAATTTTTAAAATGGGATGCAACTGGTTTTTATCTGCAATATAATAACCGTTTAGGAACACTTGCAGAAACAGATGCGGCAAATAATCTGATAATTTTCAGAACTAATATTGGAGATTCCCGAACATCAGGGCTTGAATTTTTTTTGCAGGGAGATTTTTCATTGGGTAAAAAAACAAGCTTATCACTATTTACATCAACTTCTTACATGGATGCACGTTATCAGGATGCTGTCATAAGATCAGGCAACACGAACGTAGATGTTAGCGGAAATAAAGTAGAAAGCGTTCCGGCATGGATTTCACGAAACGGAATAACAATTCGATATTCAGTAGTAAGCTTTTCTGCGCTTTATAGTTATACTTCTGATAGTTTTGCTGATGCGCTAAATACCGTTACACCTTCTGCAAGTGGTGCGGTAGGTTTGGTTGATGCTTATTCGATTGTGGATTTAAACCTGGCAATCCGACTCACAGAAAACATAAGATTTCAGGTAAACCTAAACAATGCTTTTAACGAACATTATTTTACCAAACGACCACAATTTTATCCCGGGCCTGGTATTTGGCCGTCAGACGGAAGAACAGTTTCAGGTACATTGGCTATAAAAATTTGATAAAGTTATATCAGTAAAGCCTATCTGCAACTCTTTCTGAATTTCCATTAATAGATTTATATGAATCTAATTTGCCTGTTTGTTATCTGTGATTTATGTCATAAAGTACAGAGAAGGAAAAATTTAAAAAAAAAATTAACGGTAATTTCATTACTTGCCGCAAGACAAGTGCACAGTTTTTATTCGCTCTTTCTTTGTATAGTGGGCAATACCGGAAAATTATTTAGCGATGATTTGAGATCATTTATTTTAAGCTGTTCAGAAAACCCGAAATAACTTTATTAAAGTTATAAATTTTCAATTCCGTACACAGAAGTATCTTCTGATTCAGGTTGATTATTTTCAACAGGTTCATCCCAGTGCCCCCAATCTCCTTTATATGAAGTTCGGTATATTACATCACAATTATTTTCTCCGTATACTAAAACCTGATACGGACATTTTTCAAATTTTTCAGTAGCTTGATTATCTGCGTTTTTCATGATGGGAGCTTTTTAATTTGTGGAGGTAAAAGTACATCAATCGTAAAGGTTGTTTGTTATATCAGAATTCAGATTTGTTTCAAAATTCTCATGTTGCGTATCTAATAACGTTCATGTTATTAGATATTTAAATTTGGAATCGGAAAAGAAAAAATTGCCCTGGCCATTCCTAATTCTATTTCATAAAAATATCACCACTTCAACGTCCATTATATTAATAATAACATCGAAGTGGTGATTCTTATTTATTTTGACCAAATTATTTTAAAGCCATATAAAAACTATTGAGCATCCCAGGCTGCACTAGCATAATAAATAGAGCTTGTTACTGGAGCTTTCCAATATTCCTGACTACCGCCACGGAAGGTGTGAAGGCTTACTGCATTAACATTTCGCTTAGAGTCGTTAGTCACCCAACGAATTGTCTGATTTAATATCTCGGTACCATTTACATAATATTTCACGTACCCGTTAGTATTTGAGCCAGTATTTAACTTAACAGATATCTGACAGTTATAGGTTACACCTTCTTGAATATAGTATTTTTTGCCAAAATCATTACCAAATTGTCCCGGCTGATCTTTATAATACACATAAGGCTGTAGATAAGCTCCGCTGCCTTTTGCAGTGTCTGATCCATTTGGACAATACCACATAAATCTTGCACTACCTCCATTACCATCCCATCCCGGGTCGCCGCCAGTATTCTGGTCACCAATTAAGATACCATAGCCGCATTTACCGCCTCTGCCCCAATAAAATCCGGAATTAAATTTCATCTGGAACCAAACCGTGTAAATACCTGTTGACCAAACGCCATACGAGGTACACAACCCACCAGGGCATGATAGTGTATTTGTTTGCAATGTGATCGTTTTGGCTCCGGCACCGCCACCTGCAGCGGCAGCAGCAACGGCTGCATCTTTGTTAGTACTTTGCGACACGTTTTTGTTTGCGACTTGTGACGCATCTTTACTCGTGCTTTGTGTTACATTTAAATCTTGTTCCTTTTCACAGGAATTAAAGACTAATGCTGTAATAAACAGCAAACTTGCTAATTTTAATACTTTTTTCATTTTTTAAAGGTTTAAGGGTTAGTAAAATGATAAATCAATAGTTGGTAAAGAATAGATTAGTAATTACATCATTTAATACTGAAATAAAAGATTTTTCACAATCTTCAAAATCAATAGCAATGGTTACATAAATAAAAAACGGTTTGATTTTTTATGTTTTTATGTAATTGTCTTGAAATTAATATGCTACGTTTTACGCAATTAATAATTATGATGTAAAGTTGCTTAATAAGAATTTGAATAGGGAGTAATACTGTACGTTTTTAGGTACAAAAATATCCAGCGTCTATATTTTATGTGTATTTTTTGAATTTTAAAAGTAGGATTATTAAGAAAATACCAAGCAAAATATGGATTAAAGAAATTAAAATAAATTATTTAAAAAATAAAAAATCCTCTATATAAATAATATTTATATAGAGGATTTATAGAGATTTAGAATTTTCTAATTTTAGAGAGCGTAATTTCAAAAACAGATTATACCATCTAGTTCAGCGGTTCCGTACTTTTCATTCTCAAGCAATTTTCAGTTCCCAGATAAAGAGGATTTCCATGTTTTTCAGACCAAAAACCAGCTAACACATCTTTCGTTATGCATCGATAGACCGCAACACCTTTAAAAGTTTTATTGGCTTCTCCTTTATAGTTAAAATTGATGACCAAAATATTATCTTTAAAAAAGCCGTATCCTTTTTGTTCCTGTGTATTGTTAATAAGCCAGTGAGCGATAATTCGGTTGTTTTTATCCAGCGATAAACTCAAAACACCTTTATAATTTATTTCCTGATTCTCATCCTGATTACTTCCGGAAATTGAATAATTGCCAATTAAATCTTGTATTATCATTATTTTCCGATGCAAAAATTAACATCCAGTATTTACTGGTGTTTCCAAGCTTATATGGTACAAAAAAGGTACAAATTTGTACCATATATCACAAAATAAAACAAAGTATCCTTATTAAGATAACATAACTCATGGGAGTTGTTTCATGCAAAAATAGTAGATTTTTTTATGTTAATTATATTACTAACATAAAAAAAACTAAGTCATGTTAAGTCTTATATAAAAGTATGTATTACCATGACAATGGCTTAAATAAATTAGGTATAAATAGTCTGCTTTTGTGAAATCTTAAAGAGGTTTTAATTTGCAAGTATAAAAAGCCTTTCGATATGCAATAAAGAAGTGAAGTAGGATTTGTTTAAGCAGGTATAGTAAAGTCAAGTTTAAGAAAGTCTTTTATTGACCACACTGTTTTAGAGTTCATTCGCTCTTCACTGAGTATTCCGTAACAGTCAATTCCATTTTCTGTTGTAAAATCTTGAATCCTGTTCATGTGCAGGGTATATTTTTCAACGAATCTCTCATGTGCGGTGCCGTTTTGAAATAGGGGATTATATTGCTTTTTCAATCCTTCAAATCCGTATGAATTTAAGACCTCAAGTATATTTTCCTTCATTTGCTGGGCATCTTCATAAAGCCTTGAAAAATGCAAGATTTCGAATTTTAGAATCATGCAGGAAATCATGTTTTCCCTGTATTCCATCGTCTCGTATAATTGTGCCAGTTGATCAAGCGATCCGCATTGTTTCTTCAGCATGTAGACCATCTCTTCATTTATAGGCTGCAGCAAATCAAAATTTCTTCCCTTCCAGCATGCTAGGTAGTGGGTGTGAAATGCTTTTTCGTAATTCCATTTTATAGATGTCAGTGTCAGGTTTCCTACGCCTATATGATGACCACATTTACTGGCATATTCGACAATAGCATCAAGCCGTTCCAGAAATTTTTTTTCGAGTTCCAGCCATTCCAAATAAGCCCTGCTTTGGAATGGTTCTTCTACACGGCCAATAAAATAGGTAAAATTCATTACCAAGTCATGGTAGAGAATAATAGATTCGGCATCGACAATCTTATTATAGGCTACGGTACGTATTATTGCGCTTTTTTCATTTTCTATAATTCTCGTCATAGAGTCGTAAAACTTTATGATGGAGACATCAGGTCCGGTCCTGTTTGCTGATAGTTCTTCAAAGGCCCTTTCGATTTGGAAAAATGATCCCGATTCCTCTATACTATTTATTTTGGTCATTTCCAGATCATACTGCTCCTTGGTTATCATATCCAGTAGGTATCTAGCACTCAAGATGGTGTGCGCAATTATAGCCTGTCCCTGACTGTCAAATTCTTTTGAATACTTCTTTGCATCATTAAGCAATTCCAGGGCCTTGTAAAGATTTCCTCGTTGAAAATACGCAATTCCGCAGAAAAGATAAAAGCGCGGGGTAGCATTGTTGCGAGGCCAGCTTCTCTTTTCTATTTCTATGATGGTATTAAAATAATGCTTGTTTACAAGATCGGCACCAAATTGATCAATAAATTCAATGTTTTCCGATACGCTATGGACCATATTATCAGCATCAATGACTAGTCCATGGGAACTTTCTTTGGCATCAGAGAATTTAAGGTTGTGGTTGATGCGTTTAAGGATTTCACCCTTGGCATAGGTTTCATTATAGATTTCAATAACTGACTGATGGTCAAGTTTTTTGGAGAAATAAAGCTTGTGTTTTTCTTTTTTAGACCATTCTGGTTTTTTTTTCTCCAATTCTTTAACAAAATTATTTACATTTTCGTAGTAGAAAGATTGCGTCGGATGGTGATAAAAGACATAGTAAGCCGGCATCCCATTGTTAAGAAGATAATTAATATTTGAAGAGAAGATCTGAATGCCATAGCTTCCATCAGCTGTCACCTCGATTGTATTGGTTGCCTTCAACTGCACCGCAAATCTGTAATTGGTGTATCCCCATCCGCCGGAGACCAATTCTTTTTTTAACTCGATATGAAAATCAATTCCTTTATCTCTGTCTGTTTCGGCTCTAATTTCAAATTTTTCAACTGGAAATAACGACCTGAAAAGATTACCGGAAATTGTTTCAAGATTTTCATTGATATTTACCCTTGGCAGGTCTGAATCCTCAAAATTATTATACATCATCGCAACTGGATTTATATCGTAAAGTTAGATAAAATGCAAGATATTTTTGCAAACTATAAAATACTTGACGCCTAGGATTTCTTGATTCAGTTGTATTAATGAAAAGAACACGTACAATCTGAAGTTGATACTAGATTTCTGAACTTTTTTTAAATACCATTTTGGACTTCAGAATAAGTTTTTACTCGACCGGATTTAATCCATTTCATTAACTCATGTCTGTAAAAATAAATGCGCTTACCTTGTTTATTAAACGGAATTTCCCTCTTACATACTTTACTATAGATTGTTGAGACCGATAGACTTATAAGTTTTGATGTTTCTTGAATGTTTAGTAGTTCATCTTGATTTTCTCCGGTAGGGGAGATTCGTTCAATCATTTTTTCCAAATGCTCTAATTTATCATAAAGCTTTTTCATCATTATTGGTATCTGGTCAAAAGTAAATGGTTTCATGATAATTTGTTATTTAAATCTTATGTAAAAGTATGTATTGCCATGACAATTGTTTAAATAAATTAGGTATAAATACGTACTTGTATATGTCTTTTAATCGATATATTTGAAATTACTTGTTATATACTTAAAATACGGTTTTCCATAAATAAAAAATAAATTAAAAGGTAATATTTGTCTTAGTGGAAAAGCTTTTAAATACTGTTTTATTAACAAGTTAAACAAAGAACTTATTGCCTTTTTTAAGACATCAAGTTTAAATCAGCATATCTACTTTTGTTAAAATATACATTATTAATTTATTATCTTTAATTTTATAAATATAAACAACCATTTAATGACTTTTCGTTTTATTGATTCATTGCAATTACAAATAGATATTGATTTAAATGTTCTAAAAAGGCAAACCCAAAGATATTCTTCACTATTATATCAACATGAAGGCACATTGTATGCTGACCAAAACAGAATCGGTAATCAAGATAATGTCGACTCAAAATTAAATACATTCTTTAGTAAGGCAAAAGAATTGAATGTTGATTTAGCTATTACTCCTGAATATTCGTGCCCTTGGAATGTGATTAAGGGTATTGTGAGTAATCAAGATAATTGGCCTAGTGCTGGAAAGCTATGGGCAATATGTTGTGAATCAATACAGCCAGCAGATCTTATTAAGTTTAAGACTGATTTCGATAGCGAAAATGTAAACGTTTTTTATAGTAATCATTTTGAACATTCATCCAATTCTTTTATAGATCCGCTTATTTATGTTTTTAGAGCGATTAAAAATGGTATTGAGATTTTGCAACTTCTAATTCAATACAAAACTATGCATATGGGTGTTCACAGTGGTGGTGCTATTGAACGTGATAATATAATTCATGGAGATGAAATCTATATATTACGCAATAACAATCAACCCACAATATATTTGATGAGTGTAATTTGCTCTGAAGCAATGAATTTTCCTCAATATATCCAGGGTCCTGTTATGGTAGATATAGAATGGGAAGACAAACCCTACTTAATATTAAATCCACAATTAAATCCCGACGCCGCTCATCTTAATTTTAGAGCTTTCAGACAATTTGTACTACTACAAAATGATAAAGAAATCATATCTGTTAACTGGAATAATAACTCAAAAATATTTACTGCAAATATGATGAGGGAAAACTGTTCGCGAAGCGCTATCTATCTTAAAACTAATCATATTGATGATGAAAGTAGGATAATCCAAAATCATAAAAAAGGGATGTATTATTTTTTTGGTAAACAGGACAAACACTTTTTTCTATTAAGCAGCTCCCCACATTGTTTTTATATTAAAAATTTACCTGTTAAAATTTCCTCTGCTGTAGATGCCCAGATTCGTAGAGATGGTCCAGAAATAATAAAAACATATTTTTTCAATGAGGAATATAACAACCTTGAAGAGAATGATTTTATTGATGATGGACATATTCAATTTATAAAGGAAATAGAATGCAATAATACTTTTTTATTAGATGAAAATGCTTCGGTTTTAAATAAGGAAAGAATAGTTTGCCTTAGTACAGGAGAGGTCGATGCATCTAAAAAACAAAATTGGTATAAAGCAGAAAATTTGTTAACTGTAATAATGGATATTGGTGATGAAAAAAACAAAAGATTTACAGTTGGAAGAAGTCAAATTAATTTTAGTGAAAAAACTAAATTTATTGATGCTATTAATGCTTTACAGGAAATTTTAAATGATGAACAAAATTATCCAAACAGCATTACAGATTTAAAAAATATAGGAATCGCTGTTGGATTTTCAGCAAATTCACATCAAAATAATTTTAAACAAAACATAGTAACAAATGCAGGTGAACTAAAAAATGCAACTGTCGTCTATATTGGTTCCTCTAATGAGGCAAAAATTGAAAAAACATTCGTGGAAATAAGGAATCTTTTTGACTTAAATGACAATGATCGAAATCGTGTTGTAGTATATTATAAACGTGGAAATACATTTCATCCGAAATTTACTAACATGGGTACAAGCTTTACAGACAGTGATACATATAATGATGTTTCTTTTAAAAGATAAAAGTTTATGAATAAGGTTAATATATTAGCAACAGCCAATAACATTTTTAGTCAAATTGAGTCTATTGATGAGAATCTTTATAGAGCTGAATTAAAATTTGACAGCAAAAAACCCGCCGGTATTTTCTATTTGGATTTTAGTGATGGAATTAAGACTAATAACATTGATGAATACCAAAAATCAATATTGGCGAAGGATTATTTTGAAAATTCTGGAAGTCTACAATGGAACTATTATTTAATTCTTTTACAAGATGAGATTGACAAAAATCAAAGAGAACTTATAGAACAAAATGATCAGTATGCGAGAAAATTTGTTTTTAATGAAAATGAGTTTAATGATTATTTTAAATTGGAAGATTCTGAAGATTCTGTTAATGAAAATATTGTAGTTGACTGGAAAAAAAACCTAGATAATGCTGATCTCCATGAAGTATATTCAGAAAATCCTGTCTCTCAATCATTGAATCGTTTTTATGAAAACAATACAATAAAAAAGAAAGAAAAAATCTCAGTTATACATGAAGATGCATTAAAAATTCAAAGTATCAGTAGTATCCAACTTCATGAAAATTATCGGAAATTTCCATTGACAAGAGACTTTAATTTTGGGAGAGTTAATCTAATAACAGGAATTAACGGCTCTGGTAAAACTTCATTATTCGAGGCAATAGAATATATGGTTTGCGGTCGAGTTAAAACCAACCCTTCAGAGGAAATTGATAATAATTCTATAGAAATATTTTACAATAACAATATTGTTAAAGAAGTATACAAAAAAAATCAAAGCCCTTTATTTAGGAAACGTGATTTAGATTGGTATTCAAATAACTATTCGAGAGATAACACACTTTACGAGTCATTTAATAGATATAATTATTTTAATTCTGATGCAGCTTATAATTTTGCAAATAGCACAGACGATTTCGAAATTCGTGACGCTCTTTTTAATTTAGTCCTTGGATCAGAATACAATTTTATTGTTGATAGAGCAGAAAAATTCAATACAAATATTAAAACAGAATATAATAGGTTAGATAAAGATATAGAGACAAATAAGCGAATCATCGAAGAAGCTAATAGTATTATTGATTCTCCTGCATTTAACAAAAATGTCACCATAATTATTGAAAATATTACAAGTCATCTTAAGAGTTTACATGTAAAGCAAACTTTTGAAAATGTTGAAGGTGATTATATATTAATAGAAACTGTAAATAATCAAATTAAAAGTTTGCTTGAAAATTTCATACAATTTGGAGAAAGAAATTTGTCAAAGAATTATATATTAAGTAATATCGAAAAGATTGAGTTACAAGAAGCTTTGATTAATTTTTACAAAATTGAAGATGAAAAAATAAACAGTGAAATTTTAAGATTAGAAACAAAAATTGCACCGACCCTTCAGAAACAAATAGACGTATTACAAAATAGTAATAAATATTTTCTTAATGAACATTTATTTCAAATTGAAGGAATTAAAAGCAGGTTAGACCATATAACATTACAACTTAACAATATTGAAAAGATTAAAAACTTAAATACTATTATTTCTTTTTCTCCTAACGACTTGAAGTTTAAAGTGTCTGAATTCATTGAGATTAAAAACAAATCTTTAAATGAGATTGAAAAAGAAATATTAGAAAATGATAAAGCAATAAACACTGCTTTAGAAACATTAGATAAGTATACTAAAATAATTACTGAAATAAAGTTTCTAGGTCATGAATTTTTAGACATAGAAAATCATCCAGATAATTGCCCTTTATGTCAAACTCATTTCGAATCTAAGGAATTAGTAAACAGATTGAAGAAAATACCCGAGAATAAGCAAAATAATTCAGCAACTGCAGACGACTCCTTAACCTTAAAAAAAATTAGACTAACTGAGAATTTAAATCGTATAAAAAAAGATATTTCGGATATAATAGCATTTGAATTATTAAGTAAAAGCGTTTTAGAAGATACAATTTTTGAAACGCAAACTTTAGAAATGATAATTGCTAATTTAAAGCAAGAGTGTGAAAAAGAATTCAATTTGAAATCAAAAGCAAATGAATTAGAACAAACAATTTCAATCATGTTAGAAACTGAAACATCTGAATCGGAATTTACAAGGACCAAATATTTATTTACGGAATATTTTCCAGATTTAGAATTTGCTTTCAACAATAAAGTTAAATTTCAAGAATTAAAATTGAAACTTGAAACTGATTTTAATGAAATTCAAAATGATATTGAAAAGCTAAAATCCAAACATCAAACAACTTTCAATGAATTATTGCAAAAGCTTACATTTAAAGAAGACACTGCCCCTACATTACCTGTTCTTGAAAAAAGAACCAACGAATTAAAACTAAAATGGAATGCAGTGATTAATTTACTTGAGGAATTAGAAGATATTATTGAAATCAGTGAAGATCGCCCTTTAAGTTTTTTAGAGAAAATGACAACTATGTTAGGACATACTTTAGAGACTCTTAAACGTGAATTAAAGCAACAATTTGAGATTGATGCAGCAAAGGAAAGAAAAATTAAAGCTGAAACTTTCATTAATGAAAACTCACAAAAATTTAAGCGTTTAAAAACAGCTAAAATTACTCTGGCAAAGTTGACACCTGAAAATGCCGGTAAAGAGATTGAAGATTTCTTCTCAAAAAATATTCATGAAATTGTAGATATTTTTAAATCTATACATTCACCCCAAGAATTTAAAAATTTGAAATTTGAAAAAAAAGAATTGCTATTAATAGATTTAGATGATAAGGCTAGAAAAATTTGTGAAATAAGTACAGGACAAAGGTCCGCATTAGCTCTTTCAATCTTTTTAAGTCTTAATAGAAAATTGAAAAATGGACCTCAAATAGTTATGTTTGATGATCCAGTTGCATTTATTGATGATCTGAATGCTATATCTTTTTTAGACTTTTTAAGAAACTTTGTTTTAAAGGAAAATAGACAAATCTTTTTTGCCTCAGCTAATACTAAACTTTCTTCTTTGTTTAGGAAAAAATTTGAATTTTTAGATGAAGATTTTAAATCTTGGGAATTTAATAGAAATAGAATCCCATTATAAATTTGAGTTTCATAATGATCTTAAATACTATTACATTGCTAAGTTAATTCTTAGGTAGAATAGAATATCCGTGATTTACTTATTTAAAATTTTATATGTACGATTTACATTTGTTAGGTTGGTATGGGTTTCAGGAGTTATCTAACTCAATAATAAGAGAAATTTTAGGACAAACTGCAATGTCATACTTACCATCAAATGATGGAGGGCGTGATGGAAGCTATTATGGCAAATGGCGGAAAACAGAAACTGAATCTTTTGAGGGCAATTTTGTGATACAATGTAAGTTCACATCTAAACAGAATTCGAATCTGAAAATATCAGATCTAAAAGAAGAATTACCAAAAGTAGAATTACTCGTAAAAAAAGGTATTTGTGATATCTATATAATTATGACAAATGCTGGTATTTCGGGTAGAACTGGCGAGGAAATCCATAAGCTATTTAAATCAGTCGGCATAAAACATGTAATTATTTTTGGTTCGACTTGGATTTGCTCGCAAATTAAAGAAAATTCGAGATTGCGTAAGATGGTACCGAGAGTATATGGTTTAGGAGATTTGACACAAATTTTAGATGAACGAGTATATCGACAAGGCGCTGCACTGTTAGAATCACTAAAGAATGATTTATCAAAAGTGGTGATTACTGGTGCTTACAACAAAGCCGCAAATGCTTTGGAAGAACATGGATTCGTCTTATTGATTGGAGAACCTGCTGCAGGTAAAACAACAATTGCTTCACTACTCGCTATGGGGGCATTAGACCAATGGAAAGCAATGACCTTAAAACTTAGCACTGCAGACCAAGTGATAAAGCATTGGAATCCTGATGAACCAGGACAGTTTTTTTGGATTGATGATGCGTTTGGCGTTACACAGTATGAATCTCCATTAAGTAATCGTTGGAATCATGTAATGCCTCAAATAAAAGCCATACTCAATAAGGGTGCGAAAATTGTTATGACTTCACGGGATTATATTTATAATTCAGCAAGAAAAGATTTAAAAGGAGGAGCATTTCCGTTGCTTAACGAAAGTCAGGTTGTTATTGACATTCATGATCTTATGATTAATGAAAAAAGACAAATGCTTTACAATCACTTGAAATTAGGTAAACAACCGAAGTCATTCATTAGCAAAATTAAACCACATTTGGAATATATCGCGAATTTAGAAAGTTTCATCCCGGAAACAGCAAGACGTCTAGCTGATCCATTCTTTACAAATAATTTATATATCACTGAATATTCCTTGAAGGAATTTGTAGATAAACAGGAAAGTTTTTTAGTTGATGTTATAAAAGGATTGGATGCTGATAGCCAAGCGGCTTTAGGACTAATTTATATGAATAATGATAAATTAAAGTCGCCATTGAATCTAGAAAATATAGAGCATGAATCGATTAGTAAATTAGGTAGTTCAGTTAATGGATGCTTTTTGGCTTTGGAAGCAATGAATGGCAATATGGTTCAAAAAGCCAGTGTAGATGATGAATTAATATGGAAATTCAGGCACCCTACAATTGGTGATGCTTTCGCAAAATTTGTTGTGACTACTTCTGAGTTACTTACAATTTACATTCAAGGCAGTGAAGTGGATAAATTACTTGAACAGATTACTTGCGGTGATGTTAAATTAAATAAAGCAGTTATTATTCCAAAATCTTTATTTTCGCTCATTCTTGAACGATTAAAGGATTATAATTTGTCCAATAAATATAAAACAGAATACATTTCAACTTGGGTTGCTGAAAGAAATTTACTTGATTTCCTAAGTAGAAGATGTTCATTAAATTTTTTAAAATTATATATAAATGAGAATCCGTCAATTTTTGACAAAATTTCTGATCCAAATTTACTATCGTACAGATCAGCAGAACTTGATTTGGCACATGTCTTATTTGGGGCAAATCTTTTACCTGAAAATTATCGCTTAGATATTATCGCTAAAATTTCAAAATTTGCCTTGAATGGTGAAAATTTAAAAGTATTAGAATTAGAAGAAATACAAGATTTTTTTACCGAAGCTGAACTTGTCGATCTTAAAGACAAAATAAAAACTGAGTTAATTCCATTAATTCCAAGGTTAAAGGAAAGTTGGAAATCGAAATTTAGAGAAGATGAAGATCCAGAATATCATATGATGTCCTTGAAGGAAAATCTGCAAATTATTGAAACTGAATTTGAACAGGTAGATGATATTGTAAAATTAATTGAAAATGAAATTTCGGAAATTGACATTTGGGTTGAGGAAAATACTAAAGAAGAGAGAGCGATGCCGAAGCGAAAAAGTTTGAGTACAAGCAATAATGAACAAAACAAAGAAGTAAAAGAGAGAAGTATTTTTGATGATATTGATAAGTAGATAAAACGGAATTAATCTGATTTTAGAAATCCTTTGGTTTAATATAAAGTTTCTTTCCAATAAAACTATCAAAATACTCACTTCCAAAATCATCCTTTACGATTGCAATATCTAATATACCATCACGCTTAATAATACCTTTATCAAACATGGACATTTTATTATGATTCGAGATATTATAATGATACATAATTTCATTAATATGAAATATATAAGTGGTATTTCCATTATCTTTAAGTCTTCTTGGTTCAATAATTGATTTAGTAGGTCTAGTTCCATTAGTTTCAGCCTTTACTAAAATAACTTCAAATGAATCTTCTGGACCTGGATCATTCATTAAAATCATTTTTCGTAATCGCTCAGAATATTTTGATCCTAGATTAATCTCTCGAAAAAAAGGATGTTTAGAAATATGTGACTTCCAAAGAATGGATAAAAAAAATAATTTTATTTTTGAGTAATCTAAATTTTTGAAACGAATATAGGGTACGTGCAAAGGGTCTCCAACAAAGGTTTCCATTTCCACACTACTGTGATTTCCGTATATTGCATTACTGGCATATTGTTCAAGTTTTCCGATTACTTCGTTATCACACTTGGCACATAAAATATCTTTGTCTTTATATCCAGTTTGATGGAAAGTGGCATCGCTAAAGTCATTTAGATTTATGCTTACAATCTTGTGCTTTTCATCAAAAAGCCCCTTATATAGAAAGTTTGGTATGATGTGCGAGTTTTTAAGCAAAATCTTATCTTCATGACAAAGTTTACAAATCATAATATTATTATTTAAATGCTTAAACTAGAAAATCAAATTCAAAAAAACATCAATTAATTATTGAATCTCATTTTCTATCATTTCTATTTACAAATAGTTTTTAAGAAGGTCTTTTATTTCATCATAAGTTTCTGTAAAGCAAATAGTTTTTTCCGTTGCTATGTCAACACTTGACTTTGTTGAATTTTCAAAATAGCGTAAATTAATTGATATTGGATTATTAACAATAGAAATATCAAGCATTACATTGCATCGAATTGTAAATAAATCAAAAAGTAGATTAGGTAATTCACTCGTATGAGATTTTATTTGTGTTTCGCCATTCATATTATCAAATCCAAATTTATTTTCAAAAGTAAATTTATATTCAAGTAGTTTAATAGCTCCTTCATGATCCAGTTCTTTATTTAATTTTAGGTCTTTATTCAACCAAAAACCTCTTCTTAAAATGTTTACCGGTACGGATAAATCATCAATTTCAGTTGTCGTTATAAGTGTTATCGGAGGTATATCTGTTTGAATATTACTTAAAATTTCTTCTTTAGTTTCCTCATTTACCATTAAAACTTTTAGACCTAGCACTTCAAGCTTTTTCTCTATAAATTGGATTTTTGAAATATCGGTATCTGATGGAAATCCCCATAATAAATTTTTATCATTATGAGTAAGCGCAACCCAGTCATGATCGAGTATTTTTCTAATTCGCATCATTTCTGAATTAGTAATATTCTTAACAGCTCTAAATTCATATTGTCGCATAACGTCTAATTGATTTAGCTGTATTTGCTGATATTGATAAGTTTCAGCAGGATTTAATGACTGTTCGAACAGATGAATTATCTCAATTCCATTTTCATCAATCCAAATTGATTTTTCAGAATAATCATTTGCTTTTATCTTAAAATTAGAGCCCTCTAAACCACAATATATTAATTCGGGCAAAAGTTTTGAATTTGAATTTATAAAAGTTCTTACTGAATCAAGTTCAATCTGTCTCGGTTCACTTATGTCATGTAAAAATATAAACGCTTTTCCTTGGCTAATAGTAATATGCCACCACTCTTCATCACTATTAAGGCTTGGCATTTCGTTAAAAAAATGCTTAACAATATTTTCTTTAACTTCTGTTGGGATATATTGAGTAATATTTCCTGGAACTTCTACCTCAACTGAAAGCGAAAATAAAGGATGGTTCCAAAACTCTTCATTTTTTATCGGGATATTTAATTTTAAATGCCAATCTGAAGCAAATTGAAACCATTTCTTAATTTTTAGATTAATTCCATTTGATAAGTTTGCTAAATACTCATTTTCTTTTGCTGTTACAGTTATAAGATTTCTTTTTATCAAAGATTCAATTATTAAATCAAGTCCCTCACCTTTAGCGTCATTTTTAAAAGGCATTTGTATAAGAGAGATGTTAAATTTGAAATTTCTTAAACCATGTGCTTGACCCATTCCGCTAAACCATTTATTTAAAATATCTTGGTTATTTTTGATTTTTTCCCAAATTTTATAACCATTCCAATAATCAACATCTAATAAGTCATCCGGATTAGGCCACCCACGAAGGTATTCTTTGTCAGTTACATAATTTTTAGCTTGTGGACTAAGATCTCCATTGGTTACGAAAATAGCTTGTATGCAATTTTTCCTTAAACAGGCTGAAACAATTCTGTCAAGTTCATCACCACTATATTTACCGTCTATTCTCTCTTTATGCTTACATTGAGTCAAACATCTTTTACCTAATGGATTAATTGTTAAAATATCTTGTTTTTCATCACCAGGACCATCAGTCATATCGATTACTGTATGCCCTTCAACTTTTGTTAATATATCAATTACAAATTCTGGGAAGTCTGAAAATTTCACCTGAGAAAGGTATTGGTATATTGCCTCTTTTGTTGGGGAAATTGTAATTAAATCAAGATCTGAATTTATTTTATAATAATGTTGCTGAGTTGTCCCTCCAACTATTGATGTAGCCATATTGAATTATATTTATGATGATTTATCCAACCATTTTAGTATTTTCTAAAAGTTTAGGATGGGTTGAATTTATTAAAAAACAATGATATCTTTTCCGTCTTCCATAAAATTGAAACGTTGAACAAGTAGTTCTTTCATAGCAGTAGTATCTGGTGTAAATGAATGAAATTCCAAACCATAAGAAGGTAGTACCGTAGCGGTATTAATATCTTCAAGATATCGTTCCATTTTGTCTTTACTAAAAGCTTCAGTAGGAATTTCAATATACCAGTCTTTTTCTGGTTTAGAAGAGTAGTTAAAAAAAGTATTTCTGTAGTCCTCGGAAGCATCCATATTTGTTTCAATAATGCCTAGCTGTTCAAGTTTATATCGGATAATGAGGTTTCCAAATGCTAAGTAAATTTGCCAATCCAACCAATCAGTACGTAAATCATAAATAATTTGCATAAAACCAGGATTTTTTTTCATTATTTCCAATGTCATAGAAAATGGTTCTATGTAATTTACTCTTCTCTGTATGATTTCCAAGCTTTTTTCTTTAGAATATGTTGGTGAAAGTGAACGATTCCATGGAAGAAAATCATTGAATTTAAGCTTAAAGTTCGTTAGTAAAGATTCATTATTGTATTTATTCCTCGGAAATTTTATGAAATCATCTTCACTTATGTAATTATTGTATAATTTCTGATATGTTTGCCCAAAAGTAACAGATGTAAGTAGTCCATCAGATAATTTTTTAGCAAGCAATGGCTTCATTTCAATATCCGGAAGTAGGCTAATTCCTCGAAGTATACTTGCGATAATTGCTACATAGTTGATTTGATATCTATCTATTACTTTAATATCACTACCACTATAACTTGGCATTTGGATATTCCAAATGTTTTCTTTGTTTGAAGGTTGCTGTTTATAAACTGGTGATGAATCTTTCGCAATCGACAGATTAATTGTCACTATAGCTTTTGTCAAAAAAAGTTCTGAATCTGACAATTCTACTAAAAACACTTGTAGCATAGAAACAAATTGTTCAGCAACTGCATTTATTGCGTATGTATTTTCAAATTTGATGTTCCAATCTGAACCATAAATATTGAATTTTATAGTTCTAATTTGACCAATATCATTAAATGGTAATCCTAACAGTTCTTCACTTAAGCTTTGCTCAACTTTCTCGTTAGGAAAAAGATCTTTTTGAGCTTTAATCATTTCGTAAGCCTCATCAATCATCTTTAACATAATCCCAATTTCCTAGTTTTGTTTCTATTAAATTAGAAACCGATAATCCAAATTTTTGTGAAAAATATTTTATCAACGCTGGATAATATACTGCAGTCGATTTTGAAGTATCTTCATAAATATTAAAATCTTTTTCAATCATATGATAAGAGCTCAATGATAAGTGCATAAAATCCAAATAGTGAAGCCACGATCCTGAAATGTAGGCTGAATCGGCTGCTCTATTCATTGCTCTTGGAAATAAGTCCATTACATCGCTATTATCTCCATAAGCTATTGCCATATCAGCTGAAATAAGACTATAGTATTTACTAGCATATTCCATTTCCAGTTGTGAATAACAATCTGCAAGCAACATAGCTGTCAATATAACACCACGAGTTGTCTCATTTGTAAACCATTTGATTTTTAATTGGTGTAATAGACTAATGGCCATGATGACCTTATTAGCTTTCATGTAAATTAATGCTCTATCTCTAATACTTTCTCCTATTGAAAGCTCACTTTTTCTTTTCGCAAGATGGAAATCTAATTTTTTTATAAATTCTTCAATTTTTTGAGTTTCTCCTCCAAATTCGAGGAGAATTTCAAGATAATCCAAAGTTCTTTTTGCTAATCTTTCCAAAGGGTAAAAAGGAGCATTATTCAGCTTTGGAAGTATTTCTTCTAATTTAGTAACATATCCAGTTATATTAAAGGGGGACTTATTTTGTAGATCACCGTCATTATTGAGCAAGATATTAGCTTGAATTTCCATATAAGAACATCTCTTACTCCCGCTAATATTACCTTTAAGCTCAAGCTCTATTGCTAGTATAAGCTTTTCTTTAAAAGACTTAATTTCATCGTCAGACAATAATGACCCAATCACCAATTTTGAATTTTTCACAAACGTCCACAATATTTGAGCATCATCAAGTGCAGCCGGACTATTATATTCAGGGATATCACTAAAATAATCCCTGATAATATCTTCTAATCCTCCTATATCATTTTGCCCCATTAGTTTGGCTATAAATTTTTCATATATAGCCTTTCTTTTAAGATCACGAGGTACGACGACGTTACTTAAAAATGTCTCAAGTTTAGACAACCAAAAAGGCAGATCTACTTTAAGTATTTCATCTTTATATATATGCCTTATTGCTGATTTTATCTCGTTAAATTCTTCAAAAGTATTTTTGACATCCCTATTCTTATATTCAAGCAATGAAAGCTGATACCAATTTTCTTCGGTTTTTCTCGGGAAAAAATCGTTAGGAATATTAAGGTATTGGGTCGCGATCCAAAATAAATCAGGATCTGAAAGATGTTCAGAAATTGCCTGCGCATCTATTATCTCTAATTCAACTCCATATTTTGTTTTTATTTCTTCTTGCTTTTTGTGTCGACTCCCGACGCTTATATCTTCTCCACTAAAAAAATAAATCCGTTCTACTAAAGTTCCGGACCCCATAATAGTTATTATATCAGCATCTATTTTTCCGTTTTTACGCAATGGATTTTTTTCAAGTGAGCAGGGAAAGGCAATTGGATTAGGTGCATATCCAATAGAACATGTTTCGTTAATTTTGCTGCCTGAAAGATATGAATGAAAAGTTTCAAAATCTCTACCTTGATCGCCATACGATTGAACTGGACCTGTTGCAGGGATAACATTATGGGCAATTCTTGCCCTTGCAAAAAATCTACAAATATGCTCAAATGCTAATGTACTATTAGTTGCTTTTAATTGTTCTATACCGAACCTTATTTGTTGGATTAATTCTGCCTTTGTCATTTAACTCTTATGATAAGTGTTAAATGTACTAAAATTATTATTGCTTGCCAGCTTCCTTTAGTATTAAGTAGTTCTTACTAAAATAACAATTTGGCATTTAAAGAACATTCACTTTAGTTGATTAAATATGATTAATTTACGTTTACGTTATTACTTCATAAATGCCTCAATATCCTTTTTAGCAACATAAGTAAACTTTCCCAGCGAAAATTTACTTATATTATTGCGTTTTATAATATTGTATAAAGCCCCACTTGAAATATTAAATTTCTTTTGTATTTCAGTGATAGTGTAACAGTCTTTAATTTCAGCCTGTTTTCTTTGTTCTGTTGGTCGTAAAACTATTTCAAAGCCAATTTGTGGCTTTTCAAATAAAACATTGATATCACATCGTCTGATTAAGGTTTTCCTTTCTGAAAAGTTATGGGCATTTATTCTTTTGGTATTGATCAAACGATAGACAGTTTTAACTGAAAAACCTAAAAGCAAAGCAAGTTGTTTTACAGTTAAAAATTCTTTGTTTTTAAGGTCAATAAGCGGCTGATTTTTTATTTTGATCGTTTGGAGGTTTGAGTTTTCAATTTTCTGATTTCTTAACCTTCGCTTATAATCTTTGCTTGCACATTTTAAGGAACAATATTTTGTTGTGGTTTTCTTTGCAAGGAACTCAGAACCACAAAATTCACATATTCTATATACTGAAATATTCGAGCTCATTTCCAATTTTATTAGTTGGAATTATATTGTTGTACAGTAGTTAACTAAGAACGGAATGAAGTTAAGAATGCTTAAGTAACACGTTTTGATTGAGAGAGAAATTATTACAAGTATACTTTTTAATTATCCCGACTAAATATTTAATTACTCCAGTAAATATAAGGCTTTCAATTCCAATAATTATGTTTCTTGGTTTATTTAAGTAGTTTAAAAAATTGCTAATTTCTGTGAAAGAAATTAGCAAACCAGTATTTACAACAACTCATAGGTTTTAAATAAAGCGCGGTACTATTTTGAACCAAATAAAACAAAACAAAACAAAGTAAAATGGTCAGTTTACCTATAAATTTGATGATTTTAAGTAGATTTAAGAGGATTTAAGTGTCGTTATTTGCCCCAAGAAAGCACAAAATTCAATTTTTGTGTTCTGAGGTACAATTCCGGTACAAAAAGTGGGTTTTTAAGTAAAAAAGTAGAATTTTTAGCTTTAAATTTAACATAAAATTAAGTAAATATGTTAAAATTATGTTAATTATTTGCCGATACAGAAATTAGCAAAAATATTCCCCAACAATTCATCATTAGAAACCTGGCCCGTAATCAATCCAAATTGGTATAAAGCTTCGCGAATGTCAAGCGCAATCAGGTCACTTGAAAGATTAGTTTCAAGACCAAATTTTACTTTTGTAATTTCGTCCAAAGCTTTAAGTAATGAATCATAATGTCTTGTGTTTGTTACGATAGTTTCATTATTACGAAGAGCTCCGGTATTTACAAAAGAAAGTAATTCATTCTTTAATTCGTCAACACCAATTTTTTCTTTAGCAGAAACTTTTAAGAGTTTTAGGTTTAAAGTTTCAAGTTTTTGATTGATGTTTTCAATTTCATTTTGACTTAATAAATCAACTTTATTTACAACTACCAATATAGGTTTAAGCGGATATTTATTTTTAACTTTTTCAATTTCTACAATATAGTCAGAACCTGAAACCTGAAACCTAAAACCGTCAAACAAGAAGATAACCACTTGCGCCTGTTCTATTTTTTCGAAAGTTTTTTTAATTCCGATGCTTTCTACAACATCTTTAGTTTCGCGTATTCCGGCAGTATCAATAAATCTAAAACCAATTCCGCCAATTACCAATTCATCTTCAATAGTATCTCTTGTAGTTCCGGCAATGTCAGATACAATGGCGCGTTCTTCATTTAATAAAGCATTTAAAAGAGTAGATTTTCCCACATTTGGCTCACCGACAATCGCAACCGGAATTCCGTTCTTGATCACGTTTCCAACAGCAAAAGAGTCAATTAAACGTTTTAAAACAAACTCAATTCGGTTTAATAATTCATAAAACTGAGTTCTGTCGGCAAATTCTACATCTTCTTCGGCAAAATCCAATTCCAATTCAATTAAAGAAGCAAAATTCAAAAGTTCTTCACGTAATTTGGCAATTTCATTACTAAATCCGCCACGCATTTGCTGCATCGCAATTTGGTGCGAAGCTTCATTATCAGATGAAATCAAATCGGCAACAGCCTCTGCCTGAGATAAATCAAGTTTTCCGTTTAAGAAAGCTCTTAAAGTAAATTCACCGGCATCTGCCATTCTGCAGCCTTTTCTCAATAATAACTGAATAATCTGCTGCTGAATATAAGTTGATCCGTGACACGAAATTTCGATTGTATTTTCGCCTGTATAAGAATTTGGTCCTTTAAAAACAGAAACCAAAACTTCATCAAGCGTTTTTGTATCATCGACAATATGACCCAAATGCAGCGTATGCGTTTTTTGTTTGGTTAAGTCTTTGTTTTTGATGGATTTAAAAACCGAATTTCCGATAGCAATCGCTTCAGAACCCGAAATTCGAATTATAGCAATAGCTCCGGCTCCGGATGGAGTCGCCAATGCAACTATAGAATCTTGATGTATCATGCTGCAAAGGTATAAAAAAACGCATAAAGTTATGAAGCAGAAGTCAAGTTGAAAATGAGTTTTTTTGATGTTTGATAGTTCTTTATTAAGAAATTATTAAATGTTAAATTACTGATAATTATCAGGTAGTTTTGTTTTTAGAATGATTAAATTTGAGAGAATAACTTTATAATCTGACACAAAATGAAAAAAATATTATTTCCCACTGATTTTTCTGAAGCCGCCACAAATGCCTTTGTTCATGCTTTAGAATTTGCAAAGATTGTCAATGCCGAACTTATTTTGCTGCATACTTTTGAGCTTCCAGTTTATGATAGTCAGTTTTTTCCGGAAAATTACGCCTCAATTTATAGTTCGATTGAATTCGCAAAATTTGATATGTTTAAAGATGAAATTCCAAAACTAAGAACCATTGCAATGGAACGTAATTTAGAAGATATTGACATAAAACACCGTTTAATGGATGGTGATTTAATTTATAATTTAAAAAATGCCGTAGAAGAAGATCATATCGATTTTGTGATTATGGGAACAACAGGCACTTCTGACTGGACAAAATTCTTTTTGGGATCAAACACCAATTCAGTAATCTCAGAAGTAAAAGTTCCTGTTTTATGTATTCCGGTATCCGCCAAATTTAAAAAAATAAAAACCATCGGATTCACAACGCGTTACCGTGAAAAAGATAAAAATGAACTTAGAAAAGTATTGAATATTGCAAAAAAAACCAATGCAAAAGTAAAAAGTTTGTATGTTAAGGCTTCAGGTTCAGATGTTTCTGATGCAACCATCAAAGAATGGGAAAATGAATTTGCCAATGATAATGTAGAGTTTCTAGTATTGCCAAGTGATGAGGTTAAAGAAACCATTCTTGATTTTATACTTTATAAAGAAATTGATATTCTGACTACTATAACCCATAAAAAATCATTTTTTGAAAGTATTTTCGAATCCAGCTTTAGTCAAAAAATAACCAAAGAAGTTTCTGTACCGGTTTTGGTTATGCATGAAACTTAAAATCTCGCGATTTAGAATAGTAATTTTGGAAGTGTAAAACCTATATTTGTATTTCATTAAATTTAAAAAATGGAAGCATATCAAAATAAAGTTGAGCACTATACCGGAGTTTTTTATAAAATCAATAAAAGATATAACAGCATTAGTATTTTACGTCTTTTAACGGTTTTTCTTTGTTTATTTTTGTTGTTTTATTACATCAAAACCAATGAAATTCTGTACGTAGTTTTTGCTTTTTTATCTTTTGTTGGTTTTATTTTTTTAATGCGAATCCATTCTCGTTTATCTTTTCAAAAACAAATTACAACGGCACTTTTGCAACTCAATGAAAATGAAATCTCGTATTTAAAAAGAGAAAAACTGCCTTTTGAAAACGGAATTGAATTCAATGATTTTCATCATCCGTATGCGTACGATTTAGATATTTTTGGAGAACATTCCTTATTTCAGAATTTAAACAGAACAGCCACTTTTATCGGAAAAAAGACTTTGGCGAATCAATTATTAAATCTACTTCCAAACCAAACAATTTTACAAAATCAGGAAGCAATTAATGAATTAAAAACTAAAATAGACTGGCGACAGGATTTCCTGGCATTAGCAGCGATAAGTAATGATTCTAAAAGTTCCTATGATTCGTTACTGTATTGGAATTCATTTAAAAATAATACATTACCTAAAGTTTTAATTGCACTTTCAATTATTCTCCCAACTTTATTCTTTGGGTTTTTAATAGCCTATTTTATTACCGGGAAAATGGTTTTATTATCTTATCTGACTTATATTTTTATCACGAATATGATTGTTTTGGGAAGGTCTTTAAAACGAATTCAATCCGAAATTGCCAAAGCCGATAATATTGATAAAATCATCAAACAATATAGTTTATTGGTTGAGAAAATCGAAAAAGAAACTTTTCAATCTAAGAAATTAATCGATTTACAGCAGCAGTTAATTTTTAAGAATGCAACAGCAAGCGCGCATTTAAAACAATTATCCGAATTGTTTTCAAGAATGGACACCATCAGCAATTTTGTAACCGCAATTGTATTTAACGGAACATTCTTGTTTAATCTGCACGTTTTAAAAGCACTTTTAAAGTGGAAAGAGAATTATTCTGATGAACTCGAAAAATGGATTGAAATCATAGGCGAATTTGAAGCCTTAAATAGCTTAGCAAACTTATCGTATAATAATCCTGATTTTGCTTTTCCTGAAATCAATTCAGAATATAAAATTGGATTTTCAAATTTAAGTCATCCATTATTGAATCCCGCAACCAGAGTAGGGAATGATACTCATTTTTATCCCGAATCTTTCATGATTTTAACGGGCTCGAATATGTCCGGAAAAAGTACTTTTTTAAGAAGTTTAGGAATTAATATGGTTCTTGGCGGAATTGGTTCTGTTGTCTGTGCTTCAAAAGCTAACATTCATCCACTTCCAGTTTTGGTTTCAATGCGATTATCGGATTCTTTAGCAGACAGTGAATCGTATTTCTTCGCCGAAATCAAACGTTTAAAACAAATTATGGATGCTCTTGAAGAAAGACCTGCTTTTGTATTATTAGACGAAATTTTAAGAGGAACAAATTCTGACGATAAACGAAACGGAACTATTGAAGTAGTCAAAAAAATAATCGCTAAAAAAGCAATTGGAGCAATTGCAACTCACGATATCGAAGTTTGCCTGACAACAAACGAATATCCTGAAACTTTAACCAATCAATGTTTTGAAGTAGAAATTCAAAATAACGAACTCCATTTTGATTATAAACTCCGTTCAGGTATCTGTAAAAATAAAAGTGCTACTTTTTTAATGCAGAAAATGGGAGTGATATGATTTTAGATTTTAGAGTATAGATTTAAGAGTATAGATTTAAGAGTATAGATTTTAGAGTATAGATTTTAGATTCAAGAAGCAAGATTCAAGATAAAAGATTCAAGATTTTGACTCAGATTGTCACTCTGAGCGAAGTCGAAGAGCGCAAAGATTTTCCATACGGTTTGTCATTTCTAAGAGCAATAAATTTAGAAAAGTAACCACAAAGTAAAAATCTAACATCTTGCTTCTAACATCTTTCTTCTTATTCAAATCTAAAATTATTACTTCTGCACTTCTTTAATCGTATTTACAAATGCTTCAACAGGCTGCGCTCCGGAAACCGCATATTTCCTGTCGAAAACAAAAAATGGAACTCCTTGTACGCCAATTTCCTGCGCTTCGGTAATATCGTGCTGAACGTCGTTTAAAAATAAGTTTTCATCTTTTAGAACTTCCAAAACCTGATTTTGATCTAAACCAGCTTTTACAGCCAATTCTATTAAAGTTGGGCCATCATTTAAATCTCTACCTTCCGTAAAATAAGCTTTAAAGAAGATTTCTTCCATTTCATCGCCTACTTTTTTTGCTTTAGCCAATTGTATAATACGATGTGCTGTTAGCGAATTCGAGATAATAGCTTTATCAAAATGATAATCCAAACCAACGCTTTTTGCGCGTTCTACAACACCTTTATGCATTTCAATAGATTGTTCAACTGAAATACCTTTTCGTTCGGCTAAAAACGTATAAACGTCTTTTCCGGATTGTGGCGTAATAGTTGGATCAAGCTGAAAACTTTTCCACTCGATTTCAAATTCTCCATTTGGAAATTCAGCTAAAGCTGTTTCCAGTTGTCTTTTTCCGATATAACAAAACGGACACATAATGTCCGACCAAATTTCTATTTTCATAAGTACAAAGTTAAGGAAAAAAATGTTTCAGGTTTTTGTTTGTTTCAAGTTTCAGGCTTGCCTGTATTGTGTTTTTTTACCGCAAAGGAGCAAAGATTTTTGTATTTAGATTGTGTTTACAAACGCAAAGTTCACAAAGCTTTGTGTTTTTAAGCTTTGCGAACTTTACTAAAAACTTTTGCGCCTTTGCGGTAAAAATCTACACAAACCATAATCGCATTTCAACCTGAAACCTGAAACTTGAAACAAAAAAACACCCAAAATAAAAAACCGCAATTCTTTGTGAGAATTGCGGTTTCTAGGTATAAAAAATGGTTGGTTAATAGCGATATTTTTTTTTACAATGATATGTCTTTAATTCCAAACTAAAAAAGATCCCTGTAACAAAAAGAAGTTTTGATGTTAACTATTTAACATTACGGGCATTACCAACATTGTAACGGTTTCACCTTCTTCTAAACCATCAACTGGCGTTAGAATTCCGGCTCTGTTAGGCAATGACATTTCCAGCATAATCATATCTGATTGCAGGTTTGTCAGCATTTCAGTTAAAAAACGAGAGTTGAAACCAATTTGAAGATCATCTCCTTGATAATCACAAGTCAATCTTTCTTCTGCTTTGTTTGAGTAATCGATATCTTCTGCAGAAACGTTAAGTTCAGCTCCGGCGATTTTCAAACGAATTTGGTGTGTTGTTTTGTTTGAGAAAATCGCAACACGCTTAACAGAACTTAAAAATAAAGAACGGTCAATCATTAATTTGTTTGGATTTTCTTTTGGAATTACCGCTTCGTAATTCGGGTATTTTCCATCGATTAAACGACACATTAAGATATAATTGTCAAATGAGAAAGTCGCATTTGAATCGTTGTATTCAATTTTTACTTCAGCATCAGAACTTCCTAAAATACTTTTCAAAATATTCAAAGGTTTCTTTGGCATAATAAAATCTGCAACCTGAGATGCTTTTACATCTGTACGTGCATATTTTACTAATTTGTGAGCATCTGTTGCAACAAAAGTCAATCCTTCCGGCGAAAACTGGAAGAAAACTCCGGACATTACCGGACGCAAATCGTCATTTCCGGCAGCAAAAATAGTTTTGCTTACAGCAGTTGCCAAAACATCAGCAGGAACAAGCGTTACAGATGGATCTTCAAGATTTACAGCTTTCGGAAATTCTTCTCCGGCAGCATATGCCAATGCATATTTTCCTGAGTTTGAACTAATTTCAACCGTATTGTTTTCTTCAACTGTAAAAGTTAAAGGCTGTTCAGGAAACGTTTTTAAAATTTCAAGCAAAAGTTTAGCAGGCACAGCAACACTTCCTTTACTTTTAGAATCGATTGATAATGTAGCTGACATTGTAGTTTCAAGATCTGAAGCCGAAACTGTCAACGCATCATTGTCTAGTTCAAATAAAAAGTTATCTAAAATAGGCAACGTATTGTTACTGTTAATTACACTACCTAAAACTTGTAATTGTTTTAATAAGTACGAACTCGATACTATAAATTTCATCTCTTTTGTTTTATTTTTTGATGTTCTTTTAGCAATTTAAGGCTAAATATACGGATTACAAATATATCGCAAACAATCTTAGTTTCGCAATTTTTTTATTAACATCTATTTACTGTATTTTCTTTTTCTAATGTAGGTAAATGCAAGACCAAAAACCAATAAAATTAGAATTGGAAGTCCGATAGTTATGAATTGTGTTGCGGTATAGTTTTCATAAACTTTCTCTTTATCCAACAATGGCAAATCGACATCCTTGCTTCTAATGTTAATAAGTCCAGTATCGTCCAGTAAATAATTAATACAATTCATCATAAAATCCTTGTTGTCATATAAGTTTCCGGTGCGTTGATCGTAACC
Organism: Flavobacterium sp. AC105; assembly: GCF_979258495.1. Taxonomy (NCBI): domain Bacteria; kingdom Pseudomonadati; phylum Bacteroidota; class Flavobacteriia; order Flavobacteriales; family Flavobacteriaceae; genus Flavobacterium; species Flavobacterium sp. AC105. Next base: position 2,708,637 of record NZ_OZ409860.1, read on the forward strand.
TAATTCTACAGGAAGCATGTTTTTATCTAATTGATTTCGGGCTATATCACCATCAGAAACTACAATCATTTTCGTAGGTTTTCCTTTTGACTGAAAGGAGTTTTCTTTGAAAGGCAAAACACGATTCTCAAAAGCCGAATGGAAACTTCCTTCTAATAAAACAGATAATGGCAAATTGCCTTTGTTTAAATAATCCTGAGGAGAAGTTTTCTCGGTAACAGAATTCAAATTAATTTCTGCCGGAGTTCCAATTACTTTAGAATATTGAGATGATTGTAATAAAACCGTCTTTTTAATTCCGTTTTTCAAAGTATCAATCGGGCTGGCAAAATCAAATTTAATTCCACCTAAATTTTTTACAATCGGATGTTTGCTTGTTGGATAAACCTGCGGCGCAAATTTCCATACAAAATCCTGATATTGCGTAGCGCTTCCTTGTTCTCCGGTTGCTAATTTTATTGGACTTCCTTGTTCATCTTTTACCAAATCAGGATTAATTCTAAATCCGTATTTAAAGAACATATCGTTTAAATTCAAATCTCTTGGATACGCCAGAGTTGCTCCGGATTGATTGTATAAACTGTCCATATCAGCCGCAACCTGATCAATTAACCACAATGTTTTTCCTCCATTCATGATAAATTGATCCAAAACCTGCTTTTCTTCATCAGTAAAAGTCTGAGTTGGTTTTGAAATAATCGCTAAGTCATATTTTTTTAAAGCGTTTAAAGTTCCGCTTGGATCTTTTGCAACAGAATCTAATGTAAAAGGGCCAATATAATAGCTTTCGCGAATTTGCATCAGCATTTTTGCAATATGAATTTCGTTTATTTCGCCATTTCCTTTTATAATGGCAACTTTCTTCTGTTTTGCTTTTGTGATTTTATTAATAGCATCAGCAATTGAATATTCTAAATGCTGAATTGATCCAATTACTTTTTGAGTTGTCGAAGCGCCCATTATGTTTTTCAACAAAGGAATATTAACCTCTTTATTGTTATAAACCGCAACTGCCCACGGAAAAACCATTGCCTGAGATTGTTTTCCTTTATCGTCAACAGTAATGTTTATTGGTGTTAATCCTTTTTGATAAAGCGATTTTACAACATCCATGTTTTCGTCTCCGTTTTCCATCGGATTCACTAATTCGAAAACAATATTGCTGTTATAAGCCTGAAATTCTTCTAATAATTGTCTGGTTTCTTGTTGTAAACGCTTAAAATCAGCAGGCAAATCGCCTTGCATATAAATCTTGATCGACAACGGATTTTTAACTTGTTTTACGATTTGCAAAGAAGTTTCAGATAAAGTATATCGTTTGTCTTTGGTTAAATCAAATCGGTGGAAAAACAAACTTCCTAATACATTTAAAACAATTAAAACGAAAACGGTAATACCTAATGTTTTGATATTTTGTTGAATAGATGCTTTCATTACGCTTTAAAAGATTTTAATTGATAAACGGTAAAAGACAGAAATAATACGGTGATGCTCAAAAAATAAATAACATCACGTGTATCGATAACGCCCCGACTCATACTTTTAAAATGATCCTGCATACCAAACGCCGAAACCATACTTGAAAATCCGGGAATCAGCGAAGCCAATCCTTCAAAACCAAAATAAAAGAAAAAGCATAAAAAAACTGCAATTATAAAAGCTACGATTTGATTTTCTGATAGGGTAGAAGTGAAAATTCCGATGGACGAATAAGCGGCAATCAGAAACAATAATCCAAAATAAGAACCAATCGTGCTTCCCATATCGATATTTCCTTCAGGCGAACCTAAACCCGAAATTACTTTTACATATATAAACGTTGGAATTATCGCCAAAATAATCAATAGGAGCGAACCTAAAAATTTTCCGTTTACGATTTCCCAAATCGATAAAGGTTTGGTTAAAAGCAGTTCAAGTGTTCCTTGTTTTTTTTCGTCAGAGAAACTTCTCATCGTAACAGCCGGAATCAGGAAAATCAAAATCCAGGGCGCTAATGTAAAAAATGGAGTCAAATCGGCATAACCGGTATTCAGTATATTGTAATCTCCTTCAAATACCCATAAAAATAGTCCGTTGCTAATTAAGAAAATAGCAATGACCAAATAGCCAATAGGAGAGCCAAAAAAGGATTTTATTTCTCGTAAAATGATTGATTTCATTTATTTTATTTTTTTTAATCGTTAAATCGGTAATTTATTTTTTTGATCGTTATCGGGTAATTTTAATCCCCTTTTTGGATAGTATAAAAAATACTCCCCCAATTAATATAAATGCTATTCCAGCATATATATCAAAATATTTCTTTTCCTCAGCTATCGTATCTTTTAGTGATAAGTAGTTATTTTTATCATCACTTAAAGACATAATTATTATCTGTTCATTTTTATAAAGTTTGTCTTTATCTTCTGAAGGAATTAATATTCTAATTGAATCTCCAATTTCTTTTGAATCTTCAAATTTACTTTTTTCAAAGTAGTTTAAATAATCAGCAATTATTTGAAATTTACAATTATATCCTTTTACCCAAATATAAAATTGTCTTGATATTGCTTTTCCTCCGGAAACATATTTAAACGAATAATCTTCTATTCTTCCTTCAACAACTTCTAAATCATTTTTACTTTCAATTTTTGGTCTTTGAGTTTGATGAAATAAAAAAAAGATTCCAATTGCCGGAAACAACATTATAACAAGCCATTTCTCAAATTGTTTAAAAGTAAATTTCATTATTAATTTTTACAATTTTAAACTAAAGACACCAATTTATCCACACTCCACGCTTCCGGTTTTGCATTGAATAATTGTTTTGTAAAACTCCAAACTGTATCAAAAAGTTCAGATTGTCTGTAATTTTCTAAGTCCGCTTCCGTTTCCCAATAACTGTATGTGAAAAATATGCATTTGTCATTTTTATCCTGATACAATTCTAAAAAACGATTTCCCTCAGCATTTCGTATTTTGTGCTTTATGATTTCAAAATTCTCCAGAAAATCCGGAATTTTTTCTTCGTGAAAACTCATTTTTACTATTCGAACAAACATATTTTAATTTTAGATTTTAGATTGCTGATTTTAGATTTGTTGAAGTCTAAAAAGCATTTCAGGTGCGCAAAAATACCAATTTTGATTGTTCTTTTTAAGAAAATTTAAAATATTCTGAAAAGCTTATTTCACAATGCTTTTCTGCAATATTGTCATTTCGACGAAGGAGAAATCTTCGCAAGTAACTCTACATAGAAAATCGCCAATCTTTGTAGACTTACTTGTGGAGATTCTTCGTTCCTCAGAATGACAAAAACAACAAGAAAATCTGTGTAAATCTGTTTGATCAGTTAAATCCGTGTGCCATTGAATCTAAAATTTTAAGTAAACTGAATCGTAATCACATCACGATAATTCAATCCCAGCAAACTGTTTGCAGAACCCACTTTTGAAGGATTACTTCTAAAAATGGCAATTTCAAGAAATCCGGCTTCATTAAAAATGGCCAGTTTTTCTCCTTCATATGTTTTTATGGGATATTTTTCAGAAGTTGCAATTGCAGAATAATTGGGCAGAATCGTTTTGATGCTTTTAGGTTTCATTACAATTTCATATGGACGGCCTTTTGCTATTTCTAAAAATTGTCTTTTTGATATATTGGTTACGATATTTCCAAAATGGTCAATATAAATTACATATCCTTTAATCGAATTTCCGTCGTTAGAAACCACAGGCTGTAATTCCGTAATTTGTTTGATTTCGGTGATTTCTTTACCTATCACATTCAGTAAACCGCCTTTTGCAATATGGCAGGCAACTTGTATAAAAATATCCAAATCAGAAGATTCACTCGGAAAACGGTCATGAATATTAATAGCCACAATCTTTTGCGGAACAATTTTCTGCGTAAGCATACTCAAAATACCATTATCGGCACAAATAAAGAAGTGATCATTCCATTGCATGGCAATATGCTGATTCTCTTTATTGCGTTCAATGTCAACACCAATAAGGTGTACGGTTCCTTTAGGAAAACTTAAATACGATGCTCCAATAACATAACTTGCTTCGGCTGTGTTAAATGGATCAATGTCATGAGAAATATCAATAATTTTTGCTTCTGAAAATTCAGATAAAATTTTACCCTTTAGCGAACCAACAAAGTGGTCTTTTAAGCCGTAATCGGTAGTAAGGGTAATTATTGACATCATTTTGTTTATAACTATTGGTAGTATTTAAATCTAATTTTCATTAAATTTGAGAAATGCAAATCTAAGAATAGTAAACTCAAAAATACAACAAACAAAAGACAAATTGTATTTTTTAGAAGAAGTAATAATATAGTAGTCTCAGTTATCAGTTTCAGTTTTTCAGTTTGCATGTGAGAATCAGATCAGGAAAAATTATTCAAAAAATTTAGCTGAATATCCTTGTGAAATTTTAATAAGAAATAAAATTCTCATACCTTTAAACTGCGTAACTGCCACTGAAAACTATAAATTAAAAACAACCCGACAACCACTAATTATAAAAAAACTGATTTATTTTTAATTTAAAACTATCTCATTTGAACGAAAGAATTATCGAGCTCATAGACATCGCTCCAAAAGACTTTTGGGGCGCTCAAGACACTCATCTTGAAATAATTAAAAAGTATTACCCAAAGCTTAAAATAGTAGCAAGAGGGACGACTTTGAAGGCATTTGGCGAAAAAGAAGTTTTAGATGAATTCGAAAAAAGATTCCAAAGGTTGATGCTCCATTTTACCCGATACAACAACATTGATGATAATGTAATTGAACGTGTAATTATGAGTGATGGTCAGGATGATCGAAAATCATACGATCACGACAAAATATTAGTTCACGGCGTTGGCGGTAAAATAATTAAAGCCATGACGCCTAACCAGCAACTATTGGTAGATACCATCAAGAAAAATGATATGGTATTTGCTGTTGGTCCGGCTGGAACGGGAAAAACGTACACGGGCGTTGCTATGGCTGTTAAAGCGCTTAAAGAGAAAGAAGTAAAAAGGATCATATTGACGCGACCAGCGGTTGAAGCAGGAGAAAATCTTGGTTTTTTACCCGGTGATATGAAAGAAAAACTAGATCCTTACATGCAGCCTCTTTATGATGCTTTGCGCGACATGCTGCCAAACGAAAAGCTCGAAGATTACATATTAAAAGGAATTATTCAAATTGCGCCATTAGCCTTTATGCGTGGCCGTACACTTGATAATGCCTTTGTAATTCTGGATGAAGCGCAAAACACAACCCACTCACAAATGAAAATGTTTTTGACCCGTATGGGAAAAAACGCCAAATTTATGATTACGGGCGATCCTGGACAGGTCGATTTACCACGCAGAACTATTTCGGGTCTTAAAGAAGCTATTTTGGTTCTGAAAGACGTTGACGGAATCGGGATTATTTATCTGGATGATAAAGATATCGTGCGTCACAGATTAGTGAAAAAGGTAATCGATGCTTATAAACAAATAGAAAATCACGATTAAGTTTGTGAAATAAATTTTAGCTACAGATAAAAGTAATTTGCACAGATTTTTTTCGCCACTAATTTCACGAATTAGCACAAATTAATTAGCGAAAATTTGTGAAATTCGTGGCGAAATAATACAGATTTTATAAATCGTTTTAATCTTTTAATCTGTGGCAGGAAAATTAAATAAGTAATATTCGTTTTATACATATCTTTTAAAGGAATGTGTAAAACGAATATTTTTTTTTTGAATTAGTTTTATTAACTTACAGCTTGTCAGGCTGAGCGAAGTCGAAGGCCCCACAAAGAGAATGCAAGTAAGTTTGACTGCAAGTTTTGTATTACTGTAATTGGACTTTGGTCCCGAAGCCTCGGGATAAAATATTGGAATAAATGTAATGAAACAACTAGATGATTTCTATTTCAAACAAGAAGAACCTATAAAAGGGATGTTTTTGGCCTTGAAAGAAATTATTCTGAAACAAGACACAGACATTACAAATGTTCTCAAATACGGAATGCCATTTTTTTGTTATAAAGGAAAAATGTTCTGCTATTTATGGACTCATAAAAAGCTCAAACAACCTTATATCGGAATTGTGGAAGGTAAACACTTTGATGAACCTTTTTTAATTCAGGAAGCTCGTTCGAGAATGAAGATTATGTTATTCGATTCGGAAGAAGATTTGCCTTTGGAACAAATTCAAACGATTATCGCGAAAGCAATAAATTTATATAAATCAGGAGTTATAAAAGTTTAAATTGTTTAAAAATCATTATTTAAGCAAATAGTTAAATATATAATAAACTTACGGTATTTTAAACTTTCAAAAGCTTCAATCTTTGCTCAACTGGTCATAAAGCCGTAAATTTGCACATCATAAAAACTTGATTTTTAATATGACAAAACTTAAAAATATAAAAGTTGTCGTTAGTGATTTAGACGGAACTTTACTCAATCCTCAGCATAAAATATCAGATTATACCAAATCAATTTTTCAGGAACTTCACAATCAAAATTATCTTATTGTTGTTGCCACAGGCCGTCATCACCTTGATGCAATGGCTATTATCGAAACGCTTGAAGTTCCGGTTTACCTCGTAAGTTCAAACGGAGCCAGAATACATTCACCTGAAAAGGAAGAACTTTTTTCATTCAATTTAGACAGTGAGGTTGTAAAAGCAGCTTTGAATGTAGAAATTGATCCTGAAATTACAGTTGTTTTGTTTAAAGAAAATGTTTGGCAAACAAACAGAATAAGCGAAAAATTAAATGCTTTTCAATCTGAATTAAAATATGTTCCGGAATTGGTTGATTATAAAACCCTGGAAGATTTTGGTGCAATTAAGATTTTCTTCTCCTGCGATAATCACGAAAAATTAGTAAAATTAAAAGATGCTATTTTAGCCAATTCTTCCGAGCATTTGCATCATGCTTTTAGTTTGCCAACTTGTCTTGAATTTATGGATAAATCTATAGATAAGGCAATTGCAATAGAAAGAGTGCTTGAAAAAGTTGGTTTTACATTAGAAGAAGCAGTTTCTTTTGGAGATGGTTTCAATGATGTTCAAATGTTATCTGCATCAGGAAAAGGTTTAATTATGGGAAATGCGCCTGCCTTATTAAAAGAAACATTACCCAATTTAGAAGTTATTAAAACAAATGCCGAAGATGGTGTTGCGAAATATATTTCATCTAAAATTTTAGATAAAGAAGTTGTAGCATAATTGCATATAAACTTTTGTTTATACATATAAATCAAATCCCGAAAGATTTTCTTTTGGGATTTTTGTTTGCAATAGAGAGTTGAAACTATAAAATATCACATTTCTTAATTTATCTCTTTCTTTTCATTATGAAACTCTGTGAAATAGTTTTAAATTTGCAATCATAAAAAACAACACAACTAAGAATAATGAGCAATACAATCACAACTACAAATTTTAATTTCCCGAATCAGAAATCAGTTTACCGCGGAAAAGTTAGAGAAGTTTACAACATCAATGATGAACTTTTAGTAATGGTAGCAACAGACAGACTTTCGGCTTTTGATGTAGTTTTACCAAAAGGAATTCCGTATAAAGGACAAATTTTGAATCAGATTGCAACAAAATTCATGGAATTGACAGAAGATATTGTTCCAAACTGGTTGATTGCAACTCCGGATCCAAACGTTGCTGTTGGTCATTTATGCGATCCTTTTAAAGTAGAAATGGTAATTCGTGGTTATGTTTCCGGTCACGCCGCACGTGAATATGCTGCTGGAAAAAGACAAATTTGTGGTGTAACAATGGCAGAAGGTTTAAAGGAAAATGATAAATTTCCGGAACCAATTATTACGCCAACTACAAAAGCAGATAACGGTTCTCATGACGAAGATATTTCTCGTGAAGACATTTTATCTAAAGGAATTGTTTCTGAAGAAGATTATATTGTTCTTGAAAAATATACACGTGATTTATTCCAGAGAGGAACTGAAATTGCTGCTTCCCGCGGATTAATTTTAGTAGATACAAAATACGAATTCGGAAAAACGAAAGACGGTGTTATTGTTTTAATTGACGAAATTCACACACCGGATTCTTCTCGTTATTTTTATGCTGACGGATATCAGGAAAGACAAGATAAAGGGGAGGAGCAAAAACAATTATCTAAAGAATTTGTACGTCGCTGGTTAATCGAAAACGGTTTTCAGGGTCAGGACGGACAACAAATTCCCGAAATGACTGATGCTTATATCGAGTCAGTTTCTGAAAGATATATCGAATTATACGAGAACATCTTAGGCGAAAAATTCGTAAAAGCTGATATTGACAATATTGACCAACGTATTGATAAAAACGTATTAGATTACCTTAGTTCTAAAGAGTAATTTTCGGGTTTAAACTAACTATTTAAACCATGAACATTAAAAATAAAAAAAATGCCTTGTTATTTCTATTTATGATAACAGGGCATTTTCTTTTTGCGCAAATTGATAAAAAGGCAACAAAAGAAACCAGAATCTTATATGAAAATCTTAAACTAATTTCAAGAAATCATATTCTTTTTGGACATCAGCATGCGCTGGAATACGGACACGGATGGGCAAATGAACCAAATAGGTCAGATGTAAAATCAGTTACAGGTTCGCATCCGGCAGTTGTTGGAATTGATTTTAGCGGTTTTTCAGGAAAACCAAAAAAAGAAATCGAAAAAACAAAAGAGATTTTAAGAAAAAATGTCATCGATACTTACAATCGTGGCGGAATTACAACTGTTTCCTGGCATTTTGTAAATCCTGTTTCCAATGATAGTTTTTATTGGAAAGATTCTACTTCTGTAGCGGCAATGTCTTTAATCAAAAAAGGCGGTTCTCATCATGAGGAATATAAAGAAATTTTGAAAACCATTGCTGATTTTGCCCATTCTGTAAAAGCAAAAGATGGTTCGCTTGCACCAATGATTTTCAGGCCGTATCATGAATTTGACGGAGATTGGTTTTGGTGGGGAAAAAAGTTTACTTCAAAAGAAGACTTTATTGCTGTTTGGCAATTTACAGTTTCTTATTTAAGAGATACTTTAGGTGTACATAATTTTATTTACGCCTTTTCGCCAGATGTTAGGTTTAATTCTGAGACAGAATATCTGGAACGCTATCCAGGTGATGATTATGTAGATATGTTTGGTTTTGATGATTATGGTGATTATGGTCGGGATGGAAAATACGATTTAGATAATGCGGTTAAAAAACTTAAAATTATTTCAGATTTGGGAATCAAAAAGAATAAACTTGCGGCTTTAACAGAAACGGGTTTAGAATCTATTCCGAATCCTGCCTGGTGGACCGAAACTTTATTAAAAACCTTAAAATCTGAAAAACTAGAATTAGCATATGTTTTAGTCTGGAGGAATGACAGCAAAAGTCCCACACATTTTTATGCGCCTTTTCCGGGACAAATTAGCGTTCCGGATTTTATAAAGTTTTATAATGATCCGTATACTTTGTTTGAGAATGATTTGAAGAATATTTATACTAAAAAATTTAGTTTAAAATAAAGACTTTTACAGCAATAAAAGGAGGTGCAATGCAGGTTTTAACTGTGTTGCACTTTTTTTTGTATTTTTTTTCATTTAAGTGCAACTTTTCGGATCATTTAGTCGTCTATTATAGTAAGGAGTAAATAATTTTAAAAATAGTATTATGCATTAATTAAGTTTTTTATATAAATCATCAATCAATTAAATCATCAATCATCATGAAAAAATCAATTATTATTTTAGGTATCGCGCTGGCTATAGCTACAAATGTATCAGAAGCTTCGAATCTCAGATTTTCGGTAAAATATCAGATTCATTCTGCTTCTTATATAACATCGCCATTGCATTATGCAGTATGTGATGGAGATATCGAAAGTGTTAAAAAATTCATCAAATACGGAGTCGATGTAAATAAGCTATCCAGTGATATGTCACCTTTGATGTTAGCAGCACTTTATAATAAATTTGAGATCATTAAAATTTTGCTTGCAAGCGGGGCTAATCCTGCGATGGAAAACGAAAAAGGTTTTAAAGCTTTACATTACGCTGAGTACACAAAAGCAAATGAATCAATTTTAATTTTGAAAAATCTAAAATAAAAGTGTAAAAAAAAAGCATCATTACAATTAATGATGCTTTTTTGATTATTAGATTTATGCATTAATTATCTTCTAATTTGGTTTTTAGGTTTTCCAGTCCCTTTTCTAAATCCTTTCCAATCATTTTATCCATATTCATCATTGGCATCATAATATTCATCGGATAAGGAAAAATACCATTGATTCCCCATTTTACTTTAGTCTGATTGGCAGAAATTACTTCTGTAGACATAAAACCTACTGCGGTATCTTCCATTGGTTTTTTAAAACGCAAGGCAAAATCCAGACGTTTTCCTTCGGTTATTTTTGTGATTTCCTGTTCACCAACGCCCACATCTTTTACATCACTTTCCCAGGCAGAAATTGCGCCAACAGTTCCGTCAGTTCCTTTATAAGTTGATTTCATTTTTGGGTCTATATTCGCCCAAACGCTAAATTGGTTTTGATTTTTTAGATACTTCACATAATTAAAAACGGTATCAGCAGGTTTGTTGATGGTAATTTCTCTTTCGATGTTGTACTCTTTTGGCATAAAATAAGCCGCAATTAATACAATTGCCAGAAGTAAAATAAGGACGACCAGAATTTTTTTAATGATTCCCATGATTTGTAATTTAAGGTTATTAATTATTTTTTGCTTGTCAGGTTTTGGTTGTTGGGCAATATAAAAACGCTATTTGCCTTGTTATTAGTATGGTAAAGTTAAAAAAGTAATGTTTCTGATTTGTCGTAATTTATTTTTTTGATGATTTTTTTTAATAATTTTTGATTTTGACTGTAACATTTTTGAATTAATAGCGTCTATTAGATAGCGCTTTGAAATTTAAAATAACATTAGGTTCTGTTTATAGTTCTTTCATTAATCAAACGTTAAGAATTAGTTAAAACACAGTACCTTGTAATACATAATACAAAAATAGAAGTACATTTACATAGAAATTAATAATCATCACAATCAATCATTTAACAACAATCAATCATGAAAAAATCAGTAATTTATTTAGGACTTGCCGTAGTAGCATTTGCAAATGTTTCAATGGCTTCAAATCACAAAATCGTAGTAAAAAATCAAGTTGAAGTTTCACCTTATTTTTTCTCACCATTAAATGTTGCAGTTAGTAAAGGCGATGTAGAAATCGTTAAAAAATTCATCGAATACGGAGCAGACGTAAATATGATCTCAGAAGATATGTCTCCGTTAATGGTAGCTGCACGTTATAACAAAGTTGAAATCATGAAGCTTTTATTAGCAAATGGAGCAAGACCAAATGAAAAAAACGAAAAAGGATATACTGCTTTAAAGTATGCCCAATTATCAAACGCAACAGAAGCAATTGCGATTTTGAAAGAATTAAGATAAGAGTTTTAAGCTAAAAGTTTAAAAGAGTTTTGAGTTAGTAATTGAAACGACCTTCCTGAGCAGAAGGTCGTTTTTATTTTTATATGTCATTGATAGCCTAGATGAGAGGTACGCGGATGACACAGATTCGCTATGCGAAAACGCTGATTTACACGGATTTTTTATTTATAGTTTTGTCAGACTGAGCGGAGTCGAAGTTCCGCAACGTGATTCAGCAAACGTGACTTCGACTCCGCTCAGTCTGACAAGATTGTGTTGAGTTGTGCTATTTATTAAATTAAATAATGATATCAAACTAAAATCTATCACAATCAAAAAAAGCACCATTAAAAAAATGATGCTTTTTCGTTATTAATTTATTTTATATCAAACACCCAATTGGAATTTGGAATCTAAAACTTGGAATTTAAAATTTTATTCCAAACGATCATTCTTTTTTCTATTAAAAACCCAAAAGAGAATCGGGAATACCAATAAGGTTAAAATTGTTGCGGTAACTAAACCTCCAATAATTACGATAGCCAATGGTTTTTGCGATTCTGAACCAATTCCTGTAGAGATTGCTGCCGGCATTAAACCTATTGAAGCCATTAATGCGGTCATAACAACAGCTCTTGTTCTGGCTTTTACTCCCATGAAAATGGATTCTTCGAGCGTAAATTTTGCCTTTATATTATTATGGAATTCAGATATCAGAATCACTCCGTTTTGAATACAAATTCCGAGTAAAGCAATAAAACCAACTCCTGCAGAAATTCCGAAATTCATTCCGGTAATATGCAAAGCAATAATTCCTCCAATAATGGCGAACGGAACATTCGCTAATACAAGCAATGAATCTTTTATATTTCCGAATAAAATAAACAACAATACAAATATCCCGATTAAACTAATGGGCACAACTTGCGCTAAACGTGCACTTGCACGAACCTGATTTTCAAATTCGCCTGTCCAGCCTGTTGTATAACCTGTAGGCATTTTTAATTCGGCTACTTTTCTCTGAGCTTCGGCAATTGTACTTCCTAAATCTCTATCACGAACTGAGAATTTTACACCAATAAAACGTTTCGTATTATCTCTGTAAATAAAAGCAGGTCCGGTAACGGTTTTGATATCGCAAATTTCTTTCAGTGGAATTTTTATACCACTTATGGTTGGAACTTTAAGTTCGGCAAGATCTTCTTCATCTTTACGATATTCTTTTAAGAAACGAACTCGGACATCAAATTTTTTCTCGTCTTCATATTTCTGAGTCGCTGTTTTTCCTCCAAAAGCAAGTTCTAAAACCGCTTGTGCATCACTTAATGTAACGCCATAAGCAGCCATTTTTTCTCTGTCTAAAACTACACTGATTTCTGGCTGACCCACATTTCTAAGAATCCCGACATCTTTTATTCCCGGAATATTTTTGATTTTTGCCAAAACTTCGTTTGATAATTCATCCAGTTTATCAAGATCATCTCCGTATATTTTCACCGCGTTTGATGCTTTGAAACCAGCAACAGATTCGGCAACGTTATCAATTACAGGCTGTGAATAATTATAGGTAATACCTTGATGCACTTTTAGTTTTTCATCCATTTCATTAACCAAATCATCCATATTGATTTTTCGTGTCCATTCAGATTTTGGTTTCAAATCTACCTGAAGCTGAATAAAACCAAAACCATTCGGGTCAGTTCCGTCATTACTTCTTCCGGTTTGCGACAGCACTTTTTTCACTTCCGGAAATGCTTCAAGATCTTTTCTGATCATTGCGGCAGTTTTCACACTTTCAGGCAATGAAGTACTCATTGGCAATTCAGCCGTTACCCATAATGCACCTTCGTTTAATTGTGGTAAAAATTCAGTTCCTAAAAATGTTGCCGAAAAGAAAACCACGACGATTAATGCCGTTGAAGCAATTAATGTTTTTACTTTATGTTTAAAAGTCCATGCAAATCCTTTACCAACATTTCGATCCCAGAAATTTACAAACGGATTATTTTTTTCTTTTACATTTTTATTTAAAAGAATATGGGATAATACCGGAACCAATGTCAAAGTAAAAAGTAACGCGCCCAATAATGCAAAACCTAAAGTAAAGGCAAGAGGCGAGAACATTTTCCCTTCTACTTTCTGGAATGAGAATATCGGTAATAAAGCCGTGATGATGATTAATTTAGAAAAGAAAATGGCTTTACCCATTTCTGTCCCTGTTTTTTTAATCAAACTTCCTTTGGCAATTTTATTGTATTTCTCCATTCCTAACTGATGCGCCCGATGATCTAATACCACAAATAATCCTTCGACCATTACCACGGCACCATCTATAATAATCCCGAAATCGACCGCACCCAAACTCAGTAAGTTGGCGCTCATTCCCATCATTTTCAGACATAAAAAGGCGAATAATAACGATAACGGAATTACAATCGAAACCGTAAATGTAGTTCTCCAGTCGGCCATGAAAAGAAATACAACACAAGTAACCAGGATAATACCTTCGAATAAATTGTGCATTACAGTTTCTGTCGTGAAATTCATTAAATTATCACGATCATAAAAAGTTTCAATTTTAATGTCTTTTGGGAGCACATGTTCATTCAAATCTTTGATTTTATCTTTAATTAAAGCCAATGTTTCCTGTGCATTTTCGCCTTTACGCATTACGACTATCCCTTCAACAGCATCGTCATTTTTGCCAATTCCGGTTTGTCCAACCCTTGGCATAGCACTTTCATAAACAGTGGCGACATTTTTTACCAAAATTGGGTTTCCGCCGGCATCATCTACAATAATGTTTTCAATATCCGAGATAGATTTTAAAAGCCCAACACCACGAACTACAAAAGCCTGTCCGTTTTTTTCGATAATATCTCCACCCACATTTAAGTTTCCTGCATTTACGGCATTATAAACCTGAAGCGGTGTAATGTTGTATTTTGCTAATTTTATAGGATCAACACCCACTTCATAAGTTTTGTCCTGACCTCCAAAAACATTCAAATCAGCGACACCGGGAACAGCACGTAATTGTTTGTCGATCACCCAGTTTTGATAGGTCAATAATTCTCTACTGTCTCTGCTGTCACTTTTTACAATGTATCTAAAAATCTCGCCGGTAGGCCCATAAGGCGGCTGAACATCCGGTTCAACATCCTCCGGAAGCGAAACATTTTTCAGTAAATTATTTACTTGCTGACGCGCAAAAGTATCATCGACACCATCATCAAAAATAATTTTGATTACAGATAAACCAAACATGGTAATACTGCGAACGCTGGTCTTTTTTTGTACCGAGTTCATCGAGATTTCGATAGGAGAAGTCACAAAACGTTCTACTTCTTCCGCACTTTTTCCGTTCCATTGTGTGATGATAATGATCTGAGTATTCGTTACATCCGGAAAAGCATCAATTGGCATATTTTTGAAAGAAATAAATCCTGCAACTGCTAACAATCCTACCCAAAAAAAGGTAAATGCTTTATTCTTTAGCGAAAAAGCAATAATATTTCTAATGAATTTGTTCATGTCTTATTCGTTTAAAGCACGGTAAATAAATAACTGGTTGTTGGTAATGACTTTCTCATTTTCCTTTAAACCACTTGATATATATGTGGTATCTCCAACTACTCTGTAAACTTCAACTTGTCTGGTTTCTATATTGTTACGATCTTTAAATATCATGACAAAGTTTTTACTTTTATCAAAAACTATAGCTTTACTAGGTACGGCTATCATAGATTCACTTTCGTTAAAAGACAGCTTTATATTCGCATTCATATCCGGCTTAAGCATATAACCAGGATTCTGTAGTTTTATACGTGCCTGCATAGCTTTTGTATCGGGATCAATTACGTTGAAGATTTTATCCACTTTACCTTTAAAAACTTTATCTGGATAACTTAAAGTCGTAACATCAGCATCAATTCCTAATTTTACTTTATTAATATCAATTTCATTAATATTAGCTAATGCCCAAACTTCGCTGATTTCAGCAATGTCAAAAATATTTTCAGATCGGTCATTTCTCAAAAGCATATCCTGATTGATGCTTTTCTGAATGATAAAACCACTAATAGGAGCCGTAACTTCATAAATAGAACCAGCTTTAATATTATAAATTTTATAGGTTTCCTGAATTTTCCCCAATTGCGACTGCGCTTTATTAACTTCAGATTTTGCTTCAAAAACATCACTTTCCGAATTTAATTTTCCGTCAAATAATTCCTGAGCAACCTTCAATTTGTTTTTTGCAACCAGTAAATCACTTTTTGCATCAATAGATTGTTTTTCAAAATCGGCAATATCAGTACTTTTTATAGTAGTCAGAACTTGACCTTTGCGTACGTAATCACCAAGTTCTACATTAACTTTGATAACATTTCCGCCAACAAGCGGATAAACGTCGATCATTTTATTATTATCTGCTGTAATTTTTCCGTAAAAACTCAACTCATTTTTCACAGGCTGAGTTTGTGCAGCCGCAGTAGTAGTCGTTTTCAGCATTGCATCACTTAAAACGAAGGTAGTATTGGTTTCAGGATTTTCAACTTCCTTTTTGCAGCTTGCGATTGATAAACTCACGAGAGCAATTCCTATAATTAGTTTATATTTCATCTTGTTTAATTTTAAAATAAGTCTTTGTTGATTGTACTATTTAATTCTTCGCCGGAAAGCACTACTTTTTTCTTCAATTCATTTATTTGGATAGAAGCCTGATTGTAACTTTCCATAAAATCAGTAAATTCTAATAAACTAATATTACGTTTCTGGAAATTGGTTAAGATTCCGTTGTAAACCGCTTCAAAGTCAGCATTAACAGTAGGTTTTATTACGACATAATTTTTGCGGGATTCATTCCATTTATTCCATGCCGAAGCAATTTCGGTTTGCAATTGCAATTCAAAATTTTGTTTTTCAACTTTAGATTGTTCTAAAATAGTTTTGGCATATTTAATATTTCCTTTGTTCGAATTCCAAAGCGGCAGCGGAATTCCAAGCGTTAAATTTGCTTCTTTATTAAAAGCGCCACTTCGCTGATCGTAGTTTGCCCCAACAGTAATATCGGGAACCGAAAGTGATTTTTGCCATTTTACATTCAATTCATTGGCATCAATTTCTTTTTGTTTGGCTAAATAATCCGGACGATTGGCAATAGCTTCATCTTCAAAGTTTTTAAGATCTAAAGGAATCGTTTTGGTGTATTTATTAAATTCATCATCAGAAACACTCGGAACAATATTATCTGCTGAGTTTAGCAATAATTTTAAATTAGCCTGTTCCTCAATATTATCGTTTACAACTTCCATGCGTTCATTTTTGAAATTGAGGTACAAGGATTGTAAACGAACGACATCTCTTAAAGGAATATTCCCTTTTTGAACCTGAACAGTGTATGAATTGATTAAGTCTTCTATGTGAGATAATTGATCATCAGTGGTTTCAAGGCTTTTTGTGTTGTAATAAACTGTGAAGAAACTTTTCCTCAATTGCAGTTTTAAAGTCCTTAAAAGATCATTAAATTGTAATTCGGCTAATTTTTCATTGGTTTGGGCCAATTTTACTTCATTGCGTTTTTTTCCGCCCAAATAAATCAATTGCTCAACACCAAAAGCTTTTTGTCCTTCTTTTCCAATATCAAAATATTGATTTCTCTCAGGATTGTAAGCATTTAATTCTGCAGAAATTGTGGGATTATCCCAAATTTTAGCCTGAATTGTTAGTGCCTTAGAAGCATCAATATTGTATTGAGATGCCAACAAAAAGAGATTGTTTTTAAGGAATTGGCTTTCACAGTCTTGAAGTGTAACTGTTTTCTGGGCCAAAACTACCTGATTGAATAGAACAAGTAGCAATAATGCACATAGTTTTCTCATTGTATCATTTTTAATTATACAAATATGCTATCACCAGACTTTAAGATGCCTTAAAATCTACCTTAAAAATACCTTAAAAAAGAATACTAATGGAAAAATAATTGAAATAAATTCGTGTTAATATTTGGAACACTGTAAGTTATAGAAGAATTGTGAAGATTTAAAATACGCTGAACAATACGTAAACCAAGTCCAAAACCTGAAGTTCCTTTAGCATTTTCACCACGCATAAAGGGCTGAAAAAGATTTTTTTGTTCATTTTCACTTAACGTATTTCCAGTATTCGAAATAGAAATAATGAGATTATTATTTTCAGCGCTTATTTTGACTTTTGCCTGTTTGTTATCAGAGTAAACGCATGCATTTTTTAGAACATTGCTTATAGCGATCTCTAATAAGTTTTTGTTTCCTTTTATTTCCAGAGCAGTATCCAGATTGTCATTTTCTTCCATTTCAAAAAGAATAACAAAGTCAGGATATATTTTGTTCAATTTTTCGATTGCCGAAAACAGAATTTCATCCATACGATGCACTTCATTGTTTTCATATTTCTTATTGTCTAATTTAGAAAGAATCAATAGCGAATTAATCAGTTCCGTTAATTGATTTACATCTGATAAAATGCTGTTTAAGAATGTTTTGCCTTTTGCAGAAGTTTGAACATCTGAAACTGTATTTTCAATCTTAGAGGTAATTCTGGATAGGGGAGTTCTCAGTTCATGCGAGGCGTGTGCCGTAAATTCTTTTTGTTTTTGATACGACATTTCAATTCTGTCCATCATAAAATTAAATTCATTGGCAATCAGATCAATTTCGTTTTTATTGCTTTTGGATTCAATACGAGTATCGAGATTATTTTCGTTTATATTTTTTATTTTTTGATGAAAAGTACTCAGCGGATTCATCGCTTTTTTGACCATAAACGAAGTCAAAACCCAACAGATACAAGTAAAAAAGATATAAGATACAATTAAGGTATATCGCAGAAAAAGAAGTTTTCGCTTTCCATAATCATCAGTTGCAGATATTAAAGCATAAAAATCTTTGTCTTTTGTATCATAAAAAACACCATAGACTTCATAATTTCCTTGTTGTTTAAAAAAAGTTTTATGTTTTTTAAGGTATTTTAAATCATCGATAGACCAATTTATTTTGGCGTCATCAATACTGCTGTAGATTAATTTATAATTAGAATCAAATACCAATGTTTTCTCATCATACAATTTATTGATTGAATTCTGATCAATCATTTTCAAAAGCTGGTCATCAACTTCTTTTACATTCACTAAAAGTTTAATGTTCGAAAGCGCTTTTATTTCAAGTCGGTCCCGAAATTCCTCTTTTCTGAAATTAGAATATAAAACAAATATCACGGTAGAAGCCAATCCAAAAAGGATTGTAAACAGTAAACTGACTAAAAGTGATATTCGGTTTTTTAAAGTCATTCCTGATCGCTTAAATAATATCCGTAACCAACTTTGGTCCGGATAAGTTTTATTTCATGGTCTTTATCAATTTTCTTTCTCAAAAAATTAATATAAACTTCAATCGTATTCTGATTGGTTTCAATATGATAATCCCAAAGTTTCTCGGCAATAAATTGTTTAGACAACACTTTTCCTTTGGCATGAGCCAAAATAGAAATCAATTTAAATTCCTTTGGAGTTAGTTTAATTTCTTCGCCGGAGCGAAAAACTTTCATATCCTCTTCCAGAATTTCTAAATCTTCAATAACAATTTTGGTATCAGTTTGCTGCGGAATGTCTTTTCGCCTTAACAGAGAAGAAATTCGGGCATATAATTCATCAAAATGAAAAGGTTTAACCAAATAATCATCTGCGCCATTATCAAACGAAGCCAGTTTGTCTTCAATTTCACTAAAAGCTGTCAGCATAATTATAGGTGTCTTTTTGTCAATTTCCCTGATGCCTTTGCAAACTTCAATTCCGTTAACTCCCGGAACATTAATATCCAGAACAATTAAATCATATTCGTACGGAGCATATTTTTTGAGTAATAATGAGCCGTCATAATACGGGAAACACTCGAATTCTTTTGAAGTAAAGAATGCAGAGATTTCTTTAGATAAAGTAAAATCGTCTTCGAGTAGTAATATTTTCATGCTTTTGTAATTAGTAAATTCGGTTATTGCAACAATAACCGAATTTACGTTTTTATATCCTTCTTATTTAAAATAAGAAAAAGTTTCATTATTTTCAATTTTCAATAATGATTCATAAATCAACTGAATCACATTTTCAACATCTTCTCTATGAACCATTTCTACAGTCGTATGCATATAACGCAACGGTAATGAAATCAATGCCGATGCTACACCGCCATTACTGTAAGCAAAAGCATCAGTATCAGTTCCGGTCGCGCGCGAAGATGCATGACGCTGAAACGGAATTTTATTTTCCTCAGCAGTATCAACAATCAAATCACGAAGTTTATTCTGAACAGCCGGAGCATAAGCAATCACGGGACCTTTTCCCATTTTAAGATCACCCTCTACTTTTTTGTCAATCATAGGCGTTGTCGTATCGTGGCAAACATCTGTCACAATAGCCACATTTGGTTTAATAGTCTGAGCAATCATTTCAGCACCACGAAGACCAATTTCTTCCTGAACCGAGTTTACGATATATAATCCAAACGGAAGTGTTTTTTTATTCTCGTGCAATAAACGCGCAACTTCAGCAATCATAAAACCGCCCATTCGATTGTCAATAGCACGGCAAACGAATTTATTACCGTTCAGAATCATAAATTCGTCAGGATAAGTAATCACACAACCTACGTGAACGCCCATTTCGAGAACCTGCTCTTTGGTTTCGCAGCCTAAATCAATAAAAATATTACTGATTTTTGGAGACTCCTCCTTATCGCGCAAACGCGTATGAATTGCAGGCCATCCAAAAACACCTTTTACAATACCTTTTTTGGTATGAATATGAACCCTTTTTGATGGCGCAATCTGGTGATCAGAACCTCCATTACGAATTACATACAATAAACCATCATCAGTAATATAATTTACATACCACGAAATTTCATCGGCATGACCTTCAATAACAACCTTAAAAGGTGCATCAGGATTAATCACTCCAACAGCCGTTCCGTAAGTATCGGTAATAAAAGTGTCAACATAAGGTTTCAAATAATTCATCCAAAGTTTTTGCCCTTCGCTTTCATAACCGGTAGGAGAGGCGTTGTTAAGGTAGCTTTCCAGGAAAGCAATTGAGGTATCTTTTAAGATAGATTCTGTGCTCATAAAAATATTTTTTGGCTAATTTATAAATTTGGTATTAGAGTTGTGTATAAATATATAATTTTACATTTAAATTATGACTCCATGAGATTTACCTGCAGTATTTTATTTTTTATATTGATTTCCTTCACAAGTCAAGCCCAAGTTACTCCTAAACCCAATCAGGAAATGGGCTACGTACTTACCGAACAAGATTCTATTTTAAACGACACCATAGAATTGCCAGAGATTATTATATCTAAAGAAAAACTAGATCCCGAAGCGCAAAAGCAATTCATGATTCTTCAAAATCGAGTTTATAAAGTTTATCCATATGCTAGATTAGCTGCCGATCGCTTGACAGCCTTAAATCAGGGAATGGCGCGTTTGAAAACCAATCGCGAAAAGAAAAAGTATTTTAAGATCGTAGAAGACTATCTGAATAATGAATTCGAAGACAGACTTAAAAAACTTTCCCGCAGACAAGGACAAATACTTGTAAAACTAGTTCACAGACAAACCGGAATCACAACTTACGAATTAATCCGAACCTTAAAAAGCGGTTTCAAAGCCTTTGTCTCCAATACCACCGCCAATTTATTCGACATAAGTTTAAAAGCCGAATACAAACCCTATGAAGTCAACGAAGATTATTTAATAGAAACCATTCTTCAACGTGCTTTCGAGTCTGGCCGCTTAACAAACCAAAAAGCTGCCAATCCGGTAAACTACGACGACCTAATGAATCACTGGGAAGCAAAAGCAAAAGAAGCCAGTAAAAAATAGTTCTTCCTTATATATAAGTATAGCTATACTATAATAAGAGTAAAATAATCTCACATACCCAACCCGACAGTTTTTAAAAACCCGTCGGGTTTATTTTTGCACCTATATATAATGAGAACTATTTTGTCCTGCTGAGCGAAGTCGAAGCAATTTAAAAAGTTTATGATTTGAATTAGGAGCTATTTCCCGCTATCCGTTCCAATCTTTTGCTTTTTAAAGAAAAAAGCAAAAGGATTTCCTCCCGAGGCTTCGGGACTATCGGGGCTAGGGCATAGGTTTCCAAAAGAAAATCCTGGGCAGAAGTATAAAATTTGGCGTCTTTGCGCCTTTGCGCGATTAAAAAAAAACAGGGCAAAGAAACTTTGAGCCTTGGTATTTCGTGGCAAAGCCCGAAAAAGCCACCCCAAACAGTCCAACCCAAAAAGGAAGAAAAAAAACTTTGCCCTGTAAAAAACATGATACCAGTGAGTTATAAAAAAGATGGAAAATATATAATAAAAACCCTTGTAAATGTAAATAAAGGTGGTACTTTTGCACCCGCAACAACGACAGACGTTCACTGAAATACTGACAGGCAAACGAATTTAGTATGAAAATTTTTTTTCAAAAAAGATTCAAAAAAGCTTGTGAGATTTAAAAACAGAAGTTACATTTGCACCCCGCAAAACAGGGAAAGTTCATTGAGAGATTGGCAAGGTTTAGGAGGAAAAAGGAAAGTAAAATTTTCTTAAAAAAAACTTCAAAAAACATTTGCCGGATTAAAATAAGTTTTCTACTTTTGCACCCGCTTTGAAACACAAGCGAAACAAGATTGAAAGACACGTTCGTAGACATATTGAATTGACAGCCGCTTTAACAGAGATGTTAGGGCAAAAGAATAAGAGTAAAGGAATCGCGAGATTCGAGAAGAACCGATAGAGAAGCATCGCATAATAATTAGTTCCGATTTATCGGAACAGACAATATACGATGAAGAGTTTGATCCTGGCTCAGGATGAACGCTAGCGGCAGGCTTAACACATGCAAGTCGAGGGGTATGTTTCTTCGGAAGCAGAGACCGGCGCACGGGTGCGTAACGCGTATGCAATCTACCTTTTACAGAGGGATAGCCCAGAGAAATTTGGATTAATACCTCATAGTATATAGACTCGGCATCGGGATTATATTAAAGTCACAACGGTAAAAGATGAGCATGCGTCCCATTAGCTAGTTGGTAAGGTAACGGCTTACCAAGGCTACGATGGGTAGGGGTCCTGAGAGGGAGATCCCCCACACTGGTACTGAGACACGGACCAGACTCCTACGGGAGGCAGCAGTGAGGAATATTGGACAATGGGCGCAAGCCTGATCCAGCCATGCCGCGTGCAGGATGACGGTCCTATGGATTGTAAACTGCTTTTATACGAGAAGAAACACTGCTTCGTGAAGCAGCTTGACGGTATCGTAAGAATAAGGATCGGCTAACTCCGTGCCAGCAGCCGCGGTAATACGGAGGATCCAAGCGTTATCCGGAATCATTGGGTTTAAAGGGTCCGTAGGCGGTTTAATAAGTCAGTGGTGAAAGCCCATCGCTCAACGGTGGAACGGCCATTGATACTGTTAAACTTGAATTATTAGGAAGTAACTAGAATATGTAGTGTAGCGGTGAAATGCTTAGAGATTACATGGAATACCAATTGCGAAGGCAGGTTACTACTAATGGATTGACGCTGATGGACGAAAGCGTGGGTAGCGAACAGGATTAGATACCCTGGTAGTCCACGCCGTAAACGATGGATACTAGCTGTTGGGTGCAAACTCAGTGGCTAAGCGAAAGTGATAAGTATCCCACCTGGGGAGTACGTTCGCAAGAATGAAACTCAAAGGAATTGACGGGGGCCCGCACAAGCGGTGGAGCATGTGGTTTAATTCGATGATACGCGAGGAACCTTACCAAGGCTTAAATGTAGATTGACCGTTTTGGAAACAGAACTTTCGCAAGACAATTTACAAGGTGCTGCATGGTTGTCGTCAGCTCGTGCCGTGAGGTGTCAGGTTAAGTCCTATAACGAGCGCAACCCCTGTTGTTAGTTGCCAGCGAGTCATGTCGGGAACTCTAACAAGACTGCCAGTGCAAACTGTGAGGAAGGTGGGGATGACGTCAAATCATCACGGCCCTTACGCCTTGGGCTACACACGTGCTACAATGGCCGGTACAGAGAGCAGCCACTGGGCGACCAGGAGCGAATCTATAAAACCGGTCACAGTTCGGATCGGAGTCTGCAACTCGACTCCGTGAAGCTGGAATCGCTAGTAATCGGATATCAGCCATGATCCGGTGAATACGTTCCCGGGCCTTGTACACACCGCCCGTCAAGCCATGGAAGCTGGGGGTGCCTGAAGTCGGTGACCGCAAGGAGCTGCCTAGGGTAAAACTGGTAACTAGGGCTAAGTCGTAACAAGGTAGCCGTACCGGAAGGTGCGGCTGGAACACCTCCTTTCTAGAGCCCCAATTGTTAGCAGTAATGCACGATGGGGAAAAAAGATGTTAATCTTGAAGGTTCTGAATCACAAAATTTCATTACTCTTGCTGTTAGTTCAAATACTAAATTTTAAGTAAAACAGAGTCTCGTAGCTCAGCTGGTTAGAGTACTACACTGATAATGTAGGGGTCGGCAGTTCGAGTCTGCCCGGGACTACTTTTTAAATTGTTGATTATAAATTATGAATTGTAAGTTATAAGAAAAAACAACAAACTAAAAAGACTGCAAACTTAAAAAAAAGGAAATTTTAGAAGTTGAAAGATTAAGAATCAAAAAGTTCATAATTTTTAATTCACGATTTTTAATTTTTAATTAAAAAGGGGGATTAGCTCAGCTGGCTAGAGCGCCTGCCTTGCACGCAGGAGGTCAACGGTTCGACTCCGTTATTCTCCACAAAAAGCTATAAGCCATAGGCTGTAAGCTTAAAGCCTAGTGCGTAAAGCGCGAAGCCCGTAAAGTTCATTGACATATTGAGATAAGAAAATAATAAAAAGTAGAAAGCGTTTTTTGTTATGAGTAGCGATACGAGTAATAAAAGACAAAAAAAAACGGTCATATTAATTTATGATTGGTACAATAAGCAAAATAAGGGCGTATGGGGGATGCCTTGGCTCTCAGAGGCGATGAAAGGCGTGATAAGCTGCGAAAAGCTACGGGGACGGGCACACACCGATTGATCCGTAGATACCTGAATGGGGCAACCCACTATGTTGAAGACATAGTACACCGATAGGTGGGCAAACCCGCTGAACTGAAACATCTAAGTAGGCGGAGGAGAAGAAAACAAAAGTGATTCCGTAAGTAGTGGCGAGCGAACGCGGATTAGCCCAAACCAGTGTTGTTACGGCAATTCTGGGGTTGTAGGACCACGATATTTTATGTACAAGGAACCGGAAGTTGCTGGAAAGCGACACCAAAGAGGGTGATAGTCCCGTATGGGTAACGAGTATAATAGATAGTGGTATCCTGAGTAGGGCGGGGCACGTGAAACCCTGTCTGAATTTGGCGGGACCATCCGCTAAGGCTAAATACTCCTGAGAGACCGATAGTGAACCAGTACCGTGAGGGAAAGGTGAAAAGAACCGTGAATAACGGAGTGAAATAGATCCTGAAACCATACGCTTACAAGCGGTCGGAGCCCTTTCGTGGGGTGACGGCGTGCCTTTTGCATAATGAGCCTACGAGTTAACGTTGCTGGCAAGGTTAAGTGGTTAAGCCACGGATCCGTAGCGAAAGCGAGTCTGAATAGGGCGCTTTAGTCAGTAGTGTTAGACGCGAAACCGTGTGATCTACCCATGGGCAGGATGAAGCGCTGGTAACACAGTGTGGAGGTCCGAACCGGTTGACGTTGAAAAGTCTTCGGATGACCTGTGGGTAGGGGTGAAAGGCCAATCAAACTCGGAAATAGCTCGTACTCCCCGAAATGCATTTAGGTGCAGCGTTATGCGTAAAGTTATATAGAGGTAGAGCTACTGATTGGATGCGGGGGCTTCACCGCCTACCAATTCCTGACAAACTCCGAATGCTATATAATGTTTCATAACAGTGAGGGCTTGGGTGCTAAGGTCCAAGTCCGAGAGGGAAAGAACCCAGACCATCAGCTAAGGTCCCCAAATATACGCTAAGTTGAAAGAACGAGGTTTGTCTGCCCAGACAGCTAGGATGTTGGCTTGGAAGCAGCCATTCATTTAAAGAGTGCGTAACAGCTCACTAGTCGAGCGGACGAGCATGGATAATAATCGGGCATAAGCGTATTACCGAAGCTATGGATTTAGAGTTTACTCTAAGTGGTAGGGGAGCATTCCAGCAGGGTTGAAGGTGTATCGTCAGGTATGCTGGACCGGCTGGAAAAGAAAATGTAGGCATAAGTAACGATAATGCGGGCGAGAAACCCGCACACCGAAAAACTAAGGTTTCCACAGCTATGCTAATCAGCTGTGGGTTAGTCTGGTCCTAAGGCGAACCCGAAAGGGACAGTCGATGGCCAACGGGTTAATATTCCCGTACTACTAATTACTGTGATGGGGTGACGGAGTGATGAAAGCGCCGCGAACTGACGGAATAGTTCGTTGAAGTACCTACCTATAAGATGCGCAGGCAAATCCACGCGTCTTGGGGAAATACGATAGTACTCGGCGTCTTCGGACAAAGAGATAGTGCGCCTAAGGGCTTCCAAGAAAAACCTCTAAACTTCAGGTAATTAGTACCAGTACCGTAAACCGACACAGGTAGTTGAGGAGAGAATCCTAAGGTGCTCGAGAGATTCATGGCTAAGGAATTAGGCAAAATAGACCCGTAACTTCGGGAGAAGGGTCGCCCTGTAGCAATACAGGGCCGCAGTGAAGAGGTCCAGGCGACTGTTTATCAAAAACACAGGGCTCTGCAAAATCGTAAGATGAAGTATAGGGCCTGACACCTGCCCGGTGCTGGAAGGTTAAGAGGAGATGTTATCTTCGGAGAAGCATTGAATTGAAGCCCCAGTAAACGGCGGCCGTAACTATAACGGTCCTAAGGTAGCGAAATTCCTTGTCGGGTAAGTTCCGACCTGCACGAATGGTGTAACGATCTGGACACTGTCTCAGCCATGAGCTCGGTGAAATTGTAGTAACGGTGAAGATGCCGTTTACCCGCAGTGGGACGAAAAGACCCTGTGCACCTTTACTATAGCTTAGTATTGACCTTGGATAAATGATGTGTAGGATAGGTTGGAGACTATGAAGCGGCGTCGCCAGGCGTTGTGGAGTCATTGTTGAAATACAACCCTTTGTTTATCTGAGGCCTAACCCCGTTTTGCGGGGGACATTGCTTGGTGGGTAGTTTGACTGGGGTGGTCGCCTCCAAAAGAGTAACGGAGGCTTCTAAAGGTTCCCTCAGTACGCTTGGTAACCGTGCGTAGAGTGCAATGGCATAAGGGAGCTTGACTGAGAGACATACAGGTCGATCAGGTACGAAAGTAGAGCATAGTGATCCGGTGGTTCCGCATGGAAGGGCCATCGCTCAAAGGATAAAAGGTACGCCGGGGATAACAGGCTGATCTCCCCCAAGAGCTCATATCGACGGGGGGGTTTGGCACCTCGATGTCGGCTCGTCACATCCTGGGGCTGGAGAAGGTCCCAAGGGTTGGGCTGTTCGCCCATTAAAGTGGCACGCGAGCTGGGTTCAGAACGTCGTGAGACAGTTCGGTCTCTATCTACTGTGGGCGTTAGAAATTTGAGTGGATCTGATTCTAGTACGAGAGGACCGAATTGGACAAACCTCTAGTGTATCTGTTGTCCCGCCAGGGGCACCGCAGAGTAGCTACGTTTGGAAGGGATAAGCGCTGAAAGCATATAAGCGCGAAACCCACCACAAGATGAGATTTCTTTTAAGGATCGTGGAAGATGACCACGTTGATAGGCTATAGATGTAAAGGCAGTAATGTCATAGTCGAGTAGTACTAATAATCCGTAAGCTTATGTACACCCTTTTCCTCCCGTCCAAAAGACGGGAGGAAGAAACTTTCTAAAAATAATAAATAAAAATACTTTTCTTTATCTCAGTATGTTAAGATATTTGCTCGACGCGAGCAGTCTTTAAGTCGAAAGATTAAAGTCATAAAGTCAAAAGACTTTTATACTTTAAGACTTGTGACTTTAGACTAACAACCTTAAGGTGGTTATTGCGGCGGGGCTCACCTCTTCCCATCCCGAACAGAGTAGTTAAGCCCGCCTGCGCAGATGGTACTGCAGTTATGTGGGAGAGTATGTCGTCGCCTTTATTTGAAAAACCCTATTCTAACGAATGGGGTTTTTTGTTTTATAAAATATTGCAATTATGCGGGAGCCCCGATAGCTATCGGGGGGGGGCGCCTTTCTTTGAAAAACCCTATTCTAACTAATGGTTTTTTATTTTATAAAACTTTTTGATTTTATTCGGTTTTTATTTTTCTTCTCTTTTGGAAAATAAACTTCTTTTACCCGGATTTTGTTTAGGGATGGAAGCCTGTTTGTGACAGCCTAAACTTCTTGTCCTGACCAAAAATTTGCTCACAAAAAATTTAGCGAACAGCCTGGCCCTATAGGTGAACACCATAGTTATTAGAATATTAAGAGGTATATAATGAGAAAACAAGTCTCTGAGAATCTATTATTTGAAAAATACTGTAGAATTATACTGATAAAGCGATTCTCAAGAGATAAGGTTTAATGCCAAATTAATATTAGTCTTTTCTGTTTAGAATTTATTATATTAGATTTGAATTTTAATCTATTCTATTATGAAGTTTTATATCATAATTTTATTATTCTTGGGTATTGCTGCAAATGCACAGAAACAAGAAGTTCAAAAAAGTATTGAGATCTTTTTTGATGGATTTCATCAAAAGGATACGATAAAAATACAATCGGTTTGTTCTTCTAAAATTATTCTGCAATCCATTAGTGAAAGTAAAACTAAAGCAAACAAATTATCTGATGATTCAGCAAATGAATTTTATAAATCGATTGTTTCAATTCCGTCAAATATGAAATTTCAGGAAAAAAATTTGAGTTATAACATTCAAATTGATGGTACAATGGCTCATGTTTGGGCACCTTATGAATTTTATTTAAATGATAAATTGAGTCATTCAGGAGTAAATACTTTTACTTTATTTAAAGAAAATGATGTCTGGAAGATTATTTATTTGATTGATACGAGAAGGAAATCGTAAATTTTATATTACTTGAGTTAAATAATAATGACAATAATCTGCAATTAAACATTCTTCACATTTGGGTTTTGGTCTGCAGGTTTCTCTTCCATGAAATGAAATTGCCATCCCAATTTCTGACCAGATAGATTTTGGCAACGCTTGCATTAATTCTTTTTCTACTTTATTCCCATCTTTACTTTCTTTAATTATTCCAATTCTTGGAGCAACCCGAATAACATGTAAATCGGCAATAATACCTTCAGCCGGCTGATTAGTTTCTCTCATTATCACATTAGCAGATTTTCTGCCAACACCTTTTAAGGCTGTTAATCCCTGCATTGTCAAAGGTATGTCTTTGTCATTTTGAATAGTTTTGGCGATTTCTAAAAGCCATCCTGCTTTTGTTGGATAATTTCTAACCTTGCTTATAAAAGGTGTAAAAGTTTCGGAATCTGCTTTGGATAAACTTTTTAGCGTTGGAAATTTAGCAAATAAAGCAGGAGCAATTTTATTGATGTTGGCATCAGAATCCTGTGCCGATAAAACTACCATTACCAATAACTGATATGTATTTTGATACTCTAAAGGATGACTTTTACCTTTGTATTTTTTTAAAAGGGGTTTTAGTGCAGTTTCCCAATTTGCTGTTTCTCCAAATAAATCCATTTTAGTTTTTTTAAAATTGAATAATAAAATTACAACTTTCTCAAAATTAAATATTTATAAAATCAATAACTTTTTTTATAACATTTTGATTTCCTAGAATTTTTCTATGTCCTAATCCTTCTGTTAAAAATAAACTTCCATTTTCAAGGTTATTATGAATGTGAATTCCAGCTTTTACGGAAACTTCAGGATCGTCCTTGTCATGAATCACTAAAACAGGAGTTTTTATTTTTTGTGCAGCTCTGTAAGCTGAAAAATCATCCATTTTTACATGATATTTATTCTCAAAAAGATCACGTAAATTTTCACTAATTTTTGGTTTCAATCCTAATTTTGAAATAAACTCGTCTAAAATATCCTGTACAATATCTCCACTGCCAATTATTACTGCTTTATTTACTTTTAGGCCATCCTTTATAGCATTTAATACAGACATTCCTCCCAATGAATGACCAATTGCAATTTCGAAAGGACCGTATTGTTTTTCTATTTCTAATACAGAAAGAATAAATTCAGACATTATGGTAGTTTTACCCAACGATTTTCCATGAGCAGGCGCATCAAAACTAATGGTTGAATATCCATTTTTTAATAATTCATCTGCTATTTTGAACAGTTGGGTTCCACGTCCGGACCATCCGTGAACTAATAAGATTTTATGATCACTTTTTCCGTATTCATACGTTACTATGTTTTTTTGAATTGCAGGAACGAAAAGTATTTTTTGAATGCTTTTATGATCCATTTCCAATTCTCTTTTGGGAACTTTGTGTTTTATTGGTGTAGTAAAAAGTCTTGCGGCATATTTAGTGACTAATTTAGTTGAGATTAAAGCGCATATTTTACTGGATAATATGATAAACTGTGGAATTTTTAAAGATTGAGTAGGATTATTAGTCTTTTTTGTCATATCACTAATTTTTTTTTGAAGCCTTAATTTTATTTATTTTTTCCTAAATTTAAAAAACATAAAAGTAGCATATTAATAGATGTTTACTAAAAAAATAATTCACGAATTGATTTAATAATACGTTTATAAATTTCTACAATGGAAATATTTCATATAAGTGCTGAATGTTATCCTATGGCAAAAGTTGGAGGTCTGGCTGATGTTGTGGGCGCATTGCCTAAATATCAGATGAATGCCGGACATAAAGTTAGGGTTGTAGTTCCTGCGTATGATACAAAGTTTAAAAATGAGAATGATTTTGAGTGCGTACATTGGGGAACAGTGAAATTAGGAAATTTTGATTTTCCGTTTAGTGTATTAAAAGAAACTACGGATAAGTTAGGTTACGAATTATATCTGATAGAAATAAATGAGTTGTTTGATCGTCCAAATGTTTATGGATATGAAGACGATATTGAACGATTTATATCTTTTCAAATAGCAACACTAGATTGGATTTTAGCACGCAAAACCGTTCCGGATATTGTTAATTGTCACGATCACCACACTGGGATAATTCCGTTTTTGATTAAATATGCCTATAAATATGAGGCATTGAGAACGGTAAAAACGGTAATTACAATTCATAATGGCTTGTATCAAGGTTGGTTTGGCTTTGACAAATTGCATTATCTGCCGGAATTTGATTTGATTCACGTTGGCTTTTTAGAATGGAATAATTCTCTAAATTCTTTGGCGGTAGGAATTAAATGTGCACACGCTGTGACAACTGTTTCACCAAGTTATTTGAATGAAATTAACATCTCAGCGAACGGTTTAGAATCATTGTTTAATTCGGTTCGAAGCAAGTCTAAGGGAATTTTAAATGGGATTGATATTGAAGTTTGGGATCCGGCGAAAGATAAAATGATTGTAGAAAATTATTCAATTGATAGTTTTGAAATCGGAAAACAAAAAAATAAAGAAAAGCTTTGTGAGCAATTTGAATTAGACCCTACAAAACCATTATTTAGTTTTATTGGACGTTTATTTGAAGAAAAAGGTGGTGATTTATTGCCACATGCTTCGGCATTAGCTTTATCTGAAAATTTTGAAGATATAAATATTCTGATTTTAGGTTCAGGAAATGCTGAAATTGAATCGCAATTAGTACAATTGCGTAATGATTATAAAGGAAATTATAATGTTTTTATAGGGTATAATGAAGAATTAGCGCATTTGATTTATTCCGGATCAGATTATATTTTAATGCCTTCAAGAGTTGAACCTTGTGGACTAAATCAAATGTATGCGTTGCGATACGGAACTGTTCCGATAGTAAGACGAACCGGAGGTTTACGTGATACAGTAATTGATTTTGGAGATAATGGAAACGGAATTTGTCATGATCAGGCTTCAGTTGGTGATATTTTATATTCTATAAATCGCGCCGTAAAGTTATATGATGATACAATTAATTTCAACAAAATTAGAAAAACAGGAATGGCAACAGATCATTCCTGGGAAAGAGTTTGCCAAGAATATATCGAGATATACAACCTAATAATTGAAAAAAATGAAATTTAAAAAGAAAAATGTAATTGCTATTATTTTAGGCGGAGGACAAGGATCACGTTTATATCCATTAACAGAAACGAGATCTAAACCTGCAGTTCCAATTGGAGGAAAATACCGATTGGTGGATATTCCTATTTCAAATTGTATCAATTCAGATATTTTTAAAATTTTTGTGTTGACACAATTTAATTCAGCATCATTAAACGCGCATATCAAAAACACGTTTAATTTTAGTATTTTCAGTCAGTCATTTGTCGATATTTTGGCAGCTGAACAAACTCCGGATAACCCAACATGGTTTCAGGGAACAGCTGATGCCGTTCGACAATGTATGTCGCATTTTCTTAAACACGAATTTGATCACGCTTTAATTTTATCCGGCGATCAGTTGTATCAAATGGATTTTAACGAAATGTTAGAAGCGCATATTGCAGCTGATGCTGAGATTTCTATTGCCACTTTGCCAGTAAATGCTAAAGATGCACCGGAATTTGGAATTCTAAAAACGGATCATGAAAATAATATTCATGCTTTTATTGAAAAACCAGATGCATCATTATTGCCTCAATGGGAATCTGAAGTAAGCGAACACATGCAGGAGAAAGGGAAGAAATATCTTGCCTCTATGGGAATTTATATTTTTAACAGACAGTTATTGGAAGATTTAATGGCTGATCCGGAAACGAAAGATTTTGGAAAAGAAATCATACCGGAAGCTGTTGGAAAACATAAAATTTTAAGTTATCAATATGAAGGTTATTGGACGGATATTGGAAATATTGAATCATTTTTTGAAGCAAATATTGGTTTAACAGCTGATATTCCCGAATTTAATTTATTTGACAATGACAATAAAATTTTCACCAGACCAAGATTATTGCCTCCATCAAAATTTAGAAATTCAAATATCAATCAATCGCTGATTTCTGAAGGCTGTATTATTAATGCAAAAGAAATTAAAAGTTCTGTAATTGGTATTCGCTCCAGAATTGGATCAGGAACTGTACTTGAAAATTGTTATGTAATGGGCAACGATTTTTATCAGGATTTAGACGAATTGAATCGTGAAGCAAGTATCAATAAAATTCATGTTGGAATTGGAGAGAATTGTTTCATACAAAATGCTTTAATTGACAAAAATGTACGAATTGGAAACAATGTACATATAAGCGGTGGAAAGCATTTAGATAATTTTGCCAATGAATTATACAGTATAAAAGACGGCATTGTTGTTATTAAAAAAGGAGCTGTTTTGTCTGATAATTTTAGAATTGAATAAATATAAATGAGATTCCAATAAAAAAACACCAAATTCCAATTATAAAAAACAAACATGGCGAAAGTAATCACGCACTCTTTATTTACTGATTTTGATATTGATTTATTCAAAGCAGGAAAACACTTCAAATTGTATGAAAAATTAGGAGCGCATTTAATTGAAGTTAATGGAGTAAAAGGCGTTTATTTTGCGGTTTGGGCTCCAACGGCTCAATCTGTTTCAGTTGTTGGCGATTTTAATTATTGGACACAAGGTGAATATTTCTTGCAAGTTCGTTGGGATTCTTCGGGAATTTGGGAAGGTTTTATTCCTGATATTGCCAAAGGTTCCTTGTATAAATATAAAATTGAGTCGAGTATTGACGGAATTGTTACTGAAAAAGCAGATCCTTTCTCATTATATTGCGAAAAACCGCCTCATACAGCTTCTGTTGTTTGGGACTTGGATTATAACTGGAAAGATGAAAACTGGATGCAATCCCGTCAGGAAAAAAATGGTCTGGATAAACCATATTCGGTTTATGAAGTCCATTTAGGGTCCTGGAAACGAGCCGATCATAATCGTTTTTTGACTTATTTAGAACTTGCTGATGATTTGGTGAACTACGTAAAAGAAACGGGTTTTACTCATGTAGAATTTATGCCAATTATGGAATATCCTTATGATCCTTCATGGGGATATCAGTTAACGGGATATTTTGCCCCAACTTCCCGATTTGGAAAACCACAGGATTTTATGGTTTTGGTTGACAAATTGCATCAGGCTGGCATTGGTGTAATTTTAGACTGGGTTCCGTCTCATTTTCCAGATGATGCACATGGATTGGGATTTTTTGATGGATCACATTTATACGAACATCCGGACCGCAGAAAAGGATATCATCCGGATTGGAAAAGTCTTGTTTTTAATTATGGACGTAATGAAGTTCGGGCTTTTTTAATAAGCAATGCGGTTTTTTGGCTGCAGCATTATCATGTTGACGGTTTACGTGTTGATGCCGTTGCTTCGATGTTATATCTTGATTATTCCAGAAAAGAAGGCGAGTGGGAACCTAATATTTTTGGCGGAAGAGAAAATCTGGACACCATTAGTTTTCTTAAAGAATTTAATGAAGTTATCTATGCTAATTTTGATGGAGTTCAAACAATTGCAGAAGAAAGTACTTCTTTTCCGATGGTTTCTCGTCCAACATTTACAGGTGGGTTAGGTTTTGGGATGAAATGGATGATGGGCTGGATGCATGATACTTTAAAATATTTTCAGAAGGAAACAGTTTATAGAAAATACCATCAGAATGATTTGACATTTTCGATGACTTATGCCTTTACGGAAAACTTTATGTTGCCGTTTTCTCATGATGAAGTCGTTTACGGAAAAAAATCTATTGCCAATAAAATGCCTGGTGATGAATGGCAGAAATTTGCCAATTTAAGGTTGTTGTACGGGTATATGTTTACGCATCCGGGAACCAAATTATTATTTATGGGTTCAGAAT
Source organism: Flavobacterium sp. AC105 (assembly GCF_979258495.1). Classification (NCBI taxonomy): domain Bacteria; kingdom Pseudomonadati; phylum Bacteroidota; class Flavobacteriia; order Flavobacteriales; family Flavobacteriaceae; genus Flavobacterium; species Flavobacterium sp. AC105. The sequence continues at coordinate 2,743,098 of NZ_OZ409860.1, forward strand.
TTGGTCAGAGTGATGAATGGAATTTTGAGAAAAGTCTGGACTGGCATTTATTGCAATACGATTATCATTCCGGAATAAAAAAGTTAATTACGGATTTGAACCAATTATATAAAACCAGGCCTGCTTTGTATGAAAAACAATTTACAGGCGAAGGTTTTGAATGGATTAATTATACGGATCATCAAAATGCGGTTTTATCGTATATCCGAAAAGGTAATGATTCTAAAGAAAATGTAATCGTGGTTTGTAATTTCACGCAAGTGGTAAGAGAAAATTATAGAATCGGAATTCCACAAAAAGGAAAATTACAAGAGATTTTTAATAGTGATGCTGCTATTTATGGCGGCAGCGGAGTTGGAAATTCTAAGCCGTTAAAAATAGAATCGGTGCCTTATGATGGAAGGGATTATTCTGTAGAATTAATTTTGCCTCCATTGAGTGTTACCGTTTATTCTTTCGCATAAAAAGATCATCATTTTTTGAAATACAATTTTGTCATTTTTACGTTTTTAAATTATCGAATTGTCATTTTTTGAATCATAATTTAGTACTCATTCAGAAAAAACGTTTTCGTGAATAAACCTTATAATGATACACGTTTAAAAGCTTTTTTTGTATGTTTGAAAGAGCTATTTAGCATTTTATAATTAATTCATTTGCATTATGATTACAAATACATCATTAGAATATAAAGGTGATTTATATCCTTCAAAAATTGTTTCGTACGAACATGAAGGCGATACGATTTTTTTTAATACAGATAATAAAGTAATCTTAAAAGTCACCATTCTTCGAGACAGCTTAATTCGGTTTCGATTTACTACAAAAGGATATTTTAGTAATGATTTTTCATATGCAATTGATAAAACGCAGCTTCACGGCTATAATTTTTTAGAACTTACTGAAGAAGAAACTTATTTTCAGATTAGAACCAGTAAAGTAAAATGCAAGATTCAAAAAGCTGATCTTCGTTTGTCTATTTATGATTTAAATGATCTTCTGATTCTTGAAGATGAACTTGGTTTTCATTGGGAAGAAAGTTATGAATATGGCGGAAATATTGTAAAAATGAGTAAATCATCTAAAGATGGTGAATGTTTTTACGGTCTTGGTGACAAAGCCACTCAAATGAATTTAAAAGGCAAAAGACTAGAAAATTTTGCAACAGATCAATATGCTTATCAAAAAGAACAGGATCCTTTATATAAAGTAGTTCCTTTTTATATTGGGCTTCAAAACAAGCAATCATACGGAATTTTCTTCGACAATACTTTTAGGACTTTCTTTGATTTTTGTCAGGAAAGAAGAAACGTAACCAGTTTTTGGGCCGAAGGCGGTGAAATGAATTACTACTTTATTTACGGTCCGCAAATGCAGGATGTCGTTACAACATATACGGATTTGACAGGAAAACCGGAACTTCCGCCACTTTGGGTTTTAGGATATCACCAATGCAAATGGAGTTATTATCCAGAAAGTAAAGTAAAAGAAATTACTTCGAAATTTAGGGAACTTAAAATCCCCTGTGATGCCATTTATCTGGATATTGATTATATGGAAGGTTTCCGATGTTTTACCTGGAGCAAAGATTATTTTCCGGATCCAAAACGAATGGTTGCTGAATTAGCCGAAGATGGTTTTAAAACCGTTGTAATCATTGATCCAGGAATTAAAATCGATAAAGATTACTGGGTTTATAAAGAAGCTTTAGAAAAAGATTATTTCTGCAAAAGAGCCGATGGACCTTACATGAAAGGAAAAGTCTGGCCGGGAGAATGTAATTTTCCGGATTATACAAATCCCGTAGTTAGAGAATGGTGGGCAGGATTATTTAAAGAATTAATTTCAGATATCGGCGTAAAAGGGGTTTGGAACGATATGAATGAACCTGCGGTTATGGAGGTTCCGAATAAAACTTTCCCGATGGATGTTCGTCACTCTTATGATGGAAATCCCTGCAGTCACAGAAAAGCACATAATATTTATGGTACGCAAATGGCAAGAGCCACTTATCATGGCGTAAAAAGATTTGCTTATCCAAAACGTCCATTTGTAATTACAAGATCGGCGTATTCTGGCGCTCAGCGTTATACATCATCGTGGACAGGAGATAACGTTGCAACCTGGGAACATTTATGGATTGCAAACATTCAGGTGCAGAGAATGTGTATTTCAGGAATGGGGTTCACAGGATCAGATATTGGAGGTTTTGCAGAACAGCCAACAGGCGAATTATATGCGCGTTGGATTCAGTTAGGCGTATTTCATCCGTTTTGCAGAACGCATTCTTCAGGCGATCACGGTAATCAGGAACCGTGGGCTTTTGATGAAGAAGTAATCAATATTACCCGAAAATTTGTGAGCCTGCGTTATCAATTGCTGCCTTATTTATATACCATGTTCTGGCAATATATAGAGGAAGGAGTTCCTATGCTAAAACCGTTGGTTTATTATGATCAGGAAGATACACAAACACATTACAGAAATGATGAGTTTATCTTTGGAAATCAAATTTTGGTATGTCCAATTCTTGAACCTAATGCTTTAGGCAGACGTATGTATATTCCAAGAGGTGAATGGTATAACTATTGGACAAATGAGTTTGCAACCGGAGGAAGAGAAGTTTGGGTTGATACTAAATTTGATGAAATTCCGGTATTTGTAAAAGCAGGTGCGATTATTCCAAAATATCCGGTTCAGCAATATGTTGGAGAATTAGAATTTGATGAATTAACACTGGATTTATATTATAAAAACGGAAAAGAAAAATCAGTAGTTTATGAAGATGCCCAGGATGGATACGATTATAAAAAGGGACGTTACAGCTTTTTATCTTTCAGAACTATTGGTAAAGAAAAGGAACTGATTATTCAATTGCATAAAGAAGGAAAATTTGATACGCCATATACTAAATACAAAATTAATCTAATTGGATTACCTTTTACAGTTACGGAAATTGAAATAGATAATGAAAAGATAGAGTTTGATAAAGCTGCCTTTGATGAAAATCATTTCTTACTTGTTGACAAAGAATTTAGTGAACTGCATATTAGTGGCGAATAAGTAAATTCTATTATTTTTTTAAGAAATTATGTAAAACTAAACTTAATAATATTTGTATTTTTGTGTGTGTTTAAAATATCAATATCATGAAAAAACGTTTAATATTAGGGCTTTTTACAGCTGTTGTAGTCTATAGTTGTGCTACAAATCCAATTACAGGAAAACAAAATTTAAATTTTGTTTCGAACAGTGAATTATTTCCATCATCTTTTCAACAATATAGTCAATTCATATCTGAAAATAAGGTAATAACAGGAACTGCAGATGCAAAAAGGGTAGAAACTGTTGGTTCAAAAATTAAAGCTGCTGCTGAAAAATATTTGACTTATTTAGGGCAATCACAATATTTAAAAGATTATCGCTGGGAATATAAACTTGTAGACAATAAAGAGGTAAATGCCTGGTGTATGCCAGGAGGAAAGATTGTAGTTTATTCGGGAATTTTGCCAGTTACACAAAACGAATCTGGTTTAGCAACCGTTATGGGACATGAAGTTTCGCACGCATTGGCCAATCATGGTGCACAGAGAATGAGTGCAGCACAATTACAGCAAATTGGCGGAGCAGCTTTAGGAGCAGCAACAAGTGGAAAATCGGAATCGACTCAACAAATTTTTGCTCAGGCTTACGGAATTGGTTCTGAAGTAGGAGTAATGCTTCCGTTTAGCAGAAGCAATGAGAGTGAAGCTGATAAAATTGGGTTAACACTTATGGCAATTGCCGGTTATAATCCGGATGATGCCATTGCTTTCTGGACTAGAATGTCTGCAAGTTCAGGAGCTGCAGGAACACCGGAATTTATGAGCACACACCCTTCTGACGCGACAAGAATTGCCAATTTAAAATCTTTAATTCCTGAAGCAAAAGCTACAGCGCTTAAAGTAGGTACAATAAGATAAATAAATTTACAGACTTTAAAATTGAGTTTTAAAGTTTGAGATAAACAAAAACAAAAAAAGATGGATCTTTATAAGATCCATCTTTTTTTTATTTAAAATTTAGTCTGTGTTTATTTTGTAACCGTCATTTGTGTGTACAAACTATTTGTTGCAGGATTGATTATTCCCGTAGCAATATAACCATTTGCATCTTTTACAGTAATATTTTTAATGTTGCTTGTTTTTGCAACACTAAGAATATTAATTTTTCTGAAAGGAATACAAAGGTTAAATTTAAAACTGTTTGCAGTAACATCTTTAGCTGAAACTTTTACTGTTTTTGCTGTTTCTAATACCGTTCCTGTATCGGAATAAACATCATAAGTAACTTCTAAATCTCCGGAAAGTACTTTCCCGGTAATAGGATATTTATAATCTAAAGTAACATCAAAACCATAAGAATAAAGTCCGCTGCAAGGTAATGCAGAAGTTTTAACAGATCTGAAATTAGAAAGTGTCATGATTTTATTCAATTGTCCAACATTCCATAATTCCTTGTTTTCTTTGAATAAATCAGTTGTATACAAAGTAATTCCTAATGCTCCGAAAGAAAAAGTTCCGGTAGAATAAAAATTTCCTGTTGAAGCAAATGCCGACGATTGTGTCAGGCTTCCGTTTCCGGTTGTAAAACTCTTGATTCCAAATTCAATGTTTCCTTTTACATCAAAAATTGTATTTTCTAATAATGTAATTTTAGGTTTAATAGTTATTTTCATATCAGAGATAGCTTCTCCAACTAAATCACAATCATTAATTTTTGCATTTGTAATGTTATTTTCATAAATAAAATGACTTGTTTTTCCTGGAATACCATTATAATAAGCGAAACCTATTTTAAATGTTCCGTTAGAATTAATCGCAAAATGAGATGCTTTTGATATGTTTGCTTCCATTTGCATTGGAAAGGAAATTTCGTCGATACTAATTTTTGCCGGAATATCTCCTAAAAGATCTCCACCAGGAATCGTCACATCTATTTGTACTTTTTTAAGTAAATCTAAAATGTTTACAGGAACATTTTTGGCTAAATCATACGAATACTTTTTGTTCATCGCTCCGTTAAACGTAAAAAACGGATTAATAGAAGCATTTATCTGATAATAAACTTCGATTTCATTAGGAAGCATTTTAGATTTTCCAAACGCTAATTTCATACTAAGAGTAGAAGTTATAGATGTATTTGGATTTGCAGTAAAACCATCAGATTTGTACTCATTAATATGATTGAAAATATCATAAGTAAAACTGTTGTTATAATCTTTTGCAGTAAGCAATGAAGTATTTTTAGATTTTAAAGCTCTTTCATTTTCTTTTGTATCCATAGAAAGTTCTATAGAACCGCTTTGGAATAAATCTCCAATATAAGCATCTGTTGTCTGAATGCTGTACGTATTGCTATTTTGAGAAACAGCGGCGATTTTTCTAAAATATACTTTATCATCGTTTGATGTCAGATATAATAAATTTCCAGCGATAAGTTTTTCACTTACTTCAGAAGACGAAACTTCAATTTTGAATTTTCCATCTTGCATTTCAGTTTCAGAACTTGAAATTACAGCATTTTCAGATGAAATTTTCACCAAATCAGGATTAACGGTCAAATCGCGAAGGTTATAAGTAACCCCGTCTGCAGATCCGGACTTGTTTATTACTCTTGAATGATCTGTTGCAGAAGGAGAAAGATTCTGATTCAGGTCATTGCTGTCATTGGTACAAGAAGTAAAAAAAAGCAGGCCGGCACTTAATACACAAAAGATTTTTTTCATGGCTTATTTTTTAAAAATTAGCGACAATAGTAAGGTGATTTAAAAGTAAAAATTGCCATAACAAGATATTATTGTATGAATATAAGACAATAAAATAGCCTGTAATAAGCGTAAATTGCTCTAAAAAACCGGCTTTTAATATCGTTTTCAATTGATAGGAATGTTAAACTAAAAGCTTTAAAATGAATAAATTTTTGAATAAATTTTAAAAGAGGCACAATTTGTTAATATATCTTTTCTCAAAAAAATAATTGATTATAATAATAAATAGATAAATTCGTAGCTGATTAACCAAACCTATTTTATGAAGAATTTACAAAAAGGAGATAAGAAATTATTAAATGCATGGGCATTTTATGATTGGGCAAATTCAGTTTATACCTTAACTATTGCATCGGCAGTATTTCCAATATTTTATGAAGCTTTATTTTCAGAACGCGATCATTATATTGATGTTTTTGGCCTGCATCTTAAAAATTCAGCTTTAATAAGTTTTACTACGGCATTTGCCTTTTTAGTAGTTTCTTTTATTTCGCCACTATTGTCCGGAATTGCAGATTATGTTGGAAATAAAAAATCATTCATGAAATTTTTCTGCTATTTGGGTGCTTTATCCTGTGCAGGATTATATTGGTTTGATCTTGGTAATATCTATGTAGGATTAGCATTTTATTTCCTGGGATTAATAGGATATTGGGGAAGTCTGGTGTTTTATAATTCGTATTTACCGGATATTGCTTTTGTAGAACAGCAAGATAAAATTAGTGCCAAAGGATATTCTTTAGGCTATATTGGAAGTGTTATTTTGCTGATTATCAACCTGGCTATGATTATGAAGCCAAAGCTTTTTGGAATCACCGGAACAAATGGTGAAGCCGCAATGAAAGCCATGCGATATTCGTTTATAATGGTAGGAGTCTGGTGGGTATTATTCAGCCAATATACGTATTATTATCTTCCAAAAGGAAGCAAGGAAACTGGCGAAAAACTAACAAAATCGGTTGTATTTAACGGCTTCAAGGAATTGAAAAAAGTCTGGGCTTTATTACAGCAAAATATTCCATTGAAACGTTATTTAGGCGGTTTTTTTGTTTCGAGTATGGCCGTACAAACCGTGATGCTTGTAGCAACTTATTTTGGGGCTCAGGAAATTCAGTGGTCATCAAAAGAAGAAAGTACTATAGGATTGATTATCTGTATTTTGATTATTCAGTTAGTGGCTGTAATTGGTGCTGTTTTAACTTCGAGAGCGTCAGCAAAATTTGGCAATATTCCAACTTTAATAGTAATCAATATTATTTGGGCAGTTTTTTGTGCACTTGCTTTTTTCATTACATTACCGATACATTTTTATGTAATGGCAACCGTTGCCGGATTTGTAATGGGAGGAATTCAGGCTTTGTCACGTTCTACCTATTCAAAATTATTGCCTGAAACAGAAGATACTGCATCATTTTTTAGTTTTTATGATGTTGCAGAAAAAATCGGAATTGTAATTGGAATGTGCGTTTATGGAATCATCGATCAGATTACCGGAAGTCCGCGTGCAGCGATTGTAATTTTAGGCGTTTTCTTTGTTACCGCTATTTTTCTATTGAGAAGAGTTCACAAAAAAGAAATTTCAAATTAAATAAAAAAGAAAGAGAATTTCATGATCTTTAACTGACATGAAATTCTCTTTTATATAATAATTTATCCTTTTAGATTAAATTATAAACCCAATAATAGAAGAAGGATTATTTTGTTCCTTTTTTGATTGATGATTGTTTAAGGTTCTTTTATTGTTTGGCTTTCAGTAAATTATGCTTTTGAAATATTTCCTGAGCCTGAAACTTTTACATCACGTTTTTCAGGATTTCCGCTATATTTAATATCTCCTGAACCAGAAACTCTTGCCGTTAAACTTTCGTTACAATTAACACGGCTATTTCCGGATCCTGAAACATTTACATCTACATTTTTAGATTTTAAATCGGCAGCATCAATATCGCCAGACCCGGAAAGTTTTGTTGTAAAATTATCTGCAGTTCCTTTTAAACGTACATTTCCTGAACCACTTAAATTAAGTTCCAGCTTATTAGAATCTATTGCCAGATTAAAGTTTCCTGAACCAGTTAATCGGGCAACAAATGCGTCATTTTTGATAGGATCTTTTGACTGAATATCTCCTGAACCAGCCAGACTTAATTCGGAAATTTTCTCAAACGGAATGGTAAGTTCTACTTTTTTGCCCGTGCTCGGACGTATATTCGTGTTTTTCTTTACATAGATTTTCAAAGTATTATCTTCAACTTCTACAATAATAGCAGATACAATATTTTCTTCGCCTTTGATGATAATTTTACCTTCTTTTCCAGATACTAAATCCACATCAAAAAAGCCTGATACTTTGATTGCGTCGTAATCGGATGTTGTTCGGTTTTCAGTAACGATTTTTCCGTTACCTTTTATTTTTTCTGATTGTGCATTTGCCATAGAACCTATTAAAAACGCACCACATACTAATAATTGAATTGACTTTTTCATTGTTTTGATTTTTTTAAGATGATTATTTTTTGATTAACGTTACGTTTCCGTAATTAGATGATATAAGAACTTTATTTTGACCTTTTCTTTTATGAAAACCACTAATGTTTTTAGAATTACTTCTGCTTTCGCTGACAGAAATCTCCAAATCATCACCGGTTTTAATACCTGCATATTTGGTTGAAATATCAAAATCAAAAGCATAATTTGGGCTATATCCTAAAGAAACATCCGTATATCCGGTATTGATATTTATATTATTGGCTTTTTCGGTTATTGTACCAACGCTTACTTTGCTATAAGTAGCATCAACACTCAGATTATTCGAAATTTCAGCAATAGATATGGTCAAATAATTTCCAGAACCAACAAATGAGTTTACTTTTTGAAACTTTAAAGTTCCGTAATTACAATCGTATTTAATGTTTTGGCTATCACCAACGGTCAAATCACTATAACTTGCATCAAGATTAATATTTCCTGAATCATTGATTTTTAAACCCGAATAACGTGCTTCAATAGAGGCATTTTTGATGTAATCTACAGAGGAATTCTGGCAATATTCAATAAGCAGTTTATTGCTTGGCCCGTTTAATTTGGCAAGTGTTACCTTCCCGTATTTACAGCCAATATCAGTAGTTGATTCTAAATTTAGAGTAGTAATATTGCCATATCTGTTATTGAGTTTTACAGATCCGTTTTTTGGGATTTTTATCACGTAATTAATTTCAAAACTATTGCTGCTTCCTTTACTTTTAAAAGAAGAACTTCCGAGATTTGTCACCGCCGAAACCATAGATTTTAAAGCTGTAATCTCTACATCAATACTATTTAATTTTTCGTTTACCCAATTGTCATTTCCGCCGGTAACTTTTATCGTAATATCAAGATCAACTTTATCTTCGTCCCAAGTCGAAACCGTAATATTTCCGTATTTATTGTCAATATCGATTCCCGCGTTTGAGTTTACGATATATGTTTTTTTGATGTTTTTTTGTTTTGAAATAAAAGTATCATCGTTTGAAAATCCTAAAAAAGGAATTAAAATAAATAAAATGAGTATGTTATAATGTTTTTTCATCTGTTGTAGTGTTTTTAAAGTTTTCGTTTTCTTCAATTCTTTTTAATACGGTTTGTAAAAATGAAATACGTGTTTGCAAATTGCTGATCATCGCATAAATAATTTGTTTATTCTCGCCATTTTTTTGAAGTTCTTTGATGATTTTTGCATAATCTGCATCAAAAACCTTCATTTGTTTGAGCGCGTCATTAACAATCTGCTCATTTTCGGGTGAACTTTTTTCTTTAAGTTTAACTAATTCGTTATCGATTAAAATGCTGAAAATAGAATCGGTTCTTTTGGTTTCTGTCGATGCAAACCTGAATTCTTTAGGTTTTTCATTTTTATAAAAAACAGATATTCCCAACATCAATACAATAGACGCCGCAACAGCAGTTACAAACCAATATTTTTTTCCGGATTGCTTTTTATTTAATTTATTTAAAAAGTCAACCTGATGATCCGAATTCATTTCCTGTACATCCCATTGATTTTCAAACTTGTTAAATAATTGATCTAAATTGTCATTTTCCTTTTTCATATATCTAAATTTTATTTTCTCCAGATGATATAAGATATCGTCTTTTATTTTTTGATGTTTGTTTGCACAAACTTTTTTCTTGTGACGATTTCATATTTCCTCTAATTTTTTTCTTAAACTTTCCTTAGCCCTGCTTAAAGTTGTCCTGCAATTGGGATAACTGATATTCAAAATTTCGCAAATTTCTTCCTGATCATAACCTTCAATATAAAAGAGCGTCAAAACCATTCGGTAATTGTCTTTTAAATCAAGAATTGTATCTAAAACCTGTTTCACTTTAAGTGAATTGAGATCAATATTCTCCGAAAAAAAGCTGTCATTTTCTTCTACTTTATAAAGTGTTTTGCTCAGATCTTCAACCTGAAAAGAATTATTCTTTTTATAAAAATCAATACTGTAATTGATAATTATTTTTTTTAACCACGCTCCAAAAGCAACTTCCTGTTTATAGTCTTTAATTTTTGTAAAAGCTTTCAAAAAACCTTCCTGCATGACGTCTTGTGCAAAATGTTCGTCTTTTACAATTCTATAAGCCACGTTGTACATGGCTTTGCAGTAACGATTGTAAACTTCGAATTGGGCCTTCTGGTTATTCTCTTTACAAAGCGCGATTAATTCTTCGATATTCTGATTAGTTATGTTCAAGTAATGGTTGCTAGTTTTTTATAATGACTTAGCTTTTTTTGGTTTGTTACACTTTTGATAAAAATAATTTTATTTTTTTTTGAAATTTTCTTTTCTGTGTGTTCTTTAGCTAAAAAGAGAACTTTATTTTATTTACAAATTTTGTTTCAGCTTTTATAAAAGTAATAAAAGCTTGAAAAGTTTATCATATAAATATTTGATTTTTAAAGAGTTATAACTGGTGTTTAGTTTAGGAAATATTCTGTTAAAAAAATGTAAAAAATATACCTTATTCTATTACTTTTATGACACCAAAAAACAAATTTATACCATGAAAAAACTAAGTACTACAATTTTTATGACATTCTGTATGTCATTGTTTTTATTAACTTCTTGTCAAAGTGATACTGAAGATGAGAATAAAGCAGAAGCTTCGACAGGAGATTATTGGCCAACAGCCGTAGGTAACCAATGGGTTATGGATCAAAATGGAGAAAGCGTAACGATGAAAATTATTTCGGCAGAAAGTGTAAAAGGAGATACTTATTTTAAATTTAACCAACTTGCCGGAGCAACAGATGAAATTTCAGGAACGGCAAGTCCGTCGCTTAAAAAAGTACAAGGAGATTATTATCTTAAAATGGATGATATAGCATATGATTATGAGGGATTCTCTGCTAAAATAACAGGTTACGAATATATTTTCTTCAAAGATTATTTAGAAGCAAATAAAACATGGACAGGAAGTTTTACTCAGGAAACGACTATTAGTATGCCAGGAATTCCTGCTGTAAAAATGACTGTAAATTATACCGGAACTATTTTAGAAAGAGGTGCAACAGCTACAGTAAACGGAGTAACGTATAATGATGTTATTAAATTTAAACTGGTTCAGGAAGCGAAAGTTCAAGGCGAAGAATCAAGTTCTGTAGAATCTCAATATTGGGTTGCCAAAGATGTTGGAGTTATTAAAATGACTTCAGGAGCTACAGTTACAACTTTAAAAACATACGTGATTAAAAAATAATAAATCCATAAATGACAAAAACCCGAAAAATCGCTTTCGGGTTTTTTTTATGCTTTTTTATTCGGTATAAAAATTAATTCAAATAGAGATTAATACTATTTCAAAACTTTCTTTTTTGGTTTTGGCATAATGATTGTCTATTTTTACCGCCTATGCTGTAAATGAAAAGCTTAAGATAGTTTTATTAAAAACTAACAAATCTGAGGTTATATTTGCAGTCAGGCTTAAACTTTTAATGACAAAACGACTTATATATAATTATGTCAAACCATAAAATACTCACCATTGACAATCTGTCACTTCAAGAATTTGATTCAGAAGCAGAATTAATTCCATTATTAACTCCGGAAGACGAAGAGGAAATGAACAACGAAGAGCTTCCGCTTTCGTTGCCAATTTTGCCTTTGCGCAATACTGTTTTATTTCCGGGAGTTGTAATTCCAATTTCGGCAGGAAGAGATAAGTCGATCAAACTAATTAATGATGCCAATGCCGGCGGAAAAATCATTGGAGTAGTTTCTCAAATAAATGAAGAAGACGAAGATCCATCAAAAGAGGATATTCATAAAATAGGAACTGTAGCAAGAATTTTGCGCGTTTTAAAAATGCCTGACGGAAATGTTACGGTGATTTTACAAGGAAAAAAACGTTTTGAAATTGATGAAGTGGTTTCAGAAGAACCCTATATCAATGCAACTATCAAGGAAGTTTCAGAAGAACGCCCGGATGAAAATGATACCGAGTTTACAGCAATTTTAGATTCTGTAAAAGAATTGGCCATTCAAATTATAAAAGAAAGTCCAAACATTCCATCAGAAGCAACTTTTGCGATTAAGAACATTGAAAGCCAATCGTTTCTGATCAATTTTGTTTCTTCTAATATGAATTTATCCGTAAAAGAAAAACAAGGTCTTTTATCGATAAACGGATTAAAAGACAGAGCGCTTGAAACCTTGCGTTACATGAACGTAGAGCTGCAAAAATTAGAATTGAAAAATGACATTCAGTCAAAAGTTCGTTTCGATTTAGATCAGCAGCAGCGTGAATATTTCCTTCATCAGCAAATGAAAACCATTCAGGAAGAATTGGGAGGCGTTTCGCAGGAAGAGGAAATGGACGAAATGGGGCAGAAGGCGAAAACCAAAAAATGGGACGAAAAAACGCAGAAACATTTCGAAAAAGAATTGTCTAAAATGCGCAGAATGAATCCGCAATCGCCTGATTTTGGAATTCAGCGTAATTATTTAGAATTATTTTTAGAATTGCCTTGGGGCGAATATTCTAAAGATAAATTCGATTTGAAACATGCACAGAAAATATTAGATAAGGATCATTTTGGACTTGAAGAAGTTAAGAAAAGAATGATTGAACATTTGGCTGTATTGAAACTTCGTAACGATATGAAATCGCCAATTATTTGTTTAACAGGACCTCCGGGAGTTGGTAAAACATCAATTGGACGTTCAGTTGCCGAAGCTCTGGGACGTGAATATGTACGTATTTCGTTAGGGGGTTTGCGTGACGAAGCAGAAATTCGCGGACACAGAAAAACTTATATTGGTGCAATGCCAGGAAGAATTATTCAAAGTTTAAAGAAAGCCGGAACTTCAAATCCTGTTTTTATTTTGGATGAAATTGATAAACTTTCAAGCGGAAACAGCGGCGATCCGTCTTCTGCCTTATTAGAAGTTTTAGATCCGGAACAAAACAATGCTTTTTATGATAATTTCCTTGAAATGGGTTATGATTTATCTAAAGTAATGTTTATCGCAACATCAAATAATATGGCAACCATTCAGCCTGCATTACGTGACAGAATGGAAGTAATCAAGATGTCAGGTTATACAATTGAAGAAAAAACAGAAATTGCTAAAAGACACCTTTTTCCAAAACAATTAGAAGCACACGGATTGACTGCCAAAGATTTAACAATTGGTAAAAAACAATTAGAAAAAATCGTTGAAGGTTATACGCGTGAATCCGGTGTTCGTAACTTAGAAACTAAAATTGCTCAGGTTATTCGTAACGCAGCAAAATCAGTTGCTATGGAAGAGGAATACAACAAAAAAGTAACTGACGAAGATATCGTGAAGGTTTTGGGCGTACCAAGATTAGAACGTGATAAATACGAAAATAATGATGTTGCCGGAGTTGTTATAGGTTTAGCCTGGACAAGTGTTGGCGGTGATATTTTGTTTATCGAATCTTTAATTTCTGAAGGAAAAGGAGCGTTGACCATTACAGGAAACCTCGGAAATGTAATGAAAGAATCGGCAACAATTGCGTTGGAATATATCAAAGCAAATGCTAAAAAGTTAGGACTTAGCGTTGAGCTATTCCAAAAATACAATATTCATTTACACGTTCCGGAAGGGGCGACGCCAAAAGACGGACCAAGTGCCGGTATTGCGATGTTGACTTCTTTAGTTTCTTTATTAACTCAGAAAAAAGTTAAAAAGAGCCTTGCCATGACGGGAGAAATCACGCTTCGTGGAAAAGTTTTACCAGTTGGCGGAATCAAAGAGAAAATTCTGGCAGCAAAAAGAGCTAATATTAAAGAAATCATTTTATGTCATGAAAACAAAAGTGACATTGATGAAATCAAAGCAGAATATTTAGAAGGTCTGACTTTTCATTATGTAAAAGAAATGAGTGAAGTTTTAACTTTGGCTTTGACAGATCAAAATGCTAAGAATGCAAAAACTTTAAAATAAATTAAAGTTTAAATCTCAATATTTTAAAATTCCAAATTCCAATTTAATTACTGGAATTTGGAATTTTTTTTGCGCTTTTTTGGAATTTTAAATTTTAAAAACTGGTATAATTGTTGATTTTAAGATGATTATAAAAATTATTTTTTAAATTATATAATTTTATATTTGTATTTACGTTATTCCCATATAGGAATCGCCCCAAAAGCATGTTAAAACGATTTGTTTTACTTTTTTTTATTTTGATTTGTTCGATTTCCTTCGGGCAAATTGGAGGACGCTCTACCTATCAATTTCTAAATTTGACGACTTCGCCAAGGCAGGCAGCGTTAGGAGGAAATGTAATAACAATTTACGATGAAGATGTGAATCAGGTTATGTCTAACCCGGCAGCTTTAAATGAAGATATGGATAACCATTTAGCAATGAATTATGGTAGTTATTACGGAGAAGCTTCTTACGGAACTGCTTCTTATGCTTATACTTACGATAGACATGTGCAAACTTTCTTTGCCGGAGTGAGTTATGTAAACTACGGTTCGTTTGAAGGATATGACGAAAATGGTCAGGCCACATCAAGCTTTACAGGCAGCGAAGGCGCGCTATCATTGGGATACGCATATAATATTCCTTTTACAGATTTACATATTGGTGCTACCGGAAAGGTAATAACTTCAACTTTAGAAAGTTATAATTCGATTGGTGGTGCAATTGATGTGGGAATTATGTATCAAATTGAAAAAAATAATGTAAATTTGGCCCTAGTATTTCGTAATATTGGAACACAATTTACAACTTACTCAGGAATACAGGAGAATTTACCATTTGAAATCACTGCTGGCGTTTCACAAGAATTAGAGCATGTACCAATTCGTTGGCATCTTTCATTAGAAAATTTGCAACAATGGAACATCTCGTTTTCTAATCCCGTTCGTGGAGAAACTAACATTGATGGATCAACAACTAACGAGAAGGTTTCGTTTGTAAATAACGCTTTGCGACATGTTGTTTTTGGTATCGAACTTTTTCCGCAAAAAGCATTTAATTTTCGTTTAGGTTACAATTTTAGAAGAGGAGAAGAATTAAGAGTGGAAGAACAGCGTAATTTTTCAGGAGTTTCATTAGGTTTCGGTTTAAAAATGAATAAGTTAAAATTTAATTATTCATATTCTAGATATACATTGGCAGCGAACACAAGTCTTTTTGGTCTAATTTTAAATTTTCAATAGTTATATGAAGATATTTAGTTTATTTTTGTTTATGACTGTAGGGTTTTTTACGGGTACAAAACACTACTATAAAAAAGAAGTTATCTCTACTGTAGAAGTAGAAAGAATGAATACCAGAATAGGCGAGATAAGAAATATGATTAGTATTGATCCTAAATACAATACTAAAATTGCTTTTTTTGTTGATATGAGAATACCTTCCGGGAAAAATCGCTTTTTTGTTTACGACTTGGTAAACAATAAAATCTTAGATCAGGGTCTTGTTGCTCACGGTTCAGGTTCGGAAACAGGAATTAAAGGAGCGCTAAAATTTAGCAATACACCAAATTCAAATTGTACAGCTTTAGGACGTTATTCTATCGGAAAATGTTATAAAGGCGGATTTGGAAAAGCATATAAATTATTTGGTTTAGATGAAACTAATAACAATGCTTTATCAAGAGCCATCGTTTTACATTATTATTCAGCCGTTCCTTATGACGAACAAGATTATTATATCAGTAATAGTCATGGTTGCCCAATGGTAAACGAACAATTCTTTAAAAGAATCGAAAAAATAATTGATAATTCTAAGTCAAATATCATCCTGGATATTTACTATTAGAAAACTTCACCAAACAAAAAATGCGAGAATTTGAATTTGTGGTTTAATAAACCATGATTTCATTTCACGCATTTTTTTATTTCCTTATTTTAAAAACGGTATAAATCTTTTTTCATTTATTTTGAATCTTCATTATGAAGAAGTTATTACTGATTCTCTTTTTAATTATGGCAGTTTTTATTGGCTATAAGATTCTTTATGAAGATAAAATCGTTTATTTATCAGAAAATGAAAGAATTGATAGTCACGCAAATGAAGTCAGGAAAATAGTCAGCAGCAATTCAAAATACAATAAGAAAATTGCTTTTTTTATTGATATGAAAATCCCTTCCGGCAAAAAGCGTTTTTTTGTTTATGATTTAAAAAATAATAAAATTATAGACAAAGGTTTGGTTGCACACGGTTCAGGTTCAGAAACCGGAGTTAAAGGAAAACTTAAATTCAGCAATGTTCCTAATTCTTTAAGTACTTCATTAGGAAAATATTATATCGGAAATCATTATAACGGAAAGTTTGGGAAGGCTTACAAACTATACGGATTAGACAAAACCAATAGTAATGCATTTAATCGTGATATCGTTTTTCATTACTATTATGATGTTCCATATGAGGAGAAAGATGGTTATATTTGCAATAGTTTTGGATGTCCCATGGTCAATAAAAAGTATTTTGAAAGAATAGCCAAAATAATTGATCATTCTGAATCAAACATTCTTATGAGTATCTATTATTAGATAACAAATAAGACTTTATATCTTAAAAATTAAAACATAAAAAATTGAAAAAAATTACCGTTGCTATTGATGGATTTTCATCAACAGGAAAAAGCACTTTGGCCAAACAATTAGCAAAAGAATTAGAATATGTTTATGTAGATACCGGTGCGATGTATCGTGCAGTGGCCTATTTTGCTATGCAGAATAAGTTTATTGGAGCTGATTTTTTTGATAAAAAAGCTTTGATTGAAGTTTTACCTAAAATTCAGTTAGAGTTTAAATTTAATGCTGATTTAGGTTTTGCCGAAATGTATCTGAACGGAGAAAATATCGAAAAACAAATCAGAACGATTGAGGTTTCTAATTTTGTTAGTAAAGTAGCTGAAGTTTCTGAAGTGCGTTCTAAATTAGTAGAACAACAACAGGAAATGGGAAAAAACAAAGCCATTGTTATGGATGGAAGAGATATAGGAACTGTTGTTTTTCCTGATGCTGAACTTAAAATTTTTATGACTGCAAGTGCCGAAACCCGTGCACAAAGACGTTTTGATGAATTACAGCAAAAAGGTGATAATGTATCTTATGAAGATGTTTTAAAAAATGTTGTAGAAAGAGATTACATCGACACGCACCGTGAAGATTCACCATTGGTAATTGCAGACGATGCAATTGAAATAGATAATTCTTACTTAAATAAAGAAGAACAATTTGCCGCTGTTTTAGAATTGGTAAATGATGTTGTTAAAACGGTTTAATTTTTTGTAGATATTATTTTTAATGTTAGTTTTACCACTTCATTTTTACTAAAAAGACAATTTCATCATATGGGAATTAAAAACAGGTTGATTATAATGAGCTTTCTTCAATTTTTTGTTTGGGGAGCCTGGCTTATAACAATTGGAAATTATTGGTTTGGAACAAAAAACTGGGAAGGAACACAGTTTGGTCTGGTTTTCGGAACCATGGGAATTGCTTCTTTATTCATGCCTACTTTAACCGGAATTATTGCCGACAGATGGGTAAATGCTGAAAAATTATATGGGTTTTTGCATATTGCATATGCCTTAGTTTTATTTGGTATTGCACAAGTTACCACGCCGGATAACTTTATATATGTAATGCTTGCTGCAATGTGCTGCTATATGCCAACAATTGCTTTAAGTAACTCGATATCTTATACTTCGCTGAAATTAAACAATAAAAACATCGTAAAAGATTTTCCGCCAATTCGTGTTTGGGGAACTATTGGTTTTATTGCAGCAATGTGGATTACCAACCTAAGTGGGAGTAAAGCAACTGAATATCAGTTTTATATTGCCGGAATTGGTGCTTTAATTCTTGGAGTTTATGCTTTTACATTACCTAAATGTGAACCGCAGCGTTTAACTAAAGAAAATGCTTCATTGACAGAAACTTTAGGTTTGGAAGCTTTCAAATTATTCGGGAATTATAAAATGGCTTTGTTTTTTGTTTTCTCTATGTTTTTAGGAGGCGCTTTACAATTGACAAATGCTTACGGAGATGTGTTTCTGGATGAATTCAAACATTTTCCTAAATATGCAGATTCTTTCGTAATTAAATATTCAACGATTATTATGTCAATTTCTCAGGTTTCTGAGACGTTGTTTATTTTAGCGATTCCGTTTTTCTTAAGACGTTTCGGAATCAAACAAGTAATGTTAATCAGTATGCTGGCTTGGGTTTTACGTTTCGGATTATTTGCTTTTGGAGATCCTGTAACTGGTCTATGGATGATTATTTTGTCTTGTATCGTTTACGGAATGGCATTTGATTTCTTTAATATCTCGGGCTCTTTATTCGTAGAAAGTAATACTGATTCTAAAATTCGTTCATCGGCTCAGGGATTATTTATGATGATGACAAATGGAGTAGGAGCTGTTCTGGGAAGTTTAACTTCTGGTTGGGCAATTGATCGTTTCTTTACAAAATCGTTTCATAATACAACTGAATTAGCCGGATTTTTACAAACGGATACAAACAATTCTAAAATGCTGGAATTTGTAGAAAGTCAAGGGACTGTTTCTGCAGATGGAATTTTTTCAAATCCAATCTTAATGAAAGACTGGCATACAATCTGGTTATCTTTTGCAGCTTATGCTTTAGTAATTGCAATTGCTTTTGCTATTTTATTCAAACATAAACATGATCCGAAAGAAATTGAGAGCCTGAGTCATTAATGATATAAATCTTTCAAAGTTTTAAAGTTTGAAGGTAATCGCGCATAACAAACCCGACAGGTTTTAAAACCTGTCGGGTTTGTTGTTTTAATATCTTGGATTATCTTTATCTGATATTTAATATTTTTGATATTTTAAAATTTTAAGTCATGATAAAGCAAATTTTAGGAGTTATTGTGGGTTACGCCATTTTTGTAATTAGTTCTGTACTTCTGTTTAGATTTTCAGAAGTTAATCCGCATGAAGAGGCTTCAAGGTTATTTATGGTTTTGACATTTGTTTATGGAACTGTTTTTTCATTCATCAGCGGACTCGTTGCGCAATTAATTACAAAAAAGAGAAACTTAAAGGTCAATTATGCACTTTTTATAATTATGGCTGGTTTTGCTGCTTTTTCGCTTTTTAAATCGAGTGGCAGTTCCTGGACGCAATTGCTTGCAATTTTTATTTTTGCTCCCGTTTCTGTTTTGGGCGGTTTGTTTTGGATTAAGCGAAGTAAGATATAATCTTTGCAAAAGTTTTAAACTTGATAAAGATAGTTGCGTATAGTAAACCTAACAGGTTTTTAAAACCTGTTAGGTTTGTTCGTTTCAGAATATAAAGTTCTTGAAAACCATAAATATTCTAATCTAGCCCCGATAGAGCCGGTATCCTTTTTGTGGCTTTTTAGACAGAAAAAGATAAAGGCGAAAGCGGGACTGAAGCTCTTGAAAAATCTTACAAGATCTGCTCCTGAATAATTGAATGATAATCACTTTGATTTATTTTGCTATTACAAAAAAATGTATTAATTTTGCAAACCTTTTGGTAGAGAAGAGTTTCCTTTAGGTATCAACTATTTATGTAAAACAACTTCTGTTTTTTCTATCCGCATTATGAAACTCGAGAAAAACAGAATACAAATTTTTTATCAGAGCATGTCTGAACAATTAAAATCACAAGAAGAGTTTTTAGCAAATTTTAACTGGCATAACTTCCAAGAAGGAATTGATGCAGTAGATGAGAAAAACTTACAAGAATTCGAAGAACTAGTTTCAAAAACTTTCATCGCTACAGACCAAGAAGAAGTAGTTGAAGGTGTAGTTGTTAGAATTACAGATAGAGACGTTATCGTTGATATCAACGCAAAATCGGAAGGTGTTATTTCTTTAAACGAATTCCGTTACAACCCAAACTTAAAAGTTGGTGACAAAGTAGAAGTATTAATCGACATCCGTGAGGATAAAACAGGTCAATTAGTATTATCTCACAGAAAAGCACGTACTATTAAATCATGGGATAGAGTTATTTCTGCAAATGAAACAGGAGAAATCGTTAATGGTTTTGTAAAATGCAGAACTAAAGGTGGTATGATCGTTGACGTTTTCGGAATTGAAGCTTTCTTACCTGGTTCTCAAATTGACGTTAAGCCAATTAGAGACTACGATGTATATGTAAACAAAATGATGGAATTCAAAGTGGTAAAAATTAACCACGAATTCAAAAACGTTGTTGTATCTCATAAAGCGCTTATCGAAGCTGATATCGAAGTACAGAAAAAAGAAATCATCGGTCAATTACAAAAAGGACAAGTATTAGAAGGTGTTGTTAAAAACATTACTTCTTATGGTGTGTTTATTGACTTAGGTGGTGTTGACGGATTAATTCACATTACTGACCTTTCTTGGAGCAGAATCAACCACCCAAGTGAAGTTCTTGAATTAGACCAAAAATTAAACGTTGTAATCCTTGATTTCGATGATGAGAAAACAAGAATTCAATTAGGATTGAAACAATTAAACGCTCACCCATGGGATGCTTTAGATGCTAATTTAACTATTGGTGATAAAGTAAAAGGTAAAGTAGTTGTAATCGCTGATTACGGTGCATTTATCGAAGTTGCTGAAGGTGTTGAAGGTTTAATCCACGTTTCTGAAATGTCATGGTCAACTCATTTACGTTCTGCTCAGGATTTCGTAAAAGTTGGAGATGTTGTTGAGGCTGTTATCTTAACTTTAGATAGAGATGACCGTAAAATGTCATTAGGTATCAAACAATTGACTCAAGATCCATGGACTGACATCACTTCTAAATACCCAGTAGGTTCTAAACATACAGGTATCGTTAGAAACTTTACAAACTTTGGTATTTTCGTAGAATTAGAAGAAGGAATTGATGGATTAATCTACATCTCTGACTTATCTTGGACTAAGAAAATCAAACACCCATCTGAATTTGTAAATGTTGGTGAGAAACTTGATGTAGTTGTATTAGAATTAGATGTTGAAGGACGTAAATTATCTTTAGGTCACAAACAAACTACTGCTAATCCTTGGGATCAATACGAAGATTCTTTCGCTGTAGGAACTATCCACAATGGTGAGATTTCTGAAATCGTTGACAAAGGGGCTACTGTAGAATTCGGAGATGATATCGTTGCTTTCATTCCTACTCGTCACCTTGAAAAAGAAGACGGAAAGAAATTGAAAAAAGGTGATACTGCTGATTTCAAAGTAATCGAATTCAACAAAGAATTCAAAAGAGTAGTTGCTTCTCACACTGCTATCTTCCGTGAAGAAGAAGAGAAAAACGTGAAAGCTGCAACTGAAAATACTTCATCTGCATCATCTACAAATGCACCAGCTGCAACTTTAGGAGATAACAATGATGTATTAGCTGCATTAAAAGCTAAAATGGAAAAAACTGAGAAAAAATAATTCTTAGTTTCCTCTAAATAGAAAGTCCCACAGAAATGTGGGACTTTTTTTTATGCTTGTCTTTTGTGCTTCAGGTTGTCACGCTGAGCGAAGTCGAAGCGCGTTTCTATTGGAAATTAATTATTAGTTATTTCATAGCTAATAATTTTTCTTCTTCAGGAGTAAAATAATCTACAATTAAGTAAGACTGGATGTTGGTTATTTTCATTTCATCAAGAATCTCTACCAAATTACCATAATTAGAGTTTTTACCAGGTTTAATAACAACCGTAATTCCTCTTCCTGGTTTGCCTCTGCCAGCAGAATATTCGTAAACTTTTCTGTTTCTTTCTAACAATTGCTGACGAATTCCGTTTTTGCCATATTTAATTTCTTTTGGGGTATCGATTGGAGATGCTAATAAACCGCAATATGTTATCATTTTATTATTACCATCAAGTAGTATGGTCATTGATAGATTTTCATCAGGCATATTACAGCCATAAGTTTCATAGCAATCATCACAGCCAGGCCAAGTTCCATATTCCATAGCTTTTGGTTTCGCTAATTCAATTGTAACCATAAAAAATATAATCAACAAAAACGAAACACTCACCATTGCAGTTAGATCAACTTTCGTAGACAATTTTTTACTTCTTACTTTTTTAGGTAGATTTTCCATTTTTAAATATTTTTAATTTGAGGCTAACAATTTTGATTCTTCGGGAGTAAATTCAGGAACAATAGTATAAGTTTGAATATTTACGATTCTCATTTCATCTAAAATATCAATCAAATTTTTATAATTGGACTTTTTACTGGGCTTTATAATTACAGTAATTCCTCTGCCGGGTTTTCCTATTTGAGCAGAATATTCGAGCATGCTTTTGTTTAGTTTATATAGTTCTTTTCTAATTCCCTCTTTACCGTATTTGATTTCTTTTGGAGGAGAAATCGGAGTAGCTAAAATCCCAGTATAAGATATTAATTTATTATTTTCACCTAATAAAACGGTTGTAACCCGGACACCACCTAAACCACAAATTATGACTCCATCTGTTGGTGGCTCCTTATCCGGTAAGCTTAGGTCAATAACGGTTGGTTTCGCCAACTCGTTGACAACCATAAAAAATATAATCAACAAAAAGGAGACACTCACCATTGCAGTTAAATCAACTCTTGTGCTTAACTTTTTACTTCTTACTTTTCGATTTAAATTTGACATCATATGTAAATATGAATTAAGAATAGGAATGAATTATTTATTGTAAAAATGTTAAATAAATATAATAAATAAAACGAAACAACAATTAAAAAGTTAATTTGTTTTCCATTCCTGAAAGTCAGGTTCAATATAAAGCCATTTTACTTCTGGACGTTTTGTGCGCAGTTCATTTTCAAAAGTATTAATCAATAGACTAATATCCTGCGTATTAAGATCAGCAACAATTTTTATTTTAATGCAAACCAACACTTCGCCCGGACCTTGTTGCACAGTTCGACAGTTTAATACCTCAGTGATATTATTTTCTGCTTTTGCAATTTCTTGTATTGTTTCTAAAATTTCTGGATCTGCACTTTCTCCAATCAATAATGATTTTACTTCACTTGCCAGAAAGATTGCAACCAAAATCAACACAATCCCGATAGCAAGCGAACCCATTGCATCATAACGACTATCGCCTGTATAATGCGATGCCAATAGTGCAATTAAAGCCAAAAATAAGCCTATAACAGCGGCTGAGTTTTCTCCAAAAATGATAATCAGATCGCTGTCTTTTGTAACATGCAAATAGCGAAAAAAGGAGATTGTTTTTTTACGTTTACGGAGTTCTATAATATTAGAAATCATTGCATAACCTTCTAAAGCAATCGAAAAAATAATGATTCCAATTGCCCAGGCAATATTGTGTACGGGTTCCGGATTGTTGTATTTATGAATGCCTTCGTAAATCGAAAACATTCCGCCAATAGAAAAAAGCAGCATTGCCACCATAAAGGACCAGAAATATACTGATTTTCCATATCCGAATGGATGTTCAGCATCGGCTTCTTTTTTGGCTTGTTTTACGCCCAATAAAAGCAAAAGCTGATTCGCACAATCGGCTGTAGAGTGAATGGTTTCGGCTAACATTGCGCCAGATCCGGTCATAAATGCCGCAAATCCTTTTGATACTGCTATGGCAACATTTACCAATAAACTTTGAATAATATGACTGGTTCCGTGTTCGGATTGGTTTTGATTTTCCATTAAATATAATTTTATACTTAAATTTAGTCATAAAAAAATAAGTAAAGCTATTCTGATTTTAAAATAATCAAAAATAAATTATGTCTTCAAAGCCTTGTTTTACAGTCTATTTTGAGAATATTTCAATATAATTAGTTCTTTTTTGAATTTATTCTAAAACCAAAACGAATATTACAGCGTAAATGAGCTTATAACTTAAAACATTCATTATGAAAACTAGAAAATTTTTAGCAGTAGCAATTTTAGCATTAGGATTTGGATTTACATCATTTGCACAAAAAACTGTTATGGTTGGTGGAGCTGCAATGTACCCTAACAAAAATATTATTGAAAACGCCGTAAACTCAAAAGATCATACTACATTGGTAGCTGCTGTAAAAGCTGCGGGATTAGTAGAAACATTACAAGGAAAAGGACCATTCACAGTTTTTGCTCCAACAAATGCTGCATTTGATAAATTACCTGCAGGAACTGTCGAAACATTATTGAAACCTGAAAACATCAAAATGTTACAAACGATATTAACTTACCACGTTGTTGCAGGAAAATGGAATGCATCTGATATTGCAAAAGCAATTAAAGCAGGTAAAGGAAAAGCAAGTATTAAAACTGTAAGCGGTGGAACTATTACTGCATGGATGGACGGAAAAGATTTATACATCAGTGACGAAAGCGGAAATAAAGCTAAAGTTACAATTGCAGATGTTAATCAATCAAACGGTGTAATTCATGTAATTGATACTGTATTGTTGCCAAAAATGTAATACCATTTTATAAATTCCAATAAATTAAAAATTCCAGATTCCAACTTTAAAATTGGAACTTGGAATTTTTAATTTATTGGAATTTTCCAACTTTATTTTTTAGCTGTTAAAGTTGATCCTGCAGATGCCACAACAACACAAACCACAGCAAGAATTTCATAAAAACTTAAATTCTCCTGCAAAAAGATAAAAGCACAAATAGAAGCTGCCGCAGGTTCTAAACTCATTAAAATACTAAAAGTGCGTGGAGGAAGCTGACCTAAAGCTTTCATTTCTAGTGTAAACGGAATTGCACTGGATAAAAGAGCAAGAGCAACACCCATTCCGAAAAGTTTTGGGGTAAGATTTGCCAGTCCGTTTTCGTAAAAACCAAATGGTAAAATTAATATCGCTGCGAATAACATTCCGGTTGAAACAGCCTGACCATCATTCATGATTCGGGATATTTTTCCGCCTAAAACAATATAAGCTGCCCAAAGTCCTCCGGCGATAAGAGCGAACAAAACACCTAGTGGATCGATTCGTTCATTTGACCACGGAGCAATTAAAATGATTCCGGCTGCAGCCAATAATATCCAACAATAATCAATTAAACGTTTTGACCCAATTATGGCCACTAATAAAGGTCCGATGAACTCTAAAGTAACGGCTAATCCAATTGGAATTCTTTCTATTGCAAAATAAAAAATCAAATTCATAGCGCCCAAAGACAAACCATACGGGGCAACAATTTTCCATTGTTGTGGTGTAATTGCTCTTAGGTTTGGTCTATAAGCAATCAGTAAAATTATTGCCGAAACTCCAATTCTTATTGACGCAGTTCCTGCAGCTCCAATAGCAGGAAACAAACTTTTAGCAATCGCTGCTCCGCATTGTACACTTATAATAGCTAATAATACGGCGTAAACAGGAGGGATATTAAATTCTTTATTTTTCATAGGAAGATTTGTAGTAAACTAAACTACATATTTAATAGGTCAATGAAGTTTCTTTTTACTGAATTTTGATAAAAATGTAAACAAATAATAATTATCCGTGTTTACTTTTGTGGAAATTTATTGATAATGTATTCTTTAAGTTCTTGGTTAAATCTTGGATCAACTCCAAAAGTATTATTTATTGGAAGCCCAAATTTAATTTTAAAATCTTTTTGAGGATAGGTGTAAACCCGATCACATCCAAATGATGAAAATACATTCCAAAACCAAAAGCCATAAATTATTTTTTTATTTAAAACCATAACTACCGGCATTCCGGGAAGTTGAATATTTAACTTAGAAATTTTACTTTTTCCTTTTTCAGATAGTATAATTTGCTGATTTTGCCAGTCAAAATAATTTATATCACTTTCATCAAGAATTGGTTTTTTAGATAGTGTTATGCTTTTTTCATTAAAACAATAATGACAATTTTCTATATCGTTTTTATAATCTTTTTGGATGCCGTAAATTTCAATTCCTGATTTTGTTGTATAATTTGAAAAACCAAAACAAATAAATACAAAAAAAAAACATTTTGAATGCATTGAATTTATAAACGTTTATTTTCATCTTTAAAAAAAATTTATTCTAAAGCGCGTTTAGTGACATAAGCACGATAACCAATAATAGCCATTTGCCATTTTTTTGCTTTCGAAATATCAAGACCTTGTTTGGTAAAACTCGGTAAAAGAATTTTATTGATTTTGGCTAAAATTTTATACATGGTATGTTAATTTTTATCAAAGATATAAAAAAAGACTTTGCGTTTGGGCAAAGTCTTTTTTATGGTTTTATCTGTTTTAATTGATTTTTGAAACTAACAAATCAAAAGTATGATTTTAGAGTTTAAGATTTTTTACTATCTGCCTCAAATTTTCTCATGTTCTTTTCATGTTCCTTCATGTTCTTCTCAAAAACTTTCATGTCTTTTTCAAATTGCTTCATCTTGATTTCATAATCTCCTCCAAATTGCTGGTCGATATAAGCACCATATTTGTCCATCTCTTCTCCAAATTTATCCATTTGAATTTGATATTTCTCCATTTCCTTATCGTAAACAACTTCACGTTTTGACATGATTTTGTCTACTTGTTCTTGATAAGCATCCATTTGTGGTTGAAAAGCTTCCATTTTTTTATCAAATTCCTCCATCTTTTTTTCAAAATCTTTCATGGCAACTTTATCCTTAGGATTTTTTGGCGCTACCGGCGGTTTTGGCATTTTCGACATATTTGGCGCAGGCGGAAGCTCTAAGCTTGGAGGCAATACCGGCATTACAGGAGCAATTGGCGCAGGTGGTATATTTGGTGTAGCCGGAGGCGTAGGAGGAGTTGGCGGTACAGGCATATCTGAACCATTGTATCTTCCAACTTGAACTATGCGATCCTGAATAACCATGGGCTGGTCAATTGCACCATTAGTAACTAAATCAATTTTTTTAGAACCGTTATCATTCGAAACGACAATTCCACAGCTTTTAATTGCCTTATCGCCATCAATTTGGATAGTTTGAACTTCTTCGTTTTCTTTATTAATGTTAACTTTAATAGCTGTTAATTCGTTTTTTGAGTTTCTTTTTACATCAGAAATAACAACATCAACATTGTGTTTTTGTTTTAATTTTTCAGCGATTTCTTTTAATTCCTGATCTGTTGTGTTTTTTTCGATTTTAAAAACATCTACAGAATCTGCTTTTTCAGTAATTTCCTGAGCCTCTTTTCTCTCTTGTGCAATAGTTTTTATCTGAAATAAAAGCACAAAGCCTACAAGTGCAGGAAGTATTGTATAATACTTCCAATAACTTATTTTTTTTGATTGATTTTTGTTTAACATGACAATTCGTTTTTTGATTAATGATTGATAAAAATGATTGGTGATTGCAACACATGATTCGTGTGTTGTTATTTTTAAAAGCGTGTACTGATACGCTTTTTTATCGGATATTTTTTTTGCAGCTTCATAGTCAGCAATAAATTCCAGGTTTTGCAGAATAGCTTTTTTATACAGCCATATAATTGGGTTAAACCAAAATAAAACGCAAAACACTCTTGAAATCAAAACATCCATAGTATGATTTTGGTCGCTATGTACTTTTTCATGCTCAATAATACTCTCTAATTCTAATGCTGTGTACATTGATGAGTTGTACACGATATAATCAAAATAAGAAAACGGAGCAATATTTTCGCTAATATCAATAAATTTAAAATCAGCTTGCTGATGTACTTTTTTGCCTTTTAAAACCAAATTTAAGCTATAAAAATCGATGGCAAATTTTACTAAAAGAGCCATAAAACCAAGGACATAAATAGCAAGCACAACATAATTCCAGTTGATTTCAAAAGATTCCGGCTGCTCCATTATAGGAGGTATATAGCCATAAGGATAATTGTCGACAGGAATTTGAACCGGAGTAGGATCAACCCATATAATTTTGGTGTAAACCAAAAAAGGTAATACTACAGAAGTTACTAAACCGGCCAATAAAAACCATCTGTTGCTATTAAAGAATGTTTCTTTGCGCAATAAAAAATAATAAGCACAATAGAACAAAACTAATAATCCGCTTGATTTTGCGATAAAAATGAAAAGTGCTTCCATAACGATTATTTTACTTCTTTTGGAGTTTCGATCATAGCAAGGATTTCGCGTAATTCTGCTGCCGAAATTTTTTCTTCTTTGGCAAAAAATGAAACCATGCTTTTATAGGAACTATTGAAATAATTATCAATTGCCGTGCTCATAAATTCTTTTCTGTATTCTTCAATACTCACAATAGGATAATATTGATGTGTGTTTCCAAAAGCATTATGACTCACATAACCTTTCTCTTCCAGATTACGCACAATTGTCGAAAGCGTGTTGTAATGTGGTTGATCTTCAGTAATCTCTGCCTGAACTTCTTTTACAAAAGCCTTTTTTAGCTTCCATAAAATGTGCATGATTTCCTCTTCTTTATTGGTTAATTTTTGCATGATTCTAATTTTTTAATGCAATTGAAATTACTTTTTAGTTTTAATTTCAACTACGCCATTTTCACCGTCTTCACCATATTTTACTGCAGCATTCGGACCTTTAATAACATTTATTGATTCGATTCTAATAGAATTAAGAGATTTCGCATCCTCTGTACTTAGATTGCCAATTGCTACTCCGTCAACAATATACAACGGATTTCCGTTTATTTTTACAGTAGTAGCAGTAGTAGTTTTATCATTAGCGTTTGCATTAACAGTAACATTTGTACTTGTATTACCATTTGTATTTGTGCTTACAATAGTGTGAGTAACGGCGTTAACATTGCTATCAGTTTTTGCGCTAGTATTAGAATTAATGTCAACATTAGTATTGGTTTTAGAGTTTTTTACTTTTATGATTTGAACTTTGCTGTTTTTATCCTTTAATTTAGATTCATCGATTTGATTATCTGTAATTAGACTGATTTTTTTAGTACCATCTTCATCGGTTACGATTACAACGCCGCAATCTTTGATACCTTTATTGCTTGCAACCGAAAAAACCTGATTTTCTTCTGCACCTCTTTTAACGTCTACTTTTATAGAAGTTAATTCATTAGCAGCGTTTCTTTCGATGTCAGATACAGTAAAATCAACATTATGATTTAGCTTTAGTTTTTCTGCAATTTCTTTCAATTCCTGATCTGTTGTGTTCTTTTTGATTTTGTAAACATCAACAGATTTGATTCCTTCTTTTGTGGTTGCAGCTTCTTTTTTGGTTTCCGGTTTTTCTTTTGCTATTACTTCAATTTGAAATAAAAATACAAAGGCTGCAAGAGCTGGAAATACAACATAATACTTAAATAAATTTCTCTTTTTTGATTGATTTTTGTTTAACATAATGATTCGTTTTTTGATTAATGATTGATAAAAATGATTGGTAATGGCGAGGCAATTTTCATGCGTCGTTATTTTTAAAAGCGTGTATTGATAGGCTTTTTTGTCGGATATTTTTTGAGCAGCTTCTTTGTCTGCAATAAATTCAAGATTTTGGGCAATAGCTTTTTTATAAAGCCAAATTATTGGGTTAAACCAAAAAAGGATACAAAATATTCTGGAAATCAAAACATCTATGGTATGATTTTGATCGCTATGAACTTTTTCATGTTCTAAAATACTTTCTAATTCTGAAGCCGTGTACAATGATGAGTTATAAACGATGTAATCAAAATAGGAGAAAGGGGCGATGTTTTCATTTACATCAACAAATTTAAAATCAGCTTGTTGCTTTACTTTTTTTCCTTTTAAAACCGAATTCAAACTATAGAAATCAATAGCAAATTTTATTAAAAAAGCACAGAAACCAATACTATATATAACAAGAGAAACTAAATCCCAATTTATTTCAAAAGCATTATTTACGATATTTTGCGTATGAATCTCAGTATAATTCAGATTGGAAGCCGGAGTTGGATCAACCCAAATTATTCTGCTGTAGACCAAAAGAGGCAATAAAACAGACGTTATTAATCCTGCTAATAAAAACCATCTGTTACTATTAAAGAAGGTTTCTTTGCGTAATAAAAAATAATAAGAGCAATAGAAAAGCAGAATTAATCCACTTGATTTTGCGATAAAAATAAAAAGTGCTTCCATAATGGTTATTTATTTTCTTTTGGATTTTCGATCATTGCCAGGATTTCTCTTAATTCTGCTGCCGAAATCTTTTCTTCTTTGGCAAAAAATGAAACCATATTTTTATAAGAACTATTAAAGTAATTGTCAATCGCAGTATTCATATACTTTTTGCTGTAAGCTTCTAAAGTAATGATTGGATAATATTGATGTGTGTTGCCAAAAGCATTATGTGCCACAAAACCTTTTTCTTCAAGATTACGAACAATAGTCGAAAGTGTATTATAATGCGGTTGATCTTCAGTTATTTCTGCCTGAACTTCTTTTACGAATGCTTTTTTAAGCCTCCATAAAATGTGCATGATTTCTTCTTCTTTATTGGTTAACTTTTGCATGTCTTCTAATTTTAATTCAAACCTACAACTATTTTTCTAGTTACGCAACTATAAAAATAGTTATTTAACTAAAAAATACGTTTGATTGTTTTTAGATATAAAAAAATGTATTTTAAGTTGTTGTTTTTTAGTATTTTAAACGGTAATAAGGGTTTTAGCGTAAAGTGCACAAAGATTTTATGCAAAGTTTTATTTTGTATGGATTTTATAAAATAAAAAAGTTCGCAAAGCTTTTTATCGATACAGCTTTGCGAACTTTATATTTAAGTCCAGTATATAAAAAAGGCTTTGCGGACTTTGCGGTAAAATTTTTTAAACAAAGCTTTGTATTGATATAGCACTTTTAGCTAATCTTCTCCTCAAGCAATGCTTTTTTTATCCAAAAACAGCAAAGCGTAGCAAAAACGCCAATGCAAGCCATAAAAAGCCAGTTGATCTGATATCCTAATCTGGAAATAATTTCGAAACCAACTTTAGAACTAATGATATGTGCCAAACTAAAACTCATGGTATAAAGTGCCATATAACGCCCTTCCTGACCTTTTGGTGCGCGGCTTAAAGCAAAAGCATTCGAAAACGGAAAGGTTAAAATTTCACCTATCGAAATACAAATCATGCTGATAACCAAAATTCCGGCCCAGACATTAATCAATAATAAAAAGAAACTTGAGGCCATTATGAAAGATCCTAGAATAATGATTCTTATTTTAGGAAATCCTTTTCTTTCCATAAAACCAACCGTTGGCATTTCTAAAGCAAAAATTAAAAGTCCGTTTAGCGTCATTAATAATCCGGTTTGAAATTCAGACAAACCAAATTTCTCATTATGATATAAAGGTAAAGTCGTAAAAAGCTGAAAGAAAATCATTGCCGTAACGAAACTCACAAATAAGAAAACCCAAAAGATTTTATCATGAAAAACAGATTTTATATCCGCAGCGTTTTCTGTTTTATCGTCGTGCGCTACTTTTTTCTTTTCTTTTACCAATAAAGCAAAAATTGAAATCGAAATAATACAAGATCCGCCATCAACCCAAAATAATCCTGAATATCCAATTCCCATAATAATCAAACCTCCCAAAGCAGGTCCTGCTGCAAATCCTAAATTCACGGCCAATCGCACCAAAGTTAAGGCACGGGTTCTGTTTTCAGGCTTTGCATAAGCGCCTAACGAAACAAACATCGCCGGACGAAACATATCTGCAATCGTCATTAAAATAAACATCGCAACACAAAGCGCCCAAAAAGTGGTGATATATTGTACGAAAAAAAGGGAAACGCCACTGGTAAATAAACTAAAAATCATGATTTTGTAAAACCCGATTTTATCTGATAATTTTCCCCCAAGCCAGGAACCTAACATGGATCCTAAACCAAAAGCCACCATAATCCAACCAACCTGATTATAAGTAAAATGCAAGTCTTCTTTTAAATATTTTGATAAAAAAGGAAGTACCATTGTTCCTGCACGATTGATAAAAGTGACAATTGTAAGTATCCAAATTTCTCTTGAAAATCCTTTAAAATTATTGATGTAGTGGCTAAAAGCAGTTTTGAGCATTATAAATATGTTATTTGCAACAAAGTTAGGAAACTTTGTACGGATCTTCGGTTGCTGCTTTGTTACTTTTAAACTATTTTTGCAGAAAATTTCTAAGATGAAAAAAATTCTTGCCCTTCTTTTATTGCTGGCTTTTAATTTCGGCTTTAGCCAAAAGAAATTTGACCAAAAGGAGACTAAAAAATTTCAGTATAAAATTAATTCCGAATATGCTGACGCTAAGACAAGTCCGTTGATGGAAGAGGATTTGAAGACTTTTAAAACATTAGATTTTTATCCAATTAACGGCAAGTATTTTGTAAATGCAAAATTTGAAAAAGCACAAAATCAAAAAGCTTTTGAAATGAAAACTTCTACAAACAGAAAACCAAAATATATTAAATACGGAACTGTTTTTTTTAAAATTGATAATGTAAAATATCAATTAAACGTATATCAGGATATAGATCTTTCAAAAAATCCAGAATATAAAGACTATTTATTCCTGCCTTTTTCAGATTTAACTTGCGGAAAAGAGAGTTACATTGGCGGAAGATATATTGATTTAAAAACCCCAAAAGGAAATACAATTGCAATTGATTTTAATCAGGCTTACAATCCGTATTGTGCTTATAATCATAAATATTCTTGTCCGCTTGTTCCTTTAGAAAATGATTTGAAAATGGAAATTAAAGCTGGAGTAAAAACGTTTCATTAATGGAATTCTTTAATTTTCATACCCATCAATTTACAAATCAGTCCCATATTTTGGAATTGGTGAATCAATATCCGCAAGAATTTGATGCCTCGATTCCGTTTTATTCAACCGGAATTCATCCTTGGTATATTAAGGAAGATAGAATAGATGCCGATTTGAAAATTATTGAAGAAAAATTGCAAACCGAAAATTGTCTGGCAATTGGCGAATGTGGTTTAGACAAACGAATTGAAATTCCGTTAGAACTGCAAATTATAGTTTTTGAAAAGCAATTGGCTTTGGCCGAAAAATATAAAAAACCGGTTGTAATTCATTGCGTTGCCGCTTTTCAGGAAGTGATAGCGATTAAAAAGAAAATGAAGATTTCGGTTCCGATGATTATTCATGGTTTTTCAAAAAATAGTCAAGTCGCCAATCAACTTATTGCAGCAGGATTTTATATTTCTTTCGGAAAATATTTATTGAGAAATCCTGAATTAAAATCGGTTTTTCAAGGAATTCCCAACGATCGATTCTTTCTGGAAACAGATACAATAGAAGAAAATATTCAGCAGGTTTATGATTTAGGAGCAGAATATAAAAATATAACAATCAAAGAATTACAAGAGATTATCTCAAGTAATTTCAATATTGTTTTCGGAAATAAAACTTTGTCAAAGTTCTAAACTTTGACAAAGTTAGTAGCAATTAGGAACTTGAAACATAAAACAAATTAAACAAAAATAACAAATAAGAATATATGGCAGAGTGGACAGAAAGAGCCGAACTTTTATTTACAAAAGAAGGATTAGAAAACTTAAAAAACTCGAATGTTTTAGTAGTTGGTTTAGGCGGAGTAGGATCGTTTGCAGCTGAATTTTTGGCCAGGGCAGGAGTAGGAAGCATGACAATTGTTGACGGAGATGTGGTTGATATTACCAATATTAACAGACAATTACCAGCTTTGCATTCGACAGTTGGTCAGCCAAAAATTACTATTGTTGGAGATCGTTTAATGGATATTAATCCGGAATTGAAACTAACCCGTGTTCAGGAATTTTTATCTCCGGAACGTGCTTTTGAAATCGTTTCTCCTGAGTTTGATTATGTTTTGGATTGTATTGACAGTATTACGCCAAAACTAAATTTAATCATTGCAGCAAAACGCAAAAGAGTTAAAATCATAAGCAGTATGGGCGCTGGTGGAAAAATGCTGGCTTCAAAAGTAAAAGTGACTGATATCTCTAAAACTATAAATTGCTATTTTTCTAAAGCAATTAGAAAACGTCTGAAAGCAGAAAAAATCAATAAACTAAAAGTAGTTTTCTCCTCTGAAATTCAGGATGAAAAAAGCTTAAAATTAACAGACGGAAAAAACTTTAAAAAGTCTTTCTACGGAACCAACAGTTATATGCCGGGATTGTTTGGACTTTACGTTGCCGAAACCGTAATTAGACATTTGCTTAAGAAAGAGTAGAAGTTTGTTTCAGGTTTTCTTCGTTTCAGGTTTTAAGTTTTGGATACGTACGAACTTTGTCAAAGTTTTAAACTTTGACAAAGTTACCGCAAACAGCGAACTTGAAACCTGAAACAAAAAAAAACAAACCAAAAATCTTAGAGCCTTAGCAACTCAGAACCTTAGTAACTTTATAAAAATGATAAAAACAGTAATTTTCGACATGGATGGTGTAATTGTAGACACTGAACCAGTTCACCGTTATGCTTATTACAAACAATTCTCAGAATTAAATATTACCGTAACCGAGGAAATGTATACTTCGTTTACCGGATTTTCCACCCGAAATACGTTTCAGACTTTGAAGGGATTTTTTCCAATAATCGAACACGAGGTTGAAGATTTGATTCAGAGAAAAAGAAGCATTTTTAACGATGCTTTTGATACTAAAGAAGATTTGTATTTGTTAGAAGGTGTTGAAGATTTGATTAAAGATTTATATGCGAGCGGAATACAATTGATTCTGGCTTCGTCAGCCTCTAAAGTGACTATTGATCGTGTGTTTACAAGATTTAATTTGCACCAATATTTTACAGATATTGTAAGTGGGGAAGATTTTCCACAATCGAAACCCAATCCGGCCATTTTTATTCATGCTGCTTCATTATCAATTGCCCCAAAAGAGAATTGTATTATTATCGAAGACAGTACAAATGGTGTACAAGCAGCAAAAGCTGCCGGAATTTATTGTGTGGGCTATAATAGTCATCATTCTAAACTTCAGGATTTATCAGATGCTGATTTGATTATCAATCATTTTAATGAATTGAATGCAGAAAAAATATCACAATTTCGGTCTTGAATTATGTAAAATTTAACATTTGTTCCCTAATTGAATTTGTAAATTTGAATGAAACAAAAAAATCATATAATGAAGAAACTACTTATTGCATTAGCTATTATTATAGCGCCTTTTGCTACAGAAGCACAAATAAAAACACCACAAGCGAGTCCAAAAGGGTATATTAAACAAACAGTTGGTTTGACTGATGTTGAAGTTACATACTCAAGACCAGGCGCGAGAGGAAGAGCTGTTTTTGGAAATTTAGTTCCGTTTGGTAAATTATGGAGAACCGGAGCTAATGAAAACACAATTATTAATTTTAGTGATGATGTTGTTATTGATGGTAAAACATTGAAAAAAGGGAAATATGCAATTTATACAATTCCTAAAATTGAAAGCTGGGAAGTAATTTTTTACCTTTCTACAGACAATTGGGGATTGCCAGAAAACTGGAGCGATGCTTATGTAGCTTTAAGAACTACTGTAAAAGAAGATGCGTTACCAACTCCGGTTGAGACCTTTACAATTGGAATCAATGGTTTAGATCCTAATTTTGGGTATTTAGAAATGGCTTGGGAAAACTCTCATGTAGCTTTGAAATTTGAAGTTCCAACTGCAAAAAATGCAACTGCAAGTATTGAGAAAGTTTTGGCAGGACCAACTTCAAATGATTATTATTCTGCAGCACAATATTTGTTTCAGGCAAACGGAAATATTGAAACTGCAAGAACTTACGTTGATAAATCATTGGATATGGTAACTGAAAAACCATATTTTATATTAAGATTAAAATCTCAGATTCAGGCAAAACAAGGGGATAAAAAAGGAGCTGTTGAAACTGCAAAAGCTTCTCTTGCCGCTGCTGAAGCTGCAAACAACCAGGATTACGTAAAACTAAATAAAGATAGTATTGCTGAATGGAGCAGATAATAATTCTTTGAATTATTAAATTCCAAATTTTAGAAAATCCAAATTCCAATTCATATTGGGTTTTGGATTTTTTTTATAGACGTAGCCACAAAGTATGTCATCCCGACGCACGATGGATCTCCGCAAGTAGCTCGATAATTTGGAAAATAATACTTTGTTAGTTTCTTACCAAGATCCCTCGTGCCACGGGATGTCAAAATTTTTGTCAAAGTTTTAAACTTTGACAAAGATAGGGCGAGTGAAAATTTTAGCTTTAATAATAAATAGACAGACTTGTCTGTTTTTGAAAATAATTATTATATTTGTATATCTTAAAATGATAATTAAATGCTACCTAAAGAACGAATCTTAGCAAAAACGTTTACTTTATTCCACAAGCAAGGTTATAATGCGACGGGAATCAATCAAATTATTGAAGAGGCAAAAGTGGCGAAAGCAAGTTTTTACCAGCATTTTAAATCTAAAGAAGATTTGTGCGTTGCTTTTTTGAATCAGCGTCATTTGTTTTGGTTTGATGAATTGCAAAAATTTACTTTGAATAAGGAAAATTCTAAATCAAAGGTTTTGGCTTCATTTGACTTTTTAATCTTTATGAATAAAAATGAAAATTTCAGAGGCTGCAGTTTTCTTAATATCCTTTCGGAAATCCCATCGGATAATGTAAAAATTCTTAGTGTTATTCAAAGTCATAAAAATGATTTGCGGAATTATTTTCGTGAATTTATACAAGATAATCTTTTGGCAGATCATATTTACTTGCTTTTTGAGAGCAGTATTATTGAAAGCCAACTGTTTAAATCAAATGAACTTATCGAACAATCCAAAAAAATTATTCAAACTTTAATTTTATAATTATGGAACAGAAATTACCATTGCCGCCGTTTACTTATGAAACAGCAATAGAAAAAATTCAGTTAGCAGAAGATGCCTGGAATAGTCAGGATCCGGAACGTGTTTCAAAAGCTTATACTGTTGACAGCGAATGGCGAAACAGGGATAAGTTTGTAAACGGAAGAGAAGAAATCGTCTTATTTTTAACCCAAAAATGGGAAAAAGAGAAAAATTACAAACTAAAAAAAGAATATTGGGCGCATACGGACAACAGAATTGCCGTACGATTTGAATATGAATATCAAAATCCTGAAGGAAACTGGTTTAGAGCGTACGGAAATGAAAATTGGGAATTTGACGCAAATGGCTTAATGCAAAAAAGATATGCCAGTATAAATGATCTTCAAATTAGCGAACAAGAAAGAAAATTTAAATAAAATTTTAGTTTAGACTTGGGGATTCGGGAATTTTAATACTTCTCTTGGGTTTCTTTACAATCAATAAATAAAAAGTAATTCCGCCCAAAATAATCAGCAAAGCAATTTGAAGTTGGCCAAGACTATTGTTTCCGTTATACATGGCATTAGCGTTGGCTAATTTCGCTTTGCCTTCTGTGATCTGAATTTGTGATAATAAATCCAGTGTTTTCAAAGCCTGATCGGTAGTTACAACTATTTGTTCCCAGTTTTTAGTTTGCGTTTCCTGATTAATTATGATGCAGGATGATAAAAAGTTCTCGAAATATATTTTTTCTTTGGGAGTTAAAACTGTTTTGGCATATAAATCATCAATGGTATGGATGTTTTTTAAAGTATTTAGAATCTCATTTTTTTTAATATCATCAGCGAGGTTCCTTTTTTCGGCTTTAGCTTTTATAAAATGAAGTTCTTCTGAATATTGAAAAATATAATGGGCGACAACCAAACGGTCTTTATAAATTGCGTTGATATTCTCGTTTACCTTTTTTGAGTTTTGCAATGTATTGAAATTACTCAGAATAATAATCAGCATGACGATAAGCAAAATGAAAGCAGCTTTGGTTTTATTGCTATATTTTTTAAGATCTTTCATAATGATGCGTTTTAGTGACTATGTAACAAAAGTTAGTTACTCAAAGATAAGCTTTTACTGGAGCATCTTATTTTTAGTTAGTTCCATGCTTTTTATTGTTGCAATAGGTACTATTGTGATAGTTTTACTTCCTTTCTCTATATAAAAATAATACAGGCTATTGGTATTAATTAAATGGATTTGTTGCGATTCTCCGCTGTTATAATTCAATTTGTAATTATACTCTAATTTGTTTTTCTTGATTTTTTGGGATGTAAAGTATCCGCCGGCAAGTCCATATCCCAGAAAAAAAGAAGACAATACAATCGCAAGGGCTTTTATTGAAATGTCAATATAATAACTTTTCGTTTCTTCTGTCGTAAATCCGTCTGTTGTTTTTAATTCAAATGCTTTTTGAACGAATTTAAGATGGTTGTATTTTAATAATATTTCAGGTAAGTAATAATGAAAAGCAAATAAAGAAAGTATGGCTATTAAAATTACCGGGTTTGAAGTAAATTCAGCAATTGGACTAATTAAAATATCCATTATTGTAGAATATTTTAAGATATTTATTCCAAGTTGATAATAGAAGAAACACTCTTTTAATATTCCCATTATGACAAGGAAAAGATAACCCAGAGGAAGTAATTTTTGAATGTCGTCAGAAAATTTCATTTAGTAAATATTGTTTTGGATAATACTAAAATAAGGTTTTTTCTATTACAAACGCTAAATAAGTAAATCGTCAAAGAATGTTGATTAATTATAATTTTTACTTTTGTTAATCAACAGCATTGTTTGTTTGTTTGTTTACAATTTCTTGCACTTTTGATTCAAATAGTGACTTAGTACAAGTAGCGATACTAATATAAACGATATGATTATCATCTTCTAAATTTTTATTTTTTTCATCAGCATCTAAATAACTATCCATTCCGGAAATTATATATATTGGATTTCCTTGTCGAAATAATTGAGTTGCAATTCCTATTAATCTTTCTTAGGCTACAAAATCGAGATCTTTTTCTTTATAACAAAATAGTGCCATACAATACGGAATAGAACAGAATTTTACATTGTTAAATATTGGATACTTTTCTAATATGTCGTTGCCTTGATTTAGATTCTCAAAACATTTTGAATAAAGTTGATGTGGAATATCTTGTACTTCGTCATTTTCAGAAGAACTTTGGCTTTTAACCTGAATACAAAAAAGCAACAAGGCAATTAGAATGAATTTTTGAAACATAATTCTATAATTAATTATTTAGTCATTATAGATTTTTTTGCCAGCAATAAGAATATCACGAAAGCTATATTAAGTATCGGAACAAAATTAAAAATAACAAAGGTCGGATTTGCATTCAAATCTCTTAATCTTCTTGTGGTAACAGCTTGCATAGGAACAAAAGTCATTAATAGAATAAAACAAGAATAAAATATATTAAGAATCTTTTCATTATCTAAATTTACATTCTGGTATAAATCAAGAGCCAGATAACACATTAAAATATGAGCTAAAAAATATATTCCATATTCGATTCTTCCTGATTTGCCAGTTAGAGAAGAATAAAGAAATATTATGTTTTTTAGATTAGTCATAATTTTAAAATTGCTCCAAAATCACATCATCAGAATCTGTCTTCTTTCTAAAAAAAACAAATTGCATAAACAGCGATAAAACGATTGTCAAAATTGCCCCGATGAAATTCAGCCATAAATAACCTAATTTTTCCTGACGGTAAATCATGAAATAATAAATGATAAAAATCGTGATTTGGCTAATGATAGCGCTGTAAAACATAGGTTTTGCTGTTACACGTCTTAGGTAAAATCCAACTAAAAAGATTCCTAAAACAGTTCCGTAGAAAATTGAACCAATAATATTTACTAACTGAATTAAATTCTCAAATAAAGTTCCAACACAGGCAAAAAGTATGGCTACAATTCCCCAGAAAAGCGTGAAGAATTTGGTTGCATTCAGATAATGTTTCTCTGATTTTTCGGTTTTCAGATTTCGTTTATAAATGTCGATTGCCGTTGTAGAAGCCAAAGCATTTAATCCCGAAGCCGTCGATGACATTGCTGCCGAAAGAATTACAGCCAATAATAATCCGATAAGGCCTTTTGGTAAATAATGCAGAATGAAGTGGAAAAAGACATAATCTTTATCGTTAGTTTCACTATTACTGTCTGCTTTTGTAATTATTTCTTTGGCGCGATCGCGTAAATCCTTTTCTTTATTGGACAAAGTAACTAATTCTTTACGCAAAATCGGATTGTCAAAATCCTGATTTAACTGATCGATATACAATAAATTAATGACCTTTTTATCTTCTGAAAGTGTATTTAATTTTTTCTCTAAAGCATGATATTCTTCTTTATAAGCCGATTTTTCAATGACAATTTTATTATTCGGATTAAAATTTAAAGGAACCGGATTAAATTGAAAAAACACAAAAACCATAACTCCGGTTAACAGAATAAAGAATTGCATCGGAACTTTTAAAAGTCCGTTCATGATTAATCCCATTTGGCTTTCACGAATCGATTTTCCGGATAAATAACGGCCAACCTGAGATTGATCTGTTCCAAAATAGGCGAGTGCCAGGAAAAAACCACCCGTAATTCCGCTCCAGAACGTATATTTTTCTTCAGGATTAAAAGAGAAATCGACAATATTCATTTTATCATTTGCGCCCGCAATATGCAGTGCACTTGTAAAAGTCATATCGTTTGGCAAATAATGCAAAATCAGGAAAAATGTAATAAACATTCCGGACATGATTACAAACATTTGCTGTTTCTGGGTTACATTTACGGCTTTTGTTCCTCCAGAAAAGGTATAAATGATCACAAGAACACCAATCATAATGTTCATTGCCGTTAAATTCCAGCCTAAAAGTGCTGATAAAATAATGGCAGGAGCATAAATGGTAAGTCCTGTTCCTAAACCTCTTTGTACCAGGAATAATATAGCCGCGAGAGAACGTGTTTTAAGGTCAAAACGTTTCTCAAGAAATTCATAAGCTGTAAAAACTTTATTTTTATGATATAATGGAATGAATGTCAAGCAAATAACAACCATTGCAATTGGTAATCCAAAATAGAATTGCACAAAACCCATTCCGTCATGATAGGCTTGTCCCGGAGTTGACAAAAATGTAATGGCGCTGGCTTGTGTTGCCATAACCGAAAGTCCGACTGTGTACCAAGGAGTTTCGTTGTTTCCCAGAATAAAATCT
The DNA here is from genome assembly GCF_979258495.1 of Flavobacterium sp. AC105. Lineage (NCBI taxonomy): Bacteria > Pseudomonadati > Bacteroidota > Flavobacteriia > Flavobacteriales > Flavobacteriaceae > Flavobacterium > Flavobacterium sp. AC105. The sequence continues at coordinate 2,784,354 of NZ_OZ409860.1, forward strand.
TCAACGGTTTTACTTCCTCTGGTTTTCCAAGAGCCATATCCTACAATAAATAATAGTGTGACAATCAGTACGATCCAATCAAATAGTTGCATAGGTTATGAGTATAATTGCATGATTAAGAAAAAAATCAGAATGTAAATCGCATTCGCCACCAAAACATAAGTGTAGCTTTTTTTCCATTTTTTTTGTTTTTTAGCTTCCATATTTTGAATGTTTTATTTCTTTAATTCTTGTTTAGGAGCTTCTATAGGCTGCTTTAGCGAAATAATATTTGATAATAATCTGTATGCGCCTGCAACGCCTTCCGGTAATTCTCTAAAAAAGCTCAAACCGGTGTAAATATAGTATCCTTTTCCGTAAGGAGCGACTAATAAAGCACCATTTTTAGGAGATTCGCCTTTATCATGCGACGATATAATAGGGGTGAAGGCCGCATCATATTGATCCGGATAATATAAACCTTGTTCTTGTGTCCAGCCTTCAAAATCTTTTGTACTGATTTTATTTGGCGTATTTAAAACAGGATGATTTGGCGCAAGGAAAGTAATTTGGGCATTTTCCTCAGTAACACGATCATTTGATAATTTTAGCGGATATGGCGCAATTTTATCTGAAACTAACCCATTTGGCGTATTGTATTGTACAATCATATTTTTACCGCTTTTTACAAAATCAAAAAGTATTTTTTGTTTGTTTGCCAAAGCGCCAACGGTATTGTAAGCGCGAATTCCTGTAATGACGGCATTGAAAGAATCTAGTTTTTCAGGCGTAATTTCTTCAGGTTTTATAATCGTGACTTTATAGCCCATTTGGGTTAAACTTTCCGGAACTTCGTCACCGGCACCCATAATATAGGCAATGGCGTCGCCAGAAGTTTTTAAATCAATTCGAATACATTTTGATTCAGCCGGTTTTAAAACCATTTGTTTGGTAATATGCGGATAATCAATAATGGTTTCGTCTTTATCAAAACGTTTATTGTCTACAACTGCGATGCTTTTTGCAACGGCTTCTTCCGGATTTACAGGCGGTGTGACTTCAAAATAAAACGTTTGCTCGTTTCCTTTTTTATCTAAAACAAACGGAATTTGTTTTGGGGAAACATTCCAGCTTTTAGGCAATTCTAATTGTAAAGTTCCTTTAATATCATCTTTTCCTGCTCGAACTTTTACCGGAATCATTTTGCTTTTTGTACTTCCAAAAAGTAAAACTTTCTCTAAAATTGAAGTGGTAACTTCAGGAACAATATCAAGAAAATTATACATTTCGCCTTTTACGCCATCATTGTATTTGTAAACAACGGTACGTTCAAACGGAATTTCAACATTATTTATTTTTACATTAAAAACAACTTTTACTTCTCTGATAATATCGGGAATCCCAATATTTTCCTGATTCGAAACCGTGTACATTCCAACACTTGCTTTTTCTTTTAACCAATAAGGCTGTGTATATTCAATGTTGTCCGGAATCTGAATCTGCAGGTTTATTTTTTGATCGTTATTGTTTTTTAAGATGCTGTTTTGAGCCGTAGTTTTATTATCCGGCAATGAAGTTACACTGGTCAATTGCATTTCGACAGAAGATCTGTTAATTGCTTCAAGACTTAATTTGATAGTACTTCCCGGTGTTGCTTCTTGTTCGCTTGCAACGGCTTCAAGATATAATCCTGAACACGATGCAATAATGTTTTTTATGGCAGTAGCTTTTAAAGTTTTCCAATGATCATCGTCTAAAGCTTCAATCATTTGATACGCTTTTGCCAAATCCGGAATACTTGCCGATGGATTGCTGAAATCATATTTCGCGATAATTTTTGCGATTAATTCTCCCACAGGTTTTCCGTTTTTAACACGGTTCCAGGTTGTGTCGATTCCGTCAAATAAATTATCACGTTCTTTAGGATTATCTCCATTAATAAGTTCTAAATATTCTGTTTCCTGACCACGGGCTCCGGTACTTCCAAAACCTTGTGATTGGTGACGGCTTCGGCTTAAAGCCGCAATTTCCTGATTCGATTTTCCAATTCCGGTATAATAAACACCCGTTTCAAGTTTGGTGAATTTTGATTTATTGGCGGCATCAAATTTTTCCTGACTTCCGTAAAACCACCACGACGGATTAAAAAACTGGCGTTTTACCTGCCAGGGTTTTACATATTTTAATTGTTCAGGATATATTTTTGAATCATTGGTTAAATTAAAACTTTCTACACTCAACATTGCTGACGATGTATGATGCCCGTGTGTTGTTCCCGGCGAACGGTGATCAAATCTATTGATAATTACGTCTGGCTGAAATTTTCTGATTGTCCAAACCACATCTGCAAGTACTTTGTCTTTATCCCAGATTTTTAAAGTTTCATCGGGATTTTTTGAAAACCCAAAATCATTGGCACGTGAAAAAAATTGTTCCCCGCCATCAATTTTTCTGGCTTCAATTAATTCCTGAGTTCTTATTACGCCTAACAATTCACGCAATTGCGGACCTATTAAGTTTTGACCGCCATCGCCGCGGGTTAGCGATAAATAGCCTGTTCTGGCATTCATTTCGTTTGCCATATAGGTGATTAAACGCGTGTTTTCGTCATCAGGATGTGCAGCGATATATAAAACTGAACCTAAAAAGTTCAATTTTTTTATTTGATTGTAAATTTCTACTGAACTTGGTTTTTGAGGTTGTTGCGCAAAAGAAATGGAAAAGCTTGTTAAAAAAATAAGAAGAATTTGTATCTGAAATTTTCGCATAGCGTAATTAAATGGTTTGAAAGTGCCTCAAAAATACTAATTAAATCTTTGAAGAGTATTTAAATGAAATGTTAATGTTTGGTTATTGATTTTCTTTTTTAAGAAAATTGATTGCAATAAAAAAGCTGCCAGAAGTCTGGCAGCTTTTTATGGAAAATGATTTACAACGTAAATCTTGTGGTATTTCCTAGGATTACAGAATTTATTTCAATTTGTTTTCTGTGTCTTTATAATTTCCAGTAATGGTAACATTACTGTTTTTTGTAACTTTTCCGTAGATTGTGATAGAAGAATCATTTCCGATAAAATTGATTTTTGCTCCGCTATTTAACCTTAAATCTCCCCAAATTACAACTGAACCTTCAATTTGCAATGTTGCATTGCTGTTGATAATAAGTTCTGTTGGATTTGATTGTTGGTATTTTCCTTGTGCAAGAGTTCCTCTCATATTAAAAGTTCCTCCGCTGTTTAATATTAAACTGTTTTGAACTGTGATAGAACCACAATGTGTTAATATTCCTCCGGAATTCACGATAACCGAATTTATTGCTGTTGAACCTGCGAATGATTTTACTTCATTAGAATTTAAAATCAAATCTTGTCCCTGATTGTATTTACCGTATTGCTCGCAGCTTGCAAAAGTGGTATTTGGTTTTTCCATTTTGATGATTTTCAAACCACCTTTTCCGCTTGCAACATATATAAAGTTCCCGCTTGATTTTACATAGTTTGAAGATCCTACAATACCAACAGTTCCTAATAAACTAAGCTGAGTGCCTGTTTTGTAAACATTTAAACCTGCACCGCCATTTGCTACAAATGCATAACCATCATTTACAGAAACTGCATTGGTTACATTATCTTCACCGGCAGTTGCAATTGCAATACTTTGTAATTTTGAACCGCTATTGCTATCATAAACGCCTAAACCATTATATCCTTCAGATACTAATAATTTTGTACCATCAAAATCCATTGTTCTTTTTGCACCGCTCACATCTGTAGATGTTGTAAAACTTTTTTGCAAGGCAAGAGTAGATTCATTGTAGATATTTACTCCTTTTTTTCCGCTTAAAGTCACAATTTTATCTCCGCTGATTGCTACAGAACGAAGATCTTCAAGAGATGCCTTTGCCGAAACTGTTTTTGTTGAAGCATTGATTTTAAATAAACTCCCGGTATCTCCCGTTACTGCAAAATAAGAACCTGAATTTGCCGCAACATCAGTAGTAACTCTGCTGTCAAGGTTGGTTACTGTATATTTATCAGTCAATAAACCTGAACTTAATTGCATATTAATTACAATTGAAGGACTTGTTAGCGATTGATTTTTATCAATATCAGTTGCTCCGGCAATAATTAGGTTTCCGTTTGAATAAGTAAGCGAGGTAATATCTGTATTTGCTATTAAAGCAGATGTAATCAATTTTGGTTTGTAAGGATCCGTAACATCAATAACGTCGATGGCTCCTGAATAAGCTTCTCCGCTCATTGTATACGCTACATACGCATAATTTCCGTTTACGGCTACATGATTAGCCTGCAAGGTTCTTCCGTTGCTGTCTTTTGGAGGATTTACTTCGGCAATTTGTACTAATGGTAAATCATTTGTTGCCTGAGCGCTTAATGATTTTGAAGTCGAAACATTTGTAATCGAAAGTACGCCTGAATTTGTGTAATCTAATCTTTTGTTTAAAGATGTTAAATCATTATTGATTTCTACATTATTGTCTTTAGCCTGATTGTTAGTAGTGTCATCATTGTTATCACAAAACGTAAAAAGTGACATGGCTAAAAATGAAAATAAATAAACGCTCTTTCTTATCATTATATTGGTGGTCTAATTTTTTTTTGCAAATATAAGTCATAATTATATTAAAATACGGTAAGGATTAAGAATAGTTTAACTTAAAACGTTGTTTTATAAGTATTTATGATAAATGTTCAACGTATTAACTAATACTCAATCAATTTTTAGTTAATTTTGGGTTAATTTGTAGGAAAAAAAAGAGAGCATCATTGTTGTTGATGCTCTCTTTTTGTTAAAAATAAGGTATTTACACCTTATTATCTTCTTCCGTGATTGTAAGGACCGTCGTGTTTGTGATGATCATCGTGTCTATCATCATGTCTGTCGTGTCTATCATCGTGTCGGTCATGTCTATCGTCGTGTCTGTAATCTCTATGCTCAGGACGATTGTATCCATAAACTTCTCTTGGTCTGTAAGGTCTTTGTGGCGCTCCGTGGTATCCTTTATAATATCTCACTCTGTGACGATCGAAGTATGTATAAGGAGTTCTACCGTGATAATCGTTCAAAACTACTTTATAACCTCCGTACAAATCATAATTTCTATATTGTCTTGGCAAGTAAGTTGTTCTAACCCATCTTCCTCCTCCAAAATAAATAAATTGCGAAGCTCTAACATCATAATATGCTTCAATATCCGGCAAATAATAGTATTCTGTTTCAGCGTATCCTGCAGGTCCCCAAGCTGGAGGAGTTCCTATATTTACGTTAATTGATACCTGGGCTTGTGTGGCATTTGCAACCAATAGAAATAATCCTGCGATTGCTATTTTTATTGTTTTCATTTTTTTTAGTTTTAATGTTAATCTTGTTTAGTGATATTCATATACTGTGCCAAAAATGAAAACGGGATGTATTTCGTCGGATAAAAATAGCGTTTTAACGAGTTGTTTTGCCTTAGTTTATTGGTAATGTTTTGATTTTTAAATTGTTTCGAAAACTTTAAAAATAGAAAAAAAATTAAGAATATTTTTTCTATTTGTATTCAACAACTCTGGGTTTTGCAAGCTCAAAACTTTGCAAACCAAAATCTGTAGTTTCAAAAGTATTGGTTTTAAATACATTATCTCCCTGATACGGAATCGTTGGATAATATGACAGTGAAAGCTGAAAGGAACTGAATACTAAATAGTCATTGCTGATTAATACGCCAATTGTAAATTTATTGTAAGCTTTATTTCTCATCATAGCATTATCCGGACTTCCTAATACTGCAATTGTATAGTTAAAAAACGGATTCATACGAAATCCTAAAACCGAATGTGGCGCATAGGTTTGGGTTTGCAGCGACAGCATCATTTTGTTCGTTCCGTAAAGAGCACTTTCAAAACCGGCCAGACCGTTTTGTTCATTTATATTAAGTTCGTCACCAATAATAGGTTCGCGATTTATCCCTAAAACTACTTTTGGATTAACGAATTGTCTCAGTTTCCAGTTTCCCAGTTTAAATAATTTTGTAAAATAATTAGATTCGAATAAAAAAGCGGTTTGATACGTTTTTGAATCATGAATAAAAGTTCCCAGTTCAAAATTAGTTCCGAAAAATCCCCATCTATAAAAATTCCCAAAAGAAAATTGCGCCCCAACATACGGTCGCCAAAGCTGATTTTTGTATTGATAACCAAGCGTTATGCCGTAAATCCTGCCTATCGGAACATCTTCTGTTTGTCCGTTTCGAAAGATATAGCTGTCCTTGATAAATTTTCGGGTATTAATCCCAATTCCAGTTAGGATTAGTTTTTCATCCGAATAAAAATGAGTAGGATCATAGAGGTCAGATGGAGATTCACCATAATTGACATTCAAAAAACGTTCGGAAACTATCAGATTTGTAATTCCGTTAATACGATCTTCAAATAATTTAAAAGATTTTCCTGCCCACAAATCCTGAAAATTTTCCTTAAAAGGCTGAAAGGCATAAGTCATATCCGGTGCCTGCAAAGTATCGCGTCTATAAGACTGACCTACCAAAACACCGCCTGCCCATTTGGTTAACGGAGAATAGAAACCACGTTCAACATCAATGCTTTTGTAATAATTATTATCTAAATCGATTTGATATTTTAAAACCGTACTAATATAGGTATTCTTGATATTTGGTATGGTATAAGTCGCATCATTACCATTTCGGCCATCATCAAACCTATTGGTAAAACGATATTCGAGTTGCTGTCCTGAACCAAAAAAGTCTTTTTCCTTAAATCCAATAGAAACCTGATTACTGGATATTGAAAACTTAGGAATTGTACTCCAGGAATCCAGAACTCGAATCGTAACATCGACAGAATCTGATGCAGCACCCACTAATTTACTTGTAAACCTTACGGCTGTAACATATTTTTGAGCCCTGATCAAACGTTCAGATTCCTGAACTTTATAAGAGTTGTAAGGAACGTTTCTTTTGAATAACAGTAAATTATAAATTGCTATTTTTTTGGTTTTCAGATGCAGTTTATTTCCCGTTCTTTCTCCCCAATTTCTTGGAGTTTGTGTAGTATCACTTAAAGAATGACCAAAAGGATCGAGCGTAATAATGTTTATGTTACGAATAATTTTTCCGTTATATCTTGCTGTATCGGTCTGAACAATAACTTCTTCTTTTTTTCTGGGTTTTCCCGATTTAAAAAAAAGTTTATGCAATGCCTGCGTGAATTTACGCTTTTTTGAATAGTTTCTAATTTTTGTATATACTGCTGCGCTGTCTTTTTTCTCTTTTACTTCTTTGGCCTCTTTTGTCTCTTTTTTTGTTTTATCCGATTGCGAATAAGTGCTTTGTAAGCAAAAGCATAATAAAATAAAAACTATTATTTTTCTGTTTAAAAGCATTAGATAATTTTTGTGGCTTAAAAGTGTTTCTGATATGAATATACTGAATTTATACCGTTATTTAAGACTTGGTTGTCTTTTAGTTGTCAATTTTGACTCTTCGAACCCTCCATGTAAATTTTTTGGGCATATGGTTTCCCATTAAATATCCCCAGGGTTCCAGCGATTCAATTCTCTCAAATATAATTTTTAAGATCGCTAAAAGCGGAATTGCCAAAAACATACCCGAAATTCCCGCCGCAGATCCTCCAATAATAATTCCTATAATGGAGACAAAAGCATTAATTTCGACTTTAGAATTAATGATAAGCGGAACAAGGATATTATTATCAATTAACTGAACAATAAGGTTTACAATTAAAATTGAAATAATAACAGAAGTTTCAGGAGTTCCGGTCAAAGATGCTAAAATGGTTATAGCACCGGCAATGCAAATACCGATATACGGAATCATGTTTAAAAGTCCTGTTATCAATCCAAGCAAAACAAAATATTTTACTCCAATAATCCAAAGACCCAAACTTGTTAAGATTGAAACTACGATCATTTCTAAAATTAAACTAAGAATATAATTGTTGATCGAAACTTTTATTTGTGAAAGAATATCTTTTAAAGCACCATGATCTTCTTTATTGACCAATTTAGCCAGAAATAAAATAAAATGGTCTTTATATAAAAGAAACAGAAAGGTATAAATAGGAATAATAGTGCAATCTAACAGAAGATCTGAAATAGATAATATGGCTGAACCAATAGTAGCTTTTCCGTTTTGAACAGAATCTTTTGTAACATTATCCAGGTATTTTTTTTGTTCGCCAATGCTTACATGAAAATAATCTTTTATGAACTTATGAATGTCTGTTATAAACGAGTTTGCATTCTTTTTTATCGTATCAAAATCATTGGCAATGTCACTTACCTGATAAGAGATAAAAGCTAATATTCCGATAATAAAAGCAGCAAAAACCAAAATACAGCATGCTGCCGCAAGATGTCTTGGAAATTTTAACCGTGTATGCAAAAAGGTAAAAATAGGAACTAATAACACCGCAAATAAAAAGGCCATTAATACGGGAGTAATAATATCTTTTCCGATGCAAAAGATAAAAGCAAAACTAATAAAGCTAACTAATATGAAGGCAAGTTTAGCATAAAACGGTAATTTTATGGTGTGAATCATTTTTATTGGGTGATTTTAGTAACTTAGAAATTGGTAAAACAAATATTATATTTTATTTAAAATATTACGTTTTAGCTTTTTCATATTCGGTTACAAAATTCCCATTCTAAGTTTAATCAAAAAACTCTTTGTGTTCGTATTGTGAAGGCATAATCGAAATTCCTTTTTGCAGTAATAAATTATTTGGGAAGATGATTTTTTCGCCGTCTTTCGTTTTCAAATTGACGTGAAAGGCACTTATGTCTTCGATTTCAGCCTCAATAGGAAAATCTTTATCATGAATTTTGATTGTATCTCCAATTCGGAAAGGAAAAGAAAAAAACAAAATCATTCCTGAAGTTATATTGCTCAAAATAGACCATTGCGCAAACATAGCCACGCCAATTACAGTTGCAATTGATGAAACGGTTATAAAAATATCCTTGGTATCTACGCCCCAAATCACGATTAAACTAATCGCAACCAAAATATTCATTAAAACATGAATGTACTTGATTACCAGATTAGTCCTGTGTTCTAATAATTGACTTGAATGTGCAAAACGGCGAATTAATTTTGCAATAATAACGCGCAATGCTACTAAAATCAAAAGAAGAATTAGGGTAGATACTATTTCCTGACTATATTCTTTAAAAGAAAACATAAATGAAATTTTACACTAAAGTACTCAAATATTCGTAAACTTTAGCTGTCGGAAGTCCCATAACATTCGTGTAAGAGCCTTCGACTTTTGCAACTGCCATAAAACCAAACCATTCCTGAATGCCATAAGCGCCGGCTTTATCATAAGGTTTGTAATTTTCGATGTAATATAAAATAGCTTCATCAGACAAATCTGTGAAAGTTACTTTTGTGACATCATTAATCAGGGTAGAAGCAGTGTTTGTTTTAAAACAAACCGATGTAAATACTTCGTGTGTCGTATTTGACATTGATTTTATCATTTGAAAAGCGTCTTCAGCATTTTTAGGTTTTCCCAAAGCTTTATTCTGATGCCACACAATTGTGTCACTTGTCACTAAGATTTCATTTTCTTTTAATTCGCCTTCAAATGCGCTTGCTTTTAATTCGGCCAAAAAATCCGTGATTTCAACCGCTTTTAATTCTGGCGGATAAATCTCTTCGATCTCTTTTAATCTAATTTCGAAATCAAGATCCAGATCTTTAAAAAATTGTTGTCTTCTGGGTGATCCCGAAGCCAAAATCAATGTATATTTTTTGAGTTTATCTTTAAGCATTGTATTTGATATTTAGTGAAATAACCAGAATTGATAAAATTCCGAAAAGTAAAATCAATTTTAAAACATTACTTAAATGATGAAAATCCTTTTGAGATTTAGCGGTAAATACTTTAGCTATAAAATATAAAAGCGGCGCCAAAACAAAAGCAAATGCATATAAAGTAACAATGATAAGATTGTTCTGAAAAAAATATTTATTAATATAAAGCAAGGATAAAATAAACGGAATAATAGCCAATCCGATAACAATTTTTGAAGTTCGGCTAATACCAATTGCAATTGGCAACGTATTCATTCCTTGATTATAATCGCCATTTACATCTTCAATATCTTTAACGATTTCCCTAATAAAATTTATCATGAATGCAAACAAAGCATAATCTATAAATATCGAAAACAAACTTGCCATTTGCGCCTGATTCTCGGCATTTGTTGCCGGAAAAAGATCAAAAACGCCAATAATAATAACGCTTAAAGCTAATACTAACGCTACAACAAGATTCCCTACAATCATAATTTGCTTTAAAGTTGTAGAATAAAAATAAAGCAATGAAGCGATCAAAATAAAAAGGGTTGCAAAACCTGGTCTTAAAATAACATTCGCTAAATAAAAACCAATTGCGACGCCAGTAAAATTTAATCCGATATAAATATTGTATGCCGCAGTTTCAGAAATTCCTTTTCCAATTACAACATCGTTTGGTTTGTTGATAGTATCTGTGGCAACATCAAAAATATTATTGATTACATAACCGGCCGCAGCCAATAAAACAGTACTTAAAACCAATAATCCATATTGCCAGTCAGCCAATGCTAACGGAATATTTTGCTGTTTTAAAAATGCATAACGAAATAAAACCTGCATAAAAGCAAGCATTAATAGGTTTTGGTAACGAATGAGTTTGAGGAATTTCATTTTTTTTTTAAAGGTTCTAAGTGGCTAAGTTACTAAGGTTCTAAGTTTTTTTAACATCAGTTGCAACTTTGTCAAAGTTTAAAACTTTGACAAAGTTAATCGCAAAGTAGTAAAAAGTCTATATCAAAAGTTTACATCAAAAGTCTATAAAGGCAAAGTTTTAAAGTTTTTTACATCAGTTACAACTTTGTCAAAGTTTTAAACTTTGACAAAGTTAGTCGTAACAATAAGAATTAATAATTCATAATTAACAACTAACAATTATCTAATCGTGCTTCCCGCTAAAATGTTCCATCCATTTTCCCTGCACCTTCATAACTTGTTCGATAACATCTCTTGCAGCACCTTTTCCGCCTTTTACATGCGAAATATAACGGCAAATATTTTTAATTTCAGGACTTGCATCTTGCGGGCAAGTTGGTAATCCTACTAATTTCATGACATGAAAATCAGGAATATCATCGCCCATATACAAAACTTGCTCTGGTTTAATATTATAAGAATCAGTGTATTCCTTAAAAGTTTTAACTTTGTCCGGAGTTCCTAAATGAATATCTGTAATGCCCAAATTGCGTAGTCTGACACGAACGCCTTCGTTGCTTCCGCCAGAAATAATGCAAACATTATAGCCACTTTCTACAGCTGCTTTCATAGCATAACCATCACGAATATTCATCGTACGAAGGATTTCTCCTTCGCTGGTTACAAAAACCGAACTGTCTGTAAGTACGCCATCAACATCAAAAACAAATGTTGTGATATCGTTCATTATTTCTTTATAACTTTTTGCCATTATTTTGTATAGATTGTGTTAGTATTTTATAGATATTCTTTTGATTTTCATTAGTTAAATATTCCAAATGTGCTTCGATTGTAATAGCATCATTGCGTTTTGCAGGCCCCGTTTGTGCATCAATTGGGTCTAAAGTATTTATTTTATTGGCAGTTTCCTGAATAAGAGGTTTCAGGATTTCGAAAGGAACCTGATGTTCTTCACAAATTTCCTGTCCGATTTGATATAAGTGATTCGTGAAATTATTGACAAATACAGCAGAAACATGCAAAGCTTTTCGTTGATCTGAATTAATGGGAAAAACAGCATTCGAAATGCTTTTGGCAACAGTTTCTAACTCTTTAAAATCAAACGTATTTTCAGCTTCCAGACACATCGGAACTATTGAAAAATCAATGTCCTTATTTTTAGAAAATGTCTGAAGCGGATAAAAAACGCCTTTTCTGTTTTTTGGATCTAGAACATCAAGAGAAGCCGCTCCCGAAGTATGAACAACAATTCGGTTTTGAAAAGGCAATTGCTTCGAAACATCTGCAATAGCTTTATCTGATACAGCGATAATATATAAATCGGCTTCCTGTAAATCTTCAAAATTATTTACAATTTTATCAAATTCAATCAGAGAAGCCAGCGTTTCTTTTTTTGCGAAAATACCTGTACAATTTCAACAACTTCACTTTTAGTGAAAGCTTTTATCAAATGTTGGGCAACATTTCCGGAACCAATTAGCGTTATTCGAATCATAACGCAAAATTAGCATTATTTTTTAAATGAAAAGACGCACAATTGCGCGTCTTTTTGTCTTTTTTATATGTTAAGGTAATAATGGTATTAAAACTTCACAACTCCTTTCGGTACAGTTTCACCAATAGTAGTTTTTGTAGCATAATCTAAATCCTTAGAAGAAGATAATTCAATATTAGCACTTGCTTCACCATCAACAGTAATGGCTTTGGATGAAGTAGAGTTAAATGCTACATTTTTGAAAGAAATATTTTTGCCATTATATATTTCAAAAACAGTTGGTTTTTCAATATCTAGTTTAGCATTTGTAATCTTTATTCCGTTTGCGTCAATGATTGAAAAGCCATTTTCAGCTTTTGCAATTAAATTAGAAATTTCAATATTTTGAAGATTCATTTCAGGTAAACCTTGAAGGAAAACGGCTTGATAAGCATCTTTTATAGTAATATTTTTTATTGAAATATTCTTGAATTGAGGCGTTTCTTCATTTACAGGAACCATTTTAGTATTGATTTTATTTCCGCCTTCGGCCAAAGTTTCGGCAATGGATTTTCCTCCATAATAAAGATCAAAAGAAATTGCCTGCGATGGAATATCAGTCATAAAAATATCTGAGATATAAATATTCTCAACAATTCCGCCACGTCCGCGTGTACTTTTGAAACGCAAACCAACATCAGTTCCCATAAAAGTACAATTAGAAACGTGAAGATTTTTTACGCCACCAGACATTTCACTTCCCACAGTTACACCGCCATGTCCGTGATAAACGATATTATTTCGAACAATAATATTTTCGCAGGCAACACCGCGATCACGCCCATCTTTATCTTTTCCTGATTTAATACAAATTGCATCATCACCCACATCAAAGCTGGAATTTTCGACGATTACATTTTTGCAGGATTCTACGTCAAGTCCATCGCCGTTTTGAGAAAACCACGGATTACGAACCGTTATATTACGAACAATCAAATCTTCAATCATCAAAGGATGAATGTTCCATGCTGGGGAATTCTGAAATACCGGACCATCAAATAAAACTCTTTTACTATTCTGAATACTGACCATTACCGGACGCAAAAAATCATGAATGGCTTCAAAATCTTCTTTGGTTTTTAAATCAAGACGCACGTTTTGATCCGCACCTTTAGAACCTTTTAAATATTGTTCAGATGGATACCAATTGTCTTTTTTATCGTTTAAAACTCCTCCGGAAGCCACAAACTTCTTCCATTGATCTTCTGTTAGTTTACTTTTTTTAACTTGTCTCCAGGCTTCACCGGAACCATCCCAAACGCCATTTCCTGTAAAGGCAATATTTTCTAGATTTTTCCCGTAAATAGGAGAGATGCAGCGCCAGGTATTTAATCCTTCAAAACTGGTTTCTATTATAGGGTATAAAGTTTTATCTGTTGAAAATTTGATTAAGGCTCCGGTTTCAGCATGTAATTCAAGATTACTTTTTAATATAATGGGTCCTGTAAGCCAGATTCCGGGTGGAATAATTACTTTTCCGCCGCCTTTTTTTGAAACGGCTTCAATAGCATCGGCGAAAGCCTTGGTATTCAGGACATAACCGCCATTTACAGCGCCAAAATCTTTTAGGTTTACTGTATTTTTAGGAATTACAGGTTCTTTGACTTTGTCCATTTTGAATTCTACTCCTTTATAAGTTTCTTTTGAATTTTGGGCACGTAAACTGTTTGAGCAGTTGATGATTAGAACTGTCAGAACTATATATAATAGGTTTGTTGAATTCGTCTTTATGCTCATTATTTTAAGAAATTATGGTTTGTTAACAGTGTCTTTTACGAAATTAGGGCTTTGATTTTTATTAACACTTCAATACAGTGTTATAAAATCAATAAATCTATATTGTAATCGATTACACAAACATATAAAAAATTATTGAAAAACAAATACAATGTTTGATTGTAATTTATTTGTAAATATATTCTTGTAATTTCTTAAAAATAATATAAAAAGTAATTCTCTTTTTAGTTTTTATTAACAAATGGCGAATAAAGTAACTCAACATTTTTAAGTACTTTTGTGGCACTTTTATACAATGTAATTCCCTAAAAATGGATAAAAAAATATTCTCTTTTTTGTTTTCTACACGTTTAATGTCTGTTCTCTTTTTAACATTTGCAATTGCAATGGGTGTTGGAACTTTTATCGAAAGTAAGTACAATACGGATACGGCAAGAATTTTAATTTATAATACTTGGTGGTTTGAGGCGATAATGGTCTTTTTTATGATTAATTTCTTCGGAAATATTAAACGTTATCAATTATTGAAAAAAGAAAAATGGGCAACTTTATTACTTCATATTGCCTTTATTTTTATTCTTTTAGGAGCTTTTATTACACGTTATATTAGTTACGAAGGTATGATGCCAATCCGTGAAGGTGCTGCAGAAAACCAGATTTATTCAGACAAAACATTCTTAACTGTTTTTGCAGATGGAGAATATAAAGGTGAAATGAAACGCAGGGTTTTTGAAAAAAACTTGTTGCTTTCGCCTGTAACCAATAATGATTTTACCCTTTCAGGAAAATTTGATGAAACTCCTTTTGATGTTACTTATGTGAACTATATTATGGGAGCAAAAGAAACTATAAAACCAACTGCAAACGGAACTTTATACCTTAAATTGGTCGAAGCCGGTGCTGGCGGACGTGAAGAACATTTTCTGAAAGAAGGAGAAGTTCAAAATATTCACAACGTATTATTTGCTTTAAATAAGCAAACTGACGGAGCAATTAATATTAATACAACTGGAGAAAAATACACCATTCAAACGCCTTTTGAAGGAAGTTTTATGCGAATGGCAGATAAATTTCAAGGAAATGTAACCAAAGATAATGTACAGCCGTTAATGATGCGTTCATTATATAGTATTGGTGATATCAGAATTGTATTTCCGGATCCTGCAGTTAAAGGAATCGTTGATTATGAATCTAATAATGATTATAAAGCAAAATCGCATCGTGACGCTTTAATCGTAAAAGTAAAAGCTGACGGACAGGAAAAAGAAGTTAGGCTTTTAGGTTCTAAAGGTAGTGTAGGAGAGCCTCAAACTGTAAAAATTGGAAAAATTGAGTACAGTTTATTCTACGGAAGTAAAGCGTATATCTTACCGTTTAAAGTAAAATTAAATGATTTTATTGCTACAAAATATCCGGGAACAGAGAAAAGTTATTCGGCTTTTGAAAGTAAAGTTACCGTTCAGGATTCTTCAGAAACCTTTGATGCCAGAATTTATATGAACCACGTTTTAGATCATAAAGGATACCGTTTTTTCCAATCATCATTTGATCCGGACGAAAAAGGAACAGTATTGTCTGTAAACCACGATTTCTGGGGAACTTCGATCACATATTTAGGATATTTTATGTTATTCTTCGGATTAATGGCCATTATGTTCACTAAAGATTCACGTTTTGCTGATTTGAAACGCAAATTAGAAGTTGTAAAAAAGAAAAAGAAAAATTAATTACCATTTTGGTATTAATGATTGGTTTGAGCGGTTTTGCGCAAGCACCACACGTTCATACGCCTGGTCACGATCACAATCATTCAGCAGATCCTAACGATCACGCCAATCATGTTACCGCTCCGCCAAGTGTTCGTCAGTTAGATTCATTATTATCAATTTATAAAGCTCCGGAAGCGCATGCAGCCAAATTTGGCCGTTTGATTATTCAGGATGCTGGTGGTAGAATGAAGCCTATCAACACTTTTTCTTCTGAATTGTTGAGAAAAGTAAGCCATGACGATAAATATAACGGAATGAATTCTGATCAGGTATTTTTGTCTATGACACAATACGCTCAGGTTTGGATTCAGGTTCCAATTATTTATATCAAGCCTGAAAATGATAGTATCCGCAGAATTATCGGAATTGAAAAAGAAGCAAAATTTGCTCCGTTCGTAAAATTCTTTGACGAAAACGGAAATTATAAACTTTCTCCTTATTTAGATGCAGCTTACAAAGCAGCAAATCCAAACAATTTTGAGAAAGATTTTATCGAAACAGATAAAAAAGTAAACTTAATGGAATCGGCGTTAAGCGGAAGCATCCTGAAAATATTTCCAATTCCGAATGATCCAAACAACAAATGGATTTCTTATTTGGAAATTGAACACGCAGGTTTAAAAGGAATGGATGCGACTTATGTAAAGCAAATTCTTCCGTTATATTTTAGTGCTTTAAATAATGGGTCGATTTCTAAAGATTTTAAAACTGCAGATCAATTGGTAGAAAGCATCAATGGTTTTCAGAAGAAATTTGGAAGCAAAGTACGTCCAAGCGAACAAAAAATTGATCTTGAAATAGCGTATAATACCTATAATATTTTACCAAAAATGTTTTATTGGTATTCTCTTTCAGGAATCTTTATGTTGATTTTTACACTTTTCAGCATCTTTTTCGATAAAAAATGGTTGCGAATTACTGTAAATGGTTTTCATATATTGATAGGTTTAATATTTGCACTTCATACAGTAACATTAATTGCACGTTGGTACATTTCTGGTCATGCACCTTGGAGTAATGCTTACGAAGCAATTGTATATGTAGCGTGGTCAACCATGTTCTTTGGTTTGGCTTTTGACAGAAAATCAAAACTTACAGTAGCATCTGCAGCATTTGTGACGGCGATGATTTTCATGGCAGCAAACGCCAACTGGATCGATCCTGAAATTGCTAATTTACAGCCAGTTCTTAATTCATATTGGTTAATGATTCACGTTGCTGTTATTGTGGCAAGTTACGGACCTACCGCACTTGGAATGATTTTAGGTTTTGTAGCTCTGGTATTGATTTTCTTTACCAATGAGAAAAACAAAGCCAAAATGGAACTAAACATTAAAGAAATCACTTATATCAACGAAATGTCAATTACAATTGGTTTGATTATGTTGACTATTGGAAACTTCCTTGGAGGACAATGGGCTAATGAAAGCTGGGGTCGTTACTGGGGATGGGATCCAAAAGAAACCTGGGCTTTAATCTCGATTATGGTTTATGCGTTTGTAATTCACGCTCGTTTTGTTCCGTCTTTAAGAGGAAAATGGTTCTTTAACTTAATGACAATGTATGCGTTTGTATCTATTTTGTTTACGTATTATGGAGTAAACTTCCACTTAGTTGGCCTGCATTCTTACGCAAGCGGAGAAGCACATTCATTAAGCTGGATTTGGTATTCATTAGGAACAATAACTTTAATAGGAATTGTAACGTATCCAAAATATCATAAATATTATAAAACCAAAAAGGTAAAGGCTAAAAAATAATTATTGTACAGAAGTAATTATTAATTCATACAAAAAAGGTTCAACATAAGTTGAACCTTTTTTTATTGGTATTTATGATACTCAAAAAATTATTGAGGTATTTTTCCTAATGATAAAAAAACTATTATTATGATTATAAAAAAGCAGATTAAAAATAGGATATGACTTAACAGGGTTAAAAAGAATGCTTTTGTTTTAGACATTTTATTAAAGAATTGAATATTAGTCCAAAAAGTCAATACAACACCACATATATAAGTAAGGGTTGAAAATTTTTCAAGGTGAGATATATGATTTAAATATAATAATGCCGGGAATGTCAAAATTTGCACAAAAAGTCTTTGTGCAGCCTTAAAAGTATTGAGAACAAAAAATTCAAAAAAATTATAGCCTTGTTTTCTAAATACAATATAAGTTGCAATGGTATAAATTGGTATAGTTGCAATAGTTGTCCATGCAAAATGTGTTGTCATCCATTCTCCCAATTCCTCCAGATCTATACCTGAATCTTTAGAATTTGCAAATAAGTCAATGTGGAAATAATGAAATAAAAAACCATAAAATGCTCCCAAAACCGCCACTAAAGATAAAGGCTTAAAATGTTTGACACGTTTTCCTTCGATAAACTCTCTTATAGAATGACCTGGTCTGGTAAATAATTGTTTTAAAGAATAAGGAATTCCTCCATCAAAATGAAATAAACCGTGTTGAATATCATGCCATAAAAAATGGATGTTTATTTTATGTGTATCAGCAGTTTGCCCGCAGTTATTACAATATTTTCCATGAAAAACATGATGACAGTTTTTGCAGATTATTTCCATTTTGTGGTATTTTGAGTCTTACTGCAATAGTAAGTAATTTTATTTTATTATTTTTTTATATAAGGATTTTTAGATTTTTTTTTTCTGAAATCCGTCAGGATACATAATTGCCAATAAAACTACAATTAATAAAAAGTTATATTCCATACCATTTCTTCCGCCGCCAACAACAAACCAGCCATCTTGATAATGTACCAGAACAATTCCCATTATTAAAACAAAAATGGTCACAAATCCGGCCAGTTTAATGTATTTATTCAAAATCAAAAGTATGGCCGCAGCAACATGGGATAATTTTATTGACCAGGCCAGAAATACGCCAAAAGGAGCAAACCCAATTTTGTTAAGATATAAATTTCCGAAATCATTTATTCCATTATCAAACATTCCAAAAACAGAATGGGTGAGAAGTATAACAGCAATTGCAATTCTTAAAAGTAAAGTTCCATTCATGGTTTTGATTTTGTTTTGGGTTAATATTTCAATTAAAAATAATAAAAAACGCATATTAAAATAATTAATATGCGTTTTTAAATTTGCAAGACCTTTAGTTTTTAAACTTTTCCTAAAGTATATAATTGTGTCATTGTAGGCGTTAAACTTCCTCCTGCAGGCTCTAAAGTAATTCCAAAAGCTTCTGCTTCGTTTGTACGGTCAACAGCAAAGATTTTTTGGTTATTTCCTTCAAAATCGCTCAATAAACCAATACTTGTTGGCGTAAGAACCGGACTCAATTTTAAAGCCCAAACCTGATAAACCATTCCTTTTGGAGGCGCTGGTAAACCGGCAGCATCAATATAAGTAGTTTTGGTGTCCTTGTTCCAATATACTTTTGCAAAAGATGTAGGCGAAACAGCCTGACCACCAAGCGTTACGCCAGTGTTTTTAACATCTCTAACAATATTTAAATTTTTCTCGGTTTGCTTATTTTGTTGGTCTAAGTAAGCAAATTCTCTTTGAATTTTATTTTTTTCAACACCAACAGTTGCTATCGCATCTTTAGTTTTTGTCAATTCAAGAGTTTGATATCCAAGTCCCAGAAGTAATAAAACTGCTGCAGCCCAGCCCACATATTGAGACCAGTTTGATGCCGGTTTCATGTCGACTACTTTGCCATGTTTCAATTCCAGACGCGCTTTTATCTTCTCGAAATTGGCTACAGAGTGGAAAGGTGAAAAACTTGACGATAAAGCCACAATAGCTTTTTCGATATCAATAATTTCCTTGTCCATTTCCGGATGTTTCTTCGCCATTTCGGCTATTTCCAGATTCTCAGTTTCGGTTAATAAACCGTAAACATATAGTTCTAGAATTCCTGAGTCTATATATTCTTGTGCTTCCATTAGATTTTTAAATAATTACGTAAATCGTTAATACAGTTTCTGTTTTGTGTTTTGATAGTCCCCAATGGCATTGCCAATTCTTCTGAAGCTTCTTGTTGGGTATATCCTTTAAAAAATAATAAATCAATAATCTCAATACATTTAGGTTTTAGTTTTTTTACAAATTCCTGAATTCCAATTGTATCAATTTTGTTTGTGAGTTTATTACTGTCATCTAACAGATTTACGAAATTATCTGAAGAAAGGTTTTTTTGACCGTTATTAAAATCTTTTGATCTCAGTTTATCAATAGAAGTATTTCTTGCAATATTAAGAATCCACGTATAAAATCGACCTTTACTCTCGTTATACGAATCAATGTTTTTCCAGATTTTTACAAAAACATCCTGTAAAACATCTTCGGCTTCTTCGCGATTTTTGACCAGTACGTTAATGACCGAAAATAAACTTTTTGAATACATATCATACAAGTGTGTAAAGGCTCTCTCGTCTTTCTTGTAGATTAAAACTAACAATTCTTCTTGGCTCATAAATTTTAGGTTTTTAAATTTTAACAAAATTTTATTGATCTTTTTTAATCCTCGATATAAAGATAATTTATTTTTTTATGAAAATGATATTTTTTTTAGTAGCGAAAACCCTAGTAAAATAAGGCGATGGCAGAAATATCGCTTTTTTATTACTTTTTTTTTATTTTTTTAAAACCAAAAACAATCCTATTACGTAAATGCTATTATAACATAAAATTAATATTTGTAAAAATAGCAAGACAGAAAAAAATCACATTCAGGGGCAATTATTTGAAACCGAAAGTAAAATGTAAATTCAATAAGATTTAACATTTTAAAGAAAGAAAAAGGTAAAGTAAATCTCAATAAATAAAATTTGACGTTATGAAAAACATAAATAAACTGAAAATTTTGATAGTAGGTTTAACCAGTGTTCTGGCACTTATAAATTTTAATGAGAGTGATTTTAGAAAAAGTATTATAACAAATCATTTTAAGAATTTAAAAATCTAAAATGATCGTGTTACAAATCGATAAAAACATTTAAAGACATATATAAGTAAATTTTAAAATATAAAATAGTTGATGTCCTCGGACTTCCAAACGAAATCATTATTTAGAAATACCAAATGCTCAAAGTTTAAGCCATTTACAACAAACAGAAAAAAATAAAAGCCAGTATAAACGCCAATAGATAAGTATAAAATTTGAGGGTATTTAAAACACTAAAAAACAATTTCATCATAACTGAGGCATCAACTATACTTTTGAGAAACAACAAGATTTAAATAAATATGAAAAATACATTTTATAAATAGTTTGGAATTAGTAATCAGTTATTTATAAAGAAAGAAACAATTAATTCATGGTTTGATTTGTTTGTATGGGGGGAAGCCTAACGTCTGATTAACGTTAGGCTTCATTTTTTTATTTAACTTATGTTTAATAAAAATAAAGCATGCAAAATCTTCCATTAAAACAGATTTTACCTAAATTTATAAAAAATTAAACAATGAAAAAAATAGTATTTATAGCGTGCAGTTTTGTCCTTTTATTAGGTACACAACTTCAGGCTCAAACAAGTAAAAATAAATTATCTAATACAGATAAAACTATGGCAAAAGAAACCATTTATCAGTTCAAAGTACAGGATTTATCCGGAGACACTTTTGATTTTGCTTCCTTAAAAGGAAAAAAAGTCATGATTGTCAATACAGCTTCAAAATGCGGATTAACGCCACAATACAAAGATCTTGAAGCAGTTTACAAAGAATATAAAGATAAAGGTTTTGTAATTGTAGGCTTTCCGGCAAATAATTTTGCGTCTCAGGAACCAGGTACAGCAAAAGAAATTGAAACATTCTGCCAACAAAATTACGGAGTAACTTTCCCAATGATGGACAAAGTTTCTGTAAAAGGCGATGATATGTGCGAAGTATATAAATTTCTGACACAAAAATCTAAAAATGGTTTACAGGATTCTGAAGTAGAATGGAACTTTCAAAAATACCTAATCAACGAAAAAGGCGAATTGGTAAAAGTGATAAAACCTAAAACTTTAGTAACAGAACCAGAAGTTATCAATTGGATAAAAAGCTAACCAAAACTATTTAAACCAGAAATCCACAAATTTGATTATCAAGTTTGTGGATTTTTTTTTGGAGCTATTTCCTGCTGTCCTTCCAATCTTTTGCTTTTGAAAAAAAAGCAAAAGGATTTTCCCTCCCATCAGGGCTAGGCACCAGTTTTCATAAGAATATATTAAGTATTTTTATAAAAGGAATTTATTGTCAGACTGAGCGAAGTCGAAGTCATACTAAGCGGAGTCGAATCTTTTTGTCATACTAAGCGGAGTCCAACTTTTTTGTCAGACTGAGCGGAGTCGAACTTTTTTGTCAGACTGAGCGGAGTCGAAGTCCCGCAAACAACCACAAAAAAAGAAAATCCGTGTTCAATCCGTGTTTTCGAGTTAGCGAATCCGCGTCATCCGCGTGCCATCTCTCAAAATTACTTCAATATTAGCTGCATAAAAACCAAATCAAGCCAGTGATCAAACTTATAACCAACTTCGCGAATTGTTCCAGTCGCCACAAAACCAAATTTTTCATGAAAAGCAATACTTCCCGCATTATCAGCATCAATAGCGCCAATCATAACATGAAAACCTTGTACTTTTGCAAGCCTGATTAATTCAAGTAATAATTTAGATCCAACACCTTTTCCAATCACATTATCAACCACATAAACCGAATGTTCAACCGTAAATTGATACCCAATTTTTTCGCGAAATTGTCCATAACTTCCAAAACCTACAACTTCTCCATCTAAATCAGCAACAACAATAGGTAAGTTTTTAGCTGTTTTATCTTCAAACCATTTTGTCTGAACTTCAAGAGTCTGAATATCATAACTATAATTTGCAGTAGTATGCAAAATAGAATGATTTACAATCTGCAAAATTTTTTCTAAATCGTTTGTAGTTGCTGGTCTGAGTATAAGGTTCATGGTTTATAATGTTATTTTTTCGCCACGAACGAATTAGTTTTTTATAATTAATTCGTGAATTCGTTGCTATTTATATTCTTATTTATTATTGAGTTCTGCCAATAAAGTATCCACTTCCTTAGTGCTCCAGGTCATTTCGGTACAAATAACCTTTGCATCTTTGGCATATTGCAAAGCTAATTTTTTATCTTTTATTTTATTGTAAAGTCGGGCTAAAAGTAAATTTCCGTCATAAGAATCATTTAATTCCAAAGAACGTTTAACCCATGAAATTGATTTTTTCAGACTTTCGACATCGGTAATATGTTTCAAATACATTTGTCCAATATCTTTAAGGAAACTCGCATCATTCCAAACAAACTTCTGCGTATCTTCAAGTGTAACTTTTTTATAATATTGCCATTTTTCCGTTCTTTCGGCTAAAGTCAAATCAAATTTAAAAACAAGAGAATCCGTTTTTTGCAATCGGATAGATTTTGCAACTTCTCGTTGTTTATAATAGTTTATTGTGTCTAAATTATCAACATACGGACGCAATAATTCGTTTACAATGCTTTCAATTTTGCGGTCAACACGATCTTGCGAAGCCACGGCAGCAAAGTCCTTTTGATGTTTTAAAACATATTGAAATTCTCTCGAATTAATATCAGTAACGCCATTTGCAATAACACGCCAATTGGTTTCGCTCACCAATTGAGCATCCGTTTGCGTTTCAAGATAGATATGAGTTGGAATTGATAAATCGGTTCTGTCTTTTCCTTTTTTCAAAGTATTTAAATATGCAAAAAACGTAGTCGAATTGCTCGGATCAGCCAGGAATTCTTTCTCTAAATAAGGCAATTGCAATTTAGGATTCAGAGCATAATTAGCTTCAGCCATAAAATCAGGCTTTTTCATTTCGCCTTTCAAAGCATATAAAAGCGTTTCATTGTTGGGATCAATAAACAAAAAAGTCGGCAAAGATTTCGTGTTGAATTTATTTTTAAGTGCGATTCCTTCTTCTTTTTCAATATTTTTCCAAACGCAGACATAATTTTTCTTCAAAAAAGCCATCACATTCGGATCGCTGAAAACTTCTTTCTTCATTAAATTGCAATGCGGACACCAATCTGCGTAAAGCATTACAAAAAGAGGTTTGTTTTCGATTTTTGCCGTTTCCAGAGCATTTTTGTAAGGAGTGTCATCCGGAACAAACTGATTTTGAGATTGTACAGTTTGTATCGCAATGCAAAACAAGAACATATAAATGAAACGCATAGTAAGTTTATTTTAATCAAAAATTCGTAATAGCAAAGATATTCTCTTTTTCTAAAAACGGACTTAATATCTTCCTAATTTATAAGTAAATCAGGTACGAAGTTTGTAACTTTGTATAATCAAAAAAGAAATCTCAAAGCATTAGATTTTCTTAAAAAAAGTAATACGCCATACGCATGATTTACCCCAAAATACCGCTTGCACAAAGCATTATCGAAATTTGTTTAGCAAAAGGAATCACCAATATCATAATTTCTCCCGGATCAAGAAACGCACCTTTAACAATAGGTTTTGCCCAAAATTCTAATTTTAAATGTTATAGTATTGCAGACGAGCGCTGTGCCGCATTTTTTGCATTAGGAATTGCCCAGCAAACTAAAAATCCAACAGCAATTATTTGTACATCAGGTTCAGCGTTATTAAATTATTATCCGGCTGTAGCCGAAGCATTTTACAGTCAGATTCCATTAATTGTCATTTCTGCAGATCGTCCTCAAAGTAAGATAGATATAGGTGACGGACAAACAATTCGTCAGGAAAATGTTTTTCAGAATCATGCTGTTTTTAATGCCAATTTAACTGAAGATGCTTCTGTTGAAAATGATCTAAAAATCAATAAAGCAATCGAAACCGCTATTCTTCAAAAAGGTCCGGTTCATATAAATGCTCCTTTCGAAGAACCTTTATACGAAACCGTAGAAACACTTTCGGTTCAGCCAAAAATCACGTATTCTGATGAAATTATTGAAACAAAAATCATCGAAAATGCGGAGGAATTTGCTTCAATTTGGAACACTTCAAAACGTAAACTAGTTTTAGTTGGAGTAAATGAAGCCAATTCTATAGATCAGGAAATTGTTGAAAATTTTGCCAATGATCCGTCGATTGTAGTGCTTACCGAAACCACTTCAAACTTGCATCATCCAAGATTTATCAATAGTATTGATACTTTAATTACGCCATTTGAAGATGTTGATTTTAAAGATTTTCAACCGGAAATTTTAGTAACTTTTGGTGGCATGATTGTATCAAAACGCATTAAAGCATTCTTGCGAAAATACAAACCAAAACACCATTGGCATATTGATACTTTACGTGCTTATGACACTTTTAGTGCGTTAACGCAGCATTTTGTAATGGAACCAAATGCATTTTTCAAGGATTTATTTTCTAAAACTACTTTTACAGAAAGTGACTATTTTGCTAAAATTGCTAAAATCTACGATTTAAGAAAAATCAGAAGACAGGAATATTTAGATAAAACTAAATTCTCAGATTTTAAAGTTTTCGAAAAAGTAATAGAATCGCTGCCTCAAAATTCTCAATTGCAAATCAGTAATAGTTCGGCTATTCGATATGCACAATTAATTCATATCGATCCTTCAATCGAAGTATTTTGCAATAGGGGAACGAGCGGAATTGACGGCAGTACATCAACTGCAATCGGAGCTTCGGTTGGAAGCGGAAAACAAAACGTTTTTATTACCGGCGATATCAGTTTTTTATACGATAGCAATGCTTTGTGGAATTCTTATATTCCTAAAAACTTCAAAATTATATTGATCAATAATGGAGGAGGAGGTATTTTTAGAATTTTACCCGGACATGAGGAAAAACCCGTTTTTAATACTTATTTCGAAACTTCTCATCATTTAACAGCAGAACATTTAGCTAAAATGTATCAGTTTAATTATTTAGTTTCTAATGACTTAGATTCTCTGGAAAGAAATTTAAAATCTTTTTACGATAATAATGATACTCCGGTTATTTTAGAAGTTTTTACGCCAACATTTGAAAACGATGTAATCCTGAAACAATACTTTAAAGAGTTGATATAATTTGTAGCTAAAATAGTGTTAATTTTTACGTTTTGCAAAATATTTGTTTTAGATTTGATCCATAAAGATTAATCTAATTAACATATAGTATGAGCGCAAGAGCAGAATTAATTAAAAAGTATGCAGAAGATTTAAAAGAGAAATGTGGCGTAACTCCAGACATGGATTTGCTGACAAAAGTAACCATTGGGTGCGGACCGTCAATATATAATGCAGATGCATCGACAGTTGCAGGAACGCAACATTCTGAAATAGATACGGTTAAGAAAAATTTTCTGATCAAGAAATTAGGTTTACCGGACGGTCCGGATTTAGAACCGGCAATTTCTGCTGTTCTTGAAAAATACGGACATTCGAACAAACATAAATACAGAGCTGTAGTATATTATTTACTAGCTGTACACTTTAAAAAAGAAAGTGTTTACAATAAATAATATTCAGTAAAGATTTTCCATAAAGGATAACAAGGCACCAGTAATTTGGTGCTTTTTTATTTTAATTCTATAAGAAATCTGAAATAATTTCAATAAATATAGAATTTGCTGTCTTTTATCTAAAATATTATTCGTTGAACCATTTTCAAACTTCGTACATTTGCAACTTAGAAACTCAGCTACTTTACAGCTTAGAAACTTATAATATGATTGAAATAGGAAAATACAATACACTTACCATACTCCGTGATACAAAAGTTGGATTATTTTTAGGAAATCCTGAAAAAGATCCTGAAGGAATTCACGATATATTATTACCCAATAAATACGTACCGAACGAATTTGAAATAGGCGAAGAATTAATCGTTTTTGTTTATTTAGACCATGAACAAAGACCAATTGCCACAACGCTTGAACCTTATATTTTATTAAATGAATTTGCACTTTTAAGAGTAAATTACATCAATCAGGTTGGTGCTTTTATGGATTGGGGAATGGAAAAAGATATTCTTGTTCCGTTTAAAGAGCAAGCGCGTCCAATGGAAAAAGGAAAACGTTATTTGGTTTACCTTTATATGGATGAAAAAACCAATCGTTTGGTAGCTTCAAGTAAACTGAACCAATTTTTAAGTAACGATCAGCTTACAGTTGAAAAAGGGGAAGAAGTAGATTTAATCGTTTCACATATTACAGAATTAGGTATTAATGTAATCATCAATGAACAGCATAAAGGTTTGTTGTATAAAGATGAAGTTTATGATGACGCTATAAGAACCGGAGACAGAATGACGGGATATATTAAAAATATTCGTCCTGATAATAAAATAGATGTTGCTTTGCAAGTACAAGGTTATCAAAGTATTGAGCCAAATGTAGAGAAGATTTTAGATGAATTGAGAGCCAATCGCGGTTTTTTACGTTTAAATGATAATTCGCATCCCGAGGATATCAAAACGGTATTAAAAATGAGTAAAAAGACTTTCAAAAAAGCAATTGGAGCTTTGTACAAAGACAAACTTATCGAAATCAAAGAAGACGGAATTTACCTTGTGAAAGAATAAAAAATTTAAATTCCAATAAAAAAATTCCAAATTCCAATGCTCTGCAAAGTGTTAGAATTTGGAATTTTTCTTTGTATTTATCTTAATCATATTACGATTATATTTCAAATAACCCAAGGTTTCAACCTTGTGAACACGCATAATTAAATTCTATATTTGCGTTTCATATTTGGAATTTGGATTTTTTATTGGAATTTAAGATTAAAGTATTGGAATTTGGAATTATCCCGAGGCTACGGTATTGGAATTTAAATCTATTATAACAGAAAAGGCTGCTCATTACAAGCAGCCTTTCCCTTTTTATTCAGTTTTAAAAAAAATTGTAATTAAAAAAAAACAGAAATAAAATAATTCGAATCCATTCAAAAAATAATAGCTTTAAAAATTTTAGAAATTACTTCCTGAACCGGTATGTCTTTAAACAATCTATACATTCATATTAAAAGCAAAAGTTCAAGTTCACGGCTAATCCATTGGTTTGATAAAATAACTTATAGAAAGTTTTAGTTAGCATTTTTCCTCTTTTCGTAATCAATTTTATACTAATTACTAAACAATTCTAGCATTTAACCTTAGGTGTTACTGTCTCTTTTTTGAAGTTTCAACAAATGAATAAATCATTTGCCCATTAATCACAGGTTTATGAATTAAAACCATAAAAAAATGAGCGACAAATTTTTTAAATTTTCTCAAAAAAATCATTTTTTAGGTTAATAAATCAGTGAAAGAAAATCAATCTGAAATCATTGAAATAAAATGTATCTCGTTGATTTCTAGGGTGTAAAATTACTCATTATTTTTTAAAACTAATGTTAAAAAATGTTATTTTTTGTAAGTGAATCCTAATTGTTAACATTGAATTATATTTTCACAAAGACTTAAAGCAAATTGAGTAGGTAAAAATGTAAAAATGCTTTATTTTTACGCTATAATTATTAAAACAAAACAAATAGCAATGGATTGGATTACTGCCAGAGAATTTGAAGATATCACCTATAAAAAATGTAACGGAGTTGCAAGAATCGCTTTCAACAGACCAAATGTTAGAAACGCTTTTCGCCCTAAAACAACTTCAGAATTATACCAGGCTTTTTACGACGCACAAGAAGATACTTCAATTGGAGTAGTTTTACTGTCTGCCGAAGGGCCATCTACAAAAGATGGCGTATATTCTTTTTGCAGCGGTGGAGACCAAAATGCCCGCGGACATCAGGGTTATGTAGGAGAAGATGGTCAGCATCGCTTAAATATTCTTGAAGTTCAGCGTTTAATCCGTTTCATGCCAAAAGTGGTTATTGCAGTTGTTCCGGGTTGGGCAGTTGGCGGCGGACATAGTCTGCACGTAGTTTGCGATATGACTTTGGCGAGTAAAGAACATGCTATTTTCAAACAAACAGATGCTGACGTTACCAGTTTTGATGGCGGTTACGGATCTGCTTATCTGGCCAAAATGGTAGGTCAGAAAAAAGCACGTGAGATTTTCTTTTTAGGAAGAAATTATTCGGCTCAGGAAGCAATGGATATGGGAATGGTAAATGCCGTAATTCCGCATGATGAGTTAGAAGATACTGCTTACGAATGGGCGCAGGAAATCCTTCAAAAATCACCAACATCTATAAAAATGCTAAAATTCGCTATGAATTTAACAGATGACGGAATGGTGGGGCAACAAGTTTTTGCCGGGGAAGCAACTCGTCTTGCCTACATGACCGAAGAAGCTAAAGAAGGAAGAAATGCTTTTTTAGAAAAAAGAAAACCAAACTTTGGCGAAAACAAATGGCTGCCATAAATTGAAGAAATAGTTTCAAGTTTCAGGTTTCAAGTTCCGAACCTGAAACTTTAAACCTGAAACAAAAATTTAACTAAACAAAACATAATGAAACATTGGATTGAAGCCGCAAGACTGCGCACATTACCTTTATCAGTTTCTGGAATTATAGTAGGAAGTATTTATGCTTTATCAAACCCAACCGAAACTATCAATACGCCAACCGAAGTATTTAGCTGGAAAATTTTTGGTTTTGCACTTTTAACAACGCTTGGTTTACAGGTTTTATCCAATTTTGCAAATGATTACGGAGACGGTGTAAAAGGAACCGATAACGAAGACAGAATAGGACCAAAACGTGCTATTCAGAGTGGCGTTATTACGCCTCAAGCCATGAAAAAAGCCATCATAATAACAGCATCATTAACGTTATTATCAGCAATTATTCTAATATATTTTGCTTTTGGCGCTACAAATTTCGTTTATTCTATCTTTTTTTTATTACTAGGAGTTGCAGCAATTGTTTCAGCAATTCGGTATACAGTTGGTAATTCAGCTTACGGATACAAAGGATTTGGAGATGTATTTGTTTTCATTTTCTTCGGACTTGTAAGTACTTTAGGTGTTAACTTTTTGTATTCAAAAGAAGTTGATCCGCTTTTAATTTTACCGGCAATTTCGATAGGATTATTAAGCGTTGGCGTTTTAAACCTGAACAATATGCGTGACGAAGAATCAGATAAAAAATCAGGAAAAAATACAATCGTAGTTCAAATTGGCGGAGCAAAAGCAAAAATTTATCATTTTTCACTGATTATTACAGCAATGCTTTTAGTAGTTATTTTTGCCATTTTAAGCGATTATCGTCTCGATCAATATCTGTTTTTATTGGCTTATATTCCTTTGACCAAACATTTAATTACCGTTTATAAAAACCAAGATCCTAAGCTGTTAGATCCGGAATTAAAAAAACTGGCACTTAGCACATTCTTGCTTTCTTTACTATTAACATTATGTATGATTTCATTAATTTCAGACATTATCGTTAACCTTTTCCTTGGCGGAAGATAAAAATTAGTTCAACTTTAAAATTTTATAAAAATGAAAATCACATTTTACGGACACGCTTCTTTAGGCATTGAAGTTGGAGGAAAACATATAATTGTTGACCCATTTATTACAGGAAATCCACAAGCTTCGGCAATTGATATAAACACATTAAAAGCCGATTATATTTTATTAACGCATGCACATGGCGATCACGTTCTTGACGCTGAAGCTATTGCAAAACGTACAAACGCAACTATAGTTTCAAATGCCGAAATTACAAGTTATTATGCACAAAGAGAATTAAAAGCGCACCCAATGAACCATGGCGGAAGCTGGCAATTCGATTTCGGAAAAGTAAGATATGTAAATGCAATTCATTCAAGTTCTTTTCCTGATGGAAGTTACGGCGGAAATCCGGGTGGTTTTGTAATTGAAAGCGAACACAAAAACATCTATATTGCCGGAGATACAGCGCTTACATTCGACATGAAATTAATTCCGTTGCGCACAAAACTTGATTTAGCAATTTTGCCAATCGGAAACAATTTCACAATGGATGTTGAAGATGCCATTATTGCTTCAGATTTTGTAGAATGCGATAAAATCCTGGGCTATCATTTTGATACTTTTGGTTATATCGAAATCAATCACGAAGAATCAATAAAAAAATTCTTTGATAAAGGAAAAGATTTGATGCTTTTAAAAATCGGAGAATCAATTGAATTGTAATAATTAATTTAAACGATGTCGAATTGTCATCCTGAGCGAAGTCGAAGGATAAGGAGCTAATCCCGCTTTCGGCTATATCTTTTTTTAGCAATGAAAAATTGCTCAAAAAAGGATAACGCCTCTATCGGGGCTAGGGAACCTGGTTTCAAAAGAAATATTTGGCATAATTTATGTCATTTATAAAAAGTAAATTTCTAAAATTATTAGATTTAAGGGTTTGCCAGACTAAGCGAAGTCGAAGTCCCGCAAAGTAATTTACCCTTAAAAATCCCTTATTCCTCGGGATAAAAAAGAGGATAGAAAAATAAAATCATTTAATCTGTACAATCTGTGGCTAAAAAGCAAAATTATTACCGCATGAATTTCAAAAGAATTATTTTATCTATTTTAATTATTTCTTCTTGCAGCACATTCGCTCAAAAAGATGGCTACTGGGACAAAGAACGTGCCACTACAAAAGAAATTATCGCTTATGCCCGTGATAGAATTACCTTAAAAACAGATGATTTGCCCGTTGGTACAACCGAAATTGTATACAGAATTACACTTTTAGATGAAAACCAGCAAATGACCAACAGTTTAGTTTCGGTTTTAAAAGCAATTCCGGATCCTACAGGAATTAGTCAGGGATCTGCAGGCGCTGTTTTTTTAATGTCAAAAATTTCCGGTGATGATACTTGTACGTATGCACTTTTTACTTCAAACGAAGATGTAAAAAAGTATATTGATGACGGAAAAACGGATAAAGCTTGTTATGCGCAAGAAGAACCTATAAGCAAAGATGCCAAACGATTATCACTTGATAAATCATCATGTTTAGGACAAAACATCAGTACCATTTATTTTGGATTTCATAGCAAAAACTGGGTTTTAAGCCAGAAAATAGTTTTAGAAGTAGTGCCGTGGGTTGATACAAAATTAAACCGTGGTTGGAATCAGGATAACAAAAACGAAATTATTAGCTTGTGCAAAACATCAACAATGGCGCAAAAAATGGCTAATTCTGATGATTTTTGCGTTTGTATTCTTGAAAAAATAATGAAACAATACCGTTATTCAGAGTTCCAAAAATTATTGCCAATCGAAAAAAACAAAGTTTACAAAGACTTCGGGAATGCTTGTTACAAAGATGCCGATATCTCTAAAAATGTTTATGACGATTTAAGAACTCAGGCTTCAACTTTAATAAAATTACAAAAATACAATGAAGCGATTCCAAAATTAAATACCATAATTAATGACGGAAAAGCTACAGCATTAGATTACAGCTCAATAGGTTATTGTTATATTTTAACCAAACAATATGCAAAAGCTATAAAATCCCTGAAAGAAGGCGAAAAATTAGACGACACTGAATTATTAGTGAAATTAAATTTAGCCCACGTTTATTTAGTAAATGATGAATATAGTGAAGCAAAAGCAATCTATAAAAAATACCAGACTCAAAACGTTACAGACAGTTTAAGCTGGAAAGATAAAACAAAACAAGATTTTACCGTTTTTCAAAAAGCGGGTTTACCATCAAAAGACTTCGAAAAAGTTTTAGATCTTTATAATTAAAATTTTTCCACCATATAAGTTATGTAAGTTCATTTAATTACTTTGTACATACGCACAAACTTAAATTACTTATATAACTTATATGGTTTAAGAATTTACCACGTTATATAAATTTTAATGTACTTATATAACTTATATGGTTAAAAAAAATGAAAGCTACTTACCATAAATACATGCTCGAATTCAAACGCCCTTCCGGAACATCCAGAGGTGTGATGACTGAGAAAGAAACCTGGTTTATTGTTCTGGAAGAAAACGGTAAGAAAGGAATAGGCGAGTGCGGAATCCTTCGAGGTTTGAGCGCTGATGATCGCGATGATTATGAGGAAAAGCTAAATTGGTCTTGCCAGAATATTCACTTAGGAGAAACAGCACTTTGGGAAGCTTTATTAGAATTTCCATCCATACAATTCGGAATAGAAATGGCTTTTTTATCACTTAAAAGCGAAAATCCTTATTTGTTATTTCCTTCTCAATTTACAGATAATTCTAAATCAATTGTAATTAATGGTTTAGTCTGGATGGGCGAAGCTTCTTATATGAAACAACAAATTGAAGATAAATTAGCTGATGGTTTTACCTGTATTAAACTTAAAATTGGCGCAATTGATTTTCAAAAAGAATTAGAATTACTTGAATTTATCCGAAGTCATTTTTCATCCCAACAAATAGAAATCAGGGTCGATGCCAACGAAGCTTTTGCCTTAAATGAAGCTTTAGATAAATTAATCCAACTTAATAAATTTCAATTGCATAGTATTGAACAGCCTATTAAAAAAGGAAATATTCAAGAAATGGCAGATTTATGCAAGGCAGCTCCTTTTCCTATTGCGTTAGATGAAGAATTAATAGGTGTATTTACATTCGAAGAAAAAGAAAAATTGCTACAGGAAATCAAGCCACAATATATTATTCTGAAACCTAGTTTTATTGGTGGTTTTAGAGGAACAAAAGAATGGATTGATTTAGCAGATAAATATAAAATAGGTTGGTGGATTACATCTGCATTAGAAAGCAATATTGGGCTTAATGCCATTTCACAATGGACATTTCTACAGAACTCAAATATGCCGCAGGGTTTAGGAACCGGCGCACTTTACACAAACAATTTTGATTGTCCGCTTGAAGTTTCACAAGGGCAATTGTGGTACAATAAATCGAAAAACTGGGATTCTGTTTTTTTAAATCAATAAAAACTAAAAAGTAAAGGTACAGCATACAAAGTGTTTAAAGCTTGTAACGCTGTACCTTGAACTTGTTATTTACTATTTTTTATTCTTTTCCTCCATCTAATGAATCTTGCCAATCTTTTAGTTCCTGCCATTTTCCCTGATAAGCCAATAAAGATTGTTTTGGCCAGGTTCCAGGATTGTGAATAGCATAATTTTCGCCTCCTGCATCCAGAATAGCTTGCAATTTTTCAATCGATGATTCTGATAATTCGCGCCATGTAGTAATACCGGCTGCATTGAATAAAGCTTCGATTTTTAGTCCGATACCTTCAACGATTTTCAAATCGTTTTCTTTTATTTTTTTCCCATAAACTGTTCCTGCCAAAGAACTGTCAAATAATAATGCCGGAACAGTACCCACAAAAGATTGTGTTTTAGCACTAGTCGCCTTAGCCGCCAAATCAGCTTCTAATGAAGTAATTTTTGTGTTTAAATTTCTAGTGTTTGCTTTACAGGCATCTAAATCAGCCTGTAGCGAAAGAGCAAGTGAATCATCTCCTTTTGAATTCATTTTCCCTAGTAAGTAACCTAAAATTCCACAGATTAAACCCACTAAAGCAGGTATTAAGATACAAGGTATATTCATAATAGTATATTTTTGATTAATTATTTTATTGTAATTACAGTTCTTCTGTTATTTGCTTTTCCTTCAGGTGTTGTATTTTCACCAACTGGTTCATCAGGACCTTTAGATTCAGTAGTAATACGAGCGGCATCGATGCCATTTTTAGACAAATAATTTTTAGTAAATTCTGCACGCCTTTGTCCAAGAACAACATTAGCTTCACGATTCCCAACATTATCAGAATGCCCGACAACTAATACCACAGCATCTTTAACCTGCTTGGTATAATTAGCAATATCAGTAACTTTTTGTTTTTCTAAATTGGTTAATTTATCGCTGGCTTTATTGGTATTAAAATGAAGGATTAAAGGATCAGCATTAATCTTTTCTTTCAGCGCACTCCATTCATCAGTTGCAGCTGCAGTAGTGTCTAAAGCTTCAAATTTGTATTCTACAGGACCTAAAAGAGTGTCAGCATTTGTTTTCCATTTATCCGTAATTTCCCCTTTAGTATCAAATTGAGCAGTGTTAAATCCATTAGAAACAAAATAGTTTTTAACATCATTTGCCCTTGCTAAACCAAGATTTTCAAAAGTTGTTGTATTGGTTTCATCAGAAGCAGCATAACCCGTTATTGTGATTTTCTGTTTAGGATTTGCAGTTAAAAATGATTTAAGTTTTTCAATTCCAATAGATACCGAATCACTAACAGGTATAATTAATGCAGAGCTGTTTTTCAGGAACTTGAGATTATCATTTGTTTGATACTCAATTCCGGAACCACTAAGGACAAATGGGACAAAATTTTTGTCCGGAGCTATTACTGTCGATACTTTTTCAGTATCAGCCGTAGGTGTTTTCACACAGCAATTGCAACAAAATTTCATGTACAGAAAAGTACCCAGAATAATAGTTATTGCAATGCCTAATAGATAAAGTGCTTTTTTAGACATAAAATATAAGATTAAAGTTACACAAATTTAGTTAAAAAATACTTATATCGCTGTTTCTCAATACGTTATTTTTATGTTACAATACGGTGAACCAAACCAAATAAATCAGGAAAATGATATTAACTATGTGATTTTCAAAGGCAAAATTATTTTCCCGAAATTGAGTAACTTGCATTAAAATTAATTTAGATTGAAAAATGGTTGAAATAGAAAGAAAGTTTCTTGTAAAATCAGATGATTTTAAAGAACAAGCCTTTACTCAAAACAAAATTGCTCAGGGATATTTGAGTTCAATTCCTGAAAGAACAGTTCGTGTTCGTATTAAAGGTGAAAGAGGATTTCTTACTATAAAAGGAATTGGCCATCATGGCGGAATGACCCGATTTGAATGGGAAAATGAAATCCCGATTGATGAAGCAGTTGAATTACTTAAATTATGCGAAAAAGGAAAAATTGAAAAAACACGTTTTGAAATACAATCAGGCAAACATGTTTTTGAAGTTGATGAATTTTATGGTGAAAATGAAGGCTTAATAATGGCCGAAATCGAACTGGAATCAGAAACGGAAACTTTTGAAAAACCCGATTGGCTGGGCGATGAAGTAACAAATGATTCCCGTTATTATAATGCATATTTGAGTAAAAACCCTTTTAAAGATTGGGAAAAAGAATAAATTATGACAGAACAATATGATTTGATAATTGTTGGAGGCGGTCCAATTGGGCTGGCTTGTGCAATTGAAGCTCAAAAGAAAAACTTGCGTTATTTAATTATAGAAAAAGGGGCGATAGTCAATAGTATTTTCAACTATCCTTTATATATGACTTTTTTTTCTACAGCAGAACGACTTGAAATTGGTGATATTCCGTTTAATTGTCTCGCGCCAAAACCAGGACGTCAGGAAGCTTTAGAATACTACAGAAACATTCATCGTTATTTTAATTTTTCGATTCATTTGTTTGAAAAAGTAACTCAGGTTCAAAAATTAGAAGATTCTTCTTTTAAAATCATTACAGATAAGGCTTTGTATAGCGCAAAAAATGTTATTGTAGCAACTGGTTTTTATGATATTCCGATTGAGATGCATATAAAAGGAGAAGAATTGCCTAAAGTTCGTCATTATTATAAGGAAGCGCATGAATATGCTTTCAGGAATATTCTGGTCGTTGGAGCCAATAATTCATCTGTTGATGCAGCTTTAGAATGCTGGCGAAAAGGCGCAAATGTAACGATGGTTATTCGTAAAAATGAAATTAATAATAGAGTGAAATATTGGGTTAAACCCGATATTGAAAACCGAATTGCCGAAGGAAGCATTAAAGCTTATTTTGAATCGAATATTACTGAAATTCGAAAAAATGAAGTAGAAATCGAAACGCCAGAAGGAAAAGTTACGATAGAAAATGATTTTGTTTTGGCATTAACCGGATATAAACCAGATTTGACTTTTCTCGAAAAAATGGGAATTAAACTTTCGAATGATGAACTAAAAGTGCCAACTTATAATGCTGAAACTATGGAAACAAATGTTGATGGATTATTTTTGGCCGGAGTAGTTTGCGGCGGCATGCAGACGCATAAATGGTTTATCGAAAATTCACGTATTCATGCCAATATGATTGTGGATTATATTACTTCTAAGTAGAAAAATTAGCCACGAATTCACGAATTTTTATCGGAAACAATTGTCACATTGAGCGAAGTCGAAATGCACGTAAGGTGTTCTCGACTTCGCTCGAACTGACAAAAAATAATTAGTGAAAATTCGTGAAATTCGTGGCAAAAAATTAAGAACTACAAGAAAGCATAGAACAACCAACTTTTGAACGTGCCCAATCTGGTCGTTTGACAAACCATTTTTCGTATTCCGATTGTTCATCGTATGGTTTTTGCAAAAGGATATATAATTCATTGATCAAGGAATAATTCCCTTGGTCTGCTGCATCGATTGCCAATTGTGACATGTAATTTCTCAACACATATTTTGGATTCATCTTGTTCATTTTTTCTGCACGGTTTTCATCAGATAATGTTTCTGTGTTTAATCTTTCAATATAAACTGAAAACCATTTTTTCCAGGATTCTAAAATATCTCCTGAAATTTCTTGCGTTGCATAAAACGAATCCTGAATTTTTTCGATTGCGTTTTCGATAGAATCTGTTTTTTTAATTTGACTTAAATTTCTAAAAAAGATCGTCATATCAGTTTCGGACAATTGTAAAACAGTTTCTAAAGCAGCAATTAATTTATCATCAGTTTCTGTTGAAGTAAATATCCCTAATTTACTTAAAGACATAGTTTTATAATCTGAATCAAAATCAATTATGAACGATTCTAATATATCTTCTAAAGGTTTTGCTTCATTAATTAACGGATAAAGTGCATTTGCCAATTGATATAAATTCCATTGTGCAATTTGAGGCTGATTTCCAAAACGGTATCTTCTGTTTTGGCTGTCTGTTGTATTAGGAGTCCAGTTTGGATCATAGTTTTCCAGCCATCCATAAGGACCATAATCAATAGTAATTCCGTGAACAGACATATTATCCGTATTCATTACACCATGCACAAAACCAACACGTTGCCAATGCAAAATCATTTCGCGGGTTTTATCGGCAACGGTTTTAAAGAATTGCAAATATTGATCTTTTGGTTCGCCTTTAATTTCCGGAAAATAATGTTTGATATTATACTCGACAAATTCCTTTAAGTTTTTAAGTTCGTTTCGGGCAGTCAGCATTTCGAAACTTCCAAAACGAATAAACGATGGTGCAACACGACAAACAATCGCACCTTTTTCATAAGCGGGATTTCCGTTGTACAAAATATCACGCAAAACTTCGTCTCCGGATAATATTAGCGAAAGGGATCGGGTAGTGGGAACGCCCAAATAATACATAGCTTCGGCACATAAATACTCTCTAACCGAAGAACGCAAAACCGCTAAACCATCTGCAGTTCTGGAATATGGCGTTTTTCCAGCGCCTTTTAATTGAAGCGTAAAAAAAGCATTATTATGTTCAACTTCGGTTAAATTAATAGCGCGTCCATCGCCTAATTGTCCTGCCCAATTTCCGAATTGATGTCCGGCGTAACACATCGCATATGGACGAGTTTCAGGAAGAATTTCTTTTCCTGAAAAAGCATTCAAAAACGATTCTGACTGAATTTCATCAGTAGAAATCCCAACTAATCCGGCAACTTCTTCAGAAGCATGAATAAGTTTTGGATTGGAGGGTTTTGTTGGATTTACATATGAGAAAAGCGCATTTTTAACCTGACGAATTTCATTTGTTTCATTAGGATCTGCAGGTAATTCAGATGTAAATCTGTTGTTTATTTTTAAATTTTTCATTAGAATTTTTGTTTTTTTTTGCTACAGATTTCACAGATTAAAAAGGATTCTATCTTAAAATAGCCACGAATTCACGAATCATCACGCATAAATTCAAATAAATTCGTGAATTCGCGGCGAAAAATCTATAATAATTATTTAGTCTGCTAATTGTTTAGCATACATTTTTTTTAATTTTTGAACTTTAGGATCAATTACAATTTGGCAATAACGCGCGTCCTGATTGTTATTGTAATAGTTTTGATGATCTTCTTCGGCATTGTAAAATACTTCAAAAGGCACTAATTCCGTTACAATTGGATCGTCATAAAAACCTTTTACTTCCTCAAAAACCTGTTCTGCAATTTCTTTTTGTTCTTCATTATGATATAAAATAATCGAACGATATTGTGTTCCAACATCTGCTCCCTGACGATTTAATGTTGTTGGATCATGGCTCGTCATAAATATAAAAATTAAATCGTGATATGAAATTATGTCAGGATTAAAGGCAACTTGTATGACTTCGGCGTGACCAGTTCTTCCGGTACAAACTTCACGATAGGGAGGATTCTTTATAAAACCTCCGGAAAACCCCGATTTTAATGATTCTACTCCCTTTAAACGCTGAATTACAGCTTCTATACACCAAAAACATCCACCACCAAAAGTGGCGACTGATAAATTTCCCATAAATGTAATAGTCTAAGTTTTATATGCCCTATTAATCCGATAGAATATTATGCTAATTTACTTAAAAAAAGACGATTTAAGTAAAGAAATCAAAAGGTTATTTAATGTTTGAACTTTATAATTGATAAATTCACAATTCTATAAAAAAGCAATATATTTGCAATCAAACTCAGGCATACTAATGAATAGCAAAAATAGTACCATCACGTTAGAAACCTATTTCCAGGATTTTAGAAAGAATATTGTTGGAATCAATCAGGAATTTACTTCTCCATACGGTAAAAAAAAGATCATTTATACGGATTGGACTGCCAGCGGGAGGTTATATCGCCCTATTGAAGAGAAACTTCTGAATGATTTTGGGCCTTTTGTAGCCAATACACATACTGAAACTACTGTGTCAGGTACTGCCATGACAAAAGCGTATCATCATGCCAGGAATATTATTAAGCGTCACACGAATGCAAATAATGATGATGTTTTGATTACGGACGGAACCGGAATGACGGGCGTTGTAAACAAATTTCAACGTATTTTAGGTCTTAAAATCCCTGAAAATCTAAAGGATTTCACCAATATTCCTTTAGAAAAAAGACCTATTGTTTTTATTTCACATATGGAGCATCATTCTAATCAAACGTCCTGGTTAGAGACAATTGCCGATGTTGAAATTATTCCATCTTGCGAAAAAGGGCTTTTTTGTCTGGATAATTTAGCGCTATTATTAGAAAAATATGCTGATAGAACTATAAAAATTGCCTCTATAACTTCATGCTCAAATGTTACGGGTTTAAAAACTCCATTTCATGAAGCGGCAAAATTGATGCACCAACATCATGGTGTTTGTTTTGTAGACTTCGCCTGTTCAGGACCTTATGTAGAAATCGACATGCATCCTGAAGATCCGGAATCTTATCTTGATGCTATTTTCTTTTCTCCGCATAAATTTTTAGGCGGCCCGGGAACTTCCGGTGTTTTGATTTTTAATAAAAAATTATACAATAATATGATTCCTGATTGTCCAGGCGGAGGAACTGTAAGCTGGACAAATCCGTGGGGCGAACATAAATATATTGACAATATCGAGGATCGCGAAGATGGAGGAACTCCTGGTTTCCTGCAGGTTATAAAAACTGCTTTGGCAATCGAGCTAAAAGAAGAAATGGGAATTGAAAACATTTTGCAACGTGAACACGAAATTGTTGATTTTGTTTTTAACAAATTAGATCCTATTTCTAATATTAAAATTCTGGCGGGACAACATACAAACCGTTTGGGTGTTGTTTCTTTTTTTATTGAAAACCTCCATTTTAATTTAGGCGTAAAATTACTGAATGATAAATTCGGGATTCAAACAAGAGGCGGATGCAGCTGCGCCGGAACTTACGGACATTTTTTATTGCACGTAGATCAGGAAACTTCTAATAAACTGGTTAATGAAATTACGATTGGTGATTTGATTAAAAAACCGGGATGGATTAGAATGTCAATTCATCCAACTACTACTGATGAAGAAATTGCTTTTGTTTGCGAAAGCATTAAAGATCTGGCTAAAAACCACGAAACCTGGGCTTTGGATTATTCTTATAATAAAAATACAAACGAGTTTATTCATAAAAATGCGAATTCATTTGAGGATGAATTAGTTGCTGGTTGGTTTAAATCTTAATGTTAAATCGCAAAATTTATGTAAAACTTATCTTTGTCAAAGTTTTAAACTTTGACAAAGATTGACAATCTAAATCCTTATTATATATCCTACAAAGTAAACCCGACAGGTTTTAAAACCTGTCGGGTTTGTTATTTCTAAAAAATTACTGTATTTCTTGTTTAGCCCCGATAGAGCCGGTATCCTTTGAGAGGAACGAACAAAGATAAAGGTGAAAGCGGGACAGGTGGTCTTGAAAACATGAATTTTCTGCTCCTGAAAATTCTTTACATTATCAAACGAACTCCGCCAAGATCAGAAACGCGATAAGAGAATTTATTTCCCGGCGAGGCTATAAACATAAAGTTTTTTGGAATTTTCCATTTTTCAGATAATTCGTCGATAATTTCCGGTCCAAAAACGCCTTGAATTTCCAGATATTCGATGTCGATATCATCATAAGCACGATCTAAAACTTCCAGATCTTTTATTAAAGCTTCGTTATTTGATGCGTCATTTTTGACATGAACAATTTTTAGTTTTTTTGTAGTTTCGTTATTTTCAACATATTGCAATACTTTGTTTAGAATTGCAATGTCGTCGCCTTTGGTAAAAAACACAAATTCCTGTGAATTAATTTCTACACTCATTTTTTGTAAATAACGATTGCTGACAATAACCAATCTTCGAAGCGGCTGATAAAAATACTCTAAAGCTTCGATTAATAGTTTTATCAGCATGACGCGGTTTAACATGATTCCGATGAAAATTAGGGACGGAATCATATATTTCAAAAAAGTATAGAACGAATTGATGTTCAATCTCATGTTTCCGATAAAGGCGGCGATGATAAACGAAACTGCCAAAACTACTGCAATTCCGCGCGCACGTTCAGGTCTTGGTAATTTTTTGCGTTTGAATTTGAGTAATAAATTTCCGATTCCGAATAATGCCATTACGGCTAAAAATGAAAATGTATAAACGCCGGCCAAAGATTCCAGATGTCCTTTTGTTGCAAAAAGAACAGATATGCAGAGTACTAAGAAGCTAATCACGATTCGATAATGTGATCCTCTTTTGTTTTGTTTCAGGAAATAATTGGGAAGAATCCGGTCTAATGTCATTCGGTTTAATAATCCGGAAACACCTACAAATGAGGTTAATACGGCTCCGCATAAAACTAAAACGGCATCTATAGAAATTAACCAGGCAAGCCATGATCCTCCGGTTGTTTGCCCCAAATAGGCAAGGAGGGATTCTTTGTTTTCTCCAACTTCGGCTAACGGAATTATACTGATTAATAAAATGGCAATTACAGGATTGAAGAAACTAACAATCGCCCACATGTTTCGCAGCGTTTTAGGGAAAATACCATGTTCTTGTTCTTCGACAAAATTAGCTGAACTTTCGAAACCTGAAATTCCAAGCATGGCGGCAGAAAATCCGAGAAAAAGTGCTGTTTTTATATTTCCGTATGCTATTGGTGTTTCCCAATTGAGATGAAAAGTTTCTAAACCATTATTTAAAACAAACCATAAAGATGCTAAAACGAGCAAAGTTAAAGTGGCTAAATGTGTAATGAAAATAATGACGGCTACAAAAGCTGATTCGCCAATTCCTAAAATCGCAAGTCCGGTAAATAAAACTAAAACGATTACGGTTGCAATAGTTACGTTTAAACTTTCGAAAATTCCGTGCAAATAATGCATTCCTTCAGAGGCAGAAATTACGGCGGTTGCCATATAAGACAAAACGGTTAAAGTAGCAGCGAGTGAGGCTAATCTTTTGGTTGAAGTATTGAGCAAAACATTGTAAGCGCCTCCGTTTAATGGAATTGCACCTACGACTTCGCCATAAATTTTTCGGAATAAATATAAAACAACTGCAACAATTAACAGAGAAATCCAGGCGTATTGTCCTGCATACAAAATAGTTAATGCAGACACGTATAAACAGGATGAACTAATATCGTTTCCGCAAATTGCTGTTGCCTGTAACTGATTTAATTTTTTGTGTACGATTTCTTTCATAGTCATTAAAGTTATAAACCATTAACGTGACAATAAATAGTAACAAATTTTTACAATCTTAAGGAAAGGAAAATATAGGGTATAAAGACTAAATATACTTTTGTTAATCCGGTTTTATAATATTCAATTTAAGAAAATTATTTGGATTCCTGAAATTTTTGAAGTGACAATAAAGCTTGCTTTTGAACTTTTTTCTGAAAAAAGCCAGTCCAGCCCAATAAATATCCTGCTGGTCCAAAAGCTTGTTTTGACCATTTCCAGATATCAAAACTATCTGTGTGTTTGATAATTAGTCCGTCTTGAAATGCAAATTCTGCAGAAATTTTATTGATCACATTTCTGTTGGTTTTACTGAAATTGTAAGTCGCAACCCAATTTGCAGAACCAAAAAACTCATCAGCTTTTACGTTTGAAAATTCAATTTTAAGATTGCCTTTGCTTCTTAAAATCAACATTTCCCACATTTTACAAACTTGGTCTTCTTTTAATAAACCAAAAGCCGGATCTATAAAATGAATTTTTGGATGATAACATTCACACATTGTTTTAGCATCGGCATTTGCGAAAGCAGTATAGAATTTTGTAATTAAAACTTCGTTATCATTCATAATAAGTGGATTAGAGCATAAATATAAGATTTATTATATTAAATCATAAATTATAATACACTAATTTCTTTAGCGGTATCAAAAGATTTTTTTGATTTATCGTAAACCGTTGAAAAGTAATTCATTTTATTATGTGCGGTAAAATATCCTGTTTGATTTCCAAAAGTTGTCGGGCCTCCGGATATGATAAATCGGATGGCATAAATGTCGGTTTTTTTAAGTTTTGCAAACTCGGCAGGAGTAAAGTAATAGTAAGAAGATGTTTTTCCCTCAACACTTTCTTTGCTATTTTTATCCGTGCAGGCAATCACATCGCCATTTGCCAGATCTACATAAACGCCACCGGCAATTCGAGCTTTATCATTTGCTGTTGCAACCGTTAATTTTAAGATTCCACCTTTTTCTGTTTTTGCGATCTGAACATTTGCTTCGCCTGTAAAAGCATATTTCTCACAAATGAATGTATAATTTTGCGTGGCCGGATATGGTTTTGAACCATTTACTTTCATAGTTTCCTGAGCAGACACAAAAGTTGTAATCAACAGCAATACAAATAGTGGTAATCTTAAATTCATAGTTTAGCTTTATTGTTCTGTTATTTTAGCATCAAATTTTTCATCCCAATCCATTGATTTTATTGCCGAAATTAAATTTTCTTCGTTTACAAAAACACGTAACTCTTTGTTTGCTACCTTTTTAGAATATAAAGCATGATAGCGATAAATTACTTCTTGTTTTGTTTTGTAAACGCCATCTAATTTCAAATCAATAAAACTTCCGTAGTATTGTCTAAATCTTGTACACGTTTTGGTCAATCGTTCTTCGGTCGTGTTTTCCATAACCGACTTCGTAACTTCTGTTTCATTAAATGGTTTAAATTTAGAAGTATTACAAGTTTCTAAAACCCTTTTACCTAATTCATACGCTTTTTGCTGCTGGTTTGAATTGATTTCAGAACTAGCAACTCTCTTTATTTTTAAATCTTCTGTATCTCTGTTAACAACCGTTTTAGATTTACAGCCCATTAATAACAACAAACATATAATCAATCCTGCTTTCTTCATAACTATTTAAGTAATTTTTAATAATAAGTTTGGGTCGGGACAGTTTTCTATATAAAAGTTCAAATCATTTGTGTTGCAAACTCCGGGATAATCTCCCCAATATTCTTCAATATTTTTTATAATCTGAAAGTGCACATGAGGTGCATAATCTCCGTTAACTTCTGAATTTCCGAGAGTTGCAATTTTTTCTCCTTTTTTATAAAACTTCCCAACGGTAAGTTCCTTTATACTTTCTAACGATAAATGTCCGTATAAAGTATAAAATTTTTCATTTTCGACTTCGTGTTCTAAAATAATTGTGGGTCCGTAATCGCCCATTCCTTCATTATTTTTAAAACTG
The DNA here is from genome assembly GCF_979258495.1 of Flavobacterium sp. AC105. NCBI lineage: Bacteria > Pseudomonadati > Bacteroidota > Flavobacteriia > Flavobacteriales > Flavobacteriaceae > Flavobacterium > Flavobacterium sp. AC105. Next base: position 2,829,263 of record NZ_OZ409860.1, read on the forward strand.
TGCACTTTTCCGTCAAGCGGAGCCAGGACTGCGGTACCCGCTTTTGTCCATAAATCGAGGCCGATGTGAATGTTGCGTTCCGGAATAGAATCGTTTTTAAAAATCGTACTTCGCTGATATAAAGTCCGGCCTTCTATATAACCGCCAAATGCTACTTCGGCATTATTTTTTTCTAAATAACCAAAAATAAAATTTTCGAATTCCTGAGCATTTTCAGGTTTAAATTCAGCCAATTCCTGATTGGTAACAGATAAATCTAAGGAAATGTATTTTGAAAAATCTATACTTGAATCAATTACTTTTGTAGGTGATAAGGCTTTTAAAATAGAGGCAAGGGGTTTCATAAAATTTAAAATTTAGGCTACTTTTTCAATTATTATTAATTCATTATGATCTTCGATGCGGGGCAGCATCCTGGTCATAAACAATTCGGGGTTTATTTCAGAAATGTATTTGCGATTTCTAACATTATGGGCTTCATCTAAAATCATGGTGTTGAAAAGAACAAATCCCTGATTTTTTAAAAGGAAACAAATGCGTTCGCTAAAAAATCTTTCAAACAAAAAATTAGGCATATTAATATCTTCAAAAATATCAATAATAATCAAATCATACCGCTCTTTTGTTTTTAAAACAAATTCAAATGCATCATCAATAATTATTTCGAGTTGTTTTATCTGATTAAGATTAAAATAGTCATTCGCAATCTGAATAATATCCGAATCTATTTCAACTCCCGTAATTTTGCCTTTATATTCAATTTCCTCAACCAATGTTTTTATAACGCTTCCGCCGGCAACCCCCAATAATAAAATATGGTCCATGGCCAGAATGGCATTATATCCAATATTTCTAAGTCCGTACCTTAATATACGCTGCAAACTTCCGTAAGAATAATTAGTGTTTTGTGAGTCTAAGACAAGTTCTCCGTTTGCCCAGGTTACTTCGATCATTTTGCTTCGGGCTGATTTTTTCTTGAATATTTTAACAGGAATAAGGTAACTGAATAATTTTTGAATCATTTTAAATGCTTTTACTCAAAATTACCACTTTAAATCTTTTATTTTGCATGAAAAAATAAATTTTAATGAAAAAACAATTGTACAAATTCATTTTTTTTAAGCTCATGGGCTGGAAAATTGTGGGAATTGAAAATGCTGAAGTGAAAAAATGTGTGATGATGGTAATGCCGCATACAAGTAATCATGATTTTTATTTAGGAATTTTTACAAGAGGAATCTCTGGACTTGAAATGAATTGGGTGGGAAAGAAGGAATTATTCAAATTTCCTTTTGGATATTATTTTAGAAGTGTGGGAGGCGAGCCTCTTGATCGTTCAGGCGGTTTAAACAAAGTAGATTCTATTGCAGCGATTTTTGATCGTAAAGAAGTTTTTCGTTTGGCAGTTGCGCCAGAAGGAACGCGCAAAGAAGTTACTGAAATTAGAAGTGGATTTTATTATATAGCGCTTAAAGCAAATGTTCCTATTATTCCGGTTGCTTTTGATTGGGGCAAAAAAGAAGTGAATCTTGGAAAGGCATTTTTTCCGACAGGAGATTATGAAGCTGATTTATCAATTTTGAAAAAACATTATGAAGATGTTGTTGGTAAAATTCCTCAAAACGGATTTCAATTGTAATTTTCGATATTTTTTTCACTTCTGTGAGAATCGCTTAAATTAAAATTATTTTGAAAATTTTTCAAATACGCGAAATTTAAAGCTACGGGACATATACCTTAAATGTCCCGTTTTTATAAAAAAAGACAATCTTCTCAATTTCGCTTTCTTCAGCGTTAAAATTTGAGTTTTTGATTTCGGGATAAATCCTTGTTTCTGTTTTTTCTTCCTTTGCATGAATTTCAGAAAATAAATCGGTGCTTTCAAAATTTTCATTTAATGAAATAGGAGGAACGGTTTTTGTTGTTTCAGAAACAATATTAGTTTTTGCAACTATATTTACTTCTTCACTTTTAGGAAAACTTCCTTTTCCGTTTAGAATCCAATAAAGATCTACATCCGGAAAAACGTCCAGAATTTTTAATACAAAATCTAAACTTGGTTTGTTTCTGCCTGAAAGCAGGTGAGACATACTAGAGCGCTGCACGCCAATTCTATCAGCAAAAGAAGAAGCATTTAGACCATAATAATCAAGTATAATTTCCAGTCTTTTTACAAAATCATCGATGTTTACCATTGTAAATTATTATTATTGATTTCTGTGTTTACAAATGTAATTAAAAGAAATCATATAACCTATTTTACAGTTGTAAATCATGTATTTAAGTATAAAAATAGCTAATTATAACTTTAGATAAATACATTTAACTAATTGAAATTTAATACTATATGCTTTTGTATTTAAAGTAATAACAATTGTTAACTGGTTTTTCTTTAAAACGAGAATAAACCCTTAAAATACTGTTTACAATTATAAATTATTATCTTTTTTAATTGTTTACAATTGTAAAAATAAAGATGTTTACTTTTGTAAACTAATCAAAAGACAATGAATTTAGAAGAATTATTTAACCAATACAAAGAACAATCTATAGAAGGCCGTTACTTAACTTTAGAACATATTCAGCCTTTATTAGATAAATTAAACACTAATAATCAGGTCAAAATTATAGGCAAATCTGTTTTGGATAAACCTATATATAGTTATGAAATTGGTACGGGAGAAACACGTATTTATCTTTGGTCACAAATGCATGGAAATGAAAGCACAACGACAAAAGCGCTTTTTGATTTCATAAATGTATTAAACGGCGGATCTGATTTTGCCAATAAATTACTCAAAACCTTTACATTTTATAGCATTCCGATTCTAAATCCTGACGGAGCTGCGCTTTATACACGCGAAAATGCAAATAAAATAGACCTAAATCGTGATTCACAAAATCTGACCCAGCCGGAAAGCAACGTTTTAAGAGAAGCTTTTGAAACCTTTAAACCACATTATTGCTTTAACCTTCATGATCAGCGTACTATTTTTGGCGCCGGTGATACCGGAAAACCTGCAACAGTTTCATTTTTAGCGCCTTCTTATAATGAAGAACGTGATATAAATGATAACCGATTAAAAGCTATTAATTTGATTGCAGGACTAAATGATGAGCTTCAAAAATATATTCCAGGGCAGGTTGGGCGTTTTGATGATTCCTTTAATATCAATTGTATAGGAGATACTTTTCAGTTTTTAGGAGTGCCTACAATTCTATTTGAAGCAGGTCATTTTCCTAATGATTATGAAAGAGAAATCACTAGAAAATTCATATTTTTCTCACTAATTACAAGTTTTAAACTCATCTCCGAAAACGATTTAGTTGATAACAGAATTAATGATTATTTGAATATTTCACAAAATAAAGTGGTTTTTTATGATTTTATGTATAAAAATATCAAAATAAATTATGATGGTATCGAAATTATTACGAATTTTGTCGCACAATACAAAGAAGAATTGATTGAAAATAAGATTCATTTTAATGCTTACATAGTTGAAGTAGGCGAATTAGAAAATTATTTTGGACATTATGAATATGATGGTAAAGAAGCTATTTATTCTGATGATCTCAATAATTTTCCGAAATCGAATCAAAAAGCAGATTTTTATTTAAATAAAAATGTTAAATTTGTTAACGGATTGATAAAAAGTTAATTTTTATGTGAATTTGTTGTTTTTTATATATATTTTTATACTTTGTAATAGCAATTAGTAATATTAATTAAAGAATTATGAGTAAATTTCGTTTAGATGAAGTAGATCACCAGATTTTAGATATGTTAATAGACAATACGAGAGTTCCGTTTACTGACATTGCAAAAAAACTATTGATATCTGCTGGTACAGTACATGTTAGAGTAAAAAAAATGGAAGACGCAGGTATAATAATGGGATCTTCATTAGCCTTAGATTATGACAAATTAGGGTATTCATTTATTGCTTATGTAGGTGTGTTCCTTAATAATACATCTCAAACTAAATTTGTATTAGAGCGAATCAACCAAATCCCTTTCGTAACAGTAGCATCTGTTACTACAGGAAAATTTAATATTTTTTGCAAAATTAGAGCAAAAGATACTAAGCACGCAAAAGAGGTTATCTTTATGATTGACGATATTGAAGGTGTTTACAGAACAGAAACTATGATTTCACTAGAAGAAAGTATAAACGATAAGAAGCGTTTGATGCATACTATTTTTAAAAATATGTAATTTTTTCTTGAATGCTATATTAAAATATAACCTCAAGTTTATTCTTGGGGTTTTTTTATGACTAATTAACCAACCAACTATAACACGATTATGTACACGTTACCAAAAATTGAACGTTTTAATCAGGATGTTCTCTCTAAATACCATATTTATAATAGTGTTTTTATAACATTACCATTTGATTCTATAGATAATACGGGGGTTTTACTTCCTTTATTTACAGAAACTTGCGAAACGGGCTTTAAAAAACAGGAAACGCCTAAAGAAATTTTTGATTTCTTTTCTAACAGATATCTTAATAACGCTTCTGAGACGGAGAAAATCGATTTAATGTTTCGATTTATTCAATATATAGAACGTCAAATTGTATTATTTGATGCGATTGAAGATGCGGCTTTTCCGGAAGTTAATAATATGGAAGGACGCGGTTCTTTGCGTGATATTAAAGAGAAATCAGATGCAAAAGAAAAAGACGATGAATTGATCGACTTTCTGGAAAACTTCAACGTAAGAACGGTTTTAACAGCGCATCCAACACAATTTTATCCTGGACCGGTTTTAGGAATTATAAATGATTTAACCGAAGCTATTCGACTAAATGATTTGTTGAAAATAAAACAATTATTAGCACAATTAGGTAAAACGCCTTTTATCCAGAACGAAAAACCAAATCCTTACGATGAAGCGGTTAGTTTAATCTGGTATCTTGAAAATGTGTTCTATGCAACTTCAGGAGAAATTGTGCATTATTTGCAAAAAAATATCCTTCAGGGAAGTGCCATTCAAAATCCGTTAATCAAACTTGGATTCTGGCCTGGTGGAGATCGTGACGGAAATCCTTTCGTTACAACGGATATTACTTTAAAAGTAGCAGATCGTTTACGTACCTCAATTTTGAAGTGTTATTACATCGAAATGAGAAACTTGAAACGTAAGCTAACTTTCTCAGGAGTAGATACTTTGGTATCTGAACTTGAACATAAACTTTATCGTTCTGTTTTTTATTCTAAAGGTGAAATTTACATTACTCTAGAAGAATTATTGTCACAATTAAATCTTATTCGTGATATCATTATCGAAAAACATCAGTCTTTATATTTAGATGAACTGGAAGCATTTTTGGTGAAAATTAATTTATTCGGATTTCACTTCGCAACTTTAGACATTCGTCAGAATAGTAAAATTCATGATGCTGTTTTTAACGATGTCGTGAATTATTATTTGAATTCAGGTTCAAAAATATTCCCTGCGAATTATTTCGAATTATCAGAAGAAGAAAAATTAGTTGTTTTATCTAAAGTTAAAGGCGAATTAAATCCTGCTGATTTTGATAACGAAATTACAAGATTGACTTTAGAATCTGTTCAGGCAATCAAAACCATTCAGAAAGCAAATGGTGAATTTGGAGCAAACCGTTATATTATTAGCAATAACGAAAGTGCGCTGAATGTGATGGAAACTTTTGCCATGATCAGACTGAACAATTGGGAAAATCCTACTGTAGATATTATTCCGCTTTTTGAATCAGTTGATGATTTACAAAATGCGCACCAAATAATGGAGCAATTGTATACAAATCCTGAATATTCTAAGCATTTACAAGCAAGAGGCAATAAGCAAACAATCATGTTAGGTTTCTCTGACGGAACTAAAGATGGTGGTTATTTAATGGCAAACTGGAGTATTTATCAGGCAAAAATTGCACTTACAGAAATCTCCAGAAAATACGGAATTAAAGCGATATTCTTTGATGGTCGTGGTGGACCTCCGGCTCGTGGTGGTGGAAAAACCCATAAATTTTATGCGTCTTTAGGACCAAAAATAGAAAATAACGAAATTCAGATCACGGTTCAGGGACAAACTATTAGTTCTAATTTCGGAACTTTAGATTCTTGTCGTTACAATATCGAAAACTTATTGAGTGCCGGTGTTACGAATCAGGTTTTCAGTAAAGGAAAAAATGAATTAAGCGCAGACGAAACTGAGATTTTGACGCAATTAGCCGGTTTAGGCTATGATAAATATTTGAGTTTTAAAAATCATCCTAAATTTATTCCATATTTAGAGAAAATGAGTACGTTGAAATACTACTCTAAAACAAATATCGGAAGCCGTCCGTCTAAAAGAAGTAAATCTGAATCATTGGATTTTGCTGATTTAAGAGCAATTCCTTTCGTTGGTTCATGGAGTCAGTTAAAACAAAATGTGCCAGGATTTTTTGGAGTAGGAACAGCTTTAAAACATTTTGAAGAAAGTGGGCAATGGGATAAAGTACAGGATTTATATCACAACTCTTTATTCTTTAAAACGCTTTTGGAAAACAGTATGATGTCGTTGGCAAAATCATTTTTACCATTAACAGCTTACATGAGAAAAGATCCTGAATTTGGTGAATTCTGGCAAATTATTTACGATGAGTTTTCAGAAACAAAACGTCTTTTATTGAAAATTGCTGGTCATAAAACTTTGATGGAAAATTATCCTGATGGTATAGCATCTATTCAGGTAAGAGAACGTATTGTGCTGCCATTGTTGACAATACAGCAATATGCTTTATTAAAAATTAATGAATTGAATAAAGATGCCAATGCAAACGAAGATTTGATTAAGGTCTATGAAAAAATCGTAACCAGATCTCTTTTTGGAAATACAAATGCAAGTAGAAATTCGGCTTAAAATAGAATTTAGATTAGTATAAAATTTTATAAATTATAAAAAATGAATTCAGTCCAATTATTAGAAACAGAATATTCCGGACCTTTTGCAAATTATGTTCGCGAAGCCGGAGAAGTAAATTTGATTGAAGAATTAGAAATTTGCCTTCATGATTTTATCAGATTTGTACAAAATATTCCATTAGATAAATTTGATTATCGTTATGCAGAAGGCAAGTGGACCATTAAAGATATTATTCAGCATCTTATAGATTGCGAACGTATTTTTGCTTATCGTGCTTTGCGTTTTTCAAGAAATGACAAAACACCATTGCCTGGATTCGAAGAAAATGATTATGTCGAAAATACAAATGCAAACGGAAGAAGCATTCAGGATTTGCTGACTGAATTTTCTGCTGTAAGACATTCTACTTTATTGTTTTACAAAAGTTTATCTGAAGAACAATTAAAACGAATTGGAACTGCTTCGACGCATCATCTTTCAGCAGCAGCTTTAGGTTTTGTAATTATTGGTCATCAAAAACATCATAAAAAAGTTTTTGAAGAAAGGTATTTGTAAGTTTACTTTTTTAATATAAAAAAATCCTGTGAAAAACATTTTTCACAGGATTTTTATTTTACAGATGATTTATAATTTCTACTAAGTCAAAAATAAAATAAAAAAATAAAAAAACCGAGAAAATTATTTTTTCAATTCTAATTTTTTCAATCTGGAGCTTATCGCGCCTTCGTTTCTTCCTAACAAAAGCGCTATTTCTTTCACTTTCTTTCCTTGATAAAAATTATGAACAAGCTCTGAATCTTCCTCTGAACTCCATTTTTTATAGGCTTCAGGATTTTCTAATCTTTTCTCATCCAATGAATAAGCTTTAATTTTTAGCTTTTCATCATCATTTTTGTGCCTTTCAAGAAAAGCTAATCCAAATCGAATTTTATCGTAAGACATTTTTTCTTCAAAATAATCATAATACGGTTTCAATGCAGTTGGAAATTCAAGTTCGATTTGCGCTTTTTGCAATTGAGAAATTTCTTTTTCTGCAACAAACTGACTTAAATCAAAATCATGTCCGTCAACATATAATTTAGCCAAATGTGAAATAATAGTAGTTTGTCCTAAATTTCTTTTTTCTGCAATTTCCTGTACCGAAGCGCCACTTTCAAACATTTCTAAAGTTGTTTTATAGGTGTTGCCTTCTTTTTTAGCCTTTGCATTTGTTTTTTTTACTTTTTCGTAATAAACAATTGCATCTATAAATTCCTGACCATATTTTTCGAGTTTTACTTTTCCAACACCTTCTATGGCAAGAAATTCTTCATCGCTCATAGGTCTCAAGATCTCCATTTGCCTTAGGGCAGCATCACTAAAAATTACATATGCCGGAACTTCTTCATCTTTAGCAATCTCATAACGTAGTTTTCGAAGTATTTCAAATAAAGAATTTTTCGCTGTTTTTGCTTTTACTTCTTTAATTTCATTTTTATCGACTACTTTTTTAACAACCGTTGTTAGTTTTACTTTTTCTCCTTCAAACAAAACTTTCCTTGCAAAAGGAGTCAATAAAATTTTATTATGCTGATGAAAAGCAATTTCGCAATATCCAAGATTTATTAACTGAATAAGGTATTGATTCCAATCGTACCATGAAATGTCAGTTCCAATTCCGTACGTTTTTAAGCTTTGATAATTTTTTTCGTAGATATACGCGTTTTTCGAGCCTCTTAAAAAATCGACAATTACAGCCAAAGGCTCAGATTCTTGTAAACGGCTAATGGCAGACAATGCTTTTTGCGCGAGAATCGTCCCATCAAAAAATGTTGGAGGTTTTTTGCAAATATCGCAATTACCGCAATTTTCATTTACCAATTCTCCAAAATAGGAGAGCAGGATTTTTCGTCTGCAGCTCAAAGCATCTGCATATTGTTTCATTCGCTCTAATTTTGCAAGCTGAACATCAGAATTTAATCCTTCAGAAGCAAATTTTTGAAGCTGAATTACATCTGCATAACTTTCGAACAAAATCGTTTCGGCAGGTAAACCGTCACGGCCTGCACGTCCGATTTCCTGATAATAACCTTCAATGTTTTTAGGAAGATTGTAATGAATAACCCATCGAACATTCGATTTATCGATTCCCATTCCAAAAGCAATTGTGGCACAAACCACCTGACAATCATCATTTATAAACTCGTCTTGTGTTTGTGCACGAAGTTTATTTTCTAAACCGGCGTGATATGCTTTTGCCTTAATTCCTTTTTTTTGTAATTTTTCAGCAAGTTCCTCGGTTGTTTTTCTGCTTAAGCAATAAATAATGCCTGATTCATTAGGCTTATCTTCTACAAAATCAATAATTTGTTTGACACGATCTAAAGCCGGACGAACTTCCAGACTTAAATTTTTCCTGTCAAACGAGGCAACAAATGTTTTAGGATTTATTAGTTTTAATTGTTTGGTAATATCGGTACGCGTTGCTTTATCGGCTGTGGCAGTCAAAGCCAGAACAGGAGTAGAGGGGAAGCGGCTTTTTAGATATCCCAAATTGGTATAAGCTGGACGAAAATCATGTCCCCATGACGAAATACAATGTGCTTCATCAATTGCAATTAAACTGACTGTCAACTCATTAAAAACAACATCTAGATAAGATAAACTTTCCGGAGCAATATAAACGAGTTTAAAGGTATTCGATTTTAAATTGTCTATATAAAATTGCTGTTCTTCGCTGGATTGGCTGCTGTTTATATAACAAGCATTAATTCCGTTCGTTTTTAAGCTGTCAACCTGATCTTTCATCAGGGCGATCAAAGGCGAAATTACGATAGTAATTCCTGGTAAAACCAAAGCCGGTAATTGAAAACAAATCGATTTTCCGCCACCGGTTGGCATAATCGCCAACGTATCCTGACCGGAAAGTATCGTATTTATAATAGTTTCCTGATTGGGCCTGAATTTTTCAAATCCAAAATTTTCTTTTAGCTTGGCGTGTAATATTTCTGAATTCATTTTGGCTAAGTTTTATTATTCATTAAATATAATTAATAAATAGTAGTATTTTTCTTATTTAATAAAATAATTTATTTTAGAATCAGCTTGTAATTCAAAATTAGCATCATAAAAAAAGGAACCCTGAAATAGAGTTCCTTTAATTTATTTTGAAAGAGATAAATTAGTCTTCATCGTCTTCATCATCATCGTCATCTGCAATATCATCCGGGTCTCTGTCATCATCGTCATCGTCATCTCCGCCATCTGTATCTGGTTTATCTATCGCGTCATCATCATCGTCGTCATCAATATCATCATCAAGATCAAGACCTTTTACTGGTTCGATTGTATCAACATCAACGTCGATATCATCATCTTCATCGTAATTTTCGATTCTATCAGCAAGTTTTGTACTAATTTTTACTAAATAAATAGTGTCTTCAGTACGAACTTCAACAGCTTCGATCAATTCGTTTTTAGCATTTCTAAAACGGATTACATCCGAATCATCATAACCATCAGGAAATTTTTCTACCAAAAGGTTCAAAATTTCGTTGGTAAGTTTAGCGTAGTCTACTATAACTCTTTTCATAAATATCCTATAAATCTAATAAATAAGCAAAAATTAACGGTGCAACAATTGTAGCATCCGACTCAATAATAAATTTAGGGGTTTTAATATCTAATTTACCCCAAGTAATTTTCTCGTTTGGAACCGCTCCGGAATATGATCCGTAACTTGTTGTTGAATCTGATATCTGGCAGAAATAACTCCAAAACGGAATATCATGCATTTCCATATCCTGATACAGCATTGGTACCACACAAATAGGAAAATCTCCTGCAATACCACCACCAATTTGAAAAAATCCAATTCCGTTAGCACTATTTTTTGGATACCAATCAGAAAGGAATACCATATATTCGATTCCTGATTTCATGGTAGACGCTTTTAAATCTCCTTTGATTACGTATGAAGCAAAGATATTTCCCATTGTACTATCTTCCCATCCCGGTACAATAATAGGCAAGTTTTTCTCAGCAGCTGCATACATCCAGCTATCTTTTAAATCTATTTCATAATATTCTTCTAAAACACCTGATAATAGCATTTTATACATGAATTCATGCGGAAAATAACGCTCACCTTTGTCGTCAGCATCTTTCCAGATTTTGTAAATGTGTTTTTGTAAACGACGAAATGCTTCATGCTCAGGAATACAGGTGTCAGTAACACGGTTTAATCCTCTTTCAAGCAAAGCCCATTCGTCTTCTGGTGTCAAATCACGGTAGTTAGGAACTCTTTCGTAGTGTGAGTGAGCCACTAAGTTCATGATGTCTTCTTCTAGATTGGCTCCGGTACATGAAATAATCTGTACTTTATCTTGTCTAATTATTTCGGCAAAAATTTTACCAATTTCTGCTGTACTCATAGCGCCAGCCATACTTACCATCATTTTAGCACCATTTGCCAATTGTTGTTCATACGCTTTTGCAGCATCAACTAAAGAAGCAGAGTTAAAGTGTAAATAATGTTTTTCAATAAACTGACTGATTGGTCCTTTCATTTTGTTTTGTTTTTGTTTTTTTTTGAATTAAAAGTTAACCTTTTAGATGATACTGCAAATTAATAATTTTACTGATATTAACATTTAATTTGCAGGTTTTTTTTTATACTTTTTTTGTGTATCCTAAAATTTTCAATACATCGTCAGAAGTTTGCTGCTCTGAAAAAACTTCAGTTGCTAAAATTCCGTTTTCGTCACGATCAATTAAAATATGTTTAGGTTGCGGAATCAAACAGTGGTGTAAACCTCCGTATCCTCCAATAGTTTCCTGATATGCACCTGTATTAAAGAAACCAATGTACAATGGCTTTTCTTTGTTGTATTTAGGTAAATAAATGGCGTTCATATTTTGTTCTGAATTGTAATAATCGTCACTATCGCAAGTCAGTCCTCCTAATAAAACCCGCTCGTAAGTATCATTCCAGCGGTTGACCGCCAACATGATAAAACGCTTATTTATCGCCCAAGTATCCGGCAAAGTGGTAATGAATGATGAATCAATCATGTTCCATTTTTCTCTATCATTTTGTTGTTTTTGATACAAAATCTGATAGATAGCGCCACCGCTTTCTCCTACAGTAAATGATCCAAATTCAGTAAAAATATTTGGTACATCCACTTCAGCTTCATCACATGCAATTTTAATCTGATTGATGATTTCATCAATCATATATTGATAATCATATTCAAAAGCAAGAGAGTTCTTAATCGGGAAACCACCTCCAATGTTCAGTCCATCAAGGGTAGGGCATTCCTTTTTAAGTGCAATGTATACTTTAATACATTTTACTAACTCATTCCAGTAATATGCAGTATCGTTTATCCCGGTATTGATAAAAAAGTGAAGCATTTTAAGCTCTAACTTATCATTTTCCTGAATTTGTTTTTTATAGAATGCAACTATGTTTTTGTATCCAATACCTAATCTCGAGGTATAAAACTCAAATTTAGGTTCTTCTTCCGCCGCAATACGAATTCCTATTTTAAATTTTCCTTTAATGTCAGCCTGAAGCAAATCAAGCTCCTCATAATTGTCAATGATCGGAATTGTATTTTTGTGTCCGTTATTGATTAATCTCGCAATATTGCTAATGTATTCGTCTCTTTTGAAACCATTGCATATTACATAGGTACTTTTATTAATCTTACCATTTTCAAGCAAATTCTCAACAATATTAACATCAAAAGCCGATGATGTTTCTATGTGAATGTTATTCTTGAAAGCTTCATTCATAATGTATTCAAAATGAGAGCTTTTTGTGCAATAACAATAGTAATATTTTGCTTCGTATTTGTTTTTTTCCATTGATTTTCTGAACCAGGACTTTGCCTTATTGATATTTTCAGAAATCTGTGGTAAATAGGTAAATTTTAATGGCGTACCATATTGTTCAACCAATTTCATCAAATCGATATTGTGAAATTGTAAGTTGTCTTTGTTTAATTTAAACTCCTCTTGTGGGAAATAATATGTTTGATTAATTAGATCAGAATATTTTGTATTCATTTATTTGTCAATATTTTAAGTAGTTATTATTTAAATTTAGTAAAAAAAAAGTTGCTAAATCTAAAATTCAAACCCTAATATTGGCAAATACAATTTCCAGTTTTTCATGTTCTGCCTTTGAACACAAAAAAACATCAAAACAAAACGGGCTTTTACTATTATAAAAACGATTCAACATTCTAAGTAAAGAACTGTTGAGTCGGTTTCTATAAGAACTAAAGTGTCTTTGTTTTTTGTTTGTTTTCATTGTGGCAAATGTAAAAAATAATATATACCTAAAGCAATGCTTTTTATTAAAAAAAGTTTAAGATTTATAATCCTGAAACGCGTCTAGAATCAATTTATTTTCAACGGATTGGTTAATTTTTATTTTTCCGATGCCTTCAATTAACGCAAATTGAATCAAACCATACTCATTTTTTTTGTCGTGAATAAGCAATTCCAGGATCGGATTGATGTCGTTTTCTCCAATCTCTACATAATCATAAATGCCTTTAATTGCGGTTTTAATTTCAGCATATTCTGCCGCAGTAATTAAATTTTTATGCAACGAAATATAACTTTCCAAAATCATCCCAATAGCAATTGCTTCTCCGTGCAATAAAGTAGTCTTAGTTTCACTTTCCAAAAAGTAACTTTCTATGGCGTGACCCAAAGTATGCCCGAAATTTAAGGCTTTACGAATATTTTTTTCTGTTGGGTCCTGAATTACGATATCATTTTTGATTTCAACAGAACGATAAATTAATGCGTCAAAATCTGCATAATCAATTGATTTTAGGTCTAAAAACTGTTTCCAGTACGCGATATCATATATTAAACCGTGTTTTAGCATTTCTGCAAGACCGGAACGCATTTCACTTTGTGGTAAAGTTTCAAGATATTGCGTATCAATCAAAACCATTTGCGGAACGTTAATAACGCCAATTTGGTTTTTAAGATTTCCTAAGTCAACGCCCGTTTTTCCTCCAACAGAAGCATCAACCATAGACAATAAAGTAGTGGGAATATTAATGAAATCTACGCCTCTTTTAAAAGTAGAAGCAACAAATCCGCCTAAATCAGTTACAACACCGCCGCCAAGATTAATTACAAGTGATTTTCTGTCTGCGCCAAGTTCTGTTAAAACTTTCCAGATTTCAATACACGTATCTATATTTTTATTCGCTTCTCCAGCTTCAAATTCAATAATTTCTATTGTAAGTTCTGTTTCAAGTAAAGGCAAAAATTTAGGCAGGCAATATTCATTTGTTTGATTATCAACTATAATAAACAAATTAGAATATTTATTTTCTTTTAAATGTGCATTTAAGGCTTCGTATGCATTTTGGTTGAAATGAACGAGATAATTATTGGCTTGAATAGATTGCATAGCTTTTTGGTTAATTGAAACCGCAAAATAAGGCATTTTTAGCTAAATAATATTCAAAATTTGCCTATAATTTGTTGAAAAAATTAAAGTAAATGAATGGCTAACTTAAATTTGTAATGTATTTTTTACCTGCAATATTTTTCCAGCACTTGTTGCGCTCCCGGATAATTTTTTTCTTTTGAAAAATTTAAATATTTACAGACATTTTCTTTATCGTTCCTTTTCATATAACACAAACTGATAAAAAATTCTGTTTTGCCATTGTTTAAACCCGGAGATTTTAAAGCATTTTTAAAATATTTAATAGCTTCCGGAAATTGACCTGAATGATAATAATAGAACCCAATATTCTGCATTACATATATATTTTCAGGATCGATTTTTAATGCTTTCTGGTAGGTTTCTAATGCTTTTTTAGTATTTGATTTGTCTATAAAATTCTGACCTTCAATAATATAATTAGTAATCAAAAAAGTGCTTTTCAGTTTTAAAAGTGTACTGTCTTTTGGGAAATCTTTTAAACCTATATCTATAAACTGAACTAATTTTTTACGGCCAAAACCTGCATTTTGCAATTCAGTTGCCGCTGTCGTCCAGGCTTGAGGATCTTTTCGATATTGTGAAACTATTGCATGTTCTTTAAAAATTTCGGTTGTATCTTTTTTAAATGCTGCCAAATGTGTTGAAGCCTGATAGATATCTAAATTTCTTGGTCGCAAATAAAATGCTTTTTTAATATAAACATAAGCGCTGTCAAGATTTCCTTTTTCTTTTGAAATTAAATATTTATAAAAATCGATTCGGCCAAAATAAGGATTGATTTTACTGGCGTAAGAAAAGGATTTGAGTGCTTTATCGTAATTTTTTTCTCTGATATAATAAATACCTGCATATTCATAGAATGATTCAGAAGAACTCAAAACATTTGGATATTTCGGCATTCTGTTCATTATTTCATCACCTGTTAAAATGCCGCTTTTGTTGGCATTAATATTATCGGCAACAATTAAATATTCTAAACGGGAAGCTTTATTAATCAAGAAGGCCGAATAAGTTGTTATAATAGCCAAAACTATTAAAATTGGATATAATTTGGTTTTATTTTGGATATTATTTTCTACTTCTAATTTTGAATCATTTACCAGTGTTAACGCCAATAATAAAGCAAAAAATAATTGCATTGTTGGCCTGTACATTGGGAAATTAAAGAACGAATCAATTCCATAAACTATTAAAAGCAACAAACTGAGGCATGCAATCGTCTTTATATGTATATCTGTGGATTTTAATATCGTTTTTAAATTAATGAAAAGTATTAAAATGAATAGTGAAAAATAAATCAAACCGTTTATAATTCCGGTTTCTGCAAGTATTTCAAGAAAATCATTATGTGCGTGCAGAGAAGCATTAGAATCGTTTGCCGTTAATCGTTCGTAAGGAATAGATTCTATTTGATAATTTCCCAATCCAATTCCTAAAACAGGATTTTTACTGCTTATTTTTAAGATATTATTCCAAAAAATAAACCTGGCTTTTGATGAAGTATCGTCGGTATTAATTTGTACGATTCGGTTTTCTATTGAAACATATCTTGAAGTATTTTTAGATTTCTCGAAAATTGTATTCGAAAATAAAGCTGCAATCAGTACCGGAATTATTAGAAATAAAATCTTTATAAAAGTCGATCTGTAAAACGAATGTTCTTTTAGCAGATAAACAATATAAACCAGAAAGATCAGAAACAAATTGAGCAGCGCTGTTCTGGCTCCGGTTAGAAAGATAACGGATGTTACTGAAAACAGTGCAAAAAGCAAGAACCACCTTTTATAGTTGTTAAAATGCGTAATGCCAAGCAATAAAAACGGAACTTTGATAGTAAGACTTGCTGCGAGGATATTTATATTTCCTGTATTGCCTTTCATATCGCTCAATAACTGTATTATAGAGGCATTTTTTGGTATAATTAAAAAGCTGGATAATTGCTGAAAGGATTGCAAAAAAGCACTAATACAAACGATAAAAACAATTTGATAAAGCAAATAAAGCTTGCCCTTTAGCAGAATAGAAAGATTTATAAACAGGCAAAATACAATAATGAGTTCTGTAAATTTGGTTAAAACCAAAGATGTGTTTTTTGCTGTTATATAAGATAATGCGCAAATGAAGAGAAAAAGCAGGTATATTTTTAAAATATTACTTCTTTTTAAAACCTGAATTGCATTTACAGCGATCAATTTTCTGTTAAAATAAAAATAAACTCCGGCTAATAAATTCAAAAACGATACATATAAAAACTGGGGATTTATAATCTCCATACTTTTAAAGTAAGGAAAAAAATCAATTGCCAAAAGTGAAATTATAAAGGTCAAAACCACAAAATTTGGTATTCCGTTCTTTCCTTTAGTTTCCTTTATTATGCGATCAATATCGTTCATTACATTCTATTTTCTGCAAAAATATGTTTTTATATGTAAAAACTTACTTTTTTATTTATAATTAATAGAATTGATATTAAGGAAACCTAAAAACATGGCACATTTAACTAAATAATATTCAAAACTCTCTCTATATTTGCACAAAAAATAAATTAAATGGAAAAAATATTCGATAACACTCAAGTTGCATTTTCGTTAAAAAGTGATACGGAACTTGACAGAGCTTATTTTCTTTTTAAAATGATCGACAGCCAACCCTTGGTGAGGATAGGAACTGCTGTTACCAATTTTGCTATCAAAGCAAATCTTCCTGTTGAAGGATTAATTCGTGCAACTGTTTTTGACCATTTTTGCGGTGGTGTAAACGAAGATGATTGCATTACAGTAGTAGACAAAATGTTCACCAAAGGCGTTTCATCTGTTTTAGATTATTCAGTTGAAGGAAAAGAAGAAGAGGAGCAATTTGATGCTGCTTTAGAAATGACTTTAAAAACCATTGAATTTGCTAAAGAACGTTTGGCGATTCCGTTTGCAGTTTTTAAACCTACAGGTTTTGGTCGTTTTGAATTGTATGAAAAATTAGGCGAAAAACAAACGTTAACTCCTGCAGAACAAGCAGAGTGGGACAGGGTAGTAGCCCGTTTTGACCATGTTTGTGGTGAAGCGCACAAAAAAGATGTTGCATTATTAATTGATGGTGAAGAAAGCTGGATGCAAGATGCTGCTGATGATCTTGTTACAAATATGATGCGCAAATACAATAAAGAAAAAGCGATCGTTTTTAATACGTTACAAATGTACCGTTGGGACCGTTTGGATTATTTGAAAAAATTGCATGAAGTTGCCAGAAACGAAGGCTTTTTTATTGGAATGAAATTGGTTCGTGGCGCTTACATGGAAAAAGAAAACAAAAGAGCGGAAGAGAAAAATTATGTTTCGCCAATTTGTGTTTCTAAAGAAGCTACTGATGTAAATTATGATGCTGCTGTACATTATATGTTAGAGCATTTAGATATAATGTCAATTTTTGCGGGAACTCACAACGAATTGAGTTCTTATAAATTGATGGAAATGATGCAGGAAAAAGGAATTGCAAAAAATGATAATAAAATCTGGTTCGGACAATTATACGGAATGAGCGATAATATTAGCTATAATTTAGCCGAAAACGGTTATAATGTTGCTAAATATCTTCCGTTTGGTCCGGTTAAAGATGTTATGCCATACCTTATTCGTCGTGCCGAAGAAAATACTTCGGTTGCCGGACAAACAAGCCGCGAATTATCAATGATAAAAGCAGAACGTAAACGTAGAAAAGGGAAATAATTTTCTAGATTTTACATTTTACAAAAAAATCCATTTGCAAAGCAAATGGATTTTTTTATTGGAATTTAAAAAATTGAAAATTTAATTAAGAATTACTAAACTGAAGATTACTTAAGTTTTTATAAATTCCGTTTTCAAGATTTATTAATTCCTGATGCGTTCCTTCTTCTGTGATTATTCCGTTATCGAGAACTAAGATTTTGTCTGCGTTTCTAATAGTAGAAAGACGGTGCGCGATGATAATGCTTGTTCTTCCTTCCATTAAAACTTCTAAAGCTTCCTGAACCAGTTTTTCACTTTCGCTGTCTAATGATGATGTTGCTTCGTCCAGAATCAAAATACTTGGATTTTTAAGCAAAGCTCTTGCAATTGCAATACGCTGGCGTTGTCCTCCTGACAATTTTACGCCTCGTTCTCCTACCAAAGTTTCGAATTTTTCAGGAAAACCTTCTACAAAATTCAATGCATTGGCTTGTTTTGCAGCCAGCATAATTTCTTCGTCAGTTGCGTCTGGTTTTCCGTAAGCGATATTTTCTTTGATTGTTCCGCCAAATAAAATTACATCTTGCGGAACAATACTCATGTTTCCACGAAGATTTTCCAGATCATAATCGTAAATGTTTTTTCCGTCAACCAGAATTTCTCCTGAAGTGATATCATAAAAACGCAATAATAAAGAGGAAATAGTTGATTTTCCGGCTCCACTTGGACCTACGATTGCAATCTTCTGACCAAATTCAGCCGTAAAATTTACATCTTTTAATACCTGAATTTCTTTACGCGAAGGGTAACTAAAAGCGACATTCTTAAAACTAACATTCCCTTTGATTTTTTGTAACGGAACAGCATTTTTAACCGCTTTAATATCTTCCGGAGTTTCCTCTAATAATTCAAATACACGTTCTGTTGCTCCAACCGCTTTCTGAATTTGCGCATACATTTCTGCAATTCCGCCAAAAGAAGCACCAATAAAAGTTGTATAAAGTACGAATGAAATCAAATCACCAACACCTTCAACTTCACCTTTAATAGTCAGTGTAATTCCGTACCAAACCACGGCAACAACACAGCCAAAAAGACACAGAATGATAAAAGAAGCAAAATATCCTCGATATTGACCGCCTTTGATGGCTATTTTTACGATCTCTTTAATTTTATTTTTATAACGTTCTACTTCATACCATTCGTTGGCAAAAGCTTTTACGTTGCTGATTCCTTGCAATGTTTCTTCAACAATTACCTGGCTTTCTGCTACTTTATCTTGTGTTTTCTTTCCGTATTTACGAATAAATCTTCCAAAAATCACTGCTGCAACCGCTACAATTGGCACAATTGCCAACATCATTAGAGTTAATTTCGGGCTAATGCTTCCCAAAATAATAAAACCTCCAATGATTAGAATAAATTGTCTTAAAAACTCTGCAATTGTAGTTGTAAAAGTGTCTTGCAATTGCGAAATATCAGCGCTTATACGGCTATTTAATTCACCAACACGTTTTTGAGAATAGAAAGACATTGGCAGTTTTACCAGATTTTCATACAAAGCAAAACGAATATTTGATAATGAATTTTCGGTAAAATTGACAAAAAGAGAAATTCTGAAAAAAGAGAAAATGGCTTGTAATACCAATATTCCTAAAAGAGCAATTGCAATTTCATTTGCTCTGCTCAGGTCTTTATTAGTAACACAATCAACCAACATTCCCATTAATTTAGGAAAGGCGAGGGCAGTAGCACTGGTTAGGAGTAAAAAAATTAAGCCCAGAAAAAATTTCCATTTATGATTTTTACCATATTTAAAAATTCGAAGTGCTTTTTGAAGTGAATTAGAGTCTAATTTAGCCTTAGGTAAATCATTTTCTTGGAATCTTGCCATTTGAGTATACAATTAAGATATGCAAATATAGGACTATAGCAAGTGAACACAAAAGAATATTATAAAATCCGTTTTCAGATTTCATTTTTTAACTAAATGTAAACAAATCGTAATTTTTATTTACTTTTTAAAAAGCTGAAAAATAGATTAGTAAACAAAAAAGCTGAAAAATATTTCATTTTATTTTGAAAAACACTTGCAAATACAAATTCTAGCTGTATATTTGCACTCGCAATCACACAATGATAGCAACCTAGTAAAATAGGGCGATTAGCTCAGCTGGTTCAGAGCACCTCGTTTACACCGAGGGGGTCGGGGGTTCGAACCCCTCATCGCCCACAGAATTTAAAAACTCCAAAGTCATTAGATTTTGGAGTTTTTTTTGTTCTAAAAATTTATATATTAGACATCATATAAGGAGGCATAATAACTTAAACCAATATAAAATTATATCAATATGACATATGTAGATTTCTTGACAAATTGTTTTGACGAATTAGAAAAACTGCAGGATAATTTAAATAAGTCTTATGATATTAATTCTTATACAAGTTGGGATTATGATCAACCAAGCGGAATCATAACTCTTTCTAAACAAGATAAAATTATTAATTTTAGATATTATCAAGTTGGTACTTATTCAACAGAATTAAAAACTTGGAAATGGTCTTGGGACAATAAAAATACATCAAAAAATGTAGCCGTTGATGGTGAAAAAATTATAGATTTTGGAATTGCAAATAAGTATGAGAATTTAATTAACGGAGAATTTACTTCGTATGAAGAAATAGGATGGGAATTGTCGTCTATTTGTTGTAATTTAATTGGAGGTATTGGTGTTTACAGACCTGTTATTGGGCATTTAAAAATTCACATTGTATTAACAGAATTGATTGACAATGATTTAGCTGAAAGAGAAAAGACTAAATATGTGGATTGTGAAAATCATGATAGAAGAAGACGAGCGTTTGTATGTCAGCATTTAAAAGAAGGAAGCAAAAATGGATTTGAAGAATCTTTTGAAACATCTGAAGACATGGAATTTGAGTACGAAGATGACGATTTTGTAGCTTGGTGTAATGAATGTGAAAAAGTGAGAGTTGAAGAAGATAGTTTAGCAGGGAAATGCTGGGAACAAGGCAAATTTAAAATTGTTTGTGAAAAATGTTACTTCAAAATTAAAGAAACCAATATCTAATGAAAAATGATATTCTGATTTTATTAATATTCTTACAACTTTTGATAACTCACGGGCAAAATAAAATAGAAATAAATTTATTATCTGAGACAATTTGGTAAGGAAATGGATTTTACTTTTAGAGTTTTTCTCATAATAATGTATCATACAATTTCAAACCAGTTTTTTACCAAATGAGAAATTTCTGATAAATTTTCGTTTAGATCACGTTTTTTTGTTGTAATCATCTATTTTTTATTCAAAGTTTATCAAATACTTCTTCGTCAGTTCCTAATATTCGGGCTTTGCCAGCTTTAAATTGTCAATCTAAACAAAATAAGATTTGAGTTATTTTCGATTATATTATCCAATTTCGTAAAATTTAATTTTTGAAGAAGTTTAATGGAACTTAGATTATCTTTATGTGTTTGTGCATCTATCGTTTTTATGCCATGGGTTTTAATGGCGTATTCTAAAACCTTCTTCACAGCTTCGATCATAATTCCCTGACCCTGATATGGAGTAAGAAGTTCATATCCTATTTCACATTTCTTTAAATCGCCTAAAAAGTCGAATAAACAAATTGTACCCATTAATTTATCTTCGCCAGTTTTTGTAATTGCCCAATAAAAAAGGTCATCATTTTTATTTTCAATTAAACTGATGATGAAATTTAAGGCGTCTTCTAATGTTTGGCTTGGTTTCCGGTCAAGAAATTTATTTATTTCTGTGTCCGAGCGCAATTGCAATATTTCTTCGGAATCTTTTTTTGAAAGTTTCCGAAGTGTAAGCCTTTCGGTAATCAATATTGGGAAAGTCTGTAAATTCATGTTCATTTTTTTAAGACGGTTTAAGCAATAATTGACTTTTCTTCAATCGAATATAAGAAAATATCTTTACTACAATTTATTAAGTCTCTCTTTTCTGCTTATTCTTTATTTTAAGGTCAAATCCACAATTTACAGACCTTATAACTTCTCAAATGCTGTAATAATTTTTTACTACATTTGGCATAGGTATTCTTTCTTGGCAAGTTTATTGCTGAAAAAGAAATCGAATTATCAACCCCAAATTTTAAAAATGAAAAAAAATCTAATAACTCTTTTATTTGTATTTATTGTTATAAATATCTTTGGGCAAGCGCCAACTACTTCAAAACCTGATGATATAATCACTAATAAAGTGATAAAGTCAGTTACAAAAGTTCCGTTAGACGACACATCAATCCTAATTTATGATTACGATGGTTCGCTTATCTCTTTTGATTTAGAAGCTGAACGCATTAATTGGACAGTAAAAGCTACAAATCCTTATACTGAAATGTGCGCCAATAAAATAACGCTAGTTGATGGAGTTATATACATTCCGTTTATTAACGGTGAAATTTTCGCACTTGATAATCAGGATGGTACTGTTTTTTGGAAATCAAGAATCGGTAATATCACAGATCAAATTGTATTAAAAGATCAGATTCCAACCATAAATAACGGAAAACTATTTATAACTGCTCAAAATGGCTATCTCTATGCTCTTGATATAAAAAATGGCAGCATGTTATGGAATTACAAGTTAGATGCTACAAATAATGATATTCCCGTTTTATTTTTCGATAACAAAGTTTTCACTCAAAGTGGTACTAATTTCTATAGTTTTGAAGCAAATACAGGAAAACTTATTTACAAAAAAAGTTTCGAAACCGCTATACATGGAAAACCTGTAACCGATGGAGAAAATGTGTTTATAGCAAATGAAAAAAATGAACTTTTTGCTTTAAGTCCTAATAAGCCAGATATTTTATGGCAATTTAAATTTGATGAAAATCAGTCTAATATCAAGGAACGCATCGTGTGCAAAGACAAAAAAATATATTTTGCAGCACAAGGCCCGGAAGTTTCTTCTATATATGCGGTTGATTCAAAAACAGGAACTTAGCTATGGAAAACTGATTTTAAAGCTGACAATGTTGAATATATTACGGAGCAGGATGATAATATTTGGGGATATACGCATAAAGCAAAACTTTTTCAAATTGACATCACTAATGGTGAAATAGCAGTCGAAACGAAATTGACAACCATGCCAATTTCAAATTTTGAATTTCCGGTTGATGATTCGTTGTTTTATTATTCGGATGCTGCTTTAATTCAATTTGATTTAAAAACAAAAGACGAAAACGAAGTTTATCTGCGAACTTCTATTAAGGACGATGTTTATAACGCCTATCTAAAAATAATTCGATAAAAAAAACTGTCTCAATATTGAGACTTTTTTTTTGACATTTCTGCTTGTTTTATCAGAAGGAAATTTTGTATTTATTCTTCACTTACTTTTGGGATACTAAATTCTAATGATTTGGTTTTTAAATTAAAATAATGATTAAAATCAACAGCATTGTCTGTTTCCGGTTCTGTAATTACACCCCAAAATTCAATTCCGTTTTCGTCAATCTTCTTAAACCAATAATTATGAAAAATTGCGATGTCTAAAAAATCTTTTCCCAGCGATTTTAGAAATTGTTCTTTTCTAAATATAGTATCGAGTAATATGTTTTCATTTTGTTTGATCTTCAATACAATCTCAGCGTTTCTATATTTTTCTGTAAATTTCTTTTCGGAACCCGACGATTTATGTAAAACATAACTATCGAGATCCTTTCGAATAATAGATATTTTAATGTTTTTCACGTCCCTCAAACGCTTCGGGAAAATTTTCATTTAAATAATCTGAAAGCTTTTCAAAATCTTTCGAATTCCTTTTCGACAAACCAATTTTAACTTTCCCATCTAACTTTAAAACTATTTCTCTTCGTGTTTTATTTCCAAATACTTCATATTGATTTTCACTCCAGCCAGAAACGGCTTTTAAACAATATTGCTTTGATTTCGTGAATGTTTGGCGTACCGTTAAAACATTATCAATAAATGTGTAATAATTGATTCTATTTATGTTTAAAATAGATATTAATAAAAGTGTCATTGCAATTACAATGGAAGCTGCTATTTCCCACAACTCTTTTTGTCTTTCTATTTGTACAAAAACTAAAAAGCCTAAAAGAAGCGTGTATACAATAATCAATATTTTATTTTGTGTAGTTTGCTTCATTAATAATTATCGCTGGTTTGTGTATAAATGACTCAAATACATATATTTTACTTGTTGGACAACTTTAGTCTATATTTGATTTTAAAGCTAATATAAGAAATAACTTTATGTAGGCTAATTTGTAATTTCAGGTAAATCTATTTTCATGTTTAAATTACAAGTGTTTTTCATTTGCATATTTCTGACAAAGTCTGTAAATTTATGTTTATGAGAAAATTAATTATTTTCATAACCCTTTCAATAGTGGCTATTATTGCCCTTATTACTTACATTGCTATTAGTTTTGGATTCTCCAAAGATAATACGATGGCTCTTATAGGCTATTTTTCTATTTTCTCCTCGGCCTTTTTGGTGTATTTTTCTTTAGATATTAACTTAAAATACAATAAGCGCAAATCGGCTATGGATTTTCTTCATGATCGTGTTAAAAACGAAATGCTGCCTGTCTATAATGAATTAAAAGGTATAATTCAGAAAGATTTTTTTGTTGAATCATCGGGTAAATCTTTTCAGGAATATCTTGAACAGGAACATGATGCTGACAAAAAAAGCAAAGCAATAGAATTGGCTGATCAAATGCTGGCTTTTTATGAGCGCATGGCTTTAGGAATATTCAAAGAAGTATATGATAAGGATATATGTTTTGATGCTAATGCCTTTGAAATGATACATTTTTATGATTGGACAAAAACGTATCTCGAAACACTTCAGCAAAATTATGATAAAAGAAGTTTTATCAATTTTAGTCACCTGGCCGAAAAATGGCGTGACCGATATGAAAAGCAAAGAAAAAACATCGAAAAGAAAAATAGCGCTGAAGACGAAACGGTCGCAAACAAAAAGATATAATCCAATTTTTAGTTTATTTCAAATTTCGCTCTTTTAAAAGATTTTCTAACTCCTTATTCTTGTATTTTGAATTATTATTCAGTTTATAGGCGAGAACCAAAGGGATTAATGTGAGAAATCCTAAAGTATTTTTGATAACGCTATAGAAAACAATTCCGATAAGAAACCCAATTAAGAATGCATTAATTATAGCAGTAGATTTCATTTTTTTTGCTTCTTGCAACAATTCCTGGTCTGTTAATTCTGAAAGTATTTTTTGGCTCATTTTTATTATCTTTTATTAGTTGCATTGTTTCTATAAATCTAAAATAAAAATTACTCCTGCTAATATAAAACAATATTTGATTGAAGTCAACAAACTCATCAAGCGAACGGTTCTGGAAACCAGCCTATAACCGTGCAATATGAACTTACGGAACACGGAAAAACATTGAAAACTATAATTAAAAATCTGACAGATTGGGGAATCGAACATCGAAAAAAGATTATTGAGAAATAAGTTTATAGGTAATAAACCCGACAGGTTTTTTAAAATCTGCCGGGTTTGCTGTTTAAATTCGTTAGCAATTTCTGCAAAGCAAACTATTCTGCTAAATTATTCTTTTGGTTTCATTTTATAATATGAAACGACTTTGGCTTCCGGAAAATGTATCGCTGTTTTATTATGAATTAAATTTAAAATAATTTATAAACTAAAAGAGATGAGCATCTTTAAAAACGGTTTTATTTTGTTATTCGTTATTATAATCACGCAAGTTTCTACGGCACAATTATCTCCTCCTTACACCATTGGATTTATTCCGGCTTCGATAGAAGAAGGTGATGTTGCTTTTCCTATATATGAAAAATGGAATTTAAGCGGTCAGGCCGATGTGCAATTGGTAACTCAGGGAAGTTATGATACTAAAAATCCTTTCGAATATACACAGCGTGTTGTTGTAAGACCGTGGCTTATTTATTCTGGTTTTAAAGACATAAAATTATGGCTGGGATATGCGCACAACCAAAAGTATGCAGTAGAAGAAATGGGCAATTATGAAACTCTCGAACAGAGATTAATTATAATGGGAACATTTTCGCAGAATATGCCAAAAGGAAATATTTTTGAACAAGTTCGTTTTGAAACTAAATTTTTTGATGACAGAAACGGCATTCATCGCACAATTCCGAGAATTAGAATGCGGTTTGGCGTTAATCATTTTCTCCCGCAGCGCAGCACCAAACCTTTATTCTTAGCACCAAATATTGGTTATTATACAGAACTTATGCTCAAGTTTGCTTCTAAAGATTATGCGAAGCAAAACTTTGATATTTTTAGGTTATCAGTCTATTATACAGCCGGAATTACACCCAATCTTCATTTTTTGACGGGCATTATCGGACAAATGCAATTGCGAACAAACGGAACTCAATTTGATGTTTATTACGGGCCAATGGTTTCTCTTAAATATAGTATTAAACCTAAAGAACGAGAAACTTTTGATAGTGTCGACGGTGGAGCTGATTGATGTTTCTAAAAATGAATCACTTTCTCTTCTTCAATATCCAGATAATACATTTGTTTCCTGATGATTGATTCATCTAATGAACGGTCTTCTTTATTTTTATTAATCAGCCATTCTCGCTGTTTATTTAATAAATCAAGATAAATAGTTTTGAGTTCCGCTGCAATAGATTCATCATCGATTCCTTTGCTGTGTTGCTCCATTTTTTGAATTAATTGCTGCAGCGACGTATTATTTTCTATCTGATCGCTATAATGAGTTTTTAGATAATCAATCCCATATTCAGACAAATCTTTTCGCAAATTATTATAAACTTCATCGCGGGGCAAAGGATCATAAATGTCTGTAAGTTTAATTTTTCTAATAAAATAGGGAAGGGTCAACCCCTGAATTAATAACGTCAAAAGAATCACGATAAAGGTGATAAACAAAATCAGGTTTCGCTGCGGAAATCCATTTCCGTTATTCAAATAAACAGGAATCGATAAGGCGGCTGCTAAAGATACAACACCGCGCATTCCGGTCCAGCCTAATATAAAAGGCGTTTTATATCCCGGATGTCTTCTGTCAGCAACCGTAATAAAATTACGCGCAATCAGGGTAACAACTACAGCGCCATAAGCAGATAATATTCGGCTTACGATTAAAACAGCCGTAATTAAAACGCCATAACCAATTGCTGTAGCGATACTAACTTCTTCAAGTCCGGAAGTAATTTGTGGCAAATCCAATCCGATCAGCATAAAAACCAATCCGTTTAAGATAAAACACAGACTTTCCCAGACATTTATTCCCTGCAAGCGAGATTTACTGCTTAAAAAACGATGTCGGTTATTCGATAAAAGCAAACCACCGCAAACTACAGCGAGAACACCAGAACTATGAACTTCTTCGGCAGCGAGATAGATGATATAAGGCGTAAGAAGCGACAAAACAATATCGACATTAGCATTTGTGGGCAAATATTTGTGTGCTTTCATAAAAAGCCAGCCGATAAGCAAACCAATTCCAACACCGCCAAAAATCATCCAGCTAAAACTTAAAGCCGCTTTGTAGAATATAAATTGTTCTGTTGCAACGGCAATCATCGCAAATCTGAAAATAATTAAGGAAGACGCGTCATTCAGCAGACTTTCACCTTCAAGAATAGATGAAATGGTTTTAGGAACTTTGACAAATTTTAAAATTGCGCCCGCACTTACAGCATCAGGAGGAGAAATAATACCGCCTAATACAAAACCCAATGCCAATGAAAATCCCGGAATAAAATAATTAGCAACCAAAGCTACCGAAAGTGCCGAGAGAAAAACCACTATAAAAGCAAAACTGGTAATAATACGTCGCCAGCGCCACATTTCTTTCCAGGAAACGGTCCAGGCGGCTTCATACAATAATGGCGGAAGAAAGATAAAGAATATAAGATCTGGCTTTATGTGTATTATTGGAACTTTAGGAATAAAACTGATCGCTAATCCTGCCAATACCAATAATACAGGATACGCCACTTTTATTTTGTTGGCCAGCATAATCAATAATAAAATTACGATTATCAGACCTAAGTAAAACGGGAAATTTTCAAGCATTTTTTATAGTTTAAAATGGAAATCTTATTATAATTTTTAGCTCAAAATACGATTTGATGAGCCAATTTTATGGCATCAAAAATTCTTCTTTTACCAGATGTATTATTTTTTATTCTTTCTTGGATTTTATATTAAGCCGGTTCCCAAAGTTCTATTTTATTGCCTTCAGCATCCATAATATGAACAAATTTCCCGTAATCGTAAGCGACAATTTCGTCCAGTACAGTAACGCCGTTTTCTTTGAGTTTTGCAATAAGCCCTTCAATATTCTGAACGCGGTAATTGATCATAAACTCTTTTTTTGATGGAGAAAAATAAGCATCGTCTTTTTTGAAAGGGCTCCATTGTGTCGATTCTACGGTGTCTGGATTGTCGAGGTTTCTCGATTCGAAAGTTGCTCCCCAATCGTTGGTATCAAGTCCTAAATTTTTAGCGTACCATTCTTTTGTTTCCTTCGGATTTTCGGTAAAAAAGAAAATACCGCCAATACCTGTTACTTTTGGTTCTGTGTCTGCCTGATTTTTTGAATCTTCCATAATTGCTTGTTTTTTTGGCTCGTTTTAATTCTTTTAAAAATAAAATATTTTATGGTTAATTATCCTTTTTTGTTACTAATATAAAACAAATTTCAGGACAAATAATAAATAAAATTTAGAAAATTATGGATTGTAAGTTCATTAATCAATTAGTAAATAATCCCTTTAACATACTCCATTTCAGTATCAAATCCTTTTAGATATTCATCAATCGTTCCTTCGATAATAACATCAGGAATTACGCCATGACCAAAAGAAATTCCAAAATTTTTATCTTCGATTACGAACTTGCATAACGGAATCCTACCTGCAATTTTTGAATTAGGAAGTGTGAATTTCAGGAAACTTCCGCTTGAATTTCCGTAATATCCGCCGCCGGTTTCTTCTCCTATAAATTTTGCATTCGTATAATTTTTGGCCAACGCAGCAAATTCAGAACCACCGGAAAAAGTTAAACCGCTAATCAGGATAAAAATTTCACCTTTAAAATTATTTGGATTCGGTTTTTCGCCAAAATAATGACCGTCACGATTCAGGAACCTTCCGTCTGTCGCCTGATAAAAATCTTCTTTTAGTTCTTTTATCAATACGTCTTTTTGATCTTTATAATCTGTATATTCCAGAAACGAATAGGTAAACGCCGGAATTTCTACATATTTATATTTTTTATAATCCTGATGTATTAAATAGGACAATAAAATATCTTCCATACCTTGTTCGCCGCCTTCATTTCTTCGGATATCAATAATTAAATTTTTGATTTTCTGATCTGAAATTGCTTTGAAATTTTTCTCCAGAAACTCCTGAAATCCTTTTCTTTTATCTTTATATCCGCTTAAACTAAACGTATTAACCGTTAAAGTTGCCGTACTTGTATTGGCATCAATGGCAAAAGTTGCAGATTCTTTATAATCGTAATTAGGGATTGATGCCGCAACCGTGCTGTATAATTTATTAAATTCCTTAGAAGTTAATGTAGCAACATCATACACCACTTTTTGATTGCTCACCGGATCAAGTAATTCTAACGAAATTGTTTTTGCCGGTGCATAATAACGAGCATAATATTTAGAAAATGCTTTCTCGACCCAACGGTATTTACTAGTCATATTAAAACCATCAGAAGGTTCGATACTCAAAAAATGATTTAAAATGTCATCAATATTTTCTCCATTAATTTTAGAAATCTGCAAACCTTTTGTTTTATAATTTTCTAAATCATTGATGAGATATACTTTTTTGTCCAGTATTTTTACGCAAAAAGGCAGGTAAGTGCCATTTTGTTTCAGATAAACGCTTGTTTCATCTGAAATTTTGATATTGCTATGGCCTTCTTTTGTAAAAGCAGCAATTGGTGCCAGGATTCTGTAAAATTCCAAGGCATTCATATTGTCTTTTATTTTGCTTTTTTGGAGTTTGCAAATGCTGTCAAATTGTTTTCTTGAATTGTACCAAAGCCCAATTCTGGTTTCGTAATATGAATTTTGCAAAATATCAAAATCCTGAACAAGTGCTGCGTACGGTATTTTTTTAAGTATTTTGGGAATTTCTTCTACAATAATAGAATATTTTCCTTCCTGCGAATTTGTTTTTTCATCGAGTGGTTTCACAATTAACGAAAACACATCTGAATCATCAGGCGAAAAAATGATTTTTTCCGGGCCAGCCATTCCGTTAGGCGAATCAACTTCCTGGATAACTTTTCCGGTTTTATCTTTCAAAGTCACAATCAAATCTATTCCTTGCTGATTTGCGATAATAGAATAATAAGTGTCTTTTTTTAGATCAAAATTAAAGGTTTGCTCTTCGGTTCTCTTTATTCTTAAATTTTCTGTTAGTGAATTTAATTTCAAAAGAATTGCTTTTTGCTGCGCTGATAATGAAGCACTGACAAATAAAAACAAAATGCAGATTAAAAGGCTTTTTCGTATCATTTGGGAAATAATTTAGAAACAAACCTACAAAATCATTTACTATAAAACTCCATTATTTCTAACGGAGTTTTATAGCATATTCTAAAGTATATTATTTATCAATTTGCAGAAATCGTTTTGCGGTCAGCAGGTCTGAAATACCACGAAATCACAGTTAAAACGATTAATAATAAAGGTCCAAAAAGTTCTTTTGCAGCATCTCCAATAGCCAAATGAGAAAATACCGCGCCTGACATGGCGAAGAAAAAACCCGCATAAGCCCATTCTTTTAATAAAGCAAACTTTGGAATAAGTATCGCGATAACGCCAAGCAATTTCCACACGCCTAATAAAGTTAAAAAATAAAGCGGATATCCCAAACGGACCATCATATCTGTTTCATCTTTCATTTTAATTAACTGGACAATTCCGGTAGACACCATTCCTAAAGAAAGCCAAAGTGTCGCAACCCAATAGATGATTTTATTTCGCTTAGTCATAATTATAAAATTTAGTTATTTTAATTTAGTTACAATATCTTCAAGTCTGTTATGCGCCATATTTATGCCTTGGGCAAAAGGCAATTTCAGCATTTGATCTCTAAGTTCAGTCGATTTATAAACGATGTGCATATTAAGTTTGCTCGTTTGATCTGTTACTTTTTCAAATTCTAAAAATTCAAGCTGAACCGGAAAAGGGGAGTTTTCCATTTCAAAGGTTCTTGTAATTCTCTCATTCATTACAAAATCATGAATCACGCCATTAGCCTGAAAAACAACGTTTCCTTTTGGATCAGAAGTTTCAAATTGCCAGCCGCCGTGTTTTTTATTTTCGAGTTTCAGCACTTTTGTTCCCATCCATTGTTCTACAATTTCAGGTTCTGTATATGCTTTAAAAAGCAATTCTAATGGCAAATCAAATTCCCTTGTAATTACCAGTTCCTGTTTGCCGTTTTCGGCTTTAATTTTGGTTTTTTGTTCCATGATTTCTACTCTTTTGGTTTGTAGTTTTTCATTATACTTTCTAATTTATTAAACCTTTCGTCCCACATTTTACGAAATGGTTCTATAAAATTGTCTATTTCCTTTATTTTTTCAGGATTTAAATGATAATGAATTTCTCGTCCTGTCTGGGTTTGATGCAGTAATTCGCATTCACTTAAAATCTGAATGTGTTTTGAAATAGTTTGCCGCGATGAGCTAAAATTTTCGGCTATAGCGCCGGGCGTCATAGCTTGTATGGCAACTAAACTTAAAATTGCCCTGCGGGTAGGGTCGGCAATTGCCTGAAATACATCTCTACGAATTTCCATTGTGCAGTTATTTGACTGCAAATATAATGCAGTTATTTGACTGCGCAATTATTTTTAACTTATTTTTTCCGAAATTTATATTTCAGGTCAAAAAAAGCAGTAAAATCGAGGGTTTAGAATAGGAGGAAACTCTTCTTTAAAATATGAATTTTATCTGAATGACGCATTAATACATCGAATTTATTCGGATACTGGCTTTAATTAAGGCCAAACCTTTAATAGAATCTATATGAAAATCCTTTGGCTCATGATTTTTATTTTCTGATACCAATTGTATAAAATCGTCTCCTTTTTCAGATTTCTGAATTCGTCTTACCATTACAAATTCTTCATCATTGTTAATAAGCAATAAAACCAGGTACATTTCGCCCCAATGAATATTTTCAATAGTATGCGTTATTTTTTTATAAATAATAATATCGCCGGATTTTAGAAGCGGATACATATTATCGCTGCTTACATAAATAGCGCCATCACATTTTGGTAAGTTCGGAATGATAATATAATCTATTGGATTTTCAGTATTTTCATCTTTAAATAATGCAATTAGAGAATCTGCTGCTTTTATGTCATAAAGAGGAACATATTGAATGACTTCATTTGGTTTTAATTTTGATATTTCTGATCGGGGTTCAGTTAAAATATTTATCGCATTTGGATCTGAATTTTCTGAATATGGAACAGGAATTATCATATTTTCTTTTCCGGTTAGAAGCCAAACGGGATTGAGATCTAAACAATTGTTTATGATTTTATTCAGGATGTCTTCTCCAAGATTGCCATTTCGTTTTAATTGAGTTCCTAAATAACCATTAGACAAGCCATTAAACCTTTCGAAACGGGCTGGTTTAATTTCTTTATAATCAAGGTATTGGTAAAATCTTACAATTGCTTTCATAAAATTATAGGAAATTGTTTACTAATTTTGTTATTTGTTAAACTATTGTTTATATATTTGTTCTTTTAATAGGAACAGCTAAAGCAATGGACAAAGAAACGAAAAAGAAAAATATTTACAACACAGAAATCCTTAATCGTATCAAAGAAAAATACGGTTTATCAAAAAGATTCATCACAATGAGCCTTTCCGGAGATCGAAAAAGTGAAATGACAGAGACGGTTAAAAAGGATTATAAAAAAATGGAATTTGCCATACGCTCGCTTTTAAAAACAATGTGAATCTATATTATCCGTGAGTAATATTGAAAAAAAAACACCAAAAGCATAACAAGGGATTATGATTTATATTGATTAGTAATTTAGTTTACCTTGTTATTTTAATTTAGATGATTTTTAATCACTAAATCAAAAACCTCCGAAATCGTTGATTTTGGAGGTTATTTTTTTTAATAATCTTATAACAAAATGCTTTTCCCGATATTTATTTGTTCCAGAAACCATTCGTCATGCGAAACTACAAGCAATGTTCCCTGATATTCATTGATGGCTGAGGTCAGGATTTCAATGTTTTGGATGTCTAAATTATTCGTAGGTTCGTCTAGAATAATAATATCCGGAGATTCGTTACTAATAGTCAGGCAACAAAGCATTAAACGCATTTTTTCGCCGCCGCTTAAAGCCTCACAAGATTTATCCCAATCATTTCTCGAGAACAAAAACCTGTTCAGTCTCATTTTTATTTCGTGTTCTTCTAATCCCGATGCATTAAAATATTGCGCTTGTTCATAAACTTTAAACTCATTATTTATAAGCGAATAATCCTGGTCGATATAAATTGATTTTTGTTCTGATCTGTAAACAGTTCCCGTTTTTGGTTCTAATTTTCCAAGAATTATTTTGATCAGAGTTGTTTTTCCGGATCCGTTTAAACCTTTTAATACAATTCGCTGGCCGCTTAAAACCTCCACATTTAAGTTTTCCTTCCAAAGTCGTTTTTCCTTATAACTGTAATTAATTTCTTCTGACTTAAAAAGTATTTTCCCCTTGTGTAAAACAGCATTATCAAAGCCAAATTTCATTTGATCTATATTCGGAATAACCGATCGTAACTCGTGTAATTCCTGCGAAATGCCATCAATTTTCTCTGCATGAATGCCTTTGAGTTTCGATGTGCTGTTTTCGGCATTATTGCGCAAAGTATTAATCATTATCCGCGCAACACCTGATTTTTCCTGTTTCTTTTTGCCGCGAGAATCTAATTTGTTTTGTCTTTCTAATGTTTCACGCTCTTTTTCTTTGGCTTTTCGCAATGCTTTTTCTTTGTTTTGCAAATCCTGATGCAGCGCATTATTTTCTATCTCTTTTTGTTCAGTGTAGAAATCGTAATTTCCGCCATAAATAGAAATTCCGCGTTTATTCATCTCATAAACAATATTTAAAAGATTCAGCAGTTTTCTGTCGTGGCTTACAACAATCAAAGTAGATGTGGTCGATTCAATAAAATTATAAAGCAATTGTCTCGACGAAACATCCAGGTGATTGCTGGGTTCGTCTAACAAAATCAATTCCGGTTCATGGATTAAAATACCGGCGAGAAAAACTTTCGTTTTTTGCCCGCCGCTTAAAGATTCCATTTTTTGAGACAAATCTAAACCCTGTAATTGCCAATATTTTAAAGCATTATTACAGCGTTCTTCAATTGTCCAGTCGTCATTTAATGCATTTAGGAAATCCTCGGTCACATTGCCGTTTAAAATCTCTTTAAATGCATGTAGTTTTTCATCAACCCGCAATGCTTCAGCAATCGTAAGATGATTAAATTGCCCAAAGATCTGTGGAATATAATAAGGCTCTGAACTAACTTTTAATTCTCCGTTTGAAGCTTCAGGTTTACCGGAAATAATTTTTAACAAAGTTGATTTTCCAATGCCATTATTGCCAATTAAGGCTATTTTTTCGTGATTATTAACCGTAAAGCTAATGTTGTCAAATAACAAATCCTTGTTATTGTGTTTATATGAAACGTTTTGTAGAATAAGCATAATTTCTTTCTATAAAGATGAATAAATAGAGTAGCCGCGATTGCAGTTTACCCTCTAAATTGTCTGAAAGAAATTATTTTTCACATAAAATTGTTTGCTTTTTTAAGTGCTGCAAATATACAATTTAATCTCAATTCGTCAAAAACACTTTATTTTTCAAATAAAAAACCACTCTTTTTAAGGATCAAAAAGAGTGGTTTTTAATAATTTTTTGTAGTTCAATACAAGAACTTTTTGGTTATATTTTGCTGAGGGTTATTTTCATTTCCTTGCTGTCCAATACCAGTTGATCATCTGTAATAGTACTTTCACAAGGATATGGCGTGCCTGTTTCATCTTTAATTATTAAACTTTTTCCACCTTTTGTTAATGCATAAGTACCATCCGTTATTTCTCTCTGTAAATATCCAGTTACATGTCCGTCTTTTGTAAAGGTCAGATTACCCTGGCTCAGAATTGCGGTTTTTGCAGAATCCGAAAGAGGCATTTTAGCTTCTACAGCAGTAATTTTCCAGGAATTAACCAATTTATTTCTATTACTATTACATGAAATCATTAATACTGCTAATAATGCAATTCCGAAGATAAATAATTTAGATTTTTTCATGATTTTGTGATTAAGGTTAGACTACAGAAAATTACAAATTTTTTTCTAATTAAAAATCTAAAAATCAAATATTTATAAACTAAATAAAAGATTAAACTTACAAGAAGTAAAATCGCATAAACGGTAAGGTTTTTATTGAATATGGGGGAAAATTTAATCACAAAAAATATTCATCCGCGTTTAGATTGAAAATATGCGTTGTGTTAGACGCACTGCTGTACGCCTCTACGGAATATTTTTGGCTATTACAGAAACCTCAGAATCTTAGCATCTTGCAACTTAGAGTCTTTGAATCTTAGACCCTTAGTTAAGCGTTAACGCCCCCAGAATCTCCTCATACATAAAAGGTCCGCCGGGATATTTGGCGGTATAATCGAGATTCATCCAAACCTGGCCGCGTTCATCGATATGATAATGGATTTTTTTCTTGTAGCTTTCTTTTACAAAAAGAACATTTTTAATTAGATAATTAACCTTTTCTAAGTCGATTAAAGAACCAATTAGTATTTCAGGGTAAATATGTCCTTTTGTATGAATTAATCTCGGAGTTCCGCCAATAGAGCGAATTGCGGCGGCCATTAAGATAGAATGATCGTCGCAATCGCCGGAAAAATATGCTAATGATTCGCTTGCTGTTGCAATATAATCACCTTCTTTTGGGTCGTTTACATAATTCCAGCGGCTGTTAATCTCTTTAAAAACAGCAAAACACTGAATCGTAGTCCTGTAATCTGAATATCCTTTTATGCCTTTAAAATGCTTTGTCGTAGCCATAATAGCAAAATTCCGAACCTTTGGATTTTGATATTCTATAGCGTTGATAATCTTAGATTTATTTGGAAACGGAAGCAGTTTTGCCACAATAATATCTTGCGGAAAAGGATTGTCTGACATTGTATAAATCATCGAATTATAATCTTCAGAAATCTCGCTGAAACCATAATTACCAATAACACTTCCGTAAACCAAAACCAATATATAAACGGCTACACATAAAATAATTATGGTTCGCAATAACATTAAAAGAAAAAAAATAGCGGCAAAAACAAATAAAAAGATAAATACACGATCTAAATTAAAAGGCCATTCGAGATCGATTAAATTTTGATGCAGAATGATAAAAATCGGAATTGTAATTAAAAGACTCAACAGCATAATAATCACCCTATCCCAAGGTGATTTCACCTGTAATTTGGATTTTAATTGCGGAAAGTCAATTTTAGGGAATTTTATCATAAGAATCAAAAGCAGTATTTACAGCGCTTTTACAGTTTCTACAAAAGTACTTTTTTTCTCAATAATTCCGAGATCAAATAATTGATTTTGAATTTTAATAAATGCTTTTTCACTCAAATGTTTTTGAGACCATTGCGTTAATTTTAACCAGTCCTGAATATCTTCGATTTTTTGGTTAAAAAGATCTGATAAAGTCTTATCAATATCCGGAATCTGAGCAAAATCATGTGTAGTTTTATTGATGATTTCCAGGATTTTCTCCACTGTTTTTGGGTTCTTTTTTAAAAATTCGTCACGAACCGTAATCACAAACGAAGGCCATGGAGTAGGGCAGTCGCCAACACGTCTGAAAATTCCCTGATCCACAAGAGGTTTAGTCATAAAACGTTCCCACATAAAATAATCTGCAGTTTCGTTTGTAAGGGCTTCAACAGCGCCATCAATTGTGTTTATAATTTCGAACTCCAGATTATCGGTTTCCCAGCCTTGTTCATGAGCATTAACATACGCCATTAATTGCGACCCTGAACCTAATCTTGAAATCGCTGCTTTTTTGTCTTTAAGATCTTTTACAGTCTGAAAATCCGATTTTGCAGCAACGTGAATTCCCCAAATTAAAGGAGATTGCACATAAATCTGAACAATTTTACTTGGGTTTCCGGCTACAATATCCTTCACAATTCCTTCGGTCAGGATAACAGCAATATCAGCTTCTCCGTCACGAAGCATCTGACACATTTTGCCTGTACCTTCAGGAATGTTTTTCCATTGCAAATCAATGTTTTCAGCTTCAAATTCGCCACTTTCAATGCAGAGATGCCATGGCAAATTGAAGTGTTCGGGAACACCTACAATTTTTACAGTTTTCATTATAGTTTAAGTTTAAGTTAAGTTTGGTATGCGTATTATAAGTTTGTTTGTTGTGTTTGTTTGTTGTGTTTGGTTTAATTTTTTAATAAATCAGTTCTGTGTTTGTCTGAAAGGCAAGGTTCTGCAAAATCTATTATCGAAAGATCTGCGTACTCATTTAAAATACTTTTTACAAGCGAATAATCAACATCTTTAACTACTTCAACAGCAAATAAAGTTTCGTTCAGACCCTCTGATAAACAGTTAATTAATTTTAATTTTTCCCTAATTATTTCTTTGTCAAAACCTTTTTCTAAAATTACAACCTGAAGAATTGAATTTCCAAAACTCTCTCTGGTTTCTCTATAAACTAAGCATTCTTCATCTTCATCATATTCAGCAAAGAAAATATCGTCTGTAGCGATCATAGGTCCGAAAAAGGGAATATTATCTAATTTAAAAAGCCCTTTTTCTAAATCTATAATTTCTGACCACATAGTTTCTACTACCGTATCTTCTAATAAATCACTGTAATATCTAAATAAGATTTTTTTGTGTGTATCTTGTTGCATTATTAAATTTTGTAATTATTTGAACTAGCTTAAAATTATCTAATTTTCAAATTGACTAATTATCTCATTAAACCTAATTAATCTCGTTTATTTCTGCTTTTAATGGCGATATAACAATACGATAACCATCCGGATCCAGAAACATTTTTCCGTTTTCATTCCAAAAAGGATTATTTGCAGTTATACTTGAGATATTATACTGTAAAAGCTTTTTTATTAAATCATTATAATCTGAAATTGTTTTTGGATAAAGCACAATTACATCATCTTCATCAAATGTATGATTTGCTTTTGCATTTGATTGTGTAAATTCAAAATGCCAGTCTAAACCCGATTTTCCAATAAAAATACCATCATAATTATTATGATTTTCAAAGCCGCCCAAACGTTCAAAACCCAGAATATCAATATAAAAATCTTCAATTTTCTCTAAATTATCTGTGTGTCTGGCAACTCTTAAAAACATAACTTTAAGATTTAATCTGGTTAATATGATGTTCTAAATGCTCCATATAATCTGTCATCAAAAACTTTAAATCAATTACAGATTCATCACTCAGAATAATTTTATAATCCAAAGCTTTTTCATCAACAGATTTCATGATTCTCAGGATTTGTTTGTTTACCGAAAACCATAATTGTGTCAATTCATCAATATCCATTTTCTGATATTGATTTAAATTTACTAAATCTATTTGATTATATGGTCTGTGATGATAAGGTTTTTCGAGATAATTTATTTCTGTAAACCGAACCAGATTATGAATCGCCGAATCGGCAAGATGGCCTAAAACCTCTTTTTTAGACCATTTTCCGGGTATTTTTGCCTCTAAAACTTCATTGTTTAGTGTTGGAAAATAAGTGACATTTTCGTTCAGTAATTTTTCAAATCTAAGAATAGCATTTTGCATAAATTATCTCTGTTTTTCAAATTAAGATCCAATACATTTAAGCGCAATATTTAAATTATCTAATTATCAAATTGACAAATTATCTAATTTCAATTTCCCGCCAGCTTATTTAATGTATACGTAATTAACTTGTCGACAGCTTTATAAGGATCTTCGCTAAAAGTTCCGGAAGCACGATTGGCAATAATTGCATTTAAGGATAAGGCATTATGTCCTAAAAGTGCCGAAAGTCCGTAAATAGCAGCCGTTTCCATTTCTAAATTTGTGATTCTGTTGTCATCAAAATTAAAATTATCCATTTTACTGTTTAATTCCTGATCCTGAATATTCAAACGCAAAACGCGGCCTTGCGGACCATAAAATCCTCCGGCTGTTGCAGTAATTCCTTTAAAGATTTGATCTGATTCTATTAGTTTCTCTAATTTTTCAGAACACGGAATCGCATACGGTTTTCCTTTTCTGATATCCCAATTTGTGTGCGTAACAAAAGCATCTTCGATAGCCGCATTCGAAACTTCATCGATCAAATAGGAGCGAAGCATATTGTCTAATCCAAGTCCGAATTTTGATAGTACAAAACTATCCACAGGAATATCTGCCTGAAGCGAACCCGAAGTCCCAATTCTGATAATATTCAAAGAAGTCAGGTTTTCTTTTGGCAAACGGGTTTCTAAATCAATGTTTACCAAAGCATCTAATTCATTCAAAACAATATCAATATTATCAGGACCAATTCCTGTTGACATTACAGATATTCTTTTGCCTTTATAAATTCCGGTTTGGGTTTTAAATTCTCTTTTTTGGGTTGAATATTCAATAGAATCAAAAAACTGTGTAATTTTTTCGACTCTGTTCTGATCTCCAACAAAAATTATATCGTGCGCTGTATGTTCAGGACGAAGGTTTAAGTGGTAAACACTTCCGTCCGGATTTAGTATTAATTCTGAGTTTTGTATCATTTTTTTGAGGTACTAAGTTACTGAGTGGCTAAGGTTCTAAGTTTTTTTACTTCACGAACAACTTGAAATTTGAAACATGAAACTAAAAAACATTTCACCCTCCCACACGTTTCGTTTTAAATCCCTTTGCTTTAAGGATTTCCATAATTTTATCACGATAATCGCCTTGAATAATGATCGAATCGTCCTTAAAAGTTCCGCCAACGCTGAGTTTTGTTTTAATTTCCTTGGCCAGAATTTTAAAATCTTCGTCAGATCCTTCGTAACCTTCAATTATAGTTGTTGCTTTTCCTTTTCTTTTTTCGAATTTGCAAATCATGGGCTCTTTTTGAACATACAGCACATGATCTTGTTCCTGAACTTCTTCAGGCTCATTTGATTCGACATGATCCGGAAATAAATTTTTTAGTTGATCTTGTAAATCCATATTTTATAAAAATTCCAAATTTATAGTTTGTAAAAATTAAATTCCAAATCCCAATTGGTAGTTTGGAATTTGGAATTTAAAAAAAATTGAGATTTAAAAAGTTTACTTTTTGATTAAACCTAAATCTACTAAACGCTCGTATAAATAATCTCCGGCGGTAATATCCTCAAATTTCTTAGGATGTTCAGCATCAATACAGTTTTCAAGACAATCCAGACGCATATCGCTTACAGGATGCATGAAAAACGGAATTGAATAACGTGAAGTTCCCCATAATTCCCTTGGTGGATTGACCACTTGATGAATCGTTGATTTCAGTTTATTATTCGTGTGTCTTGATAACATATCACCCACATTAATCACCAATTCATCATCTTCTGCAATGGCATCAATCCATTGACCGTCATGATTTTGAACCTGTAATCCTTTACCTTGCGCACCCATTAAAAGTGTAATCAGGTTAATATCGCCGTGAGCTGCTGCGCGAATTGCGTTTTCTGGCTCAGAAGTAATTGGCGGATAGTGAATTGGTCTTAAAATTGAGTTTCCTTCTTTTGCATATTGGTCAAAATAAAACTCATCTAAACCTAAATGCAAAGCAAGAGCTCTTAATACATAAACGCCTGTTTTTTCAAGCATTTGATACGCCTCTTTACCTACAATATTAAATCGGGGTAATTCTTTCACTTCAACATTATCCGGATATTCTGAAGCGTATTTTGAATCTTTGTCAACATATTGACCAAAATGCCAAAACTCTTTCAAATCGCCTTCTTTACGGCCTTTAGCATGTTCTTTTCCAAAAGAAACATAACCTCTTTGTCCGCCAATACCAGGAATTTCATAATTATGCTTAGTTTCTATTGGCAAAGCGAAAAATTTTCTAATCTCGCCATAAAGTTCGTCTACCAGCTGATCATCAAGAAAATGACCTTTTAGGGCTACGAAGCCAATGTTTTCAAATGCACTGCCGATTTCATTTACAAATTTTTGTTTACGTTTCGGGTCGTCCGAAAGGAAATCACGTAAGTCTACACTAGGAATGTTTTGCATACTTTACATTTTTTGTTTTAAAGAAGAAAGATCTTGTAAACCTTTCTATAACAAAGGTAGATAATATTTTAGATTTGAATTTTAAAATTTACCATAAAATTTACTTTTTAATTCATTTTTTGACTCAAATAATGGAGTATAATTTTTAATTATGCTAAAACTTAACAATTGTGTTTTGTAATTAAAATAATACAAATTTTGTTTTCGGATAAAAATTTCCTCGTTATCTTTGCTTCTGTTTTTTTAAAATTAAAAGAGTACGATTATTTTTTTATTTTTATTACGGAGAACAAATAACAATCAATAATTATTTAACAAATAATGTTAAAATTGTTATATTTTTATATATTTGAACAATAAAACATTAGTCCGATGATCTTTTACAGACAAAACCTTACCAATTCTCAATTACTGGATTTATATAAAAAAATATTGAAACCCCGATTAATCGAAGAGAAGATGCTGATCTTAATTCGACAGGGAAAAGTATCAAAATGGTTCTCCGGAATAGGGCAGGAAGCTATATCCGTGGGCGTTGCAGCGGCTTTGAACGATTCGGAATACATATTGCCCATGCACCGGAATTTAGGTGTATTTACCTCCAGAAATATCCCTTTGCACCGATTATTTTCGCAATGGCAGGGAAAAGCAAACGGGTTTACAAAAGGCCGGGATCGTAGTTTTCACTTTGGAACCCAGGAATACAATATTATTGGAATGATTTCGCATCTTGGCCCGCAATTAGGGATCGCAGACGGAATTGCATTGGCTGATAAACTTCAAAAAAATAAAAAAGTTACCGCCGTTTTCACCGGAGAAGGGGCAACCAGCGAAGGCGATTTTCACGAAGCTTTGAATATAGCTGCTGTCTGGAAATTACCGGTAATGTTTATCATCGAAAATAATGGTTACGGACTTTCGACACCAACAAATGAACAATATGCCTGCGAAAACCTTGCTGATAAAGGTTTTGGTTACGGCATTGACAGTTATATTATTGACGGAAATAATATTGTAGAAGTTTACAATAAATTAATGCAATTAAAAGCACATATGCAGGAAGATCCGCATCCGGTTTTATTAGAATTTAAAACTTTTAGAATGCGCGGTCATGAGGAGGCGAGTGGTACAAAATATGTTCCGGATGAGCTTATGAAAATGTGGGCAATAAAAGATCCTGTTGATAATTACAGAATGTTTTTGCTGGATGAAGGTGTTCTTACCGAAGAATATGATGCTGCTTTAAGAAATGAAATAAAACAGGAAATTGAGGAAAATTTAGCAATCGCAAATGCTGAACCTGAAATTATTCCGACTTATAGCGGAGAATTAGACGATATCTACAAACCATTTCAATATCAAGAAGTTAATCATTCAGAAGAATCTAAAAACATTCGTTTTATAGATGCCATCAGAAATAGTTTAGACCAATCTATGCAGCGCCATCAAAATCTGATCATAATGGGTCAGGATATTGCTGAATATGGAGGCGCTTTTAAAATAACAGAAGGATTTGTTGAGACGTTTGGAAAAGAACGCGTTCGGAATACGCCAATTTGCGAAAGTGCCGTAGTTTCGACCGCAATGGGATTATCAATCAACGGATATAAAGCAATTGTCGAAATGCAATTTGCTGATTTTGTTTCTACAGGTTTTAACCCAATCGTAAATTTATTAGCCAAATCGCACTATCGCTGGGGTGAAAAAGCCGATGTTGTGGTGAGAATGCCTTGCGGTGGCGGAACTCAGGCAGGACCATTTCATTCACAAACAAATGAAGCTTGGTTTACCAAAACCCCAGGTTTAAAAGTAGTTTATCCGGCATTTCCGTATGATGCAAAAGGTTTATTAAATACTTCGATAAACGACCCGAATCCGGTTTTGTTTTTTGAACATAAACAATTATACAGAAGCGTTTATCAAGATGTTCCTGTAGATTACTATACCATTCCGTTAGGAAAAGCTGCTTTATTAAAAGAAGGAAAATCAATTACCATTATTGCTTTTGGAGCTCCGGTTCACTGGGCTTTAGAAACTTTGGCCAATAATCCTGAAATAGAAGCCGATTTGATCGATTTAAGAACGTTGCAGCCTCTTGATACCGAAACTATTTTCGCATCGGTTAAAAAGACCGGAAAAGTTATTATATATCAGGAAGACACGATGTTTGGCGGAATTGCCAGCGATATTTCGGCATTG
This sequence comes from Flavobacterium sp. AC105, assembly GCF_979258495.1. Lineage (NCBI taxonomy): Bacteria > Pseudomonadati > Bacteroidota > Flavobacteriia > Flavobacteriales > Flavobacteriaceae > Flavobacterium > Flavobacterium sp. AC105. The sequence continues at coordinate 2,872,956 of NZ_OZ409860.1, forward strand.
ATTATGGAAGAATGTTTTCAATATCTGGATGCTCCGGTAAGAAGGGTCGCCAGTTTAGATTCTCCAATTCCGTTTACAAAAGCGCTGGAAGATCAGTTTTTACCAAAAAATCGTTTTGAGCAAGTTTTACTTGAGTTATTAAGATACTAAAATTCTAAGTTGCTAAGATTCTGAGATGCTAAGGTTTTGATCTGCTTAAGTTTTAAAAACTTAGAACCTTAGAATCTCAGAGTCTTAGCAACTTTTTTTAAATAACAACAACCAGCCTTTTCCCATCATTATTTTCTGCATTCCATATTTTCTCTATATCAACCAAACTTACTTCTTCAATATTTACTTTCAATTTACCTTGGGCAGCCAGAAGAAACATTTCAGGAAGAATTTCCGAGAACAATAATTTCACTTCCTCTTTTGACCAGCTTCCTAAACCTGAACCGGAGATTTGAAGATCTACACTTCGCAAAATCCCAGCTGACAACTGAATAGCATCGCCGGCCATTCCGCCAATATTGACGTAGCGAACTTTATTCGTGAAAGAACCATTTCCTTTTAATGCCGTAAGAATTAATTCTGCAGGATGTCCCCACAAATAATCCAAAATCACATCTATAGGCGTATTTTGCTGAATTTCTTTAATTTGATTGATAATCGCTTCATCATTTTGCTTAAGCTGAATAACTTCGTCAGCACCTAAATCTAAAAGGGTTTGAAATGTTTTTTCATTTCTTCCGGTCACAATTATTTTTTTTGCTCCGTAATGTTTCGCAATCTGAATTGCCATTTGTCCAGTAAATCCGCTCGCGCCGTTTATCAACACCGTTTCTTCCGGTTTTATTTCTGCCCTGAATTTAAGCGCCATTGCAGAACCTGCAACCGCATTAGGCATGGCTGCTGCGATGGCATCGCTGATTCCGTCTGGCAAGGGTACCAATATATTTTTATCGATAATCGTTTTCTCGGCCATTGTACCAACAATTCCGCGAGCATAAACTCTTGTTCCGTTTTCGAGTAAACCTATAGCATCACTGCCAACCACAAATCCGTTTTCGTTATGGTTTTGTGATGAATAATGTTTTCCGCTGGCTTTTCCCTTATCTAAATTTGTGATCGCTACGGCTTTTACAGAAATTAAGATTTGGTTTTCATTTTGTGGAATTGGTTCTGCAAATTCCGCATATTTTGGCATTTCGCCTTTTTTATAAACTACTGCTGCTTTCATAATTATTAAATTTTATAAAGCAAAATTAGACTGGATTTTATGGGCAGACGATAACATTTGTTATCAAATTTTTAAACCATATAGTCATATAAGTTTATTTAGGCTAGACTTATAATTTCTTATATAACTTATATGGTAAAATTGGTTTATTTCTGCAATAATTTGCTTTTAATTCGGCTTAAATGAACGGTGCTTATGCCAAGATAAGATGCTATATAATGCTGCGGAACCCGCTGAACGATTTGAGGTCTTTCTTGAATTAAATTAAGATAACGCTGAGTAGGAGAGTCTTTTATAAAAGAAACAAAATATTTCATATAATCAAATGTTCGCTCAAAAAGCATATTGATTAATCGATCTCTTAACGCCGGGATTTCTTTAATTTCTTCAAGAATTTTATCCAGATCATTTTTATGAATCCACCACAAAACAGCAGGTTCAATGGTTTCAACAACAACCGGACTTGGCAATTTTTTCATGAAACTTTCGATGGAAGCTACACTTTGATTTTCGAAAAAAAACTGAGTTGTTAAATCTTTTCCGTTATTATTAAACCAAACCCTGACACAGCCTTTTTCGATTATAAAAAGCTTTTTTGAAACTTCCCCTTCTTCTAAAAGGATTGTTTTTGCAGGAACTTCAATACGATTGAAATGGTTGGTGTATTCAACCCATTTCTCATCTGTTAAGGGAAATTTATTTCGGAATTGGTTAAACATATATTACTTTAAATAAAATTTATTATACTGAATTGGAGTTATATCCAGTTCTAGTTGATAAAATATGAATAATTATATCGTTTAGAAGTTCTACTTTTTCAACATCTATTTTTAAAGACAGTTTTTGCGAGGAACTCCAGAATTTCTGTTTTACATCAGCAATTTTACTTCCTTCTAAAAAATAAGAAAAATTAGTATTAAAAGAAAAATGATTCGAAGGAGTTCTCCTTAAAATTTTATTAGAATCAGATATATAAATTCCAGTAATTTCATTTATACCTTTTATCTTGTCTTTATTTTGAAATAAAATTTCATACTTCGAAGAACTGAAGGGAGGTTCATAACTTTGAAGTTCTAAAATAAGATCATCATTAGAATCAAAAATTTCAACTAAATTCTTTTTTAACCAATTAAATTTAATTGTTGAATAAAAAATAATTCACCATTTTTGTAAGCGTATAAACTTTGCTTTTTATTCTCTAGAATTCTATTTCCATTTAAAAATCTAATTCGAATTCGACTCCAATTCAAACAACTGCACCTGACTTTTCAATCTATCAATCAATAAATTCATCATTCTTTTGTTTAAACTTGATGAATTTTGAATATAGGTATCGTATTCTTCAATTGTAAAAAGCGCCATAACGATTCCTTTTAGGGAATTTCGGAATTTAATATCTTTCTGAATGGAATTTTCGATGGTCTGAATTTTCTTTTCAACGGTATACGAATAGAAATCGGCTTTGTTTTTATTTACATAGTTAATGAAAACTGCAATAAATAAATCATTTTGAAGTTTTAAAATAGGCCTGATTGTCTGGTTTTGGAACAGCTCATCGGCTGAAGACTGAGCACTTACGGTTCCTAAAGTTTCGCCTCTGAATTCTTTTAAAAAAGTGTCTCTATCTGCCATGTTTTTTCTTTAAATTTAAAAAAAAATAAAACACAAAATACATTATAAATAAATTTCACCATATAAGTAATGTAAGCAAATATAAGTTTGACTTAAATGAATTTATATCACTTATAGGGTTAAAACAATATCAAATGCTTAAAAATTTTATACTGATTTCTTTATTGTTCGTTTTTCTGATTTCCTGTAATTCAAAAGATAATAAAAGCGATTATAACACGGCTTTTTATCGTGCTGTTCATAATCAGGATACCGCCATTTTAGACATAAAAATAAACGATAAACGCTTTTACGGCCGTTATGAAATATCGTATTATAAAACAGGAAAAGATTCCGGTGATGTACGCGGCGATATTAAAGGCGACACTTTAAGAGGTGATTTTCATTATATTTCTAACGGAGGAAGCTGGAAAAGAATTCCGATTGCATTACTAAAAAAAGAAAACAAACTGTTTTTGGGAAAAGGGGTAATAGGAACTTATTTTAATCTTCCGCTTTTTATGCCGGAAGTTCCTATTGAATACAATAATTCAGAATTTGTTTTTGAAAAGGTGGAGGGGAAATAGTTTCAGGTTTCAGGTTTCAGGTTTCAGGTTTCAGGTTTCAGGTTTCAGGTTTCAGGTTTCAAGTTCAGGTTTCAGGTTTCAGGTTTCAGGTTTCAGGTTTCAGGTTTCAGGTTCAGGTTTCAGGTTTCAGGTTTCAGGTTTCAGGTTTCAGGTTTCAGGTTTCAGGTTTCAGGTTTCAGGTTTCAGGTTTCAGGTTTCAGGTTTCAGGTTTCAGGTTTCAGGTTTCAGGTTTCAGGTTTCAGGTTTCAGGTTTCAGGTTTCAGGTTTCAGGTTTCAGGTTTCAGGTTTCAGGTTTCAGGTTTCAGGTTTCAGGTTTCAGGTTTCAGGTTTCAGGTTTCAGGTTTCAGGTTTCAGGTTTGTGTGAACTTTGTCAAAGTTTAAAACTTTGACAAAGTTGTCGGGAACGATTTAGAGCCTGAATTCGCTATCGTTTTGTCACTTGAAACTAAAAAAAACCTGAAACGTGAAACAAATTTTCAAAACAAAAAACTCTTAATCAAATCTTCCAATCTTCGAAGGAAGTTCAAAAATTTCAAGATCAAAATATTGTACGGACGCCATTACGTGATCAAAAATATCGGCCATAATATATTCGTAGTTTGCCCAGCGTTTGTCGCTCGAAAATGCATAAATTTCTAACGGAACCCCGTGCGCGGTCGATTGTAACTGGCGGCACATTATGTGCATATCTTTATTAAGTCCGGGATGTGTTACTAAATATTGTATGATATATTTTCTGAACAAACCTAAATTGGTCATATTTCTACCGTTCAGTGCCAGGGTTTTATCAATTCCGCGTAAAGCGTTGTATTTTTCAATTTCTAATTGTCTGGTTTCGATATAAGACGAAAGAAGCTGTACTTTTTTCATCTGATTTAAATCTTCATTATTCAAAAAACGAATGCTGCTGCTTTTTATCAAAACGTGCCTTTTAATACGTCTTCCGTCAGATTTTTGCATCCCGCGCCAGTTTTGGAACGAATCTGAACTCAGAGCATAGGTTGGAATCGTGGTTATCGTATTATCAAAATTTCGAACTTTTACGGTCGTTAAATTAATTTCGATTACATCGCCGTCAGCGCCAAATTTATCCATCGTAATCCAGTCGCCAATACGAACCATATCATTTATCGCAACCTGAACGCTGGATACAAATCCGAGAATAGTATCTCTGAAAATCAAGATAATAATTGCCGAAAGTGTTCCTAAAATCGTCAGTAATTCGCCTTGTTTGATTCCGAATAATTTCGAAATAATAATTACGATCCCGAAAACCCAAAGCACAATCATGATAACCTGAATAAAACTATCGATAGGTTTATCGCTGTATTCCGGTTTCTGTTTGAGATAATCGCGTAAGGAATTAAAAATGGTTCGGATGATCCATAAACTAATCAGAACAATATAAACACCAACGATTTTTCCGAAGACTAATTCCCAATATTCATATCTGTCCAATATAATAGGAACGGCTTTATAAATAAAGAAAAACGGAATTAAATACGCTGTGTATTTGGTTGTTTTATTGTGAACTAAATAATCATCGAACTTGGTTTTTGTTTTTTGTGCAAAAACAGCCATTAAGGTTACCAAAACAAACTTTGCTACATAATAAATAGCATAAGCCAAAGCCACCATAATGGCAATATTAAAAATCAGGCTAATATAAGACGCAAAGTTGCGACTCATGCCCCAATCTCTAAAAAGAGGGTATAAGAAATTAAATATTTTATCCAAAAGCTTATGCATTATTTTCTAAATATTTTTTCTCGATATAAAAAGTTCCAAACGGAATAAGTGAAGCAATCTGAATGATTCCGAAAGTTTTTAAATCCCAATTTTGAGGTTTTCTAAGTAAAAATGCCAATAGAACGTAACCAATAAATAATACACCATGCGTCATTCCTAAAGGGCGTAATAAGGTATGATAAAGTTCAGGATTGTTGGTTTTAATAAAAAGCATATTAGTAAATAATACTAAATAAGAGATTCCTTCTAAAATTGCGGTAACTTTGAAAATCTTGAGCATGTATATATTTTTTGAGTTTATACAAGCAAAATTAAGTATTATGGTTGGTTTTTGAGGCATGAATCAGGAAACTAATTTACTTTTGTAATCTTAAACTTTGATAATGAGTAAGCGCGATTTAAAAAAATATTTAGCCGAATTAAATAAGGAACAACTTGAAGAACAAATTATCGAGCTGTACGAGAAATTTAGTCCTGTAAAAGTCTATTATGATTTTGCTTTTAATCCCAAAGAAGATAAACTTTTGCAGGAATGCAAGACGAAGATTTCGCATGAATATTTTCCGATAAAGAAACCAAATGCAAAATGGCGGCCAAAAGCAAAAATGCGCCGTTCTGTAGCTCAAAAATATATTAAGCATTTTATTTCGCTTGGAGTTGATCCTTTTGTTATAGCAGATGTCATGTTGTATAATATTGAAATTGCACAAACATTTTCGGCTTCGAATTTCATAAAGCAGGAATTATTTTACAAAAGTATGCTTAATTCTTTTGAACAAGCTGTAAATTTTGTCATTTCGAACGGAATTTTAAATGAATTTAAAGAAAGAATTTTGGCTATTCAAGAGCAAACCGTTAAACAAAAATGGAAAAATAAGTACGAATTTGAAGCAATTTCGGACAAAATTGACTTCTAGAACTATTTCTCATAAAAAATCTTATTTAAAAAAATCATTTATTTTAAGTTAAAATAAGATGAATAACTGTTTTTTAGGTGTATTTTTGCAAAAATCCAAAAATTAACAATGTCTCAAAACACTTTAGAAATAGAAAGAGAAGAGAAAAAAGAACTTTATGCATACCAAAAAGGCGATATTGACGCCATTTTTGAACGTTTAGACAATGCTCCTTCGAAACATCATTTATTGTATCAATTGCCTACAGGTGGCGGAAAAACAGTTATTTTTTCTGAAATCGTTCGCCGTTATTTAGCCAATAATGATAAAAAAGTGGTGGTTTTAACGCACCGTATCGAACTTTGCAAACAAACTTCGAAAATGCTAAAAGGGTTTGGCGTTTCTAACAAAATCATTAATAGTAAAGTAAAAGAATTACCGGACCAGAACGATTATTCTTGTTTTGTGGCGATGGTTGAGACTTTGAAAAACCGTATCAATGACGAGAAATTACATCTTGACAACATTGGTTTGGTTATTATTGATGAGGCGCATTATAATTCATTCAGAAAATTATTAAACTCATTCAAAAATGCTTTTATTCTTGGAGTAACGGCGACACCTTTGAGTTCGAATATAAAATTACCAATGCACCAGAGTTACGATGAACTTATTGTGGGAGACACCATTAGTTCGTTGATTGACAAAGGTTTCCTTGCCAAAGCAACAACTTATAGCTATGATGTGGGATTAACATCATTAAAAGTGGGTATTAACGGAGATTATACCGTAAAATCATCTGATGATCTGTATACCAATACTTTGATGCAGGAAAAACTTCTCCATGCTTATACAGAACGTTCTTTGGGCAAAAAAACCCTGATTTTCAATAACGGTATTCATACTTCATTATATGTATATGAAACTTTTAGAGAAGCCGGTTACGACATCAGACACCTTGATAACACAAGCAGTTCTGAAGAGCGTAAGGATATTTTGGCCTGGTTCAAAAAGACGCCGGATGCGATTTTAACATCTGTTGGAATTTTAACGACTGGTTTTGATGAGCCAACTGTTGAAACTATTATCTTAAACAGAGCGACAAAATCATTAACTTTATACTACCAAATGATTGGTCGTGGATCTCGTAAATTACCTGGTAAAGACGAGTTTACGGTTATCGATTTAGGAAATAATGCCGCACGTTTTGGTTTGTGGAGCGAGCCTGTAAACTGGCAGCATATCTTTAAATCACCTGAATTTTATTTGGAAAATCTTCGTGATGATACGGAAATCGAAATGTATTTTAAATACAGTATGCCGCCGGAATTACGAGCAAAATTCAGTAAAACGGCCGATGTAACTTTTGATGTGGATGAAGAACATAAACTAATCATCAAGCAAAATTTACGATCTAAAGTTGTATTAGACAAATCATTAGAACAACATGCCGCAATGTGTGTTGATAATACTGAAACTTTACAAGAAGCAAAATCATTAGGAAAAGAACTTGATGATGATATCGAATGCCGAATCAAACGTTACGCAAAATGTTTGAGCCAATGCAGTAAAAACTACCGCGAATGGCTGGTTGACGATTATAAACTAAAATTGGTACTGTTAATAGGTAAAAAGTATCGTGAAAAAATCATGAACGAACCTGATGAGTAGACATTTTTAGTTTCCTGCAAGGTTTTCAAAACCTTGTAGGTATAATTATTTGCTATCAATAAAAAACAAAATACCTGCAAGGTTTTGAAAACCTTGCAGAAAAAACAAATAAAAAACAATGTCTAAACAATTCTCAGGATTAGGAATTTCAGCACCCATTTTAAAAGCTTTAAACGAATTGAATATTGTTGAACCAACAGAAATTCAACAAAAAACAATTCCCCTGCTTTTGTCTGAAACCCATGATTTAGTAGGTTTAGCAAAAACCGGAACGGGAAAAACAGCCGCTTTCGGATTACCATTATTACAATTAATTGATACACAATCTCCAATAGTTCAGGCGGTAATTTTAGTGCCAACGAGAGAACTTGGACAACAAATATTTAGAAATTTAGAAGAATTCGGGAAACATATTCCGAATATTTCTATAGCTTCAACTTGCGGTGGAATCCCCATTAAGCCGCAAATTGAACGGCTAACACAACCCACACATATTGTTGTGGCGACACCGGGACGTTTAATCGATTTGATTCAGCGTAAAGCAGTTGATTTAAAACAAGCTCAATATTTAGTTTTGGATGAAGCCGATGAAATGGTTTCGATCCTAAAAGAAAGTTTAGACGAAATCGTTGCTGAACTTCCTAAAAAACACCGCACTTTATTGTTTTCTGCGACTTTGCCGGGAACAATTAAACAATTGATTCAGAATTACTTAAATAAAAATGTAGTTCAAATTGGTGCCAATATGGAAACTGTTGGCAACCAAGGAATTGATCACGAATACATTGTGGTTGATCCAATTGAAAAACTAGATGTTTTAATGCATTTTCTGAATTCAAAAGATGGTGAACGCGGTATTATTTTCTGTAAAACTAAAGCTGCCGTTAATAAATTAGCCAAAAACCTGGCTATAAATCGTTTTTCTTCGGGAGCACTTCACGGAAGTTTATCGCAGGGAATCCGTGACAGAATCATGGAACAATTCCGCGAAGGACATATTAATATTCTGGTTGCCACCGATTTGGCTGCGAGAGGAATCGACGTAAAAGAAATCTCTTATGTCGTGAATTATCATTTGCCGGATACGTATGAAAATTACGTTCACAGAAGCGGAAGAACGGCAAGGGCAGGAGCAAAGGGACTTTCCTTAACCGTTTTGCAAGAAGAAGAAACCATTGAAATTCCTGAATTTGAAAAAGAATTGGGAATTAAATTTACGAAATTCCAAAAACCTTCTGCAGTAAGTTTAGAAGAAAACAATATGCTTTTATGGGCAAAACAAATCTTCAAAACAAAGCCTAATCACGATCTTTCTGCAGATTTAAAAACGAATGTAAAAACGGTTTTTCATCATCTTACAAAAGAGGAATTAATTGAAAAACTGATGGCAAATTACGTTTTGCAAAACAAGGTTGAAGTTGCTGAAAAACCTGTTAAAAAATTCAAAAAGTAATATTTTCGATCCCTGCTTTTCCTAATTTATATTGTAATTTTATAGCATAAAATATTCTATAAAAGCAAAATTAATATGGCAGATATTGAAATAAAAAGAATCACAATAAACGATCTTGCAGAATTGCAGAAAATAGGAAGACAAACTTTTCAGGAAACTTTTTCGGATTCAAATTCCGAAGAAAATATGAAAAATTATTTAGAGGAAGGATTTTCAGCTGAAAAGCTAACTTCTGAACTTAACAACAAAGACTCTGAATTTTATTTTGCTGCTTTTAAAAATGATGTAATTGGTTATTTAAAAGTAAATTTTGGTGAATCTCAAACCGAATTAAAGGATAACAAAGCCTTGGAAATTGAACGAATCTACGTTTCAAAAGATTTTCATGGCAAAAAAGTTGGACAATTGCTTTACGATAAAGCAATAGAAGTTGCCAGACAAAAAAATAGTGAATATGTATGGCTAGGCGTTTGGGAGGAGAATCTGAGAGCTATTAATTTTTATACAAAAAATGGTTTTGTTGAATTTGACAAACACATTTTTAAATTAGGAAATGATGAGCAAACCGATATTATGATGAAACTCAAATTGGCAAATTAATTCCACAACTATTTAACAGAAAACTCAAAATTGGTTTTTGTATGTGAAATTATAATGTTAAATTTATAGAACTGCATAAGCAGTATAGTTTCAATTATAATCCTACTAAAAGACAACATATATGAACATAGTTATTATAGGAGGTGGTTTTGCCGGAATAAATCTCGCAAAAGAGCTTGTAGACCATCCTGAAATACAGGTTACACTTGTAGATAAAAACAATTATAATTTTTTTCCTCCACTTATATATCAGGTTGCTACAGCTTTTTTAGAGCCTTCAAGCATTAGTTATCCTTTCAGGAAATTTTTTGCCGGTAAAAAAAACCTTCAATTTCGTTTGGGGGAATTAGTTTCTGTTGTTCCCGCGGAAAATAAAATCATTTTAAATAATGGCGAATTAACGTACGATCATTTGGTTTTTGCCACCGGAGCCGAAACGAGTTATTTTGGTATGGAAAACGTAATGAAAAACGCCATTCCGATGAAAACCTTAAATGATGCCATCGAAATGCGTAATGCTTTGCTTAAAAACCTAGAAAAAGCCGCTATTACCAAAGATATCCGCAAACGCCGAAAATTATTAACGATTGTTGTTGCCGGAGGAGGACCAACCGGAGTAGAAGTTTCAGGGATGTTTGCCGAAATGCGAAAAAATATCCTGCTTAAGGAATATCCGGAACTGGAAACGTCGGCAAGTAATGTTTATTTGGTTGATGGAGGTGATGCTTTGCTGGCGCCAATGAGTAAAGATTCTCAAAAAGATACTTTAGAAGCACTTACAAAATTAGGCGTTGTCGTTAAACTGCACACCCGCGTTACAGATTATGTGGATGATACTGTGTTTTTTGAAAACGGAGAAACGATCAAAACCAAAAATTTAATCTGGGCAGCTGGAGTTTCGGCTAAAATTTTTGAGGGAATTCCAACAGAAAGTTACGGTCGCGGAAAACGTATGGCGACAGATCAATATAGCAAAGTAAACGGACTAACAAATGTTTACGCAATTGGCGATACAGCAATTACGGCAGGAGATAAAAATTTTCCGGACGGACATCCGCAAGTAGCTCAGGTTGCAATTCAGCAAGGATTAAACTTAGCCAAAAACTTTAAAGCAATGGTAAAGAATAAACCTCTTAAACAATTTGCTTACAATGATAAAGGCTCTATGGCAATTATCGGGAAAAATAAAGCTGTGGTCGATTTACCGAGTCCAAAATGGCATTTTAACGGATTTTTCGCCTGGATTATCTGGCTGTTTATCCACTTGATTTCTCTTATTACTTATAGAAACAGAATAAATACTTTCTGGAACTGGATGGTTGCTTATTTTGCAAGAGATCAGTCTCTGAGAATGATTATCAGACCGGATAAGAGACAATAGGTTTTTTGATTAAATTCAAAATTTATAAGTTCCAAATTCCAATAAAAAAAGCCAAAATTTAAATAGATTTTGGCTTTTTTGTTATTTCGACGCAGAGAAATCGCACTATAGGTTCTGCATTTTTCACTAATAAAATTAGAATTCAACAACTTAATGTCCAATCATCACATCATCTTCAGAAGATAATACTGCTTTTTCTTTGATGAAACGTTTTCCTATATTTAAAATTATAAATGCTGTAATTGTTGTTGTAGCCATAATTGCTACCATTGGCGCTACAGAATCTTTTACGAAAACGCCAACAGCAAACGAAGCCAAAGCTCCTAAACCAAGCTGAATCGCGCCCATTAATGCCGAGGCACTTCCTGTGTTTTTCGCAAATGGCGCTAATGTTAGTCCGGCAGTATTGGGATTTGAAATTCCTAAACACGCTAAAAACAAGAATAACATTCCGATGGTTTCATATAATCCCAACAGATTATTTAAGGATAATAACAAAAAAGTAACTGCAATTACGGATTGTGAAATTAAGGCGCCAAAAATCATTTGCTCGCTTGAGAATTTCTTTAATAAAAGAGAATTCAATTGGCTTGAACCAATAAAACTTACGGACATAAAGGCAAATATCCAGCCGTAGGTTTTAGCATTTACGTGATAAATATCCATAAATATTATAGGAGAAGCCGCGACGTATGTAAATAAGCCCGAAAAAGCAATTGCTCCGGTAAAAGCATACGTATAAAACTGAGGTTCTTTTAATACGTTTAAAAAGTTAGTTATAATAGGTTTTGGTTTTAATGAAATAGAAGTATCTGGTTTATAAGTATTTGGCAATCCAATTTGTGAAGCTATTAAAACTACAATTCCCATACACATTAAAATAAGAAATACCATGTGCCAGCCAAAATCTTCGGTAACATAACCACCAATTGTTGGCGCCAACATCGGCGAAAGCCCAACAACAAGCATTAATAATGAAAATACTTTTGGAATATCCTTTACGGGAAATAAATCACGAACCATTGCTACAGATGCTACTGTTGCAGCGCAACTGCCAATTGCCTGAATGAAACGCAGGAATATAAAAGCATCAATATTGGCAACGTAAACACAACCTAATGAGGCTAATATGTAAACCATTAATCCTATAAATAAAGGTTTTTTTCGTCCAAAACGGTCTAATAATGGTCCGTAAAGTAATTGTCCGGCAGAAATTCCGATAAAGTAACTGGATAAACTCATCGAAACTTTGGCGACAGTTGTATGTAAATCTCTTGCAATACCTGAAAAACCAGGCAAATACATGTCGATCGAAAAAGGGCCAAGTGCTGTTAAAGAACCTAAAATAAGGATAAGTTTGATATATTTTTTTGTTGTCATTTTCTTAAAAGATTGCTTTTAATTTCGTGCAAAGGTAAATATTTAGTACCTTGTTATGTAATCAAATGCCTTTTTAAATAAAAATCGTGCTTTTTTTACAACTATTGATTTCAAAACATGATTTCGATATTAATCTTAAAAATTACATTATGAAAAATTACATTTTACTTTTTACCTTAATTTTTACAACAATTTCTTTTGCGCAAACTATTACATCCAAAAAAGAAGATGCAAGTCCAGAGCAATATGCGCTTCTTGAAAAAGTGAACCAATATTATCCGGACATCACTTTAAATAAAACGGTTACCAATTTTTATGCTGATGGTAAAATTATCGACACACAGCAGGAATTCAATTTAGATACTTCTAAATTTTCAAGTTATAAAATTGGAATTGAGCCTGATAATAAAAAATTATTATTTGAATATATTTCTGATCAAACTGGAAAAGTTTACGGAGATGTTTCTATTTTTAAAGGAAATGCGCTGAGAACAACTTTTTCAGAAAAAAACAATGAAATAAATGTAGCCTTAAACGGAAAATCTGTTTATTTGAAAAAAATAAAATAAATTACGCTACACAAGAATTAAAAGCATCTGCCACGGCGGATGCTTTTTTTATTTATATTTGGTCCTAAAATTAATTAAAAAGTTATTTTCAAGGAAATGAGAAAAATTATTCTGCTGTTGTTATTAATTTCTTTTACTGCATATTCACAAGGAAATCAATTTACAGGAACCTGGAGTACCGAAAATTGTAAAGATTGTAACAACAAGTATATATTAAAATTAAATATATCCCAATCATATCGATTGATATTTGGAACTGCAGAAGTGATTAATAATGATGAAACATTAAGCACAGGTATTATGGAAATTACCGGATGGGTTTATGCTCTTGGAGATCGAACTTATATTAAACTAAAAGGTTTAAATGGTATATCAGCAAGTGTTTCGTTGTCAGGAACAAATGAAGGAACGTTGATATTTGACAAAACAGGCGGCTCAAGTTTAATACCCAATAAAACAATTCTAACAAAGCTATATGATTAAAAATGCTAAAAAGGTTGTTTTTCCAACCTACACAATTTGAACTATAATTTATATTATGTAAAATAGAATATTCAGGAATATCTTCTTCTGACCAATTCTGCTGATTTGATTTCAAATAAGAAACTTCTTATCTCTTCAGTTCTTATTTATGATTCTGACAATTCAAAAGCTTTTTAAAGCCTTGACAGCAATAATCTTTAACATTTTTTTAAAATATTACAATTCTCACAAAGATGGTTTCATTCTAAGCGTTTATTTTATTATTTTTACATTCGATACTTTAAAAAAATTATCAAACGTATGAATACAATTGCTGAGCATATTGCAGATTTTTTAAAAGAATATCCGCCATTTAATAATTTAACTTTTCAGGAATTATCTGATATTGCAATCAATATTCGTGTTATCAATTTAGAAAAACATGCAGTATTGTTTCAAAACAACGATTTGCTGCATGACAGCTTTTATGTTGTGGCTTCTGGTGTCATAAATTTAACCACAATTGCTGATGCCGAAGAAACGATAATTAATAAATGTCATGAAGGCGATATTTTTGGTTTACGCCCGTTTTTTGCCAAGAATAACTATATGATGACGGCCAAAGCGCGCGAGGAAAGTATTATTTATGCTATACCAATTGCGGTTTTTAGACCTTTTGTGGCTAATAATTCGGATGTTTTAAACTTTTTATTGGAAAGTTTTGCCATAAACTCCAGACATACAAAAGACAATGTAAGTTCTAACGGAAAATTAATTTCTGATACTGCTTTTATAGATCAGCAGTCAGAAATGCAATATATTCAATCACTTACCTACAATAATTCGCCTTTAACAACAAAAGCAACGCATATTGTAAAAGATGTTGCAATATTAATGACGGAATCAATGGTGGATAATATCATTGTATGCGGCGAAAAAAACCACCCGATTGGTATTGTAACCGATGCTGATTTATCGTCTAAAATTGCTACAGGCCGCTATCCTATTACTGAAACTATTGACAAGATTATGTCTTCGCCTGTGGTTACGGTCATTGAGAATGTATCATTGGCCGAAGCGCAATTGTTGATGATAAAACACAACGTAACGCATTTATGTGTTACGAAAGACGGTACAAGCAAATCCTCTGTAAAAGGAATTATATCTGAACACGATTTAATCGTGGCTCAAGCTAGTAATCCTGGTGTTTTAATTAAAGAAATTAAGCGTTCGCAGCTTCCAAAAGATTTAAAACAAATACGCGATCGTTTGTCTGATCTGATTCAGAATTCAATTCAAAAGAATATTCCAATTTCGCATATTAGCAATATTGCGAGCGAAATTAACCTTGCCATAATCAAACGTGCTGTCGAATTGTCTATTTTGGATCTTGGCTCACCTCCTGCTCGATTTGCATGGTTAAGTATTGGCAGTCAAGGACGTAAGGAGCAACTTTTACTGACGGATCAGGATAGCATTTTAATTTTTGAAGATGTTGCTCCTGAGAAATACAGAGAAGTAAAAGATTACTTTTTAAGGCTGGCAAAAAGAACCACCGGTATATTAGAAAAAGTAGGTTATGAATATTGTCCAAACGGACATATGGGAAGTAATATGCTTTGGTGTAAGTCATTGACTGACTGGACAAAACAATACAACAGCTGGATGAATACTCCAGGTGAAAACAGCAATGATCTGAGCAGTATTTTCTTTGATTATGAGATTGTTTTTGGTGAACCAAAAATTGAAGAAGTTATAGAAAGTGTTATTTTTAAAAATGCTGTGAACAATACTTTATTCTTTGACTTTTTAGGAAATGATGCTTTAAAAAGAAATTCTCCTTTGAGTTTTTTCAAGAAATTTATTGTTGAAGAAGAAGGTCCGCAAAAAACAAAATTCGACATAAAAACCCGTGCATTAATGCCATTAATTGATGGTGCGCGTTTGTTAATTTTAAATTCAAACATAAAAGGAATTAAGAATACTTATTTGAGATTCAAACAATTAGCAATTACAGATTCTAAAAATGCTGAAATATATCTAAGTTGTGCCGAAGCATTCCTGACATTGTCGAAATTTAGAACTGTTGAAGGATTAAAAAATGATGATTCCGGTCAATATATAAATCTGAAAGAAATGTCTAAAACAGACAAGGAAAAGTTAAAAAATGCTTTAACACCAATGAAAGATCTTGAGGAATTAATAAAGAGTAAATTTCAACTTACCCAATTCTCATAAATATGCTAGACTGGCTGAAAAATATCAATAAAGAATATCCGGATTTCTGGAAGAATTACTTAACTAAATTCGAAACAAAACCTAACCGATTCGTAGTGTTATCAACGGAAACTTCAGGGTTAAATCCGGATAAAGACGTGATTTTATCTTTGGGAGCATTTTCAGTAATTGATGACGGAATTATCATTAAGGATAATTTTGAATCTGTTTTATTGCAATATAAATTTTACCACGACAACGGACTTTCTAATGAGTTTATTATCGAAAGTAAAATGACAAAAATGCAGGAACCTGAAGCTATAGAAGCTTTTATAAACTTTTTGGGGAATGCTGTTTTAGTTGGACATCATATTAATTTTGATATTGAAATGCTAAATGCAGCATTGGAGCGCCTCGATTGCGGAAGATTAAAAAATGAAGCTCTCGACGTTGATATGATGTATCGCAAATTGATGGATATCAACGACAAACAGTTTTCGCTGGATGATTTAAGCGAAATATTTAAAATCCCGAAAAGCGACAGAAACTCTTCTTCTGAAGATGCTTATAAAATTGCTATTTTGTTTTTGAAGCTGAAATCGAGATTGGGAATTAAATAGGGATTTTAAACCATATAAGTTATATAACAAAATTTAAGTTTTGAAATCTTTGTGAAATTTTGAAAATTTGCAAAGATGATTAAAATATTTGAAATATGCGATTGTCAGGCTGAGCGAAGTCGAAGCTTATCATGCAGAATCACTTTGCGGGACTTCGACTTCGCTCAGTCTGACAATAAAGATTTCAAAAATCTTTGTCAAAGTTTTAAACTTTGACAAAGATGACCAGGATAAGATATAAAAAAAATGCCTCTTAAATTTAAGAGGCATTTTTTATTGCTGTTTATCTTCAGAATTAAGAAATTTTTCCTTCTTTAATTTCTTCTACAATTTCCGGATTCAATAATGTTGACGTATCTCCAAAATTAGAATAATCCCCTTCGGCTATTTTACGTAAAATTCTACGCATAATTTTTCCTGAACGCGTTTTTGGTAAACCAGAAACGAACTGAATTTTATCTAATTTTGCAATTGGTCCAATGTGATCAGAAATATATTGATTAATTTCTTTAGACAAGTTTTCTTTATTTCTAACTTCTCCCGTTTCTTTTAAGATTACATAACCGTATAAAGCATTTCCTTTAATATCATGTGGGAATCCAACAATAGCAGATTCTGCAACTGCAGGATGCTCGTTGATGGCATCTTCGATAGGAGCTGTTCCTAAATTATGACCCGAAACAATTACAACATCGTCTACTCTACCCGTGATTCTGTAATATCCAACTTCGTCTCTTAAAGCTCCGTCTCCTGTAAAATATTTTCCTGGAAAAGAAGAGAAATAAGTGTCTTTATAACGTTGGTGATCTCCCCAAATAGTTCTGGCAATTCCAGGCCAAGGAAATTTGATACACAAACTACCAACTACTTGATTTCCTTCAATTTCATTGCGTTTTTCATCCATCAAAACAGGCTGAATTCCCGGTAATGGCAACGTTGCATATGTTGGTTTAGTTGGTGTAACGAAAGCAATTGGCGAAATCATGATTCCACCGGTTTCTGTTTGCCACCAGGTATCTACAACCGGACATCTTTTATCTCCAACGTGGTCATTAAACCAGTGCCAAGCTTCTTCATTGATTGGTTCTCCAACAGATCCGATAACTTTTAGCGATTTTAGCGGATATTTTTGAATATAATCTAAACTTTCTTTTGCTAACGAACGAATTGCTGTTGGCGCTGTATAAAATTGTGTGATTTTATGTTTTTCGATAATATCCCAAAAACGGCTAAAATCCGGATAAGACGGAACTCCTTCGAAAATTACAGTTGTTCCTCCGTTTAATAACGGTCCGTATAATATATATGAGTGACCCGTAATCCAGCCAATATCTGCTGTACACCAGAAAATATCATTTTCTTCGTGAGCAAAAACATTTTTGAATGTATAAGCCGTATATACCATATATCCCGCTGTAGTATGCACCATTCCTTTTGGTTTTCCTGTAGAACCAGAAGTATATAGGATAAACAAAGGATCTTCGGCATCCATGATTTCGGCAACACTATTGTCTAAAGCTGCGTCTAAAAGAGGCTGTAACCAAATGTCACGACCTTCTTTCATTTTAACTTCAGTCTGAGTTCTTTTTGCAACCAAAACTTTCGAAACTGATGGGCAAGAATCTAAAGCTTCGTCAACAATTGCTTTAAGATCAATTGTTTTGTTTCCTCTGTAACCACCGTCAGATGTGATCACCATTTTACATTCGCAATCGTTAATTCTTGCGGAAACTGCAGAAGCAGAAAATCCTGCAAAAATAACAGAGTGAATTGCCCCAATTCTGGCACAAGCCAAAACTGCAACGGCCAATTCCGGAATCATTGGCAAATAGATACAAATTCTATCACCTTTGCGCACGCCCTGCTCACGCAAAACATTCGCCATTTTCGAAACTCTTTCGTATAATTCGTTATATGTAATATGCAAAGCTTCTTCAGACGGATCATTCGGCTCAAAGATTATCGCCGTTTTTTCGCCTCTTTTGCTTAAGTGTCTATCAATACAGTTTTTGGTAATATTAACTTTTGCTTCTGTAAACCATTTTACTTCGGCATCAGCCATATTAAAATCAACTACTTTATCCCATTGTTGATACCAAGTGAAATTTTCTTCAGCTATTTTTCCCCAAAATTTCCTTGGTTCTCTTATTGACTTATTGTAATGTTTAAAATATTGTTCTAAATTTTCAATTTTATAATAACTCATATGTTTTTGGAATTTTTTTATAAATGTATTAAATATCAGCGTATTCTTAAAATTATTTAATTCATAAATTTTGGCTAAAAAAAACACATATTAAAAAAAATATAAGCTTTTTCTGCACATAACATAAAAAATTGGTTTTTCAGATAAAAATACATATTGCAAAAAAGGCACGATAAATAAATACCATGCCTTTTTAATTTTAACAATTTCAATAACAATTAATTTCGTAATTCTGCATTACAAATGCTTTTGTCCTATTTTGAAAATAGCAGCATCTTTATTAATTAAAATAGAAATCTCAACAAGCACATTTAAAACTAAATGTACCCCTTAATTAGGGATTACCTTCACTTAACTTACATCCTCACCGAAGTTAAGTGAATGCAATATGCATCTATATCCTTTTTTCTTAATAAGTGCTTACTAATTCAAAATATTATATAAAACAGAGATACAGTGCAAATCCCATCACACCGAATGTGTGGTAATTCCCAATTTATTATCCAATTTTTTTCATTGCAGTCATAGATTCTCTCAACCATGCTCCTACTTCTTCTATAGGATGTTGACGAATTTCTTTGTTTACTGCAATTAAAACAGCATTATCTACTCCGTTTGAAGTTGAAAATGGTTTTCCAATTATGTTCGTTTCAACAGTTTTCATGAATTCAGTTAATAACGGTTTACAAGCATGGTCAAATAAATAACAACCATATTCTGCTGTATCCGAAATAACGCGGTTCATTTCAAATAATTTTTTTCTTGCGATTGTATTTGCAATTAAAGGCAATTCGTGTAATGATTCATAATAAGCTGATTCTTCGATAATTCCAGCTTCAGTCATGGTTTCAAAAGCTAATTCAACACCAGCTTTAACCATTGCAATCATTAAAACTCCATTATCAAAATATTCTTGTTCAGAAATCGGAGCATCAGTTGGAGGTGTTTTTTCGAAGTTAGTTTCTCCGGTTGCAGCTCTCCATGTCAATAAGTTTTTATCGTCATTTGCCCAGTCGATCATCATTGTTCTTGAGAATTCTCCAGAAATAATATCGTCCTGATGTTTTTGAAATAACGGACGCATAATGTCTTTTAATTCTTCTGCAAGTTCGTAAGCTTCGATTTTTGCAGGATTAGAAAGACGGTCCATCATATTTGTGATACCGCCATGTTTCAAAGCTTCTGTAATAGTTTCCCAACCAAACTGAATTAATTTTGAAGCATATCCAGGTTCGATTCCTTTTTCGACCATTTTATCAAAACATAAAATAGATCCGGTTTGCAACAATCCGCAAAGGATAGTCTGCTCACCCATTAAATCTGATTTTACTTCGGCAACAAAAGATGATTTTAAAACTCCTGCTTTATGTCCTCCAGTTGCAACTGCATAAGCTTTTGCCTGATCTAAACCAAAACTGTTTGGATCGTTTTCAGGGTGAACTGCAATTAAAGTTGGTACACCAAATCCTCTTTTGTATTCTTCACGAACCTCAGAACCAGGACATTTAGGCGCACACATAATTACTGTAATATCTTTACGAATCTGCATTCCTTCTTCAACAATATTAAAACCGTGAGAATAAGCCAGAGTAGAACCTTGTTTCATTAATGGCATAATGGCAGTAACTACGGCAGTGTGTTGTTTATCAGGAGTTAAGTTACAAACTAAGTCAGCAGTTGGAATTAATTCTTCATAAGTACCTACAGTAAATCCGTTTTCGGTAGCATTTTTATAAGAAGCTCTTTTTTCAGCGATTGCATCTGCACGTAATGCATATGAAATATCCAAACCAGAGTCTCTCATGTTTAAACCTTGATTCAAACCTTGTGCACCACAACCTACAATGACAACTTTTTTTCCTGCAAGTGCAGCAATTCCGTCTGCAAATTCAGATTGCTCCATAAATTCGCAAACTCCTAATTGTTCTAATTGTAATCTAAGTGGTAATGTGTTGAAATAATTTGCCATTCTTTTTTAATATTTAATGATGTTGTAATTTAATAATTGATTAATACGTAAACTAAAATGATACTATTTGAATGTTTCTAATAATGTTGAAATTTCCATTTTTTCTTTAGAAACTGAGATTCTGCCCGAACGTACAAATTGCATAATGCCGTACGGTTTAAATTTTTCATACAATTCTTCGATTTCAGAACGTCTTCCTGATTTTGAAATCACGAAAAAATCACGGGAAACGGTTACAATTGTAGACTGACTTTCTTTGATGATATTCTGAATTTGTTTTTCATCAAACAACAAACTTGAAGCAATTTTGAATAAGGCATTTTCTAAATAAATAGTCTCTTCGTCTGTGTGATAAAAAGCTTTTATTACTTCAATTTGTTTTTCAATTTGTCCCACAATATTCTGAACCCATTTTTCTGTTGTTTCTACAACAATAATAAATCTTGAAACATTGTCTATTTCTGATTCTGAAACGTTTAAACTTAATATATTAATGTGTCTCTTTAAGAATATTCCTGATATCCTATTCAACAAACCCACGTTATTTTCTGAATATACCGATATGGTAAATGTTTTATCTTCCATGTTTTTTTTAGTTTTTTTTGTTTCAGGTTTCACGTTTCAAGTTCTACAACCTGAAACAAAAAAACCTGAAACCTGAAACTTTTTCTAGCTTAATCTAATTTCAGAAACACATGCTCCTGTTGGAATCATTGGGAAAACGTTGTTTTCTTTTTCGACCATAACTTCTAAGAAATATGAATCTTTTGAAGCCATCATTTCTGCAACAGCCGCATCCAGATCTTCTCTTTTTGTTACTTTTTTAGATTTAATATGATATCCTTCGGCAATAGCGACAAAATTTGGATTAATCATTTTTGTTGAAGCATATCGGTTATCAAAGAACAATTCCTGCCATTGACGCACCATTCCTAAAAACTCATTGTTCAAAATGACGATTTTTACCGGTACTTTTGTCTGGAAAATAGTTCCTAATTCCTGAATGGTCATCTGAAATCCTCCATCGCCAATAATCGCTACAACTTCACGATCAGGTCTTCCCATTTTGGCTCCAATTGCAGCCGGAAGTGCAAATCCCATTGTTCCTAATCCTCCGGATGTAATATTACTTTTGGTTGAATTAAATTTAGCATAACGACACGCAAACATTTGGTGCTGACCAACATCTGAAACGATAATGGCATCACCTTTTGAGTGTTTGTTGATCATTTCCATGGTTTCACCCATCGAAATTCCTTTATTATTGGTTGGATTTAATTCTTCTTCGATAACAGAATCAAACTCAATTTTGTATTTTTCTTTGAATTCATTATGCCATGAATCATGCGATTTTTGATCAATTAAAGGCAATAATGCTGTCAAAGCTTCTTTTACGTCTCCTAAAACGGCAACTTCTGTTTTTACGTTTTTATCAACTTCTGCAGGATCAATTTCAAAGTGAATTACTTTTGCCTGTTTTGCATAAGTTTTCAAATCTCCGGTAACACGATCGTCGAAACGCATTCCTAAAGCAATTAAAACATCACATTCGTTTGTTAATAAATTTGGTCCGTAGTTTCCGTGCATTCCTAACATACCAACGTTTAACGGATGATCTGTTGGTAAAGCCGAAAGTCCTAAAATCGTCCATCCTGCCGGAATTCCTGATTTTTCAATTAAGGCTTTTAGCTGTTCTTCGGCCTGACCGAGAATAATTCCCTGACCAAAAACAATAAAAGGTTTTTTAGCGTTATTGATTAAAGCAGCAGCTTCGGCCACTTTGTCTAATTTTAATTTCGGAACCGGAACATAACTTCTGATTGCGGTACATTTTTCATAACTAAAATCGAACTCATCAAACTGAGCATTTTTAGTAATATCAATCAATACAGGCCCCGGACGTCCGGAACGTGCAATGTAAAAAGCTTTTGCAATAATTTCAGGAATCTCAGAAGCTTCTGTAATTTGATAATTCCATTTGGTAACCGGAGTAGAAATTCCGATAATATCCGTTTCCTGAAAAGCATCAGAACCCAATAAATGCTTTCCAACCTGACCTGTAATACAAACCATTGGAGTTGAATCGATCTGAGCATCAGCAATTCCTGTTACCAAATTTGTTGCTCCCGGACCTGAAGTTGCAATCGCAACCCCAACTTTTCCCGTAGCTCTTGCATAACCCTGAGCTGCGTGAGTTGCGCCTTGTTCGTGACGTACTAAAACATGGTGCAATTGATCCTGAAATTTATATAATTCGTCGTAAACCGGCATGATCGCTCCGCCCGGATAACCATAAACCAAGTCTACTCCTTCTGCTAACAAACATCTTATAACGGCTTCAGCGCCTGATATTTTTATTTTTCCCATATTGGTATCTTTTTCTTCACTCCATCCTCCAAATGAAGGAGAGTTGAGATCTATATTTTCTTCTTTCAATAATTCCTTCATCTTTTTTGAATTTTGAAATTAATTTTTTGAAATTGTAATTGAATACTATTTATCGGTAACGCAACCTGTAGAAGCGCTTGAAACCGATCTTGCATACTTAAGCAAAACTCCTTTTGTAACTTTTAACGGTGGTTGAACCCAGGCCGCTTTTCTAGCTGCAAATTCTTCGTCGGATATTTTCAGATTAATCGTGTTTTTGACCGCATCAATAGCAATTAAATCGCCATCTTTTACCAGTGCAATTCCACCACCATCATAAGCCTCTGGTGTAATGTGACCTACCACAAAGCCATGTGAACCTCCAGAGAACCTGCCGTCTGTAATAAGAGCGCACGTACTTCCTAATCCGGCTCCAATAATTGCCGATGTCGGTTTTAGCATCTCAGGCATCCCCGGACCACCTTTTGGTCCACAGTTCCTGATGACGACTACATTACCCGGTTTAATTTTTCCGGCTTCTAATCCTGGAATTACTTCAAATTCACCTTCAAAAACTACAGCCGGACCTTCAAAATATTCTCCTTCTTTTCCGCTGATTTTTGCAACAGCGCCTTCAGAAGCAAGATTTCCATATAAAACCTGAATGTTTCCTGTTGGTTTTAAAGCTTTTTGAATTTCATGAATCACTTCTTGCCCATCTTGTAAATCCGGAGTTGAAGCTAAATTTTCAGCAACAGTTTTTCCGGTTACCGTTAAACAATCTCCATGAATCAATCCAACTTTTAATAAATATTTCATTACCGAAGGAATACCTCCAACTTCATGAATATCTTCCATCATATATTTACCACTTGGCTTCATATCTGCCAATACCGGTGTTCTGTCGTTAATGGCCTGAAAATCATCCAGGGTAATTGTAATATCAACCGCATGAGCCATTGCAATTAAGTGCATAACTGCATTTGTAGAACCTCCTAAAACTGCTACAATTGTAATAGCGTTTTCGAAAGCCTTGCGCGTCATAATATCTCTTGGCTTAATATCTTTTTCTAATAAAATTTTGATCGCTTCTCCGGCAGCCAGACATTCGTCTCTTTTTTCCTGACTCAAAGCAGGGTTAGAAGAACTGTATGGCAAACTCATTCCTAATGCTTCAATTGCAGACGACATCGTGTTTGCCGTGTACATTCCGCCACAGGCACCAGCGCCCGGACATGCATTTTGAATAACACCTTTAAAATCTTCAGGCGTAATTTCGTTTTTCACCTTTTTTCCTAAAGCTTCAAAAGCAGAAACAATATTTAGCGATTCACCTTTCCATTTTCCAGAGTGAATTGATCCTCCGTAAACCATCATTGCAGGTCGGTTTAAACGTCCCATTGCGATTAAAGCTCCTGGCATATTTTTATCACAGCCCGGAATCGCAATTAAACCATCATACCATTGTGCTCCCACAACAGTTTCGATAGAATCTGCAATTACATCACGAGAAACCAATGAAAAACGCATTCCTTCAGTTCCGTTCGAAATTCCGTCACTGACACCAATGGTATTAAAAATAAGTCCGACCAGATTTGCATCCCAAACACCTTTTTTGACATCTTTTGCCAAATCATTCAAGTGCATGTTACAAGTATTTCCATCGTAGCCCATGCTTACGATACCAACTTGTGCTTTTTTCAAATCTTCTTCAGTTAAACCAATCCCGTACAACATCGCTTGCGCCGCAGGTTGTGTTTGATCTTGAGTGATGGTTTTGCTGTACTTATTTAATTCCATTATGTATTATTTATTTTAATTTTTATTCAAAAAAAAACCTTCCAGTATTTGGAAGGTTTGTAATATAGTTTTTCAATTATATTTATACCATTCCCGATGCATATGTGTGAATCACATTGACAACAACGACAGAAGTAATAATAATTGAGATTTGCATCTTTTATTTTTTAGTGTCACAAAAGTATGAAAACTTATAGGACTAAAAAAATAAAATCTCAACATTTACAATACTTCTTGTGAATTATTTCAATTTTTTAATAAAAAACTTAAACAATTGTCGATTGTCCGATATGAACGTTGTCATTATTAAAATAAAGCAAATCGTCTTTGCTGAAAATAAAATTTGAAACAAACTCCCCTACTTCATTCGTACCGAATTTTGAATCTGGTTTTAAGTCTGTTGTTACTACTTTAAACTCAATTGCTTTTTCAACCGCCTGATAAATCACGTTTGCTTCTTTATATAAACCAAAATGTTCTAATAACATTGCAGCTGATAAAATAGAAGCAATTGGATTTGCAGTATTTTTTCCTTTTGCCTGCGGATAAGAACCGTGAATTGGTTCAAAAAGCGCATTTTTTTCTCCTAAAGATGCCGAAGCCAATAACCCGATAGAACCTGTAATAACACTTGCTTCATCTGATAAAATATCCCCGAATAAATTTTCTGTCAAAATCACATCAAATTGTTTCGGATTTAAAATAATCTGCATGGCTGCGTTATCCACAAATAAAAAGTCTAAAGCTACATCAGGATAATTTTCGCTCACTTTCTGAACTACTTTTCTCCATAATCTAGAGGTTTCCAAAACATTTGCTTTATCAACCATCGTTAACTTTTTGCGTCGGTTTTGTGCCGATTTAAAAGCTAAATGTGCAATTCTGGTAATTTCTTCTTCTGAATATTCACATAAATCCGAAGCATGTGTTCCTTCTTCATTTAATGTTTTGGCTCCAAAATAAGCACCACCGGTTAATTCTCTGAAAATAGTAAAATCAGCACCTTCAATAATTTCTCTTTTTAAAGGAGAAGCATCCAGCAATGATTTGTATGGTTTTATAGGACGAATATTTGCAAACAAACCCAGTTCTTTACGAAGTCTCAATAATCCCTGCTCCGGACGAACTTTTGCATTTGGATTATTATCATATTTAGGATCGCCAATCGCTCCAAATAAAACCGCATCTGTATTTTTGCACAGATTTAGCGTTTGTTCCGGCAATGGATTGCCTGTTTTATCGATAGCGATCGCTCCCATAAGCGCTTCTTCAAAAACAAATTCATGATTATACACTTCGCCTATGGCGTATAAAGCTTTCTTGGCTTGTAAAATTACCTCTGGTCCTATTCCGTCTCCAGGTAAAACTGCTATTTTCAAATTCATAACGTCTCGTTCTTTATGATTTAAATCTTTTTTTCTTTAGTCTTTCGTCTTTCTTCTATTCTCTTTCTTCTATTCTCTTTCTTCTATTCTCTTTCTTCTATTCTCTTTCTTCTATTCTCTTTCTTCTATTCTGTTTCTTCTATTCTCTTTTTTAAACTAGCTTCTAACTAATTCGTCCTGAATTTTAGCCGCTTCAATAATCTGATGAATATCAGCATCAACAACTTCTTTTTTAATATCTGCGAATTTCAAAAACTCAATATATACAATGTCTAATTGTACTTTTGTAAGTTCGTAACCCACTTTTTTAGCACGGTAAGCCAATGCAGCTCTTCCGCTTCTTGCTGTCAAAATAATCGAAGATTCATTAACACCCACATCAAGCGGATCCATGATTTCGTAAGTTGCTCTGTTTTTGATCACACCATCCTGGTGAATTCCGGAACTATGCGCAAAAGCATTTGCTCCAACAATAGCTTTATTTGGCTGAACGATCATTCCCATACTTTCAGAAACTAATCGGCTCATTTCATTCAATTCTCTTGTATTAATGTTCGTGTCAAGATTTAAGTAAGGATGTTGTTTAAAAATCATTACCACTTCTTCAAGCGCCGTATTTCCGGCTCTTTCGCCAATACCATTAATTGTACATTCTATTTGTCTCGCTCCGTTTATCGCACCTGCAATAGAGTTTGCAGTTGCCATTCCTAAATCATTATGACAGTGACATGAAAGGATTACGTTTTCGATACCTTTTACGTTTTCTTTTAAATATTTAATTTTTGCTCCGTATTCCTCTGGCAAACAATATCCTGTTGTATCCGGAATATTCAATACCGTTGCACCGGATTTGATCACTTCTTCGCAAACTTTTGCAAGGAAAGCATTATCTGTTCTTCCGGCATCTTCTGCATAAAACTCAACGTCTTCTACATACGATTTTGCGTGCGAAACAGCAAATTTTGCTCTTTCAATAATATCTTCTGGTGTGGTATTTAATTTATGGAGTATATGAGATTGTGATGTTCCGATTCCGGTGTGGATTCTAGGTCTTTTAGCATGCTTTAAGGCAGCTGCAGCAACATCAATGTCGTTTTTTACAGCTCTTGTTAGTCCGCAGACGGTTGCATTTTCTACAATTTTACAAATCTCAGAGACCGATAAAAAATCGCCCGGACTTGACACAGGAAAACCTGCTTCGATAACGTCAACTCCCATTTTATCAAGTCGTTCTGCGATAACTAATTTTTGTTTAGTATCTAACTTACATCCTGGAACCTGCTCACCGTCGCGCAAAGTGGTGTCAAAAATTTGAACTTTCTCTCTATTCATATTCATTTATTTAATGTAATTTCACATCTTGATAACAAATATATATTGTACTTATGCAGTATGAAATTCATTTTAATGAAATTATACTGTTCATAACACAATTTAAATCGAATTAAATAACTAATAATCAATAAGTTACATTATTATAT
Organism: Flavobacterium sp. AC105; assembly: GCF_979258495.1. NCBI lineage: Bacteria > Pseudomonadati > Bacteroidota > Flavobacteriia > Flavobacteriales > Flavobacteriaceae > Flavobacterium > Flavobacterium sp. AC105. Next base: position 2,900,579 of record NZ_OZ409860.1, read on the forward strand.
TTTACAATGGCTAACCATCAAAAAGATTTCTTATTTGTATTAATAAAATCACTTTCTAAATCTGAAAAAAGACAGTTTAAAATTTTTGCAAGCCGTTTAGAAACCAGTTCTAACACAAAATTTATTGAATTGTTTAATATTTTAGACAAGTCTGAAAACTATGATGAAAAGCTTATTTTAAAAAGCGGAATCATCAAAAAAGTACAGTTATCTAACTTAAAATCATACTTATACAAACAAATTTTAGTTAGTATCAGACTAAATATTCCGAGTCAGAACATTCGGTATCAATTGCGCGAACAAATAGATTTTGCCGTAATCTTATATAATAAAGGATTATACAAACAGAGTTTGAAAATTCTCGATAAAACAAAAATCATTGCGCTGGAAAATGACGAAAAATATATGGCGTATGAAATCGTCGAGTTCGAAAAACTGATAGAATCGCAATATATTACCCGAAGTATTCAGGGTCGCGCCGATGAATTGGTAATTCAGGCAAAAGAATTAAATTACAGAAATACTATTTCGAGCAAATTATCGAATTTATCGCTTCAGTTATACGGAATCATGCTGAAAACCGGTTACGTAAAAAGCGACGAAGAATATAAATATATTGATGATTATTTCAACAAACACATATCCAAATTAGACGAAAGCAAATTTGGTTTCCGCGAGAAATATTGGTTTTACAATGCAAATTTATGGCGCAGTTTCTTAGTTCAGGACTTTTTGGCGAGTTATAAATATGCGTATAAATGGGTGACCTTATTTTATGATAATCCAAATATGATCTTTCAGAATCCGGTATTCTTCTTAAAAGGAAATCATTACTTTTTGGAGTCCTTATATATGTTGAAATACAAATCGAATTTCAAGAAATATTTAACGCTTTTAGAAGAAACAATCGAGGATTCCAGATTTCCTGTCAATGATAACGTTGCGTCGCTATCTTTTCTTTACGTTTATAATAATAAACTCAATTTGCATATTCTTGAAGGAACTTTTGCCGAAAGCGAATATCTAATTCCTGAGATTTTGGAAAAAATAAAACTGCACAGCGAACATCTTGATGAACATCACGAAATGTTATTCTATTATAAGATTGCTTCTATTTATTTTGGAAACGAAAAGTACAATGAATGCATTCACTATTTAGATAAAATAATCAACAACAAGAACTTATCTATGCGTGAAGACTTAATGTGCTTCGCCAGACTTTTGTCTTTGATTGCACATTATGAATTAGGAAAAGATTATTACTTAGAAAATCACCTTAAAAACACCTATAAATTTCTAATAAAAATGAACGATCTGCATGAAGTTCAAAAGGAAATTATCAAGTTTTTGAGAAACCTAAACAACTTATATCCCGCCGATATTAAAAAGGAATTCATTAAAATGCGTTTGCGCTTTATTGAATTGGAAAAAAACACTTACGAGAAAAGAGCATTTCTTTACCTGGACATTATTTCATGGCTTGAAAGCAAAATTGAAAACAGAAAAATTGCTGATATAATTAAGGAAAAGGCGAAGTTGAGTAGCCGATAGGAAAGTAAAATTTCAATTTTTTAAAATTCCAAATTCCAATAATTACAAAGTTAGGGTCATTGCGAGGAACGAAGCAACCTCACTAACGAAAAGCTAGTAATCGAAGCAACGTGAGATTGCTTCGTTCCTCGCAATGACGTACATTACGCATAAGTAAGCCAATAAAAAATCCCAAACTTCATCATTGGAATTTGGGATTTTATAAAATTGGAATTTATCGAATTTTTATTCGATTATATTAGAAGTCGTTACATAAAAATTCTTATCAACTTCAAGTTTTCTGTCTTCATTAGTTGTCTTCACAGATTGCCATTCTGTTGTTGGTTTCAGCCACGTTTCAACACCGTTAAGCTTTACTTTTACTGGCATATCAAATTTGGCAACACAATTGGTCCAGTGATATCCAAAAGTTCCGTTTTTAAACATATATTCGAAAACAGGAATTTGAGTTGTCGTTAAATATTGAGCAAAAACCCTGTTGAAATTAATTCCTGCTTGTGTGTTTATATAATCCTCAATTTGTTTAGAAGTAACCGTTTGATGGTAAAAAGTACTGTTTAAACCTCTCAGAATTGATTTCCATTTTGCATCATCATTTACAATCTGGCGAATAGTATGCAGCATATTTGCCCCCTTTGGGTACATATCGCCTGAACCTTCGTTGTTTACGTCATAATGTCCAATGATTGGTTTATCATTAGCAATGATTTTTCTGCATCCAATTACATATTCGGCACCAGCCTCTTTACCATAATAATACTCCAGAAAAAGACTTTCAGAATAATTGGTAAAACTTTCATGAATCCACATATCAGCAATATCTTTATAGGTAATATTGTTGGCAAACCATTCATGACCGGATTCGTGAATAATGATAAAATCAAATTTTAATCCCCAGCCGGTTCCGCTTAAATCACGACCTAAATAACCGTTTTTAAAGCCGTTTCCGTATGTCACACTACTTTGGTGCTCCATACCTAAATAAGGCGCTTCGACCAATTTGTAACTGTCTTCATAAAAAGGATAAGGACCAAACCAGTTTTCAAACGCTTTCAGCATCCTTGGCACATCTTTGAATTGTTCTTTGGCTACAGCCAAATTATCTCTCAAAACGTAATAATTACAATCTAAATCACCTTTTTCTCCTTTAAATTTTTCAGAGAAATTAACATAATCACCAATATTAATATTTACACCATAATTATTAATCGGGTTCGAAACATACCAATTAAAAGTTTTTGTGCCGTCTTTTTCTTTCTTAACACTTTGCAGTCTTCCGTTCGAAACATCAGTCAAATCTCCGGGAACATTCACGCTAATGAGCATGTTTTCGACTTCGTCATACATATGATCTTTGCACGGCCACCAAACGCTGGCACCCAATCCCTGGCAAGAAGAAGCAATAAAATCTTTTCCGTTTTTATCTTTTTTCCATGTAATTCCACCATCCCAGGGCGGTTTTATAGCTTCTTTAGGTTTTCCTCCAAAAGAAATTACGATTTCCTTAGTTTCTCCCACTTTTTGAGTCGCGGTTAATGCAATAAAAAAAGCATTTCCGTCTCTTTCAAACTGCAATTCCTTCCCGTCTTGTGTTACTTTATAAATTTGCATCGGTTCCTGCAAATCAATCTGCATTTTATTATTCTCAGTTAAAACCGTATAACGAACTGTGTTTGAACCCGTAATCGTTTTTTCTTTCGGATTTACTTTTACATCCAAATGATAATATTTCAAATCCCACCAGGCTCTTTCTTTATTAATGCTTCCGCGTAAAGTATCCTGATGTGTAAAAACCGTTTCAGACTTATTAAGAAGTCCTTGCGCATTGGCAGTAAAACCAACTAAAAAGGCGATAAAAACGCCACAGAAGTATTTTTTCATTATTTATAAATTTGTAATAAATAAGGTAATTAAACCAGCATAATCTTCAACAAATGTAAACAATCCCATTAAGTTTTAAATGATTTTATAATTTCTATTCCGAAAATTTAATGTTAAAATTCATTTATTCTTTTTTACTTTAGCATATCAAAATAAATTACTATTTATGAAAATTAGTAAAATTGCGGCTCTTTTATGTCTGATGTTTTCGATAACAAGTCATTCACAAATTATTCAGGTTCATAAAACAAATGAGAATATAATTATTGACGGGGATTTATCCGATTGGAAAACACCTTTTTCAGGTCCTTTTGTAATTCATAATTCAGGTAAAAAAGCCACACAAAATACAATGATTTCACTTTCGTGGAATAATGAAAACCTATATATCGCTTATAAATCAACCGATTCTAAAATTGTGGGATCAAGTCAGAAAAAAGATGCTCAAATTTTTAATACAGATGATTTAGTAGAAGTTTTTCTGGATCCTGACGGAGATGGACAAAATTATATAGAAATTGGTGTAAATGCTTTTTCGTCTAATTATGACATGCTTTTAAAATGCATTTCGCCAAATTGTGGCGGCTGGAATACGAGTATAGCTTTTGATATTTCCGGATTGGAAGCGCAAAGCAAAATAACTCCGGAAGGTTTTAATACCGAAATTAAGATTCCGTTTTCGAGTTTAGAACTCATTCAAAATGGTAATTTCATAAAACCAAAAACAGGAATGAAATGGAAAGGAAATGCTTTTAGAATTGATTACGGTAACACAACCGAATATCTTGCATTACAGCCTTATAAAAGTTTTAAATTCGGATTTCATCAACCGCAGGAATTCGCTGTTTTTGAGTTTGTAGAATAGTGTCGAAATGGCACGCGGATGACGCTGATTCACTTCGCGAAAACGCGGATTGATACGGATTTTTTCTTTTTTATTAGTCGTATTTTTGTCAGACTGAGCGAAGTCGAAGTCCGGTTTGCTGAATCACTTTGCGGGACTTCGACTTCGCTCAGTCGGACAAAAATTATATTGATTATTTTCTTTAAAACTACTTCTGACGCTTTTTCAAAACATCAACAACATCATTCAATTGGAAACCTTTTGCCTGAAGTAAAATTAAGTAATGAAACAGCAAATCAGCGCTTTCGCTTAAAAATAAATCATCGTTATCATCTTTCGCTTCAATAACCACTTCTACAGCTTCTTCGCCTACTTTTTGAGCAATTTTATTGATTCCTTTTTCGAATAAAGAAGCCACATAACTTTTCTCAGAATCCGCATTTTCTCTACGAATTTTGATTGTATTTTCAAGTTCAGAAATAAAACCGTAATTCTCCGTATTTGCTTCCTGCCAGCACGTATCCGCACCTGTATGACACGTTGGTCCAACAGGTTTTGCCTGAATTAAAAGTGTATCGCCGTCACAATCATTTTTGATACTTATAAGATTCAAAAAATTGCCACTCTCCTCGCCTTTTGTCCAAAGTCTTTGTTTAGATCTGCTAAAAAAAGTTACTTTCTGAGTTTCGATTGTCTTTTGAATCGATTCGTCATTCATATATCCCAACATCAAAACATTTTTGGTTTCAGAATCCTGAATAATTGCCGGAATCAACCCGTGTGAACTTTTTATATCTATATTCATTTTATTTTAGATTTTAGATTTTAGACTTCAGATTTAGCTCTTTGTCTTAATTCTATTTTTTTTTTATTTCCTTATTCTATTTTCCTTATTCTATTTTCTTTACTCTATTTTCTTTACTCTATTTTCTTTATTCTTGCTTCTATTCTCTTGCTTCTTGCTTCTAAATTCTAACTTCAATACCATTATCCCTAAGTTCTTCCTTCAAAGCCTTAATCTCAATTTCCTTAAAGTGAAAAACGCTCGCAGCCAAAGCAGCATCAGCTTTTCCTACTTTGAAAGAATCTACAAAATGCTGCATATTTCCAGCACCGCCGGAAGCAATAATCGGAATATTAATCAATTGGGATAATTTAGCCAAAGCTTCGTTTGCAAAACCATTTTTAGTTCCGTCGTTATCCATTGAAGTAAATAATATTTCGCCGGCTCCGCGTTCTGCGACTTCCACAGCCCAATCGAATAGATTTAATTCTGTCGGAACTTTTCCTCCAACCAAATGCACAATCCATTGTCCTTCAATTTGTTTGGCATCTATTGCAACAACAACACATTGACTTCCGAATTTTTGAGCAAGGTCATTAATCAATTGCGGATTTTTTACTGCCGATGAATTGATAGAAACTTTGTCGGCTCCATTATTCAACAGAATTTCAACATCTTCTACAGATGAAATTCCACCTCCAACCGTAAACGGAATATTGATTTTCTCCGCCACACTTCGCACCATATTCACCAACGTTTTACGGCGTTCTTCCGTAGCCGAAATATCCAGGAAAACCAACTCATCCGCACCTTCCGCCGAATAAATTTCTGCCAATTCCACAGGATCTCCCGCATCGCGCAAATCCACAAAATTAACGCCTTTTACGGTTCTTCCGTTTTTTATATCCAAACAAGGAATGATTCTTTTTGCTAACATTAATCTAATGTGTTAATTAGATAATTAGTCAATTAGATAATTATTACACAAAGCTTTGAATTATCTAATTTTCTACTTATCTCATTTTCTAATTTTTTTCTATTCAAATACAGGACTTAAAAAAGTTCTTTCGTAACTTATAATACATCTTGTGTCTTCGGCAAGTTTAAAAGCTTCTACGCACTCTTTGTCGTCTTTTGAAAACATTGCTTTTCGATAATTTTCGTAATCCGCAAAACTTGGAAAAGAAAACAAGGCATAAGCAATATTATTAGCCCCTTCCGAAGGCATAAAATAACCGTGATGCTGACCTCCCAAACGATTTACGATTTTAATCCATCTCTTACCGTAATCTTCAAAAACCTCCAATTGATACGGATCTATAACGTATTTTAAGTGACAAGTTATCATAATCTGTTGTTTTTAATGTCTCAATTAGAAAATTTGATAATTAGATAATTTTAAGCGCATTGAAATAATTATCTAATTGACTAATTATCTCATTTTCTAATTATATAATTCTCCAGTTGTTTCAACGTAATTCTGCCTTCATAAATAGCTTTTCCAATGATTGTTCCTTCGCAGCCTAGTTCAGCTAATTTTGGTAATTCGTCGAAAGTTGAAATTCCTCCCGAAGCGATTAATTTTACACCATGTGCTTCTTTCAAAATTTCACCGTACAAATCAAAACTCGGACCTTCAAGCATTCCGTCTTTTGCAATATCCGTACAAATAACATATTGAATCCCTTTCATTTGATATTCCTGAATAAACGGAATCAAGTCTTCATCTGAATCTTCTAACCAACCCGAAACGGCAATTTTTTCGTCTTTGGCATCAGCACCCAGGATAATTTTATCCGATCCGTATTCTGAAATCCATTTTTCGAAAATTGCTCTGTTTTTTACGGCAATACTTCCGCCAGTAATTTGATTTGCACCACTTTCAAAAGCAATTTTCAAATCGTCATCAGATTTTAAGCCACCTCCAAAATCAATTTTTAATGTGGTTTGCGTTGCAATTTGCTCTAATATTTTATAATTGACAATTTTACTCGATTTTGCGCCGTCAAGATCTACCAAATGCAAATATTCGATTCCGTGCGCTTCAAATGATTTCGCTACTTCAAGCGGATTTTCGTTATAAATTATTTTGGTATCGTAATCGCCTTTGGATAAACGAACACATTTTCCGTCAATGATATCTATGGCTGGTATTATTCTCATTTTATTAAGTCTTAAAGTTTGAAAGTCTAAAGTCATAAAGGCCTTAAATCTTTCTTTATATTTTTAAAAAATTTTCCAGTATTTTCTCCCCAACAGCCCCGCTTTTTTCAGGATGAAACTGAGTCCCATAAAAATTATTTTTTTGCAAAGCCGATGCATATTCAAGTTCGTAATCCGTAGTAGCAATGGCTTCATCGCAATATGGCGCATAAAAACTGTGTACCAAATACATAAATTCATTCTCAGAAATTCCTTTAAACAAATCTGATTTTAAGTTATAAATCTGATTCCATCCCATTTGCGGTACTTTTACTTTTGACGTAAATTTAACCACATCAACATCAAAAATCCCTAAACCTTCAGTATTTCCTTCTTCCGTCGATTTGCACATTAATTGCATTCCCAGACAAATTCCTAAAACGGGTTGTTTCAAATTCGGAATCAAATTATCCAAACCACTTTCTCTAAGTTTCGTCATGGCTGAACTTGCCTCGCCAACGCCGGGAAAAATTACTTTATCAGCTTGTTGAATTTCTTCCGGATTATTACTCAAAACAGCGTTAAAACCAAGCCTTTCAATAGCAAACATAATGCTTTGAATATTTCCTGCTCCGTAATTTATAATTACTATTTTCATTTTTTTTTGTTTCAGGTTTCAAGTTTCAGGTTTCAAGTTACACACAGAACTTGAAACCTGAAACTTGAAACAAAATTTAAACTTTTACAGATCCGTATAATGGGCGATCATTTTATTTACCAATCCGTTTTGATCAAAAAACATTACTTCGATCGCCATTTTATTCATCACCGATTTGTAATAAAGTGCCACCGAATCTACTCCTGATGTAACATCAACCAATTCAAAATTCAAATCCGGAATTTTTGTCAATGCTTTTTCCCAATATGCCCGCACTTGCTCTTTTCCCTGAAGCGAACCGCTTTCAATTCCCGCAGCCAGTTTTATCATCGGTGTGGTAATTTCAATATCTTCCGAATAATGTTTCATTATATCTTCTAAATCATGCGAATTCCAGGATTCAATCCATTTCTCAGCAAACTTTTTAGCATCCATTTTTTTGTTGTTTCAGGTTTGTTTTGTTTCAGGTTCCGTTGCACAACCTAAAACATGAACAATTTTACTTTTTTCTAAAGCATTCCTTTAGTTGATGGCAAAATCATTTTCTCTGTATCTCTTTTCACCGCTACTTTTATGGCTTTCGCGAAAGCTTTAAAAATGGCTTCGATTTTATGATGTTCGTTCGTTCCTTCGGCTTTTATGTTGATGTTCGCTTTGGCGCCGTCAGAAAAGGATTTAAAGAAGTGAAAAAACATTTCTGTTGGCATTTTTCCAACCATTTCACGTTTAAATTCGGTTTCCCAAACCAACCAGTTTCTTCCGCCAAAATCAATTGCAACCTGTGCCAGGCAATCGTCCATTGGAAGACAAAATCCGTAACGCTCAATTCCTAATTTATTTCCTAAAGCTTTTGCAAAAACTTCTCCAAGAGCAATTGCTGTATCTTCAATCGTGTGATGTTCATCGACTTCCAGATCTCCTTTAACCAAAATTTCCAAATCCATTTGACCGTGGCGCGAAATCTGATCTAACATATGATCGAAAAATGCAATTCCGGTTTCGATTTTACTTTTTCCCGTTCCGTCAAGATTTAGATCGATAAAAATATCCGTTTCATTGGTTTTACGCGTAATCGATGCCGAACGCGCTTCTAATTTCAGAAACTCATAAATCGTTTTCCAACTCATCGTTTGAAGAATAATCGTTTCGTCTAATTCTTCTCTTTTTGATAAAATTTCGTTAGTTCCGATTCCGTCATTATCATTGATGAAAATTGCTTTTGCGCCTAAGTTTTTCGCCAATTCAACATCCGTCAAACGATCTCCCAAAACAAAAGAATTAGCCAAATCATAATCCGGATTATCAATATATTTCGTCAACATTCCGGTTCTTGGTTTTCTTGTTGGCGCGTTATCTTCAGGAAACGATCTGTCGATAAAAATGTCATCAAACAAAACGCCTTCATTTTCAAAGGCTTTCAGAATAAAATTTTGCGTTGGCCAAAACGTATCTTCCGGAAAACTATCCGTACCCAACCCGTCCTGATTGGTTACCATCGCTAATTCGTAATCTAATTCATTAGCAATTTTAGCCAAATATTGAAAAGCTTTCGGATAAAATTCTACTTTCTCCAAAGCATCTAATTGATAATTTTCAGGTTCTAAAACAATCGTTCCGTCACGATCGATAAAAAGTACTTTTTTCATAAATTATATTTTTCTGCCACAGATTACACAAATTTCACTAATTTTTTCACGCAGATTTTAAAAAGATTTAAGCAGATGTACACAGATTATTTTATATTTAAAAATCAAAATTAAATCTGCTTTAATCTGCAAAATCTGCGTGAAAGAATCTTTTTTAAATCATTTAAATTCGTAAAAAAATAACCCGTTTAATCCGCAAAATCTGTGGGCTATTTCTTTTAGCTTAATAACTTTAATTCTTTAATTAAAACTGCGTTTTCCTCTGGAATTCCAATCGTAAAACGCAGACAGTTTTCGCATAAAGGCTGCGTTGTTCTGTTACGGATTACGATTCCTTTTGCAATTAATTCATCATATCTTTTGTTGGCATTATCTACTTTTACCAAAACAAAATTTGCTTCTGTTGGATATACTTTTTCAACAAAACTAACTTCCAGTAAAACTTTAAGTAATTCCTCTCTTTGTTCAATAATAGAAGCAATTTCCTGTTTTATTTTATCCGAATCATTCAAACGGGAAATGGCTCTTTGTTGTGTTAATTCGTTGACATTATACGGAGGTTTTATTTTGTTCAAAACCGAAATCACAGCTTCAGAACCATAACAAATTCCTAATCGAATTCCAGCCAAACCATACGCTTTTGAAAGCGTTTGCGTAATCACCAAATTAGGATATTCGTCAATTTCTGTCAGCCAGCTTTCTTTAGCTGAAAAGTCTATATAAGCTTCGTCGATTACAACCAGACCTTTAAAGTTTTGAAGCAATTTCACCACACTTTCATCCGAAAAAGAATTTCCGGTTGGGTTATTTGGCGAGCATAAAAAGATGATTTTTGTGTTATCATCAATAACATCTAAAATCTTTTCGACTTGTGGCTGAAAATCGGTAGAAAGTAAAACTTCCCTGTTTTCTACCGCATTAATATTCGCCAGAACGCTGTACATTCCGTACGTTGGCGGTAACGAAATGATATTGTCAGTTTTGGGTTCACAGAAAGCCCTGAAAAGCAAATCCAGAACTTCATCGCTTCCGTTTCCTAATAAAATCTGACTTGATTTTACCTTATTATTCTTCGCCAAAATCGCTTTAACTGAATTCTGCTGCGGATCCGGATAACGATTCACGCCATTTTGAAACGGGTTTTCGTTCGCGTCCAAAAAGATCATCTGTGCCGTATCAAAATCTTCAAACTCATCACGCGCCGAAGAATATGGTTTTAGTATTTTCACGTTTTCACGTGTTATTGTATTTATATCGAATTTCATTCTTTTATTTTTAAGGAGAGAAAAGAATCAAGAGGCAAGAATAAAGATTCAAATCTATCCTTTAACTCTTTCATCTTGTTTCTTGCTTCTTGCTTCTTGTCTCTTTGCTCTATATTCTTTATTCTATTTTCTCTACTCTAAACTCCTCAATCTCAAAGTTACCGCATTTTTATGCGCTTGCAAACCTTCGGCTTCAGCCATAATTTCGATTGCTTTTCCTATATTTTGAATTCCTTTTTCTGTTATTTTCTGAAACGTCATAGATTTCATAAAACTATCCAGATTTACGCCGCTGTAATTCTTAGCATATCCGTTTGTTGGCAACGTATGATTTGTTCCCGAGGCATAATCTCCGGCACTTTCAGGCGTATAATTTCCAATAAAAACCGAACCTGCATTTATGATTCCATTACAATAAAAATCATCAAATTCTGAACAGATAATAAAATGTTCGGGTCCGTATTCGTTGATTAAATCCAAAGCAATCTGATCATTTTCAACGTAAATCAACTTTGAGTTTTCGATGGCTTTTTTCGCGATTTCCTTTCTCGGCAGTTCTTCAATCTGAACCTGAATTTCCTTTTCGACAGCATCAATTAATTTTTTCGAAGTCGAAACTAAAATTACCTGACTGTCCGTTCCGTGTTCTGCCTGAGACAACAAATCTGAAGCTACAAAAGCAGGAACAGCCGTATCATCAGCAACAACCAACAATTCAGAAGGTCCGGCAGGCATATCGATTGCAACACCAAATTGAGTTGCCAATTGTTTTGCAACGGTTACAAACTGATTTCCGGGTCCGAAGATTTTATAAACTTTTGGGATCGATTGTGTACCAAATGTCATTCCGGCAATTGCCTGAATTCCGCCAACTTTTAATATTTTGGTTACGCCGCATAAATTCGCTGCATATAAAATGGCAGGGTTTATTTTTCCGGTTTTATCCGGTGGCGAACACAAAACGATTTCTTTACAGCCTGCAATTTCCGCAGGAACCGCTAACATTAAAACCGTTGAAAACAAAGGTGCAGTTCCGCCCGGAATGTATAAACCAATTTTCTGAATTGGTCTTTTTTCCTGCCAGCAGTTTACGCCTTGTATCGTTTCAATAGAAATTCTATCTGTTTTTTGAGCTTTGTGGAATTTATAAATATTATCTTTTGCTAACTTAATGGCGTCTTTTAATTCATTTGAAATCGAATTAATGGCTTCTTCAATTTCTTTTGGAGAAACTTCATAATTATCTAAAGCAATTCCGTCGAAAATAGAAGTGTATTTTGCAACGGCTTCATCGCCTTTTTTCTGCACTTCTTTGAAGATTTCTTTTACCGTAACTTCGATATCATCGATTGTTTTGGTTGGTCTTTTTAATATATCAGACCAGGTATCTGGTTTTGGATTGTCTATTTTTTTCATTTATTTTATGCTTTATGCTATAAGCTGTAGGCTTTAAGCTTTTATATTTTTGCTCTAAGCTATAAGCTTTAGGCAATAGGCTTTTAGCATATAGCTTAAAGTTTATAGCCTAAAGCAGACGAAGCCCTTAAAGAACCATTTTCTCAATTGGGCAAACTAAAATTCCTTCGGCTCCAGCCTCTTTTAATTTATCGATTACATCCCAAAAAGTGTCTTTATCTATTACAGAGTGTACGCTGCTCCAACCTTCCTGAGCTAATGGCAAAACGGTTAAACTTCTTAAAACCGGAAGAATTTTTCCGATTTCATCAATTTTATCGTTTGGCACGTTCATTAAAATATATTTTGAATTTCGGGCTCTTAAAACCGATTGAATTCTGAATTTTAAGGTGTCAATATGTTTCTGGATTTCAGGAGAAACTTTTGGTGAAACGGCTAAAACTGCCTCACTTTTAAGGATAACTTCAACTTCTCTTAAATTATTTTTGAACAAAGTGCTTCCGCTTGAAACGATATCTACAATGGCATCGGCAAGGCCAATATTTGGGGCAATTTCTACCGAACCTGAAATTTGGTGAATATCAACTGTTAATCCAAAAGAGCTAAAATACTCATTTACAGTATTTGGGTAAGAAGTTGCAATACGTAAACCTGCTAAATCCTGAATAGAATTGTATTCGAAAGTTTTAGGAACGGCTACAGAAACCTTGCATTTTGAGAATCCTAATTTTTGAATTACTTCAATATGTTTTCCTTTTTCAACCAATAAATTATCGCCCACAATGGCAAGATCTACCACTCCGTCAATTAAATACTGAGGAATATCTGAATTTCTCAGGTATAAAACTTCTAAAGGAAAATTTGAAGCTTCTGCTTTTAGCTGATCGTTTCCGTTGTTGATCGAAATACCGCAATCTTTTAAGATTTGAATGCTGTCTTCGTTTAAACGACCTGATTTTTGAATTGCAATTTTTAATGTACTCATTTTTTTAGTTTTTGTTGGATTAATAGTCTGAGTACAAAGAATTGGTATAAAAAAACCCGTTTGATGTACTCAAACGGGTTTTAAAATATGATGATTTACATGCATACCATTAACACATCGCCTGAGAGCAATAATGAAAATGATGATGATGTAATTGAATAGAAATCATGACTTGGTTTATTTTATAATTCTTTGATTCGGTTGCAAATATACTAGTTAATTTAATAAAAAAGCAATTTTTAATTTAACTTAACGATAGTTTATTGTTAAAAAAGATCGTTGCTGCTGTTTTTGTTACGTTTTTTAAATTTACGATACCGATTTCAGGTTTTCACTAAAACTCAAAAAAACCGTAGTTCCAACTCCTATTTCGCTTTCGATTCTAAACTTAATATGAAGCAGTTCTGTAATTCTTTTTACGATAGACAAACCTAATCCGGTTCCTTTAATATGCGGATGATCTGTTGAATTTGACCTGAAAAAAGGATTAAAAATTGCTTCTAAATCTTCTTTGGCAATTCCGATACCGTTATCAGAAATTTTACAGATTATTTCTTCATTTTGCCTGTAAAGAAAAATCGAAACTTCTCCATTTTTTTTGGTGTATTTAATGGCATTCGAAATAATATTTCTGAGAATTGTAACTACCAGAAAATTATCTGATTTAATATAATAACCTTCTAAAGCATCAAATTTAATATTGACATTAAGGTTCTTTATCTTCTCAGAATTCAGTGTTAAAACATCCAAAATCAATGCATTTAAATAAACGGATTCCGTACTTATACCTTGTTTTTGATTCTCAAAACGCGCCATTAATAAAAGCTGATCGACTAACATATTTAGGTGATCTACTTCTTTAATGCAATAGTTTATTTTTTCTTCATATTCTTTACTATCACGGGGTTTTCGAATTAAAACTTCAAGTGTTCCTTTAATAACTGTTAAAGGCGTTCTTAGTTCGTGTGAAGCGTCAGAAGTAAATTGTTTTTCACGTTCGATTGCATCTTCAATTCGGTTTAATAAATTATTTATGGTTTTAGAAAGTGTGTATAATTCGTCCCGGGTTTTAGGTAATACAATTCGTGTTTTCAGGTTATCTTTTGTAATTATTTCAGAAGTATTGATAATAGTATTTATAGGTTTTATACTTCTGCCGGCAAAAAATCGTGCAATAAAAAACAGCAATATTAAAATCACCAAAAATGATAAAGACATGATATCAAACAAATTATTCAATACCATTCTGGAATCTGCTAATGACATGGCTACAATTACATATCCTATTTTTTTATGGTTAATATGAAGCGGAACCTGAATTTGTCGAATGGCATGATTGCCCATTTTAGTGTCAAATAGTATAAAATCTTCTACAGAATCCTTAAATTCAAGAGTTTGCGTTTTTAGATTTGGTGCTTTCTCAATTACTTTTTTATTCAGGTCTAAAAACTCCACAAAAACCGGATTTACATCAACAGTATTATGCTCGCGTTCTTTCCATTCTTCGGCATCAATAAAAATTACTTTGCCGTTTACGACCTTTAATTCTTCTAAATGATTTTTGATTTCTACATTGATATTTTCATCAATATGACTGTAAACTGTGTGTTTAACAATGGAATAAATAATCGAAAAAACTACCAAAATCAGCAAACCGGTTGTGATAATATAGTTTAAGGCAATTCTGTTTTTGAAAGAAAGCTGTGCCATTTATAAATCGTTAGCGATATAACCAATACCGCGAATTGTTTTAATATAATCTTCTTCAATTTTCAGGTTGAGTTTTTTTCTGATTGCATTCATAAAAACATCAATTACGCCTGTGTCATATTCAAAATTTATTTCCCAAACATCTTTTAAAATCTGATTACGCGTACAAACTTTTCCTTTATTCTTAATAAGGTATGTCAGCAATTCAAATTCTCTTTGCGTAAGAGAAACTCCTTCATCATTTTTTAAAACAACATGTTTGGATAAATCAATTGTAATTGTTCCCAAAGTAAGGATTTCTGCTGTTTTTTGATTTCTAAAATGGATTTTAATGCGTTCTACCAATTCCTCAAAACTAAAAGGTTTTTTGATATAATCATTTGCGCCCGCTTTTAAGCCTTCTATAGTTTCCTGAACGGTGTCTTTTGCTGTTAAAAAAATGATTGGCGTTTTCTGATCCTTGATTCTTATAGCCTTACATAAATCCAAACCATTAATTTTTGGCAGCATCCAATCTAATAAAATCAAGTCAAATTTTTGATTTTGAATCAATTCAAAACCCTTTGAGCCATCATTCGCCGTTGTTATCAGATATCCTTCTTCTTGCAGACCTTGTTGTAAAAACTGAACAATTCCTAACTCATCTTCAACTATTAAAATGTGCATTTAATTTTAAATTTAGATTAAAACTATAAAATTTCATGCTCAAAGATAAAAATTTTGAACTCAGAAAACGCTTAAAACCATAAGAATAGCGCAAAGAAAACAATCTTAAGCCAATATTAAGATAACGTTAAGTAAGGTAAAAGTAGAACTTAATCCAGAACTAATGAATTGCCATTAATTTTGCAAGAAAATAATTAGATGACTCTTTACAAGAAATTTTCACCATTTTACAATCTAGCTTTATTTTATTTCGCTGTAAGCTTTATATTACGAATTGTTTTATTTTTCCATCCTATAACCCAAAGCGCATTTACAATACTTGAAAGCCTGAAAATCTTTGCATTAGGCCTTGTTTCAGATTTCTTTGTTTTTGTTGTAGCAAGTGTGTTTTTATGGCTGTATTTAATTTTTATTTCAAATTCTAAATACAACAAACCTTCCGGCTATATTATTTTGGGTGTTTTTTTAGCGCTATTTATTTATATCGCTTCGGGGAAAAGTATTTTTACGGAATATGGAGGCGCTTTACCAAAAATTGTTTTGATTTTTATTGGAATTAAAACGGCTCTTTTTGCTCTTTTGCTTTTTCTTCCGAAATTAAGGGACAAAATCAGATTTTGGTTATTTGCTTTTGTACTGTTTTTATATGTTTTATTGATTCTCCAAAATGGATTAAGTGAATATTTCTTTTGGAATGAATTTGGTGTTAAATACAACTTTATCGCTGTTAATTATCTGATTTACACTAATGAAGTTATCGGAAATATTATGCAGTCTTATCCGGTAATTCCTTTATTCTCGGGTTTATTTCTGATAACCGGGATTTTTACTTATTTTATTCTGAGAAAATCCAAAAACTATATTAATGAGATTCCAACTTTTAATGAAAAAATAAAAATCTCAGTGATTTATATTGTTTTGTTTGTGGTTTCTTTAATTGCAATTCCAACTTTAGCCAAAACAGAAAACTCGAAGAATGTTTTTGTTAATGAACTACAATCTAATGGATTATATAAATTTTATCTGGCTTTTCAGAATAACAAATTAGATTATTTCAAATTCTATAAAACATTACCTAATCAGGAAGCTTTTGCTCTTTTAAAACAACAATTTCCAACTATTTCCGGTGAAAATACTACTCGGAAAATAACAGGTGATTCTCTTGAAAATCATAAAAATGTTGTATTAATTACAATAGAAAGTTTAAGTGCTGACTACATGAAAATGTATGGAAATGAGCAAAATATAACGCCATTTTTAGACAGTTTAGCTCAAAAAAGTTTACAATTTACTAACCTGTTTGCAGCGGGAAACCGTACTGTTCGCGGACTTGAAGCGGTAACTTTATGTTTGCCTCCAACTGCAGGTGAAAGTGTTCTAAAAAGAGAAGATAACAAAAATAAATTTTCGACTGGTTTTGTCTTTAAACAAAAAGGATATAATGTAAAATTCATGTATGGCGGCGATGCTTTCTTTGATAATATGCAGGATTTTTATACTGGTAACGGATATGAAATTGTCGACAAATCAAGTTTTTCTCCTGAAGAAGTTACATTTTCTAACGTTTGGGGCGTTTGCGATGAGGATATGTACAACAAAGCGATTAAGGTTATGAATGCCGAAGCAAAGCAAAATAAACCTTTCTTTAATCATATTATGACGGTTAGTAACCACAGGCCTTTTACATATCCTAACAATAAAATTGACATTCCGGGAGATATTAAATCCCGAGATGGCGGTGTAAAATACACGGATTATTCGCTTAGAAAATTCTTTGAAATGGCGCGTAAACAGCCTTGGTTCAATAATACGGTTTTTGTAATTGTTGCAGATCATTGCGCATCAAGTGCCGGAAAAACTGAACTTCCGTTGGATAAATACAGAATTCCTGCTTTTATTTACACCCCAAATGCAAAACCTGAGAAATATAATAAATTAATGTCGCAAATTGATCTTATGCCTACCCTTTTTGGATTGCTGCATTTTAATTATGAAAGCAAATTCTTTGGTCAGGATGTTTTAAAACCGGATTATAAACCGAGAGCTTTTATCGCAACTTATCAGGATTTAGGTTTGATTAAAGATAATGTATTAACGATTTTATCGCCTAAACAGCAAGTAAAACAATTTGATTTACAAATAAATACAAAACCTGGTATTGCACCTGAATATCAAATTGATTATAATGAGATTCCAATGAAAACGGAGAGAACTGATTTGGTAAAGGAGACGATTTCATTTTATCAAACAGCTTCCGATATGTTGAAACATAAAAAATATCAGAAATAAGTTTATAAAATTTAAATTTTTTAAATTCCAAATTCCAATAATTGGATGTGAATATTGTTGTGAAATGGAACGCGGATGACACAGTTTAAACGGATTTTTTCTTGTAAGATTAATTTGTTTGTCATTTCGATTACAGGAGAAATCACACTAGAAATGCCCTAAACGAAATTGTCAATATATGCCAAGTTATATCTGTGATTTCTCCTGTAGTCGAAATTGGCAATAACAAAAAAGCCTCAAATTCATATGAATTTGAGGCTTTTTTAAAACTTAAAACCTGAAACTAAAAAACCTGAAACTCTTTTTTTAGTCGTTTTGATTCTTCATTCCAAATAAGTTTCCTTGTTCGAATAGTTTTATATCATCTTTTAATGCCTGATTGTTTCTTTGTGTAACAGCAGATGAATCTAAATCGCTTAAGTCTGGTTTTCCAGCATTTACCCACGCTGTATACCAGAAACTTGCTGTTGCTGCAATGGCTTTTTTCATTTGGTTTTCAACCATTCCGTTTAATTCTTTGTTCAATTTAGTGGCATATTCATCTGAGAATTTAGCGGTATTGTATTTGCTTTTTGCCACTTTTCCGTCAGCATCTACAACAAAAACCTTATTTTCAGGTGTCGATGTTCTTAGTTTTTTATCAATATCTAATAAAGGCTGCGCTAAACTGTGTGTATCATTAATCATGTTCCAGATTGCTTTATGAATATCTTCATAATACTGTGCTTGCGGAACATTTAATTTATAATTTTTAGCGAATAATTCCGGTAATCTGCTTTCCCAAAGAGAATGAATCCCTTTTTGGTCGCTTAATTGTCCGTCGTGATTTGCAGAAGTATGCAATGGCATATGCGCATCACCAATATAATGGCCTAAATCTGCAGCAAGAAACAAGATTTCGGCTCTGTTTTTATCTTTGAAAGCTTTGGTTAATTTCGCCATCATATCTTCGATATACCAAGGCAAAATTCCGTTATCGTTCAGGAATTTAGCATCGTATTTTTTCTTTGCTTCTTCTAGAGTCTGCGGAATACTGTCTACGGCTCCAAAGTTCTCCATATCAAAATAATGTCTTGGATTTTCGTCTTTATAATTCAAAGCATATTTACGAATATCCGGAACGGAAGCTTCTTGTGTAATAAAATCAATATGATTGTAAAAAAATATCTGTAGTGGCTGAGGCAATGCCATAACTGCGGCTTTGTTAATACGTTCGTGACCAACGATTCCCCATGATAAGGTCAAAAATCCAATTGCTAATACTATAACAGTAATTAGTTTTGATTTCATTTTAATTTTTTTCATTTGTAAATTTGTTTGAGGGGGCAAATTTATCTTATTTAAAGATAATTCAAAAATAAACCAATGAAGATTATGTTAATTTAATTAATATATATGATTTTGAGGCTAAATTGAGAATTTTTCAGCCACAGATTCTTCAAATTTTAAATCTGTGACTGAAAAAAATCTTAATTACAATTTATTATAAACAACATTAAAATAAGAAGATGGGTAATACGTTTTTGGGACTTCCGCTCGTATAAGACTGAAATTGAGGCGTTATCATATTCCATAGAACATCATCTCCGTTTCATTCCCAGCCTAAAATAGTCCATCCTTTATTTTAGCATAATTAACAATTCCTTAAAACACTTCTAAACCCTAAAATAAAGGTTTTAACTGAAATAAATTAATTATAAAAAGCTTGAAAATTTAAAGTATACTTTTGAAAAAACAATGTAAATTTGAATTCCACTATTATCTTACACTCCAAATGAATTTTATCAAATCCTTTCTTTTTTTATTGCTTTTTACCTCTATTTGTACAGCCCAGGAAGATATTGTCCAACTTAAAAATGTTAGCGATACTATTTTAAATCCCAAAAGAACATTATTTATTTCAGGTCAGCTTGATGGAATAAAAACCATTCAAAAATTATTTCCGGGTAAATTATACAATACAGATCATAATATTTTTGTGAGTTGGAATTGCAAAAAATGCAAACCTGCTGCTTATAAAGATGTAAACGAAGTCGAAGGAGATCAGTTATTTCCGTACGAACGCGGTGTTGCTACGAGGCTTTTAAACACAATTGATTATGCAGATTCTAAAGGAAATCAATTCAAAATAGTAGCTTTTAACCATTCTGTTTATGATGAAGATGGTTTGCAAACCGGACGTTTTTCAGGAGGACTTTTAGGATTAGCCAAATTTGCGAAAAATGGTAATATCTGGGAAATGAAATCTTTTCAGCCTGCAGTGGCAGCATTTGGAGCTTTTGCGCAATGTCCGAAGCCAAAACTTTTACAAATTGGAGAAGATCAATATGCTTTTACTTTATTGCATGTAAATGGCGGCGCAGGCGGCCCTTTTGACGGAACTCTTTATATTGTCGCCGGTTTTGACGGAAAATATCAGCCAATTATGGAAGCATATGAATATGAACTAACCAACAGCGAAAAAACGAAATGGTCAAGTACGTATAGTGTTGTTACAGATAACAATAAAAAATATTTCAGAGATATTATTGTTACCACAACGGGCAATTATAGTAAAGCAGGCGCTGATGATGAGTTTGAAGCAACTGCTCCAAGTGATGTTGCGGCAATGTCTAAAACAAAAAAGCAATTTAATTTTACAATAGAAAAAAGATACGTGTTTAGCGGAAAACATTATAAACTTTCCGGCAAACCTGTTGTTAAATTTTCCAATGTAAAATAGTGAAAACTCGCTGTTTTATTTTTAATTGAAATATAATATTGAAGCTAAACCTAAAACAGCAATAAATATCCACAGAAAGACGCCTTGTAATAAAGGCTTTACTCCTACTGATTTTAAAGTGTTTATATTTAAAGTTGCGCCAATTAAAAATAAAGTTACCGTTAAACCAATTTTAGCAATACCCACAATATACGGTGCTATAATGATGGTTTGAGGAACATAAGTATTGAAAAGCATCGCCACGATAAACAAACCTATAAAATACGGAATCTTGATTTTAGAGTTTTTATTTTTGAAAACTGCAGCCGTTAAAAGAGATATCGGAATAATCCATAAAGCTCTTGCGAGTTTTACGGTTGTCGCAATCTGCAAAGCTTCGGCCCCGTATTTATTGGCTGCTCCAACTACAGAACTTGTGTCGTGAATGGCAATGGCGCACCATAAACCAAATTCTCTTTGAGATAAATCAAGCTGGTGTCCGATAAACGGAAAGACGAATAAAGCAATAGAATTCAGTATAAAAATCACGCCCAATGCAATCGAGGTTTGATTTTCGTTTGATTTTATTACCGGAGAAATCGCTGCAATAGCACTTCCGCCGCAAATTGCAGTTCCGCACGAAATTAAATGAGAGGTTTTTTTATCAGTTTTTAACCATTTTCCCAGAAAAGTTCCTAAAATAAGTGTGCTGAAAATAGAGAATATAGTCAGCAAAAAACCTTCTTTTCCTGCTGAAAGCGCACTTGTTGCATTCATTCCGAAGCCTAAACCCACAACCGAAAATTGCAATAAATACGTTATGGCTTTGTGATTGAATTCTACAAACGGATTTCCAAACACATTTACCATCACAACTCCTAACAATAAGGCAATTGGGGGCGAAATTATAGAAAATAAACACAATGCAATTATTAAAGCAAAAATTGCCTGTTGAATATAAAGGTTAACCTCTAATAAATGCGATGCAGGATGTTGTTTCGTTTTCAAAATAAGGTAATTTGATATTTCCTTACAAAGATCCGGTGTTTATATTGAATTCGCCAATCGTAAATAACAATAGACTATAACTTCAAGTTATAAAAAGAAGAGATATTCTGAATTAGCAATTCAGATAAAGGATCTGATTTTCCAACTAATGTAATGATATAAAAGTATCTTTCGATGGATAAATTCTGAACATCCAAAACGATAAGTTCATTATTTTTCAGTTCTTTATCAACCGCATGTATTGACATAAAGGCAAAACATTCTGAATTTAACAAATATGACTTTATACTTTCTGTACTTCCCAATTGCATTTCGATCTGCAAATCGGTTATTTTAAAATCAATTTGTTTTAATGCGTATTCTATAACTTCAAGTGTTCCTGAGCCACGTTCACGAGTTATAAATTTCATTGTTTTTAAATCTTCTAATGAAATATCATTTTGTTTCACCAAAGGATTTTTGGCATTGCAAACTAAAACTAATTCGTCTTTTAAAAACGGAATGTATTTAATAGATTGATTTTTAGATTGTCCTTCAACAATCCCAATTTCGATTTCTTTATTGATTAAGGCATTTTCGATTTGTTCTGTATTTCCATTCAGCAAATTGACTTTTATATCTTTTTGCTTTTGGTGAAAACGTGCCAAAACAGGCGAAATAATATATTGCGAAATGGTTGTACTTGCTCCTAATCGCAATAATCCCTGACGTTCGTTGGTAAAAGAACTCATATCAAAATCGATTTCACGATAAATTTCGAAGATATTTTTAGTATGTTTTAGCAGCATTTCTCCCGCGGGAGTTAAAGAAATTTTAGAACCGTTTCGTTCAAAAAGTTTTGTTTTATAGGTTTCTTCGAGTTCCTGGATATGTTTAGAAACCGCTGGCTGTGAGATGTATAATTCTGTTGCCGCCTTAGTAAAATTTAAGCGGAGTGCAACGGTGTAAAATACTTTTAGCCTGAAATCCATTTTTATAATTTTTTAATATTTTTTTCAGCAAGTATATCTTCGCGAATTTGTTGTTGAAGTACTTCTTTAGCATTCAAAGATGTTACAACTTTTTTACCAGTTTTAGATTCTAATTCTTCTAAAGCTACTTTAGCAACATTCCCGCCTTGTTGGGCAACTACTATGCTTTCATCAAAACTTTCAGGATTAATTGCTTTCGAAATATCTTTCGTAGAAGCTTCTGCTAACATATTCAAAATAAGTTCCGTATTGGTCATATTATCTCTCAGATTCTCTTTTTTCAATCCTTTAAGTACCTTATATTCTTTGGTAGTTTTACCAGACCAGGCTTTAGAAATAATATCAGTTAAAGTATCAAACTGAATCCCTTCTTTTAATCCTCGACTTTTCCATTCATCTGTTAATTCTTTTCGAACTTCAATACTTTTTAGACGCTGATTAATCCAATTTTCAGAATAACCTAAATTTAAATATTGTTCTAAAGCCCTATCGATTGAAATTTCTGGATCTTGCATTTCATCTAGCCTCTCTGATGCAATTTGTGCCAGCCAAAGTTTGAATGGCTCTGCATTAGATGATGGAATTGATTGAATAAGACGAAAAAGTTGTTCTGTATCAGCAACATCCGTTAATCTCATTTTACCATCGGTTGCTTTCATTTTCAAACCGTGACAATTCGTCACGGTTTCATTTCCTTCCGCTTTTAAACGTTGTTTTAGTTTACGCCAATAAGCAGCTGGATCAATACTTTGAGTTAATACACTAACAACATCAACAATAGAAAAATACCACTTTTCCTCATCTTGATTCCAAATAGTTCTTACTTTTTTCTCTTCAAATAAATGTATTTCATTCTGCACTTTCATATTTATCTATTTACATAAAAATATCATTTAATATTTCAAGATTAACATCTTTTCCAAATTAAACTGAAAAGTTATATCTTAAAGAAGTTTACGAAAATTTTATATTACAATATTTTACAGAAATTCCAGAAGATTTTCACAAAGTTATACTAGAAATTTACAACAACCCATTATATTTTCTAACAAACCATTCCGTCGTCAATAAAACAGCAATTAAAACCAATAACCAAACCCAATCAATTAAAGGTGTTTTAGTTGAAACATTCTTTTCAATTGATTTATAGTCTTTATTCTCCAGAAGCTGCTGAATCAAATCATCTGCCTGATTTTCGAAGAAAGCTTTTCCGTTGGTTTGCAAGGCTAGTTGTTTTAGTTTTACAACATCAGGATTTACAAATTGTTTTTCGATATCAAAGTCCAGAATCTCAAAATGACTTGAATATGTAGTATTTGTATTCAGTTCTTTTACCGAGAAATTATATTTTCCGGCAGCTAAACCGTCAAGATTTGCTGAGAATGAATTATTTCCTTTTAATAAATCGTAATTTTTAGTTTGTTTCGTTTCAGCATTTGTAACGGTAATGGTAAGATTGGCTTTTTCGTCAAACTCATAATTTTTATTAAAATATTGTGCATTGATCACAATGGCTTCTCCTGAATTATAAAAGCTTTCATGCGTTACAACTAAAGATTTTTTAGACGTTGTCGACGCCAAATACTGAATGATCTTATCTACAAAAACATCATATTTATCGAATGACTGATTGTCGATATGACTTTGCAAACGCCATTTCCAGCTGTTTTCACCTAAAAGAAAAGCGGTTCGTTTTCCTTGATTTTCGGCGAAAGCCAATAAAGGCGCATTTGTAGAAACGTTTCTGATTTTTGACGAAAGTAAAACTGAAACATTTCCGTTTGTTGTAATGGTTCCGAATAAATTTTGCAAGGGCGGAAAATTTTCAAAACCTATATTATCGATCGCAAATAAATTAAACTGAGGTTGAAATTCGGTTAAATAATCTTCAATTTGTCCGCTCATTTTAAACACCAGACTATTCTGTTGTTGGTTCAGAAAATTAAAATCGGTGTTGTTTCCGGTAATGATAAAAGTATTTGTTCCGGCTAATTTGTTGTTATCAAAAATCGCTTTAAAAGATGCATTTGGCTGATACAAAACCAATACCGAAGCATCTTGCAATAAATTGATTTCATTTGGTTTAACCAAAATTACTTTACGTTGTGCATTAACTTCAATCGAGCGTTTTAAAGCTGCAATATCCGGATGATTTACTGACGAAACTATTGCAATTACAGACTTTTGATCGATAACTTCGACAGCAAAATTCTTGACATTATTGTAACTGTTTTTTTCTTTTGTATTGGATGAAATCGTTGCTTTAAAAACTTGTAATCCTACTTTATCTGCAGGCAAAAGCAAGTTTAAAGTAGCTGTTTTTTTTGACGGAGAAAATGAAACTTTCTCTTTTGCAACAATTGCATTTCCTTGCGAAATCGTAAAATCAGTATTTACGGTTTTGTCTCCTGAATATTGCAGAAATACTTCAACCGGAAATTTGTTTTTATGAAACGCGTATTTGTTTACGTTAAGCTGATTGATTTTTACATCAAAAAAAGTGGTTGTATCTCCCACAACCAAGGGATAAACTTTATTAACAGGATCAAAACGATATACATAATCGTTTCCTGTAGTTTGATTTCCGTCGGTAATAATAACCGTTGGAAAAATCAGGTTTTTATTGATGCTTTTTAGATTTTTGGCAACTTCATCTAAATTGGTTTGCTTTCCTTTAAAATCAAATGTTGAAGAAGGTTTAAAGTCGGCATCAAATTGATAAGACTGAATTTCAAATTTCTCTTTAAGCGCCGGATTCGAAACTAATTTCTGGTATAATTCGGCAACTTTTTTATCTGATTTTAAAGCTGTTATAGAACTCGAATTGTCAACAGCAATTGCCAAAGGTGTTTTGGTAATCTCAAGCGAATTCTTTGTAATTATTGGATTTATCAATAAAACCAATAACCCAAAAATGGCCAGAAAACGAAAAAAAGCCAAAAACCAAATCACATTAGATTTGTTTTTGGCTTTAAAAAAATATTGAAAATACGACAAACCACCAGCTATTACTAAAGAAAGTAATAATAATAGAATCGTGTTTGTAGTCATATATAATATAGTTTTCAGTGACAGTTTTTAGTAATCAGTGTAAACTGAGAACTGAAAACCGAGGTTTTTAAGAATAGTTTTTAGTAGTCAGTATAAACTGTAAACTGAGACTTTTACGTTAACATTCCTCCACAAACATTAAGAACTTGTCCGGTTACATAAGCGCTCATATCTGATGCTAAGAAAAGACATGCATTTGCAACATCTTCAGCGCTTCCGCCACGTTTCAACGGAATTCCGTCTCTCCATCCTTTTACTACATCTTCCGGTAATTTTGCCGTCATTTCTGTTTCAATAAATCCAGGAGCGATTGCATTACAACGAATATTACGAGAACCTAATTCTAATGCTACTGATTTTGTAAAACCAATTGCACCAGCTTTTGACGCTGCATAATTTGTTTGTCCTGCGTTTCCTGAAACTCCTACTACAGAACTAATATTGATTATAGAACCTGAACGTTGTTTTAAGAAAGTCTTCTGAATTGCTTTTGTCATATTAAATACCGACTTTAAATTCACATCGATAACCTGATCAAAATCAGCTTCAGACATACGCATTAGTAAATTATCTTTTGTAATTCCGGCATTGTTAATTAAAATATCAACTGTTCCAAAATCAGCCAAAACAGCATCAACAAAAGTTTGCGCTTCATTAAAATCGGCCGCATTTGACTGGTATCCTTTTGCTTTAATTCCTAAACCGTTCAATTCAGCTTCTAAAGCCTGAGCTGATTCTACAGATGAGCTATATGTAAAAGCAACATTTGCACCATGTTTAGCGAAAACTTCAGCAATTCCTTTTCCAATTCCACGACTAGCGCCCGTAATAATGGCAACTTTTCCTTCTAGTAATTTCATATTCAAAATTAATGTTAATATTTATTTGTAGCTATTCTTGCTCCCGAAGCCTCGGGCCGTTCCAATCTTTTATGTTTTCTAAAGAAAAAACATAAAAGGATTTCCACTTCTATCAGGGCTATGAATGACTTGTCAAATATATGATAATTCCCTTTTTAAAAAAATAACAATAGTATAATTTATGAATTAAAGCGGTTTTCTTTATAAGGTAAAAGATAAAAAAACCGTTTCAGAAGAATGAAACGGTTTAACGAAAAAAACTTATTTAACTAACAAATTTGACTAACATTCTAGTTCACCATTTATGTTTATTCGGCAAATTACTTCCGGACCAACACATGGATATTCTGGATAATCTGCCGGATTTGCACCATGTGGGGCATAAACAGCACATTGACCAGTTTGAGAAGGATCTCCTTTTCCCATAATATTCATTTGCTCTTCTCTACTTAATACTTCCACTCCTGAAAAATTTAAAACTGTTTTTAAAATCATGATAGGCAGTTTAATATTATGCTTCTCAATCCTTTTATGTCCGTTGAGTTTCAGACCTGTAATATGTATGATCATTTGATTTTCGTTTATAAATATAAGAATTATAATCTATTTTTAATACATAAAATAAGAATTTATTTTCATTTTTTTAAATACTGCTTTGTTTGGTTATAAAAAACAAAAATCCCAACAAAACTGCCATTATAAGCATTCTGTAAATTGATGATGCAAACATTGTCGTGTGCATAAGTTTATCTTTTTTTCTCTGTTTTATAAGATTAACAACCATCACTGGAATGATTATTAAAATTGAGAGATACAAATAATATCTTGTATAGACGCCCTTATATATTTCGGATATAGCCAAAAGTAACAAGCCCCATAAAAAGAAAATAATATTTATTAATGTACTATATTTTTTCATAATCCTTTATAAATAATTATATGTGGGTTTGTTTTCGAATTGTCTATTTTTTAATTAATCAAAAAGCGGTTCTGTTGAACCGCTTTTACCAAAATAAAAACAAAAATAAACTATTAGTTAAGCTGCCATGTAGTCATTCTAAATGGTGTTGACGAACTTGTAAAAGTGAAAACCGTGTTTGAATAAAATAATTTAAAACTTTCTTTCTTCACATATAATCCGTTAGCGTCCATCAAGTTTTTATCAAAACCTGCAAGGAAAGCCGGAGTTGCAACAGTTGTATTTCCGTTCCATGATTTATGTTTCAAAATGATTTTTTTGCCAACCGGATCTTCAACAACATCTACATAATGCTGTAATGCTGATCTTCCCTGAAAAGTGTAATAAATGAAGTTTCCAAGTGAATGGTTCAGGTATAATTGTACAGATGTAATATATTGACCTGCCGGTAACGATGCATTAATCTTCGCTAATTCGGTTACAAATAATTTTGAATTTGTTGGTGCGTCTTCTGTATAATCATCCGGATAGTAACCAAATCTGGCGTAAACTTTTCCTGGAAGTAATATTTTATAATCGTCTGTAAGCAACAATGGTCTGTCTGTATATTTTATAATAGCAGTAACTCCGCCTGTACCTGTTGCGGTAAAACTTCCTGTTGTATCATCATAATTAAATACCGATAATTTTTGGCCGCCAACTTCTACTGCAGGACTTACGATAATTCCGGTTGGTGTATACCCCACTCCCATATTATAACTTACAGAATATCCTGCTTCGATAGAATTTGCTTCTGCAAAACGGGTTACTTGTGTAAAAGAAAAATCAAATTTGTGTTTTGTAGTACCATCATTCGTTTCTAATAATCTAAAAAGCGGTCTGTCATCACCTCCAATAACGTTTTGCTCCATTACAAGATTTTCAGAAAGATTAGCCCAATCTGCTGCCGTTGCTTTTACAAAACGAATTTCCTGAGAAGTTCTGTTGGTTCTAAAAACGATTTCTCCATTTTCCTGACCGTAATACAAGAACTGAAAATCTCCTAAATATCCTTTACTACGCAAAGCCGGAATTGGATAATTATCTGATTCTGATAAAAGGTGAATTCTGTTTTTGGTTGTAAAGGTTAAACTTACCGTACTTCCTAACTGAACTTCGTACTCGCTTTTGTAAACATCTGTATCGCTGTCAAAATCCGAAGCCATTTCTACAGTTCCGTCAGCAGCAAATTTGAATAAATGCGTATAACCGCCCAAAACCGTATTATCTGTAAAATAAACTAATTTCCAGCCATATTGAGAATCAAGCAATGCTTTTCCTAATTCTGATTTCTGAGCATTTAAACGATCCGTAGGTGTTTTATCAAATAATTGTTCTGCATCTGTATTATTATTACAGCTGCTTAATTGCAGGGCTAACAACGCTGCAAATAAGTACTTATATATGTTTTTTACTTTCATAATACTTTTATTTAATTGTTAATTACGTCGTTAGTATTTTTTTCAGCTTCATCTCTTAAGGTATAAAAATCGATATTGAAAGCATCTTTAAAATATTTTACCACAAGTGCTTCTTTTGCTTTTAAGGCAAATAAAGCCGAAGGAGTTTGAATACCTGCAAGAAAAGCAGCATAGTCAGCTTTTGAAGTAGTTAATATAACCGACGCTGTTTCAGCAAAATCTTCGTTGATATTTGATCTTGCGTAACTGGTAATAAAACCAATTTCGTTTGATTCCGGAATTTCATAATTGTACCAATCTGCTGTATAACCTACCGGCGTAATTGCTGCCCATGATTTTTCGTCGAAAGGTTTGTGCTGATTCAAAATATGAATATACTCGTGCTGAATGGTGTGAATAAACTGCGTCACATTCTCACGATCTGACTGATCGATATAATCTGTTTCGAACAAAGTAACACGTTGCCCGCCTTCGGCGATTCCTAAGGTTTTTGTTCCAACACTATTTAAATTGACACCTCCAACCAAAACAATTTCTCTTGGTGCAATTTTTTTAACAAAATCTGCCCCGCCAATTGTTGAGTAACTATCCAACCATATTTTTTGAACGATTTCAAGAGCTGGCTGTACTTTTTCTACTAATGGAGGAAATAAGAAACGACTGTTATCAACCGTATTTTGATTCCATTTATACTGAACATTAATATTAAACGGATTCAAATAATTGGTTACAATCCATTTATCTAATGTTGTTTGTGCCGGTTTTGTAAAGTCTAATTGACTTTCTCCCGGCTGATCATCGCTGGCACAAGAAACTAAAGTTAGTGTTAGTAAAAATGCTCCTGCTATTATATTGTATTTTGATAATTTCATAAATCTTGTATTAAAGTTATTATCTCGGATTTAATTCAACACCTGTATTCGACGCGTGAAGCGGAATTTGCAATGCTCTACGGTTATCATCTTTCTCCAGAACATTTACCGGCTTATTTACCGTTTCGTGATTTACGACAATATTGAAACGTTTGATATCAAACCATCTCATTCCTTCGTGAATAAAATCTCTTCTTCTTGTTTCGGCAATAGCCTTAACATAAGACGTTTGTACTGGCGTCATCGTATAAAACGGTGTATATTCATTTTCGATAACAGGATATTTTGCTACTACTTTTGCTTCTGTCAATTTATCTGTTGCCGGATTATATCCTGCAGTTCTTGTAGATAAAAAGTACTCCAGTTCTGTGTTTGCAAGCGCTGTTTCGCCTTTCATAACATGAGCTTCAATACGATTTAAGAAAAACTCATCGTTGCTTAATAAAACTTCTGCCGTATAAGGTTCTCCAATTCCGGCCGTTACGTTAGTATATTTGAAATACTCATAAAACTTTGGAAGAAAAACAGTTATACTGCTATTTGATGAATAAAAATTATAAAGCCATGGTTTACCAAATAAACTCGTTGCTGGTCCCAATATCTCCTGATATCTTGCTCCGGAAAGATAAAATCTGTTTAAATAACGAGATCTGCTTACAATAGAATTAGGCGATACAATTAATAAATTTGTATTTGCAGTACTGCTTGCATAGCTTAATTGCTGATCTTCGACACCTAAAAGATCATACGATGCAAAATCTCTTAATTGTCCAACTGGTTTAGAACCTAAATCATCTGATAATGCAATTACTCTGTCCCAATCTCCTTTTACCAAATAAAATCTGCTGGCGAATGCTTTTGCAGCATCTTTATTAAAATGAAATTTAACTTCTTTATAATCATTGGTAACTAATTTTAAACCTTCTTCGATATCTTTTTGAATAAAATCGAAAACTTCAGCTACGGTATTTCGAGTATATTTTGTTACTAATTCTGTTTCAGGTTTTGTAACATATGGAATACCCAAATCTCTTTCGGCAGTAGCCGGATTATAACGTTTAGACCAAAAGCTAACCAACATAAAATGAGCATATGCTCTTGCCAATAATGCTTCTCCTTTTTGAGGATTTAAACTAGCCGAATTTCCTAATTCATCTATCGCTTGCAAAGCTGTATTTGCGTGTGCAATAGCTCTGTAACAAGCATCCCAGTAATAAGCCTGCGTATCAATATCAGCTGTTTCTGTCTGAATTTCCCAGTTGTAATTCTGCTCATTTTTTTGCAGGGTCGATGCCAGGCCGCTATCAAAAACATTATCAGACATTGTTTCGGCAATATCAAAATAACTCATTTGAGGATAGGCATTTACTAATATTTCAGATATTTTATCCGGCGTATCAATTTCTGTTCTATTGTCTGGTTTTTCTGAAAGGAAATCATCACAGCCAGTAATACTTATAAGTACTAATAGGGATAATGTTATTTTTAATTTTTTCATGATTTTAGCTATTATAATGAAAGGTTTAAAGTAAAAGTGTATTGAGATGTTACCGGTAAGGCAACTCCTCCAGAATTACGGAATTCAGGATCCTGACCATTTAATCTTTTGTCTGAATAAAGTAACCAAGGATTAACAGCTGATCCTTTTAATGTAAAAGTGCTTACTCCTAACTTTTTCTTGAAATCTTTTGGAAACTCCCAACTCAATGATATGTTCTTTAATCTAACAAAATCTCCATCGGCAATACGAACATCTGAATAGTTGTAGGTATTGTAAGCTTTTGCCAATGTACGGTCTCCGCCATAATTAGCATTTAAACGTCTGTCTGCAATAACCGGAACATTCGTATATTGTTCGTCACCCGGGTTGATCCAACGGTTTGTGAAATCTTTTGTAAAAACAGTTAAATCATCATAAGTACTGTCAAAAATAGGGTTCAAACGTACTTTGTTTCCAGCTGATCCAACAAAGAATACATATAATGACCAGTTTTTGTACGTAAATGTATTTGCCCAGCCTAAAGATTTATTTGGCTCAATAGATCCTTCGTATTTAAGGTATTTTGTAACATCTTTATTATCTTGGAAATTAGCCCCTGTAATATTATCTGTTTCTCCATCGGCCATAATAAAAGTTGGCAATCCCTGATTGTTTAAACCTGTAAATTGATACGAGTAAATTGAATTTCTTGGGTGTCCGATTGTATTTCCTCCGTTTGGATCAACTAAATCAAATACTGTAGGCGTGTTTTCTAACTTTGTAATATTTTGTGAATAAACAGAAAAGTTTACTGTTGATGACCATTTGAAGTTTGAATAATCAAGAATTTTTCCCGTAAGTCCAACCTCTAAACCTTTAGTTTCCATGTCGGCATTATTTCCCTGTCTGATTCTTTGTCCTCCAATTCCTGAAGTAATTACATAATCAACCAAATCAAATGCTTTACGACGATAGATATCCGTTGTTAATTGCAATCTGTTATTATACATGCCAAGATCTACACCTAAGTTTGTTTCATATTGTTTTTCCCAAGTAAGATCGCCGTTTTGCAATTCATCAATCATAATTCCTGATTCTCTGTCATCAAGATTAAAACGGTCTGTGATAAAACTTTTGTAAATAGCCAAAGAGTTTGTTGCAGGCCCTGCAGTTGCAGTAAGTCCGTAAGATCCTCTAATGCTTAAATTATTTACAGATTCTATGTTTTTCATGAATTTTTCTTCAGATAAATTCCATTTTCCACTAAAAGTGTATGTTGGCAGCCATCTTGAAGAATCGCTGTTTCCTTGTCTGTTAGATCCGTCATAACGTCCTGTAACAGAAGCGGTATAACGACGATCGTATGTATAACCAACTTTTCCGAAGAAACCTACTGTTCTTTCTTTCTCTTCATTAAAACCATAATAAGAATCTCCTCCGTTGATTATTTTTTCGATAATTCTAGGATCTGTAAAAGCGGTAAGACCTCTGTCGTATTGGATTCCGGCAGCTGTAAAGTTGTCGCTTGTTCTGTCTACAACTCTCATCTCTGTACCAAAGAAACCTTCTAATTCGTGTTTTTCATTTAAAGTATTTCTATATGTAATGCTATTTCTTAAGTTATAAGAAGTTAAGTCATTTGTAAATTTTCTTAAGAAACCTCCATTTGGTAAAACCGAAACTTTAGGCGCAGTTAAATCATTTGGATCCTGGTATAAAAAGATATTTTGATCTCTAACCAATGTATTTACACCATCTTCACCTTCTGGCGTACCTGCTTTGTAAGCACCAACAACGTTTGAACCTTCAAGAATTTTGTGTTCACGGCTTGTATTTGCATAACGTGCAGAACCAGTAAGATTATACGTTAAATGTGAGTTTATTTTATAATCTAAATCCAATTGGAAACGAATATCTTTCACTTCAATTTCCATGAAATTATTTTCCAATTCATTGATAATATTCATTTTAGCCCAGTTATTTCTGTAATACTCTAAATTTCCATTTTCATCATATGGTCTTAAAGTTCTACTTGTATTCAACACATAATTAAATGGATTGATATCGAAATCACGGGTTACTTTTCCAAAAACAACATCTTTTTCGCTTTCATAACTTCCCGGTGCTCCCTGATCACGCACAGAAGCCAAAGTCGATAACGTAATGTTTAATTTATCATTAATAAAAAATGTTCCTTTAATGTTTGACGAAATTTGTTTAACATCATCAGCAATAGTCCATCCCGGATCTGTATAATATCCTAAAGAGGCATAAAATGTATTGTTTTTTCCACCACCAGAAAAACTCAAAGAGTGGTTTTGTGTCAAAGAAGGTCTAAATAAAACACTGAACCAATCTGTGTTTGCTAATTCGTATTTTTTCAAGAAATTATTTCTACTAACCGGATCATTATTAACCAAATAACTATTTGTTTCCGGGTTATAAGTATTGATCGCTCTTCCTAAAATATTGTAAGCACCACCGTATCTTCCGTTTACCGTTGATGGTAAATCAAGATATCCTTTAGATTCCATTTCTTTGAAAATACTCATTGATTCCTGAGAATTCAAGATATCGTATTGACTGTAATTAGGAACTGTTCTAACGGTTTGTTCAAGCGAATATGTCACTTTTAAAGGTGAATCTCTACGACCTTGTTTTGTAGTAACAACTACAACTCCGTTCAAAGATCTTGAACCGTAAATAGAAGTTGCAGATGCATCTTTAAGAATCTCAATACTTTGAATATCATTCGCATTTAAACCCGCAACAGATGAACTCAACAAAGTGGAAGAGTTTCCTGAAGCCAAATCTGCAAAAGATAAATTGATAATATCCTCTTGTACCACACCATCAATTACCCATAAAGGTTTTGTATCTCCAAAAATGGATGAAGATCCACGAACTGTGATTTTTGGAGCCGTACCAAATGTACCCGTAACGTTCTGAACCGTTACCCCTGCTGCTTTTCCTTCAATCATTCTGCTCACATCAACAACTCCGTCAACTTTTAATTCTGCTCCGGAGATTTTACTGATCGCTCCCGTAAAAGTTCTTTTTGATGTTTTTTCGTATCCTGTTGTTACCACAACTTCTTTTAAGTTTTGACCTAATTCATTTAAAACAACTGTTGGAGTTGTATTGTCTGTACCAATTTCTTTCGTTTCCATACCTACGTAAGAAATCACAATTCTATCACTGTTTGCTGGCATTTCGATCGTAAAATTACCGTCAAAATCAGTTAAAACAGCCATTTTTGTACCTTTTGCCATTACCGTTGCTCCAGGAAGCGGACTTCCTGTTTGGTCTGTTACTTTTCCTTTGATAATTGGTCCGGCAGTTAATATTTCAAATAAAGAATCATGATTATCTAAAGTATCAAACGGATTTGCAGCAGTATTTTTTTGCAAAATAATCTGATTGCTAACTTCTGAATATGTGATATTAAATGGCGCCAGAATTCGGTTAAGAATACTAGACAAAATTTCCTGATTGGCCTCAATACTAACTTTTTGATTTAGTTGCGGAAGCCTTGAATTATATGAGAATTTTACATGCGCAGACTTTTCTATTTTAGATAATGCATTGTCTAAAGTCAAATTTTCAACTGTAATTGTAACTTTAGTATCTAATTTTTTTTGCCCATTTACATTATTTGCCATAGTCACACTTGAAAACACAAGCGCTAAGACAAACTGAAATAGTGTTATTTTCATGATTCGATGGAGTAATCGTTGTTTAACAACTGGTTTTTTCATAATTTTGGTTTGTTTTGATTAATACTGATTCGAGTGTATTTTAAGAAACGTACGAATTACTCTTTACAGGGAGCAATTCAATTGAATAAGTGTCGGAATGTTACAGCATTTCGGCACTTTTTTTATGCATCATCTTTTACATAGGCTTTTTTATTGGTTTTAGTTTGGTTTTGGTTTTTGGTTTTGGTTTTGGTTTTGGTTTTTACTCTTTTAAAAAATGAAAAATTAAAACTTTACTTGTGCAATTACAGTTGCACAACAGCCTAATTACATCCTTCTGATGTTATAATAATTTGATTTCCGTTCATTTCGAAACTGGTATTATTTCCAATACTTTTACAAACGATTTTTAGTTTTTCTGTCAAAGGCTGATCACTTAGCGAAGTCGTAAGGTGACAATCATTCAATTTATTTTTAGGATAATCAATATCTACCAAATAAGCCTGTTCGATTGTTTCAAAAATTTGAGAAACCGGAATATCCGTAAATTCGAAACTTAACTGTTCAATATTCCCAACACTTTGAGCCAATACGGCATCTTGGGTAATATTTGTTATTTTATTGAATTTTAGATCACTACGTAAGAATCGTAATGCTTGGTTTGGAAGTAAAACAATTTCTTCCTGATCTGATTTAGAAACCAGATCGTTTGACTTTACCTTAACTTTACCGGTGCGAACAAGAACTTCAACGTCAGGTCGATCAGAATAAGCTTTTACTCTAAAACTAGTTCCAACAACCTTTGTAACAATCTCGTTTGCATAAACGTAAAAAGGTTTTTTAGGATTTTTACTAATTTCAAAGAAACCTTCGCCGGACAAATACACCTTTCTTTCGTTTCCGGTAAAGATTTTAGGGTAACTTAATTTACTATTGGGCTGCAATAAAACCGAACTGCCATCAGATAATGTAATAATTTGAGGCTTGTCTGAATTATTGGTTTGTTCAACTAATCCTTCACTATTTTCATCAATAAGCTCTTTGTATGTAACAACTTTATTATCAATACTTAAATGATTTTGATAAAACCAAACAGATACTAATCCAAAAAGTAAAGTTGCAGCAACTCCGGCAAGAAAATATTTTCTTAGGAATTTTATATTTGAATTTTGAGTTAAATTGATCTGATTCTCTTTTTCTTCAATTTTATCCCATGTCGATTGCAATGCCCTATGAATATCAGAAGCAGACAATTGAGACTCCGGCACTTGCATTGCCAGCAACAATAATCTTGCATTTTCTACCAGCTTGGCACGTTGGCGGCTTTCTAAAGTCCACTCTTCCCAGCCGTCTTTGTCTATTTTAAATAAAATCCAGGACTGGAATGATTCGTCAGACAAGAAATCTTCAATTTCGGTATATGTGTTACGTTTTTGCATCTAAAAATAAGGTTACAAAAACATAGAGGACAGATCTCTGATTATATACTCACCAAATTGTGATTTTTTTTAACTTTTTTTTAATAAAATTAAAAAGAGCTTGAAGATAGTAGAAAAATTAGGGATAAACTGCCTTTCCATTCTTTGCGAAGCGCCAATAAACCACGGTGTAACAAATTACTAGCCGATTGATAATTAACATCCAGCATTTCTGCAATTTGCTCAACCGTTAATCCCTGATGATATCTTAAATACAATGCTTCTTTTTGCCGTGCCGGTAAATCGTTTAATAATTTGTTCAGGTGCGCAATTTTTTCTTTAGTCGCATAATCGTCATCAATTAGTTCGTGTTCTACTGAAAATTTTAAAAGAAACGCTACCGAATCTGTGCTTGCAGCTTTTCTAAAAATATGATCGCGTTCGTTTAAACGTGCAATTCTTTTGCGAACGCTAGATAACAAATACGCTTTTACAACAACTGAACTTTGCAATGAATTTCTATAAACCCAAATATCCGTGAATACATCCTGAATACAATCCTGCACTTTTTCATGAAATGGAGAAAGTGAATTTCCATAACTAACGAGATCACTGTAATATCTTTCAAACAAAAGCGAAAATGATTTTTCATCACCGTCCTTTAAATTTGTCCAAAGCGTGATGTCGTCAAAAGTATTGAATTTTAATATTGGGGTTTTCATAATCTAAATTGAGGCGTGGAATTAAAAAAACGGAATTCACTTAATACAAAGAATACAGTTTTTTAACATTATCCTTTGGTTTTGTGCGATAAATATATAAAAGCAAATATTTAAAACCAATTATTTTACACAAAAGACACAGTTTTCTAATATAACAAATGTTCTGATTTGCTGATATTACTAGTGGTTTGAAAGAATGTTAAAATTATTTTTTATTTAATTCATTCTCAAAATATCAGATTTTACTTCCCTATATTATAACATAATTTTAACAAATCGATTTATTAAAACGAAAAAAAGCCTCACTAAATAAATAGCAAGGCTTTTGATTATTTTATGTAAAACTAACTTTTTAGAAAGCTACATTCCATCTTGGTAATTTTGCATTTTCATCTAAGAAATTTTGCAAAACCTGTCCTTCAACAGTCGTAGGAATTCCTTTTGAATCTGCGTTGAAAGTTTCATACCAAACTACTTCAAGAGCAGCGATATTTTCTAATTTCATTTGTGCTGGCCATGAATATTTTCTACCAGTTTTAGCAAATTGGTGTCCGTTTACGATTTTATCATATAAACCGCCATTTTTACTTTTTAAAGTTCCATCATTCTGAACAGTTCCTGTAGAACCCACCATGATTAATTCTTTTGCATCTCCTTCAACAGCATAAACCACAAAAACTCCTGCACCTGATTCCGGAGCATTACAAGCTTGTTCTAAACTATCTTCAATGGTAAAAATAAAACTATTGCTTACTTTAAACTTTTTTAATTCTTTGTACATATTTCTTTTTTTAAGCTTCTAAGGTTCTGAGAATCTGAGTTACTAAGTTTTTAAATTAAATTCCAATCATTTTAAAAATGTAAAAAAGTCTCAACAAAATATTGAGACTTTTTTTGGAATTTTTTATTTTGAATACTGGAGATTATCCAAGTACTTCTTTCACTTTTTTACCAATTTCAGCTGGTGAATCAACAACGTGAATTCCGTTGTCTCTCATAATTTGTTTTTTAGCAGCAGCTGTATCATCAGAACCACCAACAATAGCACCTGCGTGACCCATTGTTCTACCAGCAGGAGCAGTTTCTCCGGCGATAAAACCAACAACTGGTTTACGGTTACCATCAGCTCTTACCCATCTTGCAGCATCAGCTTCAAGTTGACCACCAATTTCACCAATCATAATAATGATTTCAGTTTCAGGATCGTTCATTAATAATTCAACAGCTTCTTTAGTAGTAGTTCCAATAATTGGATCTCCACCAATACCAATAGCTGTAGTAATTCCTAAACCTTGTTTTACAACCTGGTCAGCAGCTTCATAAGTTAAAGTTCCTGATTTAGAAACGATACCAACTGTTCCTTTTTTGAAAACGAAACCTGGCATAATACCAACTTTAGCTTCTCCCGGAGTAATAACACCTGGACAGTTTGGCCCAATTAATCTTGAATTTCTTTCTTTAACATAATTATTTGCTTTAATCATATCTGCTACAGGAATTCCTTCTGTAATAGCAATAATTACTTTAATTCCAGCATCAGCAGCTTCCATAATTGCATCAGCAGCAAAAGCCGGCGGTACGAAAATGATAGATGTATCAGCTCCAGCTTGGTCAACAGCGTCTTTTACTGTATTAAAAACCGGACGGTCTAAATGGCTGGTTCCTCCTTTTCCCGGAGTAACACCACCAACAACATTAGTACCGTACTCAATCATTTGAGAAGCGTGGAAAGTTCCTTCGCTTCCTGTAAATCCTTGAACAATTATTTTGGAATCTTTATTAACTAAAACACTCATGATATATATTTTATGTAGTTTTTAAAATTGTGATGCAAAAGTAAGGTTTTGTAACGTATTTTAACCTTTTTGTCATCAAAAAATATTAAGAAAATTGACTCATTTGATAACCACGATATAATTTATCGTCTTTTATTTGCCAAATTGTAGCAAAATGGGCTAATAACATCTCTTCTCTTGGGTTTTCGATCGTTTTTACAAAATGAGAATAACGAATTGAAACCAAATCATCTTCAGCAATTATATGGCTTATTCTTACTTTAGAACGCACGTATGCGCGACTTAGCTCATTTGCCATATCTAACATCGAATTATAATCCATCTCAATTAATCCTTTGGTGCTGTTCCAATCCAACTTTACATCGGGATGTAAATATGTTTTCATGATTTCGCTATCAATTAAGGCATCCGACTTATAAAATTTTTGAACAAATTCTTTAATAGACATATTATTTCAATTTATTTAGAATTTCAGGAATCTTTTTGATATTAGCCAATTGTTTTAACTTTTCTCTTGATTCTTCTATTGGAGTTCCAAAATAAGATTTTCCGCCTTCAACTGATTTTGTTACACCAGTTTGTCCCATAATAACTGCTTTCGCTCCTATTGTGATTCCGCTTGTTGTACCAACTTGTCCCCAAATTGTTACTTCGTCTTCAATAACAACACAGCCGGCAATACCCGTTTGCGATGCAATTAAACATTTTTTGCCAATCACAGTATCATGTCCAACATGTACCTGATTATCCAGTTTTGTTCCTTCGCCAATAGTAGTATCTCCCGTTACGCCTTTGTCAATCGTACAAAGTGCACCAATACCAACATTATCTTCGATTACAACTCTTCCGCCTGAAATCAACTGATCGAAACCATCCGGACGTTTTTTATAATAAAAGGCATCGGCTCCTAAAACAGTTCCGGCATGAATCATGACATTGTCACCAATTACGGTGTGATCGTAAATCGTTACATTAGGATGTATCAGGCAGTTTTTCCCGATTGTTACATTGTTTCCAATAAAACAATTAGGCTGAATCACAGTTCCTTCTCCAATAGTTGCAGAAAGCGCAATTGCCACAGTTGTAGGCTGAAAAGGTCTGAAATGTTTGGTTAGGGTATTAAAATCTCTGAAAGGATCATCAGAGATTAAAAGGGCTTTACCTTCCGGACAATCTACTTTTTTATTAATTAAAACAATAGTAGCTGCTGATTGTAAAGCTTTGTCATAATATTTAGGATGGTCAACAAAAACGATATCTCCTGGTTCAACGACATGTATTTCGTTCATGCCTAAAACCGGAAAGTTCTGGTCACCTATAAATTCGCATTGAAGCAAATTTGCAATTTCTTGTAAAGAATGAATCTTTTGAAATTTCATATATATTAGTTTTTAGTCTCAGTTTTCAGTCTCAGTTTTCAATCTATATCAAAAACTGATAACTGCGACTGAAAACTGAAAACTTATAAAAACTACTCTTTTACACGCTCCATGTAAGAACCTGAAGCTGTATCAATTTTAATTTTATCACCTTCGTTGATGAACAACGGAACGTTTACAGTTGCTCCAGTTTCTACCGTAGCAGATTTTGTAGCATTTGTAGCTGTATTTCCTTTTACTCCCGGCTCAGCATAAGTAACTTCAAGAATTACAGAAGATGGCATATCTACTGATAAAGGCAAGTCAGTTTCAGTATTTACCTGAACCATTACGCTTGTTCCTTCTTTCAATAATCCCGGAGCATCCAAAATGTTTTTATTCAAAGAAATTTGCTCAAAAGATTCTGTATTCATAAAATGAAACTCTTCTCCTTCAGCATATAAAAACTGGTAGTTATGCGTTTCAACACGCACATCATCAATTTTATGTCCTGCAGAAAACGTATTGTCCAATACTCTTCCTGTAGTTAAACTTCTTAATTTTGTTCTTACGAAAGCAGGACCTTTTCCAGGTTTTACGTGAAGAAATTCAACGATTTTATAAATATCGTGATTGAATTTAATACACAATCCGTTTCTAATATCTGATGTAGATGCCATTTGTTCTTGTTTTATTTAATATTTTGTTTAATCGTTAAATCGTTTATCTGCTTTCGATGTAACGAATAAACAAATAAACGATTAAACTTTTATTTAATAGTTTCCTGAATAACCTTTCATGATTCCTCTTGATGAATTTCTGATAAAATCTAAAATTTCATCTCTCTCAGGAGTAGCTTCCATTTCAGCTTCAATAATACTTAAAGCTTGTGTTGTATTGTAATTCTTTTGGTATAAAATTCTGTAAATTTCCTGAATTTCTCTGATTTTCTCCGTACTGAAACCTCTTCTTCTTAAACCAACAGAATTAATTCCTACGTAAGATAATGGTTCTTTTGCAGCTTTTGTATAAGGCGGAACATCTTTTCTTACCAAAGATCCTCCAGAAATCATAGCGTGATCTCCAATATGAATAAATTGGTGAATTGCTGCCAAACCTCCAATAACGGCATGATTTCCAACAACTACGTGTCCGGCAAGTGCAACTCCGTTTACGATAATGGCATTATTTCCAATTTCGCAATCGTGTGCAATATGCGCATAAGCCATAATAAGACAATTGTTTCCTAAAATTGTTTGTCCTGAAGCAACTGTACCTCTATTAATGGTTACACATTCTCTAATTGTACAATTGTCTCCTATAATAGCAAGGGAATCTTCTCCTCCAAATTTTAAATCTTGTGGTACTGCAGAAATTACAGCTCCTGGAAAAATATTACAATTTTTACCAATACGAGCTCCTTCCATGATGGTTACATTTGAACCAATCCAAGTACCGTCACCAATAACAACATTATTGTGAATTGTTGTAAAGGGTTCAATTACAACGTTTTTAGCGATTTTAGCGCCGGGATGAACATATGCTAATGGTTGATTCATCTGTGAGTTTTATATTTTAAATTAAAATAATCTAATTTGGGCAACAAACGTAAACAATAAAATCGATAAATTATTATTGTTTTCTTGCAATTTGAGCCATTAATTCTGCCTCGGTCACTAATTTTCCGTTTGCATACGCATTTGCCTGCATGTGACAAATTCCTCTTCTGATAGGAGAAATCAACTCACATTTGAAAATTAATGTATCACCCGGCAATACTTTATGTTTGAATTTAACATTGTCTATTTTCATAAAGTATGTCAAATAATTTTCAGGGTCCGGAACCGTACTTAATACCAAAATTCCTCCTGTTTGTGCCATTGCTTCAACAATTAAAACGCCCGGCATAACTGGTGCTTCTGGAAAATGCCCTACAAAGAAATTTTCGTTCATCGTTACATTTTTCATTCCCACCACATGACTGTCAGACATTTCGATAATTCTGTCGATCAATAAAAATGGAGGTCT
Organism: Flavobacterium sp. AC105; assembly: GCF_979258495.1. Classification (NCBI taxonomy): domain Bacteria; kingdom Pseudomonadati; phylum Bacteroidota; class Flavobacteriia; order Flavobacteriales; family Flavobacteriaceae; genus Flavobacterium; species Flavobacterium sp. AC105. The sequence goes on from NZ_OZ409860.1 coordinate 2,942,758, forward strand.
GTGAGGTAAAACAGCCATAATTTTATGGATATCCATCAAAGGCTCTTGATTTAAGTCATAAACCGGCACGTGGTTTCTTTGCTCTATTTTAATGATTTTCGCCATTTTTTTGGCAAACTGAGTATTTACATAATGCCCAGGTTTGTTAGCGATAATTTTTCCCTGAATTCTAACACCAATCAAAGATAAATCTCCCACAACATCTAGCAATTTATGTCTTGCAGCTTCGTTTGGATAATGTAAAGTAAGGTTGTCTAAAACACCATTTGGTTTAACCGAAATTTTGTCTTTTCCAAAAGCTTTCTTTAAATTTTCCATTGTAGACTCAGAAATTTCTTTATCTACATATACAATAGCGTTATTTAAATCGCCACCTTTTATAAGTCCGTTTTCTAATAAAGATTCTAATTCGTGTAAGAAACTAAAAGTTCTGGAATTAGCAATTTCCTCTTTAAAATCGGCTATACTTTTCATAGTAGCATTTTGAGTACCTAAAACTTTAGTACCAAAATCTACCATTGCAGTTACTTGATAATCGTCGCTAGGCATCACCAGGATCTCGCTTCCGGTAGTTTCATCAGTAAACGAAATAACTTCTTTTACTACATAAACATTACGTTTCGCGTCTTGCTCTTCGATACCTGCGTTTTCGATTGCTTCAACAAAATATTTTGAAGAACCATCCATAATAGGAAGTTCAGAAGCATTTAATTCTATGATAACATTATCCAGATCACAACCAACTAACGCAGCTAAAACGTGTTCCGGAGTTTGAATTTTTACGCCTAATTTTTCTAAATTAGTACCTCTTTGCGTATTAACAACATAATTAGCATCAGCCTCAATGACTGGTTGACCTTGCAAATCTACTCTTACAAAAGTGAAACCATTATTAATTGGAGCAGGTTTAAAAGTCATTGTAACTTCTTTTCCAGTATGTAATCCAACTCCTGTTAGTGAAATTTCATTTTTGATGGTCTTCTGTTTAACCATTATTTCCATTTTTTGGGTTTATTATTTGTTTTTTTAATTCTTCAACTTCGGCCACAATTTTAGGTAAATTCTTAAAATGGACATACGATTTATTAAAATCGCCATATCCTAATGATGGAGATCCTTGCAAAACTTCATCATCTTTGATATTTCTTGCTACGCCCGATTGAGCCTGAAGCCTTACATTATTACCTATAACCAAATGGCCTGCGATACCAACCTGCCCGCCAATCATACAGTTTTCTCCAATTTTTGTAGAACCTGCAACACCAGATTGTGCTGCAATTACGGTATTTCGACCAATTTCTACATTATGGGCAATCTGGATCTGATTGTCTAATTTAACTCCGTTTCTAATAATTGTAGAACCAAGAGTTGCTCTGTCGATTGTAGTATTGGCACCAATATCTACGTTATCTTCAATAATAACATTCCCAATTTGAGGAACCTTACTATATACACCTTCTTCATTTGGTACAAAACCAAAACCATCCGCACCAATTATAGTCCCTGAATGAATGGTACAATTGTTACCAATTATTGTTTCAGAATAAATTTTAGCGCCTGCAAAAATATACACATTATCGCCAATAACAACATTATCGCCAATAAAACTGTTGGGGTAAATTTTTACGTTGTCGCCAAGAATCACATTTTGTCCTATATAACTAAAGCTTCCTAAATATAAATTTTCACCATGTTTAGTTCCTTCAGACATAAAAGACTGCGGTTCTACTCCGTTTTTATTCAATTTTACCTGGTTGTAAAACTGCAAAAGTTTAGAAAAAGACGCATAAGCATCTTCCACTTTTATTAAAGTTGTAGTAATTTCCTGTTCAGGTACAAAGCTGTCATTAACAATCGTTACTGAAGCTCTGGTAGTATATATGTAGTTGATATATTTCGGATTAGCTAAAAAAGTAAGCGATCCTTCCTCGCCTTCTTCAATTTTAGATAAGCGAGAAACTTCTGCATTGGGATTCCCAACAACTTCTCCTTCTAAAATTCCTGCTATTTGTTCTGCTGTAAATTTCATTGCGACAAAAATATAAAAAATAGATTTTAAATGTTAATTTTAGATAAGTTGTTTTGGAAAACAGATGTAATATTTTGTCACCAATTTAGATAACGATTTCAAATTCAGCTGATCAGATGCTTCTACAACATCTTCAATTGTTTTATCTTTTTTCAAAATTCGTATCGGTTCAGCTTCTTTACTATAAGCCTGATTTTTAATTTTTCCTCTAAAAATAAAATATCCGGCTTCTAATTGCGTAATATGGTGCGCATTAGCAAATTCTTCTTTTAAAGATTGGGATTCTTCCATCGGAATTTTATCTGCGCTCAATTTTATTTTTAGTAAATCTCTGTTAATGATCATTTTACTTAAAGTAGAAAGGATGAAATCAGGATGTTTTTGCCAGGTTTTTAAAGCGCTAATAATATCAAAATCATCAAGTTGAGAGAATAAATCCAACTTTTCGGCATCAAAATCTTCCAAAGCCACTTTATTTTGCATAAAATACAAAAGAGGTTCGCTGCAAGGCAGATTTATTCCTTTTAACGTTAATTCTTTCGCTCTTTTCAGCACTTTCATCAAAATTAATTCGGCCACCAAACTCGTTTTATGCAAATAAGCCTGCCAGTACATTAATCGTCGTGAAAGCAGAAATTTTTCGACAGAATAAATTCCTTTTTCCTCAATTACCAAAACGCCGTCAACCACATTCATCATCTGAATCAATCGTTCAGAATTAACGTTTCCTTCTGCAACTCCGGTATAAAAACTATCACGTTTTAAATAATCCATTCGATCCATATCTAATTGACTTGAAATCAATTGCAACATGAATTTCCTGTGATAATCCCCTTTAAAAACCTGAATAGCCAAACTTAGTTTCCCGTTAAATTCTTTATTTAACTGGTTCATAAATAACAACGAAATAGCTTCGTGATTCACATCTTCAACAATACTTTTTTCCATTGCATGCGAAAACGGACCATGACCAATATCGTGTAGTAAAATGGCGATCAACAAAGCACATTCTTCATCATTGGAAATCGCAACACCTTTAAAACGAAGCGTTTCAATAGCTTTTTGCATCAAATGCATACATCCCAAAGCGTGATGAAAACGCGTATGATTGGCACCGGGATAAACCAAATACGATAATCCCATTTGCGAAATACGGCGTAAACGCTGAAAATAAGGATGTTGAATTAAGTCGTAAATAAGTTCGTTCGGGATGGAAATAAACCCGTAAATGGGATCATTGAATATTTTTAACTTATTAATATGAGTCACTATTTGGTTATTTTTAGGTCAACAAATATAAGTAATTAACTATAAACCGCTTGGTGTTTTTTATTTAAAAGTTAAGAAATTAATTTTCATTAAAAACTTCATATTTAATATAAAAAAAGCCAATTTCCAGACAAAAACTACTTTCTTTATTATTAAATTTATACTATTTTTAATACTTTTTAAGTTCTATACCATTAAATTGCATCAAAATTAAATTCTTTTATGGACAAGATAAAAATACTTTGGGTCGACGATGAAATCGATCTTTTAAAGCCACATATATTATTTCTCGAGAAAAAAAATTACGCTGTAACTACTTGTAATAACGGTCTGGACGCTATTTCATTATTTGAAGAAGACAATTTTGATATTGTTTTTTTAGATGAAAACATGCCCGGAATGAGCGGTTTGGAAACACTTTCGGAAATGAAAGAAAAAAAATCAGCCATTCCGATGATTATGATCACCAAAAGTGAAGAAGAATATATAATGGAAGAAGCCATTGGATCTAAAATTGCTGATTATTTGATAAAACCAGTAAATCCTAATCAGATTTTATTGAGTTTGAAGAAAAATCTGGATCATTCCAGATTAATTTCCGAAAAAACAACTTTAGATTACCAAAAGGAATTCAGAAAAATTTCAATGGAATTAGCGATGGTTAATTCATTTGAAGATTGGGTTGAATTGTATAAAAAATTGATTTTCTGGGAACTCGAACTTGAAAACATCAACGATCAGGGAATGATAGAAATCCTTGAATCTCAAAAGGTTGAAGCGAATTCGCAATTCGGAAAATATATAGAAAGAAATTACGAAGACTGGTTTGCACCAAAAGCAGATAAACCTATTCAGTCCCATAATTTATTTAAGGAATTAGTCCTTCCGGAAATCAAAAAGAAAGACAAGCCTATTTTGTTTGTTGTAATTGATAATTTACGTTACGATCAATGGAAATCCTTTGAAACAGTGGTTTCTAACTATTATAAATTAGAAAAAGAAGTTCCTTATTTCTCGATTCTTCCAACAGCGACACAATACGCCAGAAATGCAATTTTCTCCGGTTTACTGCCTATAGAAATGGAAAAACAATTTCCGCAATATTGGAAAAATGATGTCGAAGACGGCGGGAAAAACCTTTATGAAGCCGAGTTTCTTTCTGCTCAACTGAAACGTTTAGGATTAAATCTTAAGGAAGATTATTTCAAAATAACTAATTATGCCGGCGGTAAAAAACTAGCAGAAAACTTCAAAGCTTTAAAAGGCAATGATTTAGTGACTATTGTTTACAATTTTGTCGACATGTTATCGCACGCAAAAACCGAAATGGAAGTCGTAAAAGAACTTGCTTCTGACGATAAAGCGTATCGTTCCCTAACTTTAAGCTGGTTTAAAAATTCTCCGCTTTTAGAGATTATTCAACAAGCGCAATTATTAGGTTTCAAATTAATCCTGACCACAGATCACGGAACAATTAATGTAAAAAATCCGTCAAAAGTAGTTGGAGATAAAAATACAAGTCTAAATTTGCGTTATAAAACAGGCCGTAGTTTAACGTACGAATATAAGGACGTATATGTTGTAAAAGAGCCAAAAGACATTGGTTTGCCTGCAATAAATATGAGCAGTTCGTTTATTTTTGCCAAAAATGATTTTTTTTTGGCCTACGTAAACAACTACAATCATTATGTAAGTTATTACAAAAACACATATCAACATGGTGGAATTTCGCTTGAAGAAATGATTATTCCGTTTTTGGTATTTAACCCGAAATAAGAAAGTTTTCAGTCGCAGTTTTCAGTTTTAACTGAGACTGAAAACTGCGACTGAGACTATTTAATAAATTAATAAACAATGAATATCGTTTTTTCATTAGATCAAATCAAAGAAGTAACAGAGCAAATTTTAGCTCAAAACCCAAAGAAAATAATTCTTTTTAACGGAGAAATGGGTGTTGGAAAAACTACTTTAATCAAACAATTATGTAAAAGTTTAGGAGTTGAAGATGCAACCAGCAGTCCAACATTTTCTTTAGTTAACGAATACTACACTTCTAACAATCAAATCGTTTATCATTTTGATTTTTACAGATTAAACAAAGAAACCGAAGCGCTTGATATGGGCGTTGATGATTATTTGTATTCCGGAAACTGGTGTTTTATTGAATGGTCTGAAAAAATTGCCAGTTTAATTCCCAAAGAACATTCTCTAGTTACAATTGAGTTATTGGCTGATGGAAAACGAAGTTTAAAATTAGAATAAATATTCCACCTAGATTCACGAAAATTACACAGAGAAACACAAATAAATTTTAAAAAGCTTTGTGAATCTTCGAAAACTTAGCGAATCTCTGCGAAACGACATATATATGAACCTTCAAAATACAGTAGAAATAATCCCATTTTCACCCGATCTAAAAGAACCAATAAAAACCTTAAATATAGAATGGCTTCAAAAATATTTCAAAATTGAGGAAAAAGATGAATTGGTACTTTCGAATCCGCAAGAAGAAATTATTGATAAAGGCGGACTGATATTTTACGCTAAATATAACGATGAAATCCTGGAAACCATTTCTTTAATGAAAATTGATGATACTACTTATGAATTGAGTAAAATGGCCGTTTCAGATAAAGCACAAGGTCTTGGAATCGGAAATAAATTATTAATTCATTGTATGGCTGTAGCCGAAGAAAATAATATCCGAAAACTAATTTTATACTCAAACAGAATTTTATTGCCGGCACTTCATTTATATGAAAAATTTGGTTTTGTTGAAGTTCCATTAGGAGATGTGAGCTACGAAAGAGCCGACATTAAAATGGAAAAAATAATGATCTAATATTAAAGTAGTATTAGCAGAATTTTTACATTGATTTTAAAACTTTTTACGTAATTTGTACTCTTAATTTTTTGCAGAACCCATGTCAATAACCTTAACTCCATTTACGAAACAACAATTGTTGCCACAAGAAGAAAAACTTGAAATTGGTCGATTCAAAAGAGAACTTTTCATAGGAATTCCGAAAGAAACCAGTTACCAGGAACGTCGTATTTGCCTGACTCCGGACGCAGTAAACTCCTTAACCTACGAAGGACACAGGGTTATGATTGAAGCTGGAGCCGGAGAAAGTTCAAGTTATTCAGATAAAGAATATTCTGATGCCGGAGCAGAAGTTACAAACGATACTAAAAAAGTATTTGGCTGTCCGATGCTGCTTAAAGTTGAACCGCCAACATTAGCTGAAATTGAGATGATTAATCCTGAAACCATCATCATTTCGGCCATACAATTAAAAACAAAAAAGAAAACTTATTTTGAAGCTTTAGCGCAAAAAAAGATAACAGCTCTTGCTTTTGAATATATCAAAGACGAAGACGGATCTTATCCTGCTGTAAAATCGTTAAGTGAAATTGCCGGAACAGCTTCAATATTAATTGCAGCCGAATTAATGATTACAGATGAATTTGGGAAAGGGCTTTTATTCGGGAATATTACCGGCGTCCCTCCTACTGAAGTTGTGATTTTAGGCGCTGGAACAGTTGGCGAATTTGCCGCAAAAACCGCAATTGGTTTAGGCGCAAACGTAAAAGTTTTTGATAATTCGATTACCAAATTACGCCGTTTACAAAACAATTTAAACCAAAGAATTTTTACATCTACAGTACAGCAAAAAGCATTATTAAAAGCTTTAAGACGTTGTGATGTTGCAATTGGCGCCATGCGAGGAAAAGAACGCTGCCCGATTATCGTTACGGAAACGATGGTTGAACACATGAAAAAAGGCGCTGTTATTGTTGATGTCAGTATTGATACCGGAGGTTGTTTTGAAACTTCAGAAGTTACAACTCACGAAAAACCTACGTTTATAAAAAGTAATGTCTTGCATTATTGTGTACCTAATATTCCGTCAAGATATTCCAAAACTGCCTCATTATCAATTAGTAATATATTAACTCCATACTTACTTCAAATAGCGGAAGACGGTGGTTTAGAAAGTGCGATAAGATGTAATAAAGGACTTAAAAACGGAATTTATTTATACCACGGAATCCTAACAAATAAAGCTATTGGCGAATGGTTCGATTTGCCGGATAACGATATTAATTTACTTGTATTTTAAAGGAACTTTAATGTACCTTTGCAAAAAATTTATTTCATGAAGTTCGTACATCGTTTTGCTTATTATTTGATTGGATTAGTTATGGGATGCTTTTTTGTAGCCCTTGTTTTCAGTGGAAAAGATACCCGTTGCAACTATTTTCCGAACGCCAGAGTTTTGAATAATCTTAGAACAAAACCATTTCAATATTCTGAAAAAGCAATTCAGACTTTAAACGAAAAATGGGTTGATACGGCTGATGTAAAAAGCACTTTGACTTATGGAGATGTTGATTTTGACCAAAGTAATGTTCCTTTCAAAAAAGGAAAATTGTATATAATTGAAGGAAAAACAGCTAAGAATCAAGAGATTATTTTAAAAGTAATCAATTTTGAAGATAAAGCAATTTTAGACGAGATTATAAAAAAACCTGTAGAAAAATAGTCCACAAACTCTAGATCAATTGAGTTTTTTTGTCATTTCGAGGAACGAGAAATCACACTCGAAACCCGACAAAGATTAGCAATGTTCTGTACGGAATTACTAGTGTGATTTCTCGTTCCTCGAAATGACAAGATTATGAAAAATCGAGATGAAAAATATCAAGATTTGAAATTAGTGTAAATCTGTGTGTAATTAGTGTTTAAATTTACCACTCAATCTCTTTCATCCCTTTTGATTTCAAAAAGGCATTTGTCAGACTAAAATGTTTGTTGCCAAACCAAAATCCTCTATTAGCGCTTAAAGGCGAAGGATGTCCGGATTTTAAAATATGATGTTTGGAAGCGTCTATCAAAGCTGCTTTCTTTTGGGCAAAACCTCCCCAAAGCAAAAACACAACATTTTCTTTTTCAGCAGAAATTTGTTTAATTACAGCATCTGTAAATTTTTCCCAACCTTTTCCCTGATGACTTCCAGCTTCAGATTGGCGAACTGTTAACGTAGCGTTTAAAAGAAAAACACCCTGATCTGCCCAACGTTCCAGATTACCGGTTTTAGGCATTGGTTTATTTAAATCAGTTTCAATTTCTTTGAAAATATTTTGAAGAGATGGAGGAAAAGGAATTCCGTCATTAACAGAAAAACACAATCCATTTGCCTGATTAGGACCGTGATAAGGATCCTGACCAATGATAACAACTTTTACCTGATCAAAATGACAATGGTCAAAAGCTGAAAAAATTTGATTTCCTTTTGGATAACAAATTTTTGTAGCATATTCAGATTTTACAAAAGCAATTAATTCTTTGAAATAGGATTTTTCAAATTCTTCATTTAAAACTGGTTTCCAGGAAGAATGCATTTTTACGTCCATAATTTTTTATTGCGAATTTCAGAAATTTTTAAGTAAAATCATATTTACAAAGTCACAAAATTTAGACAAAAACTTTGTAGAATTCAATCACACTATTTTCGTACTTTTGTACGTACTTTATTAAAGGAATTAAATGATTAGTATTACCGAAAAAACATTACAAGATTTACAATTTCCAACAGTGCTCGAAACCATTTCAGCCGGCTGTAATACAGATATTGGAAAAGAAAAAGCTTTACAAATAACACCATTTAGAGATAAAGAAACTTTGATGCAGGCTTTGATGCAGACATCAGAATATGTTTCGTCTTTTCAAAATAACAACGCCATTCCGAATCACGGATTTGACGCCATAACGCACGAAATTAAGTTTTTAGCCATCGAAGATAGTTTTCTGGAAGTAGGCAGTTTTAGAAAAATTGCAACACTTTCGTCAACTTCGAATTTCTTATTGAATTTCCTTAAAAAATTTGATGATTATTATCCAAACCTAAATGCAAGAGCCTCAAGAGTTGAATACACCAAAGATATTGTTACGCTAATTGATGCAATTGTAGATAAATATGGCGAAATCAAAGACAACGCTTCGCCTGCTTTATTAAGCATTCGCCAAAATATGAATATTGTTCGCGGTAAAGTAAACCAAAGTTTTGGAGTTGCACTTTCTCACAACAATAGCCTTGGATATCTTGACGATATTAAGGAAAGTTTTGTGCAAAACCGTAGAGTTTTAGCGGTTTTAGCAATGTATCGCCGTAAAGTAAAAGGTTCTATTTTAGGAAGTTCTAAAACCGGAAGTATTGCTTATATCGAACCAGAAGCAACGTTGCAATATTCAAGAGAACTAGCCAATCTTGAATACGAAGAAAAAGAAGAAATCACCAGAATTCTAAAACAATTATCAAATCAGATTCGTCCTTATTTACCATTACTAATTGAATATCAGGAGTTTTTGAGTGATATTGACGTTGTGGCCGGAAAAGCAAAATACGCCAATAGAATCAACGGAATATTACCAACGATTACAGAAGAAAGAAGATTGTTTTTTAGAGAAGCTTATCATCCTATTTTGTATTTGAATAACAAGCAAAAAAACGAGGTTACGCATCCGCAAACTATTGAATTAAAACAAGATAACCGAATTATTGTCATTTCAGGACCAAACGCGGGAGGAAAAACAATTTCGCTTAAAACAGTTGGTTTATTGCAATTAATGTTACAATCAGGAATGTTGATTCCGGTTCATGAACGCAGCGAAACTTTCTTGTTTGATAGAATTTTAACGGATATTGGAGACAATCAATCTATTGAAAATCATTTAAGTACTTATAGTTACCGATTAAAAAACATGAATTATTTCTTGAAGAAATGCAACAAGAAAACCATGTTTTTAATTGACGAATTCGGTACAGGTTCTGATCCGGAATTGGGTGGCGCTTTGGCAGAAATTTTTCTGGAAGAATTTTACCATCGTGAAGCTTTCGGAATTATTACAACCCATTATTCAAATTTGAAAATTCTCGCAAACGAATTGCCTTTTGCAACAAATGCGAATATGATGTTTGATGAAAAATCATTAGAACCCATGTACAAACTGGCTTTAGGTCAGGCCGGAAGTTCGTTTACTTTTGAAGTCGCCTTGAAAAACGGAATTCCGTTTGGATTAATTAATCGTGCGAAAAAGAAAATCGAAGTTGGAAAAGTTCGTTTTGATAAAACGATTGCAACACTTCAAAAAGAGCGTTCAAAATTGGAAAAAACTTCTATTAATTTGAAAGAAGAAGAAACCCGGGCTCGTGAAGAAAGCAAAAAGATGGAAAACATCAATGTAAAAATCAAACAGAAATTAGAAAGCTATCAGGAATTATATGATAGCAATCAAAAAACGATTTACATTGGACAGAAAATCGAAGATATCTCGGAGAAATATTTCAACAATAAAAACAAAAAAGAATTGATTGGAGAATTTTTGAAAATTATAGAAATTGAAAATTCAAAACGTAAAAAAGCAACTCCAAAAGAAACCAAAGCTATAATCGAAAAGAAAAAAGAGGTTATTGCCGAAGTCACCGTTCAGGTTGAAGAAATTAGAAAAGAGAAAAAAGAGAAGAAACTGAAACCCGTTATCGAGAAACCCAAACCAGTTTTAAAAGTTGGTGACAGAGTAAGAATGCTCGACGGAAGATCTGTTGGAAGTATCGATTCAATCGAAAAAAATAAAGCAACAGTAAATTATGGGATTTTTACCTCTAAAGTAAGTCTAGATGAATTGGAATTTGTTGAGGCTGGGAAAAAGTAAGTTTTCAGTTTTCTGTCGCAGTTTCTGTCATTAAAAATGTAAAAATAATTTAAAAATTGAAATAAAGCGATTTAAGGAATGATTTTCAAGAATACGATTAGGAAGATGAAATTTTCAAGAAAATTATTTATGAATAGTTTATGAAAGCTGGTTTTGATTTATAAAATTTATTAAAATATCTGTTTTCATAAGTTTAATCAATGATCTAATAATAACTAGAGGTTAGCTTTGTCAAAGTTTAAAACTTTGACAAAGCTTTTAGTAAAACACACAAAATGCCGAACCTTCCACAAGACAAAAAAATAATCCTCTTCGATGGTGTTTGCAATTTATGTAACAACGCAGTCCAGTTTGTTATCAAACACGATAAAAAAGACATTTTCCGTTTTGTAGCTTTGCAATCAGAATTGGGAATTGAGATTTGCAAATATATAGGTGTTGACCAAACTAAAATTGACAGTATTATTTTATACAATCCTGGCGTTGCTTATTATTATAAATCTACTGCCGCTATTGAGATCGCTGAAGAACTTGGCGGAATTTATAATTTGATTTCTGTTTTAAAAATATTCCCGGAAAAACTACGAAATTTTGTTTACGATTATATTGCTAAAAACCGTTACAAATGGTACGGCAAAAAAGAAAGCTGTATGATTCCTACTCCGGAATTGAAGGCGAAGTTTCTTTAAATTCCAATTTTTAAAAAATTCCAAATTCCAACTTTTGCCCAATATTGTCATTTCGACGGAGGAGAGATCTTCGCAAGTAGTTCTATAATATACTTTATTTATTTCTTTGCGGGACTTCGACTTCGCTCAGTCTGACAAGATTATAGAAAAACTAAATTTATTATGAAACCTACTGCCCTAGCCCTGATAGAAGCGTTATCCTTTTATTTTTTTTCTTTAGAAAAATAAAAGATACAAGTGGATAGCAGGAAATAGCTCCTAAAAATTCCAATTGAAAATTCTAAAATATTTTAATTTAATTGTCGAGCTACTTGCGGAGATTTCTCGTTCTGCGAAATGACAAAACTTTGTCTTAAAAACATAAAAAATCCCAAACTCCAGTTTTTAAGTTGGAATTGGGATTTTTATCCCGAGGCTTCGGGAGAAGTTTATTAAAAACTATCTAATCAACTTTCTGTATTTCAAACGTTTTGGAGTTAAATCACCACCTAAACGTTTCTTTTTATTTTCTTCATATTCAGAGAAACCTCCTTCGAAATAGTAAACTTCAGAATCTCCTTCGAAAGCCAGAATGTGCGTACAGATTCTATCTAAGAACCATCTGTCGTGCGAAATAATAACGGCACAACCTGCAAAATTCTCCAAACCTTCTTCAAGTGCACGAAGTGTGTTTACATCTAAATCATTCGTAGGCTCATCCAGTAAAAGTACGTTTCCTTCTTCTTTTAATGTCATTGCAAGGTGCAAACGGTTACGCTCACCCCCAGATAACATGGATACTTTTTTATTTTGCTCTCCTCCACCAAAATTGAAACGAGATAAATAGGCTCTTGAATTTACTTGCTTTCCGCCCATCATAATTAATTCCTGACCATCTGCGAAGTTTTCCCAAATCGATTTATTCGGATCAATATTAGAGTGAGATTGATCTACGTAAGCAATTTTTACAGTTTCTCCAACAGAAAATTCTCCACTATCTGTCGCTTGTTCGCCCATAATCATTTTAAAAATGGTCGATTTACCAGCACCATTTGGCCCAATAATTCCAACAATTCCGGCTTGCGGCAAAGTGAAATTTAAATTATCATACAATAATTTATCTCCAAAAGCTTTTGCTACATTTTTAGCTTCAATAACATTCGTTCCTAAACGTGGACCGTTCGGAATATAGATTTCCAAGTTTTCATCCAGTTGTTTTTGGTCTTCGTTCAATAATTTGTCGTAATTCTGTAAACGTGCTTTTTGTTTAGTCTGACGGCCTTTTGCTCCCTGACGAACCCAGTCAAGCTCACGCTCTAAAGTTTTTCTACGTTTAGATGCTACTTTTTCTTCTTGTGCCATACGGCTTGATTTTTGGTCTAACCAAGAAGAATAATTTCCTTTCCAAGGAATTCCTTCTCCTCTATCTAACTCAAGAATCCAACCTGCTACATTATCAAGGAAATATCTATCGTGCGTTACCGCAATTACAGTTCCTGCATATTGTGCTAAATGCTGCTCTAACCAAAGTACAGATTCAGCATCTAAGTGGTTGGTAGGCTCATCAAGTAACAGTACATCAGGCTGTTGCAATAACAAACGGCATAAAGCTACACGACGACGCTCTCCTCCTGAAAGGTTTTTTATAGGCGTATCACCTTCCGGCGTACGCAATGCATCCATTGCAATTTCTAGTTTGGTATCGATTTCCCAAGCGCCAAGAGCATCAATTTTGTCTTGTAAAGCGGCCTGACGATCCATCAACTTATCCATTTTATCAGGATCTGAATAGTTCTCTTCAAGACCAAATAAATCATTAATTTGGTTGTATTCTTCCAGAACAGCCATAGTTTCTGCAGCTCCTTCGCGAACAATTTCGATAACGGTTTTAGAATCATCAAGAATAGGCTCTTGTTCTAAATAACCAACTGTGTAACCTGGCTGAAATACAACATCACCCTGATAATTTTTATCTACACCTGCAATAATTTTTAACAGAGAAGATTTTCCAGAACCATTAAGTCCCAAAATACCAATTTTAGCTCCGTAAAAAAAGCTTAAGTAAATATTTTTAAGCACCGGCTTGTCTGCTCCCTGATAGGTTTTGCTCAATTTCTGCATTGAGAAAATTACTTTCTTATCGTCTGACATTTTTTATATTTTATATATTTATTATTCTATTTTATTGAAATTTAGTTTGATTTAAACTCTTCCTTTCAAAGCATTAAAAACCCAGGCATTTGCAAAAAAGCCAACACCAACGGCTACAAATCCCCAGCCTGATACTTCGCTGTATCTAAAAGCTCCAAGACCTATAAGTAACAATCCCATAAGTATCATTATAAAAGTAGCCCATCCTAAAACGGTATTTTTATTCATTCCCATAATTGAAATAATTATTTTTTAATGTGATTTATTTTTAGAAGTGCAAATATCGTGAATTTTCGTGGCTTAATTAAATATTTTGTACAGCATTTCTTTTAACAAATCTGACTGTGGCAATGCATTCGCTCCTACTCCTTTACTTTTAACATCTACATCGCGTAAGGCACCAACAATCTGGCTGACTTTTCGCATTGGGTAATTTTTTATTGCCAAATCGTATTCTTTTAAAAAATAAGGATTTACACCAATTGCAGCTGCCACATTTTTAGGATTTTTATCTTTAAGTCCGTGGTACTTTAAAAGCTGAATAAAAAATCCGAAAACCAATCCTGTTGTCATTACTAATGGATATTCTTTAGGATTGTGTGCAAAATTTTCTGCAATTTTATAGGCTTTTATCTGATTGCGTTCTCCGATTGCTTTTCGAAGCTCGAAAACATTATAATCTTTACTAAAACCAATATTTTCTTCAATATGCTGGGGTGTAATTACGGTTCCTTGCGGTAAAATAATCTGTAACTTCTCTAATTCATTATTGATTTTACTTAAATCTGTGCCTAAAAACTCCACTAACATAGCGTTTGCTTTTGGGTCAATTGTGTATTTTTTTCCGGCCAGAACGCGTTTTATCCAATCGCCAACCTGATTTTCGTATAGTTTTTTGCTTTCGTAAACAACTCCATTTTGAGCCAATAGTTTGGTTACTTTTTTACGTTTATCAAGTGTTTTGTATTTATAACAAAAAACAAGAACCGTTGTTTCCATCGGATTATTGACATATGATTCTATTTTATCTATTGTTCTGGATAAATCTTGTGCTTCTTTTACAATAACAACCTGACGGTCAGCCATCATAGGATAGCGCTTAGCCGTTGAAACAATATCTTCTACAGAAACATCCCTGCCATATAATACCGTTTGATTGAATCCTTTTTCTTCTTCGGAAAGGATATTCTGCTCAATATATTCAGATAATTTGTCAATATAATAAGGCTCTTCGCCCATTAAAAAATAAATCGGTTTTATATTTCCCGCCTTTATATCATTGACAATTTTTACAACTTCATCCATTCAATTCTTTTGTTTCTAGTTTAAAGTTTCAAGTTTTACCTGAAACCTGAAACCATTTTTATATTTTTGCCTTATGCTTAAATTAAATTTTCCTACTTATACTTTCCGATTCAAAAATAGCGAAAATAAAGTGTCTATTTTTGATGAAATCAGGAAAAAATTTATCATTCTTACTCCCGAAGAATGGGTTCGCCAACATGTTGTTCATTTTCTGATAAATGAAAAAAAATACCCTAAATCACTAATAAATGTAGAGAAAGTTTTAACGGTCAACGGATTACGAAAACGGTATGATGTTGTGGTTTTTAATTCTGATGGTTCTATACATATATTGGTAGAATGCAAAGCGCCGGAAGTAAAAATTTCTCAGGCAACTTTTGATCAAATTGCCCGTTATAATATGACAATGCAGGCACGGTTTTTGAATGTAACGAATGGTCTTAGCCATTTTTATTGCCAAATGGATTTTGAAAACGAAAAATACCAGTTTTTACGAGACTTGCCGGATTATAACAAATAAATAATACTTATAAATAAAAATTACCTTTGGATAAAATAGCTGTTGTCATTTTAAATTGGAACGGAGTAAAATTGTTAGAACAATTTTTACCTTCTGTTATTCAATTTTCAGAAGATGCACAAATATACGTAGCTGATAACGCTTCTACAGACGATTCTGTAAATTTCGTAAAACAAAATTTCCCTACAATAAAAATTATACAAAATAGTGGTAATTATGGCTTTGCAAAAGGTTATAATGATGCTTTAAAACATGTTGATGCTGAAATTTATGCTTTAGTAAATTCAGATATTGAAGTAACAGAAAATTGGCTGAAACCCATTATTGAAATGTTTGATAAAGAAAATCAAACTGCTATAATTCAGCCTAAAATTTTAGATTTTAAAAATAAAGAATACTTTGAATATGCCGGTGCTGCCGGTGGTTTTATTGACAAATATGGTTTTCCTTATTGCCGCGGCCGTATTTTTGATACTGTCGAAAAAGACAATGGCCAATACAATGATAATTGCGAATTATTCTGGGCTTCCGGCGCTTGTTTTTTTATCAGAAAAGCAGCCTATCATGAATTAGGAGGTTTTGATGAAACTTTTTTTGCGCACCAGGAAGAAATCGATTTATGCTGGAGGGCTTCAAATGAAGGTCATATTATCAAATACAATTCACAATCTGTTGTTTATCATGTTGGCGGAGCAACTTTACAGCAAGGAAATCCCAAAAAAACATTTTTGAATTTCAGGAATTCCTTATTAATGCTTGTCAAAAACCTGCCTAAAAAAGGATTGTTCTGGGTAATATTCTTCCGAATGATTTTGGACGGTATTGCCGGAATCCGATTTTTGACACAAGGAAAATTCAAACATACTTTTGCAATATTAAAGGCACATTTTTCATTTTATTGCATATCTTTAAAATATCTAAGAGAACGAAAAGATTTTCAAATACAGCAATACTATACCGTAAAAAGTATCGTTTACTTGTATTATATAAAGAAAATGACTGTATTTAAAGATATCTTTAACAGTATTCAAAATATTAAAAACTAAATTTGTAATCAACGTTTAATTAAATATAATACCTATGAGAAAAATAGTTATCGCACTATCAGTATTAATGGCTTTAACATCGTGTGTATCGAAAAAGCAATATGCAGCATTAGAAGCTAAGAACAAAGAGACACAAGATTTATTAAACTCTTGCACAGTTAAATTAAATTCTTGTCTGGAAGAAAAAGCAGGATTAGCAGCTACTGCTGAAAGTTATAAAGCACACAATCAAGACTTAATCAATAGTTCTAAAGATTTAACAGTTTTAACTACTAAAGGTGCTGAAAATCTAGAAAAATCTCTAGAAAGCTTAAAAGAAAAAGATTTAAAAATATCCAGACTTCAAGATGCTTTAACTAAAAAGGATAGCGTAACATTAGCGTTAGTTACTAGTTTAAAAGGAGCAGTTGGAATTAATGATCCGGATATCGAAATCAACGTAGAAAAAGGAGTTGTATTTATTTCTATCGCAGATAAATTATTATTTAAAAGCGGTAGCTATGAAGTAAGTGATAAAGCAAAATCTGTTTTGGCTAAAGTTGCAAAAGTTGTAAACGACAAACCTGATTTTGAATGTATGGTTGAAGGTCACACAGATGACGTTCCTTACAAAAGCAATGGTGTTTTGTTAGACAACTGGGATTTAAGTGTTAAACGTTCTACTTCTATCGTTCGTGTATTAACAAATGATCTTGGTGTAAATCCTGCAAAATTAATTGCTGCCGGAAGAAGCTCTTATGTACCATTAGTTGCTAATGATACTCCGGAAAACAAAGCTCGTAACAGAAGAACTCGTATTGTGGTTATGCCAAAAATCGATCAATTCTATGATATGATTGAAAAAGAAATGAAAAAACAGGCTAAATAATTTTAGCTTTTACATACTTCATTAAATAAAAAAAGCAGGTCAATTGACCTGCTTTTATGTTTTCTTAATTCTTTAATAACCAATTAATGTAAATCAAGAATGCATTATTTTTAAATTAACTAACTAAATTTTAACTAATACTAAAGTTAGTTATTTTATTTTTAACTTTTATACGATTTAAGTTTTTTTTTACAAAATTCCGATATCTCCTTTTCCTTCTCTCACAATTACAGGTTCATGTTCTGATAAATCTATAATTGTCGAACCTACATTATCTCCATAACCACCGTCAATAACAAGATCTACAAGGTTTTGCCATTTCTCAAAAATCAATTCAGGATCTGTTGTGTATTCAATTACATCATCTTCGTCACGAATAGAAGTTGATACAATTGGGTTTCCTAACTGACGAACAATTTCTAAAACAATATTATTATCCGGAACACGAATTCCGACTGTAGTTTTCTTTTTAAATTCTTTTGGAAGATTATTATTTCCCGGTAAAATAAAAGTATAAGGTCCTGGCAAAGCTCTTTTCAGTATTTTGAAAGTCGCCGTATCAATCTGACGT
Organism: Flavobacterium sp. AC105; assembly: GCF_979258495.1. NCBI lineage: Bacteria > Pseudomonadati > Bacteroidota > Flavobacteriia > Flavobacteriales > Flavobacteriaceae > Flavobacterium > Flavobacterium sp. AC105. The sequence continues at coordinate 2,960,902 of NZ_OZ409860.1, forward strand.
ACATAATCTGAAAGATTGCTTAAATCATGACAGATAAATGAAAAATTAGCTTTCTCAAGTTTAACTCCTTTTATTTTTGCAATTTTTTCTAAAGCGCGTGAATTTGTAATATCACAACCTAAACCATAAACAGTATCTGTTGGATAAATTACTAAACCTCCGTTTTGCAAAACTTTTACCACTTTGGCAATTGCAGCTTCACTGGGTTTATCTGGATATATTTTTATGAATTCGGCCATTTTTTATAGAATAAAGAAGTTAGATTATAGAACAAAGACTAATCTTTAATTCTTTTAAAGTTTTTAAAACAAACAACAACATTTCAATCGAAAATATATTTAATTCTAAATTAAAATATTCTTATTCTCTTGAAAAGTCATGAAAATCGTGAGAGTTGAAAATAAAATCAGGTGATAAAAAATTGACTGTTTCAAAAATCTATTTTCTATCATCTATTTTCTATACTCTTTTCTTAACCAACTACATCCAATTTTGCAAATCGAAGCAATAGCTTTTTAAGTCCTCCAACTTCAAATTTTATCTCGGCTTTTTTATCAGCTCCAACACCTTCAAGATTGATTACTTCACCTTTTCCAAAACGTTCGTGCATGACAATATTTCCAATTGTCAACTTACTATCGAATAAATTAGGCGCAGCGCTATTTGGATTATTTCCTGCAACTGGTTTCAATTTACGAATATTTAAATCAGGTTTTGGTTCATTATCCGTAATATATTTTGGTGGAGTTCCTCCTACCGGTTTTGCCAAACGCAATTTCGATTTGTCGATATCTCCAAAAATATCTCCATCAATTGGTGATTTATAACGGTAATTACTTTCTGCAGGAGTTAGATATTCCAGATATTGTCCATCAATTTCTTCAATAAAACGAGATGGTTCGCTATCTGTCAATTTTCCCCAACGGTAACGCGATTGTGCATAAGTCAAATACGCCTGATGTTCTGCACGGGTTAAAGCGACATAAAACAAACGACGTTCTTCCTCCAATTCACTTCTGGTACTCATACTCATTGCACTCGGAAACAAATCTTCTTCCATTCCCACCACAAAAACATGAGGAAATTCAAGTCCTTTTGCCAGGTGAATTGTCATCAGCGCCACACGATCTTCATCAGAAGTATCTTTATCCAAATCCGTTGCAAGCGCTACATCTTCCATAAATTCAGACAAAGCCCCTCTTGCACCGTCAATTTCTTTCTGACCATCGGTAAAATCTTTTAAACCATTTAAAAGTTCCTCGATATTCTGGATTTTTGCCATTCCTTCCGGCGTAGCATCTTTCTTCAATTCCTGAACCAACCCGGTTTTTTTAGCCACATAATCTGTCACATAAAAAGCATCCTGATTTTGATCAATCACCTGAAAACTCTGAATCATCGTCACAAAATCATTGATTTTGTTCTTTGTTCCCGAATTCAGTTTCAAGTCAATCTTATCAATATTTACCATTACTTCCCAAATCGAACGTTTGTAATGATTGGCAGCAATCGTAAGTTTTTCAACAGTAGTATCTCCAATTCCACGTGCTGGATAATTGATCACACGAACCAAAGCTTCTTCATCTTTCGGGTTAATCACCAAACGCAAATAACACAAAACATCTTTGATTTCCTTACGTTGGTAAAATGATAATCCCCCATAAATTCGATACGGAATGTCACGCTTTCTCAACGCATCTTCCATCGCACGAGACTGAGCATTAGTACGATACAAAATCGCAAACGCACCATTGTGCAATTGGTTTTGCATTTTTTGTTCAAAAATAGTACTGGCTACAAAACGTCCTTCTTCGGCATCCGTCAAACTGCGGTGTACTTTTATTTTTGCTCCAAAATCATTTGCTGTCCAAACAACTTTATCCAGTTTTGTTTTGTTATTTTCCATCACAGTATTTGCCGCTTCAACAATATTTCTCGTTGAACGGTAATTTTGCTCTAAACGGAACATGATTACGCCCTCATAATCCTTCTGGAAATTCAGGATATTATTGATATTTGCACCACGAAAAGCATAAATACTCTGCGCATCATCACCAACCACACAAATATTCTGAAATTTATCTGATAAAGCCCTAACAATCAAATACTGAGAGTGATTTGTATCCTGGTACTCATCAACCAGAATATATCTAAAACGATTTTGATATTTGGATAAAACCTCAGGAAAACGAGTTAATAACTCATTGGTTTTTAACAATAAATCATCAAAATCCATCGCTCCTGCCTTAAAACAGCGCTCGACATATTGTTGATAAATTTCTCCCAATCGCGGTCTTTTTGCCATTGCATCAGCCTCTACCAATTCAGGATTATTAAAATAAGCTTTTACCGTAATCAGGCTATTTTTATAACTCGAAATCCGACCTAAAATTTGTTTTGGTTTATAGATATCACGATCCAGCTGCATTTCCTTAATAATAGAAGAAATCAGTCGCGCCGAATCCTGAGAATCGTAAATGGTAAAATTAGACGGATATCCCAAATGATCTGATTCCGCACGAAGAATACGGGCAAAAATCGAGTGAAAAGTTCCCATCCACAAGTTTTTCGCTTCTGTAGCTCCTACAATATCCGAAATCCTGTGCTTCATTTCACGAGCAGCTTTATTCGTAAACGTAAGCGACAAAATATTGAAAGCATCAACACCCTGCGCCATCAAATAAGCAATTCTAATCGTTAAAACACGTGTTTTTCCAGAGCCTGCACCAGCAATAATAATCATTGGCCCGTCTTTTTTCAGAACGGGTTGTCGTTGTGCTTCGTTGAGCTGGTCAATATATTTTTGCATGAAAATTTTCTCCTTTTATGCAAAAATAAGAATTAAAAAAGAAAGTTCCTAAGATGCGGAAAAAAGCTCCTAAGACACTAAGTTTTTAAAGTGCTAAAGTTTTTTTTGAAGCCACGCAAAAGGCATTTTATCAGGTCTGGTTTCCCGCTTTCGGCTATATCTCTCCATTTCATTACGAGGATACCGCCTCTATCGTGGGCTAGATTCAAACAATTGTTCTTAAAGCTACTGAGTCACTAAGTTGCTAAGGTTCTAAGATTCTTGCTAAAACTTAGCTAAATTCAAACTATAATATTTACTTATATTTCTAAAACTTTGGTTAAAACCAACAACTTATAATATCTTTTATTACTTATATGGTTAAAAAAACTAAGAACCTTAGTAACTTATTTAAAAAACACATCGTAAGCAAATCGAATCAAAGTCCCAACAACCACAACCAAAAAGAAAATCCGAATAAAACCATTTCCTTTATTTATGGCCAGTTTTGCGCCAAGCCATCCGCCGAGTCCATTGCTGATCGCCATTGGAATTGCAATTGACCAGATGATTTTGCCCTTTAGCATGAATAAACAAATAGAACCAAAGTTTGTTGCCAGATTTACCATTTTAGCATTCGCCGAAGCGTGCAAAAAATCAAAACCCATTAAAGCAATAAAAGCAAGAACAAAAAAACTTCCGGTTCCCGGACCAATAAATCCGTCATAAAAACCAACAATAATGCTAATTATAACAGCATAAAGAATTTGTATTTTTGGCGAATGATCTTTAGCTTCATGCTGTCCGAAATTTTTCTTTGCATAAGTATAAATCAACAAAAGAGATAAAACCACCAATAAAAGCGGTTTCATGAAATCATTGCTTACATAAGTCAATAAAGTAGAACCCAAAAATGCTGACGGAACTGCCAAACACATCATAATTAACAATAATCTCCATTGAATCACGACTTTTTTCATATACTGAAATGCCGCAAAAGCAGTTCCGGTAAAAGCCGGTAATTTTAATGTCCCAATAACGGTAGAAACTGGCAGATTTGGTAATAAAATCAATCCCATTGGAGTTTGAATCAGTCCGCCGCCGCCAACAATTGCATCAATAAATCCTGCTGCAAAAGCAGCCAAACAAAGCAAAACTATAATGTATGATTCCATTTTTATTGTGTATCAGTCGATTTAAACGATTGTGCACAAAAGTAAGTTTCCATTTTATTTATACAATAAAATTAATATTGTTTTCTCATCAAAAAGTATATTTTTGTTGAAAAATTACTAAAATGGATTTTACAAGAATTATAGAATTAGCAAGTTATACTTTACCAGCCATAGTTACCGGATTTGTGGCATACAGTTTTTTTGAATTGCACATAAAAAACAATGACAAAAAACGTAATTTTTTATTGAACAGAGAATATCAAAAGCAATCGTTACCAATACGTTTACAGGCTTACGAGCGTATGACTTTATATTTAGAGCGCATCAATTTGACAAAATTATTAATTAGAGTTGCACCTATTTCTAATGAAAAACACGATTATGAAAACTTCCTAATTGATCAAATCGAACAAGAATTTGAACATAATTTAACACAGCAAATTTACATGTCTGATGAATGTTGGACGATCATTACAACAGCTAAAAACTCAACGATACAAATTATTCGTAAAGCTGCCATGAGCGATCGCGTTGATAATGCAGATAAAGTACGTGAAGTAATTTTGAATGATTTATTAGAAAAACAATCACCAAGTAATGCGGCTTTGGCTTATATTAAAAATGAAGTTTCGGAGTTGTGGTAAAAATCTAAATTTTAAAGCTTTAAAAAACTGATTTCTATTTTATTCCAAAAATAGAAATCAGTTTTGCTATTTAAGTTCCAATCTTATTCTACTCTCTAATTCCTTTAAAGATTTAATTTTATCTTCTCGAATAGAATACTTTTCAAATTCATTTTCAAAAAGGTTATAATATTTTTGATTCATCTTTTCAAAGTAAGATATCGACAAACTTTTATTTGTCTTTCTTGTATTCTCAACTTCTTTAACCATTCTTCTGCGATAAATTTCAAGTAAATCAAATCTCGCTTGAAGTGCCCTTAAAACATCCTTATTTGTTGTATCACACACATAAGATTTTTCATTTTGAAATAACGTCCTTGATCTAAACAAATATGGAGGTTCAATATTATATCTTGTACTAAATGTAAAAAATGCATGAAACTCGCAATCTCTATCATAAAAATCATAATTAAAGTCTGACCATTTAATTTTCCTATTCTTATTCCAGACTATTGCATCTTTTGTACTCCAATATTCGATAAAATTATAATAATTTGAAGAAATTAAAGGATAAGCTAATTTAATTACTATATATATTCCGCAGATTGTCGAAAAAATAATTAATACTTTTCTCATTTTATTATTTATTATCACTCATAACCTCAGATTTATTCTGAGCATATTCAAAACCTTGTTTCCACCATTCTTTCATCACTTCTTTATTAAAAATAAGTGCATTATCAGTTAGTTTTGTAGGTGTGTAATATAAGTTAAGTTTCACATTCTTATTATTTGCCATAAGTTTCCCTATAGCAATATCGTGTTTTTCAACCTGATCCAAAGCAATTCGGAACAAATCAATCATCAATGAAAACGGGTTTTTGCCAATAACCATTTTATCCATATTGACTTCGGTTTCCAGAATAATAACGTCAATTTCTGTTGCACCGCGATTGATGGCTTCCCGAATAGGAACTAAGCTTGAAAATCCGCCATCGCCATATTCGCAATTATCTTTTTCAACCAAACTCATAAACGGAACATAGTTGCTTGAAATCCAGGACCAATCACAAAATTCTTCGTAACTGCAATCTTTTACCGATTTATATTCTGATTCGTTTTTAGTAAAATTGGTTACCGTAATGATAACGTTGTTATCCAGTTTTTTTAGCTTATTAAAATCGGAAAGCGAAAAATTATTTCGAATATATTTCTTCAGACCTTTACTTTCACCAAAAGTTCTTTTTCCTTTAAAAAACTGACGTATAACATTAAAGTGATTGATAGTCACAATATCAACTCCGTTTTTATTTTTAACTACAAACGGACAAATATTAAAAATACTTGCCATGGTAACATTTGTATAAACGGAGTGAATTTTTTTAATATGCCCTAAAGCTAAATGTGGAATTAGCAAACTTCCGGTAGAGGTTCCTAAAAATAAATCGTATTCGTGATTTTTTTCTTCTATTAAATATTGTGCAACACCTCCGGCAAACGCGCCCTTACTGCCACCACCAGAAATAACCAATGCTCTCATAAATATATTGTAGGTTTTTGTTTTTGGCTTTTTTAGGAAGAAACAAGATTTTAGAGCCAAGATGAAAGACCATACTAAACGTCAAATCTTTTTCGTACATCTTGTTTCTTTCTTCTTGTTTCTTTCTTCTATAATCTATTCTCTTTACTCTATTCTCTTTACTCTATTTTCTATTCTCTTAATAAACGATTCAACTGAAACTGTTCATCGGGGGTCAAATTAGGCAAAATTCTTTCAAACGAAGCACGCATTTCAGGATTTTTTAATAAAAGCCGAATTGTATCTCTTCCAAATTTTGAAAATTGCCACATATGATGCATTGTTGCATTCACCAAATTGGTTAAAACTTCATCGTTTATTATTTTAAAGGCAATCAACTTTTCGAGTGCATTTTGTCTGGTTGTTGCTTCATATTTGGTTGAAGAAAAAGAAATTAATTCTGAAATTAAAGCTTCTGGATTATCAACGTAATCAGCTGTTGACAAAGCCAAAGAAAGCCATAAAGTACGTAGATTATAATCATTAAAACCAATCCAATTTTTAGATTTATCCAGATATTGGGTGCGATGATCCGGAAAATTCTTCCACAATCTGTATAAGGCAATTTCTTGTGTTTGATATGATTTATCGTCTAATAATGTTTCATATTCTGTTCTGAAATCTTCCGGAATCTGAACAAAATTTCCTGCTACAGCTTGGCGAACCTGCCAATTACTGGATTTTAAAGCTGCAATTAATAATTCTTTTTTTGCTTCAAATTTTTCATTTTGAACCTGATCTACAATCGCTTCTTTTACCGAATGATAAACATCCGAATTTAATGTTTTCAATAAAAAATCCTGTTTTTCTGAAAGAGGCGTTTTCTTCAGTTTATCAACTTCTAAACGAACCTGAATTGCTTTGTTTTTACTCAATAATTCATTTGCCGTTGCTGTATCAAATACGGTAGATTCCAGCCAGGTTTTCTGAAATTTAACTAAATCAAAATCGGATACTTTTTTTATTTCATCAAAGAAATTTTGAGTATTTACAGTTTGATAAGCGTATTTTTTCAAGTAGTTTTTAATGGCTTTTTTGAATGCTTTATCACCAATAGATTCGTGTAAAACAAACAATGCCCAAGCGCCTTTTTCGTAAAAAGTCAACGAACTTGCTTTGGCATTCAAAACCGGGATTGTATCTGTTCTGGAAGCAAATTTTATTTGCTGTGCGGTTTCATATAATTTCGAATAAAAATAATCATCGCCATAAATTTCCCTTTCGGCAAGAGCCGCATAATACGTTGCAAAACCTTCCTGAAGCCAATGATGTGTGCTGCTTTCGGCGGTTATTAAATCACCAAACCAATGGTGGGCTAATTCATGAGCATCGACATTGGTGTAATTTCGATCTTCAAAACCTATTGAATCTACCACATAACGCGTTGCAAAAAGTGTTGTGGTTGTGTTTTCCATTCCGGCGTATAAAAAATCCCGAACCGGAATTTCCCTGTAAATTTCCCAAGGATATTTGACTCCTATTTCTTCTTCCAGAAAATCGAAAATACGTTTCGAATAACGATATGTTGGCTCAAAACGATCTGCATCTTTATTTTCGATATAATATTCTAACGGAATTTTAGATTTTGCACTGAATTCCTTTTTATCATATTTTCCAACAGCAAGCATCAATAAATAAGAACTCATTGGATTTTTCATTTTATAACTCCAATATGTCGCACCTGATAATTTGTTTTTTGAATTCAAAACGCCATTAGAAACAACAGTATCGACATTATCTACAGCGATGTCTAAATTAAAAATTAATTTTTCGTTGACATCATCAAAACTCGGAAACCAATTGCTGGTATATCTTCCTTGCCCTTGTGTCCAGATTTGTGGATCAGAGTTCTCTATATCAACAAAATACAAAGCTTGTTTGGGTTTTGCAGTATATTCGAAACTCAAAATATTTTTCCCTTTTTTGAAAGGAAAAACGACTTGTAATTCTTTCTTTGTATTGATAAAATTAATTGTGGTTTGATTGAGCATAACATTCGAAAATTCCATGTTTTTAGCATCAATTTTAATTGTATCTAAAGATTTTAAAACATCAAAAGAATACACTACTGTACCTGAAATTGATTTTTCTTTGGTGTTTAATCTTAGTTGTCCCGTAACTGATTTAAAATCGACAAATTGGGTTTGCTGTGCAAAAACGAAACTGGTGATAAAAAGGAAGATGTATTTCATTGAAATAAATTTGAGGGCAAAATTCCAAAGTTACAAAGGTTTCATCAACAAATCGAACGAATTTTGTATGTTTACCTCAGAAAAATTACAACAACGTGCCGACAACAAAAAAAGCCTTATTTAACTGGAGCAGCGGAAAAGATTCGGCTTTGGCCTTATATAAAATTCTGCAAAATCATGATTTTAAAATCGAATGTTTATTAACGAGTGTTAATCAGCAATTTCAACGAATTTCTATGCATGGTGTTCGTGTTGAACTACTTGAAGCACAAGCAAAAAGTATTGGATTACCGCTAAAAATTATGCAGATTCCGGAAATGCCGACTATGGAAGTCTATGAAAATGTAATGACAGAAACTTTGACCGAATTAAAAAATCAAGGCATTACACATTCCGTTTTTGGCGATATATTTCTAGAAGATTTGCGAAAATATCGTGAAGATAAATTATCAGAAATAGGTTTTGAAGGCGTTTTTCCAATATGGAAAATTCCAACACACGATTTGATTCAGGAGTTTATTTCGTTAGGATTTAAAACAATTGTAGTTTGTGTAAACGAACGTTATTTGGATAAAAGTTTTGTGGGCCGAATTATTGATCAGGATTTTATTAATGATTTACATGAAAATGTAGATGTTTGTGGGGAAAACGGTGAATTTCATACCTTTACTTTTGATGGGCCACTTTTCTCTGAACCCATTAATTTTGAAATTGGCGAAATTGTATATCGCAAATATGAGAAACCAAAAACTCAGGATTCATCAGATACTGCTTGTGATACAAGTGCAAACGATGCTTTTGATTATGGATTTTGGTATTGTGATTTGATTTAAATTTGAAAATCATTAAAATAATTTCTTTAAATTCAACCTTATGTCGGTAAAAGAGAAAAATACATCATTTATAAAAGTCTTATCGTTTTTAGATGAAATTGGGATTGCCGTATTTGAAAAAAAACTGGACGAAACCTTTTTGCCCGGATTAAGTTTAGGTCCAAACTGTATTTATATAGACTATGAAAAACTGCTTTATCCCGGTGATATTTTGCATGAAGCAGGGCATTTGGCCGTTACAACTGCTGCTGAAAGAAATAAAGTAGGCACGAGCGAAATATCTGCAAACTGGCCTACTGGTGGCGAAGAAATGGGAGCTATTTTATGGTCATTTGCTGCAGTCAAACATTTAGAATTAGATCCTGAATTTGTTTTTCATCCTGAAGGTTATAAAAACGGATCTGACTGGTTAATTTCAAACTTTGAAAATGAAGTTTACATTGGTTTGCCTTTTCTTGAATGGATTGGGCTTTGTTTGGGAAAAGAACGTGCGATTAAGGAAAATAAACAAGCATTTCCAACCATGCTAAAATGGATGAGAGATTGATCAATTAGATAATTTGGGAATTAGAAAAATTAGAAAATTATTCTTGTTGTTGTCCTTAAGAGAGATTAATGTTTCAAAATGTGTCAATTAGATAATTATACATACGCTAATTATCTAATTGACACATTCTCTAATTGACACATTCTCTAATTGACACATTCTTTAATTGACACATTCTCTAATTGACACATTCTCTAATTACCCATACATTTCAAGCAAATTTGTAACCGTATTCCAGTTTCTAATTGTTGCTGTTACATTTAGTTTTTTCTCAATATATTTTTGATCAAATCTGGTTTTTCCTGCTCCAACAGCGTATTTAATGAAAATTCGATTTCCGTCAATACTGGCTTCGTCAGGTTTAAACTGACTGATTTTTAAATCGTTTATGTTTTCACTTTTTAAAGCAATTGAAACAAAAGCAACGTATAGTTTTTTAGTATCCAATTCTTTTTCTTTCAAAAACGGGCTGTTTTTAAAACACAATTCCAAATCTTCTTTAGTTATAACAATCGTAGGAACTTCGTGTCCAAAGACTTTGAAAATTTCCTGTTTGATCATAAAACCTACTTTCGAAGCACTTTCTTCTTCAGAATCAACAAAAACATTTCCGGATTGCAAATACGTTCGTACGTTTTGGAAACCTATGTTTTCTAACATTGTTTTCAAAGCTTCCATTTTCATCATATTATGACCAGAAACGTTGATGCCGCGTAAAAGTGCTAAATGTGTTGTCATTTTTTTATTTTTATTTCTTAAAAAGATTCAAATTAATTGCATTCTCTTCCAAATATCTTTGAAATATGATCAGAATCAATCGAAGCTACAAAATCATAACTTGAGCTATCTACTAATTCAAAATCATTATCATGAATAACATATTCATTTATGTCAACACTTGAATAATTATTTTTTGAGAATGCTTTAAATAAAGCGCCACTAATAAAAAATTTACCTTTTAATAAATTTTCGGTATCGTCGAAATCATAAAATTTATATTCTCTTTTTCCAATAATTTCATTGTCAGGAAATGAGTATTTAATTTGCTCAACTTTTACCAAATTTCCATTTGAAAGTGTAAATTTCCTGTACACTTTTCCGTTTACTATTTCACTAATTTCATTTCCATTATATTGATAAGTATACAATATGGGATCAGATTTTAATGGATAAAGATTCGTTACTTTTCTGCTTATTAATTTGTCGCCATCAATTACAAATTCTTTAGTATAAGGCGAAGTAAAATTATAAGCATATTGTACTTTAATAATATTATTTTCATAAGTAATCAAGTCTTCAGCCTCATTTGACATACTCCAGTTTCTAAGATCATTACCTGATGGAATGGTAACAAAACTACCTTTTACTTTATTAATTCTGTTTTGGTTATCGTATCCAAAATTAATTTTCCCTGTAAAATTTGGATCAAAAGTAGTCTTCGAAAATACAATATCATCATAAGTCAGAGCAACTGTTTCTACACTTATAAGTTTACAGGATTTAAGAGTTTCGTTTGTATTTGTATCGTCATTTCCTGAACATGAAAACAAAATTGCAATTATAAACGCTAGTACAGAAAATTTTTTCATCCAATTATTTTATTCCTCAAAGATATTATTTTCTATACTTTAAATTTGCTCATTTTTAAAATTCCCAATTAAAATCTATCTTCGCTATCCCAAAGAGAAAAAAGTATAGAAAAAGAATATCGGCAAAAGTTTGTGTTCTATTATCTTTATTCTATTTTCTAAAGTCTATCCCGAAGTTTCGGAACTAAAATCTAAGAAGTCTAAAAAATGTCTAATAATCTCCTTGATACTCCAATAGAATACTTAAAAGGTGTTGGCCCAAGCCGTGGTCAATTGCTTCGTAAGGAATTGGGAATTCATAAATACAGGGATTTGGTTAATTTTTTTCCCAATAGATACATTGACAGAACCCGATATTATAAGATCAATGAATTGCAAAATACAGGTTCAGAAGTTCAGATTATTGGAAAAATCATCAATATAAAAACGGTTGAATTTGCTAAAAACAAAAAGCGTTTGGTTGCCACTTTCGTGGATGATACCGGGCAAATGGACCTGAATTGGTTTCAGGGGCATAAATGGATTCGCGAAAGCCTGAAACTGAATGAAGTTTGTGTAATTTTTGGAAAATGTTCTCTTTACGGAAGTCAATTTAGTATGGCGCATCCGGAAATTGAATTGTTAAGCGAACACGAAAAAAGCCTTCGTTCTGCAATGCAGCCTGTTTATCCTTCGACGGAAACACTGACAAACAGAGGAATTTCAAACCGGACTATTAATAAGTTAATGGAGCAATTGTTTATTGAAACACAAGCTTTGTTTACTGAAACTTTGCCTTTGTATTTAATTGAAGAATTAAAGTTAATTCCGAAAAGAGCGGCTTTATTCAATATTCATTTTCCTAAAAGTACCGAGATTTTGGCGAAAGCCCAATTCCGATTAAAATTTGAAGAATTGTTTTTTATTCAATTGCAGTTGATTACTAAAAATTTAATTCGGAAACATAAAATAAAAGGGCATCCGTTTACAAAAGTAGGTGAATTTTTTAATGAATTTTATCAGAATCATTTGCCTTTTGAATTGACGAATGCGCAAAAAAGAGTGATAAAAGAAATCCGTTCAGATATGGGAAGCAACGCCCAAATGAACCGATTATTGCAGGGAGATGTTGGTTCCGGAAAAACAATTGTGGCTTTTATGAGCATGCTTCTGGCGATTGATAACGGTTTTCAGGCTTGTTTGATGGCTCCTACCGAAATTCTTGCCAATCAGCATTTTATTGGTTTATCAGAATTGGCTCAAACCTTAAATATCAACATCAAAATACTAACGGGTTCTACTAAAACTGCTGCCCGAAAAATTCTTCACGAAGAACTCGAAAATGGCAGTCTGCATATTTTAATTGGAACTCATGCTTTGTTAGAAGACAAAGTAAAATTCAAAAATTTAGGTTTGGCCGTAATTGATGAGCAGCATCGTTTTGGTGTTGAACAACGCTCTAAATTATGGAAAAAAAATGAAATTCCGCCACACGTTTTAGTCATGACCGCCACTCCTATTCCAAGAACTTTAGCGATGAGTTTGTATGGCGATTTAGACATTTCGGTTATTGATGAATTGCCTCCTGGCAGAAAACCGATTCAGACCGTTCACCGATTTGATAGTAACCGATTGAAAGTTTGGAAATTTCTAAGAGATGAAATTGCTTTAGGAAGACAAATTTATATTGTTTATCCGTTGATTCAGGAATCTGAAAAAATGGATTTTAAAGATCTAATGGACGGTTATGAAAGTGTTTCCAGAGATTTTCCGCTGCCTCAATATTCAATTTCAATTTTACACGGAAAAATGAAACCTGCAGATAAAGATGCCGAAATGAAACGTTTTTCTGAAGGCAAAACCAATATAATGGTGGCAACAACCGTAATTGAAGTTGGCGTAAACGTACCCAATGCGAGTGTAATGATTATAGAAAGTGCAGAACGTTTTGGTTTATCGCAATTGCATCAATTGCGCGGGCGCGTTGGTCGTGGCGCAGAACAGAGTTACTGTATTTTGATGACAAGCCATAAATTAAGTGCTGACAGTAAAACCCGAATGGAAACTATGGTTCAGACGAATGATGGTTTCGAAATTGCTGAAGTTGACTTAAAACTTCGTGGTCCAGGAGATTTAATGGGAACACAGCAAAGTGGCGTTTTAAACCTTCAAATTGCTGATATTGTTCGCGATCGTGATATTTTGAGCTTAGCCAGAAGCTACGCTATGAAAGTACTTAAAGAAGATGGTCCGCTGCAAAAACCGGAACATGCAACCTTAAAAGCAGTATTTATTGAGTTAACGAAAAAGAAAAACATTTGGAATTATATTAGTTAATCAATATAAACTGACTAATTTTTCGTATTTTTTTAACTTTTTCTATATTAATTATGATTTTTTTATCTAAAATTCTACATTTGCTTTCGCCGAAAACAAATTTTTTAAATAAAAAATGATGATTAAATATTACAAATTTATATTCCTCTTTTTCATCATTACTGCTGTACATGCACAATCGGGATGTTATAACTCTGATTTTTCAAATATTGACTTCGAAGGCTGGCGACCTTCTTTTGGAACAAGAGATTATCCAAATTTAAATAAGGGAGAAAACAGAGACCACCACTTAATTATGGGCGGTCTTGAAGTTATGGATGATTATGCTGCTGTTTGCGGCGGTGAATTATATGTGGTTCCTCCGGGAGAATTGCACTCGGCAAAATTGGGTAACGATCGTGGCGGAACAGAAGGCGACAGACTTATTTATGATATAAATGTTAGTGAAGATAATAACCTGTTTATTTATAAATATGCTGTTGTACTGCAGGATGGCGGTCATGACAAAGCATCTCAGCCTAATTTTAGTGTTCGCATCTTAAATGAAGCGGGAAGCGAAATTGACCCTTATTGCGGTGTTTATAATGTTAGTTCAGGTGAACCCAATCAAAATGCCAATATTTGCGGTGATATTTATTGGACACAATGGAATACGGTAGGAATTAATCTTGCGGCTTATGTTGGCAAAAGGGTTTCTATTGAATTTACAACAAGAGATTGCGGTTTTGAAGTGCATTTTGGATATGCTTATATTTCGGCAAAATGCAGCAAATTGAAGGTAAATGTTGGGGTTTGTTCCGGTGGTAATAATGTTACTTTAACAGCGCCTTTAGGATTTGTGGCGTATTCATGGACCTATAAAGGAGAAGTAATTGCTACACCAACTCAAAGTATAACAATACCATTAGCAGATTATCCTCCGGGAGCTACGTTTGATTGTTTGTTAACTTCTTATAATAATGGCAATAAATGTGAGTCTACAATTCAGGCAACACTTGCAAACCCAACTATAATTAAACCTAATTTTTCTGTTGCTTTACCTTGCAAAATTGACTACAATACTTTTAGTCCTATAACTTTTTCAGACAAAACAACTTTAATAAACGGAATCATCAATAAATGGGAATGGAATTTTGGTGACGGACAAACTTCTACCGAGAAAAATCCAAACCACATTTTTGAAATCTCAGGCGATTATAATGTTACATTAACGACATATTCAGATACGGGGTGTTCGTCTTCTGTTACAAAATCAATTCATATAGAAAATAACCCAATTGCAAAACCTGCAGTTCCGGAAACCCAAACGTATTGCAATTATCCTATTCCCACTATTGCAAGTCTTGTAACCAATGGCGAAACACTAAAATGGTTTGACTCAGATGTGTCGTTTACCACAATTGATCCAAGTACGCCAATAATTTCAAACAGAATTCTTTATTGCGCTATCGTAAAAGACGGCTGCATAGGTCCAAGAACTAAAGTTACCATATTAATAAACGCCTTAGGACGGCCAATAGGCGAAGAAATTCAATCTTTTTGTGCCAGCAGCGCGCCAACAATTGCCAGTCTTAAAATTAAAGGACTTTCGGTTAGCTGGTATGACGCTCAAAATGGCGGCAATCTATTAAACGCATCAACGCCTTTAAAAAATAATGTGGTATATTATTCTTCTGATTATGATGCTTCTATAGGCTGCAGCAGTGAAAGATGGGGAATTACTGCCATTTTAAAAGAAGGATCGGCTGTTTTATCACCGGACTTTACACAGGATTTTTGTGATAACGAAACTTTTACTCTTAAAGATTTAAAATTATATAATAGTGCTGTTCGATATTATAGCAATATCAGTTCTAAGACTCCGCTTCCGCATACTACGGCTTTAGAAAACGGAGCTACTTATTATGCGGCGATTATTGATCCGGAAACGAAATGCGAAAGCAATAAACGTACGGCTATTTCAGTAACGATTACGCCTTGCGATATTAATATTTATAACTTAATCACCATTGACGATAATACACAAAACGATCATTTAGAAATTGGAAATATTGAATTTTTCCCTGATAATACTGTTTTGGTGTACAATAGATTTGGCCAATTAGTCTACAGAATGCCTAATTACGGATCAGACAGAAATTACTTTTATGGTAAAGCAAATGCCGGAGAGGTTTTTATGAAAGACGAAAAATTACCAACAGGATCTTATTTTTATATTATAAATTATAAAAAAAATGATCATACTGATGCCACAAAAAAAGGCTTTTTATACATACACAATAATGGGTAAAACTTTCAAAAAGATAGTATATTTCGCTACAATTATTATATTTTCAATACATAATATTCAGGCTCAAAACGACGCTAAATTATCTATTTTTAATTATAATTCTCTGTTCTATAATCCTGCATTTGCCGGTTCTGCTGACGGACTTAATATTGTTGGCATGTACTCCAGCCAATGGGTTGGATTTGATGGCGCGCCAAAAACACAATATTTATCTGCCGACACAAAATCGTTCGAAAAAATAGGATATGGCATCAGTTTGTATAACGATGTTATTGGTCCAAAAAAGGAATATAATATTGAAGGAAACTTTGCTTATTACATCAAACTTGACCGAAAATATAAATTAGTTCTGGGTGTAAAAGGCGGAATAAATTCATATAGCATCAATAAAGATAATCTGGATGTTTATAACCCCGGAGAAATGATTAATAATTTTGGTACAGATAGTAAAACGTCCCCTGTTTTTGGCGTTGGAGCCAATTTTTATTCCGATAAATTTTATATAGGCGTATCAAGTCCTAATATTATTCAGACAAATTACAGTTCATCAGGAACGATACTTACGCAGAGAAAGAATTATTATTATACAAATTTCGGATATCAGTTTGAACTGGAGCGCGACATTACTTTAACTCCTGCATTATTGGCGAGAATTACAGCCGGAGCTCCTATTAGTGTTCTAACGTCTTTAAATCTTAACTGGAGAAATAAATATTTGGCTTCTGTCAATTTTGATTATAACTCAAGTATTGGTGCTTTTGCAGGTATTCAGATCATTGATGATTTGAAGATTGGTTATGCTTACGATATTTCAACAACCAAATTCAGCAACTACAATAATGGTTCTCATACCTTTTTTATAAGCTATACTTTATTAAATGAAAATAGCGAAAAATGTACGTGTCATTTATATTAAGTTGCTAAGGCTCTGAGAGGCAAAGATTCTGAGTTTTTTTTAATAAATATACTTCACTGCATTTTACATTTAATATTCATTAATCATTATTCGTGGTTAAAAAGATTTGTTGGGGTGCAAATTTTAATTGAATAGCTGAATATTTATAAACGTATACAATGAAGCATATTATTTAAATTTTCTATTTTTTAGGCGGTGCTTTCTTTTCGAATAAACCATTAAAAAGACCTTTACTTATTTTATTCTTATCATCTTTTCCAGTTGTAATAAGATGATCGATATATTCCATGTAAGTCTTTTTGCGTTCTTCCAGAAAACCTATCAAATAATCTTCAGAAGCGCCAAGTCCGCTAACTTCTTCGATATGCAGTAATTTTTTATATAAAGGTTCTATGAACTTCACAATAATTTCTTCAGGAACTGATTTCCTGGTACCAAAATACCCTACTATTTCTCCATCAGAATCGGCAATAATTTTAAAATCAGTTATAACCCAATAATACCTGCCCGTTTTTGACATGTTTTTGAGAATTGCATGAATATTTTCGCTTGATTTAATACTATCCCACAAAAATTTAAAAATTACTTTTGGCATTTCAGGATGACGTACAATATTATGAGGCTGCCCAATTAATTCGTGTTCATCATATCCGGATACATCAATAAAATCTTCATTTGCATATAAAATAGTTCCTTTTGTATCTGTTTTACTGAGTAATACTTTAGTTTTATTCCAATCAACTTCTCTGTCTGATGGAGTTGGGCGAGTAAATCTGGTGTCCATAATTTTGTCTTTATAATTAATATGCAATTATATTTTGCCTCTAAAATTGTATTCTTTTTTAAAGTATTATTCTATTTTTTTTTTCTAAAACAATAACCTTATCCTCTGGCATTGGTTGATTTAACATGAATATCATTTACCAAATCATCGATCTTTTTGGCACTTTCTCGCATCATTTCCAGGTAACTCAAAAGTTTGTCGTTATCGGTATGTCCTTTCGAAACATCAATAAGTTTTAACACCGAGTTTACAGGCATTTTTAAGTCTAAAGTCGTTCTGTGAATAAAATCATTATAATCTTTTGTAGCTGATATTGAATTGTATTTTGCCGATGCCAATTTGATATTTTCCAATTCATATTCATCAGAAATTTTAGAAATATGATTTTGACTGTGTTCTTTAAAATAATACGCCCAATATCCGTTCATAAAGAAAACAACAGCTGCTAATACAACATGTATCAAAAATGTTTCAAGATCAAAATTAACTTGCGAAAAGTAAATTTGTGGTCCCTTTGCATCATTATAAACAAAGTTTTGCAGATATGCTAAACCTCCGTGGTGCAGTACTACCAAAAGCGTAAGCGGAATTTGTAATTTCCAGTTTTGATAAATAATCAGGATTGTGCTGGCAATAAAAACGGTAAAATGCATTTCGAACAAACCGTGCATCTGATAAATATACTGCGCCATGAAAATAGCCAATACAACAGCTAATACATACTGATAAAATTTAGAGTTTTTAAGAAAGAATTTTGCCGAATAATAGGCTAATAAATTCAAAGTACCAACTCCTACTCCAATCTCAAATGTGTCATATTTAAAGGCTAAGGCAATTCCGAGAAGGAAATAAACAGCAAGAACATAGTTAATAATCGTATCTGATTTTTGTGTCATTGTAGACATAAAACTGTGCAGATAATCTTGTTCATTCAAACTGGCTTTTGTTTTCATAAATTAGGTTGATTAGGTTAAGAAAATAGATTTATTTAGTGCATTTTGGCAATGAACATCCGTAAGCTCTCAGAGCCAAAGCATCAAATGAAGGGGAATGATTTTGTTTTAATAAAGACTCAATTGCTATTTGAGCATAATTACTGTCTGCGTTTGTACAATATCTGGTTTTATTGTAGTTTCCGCGGTAATATAAATGGTGAAAAACATCAATAAGAACCGCTTGGGGTGTCGAAAAAACACCGCATTTTTCTGCTATTGTCACATCAAAATAAACAGGAATATCAGCATCAAACTTTTTCTGAATTTCTTCTATTGTAAAACTCTTTTGGGTATTGAGCACAACAATTTTAAAATTTATTCGATCTCCGTACTTTTTAATTAAACCGCTTACATGAGGAATATTAAAACGGGAACAAGGACAATCAGGGTTAAAAAAATGAATAAAAACCGGTCTGTTATCTGTTGTACAGCATCCTAAATCAATTTTTGAACCCATGGCAATAGCATGGTAATTTTTAGGAATTGGCGTAGGCAGACTATATTTAAATTCATTTTGCCAAAACAAAACAGAAATTGCAGCAAGTAATAGTGAAAACCATAAGCCTAAAAGTATTTTTTTCGTCATAAATTAATTATTTAAATGATTTTAAAATAAAAAAAATAAACACTTGTTAACGCAATTACTTGTAATAACTACTAATTAACTTATAAAATGGCGGTAATTATCATTTTTTGACGACTTATGGATTAAAAATAAAGCTTTTTCGCTTCTAAATTTTTTGTTTTGTTTAACCATATCAATGTTACAAATAAAATCGATAAAGCGCAAGATAAATAAGATAAAAAACTTAAAAAAATGTTAATATAGGATTTAACTTATATTAAAAATGAACAATTCTACATTATTCGTAAGTAAAATCCTAAATTAAATTACTAATTATGATGCGTTTTTTGCTCGTTTTTTGAATTTTCATAATTCAAAATAAAAAAAAGGCACTTTTTTAAACGCCACATTAAACCATTGTAAACAAATAGGGTCTAAGTGTTAAGTGAATCAAAAAACTTGTACATACAAATGTTAAATAAAAGCTAACATCCGCCAGTTTCGGTTCAAAAAGTTAAATTTGTAAGCTTACTAAAGCCTATACCAAAAACACAATTACCTCAATTTTATGAAAGTAAAAAATCTTGTTTACGCCTTACTAATTATCGGAATCGGAGGATTTATCGCCTATCGAATAGTATCCAATAAAAGTAAAAACGAAGAATCTAAAAAGTCTGGCGATAAGGACAAACCTACAACAGTAACCGGAATAGTGGTTAAAACTGCTACTTTTGATAATAATTTATCTTTATCCGGATCTATTGAAGCCAATGAACAAGTAGAAATTCACAGTGAAGTTTCAGGAATTGTTGAAGGTATTTACTTTACAGAAGGTACAAATGTTACGAAAGGACAAGTACTTTTTAAAGTAAACGATATTGAATTAAAAGCACAATTAAGACAAGCCGTTACAAAAGAAGGTTTGGCTGGCGAAAACGAAAGAAGAGCAAAATTGCTGCTTCAAAAAGAAGCGATAAGCCAGGAAGAATTTGATGTAGCAAATGCGGATTATGCTTCAATGAAAGCACAAACCCAATTAATTAGGGCTCAAATTGCAAAAACAGCCGTAAAAGCTCCTTTTTCAGGAAAAATTGGTTTGCGTTCTATTTCACCTGGAACTTATATTACACCAGCTATTTTGGTTGCAAAACTAGTCAATACAGGCAAATTAAAAATTACATTTTCTATACCTGAAAAATATGCTTCGCAAGTAAACTCAAATTCAACAATAGAATTTAACGTTTCAGGCTCAGATAAAACCTATACAGCAAAAATATACGCAATAGAACCGGAAGTTGCCGTTGCAACACGTACGCTGCAAATTCGCGCCATTGCAGATAATATCGACGGAAAACTTTTTCCCGGAACTTTTGCAGACGTAAAATTGCCTTTGAATATCATAAAAGATGCTATCGTTGTTCCTTCAGAATCGATTGTTCCTGTTCAGGACGGAAAAAAAGTATACATAGCCAATATGGGAAAAGCCAAAGAAGTTAAGGTTGAAGCAACAACCAGAACAGATGCTTCAATTTTGATTTTGTCAGGATTAAAAGCTGGTGACACGCTAATAACAAGCGGTGTTATGTCATTAAAAAATGAAGCTCCAATAAAAGTTAAAATCAAAAAATAGTTTTTCTGAGTTATGAATTTTGATCTGGTTGTCACTCTGAGCGAAGTCGAAGAGCTATTCAATCCAAAATCTGAACTCTAAAATCTAAAATCATACATCATAATGAGTTTATCAACTACAAGTATAAGAAGACCCGTTTTAACTATTGTACTGAATCTTTTAATTATTTTATTCGGTTTCATTGGTTATACATTTCTGGGTGTTCGTGAATTCCCTTCAATTGATCCGGCGCAGGTTTCAATCAGAACCAATTATACCGGAGCCAATTCTGATATTATTGAGTCACAAATTACAGAACCTCTTGAAAAAGCCGTAAATGCAATTGACGGAATTAGAAATATTACATCATCAAGTAATCAGGGAAGCAGCAATATTACCATAGAATTTAACTTAGACAAAGACCTTGAAGAAGCTGCGAATGATGTTCGTGACAAAGTTTCGCAAGCTGTTCGAAGTCTGCCACAGGATATTGATGCACCGCCGGTTGTTTCTAAGGCTGATGCCGATAGTGAATCTATTATTTCGATGACGGTTCAGAGTGATAGCAGAAGTTCATTAGAATTAAGTGATTATGCAGAAAATGTTATTTCGCAGCGTTTAGAAACGATTCCCGGAGTAAGCGGCGTTCAAATTTGGGGACAAAAACGTTACGCGATGCGTTTGTGGATCGATCCTGTAAAATTGGCCGCTTATGGCTGTACCGTTGCAGAAGTTCGGGATGCTTTAAATGCACAAAACGTAGAGTTGCCATCCGGAAAACTAACCGGAAACAATACGGAACTTACCGTAAAAACAATAGGAAATCTTTCTAAACCGGAAGAATTTAATAATATTATCATTCGAACAGACGGCGATAAAATTGTTCGTTTGAGCGATGTTGGAGGTGCCGAACTTGGACCTGAAAATATCGAAACTTCTTTAACATCCTCAGGACTTCCAATGATTGGTTTAGCGATTGTACCAATGCCGGGAGCCAATTACCTGGATATTTCAAAAGAGTTTTACAAAAAATATGACGCTTTAAAAAAGGATCTTCCTAAGGATATAAAATTAAATATTGCACTTGATAATACGCTGTTTGTAAAAAAATCAGTACTTGAAGTAGCCGAAACTTTAGGGATTTCGATTATTCTCGTAATTATCATTATTTATTTGTTTTTCAGGGATTGGGCAATTGCATTCAGGCCTTTAATTGATATTCCGGTATCCTTAATTGCGACATTTTTTATCATGTGGCTTTTTGGATTTTCGATCAATGTATTAACACTTTTAGCTATTGTTTTGGCAACCGGTCTGGTGGTTGATGATGGAATTGTTGTAACCGAAAATATCTTCAAAAAAGTCGAAGAAGGCATGTCGCCAATTGAAGCCGCAATCAAAGGTTCTAATGAAATTTTCTATGCCGTAATTTCGATTTCTGTGACTTTGGCCGCTGTGTTTTTACCGGTAATTTTCTTAGAAGGTTTCGTAGGCCGACTCTTTCGGGAATTTGGGGTTGTAATTGGTGCCGCTGTATTAATTTCTGCCTTTGTATCTCTGACATTAACGCCAATGCTGAACGCCTATTTAATGAAAGGCGGCGAACAGAAAAAATCTAAATTCTACGTAAAAACAGAACCTTTTTTCGAAAGATTAAATAGTGGTTATGCTTCTGCCCTTGAAAAATTCATGGCTAAAAAATGGATCAGTTTCCCTATTTTGATTGTTTGTTTTGGATTGATTTATTTATTTTTCACCATTCTTCCAAAAGAAACTGCGCCATATGACGATCGTAGTTCTGTAACCATGCGTATGACCACTCCCGAAGGTTCATCTTATGATTACACCAACCGTTTTATGCAGGAAATGTCAAAATTGGTTGATGATTCAATTCCGGACAAAAAAGTAAGTTTAGTAATTACTGCCGGAGGTTCCGGAGGTTCTGCAACAAATTCCGGATTTATCAGACTTTCGTTGAAAGAACCAGATGAAAGAAACATGTCCCAAAAAGATATTGCGGATAAATTAACCAAGTGGACTAAAAAATATCCGGACGCTAAAACATCTGTAATCCAGCAGCCTACAATTGCCGTAAACCGACGTGGAGGATTACCGATTCAGTATATTATTCAGGCTCCAACTTTTGAAAAACTAAGAGAAAAAATTCCGGTTTTCATGGATGAAGTGGGTAAAAGCGATGTTTTTTCGACAACAGATGTGAATTTGAAATTCAATAAACCTGAAATCAACGTAAGTATCGACCGTGAAAAAGCCGAAAGTTTAGGCATTTCGATTATAGATATTGCACAGACTTTGCAGCTTTCTTTAAGCGGACAGCGTTTTGGATATTTCATCAAAAACGGAAAACAATATCAGGTTATTGGTCAGTTTGATCAAAAAGACCGTTCTAAACCTTTGGATTTAACCTCGATGTTTGTAAAAAACAAAAATGGCGAATTGATCCAGATGGACAACGTCGTAAATGTTGATGAACAAAGTAATCCGCCACAGTTGTATCACAACAATCGTTATATGTCGGCAACGGTTTCTGCAGGTTTAGCGCCGGGAAAAAGTATTAGCGATGGTATTGCCGAAATGGACCGAATTAAAGCGAAAGTTCTTGACGAAAGTTTTACAACCGATTTAAGTGGAGAATCACGGGATTTTGTCGAAAGCAGCTCCAATACTTCTTTTGCTTTTGGATTGGCTTTATTGCTGATATTTTTAATTCTTGCCGCTCAGTTTGAAAGTTTTATCGATCCGTTTATTATCATTTTAACCGTGCCAATGGCGGTTGCAGGAGCTTTATTTTCGTTATGGCTATTCAATCAGACCTGGAATATTTTTAGCCAGATTGGAACCGTAATGCTTATTGGTCTGGTAACAAAAAATGGTATTTTGATCGTAGAATTTGCGAATCAGCTGCGAGAACAGGGAAAACCAAAATTAGAAGCCATTTTAGAAGCTTCAGAAGCACGTTTACGTCCAATTTTGATGACGAGTTTAGCCATTGCTTTAGGAGCTTTACCAATTGCAATGTCGCTTGGAGCCGCATCTACAAGCAGAATTGGAATGGGAGTTGTAATCGTTGGAGGAACTATTTTCTCACTGGCATTAACACTTTTTGTAATTCCTGCTATTTATCTGATGTGGTCCAAAGCCAGAAAACATTATCCTGAATTTGATCATATTGAAGAATATGAAAGAGACAGCAAAGTATAAATTCTAATTTTTTGAAATAAAATAAAAGCTTTGAATTACAAGTTAACAAACTGAAATTCAAAGCTAATCCTTCATAATATGAAAACTAAGATAGTATTAAAAAGTCTCGTTTTATTTTTGTTTTGTATAGCAAAAAGTAATGCACAGGAAGTTTTGACGATTGAAGATGCTATGAAAATAGCGTTAGAAAATAATTTTGAAATTAAGATTGCCAAAAATAATTCTAAAATCAGCGAAACCAACGTAACCATAGGAAACGCGGGAATGCTGCCAATAGCAACAGCTTCTATCACAGATAATAACAGCATACAAAATTCATCTCAAACCCGTCAGGATGGTACATCAACCTCTTTGGACAATGCCAAAAATAATAGTTTGAATTATGGCGTAAGTTTAGGCTGGACTGTTTTTGACGGAATGAAAATGTTCGCCAGATTAGATCAGTTAAAAGAGCTGCAAAAACTAGGCGATTCTCAGTTAAAACAAACCATTTTAGTCAAAATTGGTCAGGTAAACTCGGCATATTATGATTTGGTGCAGCAACAGCATCAATTGGGCGCATTAGATACAACAATTGTTATTTCGAAGCAAAGATTAACATTGGCACAAAATCGTTTCAGTATCGGAAAAGCTTCAAAATTAGAAGTCCTAAATGCTCAGGTTGATCTCAATACAGATCAGGTAACTTTATTGAGACAAAAAGAATCGTATGCAAATGCCAAAATTTTATTGAACCAATATTTAGCACGTGATCCAAAAATAGATTTTACAGTAACTGATTTGGTTACAGTTGATGATAAATTAGTTTTAGCTGATTTAATCGATTTGGCCCAAAAACAAAATCCAGGTTTAGAATCTCAAATCATAAACAAACGAATTGCCGAGTTACAGCTCAAACAAGTTAAGGCAAACCGTTATCCTACAGTAACTTTAAACTCAGGTTATAATTTTGCAGATAGCCAGTCCAGTTTAGGTTTTACCAGTCAATCCTCTGCACGAGGTTTAAATTACGGTTTTAGTGCAGCCGTAAACGTGTTTGATGGTTTTAACCAACACCGAAATGAGAAAGTAGCAAAACTGCAAATCGAAAATTCACAAATTGCAATCGAGCAGCAAAATATGATTTTGAATACGCAGTTAAGTACCGCTTTTCAAACGTATTTGACAAATCTTGAATTAATTGATTTAGAAGAAGACAATCAGGCTATTGCAAAACAAAACCTGGATATTACCTTGGATAAATTTAGAATTGGAACCATAACAACACTTGATTTTAGAACGGCCCAGCTTAATTATGTCAACGCAAAAGTGCGTTACAGCAATGCACAATATGAAGCTAAATTATCTGAAATTGCATTAAAAGAATTAGCAGGAAATATTAATTTTTAAGTAAATTTGTTTTCCAAAACAAATTTAAATGATCTCATATAATACCAAAGACTGGTTTACTTTTATCTTTCATTTTCATAAATCAGATACCGTTAGACAGTTATTTCCGGTTATGATTGCAATTGGAATTTATTCCGGAATTGTGGGTTATTTTGAAGTTATATATTTGGGAATTGATGAAAATCATTACATCAAAAATATTCCGATAATGCACGGAATCCTGGGTTTTGTAATTTCACTTTTATTGGTTTTCAGAACAAATACCGCTTACGACCGTTGGTGGGAAGCCCGAAAATTATGGGGAGGTTTAGTAAACAATAGTCGAAATTTTGCCATAAAACTTTCTGCTATTTTAAAAGATGAAAATGACAGGAAATTTTTCAGGAAATTTATTCCCGGTTATGCTTCAATTTTATACAAACATTTAAACAATTCTGATACCGCAAAACAGCTTTTTGAAGATGTAGATCTCGAATTGGATCATCATAAACACAAGCCAAATCAGATAAAACGAATGATGTATCACAAGATAAATGATTTGTATGAAGCCAAAAAAATTACTGGAGATCAGCTTATTACCTTAAATGACGAATTGGTTGCTTTTACTGATATCTGCGGCGCTTGCGAACGAATAAAAAATACGCCTATTCCCTACTCTTACAGCGCATTCATCAAAAAATTCATCTTTTTCTATACGATGACTTTGCCGTTTGGTTATTCTTTAAGTTTAGGATATTATGTCGTTCCGGTAGTCGTTTTTATCTTCTATGTTTTGGCAAGTCTGGAGTTAATTGCCGAAGAAATTGAAGATCCTTTTGGCGATGATGAGAACGATTTGCCTATCAAAAAAATATCAGAAAACATCAAAAAGCATGTTGAAGAATTGATTTAATCAAAGCCGGAATATCTTAATTCATTTCGTTTTTAATATTGCCTTTTAACAAGTTTTGCTGTATATTATTTTTTGATTTCTTTTGAATTTAATTACATAATTTAAAAGAGATAAGTATTTCGTATAAAATTTTTACTTCAAAAATTGCAGATTTATTTCAATAATTGAATATTACTGTTTTATTAGTAAAATTTCAGCAATAAACTACAAAATACTCAATATCAGGCTGTTTTATTTAAATTAAAAACAGCTCGAAAAAACCAAATAAATTCTTTCTTACTCCAGCGATCAATCCTTATATTTGTATCCTTATTCAAGAATAATTAAGTCAAAATGAAAATATCTTACAACTGGTTAAAACAATTCATCAAAACGGACTGGACATCTGAGCAGACTTCTGAATTACTTACAGATTTAGGTCTGGAAGTTGAAGTTGTCGAAAAATACCAATCAGTTAAAGGCGGTTTAGAAGGAGTTGTTGTAGGACACGTACTTACTTGCGAAAAACATCCGGACGCTGACAGACTAAAAGTTACAACTGTAGATATTGGTTTAGAAGCTCCTGTACAAATTGTTTGCGGTGCAGCGAATGTTGCTGCAGGGCAAAAAGTACCGGTTGCCACTATCGGAACCGTTTTATATGATAACGAAGGCGGCGAACTTACTATTAAAAAAGGAAAAATTCGCGGACAGGAAAGCCACGGAATGATTTGTGCCGAAGATGAATTGGGTTTAGGTACAAGCCACGACGGAATTATGATTCTTGACGAAGCGTTAGTTCCCGGAACTCCGGCTTCGCAAGTGTTTCATGTTGCCAATGATGAGGTTTTCGAAATTGGATTAACGCCTAACCGCGCTGATGCAATGAGCCATTTTGGAACTGCACGTGATTTAAGAGCAGGAATGCTGCAACGTGGTGTGAATGTGGAATTAATCACGCCATCTGTGAGTAATTTCAGGGTTGAAATGCGTACTTTAAAAATTGACGTTAATGTTGAAGAACCTTTATTGGCGCCAAGATATTGCGGAGTGACTATTTCTGGAATCTCTGTTCATGAATCTCCAAAATGGTTACAAGATCGTTTAAAAGCAATTGGATTAAATCCAAAAAATAATATTGTCGATGTTACTAATTATGTTTTACACGAATTAGGACAGCCATTGCATGCTTTTGATGCGGCAAAAATTAACGGAAAAATTATTGTAAAAACACTTCCGGCAGGTACAAAATTTGTTACTCTTGATGATGTTGAAAGAACATTACATGCCGAAGATTTAATGATTTGTGATGAAAAAGGGCCACTTGCTATTGCAGGGGTTTTTGGAGGAAAAAAATCAGGCGTAACAGAAGGAACAACGACGATTTTCTTAGAAAGTGCTTATTTTGATGCTGTTAATATTCGTAAAACTGCCAAAAGACATTCCTTAAATACAGATGCTTCTTTTAGATATGAAAGAGGAATTGACCCAACCATTACAGAATATGCCTTAAAACGTGCTGCACTTTTAATTCAGGAAGTAGCCGGCGGAAAACTAACTTGTGATGTTGTAGAAGTGTATCCTAAAAAAGTAGAAGATTTTTCTGTTTTATTGAATTTCAGCCATGTATCGAAAATTATCGGACAGGAAATTCCAAAAGATACCATCAAGAAAATATTAGTTTCTTTAGACATTAAAGTAAATAGTGTTTCTGATTCTGGTTTAGGATTAACAATTCCGGCTTATCGTGTTGATGTTCAGCGTGAAATTGACGTAATCGAAGAAATCCTTAGAGTTTACGGTTATAACAATATCGAATTTTCTAAAAAATTCAATGCAACAGTTGCCAATTCTCCAAGAACAGAAGATTATAAAGTACAAAATGTAATTGCCGGACAATTGAACTCGCAGGGGTTTCATGAAATGATGGCAAACTCTTTGACAACAGCTGCTTATGCAAAATTATCAACTGTTTTAAAAGAAGAGCACAATGTTACGATGTTGAATCCTTTAAGCACTGATTTGTCTACAATGCGTCAATCGCTATTGTTTTCAGGTTTAGAAGCGATTTCGTATAATATCAACAGAAGAAATTCGGATTTAAAATTATTCGAATTCGGAAAATCATATCATAAATATCTTAACGGATATGAAGAGCATAAACATTTGACGTTGTTAATTTCTGGAAACAGAAATAAAGAAACCTGGACAAATGCTCAAAAACCAACTGATTTCTTTTTATTAAAAGGATACGTAAAAGGTATTTTGGCCCGTTTGGGAATTGATAAAATTTCGAATGCTCCGGTACAATCTGATATATTTTCAGAAGGAACTTCTATTTGCTATAACAATGATACATTGGTTGAAATGGGAGTTGTTAAAAAATCAATTCTGAAACATTTCGGAATCAAACAAGATGTTTATTTTGCTGATTTCAACTGGGATTTGATCTTAAAAATTATCACCGGAAAAATTAAATATTCTGAAATCCCTAAATATCCAGAAGTTCGCAGGGATTTAGCGTTGTTAATTGATCAGGAGACATCATACGAAAGTATTTTTAATCTGGCTAAACAAACCGAAAAAGCACTTTTAAAAGACATTAATTTATTTGATGTTTACGAAGGCGACAAACTTCCGCAAGGCAAAAAATCATATGCTCTGAGTTTTACGATCCAGGATAATACCAAAACGCTTACAGATTCTCAAATTGATAAAGTCATGTCGAAATTGCAGCAAACTTTTGAGACGGAACTTGGAGCAGTTTTGAGATAAAAACAACTTTTAGTTATAGAATTACAAACCCGATAAGTTAAGAGCTTGTCGGGTTTTTTATTTTGTTTTGTTTCAGGTTTCAGGTTTCAAGTTTCAAGTTATTGAAATGTGCTGATTCGCTTTGCGAAACTTTGCGTAAATCTTTGCGAAGTTTGCGGTAAAACTATGTTCAAAGTAAAACAACCTGAACCCTGAAACTTGAAACCTGAAACTTGAAACTTGAAACTTGAAACCTGAAACTTGAAACCTGAAACTTGAAACCTGAAACCTGAAACCTGAAACCTGAAACTTGAAACCCTGAAACAAAAAACTAACTAAGACGACAATTTTTTAAATAAATTTACTGAACGAAAAAAGGGTGATTTTACCCTTGTTGTTCTGAAGTGATTAAAATAATTTTGGGAAAATATTTTTTAATATAATAACTAAACCTTTAACCAATTAATAACACAATAATCATGAAAAATCCCCCTGCAAAACCAAGTCAGTTAATTACAAAAGAATTTGCTAAACAGCTAAATCTGAATTACAACAAAAAGAAAGCTGCGGGCTTAACGGCCAAATCAGCTCAGAAAGAAGATGCAAATGCAATTTGGTATTCCTTACAAGAACTGGAAAACTACATTCATTATATAAAAACATCCGGAGTAGAAAGCGGTTATAATGTTGATGGAATCCGTTTTTATTTTGGAGTTTATCCTGAAGATGAAAAACATGGCGAAAAAGCCGGATTAACCACTTTATTTCTGGTACCAACCGGTAAAAAAACAGAACCTAAAACAAACACGGCAAAAATTCAGACTTTTGCGCTCGTTGAAGAACAAACCTCTAGCGATATTACAGATCTTTCTCCTATGAATTACGGAAATATTGGAAGACCGCCTAGTTTAATATATTAATAAATTATGTTTGAATTTTTAAGAACTTATATCATCTATTTGGCTTTATTATCAGGGATTTTTGGCGTGCTGGCATTGCATAAACTTCCTGGTAAAAAAGCCAAATCTATAGTTATTTTAATATGGTTTTCAATACTAACAGAAATAGTTGGCTATTACTTTACACAATGGACAGGCTTATTGAATTATTATGTCTATAATTTCTATATGTTTGTCAGTTTTTCAGCTTATATATTACTTCTCAGAAGCTTATTGTTGAAATTCAACAATAAAATGTCGGCAACATTATTTTTAATATTATTTATATTTTCCTTTTTCCTGAATTCTTTATATTTCAAGGACGATCTCAATAAATCATTTATTTATAGTTTTGCAATTGGTGTTCTATTAGTTATGATATTATCTTGCCTATATTTGGTAGAAATTTTTAATTCAGATAAAATATTAAAATTCGAAAAATCAGTTTTTTTTTGGTACATCTTAGGCATATTGGTATTTCACGTACCATTTTTACCTTTTATGCTTGCCATAAACTGGTTTTTAATCAAACAAGACGAATCAATATTTAGTTTGGTATTGTTTATCTTAAATTTGTTATCGCATAGCTGCTTTATCATTGGTTTTTTATGGAGCGAAAAGAAATACAATTATTAGTCATTTCGTTAGGTATTGTTTTCTTAACTTTACTGGTAACTTTGCTTGTGATATTCTTTTATTTTTTGAAGAAAAAAAATAGTTATCTGGTAGAAAAGATGGAATCAGAACTTTATTTTCAATCCGAATTAATCAAAACAAGAATAGAAATTAAGGATCAGACCCTTTCTGAAATCAGTAAGGAACTACATGATAATATAGGCCAAATCGTTTCTGTGGGCATTATGCAGCTCAATATGTACATCAATAGCGGCAAAGCTATTCAGCATAATGAATTGAGTGATCTTAAAGATATATTAGCAAAATCGCTGGATGAAATCAGGATTTTATCCCGAATCATCAATAAAGATAATCTACTGCAAAACAATTTTATCGAAGCCATAAAACAAGATCTGGACCGTGTAAAAAAACTAAAAAGAATACAGTATAAATATACCCTTTCGGGCGACATACCGGATATTAGCGAAGAACATGATTTGTTTATCTACAGAATTTTTCAGGAAGCATTGCACAACAGCCTGAAACATTCTCACAGTGATTTATTTGAAGTAAATATTACCACTACAGAAACTGTTTTTTGCTTAATTTTTAAAGATTTTGGAATTGGATACGACCCTCTCAAAACAAATTCCGGAATTGGATTGAACAATATGAAATTGAGAGCTAAATTAATTGGAGCAGCATTAATTATAAATTCAGACACAACAGGAACCACTGTAACCTTAGAATATCCTTTAACTAAACCCGATGAAACCTAAAAACAAAATTATTATTGTAGATGATCATTTGCTATTTTCGCAATCACTGGAGCTTTTGATCAATAGTTTTAAAGATTTTGAAGTAATCAATCGCTTTGAAAATGGAAAAGTTTTTATTTCCTACTTACAGGAAAATGTAGACTCAGATGTCGATTTAATTCTTTTAGACGTTAATATGCCTGTTTTAGACGGTGTAAGCACCATGAAATGGATTAAGGAAAACAGACCCGATCTTAAAGTTATTGCGCTGTCTGTAAACGATGACGAAGAAATTATTATAAAAATGCTGACCAACGGTGCCAAAGGCTATTTACTGAAAGATACATCGCCTGAAATATTCAGGGACGGAATTGAATCTGTTATCGAAAAAGGTTTTTATTTTACCGAATTAGTATCCGGAATGCTGGTAAAAAAAGCCAATAATGATTCGACAAAAATCAATTTGAAAGATAAAGAAATCATTTTTATAAAACACGCCTGCACCGAAAAAACATATAAAGAAATCGCCTCAGAAATGTGCCTGAGCCCAAAAACAATCGACGGTTATCGCGAATGTTTATTTGATAAATTAGAAATCAAAACCCGGATAGGTTTGGTTCTATATGCTATTAAAAACAAAATTGTCTTAGTTTAACGCTAAGACAATTTTTGTTTTTATAAAGTTCCATAAATCTAATATGTAATGGCTGCGAAAATTGGATGGTTTTTAATTTTCTCCCTTCCGTTCAGGAAACTCAATTCCATCAGGAAATTACATTGCACAATTTCGCCTCCAAGTTTTTCGACTAATTCACAAACTGCTTTTGCTGTTCCGCCAGTTGCGAGAACATCATCGTGAATTAATACGCGATCGCCTTTTTTAATAGCATCTGTGTGCATTTCTAAACTATCAAAACCATATTCCAGTTCATACGAAGCCGAAATTATGTCATACGGCAGCTTTTTAGGTTTCCTTACGGGAATAAAACCGGCATTTAATTCCTGTGCCAATAAAATCCCGAAGAAAAAACCACGACTTTCTGCTCCTACTACTTTATCTATTTTTTGTCCTTTTAAAGAATCTATCAAAATTTGCAAGCATTCTTTCGTCGCAATTGGGTCATTTAAGAGTGGCGTGATATCTTTAAACAAAATTCCTTCTTTAGGAAAACCCTGAATATCACGTATATAATTTTCAATCTTCATTTTTTTTTATTTTTATGTTAATTTATGTTTGTATATCTCACATTTATGCCTATATTTGCACCCGCTAACAGCAATCAACAAAGCTACAAAATTTAGCTGAATTGAAAACAAAAGGCCTCGTGGCGCAACTGAATAGCGCACTTGATTACGGCTCAAGAGGTTACTGGTTTGAATCCAGTCGAGGTCACAAAAAAATCCCATTTCTTACGAAATGGGATTTTTTTTTAATTTTTGAAACGCAAGGTTTTAATTCCAAAAAATGGCTTTATCTTTAAGCCTTTAGAAAATTGATATTCGTTATGGAACAGAAAATACATCAGGGAAGAAACGTAAAACGTTTTAGAGAAATGCTTAACATAAAACAGGAAGCATTAGCTTATGATCTGGGAGAAGACTGGAATCAGAAGAAAATTTCTATGCTGGAGCAGAAAGATGTAATTGAAGATAACCTGCTGAAACAAATTTCGGCTGTATTAAAAATTCCTGTTGAAGCTTTTCAGAATTTTGATGAGGAACAAGCGATAAATATTATTTCTAATACTTTTCACGATACTCAAGGCTTGATAAATTATAGCCCAACTTTCAATAATAATCCAATTGACAAATTGATCCAACTTCATGAAGAAAAGATTGCTTTGTATGAAAGGATGTTGAAAGAGAAAGATGAAATGATGGTGAGGCTTGAAAAATTGATTAATAAATAATTATTTATAAAGATATATTAATTCTATGAAGAGACTTTTGAAGTCTCTTTTATATTTTAGAAATGCTATGAATGCGCAATAAGGATACATTCACACAGCTTTTTATAAGAATTCTTCGGATAGCGGAGTCAGCTTTTTCTGTATCTGTATATAAATAATTCTTATCGATGATTTTCGAAATGGTCAGCTGAAACTTCTACTTCTAAACAAGTACTAAAAAGTATTTTAAATTAAATTGATTGTTTGCGGTAAAGAAACATCGTATTAGATAAACTTTAAATAAAGGTTAAGGCTGACAGCTGGAGTTTCCCTTTGTACTTACACAGTGAAAATCTAGCTATTAAATATTTTCAATTACCATGAATCAGCACAAGGACATTCTTCGATAAATCCTTCTTTATAAAAATTTAGAAGTTTAAAAGTAGCTTTAAAAGTTTCATCGTATTTAAAGTTTAGTAGTTTTTTTAAAATTTCAACGTGATTTCGGCCAGTTTTATCTGATTTAGTATGAATGATTTCATTTCTCAAATCTCTTAAATTATGAATATGAGCATTTGTAGGATTTGGCTTTGCGAAAAAATTTACTCCTAAAGCTTGAGGTAAGACCTTCGTCAATTTATCATTAAATGAAATTGAATACTGAATTTGATTTTTATTGTAAATTTCAGTTTTTTTATCACTCGTAATTTTATATTCGAATTCTTCTGGTATTATGTCATTAATAAAACATTCTATTGATGTAAAGAGACTAATTATACAAGAACTTGCTGTTCCATGATAATCGTAGGCGAAACTAAAGTTTATTTCACTTGCGTTTGAAATATCGGCTAAATTTTTAACCAAATTTTTTCGTTGTTCTTTTCTTTGAATATTAAGATTATAAGCAAAATTATAATTAACTAGAGAAAAGTCAGGAACAGGAATCATACATTGTCTTCCATTATCATTATATATGAAACTGAAAATTTTTTCATCCAATTCAGTTGTTATAATGACAAAATTATCCTTAGAATTTTCCTTAAGGAATTTTTGGTCAATTTCTTTTATTTTAATTTGCTTTCCAACTTCTGCGAACCTACTGTCATTTTGCAATTGCTTATGAAATAGAAAGTTTCTTTTAATATGTTTCATCTTAAACAATTAATTTAATAAGGATTATAGCTAATATTTAAAAACAAAATAAAGTAGTCAGTTTTATTGCCAATTTTCGTAAAGACTTGCAAGCATTTCTTGAGTATTTTCAACGTAACTATCAAGTAGCATTGCAACTCCATCAAACACAAAGCAAACTCTAACAAAAGTCTCTCTAAGGTTGTTTAAATTTACATATTCTAAAACTTGAGTTTTTTGCCCGCTTTTATCAACAGGATATCTAAAAGCCATCGACGATGGGTCAACAGCAGAAATTTCATTGATTAAACTATGGATAATTTGGAAATCTTTTGTCGTTGGATCTTCACCAATAGCCTTATACGCAGCTCGAAATTCTCCATAAAGATTTTGAAGTTGATGATGAGCAGGAAAATATCTTGTTTGATTAATACAAAAGTTCAATCCTTGGATAAGTTCTTTTAACCTTAATTCCAGATAATGTCTTATTAAAAAAATTGCTGGGTAAATATGATAATCCCTAACTGATTTATCTTTCAATGCCAAATCAATTAGACTAATTGCCGAAGTTTGATAACCATCCGCATAATTACCAAATTCTTGAAACGATTTATTTAGCCATGCTATTTCATGTTGGTCGCCATCTTCTTTAAAAAAATTATCTCCTTTTTCAGGATATCTGATTTCTTCTTCGTATAATTTCATTGATAGTTATTGATTAGTTTAGTACTTACGTTCTTTAATATTTTAGCCAACGAGATATAAGTGAAATAAACGTTCACATATACGCCTGAGAAAGGTTATATTAATGAAAGTTTGTTTATTCATTCTTTTTTTCAAAAGTATTGTTTTTTTCTCACAAAATATTTAAATAAACCCGATCGCGCGGATTTGCAATCCATGCCCGCAAAATATATCCTAACAAATTTAAAAAAAGAAAATCCAGTTTTTATTAATATAGGAACGGGCACGGAAAGAATTTCCGCGTTATCGTTGCACATATCCGATCGATAGGGGTTATTTTAAATTTACTTTGAGGAATTTTTCTAAATCTTCGGGACTAATATTGCTAGCAACTATTTTACCTTCGGGGTTAATTAAAAAATTTGATGGGGTAAAAGAAATGTATTTTTTTACAGCTTCGCTATTGTCAATACCTCTTTTTTCAATTAAATTTTTCCATTTTAGATCATGCATTTTCAAGAAATTTTGCCATTGTTGTAAATCTTTATCAACGGAAACTGCTAAAATCTCAAAATTCCTGTCTTTATATACATCATGAATCTTTTGTAATTTAGGAAATGCGGCAATACAGATACTGCAATAGGTTGCCCAAAAATCTATAAGATACCATTTCCCTTTTAAAGATGCTGTTTTAAATACGGTATTGTTTTCATCCGGCAATTCAAAATCATAAACCATATCGTTTACATTTATGTCGTTTTTAGGATACAGTTTTTTTTCTATAATATAAATAGTGCCTGTTCGTTGATTTTTTTTATCTAATTTACTATATATTTTTTTTAATTGATTTTTATCCAAGGTGCTATCCCAACACATTTCCTCAATTAAATTACCCACATAATAATTTTTTGGGTTTTTAACTGCCATTGTGTTTAGCTTTCTGTATAACTTTTGCTGCCGATCTTTAGCATATAAATTACTGGCAACAAATCTTTCATAATCGTCCTGTATCAGAGCTGTTTTTGTACCCAAAATTGAAGTTGCATGAAAAAAAACTGTCGTATCCTTGTTTTGGATTTCTTCATAAAAAGCTAAGTTGATTTTAATGTTTTTATTTTCGATAAAAAATTCTTTTTTCATTACACAAGTTTTTCCTCTCAACCAGAAAAATACATTTGTCATGTTACCTGATATATGCCCTTTGAAAGAAAATTTATTATTATCCAGTAAACAACTATCTTTTTTATCAGCATAAGAAACGTATAAATACCCTTTGTAATTATTTTTTAAAACCCCCTTTAATGTAAAATAATCCTGACTGTTCTTTTGTGCCTGAATTAGATTAATGAAAAAAAATAGGATAATAATATAGCTTTGCTTTTTCATAGGTAATCTTCTTGCAATTAGAATAATTATTGAGATTTGAATAAAAACGTTTATAAAACCCGATCGCGCGGATTTGTAATCCGTGCGCGCAAAGTATATC
Source organism: Flavobacterium sp. AC105 (assembly GCF_979258495.1). NCBI lineage: Bacteria > Pseudomonadati > Bacteroidota > Flavobacteriia > Flavobacteriales > Flavobacteriaceae > Flavobacterium > Flavobacterium sp. AC105. The sequence goes on from NZ_OZ409860.1 coordinate 2,997,440, forward strand.
CTAACAGATTTAAAAAATCACTGGAGCAGAAACAATTTTATACAGGTTGTGCAAGATATATAAATTTAAGACGCTATTATACGAATCCCTATGAATAAGATTTAAATTGGTATAACATAAAAAACCTGCATTATTATAAAAATAATGCAGGTTTCATCAGAATCAAATTAACATGGAATTGCAATTTGATTATTTTTCATCTTCTTCATTTGCGTCGAAGTTGATGGTATTGTAGGCAGCTTCTGTAAGTAAGGAATCTGCTTCTTTTTCTTCAGCCAGAGTTTTCTCCAAAAGCAGAACGGCGTCATCCTCACCCAGTGTCTGCGCAAATGCGGCAAGCGTTCCATAAGTAGCTATTTCATAATGCTCAATCTTTTGTGATGCTGCAATAATACCGGCATCACGAACTGGTCCCTTTTCGGTTTCTTCCATAATGCCTTCTCCCTCTTTTATAAGGCCTTCCATGGCATCGCATTTTTTTGCCGCTGCCTTCTCACCTACTGATTTAAAAACGTCTTCCAGTCTTGTAACCTGTTCTTGTGTTACCGCAAGATGGTCATTGATTGCCTTGATCAGATTTTCAGATGTGGCATTTTTAGCCATTTTCGGTAGTGCTTTTGTCAGTGCTTTTTCAGCCCAGTAGATATCTTTAAGCGAATCAACAAATAATTCTCTTAGTCCTTCTGCTGCAGAAGGCTTAGCTTTTACGACTCCTTTGCTATTTGCTGTAGCCGTTTTTGACGTTGCAGTTTTAGCTGTTTTACTTGTATCAGACGAGCTTTTGGCTTTTGTCGCTGTAGTTGTTTTTGTTGCAGTTTTCATAATTTTTTATTTTTTTTTATATAATATCAAACATACAAAACACTGACAGTAATAATCTTACATAATATTTAGAGTTCGTTACAGCATTTTAAGAATGCTTTGGTTTTTTGATGCCTTTTTTTTATTATTCTTAATATTCTAATTCCCAAAATAATGGTTGAATCTAAAATCCAAACCAATATTTTGGTAATAATCATGTAAATGAACTCTGAAAATAATTTAAAACCTTTTCATTTATAATTAAAAAGCCCAATACCAAAAAGGTATCAGGCTTCACTTCAAAAAAACAAATTATTCAATTTTTGAATAATATGAATTCTTCCTTAAAACAAAATTAATTTTTAATTCCAGACATTAACTTTTCAATTTTAGAATACGAAATTTCAGGATTAGCTCCTGGTGCCTCGGCTACTAAAGCTCCTATTGCACAGGCAAAGTCGATAGCATATTGAGGTTCTTTTCCGGTAAGCAATGACGTAATCAAAGCTGCTAAAAATGAATCTCCTGCACCTACTGTATCGGCAACTTTAACAGGATAGCCTGCATTTTCAAAGATCTGGCCATTCCACATTAACAAAGCTCCATGTTTGCCTCTGGTAACGCACATTGCCGTTACTTGGGTTCTTTTTGCAATAAAATGCATATTGTCTTCTAAACTGGTAAACGGTGACTTCATCGTTGCGGTAATCTCTAATAATTCTTCATCATTAAACTTAATGAAATCCGAAGAGTGCATTAATTGCTCCAGCATTTCATAAGAATAATGCGGCTTTCTTAAATTAACATCAAAAACCTTATAGGCTTTTGTCTGCAGCAATTCTTCCAAAGATTCCCTTGAAACTTTGTCTCTGCAAACCAGGCTTCCATAAATTAGAACATCGTTATCCAATGCTGTTTTCTTTGCAAAATCATTTAATACAATCTTATCCCAAGCCGATGGATAATTAATTTCATAACTTGCTGAGCCGCGTTCGTTTACGGTTACGTTTACCAAACCAGTTGGGAATTCCTCTGATTTTATAATTGCAGCTGTTTCAAGACCTAATTTTTTTACCTGATCTATAATTGCATTTCCATCTTCATCATTTCCTACACAGCTAATCATGGCTACTTCACAGCCTAATGTTTTCATGCGCAGTGCTACATTGAGCGGTGCGCCGCCAATCTTTTTTTATTGGCAAAAACATCCCAAAGCACTTCTCCGTAGGCCACCGCCTTAAGGTTTTTTCCGTTATTCATTCTAAAATTATTTATATTAATGTTATTCTGGTGTTGTAATCTGAAGATTAGAAAAAGTACTGTTTTGCCCTTCTGCAATTAATCCCCATTTGTTTTGATCTCTCCCGTAAATACGATTCGTTAAAGCTGCTATTCCGTTTATGTAAACTACTGCAACGCTTCCTTCGGTAATTATTTCAATCGCATATTTGGTATTGGTCTGAAATTGAAATGGCATTCTCGTTACTTCCTGTGCCGCTGAATTATACCCTGTAATTTTACCTTTTGCGATATCAAAAACAATCTTATAATAACTTCCGGAATCATTGGTATTGAAAACAAATCCTGTGGTTCCTGTATTATTTGAGAATGTGACTTCTGTTTTTATTTTGGCTTTTTTACCTAACGATTTAAAAGTCACTATTGCTTTTTCTGTTGTGCCTGACAAAATATAAGTTCCATTATTTGCTGTTACATTTGCTGTCATTGCATCAACTTCAAAATTACCGCTTTTTTTAGAAAATAAATCTTTAACAGATTGTGGTGCATGAGTTCCTAATGTTCCATCGGTATTCTGAAGTAGTTCATGAATCACCATATTCCCTGCCCAATCTTTATTTCCTAAATCATTTTCGGGTGTTTTTCTGGCATTCCATCCAAAAACATATCTTTTGTTTCCGTCAGATGCGGTTTTACCGGCGTAAAAGTACTCTCCGTCAATCTTATCATTTTGCGGTTTGATCCAAGGTCCGTTAATAGAAGTTGCCATTCTGTAATGCGTTCCTTTATCAGTACTCCAGTTTTCAGAGAAAATCAGATACCAATAATTACCCATTTTAAAGATATCGGCACATTCCATCATCAAATAATTATCCTCTGGTGTTGTCGTATAAATTGGTGCCTGCACATCCCATTTTCCTGATGCCGGATCAGCACTTATAAAATGCAGTAAAACCGCTTTTCTTCCTGGTTCAGTTTGTGTGCTTACTAGCATTGAATACTTTTTCAACTCATCATTATAAAACACATGCGGATCTCTAAAATCATAATTATAATATCCAGTTGGAGCTGTAATTTTGAATGAAGAGACTTTTGTCCAGTTTTTTAAATCAGGACTTGTGGCGCACAAAACACTTTCTCTCGCATTTGATTGTACAAAAGCAGGCGTTTCATTATGTCCTGTATAATAAAAATAGTAAAGAGAACCCACTTTTACAACTGATCCTGTGCCAATGGCAAAATCAGGATCAGTCGTTTTTCCGTATGGAATCATTTGCCCTTCATAGGTAAAATGTGCCAAATCGGTGCTTAAATATTCATGGATATCGTGAAAACCTTTCCCTGCAGGTTTGTTCTGTGCATCATGAAGAAAATAAATATGAAATTTTCCGTTGTCGAAAAAAGGCATAATATCTCCTGTATAACCCGCACTGTAATACGGATCACTTGCCCCCATCCATTGAGCGGGCGGAACGGGAAAGATGCTTGAGATCTCAGAATTTCCTCCTGAAACAGAACCTCCAATATAGGCGTCATCCTGACTGCAGGAAACAAGCGAAAAGAAAACGGAAGCTACAGTTATTATATTTCTATATTTCATTTTTGTTGAATTCAAGGTAAATTAATTTTTAGCCAAATAGTTGATACTGTTTTGCGTCAGGAGCTTGATATTATTGATAAATTCATTGGCCTGACTTGGCACACCGCTGCTATTGGTTTCATTATACCAATCATAGGCTCCCATCGAAATTACTACCACATTTTTATTGGTTGCGGTGTTTGGAAATTCTGCAATGGTAACTCTTCCGTCAAGATTATCATCCCAGGCCTCACTGGCTAAATTAGTTCCTCCGGTTTGGTTTCTCCAGCCTTCTCCGTTAACATAACCTCCCCATTCCGGCACAAACCACCATCCGGTATGATTTAATCTAAAAGTTCCGCCTTGCAGTAAATTAGCTTTACCAGTTTCATAAGTTGTTAAACCTTCAAAAATGGGATGATTTTCATGCCCTTTAAAAGACATTCCCCAAGAGTTTGCATCTACAAATCCGTTTGGAGGAAAATCTCCAAAAACATTATTTGGGCCTTTTCCTGAAGGAACAATTCCTAAAGCATCTACATATTGAGAGGCAAAAGACGTTAAAAGTAAATTTCCACCGTTCGCTCTAAAATTCTTTAAAGCGGTAGTAACAGCAGGTTTGTAGGCAATTGCAGGTAAATTAGCAGCCGAATCAAAATGCCACCAGATTACATCAACATCGCTTAAATTGGCACCGTTTTCAACACTGCTGAATGAAATGTATTTCGCTCCGCTAAAAGTAGAAAAGAACCAATTGGCAGCTGTAATTTCATCCATATTGGTGATTTCGGCTCTCGTTGCAGCAGTTCCTAAAAAAGCAACCACTAAACCTGTTACGGGAACTCCAATATTCGCGGTATAATTCACACTTTTTCCGTTAGAGGTTATTACAAAAGTTACGGCATTTGTAAAATCAATTGTCGCACCGGAAGCAGGCGAAACAGAAACTCCTTCTGTTACTTCGATAACTGGTTTTAAGGCGGTTAAATTAGTGTCTTCCGGTAAGGTCATGGTAATGGTTTTATTAGCATCGTTTATGGTTGCTGCAACTCCATTAATGGTAAAACTCTTAATTGGACTCAAAACGACTGTCGTAACGGTGTAGTCTTTGTACAAATTGCCATTTACAACTCTAAACTTTACAGGATTTGCAAAATTAGCCGGGACTGTTATATCTAGATTTGATGTTGCGCCTTGTTCCAGTATCATTTCAGGTTTTACTGCTGTGATATCAGATCCATAAGGCATCGTGATATTAATTTTTCCTGTTTTCTGATCAATTTGACCCGCTACTCCATTTATTTTAAAAGAAGTAACATTAGATGGTGAATTGACATCAAAACCGCCATTCTCAAAACTGTTTTCGCAGGCCGTGATCATAAAAAACACTGGCAGTATCAAAGACGCTTTGGTCCAATTTTTATATATAAATTTTCTCATGTTGATGTTCTTAAAATTGATTAATAACCAGGATTTTGTTTGTATAATCCCTGACTGAAATTAATTTGCTTCAACGGAATTGGACAGTACTCTTCTTTATGTGCATCAAAAAAGGCATCCTGATAATAGGTACGTTTTGTTTTTTCGCCTGCATAAAAGTCATTCAGTACCTGATCTGTTACTCCCCAGCGAACTAAATCAAAGAAGCGGTTTCCTTCCATCGCTAACTCTAAACGACGTTCAAAGCGCATGGCTTTACGGGCAAAATCCTGTGTCCAATTGCAATTAACCCCATCTACATAAGTATTGATTTTAAAGTTATTTACATACGGAAGTCGTCCTGTGCTTTGAGCAGCTCGTTCTCTAATTTGATTGATTAAAGGCAAAGCTTCGGCTTGTCTTCCTAATTCAATCAGGGCTTCGGCACGCATTAAAATCACATCGGCATAACGAATCTGGATTCTGTTTTTTGAATTTCCGTAAAACGGATCAATATTTACCACGCAACTGCAGCTTGGCGCCACGTTTTCTTTTAAGGATGCAAAATAGCCGTAAGTTCCCGGAGATCTAACCCAAGCTTCCACGTATAAAAATTCCGGATCATATTTATAAGGTAATCCCGGCATGGCAACGGTATGATACAATCTTGGATCAACCGTATTAGCATCTATATTTTTATAATCAAAATCCTGATTGTTATAAGTGTCAAATTCCGGTAAGCCGTTTGTGCCTGTTTTAAAGGCATTTACCAGGTTTTGACTTGGTTTATGAAAATCACAGCATCCTAAACCTTGTGGTGTCGACAATACATCTGAAAAATTTAATCTTCCGTATAAAGTTCCGTCGTTATCTGAAAATTGAATAGAAAAAATCGACTCAACTCCATTTTCATAAGTTCCCGGTAAAAAGTTATTTGCAAAATCTGGCTCTAAGCTTGCTTTGCCAATTACTTTATCGGTCGCATCCATTACTTCCTGCAAATGCTGCTGATTGATTCCTGTTACTTTATATGTTTCATCCTGCGTATAAGCCTGATACAAACGTGTTTTTGCCAGATAAGCATAGGCTGCTTTTTTAGTCGCACGGCCAACTTGTGGCTGCGTTTCCGGCAATGCATCGGCGGCAGCCTGAAAATCTTCCGCAATTTTATTCCAAAGTTCTTCGTTTGAAAGTGCTTTGTTTGAGATGGTTTTATAATCTTCAATCGCGATATCTTCTGTGATGTAAGGAACATTTCTAAACATAATTTTCAGCATAAAATAAAAATGCCCTCTTAAAAAACGCATTTCGGCCATGCGGGTTTTCTTTAGCGGATAATCGGCTTCTGAAATTTGTTCTAATGCTTTCAAAGCTTTATTGGCTCTGGAAACCCCAACATAACTGATGTACCAAAAAGAGTCTAATTCACCAAAATCAGGTCTGATATTATTAGAAACTTCAAAAAAGTGAAAATCCTGAATATCATTAGTTCCGCTTCCGCCTTTGTAGGCATCGTCAGAACGAACATTTCCAAAAGGCCACAAACTATAAGGCGAATCATAATGATCATTTCCTAACTGTGCATAAGCTGCATTCATAAATCCTTCTACCGACTGAGGCGTTACAATATCTTCTTCAGACAACACACCACGCGGATCATTTTCAAGAAAATCAGAACAGGATGCCATTATTCCCAGCACTAAAAACCCTGTTATATATAGTATTTTTTTCATTTTTTTTGATTTAATCTTTATTATAAAGTAAAATTAAGACCAGCCGTGAAAGTCGTTGGCTGCGGATATCCAAATCCTGCATTTTCCGGATCTACACCCGTGAAATTTTTGGCATCAAGGATCAGTAAATTTTGTCCGCTGATGTACAATCTAAAGCTGTCAAAATTCATTTTTTTCAACAAATCTTTTGGCAGGCTGTATCCAAATTGTAAAACACGCAGTTTAAGATAGTTTCCGTTTTCTACATAATAAGTTGAAAATCTTGACTCTGCATTTCTATCGACTGTAGTTAAAGCCGGAATAGTAGAATTTGGATTATCCAAAGACCAGGCATTAAGCAAACGTGTTCCTTTGTTAGAACCTACGTCGTCAACACTCCAAAAATCGGTTTGATATTTGGTATTGTTAATCACATCAACATCACTTGCTCCTTCCCAGAAAGTGGTGAAATCCCAATTTTTATATCCTAAGCCCAGATTAAATCCGTAAGTCAGTCCCGGGTTTGGATTTCCAATCCAGGTACGGTCTTTATCAGTTATAGTTCCGTCGCCGTTTAAATCTTTGTAGCGAATTCTTCCAAGTCCTTTTCCTTCCTGAATAGCCGAGTTGTCAACTTCGTCCTGACTTTTAAATAAGCCATCCGTTACATAACCGTACATCGAATTAATTGGGCGTCCTAAAATATTATCATTTAATCCGTCTCCTCCGTAATTATTTTTCACTTCATCCGGCAACTGTGTAATCTTGTTTTTGTTTGCCGAAATATTAGCCGAAATGTCATATTTTAATCCAAATGAGGTTTCATCATGATATCCTAAAGAAACTTCCCATCCTTTATTTTCCATCGAAGCACCGTTTACCCAACGATTTCCACCTTCGCCAATTACGCCTAAATAAGGAGGTAAAACCAAAATATCTTCTGTTTTCTTGATATAATAATCAACAGAACCGCTTAACTTTTGTTTGAATAATCCGAAATCTAAACCAATGTTGGTTTGCGTAGTAGTTTCCCATTTTAAATCATCATTTCCGGATTGCGTTGCGATAAAACCTGACGGAAGCAATCCGTTTCCGTTTCCTGCAATATCATACGCGGTTCCGTAAGACGTTGCCCAGGTTGGACTTCCTCCTGCATAACTTGCCAAATACAAACTATAAACAGCCGTATTGCTAATTTCCTGATTTCCGGTTTGTCCCCATCCTGCACGAAGTTTTAGATCCGAAAAAACAGGTGCGTTATTTTTGATGAAATTTTCATTAGAAATTCTCCATCCTGCTGAAACTGCAGGAAAAGTTCCGAATTGATTGTTTTTTCCAAATCGCGAAGAACCGTCACGACGAATGGTAGCCGAAACCAAATAACGATTATCAAATTCATAATCCGCTTTTCCAAAATAAGAAAGCAATGAATATACGGTTGAAGTTCCGCTTGTAAACGATTCTCCTGTTCCCGCATCCGGATACATATAATCCGGCGTTTCGATCAAAAAGTCGTTTTTACGTAAAGTTGTAGTATCAAAAGCATCTTTATACATCTCGGTTCCTGCCATTAAATTCAAATTGCTTTTTCCGAAATTAAGGCTGTAAATTGCTGTATTAGTCCACGTCCACTTATCACTTAATGACTGGTCAATTGTAACCGATGTCTGATCGTTTTGCAGATATCCGGACTTGTAACTTCTTTGAAGCGTACGTTTTTTATAAGACCCGTAATCAATACCAAAACTACTTTTGATATGCAGGTTTTTGATAATCTCTAAATCCGCATACATATTTCCAAAAAGACGTAAATAATCGTATTTATTGTCTTTGTTATATTCTAAAAGACGAACCGGATTTTGTCTGTCATTCATTCCTCCAACAGGTCCGCCCCAGCCTTTTCCGTCAACAGTTCGTACCGGAATAATTGGCAAAGCACGAAGCGCAGGATCTAAAACTCCTGGATCTGTAACTTCATTAGTACGTGTCATGGAGAAATTTTCTCCGATAACCAGTTTTCCTTCAAAATATTTATATGAACTGTTCATTCTGGCAGAAATTCTTTCGAAATCAGTTGTTTTTACGACACCTTCATTTCCATAGTAGCCCAAAGAAAAAACATAATTTCCTCTCTCTGATGCATTCGAAACGGACAAATCATAAGATTCTGCAATTCCGGTTTGCGAAATCGCGTCGTACCAGTCTGTATTGGATGCTTTCAGCGTTTGATCTGCATCCAAATATTCAGGAACCAAAACTTTGTTTAATTGTGGTTTATTATTGTTAACTGACCAATCAAATTGATAGCGCAGGTTATTATTATTCGGATTTAATCCGTCGTTGATATTCGCCTGCCATAAAGCCTGACCAAATTGATTTGCATTTAGCACTTCCTGTTTTCTTGAATAATCAGAAATTGAAGTATAAGTGCTAAAATTGATTCTCATTTTACCTTCTTTTCCTTTTTTGGTAGTGATGATAATTACTCCATTTGAAGCACGCGAACCATAAATACTTGCCGAAGAAGCATCTTTTAAAACCTGAATACTCTCAATATCATTCGGGTTCAATTCGTGCATTCCAGATTTAGTCGGCATTCCGTCAATAACATACAAAGGATCTGTATTGTTTAACGTTCCTACTCCTCGAATTACCACTTTTGTGTTTGATCCGCTTGGAGAACCGTCAGACGAAACTTTCACTCCGGCTACCCTTCCTTGTAACGCTTTAATTGGATTTGGTTCAGGTTGTTTCATGACTTCCTTCATGTTTACAACAGCAACTGCTCCGGTAATATCTGTTTTCTTTTGTTTCGAATATCCTGTTACAACCACTTCATTTAGTTGATTGTTGTCTACTTTTAAAATTACATTGAATGTTTTTTGCCCTTTTACGGAAATGGATTGTGGCGCATATCCAATAAAAGAAACAACAATTACAGCATCTGAATTTATATTTCCAAAGGAAAAATTGCCGTCAAAATCTGTAACTGTACTGGTATTTGTACCCGATATAAGCACGGTTGCTCCCGGAAGCGGCATTCCGTCATCTGACGAGATTACAGTTCCTTTAATTCCGCTTTCCTGCGCTGTCAAAATCAGCATTGGAAAGAAGAAAAATAGAAAATAAATAATTTTACTTTTCATGAGGTTAGTGGTTTTTAGTTAGTTTATATTTAGTTGGTTAATTACGAGGTTGCTCATTTCAACTCCTTCGATTGAAGAGACTGACAGAGATGTAAAGGGCTGGTTTGTGAAAAAGATTTCGGTGATTACTTTTTCGCCATTGTTGTAAAATATTTCAATGGATGTTTTGTCTAAAATGATTTTAAAAACTCCCTCGTTTTGATTTCCTTCTAAAGCTGCTTTGGTAATTGTTGAAGCAAATTTTTCTGAGAAATCATTTTTTCCTGCTTTCGAACGATCCAGAAATAAATAATGGTCTTTATTATTTAATCCGAAACTTAAAGATTCACCGGCTGCATTTGAAAGTGTAAAAGTATACATGTCCTCTTTTAAGTTTTTTACATTAAAACTGACAATTGCCTGAGTCAAATCGATTTTCTCTGCTTCCGGAATTGAAATTTTTCCTTTTCCTTTCAGATTTTTTCTTTTGATGGTTTTAGCAACATATTTGTTAATTTCTTTTACAGGATTACTGATCAGACTATAATTATTTCCTTTTTTTATCAACTGAATTTCGCGGGCAATTGTAGTGCTGCTTCTCCATGCAAATGTTGGAACATCTTGCGCGTATTCCCAATTAGACATCCACCCGATAAATAATCGTCTTCCGTCAGCACTTGGAACATTATTCCAGGTCACTCCGGCATAATTATCTTTTCCGTAATCGATCCAAACGGCTTTTTCCTGTTCTACTTTTTTTGCAAAATTAGGATCCATCGTAAACGTTTTTCCATCAAAATCGCCAATAAAATATTGTGTCCCGGAACCGCCGTTTGCTCCACCGGGATTTAAACTCTGAATTAAAACCCATTTGGTTTCATTGGTTCCTTTAACTTTTATTGGAAAGAAATCCGGACATTCCCAAACGCCTCCGTGAGCTCCGATATTCTTTCCAAAATCAGATAAATATTCCCAGTTTTTAAGGTCATTCGATTTATAGAACTGCGCTCTGTCCTGGGCGGCTAAGACTAATATCCATTGTTTGTGGGTTTCATCCCAGGTCATTTTTGGGTCACGGAAATCACGAATCCCAGGGTTTTTTATGACAGGATTTCCTTCCTGAAATTTCTGCCATGTAAAACCATTGTCGTTCGAATAGGCAATATCCTGCTGTTCTACATCAATTTTGTTTTCTTTTTCCTTTGTCATATTATGCAAAGTATAAATTGCAACAATTGGGACAGTTTTTCCCTTTCCTAAACCCGAAGTATTGTTTGGATCTGCAACAGCACTTCCTGAAAAAATATATTTGTCGTTATCCGGATAAATCGCAATTGGCTGTTCCTCCCATTTGATTAAATCTTTGCTGACTGCGTGTCCCCAATGCATTGGTCCCCATTTATTTCCGTCAGGATAATGCTGATAGAATAAATGATAATATCCGTTTGCGTAGAACATTCCGTTGGGATCATTCATCCATCCTTTTTTTGGTGTAAAATGAAAATTAGGACGGTACATTTGTTCTTCTGAAGGAATTGAAACTGAAACAGAAGTATTTTGTGCAACAGCTGAATATGGTTTACAGCCTGCTATTGATATTAATAGTGCGCTATAAAATGCCAGCGGCAGATGTTTCTTTGATTTCATTTTTTTTGATATTTTTTTTGGTTAGATTTTCACTTAAAACTTCTAATGATATTCCTTTGGTTTCCGGCATTATAAAAATGACAAACAGTAATTGCAGGACCATCATAAGGGTAAAAATTAAGAATACGACTTCTGGACCTATTTCTGAAAATAACATCGGAATTAAAGATGGAATTATTGCTGCCAAAACCCAATGTACGGAACTCCCAAATGCCTGACCCGATGCGCGAATGTGGTTTGGAAAAATTTCTGAAATAAAAACCCAGATCACGGCTCCCTGACCAATCGCGTGAGAAGCAATAAATAAGAAAAGGAAAATAGGTACTGATAATCCTCCCCAATTGAAATAAAATGCAGCAGAAACCAATCCTAAAGAAATAATATATCCAACTGAACCAATGTACATTAACAACTTTCTTCCTAATTTGTCAATTAATGCTACTCCGATTAAGGTAAAGATAAGATTGGTAATCCCGATTCCGATACTGCTCAATAAAGCGGTGTTTTGTCCTAAACCTGCTTCTTCAAAAATTCTTGGTGCATAATATAAAAAGGCGTTGATTCCTGAAAACTGATTGAAAAAGGCAATTAAAAACGCCAATATTAACGGGAAACGGTATTTTTTCATGAAAATGTTTTCATGTTTGGTAATGCCATTTTCTCTCGAATCGTCCATTATATCTGTAAGATTTGCTGTCGGATCAATTTTGAATAATACTTTACGTGCTTCTTCATCACGGTTTTTAGACAGTAACCATCTTGGACTTTCCGGAATTGTAAGTATAAAAAGTATATAAATAAAAGATGGAATAGCCTGAACTCCAACCATCCAACGCCACGCATTTTCTCCAATATCTTTTAAAAAGTAGTTTGAGATAAAGGCAATTAAAATTCCCAGTACAATATTAAACTGGTACAACGCTACCAGACGACCGCGTTTGGCTGCCGGGGCAATTTCAGAAACATAAGCGGGTGCGGCAATTGTAGAAGCACCAACTCCTAAACCACCAATAAATCTAAAGGCAGCAAATACAAATGGATCATTTGCAAAAGAAGCGCCTACAGCCGAAATGAAATATAAAATCCCAATCCAGAATAGTGTTTTTTTACGACCTATTTTATTGGTTGGGATTCCTCCAAAAATAGCACCTACAACTGTTCCCCAAAGTGCCATTGCCATAACAACAGATCCATGAAAAGCATCAGATGAATGCCATAGAAGCTGTAATTGTTTATCAGCTCCAGAAATAACTACGGTATCAAAACCGAATAGAAAACCTGCCAGTGCAGCAGTAACAGACCAAATCAATATCTTGTTCATTGTAGATGTATTAAAAACTTATCGCTAAGATATCCGCAAAAAAAACAACTTATTTTTAATGATGTTACAATTTAATTCTATAAATACTGATAGTTTGATATTTAAACAACAAAAGCCTTATTTACAAGGCTTTAGACAATTTAAAATTTATTTACGAAAACCGTGTAGTTTCGATTTTGTTACATTAAGTTCAAAATTGATACCTGGTTTGTATCAATTTTGAACCAATATTAATTGGAAGATTTGTATTCCTTTGGTGAAATTCCAAATTTATTCTTAAAAGCTGTAGAAAAATAGTTGGGAGAAGAGAATCCCAGCGAGTACGCAATTTCTGAAATATTCATGTTATTGGACTTTAAAAGCTCTGCCGCTTTCTCTAATTTTACATTATTAATATGATCACTAATATTGATTCCGATAATGGCTTTTACCTTTCGGTATAGCTGAACTCTTGAAACCCCGAGTTTATCGGCTAAATCTTCAACCGAGAATTTGGGATTTTCAACATTTCTCTTGATAATATCATTCATTTTCGTAATAAAGGACTGTTCCTGATTGCCAAATTTAGACTCAGGCTCAATTCGATAAATGTTATTGGTGTAATAATAACGAAGTTTTTCTCTGTTGAAAAGCAAACCCGAAATAGATTGTTTTAAAATCGAAAGGCTGAAGGGCTTGGTAAGATATTGGTCAACACCGCTTTGCAATCCTTTTAAAACAGATTCTTTATTACTTTGAGCCGTTAAAATAATAATCGGAATATGTGACGAACGTAAATCCTTTTTCAATTCTTTACTAATTTCATAACCGTCTTTGTCAACCAAATTTATGTCACAAATGATAATATCGGGAACAATTTCCATTGCTTTTTCTGTCGCGTCACTTCCGTCAGAAGTATGCACTACATATTCATTTGATAGTTTCGCTTTCAAAAATGTGACCAAATCGATATTGTCTTCTATTACTAAAAGCGTATGTTTTTCTGATTCAGAAACTATATTTACGGTGTTTGATTCAGTCTCGATATCTAAATTATCTGCTATTAAATTTGGTGTTACATCCAGATTCTCCCCTTTATTAATCATTTCAGAAGGTTGTAAATGACTGACTCCTTTTAATAAAGTAATTACAAATTCGCTTCCTTGTTTTGATTTTAATTCGATTGTTCCGTGATGCAAAAGCACAAATTCTTTGGAGAGATGAAGCCCAATTCCTGAACTGTTTTTATTATTATTTGAAGCCCTGAAAAACGGATTAAAAACATTCGATAATTCATTTTCGGGTATTCCAATTCCGGAATCTTTAAAACTAATTTTAACGGTATTGTCCTGATTTTCTGCAATCGAAATCGTGATTTTGCCGTTATCCGGCGTAAATTTAAAGGCATTAGAAAGCAAATTAAAATACACTTTATCCATCAATCCTTTATCGATAAACAATTCGAGGTTTTTATTTTTGCAGGTCAGCTGAAAATCAATATTTCTGCGCGCAGCTTCGCCTTTAAAGTTGGTCATTACTTCGTTTGTAAAATCATAGAGTTTAGTATTTGAAGCTCTCAAGGTAAATTTTTGTTCTTCAATTTTTCTAAAATCCAGCAATTGAATTATTAATCTGAGTAATCGGTTTGAATTTTTATGAATTAGTTTTACTTCATCAATAAGGGCACTGCCTTTAATTTTTTCATTTTCAATTAATGATTCCACATAACTCATAATCAACGTTATGGGTGTTTTAAATTCATGTGAAAGTCCGGTAAAGAAATTCAATTTTGCTTCATTGCTTCTTTGGGCAATTTTAGACATTTCCTGAATCTCATTATTCTGATCAATTACGGTTTGATTGATTCTTTCAAGTTGTTTTTTCTTTCTTGAAATAGAAATAGTCGAATAAATACTATAGATGGTTAAACTCAAAATAATCACTAAGAAAAAACTCAATAAACGAACGAGATTATTTTGCGAAGCATATTCTCTTTCCTGTACATTTATTGCTCCTTGTTGTGATTCGATAACGGCTTGCTGCTGATCGACCTTATCCATTTGATTTTCGATAATTTCAGCATTATTCTGATCAATCACAATGGTATTCAGTATATTATTTTTGGCGACAGGTTCTTTATTGTATATTTTCAATGCTAATTTCAACGCTTCATTTCCCCCCGTGGGATATAAAATTGTTCCGGCTAAAACATCACTCTTTACGAGGTCTATTCCGCCATTTAGCGTATTTAATCCGTCAACACCAATAAATTTTATTTTATTTTCTAATCCTACAGTTTTAGCTGTTTCCCAAGCGCTTAAAGCCATACGGTCGTTATGTGAAAAAATATATTCAACGTTAGGGTTTTGTAAAAGAAATGCTTTTAAAGGTGCTTTAACCGATTCTCCTTCCCAATCGCCCTGAATTGTGTTTTCTATTTTGAAGCGTTTGTTTTCACTTATAATCTGACTAAATCCCAGACTGCGCTCATACGCGGGTGATGAACCTTTTGCTCCTGTAATTTCGATAATTTTGCCTGAACCTTTGCTGTGTGAAATGATATATCGTGCGGCGATTCTGCCAATTTCGATATTATCGGCGCCAAGATATGCCGTATAATTTTCGCCATCAATTTTTCGATCTACAACAAGTACCGGTATTCCTGCTTTTATTGATTTTTCGACAACGGCAGTTAAAGGTTTAGACTGGATTGGAGATACAATAATAACATTTACTTTATTAGAGATGAATCTTTCGATATCTTCTATTTGTTTTTCGACATTATTATTGGCATCACTAATTTTTAAATCAACTTCAGGTCTTAAAGAAGCTTCAATCTTTATAGAACTGTTCATTTGCTTGCGCCAGTCGTCAGTCGTCATAGCCTGAGAAAATCCTACTTTTATTTTGTCGCCCTGTTTTTGTTTACAGGATACTAAACTTAAGGATGCCAAAAGAAGCATCAAAATATATTTTACAAATTGATACATGAAAATTTTGAGTTATGTAAATAAAAAATAAGCACTTAAAATGCATTCTTTATCGCGTTTGTCTAAATAATTAGGAAGGATTATTTTAAAATGACAAGCAAGAAAGCTGTATAGTTTAAAAAGTAAAATTAAACTTTTATTTCATGTACACAAATGAGCAAATGATATATCTGATGTAAAATAATGAAAATACGCATATTCATTTACGAAAAATTGTTAGTATAACTATTTTTACCATTTAAGATTTAAAAATCTTACCAGACAAAAAGTTAAAAAAAATCGTAAATAAATCGGGTATTATTTTGATTTTAAAATACTTAAAATCATAAACAGGGAATGTTATTTGTAGAAAAAGAGTCTATATCTACCTATAGTTTAAGGAATTCTATTCATTAAAATGCTGCAATTAAGCATTCGGGAATAATCAATTATTCCCGAAAAGCTTTTTATAGTTTATTTGAATATATTCCAAAATTTGACTGGATGAAGGTTTTGGATTACCAGTCATGTCTTCGAGAACATCTGCTATTAAATGATGCAAGTCATTTACATGCAATTCACCTGCTTTCAAATTCCATTCTAATGGTTTTACTGTTGGAATATCATCTTTACGGGCATATTCCAATTCTAATAACGATGAAAAATCTGGTGCCGCTTTATCTCTTTCAGTAAGATAACCTTCAAGATTAAAACAATTTTGAACAGTTTTAATAATAGAGGAATGATCAAATGGAGTATAGCCATCTGGTCTTGCTATAAGCCCTTTTTTGATGTATGGATTAATGACTACACAGGGAACACGAACACCAAATCGATTGAAAAGAAATCCATCCTGGCCGGCACGCTCATCCTCGTAAGGATTTTTTGCTCCACTAGGCGGAGAAACATGATCATAGGTTCCGCCATGCTCATCATAAGTAATAATAAACATAGTTTTATCAAAGGCTGATGACGATTTTATCATATTATAAATGTCAGCAATAAGCTTTTCGCCAGCTCTGATATCGGTAGGCGGATGTTGGTCATTCTGTCCTTCTCCACCATAATTTGGTTCTAAGAAAGAGTAGCTTGGCAGGTTTCCGCTTTTGCATTTTGCTTCAAAATCAGTCAGTGTTCCAAAATTATTGTCGAATTTTGAATCATGCAATTGAGTCATAATAAGTCGGGTAAGCGAAAAATGATCATTTCCAAATTCTCCGTCCTGATCTTTAGAACTGGCAAAATCATTGTTGCCAAAAATCCCCCAGCTAAGATCGTTTCTTCCACTGTCGATAGCATCCTGCAGCTGATTAAAGATGGTTTTTGCATCACATTGCGCAATTGGATTGTTATTGACATGTCCTGTAGAAGTTGCGGCGTGAACAAAGTCCCGATTAGGAATAGTCTGGCTTGGTACAGAGCAATGATAATGATCACAAACAGCAAAACTCTTAGCTAATTCGCTTAATACAGGGGTTTGTTCAGGAGTATAACACTTCATTATAGCGCGTGGGTTTGTTGGGTCATCACCATAACTAAAGGTTCCGTACAACATTGCATTTTGATAATTTTGAACAAATCCCATATTAATAGCCGGCGGAGCATATTGCTGTGCCACATCATATTTTAAATATAACTGGTGATTGGTATCTTTAAAACCTTCTCCCGGATCTGGGTTTGGAAGGGTAAAATCTACTGGATTTGGGATAAATTCGTCTCTCTTTTTTTTGGCCTGACCATTTTTTTCAATCATCACTTTCTCAATAAATGGAATACCATCTGAATCTATATTGTCGAGCGGATTCCACAGGTCTTTTGTTAGCCCTTCAAATTGCTGATTATGAGGCGGAATTTCATCAGCGTACAACCAACCTAATAGATTATCAAAAGATCTGTTTTCTAACATTAACACCACGATGTGCTTAATTGTATTTTGTAACTTTTCTTTATCAGAAGTGAGATATTGGTTCATATGGGTTAGGTTTTTTTGATAAAAAATCAGGTGTTGTTTAGTGTGTTGCCTTGATTAAGTTCTGTGCATCAACTCTTGAGTGTCCTGGTGGTGCAACAATAAGGTCTGTTTTTGATAAAGCAGTCCATAATATATTGTCCTGAAATGCGATTGTAGCGCCTCCTCGTTTTTCCTGAGAAACCATACGATTGATATCTCCTACGCAAACCCAGTCTGAGTCAACAGTAATCGCCCATTTAGCATGGTCGTGTGTTTCCGGCCAGTTCCAGGGAACTCCAAGCGGACTCAGGTCAATATATTTTACATCGAAGGTTTTGTGAATACCGTCACTGTCTAATGTTGGCGGAATTTTGCCTCTAATCCAGGTTTCTACATTAATATCTGCTCCAAGTGTAGGCCCAACTAAATCATTCCAGAAATCCTTGTTCCATTTTTCATTTTTTGCGATGACTTTAAAGTCAAATCCACCTCGTGATTGATAAGACAATACGTCTGAATCTCCTACCGGATTTGGATTTAAAGGCTGACTTAAAACATAAAGCGGATCGTTTTTATCTAATGAATCAGGTATACGGGGTATATATACTTGCGGAACCTGATGGTTTGACATCTGAGCTGCAATTTTGCTTGCTGTTTCAATGTCTATCGAGATACAAAGATACGTTTGCCCATAATCTGGTGTAGGCATCGATGTTGCTCCTGCATCTGCATATTTAGGCCAGGAATGAAGTACCCATAAAGCTGTTTTCGAATCAGTATCAAAAGCAAGTACTCCTTTGGTATGACCAAATGTACTGCTGTCCGTTCTATTGGCATCTGCAGGCATTTCGTCATTGTAAAGAATCCATCCTGTGTTTGGCGATGGATTATCGAAAATGGCCTTTAATGTTAGATCAAGTGCTCCTTTTCCATCGGTTAGTAAATTAGGAGACTGGACCACTTTTTTAATATTAGGGTCATAATAAATATATTCGTAGCCAGTAGCTGTAGGGTCGTTTACTGTTTTTGCAAGTTTAGGAACTTTATAAGCAAACCACCAGTCAACCGGCTGTCCGCTTTCATCTAATGCCGAAATTCTATTATTGATCGTATTTTCCATTTTTTATTTTAAAGTTTTGGTATAGGTGTAGCTGATAGTTATACCGATTCAAATTTTGATCACTTGAATCGGCATACTATTTATGAAGTTTGGTGTTGCTAAAGATTATTTATTAGGAGCAATATCCCCACGTCTGATAGGTACTCTGACAACTTTGTATTCGGAAGCAAAACTTCCTTTTTCTTCTGCTTCTTTAGCTGTAAAAAAGTTTTGTAAAGCAATTGCGACCTGGAAAGAAAAATCAGTTGAATACACCGTTGGATCCATAGAGGTACCGCAATCTAAGTTTTGAAACCATTTCATCCATTCTGCATTACCACCGCCTACTGGAGGAGCTTGTCCGCCATCTGGTGCTGCGTTTGGCGGAACAAGAGATGTTTTTGCCGGATATTCTGCAGCATTATGACATGACATACATGAAACTGTATTTAAATCGGCTGGACCATCTAATCGGCCATTCCATCCAAGATGTTGAGGAGGAAGATTTGGGCCTTCAAAAATTACTGTTTCTTTAAGGTCTTTGTTTACTTCGGTTTTAACCGGAGGATATGGCGATGTTTTGTTGATTTTGTTTTCCGGATCATTGCCCCATGTCAGACCCACAGGTACAAGGTTCATTAATTTGTTTTTCTTATTTAATTTTCCATTGTAACAAAAAGTTCCAAATATCCAGCCAGTTCCCTGAGGATTGCTAGGGCTTCTGTCTGCTCTTGAATCGCGAACAGAAATATCCATTTGTAATAAATGCACATCTGAAACCACTCTTTTGTTTGATTTCCAGAAATTTTCAGTAATGTAGGCTTTCCATGTCAATGGATTTACAAGATAATCTACAAAGTCTGTTCCTTTAGGAGCATCTGTAAAGAGTAATTTAACAAAAACAGTTCCTACTGGAAATCCACCATTGTTATAACGTTTATCCAATACTTCTATATTAGGATTTTGTGGATCTTTCCACATTTTTCCCATTGCATAACCGGCTTTATCGTTAATCAAAGTAATTGCATATACAGAATAATCACCATCAACTCCTTTAAGTCCTGGCCCTAATTGAAAAGGTCCAACCGGAGCTTCTTTAATAAGACCGTGAAAACCTTCTGTTCCCCCGTTTGGCGGATAGGCACCTTCTCCTTCAACGCTTGGATGCAGCCATGGAATATGATACCAATTGCGGATTTTATTTTTAAAAGGATCCCATTCTTCTGTATTTCCCTCAAAACCATAATCACGAACGGCTTCAATATATTTTAAAGGTTCTTTTTTGAAGTCAATATCAAGAAAAGCAGGCATGTCTTTAGGCATTTCTGTTGGAAAATCAGCTTTTAGACGAAATATGGGCTGGTCAGAATATTTTTCCTGATATTCTTGGGCACTTACCATATAACCGAAGTCAGGAAATCCGTTTTCCTCAAAGTTTTGGCTCTCTAATGCAGCTAAAGCATTGGGCATTTTTTGGGCAGCCGGAGTTTCATTTTCATTTTTTTCCTTGCAGGAAACAACAAAAATGGAAGTTGCAATAATAAGTAGTTTTAAATGTTTCATTGGTAGCTTTATTTTTGGTTAGTATATATTTGTTATTATTTTCCAAGATCTTTGACGCTAACTTCACACGCTCTTCGCACTTCCTGAACTGTTGCAGGAGCATCTAATTGAAACAAAGCTGATAACCCGCGTTCTTTTCTTGAAGCACGTATTGCTGCCTTGATCGCAAAAAAGACACTATTGGCTAATACCAAAGGCGGTTCACCAACTTCTTTTGCTGAAAATATTTGGTTCGAATCCTCCGGAATGCTTTGCACCGATTCCTCATCTCTCGGAAAAAGGAAAGTGTTCATTTGTAACGGAATAGTAGTTATAGCAGGAATTTTATAACGCCATGTATTAGTAGAATTTAATCGACCGATATTTGGACCATCCGTTTCTGATACTAGTTTTTCAGTCAGCAAGTATCCGATTCCCTGAACAAATGCACCTTCTATTTGCCCTATGTCGATAGCCGGATTCAAACTCCATCCCATGTCATAGATAATATCAGAACTAATAATTTTAACTTCTCCGGTAAGAATATCAACTTCTGTAACCGAGCACGCTACGGAATAAGTAAAGCCTACAAACGAATCAACACCACCGCCAAGTTTTGCATCTTTCATACGGTCTATGCCCGGAATATTAGGCTGATCTGCTTCCGTTTTAAATGTCATGGCTGGTATTTGAGCTTCTCCGCCTTTTATTTTAGCATTAAAAGAAGCAATAAGATTAACTCTTTGTGATGCGGCTAAACTCACTAAATGCTGCCAGACCATTAATTCATTTCCTTCACTGATTTTGATTTTTTTTGCCCAGCCTTTATTTTCTCCGGCGCCATAATTCCAAAAGTCTATGTTTTTGGCTTTGCACCAGTCTTCGCCATATTCTTTCAACATTTGGTAGCCAAATTCCATAAGTCTGGCACGCATTTCTTCACAGGTTTGTTTTACTGCTTCACATGAATAAGGTGTACCTGTAGACCCGCCCGTACTTGTTGGGTTTGGAGTAACACTCGTATTTACATTGTCAATGAATATCATTTCCATTGGTATTCCTAAAACGTAGGATGCCACTTGTTGCGCCTGGGTAACTAAGCCTTGCCCAATTTCAACTCCGCCCTGATGAATCACAACAGTACCGTCATTTGGATTTATAACCACAATAGCAGCCGATTGTTCTAATGCAAGTAAATTGTATCCTGAACCATATTTTACGGGTATCATAGAAATACCTCTTTTATGCCATTTGTTTTCTGTATTGAATTTTTCAACTTCCAGATACTTAGCTTCGAAATTCGAAACTTTTTTTGCATAAGCCCATACTTGCTTCATATAACAATAAGTAAGCGCTTGTCCAAAAGGAGTAACATCTCCCCGATCGTAAAGGTTTTTTTCACGCAAGTCTTCTGGTCTCATATCTAACGAGATAGCAGCATCATCGATAGAATTTTCTACAATATTCTTACCTTGTACATCTCCAAAGGCACGCATTGCGGTACTTGGAGCCGTATTGGTTCTGCATACATCTATCTGGCTTTGAAAATTTTTGATTTTGTATGCGTTGTCTGTTCGGAGTTGAATACAATTGGATACGATAAACGAGCAGTCATAGAAAGCACCGCCATCTCCCCACATTTTCAGTTGAAATCCGTGAATAATTCCTTTGTTTTTTTCATTATGCAAACCAGTGTCAACGGCAATTTGATATTCGCCATAATAAGCATGACGTTTTCCAATCATTGCAGTATCCTCATCGCGTGGAACAACAAGTCGAACAGGCCTTTTGGTTGCTTTTGCAGCAACAGCAGTTGGTCCGGCAATAAAGCGGGTTTGTTCTGTTTTTCCTCCAAATCCTCCGCCTACCGGTGGTACTTCGACTTCTATTTGATGATGATACATCCCTAATGCCGAAGCAACAGTATCGTGCATTCCTCCCGGACTTTGCACAGATGGCTGTACCTTCATACGATGTTCATCTACAGGAGTTACGATACAGGCTTGTGGTTCCATATAAAAATGGGCCTGACCGCCACAAAGCTGTGAGGAAGTAACCACAACACAAGGAACGCTTTCAACGGTAACTTTTTCAGTATTTATTTTGCCTCGTAAAAGATCTTTCGGAGTTGGCGTATCATCATTCTTTGCCCAATCAAATTGGCTGCCCGGACGGGTTATTTTCCAAATATGAGAAGCAAAAGAAGCCGAAACCGGCGCATCAGGAAAAATACTTCCTTTTTTGATGGCATCAAGAAAATCGATAATGGGTTCACTCCATTTTCCTGTCCATGGGGTTCCTGGTTTTGTGTAATGAACGCATTTTTTAGAAACGTAAGCCGCAATTTTGATTGCATCCTGCTCGTTTGATGCAAGTATCATCGCGATAGACTGCCCTACATAACTAACCAATTCTTCTGCAAAAAGGGGCTGGTCACTTCCCATTCCCTGATAATTACGACCTCCGTTTTTAATGCTTTCAGCAGTAATAATATCAGTAAAGGCCGGAAAATTATTTTTTAGGAATATTTTTAATTTCGGTATTGAAATATTGCTTTTATCCTCTGGATTAATAAAGGAGTAATTCATAAGTGCTTTTTCACTTTGTACAAATGCCCCGTTTAAAGTAAGCGGCGGTACAGAAAGCTCATGCGTATAATGCGTTTGCCCTGATGTTTGGTACATGGCCGTAACCTTGATATAAGGCTGTGCAACAGGAGATTTGTAATCTTGTGTTTTATAATTTTGAACTCCATCGCTTACAGGCCAGTTGCCCCATTTGTTTTCTGTTATTGAATTCAGGTTTTCCGGAACAGAAACTCCTTTAGCCACTAAAGCATTTACAATTGATTTGTAAAAAAAAGTAACTGCCAGCTGTATGCGATATTCGGAAGTAAAACCTTCATCAGGAACTTCTTTCATACGTTTTGCCTGAGCCTTAAGTTCTTCAGAGACTTCTTTTTTTAGAATTGTTGAAAGATTATCGACATCTTTTAATGTCAATTTGATGTTTTTCATTGCTTTTTCAGTTGCTATTGCTCGCCACGGATACGGAGCAATACCACCAAATACAATTATTGCGGATTTAACGGTACAATCATCGTTAATATTAAAATTTGTAGTTGCATTTACGATACTATGAGCATTTACTTCACGAAGGGCAACTTTTTGGGCAAATGCCACAGCATTAGAATCTTTTAATGAAATATCATAAGAAACAAGGATAATTTTGTCTGCCAGTTTAGGATCAGCTATAATTGCTGCGACAAGTTCCTGAGCTGTATTTATGTTTTGTTTAAAACTGTCGTTTTTGTCCAGTACTAAATATGTAATTTCTGCTTCTACAGCAAACAGAACCGTAAAAAGATCTGATGGAAAAGGCTCTCCTTCGCCTATTGGAATATGCTTGAGCACCAACATCGTGTTACCGCCAATTGTTGCAGCATTACGAACAATACGACCAGCAGTCCGGCGCGCCATATAGTCTAATGCTTCTAAAATTGTAATATCTGATTTAGGTACTTTTTTAGTATTTAATTTGGCATTCTTAATACCTGTGGCAAGTGTCTCAATTAATTCACTATAGGTACTGCCGGCGGATATTTGAAGGTGATCCTTTGTAACTATATTTTTTGTATTCAGCTCTGGTATAAGGCGAATATCAGCATAAAAAGTGGTGTCTAAAAACTCATCTTTGTAAATTCCGTAAGAAGTGTTTCCGTGTACAAGCCTAACATTTTTGTTGTTTTTAAAAATTTTGGCCAGTTCTGTTAGTGTTTCCGGAGCCACCCAACGATCTGTAGAAACACCGGAAGGAGATTGTTGTGCTTCTTTAGGAAACGGGATTTCAACATTGGCCGGAAGCTGGGCTTTTCCAACAGGATCCAGTTTACAAGGCATTCTGTTTTTTTCATCTGTAGCATTCCAGTCAGATGCAAAGGTTTTCATTCCGGTAAGTATAGATCGATAACCTGTACAACGGCATAAGTTCCCGTCAAATGCTTCTTCTATTTCTTTTTTAGTTGCTTTTGGTTTATTATGTATAAACTCAGACATATTCATTACAAATCCCACACTGCAATATCCGCACTGGCTTCCGTTGTTTAGTGCCAGCTGATAGGCTATCGGATTCATACCCAAATGCGTTTCTTCTGACGGAAACTCTGAGACTTCTTCTATAATTTTTAATTCAGCGGAACAATTTCCGGTTTGAACATTTTTAGCAATTGCTTTCTGAACCGCCACTAACTTATGTCCGGCTTCTTTCATTGCAACATCCAATACCGGAGATTTGTCATCTTCAATAGGAACATAAGCGCGGGTCGAACTGGTTTTTTGTAAAAGAAATTCAGCATCAGGTTTACGGGCTGCACCCGTTCCTTCAACCGTAGTAACCGAAAGTCCGCCTATGGCACATACTGGTCTTAGGCACGAATTAATAGCCAAATGACTGGCTTTATTTTCTTTATCGTTCCATTCAGATAAAATAACGGTGCAACCGCCGCAGCCACCTTGTCCACATGGTTTTTTGGGACCGGAAAGACCCACTTCCGGTGATCGTAAATAATCAATTAAAAGTAAATCAGGCGAAGGATTTTCTATGGTCGTAGCTTTTCCGTTTAGAAAGAAATTTACAGTATTTTTCATATTAGTAAGTGGGAATTGATTTTTGTTTTTATTTTTCTTTAACTTTTACAGAATAAATTGATCGTTATTCAATTTATCAAATAATTGCAGAGTTGTAAAAGCTTGCGATACACAAAACAGCTATCTTTCTTAGCTTACATTTTAATCCTTCTTCTAAGATTTACTAAATCTGTCTTTTTGAAAGATTACAACATATCCGGCTTACTTTAAAACATCACGTTCTAGAACTACTACATAACAAATATAATGTGGTATTTTAAACCGATACCACGTAATAATACCTGTTTTTAAGATTAACCTTATGAAAAATATTCTTTTTTAAGAATATCAATTATCTCATTTCTAAGTTAATAGCAATCTGTCGGGTTTTCTTGATTTTCTCCACACCCCTTTCTCTGATTAATTCCGCTGCATCGAGCATTTTGATTACATGAATATATGGCGTCAGGTCCGCATCAGGATTTCCGGTAAAGGGAGACAAGGAAAACTCTACAATTTGACATAGAAATAATTCAAATTCTTCAGGCGTTTTTGCATCAAATGCTTTCTGAAAAACCATAAAAGGATCATCATATTCTTCTTTCGTCAGTGAAGAAAGATGAAATACGCTTTCAGAGCGCAAAGACGGTGTAACTTTCCATTTTTTGCTTTTCTTTTGCAGGCCGTAACAGACTTTTAAAAAAGAATTCATAGCAGTATAAAGTACAAAAGCATTAGAGGGATTATCGTGTTGGCAAACTTTTGTTTTATAGCTGTAAAGTACCGCTTCGGTTAAATTTTGTTTATAATAATCGAGAGGTGCAAAGTCAAAAAAAGCATCGATTGCCTTAAAGGGATTTCCTGCCGCAAACTCTGCCCAAAATTTAGTTTCGCAGGATATTTTATTCTTTTTCATTGTACGGAAATTTAAATTCACAAGCTAAATTCCATTCTTTGCAAAGGATAATCTATTCAGAATACGGATATAATATTCTGACAAAAGGATGTTTTACGGGATATTTTTTTATCTTTGAAATTCAGGATTTTTATCCAAATGGCTTTATCTTTGAGCCTTTAGAAAAATTGATATTCATTATGGAACAGAAAATACATCAGGGAAGAAACGTAAAACGCTTCAGAGAAATGCTTGGCATCAAACAAGAAGCATTAGCTTTTGATCTCGGAAATGACTGGAATCAGAAGAAAATTTCTATGCTGGAGCAAAAAGATATAATTGAAGATGATATACTTAATCAAATCTCACATGCGTTAAAAATTCCTGTTGAAGCTTTTCAGAATTTTGATGAGGAACAGGCGGTGAATATTATTTCTAATACTTTTGATAATGGTGCTATTGGTTATCAAAAGAATGATAGTTGCACATTTAATCAAATTGATCAATTGGTTAAACTACACGAAGAAAAAATTGCGTTGTATGAGCGTATGTTGAAAGAGAAAGATGAAATGATGGTTAGGCTTGAAAAATTATTTGGGAAATAATTATTTATAAAGATATATTAATTTTAAAAAGAGACTTTCGAGTCTCTTTTTTGTTTGATGTATTGTAGGACAGTTTTACTCTTCTAGAATTTTTTTAATTTTTCCTCTAAAAGATTTGTTACTACTTGAAGGAATAATTCCGTAACCTAGCATTGTTCCATTCCCGAATCTAATTTTACGTTTGTAAAGTTCAAAAATTTCTGTGGCAAATAAATTTTGACGTTTTGAAAGTTTAGCTTCAAAATAATCTTTTATAGAACCAATTATTAAGTCACTGAATTGTAAAAGTGGACTGTGATTACATTTTGCAAACAGAAGTGAATGAAAAAAATTACAATCCGACAATTTACCACATCTGACTGGAGTTCCAGCAGAAGATTTTCCTTGATGAAACAATCGATAATACGCTTGTACTAATGGTTGAGGATTTCCGTCTGGTGGCCAATCTACAATAACATAAGTTTCGTAATCCTTGTTCATAGCATCAATTCCGATACGCATTAAAAGATTTTCAAATGAATATTTTAGAAATTCAGGTTTGTTTTTTTTTGCCAATTTCGTATCATCTGAAAAACTTTCAATGATTCCACAAACTATTGTATAATCTAATTCAAGAGAATTTTTAATTATTTCTTTGCGCCAAGAATTTGAGTCGGCCAGCATAACTTTATATTCATCAAGTCTCTTGAATTCCTGGAATTTATCTTTTATTACCGTGTCCTTAAAATTCCATTTCATCGGTAGATTTGGATGCGTATATTTGGATTTAGCATTGCTTATGATTTCAAGCAACCTAGTTTCGTCACTTTTGCTAATTAAAATGCCACCGAAAAGATGAATCCGATGGGTTTTATCGGATTTGTCCGATTTGCAGTATGTGTCATCAGCATAAAATGTTTTCATATATCCAGATAATTGCTACTAATGTCGATTTAGCTTAATATTTCTCAATACTACACTAAAAAACAGAGATAAAATTACGGTTTTCCATAAAAAATCTTAAAGTTTAATAGTGAAATTTGTTTATGACATAATTTAAACCGACTTACGGATTTGTAATCTGTGACCATAAAGTATAACCCAACATATAAAAAAAGAAAATCCAGTTTTTATTAATATTTGGAACGGGCACGAAAGAATTTCCGCGCTATTGTTATGCATATATGAGCGATTGGGTTTCAGGTCTTTTACTTCTTTAAGTTTAACCTTAATCTGCTCCACCATCAACACTATCAAATGTCTCTCGTTCCTTTGGTTTTATCGTATATTTTACCGACACCATTGGACCGTAATAAATATCAAATTGAGTTCCATTTGTACGCAGCTGCATCTGTCCAATAACGCCTGCCAAAAAATGAATATTTGGTGTAATTCCTGCTGTATAATATGCAGAAAGCCTAAAAATATCAAAATTTTCCTTGGCATAATCTTTAGAAGCAAATTTCAGCATTAACTCTGCATAATAGCCAATATTTGGAGCCAGAAAAATCGGTTTGCTTTTACTTTGAGTAAGAAAATGGTTTACACCAAACCTCATTCTGATTCTGGGTACGGTTTGATGAACTCCATTGCGATCATCAAAAAATTTAGTTTCAAAACGAACTTGTTCAAAAATATTTCCTTTGGGCATATTCTGAGAAAATGTACCCATTATGATTAATCTGTTTTCTAAAGTCTCATAATTACCCATTTCTGCTACTGCATACTTTTGATTGTGTGCATATCCCAACCATAATTTAATATTTTTAAAACCAGAATATACAAGCCACGGCCTAATAACAACACGCTGTGTATATTCAAAAGGATTTTTGGTGTCATAAGATCCCTGAGTTACTAATTGTACATCGGCCTGACCGCTTAAGTTCCATTTTTCATATATAGGGAAAGCAATATCTCCTTCTGATATAGAAGCCGGAATAAAACCAACCGCATAAGGAGGATCTAACTGCGCTCTCGCCACTTGTACAACTAATATAGTACATAAGGAGATTAAAATTTTCTTGAATGGGTTCATAATTAAAGTAGGTGTAAAAAACAGATGAAAAGAAAAAATCTGTTACATTATTTTACGATCGGATAAGTAAAAAGAGACTAAATTATTGGTTCAGTCTCTTTTGTATTTATTTCTGTAGACCAGATTTGATAAAAATCAAGGTTCAACTATATTAAACCAGAAATTGAAACTGTCTATTTTTCCTAAAAATGTTGTAAAAGCATTTTGATCTCCATCAATTTTTATTGCTTTTGATTTTAATAAATCAGCAAAAGAGGCTTCTTTCAAACTTACTTTATTCAGGTCACTTCTGTTAATCGTAATAGTTGCAGTAACATTGTCTTTTACACTTCCTCCAATTCGGGGATTTACAACTCCATTTTCTACAATTAAAGCCACTTTTTCGTTCACATCCGGAAGAACAATATTAAAATTGTATTTCATAGCCGCGGCATCAGCATCTGTTCCTTTAAATTTCATGGCCAGGAAATTAAAGAATAAATCTGTGCTCATACCTCTCACCATATCAGGACCTGCCGTATCAGGAGAAGGCAATACTTTAACCCCATTTCTCAATTCTGTGGCTCCCGATAAGTAAAAGTTTCTCCACGGACCAGATTCAGCTACATAACCAAGCTGTTCGTAAGCATCTGCCAAAAGATTTCTTCCATCCTGATTTTTTGGGTCTGCAAAAACTAAATGGCTCACAACCTCGGCCACCCAGCGATATTCGCCTTTATCATACGATTTTTTAGCATTTGACAACAAATTTTCTGCTCCGCCCATAAATTCAACATATTTTTTTCCGGCATCTACAGGTGTCAGTTTATTTAAATTTGAAGGATTTCCATCAAACCAGCCAAAATATAATTGATATTGTGCACGTACATCATGACTTAAAGTTCCGTAATAGCCTCTACTGTAAAACTCTTTATCCAATGATTCAGGAAGTTTTAACATCTCGGCAATCTCAATTGGAGTATAGCCTTCATTGGCTAGTCTTAAAGTCTGGTCATGAATAAAACGATATAAATCGCGTTGCTTTTCCCAATATGGTTTTATGTTTTTATTGTCCCAGGTTGGCCAGTGATGCGAAGCAAAAGAAAACTCGACATCATCCCCCCATTTGGCAAGAGCCAAATCAATATAAGCACTCCATTTTTGACCGTTGCGCACCTGTGCCCCTCTCAAAGTATAAAGATTGTGAAGGGTATGTGTTATATCCTCAGACTGGCAAAATGCTTTGAGTTCAGGAAAATAGAACATCATCTCCGCAGGTGCTTCAGATTCTGGAGTATAAATAAACTCCACTTTTAGGCCATCTACCGTTTTCTGTTCACCGGAAAGTTTACTAATCTTAACCGTACCATCGAGAATTCCGGCCAAACCGGTAGAAGTGGTCTGACCTAAACCTGTTCCTAATGTTCCTTTTGGATCTTTTGGAAGTAAATTTCCGTACATATAAGATGCTCTTCTTCCCATTGTATTTCCTCCCATTACGTTTTCACTGATAGAATGATCGAAAAAACCTTCTGGTACAAAAATTGGAACTTTTCCACTTTTGACGTCTTTTTCATCCACAACACCTCTTATGCCTCCAAAGTGATCGATGTGACTGTGTGTTATGATAACTGCAGCAACTGGTCTCTTTCCTACCTTTTCATTTGCTAATTCTAATCCGGCTTTAGCTGTTTCCGGAGATAAAAGAGGATCAATAATAATCCATCCTGTTTTACCTGCGATTAAAGTCATGTTAGCAAGATCTAAACCTCTGATTTGATAAATGGATTCCTTTTTTACTTCAAATAAACCATTGATACTATTTAATTCACTCTGACGCCATAAACTTGGATTTGTCGTTGCCGGTGCAGTACCTTTTATAAAATCATACTGTTTCATATCATACACTACATTTCCTTTCGCGTCCTTTATATTTCCTTCGGGAATTGTAGCAATAAAACCTCTTTTTGCATTCTCATAATCTGTTTTGTCTGCAAAAGGCAGATAGGATAACAAATCATTATTTGCTTTCTGGGTAAAACTAGTTGCATCTTTTTGATTTTTATCTGTTTGTATTTTTTGTGAATATGTTTTTGCCACAGCAAATAAACTTATTAATGATAAAAACCTGACTGTTGTTTTTGATACTCTTTTCATAATTTTAGATTTAAAGTTAAATACAGGTAATTTAAAATTAAGTCTATTTTAAAAACAGAGAAATTTCGTAAAGAGAAAAGCTGTTTCATATTATAATTTGCAACCAAAAAAATAGAGTATTACTGTATTTTTTAACTTTTAATATATTATAAATTAAAAATTCTTTAAAAATTAATTAATTTTAACAATTAATCTTTAATATCAACGGTATACAAGATATCTTATTATTAAATTCCGATCACACCGATTGGCATTCCCCTCAACAAATCAACAACAACCGATACTCCCCTTCATTTTCTATTGGAGCTCTGTGAATACAAGGCATTACTTGTTGTTTTGGATGATCTACGGCAAGTCGCCAAAGATGCCCTAAACCTAAATTAACAGGTTCTGCATCTTTATGTAGCTGATAATGCAAATCAAAATAATTTTCCTTCAAAAAATCTTCGAATTCTTCCGGTGGTCCTTCATGCAGTTCTTTTAGCTTTGCCCGGATTTCCGGAATCAGGATTTTTTGCTTTGCCTGCGCATTAGCAATAATATCACTTGCGGCTCCGTGATACGTACATAAAAAAGTATCTGTTGCAATGGGCGAACGATCAACATGAAACGAATACACATCGGTCGAAATGAAATCAAATTCATCGTCACGTTCATAACATTTCAGTAAATTAAGAGCCGGCGAAGCGCCAAAATCTGTTAATAATTGTAAATCATTCAGGATTATTTCTCGTGCTATATTTCCCTTTTCGGATAGTTTTAGTGCGATTAGATCTTCAGGATGAATTTCTGTTATATTTTCTGCTAAATTTTCTTTTATACTGAGTTGGGTTACAATCTCGTTAAAATCACCATCTAAATTTCTGTACCAGCATATGGCATTCATTTCTCCTTTAAAATCGGTATGTACAAGATCAGAAAAAGTAGATACTGTTGCGATTTGGCTGTTGTCAGAAAATGTATTGTTCATGTTGTAATTTAAGAAACTGGTTAATTCGTGCGTTACAAAATTATGTAATAGTAGTTAGTTTCGGGAGATTACTCAAAAAAAAAGATCAAACCGTATGAAACGTTTGATCTTTATATAGTGCTTATCCCTGGTTTAAGATATTCCAATCGCTAATATTAGCGGTTTTCAAATTCTCTGCGGTTGTAAAAAGCATCGTCATTACTGTCATAATTTGGATCGTTTTCGGGATAATATGATTTCATTACCCTTCTTTCATATTCTCTGTCAAAATTATGCTGAGTATTGTATCTGCTTGTGTTTCTAAAGGTATCATAGCCTATACTGTTTGCCATAACAATTTTGGTATCTGTATTTATGTTCACAGATCCAATTGGAATAATAATATGGCTGTCTCCTTCTTTATAAACAAACTCTTTTCCGCTGTCGTTTGCTATAACGTCACGCACTTCATTATGATGGTCTTCAATTAATTTTTTATCTAATTTTACATCCAGATAAACCACGCGCTGCATGTCTTTATTTACCCAAAGGTTATCAATTTTACCAATAGTATGGTTTTCTGAGTCTACTATCTTCCATCCTCTTACATCAGAATAATTTGATGCTACTTTGTAATCAGAAAGCTCGTCCAGTCTGTATAAGTTTTTGTCTCTATTTTCCATAATTTTTTTAATTAATGTTTATTTACTTTATACAATAGCAACACTTTTATAAGCTCTGGCAATCGTGCCGTTACTTTCTGTAATTGTCTTATTATTGGGTATTGTATTTGCAGCACCATTCGTATTTTCGATTTTTGTATCGGTTTGGTTATCATGCGTATTATCTCTGAAATAGATAAAATATATAACGGCTGCTATGAGCAGTATAGCGATAATCCAAGGCCATACCACTTTCTTTTTCTCAATTTTAATCTCTGCCATAACGTAATTTTTTTTGATTATAAAATAGTTTTAAAATACAATTAAAGATACAAATGAGAAAAAGACTAAGAAGTATTTAATTTCGGCAGGATGTTACACAATTCCCAGTAGATTGATTTGGAAGATTATTTATGATTATACATTTTCTGGTAATAAAAAAATGCTTAACCTATCTTCATATCATCGCAACGAGTGTGCTTTAACCAAAAAGTTCGCAAAGCTTTTATGATTTAGCTTTGCGAACCTTATGTTTTCTGAGTTACGAAATTGTCCGGTTCCTCTTATTATTTAATTGGATTGCCGGGACAATTCAGCTTCGGTATGCAGTACACAAACCCAATTATTATTTTCTTTAATCCAGGTAGAAGTGCAGGCACATTTCATAGGGGCTTTTTGTTCATCATCCGTTATTCCTAATTCTATTGCGTATGCTATTACTGCAGTATTTTCGGCAATTAATTGCGATTCGACATCAGAAAAATTCAATACTTTTATTTTATTGCCATCACCTGATTCAAACATTTTTTTAAAACTTGCCTCATCTACAGTTTGTACTCCATTTTTGCCAGCGATTATACAAGGAAAACGAGTAAGATTTTTTACTGTTTCATAATCGTGATTTTCCATTCCCTGCCAATATTTTTTTTCCAGTTCAATAATTTGCCTTTCCATAATCATCAATTTATTAATTAAACATTTTTTACAAAGTTCAAATTAATATTAAAATGAAGGAACATTTTTAACATAGATTTAATTATCAGCATATTAAGAAAACATACTTTTCCTGAATTTGATTAAAACTATTGTTTTTGTCTGAATTATAATTTCTTATTTCCTGGGTAAATAAATCCAAAAAGTAGTTCCTTCTCCCAGTTTGCTTGTAAAATCAATAATCCCGTTATGGTTTTCAATAATGCGTCGGCATAAAGCGAGGCCTATTCCGTTTCCTCCGTATTGATCGCGTTCGTGCAGGCGCTGGAACATATTAAAGATACGGCTTGAATATTGGCTTTCTATCCCAATACCATTATCCGTAATAGAGATAATATCGTAATTGCCTGACGAAGCCAATTGATTGTTGCCATCAGGCATAAGAGTTGCAGAAATGGTTACAGACGGTAAAGAAGTATTAAATTTAAGTGCATTATTAACAAGATTATAAAACAATTGACGCAACTGCGCGCTTAGTCCTAAAACTTGCGGTAATGGTTCTATATTTATTACAGCATTTTTTTCTTCAATAATCATGCTTAAATCACCCAGAATTTCGGCCGTTATTTCATTAAGGTCTACTTCTTCAAAAAATTGCTTGTTATTGTCTATTCTGGAATAATTAAGAACATCTGTAATTAAATCTGATAATCGTGTTGCTGATAATATAATCCTGTCAAAATAATAATCCTTTTTTTGCTCTTCGGATAAATGCTGACTGGCGCGTGAAATCATGATCATAATTTTACGGAGCGGCTCCTGAAGATCATGACTGGCAATATAAGCAAACTGCTCTAACTCTTTATTTTTAAAGACTAATTTGGAATTGGCACTTTCTAATTCGCTTTGGATGATTTTTAATTCCGAATTATCTTTCAGTGCTTCAACGATCATTTTTTGCGCATTTATATCTATAAAATAAACGAGCCAGCTGTTAAAAGAACCGTCTTCTGATTTATTCGGAATCATAGTAACAAGATGCCAAACATACGAGGAATTATTCTGAACACGGATTTCTCCCGAAAAAGAAGATCGGTTTAATTTTGCTTTATCCCACCCTTCCAGAATTATTTCAATATCTTCCGGATGAATAAAATTCATCAGATTTTTTCTTTCGAAAGTTGGAGGCGGTACTTTTAAATAATTCAATAATGATTCATTATATAAAAGTACTTTATTGCGTTCATTGACTTCGCAAATCAAAATCGGAATTGTATTGGCTAATTTTCTGTATCTGTTTTCGCTTTCGGTTAATTTTTCTGAAAGTGCAATCAATTCAATATTTTTCTTTCTGATCTCATCATATGGCGATAACGGCGGCTCAAACTTAAAATAATCAATGAGCGATTTTATCTTTGTTTCTGACAGAAGTCCGGGAGATGGAACTGGCTGACTTATCTTGGTAATAGATTGATTTCCTTTAAAACTATATTCTATATCGCCGGAGATTTTAGAGGCATAATTATACGCTTCCGGATTGTAGCTTTTTAAATCGACACTATCTGTAATTATGGCTACAATTTCTTTTTGCGTTGCCTTAATACTGTTAATGCAGAGCACGAGCAGTGAGTTTTTGCCTTTTGCGATCGAACATCTGGCAATTTCAGAAACTGCTGTAGAAAATCTTGTTTGAAAAGACGATTGCATACCACACATTTCGGCAATTTTCATGGAGCGCTTGTGGGCAAGAATCAAATCCATTTCATTATCAAGATTTATTTTTATGATCTCTTTCATCGCGCTTACATTATTTTACCTACAAGAATAGATGCATCATCAGTTCCTCTAATATTTTCCTTAAAGATAGCTGATGCAATTATACCAGAATGTTGTTTTACTATTGAGGTCATTTCATTTAAATTCCATCTTGTGCGCAATCCGTCACTGTGCATTACAATAATCTGATGTTTTTTGTAAGGAACAGTTGTGCTGTTTAAAGTGCGGGGGATATTATGGCCTATGATTCCGTTATACGGCGTATAGGTTTTATTATCTAATCCGTCATAAATACGTGTACTTATATTGCCAATACCGCATATAGTCCATGTTTCTGACTGATAATCGACAGTTGCTATAGTTCCAACAAGTCCTCTGCTCTTTTTTACTTTTGCATGGATGTCCCTTAGAATTTCAGCAGGTTCTGTTTCTATTGACTGTCGAAAAGCTTTAATGGCTAATTCTACTGCTTCATTAGCATTTTGACCATGACCTAAACCATCTCCTAAAAAAATTTGAAAACCTTTTCTTGATGATTTAACATGATAGCCGTCTCCACAAATTTTTTCGCCAGGATAGTTAACTGCAATTGCGGCATAATTTAAACCACTTTGCAAAGAAGGCAAAGACAAATCAGACTTTTCCCCAATTTTGATGTACTGGACACATCCCCAATTTTTCATGGAATAAATCTGAAAATCATTGCTAAGCCTTTTTATAGAGCCTAATCCGTGTCCTAGTGTATTGGATGAAGAATAGCCGTCATTCATTATTTTTGCAAGGTTTTCGAACCCAACACCTTTATCCAGACAATATATTTCGATTATATTATGTTCATCCTCTGCATTAGCTCTGTATAAAAGCTCTCCTCCTTTTGCATATTTAATAAGATTAGAAGTTAATTCTGCCACTATAATGTCAGTTTCGGCAGCTCGATGTGGTGAAAATCCTATATGAAGTGCAAGGTTGTGTATTTCTCTTTTTATAAAAGCGATCAAACTGCGATCGTCAATTTTATAGCTGGAAAACGTATTATCCATTTTTCCATTTTGTTATAGTAACGGTTGTACCGTTGCCAAGTTCTGTTTTAATATCAAATTCATTGACGAGTCTTTTGGTTCCCGGGAGTCCTAAACCTAAACTTTTTCCGGTGCTGTATCCGTCTTTCATAGCCAATGATACATCGGCTATTCCGGGGCCTTTATCAATAAAAGTTACGCGCACGCCATTATCACGGCCATTACTGACCGACTCAATGATGACTTTGCCGCCACCGCCATATTTAAGGAGATTACGAACAAGTTCGCTTGTTGCCGTAATTAATTTGGTTTGATTTAAAATGCTCATTCCAATTTTTACGCCATACTCTTTTACGCGGTTGCGTAACGGCACTACATCTTGTTCTCTTATAATTAAGGCTTCTTCTTTACTATTCGTTATCGTCGTCATAATCCTGCTCTTCATTATCGCTAGTTTGCATTTTTGAGCGCAGTAGATCCATGCCTTTTTCAACATTCAGGGCACTTATAACTCCGTTTAAGGACAATCCAAGTTCAACAAGTGTAATGGCTACCGCAGGCTGCATTCCTACAACAACTGTTTGTGCATCCATTATTTTAGACATCACGGCTATATTTCCTAAAATCCTTCCCATAAAGGAATCGATAATAGAAACAGCCGATATATCAATTAACACTCCTTTTGAACTATTTTTGCTTATGGTGTTAATTAAATCCGATTCAAGATTTTCTGCAAGTTGGTCGTACAAATCTACTTGTATGGTAACAAGCAAAAAATCGCCCATTTTTAGTATAGGAATTCTTTCCATATCAATTATAAAATCTTAAACTAATTTTCTTTTAACAACAGTAAGCTGCAGCATATCAAATGCTGTTTTAAGAGCACTCGCAAGTGATGCTTTTGTAATAATACCTGTAAGATCTATCCCTAAATGTACTACTGTTTGTGCAATTTCCGGACGAATACCGCTAATGATACATTCAGCTCCCATTAAACGCGTTGCGCTAACAGTTTTGATAAGATGCTGCGCTACAAGCGAATCTACAGCCGGAACACCAGAAATATCAAGAATAGCAATAGAGCTCCCTGTATCAACGATTTGCTGTAATAAATTTTCCATTACAATCTGTGTTCTTGAACTGTCTAAAGTTCCAATAATTGGTAATGCTACGATACCTTCCCATACTGTAATAACAGGAGTCGAAATTTCGCTGATTTCATCCACTTGTCTTGATATAACATCTTCTCTGCCTCTCATGAAGGCCTCAAATGTCATAATAGTCATGTTATCTATAATTGCATTCAGTTCTAAATTAGCCTGATACAAATGCTCAGAATCTGTAATTAGTTCAGAAAGAATTTGCGAAGAAGCTTGTTTGAAAGTTGTAAGATATTGTGCGTTTTCTCTTGGCGAAAATCCGCGTTTTCCTCTTGAAGTTGAAATTCCAACAATAAGGTCCTCAACTTTTTCAAATTCAGGAGAATCCTGAAATCTGCCATTTAATGTTGTCAGTGCGCTTAAAAAGAGAGAAGCAAATTCTTTAGATTCTTCTTCTTCAACTGCCCCATCATCAGAACCACTTTCGATAAGAAGTTGTGACCATATTTTTAGTAATTTATTTTCGTGCTCTTTTAAGCCCCCTAGGAAGTTGTCTTGCATGTGGTATGATTTTGTAATTTCTCTAACAAATATAGGATTTAAAATTTGAAAATGAGAAATGAAGTATTAAAATAGAAAAATAGCTGATTTTAAAAAGTTTTTCTAACAAAACAGCTTTGATTTTGAAATTATTTGCGGATTTATTAAGAAATTAAAAAAATAAATATAAAAAATTCCGGCAATTCAAAAATTCGAAAAAAGTACCATTGGATTTGATATGTAAATAAAGTTTAAAATAAAAACAGAGGCTGTTTCACAATTGTGAAACAGCCTCTTATATTTTGTAAAGAGCACACTAATTTTTATTCAGCTTCTAATTTCTAATATAAATAATTAAGAGCTGTAATATCATTTGCATTAAAAGCTCCAGTTTCGCTTCCGCTGAAACATGCTCTCATGTATGAAGTAGCATCATATCCTGAAGGTGTTCCCGGAATTTGGATTGCTCCAACGCCAGCTGTTCCTTCGCTAGAATTTTGTCCACAGCTTTGACGGCTAAACCAATCTGTATGGCGTAAACCAATACAGTGACCAATTTCGTGTGCAGCTACGTGTGCGTTTACTCCAGTTGAATACGTATCTAATCCAGAATATAAAGTAACTGAATTAAAAGGATTTCCTCCTGAAGGAAAACCTGCTACCCCACCGGCAGACCCGGATTGTCTCCGGACAACGATGTTTGCACCAGAAGTACTTGAACTAAAAGTCAGCGTAAAATTAATAGACAATCCCATGTTATTGTATCTATTAATTGCAGCTTGCAATCCAGCACGCATATTTGTAGACAGCGCTGTTGTGCCAGTTCCTGTTAATCCAACAACTTTAATCGTTTTTGGAGTAGAAACTAAATTAGTAGTACGGTATTGTTCTGTAGTAATACCTCCGTGAAGATCCATTTTGTTTAATTGATCCTGAGTAATAATAATATCACCTTCTACCAAAAATGCATCTTCAATAGTACCATCTGTTTTAGTATTCTTAATTACCTGAACATCTGTATTATTTAGTGAAAGCGCACTAAGTTTATTTAACACTTCTTGTGTTACTTTAAGAGATCCCTGATCGGATTGAGTTGTTGTCTCTTCTTCTTTATTACAAGAAAATAGCGTTAGCGCTATGAAGGACAAGGCCATAATTGATTTGATTGTTTTCATAATAATAGGTTTTTTGGTTGTAAAAATTAGCTGATAAATTAGAGGCTTTCACAAAATATTGTAATATTTGTAACCAAATTTATATAATTTTTAATCTTAAAATACTTATAAAATAATTATTTAACAAATTTAACATTTTTTGTTATATTATTTTATATCAGTTTTTAGTTACAATTATCAGTGCGCCCAGTAAAATCAATAACTCAATACAAATCAATCTATTAAGTATAATATTTACTATTTAAATATTTTATTTGTTTTGCAGCTGTTAAGAAATGATTTAGAAACTTATATGAGATTTAAAAACAAATACAGTTATAAAAAAAGAATACTCTAAAAGGTTTTGAAGATTTTGCAGGAAATAAAAAATCATATTTTTTTTACAAATAATTTAATAACTTTGACTTTACCTACAACGCATAAATATTTCAAATAGAAATTATTAAGCATAAATTTCAACTTTTGATGGATCTGATTTAAGAAGTAAAAAAAGCTGTAATAGTCAATTTTTAAATCATTAATAAGAATGTTTATAATAGCCCTAACATCTGCAGTAAATGAAGAAACGAATTACTTTTCTCCTTTTTATAATAACGACAATCAGTTTCTCACAAAATTCTGAGAAATGGAAACTATACATCAAAAAAGAAAACGTAACAAAATTTGAGAAATACTATTTTACATCTTTAGAAAATGCACATCACAACAACTACAAAATTGTAAAAAAACTGGACAATACTTTTTGTATTGTCGAAAATGAAAGTTCAAAATCCAATCGGGTTTCAAAAAATATTCAGCCAGTAAATAGTTTATGGAAATTACCATCCAATTTTTCAAATCATTCCGAAGACAAACCCTATATAATCTCAACTGATACGATCCAAACCTTACTTACAGATTTAAAATCCATACACATTTCTGACATCAAAATATTGGATAATCATCTTGTAATGATAAAAAGTGATTCCAAAAAAATTAGGGATGAAATTATTCCTTTAAACAGCGTAACTTCTGTTTCCCAGGAATCGTTTCAGCCAAAAGCGGAATCTAAAATAACAGATCAAAATTTTACGATCAATTTCATCAATAAAGCCCATACTAATTTTCCGCTTGCAACAGGCGAAAATCAAATTGTGGCAATCAAAGATGATTTTTTTGATGTAAATGATATTGATTT
This sequence comes from Flavobacterium sp. AC105, assembly GCF_979258495.1. NCBI lineage: Bacteria > Pseudomonadati > Bacteroidota > Flavobacteriia > Flavobacteriales > Flavobacteriaceae > Flavobacterium > Flavobacterium sp. AC105. The sequence continues at coordinate 3,037,429 of NZ_OZ409860.1, forward strand.
ATTGAATAAACACATTCCTTCACAAACAGAATCGGCTGTAGTATCAAGCCACGCAACGGCTATGGCAACTATAGTTTCCGGATTGGGAAATAGTTCTGCATTAGGAAAAGGTGTCGCGCAAAAAGCTAAAATCCATTCCTCTGACTTCTTGAATATTTATCCTGACGAAATCGCAACTTTGCAGGGCGTTTTTACTCAAAATCATTCTTACGGTACCGAAATTGAGAATTTTTATGGTTCGCTCGCAAATGCTTATGATTCCCAATTATTCTCAAATCCTGATTTAACGCACTGTTTTTCGTCTGGCAACACCGGACTTAACGGTTATAAATCGATTACAGGTAATTTCAAACAATCCAAAAATAGTATTGTAATAGGCTGCATCGACCAAAATGAAGTAATTATGCCTTTTTCTTCAAAAGGTCCGGCGTTTGACGGCCGAATAAAACCGGAGTTAGTCGCTTTTAGTACACAAGGAACTTCAAATGCTGCAGCAGTTGCCACAGGAATTATTACGCTTATGAAACAGCATTATAAAACAATAAACAATATCGCCTTGAGTAATACACTGACAAAAGCAATTTTAATAAATAGTGCCAAAGATTTAGGCAACGCAGGTCCTGATTTTACCTATGGTTATGGCAATATCAATGCTGATAAATGTTTAAAAACGATCAGCGAAAACAGAATTATATCCGGCAATTTGACCTCTGGACAGACAAATTCTCATACTATTATGCTTCCTGCAAATGCAAAAAACTTAAAAATCACCTTAGTCTGGAACGATTTGCCCGCTGCAATCAATAGTAATATCAGTTTGGTAAACGATTTGGATCTGGAAGTTATTTCGGTTGATAATACCGCTTTTTTACCCTGGATTCTTAATCCGGAATCTCCTGAACAGCAAGCTTTAAGAGGAAAAGATAAAATAAATACCGTAGAACAGGTCACTATCGAAAACTTAGCATCCGGATCTTATACCGTTAATGTTATGGGTTCGTATATTTCGAATGCTTCTCAGGAATACAGCATCGCTTACGAATATGAATTGGAAAATCAATTTGAATGGAATTACCCAATCAATACTGATAATTTTCCTTACGACGGCAAAACTATTTCGCCTTTCAAATGGAATTCTTCGTTTTCTGGTATTTCCGGACAATTGTCTATTAGTTATAATAATGGACAAACCTGGGAAGTTATTGGAAATGAGATAAATCTCCAGAATGAACAATTTACTTACAATCCTTTGGAACAAAAATTTTCAAAAGCAAAATTAAAAATGACCATCAATAATGTCGATTATATCTCTGATTCTTTTACGATTTCTTATGATTTAAATATCAGCACGAGTTTAGTTTGCGATGGCACAACAGAAATTAATTGGGACAAACCTGCCGATGTTTCTTCTTTTAATATTTATCAGCTTACAGGAGATTATTTGGAATTTAAAGAGCAAACCACAAACACAAACTATATTTATAATGATGGGAAAATTTACACGATTACTCCTGTTTTTGATACTAACGAAGGAATAAAAAGCGAGTCAACATTACAATATGCCCAAAACTCAAATTGCTATTTTGAGTTGGCTTTTGCCGAAGTTTTTGAAGAGGATAAAGTAAAGATTGATGCGAGTCTTTTCAGCTTATATAACATCAAAAGAATTGAGTTAATCAAAATAAATAATAATGGCGAAAGTGTTATTAACACTATAAATAATCTCAATTCAAAAACATTTTCTTTTGTAGATTTAGATCCTGTAAAGGGCAGCAATACCTATAAAATCAATATCATTTTAGAAAGCAATATTATAATAGGTTCTTCGATTCTTAATGCTAATTATTTAGGCGATGATTTGTTTTTTGTTTATCCCACATTATTAAGCAAAAATGAGGAATTAAATATTGAAGCAAAAAAAGAAGGAAACGCTACTTTTTATTTGTACAACATTAGCGGACAAAATACGCTTACTTCGCCTTTGCTTTCTAAAACGAATAATATCAACCTAAAAAATACTGCTTCGGGAATTTATATCTATAAAATAATTACAAGTTCAGGTGAAATGCAAACTGGGAAAATTGCCGTTTTTTAAATGACTATTCAGATCCGGATCCTGCAAAATCAAAATATTATTATGTAATAGAATAGGCGAACAGAAAACCTAAATTTGAGTTGATCTTATAAAAAAACAGTTATGAAAAATTTCTCAATCCTTCTACTATCGATTTTCTTTTTCTCATGTCAACAAAAAGAAAATACTAAAACTGCTGTTGATGTTGCCTCAGATACAACGCTCACAACGAAAAGCACAACAAAAACTACAGAAGAAAGCAAACCAGAAAACATAGAAGAGAACAAACAAACAGGCGACACTATCGTCATGAATTATACAGATGAAAAAGGCCTGTTTACAGCTCAGGGTACTATAGATTCGATTCATTCGAGAGTATATGTCAAATTTAAAAATGAAAATATAGGCGAATTAAAAGGAAATATTGTTCCAACTACAGGAAAAGGAAACATTCGTTTTAATCAAGTTATTTTTCCCGATAAATCTTCAGACGGACCTTTTGGAATGGATTTAAAAATTCCCCTTAAACAAAAAGGAGATTATATCTTAGTAATTGGACATTCTCAAATGGCTGATAATCCTTATGTTGGTGAATTTAAGGTTCAATTGGAAAATAAAAAACAATAATGATGACGCTTCATAATTTGATTTCAATTCAACCAAATTAGCATCCCGATATAACAAAAAAACACCTGCAATTTGCAGGTGTTTTTATATACATTCATTTAAGTATATTAAGCTACTACTACGTTAACAGCGTTCGGGCCTTTTTTGCCTTCTGCCACATCGTAACGTACTTCATCGTTCTCACGAATGTTTTCTGATAAACCTGAAACGTGAACAAAAATTTCACTTCCACCGTTTTTTGGAGTAATAAATCCAAAACCTTTTTCTTCATTGAAGAATTTTACTGTACCTTCTTGCATATTATAATTATTTGTTGAAATTCAAATGTAAGACTTTTATTTATATTTTACTGGAAAAGAACAACTTATATTTAAAATTTCTGTTATTTTATTAAATTATTAAAAATCAGACATTTCACATCCGGCAAACAAAACTTAATTATAGCGTTAAATATACTGTAATTTAGTCTGTTTTAACCTGAAATTACTTTTCTATTTCACCGTTATTTCCAATGCAAATAATTAATATTTATCAAGTTAGTGAATGATTTCAAATAATATGAATTTGAATTTATAAAGGGCAAATTCAAAATTAAATGCCTTTTTCTAAATTCATCTATTTTACATCAAACCATAGTTTTGTAGTCAGCAAATCTTTCCCCTGAGCAGTTACTGCAGCCTGATAACTAATTCCGTTCAACGATTGTTCTGTTCCCGGATAAAAGAAACGCGAAGGTATCTGCCCGTCTAAAACTGTTGCCGGACCAGCCGTTAATACCGGATAATCCAGTCTTCTCCACTCTACAAAAGCATCAAGACCTTGTCCGTAAAATGCGATCCATTTTTGCGTACCTATCGATTTGGCATAATTTGTTGCATCATACTTCACAGTTGCCTGATTAAGATAATTCGCAATAACTGTCGCATCTGTAATACCAAATTGATTCAGCGATGCCGTAATGGCATTTTTATAAAACTGTTCTGCATCTCCAGCAATATAACCTCGCGCCACAGCTTCTGAAAGATTGAATAATGTTTCTGAATAAGAAGCAATTACAGCCGGCGATGTTGAGGTCAGGAAGTATTTGCCCGGTTTTGATGTTTTCGCAAAACCCTGACTATTAGCATCACTGTTTGATAATCCGTTAGCTGCACCAACATATTTATTTACACTTGTATCTGATGGTAATTGTGCAAATACAGGCAAACGCGGATCTGATAATGCATATAATTTATCGACCAAAGTTTTTGAAATACGATAATCATCACGGGTTTCAAACCATGCCGAAGCCGGATTTTGCTGAGGTGAACTGATGTAATTAAACTGAAAAGTATCGCTATTGCTGCTCAATACTCCTGCAGCATCAGTCGTTGCTTCGATCGCAGCTTGTTTTGCCAAAGCAGGTTCTCTGTCTGAAATTCTCAATGCAATACGCAAACGAAGCGAGTTTACTAGTTTTTTCCATTTTAAAATATCGCCTTTATAAACCAAATCACCGGTTACAGCGCCGCCTGTTGTATTTAGCAAAGTCTGCGCTTGTTTTAAATCTTCCAATAATCCTGTGTAAACTTCTTTTTGGGTATTATAGGCCGGCGTTACTTTTTGACCTGCTTCTTTATACGGAATATTTCCGTAAGCATCTGTCAGCAATAAAAATGTCCATGAGCGCAAAGTCAATGCAATTCCTTTATAATTGGAGTTTGCCTGATCTGCAGGGAAATTAAGAATCGTGTTCAAATCTGTAATCAAAGTGGCATATCCCGTATTCCACAAAGTCGTGAAAGACGTGTTCGAAACATCGTATCTGTCCGGTTCTGTATATTGAATTTTTGCCCAATGCTGCACAAATAATAAAGACGAATCAAAATTATTTGTTGATCCCCAATATAAATCAGCACCTTGTTTTAGCGATCCGGTTAACAGATAAGGCGCTAATGGTGTTTCGGTTGCATTTGGATTTTTATTAATTTCATCCAGATCGTTGCTGCAAGAAGTCAGTGACAATGCAAACAGCGTTATATAAGCTATTTTTTTTAGCATGATTTCGTGTTTTTAAAATTTAAGATTAACATTAAGGCTGAAATTTCTGGTTGTTGGCAAAGTCAAACTCTCCAATCCTTGTGCATTTCCAGTATTAAAAGCCGATTCCGGATCGATATTTGGCACGTCTTTGTAAATAAAGAACAAGTTACGGCTTGCCGCAGTAATACTTGCTCCTGCCAATCCCAGTTTTTTAACTAGTTTTTTATCAGCATTATAAGTAAGTCTTACTTCTCTCAGTTTTACATAAGTTGAACTGTAAATGTAGGCTTCACTAATATTGTAGGACGCTTTGTAATATTCCTGTGCACTAAGAACTGTAGTATTTGGAGTTCCGTCAGCATAAACGCCTTTAAAAATCATTCCGTCATCATAAACCGGCACTCCGCCAGGAGCAGTTGTACCTGTTAACAAGGTTTTTGGATTAGAAGTATTGTTGCCTGGATAATAGTAATTTAAACCGCCATTTTCTGCATCACGACCCGGAAGCGTTTGCGCCAATACACCTGTATAATTACCTGTTCTGTTTGTTCCTGAAAAAATCTGTCCGCCTACACTTGCATCAATAAGAAATGAAAGTTCAAGGTTTTTATACGTTAATGTATTCGTAACACCACCAATATAATCTGGTGTATAATGTCCTAATACTTTTTTTGTCGGATCTGCTTTTGGCAATCCATTTGCACCAACAACAATGTTTCCGCTTGCGTCACGCAAATACGCTGTTCCGTAAAGTGCTCCATAAGCTTGTCCTACAGATGCTAATACATCAACTCCTCCAGAAGTACCAATCGTGTAGTTTTGAATTTGTTTGTCATAATCAAGAATCTCTACCTTGCTCGTATTCTTTGAATAATTTACTCCAACATTCCATTTGAAATTTTCAGTTTGAACAGGATTTCCGTCCAATTGAATTTCGATACCATGATTGTTTATTTTTCCTGCATTGATTAATTGTGAATTATAACCACTTGCTGCAGTTGTTTTTATTTCCAAAATCTGGTCTAAACTATTGGTATTGTAATACGCAACATCAAAATGAAGTCTGTTTTTCCAGAAAGAAGCTTCTAAACCAACTTCGGTAGAACGTGTCGTTTCCGGTTTCAGGTTATCATTCAATTTCTTTTGTGAAGAAGTTTGAATCGGATTTCCGTCGAATGCTGTCTGAAAATTATAAACCGTAGACAATTGATACGGATCTGCATCGTTCCCAACTTCAGACCATCCGCCACGAATCTTTAAGAAATCAAGTGTATTGCTTTTCAGATTAAAGGCATCAGATAAAATCAAACTACCATTAACAGAAGGATAAAAGTAAGAACGGTTATTGCTTGGCAATGTTGATGACCAATCGTTACGCGCCGTTAAATTTAAAAAAGCATAGTTTCTAAAACCCAATTGTGCAGATGCATATCCACTGTAAACCTTTAATCTTGAATAGGAATTTGATGACGTTAACGGATCTCTGGAATTTGTTAATGTATACAAATCAGGAACAGCCAAACGTGGTGCTTTTTGATAATTGTTTGCATCGCTATGCGTACGAACATTGAATCCGGCAAGGGCATCTAAACTAAAATCTTCACCCAGTTTTTTGGTATACGTAAAAATACCTTCTGTATTTTGTTCGCTTACTGTATAAGCATCTTCCGCATATGATCCGAAAGGAGTTCCGTTTGTACCATATTTAATCGTGTATTTTCTGCGATCGTTATAATAATCCACTCCGGTACGGAATTTAAAATTAAGTCCATCCGCAAGTTTTGCATCCAAATGGATATCACCAATCAAACGGTTGCGCTGCTGGCTGGTCGTATTATAATAAGCATTCCAATATGGATTGCTATAATAGCTGTTGTTCCAGTTTACATCTCTGTTATTTTCAAGTTCATGCGTATCAACCTGACGTCCGAACCAAAGAAACTGAAGCATAACACCCGCAGCACGGTTACCCGATGGACCACCCGGAAGTGCCGGAGCATCTGTAACAATATAATTGGCATTTACACCTACTTTTATACTTTGAGATAATTGGTAATTCGTGTTAATGGTAAAGTTTGTTTTGTTTACTTCACTATTTGGTACTGTTCCCAATTGTTTTTGATTGTTTACTCCTAAACGGAAATCTGATTTATCATCTGATTTTGCTACAGAAATACTATTATCATATGTAAGACCCGTATTAAAAAAGTCCTTCACATTATCAGGATGCGCTATAAAAGGCACTGCCACACCATTTGAATTAAATTGCGGAATAAGACGTCCGTCTAATTTTGGTCCCCAGCTTTCATCAACTCCATCATTAATTCCGCCTCCTTTTCCATCAACATAACTGAATTTTCCGTTTGAACCTTGTCCAAATGAATTTTGAAAAGTTGGTAAAGTAGTCACTTGAGAAGCTGTTATCCCAGTACTAAAACTTATACCAAGACCTTTTTGATTTTTCCCTGATTTTGTAGTAATCAAAACCACACCATGCGCTGCACGTGATCCGTAAAGCGCAGCAGCATTTGGACCTTTTAATACCGTTAAAGTTTCGATATCCTGCGGATTTATATCTGCAATTGCATTTTTGAAATCGCGGGTTGCTCCGCCAACGCTTCCTAACTGCGAGTTGTCTACAGGAACTCCGTCTACCACAAATAACGGCTGGTTATTTCCGGCAATAGAAGTTTCACCGCGAATAACGATACGGGAAGATCCCATATCACCCTGAGAATTGGTAATGCGTACACCTGCCAATTTACCCGTAAGGCCATTCAAAAAGTTCGTTTCTTTTGTTTCTCCTAAATCCTTGCCTTTGAGCGCCTGAGTTGTATATCCCAGCGATTTTTTTTCTTTTGAAATTCCAAGTGCGGTAACTACTACTTCTGACAACGCGTTTTGTTCCTGGGTAATTTCAATGACAACTGAATTTTTATCTACTACAGTTTCTGATCTTTTATAACCCAGAAAACTTACGATTAAAGTATAAGGAAATTTTTGTCCGGTCTGGAAATAAAACTTCCCGTCAAAATCAGTTACAACGCCGTGTGTCGTGCCTTTTATGTTTATCGAAGCTCCAATTACAGGTTCTTTTGTAACCGCATCGATCACTATTCCTTCGAGTCTGGATTGTATTAACGGCTTCGTCTCTTGGGCTTTTATTCCTATGGAAATCAACAAAATGCATAGCCATGCATATCTATTTAATTTTTTTTTCATTACTTTGTTTTGGTTTAATACATAAGGCGAGCCGAAAACGGATTCACTCCATTCTCGCTTCCTTATAGAAGAGATGTACAATTTCTTTAAGCTTCGCCATTTCTGCTGCAACAGAAATGGTTTTTTTTTAACTGCAACACATTCGCTTTTTCATTTTTTTTATTTTGGATTACTATTTATTTGAATTGCTTTTTTCAGGATTTCAACCCTAACATTCAGGCTTCCTCTTTTTAAAAATTAATATGAATTAAAGATTGATGAATTTTCAACAGCCATAACTCTTAAAATATAAATTACTAAATGGTTTTAGCTGTTCAAAAACGACAATGTATTTTATGGGCTTTAATCGGTTTTGCGTTAATTTGTTTTAAATACTACTAATTTGATAGAACAAAAGTATATTAAAAATATTAACCTCAAAATTTTAATCGCTTTTTTTACAAAAAAAATGTTAATTAAATTAAGTGTCAAATTTTAAATTACTTAAAACAAAAGAGTTAATGCGGAATATTATTTTTACAAAGCGTAAGATTTTTACTAAAATTAATCAACATAATGTGAAAATATTAATTGTTTTCAAAAATCTGTATTCTTCGTGAAAGCGCGTTATCATTGAAAAAATAATAAAACAAAAAAGGCGGCTAAGAAAAAATTGCTTTTAACTTAGTCGCCTTTAGATATATTTAAATCAGGATATTTTTAGTCTTTTTCTATTGATGAAATTAAATTGTTACTATTCGTTTTTACTTCTTTATAATTTGAAATTTTAAGTTAAATTGATGACCACATTTCCATATTCAATACTATTATCGAGCATTTTTTGATGTGCCAATGGCAATTCCTCCCAACTAAATTCCTGCGATATTACCGGATGAAATTTTTTCTGTAAAATAAGCTGATTGGCATTGTACAATTCTGATAATGATGAAAAATGAGATCCCTGAATTCTTTTTTGTCGCATCCAGACAAACGAAGCATCAAAAGACATATTAAATCCTGACGTAGCACCGCAGAAAACAACCATTCCACCTGATTTTACAACATATGTACTTACCGGAAAAGTTTGAGAACCAATATGATCCAGAACAATATCAGGATTCACTTTTTTGCCTAAGATATCCCAAATTGCACTTCCAAATTTTCTAACTTCTTTCAAATATTCCTTGTATTCTTCCTTTTTATTAATGTCCGGCAAAGTGCCCCAGCAATTAAACTTTTGTCGGTTAATATAGCCAACCGCACCTAGTTCCAAACATTTTTCTCCTCGTTCATCGCTCGATGTAACGGCAACAGCATTTCCGCCTGCCAATTTAATTAACTGAATCGCGGTTGCTCCCAAACCTCCGCTTCCGCCCCACACCAATACATTTGTTCCCGGTTTTAAATCATTCGGCGCAAAGCCATAAAGCATTCTCCAGACCGTCGCATACGTCAGCATATATCCGCCGGCTTCTCCCCATGTTAAGTGTTTTGGTTTTTGAAGCAATTGCTGCGCGCGAACTTTGGTATACTGCGCAAAAGATCCATACGGAGTTTCATATCCCCATATTTTTTGCGATTCGCAAAGCATCGGATTTCCACCGTTGCATTCCTGACATATGCCACAGGTTTGACCACAGTGCACGATAACTTCATCACCAATTTTAAATTTAAATTCCGGATTGTTTTTCAATCCCTCTCCTACTTCCCATATAATCCCGGACGCATCGCTTCCGGCAATATGAAAATCTTTTCCATGAAATGCAGTTGGCGAAGCCGGTTCTCCTAATCCGGCCCAAAGACCGTTATAATTTACTCCTGCAGCCATTACTTTGACTAAAACTTCGTTAAATCCAAGTTTTGGAGTTGCAATAATTTCGCGTTGAAAGGCCTGATCCGGAGTACCGTGATTTTCCGGTCTTATAACATAAGCATGCATTAGGGCTGGTGTATGGCCTAAAGGCGGACATTCATCCATTTCGTATAAATCTTTTACAACTAATTCATTTGAAAGTTCAAGTACTAATTTTTCCATAATTTTAATTGTTAACTTTTATTTTTAATTGTCTTTTTCTAAAATATAATGTGCGTTTCCTGAACTCTTACAAGGTCACGTTTTGCGGTGATTGAACAGTATTTGTTGTCAATTTTAAAGCTTTTTGTATACCACGTATCTTCTCCGTAATTGGTATAACCTTTATCTATTTCGATTTTGGTAAGCGGAATCGACATTCCTTTTCCTATCGCTTTAATAACAGATTCTTTCTTGGTCCAGAATTCATAAAACTTATCTAATCCTTCTTTATTTATAGCTTCAAATTCGCGGGATGAAAAAACATTTTCGAACAAAGAATAATCTATTTCATTGATTTCTTCAATGTCAATCCCTACATCTTGTTTGCTAAAAACACATACAACGGTATTGCCGCTGTGAGAAATATTAAAGTTAAAACCACTGTCAAGCATATAAGGTTTGCCATAACTGTCTTTCATGATTTTCTCAAATTCAAATGAATTATATCCCAAAATATAAGATCCCATGCATACCATTAGTTTTCCGAACAAGCAATTGTATCTGTCATTCAACTTTCTGTATTTAAGTACTTCCTGCTTAAATTTTTGAGGCAAAAATTCCAGGTAATATTTTAGAATATCCTGATCCGGATTGCTGTCATTTGAATATTGAAATAAATAATATTCATCTTCTTTTAAATCTATTCTGGGAATGGATTTAAAATCACTAAAGGCTAAGTAATGTATCGAATTTTGCATAATTCTTTGAATGTGTATAAAAATATACGATGAAGTTTTTCACTATATATTTTGCATTAGACTTTACCAATATTTTATTTTTTTTCATTTCGATACTAAAATTTCTATTATCGAATAGTGTTTTTTATTCTGGTTATTCTGATGTTTTTTAGACTGCTTTAGCTTTATTTCCAGCCAATGAAATCTCAGCAAGCAAAGCCCTTAACGGACATACTTCGTTTTTTGTATTATTAGCATCAGATGCCAGTTTTCCTTGTTTTATTAAACTTAATTCACGTCCGCACATTCCATTTTTAGCACAGTTACATTTTGGTTTACGATCTTTCATCTTATGTGATTATTTTAAGTTATCGATAGTTTTAAAAAAGTAAAGGAACGCTCCGCCCAATATCATCGGGTTTCAGGGTTTGGGTAATTCATAAAAGCCATATGAAACACATAAAAACATAGTATTTGCGGGTAAAAAAACGCTATGTTTCTATGTGTTGAAATTAATTTGGATTAATTATGTACCAGTTTTCTGTTGTTGAATAATTGTCCTGTTTTATAGCCAAAAAAGAAGAGAATTGCCGTGTTTAAGGCGCTAAATATTGGAAACAAAACGTATATGAATAAGCTGGATAATCCCAGATTTATCAGAAGACCATTTACATAATCCACGCGTGATTGATAGATCAGAAATACAGTTGTAAATACGATAAGCCCAAGTATAAAAGACTTTAAGAATACTTTATTGTTTTCTATTAAAAAAGAAGACACAAAGCCTGTTAAAATCGTAAATATCAATATTATGGTATAGTTGTTTATTAAAAATTGTGGTATTAATACAACTATAAATGGCAGGTAATTCAGTATGTTTTTCATTAGTTAAATTTTATAATGTTTTTAATATTTGTAAGTTTCTCAGGATTATCGGCATATTGCACGGTTTTGTACTGGCCTTTGCTCCAGGATGCAATTTGATCTTTGTAATGTTTTGAATTTATCATACCGCTTTGACCTCCGGCCAGAATGGTATGCGCCTGCATTTTTCCGTCTTTTACTTCATAAACGGCACGAAAAACCGGGTGAAATGTCTGTGTATTGATATTAATGGTATTGATGTTTCCGCCAGCGTTTTCAATTTTTTCTCCTAAGCCCGGAATGAACAAAATGTTATTGATATCAAATTGAGAGATCTTTTTGTAGGTAACATTTTTCCATTTATCACCATATTGTTTGGTTAAAGTGTCCAGTGTTTTCTCGAAAATCGCATCTACAATTTTTTGCTTGTTATCAGCCGGAATCGTGTATTTTTTATCATTTAAATATTTTACAAAATACTCTAACGAAGGTTCTTGTTTGACCTGAAGTTTGGTTTTCGCAAATTGCTTCGCTTCTGCTATCGATACATTTCGTAATGTTTCATAAACCAAAGCCTGATTTTCCTGACCGTTCATGTTTCCGTCCCAGTTTTTTAATTCTTTTGCGATATCATTATACTTGCTTTTCAGGGTATAATTATTCATTAATGTTTTAAAATCATTAAGAGAAATATCCACTTCATCGCTTTGCATTTTCTGAATTTCGGCAACCGTCCAGTTTTTATTTTCTTCTAATAAAGTATAAATACGTTTTGCCCTGTAATTGTCTTTTGAACCGTGTGCGCCAAAATAAACGTTGTTCTGAATTGGCTGCTGATTTGCCGAAAACAAAAATCCTTTCTCCGGATTATAAGCAGACCAAAAAGAATTTAAAGGTTTTGAAGGAATATATTTTTTTGTTCCATCAAGCAACTGACCAACATATCCGGTACTTCTTTCCGGCAATTGTCCTGCACAAACAATCCCGATATTATCATTTACATCACTATAAGCAAAGTTTTGCGGCGGATAACTATAGTCTTTTAATGCTGTTGAAAATCCATCCCAATTTTGACTTTTCATTACTTCGTACATGGCTTTTACAGAGTTGCTTTTTTCTGCTGCATACCAATGCTGTGCATAATACTGACCATCCTCTTCTTTTATAACTTTACCTTGTAATGTACTTTTGTATTTTTCGATATAATCAGATTTGCCTTTTACTTTGATTGTATAATTTTTAACAATAAACGGAATCCATTTTCCTTCATAAAGGTATAAACTGTCATTTTTTACCTGAAGTTTGTATCGGTCAACCAGATCCCATTCTCCATTTGTAATTCCCCACGAAAGTTTATCATTATGTCCGCTTACCACCACGGGAACGCCGGGAACTGTAAAACCATACACTTTAAAATTATCGGTTACGATCTGAGCTTCATAAAAAGCTTCCGGAAGTGTCAAAAACAAATGCGGATCATTAGCCAGAATGTTCTTTTTACTTTTTGTTTTGGTATTATTTACAACCCAGTTATTACTTCCAATTCCCTGATAGAATTTATGGCTCGTCATTAATTTAGATCCTAAATCAAATATGGATTCTTCTTTTTTCTGAGTTTCTGCAGCAGTAATATCTGAAGATTGTACTTCTAATTTTGGCGCTTTTATTGTTGATGGAACTGAATTTGAAGGCAAAATCGTATTGATCCCATCCGGTTTTAAAGGATAAAAATAGTTTCTGACATCTGCCGGTAATTCCTGATAAATTTCCTGCTGATCGATATGATGATCAAAAAAAGTCAGGGTATAACTCATATACCAGGTAAATAACAAAGAATATTCGGTTTTCCATTTTCTTGGCGCAGTTCCTAACGCTTTATAGATAGGATCTGTATTTTCATTTTTATCCAAATAAGCATTTACTCCATCTGAATAGGCTTGTAAATAAGCATAAAATTCAGGGTTTTCGCGCTTGTAAGTTGCCAGAAGTTCTACTGATTTTTGTTCAAATTCATACGGTTTCCAAAATTTATCCGATTTTAAAGTTCCTGCCCATAAAAGTTCAGATAATCTTCCTTGTACAATTCTGGACACCATTTCCATCTGAAAATACCTGTCTTTTGCATGCATATATCCCAATCCGTAGGCTGATGCATTTTTTGTAGAACCATATATGTGTGGAATTCCAACATTATCGACATAGATATCTAGTTTCTGTTTGCTCTGAATTTCCTGAGTTCCATTGCTTTCTAACGGCACCGATAACAAACCTGTTTTATAGGTCGTTAATTTGCCCAATGAACCAAACGGCCCTAAATTAAAAGTAGTAACAAATATCCAGGCTAGAAATAACAAGCCTCCAAGTACTACTTTGATTACTTTAATTGTTTTTTTCTTTTTCATTTTTTTGAGATTATATCTTTAAATAATAAATTTTGTATGATGTGTAATTTGGTTTCATCCCGCTATTTAAAAGGCATAACGCGTTACCTCTTTTTACCCCCTGAAGTATCAAGAAACTTGCGAAATGCCAATAAATAGAACGGTTATTTTGTTTTTTGAATGCCTAAAAGATTTCGGCAAGTTCTGCGATGTTTGTTTTTTCTAACTTGCCATACTCCATTTTAAGCAAAGTATCTGCGGTATTATAATATCTGTCGTCGTGCGTGATTGCGATGATTGTTTTATCCTCATCTTCAACCAGTATCGGAATAATTTCAGTATAAAATTTATGTCTGAAATGCGGGTCCTGATCTGCAGCCCATTCGTCGAGCACAATTATAGGTCTGTCTTCTAAAAGTGTATTGATTAAAGCGATTCGTTTGCGTTGTCCGGTAGATAAATGCGTGGTCGAAAAATAGCCGTCTTTTATATGAACTTTCCCTTCTAATTCAAATAATTTCAGGTATTTATTTATTTTATCATAATCCAGGTTTGTGATTCCGTAAAACTCATCAAACAAATAAAAATCACTAAAAACCGGGGCAAAAAGGTTTTTTATTTTCTCTAATTCTTCCAGCGGAACTAATTCTCCATCAATATAAGCTTCTCCTTTATCGAGATTATAAAGATTTAAAACCGTATTGATAAAAGTCGTTTTTCCTTCGCCGTTTCCGCCATATACATACACAACTTCATTTCGTTTAATATCAAAATTAATTGGCCCGACAGAAAACTGGTCTTCACCAAAAGAAAAGGAATAATTGCGTATTTTCAGGTTCGAAAAATTTCTGTATTGTCCCTTATTATCAACCTGCTGCATTTTTTCCATTTTTGTGAGATCTTTTCTAAGTTTCTTCATTTTTTTAAGCGAAACCAATGCCCTGTTCATAACCGGAATAATCGTCATTACGCTTACAATTGGTCCCATTAAATACAATAAAACAAACGTAAAACTCACTTTGATCGCAACTGGAGTTTGAAACACGGATCCTGAAAATACCAGAATAAACGAAATCAAACCGTAGAATAATAACTGACTTATAATCTCGCTGTTCAGGTATTTTAAAAGTGCTGTTACATATTTAGTTTCTCCGGTTGTAGCGACTTTCATTAGTTTCTGATCGTAAATCTGAGTTCCTTTATCGGCATTTATATTAATTTCTTTTGCTCCGTTAAGAATGCTGTTAAAAATCGCTATAAATGTTTTTTCGAGATCTCTTACTTCTTTTAATTGCTTATTACTGGACTTGGACCTAAAGGCGTAAATTAATACGCCAAGCGCTATAACAACCGCGCTGACCGCTAATAATTTTAAGGATAAAAAAGCCATATAAACCAAACACGCCAGAATAAGAATAATCGAAGAAAAGAAGGTAATTATCATTAATGATGCATTCGAAATATTGTTTACATCTGTGGTTAATGTGGCGTAAACTTCTTCTTTATATTCCTGAAGTTTTCTGTAAGGCGCTTTCAGAATGAGTTTTATGACATCTTTTCTCATGTCCCAGTATATTTTTTGGGATAACCTGATAATCCCGGCTGCGAGCCATCTGCGCGAAATAAAAAAGACAACTATTGTACCCATAAATAAATACAGATAGTTTTCCGGCGTTAGGGTTTCTGTTGCAGTAATCGAATTGCTTATGATTTTATTAATAATTGTTATAAAGGCAAATCCTGATAATCCTGAAATTATAGCCAGTAGAGAATATCCTATTAAGGGTCTTAAAGGTATAAGTTTAGAATTGCTAATTTCTGATATATTATTTTCCATGTCTATTGTTTAAAAATTTACAAATAATCCCCTGCCCCACAACGCAGCGTTCTTATTTATTTGATTTAATTTCAGGTGGGATAATGTCGCTTTCGCGGAAGTATAACAAGAATATAATTTCTGTTTAGAAGTCGACCAATGAATAAACAGCGCATTCGTTAATGATTTTTGCGACTGCTTTTACCTGACGGTGAATAAAGAAATGGTTTCCGGGCAAGATCCTGTAATCGAATCTTTTACTGGTATAATTTTTCCAGTTTGCGATCTGCGTTACGGTTTCTTCCTGATCGCCCATTACGGCCAGAATTGGCGTATTTATGACAAGTCCAATCTCCGAATGTTTGTATTTTTCCAGAATTTCAAAATCGGCTCTCATAATCGGACTGAAATAATTATACAGTTCTTCATCTTCGAGTATTTCTTCGGGAACACCACCTAAAGATCTCAGTTCTTTTTTCAAATCATGATCGCTTAAGGCGTGTCTTTCTTTGTCATTATAGGAAACGCCCGGTCCCGGATTACCGGAAACAATTAACATATTGGGCGCATCCAGCTGTTCTTCCATTTCTTTTACGACTGATAATCCTAAAGTCGCGCCCATACTATGTCCGTAGATAATATAAGGCTGATTGGTGTTTCTTAGTTTTTTAATTTGAGAAACATAATCCTGAACGGCAGCTGTTTTTTTAAAAAGGTGTGATTCCTGATTTCTTTTGCCTCTTCCGGGAAGTTCTAAGGCCTGAAATTCAAAATTATGCTGAATTTCTGGTCTTAAAAAATCAAAAGAGTAGCAGCTTCCTCCTGCAAAATGCAATAAAAATATCTGTATTTTTTGATTTGAATACATAGCTTTATTTTTTTAAGATGTTACAATAATCTTATTGTCTGTTACTTTGATGTTCTTTTCTGTTTTTTATTTTGTTAAACCTGTAGTTGAAATTAAGGTTCCATCTTGCTGCGTTAAAATTGACCATTTGTCTTACTACAAAATCATCAGCAACAGTTGTTTCGGTTGTTTTTCTGGTGTTAAAAATATTACTTACACCAAGTGTTAATGTCGCATTGTTGCTAAATAATGATTTCCCTAAAGCCATATTCAGATAATAATACGATTTGGTGCTGGTTTGCGCATTGCTTACCGGTGCCTGATATTCGAATTTACTCTGAAACGTAAAATCCTTCGGAAACTTAATCTGGCTTAATAATGTTGCAGTCCAGGTTTCGTTAGAATAATCCATATTGGTGTTTTCTATAGTTCCTTCCTGACTAAAGCTGTATGCATTAATTTCTGCATTAAGAGAAAGCCATTTTACAGGTGCATACTGAGCCGAGATTTCTAGGCCATAACGTGTTTCCTGATCCAGATTTACGATGACAGTTTCAAAAACACCTTCACTATTTTGTGAAGTAAAGTATTGAAAATTATTTCTGGTTTTCGAATAGTATAACGACGGATTCAGAACCAATCCTTTTATTTTACTTAAAATTCCTAACTCCACACCATCTGTCAAAGAAGGCAAAAGACGAATGTTTCCGAAAATTCGGGAGTTAAAATCCTGCAATTCCGGAAAAGGATTTAACTGATCTAAATTGGGTCTGTTGATTCTCTGGCTGTAATTTAACTGAGCCGTTGTTTTTCGGATACCGGATAACTTAAATTCACAGACGGAAACAATCTTGTATACGTACTATCTCTTAAAACACCGCCTGTATTCTGGTTTTTAATTTCGATTTTTGTGTACTCCGTTCTTAATCCCAACTGATAACTTAATTTGCTGATTTTATTCCCATATTGAATATAGCCGCCTACGATTTGTTCTTTATAATCCAAACCATTGTTAAAACCGTCGATTGGCGTTATGGTTCCTCCATCATCTTCATTTGCTGCAAAATCTGTAGAAACTAATCTGTTTTCGACTTTAACCCCGGCTTCAAAATTGGCTGTTTCGCTTAAAGGCGTAACATAATCAGCTTGTACGACAATATCATCGCTTGATCTATTTGATTTTGTGTTTATTACAGATAGATCATCCGTATCAGGAACAACTGTTCTTCTTTCAATATCAAAATATTTTGTACTGTTCCAAAAATCATATTGAAAATCTACTGTAAATTTTCTTTGCGGTTTTTTGAAGGTTTTGGTATAATTAAATTCCAATTGATTGTAGCTTCTGTCCTCTTTCGAATCTGCAATCGTCTGAATTTGTGAATCCTGAATACCTTGTCCTGAAAATTTATAGTTTAACGTATTCTTGTCTAAATCTTTTGTACCATTACTGTAAAATGCTGCTGTAATCGAATTGTTATCATTTATAAAATAATCCATTCCCACATACGCTAATCGGCCGTCATCATGTCTTTTCTGATCTTCTCGCTGATCTAAGAAAATTTCGCTTCCGCTTGACGTACTTACCTGATTTCTGGTATTAAGTCCTACATAATCTGTATAACGAATTCCAAAATTGGAAAACAAATTGAATTTTCCTTTTTTATAATTAATACTTCCCAATACACGGCTGTCAAAAGGAACTCCTCCTACCAAAGTCAAACTTCCGCTTAAATCCTGTTTTGTATTCTTTTTAAGAATAATATTTATAATTCCGGCAGATCCTGCGGCATCATAACGTGATGACGGATTTGTAATTACTTCTATGTTTTTTATTGATTCGGCTGGAATTTGCTGTAATCCCTGTATAGATGTTAAACCGGATTTTCGTCCGTTAATCAAAATAAGCACATTACTATTTCCTCTTAAACTTACCGCTCCGGAAGGTTCTACTCTTACGGCAGGAACATTATCCAAAACTTGTGTTGCAGATCCTCCTTTTGAGATTAAATCTTTGCCGACATCAAAAACTTTTTTATCGAGTTTTAAAGATACCTGAGAAGTTTCTGAGGTTACAACAACTTCATTAAGAGACGTTACATCCGATTTTAACCGAACGGTTCCAAGATTAATTTTTGGTTTGGAACCATCAATTGTTAATGGAATGATTGAAGGCTGAAAACCTATAAATTGAAATTCAACGGTGTATTTACCGGCTTTAATACCTTCAATGCTAAAGTCTCCCTTATCATTGGTGATCACAGTTTCTACAACCAATGACTCCTGCTTTAGGATTACAGAAGCATATCCTAACTTTTCGTTTGGATCCTCGGCAGAAAGTGTTCCGGATATTTGAGTCAAGGTCTGGGCGGATAGGGATGACATACATAGCAATATTAATGCATACAGGGATATATATTTTAACATGATAGCTTAATTAATTATTAACAGTTATTTGATTTGATATTAGGTCTTTACAATGATGATTCAATATTTACTTTATGCAAGGACAAGTTCATTTTTGTACTCAACAATTTTTTCTCCGAATAATCTTTCCGGCGTTATATTATTAGCTAAACAATATTCTAAAAGCTTGTTTGACTCTACAATCGGAATAGATTCGTCTGTGTATTTTATAGAGCTGATGTATTTAAGCCAAGGCTCCATACCCATAGCATATACAAAGACTTCGCTTGGTTTAAACACATCTACAAGTGCTTTTGCCTGTGCAAAATTACATCCGGCCAATCGTCTTGATTCGTCTTTGTCCCTTGCCAAATTCTCCGGCATTAATGGTCCGTATAACCAGGTTAATGGCGCTCCTTCACATTCCATACCTAAGAAAATAATGTTTATATCGCCCACAACTTTATGAATACGTTCGTATAATTTTGGAGATACATTGCAGGAATCTGCGGCAAAAAGCACTTTTAATCCGTCCTGATACGCAACGTGGTGACATAATTTACTACGCACATCAAGATCACAATGTTCGCCTACGAATGGTAATCCTGTGATGGAACAATCATCAAAATGGATCGTTTCCATTTCTCCCAGTTCTATGATGTTTTTAAAACCTATTCTTTCGAACATTAATTTAAGGTTTGGATCCTGAAGAAAACCGCCGTTACTTTTAGGAACAATGATGTTTTTAATCTTGCGTCTTAATCGCAATAAAGTTTCAAAAAGAATATGATCCTGATGATTGTGCGTTACCAAAACATAATCTATAGATTCAGGCAAATCATCATAAGAATATCTTGAAATATCAGACTCATAACCGTAACTAACTAAAGGATCGGCAAGTATTGTTGTGTTTTTGGTTTCGGTAAGAATACAAGCGTGTCCAAAATATCTTGTAAGTACGCCATCGCCAGAATATCTCTCGTATTTTTTAGCTTTTTCTGTTGTAAAAAAGGATTTAAATAACGGAATATCTTCGTCTTCGATTTCAAATATTTCGGCGATTTCCCTGAATGTTTTTGGATGATCTTCCATTTCGAATAATTGGTCAATCTTTTCACTTTTAAAAGGCAAATTGATTCTTAAAATATCATCTCCGGGTAATTTTGGCGTACTCAATACAAATGATCTTGAATCATCATCATGTACTAAAAATAAATTGAAACTCTGAAGCGATTCTTTATAAAATTCTGTTTCATATAACAACGATTCAAAAAAGCGGAAAGAAGGATTATTATTGATATCATAAACCAATTCTACAAGTCCTTGCAAACTCTCCGGAATTTTGTTGTATAAATCTGTAAGTGCATATCCTTTGGCTTCTTTTTTAAGAAGATCGTTAAGGGCGAATATATCTTCTCTAAATTCAAAAAGATTAGCACATTGCTCATTTGTATTGTCAATAAGTCCTTTGATTTCATCGACTCTTTTTCCGTCATAATCGATAAAAGGCCCGCCTAACATTTTTGGTGTTTTTACCGCTGCAGCGTGAATCATAGGATTTTGAACATACGATGTCATGATTTTCAAATGACGGTCTTTAATATTCATCGCAGCTGTTGCAGGCGAGATTAAGTGAGGCCAGGCGTACCAGTTGTCTACTAAAGGTTCTATGGCTAAATTTCTTTTAATGTATACTAAATCATTATTTTGTATTTCCATCTTTTTTAAATTTTCTGGTTATTTATTAAATATTATTGTTTTCTAGATTAATTCTTTTGAAAGTTGAAACAGGTATTTTTTAAGGTCAAAATCGTTAGAAAATGATGCATTGTATTGTTCCAAAGAGCAGGATATACTAACCTCAAAACCATTTGAATACACATTACAAACTAAATCGATACCTTCAGTAAAGTCGTTTTTGTAATAAATTGTTTTGTCTGCTGTAACCGGGGCTGCAAATTGTTTTTCTTTTTCATTATGAATAAAATTTACAAGCCCTCCTATTTCACTTTTTACCGAAACCCCGAACTTTTGTTTCAGGTCTTCGCAGATAATTTCATAAGGGATTTGCTGGTGCAAAAGCGCATCCATATAAGTACCGAATACTGTTTTTGCGTACGTTTCATTTCCTTTATCCGAAGATTTTAAAACCGGCAAAGGCAAAAAGTTATTGACAACGCCCAGTATTTTATGACTTTCTAAAATATCTGTTTTTAATTCGCGGGCTTTTACTAAAACCAGTTGCAATGCTTTATCACTGTGTTTGTTAAGCATTAATTGATGCAGTGCGATAAAAAATGCTGACGGCGTTAAACCTGCTGTGCCAATTATTTTCGAAAAATCTTTAAAGTCATCACCCGAGATCCAGCTTGTTTGCTGTACGCAATCCTGTAATCCAGTTAAATTGTTGTCTTTTTTATCTTTTGTGATAACATTTTTCAAGGTTTCCTGCCAGTAATTTCGATCAGCATTTCCTTCTGCCGATTGTAAAAAGGAGTCTTGCCAGACGGCGAAATCAAAATAGTTTACATAATTGGTTGCTACAGATTCTCCGTTAAAATACGCTCTCAGGTTTTTAAGCAAAATTGCATTTGTCGATGCATCTGTTACGGCGTGATGAATACTGATATATAAATAAGAATTTTGATTTTGAATTTTTTCATCCTGAATTAGAAGTACTCTGATCAAAGCTCCATCCATTACATCAAAAGGTTTTGAAAGTAAAGCTGTAAGCTGTTCTTCTATTATTGCTGATTCCTGATAAACATCGATTTTAACTTCTGATGCAGCTACAATACGCTGTTTTACAAGTTCATTTTCTTTATAAAATTGAGTTCTTAAAACCGGGAACATGTCTGTAAACGATTTCAACTTGTTTAAAAGTTCTTGTTTGGATGAAAATTTAGCTGTAACAATTGGACCAATAATACCTTGTGACATTGTTTTGCCCAGAATAAAAAGCTGGTTTGCCGTTACCTGAAAATCAGTAGCTGTATTGTTTTTTAAATACCCATTTTCAATATCACGATCTACGGCTATATCCAGTTGATTTTTAATTTCATCGTTCTTTTGTAAAAACGGAATCAAGTCTTCCAATTTAGGGTTCAGGATAATATCTCTTACACGAAGTGCGTAACCATTTTGTCTCAATTTCGAAAAGACTTGTATTGATTTTATAGAATCGCCTCCCAAACTGAAAAAATCATCTGTAATACCAATGTTTTCTATTCCCAGAACTTCTTCCCAAATCGAAACTAATTTCTTTTCTATTGCTGTTTTTGGCGCAACATATTCGTTTTTGATAAGATCTGCAGTATTCAAACCTGGCAGCATTTTTCTGTCTACTTTTCCGGTTGCGGTTAACGAAAACTTTTCGATTTGCACATAATAAGACGGCACCATATAATCCGGAAGAAACTTCTTCAAATTATCACGTAATTCTTTTTTGTCTAATGCTGCATCACTTGTGAAATAAGCGATTAAGGAGATATTTCCTTCTATGTTTTTGGCCTGAACTACTGCTCTTTCCACAAGAGAATTCGTTTCGATTACCGTTTCAATTTCGCCTAATTCTACACGATGTCCGTTTATTTTGATCTGGTCATCTTTTCGTCCGGCGCATTCTACCGTACCATCAGGAAGCCATCTTCCTAAATCTCCAGTTCTGTAGATTCTTCCTGCTCCAAACGGATTTTTTATGAATTTTTCTGCTGTTAATTCCGGACGGTTTAAATAACCGCGCGCTAATCCGTCGCCGCCAATGCAAATCTCGCCTACAACTCCTATTGGCTGCAACGCTAAAGAATCTGAAAGGATATAAATGCTTTCGTTGTGTAATGGTTTTCCAATGCTTAAACGATCGCTCTTTTTAATATCTAAACTGGTACTCCAGATTGTAGTTTCCGTTGGTCCGTAAACATTCACAATATCTACATTTTGATAAGATGAAATATTGTCAAAAATCTTTTTAGGAAAAGCTTCTCCGCCAATTAATAATTGTTTTACAGAAAGCAAATCAGTAATAGGTAAAAAATTAAAGATCTGGTTGAATCTTGAAGGTGTAATTTGTAAAACTTCTACTTTATTTTTGTTTAAGTTTTCTGCAAATAAATCCGGAAACATTAATTCTTCCAACGATAAAAACACCAGTTTTCTGCCGCTGCACAAAGTTCCGAATATTTCTAAAAATGAAATATCAAATACCACATTTGTTGTTCCGGCAATTACGTTATAATCCTTAAAACTTAAACCGTGATCTGTATTTTCTAAAAATGAAACGGCGTTTTTGTGCGTGATCATTACCCCTTTCGGATTCCCTGTAGATCCCGAAGTATAAATAACATAGATCAGATTATCTGCACCTAAATTTACTTCCGGAAGTTCACTTGAATACGAAGCAGAATTCGTTTTAAAATCTTCAATTAAATTTTCATCGATCGTAATTTTGCATTTACTGTCCTGGTTTAAATACGCAATTCTTTCTTCCGGATACGTAGGATCTATTGGCAAATAAGCGCCTCCGGTTTTTAATACGGCTAATAAGGATACGATCAGCCATTCGCTTCTTTCTAATTGTACGGCAAGTAAATCTTCTGTTTCAATTCTATATTCTGAAAGTAAATAATTTGCTAATTTATTTGATAAAACATCTAATTCTTTATATGTAAACTCTTTATTTTCAAATACTAAAGCGATATTATTTGGTGTAAGATTAACATTTTCCTGAAACAAATCTACTATCGTACTTTTTTGTGGATATGCTGCCTGAGTATCATTAAAATCAAATAATAATTGTTCTTTTTCTGCTCTGGACAAATAATCAATTTCCTGAATTGGCGCATCTGGATTAGAAACAATTTCTTCTGTTAATTGTCTAAAATGGGTCAATAATCCTGTCGCATATTCAGGTTCAAAAACATCTGTATTGTAGACCAGATTGCAGCATAAATGATCTCCTTCTTCAACAAAATTAATGTCTAAATCTGTTAATACAGAGGTTTCTCCTACTGGTTTTATGTTTTTAATCTGCGTTTCATCGACATCATAATGCTGACTGTTATCGATCGCATTCTGAAGCAAAATCATCACATCAAAAAGCGGAGATCTCGTCATGTCAATTTTATAATCAATCAGTTTTAATAAATGGTTGAAAGGATAAAACTGACAGTCTAAAGCATTTAAAGTATTTTCTTTTACAGTATCAAAAAAAGTATTGAAAGATTGCTCCGGATTAATTTGATTGCGCAACGGTATGGAGTTGATATAACAGCCAATCTGCTCTTTCAAATCAGCGTGATCACGGCCTGCAACCGCGGTTCCTACAATGATATCTGTGCTGTTTGTGTATTTATAAAAAAGTACATTCCAAACCGCCAGTAATCCCATAAAAAGGCTTCCTTTTTTATCCGAACAAAGTTTTTTAAAGCTCGCTGTCGTTTCTTTAGAAAGATGAATTTTAAGTGCAAACCCGCTTACGGTTCTCACAGCTGGTCTGGTTTTGCTGGTTGTAAAGTTAATTACCGGCAATTCTCCCGAAAATGTATCTTTAAAATACGCTTCCTGACTTTTAAAAAGTCCTTTCGAAAGCTGTTCATTTTGCCAGACTGCATAATCTTTATAATGGATATTTAATTCCGGACGATCATTTGGCACGGCAAATTCAAAAGAGGCGTAGAAGGCAAAAATGTCTTTAAATAATACATCAAGAGACCAGGAATCGCTAATTACGTGGTGAATATTGCAATAAAAGATGAATTCGCGATCGTCTAATTGAAACAAATTCACTCGTATTAAAGGACCGTTTCCAATATCAAAAGGCTTTTTTATATCGCCTTTTGTAATCGTTTGTATAATTTCTTTTGCTTTCTCTAAAGTTCTTAAGTCAAAAAAATCTATTTTAAAATTGATTGCATCTTTATCTAAAATATATTGTCTTATCTGACCTTCTTCATTGATTTTAAATACGGTACGCAATGATTCGTGTCTTTCTACAGTACTATAAATGGCACGTTTAAAATTCTCAATATTGATTTCCTGTTTCAGGTGAATCGAATTAGGAACCGCATAATTAAAGCCTTTTGAATCTGCATCTGTAAATATCGAAGACAGCATTCTAAGCTGGCTTGACGACACTTCGTAACTATTTTGTACCTCAACTCTTGGAATATTATTTTGTCCTTTTGAAGACGAATATTTTGTTAGATAAGAAACAATTTCCTCTTTATTTTCTTTGATTTTTGAGATCAAAACCTGATCTATAACATCATCTTTAAAACCAAGTTTAAGATTTGTGCCATCCAATGATATTGTAATATTATTTTCTTGTATTTCGTTTAATAATTCGACCATTGTATTTTGTTTTTGGGTTTACAAGACAGTTTGCCTACAAATAATATTTTGTTTTTTTTCCGCTTTAAGCGAAAAAGAAAATGCTGTTTTTTAGATTGTCATGACAGATTTATAACTGTTTTCTTCCTGAATATCTGCCAGTTTTAATCGGATATCGATTTCTGCAGCCAATTCTTTTATGGTAGATTTTTGATAAAACTCTTTGATTTTAATATCGATATCAAATCTTTTCTGAATCAGTTTTAGCATCGTAACTCCTTTTAGGGAATTGCCGCCTAAAGCAAAAAAGTCATCTAAAATCCCAACCTCATCTTTACTGAAAAAGGTTTGCCACATTTCGGCTAGTTTTTCTTCTGTTTCGTTTGTTGGCGCTACATAATTGAATAATGGTCCCGCGTTTTCGTCCAGATCTTCCTGAAATGCCTCATTATCATCAAAATGTTCTAAGGCAAAAGCTGTTGCTGTGGCTGGTTTATCGGCTCCTGAAAGGTTAAAAAGTTCAAAAGGATTTACTTTTACAGGAAGTTTTGTTTTATTAAATGCATAACCCGGCATTGAAATTCTCGAAGGTTTTTGCGCTCCGTAATACGTTTCCCAGTCGATATCCAGTCCGTTGATCCATAATTCTCCTATTTTTTTCAGAAGATGTTCCTGATCGTTTATTTCCTGTTTTGGATGTCTGATCAGATTTACGGCTGTATTATTTGAACCTGAATTGTGTTTTTGCTGTTGGAAAAGTGTCGTTAATGTATTTCCCGGGCCAACTTCTATAAAAATGGTATTCGAATCTTTTAATAATGTCGCTAATCCATCAGAAAATCTTACTGTATTACGCAAATGATCGATCCAGTATTGCAATGATTTCGCTTCTTCCGTAGTAATTAATTCTCCTGTAAGGTTTGATACGAAAGGAATTTTAAGATCTGAGAATTCAACTTTTTCTAATTCCTCTCTGAATTCTTCCAAAACCGAATCCATTAAAAAGGAATGTCCACCTAGTGAAATTTTCAATTTGGAACATGAAATTTCTTCTGTTTCAAATATTTCCATAAGTCCGTCAATCGCATCTTCCAAACCTGATAAAACACAAGATTCCGGAGAATTAACAACTGCCAGAGCGATGTTTTCGTTTAAATATGCTTTTACTTTTTCTTCAGAAAGAGAAACACTCAACATGCTTCCTTTACGGGATTTATTCATTAATAAGGCACGTTTTGCAACTAATCTGAGTCCGGTTTCAAAAGAGAAAACTTCGCTTAAACACGCGGCAACATATTCGCCTGTACTATGTCCGATTAATTTATCAGGATGAATGCCCCAATGCATCATTAATTTCGCTAAAGCGTATTCAAAAACAAATACGATTGGCTGTGTAAACTCATTTTTGTTGATATCAAAACTTTTTTCAAGATCTGTATTTTCTTTATACAGGATTTTTGAAACATCGACTCCTGTCAATTCTTTAATGATCGAAAAACCTTCGTCCATAAGCTTTTTAAAATATGGCTCATTTTCATAAAGATCTCTTCCCATGTTCAGGTATTGCGCGCCTGAACCGGTACACATAAAGACTATTTTGCGTTTTTGTTCCAGTTTTCCTGAAAAAACTGCTGTACTAAATGGATCTTTTAAAATCTCAAGTGCTTTTTCTTTAGAATCGCTTACTAAAAATCTGTTGTACTTAAACTGATTTCTTCCAACCTGAAGCGAATATGCCATATCCTTGAAATTATCGCTTTCGTTATTTTCAAGAAATGAAATTAATTTTTCCTGATATGCATTTAAGGATCCTGCAGATTGTGCCGAAAAACGCAATAATTTATACGATGAATCTTCTGTTGTTTTGTTTTTTACCGGAGCTTCTTCTAAAACCACGTGGGCATTATTGCCGCCAATTCCAAAACTGCTTACACCCGCTCTTAAAGGCTGATTGTTAACCGAATCCCATTTTGATAATTCGGTTTGCACTTTAAAAGGACCGGATTTAAAATTAATTTCCGGATTTGGGTTTTTAAAATGCAAGGATGGCAGCAGCATTTTATTTTTTAAGGATAATGTCGTCTTGATAAATCCTGTAATTCCTGCCGCAGCATCAAGATGCCCCATATTTGTTTTTACAGATCCTAAAGCACATTGATGATTGGTATTGTAACCAAAAGATTTATTAAGCGCTTCAACCTCAATAGGATCGCCAAGTTTTGTTCCGGTTCCGTGCGCTTCGATATACGTGATCGATTCCGGTGTAACATCTGCAATTTGATGTGCTTGTTTGATGCACTCATATTGTCCGTTTATACTTGGCGCTGTGTACCCCACTTTTCTGTTTCCGTCATTATTAACAACCGAAGATCTGATTACCGCATAAATTTGATCGTTGTCTTTAATGGCATCTTCAAATCTTTTTAAAACCACAACTCCTGCTCCTTCTCCGGAAACAATTCCTGATGAATCTTCGTCGAAAGCTTTGCAGTGACCGTCTTTAGAATTTGTCATTCCTTCCTGATACAAATGTCCTTTGTAAGGTTTTGAATATATTCTGACACCGCCGGCAACTGCCATAGAACATTCTCTCATAAGCAAAGAACGGCTCGCCTGGTGAATGCCGACTAAAGAACTTGAACAGGCAGTATCTACATAATAACTTGGCCCTCTCAGGTTTAAATTATAAGAGATCAATGTGCTTATGAAATTTTTATTAGAGATTTGATTCAGAAAAAATGAATTTACGTTATCATTATTCGAAATCATCGTATACGCTCTCCAATTCATATTATCCGAAGCCGACAAATAAAGTCCAATTTTGTCTTTATATGTTTTTGGATTATATCCTGCATCTTCCAGACCCAGCCAAACTTGTTCGTGCATCATACGAATTTGAGGATCCATAGACATGGCTTCTTGTTTTGTATATCCAAAAAAAGAATAATCGAAACTATTGGGATCTTCCAGAAAGGCTTGTGCTTTTATTAAACCTGGGTTTGCAAGCTCCTGCTCGCTCATTCCTACGGCTTTTAATTCTTCATCGGAATAAAAATGAACTAATTCGTCTCCGTTCTTCAAATGTTCCCAGAATTCATTAATAGTAGTCGATTTAGGATATCTGCCTGAAATTCCAACAATAGCAATATCTTTTTTTCTATTATTATTTTCCATCGTAATTATGTTAGGTGGTATTACATTAAGTTTATAAATTCATCAAAAGCTTCAGAGATATCTTCCGGTTCATCGATACTGTTTTCCTGCGGAAATTCGACTGTGTTTAAATACGCAACAAACTCCTCAACATTTGGATTTTCGAATAGCGAAACTACTCTGACATCTACACCCAATTGTTTATTGATTTCAGTCTGTATTTTGACGATTTTTATAGAGTTTGCGCCCAGATCAAAGAAATTATCGAGTATACTTATTCTGCTTGCTTCGATCTTTAACTCGTTTGCGATAATCTGTATGATTATTTTCTCTTTTTGAGTTTCTGGCGCTACGTATTCTTTTTCGCTGGTAATTTTAATTCCGTCTGCGTTTCCTAATTCTTTTTTATCAATTTTTCCGTTTATGGTAATCGGCAATTGTTTTAAAGCAATAAATGTTGAAGGAATGCTGTAATGCGGAATTATATTTTTAAGAAATGTTCTTAACTGCTCCAGCGATACTGTATCTGTTGTAACGATATACCCTATTAAACTTTTGATATTGAACTCATTTATATCTACTAGTACAACAGCTTCATTAATTTGATTATGCGTTAGTAAAGCTTGTTCTACTTCTCCAAGTTCTATTCGATATCCGGAAACTTTAACCTGATCGTCTTTTCGTCCCAAAAACTCGATATTACCATCCGGAAGCCATTTTCCGGTATCGCCGGTTTTATATAGACGTTCTCCTTTTTTATACGGATGTTCTATAAATTTTTCTGCGGTAAGTTCTGGTCGGTTTAAATATCCTTTGGCTAATCCGGCGCCTCCTACACATATTTCGCCGATAATTCCAACTGGCACAATTTTGTGATCCTTGTCCAGAATAAAAGTTTGCGTATTGGCAATTGGTTTCCCTATTGGGATATTTCCTGACGGAAGTTCTTCGCCTTTAAGCAAACCATACATTGCAGAACAAATACTGGTTTCTGTAGGACCGTAAGCGTTGTAATAATTGCCTAATTTCAGGTATTCTTTCACTTTATTGTAAACCGGAGGTTCTCCTGCTGTAATTAAAGTTTTAAGTCGGCTTACTGCTTTTAAATCCATCAGGCTCAAATAAGAAGGCGGAATCGTAGCGATATCAATTTCCTGCTCAACAATGTATTTTTCTAACATTTTAGGATCTTCTCTGTGTTCTTTATCGATTACACATAAACAAGCGCCGGATAAAAGAGCGGTAAAGATTTCTGATATTGAAGCATCAAATGAAAATGAAGCAAATTGTAACCCGTTGTTTTCAGCATTAATATCAAAAAGGTCAATTTGGGCAAAAATGGTGTTTACAATTCCTTTATGTTCAATCATTACACCTTTCGGATTTCCAGTTGAACCAGAAGTATAAATAATATAAGCTAAATCGTTGGGCGTAAGATTTACATCTTCAGATTTTTCATTATAAATTGATGGATTAAAATCATTTATATCGAATAAAACGCCGCTATAATCGTCCTGAACAGTTTGATCCGTAATTAGTAATTTAATCTTGGTATCTTCATAAATATAAGATTTGCGGGATTCAGGATATGCGGTATCTATCGGAATATAAACAGCACCGGCTTTCATGATTCCTAAAATAGCTATGATTACTGCAGCATCTCTTTCTAATTGTACGCCTATAAAATCTCCTTTTGCAACGTTATATTCATTTCGCAAACAATTGGCTAATTGGCTGGAAATAATATCCAGTTCCTGATAGGTATAATTTTGATTTTTGAATGATAATGCTTTATTGCCCGGAGTTTTTAAAACCTGAGAAGCAAACAAATCAACCAATGTTATATCGGTAGTATATGCTTCTGAATTTCCATTAAAATCAAACAGAAGTTCCTGTGTTTCTTCTTTAGAGATATACTCGATATCTTTTATTTTTTCATCCGGATTTTCTAAAACGATTTCCAATAGTTGTTTGTAATGTTTTATAATTCGGGATACTGATTCTTCCGAATAAATATCCGTGTTATAAGTAATGCTGAAGGACAAATAATCTCCTTGTTCCTGAAAAGCAATATCCATATCGAACTTAGAAACTTTATATCCTTTATTTTCGATTGCAGAAAAAGCGTTTGGATCAAGATTCGCATTTTCGGCAACATCTCTCATGTTCTGCAACATCAGCATGACATCAAATATGGCGCTTCTGCTGGTATCGTTTCGAATATCAAGATCGTCTACCAGAGAATCAAAAGGATACATTTGGTGCTCATAAGACAGGATTGTGTTTTCTTTTACAGTGTTGTAAAAAGACTCAAAGCTTTCCTCAGCCTGAATTGTATTTCGTAACGGAAGCGTATTGATATAAAAACCAATCTGATCGTTTAAATCTGCGTGGTCACGTCCGGCAATTGGCGTTCCGATAATAATATCATTTTCTGATGTGTATTTATGAAACAAGATATTCCAGACAGCCAATAATCCGATAAATAAACTACCGCCCTGATTTTGTCCGTATTTTTTAAGACGGTTCGTAATTTCCGGCGAAATGTAGGTTTTAAGGCTATTTCCGGTATAGGTTTTAATAGCCGGTCTCGCTTTTTGATACGGTAAATCTAAAGTAGGAAGTTCTCCCGCCAGGCTTTTTAACCAATAGTCTTTATGGCTGTTATTTTGTTCCTGCTGCAATTGATTTTGCTGCCATGCAGCATAATCCTTATACTGGATTTTTAATGCCGGCAATTCGCTTGGTTTGCCTTCTAAATAATACTCATATAAAGCAAATACATCTTTTGCAAGAATATCGATCGATGAACCATCGCAAATAATGTGGTGCATATTATAATAGAACACATAATCAGTAGCTGAAAGCTGTAAAATACTAACGCGTACTAATGGTCCGTTTTGCAGATCAAATGGCGCATAAGAATCTTCTTTTATGTACGAAGCTACATTTTCGTCCTGATGCAGATCTGAGCTGTAATCGATATAATTTACGGCGAAACCCAGTTCTTTGGTCGTTTTTATAACTTGTCTTACTTCTCCTTCGTTATTTACTTTAAATACGGTTCTTAAAGCTTCGTGTCTGTCTATGGCAGCTTCTATAGCTTTAGAAAAACACGCAACATCGTACGTTCCTTTTAAAGTTATTTGGGAAGGCATATTATAAACCGAAGTATTTCCGGTAATCTGACTTAAAACCCATAATCTGCGTTGTCCTGCCGAAGCCGGATAATCTGCCGCATCCTGAACTTTTTCTATCGAAGTATGTTTGGTTATTGCTGCATTTTTAATCAAATTGGCGTGTGCGCTTATTGTCGTGTTGGCAAATACTTCTTTTAAGCCCAGTTTTACATCAAACGCTTTATGATATTGATTAATAAGCTGGATTGCTTTCAGGCTGTGACCGCCTAATTCAAGAAAATCATCTTGAGTTCCTATGTTGTCTAATTGCAGAATTTCTTCCCAAATTGTGGTAATTTGTTTTTCAAAATCATTGGAAGGCGCAACATACGCAGCACGCGATAATGTTCCTGTATTTAACGTAAGCAAATATTTTTTATCGACTTTTCCGTTTACCGTTAACGGAATCGTATCTACAGTAATAATTACCGAAGGAATCATATATTCCGGCAATGTATGCGCCAGATATCTTTTTATTTCCTTTTGATCTTCTTTTTGAGAAGAAACGATATAAGCAACAAGCTCTTTTTTGTCCGCATTTCTGGCATCAACCAAAGCAACAGCCTGATTGATATTGTTGTGAAGTACAAGTTGTTCTTCTATTTCGCTTAATTCGATTCTATATCCTCTTATTTTGACCTGATCGTCTTTTCTTTCCTTGTAAATAATTTCTCCATTGTCCATCCATCTGGCTACATCTCCGGTTTTGTACGATGGCCCATTTTGTGTGGTAATAAATCGTTCGCTGTTAAGTTCTGGACGGTTTAAATATCCTTTTGCAACTCCGGCGCCAGAAATTATAATTTCTCCGTATCTTCCAATATCGCAAGGATTTCCCTGAGCATCTACAATAGAGATAACGGTATTGGCAATTGGTTTCCCAATACGAACCTGAGATTGCGTTGCCGTCATTTCCTGAATTATACAGCCAACTGTGGTTTCCGTTGGTCCGTATTCATTAATGATGCGGATGCTGCTATCGATATTCCACACGTTTTGCAATTGATTTTGCGTAAGCTGTTCGCCGCCGCAGATAATTATTTTTACGTTTGTTTTTTCGATCGTCAATTCTTTCAATAAAGAAAGATGCGACGGTGTTAATTTTAAAGTATCAATTTCAGGGTTTGTAAAACTTTCCGTTAGCAATTCATTAATAGGTTTTGCATCAGATCCTATCCATAATTTTTTGCCTCTTGTTAAACTTGTAAAAAGGGACGTAATCGTAAGATCAAACGAAACCGACGTAATTAATCCCCAATTTCCTGTTTCTGTATCGCCAAAATAATACTCATTTGACCATTGGATATAGTTTAAAAGATTGGCATTTGTGATCAGGCAGCCTTTAGGTTTTCCGGTAGATCCGGATGTATAAATGCAATACGCGATATCTTCCGGATATGTTTTGTTGAAAGTTGAAATATCCGCTTTTGTTTGAAATATGTCGCCTTTTGAAGGATCAAGAACAGTTACATTCGAAAATGCTTCATCTGCTGTAATCGCCGGTGTACTTACTAATATTTTACAAGAAGCATCTTCCAGAATAAATTGTATACGATCTTTTGGATAAGCGGTATCCATCGGAATATAATAGGCTCCGGCTTTCATAATTCCCAAAACACTAATTACAAAATCTGGTGAACGATCGAGTAAAACGGCAACAGGGTTTCCTTTTTGAATGCCACATTCGTGGATTAAATAATGTGCAAATTGATTTGATTTTTCGTCTAATTCCGAATACGAAATTGAAATATCATGATAAGATAATGCTGTATTTGTTGTTTGTAATAATACCTGTTGCTCAAAAATTGCTGTAACGGAATTAAAAAGTTCATAGTTTTTTAAGGTGTTATTTGAAGCATCTATAATATCCTGACCTGCCAAAATATTTTGATTTGTAAACGTCGCTTTAAGCTGTGCCGCAATTAAATTTATGGCTGTAGCCGAATATGAAGCCGAATCATAATACAAATCCAGTACTATTTTATCGCCATAATCTACTGCTGTTAGTTTTAGTCCGAAAACATCTGTAACGCTGTATAAATCTTTTATTTTTAAAGTATCAGACGAATCTTTTACTTCTAAAAATTCATATACATAGTTGAAAATTGTGGCATCGCTGACTGCTTTGTCGTGAATTCTGTTTACATAAAAATAATCCGACCACATTCCGATTTCTTCTACTGATTTTTGAAGAAATGCTGCAACTTCTTTTTCGGATAATCCTGCTAATTCTTTTACATGAATTGGAAGCGTTTTTGAAACTAATCCAAACGTGTTTTCTAATTCCGTATAATATCTTTTGTATGGAAGATATCCAAGTGTAAATGAATCTTCATCGAATCGTGACAAATAAGTCGCAAACTGAGATAAAACCAAATTTTCTACTGAAGAATCTTCCTGAACAGCTTTCGTTTTTAAATCGTTATACGCATCACCATCAATAACACAAACTGATTTTCTTTTTGGAACAAAAGCATTGTTTGTTTTGTTTTTAAAAGGCACAACATCTTTGGTTAAATCTATGCTGTAATTTTTCCAGAAATTAACGCCTTCTTCTTCCGGATCACTGAATAATTGCTGTTGCCAGGCCGAAAAATCCTGATATTCTACAACTTCTCTTTCTTCTTTTTCATACGAAGCTTCATCCAAAATCGCTTTTGAAAGTTCATTGCACAAAAAAGCAGTGCTGTAACTATCTGCCCAAAGCGCAAATAAACGTATTACCAATACTTGCTTTCCGTTTAAATCTTTAAGCAAACGAAAGCGAATAGCATCATTTTGCAAAGGATCATAATCATATCCTAAAGATTCCTGGGCAATTTTTGCAATATTAGTTTCATCCAGCGTCTGAACTGTGCGTTCGATTATTTCTGTTTCCTTCGCCTCAGATACCATTTGTAGTGGAAAAACAGCATTTGATGCGGCGCTCATTTTAAACAATAAGGTTTCATTTTTACGTATTACAAGTGCTAATCCGCGTTGTAACTTTTCTTTGGTTACATCACTTCCCAAATCAATAACAACCTGATTGTAATAATCCTGCATGTTTGCTCTGGCTACACTCCATAAGTTCATTTGATTGATCGATAGCTGATACGCTTCAACGTTATTTATGACTTCTTTTTCCATTATGATAGTATCTGATTAATTAGGTATTTTACTGTCCGGATATGGTTTGAACAGCATTCTGGTTTGGTCTGTATTAAAATAAATTTGTTGGGTAATCAATGCACATGGTATAATCCCTACGGGATATTTTATCAGGCGGAATTTTATATTTGCTACCAACATTTAAATCCTAACGGATTATCGTATTGGAAACTTTTGGTATTTGCTACCAGTATTTAAATCCTAACGGATTATCGTATTGGAACTTTTGTTATTACTACCAACATTTAAAATCCTAACAGATTTTCGTATTGGAACTTTTGTTATTTGCTGCCAATATTTAAATCCTAACGGATTAATCTTATTGGAATCTTTTGTTACGTAAATTCTAAAAGACTATCTCGTAGAGATTATATGTTGGTAGCAAAAAACAATTACAAAGCCCAATATTGTCCCGTAGGGACTACATCTGATAGACAAGGAATTAATCAATCCAATTTGTATAAACGGGATATTTTATCAGGCGGAATTCTATTTTGCTATGCCGAATAAATTCCTCGAAAAAGGCCAAAATCGAAGGTTTTGTCATTTCGACGAAGGAAAAATCTCCACAAGTAATTCCGTAACGAAAATCCAATCTTTGTCGAGCTTCTCACGGAGATTTCTCCTTCGTCGAAATGACAATATTGTGTTTATACTTTGCTGTTTTATGAAATAATTTTATTTCTAAAAACTTAACTTAATACACCCAACCGGTTAAAACAACGACGCTATAATTTGTCTGCTTCCTTCGTACGGGCTTCTTCCGTGGGACATCAGCATATTATCCAGGAATAATACATCACCTTTTTCCCAAGGAAATAAAACGGTTGCTTTTTGATACGCTGCTCTTATTTCTTCTATTTCTTCTTTAGAAATTTCGGTTCCGTCTCCAAAAAAAGTATTATTTGGAAGTTCGTCTTCGGTTTTAACCAAATCAAAAAATGAAGCTTCAAGAGCATATTTATTAAAGAAATAAGCGTGATTAAACCATATTTGATCTCCTGTATTCGGATGTTCCCAAATGGCTTTTTTATTCCATGTCAAAACTAAATTGGTGTCGCTTTTCCACTCATACGAAATTCCCTGTTCGTCGCAAGTAGCTTCTACGTCTTTTTTGTTTTCAGTCTGAAAAACTTCTTTCCACGATAAACCGTATGCTTCGTTGAGGTTTCTTACATATCTCACTCCTTTTTCCAGGAATTTATTTCTTGTTTTTTCGCTTAAAAACTGCAATACTTTTTTATTATCCGCTATTGGGGTTTCACCTTGTTTTTCGGTAGGAACGATACAGCAAAAAACAATATTACGAGGATGAACCGGCGCATAGGAGCTTTCGCTATGCATTTCGATATGATATTCCTTTGGATATGTTGTCGTGTGGTATACATTTTTACCAACCGCATATCTTGGCGATGATCTCAGGTTATATTCCAGCGGTGTATCGGCATATATTTTGCTGAAATCTTCAAATTTTTCGACCGTATTAATATGAAATCCTCTAAAAAGTAAAGCGCCGTATTGATTCACTTTTTCTTCAAATTCGGCTCTGTTTTGCGAAACCCAGTCGTTTAATTGCATGCCTACTGTTGCAGGTTTTACAACTAACGGAAATCCTAATTCTCCGGGTAAAACTGAATATTCAACAGTTGCTTTATTTGTTACCGTCTGAGCTTTGATATTTTTTAATTTTTGTATGCTATTTATCATGATTTTATTTTATTAAATACAGTTTTCAGGACTGTTGTTAGAAATATTTTTAAATACAAGATGCGTCTGAATTAGTCTATTTTTTAACCAGTTTAAATTTGTTGACATTCAGGTTTCGCAAGTTTTGTTTTGTTTCTTTCTGGAAATCGATATCACTTATTTTTTCCTGACTATTGTCTAACAATTGCGACAATAGATATTTGAAACTATTCATCAAACCTTTCATACAGCTCTGATTGTAAACATCTGTGTTGTAATTAATATCGAAATATAAATAGTTTCCGATTTCTTTGAAGTTAATCAGCATATCCAGTTTTGCCCCTCTTTCGTCCTGAACAATAATTTCATCTGTTTCGTCTTGCGTAAACTGAAATTTGCCGTTGTTTTCACCCGTATTATGATACGAAAGCATCACATCATACAGCGGATTACGGCTTGTATCGCCTTTTACTTTTAAGTCATCCAGTAAATTGTCAAAAGGATACATTTGATGTTTCGTGCTTTCGAACATTACATCTCTTACTTTTTCGAATGTCTGATCAAAATTTTCTTCGGAATTCATGGTGTTGCGAATCACCATATTGTTGAAATAAAGTCCAATTTGGTTTTCAAGATCAACGTGATCTCTTCCGGCAATTGGCGATCCTATCAGGATATCTTTTTGGTTGGTATATCTGTAGAATAAAATATTCCAAACCGTTAATACGCCCGTAAATAGGGTTCCTTTATTGGCTTTGCAATACGCTGCAAGTCGGCTTGTATCTGTGTCCGAAATTAAGGTTCTTAAAGTCTGACCGTTATTTGTTTTTACTTTAGGTCTTAATTTCTGACTCGGTAAGTCTAATAAAGCTCTGTCACCGGAAAGTGTCTGCAGCCAATATTGTTTATGATTGTCAAAAGCACCGTTTTCTAATTGCTGAATTTGCCATGCAGCAAAATCCTTGTATTGAATACCCAATGCCGGAAGCGAAGCCGTACTATTGTTTTTATACGCATTATAGAAAGCCAAAACATCACGTTTTAAGATGTTTTTGGAAACACCGTCACCAATAATATGGTGCATATTATAATAGAAGATATAATCCTTGTCTGAAACTTGCAACAATGCAATTCGCAACAACGGTCCTTCATCTAGGCGAAATGGCTGTAATGCATCTTGCGCCATATAAGCTGCTGCTGCGTTTTCGATATTTTCAGCGCCTCTAAAATCGTGTTCCTGAATTTTAAAATCAATTTCTGCAGCAGTGCGGATCCATTGTCTGACTTCTGAATTATCAGCGGCTTTAAATACGGTTCTTAATGTTTCATGACGTTCGATAACGGCGTTAATAGCTTGCTTTAAAAGCGGAATATCATATCCTTCCAAAACAAGATGCGCCGGCATGTTGTACGAAACATTACTTTCTTCTGACTGGCTTAAAACCCACATACGATATTGACCGCTCGAAAGTGCGTAATGATCCTGTTTTGCTACCGGTTCGATTTTTTCGATTTTAGTTTCAGCAGCGGCATCAAATAATAAAGTGCAATGCTCTTCGATTGTTTTATTGATGAATAAATCTCTTAGTTCTAATTTGATTCCGTATTCTTTATGATATCTCGTAATAAGTCTTGTAAGTTTAAGGCTGTGTCCGCCAAACTCAAAGAAATTATCCAAAACCCCAATGCGTTCCCTGTCCAGAATTTCTTTCCAGATCGTTACCAATTGCTCTTCGTTGCTGTTGCGCGGTGCAACATATCCGTTTGCATCTGTTCCTTGTGAGGCTACTTTTGGTAAAGCTTTTTTGTTCACTTTTCCGTTAGAAGTAAGCGGCATTTCATCAAGGGTGATGAATATGGTAGGGATCATATACTGCGGAAGGCTTTCTGAAAGATATTCTTTGAAATTATCTAATGTATATCCTTCTTTCAAAACCACATATCCTACCAATTCTTTGGTATAATATTGATCTTCGTTTACAATAACCGCTGCGTGATTGGCGTACGGGCAAACGTTTAAAGCAGCTTCTACTTCGCCAAGCTCGATTCTGAATCCTCTGATTTTGATTTGTTTATCGTTTCTTCCTAAATATTCAATATCTCCGCTAACAAGGCGTTTTGCAACGTCTCCGGTTTTATAAAGTCTTTCTTCAGGATTAAACGGATTGGTCATAAAACGTTCTTTCGAAAGTTCCGGACGGTTTAAATATCCTCTGGCAACTCCTGCTCCGGAAACGAATAATTCGCCGGCAACTCCCATCGGAACTAAATCAAAATTTTCATCGAGAATATAACAGCTCATGGTTGGAATTGGTTTTCCGATATCACTTACATTAAGGCTGATTTCGCGCGCTCCAATTTTTTTGAATGTTACGTGTACCGTAGTTTCTGTAATACCGTACATGTTGATCAGACTGCAATTTGGATATTGATTTGCCCATGGTTTAAGAACTCCGGGCGTCAGGGCTTCTCCTCCAAATATGACATAACGAACATCCAAAGGTTGATTTTTATCGGTTACTTCTTCCTGTAAAGCATTAAATGCAGAAGGTGTCTGGTTTAATACCGTTACTTTTTCATCGGATAATAATTGTGCAAATGCTTTGGTATCTTTTGCTACAAGTTCCGGAACAATTACTAATCTTCCGCCGTATAATAAGGCTCCGAATATTTCCCAAACCGAAAAATCAAAAGAATAAGAATGGAATACGCACCATACATCTTTTTCATTAAAATCATATAAAGGCTGATCTGTAAAGAAAAGTCTCACTACATTTTCGTGTTCGATCATAACTCCTTTTGGAACTCCTGTTGTTCCTGAAGTATAAATTACATAAGCCAGGTTTGATAATGGTAAATCTAACGCCAGGTTTGCAGTAGGATAATCCGAAAATAAAGTGTCGGCATCGTCTAAATTTATTTGCTGAATATGATCTTCTAATTTTACCGTTTCGCTGCTTTTTGTACTTACCAATACCATTTTTGAATCGATATCGTTCAGAATAAAATTGATACGATCAGCAGGATATTCGGGATCAATTGGCACGTATGCGCCTCCGGCTTTTAAGATTCCGAAGATTCCAACAATCATTTCAAAAGAACGATTGATACACATTCCCACCATACTTTCAGGACCTACGCCTTTTGCTGCTAAATATCCTGCTAACTGGTTTGCTTTTTCATTTAATACCTGATACGTCATTTGTTTTCCGTCAAGCGTCAAAGCAATCGCATTTGGAGTTACTGCGACTTTTTCTTCAAAAATGTCTACAATATTTTTATCAGATGGATATCCTACTTCAGAAGCATTGTATGTTTTTGTAAGCGCTTTTATTTCTTCTGCTTCAAGCATATTAAAATCGCCAATTGTAGTAAATTTTTCGTCTACCATTTCGCAGATTGCGGTTCTAAAATGCTCGGTAATCATTTGCACGAATGCCGCATCCATAATAGAACTGTTGAAGGTAAAATCGATAACAAGCTTGTCTTTTAATACCGGCTGAATGGAAAGCAAATAGTTGTTATTCTCTTTTACATTTACGCTTTCTATCTCTAAAACAGGTTTTTGTTTGCCATCGCCGCTTTTTGACGGATAGTTGGTAAAGGATAATAAAGAGTCGAAACAATCGCCTTTAATTTCATTCCATTGCTGGATTTTACTAAGCGATGTATGCTGAAAATTTCTTGCCGCTACAGCTGTTTTTTGAAGCATTC
This sequence comes from Flavobacterium sp. AC105, assembly GCF_979258495.1. Taxonomy (NCBI): domain Bacteria; kingdom Pseudomonadati; phylum Bacteroidota; class Flavobacteriia; order Flavobacteriales; family Flavobacteriaceae; genus Flavobacterium; species Flavobacterium sp. AC105. The sequence continues at coordinate 3,077,627 of NZ_OZ409860.1, forward strand.
CTAAAAAATCTGCAATGGTCTGGCTGTTGTCTATTTTAGCCCTTAACGGAATTGTGTTGATATACAATCCTACTTTGCTGTCATAATTTAATTCTGCCGGACGTCCTGAAACTGTAACTCCGTACACAATATCTTTAAGACCTGTATATTTTGACAATAAAATTGCCCAGACGGCTTGTGTTAATGTATTTGGCGTAACATGATTTGATTTTGAGAAATCATTGATTTTTTGTGTTAACGGTCCATCAAAATCAATGGTAATACGTTCGTATTTTCCTTTTCCCTTATTGCGTTCATGCGAGGCTTTACAGAAAGGCAGCAAGGATGGCTCACTAAAATCCTGCATATAAGACTGCCAGAATTCTTTTTCTTCAAAAGCATCTATAGCTTTAATATGGTTGATAAAATCTTCGTATTTGTCTTCTTCCTGTGCTTCAAGTGCAGTGCCGTATATTAAGTTGGTGTAGGCTTTTATAACTTCCTGAATAATAACCTGTCCGGACCAGCCATCCCATAAAACGTGGTGTTTTGTCCAGATCATTTTAAAATCATTTTCACCAAACTTAGCAATCGTAATACGCATCAATGGCGGATTTGTAAAGCTGAAATCTTCAAATCGGTCTTCGTCTTTAAGTGTTTTGAATTTTACTGCTTTTTCTGCATCTGTGCTGTTTGTTAAATCAATGAAACGCAATGGAACTGCTACTTCTTTATTTACAAATTGAATGGGAATATTTACTTTATCATAAATAAATCCGGTTCTAAGGATCGTATGATTATTGATAACATATTGCCAGGCTTTTTTGAACAGTTCTATATTTAAATCAGAAGAAAAACTAACGTCAAATTGCGTGTGATACGTCGTGTTTTCTTTTGATCCGGTATTGTATAAATACGTGCTGTGAAACAAAATACCTTCCTGAACTGGGCTTAACCCATACATTGAAGAAATATTTTTTCTGTCTAGTTTAAAATCTTCTTTCTTTAAATAAGTAATAATATCTGCCTTATTTTCTTTGATAAAAGAAGTAATATCAGGGCGTTCTGTAATGGTTTTAATGTCTGAAGGTGTCAATTTTCCTTCTTTTCCTAATAAGATTAAATCCTGCCCATTAATTTTAAGCTGAAATCCAAGGCTGTTTAAGTTTTTAATGAATTTTTCCATGATTTTAAAAATATTTCCAGTAGTAGCGTAAGCACTCTTTAATGGTTAATTATTAATGGTTAATTGTAAATTGTGAATGGTTAATTTTAAACTGTTGACTGTAAACTATTGACTGCAAACCGTTTACTGTAATTAATTAAGTTGTTATGTGCCATTAGGCACTAAATATTGGTAGAACATTAGGTTAAAAGATCTGGAGCGTGCCGTAGGTACGCAACAAAACGATTTCTATTGCGTACCTACGGCACACTAAATCAACTTGTATTTCTGATTTTCTATCAATATTTAGTGCCTAACGGCATTTTTAACTTTGTGCATTTTAAATAAGTGAAATGCTTTTTTAGGTAGAAAATCTATATTTCTATGTGTTTAAAACAATTATCAGAATACTGCGATGCCTATTAAAGTATCTTCATGTTCTGTAGCTGTTTGAAGAATATCTTCTATACTTTCTAAGAAAGTTTTAATAGTCTCAGGCTTGAAATAGAGATTATTATAAGTCAGTATAAAATCAAATGTGGTTTCTTTTTCCTGTACCAAAAGATTAAGGTCATATTTTCCTAATCCCTGATTTTTGTATTCGAAAGGTTCATCCTGATTTTTTTCTCCATCATATTTATCATAGAGATATAAAACATCAAATAATGCCGTTCTGCTCATATCCTTTTTCGGATTGATTTCTACAACCAGTTTATCAAAAGGGATTTCTTTATTATTCGAAGCTGTTTCCCAGGTATTGGCTACAACTTCGCAAGCATCTGCAAGTGATATATTTTCTTCAAGAATAGATTGTAATACGACTAAGTTTTCTATCGCTCCAACAGTTGATTCGGTTAGATCGCTACGCATATTCATCAATGTTCCGATCACGATATCTGTAAGTCCTGAAAATTTAGCCAAAGCCATTTTATAAACCGCCAAAGTCACTATTTGTGATGTTGTGCCATTGATCGCAGCAAAAGATTGTAAACGGTCTTTGCTGAAAGAAAAAGCGCTTGTTGCGGCTTCGTAAACGTGAACCGGAATTCTTTCTGTATCTGTAGGAACATATAATACCTGAATGTTATCGAGTTTTTTTCTCCAATATGCAACAAGTGTTTCTGTTTCGAAAGGATCAACCGCCTGCTCCCATTCTGAAAATTCTTTGTATTGCATCGTAAATCCCAATGAAGCTTCCGGATTGTTTATAAAACTTAAAAAATCTTCTTCAATAATGCCAAGACTATAACGGTCTACAATTGCATGGTGAAAAATAAACAGGATTCTTGTATGGTTTTTCGTGCGTTCAAAAAAGGCTTTTACCAGTAATCCGTTTTCAAAATCAAAAGATACTTTGCGCAGTTCTTCCTGATTTTCCCTAAGATCAGCACTTTCGTTAAGAAGTTCGTTAATTGCAGTTTCTTCAGGATTAGTAATCAATTGAAAAATCTGATCGCCTTCTCTTATGATTTTGGTTCTCAAGATATCATGACGGTTGAGCAATTGTGTAAAAGCACGATAAATGGCTTCGGTACTCACCTCTTTTTCTATGGTTAAACTCAACGGAATATTGTGATAGACAGGTCCTCCTTCATAGAGGTAATCTCTTTCGAAATGATCTATAAACCACATTCTTTGCTGGTGATATGACACTGGTAATTTCATATAATTTATGGTATTTGGTAATTAATATTGTAAGATTTATAAACTCGAATACTTAGAATCTCAGCACATCTTCTGAATCTGTGACTTGTGATTCAAATAAAGCATCGAATTCTTTAAAGTCTAATGCGTCACTTAATCCAAAATCCGAAGGTGTAACTTCTCTGTCTTCTTTATGGATACAGTGTTCTATCAGCTGCGTTAAATTTTCTATGAATTTATTTGCCAGCTTTTTAACCGTTTCGGCACGGTATAATTCTTCAGAATAATCCCAGGAAATTCTAAGTTCATTGCCTACAATAATTGCTTTTACAATAAACTTTTCTTCTAATAATGCAGCAGGACTTATGTGTGCTCCGGAGTTTTCCGGTGCCGATGCAAAATTGGTAGTCTGGTTCAGTACATTATCGATCTGTCCCAAATAATTGAATACCACATCCCAGCCGCAATCTTTTAAGGAATGACGGATTTCTTTAAAAGAATGCAGATAACGCAGGCATCCATATCCCATTCCTTTAGTCGGAATTTTGCGTAATGCTTCTTTTACCGATTTAATAATATCACCTTCTTTTTTTGCTCCGTCCCTGGATAAAATCACCGGATATTTATTAGTAAACCATCCTGTAGTTCCGGCAAGATCAATGTCTGTGAATATATTTTCTCTTCCGTGGCCTTCAAAACCTAATGCGAGTCTTTGAGTATCAAAAACATCTTCAAAAGTCATTTGCAAGGCACTTAACATCAAATCATTAATTTCTGTGCTATAAGCGGCATTTGCTTCTTTTAATAAATAATTGGTGTACTCCTGATTCAGGATTCCTTCAAGGGTTTTCTTGGTTTCCCTGGTTGGTTTATTGGCTGAAAAATCAGTTGGAAGCGGCGTATATTCATAATTAATCTGCTGCCAATATTCTAATTGAGATTCAATTTCTTCAGTTTCTGCAAAGTTTTTCAACTTGTTGATCCAATCTCTGAACGAATTGTTTTTATTTTCTAAATAAAGCGCTTCATCAACGGTTTCTTCGGCTAATAGAGTTTCTAAATCATCGATGATAAATCTCCACGAAACACCATCAATTGCTAAGTGATGCGCTACCATAAAGAATCTGTTATATTCTTCAGAATCCGGTGTTTCAATAAGAACAAAACGGGTTAAATCGCCTTTTTCTATGTCAAAAGATTCCTGGTATTTCTCGCAAATTGCGGTAATGTTTTTTGCAATATCTTTTCCTTCTTCGATCGTTTCTGTTCTGTAAAGATTTACAGATTCTCCGTAAAACTGTTTCCATTCTTCTTGTTGCTGTACGATTTCTTTTGTGTATCTAAATCGAAGCGAATCGTGACGTTTGGCAATTAAGTCTACGGTTTTTTCTAATTTTTCTTTAGTAACTTTTTTATCTATGCTTAAAAGAATCGCCTGATTGAAATGTGATAATGCTTCTCCGCGTTCAAAAAACCAATGCTGAATTGGAGACAAAGGCACTTCGCCTTCTAAAAATCCCTGTTCGGCAGTATTTAGTTTTTTGCTGTTTTGATCTACAGCAACAGCCAATTCTGCAATCGTTTGATAATCAAACAAATCCTGAACCTGAATTTGATATCCTTTTTTCTTGGCTCGGCTTACTACCTGAATTACAATAATAGAATCACCTCCCAGTTCAAAGAAATTATCAGTTACTCCTATTTGCTCTACATTTAATAGATTTTGCCAGATCGTAACCAAAGTTTCTTCCACTTTCGTGCCTGGCGCAACATATTCGCGCTGGTTGCTGATTTCTGGGTCCGGCAACAGTTTTCTGTCTATTTTTCCGTTTGAAGTCAAAGGCATTTGGTCTAAAACAACATACGCCTGAGGAACCATATAATCCGGAAGAAGTCCTGAAAGGTAAGATTTCAAATCAGATTCTGAAAAATGGTCTTTCGTAACTACGTAGCTCACTAATCTTTTGATTCCTGCTGTATCTTCCTTAAATAAAACCTCGCTTTGGATAATACCGGAATATCCTTGTATTACGCGGCTGATTTCTTTTAATTCCACACGGTAACCACGAATTTTAACCTGATCGTCTACACGTCCTAAAAATTCTATTTCTCCCAATGCATTTCTGCGTACCAAATCTCCGGTTCTGTATAAAACCGAACTTCTTCCCGCAAACGGATTGGCGATAAATTTCTCTTTTGTTAAATCTTCTCGGTTTAAATATCCTTTTGAAATTCCAGCTCCGCCCAATAATAATTCTCCGGGAACGCCTAACGGACAAAGCGACATATCGCCACTTACAATAAAGGCTTCACTGTTTGAGAATAACTTCCCAACCGGAATCGTAACATAATCAAAATCAGGATTTACTTTATGTAATAATTTCCCAATTGTACTTTCGGTTGGACCATAATGGTTCACAATTGCTACATTTGGATCCTGCGCTGCAATGTCTTTTACAAATGAAATTGGCAATACATCGCCTCCAAATATGATGGTGCGTTTTGGCAATAATAATTCGGTATCGATGCGAAGTGCCTGCCAATGGCTTGGTACTATTTTGATGCAATCAATATCATGGGTTTTAAAATATGCCTGCAATTTTACGCCATCCATCAAGGTTTCTTTGCTGAATAAGTGTAAAGTTCCGCCGCTCAATAAAGAACCGTATAAAACCGTGTTTCCTAAATCGGCAGAAAGCGAAGACATTAATCCGAAGCTTTTATTTTCACTAATTGAAATTTTAGCGTCTAATCCTTCGTAATAATCTACCAGGTTTTTATGGCATACCTGAACTCCTTTTGGATGTCCGGTTGTTCCTGATGTATACACTACATAAGCGGTAGTTTCTTCAGTTGCTAATGTTGAAAAAGTAACGCCTTGCGGAATTTCTGATACATCTGAATATTGAATATCAATTGAAAACACCGGAACTGAAAATTCGATTACATCAAATAAACTGCTGGATTCTATAAGCAGGCATTTTACTTTTGCTTCTTCAAGCATGTATTGCTGACGCTCTTTTGGCAATGCAGGATCAATTGGCACATAACCTGCGCCTGATTTTAGAATTGATAAAATTCCCAAAAATGACCAATTTGAAGTATCCATCATGATACCGATCAAATCATTTTGCTTTAAGTCATAAGTTTGCTGGTAATAATAAGCCAATTTGGTTGAAGCCTCGTCCAATTCCTGATATGTCATACGGCTGTCATTATAAACAAACGCAACCGCGTCCGGAGTTTTTGATACCTGTTCTTCAAAAAGGGACAATACGGTTCCTTCTCCTTTTAAGGAATAATCAATTGTATTATAATCTGTTATTAGTTTTTGTTCTTCTTCTGCGTTAAGCATTGCCAGATTTCCTATTGATGAAGTGCTGTTTGTTAAAATAGTCGTTAACAGATTTTCGTAATGTGATCTTAATCCCGCTATTGTGTTAGAAGCAAATAAATCACTGCAATAGTTAAACGAAAATGAAATTCCTTCGGCGCTGTCTTCTGCAAAAATGGTCAAATCAAACTTCGAAATATCATGATCCATTGGCATGGATTCAATAGTAATATCGCTGAATTCGGCAACTTTAGCATCGGGATTATTATTTAAAACAAACAAAACCTGAAATAAGGAACTTCTGCTTTTGTCTCTAGTTTTCTCTACGCGGTCCACTACTTTTTCAAACGGAACTGCGATGTGATCGTAAGCCTCTAAAGTGGTTTGTTTAACCGATTTCAAAACATCTTCAAAAGATGGATTTCCCGATAAATCGCTTCGAAGCGCCAAGGTATTGACAAAGAAACCAATCATGGATTCCAATTCCTGCTGTGGGCGGTTGGCAACCGTAGTTCCGATACAAATATCGGACTGGCCGCTGTAACGGTACAACAATACTTTATAAACACTTAGCAATAACATGAATAAGGTTACGCCTTCTTCTTTGGCGTAAGCGCGCAAAGCTTCGCTTCGATCGTTGTCTAATTTAAAACTGATAAAATCCCCACGGCTGCTTTGAACCAATGGTCTTGGATAATCCGTAGGAAGTGCCGATGGTGCAACGCCTGATAATTTAGTTTCCCAGTAATCTAATTTGTCTGATAAATAAGCTCCTGTAATTTGGGAACGCTGCCAAACCGAATAATCGGTATATTGAAAATTAAGAACCGGTAAATCAGCTTCTGTTCCTGATTTATATGATGCATATAACGCTTTAAATTCATTGACAATAAGCGATGATGACCAGCCATCAGTAGCAATATGATGACGTACCAATACTAAAATGTGTTCAACATCTGAGATTTTAATAACTGTCGCACGAAGCATATAATCTTTAGAAAGATCAAAAGATTTGCTTACTTCTTTTGTTACGAACGCTTCGTAATTATCTACGGAAGAAAGAATAGTAAGTTCCCAATTATCCGAAGATTGAACTTCCTGATACGCAACTCCGTCTTTTTCTATATATACGGTACGAAGCGCTTCATGACGTTCCACAATTGTTTTTAAGGCTTTTGATAAATATGCTGTATTAAGATTTCCTTTTAGGTTTAATAATACAGGTACATGATAATGCTGGCTTCCTTTTAGTTTATCGATAAACCACAAACGTTCCTGTGCATACGACAATGGAATATCCGTTGGTAAATCTTGTTTGGTAATTAAAGGAAGTACCGAAGTATTATCCTGGCTTTCTATAAAAGTAGCTAAAGCCGAAATATTAGTATGATCGAATATGTCTGTAATTGTAACGGCAACATTCATGGCACTTTTAATAGCTGATAACAAACGAACTGCCAATAAAGAGTGACCGCCTAATTCGAAGAAATCATCTGTAACCCCAATTTGTTCCAGATTTAGTAAATCTTTCCAGATCGTAACCAAAGTTTCTTCTACTTTTGTGCCTGGCGCAACATATTCGCGCTGGTTGCTGATTTCTGGGTCCGGCAACAGTTTTCTGTCTATTTTTCCGTTTGAAGTCAAAGGCATTTGGTCTAAAACAACATATGCCTGAGGAACCATATAATCCGGAAGAAGTCCTGAAAGGTAAGATTTCAAATCAGATTCTGAAAAATGGTCTTCCGTAACTACGTAACTCACTAATCTTTTGATTCCTGCTGTATCTTCCTTAAATAAAACTTCGCTTTGTACAATCCCGGAATATCCTTGTATTACGCGGCTTATTTCTTTTAATTCTACTCGGTAACCGCGAATTTTAACCTGATCGTCTACACGTCCCAAAAATTCTATTTCTCCCAATGCATTTCTGCGTACCAAATCTCCGGTTCTGTATAAAACCGAACTTCTTCCCGCAAACGGATTGGCGATAAATTTCTCCTTTGTTAAATCTTCGCGGTTTAAATATCCTTTTGAAATTCCTGCTCCGCCCAATAATAATTCCCCTGGAACGCCTAACGGGCAAAGCGACATATCGCTGCTTACAATAAAGGCTTCGCTGTTTGAGAATAATTTTCCAACCGGAATCGTAACATAATCAAAATCAGGTTCTACTTTATGTAATAATTTCCCAATCGTACTTTCGGTTGGACCGTAATGGTTTACAATTGCTACATTTGGATCCTGCGCTGCAATGTCTTTTACAAATGAAATTGGCAATACATCGCCTCCAAATATGATGGTGCGTTTTGGCAATAATAATTCGGTATCGATGCGAAGTGCCTGCCAGTGGCTTGGTACTATTTTGATGCAATGAATATCATGGGTTTTAAAATATGCCTGTAATTTTACGCCATCCATCAAGGTTTCTTTGCTGAATAAGTGTAAAGTTCCGCCGCTCAATAAAGAACCGTATAAAACCGTATTTCCTAAATCCGCAGAAAGCGAAGACATTAATCCGAAGCTTTTATTGCTGCTAATTGAAATTTTAGCGTCTAATCCTTCATAATAATCTACCAGGTTTTTATGGCTAACCTGAACGCCTTTTGGATGTCCGGTTGTTCCTGATGTATACACTACATAAGCGGTAGTTTCTTCAGTTGCTAATGTTGAAAAAGGAACGCCTTGCGGAATTTCTGCTACATCTGAATATTGAATGTCAATAGAAAACACCGGAACTGAAAATTCGATTACATCAAATAAACTGCTGGATTCTATAAGCAGACATTTTACTTTTGCTTCTTCCAACATATATTGCTGACGCTCTTTTGGCAATGCAGGATCAATTGGCACATAACCTGCGCCTGATTTTAAAATGGATAAAATTCCAAGAAATGACCAATTTGAAGTATCCATCATGATACCGATTAAATCATTTTGCTTTAAATCATAAGTTTGCTGGTAATAATAAGCCAATTTGGTTGAAGCTTCATCCAATTCCTGATACGTCATACGGCTGTCATTATAGACAAACGCAACTGCATCCGGAGTTTTTGATACCTGTTCTTCAAAAAGGGATAAAACCGTTCCTTCTCCTTTTAAGGAATAATCAATTGTATTATAGTCTGTTATTAGTTTTTGTTCTTCTTCTGCATTAAGCATCGCCAGATTTCCTATTGATGAAGAACTGTTTGTTAAAATAGTCGTTAACAGATTTTCGTAATGTGATCTTAATCCCGCTATTGTGTTAGAAGCAAATAAATCACTGCAATAGTTAAACGAAAATGAAATTCCCTCGGCGCTGTCTTCTGCAAAAATGGTCAAATCAAACTTCGAAATATCATGATCCATTGGCATGGATTCAATAGTAATGTCACTGAATTCGGCAACTTTAGCATCCGGATTATTATTTAAAACAAACAAAACCTGAAATAAGGAACTTCTGCTTTTGTCTCTAGTTTTCTCTACGCGGTCCACTACTTTTTCAAACGGAACTGCGATGTGATCGTAAGCCTCTAAAGTGGTTTGTTTAATCGATTTCAAAACATCTTCAAAAGACGGATTTCCCGATAAATCGCTGCGAAGTGCCAAGGTATTGACAAAGAAACCAATCATGGATTCCAATTCCTGCTGTGGGCGATTGGCAACCGTAGTCCCAATGCAAATATCGGACTGGCCGCTGTAACGGTATAACAAAACTTTATAAACACTTAACAATAACATGAATAAAGTCACGCCTTCTTCTTTGGCGTAAGCGCGCAAAGCTTCGCTTCGATCGTTGTCTAATTTAAAACTGATAAAATCCCCACGGCTGCTTTGAACCAATGGTCTTGGATAATCCGTAGGAAGTGCCGATGGTGAAACACCTGATAATTTATTTTCCCAGTAATTTAATTTGTCTGATAAATAAGTTCCTGTAATTTGGGAACGCTGCCAAACCGAATAATCGGTATATTGAAAATTAAGAACCGGTAAATCAGCTTCTGTTCCTGATTTATATGACGCATATAACGCTTTAAATTCATTCACAATAAGTGATGATGACCAGCCATCTGTAGCAATATGATGACGCACCAATACTAAAATATGTTCAACATCTGAGATTTTGATTACCGTGGCACGAAGCATATAATCTTTAGAAAGATCAAAAGATTTGCTGACTTCTTTTGTTACGAATGCTTCATAATTATCTACGGAAGAAAGAATAGTAAGTTCCCAATTATCTGAAGATTTTACTTGCTGATACGCAACTCCGTCTTTTTCTATATATACGGTACGAAGCGCTTCATGACGTTCCACAATTGTTTTTAAGGCTTTTGAAAGAAACTCTGTGTTTAGATTTCCTTTTAGGTTTAATAAAGTTGGCATATGATAATGCTCGCTTCCTTTTAGTTTATCGATAAACCACAAACGTTCCTGTGCATACGACAACGGAATATCCGCTGGTAAATCTTGTTTGGTAATTAAAGGAATTACGGCAGTATTATCTTGTGTTTTGATGAATAAAGCCAAATCTGAAATTGTTGGATTACTAAATACATTTGTAATCGTAATGGCAACATTCATGGTATTTTTTATGGCAGAAATCAATCGGATTGCTAATAAGGAATGACCGCCAAGATCAAAGAAATTATCCGTTACGCCAACTTGTTCTACATTTAGTAAATTTTGCCAGATGGTAACTAATTTTTCCTCTAAATCTGTACTTGGGGCAACATATTCATATTCTCTGTTAAAAACAGGATCCGGTAATGCTTTTCTATTCACTTTTCCGCTTGATGTCAGTGGCATTTCATCTAGTTCGACCATAATTCCGGGAATCATATACGCCGGAATATGTTCTTTTAAGTATGCAATAACATTGTCTTTTGTCTGACCTTCATTAAGGACGATATACGCCACTAATTCATTTACTCCGTAAGCATCTTCTCTGGCAATAACAACTCCCTGATGTATTGACGGACAACTGTTTATAACTGTATCTAATTCACCTAATTCAATTCTGTAACCTCTTATTTTTACCTGGCTGTCTTCTCTTCCCAGATATTCGATATTTCCATCCTGAAGCCATTTTGCATTGTCTCCGGTTCTGTATAATTTTCCTTCTCCAAAAGGATTATTTACAAATCTAAAAGCATTAAGTTCAGGAAGATTGATATATCCTCTGGCAACCTGAATTCCGCCTAAATATAATTCTCCGGTAACGCCTTTTGGCTGAATATTCATATCCTCATCCAGAATATAAATCTGGGTATTTGCAACCGGAGCACCAATTGGCACGCGTTTTAAATCTGTTGCTTTAAAAGGCACAATCCAGCTTGTTACGTCGATTGCAGCTTCTGTTGGCCCGTATAAATTACTTAAAATAACCTCAGGCAATACTTTTTGAAAATCTTCTGCCTGACTTATTTTCAAAGCTTCTCCGCTACAAACCACATTTTTTAAACTCGTACATCTCGAAACACCTTCATTCAATAAAAATGTGCTTAACATAGAAGGCACAAAATGAATCATTGTAACCTGATGAATCGCAATTAATTCTGTTAGATAATCCGTATCCTTATGCCCTTCCGGTTTCGGAATTACCAATTTACAGCCTGTTATCAGCGGAAGGAAAAACTCCCATACGGAAACATCAAAACAAAAAGTAGTTTTCTGAATTAATACATCTTTATTTGTCAAATTATAGTATTCTCTTGCCCATAATAAACGGTTCACAATCCCGCGCTGCTCGTTTACAACTCCTTTCGGATTTCCTGTAGATCCGGAAGTATAAATGACATATGCCGCGTTTGAAGGCGCTATATCTACATTAAGATTCGCTTTTGACTGATTTGAAAATAAGGTGTCAAATGCATCAAGATTAAGTGTTGTAACAGATTCCGGAAAAGTAACGACATTTAAACTATTGGTATGTGTAAGTACAACCGCTGCGTTTGTGTCTTCGATCATAAAATCGATTCTTTCACCTGGATATTGCGGATCAATTGGCACATAAGCACCGCCGGATTTCATAATTCCCAACATCCCAATAACCATTTCGAAAGAACGTTCCATACAAAGTCCAACCAAAGATTCTGTTGTAACTCCTATATTGCGTAAATAATGGGCAACCTGATTTGCTTTTTCATTCAAAACTGCATACGTCATTTCGGCTCCTTCATAAGCAAGAGCGATTCCGTTTGGATTATTAACAACCTGTGATTCAATTAAATCTATTAGTGTAATATCTGTAGGATAATCGGTTTGTGTAGCATTAAAATCCTGTAGCAATTCCTTTTCTTCAGTTTTACTGATGTATGTTAATTTGCCTATCGGAGTTTCCGGCTGCGCCAATACACCTTCTAAAATTTGTTTATAATGTCCCAATAATCCTTCGATCATATGGTTTTCATAGACTTCTGTATTATACGTAATATCCAAAATCAGATTTCCTCCTGCTTCCTGAAAATTAAGTTCCAGATCAAATTTTGAAACTGTTTCTCCTAAATCAAGAATGGTATCTGTTTTTGATGCTGATAATTCTGCAGAATCATTATTACCAGTGTTTTGAAGAATTAACATCACATCAAATACACTGCTTCTCCCTGCATCTCTTTTGATATTTAAGTTTTCTATTAAACTATCAAAAGGATACATTTGATGATTAAACGATTCCAAAGTCTGCTCTTTGATTCGTTTGTAGATTGTTGTAAAATTTTCCTCAGAATTTACCGTATTACGCAAAGCCAGCGTATTGATATAAAAACCAATCTGATCTGCCAAATCTGCGTGATCACGGCCTGCAACAGGACTTCCTATAATAATATCTGTATCTGCGGTATATTTATGAAAAAGAATATTGATCGTCGTCAATAAACTTATAAAAGTACTGCTGTTGTTTTCTTGCGTAAAACGCTGAAGTAATGCTGTTGTTTCGTTAGAAATATAGGTTCTTAAACTACGGCCTCTGTGTGTTTTTACAGAAGGTCGGCGTTTTTCTGAAGGAAGATCCAATACAGGTAATTCTCCCGAAAGATTTTCTAACCAATACGCTTTATCTTTTGTTGCTGTAATTGTTTTTGCTTGTAACGATTGCCAGTTTGCATAATCTTTATATTGAATAGCAAGAGGCGCAAGTTCAGCATTTGTACCGTTTACAAAGGATTCATAAAATGTAAATACATCTTTTGACAATACATTCATAGACCATCCATCGCTTATAATATGATGCATATTATAATAGAAAACATAAGTCTCATCATCAATTTGTAATAAGCTTACGCGGAATAAAGGTCCGTTTTCCAGATCAAATGGCACAAAAGAATCTTCTGTAATATAATGAGCAATACTAGCTTTTTCATCGCTATCATTTCTGAAATCAAGATACGTTAGCTTAAAATCTACAGCGGTTTCCGACTGTATATATTGTCTTACATCACCATTTTCATCCATTTTGAATGTGGTGCGCAAAATTTCATGACGATTTATAGTTGCTCTGATCGCTTTTTGAAAACTATCAATATCATAATTGCCTTTTAGCGTCATATGCATAGGCATATTATATACGACAGAACCTCCGTCAAACTGACTTAAAGTCCATAGACGGCGCTGTCCTGCAGACAATTCATAACTTTCTGATGCCGGAACAGGCAAAATCACCTCAAAGTTAGATTCCAAATTGCTTTTACTGCTTTTAAGTAAGGCAATAAGGCGATCCTTATTTGTTGAAATATTGATTTTATCTTCTTCTGTAAGAGCTGCTGTATTTCCTACTACTCTCAAATTTTCTGCTGTGTCATCCAGGAAAATTTGTACTTCTTTATTGGATAAACCCGTAATTATTGACTTGATATCTTTCATCGTAAATGTTTTCTTAAATGCTGGAAATTTGAATTAATAACTATATGATTTGTTTAAAAAGGATTTGTTTTGAAAATGAAAACCTAAAAATTATGCCTGGGCAAAAGAGTTTCCGTTGGGATTACGCAAATAAGACAAAGGAATTATTGCTGCTATATTCTCGCGTACCGAATTTATTCTTACACTAATGATGTGCTTCTTATCGATTGTAAATACTTTTATTTCCATAATTTTAAGTTTTTTTGAACACCGGATATAGCTGCGCTGTAACCAGTCACATGGTTAATTTTTTTAAGAAATGTTTTTGGGTAACTTAATTTTTGAAATGCTTTTACTTAAAAAGTAAACTGGCGGATAATTTTGATGTAATTCTCAGAAGAAATATATTTTACACATTTGAAAATTTAATTCTCGTTCTGAGCTCAATCGAAAATCAGGAAATTAAAACTCAACAACCTGACTTCCTTTTTACTGGAGTAAACTTACAATACAGCAGCAGATATCTTACTACACCAAAGTGTAGTTATTTGATTCTGTGTTAAATACTACCTTATTGGGTAGTTTATAATTTTGACCTGAAATTCCCAAAGCTTCCTTTGGTGCAACCAAATTTTTGTTCTCATTATAGAAATCGATCAGTCCGCTATAAGACATGCTTACCGGAATCGTTTCTGATCCTAAATATTCAATAGATTTACCAACCACTTTTGCTTTGATGCCCATTAATTGCAACACACGAAGCAGTTTGGCATCGATTTCTGCAAAAGCAATATTGTCTTTGTGGGCACAAACCGGTCCAATAGCACAAACCAGTAATTTTTTAAGAAGGTTGATATCACGAACGCCTTTTTTGATGGCAAAACGTCCAATGTGCCAGATTTCATTGATATCATTTCCATCGGTACAGAAAAAAGGATTGATCCCAAACATTTTCTGGATGGGAAGCGTGCTTATGAAATCCCATTTCAACAAACGGATCGTGCCTATCAATTCGCCAAGATCACTTTTGAAAGCGAAAATTTTTGAATGCTCCAAAAATCCCATTTCCTCGCGGTAAACTGAATCGATATCTTTTTGATACGTAGCTGAGATTTTATTTTCATGGTGGTTGCAATTTTCTGTCACAACGAATTTTGACATGTTGAAAATCTCATTTTGGCTTACTGCAGATCGGTGGTTGTTTTTGGATATCATAGCGTTTTATTTTTACCAAAACTATCACCAGAATTTACGCCTAATATTACACAAAATGCTAGTTTTCAGAATTATAGCCAAATACTACCCTTTAGTGTAGGTAAGAAAAAGCTTAATTGTTAAAAAAATACCCATTATAAAGCATATTTGATGTTAATGTTGAATTGACGTTAAATTCGTATAGAAATAAAAAAAATTTAACAGCATATCTCCAATTTTTCCTATATTCACAGCGTATTAAAAAAATAGTGATATGGTAATTGAAAACGACTTTTTTTCCTCTAACAATACGGTTCAAAAAATTTCTGAGGACGAAACACTTAAACTTGCAAATTATCTCGAACTGGTAAAGGCATTTGCGAGAACCACCTACAGCAGTATCTACATTATAGATTACGAAAAAAAAGGGTTTGAATATGTGTCTGAAAATCCATTATTTCTCTGCGATCATACGGCGCAGGAAGTTCAGGAACTCGGCTATGCCTTTTATTTTAAATACGTCGTAAAAGAGGATTTGGATCTGCTTTTGAAGATCAATACCATAGGATTTGATTTTTACCAGAATATCCCTGTTGAGGAGCGGATTCACCATACGATTTCATATGACTTTCGTTTAAGAAACCCCAGCGGGAAGACTTTTTTGGTAAACCAGAAACTGACTCCCGTTTTTTTGACCAATGACGGTAAAATCTGGAAATCGATCTGTATTATTTCACTTTCCTCGGAACTGCAGTCCGGGAACATCAAAATCTATAAAAAAGGGGAAAACAAGATCTTCAGCTATGATCTCGAAGGCGATTTCTGGAAGACGCTGAAAAAAATAGAACTTACCAGCCGCGAAAAAGA
This sequence comes from Flavobacterium sp. AC105, assembly GCF_979258495.1. Classification (NCBI taxonomy): domain Bacteria; kingdom Pseudomonadati; phylum Bacteroidota; class Flavobacteriia; order Flavobacteriales; family Flavobacteriaceae; genus Flavobacterium; species Flavobacterium sp. AC105. Next base: position 3,093,628 of record NZ_OZ409860.1, read on the forward strand.
AGTTTTGCAGTATTCCATACGCGGATTTACCATCGCCAATATGGCCGAAAGTATGTTTGTTTCTGCAGATACGATCAAATTTCACAAAAGAAAACTTTTTACAAAACTGGGCGTAGGAAATATTGCCGAAGCAATTGCGTATGCAACGAGCAATAAATTGATTTAGTAAAATCAATTAGATATTATTCCTAACACATAAAAACATAGTTTTTATAAGTAAAAAATCTATGTTTTTATGTGTTAGAGGAAAATTTAATCCAGTTCGTCTATAATGGATGACAAATAGAATTCAGGGAATTTTTTAAACTTTTTGCCTGTAGCTATGTTGTAAAGCAAATGCGTACATACGGCAGCTACCGACCATGATGCTATAGACAATTGTGGTGGTGGCAAATGTTCTTTTTCATTTCTATATTTTTCGATAATACCATCGATCCAACTTTGCGGATTTCCCCAAAATCTCATATAACTCGAAGCATATTCTACCATTGTTACTTCATTAAATTGCTCGTCAGGATTTGCTAATGCATTCAATAACAAACCATCTTTGGCGATTACGGTAACCAGGCTTCCCCACCCTATATTATAAGGATGCAAAATTGGAATATCCAGTTTTTGGCATGCTGTATCGAATATCAACGGAACCGGAGACGAAAAATCCAGTGCATTAATTGCAGCTTTATGACCTTTAATATGATCGCCTACATTTTCAACAGTCAGGAAAAAATCAAGACAATTGATTTCTGCATTTTTATTGATTGATTTCAATCGTCTGGCGATAGCATCTACTTTGTTTGTATCGACATCATCTTCAGTATAATTCTGTCTGTTTAAATTAGACCGTTCTACCTGATCACCATCTACAATGGTAATTTTTTCAAAGCCAAAACGCAGCGCACATTCAGCAATCACGCTGCCAATACCACTTCCCGCTAACAAAATTGGAAAGTTTTTTATTATCTCTTGCTCTTCTTCAGTGAGATAAAGTCTATTTCTTGAATAACGATCTTCCATAAGTAGTTTTTAATCAAAAGTAAACATAAACAGTTGGTATTTCTTTACCCAAAAGGGTAGTTTTTATCGGTTTAAACCGCAGAATCATTACGGGAAACCACATTTTGAAATGTATTTTTTCGGCTTGTAATTTAAACTAAATGAAAAAAAGTGATATTAAAAAATGATTTGCAATGTTTTACTATAAAAAATAATATTTATCGTTATAAATTACAATATTTGATTCTGAAAATCACGTCATTTTGCCAAAAATAAAATAAATTAACAAAATCTATAAAACAAAAAAACAGTTACAGGAATGCTCCCGTAACTGTTTAATTTTAGGTTATTTGACTGATAATTTCTAAGCTGTTAATGGTATTGGTGAATAAATCTCTCGCTGTTCCGAAATTTCGGGAACGAAGTTGTAACGTTTTTTTTGTTTCACGCAGATTTGGCAGATTGAGCAGATTACAAAACTGAATAAAAAGTTACGCAGATTTATAATAAAACCGTAATCAATTTAAATCTGCTCAATCTGCCAAATCTGCGTGAAAATTTAATTTTAAAACTTTGACAAAAAAATATTTTTTAATCTCTCAGAGATGCCAAGTTGCAAATTAATAACATTACGCTTCGGGATTATTTGTTAAATACAACCTTTACAAAGGTCAGTTTTCTGTTTTAAAAAACCAATTCTTCGCCAACAACAGAAGAAATCAACTGCTGATTGTTTATAATTCGCACCGATTCTATGTAGTGCGCCAAATAAGTAATAGTAGGTTCAGAATACAATTCCTTAAGTTCAATTTTGATATTGAATTCTTTCTGAATTTTAGAAATCACCTGAATTGCTTTTAAACTGTGTCCGCCAAGTGCAAAGAAACTATCCTCGACACCTATTTTATCTTTTTGAAGCACTTCTTCCCATATTGTGACAAGCTTTTTCTCGAGATCATTTGTCGGAGCAACATATTTTGCTGCTTCACTAAATTGTATGTCGTTTGTATCGGGAAGTGCTTTTAAATCTACTTTTCCGTTTGCCGTTAATGGCATGACATCCAGATAAATAAAATAAGTTGGCACCATATAATCTGCTAATGTCCTGTTTAATTTCTTTTTAAGGATACTGCGCTGTATTACTGTTTCAGAAACAATATAAGCCGTTATGTATTTTTCGTTTTGAATTTCTTTTATAACCACAACCGCTTCTTTTATTCCGTCTATTTCCTGAAGGGCAATTTCTATTTCGCCCAGTTCAATGCGATATCCCCTTAGTTTAACCTGATTGTCTGCACGACCCATAAACTGGACATTTCCGTCAGGAAGCCACTTCGCCAGATCGCCGGTTTTATACAGTTTTCCTTTCGTTACCAACGGATGCGTTATAAATTTTTCCTGAGTTAAAACAGGACTGTTCAAATAACCTCTGGCAAGACTCGCTCCGGCCAAACACAATTCGCCTGTAACTCCCGGAGGTACTAGATTTCCGTTTTTATCGAGAATAAAAATCTGTACGTTTCCTACCGGTTTTCCTATAGGTACTAATCCGGTGGTTTCCTGAGTTACTTTATAATAGGTACTTACGACCGTATTTTCTGTTGGTCCGTAATTATTATAAATTTCAAGCTGCTCGTGAATATCGGTTACGATAAGTGCTTCGCCTCCTACCAAAAGTTTTAAAGGCTGTTTTAATGCTACACTATTTTGTATCATATCCTTATACAATACCGTTGGTAAAAAGGCCTGCGTAATTTTATGCGTATTGAAAAAAGTGACCAATTCATCTGTTTTTAAACGAATTTCTTCCGGAATAGGATATACGCAACCTCCTCCTAATAATGTCGGAAACAATTCCCAGGTAGAAGCATCAAAACCTATACTTGCATATAAGGTACATTTGCTGTTTGCCGCAAGATCATATGTTTTTTGATGCCAATGACACAAATTGCTTAATGATTTGTGCTCGATCATAACCCCTTTTGGTTTTCCGGTAGATCCTGATGTATATATAACGTAAGCCATATTAGACGATTGCAATGCGACATCTTTGTAATTTGATACGATTGTCTCCTTTTTAAACTTTTTTATAAAAGTATCATCGATCGTCAGGACACATTTGCTGTCGCTTTGTATGTATGCAATACGATCTGCAGGATAATTGGGATCGATAGGCACATATGCAGCACCGCTTTTAAGTATGGCAAGCAGTGCAATTACATACCATTCGCTTTTTTCTAATTTTACACATATAAGATCTTCGGGATTTATGTCCTGCGTATCTCTTATATACTGTGACATGTCATTTGACAATGAATCTAATTGCGCATATGTAATTTCTGTTTCTCCATAAACTATTGCCAAAGCAGCTGGCGTTTTTGCTGCTTGCTGTTGAAATAATGTTACAATTGTTGCTTCTTTCGGATATTCAATCTTATAATCATTAAAGGTATTAATCAACTGAAATCCCTCTTCTTTTGAGAGATATTCAAGATCATTAATTACCTGATTTGGATGTTCTAAAATCGTATTCCACAATTGTTTATAATGGTTCATAAGCCCTTGTATCATAACCTCATCATAAACATTGGTGTTGTAGGTTATATCAAATAATAAACAATTCCCTATTTCTTCAAAACTTAATTCCAGATCAAATTTTGCAACAGCTTCTCCTCTATTTTCAATCGAAATAATAGTTTCTTTTGGAATAAAATTTTCCGGTTTATCGGCTGTTTCATTCTGTAAAGAAAGTATAACGTCAAAAACGGCATTTCGCGATGTTTGATGCTGAATATTTAAGTCGTCTATCAACTGATCAAAAGGATACATTTGGTGGTTGTATGCTTTTAAGGTTTGTTCTTTTATTTTGTTATAAAAAGAGACAAAAGACAATTCCGGACTAACTTCGTTTCTAAGTGCAATTGTATTGACATAAAACCCAATCTGGTCCAGAAGATCGATATGATTTCTTCCTGCAATTGGCGTTCCCACAATTATATCAGATTCGCCGGTATACTTATGAAATAATATATTCCAGGCCGTAAGCAGCGCTATAAATAAACTTCCGCCATGTTCGTGGGTAATTCCCTTTATTGCTGTGGTTTGTTCTGCCGAAAAATAAGTTCTAAAACGCTGTCCTTGTGAAGTTTTTACCGTTGGCCTCATTTTTTGAGAAGGCAAATCCAGCACCGGCAAAGTGCCTTTAAGATGTTCTTTCCAAAACTCTTTTTCTAACTGACTTGAAGCTTCCTGCAATTGCAATTCCTGCCAGCTTGCATAGTCTTTGTATTGAATTTTAAGCGGTTTTAACGAAACTGCTGTATTGTTTTTAAAAGCATCATAAAAAGCAAATACATCTTTGGATAAAACTTCCATCGACCAGCCATCACTTATAATATGATGCATGCTGTAATGAAACGCATATTTTTGATCTTCCAACTGAAATAATGAAGCTCTTACCAAAGGACCTTGCGCTAAATCAAACGGACGAAGTTTATCTTCTTTCCAATAGTTTTCTATTTGAAGTTCTTTATCATTTTCATGCTGAATATTTAGAAAAGGAATATCAAGTTTAAATACATCAGCAGCGATAATGTGCTGACGAAGTTCGCCTGAATGATCTACTTTAAAAACGGTGCGTAAGATCTCATGACGTTTTATTGTGGCATCAATCGCTTGTTTAAGAATGTTGATATCATAATCGCCCTTTAGAATGGTATGAAATGACATGTTATACATCGCCGATCCAGATTCCAATTGACTTAATGTCCATAATCTTTTCTGACCTGCAGAAAGTGCATAACTTGTATTCGTTTCAATAACCGGTATTGCCTGATATTCAGAATAATTGCTTTCTTCGATAAGGGGAACATGTTCTTTTAATATTGGATGTAAAAAAATAGCTTCTAAATTAAGTTTAACTTTGAAAGCACTGCGATATTCTTCTATTAATCGGGCTACTTTAAGACTATTTCCGCCTAATTCGAAAAAATTATCTGTAATACCAATTTTTTCCAATCCAAATATATTTTGCCAAATAACAACAAGCTTTTCTTCAATTTCATTAGAAGGCGCTATATATTCCAGTTGAATAATATCATTGGTATTTACCGGAGGCAACGCTTTTTTATCAATTTTTCCATTCGGCGTAAGCGGTAACTCATCCAGAAAAACGTAATAAGTCGGTAACATATATTCCGGTAATTCACGTTTTAATGACAATCGAAGTTCTTGTTTGTCTATAACTTCCGAACTAACCAAATAACTGACAATTACATCATCGCCATTTATCGTTGAAGCTACAACTACGCATTGATCAATACCATTTTGGGATTCCAAAACATGTTCAATTTCGCCAAGTTCTACACGATGTCCCCTGATTTTTACCTGACTGTCTTTTCTGCCTATGCAAAGTACATTTCCGTCCGGCAGCCATTTGCCTAAATCTCCGGTTCTGTATAATTTTCCGTTTTCACTGAAAGGATTTTCGATGAATTTTTCTGCCGTTAATTCCGGCTGGTATAAATAACCTCTTGATAATCCGTCACCTGAAATGCAGATTTCACCAATTACGCCAACTGGCTGTAAAGCCAAATCATCTGAAAGGATATAAAACTGCGTATTGTCTATGGCTTTCCCCACAGGAACCGAACTTTCGTACGCTCCTTCAACGCGGTAATAACTGCTATAAGTCGTATCTTCTGATGGTCCGTATAAATTTCTAAGCGCAATTCCCGAATCTTTGAAATGATTGGCAATACTTACCGGAAAAGCTTCTCCCGCAAGGTTTATTCCAACAGCATTTTCAAAAGAAATTCCTTTGTCAATAAGCGTATGAATAACGGAAGGAACGGTATTGATTAATACATTTTTATCATTATCCAAATAATCGGCTATTGATAATCCGTTATTTAAAAGCCTGATTTTTTTTCCGATGCTTAACGGATAGAAAAATTCATATACCGATAAATCAAAACAATGGGAAGTTACGGCATATAACATATCAAAATTGGTATCGCTAAATTCCCTTTGCGACCAATGCAGCATATAAGCAGCATTTTTATGCGTGATCATAACGCCTTTTGGTTTCCCTGTAGATCCCGAAGTATAAATGATATACGCCAGATTATCCGAATTAAAAGCTACCTGCGGAAGTGATTTCGAAATAGACTCTGATTTTCTAAAAGCATTTATAACCGTTTCGTCTATTGTTACTTTGCATTTACTGTCGTTTTCAATGTATTCCACACGCTGTGCAGGATAATTAGGATCGATAGGCACATAAGCGCATCCGGCTTTTAGAACGGCTAATAATGAAATCAGAAGCCATTCGGTTCTATCTAATTTTACGCCAACTAAATCTTCTGTATCCAAACTGTAATTGCTCAATAAATAATGAGAAAGTTCATTTGATATTTCATTCAGTTCTTTATAAGTGAATTTTTTAGTATCGGTTATGAGTGCTATATTTTCGGGAGTTTTTTCCGCCTGAGCGACAAATAAACCTACCATTGTCATATCGGGATATTCGACTGTTGTATCGTTAAAATCATATAATAATTGCGATTGCTCTGCAACGCCTAAATAATTAATCGTGGCTACTTTTTGATCCGGATTTTGGATTGCTTCTGCTAAAAAGGTATCAAAATGTGAAGCCAGGCGTTCAACAAAATCCAACTCATAAATATCGGTGTTGTATTCGATATGTAATGCTAATTGTCCTTGTTTTTCGGAAAAAATAAAGCTTAAATCAAACTTGCTGAATGACTTTTTCAGATGTTGATATGGCGAAATTTCAATTCCGTTTAAGGTTAAACCTTCAGAAACCAATAATTCTTCCTGATTTTGAAAAACAACCAAAGCATCAAATAAAACGGATCTGCTTAAATCTCTTTTTATATTCAGTTCTTCAACCAAACTATCAAAAGGATATTCCTGATGCGAATAAGCGTTTAATAAGGTTTCTTTTTGTGTTGCCAATAAGGCTTCAAAAGTGGCTGTTTCTCCAAAATTGGTTCGAATCGCTAACGTATTTAGATATAATCCAACCTGATTTTCTAAATCACTATTTTCTCTTCCTGCAACGGGCGTACCTAAAATAATATCCCTGTTATTGGTATATCTGGAAAGTAATCCGTTGATTCCTGCCATTAAAAGCATAAAAAGTGTCACTCCATTTTGTTGTGCATATGCATTCAGTTGTGCTGTATTTGCTTTAGAAAATGAATATTCTAATCCGGAACCATTATAGGTTTTAAGTTTTGGTCTTGTTTTATTAGACGGTAATTCGAGAATAGGCAGATTTCCGGAAAAGGTATTTAACCAAAATGTTTTTGCTTTTTCCAAAACAGATTGTCTGGCTTCGCTATTTTGCCATTCTGAATAATCTTTATACTGAATCGTCAAATCCGGCAATACAACTTCCTGTCCTGTAGACAGTCCGTTATAAATCGCCATAAATTCTTTGCTTAATACGCCCATAGACCAGCCATCGCCAATAATATGGTGCATATTTAGCATCAGAATATTTCTGTCTGGCGATACTTTTACAATATCACCTATAAAAAGTGGTCCTTTTTCTAAATCAAAAGCATGTTTTTGAATTGTTTCTGCGTGATTTATCAAGATTTGCTCACTAGCATTATTTAAATCTGCAAGCTGTAAAGCTCCCGTATATTGGGCAACAGGAACTATATATTGGCCTAATTTTCCTTGTTTATCTTCTTTAAAAACGGTTCGCAGACTCTCATGTCGGTTTGTTAAGATGTTAAAGGTTTTGGCTAATTTATCAAAATCCAATACGCCTTTAAATTCTATTGCTTCAAATATATTATAGGCAGAATTACCGGTTTCAAACTGGCTTAATGTCCACAATCGATGTTGGGACGAAGTAAGTCCATAATACTCTTTGGTTGCTGCTTTAGGAATAGATTCTGAAGAAGAAAGCAGTGCGATAAGTTCCTTTTTCTGCGCTTTAATAGCATCAATAATTTCTGGAGTCAAAGCACCTTTTGGCGCATTAATCTTAAGGTTTCCGTTTTCTATCTGAATACCGATTTTTAAGGACTGTAGCGTATGTATTAAATTTTCTATCACAATATGATTTTTTAAGTGAATTTGAAATGTCTTTATAGTTTTTAGAATTGTAATATGATTACGATTCTGCTGGATAACAAGGGAAGTATTTAAAATGAATGCATGTATAGTGCAAAAAAACATGGCTATATAAATATAGCCATGCTCAAAAAAAACCAACCAACTTCAATAAAAAGTAAAATAAAATTATATCATTATCTCATCAAGATCATCAGCTGTTTCCAGCGCCAATTGATTTTGAAAAGCTATAAAATTTAGTTTTTTTGAAACTCCAATTATCTCCTGGGTTTCGTATAAATCCTGAATGGAGAATCGGGTGTCAAAAGTTCTGTTTATTCTGTTTATCAAAACAGTAGCTTTAAGACTATTTCCGCCTAATTCGAAAAAATTATCTGTAATACCAATTTTTTCTAATCCCAGAATGTCCTGCCAAATAGCAGCTAATTGTTCTTCTATTTCATTAGAAGGCACTATATATTCCAGTTGAATAACATCTTCTGTACGTACCGGAGGCAACGATTTTTTATCGATTTTTCCATTCGGCGTAAGCGGTAATTCATCCAGAAATACATAATAAGTAGGCAGCATATATTCCGGCAATTCACGTTTTAAGGACAATCGAAGTTCTTGTTTGTCTATAACTTCCGAACTAACCAAATAACTTACAATTACATTATCGCCATTTATCGTTGAAGCTACAACTACGCATTGGTCAATACCGTTTTGGGATTCCAAAACATGTTCAATTTCGCCAAGTTCTACACGATGTCCCCTGATTTTTACCTGACTGTCTTTTCTGCCTATGCAAAGTACATTTCCGTCCGGCAGCCATTTTCCTAAATCTCCCGTTCTGTATAATTTTCCGTTTTCACTAAAAGGATTTTCAATGAATTTTTCTGCTGTTAATTCGGGCTGGTATAAATAACCTCTTGATAATCCGTCACCAGAAATACAGATTTCACCAATTACGCCAACAGGCTGTAGAGCCAAGTCGTCTGAAAGGATATAAAACTGCGTATTATCTATGGCTTTCCCAACAGGAACCGAACTTTCGTACGCTCCTTCAACGCGGTAATAACTGCTATAAGTCGTATCTTCTGATGGTCCGTATAAATTTCTAAGCGCAATTCCGGAACCGTTAAAATAATTGGCAATACTTACCGGAAAAGCTTCTCCGGCGAGGTTTATTCCAACAGCATTTTCAAAAGAAATTCCTTTGTCAATAAGCGTATGGATTACCGAAGGAACAGTATTTATTAGTACATTTTTATCATTGTCTAAATAATCGGCTATGGATAATCCGTTATTTAAAAGCCTGATTTGTTTTCCGATGCTTAACGGATAGAAAAATTCATATACCGATAAATCAAAACAATGAGAAGTTACGGCATACAACATATCAAAATTAGTATCGCTAAATTCCCTTTGCGACCAATGCAGCATATAAGCAGCATTTTTATGCGTGATCATAACGCCTTTTGGTTTTCCTGTAGATCCCGAAGTATAAATAATATACGCCAGATTATCCGAATTGAAAGAAACCTTTGGAAGTGATTTCGAAATAGACTCTGATTTTCTAAAAGTATTTATAACGGATTCATCTATTGTTACTTTGCATTTACTGTCGTTTTCAATGTATTCCACACGCTGTGCCGGATAATTAGGATCTATAGGCACATAAGCGCATCCCGCTTTTAGAACGGCTAATAATGAAATTAGAAGCCATTCGGTTCTATCTAATTTTACGCCAATTAAATCTTCTGTATCCAAACTGTAATTACTCAATAAATAATGAGAAAGTTCATTTGATATTTCGTTCAGTTCTTTATAAGTGAATTTTTTAGTATCGGTTATGAGTGCTATATTTTCGGGAGTTTTTTCCGCCTGAGCGACAAATAAACCTACCATTGTCGTCTCGGGATATTCGACCGTTGTATCATTAAAATCATATAACAATTGCGATTGTTCTGCAACGCCTAAATAATTAATCGTGGCTACTTTTTGATCCGGATTTTGGATTGCTTCTGCTAAAAAGATCTCAAAATGTGACGCCAGGCGTTCAACAAAATCCAACTCATAAATATCGGTGTTGTATTCGATATGTAACGCTAATTGTCCTTGTTTTTCGGAAAAAATAAAGCTTAAATCAAATTGACTCACTTTTCTTTCATATCCGTTATAGGGTTTTAAAGTCAGACCTTCTATTTCTAAAGTATCCGATGCAAATAAATCCTGCTGGTTTTGCAATACAACCAGAACATCAAAAAGAGCAGATCGGCTTGTATCCCGGCCTAAGCCCAATTCTTCTACCAAATTATCAAGCGGATATTCCTGATGCGAATAGGCGTTTAATAAGGTTTCTTTTTGTGTTGCCAATAACGCTTCAAAAGTCGCTGTTTCTTCAAAAGTGGTGCGTATTGCCAGCGTATTTAAATAAAGACCAATTTGATTTTCTAAATCACCGTGTTCTCTTCCGGCGATTGGCGTACCTAAAATAATATCCCTGTTGTTGGTGTATCTCGAAAGTAATCCGTTGATTCCCGCCATTAAAATCATAAAGAGGGTTGCGTTTTGCTTTTCTGAAAACAATTTCAGATTTGCACTTGCTTCTTTTGAGAATTCATAGGTAACCGAATCGCCGTTATAGGTTTTGACTTTTGGTCTGGTTTTATGGGTTGGAAGTTCCAATACCGGCAAATCTCCGCTAAATACATTCAGCCAATATTCCTCTGCTATTTTTAATTTAGAAGTTTGATTTTCGCTTCTCATCCAGGAAGCATAATCTTTATATTGTATTGTAAGTTCCGGTAAATCGACGTTTTTATCATGAACCAGACTATCATAAATCGTGATTAATTCTTTGGTTAAAATCCCCATTGACCAGCCATCGCTGATTATATGATGTATATTAAAAAGCAATACATGTTTGTTTTCTGATAATTTTACGAGATCTAAACGAACCAAAGGCGCTTCTCCTAAATCAAATTGATGTTTATAGCTTTTGATAATTCTGTTTTCTAAAACTGTTTGCTGATCTTCAGCTTGGCTATAATCAAAACACTCTATTTTAAAATCAATTTCCGAAGCATCGACAACAAACTGACGCACTTCTCCTTCATCATTTCGTTTAAAAAATGTTCTTAAGATTTCGTGTCTGGCAATAACCGTTTGAAAGGCATTTGTTAAGTTTTCAACATCCACAATTCCTTGCAGTTCAAACGACCCCGGAATATTATAAGCTTCATTTCCGCCTTCGAACTGACTTAAAATCCATAAGCGATGCTGAGACGATGTCAAAATATAATTTTCCTGATTTTCTATTTTAGGAATAGCGGTAAAATCTGCAGTTTCTAATTTGGAAATAATCCCCGAAATTGTTGGGTTTAAAAACACATCTTTTACGCTGATTTGATAGCCTAAACGGTTGATCTTATTGGTTAATAAAATAACTTTTAAACTATGTCCGCCTAATTCATAAAAATTGTCTGTTACTCCAATGGTTTTTATTCCTAAAATTTCTTCCCATATCACTGCTAATTCTTTTTCTAAAGCTGTTGTTGGAGCTACATGTTTTTGCTGAACAAGATCATTTAAACCAACAGGCGGCAATCCTTTTTTATCTACTTTACCATGAGATGTTAACGGAATCGATTCTAGTTGTACATAATAACCCGGCAGCATATAATCCGGCAAATTATTGCTTAATGCTGAACGAAGTTCTTGTTTGTCTAGCGTTTTTTCTCCAACTAAATAGGCCACAATTACCTGATCGTTCTCAATATTTTGTACCGCCACAACGCATTGGCTGATGTTTTCCTGAGCTGATATGGCGTGTTCGATTTCGCCCAATTCTATACGATGTCCTCTTACTTTTACCTGATCGTCCTTACGTCCGGAAAATTCGATAGTTCCATCTGAAAGCCATCTTCCTAAATCGCCTGTTTTGTATAATTTAGCGCCCTCTTTGAATGGATTAGCAACAAATTTTTCGGCTGTTAAATCCTCATTGTTTAAATATCCTCTCGAAAGTCCGTCACCTGAAATGCATATTTCTCCAAAAACGCCAATTGGTTTAAGTTCAAGATCGTCTGATAAAATATACAATTCTGAATTCTTCAATGGTCTTCCGATAGAAACAAAATTTCTTTCAAAATGATTTTTATTCACTTTAGACATTGTCGCACTTATCGTGGCTTCTGTAGGTCCGTATTTATTGTAGAAATCAGCAATCTTAATCATTTTTTGAGCCAGACTTTTTGGACAGATTTCTCCGGCTGCAACCACTCTTTTTAATGATTTGCATAACGAAAGATTATTTAAATACGATAAATATCCAGGCGTTGCATGCAGGTGCGTTATGGCATATTCCTGCAGCACATTTACAAAATCAACAGGATCAATAATGCGCTCTTTTGATACGCCAATAAGCGTTGCTCCGTTTAACAAAGCCAAAAAGATTTGTTCCATAGAAGCATCAAAAGCGTTGTTTGAAAATTGTATGACACGTTCTGAATGATCAAATCCAAATACTTTTGTCTGGTTTGCAATATAATTTACCAAACTATGGTGTTCAATCATTACGCCTTTTGGTTTTCCTGTTGACCCTGAAGTATATATAACATACATCAGATTATTTGGTGCAAGGCAAATTTCAGGCAATGTAATCTCGTAATCATCCTGATTCGTGATAAAATCCATTATCAGATTATCGTCAATTACAACTTTACAATTACTGTCTTGTTCGATGTAAGTGATTCTTTGTTGCGGATAACCAGGATCAATTGGCACATATGCGCCTCCGGTTTTTAATACGGCTAATAATGCGATATAAATCCACTCGCTGCGATCTAATTTTACGGTTATTAAATCTTCAATTTTAATATCGAAGTTGCTTATTAAATAATGTGCGAATTGATTCGAAATACCACTCAATTCTTTATAAGTCAAACTTCTGTTTTCGAATACCAAAGCAATAGCATCCGGCGTTTTTGAAGCTTGTTCCTCAAACACACTTACGGCTGTTTTATCTAACGGAATATCTCCTTTTTTTGGATTAAAATCATGCAGAATAATCGCTTTTTCAGATTCGGCTATGTAATCAAATGAGGCTAAAGATTGTGCAGGGTTTTCAACAAGTGCGTCCAGAACTTTTAGATATACTTTTAAAATGCGGTCCATAGTTGCAGGCTTAAAAATAGCTGCATTATAATCCCATTCAACCGAAATTCTTCTGTCCGGTTTGTTTTCTGTTAAATAATCGGTTTGTTCATACACTGTATTTACAACCACGCTTATATCAAAACGAGATGCTTTATTATGTCCTTTCAAAATTTCGATATCGGCGTCAAGCAGCGACATCGTTTGTATGGGAACATTCACAAAACTAAACATGTATTGAAATAACGGATGCTGGTGTAAACCTCTTTCGGGATTTATTCTTTCGACTACTTTCCCAAATGGTGTATCATCATAAGCATACGAATCCAGACAGGTTTCTTTGACTTCGTGAAGAACATCTATGAGGGAATTATCGCTGCTAAATGTTGTTCGTAAAGCGATTGTGTTTACAATCATTCCCAAAACTTCCTGAAATTCTTTGTAACGGCGGTTTGCAACGGCAGTTCCAACGCAAACATCGGTTTGATTGCTAAATTTATATAAGGCAATTTTAAAAGCTGTAAGCATGGTAATAAACAACGAAACATCTTGTTTTTCAGAAAAATGTCGCAATTTTTCAGAGAAATCCAATGAAAAAATATGTTCGATAGTCCCTCCTTTTTTTATGGATGTTTCCGGTCTTTCATAATCTAAAGGCACTAAAACTTCATTTGAAAAACCTTCGAATTTGTTTTCCCAAAAATCTAATTTCTCACTTAGAACGCTGTCGCTAAAGTTGTTTTTTTCCCAATAGGCATAATCTTTAAAGGTAACTTTGGGTTTCTTTACCTCAAAAACCGGGTTTGTTTTTAATTCGTTGTAGATATCTACAAAATCCCTGAATAAAATTCCCTGAGTCCATCCGTCTAAAATTAAATGATGTTCACAGAATATAAGAACACTTTCCTGGTCTGAAAATTTTAATAATTCTACTCTAAAAAGCGGTCCTTGTTCTATATCAAAAGCATTGCCTTCTACTCTTTCCAGACAATCTGAAATTACTTTTTCTTTTCTCTCTTCTCTGATACCTGTATAATCGATAACCGGAATGGTATACGAATATGGAGCCAATATTTTTTGAAATGGTTTACCGTTGTGATTTACAAAAACGGTTCTCAAAATCTCATGTTTATCTATCAGTTTAGAAAACGTTTCTTCGAGCGTAGCAACGGCTACAGAACCGGTTAATTTCATCGCTCTTGATACATGATAAGATGTATCGGTATGGTCTAACTGATTTAGAAACCACAATCTGTCCTGCGAAAAAGACAACGGATATAATTCCTGATTTGGAGCTATAATATTCTGGATTTTTTTCTTGCCCAATGTAGGCACTAACTCGCTTATTTCTTTAATTGTGGGAGATTTATAGAAATCTCTTAACGGTAATTCAATTCCTTTTTGATCTCTTAAACTGCTAATAAACTGATTTGCTAATAAAGAATGTCCGCCTAATTCAAAAAAACTAACCGTAACATCAACATTATCAAGTTTTAATAATTCCTGCCAGATTGCGGCAATTTCTTTTTCCTGATCTGTTGTTGGCAATTGAACAACTTCGTTAATGTTTATGGTTTTGGGTTCCGGTAAACTTTTTATATCAATTTTACCATTTGAAATTAACGGAATTGCATCAATAATTACAAAATGCGTTGGAATCATAAATTCCGGTAAACAGCTTTTTAAATCAATTACTAATGACGAAATATTGATAAAAGATTCATTTGCCACTAAATAAGCAATTAAAATAGGCATTCCGCCAACTTCGTTTATACATACATAACTATCTACAACGTAAGCATTTACTTTTTGAATGGCTTGTTCTATTTCTCCTACTTCAATACGATATCCTTTATAACTTAACTGGCTGTCTTTTCTGCCATAAAAAATTAAGTTATTGTCGATTGTCCATTTTCCTAAATCTCCGGTTTTATAGATACGTTCGCCGTTTATGTTTACAAAAGCATTATCTGTTAATTCTTTTTTATTGAGATAAGAAACTGCCAGACCAATACCGGAAAGTCCAATTTCTCCAATCGCACCTTTTGGCAATATTTTGGTTCCATCCAAAAGATAAACGCCTCGGTTTGTAATTGGTTTTCCTATCGGAAACACAGTATCCTCTTTATCAACCTTATAATAGGTTGCACAAACCGTACTTTCTGTAGGTCCGTATGTATTATAAACATCAAAAGTGTCTAAAAGCTGATCTACCTGATGCGGTTTTAACGTATCTCCTCCGCTAATAAGTGTTTTAAAACTTAAATCGTAGTTTTTGTAATTATCATTAAGATATTGCAAAACAAAAGGATTTGTACTTAATAAGGTCACGCCAAATTGCTCACAATCTTTAAATAATTCATTAAAATCTTTTGTATCAGAAGCAATTACCAGGTTTCCTCCAACGGATAAAACAGGAAAAATCTCTTCTACAGATGTATCAAAAGCAGTAGAAGCCTGCTGCAAAACAATATCTTTTTCGGTAAGGTTAAAATAAGCACCAAATGTCAGGATATAATCATATAAAGATCTGTGATTGATAACCACACCTTTAGGATCTCCAGTTGAACCGGAAGTGTAAATAATATACGCTTCATCTTCTGGCTGGAGCGTTACGGGATTATAGTTTTCTAATAAAATGTCGTCTTTGAGAATAATATCGATATTGCATTCTTTTTCTGCTGAAACAGAATGAGAAAACGAATCTGTTAAGATAAAATCTAATGCAGCATCTTTTATAATATAGTGCTTTCTTTCGTCCGGATAGGCATTGTCAATTGGCACATAAACAGCGCCTGTTTTTAATGCGGCAAGAATACCAACGATACTTTTCTCTGATCTGGAAAGCATTACGCCTACTTTATCGCCTTTTTTAACACCTTGAATTTGTAAATATGAAGCTATTTTGTTTGCTGAGGTTTCAAGAGTTTCATAAGTTAAAAAATTACCTTGATAAGAAACCGCTTTTTTTGCAGCATAATTTATTACCGATGTATTCCAAAGATTCAAAAATGTTTCTTCCGGTCTTTGAATGGCAGGTCCGTTTGAGATTATTTCGATTTCCTGTAATTGCGCTTTACTCGCAATTTGAATCTCGGAAATAACCGTATTTTTTGTTTCTTTTAATTGCGTTAATACTTTTATAAAAGAAGCTATAAGCTGATTGGCTTCAAATTTTGAAATATATCTTTCGTTGATATCAAACCTAAAACTAATTTGCCCGTTTATATCTTCAAAAACATGTATCGAAACCGGATCTTCCTCGCTATCATTTGATAAGGGATGAATGGTTGCTTTATTTCCCGCAAATTCAGATTCGTATTGCATGCGCTCATACGACAATCGTACATCATACAATTTTGAAGTTGCCTGCGGAAGATTTCGCAATATATCCGCCTGCTGAAAACGCTGATGTCTGTAGCAGGTAAAAAGTGTGCTTTTAATTTCGTTTATAAAATCACCTAAAGTTGAGGTGGTTTCTAACGTCAGTTTTAAAGGCAATAAACTCAGAAATGGCCCCAAAGTACGTTTTTCAACGGCGCTTTTTCGGTTTAAAACCGGCATTCCCAGATTCACTTCTTTTCTGTTGTAATATTTTGATAATACTATGGAAAAACATCCTATTAATAAATGGAAAATCCCCATTCTTTCTGTTTTTGCAAACTCCCATAAGGCTTCATTTTCAAGTTCTGTAAGTGCTATTTCTATATTGCAGTGACCTGTTGCTTTATTTGTGCCCGTATATATTAAGGAAGGCAGATCGTTATAACGCTCTAACCAAAAGTTTTTATCTGCCAAAAAATCATCCGAAGCTCTGTATTCGTTGTCTAACGCTATAAAAGATTCGTATGATATTGTATTTTTTTCGATACACAAATCATCATATACAACGTCTGTCGATAATTGTTCGTAAATTCTGTTGACTTTGTTGTACAGCAACTGAAACGAAAAACCATCGGATATAATATGATGCAATTTTGAATACCAGATATACGATTCAGGCGCTACTTTTATCAGCCACATTTTATAAAGCTGTTTATCGTTCTCGATATCAAACGGAATTATAAAATCTTCCGCAATCCTTTGAATCGCTTTTGAGGCATCTGATTCTTCGATATACGTTAAAGCCAAATCTCTATCGGCTTCCTGAAGTGTATATACAGGAAAACCGCTCTTTTCTTCAAAAACAAAAGAAAAAATGGTATTCTCTTTAATCAGAATATCAAATGCTGTTTTAAAACGTTCAACATCAATGCTTCCGTTAATAAATGCGTAGCCGCCAATGTTATATTTTGGAGACTCATTTTCGAGTATCTGATCCAACCAGATATATTTTTGCACGCTTGTGACATTATTTTTCATCAGTCTGCTTTTTATAATTTAAACACATAGCGTTGCTAAACAATCCACTATGCTGTTTTTGATATTTTTTTTTGAAATGATTTTTTTTGAAAAGGGAAAACCTAAAAACTATGCGTTCGCAAAAGTGTTTCCGTTAGGATTCGATAAATAAGACAAAGGAACAATTGCCGATATATTCTGGCGTAACGAACTTAAACGTACACTAATTCTGTGTTGATTATCGATTCTAAACACTTCGCATTCCAGACCTGATAATTCGCCGTATTCGATGGTATGTTTATCGCCAATTCTTGGAAGTTCCTGGCCAATCTGAACATCGGTTATATCTTTTCCGTCGACAAGAAGTTTTATTTGTTGGATTTCTTTTTCTGAAACCCTTCCGTATTCACCTCCAAAAGACAAATAAGAACAGCCGCTGTCTACGGTTAAAACATCATGGAAATCCTTATTTGATCTGATATTTACAAACACATAACTCGGAAATAACGGAATTTGGATTTTTTTGGTCCTGTCGCTCCATTTGCGTATGCTTGTAGCCATAGGAAGAAAAGCCTCTAAGTTCTTTTCCATTAATTCTTTATAAACTTTACTTTCATGTCTGTACTTTACGTAAAGAACATGCCAACCTTCTTTTCTTTCCATAATTTCAAGTTTTTTTGAGTGCCGGATATAGCTGCGCTGTAACCAGTCACATGGTTATTTTTTTTTTAAGAGATGTTTTTGGATAATTTAATTTTTGAAATGCTTTTACTTAAAAGGAAACCTGACGGATAATTTTGATATGCGAAAGGAAAATGCATTTCCTTTTTACTGGAGTAAACTTACAATACAGCAGCAGATGTCTTACTACACCAAAGTGTAGTTATTTGATTCTGTGTTAAATACTACCTTATTGGGTAGTTTATAATTTTGACCTGAAATTCCCAAAGCTTCCTTTGGTGCAACCAAATTCTTGTTCTCATTATAAAAATCGATCAGTCCGCTATAAGACATGCTTACCGGAATGGTTTCTGATCCTAAATATTCAATAGATTTACCAACCACTTTTGCTTTGATGCCCATTAATTGCAACACAC
This sequence comes from Flavobacterium sp. AC105, assembly GCF_979258495.1. Classification (NCBI taxonomy): domain Bacteria; kingdom Pseudomonadati; phylum Bacteroidota; class Flavobacteriia; order Flavobacteriales; family Flavobacteriaceae; genus Flavobacterium; species Flavobacterium sp. AC105. The sequence continues at coordinate 3,112,311 of NZ_OZ409860.1, forward strand.
GAAGCAGTTTGGCATCGATTTCTGCAAAAGCAATATTGTCTTTGTGGGCACAAACCGGTCCAATAGCACAAACCAGTAATTTTTTAAGAAGGTTGATATCACGAACGCCTTTTTTGATGGCAAAACGTCCAATGTGCCAGATTTCATTGATATCATTTCCATCGGTACAGAAAAAAGGATTGATCCCAAACATTTTCTGGATGGGAAGCGTGCTTATGAAATCCCATTTCAACAAACGGATCGTGCCTATCAATTCGCCAAGATCACTTTTGAAAGCGAAAATTTTTGAATGCTCCAAAAATCCCATTTCTTCTTTATAAACTGAATCGATATCTTTTTGATACGTAGCTGAGATTTTATTTTCATGGTGGTTGCAATTTTCTGTCACAACGAATTTTGACATGTTGAAAATCTCATTTTGGCTTACTGCAGATCGGTGGTTGTTTTTGGATATCATAGCGTTTTATTTTTACCAAAACTATCACCAGAATTTACGCCTAATATTACACAAAATGCTAGTTTTCAGAATTATAGACAAATACTACCCTTTAGTGTAGGTAAGAAAAAGCTTAATTGTTAAAAAAATACCCATTATAAAGCATATTTGATGTTAATGTTGAATTGACGTTAAATTCGTATAGAAATAAAAAATATTTAACAGCATATCTCCAATTTTTCCTATATTCACAGCGTATTAAAAAAATAGTGATATGGTAATTGAAAACGACTTTTTTTCCTCTAACAATACGGTTCAAAAAATTTCTGAGGACGAAACACTTAAACTTGCAAATTATCTCGAACTGGTAAAGGCATTTGCGAGAACCACCTACAGCAGTATCTACATTATAGATTACGAAAAAAAAGGGTTTGAATATGTGTCTGAAAATCCGCTGTTTCTATGCGACCATACGGCGCAGGAAGTTCAGGAACTCGGCTATGCCTTTTATTTTAAATACGTCGTAAAAGAGGATTTGGATCTGCTTTTGAAGATCAACACCATAGGATTTGATTTTTACCAGAATATCCCTGTTGAGGAGCGGATTCACCATACGATTTCATATGACTTTCGTTTAAGGAACCCCAGCGGGAAGACTTTTTTGGTAAACCAGAAACTGACTCCCGTTTTTTTGACCAATGACGGTAAAATCTGGAAATCGATCTGTATTATTTCACTTTCCTCAGAACTCCAGTCCGGGAACATCAAAATCTATAAAAAAGGGGAAAACAAAATCTTCAGCTATGACCTGGAAGGTGATTTCTGGAAGACGCTGAAAAAAATAGAACTTACCAGCCGCGAAAAAGAAGTTTTGCAGTATTCCATACGCGGATTTACCATCGCCAATATGGCCGAAAGCATGTTTGTTTCTGCAGATACGATCAAATTTCACAAAAGAAAACTCTTTACAAAACTGGGCGTAGGAAATATTGCCGAAGCAATTGCGTATGCAACGAGCAATAAATTGATTTAGCAGAAAACTAATAATTTACTGTATTTAAGCATTTTAACATCCATAAAAAGCTGTGCATAATTTTGCATGGACAAAAAATCTATGATAAAAACACATCCATTATTAGTTGTATCAATCCTTTTATTTTCACTTTATGGATGCCATATCCCAAATAACAAAAAATTGAATCACGGAACTGTTTCAGTCAAAATTGACACTCTTTTGACACCTGAAATTGGCGGAATTAAACAAGCCATTCAAATTAAAACAGACGACTCGAATAAACCTATATTGCTCTTTTTAAGTGGTGGTCCCGGAAGTTCGATGATGAGTAATAATGCTCCTTATACGAACCTTTTAAAGGATAAATTTACGATTGTGCAATGGGATCAAAGAGATGTCGAAAAAACATTAGCGTTAAATCCTTCGCCAATTCAGCCGTCTGTCGGGCAAATGGAAAAAGATACTTATCAGGTTATAAAATTCATTACAAAGGAGTTAAAGCAGAAAAAAATATATTTATTAGGCAGTTCCTGGGGAAATGTTTTAGGCTTTTATATTGTTCAGAAACATCCTGAATTATTGCATTCTTATTTTGCTGTAAATCCTGTAATCAGCCAATTGGAAAGTGAAAAAGAATTGCTGCAGACTTTGAAGATTTATTTTAAAGATAATGATCTTGCCACTGCTGAATTAGCGAGCGTAAATATTCCTTTTACGACAGACAATGATGTATTTTATTTAAGAAAATGGCTTTTTTATAAAGATGGCAATAAAAAGGCAACCAGTAATGCTTTCAAAATAGATTTTCTTAAATGGTCAAAAACCTGGACACCAGTCTGGAATGAAGTTATGAAAATCGATTTGCCAAAAACTTTAAAAAAGGTTGATTGCCCTGTTTACTTTTTCGTTGGAAAAAACGATATTCAAACCTCATCTAAAATCACAAAAGAATATTTCATGGCATTAAAAGCGCCAAAGAAGGACTTATTTTTATTTGAAAATTCCGGACATCAAATTCATCAGGATGAACCTGAAAAGTTTCAAAACACCATAATCAAAATCGTAAATAACGATTAAATTCGAGAAGTAAAATTATTTTATAATCATAAAAAAACCGGTAAATTGACTTTACCGGCTTTAAATACTATTCTAAAAATACCTGTTAATTTATTCGTTTTCTGCAACTGCAGGAAGCAATAACGCTTCGATTTTTTGCAGGCGTTTTTGTGTTTGCGCCTCACTCTTTTTTAATTCTTGTATGGTACTAACAGAAGCTGCATCTTTAGCTTCTAATATTTCAATACGTTTTAGCAAAGCCTGAGTTGCACTTACATTAAGCATCGAAATTGCCTCATAATCTACAGTACGAAAATCGTTTACCTGTTTTCCGTAAACAAAAACATCTCCTTCTTTTTCGCAGTTTACTTTGATTTTTCCTTTGCCTATTTCGAGTACATCAACTATTATTTGTTCTTTGCTAAAAACAAGTTTTATTTTGTCGCCCGCAATAAGATCTTTTGTATTAAGGTCTATCCAGCCCTTATTAATCGCACTTAATTGATAAATATTAGGGATCACATCAGTCAGATTTTTATTAACTGCAGCTGGATATACTTTTTCTACCTGTTGTGCGATTACTTTTTTATAAAGCTGGTTTCCTTTTGCAATTGTATCGATCATTTTATAATTTGTAATTTCAATTTTCGATAAAATTTTAAGGTCATTCTCATTGTTGCTTACCCCTATTATATTTTTTATACGCTGATCAGAAAAAGCGTTAAACTCTGTTGCTGCAACCCTGTCTGAAGCATATATAGAACATGGGGATATGCCCGCATACTGTCCTGTTATAGCAACATTTGCTTTTTTTGTCAAATAAGAATAAGCTAATTCTGTACTTACACTTCCAAATACAACCAATTTTGCCTGTGACGGATCTTCAGTTCCTATCCCTACATTACCATCTCCTCTTATCATAAAAGGCTGGTAATTACCACCTATATCCCTTACCTTAAAATAAGTGCTTTTTATAGCATTTTCTCTTGTACTAAATGACTTTACATTTACTGTCATACCATTAATAGGACTAGTACTTGCTGCAGCTTCAGTAGTAATAGTGCCATCACCCAGTACTGTAAAAGGCTCACTCTTTTTATCTAAATCTCTTATCTTAAAAAAGGCACTCTTTTTAGCATTTTCAGAGGTGCTAAAACCAGCAACATCTACTAATAATGCATCAACCGGATTTGGAGTAACCGCAATATCGACATGAATGTTGCCGCCTACAATAAGTCTGTCGCTTTGAGGCAATTTCCCTATTCCAACATTTCCATCACCGCGTATCGTAAATGGCTGGCTAAATCCTGCTATATCTTTTACCTTAAAAAAAGTACTTCTTTAAGCATTTGTTATATTATTAAAAGCCTTAACATCTATTGTCATGGCATCAATTTGATCATTGCTGGCTGGTGCATCAATATGAATGTTACCGCCTACTATAAGCTTATCATTTTGAGGCTCTGTACCAATCCCAACATTTCCGTTTGAAAGAATTTTTAATGCGTCTTGTGCTTCCACCTGATGGGAAATTAAAATAATAAGAATCAGTACCAGTTTATATATTGTTTTCATTTTATAAATTTTTAAAATTATGAAGTTAAAATCCTGTTTTGCAAGTTAGTTGTGCACCTTTTGTAACAATGAATCCCGGTTTGAAGGAAATGCTTCCGCCTGAATTAAGAATGGTATTTACCGAAGCCGCTACGTTAAATCCTTCAACAATTATAGCATCAGAGGCTCTATAAGTGGTATCGGTATTTAAATCTGATCTATTAATAGTTGTTGTCTTTGCTGCAACGTTAAAAGGCGTTACACTAATTAAATTAGTGGCTGTTGCGGTATAAAGTGTACCGTCCGGGGCAAGAACTATATTTTTTCTCGGGTTTCCGAATTTACCATCAATATCAATTGAAAAAGTATCAGGGCTATTTACATCGTTTTTAAAACCCATTATTTTTTTTGGGGTATTATACGGATCGATAGCATAGATATTTGATGAAGCATCTGCAATCAATATGGATGCATTGTCTAAAACTGCTGATTTTTGAAAAACGTCTGCTTTATTGCCCGAAGCATTATATTTTGCCAAATCTCTATTATAAACAAAAAAAACATTTGACTGTGCATCAATAACAGGTTGCGAAATGCCTGTATTAACTGTGTTTCCTGCTGATATGTTTTGCGTTGTGATACTTTTAGTTTTTTCATCAACATCAAAAACAAAAAGTTTATTGCTGTTATCAAAACCGTCAAGCACAAAAACCCTCGAATTATTCTGAACAACCGGAGGCGGAATATTGTAATTTTCCCCATCAGCGTATCCTCCTAAAACATAGCCGGATGCAGCAATTAAACTTCCGTCAAGATTATCCAATACAACGAGTCGGCTCATTTTATTATTTTTGTCTACATTGATAAAAAAGGCCTTACTTTCGTCCGGACTGATAGAAACCGGACCATTTATCTCATTTGCCTTTTGTTCATATTTCCATCTTACTTTAAGTTCTGGAAATCCCGAAACCGCAAATATGCCTTTATCTGATGGTACATAAAGCATTCCGTCATATCCCAGAGTAATCTTATTATTTATTGTGGCACCAGCAATTGCATAAAACGGCCTGATTAACAAGCTATTTCCCTGATTATTCAGGTCCAGAATTGTTATATATCCTTTTTTGGATATATAGTACATCTTTCCTTTTTCATCGATTAGCGGACTGCATCTTGCTGCATCATCAACTGCTTTGCTCCATAGGACATTTCCTTTGGAATTGAGCTGTTTTACATAAAAAACCGAAGATCCTGAAGCTGCCTGTGTAAATACAACTGGCTGGTTTTTATAAATTAAAATACCTACATCCTGAATGTTTTCATTCGGGATATCCGGTAATTTTCTAGCTTGTGCTGAAGTCGCATACGTGTTAAATTTCCAGTCCAGAAGACTGTTGTGCTGCGCATTTGCAAATGGCTGTGCCCAGTCTTGCCTAAACGGATAAGAAGCTATTTCATACGTTACGATCAATTTAGGTTTCTTCGAAAAGTCAGCACTTTTTTCTGATGTTTCAGTAGAGAAAAATTTTGTATCCTTACTCTTGTTAGGAGAACGCGCTGCCAGCGAAAGAATACCGTCCGGCAAAAAATGAGGAACCAATTTTAATGAGTCGGAAATATTAAGTTTTGCCGTTACCGATTCTGAGCTTTGATTTACTACTGTAGTTCCAATAGCTTTAGGATTTTTTTTGATATCAGCCCAGTCTAATTTTGAATCAGTCAGGCTCGTTTCATTTCCCGTCCAATCATTATTGCCTTTTAAAATAGTTATCGTATGCACTGAAAAATTAGACTTTTCACCATTTGGCCTCACATACAATTTTAGATTTACTAACCCAACTTTTGCGCTGGTGGGCAGATTTTTAAAATCAAATTTAAAGAATGACTTCGTTGTTTCAGTTTTATTTGCATCTGCCGATATTCGCAGATCTTTATCGCTTTGGTCAGGTATGGCTTTATCTATTATCGGCTGCAAAACTGTAAATCTTGACTGCGAAAACAACATTTGTGATTGCACTGTCAGCAACAGAAAATAGGCAGTATAGATAAAACATTTCCTTTTAAGTATTGTACTCATAATGTATTGTTTTTAAATTTTGAAAACTACGTTAAGATTAAAGTATATTCACCTAGAACCGGTATCCAGTAAACTAATTCAGAATATGTAATTCCTTTATCTCCTTGATCGGTATGGACCATATACCACATGCATCCTTTAAAAAAACCGGTAATTATTTTTGAATCTCTATTTGTTGTCAAAACTTTCGGAATAGCAGAATCGACCACTTTGACACTATATTTACCGTCTTGCAGTATTATTTTATCAAAATATGTTGTCGTGGTATTTTTTGACTCATATCCTCCCAATAAATAAAAACCGGTACTTTCAATAGTATCTTTGCCTAAAAAAAGAGTCCGGAAGACAAATAAGAAGACAAATAAAATTCGTTAATGGCCAAAGGCTTTAGTTGTTCCCAATGATTTTTGTCCCATTTCCATATATCCGGAGTTTCACTGCCTCCTATTTCTGAAAAACCGCCGCCAATCAAAAGATTTTTCACGAAACCCAAATCATCTAACCCAACAGCAACACTGGCTAAACATCTTTTATCCCATGGCATTTTTGCAGGTTTATTCTTATTTTGATTTACACTTCCGTTTGCCTGAATATTTTCCCATACTTTTCCATCACCTGATACCCAAACATCATTTAATGCAGAACCCCATTCGTCAACGCCTCCTATTAGCCAGATTTTATCCTGATCTCCGTGAGGAAAAAGAGCGCAGGAATGCCCCATTCGTGATGACCACGGCAAATTATCTATAATTGATAACCTTGAACCAAAATCTGCATCTAAATTGACAATAGCAACTGACTTACTGGAATTCATCGCTTTTACAGAACTGCCTCCTATAAAAAATAAACGACCGTATAATTCCCCCGGGGCTTTCATGTGTAATAATGGAGAATCTGCAAAAGGCCTTAATTTTTCTTTTTCATTTTCTGAAAATTCAATTCTTGGCCAGTTTCCTGAAAAACCATCATTGGTGTAACTATATCCTATATGGTCCAGGGTTGTTTTTTCGTATTTAGTTGCTTTATTTTCTGTTATCAGCATTAAGCTAAATAAAGACGAAGAATCCTGACTTACACAAAAATTGGCAATAGTAAACGTATCATCGAAAGGATTAGAACTGCTGTAAAACCTGGATTCGTTTACAGCACGTACCAGTATTGTTTTGGTTATAGAAGCATTTCCCTGCTGTACTTCAAGCGTATACGTATGGTCACCATTTGAAATCTTTTGAATTTCATATTCGCCTTTTTTTGTTTCTAACTCCCTATTTCCTTCTCTTAAAATGAATTTGTCCCCTTTTATTGCCCACGATAACTTAACCGTTTTACCAACGGCTACAACAGTTTTATCAGACAAAAACGCCTTTATTTCAGGTTTTGCTTCTTCAGCAATAACTGTAAAATCAATATGATTTATCTCTTTAGGGTTTTTATCTTTTTTATTGTTGAAAGAAATACCAATATTTTGAGATAATCCATCGATCGTGCACTTTTTTGCTGTTATATTTACTATTAAATAAGCAAATTCATCAGCATAATACCTTGGAAAAATATAAGACCTCTTCCCCTTATTATTAGGATCATACAGAAGTTCACAAATTAATACCGGAAAAGTTTCATCTGTTGCACTCTTTAATTTTCCAAATAATTTACATTTTAGCGTACTCAATTCTTCATCTGCTGCGATAGCATCCATATTTTCTACAGAGAAAACACCCATTGGTATAATAGAATCTGTTGGATCATCTTCTGACGGAACTTTCGAAATCACTATTTTCAGTTCTAAAGGACTCCCATTGAGAACCGAATTACTACTGCCTGTTGTTACGTAACTCATATATTATTTTTTCAAATTATATTAATTATTTGTTTTCAAATTATTCAGTCTCAGCCATCCTTCATATACTTGCTGCTTTTTGAAACCTGAAATCTGTTTTGTTTTTCCTTCTGCTATATCTGCATCATTTTGCCAGGTTGTAACATCTGATTTATGCGTCCATTTCCAATCTGCATTTATACTTCCGGGAATCGGAATTCCGGGATCTGTTTTATCTGCAATGAATGGCGCAACCATAAAACTGATGTTTAATCCTGAAAGTAATTTGGCCGAATTATGATGGAATAATTCCACAAGCTTTGTTGGCAAAATTCCCGTTGATAAATGCACTCCTGACGAAGGATCCATTAATAAAGTCACTTTTATGGATTCCTGATTGAGTGCAATTTTTAATGTATTATCTTTTTTGAAAAATGATTCGCTTTTGCTGAATTTAAAATCCGGAGCTTTGATAGTGGTGTAAAAAGAATCGTTATCCGTATCTGTAAAATAACCGAGTAACCCGTCTTTTTCGAGTGTATAATTGCCTAAACTCAGCGGAAATTTTACGGTTTCGATATTTCCGGTATCTTCTTTTCCTGATTTATCCCAACGCTGATTAAAATAAGGAAGTCCCAAAGATTCTAATTTTATCGAACAGCGCACAACTGCTATCGGCTGTCCGCATAACAATGCTGCTGTATTATTCTGCAAGGCATTCCCGCCGGTTATGTTTAAATTTATCTTATAAGCCAGATCCATGATTCCTGTGGCTATACTTCCGTTATTGATGTTATCCAGTATCTTTTGTAATTGCGGATTATCTACAAGCTCTGGAATTGCATTTCTGCCCGGGAAAGGTCTTTTTAATAACTTAAGTCCTTTTTCTTTTGTGATATCTACAATAATCTGAAATATTATAACTTCATTTCCTGCTCCGTCATAAACCATGATACTATTATCCAAATAATTAGGAACAAGCCATCCTAAAATAGGACTGTCCATTTTTCCTGCATCCTGATAAATGATTTCGTCTTTGGCATTTAGCCAATTAAATTGTAATCTTGAAGGCTGTATTATTCTTGGAGGAAGCGGAATACTATTTTGATCACCTTTTTTTTCATCCCCACTTAATGTGATGGAACAAGTTACTTTTGAGTTTGCTTTATCAGTATCAATTATTACCCTTTTTGCCTGACCAAAAGCATCTACAATCGAAAGATTTTTTATTTTGAGTACGCCAGATCGTAACGGATTAAAAATATTGGCCTCTTTACCATTTTTATTTCCGGGATTACTCCCTAATAAATAACCGTCTTCGCCAATCCTATTCAATTCTTCCTGATCGATTAAATATTCGCTCTCAAAATTATAAATGGCGTCGCTGGTGTATTTAAAAGGCGGCAGCTGAATATCCGGTCTCTGCATCAATAAATATTTATGCAAACCGCTCAACGATTGTGCGATAAGATTCAATTCTCCATACTTATCAGCAATAGAATCCGGCACCATTCTTTTCAGGTTCGCAGAAACTGAATTTGAAAGCGGACTTATTCCCTGAATTGAAATATTTTGTCCTGTTCCTTTTACCGATTGATTTTTAAAATATAAACCATCTTCTAATTTCCATTTTGCTGTATTTTCGAGAACATCCATATTTTTTATGTCCGGATCGTGTGGCGTATATACCACATCCCAAACCATAAATAACGGCGTCCATGCCTGTTTCCATTTGGTTTTTGCAAATTCTTCAGGTAATACACCTTCATGTCCTACAGGATTTAACTGTGCTTCGATTACAGTCTTCGAAAATTCGATTATAATACTGCTATCCTTATCTTTTCCTTTTCCCTGTTGTGCCAGATTATAGGCTTCCAGAGCAATATCCAAGGCCAAAGAAGGATCCAGAAGCAACGTTTCATAGACCAGTTTCTTTATTTCATTAAACGGAATTTTTTCATTTTCCAATTTATTCACTTTCGAAACCGTAAAGGCTGTTGACAAAATATCGACAGGAATAAAAATAGCATTATAAGGAACTTTCAAAGGAAACTTCTTTACGATTTGATTTTCTACCCTGCAGTTAATTTCTTTATTGGCAGTTTGAAAAATAGGTTTATCTATATTTCCAACTCCGGTTCCGCAAAGCAATAAAACAGGATCATTTGGCTCCCAAAAACGATCTTCTAGTTTTTCTTTAAGTTCAAATTCGGGATCTGTACCGGACAATTCCTTATAGAGTTTTAAGTTATTGGTATGTCTTTTAATTTCTGTTACAGACAAATCTCTTTCTACTTTTGCCTCAACAATTTTGTCCAGTATTATTTTTCTGGAGTTTTCATAATCAAAACCCGGAACCTCATAATTATTAACGGTTTTGTTTGCTTCTTTATACCACAAAAAATAATATTCCTGCTGCAGGCTTAAAATTTCATATTCTTTACCATTTTTATCAATCTGCTCTTTATTAAGCTCTTTTAAATCTTTTAGAAGAGCAGGATTTTCAGGAAAATGAGGTCGTTCATCCTGTTTTTCTTCTAAATGTTTGTCACTTGCTTCAATTCTTGTAATTTCCCAAAATGAATTTCTATTTTTTGGAGAAAAACCCATTTTATGAATTTCTTTCTGAATGGATGCTAAACCCGGTTCATTTTCTTTATCCTCTAAAAGTTGGTATTGCAGCGCATTCAACAGTTCTTCTACTCCTGATTTTTCAATATTGTTGCTTTTTATGATTTGCGCACTCAATGATTCTATAGCCGTATTTCCGGCGTAAACCTGAACGGCTTCATCGGGAACACCACTTTTTAACTGGTCATTCCATTTAATGCTCATGATAGAAGAATGCAGCAGACAGGATTCAGGATATTCTCCGTCATATTTCCATTGCGTTTTAAACCATTCTAATTTCTTATTCTGATCAATTTGTTCTGCCGTTTTAGCTTCACCTTTAAAATTCAGCGGCGCAAGAGGATCTTGCTCAGGATCGCTATACCAGCCGTTTACAACATACGTTACCGTACAATCTGAATTGATATCTTTCATGTCATCATGAAAACCGAAAACATTTTTACAGCTTGGATAAAAAGAAGCAAAATAAGGATCTGCTGCCCCAACGCCTGTTAAAACGGGTTCAGTTATTTTATCCTCATAAGTATCAACCCATTCAAAAGCTTGTCCTAAATTTTTGAATGTAAGTTTATTATCTTTTAAAACAACCCAGTTAGGCGCCAGATTGTTACTTTGAAAATCATTATTTTCATCGCTTTTTATAATCCACATTCGCGAAGGCATATCTTTCGTTCCTTTATCGGTGCGAATGCGAACAATCATCCATCTGTTAGGAGCATACGGAAATTTAGTTTCGCCTTTTTCTGCTATAAACGAATGTTTCAGGGCTTTTGGCAAGGACCAATGCAGATGAATCCCTTTTTTCAGATTTAAGGAACGGCTGTTATTTGGCTGTAATACATTCCCCAAAATACTCTGAGTGTAATTCTCCCATTGCGGGCTTAAATTCATGCCATCATTTTTGTCATTGGGCAACGCCAAAGCCTCCATATACATGGGAACTAAAAGTTTAGAATTACTCATGATTTCTGAGTATTTACGTTAACCAAAATCGTTCTTTTTACCGGACTGTCTACCATTTGATACGCAAATTCAGCAGATGTAAAATATTTGCCTTTACTTTTACCTTCCGTATTCATCCATTTTTTTTCTGTTAATTTTTTCTGCATTACAGAGGCCAATCCAGCTATATCAATAATATTATCTTTTATAAGTTTGCTGTTTAATTCGGTATTTACATCGGCAGTACCGTCAATAATTTCCTGATTCGTGCCGTCTTCATTTTTTAAATTTTTCCTGTACCCTTTTTTATCTGTTTTAATTCCAAATTGCAATCCTTCATAAGGCTGTTTTACGGTAATTGTACTGATGTTTCCGTTAAAAATACCCAGAAAAATATCCGAATCAATTCTCTCAAAACGCAAGGCTGGAAGCAATTCTCCTCCTTCATTAAAAGCCTGGATTTCTATTCCTCTCCAACCCGAAATTAGATCCGACCGAAACAGAAAACCTGTAGTATTGAGCCTTCTTTCCTCCTTATTTTTATTTCCTTTTTTATTTCCATCCAAAATTTCTCCTGATTGTGGCGTGTAACCTTCTATAAATCCTCCGCTTACGGCCAAATCCAGCAGTGTTTCATTTTTATCTGTACGTCCAATACTTAAAGCGCCGTCCAGCAATGCTTCAATCCAGTTAGGATCTACATAAAAAAAGGAAATTGTTCCGGAATACTCTTCATTGTTTTTCTGATGCTTTTTTTCTAAAAAATATCCGTGTGGCACGAGATACGAAAACGGAACTCCGTTTAGTTTGTATAATTCTCCTAAAAAGTGTTTTACTTCCTTGGGAACAGCTGTTGATGGATCTTCTTCTTTTTCAGCAATAGTGGCTATTTTTACGTTATGCAAGGCGCCCAGATAATTGATTACTTTATCTTTCAGGTCTATTTTATTGGTATCTTCTAAAATGGTGCTAATCATATCTTTTCTTGATGTAGCGCTTTCAAGCTGAGATTGGGCAAGACGCCAATTGAGCATTGTTTTCGAAAATTCCTGATTTTGCAGCGCCAATATTCGCCCCAATTGCCACGCAGCTGCAAAAGAAATATCAAATAAACCAGTGGTTTTATCGTATCGTAAAGCAGCATCTGAAGAAGAAAACGAAATGCTTTTTGCCGTCACAGGAAACATTTTTGGTACAAAAGGACCGTGATACCAGGAAATTGTTTTGGCTCCTGTGCGCGTTAAATGTTCCAAAGGCGCATAACCCGACTCGAAATAAGGTACTAATTCAGCCGCTTCTTTCTGTCTCTCGATTTTCATGCTTTTTGTTTCGACTCCATTTATCAGTTCTAAAAAACTCGAACTGCCGGAGTCTGCAAAATTCCAACTGGCAAGTACAACAAGTCTGGCTTTATTTCCTGACGGAATTGTTTTAGCGGAATTTGTATCTTTTAAATAATCGGTATATCCTTCCAGAGAAACCAATATTGCGGTATGATTTTTTCCGTTTGCCGGTAAGCGATTGCCTACTATAACCGAAAAAACGCCTGAACCATTATCATTTATATCTGTAATTCCCTCTTTATCCTTATGTTCAATACTTACTTCTTTTGCATGCGCCAATAAGGAAAGGCTTTTTGTCGATGGAATATTTTTTTCGAATTGTTCTTTCGTGAGATCAATGGTAAAACAGCCATCAGTTGTTTTCTCCCAATCCATCAGCGTTAGTACATTTTTTGCTGGTGTTCCTGATTTATAAATTTCAGGTCTTATAATGCCGTCTGCAAGATTTGGCTGGATAACATTGCCAATCGTATTTTTATTAATTTGAAGATCTGTCATTTCTTCTTCGGTAAAAAGAAGTAATGCCATCCAGGGAACTGGCGGAGAATCCTGCGGATTACGTTTGTTTTCGGCTGTTTCTTCTCTTTGAAATACCGGAATTTTTCCGTCTAAAGTACGTTCCCACGGCAATGTTCTTCTTGTAAATACCATGTGTGGCAACGATTTTGAATAATTCCCTGATTTATTCGCAGGAGGAAAAACCGAATAAATATCGTTTGGACTTAAGCTAAATCTGGCTGCATCTACTCCAAAATCAAAGGTTTTTGTAATATCCTGAAGTTTTTTTTCATCTTTTATTACACGCTGATTTACTTGCGCTAAATATTTACCCGCAATCATCGGAGGCAAAAAACATTGCACTATTTTAGTATTCTCACTCATTTTAGTTGCTTGCTAAGATGTTATACGACATCTGTACTATATTGTGGTATCTGTCCTATCTCGCATATCACGGGAATTCCATTAAAATAATCGTTTTCATTTGTCATGTTTTTATGGATGTCTTTTTCGTCAATTTCGAAGAAACTTTCATCAAAACTGTCCTGAAGAAGAGAAAATATTTTTTCGCGTTTATCTCTTACCGTATTGTATGTTTTTTCAAGTATACCTTCAATTTTAACTTTATTTTTTTCATCATAATAGCCTAAAACTTCAGTAGCATGATAGGCTTCTCCTGATTTTGCCAGTTCAAATTTCCATTCAAAAGTTTGTCCGGAAGCATCAACTAATTGCGAAAAATCAAATGTCCTGATTTGTGAAACCTGAGGCAAAACGGGCGGCTGTAATACTAAACCGCTCAAAACATTGGTAATTACTTTTGATGTACCCGGATTCGAATTGTCTTTTTTAGATTCTTCCCCGCTCCACAAAGCTTCTGCGACACCTTTTCCTAAACAGGAAATTGACATAGCCATTTTAGAGTCATTCATCGAAATTTCAACATTCATTTCAAATGATACTGTTCCTGCTGTAAAACCACAAGGCGCAATTCCTATATTTTGTTCTCTTTTTTCATAGGTAGTATTACCAGTTTCAGATTTCATTAAAGTAGTTCCGGAAATTTCTTGTCCGTTGATTTTTAATGTGGAAACCGGAATAAAAGAATCAACCGTAATAGCCAGCTGAGAAGGGTTTATTACCGGAAATTTAGCTTCGCCTTTTACTTCAATAAGACCGTTACTGATGGTTATATTTGTGGGTTCCGGATTTGAAACCGGTTTTGCATTTGATTCTTTTTTATCTGAATTGCCAATATTCTTTTTCTGTGGAATAAAACCAATTGAAAACTCGTCCCAGGTGAGTTTTGCAGGTATTTTTTTAGAATGATCGCCAAACGGAATTGTGAATGAAAATATCGTCCAGTCTACATAAGCTTCTCCTGCAAACGGAGGTCCCCAAATATGCAGTTCTGCACTCATTTCGAAACTAAAATGAATCCGTACAAATAAGATTTTTATGGTTGCTTCGATTTTGACACGAATTCCAATATCAATATAATATTGATAAGGCGCCCACGAAATAAGCATATCTGCCCAAATCAGAATGGATGCTTTTACGATTGAGCTCGAAAAAAGCACTTCCCATTTTCCTCCCGCCATAATTGCTGATGACGTTAGGGCATAATACATTTCGCCTTTTATGGACAAGGAATTGCTTACTTTCCAGTTTAATGCCAATCGCGGTACGGTTGGATAATGTGCCGGTTTTATAAACTTAGGATGATATCCGCCAAGCGTAATCACAAAGTCACCTTCATGAGGTCCTTTCACCCAAGTGTAAAAAGCAAATCCACCGGATAATTTACACTCTTTTGAAAGCACATACGAATTAGGCGTAATCACCGCTTCGACCGATATAACATCGCTTCCCGGGCCAAAATGTGCCAAAACTGCCAATTCTATATATACAATGGGTTCCGGAGACATCGATTTTTCGGGCCAGCTTAATCGCGAAAGTCCGAGGATTGCAAATTCAAGCTGCGTTCCAAAATTAACCGTCAGCAAAACAAACGATTCGATAAGTTTAAACGAAGTAAATTTGATTCCCACAGCCAGCCAGTAATCCCCAATCGAGATTTCTATGGGTTTCAATCCATTTTTCATTTCTGTTTCCAGAGAAGCCAATATTGGTAATAACCCACTGTTTTTCTCCGGTTTCATGGCTAAAGCTACTAACGGAAAAAGAGCAACTTCATCTATAGAAGGTACATTTACTTTGCGGTTATATCCAAAACCTACGGCTATTCCGGTTACGAAAAAGAAGGCCGGACCACCAATTGGCCCATCAAATACGCCATAAATAAACAAAGAAGTTTTTCCGTTTACCTCGGCATAAGACCCAATGGCAGCAATCGTAAAACGACTTATTTTTATAATCGCCCCACCATTATAAACATCAATCGTTTTACCATCATGAATTGCTGTGCCATGCAGGAATGCTCCTGATATTTCTATTGGCGGTGATTTGTATGAAAGACCAATTCCTTCCAGATAGAAATCAGGCATATTGGGTGGCCATTGCAGTTTGAAACCAAGGCCAAAACCCATAAGCTGAAGTCCCATTCCGGCCATTTCCATAGAAGCATCGAGCAGTAAAACAACTTTACTGTCTTCGTAAGCAAAACCCAGTCGCTGAATCGTTACAGGACCTATTTTTTTATCTAATTTTTTCCATTTTGCTTTTGCTAATATCCCGCCGCCTAAAGGTGCTGCTGTAACACTTTCTTCTTTTTTTTCTTCCTTTTTTGGAGTTTCTTTATGTTCTTCGTTCTGACCACTATTAAGCGCATAATATTCCTCGACACCATTAATTTGCAGTTGGGTCGAAATATTAAATCCGGATACGATATCGACCGGAGGCAAACCTTTAAAAGCAGTAAATTCTGATTTATCAAATGATCCGCTTGCATATATCGCCAGTACTTCTTTAAACGCAAAAGCATTATCCTGAGAGATAATTGGCCCCGCCATAGGAAGGTCTTTTAAGTTTAAATCAAGTCCGGCGCCCATTCCGAAGAATAATCCTGATGTATCGCCTTCTTTTTTGTACAATAAAAAAGCTTTAAATTCTTTGAGAGTAAAAGAAAGATCAGGCATTTTTGCAACGGTTTCTTTTTCAAAGAATTTGGCTGCAATGATTTTTAAATCAATTTTTGTTTCTCCTGATTTTAAGTAATTAGCATATAAATACCAGGCATTTTCAATTTTGGTAAACTGCAACCCAAAATAATGTTCGCCCGTTTTAAGGGTCCCTCCAAAAGAAAAAGAGGTTTTTCCATCTTCCTTCTTATAATTAATAGCAATTCTTGCATCAAGCTGTCTATTATTTATATTGATTTTACAATCAAATTCAATAGTAAATTCAGAAGCATTCACGCCTCCTGTACCGTATGATACTGTAAAACGGTTAAATGCAACACTATTTAAGATTTCAGGAATTTCTTCCTCTTTATAAGCAGCTGTACAGGATTTAATAATATCTTTAATTGAAATACCATTCTCCTTTTCAGCTTTTAGGGAAGCATATAAATAAGATTCTTTTTTATCTTCTTTTGTAATTTTGGTTCTGTAACCAATGGCTATGTCCACAGAAATTGCCGCCAACGGATTTCCCAAATGGAATTCTGTTTGCCCTGTAATTTCTATTAAAAAAGGTTTTTTGTCTGACATAACTCGGAATTACTGATAAAGAAAATTGGCCATAAGCAGTATGTTGTTAAAGCATTTACAACATACTGTTTGCGGCTATCAATAATTTATATGATTACTTTATTAAGCTATTTTCTTTTTAGCGTTAGGCAAAGTTTTAACTGTATTATCTTCTTGTTCTTCTTCCTTTGCTTCTTCAAAAGTTAGTGGAGCATTTGTTACTCTAAAACCAACTTTTTTGATGGTAAAATTCCCAAATTTTATCTCGCTAGGTTTTCCTTCATCATCTTTTTCTTTTGATTCTACATCAAAATCAAAGGTATTTTGGGTGATGTTATAATAGAATTTTTTAAACACAATTTCAAAATTTTTGGGTTGGTCAGCTTCATCAGCACCTTCACTTTCAGGAAAAGCAACTTCTGCATCTTCATCTCCTGATTTATCCTTAATCCATCCTATCAACTCATTTAGTTTAATGCTTGATGGGTCACCTCCATCTACTGTATCACTAAAATCTATAATCCAGTCTGCTTTTTTATTTTGTGCTGATGGAATATTACCAACTCTTACACTTAATGAAACAGCATCTGGTTTCGTTTTTGAACCAATTGATAGTTTTCCATGAATACCAAAACTATATTTAGAAACGTCTAATAGTCCACTGATTGTTGCCTTAGTACCCACTTTTGTATATGTACCTCCAACTGCACGCGTAACTGCTTTTGCTCCTTCACTCCATGTAACCTGAATATTGTGTGTAACTTTCCAGCCATCCGGAACTACAGCATCACCAGTAATTTCTTCTGTATATCCTGTTTGACTGCTAAATTTTGTTAATTCAGCAGCTGCTAAACTATCTTTTAAGGTAAGATTTTTAATTTCTGTAATTTTTACTGCCATGATTTAAGATTTTTAAGGTTATTTTTTAAGGTCTATTAAATCTGGCTATTCAAAACAACTACTTATTCTTATTTTATCAGATGAATTTTTCTTTTCAAAAAGTTAAAATACAACTGAATATAAGGCATCGGAATTAACCCAGATTTTTTCGGAAAATTAGAAATAAAAAACAACGGGGTAAAGCGTATAAATACCTGTTTATCCTGATTTATTGCGCATTCATAATGGCTTATTTCTATTAAGTAAAACTTACTAAAAAGCATTACATCATACTGATATTGTTTTAAGAATCAATAACGTTATTTCGTTAATGTCAGCGATATTTAACTTCTTATTCTTCTTTAAATAAATAATAAAATACTTATAATCAACAACTTAAAACAAAGGCACGAATTTAGTCTGTAAGGTTTCATAACGATTTAAATAAGAAGTAATGAAGAAACAAACTCACTTTAAATCAAGTCTGAAACTATAATATCAATAGCAATAGTGTTATTTGATTCATAAATTTTCACGCTATGAAAAACCTTAATTATTGAAAAAGTACTCCAATAAAACAATGTATAATTTTAAAAAGTAAAACATGGAAAATCAAAACAAAACCTGGTTTATTACAGGAACTTCTCAAGGAATCGGACTTATTTTAGTCAAACAATTATTGTCGCAGGGATTTAATGTTGTGGGTACTGCCAGAAATGCAGCATCGCTTAAAGATGCAGTTGGCAGTACATCTGATCAGTTTTTGCCTTTACAGGTTAATTTAATTAGCGAAGAAAGTGTAAATCAGGCGGTTGCTGCAGCGATAGCACAATTTGGTTCTATAGATTATTTGGTAAATAATGCCGGTTATGGTTTAATTGGCGGCATCGAAGAAAGCTCTGACGCCGAAGTTCGTGCCAATTTTGATGTTAATGTATTTGGTTTGCTTAATGTAACCAGAGCGATATTGCCTCATATGCGAGCGGCAAAATTTGGACATATTATCAATCTTTCGTCTGTTTTTGGTTTAATTGCCGGAGCGGGCTGGGGAATTTATTGCGGAACTAAGTTTGCCGTTGAAGGTCTTTCTGAAGCACTTTCCCAAGAAGTTAAACCTTTCGGAATCCATGTAACGCTTATAGAACCCGGATATGTTCGCACAAATTTTTTAAACAGTACGTCGTTAATTGCAGCCGCGAATCCAATTCATGCTTATACAAGTATTCGTGATGGCGTGCACACACATCAAAACGATCTTCCGGGCAATCAATTGGGCGATCCTGAAAAAGTAGCAGATTTAATTATAAAAGTCACTCAAAATCCGGAACCACCGCTTCGTTTATTAACCGGATCTGATGCTTATGGATTTGCAAACTATAAAATTGATTCCTTAAAAACTGAAATTGAAGCCAATAAAGAACTTACTTTTTCTACAGATTTCAAATCATAATTTTGTGCTTACTATATCATAAATCTAAAAAGGCAAAATAATTACGTTTTGCCTTTTTTTATTTTTTCAGATTAAAAACAAATTCAACAATATCATTATTTTTCTAATGTGATGAAATTGATAGGTTCTCAGTTAAAAAAAATTACTATTTTTAGTAAACATTCAATCTTTTACTATGACCGATAAATCACAACTTCGAAGTTCTATTTTCAGACATCTTGACGGTTTAGCTGTTGCTCCCGTTGCAATTGCGCTCAGGAATAATGAGGTTTTAGAGTTTATCCTGAACAAAAAACAAGTACAATTAAAAGAACTTACAACTGCTTTTAAAGTAAATGAAGGTTATCTGAATGTTGGTTTGAGGATTTTGGCTTCTCAGGGATTTTTAGATTATGAAGTCAATAACCAGACACAGGAAATTACGATCGCTGTAAATGAAAAGACAGCAATAGCATTTTCATTGTTTCATCTTTATGAAGATGTAGTTGATTTGCTTCAGTTTTCGATTCAGTTTCATGCACGTCTTTTTGAAGATGCGCCTTTTGAAAAACTCAATGTTATTTTTGAAAAATACAAACAAAAATACGGACTTGAACCTTCTGATGATATTCTGACAAATAGTATTCAGGAACAGATTTTAAAACATATCGAAGGCTATTTGATTGGCCCAACAATAGTGCGTTTGGCAATGAAAGGCATGTTTCATAAATATTTTATGGAGACTTCTTTTAAACCGGAAGAATTTCATAAATCTCCTGAAAACTTCAAGAAAATATTAGACTTTTTCGTGCATCTTGGTTGGTTTCTGGAAAAAAACGGCAATTATCAATTTACAGAAATGGGTTTATTCTTTGCAAAAAGAGCAAGTGCTTATGGCGTTACCGTTTCTTATTTACCAACATTTGCCAGAATTGAAGAATTGATTTTTCGAGATCCGGCGGTTTTAAGAATGGTAGCCGATGGCGAAAACGAAATTCATGTTGATCGCGAAATGAATGTCTGGGGAAGCGGCGGTGCTCACGACACTTATTTTAAAGTGGTAGATGAGATTATTGTTAAACTTTTTAACCTCCCAATTGAAGAACAGCCAAAAGGAATTCTCGATATGGGCTGCGGTAACGGCGCTTTTTTGCAGCATATTTTTGAAGTAATCGATAGACAAACTTTAAGAGGAAAAATGCTCGATGAACATCCGTTGTTTCTGGTTGGTGCCGATTATAACCAAACTGCCCTAAAAGTAACCAGAGCTAATCTTATAAAAGCAGATATTTGGGCAAAGGTAATTTGGGGAGATATTGGACGTCCGGATGTATTATCGGATGATTTGAAAGAAAACTACAATATCGATCTGAAAGATTTGCTTAACGTAAGGACTTTTCTAGATCACAACAGAATTTGGACAGATCCCATACGCATCCATAACGACAGATTCAGTAAATCTACGGGCGCATTTGCCTACAGAGGAAAAAGAATCAGCAACAATCTGGTCGAAGATAATCTGCTGGAACATTTACAAAAATGGTCGCCATATGTTCGTAAATTTGGTTTGCTTCTGATTGAATTGCATACCATAAACCCTAAACTTGCTGCCAGTAATTTAGGCAAAACTCCCGCAACGGCTTATGACGCCACTCATGGTTTTTCGGACCAATATATTGTTGAAATAGATGTCTTTAATAGTGTTGCTGCAGAAGCCGGATTATTTCCGGACAAATCCATTTTTAAGCGATTCCCGGATGCTGATATCGCAACGGTAAGTATCAATTTATTAAAAGGTAATTAAATAAAAAATGCCAGATTTTTTGATCTGGCATTTTTGCTGTTTTTATTATTTAATTCAAGTTGCTAGTTAATTATGTGTAGTCCCTACGGGACAATATTTCTGCTTTTAATTATTGTTCCTACCAACATGTAATCTCTACGAGATATTTTATGATTTATTTATCAGCAAAAAAGTTTCCAATAAAATAATCCTTTAGGATTTAAATATTGGTAGTTGATACCAATATGGTAATCTCTACGAGATATTTTAGAATTATCTATCAGCAAAAAAAGTTTCCAATAAAATAATCCGTTAGGATTTAAATATTGGTAGCAAGATAGAAATCCACAGATAAAAATATCCCGTAGGGATTATACTTAGATTAGATCAATTATTTCACAATCAGTTTTTTAGAAACATTAAAATCATTAGAATGAATGGTAACAACGTATATTCCTGTTGCTAAATTATGATTGATTTTTGCAGAAGCATTAAGTTTATTTACCAAAACCTTTCTTCCGTTTATATCTGTAACCGTTACTGTTGCGATATCGCCCGCTTTTAATTCCGGCAAATCAATATTAAATTCGTTGTTTATTGACGGGTTTGGATAAACACTTACAGCAGCATTATTTTCGGCTATTACTTCAACTTCATTAATTTTCTTTGATGTAGAAGTGGATTGAAATTGCCATTGTGCACTTTCCCAATTGTTTTGACCTCCAATGTATTGAGCAGAACCATTAAGGTTTTCGATATGAATCATACTTCCAGTTTGCCATCTGTTTTTAATTCTCACCCAGGTACCATCAACATTTTCGTTAGACCATTGTGCACTCCACCAAGTATTTTGCCCAGGCGTACATTGCACTGCTCCAGTTAAATTTTCGATATTCATAATATCTCCGGTACCTACATTTTTTAGTACAAAATAAGTAGCATCAATAGCAACTTTTTCCCATTTGTAATTGTTGTTTGCAACCGTTGCGCCATACCCTACATTTGCACCGGCATCATATAAATAATTATTCGTCCATTTGTTTTTAATGGTAAAATAAGCCCCTGTTGCCGTACTAACTGTAATTGTAGCCGTACTTGTTTTATTGCCATCAGCAGTTGTTACGGTAATCGTTGCAGATCCGTTAGCAATTGCCGTTACCAAACCCGAAGCATTAACTGTTGCAATGCCTGTATTATTAGAACTATAACTAACCGATTTATTAGTTGCATTTGAAGGAAGAACTGTTGGCGTTAATTGTTGTGTTGCACCAACGCTTAAACTAGCAGTTCCCGGACTAAGACTTACACTTGACACCGCCACATTTGATGAATTTACAGTAATTACAGAAGTAGCCGTTTTAGCTCCGTCCTGAGTTGTAACAGTAATTGTTGCTGTTCCCGAAGCAACTGCAGTAATTAAACCTGATCCGTTTACTGTTGCAACGCCCGTATTATTCGAACTATAACTTACTGATTTGTTGGTGGCATTTGCCGGAGCAACAGTTGGTGTTAATTGTTGTGTTCCGCCAACGCTTAAAGCAGCTGTTGCTGGAGAAATTGTAACTCCTGTAACCGGAACTGATGTGCTGGAACAATTGCTGCTTTGTGTCCATGAAAATGTCCCAATTGCACTGATTTCCTGATCTGTAGTAGCACTACCGCCTCTGTTAGAATAATTCATATTGCAATACGTTCCGTTTCCGGCAGGAGAACCCGCAATAAGTACAAAATAACCTCTTCCCCAATTTCTGTTAAGCGCATTATTGTTTGGAAATTCTTTCCCCGTTCCGTTAACTGTAATATCTTTAAAACTAAGATTATAAATACCGTCTCCTGATCTTTTACTGATCGAAATAGCATCATTTCTTGAATCGATAATGTCGATATTATAAAGCTGAACATTTTTAACCTGAGAACCGGCATTAGTAGCACTAAAAATATCCACCGCAGCTACAGGATTATTATACGTATCATTAAAAGTTCCGCAAGCTGTTACCGTAATATCATGTATTTCGTGCAGACCTTCATTGTTAAATGGTGCTCCGGGAAAATTATTACTAACTCTGATCCCTGCTTCAAGATTGTCTTTTATAATCAAATTATACGCTTTGTTGTTTTTTCCGCCATAAATAGCTAAACCACAGGCACGCCAGCAATTTTCTGAAGTGTTGTATCTAAAAGTATTATTGATACATTCCAGTCCGTCCGCAGACCATATCGCCTGATCGTCATCACCATTATTTCTAAAATTGCAATGTTCTACAATTGCATTTGCAGTTCCTTTGCAAAGATTGATTCCATCGGCATAATTATTTCTAAAACGACAATGAGACAGTGTAAATCCATCAGCAATTGCAGGACCTCCAGTATTATATTGTGCAATCCATGCACCACATTCAAAATGCTCCGCCCAAATATTTCTTACTGTCGAAGCAGAAGTAAAAACGCCATTTATAGCTTTATACGAATTACTTCTCGAAGCTGAACTTGTGGTTAAATAAAGATCTGTAAATGAAATACCTGCTGCATTTGCACGCAAGCCACCATTTAAACTGCTTGTGTTGGTAAAATTAATCTGAGTATACCACATTCCGGCTCCTATTAATGAAGTGTTGGCAACACCAAAATACAATTCTCGATTAACGTTATAAACCCCAGCAGGAAGATATATTTTTTTACCGCCGTTTGCATCAATAAAAGTTTGAAGATCACTTCCGTTTCCAGTATAAGTTACGGAACCAGAAGGAGCCGAAACGCTTGTGGCAACTGGTTCCATCTCTGCAAAATCCACATGAACATTACCTGATTCTCTGACTAGTTTTAATGTTCCCGATGCATTAATTTTAGCAGGAAGCTTATAGCGTACTTCGTCAAATCGCATTCTTGGGTTTTGATTTGTAATGCCATTATTATTTGGATTTCCGTTGCTCCACAAATATTCCCAAGACCAGGTTGAAGTCAGCGTAAGCGTTGTAACTTTCGTACTTCCGTTATACACGCCCAAAGTAGCCGTTTGTCCGTCAGGAACACTGTATCGAACCACAAGTCCGTCAGCAGCTTCCGTAAGTGTCCATTGTACAGTGGCATTTGTAGCAGACATATTTACACACTGCTGATCTGAGGCTTCAGATTGAAGATCGGCCTGAATATATGATTTTGAGGTAGTTGCAGCACCATTAGACAATTGTCCTGCATTTGCTTCGTACCTTTTATATGCTGCATCATAATAACCGCGCTGAGCAGATAAATTTGAAGTTAAGAGAAGGAAAAAAATCCATATCATATGGAAATATTTGTCTCCTTTGAAAAAAATAAAATGTAATTGATTCTTCATAATTCTTGGTTTTTTAATTAGTTTGTTTCCTACAAAAAGGATACACCGAAACTAGACTTAAAAAAGAAATTAAAAAAAAGATGAATTAAAAATCAAGACTAATACAACGATTTCGCTACATTAAATAACTGATAATCAAATAAATATATTTTTAAGACAAATAAAAAATCAAGAAGGAATATAGATGAGAAGTTTGTAATTTAAGACCTCAAAAATGAGAATATGAAAAATTTTAACATCATTTATAAAAGAATCTCTCTTTTTTACAACTAATAATAAAAATTACTTTAACAGATATAAAATCAAATAGAATACTTAAACGCAGATTAACTTTCTGAGAAAACTATTTACAAAATACTTATGCCAAAACATTTTGTAAAAAAAGAGTAACCGCTAAAATATTAGAATTGTATTACAATATTTCATATTTTTACTTTAAACACTTGGCTAATATACTCTTATATAATAATTTAATAATGTCAATAGCGTTATTAAATAACTTTAAAATATATTACATATGGCATTTGATAATTATATACAGATAGAAAGAGTTGAAAAACTCACAAAAAAAGAATTTATAGATAATTATTATAAGCCACAAAAGCCCGTTATAATTACCAAACAAATCGAAGACTGGCCTGCCTTTACAAAATGGAATTTTGATTTTCTAAGAGAAGTTGCAGGAAACAAAACGGTGCCTTTGTACGATAGCCGTAAAACTGATTATACTAAGAAAGTCAATGAACCGGACTTTACAATGACTATGTCTGAATATATTGACATCCTCGAAAAAGGCCCAACTGATCTTCGTATCTTTTTGTACAATCTCATGAAAGATGTACCTTCTATGAAGTCTGATATGCATTGGCCTCGTTTAGGAATCCGATTGCTTAAAAGTCTGCCGCTTGTGTTTTTTGGCGGTCAGGATTCAAAAGTGTTCATGCATTATGATATTGATTTTCCAAATATTTTTCACATTCATTTCGAAGGCAAAAAACAATGTGTCCTGGTTGATCCTAAAGAGACAAAATACATGTACCGACTTCCGTATTCATGGTTATGCAATGAGGATATTGATTTTGACAATCCTGATTTTGAACGTTTTCCCGCACTTAAAAATGTAAAACCATACATTACAAATCTTAATCATGGCGAGATGCTTTATATGCCTGAAGGCTGGTGGCATTATATGAAATACCTTTCGCCGGGCTTTTCACTAAGCCTTAGATCACTTCCGGGAAGACCTTCTAATTTATGGAAGGGTTTTGCCAACGTTGCAATTATTCGTTATTATGATAACTGGATGCGCGGGCGAAAAGGCCAGGAATGGCTGGATTACAAGGATGCCGAATCTATCCGCAGGACAAACGCACAATTACAGACAACAGAATAATTTTATACTTAAAAACTAAGAAAAGCATTTGGTTTTCTTTTATCCGGAAAACCAAATTGCATTTTCTTCAAATTAAAAGTAATATCCAATGTTGCATTGAAGACGGGCATGCCATTTATTATCAAACTCATTATATAAACTGGCCTGGCTTCCGCCTAAAAACGGATGGTTATAGCCTGCAACATACTCAACGTAAGTATATATTCCGTCTAAAATCCTTATTAATACACCGTTTGTAAGCATATGAGTTGCATTTAGGTCATACTTTTTTCCTAAATATCCATATTCACTGTAAAATGCTATTTCATTTAATGATTTACCTTTAAAAGGAATACTATATTTTGCAGATAAAGCATAAACATCTGCTTTTGAAACCACCTGATACGTATATCCAAAAGATGCCATGTCTACATATTCTGAATTACCTCCTTTTGGATTAAATTGATATTTATAAACTTCTGCTTTTATTCCCAGATTTTTATAGTCCATATGGTAATGTAATGCAAATGCATTTCGGTTGCCCATTTCGTTTTCTACAAAATTATAAAGCTGCCCGAATTGTCCGGAAACTCCAAGTTTATGCAAAAAATTATTTGTTTTTATTTTATAAACAAGCTGTCCTGAAAGCTGATTGATCTCCTTGTTGTCCCCAACAATACTTGCTGACCATTGATTTTGCCTTTGAGCTGGATCGTTTGTAAAAGTTTCCATTGCATTTTTCATAAAAGCAGCCTGCCAATCCCAGGTATTTCCTTTGTGATTATACTTTGCTCCCATAGCGTATTTTCCTTCGAATCCCAGTGCATATCCTATTCCTAAAAACCAGCTGTATGAATTATAGTCTAAGTTACCAAAGGGATCCTGAACTAAACCGATCTGGAAATCATCTCCATTTTGAAAATCATATCCTGCCCAGCCTTCTTTTAGCATAGTTCCTCCTGATGAAGCGGGCATAAATCTCATATCAGCATATACTTTAAACTTTTTATACGAAGAATTTATGACAAGCCCGAATAAGTCGAAACCAAATTCCCCTCCTTCTTTTTTTCTTGTTTCATTATAAAATTCATCTTTATAGTGCACTCTGAATGCCCCATTTATGGTAAATCTGGGTTTTTCAGAATCCTTGGCCAGCGTATCTGCTTTGCTATTAATATCTGCTGCCTGAGAATAAACAAAATTAGTTATAGAGAATGTGACTAAAATTAAAAGCAATCTATAATACTTATGATTGATCATTTTTATAGTATTTAAATTATAAAATCCAGATTAGTTTCAAGCCTTCAATCAAGAGCATACAAAATGAGGACATGAAATGTACATGGTACATTATGCCTGTTTTGGTTGCAAAAAAATGATTGTATGCTTGAGAAGAAAGCCTCCTAATCTGACAATAGAAGGCCTTTTTTCTCATTTTATGTCATTTCGACGGAGGAGAAATCTTCGTAAGTAACTCCGCAATCAAAGACGCCAATCTTTGTCGAGCTCCTCGTGAATTTCTCCTCCGTCGAAATGAATAGTACGTTTGAGCGTTATATTGTACAAGATTTATCCGTCATAGCATTAGAAGATATTTCCTTAACTTAATGACATTGTCGAACTGGTGGTATTTTTAATAAGTAAGCCGAAGCTTTATTCTGCTTCTAAACTTTGCATTTCTTTTAATGCATTTTCTAACAACAGCGGTAATTTTTGATAAACCTTATCATTGATTCGTTTATACTTTTTATGCGTTTCTAAATTAGGAAGAAACTCATCCTTTTCTTTTACCATATTTTTGACTGCGGTTTCAAAATCAGGATAACATCCTACGGCTACAGCTGTACAAATAGCCGCGCCTAAAGCTGCAGACCCGCTCATTTCGTTTCGGACAACGGGAGTTCCGGTTATATCTGCAAAAATCTGCATAAATAGATCACTGTTAGCACCGCCTCCTGATATGATAATTTTTTCAGGATGGTGACCCAGGGTTTCATTCATCAACTGATAATGATTATTCAATGTCAATGCAATTCCTTCCAGAATAGCACGATAAATATGACCGCGTCCTTGCTGACCACTAAAACCAATCATAACACCTTTTCTATACGACTGATAGGCCGGTGCAAGCCAATCCGGAATAATCATCAAACCGTCAGATCCTGTGGAAACTTTCAACGCTTCTTCTTCTAAAATCTGTTCCGGAGAAACCCCTTTTTCTTTTGCTTTGCTATTTAATTCTTCGCCAATAAGGTCTCTGAACCATGAAATTAGCCACATTCCTCTTCTTACACCACCGCTTTCAAATAAATAGCGATTTGGAATACAGGATAAATTTGTAAAATAATTATCGTGTGCCGGTCTGTTTTCATTGCCTGCAACCATAGATGTAATATAGGTTCCTAAAGAAAACAATCCTCTGGATGAATCTATTAATCCTGCTCCCAAAGCTTCTACGGCTTTATCGTTTGCTGTGGCTACAACAGGTAATCCTTCCGGTAAACCAGTTGCTTTTGCAGCAGCTTTTGTTACAGTTCCTAAAACAGTGCCGGGCATTTGTAATTCCAGCAATTTCTCTTTTGGAATTTTGAAACTATCCAGAACAGCTGTATCTTCTGACCAGTTCCAGGTTTCCATATCTACGGGAAATTGCCACTGAAAAGCATTCGCCGCCGTATCTTTTAATGCTCCTGTAAGACGCTGCGTGATATATCCGGTTGTAGGACACGTGTATGCAATTTCGTCTGAA
The DNA here is from genome assembly GCF_979258495.1 of Flavobacterium sp. AC105. Taxonomy (NCBI): domain Bacteria; kingdom Pseudomonadati; phylum Bacteroidota; class Flavobacteriia; order Flavobacteriales; family Flavobacteriaceae; genus Flavobacterium; species Flavobacterium sp. AC105. The sequence goes on from NZ_OZ409860.1 coordinate 3,140,875, forward strand.
TCTTCAAAAGGCGCATACGATCTTACATCCATCCAGCTCATTACGGGAGCAGCCAGATTACCGTCTTTTTTCATAAATACCCTGCAACAGCGAATGGTACAAAGTCCAACTCCTTTTATAAGGTTTATATCACCTTTGAAGTTTTTCATTAACCGGGTCAGCCCTACTTGTATACTATCCCATAAATCATCGTCAGGATGCTCTACATATCCGGTTTTCCTGAACATCATAGGTTTTAAGGGCTCAATTTCAGAATGTATAACCTCACCTTTTGAATTGATAATATAAACTTTTGTGCTTTGAGACCCATTATCGATCGAAATAAAATATTGTTCTTTCATAACAATTCGTTTTATCTCGTTAAAAATCCGCCGTCAACAGCCAGAATATGTCCGTTTACAAAGTGAGAAGCCTGACTTGCCAAAAATACTGTCGTTCCCATTAAATCGGCCACATCTCCCCAACGACCTTCTGGCGTATGATCTACAATCCATTTATTACGTTCCGGATTATCTATAGATGCCTGCGCCACTTTTGTTTTAAAATAACCCGGAGCAATTCCGTTAACTTGTACATTATACTGCGCTAATTCATCACAATATGCTTTTGTTAAACCTGCCAATCCGTGTTTAGTAGCAGCATAAGCCGGAGACCATTGTCCGCCTAAGAAAGAGAACAGGGAACAAATATTAATGATTTTTCCACTTTTTTGAGGTATGAAAAACTTGGTAACTTCTGCCGACATTTCAAAAGCAGCAGTCAAATTGATGCTTACCATTGGATCCCATTCTTTTCTTGTAAAATTCAGTACATCAGCAATTAAGCAAATTCCTGCACAGTTCACTAAAATATCTATTGATCCTAATGTTGCTACACATTCTTCTACAATTTTTTTTGGTATTCCGTCTTTGGTAATATCTGCTGACATGTATACCGCTTTTCCGCCTTCATTTTCTATCAATTTATTAAATGCAGCGTCGTCCGGCATTATACTCGGCATAAAAACATTAGCGCCTGCTTTTGCTAAAGCCAAAGAAAAAGCCTGTCCTAATCCTGTATTTCCTCCTGTTACAATTGCGTTTTTCCCTTTTAGAGAAAAATAGTCCATTTTAAAATCTGTAATTTCCATTTTATATATTTTTTAATGTTTTAACTTTTGATTAGAATTAATCTTAACACATAGAAACATAGATTTGAACCCTAAAAAAGGCGTTTCACTTGTTTAAAAATGCACATAGCTTCCTATGTGAAAGAAATGAGTTTCTTTTTGCATTCTTTTTTACAACTAATAATTCTATATTTCTATGTGTTAATAGTACACCCAACGAATTGTTTTAATTTATATCTTTTTGACTTTGTTGTTTGAAAACAGTAACGAAACAAATTGCTGCTATTCCCAGAATTGCACTTATTATAAAATAGGCATTGTACCCTCCTTCGGGTCCAAATTTGTTGAAAACGACCGTACTGAAATACGGTATAAAGATATCTGGCAAGTATCCCAAAAGGGAAATAAATCCTACCGCTGTACCCATAATTTTATTATCTATTCTACTGTCTCCCAACAATGACCAATATGTACCACGAATGGCGTAAACAAAGGTTCCTCCTAATATTATCAGAATGTAATAAATGGTGAAACTTGTAGTTTCTGCAGGAAGTAAAGCAACTGCTAATAAAGTAAGAACAGCGCCGCATAAGGCAGAAACCAGTGTTATAGTTTTCCCGAATTTATCTGCTAAAAATCCGCCTAAGATTCCGCCTATTGGTCTCATCCATAACACAATTACCATGATCGTATTGACTGTAACGGGTGTAATTTTAAGATTTTTTTCCATAAAACCTCCGTAATAATACACTACCCAGGTTACAGCATAAGAGCAAAAAATAATGGCTCCCATTAAGTACACGAACTTGTTTTTGATAACAGAATTGACATCTTTAAAATCAAAACCTTTTTTGTCTTCTTCGATGCTTTTTATAACTGGTAATTCATTTTTATTTACTTTAGTCGTATCCTTTTCGACAAACAAAGCGATTAAGATTCCGGCAACAAGCAATACTGCAGAATACATGTAAATCACATATTGAAGTGCCTGAGTTTTATCTGCAAGTGTTTCGCCTTTTTCTAAAATATGAGAAAACATAAACAAGGCGATACTTGCTAATATGGCCTCAACGACACCTCTTCCTCCATCGAGAAAACCAAAGAAACGTCCCTCTTCTTCCGGAGTAGACAATAACTTCACCAACTTCATGTGTGCTCCCCAGAACGTAAATACGGAGAAAACACCCCACAAACAGAATATACCTATGATTGAAGCATAATCTGGAATCTGGGCAAACCAAAATCCTCCGACTGCAGTACCTAACAAGGATAAAACAAGGAGATACTTAGCAGAAAATTTATCACTTAATATACCGCTTGGAAAATATCCTAATATGAATATAAAACCCAAGACTGTATAAATAATATTAAGGTCATCTAAACCTATTTTAAAAACAGCTAAAATGGTTTCCTGATAATTTGTCCTTAAATAAATTAGTGGATAAATTGCCCCGGCAGCGAGCACTATGAGGATAAATTGAATATATCGTTTCATACGCTTAGTTTTTTAAAGGACTATTATTTTTGATATTTTTCACCTTCTGCCTGAGGAAAAATGGTTCCGAAATTCATGATTCCGTTAGGATCAAAAGCTTCTTTTAATTTCTCCAGCATATAGTATGCGCTTCCGTGTTCTTGTTTTGTCCACTCATTTCTGTATTTGCCAATTCCGTGATGATGGCACATAGAACCGCCAAGTTTCAGTGTTTCTTCTACGATAATAGTCTGAATTGGATGGTGATAAAGGCGCATTTCGTCTTGCGGTTCACAATTGATGTTGTAGTTGTATACAAAATACATGTTGGTTCCGTTGATATAACTGTGCGAAGAATGTCCGCCAAGCATCGTAATATCTTTACTTCTTGGAAATTCTTTTCGGATTCTTTCGATTACATTGTAGTATATTCTGGTAACGTTTTCCCAATCTGCAGAAATTTCGGTTGTAAAACCATCGTGCGCATTTTTAGTCACCATATCCTGAATTTCATCTTCAATTCTTTGTTGTGTCCAGTTTAGATGGTTGAACCAGCCTTCGATCAATTTAGAATCTACTTTTTCATTGATTCCTGCTTTAAATTTTTCTACAGCTTCTTCAATTCCGGCAGCAGTAGCTTTTACCATGTTTTCATTTCCTTCTGCCATAAAAATCAAGATACATTGCCCTTTATGAAAATGGCTAAAATGCTGCGCAGCATCTTCTTCTGAATATACTCTCGCTACAGAAGGCCTGTAACCATTTGCCATAACTTCTCTTAAAACACTAACTCCTGTATCAACATCTTTAAGCAGATATCCAAAAAATTGATTGTTTTCAGGGAAATATTTAAATAGCTTAACCGTAACTTCTGTAATGTAACACAAAGCGCCTTCGTTACCAATGGCAATATGTCTAATATCCGGTCCTCCTGCTCTTCTTGGTACATTTTTGATACGCGAAATATGTCCGTCAGGAAAAACACATTCTAATCCTACTACCATATCTTCTATACCGCCGTATAAAGTAGAGAATTGCCCAATACTACGCGTAGAAACCAAACCTCCCATTTGGGCAACTGGTTTAGACTGAGGAGAATGCCCCATTGTTAAACCATGCTTTCTAACTTCGTCTTCCAATTCCTGCAATACAACACCGGATTGCGCGGTAACCTGCATATTATACGGATCTATTTTTATAACTTTTTTTAGTTTTTTTCCATCAACTACTAAAGTTTGTTCTTTCCAGTTTTCCAAACCTCCTTCTGTCGCAGTTCTGCCACTTCTTGGAATAACATTAATGCTGTTTGCATTACAATATCTCAGGATTTCAGAAACCTGCTCTGCAGATTCAGGATAAACAATCGCAATTGGGGCCGGAACATCTAAAACTTTTTTTGCCTTAGCATATTTTTTATATCTGTCTGCCGATGCTTCATATAAATCATCATGATTGATGTTTATCTGATCTTGCTTTAGCATTTTTTCTAAATCTTTTAAAATCATTTTATTTTCTTTCATATCATTTAAGCTTTCTTGATTAAAATTCACTTTCATTTTTAATTTTGGGTTTGCATTCGTATTACAAATATTTTTTACTATATCGATTACGAAAAAACAAACGTAGGAAAAATATTTCAAAATAAACAAATATTTTCCATAAAATTTAATTTTATAAATAATAATGGAAAATAAATAAATTTTTAAACAATAGCTTAAAGGCAGAAATACTAAAAATCACCGTAAAACCGGGATTAAACAGAATAAAACTAAGTTTAAAGAATAAAATAGGAATTAAAAACTTTAATTTTGAATGAAAAATAAAAGCTGTTTATATATTAAAATTGGACTTTTTTTATGCGCATAACTTTTAAATGAAGTGAAAAAAAACAGAAAGAATATCTGTTTTAAATGAAATGTAATACTTTTACTAAAAAATAATCGAGGCAAAATGTATATTGTAAATAAAGATCTGCTTAACTCTTTGGAGAAAAATATTTATTCGATCCTAATCAGGGAAATCAAACAAAACAGTACACTATCTATTACAGACGCGGCATTAATTTGCAATTGCTCACCTTCTAAAATTTCAAAATTTGTACAGAAACTGGGATTCAAAACCTACAAGGAATATTTAGGTTTTATTAGCGGAAAGGCTTTTACTGTAATTGCTGACGAAAACGAACGCCTGAATAAATTCTTAGAAAATTTCAATCCGGAAATTATTGATCAGTTTGCGGCTTATCTTCAAAAATTCGAAAAAATTATTTTGTTTGGTTATGGTCCTTCGTTTATTGCAGGACAGTATTTTGAATATAAACTTCGAAATTTATTAGAAATCCCAATATGGGCCGTTGCGCACGAAACATCCATAAATGATTTGTTGAGCAAAAATAATCTGGTTATTATTTTTTCTGTTACCGGGCAATTTAAATCTTTTGCGGAATTGTATGAAAATATCGTTTCAAAAAACAGCAAAGCAGCGTTTATATTAGAAGAAGGACGAACTGAATTTTTAGAAAAATACGATTATACGATAACTTTAAGCAATTATCTGCAAAATCCGGAATTACTGCCTCACGAAAAAACAAGAACAACTTTTTTTGCTTTCATTGAAGCTGTTATTAAACAATTGGAAAAATCTTCTTTTGAAAACAAGCAGAAATCCGAAAAAAAATCTGGCAATAATCCCGCTTAATAAAATTACATTTCCTTCAAATAATGATAATCATATAATTCGAGTTCCTAATTCTATAAAAGAAGGCATTATTTAATTTCTATTTTTAATTTATAAATAAAAACGGACTCATTAAATAAATAGAATTTATGGAAAATTTACTCAATCAGGAAAATCTTGAAGATATCAGAGAATTAATAGAGGATAAAATTGCTAACGTTCCCACAGAATTGATACTCTTTGGCGCAATTGGCACTTTGTTATTATCAACTTATCTAAATAAGACAGGAAATAAAGAGGCTGCTTCTGTGATAGGAAAATTGTCTATTCCGATAATAGGAATAGGACTTGCGAAATACAAAGATTTTTTAAAATCAGAAATAGAAAATCAGCTGGAAACTGTAGAAGAAGTTATTTAAACTAGTGTTACAGGTCACAATTTAATTCACAAGAAAACAAAAAAAACTCCATTAAAAATAATGGAGTTTTTTTATGGAAATACGTGATTAAAAAACCCGTATAATATTTTTAGCGACAAATAGTACTATTCGTTTAAGTCGTTGAATTCGTGTAATGATTTCAATGTACTTTCGTAGAATAAAATTGCAGCAATAAGATTTCCTTTATCGGAATAAGGCATCATTTTTCTTTGAAAGTCTACTGTAGTATCTAAGAATAATGTAGTTCCTTCAGCTTGACTGTCTAACACTTTTTTGTGCTCAGAATCGTCCGGAATACCTAAATCTGCCATTGTAACACCTGGCTTAGTTACCAAAGCAATGTAAGGAAGAGTTTTAACTAAAACTTTAATACGTTCAATGTATAATTCTAAAAGTTCTCCTTTTTGCATACCACTCAATTCTTTTTGATCATGGTATTTGCGTATTAGAGCTGTTGTACTGATAATACTTCTTGGAGCGTTTTTTGCCTGTGCTGAGATAGCGCCAGTTGTCAAGAAGAAAAGGATACTTAGTAATATAATTTTGCTCTTCATTTTCTTTATGTAATTGGTTGTTAATTAATGACAAAAATATATAAATTAACTTAAATTGCAACTTTATTGATTTCTTTTTTTCAAAATAACATTAATATTATGTTATTCTCTGAGCATTCCTGTTAAATATTATAATTAGTAACTTAAAAGAATCATTTTTATAGCAATTTTAGTTCTTATTTTTATTACAAAAATAATTTATAAATCTGTTTTGGGATTACCCGGCGGAATCGTACTGCCTGAAACCAGTCCGGTATTATTTTGAACTTCGGGAATTATATGGGTATTTTTTATTCCTTCTTCTGACTTGATGATTCTAAAGCGCCCCGGATATTTTATCCAGATGCTTTTTTTGTTTCCGTAATAATCCATGAATTCTTCGCACACAAAAACCGCATGTGCTGTTGACCACGCCACAACTCCGCAAAATTCACTTCCGGATTGTCGTTTTAACTTTTGTATTTGTTTGCCTTTTTTAAATCCTAAATATTTATAAATTGTTGGCGTATATACTGCCCCGCTTTCTAAATCTTCTAACGCTCTGTCAAAAGTAGATTCATGGTCAATAATTTGTTTGTATTTTGCCATTACAGCGTATGTCAATACTGCATAATCAGTTATGGTTTCGCTCTCGCAATTGTCTTTAATAAATATAAAACCGGCAGATTCATTCGCTTTATTTATCTCGTCTGCATTCAGATTAAATGATGCGTTATTTTTTAATGTGATTTTTTGTAAAGTGTCATTTATTTTTTCGGTTACAAAAAGATTGTCTAAACCGTAAATATTCAAAGCTGCTTTTATAAAAGCAATCGAGGAACAATTTGTGCGTTCTCCTTGCTTAAAGCTTTCGAATATTTTATCTGAACTTAATTGCGAGTAAGAATTTGTGCAGACAAACATTAAAAATAAAAATATTGAAGGAACAGATTTCATTGTCTTTGAATTTATAATTGTTTCCAAATTGATTTTTTGGGCATATACAGATTCTACAAATCTATAAAAATCAACTCATAGTTGTTTTTTTACTTGTTAACTTTTTTCAAAAATTATAAAGGTATCTTAATGATAATCTGTTAAGTAGTATTTTACTGACGGAATAAAAACAAGCCTTTTATTTATATTGTAAGCTCATTATAAAAATTTATATTTGCGATGTAAAATTACGCCCCATTAATTTTATTTAATGATCTTAAACCTGCTCTTTCAAATTGTTATTTCCTGGCTGTTTGCCTGTTGTATCCTAAAACTATTCAACAAGGCAGTATCTGCATCCTATGCTGAAGTTTATCGAAAACCAGCACTGCTGACCACATTACTTGCAGCCGTTGCTATAGATTTGTCCCGTAAAGGAGAATTAATCGCCGGAACCATATTACATCACTTCACGGGAGTGTGTTTTGCCACAATTTATTATTTGATTTGGTATAATGAATTTGCTGAAATTTCGTGGACAATAAGCCTCATTATTGGACTTATTATCAGTTTAATTCGGATTATAAGCTGGACTTTTCTGCTTGAAATTATTCCTGCTTCTAACCTTATCAATTTTAAGGGATATTATCTTCAGCTGGTTTTTGTACACAATATTTTTATTATTGTTGCCTTAACTATCTTCAAATTGTTCTTTTTGTTAATTGAGCTCTAAAAGCTTTTATATTTGCAGGTAATAACTTTATTACTTTTATAGACTATCAATCTTGAAAAATCAAAATCCTGTCATTCAGCAATTCGAACTTTCTCCTTCTGCAAAGGCGGGAATTGTTATTGCGAACATGGAAGGAAAAAAAGTCGACGAACATGACATTTCGAAACCACATCGGGATAATCATTGTCAGTTAATGCTGGCTATAAGCGGTGAATTCAAATTAAATATTGATTTTGAAAATATCGAATTTACTGCCCCTGCCTTACTTTGTATTTTTCCGGAAGAAGTACATCATATTATAGAAGTAAAAAATTCTAAAGGATGGATGATCAGTTTTGATGCTTCATTAGTGAACAAAGAAATTTTACAAGTTTTAGAAAATAAAATCAATAATCCGTTTTTGCTTGAAGAAGCATCTGATTTTTATCAGCAAGCTATAATTCTGATGGATTTAATTGAAAAAGTACAATTAGAAAACACGAATACTTATACCCAAAAAACAATTCATTCTTTGCTAAATGCGCTTTTAAGTTTAATTGTTGGAGAATTGGTTGCAAATTTATCACTCTATAAAGAAAAAGAAAATCGCAGCGTTATTATTAAGGAAACTTTCTTAAAACTCACAAAAGAACATTTTAAAATCTGGAAACAGCCTTCGCAATATGCATCGGCACTTTCTATTTCGGTTTCACATTTAAATGATACCGTAAAATCGTTAACCGGAAGTCCCGTGTCTGTTCATATTCAGGAAGCCTCTGTTTTAGAAGCCAAAAGACTGTTGTATTTTACGGATAACAGCGTCAAGGAAATCGCTTATGAAGTTGGTTATGAAGAACCTGTTTATTTTGGAAAACTTTTTAAAAAGATAACAAACCTCACTCCTCTTGCGTTTAGGAAGAAATTCCGTGATTAGGACTATCCTTTCCATTTTTGAAACTACATTAAAAGTTCCTGCCAGAAGTAGATTTGCCTTGTAATTAAAACTATAACAACATGCAAAACGAAATCAATATCCCAATCATACTTGATGCAGTACGAAAAGTGGGGAACGTCTTTTTAAAAAACTACAAGCAAAATGCCATTCCACAATCTATGGAAGAACTTTTGAATCAATTAGAAGATATCGATACTTTGTGCCTCACTTCTTTAAAAGAAGATTTATCTCCCGAATTTCCGAATATTCCGTGGCATATTGGCGACGAATTTGATACCGATTCACAAAGAAATCCAGCTGAAATTGAAGAATACTGGCTTTGTGATGCGATGGACGGCGCTATACAATATCTTCAGCATATTGCGGGATGGACGATAAATCTCGCACTTATACGCAACGGAAAACCTTTCTTTTCGGCCATTTATGATCCTTTTGCCAATGAAATGTTTTGGGCAAAAGATGGCGAAGGTGCTTTTATGAATGGCAAATCTCTTGAACTAAGCCGTAAAACAGATTTGGCTGTTATGCTGGCTGTTTTTGAATACGGACATCAGGATAAATCAAACAACGATTTGTATGATAAAATTGGTTCTAATGTAACAAAATTGCTTAAAAATTTTGGAATCGTTAGAAATTACGGTCCACACGGCCTTCAATTGGCGTATGTGGGTGCAGGAAGAATTGATTTGTTTATTGAGGAAGATCTTGATACGTATAATTGGATTGCGGGATTGCTTATTGCCAAAGAAGCCGGCGCAGAAATCCTGACAACAGATGGAAATCCATGGAAATGGGGAAGCGAAAATTTGCTTGTTGCCCCAAAAAGTATTGCTGAAAAATATTTACAAATTAAATCAACGAACTAAAATGAATATTGCAATTATAGGCGCCGGTGCCGGAATTGGGTTAGAATCCGTAAAACAAGCACTCAAAAATAGACACATCGTCACGGCGCTGTCTACAAATACAGATCAAATTGAGAATCATCCAAATCTCATTAAAATAAACGGTAGCGCTACATCGTCAATAGATTTAAAAAATGCCATAAAAGGTTCTGATGCTGTATTGATAACTGTTGGAACAAAAAATAAAAAAGCCACTACCCTATTTTCTGATATTGCCAAAACACTCATAAAAGTTACTGATGAGTTAAATTTTACTGCACCTGTTTTAGTAATTACTGGTTTTGGAGCGGGAGAAAGTAAAAAATATTTAAGCTTTTTTATGCGAACGGTAATTTCATTATTCCTGAAAGACCAATATAGCAATAAAACTTTAATGGAAGAATTGATTACAAAAAGTGCAATGAAATGGGAAATTATCAGACCGGGAATGCTTACAAACGGAATTGAAACCCAATCTTACAAAGCTTTATCCGGACTTCAAAAAGGAATGAATGTGGGGAAAATTTCAAGAGCAGATGTTGCCCATTTTTTAGTTACTGAAGCCGAAACACAAAAATCGCTTTATCAATATATCTCTTTAACTAACTAGTTGATTTATAAATAATTACTTATAACTAAAACACATCTGACATAAATTTATTTATATGTCAGATGTATAAACAAATCAACCTAAAACTAATTTTATTTAACCAGATAAGAGACTTTATCTGCTTCGCAAAGCCTGAAATAACCAAAAGCGAAATTATTAGAATCGGTCGTATTTATAATATTACCTCTAATATTTCCCGGAGGAACAGAAAACGGATTTCCTCCGTATACTTCTAAAATCAAATTCATATAATTATAGAAATTTTTAGAAATACCGCGATTCGTAATATTAACAGTCTTTCCCGGTTTCATTTTATCTTCGTCTGAAAATCGTGTGTTTATTTCATTTCCGTTAAACAAATCATCATCTGTAAGCTCATATTCAGGATACAGCAAAAAATCGCTTTTATAATCCGTAAGGTAATAATTGACTTCATCCACCGGATCTTTATAATAAAAAGTCAGTTCGATTACATCTTCTCCTCCAAAATCAGGAACTATTTTTTGTTCTACCCTGTCAATTGGTGTTACCGAAGTCAGTTTTTCAACAGCAGTAAAACTTTGTCCTTCTGCGGTTACAAAAAGTTTATAATCCATATTGATAACAGGCACAAAATTGGTACATACATAAGACCCCGGTTCTGTTTCATTAAACGTAAAAACATCGCCATTGCTGTTTTCAACCCTTACCTGCGCTCCTGAAACTTTTGGTGTTGTATTATTATAATAAGGAGCTGTTTTGCTGATTTTAATCGTCTGTTCGTTTCCGGTTGTTCCTTTTAGCCAAATAATTTCTGCGTCTACCACAATTTTTGTTTCACCGGTTTCCAGATCCAGATTTACAACATCTTCACAAGCTGAAAACAACAGCACAAAAAGAATACTCAATAAAGTAAATGCCTTATTTTTGAAATTATATTTTTGAAATTGCATACTCATTAAAATTTAAAATTATAAGAAACACCAGGAACTATTCCAAAAATAGACAGTCTTCTGGTTTCATTTGCGCCCGTATCCTCATTTGTTGTAAAGGTCATCGAAGCCGCATTTTTTCTATTATAGATATTATAAATGCTGAATACCCAATAGCTTTGCCATCCTTTCTTTTTATCCGGTTTTGGCGTATAAGTTGCCGCAACATCCAAGTGATGAAAAAGCGGCAATCTGTTTTCATTTCTCAGGGAATAATTCGGTACATTAATGCCACCAAACTCATAATATCCGTTTGCATACGTAACAGGCTGACCAGATTGCAAAGTAAAATTGGCATTAAAAGACCATTTAGGATTGTATTCGTAACTTCCTACAATACTCAAATTGTGCATTTTATCATATCCTGACAAATACCAGTCGCCATTTGCAACTCCGGGTTCTTCAGGCGTTCTGCCGGGCGTTTTTTGTTCTGCCCTTGACAAAGTATAAGAAACCCATCCTGTAAAATTTCCGGCATTTTTTCTAAATAATAATTCCAAACCGTATGATCTTGCTTTACCGTTCAAAATCACCTGTTCTACATTATTATTGGCCAAAATATCTGCTCCGTCTATATAATCGATACGATTTTGAATATTTTTATAAAATAATTCACCTTCAAACGAATAATCGGCATCTTTAAAATTCCTAAAGTATCCTACCGCATACTGATCCAGAAGCTGTGGTTTTGTAAAAGGTCCGCTTGGTGTCCAGATACTCATAGGCAGCGGAGATTGTGTATTTGACAAAATATGAATGTACTGCGCCATTCTGTTATAACTTGCTTTTACCGATGTATTATCATTAAAAGCGTATGATAATGCAGCACGCGGTTCAAGATTATCAAATTTACTGATTGTTTCGCCGCTTTTATAAGATATAGTTCCTGTTGGGGTTCCTTCTTCATAAATATGATATAAAGGATTAAATACTACAGCCTTACCATCCTCATAAGTACTTATTTCCTCGCTTCCTAAACGATAAAACATACTATAACGAAGTCCATATCTAAAATTTAATTTCTCTGTAATCTGATGTTCGAAATCAAGATAAACAGAAGATTCAAAAGCATGTTTTTTATCCAGCTGTTTGTAATTAAATTGTGATTCAGGACCAGTTGGCTGCACAGTTCCAGGATTAAAATCATAATACTGACCGTCGATTCCGTAATTAAGTTTCAGCTTTTGTGATACAATGTGATTCCAATTGTATTTAAAACCATAACTTTTAATCACATTATTCCATTCAAAACTTTCAGAAGAAATTCCTAAGTTAAATTTATAATCGCTGTAAAAAACCGAAAGATTGGTATTGAGATTGTCCGAAAATTTATGTTTCCAGCTTAATATTCCCATTGTATTTCCGTACGTACTTGAAAAACGCTCGTTGATATCAAAAATATCATTTCCTAAATATCCAGAAAATGCAATCGTATTATTAGCGCCTAAACGATAATTAAATTTGGCATTAATATCATAAAACATAGCCGAGTTTTTATTATCCGACAGCTTTAAAAATAAATGCGCGTAAGAAGCACGTCCTGCAATTAAAAACGAACCAACATCTTTTTTTATCGGACCTTGTACCAAAAGTCGGCTGGAAATAAGACCAATACCTCCGTTTACTTTATAGTCTGTAAAATCTCCCGTTTGCTGGCTTACATCCAAAACAGACGAAACACGGCCTCCAAATTTAGATGGAATTCCGCCTTTATATAAATCTAATCCGCTAACAACATCTGCATTAAAAATGGAGAAAAAACCAAACATATGAGAGTCACCATAAACTGGAGCGCCATCTAAAAGAATCAAATTCTGATCTGCAGCACCTCCGCGAACATTAAAACCTGACGAAGCTTCGCCGGCATTTGTAACGCCCGGCAATGTTAATATTGATTTTAAAGGATCCGGCTCGCCCATAGCAACAGGAATTTTCTTGATTTCCTGCATCGTCATTTTATTGACACTCATTTGCGTATTTCTGACATCAACAGCTTTAGTATTTGTTACAATTACCTGTTCTAATTGCTGGCTATTATCGCCTTCAAAGCTAAAATCAATTTTAACATCGTCTGAAACTGTAATTTGTCTTTCTATATTTTTAAAACCCACATAACTTACTACAACAGTGTAAGTTCCTTTATCCAATTCCAGAGCAAACATTCCGTTTTTATCTGTTGTTGTGCCATTTTGCGTTTCTTTAATAAAAACGTTGGCACCAATAACAGATTCTCTATTGTCATCAAGAATCTGTCCGGTTAACTTACTTTTTTTTTTACTTGTTTTTACCGCTTTTTGCTTTACAAAAATATTGCTTCCAACAACCGAAAACTGAATTAACTTATTCTTGTTCAATTCACTAATAAGCTCTTTTATTTCGATATTGCTATAAGTCGTGCTTTTGGTAAAATACTTTTGAGACGTATCTATTTGATCCGTAAAGGCAAATTTAAAGTCGGTTTGATTTTCAATTTGTTTAAATAATTCTTTTAAGGTTACAGTTTTATCTACAGTTACAGTTATGTTTTGGGCGGACATACACAAACTGAATAAAAAAAAGCACGCTGATATTATATGCTTCATGAAATTTTGGTATTTTTGAATATTATTAAATGGGATAGTTCTATACTACCCTGACTATGGGAAGGATGTTTAGTTTCGCGGCTAGGACATCCTTTTCTTTTCTACTGAAAAGTAATCTGTTTTAAATTTTCATTTACTTCAAAGTTTAGGTTATACATTTCTGATATTAATTGGACAATCGTTTTTAAATCTTCTTTTTTATTGATTCGTACCGTAATTCTCTGGTTTTCATATTCCTGCGGAATTATCACTTTATAACCGTAATTCGATTCGATATAAGTGCTCACAATACTTAGTTTTTCATTCTCAAAATCTATAAATCTGTTAAACTCGGCAACTGCAGCGGTTTTACTTCCATATGTGAATTTTTCTCCGGGTTTCAGAATCCATTTTTTGTTCTGGTTTTTCACACTCATTTCAACACTTCCTTCATAAAGTTCAACCGAAACTTCTTTTTGGGTATATCCTTTTACGATAAAAGAGGTACCTAAAACTGTCGTTGTAGTTTCGTTGCAGGAAACCTGAAAAGGATGTTTTTTATCTTTTTTCACTTTAAAATAGCCTTCTCCGGTAATTTTAAGTTTTCTGTTAGCTGCAAAATTATCGGCATAAACAATTTTAGAATTCGGGCTTAATGCTACTTTTGAACTATCTGGCAGCATTACTGTTTTTAGTACCGAAGTTGTATTTTCGATTGTATTTTCAGCAAGTTCAGCATTGGTAATTAATGGTGAATTGGTAAAGTAAATTCCTGTTCCCAAAAAAACAAAAATCAAAACGGCCGCTGCGGCATAATAACGCCATGAATTGGATTTTTTCTTTTTTGGAGAGAATGCTTTTGAATGAAACTCGTTCCACGAAATTTCTTTTTCACTATCAGAATGCGAAACGGGAGTTTCATCCCATATTTTTTTCAATTCTTCTTCTAATTTCTTTTCGTCCATATCTTTGAGCACTAAAGTTTTTGACAATAAAATCCTTGTTTATTAAAAACACCATACACCATTTCTTTAATATCCCTGTTCGTTTCGATTCTTAGAATATTATTTTCTACCAAATCAAAATTCATGATACAATCAGAAATGATAAACTGCAGAAGCACTACAATAAAGCTTGCATCTTCCTTGGTTGTAACATCTGTTTTATAAGACTCAATATGCATTTTATGTTTCCGTTTATATCTATAACAAACGAGAACACAAAAGTTCCTAATGATCTGCGATTTTTTTTCGAATAAATTTACTGGCGAGGTAGATGTGATTGGCAATTGTCTTTTCAGAAAGCGCTGTAATTGCGGCAATCTCCTTATAACTAAGGTTTTCCAGTTTATGTAAAGTAAATATTTTTTGTTGCTGCTCCGGAAGCTGATTTATAAAAGAATGTAGTTTTTCCTGTCTTTCTTCAAAAATTCCGGTTTCGGTATCTTCTTCTTCGATTTTTTCAAACTGACAAGGATCAAGCTGAATTATTTTATTTTCTCTGTTTAAATGATTAATAATGATGTTCTTGCATATTGTAAACAATTGTTTATCCAATAAAATATCCTCATTAAGCAATTCTCTTTTATTATAAAGTCTTAAAAAAGTTTCCTGAACAAAATCCTGCGGGGTAAGTACGGTAAAATTAAATCGTTTGGCAATGTTTATCAATTTATCATAGTAAGTCAGATAAGCCTGCCTGAAAGAAGCTTCATTACCCTTTTTTAAACTTAATATAAACTTTTTGTTGTCCATAACGCAAATATGATAATAACCCTAAACTCAATGTAGATAATAATATTGTAGTTTCAAGTTGAGAATTTAAGACTTTCTTAATCATTTTTTTAATAAATCTTAAGAAGCAAAGAACAGAAATTTTAATTTAAAACAACAACACGCCAACATTTTCTTAACGCTTTTTTAAAAGAAAAAAATAGCAAAATAAATAGCAATATTTTCATATACCGATCGGTATTTATACTATATTTGCTTTGAATACTATCAATTCACTCATAAAACTATGAATACTTCTGAAATTATATTAAATAAAGTAGCACCTATTTTTAATAAACAAGGTTATGTAGGAACGAGTTTAACCGACATAACAAAAGCTACCGGACTTACAAAAGGTGCCATTTACTGTAATTTTTCTAATAAGGAAGATTTAGCTTTAAAATCGTTTCAGTTAAATGTAAGCTTAGCCATAACGCCTCTGTTTAAACTGGTTGTCAGTAAAGAGGGCAGTATAAATAAACTTCATGCAATAACAGAATATCAACGCAGTTATTATGATTTGGTGAAAGACAGAGGCGGATGCCCGATGCTGCGCGCAGGAGTTGATACCAAATTTATAAACCCGTTATTGTTTAAAGCAGCACAAAACCTATCTCAAAAATTTACTTCGGGTTTAACCTCTATTATTACAGAAGGAGTCATTAATAATGAAATTCAGCAAAATACAGATCCGGCTAAATATGCAAAACTCATTTTATCCTTAATTGAAGGAAGTTCACTTTTGGCATTTACACACAATGATCCCACCTATATCAACACCGCAATGGACTTTATAGACAGCGCTATCATTGAAAACATTCGGAAATAAAATTTTTTAACCCATCAAATACCGATCGGTATCTGATATAATTATTCAATAAATGGAAAAAATATTAAAAACAAAAAGAAAAGTCAGGTTTCAGGATTGTGATCCTTTTAATCATTTAAACAACTCAAAATATCTGGAATATTTTATTAATGTGCGCGAAGACCAAATTGCAGAACATTATGATCTTGATATATTTAAGTATATGAAAACAAAGGGATTAAGCTGGGTTGTCGCCTCTAACCAAATAAGTTATCTAAAACCTGCTTTTACAATGGAAACCGTATTAATTGAGTCTCAGCTTATTCAATATACGGATAATGTTTTATTGGTCGAAATGAAGATGTGGAATGAAGATGAAACGGAATTAAAAGCCATTTTATGGATTAAGTTTATCCATTACAATCTTCAGACAAAAAAAACAGCAAATCATTCTGAAGATCTAATGAAACTATTTGAATCGATTGTTTTACCTGTAGATCAATCTATTTTTGAAAATAGGTATTTGGATATTATCCAAAAATTAAAATCCGTAACACATTAAATTGTGAAAGTTTGATATGACATTATTTGTATGTGCCGTTAGGCACTAAATGTCGGTAGAAAATCAGGTCGAGAAATCCGTAGCGTGCCGTAGGTACGCAACAAGCGATTTATATTACGTACCTACGGCACTCTAAATCTATTTGGAATTCCTGATTTCTACCGACATTTAATGCCTAACGGCATATTTTAAACAATTATAAATTTTTACTTTTAAAAACCGTTAATTTTTCTCGGATCATATCATTTATGGTATACGAAATTCCGCCCATTCCCAAACCAGAAGTTTAATAGGTATTTTTATGTAATTAATTATTTTTATGTGCCATTAGGCACTAAATGTTGGTAGAAAATCAGGTCGAGAAATCCGTAGCGTGCCGTAGGTACGCAACAAGCGATTAATATTACGTACCTACGGCACTCTAAATCTATTTGGAATTCCTGATTTTTACCGACATTTAATGCCTAAAGGCATATTTTAAACAATTATAAATTTTTACTTTTAAAAACCGTTAATTTTCTCGGATCATATCATTTATGGTATACGAAATTCCGCCCATTGCCAAACCAGAAGTTTGATAGGTATTTTTTATGTACTAATTATTGTATTTGCCGTTAGGCACTAAATGTCGGTAGAAAATCAGGTCGAGAAATCCGTAGTGTGCCGTAGGTACGCAACAAACGATTCATATTACGTACCTACGGCACTCTAAATCTATTTGGAATTCCTGATTTCTACCGACATTTAATGCCTAACGGCATATTTTAAACAATTATAAATTTTTACTTTTAAAAACCGTTAATTTTTCTCTCGTCATATCATTTATGGTATACGAAATTCCGCCCATTCCCAAACCAGAAGTTTTATAGGTATTTTTTATGTATTAATTATTTTATATGCCGTTAGGCACTAAATGTCGGTAGAAAATCAGGTCGAGAAATCCGTAGCGTGCCGTAGGTACGCAACAAACGATTTATATTACGTACCTACGGCACGCTAAATCAATTTGGAATTCCTGATTTTTACCGACATTTAATGCCTAACGGCATATTTTAAACAATTATAAATTTTTACTTTTAAAAACCGTTAATTTTTCTCTCGTCATATCATTTATGGTATACGAAATTCCGCCCATTCCTAAACCAGAAGAATCCCTTCCGCCAAATGGCATCCAATCTACTCTAAATGCCGTATTATCATTAATCATAACAGCAGTTGCATTTAGTTTTTTGGCAGTTTCTAAAGCGATATCAATATTTTTTGTAAAAACAGCGGCCTGAAAATGAACCTCCAGGGCATTTGCTTTTTTTATTGCCTCTTCCCTATCTGTAAAAGGATAAATACAAACAACAGGACCAAATATTTCATTAGTCGACACTTTCGAATTTTCCGAAGGATTGAACAAAATTGTCGGCTCAAAACAAGTATCTGAAATTCTTTTCCCGCCCGAAATTAATTTTGCGCCTTCGGCAATAGCCTCATTAACCCATTCCTCGACACGATTAACTTCTTTGGGAGTAATCAGCGAACCAACATCGGTAGTTTTATCAAACGGATTTCCGACAATTAATTTATTGGTCGCTTGCGAAAATTCTTCAATAAAACGATCACAAATTTCCTGATTTACATATACTTTCTGTACCGAAACACAAACCTGGCCTGCGTGATAAAAACCACCTTTTACCAAATCCGGAATCATTTCGCTAAAATTAGCGTCACTTTCAACAATAACCGGCGCTGCTCCGCCATGTTCGAGGGCGCATCTTGTGCCGGGATGCAATTTGCTTTTTAGGTACCAGCCTACTTTTGCCGATCCTATAAAAGAGAAAAAATTAACCCTCGAATCTGTAACCAATAATTCTGCTGTTTCATTATCCGTTAATACAACCTGCAGCCAGCCTTCGGGCAAACCGGATTCTTTTAAAATATCGGCAAGAGCCAAACCAGATAATGGCGTAGTGCTTGCCGGTTTAAAAATTACCGGACAACCCGCAGCAACAGCTGTAGCAATTTGATGCACCGCCAAATTCAGCGGATGATTAAACGCACTTACCGCAACAACAACTCCGATAGGTTCTTTTGACGTAAACGCA
Organism: Flavobacterium sp. AC105; assembly: GCF_979258495.1. Taxonomy (NCBI): domain Bacteria; kingdom Pseudomonadati; phylum Bacteroidota; class Flavobacteriia; order Flavobacteriales; family Flavobacteriaceae; genus Flavobacterium; species Flavobacterium sp. AC105. The sequence goes on from NZ_OZ409860.1 coordinate 3,159,970, forward strand.
ATTCTGTTTAAAGACGCTTCCGTAAGTCCCATCGGGATCTGCTCGCCTTTTATTTGTGCGATATGTTCAGCGGCCAATTTTACGCCTTTAATTGCTCTTAAAATTTCAGCTTTTGAGTCCTTATAGGGTTTTCCGCCTTCGCTAATAGCCAAATGTATCAGTTCTTCGCTTCTGTCTTGCATTATAGAAGCTGCTTTTTCTAATATTTCAATTCTTTTATAAGCCGGAATCCAATTTGCCTGATCCAGAAATAAATTGTGCGCTGTATTTAGTATTTTCTCAAGATCATTTTTATTGATCAATGGCAATTCTTTTACTACACTCTGATCGTATGGGAATATAATTTTTGTGGTCTGTTCCATAATTTTTTCTTTAAATATAAGCTTAAAAACCGTGTTGTTTAGTATTTTAAATCTCGGTTTTTCATGATTTGTTCTTTAAATTTAGTCAAATTATCATTAACTATAATCGCCCATTAACACAATATTGAGTATTTACGGTTTTACAAATAATTTATAGGCGTGGTTAAAACAATCTCCCTGTTTTCTAATAAAGGAACAATTTTTCCCAATACTAATTCCTGAAAATAAGCCGAATTTCTATGTTCTGCAACAGCGGCTTCATTTGTATAACCTTCAAATAATAGTAGAGTATTTGAATCCGAATTACTTTGATGAACTTTATAAAACAAATTTCCTTTTTCCTTAATACTTTCGTCATGAACCGTTTTTAGCAAATTTAAAACGTTATCTATCTGACCTTCTTTAACTTTCCATGTAGCAAAAACATGAACCGGAGTTTGATTTTCCATTTTGATTTTTTATTTATTTATATTTTATATACTTGTTTATAATTTTCAGGAGCTAATCCCGCTCCCGAAGCCTCGGGACTATCGGGCTAGGGCACTCATTTTCAAAAGAATATTTTTTTTATTTTATCATCCTGAGCGAAGTCGAAGGAACGCACTCGTTAATCAACAAAGATTGGCGGTTTTTGTTTGCAGAATTCCTTGCAAAAATCCTTCATTTCTCAGGATGACAAAAATGGCTATTCTGAATGTAATGATGGATTAAAATCCATCCCTACAATATGTTTTGTTCCTCCGGAACGCTTTTATAACATTCCATAGGAATGATTTATTTTGTAGCAACGGATTTTAATCCGTTCAAAATAACAATCATTTTCTCCGCAACTCCTTTTGCAGAAGCAGGATTTTGACCTGTAACCAAATTACCATCAGCAATACTGTGAGCCGACCAAACTGCTGCGGCATGAAATTTTGCTCCTTGTTTTGTCAAGGCAGTTTCCAACAAAAACGGAACATCGGCGATAGCGTAACCTCTTTCTTCTTCATCTGTAAATGAGGTGATGTTTTTACCATTTACAAGGTAAGATCCGTTGCTTAATTTTACATTCAATAAAGAAACCGGACCATGACAGACAGCTCCAACAACTGCATTTCGTTCGTAAGTTTCCTTAATTACTTGCTTCAAAAGTTCGTTTTCCGGCATATCGACCATTGGCGCTAATCCTCCGGGAACAAAAACGGCGTCGTATTTACTAACGTCTACATTTGCTAATTTAACTGCTTTTTGCATTTTTTCCCATCCTTTTCCTGTTAGAAAAGTAAGGTTGTCAGGATCATTTGCCAAATTTAGCGCATCTAAATATGGCGTATCGCCTGTTAAACTCGCAAAGTCTATTTCGTAATTTGCTCTGTCGAATTCAGCATAAGGATGTGCAACTTCCGGAAGAAATGTTCCTGTTCTTCTGTCATTTGGCCCAATTGAATTGGCATTTGATACGATAATTAAAATTTTAGTTTTCATAGTGGATTCATTTTTAAGTGTTGCTTGTTTTACTAATGTGTTTTCTTTTTTGTTTTGTGCATTCGAAGAAAAAAAGGCAATTGCCAGGGTTAAAATCATAATTTTTTTCATGTCTGTAATTTTTAGTGGTTAATGATTATTTACAGGACAAATTTATGCCGGCTCTACTCCTCAAAACGAGGAGCAAAGTCACAAAAAAAGTGTGACGAGAATCACACTTTTAAATTATAGTTTTATGTTATTTGTTGTTAGAGTACAGTCTGCTTAGGGTTTCGCGGCTGACACCGAGATATTCTGCAATGTATTTCTTGGGAATTTTTTGCATGAGATTAGGATATAAATCTGCAAATTCTTTATAACGCTGTTGCGGATTATTAGAAAGTAAAGAAATAACCCTTTGCTGAAGCGCCATATAACCTTTGGTAAGTTTAACGCGGAAAAAGTGTTCCATTTTATGAAGTGTTTCAGAAAGTTTTTCCCTTCCGTCAAGTGTCAGGCACAAAACTTCTCCTGCTTCCATACAAACCACGTTCATATTAGCCTGTTTTTGATTGAAATAAGCGATATAATCAGACATCCACCAATTTTCGGTAGCAAATTGTACGATATGTTCTTTTCCGTCTTCATCCAGATAAAAAACCCTGAAAATACCGCTCATAATAATGTATTCATACTTAGCATCATCGCCTTGCTGAATTAAATATTGATTTTTTAAAACCTTTCTTATCGTGAAAAATGATTTGATAGAGTCAAATTCTTCATCACTAACAGGAATAATATCTTCAATATGTTTTCTGAGTTTTTCCATAGTCTGCTTTTACCGTTTCAAAGATAAAAGATTTATTGTAGTTTGTACTGGCAATCTTTTGTCCTAAATTTGCACAGCAAAAATGAGCAGACCCGGCATCAATTTTACAGGCTAATTTCTTCTTATGAGGAAAATCAATTAATTTAAATAAGAGGAAGTGAAAAAAGTGGAAAATGAAGAAACAAGCTGGGCTACTTGCGAAGAATGTCAGGGACGCGGCAAAAAAAGCCGAAGACTGAGCAAAAAAGTGCGGCTTCTTTACCAAATAGAATTGGATCAATTTGAAAAAACAAACGGAGAAGGAACAGCTCCAATTCGTCCAAAAGCGCCTTTATACTCTTGTTTAAAATGTTCAGGATCCGGATTATTGCCTTCTGCAAAACCTCCTGTGGCAGATACCGAAAATTATCCGCATGTTGCTATTATTGGCGGTGGAATTGGCGGAATTGCTCTTGCTGTTGCTTGTTTGCACCGCGGAATCCCTTTTACCCTTTATGAGCGTGATACTAATTTTGATGCCCGATCTCAGGGTTATGGACTTACGTTGCAGCAAGCCAGCAAAGCAATTGAAGGTTTGGGTATATTCTCCTTAAAAGAAGGCGTGATTTCAACAAGACATTTGGTTCATACTACACAAGGAAAAGTAATTGGCGAATGGGGAATCAGAAAGTGGGTGCAATCAGATAAAAAAACGTCGCCAAAACGTACAAATGTGCATATTGCGCGACAATCTTTTCGTTTAGCGTTACTGGAACAACTCGGCGGACATGAAAATGTACAATGGGGACATCAATTAATTGATTTTAAAGACTCTGAATCGGGAAATGTTGATCTGACTTTTCAGGTAAACGATGCAATAAAAAACGTCAAAGCCGATCTTGTGGTTGGAGCTGATGGAATTAGAAGTTCGGTTCGCAGATTGCTGATTGGCGACGATATTACGCCTTTACGTTATCTGGATTGTATTGTAATATTAGGAATTTGCCCTTTGAGTGCTCTTGAAGGCGTTGATAATTCCTTATTAGATTCGGCTACGGTATTTCAAACTGCCAATGGCAATGAACGAATCTATATTATGCCGTTTACATCAGATTCTGTAATGTGGCAGCTTAGTTTTCCAATGTCCGAAAATGAGGCTAAGGAATTAAGTGCTCAGGGACCAAAAGCGCTTAAAAAAGAAGCGTGTCGCAGAACGCAATGGCACAATCCTATTCCTCAAATTTTAGCGGCAACGCTCGAAACCCAAATTTCGGGTTATCCGGTATACGATCGTGAATTACTTTCGGCTGAATTGTTGGAAAAAGCCGGAAAAGTAACTTTAATTGGCGATGCAGCCCATCCGATGAGTCCGTTTAAAGGTCAGGGCGCGAATCAGGCAGTACTCGATGCGCTGACACTTGCCCGCGGAATTTCAAAAGGATGTAAACCTTTATCGCAATGGAGAAATGTTGGAATTAGAGAAAGAGTACTAACTGATTTTGAAGCAGAAATGTTAGAACGCAGCGCTGTTAAAGTAAAAGATTCAGCAGAAGCTGCGCAATTCCTGCATTCTGAAACTGTACTTCATGAAGGCGATGAACCTCGCGGGCGTGTTCTTAAGAAAAAAGATTTATAATTTAATAACAGGTTTTTCTAATGTTTGCTCGCCTTATTTTTCGCTAAAAGCAAAAATATTTTCTGATCTTGATTGTAAATTAAAAATAGCCTCTTTTAAACCAGTTCCAAGATTAGAGGTGATCGTATGCAAAACCTCTTTTAATTCATTAAAATTATTTGGCTTGACAAAATAACAAGTCGCACCAAGGTCCAAAGCAGTCTCGATATCCATTTTGTGTGAAGACGTTGAAATCATAATTACAGGTATATCACTATACTGATCTTCACTTTTTAATACTTTCAGGCATTCCCAGCCATCCATTACAGGCATATTGAGATCCAGAAAAATAAGTTGTGGTTTTTTATCCAGTTTATCAATTATTGCCAACGCATCTTTGCCATTCACTGCGCAATGGCAAATAATATTTTCATTTATATCTTCTAATGCCTCACAAAACATTTCTGTATCGTCTAAGTCATCATCGGCCATAACTATTACTTTTTTATCTGTATTAAATGTCATTTTCTTTTTGTTTTAAAGGTAGTGTTATAGTAAATGTTGCGCCTTGAGCCGGACTTCCGGCTGCGGTGATAGTTCCTTCATGGCGTTCTACAATTTTTTTACAAAGTGATAATCCCAAACCGGTGCCTTCGTAACTATCTTTAGAATTAAGGCGGGCAAAAGTTTCAAATATGCGCTCGGTTTGGTTAGGGTCAAAACCTATTCCGTTATCCTTTAGTATAATTATTGCCAAACTTTTATGGTTTTCAATTACTATTTCAGATGATATGGTTATTTGCGGCGGCACATCGGCTTTAGCAAATTTGATCGAATTATTGATGAGATTGTAAAAAAGCTGATAAAGCAAAACTGCAGCTCCTTCTACCGTTGGCAAATTATGATACTGAATTTTTCCGGCTGTTTTTTGCAAGGAAACTTCCAAATCAGTTTCGATATTTTTAATTACATCGTTCAGGTCAACTAATGTTGGTTTTTGCATATCCGCATTGATTTTAGAATACGCCAATACTCCATCAATCATATTAAACATACGATCTGTAGCAACGTGGATCCTATCAATAAACCTCGTCGCAGATTCATCCAAATTTCCATTAAGATGATCTTCCAGGCGACTGGTAAATGTTTTTATTTTTCGAACCGGTTCTTTTAAATCGTGAGAAGCAACATGGGCAAACTGCTGCAAATCTTCATTCGAACGCTGCAATTCTTTGGTACGATCAGCTACAAGACTTTCTAATTTTTCTGTAATAGTTCTTTGTTCATGGATATCTGTGCAGGTACCAAACCATTTGGTAATTGCGCCTTCTTTGTCTCTTATGGGAACGGCTTTACTCAAAAACCATCGGTATTCATTGGTATTTGCGTTCTTTAGCCTGAATTCGAACTGATAGGAAGTTCCTTTTTTGACACTGTTATACCAAAATTCGAATACACTAGCTACATCATCAGGATGAACTATAGGAATCCAGCTGGCGTCTCCAAATTCATTTTCTTCAAAACCAGTATATTCATACCAGCGTTTGTTATAATAATCAATATAACCGTCCGGCTTTGCTGTCCAGATAATCTGCGGTACAAGATCTGCAAGCTGACGAAATTTTTCTTCGCTTTCCTTAATAATCTGCTGTAATTCTTTTTGCGAAGTAATATCGCTCGCTGCGCCAAACCATTCCAGTATATTATCGTTATCGTCCAGGATAGGAATCGCTCTCGAAAACGTCCATCCCTGTAAACCATTCCCGTTTAAGACCCGGTGTTCGAGCTCAAATATACTTTTGTTTGTAATGGACTCCGCAATACGCGCGACAACTTTATCCCGGTCCTGAGGATGAATATACGTTGCCAGCCAATTAACGATTGGTTCTGAGGTATTCGTTAAGAAACCACGGCCTTCGAGATTACGCATTATGGTCCAGTCAGCATTCATGCGATACACAACATCCGAAGAAGCATTTACCAAAGCCCTGAAACGGTTCTCGCTTTCTTCGAGTTTTTTTCGGGCTATAACCTGCTCCGTAACATCAATCGCTACCTGGATCATACCAGTTATTTTTCCGTCTTCAATTAAAGGGCGGTACGAAAGATTATAATAATATTCTGTTATTACGCCTGTACGGTTGTGCGGAACCAATACTTCGCTTTGATGAAAAGGAATCCCTTTATTATAAACATTCTGAACCTGTTTCCATACATACTGTCCTTTAAGTTCAGGCAAAACATCAATTAATGGCTTACCGATGATTTCGTCTCCACGGCCAATCATTTCGAGCATATGTTTATTAATTTGTTCAATAACCAGATCATCTCCCATAAGCACTAATGTTGGTGCAGGGGTCTGATCGATCATTGATTTTAATCGAGCTTCACTTTCTTCTAATTTTCTTCTGGCCAGCAATTGTTCCGTAACATCTACAGCCATATGCAATACTGCTGCATTATCTTCTGCTTCCTTAATATAATCATACGAAAAATTGAAATAACGGCGTTCCAGTTTACCATTGATTATTAAATCAACAGGCTGGTCATCACCTCTAAAAGGAATACCTGTTTTTTGCACATCAATAACAGTTTGAAGCGCTTGCTGGCCAACAAGTTCCGGCAATGCATCAATCATTCGTTTGCCAAGAATCTCGCTGGCATTTTTTTTGTTCATAAACTCCAGCATGGGTTTATTGGCGCTTTCTATAATTACATCTTCTCCTCGTGACAGCAATAATGCTATCGGTGCCTGTTCGATCATATTTCGAAATCGGGATTCACTTTGCTGTAATTTTTCTTCAGCCTGTTTTATTTCAGTGATATCACGCGTTGTGCCGGCAACAACTTCTACTTCTCCCTGTTCGTTTAAAACCGGGGCAAGAATATAGTCATAAACCCTGCTGCCTAATTCGGCATGCGGGAAAGATACAGTTCCTCTAACTGTTTTTTTGGTAGCCACTACTTCGTCAATTTCCCTTTCGTGCATTGCTGCATGCCATTCTTCATATCCGTTTTCTCTTAAACCAAATCCAATAGCATCTTCTTCAGATTTGCCCCACATAGTCAGCAGCGCTTTATTGGCATAAGTAAATTTATAAGACAAGTCGAACACATAAACCAGATCGGGCGTATTGTTTGTAATGGAATCGTAAAGTCGTTTTTGTTTTTCGGCAGCAGCCAGGGCATCGTTAAGGATTATCTCTGCTTGTTTACTTTCGGTTATATCTTCTGTGGTTACCACTAATAAATCAGCTTGTTTTACGGCGGTAAACCGAAACCAGTATTTCATCTTTTCATCGGTATACCATCTTTCGAATTTAGCAGTAACGCCAGTTTCAGCTACTTCAATAAATCTTTCCAGAATATCGGTTTCTTTTACACCGGGGAAAACAGCACTATAACGTTTGCCTTTATAAGCTATATCACCAATCCAGTTGAGGGTATGTGTATTGAAAAGCAGTATCGAAAAATCTTCTATTTCGTTTTTGTCGTTTAGCACAGATTGCATTACGGCAATACCATTTGAGGCAGAATTAAAAATGGTTTGAAAAAGGTCTTTATTTTCTATTAACTCCATGTATTGTATAAAAAACTTATCGTTATTGGAAATGATTCAACAAAGCTCAACATTGATCTTTGTTCAGGAAGATTTAAGCTAAACTGGTATTCTTATACTAAGATATAAATTATTTATCAGGTCTAATAACTTTTTTAGCAATCGATAATAATAGTATAAATACCAATTTATTTTATTGAAAAATCCATAATAAATTTAAAAATAAAAAAGATGAAAAACTATTTTTCGGCATTTCAAAATCATTATTTTACATTTAATTGGTTATTATTCTTATAAAAATTAGGTTTTATATATTTGGTTTTTTGAAAAAAAATAACCTCTTCGGAACTGATTCCAAAGAGGTTATTTTATTAAGCAGATTTTCTTTATCAGAAGATATAATCTGTACTCAGAAAATTAGAATCATGATCTCTAACAATCGTATTGAATAATTTTTTATTGGCATCTGTAGATTTGGTTGCTACCAAAGATCGGATTGAAAACGAGCGCAAAGCATCTGAAATTGACAAAGTACCTTCTGCGCTGTCTTTTCTTCCTGTAAAAGGAAAAACGTCTGGTCCGCGCTGCGATTGGCAATTAATATTTACACGGCTTACCAGATTTACAAACGGATCGATTAAACTTGCCACTTCATTTGCGTCTTCGCTAAAAATACTCACCTGCATTCCGTGTGATGCATTAATTTGATATTCAATAGGTTCATCGATAGAATCGAATGGTACAATAGGAATTATAGGTCCAAATTGTTCTTCATGATACAGTTTCATTTTATCATTTACCGGATACACAACGGCAGGAAAAACGAATGAATTATTGGTATAACCGCCATTTTCATTGATTATTTTTGCTCCGTTTGCTAAGGCATCATCAAGGCAGGTTTTAAGATAAGCCGGTTTATCAAATTCAGGAAGAGGCGTAATTTTTACGTCTTTATCCCAAGGAAGTCCCGGTTTAAGTGCCGATACAGCTTCGCTGATTTTTTTTACAAATTCGTCTGCTATTTCTTTTTGTACAAAAATTAATTTAAGTGCCGTGCAGCGCTGTCCGTTAAAAGATAATGATCCCAAAAGACATTCACTTACAGCAACATCAAGATCTGCATGTTTGGTAACTATAGCGGCATTTTTTGCATCAAGACTTAATATAGAACGCAATCTGTTGGCTTTTGGATGCAGTTTTTTTAACCCGTTTGCTACTTTGCTTGATCCTATAAATGCCAGAACATTGACTTTTCCGCTTTCCATTAATGGAGAAATAATTTCTGCTCCTCTTCCGTAAAGCGTATTTACGGTTCCTGGAGGAAATGCTTCCTTAAAGGCATTTAACAGCGGATAATGAGCGAGAACACCATGTTTAGGAAGTTTAAACAAAATGGTATTTCCCATTATAAGCGCAGGAATCAAGGTGGTAAAAATTTCATTTAAGGGATAATTAAAAGGTCCCATACTTAGTACAACACCCAATGAAGATCTTCTGATTTGTGCCAGAATCCCTTCTGATTCCTCAAATCTTGACGATTGTCTGTCCAAATCTTTTAAGGCGTCGATTGTCGCGTTGATATATTCAACCGTTCTGTCAAATTCTTTTGTCGAATCCGGAAGGCTTTTTCCAATTTCCCACATTAATAATTTTATTACCAGATCGCGTTGCTGAATCATCAAATACACAAATTTCTGCATGCATTTTATTCTGCCTTCCACACTCATTGTTGGCCATTCTCCTTGCCCGTTATCATATGCGGCAACTGCGGCATCCAAAGATTCTAAAGCTTCTTTGACAGATATATTAGGTATTGTTCCTAGCAATTTGCGTTTTAATCCGTCTTTACCATTTACAAAAATTGGAGAAAGAACTTCAGAAACATTTCCGTTCCAGGGCACTAATTCTCCATTTAATAAATATTCCCTTTGATGAATTTCTGAGATTTTAAACGCATCAGGTATTGCACTTTCTTCCAAAAACAAATTATCAATAGATTTTAAATCCACTTTTATATTTTCCATACGTACATATTTTAGTTTTTAACTATTTAAATTTAAGCAAAAATTCGTTGCGATTCTCAATTGATTCTATAGAGATTTCTAATCCCGTTATAATAGGTAACATTGTAATATGGAATACACAAAATATACCTTTCGAACAAAACATTAGTAATCAACAAGTTGATGCATTTAAATTTTAATAACTTATTTATATTTCGCTATTTCACTGCTGTGAATTCATGAAATATAGAAAACTACACCGCTTTTTTTTTCTTAAATAATTAAATTAAAAATAAACCAAAATGGTAATTGTGAAATATCAAGATTCAATTCTATAAAAATAAAATTCTGATAATAAATTAAATTTGGATTGAAATTTTCAAGCAAACTTACTTTAAATCGTTATTCTTTACTTTTCATTTAAAAAAACATCTGTCGCATGGCAGGTGTTTTTTGCATTCAATTTAAAAATCATTATTATGGAAGATTTTTTGCATGACATTGCCCAACATATCGAAGGATATTATCAAAACCTTGTTGATATTACCCCAAAATTATTACTAGCAATTCTAATTGTTTTAATTTCCTGGTTTATAGCATCACGAATTCGCGGATTTGCTGATAAGAGATTAAAAGTCAAAATGCACGATCCTCTTTTGGCAACTTTTATTGCAAATCTTATCAAAGCGGTACTTATTGTAATAGGATTTCTGTTTATGTTCCGCGTAATCGGACTTACAGGCGTTGCGCAAAGCGTTCTTGCCGGTGCGGGAATTTCGGCATTTATTATTGGTTTTGCCTTAAAAGATATAGGCGAAAATTTTCTGGCAGGTATTTTACTGGCTTTCAAAAGACCATTTTCTGTTGGCGATATTATAGAAAGCAATGGCGTAAAAGGCAAAGTTGTAGCACTTAATCTTCGTGATACACAAATAAAAAGCGATAGTAAAAATATCTATATTCCAAATGCCTTGCTGATTAAAAATACACTGGTCAATTTTAACAGCGGAGGTTATCTTCTTCAGGATTTTACAATTGGTATTGAATATGGATCTGATTACAGAAAAGCGCTCGATCTGATAACTGAAGTTATGAAAGCCGACAGCGATATTGTCGATAAAGGATATTCTAATTCAGCAGTTGTATCAGGTATTACGGCTAATATAGTTCAGATTAATATCAGATATTGGGTAAAAACAGATTTGAAAGTTACGGACGGAAAACATCGATCTGAAATTGTAATTAAAGTCGCTGAAGTACTAAACGCAAACGGGTTTATTTTAAAGTAGTATTTTTCTTTTATTTTATGTAATTTTATAAAAGACAGCCGCTTCAAAAGAAGATTTAAGCAATACAACATTCCTTCAAGCCAAAAAATATGAACGCAAACATTGCCAGTCCCAATACTGAAACAATCAAAAAAGTATTGCCCATTATTTTGGCGACTTCTATTTTTATGCAAATGCTTGATTCTACGATTCTTAATACATCAATTACGGCTATTGCCAGAGATTTGCATGAATCGCCGTTAGAAATGCAAAATGCTATTATTAGTTATGTTTTAACGCTGGCGCTTTTTATGCCGGTAAGCGGTTTTTTATCGGATAAATTTGGCACAAGAAAAGTCTTTATTTTTGCTTTAATACTTTTTAGCATCGGATCTTTGTTTTGTGCACTTTCTCAAAATTTAACTCATTTAATTTTTGCACGTGTAGTTCAGGGTGTTGGAGGAAGTTTAATGACTCCGGTGGGAAAACTTGCCCTTATTCGGACATTTCCCAAAACAGAATTATTAAAAGCAATGAATTTTGCTATTATTCCCGCCTTGATTGGTCCTGTTTTAGGTCCGTTGGTTGGTGGTTATATGGTTGATTATTTATCGTGGCACTGGATTTTTCTTATCAACATTCCGTTTGGTATAATTGGTATTCTTTTAAGTTTGAAATACATGCCTGATTACAAGTCTCCAATAATCGATTTTGATTTAAAAGGCTTTCTTATTTTTGCAGCAGCTTCGCTCCTTTTGTCTGTTTCTTTAGAATTATTTGGAAATACAGTTCGTGTATCTCCGGTTTTACTCGTTTTAATGGCAGGATTTTTAATGCTCTATTGGTATTATCGCCATGCAATAACAGACAATAATCCGCTTTTTCCGCTCAATTTATTTCAGGTAAGAACCTTTCGCGTGGGCATTGTAGGCAATTTGGCAACACGTTTGGGTTTTAGCTCCATTCCTTTGTTATTGCCCATGATGATTCAGATTGCTTATGGTCAATCGGCCGTTACATCCGGGTGGATTGTGGCGCCAATGGCTCTTACTGCCATGTTTGGAAAATCGGCAGTAATTAAAATTCTAAATACTTTTGGTTACAGAAAAACCTTGATGGTTAACACTTTTATTATTGGTGCCTTAATTTGTGCCTTGGCGATTCCTTCAATTCACACCTCTATTTATTGGTACGTTCCTATTATTTCGGTTTTGGGTTTCTTTAATTCCATACAGTTTACCTCTATGAATTCTATTTCTATTGCCGATTTAAGAGTTTACCACACCAGCAGCGGAAACTCCTTGGTTTCTGTCAATCAGCAGCTGGCAATTGGTTTTGGTATTGCTTTCGGATTATTGGTGCTCAAAGTTTTTCAGGGTGATGTAAAACTCATTCACAACGAAATTCACAATGCTTTTCGTTATACCTTTTTGGTTGTAGGTTCTTTAACCATTTTATCCGGATTCGTTTTCAGAAGATTGCATTATAAAGACGGTGACAATTTAAAATCAGCTTAGTTAAATAAAAATCAAACTATTATTATAAATTTCATTAACGTGATTTCGTTTTCTTATAATTTCACTCTATAAAATACCTGGCAAAAAAAACAGCATCCGAAAGGAAACGAAATAAAATAATGCAACCTGTTTAAAGCAAAAAAGTGTTCAGAATCTGAACACTTTTTGTTTTTTGATTTATGGTTATTGTATTGTTGAGGGTAATTTTTTTTCCATTCTAAATTGTAATTCAAAAATTATAAAACCATACATCATTTGTATAGTGTTATCATATCACTTAGATTTTCTTTATTAATAAATGCTGTAATATATTCTTGTACTTCATTAGTCGTTTCAGCGGGTGTTTCAAACGAATTGATATGAAATTCATCATCCTGATCCAGAATGTGTATTATTTCTGTATATCCTTTGGAAATTAAACTTCCCTTTAACTTAATTATATTAAACTGTTGCTGACCATCTAATTCCTTGCGTACTTTTAGTTTTATAGCTTTTTCCATAGTAAAATAATTTAAATTAATAAGCCGTTAATTATTTCAAATATAAATATTAATTACTTCCGTTAATCGATGAAAATAAACTATAATACATTATTTATCAACACATTAATAACAATTCAAATTTTAACATTATTTAATCTGCCGAATGATTTCGTGTAAAGCCATATTATTTATTTAAATTCAGAAAATTTACTTTTACTTTTGAAAGTGCCGAAGAAGCTGCATTCAAAGAAAGCATTTTGATTTGGTTGGAAGTTTTTCTAATAGCTGTTATCTTAACAGAAATCGTTCAGTTTGCCTGAATTCGAAAGATTCAATTTGGAACAAAATAATCACAATGACAATATCCAAAGCAAATCTATTTTAGAAAAAAAATTATCCAATCAATTGATTCGTTACTTTAAGTAAAGCAATTTTTATTTAAATTAAATAACTAAATTACAAATAGTTATATTTATTTTATTAAAGTATTAAATTAATATGTTTTGAAATTACAATTATCATATTATCTCAATCCGGATGTCCTTTTTCTGGCGAAAGATTTGTTAGGAAAAGTACTTTATACGCAAATTAACGGAGAAATTACTGCCGGCATTATCGTAGAAACTGAAGCCTATTTTGGCGAAATGGACAAAGCTTCTCACGCTTACGGCGGACGAAGAACTAACAGAACCGAAATAATGTACAGTCAGGGCGGCGTTTCTTATGTTTATTTATGTTACGGAATTCATCATTTATTCAATATCGTGACTTCTGTTAATGGCGAGCCCCATGCTGTATTAATACGAGGAATCGAACCTTTGATTGGCAAGGAAATAATGGAACTCAGACGTAATATGCCTGCTATTAAAGGCGCAATTTCTGCTGGTCCGGGTTCTGCTGCAAAAGCTTTGGGAATTAATGGCTCTTTTAATGAAAAAGATTTGGGTGGAGAAGAAATCTGGATCGAAGATCATGGCATAAAATATACTGCTGATGAAATTGCAGAAACGCCAAGAGTTGGTGTTGCATATGCACAGGAAGATGCTTTTTTGCCTTGGCGATTTTTTGTAAAAGGCAATAAATATGTCAGTAAACCCAATAAGGTTTAAGCTTTAAAATATGATAAAGCATTACATTAAAAAAGCCTTGTTATCCATCAGAATAACAAGGCTTTAATTTTACACTATTGTTTTTATCTATAACTGTTTTATGACTTAAAAATCAATAATTTGATGGTATTTTAAAACGAATTACTGTTTTTGAAAATAAAGATAATTAGTAGAAGTACCTACATCACGTAATCTTATCTGTGAATTATTAAACTCGAATAATTTCCAGTTGTAATTCAATTTTCCCAGTAATTCAGAGCTGAAAGTTAGTTTCAAATTCCTGACATTATTTTGTATGGTACTCTCCCATTGACCCGTTTCTGAAGTTCCTCCTTTGGTTGCAACTACTGATTTATCACTTTTAAAGACAAATGAATATCCGGTATAAGAAGACGTTTTTTCTGAATCATCAAAATAATAGGGTATTGACCAGGAGCCTTTAGTTATTGTTGCCACAAAATCAAGCGTTACAATATTATTTTCCGGGCAATAATCAATCGCATATTTTATTGCATTTTCAAAATCCGAATTATTCGTAATCGATTTTGTCTGATTATTATAATCTATTATAGAAATTGGATATTGCAATGAAATATATTGACTGCTGCTCAGGTTTTTTATAAAATTAAAAAATGCCTGATCGCTTATTATCGATACCGCACTTGCAATTTGATTAGCGCTGTTATAAATATTAATTGTTATGGGATAATTAATATTTAGTCCGTTAATTTTGGATAAAAGATCAGGATGAAGATTCCAGTAATCGATTAAAGTATCAAAATCAGCTTCATTCGGAATGTTTTTTTCGATGTAATTATAGTAGACCATTGTTACCGGAAAATCTATTTTTACAACATCATCATCGTACGCATTTGCATTGACATTATCGATTACTTTTTGATAATCTGCGGTAGTATTAACGGCAATTTTTGTGTTGTTAACCGTAACGGTATAAGGAAGTTTTATGGTACAATAAGTAGACCTGTCGATTATATTATCCTGCACGGTTTCGACCATTGCAACCCTTTGCAAATAAGTGGTAAGAGGCGAAACACTTGTAACTGTCTGTTGCGGATTATAATCTTGCTCATCTATGTCACTCTGGCAAGACAATAAGAACAGAAAGGCTGTTATTGATACATATTTTTTTAAGGGTAACATACTTATATTTTTACAAAGGTAATAAAATTAAAGAAACTGTTTTATAAATTCAACTTCAGGGTTTTAGGGTTTCATTTTTATAAATCCCTAATTATCACGTCAAAATAACATTTCTAACTACTATAAAACAATCAGCTTTACTTTTACCCTACTTAAACTAAAAACAAATACTTTTGCTACGTACAAATTGAAAAATCCAGATGCCAAATAAAACCGAATCAAATACTTGTGACGAAATAATTTTTTCGTCTTTTTTTAAAAGTCACGTAAAAGCGCTTCGAAATTTTCTTTTTTACAAATTCGGCAATATCGATCAGGCAGAAGATGTAGCACAGGAAGCATTTGTAAAACTTTGGCAAAATTGCGCTTCTGTACCTTTAGAAAAAGCCAAATCTTATGTTTATACGATTGCCAATAACAGCAGTCTCAACGAAATTGCACATCAAAAAGTGGTTTTGAGATATGAAAAAAACTTCACCGGTTTAGACAAAACAAATGAAAGTCCCGAATATCTTTTGGAAGAAAAACAATTTCAGGCTAAACTTTTGAAAGCCATTGAAAACTTAAACGAAAAACAACGCATCGCCTTTTTGATGCATCGAATTGACGGAAAAAAATACAGCGAAATTGCCCTTGAATTAAACATTAGCGTAAAGGCTGTAGAAAAACGCATTCATTTAGCTTTATTAAGCTTACGTAAAGAAATTGATTTATAAAAGTAGGGTAAATTTAGTTCCAACTGTTTTAATATATAATACCAGCACAATGAAAAAAAATCGATTATTAGCAAAATGGCTCAACAATGATTTGTCGGAAGACGAATTAGCTGAATTTAAAGCAAGTCCCGATTTCGAAAAATATCAAAAAATTAAAGACTATACAGAACATTTAGAAGTGGATGACTGGAATGAAAACGCTATGTTAGCAAACATTCTGAAGCAGAAAAAAGTGACTCCAAAAGTGGTTCCCTTATACAAAAAAGGGTTATTCAGGGCAGCTGCAATCTTTGTTCTGGTGCTTGGAATTACCTTTGCATTGAAAATGCTGGTACATCAAACCGAAACAGCAGATTTTGGAGAACGCACCACTTTTTCATTGCCTGATAATTCTGAAGTGGTGTTGAATTCAGGTTCTGAAATAAAATATAAAAAATGGAACTGGGACAATAACAGACGTCTCGAACTAAAAGGAGAAGCTTATTTCAGGGTCGCAAAAGGCAGACGATTTGAAGTACAGACCAATCTTGGGAAAGTAGCTGTTTTAGGAACCCAGTTTAATGTAAAAGCCCGAAAAAACAGGTTTGATGTTGTATGTTATGAAGGTCGTGTAAAAGTAAATTATGCCAATATCCAAATTTTATTAACGCACGGACAAGGTGTTAGTTTTGAAAATGGAAAGCAAACTAAAATAACAATAAATGCATCGAAACCAGAATGGACGGAAGATCAGATATGTTTTTATAAAGAAAACATCAGAACGCTGTTAGATGAAGTTGAAAGGCAATATAATATTAAGATCGAACTAAATACCAAAGATACAATCTCCTTATTTACAGGAAAATTACCCGCCAAAAACCTTGATATAGCCTTGCAGATTATTAGTACAACCTATCATTTAGAGTCTAAAAAAGTCTCAAAAAATAAAATAATTTTTGACGAAAAATAAATGTTGCTCCCCAAACAATTTCATTTTTTGTTTTTTATATTTTTCCTTGTCCTGAATGCTTTTTCTCAGGACAAAGGGAAAAGCATGCCTTTTAAAAAAATCATAATTGATATTGAACAACAGCATAAAGTTACTTTTAATTACACGGAAGATATAATTGCCGGTTTGCAGTTAAGTCCGCCAAAAAAATCACTTTCTTTAGATGAAAAGCTGCAATATCTGGCAAAAAACACCAATTTATCTTTTGAAAATATCGGGAACAAATTCATTAACATTTATAAAAAAGAGATTGAATCACAAATAATTTGCGGATACGTTTTTTCCGGTACGGATAAAAAACCCATTGAAAACGCCAATATTAGCTTAAACAATAAAATGCAGCTTACAACGGATTCTAACGGTTATTTTGAGTTTAAAGAACAGGATGCAACTGCATTTTTGATTAGTCATGTTGGCTTTTTAACCAAAAGAATTATTGCAGATTATCCCGACTCGAAAAATTGTCTCAAAATACTATTAGAGCCTGAAATTACAGAACTGGCAGAAATTAAGGCCAACGCTATTTTGGCTTCGGGAATTTCAAAAAACAAAGACGGATCGTTTGAAATTAAACCCAAGAAATTTGGTATTCTTCCGGGACTTATCGAACCTGATGCTTTGCAGACGATGCAGCAGATTCCGGGTGTAAACAGCATCGACGAAAGCGTATCGAGTATCAATGTCCGCGGCGGCACGCACGATCAGAATTTATTTTTGTGGAATGGAATACGAATGTTTCAAACGGGACATTTTTTTGGTTTAATATCGGTTTTTAATCCCAATTTGGCGCATACGATTTCTATTTATAAAAACGGAAGTTCTGCTTTTTACGGCGAAAGTGTTTCTAGTGTTGTTGCGATTTCTTCTACTCCGGAAACAGCAGAAAAAAACACAGTCAGCGCAGGTATAAACATGATTAATGCTGATATATACGCAAAGTACAATCTTTCGAAAAAGAGTTATATCGAAGTTTCAGGACGCAAATCGATTACTGATTTTGTAGAAACGCCTACTTATAAAGAGTATTTCAATAAGGTATTCCAAAATACTACAATCACTGATTTTTCAGATAAACAAAATGTGGATTATCGAAGTGACAAAAAATTTGATTTTTATGATGCTACGCTAAAATATGTCCAAAAAATTGGAAATAAAGATCAATTGGTGCTTGATTTAATTACCATTAAAGATAATCTGGAGGTTTTTCAGAGTGCGAATGTTTATGATATAAACCGATCTGAAAACAATGTTTTACGCCAACAAAATTATGGCGGAAATTTGTCGTGGAAAAGAAACTGGAATAATTTCAATACAACTAAAATCAATGTTTACAACTCTTCGTATGAACTTTTGGCGAATCAAAGAACTACAATTGGCGATCAAATCGTTATTCAGGAAAATACGGTTACCAATAATGGAATGAATTTAGAGAACAATCATACGATTAATTCTAAATTTAGTTTTAACGATGGATATCAATACAACGAAATGGGGATTACAAATTTAGAGCAGGTTACAAATCCTGATTTCTACCGTAAAGTAAAAGATGTCCTGAGAACTCACGCTTTAATTTTGGAAGGAAAATACAACGATACGCTTTCTAATATCTATTTTAAGGCCGGAACTCGAATTAATTATATTGAAAAATTCAAAAAATACATTGTAGAACCCCGAATGCAATTTGGTTATGGCATCAACAAAAATCTAAATTTAGAATTGCTGGGCGAGTTAAAAAGTCAAAATTCGCAACAAATCATTGATTTGCAAAAAGATTATTTTGGTATTGAAAAAAGGCGCTGGATTATTTCTAATAACACTACAGTTCCTATTCAGAGAAGCAAACAGCTATCTTTAAATTTATTTTATAAAAAGAATGACTGGCTGCTGGATATCGAAAATTTCTACAAAAAAGTAAACGGAATTACAACTTCAAGTCAGGGTTTTCAGAACCAGTTAGAATTTGTTAAAATAAATGGCGATTATGAAGTCTGGGGAACAGAAATGCTGGTTCAGAAAAAAATGAATCACTTTCTGACCTGGTTAAGTTATACCTATAATCATAACAATTATCATTTTGCTAATTATGAATACCCAAGTTTTCCTAACAATTTTGAATTAATGCATACGGTTTCGTGGGCAGGAATTTATGAGAAAAACAATTTTAAAATTGCTTTGGGAACAAAATGGTCTTCGGGCAGACCAAAAACTTCTCCTCTGGTTTCTCAAATTGATCCTTCAGATCCTGTTTTGATTTACAACAAACCAAACAATACCAATCTGCATATTTTTTCGCAGGTTAATATTTCTTCTACTTATAAGTGGGAAACTTCAAACGGAATTCAATACAAATTAGGAATCTCAATCTTGAATATCCTAAACAGAAAAAACGAAATCAGCGAATATTACAGAATAAGTTCTCTAACTAATTCTATAGAAGAAGTTGAAACATTTGCACTGCAACGAACTCCTAATGTGAGTTTTAGGGTTTCATTATAGCCCTATTCCTACAAGGTTTTAAAAAAATCTGTCTCTTTTTTTTATTTTTTTTATAAAAACATCAATTCTTTGGTAGGGTAATCTACGTCAAGGCTGTTTTACTATTGAACACTATCAAAAGATAAAACATGACTTTTCTAAAAAAACTAATATGCAATTGCTACGACAGTTCGTAAAATAAATTATTTGAATATTGACCGAATTGCTTATTAAAAGCTAACGTGATTTCCTGATCAGGATCATTCAATAAAAACACTTTACAAATCCTGTAAAGTATATTTTTTCCCTTTTTCGATAAACTTAATTATAAAACCATGAAATTAAAACAAATTAAATTCGCTTTAGTTGCTTTTGCGGCAACAACATTTTTCTTAAGCTGCAGCAGTGACAATAATGATCCGGTTACTCCTCCTGATAATGGCGGTGGTACCAATAATCCTCCGGTAGCCAAAACGGAAGTTAATCTTGCTACAAGTGCAACATTGGGTACTTATCTAACAGATAAAAACGGAAGATCTTTGTATTTTTTCGGAACAGATGCAAACGGGCAAGTTTCGTGTACAGGTGGATGTGAAGCTTTATGGCCGGCATTTGTGGTCGATAACTTAACGGCAGATAAATTAGGTACAGGATTAACATTATCCGATTTTGCTACGGTTACGACCGCATCAGGCAAAAAGCAAGTAACGTATAAAGGATGGCCTTTGTATTATTATGCACCGGTTTCCGGAGAAGATTCATACGGTAACGGAGGTACAAATACATTAGAAGCTGCCGGAAAAACAACCGGAGACGGCGTTGGCGGTATTTGGTTTGTTGCAAAACCGGATTATTCGGTTATGGTTGTAAGAAGCCAGCTTTTAGGGCATGACGGTAAAAACTACAAATCTGATTATACTGTTGGAGATGGTCAAACTACCTATTTTACAGATGCTAAAGGTTTAACATTGTATACTTTCAAGAACGATAATTTCAAGAAAAACAACTTTACAAAAGCAGATTTTTCTAACAATGCGGTTTGGCCAATATATGAAACAGATAAAATTGTTGTGCCTTCTGTTCTTGATAAATCTAAGTTTAGTGTTATTACTGTATTTGGTAAATCGCAACTGGTTTATAACGGCTGGCCGTTGTATTATTTTGGACAAGATGCCAGCGTAAGAGGCGCAAATAAAGGAATTAGTTTTCCTAGTCCGGGCGTTTGGCCGGTACCGGTAAAAGATTCACCGCTTGCGATATAATTAATTAAACACATAGAAACATAGATTTTTCTGTAAAAAAGAATACAAAAAAGAAACACATTTCTTCTACATAGCTCACTTTGTGAATTTAATAATGAAATGCCTTTTGTCAGTACAGATCCTATGTTTCTATGTGTTAAAATTAATCAACCAATGGGTTAAATTCAAAATAGAAGATTCTACTATACTACGGTAAAATTTAAAATCAGAAATCCTCATGACTAAAACAACAATCAAAGTGCTGGTATTTATACTGGTAATCAGTTTTGGCCCTTACTATATCTATCAAAATGTTTTATATAAAGATGCCAGAGACATCAATAGTGAAAAATCAATACTAACAATTACTGCCGAAAATTTAGAATCCGAATATAATCTCAATCCTTCGCAGGCCGACTCTAAATATTTAAACAAGACAATCGAAATTGAAGGAAAAGTTTCTGAAGTTACTGATTCTTCGATGGTAATTGATCGTAAAGTATTTTGCAAAATGAATAAAAAGGTACAGAAAACTTTAATGAACAAACAGATTAATATAAAAGGAAGGTGCATTGGTTTTGATGATTTATTCTCGGTAGTAAAATTTGATCAATGCAGTATTCAACAACAATAAATATGAAAAAAATATTCTTAATAGCCAGTTTTTTAATCTGTTTATATAGTAATGCCCAGGAAGATTTACTCTCGAGCCTGGATTCAACACAAGTTGTTGATAAAACGGTAACAGCTACCTTTAAAGGTTTACAAATCGTAACGCTGCAATCGACAAAATTGCCTGCCAAAAAAGAATTTTACATGGTTATATCACATCGATTTGGCTCTGTAAAAGGCGGAATTTCGGAGTTTTTTGGTTTTGATGATGCGACTACAAAAATTGGAGGAGTTTATGGTATAACAGATTGGCTTTCGGTAAGTGCATCGCATCATACTTTGCTGAAAATAAACGAAGCGTCGGCAAAATTCAGACTTATAAGACAAAGTGAAAACTTTCCTGTTGATATTGTCGGATATAGCACGATAGATTTTAACAGCGGATTAAAAAAAGATGATTATCCTAAAATTGAGTTTTCTGACCGATTGACGTATATCAATCAAATTCTGATTTCCAGAAAATTTTCGGATAAATTATCTTTAGAATTAGCGCCTTCCTACATTCATAAAAATCTCTATAATCCTGATATTGAAAATGATAATCAGGTTACTTTAAGTGCCGGCGGCCGATTAAAACTAACCAAAAGACTTTCTCTGAATTTAGAATACGGTGCTAATTTTAATAAACCTGACTTTTATAATAACCCACTTTCCGTTGGACTTGACATAGAAACCGGCGGTCATATTTTTCAATTGCTTTTTACAAATTCTCAATCCATGACCGAAAGTGGTTATTTAACAAGTGCTGCGGGCGATTGGGGAAAAGGCGATTTTTTCTTTGGGTTTAATTTATATAGAGTTTTTTAAAAGTATAAAATATGAAAAAATATATCTTCTTATCTGGTATTATACTGTCGTTATATAGCTGCGAATCTAACACTTACGAAAGTCTGGAAGAACCAACGGTTATTGTTGGCAAAGTTACTTATAATGCAAATGTGAAATCTATTATTGATGAAAATTGTATTGGTTGTCATGCCTCGGGCGGATCACTTATACCTTTAGAAACGTATGCCGACGTTAGAGATGCGTTATTAAATAAAAAATTATTAGATCGAATTCAGCTGCAAAACGGAACTGCAGGACAAATGCCAAAAGCAGGAAGAATGCCGCAGGATAAAATAAATACAATTCTGCAATGGAATACGGATGGATTATTAGAAAAATAAAACAATAGTAAAATGAAAAAAATAATTGTACTGCTATTTTTGTTTGTTGGAATAGTGCATGTTTCGGCTCAAAAGTATATCACAAAAACCGGAAGCTTAAAATTTGAAGCTTCTGTTGATTCTTTTGAAGAAGTTGCGGCAGAAAACAAAAATACATCGGCCATTTTAGATGCTTCAACGGGAGAAATTGCCGTTTTAACTTTAATGAAAGGTTTCCGATTTAAGGTTGCCTTAATGGAAGAACATTTTAATGAAAATTATGTAGAATCGGATAAATTTCCGAAAGCAACATTTAAAGGAAAAATAGAAGATTTTGATGCTTCTAAACTTTCGGCTACAGCCAAAATATTTAAGATTTCAGGAGATTTAACCTTACACGGAAAAACAAAAAAAGTAACTGCAAACGCTAAAATCCTAAAGTCCGGTGATAAAATTACCGTAACAGGAAATTTTGATGTAAAAGCAACAGATTTTGATATCGAAATCCCAAAATTGGTTAGTAAGAAGGTTTCTGATAAAATTAATGTTAGTTTTAATTTATTGTTGGGGAAGTAAAAGAAATAATTCTATTATTGGTGTTATAAACAAGAAAAAAAAATTCTAAAATTACTTGTATTAAATATTATTTATTGCGTAGAATAAAAAAGCAAAAACCATTCATAACAGGTTTTTGCTTTTTAGTTTCTTATAGGCATAATTTTAAAGTTTCAATAAGAATTTCTTGAAAGCGAGAAATTTGCTTATTCTTTGTTTTTACAATCCTATTCTTATTGCTTAAGGATAATCAAATCCAAATATTATTTTTATTACCTTATTATCTTTTAATGTAAATTCCATAAAATATCCAGGCATATTATATCGTTTTAAAAATGGTGATTTATCATAATTATTAATTCGATAAGTGATAATTAATTTATCGTTATCTTTTTTAGTTACATTTCCATCACCTTTTATTTCAATCAATTTTTCTAAAGAAATACCTAAACTTAATTTTGATTCTGTTTCAAAAATCTTATCATCCACATTATAACTAGAATTTTGAATCAACTTTTTATCACTTTCAAAGTAGCCTATTTCAAAACAACTAAATTGATCTTTTGGATTCCCCTCATAATGATAAGCCAATAAATATTGTGACTTATTACTATTACTAAAAATAGCAATAGGACTTTCTCTTAATTTCTCAATTGTAGAAATCGTTTTATCCTTTGAATAAAATTGTTTTAAAGATTCACTATTTTCTAAAAACAATAGTTTGTTTATTGTTGAGTCCGGGGCAACTTCTTTCACATCTTCCTCAATTTTTATTTTTTTATTCCCTGCGTTAGTTGAATCTGGTTTGGGAATTAGTACTGTATCAATATTTGCTTTAACATGTTTGATTACATCTGCGTTTGTATCGCTTTTATCTTTGCATCCGAAAGCTAAAAGTACTAATAGAGTTGTTATTATCATTTTATTATTCATTAACTTTTGGTATTTTGGTTCCACTTCTTCCATTATTATTTGGATTATTAGCAATATTTATTGTTGCCAGAATTGATTTATTATTTTGTAAAAAGCCTTTTACAGCATCACTAAAAGCACTAAGTTGAGTTGCATTCCCACTTAAACCAATACAACCTAATGTTCCTTCGCTATTTCCGTCTGGATGAATCCTTAAATCACTTCTATTAGTACTAAATTGGGGGGTTAAATTAAAACTAAATCCAACACCATCACTATTCATTCCTTGATTATAATCCCCATTGCCAGAACTTCTATCACGAAAATTACTCACTGTATAATTACCATTTTCTGGCGCACCGTTGCCAAAACCACCCGCAACAGCTGAAAAGGAATCTAATGATTTACTACTTCCATTATCAAAATCAACTTGTGTTGTTACAGTAACATCTCCAATTTTACTGTTTCCTTCTCTCATAGAACCAGTAACACTTATGCTATTTCCAACTTGTTCTGAAATTATATCTGCATTGTCATATAATCTTTCTTGACTTCTCAAAGAGCCTATAGATAACATTGTATTATAATTTTTATCTTCATTTGGAAAACTTGAACTTGCCTTATTAAAAGCAACTTCACTAACTTTTACATAAGTATCGGCACCTGGAGCCTTTACTCTAGTTAGTTCTTTTCCATCAACCATTGATAAAACTATAATATCACTAGGCCCCATTCCGTCAGGATCTGTAAATCTCATTGGATTATCAAAAGTATAATTATATGGCGACCATCTTCTCATTTTTTCAGCTAAAGGATCTATTGTAGTCCATCCTGCTCTTGCCGGATCATAAAAACGTGCACCATAATCGTACATCTCAAGCCCCAGTTCGTCTTGAAATTCTTTTGCATTATACTTATATTTTTGGGCCGCACTATTTCCTGAACCCAAAACTGTTGCGTTATTATAACCCAACTGTTTTAAACCAAAAGGATAATAATTATTTTCTTCTACTATTTCAGAACTTGTTACAATTCCATCATCATCAGCATCTCCATAACTAAGACGTATATTTCCTAAATGATCTTTGTATTGGTAAATATAACTAAAAATTCCACCGTTATTAGCTACATATCCCTCTGGCTGAGGGAAAAATTGCAACACATTATTCTCATATTGGTATCCGTTTGCATAATCCGTTGTTATAGTACCTACAATTTTACGTTGTTTAACACCAGTTGCATCGTAAACATAATTAATTGTACCATCCGGCAAAGTAATTTGAGTTGGCAAATTCAGGAAGTTGTAACTAATATTCATTATGCCTTTATTGGCATCAGTTATCATATTTCCGTTGTTATCGTAGGTATATTCAATATTTGTATTACTTCCGTTTTTAAAACCTTCTGTATTAGCTGTTACGCTATCGTCTACCTTTTGAAGTTTATTTCCTGAGTCATAACTATAGGTCAGATTATCAATGGTTCCAAAAGCAGCAGTTCCCGGAATGGTATTTCCATTTCTAAATAAGGTTTTTATGTTTCCGTTTTTATCATACGTTAGATTTTCATTATAATATCCTAAATTATCAGTTGCTAATGTAAGACGGTTTAAGGGATCATAATTGTAATTATAATTTCTCAAACTAGTATCAGTATTGGCGGTTTTCCAGAATGTCTGACTAATATTTCCGTTATATAAAGCCGTACCACCCAAAGTTGGATTATTATAACTTATCTGAAAAGCGAACAAATGCGCTCCTATTGCATTAACATCGTTTATACCTTTTAACCATCCTCGTATATTATAGCTATAATCTATGTTTTGTAAACGATTTTGATAGCTTTTTCCACCTACTGCTTTATTTATAAGCTGTCCTAAATCATCATAGGTATTTGATGCTATAATTTCTTCAGGCTGAGCATTTATTTTTTGTTTTTGTACCAATAATCTTCCGGTATGGTCATATTCAAAAGTATCTACTATTGTTGTTGTTAGTGCTGCTCTTGTATTTATACTTGTGGTTTCAGTAGTTTTACCTACAAAATCAAGATTACTTTTTACTATGTTGGTAACTTGCAAATAATCATTGTAACTATAATTATAAATTGGTCTTCCTTTAAAATCGTAATAGATTACATTGGTAATCCATTTGGTGGTTCCTAAAATTCTTATTTTGCTTCCGGTTGCTAATCCTTTTACATTATTTACAGGAATAATTCCATAAGAAAGAACATCTGCAGGTACAGGTCCAATTAAATCAAAATTATACGTATCATAATAATTAATAGTGTTTATATTGATACTTGTGTTAGGAAACGCAACATTGCCGTAATAAGCAGTAACATCTCCAATTGCAGTAGCTCCCTGAACCTGTTCTGATAAAACTGCTGTACTTGCCGATGCTAAATCTTGTACTATTTTACGACCATTTGCATTCACATATTCCCCAGTATAAACAGGCCTGTTTAAAGCATCGTATTTAGTAAATAACCATTTATTATTAGCTTTCATATTAGCATCCTGGGTTAGGATTGCCCTGTCTAGTTTGTCATAAACAATATATTCCCATTCTTTTCCAGGCAGTTTCTTTTCTACCAAACGATTGCGGTAATCGTATTTATAACGATAGCCTAAATTATTAAGTGTAGCTTCATCAAAAACTCCATTTGACAATGGTGGCAATACATAGCTTAGGTTTCCGAATTGATCATACACATAATAAGTGTCGTGAGAAACTTGATTATTATAAGTTCTTTTTAAAACTACGTGGCCTTCCTTGTCTTTGAATTCTTCTGTTGTTCCGTCTAAACCGGATATCCAGTTTTCATCTTTTGTTACTGTTTTATACAATTGACCAGAGGCATAAGTAGTAGTTTGTGTTAAAGATGGTTCATAAAGCCCCAAGTCTGAAAGACGATTGCTGCTTACCGCTATAAATTGTTTTACCTCTCCCGCAATATTGGTCTGATAACCTAATTTTATTTCATGGCCTAAAGTTGTCTGGGTTTTCCAACTGTTTCCCGGAGCAGCTTGTTTAAGAACACGATTCAACGGTGATGGTTCGAATGATTTTTCGCTAAAAGGATTTAATGTATTCTCATATTTTGTGGTATTGTAATAATTTGAGACATCCGTAAGGGCGCTTGTCTGCAATAAGCCTCCATTTGTAGATGCTGCGTATGGCAGATATTCTTTGCCTTGCCTTCCAAAATCATCGTATTCTGTGTGAGTTACGATATCACGAGAATCAATCCCTCTTATTAATCCCTGAATAGTCATCGGATTTAAATCAGCTTTTTGTAAAAAAGGATTATAAAAATATTGGCTTACATTAATATCAGTTGAATAATATAAATAACTTCTAAAATAAGAAGTTGTAGTAGTAGGACTCCATTTAAAATCAGTACCGATTAATAACTTATTGCCAGCCATATCATAAACGCCGCTAATTCCTGAATAACCTCCTGTATAACTTGCGGGATGAACGATTCCTACCATAAGGTACCAAGTATCTAATGCAGGCAGATTTCCGTACCAGAAATAAGGATTTCCATTTGCGGAACCATCTAAATTAACGACGTTTTGTGTGCCGTGATAAGTTAAACCATTTTGTCCTCCGGTTCGTTTTACCCAAACTGCATATTGATAAGATTGATTTTTATCGATAGCAACCTGAGAAGTATTCCAACCACCATCTGCATCACTTAATCCATCATTGACACACCTCCATAATCGATCTGTTTTACCAAATGGATTAAGACCATCCACTCTGAGATTTTCTGTTGCTCCCCCATTATTATTAAAAAAACCTATTGTGCTGTTGCCTAATGCCCAATTATTTTTCCAATCTAATAAGTTACTTGTTTTATTAGGTCCTTTATTTATAGCAACAGTTTGGTTTATACGTCCTAAACCATCAAAATAATTTATATTACTTTGAATATCTGTTTTGGATAAAATATTATAATTACTGCTTTGCACCGCCTTTTGTGGTACTTCGGTATAAATAAAATTTTCATTACTAAATTGCTGTGCTGCAATATTCATACTTGTAAATAACAATACAAACAATATTGATAGATGTTTTTTCATGTAGTTTTATGTGATATTTAAACTAATTATATTAGAAATCTCTTGAGGTAATTCTGACCAGATAGCCATTTTAATAATTTTCATTATTAATTAGAATTATAGATATAAGTTAAAAATCCTCCTGGAGATAACGAATAAGCTAAAAGCATGTTTGAACTTGTTATACCATAATAATTACCTGTTACTGTAACTGCAGTGCCGGCAGGGACCATAACATAATTTCCGGAAACAAAACTTTGGGTACTTGACGAAAAAAATCCACTTGGCGATACACCTACTCCATTTATACTTATGCTTCCAGTACCATAACCAGTCGCTGATCCGGTCGATTGAATCACCCCATAAACATAAATTGGCTTAGTTGAATTGTTACACAAGGATCCGCTTAATCCTGCTTGATTAGTTGTAGGATATGCTCCAGATGCTCTATAATATCCAAAACTGCCAGAAATAGTAGTCATAGATACTGCTGAAGATAATGCACTATCTCCATTAGCATTGTAAGCTAATACCTGAATACTATAGCTTGTAGACATATTTAATCCAGATAATGATGCAGTATTAGAAGCAAATGTTCCAGCAAGGACGCCATTTTTATATACCTTATATCCTGTAGCTCCTGAAACATATGCCCATGACATATTAACTGTAGTTTGATTTGCATTGAGAAAAGTAAGACCAGTAGGTGTAGCTACTCGGGTAGTCATTGAAACTGCTGGTGATATAGCCCCCAACCCAGATGGATTATAAGACTGTATTTGAACATTGTAAGTTGTGTTAGCTGTTAATCCAGTTAAAGAACCAGTGGTTGTATTAGATGAATCTGTATGTACACCATTTTTATGAATTCTATAAAGTACAGCTCCCGGAACAGCTGTCCAAGACATATTAATTGAAGAGGAAGTCGAACTGGTAAAAGTTAATCCTGTTGGTGCCGGAGCTAAAGTGCTTATCGGAACAGCAGGACATAAGTCTCCATCCCCTGATAAATTATAAGCAAGAATTTGAATATTGTAGGCAGTTCCAATTGTTAATCCTGATAAAGTCCCCGTAACTGTAGGCGCCACTACAGTACTTACATACGAACCATTTGAATAAATTTTGTAACCTGTAGCACCATTAACAGCACCCCAGGAAAAATTTATTGACGAGTCTGTTGCACTGCTTAGCCACAGACCAGTTGGTATCGCAGGTAATGTAGCCATAGGCACTGAAGCACATAAAGCACCATTTCCAGAAGTATTAGTAGCCAGTATCTGGATGCCGTAAGATGTACCAGATGTCAATCCGGATAAAGAGCTTGTTGTCGTAGAACCGTTTACAGTATTCATATAAGTACCATTTACATAAATAGTGTAACTTGTTGCTCCAGCGACAGCAGACCATGAAAAGTTTACTGAACTAGATGTTGCATTGTTAAAGATTAGTCCTGTTGGCGTTGCTGGTAAAGTACTCATAAAAACTGCAGAACTAAAAGATCCAATACCAGAAGCATTTGCAGCCACTACCTGAACTCCATAAGCAGTAGAAGCAGTTAATCCAGATAAAGAGCCTGTTGTAGTAGGTGCAGTTACAGTACTTACATAGCTACCATTCGAATGAATTCTGTAACTAGTTGCGCCTGTAACAGCTGACCATGAAAAGTTTACTGAACTGGCTGTTGCACTCACAAATGCCAATCCTGTTGGAGTTGATGGTAATGTACTCATCAAAACAGCACTACATAAGGCACCATCTCCCGATTCATTAGTTGCTTGTACCTGAACATTATAAGCAGTCGATGTAACGAGTCCTGATAAGGAACCTGTCGTTATTGGAGCTGTTACACTGCTTACGTAAATGCCATTTTTATAAATTTTATATCCGGTTGCTCCCGTAACAGCAGACCAGGAAAAATTAATAGAAGATCCTGTAGCACTGCTAAAAGTCAGACCTGTTGGTGAAGACGGTAAGGTACTCATTGGTACAGAAGCACATAAAGCTCCATCTCCAGCTATATTGACAGCCAATATCTGAACGCTGTATACCTCTGAGGCATTTAACCCAGATAAAGAACCTGCGGTCGAGGTTACTGTACTGACATATACTCCATTTTTATAAATTTTATAACTGGTCGCTCCTGCACTAGCATACCATGAAAAGTTTATTGACGAAGTAGTAGCAGTAATAAAGGTAAGTCCGGTTGGCGCTTCTGGCGGTGCTAAACAAACTCCGTTTGCATTGGCAAAGCTTTGACCGTTTACAGCTATCTCATTGTCTGCCTGAGCATTTGCATCTGCTTGTGATATTGTTGAGGAATAAATTCCGGCAGGAACTGAGTAAACCGTTGGCAATCCAACTGAGCCTGCAGGACAAGTCTGACTGTTAAAAGTTAAACTTTTAGAAATGTTTTTATAAACAGTTTCGGTAGCTGTATCTGTACAATTTGTTTGTTGACCTAAATAATTATAGCAATATTTTTGTAAAACATTAAAATTGTGATCTTTTATATATTTTAGTCTGTTAAAACTATCATATTCGTAATAAGTAGTTAAACCTTTTGAATCTGTAATGGTTTTTACGCCCACAAGCGGAACATAAGTGTAAGTCGTAACCAAAGCACCAGGTAATGAATTACGTAAATTATTGATTATTGCTATATCGTTCTCATTGTAATTTTCTAATCCTACTGGTGTTACTCCCAGAGCAGCTGCTACCTGCACAAAGCTGGCATTTTCAATTTTAGCTATAGGGTTTGTTTGATTGTATCCCCATAAAATAGTCACAAAAGTTCCGTTTTCCAGAGTATATTGTTGAATATTAGCCTTAGAATCATATTTATCACAAGTAACTCTTTTTTCAGTTGCCAACTCTTTTCCGGCATAAACATATTGAGGTAATAAAAGACTTCCAAAAAGTCCAAACTGAGTTTCCTGTTCCGATAGCTGCTGGGTTCCGTTAAACGTTCGCGTAACTAAAGGCGAGCTAATCATATTTTTTGCAGTTAAATTAAATGCATTTGGTTTTGCAGCCATTTCCGGATCAGATGCAAAATAACTGTCTGATTTTAAAGTTTCATTTTTACTGTTTTTGTTTATTACAGATCTGATTTTTCCTTTAGAATTATAAATATAACTTTCAGAATTAGTGAGTAATCCCCCATTTAGATAGTTAGTTGTTAAAACACTTGATTTAGCATACCAATATGAGTTCAGGGGATACGTTTCGTAAGTGTAAACATACGAACTATTTGAATCACTAGTATAAAATGGATCTCCCAAATCAACTCCTCCAATACTATGGTAAATAATTTTTATACCTTCGAAAGGTAGTTGCCAGCTTTGTAGGTTGGTATAGGCGTATTCTTCCTGTTTTACTCTATTTCCCGATTTATCAAAGGAAGTTTCAAGTAAAAGATTACCATTTTGTTGGTATTCAATCAGAGGGAAACCTTTCTTGGTTAAATTTGGTGTGTTATAGTAATTGTATACTTTTTTTCCGTTGTTATCCAATCCATCTGCTGTTAATTCAATTTCCTCTACTCTTGAATATCCAACAATATTACCATTCATTCCAAAATCAGTAGGAGAAAGCAAATACTCTGTAAATCGGGTTGATCTCGAAGTTGGTAATCCATTATTAGGCAAACCACAATAATTACAGAACATCTCTAATTCCTGAAAAGGTTTAAAGGCACTTAAAAGTTTACCTGACGAAGTACCGTCTTCATTTATATAAAGCAGCTTTTTATTGCTTGCAATAGTTCCGGTCTTTGTGTAATTTTTTATATTCGAAATTCTAAAACCTCCTCCTATAGTGGTAGATGCATCAACACCTGTATCATCATCGTAACTAATCATTGATTGAACCATAGCTACATTATAATGATCATCTGGCTTAGTATCTTTGTTTCCAGGCATATATACCGTTACAGTATATCTCACAGAAGGATCATTATCGTATTGAACATAAATATCCTCAGTCCATACTTTTTGATGGTCTCGTTCAAAATCTGCATTATATACAGATGTTAAATCCCATCTTTTAATTAGTGATTCTACACCGTTTGTAATTTTTTTAAACTCAATAAAAGAGCCTTGCATTTCCTCAGTGGTATATTGGGTGGCAGCAGGAAGTGCAGGATAGGCATAACCATTGAAAATTTTATTCTCAAAATGAATATAAACAGATTTACTTAATGCAAAAGGCGTACTAACAGTTGGACCTGTAACATAATCAACATTACGATCCAATATTCGAGGCGCTTTATGAATAAGGCTTAAATCTGCATTATTTGGAATAAACTGATTCGTGAAGGAATTAGGTTCATAATAAAATTCTGTAAATCCTCCGGTTGGATACGTTATTTTTTTAAGCAAACCTGCTTTAGCTTTCGTATTATCAGCATATCTGTTTGATTTTGTATACGAGGTAAGAAGCGAAGGCTTGTTATAAAAATTAAAATAATCTAAATCAGGAAACAGGCCTGTGTTATATTGCTGTCCATTATAATATCCCCAATAATCGATCGCCAGCGAATTCTTATCAGGAAACTGCACACTCATATCATATTCAAATAAATGAGCGGGCTTTGTATTATCAGCAGTTTCATTTGCATTATATCCAATTTCCTTAACAGAATCTAACTTTAATCTTTTACCCAAGTAGGTATTAGAGTCCGCGGATTCATTGGATAAAAAGTAAGAATATCCAAATTGAAAAGATTTAACTTTTTTATTAGTTTTGGCAGAAAGAATATCGATAGATTCTAATTTTTGTGGATTTATAGCCACATTAGACGTATTCTGCATTAGATCCTGGCGATCTCCCAAATTAAAATTAATTATAACATCATTTGACGTTATTTTTTGAAGCATTTTTACCTCACTATTGTTATATAATTGCATAACAATAGGATGTGTATCTGGTGGAGAGTTAGTATTACAAATATAATTAAGAGCTATTGGATCCTGTGAACTAAAACGGGAAGTAATCAATTTGTTTGTATACTGAAAGTTTACTGTTTTATTATTTGTTAATTGAATTGTACTTAACTTATATGTTTTTCCTGCATATTCATCACCTCCTACAGCTCCAATACCATATGCTTTTTCGATGACATCAAATAGAAAAATATTCCCATCTGGTGTTGTTGCCTTAAATCCGGCTCCTCCTCCTAAATTTTCAAAAATAATCTCGTCTTTCTTATCTATCAGAACAATTTTATTTAGATCAGGATTTATAAAAAACTTACCTGAATATCCGGAAAAATTATAACTGTAAATATCCGGTTCGCCATTACCCTGCATTAAACTCCCCATAATAGGATGCGCATCATATGCATATCCTTCAGGAAGACCTGTTTGACTATTGCATCCTTGCCAGTGTGCCATTCCTAACTGAAATATTTTACGATGGGCAAACTCGGCAGATCCGGCGCCACTACTTATTCTCGCTTTAAACGCTGTATATTCATCAAGATAACCACCAAGATAGTTGTTAGCATTATCCCAAATATCCTCTTTACCTCTAATTTCTTGAGAAATAGAACCTTCCGGTTCCAGGCTCCATCCTAAACCTACCCATGTTGCATCATCGGCAACTTTTATTCCCGATCCGTGGTAACTAAGGTTTATAGGAATTTCCACACTATTTTCTTTTATGGTATAAAGAGGAACAGAAATGTTTGCCGTTCCTGTATAATAGCCAATTGGCACATCTCCAAAACGCCCCAATAAAGCTGCTTCTGGTGAGCTTGGTATATTGTTTACTTTCGGGGCATACGAAGAATTTGTTTGAGAAAAACTAACAGTATATGTGAATATAAATAGTATGAGATATAAATAAAATAATATTTTTCTTTTCCTTATATCTTGTAATAATTGATCGTTATTCATTTGATTATTAGTCTTTTTTGGGTTAATTCTTTTTTTTAAGCGAGTAAGTATGTAAATTATTATTTTAGTCAGTTATTAGTTAAAAACGTTATTCAACATAATCATTTTAGCATATTTTTAATAAATTAATATAATAATCATTAATAATTAATATTTTAAAAATTAAATGATTAAAAAATTAACACAATATTAATATATTTTCTTTCCATCAAAACATCATATTTTTTCTTGTTAAAAAATTTAAAAAAAGCATTTACTTAACCAATTAAATACTAATTAATTATCAAAATTTTGATAAGTATTTGTCTGGTTAAAAAGTGCGTAAAATAAATTTTTCATTATAGACAAAGTCAATAAATCCGTTAAAGTAAAAAAAGTCAAAATTTCATAAAATGACAATTCTTTAGACATAACATGTTAGAAAATGTATTAATTTAAAATTTAAGGTATATGTGAGATAAAAACAAAAATCCCCTTCCGGAAACGAAAGGGGATTTTTGTTTTATGAGTATCTTCCAGTTTAAAACCGAATTCTCAGGATTTTATAAAAGCTAAATATCCGCATTGATTGTTGGTGCATCTGTCGTTGGCATTCCGTGACACAAACCCGGATATTAATAAGTTTTACGTTTTTCAAAAGTTCGGGGGCCTTTAAAGCAGTAGTTTTGTAAGGAACAATTTGGTCGTCTTCGGCATGTAAAATTAATGCCGGAATTTCGACGCTTTTTAAATCCTCGGTAAAATAGTTTCCGTTATTAATTGATTTTAAATTGAATTGCTTATAATTTCTCGTACCAGTCTAAAATATAATCTGCCACTAATTCCCATCCTTTTTCACCACAAATAAAATGGCTTTTGCCCTGAAAAATCTTCAAATCAACACGGCTGTTTTTGTCTTTGTATTTATTTGCAATGGTTGTCGTAAGCGATTCCGGAAAGATATTGTCGTTTCCTCCGCCAATAAATAAAATTGGTTCGTGCGGTTTTGCAAAATCAATATTCGAAAATGAATTCAGAACCAATTCCCTGCTTACTTTAAAACTTTCCGGAACTGCCACGCTGTCAAAAGCATTTGCTCTTTCTGCTTCGGGCAATGTATTGAAAAAGCAGTTATTATACCACTCACGGCTTCCCATAAAATATTTTTTTCCCGAGAAAAAACCAAATGCAGGCAAAACTGATTTTAATGTTGCAAAAGGAGGAAACACATTCTTTGGCGGCGCGCCATCTATGCTTACAGCAGCTGCTGCTTTACCAAGTTCTAACAATTTCATTGCTGCCATTCCTGCCATAGAATGTCCGATAATTAATGGTTTTTCGGGCAAACTTTCAATCATTTTTGCAATGTTTTCAACCACATCTATAAATCCTGTATTAATAAGCGCAGGATGAACCTGATTTCTCAAATCGGCAGGAGCTCCTTCGTGACCCGGATTCGCCGGTGTGTAAACCGTATATCCTTTTTGTTCGTAATAATTTTTCCACTTTGCCCAACTTATGTTGTTTACAAAGTTTCCATGGATCAGAATTATGGATTTTGATTTTGTCATAAGATTAAAATATTTGATGAATAATAGCTGATTATTAATGAGGGTTTTATAATTTAGTCTGCTTTTATATGCCTTCAAAAAAATAAAGCAATCCTTACGCCTAAATTACAAATAACTTATTATCAATTAATTAAATAAAATTTATTTTTTATTTATTACTAAATTTCGCTAATTTTAGATGCTTTTTTTTGATATATAATAAAATTTCAATTGAAATACTGGCTGATTGTTAAATCCTCAATTGCCCAATCAAAAATTCAAAGTTTTGGGTAGTTTAGTTCTTTTTAACAAAAAGAAATATGCTAACAATAATTTTTAGATTAGTTTATTACTTAATTAAAAAGCCCATTCCTTTCGGTTTGGGCTTAAATGCAGTATTAATCATAAGAGTGATTTTTTATCTTATTAAAAATTTTTATATGAATAATATACCAAATTCCATTTGTTATCAATTTTCTTAAAAGTATATTGAATATCATATCCGGAATTTTCTTTGTAAATTCTATAAATTGTTGTAGAATCTTTTTTAATTGTTTTTCTTTTTATCTCATCCGGGCCTTTCTTGTTTTCAAAATCTTCTTCAGAATAAAAAAGCCAGTTTTCCTTTTCCCATTGGTAAGGTTTATTTTTTGAATTGTATTCATTTTCATCTGAATTAAATCCTTCAAGAGGAAATTTTATGTGCATCATTCTAAACTTCTTGTCCGAAGAAAAAAACTTGAAAAAGGAATCAAAATCTTCTGAAGTTTTTTGTTCAATGTTTATTTTAGACTTTTCTAACTGATTTAAATCTGTTTTATTTTTTGCACAACTTATTATAAGAAAAAGAATAATTAGATTTTTTAGAGCTCTCATAGAGATTGTGATTTTCGAAATTACCTGACAAATAGAAGAAAAAAATCGTCTAAATTTTATTATTTAACGAAGATAAAATATTTTAAACAATAATTATATTAAGTTAAATGCTTAATAAATAAAACTTGAGTTTTCAATATTCATGAATAGTCAAACTCAAAATAAAACCTATAAAAAGCAAAAAAGCCCATTCCTTTCGGTTTGGGCCTTTTATTAGTCATACAACGAGTTTTGTTGTTTTTAATTTCCAAGAACAGATTTTAACTGAATGTATTTGTTAAGGTCTTTAAAATCATGTCCTTTTGCTTTCATTGATTTAATAAAAGATGGTGTAGCACCAGTTGCTTTTGCGCCAATAACATCATCAATACTCACATCATCAAAACCAAGTTCTTTATATTGCTGTACTAAATCCGGCGTGATATTTTGTGATTTTAAAGCAACTAAATCGTCGGCATTGATTTTATATCCTGCTTTTTGAAAATTACCTGCATATTCAGGTGTTACATTCAAGGATTTCATTGCGATCAAATCCTCTGTTTTGATGTCCTTATAACCTGCTTTTTGAAATCCGCTTGCATATTCAGGTGTTACATTTAAAGATTTCATAGCCAGTAAATCACTATTTGAAATATTTTTATATCCTATTTTTTTGAATGAATCAACATAATCCTTATCAATATTAAGGGACTTAAATGCAATAACATCAGCATCTACTTCGTCGCTATTATTATTCGGATTTGAATTTTCACTACTAGCCATATCATTCGCAGATTTACGAAAATCAGAAATATATTTACCATCAATACCCTGAGATTTTAAAGCTATAATATTTCCCGGACTCAAATCTTTATAACCCGCTTTGCGTATTTCTTCAATATAAGCTTTGTCAATATCTAATGATTTAAAAGGAACCATATTATCCAGATCAATATCAGGAATTGCCTGTTTAATAGACATAATATAAGCTTCGTTTATATCTAAGGCGGCAAGCGGAATAAGCTGGTCTTTGTCGATATCATTAAAGCCATTTTTCTTCAGCATTTGTACATATGCTATTTTGATATTCACAAAAAAGAAAACCATAAGATCATTATCTTTTTTAACCACAATTCCTTCTTTAAGCATTGCTTCGCTATAAGCTGAATTGGCGCTAAATTTATAAGTTCCCATTCCTTTATCTCCTTCAAATTTTCCGGTAAAAGTCATTGTTCCCGCTTCTCTTGTTAACGTAAATGTACCTTGTTTATCTCTTGGAATATTGTCGAAATCGCTTAACTGAAAAGTGCTCGAAGAATTGTTATCATTTTCATTACTTTTAAAGTTAATTTCTACAGTTTTGCCTTTGATAGTGGCAAACCAATCCCCTTCGGTTTTCATTCCGTGTGAAATGTTCGAATGGTGTTCCGTTTCTTCTTTTTCGTGAGAAGCTAGGGTTTGACTTTGCGCTGCCGGTTGATTAAAAAGGCACGCAAACAACACCATTAAGGGCAATAGGAAAAAATATTTCCATGTGGTGTGCACGTTTGATTTTTTTGAGTTCATCATGATGATTCGTTTTTTTAATAGTGATTGATTATAATTGGTTGTAAGACTCAACGGGAATTGTGGCGCGGCTACTTTTAGCAAACTAAACTGGTAGCTTTCTCTCTCAACAGTATCTTGTTTCAGCATTTGATCATCTGTCAAAAATTCGAGATTAATTTCTAATGCTTTTCTCCATTGCCAGGCAAAAGGATTGAACCATTGAAAAATAAGAACCACCTCTGCAAGCAGAAGATCTATCGTGTGTTTTTGCTCAATATGAATTTTTTCATGAAGCAAAATCTGATTATACGTTTCCCACTCATATTTTTCCGGATTAATAAAGATATTGTTGGCAAAGGAACAAGGCGCTTTATCATCTGTAATTTCAACAATACGGAATTTCCCATCCTGAATAACCGACTGTGAATAAGCTCTGTAAAGCAAAATAACGGCCTGCATTAAAAAATTTAACCCAAAGATTATCACGCCAAACCAATACAAATAAACCAGCCATTGTAAAACTGACTCAACATTGATGCTTTGTTTGGTCTCTTCAACAAGTGTTGGCTCAACATGAACAGGATTCTTTTTTAACGCTGCAGTTTCAATCTTACTAACCGGAGCTGCAACAGTTGTAATATGTTTTTCTGCAGAAGATTTTCTAAACGATAATTGCTGAGGAACCGGCACCAAAGGCAAAATAAAAGCCAATATCATACAAGTCAGCAATACATATCTGTTTAAATAAAAGAAGGTTTCCTTTTGCAAAAGCAGTTTATAAAACACAAAACACGCTGAAAGAATAAGGGCTGTATATAAAATATAAGGTATCATATTTTTTCTTTTTTAATGATGTTTACGATTTCATCTAATTCCTTTTCTGTAAGTTTTTGCTCTTTTGCAAAAAAGGCAAGCATTCGAGGATAAGAATTATCAAAATACTGACTCACAACATCTTTCAATGCAAATTGTTGATATTCTTCTCTCGTAATTACCGGGAAAAAACAATGCATATTTCCAGCTGTTTCGTGATTCAGAAATCCTTTTTCTTCTAATATTTTTACAATTGTTGCCACACTATTATAATGTGGTTTTGGGTCTGGCAGTAATGGAATTATATCTCTTATAAAGGCTTTGTTCAAATCCCAGAACACCTGCATGATTTGTTCTTCTCGTTTGGCTAGTTTTATCATGGTTTACTATTTTCGTGCAAGATACTACTAATTAATTAGTAGACAAACTAATTTGTTAGTTATTTAACTAAGAGATTAGTTATTGAAGGAATAAAAATTTAAAAATTCCTTCCTAAATAAATTTAAACTATTGATTTTCAGAACAATAATAAACATAATGATTTTAAATATTTTTTTTGAATGTCTGTTTATGAAGTCGCAACAATTTCCATTTTAAAGCCAGATTTCATTTAAATTTAAAACTCAAGGCATTCTTTGAAAAATAAAACAGTGCTAAAAGTTTTAAAATAAAGTTTTTTTTCTTTGTTAAAATCACTAACTTGTTTTATAAATATGATTAATCTAAAGTATTGATCTTGCTTCAAACAGGTACACTTCTACATTTTTAAGCAAATATGAATGTACCATACCCGAAGTAATTTTTCAATACCATAAAAAATGCACTTAACTATTATAATTAAAAAATAAAACTATGCGAGTATCAGTCATCCGTAAAAACATATTATTCACCCCCGATTCTAAAAGAGTTGTTGCCCGATATTTTATGAATGGTGATGAACGGACCCAACAAATGGTCATACGGATAATGATGCTTGACGAAAAACAAGTATTAGAAACCTTAGAGCAGACGCTGCGTGAATTTGCCAGACGTCATCGAAATATTTCAGCCATATTTTTTAGACATTGCGAAAAAATAAGACCCGTAATCGAATCCATGCAAATTGATTATGAAGCTTTATCCCTTAACAGAAAAATGCTTATTGGGTCCTATTGCACAATGGAATATGCGATAGAATCTGCCGCTATTTTTAATCCTTCTATAGTTGAAGATTTTGATCAGTCGGGTTTAGAAGAAGGTGAAAAACGTGTTATCATTTCTTTTCGTGCAACTGGTGAAGGCCATATTTCATCAATTGTTTTTAGAAGAGGAATTCTCGATAAAAACAATAACCTTCAGGTAATGAAAATTGGTCATAATATTGACAAGGCCGAAATTATGCATAAAAGCTTTTTTAATAAAGAAAGGTTTTTATTGAAATTATCCGAAATGCATACACAAGACAAATACATTACGCAAATCATGCAGGATTTGCCGGATGAATTTGAATATGCTGTTCTGAAAAGTATGGTAAATACAGCTTTAAGCGATCCGTCAATTCGTGAAGAAAGAAGAACTGCATTAAACGAAATAATCTGGCTGGCAAAATCATTTTATGATTTAGAATTCAAACATGATTCTGATATTACAGAACGTGTTATTTTTCCAATTTCGGACTCTGAAAGCCGTGGTATCGAAGACGCCCGTTTTGTTCGCTTTGTCGATGACGATGATTCGGTTCGTGTTATGGCAACTTATACCGCTTATAATGGTCACACGATATTGCCTAAACTTATTTCTACCGAAGATTTTTATACTTTTAGAGTAATGCCTTTGCACGGAATTGGTGCTCAAAATAAAAACCTGGCTTTGTTTCCAAGAAAAATAAAAGGCAAATACGTCATGCTTGCCAGAATTGATGGCGTTAACAATTATATCATGTATTCTGAAAGAGTGACACAATGGAACAATCCTGTTCTTCTTCAGGAACCGCGTTATACATGGGAATTTACACAAATAGGAAATTGCGGATCACCACTTTGGACCGAAGAAGGCTGGCTCGTTATTACGCATGGCGTGGGTACAATGAGACGTTATTGTATTGGCGCTTCATTGTTTGATCTCGATGATCCGTCTAAAGAAATAGGAAGACTAAAAGAACCGCTGCTTTCGCCTCTTGAAGATGAACGAGAAGGTTATGTACCGAATGTTGTGTATTCATGCGGCGCCATTATTCATAACAATAGTCTGATATTACCATATGCAGTATCTGATTATTCCTCTACTTATGCAATTGTTGATATGGCAGAATTAATAGATGCTTTGAAGAAAAGCAACTAATTCAAACAATTAATTTAGTATCTGAAAAAGCTTAATTCTTATGGATTAAGCTTTTTTTATGCTTTTTATTTTCTAAAATTAAATTTCTTTTTTAATTATAATACCAGCAAACATCAACTATAAACACAATTTACTCTTTGTGAAATAATTAAATCAATTATTTTTTAACAATATATTAATATTTTTCTTATTATTGTAGCACAGTATAGTATAGTACTGCATCTTAACTAACTAAACCTAAATTATTATGCAAGAAAAAATTACAATAGAAAAATGTTCTCTTAAATCGCTGCTTACCATACTATTGTTATTCGTAGCAATATATAGTTCAGCCCAAACGTATGAATTCGAAAACGGAACGCTCACCAATAGCGCCAATATTCAGAATTGTGATGCGTGCTCCAACAAAAT
The DNA here is from genome assembly GCF_979258495.1 of Flavobacterium sp. AC105. Lineage (NCBI taxonomy): Bacteria > Pseudomonadati > Bacteroidota > Flavobacteriia > Flavobacteriales > Flavobacteriaceae > Flavobacterium > Flavobacterium sp. AC105. The sequence continues at coordinate 3,201,451 of NZ_OZ409860.1, forward strand.
AGTCGGTAATTTGGGCGGAAACAGCAGTGTTTCGGTAAATGCAACTGTATCGGCCTCAGGTTGGTATAATCTTCAATTATTTTATTGTACGGGCGATCCGCGAACAATTCGGTTAACTGCCGGTTCAGCTGCAACAATAGTTATTCCGTGCGATCCAAGTGGCGGATGGAGCACTGCAGCTTCAAAAACCATAAGTGTGTATCTAAACAGCGGAACCACTGCCCTGCTTTGGGACAACACGAGTACATGGGCGCCTAATCTGGATAAATTTGTTCTAACGCCTATTAGTTCCTCAAGTACACAAACAGTTTCTTTTGGCACCAATAATAGCGTAGTTTACAATCTGGGCACTAAAACCTATAGCGTAAAATTTAATGGCGCGACGGTAATTACCAATGCATCGGCTTATGCTTTTAGCGATCAGCAATATGTGAGCAGTAATTTTGCTTCGGCAGTTTATACCACACAATCCTTTACAGATAATATTGGCAGCGGCACCAAACATATTTTCACTTTAAGTGGAAATTATACACTGGGAATGCAGCAAATTTTTTATACCTATACCAATAAAAATTATCTGGCCGTACAAGTAGTTCTTACCGGAAACGGTTCTAACTGTTATAAAATGTCACCATTAACAAGTTATCAGGTTACGCCAAACTTTGGTACCGGAGACACCAGAGCAGTATTTGTTCCTTATGATAATGACGCATGGGTTCGTTATAATGCATATCCGCTTAATTTAGCCGATTTTACGGCATCTGAGGTTACTAATATTTATAACAATACCAATCGCAAAGGCTTAGTTATTGGATCTCTTGAACATACAAAATGGAAAACCGGTATTACGGTAAACGGCGCTGGCACATCGTCTGCCTATGTTTCGGTTATTGCAGGATGGACCAAAAAAGAAATTACTAGAGATACCCGTGGTCATGGTTGGGTAAATGTGGGTCAGACGAGTTGCGCTTCGCCAAAAGTAATTATAAATGCCACTGATGACTGGCGAACTGGTTTTGAGGAATTTGCACAAGCAAACGCAGCGCTTCAGCCTAAATATATTTTTGACTGGACTGCGCCAAAACCAATTGGCTGGAACAGTTGGGGTGCTATGCAAACCAGTATTAATCAGACGAAGGTAAATGCTGTTGTAGACTTTTTTCATAATGATTGTCCGGCATACAAAACCGAAGACAACACACTATTTATAGACCTTGATTCGTATTGGGATAATATGAGCGATGCGCAATTGGCACAATTTGTTGCGTATGCAAAAAGCAAAGGGTTTAAGGCCGGAATTTACTGGGCTCCGTTTGTAGATTGGGGCAAATACAACCGTCAGGTCGAAGGCAGTTCTTATAATTATAACCAATGTTGGACAATTGTTAACGGAAGTCCTTTTGAGCTCGACGGCGCTTATGCCATGGATCCTACAAGTCCGGGAACTAAAGCCAGAATACACTATTTTATCAACCGCTTTAAAGCTGCAGGATTCGAAATGGTAAAAGTCGACTTTTTGACGCACGCGAGCATAGAAGCCGATAGTTTTGTAAACTACCAATTACACACCGGAATGGAAGCTTATCAGGAAGGAATGAAATATTTAATCGATGAAATTAACGGAACAATGCTGGTCGAAGCAGCAATATCGCCTAATCTGGCAACAGGTCCATATGTTCATGTACGTCGTATTGCGTGCGATGCATACAGCAGCATTGGCGATACTGATTATACGCTTAACAGTACAACTTATGGCTGGTGGCAAAATCAGATTTATGATTATCTTGATGCTGATCACGTTGTATTTGGCACTGTATCTGATGGCGAAAACCGTGCGAGATTACTAAGCAGCGTCGTAACGGGAACGGTTACAAGCGGTGATGATTTCTCAGTTGCAGGAGCCTGGAAAGCTAAATCACAAAATCTTTTGCAGAATAATGATGTTATGAATGTTGCCCGTAACGACATGCATTTTATTCCTGCCGATGGTAATACGGGTTACAATGCCGCCAACATTTTTTCGGCGACACAGGATAACGTTACTTATGTCGCTGTATTCAATTACAGTAATGCTGCTGCAACCAATAATGTTAGTTTAAGCCGTCTTGGTTTGGGTTCCGGAAATTATACCGTAAAAGAGTTATATTCCGGTACTACAAGCACAGCGCAAGGTACATTAAGTGTGCAATTACCAAAAGCTGATGCCGCGATATATGCCATTTCCCTGGGATCAACATTAAGCAGTCCGCAATATAATTGGGGAATTGCCTCGACTAATTATATATTTCCGAATCCGGCATCAACAACTTTCAGGATAAAATTTGACAATGCCATAAATGGTCCGGTTGCTTTATCTGTGTACGATATGGGCGGAAAAGAGGTTTGGAAAACGTCTATAGATGCTCAGGATTTAATGAGTTCAGAAGTACCTGTAAATAATCTGACTAACGGCGTTTATATGATAAAAGTTTCAACGCCCGGAAGTCCGGCAAAAAGCTACAAATTTGTTAAGAAATAAGTAAATTATGTTTCAAAAAATCCTGATTTTCATGTTCATTGAAAGTCAGGATTTTTTATTCCAACAAAACTGTTTTCTATTTAAATTTTGAAATATATTCCCTGCAAAGGCAATAAATCCATTGATTAAATGTTTTATTAAGAGACCTAATGTGTTTCGTTATAACGACTCATTTGTTTTATTAATATGAAAAAAGTATGAAAAAAATATTATTCCTCGTTACTATAATTAGTATTTCGCTTCAAGGATATGCACAAAAAGAACTAAATGGCAAATACAAACCAATTCAGTCTAAAAATGGTGAAGTGAAGGAAGTTCCGCCTCCGGCAAATACGCCGCCAACCGCAGATCCTGCACCTTTAAAAGATTCAATTGTTTTGAAAATTAATCCGGATGATCTTTATAAAAATAATATCCTGTATAAAAAAGAAGCCAATGTTGAAGGTATATTCTATAGAAGAAATGAATATTTAGGAAGTTTTGTAACCAGTTCATTTACATCAACAGTACGTTATCGTGACGCTGCTTTTGTAGATGGCGATAAAATCAGGGTTTATCTAAATGATAAAGTTATTGAGCCGGAAGTAAATTTGGTTGGCGAATATAAAGGGTTCAAAATAAATCTGGTAAAAGGAATCAATAAAATCGATTTTGAAGCTTTAAACGAAGGTTCTGCTTCGCCAAATACGGCTGAATTTCAGGTGTATGACGACAAAGGCGCTGTGATTGAAGCCAGCCAATGGAATGTTGGTACAGGTTATAAAGCGACTATTATATTGTATAAAGAATGAGATTATATTAGCCTCAAATAAATCCTTTAAATTAATTTATCAAAATCCCGTATTATATTTCTGTAATAATATATGATAATTCTATAAAAAGATAGATAGCGCGTTTTTTATATTTGATTGATTATCAACGATAATTAAGAGTTTTACAAATCATAAAGAACTTTAAATCTATTTATTATGGAGGCAAAAAACGTAATATCCCGCCGCTCTGCAATTACGGGTATGGGCGCAGTACTTGCAACCGCGTCAATTAATCCTATAATGGCAAATGCCTTAAATACCGATCCATTTTATATTTCGAATGGTACCGAAGATCCAACATCCAAATATCCCAAACCGCCATTTAAAGAACAATCTCAACCATGGCCGGGTTTAGTGAGTAAAATGGATCCGCGGCCTGACCACGGCGAAAAAAGCTATAAAGGTACAGGACGACTTAAAGGCCGCAAAGCACTGATAACAGGAGGTGATTCCGGAATGGGCAGGGCTGCAGCAATTGCCTATGCAAGAGAAGGCGCTGATGTAGCAATAAATTATTTTCCTACCGAAGAAGAAGATGCCAGAGAAGTTATCCAGCTAATAAAAGCCGAAGGACGCAAAGCTGTTGCAATTCCGGGAGATTTGCGCAATGAGGAATTCTGCAAATCACTTGTTGAGCAAGCCCAAAAAGCACTCGGCGGACTTGATATTGTGGTCAATAATGCAGCACGACAACAAACACATGCATCAATTTTGGATATTTCGACAGAACAATTCGACTGGACTATGAAAACCAATATTTATGCACCATTCTGGATTATTAAAGCAGCACTTCCCTATCTAAAACCCGGCGCTTCAATAATTGGAACCAGTTCTGTACAAGCATACGCACCAACTGAAGATTTATATGATTATGCACAAACCAAAGCGGCTACCACAAATTATATTAAATCATTGGCCAAACAGCTTGCGCCAAAAGGAATCAGGGTAAATGGCGTTGCGCCGGGACCAATCTGGACTCCGCTACAAGTTAGCGGAGGTGCTACAATGGAAAAACTTAAAGAATTTGGAGGACAAACCCCAATGGGAAGACCCGGACAACCCGCAGAACTTGCTTCTATTTATGTACAGCTCGCCGCAAATGATGCCAGCTACGCAACAGGCCAAATTTATGGTTCAAGTGGTGGTGAAGGAAATCCTTAATAATAAAAAAACTTGGACTAAATTATTTTAATCGTAAAGTTCATTCTGCAAAAAAATCCTGTTTCACGACGAAACAGGATTTTTTTACAGGTTAATTTTTCTGCTAAATTTCTTTTCCTAAAACTCTTCAGAAAATTTAAATTGTTATATTTACTTTTTTAGCTGACAAAATAACCCTGCAAGTATATAAATTTCGATACTGTTGGTTAATAATTTTAAGAAGTCAAAATGGAAAAACATATAGAATCAGTAGCATCGTTACCTCTGGAAAATAATCCAACAACATATTCTCACATACAAAAAGCCGATTTATTACCGGATACGGAATCTCGCTTAGATTCCATGGAAATGAAGGAAAAACCCATGATGGATCCCAGTATTCCGTTTAGGGATTTGACCAATCTTGCAAGCAAAAAAGAAAGTATTGCCAAAATTATTGACAAACTTGATGTTGAAACCAATATCAGGTATCAAAGAACGGTTGAAGATACGTATTGCAATGTGTATTCTTACGATTATTGTTATTTCTCAAAAGTCTATCTTCCAACAGTTTGGTGGACGGATGAATCTCTGGAAAAAGTTTTGAAAGGACAAGAAATAGAACCTGTTTTTGAGCAGACTGTTGATCGCATTTATTCCAGCGCGATACACGATTGGTTTTTGCAATGGGGAATTAATTTTGGATGGGAAAGAATGTTTACGGCTGATGAAATTCAGAATAAGGTAAATGCTAATGGCGGAATTGGAATAATTTGTGCCAAAAGAAGAGAAAAAGGACTTTCCGGACATATTGTTCCTGTTGTTCCCGAATCGGATCTGCATAAGGCGTATCGCGAAAACGGAAAAGTAGTATATCCGCTACAATCTCAGGCAGGGAAATTAAATTATAATTACTTTTCAGAAGTTCGAAAAGACTGGTGGAATGATGAATTATACTCTTCATACGTCTTTTATTACCATGAATAAACAAAACAGTAAAGATATTTGTTTTAACCTTTCAAAAAAATATTGATTTTCAGCGTGTTAACTACTTGGAAATAACATAATAAAAAACTACTTTTGCAACTTGGAAAAAAGAAGGATCGCAAAAGTTGCCATTTCGCTATTCTTCTGCTTAAATTATTGATATAAAAGTAATTAATGTCAAAAGTAATTTTATAACCCCATTATAAAAATTTACTTTTTTCTCAGCCTTTCAGTCGATAAAAAGTGCAAAATTCCAAAGACTAAAATATAGATTCCTATAATTTTAAAAGTAAATCAAAACTTTTTTAATGGATGCAAACATATGCTGAATCCATTAAGAGTTTTTTATCTCTGATTTTTAAGAGATTATATTCGTATTTCCGAATAAAAAAGAATGACTTTAAGAACTTGAATTAACCATAAAAAAAGAAAGTAAGTATAAATGAAAGACAATCAGACAAAAAAATATTATTGGGGAATAGGATTAGAAAACGAAACCTACATGCAGTTTGAAGAATCCCTAATAGTTTCTGGTGAATTTATACAAGAAAAAATCGGTTTTGAAAAATATAGTATTGACTACAGAAAATGCTATAAACCGGAAAGTTTAGCTCCTATTTTGAAAAAAGCTTTTGGTTTGAATGAAAACTACAAAGTGAGCCGAATGATGAATAGTCATTCGCTGGAAAAACTTGACATTAACTATCAGCACAAAACACTATCAGCAAAAAAACCTTCTGCTGATACTGAAACTGCCGAAGTAAGCGCACAACCACTGGAAAATCCTGAATATTTAGGAAAATCTATTATGGAACTTTTTCTGGAGAATCAGCCTTACAACATTCAAAGTATGATTACCCAAAGAAACAAAACGATGGGTTCTGTACATTTTGATGGTGATTCTATCGAATTTGTAACCAAATATTTTGAAAACAGAACAATAGCTGATTCCTGCAAAGAATTAAAAGCTACCAAGAAATTGTTTTTGGATAAAATCAACGAATCATCTGTTTTAAACGGAAAATTAAATTTTCCGGATTACAACAATGGTCTTAATATGTTCATGACCAATCAGGAGAACCTGGTTTTGTTTAATAATGGAACGTATCATTTTCATATAACTTTGCCGTCATTAACAGAAGACAGCAGAATTGTTGATTATAACGAATTTGAAAAAACACACGCAAACGCCATTTATTTATTGCAATGGTTTGAGCCTTTTTTTATAGCAACTCTTGGAAGTCCTGATATTATGGGCGTTATAAGTGATACATATAGCTTAGACAAAAAATTTACTTTAGGTTCTATGCGAAATGCCATGTCACGCTATATTGGTGTTGGAACTTATAATAAAGCAATGCCAAAAGGTAAAATCCTGACCTATAATGTTGATGATTTTAGAAAATTGCTAAAATTTGAAAAAGAAGAAAATATTTGGTGGCGCGATCAGATTGAGGCAGATATGGAATATGAAATGCTTTCGGAAGTTGGTCTTGATTTTAATCAGGAAAAAATGTACCAAAGCGGTTTCGAATTCAGAAGTTTTGATGAATTTCCGGCTGAATATTTAAACGATGTCCTTTTTTCTATTATTTTGATTTGCGAGCATTCTTTAAACTTGCCGGATGTTCAGTGGGGACATGATAGCAAAGCCTGGAATAATTTGGTTTTTAAAACTTTAAAATCAGGTTATGCAACCGAAATCAATGAAGATGAAAAAGCTGAAGTTTTAAATTTACTTCAACTATTGAATCCTTCAGATGAAAATTACAATATATTAAAATCTGAATTTGAAGCTATCGTAATGTTAGATGAATTTTTCTTTAAAATTCTGGCTGTTTTACACGATAAATACAAAGACGACAATGTTTGCCTGGATGCGATGTACGGACAAAAAACAAGTTTCCCTCCAAAATGGGACAACTTTAATAAATACCAGACAGAAAGACACTTGAAACAAATTGGCGCTTTTTGCGAAAATTAAAATTTTATATTTTACAAAATAAAGATATTCAAATCCACATCAAATTATGATGTGGATTTTTTTTATATCCAAAATTTATAAAATTTCATTGCGATAAAACCCATATCAGGTATAAATACTTATATCCTATTCGCAAAAGATGTCTATTTTTATATCCTTTATACACCAATTAATAATTGATACAAAATGGGGAAACCTTCTGAGATAAAAATAACATTAAAAGAATATGAGCCTTCAAATAATAATCCCATTTCAGTCAAAAATTCAGGAATTGTACTTTTAAGCAGTTATCTAATCATGGTGTTTGAAAGGCTTCATCTTGTCGAAGATAAACATTTTGTTACGCTGCAAAAACAAAAAGATGCCGTACAATATTTGCAATATATTATTACCGGATTAACCGAAACAGAAGAAGCTTATTTGCCGCTCAATAAAGTATTATGCGGTTTAGCACTCACGGATTCTGTTAGTGATAGAATAGAAATTTCAGAACAGGACAAACACCTTATCGAAGGATTGATAACCTCTGTAATTGAGCATTGGCCTACAATTGGCAAATCTTCAATAGACGGATTTAGAGGCAACTGGCTCGTTCGGGACGGTTTGCTTTTAGAATTAGAAGACAAATGGCAGCTTACGGTAAGCAATAAGGCTTATGATGTATTAATAAACAAATCTCCCTTTACTTTTTCTGTTATAAAATTTCCATGGATGAACAAGCCTTTGTTTGTCAATTGGCATTATTAGAAAATGAAACTGTAAAACAATCGTGAAAAATAAACTATCAGGAAATTATATGAATTGGACTAATCTTGAAAAATTATGGAAACGCGCGCTTTATCCTTCTGAAGTTTCTGGTTCGGATAATACGAGCTGGAACGAAGAAATTAAAACCTTATACCAATTAGGGATTAGTATGGATGATACTTTACAGTTTTTATATTTTGAAAAACCTGATTTTGAAACTTTTAAAAATTGGATCAACAATCGAAAGAAAAACGAAAATATAGAATTTGAAGATTATAAAGATAATATCCTCACAGAAGAAGATCTCCAGTTTTGGAACGAAAACGGGTATGTTATAGTAAAAAATGCAATTTCAAAAAAAGACTGCGAAGAAACACAACAGGCGATTTGGGATTTTTTAGAAATGGATCCTGACAAAAAAGATTCCTGGTATAAAACACATGAAAATCAAAAAGGATTAATGCTTAATTTTTTTGATCATGAAACCTTAAACAAAAACAGGTTTTCACCAAAAATAAAAAAAGCATACGAACAGCTTTATAACACATCCAAAATATATAAAACCATTGATAAAGTGAGTTTTAATCCTCCTGAAACTAACAGCTTTACTTTTTTAGGAAGTAGGCTTCATTGGGATACCAGTTTAAAACAGCCTATAAAATTTGGACTTCAGGGATTGCTTTATCTCACAGATTGTGGCGCTGATGATGGCGCTTTTCATTGTGTTCCGGGATTTCATAACAAAATAAATCATTGGCTTGATAACCTTGAACCAGATGAAAACCCAAGAGAAAAAGCCCTTAAAACATTGCAGCCAAAACCTGTAATTGGTAATGCAGGCGATTTTATAATCTGGAATAATAAGCTTCCGCATTGTGCAACCCCAAACAAAGGCAAAAATCCAAGAATGGTGCAATATCTCACTTATTTACCGGATGATTATAATGATTCTGGAGAATGGATTTAATTACTTACTTCGGCATAATTAATAAACAAAACTAAAAATCCCATCAATATAAAATGGGATTTTTTTATGCTTTTTAATCTGATAAATTCTACTCTTTGAATATTTATTTCTGTGTTTTGGCATTGATAAATTGCGTCAATTCCGGAACATTATCTGTTGCAATATAATCGACTTTTAAATTCATTAAAGTTATCCAGGTATTTGCATTGTCCTGCGTAGCCCAAAATCTGATTTTTTTATGCTGATCGTGAACTTTTTTAATGATCGCCTGTATTTTTTCCGAATCAGTTTTGGTCATTGCGTCTTTACCATTCCAGGACGCAATTCTTTTCAAATCCTCACTAATCATTTCAACGCGCGATAATTGTTCTGATGTGTAATTTTCGTTCAGTCTTCCGTCAAAATAAATAAATTCAGGATAATCCTTCCAGTTTGCCGGATTTGGCCTGTTTCCCGAAATAAGCACTTTTAAGTTTTTATTCGAAATAAGATCAGGATATGTTTTTAGTTGTTCAGCAATTAATTTTAAGGTTGCATCAGCATCAGATTTAATGTCAATCATTAAAATTAAAGGCTTATTATCCGGATATGTTTTTCCGTCTAAATCCTTTAATTTCGAAGAAAGCGGCTCTAAATAAAGACTTCGCAGCGTGTTAGAAGCTGTAATATCTTTTGAATTATGGGCAACCGGCAAATCGTTATTTACTATAAAAACATCAGCTTCTATAACGCCGGCTTCATTAGCATATGCTTCATAAAATGGCTGTTTACCGGCATAATCATTATGCGAATGTATGTTTGATGAACTGTATTCCTGCGCTTGTACAAACACTAAAAAATGGAGGCAAAAAAGGGTGATTGTTCTTTTCATTTCAATTGAATTTATTTCTTTTTAAAGTCGTAGGTAACTTCATAACGAAAGTAATTTGTCAGGATCAAATTGTTTTTATGGCTGGATTAAGGTTGTGTTACTTTATACGCACAAACAGTTATTCTTACTCTTAGGACTTTCGCTCATATTTCAATAACTTTGAACTTTATATGCAAGCAAATCTTAGAGAACATATCGAAAAAATAATTCCGCTGACAGATGATGAGTTTGCTTTTGTGTCCACTCATTTTACCACCAAAAAGTTTAAGAAACATCAATTTCTTATTCAGGAAAGTCATCCTGTAAAGTATTCTTATTTTATAATTTCCGGACTTTTAAAATTAGTTTACACCGATAATAAAGCAAAACAGCATATTGTTTCTTTTGCTATGGAAGATTGGTGGGAAAGTGATTATTATGCCTTTTTTACTCAAACCGAAGCTACAATGTCATTAGAATGTCTGGAAGATACTGAGGTACTTTGCTGTACGCTTGAAGATTATAAAAAGTTATGTGATGGTTTGCAAAAAATGGAACGTTTTTTTCTGGAAAAAGCAACTTTTGGTTTTCTGGGCTCTCAACGTCGGATAATTTCCTGGCAGACTTCTAACTCAAAAGAACGTTACGAGCATTTTCTAAAACAATATCCATCTCTTACGCAACGTGTTCCCAAAAGCTTAATTGCTTCTTATTTAGGCGTTTCCCGAGAAACCCTGAGCAGATTATCTTCCTGATGTGACAAATCTCACTACAAATTCGTGAGGAATGTCAAGACGCTATTCCGGTTGTTATCTACAATTTTGCAGTACAAATTTTAAACTGTAATCGTAAAAACAACAACAAAATTTTTAGCCTTACTGTTATTATCAACGCTGTCAATATTGGCACAAACTAAAAATGGAAAACAAATGGAAAAAAGAGCAATTAATCCTTGGGAATGGCAAAACCAACGCAGTTATGTACAAGCCGTAGAAGTAAAAAATCCGGAAGGAACACTTTATGTTTCAGGACAAACGGCGATAAGTGCTGACGGAATTTCAAGTGACGAAAACATGGAATCTCAAATAAAACTGGCGTTAAAAAATCTGGAACAAGTAATCACACAGGCGGGCTACGAATGCAAAGGAATCGTTAGATTAAATATTTACACTACAAATACTGCTGAACTTTGGCCGCATTTTAATCTTATTCAGGATTGGGTTGCGAAACATGGCATGAAACAAGCCACAACTTTACTGGAAGTAAAAAGCCTTTTTGAAACTTTAAAAGTGGAATTGGAAGCAACTGTAGTTAAATAATCTATCCCATAAAATTTCAAATTATGGGTTTAAATTATTGAATTATTTTTAAACCAAAAAGTAGATTAATTCGTACATATAAATAACGATCGTCCTGAATGAGATAAGTTCAATTCACTGTTTACGTTTTTGGAAAAATATTGGATTTTATCTCATTTGGATTGTTGTTTTTTCTATTTCAAAATATTATTGCTGCGGAAGCAAATCATCCAAATCAGATAAAGTATAGAATTTAAGATCATTAAGCTTCATATATTTACAAATAAATTCTAAGGTTTCAATTTTTGTTTGATAATTTTCAGTAACATTTATGACTGGTTTATGACCGCATAAAATCAAAATTTTATCGTTCTTTTTGGCATAATCCAACAATTCTAAAAGATACGGAATACTAAAATGAATGTGGCTGTTATCGATATCAAACGCAAATACAATTTTTGATTTATTAAAATAACTGTCTTGTTTTTCAGGAACTTCACCTCCAAAAGCCCTTCCTCTTATAATTTTATATTTAGACGATAATGCTTTGTCAAGTGCATCAGATCTTTCTCCGTACGGATAAGCGAAAGACGTAACTTTAAACGATAATTTTTTCATGGAAACAATCATAGGATCTATTTCCTGCTTTACATAAGCGTCGATTCCGTGTTTTTGAACAAATTTTACGGCATTGTAATGATGATAACCGTGACCCGCAATTTCATGACCTTCTTTTTGCATTTGCAGCAATTTTTGTATCTGAGGTTTTCCTATCGAATCGATTCTGCAGACATTAAAAGTGGCTTTCCAAGAGTATTTTTTCAAAGCCTGATCTGCCATATACCATTCGTCTACATAAGCATCATCAAAAGATAAAATAACACCGGCTTTATATGATTTTGGCTCCGGTTTTTGTTTTTTGGTTTCGCAGGAAAAAAAAGTTAAGAACATTACAAACAACATTGCTTTAATAAAAAATATCTTCATGAATTGTTTTGGCGTTAAAAGTTAAGTTCTTAAATAAGAAAAATATTAATCAATTTAAAGATAGGTATTTCTTAATTACCAAAAATCAATTAATATCTTTTATATTTTTATTTGCTGGCGCATTCGAAATAACCTTCTCTTTGAACAGAACTTTTACACCAGGTCGACATTGGAACAATATAAGCATCCGGACGTCTTTTTTTTGCTTTGAGCAATATTGCTTCGGCTTCAGATCGATCATTAACGATTGCAATACTTCGGTAAGATCCCTGTCTGAAATAGATAACAGCGTTTGGAATTCCAAATCTTCTATCCATAATTCCAATTTCGTCCTGCGCACTTTTCAGGTTCGAATCTCCGCCCAAAATCACGCCCCATGCACTATTTTCATTTACAGCTTTTTGGGCATTTTCGACCAGAACAGCATTAGACGAAATTGTCTTTTTTACAGAAGCCTGAATAAGATTGGTTTCCTTTTTTAGTTCCGTGCTTTTGGTTTGAATATCTGAGATTTTCTTTTTTAAATCCGGATTTGTAGTTTCCTTTTTTGCTTCGGCCAAAAGCTTCGAAGTACTGTCTAATTGTTTTGCCTGAGCGCTTATAGTTGCCTGAGCTTCTTTTAAAGCAATATCAGATTTCGTGATTCCTTTTTTCCATTTCATGCCCACAATACTTCCTTCTTCAAAACCGGCTTTTATCATGATATCATTGAAGGTTGTTGGAAATAATAATAAGGCAATAAAAACAATAAGCAGCACAAAATCTCTTAATAAGGCAGCCAGATCTTTTCCGGTTGCTACAATAGCAGAAAAAAATGAGGGCGTAATATTGGTTTCTTTTTCCATGATTTTTAGTATTTATATTTCCATAATTATTTCTGTGTTTATGTCGTAAATAATTTATTTATGGAGATAAATTGCTGCTTCTTATAATTATATAAATAACATAATCAATTAAGATATTTCTTTTTTTATACCACAGCATTCTTAATTTGATCAAACCTGAGTAAATCTTCCCCATAAAGCGTCTGCTCTGTTAAATACGTTTGGCGTTGTTTCCTGTATCGAATCGTGGAATTTTGAAAAGTTTCCTGCGCTGCAATGAATCACTTTTTTCATTTTTCCATTCTCTATTTCAGACACAATACCTACATGCCCAATTTTTGAGCCTGCTCCAAATACCACAATACATCCAACTTCCGGAATCGTTAGTTTTTCAAAAATACCGGCCTGGCTGTTAACATCTTCAACCATTGAATCTGTGTAGATCCAACCACCAAATTTTTTATAAAATGGTATTGTTGATTTTCTGGATAATCCAAAGACCCAACAAACAAAACCGCTGCAATCGCATTCATTATTAGATGTAGGTTCTTTTAAGGCAGGATTCATTCCGCCCGAACCTAACTTATATTTAATGCCGTGATTGACCACAGATCGTGCGCGTACGATAAAATTATTTGGATTTTCCGGTTCTGTAGATTTCACTTCTTCAGGAACATCTTCAACATTTGGAATCTGAATCAGCTGACCTACAAAAATGTGGTCTACATTTTTGATATCCTTATTAAAAGCTAATATCAGACTGACCGGAACTGAAAACTTTTTGGCTATTTTCGATAAGGTATCGCTGCTTTTTACTTTATAAAACATGATTAAAGTTTTAGGGGTTATACAATGGTTTGAAATTAATCTTATGCCAAAATTAATTGTTTTGAAACCATAAAACACGGGGATAAACACCCTATTTTCAATCAGTTAAATCAAATACATTCTAAAAGAAGAAACTCATTTTACCTCTGTAATTAAAGTTTACCTCTAAGATTCAGCTAAATTTTGTTTTTCAAAAAAAAATACTTTAAGTTTTATAAAGAATAAATAAATACACACAAAAATTGTATATTTATTCTTTTTACATGCAGTCCGGAAATACATTGAACAGTTAATAATGAGTAACTTATAAATAAATCCACAGATGCAGAAAATCTTAACTTCCATAATAGTGCTCTTATGTTTCTCATTTGCATCGGGTCAGACAAAAGTAACCGACAGTACTAAAACTTCGGCGAAAGCCAAGAATATCGATTTTAATGTAATGCCTTATCTTAATTACAACAGAACTCTTGATTTTATGTTTGGCGCAATCCCAATGATGATGTACAAACTGGACAAAAACGACACTATTTCGCCTAAATCCTTGTCTGGTATTTCTGCCGTTTATACGACCAATAAATCTTATTTTATAGCTTCTTTCAATAAATTGTATTTTAAAGAAGATACCTGGCGCGCGCAATTGTTTTTTGTAACAGGAAATCAAAACGCACAATTTTATGTGGATGATATTGATACGCCTGATTTTTATGATTATGCCACTAAAAAAACAATTGTTGGCGTAACGCTTCAGCGTAAAATAATTAAATATTTATATGGTGGTCTGGGATATTCTTATGCACATTATGATACTGCTTATCAAGATGATATCCAGCCATCTTCGGTATCTCACACAAATGGTTTGCAGGTAAATATGATGTATGATACGCGCGACGCTGTTTATTATCCTACTAAAGGGGAGAAAATAAAATTGCGATGGATTAGTTATCCGGAATGGCTTGGAAATGATGTTAGTGCCAGTAAAATTCTCTCGGAATACAATAAATATTTTCCGATGCGCAACGGAACTGATGTTCTCGCAGCCCGTTTTGCCGGAAAATTTGGCTTGGGAAATATTTCTTTCGAACAGCAAGTTACTATTGGTGGAGAAGATGTGAGAGGATATTCTGAAGGAAAATATCGCGGCGACGGACTTATGGCAATACAAGGTGAATACCGGTACAACTTTAATAAAAAAATGGGGCTTGTAGGTTTTGCCGGAGTTGCTACTATTTATGGTTCTGATACGGAAAGTTTCAACTGGAATTTATATCCGGGAGCTGGTGTAGGATATCGCTACAGGGCTTTTAAAACCGAAAAATTTAATGTAGGACTTGATGCCGCTATTGGAAAAGGCGATTGGGGAATTTATTTCAGAATTGGTGAAGCTTTTTAAAACTCATTATTTCTAATCTGGAACATTAAATTCATCCTATTTTTAAAAATATCACAAACTTGCAAAATAACGTATCGATATATCTCGATATATAATTATATATTTGTAATATGGATATTGTAGAAATAAATAAGGTATTGTCTAACCAAATTCGGATAGATATGCTAAACTGGCTCAAAAAACCGGAAGATAATTTTCCGCAGCAAATATATGTTCCTGATTTTAGTGATGGCGTTTGTGTTTGTCACATTCAGGATAAAACAGGATTGTCTCAATCGACTGTTTCACATTATTTAACGATGCTTCAAAAAGTAAATTTGCTGATTGCGACCAGACATGGAAAATGGACGTATTACAGAAGAAATGAAAGCGAAATTGAGAAGTATATTCAGACATTGTCTACCGAACTCTAAACTATTTTTCATTTAAAAAGTCAACAAAACAATTCAATTAATGGAACAAGATTTATTACTTATAGGAGCCAGCGCTTTAAGAAAAGCGGCCATGAATGAAGAAGCAAAAAAATATATTCTTTCGAATGAAATTTTATTCAAAACACTCAAAAAAGCGGCAGACAGATATATTGGCGGCGAAACATTAGAATTATTGCTGCTTCTAAAAAATAAACGGTTATATAAATTTCAATTTTTAAAATTCCAAATTCCAATTTACTTAGGTACTACTTAAGGTTTGGAATTTGGAATTTTAAATATTGGAATTTTAACCTTTCTTACTTTGTGCTATAAAATCACTTACTGATTTGGCAAAATATGGCGAATCATTCCAACGTATTTTGCGGTAAGCAAAATCTTTTTTTAGGGATTCGGGAAGGCAATTCCAGATTGCTTCATTCATTTTTTCAAGCAATAATTTTTTTGAAAACGAATCAGAAACTACAAGGCTAATTTCTCTTACCGGTTTTGGTTCTCTAAAGGGTTTAAAAAGTTCTAAATCCTTTTCATTCAAAACAGAAAGTTCCGGTATAATGGCAAATCCTAATTGTGCACGAACCAAATTCTTTAAAGTTTCAATTGAGGTAATATCATATGTAAACTGTTCTTTTATTTTCCCCGGATTTTTTATTCCGCATATATCCAGCAATTGTGCATTGTAACAAAACTCGCTATGCAGCAGCAATAATTCGGTTTTGTCTCCTGGCTGGAGCTCATAAAAATCTTTATCAACCATTGGATGGTGTTTATTTAGATAAGCCACAAAAGGTTCCTTGAAAATTGGGTGTTCAATCAAATTTGGATTTCCTGTAGGAGTCGCCATTAATACAACATCTAATGCACCTGTTTCCAGTTCTTTCATTAATTGTCCTGTATTGGCTTCTTTTATAATAAAGTGAACTTTGGGAGTTGCCTCTTTCATGGCCTTAATAAATAACGGAATTAAATATGGAGATAATGTAGTTATTACCCCTACTTTGACTTCGCCTTCTAATAAGTTTTTTTCATTCACCACAAAATCCCGAATTTCATCCGCTTCGCGCAGAATCTTTTTTGCCCGGTTTATAATTTCTATGCCAAGTAATGTAGGCGTTAATGGTACTTTATTTCTGTCGAAAATTTTAATACCAATTTCTTCTTCCAGATTTTTTAACTGAATCGTAAGTCCCGGCTGTGTAACCATACATATTTCAGCAGCTCTTGCAAAATGACGTTCTTCATCTAATGCTACAATATATTTTAATTGCTGTATGGTCATAATTATAAATTTATTTTATAAAGATAAATAAAATACTAAATCTGCTTATAACAGAATTTTCAAAATGCAGTTATTTTTAAAAATCCTGAATTCTCATTTCGTAAAATATCTTAGATTGATTTTAATTTTATGTTTTTATTCTCTTTTTTTAAGGGAAAAGCCCTGTTTAAGTAAAAATAAGCGTCCTTATTTCCACCATAATCTATTAAAAATCTTTAATTTTAAGTTCTAAAATCCACTTTTATGAAAAACTACATTCTACTATTCGTTTCTGTTTTAGCATTATCTTTTAATTCTTGCACCACAATGAAAGAAACCACAAAAACTGCTGATCTCTATAATACTTCATGGGAACTAGAATATATTTCTGGTCCGCGTATTGCTTTTGAAGGTTTATATCCTGATAAAAAACCATTTATAAAATTTAATGAATCTACAAAAGAAGTATCTGGAAATGCAGGATGTAACGGATATAGTGCTCCATATACTTTAAAAGGAAAATCTTTAACTTTTGGAGAACAAGGACCAGCTACAATGATGTATTGTGAAGGTGGCGGCGAACAGACTTTTTTACAAATGATCAAAAAAGTTAATGCTTACTCAATTGACAAAGATGGAAAACTTAATTTATTATTAAATGATGTTCCAATGATGAGATTTAAAAAAGTAACTAAATAATTTTACCTCTTTAAATTAAACTAATAAATAAAAAACACCTTTCACTATTATTTCTAAATAGTGAAAGGTGTTTTTTATGTAAAATTATAGAACAATACTTCTTAAGATTATATCTCAATATATAGATTTGAAAATACACTTGGTAATTTTAATTAATGATATTAAATAGAAAAAGGGCCTAACTTTAAAAGTCAAACCCTTTTTCACCAACCGAATCTATCTTCCTAGAAACTTGAGTTTCTATTTATTATTCTGATCTTTTATATATATAATAAATTCAGATCTTCTGTTTAATTCATATTCAGCTTCTGTACATTTTGATTCGTTACCACAATTATTAATAAGCTGTGTTTCTCCGTATCCGTCACCCCAGATTCTGTCTTTAGGAATTCCACCTTCAATAATGATGTAATCCATAGTAGTTTTTGCTCTGTTTTTCGATAGTCTTAAATTGTAATCATCTTTACCTCTGCTATCTGTATGCGACTTAACTTCTATTGAAATACTAGGACGCGTTTTCATTAAATTAATTACTTTATCCAATTCAACTTTAGATGTTTTACGTAACGTATATCCTCCGTAATCAAAATAAATTGGATTCAATTTTAATCTCTCTGTAAGATTATCACCTTCTTTAAGCGTTACTACTTTATTATCTACAATAACTGATAACTCATTAAATAAAGCAACTGGTATTTCTTTCTTATCAGCAATTTTCTGACCTTCAACAAATATTCTTTCTGTTGTATATCCTTTCTTTTTAAATTCGAAAGTATGGTTTTTCAACGGTGGTAAATCAATTGTATAGTTACCGGATTCGTCTGAAAATAATGTTTTAACAGGCTGGTTTAAATCATCATATACTACAATTTCAACACCACTTAACGCTTCTCCGCTGATACTGTCTTTTACAGTTCCGTAATAAACCGGATTAACTTTAAATGGAAAAGTTAAAGGTGTAATTTCTGTAAACTTGTAGATATCATCATCGCCTGTTCCGTCTTTTCTATTAGAAGAGAAAAATCCTTTTTTAGAGTCATTATCTATTACATAAGCAAAATCATCGCTAATTGTATTTATTGGCTCTCCAACGTTTACCACTACATATTTACCATCGCTGTTTTTTGCTGCTGCAAAAACATCTAATCCTCCTAAACCCGGGTGTCCGTCAGAAGAGAAATATAATATTCCGCTGTTGTCTACAAAAGGAAATGTTTCCCTGCCGTATGTATTTATTTCTTCTCCTAAAGATTCTGCTTTGTTAGCAAATCCTCCGCTTTTTTTTCTGCTGATTACATATAAATCAGTATCTGTCATTTTCTTTTGTCTGTTCGACACAAAATATAACTGGTCATCTTCAGGGCTTAATGCAGGATGCGCAGATGAAGTTCCATCCATATTAATTGGATAAGGAAGTTCTTGTATGTTAACCCATTTACCATTTACTTTCTGAGCCTGAAAAAGCTTAAGATCCGCATTTGATTTTTTGGTGTCTTTTTGAACTGTTAAATTTGGATTTTTTGACTTGTCAATTTCTGCTGATCTTGTAAAATACATTGTCAAACCATCTTTTGTCAGTACTGGTGTACTTTGATGGTATTTTGTATTAATATCTCCTGCAAGTTTTTTTGCATTTTCGAGTTTTCCTTCCTCATTGATTTGGGCTGAATATAACTTAAGAAAAGGTTTTTCGTTCCAATCATTTCTTCGTTTAATAAAATACCCGGAATCTTTGGCTGTAGCAAAAATCACTTCTTTATACTTAGGCAGTTTTTTAAAGTTTTTAGCTTCAGTATCTTGTTTTTCTACTATTTTATCGTCTTTTTTCTTGTTTTTATCTTCAATTTCTGTTTTTGCTGCTAGTTTATTGCCATCATCTTTTCTTCTTTTGGCAGCATTTTCTCTGATAATTCTGATTTTTTCAGCTTTTTCAAATTTAGCTATTTCAAGTACCTGCTGTATTGCTTCTTCATTTGGAATGAATGCAACTCCAAAATCTGAAACTTTAGAATTTACACCTGACTGATCTAAATTATCATATCTGTTTGATTGTTCCTGAATCGCTTTTGAATATTCTTTCGGGTCCCATTTTTTAGCTTCTTCCGGTTTCCCTGCTTTGTTGTAATATTTGCTCATGACAGCAAATGTCTGATCAGCCTGATTGTTTGCTCTTAAACATATTGAATATCTGTAATAGTATTCCGGTGCATAATCAGATCCGTCTTCCATTAATTTAGTGTACCATTTTAATGCGTTGGCATAATCTGAATTAAAAAAGTAAGTATCTCCTAAACGACCGTAAACTTCTTTCGATTTGTTTCCCTTTTCGATCAATTTTTCATACATTTTTCCCGCCTTTATAAAAGCAAGTTCATCGTATTTTGCATTTGCTCTTGCGACTTGTTTATCTTGCTTTTGAGAAAAGCCGATTGTACTACTTAAACAAAAAAGTAAAATAAGTATTTTGTGTATTTTTATTCCCATAATTAATTTTAATTAGTTTTATTTAGAAAAATCTTGGTAACATTATTTTGGATTTAGATCTCTCGAAAATTCAAATCTTAAAAAAGATTTTTATGAGATGCTGAATATTAGTTTACAAACTTGTTGTTTTAGATATCGCATAAACATCTATATCACAAGAACCTGAGACTTAAAATCCAAGAATTACAGGTAATGAATTTCATGTTTCATTGCTGTATTATTCAATGGGCAAAATTATAATATCATCTATTCTTGATGCGACACGGAAAGTCATAAAACCGACATAATACGGTAAAATGTAAACTATTGTTTAAAATAAAGTATTAAATAAAGAGGAATAGGATTTGAATTTATCGCATAAAAAAGCGCCTTGAACTAAATTCAAGACGCTTTTGTTTTGGTGTTTACTATTTAAAGGAGTATTTTAGAAATAATCTTTTTGAATATTATTATATTGCTATTATAATAAATTCACTTCGCCTGTTGGCCTGATGCTGTTCTTCGGTGCATTTTACACCATCAGAACATCCGTTTACAAGTTGTGTTTCTCCATAACCTTTGCCGGTTAATCTGTTAGGATCTATGCCTTTTTTTACCAGCCATTCTACGGTCGATTTTGCTCTTTTATCAGATAAGGTTTCGTTGTATTTAAATGAGGCACGGCTATCTGTATACGATCGAATATCGAGTTTGAGGGTTGGATTGTGCTTTAAAGCGGCAAGTATTTTTTCTAAATCCATTTCGGCCTGGCTTTCAATATCAAATTTATTCAGATCAAAATAAATCATTTTTATGCCAAAACATTTTGCCAAATCGTCTCCAATTTTCAATTTACAGCGTGCACTGTCCAGAGTTATTGGTAAACTGGTTTTTCCATTTAGTTTTCCAATTGTAGCTGTAACTTCTTTTGGTGAATAATCCGGTTTTTCGGCTTTTATTGTATACGTTTTACCGCATTCTATTGGTAAACTGTAAAATCCTGCGGCATCTGAAATTGTGGTATTTTTGAGGACTTGATTTTCATATAAACTGACTTTTGTTTCGGGTAAAATGATCCCTGTTATTGCATTGGTAATAACTCCGTCTAATTCCTGAATGCATTTTAGTTTTCTGGTTTCTAAAAACGTATAAATATCATCAGAACCTTGCCCGCCATCTTTATTAGAACTGAAATAACCACGTCTGGAAACGGGATCAATAATATAAGCAAAATCGTCTTTTGGAGAATTAATATCGGCACCCAGATTCTGTATTCCGCTAATGGTTCCGTTGTCTTCGATCTGACCAACAAAAACATCTAATCCGCCAAGTCCGGGATGTCCATCTGATGAAAAATATATTTCATCTTCATTGGTTACGTACGGAAACGTTTCTTTTCCTTCGGTATTGATACTTTTTCCTAAGTTTACAGGTGTTCCAAAACTGTTATCATTATTAATGTTGACTTTATAAATATCCGATTGTCCTAGACTTCCCGGCATATCTGATGCAAAATACATTGTTTTTTCGTCCGGACTAAGTGCAGGATGTGCGGTGCTGTAATTATCGCTCGCAAACGAAACTGGCGTTATATTCGTCCATTTGTCTTTTTCGAGTGTGGCTTTGTATATTTTTATTAAGGTTGTCTGAGTAGTATCTTTTCCTTTTTTGCCTTTTACGAAATTGTTTCTGGTAAAATAAACCGTTTTGCCATCTTTTGTAAATACCGGAGAAGATTCGTGAAATCTGGAATTTATCTCCGTTTTGAATTTGTTTACTTTTGAAGGAAGATTTGTTGCCGGATCAATATCGGCATCATAAATATTGGTAAAATATTCTCCCGTCCATTTGTGTTTTCGCTGTGTAAAATTTCCTGTGTCTCTTGCCGAAGCAAAATATATTTTATTGTTATAAACAAATGCTCCGTAATCTGAGTATTTACTGTTTATTCCGGCGTTTTCTATTTGATAACGTCCTGAATTTATTTCGATTTCTTCGCGATAATTTTCATCTTGTTTGTAAATTTTAACTCTGTTATCTGCTGTATTTCCGGCATTGAATTCATCGAAAATTTTATTCGCTTTTTCGGTTTGTCCGGTTGATTTTAGCGATTGTGCGTATCGATAATAATATTCGGGTTCAACGGCTACATTCATCGCAAATAAATCACTATAAGATTTTGCGGCATTTTCAAAATCAGAATTAAAGTAATAGGAATTTCCCAGTTTTTTAAACATATCCTCAGATTTATACCCTTTATCGGCTAAACGCTGATATGTTTTAATGGCATCCATATAAGCATAATTGCTGTAGTTTTTATCTCCGGCATTTAACTTTGACTGCTGGGAATAAATGCTAAATGAAAAAACATTTACAATTGTCAGGTATAGTAGTATATAATTTTTCATCGTGCTTGTTTTTAAAAGAAACGTGGGATTGTCATTTTACCATTATTTTTGAAGAATTCATAACGCAGAAATATCTCGTGTGATCCTGAATTATAATTGTTTAAATGAGTGGTTTCTCTGTCGTAACCATATCCTATATAAAGTCCGTCAGTAATCTGAAATCCAGCCATTGCACTTAAGGATGCGCTCCATCTGTAAGCAACTCCAACCACAAATTTATCGATGAACATAAAATTGGCAGAAACATCTACCTGAAGCGGCGCACCTTCTACCATTTTGGCCAAAACAGCGGGTTTGAATCTTATATATTCTAATTTATCCAGATTGAATACATAACCTGCCATTAAATAATAATTGATTTTATCTTTGAAAATCGCCACATCGTTATCATCATATCGATTGGTTTCGATGAAATTAGGAACTGATAATCCGATGTAAGCCCTATCTGAATGCCAATAAACCCCTGCTCCTACATTTGGTGAAAATTTATTGTCCAGATCCTGAAATTGCGGATCTCCCTGATCTGCAGGATTCAATTTGTTGATGTCTAAATTGAAGATATTGGCAGTTCCTTTTATTCCGAAGGAAAGTTTAAAATCGGCAGAAGTCTGAACGGTATATGAAATATCGGCAGATAAGTTGTTTTCGTTAGTTGGACCAATTTTATCGTTAACCAGCGATATACCAACTCCTAATCTACTATTGTTTATGGGCGTATTGATAGAAAAACTGCTGGTTTCCGGCGCTCCGTCAAGACCAATCCATTGCGTGCGGTACAAACCGAAAATACTAAGTGCGCCGCGAGAACCTGCATAGGCAGGATTTATATTGATGGTGTTGTACATGTATTGGGTAAACTGCGAGTCTTGTTGTGCAAATCCCAAAGCAGCTACAAACATAATAACCAAGGAAAATAATTTAGTTCTCATAGTAGATAATTTATTTGGTGCATATATTACTCATTAAAAAACCATTTGATTCAACATGATATTAATTTCCATTTCCGGATAAGTATAAATAGCCTGTTTTACTTACTGGTTCATTTAAATAGGTTGTATAAGTAATTACATAGAAATAAGTTCCGTCCGGTAATCCTTTTTGTTTTTTAACGGTTGCTCTTCCTTCAGAAATACCTCTGAAAGCAACCGCTTGATTGTCATAACCGTAAGCATCGTAAACTAAAACTCCCCAGCGATCATAAATTTGAACGTAAGCATTGTGATAACATTCAATTCCGTCTATTCTGAACATTTCATTTTTACCGTCACCATCCGGAGAGACGGCATTGTATACAATTATCTTACAAGCATTTAGAGGAAGGATTGTAGGGTCATTTTCGAAATTAGAATTATCATCAGAAAGGTCGGTTACCGTTAATCCGTCAGGACTTGCAGCTTCTGCAACTGCCTGGTTTTCGACGTTTCCAACATCAATATCATTGGCGGTTAAAACATAAGTACCAACAAATGTTGTTGTGTTTGTCTCGCCTTGTTTTAGGATAATTGGACCTCCGGTAATGCTAAGTCCGGGTTTAGGATCTTTGACAACAATATTTACCAAGACAACATTTCCGGTATTGGTTACACTAAAGTGATAGGTTATTGTTTCGCCAATTTCGGCATAACCATTTTTGTTTTCATCGTTAAATACGGCTGTTTTGATAATGGCGATTGCAGGTTTCACTGTTAAGTCAATAACTGTTGGATCATCATCTCCGGTTAAAGCAGGATCTGTACTGTCTGAAATATCTGTTACCGGATTTCCTGCAGGATCATCTCCAATCGCAAGCGCTGTATTAATAACTGCTCCGTTTGCCACATCAGCCACTGTTACGGTATATGATGCTGTAGCTGTTCCCGTTGCGCCTGGTGCCAATGTACCCGGAGTTACCGCAATTGAAGTAGTGGTTAACATTGGATCTGTTATCACGACATTGGTAAGAACAACGTTTCCTGTGTTTCTAACGGTGAAACTATAATTGATTACTGAACCTACTCCACCGCTTCCTGTTAACTGTCCGCCTTTTATTAAAGTAAGATCTTTAAATTGAATAATTGGTGTAACAGTTGGGTCATCATCGCCAATTAACGATGGATTATCACTATCTGATAAATCCTGAATTGCAGTTCCAACTAGAGGTTGTGCTGTAACCAATGCCTGATTTACCACAAATCCGGTGTTAATATCGGCTTGTGTTAATACATAAGTTCCGGTGTAACTGGTTACATTAAATTCGCCAACTGCCAGACTTATCGGGCTGCCTGTAATTGTGGCTTTTGGATCTGTAAGGGTTACGTTGTTTAAGTCTATTGATCCTGTATTTGTGATACGGAATGAATAACGAATTAATTCTCCCGGCTGTGCATAACCATCGCCATTTGTATCTGAGAAAACACCTCTTTTTAGTACTGAAACTGAGGGTTGAGAAACTGAAATTTTAATAACAGCCTGATCGCAATTTACAGCATTCAGGTTTTCGCAAATTTGATAAACAATGGTATAAATTCCTGAAGTTGTGCCTGCCGGAACGCTTACTAATCCGGTTGCTGTATTTAAAACCGGAACTGCTCCGCCTGAAATTGCATCTGCCTGAGCAACTACATTGATTTTGACCTGCGCTAATGTTGGCGAAGTATTATCCAATAAATCATTAGTTAAAACATTTACCACATTATTTGCTCCGTCTGCGCCATTTATTCCGGTTGCTGTATCGTCATTTGCAATAATTGGTCCTGAAATAACGGTTATTATAATATCAGCCTGACTGCAATTTGCTGCATTTAAATTTTCACAAATTTGATAGCTAATCGTATATGTTCCGCTTGGAGTTCCTGCAGGAACGCTTATATTTCCTGTTGCGATATCTAAAACCGGAACCGGGCCTGCATTAATTGGTGCTGCAGGAGTTACAATGCTAATCGTAATTTCTGATAGTTGTGCCGCTGCTCCATTCAAATTGTCATTTGTAATCGCATTTATTACATCGGCCTGACCGGTAAAACCATTTATATTTAAAATGGTATCGTTATTCGCTTCGATTGCCGTAGCCGTTACGGTAATAAATACGGTTGCGTCATCAAAATTTGAAGGATTTAAGTTCTCTGCAATTCTATATTGAATACGGTATAATCCTGCCGGTGTTTTTGGCGGAACGCTTACAATTCCGGTTGCAGGATCTAAAGATGGCAAGTTTGGATTTCCATTTATTGAATCTGCCGGTGCCAGAATTGTAATTGTAATTTGATTGATATTTATGGCAACTTTTGCTTTTTTAGCTTCTATTGATGAATCGTTGAAACTATCGTTATCCAGAACATTCAATAAATTTGCTGATCCTGTATAACCGTTTACATTTAACTCAACATCATTATTGGCAACAATTGAAGCTGCTGTAACCTCAACAACAATATTGGCTTCGCTGCAATTTACCGGGTTTAGTTTTTCGCAAATACTATAATAAATCGTATAAGTTCCGCCTGAAGTTTCTGCCGGAACATCTACACTTCCGGTTAAAGTATTTAAAGTCGGAACCGGGCTTCCCGCAACATAATCAGCCGGAGTTGCTGTATTTATTGAAGTTATATTGATTTGAGATAATTGAACGGCAGTTCCGTTTAGTAAATCGTTTGTAATTGCGTTTACAACATTTTCTGCACCAACATATCCGTTTACATTTGGTGCCGAATCATCTACAGCCAAAATTGGTGCTCCAGCAACGCTGATGAAAACTGTAGCATCATTGCAATTTATTGGGTTTAGTTTTTCACAAATATGATATTTAATCTCATAATTTCCTGCCGGAGTTCCTGCAAGAATACTTACTTTTCCGGTTAGAGGTTCTAAAACAGGAACTGGTCCACTATTAATTGACGTTGCCGGAACATCAACCGAAACATTTACCTGATTCAGGTTTGTGATAATTCCATTTAAAGTATCATTTGTTAAAACATCTATAGCATTATTTGTTGCCACATAACCATTTATATTGGCTAAAATATCATCATTAGCTTCTATTGCCGGAGCGTTTACTACAATTGTTATAATGGCAGTATCGTTGTTTAATAAAGTTGTCGCTTCTCTAAGCGTGTAAGTAATCGTATATGTACCCGCAGTTGTTCCCGCCGGAACACTAACAATACCGGTTGCAGCATCTAATGTAGGAACTGTACCTCCGCTTATTGGTGTTGCAGGAATAACATTGGTAATCAGAACATCTGACGGATTTACTAAAACTCCGTTTAAAGTATCATTATCCAAAGCATTAATTGCATTTGCTGTTCCAACAAAACCATTAATTCCGGTTGCATTATCATCAACGGCATCAATTGGCGCAGCAATAACCCTGATTCTGATAACTGCTTCATCACAATTTGTTGGATTTAATCTTCCGCAGATTTTATATCCAATAAAATATTCGCCTGCATGCGTGCCGGGAGGAACATCTACATTTCCTGTCAGTTCGTTTAGTACAGGAACTGAACCGTTAATAGAACTTGCCGGAGAAAGCAATGTTCCTTTAAAATCTAAGAAATCCATTGGCAATCCGTCCAGAGTATCATTATCATAAGCATTCAGTACATTATTTGCTCCCGTATTTCCGTTAATATTATCGACAGCATCATCATTTGCAACAATTGGTGCTACTACAACAAGAATAGTGATCGTTGCTTCATCACAATTTGCCGGATTTAATTTATCGCAGATTATATATTTAATTTGATATGTTCCTGCAGATGTACGCTTCGGAATGGACACTAATCCGGTTGCAGGAAGCAAGAATGGAACCGCGCCTCCGTCAATAGGAGTTGCAGGAGAAACGACAGTTCTAACGACCAAATTAATATCATTAAGAATTGCTCCGTCATATTTATCATTCACTGTAAAGGCATTTAATACTTCCGGAGCTCCAAGATATCCGTCAATGTTGGTAATTAAATCATCTTCTGCCACAATTTGTGGTCGGTCTACAATAACATAAATTGAAGCTTCACTACAATTTGCCGGATTTAATTTTTCGCAGATTTCATATCGAATGGTATATGTTCCTGAAGTTGTTAAAGGCGGCACATCTACATTTCCGGTAATCAGATTTATAAATGGTACATTTCCATTAATGGAAGCCGGAGGAGTTATTGTACCTAATGATCGAATATTAACCTGAGTGAAAGAAACCGGAACTCCGTTAAGTTCATCATTTGCTAAAGCATTGACAACATTATTTGCTCCGCGATATCCGTTAATCGTATTGGCAAAATCATCATTGGCTAAAATACTTGTTGCTAAAACCGTTACAGTAATATCAGCTTCACTGCAATTTGTTGGATTTAGTTTTTCGCAAATTCCGTAATGAATGACATAAGTTCCTGCCGAAGTTCCTGCCGGAATATCTACATTTCCTGTCAAAGCGCTTAACACCGGAACTGGATTTCCTGAAACATAATCAACCGGAGTTGCTGTTGCTATCGAAGTTATATTGATCTTAGTTAACTGAATATCTACTCCGTTTAATCTGTCATTTGTAATGGCATTTATAACATTATTTGCACCGGTAAATCCGTTAATATTATTTACCGAATCGTTATTGGCAATAATAGTTGGAGCTATAACTTCAATAGAAATATCAGCTTCACTGCAATTTGAAGGATTTAGGTTTTCGCAGATTCTGTAATGAATTACATAAGTTCCTGCCGAAGTTCCTGCCGGAACATCTACATTTCCTGTTGTTGTGTTTAAAACCGGAATTGGATTTCCTGAAACATAATCTACAGGATTTGTTGTGGTTAATGAACTAATTGTAATTTGAGATAACTGTGGTGTTACGCCGTTTAATAGGTCATTAGAAATTGCGTTGACCACATTTATTCCTCCAACAAAACCATTTATTGCACTTGCCGAATCATTGACTGCCAATATTGGCGCCTGAACCACAATGGTAATTGTCGCAGTATCATTATTGGTAATATTTGATATTTCGCTTAAGCGATATTGAATAGTATATGTTCCTGTTGAAGTTCCTGCCGGAATACTAACAATTCCTGTTGTTGGATCTAATATTGGAATTAAACCTCCGTTGATGGAAGTTGCCGGAACTATAACGGCGATCTGAACTTGGGACGGAATTACTGCAACTCCGTTTAACGTATCATTATCCAGTACATTTACTGCATTTGCTGTATTTACAGCTCCATCAAATGTTGTCGAAGGTATATCATCAACCGCATCGATAGGATTTGCAATTACGGTTAGGGTAATAACGGCATCATCGCAATTTGTCGGGTTCAGTTTATCGCAAATTTTATATACTATTTTATATTCGCCTTCATGTGTTCCTGCTGGAACATCTACGTTTCCTGTCAATAAATTCAACACTGGAACCGGTGCTCCGTTTATGGAACTTGCAGGCGTAATTAGTGTTCTGTTAATAGCGGCCAAAACTACTGCTGCTCCGTTTAGCGTATCATTAGCGTAAGCGTTTATAACATTGTTTGCGCCTGTGTAACCAACGATATTTCCTGCCGAATCATCATTTGCCACAATAACCGGAGCAATCACGATTATATTAATTACGGCTTCGTCGCAATTCGCCGGATTTAATTTGTCGCAGATTTTATATCTAATTTGATAGGCTCCTGCCGATGTACCCGCCGGAACGCTCACCAATCCTGTTGAAAGATTTAAAATTGGAACCAATCCTCCGTTTATTGGCGTTGCAGGACTTACAATTGTTGGTGTTACGAAACTAACATCTGTTAAAAGAACACCATTATAAGTATCATTATTTGTAAAAGCATTTAATACATTACTTGCTCCTGTATAACCATTTACGTTTGTAATGGTATCATCTTCGGCTACAATTACTGGTTGATTCACTACAATTACAATAGTTGCGGGGCTGCAATTGGATGGGTTTAATTTCTCGCAGATTTCATATTGAATGACATAGGTTCCTGCCGAAGTTCCTGCCGGAACATCTACATTTCCGGTTAACAAACCTAATACAGGAACGATTCCGTTTGTTGAAGTTACTGGCGGAGTTGTACTTATTGAATGAATATTAACCTGAAGTGCAGAAACTGCTGTTCCGTTAAGTTCATCATTAGTCAAAGCATTAACAACATTGTTTGCACCCAAATAGCCATTTATAGTATTGGCAAAATCATTGTCGGCATCTATAGTTGTGGCTGAGACATTTAGGGTAATATCAGCTTCACTGCAATTCGCCGGGTTCAATTTTTCGCAGATTCTGTAATGAATGACATAAGTTCCCGCCGAAGTTCCTGTCGGAATATCTACATTTCCGGTTAAAGTACTTAATGTCGGAATTGGATTTCCTGAAACATAATCAACCGGAGTTGCGGTGCTTACTGAAATTATATTGATTTTAGTTAACTGAATGTCTGCGCCGTTTAATCTGTCGTTTGTAATAGCGTTGATGACATTATTTGCACCAATATATCCGTTAATCGTATTTACTGAATCATTATTAGCAATAATACCTGGAGCTATAATATTGATTGTTATAGGTGCCGTGTCAAAATTGGCCAGATTTAAGTTTTCGCTTAAGCGATATTCAATTGTGTACGTTCCTGCAGAAGTTCCTGCCGGTACATTTACATTTCCTGTTAAAGGATCTAAAACCGGAATTGCACCGCCATTAATAGCGGTTGCCGGAACAATATTGCTAATCGTTACCTGTGAAGCAATTACTGCAACTCCGTTTAACGTATCATTTGTTAAAGCATTTACAACGTTATTTGCTCCTGTAAAGCCATTTATAGAACTTGCTAAATCATTGACAGCATCAATCTGTGCTCCAATTACATTAACGAAGATTATAGCATCGTTGCAATTTATTGGGTTTATTTTTTCGCAAATGCGATATTTAATTTCATAATCTCCTGCCGGAGTTCCTGCCGGAATACTGACAAATCCTGTTAAAGGTTCTAAAACCGGAACTTGCGCGCCGTTTATTGGAGTTGCAGCGGCATCAACCGTAATATTAACCATAGATATGTTAGTCGCAGCTCCGTTAAGCGTATCATTCAATAAAACATCAATCGCATTATTTGTCGTTACATATCCGTTGATATTTGCAATTGTATCGTCATTGGCTTCAATAATTGGAGCAGCAACCTCAACGGTTATAATCGCTGTATCATTATTGGATAAGTTTAATTTTTCGTTGAGCTGATAGGTAATAAAATAATTTCCGGCTGAAGTTCCCGCCGGTACGCTTACATTTCCTGTAAAGGCATTCAATACCGGAACCAAACCTCCGTTAATGGATGTCGCAGGAATAATATTGGTTATCGTAACTTCTGAAGGAAGCACCGCAGAACCGTTTAAAGTATCATTGTCTAAAGCATTTAAAGCATTTGCATCGCCAATAAATCCATTAATTGGAACAAATGCAGCATCATTAGCCGCATCAATAGGAGCCGAAATAACAGTAATGGTAATAATTGCATTATCACAATTTGTTGGATTAAGATTTTCGCAAATTCTGTACACAAATTTATATTCTCCCGCTGGTGTTCCTGCAGGAACGCTAACTAAACCAGTTGCGCTGTCAAATGTTGGTACCGGACCTCCGTTTATACCCGCCGGAGTTGAGATTACTGTTGTAGTAATTGTTGGAAGATTAAGAGTTCCTCCGTTTAATGAATCGTTATCATAAGCATTGATTACATCATTTGCCCCGGCATAACCATTTACATTTAAAGCAGTATCGTCATTAGCAGTAATTACCGGCGCAATTACATTAATGGTAATAATTGCATCATCACAATTACCCGGATTTAAATTCTCGCACAATTGATATTTTATCTGATATTGTCCGGCTGGCGTACCTGACGGAATCGTAACTCGTCCTGAAGCGATCAATAATTCCGGAACAGGAGCTCCGGGACTTTTAGGAGTCGCCGGCGCTATGATTGCAGAGGTTAAAATTCCTGCCAGATTTATATTAATAACCTGTCCGTTAAAAGTATCGGCTCCAGCCGGATTTGTATAGGCATTTATAACATTTATGGCTCCGTCGTAACCGTTTACATTATTTACTACATCGTCATTTGCTATTATTGGCGCAGGATCTACAACGATGGCAATACTGGCATCTGAGCAATTTGTTGGGTTTAATTTTTCGCAAATCGTATAGGTAATATAATACGTATCTGCAGGAGTTTCTTCAAGAACACTTACATTTCCGGTTGCGGTACTAAATACAGGTACATTTGCTCCTGTATACAACGGAGATGCCGCAGTATTTTGCTTAATTATAATATCTCCAAAATTTGCCGTTGTAATGGGTACGCCGTTTAAACTGTCATTTGTAGTTGCGTTTATAACATTCATCTGACCTAAATAGCCGTTAATATTTTCAGCTACATCATCATCTGCATCGATTACGGCAGTTCCTACCGGAATTACAATTCTGGCTATATCGCAATTCGTCAGATTTCCTATTTCGCAAATTCTATATTCGATTTCATAAAGTCCGCTTACGGTTCCGGCTGGCACATCAACATCTCCTGTAGCCGTATTTAAAACAGGAACTAATAAAACGGCTGGATCAATTGGCAATGCAGGATTTATGATAGAAATTTGAACATTTGAAGTTGTTGCCGGTAAACTCGCCAGTTTGTCATTTGTTAATGCGTTTATAACTGCCAAATGCTCAACAGAACCGTTTAATATAGCAGGAACAATATCAATTACAGCTTCAATTCCTGCTGTGGTTACCTGTATAGTTTCAGTTGTTGTAGAACAATTTGCAGGATTTGCATTTTCGCAAATGGTATACGTCAAAGTATAATTATCGGCAGGTGTTCCCGGTGCTACAGAAATCGTATTTGCAGCAGGATCAAAAGTCAAAAAGGTTGAAATAGAATTTATGGTTAATGTTACGTCTGCAGGATTCAGAATTACACCGTTTAACAAATCAGAATCTAAAATGGTTTGTGTTCCGGTATTTCCCCCCACATCACCTGATATGGAAGCAAAAGTTTCAGGAACAGCACAAATTCTATTAAAAATAGTAAAAGGTGTACTTGCGGAAATACAAGTAGTTAAACCCATTTTTCTAACAGCAATTTGTTTAACTCCCGGAGTAAGATTCGAAAAGATATTGCTCGCCTGAAAATTAACCCCGTCAATACTATATTCATATCCTGTTCCTAAATCAGGATTTGAAATCGCTATTATTCCAAAAGCATTATCACACGACGGCTGTTGCGTTACATCTCCCACAGGAGCTAACGGCGCATCAAAAACATTTAAAGTTACCTGATTCGAAATAGTCTGACAACCAGCCTGCGATTGCGAAATTAAAACCCTAAAATATCGGTTTCCCGAAGTTGCATAAGATGGTGTTGTATAAGAAGCTGTTGTGCCTCCGGTTCCGGCAGTTACATTGGTATAAGGCCCAGCCAGAACTGAAGCCGTCTGCCATTGATACAATATGGTACTAGAAGGAACATTTCCTGAAGCAACAACTGTAAAAGTATGAGTTGTGTTGATACAAATCTCAGCATCTGTTGGCTGTGTACTAATTAAAGGAGATTCGAAAACATCAACTTTAGCAGGATCAGAATTTACAACTCCACAACCAATACCCGAATCTGTTACCTCAAGTCTGTAAAAAGTATCTGCGGTTACAGAACCTGTCGTATAAGTTGTTGTATTAGCTCCTGAACCATCGGTTACGTTTGCCCAGCCTATTATTCCGTTTAATGATTTTTGCCATTGATACGTAAAATTTCCTGAACCGCTTGCTGCTCCGGATGTCAGCGTAAATGTTCCGCCTTCGCAAATATTTCCGCCTGTTGGCTGTATTGTTATAATTGGGTCCGGAATTACGGTTGCTTTTACAACATTTGTAATAAGCGTGCAAGTTGGATTTGATGATGTAATTACACAATGGAAATAAATAGTTGCTGTTAAATCTCCTGAAGTATAATTTGAGCTGGTTCCTCCTGTTCCGTCAGTTACATTTGTCCATGCTGTAACTCCATCAGAAGAACTTTGCCATTGATAACTAAATGATCCCGAACCATTATTTGCTGAAGCTAATGTTGAAACCGAAATCGTTCCTCCGATACAAACTGTTGGCGGAGTTACCGGCTGTGTAATTATACTCGGAATAATAACTGCTGCAATACTTGATGTAACGGGAATACAACCTGTTGTAGGATCTGAAACTACAACCTGATAAAAAGTGGTTTCGGTTAAATTTGGCGTTGTATAATTGGATGTATTTGCTCCGGCAATATCAGTATAAGGGCCTGCCAGAACAGTAGAACTTTTCCATTGATAAGTATAATTCCCTGAACCTCCGGCTGCAACAACATTTAAAGCTGCATTTGAACCGCTGCAAATATTTGTTTTTAATACCGGCTGCGTTACTATTGATACTGCTGATAAAACAGTTACTGTTGCTACCGCTGAACTGATTGTGGTACAGCCGTTTCCGCTTGCCGAAACATCTACTCTGTAATAGGTTGTCTGTGTTAAAGCCGGCGTTACATAAGTAGCTGAAGTTGCTCCGCCAATTGCAGTAAATGCTGTATTATTTAAACTGCTATACCATTGATACGTTAAACCTGGTGTACCATTTGTTGCTGTTACTGATAAAGTATGATTTCCGCCTGAACAAATCGTAGTTCCGTTTGGTTCTGCTGTAATTGCGGGATCAGGAACAACTGTTGCCGTGACTGTATTTGATGTTAAAGTACAATTTGTTGTTGATGACGTTATTAAACATCTAAACTGTGTTGTTATACTTAAAGCATCTGATGTAAAATTAGCTGTCGTTGCTGTTGGGTTTGTTTCATTCACAAAACCTGAACCTGAATCACTTTGCCATTGATAACTAAGCGCGCCTGCTCCTCCGTTTAACGAAGCGGTTACACTCACGCTTATCGTTCCGCCAACACAAATAGCTGCTGGTGTTATTGGCTGAGCAGTAATGGTTACCACATATACCGGAACTGCATTTGAATACGTTTCGCAGCCACTAGCCGATTGTCTGATTCTAACTCTGTAGAAAAAATTAGAGGTCAGTGCTCCGGTTGTATATGATGCTGTCGTTGCGCCGCTTCCGCCGGTTGTATTTGCCCAACCCGTTGTTCCGTTAGTTGATCTTTGCCATTGGTAGGTCAAAATTCCGCCTGACGGACCTCCTGAAGCTACAACTGACATGGTATGTGTATTTCCTGCACAAATCGTATTTCCTTCTGGTTGCGTTGTTATAACCGGATCCGGAATTACATCAACCAAAACACTATTTGAAGTAACCAAACCACAGCCGTTTCCTGTCGCCGAAACATCTGCTCTATAATACGTATCGGCGGTTAAAGCCGGAGTTGTATAGGTATTTAATGTTGCACCGGAAATCAAGGCAAAACTCACATTATCAGAACTGCTGTACCATTGATAATTTAAACCCGGAGTTCCGCCTGTTGCTGTAACCGATAAATTGAATGTTCCGCCAGTACAAACAATTCCACCATTTGGCTGAGCCGATATTGCAGGATCCGGAACAACATTCGCTGTTACAGCATTTGAAGTCAAAACACAATTGGTAGTCGATGAAGTTACCAAACATCTAAATTGTGTTGTCGTATTTAAAGGATCAGAAATAAAATTAGCCGTTGTCGCTGTCGGGTTGGTTTCATTCACAAAACCTGAACCTGAATCACTTTGCCATTGGTAACTCAATGTTCCGTTTCCTCCGTTTAACGAAGCGGTTATACTGATATTTACAATTCCGCCAATACAAACTGCAGCCGGAGTTGCTGGCTGTACTGTAATTGTAGTTACGTTTACTAAAGCAGGATCTGAAAAAGTTTCGCATCCGCTTCCGGATTGTGAAACTCTAGCTCTAAAATATAAACTTGACGTTAAAGCTGCCGTTGTATAAGTAGCTGTATTTGCGCCTGTTCCTCCGCTTACATTTGTCCAGCCGGAAGTTCCGTCTATAGAACTTTGCCATTGATACGTTACTGTTCCTGCGGCTGTATTTGTAGTTGTTCCCGCAACCGCCATCGTATGGGTATTTCCGGAACAAATCGTGTTTCCAACAGGTTGCGTAGTTACAACAGGATCTTGAATAATCGTTAATTTGGCAACATTACTGGTAACTTGAGTACAGGAGTTTGAAACATGAACTCTATAATAATATTCTCCGGGTGTTAAGGAACTATCGGATATAAATGATGAATTAGTTTGCCCCGAAATATCAGTCCAGCCTGTAATTCCGTTAGCTGAATTTTGCCATTGATAACTATACGGAGTCAAACTTCCTGACGGATTTGTATTTAAAGTTAAAGTTCCGCCTTCGCAAATGGTACTATCACTTGTTAAAGCAGAAGTTGTTAAATCGGATGGTTTTTCAAGATTTACCTCATCAGAATAATCAGAACAAGAACCATTGCTAATCGTCCATTTTAATCTTGTTGTTCCCGTTGAAATATTGGTAACCGTTGTATTAAAAGCGTTCGGACTTATTATAATCGCTGTATTTCCTGCATTCGAAACGAATGTCCATGTTCCAATTCCGGTCGCCGGATTATTTCCGCTTAAAGTAGCTGTTGTCGTATTACAAATAGTCTGATCAATTCCTGCATCTGCCAGCGGTGGTAATTCATTTATGGTTACCGTAACATTGCTGGAACTCGGCGGACAGGATTCACTTGTAATTGTCCAGGAGAAAATGTAAACTCCAGCTTCAGTTCCAAAAACATTTGTTGTTGGCGAATCCGGTGTTTCAAAAACCACAGTTGTTGGCCCTGAAATCTGTGTCCAGAGTCCTGTTCCAATTGCTGGTGTATTTCCGGCTAAAGCCAAAGGTTGAAATTCGCATAATACAATTGGAGTTCCCGCATTTGAAGTTGAAGGCAAAGGATCTACAACTACTGTCATATCATCAAAAAGTTCACACGTAAGATTTGTCGATGTCCAGCGTAAAACATAAGTTCCCGCACCATTTGGTGTAAATCCCGAAACGGGATTTGCAGCATCCGAAAATGTTCCTCCTGCAGGACCACTAAATTCTGACCATTCGCCAGTTCCAACCGTAATTGTATTTGCTGCCAAAGCAGCTGTTGCCGATTCGCAAATAGTTTGGTCCGGTCCTGCATTTGGCGTAGTCAAATCTGCCGTTACAATAACCTGAACATTATCTGTTGAAGGCGTACAGATTAAACCATTGCTAACAGTCCAGCTAAAAACATAAGTTCCTCCCGTTTGGGTTAAATTAGAAACTTGCGTGGTTGGCAAAATTTCCGAACTAAAAACAGCTGTCGTAGGTCCTGAAACCTGATCCCAATGTCCTGTTCCTACTGTTGGCAGCGTTGCAGCAAGTTCGGCAACAGATCCGCAAATAGTACTATTTGCTCCGGCATCTGCTGTTGAAGGCGAATCTGCATAAATCACACGAACCTGATCTGAACTTTTACAGCTTCCTGAACTAACCGTCCAATTAAAAACATAAATTCCAAAACCGGGATTACTATAAACAGCATTTGGATCATTGATATCCGAAAATGTTCCTACAGGCGGCCCGGCAAGAATTGTCCATTCTCCAACAGTTCCTGCATCCGGAGTTGTTGCCGCAAGCTGAATTTGCTGAATCGCTAAATCGGCACTGCATAAATTTTGATCCGGTCCCGCATTTGGCGGTGTTGACACGCTTCCGTTAATCGTAACCGTAATATCATCTGAAGATTGCGGACAAGATCCCTGTGCCGCAATAGTATATCTAAAAACATAAACGCCGGGAGTTAATCCTGTAACTGCAGCGCTATTGGTTCCTGTTGAAGTTATAGTGGGCGGAGTAACTCCTCCTGAAACATAAGTCCACGTTCCTGTACTTCCGTCATTTCCTGTCAAATACAAAGGTCCTTCCAAACAAGTCGCAAAATCTGAACCTGCTGCTGCAACTTCAGTTACTTTTACACTTATCTGATCTTTATTTGATGGGCAGTTTATTCCTGTATAGGTTGTCCATTCTAAAATATATTCTCCTGTTATTAATCCTGACAAAGTCGAAGTTGCAGATTTTGCATCGGAGAAAACAGGTGAATTTGGTCCGCTGATTAACGACCAGATCCCGCTTCCTGTTGCGGGCGGAGTTGCTCCAAGAATTACACTGCTTTGATTACAAACTACCTGATCCGGCCCGGCAATTGCAGGCGACGGAGTTTCATCAATATTTAATTGAACCGAATCTGATGAAGCCGCACAAACTCCTCTTGAAATGGTCCATTTATAAACCCATGAACCGGAAGTTAAACCTGTAATGGTAGTTGTTGGACTTGTTGGATTTGTAATAATTGGGCCATCTCCTCCGCTCACCAATTCCCATAAACCAGTTTCTCCGGCTGCAGGTGCATTTCCCGTTACAGTCGCTGTATTCGTACACAAACTCTGATCATTTCCTGCCTGAGCTGTAGTTATAGCTGGTGCAATTGTTATAGCAACAGTATCCTCTCCATTAGAACAGCCAACATTACTTACAGTCCATTTAAAAGCATAATCGTCATCGCTTAATCCCGTTACAGTAGTATTATATAAGGCTGGATCTGTAATTACAGCCGGTAATCCCGCAGTTTGCATCCATAATCCATTTCCGGGAGAAGGATCATTTGCTGCCAGTGTCACAACAGTTGTTCCGCTTGCAAGACATTGATTTGGTCCTGCTTCAGCATCTGCTCCTTGTGTATTATTGGTAACCACATCAACCGAATCTGCAGAAGAACCACAGCCGTTGGTTATTGTCCATGTAAAAGTATAAGTTGTGTTTTGCGCCAAACCATCTGCCGTACTATTGGGATCATTTATATTACTAAAAGTTATGCCGGCACTTGGAGATACTGTCCAGGTTCCGGTTTCTGTACTTAAAAAGGAGTTGCCTTGTAATTGAACTTTACTTCCAAAACAAACAGACTGATCATTTCCTGCCTGAGAAATTGTAGGAGTTGCACTGGAAACCAAAACTTCTGATGTACTTTGGGTTACATCACAGGCTTCTCCGCCGGAAATCGTCCATCTAAACACATATTTCCCGTTAACTAACGAAGATACTGCTGTAGTTGGCAAATTAATATTCGAAAAAATTGCGTTAGAAGGCCCTGAAACCTGCGACCATTTTCCTTTACCTTTAACAGCTATATTTCCGGCTAAAGTTGCAGATGTTGCATTACAAGGCAAAATTTGCATTGTTCCCGCACTTGAATTCGTTGGCTGTGCCGAAACAACTATCGAAACATCATCATAAATAGTTTCACATTGACTTCCCGGACTTGGCGCTTTAATTAATCTGATAATGTAAGTTCCTGAAAATTCTAATTGATTAACAACAATACTGCTTCCGGAAAAATTGACCAAAGCCGTAGGAAAAGATGGATATGGAGGATTCAGAAGCGGATTTACAATTGGTCCGTCAACTATTTGCCATTTCATTTGGCCGCTTCCGCTGGAAGTTACCGGAATCGTCGCAGAACTTTCGTTACAGCCTAATTTTTGATCAGGACCTCCGGAAACAGACATCATTTCTTCTAAAGAAACCGTATGTGTTGCGGTACTAATGCAATTTGTAGTACTGTTTGT
Source organism: Flavobacterium sp. AC105 (assembly GCF_979258495.1). Taxonomy (NCBI): domain Bacteria; kingdom Pseudomonadati; phylum Bacteroidota; class Flavobacteriia; order Flavobacteriales; family Flavobacteriaceae; genus Flavobacterium; species Flavobacterium sp. AC105. The sequence continues at coordinate 3,240,653 of NZ_OZ409860.1, forward strand.
CAAAGTATATAAAAAGCTGTAAACTCCCAAAGCTATCATTCCTGACACTACTGTTGTTGGTGAAGCAGGATTTTGAATTACCGCAGCAGGTCCGCCGGTTTGAGTCCATTGCACGGATTCATTTACATATAACGGAACCGTTCCTTGCAAAATTGTCGATGTACGTCCATCACAATAATACAATCTTTGACCTGTAACATCCGTAACATCTGCTGTTGGTGGCGGAACTGTAACTGTAACTTCGTCGGTTCCATTGGCGCAAGTTCCTGCAACAGTCCATTTAAAAACATAAGTTCCCTGAACTAATCCGTTTACATTGGTATTATTATCATTTGCATTAGTAAAAGTTGGTACGTTTGGTCCTGAAACAACCGTCCAGGTTCCTTGTTGCTGTCCTGGTGTACTTCCGCTATAACTGCCACTTAAATTTACATTTTGTGTAGCCGAATAACAATTAGAAAGCGTTATATCGCCACCGGCAGTAACAGGTTCTCTTCCTCCTAAAGTAGAAATAGTGACTTCATCAAAAGAGGTACAGCTTCCTGAAGCATTTGTAATTGACCATCTAAAAGTTGTTGAACCGGAATTATTTCCTGATACTGCAATAGGTGTGTTTGGTGCATTTGCATTGGTAAAACTAATTCCGCCGTTATTATTTCCTATCACGCTCCAGGTTCCGGTTTCTCCTGCTGCAACTGCATTTCCGTTTAAGGAATAAGTTCCCTGACAATACGTTTGATCAGCGCCCGCATTTGCAATTGTTAAAGGTGAGATCGTTATAACAACATCATCAAAAACTGTCGAACCATCTGCACATTGCGCTGTTAATCTAAAACCATATGAGTTCCCCGGAATAGCTCCTTTTACTAATGTCTGAGTTAAATTTGGATTTACGATTTGCACCGCCGGCCCTGAAATTTGTGTCCATATCGGATCTTGCAAAAAATCAGAACCTACATCTGAATTTGCAGTTCCTAACAGATAAAACTGATCTGGCGGTAAACTACCTGTCGCTCCACCCGGACAAATCGTATTATCAGCATTTGCATTTATCGTGCAATTTTGCGAAAATGTGTAAATTGGCAAAAGGAATATAATTGATAATAAAACTTTTTTTAAGGCTTTAAAATCATAGATAGCGTAAATTAACTTCATAAATTTTATATTTAAAATTTAAAAAATGAATTCTTTATTTATTTAAAACCAGATGTTTAAATAAACTAATATGTAAACAGGCAAATAAAAATTTAAAAAAAGCTTTTAATCAATTAAGTAGTTATTTATAGTATCATTGGGGAAATGACAATAAAATCAGGCAACAATAAAAAATTTATATAAAGTAAATAATGCATTTAGATACAATAAAACAGTTTACCTTGTAGAGACAAAATGCTGATTTAATGATGATTGGACTCCAAAATTATAAAAAAGCAGCGCCAAACATTCAAAAAACAGGTTTCATTTTATAGAATGAAACCTGTTTTTGTATGAACAAATAAAATTGCGAAGTAAAACACGGGCGATATAAAATATCAAATCGAAAACCAATGGTATTTGGCTGGCAAATTATTTTTTTGTTGCCTATTTAAAATCATTTCCTGGCTTTTTTGGACATGAGCGATTTATCGGCTATTCGTGCCGAAGGCTAAAGTGAGGGAGATAAAAAGAAATGCAATGCAGAAAAGATTGAAAGTATAATTGATAACATATTAACTCTCAAGAAAAAGATGTAAAAAAGCTGTAAATATTACTCTAAAAAGCTCATATTGTTTTTATTAAAGAAAAACATATTAATCATAAGCGAACTGGACAGAATTGCAACTTTGTCTTCATTATTCAAATAATTGCCCATAAAATTGACTTTATAACTATTTGCTGATCTGATGACATTTTTCATTGCACCGTTCCATTTTGTGTCAATTGTCCCTATTTGTTTTTCCGTAGCATCATAAACAATAAAATTTGGGCCTTTCCACGCATCACGTATTTCGGCAATGACTTTGTTAGAGGTATTTAGAACTTTAAATTCAGGTTTAAAAAGCTTTTTGCTAATGATGCCCACTTTTTCTTTTTTGGCATTTTCAACAACAATTTCAGATGTTAAAGACATGCTTTTTCGTGAAATAGAAGCTTCTAATTTGCCATTGGCATCTCTAATTTCAACAGAAAAAGGAAGGAAACTTTTACCAACTAACGATCTCAGTATTTTTTCTTTGAGCGTTAGTTTTTGTTTAATTATACCAATACGATCACACGTATTATTGTATATATGGTAGTATTCATGAAAACTATTTCTTTTATCGATGAAATAGCTGCTGGTTTCAAAGAAATCTGTATTCATAATTCGGTTTGTATTAATTAAAAAAGTATGCGGGTTATATTCTTAAATAATTTTAGAAGATTCCTTTTCTAATTACTTATACGATTTCTATTAAGGAATAGCAAGGCTTATACGATTTGATTTTTCAATTAGAAAAGAACAAATTTAATCTAAAATATTTATAATGGTGCTATTATAGGTTTGATTAAACCGTTGTAAATTTGCAACTCCTCACTTTGAATAGCTTATATAATTTTTTTTAAAATTTATATAATTTCTATCACCAACATGGGAATTATATAAACATTAAAACTTCAAATTTCAAGAAAACATGTTAACAACCAATGCACTGGATAAAACAGCGATTCTGTCTTCGTGCTCCGGATAATTTGCCGTAATATTTAAATTATAACGTGCCAATCCGTTTGTCTTTTTTATATCAATCGATCCTATTTGTTTTTGCGCCGAATCATAAACAATAAGATTAGCATCTTTTAATGCATCACGTATTTCTGCAATAATTTCGTTAGAAGAGTTTACTATTTTAAATTCGGATTTAAAAAGCTTTTTGGTAATTGCCCCTATTTTTTTCTTATACCCGTTTTTGACAATTATTTCAGAGACTAAGAAACTTGGTTTAGAGATTGATGCTTCCAGACCGCCATTTGCGCTTCTGATTTCAAGATAAAAGGGCAGTAGAGTTTTGCCTACTACAAATCTTAAAATTTTATGCGGTACGCTTGTTTTTTGTTTGATTAAACCAATACGCTCTCTTTTGTCATTATAGATATGATATTGATTACGAAAACTACTTCTTTTATCAACGAAGTAATTGCTTGTTTCGAAGAAATCTGATGCCATAATTTTACTTTAAATTAATTAAAAAATAGGTGGACGATCCACTCTTTTAAGTTAATTTGAAGATATCTTTTCTTTATTATGGCAGTTAAAAGATAAAATGATTTTTGCGTTGAAAGTAGCGTTTACAGAAAAGAGCATTTTCAATTTAAACTTGATTCAGTATTAGGGTTTTATAAATCGATGCACAAATTTGCACATATAAGTGATTAAATTTTTACACAATTTTAGATAAAGTTACATATTTTCAATATTATTATCAAATCTATTATATTTCATATAAGAAAAACCTTAAAAATAATTTATTTTTAAAACTTTAACAAACATTGCCAAAAATCTTTAATACAGAAAAGGCATCAAATTATCATCTAATTTAATGCCTTTACTAATAATATTAAATATATTTTACCAGCCTTTTACAGCACCGCCTTTAAACTCACGAATGGCTGCCTGCTCCACTTCCGGAGATTGAAAAGCTTTTACAAACTGTTGTATTTTTTCTTCGTTTTTATTGTCTTCACGGCTTACAATAAGATTTACATAAGGCGAATCTTTATCCTCAACAAACAAGGCATCACGTGAAGGAACCAATCCGGCTTGCGAAGCAAAAGTGTTATTGATAATTGCAATCGATACATTTTGATCGTCTAAAGCTCTTGGCAATTGGGGCGCCTCTAATTCTAAAATTTTAAGATTCTTCGGGTTCTCCATAATATCAGTCACTTTTGGCAGCAAACCAACACCGGCACGAAGTTTTAATAAACCATTTTTTTCTAAAAGCAACAAAGAACGGCCTCCGTTTGTTGGGTCGTTCGGAATAATAATCGTGCTTTCGTTTTTCAATTCCGAAATGTTTTTGATCTTTTTAGAATAAGCAGCAATTGGGTAAATAAAAGTTTTCCCGATGATGGCCAATTTATACCCGCGTTGTTTAGATTGTTCGTCTAAATAAGGTTTATGCTGAAACGCATTTACATCAATATCGCCCTGGCTTAAAGCCTCATTTGGAATCACATAATCATTAAAAGAAACCAATTCTACTTCAAGACCATATTTGTCTTTAGCCACTTTTTGAGCTGCTTGTGCAACCGCATATTCCGGTCCTGACGCAACGCCAACTTTTATATGATGTGGATCGTTGTTTTTACTTTTTCCGCAATTTGCCACAACAAGTGACAATGCAATAATTCCGGCTGTTTTTATGAAATTTATTTTCGTAATCATTATTCTATTTTTATAATTAATATTTATCTGTTGTATGTGTTTTTTAAGCTTTTCACGCAGATTTAAAAAGATTTAAGCTGATGAAAGCAGATTATTAAATTCAAATCTGCTTTAATCTGCCAAATCTGCGTTAAACAAAAAAATTATTTGCTTAAATACAACTTAGCGTCTTTGAGTCTTTGTGGCAAACTTATTCTATCTATGGTCAAATCGTTTCGATAAAGCGTCTCCTGCAAACTGAATCAGGAATACCAAAATAACCAGCAATGCCAATACAGCATTCATCGTTACGGCATCATAACCAATATAACCGTATTGATAGCCAACTTGCCCTAAACCACCGGCACCAACTGCCCCGCCCATTGCTGAATATCCAACAAGTGTAATTAATGTTATAGAGGCTGCATTTATTAAGGATGGCAAAGCTTCCGGAAGCAGTACTTTATAAACAATCTGAAACGGAGTTGCGCCCAAAGCTCTCGCTGCTTCGATTAATCCTGAAGGCAAACCCAAAAGGCTGTTCTCAACAAGACGGGCGATAAATGGCGCAGCGCCAATACTTAACGGAACTAACGCAGCACTAACACCAATAGAAGTTCCTACCAATGCGCGAGTAAACGGAATCATCCAAACAATTAATATAATAAACGGTATGGAACGGAAAATATTAACCAAAACCGATAAAGTTCTGTTTAAAACCGGTTGCGCTAATATTTGATTTTTTCGGGTAAGAAAAAGCAAAATACCAGTTGGAAGTCCCAATGCAAAACCAAAAAAGCCCGACACAAACGTCATAACAATGGTTTCCCAGGTTCCTTTTAATAATAAGTCAATAATGGATTCAGACATAACCTATAATTTCTGTTTTAATATGTTTTGAAATAAAATACTGGATTGCAGCTTCGTAATTTTCACGTTTTCCTGATAATTCAATAAGCATTACACCAAAATTGACATCGCCGGCCTGATCCATTTGTGCGCTTATAATCTTAAAATTAGTATCAAATAATCTCGAAACTTCTGAAATTACAGGTTCATTTACTGATTTTCCTGTCATTTCAAGTCTCAACAACGGATTTAATCCTTCGCCATCTTCTTTTTGCAATCTTTCCTGATACACTCGCGGAATATCAAGATGCAAGGATGATGCGATAAATTCTTTTGTTAATTCATGTTTCGGATCTGCAAAAATTTCGCCTACACTTCCCTGCTCTATCAATTTTCCGTGACTAATTACGGCCACTTCATCACAAATCGATTTTACAACTTCCATTTGGTGCGTGATTAACAAAATTGTGATATTCAAACGACGGTTAATATCTTTCAGTAAATTTAAAATCGATCGTGTCGTTGCCGGATCAAGCGCACTTGTCGCTTCGTCACACAAAAGTACTTTTGGATTATTTGCCAATGTTCTTGCAATTGCAACTCTTTGTTTTTGTCCTCCGGAAAGGCTTGCAGGATAATCGTTTGCTTTTTCGGCAAGTCCAACCAATTGCAGCAATTCTAAAACACGTGTATTAATATCAGATTTTGAAGCTCCGGTAAGTTCCAGTGGAAAAGCGATATTCTCAAAAACCGTACGCGACGAAAGCAAATTAAAATGCTGAAAAATCATTCCGATTTGTCTTCTTTCAATCGCCAATTGTGCATTTGATAATTGGATAAGGGATTTTCCGTCAACGATAATTTCTCCCGAAGTTGGTCTTTCCAAAAGATTTACACATCGAATCAATGTGCTTTTTCCGGCTCCTGAAGTTCCAATTACACCAAAGATTTTACCCGGTGGAACTTTAAGCGAAACATCAGATAAAGCAGAAATAATCCGGTTCTTCTGATGAAAATTCTTGGTTACATTTTTTAATTCAATCATTTTAATTCAAATTTAATTTGCCCTGAAAAGTCTCAAAAGAATAAAATTCAAATAAAAAAGCCTTTCAAATGATTATGAAAGGCTTTAGAAATAAATCATATTATTTTATATACCAGCCAGTTCACCCAATTTCATAGATACACGACAACACATTATGTTGCAGCTATAATAATTGGTATTCTGGTTCTTGTTTTTCATTGCTGCGGCAAATTTAAAGAGTTATTTTCAATTTTAACGCAAAAAACGGCAAAACTTTTATTATCCTATCAACGTAATAGGTTATTGTGGCCGAAATATTGACGAATATTCAGTAAAGGAATGATTTACCATTTCTTAAATGGCATTATTTTTTTATTCAGGAGCTATTTCCAGCCATAAGCTTGTATCTTTTCCTTGCTAAAGGAGCAAGAAAAAGGATACCGCTGCTGTCTGGGCTAGGGCAATCATTTTCAAAAGAAATTATAATGCAGAATTACTCGTACATTTCAGGAGTAATCACATATTCGGTTACAAACTCGCCCTTGAAATCAGTATAATTGTATTTTATAGTCACTTTATTATCCCTGAATGGTTTCATTTGAGGACTCATTTTTACGTTTTCTAAAATACCCGGAAAAACATATTTTTTTACTGTATCAATTTTAACTTCAGCTTTAGAAATTCCAACTAAAACATAATTATACTGAAAAGTTTTATTGGGTAAAGCAACAGCGTTTTTTAAAGTTGTGTTTTCATCAACAATCATCGGACAACTTTTATTCAATTCATTTGCAGCGTCAACTAATCGACTGTCAATAGAAGGTTTAAATAAAGATTGCGTAATAAAAAATACCACAATAAAACTAACCATAAACCCTATAAACGTTTTAAGATTAAACTTTCGTTCCGGTTTATTAGCTTTCTTTTCCTGGATTTCAGGAACTATATTTTCATTTTCATTAATAGGCAGTTTAAAACCACAAACCGAACAATATTTTGAATTTGCATCATTTTCTGCATTACAATTTGAACATATAGTTTTCATAATCTTGATTTCTATTTGATATTATTTAAAATTTAAGTTTTTGTTTCTTCGACTCGTATAAGCTTTCAAAATTGTAAAATTCTGAATTACAATTTTACTGTAGATTCTCTTTCGATAATATAAGTTGGCAATTCTACAAATTGATGTACAACGGGAATATGCTCTTTTATCTGGGCAATTTCATCAATTAAAATAGAAGCCGCACGATAACCTATATCATATCCGGGTTGATCGATTGTGGTTAATTTTGGAGAAATTACGGTACTCATAAACCAATTGCTAAATCCGAAAACGGCAACTTGTTCAGGGGTTTTTATTCCGTTATCATTAAAATATTTAATAATCCCGATAGCGACCAAATCTGTAACCGCAAAAACAGCATCAACATCCTGGTGTTCTTCTATTAGTTTTTGTGCGTTTTCATAACCGTCTTCAAAATCGGTATTGTGATCACAAACATATACTAAACTGGAATCGTATGGAATATTGTGATCTTCGAGCGCTTTTTTATAACCCAGAAAACGATCAATAGAATTTTGAGGAACATAAGATCCTCTAAAATGGGCAATTTTCTTAAAACCTTTTTCTATCAAATACGTAACCGCGTCATAAGCCGCTTTCATATCATTTATAACCACTTTTGAGCAATCTACCCTTTTGGCAATTTTATCAAATAAAACAACCGGCGTATTTTTTCGGATTGCTTCGTTTATATGCGAGAAATCATCTGTTTCGTTTGAAAGTGACATCAAAATACCGTCTACCCTTTTTTGCAATAATAAAGCAACTTGTTTTTTTTCGAGCTCATATTTTTCACTCGATTGAAGAATAATAACCAAATAACCTCTTTTTTCTGCTTCTTCTAAAATGCCATTTAATACACTCGAAAAAAAGTGGTGAACCGTAGCAGGAATAATAACGCCAATGGTTTTGGTTTCATTGGTTCTAAGGTTTACAGCCACAGAATTAGGCATATAATTCATTTTATCTGCCATTTCGATCACTTTTGCCCGTGTCGATTTACTAATATCTGTATATCCTTTTAAAGCTTTTGAAACCGTTGTGACCGAAATTCCTAATGCTGAGGCTATGTCTATTAATTTTGTGTCATTCATGAAATAAATATACTAAAAATAACTAGTTTCCCTAAAAAAATAAGTTCCGAAAACGTTTTAGGTGATTTCGAAAACGTTTTCGGTTAAAAATTCTTATATTCCATATAATTAGTTAGTTAAGTTTGACACAGATAACCACAATAAATACTAACTAACCAAACACAAAATGAAACACTTACATTCTTATTTGGGCACTTTACTTTTAATGCTGTGCCTGGTTTCTGTACCTAACCACCTGTTTGCACAGGATAAAAACACCGTTTCCGGAAAAGTAATCGACGATAGCGGACAAACTATTCCGGGCGCAAATGTATCGCTTAAGGATACGGATAAAAACACCGTTACAGATGAAAACGGAGGATTTGTATTCTCGAATGTACCGGCAGGAAATTACACAATTATAGCAACAAATGTGGGCTATAAAAGTTTCGAAAAACAAATTACTGTAAAAGAAGGAGAATCGTTAGAACAAAATTTACTTCTTGAAGGAGAATCGCAAAGTTTAAAAGAAGTTGTTGTTACAGGATCATCAAGCCCAAGATCGAAGCTTGAATCGAGCGTTGCCATCACGACATTGGGCGCAAAAGCAATCGAAGACAGAGCGCCGTCAAGTACGGCAGCTTTATTGCAGACCATTCCCGGATTTGTGGTAGAAGCGTCCGGAGGAGAAATAGGAAATAACCTTTTTGCAAGAGGTATTCCGTCAGCGGGAGCTTATGAATATGTGCAGATTCAGGAAGACGGATTGCCGGTTTTTGAAGATGGCGCTTTACAATTTGCCAACGCTGATACCTTTTATAGACTTGACGAAACCGTTAGTAAAATGGAAGCCGTTCGTGGAGGTTCTGCTTCAATTTTTGCCAATAATGCACCTGGAGGAATTATCAATTTTATCTCTAAAACGGGTCAGAATGATTTTCAGGGAAGAGCAAAATTCACCACTTCAGATTATGGAATGTTCAGAACTGATCTTAATTTATCAGGCGCTTTAATCAAAGATAAATTATTTTTTAATGTTGGAGGTTTTTACAGAGCCGATAATGGCGTAAGAAACACAGGTTTTACAGCCAATAAAGGCGGGCAAATAAAAGGAAACATCACGTATAAATTTGATGACGACGATTATTTGAGAGTAAACTTTAAACATCTTGACGACAGAAACACATTCTATTTGCCTATTCCGCTAAAAAGCAATAACGGAAAAATTGAAGGAATAGACGGTTTTAACCCGAATTATGGAACTTTGACTTCGGTAAATTTCAGTCATTTAAATGTGCCTCAATATGGCGGCGGAACTTTTTCTGCTGATTTAGAAGATGGTTCTCACCCAATTATCAATTCAATTGGAGCTGAATTCAAAAAGAAGATATCGGAGAAAGTGACTTTTAAAAATTCATTTAAAAACACGAATATCGATTTGAATTACAATGCGATTTTTCCAAATGGAGGTCCGTGGACACAAGATGCGTATGCTACAGGCGTTCAAAACACAACGGCTAGTAATTTGACATATAGTTATGTAGATAACGGACAAACGCTTGATCCAAATGCTTTGATTATGAGAGCTGATCTTTGGCATATCGAGAAAAAAATGAACAATTTTGCTAATAATTTCTCTTTTGCTTTTGATTTAGATCCTATAAAATTAACGGCTGGATATTACTATTCGAATTGGAAATCAAATCAATACTGGAACTGGAATTCTTATTTGGTAAATGTTTCAGACAATCCGAGATTATTAAACGTAAAAGACAATACAACCGGAGTTGATCATACTTTTAATGGTGTCGAAAGAATTACGTGGTTAGAAAGAGACGCTCAAACCAAAGGACTTTTGAACGATATTTATGCTGACGCAGAAATTAAAGCAACTGATAATCTGACTTTCAATGCTGGTTTAAGATACAACAAAGACAAATATTCAGGTTACAGAGACAACGCTAGATTTTTTGCCGAAAATTTAGGTATTTTAGACAACAATACGGCTGATGACGCGGTGACAACCGTAAAAGGAAATCCGTACACCTATTGGAGATATGATGTGAGCGAATGGTCTTATACAGCTGCAGGAAACTACAAATTCAATGATAATATGGCATCATACTTACGTTACAGTCATGGTTTTAGATCTCCAATCGAAGAATCATTTTATGACAATGCTGCCGATTTAAGCAAACTTGAAAATACTGAAGTAAATCAGTTAGAATTGGGTTATAAATATTCTAATTCTTTCTTCTCTGTAAATGCGAATGTGTTTCATATGAATTTGAAAAATGTTGCTTTTACTGATATTTTATCGGACGGAAGTTCTGAAAATAAATTCGCCGATGTAAACAATATTGGTCTTGAAGTAGAAACCAATGCAAGATATAGTGTAGTAAACCTAAACTTTACCTTTACGGTTCAAAAACCGGAATATGATAATTTTACAGGTACAAATGCTGATGGTTCTACTTTTGATTTTAACGGAAATACAGCCAGAAGAATTCCTAAATTCTTCTGTAATTTAAGACCCGAAGTAGCTATTACAAAAGATCTTAAAGCTTATGTTCAGTTTTCTTATTTTGATAAAAAATTCACAAATCAGGATAACAAACAAGTTTTACCGGCTTATAAAGAAGTTGGTGCAGGATTAAATTATACTTATAATAATCTTCGTTTTGCAGTTGATGCTTCAAACTTATTCAACGAAATTGGTTTAACCGAAGGAGATCCAAGACAAACAACATCTGCAGCAAGCGATGTGTTTATGGCAAGACCAATTTTAGGACGCGCTTTTAGATTTTCTGTAGCGATTAATTTCTAAATTTATATGGTTAGACGTGTTATTCGTTTAGCACAACATACGGTAATGTAGAGGCGCACAGCAGTGCGTCTCCGCACCGTAACAAAGCTTAGAAATCCCAATTTACATCAACAAAAAATGAAAAACATAGGAATCAAAATCTCTCTTTATCTTAATTATTTTGTCTTTGCCATTTTATTAAATAGCGTAGGGATTGTAATTCTGAAATCGCAAAGAAATTACGGAGTTGATGAAGTACAAGCCAGTATTTTAGAAGCATTTAAAGATATGCCAATTGCTATAGTTTCGTTTTTTATTGCTTCGTTTTTACCCAGGATTGGCTATAAAAAAGCAATGCTCATCGGGTTGGCTTTGGTAACTTTGGCCTGTGTTTCTATGTATTTTGGAAATTCGTTCGATAGCGCTAAAATCCTTTTTGCAACCGTCGGGATTTCTTTTGCTTTGATTAAAGTTTCGGTTTATTCGTTAATCGGTACGGTTACCGAAAATCAGAAGGAACACAACGCCTTAATGAGCAGTATCGAAGGTGTTTTTATGATTGGGATTGCGCTGGCGTATTTCTTGTTTCCTGCTTTTAATAATGAAAATGATCCTAATTCGTGGCTGAATGTCTATTGGCTTTTAGCCACTTTATCACTGCTGTCTTTTATCTTTTTATTCTTTACCAAATTCGAAGAAACTAAGATTTCAGCCGGAGCAAATTTCAAGGATGATTTTCTGCAGATGTTTAAATTAATTGCTAAAATGGTTACGATCATTTTTGTAATTAGTGTGTTTTTATTCGTCATGATCGAACAGGGAATCCTTTCGTGGCTGCCTACTTTTAATACGAAAGTATTGCATTTACCGGAAAACGTCAGCATCATGATGGCCAGTATTTTAGCCATTTCATTAGCCGTAGGCCGATTAATTGCCGGAATTATAACCAAAAAAGTAAACTGGATCTGGGTACTTAGTTTTTGTGTTGTTGCTGCCATGTTAATTGTAATTTTTATACTCCCAAAAGTGGTGGGACTTGAAGTAAAAAGCATCAACTCGCTTACAGATATTCCGTTAATTGGATTTGCATTTCCGTTAATTGGGTTGTTTATTGCGCCTATTTATCCTTTATTAAATTCGATTGTATTAAGTTCATTGCCCAAAAATCTTCAAAGTTCCATGACAGGATTAATCGTTATTTTTTCTGCACTTGGAGGAACATTAGGTTCACGAATAACAGGTTGGCTATTTAAAAATGAAAGCCCTGAAAAAGCATTTTATTTTACTTTAATTCCGATGTTTTTACTCTTGATTTCCTTTTTTATTCTCAAAAAAATTACTGCAAAAAATGAAATTTAAATTACATATAAACCAGACAATCGAGCGTTTATTACTTCAGGAAGATACTGATGGTGATAAAAAAATTACGATAGACGATAAAGGTCCGAAAAGTTTTGTATTGAAAGATGAAAACGGAAATACGACGACTATTGAAGGTACGTATCAGCTTTCTAATTTATTGCAGGAATTAGCTTTATCAAAGAAAGAAAACACAGAATTCGCCGAAATTGATATCGATCATATTATTGAAAATCCCGTTGACAGAATTTCAAGAAAAATAAAGGATCTATACTGGAACGGACTTACCAGAACAATTGATGCAGACGGCGTAAAAAAAATCCTTGAAGACGATAAAATCGAAAATGCAGTTTCGTATTTATATGTGCCTTTTGCCGATACTTTTGCCTTTGATTATTTTAAGAATTTAGAAGCTTCAAATCCTACGTTGCAAGTTGTACAGTTGCCTCAGGATATTTCGCCTGAATATGTTTTATCGCTGAATAAAAAACCAGGTATTTTAGCTTTGGCACTTCAAACCAAAGACAATAAAACCAGCGGTATTCCTTTTGTGGTTCCGGGCGGGAGATTTAACGAAATGTACGGTTGGGACAGTTATTTTATTGCAATGGGACTTTTGATTGATGATCAGATTGATCTCGCATTTGGTATGGCTGAAAATTTTAAATACCAGATTGATCATTACGGAAAAATTTTAAATGCTAACAGAAGTTATTACTTAACACGCACACAACCACCATTATATACTTCTTTGATATTGGATATTGTCCAAAAATCTAATCCGGATATTGCCTGGATAAAAAGACATTTAAAAACGGCTATTAAAGAATATCAAACCGTTTGGATGGAACAGGGAAAAAGACTGACGCTTAATGGATTAAACCGTTATAAAGCAGAAGGAATTGGACTTCCGTTTGAGGTTGAAGAAGGTCATTTTGATGATATTCTGGAACAATATGCGCCAAAATATAATATCTCAACGAGAGCATTTGAAAAAAAATACCTCGAAAGAGAAATTCTCGATGCAGATCTTGATGCTTATTTTACGCACGATCGAAGCATGCGCGAAAGCGGTCACGATACAACAAACAGATTGGTTGGAATTTGTGCCCATTTGAATACGGTTGCCATAAACAGTCTCCTTTATAAATATGAAACTGATATTGCGTATTTGATTGGAACTTTTTTCCAAAATGAATTTCAATACAATGAAAACACTGTTTATTCTAAAAAATACTGGATTGAGAAAGCCAATTTCAGAAAAGAAAAAATCAACGAATTGTGTTGGGATGAAGCGAACGGACTTTATTTAGATTATAATTTTCAGTTAGAAAAACAGCATTATTTTGAAGCTGCAACAACTTTTTACCCGCTTTTTGCGAAAATTTGTTCAACTCAACAAGCTGAAATTTTGGTAAAAAAGACTTTGCAAAAGTTTAAAATGAAAGGCGGAATTACCGGAAGTACGAAAGAATCGATTGCCAAAATAGAAAAAAACGCGCCAACAAGACAATGGGATTATCCGTTTGGCTGGGCACCGCACCAAATATTATTATGGAAAGGTTTGCTGAATTATGATTTTTATGAGGAAGCTCAGGAAATGGTCTATCGCTGGTTGTGGCTGATTACCAGAAATGCGGTCGATTATAACGGAACGATTCCTGAAAAGTTTGATTTATCGATTAGTTCCCATAAAATTTTTGCCGAATACGGGAATGTCGGAACAGAATTTAATTATATCACAGAAGAAGGTTTTGGCTGGATGAATGCTTCTTATCAATTTGGTTTAACCATCTTAAATAAAGATTTAAAATTAAAATTATCAGATTTAGCTGATCCGGATGAATTATTTACCAGAGTCCGAATCTGAATGCCTAACTTTGATTTTTAAATTTTAAAAACATTTTTATGAAGTTAACTTTCGCATGTTGTATGCTATTTATTTGTTCGTTTGCAATGGCGAAAAAAAAGGTCGAATCAACTATAGATCAACGAGTAGAATTGATAAGCATCGTATTTCGTCTTGCCGGAAATCCGGAGTACAACATGAAATTAGCCAAGAAGTATGTAAGTGATATTCATTCGTATTTTGATGTTTATAAAAATGATCCTCTTATTATTTATGCCAAACAGCTTGCCGAAGAAAAAAATATAGGTTTTTCGAGAGCGATGTTTCTTGCCGTAAATTTAGAATTTGTAAACCATAAATTTTCTTTGATAAAAGAATCAGAAAGTTCGTTAACGGGAAAATGGGAAATAAATGACGCGATAAAATTTGTTGAATTACTGAACACTTTTTATTCCAAATCTAAATTTGAAACCTTTTTTAAAGCTCATAAAAAATTATATCTCGAAGCCACAACTCAGTTTAATCAGTCGATTAATGAGTTTGACCAGCAATGGTACCTGGATTATTACGGCGATCAGGAAGTTGATTATAAAGTAATTATAGGTCTTGGTAACGGAGGCGCAAATTACGGTCCGAGCGTTAAACCTATTGGCAAAAAGAAACTGGTTTATGCCATTATGGGTTCGTGGACTTTTAATGAAAACGGTCAGGCTTTATTCCCAAAGGATATTTATTTATCCTATTTAATTCATGAATTCAACCATTCTTTTGTCGATCATTTATTAGATGATAAAAGCATCGAAGAACAGCTTAAACCTGGCGGAGAAACGTTATTAAACAAAGAAAAAGAAAACATGAGACTGGAAGGTTATGAGGACTGGCACAGCGTTATCAATGAATCTATAATCAGGGCTTCGGTTGTGAGATATATGATCGATCATAAAAATACAGATGAATCGGTGCAGGAAGAAATTCAAAAACAAATGAAAAAAGGATTTATTTTGACAAAAGACCTGGTTTCAATTTTAGGAGAATATGAATCTTCGCGGAGTACATATCCAAACTTTAAAAGCTTTTATCCACGTTTTATAGCACTTTTTAATACGCCGCTTCCGTGAAATAATTCGAAAAAAATAAGTTTAATATAAAAAACCTGCAGTGATAAATCGCTGCAGGTTTTCTTTTTTAAAACATTAAAATCAAAAGCAAATTATGCAATTATTTGCCTTTTGTCATTGTCGTATCTGCTTTTACAGCAGTTCCGGTTGTATCAACAGTTGTTGTATCGTCAATTGTTCCAATTGTGTCGGTTACTACTGCTGATGAATCTGTATAAGTTTCAGCCGGAACTGTCTCCGTCTTTTTGCAAGAAGAAGCAAGACCAACAATTAAAATCAGCAATGCAATTTTGGTTCTTAATAGCGTTTTCATAATATATCTTTTTAGTTTGTATTATATATTTCAAATTTAAGCTGGTTTATAAAGAATTACTTATATGATTTCTTCTTTCTTTTATAAAATTACAAACATAATAAACTAAATATCAATTAATTAATTCTTTTTAATCTAATAAAAATATATAAAATAATAGATGATAAATCAAATAAATCCGGCATGATGTATAAATTATATAACGATAAATGAAAATTATATAAGATTTAAATAAGGATCAGAAGTAGTTTTGGAATACAGAAAACCAAAAACATTTTATAAACCTTTTTATAAATACTTTCACAGATGGCTTACGCAAATAATGATATCACGCGCTTTTTAGATGCACAAAATAAACTTTATTTAACTGCTCTTTCAGAAATTAAAAAAGGAAAAAAACAAACACATTGGATGTGGTTTATCTTTCCTCAGATAAAAGGATTAGGAACCAGTGATATTGCAAGATATTATGCTATTAATGATCTTGACGAAGCCAGAGAATTTCTTCGTCATCCTATTTTAGCCAAGCATCTTATAGCGATTTGTGAACTTTTGTTAACTACAAAAAGAAAATCTGCTGAAGCTATTCTTGGAGAATTGGATGCCAGAAAATTACGTTCTTCTATGACTCTTTTTTCTCAGGTAGAAAATGCGAATCCTGTGTTTCAGGAATTATTAGATACCTTTTTCTCAGGTCATTTAGATCCGTTAACGCTGTCACTTACTCAATTAGCAATAAATAAAAGTATTGAAGAACCAGTACTTAATTAATCAAAATTGAAACGTCTTTTTGATTTGAAAATTTTTAAATCTATTAAATAAAATTTGAATTTAATGGGTAACAAAAATATCCAATCAGGGATATAATGATGCATAAAACAACATTATAGATTTTGTATTTAAAAAAAATTGATCAAAATGGAACTAAAAAAAACTAAAACCGGAATTACATTTAGCGCCTTTGACCTTCTTCACGCCGGTCATGTACGAATGCTTGAAGAGGCAAAAATGCATTGTGATTATTTAATAGTAGGCCTGCAAACCGATCCTACGATTGACAGACCCGAAAAAAATAAACCAACGCAATCTGTGGTTGAAAGATATATTCAGCTGAAAGCGTGCAAGTTTGTAGATAAAATTATTCCGTATACAACAGAACAGGATCTTGAAGATATTCTTCAGGCTTTGCCAATTGACGTTCGTGTTTTGGGAGACGAATATAAAGATGTAAATTTTACAGGCAGGGAATACTGCGAAAAAATGGGCATTCAATTGGTTTTTAATAAACGAAACCATCGCTTTTCAAGCAGCGGATTACGTAAAGAAGTCTATCAATGCGAAATTTTAAAAATGGTTTAAAATTGTATCCCTCATACATAATTTACCTAAAATATAAAAGTCCCGATTATCAAAATAATCGGGACTTTCTGCATGTTATACTAATGAAGTTCCTCCGTCAATAATTAGAGTTTGTCCGGTTCCGTATTCCTGTTCCAGTAAATACACAAATGTTTTGGCAATATCTTCGGCCTCACCTACTCGTTTTACGGGCAGCGCATTTCCGATATTGGTATACATCGATTCTCTGTCATTTTCTGACATTCCGTTCCAAAGTTCTGTTTTTACAACTCCGGGCGAAACAATATTTACGCGTATTGGCGCTAATTCCATAGCCATTGCTCTGGCAAAACCTTCCATCGCTGCACAAATACTTGCGCCTAATGACCAGCCTTTATTGGGCCTGTTGCTTGCAATTCCGCTTGTCAGAACAATTGAACCTTTAGCATTAATAAACGGCGCAGCATACTTTACAGCCGCAAAAGCGCCCCAATAACGGATATTAAAATAATTTCTGGCATTTTCTAAAGTAGTATCTTCAAGATTTGAAAGAATAAGATTTTCGCCGGCCGTAAAAATCAAATGATCGAAAGAACCTATTTTTTCAAAAAGATTTTTAACTTGTATTTCATTCGTCACATCAATCGCATAGCCCATACTCTCCGCTCCTATTTCCTCTAAAGCTTTGTTGATACGTTCCTGATTACTTGAAACAATGATAACATTTCCGCCTTTTGAAGCAGTCAATTTTGCAGTTGCCAAACCAATTCCGGAGCTTCCGCCAATGATTACTACTTTTTTGCCTTTTAGATTTTCCATTTTTTACTTTTTAATGTTCTGGACTTATTTTTTAGTCGGACAAAAGTAGAAAGTCAGATAACCAAAGGATTTAACAAATGTTAAAAAGCAAATTAGAACCTATTTTTCTTGATTCGGCTTAAAGATTGTTTTGCAATTCCAAGATAAGAAGCAATATCAGTCTGTGAAACTCTCGACGCAATATTTGCTTGTCGTTCCATAAATTTCTGATATCGTGTTGTTGCATCTTCGCCAATATATGAATTGCGCAATTCTACCTTTTTCAGCAAGTTTTGTTGGAAAATAGCATTCATCATTTTTTGGAAATAAGGTAAATCAGTATATAAGGATTCTAATTCGTTTTTGGGAAAAACAATCATTTCTGCATCGCAAGCTGCCTGAATACGATCATTTGAAACTGTATTTTGGGTAAAACTTTTCAAAATAGTACAAAACTGATTTTCACTTAAAAAGAAATGAATTACCTCATTTCCTTTCTCGCTGACACTTACAATTTTCAGGACGCCTTTGCAAATAAAGAAAAGTTCGTTTGCCGCTTTTCCTTCTTCCAATAAAATATCGCCTTCTTTTACAGATCTGAATTCTATATTTTTTTGGCGAATTAGCGCTTTGTCTTCTGCAGGTATTTTTTGAAAAAGTTCAAGGTAATTAAAAAGCGTTTCAAACATAAATGGAAAGTTTGATTCAAAATTAAACAATTATTTCTGTAAAAATCTTTGACAAGTTTTAAACTTGACAAGGATCTACAACTTATTTATTTACATTTATATCAAAATTTATCACATGAAAAATAGTATAATACCACAATCACAAGCAGGATTAATAGTAAGAGTTGTTTTAGGAATTACAATGCTTTCGGCAGTTGCCGACCGATTTGGACTTTGGGGCGCACCCGGAGATCCCGGGGTTGCATGGGGAAATTGGGAAAACTTCATCAATTATACTCAAACTTTAAATTCTTTTGCCAGCAAATCTGTAGCCGGAATATTGGGTGCTTTGGCAACATTTTTCGAAATTTTATTCGGCCTATTCTTAATCATCGGATTCAAAACCAGAATCGTCGCTTTAGGGACTTCTGGTCTTATGTTGCTTTTTGCAATTTCTATGGCAATCTCCATTTCGATAAAAGCTCCTTTTGATTATTCTGTTTTAACAAGTTGCGCAGCGGCATTGTTGCTTTCTACTATTGACAGGACTTCTTTTGCTGTTGATAATAAGGGGTGATTTTTTTATGGATTAATTGCAATTGATGATATACAAAGATTTTAAAAATCAAAAAGCCATTCCAATTATGGAATGGCTTTTGATTTTGATTGTGTTCACGCGCGGGATGTTCGCACCAGTATAGGTACGACCTCTTTGGTTTTCTCTACATTGCTGTTTTATAAAAACACTTAATCTGAAACACTACCTATTTTTTCTTAATAGTTATTAGTATAATAGAAATTATAATTAATACAAACACATATCCTATATTTAAATAAAGCATATGCATATAATCTCTTTCGATAACTTCCTGAATACCTACTAAACCTTGTCGTCTATTTGTATAAGGTATTTCGTCTACAGCATATTTTTTGTTCATCAATAAATTGGTTGTAAACGAGATTATATAGAAACAAATCAATCCTATTATTACTAAACAAGTTATTTTAAGTTTATTTGCCATATTTATTTGTTACTTTTTGTACGTTAGTTCCGCTTTGCTGTGATGCTTGATTTAATTGTCTATTTAAGTCTTTTGGCACATAAGTATCTTTGGTTCCGTCTTCTGTCACAACAGGAAATCCGCCAGCTGTAACAGTAGTTTGATATTTTATCTCTCCTCCAGGAACAGCACCATTTACTGCTTCTAAAGCTTTGGTTGTACAATTGTTTTCAGAAATATCATACTTATCAATAACATGAGCACGTTCATCTCCTTTATATTTTCCTGTTTCAGGTGTCTTATCAGATTTTTTATATTCCGTTTCTAAAGTTGCGCCGACTTTCTTCTCATTTGCGTTATTAATTTGATAGACTTCAGCTCCAAACTTTTTCACATATTTTTGGACTTCAGCTACAGCATCGTTACCTGTGAGTTTAACCATTACACCATTCCCATTATTAAGAGGAGTATGAATTCCCGAACCATTTGCATCTGTTCCAGCCCATCTTCCATATGTATAAACAGTCATATTTTTTCCACTACCAACCGATACAAATGTATGTCCAACATCTCCTTTTGGATAATTTCCCTTGTCAACAATTAATTGAACTTCTAACCCCTCTAATTCAACACCATCAATAACTCTATTTTCAGAGAAATTATATACTCCATTATACGGATATTTTGATGCCAATGGGTCTACACACATGAATCTCGCTATAGCGGGGTCATAATTACGGTATTTAAAGCTGTCCCAGTTCAGTCCAAGCTCGTCTTGAAGCTCCTGACCTTGAAACTTATACTTATTCTCTGCACCAATTATTACATTGTTGTAACCTTTATGCTTTAATCCAAAAGGATAGTAGTTATTTTCTTCCACAATTTCAAGAACGTTTCCGGCATTTTTGGCATAACTTAAACGTACATTTCCTAAATGATCTTTATACTGAAATACATAAGAAAGCGTACCGCTGGTATTTTTTACATAACCTTCTGCTGTTGGGAAAAATTCTAAAGCATTGTTTTTATACTGAAAACCGCCTAAATAATTTGTATTCGTTATATTACTTCCTTCGGTTACAATTTTCTCCAGCTTTTGCCCTGCTGCATTGTAAATATACTCAATGAAACCAGTTGAAGCAAATGTAATTTTCTTAGGCAAATTTAACTGATTATACGCAATGGCAGTAATATTTTTGTTTTTGTCTGTAATCATATTACCATTGGCATCATAACTATAATCACTACCTGTTTTATTCAGATCGTTAAAACCACTTGCACTTGGATTAGCATCTAAAACATTGTCTAGTTGGTTCGAATTAGCCGGATAGGTATAAGTCAGATTATCAATATCTGATCCTCCTGCATCTGAGTCTCCTCTTCTGGTTAAGAACGTGATGTTACCATTTTTATCGTAGCTTAAATTTTCATTATAAGAATTTGCAACTACTGCGCTCTTTTCATAAATCGCATTTTTCAATCTGTTAAGGTTATCATATTTGTAACCATAACCACGCTCTAATGCATCAGAACCTGTTTTCCATAATGTCTCTGATATGTTTCCGTTAAATAACCCCACTACATTCTGAGCTCCTATTTGCGTTGTATTGTAATTTATTTTGAAAGCAAATAAATCTTTTGCATCTGCATCTTGCTGGAAATTGTCCATTTTATTAATCGCTGTAAGCCAGCCACGAATATTATAGGTATAATCTACTTTTTGTATTGGTGCAGCAGTCGTGTTTCCAACTTTTTTATACATCAATTGTCCCAATTCATCGTATGTATTATTAACTAAAAGCTGAACAGCTCCTCCGTTAATTTGATGCGTATGAGTAAGCAGGCGATCTTGTGGCGAATAAGTAAAATCTTCTCTTACAGTAATCTCAGTATCTGTTGTTGTACGTTTGTGTTTTGTAAGGGTATAAGTTGCTTTTCCGGTAAAATCCAGTTTGCTGTCTGTTGTGATATAACCACCCAAATAGTTTTTAACATATGTACGAACAGGTCTTGCCCTGTCATCATAAAATGTACTTGTTGTTTCTCCCAATATTGCAGAAGCTGTGGTTACTGCTCTTACCCAACTTCCTGTAGCCAAACCTTTTGTATTGACCAAAACAGACTGATTTTCAACAGTTGTAGGGATCGTTGCTACATTTGGATACACATAATCATCGTAATAATTAACGGTTAAGAGTTTAAAACTAGTTGGCGCAATGATATTACTATAATTTACCGCAATACCATCTATTGTTCCTGAGGCTTGTTTGGTCTCGAACAAAACAGCAGCCGCGTTTTGTGCATCCTGCAAAGATTTTCTTGTTGTTGTGTTCGAAGGCTGATTGTTCCATCCTGTATAAATTGGCCGCCCAAAGATATCGTATTTAGTAATGAGCCAGCCTACTGAAGTATCATCTTTAAAAGGTGAAAATGCAGGACCTGTAGCTACCGGACGGTCTTGCTTATCATAAACGATAAACTCCCATTGTTTGCCCGGTAATTTTTTTTCAACCAAACGATTTCGGTAATCATATTTGTATTGATAACATAAACCATTTAAGACTGTACTATTAATTACAGCGTCTGCTTTTGGAGGAATCACATAAGTTAAGTTTCCATAAGTATCATAAACATAATAGGTATCATGTTTAACTTCTGCATCATAGGTTCTTTTAAGGATTACCTGCCCTTGTTTATTTTTAAACTCTACAGTAGAACCTGCAGATTCGCTTGGGTTTGCAGCGGAATTTTCATCAAACGTCACGTTTTTATATAGTTGCTTTTCCAGGTAGTTTCCTTGGTCTGAAAAAGCAATTTCATATAATCCCTGACTAGCTTGCCAGCTTGTAGTGGCTTTATATAATCTTACAGCATCAGTTGTGGTGTTAGTCTTATAATCTAATTTGATTTCATGCCCATTACCCATTTTCCAGGAGGTTCCCGGAGCAGCCTGTTTTAAAACCGTGTTTAAAGGCGAGGCTTCAAGTTTTTTTTCTGAAAAAGGATTAGTGGTGTTCTCATATTTGCTCACATTATAAAATCCTAATACAGCTGTTATTGCTACTGTCGGCGCTATTTTAGAATAGTTATTACTCGCATTAGTAAGTGCATAAGGCAAATATTCCTTAATTTGCCTTCCTAAGCCATCGTATTCAATTGGTGTTATGATATCAGCCCCATTACCGCCCTGCCCAATAGCAATGGTTTGCACTGAACGGCCTAAGCCATCAAAGTAATTTACATTTTGACTCATCTCATCTTTGGTCAGCGTATTAAAATTAGCTGACTGAACTGCCTTTTTGGGTGTGGCAGTATAAATGAAGTTATCGTTGCTAAAGGTCTGTGCCATTAAACCCGAACCTGCAAATAATAACAAGATTATAATTAATATATATTTTTTCATCTATTTAGAATGTTTTTTTAATGAATGCATTATTCTTCAAGTTCTCCGGGATTTAAACAACGTCCAGTTTCATTTGCATAAGCTGGCCCATATGTATTAGCTTCTGTAAGAGCCTTATTATCAGCGTCTGCTTGCGATATAGTTGACTGATATTTTCCTGCTTCAACATAATAATATACATATGGATTTGTGGTTCCTGCAGGACAGTCTGTTTTATAATATTTAGGATTTATTAATGTATTATAAAAGATACACGTAGCATTCGCATTCGCATATGCTTGTCCGTAAGTATTTATCTCTGATTGCGCTGCAGCATTTGCATCAGCCTGAGAAACATAAGAAATATGTGATCCTGCTGCAACGGTATACCAAACGCTCTGAGGTGTTGCACCTGCAGCACAATTGTTTCGGGTAATTAACCTGCTTTGAACAGTATTTCTATAAGTACACGAGGCATTGTTATTAGCATTTGCCTGACCATCTGCATTAAATTTTGTTGCAGCACGTGCGTCTGCGTCTGCCTGAGATGTTGTAGATGTTATTGCACCGGCAGGCTGGCCATAATATATTGAGGGGTTGTCTCCTCCTACACCGCAATTCGTTTTAGTAAAATATCCACCTAAGGCTGCACTGCTAAAAGTACAATAACCATTAGCATTTATATAGGCCTGACCTTCTGTGTACCATCTTATATATGCTTTAGAATTAGCATCTTCCTGAGAAACATTTGATGTCTCAATTCCTGCTGCCTGACTATAAACTGCTCCTGAACCGGCTCCTCCGGCAGCACAGTTATTTTTATTAATAGTATAACTATATGCAATACTGTAAAAAGTACAATTTCCGTTTGCATTGGCGTAAGCCTGACCATTATTATTAACAGCAGACTGTGCTAATGCATCTGCAGCTGCCTGCGAAGAGGTTGAGCTGTAAGATCCTGCATTTACGGTATAAGTTACGGTAGATCCTGCTCCGCCAGCCGCACAGTTATTCTTGGTAAATGAACCGCTTTTGGCAACGTTATAAAAAGTACAATATCCGTTGTTATTTGCATAAACCTGACCGTCTGAATTAAATCTGGTATTTCCCAGAGCATCAGCTTCAGCCTGTGAATTCGTTGATGTTACAATTCCAGCTGCCTGATTGTAGGTTACGCTTGAACCAGTTCCGCCTGCAGCACAGTTATTTTTGGTAAATGATCCACTTCTGGCCACACTATAAAAAGTACAATATCCGTTTGTGTTGGCATTAGCCTGGCCATTGGTATTAAACTGGGCTAAAGCTCTTGAATTGGCATCTGCCTGAGAAATATTTGAAGAAATAGCCCCGGCAACCTGACTAAATGATACACTGGAACCAGAACCTCCCGAAGCACAATTGTTTTTAGTAAATGATCCGTTTAAGGCTGTACTGTAATATACGCAGCCTGCATTGGCATTGGCATACGCCTGACCATTTGTATTAAATATTGTCAAAGCCTTCGCATTTGCATCGGCCTGTGAAATATTAGATGTACTAGTTCCGGCTGCCTGACTAAATGATACACTTAAACCCGTTCCTCCGGCAGAACAATTATTTCTGGTAAATGATGCGCTTAAGGCTGTACTATAAAAAGTACAATTTCCGTTTGTATTGGCATTAGCTTGTCCATTTGTATTAAATAAGGTCAACCCTTTAGCATCTGCATCTGCCTGAGAAATGTTTGAAGAAACTGCTCTGGCTGCCTGACTAAATGATACACTTGAACCTGATCCCCCTGCAGCACAATTGTTTTTGGTAAAAGAACCGTTTAAAGCTGCACTATAAAAGGTACAATTTCCGTTTGTATTCGCATTAGCTTGTCCGTTTGTATTGAATAAAGTTAACCCTTTAGCATCTGCATCTGCCTGGGAAATGTTTGAAGAAACTGCTCTGGCTGCCTGACTAAATGATACAACAGAGCCAGAACCGCCCGAAGCACAATTATTTTTGGTAAATGATCCGTTTAAAGCTGCGCTGTAAAAAGTGCAATTTCCGTTTGCATTGGCATAAGCCTGACCATTTGTATTAAATATAACTAAAGCTTTTGCATTTGCATCTGCTTGCGAGATATTTGATGTACTAACTCCGGCTGCCTGACTAAATGAAACAGCTGAACCAGTCCCGCCAGAGGCACAATTATTTTTTGTAAATGATGCACTTAAGGCTGTACTGGAAAAAGTACAATTTCCGTTTGCATTGGCATAAGCCTGACCATCTGTATTAAATTTAGATACTCCATTACTATCCGCATCTGCCTGTGAAATAGTCGAAGTATAAGCACCTGCAGCCTGACTATATGAAACAGCTGAACCTGTCCCGCCAGAGGCACAATTGTTTTTTGTAAATGAACCGCTTAAAGCAGCACTTTTAAAATACACAACACTTGTCGAACTATTGTCACCACAGTTAATTTGCTGACCTTTATAGTTATAACAATATTTTTGAAGTACATTTAAGTCTTTATCTTTTACAAATTTTAATCTGCCAAGATCATCATATTCATAATAAGAAGAAATTCCTTTAGGATCAGTTATACTGGTAACCCCAACAAAAGGATTATAGGTATAAGTTGTAACAAAAGCACTTGGAAATGTATTTCTAAGTGTATTTAAGGCATTACGCAACAATTGTTCTTTACAGGTAGCCGTTATACAATTGTCATTATCGGCATCTGAGAGCGATTGCAAATTAGTAATTGTACTTTCGGGAATTAAACTATACGCAATATTTTCAATCTTAGCAACAGGCTGAGTCTTATTGTAACCCCAGATTATAGAAACCGGAACGTTGTTTTCTAAAGTATACTGAAGGATATTTGCCTTGTCGTCATACTTATCGTAGTTGATTTTTCTATCGTTATTTAAATCAATACTGGGAACTCCTTTATTAATATAGACAGAACCTGGCAATAACAAATTACTGGTTGCTGCACTTTTGTTAAAAACGGTTAATTGTTCTGATAATTTAGCGCTGCCATTAAACGATTGTGTATCTAAAGGAATCTGGATCATGTTTTTTGCAATCATATCCGACACAAAAGGCTGACTTGACATGGCAGGATCCTGAGCATAAAGATATTTTGTTTCTTGCGTTTCCTGTTCTGAAGTACTTGTACTAACAGAAGAAAGCTGCGCGTGTGTTGGATTATTATAATTATAATTTGTTACAGTAGTTAAAGGGTTTAATCCGTTACTATCATAGGTTAATTCGGTAGACTTTTTTAAATATTTCCAAATAGAATATAGTTTAAAATAAGACGTTTCAAATAAAGACCTGTAAGGCGGAATAGGCATTCCCCATGAGCCTGTAGTACATCCCACATCTCCGGATAACTTATTAATAATCAATCCTAAAGAATGTTTTTCATTTGGATTTGTTGCATTTGAAAAGAAACTGCTAGTGTCATCAAACCCATAATAGTATTCATTCTGTGTTTTCTTTACCGGCAAATAAGTTCCATTATTGTACTTATATACATTTTGCTCTAATAAATCTGCCCGCTTAAAATCACGACTTGTTGCAGGTGTACTTCTAAGTATGCTATAACTTTTATCATCGTCAGCAAGACTATACTTAAAATCTGTATAACCATTTTCCAGATTTTCAGCGTTATAAACCCTAACATCTGAGTACATTATATGATACCCCTGAAGTCCCGCTAATGGCAAATAATTTTTAGAACTTCTGCAACGATACATCATAAGACCGGGATCAAGATAAGTAGTACTAGCTACATTAACACAAATAGGATTAGATCTGGTTTCTAGATAAGAATATCTTGGAGCTGCAACAACACTACCTGATGATAGTAACGGTTTGTCTATACTTTTGTATTGGTAAAATTGTTTTGTACTTGGTGTGCTTAAATTTATGTTATCATAATTCGATATACTTTTTATACGCAAACCGCCTACTGGAATGTTTTTTAATTCTTCGGCATCCTGCCCTTCCTTTTCAACCCAAAGAATAGTTGCACCTCCTCCGCTGTAAATTCCATCAACATGTAATTGATAATTACCCGGTAATAAATTCATCATTCGGTAAACCCTGTGTGTATTTGTAGTACTTTCAGGAACTACTTTATAGGTTATATTATTAGACTGATTATTTGCATCTGTAATATAAATATTTATCCAGTTCGTTGTGGTTTGTTCCCCAGTACTGATATCTTTAATAATAACAGCACTATCTGGTGCATAACCTGGCGGTATTGTAAAGGGTTCTGTTAAGTACTGGTCTACATTTGGTAAACCAACCTCTTCTCCTCCAACTATATGAGCCTGAACCGATTTATCAACTCTTGTTGCATAGGTTTTAAAAGTACCATAGTAGTCATTAAGTTCATAATCAAAGGTTGTGTAACCAGAAGTTGGATATATAATTTTATTAAGGACACCCAGTTTTGTCATTGCCAATTCAGGATCTCTGGTTACTCCATCATAAAAATTCATTTCATAGTCTATACTATATCTGCCACCAGATGTTTTAAAGTAGCCCCAATGATCGTAACTAGTACTGGATCTATTAGGTAAAAAAGTACTTTCATCGTATTTAAACTCATACGCCGGATCAGAATTCTTTTTTAAAGAAACAAGTTTTAATCTCGGATCATAACCTCCTGATAAATTCTGACCGCACGGAATATAATTCTGTACATTAAAATAACCATGTTCTAAAACATAAGAATCATTTCTTTGTCCGCTTTTTATTTTTATTTCCCTTAAGGCAAAACCTCCCGGTAAAACTTCATTAGCGATAGTTGTAGTTTGCGGCAAATCCAGTCTGGCACAATTATCATATAAAAATTGGATATTTTCTCCTGTAGTGGTCGTAATAGCTACTAATCTTTTACCTTTAAGAACAACAGTATTTTTATTCTCTGTTTCTACAAAAAGAGGCAATCCTCCCGGAATAAGATCTCCAAACAAGCCACTAGACTGATAAGTAGATTCTCTGGAAGTAAACGTAGATGGTTCCTGATAAGAATACTTTTCATCCTCATAAACAAAATTGATAATCTCATTATTTATAGTTTCAATTTTTGTAACATGAAAATTATAACTCTTGGTGTCACTATCAGTCATATTGTAAGCCGGCCCATCAATACTGACATTTCTGGTAGTGGTTTCTGATATTCTTTCAAAAGTGTATCGGGTACCTTTTTCATCAGTAATTACAAAAGAATAATAATTGTTTCTTACAATTTTTATAGGAGAATATGGCATAGGGTTCGCTACACCATCTTTAGAATAAAAGAATTTTCCGTTTAAATTTCCACAATTATAATAGTAAATATCCGGCTGTGTATCAAGGTCCGGAGAAGTAAGCTGCAAAGCGGTATAATAATCCGGATTAGTAGGATTATATTGTTGTTCTACCCCGGTAATAACCGGATCAAGTTCCCTATTTTGCGGTATTGAATTCGCAGTACCTGCAAAACCACTTCCAGCCTCAAAATCATCAAGGTCATTTACCTGATTGTAAATCATTCCTCCATTGTTTAAAGTCCACCCAAGCCCTACATTACTTGCAATTTCTTCTATCCTAATTCCGGAAGAATGGTAACTTAAAGAAATGGGAAACTCAAAATCCTTTAACTTTATAGTATAAATTGGAATCGAAATGTTAGGAATACCAGTAGTATTTGACACTGGTATGTCTGTGAATTTAAACAAAGAAAAAGCCTCTGGAATTGGAGGACTTAATTTTGGAGGCTGAAAACCTGGATTAGTTTGTGCTCTTAAAGTATTTAAGTAAAAAAACGATATTACCCATACTATTACTTGTATTTTTTTTCTCATTCTGTTTTTTTTTTAAACCGTTTTAATAACTTTCATTCAAGGATTGATAATTCTTTGCAATCTTCCCTTTTTTTGAAAAGTTGTTTGTTAAACTTGAAGTGCCTGCCATGATTAAATCATAATTGGCAGTTGGCAGAGCATCAAAAAAATAATCAGTATGAGTTTTTCTACATGATTTTTCCCCAATAATATCCTGACAGTAAATGGATAAGGGAAAAATAAACATTAGTAACAGGTAATTTTTTTTCATAAATAGTCTAATATTTGGAGAATTAATTTTGGTTTAACAAATCGTCTAACTTAATTAAAGCCAAAACTATACAAGCATCATAATGTCCACAAATATTACATATAGGAATTCAGGAATTTCTATATTGAATTCAGGAATTTTATATCAAAAAAATATGTAATTATTTAAAAATCAACAACTTAAAACCAAGTAAAAATATTAGTCTTATTAGTGTGAATTCGCCCAGATACTCTATTTTTGTCTTAAACCAATAGTTATGATTTTGTTTAAATTTCCAAAAACTTTCTTTTTATTATTATTTCCGATTTTTTTATTGGCACAAGAATCAAAAAGGGAACTTATGAAATTATCTTATGATGAATTGCATGCACTTTATTTTGATAATGAAAATAATCACACTAAGCAGATTTTGTACTCAAACACTTTTTTGGCAAAGGCTGAAAAAGAAAATAATAAAATCAAAAAAGCGCGTGGTTATTATCTAATTGCCTTATTACATTATGATTCAGACTCTAATAAGGCAATTCAGTATCTTGATAGTGTTATAAAATACTCTACAGGAACAAATGACAGATCTTTTCCGGTAGCGGCATATTGCGAAAAAGCCGATTTCCTTAAAAGACAATTTAAGTTTGAAGAGGCCATGACTAATTATAAGCTGGCTGAAAAAATAGCACTTCAAACCAATATTGATTATTATTATATCGTAAGAGATTATATTGGTACCACAAAATCTGAAGATTTGGGAGACTATAACGAGGCATTGGATATCTACAAAGAATGTTACCGTTTTTATAAAACAAAAGATTACAGATCAGAGAAATATGCAACCAGTTTTCAGAGTATCATTTTTGGAATCGCTGATTGTTACAAATCATTAAAAAATACCGATTCAACAACCTATTATAATAAATTAGGCTTGCAAGAATCAAAAAAGACTAATAATATGTCTTTATATTATCTTTTCATATTAAATGAAGGAGCAAATCAAACTTTAAAAAAGAATTATGCTGCAGCAATAGATAGTATTCATAAGGCTTTACCTAAAATAATTGCTTATAAGGATTTAGGAAACACTTTAGCTGCTTATTTCTATTTAGGAAAGGCTTACGGTGGTATAGGCAATAAAGAAAGTGCTGTAAAAAATTACATAAAAGTAGACTCTGTTTA
This sequence comes from Flavobacterium sp. AC105, assembly GCF_979258495.1. Lineage (NCBI taxonomy): Bacteria > Pseudomonadati > Bacteroidota > Flavobacteriia > Flavobacteriales > Flavobacteriaceae > Flavobacterium > Flavobacterium sp. AC105. The sequence goes on from NZ_OZ409860.1 coordinate 3,270,941, forward strand.
TTCTAAAACAAAAGAAATAACTACAGAGTTTATAGACGGTTATCCGTATCTGATTGCTTATTATAAAAACATAGGAGATAAAGAAAACCAGCTTAAATATATTTCGAAATACATGGATATAGATAGTGTCTTGCAAAAAAACTATAGAAATTTAAACAAATTATTGCGAAATGAATATGATATTCCGCGTTTAATATCTGATAAAGAAATCCTTATTGATTCATTACAAAAAGACAATACAAAATCTTTCTGGGGAATTGGAGTATTAATTTTAGGAATAATCTCCGTTTCTGCATTTGGTTTTTACCAGTTTCAACATAAAAAAAGATATCGCTCCCGATTTGAGAAAATAATGCAGGAAGCAACAAACAGGGATTTTCAGGAAAAAAATAATGAGAGTCTAAAAAATGCCAAAACTGTAATTCCTAAAACTGAAGACATAGGAATTGGAGAAGAATTGATCGAACAAATTTTAAAGAAATTAAATTCTTTTGAGAAAGAAAAAGGTTTTTTGGTCTCTAATATTACCATACAATCTTTATCAAATCTTTTTGAAACGAATACTAAATATTTATCCAAAATAGTAAACACCTATAGACATAAATCTTTCGTACAATACATAAATGATTTACGAATAGATCATGCTCTGGAAAATTTAAAGAAGGATTCTAAACTTAGAAAATATACCATTCAGGCACTTGCTGTAGAGTTTGGTTTTAATAGTGCTGAATCTTTTTCGGCTGCTTTTTATAAAAAATCAGGTATAAAACCTGCTTATTTCATCAAACAGCTTGAAGATTCTCTTAAAGATAAATAACTGAAAAACAAATATTTACTAATTTTTAATATCGAAATTCAGGAATTTCGATAAATAGAAATTACAATTATTCCCAAGTGTAAGATCAACATTTTATATTTGTCAAATCCATAAAACAAAAAACATGAAAATTAGTAAACAAAAAAAGGAAATTAGAAAATTTGATCTGGAAAAAATGGAGGTCGCAAAATTAAAAAACATGCATTTAATTAGAGGCGGAGGCAGTGATAATACCGGTGATGTCGATACTAATAATCCTCAAAAAAATTCCTCACTACACTGTGATGAGCAAAACCAATAAGAAAGACAACTCTATTAATTCTTATATTATTCAAATAATTGCGTTAAAATCCCCTAAACAAAAAAACATGAAAATTAGAAAACCTAAAAAAGAAATTAAAAAATTTGATCTGGATAAAATGGAAGTTGCAAAACTAAAAAACATGCATTTTATTAAAGGCGGAAGTATAGAAGGCGATACTGATAAGCCACAAAAAGATTCATCGAACTTGTGTCAAGTGGCAGACTAGTTAAAAGATAGTCTATCAATCTTTTATTGCCTAAAAAGATTTTTTTTAGGCAATATTTATTTGATAATAGCAGCACTGTAAAGTGAAAATTACTCCTTTTTTATAACCTGAGATTTCCGAAATAACCAATGAAATTATTTTTCAGCATATTTTTACTTTTGTTTTTTATAGCCTGCACTAGTATTAAAGATTCAAATCATGTTAATGAAAAAGTATCTTTTAAAACAAAACTAACTCCATCGGAAATGCAAACCTGGTACCAAAAAGACACTAAAGAAGATTCTATTCCCGGAATTTCATTAGACAAATGGTATCGTTTAAACAAAAAGAAACCCAAAAATAAAAGTATTATTGTTGCTGTAATTGATACCCAAATTGATATAAATCACGAGGATCTTCAAGGACAGTTTTGGAAAAACAGCAAAGAAATTCCAAGTAATGGTATCGATGATGACCATAACGGCTATATTGATGACGTTAATGGCTGGAGTTTTATAGGAACTAAAAGCGGAGGTTATGTGGTATGGAATAAATATGAATATGCACGTATTATAAAAGAATGGGGACCATTGTTTAAAGATAAAACAGAATCTCAAATTGATGCTAAAGATTTATTTAACTATAACGAATATAACAGAGCGGTAAAAAAGTTAGACGAAGAAAATAAGTTTTATAAAAATTGGCTAAAGTCACTGGATCATCATGTTGCCATATTTCCCGTTGTAAAAGATACGTTGAAATATTTTTTCCCTAAAGAAGATTACACCTACAGCCAATTAGACAGTTTATATAAAAAATATAAAATAAACGATAAAAGATACAGACAAAGACGTGATGACAATGACAAGGATCTGGGCGCTTTAATCAGTTATATGATGGTAAGTATGGAAGTTGATCAAAATACGTTACAAGACGTCATCGATAAACAAAGCGAACTTGATTCTATTGTAAACAAAAGCCTGAATATTGATTATAATGAACGCCTATTGATAGGTGACAATCCTGATATTTTAGAAAAAGGGTATGGCAATAATAATGTTAGTAATAACAAAGCCGGACATAGGCCAATACAGGATCATTGTACTAAAATGGCTGGAGTTATTGCCGCAAACAGAGAAAATAACATTGGTATAAAAGGAATTGCACAAAATGTAAAAATCATGCCCTTGAGCATTTCCCCAATGGGAGACGAAAACAACAAGGATATTACCATGGCCATACATTATGCTGTAGATAACGGTGCCAAAATAATAAATATGTCTTTTAGCAATCAATTTGCTTTGCATAAAGAATGGATGATAGAAGCATTTAAATACGCAGAAGAACACGATGTTCTTTTAGTTCGTAGTGCCGGCAATGCAGAAAATGACAGTGATAAAATACTATATTATCCAAATGATATTACCCTTGAGAATAACAAGGAATTTTGCTCTAATTTTATCGTTGTAGGATCTGTTACGCATAGATTAGACAGTACTTTTGTATCTGATTTTTCTAATTATGGAAAACAAAATGTAGACCTATTTGCTCCGGGAGATGAAGTATATTCTACCTCAGCTGCTAATACTTATGAATATGATTCCGGAACCTCATTATCAGTTCCAATGGTATGCGGTACAGCAGCATTAATCAGGTCTTATTATCCTGATTTTACAGCCGCACAGGTTAAGCAAATTATTCTGGATTCCGGAACTGCTTATGATTTAGAAGTCATAGTACCGGGAACAAAAGATAAAAAAGTTCCGTTTTCGGAATTATCCAAATCCGGAAAAGTCTTAAATGTTTATAGCGCTATGCAACTTGCTGAAAAGCTTAATAAAAAGAGAAAATGAAAAAGGTGTTTAAAATTTCCCCTTTCTCAAACTATGTAGTTCGAACACCCTTATTTCCTTTATCGCTTTATTTGGATCTTTCAACGAATTATTCTCGGGAAAAAGCCATTGATTTATATAAAACGCCTTTAATTAGAGAAGCTATTAATCTCGCTTCACCAGAATTGGTACAAGAGCTGGATAAATGGATTGATTCAGATATTGATTTACTTCATGAAAAGAAATCAACTTTAGAATTAACATTATTAAAATACATTGCAAGAATTTCTTCGCGATGTACGCCATTTGGTTTGTTTGCCGGATGTGCTGTTGGCTGTATAAATGCTCAAACTAATGTTGTGTTAGACTTGCCTGAAAAGCATAAACGTTTTACACAGTTTGATATGCAGTTTTGGGTCGCATTATTACAAAATATTGCTGCAAGAAAAATAATAATTTCTCATCTAAAATATTTTCCAAATTCATCCATTTATGAGTTTGGTGATTTTTACAGATATATAGAATACAAGTTCAACAAAACAAAGCGTGAACATAGTATTACAGCGTTACGAAAATCTAAAGTATTAAAAGAAATAATGCTGAAAGCAAAATCAGGGTTAACCATAGACGAAATGGTTTCGCTTTTAGCTGATAACGATTCTGAAAAAAAAGAGGCCCGTGAATTTATCATTCACCTTATAGATTTTCAATTTTTAGTGAGCGAATTAGATGCTGCCGTAACAGGCAATAACGAATTTAACAGGGTTTTATCCATTTTAAAAAATATCCCGGATCTAAAAAAAGAATATCAATTTTTAGAAACCATATATAAACAAATTTTAGATTTAGACATTTCTTTAATTCCCACGGCAAACCAATATCAAAAAATAAAAGAAAATATTCAGGAACAAGGATTTGAATATGATGAAAAATACCTTTTTCAAACCGATTTAAATACTGCTGTAATAACAAATAGTTTAAACAAAAATAGTATAAAGAAAGTATCTCACGCGCTTCAATTTTTAAACGGAATTCAAACGAAAAACCAATCTAAAAATCTTAAGAATTTCATTAATGCATTCTCTAAAAGATATGAAACGCAGGAAATGCCTCTTATGATGGTTTTAGATACAGAAGCAGGATTAGGATATCCCTTAAATCAGGATATGAATGACGCACATGAAATATTAGAAGCTTTTTCTTTTAAATCAAAAAAAAATAAAAATGAAAATCAGGAATGGAATTCCTATCATTCAATTTTAGAAAAAAAACTACAGGAATGTTTTTCAAATAAGGATAATAAAATAGACTTATCAGAAAATGATTTTCCTGATTTCAATACTAACTTTGATAATGTTCCTGCTACATTATCAGTAATGATTGAAATTTACAATGATGAAAAGTTAGCAATTGAATCTTCAGGAACTATAAGTGCCGCAAAATTTTTGGGGAGATTTTGTAATGGAAATCCTGAGATTCATAAGCTAACCGAAGAAATAATTCAAAAAGAAGAAAACTATCATCAGGATAAAATTTTGGCCGAAATTGTTCATATTCCACAATCCAGAATAGGGAATATTTTACGCAGGCCGGTTTTAAGAAATTATGAAATAGCCTATTTAGCAAATTCAGGCGTTGAAAAGAAAAATACTATTGACTTAAATGACTTATTCATCTCTGTCAAAAAAGATAAAATGATATTGCGGTCTAAAAAACTTGATAAAGAAGTTATTCCCTGCTTATCAAACGCCCATAATTTTTCTGGTAATTCATTGCCGCTCTATCATTTTTTATGCGATTTGCAAGCACAAAATACAAAACCCATTTATAGTTTTAATTGGGGAATTTTAGAATCACATTACAACTATTTTCCAAGAGTAGAATACAAAGAAATCATATTGTCAAAAGCCAGATGGATTATTAATAAAATAGATTTAACTCCTTTTTTACAATTAAAAGATGCTAATTTATTTGACACTTTTTCGAATTGGAGAATCACTAAAAAGATACCGCGTTTTGTAAATTGGGCCGATTCTGATAATACATTATTATTTGATTTTCAAACCGAAATTGGAATTCAGTTGTTTTTAAAATCAACTCACAATAAAGACAAAATTATTTTAGAAGAATTCTTGTTTACCGAAGAATCTATTGTAAAAAACAGCACAGGAAAAGGCTTTACCAATCAATTTATAGTATCATTTTACAAAGAACAAGTATAAATGCAAAGAAATTTTTGTTTAGGAAGTGAATGGCTGTACTATAAAATTTATACAGGTGTTCAAACAGCGGATTTTATTTTACTTGAAAAATTGTATCCCATTATAGCAAAGTTAGAAAAAAAGAATCTTATCCAAAAATGGTTTTTTATTCGATACAAAGACACGGATGAACACTTTAGAATTCGATTTTTGACAGCAGACAAAAAGAATTTATCTAAAATCATTAATGCTCTTTATCCCGTTATAAATAAATTACTTCAGGAGAATTTAGTCTGGAATATTCAAACGGATACTTATAAAAGGGAATTGGAAAGATATGGCGAAAACACAATCGAAGATTCCGAATTTTTATTTTGGAAGGATAGCGAAATGACGCTTCAATATCTTTCAATAAAAAAAACATTTCCTAAAAAAGAATCAGCACTTCTATTCAGTTTTTGTGCTATTGATTCTTTTTTAAATGCTTTTTCTTTATCGGTATTAGAAAAATATAATTTAATGAATAGTTTGCAGGATTCATTTAAAAAAGAATTTGAAGCCGATAAAATAGTAAAAAAAGAACTTGATAAAAACTATAGAGATTTATCTTCGGAAATAGAATATTTTTTAACTGAAAAAGCAAAAAAAGACTTTCCTGATTTTTTTGAAATTATAGCAGAAAAACAAATTCAGATTTCAGAAAAGGTTTTAGAAATTAAAGATAAAATTCAAATCCAGCTTTTTTCTTTTCTGTCAAGTCACATCCATATGATGATTAACAGACAATATACTTCTAAACAAAGAACGTATGAATTGATTATTTACGATCATTTGTATCGTTATTACAAAACTCAAAACTATAAAAACCAATAGATCAGAGAGATTCTGTTAAGCTTTTATCTTATTTTTTGCCGTAAATTTTACGACTGATTATTTTTAAGGTTTTTTTAAGCCCTTAAACATTTCTCCACAAAATTTCAATTCGTAAATTAGCCTTAAATAAAATTCATCCGAATGACAGTACTTACATTTACCCTGATTATGATTCTTGGTGCTTTTTTAGCAGGTTTTATTGGTTCATTATCAGGTTTAGGCGGCGGAATTATTATTATTCCGCTTTTAACAGTTGTTCTGGGTGTTGATATTCATTATGCAATTGGTGCAGCTTTGGTTTCTGTAATTGCGACCTCATCCGGTTCTGCCGCAGCATATGTCAGGGAAGGAATTACGAATATGCGTTTGGGAATTTTTCTCGAAATTGCCACAACAATTGGTGCTGTTTGCGGAGCATTGCTTTGAACCATCGCTCCTACCTCTTTCATCGCCGTTTTATTTGGACTTACTTTGATTTTCTCCGCTATAAATTCTCTTCGCAAAAAAGAAGAACATATTGTTTTAGAATCCAGTCCGTTAGCCAAAAAACTAAGATTAGAGGGAACTTATCCTTCGCACGACGGAGAATTTATCAGTTACGGAACCAAAAATGTAGTTGGCGGCTTTGGAATGATGGGGATCGCCGGAATGATGTCGGGATTATTAGGTATTGGTTCCGGTGCTTTTAAAGTGATTGCGATGGATAATATTATGAGAATTCCGTTTAAGGTTTCTACCACAACCAGTAATTTTATGATGGGTGTTACGGCAATGGCTAGTTCTGTAATTTACATTCAAAAAGGATATATCGAACCCGGAATTTGTATGCCTGTTGTCATTGGCGTTTTATTTGGTGCTATGGCCGGAGCCAAAATATTGGTAAAAACAAACCCTAAAAAACTAAGAATATTTTTTGCGTGCCTGATTTTTGTACTTGCAGTTAATATGATTTATAACGGACTTAATGGAAAAATCTAAAGTTATGCAGAGCGAAAAATTTGGAGAAAAAGATTTTCAGACTATAATAGGTAATTTATTGCGTTACGGCGTCTGGACTTCATTATCAGTAGCTTTTATTGGTGGAATTGTCTATTTATTGGGACATCATTCGGATATCGAAAATTACTCTGTTTTTCATGAAAATGACCGCAATATTTTTGAAGTTATTTCATCAATTTATAAGGGCGCCATTCAGGGAAAAGGCGAATCATTAATATTTGTTGGAATCATACTTTTGTTTCTAACGCCTGTATTGCGGGTTTTACTATCGTTATTTTCTTTCCTTCTGGAGAAAGATTATCTATATGTAGTTATTACATTGATCGTTATTTTGATCATTTTAATAAGTGTTTCGTTTGGATTTTCACATTGATAAACGCTATAGGCGTTAAGCCATAAGCTGTAGGCTTTCTAAAACCTTAAAGCATATTGCCTAAAGCCTAAAGCTTAACATAAATAAAGCCTAAAGCTAAAAAAAAAATGGAAATAGGAATTGACAGTTTTGCTTCGGCAATGTACGGAAATAGCAATACTTTGAGTAGTGTTGATGCCATGGAACAATTACTTCAAAGAATCGAACTGGCTGATCAGGCGGGACTTGATGTTTTTGGAATTGGAGAACATCATAAAAAAGAGTTTTTAGATTCGGCTACAGCTGTAATATTAAGTGCTGCTGCTGCTAAAACAAGCCGCATAAAATTATCAAGCGCAGTTTCGGTTTTAAGCGCCGCAGATCCTGTAAGGGTTTATCAAAGTTTTGCTACGCTTGATTTAATTTCAAAAGGAAGAGCCGAAATTGTAGTTGGCCGAGGTTCATCTATTGAAGCTTATCCCCTTTTTGGTTATAATTTAAATGATTATGATGCGCTTTTTAAAGAGAAACTAGATTTATTGCTTCAAATCAGGGACAATGAATTTGTAACCTGGTCCGGTAAATTTCGCGCACCTTTAAATAATCTTCCGGTTTATCCAAGAGCATTACAGGAAAAATTGCCTATTTGGTTGGGCGTTGGCGGAACTCCGGAATCTTTTGTCAGAGCCGGAAGTCTTGGTTTACCTTTAATGGTTGCTGTTATTGGAGGACAAACGCATCGTTTTAGACCTTTAGTAGATTTATACAGAGAAGCCGGAAAAGCGGCTGGTTTTAAACCCGAAGAACTTCAGGTGGGATTACATTCGCCTGGTTTTGTTGGAAATACAACTGAAAAAGCCATGGAAGAATATTATCCGGGCTATGCAGAACTTTGGACAAAATTAGGACTTGAGCGCGGTTGGCCGCCTGTTACAAAAGCCAAATTTGATGGCTTAATTGATGACGATGGTGTTCTTGTAGTTGGAAGTCCGGATCGTATTGCCGAAAAGCTTTTACGCCACAGCGAATCACTTGGCGGAATCTCAAGATTTACATTCCAAATGGATAATGCAGGACTTACACATTCTCAGTTAATGAATGCAATAGAACTTATTGGTGCAAAAGTTATTCCTCTGATTCAAAAAGGATAAGCTTGGTGAATTTGCCCACGGATCATACGGATTTAAACAGATTTTTACGCTGGTCTTTATTTAATAAAAAATCAGCCATATCTGCTTAAATCTATCTAAATCTCGTGAAACAAAAAATATTAAACACAAAAGCATCAGTTGAAACTGATGCTTTTTTCTTTTATACTCAAATTAAACGTGTATTTTTTTTCAATAAAAATCAGTGTAAACCCGTTTAAATCCGTCAAACCCGTGGGCTAAAAAATTAGAATTTATATGTTACTCCAACCCTAAAGTTTCTAGGTGCTTCAGTTTGCCAGTAATATGCCGTTAGATAAGAATAATAAGAACCACTGTAAAGATATTTATCCAAAATATTGAAAACATTCGCAGTCACTTTTATTTTTCCGGTTTCATAAGATAAACCTCCATCCAATTTAAAGTAAGAAGGCAATTTTTGAAGTCCAGCGCTCCACGTATCTGTTTGGCGTCCGTCAAGGAAAGTTCCTCCAATAGAAGTTCCAAATCCTTTTAATTTACCAAAAGGAACAGTATAATTCAACCATGCATTTGCAACATGTTTTGAATATCCGGGAACAATATCGCCTTCTTTAATTCCGGTTGCAATTGAAACTGCAGGATCAATTTCATTTACAATAGATTCTGTAAAAGCATAATTTGCAATCAAATTAAGGCCATCAAAGATTTTACCTCTTAAATCAAACTCAATTCCCTGAGCTCTTTTTTCTCCTAAAACAACACTAAATTGTTGTCCCGGCGTATTAGCAGGATCTCCCGTAAGTTCATTTTTCTTCAAGATGCTGTAAGCGGCCAAAGTAGTACTCCATGAACCGTCGAACCAGTCTTTTTTGATTCCAAATTCAACATTGTTACCGGTAAGCGGTTTTACTTTTTCGCCACTTTTTATAATTCCGGCTTGCGGAGTAAACGCCTGATCGTATAATCCGTAAACAGCTAAATTTTCAGTAATGGAATAACTTAAACCGGCACGTGGCGTAATATGAGAATCTGCTATTGGAGCTCCTCCCCAACTTGCCTGACTAATCCAGGTATATCTCGCGGCAAGCGTTAATCTTAATTTGTTTTGAAAAAATCCAAGTTCATCCTGAACATAACCTGCAGCATAATCTGTTGACATTAAACCTCCGGCATTTTTGGCTCTTATAGAAAGTGGTGTTGTATGATCAAAATTTGGTAATCCGTTAGACGGTGTACCATAATTTGGATTGTAAACATTAAACGGATTATCAAACGTATCAAGATCATGAGATTGTCCCCAATCTGCTGCATAATCTTTGCTTCCTAAATCGACACCTCCTAAAACTTTATGACTAACTGATCCAGTATTAAATTTTCCGTTCAGGAATATTTGTCCTAAATACATATTACTTTCTGCATCCCAAATACCAACGTTTCTGATAATTTCTCCAGCTTCGATCGTACCTTCAGGAACACCGTCAAAATCTCTGTCTACAGGTCCCGGGCCAACAACTCCAGGCCATGAACTATATCCTTGCTGAATGTATTTGAAATAAGAAGTCTGAGCCGTTAATTTCCAGTTGTCATCAAACTTATGTTCAAACATCAAATATCCGCTGTGATCCTGAATATTGGTATCTGGCAATCCTGGCTGTGTCATTGTAAAACCGACTGGCAATGTTGCATATCCGCCAGATTCAGGTCCAAAAACATAGTACGAACCAACTTCGGTCATATTTGCATACTGAAAATTATATTCGGCTGTAATTTTTGTTTTATCATCAATTTGATATGAAATTACCGGAGCAATCACATAACGGTCATTGTGTTCAAATGCACGGTGAGAACCCTTATTTTGTGCCGCTCCGTTAAATCTGTAAAGCAATTTTCCTTTTTTATCTAATTTCCCGTCAAGGTCAATACTTACTCTGTAAAAATCATAGCTTCCTCCAAGTACAGATACTTCTCCTTTTGTAATTCCGGTTGGTTTTTTAGTAACCACATTATAAAGTCCGCTTGGATCACCGCTCGAAAGCATAAATCCAGCCGGTCCTTTTACAAATTCAATATGATCTACAAAACTCATATCTTCAGTAAGCGGTCCCCAGAAAGAAGAAACAACATTAAAACCATTACGAAAAGCCTGAATTTGAGAACCACGCATCGTAATATTTGTGTACATATCTCCCCAGTGTTCTAAACGTACAGCACCACTCACATTACGAATTACTCCGTCGCTCATGCTGATAATTTGCTGATCTTTTAAAGTTTGTCCGCTTACAATTTGAATATTTTGCGGAATTTCTAAAATAGGTGTTTGAAGACGCAATGACAATGAAGGCTTGTCTTGCTTGTATTTATTTTTTGTAATAATAACTTCATCAAGATCCTCCTGCCTTTCAGAAAGTGTGAAATTCTTAGTTGTAGTCTGTCTGGCCGTTACGGTAATTTTATCCTCGATTTTATGAATTCCTACAGCACTAATACTAATAGTATACGTTGCAGGTTTTACATTTTTGATTTCATATTGTCCGTTCTCATTTGTTACGGCTGAATATCTTGTTCCATTCAATATAACTGAAATATTGGCTGCAGGTGCATTTCCACTCAAGGAAACTTTACCAATTACTTTTCCTGAATCCTGACTCATCACAGTTAGAGAGCACAAAAGAAAAGCAAAAAGTAAAACTTTTGTAATGTTATTTACATTCATTTGGTTAGGGTTTTTAAATTTAACGCAAAAGTAAGAGCTAAAATCGTGTTATCCAAACTATTTTTAATCAATCTAAATAAATATAATAAATTACAAAAAAAGAGTTAAGAAAATTATCCTATCTCTAATAAATCCCACACTTAAATTTTATAAACAAAAGTCCATTATGATGGAATTGGCTTTTACGAACCAAACCAAAAACTACAAAAATAACAGAGTCATGATTTTTAAAAGTTTCCATAAGTTTTTATAGTATCAAAATAAGACTTCTTTAAGCTTAAAACGAAAAACAGCAGATGCCTTAAAGACATCTGCTGTTTTAATATTTAGGAAGTAAAGAAATTTAATTCTTCAAAAAAACAAAACTCGTAGGATCTGCTACTAATTCATTATTTTTAAAGTCAACTGAAATAAGTCCAGCTTTTCTGGGCGAAACTTCTGTTGCGCTAAAATGCGTATGCAAAACATAATACATTTTGTTGTTTTTATCCCAGAAAATGTCTCCGTGACCTATTCCGTTTTGATTGACATTTTTCCTGCTGATTATCGGACTATTATTTGATTTCTCCCAAGGTCCAAGCGGACTTTTACTGGTTGCATATCCCACGGCATAATCCGGATTACGGAAATCATTAGCCGAATAAATTAAATAATATAAACCATCGTGTTTTAAAACCGTTGGCCCTTCGGTTACCGGCCAGGCTGTGTTTTCAGTGTTTTCCCAAGGTAATGTTCCTGAAATACATTCTGTCAACGTTTCCGGTTTTATACTTTGAAGATCATCGTTTATTTCTGCTGCAAAAATTCGGTTTCCGTTTGTTAATCTTACATGATACAAATATTTTTTGCCATCTTCATCGATAAAAATAAACGGATCAATTTGGTTTCCGGTTTCAATGATTGGCTTTTTAGATTCATTTTTGAAAGGTCCAAGCGGACTATCACTACTCGCAATTGCAATGTTTTCGTTTGCGGTATAAATCATATAAAACTTCTTGTTGTATTCCAAAATCTGTGGCGCCCAGAAACCTTTATCACCAAAAGAATCCCCTTTTTTCAAAGCCAATCCGTTTTGAGCGCCTGAAGGTTCACTCCATTTTTTTAAATCTGTAGATGTATAAACTAAAAATCCTTCGCCATTCGCAATATTTCCTGTTGTAGTTCCGTATAAATAATAGGTTCCTTTATTATAGAAAATAGTAGGATCAGCTACAAAAATATTTCTTGATACAGTTTCAATCGGCGCTTTTGTTGGATTCTTGTCTTGGGAACAAGCTACGAAAACGCATAATGAAGTTATTAGAGTTGTTATTTTTTTCATTTAAATTGGTGTTTAGCATTGTTCTTTTTTCAACGGATTAAAATCCGTCGCTACAAAATAAACCATTCCTACGGAATTTTATAAAAGCGTTCCATAGGAACAAATCATATTGTAGGGATGGATTTTAATCCGTCCTACGCAATTATAATCGACAATCTTGTCATTTCGACGAAGGAGAAATCACACACGAAATTCCTCATAGTGAATAATCAATCTTTATCGAGCTACTAGTGTGATTTCTCCCTTCGGTCGAAATGACAAAATCGCGTCTAACATCACATTCCCTCATTCTCTAATTATCTAATTATCTAATTATCTCATTTCCTAATTAAACCTACCTCACAGAAACTGATAATAAGAAACCGTATGATATTTTTGTCCTGATTTCAAAACAATAGAAGGAAATTTTGGCTGATTTGGGGCATCCGGAAAATGCTGTGTTTCTAAGGCAAAAGCCGTTCTAAAATCATCTTTTGCACCAGATTTAAACGTATTTTTACTTTGCATAAAATTTCCGCTATAAAATTGAAGTCCAGGTTCTTCAGTATAAATATCCAAAGTAATTCCTGATTGATCTCCGGAAATCGTTGCAGCATGATTCAGACCGTTCTTTTTTGTGCCGTTTAATACGTAATTATGATCGTATCCTCCGCCAAATTTCAATTGTTCATCTTTGGTTTCGATGCGTTCACCAATAGTATGTTTTGACGTAAAATCAAAAGGTGTATTTTGTACCGGTTTCAATTCTCCTGACGGAATTAATCCAGCATCAACCGGCGTAAATTTGTCGGCATAAATTTGTAGTTCATGTTTTAAAATCGTGCCGCTTCCTTCTCCGTTTAAATTGAAAAAAGCATGATTGGTTAAATTGACAAGTGTTGTTTTATCCGTTGTTGCTTCATATTCCATTTTAATGGTTTGGTTGTCCGTAAGTGTATACGTAACTTTTACGGTTAAATTTCCGGGAAAACCCTGTTCTCCATCTGGCGAAACATAACTAAAAGTCAAAGAGTTCTGATTGATTTTATTAGCATCCCAAACAACATCCTGAAAACCTTTTATACCGCCGTGCAAAGCATTTTTGCCATTGTTTAACAGAACCTGATATTGTTTCCCTTCCAATGTAAATTGTCCTTTTGCGATACGGTTTCCAACTCTTCCAATTGTAGCTCCAAAATAAGGTTCAGTTGAATTCTTAAAGCCTTTTACGCTGTTCAATCCCACCACAACATCGGTTTGTTTACCGTTTTTATCCGCAACCCACAGTCCTATTAATCTTCCTCCATAATTGGTAAAAGCCGCTTTAATTCCTTTGTTTTCTATCCAATATAAATTGACTTTTTTGCCGTCAATAATCGTATCAAAGTTTTTGGCTGCTAAAACCGGTTTTATAGAATCTGTTGTGATTTCATGAGGTGTTTCTTTTGACGTTGTGACTTCCTCTTTATTGTCTTTACAATTAAATTGAAAAAGTGCCAGCAATAAAACGCCTGCGATTTTTATGTTTTTCATTTATATAATTTTAAAATGTTCTTTACTAGATTATTTTGCCGGAATTGCCAGTTTTGTTTCTTCACTTACAGGTTCTCCTATAACCGGAAGCCCGTTAGCATCCCAGCTTATTTTTTGCATTCTTGGCGATCTTTTATTGCCGCAGCCTTCACCCGGATTTGAATTGGCGTGGTATAAAATCCAGTCTTCTTTTCCGTTTGGAGATTTAAAAAACGAGTTATGTCCGGGAGCATAAACTTTAGTCGTATCTGATTGTTTAAAGATTGGTTCATCTGATTTTTTCCATGCCGAAGCATCCAATAAATTATCTCCGCCATTAAAGGTCAATAATCCCAAAGCGTAATAATCGGTCCAACATCCGCTTGCCGAAAACACGATGAAAATTTTATCTTTATTGGATAAAAACTGAGGCCCTTCGTTTACATTTACCTGAGCTGGATTTACATCATCATGCAAAGCTCCGTGTGTTTCCCACACATGAGTTGGTGCAGAAATCATAACGCGGTCGCCTTCAATTTCAAGCGGATTTTTCATCCTGGCGATGTAAATATTCTGTTGTCCGTTTGTATCGCCTTCCCAACCGGCCCAAATCATATAAAGCTGTTTTTTGTGCTCAAAAATATTTCCGTCAATCGCCCATTTGTCTGTTTTTGCGGCAATTTTTCCTTTAAATTCCCAATTTCCTTTAAACGGATCTGATGCTTTATTTTCTAAAACATACATTCTATGCGTGTTATTATCGCCATTATCTGCGGCAAAATAAGCATACCATTTTCCGTTGATCATATGAAATTCCGGTGCCCAGATATCTCCGGAATAATCGGTTCCTTTTGGAGCAATCCAAATCACTTTACTTTCGGCATTTTTTAAATCGGCCAGACTTTTTGTTTTCCACAAAACCAAACGATCCTGCAGCGTATTCGTATAGTAATAATATCCTTTGTAATACGTACTATATGGGTCTGCGCCCGAAGGCAAAAGCGGATTCGAGAATGTTTTTTGCTGAGCGTAAGTCATTGAAACAATCGCGAAAAGGAAGAGAATTAAGTATTTTTTCATTTTATTATTTTATTGTTGGGCGTGAGTTCTTTGTCGCCAATCTTTGTGGTCCCAAAGTCCCAAAGTTGAAACTTTGGGCTATGTTCTATTTTACCCGCAATTTTGTCATCTTGACGAAGGAAAGATCTCCACAAGAAACTCTACATAGAAAATCGCCAATGTTGTCGAGCTACTTACGAAGATCCCTCGTTCATCGGGATGACAAAAAATACGCAGACTAAATATAATATTAATTACTTCTTTGATTTATAACGTCAATAACTTCTGTATTGATTTGGTTTACTTTTTTGAAATCCATTTTATCAACCTTTCTGTCATAGGTCATAAAACCATTTACTTCACCTTCAACATCAGTTGTTTGCGTGTAAACTGCTGCCGAAAACCCTGTTTTTACAAGGTTTTTCAAGGTTTGGGCGTATTTGATATATTCAGCCGTAACTTCATCTTCATTTTTGAATTTAATGTAACCCCAATTGTCATTGGCGCGCCACAAATGCCCTTCAAGAGGCAAACCAATTCCGCCGTATTCTCCTAAAACCGTAACTCTGCGGGCATCATATAAATACAAATCAGGTTCGGGATAATTGTGTAAATCTAAGATATCTCCAGTTTGAAAATGATTTCCTCCGCTTGATGAATTCGTTAATCTGCTTGGATCGTAATTCTTCGTCCATTCTGTAATTTCAACGGTTTTAAATTGTCCCCAGGCTTCGTTAAACGGAACCCAAACCACAATACTTGGATAAGAATACAAATGATCCATAATCTCTTTCCATTCTTTTTTATAGATTTCTTCTGATTTTGCGGTTCTTTTTAATTCATTTCCTTCAAAATACATCGTATTCTGCCAAACCGGCTGATTATCACCGCTTGGCATATCCTGCCAAACCAAAATTCCTAATTCATCGCAATGGGTATACCAGCGCTCCGACTCTACTTTTACGTGTTTGCGGATCATATTAAAACCTAATTCTTTGGTTTTGATAATGTCATATTTCAACGCTTCATCTGTTGGCGCAGTATATAATCCGTCAGGCCACCAGCCTTGATCTAATGGGCCATATTGAAAATAATCTTTGTTGTTTAACTGCATTCTCAAAATACCAAATTGATCACGTTTGGACGAAATTTTTCGCATGGCAAAATAACTTTTTACCTCATCAACTACTTTATCATCGCTAATTAAACTGATTTTTGTCTGATATAAAAAAGGATTTTCTGGTGACCATAATTTTGGATTATTCAAAACAATATCCAAATTTTCTCCAACAACCGCTTTTTCTTTTGCAATTTCTTTTCCACCGTCAAAAACCGAAATTTCAATAAAATCCCCTGCTTCTGCTCCGGCAACATTTGCTTTTACAGTAACACTGTTTTGATCGATATTTGGTGTGATTTTTAATTCGGTAATACTAGTTTTATTGACAGGTTCTATCCAGACTGTTTGCCAAATTCCGGTTACGGGCGTGTACCAGATTCCTTCGGGATTTTTAACTTGTTTTCCTCTCGGCTGCGTTCCATCGTTTGACGGATCCCAAACTTTTACCACTAATTTCTGCTTTTTTCCTTTTTTTACAAATGGTGTAATATCAAACGAAAACGGCGCATATCCGCCTGTATGCGAGCCTACTTTTATGTTGTTTATCCAAACTTCGGTTTTCCAGTCAACCGCGCCAAAATGCAATAAAATATTTTTCCCTTTCCATTTTGAATCTAAACTGAAATTGGTTTCATACCAAAGTTCTTTTTCGGCTCCCACTTGTTTCATAACACCCGACAAACTGGACTCTACAGCAAACGGAACCAAAATTTGTCCGTCGTATTTTGAAGGCGCTGTTTTTCCAAAATCCTGAATGGCGTAATTCCATAAACCATTCAGGTTTTTCCACTGACTGCGCTCCATAATCGGACGGGGATATTCTGGTAATGTTTTAGCCGGATCGACTTGTTCTGCCCATTTTGTTTTGATTTTATCTCCCTGTGGTTTCCATTGTGCGCTTGCCATAACTCCAAAAAAAAGGAATAGGAAAAACGTTATTTTATTCTTCATATTATATATTTTCTACGATTTTTTCTTTTAATCCTAATAAATCACCAGGTTATATTTCCCTTATAACCTGGCAATTACAAAAACTAACTTAACTAACCAAATCTTTTGAATTTTGAGTTATAAATTATGAATTAATAGTTCAATTCAAATCCTAACTCAAAACTCATAATTTATAACTCATAACTTTTTTCCAAATTTCTTCACCAGACTATCATATTCGTTTCTTGAAATCGAAATCATGCAGCCGTGGCGTACTTTTTCAGGCAAACTGTATTTATCCCAATCGGCAAAAAAAGTATAACCAGACGCTTGAAACCAAGGTCCGTTTAAATTATCTGCAATCGATAATCCGTATGAAACTCCGGGATATTGTTCGTAATACATGTACCAAATTTTATCATCAGGAGAAGGAATCAACATGGGAGCTTCTCTAAAATTGGGGCTTATCGATTGTTGGGGCAAAGAATAAGGGCCTAAAAGTGATTTTGATTTTGCAATTCTGATCGTTTTTCCGGTTGTCCAATACAAAGTTGGGTAGGTTTCATCTTTAAGAACTGCGTAGTAGGAATCGCCAACTTTACGGATAAAAACGTCAATTGTTCCCATATCCCAATCGAATAAACGTTTTGGGGTTCCTTCAAAAGTTTTTAAATCTTTAGATAAAACATACAACGTTCTCTGGCTAGCCCAATACTGTTCCGGATCTTCTTTTGTTCCGTCCAGATGTGGCGTGTGCCAAGTCATAATGAACTTTTGAGAATCTTTATCGTAATATAATTTTGGCGCACCAATTCGCTGTAAAGCGTTTGCGTAATCGGGCGTACTTTTTAAATCCGGCGTATAATCAGCGTGTTTTTTCCAGGTAATTAAATCCTCCGAAACCCAGATGTTGATACTTTTGGCATCATCGCCTGTATTTCCGGCAATATAATATCTTCCGTCAGGACCTTTGCAGATATCCGGATGTCCTTTATAATCTTCAAAAACTCGTTTTCCGTCGTTCAGATTATCCCAATGCAATCCGTCAAGACTGACTGAATAATACAATCGGCCGTAATCGCTGTGCGTCATGTGCGCAAATAAATAAGCTTCGTTCTTCGGTTTTTCGCTGCCTTTTACTTGTCCCGGCGGATCTGGTTGTTGCGCTTTCGCGGAAATTCCAATCCACAATATTCCCAGAAAAATAAGTTGTTTCATCATAAGTTTAATGTGTTAATGTGCCAATTGAAAATGTGTCAATGTGCCAATTAGATAATTAGATAATTCTGCAACTGTGTTAATTATCTAATTGATACATATTCTAATTATTTTGCCATAGGTTAAATGATTAAAATTATTTTTTTTAACACATAGAAACATAGCTTTTTGGTATGCGTAAAAGACGTTTCACTTGTAATAACGCTCATAGATTGCTATGTGTGAAAGCTTGCTTTTTTTGTAACCTTTTTTAAAAAAGAAATTAAACGAGAATCAGAAAATCTATGTTCCTATGTGTTTAAATTTTTCGCATCAAAAATTATCTAATTTTCTAATTGACTAATTTTCTAATTGACTAATTTTCTAATTGACTAATTTTCTAATTTTTTGCGCTAGTCATTTTCCTGATCAAATCCGTTTCTGCTTTTATGTATGGCGTTCCATCCGTATGAAATACTTCGTGAAACCAAACTTCAGGATCTGCGTCGTATTTTTTAGTCCAGCTGTCCCAGGCAAATTTGGTTTGGGTTTTTCCGTCTACTAATCCCCAGTTGATCATACCTACATTGTATTTTCTGGCAATTGGCAAAAAGCCTTCAAACGTACTTCCGTTTGGTCTTGCCATGTATTCCGTACAGATTAATGGTTTTCCGTAACGCTGTAATTGCTTGATTACTTTTTCGAAATCTTTTGGTGTATTGTAATTGTGAAACGTAATCACATCTGATTGTTCGATTTGCAGTTTGTGCATTGGCAGCATTTTTTTAGGATCGCTCCAATCTCCTACCCAAACTCCGGATGTCAACGGTTGCGACGGTTTGCTTGCTCTTGCCCAAACGAAAACTTTCTTTAACAACGGCAAAATCAATTCGGCTTTGTTTTTAATTTCAACTGCTTCATAAGATGGTCCGGTCATATTATCTGGTTCGTTCCATACATCCCAGCCTAAAATACGATCGTCAGCTGCAAATTCTGAAACCGTTTCTTTTACATATTTCTCTAAACGAGGATATTGCAAAGAATCTTTCAACACTTTTTGTCCCGGACTTTGCACCCATCCTGAATTGTGTGTGAAAGGTTTTGGCGCTCTTTGTTTGCCTAATGCCGGAAACGGATCCCAACACGAATCAAACAAAACAAATAAAATTTTAATGTGATGTTTTTCGGCAATTTGCAGGAAGGTGTCCATTCGTTTATAAAGTCCTTTTGCATCTTGTTTGTGTAATAAATCGTGCAGGTAAACGCGCATTACGTTCATGCCAATATCTTCGGCCCAGCCTAATTCCTGATCGATTCTTTTGGGGTCAAAACTATCGGCCTGCCACATTTCTAACTGATTAATGGCTGTACTTGGGTAATAATTGGCACCAACTAACCACGGTTGTTTTCCGTACCATTCATTGGCTTGTTCTTTTGTCCAGATTTCTCTTTTTTTATCGCAGCTAAACAATAATAGTCCGGCTAACACTAAAATTAGATACAGTTTTATCTTTCTCATTATAAATTTTCTTAAGTATGAACAATCGTTCTTTTATGATAAGGAAATCAGATTTTGAGGTCTGATTTCCTTAAAAATGTTTTTAATATTCTGGGTGTTGTTTTAAGTTTGGATTGTTCTCTACTTCTACCTGCGGAATTGGTAATCTTTGATTTTTACCAACTGTAAAGTTTTTGAAATCAGGATCACGAAGCGAAATCTTATCTACAGAAGCCTGAGAATCTAAATCTCCCCAACGTTTTAAATCTTCCCAACGAACACTTTCGCCAGCCAATTCAAGAACTCTTTCTGTTTTTAATCTTTCTAAAAATTTATCGTGATCGTTGCCAATTTCAGGATGTGCAACGGCTAAAGTGTTCATGTTTACACGCGCTCTAACCTGATCTACATATTGATACGCTTGCGCAGTAGCGCCTGTTTCGTTTAAAACTTCTGCATAACGAAGCAAAATATCTGCATAACGAACCAATCTGTAATTGACCTGATTGTAATAATCTTCGTTTGTTCTGTAATAATCTCTGGCCCCTTTTCTGAACCACGCTTCATCAGCGCCCCATTGCCAGTCTTTACCGTATACTTTATCACCAAAATCAGCCAATAAACCAGGATAAAATAAAGTATGTTTTAATCGGATATCGATTCCGTTGTTTTTATCTTTTTCTTGTTTAAAAGCATTTACCAGCCAAAAACGAGCTTGTCCGTCAGACCATCCAATACTTCTTGGCGCAAAAAACTGAGCGCGGTTGCTGGAAACTGCCGCACTTTGGCTTTCGTCTGTTCCTCCTTTTCTCTGATCTCCAAACTGAATTTCAAATACAGATTCGCTGTTGTTTTCGTTAGCGTCTGTAAAGTTGTCTTTGTAGTTCGAAACCAAACTGTATTTAGCGCCCGGACCAGAAATTAAATATTCTAAAGCCGCTTTTGCTTCCGGCCATTTGTGCTGTTGCATGTATACTTTTGCCAGAAAAGCTTTTGCAGCACCTTTATCCGGTCTTCCGGTTTGGTCTGATGCCCAGTCTGTTGGCAAATCGGCGAAAGCCTCATTTAAATCGGTTTCGATTTGAGCCCAAACTTCGGTTACATTTTTTTGTTCCGGTAAATCATTTGGTGATGACGGCGTTAAGACAATCGGAATGTTTTCCCATAAAACCGCTGCATAATAATAATGTAACGCTCTTAAAAATTTAGCCTGAGCCAGAATTTGTTTTTTATTTTCTTCGTTCTGAAAAGTAATATTCGGAACATTTGCCAAAACCTGATTGCATCTAAAAATAGCTTTATACGTATCTCTCCACGTTACTACGTTTCCTTCCCAGAAATTATAATTGATATAATTAAATCTTGTCCAGTCTGCTAGTTCTGTCCACGGGCTGTTGCTAAATCCTTCATCAGAGGTTAAATCCAAACGGAAATAAATCCATCTTGCCCATAATCCGTCTTTATAAAACATCGCATAAACAGAATTTACGCCTGCTTGTGCATCACTTTCGGTTTTCCAATACTGATCTGTTGTCAGCGCATTTGGGTTGGTTAGTTCAAGCTCATTATCGCATGAAGATGTGAACATGAGACTAACTAAAACTGCCGTTATTACTATTATTTTTTTCATTGCTATTTTTTTAAAATTAAAAGCTAAACTCAACACCAAAAGAATACGTCTGTAAATTTGGGAAAGCGCCGTTATCAACACCTCTTTCAAAAATATTAGGATTACTAAACTCAGGATCCAATCCTTTGTATTTCGTAATCGTAATCACGTTTTGCGCAGACAATGTTAATCTTGCTCTTGTAATACCAGATTTAGCTAAAACACTTTGCGGAATATTATATCCAAAACCAATGTATTTCAGGCGGATGAAATCGCCGCTTTCTAAAAATCTGTCGCTGTCTCCTCTTGAGTTCAAAGTTGTTCCTTTTACAATTCTAGGAAAATCAGTATTTGGGTTTTCAGGCGTCCAGGGCTGAATTCCTGTTCTGTAATTACTATTGTCATCAAAACGGTCCACAACGCTTCTAAATCCGTCGTAAACAGTAGCTCCGTGAGATGCAATCCAGTTCATAGAAAAATCAAAACCTTTGTATTCTGCTCCGGCATTGAATCCCATTTCAAATTCCGGCCACGGACTTCCTACGATGTCTTTGTCTTCGTTTGTAATTTCGCCATCGCCGTTAACATCTTTAAAACGAATATCTCCGGGCTGCGCGTTTGGCATAATTACTTTTCCATCAGCATTTTTGTAGTTTTGAACTTCTGCTGCAGATTGAAATAATCCGTCAGTTTGCAACACATACCACATTCCTACTGCATTTCCGGCTCTTGTGATGGTATTTCCCTGAATACTTTCGTTTTGTCCGTTTCCTAATGAAACCAGTTTGTTGTTTAATTTTGTAAAATTGATCGAAGCATTAAAAGAGAAATCATTGATTTTTTTGCTGTAAGCCAATTCTAATTCAAAACCTTTATTTTCTACAGTTGCAGCGTTAGAAATCGGGTTTCCACCGTCATTTCCAGTTGTAAATAAAATTGGGAAACCAAATAATACATCTTCTGTACGTGCTATAAAATAATCTCCTGTAAAACGTAAGTCATTGTTTAATAAACCTAAATCAATTCCAAAGTTGGTTTGTTTCAGTTTTTCCCAACGCAATTGCGAATTCGCTAATCTTACCTGTGCTGCAGATGGATACAAAGTTTGTCCGTCGCCCAAAACAATGGCTCCAAAAGTATTCATGAAACCCTGATACTCATAATTTCCGATGTTTCCGCTTCCTAATTCTCCGTAACTTGCTCTAAATTTTAAATCTTTAATAGCATCCACTTTAAAGAAAGGTTCGTTGCTTAATCTCCATCCGGCAGAAACAGAAGGGAAATTGCCCCATTTATTTTCATCGCTGAATTTTGATGAACCGTCACGTCTGATAACGGCATTAAATAAATAACGATTATCGTAGTTGTATTCTAATCTTCCTAAGTATGAAGTTAAGGCAGCTTCGTTTTTAAATCCACCAACTTCCGGTAAATCTCCTAAATCCAAAACATCAAAATACTGACCTGTACTTGGGTTTACCAAAAGATTTCTTTTTGTTCCGTAAATTTGGTTGTAATTGTCTTTCTGAAAAGTTTGTCCCACTAAAACTGTAAGATCGTGTTTGCCAAATGCTTTTTTGAAAGTCAGCGTATTTTCATAAAGAAGCGTTTCAGATCTTCCTTTATTTTGGTTGATAAATGATTGTTCTGCTGGTTGATTTAAAGTCCAGTTTCCTAATTTTCTCATGAAATTATAGCTGTCAAAACTAGTTTCATATCCTAAATTGAAACGGTATTTTAACCACGGCGCAAATTTTAATTCTGTCCAGACATTTCCTCTAATTCTGAAATTTTCATTTGTAGCATTAGAAAAATCGGCAAGTGCCAGCGGATTTGTACCAAAAGTATCTGCAACACCTTGTTTTCCATAACCATAACCTCCAGGATTAGAAGCATCGTAAACCGGAATTGTTGGTGTTAATCTGTACACATCAATAATTGGATTTCCGGACATTTCATCTGTTTTAGAATTGCTGATGGCTAAATTTTCACCAATACTAAAAATTCCTTTTGATCCGCTTGAATTTACACGGAAAGAGATTCTGTCAAAATCAGTTCCCACAACGGTTCCGTCATTTCCAAAATAATTTCCCGACATAAAAAACGAAGAGTTCTCGCCACCTCCGGCAACACTTACGTTATAATCCTGAATCAATCCGTTTTCAAAAACTTCATCCTGCCAGTCTGTATCGACAGCCATATTCAGGTTTTGTCTTGGGATTCCGGCATTATCATACGCCTGATTGTTTAATTTTGCAAACTCTTCTGTTTTCATTAAACTATATCTTGGAATAGACGTAAAACTTGATTTTGCAGAAGCTTCTATTACAAGAGGTCCTTTTTTACCTTTTTTAGTCGTGATGATAATTACACCATTTGCCGCTCTTGAACCGTAAATTGCCGCTGCAGATGCATCTTTAAGAACCTGAATCGTTTCAATATCATTCGGGTTAAAATCTCGGTTTGCAGAGGTAACCAAACCATCAATTACGTATAATGGGTTTGTGTTTTGAAGATTTTTAAGACCACGAATCTCAATATTGGCTTCCTGTCCGGGTCTTCCGCCGCCACGAACTTTTACGCCCGTAACCAGACCCTGCAATCCGTCAGCAACTGTTGTAATTTGTCTTTTTTGAATTTCTTCGGCTTTTACTATAGAAATAGCGCCTGTTAAATCCTTTTTTGCCTGCGTACCATACCCCACAACTACGACTTCATTTAATGAAAGTGCATCGGGTGTCAAAGCAACATTTATAGAAGTTTGATTGTTTATCGAGACTTCTTTCGATTTGTAACCCTGCGAGCTAAACACCAAAATATCTGTTGGTTTTGCCGGAATCGAATAACTTCCGTCAAAATCTGTAACAGCACCATTTGTTGTGTTTTTGATTAACACATTAGCAAACGGAATCGCTTCTCCGGTTGTCGAAGCAACTCGGCCTTTAATCGTAATTTGTTGTGCGTACGTTTGCTGTAATAATAAACTAAAGAAAAACAAGAGGTAATATCTCTGCTTTAAAATTTGAGTGAACTTTGCTTTCATTGATTTTTCATTTTAGATAATTTCTTTTTTGGTTGGTTTTGTAAATGTGCTGTAAAAATTTAATCATCTCTGATACGAGCGAAAAAATAGTTAATATTGCTCTTTAGTAATAATGTGTTCATTTAATTTCAAAATTATTAAAGGTGTATTTTTTCAAACATAATTTTATTGATACTATATTTTTTAGCCTTAAAAATTATCAATATCATTTATTTGAAAATCCAAAGTAGACGATTTTTATTCAAAATAAAATGCTTGATTTGTGTCAATTTCTATCTCAAATGATTCAAATTGTATAAAAATTGAGAACAAATTAAAGTTTTGCAACATTTTGTAGAAGATTGACACGATTTGCAGAAACCTATTTTTATTATAAAAAACATAACAATGCGTAAATTCTTTCTTTTTTTATTTTTCTTTCTTTTTTCGATAAATTTTATTCAGTCGCAGGAATATTATTTTAAGCATTTTCAGGTTGAAGAAGGACTTTCTAACAATACCGTAATCACCTCAATTCAGGACGAAGACGGATTTATGTGGTTTGGTACAAAAGATGGTTTAAACCGTTATGATGGCTATCGTTTTAAGACTTACCGAAGCCAAAACGATCCCATACACAGTTTAGGAAGCAATTATATACAATCGCTGCACGCCTATCAGGGCATTATTTGGGTAGGAACTGATAAAGGTTTGTATCAATATGATAAAAAAACAGATCAGTTTACGGTGCTAAACGAAGCGATAAACGACAGAATTAATGATATCAATCACGATAAAAACGGGAATATCTGGTTTATTTCGGGAAATATTTTATACAAATACGCCATCAGTAAAAAAGAAACCAAAACTTTTAATCCGAATAAATATTTTATTGCAACCTCGATTACCAGAGATGCAAACGGCGAAATCTGGGCTTCGTCCTTAAATAAATTATACCATTATTCTGAAGAAAGTCTTTCGTTTGAAAATATCGCTTTAAATCCGTCGGCCAATAAAGCCAGTTTTAGAATTACAATTGTTTACGCTTTAGATAAAGACAATATTTTGATTGGCACACAAGATCACGGCGTTCTGGTTTATACAAAAAGCACCAAAACGACGTCGTCGCTTCAATTTGCGGATAAAGAACCTGTTTTTGTACGTCAGTTTAAAAAGAAAGGAAATCAGGAACTCTGGATTGCAAGCGAATCCGGCGTGTATGTCTATAATCTTAAAACTAAAAAAGCTGTAAATCTCAGAAAAAATTACAATGATCCGTACGCGATTTCAGATAATGCGGCTTATTCTATTACTATTGATAAGGAAAACGGGGTTTGGATTGGAACTTATTTTGGCGGAATTAATTACCATCAAAAACAATACACGCAATTCAAGAAATATTTCCCTCAGAAAAATCAAAATTCAATTAGCGGAAGCGCCGTTCGTGAAATTCATAAAGATGATTCAGGCGATTTCTGGATTGGTACCGAAGATGCCGGTTTAAACCGATTTAATCCCAAAACAGGAAAATTTACATCTTATTTACCAAACGGAAGCAAAAGCGGTGTTTCCTATTACAATATTCATGGTTTATTACCAAGGAAAAATAAAATTTGGGTGGGAACTTTTGAGCACGGTTTGGATGTTTTAGATCAAAAAACCGGAGCCGTTCTCAAACATTATAGTGCAAATGATCCTTCGACAGGTTTGCGAAGTAATTTTATTTTTTCGTTTTCCGAAACAAAAAAGAAGGATTTAATCGTCGTAACTACGATGGGAATTTATCAATACAATGAAAAAAATGACAATTTTGATATCCTGAAAATATTCCCGGAAACCACACATTACACCAATTTTAAAGAAGACAGCGACGGAAATTACTGGGCCGGAAGTTATAGGGATGGTTTGTTTTTTTATAATCCGAAAACCAATAAAAAAGAGGTTTTTATCTACGATTATAAAAACGCAAAAGGAATCAGCAACAATTCGATCAATTCTATTTTTGAAGACAGTTATAAAAATCTGTGGTTTGCAACCGAAAACGGCCTGAATTTATTCGATAAAAAAACAAGGACTTTTACCAAATTCACCACCAAAAACGGACTTCCGAGCAATGTTGTGTATTCGGTTTTAGAAGATGATACCAAAAACTTGTGGTTAACGACTTCTAAAGGTTTGGTAAAATTTAGTCCAAACCATAAAAAGATAAAAATTTATACCACGGCAAATGGTTTATTGAGCGACCAGTTCAATTATAGTTCGGCTTTTAAAGACAATAACGGCGATATGTATTTTGGAAATTTAAACGGAATGATCAGTTTCAACCCGAAGAATTTTACCAAAAACAAATACACGCCTTCTACTTTTATTACCAATCTTCAGATTAACAATAAGGATGTCGATGCCAACGAAAATGATTCGCCCATAAAACAATCTATTTCGCATCTTGACGAACTTGAACTCAACAACGATCAATCGTCTTTTAACCTTGAATTTGCTTCGTTAAATTATACCGCGCCTGAACTTACAGAATATTGGTATAAACTCGAAAACGTAAACAATGACTGGGTTTATCTCGAAAGAAACAATAAAGTTTTTTTTACGGAATTAGCGCCCGGAGATTATGTTTTTAAAGTAAAATCGCTGAATAGTTTTGGCGTTTGGAGTAAAGAAGTCGAACTAAAAATCGTCATCTTGCCTCCGTTTTGGGCCAGTTCGTATGCTTATTTCTTTTATTTTCTGTTGATTTGCGGTTCGTTTTATTACATCATTCGTTATTCTCAAAATCTGACTCAGATCAAGAATAACCGAAAAATAAAACACCTGAACGACGAAAAAGAAAAAGAAATCTATCAGGCAAAAATTGACTTTTTTACGAATGTGGCACACGAAATCAGAACGCCTTTAACGCTTATAAAAGGACCATTGGAAAAGCTTTTGATTATGGAACATCAAGCGCCGGAAGTGCCGCAGAATCTTTCGATAATGAAGAAAAACACGTCGAGATTATTGAAATTGGTAAACGAATTATTAGACTTTAGAAAATCCGAAATTGGCGGTTTGAAACTCACTTTCGTGGAAGCAAATATTTCGTCAATGGTTCGAAATTTACATTTGAGATTTAGTCAGTTAATCGAAGAAAGAGGAATTGAATTTGATTTGGAACTGGGAGAAAAAGACATTTTTGCTTTTGTCGACAAAGAAGCTTTCAAAAAAATATTGAGCAATTTAATTAGTAACGCTATAAAATATTCGAATGATAAAGTTTCAATCACGCTTTTTAGAGATGAAAAGAAACTGACTTTAGTGGTTAAAAACGACGGAAATTTGATTCCGTTTCAACTAAAAGACAAGATTTTTGAGCCTTTTTTCAGAGTTGATAATATGAATTCGACATCCGGAACCGGAATTGGACTTTCGCTGGCGCATTCGTTAACGCAATTGCATAACGGAACTCTTCTGTTGATTGCGGATCCAAAACTGAATATTTTTGAACTTGCTGTTCCGTTACATCAGGAAGAAGAATTTATGTTTTACAACGAAAATGAAAATGAAAAAACACAAAAGGAAACCGAAAAAATTGAAACTGAAAATAAAAATGAAAAACCGCAAATTTTAGTCGTTGAAGACAATGAAGATCTTCTCAATTTTATTACTGCAGAATTGGCTTCGTCATACACGATTTTAAAAGCTGATAATGGCGAAAATGCACTTAAAATAATCCACAACGAAAACATTCAGCTTGTTATAAGCGATGTTTCGATGCCTGTTATGGACGGAATTACGATGTGTAAAAACATCAAAACCAATCTCGAAACCAGCCATATTCCGGTGATTTTATTAACGGCAAAAAACTCCCTGAAATCGCAAATTGACGGACTTGAAGTGGGTGCAGATGCGTATATCGCAAAACCTTTTTCGATGGATTATTTGAAAGTTCAGGTTAATAATCTGATCGAAAACCGAAAACAAATCATGAATTATTATGCGAGTTCGCCGCTTTCGCACATTAAAAGCATCGCACACAACAAAACCGATGAAAAATTCCTGAAAAAACTCGATGACGAAATCCTGAAAAACATTACTGATCCTGATTTAAGCGTAGAATCTCTCGCCGAAATCATGAATATGAGCCGCTCAACTTTATATAGAAAAATCAAGGATATTTCGAATTTGAGTCCGAACGAATTAATTAATATTGTTCGCCTAAAAAGAGCCGCAGAATTGCTTTTAAACGAAAACTATAAAATGTATGAAATCGCCGAAATGGTAGGTTATAAATCGCAGACAAGTTTTGGCAGAAACTTCCAGAAGCATTTTGCGATGTCGCCGTCTGATTATATTGCAATGAATAAATAGAATTAGAGAATGTGTCAATTAGATAATGAGATAATTTAATTTATGATGTTTATAATTTTTTAATTGAAACATTCTCTAATTGACTCATTTTCTAATTGGCACATTCTCTAATTGACACATTTTCTAATTGGCACATTATCTAATTGACACATTCTCTAATTGACTCATTTTCTAATTGGCACATTTTCTAATTGTCACATTTTCTAATTACCTTTAATTTTCAAAACAAATCTAGTTTTAAGATGAACAATACCACCACAATCAGAAAAGTAGCCATTGTAGGTTATAACCGAATTCCTTTTGCACGCGCCAATACCGCTTACGCAGAAGTTGGAAATACTCAAATGATGACCGCTGCACTAAACGGACTTATTGACAAACACAACCTTAAAGGAAAACTGCTTGGCGAAGTTGCCGGAGGAGCCGTTATCAAACATACGTATGATAATAATCTGATCAGAAGAATGTGTTATGAAAACGTCTCTTGATCCTGCAACTCCAGCTTGTGATTTGCAGCAAGCCTGCGATACCGGAATTGAAAGTGCGGTTTATATTGCCAATAAAATTGCGCTTGGACAAATAGAATCCGGAATTGCCGGCGGCGTAGATTCTATCAGCGATATGCCCATCGCGGTAAGTGAAAAATTGAGAAAGACGTTGTTGAACGCCCGAAAAGCAAAATCATTAGGCGAAAAAATAAAACTATTTTTAAGCCTTCGCCCGAAGGATTTATCGCCTTTGGTTCCTAAAAACGAAGAATCACAAACGGGACTTTCGATGGGCGGACATACTGAAATTACGGCCAAACATTATAACATATCTCGTGAAGATCAGGATAATCTGGCGCTTAAAAGTCATTTGAATATGGCAAAAGCGTATGACGAAGGTTTTTTTGACGATATGATTACGCCCTTTAACGGACTTGAAAAAGATAATAATCTTAGAAAAGACAGCACAATTGAAAAATTAGCGTCTTTAAAACCTGCTTTCGATAAAACAAACGGAACGCTGACAGCAGGAAACTCAACTCCGCTTACGGATGGCGCATCATGTATTCTTTTAGCCAGCGAAGAATGGGCAAAACAACACGGACTTCCTGTTTTGGCGTACATTACTTTTGCTGAAATTGCAGCAATTGAATATGTCAAAAATCAGCAAAATCTTTTATTAGCGCCTTTATTTGCTGCCAGCAGAATGCTCGAAAAAGCAGGATTAGAATTGCAGGATTTCGATTATTATGAAATTCACGAAGCTTTTGCCGCACAGGTTTTAGCTACTTTAAAAATCTGGGAAAGCCCTGAATTAAGTCAGCAATTGGGTTTAAAGAAAGCACTTGGCGCCATTGACCGCAATAAACTAAACGTAAAAGGAAGCAGTCTTGCTGCAGCACATCCTTTTGCCGCAACCGGAGGAAGAATAATTGGCGTTATGGCAAAATTATTAAATGAAAAAGGCTCAGGAAGAGGTTTTGTTTCGATTTGTGCCGCAGGCGGACAAGGTGTTACGATGATTATTGAGAAGTAATTACGAATGTTCTACGAAAGACCTAACAGGTTTTAAATACCTGTTAGGTCTGTTATGCGCAACTATCTTTGTCAAAGTTTTTAAACTTTGACAAAGATTCGACAATCTATAAATTCTCCATCTACAGCAAACCCGACAGGTTTTAAAACCTGTCGGGTTACTGATTTTATACAAATTAACTCCCAGCGGGACGAAATATTTATAGAAAAATAGAAATTCACACAATCGAACCCCATCGGGGTGGTATTACAATTTTCAATAAAATTACTATATCGCTCCGCTGGAGCTTTATTTCAATATCCGTTCTTAACATTACTATAAATATGGTGCTCCTATGGAGCTTGACAAATACATTAACTATTCTACAACAAAACCCGATAAATTTTAAAAACTTATCGGGTTTACTACTTACGAAAATGTCCAACTCTCGTAATTATATTTCATTTAAAAAGCAAATTCTTCAACAGCTGTTATAGCTTTTGGTAAAGCGGTTTCAGCAAAAGCGGGCATTGCGGTTCCTTCTACACGAAAAGTGGTAACATCGGTAATTCCTAAAAAACCTAATACGGTACGCAAATACGGTTCAGAAAAATCATAACTTTTATACGGACCTTCAGAAAAGATAGCGCCGGAAGCAATCGATAAATATACTTTTTTGTCTGTTAATAAGCCTTTTGGTCCATTTTCATCATAACTAAAAGTCTTGCCTGCTCTTGCAACCTGATCGATCCAGCCTTTTAAAACTGCCGGAATTCCAAAATTATAAAGTGGTACGCCAATTACAACAATATCCGCTTCCAAAAGGTCTTTTGTTGCTTCATCAGAGTTTTTAAGGATTTGTTTTTGTTCTTCTGTATGCTGATCAGCAGGCGTATAAACTGCATTTATATGCGAATCATTCAAATAAGGGAAAGGTGTTTTTGAAAGGTCAAGCGTTTGCACTTCGGTTTCGCTATATTCAGTTTTTAATTTTTCCAGGATAGCATTCGATAATTGGTTACTAAATGAAACAGCACCTTTGGTACTTGTTACTATATTCAGAATTTTTTTGCTCATAATATTACGATTTGTTTTATGATACAAACTTATATACATTTGCTATACATTTTATAGTACTATCCTTGAGGATAGCGCTATACTTGAGGATAGTAACATAAATACAGTATAAAAATGTTTAATAAAACAGATCAAATTGAAGACGTGGAGCACTCTCAACAAGCTTGCAACGGAGCATTAATGGCCGTTAGAGATGCTTTGGAAGTTTTAAGCGGACGATGGAAATTACCCATTCTGATCGCTTTGGCTGAGGGACCAAAACGTTTTAAGGAAATTTCAAAAGATATAGACGGAATTACAGATAAAATGCTTTCGAAAGAACTCAAAGATTTGGAAATAAACAAATTGGTAATCAGAACTGTTTACGACACATTTCCGCCCACTGTTCAATATAAAAGAACAGAACACAGTCAATCTTTGGGTAATGTTATTATGGCTTTAAGAGAATGGGGCGTTTTACATCGCAAAGAAATCATTGGAAATTAAATAATTAGGAAGAAAAAGATTAAATTTGGTTTACCCAAATTATTAATCCTATTCTGAATAGTTATGAAAAAAAATCTACTTCCTAAATTCAAAAGGCGACAATTAACACCTTTATTGTATGCTTTATTCTTCTTGATTTCGTGGCAGGCAAACTGCCAATACATCACACAAAACCTTGCTCCTACTGCTGTTATTAAAGAAGGACTTTCTCTGGAACAATCTTCTGATGGCCGAATATTTATTGCAGAAAGGGGCGGAATTGTAAAGGTATTTCAGAATGACGCTGTTTCAACTGTTTTTACCGTAAATACTGTTACGGACAACGAACAAGGTTTGCTTGGATTAACTTTGCATCCTGATTTTGCTACAAACGGCTACATTTATGTGTTTTATTCGATCAACGACGGCGTAATCAGACATAGAATCGAAAGAATAAAAATCGACAATGCAAATCAGGTCGTTAACAGACAAGAAATCCTATTATTAGAACCTATTGGTGCGGGATTTCATAATGGCGGCGATCTAAAATTCTTTAACGGATTTTTGTATGTAACCGTTGGTGATAGTCAGCAAAACACCAATTCTCAGGATTTAGATACTTACAAAGGAAAAATCCTCCGACTTACGGAAGACGGACAGCCAGCGCCCGGAAATCCCTTTTACGGAAGTGGTTCTGTACAAAAACAAAGCATCTGGGTTTATGGTTTTAGAAATCCGTGGAGATTAGTTGCCAATAAAAAAGCGAATAAATTATTTGTTTTGGATGTTGGAACTTCATGGGAAGAAATCAATGAAATCAGTAATCCCGCCATTCGCAATTATGCCTGGGGACATCCGCAAGGAGGCGACGGAAAACAAACGGAAACCAATTTATTTACCAATCCCATCTTTACCTACGCAACCGGAAGTATTGGTAATGCTTTGACCAACGGTGTTTTATACAACCCAACTATTCCTCGTTATCCTAATCTTGACGGAAAATTTATCATTAAGGATTTTGTTCGAAATGCAATTCGTTGGTTCGATCCTAATGTTGCTGATCCCGTTTCTACAGAATTTTACTCGGCACCACAACAGCAAGCCCTTGGAATGATGTTGGGCAATGACGGCTACATTTATTACTGTGCTTACGGAAATAACGGTGCTTTAATCAAACTTGATTATATCGAAACTGCTGCTCCAACAATTGTAAATCATCCGTTATCGCAATCTGTAATGGAAACAAAACCTGCAACTTTTACGGTTTCGGCAAGCGGCACAGGATTAACGTATCAATGGCAATTTAACAATGTAAATATTCCAAATGCAAATGCGGCAACGTATACAATCGCAAATGTTACAAATGTAAATGCAGGAGTATACAAAGTTATTGTGACGAATACTGCCGGAAATGTAACCAGTAATCCTGCAACTTTAACAGTAACTCCTTTTAGTAATGCACCAACGGTTTCGATAATTTTGCCGTTACCCACTTTAAAATGGAATGCGGAAGATATCGTTCATTTTGAAGCCACAGCAACAGATGTTGAAGACGGAACTTTGCCTGCAAGTGCCTATTCCTGGAGTATTGATCTTTTTCATGAAGACATTCCCGGAGCCGGACATTCACATCCCGGAGGAAGTCCGCAAGGTGTTAAATCCGGTGATTTTATCGCATCAAATCAAGGCGAAAAAACACCAAATGTCTGGTATCGCTTTACGGTAAAAGTTACTGATAGTAATGGTTTAACGGCTACTACTTTTGTTGATATCAAACCTAATTTAGTCGATGTTACCGTAACCAGTTCTCCGGCTTTATTGGCTTTAGAATTCAATCAAAAACCCGTTACAGCGCCTTCAACCAAACAAGTTGTGGCAAATGCAACTGTACAAACCCTCAATGCGCCTACTCCGCAATATGTTGGCAATATCAGATACGATTTTGATCATTGGAGTCAGGGCGGAAATGCGAATCAAAACTTCAAAGCGCCGGCATCAGGAACGATAACGTATACGGCATTTTATACCGCAACAACGCTTCCTAATGCGCCTTATCTGGGAACTATAGCTCAGATTCCGGGCACTATTGAAGCTGAAAATTATGATGTTGGCCCAAGTGCTTTTTTGGATAAAAATGGCGGCGGAGATAACGTGTACAGAATTGGCGATGGCGTAGGAACTGAAGCTTGCAGCGAAGGAGGCTTTAATCTTGCTTATGTTGCTAAAGATGAATGGCTCAAATATACGGCAAGAGTAAATACTACCGGAAATTATACCATCAATTTAAGAATTGCATCTCCTTATAATACCAGAAAATTACATCTTGAAGTGGACGGCGTAAATGTAACCGGAACTGTTAATATCCAGAATACCGGAGGTTTTCAGGCGTGGCAAAATGCTGTACTTTCGAATGTCGCTTTGACGGAAGGCGTTCATGTTATTACTTTATATTTTGAAGAAAACGACATCAACATCACTAAAATGGAATTTATCCTTACGGGAAATACTGCTTCTCCAATTGCTGATTTTGAGGTAAATACTCCAATGGGATGTGTGAATACACCTGTTACTTTTACTTCGGTTTCAGTAGGAACGGTAGATAATTATGTTTGGAGTTTTGGCGATGGCGCACAGCCTGCAACCGCAACCGGAATTGGCCCGCATAGTGTAGTTTATAGTACCGAAGGAGATAAAGAAGTTTCCTTAACAGTTACAAATGCAAATGGCAGTAACACCAAAGATGTTTCTTATATGGTTCATAATTGTAATCTTGGCGTAGAATTCCCCAATGAAGAATCAAGTAAATTAAAGGTTTTCCCAAATCCTTCAACCGGAATATTTCATTTATCGAAAGAATCAGAATGGAGCGTTTTTTCTCCTTTAGGAATCAAAATAAAACAAGGAAAAGGAAGTTTAATCTCTATTTCAGAACATCCAACAGGAATTTATTTTGTAAAAACAAATTTATCAACTAAAGCAATTTCTATTAGTAAACAATAGTTTATAATAAACAATTGTCTATGATTTGATTTTATTAATTTAAAACCCGTTGTATAGCAGGAATATGCCGTACAACGGGTTTATAATATTGATCAAATTTCTTTCTCTTGACTCTTTAATCTATACTCTATACTCTATACTCTATACTCTTGACTCTTGACTCTTGACTCTTTTATTCCTCATACATTTCCATCCAAAGTCGGGTTTCTTCAAGATCCAGTTCTTTTTCTATTTTACGAAAAATCTCTTCATTTACAGAACCTGCTTTATGCATCGTTTCCAGTTGCCCGCGTTCCACATTTAATAAATCAATTTGAAGTTTAGTGAATTCGTTGAAGATTTCCCCTCCCATCAATTTTCCTTTTCCAAAGAAATTTGCCGGAAGTTCCGTTTTCTGCAGCCTATTGAATTTTACTTCATATTTACTTTTGATATTGTGAAGCAAATCGTCGTTTAATAATGAAAAATGATCTTCGATATGATTAATGGTTTGCGAAACTACTATATTTCTAATCTCATATTCTTCGGCCAATATAGAATAAGGTTCCAATTTAAGCTTACGGATAACCCACGGAAGCGTAAGTCCCTGAACAACCAAAGTCGAAAGTATGACACAAAATACCAGATAAATAATAAGATCCCGTAACGGAAATTCCTGATTGCCATTCATCGTTAAAGGCAAAGCCAACGCCGCCGCCATTGATACAACGCCACGCATTCCTGCCCATCCAAAAACAATCATATTCCGGTAATCAAATTCCTCCTTCCTGATTCTTTTACTAATAAATCTCGGAACCAATGTCGCCGGAATAACCCATAAAAAACGCACCAAAATAACGACAATACTTACCGTAGCGCCCCAAATAAACAAAGACATTCCTGAATAATTACTGATTCCGGAAATAATCTGACGAAGCTGAAGTCCGATTAATATAAAAATCAATCCGTTTAAGATATTCGTTAAAATACTCCAGATTGTTCCAGCCATGATTCGGCTTTCATGAGTAAAAATCATACTTGATCTTGCTGAAAGATACAATCCCGTTGTTACAACAGCCAAAACGCCAGAGCATTCAAAATGTTCTGCAATTAAGTAAGATGCAAAAGGCGTTAAAAGCGTCAGTGTTGCTTCGATAATATCATCGCAGACAAACTTTTTATGAATAATACTCATGACATAACCTACCAATAAACCAATCGCAATACCGAGTGTTGACATGATGAAGAAATTCAATCCTGCCTGCCATAAAATAAAATTTCCCGCAGTAATCGCCGCCAAAGCATATTTGTAAGCCACCAAACCACTGGCATCATTCAGCAGACTTTCGCCTTCAAGAACCGCAATAAGCCTTGGGTGCAAACCTAATCCTTTGGTAATTGAAGTTGCAGAAACGGCATCCGGAGGCGAGACAATTGCACCTAATAAAAATGCCAACGGCCACGAAATATCATCTATCAGCATATGTACTGCAACCGCGACAGCAACGGTTGTAAAAAGTACCAACCCAACAGCGGCAAGCGTTATCGGCCGAATTGCATGTTTAAAATCTGTCCAGCTTGTGTACCACGCAGCATGATATAAAAGCGGCGGTAAAAATATAATAAATACAACTTCAGGATTTAAGGCAATTACCGGCAAACCCGGAACAATACTAATAATAACTCCGCAAAGCACCAAAACTATAGGAATTGGGAAATTATATTTTTTGCTTAAAAGACTCAGGAATGCAACCCCAAACAGCAACATAATAATGACCGTTATATTTTCCATTTTAGATGATGTGAATTGGTTTATTTAATTAAATATTCTTTTTTGAAAAGTACTAATATAATATTTTATGTTAATTATAATATGCTAGATTCAATTTTTCTAAATCAATCAAAAGTGTAGTTCCTACGGGACAATTGCATTTTGGGGTAATTTTTTTTCTACCGCCATTTAACTCCTAACGGAGTATATTAACGATGACATAATACCTCGTAGAGGTTACATGTTGGTAGAAATAGATTTTTTGTGTTTTTAATTGTCCCGTAGGGACTATACTAACACCAATTATATGTAGTCCCTATGGGACATTTATTGATAACGTCATTTTATTTTCTACCGACATTAACCTCTACGAAGTATATTATTATTGACTAGATACTCCATTAGGAGTTAAATGTCGGTAGAAAAAATAATTCCCGCAAAATTCGATTGTCCCGTAGGGTCTACATATCTAAACCTTTAATTATTTTTAACACATAGCAATTACACCCCGCACGTTAATTATATTTGTATTCTCATCAACTAACTATTATAAAATTGAACTTTTAAATATGAAAAAAAGTCTGACCGTACTTTTATTACTCATTTCATTCCTTTACTGCACAAAAACGATTGCTCAAAATTCAAAACCTAATATTGTCATTATCAATATGGATGATATGGGTTATGGCGATACGGAACCTTATGGAATGACGGGAATTGCGACTCCAAATTTTAATAAAATCGCACAGCAAGGCATGCGTTTTACCAATTTTAATGCTGGTCAGGCCATTTGTACAGCATCAAGAGCGGCTTTATTAACAGGCTGCTACCCAAACCGAATTGGAATGTCCGGCGTATTGCTTCCGGGAGCAAAACATGCCCTTAATCCAAAAGAGGAAACAATAGCTTCACTTTTGAAGAAATCAGGCTATAAAACTGCCAATTACGGCAAATGGCATTTAGGAAATGAGTTGCCATATTGGCCTACAAATTATGGTTTTGATGAGTTTTTCGGGATTCCGTATTCACATGACGTTTGGCCAATTGATTACGACGGCTATTCAAAAGTTACAGATCCTAATGATATGCGTTCCGGCTTTCCTCCGCTTCCGCTGATTAGCAATACGACGATTATTGATACAATTCAAAATATAAAACAAGCGTCAACATTAACCACACTTTTTACTGAAAAAGCGGTTGGTTTTATAAAAAAGAATAAAAAAAAGCCGTTCTTTTTATATCTCACACATCCTTTGCCACACGCGCCTTTGGCAGTTTCAGATAAATTTAAAGGCAAAAGCGATTTGGGTCTTTTTGGAGATGTTATCATGGAAATTGATTGGTCGATTGGTGAAATCCTGAAAACACTCGACAACGAAGGTCTTACCAAAAACACGATTGTAATTTTAACGAGCGATAACGGACCGTGGTTGGTTTTTGGAGATAATGCAGGATCTTCGGGCGGATTTAGAGAAGGAAAATCGACTACTTGGGAAGGCGGAACAAGAGTCCCGTTTTTAATTCGCTGGCCGGGAAAAATCGAAGCCGGAACGGTAAACAGTTCGCTTTTTACAAATATGGATTTATTGCCTACAATTGCTGCTATTACGGGTTCTGCTTTGCCCGAAAATAAAATTGACGGTTTGAATTTTCTGCCTTTACTGACCGGAAAAACAAACAAAGGCCCAAGAGATACTTTTTATTATTATTTTGGAGTAGGAAGCAATAATCTCGAAGCGATACGATACAAACACTGGAAACTGATTTTTCCTCATAAAGGCACAACGTACAACAAAACATTGCCCGGAAAAGACGGTTTTCGCGGTCAGGGCGCAACTGCAGATGTTCCGATGGCATTGTATGATCTCTCGCATGATCCGGGAGAAGCGCGTGATGTACAGGAATTATATCCTGAAATTGTAAAACAAATACAAGATATAGCCGAAACTGCCCGAGAAGATCTTGGAGATGATTTAACCAAAAGAGTTGGCAAAAATGTTCGAAAACCAGCAATTATAAATTAAAAACAAAGCCTGATTCTCTCCGAATTGGGCTTTTGTTTTTTATACAAATTTTAAAATCCGATAAATACTACAAGATCATTTTTTGCTTAATATATTAAAAAAAAACAGCTGTAAAAAAAATTTAGTATTGTACAACTACATTTATTTTCAGTAGTTTTACGACCTGATTTCCCCAAATAAACAATCAGTACATAATGGCCAATAACAAGAATGAATTGCTTCGGTTTTTAGATGCTCAGAATAAATTATACTTAGTAGCTCTGGAAGAAATTAAAAAAGGAAAAAAACAATCGCCGTGGATGTGGTTTATTTTTCCTCAGATAAAAGGAATGG
The DNA here is from genome assembly GCF_979258495.1 of Flavobacterium sp. AC105. Classification (NCBI taxonomy): domain Bacteria; kingdom Pseudomonadati; phylum Bacteroidota; class Flavobacteriia; order Flavobacteriales; family Flavobacteriaceae; genus Flavobacterium; species Flavobacterium sp. AC105. Next base: position 3,310,125 of record NZ_OZ409860.1, read on the forward strand.
GATCAAGCGACACTTCTAAATTTTACGAAATTAAAAATGCAGATGAAGCGATTGCCTTTTTAGAACATCCAATTCTGGGAAAACATCTTATTGAAATTACAGCCGAATTAATCAAAAAAGAAGAACAAACCGCAGAAGAGATATTTGGACTTGCTGATCATGAAAAACTACAATCCTGCATGACACTTTTTGCAAGTATTCAAAATACAGAACCTATATTTCAAGAGGTATTGCATAAATATTTTGACGGATCATCTGATTTTCATACCCTTCAATTGTTGTATAGCAATCTATAACTACATCATTAAAACTGCATCATCACATCATCTGTTTTTTCGCCATATAAGTGATAAGTTCCTATTATAGCTTGGTTTTTCCTTGCTATAAATGTGACATGCTATAATATATTTTATAAAAGAATCAGAAAAAACTTAAATTTACTTATATCATTTATATGGTGAATCCATTTATTTTATATTTAATTTTGCATTTTAAAATTTATATCGTAATATTGCGATATTAAAATATAAATTTATGGGAGCCACTAAAACAGAGCATTTTACAGATAAGCAAAATCAGATTGCAACAATCGCCAAAGCATTAGGGCATCCGGCAAGAATTGCAATAATTGAATATCTCTTAAAAGTAAATGAATGTATTTGCGGTGATATTGTAAATGAATTACCATTGGCCCAACCAACTGTTTCACAACATTTAAAAGAGTTGAAAAACGCAGGACTTATAAAAGGAAATATTGAAGGAAATGCTATTTGTTATTGTATTGATGAAACAACTTTCGATATTCTAAAAAGCTATTTCTCCAATATTATAGCAGTCGTAAAAGATCAAAAATGCTGTTAAGGCGTTTTTTTAATTAACTATATCGCAATATTGCATTATAACTATAAATAAAAAAAATTATGAAACTATCAGAGATTAAAAAAATACTTCCGAATTTAGAAAACGTAGCGTTTCAATTGGAAAACGGAAGTTTTGTCCCGGAACATTTTCATGTGACGGAAGTGGGAATAATTACTAAAAACTTCATTGATTGCGGTGGCGTAATTCGCAATGAGAAAGCTGTAAATTTTCAATTATGGAATGCAGATGACCTTGAACATCGTTTAAAACCGGCGAAACTTCTCCATATCATCAACCTTTCTCAAGAAAAATTACAAATTGAGGATTTTGATATCGAAGTCGAATATCAAAATGAAACAATTGGCCGATATGATTTAGAATTTAACGGTGAAAATTTTATCCTAAAAAATAAAACTACAGCGTGTTTAGCGCAAGATGCGTGCAATGTTCCGGCACAAAAAATAAAATTGACAGCATTACATTCAGATGCCAATAATTCATGTTCGCCAAATTCAGGTTGCTGTTAATATGAATGAGAAATTAATTAAATATAAAAAACCAATTATTATCACAACATCTGTAATTGTATTGCAGTTTATTTTTGGCTTTGAGCCGAAGTTTTGCATAATCAATCTCATTTGGCTACTCGTTTAAGTTATGACAAAGAAAATTCTGGTACTCTGCACAGGAAACAGCTGCAGAAGTCAAATTGCCGAAGGTTACCTAAAACACTTTTTAGGCGCTAAAGCAGAAGTTTACAGCGCTGGTATTGAAACACACGGCGTAAATCCAAGAGCTGTTGCAACGATGAAAGAAGATGGAATTGATATTTCAAATCATACCTCAAATCACATTGACGAATATGAAAATATTAATTTTGATCTTATACTTACTGTTTGCGATAATGCGAAAGAACGATGTCCATTTTTTCCTTCAAAAGCTCAAAAAATTCATCAAAACTTTCCGGATCCGGCCAAAGCAACAGGATCTGAAGAAGAAATTTTAGAAGAGTTCAGAAAAGTGAGACAAATGATAAAAAAATATTGTGAGGAATTTACAAAACTTGTAGCATAAACTTGTTTAAACAAATTTATTAAAATATGGCTTTAGGTACTGGATTTACAAAGACTAAAACCTCAACTTTATTTATTTGACAACTCTTTATAATATTTACTATTCCTTTATTGACGTATAAAATGACTTGGCAATCATAATACAATTGGCATTTTTTAAATTTGTTTGAAAACAAAGAAGTAGCTTTAAGCCGATTTTAAAAATGTCACTATGAAATTAGAACATATACAAATTCAAACAAACGACATTCAAAATACTACACTATTTTATCGGGATGTTCTTGATCTTCCAATCATAGAAAAAACGTCACAATCGGTTACTGTCAAAGCGGGAAATTCGATTTTAAAATTTGTCGAAAATCCTGATTTTAATTCCATGTATCATTTTGCATTTAATATTCCTGAAAATAAACTGGACGAAGCAATTGAATGGTGCAACAACAAAGTAGATTTAGTCGTTATCGAAGATATACGCGTAATTGCCCATTTTGAAACCTGGAATGCCAATGCTGTTTATTTTTACGACAACAATGGCAATTTATTAGAGTTTATCGCAAGGCATGATCTTGATAACTTTCAGATTAAGGATTTCAGTTCTAAATCAATATTGAATATTAGTGAAATTGGTATTGTTGATGAAAACCCAATGGAATTAGGCGAAAAATTGATAGAAAAATATGAATTGGAGTTTTTTACCAAAAATTACAACAGCGAAAATTTTGCTGCAATTGGCAACGATGATGGTTTACTGATTATTGTACAGCCTTATCGCAATTGGTATCCAACGCAAATTCCTTCAAAAAGGAATCATACAAAAATTAGAATCGAAAACAATAATAAACATATTGATTTATTTTTTGATATAAAAAATCCCGATCAATTATAATCGGGATTTTGCTTTTTAATCTTGATGATTTATTTAATAATCTTTTTAACCACTACTCCATTTGTAGTATAAATGCGCATCATATAAACCCCTTTTTTCAAAAATGAAACATCCATAGGCATTTGCTGTGGTTTTATTCTTTTTATTAATGCACCGTTTACAGCATAAAATTCAACTTCAAGAATTGTATTTTCAGGAGCATTAATACTCAGTTCATTTTCTGTTATTGGCACAGGATAAATGGTAACTTCATTTACATTAAATACTTGTATTGATTCGTCGATTGTTTTTTTCTCTGATAAAATTTGATCAGGAGATTTCATTTCATTTTCATTATTTAATATTCCACTTGTATCTTCAACTACTTTTTTTGTTTGAGGATTGTTATCATAAACTGCCGTAATAACAACATTTAACGCTTTTGCAGGTATTACGCCTGAATAAGTAACACCAAATTCTTTACTGCTTACATTGTCTATATTTATATCCCAATAACTAAAAGTGTGACTGGCTTTGGCTTTAGCCTCTAACGTATAGGAAAGACTTTGCAGGTATTTACCTTTAAAATTATTGGCCAGTTTAATAGTATTTAGCAACACATCGCCTTTTTCAAATTCATTATTTACATCAAAAGTCATTTCGTTTCCGGTTAATCCAAAAGAAGATTTAACGTGTTTTGTGGCATACGGCTGTCTTTTGCCCCAATACTCTTTTAATGTCTGAATATTCTTTTTCCAGCTTGATAAAGTTGGCACAGATGAATGTACATCATGTGTATAGGAGATTTCATTTTCAATATTTCTTGCAAGACTGTCAATAATTGGCGTTGTTCTCGCCGGATTAAAAGTTTGATAAGCATGAACAATATATTGACCCGCAAATTTTTGCTTGAACTGTGCATTTTTACAAAGACTATAAAAAACATAACCCATAGAACTTGTTGAACTTTTTTGCGTACGTGTTATATTATTATCGGCTGATGAATATACAATCATCGCTAAATCAGCATCGTGCAAAATGTAACGCCATTTTGTTTTGTTTGCATAAGGTCGCCAGGCTTTAATGTTATTATCCGGCTGATCGCGATTATTGATATAGGTTTGTACCAAAAAGTAATTCAAAACTTCTGGTTCATCTATGTATTTATCAATGTATTTAAGGTAATTGGCATCTGTTTTAAGATCATTAGCCTTCAAATAAGCAATCATTTCATTCCATTGGTTCATATTTCCCTGAGAAGCCCTTATAGAAGAATAATCATTGTGTTTTCCCAACAAATCATATTCAGTTTGCTCTAAACCATAATTAGATTCCAGATAATCTTTTTGGGTTCTTTCCCTGATATTCATCAATCCGTTATAATTACCGTTAATATAAACAACAGCAGGTTCATAAGCTCTTCGGTCAATATCCATTTGATCTTTGATCAGAACATGTACTAAAGCGTCCTGCATCATTGTTTTACTTCCGTCCTGACCTGAAGTCCTCAAAGTAATTGATTTCCTTTTCTGACCTTTCTTTTCATTAAAGAAATCATATTTCAGACGGTTATTTCCCTGAAATCTTTTATCAGCAATAATATTAAATTGTTTGTGTTCTTTGGCACGTTGGCTTGCGGCAAAGATTTCAACATTCATCTGATAATTAAAATTGGATGTTCCGTTTTGCGATGGAAAAAACTCAACATTTGAAGGTCTTTTCATAATCGCATTATTATAGTTTCTCCAGATTCCGAGTGTTCCGTCTTTTCTGTATTTTTCATTTATGGCAACAGAAAAAACCGGCAAACTTATGTTTCTCTTGTTTTGAAGATAGGATTGAGAAACAACCGTACTTGGCAAATAACCTGCAGAATACGCCTTTGCACGTATAACTGCATTTGTAACCGCAATGGGACCTGTGTATAAAATCGCTTTATTGGTAAGCATTTTAGCCGCATCTGTAATCTGAGTTGCAGGATCAAAAGGTTCATCTCCGTTTAAGGTGTAATAAATTACTGCTTCCGGAGTTTTGCTCGTTAAGGTAATTTGTTTTGGACTATTGATAAATCCGCCTGGTTCGCTAAACAAAGGTTCATCGACGCGCTGTGTTGCAGGATAACTTTTTGTATTGGTTGTTTTTGGAGTTGGATAGGCCATTAAACCCCATTCTGTACCGCCATCAACTATTCTGGCATACGATATATTGCCGTTGTTTAAGGTTGGATATGTAATTTTATCTACCAGATTTTTAGCGGCATCAAACATATATATCGTACCGCCTTTTGGCTCCAGCCTGAAATTGGCATTTGTACTCGTATTTGCCTCATCAAAATATACGAGAAAATATCCGGTTTTGCTAATACTTGCACTCGAAGTGGTGATTTGCCATTTTGCTGGCTGATTTAAATCATCTGAAAAATAATAATTCCGGAAATTAACCGTAGAATTTGAAGGATTATATAATTCTATCCAATCTGAAAAATTATATTCTTTTGGGTCGTAACTCATCGTGTTGCTCACCATAACCTCATTAATCTTAATTTGAGCCGTAGCAATACCTGAAGCCGATAATAAGAGGATTAATAAAAATAAAGGTTTTAAAATTTTGTGTAAAGTTCGAATCATAATACTGGTTGTGTAAAGTTTAGATATAAAGGATCAAATATGCTTTTAAATCTCACTAATTATTACCAATAGAAGTTTTATGAATAATAGTAAAAGACATTTATCTTTGTAATACATCACAATAAAAAAATCCAAATGCCATTTGTCCGAATCAGTTTGCCGAAGAGACTTTCACAGCAAACAAAAAATACAATCTCATTAGCTGTTCATGAATCTTTAATACAGGAATTTCATATTCCGAAAGATGATTATTTTCATATTATTGAAGAATTAGAAACTTCGCAAATAAAATATCCTGAAAGTTATCTCGGAATTTCACATTCAGAAAACATTATTTACGTTCAGATTACAGCCGGAGAAGGCCGAACTTTAGAACAAAAGAAAAAATTGTATCATGAGATTGCTGTCAGAATTTCATCGGAAACTGAAATTACGATTAACAATGTCATTATTGTTTTATTAGAGAATAATGGACGCGAAAATTGGTCTTTGGGAAATGGAGAAATTCAGGAACCTAAACATTTAAGGAAATAAACTGTAATACTTATTCAAATAATTTCTAAAACGCCTGTAAATAATGGGATTACAAAAATTAAAAGTCACTTAAATTTTAAATTTATTCCTTTATTTTAGCTTATATTGCTTTTTATGTGCTAAGATTTTTTCAAAAAAAGCTCATAATTTAACTAAACAGCTGTTAAATCTTTAATAAAAGTTAATTGTTAATATTCTAGGAAAACGTATATTTGAGTAAATAGAATAGTAAATATCGTGCAAAAAGAATCAAAATCACACAGTTTTATATTTCCAAAAACTCCTACAGGAGTAGACGGCCTCGATGAGATTACAGATGGTGGATTTCCGAAAGGACGACCTACATTAATCTGCGGCGGGGCCGGCTGTGGAAAAACATTGTTATCGATGCAATTTCTTATTAAAGGGATTACAGAATACAACGAACCAGGGGTTTTCATGTCTTTTGAAGAACCCTCAGATGACCTTACTTTGAATGTTAAATCCCTTGGTTTTGACCTTCAAAAATTAAAAGCTGATAAAAAACTTATCGTAGATTACGTTAGGGTTGAAAGATCAGAAATCGAAGAAGCAGGAGAATACGACCTTGATGGTTTATTTATCCGATTAGAACATGCCATAGATGCTATAAAAGCGACCCGTGTAGTTTTAGATACTATCGAATCCTTATTTTCCGGTCTGGATAATCAGGCGATTCTCAGGGCAGAACTTCGACGATTGTTTCATTGGCTTAAAGCAAAAGGCGTAACAGCCGTTATTACCGGCGAACGAGGAGAAGCAACACTTACACGCCAGGGATTAGAAGAATATGTATCTGATTGTGTAATTGTCCTGGATCATCGTGTTATTGAGCAGGTTTCGACGAGAAGGCTTCGAATTGTAAAATACAGAGGTTCAACTCATGGTACAAACGAATATCCGTTTCTTATTGATGAAAACGGGATTTCTGTGCTTCCTATTACTTCTCTTAAACTAAATAATGAAGTTTCTTCGGAAATTGTGCCTACAGGACTTCCCGGATTAAATGATATGTTTCAGGGCGGCGGTTTTTATCGCGGAAGCAATATACTGGTTTCCGGAACTGCAGGAACTGCCAAAACCACGATTGCGTGTTATTTTGCGAATCAGCAGTGCGAAAACAAAGAAAAAACAATCTACTTTGCTTTTGAAGAATCGCCTCAACAATTGGTTCGAAACATGAAATCGATTGGTGTTGATCTTCAAAAACATATTGATAATGGTAATTTGCAAATACATTCTTCACGCCCTTCGCTTAACGGTCTTGAACTGCATTTGCTGACGCTGAGAAAATACATCAAGGAGTTTAAGCCAACAACAATTATTATTGACCCAATTAGTAATTTAATTACCGTAGGCAGTCAGCATGAAGTACGTTCGATGCTGGTAAGGCTTATCGATATGCTAAAAGTCAATAATATTACAGCTCTTTTTACTTCTTTGAACAAACAAACGGATAATGTCAGACCTGATCTTGCCGAGGAATCTGTATCATCATTAGTAGATACCTGGATTACGGTTCGTGATATGGAAGGAATTGGCGAAAGAAACCGTGGAATTTTTATTGTGAAATCAAGAGGAATGGGACATTCTAATCAGGTTAGGGAATTTGTTATTACCAATAAGGGAATAGAATTGCTTGATGTTGAATTAGGTCCGCAGGGAATTCTTACCGGTGCTGCCAGAAAATCACATCAGTTCAGAAAAACAATATCTGATATTAAACTTCAAAATGAAATTAGCCGAAAAGACAGGGAAATTGAACGCAAACGTAAAGTTCTTGAAGCAAATATAGAAGCACTCAAAAACGAGTTCGAATCGGCAGAAGAAGAATTGAGTATATTGAAAGCAACAGAAGAATTGCAGGAAAAAATGTCTGCTAAAAAAAACAAATAAAATGAAAAAAGAAGCTGTAGCCGAATGGCAATTAAGGCTTTATATAGCCGGTCAAACGCCCAAATCTATTACGGCACTTGAAAATATAAAAAAATACGCCGAAGAATATCTTAAAGGAAAATACAGCATTGAAATTATTGATTTGCTTAAAAATCCGCAATTGGCAGAAGGGGACCAGATTTTGGCTGTACCAACATTGGTCAGAAAATTTCCGGAACCTATTCGTAAAATAATAGGCGATCTTTCTAATGAAGAAAGAGTACTTGTTGGGCTTAATATTAAACCCATAAACGCTTAAAATATGGAAAATTCATCTGATGGTACAAGTACGACCAAACATAAGTTCTTGCTTTTTGTTGCGGGTATGTCTGTAAAATCAGGCCACGCCATAGAAAATTTGCGTAAAATATGCGACAAATATCTGGCAAACAATTACGAATTAGAGATTATAGACATCACTCGTGATACTAAACAGGCTGTGATTCATCAAATTGTAGCAATACCTACATTAATAAAAACAAGCCCTGCTCCGCAAAGAATCATTTTAGGTGATTTATCAGATAAGGAAAAGGTATTAAGAATACTAAATATACACGAATAATTTGAAGGAAAAGAAAATAAATATTGAATCTTTATTAGCCGAAACAGATGCGCTAAAAGAACAGCTTTATGAAGCTAATAGTATTGTTGATGCCATAAAACAGGGGGATGTTGATGCTTTGGTACTGAATAACAATGGGGTTCCGCAACTTTATTCATTAGAAACAGCCGATTATACTTTTAGGCTGCTTATTGAAAAATTTGGACAAGGCGCTTTGAGTATTTCAAGAAACGGGCTTATATTATATTGTAATGATCATTTTTCTAAACTTATAGGCATTCCGTCAGAAAAAATAATTGGCAACTATATCTATGAATTCTTTAATAATGAGGACAATTTTGTACCGCTTATCGAAGCTTTGAAATACGGAATTACAACGCATGAAATTTTATTTAAAACCAATTACAGTACAAAAACTTTTCCTGCCAATATATCTTTAACAGATCTTGAGCCTGCTGTTCAGGGAATTGGAATTGTAGTAACGGATTTAACAGAAAAGAAAAAACACGAAAACTCATTAATTCAGCATCAAAAAGAGCTGGAACAAAAAATTAATGAATTAAACAGAATAAATGCTAATCTGGAGGAATTTATTCACGTAATCTCACATGATTTAAAAGAGCCTTTAAGAAAGATTGTCATGCATAACGGAAGAATAGATGCCAGTTCACTTTCTGAAACGGATGCCAAATACCTCAATATAATGAAATTATCAGCATTGCGATTGAACTCGCTTGTCGATGATTTGGTTAATTATTCGTCTCACACAGCGCAGGAAGAACGGACTCATATTAGTTTAGTCGATATTATTACAGAAGTAAGCGATGATTTGGAAATTGTGATAAAAGATAAAAAAGCTGTTATTCAAATTGGAAAATTACCGTCTATAAAAGCTTCTAAAGTGCAAATGCGCCAGCTTTTTTCTAATCTGATCTCAAACGCCATTAAATATAGTAAAACGGATAAATCGCCGGTTATTGAAATTGCTCAGATAGATGATCTTAAATTAGAAACTCCGGAACGTAATGACGGATTTATCAAAATTCAGATAAAAGATAATGGCATTGGAATGGAAAAAAATCATCTTCTTAAAATTTTTACCATTTTTCAGCGTTTACATGGCAGAAATGAATATTCAGGAAATGGTATTGGTCTTGCCATTTGTAAAAAAATTATGGAAAATCATTCAGGAAATATAACTGTAGAAAGTATATTGAATGAAGGAACTACATTTAACCTTTATTTCCCAATTTAAATGTCAAACTTGTACAATTTACATATTATCATTGCCGAAGATGATGAAGATGATGCAGATGTAATATCTGAAACTTTTAACAAAAACCCTAATTTTAATAAAGTAACGCTTGTTTCAAATGGAGAAGAACTTGTAAATTACCTCAAAGAATCTTCTGAAAAAATGCCCGATGTGGTGCTCACAGACATAAACATGCCAATACTTGACGGAATTGAAGCGCTTCAGAAAATACTAAATACCAATGATTTAAAAGATATCCCGTGTTTTGTTTATTCGACAAGTATAAATCCTTCTTATAAAGAAAAATGCGATTTGCTTGGCGTAAAAGCATATCTTATCAAACCTTATTCTATCGAAGATTTTGATGAAATTCCTAAAAATATACTTTCGCTAATAAAGTGATATTTTTTTGAAATAAATAGCCCTGAAATAAAATCAAAAAGGGGAATTGTTTAGAACTATTCCCCTTTTCTTCTAAAAAAAATATTTAAAATACAGATTGCTCTTATAATAATGGCTCTACATAATTTAAAATCTGAGAGTCGGTTTGCGAATTAAAAGAAGACTGAACCAATTGCACCGTCAAAAACAAAGTCTCGTCTTTTAATTCCATTTTTACATCATCATTATGGGCTGAATTTGTAAAATGAATTGTACGCACTTTTTCCTTTAGGGCTTCTTTTCCCATATCATCAGAACATATTTTTTTTACGAATGATTCTACATCATCAAAAACAATATCCAATCGCGATAAAGGATATTCATCATAAGCCGTAAAAGTATTCCAATCAATATCTACCTTAATATCATAACCCGCCCTGTCTTTTAATTTTGCTTCAAAAGCCGGAAGTTTTTCTACTTTAATCGATTCAGCTAAACGCTTTTCTGCTAATCCCATGTTTTTATGTTTATGAATTATAATGACGCAAATTTATCATCGCCGTTACTATCATGCATCATTATAAATAGTGATTTTGTTTTTTTGATTTTAATTATTTGTGGCAAATTTGGATTGTCAAATCTTTGTCAAAGTTTAAAACTTTGACAAAGATAGTTGCGCATAAAAACCTGTCGGGTTTAATAAGTTGCTTAAAAATCAATGATTTATTAAATCAATTTTTCCTTTATTATTCAAAATTTCGGTTACAATTGCAGATTCATAACCCATTTTCAGGGCTTTTTTGGCTTCTTTAATTGCTTTTGCCGGATCTCGCAGTTTATAATACATTTCGGCAAGATTACTGGTATAAGCAGGTTCTTTAGGGTTTATGGCAATTGCTTTTTCAAAATAAGGCAGGGATTCTTCATAACGAAGTTCGAGGTCCAAAATGCATCCAAAACTATTATAAATATGAGCCAAAGCCAAAGGTTCATGCTGCGTTTTCTCTATAAAATAATCTCTTTTGGCATAACAAGCTTCAAAACCTTTTGTGTACCACAATAAACGCGCTTCGAGAAAATAAGTAAAACCATATTTAGGATCTTTTGCCAATAAAAGATCGCAGTTTTTTTGTGCTGATTTGTAGTCTTTATTAAATACAAAATCCCAGGCTTCTTTTAAGATTCTTCGTTTTTCATCATCTTCCCATTTATCCACTTGTTCTTCGTCCATATCTTTTTTATGGCGCTCATTTATATCAATTTCCCAATCTGTAAAAATTATTTCCTGATCGTTTATCACCAGAGAAAATACCAATTCCTTTTCGGAAACATTTTTGAAATCGAGCGAAAACAAAACAGCAATTTCTTCACCAGATATATTTCTATCAATAATCCGATTCAATTTTTGGACATCAATATACAAAGTCAGCCACGGAAATAAATAAGATCCTCTGTAAACAAAAGTTATTTTTCTGGGAAGATATCTTAAGTCAGAAACCGCTGCAATATCCTTTTCGATTCTGTAATTTTTAAAAGAAGTGTCGGTGATTTCAATAAAATTACGTTCGTCTAAACCTGAAAAATTAAGATTCCAGAAAACCAATTTATTCTCAAGTTCAAAACGTTCCTGAATATTTTCTGCCGTTTTTATTTTTTCAATTAACTCAGAAAAATTTTCTTCTGTACTGTAATATCGGTGTGAATTACGATGTTTGTCAATCTTTGCTTTTTGGTTTTCCATACTAATTTCGGTCGGAATAGTTGTGGGATAATCCAATAAAACAACATCTTCATTGTACAATTTAAAACCTCCGTTTTGGTACAAATGCAAATACATTCGTTTTGCTTTTTTACCTCTCAGGCTTTTAGATTCGTTCGACGGATATTTTTCTTCTTCCAGTTCTATTTTATCAGAAGGAAAAGGCACATTTATTCGATAATATTGATTTTCAACAATCGAATACCAAGCCATTTCGAACTCATTTGTACCAAACGGAATATTGATTAAGCTCGAAAAAACCGATTTCTGCAAATGGTAATATTTTGATGTGAGATCCATTTCTGCCAGTTCTTCATCAGAATAAAAACAAATATCATTTTCTAGTTTTATATCCGAAATAAGACTTTTAGAAGCATTTTTAAAAGCAATTGAATCAATATAAGTCAGCAGTTCCCTGTCATGATAAACGCTAAAAGAAGCTTTAAAATAAGTATCTGCCAGATGTTTTCTGGAGTAATAATAAGATCCAAAATAATGCACATAATACGCAATTGGACTTCCTAACAAAATTATCAGCCAAATTAAAAAATACAGTTTATTAAATTCGCCGGTTTCCTGATATTTAACCAAAGCGTAAACGCCGTAATCTACAAACAGTAAAATGGCCAATGTTGTGATAAATCCCATCAGGAATTCGAAAGTTATACTGGAACTTGATTTTCCATAATAATAGAAGTAAAAACAGCCACACCAGGCAATTGCAGCATTAAAAAATAGCGCAAACCCAATGCCTGAAAAGTACAATAAACCATAACTAATGAGAGCGGCAACAAACAATAATCCAATAGGGAAAAATATTTCTCCGCTAAAATAAACAGGTTCTACTTTTTGATACGAACGATACTTTTTCATTTACTTTTTCTATTTCCTAATAAAGGCCAAATTTAGAAGATAGAAAAAGGAGAGATATCACTATAAATGATGATTTTAATCGAAGGAAAAAACGAAATATCAGCCAAAAAAAAAGAGCTGATTTTAAAACCAGCTCTTTTTTACAACATATTAAAACAAATTAAAACTGATTAGCGTATTCTTTTGCAAAATCTTCCAGCTTAGTTTTTCCATCAACAGTATGCTCATTTTTGAAGAAATCTTCCGGAATTTTTCCGCTTCTCAAACCTGCTCCCATTTCGGCATATAATTTTGCTATTTCGTCTGGTATTCCGGCTTGCGCCATACCGCCCAAAGCTTGTTCATCTGTAAATTCTACCCACGGTAATTCTGGTTTATCAATTGCAGCACCTAAAATTTTGGCAATTTCACCCGGAGTTTTTACATCACTCACAATATAACGGATATTTTTTCCTGTTGGCGTTTTTTGTAATTCCTCAGCTGCAGCAGCAGCAATATCTGCAGGATGAACGAGCGGCATCTTGGCATTGGCCGGATAATTGCTTCCCAGAATTCCTGCACCTTTAATCATGGGCACATCATTATAAAAATTGGTATAAAAGAATCCCGCACGAAGAAAAGTAACGGATACATTTTCCAGCTTATCATATATGTTTTCAATGTGATAAATTCCCTTAATTGGCCCATTTCCATCAGGCAAATCTGCGCCAATACTGCTTAACATTACGACACGCTTTACTCCTGCTGTTTCGATTGCTTTTGCAAAAGCATTTCCTGCTTCGATTGTGTTTGAGATAACATTCGAACCTCCCAAATTTGGCGGAGTCATAGCAAAAATAGCGTCAGCTGCTGTAAATGCATTTGCTAAAAAAGCAGCATCGCTTACAGAACCTATCGCAGCTTTTGCACCCAGATTTTCGATTTCCTGAACTTTATCTGAATTGCTGCTTATAACGGTAACATGATGTCCTGAAGCAACTAAGTTTTTAACTAATGGTTTTCCTATGTTCCCTAAAGAACCTGAAATTGTAATTTTCATATCGATTGATTTTATTAATTAATTGTTTTTATATTACTGAAACAAAGGTATATTTGTACTTACTTTTATACAAGTACTTACCCTAAAGTATGTATTATGACAGCAATTAAAGAATCATCGACAATTCAGGAAAATAAGCAATACGCCTTAGATACGTGCCCTGTAACGTATGTAATGGAAAAAATTGGCGGTTATTGGAAACCCATTATTATCCACCACCTTTCGCATGGCAGTAAACGCTACAGCGAATTAAAAAGGGCAATTCCGGCAATAACCGAAAAAATGCTGATTCAGCATTTGAAACAATTAGAAGCCGATAATCTTGTTATTCGAGAAGCAAAACCAGTTGTTCCGCCGTTTGTAACGTATACATTAACTGATTCAGGAAAAGGTTTAATGCCTGTTATTGAAGCCATGGCAACATGGGCTTTTAAAGAAAAAGATGGATTATTTTAATGGGAATATTTCAGTTAGAAAACGACATAAAAAAAACCGAAAATTCTCTTTTCGGGTTTTATTTTTCTTCTATCTAAAACTTCATTTTCTGAATTCGGACTGCGTTTAATATTGCTAATAAAGCTACGCCAACATCGGCAAAAACAGCTTCCCACATTGTAGCAAGTCCGCCAGCGCCAAGAACCAGAACAAAAGCTTTTACAACAAAAGCCAGCGTAATATTCTGCCAGACAATTTTTCTGGTTTGTTTGCCAATATTAATCGCCATAGGGATTTTGCTTGGTTTATCATCCTGAATGACAATATCGGCAGTTTCGATTGTGGCATCGCTTCCTAAACCTCCCATCGCAATACCTACGGTGCTTAACGCTACAACCGGAGCATCGTTTACGCCATCGCCAACAAAAGCTACGGTTTCGTTTTTTGCTTTAATTTCGTTTAGTTTATTGACTTTATCTTCTGGTAATAAATCTCCAAAAGCATTTTTAATCCCTAATTTATCAGCAACAAATTGTACTACATTACTTTTATCACCGCTAAGCATTGTGGTTTTTACGCCCAAAGCTTTTAACTTATTTACAGCCAGTTGAGCATCTTCTTTAATTTCATCGGCAATCGTTAAATATCCTGCGAATTTTTTATCGTATGCAATAGCAATTGTAGTGTAAACTACCGAATTTGGATCGATATCATATTTAATGCTGAATTTATCCAGCAATTTGAAATTACCAACATGCAATTCTTTTCCGTTGATTGCTGCTTTTAAACCATGACCTGCGATTTCCTCTATGTTTTTCAATTCAATTGTGGCATCAATTTGTCCAACATGATTATGAATCGCCGTCGCAACGGGATGTGTACTTTTTCCTTCTAAAGCATTAACGTATTTCAGGATTTCTTCTTTATTAAAATCATCCTTAATAGTAACTTCCTGAACTTTAAAAACACCTTCGGTCATGGTTCCGGTTTTATCCATTACCACATTCTGAATATTCGCAATACTATCCAGAAAATTACTGCCTTTAAACAGGATTCCGTTTTTACTTGCAGCGCCAATTCCGCCAAAATACCCTAACGGAATACTGATAACCAAAGCACAAGGACATGAAATAACCAGAAAAACCAAAGCGCGGTACAACCAATCGTTAAAAACATAATGGTCAACAAAAAGCATTGGAAGCAAACAAATCGCAATCGCCAAATACACGACAATTGGTGTATAAATCTTCGCAAATTTCCGGATAAAAAGTTCTGCCGGCGCTTTTTGAGCGGTAGCATTTTGAACCATTTCCAGAATTTTAGACAATTTACTGTCTTTATAAGCCGTGGTTACTTTTACTAAAGCAATTGTGTTTCCGTTAATCATTCCGGCCAAAACAGTTTCTCCTTTTACTTTCGTATCCGGTTTGCTTTCGCCTGTAAGTGCAGCAGTATTAAACGAAGCCGAATCTGATAATAATTCGCCGTCTAATCCTAGTTTTTCTCCCGCTTTAAGCTGAATTATCGATCCTATTTGTACTTCGGATGCTTTTACTTTTGTGGCAACATTATGCTCTAAAACATTTACTTCATCGGGTCTTTGATCCAGTAAGCTTTTAATGTTCGATTTTGCTTTGCTTACCGCCAATCCCTGAAATGTTTCGCCAATCGTGTAAAACAACATAACCGCAACGCCTTCAGGAAATTCGCCAATTGCAAAAGCGCCAATTGTAGCAATGCACATCAGAAAAAATTCGGAGAAAACATCGCCTTTTATAATGCTTTCATATGCTTCTTTCAAAACCGGGATTCCAACCGGCAAATAGGCAATACTATACCACGCAATCCTAACATAACCCGAAAACCAGGTTTGCGGAAAATAGTTGTCAAAACCAATCCCGATAAGCAATAAAACGAAGGATATTATCGCGGGCAAAAACATCTGAAACATACTTCCCTCAACGTTATGGCTGTGATCGTGATCGTGGTCGTCATCTGAAGAATGGGCATGATCTTCATGCGCTGAACAGCAACCGGATTGATTGATTTTCTTTTTGATTATTTTTTCTTCTATATGTTGATGTTCCATAGGAAAGTTTCAAGTTTTTTATTTTGTTTTATTTGTTTCAAGTTTCAGGTTTCACCCTTTGTCCGTAATGTTTTTTACACAAAGCATTGTCATTTCAAATGACAAAGATTGCGAATTATCACTCCTGAAATTACTATCTAAAGTTACATAAATTGTAACAATTGTTTTTATTTAATCACGCAAAGTTGCAAAGACACAAAGTTTTATTTTAGTTTTCTTTGTTTCAGGTTTCAGGTTGCGTTACTTGCGAACTTTGCGGTTAAACAAACCTGAAACAAATAAAACCTGAAACAAAATTTTTAGTGCTCATGTTCCCCACCGCCTTTCATCGCCGAAAGCAAATAAAAAGCGCCTTTTGTAACAATTTTGGCATTAGCAGGAACTTCATCAACAAATTTAACTTCGGTAAAACCTAAATCTGTTGTTCCGGGAATCACTTCAATGGCTTTAAAATGGACTTCGTTATGTTCTTCTTTTTGTGCTGCTTCTTTCTTTTCTTCATGTGCTTCTTCTTCGATATACACAAAATATTTATCCCCATTTCTTACTACGGCATCTTTTGGCAAAGCCGGAACGGTGGCATTTGTGATGTTGATATTTGCCGAAACATACATTCCCGGAATTAATCCCTTTGCGTCTGAAGGTTCAATTTTAGCGTGAACGGCAACGGTTTTACTTTCGTTAGAAAAAGATTTATTGATTCCGAAAATTTTCCCTTTTATCGATTTATTGGATTGATTGGTTAATACAAAATCAATTACCTGTCCGATGGAAATTGAGCCTAAATCTTTTTCATACACATTCAAATCCAAATGCATCTGACTATTGTCAACCACTTCAAACAACGAAACTCCGGTTTGCGCAAATGCACCTTTTGCAATACTGATTTTCCCAACATAACCGCTAATTGGCGCCACGATTGGCACTAACGAAGTACTTCCTTTTGTACTAATATGCAAGGCTTCTAATTTATTTTTTGCTGCCTGAGCCCGTGCTTTTTCTGCCGCTAATTTTGATTTTACTTCCTGAAAAATTTTCCTCGGATTTACATTTTCGTCACTCAGTGTTTTCTGACGGTTGTATTCTAATTGCAGGTATTCGATATTGGCTGCAGCCGAATGATAATCTTCCTGCATTTCAATGACTTCAAGGTTTTGAATGGTTGCCAAAACTTTTCCTTTGTTGACAAAAGTCCCTTCCAAAACAAAAATATCCTTCACCGTTCCTCCTATCAAAGTCGAAACTTCTGCAGAATTTTGTGGCGGAACTGTTGTGTAGCCATTCGCTTTTATGACTTTGTTCAGGTTTCTGTCTTCAACAAATCCCGTTTCAATTCCGATCGTTTTGTATTGAGATTCTGTTAAAGCTACTTCAGTTTGCGATTTTTCTTCTTCCGGTTCTTCCGTTTTCTTTTCATTGCAGGAAATTAATATTCCGCTACAGGCTATAAGCAGTAAGCTATAAGCTAATCTTCTTTGCGAACTTTGCGATAAAAACTTTGCGAACTTTGCGGTTAAATATACTTTCATTTTAATTGTTTTTGAGGGTTGGAAATTGAAGTTCAATGGCGCTTTGATTAAAGCTGTGGGTTGCTTCTGTATATTGTTTTTTGATATCAATTGCCTGATTCAGAAAACTGATATACGACCAATAACTCATATCGCCGTTTTCGTAGCTTTTTTGAGCTGTATTGATAATTTGATCCGCATATTGCAAACCTTCATTTTGATAATAATCAAGTGCTTTTTGCTGTTTTTCGAAGTTATTCCGCAATTCTTCTTTTTGTAAATTGAATATAATTTTACTTTTATCCAAAGCCAATTGCGATTGCGAAATACTGATTTCTGAAGCTTTGGCTTTCGCCGAATTTACGCCGCCAAACAACGGAATCTGTAATCCTGCCGTAAATCCCTGATATAAGCCTTCGGTATTAATGGTTTGGGCAAAATAACCCAATCCTAATTTTGGCGTTCGCATCGCTTTAAAGGTATTGGCTTCTTTTTGGTAAACCGAAATTTGCTGTTGGTAATAATCTGTCACTAAAATTTCTACTTTCGAATTTTCTTCTTTCAGAATTGAATATTGTAAAGCCGTTTTTTCGTCGGGAATAATATTTTCATCCGTTTGAACAAAATATTGAAGCTGTCTTTGGTAAATCGCCAAATCATATTCTAATTGCGCTTTTTGGGTTTCAATCTCTTTTACTTTCGCTTTAGCGCTAATAACTTCAATGTTTCCGCTTTCTCCGGTTTGAAAACGCAATTCTGCATTCTTCAGGAATTTGGTATAAATATCATTTAATTCCGAGTTTAATTTCTGAATCGAAACGCCATACAAATACTGATAATATGCCAGCGTTACCGCTTTTTCTATTTCGTAAGAAGATAAAGCTTTTCGTTTTTCGGCCAGTTTTACTAATTCTTCCTGCAATTGTCTGTTTGCTTTCGTAATATTTCCTATCGGGAAAAACTGCTGAATGGAAACATTATGATCAAAATCGGCACTATTAAATTGTCCGCCCTGATATTGCACCTGAAGCGGTTCTGTCTGGAAAGCGGTCTTTTTTAGAACGGTTTGTTTTTCGATTTCTTTATCGGCAATTTTTAAATCGATATTGTTTGATTTTGCAAGTTCTATTGCTTTTTCAAGACTAATTTTTTCTTGCGCTTGCGAGTAAATGCTTGCTAATAGAAATGCAATTAACCGCAATCCCAATAGCCATCGGGAGCAATCTTTTTTTGCAATTGTGATAATTGTCGAGTGCAAGATTTCTTTTCTGTTTTTATATTTTAAATTTTTCATCTTTTAAATTTTTTGTTTCTCGCAGATTAAGCAGATTAAGCAGATTTAATAGAAAACGAATAAAAAAATCTCCTAAATCTGCAAATCTGCGAGAAAAATCATTTTGCTTAAAGTAGTTGTTTTCTAATTTTCTCATTATCTAATTATCTAATTATCTAATTAGTATTGCGGTTAAACTTCTCTAACATCAAATACAAAATTGGCAAAACGATCAACGTCAATAAAGTTGCCGAAACGAGACCTCCAATAACAACGGTTGCTAAAGGTTTCTGAACCTCTGCTCCTCCGCTGGTTGATAATGCCATTGGCAAAAATCCTAAAGAAGCTACGGCGGCAGTCATTAAAACGGGACGTAATCTGGTTTTTGTTCCTATTAAAACTCTTTGTAAAGGATCGAGCATCCCTTCTGATTTTAACTGATTGAAATACGAAATCAACACGATTCCGTTTAAAACAGCGATTCCGAATAAGGCGATAAAACCAATTCCTGCCGAAATACTAAAAGGCATTCCGCGTAATGAAAGCGCAAAAACACCGCCAATTGCCGATAACGGAATTGCGGTAAAAATTAAACCTGCCTGTCTGAAACTTTTAAAAGTAAAATAAAGCAACACCAATATTAATCCTAAAGCGATTGGCAATGCAACCGAAAGCCGTTTTGTGGCTTCGATTAAATTCTCAAACTGACCGCCGTATGTAACATAATAACCTGCGGGAAGTTTATAGCTTTTATCGAGTTTTTGCTGAATTTCCTCGACAACGGTTTTAATATCGCGCCCGCGAACGTTTAATCCAATAGTGATTCTTCGTTTTCCGTCTTCACGGCTTACTTGTACCGGACCTTGCTCATAATCGACTGTGGCAACTTGCGAAAGCGGCACTTGCTGACCGTTTGGCAACGGAATAAACAAATTGCTGACATCTGTAATATCGGCGCGATTGTTCTGATTCATTCGCACGACGACATCAAATCTTTTGCTTTCTTCGTAGATTTTTCCGGCACTTTCTCCGGCAAATGACGAACGGATTATGCGATTAATATCAGAAATATTCAATCCGTACAAGGCAATTTTATTGTAATCGTATTTGATCGTAATTTGAGGCAATCCGGTTATTTTATCCGCTTTTAAGTCGGCGATTCCTTCTATATTTTTAATTTTCGAAATTAACTCGGCGGCTTTTGCATCGAGAATTTCCAAATCATCTCCGAATATTTTAATGGCAATATCGCTTCTGCTTCCTGTCATTAATTCGTTAAAACGCATTTGAATGGGCTGCGAAATTTCAATATTAGCACCCGGAATTACTTCCATTTCTTCTTTCATGGCATTGGCCAAATCTTCCCAATTATGGTATTTTCCTTTCCATTCTTTTTTGTCTTTCAAAACAATAATCAAATCGGCACTTTCAATAGGCATTGGATCTGTGGGAATTTCTCCGCTTCCTATTTTCGAAACTATGACTTTGATTTCCGGAAACTTTTCTTTTAAAATTTTCTCGTATTTCGTTGTCGTTTCTACCATCTGCGTAAGCGAACTTCCGGTCATAATAGTAGCATTTATTGCCAAATCGCCTTCTTCGATTGTGGGGATAAATTCGCCGCCCATATTCTGAAAAATAATCAGTGCAAGTGCAAATAATCCTAAAGCGATTCCTAAAACTACTTTTTTAAATTGCAGCGCTTTGTTTAAAAACGGCGTATACCAATTTTGGAATTTCAGCATCATTCTGTCACTGAAATTTTCTGTATGTTGGGTATTTTTAGATAAAAACAAAGCGCTCATCATGGGCACGTAAGTCAGCGAAAGTACAAATGCGCCAATTACGGCAAAACCAACTGTCATGGCCATTGGTTTAAACATTTTTCCTTCGGTACCAATTAGTGCGAGGATTGGCAAATAGACAATCAAAATAATGATTTCGCCAAAGGCAGCGCTATTCCTTATTTTTGATGCCGAATTATAAACTTCAACATCCATTTCGGTTTGCGATAATTCTTTTTTACGTTTAAGTTGCTGCAAATGATGCATCGTGGCTTCGACAATAATTACGGCTCCGTCTACGATAATTCCGAAATCTATCGCACCTAAACTCATTAAATTTCCGCTTACGCCAAAGACATTCATCAGGATAACCGCAAAAAGCATTGCGAGCGGAATTACCGAAGCTACGATTAAACCCGCACGAAGATTCCCCAGAAATAAAATCAAGACAAAAATGACAATTAGCGCGCCTTCGAGTAAGTTTTTTGTCACTGTCCCGATGGCATTATCGACCAGTTTTCCTCTGTCAATAAAAGCTTCGGCAACAACGCCTTCGGGCAGACTTTTATTAATCTGAATCATTCTTTCGTGAATTCTGTTTACGACAGCGCTGGAATTTTCGCCTTTGAGCATCAAAACCAAACCGGAAACAATTTCGCCTTTTCCGTCTTTTGTTGAAGCTCCGTAACGCAAGGCAACTCCTTCGCGAACCTCAGCAACATCACGGACTAAAACGGGAGAACCATTTCGGTTTTTAACGACTACATTTCCTAAATCTTTGGTGTCTTTTGCCATTCCAACACCGCGAATAAAATAGGCATATTGATCTTTTTCTATATAAGCGCCACCTGTATTTTGATTGTTTTTTTCTAAAGCATCAAAGATTTCGGTGATTGTTACGCCTAAACTATTCAGCGTATTTGGGTTTACGGCAATTTCGTATTGTTTCAGTTTTCCGCCCCACGTACTTATTTCCGCAACGCCTTTTATTCCCTGCAATTGCGGAATAATAATCCAATCCTGAATGGTTCTTAGTTTTATGGCGTCGTATTTGTTTTCGTAGCCTTTTTTGGCATAAACATCATATTGGTAAATCTCGCCTAAACCTGTCGTAATTGGTGCTAATTCTGGCGATCCGGCATAATCGGGAATGTTTTCTTCGGCTTGTTTTAAACGCTGAAATATTTGTTCCCTTGCCCAATAAATATCAACATTGTCTTCAAAAACAACGGTTACGACTGATAATCCAAAACGCGAAATACTGCGAAGTTCTATAATATCGGGAACGGTTTTTACGGCTTGTTCTAATGGATATGTAATTAATTGTTCGATTTCCTGACTTGCCAATGTTGGTGCGGTTGTAATGATCTGCACCTGATTATTAGTGACATCCGGCAAGGCATCTAATGGTAATTTTTTAAGCGAATAGCTTCCCCAGGCAATTAATACAAGGGTAAATAGTAGTATAACGAACTTATTCCTTATACTAAACTGTATAATTTTATCTAACATTTGAATGGTATAATGATGTGAGAAATCGGGCAAAATTTTGCCTATTTAATACTGTGGAAAATCCACAACTCTCTAACCCGAATCTAATCGGGCATCATTATGCTATTTGTGGCGGCTGCCAAATACTTCCGTAGAAATTGGAAGCAAAAACGGAATTATAATTGTGTAAAGGTGTCGAAATGATAGCGAAACTTACAGGAAAATCAATACTTACAGAAGATTGATAGCTTAAAACCTGAGCGCCGCAGCAATTGCAAACACAAAACGGAGAACATAAATCGTTGTCTTTATCATGCGAATGATTTGTTTCTGATGAAAACTGAGCTGTTTTATGGGCAACACTATTTACTTCCATATCCGCACAAGGCATCGATGAAAGCGCTATTAGATAAAGTGATAATATTATGGTGATCCATTTCACATCGTAAAAGTACTATTTATTTTTTTTACAAAACTCAATTGTTTGAAAATGATGCAGCTAATATGCCTAAACTTGTAAGAAATTAGACGGTATTATTTTTTATTTAAAATTGTACTTTCTTAAAAAAAAGTATAAATCGTAAGAAAATTTATTTAACTTTAACAATAATTAACATATCTACAAAAACAAGCCACAATACCATTTTAAATCCAATATACTGAAAAACAAGCTATAAGCCTAAATTCTTAAGAATACACACATTAGTACATATTTATTTTACGCAGTCTATTAATTAATTTTATAAAACTACAAATCAATGAAATGTAATACACTAATATCAGCCTCGTTATTATTCTTTAGCATGCAAATTTTTGGACAGGTTTACACCGATAAAATAGTTGGTAAAAAAAATGAACAGCTAAAAGACAGTCTTAAAATCGAAAAATATCCATATTCCCTGCCAATCTGGGGAGAAAAAGTAGCCCAAAGAGGGTATAATCTTCCTTATTCTGCAGGACTTTCAATAAATTACTTCTGGCAGGATTCTCAAATTACAATAAAAGACTTAGAAGTAGGATTTAATAATGGCCCATTATACAATCTGGATGAAATTGTTCGTTTTGATAAATCTTCTGTCGAAGCGGGTGCATTAACGATCAGACCGGATATATGGCTGCTGCCGTTTTTGAATATCTACGGAATTTTTGGAAAAGCAAATACGGCTACTAAAATCAATGCCGGAATCTGGGTTCCTGACGCTGAGAATAATTGGTCTCAAGTAGCGAGTTTTAGCACAAAAGCAAATTTTAACGCTACAACATTTGGATTTGGGATGACGCCTACAATTGGAATTGGCGGCGGTTGGTTTGCTCTTGATATGAATATGTCCTGGACCGATATTAGTTCTCTTGATAAACCTGCTTTCTCGTATATTTTTGGACCAAGGCTGGGTAAATCTTTCAAATTTCACAAACCGGAACAAAATATAGCGCTTTGGGTTGGTGCTTTCAGGGTTCATATTTCAGGAGATACAAATGGAAATATTCCTTTATCTGATATTTTTGATTTAACCAATGCACAAACAAAAGTAGATGACGGATTGGCGAAAGTATCTGAAAACCAAACAAAAGTAGACAATTGGTGGAATGGTTTAACGCCTGCACAACAAGCAAATCCTGTAAATGCAGCCAAACATAATACGGCAGATCGCGCATTAGAAAAAGCAGGCACTTTTTTAACGACTTTAGATGGTGCTTTGAGTACTGCAGATAATTCATCTGTGCAATATTCGCTTCAAAAAGCGCCAAAAGATATGTGGAACTTCCTTATAGGAACTCAATTTCAATACAATAAACATTTTATGTTTCGTGCAGAAGTTGGTTTTCTAGGCAGTCGTACACAAGTTTTAGGTGGTCTTCAGTATCGTTTTGGACTTTAAACCCAATTATATGAAAAAAGGTTTATTAGTATTTATCGCTTTATTTAGCATGGCTTCTGGACATTCGCAAGTTTTAATTTCCCTTATTTTTGGCGATAAACTGAATTCTCCTTTTTTGGAATTTGGTTTAGAAGGCGGAATTAATTTATCGACGATTTCTAACCTGGATTCTTCCGGAACAAATCCGGGGTTTAATCTTGGGTTTTATTTTGATATTCGGTCAAAAAAAAATCCGGCGTGGATGATTAATACGGGTGTAATTGTAAAATCGCCTATGGGTGCGCACGGAATTCCTCTTTATTCTTTAGACGATGCCAATCTGGATAATACTTTTGCCGGAGGAAGCGTAAACCGCGAAATCAGGTATTTTAATGTTCCTATTTTGATTAAATATCAGTTTAAAAATAGGATTTATATAAAAACTGGACCGCAATTTGGTTTACTCGCCAGCGCTTTTGATCAGTTTAAGAATGAAATAAATGATGATGATGTGGTTTATAAAAAGAATATCCGCGATGAAATACGTGTTATTGATGCCGGTATTGCACTTGGCACAGGTTATCATATGAACGTTGGCAATGGTTTGAATATTACAGTTCAATATTATTACGGATTGGTTCCCGTAATGAAAGGTGACGGACCTAATGTATACAACAGATCTTTGTACATAACGGCGGGAATACCAATAGGAAAAGGAAAAGCAGCGCAAAGAAGGGCAGAAAAAGAAGCCGAATTAAATAAAATTGTTCTTCCGGCAGACGAAGCGCCTAAACCTAAAAATTAACGCTTACTGTTAATAAAAACGAGCAGTCTTAATATTTCGTTTGTATTCAAAATATAATCAGGAGTGGTGTTTAAAATAGCATTATTGGGCATAAAAGGCATTTCGGCAGAATGTGGACTTTGAACTACAATCGTTCCTCCGGCGGCCTGAATTGCTTTTAAACCTTGTGTTCCGTCTGCGTTTGATCCTGATAACAAAATACCAACCAAAGCGGGTCCGTAAACTTCTGCTGCAGACTCGAAAGCAACGTCGATACTGGGACGGCTATAATTTATTTTCTCTGAAGTATCTAAAGCCAGTATTTCATTTTTCTCAAATAATAAATGATAATTGGATGGCGCAATATAAATAAATCCGTGTACAAGCGGAACTTTATCTTCAAGCGGCTTTACCGGAATACTTGATTTTAAATTAATAAGATCTTCTAAAGTCTGATCGTCTGTACTTTTTCTGTGTAATACAATTACGATTGCAAAATCTTTCAACGGCGGTAATTCCGGCAATATAAGCATCAAAGCATTTAAACTTCCTGCAGATCCGCCAATAATAACTACTTTGCAGCCCAATATTATTTTATCTTCCTCCATATCTTTTCTTTATCCAATTGTTTGTATGTATTTGGAGCAACTGAATATTTTATGGTTTCTTTTGTTCCTAATGCCAAAAAGCCAAAAACAGCCAAACTTTCATCAAATAAATTAATGACTCTTTTTTGGAGATTATTATCAAAATAAATTAAAACATTGCGGCATAAAATAAGATCAAATTCATTGAAAGAGGTATCTGAAACTAAATTATGCTGAGAGAAAACCATTTTTTCGGCCAGTTCTTCGTTGAATTTTGCAATGCCGTAATTGGCAATATAATACGATGAAAAATCTTCTTGTCCGCCTGCATCACGATAATTTTCAGAGTATTCTTTCATCATCCGCAAGGGGAAAATTCCTTTTTTAGCGGTTTCCAAAACGGTAGCATTTATGTCTGTAGCATAAATTAAGGATTTATGCAGCAAACCGGCTTCTTTTAGCATAATTGCCATAGAATAAACCTCTTCTCCCGTCGAACAGCCTGCGTGCCATAATCGTATGAAAGGTTTTGTTCCCAGTAATGGTAAAATTTCATTTCTGACGACGGCATAAAATCCCGGATCGTCGAAACATCTCGGTCACATTAACCGTAATTTCGTCGACCATTCTTTTATAATATTCCGGGTCGTATCGAACTTTTGAAAGAAATTCATGAAAATGTTTAAATCCATCTAAATGAAATAACCTGTCAACACGTCTTTTTAGCGACGCCCTGGAATAACTGCTAAAGTCAAAGCCATAATATTCGTAAACATCATTTATAAGCGTTTCCAGTTCAATATCTTCAATCATAATTCACTCAGATTTCACTCAGATTTCACTCAAAATATGCAATAATTTATCTACATCAACCGGTTTCGAAATATACGAATCTGCCCCGGCCTCTAAACATTTTTCTTTATCACCTGTCATTGCCTGAGCTGTTACTGCAACAACAAAAGTCGATCTTCTTCCAGGAAGCGCTTTTATTAAAGGTATTGCATCATAACCATCCATTTCAGGCATCATCATATCGATCAAAACAGCATCAAAATGCGCATCAGAATCTAATAATTTTAAAGCTTCTTCTGCACTTAAGCAAGACAAACAATCGAATGATCTGGCACGTAAAGTGTTTTCTAAAGCAAAAATATTTCTAGAATCATCATCAATAATTAAGAGTCTTTTTTTAGTCATGTTCCCCAACATTTTTTTATTTATTTTTTCCGCAGATTTTAAAGATTAAAACAATTTTTCCTGCATAATCTTAAAATCTTTGCTCTATTTTACTATTATAACCCAAATTTTTTTGCCACTAATTTCACTAATTTGATCCTGAATCGATAATTGATTCGTGCAAATTAGTAAAATTAATGGCTATATTATTTATATTTTATCGTAAAGCCAAACTCGCAATAACGATAATAACTGATCAATATCGACCGGTTTTGTAATATAATCCGAAGCTCCGGCTTTGATGCATTTTTCTCTGTCGCCTGTCATTGCTTTTGCTGTTACGGCAATAAGCGGCAGGTTTAGGAATTTAGGAAAACTACGAATTTTTTCGGCTGTTTCGTAACCGTCCATATTTGGCATCATCATGTCTAATAAAACCACATCAGTATCCGGATTTTCATTCAAAATTTTTATGGCTTCTTTACCATCAAAAGCGGTAATAACGTTCATTTTAAAAACTTCCAGCGCTTTTGTCAGCGAATAAATGTTTCGAACATCGTCGTCTACAATCAGCACCTTTTTTTCATGCAGGATATTATTTAGTAAATTTAGCTTTTTATGGCTTTCCTTTTTACCATTTCCTTCTTTTTTATCTTCAACTAAATGAAGGAAAAGCGAAACCTCATCCAGCATTCTTTGATAAGAATGTGCCGTTTTTACAATAATAGAATCGGCATATTTTTTAATTTTAACTTCTTCCTTGATCGATAAACTTTTTCCGGTAAACACAATAACCGGCAGGTTTTCCAGTCCCGGATTTTTCTTTACGCCATCTAAAATTTGATAGGCTTGCTTATCCGGAATTCCCATATCCAGAATCACACAATCTACTTCAGTCTTTCCTAATGCCTGTAAACCATCAGAAACTTCACTTTTAATTTCTGAATTAATGTTGTAAGTTTCTAAAAAGTAAGCCAATGCTTTTGCATGTTTCGGATTATCCTCAATAATCAATACTTTTTGGGCTTCTTTATTAATGATGTGCTCGATTCTTAAAAACACATCCGGAATTTTATCAAATGCAACCGGTTTGTCTAAGAAATCTACGGCACCTTTTAACAAACTTTCCTGTTTTAATTTATGCGATGACATAATATGCACCGGAATATGTTTGGTTTGAGAATTGCCTTTTAATTCTTCCAAAACTTCCCAACCGCTTTTTATTGGTAATTCTATATCCAGTAAAACACCAATTGGTTTGTAAATTAAAGCATAATTTAAAGCATAATCCCCTCTTACAGAAACAATTGCTTTATATCCTTTTTTCCTTGAGAAGGCCAAAAGTGATTTTGCAAAATTAATATCGTCTTCTACAATCAAAATTACTTTATCATCAGGCAGAATAGCATCTCTGTCATCTTCTATTTCATCCGGAATTGTAGCACTTAAATACTTATTTTTAGCATTTTTCTCCTCAGATTCTTCCGTTTCTATAATCTCTAACGGAGGTGTTTTTTCTACTTCTACTTTTTGAGCTGCTGATCCAAAAACAGGAAGACATAACGTAAATGTACTTCCTTCATTTTCTTTACTGTTCAGCATAATTTCTCCTCGCAGTAATTTTGCTAATTCACGACTGATGGATAATCCTAAACCGGTTCCGCCATATTTACGTTTTGTTGAACCGTCTGCTTGTTGGAAAGCTTCAAAAATCAAAGGCTGTTTCTTTAACGGAATTCCAATTCCGGTATCTTTTACAATAAAACAGATAATTTTATCATTGTCTGTATTTATTTTAATTTCTACACTTACAGAACCTTTATCTGTAAATTTAATCGCATTCGAAATCAGGTTTTTCAGAATTTGCTCCAAACGCATTTTATCGGTTTTGATAATAACCGGCGCATCTTTGGCAATAATTTCAAACCCAATATTTTTTTCTTTTGCAACCTGAGTAAATAAACCTGATAAATTATCCGTGATTTCTTTAGTGGAAACATCTAAAAATTCAAGCTCCATTTTTCCGGCTTCAATTTTAGATAAATCCAAAATTTCATCAATTAATCCAAGCAGACTATTTCCTGAACTTTGAATTACTTTTGCAAATTCAATTTCTTCAGAAACCATTGTTTTGTTATTATTTTCAGATAATAATCGGCTTAAAAGCAAAATCGAGTTAAGCGGTGTTCTTAATTCGTGCGACATATTTGCCAAAAACTCTGATTTATAACGAGTTGTTAATTCAAGCGCTTCTGATTTTTTCTGGATTTCGTTGTTTTTTTCTTCTAATAAAACACTTCTTTCCGATAATTCTTCATTGGTTTGTTCCAATTCTTCCTGTTGCACACGAAGTTCTTCTTCAGAAGCCTGTAATTTCTCGGTTTGCGCTTCTAATTCTGCATTTATAGCTTCTAATTCGCTGTGCTGTACCTGAAGTTCTTCTGATTGCGATTTGGTTTCTTCCAGCAATTCCATCACTCTTTTTCTGTTTTGAGTCGATTTTATTGCGATTCCAATATTGTTTGCAACCAATTTTAAAAACTCAATATGCAATGCCGAAAACCCGTAAATACTCGCTAATTCTACTGCGCCCTGAATCGTATTATCTTTTAAAGGAAGAGCTACAATATGCGTTGGTTTTATTTCGCCTAAAGCATAATTGATCTGAATATTATCTGGTTTTAAAGCTTTTAATTCCAGTAATTTTCCTGATGTAATCGCCTGGCCTATTAAACCATCGCCTTTTTGAATGCGTTCGCGATTTTTACTCGGAATATAACTGTAACCTCCTGAAACATAAAGATCATCATCTTCTAAAACATACAAGACTCCCGCGCTGCTATTGGTATATTGGCATAAAAATTCAATTACATCTTTCGATAATTTCTGAAGTGATTTATCGCCCAGCATTACATTATTAAGACTGGCAACCCCGCTTTGCATCCATTCTTTTTGAGAAAGCAAATCAAAAGAGTTTTTTAAGGAAACGCCCATATTATTGAGCGATTCTCCTACAGCTCCTAAAGCATCGGATTTTGTATCATCAACTCTGATATCATAATTTCCGTTAGCAATATTAACGGCAATTGAACTAATTGCTGCAATTCTTTCTGCCGTTTCCTGATCTTTTTTCTCCAATTCATTCTGAAGAAATAAACGCTCGTTAAAATCTTTCAAAATTCGGAACAAAAAGACAACCGAAATTATGAATGCAATTATAAAGGCAACAATAATCAAAATAATACTGTAGGTCCCGTAACGCTCAGAATTCGCATTTCTTTCCTTTAAAAGTGCTTTTTCGGTATTTTCGATACTTGTAACATGATCGCGCAATTCATCCATCATCTTTTTGCCTTCTTCAAGATCAAAAGTTACGGCATCTTTTCCTAATCGTTTTTTAACGACCTGATTGTTCAGGTATTTGAAAAAATTAGACCTTATTGGCTTTAATTCGTTTAGTTTAGCTTGTTGAATGGGGTTATCAATCGTTAATTCCTGCAGTTTATCAAAATACACATTTGCTTCGGCTTCGGCATTTGTATATTGATCCAGAAATATTTCATTGCCTGTAATCAGATAACCTCGCATACTGGTTTGTGCATCAGTAATAATCGAAGAACCTTCTCTTAAATTATAAATAACATCCTGAGTATGATTAACCCACGAATTACTGTCTAATAAACTTTTGATGCTAAAAAATGAAGCAGCAGAACTGATCATTAAGACTAAAAGCGAAACAAATGAACTGATTAATAAATTTCTTTTAAAGTTATTCTTCATACTTTTTAATTATAATTATTCGTATTTTAAAGGAAGTACAATAATAAAGCTCGCGCCCTTGCCTACCTGACTTTTTGCTGTGATTAATCCGTTATGTTTTTCGATGATTTTTTTGGCAATTGCTAATCCAATTCCGGTTCCTTCGTAGGTTTGGCGGTCGTTTAAACTCTGAAAGATGATGAAGATCCTGTCCAGATAAATTTCATCAAAACCAATCCCGTTATCTTTTACTTCAATACGGCAAAATTTTCCGTCTGGCGATACAGGACTATCAAATGATTTCTCAGAAATTAATTCAGAAGTAATTTCGATTAATGGTTTATCCGTATTTCCGGAGAATTTAAGGGCGTTTCCAATCAAATTCTGGAAAACCTGTCGCAATTGACTCGGAATACTGTCTATCGTAGGAAGTTCGTTGGTTTTTATCGTGGCGTTTTTACGTTCAATAAGATAATCAAAGTCAGAAAGCACTTCTTGCAAAACCACATTCAAGTCTGTAACTTCTGGTTTAACCTGCGATGATAATCTGGAATATGCCAGTAAATCAGTAATCAGGGTTTGCATTCTTTCTGCTGATTTTATGGTTCTGTCAACATAATCGACAGCTTTTTCATCATTTGCCAAATAAAGCTCTTTGATGATTTTTATAAAGATCTGGATCTTTCGGATTGGTTCATTCAAATCATGCGAAACGACCCAGGAAAATTGCTGTAATTCATGGTTTTTCATCTCTAATTCCTCGTTCTTCATCACCAGTTCCTTGGTTCTTTCGGCGATTTTAATTTCGAGATTATCCTGCGCTTCTTTCCTGATTTTGATTTCTTTTGAAAGAAGTTCCTTAATGCCTTTTAATTCGTTTTGCTGTTCGTAAAGTTTCAGGAATGTTTTTACTTTCAGAATCAATAAATCCGTATCAACCGGTTTTGTAATATATTCGACTGCACCGGTTTCATATCCTTTAAAAATGTATTTTTTTTCGATATTAAGTGCCGAAAGAAAAATAACAGGAATGTCTTTGGTTCGTTTATTGCCTGAAAGAATTTTAACGACTTCAAAACCATCCAGACCCGGCATCTGGACATCCATGATGATCAGGCAGTAGTTTGTTTTCAGGATTTTCTTCAGGGCTTCTTCACCAGATTCTGCAGTGTCTACATCGATATTGTGCAACTCTAATGTCTTTTTTAAGGCAATTATATTTGCTCTTATATCGTCTACAATTAATATCATGCTGTCTTGGGGGTAAAGCGTTATGAACTAAAATTGTTTAATTTAAAATTATATTCAGAAAAAATTTGCTGTTTTTTAATTACTTACATTATAATAAATAATGTCCGACAAAACTTCCAAATTTATTAAAAAAAATGAATAACATCTTTTATCGAGTTTTAAATTCGTTACATAATTCCCATGTTTAGTTTGAAATACTTTTAAAACACAAATAAAACCATATCCTGTTTTATTGGGATAATCTTGAAATTTTTTCAGTTAAAATATTCATTAGGTGTTGCTTATTTTAGTTCATAAATTAATTGCTCTAAATTAAAGTATCATGAAAAAGACGAAAACATTTCCCGAACAAAAACAAAATCTTCCCGGCAATGAATATCAAATGAATCCTGAACCTGAGATTATGAGAGAAAACTATACCGGAAGCGGCAAACTTTTAGGAAAAGTAGCTTTTATAACCGGCGGTGACAGCGGTATTGGCCGCAGCGTTGCTGTTCATTTTGCAAGAGAAGGCGCCAATATTGCGATTGTTTATCTTAAAGAAGACAAAGACGCATTGACAACAAAAGAATTGATTGAGAAAGAAGGCCGACAATGCCTTATCATCGACGGTGATTTAAAGGATGAGAAGTTTTGTAAAGCGGCTGTAAAAAAATGCCTTACTTTATTCAAAAAAATAAATATTGTGGTTAATAATGCCGCTGTTCAATTTCCGCAAACTGAATTTGAAAAAATAACTACACCACAGCTTCACAAAACTTTTGAAACGAACATATATCCTTATTTTTATATTACAAAAGCCGCATTGCCATTTTTAGAAGAAGGCGATACAATTATCAATACAAGCTCCGTTACGGCTTACCGCGGAAGTGAGCATCTTGTTGATTATTCGAGTACAAAAGGTGCAATTGTAAGTTTTACGAGATCACTCTCGACCATGCTTGCCAAAAGAAAAATCAGGGTTAACGGCGTTGCGCCCGGACCAATCTGGACACCGTTAATCGTAGCAAGTTTTGATAAAATATCCGATTTTGGAAAAGACAACCCAATGGGAAGAGCAGGCCAGCCATCAGAAGTTGCTCCGGCTTATGTGTTTTTAGCCTCAGAAGACAGCAGTTATATTACGGGGCAGTTTATACATGTAAATGGCGGTGAATTGATTAATGGCTAAAATAAATGCTTGTTAAAAGCTGTTTTTCTTACGTAAAGATTTAATCTCGCAAAGACGCAGAGTCGAAAAGAATTAGACTTTAAAAAACTTTGCGCCTTCACGTCTTTGCGTGATTAAAATCATCATACTTAAACCAAAAAACTATGAATTTTACAGACTATATTGGGTTGTTTGCCGGAACTTGCGTCACAATCTCGGTAATTCCGCAGATTTATAAGGTTTGGAAAACAAAAAAGGTAAAAGAAATTTCGCTTAAAATGTTCGGAATCCTGACTTTTGGAATTGCGAACTGGATTGTTTATGGTATTTTAAAAAACGATCTTCCTATTATAATCACAAACAGCGTTTCTTTATTTTTGAACCTGGTTATGGTTTATTTTATTATTTATTATGAAAAAGAATGAGTTTTTTTTTTACGGTTCTGAGGTTGTATAAAATGCGTATATACGTTGCGGGACTTCGACTACGCTCAGTCTGACATACGTAGACAACAAAATTCATAGGAAAAAAATCTGCATAAATCCGCGTCATCCGCGTGCCATTTCACATTTCACATTTCACATTTCACAATAAAAAAAACAGCCCGTAAAAGCTGTTTTTTTGAATGTAGAAGTAGTATATATGATGCTTATTAGCTAGCTAATTTTTGATTATATGGCTTGTATGATAAATGGTATTTTTCTTTAAAAATACGTGGCAGATAGTTTCTGCTGGCTAATCCTGCAACATGCAATACTTCTGCGATATTGATATTCGAAATTCTTTTTAATTCGTTTATTTGTCTGTTTGCCAGGTTTAAAATTGGCTCAAAGGTTTTTAGATAAGCAGAACTATGTTGGGCTATCTCTAACTCTAAAACACTGCTTAAGATACTTCTTTGAAGCAGATTTCTAACAATTCCTTTTTGAGGTATTTTTGTAAATTCGTCCAGTTTTTGTGCAATTCTTGGATTCTGAGCTCCCACATATATAAAGTTTCCGGAATCGTTTGTGAATCTTTTTCTCATTTGAAGGATTAAATCGGCATTTTCATCTCCCAATAAAGAAGTTGTTGGCATCCCGATTAAGGTAAACTGAATATGTTTATGGCTTTCAAAATACAAAACACTATTTATAGATGATGTATTATTTAATATTCCGGCTTGTTCTTTCTTAATGGTTTTTATTTCGCCATTTGCTCCAAAACTATGTCCTAAAGATCCTTTTTGGCAATAAGTGAAAAACACAGGCGCAAGCTGAAAAGATTCCATACTTAAAGTTACATCGTGATTAAATACAAGATCAAAATGCATATATGACATTTCTTTTTCAAAACGAACTCCGGAAATTTTTCCTTTTGCCCATTTTGATTTTATATCCAAATTGTATTCATTATTATTAACAGATAATTCTCCGGTAAAGCTATCTTTAAGATCATTAAAAATAGTATCAAATCCTCCTGTATTTAAGTATAGTTTTTTCATGTTGGTCTGGTTTTTTAAATAAAGCAGTTTGTACTTATTTATGTACAAAACTCAATCTTAGTTTTTATTGTTTTATTACATTACAAAGTTGAGATATATTGCTAATCAATTTATTACAGAATTTCGGAGAGATTTTTCATAATTAATATCTTACGATTTGCAAGTTGACGCAAAGGCGCTAAAACACTGAGAAAATTAAAATTGGGCTTTATGAATTTTTACTTTTATAATGAAAATAAATATAAAAACTTTGCCCTGTAGCGAATTGTACAAGCGAAATCTGAGGCAAAAAAAAACAGCTGCTTCAGACGAATCTGAAAACAACTGTTCTCTCAGCAAAATAAAAAATACTTATTTTATCTTATGTAAGTTCATTGATATCTGCATTTTTAGCATAATTTGCTTTCGGAATATCCTTAAAAAATTCGGCTTCTTCCAAATCCGCTGTAGGGCCGTATCCTATTAAGTGCGTGCCTTTTTTTTGATCGCCTGTTTCTATAACATATAAAATAGACATATCATCAGGATCGCTCATTCCTTCGTAACGGTGATGTGCTACAATAAAGATTTCGTCTGGTTTATAAGCATATTTTGTTTCAGAATCTATCAGGGAGCCATCACTAAACAAATAATTTGTAGTATAACCTTCATCCTGATATTTTTTTATATAGTCGGTTTCATGTTTTGACATTTCTTTTTTCATGACTTAAGTATTTTAAGATTGTTTTGTAATCTTTTGTTTACTCAAATTTCATAATTGACAATAAATAAAATTAACTCAAAAGATTTAAATCTTAGCTCATTTAAAAATTCTAAACCATATCAATATTTATTTTACTAGTTTTAACCTTTTATTCGAATCTTTGAAGAATTTTGTATCTTTATTCTTCCAATTAAAACAAACTTTAATGAGTCATATCAATCACGATTTCCTGTCTAAAGGAGGTGAAATGGGCATGCTGACACGAGCCAAGGATTGGAGTAAAACTCCCGTTGGACCTGTTGAATCATGGCCGCAAAGTTTGCGCACTACATTAGGTATTCTTTTAAACTCAAAATTTCCCATGTTTTTATTTTGGGGACCTGAACATATTTGTTTTTATAACGATGCTTACAGGCCAAGTCTTGGAAACGACGGAAAACACCCTGCTATATTAGGTCAAAAAGGAGCCGATTTTTGGGCGGAAATCTGGGATTTTATAAAACCTTTAATCGATCAGGTTCTTATACAAGGCGAAGCCACATGGCATGAAAACCAGCTTTTGCCTATTTACAGAAATGGAAAAATGGAAGATGTTTACTGGACTTTTAGTTACAGTCCTGTAAATGATGAAACCGGAAAAGTTGCCGGCGTGCTTGTAATTTGCAATGAAACTACGGATAAGGTAAACCTGGTCAAAAACTTAAAAGATAGTAACACGCGTTATCTGAATAATATTCTTCAGACTCCAAATCCGATGTGTGTTTTTAGGGGAAAAGAATATGTTGTAGAAATTGCCAACGAATTAATGCTCGAATTATGGGAACGAAATATAGAAGATGTTCTCAATAAACCTATTTTTGAAGCCATTCCCGAAGCTAAAAATCAGGGATTAGAAGAAGTTTTACTAAATGTATATACGACCGGAGAACGGTTTACGGCGTACGAACGTCTTGTAAAATTAACCCGAAAAGGCAAAATTGAGGATACTTTCCTGAATATTGTTTATGAAGCTTTAACAGAACCAGACGGAACAATTTCCGGAATTGTTGCCATAGCAAATGATGTTACGATACAAGTACTGGCGCGTAATGCGGTCGAAGAAAGCGACAAAAGGTTTAGAAATACGGTAAAGCAGCTTCCGTTAGGAATCGCCATTCTTAAAGGCACGGACTTAATTGTTGAAATGGTCAATAATACGTATCTTAAAATTGTGGATAAAACGGAAAATGAAATGCTGGACAAACCCATTTTTTCTATTCTTCCGGAATCAAAAGATATCGTTTATCCCCTGCTTTCTAAGGTTTATGAAGATGGAATTCCTTATTATACAGATGAATTATCGGTTACTTTAAACCGCTATGGCAAACAAGAAAACTGCTATTTTAATTTAGTTTTTCATCCTTTAAGGGAAGATAACAATACTATTTCCGGAGTTATCATTGTTGCCCTTGAAGTTACTGAATCTGTAAAAGCAAAATATCTCCTGGAACAAAGCGAACAGGCTTTTAGAAGATTGGTTACAGATTCGCCTATTGCAATGGCTACTTTTAGAGGAAAACAGCATATTATTGAAATGGCCAATAATACGATGTTGAAAACCATTTGGCAAAAGAAAAAACGGGATGTTATTGGCAAATCTCTGACTGAAGTTTTTCCGGAACTAATGGACCAAAAATACATGGATTTACTGGATCAGGTTCTTTTTAACGGACAAATCATAAAGGAAAACGAAGCTCTTGCCTATATTGATGTTAAAGGAAAAACAGAGCGGTTTTATCTCGATTACCAATATACGCCCTTATTTGAAAAAGAAGGCGGGATATCTGGCGTAAT
The DNA here is from genome assembly GCF_979258495.1 of Flavobacterium sp. AC105. Taxonomy (NCBI): domain Bacteria; kingdom Pseudomonadati; phylum Bacteroidota; class Flavobacteriia; order Flavobacteriales; family Flavobacteriaceae; genus Flavobacterium; species Flavobacterium sp. AC105. The sequence continues at coordinate 3,347,072 of NZ_OZ409860.1, forward strand.
GGCTACCGTAAATGATGTTACGGATAAAGTTGAAGCAAGAAAAAAGGTAGAAAATGCAGAACAAAGGGCGCGGTTAGCTGGCGAAATTGCCGAAATAGCAACCTGGGATCTGGATATTGCAACTCAGGAAATAATTTATTCTGAAAATTTGCTGACTATTTTTGGTCATGAAAATAAAGAACATCTAAGCCGAAAACAAATCCAAAGTCAGATATATGCTGATGATTTGCCTATTTTAGAAAAAGCCTTTAATCGTGCCTTGAAAACAAGTATTTATAAATATGAATCCCGAATTATTAAACCGGATGGTTCGATTTCCTGGATAAGAGCTCACGGAAAAATATTTTTTGACGAAAATAAAGAACCTGTGAAAATGCTGGGAACAGTTATGGATATTACTGATGAAAAAAACAATCAGCAGATATTGATGAAAAGCGAAGAGAAATTCAGGCTTCTTGCAGACTCCATGCCACAACATATCTGGACGAGTGATCCTTATGGTAATCTAAACTATTTTAACCAATCTGTTTTTACGTATTCCGGTATAACGCCGGCGGATATAGAAAAACATGGCTGGCTGCAAATTGTTCATCCTGACGATCGTGAACAAAATGTAAAAACCTGGACCGAGGCGGTAACAACAGGAAATGATTTTTTGATTGAACACCGTTTTCGCCGATACGACGGCGTATACAGATGGCAATTAAGCCGCGCTATTGCTCAAAAAGATGACGAGGGAAATATACAAATGTGGGTTGGAACGAGCACTGATATTCACGATCAGAAAAATTTTACCGATAAGCTCGAAAAAGAGGTTTCTGAGCGTACGGCACAATTAGAACTTAAAAATAAGGACTTGATTAATATGAATATCGAGCTGCAGTCTTTTGCTTATATATCGAGTCACGATTTGCAGGAACCACTTCGAAAAATCCAGACTTTTGCGAGCCGTTTAGCCGATTTGGATGAGCAGAATATTTCGGCGAAAGCCAAAACTTATTTAAACCGAATTGAAGTTTCGGCAAAAAGAATGCAGACTTTAATTCAGGATCTTTTGGAATATTCCAGAACAAATTCAGCCGAAAGGGTTTTTGTAAAATCAAACCTGAACGATATTGCCGAAGAAGTAATAAGTGATTTTGCCGAACGTATTGAAGAAAAAAACGCTCAGGTTATTTTTGAATCTTTAGGCGAAGCCACTATTATTCCGTTTCAGTTTAGACAATTATTGCATAATTTAATTGGAAACGCTTTGAAATTCTCTAAAAAAGACGTCGCTCCTATTATAGAAATTAAAGCAAGTTTAGTTAAGGGAAAGACAATAGATAAACTAGTCAATTTTCCGGATAAAATGTATTTTCATCTTCAGATTTCGGATAACGGAATTGGCTTTGACACTGAATACAGTGAACGCATTTTTGAAGTTTTTCAGCGTTTGAATACAGAAAGCGAATTTGCCGGAACCGGAATTGGCCTGGCGATTGTAAAAAAGATTGTCGAAAATCATAAAGGAATTATCATGGCAAGCAGCGAAAAAAACAAAGGCGCTACTTTTGATATCTACATTCCTGAATTACAATAATTTAATTATACTTTATAGACGAAGTTTTTATCGGTTGGAATAAATTTTTTCCAATCGATTTCAAGCGCATGTTCAATAGATCTTACGATGTCTTTCATTAAAATGGGCTTTGTTATAAAATAATTAGCGCCTAAAACGCGGCATTTTTCTATAATACCTGGCTCATTTGAAGTCGAGAAAATAATGACCGGAATATCATTTTTTACCTCTGAATTTTTAAGTTCGGTTAAAACATCAAATCCATTTTTTCCGGGCATATTTAAATCTAAAAAAACAACATGCGGTGTTGGCGGAGGATTATAGATCGCGTTTAAAAGCTTCTCTCCTCCACTATATGTCTGAAGTTTTATTTTTTTTGGTAATGATTCGACAGCATCCGTAAAAATGCTCAAATCGTCTTCATCATCATCGGTATAAAATATAGTAAAATCAGTCATGTGGTATTTTTATATAACAAGGTTTTTATATTTTTCAAAGATAACCAAAATTTAGAATTTAACAATTCATTTTTCCTCTATGTTTTATTAATTGTAATTGAAATCTCATAATTTTTAATTCAAATTATATAACTCCAAAAAAGATATAAAAAGCAACTTTACATATATGCTTTTTTGGATAAAAGAAACTACTTTTTAACTTTTCTATCTATCTGAAAAATAGAATTTTATAAAATATTTTTTAAAATAATAAACTAAAATAAAGAGTCATGGGAGATCAAAAAGACCTTAAAAATGAATTTGCTGTAGATAAAATAAAAGATCTTGCAGAGAATATAAAAACATGCATGTTTTGTACATATGATGAATACAGAATACAATCACGCCCAATGTCAGTTCAAAAAATTGATGATTTGGGTCAGCTTTGGTTTTTATCGGACAGAAATAGCAGTCAAAATGCTGAAATTACGCTTAACCCGCAAGTTGAGCTTTTTTTTGCTGAACCACAGGATAAATTCCTTACGCTGCACGGAACTGCAAGTATTTCTTATGATCGTGAAACAATTAAAGAATTATGGAACCCAATCGTTAAAGTCTGGATGCCAGGCGGCGAAGATGATCCTAATTTGAGCGTTATAAAAGTAGTTCCGGAAGATGGTTATTACTGGAACAATAAAAACGGACAAATGGTTGCAATTGCAAAAATGGCCGTAGCTTTTGTAAGCGGAAAAACAATGGATGACGGAATTGAAGGAAACCTGAAATTGGAGGTTTAAAAATTAACCGCAAAGTTTGCAACGTTTTACGCAAAGATCGCAAAGTTTAATTTCTTTGCGATCTTTGCGTTTTTTGTGTTCCATAACACAATTTTGTCATTTCGACGCAGGAGAAATCGCACTCGTAACTTTGACAGTGATTGGCGATTTTCTTTGTGGAATTCCTAGTGCGATTTCTCCTTGCGTCGAAATGACAAAATGATCAAAATGACAAAAATAATCAAACTAATTCACAACTCCTGAAACTCTAACGCATTCAAAATTCCGGCTTCACTTGCGGTATTATTAAAATAAACAAAACCTGATTTTGATTGAATTTCTTTCTTTATCCGAAGTAATTCTTCTGTAGCATAACTGGAATAAAACAACTTGGGAATTCCATGAAATCTGATATAAACCAAAGGAAAATTTGTGAAAATCGTTCTTGGCATTTGCGGATGGCTTACACTGCAAAACGTAATGTTATTTTCCAGAAAAACATCCCAAACTTCCTGATTCCACCAGCTTTCGTGGCGAAATTCGATTACGTTTTTAAATTTAAAATCCAGGTTGTTCATGATTTGATGGAGTCTTTCTATCGTGAAATTATAACTTGGCGGAAATTGAAATAATATACAGCCTAATTTTTCTTTTAAACCTGTTTTAGATATATTGTAAAATTCTGAAATTAGATTTTCGCAATCTGTAAATTTCTTGATATGCGTGATTTCTTTGGGTGCTTTTACTGAAAATATAAAACCTTCCGGCGCTTTGTTGTACCAGTTTTCGAATATTCTCACTGTCGGAAATTTATAAAAACTTCCGTTGAATTCATATGTATTAAAATGCTGGCAATAATAATCAAACCATTTTGAAGTTGGGAGATTTTCCGGATAAAAAATTCCTTTCCAAAATCGATTATTAAAACTCGAACATCCTATTGAAATTTCTTTTTTCATATGTATAATTTTTGGCAATTGGTACAGAAAAAACTACGGCGCTTTTTCTTTCCGGTATGTTTTTTATGTAAAGGAAGATCGCATCTCACGCACGTTTTTTTGGTATGGGCAAGCCAATGTTTTTTAAGTTCATAGTTTTTTTTCCATTCCAGAAATTGAAAACTATAAATGGAACATTCGTCAATAAGCCATTTTAAATCTTCTGATGGAATTTTGCCAACCAAAGATTCGGGATGAATAAAACACCGGTATAAAACTTCATTTTTAATGATATTTCCCACTCCGGAGAAAATATTCTGATCTAAAACAGCGTCACAAATCATTTCATTCGGAACTTTATCTAAACTCTTTTTTGCTGTTTCCGGATCCCAGGCTGCGTTCATTACATCTTCGTACCAATTGTAATAAAGATCGAGATCGCCTTCGAGAATTTTGATAGAACAGGTATAAAAATTGAGTTCTCCGTTTTCAAAAACCAGACTTAATCTGGGGGTTGTTTCTTTTCTTTCGTTAATTCGGTAAGTGCCAAACATTAACAAATGAATTTTTATGGTAAAATCATCAAAACAGATTAAAAAATTTTTACCCCAGCTTTTAAATGCCAGAATCGTTTTTCCGTTCATTCTGTCGATATCAACGCTGCTATTTCCAGAAACAGAAATTACTTTTTGTCCTGCAAATTGCTGTACTTCTTCTTTTAATATTACTATTGATGGACCTTCAGGCATAATTATAATCGTTTAAAAATTATAAACTAAAAAAAGTGCAGCTTAAAAAACTGCACTTTTACTTTTTATCTCTTTGAAATTAATCTGCTTCAGCAGCTTCAAGATTTACAGCATTAACTGCAACTTCTGTAAGTTTAACATCGGCACCTTTTTCTTCTTCAAGAGTTTGCTCTAATAAAGTTGCGGCTTCTGCTAATCCAAGCGTTTCTGCAAATTGTCTTAGCGTTCCATAAGTTGCAATTTCATAATGTTCGATTTTTTGACTGGCTGCAATAATTCCGGCGTCGCGCACAACTCCAATTTCAGTTTCTTCCAGAATTCCTTTTCCTTCTTCGATTAAACCTTCCATCGCGTCACATTTTTTTGCTGAAGCTTTTTTACCAATAAGTTCAAAAACTTTCTCAAGGCGAATTACATGTTCTTCTGTTTCTGTTAAATGGTGGTTTAAGGCTTCGATTAAATCAGCAGAAGTTGCATTTTTGGCCATTAACGGAAGTGCTTTTGTCAACGCTTTTTCTGCCCAGTAAATGTCTTTTAATCCATCTTCAAAAAGTTCTGTTAATCCGGAAGCAGCATTCGATTTTGGTTTTGTAACTCCTTTTTTTACTTCCTGTTTTGGAGTGGTTTCTTTTTTACTATTTGTAGTTTTCATAGCTAATAATTTATAGTGATTTATATATTTCAAAATTACTATGTTGATTATCAGACGGGTTATATTATTATTAATTTAAATTGTATTCTAAACATCTGAATATTATACAACTCTATTTTAGAATTCTGTAAGCATTTCTTTTTTGCTGTGAATAAATTTGTAATAGTAAATAACAATAAAAAATCATGAAAACAGATACCAACGATACATACGAAACTTACGAAGAAGCTGAACTTTATTTTCACCAAAAATATCAGGGAGGATTTTTAGATCCCGACACCGCTATTTTAATTAATACGGCGATTGACACACTTCTTAAAGATGATAATATCTTAAGAAATGAAAATATCCCGAACGAAGAGCAAGTTGTTAACGAAGACGATTATATCACAAATACCGAGCAGGAAGAAGAAGAAGATTCTATCAAACCTGACGATTTTGATGAAGTAGAACACATCGAAGATGAGGATAATTTTGATGAGGATGACCTGGAAAGAAATGATAATTAAATATTTGAAAACATTTTGAATTAGAAATTTAAACCGTTAATCTGTTAACGGTTTTTTTATGCGAAATATTTATATCAGCAATATAAACATCTGTTAATTATACAATTAGATCTTATAATTCTATAAGAAATTCATTGGTGTTCATCGTTAGATTTGTAATATACTAATATTCTAAAAATTAAATATTATGAATACTACAGAACAAAAAAACAGCAATGTGACAAATAGAGACTCCAGAAATCAGAATCAAAACAACACCGATAAAAACACTCTAAACGAAGAAATGTACAATATCGATGATATGAAAGAAAGTGATGATGATAACAGAGAAATCGCAGAAAGAGGATATACGGTTCGAAACGGATTTGATCCTAATAAACCAAATCCGGACCAAATCGTTGATGAAGATGATGATCTGGACGATATTGATGATCTAAATGATGATTTTCATACAGACAGAGATCTTGAAGATGACAACGACGATGTTTACGAAATTGAATTGGAAAGCGGAGAAGTTGATGAAGATCTTGAATATGAAAACGACGAACTTGATAATCCGTCAGACGCTTTAGAAGAAGACTTTAATGAAACTGAAGATGATCTGGAAGACATTGATCAGGATGATGAAGAAGATGACGAATATGTAGAGGATGATGTTCAGGAAGAAGACGATGACGAAAGTTATCCTGACAATGATCCCAGAAAATTCTAAATTAGATTTAATAAAAAAACCGCTAATAGCGGTTTTTTTTATGTTTAAAGTTTATTGACAATCTTGTCTTTCGTTTACCGAAAATGTCTTCTTATGAAATTCTTCATTTTTAGAAAGACAAGATTGTGGAGTAAATTAATCTCCAATAATTTCTAAAGCAGGAATATCGTCCATTTTTTCTAAACGTTCTGCTAATCCTGATCGGGCTTCTTTTAATTCTTCTTCGGCTTTAATAAGCTTTTTATACCATCTGTCCCTTCCATTTGTGCTGTGTTCTAATTTACGCATGATTTCGTAAATTTCGCCTTCAGCTTCCATTATTTTTAATCTTTTATAATAAGTCAAACTTTCAGTCATATGGGCCAATGCAATCATTGCAGTCAAAAATGGGTGGTTGTTGGTTACGTTTACATCTTTAATTTTTCCGTGTTCCAGTTCTACTTTTAATGCAAAAGCAAACTCTTCCATATTAAAGGCTTCATGCCTGCTTTTAGGATTTAAATACGCTTTTATTGCTTCGACATTATTCATCGTCGAAAGATCTACATCTGTATCATTATTAAGCAGGTCATTATAAACTACATTCCCAATTGCTCTTGCTTCTGCAATTGTCGGATCGTTTTTAGGATCTTCGAAATCACGTATCGACCAATCCCAATTTTCAGGATGTACAGGTTTAATATATTTTGCGCAAAAATCTGTCACATCGTTTTTTAAGCTTATCATTAGATCATCTCTTTTAATATAGACATCCTGGTAGGCACCACTTTTAGTTCCCATAATTCTAAATTTTGATTGTATATTTTTGAAAATGCAAACGACACATTTACCGAGATATATGTGCCGTTTAGTTCGTTTATATTTACTGAGACTGGCGCTTAAATACTTTTTCTTCCGCTAATTAGAGATATAATAAATAAGACTAAAAAGATAAAGAATAAAACTTTAGCGATACTTGCAGCTCCGGCAGCGATTCCACCAAAACCAAATATTCCGGCGATAATAGCAAGAATAATAAAAATGACTGTATAACGTAACATAAGTATTGATTTTTTAATTAATAATGATTTTTGTTTGTTACTCAAATTTCATGCTTTTAAAAGAGATGCATTAACTCAAAACATTATATTGTTAGCCCGAAAAAGGCGTTTTTATAGCAAATTAATCTGATAATTCTGAATCAGTTCTGAAAACGCAATTTCACTATGTGAAAAATACTCTTTTGTACTGCGGCATTTCTTTGCACGATCAAAATATTGACTGATTGAACCGTCTTCGTAAGTCGAAACCAGCAAAGGATGTACATAATAATTCTTGCAGACATTTCTGGTATTTCCCAATTCTTTTGCCGTTATATCATAAGCCGATAAAATATTTTTTTTGATTTCTTTTTCGTCAGATGTTACTCCGATCTCCATTAAAGTTTCAAAAAATATAATCGAAGCCGCCCAGGTTCTAAAGTCTTTTGCACTAAAATATTCGCCTGAAATAGCATGCAGATATTCGTTGACCATATGACTGTCCAAAACTTTTCTTTCGCCGTTTTTATCGTAATATTTAAAAACTTCCCAACCCGGAATTTCCTCGCAGCGGCTTACTAATTTTACGAGTTGTTTATTTCTGGTTGTAATCGTATGCTGTACGCCTTTTTTTCCTGTAAATTCAAAACGAAGGGAATTTTTATTGATATTGATATGTCGTTTTCGTAAAGTCGAAAGTCCGTAAGACTTATTGTCTTTGGCATATTTTTCATTCCCAATTCTAATATGGGTTTCTTCCATTAACCGAATCACTAATGCGACAACTTTCTCTTTTCCCCACTCTTTTCGTTCCAAATCCAGATCGACTTGTTTTCTGATCGCAGGTAATTTAGTTCCGAATTCGGCTATTTTATAAAATTTCGTTTGATTTCTGATCAAATTCCATTTTGGGTGATATCTGTATTGTTTTCTGTTTTTTACGTCAAGACCAACCGCTTGTAAATGTGCATTTGGCAAATCTGAAATCTGAACGTTTTCCCATGCTGGCGGAAGTACCAGGCTGTTAAAACGTTTCAATTCGCTTTTTCGTTTAATACAGCGTCCGTTTTTTTTATAAACAAAACCTTCTTCACATTTGCATCTTTCAATTGGCAGTCTTTGATTATTTATATAAACTAAATCTAATTTCTCTAACACCAAATGCGGTGTTTTAATCAATTGATTCATTAGTTTTTCGGTTTTTGCAGCTGCATTCATGATTATTAGATTTTATTTTTTTCCGTCAAGCGGAGTTTTAATTGAAGCCACAGATCTACAGATTTTCACAGATTATATTCTACGTCTAAATCATATATTTCATCCGTTTAGAACCCATAAACCTGTGGCTTTTTTAATAATCTCCTAATTATTATCTAAGGAGTTGATTAGATTTTTTTTAGACATATAAGAACGTCCTCGAATACCTACTTTTCGGGCTTCCTGATACAATTCTTCTTTCGTCCATTCGTAATAAGGTCTTACTCTTTCGGCTTTTCCACCTGAATGTGACGTGTCTTCGTTTTTATTGCCTGAATTTAGCATGATTTGAAAAATTAGGATTAATAGTTAGATGTATGGTACTTCAAAATTCGTTTATAATTGCCTGTTTTTTGTTATACAATTCTGTCAATAATTTTCATAATTAACTCTACGTCAAACTTTTTAGAATTGGAGCAAAAAAAATCCCAATTCTTTTGGGAATTGGGATTTGGGTATATTAGTTCAGGTTTTTATCTAAAGCATTTTATATTTTCATTTATAGTGTTCATAAAACTGATTTCTAAATAATTCTGTAGGATCATATTTCTTTTTTAATTCAAAAAAATCTCCTGCTTGCGGATAAACTTTTCGCATTTTCTTTTTGTCAATATGCAATCTATAAGGAAGATAAAATGTTCCTTCATTTTTGATCGCAACATTCACTAATTGATTGGTTAGCTTCCTCATTTGATTTTCTTCATTTTCAGTTTTCTTTTGATTGAAAAGAAACACAAATCCAAAAACATTTTCCCTTGCATAGTTCATATAAGTATCATCATCTTTATTAACGGCACGAATTGTTATGTTTAATAAATCAAGTTTTGATTGAAGCAAAACAGGTTTAATATCTTTTATAAATTGATTAAAATTTCTTTCCGGAATAAAATATTCTTGTAGTAAATCGGTTGAATTTGGGTCTTTATTTTCAATTAAGGAAACATTGTCATTTAATAATTCATTTCGAGAAAAAACATCGTGTCTTAATATTTTACTCATTCCGGTTTCTAAATCCCAACGCAATCTTTTTCCATATTCACTATTTACAGAACTTCTAAAGACAAGTCGTTTTGTTTCTTCATTTTTTTCATTTTGCTGTTTCAAAGGCAAAGGCTTTTGATTCGTTTCTTCAAAAAAATTAATCGTTGCTTCTTCTAAAAATTCCTGATTTGAAATTCGTAATCTTCCAAATGCTAAATTCACTTTCGGATTATCCAAGACTAGTTTTTTATAATAATCCACATATTTTTCCGGACTTAAACGAAAGTACTTAAATTGTAAAGCCTTATTATCAACAACTTTCAATTTTACATCTAATATAATTCCAAAAAGACCATAACCACCTAAGACAAGTTTGAATAATTCGGGATTATCCTCTCTGTTACAATTGATGATTTCACCTTTGTAATTCATCAAAGTAAATGAAATTACCGAAGATGAAATTGGTGGGGAATCTTTTTGCCAGCCATGTCCATTTACGCTAATTGAACCTCCAACAGAAAAGGAACTAAAAGCCTGCATAACACTAATTGATTTTCCGTGTTTGTCTAAATATTCAATAGCATCTTGCCAAAGTGCACCGGAACCAATAGTTAAAATAGTATTAGTTTTATCCAATTCCATGTGGTTGTACGCAAGCATATTTAGTAAAATCCCGTCAGGATAAATCGTGTGTCCGCCCATGCTATGCTGCGCACCGGCAATAGAAATTTTTAGATGATGTTCCTGAGCATATTTTAAAATTGCTATAAGCTGCTTTTTTATTTCAGCCTTATTATTTGGAACTTTTATAATAGTATCTACTTTGGTTAAATTCAGTTGACTTGCATCATTTGTATAACCGTTTGGGATTACTTTTTTTTGATCAGTTTCATTCCATTTTGTTTTTAAAACATGACAAACGGGAATGGCAATAAAAATCAAAACAAGCAGAACACCAAAAATCCAAAAGTATTTTTTCTTCATTTACTATTTATTAAAATTATCAATTGTCGTTTTTTTATATTTAATGACTTAAATTTTCACATACAATAATAGGAATAAATAAAAAATTAACAATAAGTAATTATACTGCACTTAAAAAACATCAGATTTAAATCCTATAACATTATCTAATAATAGTATAAGACTTCCTTCGAACAATAGAAATAATTTTACCATATAACATTTAAACAATAAAATCATGAAAAAAATATTATTAGCCGGAAAAGCAATTTTAGGAGCGGGACTTATTATTATGTTTTTAGGTTCTTGTAAAAATGAAACCAAAAAAGAAGATCCAAAAGAAGTTGCTGAAGATGCAAATGAAGCCAAATTTGATACTATTGATAGTAAAGAAGATGATTCTCAATATTTAGTAGATCAAGCCGAAATTAATTTGGAAGAAATTGATTTAGGTAAACTGGCTCAACAAAAAGGAACAAATACAGAAGTAAAAAATTATGGTAAAATGCTTGTTGATGAGCATACCAAAGCCGCTTCTGAAGTAAGTGCTTTAGCAAAAGCAAAAAACTTTACTTTACCTGCTTCGATTACCGAAGATGGAAAAGATAAATACAATAAACTAAATGAAAAATCTGGTCTTGATTTTGATAAAAAATTCGCTGACATGATGATTGATGGTCACGAAAAAGCAATCGACAAACTTGAAAAAGCATCTAAAAATGCAAAAGATGCAGATGTAAGAACTTGGGCTTCTAATAATATTGCAGGTTTGACCGCACATTTAGAACACGCCAAAATGTTGAAACAAAATTTAGACAAGAAATAAAAATAAATTTAATTGGTTATTATTTTATTTTTAAAAACCCCTTAAGAGTTGAATTGCTTAAGGGGTTTCTTTTTTAGGTTCTGAGGCACTAAGGTTCTGAGGTTTTAAAAACTTAGTATTTTAGTATTTTAGAACATCGAATAATTTACGCTGTTTCTATTCAGCACAAAGTTTAGCATTATCTAATTTTCTAATTGACAAATTTTCTAATTAACAAATTATCTAATTGATAAATTAACTTACTTTCCAAAACTATAATATTCCTCATCCGTTACGCTTTCCAGCCAGGTTCCCGATCCTTTATCAACTTCGGTGATGATTGTTATATATGAAAATTTTCTAAAAGGCGTTGCGCCGTACCAATGTTCTATTCCTGGTAATATCGTAATTACTTCGTCTTTGTGAATCAATCTCACAGACTTTCCTTTTTCCTGAAAATATCCCGTACCATCTGTCGCAATAAGCAATTGCAATGCCGAATTAAAATGCCAATTGCATCTTGCTCCCGGCTCAAAAGATACTTCTTTAATCATCGTATTTTCCGGATGAATATTGCTGGTTTGTTTTTTATACGAAACATTACCAGTCATATATGTATTAGGAACTTTTCCTTCCTCGATAACAGTAGTATATAATGTTGACATAAAATTTATTTTTTGAGTTTGTGGTATTATTTAAAGCTATTGTACTGCTCATCTGTAACTGGTTCGAGCCAGTCTACAATTCCTTTTTCTGTGTTTGTACTTATGGCAATATGCGTAAATTCGCTGTCTGGCGAAGCTCCGTGCCAGTGTTTTATTTCAGGCTGAATATTGACGACATCTCCTTCCTGAAGCAACTGGATCGGTTTACCTGCTTCCTGATAATAGCCTGTTCCGTGCGTTACAATAAGTATTTGTCCGCCGGGATGTGTGTGCCAATTGTTTCTTGCGCCGGGTTCAAAAACGACATTTCCAACTGCAGTGTTCAGAACCGGATCGTTTGGAACCAGCATTTTGACCCATGCTTTTCCCGTAAAATAAGCTGCCGATGCTAAATCCCCTTTTGGAAAAATGGTTTTATTCAATTGATTTTCTGATGTTTTCATAATTATTCGTTTTTAATATCAGTTGCAACTAAATCAGGAAAGCAAGAATGTGCTTTATGGAAGATATGTTTAGTCAGAGAAAAACCGATAGCAGGTTAATACTAATTATTTCAGTGCAAAAATACTTGAACACAAACAATCAGAAATAACAATAATCAAACAAAAAATTAAGAATATGAAACAATTTACGTTCTTAATGATTTCGGAATCGTTCCGGTAAGTCTTTTAAAGTAGTTGTTAAAATAGCTTGGATATTCAAAACCCAGCGAATATCCAATGTCCGAAATACTCCAATCCGTATGCTGCAATAAAGCTTTTGCTTCGCCAATAATTCTTTCGGTAATATGTGCTGTGGTTGATTTTCCTGTGATTTCTTTTACGGAACGATTCAAATGATTAACGTGAACTGCGAGACTTTGCGCGTAATCCTTAGGCGTTTTTAATGCCAAAGGTTCGTTTTTGCTTTCTATTGGAAATTGTCTTTCCAGAAGTTCCATGAATAATGACGTAATTCTCGAAGAAGCATTTTTGTGTTTAAAGAAATTATCCGAAGGCTGCATTTTCATGGATTCATGAATAATCAGGTTGATATAATTGCGAAGCAAGTCATCTTTAAAAACATAATCAGTATCTTGTTCTTCGATCATTTTTTCGAACAACGAAGATATAAACAACTCTTGTTGAGCAGATAAAGCAAATATTGGAGTTCCGCCTATTTTAAACAAAGGCGATTCATGCAGACTTTCAGAACGGTCATTTACCTTTAGAAATTCTTCTGTAAAAACGCAGGCATAGCCATTATAAGATTCCGAAACAGTTTCCCAGGAATACGGAATATGCGGATTTCCGAAGAATAAAATTGTTCCGTCTGTTTCATATCCGCGATCTGCATAATGAATAAGGCTTTTGCTGGTATTGATGCAAATTTTGTAAAAATCCCTGCGATTATACGTCGGAATCTTAGTCATACCTTCGTTTACTTCATAAACCTTGAACCCTTTTAGTTTTAAATCAGAAGTATTAAAATCAACTGGCGGAGAAATTATTTGATCGTTCATTGGGCAAAGTTATGAAAATCAAACAAAAATTAGCAAATTTTTGTTTTGTTTCAGGTTTCATGTTTGTTTTTGTTTTTGTTTCAGGTTTGTTTTTGTTTTTGTTTTGTTTCAGGTTTCAGGTTCCCGTTTCAGGTTCCCGTTTGGTTTGTCATCCCGAGGAACGAGGGATCTCCGTTAGTTGCTCGACAAAGATTGTCAACTTACTTGCGGAGTTTCTTGTGGAGATCCCTCGTGCCTCGGGATGACAAAAATGAGAAAATTGCATAAATATGAACAAACCTGAAACAAAACAAACCTCAAACAAAACAAAACAAAACAAAACAAAACCTGAAACAAAACAAAACCTGAAACAAAACAAACCTGAAACCTGAAACAAAAAAAAATTATCTTTGTTAGATGAACGATTTACTGCCCGTTATAGATTATATATTACGATACGTTGATTTGACAGATGATGAAAAAAATCATCTGGCTACTTTTTTGAAGATTACCAAAGTCAAAAAAAGGCAATTTATTGTACAGCCGGGTTTTGTTTGTCATCATAAAAGTTATGTGGTAAAAGGCGCTTTTAGAGGATATTTGGTCGATAATGAAGGCAAAGAACACACTTTATCATTTGCAATCGAAGATTGGTGGATTTCTGATTACAGCAGTTTGATTTATCAGGAACCTGCAACTTTATTTGTAGAAGCGCTGGAAGATTCTGTACTTATTCAGATTGAATATGAAGACGAGCAGCGATTTTTAGCAGAAATTCCCAAGCTCGAAAAATTTGAACGCATTATAACGCAGCGCTCTTTGGCTTTTCAGCAAAAACGATTATTATCTAATTTTACAAAAACAGCCGAAGAACGTTATGACGAATTTATGAGCAAATATTCGGCAATTGCAAAGCGGGTTCCACAATATGCCTTGGCGTCTTATTTGGGTTTTAGTACGGAATATTTGAGTAAAATACGCAATAGAAAAACATCAAAAAGTTAAACTAGTTCAACCTTATTTCCTAAACCAGTTCATTTTTATTTTTTTTATTCTGTAGCAGATTTGCATTGTCAATATCGACAAATAAATTTAATCTAATAAAAATGAAAAAGTCCATTTATTCAATCAATACAGAACTGCTTTCTTTATTGTTATTTCTCGTCATATTTACTACCGGTTTTAGTGTTTCGGCACAAAATAAAAATGACGAAAAGGCGCAGATTTTCCACATTCAGAATTATTTTTCAGAAGTTTATCTTGTAAAAGGCAATTCAGATAAATTAATCTTAATAGAAACCGGAGTTCCTGTTGCCGGTTATCAGGATAGTTTGGTAAAATCGATTAAAAAACTGGGTTTTAAACCTGAAAATATCAGCCTTGCAATTGTAACGCACGGACACGGAGATCACGCCGGAAATGCTAAGTTTCTTCAGCAAACTTATAAAATCAAAATTGCCGGAAGCAAAGCCGATTTAGAAAAATTTACAACCGGAAAAACCGAATTATCAAAATCTGAAGATGTAAGTATTTGGGGCAACCGACTTCGTCCTTATTCTGATTTAAATTATCTGCCTTTTACGCCGGATATTATGGTAGAAAATACTGTTGATCTTGCTAAATATGGCGTAAATGGAAAAATAATCCCGATTAAAGGCGGACATACTCCCGGCGATTTATTAATACTTATTGATGATAATCTTTTTGTTGGAGATGCTTTTGTGGGAACATTCAAATCTCAGGGCGGCGGTTTGGTTCCGGACGGTCATCACGTAAGGGAACACTTTTTTCATGAAAACAAACAACTTGCGGATCAAAATTTAAAAGTGATCGAAAAAATAGCTTTAGATAATAAAGTAAAAACAATTTATCCTACCCATAATGGTCCTGTAAGCACTTATGAATTAGAAAAATACATCAAAGAAGAGCCGTTATTAAAGCTTTTATCAAAACAAGAAAATGATATGCTGAGCGATGCCGTTAAAGGAAAAGCTGATTTGCAAAACCAGCTGATATCGCCCAATTTTATTTTGCAGACTGCGGATAATAACGAATACAGCAAAAAAGGATTTATTGACGATTATATTTTGCGTACCAAAGCTAAAATTGAATCTTTGACCGCAGAAGATTTTAGAATTGTTTATTCCAGCGAAAACACGGCGGTTCTAACTTACATTCAAACCGTTAAATTAGAAGGAAAAGATCCCAAAAATGTGTATGTTACGGAAACTTTTTCGAAAGAAAATAAAGAATGGAAACTCGTCTACAAAAAAGCTGTAAATTAATCTAAACTCCTATTTAATTAGCTCAGAAGAATACCTTTCTTGTGAGCTAATTTTATGCAAATCAGAAAATAAGTTTTAAAAAGATTGCGTAATTATACCAATCGGTATATATTTGCAGTATTATTTCTGAAATATCATGAGTAAAGCCGAAAGAACCAAGCAATTTATTATAGAAAAAACTGCGCCTATCTTTAATATGAAAGGCTACAGTGGTACCTCTATGAGCGATATTACGGAGGCAACCGGACTTACAAAAGGAAGTATTTACGGGAATTTCGAAAATAAAGATGAAGTTGCCATTGCTGCATTCAGATTTAATGTAAAGAAACTTCAGGATGCTTTTGCGAAAGAAATTGAAAAAGAAAATACTTTTAAAGGCAAATTATTAGTGTATCCCCGCCTCTATTCTGATTATTATCATTTAAGGGTTACGCAAGGCGGATGTCCGATAATTAATACTGCCACAGAATGTGATGATACACATCCGGTTCTTAAAAATAAAGTAGAACGCGTAATTCTCGCCTGGAAAGACAAACTGGTTTATTTTATCGAACAAGGAATTCTTGCCGGAGAGTTTAAGGCCAAAAACATAGATGCTGAAAAAACGGCTTTAACCATAATTGCCATTATCGAAGGCGCTGTTATGATTGCTAAAACAACCGGAAATTTATCGTATTTATCGACTATTATGCTTTCGCTGAATACAATCATCGAAGACTTAGAATAACCTTTTTTTATCATAAAATATACCAATTGGTATAAAAACATCAAAACTTAAATGGAAACAAAAACAAGATTACAAGTATTGCAAGACCACATTGACGGAGAATTTACAGCATCGCCATCGCCTTTTATGCTTTGGATGAAACCAATTGTTGTCGCTGCCGAAGAAGGAACCGTTACTTTTAAATATTTGATTCGCGAAGAAATGTCGAATCCCGTTAAGAGTTTACACGGAGGCGTAACTGCAGCAATTGCAGACGATTGTATTGGTGCAACGATGTTTTCTCTTGATGAAGAAACCTTTTATACGACCATAAATCTTGTTGTCGATTACTTTGCGCCTGCTTTTGTTGGAGATATCATTATTGCCAAAACAGCCATTATCAGAAAAGGGAAACAAATTGTAAATGCACAATGCGAAATCTGGAATAGCAATCAAACCAGATTAATTGCCAGAGCAACTTCTAATCTTTTGAAAACAAATATTTTCAAGAAAGTTTTATAATATTTTTTACAAACACATAGAAATTTAGAGTTTGTAAGTGAAACCTATCTTTCTATGTGTTTTAATATTCATAACAGCATTTTTTTTAATTAAAAATATACCAATTGGTATAAAATAAATTTATGACGCCTCTACACCGAAAACTGCTCATATTTACAGTCATTCTGGCTGCCATTATGGAACTGATTGATATATCGATTGTAAATGTTGCGCTTTCGCATATGAGCGGGAATCTTGGCGCCACGCTCGAAGATACTTCGTGGGTTATTACTGCTTATGCGATTGCAAACGTAATTATTATACCGATTACGAGTTTTTTAAGCGCTAATCTTGGCCGACGAAACTATTATATTGGGTCGGTTATTTTGTTTACGTTTTGTTCGTTTATGTGCGGACACTCATCTAATATCTGGATGCTGGTTTTTTTCAGGTTTTTTCAGGGAATTGGCGGCGGCGCTTTGTTATCGATATCTCAGGTTGTGGTTTTTGAGCTTTTTCCAAAAGACAAACAATCTACAGCCGGAGCATTATTTGGTGCCGGAATTTTCATTGGGCCAACTATCGGACCAACGCTGGGCGGTTATATTACTGAAAATTACGACTGGCCGTGGATTTTTTTAATCAATGTCCCAATTGGGATTTTGGTCATGATTTCGTGCTATTTTCTCTTGCGTGAACCTGCTGTTAAACCCGAAATCTCAAAAGTCGACTGGACCGGAATTGCTTTACTCGCCATTGGAGTTGGCGCTTTGCAAACCGTTCTGGAAAGAGGCGAAGTCGAAGACTGGTTCGAAACCCGCTATATTGTTGTTCTAACGGTTATCGCTGTAAGTACTTTAGTGGCTTTTATTTATTGGGAATTAACGATCGAAAAACCGGTCGTAAATCTCCGGGTTCTTAAAAGTAAATCGCTGAGTATTGCTGCTATTCTAACTTTTGTTACCGGTTTCGGAATGTTTATTTCTATTTATATAAGTCCAGTTGTGGCGCAGCGTTTGTTGAGTTTTTCGCCTTATCAAACCGGATTGCTTTTGCTTCCCGGCGCTTTATTTGCCTTGCTGGCTTTAAAAATATGCGGTACCTTATTGCAAAAAGGCGTTTCGCCCGTTATTATTATTGCGACTGGATTTATGCTGTTTATTTATTTTAACTGGAGAATGTCCGGAATGACTTTAAACACAAGTGCTGCCGAAGTTGCAACTTCGCTTATTTTCCGCGCTTTAGGAATGGCTTTATTGACGGTTCCGCTTACTATGCTCGCCGTTTCTTCTTTAGACGATAAAGATGTTGGTCAAGGTGCGGCGCTTAACAATATGATGCGACAATTGGGCGGATCTTTTGGCGTTTCGATCATCAATACATATGTGGCACATCGATTTGCAGCCCATAGAAATGAATTAATTTCTAATGTTACGCCAGATAATACAATCGCAATGGACAGGATTAATGCCTATATAAGATACTTTCAAAGCAGGGGTTTTGCGTATAATGAAGCCAAATTTAAAGCATTAAAACTGATGGAAAACGTTGTTCTGAAACAATCGTCTTTACTAAGTTATCGAGATGCTTTTTTTTTGGTCGGATTGTTTTTTGTTTTGACGCTGCCGCTGCTTTTATTTGTGATGAATAAATCAAAAAAACCAAAAACGAATATCATTATTTCAGATCATTAACAGTTTTATAAACAAATGTATTTAGATGTTTTGAAATATTTCACCCCGATGGGGTTCAATTAAAAACAATTATGAATTTCTATAAATATAGCATCCCTCCGGGATTTTATTTAACCACAATTTAAAGTTCCGGCGAGCATTATATTTATAGAAATTATTCCATAAGCCATGTCAAGCTCCAGCGGAGCACAATGTTTATAGAAAATTATTCCATAATCCATATCCAGCTCCAGCGGAGCGCAATGTTTATAGAAATTATTTCATAATCCATATTTAAGTAAACCCGACAGGTTTTAAAACCTGTTGGGTTTGATAACTTGAAACCTGAAACCTGAAACTACTTTTTTAAACTTCCTGATTTTAATCCTTTGGCTGTAGCCGATAAAACAACTTCATTTGAACTTTCATCTTTCTGAATAATAATTTGTGCATAACCATTAAATAATTTTCGTTTCCAGGGTTCTGCCGGGATTATAACCTGAATAATTCCGGGATCTGTATTCATAACATCCCAGTCTTTTATTTTTTGAAGCGGCGTTGCAACTATATAAAGAGTATTTTTTCCTTGTTTTAAAATATTCGGATTTAAAATATAATGCTGCGCATCTTCTAAATCTGGATTAACTTTATTTCCATTTACAAAAACAACACCGTTTGTTCCAATCTTCTTATAAAAGAAACTGATTTTATTGGTTTCCGAATTATTTTCCAAATCAAATTCACCCTTATAAACATATGATTTTGCCTGATTTTTATAATCTCTGTTTTTAAAAGCTGCTTTCCAATCCTTTTCTGGATATGTAGACAATTGTTGAGGCAATTCGGCTACAGCCAAAATTTGTTCCTGAAGATTATTTATAGCAACAAGCGTTGTGTTATCAATAAATTTATCGCTCTCTAATGAAGTTGGGTTTCCATTTCCAACTCCAAGTATCTTTCCTCCTTTTACCGAAAAAGTAATTTCGTCATCAGCCGTTGGAACATGAAAGCCGTTTTTATCCAGAACTTCTACCGTTACAACAGAAACATTTGCGTTCGAAATATTTTCTTTATCAACCGAAAGTTTTACAGATTCAGGATTTCCAGTTGTTTTTTGAATAGTCCAAAGTACTTTTTTTCCGTTTTTATAACCAATCGCTTCCAAAGTTCCTGGCGCATATTTTACCTTCCATTCTAAATGTCCATATTGCTCCATTTTCTTTTTGCCGAGACTTTTTTTGTTCAGGAAAAGTTCTACTTCATCACAATTCGAATACGCCCAGACATCAATTTCTTTTCCCTCCATTCCACTCCAGTTCCAATGTGGCAGAATATGCAAAACAGGTTCATTTCCCCACCATGATTTCAAATAAAACACATTGTCTTTCGGGAAACCGCAAACATCCATCATCCCAAAATAAGACGTAACCGATGGCCATCCATAAGGCGTAGGTTCGCCGCGATAATCAAAACCCGTCCAGATAAACATTCCGGCCAGATATGGGCGTGCTGCATAAAACTTCCAGCCTTCTTCGATACTATAAAAAGTTGGACGCGGTTTTTTGTCATACGCACTTTGATAGTGTTTGGCATCATCTGTAAAATAAATTCCTCTTGTTGCAAACGTCGAACCTTCCTCCGTTCCCATTCCCGGTTGGTTTCTAAACTCATTTCTATGTGCATCAATATCGCCGTTGCCCAGATAATTATATCCCATAATTTCTACAACAGAGGATATTCCGCTCTTAAAACCGCTGCTAATTCCAACCGTTACAGGTCTTGTAGCATCCATACTTTTTACAAAACCCTGCATGACATTTGTAATGCGTTCGCCAACAATTCCGCCTTCAATATTCCATTCTTCATTTCCAACAGACCAGCAAAAAATACTCGGATGATTGCGATCGCGTTCGATCATTCGTTTCAAATCATTCAAATGATACTCGTTAATTCCCATTAATCTAGTTTCATCAATAACCAGCATTCCCAATTTATCGCAAGCTTCAAGCAATTCCGGCGTTGGCGGATGATGCGAACAGCGATAGGCATTTGAGCCCATTTCTTTCAGTTTTTTAATCCTGAAATATTGTAATTCATCGGGTAACGCTGTTCCAATTCCGGCATGATCCTGATGATTATTTGTCCCTTTTAGTTTTACCGATTTTCCGTTAAGGAAAAAACCTTTTTCAGCATCAAACTTAATCGTTCTGATTCCGAAAGAAGTTTCATAACTGTCAATTATCTTTCCTTCCTGTTTAATCTGAGTTACTAAACGGTATAAATTTGGCGAATCAATATCCCACAATAATGGATTTTTTACATCAAGTTTTGAAGTATATTTTGATGTTTGATAAAATTCAGGCGCTTTCACGTTTTCAGAAATTGCAGCAATTTGTTTTCCTGATAAATCTATAATATGCTGAATAATTTCAATTGAACCTTTATAATTTCCTTTGTTTTCAATAGCTACCTCAGCCGTAACTTCTGCATTATTATTCTGAATTTCAGATGTTATATAAGTTCCGTTTTCAGCCACATGAACCGGATTCGTTTTTTGCAGATAAACATGTCTGTAAATTCCCGCACCCTCATAAAACCAGCCTTCTTCCATCGAAGCATCAACGCGAACCACGATTGTATTTTCGCCGCCATAATTTGCGTAAGCCGTTACATCATATTCAAAACCATTATAGCCGCTTTCTTCTGTTCCGAGGAAATATCCATTAAAAAATACTTTCGAATTTCTAAAAACTCCATCAAATTTCAGTGTAATAATTTTGCCCTGATCAGTTTGCGGAATGTTGATTTTTTTTCGGTACCAACCAATATTTTTATCAGGAAAACCTTTTCCCGCAGTTTTGAATCCGTGACTGTAACTCGCTTTTTCGCTAAACGATTGTTCAACGGCCCAATCATGCGGAAGATCTAATTTTCGCCACGCACGATCATCAAATCCGGCGGCGGCGGGACCATCTCCAAAACCTGTTTTTGTTAAATACGAAAAATAACCTTCGGCATGACCAAAATCTTTCTGCGTATCGTATTGATGTCCAAACGAAAAACGCCAATCTTTATCGATTAAAATTAATTCGCGCTCTGATTTATTTTGTGCCGAAGTGCAAAACGAAATCAAAAGGATAAAATATATCAGAATTTCTTTTGAAGAAATGGTTTTCATAAATTGTGGTTAAAGGGATAATTTGCAAAGTGTGATAAAAATATTCTTTTTGCCCTGATTAAAATAATAGTATTTTATCAAAATATGATCGTTTATTTTTTTGATCATAATCCCTGAAAATTAAGGATTAAAAATTTAGAATCATTCTATGAACCCTTCTTTGCTAAATAATTATTGTTTTAACGTAATTTTATCTAAAAATGAACCCAAATAGTAATATTATGAGTGTTATAAAAGACGAGAGTACGCTTCTTAGCACCATTAAGCGTATCGATGAAAAAATAAACAAATTAAACGATCAAAAAATAATTGCTTTTTTTGAGCATCTTGGTTTGCATGAAAGACCAGATGTTCCCAAAGATTTCCTAAGCTGGGAAACCATACTTATTGTGGTCCCGGATCGACATATATCGCACGAATTAAAATATTATAAATACTCAATTGCCCGACTTTCTTTTCTTACCAATCCGAATGCGCAGCAAATTCACGTTTTTGATTTCAAAGATTGGAAAAATGCGACCCGAACAAAAACGCAATTTCAGGTAAGAGAATTTTTAAAAACAAATTTTGGCGGTGTCAGAAATAGTCTTGAAGGATTAAATTGATACTTTTGGATATCTTTTTAAAAACCACTATTTCAGTATATTATTATCCAACTTATTCTAAAACTTTAAAAGAAGCTTATATGATCACTTCGGGACAAGGAGCAATAAATATATAAATTTTAAAATTTTAAATTCCAACTTAGAAATCTTTGTCAAAGTTTAAAGCTTTGACAAAGATATTTACCGTTGTCATTTTATATTTTAATTTCAAAAATTCTGATAAACTTTTGTTCTAATTTTTTTCTCTTTTTCTCTTCATTCCATCTTGAATAAAAGGCCATGAAAAGCAAAAACAGATTAACAATTGTCGACGCTCTTCTAAGTCCTCTCGCAAAAAAGAGAAAAAATATATTAATTGCCAGAATAAGAATTATTGGAGAATATCTTGTCCAAAGCAGTTGAAATTTATTGTTTAGTTCAACAGCGTAATCTACTTTTAGCGTATTATTAATGTTTTTGTATTTTCCTTTTATGATATAAGGCGTTGACGATGATCTGGAATTTATGGTTAACTGAAAACTTTTATCATCAAAAAGCCCGTAAAAAGGTTTAATTACACCAGATACAGGAAATACTCTAACCTGTCCTAATGTTGATTTTAGAGAACCAATCTCTGTATTATTCTGTAATCTTGCACGGAATTCAGATAAACTGAGTTTTGATTCCATAAATTAATTTTCAAGTTTTATTTTTTTTCAAGAAGAATTTGTCAAAGTTTAACCTTTAAAATATTTTTAGATTCTAATTTATTCTATAATCTCAAAAATTTCAATAAACTTTTGTTTTATGTTTTTTCTTTTATGTTTACTCTTCCATCTTGAATAAAAAATTAAAACTATAATTGATAAATTCATAACGACAAATGCTTCTTTAGGTACTTCCTTCGCAAAAAAGAATACTAAATTTATCAATATTAAAACTATAATTGGGAAATATTTTACCCAGGTCAAATGAAATTTAGGATGTGGTTCAATTATGTAGCTAATCTGAACTTTTTCATTAATAATTTTATAGTTTCCTTTTAGAATAAAAAATGTTGGTGATGTTGATGAATTTATTGTCAAATGAAAATTTTTATCATCAAAAAGCCCATAAAAAGGTTTTGAAATCCCATCAAAAATAGTAAACATACCAAATGGACTCAATTTTAGTTTTGGAGAACCAATCTCTGTATTATTCTGTAATCTTGCACGGAATTCAGATAAACTGAGTTTTGATTCCATAAATTAATTTTCAAGTTTTTTTGTTTCAGGTTTCAGGTTTCAGGTTTCAGGTTTCAGGTTTCAGGTTTCAGGTTTCAGGTTTCAGGTTTCAGGAGAATCTTTGTCAAAGTTTTAAACTTTGACAAAGATCGGCAAATAATTGAACATACAATTTCTCGATAAACCCGACAGGTTTTAAAAATCTGTTGGGTTTGTCATTATAAAATTTTGTGTAGACTTTAGTTTATATACAAAGTTAAGAAAACCTGAAACTTGAAACTTGAAACAAAATCTCTATTGTAATAAACTCTTCACCATTTCATTCAAGGCATTTCCATGAATGTTTTTAGCAAGGATAATTCCGTTTTTGTCTATTAAAAAATTTAATGGAACCGATTGAAGCATATAATCGCCAACAACCGGAGATTTCCAATATTTTAAATCACTTACCTGTGTCCATGGCAATTTTTGTTTTGCAATTGCAGCCAGCCAAAGCGGTTTTTTAGTATCCATAGAAACACTGTAAATCGCCAATTTATCGGGATAAGCATTATACAGTTTTATTAATTCCGGATGCTCTTTTGTACAAGGTCCGCACCACGAAGCCCAAAAATCAATTAAAACTAATTCTCCTCTAAAAGAAGAAAGTACAACATTGTTTCCTTTTGTGTCCGGAAGATCAATTTCAGGAGCGATATCTCCTACTTCAACTCCAACAACCTGAGCTTTTGAATTGGTTATTACACATAATAAGAATCCTAAAATAAGTAAAGTTTTTTTCATAATTGATTAAGTTTTTTTTTAGTTTGGGGCTTTTTTAATCTCGTAAAGTCGCAGAGTCGCAAAGTTTTCTCATTTTTGTCATTTCGACGAAGGAGAAATCACACTAGAAACTCCTTATGCAAAGTAACCAATCTTTGTCGATCAACTAATGTGATTTCTCCTTCGTCGAAATGACAAGCTTGTGTCTGTACTTTGCGACTCTGCAACTTTGCGAGATTAATACATCAGCAAATATAATTTTCTTTATCAAATCTTCTACTGTTTTATTTCTCCATCTTAAAATTATCCTAAATATTTTTCTTTAAATTGGTATATCGGGAAAAGTCGATATATTTGCACCATGGAAAATATAGAAATTTTTAAGGCGCTCTCTAACAAATCCAGATTGCAAATGCTGGAATGGCTAAAAGAACCCGAAATAAACTTTCCGGATCAACTGCAACACGCAGGATTTGAACACGGAGTTTGTGTTGGCCAAATACAGGCGAAAGCCGGCTTAACGCAATCAACTGTCTCTGAATACCTATCTATTTTACAACGCGCCGGATTTATAGAATCTAAACGCGTGGGACAATGGACTTATTATAAACGCAACGAAGGTGCCTTTGAAGCCCTCAGTAAATTAATTCAATCTAATTTGTAAATTACTATGAGTACAAACAACCTGTTTTCGCCATTTAACTTAAAAACGTTAAATCTTAAAAATAGAATCGTAATGGCGCCAATGACGCGCTCATTTTCTCCAAACGGAATTCCAACTGATAATGTAGCTTCTTACTACCAAAAAAGAGCCGAAGGTGAAGTTGGTTTAATATTATCTGAAGGAACTGTTATTGACAGACCTTCTTCTTCAAACGACGGCAATGTTCCTCATTTTCATGGAGATGAATCTCTAAAAGGATGGAAAAAAGTGATTGATGGTGTTCACGCAGCCGGTGGAAAAATGGGACCACAAATCTGGCATATGGGGATCATGGATAATCATCATTCAGGATGGGTTCCGCCAGTTCCTTTTGAAGGTCCGTCAGGATTAAACCGACCAGATTTTAGTAATGGAAACATTATGACTGAAAAAGATATTGAAGATACAATTATTGCTTTCGGAAAAGCTGCTGCTGATGCGAAAAGATTAGGTTTTGATACCGTTGAAATTCACGGCGCACACGGTTATTTAATAGACCAGTTCTTTAGAGCTGAAACTAATTTACGTACTGATATTTATGGCGGAAAAACACTTCCGGAACGTAATCGTTTTGCTATTGAAGTAATAAAAGAAGTTAGAAAACAAGTTGGGAATGATTTCGCTGTTATCATGAGATTCTCACAATTTAAACCTTCTGATTATAATTATAAACTGGCTAAAAATCCACAGGAATTAGAAGCCTGGCTTTCGCCTCTTGTTGATGCCGGAGTTGATATTTTACACTGCTCGCAACGCAGATTCTGGGAACCTGAATTTGAAGATTCTGATTTGAATTTTGCCGGTTGGGCCAAAAAAGTTACCGGAGCACCAACAATTACAGTAGGTTCTGTTGGACTTTCAGGAGATTTCTTTGGCGCTTTTGCAGGAGAAAGTTCTCAACCAACTTCTTTAGAGGAATTAAACAGACGTTTCGACAGAGGGGATTTTGATTTGGTTGCCGTAGGAAGACCTCTTTTATCAGATCCGAATTGGGTTGCAAAAATCAAAGCCGGAAAAACGGATGAGTTAAAAGGTTTTAGCAAAGAAGCTTTAGGACAATTGGTTTTAGAATAAATCTTTTTATAGGTTCAGAGTTACAAAGGTTCAAGGGGACAAAGTTTTTTCCTTTGAACCTTTGTTGTTTAAAATACAAAAGGGATGAAAAACATGACGTTTCATCCCTTTTTTGAATATCTCAAACTAACAAAATTTAGAAATTCAATCTCATTATTCTATATTAACAGTTTTTCTTTTTTGAAATTTATTCTGCAACCAATTACGAACCGGTTGATCATATAATTTCAAACATAAATAGGCGATTACAATACTGGCAATTAAAACTCCGATTCCTAAAATATAACCATCTTTCAGAGGCACTTTATTATCGATAACCCACGCTGTATACCAATAAATTAACGGATAATGTATAATATAAATTGGATATGAAATATCTCCTAAAGCTTTGCATATTTTATTCGAAATTGGATTTCCAACCTCTCCTCCTGCTCCAATAGCAACAATTAACGGAAACAAAATAATAATACAGAATGATTCGTATAAACCATTCATCCAAAGACTATTCTCGTCTCCAATTCTTGGAATTGCAAAAATAATTGTGATCAGAATACTGCAAATCCAGAAAGCGCCTTTTACGTGAATTAATTTTCCTAAACGTGAAAGCAAAATCCCCGCAAAAAATGGATACAACAAACGCGTAAAACCAATATTCATTTGTTCTGCGTTTAATGACCAACCGCCAATTACGTCTCCTTTTGGTCCAAAAACAGTATAATTAATTAACATTCCGGCAAATATCAAAACAAAGATTCCAAGAACCTTATTAGAGAATTTACGGAAGAACAATGCATATAAAATATTAGCAATATATTCGAAGAAAAGCGACCAGGCAGGTCCATTAAGCGGATGCATTTCGCCCCAGCCCCTAATTTCCAAAGATGGCGGAATTGGTAATAACGTAAACCCAATAACCATTGTCAAAATCACTTTCCAAACTTCCATTCCTGCAATTTGCGGGAATAAATTTGAAGCTTGAAAATAGTAAAATATAGCGCCAATAATCATTCCAATAATAACCATGGGCTGCAAGCGAATTAAACGTCGTTTGTAAAACTCCCATTGCGACATTTTTCCCCAGCGATCGTCATAAGCATATGCCACAACAAAACCGGATAATAGAAAAAAGAAATCAACTGCCAGATAACCGTGATTAATGATCTGTTTAAAACGGCTTCCTTCGTTAAAGGATTCGAAAATATGAAACGTAACAACTAAAATTGCCGCCACTCCACGCAAGCCGTCAAGAATTTCATAATGTTTTTTTGGTTGAATTTCAGTCATAAAAAAATGGTTAATTGTTAGTTGTTAATTATTAATGTTGTCCTGTAATTGTAATTCCTCTTTGTGTTTTCACATTTTACAATTAACAATTAACAATTTATAATTATAATTACTCTTGGTGATTTTTAAGCCATTCCAATCGGCGTTGATCCGGTAAATGTGTTACTTTAAAATTTTCAAATTTAGCTTCAAAACCTTTTCCGTCAGGCGATGCGGCCATCAAACCCACCATAACCGGCGTATTATCCTGTAAAGGTGCATTTCTGGTCAGGATGTAGTTTTTATCATCATACGAAAAGAAAACCTCAACAGCATCTAATCGCCGCACCACTTTTATCCATACAAATGGCGGCGCTTTATCTAATGTTGTTACGCTCCAATCGCTTTTGTCGTGCGTAACAACAGTGCTGATATTAAATTTTCCGTCAACAAATTCAACTCCGGTTTTAATGTAGTTTTTCTCGTCGATACGAAGCATTAATCCCATTTGGTCAAAACGGGCGATATAGTTTCCGGTTAATTTTACTTTTGCTTCAAATTCTCCACCATAAGTGGCGTAATAAAACGGAGCATCATCAACCGTGAATCCATAATGCGAAATACGCCAGTAATCACTGTTTGCAGTAACATTCATGATTAAAGCATTGTTTTTAATTTCCCATTTTTCAGGTTCATTAAACCACTGCATTTTATTCAGGCTTTGCGCCGAAAGGTTTTGTGTTAAAAACAAAACCACCGCGCCTAGTACAATTTTTTTCATAATCCTTTTATTTTAAACAATAAAGTGTTTATTTTTTAACCATTAAGAGATCAAGAAAAATTAAGTTTTAGCTCGTTGGCTTAACCTTCTTACTTTATTTTTTTAAACACAAAGCTTAATTAACTTAATATCTAATGGTAAAATTTTAAAAAAAGCAAAGCTGCAACTTTTTACACTTGCAGCTTTACAACCAACCAATTTAGAAATAATGAAATTATTTAAGTGAGAAACCCACTTTAGATTTTATGTCAGTCGAAGATGCTCCAATGATTGCTTCAAAATCCCCAGGTTCAGCAACCCAGTCGTGTTTTTTATCATCAAAAAAGCTCAACGCTGTTTTTTCTACTGTAAAAGTTACTGTTTTTTCTTCTCCCGCTTTAAGCGAAATTTTATCAAATCCTTTTAATTCTTTTATCGGACGAGGTAAAGAAGATTTTAAATCGCTGATATAAAGCTGAACTACTTCAGAACCGTCACGGCTTCCTGTGTTTTTTACTTTAACAGAGAATGTAATCTGATCTCCAGCCGACATTTGTTTTTTATCTGCAGTTACTTTTCCGTATTCGAAAGTCGTATAGCTTAAACCGTGACCAAATGAAAATAATGGTTTTGCTTTTTGTTTGTCAGCCCAACGGTATCCAACAAAAATGCTTTCTTTATACGTAACTTCATCTCCACCAGGAAAATCTCCTAAAGCGTGAGCTCCGTTATCTGATAATTTTACAGGGAAAGTGAATGATAATTTTCCGGAAGGATTTACATCTCCAACCAAAACAGCAGCCAAAGCATTTCCGGCTTCAGTACCTAAAAACCAACCTTGTACAATTCCCGGAACTTCTTTTACCCACGGCATTGCCACAGCGTTTCCTGAAATATTTACATAAACCAAATTTTTATTTACTTTAACCAATTCGGTAATTAATTTATCCTGATTGTACGGAAG
This sequence comes from Flavobacterium sp. AC105, assembly GCF_979258495.1. Lineage (NCBI taxonomy): Bacteria > Pseudomonadati > Bacteroidota > Flavobacteriia > Flavobacteriales > Flavobacteriaceae > Flavobacterium > Flavobacterium sp. AC105. Next base: position 3,376,252 of record NZ_OZ409860.1, read on the forward strand.
TGCCAATTCTTTACGATCATTTCCTTCTGCATCCTGATGATCACTTTTGTTTAAACCTCCAATAAAAAGAACGATATCAGCATCCTTAGCTACTTTTAAAGCTTCTGCCGTTAATTCAGCAGGAGAACGTTTGTCTGCCAAGCTAACTTTTGCAACAACTCCGTTATAATTACTTGTTGGATCTCCAACATAACCACGTGCGTAAACGATTTCAGCCTGATTACCAATTCTTTTCTTTAAACCTTCAAGAGGTGTAATTTCATATCTTGCTTTTAGTGAAGAACTTCCTCCACCAACTGTCATCATTTTGATCGCATTTTCTCCAATAACCGCAATTTTCTTAGTTTTAGAAAGGTTAATTGGCAGGATATTATTGTTGTTTTGTAATAAAACGATTCCTTCTTCGGCAATTTTCAAACCTGCATCAGCATGTTCTTTTGTTCCGAAAGATCCAAAAGGTCTGTTTTTATCCATTGTTGTTAAGAAAGACAAACGCAAAATACGACGTACTTTTTCGTCTAATTCTTTAGTTCCAATTTCACCTTTTTCAATCATAGTTGAATATGGTTTTGCTAAATAATAGTTATCATAAGCATTACTTGTTCCCCATGAAAGTCCGTTTGTCCAGGAACCAAATTCCATATCCAATCCGTTATGAATTGCTTGTTTTGTATCATGAACTCCGCCCCAATCTGAGATTACAACACCTTTGAATCCCCATTCTCCGCGAAGAATATCGTTTAATAAATACTCATTATGACAACATTGCTGTCCTTTGTATTTATTATATGAACCCATAATTGCCCACGCATCACCGTCTTGTACAGCAGCTTTAAATGCCGGCAAATAAATTTCGTATAATGCTCTGTCATCAACAATTACGTTAACTGAGTTACGATTTGTTTCCTGATTATTTAAGGCAAAATGTTTAACACAGGCAGCAACTCCGTTTGATTGAACTCCTTTAATGTAAGGAACAACCATTTTTGAAGTCAAGAAAGGATCTTCTCCCATATATTCGAAGTTACGACCGTTTAATGGCGATCTGTAGATATTAACTCCAGGTCCTAATAATACGTTTTTGTTACGGTAACGTGCTTCCTCGCCTATTGATTTACCATATAATGACGCTAATTCTTTGTTCCATGTTGCAGAAAGTGCGGTTAGGGCTGGAAATGCAATACATGAATCGTTTGTCCAGCCTGCCTGATCCCATTCATCCCATTTCACTTCGGTACGAATTCCGTGAGGTCCATCGGTCATCCAGTTTTCCGGAATTCCCAAACGTTTTACACCAGGCGAACTAAATTTGGATTGCGCATGAATCATCGCAATTTTTTCTGCGGTTGTCATTTTCGAAAGCGCATCCTCTACGCGCTCATTAATTGGCTTTTTATCATCAAGATAAACTGGAACTTTATTTTGTGCATTCAACCCGAATGAACTCAATAAAACTAAAACAACAATTGTTTTAACGTTTTTAAACATAACTATTAATTTATTAAAGCATTTAAATTTATAATCAAGATACTTTATGTTAAAGTACCTTATAATAATATTGTAAAGCTAAAACGTTATAGTTCGTGTTCTAATTTTAAACGAAAAAAAGTAGTGAAATAAAAAATTAATATATTGATTTACAAAATATTAACCTTTTTTAAAGACTAAAAAAAGTAGTGATTTTAAAATAAATCGTTAGAGTTTTAATGAAATTAAGCCTATTTTCATGACCATTTCTTCCAAATCATTTCGGGAAACTGCCGCTTTATTTCGAGCTCTGGTTCGATAATTATAAATCGTGCTTAAAGAGTAGCGAAGAAAGGCTGCAATTTTGACACTATCTGTAATCCCAAGACGGATTAATGCAAAAATACGAAGCTCTGTATTTAGCAATTCTCCTTGTTTTAAAACGATTTGTTCCTCTTTAATAAGCAAATCATTAAAGTCTTTTACAAAAGTTGGATACAAGTTAAGAAATATAATATCGAAATTTTTATATAATTCTTCCAATTCGTTATCAACCAAAGTTGTTGATTTCAACATTTTATAAATTTCATCAAACTGTTTTGCAGTTGCTTTTTTGTTTAGAATAATGCGATAATTTTCTAATTTATTGATGTAAGCCGAACAAAGATTGAAAAAATGGGCAATATACTCTTCTTTAATATGATTTGATTCTGATAATTGTGCATTACGTTCCTGCAACTGATTGTTCGTTTCGGTAATGTCTTTGTTTAGTTCAGCTAGTTTTTGACTGGTTTCATAAAGTTCTCCACGAATTCTGGAAACCTTTTTCATTTGTTTGTAGACGTAAATTACCGCTACAACTAAAAATGCCGAAAGCAGACTAATGCATAATAGATAAAGCTGAAGTTCTGTTTTTCGCTTGGCTTCTCTTTCTAAATAAACCGTATTGATAATCGAATAAACCTCTGACATTAAAAGTGTACGGAATTGTACGTTGCAATAAAGCGCATCTTCAATCGCAGATTGTGTGAGTTTATATGCCATATCAACATCGCCAATTTCATAAAAAACCAATGCCAGTTCCTGAAGCGATGCATTGTCTTTATTGGCATTTTTTATATCTGAAGTTGCCGAAAGCGCGTAGTATTTCTTTCTTAATTCTAATTGATGTGTCGTCTCGTAAATATTTCCTAAAAGATAGGTAACCATTGCATATTGCGGATTATCATCTTTTATATTTTCGAATAAAACCATTAATTGCTTTTGGGCAAGAACAAGCTTTTTATGATACATATCGTGCTGAATTTTATTAATTTTATAATTCAGTGATTTTGGATCTAAAACCATTAATAAAGAATCCCGATACGTTTGTATTTGCTGCAAATATTTGATGCTGTAACTATTGGCAGCGTAATGCTCAAAAAATTCGCGATATGCCGTATAATAAGTGGGAAGCAAAGATTGCGGTAATTCTTTTTTGTCGATGCTTTTTAAAATAGCTTCGGATTCCCTATATTTTCCTGTGGAAGAATAAAGCGTAACCAATTGCAGATTTGCCAAATCCAATAAATTCTTATCCTGAAGTTCTTCGGCAATTTTGAGGTTCTTTTTTACATAAAAAATAGCCGAATCTGAATTGAATTTTTGGTATTCTATATATAAGGTTTTGTTGTAATTGTATTCCTGTTCTTTGGTTAAATCTTCTGATTTTATTTTTTTGAAGTTCAAAATACGTTCTTCCTTCATCTCAACGTATCGCTGCTTATTTCTTATGGCATCATTTAGCTTATCCAAAATAGTATCTGTACTATCTAATGAATAAACAGGACTTCCTAAAAGAACTAATAAAAGCAACCAATAATTTTTCAAAACAATTTACAGCTATAATGAGACCTACAAATATAACAAAGTGATTGTATAAAAATGAATTATTTATGATTCCCTGTTACTTTTAAAAGAATTAGGTTTTATAACAAAAAAGCCGAATAAAATACTTAATAAAAAAGCAATTGTGAAACAATCCGGTTAATGTTTTCTAACTTTGTCTGATTGATATTCTCATCATTTAAATTACATACACATGCCACATTTTGTTATTGATTGTTCCGAAAACATAATCCGATTAAAAGCTGCAGAAGATATCATGCAGGAAGTTTTTAATGCGGCATTATCAACTGAACTTTTTATTGAATCTGAAATTAAAGTTCGTATTAATCCTTTTTCCTATTATAATAACGGAAATTCATTAGACGATTTCATTCATGTTTTTGGATATATTATGGAAGGCAGAAATACAGATCAAAAAGCGAAATTATCGAAAGCAATTGTTTCTAAACTGAACGAAATACTTCCTGAAGTTCCGGTAATTTCCATTAATATAAAAGACTTTGAAAAAGCGAGTTATTGTAATAAATCCATGGTTTAACAAAGCTTCTTTTTAACCTTGCTATAAACAAAACAATTTCAAATTCGTTTTTGATATAATAAAAATGATTTCACTCGTTTATTCAATTTGAATATTCAAGTGAAATCATAACCTTAAAAAACGATTTCATCTAACCACTAGCGCTCTGTAATTAAGGCTTTAGCTCCGTAAATTGGGAATCCAATTCAAAAGCTTTTTTAACTTTTTCTACCAAAATTTCATTCGGTACAGAAAACTCAGCCGTTTTCTTAATATCTGCTAATGAAGCTCCAATTGAAACTGTATAATTTCCGGATTCTGCAATCCAGGCACTTTTATTTTCCAGAAACGAAGCCAAATCTTTTGGAGATAAAGTCATTTTTAAAGTTTCACTTTCGCCCGGTTTTAATTCTTTGGTTTTACCAAAAGCTTTTAATTCTTCTTTTGGTTTATCAATAAATTTTGATGGAGCCGAAAGATATAATTGAACCACTTCTTTCCCCGCCGTTTTTCCCGTATTTTTCACTGTAACCGAAACAGTTAATTTATCATTGAAAATTGGAGAACTTAATTTTACATTTGAAAAATCAAAAGTGGTGTATGAATTTCCGAAACCAAATTCATAAGATGGTTTTACATTAAAAGTATTGTAATAACGATATCCAACATACACACCTTCTTCATAAGTTACACTTGTTGGGTCATTTACAGGCAATCCCAACCAGTTTTTAGCCGATGGTGTATCTTCATATTTCATTGGAAAAGTCATCGTTAATTTTCCGGACGGATTTACTTTTCCTGAAAATACATCTGCTACAGAATTTCCTCCTTCTTGTCCCGGTTGCCATGACAATAAAATAGCATCTACTTTATCTTTCCAGCTTGCGGTTTCAATAACGCCGCCAATATTCAGGATCACCACCACTTTTTTGCCTTTGGCATGAAATTCTTCCGAAACATTATTAATCAATTCTACTTCGTCAGTTGCCAGATTAAAATCATTATCAACTTTACGATCTCCGCCTTCACCTGAATTTCTTCCTATCGTAATAATCGCCATTTCTGATGATGAAGCTTGTTGCTGTACAAAATCTTTTTCCAGTTTTAATTCCGGTAAACGTTTTGGCAAAGCAAGAAAACCTTCTTTTTTACGGCTTTCCATTTCTATGGCTTTAACTTTAGCGACAAATGGCGTGTAAATTATTTTTAATTCTTCATCAATTGAATAACCTGCATTATTCAAACCATCAATTAACGAAATTGTATACGCTTCATTTACGTCTCCACTTCCGGTTCCGCCTGCAATAAAATCATATGATGTTACACCAAAAACGGCTATTTTTCCTTTTTTATTTGTAAAAGGTAAAACAGCTGCATCATTTTTCAATAAAATCATTCCTTCAGAAGCCGCTTGTCTTGTAACCTCTGCATTTTCCTTTAAGTTGGGTTTATTAGAATATTTGTAATTTTCCATTACAGGAGATTTTAAAACCAACTCTAAAATTCTTTCTACATTTTTATCCACTACTTCTTGCGATAAATTTTTATTTTTTACATTTTCAATAATCGCCTTTTTTTGCGCTGCAATTCCGGGCATAAGCAAATCATTTCCGGCGGTAAGTTGTTGTGTAACATTGCTTGAACCTGCCATAATAGATTGAGCGCCGGCAAAACCGCCAAACCAATCTGTCATTACAATTCCTTTGAAACCCCATTCATTACGGAGAATATCTGTCAATAAATCTTTTCTTGCCGAAGTATAAGTCCCGTTAATCAAATTATAAGAAGACATTACCGTCCAGGGATTAGATTCTTTTACCGTGATTTCAAAACCTTTTAAATAAATTTCACGCATCGCTCTTTCGCTGATGTGTTCGTTTATCAAAAGACGATTGGTTTCCTGATTATTAGCTGCGAAATGTTTGATAGAAGTCCCCACTCCATTCGACTGAATTCCCTTGACCATTGCCGAAGCTATTTTTCCTGCTACTAAAGGATCTTCAGAATAATATTCGAAATTTCTGCCACAAAGCGGATTTCTATGAATATTTAAAGCCGGCGCCAATAAAACATCAACACCATATTCTTTCACTTCATTTCCCATTGCTTTACCAACTTTTTCAATCAAAGCTTCATTCCAGGTTGAAGCCAAAGCCGTTCCAACCGGAAATGCCGTACAATAATACGTGTTTTTATCGTTTTCACGAATTGGTTTTATGCGAAGTCCCGCAGGTCCATCGGCCACAATAATTGCCGGAATTCCCAAACGTTTAATTTCATAAGTTCCTCCTGCAGCTCCGGGAACACGACCTTCAACAGCACCAACAACTGGTTTTATTCCGTCAAAACCTGGCATTCCGGTTCCCAGTAAGAAATTCGCTTTTTCTTCATCGGTCATTTTATTGACTAAATCACGCGCGCGTTCTTTTATTGAAAGTCTCGTATCTTCATAAATATCGAGTTTACCGTTTTTATTTAAATCTTTAAAAGTAAATCCGTTCAAAGTAATAAGCGGCGGATTATTTTCTCCATCAGAAATACTATTCCATGATACATTAGAAAGTACTAACGCTGTTAAAAGAGAAACCCGCGCTGTTTTTATAATTGCTTTTTTCATAATTGGAAATTTTAGTTGTGTTAACAAAACGAAGAAGTTATATATGTGATATTTTCATTGCTTCATTATGAAGCAATATTAATTACTTTTTTTCATATCAACAAATAAAATCCCATAAAATTTCACTTATCTCAATTCCACTCACTTAAACATGATGTCTTTTCAATTAATAAAAGAATGTATTAGCAATAATATATCACGAAAAAACTTTCAAAAACACCTATTTTAATGACAAATCTCAACTTTTTGAAAAATTAAACCATTTTATAATTTTCAAAAAGAGTAAATTTGGAAACAAATCAATAAATGGAACTAAAAAAAATAATCGAATCCCAATCTGAAGAAGCCTGGAAAAAATACATTCCAACTCTTTCTATTGATTGCGTTATTTTTAGTTTTCATGAAAATTCACTACACGTTTTAACGGTCAAAATGAAAGATCAGGATTTGTGGGGACTTCCCGGAGGATACGTCCAAAAAGAAGAAAATGTAGATGATGCCGCAATCCGGATTTTAAAAGACAGAACGGGCACAGAGAATATTTACCTGCAGCAATTTTATACTTTTGGAAATCTTAAACGTTCTGAAAGTGCTTTTGAATTTTATGATGACAACATCTGGAACAAACAGCGTTTTGTGTCTATTGGATATTATGCGTTAGCCGAATTTTCAAAAGTAAACTTGATTGTTGATCAATATTCATTGGCTTGCGAATGGAAATCTATTGAAGATCTGCCAACTTTTATGATGGATCACCGGGCAATTTTTGATAAAGCGCTTCTTACTTTGCGCGAGCAATTAAACAATCATCCTATTGGCTATAATCTTTTGCCTGAGAAGTTTACAATGCCGGAACTTCAAAAATTATATGAAGCTATTTTAAGCAAAAAACTGAATCGCGGTAATTTTTATCGAAAAATATTGCGTTATGATATTCTAACAAAACTAGATGAATCCCGAAAAGGCGGCGCTCATAAAGCTCCTGATTTGTATCGTTTTGATTTGGAAAAATATGATAATGCTTTAAAAGAAGGTTTAAAGGGAAACTGGTGATTTTTTATTTCACCATATAAGTTATAAAAGTTCATTTAAACTTTGTACTTTTTTGCCACCGATTGCACCGATTAAAAGTTTTTTTTTGATGTTAAATAACAAAAAGCTTTGTCAAAGTTTAAAACTTTGACAAAGCTCCTTAAAAAGTCTATTTTCTTTACTCTATAATCTGTATTCTCAATTAACGGCAATTGGCGCAGCCAGACAACTTTCAGGAATATCAAATGCATTTACCAATGCAACTGCATCCGGACGAATATCCCAGCAAAGCTGATTTACGATTTTACGGATTGCTTTGGTTTTTACGGCTTCCATATAGCCGTCTTCAAGATACCAGCCTTTATTTTTTTCAATTTGCGAAAGCGCGTATAATTGATTTAATTTAGTCAAAATTGCTTTTGAATTTTCATCTTCAACCGTTTTAATTGCTGCCTGAAATTGTTCTAAAACTACTCTTTCAAGATATGCCTGGGCGACATCAATCATTTGGTGCTGAACGACATTAAAAGCATCGTAAGGTTCTAAACCGCCATCGACCAATTTTTTGATACGTCGTGCTGCCGATGCTAAAATTGTTTTTTCCCTATGAATAAAAGCCTGCAGATGAAATTCCGGATCTAATAAATGTTCATCGTCAGTTCTTCTCGTTGCAATTGGATTTTTCTCGGTAATTGCTGTTTTTGCATTTTCGTATACATAATTGATGATTCCTAAAGAACCCATTTCACCAAACGATTTTCTGAATTCTGATAAACGGTTTTTAGCAACCAATTGCATCAAAACGGTATTATCACCTTCAAAAGTAGTGTAAATTTCGGTGTCGTTTTTTAAAGCGTCAATTCGGTTTTCAGATAAATATCCTTTTCCTCCGCAGGCTTCGCGGCATTCCTGTAAAATATCTCTTGTAGACCAGGTTGAATATGATTTCATTCCGGCTGCAAGAGCTTCAATTTCCTGCATTTCAGATTCTGTTTTATTCAGGAAACGATTCGTAAGATATTGCAAAGCAAAATGAACGGCATATGTTTTTGCCAAGGGTGGAATTAATCTGCGTTGGTGCATTCTGTAATTTAAAATCGGAACTTCTGAACCTCCTTCCGGACCAAATTGTCGGCGTTGGTCGCTATATCGAATCGCAATTGTTAATCCTGATTTGGCTGCTGCCAAAGCCGAACGCGGAATTCCGATTCGTCCTCCAACCAAAGTGCCTAACATCGTAAAGAAACGTCTATTATCACTCGGAATCGGGCTTTCAAATTCTCCCTTATCGTTTACAGAAGCAAAACGATCCAGCATATTTTCTTTCGGAATTACGACATTATCAAACGAAATTGTTCCGTTATCAACGCCGTTTAATCCCATTTTATGACCACAATCGCCAATGGTTACTCCGTTTAACGTATTTCCGTTTGTATCTCGAAGCGGAACCACAAAAGCATTTACGCCATAATCATGATCATCGATAATTAATTTTGCAAAAACGGTTGCCATTTGTCCGTGAACAGCGGCGTTGCCAATATATTCTTTTTGCGCATTTTTATTAGGTGTATGAATCGTAAACGTTTGATCGTTATGATTATAAGTTGCCGTAGTTTCTAATCCTTTTACGTTAGAACCGTGATGTGTTTCGGTCATGGCGAAACATCCGGGCAATTTTAGCGAACCAATATCTCTTAGGTATTTAGCATAATGTTTCTCGGTTCCTAACGATTGAACGCTCATTCCCCAAAGTCCAAACTGAACGCCAAATTTGATCACTAAACTTAAATCGTGATAACTTAAGGTTTCCATAATAGCAAAATAATCGGCTATGTTTTCTCCTCCGCCATATTGCTTTGGATAGGCCATATTTCCGAGGTTTTCTTCTGCTAAAATTTTACACCAATCGTATACTTTCTGACGAAAAACATGAATATCAGTCGAAGTTTCATAAGCAAATTCTGGTCTTGAAATTACTGATTTTACTTTTTTGATAATTGCCGCTTCTTTTCCATCCAGAAGTTCGGTTATTTTCTGAATATCAAAGTTGCTTGTTGTTTGAGAATTTGCGGTAAATGAATCGGCTTTTGTTTTGAAATTCTGAATGGCTTCTTCTCCTAAAACTCCAAGATCATTTTCCAATTTTGTGAAATCTGATTTTAAAGTCGAAATATCTAAATCTTTCTCTGAAAGCGCTTCTGCAATATCAAAAATTGATTTTATTGAAGATTTGTCTTTGATATTGGCTTCAATATCTGATTTCCATTGTGCGAGTTCATTTCGCGTAGGCGGATTTGAAATATCAACTTTCGAAAGTAATTGTTGTTTTTCTTCGGGCGAAAGCCAAGTCAAATCGTTAATAAATTTCTGAATGGTGGCAAACTCTTTCTGAGTTAAAAGATCATCTGACCACACTAAATAAAACAAGGGAATAAAAGCCTGGAGTTTGGTATTTTTCATATAAATGTAATTCAGTTTGTATTCGTTGTTTTCCACAGATTGTATGGAATAAAAGTTTTTTTTAGCCACAAATTTCACAAATTTTCACATTTTTTTTTTCTTCAATTCAGCTTAAAACTAAACGTAATTATTGAATTAGTTCTCCTTTTCGCTGTCGTTTCGACATGGCGTAAAAAAAGTTCACGCAGATTTTGCAGATCAAGCAGATAAAATAATTCGTGAAAATTTGTGAAATTCGTGACGAAAAAATATTGCACAAAAAACAGAAATGAAAAATACTCATTCCTGTTTTAATATGCTGTTAAGATTCTGGTAATTTATTGATATTGCAAAAAAGTTTACCACAAATTATACGAATTTTCGCAAATTATTTTCTTCTAATTAAATCCGTGATTGCTTCGGCTGTTCGCTATTGCTCGGGGTAGTGTTAAAAAAATAAGTTCACGCAGATTTTGCAGATCAAGCAGATAAAAAATCCTTTAAACCCGTATAATCTGTGGAAATTTGTGGAATTCGTGGCGAAAAATGTTCTCGCAGATTTTGCAGATCAATCAGATAAAATAATTTGTGGAAATTTGTGAAATTCGTGGCGAAAAAATATTGCACAAAAAACAGAAATGAAAAATACTCATTCCTGTTTTAATATGTTGTTAAGATTCTGGTAATTTATTGATGTGCAAAAAAGTTTACCACAAATTACACAAATTTTCACAAATTATTTCTTCTAATTAAATTCGTGATTGCTTCGGCTGTTCGCTATTGCTCGGGTAGTGTTTAAAAAAATAATTTTCACGCAGATTTTGCAGATCAAGCAGATAAAAAATCCTTTAAATCTGTATAATCTGTGGCATTATAAAAAATAATTTGGGGAAACTTGTGGAATTCGTGGCGAAAAATGTTCTCGCAGATTTTGCAGATGAAGCAGATAAAAAATCCTTTAAACCCGTATAATCTGTGGCATTATAAAAAAATAATTTGTGCAAATTTGTGGAATTCGTGGCGAAAAATGTTCTCGCAGATTCTGCAGATCAAGCAGATAAAAATAATTCGCGAAAATTTGTGAAATTCGTGGCGAAAAAATATTGCACAAAAAACAGAAATGAAAAATACTCATTCCTGTTTAAATATCCTGTTAAGGTTCTTGTAATTTTATATTTAAAACCAATAATAAATATAAAATTAATACGTCTATTAAGAATCTTTGGATATTGGACTAAACTTTTGCTTTATCGCAAAAATATGATGTGAATTAAAAACCAATACGGCCAGAAAAACAATTCCGTACGCTAAGATTTGTATTGATCCAAATTGTTCTTTATATAGGAACATCGCCAATAAAAAGGCAATCATTGGATTGATATTCAAAAGCATTCCTACCGTTGAAGAATTAATTCCGGAAAGTGCATATAAGTTAAGGAACAACGGGAAAATTGTAAACAAAATCGCGATGGTTTCGATACAGAAATAAAACTTAAATTCGGTTGGAATTGGACCGCTGTAAACCGGATAAAATGGCAATAAAAACAAGGCTGCCAATGTAATATGAAATGTCAGGATTATAAATTTATCAAAGCCTTTATTAACGCGCTGGCTTACCAGATAGGATGCGTATGTAAACCCAATTATGATACTAAAAAACATGTCTGTAATATTAGCGTATGACAAAAGCAGACAACCGGAAATACTCAAACCGACAGCCATCCATTGTGTTTTGCTTAGTTTTTCGTGCAGAATAAAATAAGCCAGTAATGTGGTTAAAATAGGACAAACCAAATAGGCCAAAGAAGTGGCTTTTACGCTAATATGATTCATTACATAAATAAAAGTAAACCAGTTTGCCATTAGAAAAACGCTTCCGCCGATGTTTAATAAAACTGTTTTGCGTTTCTCTGATTTTGAAAAAGACCTGAAAGTTTCTACGGCTTCTTTTATTCTTTTTCTTTTAAAAATAAACGAAATAAGCAACATTAGAATACTACAGCTAAAGACGCGATAGAATAAAATATCTAAAGATGGATATTCGTGGATTGGCTTTAAAACTAAGCTAAAAAATCCCCAGATTACAAAACAAGTAATGGCAGCTGTGTAGTATTTTGTTGTTTTCACGAATGTTGTTTTTGTTTAATTTTCTATTGAAACAAATTTCTAAAAAATAAAACAGCAATACAGATACAGTTTTTGTAAATTGCACCATAACAGTTTTTTTTTATGAGAAATTCCAATTACTTATATCTTCAGTTTGCTGACAGAATCGAAAAACAGATAAAATCCGGCGTTTTAAACGTGGGTGATAAACTGCCGTCTATTCGCGAAGTCTGTGCTGAAACGGGTTACAGCATGAGTACGGTAAGTAAGGCTTATTATGAAGTCGAAAGCAGATCATTGATCGAATCCCGACCGCAGTCCGGTTATTATGTGAGTAATATTTCGGCCAGAACGATTGCTGCACCTTCGCCAAGCAGTCCAATATTAAAATGTGCCAATATTGACCGCGAAGATTTAATCGATCAGGTTTACGGCAATATGACCGATCCAAATATTACGATGCTTTCTTTAGGATTTCCGTCGAACGAACTTTTGCCTATTGCGAAATTAAATAAGGGAATGGTTCAGGCTATGCGACAACTCCCAAACAGCGGAACGAGTTATGAACAAGTCCAGGGAAATCTTAATTTACGGAAAGAAATTGCACGCTGGTCTTTTACCTGGGGCGGATCGTTAACCGAAAAAGATATTATTACAACGCCGGGCTGTACCAGCGCGATATCGCATTGTTTAATGACTTTGACGAAACCCGGAGATACGATTATTACTGAAAGTCCGGCGTATTTTGGCATTTTGCAATTGGCGAAATCATTGGGTTTATATATCATGGAATTACCCACAAATATGACAACGGGAATTGAACTGGAAGCTTTGAAAAAAGCGCTTTCGTCTAAAAAAGTGAAGCTTTGTCTGCTGATGAGTAATTTTAGTAATCCATCCGGAAGTATGATGCCTGCGGAACATAAAATTGAAGTAGTCCGGTTGATGGAGTTTTATAATATTCCGTTGATTGAAGATGATATTCACGGCGATTTGTACTTTGGCTCAAGCCGGCCAACAAATTGTAAAACGTATGACGAAAGCGGAATTGTACTTTGCTGCAGTTCGGTTTCTAAAACTTTGGCTCCCGGATATCGCGTAGGCTGGGTTTCGCCGGGAAAATTTAAAAAGGAAATTCTGAGAAATAAAATTTACCATTCGCTCTCCTCGCCTACTATTACGCATGAAGTTGTTGGCGATTTTCTAAAAAACGGGCGTTATGAAAATCATCTTAGAAAAATACGTCAGATTTTGAACCAAAATTGCCATAATTATATCAATACTGTTCTGGAATCTTTTCCGCCCGGAACAAAAGTAAGTCAGCCTCAGGGTGGTTTTTTTCTTTGGATAGAATTGGACAAAAATGTCGATACTGCAGCTTTTTATCATTTGGCGATGCAGCATAAAATTAGTTTTGCGCCGGGGAGAATTTTCTCTTTTCAGGATCAGTTTTCGAATTGTATGCGCCTGAGTTTTGGTTTACCGTGGACAAATGAATTACGACAATCGATCCAGACTTTAGGGAAATTGCTTAAAACGTAATGTTGCGTTTTTTATTTGTTATTTCGTTTTTCAGGGATGAAAATCCCTGGCTACCCTATAAATCGTTCCTCCGGAACTTTAGTTTCTTTCGTCGAAATTGACAAAATAAAACAAAAAAACCAGACAACACAAAAGCGTTGTCTGGCTAACAATAAATAGACAATATTAATTAAAGAACAAAGTACTCTTTTCCGGTAAGGGTTTTAGGTTCAGGTTTTAGATCAAATTCTTTAATAATATCAAATTCGACCTGAAACTCGTTTAGCATTTGCATTAAATTCTTTTCGATTGCGTTTGAAATAGCCGTTACAGGCGTATCTGTTGGTCGGTTTTCGAATGGATCCTGCAAATGAATTGCCATTCTTTCGATTAAAAAGAAAGTTCCCGCAATAATTGTAATTAATGGAACTGCGAACCAGCTTAATAAATCGACTAAGCCAAAAGGCAATAAAACAATAAACAAACACAATGTAAGTCTGATATACATGCTGTATGTTGTTGGAAAAATCGTGTTTTTTATTCGCTCACATTTTCCCATTGCATCACATAATCTGGTCAATGTATTGTCGATTTCTACTTGCTGATACGTATTGAAACGTTTGTCTTTTCTGGCGTTTCGTAAATCTCTGGCATGCAGTAATAAAATCGCGTTTGGAATATTTTGATGATTTTTTACAAAATTCAGTTCTTCTTCGCTTATGAAATTTTTGATGGGTTTTATGGCATCTTTATTTCGCAAAGCCTGTCCTAAACTATAACACCAGGCAATTTGTCTTTTGGTGAAATTTTCTTTGAAATCATTGGCTTCTACAGAAAAATCAGGATCTTTATAAAACGTTAATACTTGTCTAATCAACGTTCTGGATTCATTTACGATAGATCCCCAAATAATTCTGGCTTCCCACCATCTGTCATAAGCCTGATTTGATTTGAAGGCCAATAATAAGGATATAATAGTACCAACCATGGTTGGAATTGCAATGGGAACGTCAACCGAAACATTGATGAAATAATGATGGAAAATTTCAAACAATATGGTATAGGCTAACACGAGCCCTAATTCTACTTTAATTTTTCCAAGAACGTATTTCATTGGAATTCTTTTCTTTAACAACATATCTTTCGTTTTAAATTAAACTTATTTTATGGAGAATTGTTTTAAGCCAATTCTTCGTAGAGTGACAAAACCGGAAGTCCGAGTCTCTCGTTTATATTTTCTTTCTTTGTTTTTTTGAATTTTATTTTTTCGCCTTTTCTGGTTTCTACCAGCAAATCAATGTCGTATTTTGAAATGGCTTCTGATAAATAAGGCGCAAATTTTTCGTAATTATCATCAAAATTGGCGGTTTGGCTTACGATTTCATAGGAGAAATTTGCATTTAGAAATTGCTGAACATCCTTAACATGCATGTTTGCATTTCCGTTTTCGATATAAAGCGCTTTATTAAAATCGTTTTTATATTGTTCGATACCTAAATGTAAAATGGGACATTTCTGATTGCCGGCTAATTGCACTAAATATTGATGAATTCGTTTTGTTTCTTGTTTATAAGAATGTGTCAGAATGACCAATTTTACAGCAAAAACATCAATGATGCGTTTAAAAATTGGTGATGAAAGTCCGTATTGATTGTGGACTTTTATTTTGCAATTTGGTGTGTGATCGATAATATACCGACAAGTTTCGAGTACTTCTTCCTGACTTTTGGTTAGTCCGGTTCTCATTTCGCGCAAAAAATTTGAAGATGAGAAAGCATCAGGAGTTTCAGAAACCATCATTAGGATAATTTCGCAATCCGACTCTTTTGCCTGATTAACAGCTGATTTTACAGCGCAAATTGTATCTTCTTTTAAGGTCGTAGGTATCAGGAAATTTTTCATATGTATAATCGTTTAGTTTATACATGCAAAATAACTGCCCGCAAATTAGAGTGGTCTTAATCTAAAATTAGAATTTCCTAAGATTCAACATTAGAATTTTTAATGTTGGTTTTTTTATTGTTTGTCTTTTTAAAAATAATGGTTACAATTGTTCCTTTATTTTGCTCGGATTGTACTTGTATTTCGCCATCATGCATTCGGATAATTTTAGATGCTAACGGAAGTCCTAAACCGTAACCAATATATTTGGCCGCAATTTTTCCTCTGAAGAAAGGTTCGTATAAATGCGGAATATCTTCGGGCGGAATTCCGATTCCGATATCATTAATGGCAATTTTAATCATTTCCTGATTGGCAGAAAGCGTTACAAAAACCTCATTATTATCTGAATATTTGACTCCATTTGTAACGATATTGTTTATCGCCAATTCTAAAAGTGGTTTATTGCACGGAATTAAAAGCAAATTAGAATCATTTGGAGCAAAATTAAATTTCATGCTCACACGGTTATCGGGATAAATTTTATCCAAATCTGATTTTACATCCATTAATAATTCGTCGATTCGGGCAATATCCAATACTTGTTTTTTGCCGTCGTAGCCAGTTTGAGTGAGTTTTAACAAGCTTTCGGTTAAGTTTCCTAATCTTGAAGCCTGACTGTAAATATTCTGCAAGGATTCGATGTATTCTGAAACTGGTCTTTCTTTCAAAAGCATAATTTCAGATTCGGCAATAATGGTTGTAATTGGCGTTTTTAATTCGTGTGAAGCATTATTGATGAAATTTGCCTGAATTTCGAATGAGGTTTCTAATCGATCTAACATATCATTAAATGTTCTCGGTAAGATCTGAAATTTCATCTGAATTTTTAACTTCCGGTAATCTGTTATGAAGGTTTGAAGCACTGATTCTGTTTACTTCCCTTGTAATTCTTGCTACAGGATTAATAACTCGTTTTGCTAAAAATCTTCCTAAAAAGAAGGCTAAAAATATGAATCCTATGCCTCCAAAAAGCATGATTTTTACAATATAAATAGTCGTTGTTGGGCCTTTTCTATCTCTGGCGCCAACAATTACAATATACTTTTGATTGTTTTCGGTAAAAATCTGACCTAAATAATATTTATTATCTTTTTCAAAATAATCTTTTCCTGTATTTAGAATATTGGTGTAAAATTCGTTGGGTAAATTCAGATTTGTGTTGTAATCAAAACTATTGGCACTGTTTACTTTAAGAACAAATTCTTCTTCTTCAATAAGTTCTTCAAGTCCGTTTTTCTTCAGATTACTGTAATATCTTATTTTTTCAGGATCTTTTTGAAAGTGAATGGATGCCACAATTTTAGCTCTGTCTTCGAGTCTTTTTAAGAAATGATAGCGGTTATTTTCCCGAAACAAAACAAAAACTACAATACACAATAATAGTGTACTAAAGGTTGAAAGAGCGACGTAAGTAAAAGTAATTTTTTTTCTTATATCCATTTTATGGTTTTATAACGTAACCTAAACCTTTCATGGTATGAATGAGTTTGGTTGTAAAAGGTTTGTCTATTTTTTTTCGCAAATACGTGATATAAACGTCAACAACATTGGTATTCATATCAAAATTAATATCCCAGACATTATCTAAAATCTGATCGCGAGATACGATTCGTCCGCTATTTTTGGCTAAATAATACAGCAATTTGAATTCCTTGGCGGTTAAAACAATCGATTCTCCTTCTCTTTTTACGGTTTTCGAACGGCCGTTAATTTCTAAATCACCAATTGTAATAATATCTATTTTTTCAATTTCCTGATTCGCCCTTCTGTTTAATGCATTTACTCTTGCATCAAGTTCTCCAAATTTAAAAGGTTTTACCAGATAATCATCGGCGCCGGCATTTAATCCGGTTACAATATTTTCTGAAGTTCCAAGAGCTGTTAAAAGCAAAATGGGTACAAAATTCTTGCTGGCACGCAATCTTCTGCAAATTTCGATTCCGTTAATATCGGGTAACATTACATCGAGAACTACAACATCAAAAGTATAATTATGAATCATTTCGAGAGCTGTTTTGCCATCAAGAGCCACACTTACCTCATTATTGTTTTCGGCAAATCCTTTTCGTAAAATGGATAAAAGATTTGGTTCGTCTTCGACTATAAGTAATTTCATCTTAATTAATGTATGTAACAAAAATAAGAATTGAGTTTAAAATACAAATCAGAATAATTTATAATTATGATTTAATTATGAAGAGTTTAATTTTCGGCTTTAAAGTAGAGGTGTTAAAAAGTTTCTCCGGCATTCAGATAAAAACCTTTCGAATTATTTCCCCACGCATAATCTACAATGAGGTTTGTTCGCGTTTTTTTATCAATTAAAATACGTAAACCAACGCCCGCAGCAGGCTGAATGGAATGAAAAAGAGCCGTATTATTATCGTCATTACTTGCAGTTACAAAATTTGTAAAAACGGTACCGCTCAACATTTGATTGCAGGTGATTGGAAACCTGAATTCTGTAGAAAGATAAATTAATCCGTTTCCTCTAAATAATCCCTGCGTATATCCTTCTCCGCTACGGCTGCGCTGATCCCAGCCAATTGCAGGTAGATTTAAATACGGAACTTTTCCTCTTGTTACAAATTGTCCGTATGTCCAGATTCCGAGAATATATCTTTCATTTTTGCTCGAAAGCGGAATAAAATGCCGGTATTCTGCATATAAAACATTACTATATTGCTGATTATGAAACAAAACGGGATTAAAACGATAATTGATATTGGCAAACCATCCGCGATTTGAGTTGACTTGATTGTCTCTGGAATCGTAAACTAAATTAAGACTAATGCCACTTAAAAAATATTCGAGATCATTAAATCCGTGCTGTTGGCTATAATTATAATGATAGGTAAATTGTCCGTTTTCTACATCTAATTCTTTGTCTTTTATACTTGAATACCAATCGAGATTTATACCTCCGCCAACATAAAAATTTTTATAAACCTCAAAAGATACGGTTTGATGAAATTTAAAATAATCATAATCCATTGGCTGCGCAATAGAATCTATGCTAAATCCTTCTTTTTTACTATGATGTGGAATTATATCTGTTCCTAATCCGTAATTGGGCTGCGAAAAAAGGTATAATCGGTAATCGCCACTCAAAAAAATTCGGTTGTTTTTTAATAAGATATTATTTTTGACATTGACCAGCCATTGTTTTTTCGTTGTATAGGTAATCCCTAAGTTCGCAATGGAATATTTATCTGATTTTTGTTTTCCTTTAAAGGTATATTGGGCAACTCCACCAAAAAAGAATCCCGTTGCAGGCTGAGAACCAATCGCGGGAATTACTAAGAAAAAATTATTTTTTGTAGGCTTAACAACATAAGCAGAATCTTTCTTTTTGAAGATTTCGAGGATTGTTTTGGGAGGACAAACTTCTGTATTACTTCTTTCATTTTGAGCTGTAGAACTAAATGATATAAAAAATAACAACCCTAAGATTGTATACATATTCTGAAAGCAATTATTTTTTAAAAATTCTACCATTCGAAGTTTTATTTTTTTGAAATAACGATCAATCCTATTGTAAATATAATCCTTATTTTCAATATTTTACGTGTAAAATCTCGCAAATAACACAACAAAAAAGCCGTCAGTAAAATTGACGGCTTTTAGAACTATTTTGACAGAATATCTTATTTCGTGATAAACTTTGGATTGATTAAATTGTCTAATGAATAAATTTCATCCCATTTTTCCTGTGTAATTAATTTTCTTTCAATCACAGCAATTTGATGTACACTTTTATTCATTTTTAAAGCTTCTCCGGCAATACTGGCGCTTTCTTCGTAACCTAAAATTGGGTTCAATTGTGTTACGATTCCAATACTGTTCATCACCATATTATAGCAATGATCAACATTTGCAGTAATTCCTGTAATACATTTATCGATTAAAGTCTGAATTGCATTTGAAAGATAATCCAAAGATGTAAACATGGCAAAAGCAATAACCGGTTCCATTACATTCAATTGTAATTGTCCCGCTTCAGCAGCCATAGTAACGGTTAAATCCTGACCAATTACATAAAAACAAGTTTGATTTACGACTTCCGGAATTACCGGATTTACTTTTCCAGGCATAATCGAAGATCCTGGCTGACGTGCCGGTAAATTAATTTCGTTAAAACCAGTTCTTGGTCCTGAACTCAATAATCTTAAATCATTACAGATTTTAGAAATTTTAACCGCCGTTCTTTTTAACGTTCCCATAATTTGAACGTAAGCTCCTGTATCTACAGTAGCTTCAATTAAATCCGGAGAAAGCGTTAACGGAATTCCAACTTCTTTTGCTAAATAATTTACGCAAATTTCAGGATATCCTTCTGGTGCGTTTACTCTTGTTCCAATTGCTGTTGCGCCCATATTGATTTCTAAAACCAGACTTTGGGCTTCTTTTAATCTTCGAACATCTTCGCCAATTGTAGTAGCGTAAGATTTAAATTCTTGTCCTAAAGTCATCGGAACCGCATCTTGCAATTGCGTTCTTCCCATTTTTAGGACACTTTTAAATTCTTCTCCTTTTGAAGCAAAAGCAACTTCTAAACCTTCTAAAGTTTTAATGAAAGTTTCCATTTTTAAATAAAGAGCAATTCTAAAAGCTGACGGATAAGCATCATTTGTAGATTGAGAACAGTTTACATGATTATTTGGATGCAAAAAGTTGTAATCTCCTTTTTTATGACCTAAATATTCCAGACCAATATTAGCGATTACTTCGTTAGCATTCATATTTACAGAAGTTCCGGCTCCACCCTGAATCAAATCGCTTACAAATTCCTGATCAAATTTACCTGCAATGACCTGATCGCTTCCGTAGCAAATTGCTTCGGCAATTTTAGGATCAAGTGCACCACAATCTTTATTGGCTAAAGCTGCAGCTTTTTTTACATAACCTAAAGCTTTAATAAATAACGGCTCTTTTGAAATTGGAATTCCGGTAATATTAAAATTCTCTACCGCTCTGAAAGTTTGGATACCATAATACAGATGATTTGGAATATCTAATTCTCCCAAAAAATCATGCTCTTTTCTTGTTGCCTCCATATAATACAAATTATTTCGTTTTAACTTTAAAAAATCAGTGTAAAGCTACATCAAAATAGTATTATAATAAAACATTTCAAATTAAAAATTAACAAACATTTATAAAAATTATGCCTTAAAATTAAACACTTATCATTTTAACCTTAAAAAAATATCATATTCGCAAAATAAGACCTTTAAAAAACGCCTTCTAAATATAAAAATCTAACTTTGTTTTATTCTTTATTTCTGAAAACAATTTAAAATTATTCCTCATTTCTTCGGATTAATATGTTGTTAATTATTATCTTTTCGCACTAAAATAATCATCAAAAATAACCTTGAAAAAAGAGTCTGAATATTTTCTTGATAAAGAATACGATACAATTACTTATGGTCGGGATCATCTTAATTTCAAGGATTTTGAATGCTGCGTTTTTAATAACTGCAATTTTTCGGCCTGTACTTTTTTAGCTGTTACTTTTATTGATTGTGTTTTTAATGACTGCATTTTTAATGAAGCAAAAATCAATTATGTCGCTTTTAGAACTGCCACTTTTAATCGTTGTGAAATTAAGGAAGTGAACTTTGCCATGTGCGATAAACTTATTTTTGAGGTTCATTTTTACGATTGTATTCTGGATTTTTCGAAATTTTATACCTTAAAGATAAAAGGAACGACTTTTAATAATTGCAGTTTGGTTGCCGTAGATTTTATGGCTACAGATCTTACAAGTGTGCTGTTTGATAATTGCGATTTGTACCGTTCTGAATTTGACAAAGCTATCGCCAATAAGGCCGATTTTAAAACAAGTTACAATTATACTATTGATCCATCAAAAACGAAACTGAAGAAAGCAGTTTTTGCTTTAAAAGAAGTAAAAGGATTATTGTTTAAGCATGATGTTGTTGTGAGTTAGCTTATAAAGCCAGCTTTTTTAACGCTGAAATTTTTCATAAATAATTTGAATATATTCTATCTTTTTAACTGCATTTAGTATATTTTTGTCATCGAAAAACCAAATTTACCTAGAAAAATGGCCGAACTGGAAGTAATAAAACATACCAAAAAAATGCATGAAATAGCAACTAGTAAAAAACACAGTTTTGTAGAAAAAGTTAAAGAAATTGCCTTAGAAATTTTTATTATTGTTTTTGCTGTATCCTTATCGATTTGGCTGCACGGATGGAGCGAACACAAGCACGAACAAGAACAAGTTAAAAAGTTTTTGATTGGGCTAAAATCAGATATTCAGGCTGATGTCAATGACAGTAAAAGTATTATTAAGCAATATCAGGATTTTGGAAAAACATATGAATCTCTTTCTAATTTGGATAAAAATAAACCTTACGATCAGGAAATTCTAAAAAAGCAGCTTCCTTATATTAGTACAAATACCTACTTAAGACCAAATATTTACAGATTTAATGGTTTTGTATCGTCTGGCAGAATTGGTAATATCGAAGACGATTCTCTTTCATTAAACATTTTAAAATACTATCAGCAAACTCTTTCGGAAGTAAATTCATCAGAATCCGGATGGATGTCACGCCAAAAAAAGCTGCAAACTTTTTTAGAAGAAAATGTAAACAATCCTGAAAGTATTGAAGATAATTGGAGGGTTTTAGCTACTCCAAAAGGAAAACAACTGACTAAGGATTTAATTCCGTGGAGTCAGCTTTATGAGCGTTATAATAACTTGATCAAATCCGGAGAAACTATTATTTCTCAGATTGATGAAGAATATGATTTGAAGGAATAAAATATTTTTCAGTATAAAAAAGACCTGATTTTCGCATTTGAAATCAGGTCTTTTTTATATTTCTATTATCTAAATTGCAATTTAAATTTTCTTCTCCATTACATAATCTTCCATAAAATAACCATTTCCAATATCGATATTCATTTCATCGATAATCTCAAAGCCTATTTTTTTATAAAAACCCAAAGCCGAATTAAATCGGTTTACGTTTAAAGACAATGCTTTTGAATTGTTTTGTAATCCTAATTTTTCAATTTCATCAATCACTTTTTTACCAATTCCTTTTCCTTGTGTTTCCGGTAAAAGATATATTTTATGAATTCTTGTTACAGCTTCACCTTTATAATTGTGTTCAATCCCGATAAATCCTAAATTGGTTTCACCTTCTGAAATGATATAAAACAATTGTTCTTTTTTATGGTATTGATTCGTTAAAGCTTCATCAGAATAAATCAAATCCAACATATAATTTAATTGTTCTTTTGATAAAATATCCCCGTAAGTTATTGGCCAGATTATGTGTGCTATTTCCTGAATTAGTTTAATATCATTTATTGCTGCTTCTGAAATCGTAATCATATTATATGTAAAAATGCTTTTTATTATTTAGTAAATACTTGATTTTCCTGTTCGCTTACGCGGATGAAAGTGGTTCGTTTTGTGAGTTCTTTTAATCGTGACGCGCCAACATATGTGCAAGTGCTTCTTAAACCGCCTAAAATATCTAATACGGTATTAATTACGTTTCCTTTAAACGGAACCTGAACTGTTTTTCCTTCGCTTGCCCTGTATTCTGCGACGCCGCCAACATATTTATCCATTGCAGTTGTAGAACTCATTCCGTAAAATTGTTTGAATTTTTCGCCATTTACTTCTATCAATTCTCCTCCGCTTTCTGTGTGTCCGGCCAACATTCCGCCTAACATTACAAAATCTGAACCTGCACCAAAAGCTTTTGCAACATCGCCCGGCGTACTGCAGCCGCCATCGCTGATAATGTGCCCGCCTAAACCGTGAGCGGCATCGGCACATTCTATAATTGCCGAAAGCTGTGGATATCCAACTCCTGTTTTTATTCGTGTTGTGCAAACAGATCCGGGTCCAATTCCGACTTTTACAATATCGGCTCCAGCCAAAAGCAATTCTTCGACCATTTCGCCGGTAACAACATTTCCGGCAATAATAACTTTGTCAGGATATTGTTTTCTGGTTTGTTTTAAAAACTGAACAAAATGCTCCGAATAACCATTTGCAACGTCTATACAAATGAATTTCAATAAAGGATTTTCGGTAATAATTTGACCAATTTTAGCAAAATCTTCTTTTCCTGTTCCGGTACTAATGGCGATATAATCGTAGAAATCCGGCGTAACTTTCGCTAAAAAAGTTTTCCATTCTTCTGGTGTATAATGTTTGTGAATGGCTGTAAAAAGTTTTTCTTTAGCCAAAACTTCTGCCATTTCAAAAGTACCGACTGTATCCATATTTGCTGCCATAATTGGAATTCCTGTCCAATTTGTGGTGCTGTGCAAAAATTTAAAATTGCGTTCTAAAGAGACTTCAGATCTGCTTTTTAGTGTTGATCTTTTTGGGCGAATCATTACATCTTTAAATCCTAATTTCAGATCAGTTTCTATTCTCATGGGTTTGAATTTTCGTTACTCTCAAATGTACAATTTAGATTGTTGATTTTAGATTTTAGATTGTTAAAAACTTTGCGAATAATATGGCACGCGGATGACGCGGATTCGCTATCGCGAAAACACGGATTTATACGGATTTTTATTAATTTAAAATATAGACTATTGTTGGTAACAGTGATTTATTACTATGAAATTAAATACTGAGCGTTGGTTTTTGAACGCTGATTAAACGAATTCGCTATCGCGAAAACACGGATTTATACGGATTTTTTAGTTCAATATTCAAATAGGAACGCGTTTCGACTTCGCTCAACGTGACAAACGTGAAACTTGGAATTTTTTTAAACTTGAAACAAAATTTTTCTATCCGTGAATCGTTTCTCCTTTTCCGTAGTTTGTTATGATTGATTCTTCGAAGGCAAGCCATTCTCTCCAGCGTTTTTCTACGTCGATTCCAACTCCGTATTTTCTGGCGTATGTGATGAAGGTAACATAATGTCCGGCTTCGCTTTCCATTAAATCTCTGTAGAAAACAGCTAATTCTTCATCCTGAATATTTTCAGATAAAACTTTGAAACGTTCGCAGCTTCTGGCTTCGATCATGGCGGAGAATAGTAATCTTTCTACAAGACCAGAAACCCTGCTTCCGTCGCCGCTTTTCTTCATATATAAATACAATTCATTTACATAATCGTCTTTGCGCTCGCGTCCTAGTTTTAATCCTCGTTTGATGATAATATTGTGAACCTGTTCAAAATGATCGATTTCTTCTTTGGCCAAAGCCAATAAATCTTTTACCAAATCCTGATGTTCAGAGTTATTGGTAATAATGGTAATCGCGTTTGTTGCTGCTTTTTGCTCGCACCAGGCGTGATCTGTCAGGATTTCTTCAATATTTTTTTCTACAATATTGACCCATCTTGGGTCTGTTGGCAGTTGTAATCTTAATACACCCATTTTTTAAGTCTTAAAGTTTGAAAGTCTAAAGTCATAAAGTCCAAAGTTTGAAAGTTGAAAAATAAAAGTCGAAGATCAAAACTTAAATAGAAAATTACATTCCATTTCAAGACTTTCGACCTTCGACTTTAAGATTTTATGACTAATTTTTTAGTATACGAAAATTGGTCTTTCGCTCATCATTTCGTTTACTTCGTTTGCTACTTCTTCGATAACTGCTTCATTTGTATGATCAGTAAGAACTTTATCGATTAAGGCTACGATGGTTTCCATATCTTCTTCAACTAAACCACGAGTTGTGATTGCAGCTGTTCCTACACGAATTCCTGAAGTTACAAACGGTGATTTATCATCAAACGGAACCATGTTTTTATTTACTGTAATTTCTGCTTTTACTAACGCATTTTCTGCTTCTTTACCAGAAATATTTTTATTTCTTAAGTCAATAAGCATCATATGGTTATCAGTTCCGCCAGAGATAATATTGTATCCTCTTTTTACAAAAGCATCTGCCATAGCATTTGCATTTTTTTGCAATTGCATAGCGTATGTAAAGAACTCATCTTTTAATGCTTCACCAAAAGCAACGGCTTTAGCAGCGATAATGTGCATTAAAGGTCCGCCTTGATTTCCTGGGAAAACAGCAAGATCTAATAAAGATGACATCATTCTGATTTCTCCTTTTGGAGTTTTTAATCCTTGTGGATTTTCGAAATCTTTCCCCATCAAAATCAAACCTCCACGTGGTCCACGCAAGGTTTTGTGCGTTGTTGTAGAAACAATATGACAATGTGGAATTGGGTCATTCAATAATCCTTTTGCAATAAGTCCTGCAGGGTGAGAAATATCAGCAAATAAGATAGCTCCAACGCTGTCAGCGATTTGTCTAAAACGTTCAAAATCCATATCACGAGAATAAGCAGAAGCTCCTGCGATGATTAATTTCGGCTGTTCTTTAGTTGCAATTTCCTGAATTTTATCATAATCTAAACGACCTGTTTCAGCATCTACACCGTAAAAAACAGGTTTGTATAAACGACCTGAAAAGTTTACCGGAGAACCGTGAGTTAAGTGACCACCGTGAGATAAATCAAAACCTAAAATCGTATCACCAGGATTTAAACAAGCGTGGTAAACAGCAGTATTTGCCTGAGAACCAGAGTGAGGCTGTACGTTTGCGTACTCAGCTCCAAATAATTCTTTTGCTCTGTCAATTGCAATTTGCTCAATAACGTCAACTACTTCGCAACCGCCGTAGTATCTTTTGCCAGGATATCCCTCAGCATATTTATTAGTTAAAACAGAACCAGCTGCTTCCATTACCTCATCACTTACAAAATTCTCTGAAGCGATAAGTTCTAATCCGTGAATTTGTCTGTCTTGTTCCTCTAGTATAAGGTCAAAAATTTGTTCGTCGCGTTGCATTTTTTCGTTTTTCGTTAATTTCCTGCAAAAATACAAAAAAACGTTTGTCAAACTGTTAGATTATGATATATTTGACATAGAATTTTTCAACAAATAATTAACATTCACATGCCAATAACCGCTAACGATACCAAAAGAAAATCATGGTTAGAAGTGCCAGAAAATAGCGACTTCCCAATTCAAAATATTCCTTTCGGTGTATTTCTTACTAAAGAAAATGTCGTTACAGTAGGAACCAGAATTGGCGATTATGCTATAGATTTAGGGGCTTTACAACAATTAAACTATTTTGCAGGAATAGATTTAACAGATGATATGTTCATGCAGGATACGCTTAATGATTTTATTTCTGATGGAAAAAAAACATGGCGTTTAGTTCGAAATCGCATTGCCGATATTTTCGACGAAACTAATCCACAACTTAGAGATTCAACAAAAGATCGCGATATTGTTATTTTTAAAATCGATGATGTTGAGATGCAATTACCTGTCTTAATAGGTGATTATACTGACTTTTACTCGAGTAAAGAACATGCTACAAACGTAGGAAAAATGTTCCGCGATCCTGAAAATGCACTATTACCAAACTGGTTACACATTCCGGTTGGGTATCACGGAAGAAGTTCGACTATTGTTCCGTCCGGAATTCCGGTTCACAGACCAATGGGGCAAACTTTGCCGGCTGGAGAAAAATATCCTGTTTTTGGTCCGTCGCGTTTAGTAGATTTTGAATTGGAAACTGCTTTTATTACGACTGACGTTAATATAATGGGAGAAAATATCCCTACATATGAAGCTGAAGATTATATTTTCGGGATGGTTTTATTGAATGACTGGAGCGCGCGCGATATTCAGAAATGGGAATATGTGCCTCTTGGACCATTTTTAGCTAAGAACTTTGCAACCTCGATTTCTCCGTGGATTGTAACGATGGATGCTTTGGAACCTTTTAGAACTAAAGGCCCAAAACAAGATCCGTCGCCGCTTCCTTATTTACAAACTAAAGGAAAAAAGACTTTTGATATTCATTTAGAAGTTTCTATACAACCTGAAAATCAGGAAGAAACTCTTGTTTCTCAATCCAATTTCAAATATTTATACTGGTCTATGGCGCAGCAATTAGCGCATCATACTTCTAACGGATGTCGTGTTAATTCTGGTGACATGATGGGTTCAGGAACTATTTCTGGTCCAACTCCGGATAGTTTTGGTTCGATGTTAGAATTAACATGGGGCGGAAAAAATCCTTTGAAGCTAAAAGATGGCAGCGAACGTAAATTTATTGAAGATAATGATACGGTAATTATTAGAGGTTTCTGCGAAAATGCCGAAGTTAGAATTGGCTTTGGCGAAGTCTGCAGTCAATTATTACCTCCTTTTATCAGACCATGAAGAGAAAATGCAATACATTAATTATTAGTTGTTAATTATTAATTGTAATATATATAAAATAAAAAAGCTTGTTAGTAATTGTGCTAACAAGCTTTTTTATTATTTGTGATCGAAATAAAGCTAAGGTTTATTTTGAGGATTTCTGGAAGTATAAAATACCGAATGAATAATAATATCATTTTCGATAATTTCATAAATAATTACAAAAGGAAATTTAACCAAAGGCAATTCTCTATAATATGGTTTCTTTTTTATTTCAAATATTTCAGGATTTGCCTTTAAGACTTTTAGATAAGATTTTAAATAAGATAAATATTGTTTTCCTAAACCTTTGCTTCTACTTTCATAAAACTTAATAGATTTGTCAATTTCTTTTTCTGCTAATGGTAAAATTTTAAGACTAAAGACCATATTTAGCATTCAATCGTTGTTCTACTTCTTCCCAAGAACTGGCTCGATTTTCTCCTGAAATATATTTTTCCCTTTCTTCTGCAACAATATCATAATGAGAATCTGAAACGATCGATTTTTTTTCGTCAAGATTTATAGCATCAAAAACACTTTCTAAAATTTCCAGTTTAGAATCGTCTTCAATGAATTTTCCAAAATCCTTTATGAGTTTTCGTCTTAATTCTTTCGTCTCCATTTTTCTTATATTTAATTCAAATTTAAGTTTTTTTAGTTTTCAATTGTGTTAATGTCTTGATTTATAATTTAACCGAAAAAACCGCAAGATTCGTTTATTAGTAACAAAAAAGGCTTTAGCCAAAATCAATATTTGGCTAAAGCCCTTAAAATTGGCTTTACTTTTACCTTCCAGCTAAAGCAGGAGGCTATTCAAATAAAAACTTAAAAACTTTGCGCCTTCGCGACTTTGCGAGATTAATGATTATACAACTTTGAAGAAAAAGTTTCGCGAAGATTCGACTTCGCTCAACCTAACAAAATGCACAAAAAACTTTGTATCTTCGAGCCTTCATGGCTAAATCTACAAAGGAATCTGTTGGCTCAAACAATGCAAAGTTCCGAATCCCCAGATAAAATCGATACAGCTTATTCCAATTACCTCTCTGTCTGGAAAGCATTCTGAAAGTATATTTAAAGCTACTCGATCGTTGCTGTCATTAAAAGTTGGAACCAAAACACAATTATTCAGAATCAAGAAATTAGCATAACTCGCCGGCAATCTTAAATCTTCAAAATCTACACGTTTTGGCATTGGCAAAGCAACAATTGTTGGTGATTTCCCGTCTTCTAATTTTGCGTTTTGCAGGCGTTTTAAATTGTCTTGCAACGGTTTGTAGTTTGCGTCGTTTTTATCTGTTTCTACAATTGTTACGATTGTATCTTCATTTACAAATCGGCATAAATCATCGATATGTCCGTGCGTATCATCGCCTTCGATTCCGTCTCCAAGCCAAATTACATTGGTAACTCCAAGATATTCTTTAAAAACAGCTTCATAATCTTCTTTGGTAAAATTTTTATTTCGAACCTGAATTGTCGGGTGCATCAAACATTCTTCAGAAGTCAATAAAGTTCCTTTTCCGTTTACATCAATCGCGCCGCCTTCAACAATTACCGGTTTTCCTTTATACATGACCTGTGTTAAGGGAACATCAATAAAATCAGCTACTTTAGACGGAACAAATTTATCTAATTGATAGTTTTTATATTTTGCCCAACCATTAAAATTGAAATTTAGTGCTTCTCTTTTCGAACCATTTTTTACAATAATTGGTCCGGAATCACGCATCCAGCTTCTGTTGGTTTTATGAATGATAAAAGAGACATTCGCAATATTTACACGGGCTCTTTCTAACATTTCGGCTAATTTTTCTTTAAGTTTTTCATCGGCTACGACTAAAAAAACAGTTTCGAAAGTGGCTACTTTTTTAATAAATTCTACAAAAGCCCATTGAACGGCTTCATATTTTCCGGGCCAGTCGTTACCATTATGCGGAAAACACAATACAATTCCTTGTTGTTTTTCCCATTCTGCTGGAAATCTTCTATTATTTGTTGACATAAAGAGGTTCTAAATTTGAAAGTGTACAAAGATAAACATTCGGAAGGATTATGAAAACTAACCTGAATAAAACGATCTCAATTCAATTTAAACTTTATCCTATCTGTTTTCAACTAATTTTAAAACCACCTATATTTGTTTCTATAATTTCAATTAGAAAACAGGTTATGAAAATATTTGACTTTTTAGAAGACCAAATAATTGCCAAAATTAAATTATCAGACAATCATCCTTTAAAAAAAACAAATAAGAACTATAAAAAGAATTTAGCCTTATTAATATTTGTGCTGTTTATTTTAATATTTTCTGTTTTTGGTATAAATACAATTAAGATTATAATAGGGATTGGATTAGTTTTTGCAGGATTTAATTTCAAAAACTACACTCAAAACATAGAAAAAAATGGAATCCGGGTTAAAGCAAAAATAGTAGATTTTGAAATTATAGAAAGACGAGAAACCCGTCAGGAAATAGATCAAATTATTACCTACTATTATCCAATAGTAACTTTTAAGGATTTAAATGGCAATACAACTACTCAAAAAACAGGTTCAAGTACAAATTCCAAAGAGATTAATGATTTAATCGATGTTATTTATTTGAAAAATGGAAATGAATATCAAATAACAATTGACAGCCTGGAGAAAATCATATTTCCTGATTTTTATAATAGCTGGGTTTTATTTATTTCTGGATGGTTTACTATCCATAATAAATAATTTCATAGACTAATTTCATCGAAGTAAATCATATCATTTCAAGGACTTTCGAGTCCTTTTTTTATTATAAGGTTAAGAATTATGACAAAATATCTGTTAAAAATTAAGTTAAAGATTAAATAATGAAGACTTAATATATGCTCCATTTCTGCTAATTACTTTTGGAAAAACTAAAAAAAACACAAAATGAAGAAATTAGCTATTTCATTATTAGCCTTAACCGCAATTTTTGTAAGCTGTAATAATGATGATAACTCCAACAACGAAGAACCTGAAGTTGTTGTAAATGAAAATCCCGGAACTTTTAAAGAAATTGGTTCTATTACTATTGGCGGAGAAGCTGCTGCAGAAATTTCGGCTTACGATGAAAAAACCAAAAGACTTTTTACAGTAAATAATAGCGGAACAAATCAAATTGATGTTATTGATATTTCTGATCCTACAAAACCAACCAAAATTGGCAAAATTGATTTAACTCCATACG
This sequence comes from Flavobacterium sp. AC105, assembly GCF_979258495.1. Classification (NCBI taxonomy): domain Bacteria; kingdom Pseudomonadati; phylum Bacteroidota; class Flavobacteriia; order Flavobacteriales; family Flavobacteriaceae; genus Flavobacterium; species Flavobacterium sp. AC105. The sequence goes on from NZ_OZ409860.1 coordinate 3,407,230, forward strand.
AAGGTGCTTCAAATAGTGTTTCTGTTTATGACGGAAAATTGGCAGTTGCCTTAGAATCTACAGTTAACAAACAAGGAAATGGAAAAGTTGTAATCTTTAATACAACTGATTATAGCCTAATCAAACAAATAACAGTTGGCGCTTTACCTGATATGGTAACTTTTTCCGCTGACGGAAAATATATTATGACAGCCAATGAAGGTGAACCAAATACGGATTATTCTCAGGATCCAAACGGATCAATTTCTATTATTGAAGTAACTAATAATTATGCAGTTACTACTTTAGATTTTGCTTCTTTTAGCGGTCAGGCTGCAACTTTAAAGAAGGATGGATTCAGAATTTCAACTTTCGCCAAAAGCTTTGCTCAGGATATTGAACCGGAATATGTAACCATTTCTGATGATTCTAAAACGGCCTGGGTAACTTTACAGGAAAACAATGGTGTTGCAAAAATTGATTTAACTACAAAAATGATTACAGCTATTTATCCTTTAGGTTTTAAAGATTATAACACAGCTGAAAATGCAATAGATGTAAGCGATAAGGATGATAAAGTAGCTTTTAGTCCGTGGAAAGTAAAAGGAATGTTTATGCCCGATGCTATTAGTCATTTTTCTGCAAATAATGTTCCTTATTTTGTTACTGCTAATGAAGGCGACACAAGAGAATATACTGCTTATACGGATTTTAAAAGAATGAAAGACATGAAGTTGGATGCAACTGCTTTTCCAGATGCTGCTACTTTAAAATTGGAAACTAATTTAGGAAGATTAAATCTTGTTACTGATATGGGAGATACTGACGGCGACGGAGATCTTGATGAAATGGTTTCTTTTGGAGCGCGTTCTTTTTCAATATGGAATGGAAACACTGGAAAAATCGTATATGACAGTAAAAATGATGCAGACAAAAAAACCCAGGAATTAGGTACGTATGATGATAAACGAAGCGATGATAAGGGTTCTGAACCAGAAGCTGTAGTGGTAACCAAGATGGGAAATCAGACTATTTTGTTTGTAGGTTTAGAAAGATCAGATGCTTTTATGACTTATGATGTGACAATTCCTACATCACCGCAATATTTACAAACTGTAAAGACAGGAGATGCTCCAGAAGGAATTCTTTTTATTCCGGCTTCTAAAAGTCCCACAAAAAGGAGCTTATTAGTGGTTAGCAGCGAGGGTGACGGAAGCATAAAGATCTATCAGCCAGATTTAAAGTAATTTTCACATTAAAAACTCAAAAAGGACAAAACATAAATTTTGTCCTTTTTTTGTGCTAAAAATTGACATTCTTTTAACGTATTTACATAATTAAAAGCTAAAAGGTGGGAATTATGTAAGACCAAATAGAACACAAACTGAAACCCGTAATATAATTTTGTCGTGAGTTTAAAAATAAAACCAAACTAAATTTGAATATCATGAAAAAGAAATTAGCTTCCGTATCCTTATTATTACTATCACTCGCAGCAGGCGCACAAAATATGGCAACGACTTCAACTGCACCTTCAGTTGATAAACCTGCATACAATAGATGGTCTATTGAATTGAATGGTGGTGTGAACAAACCAACCAGAACCATGACTCCTGGTTATCAAACTGCTACACTAAATCCGTTTCACGCTGATTTAGGTGTAAGATATATGTTTAATCCAAAATTTGGTGTAAAATTAGATGTTGGATATGACCAATTTAAAGAGCGCGATAATACTCCGGATTTTGAAAGCAGATATGTTAGAGCAAGTGTGCAAGGGGTTATTAATGTTGGTAGAGCCTTAAATTTTGAAACCTGGACAAATACTATCGGTATTTTAGCGCATGGTGGTGTTGGAGTTTCTCAAATTAGTACTGAAACTGGTTTTGGCGGACAGGATTATATGGGTCACGGAATTCTTGGTTTAACAGGACAAATTAAATTAAGCAACAGAGTGGCTTTAACAGGAGATCTTACCGGAATTGTTAATGGAAGACAAAACTGGAACTTTGACGGAATGGGAACAACTCCGGCACCACGTGCATTTGACGGTGTTTTATTAAATGCTTCTGTTGGTTTGACTTTTTACTTAGGTAAAAACGAAAAACATGCTGACTGGGTTGGTGAAGAAGACAGATATGATGAACTTGAAAAAAGAGTTGACTTGATCGAAACTGGTCTTTTAGATACTGACAAAGACGGTGTAGCCGATTTGTATGATTTAGAGCCAAATTCTATTGCAGGAGTTGCCGTAAATACTAAAGGACAATCTATAGATACTAACCAAAATGGTGTTCCGGATGAATTAGAAAGCTACTTAGAAAAAACTTATGGACAAAATGGTAAAGATGGTGTTACAAATAATACTGTTGAAGAATTAATTAACGGAGGATATGTAAATGTATATTTCGATTTTAACTCTTCTAAACCAACAAATGCTTCTCTTTCTGGTGTTGATTTCTTAGTAAAATACTTGAAAAACAATCCAGGTAAATCTGCAGATATCATAGGATATGCTGACGAAATTGGAAGTTCAGGTTATAATACTGAATTATCAAGAAAAAGAGCTGAAGCTGTGAAAAGAGTTGCTACAAACGCAGGAATTGATGCTTCAAGATTGAATGTTATTGCTAACGGAGAAGATACTTCTGTAAACAAAAATTCAAAAGAAGCACGTCAAATTGTTAGAAGAGTTACTTTCCAGGTGAAATAATTAATTCTATACAACAAATATTTAAAAAGAGCTGATTCAGATTTGAATCAGCTCTTTTTTTATTCTGGATTTGTAAAATAAAAAAAGGACAAAATATTAATTTTGTCCTTTTACTATTTAATAATTGACTAATTAGTCAATTGCTCTTTTTGTGATATCTCCAAAAGCATCAATTCTTCTGTCTCTGAAAAATGGCCAGTTCTGACGTACATTTTCCTGTAAATCCAAATCAACTTCGGCAATTAGAATTTCTTCCTGATCGTGAGATGCCTGAGCTAAAATTTCTCCTTGTGGACCTGCAATAAACGACGCACCCCAAAATTGGATTCCTTCAGTTCCGTCAATATATTTTTCTAAACCAATTCGGTTTGCGGCAGCAACAAAAACTCCGTTTGCAACAGCATGACCTTTCATTACGTTCATCCATGCGCCATATTGATTTTCTCCGTATTGTTCTTTTTCTTTTGGATGCCAGCCAATTGCTGTAGGATAAAACAATACTTCTGCGCCTTTTAATGCTGTAATACGAGCCGCTTCCGGATACCATTGATCCCAGCAAATAAGTGTTCCTACTTTTCCTATTTTAGTTTCTATAGCCTGAAAACCTAAATCTCCTGGTGTAAAATAGAATTTTTCATAGAAATGAGGATCATCCGGAATGTGCATTTTACGGTATAAACCAGCTTCTGTTCCGTCAGTATCAATAATGTAAGCACTGTTATGATAGATTCCGGCCATTCTTTTTTCGAAGAAAGGAACAATAATTACTACTCCTAATTCTTTTGCCAATTCGCTAAAAGCAATAAATGAAGTACTGTATAATGGTTCAGCTAATGCAAAATTGTCTACATCTTCGCTTTGGCAAAAATAATGACTGCTATATAATTCCGGCAATAGGATAACTTCTGCGCCTTTATTGGCAGCATCTTTTACCCAGCTAATACATTTTTTAAGATTATTTTCGGCAACGTCGTTCAAATTTAACTGAACAACGGCTATTTTATATTTTCTTTTCGGCATGACATAAAATTTAGACTGCAAAAATAGTAATTTTTAGAGGGATTTCAAAACGAGTTTGATCAGCTACTTTTGAAGTTTATTACCAAATCTTCGAAATAATTTTTCTTCTAAAAATTTAAAAATACCAATCTTCTGTTTCTTTTCTAAATCTTTTGTGAATAATTTCTCCTTTTAATTTCTAATTGGGCACTTGCTAATTCTTCCCTATAATTGATATATTGGTTAATTTCTCGTTATTAAAAAAGCTATAATATAACATCCAAAAATTCTTTTTATACCGAGTTTCTTTCATTCCTATCCTTTAAAGAAAATTTAAAATCAAAATTATTTTAAATTTGTAAATTCATCTAATTCTAAATTTACTTTTTGAACAACTTCTTCAAGCTCATAAAATTCAGTTTTGAAAATAAATCCTAAATGATAATTCATATTTTCTTCCGGAATTGGATACTGAAAATTAACTTTAGAAAATTCATCTCTTTCTGTTTTTATATACCATTTGTCAAATAGTTTTTTTCTATAATCTTGTTTAAGATCGACGCTATCACATACATAATGCAGTATAAACAGTGGATTTTTAAGAAGAAAATCATTTATAATAGCTGTGATTGTATTTTCTATTTCCGGATCATTAAAAAATTTCTGATTATTGGTTTCTCCAAAATCTACAGAATATAAATTTTCAAAAAAATCATTATCAAAATTCATTTTCCGAAAGGTGACAAAATATTTTAAACCATATTTTGTACTAAAATAAAAAAGAGGGTCACGACCCTCTTCTAAAATATATTGATACATAAAGAACTAACTTTACTTATTTAATCTTAATATAACTTCTTTACGATGTTCTTCTTTTAAATCTACCAATTTCTTCAAAACAGAAACTGTTTTAGGATTTGGCTTTATGATTATAGTTTTTTCCATGGCTGCTTTTGAATTACAATACAAATGTAAGAAAAAAAAACTTATATCTGTTTCACTTCAATTAAATTATAAAATATCCGAAAATTATAATTCCTACAATTATTTAAATAAACCAAAAACCACTTTACAAATTTCATTCATTTAAAAGAATCAAATATTTGCAAAATGGTTTCTAACCTAATTTATCAACTTAAAGTGGTATTAATCGATAACTACTTTTTGAATTAAGAATTCCGTTTCTGATTTTTTGAATTTGATTTCGAAAGTTCCTTTTGTTGCTGATTTAAATTTGTAAACAGTCTTTTTAGGATCCGGAACTTGTTGTGTGCAAACTCCTGATGGATATTTTGCTTCTATTTGTAATCCTTTTACGGCTCCAATTGTAACTTCAGAGATTTTATTGAATTCTCCGCAAGCGTTATCTACTACAAAAGTAACATCGTAACTAAGTTCGTCATTTACTTTTCCGGTTGCCGGTCCTTCGATTTTTGTTACTAAAGCTGTTTTTGTAGTTTGTACTGGAGGAGTTGGTTTGTCATCGTCATTACTGCAAGAAACTAATGCTGTTGCTAAAAATAATACTACAAAAACTGATTTAAATTTAAAATTTTTCATATAAAATAATAATTAATTGTTAATTACTATGAAGATGGAGCTGTATAACTTTAGTTGCTTTGGCAAAATGTTAAATATTTTCAATAAAGGATTAAACAACTAAAAATCAAACTATTATTTATCGAAAAAAAATTACGCAACTACCGTTATTTCTTATGAAAATTAAATTTCTAGTCTAGCCCCGATAGCAGCGATATCCTTTTTATTCGCTTTTTTGCGGATAAAAAGATATAGCGAATAGCGGGACAAAACGTCTTTTGAAAATGATTGATTTGCTTCAAAAAAAAACACCAACCTTTCGATTGATGTTTAAATTTTTATTTTGGAAATAAATTTATTCAGCCTTAGTTTTCTTAGGAATGATTTTTTTAACCAGATTTACAAGCCCTAATACCACAAGCCCTAATACCAAACCAATTACAAATTCTTTTACAATTGAAGGAAGGCTAATTTGAGGCGATAAATGATGAAAAAACGGAATATAATGTACAAAAATTCCTCCGGCAACTAATAATAAAGCGATTGTACCAATTACGGTTAAAGCTTTGATAACCAGCGGAAGCGCTTTTACTAATATATTACCAATAAATTTTGATAAGCTTTTCTCTTTTTTACTGATTTGAATCAATTTAAAACCTGCTTCGTCCATTCTGACAATCAGTGCCACAATTCCGTAAACACCAATTGTTGCAATAACGGCAATGATCGATACGACTATAATTTGCTGTAAGATGGGTTTGCCAATTACGGTTCCAAGCGCAATAATTACGATTTCGACTGATAAGATAAAATCGGTTACAATTGCTGATTTTACTTTGCCTTTTTCAGCTTCCAGAATTTGTTCTTCTGTCAAAATTTCATCAGTTATTCCTTCTGATTCTTCATGTTCATGCGGAAATATATATTCGTATATTTTTTCGGCTCCTTCATAAGCTAAAAAAAGTCCGCCAAGTACCAGAATTACAATGATTGCAATTGGAAAAAAAGCGCTCAATAAAAATGCAATTGGCAAAATGATTACTTTGTTAAGAAGTGAACCTTTACTGATTGCCCACAAAACCGGAAGTTCGCGAGATGAAGCAAATCCTGAAGCTTTCTCTGCATTTACGGCCAAATCATCGCCTAAAATACCAGCTGTTTTTTTTGCTGCAACTTTACTCATTACTGCAACATCATCCATAATTGCTGCGATATCATCTAATAGTACGAAAAAACCTGACGCCATTTTATTTGTTTATTTGCGCGAATTTACTACTTTTTTTGGTTTAATTAAATCCTAAAAAATTAACGGCTGCATTGGCCTAATAAAACCCATATAATAATAAATACAAAAATAGTCCCAAAGCATCCGCCTCCTAATTTTTTCGCACCGTAACCCGCTAATAATCCTCTAAATAAGTTATTCATAGTAATTTTGTTTTATGTTATTTTTCTTTTTTTAATAAATTAATTTTTTAATAAAATTATAGTTTCGTAAAGATCCTTAATTAATCAGAAAATCTTTTTATAATACTTTTGCAAAAAGTTTCATGATTCACGGATTTTAATATATAAAAAAAACACCAGCCTTTTGACTGGTGTTTTTTCCCTCAAAAAAATAAAACCAAAAAAAATAAACCAAACAATTATTCTATTGGTTGGGTTTGATTTCTAAAAACCAATTTCCCATCGAAAGCATCTATCAAAATAATACTGTCTGTAGCAATGTTTCCTGCCAAAATTTCTTTTGACAATTGATTCAGCACTTCTCTCTGAATCACACGTTTTACCGGTCTTGCACCAAATTGCGGATCAAAACCTTTGTCTGATAAATATGCAATTGCTTCTGGTGTTGCATCCATTGCAATGCCTTGCAGCGCCAGCATTTTTGTAACACTCTTAAGCTGTAAACTCACAATTCTCGAAATATTATCGACTGTTAAAGGTGTAAACATTACGATTTCGTCGATACGGTTTATAAATTCCGGACGAACTGTTTGTTTCAACAATCCTAAAACTTCTGTTTTTGCAGCTTCGGTTGCGGCTTCAATTCCGCCTTTTAAGTTCTCGAATTTCTCTTGTATAATCTGACTTCCCATATTAGAAGTCATAATGATAATTGTATTTTTAAAATCGGCCAAACGACCTTTGTTATCGGTTAATCGGCCTTCATCCAAAACCTGCAATAAAATATTGAATGTATCCGGATGCGCTTTCTCAATCTCGTCTAACAAAATTACAGAATATGGTTTTCTACGAACAGCTTCAGTCAATTGTCCGCCTTCATCATAACCTACATATCCCGGAGGCGCTCCCACTAAACGGCTCACGCTGTGACGTTCCTGATACTCACTCATATCGATACGCGTCATGGCATTTTCGTCGTCAAAAAGATATTCTGCCAAAGCTTTTGCCAACTCCGTTTTACCCACTCCGGTTGTACCTAAAAATAAGAAGGTTCCAACTGGTTTTTTCATATCCTGCAAACCTGCACGACTTCTGCGAACGGCGTCGCTTACGGCTTCAATTGCTTCTTCCTGGCCCACTACTCTTCTGTGTAATTCTTCTTCCAGATGAAGCAGTTTTTCTCTTTCTGTCTGAAGCATTTTCATAACCGGAATTCCGGTCCATTTTGCCACAACTTCTGCAATATCCTCACGGGTCACTTCTTCTTTAATCAAGGAAGTTCCTGATTGGTATTCTTGTAATTGTTTTTGAAGAATATCAAGACGTTCCTGTGCTTCTTTGATTTTTCCGTAACGAATTTCGGCTACTTTTCCGTAATCGCCGTCACGTTCTGCGCGTTCTGCTTCGTATTTAAAATCTTCAATTTCTTGTTTTACTGCCTGAATTCCGTCAACAATATCTTTTTCAGATTTCCATTTTACATAGATTTCGTTGCGTTCTTCTTTCAGGTTAGCCAAATCCATGTGAAGGATTTTCAGTTTGCTTTCTTCTTTTTCACGTTTAATGGCTTCAATCTCAATTTCTAACTGCATGATTTTACGATCCAAAACATCTAATTCTTCTGGTTTTGAATTGATTTCCATACGCAGTTTAGAAGCTGCTTCGTCCATCAAATCAATAGCTTTGTCCGGTAAAAAACGATTCGTAATATAACGTTGCGAAAGTTCAACTGCTGCAATAATTGCCTCATCTTTAATTTGAACCTTATGATGTGTTTCGTATTTTTCTTTAATTCCACGCAAAATTGAAATCGCACTTTCAGTATCCGGTTCATCAATTAAAACCTTTTGAAAACGACGTTCCAACGCTTTATCTTTCTCAAAATATTTTTGATATTCATCTAAAGTCGTAGCTCCAATTGCCCTTAATTCTCCACGGGCCAAAGCCGGTTTCAGGATATTTGCCGCATCCATTGCGCCTTCTCCTCCACCCGCACCTACAAGTGTATGAATCTCATCAATAAATAAAACGATATCACCTTCTGCAGCCGTAACTTCTTTTACGACTGATTTCAAACGCTCTTCGAATTCTCCTTTGTATTTTGCACCGGCAATAAGTGCACCCATATCTAGTGAAAAAACAATTTTATCTTTCAGGTTTTCAGGTACATCTCCATCAACAATTCTATGCGCTAAACCTTCTGCAATAGCGGTTTTACCAACTCCTGGTTCTCCAACCAACATTGGGTTATTTTTAGTTCTGCGTGTTAGAATCTGTAATACACGACGAATTTCTTCATCACGGCCAATAACAGGATCCAATTTTCCGGTACGCGCTAATTCATTTAAGTTTTTAGCGTATTTATTTAATGAATTATACGTTTCTTCAGCTGAAGCTGATGTTACTCTTTCGCCTTTACGAAGTTCTTCGATTGCCGCTTTTAAGCCTTTTCCGGTAACGCCCTGATCTTTTAAAATCTGAGAAACTTTGCTTTTTGAATCGAAAATGGCCAGGATTAAATGTTCGATAGAAACATATTCGTCGTTCATTTTCTGAGCAATGATTTCGGCTTCGTTCAATGCTTTGTTTGCATCGCGGGAAAGTATAATATCACCTCCTGAAACTTTAGGAAAGCTTTGAATGGTTGAATCTAATATTTGTAAAAACAAAGGCACGTTAACGTTCAGTTTCTTCAAAATAAATGGTGCCACATTTTCGTCTACTTCAAAAATAGCTTTAAAAATGTGTTCGTTTTCAATTTGTTGCTGTCCATTACGTTGGGCCAATTGCTGCGAAAGCTGAATGGCTTCTTGCGACTTAATAGTAAATTTATTTATGTTCATATGTATACGATTTATGATTGATTTTTAGTTTAAATAATCGATATCATTAAAATTACAATTTATTGAATTAAATTTTTCCATTATAATGATATAACTTTGCATCAGAACATTCAAATTACATTCCATACTAAAAACACAGACAAAACGGCATTAAACACTGGATCTCGATCCATTTTTAACGTCAAAAAGTCATAAAACAAGTCAAATATGAGTTTTTTAAATTCAATCTTCGGAAGTTCAGAGAATACCGATTCTCCAAAAAGTAATATAAATTGGATAGAATTAACTGATTTATCGCAATTAACACAAATAGAAGCTGTATCAAATGAAAAACCTGTTGTGATTTTCAAACACAGCACAAGATGCAGCATTAGCCGTATGGCATTGAAGCAATTTGAGCGTGAATTTGATTTGGAAAATGTAGTTGATGCTTATTTTTTAGATCTGATTGCGCACAGGGATATTTCAAATGAAATTGCAAATCGATTTAATGTGTATCACGAATCACCGCAATTGATTTTAATCAAAAGCGGAAAAGCTGTTTACGATGTTTCGCATAGTGATATTACTGTTGAAGGCTTAAAAAATAAAGTCTGAAAAATTATTTTTCACCATTAAGATATTAAGGTTCATTAGGGTTTAAACTTAATTTTCTTAATATCTTAATGGTAAAAAACTAAAAAGTTCCTTCTGAACCTCCTCCACTAAAACCTCCGCCTCCAAAATCCATTGGAGAATCTGCCGGTTTTACTTCTGGCTTTAAGCCGAATGTTGAAGCTACAATTAAAGCTTCGGCGTTTAAAAATACATTTGAGTTATTGATTCTGTCCGGTTTAAAAGTCAAACCGGTCTCTTTATTTTTTAAATTTTTAATCGAAAAATAAGCGATTGCAAACAATACTAATCCGCCAAAAGTTAACGCTACTTCTATAGGTAAAACCGAATAATAAAATCTGATGGTGTAAATTGAAAAACCAATTGCCAGAAAGCTGATCCAAAGCATGATCCTGTCTTTTGTTTTTAAGGCTTGCGCCAAATAAACAATCGGAACGATAATCGTAAAAGCATAGAAAAAAATCGCAAATGGAATGTCTTTTCCAGGCAGCACTTCGTTTCCTAAAAGCATTACCGAAAGCTCTCTTACTACCAAATAATTGCAGGAAAGATAAAAGAGAATCAAACAGAAACTATTTGCCAAAAGAATTCCTTTATAATGATAAATTTGCGTTAGATTCTGGAGTAATTTTTTCGTAAAAAAATAAAATCCAGCCGAAAATAACATCGCTACAAATGGTAAAATAGTTTTTCCGATGGCGCCAAACTCAAACAAACCATAAAATAAAACTGCAGAAGCGGCCAAGCAAAAAACAAGCATTGACGGCAAATTCAAATAGCGTCTGTACATTACAAAGGAAGCAATTGCCATGAAAACTGCAATTATTAATTCATATCCTTCTGTAGTTATGGCAACAGCAAATCCTACATTTAAAATCGTTCCCAAAACAAAAGCATCGTCTAAACCGTGTTTGTAATAATTTTTAGTCGCCAGTAATTCTGACCCGATAAAACCAATTACTATAAAAATATAACAGCAAATTTTGAAAAAGAATTCTTCTCCGGCAAGTCCAAGCAATGAAACTGCGCTACATATTGATGAATACAAAAATGATCCCAGCAAAAAGAATCCTAATCGTACCAAAATATTGCTATGCATTTTAAAGTCCGGCAATTGTTTTTTAATTAAATCTTTTTGTTCTTTACTTATAAAACCTCCGTGTTGCAAAGAATTTGCTTCTTCCAATAGGGCCAAATCGTTTAATAACTCTTTATTGTATACTATCATTCTGCAATTTCTTTATGAAATTTTTTAATTAATTTAATAAACAATATTATAGAACCTATGAAATAAGCCGGCAACATAAAGACGAATAACATCCATATATCCGAAAAATCAATATTCTCAAAAATTCTAAACACAAATATGTTTATGCCGATATAAGCGTATATAATCATAAAAACATACAGAGACATTGCTTGATATTCGTGACTTGCTTTATAAAAATAATAAGAGGAACCGCCCAAAATTAGACCGAAAACAAACCAAATACCATTATCATCACTTACTAAATTGCTGATGGCTGCAATGCTAATGATATGCAAGGCAAAAGTTAGGTAAATAAGATTAAAATGGGTTTTAAGTGCTATTCTGGCACTATAAATCGTCCACAAAATCAGTAACCCCCCAAGTACAATAGCCGAATAACTTAAGGTTTCGTTAGAATAAAAATCATTGTTCAGCAAATCCCTTGGTGTCACCGAAAGTCCTATATAAGCCGCTAAGCCAGTGATTGCAATGGCTAAAACACTTTTATTATCGAAATAATAGGCACAAAAAAAACTCACAATTGTTGGGATTAAAGTTGCTAATCCGTAATGTGTACCGAAAGGTTTATACTGAAATTGCAAATATCCTATAAAAATACACGTGAGGATATTAGCGGCCAAAACCAGATATTCTAAAACAGGATTTTCAAAAATTGTTTCTGATTTCTGGAATCCTTTTGCGTTTTTAAAACAGAAGTAAAAACAAACTACTATAACAATTAATAATAACGAAAGAATTGCAATGTGCCCAATGCTATCAATGTTTTTATAAATTAAAACTCCAATTCCCGAAGTAAATAGCAAAACCGACAAATACAGAAAAAACTTTAATTCGGCATTAAGCGAAAAAATATTCAGATTTCGATAAGCAAAAATTTCCTGATATTGATTTTCTGTAATTAGATTTTTATCTAATAATGCTTTGGTAGCCTTTTCTTCGAAGTTCCTCATATTTTTATATTTACAAAAGTGTAAATCAAAAATAGTGTTTTTGATTTAGTAATTCATTTTTATTTGTAAGATGATTATTGTCAAACTTTAAATGTTACTTAAAACCAAAAAACCCAAATCTTTCGATTCGGGCTTTAACTTTTTAGCTTCTCTAATTAATAAGAAGCTTTCATTTTATCTTTGATAGCATCTAAACACAAATTATTAATACTGCCTTCGTGTGTGTGTTTGGTTTCTTTTGGAGATTGATAGGTTCCTGCTTCCAATTGTTCTGCAACGGCTTTGTATGCATCTCTAAAAGGCATTCCGGCAACAACCATTTCGTTTAAAGTATCTACCGTAAACAGGTAATCGTATTTTTTATCTTTTAAAATATTATCTTTTACTGTAATATCTTTTACCGAGAAAATCGCAATATCCAAACATGCTTTAAGGTTTTGAAGCGCCGGAAACAAACCTTCTTTCAAAAGCTGTAAATCTCTGTGATAACCGCTTGGTAAATTATTCGTGATCAAAGTAATTTCGTATGGAAGTGCCTGAATCTTGTTGCATTTTCCTCTGATTAATTCGAATACATCAGGATTCTTTTTATGAGGCATAATGCTTGAACCTGTTGTAAGATGTGGCGGTAAACCAATGAAATCAAAATTCTGGCTCATATACAAACAAACATCCATTGCAAATTTTGATAACGTTCCAGCTACACTTGCCATTGCAAAAGCAACAGTTTTTTCTGCTTTTCCGCGGCTCATTTGAGCAGCAACGGCGTTGAATTTCAGAGTTTCGAAACCTAGTTCCTGAGTGGTGAAAGTTCTGTTGATTGGGAAAGAACTTCCGTAACCTGCCGCAGATCCTAATGGGTTTTGATCTACAATTTTTAAAGCTGCATTTAACATCGTAACATCATCAATGAAACTTTCGGCGTAAGCTGAAAACCACATTCCGAATGACGATGGCATTGCGATTTGCAAATGCGTATATCCCGGCAATAAAACGTTCTGGTGCTTTTCTGCCGATTCCATTAATAAATCAAACAATGTTTTTACCTGTTCTTTTATCGCTTTTAATTCATCTTTTAAATACAAATGAACATCTACTAAAACCTGATCGTTACGTGAACGTGCGGTATGGATTTTTTTTCCGGCATCGCCAAGTTTTACCGTCAATAAATATTCTATTTTTGAGTGAACATCTTCAAAACTGTCTTCGATTTCGAAGTTTCCTTTTGCAACATCTGCAATGATTTCGTTTAAAGCATCAACCAAAGAAGTTGTTTCTTCTGTAGTTAACAACCCAATCTGCCCAAGCATTTTGGCATGTGCGATTGAACCTAAAGCATCATATTTTGCAAGAACCAAATCCAGTTCACGATCGTTTCCTACGGTGAAATGTTCGATTTGTTTGTCTGTTGCAATTCCTTTTTCCCAAAGTTTCATAGGTAGATTTTAGATTTTTAGACTTCTTAGATTTTTAGATCTTTCCAATCTTTACGTTTAATTTCGCCACGAATTCACGAATTATTTTTGATAATCTTTGAAGATATAAATTCGTGAATTCGTGGCGGTTATAATTTTATTATAATTTAAAGAAATCGGTTAGTATTTTGATATACAAATCGACTCCTTCTTCTATTTCGTTGATGAAAATAAATTCATCTGCTGAATGTGAACGCAGTGTTTCTCCTGGCCCTAGTTTTAATGACTGGCAACTCAAAACAGACTGATCTGAAAGTGTTGGTGAGCCATAAGTGGTTCTTCCTAAAGCGATTCCGGCTTGTACTAAACCGTGAGTAACCGGAATAGACGACGCATTTAAATGCATGGATCTTGGCGTTACTTCGGCATTTACGTTTGCTTTTACAACGTCAAGAATTTCGGTATTAGAATAACGGTCGGTTACACGAATATCTACCACCAAATCACATTCTGAGGGTACAACATTATGCTGTTTTCCGGCACTGATTTGCGTTACGGTCATTTTTACAGGACCTAAAACTTCAGAGATTTTATCGAATTTATAGTTTTTAAACCATTCCATTACGGGAATTGATTTGTATAATGAATTATCTTCGTTTTGATGCGCGGCGTGACTTGCAGTTCCTTTTACTTTTACATCAAGAACTAACAAACCTTTCTCAGCTACAGCTAGTTGCATTAAAGTTGGTTCTCCCACAATCGCGCAATCCAACTCTGGCAAATGTTTTAAAACGCTGTTTAAACCGTTTTTTCCGCTGCTTTCTTCTTCAGCGGAAGCCACAATTACAATATTATGAGACAGGTTTTGGTTTTCGTAAAAATGCACAAACGTTGCTAATAATGAAACCAGACATCCTCCGGCATCATTGCTTCCTAATCCGAATAATTTACCATCTTTTTCGATTGCTTTAAACGGATCGTTAGTGTAAGCCTGATTTGGCTTTACGGTATCATGGTGTGAATTTAGTAAAAGTGTCGGTTTATTTTTGTCGAAATATTTATTGAAAGCCCACACATTATTGTTTTCTCTATTGAAAGGAATTTCGTTTTGATTGAACCAATTTTCTATTAAAAGTGCTGTTTGATCTTCTTCACTTGAAAATGAAGGCGTCTCAATTAGATTCTTTAATAATGCAATTGCTTCCTGGGTAAGCGTTTCTATATTTTTCATTTTTAGTAGGTACTGAGGTACTAAGTTTCTGAGGTTCTAAGATTGCAAAAGTCTTAGTTTCTTAGCAACTTAGCAACTTTTTTCTTTATAATGTAATCGTTGTATGTAAAACGTCTGGGTTTTGAAGCATTTTGTGATGCCCAATCTTGATTTTCTGAACGCCTCTTGATAAACTATTGAAACAATTATCCAGTTTCGGAATCATACCGGAATGGATTACTTTTTCGACTTTTAGTTTATTGTAAAGTTCTTCGTTGATTTCTGTGATTACAGAAGAATCATCTTCTGAATCTTGCAAAACACCTTGTTTTTCAAAACAGTACGTTAGCGTAACATCAAAAACTTCAGATAATGCAATTGATAATTCGCTTGCAATAGTGTCGGCATTTGTGTTTAATAATTGTCCGTTTTTGTCGTGTGTGATGGCACAGAAAACGGGAACTATTCCGGCTTCAAGTAAAGTTGCCAATAACTTTGTATTGACTTGTTTTACATCGCCTACAAAACCATAATCTATTGTTGGGTGATTTCTTTTTGTTGACTGAATCAAATTTCCGTCAGCGCCTGAAAATCCCATTGCGTTGTTATTTTTTGCCTGCAATTGTGCGACAACATCTTTATTAATTTGTCCGGCGTAAATCATTACCACAACATCAAGCATTGCCGCATCAGTAATTCGACGGCCTTCAATCATTTGCGGAACTAAACCAATACTTTGCGCCATTTTTGTAGCCGATTTTCCACCTCCATGAACTAAAACTTTATATCCTTCGATTTTAGAAAAATCGGTTAAGAATTGTTCTAATTCGGTGGGATTGTCGATTATATTTCCGCCAATTTTTATTACGGTAACTCTCATAAGTTTCTGAGGTGCTAAGATTCTAAGCTGCTAAGATTTATTCTAAAATTCTAAAAATACGTAGCAGCTTAGTATCTTAGAAACTTAGTAGCTTTTAACTACATTTTCTTCAAAATCTTTTGTAAAACTAATTGTGCCGAATACGTTCTGTTATTGGCTTGCTGAATTACGATTGAATTTTCGCTGTCAATAACTTCATCGGTTACAATTACGTTACGACGAACCGGAAGACAATGCATAAATTTTCCGTTGTTGGTTAATGCCATTTTTTCGGCTGTAACGGTCCAGTTTGAATCTATATTGGTCACTTTTCCGTAGTCGTTGAAGTTACTCCAGTTTTTTACGTAAACAAAATCGGCATTTTCGAACGCTTTGTTTTGATCGTATTCAATTTTGCAGTCTTTTGTAATTTCCGGGCTCAATTCGTAACCTTCAGGATGCGTGATTACAAAATCCATGTCTTTTTGCATTTGCATCATTTCTACAAATGAATTTGCAACTGCCTGAGGCAAAGCTTTTGGGTGCGGCGCCCACGAAAGTACTACTTTTGGTTTGTGCTTTGTTTTGTATTCTTCCATCGTAATAGCGTCTGCCAAGGATTGCATTGGATGACGAACGGCGCTTTCCATATTCACTATTGGAACCGTTGCGTGTTTCAAGAATCCTGAAATTACCGTTTCAGCATAATCTTTTTCTTTGTCTACCAAACCTGCAAATGCACGAATCGCGATGATATCACAATATTGAGATACTACTTCGGCTGCTTCCTTAATATGTTCTGAAGCACCGGAATCCATAACTGCTCCGTCTTCGAATTCTAATGTCCAGCCTTCGTTGGTAAAATTCATCACCATAACGTTCATTCCTAAGTTTATAGCTGCTTTTTGAGTACTCAAACGCGTTCTTAAACTCGGGTTAAAGAATAACATTCCCAGAGTTTTATTTTTCCCTAAGTCTTGATTTTTAAGCGGGTTCTTCTTTATTTTTAATGCGCTTTTTACCCATTTTGATAATGAGTCGATATCTTGTATTGAAATATAATTCATTGTTTCTTTGTTTTTTCTGCCACGAATTCACGAATTAAAATTTAATTTTTATCGAAATAAAATTCGTGAATTCGTGGCTGTATATATAAACTATTAAATAATCTTAGTAAAAGGAATTTCTCCTTCTAATGCTTTTAAAATAAAATTATCATTTAACCCGTTGACGATCCAGGTTTCTATGTTGGCGGCTTTTGCGATTCCGGCTGCTTCGATTTTGGATTGCATTCCGCCTGTTCCGTGCGATGATTTTGAATCTCCGATTTCTTTTTCTAATACTTTTAGATCGTTTACCAATTTTATCGTTTCAGGATTTTCATCGTGAATAGAATCTTTCGTGTAAATTCCGTTTGTATTAGTCGCAATAATCAGAATATCAACATTTAAAAGAACCGCCGTTAATGCTGCTAATTTATCATTATCTCCAAACCGAATCTCATCTGTGGCAACGGTGTCGTTTTCATTAATAATCGGAATATAATTGTTCTCGACCAAAACATTTATCGTATTGACAATATTTACTTTCGATTGTTCTTTTTCAAAATCTGAATAAGACAATAAACATTGTGATGTCAATAATCCTAAATCACTGAAATTTTCATGGAAAATCCGCATTAAATGGGGTTGTCCAATTGAAGCTAAGGCTTGTTTTAACGCAATTTCTTTGCCTTTGCTTTCTAGTTTTACAAATTGTTTAGCGGCTGCGATCGCTCCTGAACTCACGATTACAAATTCGTAATCTTTGTTTAAAGCGGCGATCTGCATACCAATATCTTCAATCTTTCCCCGTGAAATATGATTGGTTTCTTTGGTTAAAGTATTACTTCCTATTTTTAATAAAATCCGTTTTTTGCTCATTTTTGTTTTGGTTTTGCCACAAAGGCACGAAGGCACTAAGTTTCTTTTTACCGCAAAGGCGCTAAGGTTTTTATATTCCTATGTGTTTACAAACGCAAAGTTCGCAAAGCTTTGTTCTTAATTAAATTCCAAATTTAATAATCTAAAATTCTAAGATGTCTAACAATCTAAGAAGTCTCATTATCTTATTTGTCCTTCTCCGTAAACGTACCATTTATTTGTTACAAGATGCTGTAAACCAATTGGTCCGCGTTGGTGTAATTTATCGGTGCTTATGGCTAATTCTCCGCCAAGGCCAAACTGTCCGCCGTCTGTAAAACGGGTTGAGGCGTTGTGATAAACTGCAGCGGCGTCAACTGATTCCATGAATTTTTTTGCAATATTATCCTCTTTTGTAATTATTGCTGCCGAATGTCCGCCGCAATATTTATTGATTTTTTCAATTGCATGTTCTTCAGAATCAATTGTTCCGATGACGATTTTATAATCAAGAAACTCTTCATACCAAATATCTTCGTTTTGAAGTGTTTCTGTATTTTCGAAATTTTCTAATGATTGATCAACGATTACTTCTACTTTATTTTCAATTAAAGCTTCAATTAACATGGCGACAAAACCTTCAAAATTAGGTAATCTCGAGTCGATTAAAACTTTATCCAAAGCATTGCAAGCCGAAATTTTAGAGGTTTTAGCATTCAAAATTATTTTTAAAGCCAAATCTGTATCTGCATTTTCATGAACGTAAACGAAATTATTTCCGCGACCGCTTACAATTACGGGACAAGTCGCGTGTTGCTTGACAAACTCAATTAATTTTTCTCCACCTCTTGGCACAATTAAATCGACTTTTTGAGTTGGTTTTTCTAAGAAAGCCTGCGTTTCAGCACGATTAAAATTCAAATAATCTACCCAATCTTTCGATACTCCGTTTTCTTCAAGAGCCTGATGCCATAAATCAACAATTTTTAAATTTGATTTTAATGATTCTTTTCCTCCTTTTAATAAAATCTTATTTCCGGATTTAAAGGCAATTCCACCAGCTTCTATTGTAACGTCGGGACGTGATTCGTAAATAATTAATATGGTTCCGAATGCTGCGGTTTTATTGACTACTTTGATTCCATTATCATGAACAAAATGAAAACGCTCTACTCCAACAGGATCTTCCTGCGAAGCCAATTGATTTAAAGATAAAATCATCTCATCGACTTTTTTATCATCTACTTTCAGGCGTTCTTCCATCGCTAAATCTGAACCGTCGTAAGCCAATAAATCTTCCTGGTTGGTTAGAATTATTTGACTCCGCTCCTGCTCGACCAGCTTTGCCATAGCATGCAAAACGAGATTGCGTTTTTCGATTGATAATGGATTCATAATTTCTAGTTGGTTGGTTGTTTTTTGGTTGTTTCGTCTAATTGAAACTTATAATATGCCTAACAGGTTTTAAAACCTGTTAGGATGAATATATTTAATTTTGAAGTTCTTCTAAACTTTCTTTTAAAGCTACTATAAAAGTATCTATGTCTGATTTTTTTACTGTAAGTGGCGGTAAAATTCTTAACAGATTTTTGTTGTTGGCACTTCCTGTAAAAATGTGTTTTTCGATGATTAGTTTTTTTCTTAAAGCAGAAACGTCAAAATCAAATTCAACACCAAGCATTAAACCTTTTCCTTTTACTTGTTTGATTCCCGGAACTTGTTTTATTTGTTCTGAAAAATAAGCCGAAACTTCGTTTACGTTATCAATTAAATTTAGCTTTTCTATTACATCAAGAACCGCGATTCCTGCTGCACAAGATAAATGGCTTCCGCCGAAAGTTGTGCCTAATAATCCAAAACTTGCTTCAAATTTTGGTGAAATTAAAATGGCTCCAACCGGAAATCCATTCCCCATTCCTTTTGCAACTGAAATAATATCAGCGTTGATTCCGTGATGTTGGAAAGCGAAGAATTTTCCGCTTCTTCCATATCCTGATTGTACTTCGTCTAAAATTAAAACCACATCATGTTTTTTACATGCTTTTTCTAAAGCCTGAAAAAATTCTGTTGTTCCCTGGTCTAAACCTCCAACTCCCTGAATTCCTTCGATAATTACGGCCGAAACATCTCCTTTTGCCAATTCAGCTTCCACTAATTCAATTTGGTTTAGGGGTAAAAAAGTAACGACTTGCTGTGCATTTATTGGCGCAACAATTTTTTTATTATCGGTAACAGCAACGGCTGCAGAAGTTCTTCCGTGGAAAGAATTATGAAAAGCTATAACTCTTGATTTTCCGTTATGGAAAGAAGCTAATTTTAAAGCATTTTCGTTTGCTTCGGCTCCTGAACTGCATAAAAACAATTCATAATTTTCTAATCCTGAAAGTTTGCCTAATTTCTGTGCCAATTCTACCTGCAAAGGATTCTGAATTGCATTTGAATAAAATCCTAAATGATCCAGTTGATTTTTCAGTTTGGCTACATAATCCGGTTGCGTGTGGCCAATCGAAATTACGCCATGTCCGCTATATAAGTCTAAATATTCTACTCCGTTATTGTCTGTAATCGTGCAATCTACTGCTTTTACAGGTGTTATATCGTAAAGTGGGTATACGTTGAATAAATTCATGTTTTTTTGTTTGTTTTGTTTCAGGTTTCAAGTTTCAAGTTGGCACAGAACGTGAAACTTGGAACTTTGAACTTGAAACTGATTTAAGTTTCAGTATTCTTATTTCAAGTTACGTACAGAACGTACAAACTTGAAACTTTAAACCTGAAACAAATTTTTCCTAAAATCCGCTTGGTTTCAAATGTAAACCTGTGGTTTCTTCTAATCCGAACATCAAATTCATGTTTTGAATCGCTTGTCCTGAAGCACCTTTGGTTAAATTGTCAATGATTGAGGTAATCAAAATCCGGTTTCCTTTTTTCATTAAACTAATGATACATTTGTTGGTTTGCACGACTTGTTTCATATTGATATTTGTCGTTGTAACAGTCACAAACGGTTCATTTTTATAGAATTCTTCGTATTTAGCAACAGTTTGTTCCAGACTTTCGTCTGAAATTGTATATAAGGTTGCAAAAATCCCTCTTGGAAAATCGCCCCTGTTTGGAATAAAAAGCAATTCACTTTCAAAATCATCCTGCAACTGAACCAGACTTTCTGAAATTTCTCCTAAATGCTGGTGTTCAAATGCTTTATAATGCGACATATTGTTGTTTCTCCAACTGAAATGCGATGTTTCTGAAAGTCCGACTCCTGCGCCGGTACTTCCGGTTGTTGCATTAATATGAACGTCATTATTCAACAAATCATGTTTTGCTAAAGGCAACAAAGCCAATTGAATCGCCGTAGCAAAACAGCCTGGATTTGCAATGTAATTTGCTTTTTTGATGTCTGCTTTATTCAATTCGGGTAAACCGTAAATAAAATCTTTTCCTTCAAAATGAGCGTCTTTATTCAATCTGAAATCATTTCCTAAATCGATGATTTTTGTATGACTTGCAAATTGATTTTCCTGTAAAAATGAAATCGACTTTCCGTGACCTAAACACAAGAAAACAACATTTACATCCGGATTTATTTTATCAGTAAAATTCATTTCAATATCTCCCATCAAATCGTGGTGCGCCACAGAAAGCGGTTTACCCGAATTTGTTGTGCTGTAAACAAAATCGATGTTTACATTAGGATGATACATTAATATTCTGATAAGCTCCCCGGCCGTATAGCCCGAACCACCAATTATTCCGATATTAATCATGATCTAAATGGTTTACAGATGAAAATATGTTTTGCGCATTTCCTAAAATCTTAATAAATCCTTTTGCATCGTCAGACGTCCAGGCATTGTTCATTTCTCCGTATTGACCAAAACCAGTGTTCATCAAATCATTTTTAGATTCGATTCCGTCAAGCGAAAAATGGTATGGTTTTAACGAAACAGTTACAGTTCCATTTACTGTTTTTTGTGTGTCCTGCAAAAATGTTTCAATGTTACGCATTACAGGATCTAAAAACTGACCTTCATGAAACAACATTCCGTACCAGTTTCCTAATTGTTCTTTCCAGTATTGCTGCCATTTACCAAGTGTATGTTTCTCTAATAAATGGTGCGCTTTGATGATAATTAATGGCGCAGCAGCCTCAAAACCAACTCTTCCCTTAATCCCGATAATGGTATCTCCTACGTGAATATCTCTACCAATTGCGTATGCATTTGCCAGTTTTTCAAGTTTTACAATATTGTTTTCAGGAGCATCTTTTTTACCGTTTAAGGCAACTAATTCTCCTTGTTCAAAATGTAAAGTCACTTTCTCTTCGCCTTCTTTTTGCAATTGCGAAGGATAAGCTTCACTTGGCAATGGCTGGCTTGAGGTTAAGGTTTCTTTTCCTCCAACGCTTGTTCCCCAAAGTCCTTTATTGATCGAATATTGCGCTTTTTCCCAAGAATAATGAACGCCGTTTTTAGCTAAATAATCCACTTCTTCTTGTCTTGACAATTTTAAATCTCTAATTGGTGTAATAATTTCAATTTCCGGAGCTATGGTCTGGAAAATCAAATCGAAACGAATTTGATCATTTCCTGCACCTGTACTTCCATGTGCGATCGCGCTTGCTCCTACTTTTTTAGCATATTTTATAGCTTCAATTGCCTGAAAAACACGCTCTGCACTTACTGATAATGGATAAGTATTGTTTTTTAATACATTTCCGAAAATCAAATATTTTATCGCTTTATCGTAATATTTATCTATGATTGTTAGGTTGGCGTGTTGCGCGCTTCCTAATTCATAAGCTCTTTTTTCAATTGCTGTTAATTCTTCTGCATCAAATCCTCCTGTATCTACAAGTACGGTGTGAACTTCGTATCCTTTTTCATTTTTTAAATATTTCAAACAATACGAGGTATCTAATCCTCCACTATAAGCTAATACAACTTTTTTCATTTTTTTATAATTTAGGCTAATACTTTCGTATTTAGCAAGTTTGAGATTTCTTTTTTGTAATTATTCTTAGGGTAAAAAAATAAACGACAATAGTTTATTTAAAAATAAAGCTTGTTTTATTTTTCTTAATCTGTTCAAAACAGCTTCGTTAAAAGGGTGTTTTGGCGGATCTTTTTGTTTTTCTTTAGGGTCGTACAACATTCCTGTACAAAGACACATTTTGTTTTCTTTGCTTTTTAGAATTTCATAATTGGTACAGGTTTTACAGCCAGACCAAAAACTTGGATCTGTTGTAAGTTCAGAGAAAGGCACTGGTTTGTACCCTAACTCAGAGTTGATTTTCATTACAGCCAAACCGGTTGTAATACCAAATATCTTAGCGTCTGGATATCTTTTTAAGGAATAATCAAAGACTTTTGATTTGATTTTTTTGGCCAAACCTAAACTTCTATAATCCGGATGTACAATTAATCCTGAATGTGCCACGAATTTTCCGTGCTGCCAACTTTCGATATAACAAAAACCTGCAAATTTTCCATCTGCCAAAGCAATCATCGCATCACCGTTCGACATTTTTTTCTGAATGTATTCAGGAGTTCTTTTAGCAATCCCTGTACCTCTTAACAAGGCAGATGATTCTATTGTATCGCAAATTTCCTGTGCGAATTTGAAGTGTTCTTCCTGAGTTACAACAATAGAGATTTTCATTTCAATAGTTGAAGTTAGAGTTAAAAATTAAAACGTATTGTTTAGTTTGAAATCCAAAAATCAATCCAATAAAAATAGACAAAATAGAAGTAACATTCTCAAAATCAAAAACTTGATTAAGAAAATTCAAAAAATAATATATACTTTTAGGATATGTTTGTCCAATGGACAAATGGTGTGATTTCAAAATGAAAAATGAATATAAATAAATACGCGGCGAAAAACTCTGTGAATACTATAGAGATAGCATCCGTACTTCGGGAGAAGTTACAGGTGAGTTTGTCCGTGACAAAGAAGTTATATTTAAACTTATTTTATTCATCGGTGCAAAAGTACACTATTTTTTTATTTACAAAACAAAAAATTAAAATTCTAACATTTTTTTAATGTAATGTTATTTTTTGAGATTCTGAGGTTCTGAGTTTTTTTTTAAAATTAGAATTTGACATTGGTCATGCAAACCTGAAACTTGGAACTTGAAACTTGAAACCTGAAACATTAGACCTGAAACAAACCAAAAAACCCGATAGTTACCAAATAACTATCGGGTTTTAAATATTTTAGAATCATAATTTTTAATTTTTTGTAAACGGAATAGATTGTCCGTTACCTAAAATTATCATATCAAATCCTGTTTTTGCATCGTTAAATTTAAATTTTAATCCGGCACTTGTAGATTGAAAAGCATCTTTTTCGTTTTCTACAGGAGTTACCGTAAATTTAGGAAAGTTTGTAATTTCAACATTTAATGTACTATTCTTTTCGGTAAAATCAATTTTTAATGGAGCTCTTGCAGTTGAATATGATCCTAAATAACCATCTAAAATAATATCTTTTTCTACTTGCCCTTTTCCTGCTGTCCAAACATTATTACTTTCGTTATGATCTGGAAAAACATGATCAGGATCTAAAGTTATGCTTTCAATTTCTTCAGTAGAATTATGTTTGAAAGACCATACATTATTACGCTGCCATACTTCTACAGGAACGTTTATTCTTGAAACTTTACCGCTTTTTGTTTTAACTTCTGCAACAATTGGCATTGGCATTTTATCAAAATTTTCAACTGTAATTACAACTCCCTTTGATGGATCGTTTTTTACATATTTAATTGATTTTATACCTTGGTCAAAACGCCAGTTGTTTACGTACCAGCTTCTCCAAAACCAGCTTAAATCCTCACCTGCAACATTTTCCATAGATCTGAAAAAGTCATCCGGCTGTGGATGTTTGTAAGCCCAACGTTCTACGTAAGTACGGAAAGCAGTATCAAAACGTTCTTTTCCTAAAATTTGTTCTCTTAAAATTACCAAACCTGAACTTGGTTTAAAATAACACAACATACCAATATTAGCTTCCTTCATATTGTCCGGAGAACTCATTATGGTTTCTAAATCAGGTCTTGTGAATGACTCTGCTGTTTTGTGTAAATCTGTTGCTTCATCATTATACTCGCCTTTATTAAATTCTGCAGTACTTATTGAGTTTATAAAAGTATTAAAACCTTCATCCATCCATGCAAATAATCGTTCGTTTGAACCTACAATCATAGGAAACCAGTTGTGCCCAAATTCATGATCTGTAACTCCCCATAAATCTTTTCCTTTAGATTCCCATCCGCAAAAAACAATTCCCGGATATTCCATTCCGCCTTCATTTGCTGCTACGTTTGTCGCAACCGGATAAGAATATTCAAACCATCTTTTAGAATAATTTTCGATTGCAGCTTTTACATATTCTGTAGAACGGCCGTAAGCGTCATTTCCTGCACTTTCTACCGGATAAGCTGATAATGCCAATGCTTTTTTACCGCTTGGCAAGTTTATTTTTGCTCCATCTAAAATAAAAGCCGGAGACGATGCCCAAGAAAAATCACGAGCATTTTTTAGTTGATAATGCCATGTTTTTTCTCCGGCAGCATTTGTATTTGCAGTTGCAGCAACTTCGTCAGCAGAACGGATCATAACTGTTTTATCGCTCAAAGACGCATCTTTATAACGCTTAAATTGATCAGCAGGCAATACTTCTGATCCATTTAATAATTCTCCGGAACCTACAACATAATGATTTGCAGGAGTTGTAATTTTTACATCAAAATCTCCGTATTCCAAATAAAACTCAGATGCACCTAAATAAGGAGCAGTATTCCAGCCTCTTACATCATCGTACACACACATACGCGGGTACCATTGTGCGATTGTAAAGATTTTACCGTTTTTAGTCTGCAAAACTCCCATTCTGTCAGATCCTTCAAAAGGAGCTATGAATGAAAATTCGATTTTGATTTTTACAGCTGCACCTTTTGAAGCTAATTCTTCAGGAAGAAAAATTTGCATTCTGGTGTCTGTAATTACATATTTTGCCTCAATTTCAGTTTTTTTCTTTCCGATAGAAATAACTTTCACTGATTTTATTTTATTTCCTCCGTCAAAAACCTGACCCTGAGCTCCGTTACGACTTCCTGTTAAAGGCACAACCGCATTTCCTCTTGAATCTTCTTTGAATAAATTTTGATCTAAATACAACCAAACAAATGACATTTTATCCGGACTATTGTTCGTATACGTAATTTCGTCTGTACCAACAAGTTCATTTGTTGTTCCGTTTAATTTTACAGTCAATTGATAATCTGCCCTATTTTGCCAGTACTCAACTCCTGGCTGGCCACTTGCAGAACGGGTTGGCGTACCATTTTTAGTGTAAAAATTTGGTGCAAACGCATCATGGTAATTATAATTATTAACTGGATTTACTGCTGTTGCGGCTGGTGTTTGTTGCGCCCAAACAGAAGAAATCCCAACAAACAAAGCCATGGTTAGTAAGGCTTTAAAGGAATGCTTTTTCATATTTTTTAGCTATTTATGTAGCAAATTAATGAAAAAAAAAGCTATTTGCAGAGAAAAATTAAAACATAAATTTAATTTTAGCAAAAATTTATCAAAAAAATAATTTAAGCTATTTTCCTAAAAAAATAAAATTTATAAAATATATTTACATCAATATATAATTAATTCATTTCAACTCTCATACTTTGAAGACAACTATCTCAAATTCAACAATAAGTGCATCTATAAATCATTTTGGAGCAGAATTATTTTCATTCAAAGACAATCAAAATAAAGAATACATCTGGGAAGGAAATCCTGATTTCTGGGGAAAACATTCTCCTATACTTTTTCCAATTGTTGGTACTTTAAAAAACAACAGGTATACAATTAGCGGAAAAGAATATCAATTATCCAGACATGGTTTTGCCCGCGACATGGAATTTCAACTGATTGAAAAAACTGAAAATAGTGCTGTTTTCTCATTACAATCTGATGAAGAAACATTAAAAAAATATCCTTTTAAATTTGAATTACAGTTAATTTATACTCTTGAAGATACTGCGCTAACTATTGGTTATAAAGTAATTAATAAAGGCGAAACCAAAATGCCTTTCTCCATTGGAGCGCATCCGGCAATCGCTTTGCCTGATAATTTTGAATGTTATGCTTTTGAATTTGAAAAAGAAGAAAATTTAAAATATTATCTTTTGGAAAATGATTTGATCTCCGATAAAACTGCAATTCTTGAAACTTCTGATAATTTAGTTCCTTTAAAATATCAATTATTTGAAAATGATGCTTTGATTTTTAAAACACTGGAATCAAATTCGTTGACCATTCTAGAAAATTCAAAACCGTATGTAAAAGTTGATTTTGAAGATTTTCCAAGTTTAGGAATCTGGACAAAAGATCAGGCACCATTTATTTGCATTGAACCTTGGTTTGGATATTCAGACACGGCTGAAAACTCAGGAGATTTATTTGAAAAAGAAGGGGTTTTAGTTTTAGATGCCAATCAGGCGTTTAATTCAAAATTCAGTATACAAATATTATAATTTAAAAAAATGCTAGAATTCAACTTTACTCCATTCCCCATTATAGAAACTGAACGTTTACTTTTAAGAAGAATAACAAACGATGATGTGAATGAAATTTTCGAATTGCGTTCGAATCCTGAAACCATGAAATATATTCCGAGACCTTTAGTAAAAACAACTGAAGATGCATTGGAACATATTGCTATGATTGAAGAAAAAATTGTAACAAACGTCGGGATAAATTGGGGAATTACTTTAAAAGGTAATCCAAAATTGCTTGGAATCATTGGATATTACAGAATGCAACCTGAAAATCATCGTGCCGAAATTGGGTATATGCTGTTACCAGAATTTCATGGAAAAGGATTTATTCCGGAAACCGTTAACCGATTAGTTCAATATGGTTTTGATGATTTAAAATTACATTCTATTGAAGCTGTGATTGACCCTGAGAATTTTGCTTCTGAAAAAGTATTGCAAAAATGCGGTTTTATTAAAGAAGCACATTTAAAAGAAGCGGAATTTTACGAAGGTAAATTTTTAGATAAGGTAATTTACTCGTTACTAGAAAAGTAACTTTTTATTTTCTAACAGGAAAGAATCTTTGTTAAAAGCAAAGTTTTTCACAATACTTTTTATCCTGATTGCGTTATATTTGTACTCGAAATAAATAATCCTATCTTATTCTCCTATTAAAAATACCTCATGAAAAAAGTATTCATTATTATTGTTCTTTTCTTTTCAATACAATCACAAAGTCAAACTTTCATAAAATTTAACGCAGCCACAGCTCTTCTTGCCATTCCAAATATTGGTATTGAAACCAGTATTGGAGAAAAAACTACTGTAAATTTAGACGCAATGGCGTCATTCTGGAAGTCCTTTAATGGTCACAGTCCTATGGAATTTTACACTTTTACTGCAGAACTGCGTTATCATTTTAAAGAAAAATATAATGGCTTTTATGTAGGAGGAAATGCAGGTCCTGATATTTATAAAATCCAAAAATGGAATTATTTTGATACTACCCAATATGAACATGGTTATGGATATCGTTTGGGAGTTACAGTAGGATATAATCTTAAACTAAACGATAGATTTGTACTTGATTTTTTTGCTGGTGGCGGCTGGCACCAAGGTTTTTATCATGGCTATTATAATGATGGAACACCTGGAAGATATGATGCTGCTAAAAACTGGAACAAAAGCGGCGAATGGCTTCCGTATCGTGGCGGAGTTATGATTTCTTATAAATTGTAGATTAACGAAACTTAGGCAAGGATTTTACATATAAATCTTCTACTTTTTTACGTGCCCAATCGGTTTTTCTTAGAAAAGTTAAACTTGATTTTATGCTGGGATTTGACATAAAACACTTTATCGGAATTAATTCTCCTAAAGTATCAAAACCATAATAGTCAACTAATTTTTCTAGTATTAATTTTAACGTCATTCCGTGTAAAGGATCTTTAGATTGATTTTGCATCTTTTATATTTAGAATAATATTAAAAAGACCGTACTTAAAAGTGCGGTCTTTCTTTTTTACAAAATTAGTAAATTGAAATCTAATTCAATTCAATCTTTAATTATCTTTAGTTATATCAAAGTTTTCCAATTTTGTTTACATTTGTACTTATGTTAAAAACAGTCAATATACTTAATAAAAGAGCTCGATTTGATTATGAGATAATCGACACTTATACTGCCGGAATTGTTTTATCCGGTACTGAAATTAAATCGATACGATTAGGAAAAGCTAATATTACCGAAAGTTTTTGTGAGTTTAGCAACCTTGAACTTTTCGCTATTAATACTTACGTTGAAGAATATACATTCGGAAACCAGTTTAACCATAAATCAAGAAGCGAAAGAAAATTACTTTTAAATAAAAAGGAACTAAAAAGTCTTCACAAAAGTGTTCAGGCAAAAGGATTAACTATTGTTCCGCTAAAATTATTTACAAACGAAAAAGGATTGGCAAAACTGCAAATTGGTCTTTGTAAAGGAAAGAAAAATTACGACAAACGTGAATCTCTAAAAGAGCAGGATACCAAACGTGATTTAGATAGAATTAAGAAAGCATTTAACTAAGAAATATCTTAAACTTTATTTTTTAAAGAAGTGTTTATTAATATTTTATCATTATTTTTATGGAAACAATATAACCATAAAAATATGAAAAAGTATTTATTTTTTTTTATCGCCGTTTTTGCACTTTCTGGTTGTGGCAGTAATACTTCTATCGTTAATAGTTGGAGAGATCCAAAAATAACTGTTGCTCAGGAAAATTTCAAAAAAGTTTTAGTTGTTGCATTAGTTAAGGACGAAGCTTCAAGAAGAGTAACTGAAAATAGAATTGCCGCCAGTAGTCCAATTTTCAAAACTTCTTATCAATACTTAAACGAAACAACGAAACAGCTTACTCAGGAGCAAAAATTAAAAATATTGCAAGACGAGAATTTTGATGGTGTCGTTACAATGCGTTTGGTAAGTACCGAAAAAGAGACAAATTATGTTCCCGGAACTTATACAGGTATGTATTACGGTGGATTTGATGGTTTGTATACTGGAATGTACGGATATGGTTTTGGGAACTGGTACGGAATGTATTCTCCTAACTTTTATGATCCGGGCTACTATCAGGAAACAACTTCTTATATGGTTGAAACGAACATATTTTCATTAAAAGAAAATAAATTAATCTGGACAGGAACAACGAAGTCTGACTATGTAACTGATTTGGGTCAAACTGTTGATGCCATTATGCAAGCAGTTGTAAAAGAGATGAGAAAGGATGGATCTTTACCTCCAAAATAAAATTACACAAAGCAATATTAATAATATTGCTTTTTTTTTATCAACAAATTATGACTAAATTTGTCAAGACAAAAAAAGTAAAAAATGAAATCACTTCTTAAAAATGCAAGAGAACAAAAAGGGCTAAAAACTCGTGAAGTAGCACAGCTTCTTGGCATTGACCAAGCTTTAATAAGTAAATTCGAAAGTGGTTCACGAAAACCTACTAAAGATCAAATTTCAAAATTAGCTCAATTGCTGGAAATTGATTACGAAACCTTAATGATTGCATGGTTAAAAGAAAAAATTCTTTATGAAATTGGTGATGATGAGTTTGCATTAAAAGCGCTTATGGTTGCCGAGCAGGAAATCAAATACAATAGAACCGTTTCTAACCTTAAAATATCAACTACCTTAGAAAAAATTCTTGTAGAAATTGATCTTCTAAAACAAAAACTAGATAGCTACAGGCAATTTGACAGCTATAAAGTAGCACAAGCTCTTGAATTGGAATATACTTTTGAAAGTAATCGAATTGAGGGAAATACACTTACACTTCGGGAGACAGATTTGGTTATAAATGAAGGTTTGACTATTTCAGGAAAAAGCATGAGAGAACATCTCGAAGCCATAAACCATCAGGAAGCTATTGGTTTTATAAAGGATTTGATGCAGAAAAATAATTCTATAAATGAACGTGATCTATTATCAATTCACAATTTAATTCTAAGAGGAATAATTCCTGAAGATGCCGGTCGATATAGAAAAGTTCAGGTGATGATTAAAGGAAGTACACACATGCCACCGCAGCCTTTTATGGTTGCCAAAGAAATGGAAGATTATTTTATTTGGTATGAAATTAATAAAAACAAATTGCATCCTATTGTTCTGGCGGCTGAAATGCACGAAAGATTAGTTACAATTCACCCTTTTATTGACGGAAACGGAAGAACTTCACGTTTGATTATGAATTTGATCTTAATGCAAAAAGGATATCTAATAGCCAATATAAAAGGAGATTATGAAAACCGAATGCAATATTATCAATCTCTTGAAAATGCTCAAACCAAAAATAACAAAGAAGATTTTTTACTTTTTATAGCTCAAATTGAGAAAGAAAGTTTAGAACGATATATTAGTATTATTGCACAATAGAATACAAACACGAATTTTACTAATTTGCACAAATCCTAATGGTTTATTCTTGTGAAATTAGTTTCCACAAAAGATTGAATTAGTGATAATTAGCAAAATTCGTGTTTAAAATTAATTTTTATCTTCTAATAAAGGAACAAATCGAAATTCTCCAAACTCATGTTTTTCAAATTGTGTCTCATTTTTTCGAATCAATAAAGTCATAATCTGAACATCTTCGCCTAACGGAATTACCAGCCTTCCTCCTATTTTTAATTGCGCCATTAAAGGCTGCGGAATAAACGGAGCTCCAGCCGTAACAATAATGCTATCAAAAGGTGCGTAACTTGGTAATCCCTTATATCCATCACCAAAAGACAGATGTTTAGGACGAATATTTAATTTTGGAAATAAATTTGACGTTTGTTTAAAAAGCTCATTTTGCCTTTCTACGCTATAAACTTTAGCGCCCAACATACATAAAACGGCAGTTTGGTAGCCAGAACCGGTTCCAATTTCCAGAATTTTGTGTTCTTTTTTCACTTCTAACAACTGCGATTGAAAAGCTACAGTATAAGGCTGCGAAATAGTTTGTCCCGCTCCTATAGGAAAAGCCTTATCTTGATAAGCATAATCTTCAAAACTTGAATTTAAAAAAAGATGTCTTGGGATTTTTTTTATCGCATCCAAGACCGCTCTGTCAGTAATTCCTTTTTGTTCTAAAGTGCTTACTAATTGATTGCGAAGTCCTTGATGTTTGGCAGTGTCTTTCAAAATGGGTAGGTTTTATTTTGGCAAAAATAAGAAACAAAATAGTAAATCAAATATTGATTTTTAATTATTAAATCGCTAAATCTTTATTGCATTCACTTTTACTTTCAACAAATAAATTATATTTTTGTTTAAAATACATTCTCATGTTAAAAGTAGGAGTTTTAGGTGCTGGTCATCTTGGTAAAATACATTTACGCTTATTACAACAATCTGACAAATACGAATTAGTTGGATTTTACGACGAAAATCAAGAAAACGCCGAAAGAATTTCAAAAGAATTCGGTTATAAAAACTTCAGTACTATTGCAAAATTAATCCACGCTGTGGATGTAATTGATATTGTAACGCCAACACTTTCACATTATAAATGTGCTAAAGTAGCAATCAAATCAGGAAAACATATCTTTATAGAAAAACCAATTGCAAATACTGTTCAGGAAGCTGAAGAAATTATTGCTTTGGCCAAAGAATACAACGTAAAAGGTCAGGTTGGTCATGTTGAGCGCTTTAATCCAGCGTTTATTGCTACAAAAAACATGATCGAAAATCCAATGTTCATCGAAACACATCGTTTGGCCGAGTTTAATCCGCGTGGTACTGACGTTCCGGTAGTTTTAGATTTAATGATTCATGATATCGATGCTATTTTAAGTGTTGTACATTCAAAAGTAAAAGATATTCATGCAAGCGGTGTTTCTGTAATTAGTGACACTCCTGATATCGCAAACGCCCGAATTGAATTCGAAAATGGCTGTGTTGCCAATTTAACTGCCAGTAGAATTTCGATGAAAAACATGCGTAAAACACGTTTTTTTCAAAAAGATGCTTACATTTCTGTTGATTTTCTGGAAAAGAAATGTGAAGTAGTTCGTATGAAAGATGCGCCCGAAGTTCCGGGAGATTTTGATATGATTCTGCAAAATGCCGAAGGTGTAAAAAAACAAATCTATTTCACCAATCCTGACGTCGAACAAAACAATGCCATTCTGGACGAATTAGAATCGTTTGCAAATGCTATAAGCACTGATACTACACCAGTTGTGACTCTTGAACAAGCGACAGATGCTTTGCGCGTTGCCTATCAAATTATAGATTGTTTCGATAAATAATACAAAATATAACTCATTATTTTTAAGGTTTAAAGTTGGCACAAAAGCCTCTTTAAACCTTAACTTTTAAAATTAAAATATCAAAATTAAATGAAAACTATAGCTGTAATTGGTGCAGGAACAATGGGTAACGGAATTGCTCATACTTTTGCACAAAGTGGTTTTACCGTAAAACTTATTGATGTTTCTGAGAAATCATTAGATAAAGGAATGGCAACTATTGCTGCAAACTTAGACAGAATGTTATCTAAAGGAACAATCACTCAGGAAGATGTTGCCAAAACGATCACCAACATTATTACGTATACCGATATTAAGGACGGAGTTGTTGGTGTTGATTTAGTTGTAGAAGCTGCTACAGAAAATGTAGAACTAAAACTGAATATTTTTAAACAATTAAATGAAGCTTGTTCACATAATACCATTTTAGCAACCAATACTTCTTCAATTTCTATTACGCAAATCGGAGCTGTTGTAGCACATCCTGAGCGTGTTATCGGAATGCACTTTATGAATCCGGTGCCAATTATGAAATTGGTCGAAATCATTCGCGGCTATAATACTAGTGATGAAGTTACTAAAATCATCATGGATTTATCTGAAAAACTAGGAAAAACTCCAGTCGAAGTAAACGATTATCCTGGTTTTGTGGCAAACAGAATTTTAATGCCTATGCTAAATGAGGCAATCGAAACGTTATATAATAAAGTTGCAGGTGTTTACGAAATAGATACCGTAATGAAATTAGGAATGGGACACCCAATGGGACCGCTTCAATTAGCTGATTTTATTGGCCTTGACGTTTGTCTTGCGATTCTTAATGTAATGTACGAAGGTTTCAAAAATCCTAAATACGCTCCTTGTCCATTATTGGTAAATATGGTTAGAGCAGGGAAATTGGGCGTAAAATCTGGTGAAGGTTTTTATGATTATAGTGAAAGTAAAAAAGCAGAGAAAATCTCTAAGCAGTTTATTCTTTCATAAAAAGAAAATACCATGTCGATACAATCGAATTTAAATACAATCAAAACAAGTTTACCTGAAAACGTAACATTAGTTGCAGTTTCAAAAACTAAACCTGTTTCAGACTTAATGCAAGCCTACGAATCTGGTCAACGCATTTTTGGAGAAAATAAAATTCAGGAAATGGCTGATAAGTACGAGCAAATGCCAAAAGATATTCAATGGCACATGATTGGTCACGTTCAAACGAATAAAGTCAAATTTATGGCACCATTTGTGAGCTTAATTCATGGTGTTGATAGTTTAAAATTATTACAGGAAATCAACAAACAAGCATTAAAAAACAATAGAGTTATAGATTGTCTGCTTCAAATGTATATTGCCGAAGAAGAAACTAAATTTGGTTTGGATGAAAACGAATTAAATGAATTATTATCGTCTTCAGAGTTCAAAGAAATGAAAAACATTCGTATCTTAGGATTAATGGGAATGGCAACCTTCACAGAAAACCAAAACCAAATTAAGAAAGAATTTACACATTTAAAATCTATTTTTGATTCAATCAAAACATTGAAGACTGAAAACTGCGCTCTGAATACTATTTCAATGGGAATGTCCGGAGATTACCAGCTAGCCATAGAATGCGGCAGCACAATGGTGCGTATTGGAAGCAGCATTTTTGGAGGTCGTTGATTTTCAAAACCACATACCGTAAGACGCAATGCAGTGCGCCTCTACAAAAACTGAATACTTAAAACCGAATACTGAATACTTATTTGTACGCAATACTAGACATAGAAACCACTGGAGGCCAGTTTAATGAAGAAGGAATTACCGAAATCGCCATTTATAAATTTGATGGCCACGAAGTAGTTGACCAATTCATTAGCCTTGTCAATCCTGAAATTCCGATTCAGCCCTTTGTGGTTAAATTAACGGGAATAAATAATGCTATGTTGCGTTCTGCGCCTAAATTTTTTGAAGTCGCTAAACGCATAATCGAAATCACTTCAGATTGTATTATAGTTGCCCATAACGCCTCTTTTGATTATAGAATTTTACGTACCGAATTCAGACGTTTAGGATACGATTTTGAAGCAAGAACACTTTGTACAGTTGAATTAGCAAAAAAACTAATTCCGGAGCAACCCTCTTATAGTTTAGGAAAACTGGTTCGCGCACTCGGAATCCCAATGGCAGACAGGCATCGCGCCAGCGGAGATGCAATGGCGACAACCAAACTTTTCAAAATGCTTTTGGAAAAAGATCTGGAAAAAACAATCGTAAAAGATTTTATAAAGCTGGAAATCGAAAAAGGAATCGCTCCAAAATTTTTAGATCTTTTGTCGCAAATGCCTACAAAAACCGGTGTTTATTATATTTATAATGAAGGAGGAACCCTAATTTATATCGGCAAAAGCCAAAATATTAAAAAAAGAGTTAATCAGCATTTTACCGGAATTACAACTAAAAGCAAAAAAATTCAGGCGGAAGTTTACACCATAACGTATGATGAAACCGGAAGCGAACTAATAGCATTGCTTAAAGAAAGTGAAGAAATAAAAGTAAACAGACCAAGACATAATCGCTCACAGAAAAAAACTTTTTTTCCGTTTGCCTTATATGCAGAAAAAGATTCAAATGGATATTTGAACTTAAAACTTCAAAAAGCAGATGGCCGTAAAAAAGAAATAACCTCTTTTGTTTCTTTACAGGAAGGTAAAAATATGCTTTTCAAATTCTCTGCTCAATACCAATTGTGTCAAAAGTTAACAGGTTTATATCAAACCAAAAAAGAGTGTTTTCAATATAAAATAAAAGAATGTGACGGAGCTTGTGTTGGCGAAATTACCGCAGAAATATACAATGCCAGAGTACAGCAATTTATTTCAGATAATAGTTTTGACAATAAAAGCATGATTTTGCTTGACAGAGGCCGAAACGTAAACGAACGAAGCGCAATATTAATTGAAAATGGTCAATACAAAGGATACGCCTATTATGATCTTAATTACCAGATAACGAATATTGAAATTCTAAAAAACATTCTGATTCCAATGCAGAATAACCGGGATGTTAAGAACATTATTCAAAATTATATCCGCAAAAGCAAGTCGCTAAAAATCTTACATTTTTAACATACCTAAACTTTCATTATCTTCGTATCCATGAGAAAAATGAAATCTAAATACGAAATCTTCAGAGAGAAAATCAAAGTCATTCTTTATGGTACAAACACCATTTTAGGACGAATGTTCGATTTAGTACTACTCGGATTAATTTTACTGAGCGTTTTGTTGATAATGATGGAAACCGTACAGGGAATCAATCAAAAATACCATTCACAACTTATTATTTGCGAATGGATTATCACCGTGTTTTTTACAATCGAATACATTTTGCGTATTATTTCCATACAAAAACCAGTAAAATATGTTTTCAGTTTCTACGGAATCATCGATTTATTGGCCGTATTACCCATGTATTTATCGATATTTTTCCCCGGAGCAAGCATACTTTCTATCGTAAGAGCATTACGTTTCTTTAGATTATTCAAAATATTACATATTCCGCAAATATCACATCAATCAGTACAGCTTCGGGAAGCCATTGAAGCAAGCAAAGAAAAAATTCTTGTTTTCATTTATTTCGTCCTCATTAGCACGATAATAATTGGTTCTGTAATGTATTTAGTCGAAGGAAGAGAATCAGGATTCACCAGCATTCCTATGGGAATTTATTGGACAATCGTGACATTAACTACAGTTGGATACGGTGATATTTCTCCACAAACACCTCAAGGACAATTTATTGCCGCTTTAGTAATGATTTTAGGTTACGGAATTATAGCCGTGCCTACAGGAATTGTAACAGCCGAATTTGCAAAAAGCAGCCTTAAAAACAGTAATACTGTAAGTGAAAAAAAAACATGCACAAAATGCAATTCACAAGTACATTTTGATAACGCAAAATACTGTTACGAATGCGGAACTGAATTGCCCAATAATTAATTTAAGGAGCTATTTCCAGCTGTCCGTTACAACTCCTCCTTATCTTTGTTGTTTTTTAAGGCCTAAAAGGAGCTTCTAAAGTCGCTCTTTTATCCCAAAAAAACTAACAAATATAAGTCCGGGGTTTTCACTCCCATCTGGGCTAAAAAAATATGAAACACTTAATTACCATCGTCGGACCAACAGCCATAGGCAAAACAGCCTTAAGTATTGCTTTAGCCCAACATTTTAAATGCGAAATAATATCTTGCGACAGTCGTCAGTTTTTCAAAGAAATGACAATTGGCACAGCAGTTCCAAACCCCGAAGAATTACAAGCTGCAACACATCATTTTATTCAAAATAAATCAATTTTCGAAAGTTATACCGTTGGTGATTACGAAAAAGAAGCACTTGCGAAACTGGAAGAATTATTTCAAAGCAATGATTTTGCCATTCTTATTGGAGGTTCAGGTTTATATGTTGATGCTATTTTAAAAGGATTTGATGAATTTCCAGAAATTAATCCTGAAATACGTTCTGAAGTAAATTCAAATTACGAAAAACTCGGAGTACAATATCTGCAAGAACAATTGCAGCATTTGGATCCTGATTATTATCAAAAAATCACAGAAGAAAATCCGCAAACACTTCAAAACCCACAAAGAATGATGCGTTTTACAGAAGTTTGTATCGGAACTCAAAAACCATATTCTTCTTTTTTAAATCAGAAGAAAAACAATCGAAACTTTACTCCTATTTTAATTGGTTTAGAAGCCGACAGACAAATAATTTACGACCGAATAAACCAACGCGTTGACATTATGATGAACGAAGGTTTGCTCGAAGAAGCAAAAGCATTATATCCTAATAAAGCGTTAAATGCGCTCCAAACCGTGGGTTATAGAGAATTATTTAGTTATTTTGACGGAGATTTATCATTGCCATTTGTAATCGAAGAAATTAAAAAAAATACCCGTCGTTTTTCCAAAAGACAGCTTACGTGGTTCAAAAGAAATGAAAATACAAAATGGTTTGATTATGCAACAAGTAGACAAGAAATTATAAATCATATTGAAAATCTTTTAAAATAAATTCAATCTATTTTCTTTGCTCTATTTTCTTTCTTTTAAAATTAAAATCTAAAATCAACAATCTAAAATTACAAAATGCCAATATCACCAAATTTCACATCAGTTTTAAGCAAAGACTGGGAAATCAACTTTACACAATGTACGCCAAACGGATTTTTAAAATATACAGATTTATGTAATATTTTACAACTTACTGCAGCCGCACATTCTGAAGTTGGAGGCATCAGTTTTTTTGATATGCAGGAATTTCACCAAGCGTGGGTTTTAAGCCGAATGCGTGTTGAAATTTCATCCTTACCAAAATGGCAGGATGTGGTAACCGTAAAAACATGGATCAATAGTCTGGAAAACTCCCGTTCTGTTCGTGCACTCGAAATGTATGTAAATGGCAAAAAAATAGTGGGTTGTGAAACCTATTGGGCCGTTTTTAATACACAATTACGTCGTCCGGAAGCTTTGGCTTTGCCGTACGAACATTTTGAATTATTCCCTGAAAATCGTGCTACAACTGAAGGTTTCTCGAAAATAAATATCAATCATGAAAAAGGAGCTATTTTTGAAAAAACAGTTTATTTATCAGATTTAGACATTGTAAATCATGTTAATAATGTGAAATATTTAGAGTGGTGCCTGGATCATGTAGATGAAAAACGAATTCTAAAACAAGAAGTCAAAAGTTTCGAAATGAATTTCATGAAAGAACTTTCCCTTAAGGATAATGTTGTCATTCATGAAAGTGAAGATGATAATCATACAACAGCGACATTCAGCATTACAAAAGGCGAAAAGACCTGCTTTGCTTTAGAATTGCATTGGAAATAATAAATTTCAATATTGTAGTGTAGTCCCCTACGGAACAAATATTCTTTTCCCTGATATTTCTACAAATATGTAATCTCTACGAGATATTTTTTGGAAGTTAAATAAAACATATTATAAAAATTGCTGATAAATACTCTGTTAGGAGTTATATGTTAGTAGAAAAAATTGATACCGACAAGCAAAGTGTCCCGTAGGAACTACATATTAATTAAAGCGGTATAATTAAAAACGATGCGACTCAAATTAGAATCGCATCGTTTTTGTTTTAAATCAAAAATCACTTTGATTTCTTTTTTGAATCTTTTTTAGATTTTTTTGACTTTTTTTTCTTCTCAAGCAAATCAATTTTTCCTTTAATTCTTTTCTCAACTTCAGCAATATCAGAATCAAAAACAAACTGTAAAGTTGTAAGTTTAGCATTTTTAATCTCCTTTAAAGCCTCTTTAAACTCTTGTTGCGCTTCAAGAAGAATCGCTTTCTTTACAAAGATTTCAGATTTATTTATTCCTTTTATTGTAAACGCAAAATCAATTAGTTTTTGAGCTTCTTCGTAATCTTCATTCAAAATTAAAGTTTGAAGATAATAGGGATAAACTTCAAGTGCATGAATATTTATGGTCAAAGCTTGTTGAAAATAAGATTTCGCTTCTTCATAATTCCATAATTGCTCTGCCTGAATTCTTCCGTAAAGACACAAAACCATTGTGTTTTTATCATCATAAGAAAAAGCATAATCTAAAGATTCGATCGTTCCTTCGAGCCAAAATGGATAGTTATCCAAAGCCTGAAAAAGGTATTTATCAATTGTTTTCATTTCGTAAATCGGTTTTTAATTTCTGACGAATTCCTTTGTAACTTTTCTCTACTTTATTCTTTTTAAAATCAGTTCCGGTAAAAGTTCTAACAGGATTACCACGCTGAATATTTAGTTGGTTTTCCCATTGCTTGCCAACGTGATTTTTAAGTTGCTGCAAAGTTTCGTCTTCTAGTTTTTTTAATAATCTTTCTGTTGCCAGTTTTTTGTTTTGATGCTGCGAACGACTGTCCATAGAAACAACTGCAATTCCAGTCGGAATATGAGTTGCTCTAATAGCCGAACTCACTTTATTGACATGTTGTCCGCCTGCGCCTGAACTTCGCATCGCTTGATATTGAATATCATTTTCTGAAATCGATGCATTCTTTTGAGCTTCAATTTCAAATATGCCAATAAACCAATTTTTGCGTTTGTGCATTTTCCTAAACTGACTTTGCCCAATCCACTGAATTGTTCCTATCCAGGAATTAGCAAATGTTGTTGCAGTTGTTCCTTTTATAGATATTGTTGCAGTCTCAACAGTCCCATTTTCGGGACCAACTTCTCTTTGAAGCAAAGTAGTTTCTAACTGTTGTTCCTGTGCTTCATCCAAAACTTTTTTAAGCACTTGGGCGACAACCCAAGTGCATTCTGCAGGTCCGCGACCCGCTGTTATCTGAATTATTTTTTCCATTCTTAATTTCTTTTATCGGTCCATTCTAACGATTTTTGGTGTAAAAGTTCCCAGAACTTCAACCAAATCAGTTTGATTTCCCATCACTTTTGTAATGTCTTTGTAAGCCATTGGCGCTTCATCAATATTTCCGCCAATCAGGGTTACATCATGAGCTTGCAAAACCTTTTTGATTTCACTTTGTGTAAAAGTACTTTTGCATTTAGTCCTCGAAAATAAACGTCCCGCTCCGTGTGAAGCCGAATTTAAGCTGGCTGCATTTCCTTTGCCTTTCACAATATAACCCGGAGCCGTCATTGATCCGGGAATGATCCCTAATTGACCTTCAGCTGCAGGAGTTGCACCTTTTCTGTGCACAATACATTCATTGCCGTTTACCATTTCTTTCCAGGCAAAATTGTGATGGTTTTCAATTGTTACCACAACTCTTTTTCCTATTGCTTTGGCAATTCTCCTATGAATATCATCGTGACAGGCTTTTGCATATTCTCCGGCTAAATTCATCGCTAACCAATATTCCTGACCGTCGTGTGTATTTAAATCCAGCCAGGCCAAATGCTGAACATTTCTAGGCAACGGACATTGTTTAGTTGCCAGATACGTATAATGTTTAGCTATGTTTGCGCCCAAACCCCGAGAACCACTATGGGATAAAACTGCAAAATATTCTCCGACTCCTAACTTCCATTCATTTTCAGGATTATCAATTTTTGCAATACCAAATTCTACAAAATGATTTCCTCCGCCAGAACTTCCCAATTGTTTGTAAGCTTTAGGTAAAAGATTCTTTAGCAACGGAATATCCTGAAATTCACTTTTGTAAAAAACTTCATGATCCGCTTTTACAGCATGTGTTTCATTCATTCCAAATTTTGTATTGTCTTTTAAAATAGCTTGCAATTGATGTTCTTTTCCTTTGAAATGTGATGCTGGCAAATCGAAAATTGATAAACTCATTCGGCAGCCAATATCAACACCAACTCCGTATGGAATAACGGCATTATCTGTTGCCAAAACGCCACCAATTGGTAAGCCATAACCTGAATGTGCATCCGGCATTAAGGCTCCTGCCACGGAAATTGGTAATTTTAAAGAATCATACAATTGAAATTTAGCCTGTTCATCAATTTCATTTTCTCCAAAAATGGTAAAAGGAACTCGTGTTGTCTTCAATTGATGCATTCTTACCTGAACCGGTTTTATCAAACCTTCAGCAACTTTTCCCCAGGTTCCGTGGCCTTCAAACTTTTCAGGATGAAGCAAAACGTCTTTGGCTTCTGTTAGAATGGATTCCTTTTTCTCTCTTTTTCTATATCTGTTTATTTGCCCTAAGGCGATGTTTATTGAATTGTTTTTTGGAAAGCCTAATTTGATCAAGTCTTTTCCGGATAATTTATTTCCCATAAATTGTTTAATTATTCTTGTTGTTTTGCAGGCTAATGCATTTCAAAACTTACTAGTCTGAATAAAACATAAGCGTGCGGAGTCTTTTATCCTTTTGGGACAAATAATAAATCGATTATTCGGGAAAATTTGAAGTGTCTAGAATAAAAAAAGCCCGAAACTAAATGTCTTCGGGCTTTTTTATATATCTAAAAATGAATTTCTAAGATTGAAATAAGCCACGAAGAAGTGCTGCACCAAATCCGTTTGGTGTGAAGTTTTGAGATGATGATGTAAATACAAACATTTTTCTTCGTTATTAAAGGGTTATTATTTTTTTCGTGTGCAAATATTGTGAATTGTTTTTTGATTTTCCAAATTTATTTTAAGAAAAATCCGTTTAAAAATAATTAAGCCAATTTTGAAAATTATAAAAACAGGATTATCTATTTGAAAAACAAAGTCCTAGCCCTGATTGAAGCGGCATCCTTTTTCTTGCTTCTTTAGCAAGAAAAAGATATAGCAGACAGCAGGAAATAGCTTCAAATTAAGAAAAACGAACAATTTAAATTCTAAATTTTTTCGCAAGGTTTTTCATTTTCGACGAGGAGAAATCGCACGCGGAATTTGACAAAGATTGATGAATTTCTTTGCGGAGTTTCTAGTGTGATTTCTCCTTTGCCAAAATGACAATATTGTACATAATTATAATTCTTAAAAAAATATAAGCACAAAAAAAGCCCTGATTTCTCAGAGCTTAATATTTTATTAGGTGTGAATTTTTGTTATTCAGTTACTTTGCTTTTTACAACTAATCTGAAACCTTCTCCGTGAATGTTAAGAATCTCAACATCTTCATCTGATTTTAGGTATTTTCTAAGTTTAGCGATGTAAACGTCCATACTTCTTGAAGTAAAGTAGTTGTCATCTCTCCAGATTTTAGTTAATGCTAATTCTCTTGGCATTAAGTCATTTTCGTGAAGAATCAGCATTTTAAGCAATTCATTCTCTTTTGGAGATAATTTTATTGGTTCATCGTTTTCGAAAGTTAAAAATCTAAGTTTAGAGTTTAAATGGAATTTTCCAATATTGAACTCAAACTGAACTTGTTCCGCTTTTGTATCCGCAGATTTTCTTTGAATAATAGCTTTGATTTTCATCAATAAAACTTCTGAATCAAAAGGTTTATTCAAGTAATCGTCAGCACCAGCTTTGTATCCTTTTAGCACATCTTCTTTCATCGATTTAGCTGTTAAAAAGATAATTGGCACTTCGCTATTTTTCTCTCTAATTTCTTTGGCTAAAGTATAACCATCTTTATAAGGCATCATTACGTCAAGAATACATAAATCATATACATCTTTCTTGAACTTCTCGAAACCTTCCATACCGTTTTTAGCTAAAGTAACTTCAAAGTCATTTAACATTAGATAATCTTTAAGAACTGCCCCAAAATTAAGGTCATCTTCTACTAAAAGTATTCTTTTGTTATTATTTTCCATATTTTAATTTATTAATGGTATTTTTATTATAAAGGTGCTACCTTTTCCTTTTTCGCTTTCAACATATACTTGACCATTGTGATCTTCTACTATTCTTTTTACATAAGCAAGACCTAAACCGTGACCTTTTACGTTATGTAAATCTCCGGTATGTTCTCTGTAGAATTTCTCAAAAACTCGTTTCTGAGCTATCTTACTCATACCTAATCCGTTATCTTTTACTTTTATCAAAATCATGTCTTTCACATTTTCTGTAAAAATTTCGATTTCAGGAACATCAGGCGAATATTTTATGGCGTTTTCTAAAATATTAACCAAAACATTTGTAAAATGAACTTCGTTTATCAAACATGTTGTTCTTGCAGCATTAAAATGCTTTACAACAGTTCCGTGTCTGTCTTCTAAAATTAAATTTACGTGCTCAATTGCATCATCAATTATGTCATGAATTGCAGTTGGTTCTTTTGTTATATCAAGTTCTCTTTTTTCTAATTTAGAGATACGAAGTACGTTTTCAACCTGGGCATGCATTCTTTTATTTTCGTCCCGAATCATTTGAAGATAGCGATAAACCTTTTCTTTATCTTCAATAATCTTAGGATTCTTAATCGCATCTAGTGCTAAATTTATTGTCGCAATTGGTGTTTTAAACTCATGCGTCATATTATTTATAAAATCGGTTTTGATTTCAGAAATATGTTTTTGACGCAACAATTGATTCAATGCACTTGTATAAGCTACTATAATAATTAATGTAAAAATTATAGATAATATCGTAATACTCAATAATTCTGATAATAAAAACTTCTTTTTATGAGGAAAGGTTATAAATAGTTCATATTTACTATTTCCTTCATTATCAGTATATATTGGTATATTGTAACTTAAATCTTTGTCATAATGAAAACCATCAGATTTTACTTTTGTTGGCAATCCATTGTTTAATACTCCAAATTCAAATTTGGTTTTTACACCATATTCTTCTAATTCCTTTTTTAAAAGCTTAAAAAGTTTATCTTTTGTAATCCTTCCTTCTATTGGAGTTAATGAAGCAATATCTTTATATTGAATTTGCTGCTGAACTTTATTCAGAATGTCTAAGCTTCCGGATTTTTCAATTTTAAGATCTGGAATAATACTTTGTCCTAAAGTATTATTGTCAATACCGTTATTGTTGTTATAAACTTCTGTTACTCTTTTTGAACTGAAATTTTTAAATCTTTCGCTGCTGAACTTTTTGTTAAAAAGCGAACCGTTTATATCGTAATCTTCAGATGTAAGTGTATTAGAATATACTATTGTTTTATTTGTTTTTGTATTTCTCTGAACATATAATACTTCAAGTAAATCTTCCTTTTTTGGTGTTTTGCCTGTACTGTCTTTTATGCGATTGTATTTATCGTAAAAACTGTATTCTTCTTGCTGTTCCAGTTTATCAGCAACATTTCCAATTACTTGGGTAACGTGGTATTTAAATTGTTCGTCATTATTTTTGAACGAAGAATTGAACCAATATACCTGAACCAGAATAATCCCGATTAAGGACAAACTCATCAATAAAACAAGTATTCTAAAAAATAATTTATTCATCGAAACAAAATTAATATTTTAACAATATACTAAATAATACATTAACCAAATATTAACATTTAAGACTGATTTTGTTTAA
The DNA here is from genome assembly GCF_979258495.1 of Flavobacterium sp. AC105. Lineage (NCBI taxonomy): Bacteria > Pseudomonadati > Bacteroidota > Flavobacteriia > Flavobacteriales > Flavobacteriaceae > Flavobacterium > Flavobacterium sp. AC105. Next base: position 3,452,183 of record NZ_OZ409860.1, read on the forward strand.
TATCTAAAATTTTAAGAATTTTAACAACTTCTTCTCTAGCAATTTTAAGATTACTGTTATTAATTACAAAATTGCTTCTGGAAATCCTTTTTTCGTCATTCCACTGCATTTTCATTCTGCTTAAAACCTGTTCGCGTGTGGTATTATCTCGCTTTAAGACTCTTTCTATTCTGGTTTCTTCCGGGGCAGTAACTGTTATAATAACGTCGCAATCTTTATATCGTCCGCTTTCGAACAAAATAGCGGCTTCGTACATTACATATTTATGATCTTTATGCTGCAGCATCCATAATTTAAAATCTTCTTTTACGGCTGGATGAACTATGCTATTTAATTTTGCCAATTTCTCAGCATCGTTAAAAACAATTTCAGCCAGTTTTGCTCTATTCAAAATAGTATTCTCAAAAAGAGATTCACCAAAAGTTGTCTTTATTTCATTTATAACACTTTCAGACTGCATTACTTTTCTGGCGCCATCATCAGCAATATAAACCGGAACTCCCATTTCGTTAAAATAGTTCGCAATAGTCGTTTTACCGCTTCCAATTCCGCCTGTTAAGCCAATAACTTTTGTCATATTATACTTTAAAAAACATACGAGGAAAAGCTTCTTGTGGTTTTTTCTTTAGAAGGATAATTTTTATAAATGATTCTAAAAATCCTGTTCCGTAACCATAAAATTGTTTCCAAACCGCAATTACAGAAAGGTATCCAATTTTAATGCTTTTATTCTGAATACTCGCTGTAAGAAAAATTATAACGAAATATACAAAATATAATTGTAATAATATATCAATATTGAAAATTAATAGTAAAAAAGCTAATAATAAGCCCAATATAAATAGGGTTGGAAAGAAAAAAGTCAGCTTATTATGTTCTGGATACCAGCTATTTAAAATAGGTCTTGCAATACCGAATTTTTTTACCTGAATAGAGAATTTTTCCCAGTCAATTCTGCGTTTATGGTACACATAAGCATCTGAAAACAATCTGGTTTCAAATCCAAGATTCCATAAACGAATCGATAAATCAGGATCTTCACCTGGATGGATGTTACCAAAACCCTTTGAAGCCTGAAAAGCTTTCTTTGAAATTCCCATATTAAAACTACGGGGCTGGAACTTATTTATTTTCTCAGATCCGCCACGAATTCCTCCTGTTGTAAGAAAAGAAGTCATTGCAAAATTAATCGCTTTCTGAATATTCGAAAAACTGCTTAGTGCCTTATCCGGACCTCCAAAACAATCAACATATTTTTCATTTAATGCTTTTCGAACTTCTGACAAATAATTGGAAGGAATAATGCAATCTGAATCGAAAATGATAAAATAATCACCTCTTGCCTTCTGCATTCCAAAATTTCTTGAGTCTCCGGGGCCCGAATTTTCCTTATAATAATAGGATATATTAAGCTTTCCCTGATACGTCATCACCACATCTTTACACGGTACTGACGATCCATCTTCGACAAGAACAATTTCAAAAGCTTCATTATAATCAGATTTTGATAAACTTTCTAAAAGCTCGTCAACTTCATCCGGACGATTATACACGGGTATAATTAAAGAGAAAATCATAGTGGAATATGCGTTTAAAGTGGCAATTTTTTTAATTTCAAAATTTTAACAAAGATATGTTATATTCATAAAAAAACCATTCGCCGCAACGAATGGTTTTCATATATAATAGTATTTTTTACTTATTTGATACTTTCAATTCCAACAACTTCATTTGCATCAGCAGTATAATCTACTCCTGCAAATTCAAATCCGAATAAATTTAAGAAATCGTTTCTGTATCCAGCCAAATCTCCAATTGCCGGCAAGGTTTCAGTTGTAGCTTCTAACCAAAGTTTAGCTACTTTTGCCTGAACATCATCACGCATTTCCCAATCGTCGATTCTAATTCTTCCTTTATCATCTACAGGAACTTCAGATCCTGTGTATAATCTGTCTTTAAATAAACGCTGAATTTGTTCGATACAACCTTCGTGAATTCCTTCTTCTTTCATAATTTTATACAAAAGAGAAATATATAAAGGAATAACCGGAATTGCAGAACTTGCTTGTGTTACCAAGGCTTTGTTTACAGATACATACGCTTTTCCTCCCACTGATTTCAAACTGTCAGTGATAGAAAATGCCGTAGCTTCAAGATCATCTTTTGCACGACCAATTGTACCTTTACGGTAAACTGCTTCTGTTAATGATGGCCCAATGTAAGAGTAAGCAACTGTTGTAGCGCCTTCAGCAAGTAAATTTTCAGCTTTTAAGGCATCAATCCACATAGCCCAATCTTCACCGCCCATTACGGCAACTGTATTTTCGATATCTTCCTCATTTGCCGGAGCAATAGAAACTTCAGTAACATTTCCGGTATGAAAATCAACTGTTTTATTGGTAAAAGTCTGCCCGATTGGTTTTAGAGTTGAACGGTGCAAAACTCCTGTAACCGGATGTTGACGAACTGGCGAGGCTAAACTGTAAATGATAAGATCTACTTGTCCTAAATCAGCTTTAATTAAATCCAGGGTTTGTCTTTTTATTTCGTTTGAGAATGCATCTCCATTAATACTTTTTGCGTATAAACCTGCTTTGTGAGCTTCAGTTTCAAAAGCAGCAGAATTATACCAACCCGGTGAAGCTGTTTTTCCTTCAACTGGTGGTTTTTCGAAGAAAACACCAATAGTTGCAGCATCAGATCCAAAGGCACTTGTAATTCTGGAAGCTAATCCAAAACCTGTTGAAGCACCAATAACCAATACTTTTTTTGCTCCCGCAATTGGTCCTTTTGATTTTATATATTCTATTTGATTTTTAACATTTTGCTCAGCTCCTTTTGGGTGTGATGTCAAGCAAATAAATCCTCTCATTCTAGGTTCTATAATCATATTTCTACTGTTTTCGTTCAATTTGTTAATCGTTTATTAAGGGGAATGATTAACTTATTTACGTTTGTTTAATTAGTTTTAAGATGACAAATATAAAGTATTTCTTTAGTTCAACAAGGCTTTAGCATGATTTAAAGCCGAATCAGAAACGACTGCTCCGGATAACATTTGAGCAATTTCTATAACTCTTTCGTCCTGAGACAGAAGTTTTAATTCTGATTGTGTATCGTCGTTTGTTGTAGATTTGAAAACTTTAAAATGCGAATCGCCTTTTGCGGCAATCTGAGGTAAATGCGTAATGGCAAAAATTTGCATTTTCGTACTCATTTCTTTCATGATTTCTCCCATTCTGATGGCAATTTCTCCAGAAACACCGGTGTCAATTTCATCAAATATTAAAGTTGGTAATTTTGAATATTGTGCCAAAATTGCTTTTACCGCCAACATGATACGAGACATTTCTCCTCCTGAAGCTACTTTTTTCAACAAACCAAAATCGGTTCCTTTATTGGCTGAAAATAAAAACTGCAATTCATCTTTTCCATTCTGAAAATAAGTTTCTGATGGTAAAAGTTCCATATTAAAGCGAACATTTGGCATTCCTAAAGTTTCTAATATCGAAATTAATTTATTCGATAAAACCGGAATGGCATTCAGTCTATTTTGATGAATAGTTGCCGAAAAAGCATCTAATTCTTGTATTTTTTCTTCTATTGATTTTGATAAAACAGCAATTTCTTCTTCGATATTATCTAATTCAAGTACTTTATTTTCTAAATCAGCCTGAATTTGAAGCAATTCATCTATAGTTTTAACCTGATGTTTTTTCTGCAGGTTATAAACCAATTGTAATTTTTGGCTTATCAATTCTAATTGCGCAGGATCGTTTAATAATTTTTCAGAAGCATTTTGCAATTCTCTTGAAACATCATCAAATTCAATTGCTACGCTGGTAATTCTTTCGAATAAACCTTGATATTCCGGCGAAAAGGGAGCGATTTTTTGCAAAGCTGTTTTGATTTCATTCAAATTATGAAATACGCCAAATTGCTCTTCATTTGCAATTACCAAAGATTTATCGATTGATTCTTTGATAATTTCAACATTATTCAATTTTTCAAAATCAGATTCTAATTCTTCCTGTTCTCCAGATTTTAATTTGGCAGCAACTAATTCATTCAATAAAAAAGTATTGTATTCCAATTCTTTTCCTGAATCACTTTGCTTTTTTAATAAAGCATTTAGTTTTGATTTATCTGACTTGTATAATTTCAGCAATTTTTGATATTCTAAAATCGTATCTGAATTATTCGCAATGGCATCAATTATTTTAAACTGAACACCTTCATCTGATAATTCCTGAGTTTGCTGCTGCGAATGAATATCTATCAAAAATAAACTTAAATCCTGTAGTTCCTGAAGATTTACGGGACTATCATTAATAAAAGCACGTGATTTTCCCGAAGGCAAAATTTCGCGTCTTATTATCGTATCATCTTCGTAATCAAGATCATTTGCTTCAAAAAACTCTTTTAAGCTGTATTTGGAAATTTCAAAATGCGCTTCGATCACGCATTTTTCTTCTTTATTTTTTAATGAAGTAAGATCGGCTCTTTTTCCCAAAACTAATCCCAGAGCGCCTAAAATAATAGATTTACCCGCACCTGTTTCACCTGTAATTATAGAAAAACCTCTTGAAAAATCGATCGTAAGTTTTTCAATCAGAGCATAGTTTTTAATCGACAGCGAAGTAATCATAAGGGAATTTTATAAATATAAAAGTTAATGAAAAATATAAAAATTGAAATCAATTAAAATTTAATTTGTGACCATTTGGTAGTATTCAATGGTGATACTTTATTTAGTACGTCTGTTAAATCTCCTACCGGAATATTTGGTCCTCCAGAAAATATAGAAACAATTTCGTCTGATTTTGCATCAAAAAATACACGTGTTAAAAAGGCATTCGGTTTAACCGAATTAAATTTGCCAATAATCATTATTGCCGACTTAATTTTTTCTTTTGATCCTTTTAAATCCAGGCTCATTCCGTCTAAACCTGTATGATAAGCATACGTTGTCTGACGTAAATCGCTATACATTGGTGAAACCATATCGTTTATTAAGTAATAACGGTTTTGAAGTCCATCAGATTGGCTCCAGCCTTTAAATCCACCTTGTTGTGCAACATTGGCAATATTTTGAGCCGTTTCCAGATATTGATTCCCCCCGCCCATTTGAAACGTATCAGCATCCATTCCTAAAATTAAATAACTGTAAAAAGAAATTACAGAAACCAAATTAGAGTCAAAAGTCGTTGGATTAAATAAAAGCGGTTCGTATTCTGTATATCTAAAACTAAAGTCTTTGTCATTAAAATTTAAAACAGGCGACGAATAAGTAGAATTAAAGATTAATCTTGAAGACTGCACCTGAATTGTACCTGAAAACTGATCTGAACTATTAGAAGACAAGGTAATATACATCGAACAATTGATTCTTTCGTTTTGTTTTAAAACTGATCCTGTCCAGTCTGTTTTATTTACAAATTCAGATAAAGAAGTCTGAAGTGTTTTAAAAACCTGCTGGTTCGGATTTGGCAATCTTTCAGTATTTATAGTTACAGTACAATTTAGCTGTTGTGCCTGCGTAAAGCCAAAAATAAAAAAAACTAAAAGTGTAACTATTTTATTCATACGAAAGGTTATTTTGGGTTTTAGCACAAAAGTAATACTATTCTTGCTTTTAGTTTCTATTTTAACGCATTATGATTTCACAAAATGCGAAATAACTTTGTTTAAAATATCAACTGCTACAGATTCTTTTGATTTTAATTCCATTGGTTCAATTTTAAAATCTTTATCAATAAATGTTACTTTATTGGTTTCTTTTTTAAAACCGGCCCCTTCATCTTGTAAGGAATTTAAAACAATCAAATCTAAGTTTTTTTTCTGAATTTTCAACTTGGCATTCTCAATTTCATTTTCAGTTTCTAAAGCGAAACCAATTAAAAATTGATTTTTTTTGCCTGCTCCCAATGAAAACAAAATATCCTTTGTTTTTTCGAGTTCAATCGTAAAATCATCCGCAGCTTTTTTAATCTTTTGCGTAGCTACAACTTTCGGTTTATAATCTGCAACGGCGGCGGCTGCAATAGCAACATCTACATCATTATAATGTAAATGACACGCATTATACATATCTTCTGCAGAAACCACATTTATAACTTCTACTAAACTATTTTTAGCTTTAAAATGTGTTGGGCCAGCCACCAAAATAACCTGAGCTCCTAAATTTGCTGCAGCATTTGCAATATCAAACCCCATTTTTCCTGAAGAATGATTTCCTATAAAACGTACAGGATCTATTGCTTCGTATGTTGGTCCGGCAGTAATTAGTATTTTTTTTCCTTTTAGAGGTAATTTACTTTCTAAATCAGCTTCAAGAAAAGCAACGATATTTTCAGGTTCTGCCATTCTTCCTTCACCGGACAAACCACTTGCCAATTCTCCACTTTCAGCTGGAATCATTACGTTTCCAAACTGTTTTAGCGCCGTAAAACTAGAAATAGTCGATGGGTGCTTGTACATATCCAGGTCCATTGCCGGAGCAAAATAAACAGGACATTTGGCCGATAAATAAGTTGCAATTAAAAGATTGTCGCAATTACCCGTTGCCATTTTAGATAACGTATTGGCGGTTGCGGGAGCAATTAACATTAAATCAGCCCAAAGTGCCAATTCAACATGATTGTTCCAAACTGCGTCTTCATCATCCTGATTAAAGAAACTGGAATGTACCGGATTTTTTGATAACGTAGATAACGTAAGTGGAGTTACAAAATCCTTAGAAGCAGGTGTCATTATCACTTGGACATGTGCACCTGCTTTTATAAAAAGTCGTACTAATGAAGCTGTTTTATAGGCTGCAATTCCACCAGAAACTCCCAGTAAAATTTTCTTCCCGTTTAAAACTGACATTATACTATATTATTTGTTTGAACCTCTGTGGTAAGTTTTACCATCTAACCATTCTTGTACTGCTAAAGCATGCGGTTTTGGTAATTTTTCGTAAAATTTAGAAACTTCAATTTGTTCTTTATTTTCAAAAACTTCTTCAAGACTGTCATTATAAGTAGCAAACTCTTCTAATTTCTCAGTTAATTCTTTTTTAATTTCAGAATTAATTTGATTTGCTCTTTTAGCCATAATGGTAATTGCCTCATACACATTTCCTGTTGGCTCTTCAATAACTGTTTTATTGTAAGTTATTGTGTTTACAGGAGCATTCGTCTTTTTTAAATCCATGACTTTATTTATTTAGTAAATTTTTGTAAATCTGTTTCAACTCTGGCATTCATTTCATCTGCCTTTTCTTTGTATTTTGTAGCGCTGTTAAACTTAATTAAGTTATTGTAAGCTGCTTTTGCAACATTTAAACGTTCTTCCATTTTTGAAGGAACACTGTTTATTGCCAAATGATATGCTGAATCATATTTATAAAACAACGCATCTTCTTTAAAAGGTGTTCCAGGGAAATCAGCAATGAAATTATCAAATGCAATTAATGCTGATTTATAATCTGAAATTGTATTGTATCCTTTAGCATTTTCATATGCTTTTTTCTCTAATTTACCGTTTAATACTTTTACAGCATCATTAGCCTGAACAATATATTCAGAGTTTGGATAATTATCTATAAATGTTTGTAATTTTTCTAAAGCTTTTACTGTATCAGTTTGATCCAAACTATAAACCGGAGCTAATTTTGAATAACTATAAGCACCTAAAAATGCTGCTTCCTGAACTTTTTCGCTTCGTGGATATCCGGAAACAAAACTTTCAAATTGATACCCTGCCAAATAGTACTGTTTTGTTTTATAGTAAGATTGAGAAAACATATAAAATAGCTTTTCTGCCTGAGGCTTACCTCTATATGTAGGTGCTAATTGTTCAAAAAGACGAATCGCCTTTGAATATTTTCCTGCCTCGTACATTTTTGTTGCTATATCAAACTTTGCCGCAACATCTTCATTTTTTAATGCTTTTTGGTAATCACTACAAGAACAAAAAAGGACAACAACAATTAATAGAGATACTATTTTTTTCATTTTCTTACTTTTATTATGATTTCTTAGACAATATGCCAAAGCAAAATCACACCGAAGTTCCGGTGGCAAATTTAGTTATTAATTTAGCTACTACAAAATATTTTTTGGTATAATAAAATACCGGCAATCTTACTCTTATTTAATGCTGTTTTTAACAAATTCATTCAATCTGTCTGCTAATGAATCGTCAACCGTTACTAATGGCAAACGCACTACATTCTCAGCAATACCAAGGGCTTGAAAGACTTGTTTGATTCCTGCAGGATTTCCCTGCTCGAAAATCATATCAATACAATCTGATAAAAAGTATTGTGTTTTAAATGCTTCATTTACTTTTCTGTTTAATCCTAAACGGATCATTTCTGAAAATTCCTTCGGAAAACCTTGTGCTATAACCGATATTACTCCTGCTCCACCAGCCAAAACAATTGGTAAAGCGATCATATCATCTCCTGAAATTACAAGAAAATCTTTTGGTGCCTTTTTGATCAATTCCATTGCCTGCACAACATCTCCTGCGGCTTCTTTTATTGCTACAACATTGTCAAAATCATTTGCAAGACGAATTACCGTTGACGGCAACATATTGCTTGATGTTCTTCCCGGAACATTATATAAGATTACAGGTATTGGAGATGCCTCGGCAATAGCCTTAAAATGCTGATAAATTCCTTCTTGTGTTGGTTTATTATAATAAGGAGAAACTGAAAGTATGGCATCAAAAGCAGTGAAATCACCTGTTTTTAATTCCTCAACAATCTGCATGGTATTATTTCCTCCAACTCCAAGAACCAACGGCAATCTTCCTTTATTAGTATCAATTACAGTTTTTATAACCAATTCTTTTTCGGCTTGTGATAAGGTAGCATTTTCTGCTGTTGTCCCCATAACCACAAGATATTCAACTCCTCCGTCTATCGAAAAATTAACAATGCGCTGCAAAGCTTCGATGTCAATTGAAAAGTCTTTTTTAAATGGAGTTACAAGCGCAACACCAGTTCCTATTAATGATTGCATATTTTAATTTATAATTTATTTTATACTTTTTAAATACTTAAACAATTCGAAAACGAAAAGTCTGTAATTTTCTATAGTGGTGTTAATCATCCAACGGTTTAAATTTTTATTGACTGATGCAAATCCCACTTTAAACTTCGCTTTTGACTGGCTGGTTATCATCATCAAAATTGGTTTTTCGAGATCATAATAACTAATCAAAAGGTCAAATTCTGTTTCAATAAATTCATTCAAAAAAACTTCTGTAATCTTTCCCTTCCAATTAATTTGCTTTTTACCAAAAGTTGGTCTTGAATACGTTTCTTTAATGTTAAATTTATTTCTATACGCAACAACTTTTAGGTTCTCAGGAGCTATTCCTTTTGATAATATTTCGTTTATCAAACCATTCGAATGGTTAAACTCGCTCTCATCAATCAGTAAACCAATTGTTTGTATATTACTAGTAAACACTTCGTTTTTGACATTATGCAAGTTATTTTTTAATGATTTTTTTACAAAAAATTCCTTTATATAATTTAAAAACATAGTACTTTTACCAGATTACAAAATTAATTATTTAAGTCGCATTTAAGATGGTAAAACTAAAAAAGTATAACGGATTTTTAAAACTTTTTGTTATATTCTTAACACTTTTTTTTATATTTTCTTGCAGTCAAAAAACATATAATTTGACGAAGATAGAAGGAAAACAACTTCCGATAACGGAAAAAGGTGCACAAACTCCTGAAATTGAAAAATTTATTAAACCCTATCGCGATCATATCAACAAAGATTTAGACAGCGTTTTGGCGTATTGTCCTGAAACTCTTGATAAAAGTACCGGGAAATGGCAAACAAGTATTGGAAACTTATTATCTGATGTTTGTTTGAAAAGAGGAAATACGGTTTTTAAAGCCCGTGAGAAAAAAGATATTGATATCTGCCTTTTAAATCATGGCGGAATCCGAGCTATTTTGCCTAAAGGAAATGTTACGACAAGAACGGCTTTTGAAATTATGCCTTTTGAAAACAGCCTGGTTGTTATTGCCTTAAAAGGGGAACAAATCCTGGAAATTGCTTCTTATATAATTAAGGAGAAAAAACCACAGCCTTTATCCGGAATGACTTTTACGGTTACTAAAGAAAATACGGCTAAAAATATCCTGGTTCAGGGAAAACCAATTGACACCAATAAAATTTATTATGTTGTTACCAATGATTATTTGGCAAATGGCGGCGATAGTATGAATTTTTTCCTGAAAGGTGTTCAGACCTATGATTTGAATTATAAAATTCGAAATGCCTTAATTGACTATTTCAAAGAAGTTGACACAATTCCGATGATTAAAGACGTCAGAATTACTGAAGAATAATTCAATTAAAAAATACGCCACGAATTTAAACAAATATTGATTCGTGAAACTCGCGGCAAAAAAATTAGCAAATTATAATATCGTTTCGCAAAAACACATACAATGAAAAGAAGAGAATTTATCGAAAAAACAGCTGCAAGCACTGCCTTATTAAGTTTAGGTTTATCATTAAGCAGTTTTGAAACTAACGATATTAAACACTTAACGATTCTGCACACGAATGATGTGCACAGTCATATAGATCCTTTTCCTGCAGATGATCCCCGTAATCCAAATATGGGCGGTGTATCTCGTCGTGCAACTCTTATTGAATCGATTCGTAAAGAGAATCCAAATGTACTTTTATTAGATGCGGGAGATATTTTTCAGGGAACTCCTTATTTTAATTATTACGGAGGTGAACTTGAGTTTAAATTGATGAGCATGATGAAATATGATGCATCAACTATTGGAAACCATGATTTTGACAATGGTCTTGATGGTTTGTATGCACAAATGCCTCATGCAACTTTCGAATTTATCAACTCTAATTATGATTTTAAAAATACGGTCATGAACGGACTTGTAAAACCATACAAGATTTTTAATAAAAACGGAATTAAGGTTGGCGTTTTTGGTGTAGGAATTGAACTTGCGGGTTTGGTGGATAAAAAAATGTACGGAGAAACGGTTTATAATAACCCTGTTGAAATTGCTCAGGATATGACGCAATTATTAAAGAAACAAGAAAAATGTGATTTGGTAATTTGCCTTTCGCATTTAGGATATAAATACAGGGATGAGGAAAACAAAATTTCTGATTTGAAATTTGCTGCTTTAACGCAGGATATTGATTTGATTATTGGCGGACACACGCATACTTTTCTGGATAAACCAACTATTGTTAAAAACAAAGCCGGTCAGGATGTATTGGTGAATCAGGTAGGTTGTTACGGAATTAATTTAGGCCGAATTGATTTTTACTTTGATAAAGACAAAGCACATACGCATCAGGGAAAATCAATTATTGTATAATACTTTTTTTTTGACTTTTGCTTTTACAAGAAAATATTCGACCATAAAATAGTATCCAAAAATTTGGGTTACATCCCGAATTAAAACCAAAACTATCGAGTGAGAAAAATATTCATTGAAGATGTAAAAGATGTCTGAGAAGATATAGCTAATTGCCATTAAAGACATTAATAATGTTATGTAAGTGCCTTTTGTTATATAACTTACAAAAGAAAAATAACTCATGATGCTTAAGACAATTCCGTAAAAAGTATACGTAAAATTAAACTTTCGCATATTTTCGACTTGCAAACTTAAGACCGAAACGAGTAAATAAACAATAAATAGTACAACTATAAAAACTGGCAAAATATCTTTTTTTGCCAGTTTTATTTTTTCATGTTCCCATATAAAGATTTTCAGAATCAGGATGTAAACGATTAAGAAGCTTACTACTCCGCCAATTTCTGAAATTTCAACAGCCATTAAATCAAAGACCTGACCTACAAAACAAAACAGAAAAATTAAACCTTCCGTTTTTCCTATTTTATATTCGCTGCTAATCAAAAAATAAAAAAAGATTGCCGGAAGTACGATGGCTTTGGCATAAGTTGCCAGAAAATCTTGTTCCGTCCAATCAAAAATGATTGTAAACAGTAATGCTAAAAAGAATAAAATTAACGACGGTTTATTCGCTTTCATTCAGTTTGGTTATAAATTCATCCTCAGATAATATTGGGATGTTTAGTTTACTGGCTTTTTCTAATTTGGCCGGGCCCATATTGTCTCCCGCAACAACGAAATCAGTTTTTGCAGAAATGGAACTTCCTACTTTTCCCCCGTTATCTTCGATGGTTTTCTTTAATTCATCTCTTGAAAATTGAGCAAAAACACCTGAAACTACAAATGTTTTTCCGATAAATTTCTCTGTGGCATTTGGATTAATTTTTTCTACAATTTCAAATTGAACACCATAACTTTTTAAGCGCTCAATTATTTTTTTGTTTTCTTCATTCTCAAAAAACTCGATTACACTTCTGGCAATTCGTTCTCCAATTTCATCAACCAGAATCAAATCCATTAAAGAAGCCTGACTTAATGCGTCAATATTTTTATAATGTTTGGCTAATTTTTTGGCCACGGTTTCTCCGACAAAACGGATTCCGAGTGCAAACAATACACTTTCGAACGGAATTTCTTTAGATTTCTCCACTCCGTTTACTAAATTTTCAGCAGATTTTTTTGCCATTCTTTCTAAGTGCAAAATATCTTCAACTTTCAATTCATATAAATCGGCATAATTGTGCACTAAATTATTTTTGAAAAGAAGTGCCACGGTTTCTCCGCCAAGACCTTCAATATCCATTGCTTTTCTGGAAATATAATGCTGGATTCGCCCGATAATCTGCGGAGGACATCCATAGAAATTTGGACAATAATGGTTGGCTTCACCTTCGGTTCGAACCAATTCTGTCTGACATTCCGGACAATGGGTAATATATTTTGTAACTTCTGAATCTGCTGGACGCTGTTCTAAATCTACGGCAATAATTTTGGGAATAATTTCGCCTCCTTTTTCAACAAAAACAGTATCATTTACTCTAATGTCTAATTTTTCTATCTGATCCGCATTATGCAAAGAAGCTCTTTTTACAATTGTTCCTGCCAATTGTACAGGTGCTAAATTTGCAACCGGTGTAATTGATCCGGTACGGCCAACCTGATATGTAATTGAATTTAGTTTGGTCGAAACCTGTTCTGATTTAAACTTATAAGCAATTGCCCAACGTGGTGATTTTGCTGTATACCCCAGCTCTTCCTGATGCTGAATACTGTTTACTTTAATAACGACACCATCAGTTTCATAAGGCAATTTAGGACGATGTGAATCCCAATAATCAATAAAATCGAAAACTTCCTGCATATTATTGACTAATTTTGCTTCGGTTGGTACTTTAAATCCCCATTTTCTGGCAGATTCCAGTCCTTCAAACTGAGACGAAAAAGGCAAATTGTTTCCGGTTACAAAATACAATAAACATTCTAAAGGGCGTTTTGCAACCTCAGCGCTATCTTGTAACTTTAAACTTCCGGAAGCTGTATTTCTTGGGTTTGAATAAGGTGTTTCTCCTATTTCGATTAATTCTTGGTTCATTTTTTCGAAACCGGCAAATGGAAGAATAATTTCTCCGCGAATATCAAATTTCTCCGGATAATTTCCTTTTAATTGCAGCGGAATTGATTTTATGGTTTTGATGTTGTTTGTAACATCATCTCCCTGAAATCCGTCTCCGCGGGTTAATGCCTGAACTAATTTTCCGTTTTCGTAGGTAATACTTATTGAAGCTCCGTCGTATTTTAATTCGCATGTATATTGCAGATCAACGTTTCCTAGTACTCTTTGAATACGAATTTCCCAATCCAGCAAATCTTCTTTTGAATAGGAATTATCAAGAGAATACATTCGGTATTGATGTGCAATTGTTTTAAAATTTTTGGTTATTGCTCCTCCTACTCGTTGTGTTGGTGAGTTTTCATCAAAAAATTCAGGGTGTTTATTTTCTAAATCTTGTAATTCTTTTAGCTTAATATCAAAATCATAATCTGAAATTGTGGCATTATCAAGTACATAATAATTGTAATTGTGTTGATTAAGTTCGTCTCGTAAAGCTTGAATTGTCTCTTGAATACTCATAAAATAATAAAATGATGCGGATTGTAATTTAGAATAACTGAATATCAAAATTAGAACTATTTTTTTTCAAAAACATAAAAAACCAAAAGTTTTATAAAATCAAAAATCAAGTTGCAAAAAGATGCAACTTGATTTTCTCCTTGTCCATTATTCTTAAAAAGAAATAAACAAAACCAACTTCCAAATGGTTTCTGCGTTCTATACTTTTATCCTGATTATCAAATAATTAGAACTAAAATATAAGACTATTTTTGAATAATGATAAAGTCTGAACGTCTATTTAACAAATATTCTTCCTCTGTACATTTCACCCCATTTTTACATTTGTTTATTGGTCGGCTTTCGCCATAACCAATAGCGCTTTCAATTCTTGAAGCGTCAATGTCTTGCGAAACTATATAATCGCGCGTTGATTTGGCTCTGTTATCAGAAAGTTTCAGGTTATAGGCGTCTTTTCCTCTGGAATCTGTATGAGATTCAATTTTAATTCTGATGTTAGGAAATTTTTTCATGATAAAAACCACTTTCGTCAACTCTTCGATCGCTAAAGGTGTGATGTCGAATTTGTCATAATCAAAATAAATTGGTTTAACATCGACTTTTTCAACTCCTTTCTTTTTAACTACCAAATCATCGTAATTACTAAGTTCAAAGTTTACATCTTTAATTTCGCCTTCGTTTTGCATTGTGGTTTCAACGGTTTTTTCGTCGCTGCTATAATTGGGTTTTGCCGCAATCATTTTAACTACTTTTCCACATGGAACTACTATGGCATATTTACCTTCGTAATTTGTTGTTGTCTCTCCCAGAATATCACTATACGAATTATACGCCATAACGGAAACATCAGAAAGCGGCAATTTTGTTTTTCTATCTACAGCAATCCCGGAAATGCTTTGATTGCAAACCGGTTTTCCTTTTATAAAGGAGTAAATATCATCGTCTCCTTTTCCGTCTGCTCTGTTTGAAGATACATAACCATAAGCATCTGTTTTATCAATTACAAAAGCAAAATCATCTTTGTTGCTGTTTATTGGTGCGCCTAAATTTTGTGGTGTTGTAAAGTTTCCATCTGCCAAAAATGTGCTTTGGTAAACGTCTAAATCTCCCCAGCCATAATGTCCATCCGAAGAAAAATAAAGTACTCCGTTACGGAAAGACGGGAAAACTTCGTTACCAATTGTATTGATTTTTGGTCCAAGGTTTAAAGGCGAACTCATCGTTCCGTCTGCAGCAATTTTTACAACATACAAATCAGTTTCGCCAAAACCTCCCGGCATATCTGATGCAAAGAAAAGCCACTGGCCATCGTCGCTTAAGCAAGGATGTCCAACTGAATAGTCGTTACTGTCAAAAAATACTTTCTGCGGATTTTGCAATTTATTATCAACAATATCTCCTTTTATAATCTGGAAATTATTGACTTTGTCCTGATCAATTACCAATTTATTTTTCTTTACAATATTGGTCGAATAATACATTGTTTTTCCGCTGGCATCAAAAGATGCGGTTGCTTCGTGATATTTGGTCATTACATTTGGAATAAATACTGTTTCGTTAAACAGGCT
The DNA here is from genome assembly GCF_979258495.1 of Flavobacterium sp. AC105. Classification (NCBI taxonomy): domain Bacteria; kingdom Pseudomonadati; phylum Bacteroidota; class Flavobacteriia; order Flavobacteriales; family Flavobacteriaceae; genus Flavobacterium; species Flavobacterium sp. AC105. Next base: position 3,467,811 of record NZ_OZ409860.1, read on the forward strand.
TCCGTCTGCAGGATTTCTTTCGGCAACATACAAATTCAGAAAAGGCTGATTGTTCCAGGTATATAATTTCTCACTGAATTTTGTAGTATCTCTTGCGGAAGTAAAAACAATTTTATCGCCAAAGAATGTTGCTCCAAAATCAGATTTACTGGTATTGATATCTAAATTTTTTATGGTATAAAGAGATTTTGTTTTTGCCAGACTATCCATTTGTGCTTTCTGCTCTACGTAATGGTTAATCTCTTTTTTATCTCCTTTTTTATTCAGATATTCTTTTGTGATTTTATCTGCTTCATCATAATCCATAACCGCTTTCATGGTCTGAATGTAACGCAGATAGTAAATATCAGTTAAATTATTGCCTTGTACTTCATATAATTTTTTATACCATTTTAGTGCATTTCTTGCATCGGAAATAAAATAATACGAATCGGCAGCGTTTTTTAAAGTCTGTGCTGATGGATTTTTTATGTTCTGTAAAATTTCTTCATAGGCTTTTGAAGCATCCAAATAGGAATAATTTCTGAACAAGGCATCGGCTTTCTTTAAATTAGTCTGAGCAAAACTAAACGTCATGCTCAAGACTAAACTTAGGATATATAATTTTTTCATAGGTTTTAGATTTAGAAGAATCGAGGAGATTTAATTTTGCTTTCACCTTTATTGAACTGATACTTCAAGATGATTTCGTGAGATCCATCATTGTATTTGTTCAATTCGCTTACGGTATAATCGAAAGCATATCCGATGTAGAAACTTTTTGATATTTGAAAACCTGCCAATATACTGATGGAATCATCTGTACGATAAGCGCCTCCGATAACAAATTTTTCTGCAATCATAAAATTCGCCGATACATCAGCAGTAAGTGGCGCTCCACTCACTGCTTTTACTAAAAATGCCGGTTTAAATTTCAAATTCGGACTTAAGTCGAAAACATAACCTCCCATTAAATAATAATGCATACGATCAAAATCTATAGATTCCTGAACGTCATCATAATAATCATTTTGAATAAAACTTGGAATCGAGAATCCTAAATACCATTTATCGGTATAATAGTAAATCCCTGCTCCTACGGCTAATTTCATTTGGTTATCAATGTTCTGGTTTAACAAAACATCATTATTATCATAATATCTTCCTTTTGACCAATCTATATTCAACATTCGCATACCTGCTTTTAAACCAAATGCTAATCTTTTTTCATATCCCAAAGGAATTGAATAAGAGAAGTTTCCGTCAAGATAAAGCTCGTTTGACGGACCAATTTTGTCGTTAACGACACTTAGTCCTAAACCAATCTTTTCGTTAGCAAGCGGTGCGTGAATAGAGAATGATTGTGTTTCTGGTGCCCCAGAAATTCCAACCCATTGAGAACGGTGTAAAAGTGTTGCTTCTAATGAGCCCGTAGACCCAGCATAAGCTGGATTTACGGCCATTGCGTTGTACATATATTGTGTGTACTCCGGATCTTGCTGCGCACTGGCGCAAAATGTGATAAAAGAACATATTAAAATCAAATACGTTTCTAGTGGTTTTATATATAGTTTCATAACGATACTTATTTAGTTTAATTAATTAGATTAATAGAAAGCTTATCTCATGATAGATAACCATCCTTTTTTAACCGTTCCATCTCCAATGGTAATCACATAAAAATAAGTACCTGTTGGCAACATATCTCCTCTATTAACAACTCCTGATACATTTGCAGTTCCGTTCCAGTCATTTTCATAATGTTCTTTACTATAAACCAATGAACCATATCTGTTGTAAACTTTTAGTTCATTATTTGGATAGGATTCGATACAATCGATTCTGAAAAGATCATTACTTCCATCATTATTTGGAGTAAACTCATTGTAAACTGTCAAACAAATTGGCTCTACAAAAGCAGAAGCTGAATTATTTGAAGCATCAACATCTAATGGAGTTGAGATTTCGATAGTGGCGACATTCATGTAAGTACCGCTTGATAAAACTTCTGCCACAATTGTCAGGGTAACACTTTGTCCTGCAGCCAGTGTTGGAATTGTCCAAATCTGAGTTGTTGGATCGTATGTGCCTAAAGTTGTGTTAGAGCTTACTAAATTGTATCCACTTGGAATTAACTCACTAACTAAAGTATTTATAAAACTACCTTCGCCAACATTGTTCACTGTTACCGTAAATGTTACCTCATCGCCAAAATTTGGTGCAGGATTACTCACTGTATTTGTGATCGTTAAATCTGAACATGTCGCAACAATTACACCTAATGTTTTAGTTGTAGTTTCGTTGCAGGTATTGGTATAAGTAACCGTAACGTTTCCTGCTCCAATATCAGACCATGAAACTGTTGCAGATCCGTCTGCAATACCTCCGCCAGAAATAATTGTTCCGTTGCTAACTGACCAAACATAGTTTGATTTTCCGTTTGCGATTGAATAAGTTACTCCCTGGAAAACACATGGAGTATCATCTGTAGTTGTAAGTTGTACTAAAGCGTCGTTTTCGAAACTAATAGTTATACCTAAACGTGTAGCGCTATCACAGCCATTTGTTGTATTATTCAGCGCTGCTGCATAATAAGTTGTTGCTGTAAGCGGTGTATTTGCTGCTAATGGTGTTCCGCCAGTTGCAGAAGTGTAAAACACTACGTTAGGTTCATTTACCAATATATTGGCTAATGTTGGTAATGCAGATAAACAGAATATTTGTGCTGTTCTTGGCGTAGTTACAACTAATGGTGTATTTACATTTACCACGACTGCTAATCGAACAGGATTTTCGCAACCTGCAATATTAGAAACAGCTCCATAATAAGAACCTGTAGCCAAAGCTGTAGTTGCAGGAATTATAGCTCCTCCTGTTGGAGTACTATACCAAACCACATTTGCTTCGTTTACCTGAATATCTGAAACTTTTGGACTATTTACTGAACAGAAGTTTTGAGTTGCTGCATTCGTAGTTGGTGTTGGGCTAGGATTTGTAATCGTAACTGTAACCAACAAACGAGTTGAACTTTCACATCCTAAAGGATCTATTATGTTTCCATAATAAACTCCAGAAGTCAGTGGCGTCGTTGCAGGAATCACTGTTCCTCCAGTTGAAGCCGTGTACCAAACCACATTACTTTCGTTAACCTGAATATTCGCAACAGTTGGAGCATTTACAGAACAGAAAGTCTGAGCTGTATTGTTCGTAGTAGGATTCACTGTGTTTCCTACTTTAACAGTCACTTTTAATCTGATACTGCTTTCGCAACCCGTTACCGGATCTTTTATAGCTCCAAAGTAATCTCCGTTTGCTAATGCTGTAGTCGAAGCAATTGCTGTTCCTCCTGTTGCAGCACTATACCAAACTACGTTAGCTTCATTTACCTGAATGCTGGCAACTGTTGGATTATTTCCTGAACAGAAAACCTGAGCAGCAGATGTAGTTGTTGGTGTTAACGGATTTGTTACACTAATAACAACTTCTAATCTTACGGAGCTTTCGCAATTTGTAGCCGGATCATGTATTGATGCAAAATAAGAACCGCTTGTTAAGGCTGTAGCCGATGGAATAATTGTTCCGCCAGTTGCAGCTGTGTACCAGACTATAGTTTCTGTTGCCGGAGTATTAACCTGAATACTGGCAACTGTTGGCGCATTTACTAAACAGAAATCCTGAGTCGTATCTGCTGTAGTTGGTGTTCCAGGATCAGTTACACTAATTGCGATTGCTAATCTTACGGCGCTTTCACAATTTGTTGCCGGATCAAGAATCGTAGCAAAATAGTTTCCTGTTGTTAAGGCTGTAGCCGATGGAATAACGGTTCCGCCAGTTAAAGCTGTATACCAAACTATAGTTCCCGTTGCCGGAGTATTTACCTGAATACTGGCAACCGTTGGCGCATCTATTAAACAGAAATCTTGTGTTGCATCTGCTGTAGTTGGTGTTCCAGGATCTGTCACACTAATGGCGATTGCCAATCTTACATTGCTTTCACAAAGCGTTGTTGGGTCTTTTATAGCTGCATAATACGTTCCGGTTGTTAAGGCTGTAGCATTTGGAATCAAGTTTCCACCTGTCAAAGCATCGTACCAAACTATGTTCGTAGCAGGTGTAACATCGATTGTCGCGAATGTTGGCGCATCAATTAAACAGAAATCCTGAGTAGTTTTGGTAATTACTGGTGTTCCTGGATCAGTTACGTTTATGTTGATCGCTAATCTCACATTGCTTTCACAATTTGTAATCGGATCTTTTATGGATGCATAATAAGTTCCGGTAGTTAATGCCGTTGCATTTGGAATTAAATTCCCTCCTGTCAACGCATCGTACCAAATGATATTCGCGGCAACTGCTGGAGTAACATCGATTGTTGCAAAAGTTGGCGCATTTACCAAACAGAAATCCTGAGTGGTTTTAGTGATTACTGGTGTTCCAGGATCTGTTACGCTTATGTTGATCGCTAATCTCACATTGCTTTCACAAAGTGTTGTTGGATCTTTTATCGCGGCGTAGTATATTCCTGTTGTCAATGCCGTTGCATTTGAAATTAAATTTCCACCTGTCAAGGCATCGTACCAAACTATGTTTGTCGCAGGACTTACGTCAATTGTTGCAAAAGTTGGCGCATCAATCAAACAGAAATCCTGAGTCGTTTTAGTGATTACCGGTGTTCCAGGATCAGTTACACTGATTGCAATTGCTAATCTCACATTGCTTTCACAACCTGTTGTTGGATCTTTGATCGCTGCGTAGTATGTTCCTGTAGTTAAGGCTGTAGCATTTGGAATTAAATTTCCTCCAGTTAAGGCATCATACCAAACAATATTTGTCGCTGGACTTACGTCGATTGTGGCAAATGTTGGTGCATCAACCAAACAGAAATCCTGAGTTGTTTTGGTGATTACCGGTGTTCCAGGGTCTGTTACGCTGATATTAATCGCTAATCTCACATTGCTTTCGCAACCTGTTGTTGGGTCTTTGATCGCTGCGTAGTATGTTCCTGTAGTTAATGAAGTTGTTGCAGGAATTAAATTTCCGCCAGTCAACGCATCATACCAAACAATATTTGTTGCAGGAGTAACATCGATTGTAGCAAATATTGGTGCATCAACCAAACAGAAATCCTGAGTAGTTTTCGTAATTACTGGTGTTCCAGGATCTGTCACGCTGATATTAATCGCCAATCTCACATTGCTTTCGCAAAGTGTAGTTGGATCTTTGATCGCTGCATAATAGGTTCCGGTTGTTAACGCCGTTGTATTTGGAATTAAATTCCCTCCTGTCAAAGCATCGTACCAAACTATGTTCGTAGCAGGTGTAACATCTATTGTGGCAAATGTTGGCGCATCAATCAAACAGAAATCCTGAGTAGTTTTGGTGATTACCGGTGTTCCTGGATCAGTTACGCTGATTGCAATTGCCAATCTTACATTGCTTTCACAACCTGTTGTTGGATCTTTTATTGCCGCGTAGTATGTTCCGGTTGTTAAGGCTGTAGCATTTGGAATCAAGTTTCCTCCTGTCAAAGCATCATACCAAACGATATTTGTAGCTGGACTTACGTCGATTGTAGCAAAAGTTGGCGCATCAATCAAACAGAAATCCTGAGTTGTTTTGGTGATTACTGGTGTTCCAGGATCTGTTACTCTAATGGCGATTGCCAATCTCACATTGCTTTCGCAACCTGTTGTTGGGTCTTTTATCGCGGAGTAATAAGTTCCGGTTGTTAACGCTGTAGCATTTGGAATTAAATTCCCTCCAGTCAAAGCATCATACCAAACAATATTCGCGACAACTGCTGGACTTACGTCAATCGTTGCAAAAGTTGGCGCATCAATCAAACAGAAATCCTGAGTCGTTTTGGTAATTACCGGTGTTCCAGGATCTGTAACGCTAATGGCGATTGCCAATCTCACATTGCTTTCACAACCTGTTATTGGATCTTTGATCGCTGCGTAGTATGTTCCGGTTGTTAATGCCGTTGCAATTGGAATTAAATTTCCTCCTGTTAAAGCATCGTACCAAACAATATTTGTAGCAGGACTTACGTCGATTGTTGCAAAAGTTGGCGCATCAATCAAACAGAAATCCTGAGTCGTTTTAGTGATTACCGGTGTTCCAGGATCAGTTACACTGATTGCAATTGCTAATCTCACATTGCTTTCACAACCTGTTGTTGGATCTTTGATCGCTGCGTAGTATGTTCCTGTAGTTAAGGCTGTAGCATTTGGAATTAAATTTCCTCCAGTTAAGGCATCATACCAAACAATATTTGTCGCTGGACTTACGTCGATTGTGGCAAATGTTGGTGCATCAACCAAACAGAAATCCTGAGTTGTTTTGGTGATTACCGGTGTTCCAGGGTCTGTTACGCTGATTGCGATTGCCAATCTCACATTGCTTTCACAAAGTGTTGTTGGATCTTTTATCGCGGCATAATAAGTTCCTGTTGTTAAGGCTGTAGTGGCTGGAATTAAATTTCCGCCTGCCAAAGCATCATACCAAACGATATTTGTCGCTGGACTTACGTCGATTGTGGCAAATGTTGGTGCGTCAACCAAACAGAAATCCTGAGTAGTTTTAGTAATTACTGGTGTTCCTGGATCAGTCACGCTGATATTAATCGCTAATCTTACTGCACTTTCACAAAGTGTGATCGGATCTCTTAAAGCTGCATAATACGTTCCGGTTGTTAATGCCGTTGTTGTTGGAATTAAATTTCCTCCTGTCATAGCATCATACCAAACTACATCAGCTACATTTGCCGGACTAACGTCGATTGTTGCGAACGTTGGCGCATCAATCAAACAGAAATCCTGAGTTGTTTTGGTGATTACTGGTGTTCCAGGGTCTGTTACGCTGATCGCGATTGCCAATCTCACATTGCTTTCGCAAAGTGTTGTTGGATCTTTGATCGCTGCGTAGTATGTTCCTGTAGTTAAGGCTGTAGCATTTGGAATTAAATTTCCGCCTGTCAAAGCATCGTACCAAACAATGTTCGTAGCAGGAGTAACATCGATTGTTGCAAATGTTGGCGCATCAACCAAACAGAAATCCTGAGTGATTTTGGTAATTACCGGTGTTCCAGGATCGGTCACGCTAATTGCGATTGCCAATCTTACATTGCTTTCGCAAAGTGTTGTTGGATCCTTGATCGCTGCGTAATAGGTTCCGGTAGTTAACGCTGTAGTATTTGGAATTAAGTTTCCTCCTATCAAAGCATCATACCAAACTATGTTCGTAGCAGGATTAACATCGATTGTGGCGAATGTTGGCGCATCAACCAAACAGAAATCCTGGGTTGTTTTGGTGATTACTGGTGTTCCTGGATCAGTCACGCTAATCGCAATTGCCAATCTCACATTGCTTTCACAACCTGTTGTTGGGTCTTTTATAGCGGCGTAGTATGTTCCGGTTGTTAACGCCGTTGCATTTGGAATTAAATTCCCTCCAGTCAAAGCATCGTACCAAACAATATTCGCGGCAACTGCTGGACTTACGTCAATCGTTGCAAAAGTTGGCGCATCAATCAAACAGAAATCCTGAGTCGTTTTAGTGATTACTGGTGTTCCTGGATCAGTTACGCTAATTGCAATTGCTAATCTCACATTGCTTTCACAACCTGTTGTTGGATCTTTTATTGCTGCGTAATACGTTCCTGTAGTTAATGCCGTTGCATTTGGAATTAAATTTCCTCCAGTTAAGGCATCATACCAAACTATATTTGTTGCTGGACTAACGTCGATTGTAGCAAATGTTGGCGCATCAATCAAACAAAAATCCTGGGTTGTTTTGGTGATTACCGGTGTTCCAGGATCTGTTACGCTGATCGCGATTGCTAATCTTACGTTGCTTTCACAACCTGTTGTTGGATCTTTTATTGCCGCGTAATATGTTCCTGTAGTTAATGCCGTTGTTGCAGGAATTAAATTTCCGCCTGTTAAAGCATCGTACCAAATAATGTTTGTTGCCGGACTTACGTCGATTGTAGCAAAAGTTGGCGCATCAATCAAACAGAAATCCTGAGTGGTTTTAGTAATTACTGGTGTTCCTGGATCAGTTACGCTGATATTAATCGCTAATCTTACATTGCTTTCACAAAGCGTTGTTGGATCTTTTATCGCTGCGTAGTATGTTCCTGTTGTCAATGCTGTAGCATTTGGAATTAAATTTCCGCCAGTTAAGGCATCATACCAAATGATATTCGCGGCAACTGCTGGAGTAACATCAATTGTTGCAAATGTCGGTGCATCAACCAAACAGAAATCCTGAGTAGTTTTCGTAATTACCGGTGTTCCAGGATCTGTTACGCTAATGGCGATTGCCAATCTTACATTGCTTTCGCAACCTGTTGTTGGATCTTTTATTGCAGCGTAGTATGTTCCGGTTGTTAACGCTGTAGCATTTGGAATCAAGTTTCCTCCTGTCAAGGCATCATACCAAACTATATTTGTTGCTGGACTTACGTCAATTGTTGCAAATGTTGGCGCATCAATCAAACAGAAATCCTGAGTTGTTTTGGTAATCACTGGTGTTCCAGGATCTGTTACACTGATTGCGATTGCTAATCTTACGTTGCTTTCACAAAGTGTAGCTGGATCTTTAATCGCTGCGTAATATGTTCCGGTTGTTAATGCCGTGGCATTTGGAATTAAATTTCCGCCTGTCAATGCATCATACCAAACTATATTGGCAGCAACTGCTGGACTTACGTCGATTGTGGCGAATGTCGGCGCATCAATCAAACAGAAATCCTGAGTCGTTTTGGTGATCACTGGTGTTCCAGGATCTGTAACACTTATATTGATCGCTAATCTTACATTGCTTTCACAACCTGTTGTTGGGTCTTTTATAGCTGCATAATAAGTTCCTGTTGTAAGTGCCATTGCATTTGGAATTAAATTCCCTCCCGTTAAAGCATCATACCAAACAATATTGGTCGCTGGACTTACGTCGATTGTTGCAAAAGTTGGCGCATCAATCAAACAGAAATCCTGAGTGGTTTTGGTGATTACTGGTGTTCCAGGATCGGTTACGCTGATTGCAATTGCCAATCTTACATTGCTTTCACAACCTGTTGTTGGATCTTTTATTGCGGCGTAATATGTTCCGGTTGTTAAGGCTGTAGCATTTGGAATCAAGTTTCCTCCTGTCAAAGCATCGTACCAAACAATATTTGTTGCTGGACTTACGTCGATTGTAGCAAAAGTTGGCGCATTAACCAAACAGAAATCCTGAGTAGTTTTAGTAATTACTGGTGTTCCTGGATCAGTCACGCTGATTGCGATTGCCAATCTCACATTGCTTTCACAACCTGTTATTGGGTCTTTGATCGCTGCATAATAAGTTCCGGTTGTTAATGCCGTTGCATTTGGAATCAAGTTTCCACCAGTTAAAGCATCATACCAAACAATATTTGTCGCTGGACTAACATCAATTGTGGCGAATGTTGGCGCATTTACCAAACAGAAAGCCTGAGTAGTATTGGTAATTACTGGTGTTCCCGGATCAGTTACACTGATCGCAATGGCCAATCTCAAATTACTTTCACAAAGCGTAGTTGGATCTTTGATCGCGGCGTAATATGTTCCGGTTGTTAAGGCTGTAGCATTTGGAATTAAATTCCCTCCAGTCAAAGCATCATACCAAACAATGTTTGTAGCTGGACTTACGTCAATCGTTGCAAAAGTTGGTGCATCAATCAAACAGAAATCCTGAGTAGTTTTGGTGATAATTGGTGTTCCTGGATCTGTCACGCTAATATTAATCGCCAATCTTACATTGCTTTCGCAAAGTGTTGTTGGATCTTTTATTGCGGCGTAATATGTTCCGGTTGTTAAGGCTGTAGCATTTGGAATTAAATTTCCTCCTGTCAACGCATCGTACCAAACGATATTTGTTGCTGGACTTACGTCGATTGTAGCGAATGTTGGCGCATCAACCAAACAGAAATCCTGAGTTGTTTTAGTTATTACTGGTGTTCCAGGATCTGTTACACTGATTGCGATTGCCAATCTAATATTGCTTTCACAAAGCGTAGTTGGATCTTTTATAGCTGCGTAGTATGTTCCGGTTGTTAAGGCTGTTGCAATTGGAATTAAATTTCCTCCTGTTAAAGCATCGTACCAAACAATATTTGTCGCTGGACTTACATCGATTGTAGCAAATGTTGGTGCATCAACCAAACAGAAATCCTGGGTTGTTTTAGTAATTATTGGTGTTCCAGGATCAGTCACGCTGATATTAATCGCTAATCTTACTGCACTTTCACAAAGTGTGATCGGATCTCTTAAAGCTGCATAATACGTTCCGGTTGTTAATACTGTTGTTGTTGGAATTAAATTTCCTCCTGTCATAGCATCATACCAAACTACATCAGCTACATTTGCCGGACTAACGTCGATTGCTGCGAACGTTGGCGCATCAATCAAACAAAAATCCTGAGTTGTTTTGGTGATTACTGGTGTTCCAGGATCAGTTATAATTACAGTAGCTGTTTGAAGCGTACCCGCAAGATTCTCACAAGTTGTATCACTTGAAACGCCCACAAAATAAGACATCGGACTCATGGCAAGAGTTATTCCGGTTGCTGTTAAAACACCCGTTGTACTAATTGCATAAGTTACTCCGCCAATAGTTGCGCCATTTGTAATAGGCTGCGTTTTATTCATATCTAAATACCAGTAAAATACCGGATTTGTCAATAAACTTGCTGTTGGTGTTAATACTACAGGTAAATCATGACAAATAGATACATCAGAAACTGAAAGATCATTTTGATCTGACGGTCTTAATATTGTAAACGTAATTTGTTTTCTGTCGGCTGCTGCAGTTTCACAATAGTTATCTCCGCTAACACCTACAAAATAAGTATAAGTTCCCGGAACCAAACCATTTACAACTAATTGAGCTGTTGTTTCTCCCGGAATTGCTTGTGCAGTTGTTCCGTCAAAACTATACCACTGATAAACCGGATTTGTTATTACAGGGGTTCCGCTTAAACTTGTGTTTAAGGTAACTGTTCCTGATGGAGAACAAATTGTAGTTGCTGTACCTCCGTTTAAAGTTATATTATTTAAAGTATTTACAGGGCTGGAAGCTCTTACTTCAACTGTAACCAATCCTCTTGCAAATGCTTCACAACCGTAACGTACGGGCTGAATATAATATTTGTAAATTCCGGCTGGCAAAGTCATTGGAACTGTATAAGTAATTCCGCTGGCCACTATATTTCCTCCTGTAGGAGCATCATACCAAACATACGTAGAACAAGCTTCTTCAGGTATTTGGAGCGTGACATCTGTTCCGGGACAAACCGTTACTTTGTTATCAGGATCTCCTCCTATAACCTGAGTATTTGCTACTCGTTCTACAGTATGAACTCTTAAGAAACTCAATACTCCAGCAACTCCTCCCAAACGAATTCTAACTCTGTCATAAGATTCTGATGGTGATGATACAAGTGCCACAGCCATTGTATTTCCAGGTAATAATCTTAAACTTAATAAAGTGCTTGTATTTTGAATTGGAGCTCCAACAGCAACATTACCTAAATAACGCTGAATGCTGAATCCGGTTAATAAATTAACATCTAAAAGTACTGCTGGTTTTGAAATTACAATTCTTAAAGTATCAGTTACAACAGATGGTGTTTTAAATTGTACAGTTAAATCGGCTGCAGCCAATGCGCCAACGCCACTATACATGGTAGCGAAAGTTGTAATATCATTATCTGCTACGTTGAAGGCATCACTTACTCCAACTGTTGAAGTTACTGCTCCAACAGGAAGCCCTAAGTCTATAGCTCCATAAAATATATCCTGAATATCTCCAGGTGTACAAGTTACGGTTGGAACCGATTTATTATAATAAGCTTCAAATACTTTTGTGTTTTGAGCCACACTTAAAAGTGATGCTGAAACAATTCTTATTCCATCATAATCTTGAGGACCAGTTCCGTTTGCAGGAACAAAAGTATATTCAAATGAATTATCTCCTGATAAAAGATTTAATAAAGTTCCTGAAACAGATTGCATAGTTCCAATATCAACTGGATTTCCTAAACCATCTCTTTTTGTTCCAATTACACTTAAACCCTGTCCAAGAGCTACTGCACTGCTTGCTGAACCTAATTTAATAGTTAATGGAGTTCCTTTTGGAATTGTAGTAGCCCATTGCAAACTTTGCCAGGTCGTTCCAACTCCTAAAAGTCCTAGTCCGGTTGTAATAGTTGAATAGGTTTGAGGATTTCCATCCACTGCAGCACCACCATTCGTAACTCCACCGGTTACAATAGAACCTGAAGTTTCTGAATTAGCGTATACTCTTTCTGTTAATGATTGACAAGTATTTGGATCTGTTACATTTATAGAAAGTGTTCCTGTTCTGGTACAAGTACCCAGAGTCGCAACTACAGTGTAAGTATAAATGCCAGGCGTATTTAACGGACCCGTTGTAAACACAGGACCTGTTAAAGCATTTCCTTGTGGATCAAACCAAGCTAATGTACCGTTTGATGTTGCATTTAAAGTAACATTTGTACCCGGACTTACTGATTGTGACGGATCAACAACCAAAGTTGGCAACGGATTAATCGTTACTGTTACCGGTTGTTTTACCGATGGACAAGTAATACCGTTCACCTGTGCCTGAACTGAATAAATCCCTCCTATAGTAATATTTGCTGCAGCATCTGCAGTTATTACATTATTTGAAGGATCAAAGAAGGTATAAGTCGTATTTCCAGTGGTATCAAAAGTCGGAATAGCATCTTTTAAATTTGCAGTTCCACAACCTACTAACGGAGATGTTACTGCCAGAGTACTGGTTGTTGGATAAGTAACACTTACTGGTTTTAAAGTTCCTGCCTCATTCTCGCAAGTACCTGCATTAACTACAGAAACAAAATAAGAATATGGTGCTCCTGCGGCAGTTAATCCGGTTACGGTTAAAGCAGAAGTTGTTGGATTAATAGCATAAATTTCCCCAACCGGACCTGTACCTCCATTAAGTATTGGAGTCGTTTTAGTCTGATCTGTATAATATTTAAATTGTGCTCCTGCCAAAACAGATGTTGGTAACAATACTATTGTTCCGTCACAAGCAGCTTCCTGCGGACTTGCAATTATAATATCGCTGGCCAAAGCTAAAGGGTTTACTATAACTGTAACAGGCTGACGAACACTATTTATACAGCCTCCGCGTGTTGCTTCTAAATAATAAGTTGTAGTTGCTGTTAAATTTGGTGTAGTATAAGTTGGCAAAGCCGAAAGTTCAGTTCCCGCAACCGCTGCATCATACCATTTAAATGTTTCTCCCACTACAGTCGAAGTTGCCGTTAATGCTGCTTGTTGACCAGCACAAATTGGAGATGCATTTCCTGATATTGAAGCATTTTTATATCTATAAGAAGCTCCGTAAATATCTAAATTTGTTGCCACAGTAGCCAAACCTCCCAATTGAACTTCAACATCTGTAAAATCAGCTGATGTTACAAAACTTGCTCTAAAACGAGTTGGTGATAATAATTGAACATTTACTAATGATCCAATATTAACCTGATCATTATTTGCAGTTAATCCGTTATAGCTTCTTAAACTTATATAAGAAAGAGCTGTGACATCAACAATTCCGGCTGGAATTCCTAATTCAACATCTATAATATCTCCTGCTTTTCCAGGTGTTGCAAAAGTTAGTGTTTGACGAACATAATCATCAACTAAACCAAGAACAACAGTAAGACGTGATGCAGTCGCATCATTACCGTCTGAAGCAAAAGCATCATCTGTAGAACCGCATAACAAACATCCTGTTAATCCTCCTTTGGTGACATTCTGGTCATTTACCTGTAAACAAGTTGTAATTGGTGCCGGAGGAATTACAACGACATTAATTACAGCTCTTGAACTACTGGTACAACCCGCGGCACTTCTGGCAGAAATATAAAAAGATTGATTTGCTGTTAAAGCTGGTGATGGCGTATAACTCGTAGAATTGGCTAATAAAAGTGTACCTCCCGTAGCCGCATCATACCAATCATAAATTTCGCCAACCACAGGACTTGAAACTTGTAAGGTTACAACTTGTCCTGACGGAATTACTACCGTAGATGACGCAACTGTTGGAACTGCCGGTAACGGATTAACCGTAACATTTACAGCAGTACGCGTTGCAGTTAAACAGGTTCCAATACTCGCTTCAACATAATAACTTGTATCTGCAGTTAAGTTTGGAGTTGTAAAAGAAGTACCCGTAAATACCAAATTACCGCCCGAAGCAGCATCATACCAATTATAAATTGTGCCAACAACCGGAGCCTGGACATTTAACGTTACCGTTTGTCCGCTGCAAATTGCCGGAGCCGAAGCTGTAATAGTTGGTGCTACAGGATTGTTTACCAATACTTGTACTGCGAAACGCTCACTATTTACACAACCATTTCGGGTAATTTCTATATAATAGGTTGTTGCAGTCGTTAAAGTTGGAGTTGTAAAAGCTGCCGTAGTAGCAAGTTCATTTCCTGCAGTTGCAGCATCAAACCATTTTATAGTTTCACCAACTGCAAGACTAGCCGTTAATGTAGTAGTTTGTCCACCACAAATTGTTTTAATACCTGAAACTGTTGGTGCTTTATAATGATAACTTGCCTGATAAATATCTACACTTGTTAAAACAGTTGCCAATCCGGCCAATCGAATTTCGACGCGATCAAAATTTGCACCGGCCACAATACTGGCTTTAAAACGATTACCTGATAACAATTGTAAATTTACAAGAGCATTATTAATGGAAACCCTGTCATTATTATAAGTTGCTCCGTTATAAGTTGCTAAACTAACAGAACCCAGTAGTGCCAGATCGGCAATTCCACCTGGTAATGCCAACTCAACATCAACAATATCTCCTGCTTTACCAGGATTATTAAATTGAAGTGTTTGCTGATTCCAACCGTTTATTAAACCAACCGGAATCGTAAGTCTTGCAAATGTATTTATATCTCCGTCAACAGAGTTATTTGGATTTGTATTTCCACACAACAAACACAAACCATTTTGAGTAGTTTGTTGACTATTTGCTTCCAGACAGCCACCTAATGAGGCTGGTTGAACTGTAACAAGCACAGGAACTCTTGATGTACTCACACAATTTCCTGTAGCACTTTGAGCTTCTACATAATATGTTTTTGAAGCTGTTAATATAGGTGTTGTAAAGGTTGGCGAATTAATAGCAACCGGAGTTCCGCCTGTTGCATTTTCATACCAATTTAAAACAACTCCTGGCTCAGAAGTTATTGCCGTTAAAGTTGCATTTTGACCTGATTGTATCGTTACACTTTGTGTTAATACTATAGGAATTGAAGGAACCGGTACTGATATTACATCAACTTGCGTTCTCGCAGGACTTAAACAAGTACCAATAGAAGCTTCTACATAAAAACTAGTAGTTCCAACAGGAACTGTTGGAGAATAAGAATTTCCCGTTGCTAATGCAATGCCGCCACTTGAGGCAGAAAACCATTTATAAGTCGTTCCCGGAATCGGATTAATAACAGATAAAGTCGTTTGTTGTGTTGCTCCAGTCGAACATATTGCAGTTCCTGAAGTACTTATCGCCGGCGCAATAGGATTCGACACATTAATAACAACCGGAACACGTTCGTTACTTTCGCAGCCAGCAGCTCTGGTTACTCCTATATAATAAGTTGTATTAGCTGTTAAATTAGGAGTAGTAAAAGAATTGCCACTTTGAAGCACAGTTGTTGAAGTTGGCGAATCATACCAGGTTAATGTCGTTCCTGCTACCGGAGTAGCATTTAAGGTTATCTGATTTCCAGAACAAACAGTTTGGCTTAAACCACCGGCAACTGTAGGTTTAGCAAATTCTAAACGTACATCATAAATTCTAAAATTGTTTAGTACTGAAACAACCCCTCCTAACAAAAATTGAACCTGATTCGCATCACCTGGCAAGGTAAATTTTACCACGCCAATTGAAGTACTATTTGTCAACAATGTTAAGTTCAGTAATGGATCATTAATTGGTACACTTGCCCCCACAGGTGTACCATTTAACATCGCCTGAATTCTAACAGTAGACAATAAGGACAAACTAAGTAAGCCCGGACCACTACCAACATAAATCGCGACCTGATCTCCGGACTTTGCGGTCTGGTTTAGTGTCATAGTCTCCTGAACATTACAGGTAAGGAGCCCGACATCGGTCTTTAAGTTAGTAAAGGTCAATAAATTTGGATCATTGTCGTAAGCTGATGTTGGATTATCAATGCTTGCACCAATGCAAAGACCACCAATACTATTAGTGTTGCTTATTGGTCGACAAAATGTTTGTGCGAAATTTTTATTGCAGAAAAGCAGTAAAAAAAACAGCCACAATAATCTCTTCTTAATGATGAGATCATAAAAAGTAGAATTTTTTTTCATAATTTGGAAGATTAGAAAATGGACAATAAAACACCTCTTGCACAAAGCTTGTGAGCTTTGGCAATTAAAAAATCACTATAAATCAAATAGTTAACTAAATTTAAAATCTTACCGGCTAAGACTTAAAATTTAAATTTTAGTAAAAAATCATGTTGTGTTGAGTATATTATAATATACTCCAGAGCACTTTTTATTCGATTTGAATAAAAAATATCTCAAAACTTTTGGGGAATACTGATCCGAATCAGTCTTCCAGAAGGAGTGATTTGTTGCAAGCCTAATTTTCATAAAAGAAAATTTAAGTTAGGTTCCGGGGGGATTTTTTAAAATATAGAGTATGTTTCAACACTTATAGAAAGTTGATTAGGCGATCTATAAATTTTGGTTATTTAGAATTACTTCTAAAAGTTAAAACATGAATTTTAATAAGGAGTATTATTAAGGCTTAAAATTAAACGCAAAATACTCTGACTCAATAAACCGTCAACAGTGGTTTGAAGAGAAAGACTGACGTAATACTGTTTTTTGAAAAATAAGTTTGCAATTGAGCCCGAATTAAATTTTAGAATAAATTCAATCGTATGCAAGACTATAGAATATAAAGTCAAAATAATATAAACACTTAATGCAAACTCGATAAAGAAAGTAAATGTCAACTCCATAAGCAAAACCATTTAGTTATTAAAAAACTTCAACTCTAAAAATTGTAATAAATTAAAAACAACACTTCATCTTATAATTCTTAAAACAGAAATTCAGATTGCTTTTTTTAGTTGTTTTTACAAAAAGGCAAAAACATTTTGTTTAACCTTTTGTTAACTAAAATTAAGAAAAAGTAAAATATAAAACAAGAATAAATTTCTTATTTTTTTATTTAAGAAAATTATTTTCATTAAAAAAAACAGTTAAAGCATCATAAAATCCCTTGTTATATAAGGAAAAATGAGATGTTATAAATATCACAAAAAAAATAAATGTTTTTTACGAAATTAATAAAAAGTAAGTTAATTACTACTTTTGTAACTTTGTAACCGATTTAAAACCAATACAATAGTCTTAAACAGAAAGGAAATAAGCAATTTTCACGTAAAATTCATTTTTCTTTGATTATTCTAAAAAAACACGTAGAAATACGGGTATAAAAAAATAAAGAACATTAAACAAAAGTTAAAAAAACGAAAAAAGGGTAAACAATTGATTTCACCTGTTTACCCTTTTAGAATTATTTAAAGAAACTTACGATTCAATAATCGTATTAATTTGCGTGAATAATTGTCCATCACTTAAAAAAGCGCCCTGCTGGATCAATTCAAAAATAGAAGCATTTCTATCCTCTGTAAATACCTTCTTGCCTACTTTCATCTCTATGTTCTCCGTAAACATATTATCGCTCAGCCATTGCAGACCATCTTTAGTCAAAAAGTCGGTTTCAGAAACAAGTGATTTTAAAACGATAGATTGCACATCTTTTTCAAAACATTTAAATAAGAAAATATGGTTCTTAGAAAAATGTTCTAAATATTCTGCCCTGGACAAAACACCTTCCCAGATTAAATCTGAAAAAACATCCAGTTCCTGCTCCGCAACTTCAGGTTTATTTATTTTAAGAGAATCCCATTCTGCTTTATCAATCGTTTGTGTGGCTAAAAAATTAGCAAATTCTGCATGCAATTCGTCAAATTGCTCTTTTGTTAATCTTGCGTATTTCATTTCTTATTAGGCTTTATAAGTTATATTATAAACTTTAAGCAAAAACACTTAGTGCAAATGTCCATAAGTCTAATTCATAACTTCTTTAAACAAAAAAAATCCCGATTCGCATCGGGATTTTATATAATACTTAAAACTATTACTTTTCAGCGATAATTTCGTATGGTAAATCAACGATAACATCTCTGTGTAAACGGATGCTGGCAGAATATTTTCCAGTACGTTTAACAATACCGCTAGTAATGAATTTTCTATCAATAGCGTTACCTGATTTTTCTAAAGCTTCAGCAATGTCGATGTTTGTGATAGAACCAAAAAGTTTCTCTCCACCAGCTTTTGCAGTAAGTTTAATTTCAAGAGCTTTTAAAGTTTCAGCTAATGCTTTTGCATCACCAACAACTTTAGCTTCTTTGTGTGCTCTTTGTTTTAGGTTTTCAGCCAATACTTTCTTTGCAGAAGGTGTAGCCAATTGCGCGAATCCTTGAGGAATTAAAAAGTTACGACCGTAACCAGCTTTAACTGATACTACATCATCTTTAAATCCTAAGTTTTGTACGTCTTGTTTTAAAATAAGTTCCATGTTGTTGTCCTTATATTTTAGAAGTTAGGTTCTGCTTAACAGAAACCAGCGACTAGAGTTTTTAATTATTTTAATAAATCGGCCACGTATGGCATTAAAGCTAAGTGACGGGCTCTTTTTACAGCTACAGAAACTTTTCTTTGGTATTTCAATGAAGTTCCGGTTAAACGGCGAGGAAGAATTTTTCCTTGCTCATTAACGAATTTCAATAAGAAATCAGCATCTTTATAATCGATATATTTGATTCCTGATTTTTTGAAACGACAATACTTTTTAGTTTTGTTAGTTTCAATGTTTAAAGGCGTTAAATATCTGATATCTCCGTCTTTTTTTCCTTTTGCAGATTGCTCTATTGTAGACATAATAATTAAGCTTTAGTAGATTTTAATTTGGCTCTTCTTCTTTCAGCCCATGAAATAGCATGTTTGTCTAAACTTACAGTTAAGAAACGCATAACTCTTTCGTCACGTCTAAATTCAGTTTCAAAAGCAATTAGAACTTCTCCAGCTACTTTGAATTCGAATAAGTGGTAAAAACCACTTTTTTTGTTTTGGATTTCGTAAGCCATTTTTTTCAGACCCCAATCCTCTTTCGATACCATTTCAGCTCCTCTACTAGTAAGAAATTCTTCAAATTTCGTTACTGTTTCCTTCACCTGAACCTCAGATAAAACGGGATTTAAAATGAAAACAGTTTCATAATGATTCATAAATACAATATTTATTTGTTAAAATTGGGTGCAAAAGTAACCATTAAATTTAAATATACAACATCTTTTTTCATTTATTCGATATAAAGTAAAAAATCATCGCTCAGTTTAGGTTTTTTTTCAAAAATATAATACATTTACTATTGCTATCCTGAATTTATTATAAATTTAATTGTTATGAAACTAAACTGTGTTGTTGTAGATGATAGTTCTATACAGAGGACAATTATTGCGAAATTAGTCAATAATCACCCGGGCTTGCATTTGATTGGGGACTTTTCTAACGCAATAGAAGCAAAAAGTTGTATCTCTTTGAATAATATTGATCTCATATTTCTCGATATAGAAATGCCTGTTATTAACGGTTTTGACTTCCTTGACGGACTAAAATCAAAGCCTCAGATTATTTTTATCACTTCTAAAGCCGAATATGCTTTAAAAGCTTTTGATTATGACGCTACCGATTATCTTCAAAAACCAATCGCTGTAGATCGCTTTAATGCTTCTGTAAAAAGGGCAATTGATATGCATCTCCTTAAAAAAGAAGTTAAAGAAGAAGAAGGCGAACATATTTTCATCAAAAGCAACCTTAAAAAACTTAAAATTTTTACCGCTAAAATCAAATGGATTGAAGCGTTTGGAGATTATGTAAGAGTGGTTACCGAAGATGACAGTAATCTGGTACTTTCGACAATGAAATCTTTTGAAAATGATCTCTCAAAAGATAAATTTATCCGTGTACACAAGTCTTATATTATTAATATCGATAAAGTAGAACGCTTTAACAGCAAATTTGCAGAAATAGGTATTACTAAAATTCCCCTTAGCCGAAACAAAAAAGAAGATTTAGTAAAAGCATTGTCAACCTCATCGTAATTTTAATAAAAATCGACATTGGCAATAACTTTTATAGCTCTGTAAGGAGCAACTGCTTCAAAACTATTTAACATTTTCTGAATAGTTTTTTTTGTGCTTCCTAATGGCAGATTTTGCGGAATCTTAATTAATATAGTTCTTATATATTCATTTCTGATTCTGCTGATCGCTGGTTCTTCAGGCCCTAAAACCGGCATATTCAGGTTTTGACTTAAAACCTGATACAGCCACATAGATCCTTCCTTTAATTTATCAAAATCACAGTGCTTTAAAGTCAGCTTTATAATCCTGAAATAAGGCGGATATTTATAGATTTGGCGATCGTATAATTGCTCCTTATACATACCTATATAATTATGCATTGTAACCTGCTGTATAGTATTATGATTTGGATTATAGGTTTGAATTACTACTTTTCCTTGTTTTTCTGACCTGCCGGCTCTTCCTGCGACCTGCGTCATCATCTGAAAACTTCGCTCAAAAGCCCTGAAATCAGGATGATGCAGCATATTATCAGCATTCATAATCCCAACCAGACTTACGTTATCAAAATCCAATCCTTTGGCCAGCATTTGTGTTCCTACCAAAATATCAATTTCCCTGTTTTTAAAGGAATCAATAATTTTCTCAAAACCAAATTTCCCACGTGTCGTATCCTGGTCCATTCTTCCGGTTTTCGCTTTCGGAAAAAGAGCTATTAATTCCTGCTCAATTTGCTCTGTTCCAAAACCCTTTGTAGTCAGATCGATACTCGAACAACTATGACAATGCGTTGGTTTTGCAATCGAATAACCACAATAATGGCAGCGCAATTGATTTTTATGTTTATGAAAAGTAAGACTTACATCGCATTGCTGGCAATGTGGTACGTGCCCGCAAGTCATACATTCTATTATAGGAGAATATCCTCTTCTGTTTTGAAACAAAATGATTTGTTCACCCAAAGACAAAGCTTCGGTAATTTCTTCGATTAAAAGATCGCTAAAATGCCCCGTCATTCTTTTTCTGAAATGCTTGTCTTTCAAATCAACCAAAACAATTTCAGGCATTCGAACATTATTATAACGTTCGGTTACGTTAACCAAACCATATTTGTCGGTTTGCGTATTAAAATAGGTTTCAATACTTGGAGTTGCAGAGCCTAAAAGCACTTTGGCCTTATGAAAATTAGCCAAAACAATAGCTGCATCCCTGGCATGATATCGTGGGGCAGGATCAGTTTGCTTAAAAGTCTGTTCATGTTCTTCATCAACAATTAGCAAACCCAAATTAGCAAAAGGCAAAAACAAAGCCGACCTCGCTCCTATTACAATCTGTGCTTTGTCAGCATTTTCAAGTGTTTGTTTCCAAACCTCAACTCTTTCGTTATTACTATATTTTGAATGAAAAACAGCTACTTTGTCTCCAAAATGAAGTCGCAAACGAGAAACTAATTGCGTTGTAAGTGCAATTTCCGGCAACAAATACAAAACTTGTTTTCCTGTAACTAAATATTCTTCAATTAGTTTTATATAAATCTCTGTTTTTCCGCTTGACGTAACACCATGAAGCAGGCAAACTTCTTTTTCTATAAAACTTTCTTTTATGGATGCAAAAGCTGTTTCCTGGGCTTCACTTAATTGTAACTGATTTTCAGAAGCTTTTCCTTCAAAAGAAACACGATCGTGCTGCAAAAGATATTCTTCAAAAATTTCTTTATCAATTAAAGCTTTTACGATTGCTGAAGTTGAATTTGAAAACTCAACAAGTTTTTTTACTGTAATAGGTTTCTTTTCAGAAGCCATAATCTGAAAATAAGCCAAAACTATTTCCTTTTGTTTATGGGCACTTTTCAGTACTTCCAGCAATTCTCCAAGACCATTCTCTGATTCGTATTTTGCATGCAATTTTACATACCGAACCAATTTTGGCTTGTAACTTTCTTTTATTTCTTCTTCTAAAACAATAATATCTTTTGCCAATAGTTTTTGAAGAATGGGCAGAATATTTTTTTTATTTAAAATAGAAGCAATTTCATGAACCTTAAGTGAACTTTGATGCTGCAACGCCTCATAAATCAAAAATTCATCATCAGAAAGTTCAGAATCATTTACAACAACATCCGCTTTATGCGAAATAATCGTTTCACTTTCTAACAATAATCCGCTTGGGAAAGCACCACGATACACATCGCCAATGCCACACATATAATAATTGGCAACCCAAAGCCAGTGTTGAATCTGAATTTCTGTGGCAATAGGTTTTTCGTCTAAAATTTGATGGATTTCTTTTGCATCGTAAAGCGTTGGTTCATTCTCATGTGTGTCGAGTACCAAAGCGGTGTATATTTTACTTTTTCCAAAAGGTACCGAAACGCGCATTCCTTTTTTAATGAAATGAAATTCTGCCTCAGAAACACGATATGTGAACGTTTTGGCTAAGGAAAGAGGCAAAATAACTTCGACAAAAAACATGTAAATATTTTAGAGGATTTGAATAGCAAAACTACTCATAAAATTAGATTTTTCGGTAATAAAGATAAGATCCAATATCTATAAAAAATATTTTTAATTGCATTAGAATTTAAAATAAATTACTTTTTACCTGATGTTTTACCCAAGGCTTTTGCTGCATTATATTCCTGAACCAACTTCAAAGTATGATTTAAGGATTGCGTGTTCTTCCAATCCTCATGACCCGGAATAATATAGATTGGATTTTTAAATTTTGACTTTACTTTTTTAATAGATTTCTCCCATTCTTTTACATCAGAATCAGCCAGATAACCTAAATCTTTTGCATCGGCACTTTTTATAAAACAAGCTCCGTAAAGCACTTTTTCTTTATCAAACCAAACCACAATATTATCTGATGCATGGCCTTTTCCGGGATAATAAACCTCAAAAGTATGCTGACCAACTGTAAAAGTAGTATCGTTAGGAATTATAAATTCTGCTCGTTTTTTGCCTTCTTTCTCAAGAATTTTATCCGTCAATTTAATAGTATACGTTTTGATTCCTTTTTGTCTGTAAAAGTCCAAACCTCCGGCCCTGTCATCATGCGAATGCGTGGCAAAACACATCACGACATCTTTATTGTGTTTTACTTTTATACTGTCTAATAAAGGCTGAAACTGCGTTTCATCCCAAGGAGCATCAAACAACACAACACCTTTATCTGTAACGAGATACAAAGCATTTGCAGAAATCAGAGTGCCGTTATAATCATGAAAGGTTCTATAAACATAAAAGTCACCCGTAAGATGACTTATTTGTAATGGCGAATTCTTAGATTGTCCAAAACTATTTGACAATATGGCTAAGAATAAAAATATCGATGCTAATTTTCGCATTTTATTTTATCAAAAAAATTAGTTTTTCACTCGCGTCCAATATTGTGTTCTTCCCATAATTGAAATTCCAACATAACCGCGAAGTTTTAATTTATCAGCAGAATCTAATGTGATATAACATTTGTACTTTTTTCCGTTTGTAGGATCTAAAATTGTTCCTCCGCTATATTCTGAACCGTCTTTTTTAAGACTGTTAATAATCACCATTCCTAAAATAGGTTTGTTTTTTTCTGCACCATCACAACTAGTACATATATCTTTCTTATGATCGGCACGAAGTATTTCTACAACTTTACCGTATACCTTTCCTGATTTTTCGTAAATCTCTACTACAGATTTTGCTTCGCCCGTTTCATCATCAATGGTTTTCCACTTTCCAATAACACTCTGGCTTTGAATTGTGCCTAATGTCAGAAAGAAAACACCGATCGTTAACATCCAATTTTTCATACTATTTATTTTTTTTTTGTTTTAATTTTCTGATTGTAGCGTTCAATTCGAACCCTAAAAGCAGAATCATACAGTTTATCCAAATATAAAACATTAGAATTAATAATGTCCCTATCGAACCATAAAGTTCGTTATATTTTGAGAATTTTATAACCCAAATCCCAAAAAAGAACGAAGATATAACAATTAAGATGGTTGTAAAGACAGATCCAATGCTAATAAAAGGTACTTTATTGTACTGTTTTGTTCCGTAACGCAATAATATTGAAGACGTTACAAGTATCATGCCGATAACAAACAAATATCGCCCTAAAATAATAAGCGGAATCCGATCACTCAATACATCCTGAATGATTGTTTTTTGAATAAAAACCTCAAAAACGACAATTGTTGCCACTGTTACAAACAATATAATTGTCATCACAAGAGAAATTGCCAACGCCACTAAATACTGACTAAAAAAACCTCTTTTATCAAAAACATGTTTCGAAGATTCAAAACCGCTCAGGATTCCGTTTACACCATTTGCCATTAAGAATATAGAAAGCAAAAAACCCGATGATAACAAGCCTGAGTGACTATTATTTAAAATATCGCTGATAATTTTATTAATAGCATCATAGGTATTTGGAGGCACACTTTGCTGCACAAAAAGCATAAAATCGCCCTGAAAATTATCAATAGGAATATATGGAATTAAGTTTAATATAAATAGTGCAAATGGAAATAAGGCCATAAAAAAGCTAAAAGAAACAGCACTCGCATGATACGAAAAAGCGCCCTCAAGAATACCAAGAGTATACATTTCGAGCAAATCGTACAGCGAAAAACCTTCTAACCAAGGCAGTTTTACATTCTTTAAAAGCCTTACGACAGAGCGTAATACAGGAACTTTTTCAATCCGGGCTTCTATTTCCTGAGACATAATTTATTATTTTAGATTTAGTCCCGAAGCCTCGGGATAGATTTTATATTTCATAATAAAACTCATAACTTAAAATGCCTTTAGGCTCAAATCCATATTATAAACCGAATGCGTTAATGCTCCGGATGAAATATAATTTACACCGCACAATGCATATTCACGAATCGTTTTTTCATTGATATTTCCGGAAGATTCTGTTTGGCATTTTTTACCTATTAATTCAACCGCCGTTTTGGTATCTTCATAATTAAAGTTATCGATCAAAATTCTGTGAACACCATCGCTTAAAAGAATCTCGCGGATTTCATCTAAATTTCTGGCCTCAACAATAATTTTCAAATCTAAATGATTGGCTTTCAAATAATCTTTGGTTTTCTTGATTGCCAGCGTAATTCCGCCCGCAAAATCAATATGATTATCCTTCAGCATCACCATATCATAAAGTGCAAATCGATGATTTTCTCCTCCTCCTATCTTTACCGCCCATTTTTCTGCAGCCCTAAAATTTGGAGTTGTTTTACGCGTATCTAATATTTTAGCGCCGGTTCCTTCTAATAGCTCAACGTATTGATTTGTTTTTGTGGCAATTGCAGACATACGCTGCATCGTGTTCAAAACCACTCGTTCTGCCTTTAAAATAGATTGTGAGCTTCCGGAAACCTCAAAAACAACATCGCCGTATTCTACATGCGTTCCGTCTTCAATAAACGTTTTGATTTTTAATTTTGGATCTACATATTCAAAAATCATTTTTGCAAGAGCAACACCCGCAATAATTCCCTGATCTTTCACTAATAATTTAGCTTGTCCATGTGCCGATTCAGGAATACATGCCAAGGAACTATAATCGCCCGTGCCCACATCTTCGCGAATTGCG
Organism: Flavobacterium sp. AC105; assembly: GCF_979258495.1. Lineage (NCBI taxonomy): Bacteria > Pseudomonadati > Bacteroidota > Flavobacteriia > Flavobacteriales > Flavobacteriaceae > Flavobacterium > Flavobacterium sp. AC105. Next base: position 3,493,690 of record NZ_OZ409860.1, read on the forward strand.
TTACTAATTAATAGTTGTAATTCAGTTTGAAATTGTACTTCACTAATCATTTTTTCTAAATTTTATGAAATGCTAAAGTAGGACATATTTTGGGTATTTGAAAGTTTCAACTTGAAAAGAAGCAATAAAAAACCTATAATCTACACAAAGGAAATGCCTTAAATTATTTATCTAAAAACTTTTGCGGGTCGGTTTTTTTTGCACTAATAAAGACTTTTGCGCCTTTAAAAATCCATTTAATAAATTTTTTAATTTCAACTTTCTGTGTATGAAAAAAATTATTCTATTTCTATTTTGCGTAACCATTTTCTCTTCTTGTGAAAAAGAAGATTTTACTTCAGAAGTAAAGACTGAGTCTACTGCAAAAAAACTGACAACTACTGATTTATCAGCTTATCCAACCAAACGCCAGAACACGTATCCTATAGTATTAGTACACGGAATGTGTGGCTGGGGTCGTGATGAAATGTTAGGCTACAAGTACTGGGGAGGACTTGGAGATACTCAAACTTACCTAAATCTTAATGGTTATCAAACCTTTACGGCATCAGTTGGTCCATTATCAAGTAACTGGGACCGTGCCGTGGAACTTTATTACAATATCGTAGGCGGAAGAGTCGATTATGGTGCAGCACATGCTTTAAAACACGGACATAATCGTTTTGGCGAAACATACCCGGGATTTTACAAACAATGGAGCGCTACAAACAAATTACATTTTGTTGGGCATAGTTTAGGAGGAGCATCTCCAAGATTTCTAATTCAATTATTAGAAAACGGAGACGCAGATGAAATGGCTTATGTTCCTGCTAAAGGTGAAGCTCCAACCTCTGATTTATTCAAAGGAAATAAAAAGAATTGGGTAGCGAGTCATACTTCTATTGCAGGTGTACAAAATGGTGCGCTAACTGTAGATTCTGATTCTTTTAGAGAACAGCTTATGAAAATGATTCTTAGTTTGGGAGCTGTTGGAGGAATTGGACTGGAGCAAAATACTTTTTACAATTTTGACCTTGGACAATGGGGATTACAAAGACAGCCTAAAGAATCTGTAAAAGCATATTTTGACAGGATATTTGCTAAAACAGCATCTGGAGCACCAGCAACAGCTCGTTTCTGGGACTCAAAAGACAACTGCATGTATGATATGAAAGTAACCACCATGCAACAACAAAATGAGTGGGTAAAAAGCTCTCCTAATGTGTATTATGCATCATATACATTCAATGATACAAAGCAGCAATCTAACGGAAATTGGGCTCCATTACCAAGTATGAGCTTATTATTTCAACTTGAATCAGCTAATATAGGTAAAACTAGTGCAAACTTACCAGAAGGTTTCAACAGCTGGAGACCAAACGATGGTCTTGTAAGTGTAGTATCTAGTCAATATCCTCTAGGTCACGATTATGTATTAATGGATCCTGTTAACAGAAAATTAGCGCCAAAAGGAGTTTGGGATGTTCACCCTACTATTGTAGGCCAAGATCACTTAAGCGTTGTAGCTCCTGATCTTATACAATCTACAAATATTTGGTTAGATAAATTTTATCTTGGTATTGCAAAAGATTTATCTTGCCTGCCAAAATAATATTCTAAAATTTATAATATAATAAGCCGGAAAACCAATTTTAATTATTGATTTTCCGGCTTTCTGTTTTAATAAAGTTCCTATTCAATTAAAATGTTTTCTATAAAATTTTGCGGAATTAAATACAACAAAAGCGATAAACATTAGATATCTTTGAAATTCAATTTACTATAAAATGGGATTAATTAAAGATATTTATTCAGTTACTTTTTACGAAAAATTTGGTCAGGCTGTCGCCGAAGTACATCCAACTTTCAACAAACAAAAGTTCATAGAAACCATTTACGAAGGAGATTTTATCCAAAAAGAATGGAAAGACCGAATGAAACATACTACGGTTGTTTTGCATCAATTTATGCCTGAAAATTTTCCTGAAGCAGTTTCTTTAATTGATAAAATCATAAAAAATCTAAAGAAAAATCAATTTACCGAAGGAAATCTGGCCTTCATCTTTTTTGCCGATTATATCGAAACATATGGTTTAGATGACTTTAAAACTTCGGCAAAAGCCTTTGTTTCCATCACACAATTTATAAGCTGCGAGTTTGCCGTTCGCCCTTTCATTTTAAAATATAAGGAAAAAATGATCGAAGAAATGACAAAATGGTCGCTGCATGAAAATCATCATGTAAGACGATTAGCCAGCGAAGGAAGCCGACCAAGATTACCGTGGGCAATGGCGATTCCGTTCCTCAAAAAAGACCCTGCCTCTATCCTGCCCATCTTAGAAAACCTAAAAAACGATCCTTCAGAATATGTCCGCCGAAGTGTTGCTAATAACTTAAATGATATTGTAAAAGATAATCCTGAGATTGTATTAGAAATCGCTTCAAAATGGCGCGGCATCAGCAAAGAAACTGATGCAATTATCAAACACGGTTGTCGCACGTTATTAAAACAAGGACATCCTAAAATCCTGAGTCATTATGGTTTGGAAAGTACTAATATTGAACTTTCTGATTTTGAAATTAAAGCGCCTGTTGTAAAAATTGGTGATTATCTTCAGTTTCAATTTCATTTAAATAACAAAAATGAAGAAGCAAAAAACATTCGCTTAGAATATGCCGTTCACTACAAAAAATCAAAAGGGCATCTGGCTAAAAAAGTCTTTAAAATCAGTGAGAAAATGTATCAACCCAATCAATTAACTAAAGTTGATCGAAACCAGTCTTTCAAACTCATCACAACTCGTGTTTTTCATACCGGAATGCATCAATTGTCTATTATTATAAATGGTACTGAAAGTGAAGCACTAGAGTTTGAATTAATTGAATAACAAAAAACTAAGCCTAAAAAACATAAAATGATATTTCCAGATCATCTAAAAGAATTTGAAAGCGATTTATTAAAATACAAATTAGATTTTATTAAAATTGATGCAAAACCAATAGAAACAGAAACTATTTTAAATTTTACTCAAAGCAAATTTTTAGGAAAACCATATTTGCCAATCGGATTTGAATATCCAAAAGACAAGTCTGGAAAACCTATGATTTTGTTAGCACAATTAAACTTTTCAGAAATTCCACAATTAGAAAATTATCCTGAGAAAGGTATTCTTCAATTTTATATTCCATCAGAAGACTGGTACGACATGGATGATTATAAAGTTTTATACCATACAGAAATCGAAAACAATCAAACTAATTTTGATTTTCTAACGGAAGAATTATATTCAGATTTTCCTGTTTATTGTGAACATAGTTTAACTTTTTCAAAACAAGAAGAATATGGCGGAACTATGGATTTTCGATTTGATTTTGATTTCAACGGGTTAGATTATTGGGAATTTGAAGAGAAATTAAATGAAGATCAAAAAAAAGAAAACGAAAAATTATTTTCTAATGAAGGACACAAAATAGGTGGTTATGCCTATTTCACTCAAAGTGATCCGAGAGATTATGATGAAAAATCCAAGAATGATATTCTACTCCTTCAAATCGATACTGATGAGGAAATTATGTTTGGTGACAGTGGAGTTGCAAACTTTTTTATAAATAAAGAAGATTTAATCAATAAAAACTTTGAAAAGGCTTATTTTAATTGGGATTGCTGTTAATCAATTTAGCACTTTTATTATTTAAAAATTAGCACAAATTGCATTAATTTCTACCACTTAATCTGTGTTAATTCGTGAAATTCGTGTTATCTTTTTAATTCTAATGAAATCCTTATAATTCTATTTCTTACTTTTATAATGAATACCAGAAACAAATTTTCTTAACCTAAATTAAGTTACAGATTGCGACCACAACTGTAATTTTGCTTTTAACTAAAACGAATACCATGTCAAATATCAGTTTAATTATCGAAGAACGTGCTGCCAATATTGGCAATTTTATGGTAGGCAGATTATTGCCTTTCCGTGAAAAAAGAGCCGTTGGACCATTTGTATTTATCGATCATATGGGACCGGCACATTTAAGTGATCACGAAAATATGGATGTTCCGCCGCATCCGCATATCGGACTTTCGACTTTGACATTTTTGTTTGAAGGAAGCATTATGCACCGCGACAGTTTAGGAACCGAATTAGAAATAAAACCAGGCGCCGTAAATTGGATGACGGCTGGAAAAGGAATCGTACATTCTGAAAGAACGCCTGAATATTTAAGACATTCTGATAAAATGCTCCATGGATTGCAAATTTGGGTTGCGTTACCAAAGCAATTAGAACAAATGGAACCTAATTTTGCGCATGTAGAAGCTGATGATATTCCGGGTTGGGAAGAAGACGGCGTTTCCTATAAATTAATAGCCGGAGAAGCATTTGGAAAAAAATCACCAGTTCCGGTTTATAGTCCGTTATATTTTATTGAAATTAAAAGTACTGAGGCTAAAAAAATAGACATTGGGAAAGATTTATTCGGCGAAAGCGGATTGTATATTTTAGAAGGAAGCATTAAAAGTGACGGACATGTTTACGACCCAAAACAAATTCTAATTACAAACAACAGTACTTTATGCGAGTTTGAATTAGCAGAGAATACGACTGTTTATATTTTTGGCGGAATACCTTTTCCTGAAGAACATTTTATCTTCTGGAATTTCGTTTCTTCGGATAAAAACCTCATCGAAAAGGCGAAAAAAGACTGGACAGAACAAACTTTCCCAAAAGTTCCGGGCGAAACCGAATTTGTGCCATTACCAGAACCCAGAATCAAATAAATATGGATACTATAACAGCACAAATTGATACACGTTTGTATCGAACGGAAATAACCTCTGCAAGTGGAAATATTCTCATAGCCGATGAACCTCAGGAAATTGGAGGCAAGAATTTGGGATTAAATCCAACAGAACTTTTGGCGGCCTCATTGGCATCCTGCACCGTAATCACTTTACGAATGTATATCAATCGGAAACAATGGAACGTATCAGAAATCAATGTAAAAATTGATTTTGAAAGAGATTCCGAGCGAAATGTGTCCTTATTTACCCGAAAAATCAAGGTAATTGGTGAAGTCGATGAAACACAAAGACAAAGATTGGAAACAATCGCCAACAGTTGCCCAATACACAAAACATTAACACATTCTATCGAAATTAAAACCGTATTAATATAACTTATCATGGAAATAAATCAAATTAACGACATAAAAAGAGGCTATTTTGAAGCCGTAGAAGACGGAAAAGAAGCCGGAAAATTAACATACACCTGGGCTGGAGATTCTAAATTCATCATCGATCATACAGAAGTTAGTGAAGAATTTAATGGAAAAGGCGTTGGTAAAAAACTCGTAATGGCAGCCGTTGATTACGCCAGAAATAAAAATCTGAAAATTATTCCGCTTTGTCCTTTCGCGAAAAGCGTTTTTGATAAAACAGAGGAAATTCGTGATGTGTTGTATTCGTAAGGTTCTGAGGTTCTGAGTTGCTAAGGTTCTAAGATTTTTTACCGCAAAGTCCGCAAAGAATTACGCAAAGTTCGCAAAGTTTTATAGGTAAAGCTTTGCGAACTTTACGTTTGTATTAAGTATTTCAGATAAAAAATCTTGCGTTCTTTGCGGTAAAATCTACATCCGAAAATCACATTTTCAAATCTCCTCAAAAACCATTACATTTGCATGTAATTTAAACTTAGAGTATGACGAGGATAATTACACTTTTCTGTTTTTTTATAGCACAAATCGGCTTTTCTCAAACGGCTGAAAATTATTTAGAAAAAATTAGAAATAACGAAGCGCTCTTAACCGCTTTCTTTCAACAAATGCCAAAAGGCGGCGATTTACACCATCATTTTTCGGGATCAATTTATGCAGAACCTCTTTTAGAAAGAGTAATTGCAGAAGATTTTTATTTGAATTTAGAAACAATGGAAGTCGCTAAAACAAAACCTTCAAAAGGCAATTGGCAAAATTTCTCTTCTCTTAAAAACGAAGGCAAACTGCCTTTCTACGAACAACAAGTCATACAAACCTGGTCAGCTAAAGATTATAATGGATCTGTTCCTTCTGATGATTTATTTTTTGACTCTTTTCTAAAATTCGAACCTGGTATTCAAGGTCATTTTGCCGAAGGAATGCTCGAACTAAAAAAACGTGCTATTGCCGAAAATGTAAGTTATATCGAAACACAATTATCAACAATTCCTTGTGATATGAATGTTGCTGATTTAACTGATTTTAATTCGAAATTACGTCAGGCTGCAACTCAAAAAGATGAAAAAACAGTTCTGAAACTTTTAGATGAATTGTATAAAGCTATTCAACAAAAAGATGCTAAAAAATATGCAACGGATTTCAATACTAATTTCATCGCAAAACTGCATAAAGAATTAAAAATTGATGACGAAAAATTTACAATGCGTTATCAAAATTTTGTACTTCGTTTTATGGATCCTGTTGATTTGTTCAAAAACTTAACCATCGCTTTTATTTCTGCAAACGACAGCAAATTAGTTGCCGGCGTCAATATCGTTTCTCCGGAACATGGCGAAAATTCCATGAAAGATTATTGGCTTCATATGGTCATGTTTAAATATTGTCACTCAAAATTTCCTGATGTAAAGTACACGTTGCATGCTGGAGAATTGACTTTAGGATTGGTTCAGCCCGAAGATTTAACGTGGCATATTAATGACGCAATTCACGTTGCCGGTGCAAACAGAATCGGACACGGAGTTGATATTGCATACGAACAAAACGCATACGATTTGTTGCGCTATATGGCAAAAAACAACATTCCGATTGAGATTAATTTAACGAGTAACGAATTCATTCTGAAAGTAAAAGAAAACAGACATCCGTTTACACTTTACAAAGAATTTAATGTGCCAATTGCAATTAGTACAGACGACGCCGGAATCTTAAGAACGAATATGACGGAACAATATGTTTTGCTTGCCAAACGATATCCTGATGTTTCGTACGCAATTATAAAACAATACGTTTACAACAGTATCAATTATAGTTTTATTCAGGATGCGTCAGTTAAAAAACAATTATTGAAGGATTTAGACACAAGATTTAAAACTTTTGAAGATAAATTTCTAAAAACTAAATAACTACCTCTGTGTAAAAATATTGCCCACAGATTTAACTGATTTAGCTGATGAACACAGATTTTTTTAGATAAATATTAAAAATAAAATCTGCCAAATCTGCTAAATCTGCGAGAGACAATTTTTTCTCGCAGATTTAGCAGATTTGGCAGATAAAATTGAATTTACAATGATTTTAGAAGCCGCATTCCTTTATGTAAAACCAGAATTAGCAACTCAATTTGAAGCTGATTTTGCAAAAGCAAGTCAATATATTTCATCAATTGATGGTTATTTAGGACATCGTCTAGAGAAATGTCTTGAAGTCGAAAATAAATATCTTTTACTAGTAGACTGGAACGCACTCGAAGATCATACGGTAGGTTTTAGAACATCTGAAGCGTATTTAGAATGGAAAAAGATCCTGCATCATTATTATGAACCCTTTCCTGTTGTAGAACATTTTGAAACCGTTTTTGAGAACAAAAAATAGCCCATAGATTTTACGGATTGAACGGATTAACACAGATTTTTTTATTTTTTAATTTGTGAAAATTCGTGCAATTAGTGGCAGAAAAAAATAATAAAATGAACATCAAACTTATCGCCATTGGCAAAACCGACAATAAATCGCTTCAAACTTTGATTGACGATTACACCAAACGTTTGTCGTTTTATATCAAATTTGATTTAGAGATAATTCCGGATATCAAAAACGTCAAGAATTTATCTGAAAGCCAGCAAAAAGAAAAAGAAGGCGAATTGATTCTTTCAAAATTAACACCAACAGATCAGTTGATTTTATTGGACGAAAACGGAAAAAACTTCTCAAGTGTTGGTTTCTCTGAAGAATTACAAAAGAAAATGAACTCCGGAATCAAAACGCTTGTTTTTGTAATTGGCGGCCCTTACGGATTTTCGGATACGGTTTACAGCAAAGCGCAGGGAAAAATTTCGCTTTCGCTAATGACATTTTCGCATCAAATGGTTCGTTTGTTTTTTATCGAACAATTGTACAGAGGATTTACGATTTTAAGAAATGAACCTTATCATCATCAATAAAAAGGTTTGTTTCAGGTTTTCTTTGTTTAAGGTTTCAAGTTTTAATAAATGAATTCTACTGGGAGTTTATCAAGGTTGTACGACACAAATTTTTGCAGTAAAATTTTATGTTGAATGTACTCTTCATAACTCATGTTCTTATCAAATAAAAACACTAAATCTGGTACTCTTTCAAATTTTATACTATAAAAATATTTCAATATTTCTGATATTTTTATTTCCTTATTCCCCATCAAAACTTGTTCTTTTCCTTTTCTAAAATAAAAAACAAAAGTTCCTTGAGTTGGTTTTTCTGTTTTATAATACACTTTCGTGAAAGGTAAAAAGGCCATATTCTTCCCGATAGAATCTGCGTAGGAATAATAATTTTCGGCTTTTTCGTTTTTATGGGCGCTTTCTGCTCGCTTTTTTTCCTGAAGTTTCATTACTTCCGGAATTACCAATCTTAGTGGCAAACGTTTGTCGATATTGAAAATCCAGTTGGTTGAAATAATACTATTTTTTCGGTTTACATCTGCGATTGTATCTTTTCCTTCAGTTTTAAAAAAGATGTAAATTGGTGAATGATCTTCGACATTTTTTACAATTGAAACATTTGATTTTGGTAATAAAACGTCTTTTTTTTCTTCGCACGAAAAAAGAAGAATTATAAATATTAAGCTAAAGTATTTCATGTTTATTTTTAGTTAAAATATTAATTAACTCAAAGTTTGTCATTCCGAGGAACGAGGAATCTCAGCAAGAAACTCTGCAAAGAACAGCAATCCTTGTCGATTCAGCAACGGAGATTCCTCGTTCCTCGGAATGACAAACTTCACGATTATCCGCATTAATAACCCATTTTCTCAAACAAAGCAACACATTCCACAGCTTCTTTTACATCATGAACGCGCAGGATTTTTACACCTTTTGTCAATGCAATTGTGTTGAGAACCGTTGTTCCGTTTAAGGCTTCCTGCGCTGAATTACCAAGTGTTTTATAAATCATTGATTTTCTTGAAACTCCGGCTAAAATTGGCAATTCTAATACATTAAAAAGTTCCATTTTTTGTATAACTTGATAATTCTGATCAGTTGTTTTGGCAAATCCGAAACCTGGATCTAAGATTAAATCATTAATTCCAAGGCTTCTAGCGTGTTTTACTTTTTCAGAAAAATAGAAAAGCATTTCTTTGACAATATCATCATATTGTGTCAAACTTTGCATCGTTTGCGGATTTCCACGCATGTGCATCATGATGTACGGAACATTATATTTGGCAATAACATCAAACATTTTATTGTCTAATTCTCCGGCTGCAATATCGTTTATAATCGCTGCGCCACTTTCTATACTTGCTTTTGCTACCTCAGCCCTAAAAGTATCAATTGACAATAACGTTTCCGGAAAATGCTTTAAAATCAATTCGATTGCAGGAACAATACGTTCTATTTCTTCTTGTTCTGTAACAAATTCGGCACTTGGTTTGCTTGAATAAGCGCCAATATCAATAAAAGTTGCGCCTTCAGACAACATCTTCTCAACTTGTGAAACGATTTCATCTTCATTTTTGTACTTTCCTCCGTCAAAAAAAGAGTTTGGCGTTACATTCAAAATTCCCATTACTTTAGGAATCGACAAATCAATAAGTTGTCCTTTGCAGTTAATTAACATTTTTGTTTCAAGTTTTTATTTGTTTCAAGTTTCAAGTTCACACAGATTGCGCAAGTTCCAAAACTTGAAACTTCAAATCTTAAACTTGAAACCTTTCATTATTTCAAGTTTCAAATTGTCGGCATTAACACTTTGTTAAGAAAAAACTTGAAACAAAGAAAACCTGAAACTTGAAACTCTTTAATATTATGCCTATTTTTGAAGAAATTTTAGCAAATATACAGCAATAAATGAAGAATACTTCCCTTGAATATGATAATGTAATTACGGTTTGCCGTACTTTATTTATCAATAAAATGAAAGATTATGGCAGTGCCTGGCGCATTTTAAGATTGCCTTCACTGACCGATCAAATATTCATAAAAGCACAAAGAATCAGAAGTTTACAGGAAAATGAAATCCGTAAAGTTGATGAGGATGAAAAAGGAGAATTCATCGGAATCATTAATTATTCGATTATGGCTTTGATTCAGCTGGAATTGGGCGTTGTTGATCAGCCTGATTTGGATGTAGAAAAAGCAACCGAATTATACGACGCTAAAATTAAAGCAACCAAAGAGTTAATGGAAGCCAAAAATCATGATTATGGCGAAGCCTGGCGTGAAATGCGCGTGAGTTCATTGACTGATTTGATTCTGCAAAAATTACTTCGCGTAAAGCAAATCGAAGACAATAAAGGTAAAACTTTGGTTTCTGAAGGAATTGATGCTAATTATCAGGATATGATTAATTATTCTGTTTTTGCGCTCATTCTTGATTCATTAAAATAATATTTTCAGCCACGAATTTCACGAATTTACACAAATTAATTCGTGTTACTTCGTGAAATTTGTGGCAAAAAAAAACACAAAACATGAAAAACATCATTACTCAATTCTCAAGACTATTTGTCGGCGTATTATTTATCATTTCAGGATTAATTAAACTCAATGATCCTGTTGGATTCTCTTATAAACTAGCTGAATATTTTAGCGAACCGGTTTTTAATATGCCATTTTTAGAGCCATTAGCGCTGGGATTAGCAATCTTTTTAGTAATTCTTGAAGTAGTTTTGGGAGTAATGTTATTGGTAGGTTACAAATCTAAACTTACAATTTGGGCTTTGTTATTACTAATTGTTTTCTTCACGTTCCTTACCTTCTACTCCGCTTATTTTGATGTCGTAAAAGATTGTGGATGTTTTGGAGATGCTTTACATTTAACGCCTTGGCAATCCTTTACAAAAGACATTGTATTAGTTTTCTTTATTGTGATTTTATTTATTAATAAAGAATTAGTAAAACCATTATTCTCAAAACCTGTTACAAATATCATTACTTATGCAAGTGTTGTTTTGTGCATATTTATGGCAGTTTGGGTATTAAATCATAATCCGATAAAAGATTTCCGTCCTTACAAAGTGGGAACAAACATCGAGAAAGGAATGGAAATTCCGGAAGGAGCTCCAAAATCTGTAGTCGAAATGACTTTTATTTATAAAGTAAATGGCGTTGATAAAGAATTTACCGAAAAAGATCTGGCAAATATTCCCGCAGGTGCCACTTTTGTTGACAGAAAAGACAAAGTAATTACGGAAGGTTATGTGCCGCCAATTCACGATTTTACGATGACAAAAGAGGATTCTGATTACAAAGAAGAATTGTTGAAAGAACCAAAATTACTAGTTTTTGTAACCTATGATTTGACTTTATCAAATCCTGACGGAATGAAAAAATTAGAAGGTTTGAGCAAAGAAGCAAAAGCAAAAGGCTATAAAGTTATTGCGATGACAGCTTCAGGAGCTGATGAAATTGCAAAGGCTAAAAAACAATATGGTTTAGATGTTGACTTCTATTTCTGCGACGCAACAGCTTTAAAAACAATCGAAAGAGCAAATCCAAGTATCGTTGTTTTACACAAAGGAACCATAGTTCAAAAAGTACATTATAATGATATTAAGGATTTAAAATTATCTGATGTTTCGTATAGCCTTTAAAAAATAATAAATAATATAAAGAGCGCCAATATTTATTGGCGTTTTTTTTTTGCTTTGAAATTAAAAAATAAGAAAATTTAAGCGTAAACTATTTTTCTTACATTTGTTAAAAACCATTCCAAAAAAACAACCTGATTTTATGAAACAACTTCAAAGATTCTTCTTATTTTTTTTATTTACTTTTTCTAATATTTTTATAGCTTTCAGTCAGGAAAAAACACCAAACAAAGATAAAGGCTGTATATTCTTTTTGCACAATAAATTTGTTGAAGAAAATGATTTGAATACTCCACATCCCGAATATGGAAAAGCAGAATACAATGAAATTTTGGCTTCTTTCAGAAAAGATAATTTTATTGTTTTTAGCGAAATCAGAAAGAAAAATACAAATGCAGCAAAATATGCGGAGAAGATTGTCAAGCAAATTAAAAAGCTTCTTAAAGAAGGGATTTCTCCGAATAAAATTACTGTAATCGGAACTTCAAAAGGCGGTTATATTGCCCAATATGTTTCGACTTATTTAGCAAATCCGGATGTGAATTTTGTTTTTATTGGATGTTTTAGAGATTCTGATATCGAGGAAATTCCGGAGATTAATTACTGTGGAAATATTTTAATGATTTATGAAGAATCAGATATTTATGGTGTTGATGCTACTAAAAGAAAAGAAACTTCAAAATTGAAAATAAATCATTTCAAACAAATCGAATTGCATACGAATCTGAAACACGGTTTTTTATACAAAGCTTTAGATGAATGGATTGCTCCAAGTAAAAAATGGGCAAATGGCGATTATGATTTGAATTAAAAATCACAAAAAAAATATTCCAAAAAAGTCTTTAGTAAATTCTAAATCAGAATAATTATTGAAGACTTTTTTTATGCAGATCTGACGTTTTTTTGCTTCCAAAATTTCATCTTCGATAAAAAAATATCGCTTTTTTATCCTTTTAAAAAGTTGAGATTTAAAAATTCAGTCAAAATTGAAGTTTTTACGGCCAACTATTACGATTTCATTCCGCTTTTTTTAACCGAAATTTCCCGTTTTGTGATAAAATAAACGAGTCCTCAAATTTTGTTAATCTCCATTTGGCTTTCAATTTGTTTGTTTAACTTTGTTGGGAACCATAAGTTATGAAATTGCTCTGATTTGAATTTGCAGATTCAATTTAGAAAACACAATTCATAATATTTAAAATTATTATATAATATGAAACAAATAGCTTTAATTGTTATTGCATTTATTACTTTTTCATGTTCACAGGCTCAGAAAACAAGTTTTTCTAAAGAAGCTTTGTCTGAAAAATTATTAACAGTTGATGGAGGTCAGACTTCTTTCAAAAACATTTTAAAAAAATACAAAGGTAAAACTTTGGTTATCGAAGTTTGGGCGTCGTGGTGTGGCGATTGTGTAAAAGCAATGCCAAAAGTAAAAGAATTACAAGCAAACAATCCTGATGTTTCTTACTTGTTTCTTTCGGCTGATAAAACGGCTGACAAATGGAAAATCGGAATTGAAAAACACGAATTAAAAGGCGATCATTTTATGATGAACGACGGTATGAAAGGTGTTTTTGGAAAAGCAATTGATTTAGACTGGATTCCGAGATATATCATTGTTGACAAAACCGGGAAAATTGTATTGTACCGCGCTATCGAAACCGATTTTGATAAAATCAATGCAACATTACAAGAGTTAAAATCAAAATAATTGATTTTTGAACTTCACAAAAAAACAAAAAACAAAAGAATAAAATAAAAACTACCAAAATGAGAAAAAAGATTGTTGCAGGAAACTGGAAAATGCATAAAAACGCAGCGCAAACTGAAGAATTATTAAGCGAATTAATTACTAAAATACCTGCACATACAACTGCTCAGGTAATTGTTGCCCCAACATTTGTAAACTTACAAGCAGCTGTTGCGAAAGTTAAAAACACAACTATTGCAGTTGCTGCACAAAACGTTCACCAAGCTGAAGGCGGTGCTTTTACAGGAGAAATTTCTGCTGATATGTTAACTAGCATTGGTGTAAATACCGTAATTCTTGGTCACTCTGAGCGTCGTGCCATTTTTCACGAAACTGACGCTTTAATCGCTAATAAAGTTGATACTGCATTGAAACATGACCTGACAGTAATTTTCTGTTTTGGAGAAGAATTAAAAGATCGTCAATCAGGAAATCACTTCAATATTGTTGAAAATCAATTGCGTGACGGATTATTCCAAATTGCAAAAGAATCATGGTCTAAAGTTGTTTTAGCTTACGAACCAGTTTGGGCTATTGGAACAGGAGAAACTGCTTCGCCTGAACAAGCTCAGGAAATGCACGAATTCATCAGAGAAACTGTGCGTAAAGCTTTTGGAGCTGATATCGCTGACGAAGTTTCTATCTTATACGGTGGTTCTGTTAAACCGGATAATGCTAAAGAAATCTTTGGTAAACCAGACGTAGATGGTGGTTTAATTGGTGGTGCCGCTTTAAAAGCTGATGACTTTTTAGCTATTGTAACGGCAATCTAATTTTAGATTTTACTATAAAAAAAGCGTTCTTCGAACGCTTTTTTTATGCTTTTGTTTTATATGTGCTATAAATTATTCAAGCAATTATCTCAAACTGAATTTACATTTACTTATATCACTTATATGGTGAAAAAAAATTAATTTATAAATGATTCCAATAAAGGGCAACTGTACTTTTTAAAAGTTGGTGTTGTTTTGTAAACAGAATAAAAATCAACCAACTCCTTTCCTGCTTTAAACGGATTCTTTTCTTCCTCTTCTGCAGCAACAATATTAGCGTAATGATTGTAATAATTGCATTCAAAAATCATCAGACTCGCTAAGGCTTTTTCGTTATTGTTTTTAGACATTTTCAGTGCTTTTTCATAATACATTTTGGCCATTGTCAGACTGTAATAATTGCCTTTTTGATATGTTTTTTCCTTTTCAGAATTGTCTCCGTAAACATAATCAACATACGATTCTCCAGATGTCCAATCGTAGGCGACCATCATCCAGGAATTTCCTAAATACGAAACATTAAAATACGCATGCGCTAATTGCAAGTTGCTTGCCGCTGTATTTTGCTTTTTTAGCTGAATTAACTTCGCAATAAAATCGGCTTTGTTAAAACGATAATCAAATTTGCGTTCTTTATCTTTTTGCAGAATTTTTGGTGTAAACGGGTTTTCGTTTAAATAATCTGCAAATGCGTAATTCTTCTCCCAGAAATCTTTTGGCATACTTGAAAAAGTTTCATAAGCCAATTCCAGATTATTGTTTCTAAAGGCAATTGTTCCTTTCAGATCTTTATAATAATTAATGTTTGACGCCATTGTTCCGGAACAAATGTATTTTTCAAAAGGCGTTTTATCTTCTTTTTGCTGCAGCGCCATCAAACGATCTACATCTTCAACAGTTGCAGTTCGGTCAAAATAACCAATATAACTATAGAAATTCGGGTTATTGTAAACAGAATATTCACCTTCGTTTTTTATGTCAGATTTCATCGACAACAGACCTGCCGTAACACGATCGCCTTTTTTATAGAAATCTGCACTTGCAATTCGGTATAAACTGTATAAATTTTTAAATAATCCGTAATCTGTTTCTACTAAATTTTCGACTGAATCGAAGTATTTAAAAAGCTGATCCTGAACTTTCTCACTTTTTAAATCATCTTGTTTTAGAGCAACCAAAGCCAACTGAATATTTTTCTGCATTTGTATCGACGAATTCGCTTTATCAGAAATCATATTGGTATATTTTTTACCTAAATCAATTTGATCATCTATAAAACAAAGCTGTGCAATTGCTGCTGTTATATACTCTTTCTGTTCTCCTGAAGTCTGTTCACGAATCGAAATCAGAAAATATTCTAATTCCCTTAAATGCGAAATATCTTTATTGAAGTTTTCGGCTTTTGCTTTCGCATAATCTCCGTACCAATCTGTACCTTCAAATGTAACAGACGGACTTCCGTTATTGGTATATTGCGGTGTAAAAATCCAGTCTTCGAGTTTGTTGATTTCTCTTCCAATCAAAAAACTTAAATTAATACTATTGGGACTCAGTTTATAAACTTCTTCGATTGTTTTGAAATCCGGCGCAGGATTTCGGAAGCTTTCTATAGCAAGAATTACACTTCGTTCTTCGTCATTTTGTGCCAAGGCCAAAGTTTCTGTAGTTAATTTCCAATTATAATGCTGTAAAACGGCGAATGATTTTTCTTCGCAAGAAGCAAAAACTTTACTCAATAAATAATTTTGCAAAGGGAAATTATCAATACACAAAGCTTTATAATACAATGCCCAAGGTTCTAAAATGGTGCTTTTATTTTCAGCAAAATAAGTGTCGTATAGTCGAATAACCTCATCTTTATCCTGAGCATAAAAACTATATCTCAAAATCAAAAATGCGTATCGCTTTTTCAAAAAAGGATCTTTTGCCGTTTTGATTTTCTTTTCGAAATCGTCTAAATCTGCCATTTTATGATCCTGACTATTGTAGCCCACTTTATCCCAGGATTCCCATTTCACATCCGTATTGCTATTGTATTCCAGTTTTTTAGCAAACAAAATATAGTTTAGAAAAGCCTTATTTTTTGGCAGCAATAAAGCTGTTATAAAAGTGTTTTTTTCGAATGTCTTTTTTAGTGATTTGGTTTCAAAAGCCGTTTCAAATTGTTCCGAATCTGTTTCGTACAGAATCATATGAACATCTTTTGGATCAATCAGATTTCCTAATTTTTTCTTCCATTCCAAGCAATTCAATTCCTGATCTACTCCGGAAACTGTGTTTGTAGAATAGTAATAATCTGCCGAATAATAAAACGGTGTCAGTTTAAAAAAACCTTCCCGCTGTGCTTTAAACAAAGCCAAACGACTGGTTTCCGGCGAAACGCTCCAGCCACATGCGAAAGAAACCTGAACGGTTAAAACGAAAAGTAAACTACTAAAAACGCGCATAATAGCTGGATATATTTTGGGTTCCATAATCGTTGATGTATTTTTTATCGAAAGAGAAAAACGTAACCCGGGTTTGATTATTAATCTGAATTTTACTTTTTATAATCGAAATCATTTTGTCTAATTCATCATTTGAAATTTTCTCGATTCGGATTTCGTCCCCATTTCTTAAGTACGTTTGCCCCACTAAAACATCGTCTTGCAGTATATATTTAGTATTTGATACTTTCTTCAATTTAATAGAATCTTTCCGCAATTGATCGTAATCTGATAAAATTCCCTTAAACTGATTTCCTCTAAAAACAACCGCCCAACTGTACAACGGCAACGCAATATCCAGTTTTAATTTATAATCTCCGTGCGTGATATATTGTGCCAGTTCATCACTTGTTCCTATCGAATTTTTGGTTTTAAAATCATCTGGTTTTGTCAAATTATAACACATTAACAAACCTTTATCTACTGGCGGAATTCCTGCTTTTTCAGCATATTTATATTGCCAAAGTCGAATTGTAGCTGAAACTTTTGCCGTTGGAAATCCCTTTTTTACTTGTTTTAATAAGTAGAAATAGTTCTTTTTAGATTTTTCTGTCCAGTCACAATCAATCAGGATTTCCTTAAAATCAACTTTGAGTTTTGCCATTCCAATTGATTTTACAGAGTCATAATTCAGTCTTTTAGTATCTTGTTTATAATTCTCAGGATAAACAATTGAATAAGTGATTTTATCTGCTTTGGTTTCATTCATTTTAGTACCAATTTGCTGAACGCGTTTTGCAATTCTTGCTGCTAAACTGTCCAGTTGCTTGGTATTGGCCTGCAAAACAACTTCGTTCGTTATAAAAACACTTGGCGTTATTTCGGGATTACTTTCGTTAAGACTTGTATTTCTGATTGTTGCAACCGGCAAAGGTTCTTTGGCATACGGATTCCAGTCGATATCAAAAAAACGAACATACATATGTTTTACATTTAAATTTTTGATTAAAGAATCATCTTCTTTTTCAAAATTTAAATCGGTTTTCCAATAACAAAATGAGCGTACAACCTCGTGTTCTTTTTCACAACTGCCTGAACTTAACACAACAAAAAGCAAAACAAAAATGATATTTTTCATATTCAAAAATTCGGTACAATTTCACTCAAAATTAACATTAATAAGTATTAGAATCCGAATTATTTATGAACAAGTTCTGCTTTGTATTCTTACCTTTGCAAAAAATTTATTTATGTCAAATATATATTTAGGATACCATTTTACGATTGAACCAAAAGAACCGGGTTCAGAAATTTTAATTGCTGAATTAGGCGAAAAAGCGTTTGAGACTTTTACAGAAACGGAAAACGGAATTTCGGCTTTTGTAAAAAAAGATTTGTGGGATGAGCATATTCTGGATGACATTTATATTTTAGAATCAGAAGAATTTAAAATTGAATATACCGTCGAAGAAATCGATCAGGTAAACTGGAACGAGGAATGGGAAAAGAATTTTGAAGCGATTGATGTGGATGGAAAATGTCATGTTCGCGCTCCTTTTCATCCAAAAACGGATGCCGAATTTGATATTGTAATTGAACCAAAAATGAGTTTTGGCACTGGTCATCATGAAACAACTCATATGATGATTCAGCATTTACTTGAAATGGATGTTGAAGGTTTAAAAACCCTTGACATGGGCTGCGGAACTGCAATTTTAGCGATTTTAGCCGAAATGAAAGGTGCTAAGCCAATTGATGCTATTGATATTGACAATTGGTGTTATTTGAATTCTATCGAAAACGCAGAACGCAATAATTGCAAACATATTACCGTTTATGAAGGCGATGCTGCTTTATTGGCCGGTAAAAAATACGATCTAATCATTGCAAACATCAACCGTAACATTTTGTTGAATGATATGCAAAGTTATGTAGATTGTTTAAACCCAAAAGGAATTATACTTTTTAGTGGTTTTTATGAAGAAGACATTCCTTTTATTGATGCTTCATGCACAGAGAAAGGTTTGACTTATGTTAAAAAGTTTCAAAGAAACAACTGGGTTTCATTAAAATACGTAAATTAGATTGTTAATTATCTTAGATTTAAATTAGTAATTACAACAGTACAAAAACCTAAAAAAATGAGTACTAAAGAAAAAGTAAGAGAAAGAGTTTGCGAAAAGGAAGCGACGAGTTTCAATAACGAAATCATTGTTTATAACGACGATGTAAACACTTTTGATCATGTAATTGAGACTTTAATGCGTGTATGCAGTCATACGCCTGAACAAGCAGAACAATGTTCCTTAATTGTACATTACAACGGAAAATGCACCGTAAAAACGGGTCCGATGGATAAGTTAAAGCCACAATGTACACAACTTTTGGAAGCTGGACTAAGCGCCGAAATTGTTTAAATTGCAAATAAATATTTTAAAAAACATTCTATTTTATTCTAAATCAGTGTAAAATAGAATGTTTTTTATTTATGTACCTGTCTGAAATTTTTGATTTTTTATATTTCCGAAATCTGCTAAAATTAAAATTTATGAAAGTTATTAAACTTCTTCTGTTGCTATTTCCTCTAATTTTGGTAAGCCAGCAAAAATTCAATACTATTCGGGAACAATTAATCGCAAATAAAACCTATGAATACGTTTATAATTTTGAGAATAATTATGCAGTATTCAGAACCTTAAAAGGTAAAATGGGCGTAATTGACAGCACAGGAAATGTGATTATCAAACCAGGTTTTCAATATATTTACAACAAGCCGGAACTTAAAAATTTATTTGAAGTTGGAACTCCCATCGCTAAAAAATTCAAACGCGGTTATATTGATTTAAAGGGGAATATAAAAATTCCATTGGAATATGATGCTATTTTTTATTTGGAAAAAGGACTTATTAGTGTTTCAAAAAATAATAAAACGGGGGTTATTGATACTTTAAATCATGTTATTTTGCCAATAAAGTTTGACTTTATAATGAACAATAATGGTGTTTTATTTGTTCAGAATACTACTAATATTGAACTTTTTGATTTTACAGGAAAACAAATAACCAATTTTAAAGCAAAAGATATTGAGTATTTTACAGGCGACAGATCAATTGTAACACTTCAAAACAATGATAGTTTTATAATTAATAATCAAGGTTCTGTCGTTTTAAATTCTATCAAGAATCATAAGTTCGAAAGAATTATCAATTCTGATACGTATATCATTTTAAATTTACTTACTAAGAAAAAAGGCATCATAAATTCATCCGGAAAATATGAAGTTGAATGCAAATATGATGATATTTTGCCTTCAAAATCTTTTTATATGGTTCGAAACAAAGATAAATATGGTTTAATAACTAAAAGTGATTCTATCTTAAAACCCCTTATTTATGAAAGTATTTATGAGGTAAATTATAACGATGATGTTCCTTTTGAAAATCAATATTTTGCAGCTAAAGGCGATTTAAAAGGTGTGATAAATGTTTTTTCAGATCAGGAAATAATTCCGATTCGATATAAAAGCATACAAACGCTTTCTAATTATTTTATGGTTGGGAATTTGGAGCATAAAAATGGTTTATTTTCTGAAAAAGGCGAACTCATTATTCCTGAAGATTATGAATTTTATAATGCGTCACAAAATAAAATTTTTGCCAGTAAAAATGCTAAACAATACCTCATCACGGTTGCCGATAAAAACTATTCTGAAATAGAAATTCCTGTTGATGGATTTGTAAAAAACAATCTTTTTTCAGTAGGGATTACAAATAGCAAGTATCAAATATTTAAAAGCAAGAATAAATTTGGCGTTATCAGCAACGAAAATAAAATTGTAATTCCTAACGAATATGATTCGATTAACGATATCTCTTCTACTTCAGAATTTGTAGTTCAGAAAAACAAAAAATATGGTATTGTAAATGCCCAAAATCAGGTTATTATAGAGGTAAAATACGATACTTACAAATTTATG
The DNA here is from genome assembly GCF_979258495.1 of Flavobacterium sp. AC105. Taxonomy (NCBI): domain Bacteria; kingdom Pseudomonadati; phylum Bacteroidota; class Flavobacteriia; order Flavobacteriales; family Flavobacteriaceae; genus Flavobacterium; species Flavobacterium sp. AC105. The sequence goes on from NZ_OZ409860.1 coordinate 3,514,379, forward strand.
AAAGAGTCTATTGTCTTTGAAATTAAGAATAATAAGGACAAAAAAGTTCATACTATAAACTATTCGCCATAATAATTATTAAAACTTAAATACCCTCAAACTTGTTTAATTGCAAATAATTAAAAAAACATTCTATTTTATTCTATATTTGAACAAAATACAATACTTTTTTTATGGAAGAATACGGAAAGATATTAATTATCGCAACGCCTATTTTTTTAGTTTTAATCATAATCGAAAAAATATACGGCATTTACAAAAAGGACGATACTGCACCTTTGATAGATAGTGTATCCAGTATTAGTTCCGGAATTACCAATTCTGTTAAGGACGTTTTAGGTTTAAGCCTGACGTTTATTTCGTATGAATGGATGGTTTCTAAGATTGCTTTTTTTCATCTTGAAGCTAACGTTCTCTCCTATTGTATTGCTTTTTTTGTAATTGATTTTTACGGATATTGGAGTCATAGACTGGCACATCAAATTAATTTTCTTTGGAATAAACATGCCATTCATCATAGCAGTGAAGAGTTTAATCTGGCTTGTGCTTTGCGACAACCCATTGCGAGTTTAGTTAATTTATTTACTTTTTTATTGATTCCTGCGGCATTATTGGGCGTTCCTGCGACCGTAATTGCGATTACTTTGCCACTTCATTTATTTTTGCAATTTTGGTATCATACTAAACATATTAAAAAAATGGGATTTATTGAAAATATCCTGGTTACGCCTTCTCATCATCGTGTACATCATGCTATAAATCCTGAATATTTAGACAAAAACCATTCGCAGATTTTTATTTTTTGGGATAAACTTTTCGGTACTTTTCAAGCTGAATTAGATGATGTTCCGCCTGTTTTTGGTATTACAAGACCTGCACATACCTGGAACCCGATCAGGATAAATTTTCAGCATTTGAGTTTGCTGATTTCTGATGCGTGGCGCGCCGAAAACTGGAAAGATAAACTCACAATCTGGTTTAAACCAACAGGCTGGAGACCGGAAAATTTTGAAGAAAAATATCCCGTAAACAAGATTGAAAATGTTTTTAATTTTGACAAATACGGTACACAAAACTCTCAAAAACTAATTTATTGGTCGGTTGCACAAATGCTGATTACACTTTTGTTTGTGACGTATTTATTTGACAATATTGCCAAAATTGGTTTACCAAATATCTTTATTTATGGCTTTTTTATATTGGTTACCATCTACAGTTATTCTGAATTAATGGACAAAAGCAAATACGCGATTTTTTGGGAAGGTTTGCGTTTTGCAGTCGCCATTTCGATTATTTCTTATTATGGAGACTGGTTTGGTTTAAATCACGCTTTTTCAATCGCAAATTATATCATTATAAGCTACTTAAGTCTTTCGTTTCTAACCACAATTTATTTTGTAACGATCGATTTTAAAAAAGACCAAAACCTCATAACCAAACAAAATCAACATGAAAAACACATTATACCTTAAAATTTATTTGGCCTTTAGTGTTTTATATCTTCTTATTTTACTTTCGGGATATGAAAATTTAGATGTATTTTTAAAACCCGTTTTGATTCCGTTATTAGGATTTGGAGTTTACTTTCATTCAAAATTTCCATCAAAAAATACACTTTTAACTGCTTTATTATTTTCCTGGATTGGCGATGTTATTTTGCTTTTTACTGATATTGCTGAGATTTATTTTATTCTTGGATTAGTCGCTTTCCTGATTTCACATATTATATATTGCGTTCTTTTTAACAGACAAATTAAAATTAAAAACAAGAAAAATATTTTTATTTTCGGAATTGGAAGCTTAATAATTGCGTGTTATTTAATTGGAATGCTTTCGGTTTTATTACCAAGTTTGGGCGATTTAAAAGTTCCTGTAGTCGTTTATGCAAGCGTAATTTCGATCATGCTTTTATTTGCTTTTAACGGTTTTTTAATCTGGAAAAAGCCTGCTAATCAATACGTTTTTGTGGGTGCAATTGTTTTTGTTATTTCAGATAGTATTTTGGCTGTGAATAAATTCTATTCGCCAATTCAAAGAAGTTCATTTTTTATTATGTTAACGTATCTTGTGGCACAATATCTGATTGTAGTAGGTATATTAAAATTGAATTCTAAGTCTAAAATTGCACAAGAATAACATGGGTGAAAGTGGTTTAGTTTTTTCTTTTTCACGCAGATCTTGCAGATTTAGCAGATTTTTTTTTGATCTTTAAAATCTCTGGCAAAAAACCATTTACATTTGTACGACCAATATCTTAAACCATGAAAAAAATAGCCCTTTTTATTGTTTTATTAATTACAGCAACTTCTTGTATAAGCACTAAATCAACTTTGAAAAATGTTGATGATAATGCTCCGGATTTAATCTTAAAGAAGGATAATACATTTGCTATTACACTTTTTAGTAAAGACAAAAAATACGGCTACAATCCTGATTATCCTGTCAATATTTTTTATAGAAATACCAGAGACGAAGCTTTAAACGAAACTCGTTTCCTGGATGCTTTGGCGGGACCAAATGGCGAAAAAATCACTTACAAAAGATTAGAAACCTGTTGTCCTTTTCCAACCAAAAGAAGTGATATGGGAGCCGGATTTTTGAATGTTTATGAATTAAGATGGGAAGGCCAGAAAAAGCCAATTACGCTTTATTTGAATATTTATGAAAAGGGAATTTTAATGGTTCCGATGGGATTGAGTTTGAAAAAGGGGTAAAAATTTAGAAAACACAACAATCGATGTTCGGAATTACTCCTTTAATCTTAATTATTTTGCCCTTATTATTTCAACTTATATTTGGAAGAAAAGCTATAGGCGAAACAATTCCATTAAAATTTGGAACCATTTCGTTTATTAGTCTCATTTTACAAGTCATTTTATCTATTATAGCCTTTTTTGTAGCTTCCTATAATTTTACAGAAAGCCTTGAAGGACGACCATATAGATGTGGAATGGGAATATTGGGAATAATTGCATTTTCTTTGCTTTTTACTGTAATACTTATTATAGTTATAATTGCACAATACTTCATAAAAAGATCTTACGAAAAAACTCAAAAATAGTATGATCCAAACAAAAACAGCTTTTATATTTTTTGCACTTTTATCGCTAATTCTATTTCCTTATTACATTATATATCTCAATTCAGATATTTTATCTTCAATAGTTCCTGGCTGGAACACCAATATTGTTGGTATTCGAGTAGTTTCAAACTTAATCAAATTTATAATTCTGGGTGTTGTTAGTTTTTATTATTGGAAACTTTCTAAAAATACTGAAAAGGTAGATTTAAAGAAATTTACAATTCATTTATCGCTAACACTTCCAGCTGTTTTTGCTGCAAATTTTAATGTATATAAATTTGTCGAACTGAATTTATATAATTCTGAAAGTTTTTTGTCTCAAATTCAGATGGTAATTTATATTACTACTTTTATCAATATTCTATTTTTTATCGGACAGGTTTTCTTTGGGATTTTTTATGTAAGAATCAATCGCTCGCGTCAGTGAAAAATAAGTTAAATTATCTCTTTCCTTACATAAATGCCTTAATTTTGATTGTATTGATATAATACAAAAAAATTAAAATGGAACAATTAAAAAACAATCATAAAATTAAAGCTTCAAGTTTTGATTTACAGCAATATTTAAAGAGAATTAATTTTGAGGGAGAAATTCAATTGAATTTAAAAGGGATCAAAAAATTGATGCAAAGCCAGATATTTAATGTGCCTTTTGAAAATATTGATGTACAGGCAGGTAAAGCTATTTCCTTAATTGGTGATGATATTGTAAACCAAATTGTCACTAAAAATCGTGGTGGTTATTGCTATCAAATTAACGGTATTTTTTCGTTAATGCTTCAGGAAATTGGTCTTCCGCATTATTATATTGCCGTTCGGCCTTTGGTTAATCCTGATCCTAATGCTAAAACTCACCTGGCAATAATTGCTAACATCGAAAACGAAGAATATCTGATTGATTTGGGGTTTGGCGGAAATAGTATTAGAGAACCTTTAAAACTGAGCGAAATTGGTAGTGAGATTCAACATGATTGGGACACTTTTACTTTGGTAAAAACAGAAGAAAATGAGTTTTTATTGCAAATCCTGATCGGAAAAGAATGGATTAATTTATATTCGTTTGATTTGAATCCTCAAAGATGGATCGATTTTAAACCTGCCAATTATTATAATTACTCCAATCCGGATTCGGTTTTTACCCAAAAATTAATTGTGGTTTTGCAAAATCCGTCAGGTAAAAAAATATTATCAAAAAATTCGTTAAAATCTGTAGCAAACGGTATTGCCGAAATTATCTCTTTTGAGGATAATCAACTGGATACTATTTTGAAAACAGAATTTAATTTGAAGGTATAATTTGAAGTTTTTTGAGGAGATATTCCTCATGAAATTCATAATTCCACTACAGTTTTAGCCCTGATAGTAACGGAAATCCTTTTTTGAGAAAGCCTGTTTTTTCTGGCTTTTGCAGAGCGACCAACGGAAGCTCCTGCAAAGGTCAGAAAAAAAAGGATTTGGAGAAAAAGATTGTAGCGGACAGGAGTCCCGATAGCAATCGGGATTCTTAAAAAAAACTTAAATCTTAATCTGCTATTCATAAATCATGACTACCTTTGCACTGTCAAAAAATCATATTATGAACATACAACATATTCCACAAATTAAGCATACTGATAGTGGTAATTTCTTTTTGCTGGCGGGACCTTGCGCTATTGAAGGAGAAGAAATGGCTCTCAGAATTGCTGAAAAATTAGTTGGTATTACCGACAAACTTCAGATTCCTTATGTATTTAAAGGATCATTTAAAAAAGCAAACCGTTCCAGAATTGATAGTTTCTCTGGAATTGGTGATGAAAAAGCATTAAAAATTTTAAGAAAGGTTTCTGAAACTTTTCACGTTCCAACTGTAACGGATATTCATACAAATGAAGATGCTGATATGGCAGCGCAATATGTAGATGTTTTGCAAATTCCTGCTTTTCTTGTGCGTCAGACTGACCTTGTTGTCGCTGCTGCAAATACCGGAAAAGTGGTAAACCTGAAAAAAGGACAATTTATGAGTCCGGAAAGCATGAAACATGCTGTTCAAAAAGTGTTAGATTGTCATAACGAGAATGTTATGGTTACAGATCGTGGTACTATGTTTGGCTACCAGGACATGATTGTTGATTTTAGAGGTATTCCTACTATGCAGCAATATGCTTCTACGGTTCTGGATGTTACGCACTCGCTGCAACAACCTAACCAAACTGCCGGTGTTACGGGCGGAAGACCTGATATGATTGAAACTGTTGCCAAAGCGGGTATTGCTGTGGGTGTTGACGGTATTTTTATCGAAACTCATTTTGACCCTGCTAATGCAAAAAGTGATGGTGCTAATATGCTTCATTTAGACTATTTTGAAGGTTTAATGACGAAGTTGGTTGCCATTAGAAAAACAGTTAATTCATTCTAATTTTTAATACTAATTCATTGAAAAAAAATATTTTACTTTTCTTCTTTTTGTGTTTTTCAATACACACTTTTGCCCAGGAAGAAATAGCAGTAGAAAGATACACAGCACATAATAAAGGTAAATTTTTTGTTTCCTGGGGAGGAAACAGAGACAGTTATACAAAATCTGATGTAAATTTCAGAGGAAAAGATTACAACTTTACAGTAGCAGACATGAAAGCGCATGATAAGCCAAAAGGATATCATATTGATTATATAAATCCTGCAAACATGACAATTCCGCAAACTAATTTTAGAATGGGGTATTTCATTAACGATCATTACAGCGTTTCTATTGGTTGGGATCACATGAAATATGTGATGACTCAAAATCAAACGGCTAATGTTACGGGTTATATTAATTTACCTGCTGATCAGGCCGGATCTATTTACAACGGAGATTATAATAATAGACCTGTAGATATGTCTCAAGGTGGTGCTATTGAAGGTGGTTATGATAAAGGTGTTACTAATCCAAATGGTACTGCTTTTTTAATGTACGAACATACAGATGGTTTGAACTATATTAATACTGAGGTTTCCAGACATGACGATATTTCGAAATTGTTTGGTTTGCCAAATACAGATAAAGTTCAGATTAACTTAACTGAAGGTTTAGGAGCCGGAGTTTTATACCCAAAAACAAATACAACTTTATTAGGAATGGAACGTCATGATGATTTTCACGTTTCTGGTTTTGGTGTATCTGCAAAAGCAGGGATTAACTTTACTTTCTTCAAGTATTTTTATTTGCAAGGAGAACTAAAAGGCGGTTACATCGACATGAAAGATATTAGAACTACGGTAAGCAATGATGATAAAGCGACTCAACACTTTTTATTCTTTCAAAGAATTATTGCTGTGGGTGGAATTTTCAGAATCTAATATTTCTTAAAAATATATTTAAAAATAGCTATCATTTAGGTGGCTATTTTTTTTGCCCTTTATTTGCTGGAATTAATTATTTGCCCACGGATTTTACGGATTAAACTGGTTTTCGCAGATTCTTTTTTTTGCAAATATGCGGTTATTAAAAAAATCTGTGGCAATCTGTTAAACCAGTTAAATCCGTGGGCTATTTTTATTTAAATTTAAACCATGAAAAAGACTAAATATTTATTTCCGGTTGTTACGTTTCTGTTGAGCTTTTGTTGTGCGTTGTTTGTGGCTGTAAAGGTTTTTCCGAACAATCCGTTTTCGAATACAAAAACAAAACAGGAAACTGCTTTATTAGATAAAATTCAGGATGCTGATATGATTTTTCAAACTTCAGAATCCAGTCAATGTGAAGCAGTTCGGATTGCGACTAATTCTAAATTTTCTCATTGCGGAATTATCTATAAAATAAATGGAAACTGGTTTGTCTTTGAAGCTGTTCAGCCAGTAAGACTGACTCCGTTAAACGATTGGATCAATCATGGAAGAGATCATAAATTTGTCGTGAAAAGATTGAAAAATGCAGCTACGGTTTTAAATCCTGCGACACTTCAAAAAATGAAAGATTACAGTCAGCAATTTATGGGCAAAGAATATGATGCTTATTTTGAATGGGATGATACCCGAATTTATTGTTCTGAATTAATCTGGAAAATATATAAAAACGGAGCTAATATAGAATTGTCTAAATTGAAACAATTGAAAGATTTTAATTTAAGTGATGCAAGGGTTCAGAAAATAATAAAAGAAAGATATGGAGATAATGTTCCGCTTGACGAGAAAGTTGTTGCGCCTTCTGATCTTGTTGATTCTGATTTATTAAAAACGGTGATCGATACTTATTAATTTATTGCCCACGGATTTTACGGATTGAACGGATTTACACAGATATGTTTAAATAAAAAAGCGATGAGTAATTTTAATTTTACTCATCGCTTTTTTAATATTTGCTTTTTTTATAACTTAGTTCGTCGCTGTTGGAAGAACAATTCCGTTTTGATCTATTAAATAGATTAATGATGTCATTGTTGCAGCTCCAAGTTCTAATTCTCTTTTATTAATAGCATCAAATTTATCATTTGCCGCATGGTGGTAATCGAAATAACGTTGTGAGTCTGGCATTAAACCTGCTTTAACGATCGTTTTAGACGTGATATGCTCAATATCTGAACCGCTATGCCCTTTTATAAAACTGTTAACGAAATAAGGTTCAAAAAAGTCTTTGTATCCTTGTATTTTTTTAACGTTTGCATCATCAGCTTCTAAAGTAAATCCTCTTGGTGTAAATCCGCCTGAATCGCTTTCCAGTGCAAAAATATGATTTTCGTTATTTTGTTTTGAAACTTCTTCATATTTAGCTCCGCCTTTTCCGCCGTTTTCTTCATTCATGAATAAAACCACACGAATTGTGTTTTTTGGTTTATAGTTTAAGTTTTTAAGAATACGAACGACTTCCATACTTTGCACAACTCCTGCCCCATCATCGTGCGAACCATCAGCTAAATCCCAGGAATCTAAATGACCTCCAACCACAATAATGTTTTCCGGAGTTACCGTTCCTTTCAATTCTCCAATTACGTTGTGTGATAATACGTCTGGTAATGTTTCGCAGGATTGTTTAAAATAAAATTTTAATGTTGGATTATTTTTCAATACTTTACTCAATAATTCGGCTCCATTTGTACTGATCGCAGCAGCCGGAATGTATTGTTCTTTTGGCAAATCGCCATAACTTTGATTTCCTGCATGCGGAAAATCATCCAGACGTAAGTTCAAGGAACGAACAATTGCGCCAACTGCACCAAGTTTAGCGGCTTCTTGTGCACCACTTCGTCTTTGATCTCCTGCTTCAGAATAAGAATCAAAAGTTCCAACATTTTCAGGATTCATGGGTCTGTTGTAAAATACAATTTTGCCTTTTACTTTATCCCCTAATTCTTTCAGTTCCTGAATACTTTTAACTTCAATAACCTCAGCTGTAATTCCAGTTTTAGGTGTTGCAACTGATGCGCCTAAAGCGCAAATTGGCACAACAGTTTTTACTTTTCCATCTAAAATATAAGCGGTTTCTTTTTCGCCACGAACCCAATGCGGAACCATAACATCCTGCAAATATACTTTGTCCAGTCCTAATGTTTCTAATTGTCTTTTGGTATATTGTACCGCTTCTTCAGCAGTTGCAGAACCTGATAAACGGCTCCCGATATCGTTAGACAAATATTCTAACCAGGTATAACATTTCGCCTCGGTCAGGGCTTTTTTGTAAAATAATTTAATGTTTTTTTCATCGTTTGACTGCGCAAAAGATGTAAATCCGTTTAAGGCTAAAAGAGTTAACAGAATCGTTTTTTTCATGGTTTTTTTATAGCATTTGGGTTGTCCTGCAAAGGAACAAAATTCTTTAGAACTGCGATAGATTTTTTGTAACCTTTTCTGAAATAAATCAGAATTATTTTACCTCTTTTAACTTGTTCTTTGCACCAATTCCGTTCTCATTAAACGCTTCAATTGTAAAGTAATATTTTGTTCCTTTATCCAGCCCTCTAAAATCATACGAACTTTCGTCATATACCATTATGCTGTTGTATAATTTATCCGGGGCAATTCCGTAATAAATATTATAACCAATTGCATCAGCCTGTTTTTTCCATGAAATCATGGCATTACGTGAATCCTTTGCATTTCTTGCCACTTTGAAATCTGAAACCGGTTTTGGTTTTTCCAATAATCCATTTCCGAAAATTCTAAAATCAGAAATCGCAAATAATCCGGAAGCATTGTGAATGTTTACCATTCTGACAAAACGTGCTTTTATTGATTTGGTCAATTCAACATAATCATGCGGAACATCTTTTGCATTTTGAGATTTATCAACTACCAAAGTCCAGTTTACAGCATCATCAGACATGAAAATTTTATATTGGTAATAAATATCCATCGCCTTGTTGTATTGCGTTGCTTTGTGATCTGCATAATTAATCTGTAATGCTTTTATTTCCATTTGTCTGCCTAAATCAAGCTGCAGCCATTCTCCGGGTTTATCTGTTTTTGCAGACCAATAGGTTTGGATATTCTCATCTGTCAAATTTGATGAATTGTAACAAAATTTCTCATAGACTTTTTTTCCGCCATTATCCATTCTGTGGGTTTCAACTTCCATACATTCTTCAGATGAAGAAACAGTAACGGGTTTTTTATACGAAAGCAGCATCCATCCGGAAGAAGCTCCTTTTTCCTGATTGCGTTCTGCTGTTGGCAATACTATCGGAAAATCTCCGTAAGATGTTATCGAATACATGACATCATCTTTATCAAATCCGGCAGGAAACATATCGATACGACGTTCGAAACGGTCTTTTATAGATATTTTACAAGTTCCTGTATTCCAGTAATTGCCGTAATTATCGGCAAAAGTATTTCCGTGTCCGGCACCAATTACAAATCCGCCCGGTTTATACGACATTGGATTATGCTTTTGATACACAAAAGGCCCTAATGGATTATCTCCAACATGAACACCATTTGCATACCCTTTAAATTCAGTTGCAGGCGCTCCGTATTGCATATAATATTTTCCGTTGTGTTTGGTCATCCAAGCTCCTTCAATAAAATTTCCCCAAGGCGCTGGTTCCATATCATTATTGGGTCCAAAACGTTCCCAACCATGATTTGCCGGATCTAAAATAGCTACTTCTTTTATCTGACCGTACGGACGTTGAATATCTTCAACTTCTGTGGCTTGGTATAATTTTTCATAATCGGCCTGATTTCCTTTTGGAAGCCATGTATTGTAATCTACCTCAACACCAACAAGAGGCAATTTTCCGCTGGAACCGTAATACATATATACTTTTTTGTCATCATCCTGAAAAATCGCAGGATCCCAGGTTGGAAGCATTGCCTTATCTACATGTCGCAGCCATTGACCTGATTTTGGATCGGCAGTTTTCCAGATTGGATGATCTCTATTCCAGGTTGAACCCACATAAAACAACGTATCATTTACCACCCATGCAGCTGGTGCACACTGGTCGTCATCCGCAGGTTTTCTTTGAAAACTTCCGTAAACAAATTTCCAGTCAGACATGTCTTTACTCCAAAAAAATCCAGCCTGATTGGTTGCAAATAAATAATATTCGCCTTTAAAAGTAATGATAACCGGATCTGCACTTGAACGGCGGGATTCAGGGATTCCGTTATGATTGAGTGTTGTATAATTGTATCCAATATTAATGGGATTACAATATGTTGTAGCCGGTTTATTGGGATCAAACCATTCCGTTTTTCCGGGAACTTTAGTTTTTTGTGCCCATGTATTACACACAACAAAAAGCAGCAAAAAGGCTACTAAAAACAGTTTATATATATTTTTCATAATATCATTTTTCATTTATAAACAAGATTTATTTTAAAAACTAAAAGGCTATTTTTTATTCTTTATTCTCTCTTTTAGTAATTCAGGTTCATTGGTTGTGATGTAATCAAAATTATTTCCAATAATCCAATCCATCACCTCAGCATCATTAACCGTCCAGACGTTTAGCGTGATATTGTTGTCTTTTGCGATTTTTATCCATTCAGGATGTTTTTGAAAAACCGAATAATGGTAATCAACGCCCGTAATATGATCTAATTTTACCTCATCCGGAGACTTATTGCCTTCCAGATATTGTAAAGAAGTTTTAGTGTCAACTTCTCTAATTTGTTTTAGGATTTCATAATCAAAACTGATGTACGAAGTTATTTTATCTGCTTTAAGCTTCTTTATCGTTTCAACCGTTTTTAGGGCTGTTTTTTTTCCTCTTTCTTTACTTATTTCTGAAGGTTTTATTTCACAAACCAAAAGAGTGTGTTTGTTATTTTTTTTGCCTTCTGTAATATACTCGTATAAGGTTGGCAGCTTCTCTCCGTTTGAAAGTTTAAACTTTATAAGGTCAGCATAATTTGTTTCTTCGATTAGCAATTTGTTATAATGCGCATCGTGATTAATGACAAGCGAATCATCAGCTGTTCTCCAAACATCAAATTCTGAACCGGCCAATTTTAAATCAATCGCATGTCTAATAGAGGCGATTGAATTTTCAGGGAGATTATTTTTCTTCCAGGCTCCGCGATGTGCTACAACAGCATTTTTTTCAACATGACAAGAAGAGAAAATAACTAGAGGTATTATAAAAATAAATGCACGAAATGTTTTAATTGTATTCATTTTATAGAAATTAAAAGTTATAAAAAAGCCCTTCGTCAACCAATTACGAAGGGCTAATTACAATAAATAAACCAACTATTTAGTTAATTCAAAACTAACTTTCTTGTCTGCATTTGAATTTCCGCCAACGAAAACATCAAACTGTCCAGGTTCTGCTACGAATTGTAAATCAGAATTATAAAATTTTAAATCTTCAACTGTGATATCAAATGACACAGTTTGTTTCTCTCCTTTTTTAAGTGTTATTTTTTGGAAATTTTTCAATTCTCTAACTGGTCTTGTTACGGATCCAACTAAATCTCTAATGTATAACTGAACGGTTTCTTTACCGTCATAATTTCCTGTATTGGCAACATCAACAGTAACTTTTAATTTTCCGCTGAAATTCATTTTATCAGCTGAAATTTTCACATTTGAATATTCAAAAGAAGTATAGCTTAATCCGAAACCAAATGGAAATAATGGCTCATTTCTTTCGTCGATATAATTAGATCTGAATTTTTCAAATTTACCTTCTGTGTTAGAAAGTGGTCTTCCTGTATTTTTGTGTGCGTAATAAATTGGTAATTGTCCAACGCTTCTTGGGAAAGTTGAAGTCAATTTTCCTGAAGGATTTACATCTCCAAATAATACATCTGCAATTGCATAACCTGCTTCACTACCTGCAAACCAAACGTTTAAAATAGCCGGAACAGTTTCATTTTCAGCTTTTATCACTAACGGACGACCATCAAATAATACTAAAACAACTGGTTTTCCTGTTTTTAATAACGCATTTAATAAGTCTTTCTGAGCTTGTGGAATTTCTAAATTTGTACGGCTGCTGGATTCTCCACTCATTTCAGCAGATTCTCCAAGTGCAGCAACAATTACATCAGATTGGTTTGCCACTTTCAAAGCTTCTGCCAATAATTCTTCTTTTGAACGACCATCGCGGTGTAAGGTTTTACCAAACATTGTTGCGTTAGTTTCAAAAGTTTCGTCGTAATCTAAGTTGCTTCCTTTTGCATATAACACTTTCGTGGAAGTTCCTGCAACTTCTTTAATTCCTGCTAATAATGACGTAGCATTTTCCATTTTTGTAGCTACACTCCAGGTTCCCGGCATGTTTTCTTTGGCATCAGCCAATGGTCCGATTAAAGCAATTGTTCCTGATTTTTTAAGCGGCAATACCTGATTTTGATTTTTTAATAAAACCAATGATTGAGCCGAAATTGATCTGGCTTCTTTTCTGCTATTTGCTGTAAAAATTTCTGTTTTTGCTCTGTTTTCATCACAATATTTGTACGGATCCTGGAACAATCCTAAATCGTATTTTGCTTCTAAAATAAGTTTAACAGCATTATCAATTGTTTCGATTGTTACTTTTTTCTCGTCAAGAGATTTTTTCAAGGTTCCTAAGAAACCTTCACCAACCATATCCATTTCAACACCTGCATTTAATGATAAAGCCGAAACTGCCTGTAAATCGCCCATTCCGTGTTCGATCATTTCAGGAATTCCGGTAAAGTCAGTTACCACAAAACCTTTAAAACCCCATTGTTTTCTTAAAACATCTGTCATTAACCATTTATTTCCAGTTGCAGGAATTCCGTCAATTTCATTGAAAGAAGCCATAACCGAACCAACTCCTGCATCAACAGCAGCTTTGTAAGGAGGAAAATAATCATTAAACATTCGGATGTGACTCATATCTACCGTATTGTAATCACGTCCTGCTTCCGGCGCTCCGTATAAGGCAAAGTGTTTTACACATGCCATAATCGAATTATTTTTCGAAAGATCGTGTTGTTGGTAACCATTTACCATTGCTTTTGCAATCTGGCTTCCTAAATACGGATCTTCTCCTGAACCTTCAGAAACTCTTCCCCAACGAGGATCACGAGAAACATCAACCATTGGAGAAAATGTCCAGTTGATTCCGTCCGCACTTGCTTCCTGAGCAGCGATTTGCGCACTTCTTTCGATTAACGCCATATCCCACGTACAAGATAATCCTAACGGAATTGGGAATGTTGTTTCGTAACCGTGAATGACATCCATACCAAAAAGCAATGGAATTTTTAAGCGGCTTTTTTCTACAGCAATCTTTTGTACCTCTTTAATTTTTTGAACAGATTTAATATTGAATAAACCTCCTACCTTACCTTCAGCAATATTTTTAGCCACATTAGAGCTATTTGCCTGACCTGTAGTAATATCTCCAGAAGTTGGCAAATTAAGCTGCCCTAATTTTTCATCTAACGTCATTTTCGACATTAATTCTGCTACAAACTCTGATTTTGGTTTAATTTTTACTGTGTTTTTAGTGGTCTTTTTTTGAGCATAACCCAAAACAGCGCATCCTAAAAAAAGTAAGACTAATTTGTTTTTCATTCTACTGTATTTATTTGTTCGTATTCTCTTTATTCTGTTTAAACATCCAGTCATAAATTTCAGGATTGTCATAAACTCTTGTCCAGCTATCGTGGCCTGCATCATCAAAAATGGTCAACTGAACATCCTTTGCATTGCATTTTTTTAATTCTTTGTAAATGGTAATCGCATAATCAACTTTTACAACATCGTCTAATAATCCGTGAAAAATCCGGGTTGGAATAGTCGCAATTTTACACGCACTTTCTAACTCAATCAAATCAACAAAACCCGAAATTGGCACTATGGCCGCAAACTTATCCGGATATGAAAGTGCTAAATTCCATGCTGCCCAGCCTCCTGAACTTAAACCTGTAACATATATTCTGTTGGGATCTATTTTGTTCTCTTTTTGAACTTTTAAAATCAATTCGTTAATAGATTCGATATCCCAATTTTCATCTTCTTTGCATTGCGGAGCCAAAACGTAAGCATCTAAGGCATGTGTTTTAAGATATTTTAAAGGGCCGTGAATTTTTACTTTTTCAATGTCTGTCCCTTTTTCTCCATCACCCGAAATAAAAACTATTAATGGCTTTTTCTCTTTTAGATTTGCCGGTTTATGCAATGCATATCCTAATTCATGTTTTACCATGACCACGGTTTTTATTGTTCCTGTTGTTTCGCTTTGAGCAAAACAAAGTGAAGAAAATAAAAGAATTAATAGCGTTATTTTATATTTCATTTATTGAATATTAGAATCCGTATTTTCCTGATTTAAATCCAAGTTTCACTAAACCTTGTTTTACTTCTGGAGCATTCATGAATAATTTCCATAATAAACCTGTGCGATAATTTTCGATCATAACTACTTCCGGTCCCTGATCGATTGCCAAATAGCGTTTTGCTACCCAATTATTATTCTGCAAACTTAAAGCATCATAAAAACCTGCATTACCCCAAGTTTCTTTTTTATGATTATCGTATAAATTACGTATTACGGCCATCGATTCTTTTGGTGTATACACAATTGAACTTATTGCAGCCGTTGGCGAAATAACGCCCTGATCGTTGCTTGGCATATGGGCATTATATCCTATTGATCCGTCTGGATTTCTGGAATAAGATGCTGTTAATCCCCAGTAATCCGGTCCGTAACCTTTCTTTGCATTTTCTATACAATATTCATAATTGATTTTGGTCTGATTTACATTCAAATCCCAATAGTTAGCATATTTATCTGTTAACTGAGTTGGATCAAGTCCTACATAAGAATAATGCGCCCAAAATAATGGTCCGCCAAATTCTTCTGCTCCGTTGTGTTTTAAAATTAACGGAATATTGTATTTTGTTTTTGTTGAAACAATTCCACCGCTTCTCGCCCAGCCTTCGTGATACGCTTTTGCATCAATTGCATGCGTTGGCGAAGATGCTGCCATTACATATGTAATCAAACATTCGTTGTATCCTTCAAGCGGAAAATTCATTTGCCAGTCGTATGTTGGCGACCAGTGCCAATATAAAACATTTTTATTATTGGTAAACCATTTCCATTCAACGCCTTTCCAAAGTGCATCATATTTTTGAGCAACCACTTTTTCTTTTTCAGAACCATCTTTAAGATATTCACGAACTGTAATCATTCCCGCAACCAAAAATGAAGTTTCGACTAAATCTCCACCATTATCCTTGGTTCCAAAAGGCTTTACTTTTCCTGTATTTCCGTCAATCCAATGTGACCATGCTCCGTGAAAACGATCAGCTTTGCCTAAAAAATCTGCAATTTTGTTTAGTCTTTCAACACCTTGATCTTTTGTTATATATCCTTGAGACATTCCTGAAACAAGAGCCATTAATCCAAAACCAGAACCTCCTGTTGTTACAATATTCGAATCATTTTCAGGATAAACTCCATCCGGATGATACCTTTCTCTTGCCAATCCTGAATTAGGTTCAGCATAATCCCAGAAATACTTAAAGGTTTGTTTTTGCACTACATCCAAAAGCTGCTCGTCTGTTAATTTTGCAGCAGAAGTATTTTCCGCAACTTCACCTTTTGATTTATCGGCATTCGAACCACAACCAAAAAAAGTAAAAACTAGTAATAAAACTGAAATTCTAATCATTATAAAAAATTTAAACTATTAATAAAATCACTCCTTTCTTACTTGAAAGGAGTGATTTTGAAATCTTAATTAATAACCACCAGGATTTTGTTGTGAAAGTCCTGCTGCTTGTTGCATAAAAGAAGATGGAATTGGAAACAATTCATGTTTTCCTACTACAAAAGTTTTACCATCAGCTTTCATAGCCGCTTCAGCTTGTCCAGTTCTAATAAGGTCAAACCATCTGTCATGTTCAAATGCAAGTTCTACTCTTCTTTCTTTCCAGATTGCAACTTTGATATCTGCCTGAGATGAGAAAGTAGTATTTGGTAAACCAGCTCTGTTTCTAACCTGATTTAATAAAGGAATAGCTGTAGATGTTTGTCCTAATTCATTCAATGCTTCTGCTTTCATTAATAAAACTTCAGCATATCTTAAATATCTAAGGTTTGTATCTGTAAATTCAACATTATAGAAAGCTGATGAATATGCTTTATAATTGTATCTTGGATTACTTACTGTTGAAGGTACTTCTCTACCGTCGTACAATGTTGTACCTCTAAAAATAATTGTTGCATTTTTTCTGACATCTCCTGCTTCATAAGCATTAGCCAGGCCTTCAGTTGGTGTATTAAAACCCCAACCCCAGCCTCCTGCGCCTCTTGGTGCCTGAGAAACAGTATAATTTCCGATTCCGAATCCTGGTGAAGAAGTTGTACCTACTCCATTAATTTCAAAAATTGATTCATCGCCAAATTCTCCTTCTTTTTTAAATTGTAAAGAATAATCTGAAACTAGAGAATAGCCTGTTACTTTATCACAGTTATCAACAACTTTTTGCCAGTTTTTTTGATATAAATATACTTTCGCTAATAGGGCGTAAGCTGACCCTTGAGAAACTCTTACTTTATCTGCGCCAGTATAAGTCGATTTTAGCGGCAACAACTGTGCTGCATCATTTAAATCACTTTCTATAAAAGCATAAACTTCTGCCGGTGTTTTACGAGTTAATTGCATAATTCTATCCGCATCATTTCCAGGAATTGGCAAATGATCTACAATTGGCACTCCTCCATATCCTTTTACCAGGGTAAAATACATGAAAGCTCTTAAAAACTTTGATTCTCCTTCTAATCTTGTTTTCAATGCAGGTGTTACTTTATCTAATTTTGGTAACATTGCCAACGCCTGATTACATCTGTTTATTCCAGCATAATTATAATCCCATATACTTTGAAATGAAGGTGTTGAGGCGTTATAAGTCAAGGCATCGATAACATCCTTATCAGTACCAGTATCTCCCGGATCTGAACCTTTATCTGCATCATCAGAAATGATACTAGTAACTGCGTTCCAGGCAAACGAAGACATGTCCCAATTTAAAAATATATTGTAAATCCCGTCTACCATTTTTGTTGCCTGCTCATCGGTATTAATTAGTTCCGGATCAGCAGGAATAGATGAAGTTTGGTCCACATCTAAAAAATCATCTGAACATCCAGACACAAACAATGCTGAAAGTACAAATAGTGATATATATAATCTTTTCATAATATTAAAATTTTAAATTAGCCCCAATAACAAATGTTCTTAATGTTGGATAAGCATCCAACTCAACTCCTTGAGTTCCCGTAACCAATTCTCCATCTCCTAAAACCTGAGGTGAAAATCCTGAGAATTTTTGAGTAATAAATGGGTTCATCGCATTTATATAAATTCTACAATAGCTGATAAAACCTTCTTCTTGAAGTGGTAATTTGTACCCTAAAGTAATGTTATTAATTCTAAAGAAATCTGCAGATTCCAAATAGTAAGTAGAAGCTACAGGAACTTGATTAAATGGTGCTGGATTTGTTGCCGTAGTGTTAGCTGGTGTCCAGAAATTAGTAGCCAGAGAAGCTTCTATGTTTTCACCATAAAAACGTTGTGCTTTTTTACCATTATAAACTTTTGCACCCCCAGTACCATAACCATCAACAGAAAAATCAATGTTTTTATAGTTTAATCCTAATGTAACTCCGTAATTATTTGTTGGTAATACTGAACCTACATATTTTCTGTCTTTAGTTTGATCTAAAGCATTTTGCGGAACTTTTGTTCCCGCAGCATTGTAGTATAACATTTGTCCATTTGCAGGATCTACACCGGCATATTCGTACATATAAAAACTACCCAACGATCTACCTACTGATGTATTATCCAGTATTTTTGTAGTTTGCCCATTTCCTAATGAGCCGCCGTTGGTTGTGGCTAATACAACATTTTTAAGACTTGTAAGTTCGTTTTTGTTGTGTGAAAAATTTCCTCCAACCCAGTAACTTAAATTATCAGTAATTTTATCATCCCAGCGTAATGCAATTTCATATCCTTTATTAGAAACTTCACCTACATGAGTTGGTGATTCTTTTGTAATTCCAGAAGTTGAATAAGGTTTAACGTTCAAAATTGTATTTGTTGTATTTTTATCATACACATCAAAAGATCCTTTTAATCTATTAGCCAATAATTCAATATCAAAACCTACAGAAGTTTCTTCTACAATTTCCCAGCTTAAATTAGGGTCAATTTGTGAATTAATTGTTATACCTGAACCTCCGTTATAATCTAACCCGGAAGTAAATGATTGGGTATTAAGAGGCACATCCTGATTTCCTAATTTACCCCATGAACCTCTTAATTTAAATAAATCTAAACCTTTAATATCTGATAAAAAGCTTTCTTTAGTTACAATCCATCCTAAACCAACTGACGGGAATGTTCCCCAACGTTTATCTTTAGCAAATTGAGATGATCCATCACGTCTTACGGTACCAGTAAGTAAATATCTATCCATCAACTTATATTGAAAACGTCCAAAATAAGATGCTAATCTTCTTTGATTAAGTGCCTCATCTTTATAACCAGTTACGGTAGAAGCAACGTTAACACCTTCTAAAGACCAATAATTAGAGTTTGGATCTACATTTTTTCTATCAATCGTTAATTTTTCTCTCGTACCTTGCACGTTAGCCTCAATACCAGCAGTAACTTCGATATCATGAATTTCTCCAAAAACTTTATTATAAGTTAAATAATTTGATAAATTCCAATTAAAATATTCATCTCTGCTTCTTGTCAATGTATTCTTATTCAAACTATTCGTATCATAACCTGATTCTACTCTTGTAGGGTCAGCTGCTAGCCAAAGAGCTAAATTATCTACATAATTATATTGTTTGTAAGTATAAAATTCTCCATTGAACTGTGACGTAAATTTTAATGATTTAATGATATCATAATCCAATTTTAATCCACCTTGCAATGTCACGCTTTTTTGTTGTTCATTATTATAATCTAAAGCAACTACAGGATTACCAACTGAATTAAAAGAATCTCCGCTTTCAGATACAACTCCATTTGATTCGAATGGAACACCATATTTTCCGTCCGGAAAACGTACAGGAACTAGTGGAGATTGTCTATATGCAGAAGTAAATGCGCTTAAAGGTTTAGGCGTGTTTTTTATAGAACTCACACTGAAATTTTGAGTTAATCTTAGTTTATCCGAAATTTTGAATTCGTTATTATTTCTAAATGTAGTACGTCCATAATCTGTACCATTCAAAATTCCTTTTTCTTCATAATTACCAGCACTTAAAAAGTATTTGATATTTTCTGAAGACCCTGAAATCGAAATATTATTTTGGGTGTAACTCCCTGTTCTTGTTATTTCATCAAACCAATCCGTATTGTAAGGTTGATTTTGAGAAAATCTTCCTGCAGGAAATTGACTTATAGAAGCCGCATTACTATACTGAACATATTGATCAGCATTTGCCATTTTAACTTTTTTAAGAGGCGTTCTAAAACCTGCATAACTATCAATATCAACAGTCATTTTTCCTTTTCCTGCTTTGGTCGTAATCATGATTACGCCATTCGCTCCTCTTGTACCATAAATAGCAAGAGCAGAAGCATCTTTAAGAATTTCATATGAAGTAATATCATTAGTATTGATATTATTGATGTTATCAGTTGGCATACCGTCAACTACATATAAAGGATTTCTACCTCCTAATGCTGTTCCAACACCTCTAATTACTACCGAAGGTTTACTTCCCGGTGCATCAGACGTAGATACCTGAACCCCTGCAGCTTTACCTTGTATTGCCTGGGAGGCATTCATTACTTTCATTTTTGTAATTTCTTCTGACTTAATTGAGCTAATAGCAGAAGTATTATCGACTTTCTTTCTGGTTCCGTAACCAATAACGACTACTTCTTTCAAAGCAGTATCACCTGCTTCTTTTAATGTAATTGTCATAGGAGCAGCAGTTGCCGGCACAGAAACTGCGTCAAAACCTAACATTGAGATTTTTATAATCTCTCCCTCTTTGGCATTAATTGTAAAATTTCCGTCGAAATCAGCATCAGCAGATGTTCGGGATTGTGGAGCACTAATAACTGCTCCGGGAACTCCCATTCCGCTACTGTCTACTACTTTTCCTTTAATTGCTTGTCCAGACATATAAGCTGGAAGAAGCAAGAGCGCTAAAAAGCTAAAAATAAAATTTTTCATACAGTTTGTAATCGTTTAAGTTAGTGCGACCAAATTAAACAATTACAACGTTGTAGTACATCAATCACTACTACTACACGGCTACATCATTATGTTAAAAAACTTACATATACTAATGATTATCAGCACGATAAATGTTAATAATTATTCATTAACATAACATTATGATGTAGTAATGATGTATTGAAATTATATAAAATCAAACCTGAAAAGATATAAAAAGATATAAAATATGCAAAAAAATACCTACAAATATTATAAGGCTAACAAAAATTTAGAAAGATTATCGTCCTGAGAGAGATTTAGCTTCTTTCTTAAACGATATCGGTGTAGTTCTACACCTCGAAAAGAGATATTCATCATTGGAGCAATTTCCTTCGAAGAAAGGTTCATTTTAAGATAAATGCATAATTTTATATCTTTTGGAGTAAGATTTGGAAACTTCTTAGAAAGATTAATAATAAACTCATTATGAATTTGATTCAGATTGGTTTCAAAGGTTTCCCATTCGTGTTTATTCACTTCATTTATCTTAATTGCTTTTTTGATTTCGCTTTTAAGTTTATTGAAATCTTTTTCGGAATCCAGAATACTCTGAATGTTTTCAATCATTTCACTTTGTTTTGCAATTGACAATGATTTCCCGGCAACTTCAGATGATTTAGTCTGCAGTTCAAGTTCGAGAATATGTTTTTCGTATTCCTGGATGTTCAATTCATTCTCGGCTTTTAATTCCATTTCAAGAATTTCACGCTGATGTTTTAATTCTTCTGACTGCAATCTTAATTTTTGCAAATAGCGAAGTTTATTCCATTTATAATAGAAAAACAATACTGCGCCTACAATTAAAATATAAAGCAAAATCATCCAAAAAGAAAAATACCAGGGTTCAGTAACTTTAAAATCAAAACTGGATACTTTTTCATAATTTGCGCCATCATGTTTATATATGCTAACTGAATGATTGCCACTGCTTAAATTGTTTAATACAACTAATCCATTAGAAATTGGAACAAAATCTGTGCTGTTATTAAGTCTGTAAAATAGATTAGGTTTGCTGGCGCCATAAATTCCAGAAATCACATTAATTTTTAATTCTGTATTGTATTTAATTTTAGATTCAGCCGGAACAAGGCTTCCCTCATTAAAGGCTTCAACCTTCACATCTGATTTTTGTTTATTTTCATATTTTAATTGAAGCGAAATAAATCCATCATCAAGATTTAAGAGATAATGATTTTGAGTTTTAAAGATTCTTATATTATCATTAATAAGCTTTCCTTTATAGTATTTCTCCTGAATAATATTCCATAAAAATTTATTTCCATTAGCATATATGTGATACAAAATTCCATTTTGCAGTACTATAAAATGGTCCTCATCAATTGAAACTACATCTGTAATATTTTTAAAATTGGTATTAAACAATTCATTTTCTTCCAGTTTATTGGTAAGAGAATTATAAGTGTACCATGAATTGTTAATTAGAAAAAGAATTTCACTTCTGAATTCAAAAATCTTAACTCCAAAATCATTTTTTATTTTGCTTTGCTGCGTAATATTTTCAACTTTTTTGGTTTTATAGTCGTCGGTAAATAAAACGCGGTACAAACCACGATAATTATCTGCGGCCCAAATTTCATTTTTTTTGTTCTGAGCTACATATTTTATTGGTTTTGAAAGATCCTGAATAACTTTATAATGTGTTAAATCTGAGGGATTATCGTAAACCAAAACACCACTGTAAGTCGATTGAAAATAGGTATTATTAATACTGCTTTTTGATAAATTCCAGCCTCCGCTTATCGTATTGATTTTAGCCAAAGAACCATTTTCATAAGAAAAAGTTCCGTCGTTATGACCTATAATATATTGATTATCAATTTTTGTAATATTCCAGCCTTGCCCCTGAGTATTGGGCATCATGGTAAATTTACCCGAATAAAACTCATAAATACCGTGATTAGAAGCAATCAAATATCCTTTATTTGTTGTTGCAACAGCATAAACAGATCCTAGAATTCCGGAATTATCATAGAAAAATGATATTGGAGAATTTACTTCAACATGTGCAATACCATTATCCAAACCAAGCCATAAATCATTTTCATTGTCAACACCAATACTTAAAACAGAATTATTCATCAAGACATTATTCCTGTCGATGTTTTTATAGGTATTTGTATTAAAATCATAAATAAAAACGCCTCTGTTTCCTGTTCCTACAACCAATTTATTTTTTTTAATAAATTTTGCTATATTGATTGTGGCTGCTTTAAAAGTTTCATTTAAAGGATTATTCCAGGATTTTAAACCTCCGTTTTCAACAATAAAAATCCCTTTTTTCTGAGTGAATATATACGTCTTGTTTTGATACTTTTCAATCGAATGAACTACGGTCTTTTTTAAAACATCCCAACCTTTTGGGTTCGTTATTTTTGAACCATTCATTTTGAAAACGCCTTTTTCGACAGAAGCAACGTAAAGATTGTTATCGACTACAAAACAATAAGAGATTAAAAATGGGAATTTGATCTTTTTAATCTGTTTTCCATCATAAATAAAAACATCATTAAAAGACTGAAAATATAATGCACCATTAAACCTGAAAATTTTCCAGATTTCTTCGTTATCCTTTTCATCAAATAAACGTAGATTTTTGGTAATTGAAACATAATGCATCTTGCCATTTTTCCTGTACCAGTAACCAAATTCCTTATAAGAACCGGAATAAATTTTATCACCTTCGATTAAAATTGATCTGATAATGGTTTTATTTGGTAAACTATATTTCTCCCAAACAACACCATCGTATCGCAATAAATAATGATTATTAGCAAAATACATGGCATTATCATTTCCCTGAACGACATTCCAAATTTGATTATCTCCCTGATAATCAGATTTATTATAATTTTCAACAAATGGAAGTAATTCTTGTGCCTGAATTTGAAAAGCAATGAAAAAGAAAAAGAATGTTTTTAGAAGTATCGATCTCAAAGTATGATATTTTATATTCAAAGATACTGACAAAAATTTAATTTCTAAACGTAAAAAAGCCTCTCAATTGAAAGGCTTTCTATAGATGTAATGTCAGAATTAGTGGTGAAGCAAATGATAAACCTGATTTGCAATTTCATATTCTTCATCTGTTGGTACAACCAAAACCTTCGTTTTCGAATCTGGTTTATTAATTTCCCTAATTTCTTTAGAGCGAACCTGATTTTTCTCATCGTCTATTTCAATTCCAAAATAATCCATATCAGTACAAACTAATTTGCGCATATAAGATGAATTTTCGCCAATTCCGGCGGTAAAAACAATAGCATCAAGACCGTTTAAAACTGCCGTATAAGAACCAATGTATTTTTTAATTCTGTAAGCATTCATCAATAATGCCAATTGACACTCTTTATTTCCTTTTGCAGCTTCTGATTCTATATCTCTTAAATCGCTATAACCTGTAAGGCCAAGCATTCCGCTTTGTTTCAATAAAATTGAATTTACGTCATCTGCTGAATATCCAAGGTTTTTAATCATATAAAAAATCACAGACTGATCAATATCTCCTGCGCGGGTTCCCATAAGTAATCCGTTTGCCGGCGAAAAACCCATTGTATGATCGATACTTTTTCCGTCTTTTACAGCGGTCATACTACATCCATTTCCGAGATGAATCGTGATTATTTTAGAACTTTTTTCTAAATAAGCTATTGCTTTTTCAGAAACATATTTGTGACTAGTTCCGTGAAAACCATAAACGCGTACTTTATTCTCTGTTAAAAGATAATTTGGAATCGCATATTTATAAGCCTCAACCGGAATTGTCTGATGAAAAGCAGTATCAAAAACAGCCACTTGTTTTGCATCTGAAAAAATTTCTTCGGCAACATTTATTCCCACTAAATGTGCAGGATTATGCAAAGGCGCCAATTCTGAAAGCTCTTTTATTTTTTCTTTAACCTCATCCGTAATAATAGTTGTATCAGAGAAATAACTTCCGCCATGAACCACGCGATGTCCGACAGCCGTAATTTCTGAAGTCGATTTTATAACTCCTTTTTCCGAATCTAAAAGCATTTCGGCTACTTTTTGCAAACCTACTTTATGTGTCGGAATTGGTAATATTTCTTCAATTGAATTTGAAGGTGTTTTGAATGATACATTCGAAGTTTCTAAACCAATTCTGTCAATCATGCCGGAACAAATTACTTCGTTTGTTGGCATAACCATTAATTGATATTTTATTGATGAACTTCCTGAATTTATAATTAATATTTTCATTTTTTTAAAGTTGCTAAGGTACTAAGTCTCTAAGTTGCTGAGTTTTTTTTAATTTATTTTATAGAAACGTTAATTTGAACGCGGATTAAAACGGATTTGATATAATCAATTAATAATTTATAATTCACAATTAATAATTAATTTAAAGTCCCTGCGCCTGAATCGCGGTAATTACAACTGTATTTATAATATCGTCTACCGTACAGCCTCGGCTTAAATCATTTACAGGTTTGTTTAAACCTTGTAACATTGGGCCAATTGCCAGAGCTCCGGTTTCTCTTTGTACAGCTTTATAGGTATTATTTCCCGTATTTAAATCCGGAAAAATAAGCACACTCGCCTGCCCTGCAACTTCAGAATCGGGCATTTTGCTTTTTCCTACTGCACGATCTACTGCGGCATCATATTGAATTGGGCCTTCAATTTTTAAATCGGGACGTTTTTGTTTTACAATTTCTGTTGCAGTTCTTACCTTATCTACTTCATCACCTTTTCCTGATGCTCCGGAAGAATAGGAAAGCATTGCAATTTTAGGCTCAATTCCGAAAGCTGAACTTGATTCTGCAGATGAAATAGCGATTTCTGCCAATTGTTCTGCAGTTGGATTTGGATTAATCGCACAATCGCCAAAAACCGAAACACGATCTTCGAGACACATAAAAAATACAGATGAAACTACAGATGAATTTGGTTTAGTTTTGATGAATTGTAAGGCGGGTAAAATCGTATGCTGCGTTGTATGAGCAGCTCCGGAAACCATTCCGTCAGCGTGACCTTTATACACCATCATTGTGCCAAAATACGAGACATCTTCCATTAAATCCTTTGCCATTGTAATACTTACATTTTTGGCTTTTCGAAGCTCATAATACGTATTTGCATAATCTTCGTAAAGTTCAGATTCTATTGGATTGATGATGTTAACTTTCGAAAAATCAAAAGTAATTCCAAGCTCCGTAACTTTACTTTCGATTTGTTTTTTATCTCCAATAATCGAAATATCAACCACATCCATATCCAATAATCTTGAAGTGGCGATGATAATTCGATCATCATTTCCTTCAGGCAAAACGATATGTTTACGATGCTGTTTGGCTCTTTTTACCATATTGTACTGGAACATTTTTGGCGTCATTCCTTCCGGCACAAAAGTGATTAATCTTTCGGATAATGCATCATTGTCAACATATTTTTCGAACGTACTTATCGAAGTTTCAATTTTATGGGTATTATTGGCATAGATTTTAGATTTTATAGCGCCAATTTTATTGGTAATATGATACGTTCCGCCATCAACAGCAATGATGGGTACGATGGCCGAAAGTCCTTCAATAAGTTTTAAAATACTTTCTTCCGGAACAATATTTCCGGTTAAAATGATGCCTGAAATTGTTGGATAATTAACAGATTCATTTGCCTGCAAAGCACCTAAAATAATATCAGAGCGATCTCCGGGCGTAATTACAAGCGCATTATCATTTAAGTGAACAAGATAATTGTGTAACTGCATGGCACCAACGCTAAAGTGTCCGATTTCATTATTGAGATAATTTTCTCCAAATAAAACCTTCGCATCCAATTCGTTAACAATTTCCTGCATGGTTGGATTATTCAAACTAGAAATTATCGGAATGGTATTAATCAAAACATTGCCTGGTAAACTTTTCTGCAATCCTTGTGTTACTAATTCTATATTTTCCGGCTGTACTTTATTGGCAAAAACCGATAAAACTTCGACCTCTTTTACTTTAAAGGAATCGTAAACCAAGTAAAGACTGTCTACCAATTCTTCTAAGGTTTTCCCAACTCCTGAACCAATAATAATAGTTGGAATTCCGAGGTTTTTTGCTATCAAAACATTCAAATCCAGTTCAATTGAAGTTCCTTCTCCGGTAAAACTTGTTCCTTCTACCAAAACAAAATCAAAACGCTCTTCAAGCTTTTTATATTTCTCAATAATCAAGTCTAAAACCTCTCCTATTTTACCTTTATTTTTCTTCTTGATCAGTTTGCTTTTTGTAATGGCAAACGCATCTTCAAACTTAATATCAAGATTAAAATACGATAAAACTGTTTCAATATGATTGTCTAATTCTCCATCAACAAAATCTTCTACAATTGGCCTAAAATAACCAACTTTAGCCGTTTTACCAATCAAAATACTCATCAAACCAAGTGTAACAATTGATTTTCCGCTATTTTGATCGCTGGTGGCTATATATATCGCTTTACTCATAATTTATGTTTTGAAAGTAAACAAATGTACTTTAAATCGTAATTTTTAATGGGAAGCAAACGTTAAAACCAACGTCTCTTCTTGAAATAAATAATCAGGGCAATTACCAATAAAATCATGCCGCCCATGGTAATAAAATAACCATTTTTTGCATGAAGTTCCGGCATGTATTCGAAATTCATTCCGTAAACGCCAACAATAAAAGTAAGCGGAATAAATATTGCCGAAATAATCGTCAGGGTTTTCATAATCTCATTCATTTTTCGGCTTTGTTCCGAGAAATAAAAATTAGAAGCGCTTTCTAATGAACTCATATCCGAATCGATTTGTTCTAAAAGTTCCAGACTTTTTTGATGCAATCTAATAAAGAAACTAAACGTCTCTTTCTGGATTCCATTATAAGTATCATCATCTTTAATAGTTTTTAAATAATACAGCGAATCGCGAAGCGGAATAATAGAACGTTTTAAAAAATTAAAATTATCACGGTGATTTTCAATTTTTTCCAAAATAACAGGATCAGCTCCTTTTTTCGTCAAATTGATTAATTCTTCAATTTTTTCTTCTTCATCTTCAATCGTAATGTAAAAATTCTCCATTACGGCATCTAATAACAAATACAGCAAATAATCTACTTTTTTAGTTCGAACAATTCCTGCATGCGTGCGAAGGCGTTCCCGAATATGAGTAAAAAAATCGCTTCGTTTTTCCTGAAATGAAATTAAAATTCCATCTTTCAAAATAAAACTAATTTGCTCTACACTAACACTGTCTGAAACTTCAGAAGGCAAAAGAGATTTGATATTAAAGAACAGAACATTTTGCTGTTCTTCCAGTTTAGTTCTTTTTGTAGTGTTTAAAATATCTGCTAAAAGAAAATCATCTAAGTTAAAATGAGTCCCAATAGTTTTTATTAAATCAATATTGTTTAATCCGTGAATATTCAGCCAGTTGTTTTTTGTATAATCAATACAACTATTTAATGATTCTACTCTAAACTTCTCATATTCAACAACGTCATTGTTATCATATGTAAAAAGCTGCATTTCCGTTTTGTGCGGTTTTTGTGTGCCGGTATATTCTAAAGTGGTATGTTGAAGCTTGCGGCCTTTCTTGTATTTTATCTTTCTCATTCAAAAATGATTTATATAGTAATATTACAAAAAAGAATCTGAATGGGAAATGACAATTGTCATTTTGATAAAAAGATTTATAAAATACGATTGTTTTATTTGTAATATTTTTACTATAATTAATTAAACCCGACAGGTTTTAAAAACCTGTCGGGTTTAATTTCAACAACGCAAAAATAACCCACAAAAAAACCGGACTATTTCTAGTCCGGTTTTTTATTATAATTTAAAGAAGAATTATTTTACTTCTTCGAATTCAACGTCTTCAACATTGTCACCTTGCGATTGCTCTTGTTGTGGAGCTGCTTGTTGACCTTGATCACCTTGAGCATACATAGCTTCTGTAGCTGTTTTCCAAGCTGCATTGATGTTGTCAAGAGCCGTTTGAATAGCTGGAATATCTTGAGATTGGTGTGCCATTCTCAATTCAGTTAAAGCGTACTCTACAGCAACTTTGTGGTCGTCAGCAAGTTTGCTTCCTAACTCTTTCAATTGACTTTCTGTTTGGAAAATCATGCTGTCAGCTTCGTTTAATTTCTCAGCTCTTTCTTTAGCTATTTTATCAGCGTCAGCGTTAGCTTCAGCATCTTTTTTCATTTTTTCGATTTCTTCAGCTGTTAATCCAGAAGAAGCTTCGATACGGATATCGTGAGATTTTCCTGTTCCTTTATCAGTTGCAGAAACTTTGATGATACCATTTGCATCGATATCAAAAGTAACCTCGATTTGAGGAACTCCTCTTGGTGCTGGTGGAATACCATCTAAGTGGAAACGACCGATAGTTTTGTTATCAGCAGCCATCGCTCTTTCTCCTTGCAATACGTGAATTTCAACAGATGGTTGAGAATCAGCAGCAGTAGAGAAAACTTGTGATTTTTTTGTTGGAATAGTTGTGTTAGACTCAATTAATTTAGTCAATACACCACCCATAGTTTCGATACCTAAAGAAAGAGGTGTTACGTCAAGTAACAATACATCTTTTACATCTCCAGATAAAACTCCACCTTGAATAGCAGCTCCAATAGCAACAACCTCATCAGGGTTAACGCCTTT
The DNA here is from genome assembly GCF_979258495.1 of Flavobacterium sp. AC105. NCBI lineage: Bacteria > Pseudomonadati > Bacteroidota > Flavobacteriia > Flavobacteriales > Flavobacteriaceae > Flavobacterium > Flavobacterium sp. AC105. The sequence goes on from NZ_OZ409860.1 coordinate 3,543,763, forward strand.
AGATGCTTTTTTACCAAAGAATTTTTCAACTTCGTCAGCAATTCTTGGCATACGAGTAGAACCTCCAACAAGGATAACTTCGTCGATATCAGATGTAGATAAACCTGCATCTTTTAATGCTTTAGCAACTGGCTCCATAGAACGTTTTACTAAAGTATCAGATAATTGCTCAAATTTAGCTCTAGATAATTTTTTTACTAAGTGTTTTGGTCCTGAAGCTGTAGCCGTTACGTAAGGTAAGTTGATTTCAGTTTCAGCAGAAGATGATAATTCAATCTTAGCTTTCTCTGCAGCTTCTTTCAAACGTTGCAATGACATTGGATCTAAACGTAAATCAATTCCTTCTTCAGATTTGAATTCGTCAGCTAACCAGTCAATAATAACCTGGTCAAAATCATCACCACCTAAGTGAGTATCACCATTTGTAGACAATACTTCAAATACACCGTCTCCTAATTCAAGAACAGAGATATCAAAAGTACCTCCACCTAAATCGTAAACAGCAATTTTTTGATCAGTTCCTTTTTTATCTAATCCGTAAGCAAGTGCAGCAGCAGTTGGCTCGTTGATGATACGCATAACTTTAAGACCAGCAATTTCACCAGCTTCTTTAGTAGCCTGACGTTGTGCATCGTTAAAGTAAGCAGGAACAGTAATAACCGCTTCAGTTACAGTTTGACCTAAATAGTCTTCGGCAGTTTTTTTCATTTTTTGAAGTGTCATTGCAGACAACTCCTGAGCAGTGTATAAACGACCGTCAATATCCACACGTGGTGTATTGTTGTCACCTTTTACAACACTGTAAGGAACTCTTTTTGCCTCTTCCTGAGTCTCAGCAAAAGTGTGTCCCATAAAACGTTTAATAGAAGCAATCGTTTTTGTAGGATTCGTTACTGCTTGTCTTTTTGCAGGATCACCCACTTTAATTTCTCCACCTTCAACAAAAGCGATGATAGATGGCGTTGTTCTTTTTCCTTCTGCGTTAGGAATAACAACTGCTTCGTTACCTTCCATTACAGAAACACAAGAGTTCGTCGTACCTAAGTCAATTCCGATTATTTTACCCATTTTTTATATATTTAATTTTTGATATACATTTTAATAACTCAGGTGGCATAAGTCAACATTTATGCCAATATAAAAAACCAAAGTAAATTGTCAGTTTTACTGTCGGCACTATAAAAATCATCTGACAACATGACATTTTCAAAACCTGACAATCGTGGCATATCAGTACTTTACGTGTCATTATCAGGAGCTGTTTCCTGCTGTCCTTCCAATCTTTTGTGCCGCCGCGGCGGACACAAAAGGATTTTCCCTCCCATCAGGGCTAGGGCAACTGTTTCCAAAAGAAATTCATCTTAATCTAACGGTTTTATGTCTTTCTTTATTTTCAGTTAAGCCCGAAATACTTAAATTAGCATCTTTCTAAACCCTTTTTAATGGAAAACTACAGCATCATTATCTTTATACTCGCCATCGTGATCGGACTTTCTGCCTTTGCCGAAAAAGCAAAATTACCGTATCCGATACTTTTAGTTATTGTTGGAATTGCAATTGGTTTTATTCCCACAATGACCGAAATAGAGATAAATCCCGAAATTATTTTCCTGATATTTCTTCCTCCATTATTATATGATGCTTCTTTTAATATTTCACCCAAACATTTCAAAACCAATATCAGTACAATAAGCACTTTGGCAATTCCATTGGTTTTTCTAACCACATTCTGGATTGCTGTAGTTTCGCATTATTTAATTCCGGGAATGAGCTGGTCATTATCTTTTGTACTCGGATCCATACTTTCGGCTACAGATGCAGTTGCAGCGGTAAGCATCACAAAAGGCCTCGGAATACCCAAAAAAACCATTACCATACTCGAAGGCGAAAGTTTGATTAACGATGCTTCTGCTTTGGTTGCATATCGTTTTGCAGTCGCAGCAGTAATGGGGTCAGCATTTATCATCTGGAAAGCAACACTGCAATTTGTACTATTATTAGGCGGCGGATTTCTGGTTGGTTTTATAATGGCAAAAATTTTAGCATTCATTCTCGAAAGAGTCAAAAAAAATGTAAACGTAACCGTTAGTTTCATGTTATTAATGCCTTTTGTAACGTATCTGGTTGCAGAACATCTTCATGTTTCCGGAGTAATTGCAGTTGTATTTTTAGGTTTGGCTATTTCGCGTTTCAGTAATAAAATCTTTCCCGAAAACTTAAAAAACAATTCAAAAAATCTTTGGGACGTTATTATTTTTATCCTAAACGGACTCATCTTTATCCTAATCGGACTCAATTTCAGATACATACTTAAAGATATCGACAACGATATGATTTTACCTTATATAGGTTACGCGGTTATTATAACCATTGTCGCATTATTAACGCGAATGGTAAGGATCTTTTTTCAGAAAACTAACCTGCAGAAAAAATTTCTGAGCCCTAAAACAAAAGGACGAAAAGTAAGCGAACATGCACTGCTCGATACCAAAAACAGTTTTATAATCAGCTGGTCGGGAATGCGCGGAATTGTTTCTTTGGCAATCGCCCTCGGTTTACCCAAATTACTTCCGGATGGAACGCCTTTTCCAGAACGAAATTCCATCATATTTATTTCTGTCGCCGTTGTACTTTTAACCTTAATCGGACAAGGATTAACACTTCCGTGGATTGTAAAAAAATTAGATCTTAAAAAAGAAGAAGAATAATCAGGAGCTGTTTCCTGCTGTCCTCCCAAATCTTTTGTGTCCGCCGCGGCGGACACAAAAGGATTTTCCTTCCCATCAGGGCTAGGGCACTCGTTTTCATTAAATTATTTAGGTATAAATATTTTGGAATAACATATTTATAGAAAATTAGAATTAATCCATCACATGCCATTGGGCCAAAATATTCAATTGTATCGTACAAATATGTCGCTCCGCTGGAGCTCAAACGTCACTCATGCTAAAAATTGCTATAAATATAACGCTCCTACAGAGCTTAATCATAATTTGCTTCTATAATACAGATCTATTTATCAATGATAAAAATTTAATTTATATTCGTTGATCAAAACCAAGAAAATAAAAAAACATGGACCAGGAATTAGAAAGTAAATTTGACGAATTTGACAAACCAGAAATTATCAGAAGAAAACTTCTTCCATGGTGGATTAAAACCTTCTGTTGGATTTTTATGATTATGGGAATTTGCGGTTTAGGCGCAATACCTTTTAGCTTTTTTACATCGAATACAAACTTATCTATTTACGGTTTTTCAAGCAATACAGCACTTTCCGGAATTGGCATTTTCATAATTGCTATTATAACATTTAAAGCATACACCGGTTATTTACTTTGGTTCGAAAAACCCAATGCAATCTCAATTGGTAAAATTGATGCAATTGTTGGTATTGTAATTTGTGTGGCTTCTATGTTTGTTCTGCCGTTTATTAATGATGCAAATGAACATTTTTCGTTGCGATTAGAACTTATATTACTGATTCCATATTATTTGAAATTAAATAAAATCGAATACGAATGGGATAATCTGGAAACCATTTAAATCACTCGAAAAAATGACAAAATTTATATCGCTGTTTTTCTTATTCTTTTCCATAACATTATTTGCCCAAAAAGACCATTTCAATAAAAAAATCACTAAAGTAAAAGGCGACTTAAACAAAGACGGTTTAATAGATTATGTACAGGTTTTGCAAGATACTTTAAGCGACACAGCGCCTTATAAACTCGAAATTTATTTTGCTGATGCCAACGGAAAATTCAAACAAATACTTTCATCAGTAAAAGCGATAGATCCGGCTTTTCCTCAAGGCAAAAACGGTTATAACAGCGGAAATGCTTTCTCTGAAATCACGATCTCTAAAGGAATTCTAAGCATTAATAATGAACTTTTACGCGGTCATTATGAACATAAATTCAGATTTCAGAATGGAAACTTTGAACTCATTGGTTTCTCTGAAGTTTATTCTGACGGACAAGGAACTATGGGAACAATCGATTTTAATCTCTCGACCGGAATCCGAATCAAAAAAACTGAACCTTATGGCGAAGATGATTTTCCGGTAACGAATACCAAAAAGAAAATAGTCTTAAAACCGTTGCCAAAACTACAGGATTTTGCGCCTTTCAAAACAGATTATTATTAAAATAAATCTGTTGGGATAATTTAAAGTGTAATTAAACACTTAGAAACCTAGATATTATTTTGAGTAAAAGATTATGAAAAGAAACTCGTTTCTCACACATAGTCCCAATAGTTATCATTTTAAACACAAATTGCACGAATTTGCGCTAAATTAGTGGCAATTAGTGAAGTAAGTTTGTGTTTGTTTTTTGTTTTTGTTAATGCAAGTGAAACGACTTTATTCATTTTATAAGCTATGTTTCTATGTGTTAAAAAATTATTGCATCCAACGGTTTAAAATTTTATTTGTAATTTCGATTTTCATAAAATTATAAATAAAAAATGGCTTCATTTATCAAAGAATTATCTTTTCGCTGGTCTGATCTTGACCCAAATTTTCACGTTCGTCATAGTGCTTATTACGATTTTGGCGCACAGCATCGTATCGAAATCCTTGAAGAATTAGGCTTAACTTTAAAAGTGATGCAAACGCAAGGTTTTGGACCTGTTTTATTTAGGGAAGAATGTATTTTTAGAAAAGAATTAAAACTTTCAGATAAAATTTTTCTTCATACCAAAACTTCAAAAATGAAAGCCGATGCTTCGCGCTGGTCCATTATTCACGAATTTAGACGAGAAGATGATACACTTTGTGCCGTAATCACGGTAGACGGTGCCTGGATGGACACAAAATTGCGCAAATTAGCGTCTCCAACTCCTGAAATTGCTATTGAAGCTTTGAGTATTTTCCCAAAAAGCGATGATTTCGTTGGGCTGTAATTCAAAATAAATGAGGTATTTTAGAATTTAATTTGAGAAAAGTAAACGGTCATTGGTTAATTGAATCTGTTATTTCACATTAAATAAAAAAAATTATAATACGTATGATCAACTTCTCAAATGACTTCAGAATCGTTATCATTATCGCTATAATTGCCTTTACAACATTTGTTTTGGGCGCTGTGACCAAAAAGATGCTTCGCTATTTTTTGTATCGCAAATTAACAGATAAAGAATATGATGCAACCGGATTACGGTTTTTAAAACATTTGATTATAACCGTAATTTATATTTTAGGATTTGCTTTTGCATTGATACAAATTCCTGAATTCAAGATTATTGGTCATTCGTTTTTAGCCGGAGCCGGAGTAATTTCGTTAGTTGCTGGTTTGGCTTCTCAACAAGCATTAAGCAATATTGTCAGCGGAATTTTTCTGGTCATTTTTAAACCTTTCCGTATCAACGATAAAATCACCATTAACAATTTTATTGGAACAGTTGAAGATATTAATCTGAGACAAGTTGTGTTGAAAGACGCCGAAAACAACCGAATTATCATCCCAAATTCAGTAATAAGCAATCAGATTATCGTGAACACGAATATGCACGATACCAAATGCTGCAAGATTATCGAAATCGGGATTGGATATAAATCTAATGTCGAAAAAGCATTAGAAATTATGCAGGATGAAATCGCCAAACATCCTATGTTTATTGATACGAGAACAGCAGAAAGCAAAAAACAAAAAACACCTTTGGTCGTTGCCAGAGTTGTTGCATTGGCAGATTCAAGCGTAAATTTAAAAGCGTGGGCGTGGGCAAAAAATTCAACAGATGGTTTTGTGATGTATTGTGATTTACTGCAAAGCATCAAAAAACGTTTTGACGAAAATAACATTGACATCCCGTATCCGCAAAGAGTAATTACAATAAAAAAAGATAACGCTGATTCCTGAAAAATAAAGCAAAAAATAAAAAAATCCGCAAAATACGTTTAATCCACAAAATCCGCGGGCAATTGTTTACTATATTTTTTCTGATAAATTTAAGACTATAATTTTTGCATTTCAAAATGCATAACGGTAAATTTATAGTTCTTTAATCTAAAATCTTTCAGAAAATGAAAATAACAAAGCTCCTAATCCTGCTACTTCCTGTTTTTTGTTTTTCGCAAGAAGGAAAAATAAAAGATCTTGATATTAATTTAACGAATTACGAATATCCTTTTCCTGTAAAATTTATAGAATTCAGCAATCAGCGCCAGCTTTTAAAAATGGCGTACATGGATATTAAACCTGATAATTACAACAATAAAAATATTGTTTTGCTTCACGGAAAAAACTTCAATGGTGCTTATTGGGAAACTACCATAAAAGCATTGACAAAAGAAGGTTTCAGAGTAATTGTTCCCGATCAGATTGGTTTTGGAAAATCAACAAAACCGGAAAATTTTCAATATACATTTCAGCAATTGGCTGAGAATACCAAAAAATTATTAGATCATTTAGGAATTCAGAAAACAACAATTCTCGGGCATTCTATGGGCGGAATGTTAGCCACAAGATTTGCGTTAATGTACCCCGAAACAACAGAAAAATTAGTGCTCGAAAACCCAATTGGTTTAGAAGACTGGAAACTCGTTGTGCCATACAAACCAGTTGATTGGTGGTACGAATCTGAATTAAAACAAAATTACGAAGCCATCAAAAAATATCAAATGGCGAATTATTATGATGGAAAATGGAATGCTGATTTCCAAAAATGGGCTGAACTTGGTGCCGGCTGGACAACAGCTCCAAATTATGACAGAGTTGCCTGGAATTCGGCACTTTTATATGACATGATTTTTACGCAGCCTGTTTTATATGAATTTAAAAACATCAAAAGCCCAACACTTTTAATCATCGGAACAAGAGATAAAACAGCTTTAGGAAAACAACTTGCAGCTCCCGAAGTTCAAAAAACTATGGGAAATTATCTGGAACTCGGCAAAAAAACGCAAAAAGCAATTCAAAATTCAAAATTAGTTGAAGTTCCAAACACAGGACATTTGCCGCATATAGAATCTTTCGATCAATTTATAAAACCATTAATCGTATTTTTGAAACAATAAAAATTATTTTTTTCACCACGAATTCACGAATTTTATTCATAGATTATTTTAATAAATTCGTGAATTCGTGGCGAAAAAACTTTACTTACTAATCTAAAAACTCTAAATACTATGTTTACAATCGAACAAATAAAGGAAGCACATGCTAAGGTAAAAAGCGGTGCTGATTTTCCAAATTATATACAAGACCTGATTATTTTGGGCGTAAAAGGATACGACACTTTCGTACATGACGGCCATGTTGAATATTATGGCGTAAACAATTATAACGTGACTTCTGATGAAAAATACGATGAAATAAAAGTGGCACCAATTGTCAATAAAGAACGTTTTATTGAATTTTTAGTCATGCATCAAAGTGGAGAAACGGATTATTTAACGTTTTGTAATCACGCTGCACAATGCGGAATTGCGAAATGGAGAGTTGATATTATCGAAATGACCTGTACCTATTATGACCAAGCAGCTAATGAAATATTAATCGAAAAAATCCCTGATTAATCCCAAAAAACTAACTAACCAAAAAACCACTATAAATGTCAATTTTCAATCAAAAAACGAATTCTATTACATTAAAGAGTATTCTGATTTTGTTTTTTTTAGCTTGTTTCTTAGGATATTCTCAAGATAAAAAACACAAATCAAAGTTTAAAGTCATTGCTTTTTATACGGCAAAAAACGATCAGGCACATATTAGTTTCGTTCATGAAGCCAATAAATGGTTTCCAAAAATAGCGCAGGAAAATCATTTTGAATATGATTCAACCAGCAATTGGGATAATTTAAACGCAAAATTTTTAGCAAAATATCAGGTTGTTTTATTTTTAGATACAAGACCAGAAACACCAAGCCAGCGAGAAGCTTTTCAGAAATATATGGAAAATGGCGGCGGCTGGATGGGATTCCATTTTTCAGCTTTTGCTTTAAACAATTCTGATTATCCTCAAAACTGGGATTGGTATCATAATACGTTTTTAGGTTCAGGAGAATATGGCAGCAATACATGGCGACCAACATCGGCCGTTTTGCGAGTTGAAAACCAACATCCTGTTACAAAAAATATTCCTAAAACATTTTCATCAGCACCAAACGAATGGTACAGATGGAGCAATGATCTGACGAAAAATCCGGATATAAAAATTCTTTTAGCGATTGACGAATCAAGTTTCCCATTAGGAACCGGGCCAAAACCGCATGAAATTTGGCATAGCGGTTATTATCCGGTCGTTTGGACGAATAAAAACTACAAAATGGTGTATGTAAATATGGGTCATAATGATATTGATTATGAACATGGAACTAATAAAACGCTGTCGTACACTTTTGAAAATAAAGTAGAAAGCCAGGTAATCCTGAATGGATTGCTTTGGTTAGGAAATTCTGAAAAAATAAAAAAATAAAAATGTCAAAACTTTCTCCAATCATAAATCCAGAAGCACTTTTAAAATTAAAAGATTCGATGATTTTAATTGATGCCAGAGCCGGAATTAATGCCGAAGAAAATTATAAAAACGAACATTTAAAAGGTGCTCGTTTTGTCGATTTGAATCGAGATTTGGCAACTGTAGAAACTGATCCTGCAAACGGAGGAAGACATCCTTTGCCTTCGTTTGAGAAGTTTTCTCAAGTGCTTTCAAAACTCGGAATTTCTCCTGAAAGTCATATTATAATTTATGATGATAAAAACGGATCAAACGCTGCTGCCAGATTCTGGTGGATGTTACGCGCAATTGGTCACGAAAAAGTTCAGGTTTTAAACGGAGGTTTGCAAGCGGCGATAAAAATTGGTTTTCCGATAAGTTCAGAAACTGAGCATTTTAAACCAGCTGAAAAGTATCCGGTTTCTGAATGGAAATTGGCTTTGGCCGATATTGAAGAAGTTGAAAAAGCCCGAAACAGCAACCACAATATAGTAATTGACGTAAGGGATAAAAATCGTTTTGACGGACTTACAGAACCACTGGATTTAATTGCAGGACATATTCCGGGAGCCATAAATGTTCCGTTTAGCGAAAATTTAAATGAAGAAGGCTTTTATAAATCGGCTGAGGTTTTAGCAGAAAAATATTCGGAAATAATAGGCAATAAAAATCCTGAAAATATAATCATTCATTGCGGTTCAGGCGTTACAGCTTGTCACACTTTGCTTGCAATGGATTATGCCGGAATTGAAATCCCGAAACTATATGTAGGATCCTGGAGCGAATGGTCCAGAAACGATCGCGAAATGGCGACAAAACAGTAAAATTAAACATATAGAAACATAGAAGAATAGAGATAACGGTTTAAAATAGAAATACAAAAATGCAGCATTGGGATATACTTTTATCGAATCAGGTAAACAAAAAAGCTTTTATTGATACTTTACTTTCCGGCGAAGCCAAAGGAGAATTAGCCATTTTTAACAATCAAAAAGGAATTCTGTTTTCTGACATTGCTATCGAAAAATTCATCGAAAAAGAATATCAATATGACATTGTAGAAGCTTCTCCGGAATCGCACAGACAATTGCGTACTTTTTCGTCTGGCGAACGTAAAAAAGAATTCCTGAAATACTGCATCAACCAAAATCCTGATTTTATAATTTTCGATAATCCTTTCGATCATTTAGATCAGGCTTCGCGTGTCATTTTAGTAGAGTCCTTAAAAGATTTAACGGATGAAATCGCGATTATTCAAATCGTAAATCGTGTGGTCGACTTATTGTATTTTGTTGAAAATAAAGCCCAAATCAGAGATAATTCTTTTGAATTACATCCCATTTCAAAAACCGAAAATCATTTTAAAACCTTAAATTCATCAGGAATTCCAAAGGCTTTAGAACCGCATTCCTTTCACGAAAGTGTACTAATAAAAATGAATAATGTTTCGGTAAGTTATGATGATCGCAAAATCGTCGACAACATTTCATGGACGATAAAACAAGGCGAATTCTGGCAATTAATTGGACCAAATGGTGCCGGAAAAAGTACCATTCTTTCTTTAATTACAGGAGATAATCCAAAAGGTTTTGGTCAGGATTTATTTTTATTCGGAAGAAAAAAAGGAAGCGGAGAAAGCGTTTGGGATATCAAAAAACAAATTGGAATCTTCACGACTTCTATGACGGATTTATTTCAGAAAGGACACACTTTAGAACAAATGATCCTTTCTGGTTTCTTTGATTCCATCGGATTGTATAACGAACCAAGCAATTTGCAAAAACAAACCGTTGCACAATGGCTTGAAGTTATCGAGATGAGTTCTTTGGCTAAAAAACGTTTTATCGATCTTTCTATCGGTCAGCAAAGAGTTGCGCTGATTGTTCGCGCCGTTCTAAAACATCCGCCTTTATTGATTCTGGACGAACCTGTAGAAGGTCTGGACGACGAAAATGTAGATTTGGTCATTCAGCTTATCAATACCATAAAGCAAGAAACAAACGTGAGTATTTTATACGTTTCGCATCGTATCGAACCTGGCCTCGCTCCTACTTCTGTATTTGAACTTTTACCAAATCCATCAGGATCAATTGGCAATATTAAATACCATTCGGAGTTAAATTAAAAAATGAAAATGAAAATTAAATATATTACATTATTAGTTTTAGTGCTAATAATGATCTCGTGTTCAGGCACAATTTCAACTTCCAATAAGGAATACAAAATAACGAAAATCGGTCAATTAAAATCAGATTGGATTTCGAACCCAAAAGAATGGTTTCTGCAAAAAGATACGTTAACAGGAACTGGAGGTCCAATGCATTGGGGCGTTATCGAATCTAAAAAAATGCTTCCAAAAAATTACGAAATCAATTTTAAAGTAAACATGACCAAAGAATCTTTATTTGAGGTTATGCTTAATATAGATAATGAGAAATACATCAGGACATATTTGTATCAAATTGATCAAAATATCGTAATCGGAAACGGAACATATAATAAAGGAAGTGACGAATATGGCAAACGCGGCGGGCCAAGTTTATTTACCAAACCTATGAAATTAGAAAATAATAAATGGTACGCGATAAAAATCCGGGTTAGAAATAACCAATTATATTTCTCGGTAAATAACGAAACTACATTAGAATGTTCGCTCGAAAAAAGCAATCTGAGCCAACAAGGAAAATTAGGGTTTATAACAAATGGAGAAGCAAAAATAATAGACTTAACGATTAAAACTATTAAATAAAATAAGATTCATTTGAACTGAATTAAAACATAAATTCCACTAATTTACACGAAAATTAATCCGTGTAAATTAGTGGAATTCGTTATATAAAAAATTATCTAATTTTCTAATTGACAAATTATCTAATTAATTCTCATCTTCCATATTATGCGACTTTCCGTAGTTGCGCCATTTTTCGATACAATCCTGAAAATCCTGCGGAAGTTCCGTATCAAAACGCATCATTTCGCCCGTTGTTGGATGCACAAAACCAAGCGTTTTAGCATGCAGCGCCTGACGTGGCAAAGCCTTAAAACAATTCTCTATAAATTGTTTGTATTTTGTAAACGTAGTTCCTTTCAAAATCAAATGACCACCGTAACGTTCATCATTAAACAACGGATGACCAATATGTTTCATGTGCGCACGAATCTGGTGCGTTCTTCCGGTTTCTAATTTACAGGAAATCAAAGTTACATAACCAAAACGTTCCAAAACTTTATAATGTGTAATCGCAGGTTTCCCAATTTCAGGATCAGCAAAAACCGCCATTTGCATGCGATCTTTTAAATGTCTGGCAAGGTTTCCTTCAATCGTTCCTTCTTCCTCGGCAACATTTCCCCAAACAAGAGCAATATATTCACGTTCAGAAGTTTTAGCTTCAAATTGTTTCGCCAAATGCGTCATTGCCGCTTCCGTTTTGGCCACAACCAAAAGTCCGGATGTATCCTTATCGATTCTATGAACCAATCCCGGGCGTTCGCTGCTGTTCATAGGCAAATTATCAAAATGATGCGCCAAAGCATTTACCAACGTTCCGGTATAATTTCCGTGACCCGGATGCACAACCATTCCCGGTTCTTTATTAATCAACAAAAGTGCATCATCTTCATACACAATATTCAACGGAAGATCTTCCGGAAGAATATGATTTTCAAAGGGCGGATACGTCAACATAACCGTCACGACATCAAACGGTTTAACCTTATAATTTGATTTTACGGGAATATCATTTACAAAAATATTTCCTTCAGTAGCGGCGTTCTGAATTTTATTTCGCGTCGCATTCTGAATTAAATTCATTAAATATTTGTCAATACGCAAAAGCGCCTGACCTTTAGGGACTTCAAACCTGAAATGCTCGAATAATTCGTCTTCCAGATCTAAATTTTCATTATTATTGTTCATCTTTTGGGGTTTCAGTAGTTGGCGCAGCTAAACTGTCTGTCGCCTGACTTTCATCTACATAAGTTGCTTTTCCGTCACCTAAAACCAAGTCGATTTTAGAAGCTTTCAGCACGCGGTCACCTACTTTTAAGTTTCTGCCTTTATAACGCATTTCCAAAACCATGTCTTTTCCAAGGTTCGGAATATAAGTAATCGTTCCTTGTTCAAGCCCTAAAGCCTTCAAAGTCGGAACCGCTTCACGATACGTTTTCTCAATTAAATCAGGAATTCTAACAGATGAAAATCCTGATGCATTAATTTTAATATATATTTTTCTTCCCACTTTTACCTTCGTTCCCGGCAACGGATCTTGCTCAACAACACTGTATTTAGGGAATTCACTTCTGTAATCAACACTATCCAAAAGCACGTAATCCAAGTCTAATTCATCTAATTTTGCTTCAACCTGCTCTTCAGTCAGTTTAGCTAAATTCGGAACAGCAATTTCATGACCGTGATCAGTCGTAAAAGTCAGCCAATGCATAAACAAATAACCTAAAACGGCAATAATAGCAATCGCTCCTAATACTTGTAAAAAAAACACTCGGCTAGTTAAATACTTACGTAAACTCATAAATTTATTTTTAGTTGTGGCAAAGATAAAGCTATTTCGTTTCAAAAAAAATGATAATTTTGTTTTAAGCAAGAAACTAAGCTGATTGTCATCCTGAGCGAAGTCGAAGGAAGATTTTTGGAATATGGAATTTAATTTTTCAGGAGCTATTTCCCGCTTTCGGCTATAGCTTTTTTAGCGCGATGAAAAATCGCCCAAAAAAAGGATACTGCCTCTATCGGGGCTAGGGATTTAGGTTTCATAAGAAGATTTTTTTTTAAAACACCATTTTGTCATCCCGAGGAACGAGGGATCTACGTAAGCAGTTCGACAAAGATTGGCGATTTTGATTGTGGAGTTTCTTGTGGAGATCCCTCATTCCTCGGGATGACAAACTGAAGGAAGTTCAATTGTCAGACTGAACGACGCTCAACTGTCAAACTGAATGAAGTTCAACTATCAGACTGAGCGAAGTTCAATTGTCAGACTGAATGAAGTTCAATTGTCAGACTGAGCGAAGTCGAAGTCCCGCAAAGTGATTTAGCATACGGGACTTCGACTTCGCTCAGTCTGACAAGCAAAAACGAATAAAAAAATTCGGGAAAATTCGAGGAATTCGTGGCAAAAAAAACGATTAAACAAATACACAAAATAAACGATTAAACAACATAAAATGAAAAACATAGCCATTATCATGGGCGGATATTCAAGCGAATATAAAATCTCTCTCATCTCAGGAAACGTCGTGTACCAATATTTAGATAAAACAAAATACAACGGATTCCGTATTCATATTTTCAAAGAAAAATGGGTTTATGTAGACGAAAAAGATGCTGAATTTCCAATTGATAAAAATGATTTCTCAGTTACTGTAAGCGAACAAAAAATCACTTTTGACTGTGTTTTCAATGCCATTCACGGAACTCCGGGCGAAGACGGATTAATGCAGGCTTATTTTGAATTGTTAGGCATTCCGCAATCATCCTGTGATTATTACCAATCAGCACTTACGTTCAACAAACGTGATTTATTATCGGTTTTAAAACCATACGGAATCAAAACGGCAATTTCATATTACCTTAATAAAGGTGATGTAATTAATACAGACGAAATCGTTAAAAAAGTAGGTTTGCCATGTTTCGTAAAACCAAACAAAGCCGGTTCAAGCTTCGGAATTTCAAAAGTAAAAACCGCTAACGAACTTCCAATTGCGATTGAAGTAGCCTATAAAGAAGACAACGAAATCATCATCGAAAGTTTCCTTGACGGAACTGAAGTTTCTGTGGGAGTAATTAATTATCAGGGAAAAGTTATCGTTTTACCAATTACAGAAATTGTTTCAGACAATGATTTCTTTGATTATGAAGCAAAATACGAAGGAAAATCACAAGAAATCACACCAGCCAGAATCTCTGACGAATTAACACAAAAAGTGAGTGAAGTTGCAAAACGCGCTTATGAAGTCCTGAAAATGAAAGGTTTTTCAAGAAGCGAATTCATTATCGTAGACAACGAACCGTATATGCTTGAAATGAACACCATTCCGGGATTAACAACCGAAAGTTTGATTCCGCAACAAGCCAAAGCAGCCGGAATATCCCTTGAAGATTTATTCACTAATGCTATTGAGTTAGCGCTCGTTTAAGACACTAAGGTTCTGAGATTCTAAGTTACTAAGATCTCAGAACCTTATTTTTTGAAGTCATAATTCATCATCTTGTCATTTCGACGGAGGAGAAATCACATAAAATGAAGACACACAGTTCGTCGCTATCTGGATGTGATTTCTCCTCCGTCGAAATGACAAAAAACTCACAATCTTAGCTCCTAAAAGAAAACCTTAGTAACTTAGAACCTTAGCAACTCAGAACCTCAAAAAAAATGAAAGAAATCTTCGAATGGAATAGAGTTTTTTACAATGATTTGCCACAAAATTTTGCTTTGGAAGTCATTTTTCGTTCCACTGTGATGTTTGTCATTTTATTGTTAACATTGAAATTAGCCGGAAAAAGAGGTGTTAAACAATTGTCTATTTTCGAAACCGTAATCATTATTGCATTAGGTTCAGCGGCCGGAGATCCTATGTTTTATGAAGATGTAGGTATTGTTCCTGCAGCGATTGTTTTTACCGTAATTATCATCTTATATCGATCTGTAACCTGGTTAACCGGAAAAAGCAAAAAATTCGAAGAATTTATAGAAGGCAAAACCGAATGTTTAATAAATGACGGAAAATTTTCTATTGCAACATTCAAAAAAGAAAGTCTGGCGCAAGATGAATTTTTCTCAGAACTTCGCATTAAATCAATCGAACATTTAGGTCAGGTAAAACACGCCTTTATAGAAACCAGCGGAGAAATAAGTGTATTTTTCTACGAAGATAAAGATGTAAAATATGGTTTGCCAATTTTGCCGGGCTTGTTTAATGACAAAAGCAAAATCATAAAAAATAATGGGATTCACGCCTGCACTTTTTGCGGCCATACCGAAGAACAAAAATCAGGAATGGCAAAATGCGAAGTCTGCCAAAAAGATGAATGGGTTCCTGCAATAAAAACCCTTAGAATAACGTAAAAAAATAAATTCCAATTCCAATAGTTATTGGGATAAATTCCAAATTCCAAAAGCTTCAAAACATTTTAATTTATTAAAATAAAACTTTGAACCTTTGCAACTTTGAACCTCTGAACCTTAAAAAAAATGAGAAAAGCCATATTCCCCGGATCATTTGATCCCATTACACTTGGTCACGAAGATATTATCAAAAGAGGAATTTCACTTTTTGATGAAATCGTAATCGCAATTGGTGTCAATGCCGAAAAAAAATACATGTTTTCACTCGAAGAAAGAAAACGTTTCATCGAAGAAACCTTCAAAGACGAACCTAAAATTTCGGTTATCACTTATGAAGGTCTAACCATAGATTTAGCTAAAAAATTAAAAGCCAATTTTATTTTAAGAGGCTTGCGTAATCCAGCCGATTTCGAATTTGAAAAAGCAATTGCACACACCAACAGACGCCTTTCTAAAATTGAAACTGTCTTTTTATTGACCGCTGCCAAAACTTCTTATATCAGCTCAAGTATTGTTCGCGATGTATTGCGAAATGGCGGCGAGTATGAAATGCTAGTTCCGGATGCGGTTCGGGTGCAAAAATAATCGCAAACAAAGTCATTGCGAGGAACGAAGCAGCCACACTAACAAAAAGCAAACGTGACAAACTACGTGAGATTGCTTCGTTCCTCGCAAAAACTAAAATCCGCCTCAAAACATAAACTTGCAAGCGAAGCAAATTATAAGTAATTTCGCATTTTTAAAACAAACCAAATAATGAGCATCGAAAGAGAATTAAACAAACGCAGCGGATCTAAATGTGAGCTTTGTGGCGCCGAAGAAAACCTAAAAGTATACCAAGTATTGCCAACTCAAAAAGGCGGACTTGACGAAAGTATTTTAGCGTGTAATACCTGTATTGACCAAATTGAAAATCCTGATAACGCAGATTTAAATCACTGGAGATGCCTTAACGACAGTATGTGGAACGAAAATGTTGCCGTACAAGTTGTTGCGTGGAGAATGTTAAGCCGCTTGCGTGCTGCAGGCTGGCCACAGGAATTGCTTAATATGATGTATTTAGACGAAGATACGCTTACATGGGCACAAGCAACAGGCGAAGGAGAAGATGATGAAAACAAACTTGTTCACCGCGATAGCAATGGTGTCGTTTTAGAACACGGAGATTCGGTAGTTTTAATTAAAGATCTAAAAGTAAAAGGATCAAGCATGGTTGCCAAACAAGGAACTGCTGTGCGTAACATTCGTTTAGATCATGAAAATGCCGAATATATTGAAGGAAAAGTAGACGGTCAGCAAATTGTAATTATCACGCAGTACGTGAAGAAAATATAGTTTTTTTTGAGGTCCAAAGGTTCAGAGAGGCAAAGTGACAAAGGTTTTTTTAGCTTCTAAGATTTTTAATTTTTGTGTAATTTTTGAACTTTGACAAAGATTTCAGCCCAACAAACCTGAAACAAAGAAAACCTGAAACAAAAAAAAGGCTATTCAAAATCTGAATAGCCTTTTTTAATGCTTATTTAAAGTAAATTATTTTTGGAATAATTTATTAATCTGATCTTTTACAAATGGCTCAGAAACACTACTTGTAGCTGCAGAAGCTTCTTTAGTCGAAACCATGAACTGAACTGTTGCTTTCTCAGGAATAACACTTCCTGTGTAGTGCAGCCAGATAAAATTGTTAGGCAATTCTAATTTGATATCATACAAAGGATTTGCTGTAAACCCATTCATGATGATACTATAAAGACTTGCGTAATCATTATTAACATTTTTAAATGTAAATTTTCTCATTGGAGAAGCAGACTCATCATCATTTTGAATACTTGTATAATATACAGTATATTCATCTCCAATTTTTTGAATGTAGTTGTTATTTACTTTTCCTAATTTCTCAACTGGTACAGTCTCAAGAACCTTAATTTGTGCAAAAGACACAAAACTAAACAACAAAACGGCAATCGTAATAATTCTTTTCATAACTAATTTGGGGTTTACTATTTACGACTACAATAAACGCAGAATTTATGATAAATTAAAGTCTTAATCATTAATTTATTAACACTAAAGCTAAATTGTTGTTTACAATTCTCTAAAAGTCAAAACAATAACAATATAAAACATTGAAATTCAACAAAATAAACTCCATTTAAATACTGATATTCACGAATAAAACAACCAAAATTCAGTATTATAGAAGGGTATTATTACACAAAAAACAGAAAAATTTTACTACAAATTTCCGTTTTAAACTTCAGTTCAGTTCTATAATTTAGTATCAATTTTCACCAAAAAAAGCTGAAAGTAAAAGTTGAGGTATAAAAAAAACCTTATTTCTCCTCCTCTTTCTTTACCACTTTGCGGGCAACTTCAATTTTAAATCTCTTGCCTTTCATTTTTTCGTCTTTGATATTCTTAAGCAAATCTTTTACTTTATTGTATTTTACGGCTGCAAACGAAATAAAATCTTTAACCTCAATTAAACCTAAATCCCCTTTTTCCAGTTTCCCTTTTTGAGAAAAGAATCCAACGATATCAATTTTATTTAGTTTAGTTTTCTTCCCGCCACTAATATAAATGGTTTGATATTCTGGTGGTTTTGGTAAAGTTGTTGCATTTTCGACATTTAAAACATCCATGCCATAATCAATATAATCGAGTTGTTTTTCACTTTCGTGGATGATAATATACGCCGTTCCGGTGGCTTGCATACGTGCCGTACGACCATTTCTATGTGTAAATTCATCTTCTTTAAGAGGCAAATGATAATGAATTACGTGTTTCATTTCCGGAATATCCAATCCACGCGCCGCTAAATCGGTTGTGATTAAATAACTCACGCTTCCGTTTCTAAACTGAATCAAAGCACGTTCGCGTTCGTCCTGATCCATTCCGCCATGATAATAAGTTGCGTAAATTCCTTTTTCATTTAAGGTATCACTAATACGTTCTGCGGCATCACGGTGATTACAAAATATAATAGCCGATTCTGATTTCAACGAACAAATCAGGTTGAATAAACTTCCCAATTTATCTTTGGAAGGCGAAACAACCATTTTCATCGAAAGATTTGCTTTTTCTTCTTCCTCCGGAATAAAATCTAAAATGGTTGGATTAACAACTCTCGTGTATCTTGGAATTTCAATATCTGAAGTAGCCGAAACCAAAACCCTCTTATTTAATTTGGTTAATTTTCCAATAATAAAAGACATTTGCTCATGAAAACCCAATTGCAATGATTTATCAAATTCATCCAAAATTAAGGTCTGAATTTTATCTAAACGGAAAGTTCCTCTTTCAATATGATCCGCAATTCTTCCCGGAGTTCCAATTAAAACTGCTGGTGGATTGCTTAAATTTTTGATTTCAGTATCAATCGAGTGTCCGCCGTAGCAAATATTTACTTTATAATCGGTTCCCATTTTTTTCCAAACCTGCTCGATCTGCAATCCTAATTCGCGCGAAGGCACTAAAATTAAACATTGAACCGAAAGAATTTCAGGCTGCAATAATTCTAAAACTGGTAATAAAAATGCTAATGTTTTTCCTGATCCTGTTGGAGAAAGCAATAAAACATTATTATCGTTTAAAATAGCATCCTGCGCTACTTCTTGCATTTCGTTCAGGCTCTCAATACCTAAATTCGAAAGTATGTTATTGGAATGGTGTTTTTTATTCATTTTGCAAAAGTAATTAAAAGGTTTCAAGTTTCAGGTTTTCTTTGTTTCAAGTTTTACTCGCAATGTTTGCGAAAATTTTCTTTCACGCAGATTTTGCAGATTCAAGCAGATTAAAAAATGGATGTTTTTTATATCTAAATAAAAATCTGCAAAATCTGCATGAAACTAATAACCACAAAGTTCATGAACTTGAAACCTCAAACAAATAAAACTTTATATTTGATTTTTCTATTAAAACTTAAATCATGAAACTTTTAACCATTTTCATTTCACTCTTTACCATCACCATTTTCGCTCAAAACAATAAAAAATACGATACTTTTTTTGAAAAAGGAAATGGAAATCAATCCGCTTCGTACGAAGAAACTATAAAGTATTACAAGCTTTTAGCGAATGATTTTCCAACGATTCAAATCAAGGAAATGGGTTTGACAGATTCCGGAGAACCTTTGCATATGGTGGTTTATAATCCTGAAAAGGAATTTGATTTTGATAAAATTCAGAAAAACAAAGCGGTTCTTTTTATCAATAACGGAATTCACGCCGGAGAACCTGACGGAATCGACGCAACAATGCAATTCTACAGGGATTTAGCAATTGGAAAACTAAAAACGCCTAAAAATACGGTTTTGGTTACGATTCCGGTTTATAATATTGGCGGTGCCTTAAACCGAAATTCGACTACAAGAGCCAATCAGGATGGTCCGGAAATTTACGGTTTTAGGGGAAATGCCAGAAACTATGATTTAAATCGTGATTTAATGAAATCCGATACCCGAAACACAAAGAGTTTTGTTGAAATTTTTCAGAAGATCAATGCCGATGTTTTTATGGATAATCACGTAAGTAATGGTTCTGATTATCAATATAAATTGACATATATAATGACTCAGCATAATAAGTTAGGAACCGTTTTGGGCGATTTTATGAATACCGAAATGATGCCGGCTTTGGTCAAGGATTTACAACAAAAGAAAATCGAAACCACGCCTTATGTAGATTCTTTTAAAGATACGCCGGACAAAGGTTTTGGCCAGTTTGTAGATAGTCCGCGCTATACAACGGGCTATACTTCGCTGTTTAACACGATTGGTTTTGTGGTTGAAACACATATGTTGAAAAAATATGCTGAACGTGTAAAAATGACGTATGAATACACAAAATCCGTTTTAGATTTTACCGATGCGAATTACTTAAAAATCAAAGAACTGCGAGTTAAAAACCTGGAGCAATATCAGCCTAAAAAGCCATACACTTTGCAATGGGAACTGGACAGTACAAAAGCAACTACTTTTTCGTTCTTGGGATATGAAGCCGGTTACAAAAAAAGCGAAGCCACAACCGGAAATCGTTTGTATTATGACCGAAGCAAACCATACAAAAAAGAGGTTCCGTATATCAAAGAATTCAAATCGCTAAAAGACGTTGTTATTCCTTCTGCTTATATCATTCCGAGAGGGTATTGGAATATTATTGAGCTGCTGAAGAACAATAATATTACTTTTTCTCAACTTAAAAATGATACAATTATTGAAGTTGAAAGTTATAAAATTGCCAATTTCAAAACGGTTTCAAATGCTTACGAAGGACATTATTTACATTACAATACAACCGTAAATTCTAAAGTTATAAAAATGGCTTTTGCCAAAGGCGATTATCTGGTTCCAACAAATCAAAAAGGTGTAAAATACTTAGTTGAAGCTTTTGAACCGGAAGGTGTTGATTCGTTTTTTAATTGGAATTTCTTTGATCCTGTTTTACAGCAAAAAGAACATTACTCAGAATATATTTTTGAAGATACGGCTGCGAAATTGCTAAAAGAAAATCCAACTTTAAAAGCTGAACTAGAAGCCAAAAAACAATCTGACGCAGAATTCGCTAAAAATCCTGATGCGCAATTAAACTGGATTTACAAACATTCGGTTTATTATGAAAAGGCGCATTTGCAATATCCTGTTTATCGTATTTTGTAGTTTATTTAACCGCAATTTTTTTAACGCAAAGCGAAGTTTTTTATTTTACTTTGAATGCTTTGTCCGGACCTTAGGATCGCAAAGCTTTACGTATAGAACTTTGTCAAAGTTTAAAACTTTGACAAAGTTAAATTAGATTCAAAATACATTTTTACATTACAAATTATGGCATATAAACTTTTTCTGGACGACATTCGAGATGTAAATATGGTTTACAAAAAGCTTACTAACGAGGATTTCGTTGTGGTTAGAAATTTTCATGATTTTAAAAACGTAATTCTTGAAAAAGGGCTTCCGGAACTAATTAGTTTTGATAATGATTTAGGATTAGATGAAAATGACATTGTCGCCGAAGATGGTTACGCCGCTGCAAAATGGCTAGTTTATGAATCCGGATTTGATTTAGAAAATCTAAAATTTAATGTACATTCCGCAAATCCGGTTGCAGCGCAGCAAATTCAGGGATTATTAGACAATTATATTAAACATTTGAAAAGTTTGAACAAATAATTTTTAAACCTAAATCATAAAAATTACCAAATTATGAAGAAACTTTTATTGCCTTTTTTGATGCTGCTTTTTTCGAATTTATCATTTGGACAAAAATTAATTTCGGGTGAATACGACTCCGGAATGAAACTTTCGTATGATGCGTCTTCTAATATGCTGACCGGTTATTTTGAAAGTTATACTGGTTTGGATGAAGAAACACAAAATCCTAAGTTTTCCTGTATTTTTTATATCGAAGGAAAAGCAACCGGAAAGAAATTCTCGATAAAAACCTATTATCCGGAAGACAAAAAAGACGATATTATTTCGGGAACAATTGAAATATTAGATCCTAAAACCATAAAAATCAAACTTCCCGAAGAACACGGAGGTTGCTGGAATGTACAGCATTTTGCTGATCAACCCGAAGAATTTGGCTTAGAGAAAAAAACAAATTGGACGCAAATTAGATATATCGACAAACCAAAATCTTATTTTTATAAAGACCAATCAAATGCTAATCAAACGAAAATATATTTACTTAAAGGCGATATTATTTGTGTTGATAAAATAGAAAACGGAAAAGCTTTTTGTTCTTATTTTGGAAAAAAAATAACGAAAGGCTGGATTAATATTAGTGATTTGAATAAACTTTAAAAATCAATATCGATGTCAATGATCAAGATTCTAAAACCAATATTGATTTCAATAATTCAAATTGTTGTATTAATAATCATTCATGATGTTTTTTATCATTTTTATCCAATACAACATAGATCGGTTGCATTTGGATTGACTATTTTTTATACTGGAATTGTTTTTATAGTATCAATTTTGAGTTTTAATTTTTATCTGGAATTTTTCGAAAAGAATATTTATTTGATTGGATTTTCTCTTTTGATTCTTGTTAGTATTTTTCCGTTAGAAGCACTTGACGAAAGACCTTTGAGAGGTTTGTTTTTAATTTTGCTTGCTACATGCGGATTTTTATCTTCTATATTACTGGCGCGAGCGCAATGTCATTAAATTAGGCTTTTAAAAAATAAAATTGCAAATCAAATCCGTTTTTATCCGCGTTTTTACGAAGTAAATCTGTTTTATCCGCGTCAAAATTAGACGCTGATTTTACTGATTCGCTAAAGTGAAAACGCTGATAAAAACGGATTTTTCTAATTACTTTCTTAATTAAAGATTGAGATTGCTATTAATTTTTGAAATTGTTATTTCAATTGATTCTCTTCTTCAAACAACAATTTAATATTTTCGTAAGAGTTTTTTAGGGCTTCCTTGATTTGTTCTGGATTTAACCAGGCAACTTTTTCGATTCCTTCTTCGATTTGACCGTGTGGAGTTCCTTCAAAATCAGATTGCATTTCGAACCAATGCGTGATTTTGAGTTTATATTTTCCGTTGCGTTTAAAAACGTGATAGGTTTTTTGGAGTTTATCTGTAATTCGGAGTTTACCAACGCCGGTTTCTTCCTCGACTTCGCGCATTGCGGTATCCTCGATCTCCTCGCCTTTCTCGATTCCGCCCTTTGGCAAGTCCCATTTTCCGTTTCTGAAGATAAATAAAACTTCTCCTTTTTTATTGTATACAAAGCCTCCACCCGCTTTACTTACAGGAATTTTAGCTTTTAGCGTTTTCATAATTTCCTTTTCATCAGGATGATATAAATATGCCTTTTGAATTTTATTTTGAAAAATTTTCACTATAAGCTGCTCGATATCAATACTCTCTAACAAGAATAATTGAAAATTAGTCTCTCTTGAGATTTCATTTGTCAAAAAAAGTGGTTTGTCGTTCACAAAAACTTTATACATTTGTACTATGATTTTTAATAAAGATACTGCCGAAAAAACAGCCGAATTGCTTTTGCAAATAAATGCAATTAAATTGAATCCAGAAAATCCTTTTACATGGGCTTCTGGCTGGAAATCTCCTATTTATTGTGATAATAGGTTAATTCTTTCATTTCCGATCATCCGAAACTACGTTCGTGATGAGTTCGCGAAAAATATTGAGAAACAATTTGGGAAACCAGATGTCATCGCCGGTGTTGCTACCGGAGCTATTGGAATTGGGATTCTTGTTGCCGAAAGCCTTGGATTGCCGTTTGTATATGTGCGTCCGGAAGCGAAAAAACACGGAAGACAAAACCAGGTTGAAGGTTTTTTGCAAAAAGGCCAAAATGTGGTTGTCGTTGAAGATTTGATTAGCACAGGAAACAGCAGTTTATTGGCTGTGGAAGCTTTACGCAATGAAGGTGCTAATATTAAAGGAATGGCGGCGATTTTTACCTATGGTTTTGGCGTTGCCGAAGAGAATTTTAAAAATGCTAATATCGATTTGTTTACGTTAAGTAATTACGAAAATTTATTGGATTTAGCGGTTCAAAAACAATATATCACCGAAGATCAACAGTCGACTTTGCAGGAATGGAGCGAAGAACCATCGACATGGATGCAGGAGGAATAATTTTAGATTTTAGAAAAATCGCTACGATCTTTTTTTTGGAATTTGGTCCCGAAGCTTCGGGATAAAAATTGGAAGTTTATTAAGATTCAGCGTTGCGAACTTTTTATTCATAAAGATTTACAATCAAAAATCAAAAAAACCTTGCGCTCTTTGCGGTAAAAAACAATTATTAGATACTATAAAAAAATAAAATATGAACTTAGAAAGTCCAAAAGTTACTGTTCAGAAATCAGCTCAGGATTTATTTGATTTGTTGGCTGATGTTAAGAATTTCGAGAAATTAATGCCGGATAATATTGCTAAATTTGAAGTAACTGGCGAAGATGCTTTTATTTTTGGATTAAAAGGTATGCCGGAAATAAAACTAAAAATGAAGGAGAAAACAGCACCAAACAAAATCGTTTTGGGAGCTGCTAGTGATAAACTTCCGTTTACTTTGGTTTCAAACATTGATAGTGTTTCAGATTCATCAAGTGAAGTACAACTTTTATTTGAAGGAGAATTCAATGCAATGATGGCGATGATGATCAAAGGACCAATTAGCAAATTTATTGAAACGTTAGCAACTAATATGACTAAATTATAATTGTGAATTATTAATTATTAATTGTTAATTCGTGATTTACATAAAATTTAAGCCTGATTTAATTATCGGGCTTTTTTTTTGACTTGCCACAAAGGCACAAAGACGCGAAGAAAAATAAAACTTTGTGACTTTGTGCCTTAGTGCCTTCGTGGCAAATCCCCGCAATTCATCCATAAAAAACTACAGTTCAGAACTATAAATTATTCTGCCTTAAATTATTAATCGAAGTTTGATCCATAAAACTAAAACAAACCAAAATGGAAACAACTATTAAGATTTTAATTTATATCCACGCATTTTTTGGCGGAATTGGATTAATTACCGGAATTGGAAGTATCATGGTCAAAAAAGGCGGATTATTACACAAGAGAATGGGAAACTTATTTTCTATTGGTATGATTACGAGTTCTCTTATTTCTGTTCCGATTTGCTGGATGCCAAATCATCAGAATATCTTTTTATTTCTAATAGGTTTATTTACCATTTATCTGGTTATTTCAGGAAATAGAGCTTTAAATTTTAAACGCAAATTGAAAGCTGATTTTATGGATAAATTAATTTCAGGAAGTATGTTGTTGTTTTCGGTTATAATGATCGGAATCGGATTATATTGCCAATTCAATACTATTGGAAATGGTATTTTATTTACCTTTTTTGGAGGTTTTGGATTTTATATGACATTTAAGGATTTTGTTTTCTTTAAAAATTTATCAGAATCCAATAATCCATGGCTTTCTAAACATATCGGAAAAATGATTGGAGCTTTAATTGCATCAATAACAGCTTTTATCGTTGCCGGAATTGGCCTTGGGAATGTTATTGCCTGGATGTTGCCTTCTGTTTTAGGAACATGCTACATTATTTATTGGAATAGAAAAATTACTCCAAAAACAGAAAAATTAATAAAAACTTAAAATTAGTTTTGGAAAAATGGCACGCGGATTTTACAGAATAAACGGATTTATGCGGATTATCTTAGTTTAGCAATCATTTTAAGCTGGGAATCTGCAGCAAAAAACAGATATTATCAGAACAGGTTAGACGCATTGCCGTGCGCCTCTACATAAAAACCTAAGAACCTTCTTCAATAAAGCATTTGAACTTCTTTGATATCAAATTCTGAAACCGAATCATCTTCTAGTAAAATTTGTATTTTTCCGATAGGTGAAACGCCCTGAATGATTCCCATGAAGTTTTGGGATGTTTCGGAGTTGAGGTTTTTAAATGGCATTGGAACTCCTTTTCGGAATAAAGAGTTGTAATATTTTTTCCAAAGACGATCAGATTCCGTTTCCCATAATCCGATTTTATGCTTCATTTTTTCGACGATTAAAGCCGGAAAAAGATCTTTATCAAAAGTACTTCCTGAAATTACTGCCAGCGAAGATGCATTAGGCAATTCGTCAAAATTTGTCTGATTGACATTAAGTCCTAATCCGACAACTGACACAATCCTGCCATCGCTTTTTATGGTATTTTCGATAAGTATGCCACCAATCTTTTTATTGTATGACATAATGTCGTTTGGCCATTTTATACTTAAATCACGAATTTCTAATGATTTTAATACCTCGATTACGGCCAGTGAAACTATAATGCTCAGGTTAAAAACCTGTACATTATCAAATACAAAATCCTTTACCAAAACACTCATAATTAAGTTTTTACCTGACTCTGACTGCCATTTCGAGCCCATTTGCCCCTTGCCTTTTGTCTGATTTTCAGCCGTTACCACCGTAAAATTATCAAGTTCATCCTGGCTTGACAATGATTTTAGGAAATCATTTGTAGAATCTATGGCATCGAGTTTGATTAGTTTCATCTAAGTAATTTAAATAACTTAATTTAATATTTTGTTAAGGTTCAAAAATAATCACAAAATTTGGTAACTTTACAAATTCATATAAAATAATTCATGGCGAAAAAGACGATTAATAATGATGTTCTATTGGCGAACATAATCAAAGGGATTGAAGAAGTAAAAGGAAATGATATCGATATTCTTGACTTAAGAGAAATAGACACGGCTGTTTGTGACTATTTTGTCATTTGCAACGGAAATTCAAATACCCAAGTTAACGCCATTGTAAACTCAATTCAAAAAACAGTATCCAAAGACCTAAAAGATAAACCGTGGCACGTAGAAGGAACCGATAACGCTGAATGGGTTCTGATGGATTATGTGCATATTGTGGTACATGTTTTCCAGAAACACATTCGTGAATACTATAATATCGAAAGCCTTTGGGGTGACGCCAAAATAACTACAATCGAAAACAAATACTAAAGAAAATTTCTTCTAATGGCTAAAGATAATAATCCAAATCCGAGTAAATTTAAAATAAGTCCTTGGTTAATATATACCGCAATACTTTTAGTTTTTTTATTTATAAGTTTTGCAACCGGAGGATCAAACTTAAGCGAACCTGCTCAATTAACCTCTTCTAAATTCAATGTTTTATTAGAAAAAGGTCAGATTGAAAAAGTTATCGTGTACAATAAAGCTGAAGCTGAAGTATATTTAACTGCTGCAGCTCTTAAAGATCCTGCCAATAAAAAAGTGTCTAAAGATATTTTTGAAAGAGCTAATAAAGGTCCTCATTATACTTTAGAAATTGGTAACGATCAAATTTTTCAAACTAAATTAGAAAAAGCAGTTGGCGAAGGAAAATTGAAAGATTTTAACTTTCTTCAAAAAAATAACTGGACTGATATCTTAGTTAGTTTGCTTCCTATTATCATCATTATTGGTGTATGGATTTTCATTATGCGTAAAATGTCAGGCGGCGCAGGTGGCGGTGGCGGACAAATTTTTAATATTGGAAAATCTAAAGCTAAATTGTTTGATGAGAAAACGGATATCAAAACTACTTTTAAAGATGTAGCAGGTTTAGAAGGTGCAAAAGAAGAAATACAAGAAATTGTAGAATTTCTTAAAAACCCTGAAAAATATACAAATCTTGGTGGTAAAATTCCAAAAGGCGCCTTACTGGTAGGACCTCCGGGAACTGGTAAAACATTACTGGCAAAAGCAGTTGCAGGAGAAGCTCAGGTTCCTTTCTTTTCATTATCAGGTTCTGATTTTGTTGAGATGTTTGTAGGAGTTGGTGCTTCACGTGTTCGTGACTTATTTAAACAAGCTAAAGAAAAATCTCCTGCTATTATCTTTATCGACGAGATTGACGCTGTTGGTAGAGCAAGAGGAAAAAGCAATATGTCAGGCGGAAATGACGAGAGAGAAAATACTTTGAACCAATTATTGACAGAAATGGACGGTTTTGGTACAAACTCTAACGTAATTGTTCTGGCTGCAACAAACAGAGCTGATGTGCTTGATAAAGCGTTAATGCGTGCTGGTCGTTTTGACAGACAAATTTTTGTTGACTTACCGGACATTCGCGAAAGAGCTGAAATCTTTAAAGTTCACTTAGCTCCTATTAAAAAAATCGAAGGTCTTGACTTAGATTTCTTAGCGAAACAAACTCCGGGATTCTCTGGTGCTGATATTGCTAACGTTTGTAACGAAGCTGCCTTAATTGCTGCGCGTAACAATAAAACAGCCGTAGACAGACAAGATTTCCTTGATGCTGTTGACAGAATCATTGGTGGTCTTGAAAAGAAAAATAAAATCATTACTCCGGAAGAAAAAAGAGCAATCGCTATTCACGAAGCTGGTCACGCGACTGTAAGCTGGATGTTAGAGCATGCTGCACCGCTTATTAAAGTAACTATTGTACCTCGTGGACAAAGTTTAGGAGCGGCTTGGTATTTACCTGAAGAAAGACAAATCGTAAGAACAGATCAAATGTTAGACGAAATGTGCGCAACTATGGGCGGAAGAGCTGCTGAAAAAGTAACTTTTGACAGAATTTCGACTGGTGCATTAAGTGATTTAGAAAAAGTAACACGTCAGGCTCGTGCTATGGTAACGATTTACGGTTTGAATGATAAAATCGGAAATGTTACGTATTATGATTCAAGCGGACAAAGCGAATACAATTTCTCTAAACCATATTCTGATGAAACTGCTAAAGTAATTGACAAAGAAATTTCAGAATTAATTGAAGGTCAATACCAAAGAGCGATTCAGATTTTACAAGAAAACAAAGACAAGCTAAATCAATTGGCTGACATCTTAATTGAAAAAGAAGTTATTTTTAAAGATGACTTAGAAACTATTTTCGGAAAACGTACTTTTGACAAAAATCTGGAAGAAGTGGTTTCGTAAATAATACAATAAATATGTAATATTTTTTAAAATCTTAATTCAAAACAGCCTTTTGAATTAAGATTTTTTTATCTTTGAACGTTTTCAATTAACATGTAAAGTATTTCATATAAAAATGAATTTTTTCAAAAAAATATTTGGTTCCAGCGATTCTGCTTCTGATGAAGAAAATGAAAGTGAATATGCGGGCAATTCTATTCAGGATAGTCATTTGTCTATAGACGAAAGGTTCATTTTTAATTTTAAGAAAAATGGCGGTAAATTTTTGTATTGTGAAAACAAACAGGAAGTGGCCGAACAATTTGAAAATATCTTAGAAGAAAACGACTGGTTTGAAAGTGAAGTTTTATGTTACGAACCAGGGCTTTTTCATTTATTAGAAGAAAACAAACTAATTTATACCGCACCTGTAAGACCAAAATTTTTATTGGCAAGCTGCGAAAATTTAATTGCAGATGAAGGATCAATTTTATTCTCATCCAAACAAATTAGACAAAATAAACCAAACGAATTACCCGCAAATATTGTTATAATAGCAACCACAAGTCAAATTTTATCTATAAAAAGTGATGGTTTGAGCGCTATTAAACGCAAATACGAAAGAGATTACCCAACTAACATTACCACAATAAAATATTTCGAAAAAGCAAAGGAAGAAGATTTTACGCAATACGGAAGCGTTGCCAAAAACCTTTATTTATTGCTCTTAGAGGACCTTTAAGATGAATGAAACACTCAAGAGGACCATTTCTGGTGCTGTTTATATTGCTTTATTATTAACTGCAATTTTGTTTTCTACCGAAAGCTTTATTATTCTTTTTGGCATTTTTCTTGTTATTACAATTTACGAATTCAGCAGTTTAGTAAATCTTAATAAAGTGTTTTCAATTCTGTTTGGAATTGCGTTATATGCGTCGACAATATTAGTCAGCAATTATAACCAGCAAACTGCTTCATTTTTAAACCATACCTTCAACTCAAATTTAAGCTTAAACGTCAATATTCAACAGTTGGATCTTGTACTTCTTGCTGTTACTATTGTTGTATCTATTAAATGTATTTTGTTTTTATTTTACGATTCCATTCAAAAAATAAGCACTTCTTCAAAATACTTATACCTTTTAGGATATGTAACATTGCCTTTTATCTTTATAATCAAAATTTCATTTGGTACCAATGATTACAATCCAAAAATTATTCTTGGCTTATTTATCCTGATCTGGACCAATGATACTTTTGCTTATCTGGTTGGTAAATCTATAGGAAAACATAAATTATTTGAACGTGTTTCTCCTAAAAAAACGATCGAAGGATTTCTTGGCGGAGTTGTTTTTGCAGCTTTTGCCGGTTTTTTAATTTCAAAATTATACATACAGCCCAATCCTGAATTTAGCAGTAAATCTATTTTAATATGGACAATTATTGCTTTAATTGTAAGCATTTTTGGAACAATTGGAGACTTGATTGAATCAAAATTTAAACGAATTGCCGGCGTAAAAGACAGTGGTTCAATAATGCCGGGACACGGAGGTATTTTAGATCGATTAGATAGTGTTATATTTGTAGCACCAATTATATTTTTATTTTATCAAATTTTATATTATGTTTCATAAAGAAGGAGGACCATCCATTTTACTAGGTACTGTTTTTGCAGTTGCTGTGCTTTTAATTGCTGACAAATTCATTGATATCACCTGGCTAAGAATGCTGGTACAAATTGCCGGCGTAGTAGTTTTGATTATCATTTTGCAATTTTTTAGAAATCCTAAAAGAATCGCAATCAGAAACAACGATCACATTCTTGCTCCGGTTGACGGAAAAGTGGTGGTTATTGAAGAAGTTTATGAAGGTGAATTTTTTAAAGACAAACGTTTACAGGTTTCTATTTTTATGTCGCCAATAAACGTTCACGTAACGCGTTATGCAATGGACGGAATTATAAAATTCAGCAAATACCATCCTGGTAAATTTTTAGTTGCATGGCATCCAAAAGCAAGCGAAGAAAACGAAAGAACAACTGTTGTGATTGAAAATGAAACTTTTGGACAGATATTATACAGACAAATTGCTGGTGCATTAGCACGCAGAATTGTAAATTATGCCCAAGAAGGAATGCAGGTTGTTCAGGGAACTGATGCAGGTTTTATAAAATTTGGTTCAAGAGTAGATTTATTTTTACCTTTAGGTACTCCAATTAATGTGGTATTGAACCAAAAAGCAATTGGCGGAAAAACAATCATTGCTACAAAAGCTTAAATGACCAAAAAAGATTTAGATACTCGTTTTTTAGAGGCTGTAGAAATTGCTTTGAAAATGACTCAGGCCTCGCTGCCACAAGATGTGCAGTTAAGGCTTTATGCCTATTATAAACAAGCAACCTTTGGGACCGCAGTCTATAATCAATCTGAAAATTTTGATCTGCGAGATGCGTTCAAAACAAATGCCTGGATGCAAATAAGCCATATCTCTATTGATGAGGCTAAAGAAAGTTATATTGAAATCATAAATTCACTAACATTAAAATAACATACGTTATGAAGAAAAACATTGTTCGATTCAGCATTTTGACTTCATTTTTAGTATTATTTTCTTGTAATGATAATAAGCTAACTGAAGTTGTAGAAGTCCCGTTACCAACAAAAGAAGAAAAAATAACTATTGGCTCGCCAGATGATGTAAAAGCCGATCAGGGCTCTTTTGGCCTTACAAAACTTCCTTTTGCCTACGATGCGCTTTCTCCCGGTATACGATCACTTACGATGGAAACGCATTATTCTAAACACTATTTAACGTATACCAATAATTTTAATAAAGAAATTGTGTCTACTGAATTTGAAAATATCCCTATTGAAGATATCCTGAAAAAATTGGATCTCAATAATGCAAAACTTCGTCAAAATTCAGGTGGATATTACAACCATACGCTTTATTTCAACACTTTAACACCTAAAGAACAAACTCCAAAAGATACTTTGGCAAGTTCTATTGATAAAGAATTTGGTTCTTTTAATAACCTTACCAAACAATTTAAAAGCGAAGCTACCAAACAATTTGGTTCAGGCTGGGTTTGGCTTTTAGTTGATAAGGTTGGGAAACTGCAAATTAGCACCACCGATAATCAGGATAATCCATTAATGAAAAACGCATTGATTCCAGGGACTCCAATTTTAGGAATCGATTTATGGGAACATGCTTATTATTTAGATTATCAAAACAGAAAAGGCAGTTATATCGATGCTTTTTACGAACATATTAATTGGGAAAAAGTAAACGAAAATTATGTTGAGGCTTTAAAGAAAGTCAAAAAAGTATAAAACAAAAAAGCTAATACAAATTAAGTATCAGCTTTTTTAGTTTTAGATGTTTGTTACGCTTCGCTAAACCTGTCAGGTTTGCATCGAGAACTGAACAATCATTACTTCAATTGATAAATAAACGACTCTGAAGGCATTATTTTAATTCTTGCCACTCCTGCTCCATTATTTACTTTTAACTCAACTGAATTCTTTTTATACAATTGATCTGTCAATTGATATTCACCATCTTTTAAATTCCATTTTGAAATAATATCAGCAGGGATTTTCAAATCAAATTCGCTTGTTTTTTCGGAAGAAAAATTAGTCACAATAACTAATTTTTGATTTTCTGACCAACGCACATAAGAATAAATTAATTCATCATAACCTTGATTGTTCTGACGGTTTACAGATTGAATTTCCTGAAAACTTCCCATCAAAGCTGAACTGTTAATCGAAAAATTTAATACTCGTTTGTAAAAATCACGCAGGTGTTTCTCTGATTCCGAAAGTTTTCCTCCATCAAATTTTCCCTCATTCATCCAGCGTTGATGATTTGGAACTCCGATATAATCAAAAATTGAAGTTCTGGAATGTGTTCCAAAACCTGCATTTTCTTTTCCGGCCTCTCCCACTTCTTGTCCAAAATAAACCATTGTAGGCGAAGTGCTGATTGTAGTTGAAACCACCATTAAAGGTTTTCCTCTTTCCGGCGTTCCTGCAAATTCAGGACTTGCCAAACGCTGCTCATCATGATTATCTAAAAAATGAAGCATATGATGTTCAATGTCAGCCATTCCTTTTTGAATATCTGATAATCCGTCAGGCGAAGATTTTCCTTTAATAATATCTTTCAGCTTATCGTATGTCTCTACTTTATCATATAAATAATCCATTTTTCCTAAACGGATATAATTGCGATATTCATTTGGGTTGTAAACTTCTGCCAATAAAAAAGCGTTTGGATTTTTCATTTTAATGGCTGAATTCATATAACTCCAAAATTCATACGGAACCATTTCGGCCATATCATAACGAAAACCATCAACACCTTTTGCTGTCCAGTATAAAGCAATCGATTTAAACTTTTTCCAGGAATCCGGAACGTCTTTATCCTGCCAAAATGCAAAATGTTCGACATACGATTTCTGATCAAATCCAGCCGGAAGTTCAGGAAAATCTTTAGAACCATCCGGACGAATTCCGTAATTTACTTTTACGGTTTCGTACCAGTCATTCTGATCCGGTTTTACTTTACGAGAACCATTTCCTGTCCATTTTGCCGGATTTTCATCAAATAAGCCATCAATCATTGGATTTTTTTCTCCGTTTAACGGAATATCTCCATCCGGAATTTCAAAATGAACTTTCGGAATATAATAGAAATTATTATTTCTGCTGTATTCTACATTTACATCATCATCGGCACCAAAATCCCTAACACCTTCAGGATTGCTTTTTCCTTCGTATTTACGGGCAATATGATTGGGAACAATATCTATAATTAGTTTTAAACCGGCTTTGTGTGTACGTGCAATTAAGGCTTCAAATTCCTGCAATCTATTCGCCGGATTTACCGCCAAATCAGGATTTACATTATAATAATCTTTTACGGCATAAGGCGATCCGGCTCGGCCTTTTACCACTTCAGGATCATCATTTGAGATTCCGTAAGCGGTATAATCGTGAACCAAAGCATGATGCGGAACTCCGGTATACCAAATATATGTAACGCCTAAATCTTTAATTTCATGAAGTGCTTTGTCTGTGAAATCATTAAATTTTCCTACTCCGTTTTCTTCAATTGTTCCCCAGGGTTTGTTGGTTGTATTTTTATTGCCAAATAAACGTGTAAAAACCTGATAAACGACAATTTTCTTATCAGTAGAAACTTCTTCTTTTGCTGTATTCATTTTTAAATCTTTTGTTTTACATGCTGAAAACAGCAATGTTGCGGCCATTCCTGCAACAAAAATTCTTTTATTTATCATATTCATTTTTATAAACTGTTTCGTATAAAAGAAAATCCAATATTTTAAATTTCATATTGGCTTATTTTATAATAAACAGAAACCATTTTCTAAATTTAGGCTAATTTTTAAAACTCAAAAGAAACAAAAATCATTTTACCATAATTCAATTTCAAAAACATAAACTACAACGTAATAGTTATCTATTTTGTTGGTAACTTAAAAAAGGTTCAAAGTTGCAGAGGTTCATAGGAACAAAGACTTTTTAGACCAATTTAAATTCAGAAATGGGAAAAACCTTTGAACCTTTGTAACTCTGAACCTCTGTACCTTTATAAAAATTATAATTTAATCCTAATATCCGTAAAGGTTCTAACCTTTTTCATAAATTTGACAAAAATTTAATCAATTGAAGAAATCACTCTTTTTCATATACTCTTGTTTGCTTTTACTAAGTGTACAATTTATTTTTGCGCAGGCACCAAAAAAAATTATCATTGAAAATGCCGATGATTCTCAGGTAAATGAAGAATTAATTCCCGGCGGTTTGTTATTAAGCGGAAATGTAAAAATAAACCATGATGGTGTTGTACTGACTTGTAATAAAGCTTATTTTTTTCAAAAAGAAAATTATTTAAAAGCCTTTGGAAATGTACAATTGGTGCAAGGTGATACTTTATATTTAAATAGTAAATATGCCGAATATAGCGGAAATGAAAAAAAAGCTTTTGCGACAGGAAATGCAGTAATGACTTCTCCGGACGCCACTTTACAAACAGATACTATTAATTTTGACCGAAATATTCAGCAGGTTTTTTACAACACAAAAGGTACAATCGTTAATAAGGATAATACGCTGGTAAGTAAATCCGGAAGGTATTTTGTGGCAAAGAAAAAGTTTCAGTTTTTGACGGAAGTAACGCTGACGAATCCTAAATATGTTGTGAAATCAAATCATTTAGATTATTACAGCAATTCCGGCCACACTTATTTACTCGGGCCATCAACCATAACGAGCAAAGCCAATTATATTTATACCGAAAAAGGTTTTTATGATACCAAGAAAAACCTCGCACATTTTCTGAGGAAATCTTATATAAAATACGACGACCGACTCATAGAAGGCGATAGTTTATATTATGATCGAAATATTGAATTTGCATCGGCAACACGAAATGTAAAAATCACTGATTCAATCAATCGCGGTATTGTAAAAGGGCATTATGCTGAGGTTTACAAACTAAAAGATTCTATGTTTGTGACCAAAAGAGCGGTTGCGATTAACCTGGTAGAAAATGATTCGGTTTACATTCATGGAAAAAAATTAATGGTTACCGGAAAAGAAGGCGAACGTATTTTGAGAGCATATAATAATGTTCGTTTCTTTAAAATTGACATGAGCGGAAAATGTGATTCGATTCATTCGAATTCTAAAACCGCTTTGACAAAATTGATTGGAAATCCGATTTTATGGAATGGCGATAATCAAATTACGGGCGATGTCATGCATTTAATTGGTGATAATAATACCAAAAAACTAGATTCGTTAAAAGTCCTCAATAATACTTTTCTCGTCTCCCGGGATACACTCGGAACCGGTTATAATCAGGTAAAAGGACTCAATTTATTCGGAAAATTCAAAGAAGGAAAACTTCATGATGTCGATGTTATTAAAAATACCGAGGTGATTTATTACATGCGGAATGACGCGAATGAACTCATCGGAATCAATAAAAATGTGAGCAGTAAAATCAACCTTATTTTAGAAAATAATGCCGTAGAAACCATCACGTTCTTCAATAAAGTAGACGGAGATATTTATCCCGAAGCTGATTTACCAGAAAATGCCCGTAAATTAAGAGGTTTAGTCTGGCGCGGTGACGAACGAATAAAATCGAAAGATGATATTTTTACCGCAGAAGAAAATGAAATGAATGATAAATTAATCCAGGAAGGAAAAGACGATGAAGCGAAGGATAAAGATGTCCCGATGAAAGTGAGGAAAGAAACTTTAGATTACGATAAAAAGAAACCCATAGCTAATCCTTCTTCGGCTAAAGCCAAAACAAAAGCTAAGAAGTAGTTTTTAGTCACAGTTATAGTTTCAGTCCAAAGCTTTGTGAACTTTGCGTATCCCGATAGCTATCGGGATTGGGAACTTTGCGCTAAAAATAAAACCGAAATTTTCAGTTCCAAAACCTGAACTATAAATCTTAGAAGCTTAGCAACTTAGAACCTCAAAAAAATGAATCCAGATTTTATAAAATATCAGGCACAAACCTCTCCTTATCCTTTAGGAATGGAAGTTTCGCATGCCATTGGCTCTTATATTTACGATACAAACGATAAAAAATATTTAGATTTTGTTGCCGGAGTTTCGGCTTGTACACTCGGACATCAACATCCAAGAGTAAATCAAGCGATTAAAGATCAGTTAGATAAATATTCGCATGTCATGGTTTATGGCGAATATTCGCAAAGTCCGGCCGTTCAATATTGCAAATTATTAGCTTCTCTCCTGCCGGAATCTTTAAATAAAACTTATTTGGTAAATTCAGGAACAGAAGCTATCGAAGGTGCTTTGAAATTAGCAAAAAGAACAACAGGCCGCAGTCAGCTTATTTCGTGTCATAATGCATATCATGGCAACACAATGGGTTCGATGAGTGTTATGGGTTTTGAAGAACGCAAACAAGCGTTTCGTCCTTTGCTTCCGGATGTTGATTTTATCACATTTAATAATGAAGCAGATTTACAAAAAATAACCACCAGAACAGCTGCCATACTTTTAGAAACCATTCAGGGTGGCGCAGGATTTATTCAACCTGAAAATAATTATCTGCAAAAAGTCCGTAAACGCTGCGATGAGGTTGGGGCAATGATGATTGTCGACGAGATTCAGCCTGGATTTGGCAGAACCGGAAAACTTTTCGGGTTTCAAAATTATGATGTTGTTCCCGATATTGTGGTTATGGGAAAAGGAATGGGCGGCGGAATGCCAGTGGGAGCTTTTACCGCTGCTGCTGAAAAAATGGACCTTTTGACCGAAAATCCAAAGTTAGGACATATAACCACTTTTGGTGGGCATCCTGTCATTGCGTCAGCTTGTTTAGCGACTTTGCAGGAATTAACTGAAACTAACCTGATGCAGGAAGCTTTAGACAAGGAAAAACTATTAAGATCGCTTTTGGTACATCCTTTGATAAAAGAAGTTAGAGGAAAAGGACTGATGCTGGCCGCGATGACCGAGACTGCCGAGATAACCAATCAGGTTATTTTAAACTGTCAGGACAAAGGGCTTATTTTATTCTGGCTGCTTTTTGAAGGCTGTGCGATACGAATAACACCACCATTAACCATTTCTGAAGAAGAGATAAAAGAAGGCTGTGCCATAATTTTAAGTGTTATGGATGAAATACTAAAACAAAGCAAAAATTAGAAACAAATTCAATTATATACTATCTTTGTCATTTTCAAAGAGATATCAATCTTAAAAAGCTTTAAAATAAGTTTGATAAAAATGTATGATGAAATATCCGGAGATAGATTCCGGGTTAAAAGTAAAATTTAAAATAATAATCAAAGTAATCTCCCTTTTAGGAGATTATAGCTAAAACAGAATCGAAATTCTGTCCATATTGTTAATTAAATTGTTCAAAACAATTAATTCTCTTTCCACTCACAAGAATATGGTTGCCTAAATTTATAACAGGCTAATTTCAAATAAAGACAGTATGCAATTAAGCAACGAAGAAGAAGATTATAACCTATCCCTATCCAAATTTGAGTCTATGTTAAAAACTAACAAAGTACTCTTTTTTGATTCTGAAGAATTTGAAGAAATTATTCTTCATTATTTAGATATAGGTAAGGCTAATTTAGCAAAAAAGGCCTTAAAACTTGCATTAGACCAGCACCCAAAATCTACGGGCTTAAAATTAGTACAAGTAGAAATGTTGGTTTATGATGACAAACTTGAAATCGCTGAAAAGCTTTTGAATGAGTTGTATGCAATTGAACCTAATAACGAGGAAATTTACATCCAGAAAGCCAATATTTGTTCTAAGAGAGACCAACACGAAAAAGCGGTAGAATTACTTAAAATTGCCTTGCAATATACAGATGACTACGCTGATGTGTACAACTTGATTGGAATGGAATATCTATTTATGGATAACCTTGAGATGGCAAAAGACAGTTTTATCAAATGTCTTGAAGAAGATTTAGAAGATCAATCTGCCTTATATAACGTGGTTTATTGTTTTGAATTTTTAGATCAAAACCAGGAAGCCATTGTTTATCTTAACGATTATATCAATAAAAACCCATACAGCGAAATCGCCTGGCATCAGCTTGGCCGTTTGCACTATGGCGTAAAAGAATATGAAAATGCTATTCGTGCCTTCGATTATGCAACCCTGATCGACGATGAGTTTTTAGGTGCTTTTATGGAAAAAGCGAAAGCTTATGAACGCCTGAAAAAATACAACGAAGCAATTGAGAGCTACAACCGCACCATCGAATTAGACGATGCAACTTCATACGCTTTATTGCGTATTGGAAAATGCTACGAAAAACTGGGAAACTCAGTAAAAGCTCTTCAATATTACAATCAAACTGTACATGAAGATCCGCTTTTAGACAAAGGTTGGATTGCGATTACCGATTTTCACGTTCGCCAGAAAAACTTTCAAAAAGCATTATTTTTTGTCAATAAAGCATTAGCAATCGACAATCAAAATCGTTTGTACTGGAAGCGTTATGCAACGATCAATAAACAAATGAACTTTTTTGAAGAAGCTGAATTTGGTTATAGAAAAGCAGTAGAATTTGGCGATTATGCCTTAGATACCTGGTTATTTTGGGTTGATATTCTTCAGTTTTTAGGCGAATTCGATAGTGCTATCCAGACATTATTGCAAGCTTCAGAATATTTTCCGGAAGAAAATGAAATCGAATATCGTTTGGCCGGATTATACTTTATGGTTCAGGACAATACAAAAGCTAAATTCCATTTAAGCAACGGATTACGTTTAAACTTTGATAATTACATTTTGATCGAAGATTTATTTCCGGTAGTCTGGACAAAGAAAACTGTTAGAAATTATATAGAAAAACATAGAAAACAATAATGATTGATATTTTAAGAAGGCGTTTTGGCTTATTGGGCCGTAATATTAGTTACTCTTTTTCTAAAGGATATTTTACTGAAAAATTTAGCGATGAAGTTTTTGCCGGCAACAGCTACGAAAATTTCGATATTGCTGAAATAAATCATTTGACAGGTTTGCTTAAAAACAATCCTGATTTAAAAGGTTTAAATGTTACAATTCCGTACAAAGAGCAAGTAATTCCTTTCTTAGATAAATTATCAAAAAAAGCAGCTTTAATTGGTGCTGTAAACACGATTAAATTTACCAAAAATGGAAAATTGAAAGGATACAACACCGATTATTATGGCTTTAAAAAATCATTAAAACCATTATTAGAGCCACATCATAAAAAAGCATTAATTCTGGGTACTGGCGGCGCATCAAAAGGTGTTGCTTTTGCACTTGAAGAACTTGATATTCCGTATACTTTTGTTTCAAGAGAAGCCAAAGAAAACATTATCGATTACAACTTAATAAATGCTACTACTTTTGATAATTTTCAAATTATAATCAATTGTACGCCAGTAGGAACAAGTCCAAATATTGAAGCTTGCCCAGACCTGCCATATGAGTTTTTCACAGAGAAACATATCGCCTACGATTTAATTTATAATCCGGCAGAAACCCAATTTTTAAAAAACGCTAAAGAAAAAGGCGCCGTGATAAAAAATGGATATGATATGCTTATTTTTCAAGCAGAAAAAGCGTGGAAAATCTGGAACAAATAAAATTCTTTGACAAGTAAATTCTGAATCTAATTTTCGTAACTTAGACTATTCATTAATAGCTAGTTATGAAAATAAAATTACTATTTTTTATACTAAATTTATTCTGCTGCTTCATTCAGGCTCAAGACACAATTAAGGCCGATAAAAATCCTTATACTGAGGCACGATATCATTATTACCTAAAAACGATTTTACTTTTTAATGAGTATTTAGATACTGACACCGGATCGTTTAACACGACCCAACTTCGGTTTTTGCATCCTATTGCCAATAAAGCCTGGAATCTTAGGGTCGATCTTCCTTTAATATCTACAAATACAAATTCAATAAACAAAACAGGCTTAGGCGATATAGGTGTTGGTATAAGTTATATTCCGTACTTAGAAGAAAAAAATGGAGGAATTGCTTTTCGTGCACGCGTCATATCAAATTCAGCTGTTGATCCTGCTCTTGGAACGGGAAAATGGGTCTTTGCTCCTGCCGTCTTTTATGGAAAATATTTAAAAAGAGAAAAACTGTTATGGATTTCTTCTTTAGAAAATCAAATTAGTTTTGCCGGCTCTGACAATCGAAACGATTTAAATATCACGGCCTTAGAGAATTATTTCATGTACATCATCGGAAAAAACTGGATCGCGGCTGATGCTGCTTTCAGATATAATGCCACGAATAAAGGATTCCCTAATAATGCATTCTTAGAATTTGGAAGACGAATTACAAAAAATGATATGGCTTATATTCATCCAAGTGTCGCTTTTGGAAATCATAAAACCTATAATTTTGGTATTGAAGTCGGAATGCTTATTTTGTTTTGATTCTTAATTTTCTATATCAAAATCTTATCCTGTAAATTTATTTGAATGTAATTAAATTGAAGAAAAAATAAATCTCTTACAATTGAAATACATATTCTCAGACATTTCTCTTAAAAGAGTATTTATTTCAAATTTGAATTTACTTCAAAAGAAATAACAAAAAAAGCGATATCATATTCCGAAATAACCATAAAAAATAAGAATTTCATCGTAAAATAGCGTATAAACAAACGATTTATTTTGTATTTAGAAACACCTTTACTATCTTTCGCTCTGATTAAAACAAAAACCTTATACATTTAAAATGTTAGAAGAAAAGAATGATAACCTGCAAGAAGCAGACGGAAAATTAGAAATCGAAATTAACGATTCTACACAGGAAAATGCAATTGAAACACCGGAGACAGAAACAGCTGCTGAAAATTTAACTTCAGAAACTGAAACTGAGGTAGAAAATACCGCTGAAACTGAAGAAACCGATCATCAAATTGCGTTAGATGCGATAACAAATTCGAACGCCGAAGAAAGTGAAGATGAAACCCTAAAAGAGCGTCATGACATTCCTATGCAGGATTATGACACTTTTACGCTGGATGCCCTTGTTGATGAATTGAAAAAATTGGTCAACGATGATAAAGCAATGACTGTAAAGGATCATATCGAAGAAATTAAAAAAGCGTTTTTATTACAATACAACCATCTTTTAGAGGAGAAAAAAGAAGAATTTAATGCTTCTAAAGAAGATCCGAACGAAGAATTCGAATATCATTCTCCATTAAAATCTAAATTTGATGAATATTATAATGTTTTTAGAGAGAAAAGAAATGCTCATTTTAAACATTTACAAACCAATCTAAAATCGAATTTAGATAATCGACTTGCTATAGTTGAGGAACTAAAAGAACTGATAAATCCGCAGGAAAACATAAAAGATACGCTTAAACATTTTAATGATTTAAGAGAAAGATGGAAAAATGCAGGAGCAATTCCAAAAGACAAATACAATCACGTTTGGAATAATTACCACTTTCATGTAGAGAATTTCTATGATTATCTGCACTTAGATCGTGAAGCAAGAGATTTAGATTTCAAATACAATTTAGAACAAAAGCAAAAAATAATTGCTCGTGTTGAAGAATTGGTAAATGAAACTGATATCAGCAAAGCATTTCGTGAATTACAAGATTTACATAGAATCTGGAAAGAAGATATTGGACCTGTTTCTAAAGAACACCGTGATGTGATCTGGAATAAATTTAGTGAACTGACTAAAAAAATTCATGACAAAAGAGAAGTTTTATTCGAAAGCCAAAGAGCAAACGAGCAGGCTAATCTTGAAGCTAAAAAAGAAATCATTGCTAAAATAGAAGTCTTAGGTACTGAAAAAGTTAATTCTCACTCACAATGGCTGGTTCAGATCCAGAAAGTAGAAGCGCTTAGAAATGAGTTTTTCGCTGCCGGAAAAGTCCCATCAGATGTAAACGAAGAAACATGGGCTGCATTTAAAACTGCTGTTAGAAACTTTAATTCTTTTAAAAATTCATTTTATAAAGACATTAAAAAAGATCAGAACGACAATTTAAACAAAAAAATGGCTCTTGTTGCAAAAGCAAAAGAGTTACAAGAAAGCACAGATTTTG
Organism: Flavobacterium sp. AC105; assembly: GCF_979258495.1. Taxonomy (NCBI): domain Bacteria; kingdom Pseudomonadati; phylum Bacteroidota; class Flavobacteriia; order Flavobacteriales; family Flavobacteriaceae; genus Flavobacterium; species Flavobacterium sp. AC105. The sequence continues at coordinate 3,586,323 of NZ_OZ409860.1, forward strand.
GTGCTACAACTCCTGTAATGAAGCAAATTCAGGAAGAATGGAAACAAATTGGTCACGTTCCTAAAAAATATTCGGATAAAATCTGGAAAGAATTTAAAGATGCCTGTAACCATTATTTTGATAAGTTAAAAGAACATAAATCTGAAGAAAATGGCGATGAGGTTGCTGCTTTTGATAACAAAAAAGCATATCTGGACATTTTGAGAGCTTACCAATTGACCGGTGATCACAAAACGGATCTTGATGCTATAAAACAACATATTGAAACCTGGAAAGGTTTTGGAAAAGTGCCTTTTTCAAGACGCCATATCGAAGGAAAATTCAATAAAATTTTAGATGCTCTTTTTGAAAAATTAAGTTTGAGCAAAAAAGAAACCGAAATGATGCGTTTCTCTAACCGAATTGATTCTTTATCAGAAAGTAATGACACTCGTAAATTAGATAACGAAAAGATTTTCTTAATGCGCAAAATTGAGGAAGTTCAAAACGAAATATTCCAATTAGAGAATAATATTCAGTTTTTTACGAATACAAAAAATGCTAAAAAAGAGAATTCAATTGTTCTTGAAGTCCGTAAAAACATTGCAATACACAAGGAAAGTCTTGAAGTTTGGAAAGACAAATTGAAACAATTACGTAATTTAGGCCAGGAATAAACTTAAGTTATATAAAATAATTAAAGGAGTAATGATATTTTCATTGCTCCTTTTTTGTTTAAGTTCATTTTACCGCAAAGCACGCAAAGTTTTTTAGTTTGAAGTTTTTATAACACTAAGTTCGCAAAGCTTTGTGTTGATGCAGATCTTTTTCAAAGTTTTAAAATCCGATCAAGATCTGTAGACAATTGTTGACAGACGATCTTGTCATGCCGAGGAACGAGGGATCTTCGCAAGAAGCCCGGTAAGCAAAATCGCCAATCTTTGTGGAGCTAAAAACGGAGATCCCTCGTTCCTCGGCATGACAAGATTGTCAATTATAGTTGCCACAAAGAACAAAGCTTTGCGAACTTTGTGTTTTCTAACCTTAATACAAATAAAACCTTAGCGCACTTTGCTTTAAAATTAATATTTCTAATAGCAACGGGCTTCGACTCCGCTAAGCCTGAGAAACCTTGAAATTTTAAACCTCAAACAAAAGAATATCAATGTGAAACTTAACATTCTATTTAAATTCCATAAAACTATTCTGTAAATTATTGATTATATTTGAGTATCAAAAGATTATAAACCTTAATATTTTATAAAATGAAATTTACAAGAAAAGCAAATGCCAACTGGCAAGGAACCGGTATGGAAGGAAAAGGAACTATTAGTACACAAAGTACAACATTAGATAAAGCTCAATTATCATTTAAAACCAGATTTGCAGACGGAGTTGGAACAAATCCGGAAGAACTTGTTGCTGCAGCACATTCGGGTTGTTTTACGATGCAATTAAGTTTTTTATTAAACGAAGCAGGTTTTACTGCTGAAGATTTAAATACAGAAGCAACCGTTACTTTTGAAGACGGAACAATTACTTTAATTCATTTGGATTTAAAAGGAAAAGTTCCTTCAATCTCTGCAGAAGAATTTGAGAAAACTGCGGCAAAAGCTAAAGAAATCTGTCCGATTTCTAAACTTTTAAACACAACAATTACATTATCAGCTACTTTGGTGAGCTAATAAATTTCAGGCATAAAAAAAATCCCGCTTTAGGCGGGATTTTTTTATATAAATCAAAGAATGATTAGTTCATGGTAGCTTTTAACGCTTTTGCTTCTGCAGTCATTTCAAGTGCTTTGTAAACACCTAATAATGTTTTAGCAACATCTTCGTTTTTAGGATCTAATTCATTCGCTTTTTTAAGGTAAGGAATCACTCCTTTAAAAACGCTTTCTCTTTGTGCTTTCAATACATCGTAACGTTTCATATCTTTTGCAGAAGTACCCAATTTATTCATTTCATCAATGATTGGTTTCTCTGCTTCTAATTTTAACGCTGCAAGATTAAGGTAAGCATTTGTATAGTTTGGATTGATTTCAATCGCTTTCAAATAATATTTTTCAGCATCAGCAGGATTTTTAGCATTAGCGCTAATTACTCCTAGGTTGAAGATTAAATCAGCATTATTTGGATCTTTTTCCAAAGCTTCACCTACTAATTTTTTATAAGTGTCAAAATCTTTAGTTTCGAGATACAAATTAGCCTCAGAAAGAATTAAAGATGTATCATCCGGATTCGTTTTTCTTGCGTCAGCGATTGCTTTTTTAGCATCTTCTGTACGTCCTTTTTGCATTAGGATTAAAGCTAAGTTTTTGTAGATTTCACCTCTTTTAGAAGGAATAGCTTCTGTTTTAGGTTTTTCGTGAGTTCCTAATTTTACAGCTAAATCTCTTTCGCTTGCAGTATTAAAACCATCTTCGCTACCTGATGCTTTGTTTAAAGCGGTGTAAGAAGTTCCTTTTCCTGAGTAATTTAATTTTTTTAATTCTTCATACATTGGCAACGCAGCATCGTAATCCTGAGAGTTTACTGCTGTAGAAGCTGCATAGTATAAATTGATAGTATCTTTTTTATCTAATAAATAAGCATCATACAATTTTTTTGCTCCATCTGCGTGTTTACCTGATTGTGTATCAGCAATTGCCGAGTTAATCAATTTTCCTTTAATTTCAGTAATTGAAGCTGCTGCCTGAGTTGAATATTTAAGTTTTCCAGACGCTTTTTCAACATCAATTAACTTTTTATAGCTTTCAGCTGCAAGAGATAAGTTTTTACTTTCTTCTACTTTTTTGTTTGCTAAATCTAAGAAAGCATTTCCTTGTACAAAATAGTATTGAGCCTGTTCAACATCTTTGGCATTTACTACCAAATTTTCTGCATCTTTTAATATTGTAATTGCTCCTTGAGCATCTCCGCTTTTTAAAGCTTTTTCAGCGCTTTTAATCTGATCTTTTTGAGCAAAAGTAGCTACTGAAATCAATAAAGCTGACGCTAGTATTACATACTTACTTTTCATAATATTCAATTTGTGTATTTAATTTTAATTATTCCTGTGTTAAATTTTACTATTCTTCAGATTCTTCTTCTTCAGAATCATCTTCATCTTCAATTACTTCGTCAGAATCATCATCTTCGTCTTCTTCGACAGTACCATCATCTTCAAGAACTTCTAAATCCGGTTTAACTCTTTCGATAACCGATTCGATAACATTTCCGTCTTCGTCAACTACAACTTCTGCAACGTCATCTTTCATAACTTTTGTAACAGCAGCAATAGAATCCTTACCTTTTAGGTTAATTAAACGAACACCTTGCGTTGCACGACCCATTACACGTAAATCTTCAATAGCCATTCTAATTGTTAATCCGGATTTGTTGATAATCATTAAATCATCAGCATCTGTTACAGCATTAATCGAAATAAGTTTTCCTGTTTTCTCCGTGATATTAAGTGTTTTTACACCTTTTCCTCCACGGTTTGTAATTCTGTATACATCTTCACCATCGTCGTCAACTAATTTAGTACGTTTACCGTATCCGTTTTCAGTTACAACTAAAATTTGCGAATCGTTTACATTTTCTTTGTCAACAGTAACCATACCAATTACTTCATCAGTATCATCTTTTAAGGTAATTCCGCGAACTCCTGAAGCCGTTCTTCCCATCGGACGTGTTTTGGTTTCTTCAAAACGAACCAATTTACCAGACTTCACAGCAAGGATAATTTGACTTTCTCCGTTGGTTAATTTTGCTTCAAGTAATTCATCACCTTCTTTAATCGTAATGGCAGCAACACCATTTACTCTTGGTTTAGAATATTTCTCAAGAGAAGTTTTCTTAACCTGACCTTGTTTTGTTACCATTACAAGGTTATGACTGTTGATATAATCTTTGTCTTTTAAATCTTGTGTACAAATGAAAGCTTTTACTTTATCATCGCTTTCAATGTTTACTAAGTTCTGAATTGCTCTACCTTTTGCGGTTTTACTTCCTTCCGGAATTTCGTAAACACGCATCCAGAAACATTTTCCTTTTTGGGTAAAGAACATCATATATTGGTGATTGGTCGCAACAAACATATGTTCAAGGAAATCCTGATCTCTTGTTCCGGCACTTTTTTGTCCAACTCCACCTCTATTTTGAGTTTTGTATTCGGTTAAGTTTGTACGTTTGATATAACCAGCGTGCGAAATTGTAATAACCACATTTTCATCGGCAATTAAATCTTCGATACTTACATCCCCACCAGAATATTCAATTTGAGAACGACGCGCATCTCCGTATTTCTCACGGATTTCTTCCAGTTCTTCTTTGATTAAGTTCGTTCTTAAATCAACATCTGCTAATAAAGCTTTCAAATGCTCAATTAACTTCATTAATTCGTCATATTCAGCTCTTAACTTATCTTGTTCCAGACCTGTTAACTGACGCAAACGCATTTCTACAATTGCACGCGCCTGAATATCAGATAAATTAAATCTTTCAATTAATTTCTCACGAGCTTCTTCTGTGTTTTTAGAACCTCTGATTAAGGCAATTACTTCATCAATATTATCAGAAGCAATAATTAAACCTTCTAAAATATGTGCTCTTTCTTCTGCTTTACGCAATTCAAAACGAGTTCTTCTAACTACAACATCATGACGGTGCTCAATAAAATAGTGAATCATATCTTTTAGATTCAACATTTGTGGGCGTCCTTTTACAAGTGCAATATTATTTACACTAAAAGAGGATTGTAATGAAGTGAACTTATATAAGGTATTCAAAACTACGTTTGGTGTAGCATCACGTTTCAGGATATAAACGATACGCATACCGTTTCTGTCAGATTCGTCACGAATATTCGCAATACCTTCAATTTTTTTATCGTTAACCAAATCAGCCGTACGTTTGATCATTTCGGCTTTGTTAACCTGATATGGAATTTCGGTAACAATAATACATTCTCTTCCGTCAACTTCTTCAAAACCAACTTTTGCACGCATTACAATACGTCCTCTTCCGGTTTTAAAAGCTTCACGAACTCCTTCATAACCATATATTATACCGCCTGTTGGAAAATCAGGAGCTTTAATATAGGTCATTAATTCGTCTATTTCAATATCATTATTATCAAGGTACGCTAAAGTACCGTTGATAACTTCTGTTAAATTGTGTGGAGGCATATTTGTAGCCATACCTACAGCGATTCCTGTTGCTCCATTAATCAATAAAGTAGGAACTCTGGTTGGCATTACTTTTGGCTCATATAAGGTATCGTCAAAGTTCAATTGAAAATCAACTGTTTCTTTTTCGATGTCTGCCATAATATCTTCAGAGATTTTACGCATTCTGGCCTCAGTATAACGCATTGCTGCCGGACTGTCACCATCAACAGATCCAAAGTTACCCTGACCGTCCACTAATAAATATCGCATACTCCATTCCTGAGCCATACGTACCATTGCATCATAAACAGAGGTATCTCCGTGTGGGTGATACTTACCAAGAACCTCCCCTACGATTCTCGCAGATTTTTTGTGGGCAGATCTTGAGGTTACTCCTAAATCATACATTCCGTAAAGAACTCTTCGATGCACTGGTTTCAAGCCATCTCTAACATCAGGAAGTGCACGCGATACGATTACTGACATCGAATAATCGATGTAAGCTGATTTCATTTCATCTTCTATGTTAATAGGAATTAACTTTTCTCCTTCAGACATAAGTTGTTATATTAAATAATTATATTAGTTTCAAAGCGTGCCAAGATACGTTTTTTTGAAATTTTTTCACCTATTTACTTACACTTATTTCAATGATTTATTAACAACTTTATTTGATCTTTTAGTTAATAAATTAAGCGTATTTTAACGCTTTTATTGTTATTTTTTTTGTCTCTTAGCTGTCAGGAGTTCCTTAAGGGTATGGTTTTTGTTTTTCAAACACTAATTCACTAAATTTACAATACCAATTATATATTATGGATGATAATTTTTCACCAAGAGTAAAAGATGTTATTACATACAGTAAAGAGGAAGCCTTACGCTTAGGCCACGACTTTATTGGTACTGAACATCTCATGCTAGGCATTTTAAGGGATGGAAACGGAAAAGCTATTCATATTCTTAATAACCTTGCAGTCGATCTAGATCATTTACGCAGGAAGGTAGAAATACTGAGTCCCGCCAATCAAAGCGTTGAAGTAAATGCTGAAAAGAAAAATCTTCATCTTACCCGACAGGCAGAAAGAGCCCTGAAGACAACATTTCTTGAAGCTAAAGTATTTCAAAGCTCGTCGATTAGCACGGCGCACTTGCTTTTATGCATCTTACGAAACGAAAACGATCCAACAACCAAGCTGTTGAATAAACTAAAAATAGATTATGACATAGCTAAAGAACAATATTTAAATATGACTCCAAACGAAGAAGAATTCTTAGAAAACTTGCCAAGAAACGAATCGTATAATGACGATTCAGGACAAGATGACAGTCTTAAAGAAAGTAGTTTTAACAATCCAGCCAATAAGTCAAACAAAAAATCAAAGACTCCGGTTTTAGATAATTTTGGGAGAGATTTAACAGAAATGGCCGAAGAAGGAAAACTAGATCCGGTAGTAGGACGCGAAAAAGAAATTGAACGTGTTTCGCAAATCCTAAGCCGTAGAAAAAAGAACAACCCGCTACTTATTGGAGAGCCCGGAGTTGGTAAGTCTGCTATTGCAGAAGGACTTGCACTTCGCATTATCCAAAAGAAAGTATCCCGTATTCTTTTCCACAAACGTGTCGTAACGCTTGATCTGGCTAGTTTAGTAGCCGGAACAAAATACCGCGGTCAGTTTGAAGAAAGAATGAAAGCCGTAATGAACGAGCTTGAAAAAAATGATGATATTATTCTTTTTATTGATGAAATTCACACTATTGTAGGCGCTGGCGGAGCAACAGGTTCTCTTGATGCTTCAAACATGTTCAAACCTGCTTTAGCAAGAGGCGAAATCCAATGTATTGGTGCTACAACTCTTGACGAATACAGACAATATATTGAGAAAGACGGAGCTCTTGAAAGACGTTTCCAGAAAGTAATTGTTGAACCAACTTCTGTTGAAGAAACAATTGCAATCTTAAATAACGTAAAAGACAAATACGAAGATCACCACAATGTAACCTATACGCAGGAAGCAATTGAAGCTTGTGTTAAATTAACAAACAGATATATGTCTGAGCGTTTCTTACCGGACAAAGCTATCGATGCTCTTGACGAAGCAGGATCTCGCGTACACATTACTAATATTGATGTTCCTAAACAAATTCTTGATTTAGAACGTCAGTTAGAAGAAGTTCGCGAAAACAAAAATATGGTAGTCAAAAAACAAAAATATGAAGAGGCTGCCAAACTTCGTGACGATGAAAAACGTATCGAAAAAGATCTTGCAATTGCACAAGAACAATGGGAAGAAGATTCTAAAAACAACAGAATTGAAGTTACAGAAGATAATGTAGCCGACGTTGTTTCGATGATGACCGGAATTCCTGTAAACAGAATTGCTCAAACAGAAAGTAACAAACTGGCTAAATTACCTGAATTAATTCAGAACAAAGTAATTGGCCAAAACGAAGCAGTTTTAAAAATTGCCCGTTCTATTCAACGTAACAGAGCCGGACTTAAGGATCCAAACAAACCAATTGGTTCGTTTATTTTCTTAGGTCAGACAGGAGTTGGTAAAACACAATTAGCGAAAGTTTTAGCAAAAGAATTATTCGATTCTGAAGATGCGTTAATCCGTATCGACATGAGCGAATACATGGAGAAATTTGCCATTTCTCGTTTAGTTGGAGCGCCTCCGGGATATGTAGGATATGAAGAAGGTGGTCAATTGACTGAAAAAGTGCGTAGAAAACCATATTGTGTTGTCCTTTTGGATGAGATCGAAAAAGCGCATCCGGATGTATTTAATATGATGCTACAGGTTCTTGACGATGGTTATTTGACAGATAGTTTAGGTCGCAAAATCGACTTTAAAAACACTATCATTATTATGACATCAAATGTTGGAGCACGTCAATTAAAAGATTTTGGACAAGGTGTAGGATTTGGAACTGCTGCAAAAGTGGCTCAAGCCGATGAAAACTCAAAAAGCATTATCGAAAATGCATTGAAAAAAACCTTTGCTCCTGAATTCTTAAACAGAATTGATGATGTAATCGTATTCAACGCATTAGAAAAAGGTGATATTGATTTGATTATCGAAATCGAACTTGCAAAACTTTATTCACGTATTGCAGATTTAGGATACAAATTAAACCTTACTGATAAAGCAAAAGCATTTATTGCTGAAAAAGGCTTTGACAGACAATTTGGAGCAAGACCTCTAAAAAGAGCGATCCAGAAATATGTTGAAGATTTATTGGCAGAAGAAATCATAACTTCGAAAATACATTCAGGTGATGAAATCTTAATGGATCTTAAAGATGACTCTCAGGAACTTTCAGTAGAAATACATAAAGCCGAAGAGCCGACTAATCAATAAATTAGTTTAAATTTATAACAAAATTAAAATACCCGTTACGTTTTCATAACATAACGGGTATTTTTTTTATATAATTTACTATCTTTAGTAAAAGCAAATAGCTATTTTTGACTATTAAATTCTTATAATATAAAACAACGTATGCTTCAAAACAAAGTCATTTTAGGTAGCGAAGAATGGTGCTCATTTCCAGAACTAGGAATCCCAACAATCAAGGCTCGTGTGGATTCTGGCGCTAAAACTTCGGCAATGCACGCCATAAACATAGCTCCTTTTATAAAAAATGATGCCAATTGGGTAAAATTTGATATTAATCCAATTCAGAATAATATTAAGACCATCATTCATTGCGAAGCTCCGTTGGTTGATAAACGAATCGTAAAAAGCTCAAGCGGTTTCAGGGAACATCGTTATGTAATCCAGACCAGCATTAAACTTGGCGAAATAAAATGGCCAATCGAAATGACTTTGACGAATCGTGACTCAATGGGTTTTCGTATGCTTTTGGGGCGCGAAGCCATGAGCGGTCGCGTACTGGTTGATCCTGAAGAAAAATACATGTTAGGACAGCCATCGCCTGAAACCTTAAAAGAATTATACCAAAACTCTGAAAAAGCAACTTCTGGTTTACGAATTGGACTTTTGGCCAGTAATCCTGAATTGTACAGCAATAAAAGAATTATGGAAGCGGGCGAAATGCGTGGCCATGAAATGCATTTTTTGAATATCAAAGAATGTTATATGAAATTAGATGCTAAAACCCCAGAAATTCATTATCGCGGCGGAAAAATATTAAATCAGTTTGATGCTATAATTCCTCGTATCAGACCAAGTATTACCTTTTACGGATGTGCTTTAACGCGTCAGTTTGAAGCTTTGAAGGTTTTCGTTTTAAATTCGGCTACAGCCATAACGCAATCACGTGATAAATTATATTCATTACAATTGCTTTTGAATAGCGGAATTGATATTCCGACAACCGGATTTGCGAATTCTCCTCTTGATACAGACAATTTAATTAAGATGGTTGGAGGTTCGCCTTTAATTGTAAAATTATTGGAAGGAACACAAGGAAAAGGAGTCGTTTTGGCCGAAACAAAAAAAGCTGCAGAAAGTGTTATCAATGCTTTTAAAAGTTTAAATGCCAATATTCTTGTTCAGGAATTTATCAAAGAAGCCAACGGAAAAGACATTCGCTGTTTTGTAATTGACGGAAAAGTGGTTGCCGCAATTCAGCGTGAAGCAATGCCGGGAGAATTCAGAGCTAACATTCACCTTGGCGGAACTGCATCAGTAATAAAAGTGACTGCCGAAGAGAAAAAAATAGCGATAAAAGCCGCAAAAGCAATGGACTTAAAAGTAGCCGGAGTTGATATTATTCGTTCTTCAAAAGGTCCATTATTGTTAGAAGTGAACTCTTCTCCGGGACTTGAAGGAATCGAAGGCGCTACAAACAAAGATGTTGCCGGAGAAATGATTAAAGCGATTGAAAAGAATTTCAAAATAATTAGTTAGTTCATTCTAACTTAATAATCCATATCTAATTTAGCAGCTTTGTCAAAGTTTTAAACTTGACAAAGCTTTTTTTAAATTTAAACCCTAAAAAAAATGGCGCTATATTCCTATCTAGACATTCTTTTAAGAAGTGTCGCTGTCTATTTTTTCATGACAATTGCCCTGAGAATTTTCGGCAAAAAAGAACTTTCCCAATTAAATACTGCCGATATTATTCTGATATTATTAATTAGTAATTCTGTTCAGAATGCAATGGTTGGTCCTGACACCAGTCTTTCAGGAGGTTTAGTTGCAGCTTTGGTTTTATTTGTAATCAATTTTGTGATCAAAAAACTAACACACAAATACAAAATATTAAACGATTTACTATTAGATAAACCGGAGATTTTAATTCATGATGGAAAATTAGACTTTGACGCCCTGAGCAAATTAGACATTTCACACGACGAATTAAAAGAAGCTATGCGTGAGCATGGTTTGGAACATTTTACTGATGTAAAGCTTTGTATGTTAGAAATTGATGGTACAATCAGTGTTATTTCAGAAGATAAAAACCATCTGAAACAAACACATTACAAACGAAAACACAATCATAAGAATTTAAGAAAATAGTTTTTCTTAAATTTCAATAAAAAAATCCAAATTCCAATCGAGTCAAATCTTTTGGAATTTGGATTTTTTTTATTGGAATTTCACCTTATCTTCTTGCACTAATTCTGGAAGGAAGATTTGATACTTTTTTAAAGATCCAAAACAAACACCATACTTGCAATAAAACCGTTAGTATTAAAATAGGATAACATCCTATAAATTTCAATGTTTTTTCGAACAAATAAAAATAGCCGTTTACAATTGCGGTTTGTGTTAACTCATAAGATTCAAGTTCATAAGCAAACCACGTGAGCAAACTTCCTGCAACAGCGATAATCACAGTAAATAGTATCGGAAAAGTTGCTGCTTTGACTGGTGTAAGTTTTTCTTCTTTTCGTTTAAAACCCAATTGTCTAAACTGCTCCATAAAAGAGATTTCAGCTTCTTTTGTAGTTTCAGCATCTTTAAAATCAATAGTAACATAACTTGTTCCGGTAATATTTTTTATACCAAACGTAATATGCGAATCGCTTCCGGGTTTAAACTTATAGGCAAAAACTTCCTTAATTTTTACAATAGATTCAAAGCGCGAAGTATTTAACAAACCTTTGTCAATTCCTTCAATACTTAGATCAGCAATTTCCTTTTTAATATTTCCAATTATATATTTTGAATACACTAAAACTACATTGTCTTTTTCTCCATTTAAGATTAGTGGTTTTTTAAAAATTGCTTCCATTTACTTAATCTTTACTAATTATTGTTTATAGATTTATCTTCAATATTTTTTGCAAAGATCTGTTTATACAATTGTAAAATCAGCCCGTAAAAATTTTAAAACTTTTATCTAAGGACATTTTTTTTAAGTAATATTAAAAAACAAAAAAGCTGGTTTCAATAAAGAAACCAGCCTTTTTTATGTCGATAAAATGTGATCAAAACCTCTCACATTTCACAAAAATCATTTTACTAGGAAATAAAAACGCTCAATATAAAATAAACTAATCCTGCTAATATTGCTGAAATCGGAATCGTTAATATCCAAGCCCAGATCAAACTTACAGTTACTCCCCAACGAACGGCAGAAACACGTTTCGTTAATCCAACCCCAATGATAGAACCTGTAATCGTATGTGTTGTACTTACCGGAATTTTTAAATGTTCTGTAAAATAAAGCGTTAAAGCACCAGCAGTTTCAGCAGCAACACCTTCAAATGAAGTTACTTTTGTGATTTTAGAACCCATTGTTTTCACAATTTTCCATCCACCACTTAAAGTTCCTGCAGCAATAGCAGAATAACACGCTAACGGAATCCATCCCGGCATTACTCCTTTTACGCCCATATCATCATTTGGCAAAACAACATCTAACCAGGAAGCCATGTGAACACCTGGATTTGTGTGAATATATACCGCTACAGCAGCAGCAATAATACCCATTACTTTTTGAGAATCGTTACCTCCGTGACCTAAACTAAAAGCCGCAGAAGATAATAATTGCATTTTTTTCAAAGCAGCATCTGCCTGATGAAGATTCAAACTGCTGAATATCAAACAAAATAAACTAACTGTTAAGATAATAAAAGCAACTAAAAACCATTTAATATTATGCGGATCAAAAGCTACACTCCAAAAATGAGAATCAAATCTGGGTTTGTCAATTTCTGAATATGGAACCATTAAACTGCTAACAACCCAAACTGTAGCAATCATTAAAGCAACAGTAAATATTTTAGGAAAAATACTTTTACGAGAAGCGTTTAACAGCCAAATCGAAATTAAATACGAAGCAAGTGCTCCCAGCAATGGCGCTAAAACAATGAAAGCGATAATGATAATAACTCCCGAGGGCATTCCGCCATCTTTTCCGGCTTTGTACCAACTTACGATTTCATACCAATAATGAGTAGCTCCATCTTCGCCAATATAACCTGAAAAACCGTGTACAGCAATTGCGTGAGCTACAGCAGCTCCTGCAAAACCACCAATCAAAGTATGTGATGAACTTGAAGGAATTCCTAACCACCAAGTCAATAAATTCCAACAAATTGCAGCGATAACACCGGCAAGAATAACAACCAGGTTAATCTCCATAGTATGCGCTGTTTTTGCAACAGTATCCGCAACACCAAATCCGAAGACCCAATACGCCAGAAAGTTAAAAAATGCTGCCCAAAGAACGGCCTGAAAAGGCGTTAATACCTTTGTAGCAACAACGGTAGCTATAGCATTTGCCGCATCGTGAAAACCATTGATGTAATCAAAAATTAAAGCTAATACTATAATAATTATAAGTAGCGTCATAAAATTATAACTTCAGAATGAAATAAATTGAATTAAGAATGTTTTACAGAAATAGATTCCAGTATGTTCGCAACACTCTTACATTTGTCTGTTGCTGATTCTAAAACAGATAACACTTCTTTATATTTAATAATATTTTTAGCGTCTGTTTCGTTTTCAAAAATTTCAAAAACTGCTTTATTATAAACGTTATCAGATTTGTTTTCCAGTTTATTAATTCTGGCACAAGCATCCTTAATAACATTCATGTTTTTTAAATTACTCAATTCTTTTACCGCACTATCAATATTCTGACAAGCTTCAAGATTGATTTCTGTCATTTTTCTGATCGATTTTGTAATCTTATCAACCTGATATAATCTCATTCTGCTTGCTGCACCATGAAGGTAATCAGCAACGTTATCTATAGACGTAATTAATGTGTGAATATCCTCTCTATCAAACGGAGTAATGAAGTTTCTGCTCAATTCAAGATTGGTCTGACGGGTAATGTCTTCTCCTCTTTGCTCTAATTCGTCAATTTTTTGAAAAAGAACTTCTCTTTCTTTCAATGGAAGATTTACAGCTTCGTGTAAATTAGAAGCTAATTCAATTAAATTGCTTGAAGCTTCTTCAAAAAGTGGAAAGAATTTCTTGTCTTTCGGCACTAAAAATTGGAAAATACTGTTTATTGACATTTTTATATTTTTGATAGTGCAAAATTACTTCAATAATATTCTACAATGTTAAGCCATTGTTAACAAATCGTTTTCTATTTGGAAACTGTCCAGAAACGAAACTGTGTTTTCAATATCATAATGAAGAATTCTGTCTTCCTTAACCAAAGGCACAACTTCTCTGTAACTGCTCAAAAACATCTCAATAAAATCACTTGATTTCAAAGGCTCTCTATAAGCGATTGCCTGAGAAGCATTTAACAATTCAATTGCCAGAATTCGCTCTAAATTATCCATAACTCTCAGCGCTTTTGTTGCTCCGTTTGCGCCCATACTTACGTGATCTTCCTGTCCGTTACTTGATACAATACTGTCCACACTTGATGGCGTCGCCAATTGTTTGTTTTGACTTGCAATGCTTGCAGCGGTATATTGCGGAATCATAAATCCTGAATTTAATCCCGGATTATCAACCAAAAATGCCGGAAGATTACGCAATCCTGAAATTAACTGATACGTTCTTCTTTCAGAAATACTTCCTAATTCAGCCAAAGCAATTGCCATAAAATCTAAGGCTAAGGCCAAAGGCTGACCGTGGAAATTTCCTCCGGAGATTATCTGATCTGCTTCAATAAATATATTGGGATTATCGGTAACAGAGTTAATTTCGGTTTTGAATACTTTTCGAACATAATCAATCGCATCTTTTGAAGCACCGTGAACCTGAGGCATACATCGGAAAGAATACGGATCCTGAACGTGTTTTTTCTCTTGTTCAATGATTTCACTTCCTTCTAAAAATTCATTAATGCGTTGTGCCGTAACAATCTGACCTTTATGAGGGCGAATAAAATGAATCAATTCGTTGAAAGGTTCGATTCTTCCGTCAAAACCTTCTAATGAAATAGTTCCTATTAAATCTGCTAAATACGAATATTTATAAGCTTTTATTAAAATATGAGCTCCATAAGCACTCATAAATTGAGTTCCGTTTAACAATGCCAAACCTTCTTTTGACTGTAAAACGATTGGTTCCCATCCAAAATGTTTCAAAACTTCGGCAGAAGCTACTTTTTTTCCTTCAAACAAAACTTCTCCTTCTCCTAATAAAGGCAAAGATAAATGTGCCAATGGCGCTAAATCTCCAGAAGCTCCAAGTGATCCTTGTGTATATATTATAGGTAAAATATCATTGTTGTAAAAATCAACTAAGCGGTTTACCGTTTGCAATTGAATTCCTGAATATCCGTAACTTAAAGACTGAATTTTAAGAAACAGCATTAATTTTACAATTTCGGCAGGAACTTCTTCGCCTGTTCCGCAAGCGTGTGACTTTACCAGGTTTTCCTGAAGTTTTGATAAGTTTTCGTTCGAGATTTTTACACTATAAAGTGATCCAAAACCAGTATTTATCCCGTAAATAGGTTCTGAATGTGTCGCCATCTTTTTATCTAAATAATCACGGCATTTCTGAACGTTTACTTTTGCTTCTTCCGATAATTCAAGTGTTTTTTGATTAACGATTATTTCCTGTAAAGCTTCTAAAGTTAAGGTTTCAGTACTTATATAATGGATCTCTCTCATGTTGTTTGTAATTTAAGACGTCAAAATTCAGCAAATCAATATTAAAAAGCAACATTTGTTCATAATAATTAAAATTTAAACAATTTAAATTCTTCCGTTTTATCTATTTCATAATCCGAATCAGGCAAAATCCAGTCGTTTAGGTTCATTTAAAAAGAGTTTATTTTTTAAGATTTGAAGATTTAAGCAAAAAAGTAATTCCTAGTTATCATATAGATTAATAGTGTGTATTTACTACTATTTTTATTTAAAATCAGATCATTAACTTTCATCAACCACAATAAAAACAAGCCTAAATATACGAATACATCAATTTAAGAGATTCAAAGCTGACAAAAACTCAATATTAAATTCCTAAGATTTAAATTATTAAAATATTCGTAAAAAGAAAATTTGAGTTTTTAACTTTTAGAAAAAACTGTACTTTTGAAAAATCAAAAATGAAAAGTAACAGCGCAAAATATCAATCTACAATGATAGCTCAAACAAGAGTTACAATTGCTGCTACAACTATTTCTACTACAACAACTACTACCCCTTAGGGGTATACATTTTACATATAATCCTGGTTATCTATACTTTTTTCTAAAAGAAGAAAGGCATTGGATACATAAAAATATTTGCATAAAAAGAAAAAAAAATCATCAAAATGAAAGTATTAAAATTTGGCGGAACTTCGGTTGCCAATGCACAAAATATAAAACTCGTTCTCGAAATAGTCAATCAAAATTCTAAACAAGATAAATTAGTTGTAGTTGTTTCTGCTTTAAGCAAAGTGACGGATTTATTGCAATTAGCTGCTTCAAAAGCCGCTGCAAACGATGAAAGTTTTAGGGATATCGTTGCCGAAATCGAGAAAAAACACCTTGATACCTTAAAAGAACTTATTCCGGTTAGCGAACAAAGCAGCTTATTAAGCCACGTAAAAAGAATCATCAACCATTTAGAAACTTTATTGGATGGCTGTTTTCTATTGGGCGAATTATCTCCAAGAACTGCTGACACTATTTTAAGTTTTGGAGAATTGCTTTCGTCTTATATTATTGCTCAGGCGTACCAGCAAATTGATAAAAATGTTGCTTATAAAGACAGTCGCGAATTAATTAAAACCAATAATAATTTTGGTAAAGCGGTTGTAAATTTTGAAGTTTCAAATAATTTGATTCAGGAATATTTTACCGAAAATCAATTCAGAATCAATATTTTGCCTGGTTTTATTTCTCAGACTCTTGACGGAATTACAACAACTTTAGGCCGTGGAGGTTCTGATTATACTGCTGCAATTATTGCGGGAGCGCTTGATGCAACACAATTAGAAATTTGGACTGACGTAAACGGAATGTTTACTGCAAATCCTAAAATTGTAAAACAAGCACAGCCAATTGCAAATATTTCCTATCAGGAAGCGATGGAATTGTCGCATTTTGGTGCGAAAGTGTTGTATCCGCCAACAATTCAGCCGGTTTTAAGAAAAAATATTCCAATTTTAATCAAAAACACTTTTGAGCCTGAAGCCGAAGGAACTTTGATTTCTGATCAGGTCTCGTCTAAAAATTCGGTTGTAAAAGGAATCAGTCATATCGATAATATTTCGCTTTTAACACTAGAAGGTCCCGGAATGATTGGAGTTGCAGGTTCATCAAGACGTTTGTTTGAAGTATTATCTCAGGAAAAAATCAATGTTATTTTTATTACTCAGGCTTCTTCTGAACATTCAATTTGTATCGGAATTTTAAATTCAGATGCAGATAATGCAGAAGCTGCAATCAATAAAGCTTTTGAAGTTGAAATTCTTCAAAATAAAATCGATCCATGTATTGTCGAAAAAGACCTTTGCATTATTGCTTTGGTTGGAGAAAACATGAAAAACCATCAGGGTTTAAGCGGAAGAATGTTTAGTACTTTAGGAAAAAATAACGTAAACATTCGTGCCATTGCGCAAGGTGCATCTGAACGTAATATTTCGACTGTTATCAACGAAAGAGACGTTAAAAAAGCCTTGAATACATTACACGAAAACTTCTTTGAAGAAAACACCAAACAATTGAACTTGTTTGTAATGGGTGTTGGAAATGTGGGCGAAAAATTCATCGAGCAAATTCACAATCAGAAGAAATTCTTAAAAGATAATTTGAAGATTAATGTTCGCGTAATCGCTTTGTCAAACTCCAGAAAAATGCTTTTTGACGAGGACGGAATCTCATTAAAAGAATGGCAGGCAGATTTAGATAAAGGTGAACCGGCAAACAAAGAAGCTTTTATCGAACGTGCCAAAGAAATGAATTTACGTAACAGTATTTTTGTTGATATTACAGCAAATGCAACAGTTTCTGAAACTTACGAACAGTTTCTGAAACAAAGTATTGCCGTTGTAACTTGCAATAAAATTGCGTGTTCATCTGCGTATGACAATTACAAAAAATTAAAAAACTTATCACGTCAATATAATGCCCCATTTTTATTTGAAACCAATGTTGGTGCGGGATTGCCTATTATTGATACGGTAAAAAACTTAATTGCCTCTGGTGATAAAGTGCATAAAATTCAGGCTGTTTTATCAGGAAGTTTAAACTTCATTTTCAATAATTTTGATGAGAACAATTCTTTCCACGATGTTGTAAAAGAAGCCGGAGTTCAGGGATTTACAGAACCAGATCCAAAAATCGACCTTAGCGGAATAGACGTTGCCCGCAAAATCCTGATTTTAATTCGCGAAAGCGGTTACGAAATGGATATTGACGCCATCGAAAACGAATCGTTCCTTCCTGCCGATTGTTTGGCAACAACCAACAACGAAGATTTCTTTGCCTCATTAACAAAACATGCAGCGCATTTTGAAGCTATTTATAAAGAAGCATTAAGCAAAGATTCAAGATTGAAATACGTTGCACAATTCGAAAACGGAAAAGCAAGCGTTGGCCTTCAATTCATTCCAAAAGATCACCCGTTTTACAATCTTGAAGGAAAAGACAATATCGTACTTTTCTACACAGATCGTTACGTAGATCAGCCGTTATTGATAAAAGGCGCCGGAGCCGGAGCAGCAGTAACTGCCTCAGGAATTTTTGCGGATGTAATTCGAATTGGAAATATCTAATGAGGTACAAAGGCTCAAAGGTGCAAAGGGACAAAGCAAAGAACCTTTGAACCTAACGACCTTTGCCCCTTTGAACCTTAAAATAAAAAAATATTAAGTAGCAAAAACCTCTGCACCTTTGAGCCTTTGCCACTTTGAACCTATAACAAATGACACAAATTAAACTATTTTGCCCGGCAACTATTGCGAATCTTTCGTGCGGATTTGACGTACTTGGACTTTGCTTAGACAATGCGGGCGATGAAATGATTGTTCGGAAAGTAGAACAAAAAGGAGTTCGCATTACTAAAATTGTGGGTGCCGATTTGCCTTTGGAAACTGATAAAAATGTTTCGGGCGTTGCGGCTGTCGCAATGTTAGAAGCTTATGAAAGCCATTTTAATCCGATTGATTTTGGATTTGAAATCGAAATCTACAAACACATCAAAGCCGGAAGCGGAATTGGAAGCAGCGCCGCAAGTTCTGCCGGAGCGGTTTTCGGGATAAACGAATTATTAGGAAAACCGTATTCCCGTAAAGATTTGGTGCAATTTGCGATGCAAGGCGAAAAATTAGCCAGCGGAAACGCTCATGCTGACAACGTTGCCCCTGCCCTTTTGGGAGGTTTTACTTTGGTAAGAAGTTACGCTCCGCTTGATATTATCAGAATTGATAGTCCGGAAGAATTGTTCGCAACGGTTGTTCATCCTCAAATTGAGTTGAAAACATCTGATGCGCGTTCGGTATTAAAACAAACCGTTTCCCTAAAAAGCGCGATTATGCAATGGGGAAATGTGGGCGGATTAATCGCCGGACTATATACCAAAGATTACGATTTGATTGGAAGATCGCTTCATGACGAAATCGTAGAACCTTTAAGAAGCGTTTTGATTCCGGGATTTGATTTGATCAAACAAACGGCGCTAGAAAACGGCGCTTTAGGTTCCGGAATTTCAGGTTCTGGTCCGTCGATTTTTGCTTTAAGCAGAGGAAAAAATACCGCAGACCAAATTGCCAAAGCCATGAGCGATGTTTACAAAAAAATGAATTTGCCGTATGAAATTCACGTTTCGAAAATTAATCCGGATGGAGTTAGAATTCTTTGAAAGAATTAAAAATTTATAATTAAAAATTAAAAATTATACGCCACGCTTGTCAGACTGAGCGAAGTCGAAGTCCGCGCAAAGTATAGCACGAACAGTTTGTCATTTCGACGAAGGAGAAATCACACGAGTGAAGACACACAGTTGGCGAATACTGGATGCGATTTCTCCTCCGTCGAAATGACAAAAAAGACGCAAATAATATAATTATTGGAATTTGGTCCCGAAGCCTCGGGATAAAAATTGGAATTTGATCTTAAGAAAAGTCTATTTTCTATACTCTATTCTCTTTTTTCTAAAATCTAAAATAAAAAGTAAAAAATGAAATACTATAGTTTAAACCATAATGCTCCGGAAGTTTCTTTTAAAGAAGCCGTAATTCAAGGATTAGCGAGTGATAAAGGATTATATTTCCCTCAAAATATTACGCCATTAAATCCTGCATTTTTTAATGTAATCGAAAATCTGACTCATAACGATATTGCTTTTGATGTGATTCAGCAATTTGTGGGCGATGAAATTCCTGAGGACAATTTAAGAGAAATTATAAAAGAGACTTTATCTTTTGATTTTCCGGTTGTTGAGGTTGAAAACGGAATCTATTCGTTAGAATTATTTCACGGACCTACAATGGCTTTTAAAGACGTTGGAGCGCGGTTTATGTCCCGTTGTTTGGCCTATTTTAATAAAGACAAAAAAGACAGTAAAAATACCGTTTTGGTAGCCACTTCCGGAGATACAGGCGGAGCTGTTGCAAGCGGATTTCTTGGTGTTGACGGCGTTGATGTCGTGATTTTATATCCGTCAGGAAAAGTGAGCGATATTCAGGAAAAACAACTGACGACTTTAGGAAAAAACATTAAAGCACTTGAAGTGGATGGCGTTTTTGATGATTGTCAGGATATGGTTAAAAAAGCGTTTTTAGATGAAAGTCTTGCACACAAAAACCTGACTTCGGCGAATTCTATCAATATTGCACGTTGGCTGCCACAAATGTTCTATTTCTTCTTTGCTTACAAAGCGTTGAAAAGCCAAAACAAACCATTGGTTTTCTCTTGTCCAAGCGGGAATTTCGGGAATATTTGCGCCGGAATTATGGCAAAGAAATTAGGTTTGCCAATTGAACATTTTGTTGCGTCTACAAACGTAAACGATACGGTACCAAGATTTTTAGAAAACGGAAAATACGACCCAAAACCTTCTAAAGCCACTATTTCTAACGCTATGGACGTTGGAAACCCAAGTAACTTTATTAGAATTCAGGAATTATACAACAATGATTTAAAAGCTTTCGAAAAAGATTTCTCTTCTTATAGTTATACGGATGAAGAAACTTTAGAAGCTTTAAAAAACATTTATAAAGTTGACGGTTACATCGCAGAACCACACGGCGCTGTGGGTTATTTAGGTTTGAAAAAAGAACTGCAAAAGCATGAGAATGCGATTGGAGTTTTCTTAGAAACGGCTCATCCTATTAAATTCCTTGATGTTGTTGAACCTGCTTTAGGAATTACATTACCGATTCCAACACAAATTGAAAGTGTAATTAATGAGGAAAAAGTGAGCGTGAAGATTAAGACTTATGAGGAATTGAAGAGTTTCTTGGGGTAAAAAACATATACAAAGATATTTGAGCGAGTAAAAAAAATTACTCGCTTTTTTTATTGCATAACCCCTAATAAATATTTCAACTACGGAAATCAGTAAAAATTAGCAATTAAAAATACTTATATTTGAAAATAAGAAAACGAAACAAACATTTGCTTATCTACCCGATTTTAGATGTACATGCGAAAGTTTGTTTCGAATATAAATGATTTATAGCGTATTATCACACGAAACTTTAATTGAGAACTACTAAAAAAAATATTATGGAACAAAATATCAAGAGTAAAATCAATTTCCATTTGGAAGGTCACGGAAAGCCTTTCTCTAGTACTGAAGACTACGAAACTTTGAAAAGGTTCTTTTTTATAGATGAGGATTCAAAATATGAAACTGAAATAAATGAAGTTATCGTTGACGATGAAAAGTACGAAATTGTTAATATTAAATTAAGCATTTTGAAAGAAACCGCAGATTCACATTTGAAGTATGGAATAGACTTATCGTTGGAAGGAAATCCTATGCCGTATAATTTTAGAGTTTCTGTATATGTAAAGAAGAAATAACGCGATATAACAGCAGTTTGGCGAGATTGGGGTTTTAGGCTGAATTTAAAGATGGTTTTGTATTTGGAAAATTAGTGCTTAACCGAAACATAAATCTTAATTTAGTCCCCACTAACGTGAGCGTCTCGCTCGTGAACATAAAGAAATTCAAAAACCAATTAGAGCGGACTCAACTAAGGCGCTCGCGCTAGATAAGCAATTTCCTAATATGAAATAAACTTTTTATTTTTTATGATTAATCAACTAGAAACAATAACTTATTTTCCATTTGATGCTGAAATATGGGGAACAATATCAGATTGGATAATGATCTTTGTTACAGCTTTCACTGCACTATATCTTGTAAAAACTTTTAGACAACAAAATACCGCATTAAAAATGGAAAGATATAGATTTTCAATATCTATTCTCCCTTCATTTTCTGCAAAAATTAGGTTATTAGAGCCTTTCATTCAATTAGGTAAAGAAGATATGATTAAGGTAAATCTGGAAATTAAAGTCGAGAATCACAGAGCTTTAATGGAAAAAATTGAAGTTGAATTAAGTCATAACATAACTCCTGAGAATTTGCATCGACCATTCAGAGGTAATCGTTGGATGGAAGCAGGTTCTTTGTGGAATGTACCTTTTACTTTTTCTGAACAAGAAAAAATAGGAGATGGATTTCTTCTGCCAGTATCTCCTTCAATTTATGTATATTTTCAAGATATCGAACACAGGAAATTTAAGCAATTAATTCATCTTAGAACAAAACCTGAGTTAGAATTATATGTACATCCTCCAGAAGAACTGATAGAAAAAGAATAGATAATTTATCCTTCAGCTTAACGCTAGAAGAAAGAAACTCTCAACAGCAAATAAACCATAAAACCATACCTAAACAATGTTTGAAAAAATACCATCTTTAAAGGATTTTATAATCTATTTTATTCCTGGAGTTTTAACATCTTATTTTGGCTTATTCATTTTTGAACACGATTTCAAATCTGCAGTAATAAAAACAGAAGAAATTTCAAAAGATAACACATTGACATTTATTGGAATTGTTTTTTCTTTTTTGATTGGTTTTATGTTATCTCAAATTCAAATAATTTTAGTAAATAGATTACTTCGAAAAAGATTAAAAAAAATGAGGACTATCAAAAAATCATTTGAAAAGGAACTAGCCAAAGAAACTTTAATTACAAAAGTTATTGAATTTTTCAATTTACCTTCAAATGATAGAAATTCAATAGAAAAAGATAATTTAATTGTGTTCTCCTGTCTTAATGTAATAAAAATAAAAGGATCAGCCGAAACGAATTTCTTTTTGGATAGAATGAGTAATCTTTCATCATTTGCATCTGCATCTTTTATTCCTATAGTTTTGGGTTCATACTGTATGTTGCTGAAATTTAACTTATCAGATTGTCAACGAATAATAATGTTGTTTATCGAAAGTATTTATCTAATTATAATTCTCAGAAAAATAATCATCAACTACCGTGATGATTGGTTCAAAAATATTTATCGTCAGTTTTTAATTCTAGTTAATTGAAAAATAACCCCGCTCGGAACACAAAAAAACAAAATTCATAGAATAAAAAAGAGATCTAAAAAGATCTCTTTTTTATTAATATATGTTTAAAAACGTTTATTTCCCATTCAATAATTTCTCCAAATACTCAACTTTATCTTTTTCAGCTTGCACCAAACGTTCGTAAAGTTCAACTACTTTATCTAAAGGATTAAAAGTGCAATTAAAATTACCTGTAGTAGTTGAAAGCGTACCGTTATCTTGAATAGTATTTCCAATAATATTAAAAACCGCTTCTTCCGAAAAGTTTTTAATTGCTTCAACTGAAACTTCCAGAGCTTTTGCTATCTCAATTAGTTTTTGCTCGTCTACAGTTTCGCTGTTTTCAATAGCCGAAATCGTCTGCTGACTTATTCCTAAAGCCTGTGCCAGTGCTTCCTGTTTCATATCTTTAAGCTCTCTGATACGGCTTATATTTCTGCCGATATGTTTTGGTTTTATTGCTGTACTCATAATTCAAAGATATTTAAAATTCTCAAACGAAAATAAATTTCAGTAAAAAACAAACTGTTTTTGTAAGATACTATTTTCATAATTAATATAAATTGGCAAATTCGGCTTTAGCTAAAAAACACAAATCATTTGGCTAAAGCCATTTTGTAATGTAATTTTGTTTCCCTTACTTGTGCAAACGTCCCGTTCGTGAACGCAGGGAGAAAAACTTACCAAATCCCAACATTCATTTTAAAATATTCAATAAATGAACATAAGTCTTTTGCCTAAAAAAGATACCAAAGTTTCTATTTGGAGCGGTGGATTAACATATGAATATATGATCTATCCGGAAACTGCAAATTATAGCGATAGAGATTTTGTATTCAGAATAAGCAGTGCTACAATAGAGAAAGTACCTTCGGAGTTTACCAAATTTAAAGGCTTTTACCGATATCTGGTTATGCTTGATAATTGCTTAGATATTGAGGTTAACAAAGAAAAAAAAGTATATGAGAAATATGAAATCATGGAATTTAATTCGGATGATGAGGTGACTTCTTATACAAAAGGTATTGATTTTAATTGGATGGTTTCTGAAAAAACAGGCCATCACCAACTAAAAATAACGAATGGTGATCAGAATTTTAATGAGCAAATGATAATTTTATTTTCTTTAGCTACAACCGTTATTAAAATTAATGAGAAACCATACGATCTAAATCCTTATGATTTATTAGTCATTGAAAATCCAAAAAAGGAAAATATAATGCTTCATTTTTCTAATGAATGTCTTTGTGGAATATTGGATTTTTAATTCGATCATTACTGATTTTACCGCAGAGATTTGCTAAGTTTTTTTTAATCGCGCAAAGACGCAAAGACGCATAGAAAAATAATTAAACAAAACTTTGCGACTTTGCGACTTTGCGCGATTTTTTAAACAATTATGAAGTCGGTCTACAGAAAACCTTTGGACCTTTGTTACTTTGCCTCTTTGAACCTCCTTTAAAGAACTAATTCTTCAAATAAACGCTGAATTGTTTTTTCTAAATCCTGACATAATCCTGAATGTGGTCTTGAGGTTTGTATCGCTGAACTTCGAATTGCTGTTAACCAACGAAAACGTTCCGGAATTTCCATTGTGCCAATTGGTCCGCCATCTTTGTCTCCGGCTGCGATTTTTTTTAATGCTGTTATGTTGCAGTGCAATTGTTCAATATCAAAATCGTTTGAAAGAACTGCAACTTTCGCATCGTCAATATGGGCTAATACTTTTATAAACTTCGCTTTTTTGCAAAATAAAATGATTCCGATATTTAGGAATTCTTCGCGCTCCACTCTTGGTACTACGCGAATTACGGCATACTCATATAAGTGACTATCTTGCATTGTGGGCTTGGTTTACGAAGATTTCGGAATTTAATAATCTAGTTTGCAAAAATTGTAAATATACGTTTCGCAACGCTTCGGGAGTTTCATCTGTATCCTCCCAATGCAGCCATTCTTCTGGAATTGTGTTTACAATATCTTCAAGAATTTCTGGTGTTAAAAGTGTTTTATATTCGGCGTCAACTTCTTTTAAAAGTGCGGCTTGCGGCAATAAAACGTGATCTTTTATTAACGCGAACGGGCTTTTGGCATGTTGTTCCCAATTGTTCCATGAATGATGAAAATACAAACACGCGCCGTGATCGATCAGCCATAATTCCTTATGCCAAATCAACATATTGGTGTTTCTAAAAGTACGATCGACATTTGTAATGTAGGCGTCTAACCAAACAATTTGCGATGCTAATTTGGCACCAACCGTGGTTACAACGGGATCGAAAGTTATGGCACCCGATAAAAAATGAAGCGCTAAATTTAATCCCTGGCTTCCTTGCAGTAAATCCTGAATTTCTTCGTCGCCTTCGCTTCTTCCAAATGCTTCATCAAGATTGGCAAAAACCAATTCCGGAAGCTGCAATTTTAAAGCTTTTGCTATTTGTCCGCCCACTAATTCGGCAATCAGCGCTTTTACGCCATGTCCGGCTCCTTTAAATTTTAAGACATATTTAAAATCGTCGTCGGCTTCTGCCAAAGCGGGTAAAGAACCGCCTTCGCGCAAAGGTGTTATATATCGCGTAACATTTACGGTTCTGAGATCGAAATTGTTTTTCATATTTATAAAATGAAATACAAACTTACTAATTTAGATGGTTAGATTTTTAGAGTTGCCTAGACTTCTTAATTTTTTGCTTGTTTAACGTAAGGTGCGCAAAGTTTGCTATAGCCTGATCAAAATTTCAATTTAAAAATTCCAAATTCCAATTATCGTCATTTTTGTCATCCTAAGCGAAGTCGAAGGCGTGCCAATTGGAACGTGGGCTTCGACTTCGCTCAGCCTGACATTAAGACTTGGTTAAAAACAATGACTAATTTTATATAAACTTTAGTCTATAAACAAAAGTCTATAAGCAAATTTTATGAGTTTGTGTCCTAATTAATTGCCACATTTTCTAATTATCTAATTGCCACATTTTCTAATTGTCACATTTTCTAAGCTTCCAATTCCAAAAAAGCTTTTCCCAGATTTTCTATAATATCTGATGCTATAAAGGACTGATATCCTGTTTGTGGCAATGCAATATCTGCGGTTAATCCGTGAAGGAAGACGCCTAATTTTGCGGCATATTTGGGTTCATAACCCTGAGCGAGAAAACTTGTTATGATTCCGGTTAAGGTGTCTCCGCTTCCGGCGGTTGCGAGTGCGGCGTTTCCGGTTGTGTTTTCGTAGATTTCGGTTTGGTTGATAATGTAGGTTGGCGCGCCTTTCATGACGATTATCACTTTATATTTTTGAGAAAATGCAATTGTTTTTTGAAATTTTTCGGATTCTGAATTCCATTTGCCTATTAAGCGTTCGAGTTCTTTGGGATGAGGTGTCAAAATGGTGTTTTCGGGAACTAACTCTAACCAGGTTTGGTTTTGTGATAAGATATTCAGCGCGTCGGCATCGAGAACTAATGGTGTTTTATTGATTCTTAAAAATTCGAATAGTGCTTTTTGTGTGCCTAACTCCTGCCCGATTCCTGGTCCGATGCCAATGGCTTGCGGAATTATCGGCAAATGTATATTGGTGATAAAATTGGCGTTTTCATCGGTTACGACCATAACTTCGGGAATAGTGATTTGCAGGATTTGATATCCGCATTTTGGTGTAAATGTGGTTACGAGTCCGCAGCCTGATTTTAAACAGGATTTTGATGCGAGAACGGCGGCTCCTATTTTGCCGTAACTTCCGGCAATAATTACAGCATGTCCTTGCAATCCTTTGTGTGTATGAGGATTTACGGGTTTGTAAAATTTTAGTATATCTTCTTTTGTGATTAAAAACGGGTCTTTCATTTGGCGTATTTTCTATTGTATTATTTTAAATTTTTGATTGCTTTTGGATTGTGGATGGTTGTAACGCGGATAAAACGGATTTACTTCGTAAAGACGCGGATAAAAACGGATTTTTTAATTTCACAATGCCCTAAATTCTACCTTAATTTTAAGTAAGAAGAAAAAAATCAATGACTTAAAGTTACATAAATTTCGAATAAAAGAGTGCTTCTTTTGACCGTAAATTCCTAGCCCTGATAGGAGCGGTATCCTTTTGGTTTTTTCTTTAAAAACAAAAAGATATAGCGGATAGCAGGAAATAGCTCCTGATTATTGCGAAATTTATAATTTAGACTGTCATTTTTAGATATTTTTTGAATAAATTTGCGACACAATTTTATAAAACAACACAATGAAAAATACTGCGCTTACGCACATACATGAGAGTTTGGGAGCGAAAATGCTACCGTTTGCTGGTTATAATATGCCTATTACTTATGAAGGAATTAACGCTGAACACGAGACGGTTCGTACTGGTGTGGGTGTTTTTGACGTTTCTCATATGGGCGAATTTTTGTTGACGGGTCCAAATGCTTTGGCTTTGATTCAGAAAGTGACTTCGAATGATGCTTCGACTTTGACTATTGGAAGAGCGCAATATTCTTGTTTACCAAATAATGATGGCGGAATTGTAGACGATTTGATTGTTTATAAAATGAAAGATGAGCAATATTTACTGGTTGTAAATGCTTCGAATATTGAGAAAGACTGGAACTGGATTTCGGCTCAAAATGATTTGGGTGTTGAGATGAAAAACCTTTCTGATGATTATTCTTTATTGGCAATTCAGGGTCCAAAAGCGGTTGAAGCAATGCAGCCTTTGTCTTCTATAGATTTAGCTGCGATTCCGTATTACCATTTTGAAGTGGCTGATTTTGCGGGAATTGAGCACGTAATTATCTCTGCTACAGGCTATACGGGTTCTGGAGGATTTGAAATTTATTGCAAAAACAGCGAAGTTGAACAGGTTTGGAACAAGGTTTTTGAGGCTGGCGCTGCTTTTGGGATTAAACCTATTGGATTGGCTGCTCGTGATACTTTGCGTCTGGAAATGGGTTTCTGTTTGTACGGAAATGATATTAATGACACAACTTCTCCGCTTGAAGCTGGTTTGGGCTGGATTACGAAATTCAATAAAGATTTTACCAATTCTGAAGGTTTGAAAAAACAAAAGGAAGAAGGTGTTTCTAAAAAATTAGTGGCTTTTGAAATGCAGGAACGTGCTGTGCCAAGACATGATTACGAAATTGTTGATGCAGAAGGTGCGATAATTGGTGTTGTAACTTCTGGAACGATGTCGCCTTCTATGAATAAAGGAATTGGTCTGGGATATGTTACGGTTGCAAATAGCGCTGTTGACAATGACATTTTTATCAGAATCAGAAAAAATGATGTTCCGGCTAAAGTGGTAAAATTACCTTTTTATAAGAAATAGTTTTAAGATATAAATTGATAGAAAATGCGTTACTCAAAAAGTAGCGCATTTTTTTTGCCACAAATTCACGAATTATTATCAAACAAATTCGTGAATTCGTGGCTTTTTTTTCTGCACAAAGCGTCTGTGATAATTTGTTAAAATAAATCACTTTGATGTAAGAAATTTTAGAAAAATTGTAACTTTTTATCAAAAAATAAAATGTAATTTTAATGTAAACGATGAGTTTATATCTATGAAAAAAATATTAGTAGTATTTCTGTTCACTACCAGTTTTCTATTTAGTCAAAATAGCGACCCTGCATGCGAAATAGTAAACAAAATAAATGCCCTTATTCAAGCCGAACATATACGCCCAAAACCGGTAGATGATAGTTTGTCTATTTTTGTTTTTGATAATCTTATCAATGAATTAGATCCTTCCCGAAATATCTTTTTGAAGACGGAATACGACGATATGGCGAATAAATACCGCACGAATTTAGACGATTTAATTCTGGAAGATGATTGCCGTTTTCTGACTGATATTTCTTCTACGTATAAAAATGCTCTTTTGAGAACGAAATCTGTTCTGGAAAAAATTGATGCCGGAAATATTGATTATACTATAAAAGATACGATTCGGTTTTATAAAAAAGCATTTCCTTTTTATCTTAAAAAAGAGGGGTTGGAAAAAGCCTGGACGAAAAAACTTCGTTATCAGATTTTAGATGAAGTTGCGGAAACGAGTGATAATCTGGATTCGCTTAAAGCGAATTTTAAATCGATAGAATCTGCTTCTAAAAAAATGATTTTATCTAATGAAATCTGCCGAATAAACACGCTTTTGGAAACTAAATTGAAACAGGAAGAAAACTTCTATAATTTTTTCTGTACGTATTTCGATCCGCATACGGCTTATTTTAGCGATGATTCTAAAAATAGTTTTGTGGCTTCGTTATCTAAGGAACATTTATCATTGGGAATGAGCGTGAATCTAAATGAGAAAAACGAAATTATTATTGATGAAATCGACCCAAATGGCCCTGCTTATAAAACGGGACAAATTAAAAAAGGCGATCAGATTGTTTCGATATCCAACCAAAAAGAGACTTTGCAGGTTTCGTGTTCTTCGTTAGAATCTATTTCGACGAT
Source organism: Flavobacterium sp. AC105 (assembly GCF_979258495.1). NCBI lineage: Bacteria > Pseudomonadati > Bacteroidota > Flavobacteriia > Flavobacteriales > Flavobacteriaceae > Flavobacterium > Flavobacterium sp. AC105. The sequence continues at coordinate 3,615,825 of NZ_OZ409860.1, forward strand.
GATTTTATCAGAATCTAATAAAAGTATTACGCTTACGCTGAAACGGAATTCGGGTAAAAGTTTTGATGTTTATATTGAGAAACAAGTCATGAAAGATGAAGATAATTCGGTTTTTAGTTTCATTATTGGAAAGGATAGTAAAATTGGATATATTAAGATTCCGAGTTTCTACGCTGATTTAGACGGAAATAGCCGAAAAGGCTGTGCCGATGATGTTGCGCGCGAAGTTATAAAACTGGAACGTGATAATATAAAAGGTCTTGTTATTGATTTGATTGATAACGGCGGCGGATCGATGGAAGAAGCGATTAAACTGGCCGGAATGTTTATTGATTATGGTCCGATTTCGATTGTTGTCGATAATAAACAAGGAACTTCTGTTATTAATGATCCTTATAAAGGTTTGATTTATAAAGGTCCAATTGTGATTTTGGTGAATAGTAATACGGCTTCGGCAAGTGAATTTTTTTCGGCCATTTTGCAAGATTATAACCGCGCTTTGTTATTAGGAAGTACAACGCTCGGAAAAGCTACAATGCAAACGATTCTTTCGCTTGACGAAAATAAAAATACTGACTTTTTAAAAATCACTATTAATAAGTTTTACAGGGTTACGGGAAAAAGCCACCAATTTGTTGGCGTAACTCCTGATGTTGTACTGCCTGAATTTTATGAAGGTGTTTATCAAAAAGAAAGTGATTTCCCTACGGCGATTAAAAACGATAGTATTCAGCCGTTTTTAAAATACAGACCTTATGTAAAAAGAGTTCTTATTGATAAACTGGCAAAAAATAGTTCGGCAAGATTGGCCAATAACTCCTATTTTAATGATATCAAAAAGATTAATTTGAAAATTGATCAATTAGTAAATAAGCCAAAAGCAGAGATTCCGATGACTTTAGACGCTGTTTTTAAACAGAAAAAAAACGTGAATTCTCTTTGGACAGAAATCAATACTTTTAACAATGAGAATAATCCGCTGGATGTTTATAATTCTACGGTAAATCAGTTTCTATTGGGCGTTTATCCAAATGAAAAGACGATAAATCAATATCAGATCGATAATCTAAAAACAAATCCGTACCTGAATGAAGCGGTAAATGTCATCAATGAATTTAATGCAGCGAAGTAAAGTTTTTTGTTTCACGTTTCATGTTTCACGTTTCAGGTTAACCGTAAATGCGTGAAGTTTTGTCATTTTATGACGAGATTGTCGGTTATAATGGCGATAATTTGAGTTGGAATTTGGATTTTTTTTATTGGAATTTTTCAATAAAACCAATCTTCTTTTGCACCAAAGTTAAGCAAACCTGAAACCTGAAACTTCAAACTTGAAACAATTGAAAAAAGAATAGAATTGATTTTGCAAAAATAAGGAATAACCGTATTTTTGCATCACAAAAATAAAAAATCAGTAATGGGAAGAGCGTTCGAATTTAGAAAAGGAAGAAAAATGAAACGTTGGTCAGCAATGGCTAAAACATTTACCCGAATTGGTAAAGATATCGTTATGGCGGTTAAAGAAGGCGGCCCTAACCCAGATGCCAATTCTAGATTAAGAGCTGTAATACAAAACGCGAAAGCGGCTAACATGCCTAAGGACAATGTGGAGCGCGCGATAAAAAATGCAAGTAATAAGGATACTGCCAATTATAAAGAAATTTTGTTTGAAGGTTATGCGCCTCACGGAATTGCGATTTTGATTGAAACTGCATCTGATAATAATAACAGAACCGTTGCGAATATTCGCAGCTACTTTAACAAATGTAATGGTACAATGGGAACTCAAGGTTCTGTTGAGTTTATGTTTGATCATACTTGTAATTTTAGAATTGCAAAAGGTAATCTTGATCCTGAAGAACTGGAATTAGAACTTATTGATTTTGGTGCCGAAGAGGTTTTTGAAGATGAAGACGGAATCTTAATCTATGCTCCTTTTGGAAGCTTTGGTGCTTTGCAAAAAGAATTAGAAAACAGAGGTCTTGAAATTTTATCTTCTGGTTTTGAACGTATTCCGCAAATCACTAAAGAGCTTACTGAAGCTCAAATTGCTGACGTTGAAAAACTAATCGAAAAAATCGAAGAAGATGATGACGTTATGAACGTTTATCATACCATGCAAGAAGCATAATATTTTTTTTATATAAAACGAAAGCTCTGAATTTTTCAGGGCTTTTTTATTTGCTTAAATCGTGAAAAAAGACAACAAAGGCTTAATTCTTTAACTATTGAAGAATTTGAAAAAGTAAAAAACGATCAAAAAAAATCAACTTTTAGAGGTAATCTTTTACAACAAGAATTAGATTCTATTTATTTAGAAAACAAAAAGAAATAAAGAGAAATAAACAAAAATCGAATTATGAATAAAATTCACCTTGTAAAAAAAATACAATTAGGCGAAAATAGTTTTGCTGCTCAAAATCTTTATTCGAAATTAAGTTTTAGTTTTTATTGTGAAAAAGGCGGCATTAAACATCAGGTAATTTTATCATTTGAGACTTCTTTTTTTCTGAATGACATAATCGAAAACGGGCAAATAACTATTGATACTTTAGTAAAACATCAGGTTAATAAACTTGAAAATCTGAAAAATCTGGAAGAACGTTATTTATACCGATATCAATTATTAGAACCTAAAGACTGTAATAATACTTATCTAATAATTTTTGGCATTGATGAATATCGGGAATATTGGAGTTTTAATATTTATGGTGTATTCAAAATTGAGTAACTTACAAATTGAAAGAAGATAAATGCGATTAATAGAAGACTTTTATTGTACTGAATATGAAATACAGGGCAATGGAAATGAGAAATTGCTTTCAGCGGGAATTTGCAAAATTAAAAGTGAATTGGTCAGACCGGAAATTTCTCTTCTGCTAAATGGAAATAAAATTAGGTTTAACTATCATTTTAATGAAATATTAAAAGAAAATCCATTTACTCAGGAAGAATTATTTTTTTTCGGAAAAGTATATAATGTTAAGCTAATAACTAATAAAGTATTTCCATCGAGATTGACTACGGATAACTCTTTTATAAATAAATTATATGATTTACCCGCCAATATTGTTTTGTTTGAAGATACAGAATCAAATAAAAATTATTTATTAATAGAGTTTCGCCGTTGGCAATATGATTATCAGCCAAGGGGTGCCGGAGAAGATAGTTTAGGAGAAGATATAAGCTACATTCATGGGATATGGGAAGATCCGTTGTTGACAGATGAAATAATGGCAAAAATTAAGATGACAGATAAATAAAAATGAGAAGATGAGAAAGTTAACATTAAGCGATAGGTTTTTATCACATCAATACATGAGAATTGAAAATGAAGTTGGCATCAAAATACCTCATACTATTAAAGATTTTATTTCCGAATATGCTGATTTGTCTGTAAAGGAAAATAAGTTTAGAAATAATGATGGAAAGTTATTTATAATTTCACAATTTATAAATTATAGAATGATGTATGATTTTACCAAAGAATTCAAGGAAGAAAACTTAGGAAAAAAACTGCCGTTTGCTATAGATAATGGAGGTTGGGTATTTTGTATATTATTTGATGAAGAATCTATGGATAAAATCTTTTTATATCAAATGGAAATGGAGTGGAAAACAAAAAATGATGCTTTTGAATTAGTTGCCAATAGCTTTGAAGAATTTATAAATGGCTTACAAGAGGAAACTGTCAACGATCTCTAGAAATTATCAATTTATAAAACCCCGACCGCAGAAGTGTCTATTGATACAAATTTATAATTTATCAAAAGCCTTCTGACTAATTCAAAAGGCTATTATTTATAACAATATTTCAACTTCTAAAATTGATTATTTCAAATCTCCTTACTCCCTTTTTTATCCACATAATTTACGCCTATTCCTCCCAACATATAAACTTTATTCAATTCTTCTTTTGTCTCAATAATAATATCTTGCAAAAGAATATTTCCTTTTACGGAATTACTATCAAAAGGTATTGTTTTGGATAAATAATAATCGCGGCTTTGAATATTAATCTCCAAGGTTTTAGCGTTTTTTAAAACAATTACCGGAATAGAAAATTCACCTGTTTTTGGATCTACTTTTACTGAATTTGGCAAATTATTAATGTTAATCATTAAGTTCGAATAGGTTTTAGAATCTAAAGGTTTATTGGTTTTACTATCTAATAATTTTCCCTGAACTAGTATCGAAATTTCTTCTTTAAAATTTTGATTATAAGCAATTTTACCCACTATATGATTATTGAGTTTCGGACTATTTATTTCCGTTTCCACCGGCACTTTTTCTTGTGCAACCACACTCGATGTTAGTAAAACCGAAGCTGCAATTGCAGCATATTTAAGGTTATTGATTTTAGAGATTTCATTGTATTCGAATTCTTCTTGTAATTGCGTTGTTTTTAGTCGGGCACAAATATTTTTGTCATTAGATTCTACAATAAATCTGGCGATTTCAGCATTTGATTTTTTACTTAAATCGATTACGTTTTTAGCACAAGAATCACAAAATGAACCTTTTGAATTTGGAATCATTTTATCAAAATTTTCAGAACAGGGAGTTGCTATTTCTAAGGTGAATTTCTTTTTCATACTATATATTTTTAAGTTAAAATCATTCAAAAAATGATTACTAATTATATAGAGTACATTTTGAATAAAAAGGTTGGGAAGTAATTTCTTTTTTTTTTTTAAAATCTAAAATTGAGATGTTTTTTATATAATATTTGAAAGAAATTTACTTCAATTAAAATAAACTATTATATTTGCGCGTCTCAAGTTTAATTTTAAATAAATATATTATGCAAACATCTAAATACACAAAATTCGCCGTAATTATTCTGGTCATTTTATTTGTTGTGATTAGCGTTATAAGTTAAGAACATACCTATCAGAAATAAACAAAGCGCTGTAGATTCAGCGCTTTTGTTGTTTTTAACGATTTTAAACTAGTGTGAAAAATAAGTAAATTTCATAGTAACAATTATATTTGTGCTAACTTGAATAAGCAAAAAAATAATTTATGAAAACATCTAAACACATCAAATTTGCCGTTGTTACTATGGTAATTCTGTTTGTTGCTATTAGCACAATAAGCTGTAGTACACATACATACACTTCAGGCAATTCAAATAAAATCCCTCCGGGTCAGGCTAAAAAAATGTCCGGCAGCAAAAGCGCCAAAGCTTATGCACCAGGACAACAAAAAAAGCATTAGAAAACAAAAAAGCCTTTTGAAAAATCATTTTCATAAGGCTTTTTTTCACTGTTCCAAAAATTTAATGCTTACTAAACAAGGTAAAAAACTAACTAATTATTTTATATTAACCAGATCTTAATTTTTATTTTGAAGTTATTTTTTTTGATGGGTTATTCGTTATTTTCAATAAATAAGTTCCTTCCGGAAGATTATTTATACTCATTAAATTATTTCCTATTATTTTTTGTCCTTGCGAATAAACCTCAACATTCTTAGAAATTTCATTTATATCAGCTGTCGCAATAATAGTATTTGATGGTGCAGATTTTGTTGCTGCTTTTACTTTAGCAGTTTTTGTAGTTTTGGCAACCGCAACAGTTTCTGGTGCTGCAATAATTGCGGGTTTAGAACTGTCGTAAAGTTCTATGATTTGTTCGTCTGTCAGGGCAACATCATATATCTTTAAATCGTCTATATCTGCATTGATGCCAATAGTAGTATTGATTTCTCCTAATCTAAAAATATTTCCTTTGGTAGAACGTGTAATTCCGTTTACAGATTTCAATAATTTCCCGTCAAGGTATATTTTAGAAACTTTTCCATTATATGTTATCGCGTAATTGTACCAAACCTCTTTTGCAATTGGCGTTGATACAATAACATCGTTCGTGGCACCCCAGCCTGCTAAATTAAGATCTGAATGAGAAGAATTTGTGCCTTGCTGCAATAAACCACAATATTGTGCATTATATGCTGTTCCGTAACCCCAAATGTAATTTGCTGCAGAAATGTCGTTTAATTTAACCCAAATACTTACTGTCCTCGCACTATTTCCCTGAGGAAGATTGGTTATAATCGCTTCCATACCTTTCTTAACCAGTCTTTGTGCACTATTTATAACTCCATTTCTGTCAGGAACAAAATTTTCTGTGCCCATAAACGAAGTTGTATTTTTAGTATTAACCAAACTTTCATTAAAATTAAATTCCTGAATAGGACTCTGAGCATTAGCATTTAAATAACTTACAAACATTAATGTGAGTAGAAATTTTTTCATAATAATAGATTTAGGACATTAAAACATGGTGTCATTTTAACATTGCTAAACTATATTTTTAAGCATTTGGTCGAAAATTTTTTCGATAACTAACCTAAATAATCGTTTAAATAACCAAAATTGATGATTTTAAACGCTCAATTGTATTTATTTATACTTTTAATAATATTATTAAAAGTATAAATTTACTTCAATGAAACACATACATTCTTACGTATAAATACGGTATTTGTAATTAAAATACAAAAATCAACATTCGCCCATAAACCAAAATATTCAGAAATTAAATCATATAAAATCTATAGATTTACAAACAATTCGAAAAAAAAACTCCATTCGCAAAAACGAATGAAGTTTCATATTTTTAAAAGCAACAATGTTAACGGTTATTCATAAAAGGCAATTTTTAATTTTGACCGTTTGTTATTTTCAATAAATAAGTTCCTTCTGGTAAGTCGGTAATATTTGAAGCATTGGTTCCAATTATTTTTTTTCCCTGAGAGAAAATTTCCACCTTTTTTGCAACTGCTATATTTGCAGTTGGTACTGGGGTTGTATTTCTTATATCAGTTTTTACTTCTGTATTGCCTTTTTTTACTACTGCTTTTTCTGCAACCACAGGAGCTAAAGGTTTAGAACTGGTATAAGATTCCATAACCTGCTCATCTGTCATTGCAACATTATATATTTTAAGGTCGTCTATATCAGCATTAATCCCAACATTGGCATTCATTTGTCCCAATCTTAAAATATATCCTTTTGTTAAGCGGGTAATTCCGCCCAATGATTTTAATAATTCACCATTACGATATATTTTAGAAGTTGTTCCATCATAAGTTACACTATATTGATACCAAATGGCTTTTGCAAGCGGAACTGATACTACTACATCATTTGCAGCACCAAAACCTGTCAGACTTAAATCAGAATTGGCTCCTGCTGCACCTTGCTGCGTCAAACCAAAATATTGTGCATTTGCCGGACTTCCATATCCAAAAATATAATTTGCTGAAGCAATGGTATTAAATTTTACCCAAATCGATATTGATCTTGGTTTATTATCTTGCGGAAGATCGCCTACAACAGTCTGCAAAGCCTTATTGGTAAGTCGTAAAGCGCCATTGGCAACTCCCATTCTGTCAGGTACAAAAATAGAGGTTCCTAAAAAGGAAATTGTTTTATCGATATTACTCATGTTTCCATTAAAATTGAATTCCTGAACAGGATTTTGAGCATTCGCATTAAAAAAACTTACAAACATTAATGTCAGTAACAATTTATTCATATTGACAGATTTTAGGGTATTTAAAACGGTATTCATGTAATAATAGCAGGTAAGTTAAATAATCAAAACTGATGGTTTTAAATTCTTAATTAAATTTATTTATTCATCCATTAATTTTGTTAAAACTATAAATTTAATTCAACTTTACAAAACAGTATTTAAGTATTAATACGGTATTCTCATAAAATTCACACTCTGTAGCACTAAAAAACATTTATAATAGGTATTTGTAAATGCATTTTTACAAAAAAAAACTCCATTTGCTAAAAACAAATGGAGTTGTATATTTTTAAAAAGCAGTTACTACTTTACAAATTCAATTTTTTGAACTTCTTCTTCATTGACACTGTCAAAGAATCCTTGTTCGTTCATCCAGTCATCACTAAATACTTTACTCATATAACGAGAACCGTGATCCGGGAAAATAGCTATTATATTGCTTTCTTTTGTAAATTCTCCTTCTTCTGCATATTGTTTAATTGCCTGCATTACAGCTCCTGAAGTGTAACCTACAAACAAACCTTCTTTTCTGGTGATTTCTCTTGCGGAGTGGGCACTTTCTTCATCGGTTACTTTCATGAATTTATCGATAATATCAAAATCTGTAGCTGACGGAATTAAGTTTTTACCTAATCCTTCAATACGATATGGATAAATTTCTTTGTTATCGAATTCTCTTGTTTCGTGATATTTCTTTAAAACTGATCCAAAAGCATCAACACCTAAGATTCTAATATTTGGATTTTGTTCTTTTAAGAATTTTGCCGTTCCTGAAATCGTTCCTCCAGTTCCGCTACATGCAATAAGATGCGTAATTTGTCCTTTTGTCTGTTCCCAAATTTCAGGACCTGTAGAGTTGTAGTGGGCATCAATATTTAGCTGGTTAAAATATTGATTGATATATACTGAGCCTTTTGTTTCTTCGTGCAAACGTTTGGCTACGTTATAGTATGATCTTTCATCATCTGCTGAAACGTGCGCCGGACAAACATATACTTTTGCGCCTAAACTCCTCAGCATGTCAATTTTATCTTTCGATGATTTTGAACTTACAGCCAAAATGCAATTGTAGCCTTTGATAATGCTTACCATTGCCAGACTAAAACCTGTATTACCTGATGTAGTTTCTATAATGGTATCACCTGGAGATAAGATTCCTTTTTTCTCGGCTTCTTCAATAATATATAACGCTATTCTATCTTTTGAGGAATGTCCTGGATTAAAAGCTTCTACCTTTGCATAGAAATTTCCTTCTAACTCTTCGGTAATTTTATTTAGCTTAATAAGTGGGGTATTACCTATTAACTCTAAAACATTATTATAAGCGTTTATTTCTTCTTTCATAAAAAAATAGTTAATCAAAGGTATTTTTAAATAACCCTGATAGGTTGCAAATTTAACAAAAAATTTCTAATTAGCTTTTAATTTTCTCTAAATCTAATAAAAAACTAAATTCCTTTGCTAAGTCTTTCAAAGCCTCAAAACGTCCTGAAGCTCCACCATGTCCGGCATCCATATTGATATCTAAAAACAATAAATTATTATTTGTTTTTACATCTCTCAATTTGGCTACCCATTTAGCTGGCTCCCAATATTGTACCTGCGAATCATGCAATCCTGTAGATACATACATGTTAGGATAATTTTGCGCTTTTACATTATCGTACGGTGAATACGATAACATATAATCGTAATATTTTTTATTATTTGGGTTTCCCCATTCGTCATATTCTCCTGTTGTAAGCGGGATGCTGTCATCCAGCATTGTTGTAATAACATCTACAAAAGGTACCTGTGCGATGACTCCGTTATATAATTCAGGCGCTTCATTTACGATAACACCCATCAAAAGTCCTCCGGCAGATCCTCCTTCTGCATATAAATGTTCAGGAGATGTATATTTTTCGTTAATTACAAATTTAGAGCAATCGATGAAATCTGTAAAGGTATTTTTCTTTTTTAACAGTTTTCCATCTTCATACCATTGCCTTCCTAAATCCTCTCCTCCTCTAATATGTGCAATGGCGTAAACAAAACCGCGGTCTAACAGCGAAAGTCTTGTCGATGAAAAATAAGTATCCATAGTAATTCCATATGAACCATAGGCATAAAGCAGTAACGGATTCTTGCCATTTTTCTGTAAGCCTTTTCTGTAAATCATAGAAATTGGCACTTTTATTCCATCAGTTGCAGTTGCCCAAACGCGTTCTTCAACGTAATTATTTTTATCAAATTTTCCGCCTAAAACCTGTTGTTCTTTTAAGATTTCTTTGGTCTTGGTTGTCATATTAAAATCAATTACAGACGATGGCGTTGCAAGCGATTGATAACTGTAACGCAAAACATCTGTGTCAAAATCAATATTTGTTGTGGTGTAAGCATTGTAGGTTTCGCTGCCAAAAGGCAAATAATAATCCGGCTCGCCATTCCACGGCATAATTCTGATATGATTCAATCCGTTTGATCTTTCTTCAACCACTAAATAGTTTCTGAAGATTTCGATATCTTCCAACAAAACATCTTCGCGATGCGGAATAACATCAACCCAATTTTTCTTTCCTGTTTTATTTTCAGGCGTTTTCATCAGTTTAAAGTTCGTCGCCTTGTCTTTGTTCGTTAAAATATAAAACGAGTCTTCGTAATGCGAAATACTGTATTCTAAACCACGAACACGAGGCTGAAACACCACAAATTCTCCGTCCGGATTATCAGAGTTTAGAATTCTGTATTCAGTCGTTAATGTGCTTCCTGAACCTATTACAATATATTTTCTTGATTTTTCTTTGCTTATCGAAACATTAAAAGTATCATCTATTTCATTAAAAACCAAAATATCAGCTGCAGAATCGGTATTTAATTTATGTCTGAAAACTTTATCAGCTCTTAACGTAACTTCATCTTGTTTGGTATAAAAAACAGTTTTATTGTCATTTGCCCAAACCGATCCTCCTGTGGCATTTTCGATTTTATCTGATAAAATTTCTCCGGTTTCTAAATTTTTAAACTGAATGGTGTAAATTCTTCTTCCAACAATATCAACTCCAAAACTTGCAAATTTGTTATCCGGACTGATGCTCAAACCTCCTAATTTAAAATAAGCATGTCCTTTTGCCAATTCATTACAATTGAACAAAATTTCTTCTTCTGCCGAAAGGCTTGCTTTTTTTCTGGAAAATATCGGGTAATCCTGTCCGGTTTCAAAACGGGTGATATAATAATATCCATTATAAAAATAAGGAACAGATGAATCATCTTCCTTAATTCTGCCTTTCATTTCTTCATATAAAGATTCCTGCAGTTTTTTTGTATGCTCAGTCATACTCTCATAATACGAGTTTTCCTGATTTAAATAATCGATAACTTCAGGGTTTTCGCGGTCGTTAAGCCAGAAATAGTTATCAATCCGGGCTTCTTTATGTTTTTTAAGTGTTTTTGGAATTACTTTGGCTTTTGGAGCCATTATATCGTTTTGCATTGATTAAGCATTAGTTTTTAAATACGAAGGAGCAAAAATACTACAAACCCAACAGAACCAAATTATTTTTTTCATAAAATATTCTATTGATTTAATACAGCAATATACTAATTTTGTCTGAAATAATTTAAAAATCAACAAAATGGATTTAATGGGAATGATGGGCAAACTTAAAGAAACCCAACAAAAAATTGAAGATACAAAAAAGCGTTTGGATACCGTTTTAATCGACGAACAAAGTGCTGATGGATTATTAAAAGTAACATTAACGGCTAATAGAAAAGTAACATCAATTTCTATTGACGATTCTTTATTAGAAGACAAAGAACAACTTGAAGATTACTTAATTGTAACCCTGAATAAAGCGATTGAAAAAGCAACAAACGTAAACGAAAGAGAACTTGACGCCGTTGCAAAAATGGATATGCCAATGATTCCGGGAATGGATGATCTTTTTAAGTAAAAGTTTAATTTGTTTCAAGTTTCAGGTTTCAAGTTATACATCGCGTAAACTTGAAACCTGAAACAAAATAAACTGAAACAAATTTTAGAATTTCGTAAGCGTTTCAATTACATACGTATGCATTACTTCCTTATAATCTAAATGCATTACGATTCTTAGCTTATTGTGTCCTAATGAACTGATTAAAATGTTTTTTAGTTTTAATTTTTCTATTAAAAGCTGGTCGCTGTAACCTTCTGCCAATGAGAAAATCAAAATATTGGTTTCTACAGGTTCTATGGCAGAAACCCAGGGTTTTGTGCTTAAAATTGCGGCAATTTCTTTTGCTCTTCGGTGATCTTCGGCTAATCTTTCGATGTTGTGTGCCAAAGCATATAATCCGGCTGCAGCCAAATAACCAACCTGACGCATTCCGCCGCCTAATATCTTTCTGATTCTCAACGCCCTGTGAATATCTGCTTTACTTCCTAACAAAACAGAACCTATTGGAGCGCCTAATCCTTTTGATAAACAAACCGAAATAGTATCGAAAATAGCTCCAAATTCTTTCGGGTTTTGTCTTTTGGCAACCAATGCATTCCAAATTCTGGCTCCATCAAGGTGGAATTTCAAATTATTGGCATCACAAACCTTTTTTATCTCTTTTAAATCTTCTAATTCATAACAAGCGCCGCCGCCTTTATTGGTCGTGTTTTCGACACAAACCAAACTCGTTAACGGACTATGATAAAACTCAGGATCGTTAATTGCTGCTGCAACCTGAGACGCCGTTATCATACCGCGGTTTCCGTCTAATAAACAGCATGAAACGCCGCTGTTAAACGAAACTCCTCCTCCTTCATAATGATAAACGTGTGCGTATTTATCGGCAATTAATTGTTCTCCGGGTTGTGTATGTAATTTTATAGCAGCTTGGTTGGCCATGGTTCCTGATGGAAAAAAAAGTCCTGCCTCCATACCAAAAAATTCTGCTACTCTGGTCTCTAGTTCGATAACTGTAGGATCTTGTTTGTATACATCGTCGCCAACTTGGGCGTTAAACATATACTGCAACATTTCGTATGTAGGTTTGGTAATGGTATCGCTAATTAAATTTATTTCCATATAAAACTTATATCTTTTTGGATAGCAAAATTACGTATTACAGTTTGTTATTAATCGCAAGTTTTAATAAATTTTAACTTGCAGACTACTTCTGAACCAAATTAACGCAATATTTCTAAAAAACATATAAAACTACTATTAATAAATCTAATTTCGACCAACGATTTTAAAAACTATTGGGTTTACCGAAAAAAATCGTATTCCTATAATTATTGAATCGTATTGACTTCGTATATTCTTTTTTTCTTCTGTTAAAATTATTTCTGTTATCTAAAAACTATATCTTATTTTTGTAGCAGAAAATTACGCTTATGAACTTTATGAGCCTAATATTTAAAAACATAAAAACTACTATTAATTTATGACAACTACCGAACAAATAAAAGGTATTGTGGAGCGCCTTGGTGCGTTGAGGAGGTATCTTTGACGTTGATGCCAAACTAATTGAAATTGCCAACGAAGAAGAAAAAACCTTCGCACCCGACTTCTGGAATAATGCAAAAGAAGCCGAAGTGATTGTAAAAAACCTTCGAAACAAGAAAAAATGGATCGAAGATTACAACAAAGCCATCGAACTTACTGATGAATTGCAATTAGCGTATGATTTTTATAAAGAAGGAGAACTTTCTGCAGAAGAATTAGACGAACATTACAATACTACTCAGGCTCATATCGAAAACATCGAATTCAAAAACATGCTTTCTGATGAAGGCGACAGTTTAAGCGCTGTTATTCAGATTACTGCCGGAGCCGGCGGAACTGAAAGCTGCGACTGGGCCGGAATGCTGATGCGTATGTACATGATGTGGGGCGAAAGTTATGGCTACAAAATAAAAGAACTAAACTTTCAGGAAGGTGAGGTTGCCGGAATTAAAACGGTCACTTTAGAGTTTGAAGGAGATTATTCGTTTGGATATTTAAAAGGAGAAAACGGCGTACACAGATTAGTCCGAATTTCGCCTTTTGACAGTAATGCCAAACGTCATACTTCGTTTGTATCTGTTTATGTTTATCCGCTTGTTGATGATAGTATCGAAATTGACATTAATCCTGCCGATATCGAAATTACAACTTCTCGTTCCAGCGGAGCCGGAGGACAAAACGTAAATAAGGTTGAAACCAAAGTGCAATTGGTACACAAACCAACCGGAATTCAGATTCAATGTTCTGAAACGCGATCTCAACAAGACAACAGACAACGCGCCATGCAAATGTTACGTTCTCAATTGTATGAAATCGAGTTAAAAAAGCAACAAGCGCAACGTGCTGATATCGAAGCCGGAAAAATGAAAATCGAATGGGGTTCGCAAATACGTAATTATGTAATGCAGCCGTATAAATTAGTAAAAGATGTTCGTACAGGCTATGAAACCAGTGATGTTGATGGCGTTATGAACGGAAATATCGATCCTTTCCTAAAAGCATTTTTAATGATGATGGGACAAAAAGAAGAGGAATAATTTTTAGTATTAAGTCTCAGTTTACAGTCTCAGTTAAACTGTATAAACTGTAAACTGAGACTGAGACTGAATACCGTAAACTGAGACTGCAAACTGTAAACTAAAAAAATAAAGTTATGATCAAATGGGCAGATATTATTCGTTATACCAATAAAGGAAATCCAATTCCTGAAAAAAGAGTTGAAAAAACAGCCGAAGAATGGAAACAAATCTTAACGCCTGAAGAATTTCAGGTAACGCGTTTAAAAGGAACTGAAAGATCTTTTAGCTCTGAACTTTGCAGTCTTTTTGATCCCGGAATTTATGAGTGCAAATGTTGCGGAACTTTACTTTTTGATGCTTCCGAAAAATTTGAATCCGGAACGGGATGGCCTTCTTTTACACAGCCTTTAAAAGAAAATGCAATTGCTTATCATGCAGATAAATCATACGGAATGATTCGTGTTGAGGTAGTTTGCAATACTTGTGATGCACATTTAGGACACGTTTTTCCTGACGGACCTGAACCAAGCGGTTTGCGTTATTGCATTAATGCGATTTCATTATCTAAAATAAAGGAATAGCATTTCAGACACAAGAGATTACGTTTTAAAACAATTTAATAGTAAGCGATTTATTTTTGAGAAAAAATGAATCGCTTTTTTTGTCTGTTATTTTTAAAATACAACATTTGTATTTATCCTGCGTTAATATATTTTATAAGATATAACGCACTAAAATAAATTTGCATTCAAAATAAATTTTCAAATATTTAAAAACAGCTTATTGATTGTCAATCATTTGCTAATATTTTTCTGTTTTCGATAATTCCAAATCCGAATTTCATCTTTTTATATTGAATCCTTAAAAAATCAAAAATATTATGCACGCCTAATAAAATCAATAGTTTTAAAACGAAAGGTGCTGCCAGACTTTTTATTTCAAATCAGAAAATATGTTATATAAGAAGAAAATATTACTTTTTTGAATAAAGTTACCTGAAAATCAAAAGCTTATAAAACACAAAAAATGCCATTAATCAAATTTTTAAACTTTAGACAGAAATTCAAAAAGTAGCAATATTTTAATAGGTTTTATGTTAATTTTGTAATATTTAAATTGTTATTTTAAACACTACATAAAAAAGTTCAAAATAAGATTAGGTAATTTAAATCTAATTGATTTTATTTGGCAAAAAAATAACCCTAAGTTAATTAAATTTACTCAATGAAATCCTATTCAATTCAAGAAATCAATGAAGTTATAAATGGCGTAATTTACGGCACTACTTCACAAAGTATAACTGCGACAGAGCAATTAGAAAAAGCCACAACTTCAGAAATTTCATTTATAGGAAATAAAAAATATGAAAAATTTTGGTCGGCTTCAAATGCAGCAGTTGCAATAGTTAACGAAGATATCTCGATAGAACCAGGTGAAAATCGTGCTTTTATTAAAGTAAAAAACGCTGATTTGGCAATGTCTCAAATTTTAGCTCTTTTTGCCCCTCCTACTCCTATATTTCACAATCATATTCACAGAACGGCAGTTATTGATGAAACAGCCATTATTGGCGAAGGCGCAAGAATTGGTGCCGGCTGTTATATTGGTCCTAAAGTTGAAATTGGCGCGAATGCAACTATTTATCCAAATGTGACTATTCTGGACGAATGTACGATTGGTAAAAACACAATCATTTGGTCAGGAACAGTTGTTCGTGAGCGTTGTCATATTGGAAGTGATTGTATTATTCACCCAAATGCAACAATTGGAGCTGATGGTTTTGGATTCCGTCCATGCAGTGAAAAAGGTTTGGTGAAAATTCCACAAATTGGGAATGTAATTATCGGAAACGGTGTTGAAATTGGCGCAAATACTTGTGTAGACCGCGGAAAATTCAGTTCAACAGTTCTTGGCGATGGCTGCAAAATTGACAATTTAGTTCAAATTGGACATAATAGTAAATTGGGTAAATTTTGTATTATGGCCGGAAATAGTGGTTTAGCCGGATCTGTAACTTTAGGAAACGGAGTTATCATTGGCGGAAGCGCTTCTATTAAAGATCATACAACTATTGGCGACGGAGCTGTTGTAGGAGCTGGTTCTGGTGTAACTGGTGATGTTCCTGCTGGAAAAACAATGTTAGGTTATCCTGCAGTTGAAGCTCGTGATGCCTTAAAACAATGGGCGATTCTAAAAAGAATGGTTTGTGATTCTAAAAAATAATCAAATATTTAAAATATAAAAAAAACAGAAGTTTAGCTTCTGTTTTTTTTTGCGCATTTCGTAATTGAAACTTTCTATAAAGCTTCACATTCAAAACCAATAATTTTCATCAGGATAATTACTTCCTTCATAATATTATTATCCGACTCAAATCGTAAAATATTATCACAATCTTCAAGGTCAAAATTCCATTTTGCTTTTGGAAATAACTGATTCAGTTTTGGAGCAATACGCTTTACTTTCGAAAGAGAATTGACATTTGTTTTAAATACTAAAACCATTCTAAATTCTTTTTGAGTTATTTATTTTCAGTTACGCCTTTATTTTACTTAAGATCTTAGCATCAATATAAAAAGTTCCAAACGGAATAATACAAGCCAAAAGCACTCTCCAGGTTGTATCTCTAAACTTCCAGTTTTGTTCTACACCTACGCTTAACGTGTTAAAAATAAAAAGCAAAAATAAGGCGCCATGAATAGTTCCCACAGGTCTTGTTAGAAATGGCATTCCAAAAATATATTTTAAAGGAACTGCAATAATAAGCAAAGTCAAAAGTGAAATTCCTTCTAAAAAACCAATAATTCGTAATCTTCCGGTATTTGTTTCAAGTAAATGTTTCATAGTTTTATCTAAAGTAAGGTCTGTTTGCAAGAGGTGAAAATGGCCACGGAATGGCTATAAAAATGACAATTAAAGCGAGAGAAAACCAAAAAAGAATGGTTTTGAATTTATCACGATCATTCTGTTTTCTTTTGGCTAAAGCCGAACCAATCGTAATTAAAATAATTGCTGTTAACATTAACAGAATATGGATTATGCCAAAAAAAGCGATCTCCGTATTTTGGATACCTTCTTTAAAATTTTTCCAAAAGTATTTTACTATCGGACTTTGCGCATAAATCAGAATTCCAAAAATTAATTGGATATGAGCAATAGTTGCTGTCCAATGCCGGACTAAATTATCTGTTTTACTAAAAGGCAATTGTAAAGAATAACCTTTATAAGCCCGAAAAATGGAATAAAATAAACTGATTAAAACGAGCCATCTCAGGTAAGAATGGCAAAATAGAAGTGATTGGTACATTGTTTTTGATTTAGACAATGCAAATATATTCAAAAACATACTAATTAGTATGTTTTTGAATATTATTTTATTTCAGGGAATTCAAGTAATTCCTAAACTCCTTTAAATAAACAAAATAACATGAATTATCATCTTGAAGTTTTCCAAAATTACGTATTCCCCAATATCCTGACATGATAAAAAAAGCAACCTGTTTTCCGTCGACGTCTTTTCGGACTAATCTTAAATTTTGGGCATTTAAAATTCCTTTTTCAATCGTCATCATCCATTCATTTACAAGTTCAGACAAAACTTTACTAAACTGATTGTTCCAAGGTGTCATTTCCTGAGTTAAATTTCCAACAGGGCAACCATATTTTACCTGCAAAAAAGGATCATCGAGCAATAAATAAGAAATCATATTGTAAAAATCTTCAATTGGATTTTGCGAATTTTCTATCGGATTTATAAAACTTCCCATCATTGTAGGTTTCAAAATCTCTTCAATAATAGCAACTCCCATTTCGTCCTTATTTTTAAAATGGTAATAAAAAGCGCCTTTTGTAACCTGTGTAGTCGCAATAATATCGTCGATACTTGTCGTTTGATATCCTTTTGAATAAATTAATTCAAATGCTTTATTAAGAATTGTAAGCCTTGTGTTTGCTGCTTTTGACATAAAAGATACTAATTGGTATGAAATTACAAATTAAGGCAAAATAAATGAGTTACATCTAAAATTTCAAATAGTAACAAATCCATTCTATTAAAAAAATAAATGAAGATAATTTGAGTATAATATTTTAACACATAGAATTATCGAATTAAAAAAGGGTTTTCACTTACATTGACAAACATAGTTATGTGTGAGAAACGAGTTTCTTTTGATTTACTTTTTTAAACACATAAAATCTATGTTTCTATGTGTTTAATTAAATTTGACATACACGCCAACGGATTAATTTATTATGCCAGTTTCAATTGATTTTGTAAATTAGCCAACACTATTTTGTAAAAACATCAATTTCTTATGGATTTAAACTTCAATAAAAACGAAGATCACAATAAACTGTTACTTTCTGATTTAAAACAAAAATTTGCCAAAGTAAAATTAGGCGGAGGAGAAAAACGTATTGCCAAATTACATGCCGAAGGTAAAATGACGGCGCGTGAACGCATTAATTATTTATTGGATGAAAATTCGAAAAATATTGAAATTGGAGGTTTTGTTGGTGAAGGAATGTACGCTGAACATGGCGGTTGTCCGTCTGGCGGAGTGGTTATCAAAATAGGTTATATCAAAGGCAAACAATGTATTGTTGTGGCCAATGATGCTACCGTAAAAGCCGGCGCCTGGTTCCCAATTACGGGAAAGAAAAACCTTCGTGCACAGGAAATCGCGATGGAAAACCGAATTCCAATTATTTATTTAGTAGATAGTGCGGGTGTTTATTTGCCGCTTCAGGATGAAATTTTCCCTGACAAGGAACATTTTGGGCGTATTTTCAGGAATAATGCCCAAATGAGCAGTATGGGAATTACACAAATTTCAGCAGTAATGGGCAGTTGTGTTGCCGGTGGAGCTTATTTGCCAATCATGAGCGACGAAGCTTTGATTGTTGATAAAACCGGAAGTATTTTTCTTGCCGGAAGCTATTTGGTAAAAGCAGCTATTGGCGAAACTATTGATAATGAGACTTTAGGCGGTGCAACAACACATTGCGAAATTTCAGGTGTGACCGATTATAAAGCTAAAGATGATAAAGATGCTTTAGACAAAATTAAAAATATTATAGACAAAATAGGCGATTATGATAAAGCGGGCTTTAGCCGAATCAAAGCCGAAAAACCAACTTTAGAACCTAAAGACATTTACGGAATTTTACCAAAAGCCCGAAATGAGCAATATGATATGATGGAAATCATCAATCGTTTGGTCGATAATTCAGAATTTGAAGCGTATAAAGATGGTTATGGTCAAACGATAATTACCGGTTATGCCAGAATCGATGGCTGGGCGGTTGGTATTGTTGCCAACCAGAGAAAAGTAGTAAAAACCAAAAAAGGCGAAATGCAGTTTGGCGGTGTTATTTATTCGGATAGTGCTGACAAAGCCACGCGTTTTATTGCCAATTGCAATCAAAAGAAAATTCCATTGGTTTTTCTGCAAGATGTTACCGGTTTCATGGTTGGATCAAAATCTGAACAAGGCGGAATCATAAAAGACGGTGCAAAAATGGTAAATGCCGTAAGTAATTCGGTTGTACCGAAATTTACAGTAATTGTTGGAAATTCATACGGAGCAGGAAATTATGCCATGTGTGGAAAGGCATATGACCCAAGATTAATTTTTGCCTGGCCAAGCGCAGAACTTGCCGTTATGGGCGGAACTCAAGCCGCAAAAGTATTGGCACAAATTGAAGCTTCTTCGCTTAAAGCGAAAGGGGAAATCGTAGACGAAGCCAAAGAAGCAGAGTTATTTGCCAAAATAAAAGCACGTTACGACGAACAAACTTCGCCTTATTATGCTGCTTCAAGATTATGGACAGATGCTATTATTGATCCGTTAGATACCAGAACCTGGATCTCAATGGGAATCGAAGCTGCAAATCATGCACCAATTCAGAAACCATTTAATTTAGGGGTAATTCAAGTCTAGATTTCATAATTCATTAAAATTGTTAAATAAATAACAAAAATCTCATTTTAAAGCACTTACAAATACATATATCATTAAAAATTAGTAACTTAGTATGTAATTTTTAATCACGTACTATTATGGAAAATGTAAAAAGCTTAAATAAATGGGCAAATGCGCACACTTATTTACCAGTAGATTTAGTTCGTATTGTTTTGGGTGTTTTTTTATTTATGAAAGGAATTTCGTTTGTAACCAACATTCAATATTTGCATGATTTAATTTCTCCAATTGACCAGTTTGGAGGCGGAATGTTTCTTTTACATTATATCGCGCCGGCACACATGATTGGAGGTATTATGATCGTTTTTGGGCTACTGACCCGCTGGGCAATTGCAGCTCAATTACCAATATTGTTTGGTGCAGTTCTCGTAAATTTTATGGGACATATGCACTCAGAAAGCTTAATTCTCGCAATATTTGTATTATTAATGTGCATTTTCTTTTTATTTTATGGAGGTGGAAAACATTCAGCTGATTATTATTTCAAAATGCAACAATAACTTTCTTTTATCCTCAACATTTTAAAGATAGCGTTGAGGATAAAACAATAGCATCTTATTGGAACGTTAATTATTGCCTCAAAATTTCTTTAATTGTCATTTATGAATTAAATTCGCCACCATGAATTGGATTCGTAAAGCCATTATTTTTGTATCACTTTTGATCATCGCTTTTTTTGCTGCTCAGGCAAACGAATTTGGTGTACAAAAAATTGAAAATCAAAAAACGGATACCACTTTCTCTATCGATAGTGCTGATTCACTAGCTTTTATACAACCTCAGGCAAGCTATCAATTTGTTGCCACTGCAAAAACCAGCTATCCAATTTTAACCAAATGGTTTGAATCTTTGTTGGAAGTTATACCACAGCATCAAACCGAACAATCTGTATCAAACTTTGCAAATCAATTTGCAAGTCATCGTAAAAAAGTCTTATTACTGCTCTACCCTTTCCATAATTTTTGGTAGATAAATCAATGAAATCCTAGTCTGAAGATTTATTTCTTCTAAACAATAAACTGTTTTCATCCGGAAACTGTTTACTATTTCATATAATTTATCAATTAAAACAAAATGGATACAAGTGTAACTATTATTGGTATTGTGATTGCGATCATAGTAGCCATTCCCGTATATTTTTCTGCACGAACGAGCGCTGCAAACAAATCAAAAATTTTAAACATAAAAAAGAAATTCAATCCTGCACATCCGGAAGATTTTGATCTGACTGAATCTCAAAGCAACAAAACGCTGACGATAGATCAAAAAAACCGAAAATTTATAGTAATGAATTTCAATCCAAAACAACAAGAATCAACATTTGTAGATTTAAAAAGTGTTTCTTCTTGCAAATTAGTTTTGACTTCAGACGGAAATTCAGATACAATTTTAAAAATTGATTTCGAATTTCAGGAAAAAGAAACAGCCAACAAAATCATAATTCCGTTTTATGATTTTGATGACGATCGTATCAAACAAATCAGTGCGTATCAAGATCACTTATTTGCAAAAAAATGGCTTAAAATCATTCAGGATTCTATTTAGTGTTAGTTATTTTAATTCACGGAAGAGGCTCATTTTGAGTCTCTTTTTTTGTTATATACATGATATTTGTCATTTTATATCCTGATGTGAAAATCTAATTTTGAGTAAAATTAAATCTTCATTCTATGAAAATATCACTGACTCAGAAATACAATGTTCCCGGACCAAGATACACAAGCTATCCAACAGTTCCGTATTGGGAACAAAACAGTTTTACGGAGCAAAAATGGGTCGGATCTTTTCAGAAAGCTTTTTCAGAAAGCAATTCACAAAACGGAATTAGTTTATACATTCATTTGCCTTTCTGCGAAAGCATGTGCACTTTTTGTGGCTGTAACAAACGCATCACTAAAAATCATTCGGTTGAAGAAACTTACATTCAGGCATTATTAAAAGAATGGAGTTTATATTGTAAATTATTATCGGAAAAACCATTTATAAAAGAAATTCATTTGGGTGGCGGAACTCCAACATTTTTTTCGAAAAACAATTTAGAACACCTGATCAATGGTATTTTTAGTTTTGCCAATAAAGCCGAACATTATGAATTTAGTTTTGAAGGTCATCCTAACAATACTACTTATGAGCAGCTTCAAAAATTATACGAATTAGGCTTTCGCCGAGTAAGTTTTGGCGTTCAGGATTATGCTGAAAAAGTACAAAAAGCAATTCATAGAATTCAGCCTTTTCACAATGTTGCAAAAGTTACTTTTTGGGCAAAAGAAATTGGATATACATCAATAGGACATGATATCATTTTTGGTTTGCCTTATCAAAACTTAGAAGATGTAGTTGATACTGTCGAAAAACAAACTCTCTTAAACCAGACCGATTAGCATTTTACAGTTATGCGCATGTCCCGTGGATAAAAGGAAACGGACAACGCGGGT
Source organism: Flavobacterium sp. AC105 (assembly GCF_979258495.1). Classification (NCBI taxonomy): domain Bacteria; kingdom Pseudomonadati; phylum Bacteroidota; class Flavobacteriia; order Flavobacteriales; family Flavobacteriaceae; genus Flavobacterium; species Flavobacterium sp. AC105. The sequence continues at coordinate 3,638,275 of NZ_OZ409860.1, forward strand.
TTAATGAAGAAAACCTTCCTAAAGATGCTGAAAAAAGACAACTTTATGAAGTAGGGAAACAAATGCTTTCTAAAAATGGTTATCACGAAATTGGAATGGATCATTTTGCTTTGGAGTCTGATAGTTTGTACAAAGCTTCACAACATAAACAATTACATCGAAACTTCATGGGTTACAGTGCTTCAAAAACGCAGCTTATGATTGGTTTAGGTGTTTCTTCTATTAGTGATAGCTGGTACAGTTTTGCTCAAAACACAAAGAATTTAGAAGATTATTACCAATTATTAGAATGGAATAAACTGCCTGTTGTAAAAGGACATATTTTAACCGATGAAGATTTAATTATCAGAAAACATATTTTGAACCTAACCTGCGAACTTGAAACTTCCTGGACAAAAGAATCGCTTTATTTTAAAGAACTTCCGAGTGTTTTATTAGATTTGAAAGAACTGGAAAACGATCAATTGGTTGTAATCGAAGAAAATAAAATTACCATTACAGAAGCCGGAAGGCCTTTTGTTCGTAATATTTGTATGGCTTTTGATTTACATTTAAAAAGAAAATCACCGGAAACTAATTTGTTCTCGATGACTGTTTAATGGCAATTAGGGGCTTCCTGTACAAACAAACTCATATTTGATGGGGAAATATACGGAATCCCTAAACCTAAACCTCTCAGAATAAACAAAACTCCAATAATTACAGCTACATACGGAATTGCTTTTTGAATTTTATTTCTAAACGGAAGTTTTATTAATGAATTAACATATACCACAACTGTCATTAAAGGCACGGTTCCTAAACCGAATAAAATCATATAGAAAACCCCAAAGCTGGCACTTTGCATGGCGACTGCTCCAAATAAAGCGATGTAAACCATTCCGCACGGAAGAAAACCATTTAATAACCCAATTGTATAAAGTGATTTATAACTCTTGTTTTTAAATTGATTTCCTAAACTTGATTTTATTCCTGAAATAACTTTGTAAACCGGTTTTGAAAAGTTATATTTTGAAAAAACTTTCTCCGGAATCAAAACTACAAGAATCATGGCTAGACCAATGAAAACAGACATTTTTTGCTGTAATCCTGCGAGGAAAAAACCTCTGCCTAATAGGCCGAAAATTAATCCAATTGTAGCATAAGCTGACAATCGGCCTAAATGATAGGTTATAATTTGGGTTACTTTTTTAGCTTCGTTTTGGCGATCTACAGGCAACATCATAGCAATTGGACCGCACATTCCTATGCAGTGAAAACTACTTATAAGACCTAATATAAAAGCGGAGTATAACATTTGCTTTTTATTTTTTGTACAACTCCCGATAGCTATCAGGATAAATGGATTAAAAATGATTTTTAATTCAATAAGTGTAATATGTAGTCCCTACGGGACAAAAATGGGCAGATGAATTCTATTTTCTACCGACATTTAACTCCTAACGGAGTATATTATAGGGATTAAACATTTTATGTAATATAATGTCATTAAACTATATCTCGTGGAGAGTACATGTTGGTAAAACAACAACACACTCGTTTTGTCCCATAAGGACTATATGTTTTTTATAATAATCAAATTAACATGGTGTAGCCCTTCGGGCATTTTTTCCACTGCTGCTTGTTTTTTTTACCGACATTTAAATCCTAACGGATTATATTATAGAAATTAATCATTTTATATAAATGCTAACAAAGTATATCTCGTAGAGATTAAATGTCGGTAGAAAAAATAAATACATCTGACCATTTTGTCCCGTAGGGACTACACAATCATTAATTCACATAAATTACTTCTTTCGACAAATAGCTTTTGCCATCATATTGCCATTCCATATTGACATCCCAACGTCCTTTTACTAATTTGTTTTTAGGAACTAATAAAGACGAATTTATCAAGGTGATTTGTGTATCAAAATCAAATTTCTTGTTTGAAGGTCTGTATAATAATACATTTCCTTTAATTTTTTCACTTTCAAATGTTTTTGGAAAAGTAATCCTTACACCTTCTTCTGTATAGGTTACTGAAGGTTTTTGCTGTAGATCATGCGCATTTTGAATGCGTGCCATTTCTTCCTGAAAATGCGAATCGTGTTTATAGTATTCTTCTACAACTAAGTCATTATCGTACTTACTATTCGATTGCACTTCAAAAACAAAATATAAAATGAATGTCATAAAAAGCGCAAATGCAATTACAATTCCGGTTCCCCAATTAATTTTCATGGTATTTTCTTTTAATTAAAACTTCGTGGTCCTAAAAAGTTTGTTGTAGTAGATTCGAGTAACTCTTTGCCATTATAAACCCCAATTTCAACTTTGGTTTTATCACTTTCTAAAAGCACTTTTTCTATTTCTATGAATAAGGTTCCTTGCGAAATCCCTTCTTTCTTAACTTTAAAATGTTCCTTACCTACATTCTTAATTTGCCCTTTTTGATTAATTAATTCAAAATGAATGTCATTGTAATCTTTCATAGTTTTATTGACAATTTTATACGTATAAACATTGCTGATTCTATCACCTTTGTGCTCAAAAAGCTGTCCTGGCAATCTTAGAATTACGGCTTGAACATTTGTCCGTAAAAACAGCATTCCGATAAAAACACTTAATAAAATAAATAAAACTGCTGTGTAACCTTTCATTCGGGTTGTGAATTTGAAAGGTTCTTTTTTAGCGATTTCATCCTCAGATGCATAACGAATTAGTCCTTTTGGCAAACCAACTGTTTCCATTATAGTATCGCATTCATCGATGCAAGCGGTGCAATTGGTGCATTCTAATTGTGTTCCGTTTCTAATATCAATTCCCATTGGACAAACATGTACACATTGATGACAATCGATACAATCCCCTTTTCCCGTTGTTTCCCTATCTTCTTTTTTATTGAATTTAGCACGTCCTGTTTCTTTTTCTCCACGTACAAAATCATAAGCTACATTAATGGATTTATTGTCTAAAAGTACGCCTTGCAATCTTCCGTAAGGACAGGCAATTATACAGACTTGTTCACGAAACCAAACAAAAACAAAATAAAAAACTCCTGTAAAAATAAGCAGTGCTGTAAAATTACTCGCTTGCTGAAAAGGTCCTTGTTCTACCATTAAAAGCAAAGCATCGCTTCCTACCAAATAAGCTAGAAAAACATTTGCGATACCAAAAGAAATCAAGAAAAAAACAACCCATTTGATTCCTCTTTTTCTAATTTTTTCGGCGTTCCATTCCATTCTTGCCAATCGCGACTGAGCGCCGCGATCACCATCAATCCAATATTCTATTCGGCGGAAAACCATTTCCAGAAAAATAGTCTGTGGACAAATCCATCCACAAAAAATCCTTCCAAAAACAACCGTAAACAAAATTATAAAGACAATACCAACAAGCATTGATATTACAAAAAGATAGAAATCCTGTGGCCAAAACGGGAATCCAAAAATATTGAAACGACGTTCCATAACATTGAACATCATAAATTGATTTCCGTTTACTTTTATAAACGGATTTGCAATTAAAATAGCCAATAAAACATAACTAACTATTTTTCGATATTCATAGAACTTACCAGACGGTTTTTTGGGGAAAATAAATTTTCGATTACCGCCTTCATCAATAGTTCCGATGGTATCCCTAAAAGCTTCGTCTGGTAAATTTGACATGATTATTATTTTTTAACTTCGGTATTATCTGCTGTTTTATTCTCTGCTGCATCTTTTTTAGGAGCACTTTCGTCTACCCAAATTTCACCTTCTGCAGCTTTAGGTTCTTTTGGATTACTGCCTTGTAGAGACAAAATATAACTGGCCACTTTTTGAATTTCTTTTGGTTTTAAACCATTGGTTTTCCAGGATACCATTCCTTTTCCGTCACGTCCTCCGTTTGTAATCGTGTGAAAAACATTTTTGATTCCTCCGCCCAAAATCCAATGATCATCGGTTAAGTTTGGTCCAATTTGTCCTCCGGCATCAGCTCTGTGGCAGGCAGCACAATTTGTTGTAAAAATTTCTTTACCCACTGCCAGATTCTCAGGATCAGTTAATAAAACAACTGATTTCTCATCCATTAAATCCGGAGCTGTTTTTAGATATTCTTCTACATCAATTTTTGCCTGCGCCATTTCGATCTTCAATTCAGATTCCTGATCATTTCCTCCAAAAACTTCATAACGGGCAAAATAAATTATTCCAAAAACAATTCCGATATAAAATAAATATACCCACCAAGGCGGTAAATTATTATCAAGTTCCTTAATTCCGTCATAATCATGATCCATTAACAAATCGCCTTCATTTTCGATAGGCTGTGTTTTGGTTAATTTCTGCATTAGGTCTTTGTACCAGGTGCTTTCAGTTAAACTCAGACTATTTTCGTGTTCTAATTTTGCTTTTTCTTCCGGAGACATTAATTGATACATGACACGATTAACGGCACTCATTGTAATTTCGATAGCAATCAAAACAAAAAGGAAGACAAACAAAAAGACAGAAACCATTGGGTATTTTATAAAAGCAGGTCTGTCACCTGAATCAATAAAGTATTCCATCAAAGCAAAAACGACAAAGAAAATCAGCGGTATTCTTAAATATACTGGGAAAAATTTTTTCATTTTAAATATCTTTTGAAATTATACTATTCCTTCATCTAAAGGAATTTCACTCATTTCCTGAATTTTTTCTTTTTTATAGGAGAATACCCAAAAGCCTAGACCTACAAAAAAGAAGAAAAATATTAAGAGAGAAAGAATCGGGTAAATTTCTATACCCGATATATTCTCCATATTGTGTTTTATTTGTTCAAACATGATGTTGTTATTTAGAAGTATTTTTCACTTTGATATCAGTTCCAAGTCTTTGTATATAAGCAATCAGGGCAACAATTTCTCTTTCATTCATAGGAACAAATTTTTCGCCTTTTGCAGCTGCTTTTTTCTTACTGTCCTCATAACTTTTTACATAATCAGGATCATTTTCTAAGCTTTTTTCTATTGCAAGAGCTTGGGTTCTTAATGCTTTTTGCGCATTTGCAACTTCAGCTTCAGAATAGGGAACTCCAAGTGAAACCATGATTTGCATTTTCTTTTGCGTTAATGAAACATCCATCGCTTTATTATCAAAAAGCCATTTGTAACCTGGCATGATTGAACCTGCAGAAATACTTTGCGGATTCCAAAAGTGATTAAAATGCCAGTTGTCATTATACTTTCCTCCTACTCTTAATAAATCAGGACCGGTACGTTTTGATCCCCAAAGAAAAGGATGATCGTAAACAAATTCCCCAGCTTTTGATTGTGGTCCGTAACGTTCTACTTCACTTCTAAAAGGACGGACTGATTGGGAGTGACAGCCTACACAACCTTCTCTAATATATAAATCACGACCTTCGAGTTCTAAGGGAGAATAGGGTTTAACACTTGAAATGGTTGGAATATTAGATTTTACCATAATTGTTGGTACTATTTGAATAATACCTCCAATTAAAATCGCAACTGTTGCCAAAATGGTTAACTGAATTGGTTTTCTTTCTAACCAGGAATGGAATTTTTCTCCGCTAATTCTACTGCTGCTAATTCGCTGTAAAGCCGGAGCCTGAGCCAATTCATCTTCAATGGTATCACCTGCTTTAATGGTCATAATGATATTATAAACCAAAGTCAGCATTCCAATTAAATACAAAGTACCTCCAATGGCTCTCATCCAATATAATGGCATAATTGCAGTAACGGTTTCAAGAAAATTTCCGTAGGTTAAAGTTCCGTCAGGATTAAACTGTTTCCACATAGAAGCCTGTTGAAAACCTGCCACATACATTGGCAACGCGTATAAAATAATTCCTAAAGTACCAATCCAGAAATGGAAATTGGCGAGTTTATTTGAGAATAATTTACTTTTTGTCATTCTTGGAATCAACCAATAAATAATACCAAACGACATAAATCCGTTCCAGGCCAAAGCACCAACGTGTACGTGTGCAATAATCCAGTCTGTATAGTGTGCAATCGCATTTACATTTTTAAAAGAAAGCATTGGTCCTTCAAAAGTTGCCATTCCGTAACCTGTAATTGCAACTACAAAGAATTTCAAAACCGGCTCTTCACGAACTTTGTCCCAGGCTCCTCTTAAAGTCAGTAACCCATTGATCATACCTCCCCAGGACGGAGCGATAAGCATTACTGAAAACGCTACACCTAAATTTTGTGCCCAGCTTGGTAAAGCTGAATACAATAAATGGTGTGGTCCTGCCCAGATATAAATAAATATTAAAGACCAAAAGTGGATAATCGATAAACGATATGAATATATAGGTCGGTTGGCAACTTTTGGAATAAAATAATACATTAAACCTAAAAACGGAGTGGTCAAGAAGAATGCAACCGCATTGTGTCCATACCACCATTGCACCAATGCATCCTGAACTCCTGCGTAAACAGAATAGCTTTTAAGTGCTGAAACCGGAATTTCTATATTATTAAAAATGTGTAAAACAGCTACAGTAACAAATGTTGCTAAGTAAAACCATATTGCTACATATAAATGACGTTCTCTACGACGCAACATTGTACCAATCATATTGATCCCCATTACAACCCAAATAAGTGCAATAGCAATATCTATTGGCCATTCAAGTTCAGCATATTCTTTTGATGAGGTATAACCAAGAGGGAGTGTAATAGCTGCTGCAACAATAATAAGCTGCCAGCCCCAAAAATGCAAGTTGCTTAAAAAATCACTAAACATTCTGGCTTTTAGCAATCGCTGCAGCGAATAATACATACCTGCAAAAAATGCGTTCCCTACGAAGGCAAAAATAACCGCATTAGTATGCAAAGGCCTTAATCGGCCGTAACTAAGCCATGAAATCCCATCTGTCATATTGGGAAAAAGGTACATAACCGCTAAGGTTAGCCCCACTAACATACCAACTACTCCAAAAAGGATGGTGGCATAAATGAATTTTTTTACAATTTTGTTGTCGTAATAAAACTGTTCCATTTCCATAATTTATACTTGTTTTTCTTCGGTTGGTGAAATATTGTTTTGAGGAGTAATTTTGGTCTCATCATCAAAAAGCATTCTGACAGACGGTGTATAATCATCATCGTACTGTCCTGATTTGACCGCAATGATAAAAGCAATAAAGAAACCGATTGCAATGAAAATACTTACTGTAATTAGTAGATAAATAACACTCATACCTTAAATTTATGTTAACAAAATTAGCAGGTTACAGGCGTATAAAATATGATAATTATCATGTGGTAGGGAATGATAAATGTAAGAAAAATATGCGTAGTTTTATTTATAATTAATTTAAATTACTCTTGCTGAAATAGTTAGACATTAAAGTCACAAAGCTTACAATTGTAATTGTACTTAAAGGCATAATGATGGCCGCAATTAACGGAAGCAAATTTCCGGTAACTGCAAAAGAAAGTCCTGCTATATTATAAAGGAGGGATAAAACAAAACTCATTTTGATTATCGCAATTGATTTATGAGATAATTTTAAAAAATAATTTAGTCTTGAAAATTCGCTTGCATCTAAAATTGCATCGCAAGCGGGAGAAAAAACGTTGACGTTTTCAGAAATTGAAATTCCAACATTACTTTGTGCCAAAGCTCCGGCATCATTTAAACCATCGCCAACCATCATCACATTTTGCCCGTTTTCCTGAAGTTTTTTAATGAAATCGAGCTTTTGTTCCGGTTTTTGATTAAAAACGAGTTCTGTATTTTTGGGTAATATGGATTCAAGATTAATTCTTTCGCCATCATTATCTCCGGAAAGTACTTTTATCTGATAGCTTTTACTTAAGGTGAAAAACAACTTTTCTAGTCCTTCGCGATATTGATTCTGAAAAGTAAATTTGCCATAATAGACATCATTAATTTTTATATGAAGTGCTGTTTTTTCAATTTCGGATACATCCGAAACAGATGTCCCAACAAATTCAGCAGAACCTATTTTAATAGTTGTATTTTCTATTGAAGCCTGAATTCCTTTTCCGGTTATTTCCTGAAATTCATCAATTTTAATTTTCTTTGATATTGGTAAAAAGTCATATAACATCCTGCTTAATGGATGATTTGATGCCCGAAGTACATTTTTTATTACATTATAATTTTCATCAGAAAGTATATTTCCTTTGTAAACAATAGTCGCTTTTTTATGCGTTGTAATCGTTCCTGTTTTATCAAAAACTATGGTATCTACTTTTGCTAACTGCTCAATTACCAATGCATTTTTGAGATATAGTTTCTGTTTTCCCATTATTCTCAAAATATTACCAAAGGTAAATGGCGCCGTAAGTGCGAGTGCGCAAGGACAGGCAACAATCAAAACTGCCGTAAAAACATTAAAAGCGGTATTGGCATCGATAAATATCCAATACGCAAAACCTGCAAAAGCAATGAGTAATAATATAGGTGTAAAATAGCGGCTAATCTTATCGGTTATTGTTTTGTGTTTTTGAAATACTTTTTTCTGAAATATCTCATTACTCCACAATTGCGTCAGATAACTTTGTGATACGGAATGCAAAACTTCCATTTCGACTACTTTACCAATTTGTTTTCCTCCGGCAAATACTTTGTCGCCTGATTTTTTTGTGATCGGAACTGCTTCTCCTGTTACAAAACTATAATCAATTTCGGCACTTTCACTAATAAGAATTCCATCAACTGGAATCAATTCCTGATTTCTGATTAATAGTCTGTTGCCTTTTAAAATATCATAAACAGGAACACTTTCCTCTGATGCATCTGAGTTTATTCGGGTAACGGCAATTGGAAAATAGGATTTAAAATCTCTTTCGAAACTTAAAAAACTATAGGTTTTAATTTGGAACATTTTTCCGAGCAGCATAAAGAAAACCAAACCGGTTAAACTATCAAAAAAGCCTGATCCGTAATTCATTACAATATCAAAAGTACTGCGAATAAACATCACGATAATTCCTAAAGCAATTGGAATATCAATATTCAGCATTCCGGATCTGATACTTTTATAAGCCGAAACATAATAACCGCTTGCCGAATATAAAAAACTTGGCAAGGCTAAGACAAAAATCAGAATCCTAAAAAATGGTTTGTAATTATCCAGCCAAAACTCCTTTATTTCAAAATATTCCGGAAATGACAATAGCATAATATTTCCAAAACAAAAAAAAGCGACACCCAATTTATAGGTTAAACTTCTGTCTACATTTCTTTTGCCGGTTTCGTAATTTTCGAGACTTATATAAGGTTCATAGCCAATAGAACTTAGCATATAAACAATTGTTTTAAGAGAAACTACATCTGAATTGAAGGTAATTCGAACTCTTTTTTCGGGAAAATTAACTTGTGAAATACTGATTCCCGGTTGAATTCTATTCAGGTTTTCAAGAATCCAAATACAGGAACTACAATGAATGTGAGGAATGTTTAATGATATAATGGCGGTATTCCCTTCCTGAAATTCTAATAATTTTGACAGAATTGCTTCATTTTCCAGAAAGTCATATTTACCTTTTATATCTTGTGGAGTGGCACCCGGGGATTTTTCAAAATCATAATAACAGGTTAAATCATGAAGACTAAAAATTTCATAAACCGTTTTGCAACCGTTACAACAAAACTTTTTTTCATCAAAATTGATCTCTTCATTTTTAGCAATGGTTAACCCACAATGAAAACAACTTTGCCCACTCATAAATTTGTTTTTTTAATCGAACAAATATGGAAATAACATGAGATTATAAAAATGATATTTATCATATTATAATGACAGCCGTAATCTAAATTTACTGAATTAAAACAGGCAAATGACAACTATGGCTTTTTTCTGTACTTTTTTAGCGATTTATAGCACCTTGAAACGCTAATATTGGTTAATTTTGCAGTAAATATTTTTGCTATGAATAAATGTGATCAATGCATCGTACGACAACTTACTTCGCTAAAAGCGCTGAATAAGGATGAAGTCATAAAATTGGCGAATAGCAAATCTACCTACAAAATAAAAAAAGGTGAATCGATTTTTGAAGAAGGCGAAATTACCAATGGTGTTTTTTGTGTGAAAGACGGCGTTGGAAAACTCTCTAAACTTAGTGCAAACGGAAAAGACCAGATTATTAAACTGGTAAAATCAGGCGAACTGTTAGGACAGCGTTCTATGATTAGCAATGAACCTGCTAATTTATCTGCAAAAGCAGTCGCTGATATGGAAGTTTGTTTTATTCCGAAATCTGAAATTTTAAACTTCTTTAATAACAACAACCAATTCTTCGATGAATTTAATGCAATCTGTTTGCGAAGATTTAAAAGAATCTGAAAACGATAAAATTGCATTGGTTCAAAAAACGGTAAAACAGCGATTGGCTGAAACTTTGCTGTATTTGCACGATTCTTTTGGTGAAAATACGGATCGAACTTTAAAAGTTCAGCTTACACGAGAAGAATTAGCGGGTATGATTGGTACGGCTACAGAAAGCTGCATCCGGTTATTATCAGATTTTAATAAACTGGATTTAATAGAATTGATTGGTAAAAAAATTGTTCTTAAAAACGTAAAGGCATTAAAAAAATTAGCCGAATAATTATAGTTTTTTCGCTTCATTCCAGAATATATCCATTTCTGCCAAAGTCATATCCATTAAAGGTTTTCCTAATTCACCGGCTTTACTTTCCAGATATTGAAAACGTTTGATAAACTTTTTATTCGTGCGTTCTAAAGCATCTTCTGGATTTACATTTAAAAATCGGGCGTAATTGATCATCGAAAATAAAACATCGCCAAATTCAGCTTCTATTTTATCCTGATTTCCAGAATTTACTTCTACTTGCAATTCTTCGAGTTCTTCCTGCACTTTATCCCAAACCTGATGCGGTTCTTCCCAATCAAAACCAACACCTTTTACTTTATCCTGAATTCGGCTTGCTTTTACCAAAGCCGGCAAACTTTTAGGAACACCTTCTAAAACAGATTTTTTACCTTCTTTAAGTTTTAGTTTTTCCCAGTTTTGTTTTACTTCTTCTTCATCTTTCACCACAGTATCACTGTAAATATGCGGATGACGATGAATTAATTTTTCGCAAATTTCATTACAAACATCTGCAATATCAAAATCATTGGTTTCGCTGCCTATTTTGGCATAAAAAACAATGTGCAAAAGCAAATCTCCCAATTCCTTTTTAACTTCGTTGAGGTCATTGTCTAAAATGGCGTCTCCTAATTCGTAAGTTTCTTCAATGGTTAAATGTCTTAGCGTTTGCAGGGTTTGCTTTTTATCCCAAGGACATTGCTCACGAAGTTCATCCATAATTATCAATAATCTTTCGAAGGCTTTAAGCTGAAGTTCTTTGCTCATTTTTTGAAGTTTTTTTGGTTGTCACCGAAGTGTAAAAGTAAAAAATCCTGTCAAGAAAAACATCTCAACAGGATTAATATATTTGAATATAGAAAAAATTACTATTCTTCTTTTTTAGCTTTTGCTTTTTTAGCAGCCGGAGCTTTCTTAGGTTTTTCTTCAACAACTGGAGTTTCTTCCGGAGCTTCTTCAGCAGCCGGAGCTAAATCTGTAACTAAACCTTTTGCCTGAAGTGAATTATACCAGCTTAATACTTTTTTAATATCAGAAGGATATACTCTTTCTTCATCATAATCAGGTAAAATTTCTTTAAAATAAGCTGCTAAAGTAGCGTTATCTTCTTTATGCGAAATAGCTTGTCCTTTGTTTTCTTTAGCTGCAATACGCTGCATAACTTCAGTCAACGGTTTTTCGCCATCGTACGTATAAATTGAAATTTCTGATAATAAACTTACATTACTTTTTAAGTTTACTGTGATTTTTTTTCCATCTAATAATGATTCTGCCACAAAACCTGTACGAGTTTGTACTTTCAATACATATAAACCTGGTTTCCCAGAAATGGCTAAAATTTTCTCTAAATTCATGTTTATTAAAATTAGTATTAAGAATTTGATTTATTATATTTTGTTGATTCTAAATATTTTAGAATACTTATCTCCCTTTTTTAGCCGCAGCAAATTTCATTCTGTATTCCTGAAAAGTTTTACCCTCAGTAATATTTTTCAATTTCTTCTGAATCAAACGCTTTTTTAATGAAGATATTTTGTCTGTAAACAAAACGCCTTCGATATGATCGTATTCATGCTGAATAACTCTTGCAATCAAACCATCAAAAACTTCCGTTTTCATTACAAAATCCTCTTCACAATATTCGATCGTAACGGTTGGTTTTCTATAAACATCTTCGCGAACGTCCGGAATACTCAAACAACCTTCGTTAAAACTCCACTCCTCACCTTCTTCTTTAACAATTTTAGCATTGATAAAAGTTTTCTTAAATCCTTTTAAATCCTTTTGTTCATCTGATGGCAAATCTTCGTCATCGCTAAAAGGAGTCGTATCAATAACAAACAAACGAATTGCTATGCCTACCTGCGGTGCAGCAAGTCCAACACCGTAAGCATTGTACATGGTTTCATACATGTTTGCTATTGTTTCTTTTAAGTTTGGATAATCTGGCGTAACTGCCACACCCACTTTTCTTAAAACAGGATCCCCATATCCCACAATTGGTAAAATCATTTGTATTATTTTAATGTATTATCTACTGAAAACCCTGAATTTAGTTCCTCCTAAATCAGGTCGCAAAAATAGTAAAAAATAGTCAATGAATAATTCTAAAGCTATATTATGTGCATTTTTTGCTCACTACTTAAAATCTCATCCATAATTATGCCAAAATAATTCGTACAATTCTTACCTTTGCTGGTAAACCAACCCATATGTTTGATCGAGTCTCGAAATTTACCAACAGCACCTCTTTTTTAAATGCCTCAAAAGTAACCATTGCTTCTGTTGTTCCTGTTATAATTTTGAACTTTCTTGGGCATTTCGAAATTGGTTTTACAATTGCTTTAGGGGCTTTTTATACCTATCCGAGTGATATTCCGAGTACTTTAAGTCATAAAATTAAAGGATTAATTGTTGCTTCCTTTATTGTTTCAGGCGTTAATTTATTAGTAAACCTCGCTTATCCGTTTCCGTATTTATTTTATCCTTTTTTGGGGTTTTTATTATTTATATGTTCGATGATTTCAGTTTACGGACAACGGGCAACTTTGGTTTCTTTTTCTGCATTATTATCGATTTCACTTTCTTTTGGTCATTTGCATGAAGGAATGGAAGCTTTTGAATATTCCGGTTTTATTTTTATTGGCGGTATTTTATATTTAATTGTATCTGTAATATTTCATTTTGTACAACCTTATAAATATGTCGAATTACAAATTGCCGATGGTATCAAATTAACGGCAAAATACCTGAAATTAAGAGGTGATTTATGGAGTCCGGAAGCCAACCGACAAGCTATAATCGAAAAACAACTCGCCGTTCAGGTTGATTTAAATTTGATTCATGAAGATTTAAGAAAAGTTTTGATCGGAAACCAAAATAGTTCTGCAGCTACAAGTCAAAACCGAAAAATGCTTTTGGTTTTTATTACGCTGGTCGAAATTCAGGAATTGGCTTTATATACTTCGTTCGATCATAGTAAACTTCACGAAAAATTTGCCAGACATCCGGAAGTCCTTCGAACGTATCAAAATGTAGCTTATAAACTGGCTTCGACTTTAAAAAAACTTTCTAAAAACGTGCATCATATTGCTGTTTATGTAGACAAAAATGATTTGAAAAATGAACTTGACGCTCTGGAATTTGCCATTTTTGATTATGAAAAAAATTTAGGAAAAGAAGAAGCTGCCGAAGGTGTTTTGATGTTGACCAATATGCTGAAATATGCTAAAAATCAAGTTGGGAAAATCAAAATTATTCAGCGTGCTTTTTCACTTGCCATGCAATCTTATAAACTGAAAGATAAAGACAAAGAGCTGGAAAAGTTTTTAACGCCACAATATTATCCGTTACGTACTTTAATAGAAAACTTAAGTTTTTCGTCCTCAATTTTCAGGCATTCATTGCGCTTAACAATTACGATATTATTGGGTTTATGCATTGGAAATTTTCTGCCTTTTCAAAACTCTTATTGGATTTTACTGACCATAGTCGTAATCATGCGTCCGGGTTATGGCTTAACAAAAGAACGATCGTACAATAGAATTTTCGGAACTATTTTAGGCGGAGTTATCGCTTTCGGAATTGTTTCTTTGGTTCAGAATCATGTTGCTCTAAGTATATTTTCTATTGTTTGTATGCTTTTGGGAATTTCATTTACACAAATCAATTATAAAATCAGTGCGACATTTGTAACGATGTATGTCGTTTTTATTTACGGAATTCTGACGCCAAATGTTGTTGAGGTTATTCAGTTTAGAATTTTAGATTCGCTTGCCGGAGCAATTTTGGCTTTTTTGGCCAATCAGTTTTTATGGCCTGCGTGGGAATTTATCAATACGCCCATTCATATTGAAAATTCGATTCGCGCCAATAGAAATTATCTTAAGGAAATAGCTGATTTTTATAATAAAAAAGGAGAAGTTCCAACGTCTTACAGATTGGCGAGAAAACAATCTTTTGTCGAAATTGGGAATTTAATGACGTCATTTCAACGCATGATGCAAGAACCAAAATCGAAACAAAAAACGCTGCCAATAGTAAATAAATTAGTGGTTTTAAATCATTCTTTACTTTCTGCTTTGGCATCATTATCAACTTATATTCAGTCTCATCAAACAACATCAGCCTCAGATTCATTTAATTATATCATCAAAACAATATTATCAAATCTGGATAATGCCATTTCTATATCCAGAAATGAAACTATTATTACGGATACTTTTTTTGATAAGGAAGATGTGACTTTGCAATTTGAAGAACTCAAAAGAAGAAATTTTGCCCGTTTAGCAACAGATGACGAATTGGATAAAGAAACCCGTCAGGCAAAAATGCAGGAAGCTTCAATGGTTATTGAGCAGCTAATCTGGATGAGTAATCTGGCAGAAAAAATTCTGAAAAACACGAAAGATTTTAAAGCAACAAATCCAGATTAATTCATCTGGATTTGTCGTTTACTATATAAAATGAGCTTAGTTATTTAATTTTAAAACTTCAGAAGTATGTTTTCTAAGTTCTGCCAAAAGCTCTGGTTTATCATTTAAAGTCTGACCGTAAGAAGGAATCATATTTTTCATTTTTGCTTCCCATTCCGGTGTTTTAATCTGATTGGTAAAACATCTGCTAATCAAATCAATCATAATCGCAACTGCAGTAGATGCTCCCGGAGAAGCTCCTAATAAAACTGCTAAAGTTCCGTCGTGTGTATTGATAACTTCTGTACCAAACTCTAAAACCCCGCCTTCTTTTTCATCTTTTTTAATTACCTGAACACGTTGTCCGGCTCTTTCCAGTTTCCAGTCTTTAGAACGTGCTGTTGGCAAATATTCACGAAGTGCATTCATTCTGTCTTTTGGAGATTGACGAACTTGCTCGATCAAATATTTTGTTAATGGAATATTATGGAATCCCGCTGATAACATCGGAATCAAATTATTTGCTTTTATAGATAATGGTAAATCTAAGTAAGAACCATTTTTTAGGAAACGTGTAGAAAATCCTGCGAAAGGTCCAAAAAGTAATGCTTTTTCGCCATCGATTACACGAGTATCAATATGCGGAACTGACATTGGAGGTGCTCCAACACTTGCTTTTCCGTAAACTTTTGCCTGGTGTTTCGCAATAACTTCCGGGTTTGTACATTTTAACCATTGTCCGCTTACCGGAAAACCGCCGTAACCATTTCCTTCAGGAACATTTGCTTTTTCTAACAATGGCAATGAACCGCCACCAGCACCAATAAATACGAATTTAGGATATGCTTTTCTTTTTTGACCCGTTGCCAAATCCGTAATTTTAATTCTCCATGATTTATCTTCGCGCTGTCTTAATTTGGTTACTTCATGGTTAAAGAATAAAGAAACGCCGTCAAGTTTTTCAAGATAATTAAACATGCTTCTGGTTAAAGCCCCAAAATTAACATCGGTACCAATTTCCATGTGGGTTGCTGCCAATTTTTCGGTAGCGTCCCTTCCCTCCATAACAAGCGGCATCCATTCTTTTAGTTTCTCAAAATCAGTACTGAATTCCATTTGAGAAAAAATTGGATTACGCTGTAAAGCTTCGAATCTCTTTTTAAGATATTCTACATTTTTTTCTCCCCATACAAAACTCATATGAGGGACACTTTTAATAAAATTATCCGGAGATGGTATCTTCTTTTGTTCTACTAAATACGACCAGAACTGTCGCGAAATCTCAAACGATTCTGCTATGCTTATTGCTTTTTTAGGATCAATACTTCCATCAGCCTTTTCCGGAGTGTAATTTAGCTCACAAAAAGCGGAGTGCCCTGTTCCGGCATTATTCCATGCGTCAGAGCTTTCGGCTGCAGCAACATCAAGTCTTTCGTAAATTTCAATTTTTATATCAGGTTGCAGCTCTTTTAAGATTAATCCAAGAGTTGCACTCATAATTCCAGCTCCAATAAGCACTACTTCACTATTGGAACGTATTGTATTGTCAGGCATAACAGTAATTTGTTTTTAAAGTGCAAAGGTACTTTTTTAATTGCAAAAAAAAACTAATTTTTACATGATAAAAGTTATGTTTTTCTAAAAAAAAGCAGGAATTGTGATAAATAAAAAAAAATCTAAAATCTTTTAGAAGAAAGATAATCCTGAAGCATTATAGTAGCCGAAATTTCGTCAATCAAACCTTTGTTTTGACGTTGTTTTTTACTTAGTCCGCTATCGATCATGGTTTGAAAAGCCATTTTTGAAGTAAATCGTTCATCAACGCGAACCACTTTCATATCCGGAAAAATATTCGAAAAATGAGTAACAAATCCCTTAACAATTGAAGCACTTTCAGAAGGCTGTCCATTCATTTGTTTCGGTTCGCCAATTAAAACTGCCTCGACTTTTTCTTTTGCGAAATAATCTTTCAAAAAATCAATTACAGTATTTGTTGGAATCGTCGTTAAACCAGATGCAATAATCTGCATTTCGTCAGTAACAGCAATTCCGGTGCGTTTTTGTCCGTAGTCTATGGAGAGAATTCTTGGCATTTTTGAATTTTTATTCAAAGGTAAAAGGAAAATTCACAAACCTAAACAGAATCTCTATATTTTATGAATCAAAATAATAAAATATACATTGCTTTTGAACTTATTAAACATGAACAGGATCTTCATTAAAACTAATCTTCGTATTTAGAAATTTCTTTTTCTAAAATTTCATCAACTTCATCTAACGTATATAATTTCGTATTGCCACTTTTTAATTTCTCATATGCTTTTTGCACTTTTCTTTTATCCTTCTCAAAATCAGAATCTTCATAAATAATTTTCAATTCATCAGAAGAAAATGAACTTAAAATCTTTAATAATTCATCTTTAATCTCAGGCACAAATTCTAATCTCATCACTTCCATAATATAACATTTTATAACACAAATATAAACTTTTACATAAGTAATTTCTGATATAAAATTTAATAAAGTCCTATATTGATATAAAAAAATCCGCTTTGAGAATTAAGGTTTTTTTAATTTCAAACTATCATTGTGAAATGTGAATCGAAATCAATTAGGAGTAAATTACAAATTTGATTTTTGTCGTATTATGATATTAAAAAAACTTTTAGAGTAAATTTAATCTTCATTTTATCAATATAAAGAAGCATTTTTATTTATCAAATTAAAAACAAAAAGTTAAATCTGTAACATTTTACAAAGGTTTTACTTTTTTGCTTTTGCTCAAATACGCTATCTTTGCCAAAAATTAAAACTTATGAATTCTTTACAGACTATAATTGAACAAGCTTGGGAAAACAGAGCTTTATTACAAGAAACTACTACAACTGATGCTATTAGAGAAGTTATCGAATTGGTTGATGCAGGAAAATTACGTTGCGCTGAACCAGTTGGTGACAAATGGCAGGTAAACGAATGGGTTAAGAAAGCGGTTGTAATGTATTTTCCAATTCAAAAAATGGAAACATGGGAATCTGGTATTTTCGAATATCACGATAAAATGTTGCTAAAAAGAGGTTATGCTGAAAAAGGAATTCGTGTAGTGCCAAATGCTGTAGCACGTTACGGAGCTTACATTTCGAGCGGAGTTATTTTGATGCCAAGTTATGTAAACATTGGTGCATATGTAGACGAAGGAACGATGGTTGACACTTGGGCAACTGTTGGTAGCTGTGCGCAAATTGGTAAAAACGTTCACTTAAGCGGTGGTGTTGGTATTGGTGGTGTTTTAGAGCCTTTGCAAGCTGCTCCGGTAATTATCGAAGATGGTGCTTTTATTGGTTCCCGTTGTATTGTTGTAGAAGGAGTTCATGTTGGTAAAGAAGCTGTTCTTGGCGCTAACGTTTGTTTGACTGCTTCAACAAAAATCATTGATGTAACTGGCGATGAGCCTGTTGAAATGAAAGGTTTTGTTCCTGCCCGTTCTGTTGTGATTCCTGGAAGTTATACCAAAAAATTCGCAGCCGGAGAATTTCAGGTTCCATGTGCCTTGATTATTGGTACTCGTAAACCATCTACAGATTTAAAAACGTCATTAAATAATGCACTTCGTGAATACGATGTTGCTGTTTAATATATTTAAATAAACGAAATTAAAAAATCCAAATTCCAATCTTATCAATTGGAATTTGGATTTTTTTTGCTTCAATTTGTATCTTATAAAAAGATTCCGCTTTCTCTATGAAGATACTTGTAATTCAGCAAAAAATGATTGGCGACGTTTTGGTCAGCAGTATAATATGCAATAATTTGCGTGCTGCTTATCCGGATGCTCAAATAGATTATTTGGTTTACGCCTCGACAACTCCCGTTTTAGAAGGGAATTCAAGTATTGATAATGTTATTTTATTCGAAGAAAAACATCGAAAAAGCAAGAAAGAATTATTAAATCTTGGTTTGCAAATCCGAAAAGAAAAGTACGATATATTAATCGATGCGTATTCAAAATTAGAAAGCTGGATTTTGGTTTTATTAAGCAATGCCAAACGAAAAATCTCGTATAAAAAACCCGGAAGAACCTTTTTATATACTGATAATGTTCCGTTTGAACCTTTCCCGAAAACTAATTTAGGTTTAGCCATCGAAAGACGACTTTCGTTATTAGAACCTTTAGATCTAAAAATAAAAACAGATCCAATTCCGAAATTATTTGTTTCTGAAAAAGAAAATCAGGAAGCCATTGCACTTTTTGAAAAACATAATGTTCGAAAAGATCGAAAAACGGTTATGATCAGTCTTTTGGGAAGTGAAAAACTAAAAACATATCCTTTAGAATTCATGTCTAAAATTGTGGATTATGTTGCTGACAATGCTGACGTAAATATTCTTTTCAATTATTTTCCGAAACAAAATGAAGAGGCAAAAACTGTTCTCAATCACTGCAAACCTTCAACTCAGGAAAAAATATATTTTGATTTATTAGGCGGGGATTTACGTTCTTTTATTGGTTTAGTCAATCAATGCGATTTGATTATTGGCAATGACGGCGGCGCAATTAATATGGCGAAAGCACTTGAAAAACCTTCGTTTATTATTTTTTCTCCCTGGATAGAAAAGAAAATCTGGGCCACTTTTGAAGACGGAATTCATCATCTTTCGGTTCATTTAAAAGATTATCGTTCGGATTTGTTTGAAGGTAAAACCGAAAAAATGCTCAAAAAAGAATCTTTATCTTTATATCAGGAATTTAAACCTGAATTTTTCAAGGATAAAATCGAGTCGTTTCTAGATCAAAATCTTAGTACTTCGGCCAAATGATTTTAGCAGAAAAACAGCTTTTAACGGCGTTGGTAATCACCTATAATGAAGAGCAAAATATAAAAATTGTTCTCGATGATTTGGCTTTTGCCGATGAAATTATCGTGGTTGATTCTTTCAGTTCAGACAAAACTTTTGAAATTGCTTCTTCTTTCAAAAATGTAAAAGTTGTTCAGCGCATTTTTGACAATTTTGCAGCTCAACGTAATTATGCTTTAAGTTTAGCATCAAATTCATGGATTCTTTTTCTGGATGCAGATGAAAGAATAACACCGGAATTGCAACAGGAAATTAGCTCTGTCATCAATCAAAAAAATAGTGCTTCGGCGTATTTTATGCGTCGTAATTTTATGTTCGAGAATAAAAAATTACGCTTTAGCGGATGGCAGACTGATAAAATTATTCGCCTTTTCAGAAAAGAAACTGCCAGTTATAATATCAAGAAAATCGTTCATGAAAAATTAATCGTAAACGGAAAAATCGGAAAACTAAACAACAGGCTTTTTCATTATTCGTATTCGAATTATGAAGATTATAAGCAAAAAATGATTTTTTACGGGCAATTAAAAGCTCAGGAAGAAATCCTGAAGAAAACAACTCCCAATTTTTTTCATTTTTACATTCGTCCTGTTTACCAATTTTTAAATCAATATATTGTTCGTTTTGGTTTTCTTGACGGAAAAAAAGGAATTATAATTTGTTATTTAAATGCTTTGAGCGTTGCCGTACGTTTTCAGGAACTTAAAAAAATCAAAGCCAAAAACTAAGCTTTTTTCCAGAACTTAAGTTTCTTTTTAAGCCTTTTCTTTTTTGCAAATGCTTCCTGAAAATCAGAAGTTGCCTGCCACATTTTTGCAGCAATTTCAGCTTCTGTTTTCGAGGTGTAAAACTTTGAATATTCGTTGCTCATTACATCAATCATTCCTTTTTGAGGCGTTAAGCGACTAAAGTTGTTCATGCGCTGCTCAAAACTCATTGCATCATGAAAATTCATTCGGTTTAAATCGACCAAAAAGAATTCATATTTATGGTCAGCAACGTTTTTAATTAAAGTATTTCCCGGAGAATGATCCAGAAACTCCACTCCTTTTTCGTGCAAATCAAAAGTAAATTTTGTAAATTGTCTTAGAATATTGTCGTGATCCGGATAATCAGGAATTTCAACTAACTCGCGATATGTTAATGCTGTTACTAAATGTTCGCTGGCATAATAGCTGTCTTTTAATCCCACTAAATTAAAATTCTCCAGAAATGCAATTGGTTCCGGCGTTCCAATTCCTTTTTCTAATAAAAGAGTAGCATATTCAAACGAACGTCTGGCTTTAGATTTTCTAAAATATTTGTAAGCAATTTTGTTTACGATATTCGGAATTTTAAATGATTTAATATTGATTGTCTTTCCGTTAAGATCAAACAGTTTAATCTTATTACGATCTCCATTTCCAAATAATTCTCCAGAAGAATTAAACGTTTTAATTTTGTCAAGAATTGACACCGTACTATTTTCGAAAATGGGATTTACTTTAAAATTCATCAGTTGATTTTTATAACCAACAAAAATACACATACAATTTAAGACTTCAAATTAATATTGTATTTTCGTAAAAAAAAGAATGTCGCATCAAAAAAGTGTTTTTTTAGAAACTCATAATATAAACAACAGGGCAAGTGGTCTGGGAACTTTTAATTATGAATTAATTAAAGGATTGTCTGCATTAGATTTTAATGGTTTAGAATTAACTTTAAATAGCTCAAAACCAGAGCTTCTTAAAGACGAATTTAAAGATAAATTCAAGTACCATAAATACAGCAGCCTTTCGAGACATCCGTTGTTTAGAATTCGAAAAAAATACGATTTATGGCATTCTGTAAACCAAAATATTAAGGTTGAACCTTTTCGTACCAATAAATATTTGCTTACAGTTCATGATATTCACTTTGTTGAAGAAGTTTCTGCAGACAAAGACCATAGACTAAACAAGCTTTTTAAGGCAAAACTAGAAAGAGCTACTGCAATTACTTACATCTCAGAATTTGCAAAAAAACATACGCACGAACATTTTGATGTACCAAATGTTCCGGAATATGTTATTTATAACGGAAACCCGATTTCGACACTTTTAGATACTTCAAATTTTAAAAGTATTATTCCGACAGACAAACCTTTTTTTTATACGATTGGAGATTTTATTGAAAGAAAAAATTACGGTTCAATTATTCTTATGATGAAACTAATAAAAGATTTCAACTTAATTATTTCCGGAAATAACAATAAAAAATACGGTGAAGAAATCAGAAAATTAATTGATGATAACGGTTTGGGCAATCAGGTTTTTTTAACCGGAAAAATATCTGATGAAGGAAAACAGTTTTACATGAAAAACTGTACCGCCTTTCTTTTCCCGTCAATTCGTGAAGGCTTTGGGCTTCCGCCAATTGAAGCGATGAGTTTTGGCAAACCTGTATTTTTATCCGATAAAACTTCATTGCCTGAAATTGGAGGCGACGTTTCTAATTACTGGACTAATTTTGATCCGGAGTATATGAAAAATGTTCTTTATGACGGATTAAATCATTTTGATGCCAATAAAAACGAGTTAGAAACTCTTTTGAAAAAAAGAGCTGCAAGTTTCGATTGGAAAATTGCAGCTGCTCATTATTTAGATGTCTATAAACAAATTCTGTTTTAAGGCTTAATCTTTTTTTTCATAAGAAATTTAAACCATTGTCCAAAATTCTTTCTTAACAAAAAGAATTTTCCAACATTAATTTTATTCGTTAATTTAAAATTGCTTAATAATTCCTGAAGAGATTTTCCTTCCATGAATTCTACTGTTTTCCAATGCATTGGCTCTAAATAGAAAAAACCACGAATGTCTTTATAATTAGAAGCCGAAACGGAATCCCATTTGCTCATAAATTCAGTTTTATTGATCTCGTCATTATGACCCCAATTATCCAATTTTTGAACCAAATCTTCTCTTGATCGGGACAAACAATCGTGTAAAGCAACAGAATCTGTGTAAATAGAACGGCATTTAGCGTGTCTTCCTACTTTATAATTTGGATAGTTTGTTGCAATCATAAACTTGTCCAGTTTATCGACATACAAAACGCCCTGATCTACATATTTATACAAATTAATTTTAAAACCACAGATCTGAACCAGTTTATCCTGAGGATTTACCAAAAGATCATTTTTTGATTTTAGAAAAGAAACGAACTTGCCAAAGTCATAAAAATATTCATCAGAATCGAGTTGAATCAACCAGTTTCCAATTCCCATTTTATGAGCAAGCATTTTACGCTCTCTAATTTCGCATTCCATTGCAGTTAGCTCCGGAATATAGAATTCTTCCTCAAATAAGACGATTTTTTTTTGAACATCAAATTCTTCAATCCATTTAAAAAAGTCCTCTTTAATTTCTATAGTCTGGCCTTTCCATGTCTTTCTATTACTGTCAATTGCTAAAAATATGGTATCTGCCTCCTTATAAACGGTGGGAATCGCATTTTTTAACAATTCGTAATCATATGAAACTAAATATCCTACCTGTATCTTTCCTGTCATCAAATTCATTATAAAATTCGCCGCAATTTAGTATTTTATCTCTATTTATGTTAAAAAAAACTTAATTTTTATTTTAGTACATTTTAGACGCAAAATTCTTCCAATAATTGTTTTTTTATTCTTTTACCCATAAGATGTTGAGGATTGTTTGCTGTAAGATTGGCTTTTTGATTGTTAATTTACAAATTCCGTTAAGAAATATAATCTAAAACAATCAAAAGTGCAATTTTGAAGTAGCGTTAATATGTAAATTATACTTTTTTTAATTCTATTCTTTTGGATGATAGTCAATTTTGATCCTAAAAAAGATTTCAAAAAGTTACTGCTTTTTTATCGATATCAAAGCCAAAATTCTGTCAAAAAAGGTCAACAATAAAAACCATTTTGTTTCAGGTTTTTCTGTTTATCAATAGCAAAAAAATATCAAAATCTTATTTTTGTTAAATAGAAGTTTTTTAGGAATTCTAATCAAAAACGATACCAGATACTTCAACTTGTATTTTTTCTGTCATTGATGCTTTTGTATAATTTATTGCAATTTACTAATTAATATCTATTTTTACGCCATGAAAAAGCAATATGATTATTTAATAATTGGGTCAGGACTCTTTGGAAGTGTGTTCGCTCATGAGGCTAAAAAAGCAGGAAAAAAATGTCTGGTAATTGATAAAAGAGATCATACCGGAGGAAATGTATATTGCGAAAATATCGAAGGAATTAATGTTCATAAATATGGTGCACACATCTTTCATACGAACGATAAAGGGTTGTGGGACTATGTAAATCAATTTGTTGAATTTAATCATTTTACCAATTCTCCGATGGCATTGGCAAAAGGAAAATTATACAATTTGCCTTTTAATATGAATACTTTTTATCAGCTTTGGGGCACAATTACGCCTGCAGAAGCTAAAGCCAAAATTGAAGAACAAGTTGCCATTTACGGCGTAGAAAACCCGCAAAACTTAGAAGAACAAGCTTTAAGTCTTGTTGGAAAAGATATATACGATAACTTTATTAAAGAATATACCGAAAAACAATGGGGAAGAAAAGCCACTGAATTACCGGCTTTTATCATAAAAAGACTTCCGGTTAGGTTTACATTCGATAATAATTATTTTAATGATACGTATCAGGGAATCCCGATTGGTGGATATAACAAACTGATTGAAGGGCTGCTAGAAGGAATCGAAGTGGTAATAAACACGGATTATTTTTCGGAAAGGGAAAAATTTAATGAACTTGCTGACAAGATCGTTTATTCTGGTAAAATTGATGAATATTTCGATTATAAATTAGGTGTTTTAGAATACAGATCGCTTCATTTTGAGAATGAAGTTCTGGATACAGACAATTTTCAGGGAAATGCTGTCGTTAATTATAATGATGCCGGTTATGATTTTACAAGAATAATCGAACACAAGCATTTTGAGTTTGGAAAACAAAACAAAACGGTTATTACAAAGGAATATCCGCAGGAATGGAATCCGTCAAACGAAGCTTTTTATCCTATCAATGACGATAAAAACCAGGCATTGTTTGAAGAATATAAGAAACTATCTTTACAGGAAGAAAATGTAATATTTGGAGGAAGATTATCAGAATACAAATATTATGACATGCATCAGGTAATTGCTATGGCTTTAACAAGAACTAAAAAAGAATTTAAAAATGATTAAAATTTTTGTGGTTACCCATAAAGAAGATCCTTTATTAGCAAATGAAGTACTTGTCCCTATTCAGGTTGGAACAAATGAGCCTATTACAGCAGCTATTTTAAGAGATAATACGCTTGATAATATAGCAGCAAAAAATGGCAATTATTGCGAACTAACGGCAGCATACTGGATTTGGAAAAATGAAAAAGATGCAGATTATGTTGGTATTTGCCATTATAGAAGGTATTTGAATTTTTACAACGACTGGTACAATTTAAAACCGTCTTCGCAGAAAAAAATCAAAACTGAGGATTTTAAAAACACCAAATTATACAATGCCCCTTCTGAAGAATTAGAAAAAAAAATCGCTTCTGTTCTTTCAGAATATGATGTCATTATGTGCAAACCATACACATTTAAAGACACCACTTTGACCAAAAATTACTGCGACGATCACCGTCCGGAAGATTGGGATTTGACTAAAAAAACAATTCTGGAAAAATATCCGGAATATAAAGATAGTATTGTTTCGTTTTTAGATGAAGGAACAACGTTTCA
Source organism: Flavobacterium sp. AC105 (assembly GCF_979258495.1). Taxonomy (NCBI): domain Bacteria; kingdom Pseudomonadati; phylum Bacteroidota; class Flavobacteriia; order Flavobacteriales; family Flavobacteriaceae; genus Flavobacterium; species Flavobacterium sp. AC105. The sequence continues at coordinate 3,663,869 of NZ_OZ409860.1, forward strand.
TATTGGGAATATGATGATTTCTTCAAAAGAAAAATTTGATGCTTATTATACGTGGCTGTTTTCGATTCTTTTTGAACTTGAATCCCGAATTACAATTCCTGAAGATGCGTATCAGGCCAGAATTTTTGGTTTTATATCAGAAAGACTGATTAACCTTTATATGTATCACAACAAATTTAAAATTAAAGGAGTTCCATCCTATAAAATAATAGATTTATAACAATGAACGAAGAAATAATCAACGCTTACGAAGTCATCAAAGAAGGCGGAATCATTCTCTATCCTACTGATACTGTGTGGGGAATTGGCTGCGATGCTACAAATCCCGAAGCTGTTGCCAAAATATATAAATTGAAACAGCGTGCCGAAACACAAAGTATGATTGTATTGATGAACGGCGAAAAAATGATGTACAATGTATTCAAAAACATTCCTGAAGTAGCCTGGCAGATTTTGGATTTATCTGAAAAACCAACAACTTTGATTTTAGACGAGCCCAGAAATGTGGCTAAAAACATTATTGCAGCCGATAATTCGCTTGGAGTTCGTATCGTAAAAGAACCTTTTTGTTTCAAATTATTAGAAAGAATGAAAAAGCCTTTGGTTTCGACTTCGGCTAATATTTCGGGACAGCCAACTCCAATTGCTTTCAAGGATATTAATCCTGAAATCATTAAAGGAGTTGATTATGTAGTGAAATTAAATCAGGATAAAGTTGCCGGAAAACCTTCGACAATTATCAAATTAACGAATGATTCTCAGGTGAAAGTAATACGTAAATAATTATAAATTATTAATTGTAAATTATTAATGCCTCAACTTATCTAAAAAGAACTTAGAAACTCAGAATCTTAGCAGCTTTCAAAATTGACTTCGACTTCGCTCAATCTGACAAAAGATTTAAATGTCTTTCTGAGCGAAGTCGAAGAATCTTCAAGAAAAAAACTTAGAAACTTAGAATCTTAGCAACTTTCAAATCTCTTTTAAACCGTCTTTAAAGACTCAATTAACCAATCGATATCTTCTTTTGTGTTGTAATGACTAAATGAAATTCGGAGATTTGGTAATTTTAAATCAGTCTCCGATAACATTTCTTTCAGCACATGCGATGGTTTTATACTTCCGGACTGACATGCGCTTCCTCTTGAAACTGCAATTCCTTTCATATCTAAACTAAACAAAAGCATGGAAGTTTTATCTGATGAAAACGGCAGGATTATATTAATGATATTGTAAAAATCATCTTTTTTTCCGTTGATTCTGAAACCAGGAAAATAAATTTCTAATTGCTCAATCAAATACATTTTTAAGTCTGAAATGTATGTTCTTTCAAGATCTAAATTCTCGTATGAAAGAGACAAAGCTTTTGCCATTCCGGCAATTTGATGTACAGCTTCTGTTCCAGCGCGAAGTCCTTTTTCTTGTTCTCCACCAAAAATCAAAGGCTGTAAACCAGAATTTTTTCGGATAAAAGCAAAACCAACTCCTTTTGGTCCGTGAAATTTATGCGCACTTGCTACAATAAAATCAACTGAAGTCTTTTGCAGATCGATTTCTGTTTTCCCAACAGATTGTACAGTATCTGAATGAAACAGCACATTATATTGCTTGCAGATAACACCAACTCTGTCGAGGTTCAGAATAGTTCCGGTTTCGTTGTTTACGTGCATCAAACTAACGATTGTCTTTTTTTCTTCGGATAATAAATTCGATAAGTGAGTTAAATCGATAGTTCCGTCAGGGCTAATATTAACATAATCAACCTGAATATTATAATCAGATTGTAATGCTAAAACAGCGTATAAAACCGCATGATGTTCGATTTTTGAAGTAATGATTCGCTCGACTTTTAGATCTTCAACAGCTGAACGCAGAATCCAGTTATCAGCTTCAGTTCCACCGGATGTAAAAATAATTTCCTGTGCAGTACAATTTAAATGCTTTGCAATGCTTTTTCTTGAAAGTTCTAAAATTGTTTTTCCATTGCGCCCAAAGCTATGCGTAGAAGACGGATTACCAAAATCTTCTGTCATAACTTTAGTCATTTCCTGAATAACTTCAGGGCGCATTGCGGTTGTAGAGGCGTTATCGAGATATACTTTTTTCATTGCTGCAAAGTTATGAAATATCAATTGTCAAATCTTGAATATCATTTGCCAAATTTTTCACTATTTTTGACCCAAATAAAATTACGATGAAAAAATATGCATGCCTTATAGTATTTGCACTTTTATTAAACGGTTGCGATGATGGCGATTTAACAGTAGACAAAATAGAATTTGAAGACGTTAATTCTACGGCTTGCGATGCCACTACAAATACTTTGATTTATAAACTTAAAGACCAGGAATCATTATTATTGCAATTGGCTCCAAACAGCCTTATAAATGATCCAACAGCTTCAGATACATTAGAATATCCTATTGATAATGACAGTCAGTTTCGCGTCGTTTACAGAGCTTATGACGGCAAAGTGGCTACAACAAATATCTGCGGAACTATCCCGCCTAAAACACCTAATGTAACAGAAGAATGGCTGGGAACAGATGGAATAATCCAGATTGTTACGTCACAAATTACTTCGGCGCCAGATCCTACAACCGGAAGTACAAGAATTACAGGTTATAATCACAATATTGTTTTTAAAAACATCACCTTTCTAAAACCTTCCGGGCCACAGACTCAGGAAGAATATGTTTTTGGAGATTATAATGTTACGGTTGCTGCGCCTAATTTTACTTTTTCTTCAGAAGATGCGCATCAATGTGATCCAAAACAGGTTTACAATTACAATACATCGTTCTCATTAACGGTTGAAAATCTTGATCCAAGTCTATTGGTAAATACGCCAACTCCGGCAGGACAACCAAGAACAGGCAATATTACTGCTACAACAAATAATGTTGTTTATCGTACCTTTATTGGTACATTGACTCCTGATTATTTTTGTGAGTTACCCGTACCTACAAACCCGGCCATTAAGGATGTATGGAATGGTGTGAACACAGACAAAGCTCCGGCAGCGACAATTGAAGTTTCTACAGAGGTCTCAGCTAATATCGTAATCCATACAATTGTCCTGAAAAATGTAACGCTTAAAAAAGGAAACAGCACCTTTCGTTTAGGAAACAATTTCCTTTTAGGAAAAATAAAAAAAGCAATATAAACTGCATCGAAAAGACTTTAAAAATTTATTTTTAATTCTTACAAAAAACGTCCGTTTTTCTAAGCTGATTGAAGTACAAAATCAGAAAGAAAAACGGACGTTTTTTTGTGCGTTATAATGATCAGTTTCCGACCTGAAAAATAGTTTTATTTTGTGTTTTGCCTAAAATAAACTTCGGTTGCTCCCAAGCCATATTTTTGATAATTGGCATCCTGAAAATCTACTCCGTCGTAACGGCCCAATAAAAAATCAAGTTCAGCTTTTAAAATTCCTTCACCAACTCCGTGAATAAAAACAATTTTAGGAATGCGGTTTCTGATCGCAAATTCAATGTGTCTTTTTGCTGTTTCAGTCTGCAAAGTCAGAATATCATAATTTGACATTCCGCGTTTATTGGGAACCAGTTTTTCGATATGCAAATCAAATTCCGGAGCCGAAATTTCTCGCTTATCTTTCTTTTCTTTTACAAAACTTCTTGCTTTTGGTTCTTCTTTCTCTTTAGTAACCGTATCTAAATCTATTCTTTTAATAGAATTCATTAAATTACTGGAATCCTGAATTTTAATCAATTCATTGACAAAAAATGTCATCACGAATCCTTCTTCAGTTTCAATCAAAACTTCATTGTTTTTTACTGAAACTACTGTTCCGTTTATGGCTTCGTCCAGGACAGAAACCTTGTCTCCTTTATTCAACATCCTGTTCCTCTTTATCTTGATTTTTACTTGGTGTTTTTGCACTCAGCTGCATCATTCCATACATGAAAACTGCAATTGCAATTACCATAATATAGATATTTTTTTCTGCTGAAACCTGCTCATATAACGCAATCGAAATGGCAAGAATCATGATTATAATTTTAAATGCTTTCATGTTTTAAAGTATAAGATTTCAAAAGTATGAAACTTTAAAATAGCAGTTCCCTACTCTTGAAATGTTATTCGGTATTTTTTTTGTAAAATTGTAAAAAATAACTGCTTTGAATTTAGAGAAATATATGATCCCGTGCCTCTTCAAAACCTTCTTCGGAGTTGAGTGTTTGGGCTGTGGTTTTCAGCGTGCTTTATTCTTACTTTTTAAAGGCGAATTTTCAGCAGCTTTTCAAATGTATCCGGCGGTATTTTCTACCCTTTTATTCTTTGTTTTTGTTGCCTTATTTTTTTTGGATAAATCCAGAAATTATAAAAAAATAGTTTGGAATGTTGCGCTCCTAAATCTCGTTTTTATGCTTGGCGGATATTACTACAAACATTTTTATCTTTAAATTTTAGACTCGAAATTACCTCAATTATTTCTTAATCTGGTTCAGAATATCATTCATCATTTCGATTTGCACTTTCTGAATTTCGATTAATTCCTGTTGCTGATGCATGATCAAATGATCAATTTTATCGTGGATCATTCTGATTTCTAATTCTGATTTCAGGTTAATCATATAATCTTTTTTGGCACGATTTCGATCTTTTTCTTCCTGACGATTTTGGCTCATCATAATTACCGGAGCCTGCAATGCAGCAATACAAGACAGGATTAAATTAAGTAAAATAAACGGATACGGATCAAAACCTTTGTTGACCAAAATATAAACATTTGCGCTAATCCAGATAACAATAAACAGTAAAAATGAAATAATAAAAGTCCAGCTTCCGCCGAAATCAGCAACATTATCAGCAATTTTTTGACCAAAACTTCTGATTTCTTCTTCGTCTTCGACAATGTTAACTATCGATTTATCTTCTTTTAAAGATTCTATTACACTTTTTTCAAGATCAGAAAGTGTCCCAATTTCTGCAGATAAATAGTTCGAAACATATTTTTGACGGTAATCATTTAACTCTTTAACGGCAATAAAGTCACTATCACAAAAAGAAGGATGATCCTTAACTATCAATCCTAAAATTGGATCATGAATGGATTTTCCTGAAACTTTCTCTTTTGCAGGAAAAGACAGATTAGAAATAGCGCTTTTAAAAGTTTGATCATTTTTCATTTTTATAAATTTTACGGGCTAATTTACGCATTTAACTTCTTAAGAATCATATAAAATACAAGCAAATATGTTTCCTTTTTTTATCACAAATAGAATTCTCAAAACAAAATTTCTTTAGACATTTCGTGCCCTTATTTACAAAAAACGCCTTACTTTTAACGTTTTAAAAATTCAATCAATTTTACAATTGTGACTAAAGATACTATCATACAAAATATCAAAGCTTTAAAAAGCCATTCGAATATAAATTACGGAATCAAGACCAAAACCGAAGATTTTACCGAGAAGCTTTTTTATACCTTATTTGATTCAAATGCGCCTTTAGACCAAAGTATCGACGAACTTGAAATCAGGTTTAAGGAAATCGCTGTTTTAGCCTGCAAAAAACCTGAAAATTTATGCGAATCAATTTGGGACAGATATCTGGAAAAACTTCCGGGAGTTTTGGAAAAGCTAAATCAGGATGCCGAATATATTCTGGAAAATGATCCTGCATCAAACAGTATTGACGAAGTTTATTTGGGTTATCCCGGTTTTTTTGCCATTGCCATTTATAGATTAAGCCACGAATTATATCTTCTGGATTTATTATTATTCTCCAGATTAATGAGTGAATATGCGCATCGAATTACCGGAACAGATATTCACGCCGGCGCCCATATTGCATCACCTTTTTTTATTGATCACGCAACGGGAATCGTAATTGGTGAAACTACGGTAATCGAAAAACATGTAAAAATTTATCAGGGCGTTACGCTTGGAGCATTGAGCGTGAGCAAGGAAATGAAAAACGCAAAACGTCATCCTACGGTAGAAAAAAATGTTTGCATTTATGCGAATGCTACTATTTTGGGAGGCGAAACTACTATTGGCAAAAATAGTATTATTGGAGGAAATGCCTGGGTAACCAAGTCGATTCCCGCAGATTCTATCGTATTGAATACCACTACAACTGAAGTTAAAATAAAAGAAAAAAAATAAAATGGGTCCACAGAAATTGCTAAACCTAATTGGAAATACACCATTGATGGAAACAGTCAATCTGGTTAAAAATAAAAACGTAAAACTTTTACTGAAACTGGAAGGAAATAATCCTGGCGGAAGCGTAAAAGACAGAGCGGCATATAACATGATTGCATCGGCTCTTGAAAGAGGCGAAATTAAGAAAGGTGATAAACTGATCGAAGCTACAAGCGGTAATACGGGAATCGCTCTTGCCATGATTGCACAATTGTTTCAAATTGAGATCGAATTGGTTTTACCGGAAGATTCTACAAAAGAACGAACTCAAACGATGCGCGCATATGGCGCTACAGTGATTTTAACGCCTGCTAGTGAAGGAATTATTGGTTCGCGCGACTATGCCGACAAAAAAGTGGCTGAAGGCGGTTATATCATGCTAAATCAGTTTGCGAATGACGACAACTGGAAAGCACATTATAAAACCACAGGCCCTGAAATATGGAATGATACTGATGGAACTGTAACGCATTTCGTTTCGGCAATGGGAACAACGGGAACGATCATTGGAACTTCGACTTATTTGAAAGAAAAAAATCCTGCCATTCAAATTGTGGGCGCACAGCCAAGCGACGGATCTCAAATTCCGGGAATTCGTAAATGGCCGCAGGAATATTTGCCTAAAATTTTTGATGCTTCAAAAGTTGACACTATCGTTGATGTAAGCGAGGAAGAAGCCAGAAAAATGACAAAAAGATTAGCGCTTGAAGAAGGCGTTTTTGCCGGAATGAGCAGCGGAGGCTCTGTTGCCGTTGCCTTAAAAATTGCCGAAAAATTAGAATCAGGAGTTATTGTAGCCGTGATCTGCGATCGCGGTGACAGATATTTGTCTTCGGATTTATTTGACTAAGGAAGGTCCAAAGATACTGAGATCCTGAGTTGCTAAGATTATAAGTTTTTGCTTTGAGTGTAAAATCTTAGTATTGAATGTTAGTATCTTAGAATCTTAGCCTCTTTAAAAAAAACTTAGAAACTCAGAATCTCAGCAACTTAGAACCTTAAAAAAAATGAGCTACAGAAAACTAGGAAAAACAAACTTTAATATATCTGAAATCTCACTTGGCACCTGGCAGGTTGGAGGAAAATGGGGATCTGCTTTTGATAATAAAACGGCAGACGAACTTTTGAATACTGCAATAGACAACGGCGTGAATTTTATTGATACTGCCGATGTTTATGAAAACGGATTAAGCGAAACTGCTGTTGGGCGCGTTGTTCGTTCGCGATCTGAACGTGTTTATGTGGCTACAAAATGCGGGCGTTTTATTAATCCGCATGTTAGTGAAGGCTATCAGCCAAAAGTGCTTCAGAAATTTGTTGAAGACAGTTTAAAACGAATGGGATTAGAAACTTTGGATTTAATTCAATTGCACTGTCCGCCATCAGAAGTTTTTTACCGACCTGAAATTTTCGAAATGTTTGATCGTTTAAAAGATCAGGGCAAAATTTTGAATCTCGGCGTAAGCGTAGAAAAAGTTGAAGAAGGTTTAAAAGCAATCGAATATTCGAATGTTACGACGGTTCAGATTATCTTTAATTTGTTTCGTCAGCGTCCGTCGCAATTATTTTTCTCAGAAGCCAGAAAGAAGGATATTGGGATCATTGCAAGAGTTCCTTTGGCAAGCGGACTTTTAACGGGTAAATTTGATGCAAAAACTACTTTTGAAGCAGATGATCATCGTAATTTTAATCGTAACGGAGACGCTTTTGATAAAGGTGAAACTTTCTCAGGAATTGATTATGATTTAGGATTGGAAGCCGTTGAAAAACTAAAAGCATTATTTCCTGAAACTACAAACCTTGCTCCTATTGCTTTGCAATGGATTTTGAGTTTTCAGGATATTAGCTGTATTATTCCCGGAGCTTCGACTAAGAATCATGTATTGTCAAATTTATCGGTTTATGATTTGCCAAAATTGACGCCTGAAAAAATTTCGGCAATGAACAAAATTTACGAAGAATATATAAAACCAGCTGTTCATCAGCTTTGGTAGATTTTTTTAAGGTTCTGAGATTCTGAGATGCTAAGTTTCTGAGTTTTTTCTGATTCTTACGCAACCATTTGCGATTCATTCCATCTAATAATAAAATTAACTTTTTAATCACTAACCATGAATAAAATTACTTTTATTATTCTCGCCTTTTGTTTGGCGTTTACTTCATGTTCCAGCGATGAGAATAACGTAAAGGATAAAGAATATGATTCTAAGGAATTAGAAAAAATGTATCAGGAGATTATTACAGCTTCTTTAGTCAATTCAGAATCATGTACAGATTCAAAAAATTGGGATTTTACTGCTATTGGCACGAAATCATGTGGAGGTGTTGCGGATTTTATTGCTTATTCTAAAAAAATAGATAAAGCTGCATTTCTCGCTAAAGTAAAAGTTTACTCAGATGCACAAACAGCATTTAACATAAAATGGAATATATTTTCGACCTGTAATATTTTATTACCTCCAACAAGTATTGAATGTGTCGACGGAAAACCCAGACTAATTTATAATCGCTAACTATATTATAACTCGTTTTATTTTTATCTTTAAAAAAAGCAAATAAACTATAACTCAAACTCAATTTTGAATTCGGCGCCTCTATTTTTACCTTCACTAGAGGCGCTTAATCTACCTCTGTTTCTTTCGATGATTTTTTTGCACAAATACAATCCAATTCCTGTTGACGATTCGTTTGCAGTTCCTAATCGTCCCATTTTGGTGAATTTCTTAAACAATTCATCAATCTGAGTTTTATCAAAACCAATTCCTTTATCTGCAACGGTAATAACTAAAGCTGTATCTTCTCTATAGATTCTCATTTTAATTTCACTATCAAAATAAGAGAATTTCACGGCATTGCTTATCAAATTTACCAAAACCTGAATCAGCAGACCTTCATCAATTTTAAGCATCGCAGTCTCGACTTCGACATTTAGGCTCAAATTAATATTCTTATCTATTAATCGCTGCTCAACCTGCTCATTAATATAAGGCAAAATCGCAGAAAAAATAACTTTTTTTGCTTCCTGATTTACTCTTACGACCTGATCTTGTTCTTTTAATAGTTTGATGAAATTTTCGATGTATCGGAATTGCAAATTGGTCGATTCACAAATTAAATCGGCTAAATGCTTAACGGAATCTGATGTGTCTTCGCTAATAATTAGTTGCGCTAAACCTTGGGGATTTCCGGCAAAATTTTTCAAATCGTGCGAAAGCATATAAATCAAATCCTGTTTTTCGTTTATAAAACTTTCCGATTCATAAATAGATTCCTGGATATTGCACATTAACAAACCGGCTTCGTCAGTATATTCTGTCGGTAAAACAGATAATTTTCTGCCATTTCTATAATCATCTAATGATTTTGACGCCAAAACGATGGGTTTTATCAATTCTTTTAAGACCAAAAGTGTGAATATTGTCGCCAATAACGTCATAATTAAGGCGAAAATCAAAACTGAAACAGGCGAAATATCATGATCGTAATAAAGTACAAAACATAAAATCCCTATTAATGGTATATGAATACCTATAAAAGCTACAAAAAGAAATTTAGACGTATAACTTTTCTTTAAAAAGCTAATTTTTGAAAGATTATGATACAACTTCATAAAAAAATAACAATACTCTAGGTTAAAAATGCAGCATTTGGGGTTATTGCTGAAACAAAGTTAGCTTTTAAAGTCAATTAAACTATTAAATTGAAAAATTTGATAAAATATTTTAAAAATTAAATTTATAAAAGTTTACAAACCCTTATTTTTGCGCTATGGGAAGAAAAAATACAGACAAAGTTGTCTTTCATCAAATTCAGGTTCTTGATGCCGGAGCAAAAGGAGTATCAGTAGCAAAGGCGCCTGACGGAAAAGTAATCTTTATTCCGAATGTGGTTCCGGGTGATGTAGTTGACGTACAAACTTTCAAAAAGAGAAAGGCCTATTATGAAGGCAAAGCAGTAAAATTTCATGAATTTTCAGAACATCGCATAGAACCTATTTGCGAGCATTTTGGAGTTTGTGGAGGTTGTAAATGGCAAAATATGAAATACAGCCAACAGTTGTATTACAAACAAAATGAAGTAAAAAATCATTTGCAGCGTATAGGAAAAGTTGAACTTCCTGAATTTGAAACTATTCTGGGTTCAGAAAAACAATTTTTCTACAGAAATAAAATGGAGTTTTCGTTTTCTAACGCTCGTTGGTTAACCGAAAAAGAAATTGAAAGCACAGAAGATTTAGGAAACAGAAATGCATTAGGATTTCATATTCCGAAAATGTGGGATAAAATCCTTGACATTCAAAAATGTTATTTGCAGGAAGATCCTTCAAACGCGATCAGAAACGAAATTAGGGATTTTGCCAATGAACATAATTTAGCATTCTTTAATCCAAGAGAACAATCCGGTTTATTGAGAACCTTCATGATTCGTACAGCTTCAACTGGCGAAATAATGGTTTTGATTCAGTTTTACGAAAATGACAAAAAAAATCGTGAATTGATTTTAGATCATTTATACGAGAAATTTCCGCAGATTACATCATTACAATATGTTGTAAACTCAAAACAAAACGATACCATTTACGATCAGAATATCAAACTATATAAAGGCAGAGATTATATCCTGGAAGAAATGGAAGGTTTGAAATTTAGTATTAATGCTAAATCTTTTTATCAAACCAATTCGGATCAGGCATATGAATTATACAAAATAACACGCGATTTTGCCGGACTTTCCGGTAACGAAACCGTTTATGATTTATATACCGGAACTGGAACTATTGCGCAATTTGTTTCTAAAAAAGCAAAAAAAGTAATTGGTGTAGAAAGTGTTCCAGAAGCCATTTTAGACGCTAAAGCAAATGCAGAACGCAATAATATTACGAATTGTGAGTTTTTTGTTGGAGACATGAAAGTCGTATTTAACGAAAGTTTCATTGCACAACACGGAAAACCTGATGTTATCATTACAGATCCGCCAAGAGATGGTATGCACAAAGATGTTATTGATCAAATCTTGAAAATTGCTCCTGAAAAAGTAGTTTATGTAAGTTGTAATTCGGCAACACAAGCGAGAGATTTAGCTTTAATGGATGAAAAATACAAAGTAACACGTGTTCGTCCGGTTGATATGTTTCCGCAGACACACCATGTCGAAAATGTTGTACTTTTAGAACTTCGATAACACAAAATTATAAATGAAAAAAATAATCTCTCTTTTATTACTCTTTACTTTTGGTTTATCAGGCTGTGAGAAAGATGATATTTGCGATCCAACTACGGCAACTACGCCTCGATTGGTAATATCGTTTTATGATATTGCTAATGCAACGCTGCCTAAAAAAGTAACCGATTTGAAAGTAGTAGGAAAAGATGACAAAGGTAATGATCTGCCTACAGGAATTATTTTTAACGAAAGCGGCACTGATACAAACAAATATTTTGCAAATGGCACGACCATTTCGATTCCTTTAAAAACAAACGATACCGCTACAACTTATAGTTTTATTTTTAATGCATCGAGCACGGATCCTGCTTTAACAAATACGGATGTATTACGATTTAATTATAAACATCAGGATAGTTATGTTTCAAGGGCTTGTGGTTTTAAAACTACTTTTACTCTGGATCCGATATCGAATATTGATCCAATATCAAATCCTTTTATTTTAAGTCCGGGAACAGATGGAGCCTGGATGCGAGTAGTTAATGTAACAGAATATAACATTGAATCTGAAAATGAAACACACATTGAAGTATATTTTTAGTTTTTGCTTATTGTTTTCAATGTTTTTAGCTCAGGCTCAAGACACACCGACTACTACTGAAACAAAAGAAATTGTTCAGCCAAAGCCAAAAACAAAAACTGAGAAACCGGCTATTCAGGAAACTAAAACCGATAGTGTCCCTAAAACAGATCGTTATGGTTTGCGTGTTGGTGTAGATTTATACAAACTAACCCGTGGTTTTTATGATAAAGATTATAAAGGTGTAGAATTTGTTGGAGATTTCCGTTTAACGAAAAAATATTATCTGGCTGCCGAACTTGGTTTTGAAGACAAAACTACAGACGATGACAGATTAAACTCAACTGCAACGGGCACGTATATTAAAGGAGGTTTTGATTATAATACATATCAAAACTGGCTTGATATGGAGAACCTGATTACGATAGGATTACGTGGAGGATTTAGTGCTTTTAGCCAACAATTAAACAGCTATAAAATTTATAACGCAAATCCGTATTGGGGAGAACAGCCGGCAATTATAAAAGATCAAAAATACGATGGACTTACAGCAGGATGGCTAGAAGTTGCAGCGGGCATTAAAGCAGAAGTGTTTAATAACGTATTTGTAGGTTTTGGTGTTCAGCTAAAACTTTTGGTTATGAACAATAAACCAAGTGGTTTTGACAATCTTTATATTCCCGGTTTTAACAGAACTTACGACGGAAGTTTTGGAGTTGGTTTCAATTATACCGTTTCTTACTTTATCCCTTTGTACAAGAAAAAAGTAATTATACCGGAAACAACTAAAAAAGAAGCTGCTAAAAAGAAATAGTTTCAAATATTTAAATAAAAAAAGCCACGAATTCACGAATTAAAACTAATAATTCAGGAATTCGTGGCTTTTAATTTTTATGTTTTATGTTTTTAAGACAATTGAAATTCAACTGCGGCTTTAGAATGTATCAGAGTCGTATCAAAAATAGGAACAGCAACATCTCCGGGCAAAATCACCAACGGAATTTCGGTACAACCTAAAATTATTCCTTCGGCACCGTTTTGAATCAATTGATTTGCAATTTGTAAATAACGTTTTTTAGTTTCATCGGTTACAATTCCTCTTCCAAGTTCTTCAAAAATTGTGGTGTGAATAAAATCTTTATCATCTTCATTCTCCGGAATTATAGCTTCAATTCCCTGTGCCAGAAGTTTGTCTTTAAAAAAATCAAGTTCCATTGTAAACTTAGTTCCTAACAAACCTACTTTTTGAAGATTTTGTTTTTTAATTTCCTTAGCCGTTTCTGCCGCAATATGAATGATTGGCAAATCGATTGCTTCTTCAAGTCGGTCAGCAATTAAATGCATGGTATTCGCACACAAAATAATGGCTTCTGCTCCACCCTGTTTTAAAAACTCACAACCTTTTAAAAGCATTTTAAAAGTCGAATCCCAATCATTGGCTTCGTTATTTCTTTTTATATCAGCATAATTAAAAGAATAAATCAAGCATTCTGAGAAATTTAAATCGCCCATTTTCTCATTTATTCCCTGATTTATAAGTTTGTAATAATCAGCCGTAGAAACCCAGCTAATTCCGCCTATAAGTCCAATTATCTTCATAAATAACTATTTAATAATCTAATTATTTTTTAACGCAGAGAACGCAATCCCGATAGCTATCGGGATTCGCAGAGTTCACTAAGATTTAAGTTGTGTTTCACAATCTAAGTCCGCAAAGCTTTGTGAATTTTGTGTTTCCTCGGATTTTAGAATAGATCCATTTAAGCAAATTTACGCAGATAATTATCTAAATTTTAATCTGCTTAGATCTGCTCAATCTGCGTGAAAAAAAATCTTTATAATCCTTTAATCTGTGGCTAAGTAAATTATCCAATTTCTCTAATTCCTTTTATAAAAATCCATTTCATAAAAAGCTTTTCTCCGTCTTTGGTTTTTACCGCCTGAAATTTAGGCGAAATTAAAGTTGCCACAATAAAAGACGTCATCGGAATCCAAAGTCCTGTTAATTGTGTGTAAGTTGCAACGATGTATCGTCCTAAAATAAACAGAATCGCGAAACATCCTAATTGGTATAAAAAAGCTCTTACTTGTAGTTTTGACATTTTTTTTAGAGTTTCTAAGGTTCTGAGATGCTAAGATTCTAAGTTTTTTTCTTTTAGAACTTAGCTTCCTGAACCTTAAATTATTATTTTTAAAAATTGCTGAGATGCTAAGTTTCTAAGATGCTAAGTCTTTACATCATATAAGTAATTAAGCAAGCTAAAAAACTTAGCATCTTAGTATCTTAGAAACTCAGAACCTTATTCAGAGACCTGAAACTTCGTTCTCTTACTTCCTTCGTACATTTCGTATTTCACCAAACGTGCTTCAAGGCTAGCATTGAAAAGTTTGATTTTTCTTGAAGGTTTTAAACCCACAAATTTCAAGGCTTCAAGATTTGCTGTAATAAACCAGGCGTTTGTTCCCGGATAGCTTTTCTTTAAAGTATCTCCAATATTTTTATAGAATTCTTCCATATGAATGTCTAAACGTTCATCATATGGGGGATTAAAAACCATGTGAAGCTTTCCTTCTACTGCTTTTTCAGTATCAAAAAAGTTTTCTTCCTGAACGGTAATATAATCTTCTAAATTAGCATTTCTAACATTGTCTTTAGCTTTGTTTACTGCACTTGGCGCTTTATCAAAACCTTTTATTGTATAATGAAATTCTTTTGTTTTTTTCATCAGACTGTTTACTATCTGTTCGAACAAATCATTATCCCAGTCTTTCCATTTTTCAAAAGCAAATTCTTTACGGTTAATATTTGCCGGAATATTGCAGGCAATCATCGCCGCTTCGGCCAGAAAAGTTCCGGATCCGCACATTGGGTCCAAAAAGTGACTTTGACCTTCCCAACCTGATAATAATAAAATTCCTGCTGCCAAAACCTCGTTAATAGGCGCAATATTAGTTGCCGTTCTGTAACCACGCTGATGCAGTGAATTTCCTGAAGTATCCAACGCTACAGAAACCTGATCTTTATCAATATGAACGTTGATTCTTAAATCCGGAAAAGCCTTGTCGATACTTGGGCGTTGTCCCGTTCTCTCTCTAAACTGGTCAACAATAGCATCTTTACATTTTTGAGAAACAAACTCAGAGTGGTTAAAATAAGTTGAATGCACGGTTGCATCAATAACAAAAGTCTGGTTTGCATTTAGCAATTTAGACCAGTTTACACCTGAGATTCCTTTATATAATGCTTGTTCATTATTGGCCCTGAATGAGTAAATAGGTTTTAAAACCTTAAGAGCCGTACGCAATGATAAATTAGCTTTGTACATAAAACCTTTATCACCTTTAAAGCTCACCATTCGCACTCCTTTTTCTACATCCTGAGCACCAAGATCACGCAATTCTTTTTCTAATATTTCTTCAAAACCAAAAAAACATTTGGCAATCATTCTAAAATTTTCTTCCATCTTTATTTTTGTTTAAAAAAACAACTCCGATCGCATACACACATCCGAATTATTCAGGTATCGCCACGAAATAGTTATTTTTCGGCAAAAATACACTAAATTTGCGGTACTTTGAATTAATTGAAATAGAATAAATGTCTGAAGCACCAAACTCATCAACACCAAATCAGGAGCGTAACACCGAAAACTGGTTCACTTCATGGTTTGATACTCCGTATTATCACATTCTTTATAAAGACCGAAATTACCGAGAAGCACAGATTTTTATGGATAATCTTACACATTATCTAAACTTGCCTGAAAAAGCCAAAGTATTGGATTTAGCTTGCGGAAAAGGCCGTCATTCTATTTATTTAAACCAACTGGGATTTAATGTCTTAGGTGCTGATTTATCTGAAAACAGTATCGCCGAAGCCAGCAAAAACAGCAACGAAACCCTTCATTTTAAGGTACACGATATGCGTGAACCTTTTGAAGAAAAATTTGATGCCATTTTTAATTTGTTTACCAGTTTTGGCTATTTCGAAAGTGAACAGGATAATCTTACAACCTTAAAAGCAATCAAAGAAAGTTTATCTGAATATGGTTTTGCCGTGATTGATTTCATGAATGTGGCAAACGTAATCGAAACATTAGTTCCTGAAGAAGTAAAAACCGTTGAAGGAATTGATTTTAAAATTAAAAGATATCTGGAAAACGGACATATTTTTAAAGAAATAGATTTTGAAGATCAAGGTCGAAAGTATCATTTTACCGAAAAAGTAAAAGCCTTAACCTTAAAAGATTTTGAAGAATTAATGGCCGAAGCCGGAATTTTTCTGTTAGATATTTTTGGGGATTATAAACTTAAAAAGTTTCATAAAACCGAAAGCGAACGATTAATCATGATTTTTAAATAGGTTTAATTGGTAAACCGTTTTATTGTTTAACCTTTCAACCGGATTAAGCAAACACAACGATTAAACAATTCAACAACAAAAACGATTAAACAAAAAATGAACTATCTTTTACCCTTATTTTCTGTACTTTTAGGATATATTGTGGCTTTGTTTTTAAAACCTCAAAACAAAACCAATTTAAAATTATTACTCGCTTTTAGCGGTTCATTTTTATTATCGTTAACCGTAATGCATTTGCTGCCGGAGGTTTACGAATCGCACAATCATAATATAGGTTTGTTTATAATGGTCGGGATTTTATTCCAGATTGTGTTGGAATTCTTCTCAAAAGGTGCAGAACACGGACACGTTCACGGACATGCGCAAATGTCTCAAATTCCGTGGTTATTATTTATAAGTCTTTGTATTCATGCCTTTTTAGAGGGTTTCCCCGTTAGCCATCATCATGATTTAGCCGTTGGGATCGCGATTCATCATTTGCCAATTGCCGTGATTTTAACCACTTTTTTTATTAATGCAAATCTGGATAAAAAAGCCATTTTTGCCTTCATGATTACCTTTGCAATTATGACGCCGTTAGGCACAATTGCATCCGAATATTTATCTTTTTTAAACGATTATTACACCGAAATAACCGCTGTTGTAATTGGTATTTTATTCCATATTTCGTCGACTATTATTTTTGAAAGCAGCGAAGGACATAAATTCAATATTGCAAAAGTTTCTATGATTGTATTAGGAATTTTATTGGCATTCTTTATATAATTTATAATTATTAGGGCGTGATTATATCCCGATGTCATAAGTTAAGAGAAAATCTATAATGTCAGGTGAATAGATGTCTCACAAAAAATCGAAGATTTTGTCATTTCGACGCAGGAGAAATCTCCGTAAGTAACTCCGCAACGCAAATCCAATCTATGTCGAGCTTTTCGCGGAGATTTCTCCTGCGTCGAAATGACAATATTGTGTTTAAACTTTTTGCCTTAGCGCCTTAGCGAGATTAATTCATTTTCTAAAAAGCTTAACTTAATGACATTGGCTCCTAGCCCTCACGTAAACCAAGAAATTCTCTTATTCAAAAAATACCTAACAGGTTTTAAAACCTGTCAGGATATATTTTTATTTAACTTGTATTGAAAATTAAATTTTACAATTATCTAATTTTCTAATTGACAAATTATCTAATCATTAATTCCCCGTTCTCTTTCTTTCATCCTGATTTCCAAAATTACGTTCCTTCACATTGATTTTTTTATTTCCAAAATTATAAACCACAGACAAGCGCACGAATCTATTGCTTTCATTATTGCTATAAACCTGTTTAACACCATTTACAACCGAAGTAAAATCTTTTAAATAAGAAGTATTAAAGATATCATTGGCCAAAAACGCAATTTGCATCGTTTTATTAAACAAATCCTGCTTGAATCCTATATCAAAACTAGACGCATAACCTACCTCATACAAACCACTTTTAAAAGGCGTAGTATACGAAAAATCAATTTGCAGTATTGTTGTTTTGCCTAATACAAAAGTATTGTTTGTAGAAAAATCAATTTGTAAACTGTTAGATGGTGTTGCATTGATATTTTTAATAAAATCGGTTTTTGCACCTAAAAAATACAATGAATTTTCACTCTGCCACCATTCAGCCAAACTTGCCGAATATGTTTCTCCAATACCGTAATTTAAACTTTTAAAATAATTATCACGTGTTATAATCTGTGTATTTGTTTCCGGGTTTGAAGTAAATAAAACACCGTAACCATTTGTAACCACATTTAAGAAAACACTTGTTCTCAAGATTTCTTTATAAGAATGAGCAAACTCAAAATTATCGCTAAAAGAAGGTTTCAAAAACGGATTTCCTTCTGAATAACTATTACTGCTGATGTAAATACGGAACGGATTCAGCAAATCAAAACGGGGTCTGTTGATTCTTTTTCCATAATTCAGACTAAAAGTATTATTTTCATTTTTCTTGTAAGAAGCATAAAATGTTGGAAATAATTTCAAATAATTATTTTCTGTCTCTTGGTTTAACGTTTCCGAAAATCCATTTGTTTTGGTGTTTTCAAGACGCAATCCCAATTGAAAATTCCATTTTTCATTGATTTTTTTATCTGCATTAATATAAACTGCCTGATTATTTTCCGTGTATTTAAATCTGTTCGATTGGTTAGGATCTAATTCCGGAGTTCCTGAAATCGTATTGTAATAAACCACATCACTATTGCTGTTTGTAAAACTCATTTTAGCGCCATAAGATAAATTTAAAGCCTGAAGCGGATGTTCCATATCAGCCTTGAAACTCCAGTTGTCAATATCCTGATTCGAAATATTTCTTCCGGCTTGATTCACATCCACAAAACTTCCATCTGATAAATAGTTGTTTGCGATAAACTCACGATCAAATTTTGAATTGTAATTAAAGTAATCCACATCAAAAGATAATTTTCGGTTTAGCGTATCCAGTTTGGTAATCAAATGTGCATTATAAGTTTGATTGCCCGATTCTCTGTTGGCAAAACTATTATTGGTCGTATAATTTTGCAATTGATTTTGTGTGTTGTATTTATTAATTAAAATATCAGATTGAAAATCCGGATTATTCCTGTCATTTACAAATTGAAAACCAATTGTTGTTTTTTCTGAAAAATCATAATCCAAAGCTAATTTTCCTGATAGGTTTTCATTTTTTACTTTTGTTCTCGCATTCATGCTCGAAAGTCCGTCTTCAAAATACACATCCGAAACTTCGTCTACATTTTTATAGCCTGTTTTTCCGTTAACGCTTGCAGAAAAACGAAACTTATTTTTGCTGTAAAAGAAATTATCCCTTAAAGTAAAAATGCCATATTTATTTTGATCGTAAGAAGCCGTAGTCGTGTTTTTCCAGGAATCACGAGTTCCTTTTTTCATAATAATATTAATCAATCCGCCAGTTCCTTCAGCTTCATATTTCGCAGGCGGATTGCTTATAATCTCGATATTTTTGATATCAGCCGCAGAAATTGATTTCAGAAAATTATTCAATTCTTCGCCGGTTAATTCGATAATTCTTCCGTCGATCATCACTCTCGAAGTTCCTTTTCCTAATATATTGATCGTGTTATTTTGTACCACAACGCCAGGCGCGGTGTTAATGGCGCTCAAAGCATCACCGCCAACATTGGTAACATTATTTTCCAGATTATAAACCAAGCGGTCTGTTTTCTGTTCGATTGTTTTCTTTTTAGTCTGAACAACAACTTCTACCAAATTTGTTGCGTCTTCTTTCAGGATTATTGTCCCCAGATCAGTATCATTTTCTATTGTAATCTCTTTTTCATAATCTGTAAATCCCAAAAGACTGATTCCAATTTTATACGATCCTTTTTTAAGATTGATTTCAAAAGAACCATCTTGTTTAGTAGTAGTTCCGTCAATAATTTTTCCTTCTGAATTTAATATGGAAACATCTGCCCATTCTAAAGCAGCTGTTTCGCTAACTGTTTTTCCTTTTAATTTTAATGTCGATTGCGCTAAACAAAATAATGGCAATACTAAAAAGATAAGGAGGTTTGCTTTTTTCATGATTTCTGGTTTTTAAACTTGTTCGATTAATTTGAAGCAAAGTTGCCATAGAAATTCTCAGGATTCGACCGACAAAAAAAGTCGAACCAATTTCTGATCAGGAAATTGGTTCGACTTTATAAGGCATGAAGTACGACTTTTTACAAACCGTTAATTATGAAGCGTTTCGGTAAGCTGTAGGCGTAAGATTCGTATGTTTTTTAAAAGAAGTATTAAACGAAGATTTCGAGTTAAAACCTACTTCGTACAAGATTTCTAAAACAGTTAAATCTTTTTTTGAAGGGTTTTTTAAAATATCCATTGCTTTTTGAATGCGATATTCATTTACAAAATCAAAAAAATGCTGATTCATATGATGGTTAATCAAAATGGATAAATCACGTACCGGAGAATTAAATTGATTGGCGAGGTCCTGAATCGTAAGCGAAGGATCAAGATAAGGTTCCTTTTCTGCCATATAATTTTTTAATGCCGAAATTTGTGCAGCAATAACGGTATCTTCGACATTTATTGTTTCAGTTACGTCCTCGTTTTCTTTAGAAAGAAACTCTTTTGTTAATTGTAATTTCGAATTGATCCCTCTAAAAAGTTCCGGATGATTCAACGCTTTCATGACAAACCAGCATATTACACACAAAGCCATAATTACCATAAAAACATTTCCCCACAGAAAAGTATCTCGCGAAGCCGTGTAACGCAATAAATTTTTTGAAGCCGTAATAGAATGCATCACTAAAAAAACGCAGTTCATCTGAAAAAGCCATTTGTAGGTAGAAGTACTGGGATTGGTGTAATTTTCGAGATAAATTATTTTGTATTTTTTTAAAATTAAAAATATACTGATAATATAAAACCAATATTGAAATTCGATCAAAATCTGAAAAAAATAAATTTCAAACATTGTACTGAAATTATCTATAAAGTATTGTTTTTCAGCACCCGATTTCAAATAAATTCTTGGCATAAAAACCAGATTTACAATTATAAAAGGAAGTGTATATATTAAATGCTTCCATTTTAATCGAAAATCAGAATAACAAACCGCCAAGACATACAAATAAATCAAAGGCATTTCGAGCAAACACATTGTGCTTCTAAAAAACTCAATATTCATATATTCCAAAGGAAATGAATACGCTAAAAGTCCACTGAAATCAATTGCCGAAAAAATAATAAAGCAGGCAAATAGTCTGTTGGCTAATTTATTTTCCGTTTTTACTGTGAGTAAAAAAATTGCCAGTAATAACGAAACAAAAACAGCGATACGTGCAACGCTATCCAAGAAGCCTAATTTATCCATTCGTTTTTTTGATTATTCAACAAATATAATATTTTAGTTCATTTAACAAGAATTGAAATGAACAGGAATAAAAAGAAATTAAATCTTTATCTGTTTGCTTTTCAAATTTCGGGATTGCAATAAAAAAGAGTAATTTTGGGCAAGACCAATTATACGAAAAATGACGTTTACAAAAACCACAGAACAAGCATCAAAATACGAACATTTAGAAAAAATGTCAG
Organism: Flavobacterium sp. AC105; assembly: GCF_979258495.1. Classification (NCBI taxonomy): domain Bacteria; kingdom Pseudomonadati; phylum Bacteroidota; class Flavobacteriia; order Flavobacteriales; family Flavobacteriaceae; genus Flavobacterium; species Flavobacterium sp. AC105. The sequence goes on from NZ_OZ409860.1 coordinate 3,685,251, forward strand.
TTCATGAATTGCTTACCAATATCAATAATGAAGACAAAACTGTTCCGAATGCAGTTGAAAAAGCGATACCACAAATTGAAGCTTTAGTAGCTCAGGTTGTTGCCAAACTAAAACTAGGCGGACGAATATTTTATATCGGAGCCGGAACTTCAGGGCGTTTAGGCGTTGTTGATGCTTCAGAATGTCCTCCTACTTTTGGAGTTCCTTTTGATCTGGTTAACGGAATTATTGCCGGTGGCGACACTGCAATTCGTCGCGCGGTAGAAAATGCCGAAGACAATGCAACACAAGCCTGGATCGATTTGCAAGCGAATAATATAGGTGCAAATGATGTCGTTATTGGTATCGCAGCCTCAGGAACCACTCCGTATGTTATTGGCGGTTTAGAAACCTGCAATCAAAATAATATCCTTACGGGATGTATTACTAATAATGCGGGAAGTCCGTTGGCATTAACAGCTCAATTTCCTGTTGAAGTTGTTGTAGGTCCGGAATTCGTTACCGGAAGTTCAAGAATGAAAGCTGGAACAGCGCAGAAATTGGTTCTGAATATGATTTCGACTGCAGCAATGATTCAGCTTGGAAAGGTAAAAGGAAACAAAATGGTCGATATGCAATTGAGTAATATTAAATTGGTCGATCGCGGTGTAAAAATGATTATGGGAGAAATTCCTGTTTCGTATGAAGAGGCATCAGAATTATTGAAAAAATATGGCAGCGTTAGAAATGCTGTTGATAATTATAATAAGTAAAAAGTTTTTTTTTGTGAAATGTAAGATGTGCTTAACTGTTTGATTTTTAAAGCAAAGTCACAAAGCTTTGATTGAAAACAAGTTTTTTAAGATCGCAAAGCAGCCACCATTTTGTCATCCCGAGGAATGAGGGATCTCGGCAAGTAGCTCGACAAAGATGGGCGAATTACTATACGAAGTTTCTTGTGGAGATCCTTCCTCCGTCAGGATGACAAAATGCGTATAAGAAAACCTGAAACTAAAAAAACCTGAAACTTGAAACAAAAATAAAAATGGCAACAAATAAAGAATTATTAGGAAAAGGGATTAAATATTTAACGGGTTCATTGCCTTTATTGTTTATAGGACCTTCACTGATCTATAATGCTTTTATGAACCAACATACAAACTGGCATTATCTGGTTTTAGGAATCGGGATTGTGGCTTGTTTGAGTGCTATGTTTTTGATTTTTTATGGATTGAAAACTATTATGAAAGGTTTGTTTAATGACTAATTTGTATCTTTACTAAAATTCACAATCATGGATATTCAAGCAGAATTAAACTGGATTCATCAGGAAATTGATAAGGTAAAAGATCCTTCTTTTGTAGAGAAATTAAAACATCTTTTGCAATCAATCAACAATTCTACAGTTGACTCAGACGCAGCTTATAATTTAGATATTGAAAATGCCTTAGAAAATATCAAAAAAGGTAATTTTTATACTGAAGATCAAGCAAAAGAAATTGCGAAAAAATGGGGAAGAAAATAATTTGGTCAAGCGATGCTCTAGATCAATTAGAAGACATACATTTTTACATTTTTTTTGAAAGTAAATCAATTACAATTGCAGATAAAGTAGTTAACACAATTTTTGACAGCACAGAAATACTCAAAACACAACCAGAAATATATAAATTCGACAAACAAAAGGCCAATAATGATGGTACTTTTAGAGTTTATACTGCTTATGATTATGCTATTTCTTACCAAATAACAAGCAACGAGATTATTTATATTCTTCGAGTACGTCACAACGCTCGAAAATCAAAAAAACATTCATGGAAAGCCTAATTCACATTCAGAAAACATTCGACAAAGTCGTTTATATTGACAAAAAAATAAACAATCGGGAGTTTGAGGATTGTGTTTTTAAAAACTGTGATTTTTCTAATAGTAATTTCGCTTACAACACTTTTTTAGACTGCGAATTTGTCGATTGCAATTTGTCAATGACGAGTTTATTTAGCACAAGCTTGAAGAATGTTACCTTCAAAAACTGCAAACTTCTTGGAATTGCTTTTAACGAATGTGATGATTTTTTATTTCAGGTTTATTTCGAAGAATGTACTTTGGATTACGCCATTTTTTCGAATAAAAAAATGCCTAAAACCAAGTTTATCAATTGTTCTGTGAGAGAAGTTACTTTTATAGGGACTAATTTAACCAGCTCGGTTTTTGATAATTGCAATCTCGAAGGTTCCATTTTTAATGATACACAATTGGCTTCAGTAAATTTTAAAACTGCCTATAATTATAAAATTGATCCGGAATTTAATCCGATGAGAAAAGCGCAGTTTTCGAATGACGGAATTGTGGGTCTTTTAGATAAATATGATATTAAAATTGTATAACTAAAGATAAAGCCACGAATTAAAATTTAATCGTTCCATATGAAGAATAAAATTCGTGAATTCGTGGCGAAAAAACTCTAAAAATTAATTATGAAATCTAATGAATCTTATTTAGAAAGCGTTAAAAAACAATTTTTATATTATAAAATGCTGGGCGAAAAATCCATTGATCAATTAGAACCGGAACAGCTTTTTATTTCTATAAATGAAGACACAAATAGCATTGCAACGATTATCAAACACATTTCGGGGAATATGTTATCGCGCTGGACAGATTTTTTAACTTCTGATGGGGAAAAAGAATGGCGTAATCGCGATGCTGAATTTGAAAATGACTTACAATCTAAAGAAGAAGTTTTAGACATTTGGAACAAAGGCTGGAATTGCTTTCTTGATGCATTGAATAGTCTAAAACCAGAACAACTTTCAGACATTATTTATATTCGGAATGAAGGTCATACGGTTATTGAGGCTATAAATCGTCAATTGGCGCATTATCCGTACCACGTTGGTCAAATTGTTTTTTATGCCAAACAATTGAAAAACAGCAGTTGGAATAGTTTATCGATTCCGAGAAATAAATCCGGAAATTACAATGCCGAAAAGTTTGCCAAGGAAAAAGAAATTAAGAACTTTACCGATGATGAACTAAAGAGATTAAAATGATAGAATTTCATGCTGATTTAGGCGGACTTGGCTGGTGGATCCTGATTAAATTTTGTCAAACAAAATTATCTGACGAACAAGCCGATGAAAACAGAAGACGAAATTTATTTTTCCTGAGTTTTCTTAATATCATTTTAGCCTTAATTGTAATGATATTTCTTGTTTATCCGAAACATTTCTAGCCCTGATTGCAATGGAAATCCTTTTTGTTTTTTTCTTTAAAAAATAAAAAGATTGAAATGGAAAGCAGGAAACAGCTCCTAAAAAATAAACTTAAATTTAAAAATGAAAAAAATTATATTCCTTTTACCGTTAATCACATTATTCTCCTGTTATGATGCGGAACACAATTGCAAAGACTTTAAAACCGGGAAATTCAAATTTGAGTTTGAAGTAAATGGCGTAAAAAAAACAACCCTTTTTGAACGTAAAGACAATATCGAAATTGAAACTTTTGAAGGTAAAACAGATACTTCTACAATACGCTGGGTAAGCGATTGCGAGTATGTTTTGCAAAAGAAACACCCAAAAAACATGGCTGAAGAAAAAGCTATCAGCATGAAAATTTTAACGACTTCTAAAAATTCTTATACTTTTGAATTTGGAATGGTAGGTTCTGATCAAAAACAACGCGGAACGGTATATAAAGTTGAATAAACAGACTATTAATTCTGCCAGAAAGGCACAAAGACGCATTTTTTTATATCTTAGTGTCTTTGTGCCTTTCTGGCAAAACGCAAATCTAATCTAATGAAAAATACGATTTCGCAAAGAGTTGCTGACTTTTTAAAAAACTTCCCTCCTTTTAGTTTTTTACATCAAAAGGATTTAGAAAAATTATCGGAACAAATTTCTATTGTTTACAAAGATAAAGATGCTGTTATATTTGCTGAAAACGATAAAACACACGATTCTTTTTATGTGGTTCATAAAGGTGCCGTTGCTTTAAAAAAGAGCCCCAAAAATACTGTTTTGGATATGTGTGACGAAGGTGATATTTTTGGATTGCGTCCGCTTTTGGCACAGGAAAACTATATTATGGAAGCCGTTGCTTATGAAGAAACTATTTTATACGCGATTCCGATAGCGGTTTTTAAACCTTATGCGCTTGAAAACAGGGCTGTTGGTAATTTTTTGATTGAAAGTTACGCTTCAAATACCCGAAATCCGTATTCTGATATTCATAAAGATAAATTATATGGCGATGATTTAATGCATGAAACATCGCATTCTCATAAAGATTCATTCGATTTACAACCTATAAAATATTCTAAGAAAATTGTGACGTGCAGTCCGTCAACTACTGCAAGGGATATTGCCAAAATCATGAATAAAAAGAAAGTTGGCGCGATATTAATAGTTGATGAAATGCTGCCAATTGGTATTATTACCGATAAAGATTTGCGTAATAAAATTGTTACCGGCGATTTTTCGATCATGACAACAGCGGAAACTATTATGACCAAACCGGTTATTACTTATCCTAAAAAGATGACGGTGACGGAGGCGCAAATGGCAATGATGAAAAGTAATATCAGCCATTTATGCCTAACTAAAGACGGAACTATAAATACTAAAGCGGTTGGGATTTTATCGAAACATGACGTAATGGTCGCCCTGGGAAATAATCCTGCTGTTTTAATAAAAGCTTTAAAAAGAGCTAAAAAGGTTAAAGAAATCAAACCTATCAGAGCGAGAATTATGCAATTATTGCAAGGATATTTAGACCAAAATATTCCGATGACTTTGATTGCTAAAATCATAACGGAGCTTAACGAAGCTTGTACGAGCCGTGTTATCGAAATGTCGATAGAAAAAATGAGCAGTCCACCGCCTGTAAAATTTGCCTGGCTGGCTTTAGGAAGTCAGGGAAGAAGCGAGCAAATGCTGCATACGGACCAGGATAATGCGATTGTTTATGAAAATGTATCTGAAGTTTTTAGAGATGAAACCAGAATCTATTTTCTAAAATTTGCCGGTCTTGTTAATAAAGGTCTTTTTGAAATTGGCTATGATTATTGTCCGGCCGAAATGATGGCTTCGAACCCAAAATGGTGTATGAGTCTGGATGAATGGAAAAATCAGGTGCATCACTGGATTACAAATCCGGGTAAAAACGAGGTTTTATTATCTTTTATTTTCTTTGATTATAGTGTAACTTATGGTGATACTGAAATTGCCAGTGAACTATCTGATTCTATTTTTGAAAACGTAAAAGCGAACCCTATTTTTTATGTTCATTTAGTGAGCGGTGCTTTGCAAAGTCCTTCTCCAACTGGGTTTTTCAGGCAATTTTTAGTCGAACAAGACGGAGCCAACAAAGACAATTTTGATATTAAAAGACGTGCTTTAATGCCATTAACAGATGCTGCCAGAGTTTTAATTTTGTCACATTCCGTAAAATCGATTAGCAATACTGCAGAACGATTCGAAAAATTAGCCGAATTAGAACCTAATAACAGGGAATTGTATTTATCGTGTTCGTATTCGTTTAAGGCTTTGTTGAAATTTAGAACCAAACAAGGTCTTTTGCACAATGATTCCGGACAATTTATTGCGTTGGAATCTTTATCTAAAATGGAAAAAATCAAGTTGAAAAGAACTTTTAAAACTATTAAGGAACTTCAGGAATTGATTAGTGTAAGATTTAATGTTTCAAATGTGGTATAACTATGGGTTTATTTAATTTTTGGAAGAAAGAAGAAAATCTTTTCGATGAGAATATCAGTATTGAAAAAACTCGTTTTGTTGTTTTAGACACTGAAACTACTGGTTTCGATTATGAAAATGACCGAATTTTGTGCATTGGCGCATTGGTTTTACAAAATGGAATTATTGCGATTCAGGATAGTTTTGAAGTTTATATTGAACAGGATCATTACGATAAATCGACCGCTCAGATTCATGGCATTTTGAAAGCTTTTATAATTCAACGCCCGAGCGAATTAGAAGCTTTAGAACAATTCTTAACTTTTTTAGGAGATTCGGTAATTATTGCACATCATACTGTTTTTGATGTTACGATGATTAATAAAGCGTTAGAAAGAAATGGTTTGCCGGAATTGAAAAACAAACGATTAGACACGGCAATTTTATATAAAAAGACCTTAATAAAGTCTCATTTATTTGAACGAAAAGATCATTACACTTTAGATGATCTCGCCGATAAATTTGATATTTCTAAAAAAGACCGTCATACTGCATTGGGAGACGCCTATATTACAGCGATTGCTTTTTTGAAAATTGTAAAAAAACTGAAAGAGAAAAAAGAAGTCAATCTGAATTCTTTGTTTAAGTAAACAGGATTCAATTTTTAATAAAATCACTTTCTTTTGTAAACAAATACAATCTATTGTATTTCAAGCTTTTTTGTGAAAATTTCCCGAGAGAATCTGCTTTGCGATATATTATTTTGGTGAGATATCCTTCTTTTTGTAAGATCATTTTACACATTGTATTTGAACTTACTTCCAAACAAAAATATCCTGTGCTGTCTGTTTGGGTTTTATTTCCATTAATAACTACATGAACATTCTGAATCGGTTTTTCGGTATCATAATCATATACATGTCCGTTAAATTCATTGGTATTAGTGCAGCTGCAAAATAGTAATAGTATAAAAATTAGTTTATTTTTCATGCTTCTCCTTTAATTTGTAATTCTTTAGCTGAAACAAATTTAGGTTGGCAATCTTCAATAAAAAGTCTACTATAAATTATAAAAACATAACTATAGGGCTTTTAACTAAATAAAAACATACATATTTATAAGTAATAAAAAAAGCGCTAAGAATATCTTAGCGCTTTGGTTTTATATTAATCCAGAACCAAACCTATTTGACCATCGTCATCTAATTCTGTTTCAACCGGATCATCTTCTGACAATTCTGGTTTTTCCGGAACTTCCTCAACCGGCTCTTCATAAGGCAACGGATCTAGTAAATTAACTTGCTTTAATTTCTCTGTTGTCAATTGATTTCCTAAAGCTTTAAATCCTTTTACAGCAATAAAATCCTCAACATCTATATGTAAATCTTCTTTTTGAACTCCTTTTACTTTTGCAAAAACCAATTGTGCCACCGGACGATAATCTGTTGATACAATTTCTAATTGCGAATTTGGATGTTCTGTAATAAAACTTTCCTCTTTTCCTTCATTTTCAACCAGAAAACGTTTCAAATAATAACGCTCTTTTTCTCCGTCATAATAAATCGCCGAAATTGGTTTCTTTGGATTCCATTTTTCCAAAATAATCATATCTTCATCAAAATGAGTCGATAACTCCGGAATAATAACTTTCAATTTACCGCTTTGGTTTATGATTAAGATTTTATCACTTGGTTTAAATTCTCCTAATAATTCTCCTCTTGCATCGACATTTAGACGTTTTACGGTGTCATCAAACCAAACTTTTCTTGGTAATAAAGTCGAAATTCCTTTTTCTTTTAATTCAATTTTCTTGATTGGATATTTCGTAACTAAATTTCCTTTTGAAGCACGTCCTTTAATCGCTAATTTGGCAAAATCAATATCGAATTTCAATTTTTTAATTGTTCCAACCTGGCGCAATAAAATCGTGATTACCTCAGCTTCTCCATTCGGATTATGTGAAAAATAAACAACTTGTGAACCGGCAGTTTCATTCGTTAAATCATACGGTTTATCACGCGTTACGCCCGAAACATTGAAACGTTTGATATAAGATGGACCTGATTTTCCGTCACGGTACATCATGTTGTAAATCGTACGCTTATCGCTCTTATCAAAAATAGCAACGTGAATAATATCTTTTCCAACGAACGTTTTGGCATCTACTTTTGTTACCAGCATTTTTCCGTCACGGAGAAATACAATAACATCATCAATATCAGAACAATCGGTAAGATATTCGTCTTTTTTAAGTGAAGTTCCAACAAAACCTTCTTCGCGGTTTACGTACAGTTTTGTGTTTCTTAAAACTACTTTTGTAGCTTCAACATTATCAAAAACACGAAGTTCTGTCTGGCGTTCACGGCCTTTTCCGTATTTCTCTTTTAATTTGGTAAAATAAGCAATCGCAAAATCGGTTAAATGTTCCAGATTATGCTCGACCTCTTTCATTTCGTCTTCTAACTTAGCGATAAAATCATCGGCTTTATCAGAGTCAAAACGCGTAATACGAATCATCGGAATTTGAGTCAATCGTTGCAAATCATCATCTGTAATTTCTCTAACGAATGATTTTTTGAAAGGCTCAAATCGGTCATATAAATATTTATAAAGCGATTCTCTATCAGAATATAATTTGAAATCAATGTACATTTCTTCACGAATGAAGATCTTCTCTAAAGTAGAGAAATGCCATTTATTTTTTAATTCTTCTAATTGAATTTCTAATTCCTGACGCAATAAATCTACTGTTCTGTGTGTCGAAATTTTCAACATTTCAGAAACTCCGATAAACAATGGTTTGTTATCTTCAATCACACAACCTAAAGGTGCTACAGAAGTTTCGCAAGCTGTAAAAGCAAACAATGCATCAATAGTTTTATCTGGAGAAACTCCAGGAAACAAATGGATTAAAATCTCAACATCGGCAGCAGTATTGTCTTCAATTTTCTTGATTTTGATTTTACCTTTATCATTGGCTTTCAAAATACTGTCAATCAAAGTTGTTGTATTGGTCGAAAACGGAATTTGCGTAATCACCAATGTATTCTTATCTAATTGACCAATTTTAGCACGCACGCGTACACGTCCGCCACGAAGTCCATCATTATAATTAGACACATCGGCAATACCTTGTGTCATGAAATCAGGATATAATGTAAAGGCTTTTCCTTTTAAAATCTTGATCGAAGCATCAATTAACTCATTGAAATTGTGAGGCAGCACTTTAGTCGAAAGACCAACTGCAATTCCCTCTGCTCCCTGCGCCAATAGCAACGGAAACTTTACCGGAAGATTGTTTGGTTCTGCACGACGACCATCGTAAGAAATACCCCAATCGGTGATTTTTGGAGAATACAAAACCTCCAAAGCAAATTTAGATAAACGTGCCTCAATGTAACGAGAAGCCGCAGCTCCGTCGCCTGTTAAAATATTTCCCCAGTTTCCCTGGCAGTCAATTAATAAATCTTTCTGGCCAATTTGAACCATAGCATCACCAATACTTGCATCTCCGTGTGGGTGATACTGCATGGTGTGACCTACAACATTGGCAACTTTATTATAACGACCGTCATCCAACTCTTTTAAAGAGTGCATAATACGACGCTGAACGGGTTTAAAACCATCTTCAATCGCCGGAACCGCACGTTCAAGAATTACATAAGAAGCATAATCCAAAAACCAGTCTTTGTACATTCCGGTTACTTTCGTAATAACGTCTTCTCCTTCTTCTTCCTGATTTTCGTAAAAATGCTGTCCTTCAAATTGTTTAGCATCTACGTCGATAATTTCATCGTCTCCTTCCTGATTTTCGTCAAGCGGATTTTCATCTGAATTAGTATCGTCTTCGTTGTTTGGAATGATGTTATCGTCTTCTTCGTCTTTCATTTATTTATATTCGAAAATTATAAATTGTATTTTTGTTTTGATAAAATTTGATTTTACTCAAGTTTAGTCTTTTTTAATTCGAATTGTATTGATCTAAAACTGTGTTTTTCAAAATAAAGGGTTTTAATTCTTCATAACTAAAAAAAGCATTCATTTCTCCAGATTCTAAACCAATCAACTCATCCGGCGTATAAGAAAAAACAATTCCTGTGGGCAAAATATAAAAACTATCGGTCATTACTATTTTATCCCCTAATACTTCATTGGCAAAGTATTCTTTAATTCTACTTTCATATAAAGCGATAAAATTTTTATCCTTTGTGTTTATTATATTTCCTATAGCGATACCTAATCCCGTTTTTACATCATAATTATGATATTCTGTGCGAATAAAACCATGTGCTCCTCCCGTATAACGGTATGAAAAATTAGAAACAGCGTAAACATTAGAGTCTATAAAAATTGGTAATACAACGGTCAAATTCTCAGAGCTAAAATTCTCATCATCATTTTTTGATTTTTCAACCTTAAAACTATGCTTCCATTTTTTATAATTCTTAATGCTTACAGAATCTGTATTTAAATACTTTAATTTTGTTTCGAGCATATCAAAACCTGCATCATTTGAAAGAATTTCAGCAAAAAAATTATAATCTCTCGATGGCGTGAATTCACTTGGTGCTTCTTCTTTTTTAAAGGCCTCTCTGGAATCAAATAGTGTATAATCTATTTCATCATAACATTTGTATGTTGGAAATGTTTTACTTGGATATATTTTAAAACTCTTTTTACCCAATAAAATTTCTATATACATTTCTTCTGTTGACAGCTTAAACAATTTAAGCTTACATGCTGCTTTATTATCATCAATACTATCAATGGTTGCCGTATAATAATCCTGCTTTTTATCCTTAGTAAAATAGCAGTTAAATATATCTTCTGCTCCATCGATATAAACAGTTGCCGTTTTTGAGTATCCTCCGTATTCGATTTCTAATTTGTTCGAAAGATGCAGCTGTATCTTTTTATTATCATTTATTGTTCCTTCAAAAGAATATATAAATGGACTTTCTAACTTTAATGTATCCTGGTCTATTACAACAGTATTTTCATTTATCTTGTAAATTAAACTATCGCTATTTTTCTCAATTTTAATTTCACTTACAGGCTTAGGAGCAATTACTGATTTGTTATCATCACTTTTTGACTGACACGAAAAAAACAACACCATTATCAATAAACTCAGAATAGTTTTTCTCATAAATTTAAACTTCTTCAACCGCATCCAACTCCACCTTCAAATTCTTGATAATAAACTCTTGTCTGTCCGGCGTATTTTTTCCCATATAAAAAGACAACAATTGCTCAATCGAAGTGTTTTTATCCATCATAATTGGGTCAAGGCGAATCGTTTCTCCAATGAAGTTTTTAAACTCATCCGGCGAAATCTCTCCCAAACCTTTAAATCGGGTGATTTCCGGTTTTGGTTTTAATTTTTCGATCGCATCTCTTCTTTCTTCGTCTGAATAACAATAGATGGTTTCTTTTTTATTTCGAACCCTGAAAAGCGGTGTCTGCAAAATATATAAATGTCCTTCTTTAATTAATTCAGGAAAGAATTGCAAAAAGAAAGTAATCAACAACAAACGAATGTGCATTCCGTCGACATCGGCATCAGTTGCGATTACGATGTTGTTGTATCTTAATTTTTCTAAACCATCTTCGATATCTAATGCGGCTTGCAGTAAATTGAATTCTTCATTTTCATAGACGATTTTCTTCGTCATTCCATAGGAATTCAACGGTTTACCACGCAAACTAAAAACGGCTTGTGTATTTACGTCGCGTGACTTTGTAATCGATCCGGAAGCCGAATCTCCCTCGGTAATAAAAAGCGTACTTTCTAAGTTTCTAGGGTTTTTGGTATCAGGAAGATGCGCGCGGCAATCTCTTAATTTTTTATTATGAAGATTCGCTTTCTTAGCACGATCTGTTGCCAGTTTTCTAATTCCTGATAATTCTTTTCTTTCGCGTTCGGCTTGCAGAATTTTACGTAATAAAGCTTCTGCAGTTGGCGGGTTTTTATGTAAATAATTATCAAGTTTGTTTTTGATAAAATCATTTACAAAAGTACGAACTGAAACCGGCGGCGTTCCGTCATCAGAACCCATATCTGTAGAACCTAATTTGGTTTTGGTCTGAGACTCAAAAACCGGTTCCATAACCTTAATACTAATCGCACTTACAATCGATTTACGAACATCAGAGGCTTCGAAATTTTTATTGTAAAACTCACGAATGGTTTTCACAATTGCTTCTCTGTAAGCCGCTAAGTGCGTTCCTCCTTGTGTGGTGTTCTGACCGTTTACAAATGAGTGATATTCTTCGCTATATTGTGTTTTACTGTGCGTTAAAGCGATTTCGATATCATGATCTTTTAAGTGAATAATTGGATATTCAAGATCTTCTGCACTAATTGTTTCTTCTAATAAATCACGAAGACCATTTTCTGAAATATATTTTTCGCCATTAAAAATAATTGTCAAACCATTGTTTAGGTAACAATAGTTTTTAACCATTTTAATGACATATTCCATACGGAATTTGTAATTTTTAAAAATAGTTTCATCTGGCGTAAAAGTTACTTTTGTTCCTTTTCGCTTTGTTGTTTCAACTATATCTTCTTCTAAAACCAAATTTCCTGCAGAAAATTCAGCTCCTTTTTGTTTATCATCTCGAACAGATTCTACCCTGAAATAGTTTGAAAGTGCATTAACGGCTTTTGTTCCGACACCATTTAAACCTACTGATTTCTGGAAAGCTTTAGAATCGTACTTTCCTCCTGTATTCATTTTTGAAACTACATCGACTACTTTTCCTAACGGAATTCCACGTCCGTAATCACGAACTGAAACCGTTTTGTCTTTGATAGTCACCTCAATAGTTTTTCCCGAGCCCATTACGAACTCATCGATACAGTTGTCTAAAACCTCTTTTAGAAGAATATAAATACCATCATCCGGCGAAGATCCGTCTCCCAATTTTCCGATATACATTCCGGGACGCATACGGATATGTTCTTTCCAATCGAGTGATCGAATATTATCTTCGGTATATTGATTTTGCTCAAGCATAAAGTAAATTGGATTTTTGGCTAATGTACCATTTATAGCTAAAAAATAAAAGCGTATTTCTTTTTTGTTATGAATAATAACACCTTTGAATCCTATTTAAATTGATTTTAAAAAAATATGACCGTTAAAAATATAAAAAAACAGTTCTAAAACAAAAAATTACTATTTGATTCCCAGCACTTCTTTGGCTAAAGCAATCATTTCGGGCGTTCCCGTATTTTTATTTTTTTCGTCAGAAAGTTTTACAACTCCTTGCCAATGTATATTATCCGGTTTTGTATCCGTAAGTTTTATAACCATATTCATTGCCGGAAGACCAACATCATTGGTAAAATTAGTTCCGATACCAAATGACATTTTGATTTTGTCTTTACAAAAGTCGGCTATGATTTTTACTTTGTCAAAATTGAGTGAATCTGAGAAAACTATGGCTTTAGATTTTGGGTCAATTCCCATTTTGGTATAATGAGCAATCACTTTTTGGGCAAACTCAACCGGATCACCGCTATCATGTCGAACTCCATCAAAAAGTTTGGAGTATTTTTTATCAAATTGATTAAAGAAAACTTCTGTCGTATAAGTATCTGTTAAAGCAATTCCGAGGTCGCCGCCGTAAACTTGTGTCCAATGTTCGAGACTTATTGAATTCGCCATTTTAAAACCGTATTGCGCGGCATGAAACATAAACCATTCATGCGCATGCGTTCCCAAAGGACGTTTATTATTGACCATTGCAAAATGGACATTACTGGTTCCGATAAAACTTTGACCTCCAAAAGTTCGTAAAGTTTCATTTACCAAAACATGGACATCATAAGAATGACGGCGTCTGGTTCCGAACTCTAAAACCGAAACTCCCAGTTTATTGTAATTATCAATTTTATTTTTGGTGAGTTCTTTTATTGCTTCATCGTTTAAACGAATTAAAAGATTTGATTTATAAAAAAGTTCCGAAATCAAGGCCATCAGCGGCACTTCCCATAAAATAGTACGGTACCAAAAACCTTCAACCGTAACTTTTATTTCTGAACCTTCCTGCGTAATCTGAACTTCTGACGGATCATAACTATATCCTTGCAAAAAATCTAAATAAGTGGGATCGAGATAAGGACAATAATGCGATAAATAATTCTTTTCATCTTTTGTCAAACGTAAATCAGCCATTGCATCTACAGATCGCCTAAGCAGATCCGCAAATCCTGGCGGAAAAACATGTTTTCCACGATTGATAAAACCATAACGCACTTTTGCCTTTGGAAAAAGTCTTATTACGGCATGCTGCATCGTAAATTTATAGAAATCATTATCTAAAATAGATTTCAGGAAAGTCGTTTCCATACCCTGGCTGCTATAATTATTTTAATCCTTGATTGCTAAAGATACGGCAATTCGATAAAATAAGAAAATGATAAAAGTCAACTTTGTAGAACAATTCTTATTTCGGAATTATTTTAAATGAAGCAATGCTATTTCCATTCAGAAAAAAAGTAATATAACCGCCTAAGTTTTTATTATAAGTCACTTGAAACTCCAAACCACCTTTTTTTTCTTTTGGTTCTTCCACTTTTACGGGTTGATTTCTTTTAGTCAGATAAAAAAGCTGATCTGATTTTGAAATATTTTTTATCAAAAATTTGATTTTATCGCCATTTTTAACTTCGACAATACCAGATTTTGGTGCGATGATTTTATTATTTCCCTCGATGGTTTTATTATAAATTAAAGGTCCATCCAAAAAATCATCTTTATCTAATTTATCACTCAGATAAGTTCCCGAATCCGGAAAATGTTTGGCGAAAAAGTAATCAGGATCTGCATCAAAGTATATGCTTGTAAATTCTTTTACCAAAGCTCCTTTTCGGTCATCATAATAGCCTTGTCCCCACGTAACATCAATTAATCGCCATTTTCCGTCTATTAAAACGGTATTCCAGGCATGATTTGATGTTGTATTTTTTCTGCCAATATCAACTAATCGTGTTTTGGAATCGCCCCGAATTATTTCTGATTTTAGTCCCACTAATGAAGCCAAATTATGAAACAAAATTGTATATCCTTCGCAAACTGCTTTATGGGATTTAAATGCTTTCTCAAGGATTTTATCATTCAACTGTTGAATTTTCTGCTGTTTTTCAGACTGTGTTCTGTAGGAGAAACTTTTGGGTGGTGAAGGATTTAGATATTCAGGCAAATCATAATCAACGTTAAAGGCAATCCAACTGTAGATTGCTCTTGCCTTATCATAATCAGAACTAAAATCTTTTTGAATTTTCTCTGCTAATTCTTCTGTTGTATCAAATTGTTTTGGATATTTTAAAACAATCTTATCGACGGCATTATACTTTTGTGAGTACGATAATTGCAGAAAAATAACATTCAGAAAAAGGAATATAAAAACGAACTTTTTTATTGACATGGATTAAAAACAAGATTTAATAATATCCTTCAGTTCTTTATCTAACTCTGCATTTGATATTTTATTTTCCTCTAAATCAAAATTTGCATTAAAAGCAGGCAATGAAAAACTAGCTTTTATATCAGCTCCGTATCTTGGCAACGCATTGCGTCCAATCTCTAAAACAGAAGCTCCTCCTCTTGAACCAGGAGAAGTTGCCAATAATAACATTGGTTTTTGCTGAAAAACTTCTTTCGTAATTCGGGAACTCCAATCGAAAATATTTTTAAATGCTGTAGAATAGTTATTATTATTTTCGGCTAAAGAAACAACCAAAATATCTGCGCTTGCAATTTTAGCCAAAAATGCTTTTGCGAGTTCATGCTGACCGATTTCTTTTTCAAGATCAACGCTGAATAATGGCATTGCATAATCATTTAAATCTAAAATTTCAATTGCGGCATTTTCGAATAAACTTGCGGCATATGTGGCAAATTGTTTATTGATAGAATGCTGGCTGTTACTTCCTCCAAAGGCGACTATTTTCATGGTTTCTCTTTTTGTAATGTTTCTTCTATTGGTTCTTTTTTTGGCTGGTCAATTTCATAAATCTCTTTTGCTATTTCTACAGAATATTCGTTTGGATATATTTTCCCTCCATACGATTTAGCATAGACTTTTGTAAATTCTGCTCCAAAATACAGAATTATTGCCGAATAATAAACCCAAACCAAAATAATAATTACAGAACCTGCCGCACCATAAACTGAGGCAACTGTAGAACTCCCTAAATAAAAACCGATGGCAAATTTACCAATCATAAAAAGTACAGCTGTAACTCCTGAACCAATAAAAGCATCTTTCCATTTTATTTTTCCGTCTGGTAATGTTCTGAAAATTATAGCAAAAAGAGTTGTAATACTCGCCAGCACAATAAGTATATTAACCACATAGAATAAATAAACGGTACTCTCCGGAAAATATACTTTTAAACGCGAACTAAGCAAGTCTAAAGTTGTACTTATAAAAAGGCTGACCAACATTAAAAATCCAACCGAGGCAATCATAGAGAATGACATTAATCGGTTCTGAATAAATTTCTTAATCCCTTTGTCTGGTTTTGCACGCAATCCCCAAATAAAATTTATAGAGCTTTGTATTTCAGCAAAAACTCCAGACGCACCAATCAATAACATTACGATTCCGAATACGGTTGCAAAAACATTATCGCCGGATAACTGTACATTTTTTATAGCTTCCTGAATTTGACTTGCTGCGCCATTCCCTACCAAACCATTAATTTGTCCGTATAATTCTCCTGTTACCGCTTCTTCTCCAAAAAAGAAACCACAAATTGTAATGACAATAATCAATAAAGGCGGTAAGGCAAATATGGTATAATAAGCCAATGCTGCGCTTAGTTTAATTGCATTATCATCGTTAAATTCTAAAAAAGTGTTTTTTAGAAGAAACCAGGTTTTGGAGAATATATTTTTAATTTTCACGATATTTCAGTTTTTTAGATATGCTCTCAAATTTACGGATTTATAAAAAAATTAGATTCTTGTTTTTTGGAGGAATCTTATATTTTTTCCATGTTATTAAAATTATTTTTTTGATTTTAATGCGTAGGCCCTACGGGACATTTTCTGGGGATTTATTCTTTTTTCTACCAACATTTAACTCCTAACGGAGTATTCATTTGTAGATATATCTCATAGAGATTAAATGTCGGTAGGAAAAAACATCTATATCCTCAATTTTGTCCCGTAGGGACTACATAATTATAAACCAAGTTTATTGATAATGACAAAAAATCCCTTTATCATAAACCGTCCACAAACTCGCTTTTTGGTTCGCGGCTTTTAGGGCGCAATTTGCCCAGGTATTACAGGTGTAAAACAAACTATAACTTCCTTTGGCTTCGTAAAAAGCATCTTTTTTTCCGTAACTATAACCTTGAATCCACTCTGGATTTGTTGGATTATTAAAACTTTCTGAAATATAAGACACTAACTTTTGATAGTTTTCTTTTGAAATTATAATGCGTTTACAATTTTCACCTTCGGATAATTGTTTAAAAAATGTAGTATGCATTGCAGATGAACTTACTCCGAAAGCTGCTTTTAAAGCCGTACTCGCTTTTAAGTCTGACCATTGTGGTGTATGCAGATAAAAACCTTTATCGCCCCAGCCAAAAGCTACAAATTTCATTATACTATCTTTTGATTGTGTCTGACTGAATTGAATTTCTTTTCGCCAATCCTTAATTTCGTTTGTAATTGGAACTACAATATCAGTATGAACTCCGTTTGAAAGAATATAAATCGGAATGCCGTCTTTTTCATCAACTTTTGCAATATCTGAATTGACGGTAATTTTAGAAATCAGATAAACTGATATTATATACAAAATAAGAAAAGTAACAATTCCGAGGATAGTCCAGCCTAGAAATTTGAAGGTTGTTTTTAGCATTGGTTTAAATTAGTTTTAGGTTATTATAAAAGTGCTTTTTTGTAGTAACCAATTTTTGAGCCAAAAAAATAATGGAACGCATATGATACGGATTCGCTTATGCGAAAGCGCGGATTTACACGGATTTTTTTTATGCTTTGTTATTTTTTTTCACGCAGATTGAGCAGATTTATTTTCTTTTTTGTCGCCCTGAGCGAAGTCGAAGGACCCAACGGGCTTCGACTTCGCTCAGCCTGGCAACCAAAATATTGAAACATAAAAAAACTGCTGAATTTCTCCAGCAGCTCTTGGTTCTATTTTCTTGATTCTATTATCTCAAAAAAAAATTAAACGTTAAAACGGAAATGCATTACATCACCATCTTTTACGATATATTCTTTTCCTTCAACTTTGAATTTTCCTGCTTCTTTTGCTTTTGCTTCTGAACCGTACTGAACGTAATCTTCGTATGAAATAACTTCTGCACGAATAAATCCTTTTTCAAAATCAGTGTGGATAACTCCGGCTGCCTGAGGCGCTGTAGCTCCAATGTTGATGGTCCATGCACGAACTTCTTTTACACCAGCGGTAAAATAAGTTTGTTGTTTAAGTAATTTGTAAGCTGCACGAATTAAAACTGATGCTCCAGGCTCTGTTAATCCCATATCTTCAAGGAAAACCTGACGTTCTTCGTAGCTTTCTAATTCTGTAATATCTGCCTCTGCTCCTACTGAAAGAATAATAACTTCAGCATCTTCGTCTTTTACCAATTCACGAACCTGATCTACATATTTATTTCCGTTTACAGCTGAATTTTCATCAACATTACAAACATATAATACTGGTTTTGCAGTAATTAATTGAAAAGATTCCATTAAAACTTCTTCGTCATTACCTTGAGGAATAATAGTACGAGCCGATTTCGCCTGCAATAATGATTCTCTGATTCGGTCTAAAAGTGCTTTTTCTGTCTGCGCTTCTTTGTTTCCGGTTTTAGCGGCACGATTTACTTTTTCCAAACGTTTTTCAACCGTTTCTAAATCTTTTAACTGCAATTCGATATCAATCGTTTCTTTGTCACGAATTGGGTTTACATTTCCGTCAACGTGAACAATATTATCATTATCAAAACAACGTAAAACGTGAATAATAGCATTACACTCTCTAATGTTTCCTAAAAATTGGTTTCCAAGACCTTCACCTTTACTTGCACCTTTTACCAAACCAGCGATATCAACAATATCAACTGTTGCCATTTGTACACGCTCTGGTTTTACCAATTCTTCTAATTTGTTGATTCTTGGATCCGGAACGTTTACAACACCAATATTAGGTTCGATTGTACAAAACGGAAAGTTCGCACTTTGCGCTTTTGCATTAGATAAACAATTAAATAATGTTGATTTTCCAACATTTGGTAATCCTACAATTCCTGCTTTCATCTGTTGTTTCTATTTATTTTTTATGTAATCCTGAATCTCTCAGGTTTTACCATTAAATCTTCTACCTTAATATATAAGTGATTCGTTTAACGGATTATAATTTAATTTTTAAAATTTTGTTTCTGCCAAAATGATATTTTTTGGCTTTAAAATTTTGCAAATATAAGATTTAATAGCTCGTAAGTGAAGTAAAAATGACGATTAATGTTTTTTAAAGGTTTCTCTTAAAAAAATTTAAACTTTTTATTAAGTTTTTGTTAAAAAATACTACTTTTATCAGAATTCAAAACAAACATTAAACCAAAATCAACCAAACCATGAAAAAGATTGTATTATTATTACTACTATTAAATTCGGTCATACTTTTTGCCCAAAAAGAAGTATCCGGTATTGTAAAAGACAAAACCGGAACTCCTTTGCCAGGCGTTAATATCCTTGAAAAAGGAACAACAAACGGAGTTTCTACAGATTATGAAGGAGGTTACAGTATAAAAGTAAAAGAAGGCGCAACATTAGTTTTTAGTTATGTTGGTTATTCTACAATAGAAAAAAAAGCTACAAGTGATAAAATCGAAGTTACATTAGACGAAAGCGGCGGACAAATTTTGAATGATGTTGTCGTTGTAGGTTCCAGAAATGCCAAAAGAACCGTTGTAAATTCGGCCGTGCCAATTGATGTTATTAATGTTAAAGATGTTACGACACAAAGTGGAAAACTGGAAATTAATGAATTACTGCAATATGTTGCCCCATCCTTTAATGCCAATAAACAATCCGGTTCTGATGGTGCAGATCACGTAGATCCTGCTTCTTTAAGAGGAATGGGTCCTGATCAGACTTTGGTTTTGATTAACGGAAAAAGAAGACATCAATCGTCTCTTATCAATTTATTTGGAACTCGCGGACGTGGAAATACAGGAACCGATTTAAATGCAATTCCGGCTGCGTCTATTAAAAGAATTGAGATTTTAAGAGATGGTGCTGCTGCACAATATGGTTCTGATGCTATTGCCGGCGTTATTAATATTGTTACCAATGATAATGTAGGCGAATTAAACGGAGCTGTAACGTACGGTGTTTTTAATACAAACGCAAAAGGGGATTTTTTACCCGGTACTCCAAATACTGACGGTTTTAGATTAGACCAAAAAGGAAACGGAAATTCATACGGAAAAGACAAATCTTTTGACGGTGGTTCTGTAAAAGTAGCTGCAAATTATGGTGTTGCTGTTGGATCAAAAGGTGGTTATGCCAATTTTACGGGAGAATTTATAAACAAAGATAAAACGCTTCGACCAAGTTATGATTTTAGAAAAGGTTTTGGTGATGCACAAATTAAAGGATTGAATTTCTTCGGAAACTTTGCTGTTCCAATTGCTGATAAAACTGAATTATATGCTTTTGGAGGAACAAATTTCAGAGACACAGATGCTTACGCTTTTACAAGAAATGATGGTGAAAGAGTGGTAGAATCGGTTTATCCTGGTGGATATACGCCTAGAATTACATCAAAAATAAATGACAATTCTATCGCTGCAGGAATTAGAACGGAAACTTCCGGCGGATGGAAAATGGATTTGAGCAATACCTTCGGAAAAAATAAATTCCATTACAATATAAAAGGAACAATCAATGCTTCTCTTGAAGAAAAATCTCCACACGAATTTGATGCCGGAGGACACAGTTTGCTTCAAAACACAACCAATTTTGATATTTCTAAAAACTACGGTTCAGTTCTTAAAGGTTTAAATATTGCTTTTGGAACAGAATTCAGAGTTGAAAAATTCGAAATTTTTGCCGGTGAAGAAGGTTCTTATACTACTTATGATACAAACGGACAGCCAATTACAGATCCTACAACGCAAAGTGCACCAACAATTCCTAATCCAGATTATGATCCTACAGATCCTACTTCATCACCAACTATTGCAAGACCAGGAAGTTCTCAGGGATTCCCGGGATATAGTCCTGCAAACGAAGTAAACGAAAGCCGTACAAATTTCTCTTTATATACTGATGCTGAATTAGATGTTACTGATGCTTTCATGGTAAGCGGTGCGGTTCGTTTTGAAAATTACAGCGATTTTGGAAGTACTGTAAACGGAAAATTAGCGTCAAGACTTAAAATCACAGATCACATTAATGCCAGAGGATCTATTAGTACAGGTTTCCGTGCACCATCTTTGGCTCAGGTTTATTATAATTTGCGTTTCACCAATTTTAATTCAAGCGGTGCAACTGAAGTGTTATTAGCTCCAAATGACAGCCCTGTTACAAGAGCTTTTGGAATTCAGAAATTAAACGAAGAAAAAGCCGTGAATGCTTCATTAGGTTTGACCGGAACTTTTGGAGATTTCACCGCAACAGTTGACGGATATTATATTAAAGTAAAAGATCGTATCGTTCTTACCGGATATTTTGATGCAAGCGCTTTAAACCTTGGCGTTTCTGAAGCACAGTTTTTTGCTAACGGAGTTGATACAAGTACACATGGTTTGGACTTAGTTTTTGCATGGAAAAAAGCATATGATTTCGGAAATATCGGAGTAACTTTAGTTGGAAACATTAACGATATGAAAATTGATAATGTAAAAAATGGTTCTCTTGATGCTGATACTTTCTTCGGAAAACGTGAAAAAGCATTTTTGCTGGCTTCTGCACCAGACAGCAAATTTGGTTTGAATTTTAATTATTCTAAAAATAAATTTGATGCCGGTTTAGCTTTCACCCGTTTTAGCAAAGTAGTTTTGGTAGATTATGCTGACGAAGATGATGTTTATAACCCAAGATTAATAACTGATTTAACATTAGGTTATAAAATAACTAAAAACTTAAAACTAAGTCTTGGAAGCAATAACTTATTCAATGTATATCCAACAAAACAAGACGAACAAGGAAATACAGAAGCCGGAGGATATTGGGATGCTGTACAAATGGGTTTCAGCGGAGCTTATTACTATGCAAGAATCGGATTTACTTTCTAAATAATTTAAAGTCTTTCTTTTGTCTTCCTGAGCGAAGTCGAAGGATTGTGCAAATACAAATTTCATCTAACAAACGGGACTTCGACTTCGCTCAGCCTGACAGATGAGAATACAAAACAAAAAAATCCTGAGTTTCAAGCTCAGGATTTTTTATAGACATTACATCTCAAAATTAACAATTAACAATTATAACTTATATTCTAACGAACTTATAATTGCTTTTTCTTCGTCAGTTGCTGTAAATCCTGAAATATCCCAGTAATTGGTTAGAATTTTATTTTGTTTATTAAACAGTGTTTTTTCTTTGAAAACATCGCTTTCTCTATAGGTAAAATTTTGTCTGTTGAAATTGGTCGTCACAAAACTATTCCGAACCTGAATATTTTTGACTTTATCTTTTAAAGCGACATCATAGGTAATTTCTTCATTTGAACTCTGTAAATAATAATCCTGAGCATCTAATCTGTAACCTACTTTTATAAATGATCTTGTAACATTTTTGGCTCCTATTGCTAATTTTTCTTCAATTTTATCTGAATTTCCCTGAGTGACATCAAAAGTAAATTCTATAATCAGCTTTTTTTCCGGATCGTAAATAATTTCAAAATTGTCAAGTTCTTTTTTAGATTTATCTACCGGACTTATGGTCATCACATAATAATCAACATTTTTGTCATGCCTTTTTATAACATAGTCATATTGTTTTTTGGCCTTTGGATCACAAACATGCTGGAAATACTTGAGATTAGAATAGTTTTCCATAATCTTATTCAAATTATATCCCACTAAATCGGGACTTACATCTGTTTCTAACAAACCGTAAGATCTATTTTGTTCGACTAATAATGTTGTCGCTGCAGTTTTTTTATTGGGAGCAAACTGAAAATTTACAAGTCCGTCATTATAATAAGAATATTTATTATCGAGCATAAAAAATTCTCTTACATACACTTTTAGTCGATAAGACGTGGCTAATTTTTGTCTGGAATTAGAAACAATTTTCTGAAGTGTTTTTTGCGGAGCTTCTTTAGAAACAATAATTTCATCTAGTTTATTGTTCTTATTTTTAAGGTAAACTACAAACTCATTTTCTTTTAAAACTGTCCATCGAAGTGTCAAATTCTCATAATTCATTTCAGAAACCTGAACGTTCGAACCGCCATTCAGCATAAAAGTCACTTTACCATCTTCATTGCTTAATAAAACCTGCTTGGTTTTCATAATCAGCACCGTTGCATTTTCTATAGGCAATTGCGTTTCTATATCTTTTACAACAATAGAATATTCTGTCTTTTGAGCAAAAACACTTACATTAATGAACAAAACCAATAAAAGTATAAGTCTTTTCATAGGCTATTGGTAAAATTTCAACTAAAGTATTAAATTATTATTAATAAATTAAATTTTACACCATAAAATGTTAAATACTGACACAATATACAACGTAAAGAATCAGAGAAAAGTTAAATGAAAAAAAAATCCTGAGTAATCAAACTCAGGATTTTATATATTTAAATGTTAAATACTTATTTATTCGCCATGTAAAAACGCCTGTCTATTCAACAAGGTTTCTTCATCTTCGACGTGATTATCATCTGGTACACAACAATCTACAGGACATACAGCAGCACATTGAGGTTCATCATGAAACCCTTTACACTCTGTACATTTTCCCGGAACGATATAATATACTTCGTCAGAAATTGGAGTTTGAGCATCATCTGCATCAACTTCAGTCCCGTCAGGTAAAATTATTTTTCCCGAAAGTCTGGTTCCATCTTTATATCTCCAATCATCAGCGCCTTCATAAATTGCTGTATTTGGGCACTCTGGTTCACAAGCCCCACAGTTTATGCATTCGTCAGTAATAATTATTGCCATTTGTTTTTAGTCTTAAAGTTAAAAGTCTTAAGGTTACAAGCCAAACAAACAAAAGACATTTTTCTTTTGACCTGATGACTTTTGACTTTCGACTTATTTATGCTTATTTTTGTGCAAAATTACAATCAAAACTCTTCATAAACAAACATTATGACATTAGAAACAAAAAAAAGTATTTTTGTTGAATTAGGAAAATTTTTAAAACAATTTTCTGAAAAGGATACAATTAAAAAATCGGATGTTTTACATAACGATTTATTTTTTGATGATTTCGAAAAACTGATACATTTATCACAATCTCATAATGGCTGGTATACGCCTGAACAAGTGTATTTTGCAATTAAATCATGGGCAGATGCGCTGACTGAAGAAAACATTGATAAATGGCTTTCAAAATATTCAGCTGATTTTTCTCAGAATAACAGAAAAGAAAAAACTGTTGCTTTAATATTAGCAGGAAATATTCCGTTAGTGGGTTTTCATGACTTTTTATCCGTATTAATTACCGGCAATAAAGCCTTAATAAAAACTTCGTCTAACGATCAGCATTTGTTGCCATTTTTGGCCAAATATTTAATTGCTGTTGATGAAAGCTTAAAAGATAAGATCACTTTCGTGGAAGGCAAACTGGAAAATTTTGATACCGTAATCGCCACCGGAAGCAATAATACAGCCCGTTATTTCGAATATTATTTTAAAGACAAACCTTCGATCATTCGAAAAAACAGAAATTCGGCTGCCGTTTTAAACGGAAAAGAAACCAAAGAAGAATTAGAAGCTTTGGGCGAAGATATTTTTAGATATTTTGGATTGGGATGCCGCAATGTTTCGAAACTTTTTGTTCCGAAAGACTATTCGTTCGTTGCTTTTTTTGAAACTATTTTTAAATATCAGGACGTTATTCATTACGAGAAATACGCTAATAATTACGATTATAATAAAGCCGTATTTTTAATGAGTAATTTCAAATTATTGGATAATGGCTTTTTGACCCTAAAAGAAGATCCAAGCTACGCCTCGCCTATTTCGAGTGTTTTTTACGAATTCTACGAAAATATCGAAGATTTGCAAATGCGTCTTCAGGCTGATGCTGAACAAATTCAGTGCATCGTGAGCAATGATTTAATCGAAAATAGTATCCCATTTGGACAGACTCAAAATCCTCAATTGTGGGATTATGCAGATAACATAGATACTATAACGTTTTTGTTAACAACAAAGTAAAAATATGTTTAATTATTTCGAATAATTTATCGCTTTTTCAGCTCCTATTGCCGAAATTTGCGTCTTTAAAATTTTCGACTATTAACAAAAACCATGAAAAAACACAACTACAGCGCAGGACCAAGTATTTTACCTCAGGAAGTTTTTGAGAAAGCATCAAAAGCAGTTTTAAACTTTAACGATTCAGGATTATCGATTCTTGAAATCTCCCACCGAAGCAAAGATTTCGTTGCAGTTATGGATGAAGCCCGTTCCCTTGCTTTAGAATTATTAGGACTTCAGGGAAAAGGATATCAAGCCTTATTTTTGCAAGGTGGTGCAAGTACTGCATTCTTGATGGCTCCTTATAATTTAATGAAAGAAAACGGAAAAGCTGCGTATTTAGATTCAGGAACCTGGGCAACTGCCGCTATAAAAGAAGCAAAATATTTTGGAGAAACTGTTGTTGTAGCTTCTTCAAAAGAAGAAAATTACAACCATATTCCAAAAGGTTATACCATACCAAGTGATGCTGATTATTTTCACTGTACAAGTAACAATACCATTTTTGGAACTCAAATGAAAGAATTCCCAACAACAAATGTACCTGTTGTTTGCGATATGAGTTCTGATATTTTTTCCCGCAATTTAGATTTTTCTAAATTTGATTTAATCTACGCCGGTGCTCAAAAAAATATGGGCCCTGCCGGAACAACTCTTGTTGTTATTAAAGAAGAAATCTTAGAGAAAAACGGAAGAACGATCCCAAGTATGTTAGATTATGCTAAACATATTAAAGCAGAAAGTATGTATAATACGCCGCCTGTTTTTGCTGTTTACGTTTCGTTATTGACCTTACAATGGATTAAAGAAAAAGGCGGAATTGCTGCTGTTGAGAAATTAAACGACGCAAAAGCTGATTTACTTTATACTGAAATCGACAGAAACCCATTATTTAAAGGTGCTGCAGCGGTTGAAGATCGTTCTAAAATGAATGTGACTTTCTTATTAAACAATGCTGATCATACAGAAACGTTTGACGCATTATGGAAAGCTGCAGGAATTTCAGGATTGCCAGGACACCGTTCTGTGGGTGGTTACAGAGCTTCTATTTACAATGCTATGCCTATCGAAAGTGTTCAGGTATTGGTTGATGTAATGAAAGCTTTGGAAACAAAGATTTAAAAATTATAATATTGAATGATTTAAAGATTTTCTTTAGCAATCATTCTATTTATTCAAAATCCAGATTGAATATTTAAATAATTAAATTTTTCAATCTTTAAATATCAAAAAAAATGAAAGTATTAGCAAATGACGGAATTTCTAAAAGTGGAATTCTTGCTTTAGAAAAAGGTGGATTTGAAGTTATAACTACAAAAGTAGCTCAGGAACAAGTAGCTAATTTTGTGAATGAAAATAATGTAGACGTAGTTTTAGTGCGTAGCGCAACTAAAGTTCGTAAAGATATTATCGATGCTTGCCCGGGACTTAAAATTATTGGCCGTGGTGGTGTTGGTATGGATAATATTGATGTTGATTATGCTAAAAGCAAAGGAATTCACGTAATTAATACGCCGGCTTCATCATCAGAATCTGTTGCTGAACTGGTATTTGGACACTTATTTTCTGGTGTTCGTTTCTTACATGATTCTAACAGAAATATGCCTCTTGAAGGAGATTCAAACTTTGACGGTTTGAAAAAAGCATATGCAAACGGAGTTGAATTAAGAGGAAAAACTTTAGGAATTGTTGGTATTGGACGTATCGGGCAAGCTACTGCAAAAATGGCGCTTGGTTTAGGTATGAAAGTGATCGCTGCAGATAGTTTTATTCCGAAAGTAGATATTAAAGTGGAATTTTTTGATGGGCAGTCAATTACTACAACAATCGAATCTCAATCATTAGAATCTTTATTTAAAGAAGCTGATTTCATTACATTACACGTTCCTGCTCAGGATGGTTACATCATTGGTGAGAAAGAATTTGAAATCATGAAAGATGGTGTAGGAATCGTAAACTGTGCTCGTGGCGGTGTTATCGATGAAGTGGCTTTAGTTAAAGCTTTAGATTCTGGAAAAGTTGCTTTTGCAGGTTTAGACGTTTTTGAAAGCGAACCAAAACCAGAAATGGCAATCTTGATGCATACTAAAATTTCACTGACTCCGCACATTGGAGCTGCAACTAACGAAGCACAGGACAGAATTGGAACAGAATTGGCTTCACAAATTATTACTTTGTTGAGCTAAGTAAATAAAAAAAGAGTAACTTTAGAGGGATTTATTACAAATTTGTAGTAAATCCCTTTCTTTTTGTGTAAATTTGTCGTCTAATTTAAATCTAAGATTATGTTTGAACAATTAACCCAATTAGTGCAGCAATACGGAGGTAGCGCTGTGGTAAATAACGCTGCTGTCCCAAATGAACATAATGAAGCCGTGATAAGCGAAACAAGCAATTCTATATTTGCAGGATTGCAAAAAATTGCTTCAGAAGGCGGTGGTGAACAGCTTGCCAGTTTATTTAGCGGCAAATCTTCTATAGACAGTTCTAATCCTGTTGTGCAGCAAATTACACAACAATTAACAGGAAGTCTTGGAGAAAAATTTGGATTAAGCAGCGGTGCAGCTTCCGGAGTTGCAGCAAGCATGATTCCGCAAATTTTAAGTTCTCTTGTAACCAAAGCAAAAGATCCAAACGATAGCAGTTTCAACATTACAGATATCATAAGTTCCATTTCCGGGAATGGCGGACAAGCATCCGGAATTATGGATACGATTTCTAAATACGGAATGCAATTTGGCTTAGACCAAAACGCTGACGGAAAAGTAGATGTAGCCGATGTTCTTGTAGTAACCAAAACCAAAGGCGGAATTGCCGGATTTATTGGAAAATTGTTTGGAAGCAAGTAAATAAGGTTCTAAGTTGCTAAGACTCTAAGTTTCTAAGTTTTTTTTTAGCAGCTTTAATAAATATTAAAAGCCGTTTGCTTTATGTAAACGGCTTTATTATTGTCGAATATAAGTCTCAGAAACATAGATTCTCAGAACTTTACAGTTTGTTTTAAAAAAAATATTTTGTAACTTTAAAGGTGAAAATAAAAGTCATGAAAAAATGTTTCTGCATATTAATCCTTTTGTTTACAATAATAGCTTGTTCTACTGCATCAAAAAACAGTAGTGCAATAAATCCTGTTGCTGCGCCAAAAGTTGCTGTAAATGATACAGTAAGAATTGCAAACGATTCCCTGGAATATGAAGTGATTATTATTGATAACGGTTTTAGCACCTGGTTAAATACAAGAGCGCTTCCCAGAAATTATTACGGACTAAACTATCTTGAAACTAAAAATCAGTTTTACGTAACCGAATGGAACATCAGAGCTTCGCAGCCACAACGTTACAACCCAAATTTATATGAAATGCAAATTGATTACAGCCCGTTTATTCATTACGGATACGAAGTAAATTACCTTATTTATAACTATATGATTTATTTTCAAAATACATACAAACAAAAGCTTGGGGGATATGTTCCTAACCGATAATCTTGTTATATTTGTAATCGTTATAAATAGATAATGAATAAACTAAAAGAGCGTTGGGGCATTACCTCAAATCTACAAGCCATAATTATAATTGTTGTTTTTGCCATCACCGGATCGGCATCTGCATGGCTGTCTAAACCTTTTTGTGTGTTTTTAGGCATCACCAAAGAAGATTTTGGCGGATGGTTTACTTTAATCCGTTTATTGATTATTTTTCCAATTTATCAGGTTTTATTGGTGGCTATAGGAACTGTTTTTGGACAATTTCGATTCTTTTGGAATTTTGAAAAGAAAATGCTCAAAAATATGGGACTTGGTTTCCTGTTTAAAGATTAGATTTCCTTATTACTTTTTTGAAAATAATACGTGTAAATCCACGTAAGTGTAAATGACGGAATTATATCCGTAAAAGGCAATACTTCTTCAACAAAGGTTAAAATACTGGCCACTCTCCCCACTCTTCCTTTATACATTCTGGTCATTATAAAAGCTGCAACCGGCGCCCAGATTACATCTGAGAATTCTCCCAAAAACGGAATCGTAAAGGATATCATTCCAATTCCATCCAGCAGCAAACCCAAAAGGAGTTTTCTGGTTCTGTCATCTTCGTTTATTACTTTCACTTCCTGCATTTTCATTTCAATTTAGATATTATTCGAATTTATAAAGAATTGATTAAAAGAAACTTATTTCTTAGCTTAAATTTCTTTCTTAATTTCCATATCAATAAATATACCGATTTGAATTTTAGATTTTAGACTTAAGATTTTAGATGCACTATTGTCCTCCTGAGCGAAGTCGAAGGATTAATCACAACGTTTGGAATTTCAGATTTAAATCTCGGAATTTTAAAAAATTGTAATTTGATTCTAATCAGAATCTTTGTTTCTTTGTAAAAACAGTTTCAAATGATACACGCAAAAAATATACATAAATTCTACGACCAGCTTGAAGTTTTAAAAGGAGTTGATTTACATATTAAAAAAGGCGAAATTGTTTCGATTGTTGGCGCTTCCGGTGCCGGAAAAACAACATTATTGCAAATTTTAGGAACGCTTGATAAACCTTCAAAATCAGAAACAGAAACTTCATTGACCATAAATGGAGAAAATATTCTGAGTTTTAATGATAAAGCCTTATCAAAATTCAGAAATTTAAATTTAGGTTTCATATTTCAGTTTCATCAGCTTTTACCTGAATTTACCGCTCTGGAAAATGTTTGTATTCCTGCTTATATTGCCGGTAAAAAACCAGCTGAAACAGAAGCCGAAGCTAAAAAATTATTGACTTATTTAGGACTTTCCCATAGAATCAATCATAAACCAAACGAACTTTCGGGCGGAGAACAACAGCGTGTTGCCGTTGCCAGAGCTTTAATCAATAAACCGGATGTTATTTTTGCCGATGAACCTTCAGGAAATCTCGACACACATTCTGCCGAAAATTTACACCAATTGTTTTTCCAGCTTCGCGATGAATTCGGTCAGACTTTTGTAATTGTAACGCATAATGAAGAATTGGCCAATATGGCGGATAGAAAGCTGGTAATGGTCGATGGATTAATTAGTACTAATTAGGAGCTATTTCCTGCTGTTCCTTCCAAACGAAGTTCACTGAACTCCGATTAAAATAAATATAAAGGATTTTCCCTCCCGTCAGGATTATGGCACTCGAATAATAAGAACATTCATTTAAAATGAACCAAAAAGAACTCAAAGACTTCCTTGACGAAAAAGTCATTCAATATAATAATCAGGATTTTATCGAAAGTGATCCCGTACAGATTCCGCATTTGTTTTCTCAAAAAGAAGATATTGAAATTGCCGGTTTTTTAAGCGCTACAATTGCATGGGGAAACCGTAAAATGATTATCAAAAACTCACATCAAATGATGGAATTAATGGGAAATACGCCTTATGATTTTGTCATGTCGCATTCTGATGAGGATTTAGAACGATTAGAAAATTTTGTCCATCGTACTTTCAACGGAAAAGATTTTGGCGGTTTCATAAAAGGATTACAGCATATTTATAAAAATCATAATGGTCTGGAAGCTGTCTTTTCTAAAAATCAAGAAAATAATAGTTTGCAAAAAAGCATTCACGAATTCAAAAAGTTATTTTTCGAAATCGATCATTTGCCACGAACCCAAAAGCACATTTCAGATCCTTTGAATAATTCGGCAGCAAAAAGAATTAATATGTATTTGCGATGGATGGTTCGTCAGGATGCAAAAGGCGTAGATTTGGGAATCTGGAAAACCATTTCTCCTGCATTATTATCGTGTCCGTTAGATGTACATTCTGGAAATGTTGCCCGAAAATTAGGCATTCTTACCCGAAAACAAAATGACGGAAAAGCTTTGGCCGAATTAGATTTAAAACTTCGAGAAATGGATGCAGAAGATCCTGTAAAATACGATTTTGCACTTTTTGGATTGGGTGTTTTTGAAGGATTTTAGCTACAAAAAATAAAAATACATTTAGCTTTTCTCCTTTTATTTTCGTAATTTTACCATATAAAAGCCTTTGTATGGAACATTATATAGGAGATTTAAAATATTATGTAATTCCGTCATTTTTAATTATAGCGCTGTCTTTAGCCGTACTTTTAATACTAAACAGAGTCTATTATCAATACAATTTGCCTTATAGACATCGTATTATTCGCAAATCCGAAAAGTTTTTAACTGAAATTACGTTATCAAAACCAGATAAAAATACCTTAAAATACAAAATAGCAAAATTCAAATCTGAAATCCCGATACATCGTTCCTGGTGCAAAGAAATGCTCATTGATGACATGATCAGGATGAAAAGCAATTTGAAAGGAAAAACGGCCAAAAACATTCTTGTTATTTACAAACAGCTGAATTTAAATCATTATTCGGCCAGATTAATTCGTGACTTTAGAAAATATAAAAAATACGAAGGCATCTATCATTTTCAGGCTTTGGGATACAAACCCGGAGTTTCGCTTATAAAAAAATACTTATTTCATCCCAACAAAATAATTCGTTCAAACGCTAATATTGCTTATTTGGCGTTAACTAAAGGAGATTGGCAGGCCATTGACAAACTTCCAATTAAAATTTCCATCATTACAACAATAAAAGTGATGGACGTATTGCATGCAGAAAAAATACCAATGCCTCCGGAAATAGACCTTTGGATAGCATCTAAAAGTCCGACAATTTTGAAATTGGCCGTTATGACAATGGTTTTTTATAATTACAGAAACAAAGCCGCCGAAATAATAAAACTGCTGCACCATGAAGATAAAGCCTTAAAAATTGATATTATAATTGCCATTCGGGATCTTTATTTAGATGAAGCCGAAGATGAATTACTGTCTTTATTCTACAGCGAAAGCATCGAAATTCAATTAAAAATGCTAGAAGCGCTTGCCGTAATTGGTTCTGAGAAAACAATTGAATTTTTAAAATCCGAAATTGCTAAACAGGAATTCAAAGATCTAAAACTTCAAATGGTTTGTTCTTTAAACAGTCTGGATCCGGATGCTTTGGATTTCTTAGGAACGCAAGATGCAGACACTCAAAAAATGATTAATCACACTAGAAAATTACAATTATGATGCACGATTTTCTATCTTACCTTATTCGTGTTTATGATGTTTTTATAGCGATCTTTTCGTTGGGCTATCTGTTGTTTTATGTTATGCTTTCGATTTTATCTTATTGGGCCATTATAAAACATTTAAAATATCAGAAATATTTAGAAGAAGAAGTTTTAATTCGTTCGAATCATATTCTGGGCGTTTCAATCGTTGCTCCCGCTTTTAATGAAGGGGTAAATATTGTCTACAATCTAAAATCATTACTTTCGTTAACCTACCCGAAATATGAAATTATCATTGTAAACGACGGAAGCACCGATGATACTTTAGAGAAATTAATCGCCGAATTTAGCCTGGTCAAAATCGACTTTTATTATCAGGAAAAAATCATCACACAACCAGTTCGCGGACATTATAAATCTACAAATCCGGTATATTCTAAATTACTTATCGTCGATAAAGTAAACGGAAAAAGCAAAGCTGATGCCTCAAATGCCGGCATAAATTCATCGCAATATCCGTTGTTTTTATGTACCGATGTTGATTGTATTTTAAAAAGAGACACCATCTTAAAACTCGCAAAACCATTTATGGAAAACGAAACCCGCATTATTGCAAGCGGCGCCGGAATCAGGATTTCGAATTCGTGCGATATAAAAGAAGGTTTTTTGCATAAAGTTCATTATCCAAAAGAATGGTATCCGCGGTTTCAGGAATTAGAATATGTGCGTTCTTTTTTATTTGGAAGAATGGCCTGGAGTCAAATAAACGGCTTGCTTTTGGTTTCTGGCGGACTCGGAATGTTTGATAAGGATATTGTTATAAAAGCCGGTGGATATTGGCATCAGTCTTTGGGCGAAGACATGGAACTTATTACCCGAATGCGAAAATACATGTACGATACAAACGAAAAATTCCTGATTAAATATATTCCTGAATCGCTTTGCTGGACAGAAGTACCAAGTACGAGAGAAATATTTTTGCGACAGCGCATTCGTTGGGCAAGAGGATTGATTCAAACGCTTTATTTACATCGAAAAATGTTTTTAAATCCGAAATACGGACAAACAGCATTTTTAGTTTTGCCGTTCTTTTTCAGTTTTGAATTTCTGGTGCCAATTATTGAGTCTATTGGAATTATCACTTTAATTTCAAGCTTTATTTTTGGATTAATAGATTTTCAATATCTGTTGATTGTAAGTGCTTTTGTATACTTATTTTATCTCTCAATAACCATTATATCCATTTTTATTGATGAAATATTATATAAAAGTTATGCCAATTATAAAGAACTCATTACACTTATTGGCATGGCTATTATTGAGCCTTTTGTGTTTCATCCCATAACGGTTTATGCTTCATTAAAAGGATATTGGCAATTTTTTACAAAAAAAGAACAAAAATGGGGCGTTATGGTTCGTAAAGGTTTTGATACACCAAATAAAAAATAATTTGATGATGAATTACGCTAAAACTTTAAATATAGCCAAATTAATTTTCTGCTTTTTTATATGCTGCAATCAAAATATAAAAGCGCAAAAAATAGATACTGATAGTCTTTTAAATGTTGTAATTAAAGACATGAAAAATATCCGGCCCAATTACAAACTTAATATTGAGAGATCATTATTAGGCAAAAAACTGGCGCCTGAGTATCTCGATTTTTATTTGGTTTTAGGCCGTAATTATGATTTAACCAAAGTAAAAGACAGCGCCAGATATTATTATAATTATGTAATTGATAAAAATCCAAGATACGAAGACGCTTTTCTATATCTGATCAATATGGATTTAGAGGATAAAAACTACGATGAAGCGCTAACTTTAACCCATAAAGCCATTGCATTATATCCGGATAACAAAACGTTCCGGCTTAAGAGAATTGCGATTTATGCACTTCAAAACGACACGCAAAATGAGGCAAAATATCTTAAATCTATCAGGGCCAAATTTCCGCATGATGCCGATATTGAGCAGCGTCTTTTTGCCTTATATTCCCAAACAAATATCGACAGGATTGGCGCATATTATAACGTAACAGCAATTGATCGCAAGGGTGTTGGTCCGTGGCATTTGGCGAGTGTCGATTATATGCGGCAGCGCACATGGGGAAGTTTGATTGGAAGGGTGAGTTATGCTAAACGTCTTTCGTCTAGTTTAGTACAAGCGAGCGGTCTTCAGTTTGAAGTGGAATCTTACCTTTTTGCCAAAAAAAATAATTATTCGTATCTTGATATCGCTTACAGCCAGGATGATGCTTTTCCGGAATGGAGATTGGGATATTCTTATTTTCATAATTTTAGTAAAGGATGGGAAGCTGATTTAGGAGTACGTTATATTAAAATGCAGGATAACAGCGATTTAAAAACATTAAATATCGGACTCGGAAAATACTTTGGATCGTATTGGATTAATTTGAGGTCTTATATTCAAAAAGACAGTCCTTCATTTACGCTGACATCCCGATATTATTACAAAACAAAATTTGATTATGTAACCTTAATTGCAGGTTACGGAACTTCGCCGGACGACAGAACAAGATCTGCAGAATACAATACCAGAATGTCTTTAAGATCGTATAGAATTAGTGGCGGATTTTATAAATTGATAAAAAACCATTATATTTTTGGAGTTCTCATAACGGATAATGAACAGGAATATACGGCAGATAAATTTCAAACCGAATTGGATTTTGCCTTTTTACTTCAGTATAAATTTTAAAAAATAACATGAAAAAAAAGCAATCCATATATTTTCAACTTCTCTTTTTTCTCTTGTTTAGCTTCAATATGATGGCACAATCTGAAATTATTATATCCGATAAAAACAACATAATTGCGAGTTCTGAAAGTACTCAGGAAGCTGCAAAAATCCTAAAGACTTATTTGGATAAAGCTTTTTCGAAATCCTTTCAGATTGAATCAAAAAGTAAAAACATCTCATCTGAAATAGTTTTAGAAATTTCAAATACGGAAAAACTAAAACCAAATGAATTTATCATTAAATCCGATTCAAAATCGATTTATTTAATGGCGCCAAATCAAAAATACCTGCGTTATGCCGTTTATACTTTATTGGAGATTTGGGAGTTTAGAAAATTCACTGCTTCAGAAACATATATTCCTAAAATAACGCAGCTTTCATTTGCACAAAATTCCAAAAAATTATACCAGCCTTCGTTTGATTACAGAGCTTTATTTTATCCTGATTGTTATGATGAATCTTTTAGGGATTGGCACAAACTCGATTGGCAGGTTGATGATTTTGCCAATTGGGGACATTCTTTTAGCACTTTGGTTCCTGCAAAAGAATATTTTAAAAGTAATCCAAAACTTTTTGCTTTATATCAAGGCGAACGAAATACAGAATCTTTGTGCATGACAAATGACACTGTCGTGGATTTAGTCGAGAAAAAAATGACCCAAATTATTGCCAAAAATCCCAATGCGCAATTTTATTCGGTAAGCCAAAACGACGATGTTGTGTATTGTGAATGTGCCGAATGCCGAAAATTAAACGAGAAATATGGCGGTCCGCAAGGCTCTTTATATTATTTTCTGAATAAAATTGCGGCTCATTTTCCGAAAACAAAAATTACAACTCTCGCCTATCTTCACACGTTTAAACCTCCGGTAAATTTAAAAATAGCGCCTAATATTTACACTATTTTTTGTCCGATTGAATTAAACCGGGGAAAAGCAATTACGCCACAAAATGCATCTTCATTTGTAAAAATACTCGGAAACTGGAGCGCAACTTCGCCCCATTTATTTCTTTGGGATTACACCGTGCAGTTTTCTAATTATATGTCGCCTTTTCCAAATTTGGAAGCTTTTCAGAGCAATTATAAACTCTTTCAAAAAAACAAGGTAAAAGGATTATTTGTACAGGGATATGCAGATATTCCCGGAGATTTATCTGAATTGAGGCAATATCTTTTGGCTAAATTATTATGGAATACAGATATTGATATTGAAGCCGTAAAAGCAGATTTTCTTAGAGGATTTTACGGAAAAGCAGCGCCATTTGTAAATGATTATTTAAATCTTTTAGCAGAATATCAAACCAAAAGCAATGCGAATTTAGATATTTATTCTGGTCCGGTTCAAGCCCGAAATACTTTTCTAACGCCTGAAGCGATGAATCAATACGATCAATTATTAGAGAAAGCTTCTGATGCTATTGAA
Organism: Flavobacterium sp. AC105; assembly: GCF_979258495.1. Taxonomy (NCBI): domain Bacteria; kingdom Pseudomonadati; phylum Bacteroidota; class Flavobacteriia; order Flavobacteriales; family Flavobacteriaceae; genus Flavobacterium; species Flavobacterium sp. AC105. Next base: position 3,721,622 of record NZ_OZ409860.1, read on the forward strand.
AATGATCCGGTTTTAAATTTACGGGTTCAAAAATTACGTTTGGCATTGGAATATGTGTTTTTTGAACAATCGAAATTTTACGGGAAAAACCAACACGGAATGTTTGTCGTAAATAATAAAGGTGAAAAAGAAGTTCGAGAAGGTTTGACCGAAAGAGTCCTGAAATTTACAAAATCCTGTAATAATCTGGGAATTTATGAGTTAAGTGAAGACGGGCTTTCTCCGGATAATTATTATAAGGAATGGCTGGAAATCTGCAAAAACACAACCACGCATTTAGGAGAAGATTTGAAGGTGAATTTTATAACAGAACCTTCGAGTGATTTTAAAGGAAAAGGAAGTTATAGTCTGGTCGATGGAAACAGAGGTTACAAAGATTTTAATATAAACTGGATTGGCTGGTATGAAAACAATGCGGAAATTGAGATTGAAACGAAAAATACAGATTTTAATACTTTAAAAATAAATTTTCTGAATGATCAGCGGCATTGGATTTTTTTTCCAAAGAAAATAAAAATCTACGGCTTTAAGGATCAGAAATGGAAACTTTTGCAAGAGAAAAATTGTGATCTTTTAACAGAAAGCTATGAAAATACAACAAAATCATGGGAATTTTTAGATACAGACTTCCCTAGTTTTGTCAGGATAAAAGTTGTCGTAGAAAACCAAACAGAATTGCCGGTTTGGAGAAAACGAAAAAATAAAAAACCAATGGTAATGCTGGATGAAATTGAATTATATAAAAAATAAAAATGGCAAATGAACACCAGTGACAAAAAAATCATGATCATCGATAATGATGAAATGACGATTGAGATTCTAAAATTCATTCTTAAAAAAGAAGGTTATAAAATAAGTATAGCAAAAAATGGTATTAATGCCATAGACAGAATGCCAACCATTATGCCTGATCTGGTTATTACAACGATAATTATTCCGCTAAAATCCGGACTGGAAATTATCAGTCATATTAAAGAAAATTATAAAGATATTCGCGTTATTGCGCTTTCATCACTTGGCGAAGAAGAAAATACGGTTGAAGAAGCGTTTGAATTAGGCGTTGATGATTTTATTGCAAAACCCTTTAACCCAAACGAACTTTTATTGCGAATAAAACGATTATTATAGCATTTCGAGTGTTGTTTTTGAGAAAAACGAATACCTAATTCTAGCGTAATTTATAAGAAACACCAATTTTTCAGCTATTTATAGCTATCTTTGCACAAAATTTAATGCAAATGAGCACTTTCGAAAAATTCAATCTTCCAAAATCACTACAAAAAGCAATCGACGAATTAGGATTTGTTACGCCTACTCCTATTCAGGAAAAATCCTTTTCAGTGATTATGTCTGGACGAGATATGATGGGAATTGCGCAAACCGGTACCGGTAAAACATTTGCCTATTTATTGCCTCTTTTAAAATTATACAAATTTACACCTACCAATACACCTAAAATTGTAATTCTGGTTCCAACTCGTGAATTAGTCGTTCAGGTTGTTGAAGAAATCGAGAAATTAACCAAATACATGTCTGTTAAAACACTTGGCATTTTTGGTGGGGTAAACATCAATACACAAAAAAAAGCGGTTTACGAAGGAGTTGACGTTCTGGTTGGAACCCCTGGTAGAACAATGGATTTAGCGCTTGATGCTGTAATTCGTTTTGATGAAACTCAAAAATTAGTTATTGATGAGTTTGATGAAATGCTAAATTTGGGTTTCCGTACGCAATTAACAGCACTTTTGGCAATGATGAAAGCCAAACGTCAAAACATATTATTCTCTGCAACAATGACCGATGAAGTTGATGCAGTTTTGAATGACTTTTTTGATTTTCCGGAAGAAGTTACACTTGCCGCTTCAGGAACTCCGCTTGAAAATATTACTCAAATTACTTATAATGTTCCAAACTTTAATACAAAAGTAAATCTGTTAAAACATTTATTAGAAACAAACGAAAGCATGGAACGTGTTTTGGTTTTTGTGAATAATAAAAAGATTTCGGACATGCTTCACACCAGAATCGAAGAAAATTTTGAAGGTCAGTTTGGAGTAATTCACTCCAATAAATCTCAAAATTACCGTTTGAGCACCATGGCAGAATTCCAGGAAGGAAATCTTCGTGGTTTGATTACGACAGATATTATGGCGAGAGGTTTGGATATTTCGAACATCTCTCACGTTATCAACTTTGAGCTTCCCGAATTTCCTGAATTATACATGCACAGAATTGGTCGTACAGGTCGTGCAGATGCTACAGGAACTGCAATAAGTTTTATCACGCCACGTGAAGAAGAATTTAAAGTAGAAGTAGAAGTTTTAATGAATCAGGAACTTGAAATTGCTGAATTTCCTGAAGAAGTTGAAGTTTCATCAAAATTAATCGAGCCTGAAAAAGACAAACAGCCTATTAAGTTTTTAATGAAAAAGCAAACCCTAAAAGGTGACGGTGCTTTTCATGAAAAAGATAAAAAGAATAAAAAAGTAAACCTTGGAGGACCTTCTAAAACCAAGAAAAAAACCCACGGCTCTGTCAATCGAAACATGTTAAAAACGAGAGACAAGAAGAGAAAAGATAAGAATAAATAGTTTTTTTTAAGGCTCAAAGGTTCAGAGGAACAAAGGTTCAGAGGAACAAAGGTTCAAAGTATAAAAGAAGGCTCAAAAATGTAGAATTAAGTTTAATAACTTGAATACATTTTTGAGCCTTCTTTTTATCTTATAAACTTTTGTCTATATAAAAAACTTTGAGCCTATGTTGCTTTGTTCCTATGCATCTTTAAACTAAATTTTCGTAAAAACCAATCCAACCGGTGAACACAATTCGATTCTTTTTGTGGTATCAGTAAGTTTTCCAGTCGTTTTATCTCTTTTAAAAATAACAATGTCATTGGTGTATTGATGTCCAACTAAAAGATAATTTCCTGTTGGGTCAATGGCAAAATCTCTTGGGCCTTTTCCTAAAGTACTTACTTGTTCTACCAATTCAATTTTTCCGTTTTTAAGGATTTTATAAACTGAAATATTATTAGCATCCACACGATCAGTTACATATAAAAAGTTTCCGTCAGGCGAAATTTTTATAGCTGCCGCACCAGTTCCTCCTTTAAAATCTTTTGCAAGAATACTGGTTTCTGCAATTAGTTTTAAACTTCCTGATTTATCATAACTAAAAGTCGTTAAAGTAGCATCTAATTCCTGAATCAAATACACAAATTTACCGTCTTTACTGAATGTTAAATGTCTCGGGCCGCTTCCTGCTTTTACATCTACGCTACCTTTTAAAGTCAGCATTTCATTCTTAGAATTTGGATTGTATTTATAAATAAAAACCTTATCCAGGCCTAAATCATTAGACAGCACAAACTTTTTATCCGGCGAAAAACAAACCATATGAACGTGTGCTTTTTCCTGACGCGCTACATTTGGTCCTTTTCCTTCATGCTGAATTATTTGTTGTACAGGCGTAATACTTCCGTTTGGGCTTTTCTTGAAAACAACAAGACTTCCGCCTGAATAATTCGCCACGATAACATTTTTATCGTCGTTAATCAGGTGACAAGGATCGGCTCCTAAAGCATCATTTTTATTTAAAAAAGTAACTTTTCCTGATTTTGCATTATATCCAAAAGCACTTACCGTACTTTGAGTCCCGTTTTCGTTTACGGCATAAATAAATTTATTATCGGCAGAAACGGATAAATAACTTGGGCTCACCACATTTTCAGAAGAATTCTTGAATTTAAAATCACCAGAATTAGCATCGAATTCATAAACGTAAATTCCTTTACTCTGACAAGTATTGGTATAAGTTCCTATCAATAAATTAAATTTATTCTGGGCCTGAGAAGTTGTAAAAGCTAAAGCTGAAAAAAGCAGCATATATAATCTTTTCATAAGTTTAAAATGTTTTTTGAATCTGCTAAAATACTCAATATTATCAATAGAAATTAAAAATTTTGTTACAAATGAATTGCCAATAGTTACATTTTTCAAACCTATTTTCAGTAATATTTAAACCATATAAGTGATATAAGTTCATTTAATTTTGCCTAACTGCAATCTTACTTATAATCTCTTACATTACTTATTTGGTTTGACTAAAAATTTGTATTTTTGACCAGCATCTTCACGAAAAATCAAACGTAGTGAAGTAAACCCGAACTCATAATGCATTTTAAACAACCCGAAATTCTATACTTTCTGTTTTTATTGATTGTTCCAATTTTGGTTCATTTATTCCAATTACGTCGATTTAAAACTTCTTATTTTACGAATGTTCGTTTCTTAAAAGAACTTGTTGTTCAGACTCGTAAAAGCTCAAAAATTAAAAAAAGATTATTATTGGCAACACGTTTATTGTTGCTGACGTGTATTATTTTAGCTTTTGCACAGCCTTTTTTTGAAGCTAAAGACAGCAAAAATGCATCCAATGAAATGTATATCATTTTAGACAATTCATTTAGTATGCAGGCCAAAGGAAAAAAAGGGGAATTACTAAAACGTGCCGTTCAGGAATTATTAGAAAATACTCCGGAAACCGCTCCGTTTTCATTATTAACCAACACCGAAAATTACTGGAATACCGACATAAAATCATCAAAAAGCGCTTTACAAAACCTAAATTATAGTGCAACCCCATTTGAACTTTCGTCTATTATAGCAAAGATAAAAGCACATAAATCGGCACATAAAAAAGATATTGTTGTTATTACAGATGCTGTTGGTTTAACACAGAAAGATGTTGCAACTATTGATGCTGAAGAGAAACCTTATTTTATAATTCCGGAAGCTGAACAAAAAAATAACATTGCAATTGACAGCGTTTTCATCAATCAGACTTTAGAAAATTTTTACGAAATAAGTGTCAATTTATCAGCTTACGGAGATGATTTAAAACCAACTTCGATGGCATTGTACAATCAGAATAAACTAATTGCAAAAACAATTATCAATTTCGAAAACAAGAAAAAGAAAATCAATTTTACGATTCCAAAAGAAGCTTTTCACGGATATGTTTCTATTGAAGACAATGGTTTAACGTATGATAATAAGCTCTATTTTAGTATTTCGAAAACCAAAAAAACGAATGTTATCAGTATTGGAGAACCTGAAAAAAGCAATTTTTTATCCAGAATTTATACTCCCGCAGAATTTAATTATAACAATTATTCTATTAGCAGTTTAGATTATAATAGTTTAGAAAAACAAAACACCATTATTTTAAATGAATTGATTGAGATTCCGCAAGCTTTGCAAACTACTTTAAAAGCATTTGTATCAAAAGGTGGAAATTTAGTTCTAATTCCTTCTGAAAAGGCTTCAATTACAAATCTGAATACTTTTTTAGCCAATTTTGGTCAGCTTCAATTTAAAAATATTGAAAATAAAAGTAAGCAAATTACCAAAATAAATTTCGATCATCCTTTATTTTCGGGTGTTTTCGAGAATAAAATAACGAATTTTCAATATCCAAAAACAACTAATTCATTCATTATTTCAAGTCCATATCCTGCGGTTTTATCTTATGAAGATCAAAGTGTATTTGTAACTATGATTCAGAATCCGGTTTCTGGAATAACTGTTTTTTCTGCACCAATAAATGCAGAAAATTCAAACTTTCAGCAATCGCCTTTAATAGTGCCGTTGTTTTACAAAATGGCACAAAACAACCAAAAAACAGGCGTAAATGCATTAACAATTGGCAATAATAAACCCTATTTTGTAGATGCTTTATTAACTAAAGATGCTATTCTGGAAGTAAAAGGAAATGAAGATTCATTTATTCCGATTCAGCAAATATTGAATAATAAAGTAAAATTAACCTTCAATGATTTTCCTGAAACAGCAGGAAATTATAGTGTTTTTGATAAAAAGGAATGGGTTGAAAATCTGAGTTTCAATTACAAACGCAGCGAAAGCGATCTAAGTCAGGTTAATACCAGCGTAGTTTCTGATTTTAAAACGGCCGATACGATTTCGACCATTTTTAATACGCTACAAACTGAACGAACTGACAGTCAAATTTGGAAATGGTTTGTTATCTTTGCGCTGTTATTTTTAGCATTAGAAATGGCAATAATCAAGTTTGTAAAGTAAAGGTTAGTTTGCTTTAGAGCATCTTACTTTTTACAAAAATCATTTTACGATTTAAGTACAAAATAAATTTATCTACATATGAAAATAATCATCAGAAGCGCCAAAATTATCGATTCAAAAAGTCCGTTTCACAACCAGACTGTTGATCTTTTAATTGCAGATGGTTTAATTGAAAAAATAGGAACTTCAATTCTTGATATCGATGATTCAACCGAAGTAAAATTTGATAATCTGCATCTTTCTCAAGGCTGGTTCGACAGCAGTGTTTCGCTTGGAGAACCAGGTTACGAAGACAGGGAAACCATTGCAAACGGATTGAATGTTGCGGCAAAAAGCGGTTTTACCGCAATTGCCTTACAGCCCAACTCCTACCCTGTTATCGACAATCAATCGCAGGTAAATTTTGTAAAAAATAAAGCAAATGGTTTTGCAACCGAACTTTTCCCAATTGGAGCTTTAACCAAAGCCAGCGAAGGAAAAGATATGGCAGAATTGTTTGATATGAAAAAATCCGGAGCAATCGCTTTTGGAGATTATAATAAAAGTATCGATAATGCCAATTTGTTAAAAATCGCTTTGCAATACGTACAGGATTTTGACGGTTTGGTAATTGCTTATTCGCAAGATCCCAATATAAAAGGAAATGGTGTTGCAAATGAAGGAATCGTTTCAACCAGATTAGGTTTAAAAGGAATTCCAAATTTAGCAGAAGAACTACAAGTAGCGAGAAACTTATTTTTATTAGAATACACGGGAGGAAAACTACACATTCCGACCATTTCTACTGCAAAATCTGTCGAATTAATTAAAGAAGCAAAAGCAAAAGGATTACAAGTAACCTGCAGTGTTTCAGTCCATCATTTGGTTCTTACCGACGAAAAATTAGAAGGTTTTGATACCAGATACAAAATTACACCACCTTTACGAACTAATGATGATAGAAAAGCTCTTCTAAATGCTGTTTTAGACGGAACTATCGATATGATTACTTCAGACCATAATCCAATTGATATTGAATTCAAAAAAATGGAATTTGATACAGCAAAAAACGGAACAATTGGTCTGGAAAGTGCTTTTGGAGCTTTATCAACTATTTTTCCCTTAGAGATTGTAATTGACCAACTAACATCAGGAAAAGCTGTTTTTGGAATCGAAGAGAATTCAATTGCCGAAGGTTCAAAAGCTAATTTTACTTTCTTTAATCCTGAAGGAAAATCGACTTTTACAAAAGAAAATATTCTTTCAAAATCTAAAAATTCTGCTTTTTTAGGAACCGAAATTAAAGGTTCTGTTTACGGAATTTTAAATCAAAATAAACTTGTTATATCTAAATAATTAAAATGAATAATTCAATAGAAGAGGGAAAATCAATCGCAATTACCAGTTATATTTTAATCATTGGTGTTTTGATTGCGATGTCGATGAACTCTGAAAATAAAAATAGTTTTGCTTCTTTTCACATCCGTCAGGCTTTAGGATTGTCTTTGACTTTTATTTCTTTCGGAGCCATTATCAGTAATTTCGACAGCTTTATGATCACTTTTCCAATGTGGATTTGTATTTCAATTTTATGGACTTATGGTATTTTTAGTGCTATTCAGGGACAGACAAGACCAATTCCGTTACTTGGAGCGCTTTTCCAAAAATGGTTTAAATCGATTGGATAAAAGTTTAAATTCCAAATTTTTTATCCCGAAGCTTCGGGACCAAATTTCAAAAAAAAGAAATCCGTTAATTTGCGTATTAATTTTGAACACGGATGACGCAGATTAGCAAGCAAAAACGCAGATAAAACAGATTTTCAGCCTATAAATCTTTGTCAAAGTTTGAAACTTTGACAAAGTTGAAAAATTCATAATTCATAATTTACAATTCACAATTAAAATGAATCTATCTTTAGAATATAAAATACAAGAGCCTAAAGTAATTTTAGATAAAAATCCTGTTTTGCTTTTATTACACGGATATGGCAGCAACGAAGCTGATTTATTTTCTTTTGCTTCTGAACTTCCTGATAATTATTATATCATTTCTGCGCGTGCGCCTTATGATTTACAATATGGAGCGTATGCTTGGTATGCGATAAATTTTGACGCGGATCAGAATAAATTTTCGGATAACGAACAAGCAAAAACTTCACGTGATTTAATTGCAAAATTCATAGATGAATTGATAGCAAATTATCCAATTGATTCAAATAATGTGACTTTGATTGGCTTTAGTCAGGGTTCTATTTTAAGTTATTCGGTTGCACTTTCTTATCCTGAAAAAATTCAGAGAGTTGTGGCAATGAGTGGTTATTTTAATGAAGAAATCATCAAGGAAGGTTACGAGAATAATGACTTTAAAAACTTAAAAATATTCGCTTCTCACGGAACGGTCGATCAGGTGATTCCGATTGACTGGGCCAGAAAAACGCCTGCAATTTTGGAAAAACTAAATATCCCGATTACTTATAAAGAATATCCTGTTGGACATGGCGTTGCTCCGCAGAATTTCTTTGATTTTAAGAATTGGCTTTCAGTATAAAGAGTAAAAATTGAGATGTAAAATGGCAAAACCAGAATACATCTCACTTTTCTATTTTTTACTTTTTACTTAATTATTCTCCTGTATAAATAATCTTCTCCCCTTTTTTCAGAACATAACCTTTCCAGGGAATTAATTGCAAATCGCCTTTAATCCAGGCTTCGCCTTCATGTTTTCTTTCTAAAAGAATCGATTCTTTTTGAGTATCCAGAAAAAGTTCTGCTTTGTTTCCATCAAAAATTACGTATGCAGCTGTTGTATATGTTTTTCCATCATCTGTATGAGATAATTTTGTTCCTTCAAAAATGCGAATACATTCTTTTTTAAGCGAAGACCAACTATAACCTGCGGAAGCTTTGCAGCCATGAGTATCTGTATCAGCTCCCACAACTATTTTTTTTGTTTCTTGTTTTGTAGTTTTATTTTCCTGAGATACTTTTTGGGCACAAGAAAATGACAGACTAATAATAACTGAAAATAAAAATACTTTTTTCATAATCCTAAATTTAATATTACAAATATAGGATTATTCTTTCTTATTTTTGATATAACCAAGTCTGATTTACTTCGAAAGTAATTTTTTCATCCTGATCAACAAAGTATTTCAATAACACTTCTCCCCATAATTCTCCGTTGCTGTAATCTGCAATGATCCATCTGTGGTTTAAGATCTTGATTTTGTTGATGATAAATTTGTTTGGTCCAATTTTATCTTGTCCTGTATAAGGATTTCCGTTTGGATTTGCATTTAGATCCAATAATTTTTCGGTTACAACCGGAATCAATTTTTCGTATAAAATTACTTTTCCTCCAGAAGCGCTGTTGTCGAAGTAATTTTGCGCATTTTCGTCATGTTCTAAAGAAAAATAGTCTGCATCTGCCAATTTTGTTGACACTAAATTAATACTGTCTCTTAGCTTTTTAGTAGTTTTATCGTATCTGTCCTGCTCAAATTTTACTTCACGACTATAAAACATATAAGTAAAAACATTCATTAATATCGCAAGGATAAAAAGATAAAGCATTAAGGATTTTTTCATTTTGTAGTATAATTAAATTGTAATTTGTAAGTTATCGTATGCCAGAAAAACATTTTTCGGCAATTGTTTCTGCACTTCTTCATGAAAGCCTAAAACGTGGCTAATGTGCGTTAAATAAGCTACTTCGGGCTTGACCAGATTTATAAAATCCAGTGCTTCCTGCAGATTGAAGTGTGTGTCGTGCGGTTCTACACGCAAAGCATTCACAACTAAAACTTTAAGATTTTTTAGTTTTTCAACTTCGACTTCGTCAATAGTTTTTACATCGGTTAAATAGGCAAAATCATCAATACGATAACCAAAAACCTGCAAATCGCCGTGCATGACATTTACCGGAATTGCCATTTTATCTCCAATGGCAAAAGGTTTGTCGTTGATTACTTCGATAGTTTTAACGCTTGGCGCGCCGGGATATTTATTGACTGTCTCGAAAACATAATCAAAACGACGTTTTAGATTGTCAATTACACGCTGGTGTGCATAAACAGGAATCTCGCCTTGTCTGAAATTAAACGGACGAATATCATCTAAACCTGCGGTGTGATCAGCATGTTCGTGTGTAAACAAAATGGCATCGAGCCGCCTGCATCCGCAAGAAAGCATTTGCTGCCTGAAATCAGGTCCGCAATCGATAACGTAAGAATGCTCATCCCACGTGATCCAGATGGACACACGGAGCCTTTTGTCCTTAGCATCAGTGCTTTTGCAAACGGGATGATCGACCCCGATAATCGGGATACCCTGGGAAGTACCTGTACCTAAAAAATAGACCTTCAATTGAACTTAATTTTTTTACAAAAATAGGATTATTTCTCTTTCATTAGAAGCCTAATTTGCTAACTTTGTAACAAATCTATTTAAAATAAAATGGGTACAGAAATAAAACTCAAAGGTGACAAGGTCATCGAACAGATTCCTTCTATAAAAGACAAAGCGTTACGCATTAATTTAAACGAGAATATTTACGGAACATTTGCTGAAATTGGTGCTGGACAAGAGACTGTTAGGCATTTTTTTAGATCCGGAGGTTCATCGGGAACAATTGCAAAAGCAATGTCTGCCTATGACAAAGATTTTAGTGATGCCGTTTACGGAATTGAAAGTGATGGTCGTTATGTAACCGAAGAACGACTGAAAAAAATGTTAACTCTGGAAGGCCAAATTATCGAAGAACGATTAAGCAGAGAGAAACATCCTACCAAACTTTTCTTTAGTTACGCTAATACGGTTGCAACTATAGATTTTGCCAAACAATTTAAAGGTCACGGCTGGGTTGGAATTCGGTACCAAATTGAACCTGACGAAGCTTATAACGAAATTATCCTTCACATTCGTTTTAAAGAAACTGATGCACGACTTCAACAAGAGACACTGGGAATTTTAGGTGTAAACTTAATTTACGGTGCTTTTTACAAATACAACGATCCGAAACGATTACTTCGTTATTTATACGATCACTTAGATAAAGACCAACTCGAAATTGATACTATTAACTTCTCAGGACCTCGTTTTGCTGATGTTGATAACCGTTTAATGAGTTTACAGCTGGTTAAAAACGGAATGACTGATGCCGTAATGTTTAACCCTGAAGGAAAAAATATTCTGCCTGCTGCCATTTTATACAAAAAGAACCTTCTTGCCTTAAGAGGAAGTTTTCGTCCGGTTACGAAAGTAAATATGGATATGTATGAGAAATCATTGAAGATGTTTCTTGAAGAAAATAAGGTTGAAAAAGACAATACTTTGGTTGTTTTTGAAATTACACTTTCGAATTTACGTTCGGATGGTGAAATTGATGAACGCGATTTTATGGACAGAGCCGAATTGCTATGTTCGTTGGGTCAGACCGTAATGATTTCGAATTTTCAGGAATATTATAAAGTGGTTGAATATTTTGCTAATTATACCAAAGCCAGAATGGGATTGGCAATGGGCGTAAACAATTTAGTTGATATTTTTGATGAGAAATACTATCGCCATTTAAGTGGTGGAATTCTGGAAGCATTTGGAAAATTATTCTACAGAGATATGAAAGTTTTCTTGTATCCGATGTTAGATGATAATGGCGTTTTGATGAATTCGAACAACTTAAAAGTGCATCCAAGAATGAAAGAATTGTACAAATTCTTTAAATTCAACGGAAAAGTAGTTGATATTGCTGATTATGATCCGAATAATCTGGAGGTTTTCTCTCGCGAGGTTTTAAAAATGATCAATCAGGGAAAACCAGGCTGGGAACCTATGCTTCCGTCCGGTATTGCCGAAATTATAAAAGAACACCATCTTTTTGGCTATCATCCGCAGAAAGAATTAGAACAGAATGCTTAACATAAAAAATCCCAAAAAAGAAAGTTTTCTTTTTTGGGATTTTTTTTTTAAATGTTTGTTTCAGGTTTCAGGTTTGTTTTGTTTCAGGTTTACTTTAATCTTTGTAGAGTAATGGGTGCAATTTCCAAGTCGAAGTATATGATGCCCTTCGACTTCGCTCAGGGTGACAATTGTTTCGTTTAATCTTTGTCAAAGTTTTAAATTTTGACAAAGCGTTACTCACAAACTTGAAACTTTGAAACCTGAAACTTTAAACCTGAAACAAAAATTTTTTATTTCAAAATTTGTGCGGCGTGTTCTTTGGTTTTTACTTGGGAGATTACCTCATCGATAATTCCGTTTTCGTCAATTACGAATGTTGTTCTGTTGATTCCGTCGTATTCTCTTCCCATGAATTTTTTTGGTCCCCAAACGCCAAATGCATTAATTACAGATTTGTCTTCGTCTGCTAATAACGGAAAAGGAAATTCGTATTTATCTCTGAATTTTGATTGTGCTTTTTGACTGTCGGCACTTACGCCCAGAAGTTCATAATTATTGGCTTTAAAACGCTCAAAATTATCTCTTAAATCACAAGCTTCGGCTGTACAGCCTGGCGTGCTTGCTTTTGGATAAAAGAAAACTACTAATTTTTTTCCGGCGTAATCTGCCAGTTTATGTGTTTTTCCGTCCTGATCTACTCCGGAAAAATTTGGAGCTTTATCGCCTTTTTGTAATGTTACCATTTATTTAGATTGTTAGATTATTAGACTTCTTAGATTGTTAGACTTCTTAGATTTCTTAGACTTCTTAGATTTCTTAGATTTCTTAGACTTCTTAGATTTTAGATTTTAGATTTTAGATTTTAGATTTTAGATTTTAGATTTTAGATTTTAGATTTTTGGATTGCGCATAAAAATTGCATTTATAACTTATAATTCACAATTTATAATTCACAATTTATAATTCATAATTAATAATTCATAATTATTTTGTCCCAGATTGTCGTGGAAACCCCGGAATTCTGGCAGCTTATATTTTTTGTGTTTACAAAGTGACTCCCGAAGCTTCGGGAGAAGCTCTTGTAAACGCTTAAAAATGTCGCTGACTGAATGAGGAGTTGAAGCAGAAAGCTGGATTAGGCACATCATTAAAATTATACTATTTTTGCGACTCTAAAATTACGGAAATGAATAAAGAAGCTCGCGTTGCATTTGTTATAAATACGTTAAAAGAACTCTACCCTACTATCCCTGTTCCTCTTGACCATAAAGATCCTTATACGTTGTTGATTGCTGTTTTGCTATCGGCGCAATGTACGGATGTTCGTGTGAATCAGATTACACCTATTCTTTTTGCAAAGGCTGATAATCCGTATGATATGATTAAAATGTCGGTTGAAGAAATCAAGGAAATCATTCGTCCTTGTGGTTTGTCGCCTATGAAATCGAAAGGAATTCACGGTTTGTCGCATATTTTGATTGACAAATATGATGGAAAAGTGCCACAGAGTTTTGAAGCTTTGGAATCGTTGCCTGCTGTTGGACATAAAACTGCAAGTGTGGTTATGTCGCAAGCTTTTGGTGTTCCTGCTTTTCCGGTCGATACACACATTCACAGGCTGATGCACAGATGGAATCTTTCGAATGGAAAAAATGTGATTCAGACTGAGAAAGATGCTAAACGATTATTTCCGAGAGAGATATGGAACGATCTGCATCTTCAGATTATTTGGTACGGACGCGAATATTCGCCTGCAAGAGGATGGAGTCTGGACAAAGATATTATTACGAGAACTGTTGGAAAAAAGTCATTAATAGAAGAAGCTGCTAAAAAGAAAATCTAGCAGCTTCGTTCTTAATTTTTTCAATTATTTTCTACATACCGCTTTTTAGCGCATTGTATTCGTTTGTCATATCCAGCGATCTGTAAACACCTAAAAGTGTTTTTGTTGCGTCTTCATTTTTAGGCTCGATAGTTAATACTTTTTTAAGGTATGGAATTGCACTGCGGGCAATATCATCTTTTTTGGCATTTAACTTATCATATTTCTGCATTTCTGCCGGTGTAGTTCCTAAAGATGATATTTCATCTGCTAAATCTTTCTTTTGCTGTAATTTAAGGTAAGCCAGATTAATATAAGCGTCAATATAATTAGGATTTAATTCTAAAACATAATTATAAATTTCTTCTGCTTTAGGATAATTTTTATTTTCCATGTAAGAATAAGCGAGGTTATTGTTAACCTCTATTTTCTTTGAAGCAACTGTTTCTGTTCTTGGTTTTTCATAAAATCCCTGATCAATTGCTGATTGTCTGGCTTTTGGTGAAACGAAAACATCTTCTTCTTTTGTTTTCTTGTTTGTAGCAAAATACAAAACTCCTTTGCCGGAAAAATTAATCTTTTTTAGACGTTCATAATATTTAATTGCCGACTCGTAATCTTTGGCATTTACAGATGAAGATGCAGCGTTAAACAAGTTTAGTGTATCTTTTTTGTCAAACAAATACACTTTATAACTTTTATCTGCACTTTCTTTAAATCTACCTGCATTAAAATCAGACATTGCGCCATTAACAAGACTGGATTTCAGTTCTTTTAAGGCTGCATTGGCTTTAACCGTAAATTTAAATTTACCGGATTCATTTTCATACAAAAATACATCCTGATAACATTGTGATGCGAGTGTGAAATTATTAGCGGCATCTACATCTTTTCCGGCTAAATCTTTTAGGACATTTCCTTTTAAGAAATAAAAATCAGATTTATCTTCATTAGGCGCATTAAGTATTAGATATTCTGTTTTATTTAAAATTACCAAAGCTTCATCGCTTTTTCCTTTATCAAATAAAGATTGCGCTTCTTTTATCTGGTCTTTTTGAGCAAATGCTCCAATACTCATCAATAGTAGGAATGATAGTATTCTAAGGTTCTTTTTCATTTTTCGGTTTTGTTTAGTTAGTTAAATAAATTTGGAACAAAATATTTAAACAGAGCAAAATCTCTTTTTTGCCCAGATTTAATATTTCAGTAAAAAAATACTAATGGTCGTAATATTTTTATCTAACATTATGACACACAACAAACAAAACGAAATAAGATAGTGTAATTTTTCTTCATAGGTGATTGGGTATTTTGGTTAAACTTTTGATTTTTGGATTTTATACTGGTAAATTATTATCTATTTTAATGTTTTAATACGAAAAACTTCTCAATTAACTATTTTAGTTGAATAAAAAATTATTTTTTAACCAAAATAAAACTAATTATTGAATAAATAAATAAAAACCAAATAAAATATTAAATTTTAACATAAGCAGCCTAATAACCTGATCTAATTACCAAGAAAACAGAACATTAGAATATTATATTTTACTAAAAATAAAAATATAAAAAACTGAATTTACCTCATAAAAAAAACTCACTACTTGTATTTGCATACAAATAGTGAGCTTTTAACCAAAACGACCATTTGGTTTTTTCTTTCGAAATAAACATCCGACAATAGTAGTGGGCTGTTTAATTAGCTATTATTTCAAAACTTTTATCCTCGATTTTCACAATTGTTAAAGCTTGTGAATAACTTAATAAAAAAGAAACAACTTCTTTTTTTGGCTTTAAGTTTTTAGCAGCTAATGCCTTTTTAGAGTAAATTTTCGCCATACTATCAAAATGTTTTATAACAGTATAACGAGCTAATATTCAAAATAGTATTTAGTTAGTCAAAATAATTTGATGTTTATCTATTATTTTTCTTAAATTCATGAGTGCATAACGCATTCTGCCTAATGCTGTATTAATACTAACGTTTGTAAGTTCAGAAATTTCCTTAAAACTCATATCCTGATACATTCGCATTACTAATACTTCTTTTTGATCTTCGGGAAGTTCTTCGATTAATTTTTTTAAATCAACTTCGACCTGATCAACGATCATTTTGCCTTCGATGGTTAACGAATCATCTGACATGATAGAAAAAATCGAAAACTCTTCGGTTTCTCTGTACATTGGCATTTTTTTGGTTTTGCGGAAATGATCTACAATCAAATTGTGAGAAATACGCATAACCCAAGGCAAAAATTTACCTTCTTCGTTATAAGAGTTACTTTTAAGTGTTTTGATTACTTTAATAAAAGTATCTTGAAAAATATCGTTTGAAATATCTCTATCCGCTATCTTAGAATATATAAAACCATATATTTTAGATTCGTGTCTTTTAATTAATGTCGAAAGAGCACTTTCGTTCCCTTCAACATAACTTTTTACCAATAGAGCGTCTGGAATATGCAGATCAGCCATAATACTATCTTTTTAGTTTCTGTGTAAAATTTTTAAGTAATTTTTTCTAAAAAGTAGTTTTATTGTATAGGCGTCTCTTTTATTTTTTGTTATGTTAATAATGTGACCAAATTTAACAAATAATTCTTTTAAAAAGCAAATAAAAAGAACAATAATTAACATGAAAATGTGATTTTACATAAAATAAACTTAAAGTTTACATTTAAAACATTAAATATATGTAAAAACCCATGTTTCTTTAACATACAAAAAACAGATGTAAATACCTTACAATTAAAGGATTATACGTTAAAAACTGCCCGAAATCAAACTCATAAAATTGCTTTTTATTTTATTGGTAAACACGAACATAATCAACATAATATTTTTGTGGAAAAACGGTATCATCCACTTCAGGACCTCCAAAATTTCCTCCTATGGCTAAATTTACAATAATATAGAATGGTTTATTAAAAGGCCATGTATCTTCGTTTTTTACCTGAGGATTAAAGGTATAAACGGATGTTTTATCTACAAAAAATTCAATTTTATCCTTATTCCACTCGATTGCATATACGTGATATCCTTCTTCGATATTAGGGAATGCTGTTCTTTTTGTATTAATGGTATTTCCGTGGCTGTCTTGTGTGTGCAGGGTTGTATAAACCATATGCGGATCTCTGCCTATGTACTCCAGAATATCAATTTCGCCTGTTTTTGGCCAGTGTACCTCATCAATATTGGCGCCTAACATCCAGAAAGCAGGCCATAAACCTTGCCCAACGGGTAATTTTGCTCTGGCTTCGATTCGGCCATATAGAAATTCTTTTTTTCCTTTGGTTGTAATTTTTGTCGAAGTATATTTCGTTCCTTCTTTTCTGGCTTCTATTATTAAATTTCCGTCTTTGATTTCGTGGTTTGTTTTGGTATAAACCTGTCTTTCGTTATTTCCGAAACCACAAAGATTTGGACAGCCGTCTCCGATTTCGAAATTCCAGTTCTTTTCGTTTATTTCTTTTTTATTAAAATTTTCTTCCCAAACCAGTTTTCTTTTTACTTCTTGTGCAAAACAAAAACTTGTAATCATTAACAAGACAACTACTTTTTTCATAGTATCATTTTTAAATTTCTAAAAATTAAGAAGGCCAGCCTAAAACTGACCTTCTTACTCATTCTTACTAATTAATTTGTATTCTATTGATAAACTCTCACGTAATCAATCTCCATAGAAGACTGGGTAAAAGCAGGATCAATATTACCGCCCAGATTACCGCCCATTGCAACATTCAAAATTAAGAAAAAGTCACTGTTAAATGGAAGAGAACCGTCATTTGCTACTGAATGAATTAAAGTATCATCTACATATATTTTTACTGATTCAGGACTCCATACTGTTTTATAAATATGGAATTCTGTTGATACATTTGGAATCGTTTTAGAACCTGTATTACCGTTTCCGCCTGAATGTCCAGGATAATGAAGCGTTGCCAAAATCACGTTTTGATTGTTACCAACATGTTCCATCATGTCTATTTCTCCACAAGCAGGCCATGGTTTCGTTGCATAATTTTGTCCCAGCATCCAAAGCGCCGGCCACGTTCCTGCTCCAATTGGAAGTTTTGCTTTTATTTCGACTTTTCCGTAAGTGAATTTAAATTTACCATCGGATTTTAATCTTGCCGAAGAATAATCAAATCCGCCAGAAGCTTCTTTTTTAGCTGTAATTTTCAGGTTTCCTCCTTGAACTATCACATTTGTTGCTGAGTTGGTATAATTCTGTTTTTCATTATTTCCCCAACCGCTTGTACCATTTCCTAAATCATATGTCCATTTTGCTGCGTCTGGTGCTCCATCTGTATTAAACTCATCTGACCAAACTAAATTTGTATAGTCAGTTACCGGATTTTGATTTGGAGGTGTTGTCGTAAAAATATGATACCAGGCTAATGCAGGATTTCCTCCCATTACGGCTCTAACCACCATTCTGTTTGCTGTAATAGACAAGATTTCGTATGAACTCTGACCTATATAATACCCCATGAAACCTCCACCTGAGAAACTCATTGTTGTACCTCTTGTTTGTGTTGCATGATTAGGATTTGACATTACAACAGATTCTGAAGGGCTTAACGAAACTGTTTTTACTCCGCTTGCATCATAGGCCAAACAAGCATCATCTGGTCCGCTTCCGCCTGCTACACTTTTAAAATCAGCATTAAAGAACGTTGAACCTCCATTGTCTAATTGATATTTCAATTGATCTCCGTCTACAGAGAATGTTAATACGTTCTCGTATAAACAGCTGCTTGTTGGTGAAGCTGCTTTTTCAAAAGCACCTGCCATATAATAATTGGCATAATAGTTTTTAGTAGCATCTCCGTCATTTTGACCTACTCCTAAATGTCCTGGCTCAGAAGCTGACCAATACCATTTTTTAGAAGTTCCGCCAGTTAAAAGCTGAACCGCTTCATCATCTCTAAAATTACTTACTACTGTTACATCAATTGTTGTATTAGATGCTACGCCTCCTTTTCCTGAAGCAATTATGGTTACAGTATAGGTATTTACGCCTGTTTTGGTAAAACGTTTCGTGAAAATTCCGCTTGGAGAATTTTCTGAAGTTCCGTCGCTAAAAACATATTTATAGGATATAGCATTATCAGCTGTTGCGACAAGCTTTACCATTCCTGATCCGTCCCCGTTTGGAGCATCGGCAGTTTTTCCGATAATCTCGGCTGTTACTTTCAAATTAGCCGGTGCTGCTAAATCACCAAATGCATAATCATCTTTTTGGCAACTTATTGCTAATACCAGTGCAAAAAGCAGTACGAAGTATTTATTATATTTTTTCATTTTGATTTTTTTTATAAAATGTAAATTCATTTTAATCTATCAATAAAATTCTATTTTCTATTTATGAAAATAAACGTTATCAATATATATAGTATGTGATCCGCTAGGGTTTCCTGAATAAATCAACTGTGCAATATGAGCACGTGTTGTTAATCCTGTAAAATCGCTTAAAGGAATATCTAAACTTACCCAGGTTCCTTGTGCCGGAGCTGTAAATTTAAGTTCATGCTCGACATCATCACTTCCTGCTCCGTTGTAAACACCATTAACTCCAAAATCAACTAATTTTATTCTGAATTCAGTAAAGTCAGAAGACCAGACATCTACGTGGAAATAAGCCATTCCGGATGCATCAATTGGAGAAACCGGTTCGATACCCACAAAATTTAAATCTGAGTATTTTTTTACCGCATTTCCTGCTACAGCTGTTTCTTCTAAAGTTGCAGCTGACCAGTCTGTACGCCATGTTGCTACAGCTACATTTGTATAAGCATCGCTAAACATAGAGATAACGTCAGAAGCTGCTTTTGTTGGTGTTGGTGCCGGAGTGCTTAATGATTCTCCATCTTTATAGAAATAAATATTGTCTATGAAAACATTTTTACCTGCAGGGTTTCCAACTAATTTCAATTGGAAAATATCTGCTACTGTAAATCCTGTCTGACTTGTAAATGCCGAGATTGGAATATCAATACTTGTCCATTGGTTTGCCGTAAGATCTCTTGTTACTGGTCTTTCTCCATTTGATTTACTGATAAGTGAAAGTTCTAATTTTGGCAAATCTGCTGTCCAGACATCCATGTGAATATAATCCATACCAGATGCATTAGCGGTTACACCGTCTGCAAAAGCAATTCCTTCATAATTTAAATTTGTATAACTTAATATTTTATCTCCATTTAAATCAAATTCTGAATATCCGGTTGATTGTCCCCAATTTGGATAAAAATCTGTTCCTGCAAGGTTTGTATATTTTGAACTGTAAACAGAAATTACATTTCCTGCCGTTCTGTTAGGTGGCGTTGGTGCTGAACTAGTAGGATTAAGTACTAATACTGCTGTAATTTGTTTTGTAAATTCAGTTGTTTTGATCGCAGCACTTTTTGCCACTACACGAATCGTATAAACTCCTGCTTCCTGATACGTATAAGAAACTGATGCTCCGTTATTAGCCGAAATAGGATCCGGTTTTCCTGTTTCTCCAAAATAAACATCATAAAACAAGGCAAAATCTGCAGTTGCTTTTACGGTTACTTTTTTAGAAACTGTTAAATCATTTGTGATTACAACCTGTAAATTTTCAGGCGCTCTAAATGAAACTACAACTTCCTGATCCACTTCGGTTACTTTTCCGCTTATTCCGTATCCTTTAATTTTTGCGTGATACGTTCCTTCTGAATAAACGTGCGTTGTGGTCCCTCCGGGAGATAAAAACTCTGAATCCGCGCTTCCGTCTCCGTAGTTTATTTTGTATTGGGTAACACCTTCTCCTTTAGGTAAAAAAGTAACTTTACCCGTGTTATCTTGTGTTACAGTGGTCAAAGCAGATATGTTTGCCGGTGCGCTAACACCATCTAAATCAATATTGCTGTCATCATTTGAACAACCCAGAAGTATTGCTAAAACGAAAAGACTTATAATAAAATGTAATTTTTTCATAATAATGTTTTTTTAATATCCAGGGTTTTGTTTCCAGTTTCCGTTTGCGAATTGAATTTCTTCAATTGGAAGTGGAAATAATTCGTTTTTATTTGCTGTAAAACCAGGTATTTTTCCAGCTGCTTTTCCTGTTCTTACCAAATCAAAGAAACGATGTCCTTCTCCAAATAATTCTACTCTTCTTTCTGCCCAGATAAAATCTGTAAGTGCTGCTCCTGAAGCCGAAATGTCATGATTATTATCTCCAAAAGCACGTCTTCTTACCTGATTTAAATATGTTCTTGCTTTACCATCATCAATTCCGCCACGGTTATACGCTTCTGCCGCCATTAATAAAACATCTGCATAACGTATTGCTCTGTAATTATTTGGGTTTGTTAAATTCAAATCTCCCTGAGCATCTGAGCTTCTTTTTCTTGGTAAATATTTTCTGTTAAAGAAACCTGTATCTTCATTTCCTTTTCCAAATGTTACACCTTTTCCGTTATCGTAAGCTGTATTTGCTGCTGCAAAGGCTGCGATATCCAAAATAGCAACATCTTTACGTTTGTCGCCAACTTCAAAAGCATCTGCTGATTCCTGAGTTGGAATATTGAAACTATATCCTGAAGAGAAAAGTGGTCCTGAAAAATTTCTGATTCCATTGAAACCAACTCCAACGTTTCCTTCACTACATTGTAAACATCCAAAACCTGCCCCTTCAACATCTGTATATTGTACTTCAAAAACAGATTCTGCTCCGTTTTCTCCTGCCATTTCAAACATCGAATCATAATCAGAAACTAATGAATATTTTCCTGAAGTTATTACAGCATCAAGTGCCGCTGCGGCTTGTGTATATTTATTTTGATATAAATACGCTTTTCCTAATAAAGCCTGAGCTGCTCCTTTTGTTACTCTTCCTTTTTGAGATGCCGTTGGAGATAAATTTTCAGATGCATAGATTAAGTCTGCTTCAATTGAGGCATAAACTTCTTCCACTGATGAACGTGGCACTGTTTTTTCATCTCCAATTTTAAATCGCGCATCTCCTTTCATTGGGATTCCACCAAACCATTTAACTAACTCAAACTGGTAATATGCTCTTAGAAAACGTGTTTCTGCAAGTAGTTGGGTTTTTCCCTCAAAATCGGTTTTATCTTTAAATTCAAGAATATAATTGGCTCTTTGAACTCCTGCAAACATCCAATTCCAGATATCTCTTAAATTGCTGTTTGTCTGCGTATGAATCATATCGTCGATTTGTTGAAAACCAATAACGTCTGTTGGGCTTTCTCCTCCGGCCAATGTATTATCCGAGGCAATTTCGCCCAATAAAACATTAACATAAGAAGACTGAAGCAAATCATATGCTGCAATTAAGGCCTGATCGTAATCTGCTTTAGAGTTAAAGTAATTTTCAGAATCTATCGAATATTCTACTTTTGGATCTACGAACTCGTCTGAACAAGAAATTGTCGAGAACAGAGCTAGCGTTATAATGGTTGTAAATAAATATTTTTTCATTTTAATTGAAATTAAAAATTAATGTTTAAGCCCAATAAAAAGGTTCTTGGAACAGGATAAAATCCGTAATCAATTCCTCCTCCAATTGGTGCTCCGCTTGAAGCTCCCGGATCAAAACCTTTATATTTGGTAAATGTGTACAAGTTATTTACTCCTGTATAAAGTCTTAACTTTGTAATTCCGGCTCTTTGAGATATGTTTGGGTTAAGCGTATATCCTATCTGAACATTCTGAATTCTGAAATACGAAGCATCTTCTACAAAATAATTGGAGAAAACATTATTTGCCGTTGCTCCTGTTGTAACTCTTGGTGTTAAATTGCTGGTACCTTCTCCTGTCCATCTGTCTAACACATAATCTAAACGATTTGCATCTGATAATGTTCTTTCGTAGTTACGAACCATATCATTGCCAATTGAAGCAAAAGTATATACTGCAAAATCAACATTTTTGTAGTTTAACTGCAAATTGAATCCCATTGTAGCTTCCGGAATTGGATCTCCAATATTGGTTTTATCTTTCGTATCAATTACACCATCGCCATTTACATCAACATAACGAAGATCTCCGGGAGCAGCATTTGCACCTAAAGCCAATTGAGATGGATGTGCATCAACTTCTGCCTGATTTTGAAAGATTCCGTCTGTTTTATATCCGTAGAAATAACCTAATGGTTTTCCTACTTCCATTCTTGATGGCGCAGGCTGACCTACTCCAAAAGCTCCTCCTTCGATAAAACCAGTTCCGTTATTTACTTCTAACACTTCATTTTTAAGAAAAGTTACATTGTAACCTACGGTAAAAGAGAAAGAATCAGAAAATTGCTCTTTGTAATTAACTGCAAATTCAAGTCCTGAATTTCTAACCGATCCTGCATTTAATGTTGGCGCGCTTGCACCCGGAGCTCCAATACCTGTAATTCCTGAAACTGGAATATTAGGAATCAATAAATCTTTTCTGGTATCGATAAAATAATCTGTTACAAAAGATAGTTTGTCGTTTAATAAATTGAAATCTAAACCAACGTCAAATTTCTTTGCTTCTTCCCATTTCAAATCCGGGTTTGGCACTTGTCCTGTTGCAGTTCCGTTTACCAAAGTTCCATCAAAAACATACGTTGCTTCTCCTGTTAAAAGTCCTAAATAACCGTAATTAGGAATCTGGTCATTTCCTAAAGTTCCGTAACTCGCTCTTAATTTCAAGAAACTAATTGCTTTAGATTCTCCAAAGAAACCTTCTTTCGAAATTACCCAACCTCCTGTAAAAGATGGAAAATATCCCACTTTATTTCCTGGTCCAAATTTGGTAGAGGAATCACGACGAAGCATCGCTGATAATAAATATTTTCCGCTGTAATCGTATTGAAGTCTTCCAAAATAAGATAATCTTCTTTGGTCGTATACGTATGAGCTGTTTGTTAAAGTTGAAGAAACTCCTTTAGTTAAAGAAATATCTGCAAAATCCCATGAGTTATTTGGCACATCAAAACCAGTTGCCGAAAGTCCGTTACCCCATTCTTTGAAAATAGTTGTACCAACAGTTCCAACAAAATTGTGGTTTTCACCTAGTTTCCCTGTGTAAGTTCCATATAAGTCAAATGAATAATTGTTATCATTTACAGTTCCCTGAGTAACTGAACTTCTTTGAACATCAAAAACTTTTCCGCCATAACTAATTTGTTTACCAAATGATTTTGATTCGCTGTTAGAAGTATTAAAACCAATTGAACTTGAAAGTACAAATCCTTTGAAGATTTTATAATCCAAACCAAAATTTCCATTCAGTTTTTTATAGTTGTAATCGTTATAAGTATTTGCGATTTGCGCTAACGGATTAATAATCTCGTTTCCTAATCCTGTTGTATTTGGTACTAAAGTAAAATTACCATCAGCATCATAAGGCTTAAGTGTTGCAGGAACGTTCAAAGCGTTAAATAAAACAGAACCTAATCCGTTTTCATTTAATGTATTTCTGGTGAAATAAGTATAGATAACGTTTGTTCTCAATTTGAATTTATCACTCAAATCTGCCGTTAAACCTAATCTTGCTGTGTTTCTTAAGAAACCAGATTTGTCTCCACCAACAATTCCTTCCTGATCTAAATGTGAACCACTCACAGAGTAAGCAATTTTTTCACCACCTCCGGAAATTGTTAAATCATTACTGATAATAGGAACTCCTTCTTTAAAAACCTGATCTTGCCAGTTTGTACCATTTCCTAAACCACTGGCATTTGGATAAGGAAGTGCTTTTCCTCCATTTGCATAACTTTCGTTTAATAAAAGGGCATATTCTGTAGCGTTTAACGTTGGCAATTTTCTGGATGTTTCCTGAAATCCTGTATAGCTGTTAAAAGAAACTTTAGTTTTTGAATTCTTTTTACCTTGTTTGGTTGTCACCAAAATAATTCCGTTTGCTCCAATAGTTCCGTAAATAGCGGCTTGAGCATCTTTTAAAACGGTGATTGTTTCAATATCATTAGGATTTAGTAAACCTAAGTCTCCCACATAACCATCAATAATAGTAGTTGGTCTGTTTTCACCATTTGTGGCTATACCACGAATACGAATATCCAATGGCGCGCCCGGTGCTCCGGATTGTGTAGTAACATTTACCCCTGACATTGTACCTTGTAAAGCTTGCTCGATTCTTGCTGGTTTCAAGAGATCAAGTGTTTTACTGTCTACTGTAGAAACGGCTCCGGTTACTTCTCTTTTCTTTTGAGTACCGTAACCAATAACCACAACTTCATCAAGCGATTTGGCATCATCGCTCATTTTAACTGTTATTTTGGTTCCTGAAACCACAACTTCTTGTGTTTTAAAACCTATATAACTGAAAACAATTGTTGTTCCCTTAGGAACGGCTGATAATTTAAACGATCCGTCGAAGTCTGTGGTTGTACTTTGCGACGAACTTTTAACTTTTACATTTACTCCTGGTAATGATAAACCGGAGCCATCCAGTACTGTACCGCTAACATCAAAAGACTGCGAAAACGCATAAGATGTAAACAGCATTAGTACAATTAGTAATAATTTAGATTTCATAATTAGTTAGTTTTTATTGAAAGATAAATTTATCTGATCCGATTAGGAAAACGATAATTTTAACCTCAACAAAAAACATACATCACAAAAAAAATATTACTATATTCAATATATCTCAAAAAACATCCCTATTTAATCACAAATTCAGAATGTTAATTTTTTAACAGAAACACTACAAAAGCACAACAAAACGTTAATGTTGAGGTAATGTATAGTTTTTTAAAGCTGATTTTTTCTGTACTATACAGCCAGGATATATTCAACTAAACCGTTTTCGTGCTGCAAATCCATTTTTTTACGCAAACGATACCTTTTTATTTCAACACTTCGAACCGAAATATTGAATAAAGGTGCAATTTCTTTCGATGAAAGATTAAGACGTAAATACGCACAAAGTCGCAAATCATTTGGGGTTAACAGCGGATGAAGCTGTTTTATTCTTTTCAGAAAATCCTTATCGGCACTATCAAATGCTTCTTTGAATACATTCCAGGAATCCTCTTCGGTTATGTTTTTATTAATAGTACTAATAACTGATTTGATGTTGAGGCTGTCATTTTGATTTGTCTTCTTCAAATCTTCTTTAATGAAAGCCAGCAATTCATTTTTGCTGTTCAAACTCATCGTAGAAACTGCCAATTCCCGATTTTTATTATCCACATCCTGCGAAAGCTGTTCGTTTCTTAACTTCATTAATTGCTGCTCATTTTCTAATTCTTTTATTTCAAGCAAAAGATTATTCTCTTCGATTAATTTCTCTTTTTGTTTTCTATAATAATTAGTATACGCCTTATTGATAAAATAAGCCAATACAAACATTAATGACAAATATATAAACCAAGCCAAATTAGTTAGATACCACGGTTTTAACACAACAAATGTATAGGTAGCCGTATTTTGTAAAATGGTATTTGCATATTTCGCCCTTACTTTAAATGTGTATTTTCCCGGCGACAGGTTTTTAAAATTCACCGTTGCTTTTGTACTCCACTCACTCCAGTCATTCTGAAAACCTTCTAATGAATACTGATATTCTGAATTAATATATTTGTTGTATTCCGGAACTGTATAGTTTAATGTAATATTGTTTTCAGTTGATTTAAATTCGCCTTCATCCTGAATTGCAACATTTTTTAAGGTTTCATTTTGTTTATTTATAGTTATATCCGTTATCAAAACAGTATAATTTTTAAAACTCAAATCATCAATATTCAATGTATAATATCCATCGGTTGTACCAATTAAATAGGTTGATTTCGAAATTTGAGTTATATTTTCAAAACCTAACATCGAATTGGTTAAAGACGACGGAATTGGAATTACATTTTGTTTTAATTGATTGCTCAGTTTGCTGGCAGAGAAATAATGAATGTAATTTTTTGAAAACAACCAGATTTTATTCGAATTATCGACAATTAATTTTCCGGAAGTATACTCGTCTTTTTCGAAAATAGAGCTCAGTAAATTATCTTTTTCAAATTGTTTTGAAGTTGGGTTTAATTTAAAAATTCCGCCTTTATAAGCGTAATAAATTTGATTGTTGAATTTGGTCAAACTTGCATTTTTCCCTTTTTGTGGAGATTTATAAGCATAAAAACCATTCGTTTTGGTTAAAGATTTATCTAATTTCAATCTGAAAATCCCTTTATATTCATGGCTTATATAAACTTCAAAATTATTTGTAATTTCAAAATAACGGGACGAATAACCAAAACCCTGAATTTTGTTTTTAAAAACCCATTGATTATTTACTTTTTCCAAAACCGAAATTCCATAATAATTCCCCTGAAGCAATTGATTTTTCGCATTCGGAACTTGTTCAAATTTCCAGGTTCCAGAAGCCGAAAATATACTTCTGGCGGAATCATTCGTAACAATAAAAGTTCCCGAATCATGTCCGCAGAAAAGCGTATTATCGTATACAAATAAAGACCAAACCTGACCTTTTGTTCCGTTTATGAACTTAAATTCTGAATTGCTCTGAATGCTTTTACAAAATAATCCCTGATTCGTTCCCACATACAAAATTCCGTTAAAAGTTGCAGAAGCATACACAGTTCCTAAAACGCCCGTATCATCTGTAAAACTATGCACTGGCGAATTAATATTAATACAATTGATACCGTTATCAAGTCCTGCCCATAAATTTTGATCTTTATCTTCAAAAAGTGACAAAGCGGTATTATTGCTTAAACCTTTGCTTTGCGAAATATGATATTTTAGTTTTCCGGTATCCGATAAAATAAAAATTCCGTTAGAAACTGTTCCCAAAGCAAAACTTCCGTCCTGCAGAAGCTGGCTGCTATATACAAAACTTGATTTCAATTCGGCATCAACATCCGTTGAAAAACGAGTTAAACTGTTTCCGACTAACTTATAAATACCGTCTAATTGGGTCTGAATCAGCAAACCATCATCTGTGGTAAAAACATTGACAATCGTAAATTTTTTAAGAATAGGATGATCCGAAACTAATTTGGCTTTTCCGCTTTCAATTTCAAAAAGTCCTTCTTTTATGGTTTGGAAATAAATAGCATTTTTTGGCGCAAACGACTTTATAACACCATTTTTAGGCGCAATAATTTTAAATTTTCCGGTTTTGGTATCATAAATATAAATTCGGTTCAGGGATTGAAATAATATCCATTGATCGTATTTCAGAATATTCCAAAATTGTTCGTCGTCTAATATTTTATGTTTGATGGTGTCACTTAGCGAAGTATATTTCAATTTACCGTTTGTCTGCCTCGTCCAATAGCCAAAATTCATGTAACAACCTGTATAAACCTTATTCCCAATCACTTTTACAGATCGAATAATAGTTTCATTTGGAGCCGGATATAATTGCCACGTTGTACCATTATATTCTAAAAGTCCGTCGTTATTGGCAAAATACAAATAGTTTTGATCGTCCTGCGAAATCATCCAGCTCTGATTTCCTGCGCCATAAACAGACGATGAATATTTAACAATTGGTGGAAACTCCTGCGAAAACAGCAGGAAACCCATCAAAAATAGCAGTATAGAAAGTTTAGTTTTCAAATTTGGAATTGTTTAATTTGGTGGAAAAACAGTTCTAAAATAGGGTATTTTATATTGAAATAACAAGTTGAGCGCAATTATTTTTAACATCTAAAATCTATATTAAAAAAACATGCCACAGATTAAAATCATTAAAATGATTGCTTTGGCTGGCGCTTTTTTTTGCCACAAATTTCACAAATTATCACAAATTGAATTGAGGCAAATTATTGTAATTCCTTGCGAAAAAGAATTAGTGGAAATTCATGCAATTCGTGGCGAAAAAAAAATCTAATCCGTGTACTAAGAAATTAGTTAAAATTTGGAACAATCTCATTAACAGAACTCAATTCAAAATTGATTACTTTTGTAAAAATTGACTTTTTTTATGCAAATCGACCTTTCGACACTCGACCCAAAACATAATATTATAATTAAAGGAGCACAAGTACATAACTTAAAAAATGTAGATGTTGCAATTCCCAGAAACAAACTTGTTGTTATTACAGGTCTTTCGGGATCAGGAAAATCAAGTTTGGCATTTGACACTTTATACGCCGAAGGACAACGCCGTTATGTAGAAAGTTTGTCTTCGTACGCGCGTCAGTTTTTGGGACGTCTTGACAAACCAAAAGTGGAATACATAAAAGGTATTGCGCCGGCAATTGCCATTGAGCAAAAAGTAAATACAACCAACGCCCGTTCGACGGTTGGAACTTCTACTGAAATCTACGATTACATTAAACTGCTTTTCGCCAGAATTGGGCGTACGTATTCGCCAATTTCAGGACAAGAAGTTAAAAAAAATACAGTTACAGATGTTGTTGCTGATGTAAAAAACCTGGAGTTAGACAGTAAATGGATGTTGCTTTCGCCTATTCATCTTGAAGAAGGACGAAAACTCGAAGACAAACTTAAAGTACTTTTACAGCAAGGTTTTGCACGTGTTTTAGTCGATAACGAAATGGTTCGTTTAGATGAATTTACGCCTACAGAACTTCATAAATTAGACAATAAAGACATTTTATTGGTCATTGACAGAATTGTTGTTAAAGATGAAGAAGAGTTTTACAATCGTCTGGCTGATGCGGTTCAAACTGCTTTTTTTGAAGGAAAAGGAATTTGTTATTTACAAGAATTAAACTCCGATAAAAGATTCACGTATTCAAATAATTTTGAATTAGACGGCATTACATTTCTGGAACCTAACGTTCATTTATTCAGTTTCAACAATCCTTACGGAGCTTGTCCGGTTTGCGAAGGTTACGGAAATATTATTGGTATTGATGCTGATTTGGTTGTTCCAAATACATCATTATCGGTTTTTGAAAGCGCCATTTATCCTTGGCGAGGCGAAAGCATGAGCTGGTACAAAGACGAATTGATAAAACACGCCTATAAGTTTGATTTCCCAATTCATAAACCCTATTTCGAACTTTCAGAAGATCAAAAAGATTTAATCTGGAAAGGAAATCAGTATTTTCAGGGTTTAAATGGTTTCTTTAAAGAACTGGAAGAAAAAAATTATAAAATTCAAAACCGTGTCATGTTATCCCGTTACCGCGGAAAAACAAAATGTCACGCTTGCCGCGGAAAACGTTTACGCGTTGAAGCTTCATACGTAAAAATCAACGGTAAAACAGTTTCTGATTTAGTTGATTTACCTATTAAACATTTGGTTACTTTTTTCAAAAACATCGATTTAAATGTTTACGAACAACAAATCGCCAAACGTTTGATGGTTGAAATTAACAACCGTTTGTCATTTTTAACAGAAGTTGGTCTGGATTATCTGACTTTAAACAGAAATTCGGCAACACTTTCAGGAGGAGAATCGCAGCGTATAAATCTTGCTACTTCGTTAGGAAGCAGTTTGGTTGGTTCGATGTATATTCTCGATGAGCCAAGTATTGGTTTGCACCCAAAAGATTCTGAGCGATTAATTAAGGTTTTGCTTTCTCTCCGTGATTTAGGAAATACGGTTATTGTCGTAGAACATGACGAAGATATCATGAAAGCCGCCGATATGATTATTGATATTGGTCCTGAAGCCGGAACTTTTGGCGGTCATTTAGTAGCGCAGGGAACTTATGAAGAAATCCTAAAATCTGATTCTTTAACGGCAAAATATTTAAATGGAGATTTAGAAATTTCTGTTCCAAAGAAAAGAAGAAAATTCAAAAACCATATTGATATTATTGGTGCAAGAGAAAATAACTTAAAAAATATTAATGTTACGTTCCCATTAGATGTTTTAACTGTAGTTACAGGAGTTTCAGGAAGTGGAAAAAGTACGCTAATCAAAAAGATTTTATTTCCTGCCATGCAGAAAAAACTGGAAAATGCTGCTGAAAAAGCAGGCCAGTTTAGCGATATAAAAGGTTCTTTTTCGCAAATAAAACATATTGAATACGTTGATCAAAATCCAATTGGGAGAAGTTCTCGTTCAAATCCGGTAACTTATATTAAAGCGTATGATGATATTCGTGAATTATATGCCAAAGAAAAATTATCTAAAATAAGGGGGTATCAGGCTAAACATTTTTCTTTTAATGTTGATGGTGGCCGATGCGAAACCTGTAAAGGAGAAGGCTCTATAAACGTTGAAATGGTATTTATGGCCGATGTTTCGCTGCCATGCGAAACTTGTGGTGGAAAACGTTTCAAAAAAGAAATTTTAGAAGTCAATTTTGACGATAAAAACATCAACGATATTCTAACGATGACTATTGATGATGCTATTGCGTTTTTCGATAAAAATAAACAAGCAAAAATTACACAGAAATTACAGCCGCTTCAGGATGTTGGTTTGGGATATGTACAATTAGGGCAATCTTCTTCTACGCTTTCAGGCGGAGAAGCACAACGTATTA
Source organism: Flavobacterium sp. AC105 (assembly GCF_979258495.1). Taxonomy (NCBI): domain Bacteria; kingdom Pseudomonadati; phylum Bacteroidota; class Flavobacteriia; order Flavobacteriales; family Flavobacteriaceae; genus Flavobacterium; species Flavobacterium sp. AC105. The sequence continues at coordinate 3,752,840 of NZ_OZ409860.1, forward strand.
AATTAGCTTCGTTTTTAGTAAAAGGCGCTACAAAAGACAAAGCTTTGTTTGTTTTTGATGAGCCAACAACGGGTTTACACTTTCATGACATCAAAAAATTATTAGCTTCATTTGATGCTTTAATTGAAAAAGGACATTCGATAATCGTTATTGAACATAATCTTGATTTGATAAAATGTGCCGACTGGATTATCGATTTAGGCCCTGAAGGCGGAGAAAACGGCGGACACTTATTAGCTGTAGGAACTCCTGAGGAAGTTGCCAAAGAAAAGAAATCGGTAACGGGGATTTATTTAAAGGATAAGCTTTAGGAAATAGGTTCTGAGCTTCTGAAAAAAGAAATATTTTTTTTTACAGAGTTTCTTCCCGGGATAATTATAAATTAAAAAATTCCAAATTCCATGCGATAATAGCAATTGGAATTTGGAATTTTTTTAATTTGATTTTTTAATCTCTTATGCTACTAAGCATCTTTCCTCAAACGGAAATCCATCTTCATCTATAGCAACCAATATCTTTTTTTGTTTTGATGCTTCTAACGTAAGATATAACCATGCAAATGACCACAATCCTAACGTTAAGCAAAAAATCATAAAATTTAAACTATGGTTGACTACTTTTCCTCCTTTAGAAAGTACAGCAAAAAGCAATACATCGTTTCTTTCTTCCAACGTAAATCCGTTACGAACTTTATTCGATATCATATTAGAAAAAACCTGTATGCTTTGTTCCGGACTAAGTTGATTGTTTTTCATAATCCTTGATTTAAAATTATTCCAAATACTTCTACTTCCCATTGATAATTTTTTCTGTAAAATTATTCAATACAATAAAACTTCACAATACCCACTTTTAGTGATTTTTAGCTTATTTACTAATAAAGTATTATTAAATTTTTATATAAAGTTAATTTTTATAAACTAAACTTCAAAGTAAACGGTTGTTAAAATTAAAAAACTTAACTCCTAAATATCAATAACTTAACTTTTATTCTTAATATTAAAAGCTGGAGATTCATAATTTTTGTTCAAATAATTTTCAGGAATTGTAGTTGTGTTCCCATCACGCAGTGCATTATAATGCGGCGACATAATCTCGATTCCGGCAGCATTAAATGAATCCTGAATATTTTGATGTAAGGACGAATATATTCTGGGCTGTTTGGTTGGTTCTTTTGTATAAACATTGATCTGATACGAGACATAAAAGTCATCCAAACTGGTTTGCAGAACAAATGGCGGCGGTGTCTGCTCAACCATTTCGGTCTTTAAAGCTGCATCTATCAAAGCTTTATGAATATCCTTCCAAGGTACATCATAACCAATTGTAACAGTGGTATGAATCAATAAACCATTGTTAGCCTGTTTTGTATTTGCTGAATAATTAGTCGATGTACTGGATAAAACTGTTGCATTTGGGATTGTAATATCTTCAAATTTTGGTGTTCTTATTCGGGTAACCAAAGCTGTTTTTTCAATAACTTCTCCGCTTACATCGCCAATTTTAATAAAATCGCCAATCTTAAACGGACGCATATAGGTAATCACTAATCCGGCAACCATATTAGCAATTGCATTTGAAGATCCTAACGAAAATAAAACACCAACGAAAACTGAAACTCCTTTGAAAATTGGAGAATCTGATCCTGGCAGATACGGAAAAATAATTACGACCATAAAAGCCAACAATAAAAAGCGGATTATGTTGAAAGTTGGCATCGCCCAATCGCTGTAGAAACCGTCAATTTTAATATTTTCTTTTTTAATTTCATCAAAAAAGAACCTTATTACTTTTATAGAATATTTAAAAATGAAAAAAATAACAATTATAGTTACCAAACTCGGCAAGAAGCCAACAAAACCCATTACGGCTAATTTTGCCGGTGTTAGAATCCATCGTAATAATGTTGTTGTATAAACTTCTGTAGCGGGAAAAATACTGAACAAAAGTGGTAACGAGAGGTAAACAATCAGGATTAAGACGATCAATTTTATGAAGCCAAATAACCGCATCAGTAAAATTTGCTGCCTTTGTGGCGTGAGAATATTGATATTATTATAATTAAACCCTTTAAAATATTTGTCGCTGTTTTTTAAAATATACAATCTTATTCGGTTAAAGACTTTTCCAACAAAATATAAAATAAGTCCAATAATTAAAATCAGCAATGCTGTATATCCAAGTCTTTTTGGGAGCATTGAATAATTTTCATTCTGATAAATTATAGCTCTTTTTATTTGTCCTAAATTTCTATTGGCAATATAAGCCGCAGTTTGATTTTCAACTTTTCCATCAATATCCAAAACTGACATGATTACAAGATCATTCTTATATATAATATCCTGAGAAATATCTGAAGGAACAACCGAAATCGAATCTTTTTCAAAAAAAGAATCTTCGTAAAGTTTTCTGATTTTTTCTGTTATTGCTTTTGCCCTGTTCTCTGCAGAAAAAGAACCTACTTTATTGTAAACATAAAAAAGTGTATCTTTAAAAGGACTTACAGGATACCCTTTTAATTTTAATTGATTAACATCCGGTTTTATAGTTGGCTGATTCTCGGTTTGAGCTAAAACAGTTTGAGAAAACAAAACGATGAAGAATGCAAAAAAACAAATTAATTTCTTTTTCATACGCTGCTAGAAATAAGTTAGTTATCCTTTCTAACAAATATAAAAACAAAATACTTCGAATTTACATTACTTTTTGTTTTCTCAATAAAATCGTATTAAATTTTGATTCCTATTTTTCTAAATAGACTGTCAATTACTTTATTTATATCCGGAGAAATATTAAACCTATAATTTAGATATATGTACAAAATTGTAACCAGAACAGATTTTAAAGCGATACTTATTAGCTGATAAAAAGGGAATTCCCAAAAGTAAAACACCAGAAACAAAGCAAATGTTAACAGCATTGAAGAAATGGTTTCTTTTGTAAAAGGGTACAAATGCAGCTTTTTTACAACAAAAAGCAACTTTGCCAAACTATACAAGGTTATCGACAAAAGTGTGGCAAATGCTGAACCCTTAATTCCAAAAATTGGAATAAAAATCATATTTAATATTACTGTCAAAAACACCAAAAGCAATCCTAAATACAAGACCATTCGGTAGTATTTTGTATTGAAAATAATGGCATTATTATTTCCTAAAATCAAATCGAAATATTTAGACAATCCAATCATAAATACAACGGAGATTCCGCCACTGTATTCTTTTGGAACCAATTCATACAATTGATTGATATTAACAAAAATGCACAACATTACAAATCCGCCTACCATTTGTAAATTGATTGATGTTTTTTTATATAATAAATTCAATTCATCGTGCTTATTATCGTGCATCAATTTAGCCGTAATTGGATATACAATTTGATGCATCGCACGACTTGGAACTGAAATTACCAAAGCAATATAAGTCGCCACCGAATAGTAGGCAATATTCTCGATTTTCATGTACTGATTCAGCATCAGTTTATCTCCGTCTAAAAGTAAATTGGCAACACTTCCTGATAAAATAATGAAAAAAGTATATTCCATTACATCTTTTACATTCTGCGGAATATTAATTTGAAATTTAGGCTTTTTGACATAAAAAGCATAGAACATAGTTACTATAAAAGCTACAAAATAAATTCCTGCCGTAACATACACAAACTGAATAAGTGTCATCCAGTTAAAATATAAACCGACTAAAGCAACAGTCGAAAATAGTCTCAGACCAACTTCCTTAATGAAATTGCCGAAAACAGAATGCATATGAACTCTCGCCCAGGCATAAAATATTTCGAAATAGGCCATACAAATCCCGATAAACGGAATTAAAAACATAAACTCTTTTACAACAGGATTTTTCTTGGTTACAAATGCTGTAATATCATCAAAAAAGAAGATTCCTATTATTCCCAACGGAATACACATTAATATCGGAAATAGTGCCGTAAAAGATAAAAACTGCTCTCTTTCGTCTTCGGTTTTATATTGCGAATAGAATTTGACTAAAGTATTTTGCATCCCGATCGCAAACAAAGGCATAATAACATTTGCTGCCGAAAGTATATAGTTTGTTAACGCATAATAAGTAGCGCCCAGATAAATTGGATAGAGATAAAGTGTATTAATAGCTCCTATTGCAAAGCCTATATAAGTTATAATTGTATTTTTGAAAGACTGGTTTAAAACAATACCCATTTGTGGATTTTAGATTTTAGATTATTGATTTTAGATTATTGCAATCTTATGATTCGCTAATCAATTGTGCTAATTGTTTGGTGAGGTTTTTTCTTGAATATTGTTGTAAACCAACGCCATTAGCCTGTAATTTTCCTTCCAAAAACTGATTATAAAAGCCCAAAATTACACTTTTTAGTTTCTCTTTTTCAGAATAATCAAAAAATACTCCTGTATTCGTTTCTTTTATAATATCTGCAAAATCAGAACCTTGCGGGCCAATTGCGATTATGGGTCGATTTGAGACCATATATTCAAACAATTTACCCGGAATAATGCTTTTCGTATCTTCAGAATTTATCTCTATTAAAAGTAAAACCTGCGACTTTTTTTGATGTGCAATTGCTTCGTGATGTGAAACATACCCAAGAAGATTCAAATATTGATTGAGATTAAATTCTGATACAGAATCCAGAACTTCCTGACTTACGGCGCCTATTAGTTTTATTTCTAAATGCAATTTAAAATCCGGAATTTCCTGAAGTAATTCAACCAGACATTCCCATAAAAATTTAGGGTTTCTATCTGATAAAAATGAACCAATATGCGCCAAAGTAAATTTGGTGTCTAAAGTCTGTTTTTCGACATTTTCGATATCATAACCGTTTGTAATAACCGAAATTGGTTTATTGGTAATGGCCTGAAATTCTGTTTTAGTTGTTTTGCTTGTCACAATAATTGTGTCAGCCGTATTCAGTACTTTATACTCTAATTTTTTATGTTTTTTATCTGCATAACCAGATAAGCGTAATGCTTTGTGATAACCAATTGTTGTCCACGGATCACGAAAATCTGCAAACCATTTTACGTTTAGTTTTTCTTTTAATTCTAAACCAATTAAATGCAGACTATGCGGCGGACCGGAAGTTACAATCGTATCTATATTATTTTCTTTAATATATTTTTCAAGATATGCTACAGAAGGTTTTACCCAAAAAACACGCGCATCTGGAATAAAAAGATTGCCGCGAACCCAAAGAAAGGTTTTATCTAAAAATGTCTGCTTTTTCTTTTGTGGAAAAATTCCTGAACTTATTTTCTTCGTTTTATTCTTAGAAAAAATGGAAGCTAACTGATAAGGTTCCCAAATTTTAGTTTTAAGAACAATTACTTTATCTGAAATTTGACTAACCAAACCTTCGTCAATTATGGGATAAGTTGGATTTTCCGGAACATAAACAATAGGCTGAATATTAAATTCAGGCAAATACTTTACAAATTTCAACCAGCGCTGAACACCTGGTCCTCCAGCTGGTGGGAAATAATACGTAATGATTAAAAGTTTTTTTTGTTCCAAGAAAATTGGGTTTATTTTTAAAGTGCAAATTTAGAAGTTATTTTGAACTTTTATAGTTTTTTAAATGGAATGCTATTAACAGTATGCAATGTATAAGAAACTTCAATAATTATCATCAATCTTTCAAGATAAGAAAGTGACTTTATTTCAGTGAATCTTATTTGTTCACTATTCTTTGAATTCAATTCAATTGCCTTGTTGATATTCATTTTAGATTTCTTCTTTTCTTAAAAATTACAAATAAGGCATAAAACAAAATTAAACAGTTTAAAACAATCCAAAAATTATAGAAAATCCAAACCACTTTATATTGGGTTTGCATGCTTGAAAGGCTAAAATATTCCCCCTGACTTTCATCATAAAAATCATCATAGCCCATCATATAAATTCCACAAAAAATAAATACTAATAAATCAAAAATGACAAATAGAATTATTTTTAGAATCTTTGATAGCATTTAAAAATCTAAACTTTAAATTCACTTTTATTATCGCTGCGATTTTTTCTCTCAAAATAAATTCCACCAATCAAAAGTAAAAACATTCCAATAGAACTTGCCAAAGCAATTGTTCCTCCTGTTTTAATTACCTGAGGCTCAAATTTAAATTCAATGGTGTGTTTTCCACTGGGAACTTCCATTGCCCTTAAAACATAATCAACCGGGAAATGATCTGTTAATTTGCCATCAACATACGCATTCCAGCCGTTTTTATAATACATTTCAGAGAATACTGCCAAACCATCTTTTCCGTTATTAGATTCGTATTTAATGTAGTTTGGTTTATATTCAATTACTTTAATCGTTCCAGTTGTATCCCAAGCTTTTTTCATTCGGGCATTGTTGAATTTGTTTTCATATTCATGAACATTAAAAACAGCAACTTCCTTAGTATCAATATGGTTTAAAGCTTTCATAACATCATCCGGCTTGTTTACCAATTTTACAGAACTTACAAACCATGCATTTCCGTTAGCGGCAGGATTTGCTACAGGAATTTCTTTTCCTTCTTTATCAGTCTGGATTACATACTTAACATTTAGCATATTAAGCACTTCAATATTACCTTTCATAACTTGATAATCCATAAGCTGCTGCATTCTTCTGGGTCTTACAGCACTATATCCTCCAATTGTTTTATGAAAATAAGATGATCTTCCCTGCAATTGTCCTTGTACGTCAAATACGCGGTAAATTGATTTATCTTCCAGAATTTTTGCATCTACAGGTGTTTCCTGAAATGGCGCTGCAATTTCTACCGGACTTATAAAATCCTTAGCCGAAACATATCTCTTATCGACAAAGAACAAATCGAAAATCATTAAAATACCAACAATAATCAATGTTGTATTTTGAGCCAGTTTATTTTTAATAAACAACCACAAAACGCCAAAAGTAATTACGATGAAAAAGCCTGAACGCAATAAATCAGCAGAATATAAACTCATTCTGTCTTCTTTTAGAGCATCAACAAACGCTGGTCCGTAACTTTGCATGAAATAGTTATCGCTTGATCCTGTAAAATGGAACATGCTTTTGGCAAAAACTAAAATTAACAAAACCCCAAGACCAAAAACTCCTGTTTGTACCAAAGCTTTTTGCTGTAATTTTGGTTCATCTTTGGCTTTAAAAAACGATTGTAATCCCATAACGGCAAGCACAGGGAAACATAATTCTAAAATAACCTGAATAGAAGAAACCGCCCTGAATTTATCGTACATTGGAATGTATTCGATAAAAAAGTCAGTTAAAAGAGAGAAGTTTTTCCCCCATGAAAGCATTAATGTAAACAATGCTCCTGCAAGAAATACGTATTTTATTTTTCTGTCATCAATAAATAAAGCCAAAACAGCCAAAAAGAAAACCACAACTCCTATATAAGCCGGAGCCGAAACAATAGGCTGATCTCCCCAATACGTTGGCATTCCTGAAACAAAATCTGCAGCTTGAGAGGACGGAACTCCTTGCTCAAGCATAAAGGAATACATACGACTGTCTGTACCTACATTTTCATGGCTTGAACCTCCAAAAATTCTTGGAGCAATTAAGTTCAGACTTTCTGCAATTCCGTAACTATATTCTGTGATATAGTCTGTTGTCATTGCAGCAGTTGTTGTATTTTTAGATCCGTCAGGATTAAAAGTCAATTCGCTTTTATCACGAATACTGTATTTTGCATATTCGCTTGTCGCCATTAAATTAGTCGCATTTGCACCAATAGCAACAATTCCGGCTACAGCCAAAACGCCAATCGAAATTAAAAGCGGCTTGTATTCTTTTTCTTTTATAAAATTAAAAACAAAATAACCTGACAATATCAATAAGAAAATTAATAAATAATAGGTCATTTGAAAGTGGTTCGCATTAACTTCTAACGCAACCGCAAACATGGTGAGCAAACCTCCCCAAATATATTTTTTCTGAAAAACCATTATAAATCCGGCAATAACAAGCGGCATATACGCAATTGCGTGCGCTTTTGCATTATGACCAACACCAAGAATAATGATTAAATAAGTAGAGAAACCAAAAGCAATTGCTCCGATAAATGCTTTTAATGGATCTGTTTTTAAAACTAAAAGCAAACCATAAAAACCTAAGAAGTATAAAAATAAATAATCTGCAGGACGCGGTAAAAAACGTAAAATATCGTCTAAATGTCCCACAAAGTCATTAGGATAATTTGCTCCTAACTGATAGGTTGGCATTCCGCCAAAACCAGAATTTGTCCAATAAGGCTCAGAATGCTCTGTTGCTCTAAAATCATTTTGCTCTTTGGCCATTCCGGTATATTGAGCAATATCAGACTGGTAGATTTGTTTTCCCTGCAAAACAGGATAAAAATAAATTAAAGAAACGAGAATAAAGCCCAATATAACAAGGGCATGCGGATAGAACTTATTTACTATTTTCAATTTAGGCTGGTTTGGGTTAAATGATGAATCCTGCTAATCTAGGACACAAACTTAATCTATTTCTTCGTAATCAACATAATCGCCAACCTTTTTGGTTTCGCGGGGATTTTTTGCATTAGCCGTATTGATGATTATCTCATCGTTATTTGTACGTGTTTTTTGCCATGAATTATCCTGACTATATTGTTGTTGTTTCGAAAAATTTTCTCCTGCTTTTTCAACTGCTTTTTCAACTGCTTTTTTTACCAATACAGGCAAAAAGATTCTGGCTAAAAATTTAAAAATATAATAAAATGCTACCATGTAGCATATCGCTTTTATTAAACCTGTAAATGATGCTTCTTGCATAATCGTATAATTTTTTTCCAAAATTAATAAATCCATTGTTTAAAATTAAAATATCAATCTTAAATAAATAATAAAATATAGTACATTTGAAATGCGTTATTACTTTTTAATCAAAAAATACATTATGTTAAAAATTAAAAACTTATTTATTACAGCTCTTTTTTTTGTTCCGCAAGTTTTTTTCGCACAATATACTGATGTCATCAACTCCAATCGTCCCGGAGAAACAATGTCTGCTTATGCAGTTGGAAAATCAGTCATTCAGGCTGAAATTGGTGTTTATGGCATTAAGGAAAAACACGATTTACTGGATTATGACGGAAGCGGTTTTGGTACCGATCTGACATTGAGATATGGTGCTTTTCTTGAGAAATTAGAATTTATCCTCGATTTGCAATATCAAATGGAAAATTTTAATACGCCATATACCAGTTATAAAAAAAATAACTTCAGACAAACCGTTTTAGGCGCTAAGTATTTAATTTATGATCCTTATAAAAGTTATAAAAAAACGGAAAATATATACAGTTACAAAGCCAATCATGGTTTTGACTGGCATTCTTTAATTCCGGCAGTTTCATTGTTTGCCGGCGCAAATTTTGTTGGCGCCGATAATCCTTATTATTTTTCCCCTCAATCTGCTATTTCGCCAAAAGTAGCTTTGGTTACCCAAAATCTTTTTGGAGGCGGAAAATGGGTTTTCGTAACCAATATTATTGCCGATTATATTGGTACAGATTACCCAAGTTATGGTTATGTATTAACTTTAACACACGGATTCAATGATAAATGGTCTGGTTTTGTTGAAAATCAAGGCTATAAAAGCGATTTTTACAGCGATGCCATTATTCGTGGCGGTGCGGCTTATTTAATCAATTCCAATCTACAGGTTGATGCTTCTTTAAGTACTAATTTTAAAAATACGCCTTCTATTTTTTATGGAGGAGTTGGTGTTTCCTGGCGTTATGACGGAAGTTATAAAGAGAAACAAATGGAATTTAAAAGCAAGGATAAAGCCAAAAAGAATAAAGATAATGAGATGGAACAAAGAGAAGTCGATTATCAGGAAAAAGAAAGAAAACGCAAAGCTAAATACGAGTAAGAATTAAACAAACTTCTCAAAAAGAAACACTTATAATACCATTTTAATGATTACAATTAAAGAAGCCAAAACCAAAAAGGAATTAACGGACTATATTAAATTTCCTTTTTCATTATATAAAGACAATAAATATTGGGTTCCGCCCATTATTGCCGATGAATTAGAATCGTTTGATAAAACCAAAAATCCTGCCTTTGATAGCGCTGAGGCGTATTTTTATCTTGCTTATAAAGACAACGAAATTGTTGGCCGAATTACAGCAATTATAAATTGGGCCGAAGTAAATAATCAGCATAAAAGGAAAGTTCGTTTTGGATGGTTTGATGTTATTGATGATATTGAAGTCACAAAAGCATTGCTTGATAAAGTTTACGAATTAGGCAGACAGCACAATCTGGAGCATGCTGAAGGTCCAATGGGATTCTCAAATCTTGACAAAGTTGGTGTTCTTACAGAAGGTTATGACCAAATGGGAACCATGATTACCTGGTATAATAATCCATATTATGTAACTCATTTTGAGCAGTTAGGTTTTCAGGTTGAGAAAGAATATATCGAAAGTATTTTTCCGTTTTCGAATGTTAAACCTGAATTTTTCCTCAAAGCTCAGGAACTTATCAAAAAAAGATATGGTTTACGCGCACTGACTTTTACAAAAACAAAAGACATTATGCCGCATGTCGACAAAATGTTTGATTTGTTTAATGAATCTTATGCAAATCTGGCTTCGTTTGTAGCAATATCAGATGTTCAGAAAGAATATTTTAAAAAGAAATACATCAGTTTCATCAATCCGGAATATATTAAATTTGTGGTTGATAAAGACGATAATTTAGTTGCTTTTAGTATTGTTATGCCAAGTTTTTCTGAGGCTTTACAGAAGGCAAAAGGAAAATTATTCCCGTTTGGATTTATTCATTTATTAAAAGCCCGAAAAAAGAGTAAAGATGTTGTTTTTTACCTTATCGGAGTTCATCCTGATTATCAAAATAAAGGTGTTACAGCAATTATTTTTGATGAATATTTTAAAACTTTTTCAGAAAAAGGAATTCAGAATTGCATCAGAACACCTGAATTAGCTGAAAATACAGCGATTCATTTACTTTGGAAAAACTTTGACCCAAAAATTCACTGCAGAAGAAAAACGTTTTTGAAATATCTTTAGAAAAGTAATTTGGAAAAAAGCAAAATGAACGTAAAAGTTTGTGATGAATGCAAAAGTGAATTCTATAAAGATTCCTCAGAAATGCAAAATTTATGCCCCGAATGTTCAAATATTTTATACGGATATAAAAATTGTAAACATGAATTTAATTTGTAAATCAGCGTTGTATAAAATGCTATTGGAACGGAAATTCAAGTGAATATTTAGATAAAATTAAAAAACAACACTAAATAAAAAAATCCATTCGCCCCAACGAATGGATTTTTTCTTAATTAGCAGAATTTGTTATTCTACTTTACAATCAACTTTAGTTAATGTATTTTTTTGATCAAATTTCAATTTTGCCTTATCTTTAAAGGTTACTTTATCATTTGCCGTAACAACATCTCCGTATCCTTCGATAAAAGTACCTTCTCTTTGCAGAAAAGCAACTTCTCGTACTGATGAAACCCCTTCAGACATAAAAGTATAATCGGCGATTAAAGTATCTCCTTTCATATTTCCAATCAAAGTTCCTTCATTTCTATCTTTTCCTACCAGGTTGTAGCTTAATTTTCCATTTACTTCCTGATGCGAGTTTACATTAAAGCTCATGTCAATGACACTGCCATTTGATTTCCAGGAATAACATTGGTTTCCTGCAGGTTCAACAATTTCAGCTTCTTTAGGGGCGCTTGCCGGAATTACGACTGGTTCAGCCACCTGATCTTTTTTACAAGAAGTCAAAAGACTTATTATAATAATTGTAATTGCTAATACTTTTTTCATGCTTTTATTTTTTATGATTTAGAATTATAAAGTTAGTTGTAATAAAAAAAATCCACTCGTATAACGAATGGATTCTTTTATATAATTCCCACGTACGGAAATTTATTCTGAAACGTTGCGATTAAGCATCTAAATCAACTGTAGTTCTACTAGCAATTTCTTTATAAGTTCCGTTTTCTAATTTTTCACGAATGGCTTCAAAAGCAGTTAACGTTTCGTCAATATCAGATAATGTATGTGAAGTTGTCGGGATCATTCTCAACAAAATAATTCCTTTTGGAATTACAGGATAAATTACAATCGACAGGAAAATACCGTAGTTTTCTCTTAAATCGTTTACCATTACCATTGCTTCAGGCACACTTCCTTCTAAATAAACTGGTGTTACACAAGTATTTGTATCGCCAATATTGAAATTTCTTGAACGTAATCCGTTTTGTAAAGCGTTTACGTTTTCCCAAAGTTTATCTTTCAATTCCGGGTGATTACGCAATAATTCTAAACGTTTCAAAGATCCAATTGTCTGAATCATTGGCAATGCTTTTGCAAACATCTGCGAACGTAAATTATATTTTAAATAATCAATAATATCCTGATCGGCCGCTACAAAAGCACCAATATTAGCCATTGATTTTGCAAAAGTGGAAAAGTAAACATCGATACCGTCCTGAACTCCCTGCTCCTCACCTGCTCCGGCTCCAGTTTTACCAAGAGTACCAAAACCGTGTGCATCATCAACTAATAAACGGAAGTTGTATTTTTCTTTTAAGGCAACAATTTCTTTTAATTTTCCTTGTTGGCCGCGCATTCCAAAAACACCTTCGGTAATAAATAAAATACCTCCGCCTGTTTCAGTAGCCATTTTTGTAGCACGCTGCAGGTTTTTCTCCATACTTTCAAGATCATTGTGTTTGTAGGTAAAACGTTTACCCATATGCAAACGAACTCCATCAATAATACAAGCGTGAGAATCTACATCATATACAATAATATCGTTTTTAGTAACCAGAGCGTCAATAGTAGAGACCATTCCCTGATAACCAAAATTCAATAAATATGCAGCTGGTTTCATAACAAACTCAGCCAATTCGTTTTCTAATTGTTCATGATATTTAGTGTGTCCTGACATCATACGAGCTCCCATTGGGTAAGCTGCTCCAAATTGAGTTGCAGCATCAATATCGGCCTGACGAACCTCAGGATGATTTGCAAGTCCTAAATAATCATTCAAACTCCAGTTTAAAATATCTTTTCCGCCAAATTTCATTCTTGGACCCAATTCTCCTTCTAATTTTGGAAATACAAAATAACCTTCTGCTTGTGATGCCCATTTTCCTAATGGCCCTTTATTGTTTTGAATTCTTTCGAATAAATCTTTTACCATAATATATTTGAAGTAATATTTTTATTTAAACAGCGAGCAAAAATAAATATTTATTCTATGGTATCATAATAATTTAAAAATGATTCGGATTCAAAATCAATGTTTAATAAAAAAAAATGCGTGAAATACCTATAAATATCATAAATTTCGTAATAAAATAAAATACCAAATTTGCAGTTTATTAATTTATACCTGTTATAAATTCGGGTCAAAAGGCCGTATTTGTTTTATTTTTTATTAATTTTAAATGCATTTTAAAAAATTGAATACAATTCTAACAACTGAATAATGGCTTTAAGCACCTCAAAAGATTTAAAATTAGCCGTTCTTATTGATGCCGATAACGTACCTTATAGTAATGTAAAAGGTATGATGGAAGAAATAACAAAATTTGGAACCCCAACCACAAAGCGGATTTACGCAGATTGGACCAAACCAAACGCCAATGGCTGGAAAGCCGTTTTACTGGAACATGCTATTACCCCAATCCAACAATACAGCTATACTGTTGGTAAAAACTCATCAGATTCTGCCCTGATTATAGACGCCATGGATTTGCTTTATTCAGGCAAATTAGACGGGTTTTGCATCGTTTCGAGCGATAGCGATTTTACACGCCTTGCCATCAGGCTAAGAGAATCCGGCATGAAAGTGATTGGTATTGGAGAAAAGAAAACCCCAAACTCTTTTATCGTTGCCTGCGACAGATTTATCTATATTGAAGTTTTAGACGGCGCAATCCAGAAGAAAAAACCTAAAACTGCCGCTACAGCAGATGCTAAAAAACCTGTTGAAAAACCTGCAGAAAAAGCATTACATAAAATTGACAAACAAACTATTGAACTTATCGAAGCCACAATTGAGGACATTGAAGATGATGACGGCTGGGCGTTTTTAGGCGATGTTGGAAATCTCATCGTTAAGAAAAAACCTGAATTTGACCCTAGAAACTACGGCTTTTCTAAGCTTACGCCGATGTTAAAATCCTTAACTGATATTCTTGAAATAGACGAAAGAGAATCAGACAAGAAAGGAATTAAACATGTTTACGTACGCTTAAGGTTCAATTAATTATCAAACTATTACCATTAATTATTTAAAAACATGAGAAAAAAATTCTTTATCTACGGATTCTTATTGTTTCTAATTGTTGCAACAATTTACTATTATTCTGATCGTGGTTTTTTACTGGTTATCATTATACCAATACTTTTGGTTGTTGGTGTTTATAATACGATTCAAAAGAAACATGCTATTTTAAGAAACTTTCCGGTTTTGGGATATTTCAGATATTTATTTGAAATGATTGCTCCTGAAATCCAACAATATTTTATTGAAAGATCGACTGACGGAAGGCCTTTTTCCAGAAATCAACGTTCTTTAGTGTACCAAAGAGCCAAAAATATCGATTCGAATACGCCTTTTGGAACACAGCAAAATCTAAATCATGATAGTTACGAAGGGATCAAACATTCTATTTTTCCGGCAAAAGTAAACGAAGAATTGCCTCGAGTATTAGTGGGAGGAAAAGATTGTAAACAGCCTTATTTAGCGTCTTTATTGAATATTTCGGCAATGAGTTTTGGTTCGCTAAGCGAAAATGCCGTTCGTGCCTTAAATATTGGTGCAAAAAAAGGAAATTTCTACCAAAATACAGGCGAAGGCGGTTTAACCGATTATCATCTTGAAGGCGGCGGAGATATTACCTGGCAAATAGGAACCGGTTATTTTGGCTGTCGAAATGCAGAAGGGAATTTTGATCCTGAAAAATTTTCAGAAAAAGCAAATCTTCCCAACGTAAAAATGATCGAAATTAAACTCTCACAAGGTGCAAAACCTGGTCACGGAGGTGTACTTCCTGCTGCAAAAAACACGGTGCAAATTGCCAAAATAAGAGGCGTTGAACCCCATACTTTAATTCTTTCTCCTCCTAGTCACAGTGCTTTTTCAGATCCGAAAGGATTGGTTCATTTTATTGCGAAATTGCGTGAATTATCAAACGGAAAACCAATTGGATTTAAATTATGTATTGGAAGTACTGCCGAATTTGAATCGATTTGTCACGAGATGATTGCCGAAGATATTTTTCCGGATTTTATAACCGTTGATGGTGCCGAAGGCGGGACCGGTGCTGCACCGCTGGAATTTGCTGATGGCGTTGGAATGCCTTTTGAACCTGCTTTAATCTTCGTAAACAAAACTTTAATAGGTTTGAACATTCGTGATAAAATGCGCGTTATTGGCAGCGGAAAAATCATTTCGGGTTATTCTATTTTACACGCTGTTGCCCTTGGCGCAGATATGTGTAATAGTGCCCGTGGTTTTATGTTTTCATTAGGCTGTATTCAGGCGCTGCGTTGTCATAATAACGAATGTCCAACCGGAGTTGCCACACAAAATAAAATGCTCATGAAAGGCTTGGTTGTAACCGATAAATCAGATCGTGTGTATTATTTTCATAAAAATACTTTGCACGCTGCAAATGAACTTTTAGCAGCTGCAGGCAAAAAAAGCTTTGCAGATGTTGATCCGAATATTTTTATGCGCGGAGACGAATTCGGAAATCTCTCAGATCGTTATTTCCCGGATATTTTAACGAACGTTACCAAACATTAAAACTAAAAAAGCCTCTTTATAATTTATAAAGAGGCTTTTTTAGTCTGACTTAATTAAAGCTTTGCAGTTTCTTTATTGTCCTTAGAACTTCCGTTTTCTAAAGCCACCAATTCTTCTTTATTAACTAATTTCTGGGCAAGGATAATATTATTATACGATAAAAAATACACATCAAATGTTACTCCTTCTTCAACTAATTCCGGAGAAATTTGGTTGTTTTTGATCATTTCTTTCAGCAAACCAGGAAATGATGTATTAGTTGCCGCCTTATTTGCTTCTGTTCCTTCTAAATTAGTTTCAATTCTTATTTCAATTTTATTATCATTTAAAAATGCTTTAGCACTTGTACTTACAACATTATTGCCTTTTATTGAAGACGAAACATTATAATTACTCACGTGTTCCTGAATTTTTTGCTTGGTATTTTTACAGCTTACCAGCAACAGTAAAACGGAAAAAGCAAATACGATTTGGGTAATTTTTTTCATAATTTTTTGGTTTTTAGGTTATTTTTTAACTCAAACATAACAAACTTTTAACACAAAAACAACATTCAATAATAAAAACGAAAAATGTAAATATTTGGTCACAAATTAATTATGAAAATGTAAATCGAATATGTTTAAATAATTAACAAATTAAAAAACCTCTTTAAATCACTTTAAAGAGGCTTTTTTTAGACATATATTTTGAATTATTTCTGAAATTCAGTTATCGATTCTTTATTAATTAATTCTTTTACTAAAACAGTATTATCATCGGCCAAAAAATAAGTATCAAACTGAACACCTTCTTCAACTAGTTCTTTCGGAATCTGATTTTTATTGATCATTTCTTTCAACAACTTAGGAAATGATGTATTTGCTGAAACTTTATTAGCTTCTTTTTGTTCTAAATTGGTCTCAAATCGCAATTCAATTTTGTTATCATTTATATAACCTCTCGCCGTAGTAAGCGTAACATTATCTGCCTTAAAACTTTTAGCTGAAGCATTATAAGTTGTTACATATTCCTGAAGTTTTTGCTTGGTATTTTTACAGCTAACCAATATCACAATAATGAAAATTACAGATAAAATTTGGCTTATTTTCTTAATCATAATCTTTTATTTTAGTTTCTGAAGTCTTAAAAGTGCTTCTAAATAATAATAATCAGCATAATTTATAGAACAGTCGATTTCGCTTCCGGCAGGTTTATGTCCGGTTGAATGAAGTAAAAATGCCGAATTTACATCATGACTTTGATAATCGTTAGAAAGTGATTCGATCATTTTCTTAGATTTTGTCAGATATTCGTTTTTTATGGTTTTATCTTTAGTATAAGAACTCAATTCAAGAAGAGCCGAAGATACAATTGCCGCCGCCGATGCATCTCTTGGCGCGTTTGGAATATCCGGAGCATTAAAATCCCAATAAGGAATCAAATCTTTTGTAGTTAATCTATCCAAATATACACGGGTTACTTTATGCGCAAAATCTAAGAATTTAGGATCTTTTGTTTCTCTGTAAACCATTGTAAATCCGTAAATTGCCCACGCCTGACCTCTCGCCCACATACTATCATCGCTATATCCCTGAGCTGTTTGTCCTTTTATTTTTTTACCGGTTTCAAAATCATAAATTACAACATGATATGAGGTATAATCAGGTCTGAAATGATTATTCATTGTCGTTTCGGCATGTTTTACAGCAATGTCATACAGTTTTTTATTTCCGCCATTTTTAGAAGCCCAAAACAACAATTCTAAATTCATCATATTATCGATGATCGTATTATGACCGCCCATTTTATTATGTGGCCAGGACTGAATAGTTCCTACTTTTGGATTAAAAAGCGTTGCCAGAGTATCGGCCGTTTTTAAGATTATTTCTTTATATTCTTTGTTTTTTGTCAAACGATATCCATTTCCGAAGCTATTAAAAACCTGAAAACCTAAATCATGATCGCCAGCTTTACTTACAGATAAAGGCGTTAAAAAACGAGTGAATTTATCTGCTTCTTTTTCCCATTTTTTATCTCCGGTTGCTTCATACAAAAACCACAATTCTCCCGGCCAAAAACCACTTGTCCAATCTTTATAACCAACAAATTTCCATTCCTTGCTTCCGTTCGAAACTGTTCTTGGCGAAGTTCCGTCATTTGGAATAACAGTTAAGGTTTTTGAAGCTTGTTCGGCACAATATTCCAGTTGTTTTTTGATGTTAAATGAATTATTTTTTTGAGAATAACCTTCATTTCCAGAAAGAAATAAAGCTACAATCAGAGTAATAAAAAGGGATAATCTTGCATTCATGTGGTTATATTTAAAAGGTGTAATAGTTTACTATATTTTAATAGAATCGATAAAATTATAAAATAAAGTCAACGTATCCGAATCTTTGTATTTTTGTTTACCTAAAAAAGTACTAATCATTCTTATTGAAATTAATCCTCGTAATCCCTAAAAATCCATTAACCTCTTTGTCAAAGTTTTAAACTTTGACAAGATTTCTTCAATATTCATAACCAAAAACATTCAAAATTTGAAGTCAATTAAATGATGATGACAGAATATAAAATTTTCTAAATCACCAAATAACTCAATTACTTCCTTTCTCCTCACATTAGTTTTTAAAGACGATAAAACCGCAGGATAAGATGAAAATTTATAGCTTTTAAAATCTCCTTTTATTTCCATTGGATTTTGATGAATATAAATTATTACATTTTTTAAATATTGATCAGAATCAATTTTCTTTCTTTTAAAAGGTGATTCGAATAATGGTCCATGTCGATTATATACTTTATTATAAGATTGCGTATAAGAACTTATAAATTTACTAATTTGCTTGCTTGGTAAATTCTGAATAGAATGCAAACCCAAACCTTTATTTAATTTTGATTTTTCATGAACAAGATTTTGCAACTCTACATTTGACTTTATCTTAATTAAAAGATGAAAATGATTTGGCATCAAACAATAAGCATAAACATTGCAGATATTTTTTAAATATTTTAAAATCTGATTCATAAAAAATATATAATTATCTTCTTCTTCAAAGATTTTATCACCATTAACACCTCGATTATAAATGTGGTAAAAACAATCTGGTTCTAAATTTTGAATTCTGATATCCATTGAAACTTAATTTTATTTCAAAAGTAAAACAAAAATAAGATTTTTCCTTCTTTTTTAGAATTGTAATAAAACAGGAATCTTTGTCAAAGTTTTGAACTTTGACAAAGAAGCGAACATTCAATTCGTCGTAACTTTGCTTTTCTAATACATAAAATTCAAATTTGAAAAAATACAGACTTCATTATTTCATCCTATTATTACTGATTATTTTTCTTGGAATCATGTCTAGAAAAATTTCAATAATTCCGCTATTTACAGGCGATTTCCTTTATGCTGTAATGATGTATGTTTTTATCCGAATGATATTAATAGAGAAAAAAGCTATTCAAATCTTAATTCTTTCATTATTGATTTGTTACGGAATTGAGTTTTTTCAGCTTTATCAGGCTCCGTGGATTATTGAAATTAGAAAGACTCTCTTTGGCAGATATGTTTTAGGGCAGGGTTTTTTATGGAGTGATATTGTTGCTTATACTTTTGGAGTTTTGGTGGTCTTTCTAATCGAAAAAAAATATTACAAGAAACAGTTATAAAACGTCTGCATAATTTTATTAGCAACGCTATCTTTGTCAAAGTTTTAAACTTTTACAAAGATTTCAGACATTCATAATTAATCAAACGTCTGCGTAATTTTTTCAATGTTTAAGCTGTTTGCCATTGCCATAAAAATATGATAATAAGTACCTTTATTATCATACAATTCATCGTGTGTTCCTTTTTCTACACATTTTCCCTGTTCCAGAACTACGATATTTGAAGCATCTATAATTTGAGAAATACTATGCGATATTATAATCACGGTTCTGTCTCTTTTAATGGCATCTAATGATTTTTTTATTTGTTCGGTAGCAATTGCATCTAAACTGGCAGTTGGCTCATCTAAAAAAATAATGGGCGGATTTTTCAGAAATAATCTCGCAATGGCAATTCGTTGCTGTTGTCCGCCTGAAAGCAAATGAGCATCAGAATCATACCCTTTTGGCAATTTCATAACTTGCTCGTGAATATAAGCCTGTTTGGCAGCGTCTATAATTTCAGATTGCGAAGCATCCGGATTTCCATATAAAATATTTTCAGCGATTGTACCTTTAAATATGTGGTTTTTCTGCAATACTAATCCAATGTTTTTACGCAGAAAATCAGTATTATAATCGTTTAAGTCTACTCCATCTAAATAAATTTTTCCGCTTGACGGCAAATAAAATTTATCCAATAAATTAATAACAGTACTTTTTCCCGCCCCGCTTAATCCAACCAAAGCAGTTGTTTCGTTTGGTTTTATAGTGAAATTGATATCCGAAAGCGCTTTAGTTCCGTTTGGATAAACAAAATCAACATCTTCTACTTCAATAAGTCCTATGATTTTTTCAGGAATATAGTTTCCACTGGTTTCTTTTTCATTTTCTGATTCTAAAATATCAAAGAAACCTTCAGAATAAATCAATGCATCGTTTACTTCATCATAAATACGGTGCAATTGCCTGATTGGCGACGAAACGTTATTAAACAACATAATATGAAACATGATTGCACCAATTGTCATCGTATTATTCAGAACAAAATAAGCGGTTAGAATAATGATAACAACGACTCCTATTTGTTCGATAAAACCTTTGATGCTTTCAAAAATAAAACTGGTTTTTCGGGTTGCCAATTGATTTTCGGTCATTTCAAACTGAATTTTTTTATGACGATCCGCTTCCATCGGTTCACGAACAAAAGATTTTATAACGGTTATCGATTCAATCAAACTAATGATTCCGTTATTCTTCGTTTCACGATAATTACGCATTCTTCGTCTAAAACCACTTAATTTATTCGCTTGTAACTGACTTACATAAAAATAAATGGGAATAATACATAAACTCACTAATCCAACATAAATATTGGCGTAAAACATAAGTACTAAAGCAACGAGAGAATTTGCAAACAAAGGCAGAATATCAATAAAAAAGTTCTGGACTAATTTTGTTAAACTGCTAATTCCCAAATCGATCCTGGTTTGAAGTTTTCCGCTTTCATTTTCATTTGAAGTGTAAAACTCCATTCTATAACTCAGGATTTTTTCGACTATTGTTTGCGAAATATCACGGGTTATAAAAATACGCAGTTTTTCTCCGTAGAATTTTTGTCCAAATTGCACCACTGAATACACCAATTCTTTCGAAAGCAGCACCAGACTTATAATACCTAATAAATGAAATCCTTTTGACAAAGGTTCATGAGCAACCATTAAATTACTAATTGTATCAACGGTATATTTTATAATTAAAGCATTTACCTGCGCGGCGAACGAGCCCAAAAAAGTAAGTAATAAGGTAGCGATTACCATTTTTCTATATGGCTTAACAAAAGGTGTTATTTTTTTATAGAGAACCGATAACTGCATTTATTTTTATTTTATGTAATATATCAAATATAAGAATTCTAAATTTGTGTTTTTAAAATACTCCTAATTATTAAACGCACAATTATGAAACTTGTTTTCGCTTCGAACAACCTTAATAAAATCAAAGAAATTCAAAGTATCTTAAACGGCTCTATTCAATTATTAAGTTTGGAAGATATTGGCTGTTACGAAAAAATTCCGGAAACTGCAGATACAATTGAAGGAAATGCGATTTTGAAAGCAAATTATGTAACTGAAAAATTTGGTTATGATTGTTTTGCAGATGATACAGGTCTGGAAGTTGCGGCTTTAAATGGAGAACCCGGCGTTTATTCGGCCAGATATGCTGGAGAACAGCGCAATGCCGATGATAATATGAATAAACTTTTAGGAGCTTTATCAGATAAGGAAGATCGCAGCGCCCAGTTCAAGACCGTTATTGCTTTAAATTTAAACGGAAAACAATATTTATTTACCGGAATTGCAGCAGGAAATATTGTTTTGGAGAAAAAAGGAAATCATGGTTTTGGATATGATCCGATTTTTCAGCCAAAAAATTATTCAGAAACTTTTGCGCAATTATCTTCGGATATCAAAAATAAAATTAGTCATCGCGCAAAAGCAACTCAGCAACTAATTGATTTCCTGAACACAACCAAATAATTGTTTAAAATACAACATTTTAAAGGCGAAAATTTATATTTCGCGGCGTAATTTTGCTTAAAATTCTTCGATTTTAGATCAAAATGATTTTACGATAAACATAACTTTTTGATAATCAAATCATAACAAATACATAATTCTTAAAATAGCATTAGTATATCTGAATAATTAACAGTAATTTTGCACCCTATTTTAAAAATATATATGAACAAATTTGAACAATTAGGATTGAATGAATCGTTACTGAAGGCGATTTTAGATCTAGGATTTGAGAATCCGTCAGAAGTACAGGAGAAAGCGATTCCCCTATTATTGGAAAAAGATACAGATATGGTTGCGTTGGCTCAGACAGGGACAGGGAAAACGGCAGCTTTCGGTTTTCCGCTAATTCAAAAAATTGATGCTGACAACAGAAATACACAAGCATTAGTTTTATCGCCAACACGAGAACTTTGTTTACAGATTACCAACGAACTTAAAAACTACGCAAAATACGAGAAAGGTATTAATGTGGTAGCAGTTTACGGCGGGGCTAGTATTACAGAGCAAGCTAGGGACATTAAGAGAGGAGCACAAATTATTGTGGCTACTCCGGGGAGAATGCAAGACATGATCAACAGAGGTCTGGTTAACATTAAAAATATAGATTACTGTATTCTTGATGAGGCTGACGAAATGCTGAACATGGGATTTTATGAGGATATCGTATCTATATTATCCGATACTCCAGATCAAAAAAGTACATGGTTGTTCTCTGCAACTATGCCACAAGAGGTTGCCAGAATTGCAAAACAATTTATGAGCGACCCGGTTGAAATTACTGTTGGAGCTAAGAACTCAGGTTCTGCAACAGTTTCTCACGAATTTTACTTAGTAAATGCACGTGATCGTTACGAAGCTTTGAAACGTTTAGCCGATGCTAATCCGGACATTTTCTCTGTGGTTTTCTGTCGTACTAAAAGAGATACACAAGCTGTAGCCGAAAAATTAATTGAAGATGGATACAGCGCTGCTGCATTGCACGGAGATTTATCTCAGGCGCAACGTGATGGTGTAATGAAATCTTTCCGTGGAAGACAAATTCAGATGCTTGTTGCTACTGACGTTGCTGCACGTGGTATTGACGTTGATAATATTACTCACGTAGTAAATTACCAACTTCCTGACGAAATTGAAACTTACAATCACCGTTCAGGACGTACTGGTAGAGCTGGAAAATTAGGAACTTCTATTGTAATTGTTACAAAAAGTGAGTTGCGTAAAATTTCTTCTATCGAAAGAATCATCAAACAAAAATTTGAAGAGAAATCTATTCCATCAGGAATCGAAATCTGCGAAATTCAATTGTTGCACTTAGCAAACAAAATTAAAGATACTGAAGTTGATCACGAAATTGACAACTATTTACCAGCAATCAACAATGTTCTTGAAGGTTTATCTAAAGAAGAATTGATTAAGAAAATGGTTTCAGTAGAATTTAACCGTTTTATTGCTTACTACAAAAAGAACAGAGATATTTCATCTCAATCTGGAGAAAGACGCGAAAGAACGGATTCTGAGCCAAGAGAATTCAATAATAATGGAGCAGTTCGTTATTTTGTAAACATCGGTTCAAGAGACAATTTCGATTGGATGACTCTTAAAGATTACTTGAAAGAAACATTAGACTTAGGTCGACGATGACGTTTTCAAAGTAGATGTAAAAGAAGGTTTCTCTTTCTTTAACACTGATCCTGAACACACTGATAAGGTAATGGAAGTATTAAACAACGTACAATTAGAAGGACGTCGTATTAATGTTGAAATTTCTAAAAATGATGGTGGCGGAAGACGTGACCATAACGGACGTTCTGGTGGCGGAAGAAGTTCTGGAGGACCAAGAAGAGAAGGTTCTGGCGGAGGAAGTTTCGGACCAAGACGTGAAGGTTCTGGTGGCGGTAATGGTTTCAGAAGTGACAGAAGCTCAGCTCCAAGAGAAGGTGGTTTCAGAAGCGACAGAAATTCATCTGCTCCAAAAAGAGAAGGTGGTTTTAGAAGTTCTGCTCCAAGAAGCGAAGGAAGTTCAGACAGAGCTCCAAGACGTTCTGAAAGCTTTGGTGATTCACCAAGACCAAGAAGACCAAGAAGAGACTAATAAGTCAATTATCTTAAATATAAATCCCAAATTCCAGATATCATTGGAATTTGGGATTTTTTTTACGAAGAATCTTTCTTTTAACTGATAAGATTATAACTCAAAATCATTTAATTTAAATCTCGTTATCCCTTTTTAGTTAAATACTAAAAGCAATACTTTTACCTTTGTTAATTTTCTGATAATTATATTCGAAGACTACGAAATATTTAATCCCGATTTACTACTTTTAGAGCTTTAAATAAGGATATGAAATATTTCGCCGTTTTCTTTTTTACTCTACTATCTACTATTGTTTTTGCACAAGACACTGAGTCTACAGCGCCACAAAGAGTGTCTGGTTATATTATTAATGACAATAGTAAACAGCCGCTTCCTAATGTAAATATTATTAACACAAACAAAGTACGTGGTGCGATGTCTGATGCTAAAGGATATTTTGAAATTGATGTGCAGGTAAACGATACACTTCATTTTTCTATTTTAGGATTCCAATCTTTGAGAATCAGAGTAACAAATGACTGGATAAAAAATAAAGTAACCCGAATTCAGCTTACCGAAAAAGCAATTGCACTTGAAGAAGTTGTTATTGCTCCTTTTAATCTGACAGGTTATCTTGAAATCGACTCCAAATTAATTCCAACAAAAGAAAACTACCGTTATAGCATTTCAGGCCTTACACAAGGTTATGAAGCCGGGGAATATTCGCCAAATGCTTTTGGAAAAGTATTGGGATCTATTTTTAATCCTGCCGATGTACTGTATGGTTTCTTTGGGAAAAATGGTAGAGAACTCAAGAAATTAAAGGAAATGCGAAAGGATGATACCGTTAGAAATCTTTTAGAATCTAAATATGACCGCGAAACTGTCTCTGTACTTTTAGGCGTAAGCAAAGACGAAATTCCTGAAATTTTACAGCGTTGCAATTATTCGGATTCATTTATTCAATCAGCAAACGATTTGCAGATTATGGATGCAATTAGTGCTTGTTATGAACAATATAAAGTATTAAAGCGAAACTAAAATCTACTTTTATAAAAAAATATAGATCCTCAATTTTTTAAAGTTGAGGATTTTTTTATGTCTTTTAAAATCGTTAATCAATAAAGGTGTTGATTATTTATTTGTTTCTAAAGTTAAAATATAGGCTTTCACATTTTTTTTGATTAAATTAGACTTTCTACTTCTGCTGAAAATTTAGCTTTTCTTTTTAAATCAAGAATGAAATGACAAATACCACTCAAAAAATCCTAAACTTCATCGATCTTCATAAAGGCGAAGAAAATAAAAAATCGGTTATTGAAAATATAACCGGCAATGTATCTTTTAGAGGTTCTAATATTTGGATTTTAGCCTGCGCCATTATCATTGCTTCTGTTGGTTTAAATGTCAATTCGACTGCAGTTATTATTGGTGCTATGTTGATTTCCCCTTTAATGGGACCAATTATGGGCGCGGGTTTTGGTTTAGGAATGTATGATTTTGAACTATTAAAAAAATCTATTAAAAATTTAGTCATTGCAACAGGAGTAAGTTTGACCACTTCAGCCATTTATTTTTATATAAGCCCTTTTAAAGAAGCACAATCAGAATTATTAGCCAGGACTTCGCCTAATATTTATGATATTCTAATTGCTTTTTTTGGCGGTCTGGTTGGTGTAATAGCCGTAACACGTGTAGAAAAGGGAAATCCAATTCCCGGCGTTGCCATTGCAACTGCTTTAATGCCTCCACTTTGTACAGCAGGTTATGGTTTAGCTTTAGGAAATTATCTTTATTTTTTTGGTGCTTTATATCTTTATACCATCAATTGTGTTTTTATTTGCATTGCGACTTTTTTGATTGTAAAATACTTAAAATATCCGGTTGCCAAACAATTGAATCCAAAACACGAAAAAAGAGTAAAATATGTAATCTCAATTTTAATTTTATTCTTAATCTTACCAAGTGTCTATTTCGCATATCAATTATACAATCAGAAAAGTTATAATTCGAGAACAGAAATTTTTATTCAGAAACAATTTCTCGACAATGATTATCCTATTATCTATAAAAAAATCAGGTATAATACAGATCCAAAAAGAATTGAATTGGCTTTTTTAACTAAAAAATTTAATGACGCCGAAATTGACAGTCTCAATAAAAAATTGATTAATTATGATTTACCCAACACCAAATTGATTATTAGACAAGACACAGTGAATTTAAGAAAAGATATCATGAACCAGATCAATAACAGTCAAAGTGTAGTCGATCAAAAAGATATTATGATTAATGATTTACGAAATCAATTATCACAATATCAATTCAATAACAATCAAATTAATGATGAAGTGAAAATATTATTTCCAACAATAACTTCTCTGAAAATCGGAAATTACACTATTGAAAACAAAGAAAATAAGTCCAGAATAATACCAATTATTCTCTATCAAAGTAAAAAATCAATCGATTTGCAGACGCAGCAGAAAATGAAATTGTGGCTAAAAGAAAGACTACAAAAAGATTCTATTGAAGTATACAAGCAAAATAATTAATTTAACTCAAAAATAGAACTTATATTTACTTTAAAAATAAGTAACAATCTAAATCAAAAATATCATGGCAAAGAGTCAAGACGCTAAAAAGACAGTGAAAAAAGAACCGTTAAAAACGGCTAAAGAGAAAAAAGAAGAAAAAAGAGAAAAGAAAAACAGTCCTAAAAGAGACTAAATCTTAGTTTTCAGTCGCAGTCGCAGTTTTTTCAGTTCTATTGTGACTGAAAACTGCGACTAAAAACTGATTACTTGCTTTATTTAACCGGAATATTCGAAAGAATTTCTAATACAAATTTCCAATATTTTTGAGCCGAAGAAATACTTGCTCTTTCGTCTGGAGAATGCGCTCCGTGAATAGTTGGTCCAAAAGAAATCATATCCATATCCGGATAATTTGTTCCTAAAATTCCACATTCTAAACCAGCGTGACAAGCTACAACTTTTGGTTTTTCGTTATTTTGTTTTTCGTAAATTCCAACCAAAGTATCTAATATTTCAGAGTTTACATTTGGAGTCCAACCTGGATAAGAACCTGAAAGTTCCACTTCGCAGCCTACTAATTCAAAAGCAGAACGCAATGCGTTAGCCAGGTCAAATTTTGAAGTTTCTACAGAAGAACGTGTCAAACATCCAATAGATATTTCGCCATCTTTTACAATAACTCTGGCAATATTATTTGAAGTTTCAACCAAGTCATCCATATCAGCGCTCATTCTGTAAACACCATTATGAGCGGCATAAATAGCGCGAATAATTCCTTCCTGAACGCCTAAATCCATTACTTTTTCCGGCAAATCGCATTTTACGATTTCGATAGTAAGGTTTGGTTCCGTAGTTTTATATTCAGCTTTAATATCATTGATGATTTCCTGCATATCAAAAATATAGGCTTCATCAAACATTTCAGAAATAATTACTTTCGCAACGCTTTCTCTCGGAATTGCATTTCGTAAACTTCCTCCGTTAATTTCAGCCACTTGTAATCCGAAGTTTTCAAAAGCATCAAATAACAAACGGTTCATGATTTTGTTGGCATTTCCTAAACCCTTGTTGATATCCATTCCTGAATGACCACCATTTAAGCCTTTTACGGTAATAATATGTCCAACTGATCCTTCCGGAACTTCTTCTTCATGATACGTTCTTGTAGCCGTTACATCGATTCCACCAGCGCAGCCTATGTCAATTTCATCATCTTCTTCAGTATCTAAATTCAAAAGAATCTGACCTTGTAAAATTCCACCTTTTAGGTTTAAAGCACCTGTCATTCCTGTCTCTTCATCAATTGTAAACAAAGCTTCAATTGCCGGATGCGGAATAGCTGTACTTTCTAAAACAGCCATAATTGTCGCTACTCCTAACCCATTATCCGCGCCAAGCGTTGTACCGCGAGCGCGAACCCAGTCACCATCTACATACATGTCAATTCCCTGCGTATCGAAATCAAAAACAGTATCTGCATTTTTTTGGTGCACCATATCAAGATGCCCCTGCATAACAATTGCTTTGCGATTTTCCATTCCGGGAGTTGCAGGTTTTCTGATGATTACATTTCGGATTTCGTCTTCAAAAGTTTCTAAACCTAAGCTGTTTCCAAAGTTTTTCATAAACTCGATTACACGTTCTTCTTTCTTTGACGGACGTGGAACGGCGTTCAAATCGGCAAATTTATTCCAAAGTGCTTTAGGTTCCAGATTTCTTATTTCCTGACTCATTATATTTTGTTTGAAGTTTAACAATTAAGAGTTCCAAAGTTACAAAGTTTAAATGCTTTTTACGTTGAGAAACAGATTTAAAATTTTCTGCCACGAATTCACGAATTAATCAAATCAATATCAGTTTTAAGCTTAATTCAAAAATTAAGCAATTATAAAGCACCAATTTTTTTAATAAAAATTCGTGAATTCGTGGCCAACTTTTTAAATCTTTGTTTTACTATTAATATTGTAATTATATTTACGTATCCAAAATTTAAACTGTGAAATCAAAATACATTTTACCACTATTTCTTCTTCTACAAATCATCATTTTAAAGATTCTTCGCTTTTTCCCGGAATTTATCGAAAGCTTTTACAGTAACGGATTATACATCTGGATTTCACATTTCTCAAGAAACGTTTTAGGCAAAATTCCTTTTTCTGTTGGTGATTGTATTTATTCTATTTTGATACTCTTTTTGATTCGATGGTTTTGGAAAACCAGAAAAACCTGGAAGTTACAGTGGAAAGATAATCTTCTAAAGGCACTAAGTGCATTATCTATATTCTACTTTTTCTTTCATTTACTTTGGGCATTAAACTATTACAGAGAACCTCTTTTTGAAAAAATGAATATTAAAAGAGAATATACTGATGCCGAATTGCTCATTTTTACAAAAAAAATAATTGCCAAAACAAATGAAATTCAATTTCAAATCACAAAAAATGATAGCGCAAAAATTGTTTTTCCATACTCGCAAGATCAGGCTTTTCAGATGAATTTAAATGGTTATAAAAATCTTGCAGAAGAACATCCTTATTTTACTTATCAAACTTTGAGCATTAAAAAATCGCTATTTAGTTTACCTTTAACTTATATGGGATTTGGAGGATATTTAAATCCGTTTACAAATGAAGCTCAGGTAAATGATTTATTACCAATGTATAATTTCCCGCTTACAAGCTGTCATGAAATGGCGCACCAAATGGGTTTTGCCAGTGAAAGCGAATGTAATTTTATTGGTGTTTTGGCATCAGTAAAAAACGATAATTTATATTATCAATATTCCGGATATAGTTTTGCTTTACGTTATTGTTTAGGAATCTGGCAGTTTAAAAATGAAAAGATTTTTAATCAATTAAAGAAAACTGTTCACGTTGGAATTTTAAAAAACTATCAGGAAAGTCAGGATTTCTGGAAACAATACGACACTTTTATAGACGAAGGTTTTCATTTTCTTTATGATAATTTCTTAAAAACAAACAATCAAAAAGACGGAATGGAAAGTTACAGTAAATTTATAGATTTGATGGTGAATTATTATAAGAACCGACAATTATAAAAGTTTACCACGAATTACACTAATTTTCACGAACTAAAATTGAGTATAATTTAAGGTTTCAAAATAAAAATTCGTGAAATTATGTAATTCGTGGCAAAAAAATAAAACAATCTGTAACAAAATTGCTTTCAATACTACTAATATATTATGAGCGAAAACCTAGAACAATCATTTGTTGCGCAATTACAGGCAAATCAGAATATAATCCACAAGATTTGTAGATTATATACTGCCGGCGAAGATGCACATAAAGATTTGTTTCAGGAAATAACAATTCAGCTCTGGAAAGCGTATCCAAAATTTAGGGGCGACAGTAAATTTTCGACCTGGACGTATCGCGTTGCCTTAAATACCGCCATTACCTTATACCGAAAAACCAAAAGAACCGTATCGACAGTAGAATATGAAAGTCATCAGCATTTTGTAAAAGATGTTGATTATAATTATGAAGAGGAAGAACAGATTAAATTGATGTATAAAGCTGTTTACCAGCTTAATGATATCGAAAAAGCATTAGTTTTTATGTATTTAGAAGACAAAGATTATCAAGAAATAGCCGAAACCTTAGGAATCAGCGAAGTGAATGCGCGCGTGAAAATGAACAGAATTAAAGGGAAACTTAAAAAAATACTAAATCCTTAAAAATTATTATGAAAGAACTGGATTTATTAAAAAAAGACTGGAAAAAGAACTCAAATTCTTTTGAACAAATTTCAGAAACGGAAATTTACAAAATGATTCATAAAAAATCATCTTCAATTGTGAAGTGGATTTTAATTATCAGCATTTTGGAGGTTTCATTCTGGACTTTTTCAAACTTATTTATTAATACTGATGATGTTTTGCAAAAAATAAATCATCCGGAAATTGTATTAGCTCTTGAGTTTTTGACCTACTTTAATTATATTGTTGTACTGATTTTTGTTTTTATCTTTTATAAAAATTACAAAACAATTTCGACTACAGTTGCGACAAAATCATTAATGGGCGCCATTTTAAAAACCAGGAAAACGGTTCAGTATTATGTGTGGTATAATTTAGGAATGATTGTAATAACAGCTATATTAAGTTTTTTTGTTGCTTTTGTGTACAATCCTGATATGGCTTTTTTAAGAGATAAATTAGCCGCAAACGGAAGAGCAATGTTTGTTACAATCGGAATTTTATTCCTCGTAACATTGGCTTTCTTCGGAATATTCTGGTGCTTTTACAGATTGCTTTACGGAACGCTGTTACGACGATTATATGCAAATTATAAGGAATTGAAGAAGATAGACTTTTAAAAGTTGCTAAGTTTATGAGTTGCTAAGTTTCTAAGTTTTTTTAACTTGAAACATTAAACTTGAAACCTGAAACAAAAAATTAAAATCTAATAGTCATTTTCCGGCCCCTTATAACTCCATCTTCTCATTTCGTTAAGTTCTTCTTCAACTTTGATTGCTTCGGCTGGAATAACTTTTAAAAATGATGGATGCTGCTCAATTGCATATTCTACTTTTTCTACGATTTCCTCAATGGTATCATTTTCATAATCAATATCAAGAGGTTCTTTGATGATAAACGATTGCAGAATTCCTTTTTTCTTCATTCGTAATCCTTTTTTATCAAACGAACGACGGAAACCGTCAATTACAATTGGAATTACGATTGGTTTATGCTGTTTGATAATATGTGCGGTTCCTTTTCTAACTGGTTTAAACGATTTTGTTGTTCCTTGCGGAAACGTAATTACCCAGCCATCTTCAAGCGCAATTCTGATATTTTCAGTATCATTTGGGTTTACGTCACGTTTTTCAGTCACATCAACACCTTTTGCACGCCAGGTTCTTTCAACCGTAATGGCACCAACATATGCTAAAATTCTTGGCAGTAAACCGGCTTGCATGGTTTCTTTGGCAGCAACATAATAAATATTCATTTTGGGCTGCCACAAATAACCAATGTTCTTAATCGTATCTTGACGTCCGCTTAAACTTGCGTTAAAGACATGAAACATAGCCACAACATCAGCAAAGTAAGTCTGGTGATTTGATATAAACAAAACATTTGTATCCGGCAATGTTTTAATGATTTCTGATCCTTCAATCTGCAATTCATTGAAACCCCTATATCTTCTATGCGTCATGGCACCCAAAATACGGATTAACCATTTTTTGATGAATAATATATGTCCGAAAGGATTTCGTTTAAACAATCCCATAGCTGTTTATTGTGTTTTTTTGTTAGGACGCAAACATACAAAAATTATTCTTTTAGCGATACTATTAAGCAATTTCGGAAATAAATTGTTATTATAATGAATATCAAATTGTTAATTTTCTGTTTTTATGAAATTTAGTCAAAAGTTGTTTTCAAAACATCTCTTAATTCACTTAATATCATTGCAGTTGCTCCCCAAACAATGTGATTTTGAATACTAAACGCCGGAACTAGAATATTATTTCCGTAAGAAGTTGACAATGTGGCTTCGATGATAATTTCATCACTTAAAAAGGTAGATAATGGCAATTCTATAATAGCCGCAACTTCTCTGGCATCCGGATAAAAGGAAAGTTCTTCTTTTGAAATTCCCAAAAAAGGATGTACCAAAAAATTACTCGGCGGAATATACATGGGCGAAAAATGCTTAATTACTTCTATTTTTTCCTGTAATACTCCTATTTCTTCGTGCGTTTCCCTTAAAGCGGTTTCTTCGTAATTGGCATCCGTGGTTTCAAATTTTCCACCGGGAAAAGCAATTTGTGAAGAATGAACGCCATTATAGGCATTTCTGACTATTAAAACCAAATGTGTTTCTCTATTTTTTGGATAAAACAACATCATTACAGCAGCAATCCTTGGATTTACGGCTTCCAAATCAAGATTTTTTAAGGCTTGTACTCTTTCTTTTGGGGCCATTTTTATATGCGCCAATTCGGCCGGTAATTCAACTGGAATTAAATTAGGAACATATTTCAAAAAATCTTGGAAATTCATAATCTAAGCTTATTTTTGTACTTTCAAATTCTGTTTAAAATATGAAATATAAAATTTCAACAGATTTAAATAAAATATAAATATAGTCCAGAAAACGCGGTTCTACAAGTTTTCTAAAACCAAAGCCATAAAAATGTACAGCAGAGAAGAATCACAAAAGTTAAAAAGGGAATTTTGGGTGGCTTTCGCCGAAAAATATCCACGCAAATGGGTACTTTATGATACTAAAATTAAAGATTTTTCTTTTAAATTTTATGTTGACAATAAAAAGGCCCAGGTTTTAATTGATATCGAACAAAGAAGCGATGAGAAACGAACTGCTTATTTTGAAAAATTAGAAGCCTTAAAAAATATTCTGGAAGAAGAATTTGTAAAAGATCTGGTTTTCGAAAAAAATTACACATTGGAAAGCGGCAAAACCATTAGCCGAATCTGGACCGAAAAACAAGGCGTAGGTTTTAGCAACCGCAATAACTGGGATGCTATTTTTGATTTCTTTTTCGAAAAAATGAATGCATTAGAGATGTTTTATCTCGAATACGATGATTTTATTAAGGATATTGATTCTTAAAAGACGTTAAGTTTCTGAGAGATTAAGTTTTAAGATTTTTATACAACAAACCCGACAAGTTTTGAAACCTGTCGGGTTTGCTATATATATTTGGTTAAAATTTAAATATTTACATCGAATAAATCATTGCCAATACAAAAGGTACAGTTATTATTATAGAAATAATTAATGCTTTCCAGATGGCTTTCTTTTCAAATTTATCTTCATCAGGAAAATACTTTTTTTGAAAATAATAGGATAAAACTCCACCTCCAATTAAATTACACAAAAATGGTAAATTAGGAATTTTTATATTAGAAAAAGTTACAATTAGAAAAGTCAGCAACGTTAGCAGAATAGAACTTATCAAAACAAGATTTGCTTCCTTTTTTCTATTCGTATCTTTTAAATTTTGCATCAATAAAATGCCACCAAAAATTGGCGAAAAAACCACAGAGAATCCCCAAATTGCTTTTGATGAATAAATCTTTGGATTTTCAAACTCAGTAAATTCATTAGTTTCGTTAAGTTCTTCCTTAACACTTTCGTAATTCATATTTTTTATTCGTATTTGAATTGTCAATCTTTACGCTCTATTTATAAATAATACCTACACACTAAAAATATTATACATAATAATATGATCGTTGTAATTGATATAAAGCTGTTTGCGGTAATCTTGTTTTTTGCGGGTTATGATCGAAAGTTTACAATCTACACCATCATTATCTTTACACATAAAAGAGTATACAATATCTGTATCGTTTTCTTCTCTTTCGATATAATCTTCAATATTAAAAAGCTGGATTTCCTGCGAATACACAACAATCCTATGTTTATTGGTATCTAAAATCACCGAAAGATTCACCAAATCAAGATTTGACCATTCGCCCCATTTTCCTTTTTCATTTTTTTCTAAAACACTAAATCCCGATGTTTTAAATTGATAAGACTGGCTTTGAACTTGTTGCGATCCAAAAACTAAAAAAAGAAATAAAATAGAAATGCGTATAATATTCATAATCGTATTCTTGCAGGTAATTAAAACTCAAATTTAGCCTTTTCTTGGCAAGCAACTTCAAAATCGGTCATCATTTGTCCAATAATTTGTTCAACCGGTAATATTTCATGAATTATTCCGGCAATTTGTCCTATTTCTAATTCTCCTTCTTCCAGATCGCCTTCAAACATCCCTTTTTTAGCTCTTGCCCTGCCTAAAAGCTGTACTAAATCTTCTTTAGAAGGACTTTTTTCATATAAAGCCTGAACATCATTATAGAACTTATTTTTTACCAATCGAACCGGCGCTAATTCTTTCAATGTCAATTGTGTATCACCTTCTTTAACATTTACTATTGTTTGCTTGAAATTATCGTGCGAAGATGATTCTGTCGAAGCCGCAAAACGACTTCCAACCTGAACGCCATCAGCACCTAAAATCATTGTGGCAAGCATGCCTCTTCCTGTTGCAATTCCGCCCGCAGCAATAATCGGAATTTGAATTTTTTCTTTTACCATCGGGATTAAAGTCAGCGTTGTTGTTTCGTCGCGTCCGTTATGACCGCCAGCTTCAAAACCTTCGGCTACAATGGCATCAACTCCCGCTTCCTGTGCTTTTAGGGCAAAAATACTGCTGCTCACAACATGAACAACCGTAATTCCTTTTTCTTTTAAAAAAGAAGTCCATGTTTTAGGATTTCCCGCCGATGTGAAAACGATTTTAACGCCTTCTTCAACCACGATATTCATGATTTCTTCAATATTTGGGTATAACATCGGAATGTTGACACCAAACGGTTTACCAGTCGCTTTTTTGCATTTCTGGATATGTTCCCGTAAAACTTCCGGATACATCGATCCGGCGCCAATAAGTCCTAAACCGCCTGCATTACTTACGGCCGATGCTAATTTATAACCACTGTTCCAGATCATTCCGCCTTGAATAATTGGATATTTTATATGGAAAAGCTGTGTAATTCTATTCATTCAAAAATGCTGTTATTGTTTGATAATCTTTCCTGTTTTGTGTAAACCTTCGGCATCAAAAGCATAAAAATAGAGTCCACTTTTTAAAGACGCCACAGAAAGAATTGGGTTTTGATTTGTAATTTGCTTTTCGATTACCTTTTGTCCTAAAACAGAATAAATCGAAACCGAGGCATTATAATTTTCATCAGAAAATGAAAAAGAAACGGTTGTCTGAGCCGGATTTGGATATACTGAAAAAACAGAAAGTGAAGACAGGTAATCTTCAACTCCTAAAGTCGATCCAAAATTTGGGATTCCGTAACCGTAATTATTATTTGGTGTCGAATATTTATCAGCAGATTCTACGAGCATTTTCCGAATTTCCTTATTTGTTTTTGACGGGAAAGCCTGCCATAAACACGCAATCATTCCAGCCATAACAGGACATGAAAATGAAGTTCCGTTAGCCGTTTTTATGTTTCCGGAAGGATCTGAAACCACAGTTGCAGCACCCTGGGCCATAACATCAGGTTTTATTCGGTTATCAAAACTTGGCCCTATAGAACTGGAAGCAGCTTTTACTTTTGAAGCGTTAACAGAACCAACCGTAATTACCGAAACAGCATCAGCCGGTGCGCCAATATGTGGTTCTGCCGTATTACCTTCATTTCCTGCAGAAGCGACAACGATAATTCCTTTACTAAAAGCAATTTCAGCTCCACGGGAAATAAAATTTGTCGTTCCGTTCATATCGTTATAAGTGTGGCTATAATTCGGATTATCGAAACCAAAATATCCCAGAGAAGTTGTAATAATATCCGCGCCATAATAATCTGCTTTTTCAGCAGCTTCTACCCAAAGAGATTCTTCAACAGGATTCTCAGACGCATCATTTTCTGTAATAAACAAATAATAAGATGCATTTGGAGCAGTTCCTACCAATGCATTTTCCTTGTAACCTCCCATTGTAGAAAGCACCATTGTACCGTGATCATCCCCGGCATAAAAATTTTCGCTTCTGGATACAAAATCATATCCGCCTAAAATTTGATTATTAGCGATAAGATTCTGGAATGGCTGAGCCGTATTTACACCCGGAAAACCAGCATCTAAAACAGCAATTATTTTACCGGAACCTGTAAAATTCTGCTGGTGCAAAACCTGACCATTTAGCATCTGAATCTGATTTGCTGACGTGCCGTAAGCATAATCAATAGTGGTTTCGAGTTTCTTTTCTATTTTGGAAATCTTATTTTCAGAAACTTTTTTTGAAGTTGTATTTAAAGTTTTATCTGCAAAAACAATTTTATCAACAAATGAAAGTAGTTTTAGTGCTAAAATATCAGTTTGAGTTCCGCGAATATGAAGCGCATTCATCCATTTAGATTGTGCCATTGTCACAATTCCTGTAGCTGATTTTATCTGATTTACATAAGTTTCTTCCAAAGGAACATCAGTAAGATCCAGAGAGATATTTTGATTACTTCTTCGTTCTAAGGCGCGTGCCGAAAGCATTTCGGAAGGATTATCTAAAAAGTGCTGCCCATTTGGTTTATCTTTAAAATATACCCAGGCATCTTCCTGCGAGAACATCGCAATTGAAAAAATCAATAAAAAAAATGTAAAATAGTGCTTCATAGTTTACTTTTTTAAAGGCAAAACCTTTGTAAAAAAGTATAAAGCTAAGAAATTACTCCCGAACCAACTAATTCATTATCGAAATACCACGCTGCGAACTGACCTTCGGTAATTGTTGATTGTGGTTCGTCAAAACTCACATACATTCCGTCTTCAAATTGGTGTAAAGTTGCTTTTTGCAAAGGCTGACGGTAACGAATTCTCGCCATTACTTCCATCGTTTCTCCTACTTTTAAAGCTAAATCAGTACGAATCCAGTGTACTTCTGATTTTTCGATAAATAAAGCTTTTTTAAACAATCCGGGATGATTGCTTGTTAAGCCTGTATAAATTGTATTGGTTTCAACATCTGTAGCGATGATAAATAACGGATCTGTTGTTCCGCCAACGTTCAATCCTTTTCTTTGTCCGGTTGTAAAATAATGGGCACCTTGATGTTTTCCAACCACTTTTCCCATTGTTGGAAGATAATCACGCTTTTTAGCATCTAATTTTAAATCTTCTTCTACTGATAAATCAGCAGGTTTTTCGGTATTATAAATGGGATCGTTTTTGTCAATCTGAACAATTTTACCTTCTTTTGGCTGCAATTTTTGCTGTAGGAATTCCGGTAAGCGAACTTTTCCGATGAAACACAATCCTTGAGAATCTTTCTTTTCAGCGGTTACCAAATCCATTTCAGCAGCGATTTCACGCACTTCCGGTTTGGTTAAAGCGCCAATTGGAAACAATGATTTCGCCAATTGCTCTTGAGATAACTGACATAAAAAATACGATTGATCTTTATTATTGTCTGCTCCGGCAATTAATTGATAAACCGGTTTTCCGTCCACTTCAATTTCATTTTTTTGACAATAATGTCCCGTTGCCACATAATCAGCACCAAGACTCATGGCGATTTTCATGAAAACATCAAATTTGATTTCGCGATTACAAAGTACGTCAGGATTTGGAGTTCTCCCTTTTTCGTATTCATTGAACATATAATCAACGATTTTTTCTTTGTATTCTTCGCTTAAATCAACAGTTTGAAACGGTATTCCTAGTTTTTCGGCTACTAATAAAGCATCATTACTATCCTCTAACCACGGACATTCGTTAGAAATAGTAACCGAATCATCGTGCCAATTTTTCATAAAAAGCCCAATAACTTCGTAGCCTTGCTGTTGCAATAAATAAGCCGCAACACTAGAATCTACTCCACCAGAAAGTCCAACAACTACACGTTTCATTCTAAATCCTTTATAATTTTATAAGGGTGCAAAGATAAGTCCTATTTTTGATAATTGTGGTAGTTTTAATTAGTTTATATAATGCCGTGGTAGATAAAACTTATTGTTTATTTAATTATATTTAATCAACAATTAAAATACCATGCAAAAATACATTTACAGCTTTATATTCGTTTTTCTAATAACCACTTTAAGTGCTCAAAGATTCACTTCATCTTTACCTAATTATGAAGCGTATAAAGCATTTAGAGGCAAACCTTTATCGGATAAATTTTCGAATATCGAATCTGTAAAAGTTATTTACGATCTTAAAAAACAAAAAATGTATTACTTCAACAGCAGTTTGATTTTAT
Organism: Flavobacterium sp. AC105; assembly: GCF_979258495.1. Classification (NCBI taxonomy): domain Bacteria; kingdom Pseudomonadati; phylum Bacteroidota; class Flavobacteriia; order Flavobacteriales; family Flavobacteriaceae; genus Flavobacterium; species Flavobacterium sp. AC105. The sequence continues at coordinate 3,791,268 of NZ_OZ409860.1, forward strand.
TGCATTTTGATTTCGTAACGGGTTATTTAGATTATAGTCAGGATTTGGAAGTTTTTAATAATGAAAATTATAGCGACACTTTAAAAGACAGGGATTTTTTTCTGGGAAACCTGAATCACATCAAAGGAACTGAGAAATGGATTTTTGAATTAGCTGCCTCAGATCATATGCCGGTTGAATCAATTGAGCGATTTTATAATTTAATCGTACAATCGACTTTTATTGGATCGAAATTAAAATTCTACTTAAATAATCCCACTCAAATGGAATGGTTCCAACAGGGAAAATTTAAAATTCCGTGTGTAAAATCAGATTATATTTTTAATGAAATTAAGTATCAGGAAGTTGTTGCAGGAACTAATGTTGGTATTTTAAAACAATATAAAATCAAAGATTTAGAAACTACAAAACCAAATCCTGATGAAATTATTATTTTGGATGGAACACCAGATATTTTGCCTAACGTAAGAGGAATTATTGTCAATGAATTGCAAACGCCTTTAAGCCATTTAGTGCTTTTGGGTAAAAACAGAAAAATACCGATAATGGCTTACACAACTGTGCTACAAGACAATAATATCAAGAAATTAATTTCGAAGAAAGTAGAGCTAAAAATTGCAATTGATACTTTTTACATCAAAGAAAGCAACAAAAAAATCGTTCAAAAAGACAATAGCAAAAAGAAAAAATTAACGATTGATAATAGCATCACTGATTTGGTAGATTTGTCTAAAATCCCGAAAAAAGGAATTAATTATATTGGAGCAAAAGCTCAAAACATGGCTTATTTAATCGCCATTTCAAAAGAAATTCCGTTTAAAACGCCCGAAGATGCGCATGCAATTCCGTTTTATTTTTATACCAGACATATTCAGAAAAATTCTATTTCGCCTTTAATCAATGAACTTTTGGCTTATCCGCATAAAGATTCTACACTTTGGGTAAATAATCAGTTAAAGAAAATTCGCGACGCGATTAAAAAAGAACCTATCGATCCTGAATTAATTACCAAATTGAATCTCACTTTTAAAAATGCGGCTTTTAAAAACTTTAGATTTCGATCATCGACAAATGCCGAGGATTTAGATGATTTTAATGGAGCTGGATTGTACGATTCTAAAACAGGCATTTTAGGAGACAGCATTAAAACTTTTGAAAAAGCGATTAAACAAGTTTGGGCAAGTGTCTGGAATGAAGCTTCTTACAATGAAAGAGAGCTTTTTGGAATCGATCAGCATAATATTGCAATGGGCGTTTTAGTGCACCGCTCTTTTCCGGATGAATTGGCAAATGGTGTTGTCATTACCAAAAACATCTTTAGAAAAAATTTCCCCGGAATTACTGTAAACATTCAAAAAGGTGAAAATTCAGTTGTAAAACCTGAAAAAGGTGAAATCTGCGAACAATTTGTCGCTTATCATTTTAATTCAGGAACTGATGATACGGATTTTGATGTTGATTATACATCGAATTCAAATCTAAATAATAATGAACCTTTATTAAGCAGAAAAGAAATGAGCCGACTTTATCTTGTCAGTTCAAAAATTGAAGAGAAAATGTACCGTTATTGGAAGAAAAATCAATTTCATCCTGTTGATATGGAATTTAAAATTGTAGGCGAAAACCGAGATTTATACATCAAACAAGTTCGCCCTTTTAACGAGTAATCAAGCTATTTTCAATTATTAAAGCATTGTTTCCTGCAAGGTTTTTTTCAACCTTGTAGGTTTTAAATCTTAAATCATACCTAGAAGGTTGAAAAAAACCTTGCAGGAATATAGACATATAATCAAACATTCATTAATAAGATACCAAAATATCAATTTCATTTGAAACTGTATTTACACTGATAATTTTAAAATCGAAATCGTGAATATTTATTTTTTCCTGAATAGATTTTTTAATAGTTTGATAATCTAAAGAAAAGTTACTTTCCAGAGCAATTTTGACATTAACAGTATTCAGATATTTTGAAGCTTTTCTGTTAACTAAAATAGAAGCCAGAATATAAAATCCGATGATAATGATTTGAAAAAATAAGAGCACTTCTATTTTTTCATATGGATACATAATATCCAAAATAGAAAGTGTAATCGTGGCGAACAGGAAAATAATTGCGTTTACAGTAAACGATTGTGTTCTGAATCTTAAAATAGAAAAAATAGCAAACAATCCGAAGCCAATCCCTACTCCAATTTCAATTTTGGTAAACAAATAACAAAGAGAAAAAGTACAAAGACCAACAATAACCATTAAAGGATTTATGGTTTCATTATCTTTTCTGTTAGAGAAAAAATACAAAATCAGAATTGAAAAAAACAACAATAAAAATCGTCCTGAAAGCTCGTTTAAATCCATTTAGTTAAAGTATTTGCAAATCAAATTTAAACAATTAGAAAAACAAAGCCACGAATTCACGAATTTATTTTAAAACAAAAATTCGTGAATTCGTGGCTAAAAAACTTAAATAAGAATATCTTTAATTATTGAGTTTTAGGTTTTGAATCTGCCTGATAACTGCTTTTTGGGTCACTCATATTCACTTCTTTAGTCAATTTTCCTTTAAGATAAAACTGCCATTTTCCGGCTTTTTTCCCGTTTATAAATTTTCCTTTAGAGGCTACAGCCCCATCAGCATCATAGAAAACGGCTTCACCATTATATTGGTCGTTAACATAAGTTGTTTGCTCCAGAAGAACTCCGTTTTGTCCGTATTTTTTATAAATGCCTTCTTTCAAACCATTTTTATAGGTCATTTCTTCAGCGATTTTAGCATCCGGATAATAAACAGTTCTTGGTCCTTCTAACTTTCCGCTTTTATAGTTTTCAAGCGTCATAACTACTTTCGAAGCTTTATGATAATACTTCCATTCACCTTCATTATTTTTTCCTATGACTTTTCCTTCGCTTACTTTGTTTTTATTCTGATCGTAAAAAATATTGTAAGCGCTTCCGTCATTTGCAGAAAAATCACGAGTTGCCAAAACATCACCTTTTTTAGTATCGTCAAAATATTTGAACATTCCAGTTTCTTTTCCGTGACTGAAAGTTCCTTCGTAACGCGGACGTTTTGAGACTTCGTAAGTTCCTTTCCAAACACCATCTTTTTTTCCGTTAGCATCAACTTTATTAAAATCCTGTGCAGAAACTAAAAAGGCATTTAAGAAAAGTAATCCAATTATTATTTTTTTATAAATCATATTATATTCGATTTTAGACTTTAACGAAAATGCTTTTGATAAAGTATATTTCAGGTATAAAAAAATCCCGATAAATCGAGATTTTTTTATTCTTATTTCTTTTTATTCTGAGCTTTTGTAGCTTCTTGTTGTTCCATTACTTCCTGAAGACGTTGTTGAAACTTGCTTTGTTTTTTAGGCTCTTTTAATTTGTTCTCTTGAATCTGAGCATGAATTTTATCTGTATCAACAATATAGTTTTTGATTACAAACATAATTCCAATCGTAATTAAATTGGAGATAAAGTTATACAAACTCAAACCTGCACCATAACTATTGAAGAAAATTAACATCATTAATGGTGAAACATAAATCATGATTTTCATCATTTTTGCCATATCCGGCATACCTTCTTGTTGAGGCGCTGCCATTTGCTGATCTCCGGAAGTCATTTTCATATAGAAGAAAATCGCAACTGCTGCCAAAATTGGGAACAAACTGATATGATCTCCGTATAACGGAATGTGAAATGGTAATTTAATAACAGAGTCAAATGAAGATAAATCGTCTGCCCAAAGGAAACTTTTTTGTCTTAACTCAAAAGCTGACGGGAAAAACTGGAATGACGCATACATAAACGGAAGCTGAATCAATGCCGGGATACATCCTGCCATTGGGTTTACTCCTGCTTTGTTATACAACTTCATTGTTTCCTGCTGTTTCTTCATTGGGTCTTTTTTGAATTTTTCTCCCAACTCTGTAATCTCCGGACGTAAAACTTTCATTTTAGCCTGTGACAAGAATGACTTATAGGTAATTGGCGACATGGCCAATTTGATTAAAATGGTAAAAACGATAATCGCAATTCCGTAAGCGATATAAGAGCTTAAGAATCCAAATAATGGAATAAAAATCCATTTATTGATCCATCCGAAAATTCCCCAGCCTAGCGGGATAATTTTTTCGAAGTTTTTATCGTATGATTTTAATACTTTATAATCAGATGGTCCAAAATACCAGTTCATTTTATAATCAATCTCTCCATTAGAGAATGCCAAAGGAACTGTTGCTTTGAATTGTTTAGTAAAAACGGTATCTACTTTTTCATCCTTAACTAAATCATCAGATTGTAATTTAGAAGTTTCAAAAGGTTTGTCTGTCAATAAAATACTTGTGAAAAAATGTTGTTTAAAAGCTACATATTTTACTTTTTCAGGAGTTTCTTCTTTTCCCTGACCATGACTGCTTACTGAATTGAATTTTTCATCTCCATATTCATATTTAACTTCAGTAAAACGATTGTCATACGCAACGCTTTTTTCGTTTCTGTACGTTTTTAAATCCCATACTAAATCTAATGGCTTAGATGAATTTAAAACTTTATTCAATCCCTGAGAACGAATATCAAAACCAACTAAATAATCATTTGGTTTCAATACATATTTGTATTCTAAAAATTCATTAGCTCCTGCTTTCAAACGCATTGTCAGGATTTGATCCGCTCCGTTTTTAGTCAACGTTGGTTCAAAATAAAGATCTTTAGAGTTTAAAGTTCTGTTATCTGTCGTTTGTAATTGAACGTTTAAATCCGCATTATTGTCTTTGATCAATTGTACTAATTGTCCTGAATTTTTCTCAAATCTTTTGAATTCTTTCAATGTAGCTTCCACTATATAACCCCCTTTGTTGGCGATTTTTAGTATCATCTTTTCGTTTTCGATTGTTGTAAAAGATTCTTTAGCAGAAGGGAGTGTAGCTGAATAAGCAAAACCTCCTAATGTTTTTTGTAATTGTGCCAACTGAACCGTATCTCCGGGAGTTGCAGCTGCAACTGGCAAAACTGCCGTTTTAGCTTTATCAACCTGAGCCTGAGCTTCTTGTTTAGCAACTAATTCTTTCTTAGCTTTTTCAGCAGCGATCTCTTTATCAGAAGGCTGATTTTGGTACATAATCCAAATCAAAATTCCGAATATCAATACAAAACCAATTATTGAATTAAGATCAAATTTTTTTTCTTCCATTATTGTTTAAAAAAGTTACTCGTTTAAGGGTATTAGTCTGATTTCAAATCAAACGTTACATCCTTTAGAATATTAATTATTATTTTTTATGCGCATTTACTGCAGCAGCCACAAAGTTTACAAAAATCGGATGTGGGTTTGCCACTGTACTTTTGTATTCCGGGTGGTATTGTACACCTATGAAAAACGGATGATTTTCAAGTTCTATAATTTCGACCAATCCTGTGTCAGGATTTACTCCGGAAGCAATTAAACCAGCCTTTTGCAATTCATCAGCATATTTATTATTAAACTCATAACGGTGACGGTGACGCTCTGAGATCGTTTTTTGACCGTAGATTTTATGTGCTAAAGTGTTTGGTTTAATATCACATTTCCAAGCACCAAGACGCATTGTTCCACCTTTATCTGTAATAGTTTTTTGCTCTTCCATTAAATTCACAACCGGATGAGGCGTTTTCTCGTTCATCTCTGTTGAATTTGCTTCCGTATAACCTAAAATAGTACGGGAATATTCAATAACCGACATTTGCATTCCTAAACAAATTCCGAAAAACGGGATGTTATTTTCACGTGCAAAACGAACAGCTTCGATTTTTCCTTCAATACCTCTTTCACCAAATCCCGGAGCAACTAAAACTCCGTCAAGACTTCCTAGTTTATCTTCTACATTATCAATATTGATATGCTCTGAATGGATAGAAATTACGTTTACTTTTGTTTCATTTGAAGCTCCTGCATGGATAAACGCCTCTAAAATAGATTTGTAACAATCCTGCATTTCTACATATTTCCCAATCAAACCAATATTTACGGTATGTTTTGGATTTTTTAATCTGCGTAAAAAAGTATTCCAGTTTTTTAAATCCGGAGCGGCTTTTTTAGGTAAATCTAATTTCTTTAAAGCCACAACATCTAATCCTTCTTCAAGCATTAAATTTGGAACTTCATATATTGTCGACGCATCAATAGACTGAATTACTGCTTCTCTTTTTACATTACAAAACAATGCTAATTTATTACGCAACTCATCAGAAAGCTCATGCTCCGTTCTACAAACCAAAATATCAGCTTTGATTCCGCTTTCCATTAATGTTTTTACGGAGTGCTGTGTAGGTTTTGTTTTTAACTCACCCGCAGCAGCCAAATAAGGAACCAATGTTAAATGAATAACAATTCCGTTATTTTCTCCCAATTCCCAAACCAACTGACGAACAGACTCTATATAAGGTAAAGACTCAATATCACCAACAGTTCCTCCAATTTCAGTAATTACAATATCATAATCGCCGGATTTACCTAGCAATTGCATTCTGTCTTTGATTTCATTTGTAATATGAGGTACAACCTGAACCGTTTTTCCTAAAAATTCTCCTCTTCTTTCTTTTTCAATAACCGAAAGGTAAACTCTTCCTGTAGTAACGTTATTAGCCTGAGATGTAGGAACATTCAGGAAACGCTCGTAGTGACCTAAATCTAAATCTGTTTCTGCACCATCATCTGTTACATAACATTCTCCATGCTCATACGGGTTTAGTGTCCCCGGATCCACGTTAATATACGGATCAAATTTTTGAATAGTTGTACGATACCCTCTTCCTTGTAACAATTTTGCTAAAGATGCTGCGATAATTCCTTTTCCTAAAGAAGAAGTCACACCGCCTGTAACAAAAATATATTTTGTTTGATTCATTCTGTTGTTGTTTGTATTGTAGTTGTGTAAAAAACTTGGCAAAAGTACAAATTTAATTAGATAATTTGGCAATTCGAGAATGAGATAATTTGCAAATTTTTAATTAGAATGATTACTTGGTTTTGTAATCGATAATTTTAAGGTTTTATTAGGGATTTTTTTGAAGAATGTCTTTAAATGAGACTGTTCATCTTCCAAATATAGTGGTGCAAAAAGCCTTAATGTAGAAAATTAATGACATTACAAGAATATTTTTTGACATAAAAAAAATATTATAATCTTAAAACACTGACTTGTACACATTTAATGATTCAGTCTTGAATCTTGTGGTATCACTTTGTTTTAGAAATTATAATATTTTTGTATTTCAAACTTAAATAAAAAAAATGAAATAGCAAAAGATTTTTCTTACTATTTTACAGATTTAGGATATTGCTTCTTAATATTCCTGATTAATTCTTCTAAACCGTTTAGTTTTAGCTCGTAAACAAGCGCTAATTGCTGGCCTAATTCTCCGTTTGGAAAACCTTTATTATGGTACCAAACTACGTAATATTCAGGTAAATCGATTAAAAATTTTCCTTCGTATTTCCCGAAAGGCATTTTGGTGTGGGCTAATTTTATGAGAAGTTTTTTGTCTGGTTCCATTTTTTTTAGAAGAAAGAAGCAAGAAAACAGAATATAGACATTCTCTTTCTTGCTTCTTGTTGGCACAAAGCTATTATTTTTTTGCCACTCCCGATAGCTATCGAGATAAAAGAATTTAAATGATTTCGCCACGAATTCACAAATTATACTTAAAACTAATTCGTGAATTCGTGGCGAATATTAAAACTTAGAATCTTAGAACCTCAGCAACTAAAAAACTTAGTAGTGCCATCTCACGAAAGCTTCCATTGCAGCATACGTTGCCAAACCTAACTGCTGGTACAAAGCAGCTGTTTCGTGGTTTCTGTCTTCAGCTCTTTGCCAAAATTCTCTTGCGTCGGTTCCCTGGAAAACAACTCCGTCTTTTTGAGATTGGTGTTTGAAAATTCCGTGGCGTTTTGCCAGAACCTGATCCGGGCTCATGGGTACGACCATTTCAACCTCATCAATTCCCCATTCCTGCCATGCTCCACGGTACAACCATAACCAGCAATCATCCATAAATGGTTTTGGTTTCAAGGCTTTTACAGCTTCAAAAATAGCATCCAGACAAACTTTATGCGTTCCGTGTGGATCTGCTAAATCTCCCGCCGCATAGATTTGATGTGGTTTTATTTTTTCGATTAAATCCATCGTCAACTGAATATCTTCTTTACCAATTGGTTTCTTTTCGATTGTTCCGGTTTCATAAAACGGCAATTCCATAAAATGAATCTGATCATCGGTTAAACCTACGAAATGGCTTGTTGCTCTCGCCTCGCCTTTTCTGATCAGTCCTTTGATGTAACGAACTTCGGGAATATCAATTTCACTGTTCTTTTTATTGGTTAAAAAAGTTGCCGCTTTTTGGTAAATATGATCTGCTTCAGCACTTTTGATTCCGAATTTTTCATTGTAATCAATCACGAATCTTGCAAAACGCAACGCTTCATCATCCGCTACAGCGATATTTCCTGAGGTTTGATAGGCAACGTGAACTTCGTGTCCCTGCTCCTGCAAACGCATGAATGTTCCTCCCATGCTAATGATATCATCATCAGGATGCGGACTAAAAATCAATACACGCTTTTTGGCTGGTTCAGCTCTTTCGGGTCTGTTAGAATCATCGGCATTTGGTTTTCCTCCTGGCCAGCCCGTGATTGTATTTTGTAGTTTATTGAATATTTTGATGTTGATGTCGTATGCCGGACCTGAATCTGCTAATAAATCGCTCATTCCGTGTTCGATATAATCAGCATCAGTCAACATTAAAATTGGTTTTTTAAGCTGAAGCGCTAATCCTAAAACCGCTTTACGAGTTAATTTATCCGTCCAGATTACTTTTTCTACTAACCACGGTTTGTTGATTCTGGTTAGTTTTGAAGAAGCTTCCTTATCTAAAATAAAAACAGCATTATTATGTTCCTGTAAAAATGAAGCAGGAACACGATTCGTAACCTCATCTTCTACTGATCTTTTGACAACATTTGCTTTTCCTTCTCCCCAAGCCAATAAGATTACTCTTTTGGCTTCCATGATTTTTTTAACTCCAAGTGTAATCGCTGTTCTTGGTGTATTGCTTAATCCGAAGAAATCTTTACTTGCGGCAACTCTGGTGATATGGTCTAAAGCAACCAAACGCGTTTTTGAGTTTTGAAGTGATCCGGATTCATTAAAACCTATATGTCCGTTTCCTCCAATTCCAAGAATCTGAAGATCAATTCCGCCAAGGGCTTCAATTTTAGCTTCGTAATCGTGGCAATAATCGGCAATTTGTTCTTTTGTTAAAAGTCCGTTGGGAACATGAGCGTTTTCTGGTAAAATATCGACATGGTCAAACAGTAATTCTTTCATGAAACGAACATAACTGTTGATCGAATTTGGTTCCATTGGATAATATTCATCCAAATTAAAACTGATTACATTCTTAAAACTCAAACCTTCTTCTTTGTGCAAACGAACCAATTCTGCATACAATCCTTTTGGGGAAGATCCTGTTGCAAGTCCTAAAATACAAGGTTTGTTTTCCTTTTGTTTCGATTGAATTAAAGCTGCAATTTCCTGAGCAACCGCTTTTGAAGCATCGGTAGAATTTTCGAAAACAACGGTATTGATGTTTTCAAATCGTTTCTCAAAACCTGTCGCTTTGTCTATTTTACTTTTTAACATGATATAGTTTTTTTTAATTCTTCTCTTTTAACTGTCTCCATAAGAATGATAACAGTATTTTGCAGTAATTGGTTTCCGCTTTTCGAAACTCCCTGATTACAGGAATTGTAAGGTTTGCTATTTCGCTAACAAAATTAACTTTATAAATTTGTTATGACGAGAAATAATAGTCAAAATCTCACTTTATTTCTTTTTTGCGTTTTTTACGCAAATATTTGCATTTTTTTTGCAAAACAAAAGTACTATTTTAAGTTGTACTTCTTATTATCTAAGGTATCAATTTTTTGTTAATTTTTTTTAAACTAATAGTTCAAAACAACATTTCATTATGTAATGAAAGTTATACTTCTTTTAAAGTTAAAGTATTTAAACATAAAAATATAAAAAGCTTCTGTCACCACAACAGAAGCTTTAAATCTAACAACTAAATAAACTAATGAATCATTAAAACCGCTTTTTTTATTTTGAAAACTCAACTGTATTCAATTTTTGCCATCCTCCACGAGTGAAATCAGGTATTTCAACAGGAGCAGAATTGTGATCTAATGAAATTTCTGTTAACGGACTTAGACAAGACCATTCGGCTAAATCGTAAACATCCATGTCTAATGGGAGTCCTTGTTGTAAACAATGGAACATGCGATAATCCATTATAAAATCCATACCTCCGTGACCTCCTACTTTTTTGGCCATTTCTTCAATGTCTTTTACGATTGGATTTTTATATTTTTCCATTAATATCTTCTTCACATCTTCAGATACAAATTCCTCCGCATTTAGGTTTTGATAATCTTTAGAGATTTCTGCGCCAGCTTCTTTGGCATCAATTGCATAACCTTCAACCGGATATTTATTGGCAAAACCTTTCGTTCCTGTTAATTGATACATTCTGCTATACGGTCTTGGACTTGTAACATCATGCTGGATCTGGATTGTTTTTCCTTTTTCGGTACGAATCATCGTCATTGTGTGATCTCCATTTCTAAAATCAGTCACGACTTCGCCTGTTTTTTCTTTGATGTAAGCCGGATTTCCAACTGCTTTTGTATCCATTGAAACCAAGAAATTCATTTTATCACCTCTGTGAATATTCAAAGCTAAACATGCCGGTCCCATACCGTGAGTTGGGTAAATATCGCCTCTGTGTTTTCTGTTATAATCCATACGCCAGTTGTTCCAGTATTCTCCCCAATAAGGCTGAAGTCCGTGAATATAAGAACCTTCGGCATGCAGGATTTCTCCAAACAAACCTTGCTGTGCCATATTTAATGTTGTCAATTCAAAGAAATCATACACACAGTTTTCCAGCATCATACAGTGTTTACGTGTTTTTTCTGAAGTATCAATAATATCCCATATTTCTTTCATTGTCAAAGCTCCGGGAACTTCTACAGCTACGTGTTTGCCATCTTTCATGGCCTGAACTGCAATGGGTGCATGATGTTTCCAGTCGGTCACAATATAAACCAGATCAACATTTTTAAGCGCCGTTACTTTTTTCCAGGAATCTTCGCCAAAAAACACTTCTGCTTTCGGGAATCCGTGTTTTACTAAGGTATCATTTGCCGCTTTTGTTCTGTCTTCTAACATATCGCAAATTGCCACAATTTCTACTCCCGGAATATGTGTAATTCTTGCTACGGCACCTGTACCGCGCATTCCTAAACCAATAATAGCCACATGAACAACTGGAATTGGTGGCGTCGCTAAACGTAATACATCAGTTTGTCCTTTGTCTCTTTTGGGTGCTTTTGTTTTTATTAGTTGTGCCGATACATCGCAAACTTTTAATAGCAAAAATGCTATTAGTAAAAATTTTAAACTGGAACTTTTCATTTTTTTGTATTTAAATATAATTTATTGAGGTGAGTTACTCGTCACTATTTGTTTGCTTATACTTTTATATAAGTCTTGTTTTTATGCATGTACCAAAGTATGAAATAAAGGATTCCGAAACCTGTTAAATCGCAAAATGCATCATAATAAGCTCCTGTAAATTGCTCAAAGCCAAAGAAAATTTGTTTGGCGATCAAAGAGAAATTTAAAACATGTGAACCCACATAGGCCGCGATGGCATTAAGACCAATAACCCGAAACGGATAGGCCCATTTTGTATACCCTTTTACATCTACAAGCCAATAAAATAAAGCCAGCAAAACAAAGCTTATTCCTGATGAGAATATTACAAAGGAACTCGTCCATATTTTTTTGATGATGGGGTGCCATAATCCTATAACTAATGATAATCCTATTCCAACTATACCAATAATAGCAAGATACAGCGCTATTTTTTTTCTTGATAAAGAAGACAGCAGCAACTCTCCGGCAAATAATCCCGACATGGTTGTAGCCGTAAATCCTAATCCTGTTAATAACCACGAATATTGTGTCTGATCATAGAAACGACCAAAAACCTGCTGGTCAATATAAATAGGAAGGTTTTTATTGGGTAATAATTCGAAACTATGCCCGAAATAATTCGGAATTGATAATAATACCGCATATAATATAAGGCAGAATATGAAGAATATATAACGTCCTTTTTTGGATAAGTTAAGATAGGCAATGCAAGAAAATAAATAACCTACCGCAATAGCCTGAAGTGTATTACTGAATATCTGAAATTTTGAAAGGTCTAAAAACAGCAGATTGCCCTGAACAATCCATCCTAAAATAAAGAGAATTACAAATCGTCTGAAAATATGAGCATATACTTTACGGTCTGATCCTGATTCCGTACTTCTTTTTCCCAAAGAAAAAGGAATAACGACACCAACCACAAACAGAAATAAAGGCATTATAACATCATACAAATGAAATCCTATCCATTCCGGATGCTCAAACTGGTCGGCCAAAGTCTTTGTGAAATCGGTTTTTGCAGCTGTATTTAAATTGTAAAAAAAGCGGTCTGCCACTATTATCATTAATAAATCAAATCCTCGCAGAACATCTACAGACATTAATCGGTTGTGGGCTATGATTTTATTCATTTTGGATCTTTATATTCTTTTTAATTGGAATTTTGATGAAATAAATCCGGGCATTTTTCTTGTCTAATCAAAATACCCGGAATTACTTTTACTTATATTGAATCGATAGCTTATGCCATTGGACTTATAAAAAATTAATCTTCAAAACTATTTGTCTAATGGCATATTTTGACCGGCTATCGACGACAAACTACAATTCTAGTGTAGAAAACTTTGGTCCTTCCGGGAAGTTTGCAACAGCTGCCCATCCGGAAGTCATTTCGGTAATTCCAATACCAATTGAACTTCCTAAAGTTCCTAATTGCGATTTCGGAATACTAAATTCTATAGCATTTGTGGTATCATTAATACTAACAATTCCTGATGCTTTTAAGTTTACCCCAGAACCTGCGATACCAGCCCAACCCCAGCCTCCGTTAGGATCTGTATGGTTATAAAATTGTCCCCAGCCATCACTTACTACCGGACCTTCAAATAAAAATTCAGCTCCGGAACCTTCTGGCCAGTTACTGTGTAAAAATCCTGTTTTGGTATTGCCATCTGTGTTGATATACATATCTACCAATTCCATTAGCATTTTTTTATTTCCTTCTAAATAGACATTTACATTTGGACCTCCAGCCCAAATTTTAATTTTTTGGATAGAACCATTTCCTGATGTATTTTGGTCTGTAACCGCTACATCATCCCAATCTGTAAACTTACCGTCGATTTTAATGTCTATAATTATAATTCTAGGTGCGGTTATGGTTTTTGTGATGAAAGATTCTTCGCCTGCATCATTTGTAACGGTTAGCGAAACTTTAATTTCTCCTCCTATTTTATACGTATAAACAGGATCTTTTTCGTTTGAGAGATAATAAAGATCTCCAAAATCCCATCTGTATTTCGTTCCATTTTTAGAAAGATTAGTAAACGTAAAAGTGCTTCCATCATTTGTAAATGAAAAATCTGCTACAGGTTTTGTTGCTGAATCCGAAGATGCACTGTCGCTCGAACAAGCTGTTACCAATAACAATGCCATCAGGATTGTCAGGTATTTGGTTAATTTTAGTTTTTTCATGGTTTTTGGTTTAAATGTTTTTATAACTATTTAATGGTAACCGTTTGTGATAATTTATTGAACCCGGTAGTTGCTTCCCATAAACCTGTATTGGCAAGACGAATAGCATAATCAGGTCTTTCGCTCAATTTTGTAGCGCTGTCTTCTATTTTCAATAGCAATTCATAAGTACCTGCGGGAACCTCTGATAAACTCACCGATTCTTTTATTTCTAAGGATACTTTTGGCACTACTTTTCTAACATCAAAGCTTAGTTTTTTCTTGTAAATTGTTCCGTTTGCAGTTGATCTAAGAATTAAATAAGCATTTTTAGAATTATAAACAGGAGCAAAACCGGAATTGTTAATCAATGCATTGAATTCTAAAGTTCCGTTTAAAGCTGCTTCTTTTTTTACAGAAGAAGTAGCCAATGCCAATCTGTAACCCAGTTTTCTTTCAAAATCTGTAAAACAATTATTGTTTCTCCATTCCTGCAAAACCGGACCGTAATAATCAAGGTTCAGATAGGTCCATTTTAGCATGGTCATTTCTTTTTCGGCAATGCTGCAGCTTGCCACCGGAACATCCGTTGGCGGACATGTTTCACCTCCTGTTGGGACAAAAAGGGCTTCATTACTTATATATGTTTTTTCGGCCGTAACATTTATGTAGGTACCATAATCATCAACACTTGCCATAAAACAATCGTTGTGAAAACCTAAACGTGCCGTATTCGAAGTTCCGTACCCTACCGTTGCATCCATAGCAGTTGTTGTTGCTACAAAATCTTGTTTGATTTTTGGCGTTCTTACCTGAATTTTAACTTCTTTAGGGAAAGTCTCTAACAGTTTATCTAATATTATTTTTTTATTAGCCGCTGTAGTAAGTTGGTTTGTAGTATAATACCATTCTCCCCAAGCTCCCACAAAACCAGCCTGTACAAAAGCAATAACATCTTTGTTGTCTTCTAAAATTGGTTTTAACTGATCTAAGTGTCCTGAAATTACGGCAACAGAAGCATCTGTACCATCTTGTGCATCTGTGTAAGCAAAACGTAAAACACATTTTAAACCTGATTCTCTTAAACGGGTAAAATCGGTTTTAATAAGATCTAATTCTGCCTGACTTAAAGCTGTCGTTTTAAATTTCTCTAAATAATACAAGCGCAAAATAAGGCTTACATTTTCTTTTTTTAGATTGTTTAAAGAAGCTGCTGTCATTGCTGCACCTTCAGAATTAACCTGCCAGGTGTGCATAAATCCGCGTTCCGGATTCGCAAACACATCGTTAGATGCTGTATAAGTAACTTTTTCCGGATTATTTGTTTCTTCATTATTGCTTCCGCCATCACTCTGACAACTTGATACAACATTCAGAAAAAAACAAAATAGTATTAATAAATTTTTCATTTTTTTATAATTAAATTATCTGATTAATCCTTTTTTCATTCACAAAAGTGATTTCCTTCTTAAAAGAAATTAATTATATCCCGGATTCTGAATAAATTTACCTTTCCCTTCACTTATTCTGTCTAATGAAAATGGCATCAATGCTTTGTAAGGAGCACTTTGACTTGCCGAACCATTCAATTGTAACGCATGTTCTGTATATTTTCCGTGTCTGATTAAGTCTGAACGATATTGTCCGTTTTCACACCAGTATTCATGTGATCTTTCTAAAAGAATCATATCATTGAATTTTGCCAGTGTTGCGTAATTGCTTAGTAATATTTCACTAATTTTTGCTCTTCTTCTCACGATATTTACCAAATCGATAGCCTCTTGTGTTGGCGTACCGGTTTTGTTTGCTAATGCTTCTGCTTTTGATAATAATACATCAGCATAACGATACACGATAATATCTACGGTTGTTAATGCGGTTGTTCTGGCAACGTCTGGATCTATTTTTAAAGGAATTGGGCCTAATTGCATATAATTAGCCGGATTTTGTCTGTTGTAAGTAATACCATCTGTACCTGTAAACTCAGCAATTAAGGCTGTTTTACGAATATCAGTTGCTTCAAAAGAATCATAAAAACTCCATGAACTCTGAATTGTGCCATAACCTCCTCTTCCAGGATAATTATTTGGCAAACACATTAATTGCCATTGATTTTCGCTGGTTCCTGCATAATCTGCCGGAACAGCCCAAATTACTTCTTTGCTGTCAACTGGCGCTTTTATATCCCATAAACCAACATAATTTGATTCTAAAGCATAATAATTCATAGCTATAATTGCTGAAGCTTGTTCGTCAACTTCTGCCCATCTTTTTTCGTGCAAATACAATCTAATCAGTACCATTCTCGCCATACCGTTGCTAAATCTTCCGTAAGGCGTTTCGGCAGGAGATTTCAAATCTGCAGCTGCAGCTTTAAGGTCATTTTCTATAAAACTTACCATATCAGCATTTGAAAGTCTTGCCAATGGTTCTTCTTTAAGCGGGTTTTGAAGTACATCAAGAGGTGCTACTACAAGCGGTCCGTATAAATCAAATAATTCATAAGCCAATAATCCTCTCGCACATTTAATTTCAGCAATGGCTTGCTTTTTTATCAAATCATTTACTTTTGATTTTTCGATTCTGTCAATGCTCAAAGTCATTCCGCTAATTTTGTTATAAAACACATCATAAAAACGTGTAAAAGCAGTAGATGTCGCTTTGTAACTGTGCAGTGATGCTTCTTGCTGAACACCGTAAGGTCCCTGAAGAATTTCGGTTGTAGCGTCTAACATGAACATCAATCCATTTTCTGATGTACTGTGAATTCCGTTTCCGTAAGAACCTCTAAGCGGGTAATATGCCGAAGCTACTATTGCCTGAATATCTGCCTCTGAACTCGGAAAAATACTTGGATTAATCTCATCATAATTGATAGATTCTAAATCACTACTACAGCCTGAGAAAATTAGTAATAGTAAAACTATTGTATAATATTTTAAATTTTTCATATCTTTTTTATTAGAACTTAAGATCAATTCCTACTGTGTATGTTTTTACATTTGGATATGCTGCTGCATATGCATCTGTTTCAGGATCAATACCATCATATTTTGTAATGGTAAACAGGTTTTGTCCATCAAGTCTAATAGCCGCACCCTGCATGTATTTTCCAAACCATTTTTTTGGAAAATTATAACTTAGCGATACACTTTGCAAACGAACAAATGAAGCTTCCTGCATAAAGAAATTACCTGATCCGTATTGTGTGTATCCAAAATTGGAACCCGGACGTGTGTTGGTCGGATTATCCGGCGTCCATCTGTTGTAGATAGCAGTTGTAGCGTTTCTTCCGTTTTGAGCAACTCCTACAGCTGTTACACCATAAGCGAAATCTGTCTGATCTATAATATGTCTTCCGAACATTCCGTTAAATTGAAAATTCAATTGAAAGTTTTTCCAGATAATCGTATTTCCTAATCCCATCACAAAATCAGGATCTGCTGAACCTAGCAAAACAGTATCTGCTTCGTCAATTTTACCATCGGCTGCGCCTGTTCTTAAAAATACTCCTTTTGAATCTGTCATTGGGTTTCCGGCAGCATCTCTGACAAAACCATTAACATCTTTTATTTTTATTTGTCCCGGATATAAATCAGGTTGTGCCGGAACAACTTCGCCAATTTGCATGACACCATCAGCTATCTGGCTGTATTGTGCACGAACAGGATCGTTATAACTTTCATAAACTGAAGGTTTCCAGTCTGGAGCTCTTTCTTTCCAGTTGGTTTTAAATTTTGAATAGGTTAATGAACTTCTCCATTTAAAATCAGGCTGATCAACATTTAAAGTATTGATGGTAAGTTCAAGTCCTTTACTTTGTGTGCTTCCAATATTAGCCCAAACCATGTTGATTTCCTGGTAACTATTAATTGGTTTTAAAGTCAATAAGTCTGAAACCACTCTGTCATACACCTCAAATGATCCTGAGATTCTTCTGTTTAATAATTCGAAATCGACACCAAAGTTTTTCTCTGTAGTCGTTTCCCATTTCAAATCAGGATTTTCAAGTCTTGAAGGAAATACACCTATCAATATGGATTCGTCAGGATTTAAATAAGCCGGCTGTGCGTAATAAGCTCCAAAAGCGCTTCCTCCAATTGAGGCATTACCCGTTTGACCGTAACCAAATCTAAATTTAAGTTGCGAAACATAATCCTTAACAGAAGTCATAAATGATTCCTGAGAAACATCCCAACCCACTGCAACGGATGGAAATAATCCGTATTTATTGTTTTTTGCAAATACACTCGCTCCATCACGACGAATCGTAGACGTTAAAATATATTTGTCTTTATATGAATAATTAAATCTGGTAAAATAAGAGATGAAATTATTTTCTGATTTTGAAGAACCTGTTACTTTTGTTCCCGCTCCTGCATTCATATTATTCCATAAAAATGCATCAGTAATAAAGTTACTGTTTCCTACTGTTGCTCCTTCTGTTCTATAGGTTTGTTGTGAATAACCTACCATTAAACCAAAAGTGTTGTCCTCTAATAACTTTTTAGTATAATTTAATGTAAAGTCATATAAGTCATCATTTTTTCTTTGGGTATTAATAGATGCTTTACCATTTTCTAATGCACCGTACAAAGTAGTTCTTGGCAAATACGTGCTTCTGCTTGAATTTCCCTGGTCGAAACCTGCCTGAAATCTGGCTGTTAAACCTTCTATTGGTTTTACCTCCGCATAAAAGTTAGTCAACGATCTGTCTATAACTCCTTCATCTGAAATAGTTAGCAACGAATACGGGTTTGGTTCTAATGCATTGTCCGGATTGATTGGGTAATTTCCGAATTCATCAATAGGTAAAATATTAGGACCTTGTTGTATCGCTGATCTGATAATTCCTGAATTTTCAAATTGATCTCCCCCTAATTGAGAGTTCTGATTCTTGATTCTACTTTTGGTCATGTTCATCCCAACGTTAATAAAATCTGTTATTTTTTGATCAATACTAAAATGCACCGTCGTTCTTTTTAATCCTGAATTTTTAATAACTCCGTCCTGATTAAATAAGTTTCCTGACAAAAAGTATTTCGTTGATTTTGTTCCTCCTCTTAATGATAAGTTGTTTTGCTCAACTTTTCCGTCTCTGGTTACCAATGATAACCAATCAGTTCCTTTTCCGGCATTTCTAATCTGATCATCTGAGTAAAATCTTTTAAAAGGAATTCCGTTAACTGGCGCAGCATTTGCCTCAGCTTCTGTTTTTGGAGAATAAGGATATACTTTGTTTATAAAATCCCAATTTTCTTTTGCAGCATCATTTCGCAATTGCATCCAGTCCTGCAAATTCAGTACGTGATAGCTGTCATTATAAGCCTGATACGAATATGAACCTGAATAATCTACTCTTACGTCACCTTCTTTTCCTTTTTTAGTTGTAATTAAAATAACACCATTTGCCGCTCTTGCTCCATATATCGCAGTAGAACTCGCATCTTTCAACACCTCAATAGACTCGATATCATTTGGGTTGAATGAATTTAAAATACTTTGTGTACCTCCGTCATAACGATTTCCTGTACCTGGCTGCGAAAGATCTGTAATTGGAAATCCATCGACTACAATTAAAGGCTGATTGCTGGCATTTATAGAACCTGCACCACGAATCTGAATATTAAATCCTCCTCCTGGCTGCGCACTATTTTGAGAAATTTGTAAACCTGCTACTTTACCCTCAAGGGCTGTCAACACTGAAGGTGCAGACGATAATGTCAGTGTTTCTCCTTTTACAGAAGAAATGGCACCTAACAAATTCTTTTTCTTTTGAGTTCCGTAACCTACAATTACAACCTCATTCAAACTTTTTGATACCGGTACCATTGATACGGTTATTTTGGTTTTGTTTACTATCGAAACCTCTTTTGTATCATATCCTACATAAGAAAAAATCAAAGCTTCTGTATTTGAGGAAACTGAAATTGTAAATGTTCCGTCAAAATCTGTAGTTGTACCTCTTGCTGATCCTTTTGGAACAATTGTAACACCAATCATTGGCTGACCAAGTTCGTCTAAAACGACTCCTTTTATGGTAATATCCGCTTCTGATTTTTTATTGACAATTTCTAATGTGCTGCTGCCCGTGGATGCCGCTGCGTTTACTTTAAAAACAGATACTATCAAAATTAAAACAGTAATTATTGCCTTTAAATTAAATTTTAATTCCTGATAGTTACTGTTGAGTAACTTGTTACTTTTTTTCATATTATTCTGGTTAGTTTAATTGGTTAATGTGAAAAGCTACTTTGCGTGAGTAAAAATTGGTTAGGTCTTTTTATAAACACAAAGTAAAAATGGGTCGGTTATGTTTTTTTTGATTTCATAATTTTTGTCTGTTTTTTGTTTTTTGTTTTGTTTGGTTATTTTTTGTTTTATTTTTTCTTAATAATCAGTTGCTTATCTTTTTTGAAACTTATTTTTTCAAAATCTCTTTTCTTTTTTTTGAGTTTAAAAATTGAATTTTCCAGCTTAAAAAATTTGATAAAAAGAAGCTCTTTTTTTCCTTCCTTGGGGCTAAACTAAATAATATTTTTTAATAAACAATGGTAAAATCAAAAAAATGTGTTCGTGCACATAAAAAAAGTGTTTTCGAGCACATTTTTTAGAAAAAGTATTACTAAATTCTTATCGTTTTTAATTATTTAGGTTGTAAGAATTTAAAAAATTGTCGAAAAAATTTTATTATAATTCAAAAAATAAATGATTTGTTTTGATATTCGTTTAATTAAAAAATGCAATAAAAATTGATTTTTCTATATCTAAATCAGCGGTTTAATCTTATTTTGAATCCATATTCACAATTGAAAAATTCAAATTTCATATGATAATAATTTACACGAGATCTTTAATTTCAACAATGAATTTTTCGGCTAATGCATCAGCTTTTTTCTGCGAAATACTTTCGGTATAAATTCTAATAATGGGTTCTGTGTTTGATTTTCTCAAATGCACCCATTCTGTATCAAAATCAATTTTGATTCCGTCAATACAATTTGGTTTTTCACTACTAAATTTATGCGCTATTTTTTCTAAAATTCCGTCCACATCAATTTGCGGTGTCAGTTCAATTTTGCTTTTACTCATATAATAATCCGGATAACTTTCTCTCAGCTTTTTACAGGAAATTTTAGCGTGCGCCAGATGCGATAAAAACAAAGCAACACCTACTAACGAATCTCTGCCGTAATGTGCTTCCGGATAGATAATACCGCCATTTCCTTCTCCGCCAATAATGGCATTTGTGGTTTTCATTAATTCTACCACATTTACTTCGCCTACGGCACTGGCTTCATATGTACCGCCATGTTTTACAGTAATATCTCGTAAAGCTCTTGAAGATGATAAATTAGAAACCGTGCTGCCTTTTGTTCTTCCTAAAACATAATCGGCGCAGGCTACAAGCGTATATTCTTCGCCAAACATCGAACCGTCTTCGCAAATAATCGCCAATCGGTCGACATCAGGGTCAACCACGATTCCAAAATCAGCTTTTTCTGTTACAACCAATTCTGAAATATCCGTAAGATGTTCCTTTAAAGGTTCCGGATTATGCGGAAAATGCCCATTTGGTTCGCAATACAGTTTGACACATTCTACGCCCAATTTCTCCAGCACGGCTGGAATTGCAATTCCTCCCGTTGAATTTACGGCATCAACAACTACTTTGAAATTTGATTTTTTAATGGCTTCAACATCTACCAAAGCCAATTTTAAAACCTCTTCGATATGTCGGTCTATATATCCTTCTTTCTTTTCGTATTTCCCTAAATGATCCACTTCTGAAAAGAAAAAATTTTCTTCTTCAGCAATTATCAGAATTTTTTCTCCTTCAACAGCGTTTAAGAATTCTCCTTTATTATTCAATAATTTTAAAGCATTCCATTCTTTCGGATTATGACTTGCCGTGATAATAATTCCGCCATCAGCTTTATCCAATGTTACGGCAACCTCTACAGTTGGCGTAGTAGATAAACCAATATCTATTACATTAATTCCTAAACCTGTCAGTGTATTAGCCACCAGATTGCTGATCATTTCTCCCGAAATCCTCGCGTCTCTTCCTAAAATGATACTTAATGACGAATTCGAATTTTGTCCTTTGAGCCACATGCCATAAGCAGCGGCAAATTTTACGGCATTCACGGGAGTTAAATTTTCATTTACAACTCCTCCAATGGTGCCTCTTATTCCTGAAATTGATTTTATTAAAGCCATTTTTATATACTAATTATTTATGTCGAAAAAATTTAACCGCAAAGTCCACAAAGTTTTACGCAAAGTTCGCAAAGTTGTTTGTAGCTGAATTTTAAGTTCAAAGACAGCAAAGCTTTGTCTGTCAAATAGCTTACGATTTAACTGTGATATGCTAGTAATTTTTTTTGCCACAGATTAAAGGATTAAAAAGATTTTTTTCCGCCACGAATTCACGAATTTTAATTTTGCATGAATAAATATTACATCCATTCGTGAATTCGTGGCGGACAAATCCAACATATAAAATCATTTTAATCTTTTAATCTGTGGCTAACTTTTTTTTAAAAAACTTAGAATCTTAGCATCTCAGAACCTTAGCAACTTTAAAAATGCCATCTCACAAATGCCTCCATAGCCGCGTAACTTGCCAATCCCATTTGTTGATACACTGCCGCGGTTTCTGCGTTTCTGTCTTCAGCTCTTTGCCAGAATTCGCGGGCGTCGGTTCCCTGGAAAACAACTCCGTCTTTTTGAGATTGATGTTTGAAGATTCCGTGGCGTTTTGCCAAAACCTGATCCGGGTTCATTGGTACAGCCATTTCAACCTCATCAATTCCCCATTCCTGCCATGCTCCACGGTATAACCATAACCAGCAATCATCCATAAATGATTTTGGTTTTAAGGCTTTTACGGCTTCAAAAATAGCATCCAGACAAACTTTGTGTGTTCCGTGTGGATCTGCTAAATCTCCTGCAGCATAGATTTGATGTGGTTTGATTTTTTCGATTAAATCCATCGTTAGCTGAATATCTTCTTTTCCGATTGGTTTCTTTTCGATTGTTCCGGTTTCATAAAATGGCAATTCCATAAAATGAATCTGATCGTCGGTCAATCCAACAAAATGGCTTGTGGCTCTCGCCTCGCCTTTTCGGATTAATCCTTTGATGTATCGAACTTCCGGAATATCAATTTCACTGTTCTTTTTATTGATTAAAAAAGTTGCCGCTTTTTGGTAGATGTTATCTGCTTCGGCGCTTTTGATTCCGAATTTTTCATTGTAATCAATTACGAATCTTGCAAAACGCAAAGCTTCATCATCCACTACAGCGATATTTCCAGAAGTCTGGTATGCCACGTGAACTTCATGTCCCTGCTCCTGCAAACGCATAAACGTTCCCCCCATACTGATAATATCGTCATCAGGATGTGGACTAAAAATCAAGACACGTTTTTTGGCAGGTTCTGCTCTTTCAGGTCGGTTTGAATCGTCGGCGTTTGGTTTTCCGCCTGGCCAGCCCGTGATTGTATTTTGTAGTTTGTTGAATATTTTAATGTTGATGTCGTATGCCGGACCAGAATCTGCCAATAAATCGCTCATTCCGTGTTCGATATAATCAGCATCAGTCAACATTAAAATTGGTTTTTTAAGCTGAAGCGCTAGTCCTAAAACCGCTTTACGGGTTAGTTTATCCGTCCAGATTACTTTTTCTACCAGCCAAGGCTTGTTGATTCTCGTTAGTTTTGAAGAAGCTTCCTTATCTAAAATAAAAACAGCGTTATTGTGCTCTTGCAAAAATGAAGCGGGTACACGATTCGTAACCTCATCTTCTACAGATCTTTTTACAACATTTGCTTTTCCTTCTCCCCAAGCCAGTAAGATTACTCTTTTGGCTTCCATGATTTTTTTAACTCCAAGCGTGATTGCGGTTCTCGGTGTATTGCTTAATCCGAAGAAATCTTTACTTGCGGCTACTCTTGTAATGTGATCCAATGCCACTAAACGCGTTTTAGAGTTTTGAAGTGAACCTGATTCGTTAAAACCTATATGTCCGTTTCCTCCAATTCCCAGAATCTGAAGATCAATTCCGCCTAGGGCTTCAATTTTAGCTTCATAATCGTGGCAATAATCGGCAATTTGTTCTTTTGTTAAAAGTCCGTTGGGAACATGAGCGTTTTCCGGTAAAATATCGACGTGGTCAAACAGTAATTCTTTCATAAAACGAACATAACTGTTGATCGAATTTGGTTCCATTGGATAATATTCATCCAGATTAAAACTGATTACATTCTTAAAACTCAAACCTTCTTCTTTGTGCAAACGAACCAATTCAGCATATAATCCTTTTGGTGAAGATCCTGTTGCAAGTCCTAAAATACAAGGTTTGTTTTCCTTTTGTTTCGATTGAATTAAAGCTGCAATTTCCTGAGCAACCGCTTTTGAAGCATCGGTAGAATTTTCGAAAACAACGGTATTGATGTTTTCAAATCGTTTCTCAAAACCCGTTGCTTTGTCTATATTACTTTTTATCATTTTGAAATATATTTTGTTATTTTTTTCTTTAATTTTTGAATTGCCTTTGCGATAAAAAAAGGCATAAGTTATGCCTGAGCACGTTCAAATATGGTATTTGAGTGCTTGATTTTTATCTTGAATAAAATGTTGTGTTTATCTAAGCTTTGTCAAAGTTTACATCCAGTTTTGTCATCCTGACGGAGGAAGGATCTTCGCAAGAAACTCCGCAAAAAAAATCGCCAAGGTTTGTCGAGCTACTTGCTTTCCAGAGATTAAAATCCCTGGCTACAATATAAATCATTCCTCTGGAATTTTACCAAGATTTCCGTAGGAACGGGTCATATTGTAGGGATGGATTTTAATCCGTCCTCCGCAAATAAAATCGCTAATCTTTGTGGAGCTACTTGTTTTCCAGGGATTAAAATCCCTGGCTACAATATAATCGTTCCTCCGGAACTTTCGAAAAGAGCCAGCGGCTCGAACAATTTTGTAGGGATGGATTTTAATCCGTCCTTCGTAACGTAATCGCTAATCTTTGTGGAGTTTCTAGTGTGATTTTTCGTTCCTCGAAATGACAAACTTTGGGAGAAAACCTGAAACTTGAAACCTGAAACAAAAAAAACGTTTACCAGCTTCTGTATTTATGCCCTTTGAAAGCAAAAAACACGATCATAAAATAGGCTGGCAAAAGGATTAAATACGCTATTTGATTACCGCTTTTTGCTGTTTGGGCAATTCCGGCTGCTATGTTTGATGTATTAATATGATCAGCCAATAAACCATAAAACAAAGGAAAAACGGCACCGCCTATAATTCCCATAATCAGGATTGCGCCTCCTATTTTTGTAAATCCACCCAAGTCCTGAAGTGCCATTGGCCAGATTGCCGGCCAGCAAAGGGCATTCGCCAATCCTAAAAGTGCCACCAAAAGAACAATTAAAGGCAATTGGGGAATTCCAGGTAACTGAATCATTATTTTTGGAGAAAGTATTACGATTAGTGAAACTAAAAGAATCCCTAAAAAGCCGGATAGTTTTAAAGCAAAAACCTGCGAAACATATTTAGGAATTAGTGTAATTCCTAAAACATAACCTATAACCATTGCCGTCATGGTGAAGGATGTTAATTTGAGATAAAATGAACCATTTTCGCCAAAAACGCCCAATTGTTTTCCGAAACCTCCAATAGAATCTCCTGCCAAAACTTCGGCAGCGATGTACACCATCAAGGTAATGACTCCAAAAACCAATTGCGGATGTTTGAAAGCTTCTTTGATTTGTTTAAAAATACTCAAATGTTCTACTACTCCTTCATTGTCTAAGTTGATTTCGGGAAGTGGAGAAAATTTTACCAAAACAGCCAAAACCAACATAATTGCCGCCATGTAGATATAAGGTGTTTGCAATTGCAAAGCCAATAAATCTAGTGCAGTTTCTTTTTGAGCGGAAGACATCACGGCGATTTTATCTGCTGAATAATCGCCAATATTTGATAACACCAATGCGGTCAATAATAACGGAGCCAGAAATCCTGCCAGCTTATTGGCAATTCCTAAAACGCTGATTCTTGCCGCCGCACTTTCACGCGGACCAATTACGACAACATACGGATTTGCAGCGGTTTGCAAAACGGCCAAACCGGTTCCCATTACAAATAAAGCAATCAAAAAGAAACTAAAAGTTCGTGTAGCCGCTGCGGGATAAAACAATAATGCGCCAACCGCAATAACCAGTAATCCTAATGAAATTCCGTTTTTGTAGCCTACCTTTTCTATTAAAAATGAGGACGGAATTGCCATGACGAAATAAGCAATATAAAACGCAAAAGTCACAAAATACGATTGTGATTCGGTTAGTTCACAAGCTAATTTAAAAAACGGAATTAGTGGTCCGTTTAGCCAGGTTACAAATCCAAAAATAAAAAATAAGGACGTTAAAATAACCATTGGAATCAAAGTACTGCTTTGTTCTTTTTTTAAAGTAATATCGATTTCTGACATGTTTTTGGTTTTGTTTTTTGGTTAGTGTTCTTGTTAGTGTGTATTTTTTTTTATTTGCTCACTAATTCCTGCTCATAAAAAAGAATCGTTTCTTCTAAAGCTTTATCGATTGTGTATTCTGGTTTGAAACCCAATTGGTTGAATTTTTCGGGATTGGCTTTTGAATGTTTGATATCTCCCGGTCTTTCTTCGAGAAATTTTATCTGTGATTTTGAGTTGGTGATTTTTATGATTTTTTCGGCTAGTTCTAAAACCGAAGTACTGTATCCCAGCGCGACATTATAAGTTTCATTTCCTTTTTGCGAAGCGAGAATATTGGCTTTTACCACATCTTTTACATAAATAAAATCTCTGGTCTGTAATCCGTCTCCGTAAATAGTGATTGGTTCGTTTTGAAGTGCTTTATTAATAAAAATAGGTACTGCCGCCGCATAAGCTGATTCGGGATTCTGGCGTGGACCAAAAACATTAAAATAACGCAAAGAAGCTGTTGGAACCTGATATTGATCGAGATACATTTTTAAATAATATTCTCCATCCAATTTCGTAATAGCATATGGCGTCATTGGTTCCGGAAACATGGTTTCTACTTTTGGTAAAGCAGGATTGTTGCCGTAATTTGCCGCAGAAGTTGAAAGTACCACTTTACAATCTGCATTGTTTTTTGCAGCTTCAAGAATATTGATTGTCCCAATGGTATTGATTTCAATACATTCTTTAATTTTCAAAAGCGATTCAGGAACACTCACCAAAGCTGCGAGGTGAAAAATTCCTGATGCTCCACTTACTAATTCATTTACTAAATTCTCGTCGCGAATGTCTCCTTTTACAAAATCAACATTTAACCCGTTTAAGTTGTGTTCAAAACCGGTTCTCAGACTATCTAATATGGTAACCTGATGCCCTTCTTTTGATAAATGTTCGGCAATGTGGCTTCCTATAAAACCTGCACCACCGGTAATTACATATTTTTTCATTTTTTTTATTTTAATGATCCAATGAAATTCAAATTATAATCTTCCATTTCCCTGAATTGTTCTGATAAACTTTCAATCAGTTTGAATTGATTTTTAGAACGATCCAGATTATGTTCCGGATATTCTGTTTTATAATAAACATCATCATTCAAAAAGTCTGTCAAAAAACGCAATGCCATAATAAACACCATCGTTTTGGCGCCAAGCGGTAAATATTTGATCTCTAATAATGAAAGAGACGAATTTGTTTTTTCCAGAAAACCCTTTACATAGGCTTTATAATATTGCAGATTAAAATTGACAAGATCCAGCTCTTTTTCGTCCTCAGCCGCTGTATTGCAAATGGTTCTTATGGCATCTCCAAAATCATAATGAATAATTCCGGGCATAACCGTATCTGTATCAATTACACAAAGTCCTTTTTTATTGGTATCAAAAAGTGCGTTTGAAATCTTGGTATCGTTATGCGTAACTCTTAGTTTAATTTTTCCGGCATCTTTTAGATTCTGCAAAACATGCATTTCTTCTTTAAGCTCGTGAACGAGATTAATGTATGTTTTTGCCTGCTCAATTCGTTGTACCGATGCTTCTTTTAAAGATGTATCAAACTGCGAATAACGAAAAGCCATGTTATGAAAATTCGGGATTACTTCTACCAGTTTTCTGGCGTCAAAATCACTGGTCAGGTTTAAAAATTCACCAAATAACTTTCCTCCTTCATAAGCAATTTCTTCGTTGTTTACGGTTTCAAAAGTCAGGCTTCCTTCAATATAAACCATCATATTCCAGAAATTTCGATCCTTATCCTGATAATAGAAAATACCTTTTTTTGTTCCGATAAAAGTTAAAACCCTGCGTTTTAGTTCGTCTTCAGATAAATGTTTTAATTTTTTCTGCAAATGTTTGCTCACACTAACCTTATTGGCAATAAGGCCGGGAACGTCTTTAAAAACGCCATCGTTAATGCGCTGCAAAATAAACTGTTTACGACTATCAGTTGTTACCAAATAGGTATCATTGATATGACCTGAGGCCAGTTCTTCAAAATCTTTGAAAACCTCTATGTGGTCAAACTGGTCGAATATAAATTTTAAATGTTCCGCTACCATATTACCAGAGATTTGTTGGATAAACTTTTTGGGCTCTTAATTTTTCAATTTCTTTTTTTACAATTTCCTTATCTTCTTTGTAGGTAACGCCAAACCATTTGGCATTTGACTGAAGCACTTCGAGAGATGCGTTATCAGATTTTAGAATTTCATTTACAACAGATGTAATAAAAAATTCCGCTTTTAAATCGTGTTCGTTTTCTTTTAGAAATTCCTCAAAAAGGGCGCCTCCAAACTCAAAACATTTTGGCGTAAAGCCCCAGAAATTCATCGATACTATTGTATTTTCATCAATCGGAATAAATTCGCCGTTATCATCTTTGCGCATCAGTTTTCCGTCTATTTTTTCGATGTGCGTGCGTTCGGTAACATCCGTCAGATAATTATTTTCATCAACCTGACATTCTCCTCTTGAAACAAAACCATGATCAGAAACGGTGTTTTTAAGCAAATACGCCATCATATTAAAATGATACGATTCTTTATCCATATCGGTTAAAGCTTTTGCCATGATTTCGAAAGCTTCTTTTCCGTAAAAATCATCGGCGTTTATTATGGCAAAGTTTTCGGTTACTTCATCTTTTGCCATCAATAAGGCATGTCCGGTTCCCCACGGTTTTTTTCTTTCCGGATTTTGGTATTTTGCCGGAACGTTATCGATTTCCTGAAATACATATCCTACTTCTGCTTTTCCTTCGAGTTTTTTATTAAAAATTTCTTTGCACTCTTCTTCTATGTTTTTGCTTATAATAAATACAAATTTTCCAAAGCCTGCCTGTAATGCATCATATATCGAAAAATCCATAATGGTATCTCCTTCGGGAGTAAATGTATCTAACTGTTTTAATCCTCCATATCGACTTCCAATACCTGCCGCCAAAATCACGAGAGTAGGTTTACTTTTGCTCATTTAAATAGTATATTAATGGGTTTATTATTTTTATTCTTTTGGTCAATTTTCCTTTTTCAATGCTTTAAAAAAAATCAATGTTTTAAAAAATCATCAGCCATTGAAAACTTCTCTTATAAATTGAAAAATAACTATTAATCTGACAATTTTTACGTTAATATCATAAACTATATGATTAATATTCGGCTAAAATATATATTAATATTCTATAAAAAAAGAAAATAGTGTTAAAATGTGCTCGAACACAATTAAAATGTTTTCGAACACATTAAATTTAATATTTTAAGATATTTGATTTTTATATATATTTGTTTCAATATGGAAAAAATTTATACAATTAAGGATATTGCAGAACTTGCAGGAGTTTCTAAAGGCACTGTAGACCGTGTTTTGCATAAAAGAGGAAAAGTGTCTGAAGATGCCTTAAAAAGGGTGAATGAGGTTTTGGATAAAATCGACTATCAGCCCAATTTAATGGCCCGAAGTTTAAAGAAGACACAAATTTATTCGATATGTGTTTTGCTTCCTGATTCTAAAAATGATCCATATTGGCAGCCGTGCATTGACGGAATCAATGATGCAAAAAAAGAATTTAAATCTTTTAATGTTAAAATAGAGATTTTTCTTTTTGACGCTACAAGCACTGAATCGTTTGTAGAAACGAATAAGGCGGTTTTAAATGCATCGCCGGATGCTGTTTTATTAGTGCCGCTATTTCATAAAGAAGCTCTTGATGCAATTGAAACTTATAATTCAAAAGGTATTATTTCGAGTATTTTTAATAATCAGCTTAAATCCAGCGCTATAAAAAGTTTTGTGGGTCAGGATTTATTTCAAAGCGGAAGAATTGCAGCAAGATTACTGGATCTACTGCTTCAAAAAGGCACAATCGCCATTGTTCATATTGATGAGGATTATGAGAATGCGATTCACATGCAGGAAAAAGAGAAAGGTTTCAGGGATTATTTTGAAAATCTGGACAATAAAAAATTCGAAATCAAGACTTTCAAAGTTAAACATCCTCAGTTTAAAACTACACTTAAAGAATTTTTAGAATCAAATCCTCAAATTCAGGGACTTTTTGTTACGACTTCAAAAGCGTATCAGGTTGCAAAAATTATTGCCAAAAATCCGGAAAGAAAAATTGCTCTTGTGGGTTATGATTTATTAGAAGATAATCTTGAATACTTAAATAATAAAACCATTGACTTTTTGATTCATCAAAATCCAAAAAGACAAGCGTATCTGGGAACAACAAGTTTAATCGAGCATTTTATTTTTGAAAAGGAAATCAGCGCTCAAAAGCTTTTGCCAATTGATATTATCAATACTGAAAACGCTAAGGATTATATTTTATAGGCCTTGTGATTTTGTTTCACGCAGATTTCGCAGATTAAGCAGATTTACTTTTCTGTATTATTTCATTTTCAATACCTAGAAAATATAGATTTTTATATCTCAAAAAAGAGGCATAAAAACATGTGTTTTTCGCACAGCGTATTAAAAGATTTGCTCATATTAAATTCTTAGAACAAAAAATAGAATCTGCTCACCCGAGCAAACAGCCCAAGCAATCACGAATTTAATTAGAAGAAAATAATTTGCAAAAATTTGTGTAATTTGTGGTAAACTTTTTTTGCACTATCAATTAAGTTACCAGAATCTTAATAGCATATTAAAACAGGAATTAGTATTTTCATTCCTGTTTTTATGCAATATTTTTTCACCACAAATTCCACAAATTTTCGCGAATTATTTTATCTGCTTGATCTGCAAATCTGCGTGAAACTTATTTTTTTTAGCATTACCCGAGATAGCGAACAGGCGAAGCAATCTGCCAAATCTGCGTGAAAAAATTTAAACACATAGCTATTTGAAAAATCCTGATTATATAAACTTCAAATTGAATTTTTAATTTTTAATTCTCAATTTTTAATTATTCCAAAGTCAAAGTTCCAAAAGAACTGGCAATATGAAAATTTGGTGTTTCCGTATTTGGGTTTACCCATGTAATCCAGGTTGGTTCATAGAGATTATTGGACTGTTTTTTATATTTTGCCCTGAAAAGTCCTGCTTCAATGACATTGTCTTTAATTAAATGAAAGTTTTTTAAAGACTGAATGCTAATGGCTATTTCTACAACAAAATGATCTTCTTTGATATTTGATTTTACTATGATATCATTTTCAGGCCAATTCCAGTCAAAGTCAAATTTTTTAGCGGGAGATGCTTTAAAATCCATGATTCTGGATGTTGGATCAATTTCGATGCAATAATAAGGATTCAGGTTTTCATCAGTCCTGAAAAAAATTTCTACCCTGTCAGATTCTCCAATGCTGTCAATAGAGTCATCTTGTGCATCTATGTGCACAATGGCATCATAAACTTTATAGCAAAAAAAGATGTTTTTGCTATCCCATAAAGCTCTAAATTCAATTTTATCGGGATTTACATCATCCCAGGGAGAAACAAAATCAGTTAAAACCGCTGCATTACTCCAAAGCGGATTATCTCCTAAACCATTTATTTGCAAAATGTTTTCTTCGATATGATTTACTGTATAATTTTTCATTCTAAAAAGGTACGGAATTTTAAAAATAAAAAAAAGGAGCAAAAGAGAAAATCTCCATTGCTCCCAAAAAGCTTTTTTTATTTTAGGTATATTTTATTATTTGTTAATTCATTATCAGCATTAATCTGAAGAATAACCAATTGTGATTTTTTCAAATCAGAAACATTAATGGTTGCTGAATTTACTGCATTATATTCTCCTTTTAAAAGTACTCTGCCGTTTAAATCTAACACAGAAACGGTTGCTGTTTTAATCTCTTTTCCAAAATTAACTGTAATTATATCTGAAGCCGGATTAGGAAAAACAGCAAAACCTGGGGCAATTTCTTCAGCAACTTCTGTTGAAGGTGCTTTTTTTGATGTAGAACCTGTCTGTAATTCTGAGCATCCAATATCTATGCGTCCATTTCTCTTGCGAATGTCATCATCAAAATCTAATGTTCCTGAATACGTACTGTTATAAGTTGGATCTCCTTTATCTGCAGCAAAAGCTCCTGTCGCCAGCGTAAAATTAAAAGCTGCAGCATTTGTAAATCCTGGCAATCCTACTACAGAATTTACGTCCTGACCTGTTGCTGTTGCAAATGTCGTCGGATTATAAGATCCTGTTGTTGTACTTCCATTGAAACTTACTCCCGTTAAATCGATGGTAAAATCTGTTGTACCCTCTCTGTAAAACAGATTATAGTTGGATACAAAACTCGAAACCGTATATCCAGAAGAGGCCAAAAGTAATTTTTTGCTATTTGTAGCATATAGAATATTGTTTTTGAAGGTAATTCCCGAACTGTTTTGAAGATGTACTTCACCTCCGTAAATATTAGCAATTGTACTTACTGCCGTACCTGCAATAGTAGTTACGCCATTGATAGTCGCACCGGTTCTATTTTTATAAAAAGTGTTATTAAAAATTTTGGTATTGCCAACGCTTGTGGTGTAACCGCTGCCAATAACACCTCCAAAAATGGCTCCTGTAATGACATTATTGTAAACTGAATTGTTGTTTACAATATGACCAGTAGACTGACCGCCATTTCCTGTTGCCGTATTTTGCTCAGATCCTACAGCAATTCCCACTCCACATCTGTAAACTTCATTTCTTTGCACGGTAACATTTAAAGCACCGTCTACATAAATACCGGCACTATTGGCAACTGCACTCATACAATTAAAAACTTCATTTGATGCAATGACTCCATTTCGTGCCTGATTGTTGCTTATTGCTCCGGTCGAAGTATAATTTCCGGCAGCCACAATACCAATATTCGCAATATTATAAACTGTATTTCCGGAAACCGAAAACCCGTTTACGTTTCCTGTCACCGTTACCGCTTCTCCCCAACCCGTAGCGCAATTGCTTACTTCATTATTATCAATTTTTACATTGGTAATGGCGTAAGTTCCGTTTCCTGCATCTACTTTTATGGCGTTTGCAACAATTCCGCTATTGGCAGGGATTGAAGAAAGATTATTACTAATCCACCCGATGTTTGAGACAACACAATTTTTGATTGTAATGTTGTTGAGATTGGCTGTTGCGCCGGAATTTGCCAGAATCCAAATTCCTTTACTTCCGTTACCAATTTTATTTGATATCGTTAAACCATCAATGGTAACGCTGCTTGTATTTACAATTCCTAATACATAAGTATCTGTACTTGTCCAGCCCGAAGCATTGACAACCACAGCACCCGAACCGCTTTTTTGTATTGTTAATGGTTTTCCAACATAAATGGGCCCCGTTACAGGATACGTTCCTGAAAGCACTAATACAGTTCCTCCAGACGGAGCTGCCTGAACTCCTTTTACAATAGTTTTAAATGGTAAAGCGGCTGTACCTGTACCACTTGTATCATTTCCGGTTGTAGAAACATACGTCTGGGAAAAACCGTGTACAAAGCAAAATAAAATAATAAATGTAATTTTTTTGACTTTCATAATTTTGATATTTTGGATTAATAGTTAAAAAAAATATATAATTAAATATTGCAATATTTCTATATAAAAAAATGAAGCCTGATTGCTGTTTAGATTTCTAAAATCAAATAGTACATTGTTTTTTATTAATGTTAAATTGTTGATTAAAAAACTGTTATTTCAATAAAAAGCAAAACATAAACTGGCTTATTTCTGACTAAAGTAAATAATGTATTTTAAGTGACAATAAAAAAATTAAAAAATATGTGTTCGAACACAAAAAATATGAAAATTTTAATTTTTTATACTATTTTTCCTATAGTAAATTTCATAAATAATCAATTTTACCAAATGTGTTTGAACACATTTAGAAAAAATACTACATATTGAAAATTAAGAAGTTAGCAAGAAAGAAATTTCATAATGGATTATAAGCTAATTTATTACTTTCAAAAACAGTAGAATTAGAGAGTCTGGCTTACGATTTAAACGAATTTCAGGGCATAAAAAAAGGCACTTTAAAAGTGCCTTTTTCGTATTGTATATTTTAAAAAATTACTTCCAGTTAAAAGTAATATTTTTATCAATTTCTGAACTTAAACTCAAAAATACCGGACAAGTCATTGCCGCACGTTCCAGAATTGTTCTGTTTTTTTGATCTTCAACACCTTGCATGTCAAAAACAATTTCGATAGCGCCAATTCGTCTTGGTTCAGCATT
Organism: Flavobacterium sp. AC105; assembly: GCF_979258495.1. Classification (NCBI taxonomy): domain Bacteria; kingdom Pseudomonadati; phylum Bacteroidota; class Flavobacteriia; order Flavobacteriales; family Flavobacteriaceae; genus Flavobacterium; species Flavobacterium sp. AC105. Next base: position 3,825,688 of record NZ_OZ409860.1, read on the forward strand.
CATTATTTTAGTTACTTCGGCTGTGGAACCAACGAAATCTGCATTCAAATCACGCGCTTTGATACCCATGATAGTCATCATGCAGCTTGCTAAAGCATTGGCAACTGTATCTGTTGGAGAAAAAGCCTCTCCTTTTCCGTTATTATCTAGTGGCGCGTCAGAAATGATTTCGCTTCCTGATTGCACATGAATTGATTTTGTTCTTAAATCGCCTAAATAGGTTACTTTTGATGTCATTAATTTGCTACTTTTAAAGTTAAATCGGTGTCGTAATATAAAATGTAAACACCTTTATTAGCGTGTCCGCCGTCTTCTTTTTTATAAAATTGAAATTTATTGTCAACTTGTTCTGTTGTCATTAAATCTGCTGTTTCCTGATATGTTTTTCCCTGAACCAAACGCATCATCGTATCAAAAGTTACATCAAATCCTCTTGTTGCATACGTATTTGGGTTCACTTTGTTTTTCAGTCTGTATTCTTTTTCAAAAATTAAAACAGGCTGTTCGTCACTTTCTCTGGTCACTGACGGATACATTAATTTCAATTTTACTAAATTTTCAAAACTAATTTCATCCGTATCAAGTGTGCTGTTTGGTTCTAAAATTACCAATTGAACCTGACATGTTTTTTGCGAATCCAATAAAGCCTTTATGGTTGTTTTAATCATCGCAGTATTAGCCGTTTCCATTACAACATAATTCATTCGGTTTGGCAATAACAAACTTTTCAGGTTTGCTACATCAAGACCTCCGGTTTCTGATAAAGCAGCAAATACAACTCCTTTTTGATTTTGTTTGATGTAATTAACAACAGATTCTTTTTTCTTATCTACAACTGCTACAATGTTTCCATTTTTAGAACGCATGTAATCGAAAACCGCATTTTTAACCACATCGTTTGATGGAATGGTCTGATATAAATTATCAATTGGATTTGCAGAATCTTTTGATAATGGCGAAATTACAGGAACATTATACAAACGTAATGAGTTTGCTGTGGCTTCGGCATTACTTTGATAAAATGGTCCAACAACAGCATCAGCATCCTGCAATTTATTTATTAAACCCGAAATATTCGAATTACTTTTAGTTTCCTGAGAATCATAAATCGAAACATCTATTGGCAATTTTAAAACTTTTGCCGAATCGATTGCCATCATAGCTCCTGAATAAAAATCAAGCGTCATATTCAAAAACTTATCATTTTTAATTCTGTTGGCAGCACTTGTGGTATCATTTTGCATTTTTGCCAGGTTAAAAGGCAACAATAAAACTACTTTTTTACGTTCTGTCTGACCTCTCTTTTTTGTCAATTCTACTACTTCAGGATTGGCAGAAACAGTTTCAGATTTCACTTTATCAATAATTTGTATACCTCCTGTATTCGTTCTTTCAGCTGGTTTTTCAATTGCCTGTTCTGCAGGTTTTTCAACAGGTTTTGCCTGAGGAATAATTGGAGCCGGGGCTAAATATCCTGCCGGAACTTTTAAAACCATTCCTTCTTTTACGCCTTCAGAAAGTTCCGGGTTTAAAGCCGTCAATTCTTCCTGACTGATATGAAAAGTTCTTCCTAAACTATAAAAAGTTTCTTTTGGCTTCACCTGATATTCCATATAAGAAATTGCTTTTTTAGGACCATCAGTCGGTTTTTTAGTTTCGGCCGGTTTAGCAGCATTTGTAACCGTTTGAGCCGAAGTTTCTGTTTTAGGCGCTGTTCCTTTTATAGTCAAACGATATCCAATAGGTAAATTTGCCACAATTTCCGGATTGCGTTTTTCCAAATCTTCAATTGTAGTATTGTATCGTTTTGCAATTGAATACTTGGTTTCTTTTGCAACAACATCATGATAAATGTATTTTTCCTGTGTAGGTTTAGCTGTTTTATTAACTGCTGAAACCGTTTTTGGAGCTGAACCTTTTGCCGGAATCACCAATTTTTGTCCAATTTGAACACCGTCTTTTTCAAGAAAAGGATTTGCCGCTTTTAAAGCTTCATCAGAAATACTGTATTTTTTTTCGATACTATAAAAAGTTTCTTTTGGCTGAACCTCATGAATAACTTCTTTTGTATTTCCAGTTTGTTTCGCTGCCGCAACTTCTGATTTAGATGCAGCTTTAGAAGCATTTGTCGGAATTAACAAAACCGTGCTAGGTTTTACTCCATTTCGTGCATCCGGATTTAAGGAATAAATATCATAAGGCGTAACCTTAAATTTTACAGCAATTTCGTTAATCGTTTCTCCTTTTGCAACCGTGTATTTCACCACTTTTTCCTGTGAAAAAGCAGAACAGGTAATAAAAAAAACAAGACACAATAATGTTGAATAATATTTCATAGTAGGGTTTAAACAATTTAATTTCTAATTCAAAAAACAAGTTACTAATTTCTGTTCAAAACAAAATTCGAGCCACTAGTTAATTCTTTGCTAATTTATTCTCTCAGATCAATTTCTGCTTTAGCAATAATTATATTTTTATATAACTCATCTTCTTCCTTTTTCTTGCATTGATATAAAACTTCTTCCATATTTTGATACTTATCTGAGTAAACATAGTAAGAAAGACTATTAATATTAAAGAAAAAACTAGCGTTAAAATCGCCTGAATCAATAAGTTTGATAATCAACTGATCTCTTAGAGATGCGTCTGTAAATATACCTAAAACTAAGTAATACCCATTTGAAACTTCTTTAAGATTATCAAAAACTTCAACCTTTATTGTTTTGCCATTTTTAAGCGGGTTTTCCTTTAGTTCACGCTTCATTTCTTCTAGCGAAATTGTTTTTGAAACCTCAGCAGAATTGGCTTTACTTTGATTTTTAACGGCCTCATCCTGATACTTTTTCAATTTTATCAGAGCAACTTTATCATCAAATTTTCTGGCTTCCATACTATAAAAAGAAGCTTTGCTGATATGTCTTTTTACCTCAATTTGTTTCTGTGTATCCAGCGAATCAATTTTAGCAATCAAAAGCTGGTTTTGTGCATCTCCCTGCTCCTGTTCTATTTTATATTGTTTAATATCTTCTAAAAAAAGACGTTTCTGCAATGAAACTGACGGTTTATTTTTCTCGTTTTCGCGGACTTTTTTCTTGTATTCCTGATTTTCCTCAACGGCAATTTTTTCTACTTTGTTCATTAAACCGGCGTATGCTTTTCGGTTTTCAGCCAATTCTTTCTTTAATTGAGATGATAATTCGTTGGTTTTCCCGATGCTTTCATACGATTGTTTTTCTAAACGTTTTGATTCATCGACATTCAAAACGTCCATTCTTTTTAAATCAACTAAATCATTATTCATGGTATTGACTAACGAATCTAATTTTGCCATTAAAATATCCTGTACATTTTTATTGGCTTCCAGAACCAAACGCAGTTTTTCAACCGAGTTTTCTTTAGAACCGTTCATGTCATTCAGATTGACTTTCAAATCATTAATTTTTATAATTTTCTGATTCATTTCTTTCTGTACAACCAATCTGTCTTTCAAATCATCAATTTCTACGGTTTTAGCTTTTCCTTTTTCAACCACAACTTGTTTTTCGGCAAGAGCCAACATTAGTTCTTCGCTTTCGTTTATGGGTTTAATTTCTTTGGTATTAATGGCTAATTTATTCCCAACCACTAATCCGTTTACGATTTCAGGGTTTTGAGATTCTAACTGATCGATTGAAATTTCGTATTTTTTGGCAATCGAAAATTTGGTTTCTTTTGGTTCAACCACATGAAAAATTGTTTCCTGATTAATTACACGAACTCTTCCGTCAAGGGTTTTTCTTTTGTTTGGAATTGAAATCGTCTGACCAATCTGCAATCCGTTTTGAAGAAGATCTTTATTGAGATTTTCCAAATCCTGAACCGAAACATTATATTCCCTCGCAATACTAAATAGCGATTCTTTAGCAACAACCTGATGGGTCACTTTTGAAGAAGCTGTACTTTCTGTTTTGGAAATATTTGCAGTTTTTTGCGGAATACTTAATTCCTGATCAATTTGAAGTCCGTTGGCAAGAACTGGATTTGCATCTTTAAGGGCTTCGACCGTAACTCCGTATTTTTTCGAAATGCTATAAAGCGTTTCTTTCGCAACAACAATATGAGTATTTTGTTGGTTTGAATTTTGTTTTTCTGCAGCGTGAACCGGAATTTTAATAATTTGATTGTCTTTGATTCCGTTTTGAGACTCGGGGTTGAGTTTGTAAATTTCATCAACCGAAACTTTATACTTTTGGGCAATAAAATAAGCGGTTTCTCCTTTTTGAATTTTATGTTCAATAATTGAATCTTGCGCAGTTATTCTGTTAAAAGACAAAATAAAGACAAGAGAAATCGTTAAAAAGTCTCTCATAAATAGTAGGTTTAAAAAATTAAGGCATTACAAATGTAACGCCTTAATTTGAAAAACAATACTATTCCCACTCAATTGTTGCTGGTGGTTTTGAGCTAATATCGTAAACCACACGGTTCACGCCTTTTACTTTATTTATAATGTCATTTGACACTTTCATCAAGAAATCATAAGGTAAATGAACCCAGTCAGCCGTCATACCATCTGTTGATTCTACAGCTCTAAGCGCTACTACTTTTTCGTAAGTACGCTCGTCGCCCATTACACCAACACTGTTTACCGGAAGCAAAATTGCTCCGGCTTGCCAAACTTTGTCGTATAATCCCCAGGATTTTAATCCGTCGATAAAAACAGCGTCAACATCCTGCAAAATCTGAACTTTCTCCGGAGTAATATCTCCTAAAATTCTGATTGATAAACCTGGTCCCGGGAAAGGGTGTCTTCCTAATAATTCAGGATCTATTCCTAAAGTAGCTCCAACTCTTCTTACTTCATCTTTGAAAAGCATTCTAAGTGGTTCTACAATTTTTAATTTCATATAATCCGGCAATCCACCCACATTATGGTGTGATTTAATGGTAGCCGATGGTCCTTTTACAGATACTGATTCGATTACGTCAGGATAAATAGTTCCTTGCGCCAGCCATTTTACGTCTTCGATTAAGTGTGATTCATCATCAAAAACTTCGATAAATACACGCCCAATTGTTTTACGTTTGGTTTCAGGATCACTGATTCCGGCTAATTCGCTTAAGAAACGATCTCCGGCATCTACTCCTTTTACGTTCAATCCCATTCCTTTGTATTGATCTAATACATTTTGGAATTCGTTTTTACGAAGTAAACCGTTATTTACGAAAATACAGTATAAGTTTTTACCAATGGCCTGGTGTAATAAAACTGCCGCTACAGTAGAATCTACTCCGCCTGACAATCCTAAAACTACTTTATCGTTTCCTAATTTCTCTTTTAATTCTCCCACCATTTCTTCTACGAAAGCGTTTGGTGTAAAGTTTTGAGGAACTTCGGCAATATCTACTAAAAAGTTTTTCAGCATTTTTGATCCATCTGTAGAATGGAAAACTTCCGGGTGATATTGAATGGCATAAGTAGTTTCGCCATCAATTTTATAAGCAGCATATTCTACGTCATGCGTGCTTGCTAATTTTACCGCATTTGTTGGCAAAGCCTTGATACTATCGCTATGACTCATCCAAACCTGGCTATTTTCTGAAACTCCGTTAAAGAAAGTTTCACCTTCTTTAATATAAGATAAATTAGCTCTACCATATTCTCTGGTGTTCGAAGCAGCTACTTCACCTCCACTAAAGTGGGCTAAATATTGTGCTCCGTAACAAACTGCCAACATAGGTAGTTTGCCTCGAATTTGAGATAAATCAGGATGTGGAGCGTCTTCTGCACGAACAGAAAATGGGCTTCCTCCTAAAATTACGGCTTTATAAGGTGATAAATCACTAGGAAAGTGATTGTAAGGGAAAATTTCGCAGAATATATTTAATTCGCGAACTCTACGCGCAATAAGCTGTGTATATTGCGATCCGAAATCTAAAATAAGTACGTTGTGTTGCATGCGCAAAAATACTTTTTATATTCGAAATTGAAAAATCGGAACGGTGAAAAAAATATTTTTTTTCACCGTTCCGATTTTTAGGTACTAAGGTTCAGAGTTACAAAGGTTCAAAGGTTTTAAAAATTTGTGATTTTATTACTGCTTTTCTTTATTCTATACTTTTAAAAGTTAGTACCTTCAAAAAAAACTTTGTCCCTTTGAACATTTCTCCCTTTTAACCTCAAAAAGAAAAAACCAACCTTCAAATAAAAACGTATTTTAAGGAAAACCCCATTTTATGAAATCAAAAATAATTGCCCTTTCTCTTTTCTTGTCTTTATTCTTAAATTCTTGTAGTGCTGTTGATGATTTATTGAGCTTTACTATCTCTAACGAAACCTCAATTCAGATAAAAAGTACTGCTCCTATTAACTTACCAACTGAAATTATTACGCCTGACGTAACTACAAATTCATCGGCTGAATTTGCAAACAATAAAACCAAGGCGAGTTTAGTGAAAGATGTAAAACTAAAATCACTGAAACTAACGATTACAAATCCTGCTGACAAAACATTTACGTTTTTAAAATCTATTCATTTGTATATTTCAACAACTGATTCTGACGAAATAGAATTGGCGTATCAGGATAATATAACCGAAACTACTAATATGATTGATTTGGTTTGCACCGATAAAAGACTTGATCAATACATTAAAGCAGATAAATACAAAATCAGAACTCAGGTTACTCTAAAAGAAACACTTACCAAAGATGTAACTGTAAAAGCAGATATGAAGTTTAGAGTTACTGCGAATCCGTTTTAGTCTAAGATGCTGAGACACTAAGATGCTAAGATTCTGAGTTGCTAAGACTCTAAGATTAAAAAAGGTTTAAGAAATAAAGTTTTACACATTATTTTTTAAACCTTTTTGCTTTGAATTTAAAATAAAAAACTTAGCAACTCAGAATCTTAGCATTTTAGTACCTTCTATAAAAAAAACTTAGCAACTCAGAATCTTAACATCTTAGTACCTTCTTTTAAAAAAAAACTTAGCAACTCAGAATCTTAGCATCTTAGTACCTTCTTTTAAAAAAAACTTAGCAACTTAGAACCTTAGTCCCTTAGATTTCCTTAAATTTATAGACACATACCAAAATCGCTTTTACATCCTAACCAAATGTATTTTAAAATGTAATCATTAAAGAAAGTAAACTATCATAACCAATGTTTATACGATCTCAATATTAATTTTAAAAATACAATCGATGAGTAAAATAGTTGCAGAACAATTAGTTGATATGTTGGTAGAAGCTGGGGTAAAACGCGTTTATGCCGTTACCGGTGATAGTTTAAATCATTTTAATGATGCCATTCGCAGAAACGGAAAAATAAAATGGATTCATGTTCGCCATGAAGAAGTTGGTGCCTATGCCGCAGCTGCCGAAGCCGAATTAGATGGTTTTGCGGTCTGCGCCGGAAGCTGCGGCCCGGGACATGTGCATTTAATTAATGGTTTGTATGATGCGCATCGCTCGCATATACCTCTGTTAGCCATTGCATCGACAATTAATACGAGCGAAATGGGAATGGATTATTTTCAGGAAACCAATACGACCAAGCTTTTCGATGATTGCAGTTGTTATAACCAAATGATTATGACGGCTGAACAAGCACCCCGAATTATACAAACGGCCATTCAGCACGCATTGGGCAAAAAAGGTGTTGCCGTAATTGGTTTGCCCGGCGATGTTTCGGAATTAAAAGCGGTTGAAAGCAATATCTCTACCCAATATTTTCATTGTAATCCAGTTATCAGACCTTCTGATTTTGAATTACAACAATTGGCAAAAGCTATAAATGAAAGTACCAAAATAACTTTATTCTGCGGAATTGGAGCAGAAAAGGCACACGATCAGGTGGTGCAATTATCCCAACACATTAAAGCTCCTGTAGGATATTCTTTCCGTGGAAAAATGAGCATTCAGCCTAATAATCCTAACGAAATAGGAATGACGGGTTTACTTGGTCAGCCTTCTGCTTATCATAGTATGCACGAATCACATTTGGTTTTATTGTTAGGAACTGATTTTCCGTATGATAAATTCATGCCTACAGACAATAAAATCATCCAAATCGATACAAGCACAGAACGTTTAGGCCGAAGAGCTAATCTTTATATGGGATTATGTGGTGATGTGGCTGATACTATAGAAGCTTTATTGCCATTATTAGACACCAAAACAGATGATAGCTTTTTACAGGCACAGCTTAAATTCTACGAAAGTGTAAAAGAAAATATGAACATTTATATTGATGATAATGGCGGAGAAGACACGATTCAGCCAGAATATGTGGCTCATATCATTGATAAATTAGCCAATAAAGATGCGATTTTTACGGTAGATACCGGAATGACCTGCGTTTGGGGAGCCCGTTTTATTAAAGCTACCGGCGAACGAAAAATGCTGGGTTCCTTTAATCACGGATCAATGGCAAATGCAATGCCAATGGCAATTGGTGCAGCTCTGGCACATCCTGAAAAACAAGTTATTGCGATGTGTGGCGATGGCGGATTGTCTATGTTATTGGGTGATTTGGCGACTATTCATCAATATAATATTCCTGTCAAAATTATAGTTTTTAATAATCAGGCTTTGGGAATGGTTAAACTTGAAATGGAAGTAAGTGGTTTACCCGATAACGAAACGAATATGGTTAATCCTGACTTTGCTTTAATTGCTCAGGCAATGGGTTTTCAGGGTGTAAATGTTCATAAACCGGAAGAAGTCGAAGCTGCAATTGAAAATGCTTTTCGACATAATGGTCCGGTTTTACTAAATATTTTTACAAATCCGGATGCACTCGCAATGCCACCAAAAGTAGAATGGAAACAAGTTGTTGGTATGGCAAAATCTATGACAAAATTAATGCTTGGCGGTAAAATGGAAGAAGTTTTAGATACAGTTAAATCTAATTATAAACATTTGAAAGAAGGTTTATAAAAAGGTTCTGAGATTCTGAGTTGCTAAGGACCTAAGATTTTAAACTTAGCAACTCAGAACCTTAGCAACTTAGTATCTTAAAGATTACTCTTTCGTAACTATTATTGAAGCTTTAAATCCGGCAGCAAGATTGTCCCAATAATCATTGGTTACTAATGCGCCTTTATCGTCGTAAACCTGAATTTCTGCAGTGTTGCCTCCTAATGTTCCAATATTCAGGGCTTCAAAATCTAATTTATTAAAACCATTTACGAGTACTATTTTTACATCTTTAAAATTAGAATCTAAAAATAATTGCTCTTTTATAACCTGATCGTTTGAAGATACTTTTACTAAATCGCCATCGATTGCCCCAAAATCACGGAATTTTACAATAAAATATTGCGACTTGGTTTTAAATTCTCCCAAAGAAATATTTTTCTTGACTAATTGTCCGCGGCCTTCTCTTAAACCTGCATCTTTTAAAGCTCTGTCTACATCTTTTTCCATTTTAGCGACATAACGATCGCCGGGATTGGCAAAATCAGTTTCTGTAGACATTGTAAATTTACTTTTTTCTGCTCCTACCTGAAGTTGTGATTTAGGCATAATGTTCGTCGTGTTATCAAAAACATTTGGTGTGTTGATACTTGGAACATCCAGATTATCTGCCTGAGGATCTTTGACCTCGGGAAGTGGTGTCTTTTTCGGTTTTGCGCTAAACTTTGGCGCAGGAATAGACTTGAATTTTGTACTAAATTCTGTCTGTGCTGATACTGTTACAGCTGTAAAAAGTAATATGAAAAATAAAATGTGCTTCATTGAAAAAGTATTATCGAAATCGGCTTTTATAATTTTATAAAATCTAAAGTATAGCTTCGCAAAAATAACATAATTTAATTAGGCTGTACGACTTTAAGACTTTTATAACAATATATTAGCTTAATTTTTTGAAGCAAAAAACTTGCCAAATTAACTACTACTCCCTTAAAGCCCAAAAATTGATTTTTTTTAAATAAAGAATAACATTTCAACTATTTAATAAACAATAGTTTAACGAAAAACCTTCCATTAAACATTTTGTGCGGTTAAATCCATTTTTATTAACAGACCAATACGTTTAATCATTATTAAGATAAGACTTTTCTTTTCCTTAGAAGAATATTTTAGCAAAAAATAAGAAAAAACCGAAATTAAAGAATTTACCTTTGCAAAAAATATCACACTTTATTTACAAATCTATTTCAGATTTAAATGGTAAATGAGATTTTTAAGACAACTAAATAAAGAATTAATGAAGAAGAAAACTACACTATTATTTTTTACAATCCTGTTAACTGTTTTGGGATTAAGGACAGCTGTTGCACAAACTACAAAAGTTCCAACAGATGCCAATGATGTTTCGTATGATGTAATTTTGGTTGCCGGTCAATCAAATACTCATTATGGCTACCAACTTAACAAAGCCATAGACACTGTAAGTTCTAGAGTATATGCTCTGAACAGATTTGACGGATTAGATTATAGAATTGCGCCTGCAAAACCGGCATTGGATTTCTGGACACGAGCAACTGACAGAGTTGGATTTGTTACTACATTTTCTAATCTTTATGCAAACGATATTTTAAAGAATTCAAAAAGAAGGGTTTTAATTATTCCTTGCGGTTATGCCGGAAGCAGTATATTAAGCTGGACAAAAGGTCAGAACCTATATACAGATGCCATGCAACGGGTAAATTACGTTTTACAAAATGTTCCGGGAAGTAAGTTAGTCGCTATACTTTGGCATCAGGGCGAAGCGAATGTTGGCTGGACCGATTATCAAAAAACACTTGATAAAATGATTGGTGACATGCGATCTGATATTGTTCAAAAAAACATTCAGGAAGTTCCATTTATATTAGGCGGCATGGTTCCGTATTGGGCTAACTATACAGCTGACAGAAAAAAACAACAGCAAATTATTAAAAGCACTCCTGGCAGAGTACAAAATACAGGATATGCTGATTCAGAGTTTCCAAGGGTAATCTCAAAACCAAATAATAATTTTGATGATATTCATTTTGATGCCGCTGGCCAAAGAGAAATGGGATCAAGATATTATAATGAATTTCTGAGAATGACTGTCAAAAATGATGTAACAGCTCAAAAAGTGAGTACATCAAAAATGATTGAACCAACAATTGAAACAGAAAATGTATCAATTTATCCAAATCCTGCAATTGATGATATCACGGTATCTGCAACATCAAAAATTAAAAGTATCGCTATTTATAATCAAAGTCAGCAATTGGAATTTCAAAATCAATATGACGAAAATGTGGCTGTAATATCAGTAAATCGTTTTCAAACAGGAATTCACCTTGTATCAGTAACACTTGAAAATAATGTTGTTGAGCAATTAAAAATTATTAAAAAATAACAAAATGAAATATATAAAACTACTATTATTACTTTTTTGTTTCCAAATATCAACAGCACAAAATAATACAAATTCCGGCTTAGAAAATAATGAAGGATATGATATCATTTTAGTTGCTGGTCAATCGAATACACATTATGGGTATCAGCTTAATAAAGCGATCGATACTGTAAGCACAAGGGTTTATTCTCTTAACAGATTTGACGGACAAGATTACAAAATTGCACCTGGAAAACCAGCATTGGATTTCTGGACAAGAGCAACCAACAGACAGAGTTGGTTTTGTTACTACATTTTCAAACTTATATGTAAATGATGTCCTTAAAAATTCAAAAAGGAAGGTTTTAATTATTCCTTGTGGTTATGCGGCAAGCAGTATTTTATACTGGACAAAAGGTCAGAACTTATATACAGATGCGATGCAAAGGGTAAATTATGTTTTGGATAATTTTCCAGGAAGCAGATTATCGGCTATACTTTGGCATCAGGGTGAAGCGAACGTTGGCTGGGCCGATTATCAAAAAACACTTGATAAAATGATTGCAGATATGCGTAGTGATATTCATCAGCAAGATATTCAGGAAGTTCCGTTTATACTTGGCGGTATGGTTGCGTATTGGGTCAATAATACCGGAAATGCAAGAGCACAGCAGAATATTATAAAAAACACTCCAAACAGAGTATTAAATACAGGTTTTGCTGATTCAGAATTTCCAACGGTGATTTCAAAATCTAACAATAATTTTGATGCCATACATTTTGATGCAGCCGGTCAAAGAGAAATGGGTGCAAGATATTATAACGTATTCAAAAAAATGCAAACTGTTACGTTGGGACTAATGATTAACAGATATCATGAAGTTGAATATCTGGTTGATGCATCAAAATCTATTGCCGTTGATAAAATCGATGTTACTGCGAATAAAACCTTAAAATCGGCTATTGTATACGATAGCAACCAAAATAAAGTACTGACCGTGAGCAATATCACTGGTAATTCATTTTATGTTGATGTTGATAAATTGCCTTTAAGTGAAAAACCATATAAATTGGAAATTATAGATATGTATGATCATATACATGATTACAATTTCTTTCGCTAGATTGGATTTTATATCCTGATTACGCTTTCATAAATCCATTATTTTGTTTAATTTTAGTAAAAATAGCAAAGTAATGGATTTTATTGATTATTATAAAACACTAGAGATCACCAAATCAGCAACTGAAGCTGAGATAAAAAAGGCGTATCGAAAAGCAGCCCGAAAATATCATCCGGATTTGAATCCGAATGATAAAGAAGCTGAGAAAAAATTCAAGGAAATAAATGAAGCAAACGAAGTTTTAAGTAATCCCGAAAATCGTAAAAAATACGATAAATACGGAAAAGACTGGAAACATGCTGATGAATTTGAAAAAGCAGGTTACGATCCTAACCAACAACAATATTCGAGACAACAGCAAGACAGCAATCAGGATTTTTCCGGTTTTGGCGGAGGTGATTTTTCAGGAAGTGATTTTTCTGATTTTTTCAATTCTATGTATGGATCCGCAGGAAGAAGTTCGAGAAGTCAGGCTAAATACAGAGGGCAGGATTTTAATGCCGAGCTGCAATTGGATTTAGCATCAGCTTATACTACGCACAAACAAAATTTAACTGTAAACGGCAAAAATATCCGAATTACAATTCCCGCCGGTGTAGAAAACGGACAGATTATAAAAATTCCAAATCATGGCGCACCTGGTGCAAATGGCGGTCCAAACGGAGATTTATATATTACTTTTTTAATTGATAATAATTCTGATTTTAAACGAGAAGGCAATAATCTTTATTCAGATGTGGAGCTTGATTTGTACACCGCAATTTTAGGTGGAGAAATTTACGTAAATACTTTTGACGGAAAAGTAAAAATTAAAGTTCCTGCAGAAACTCAAACCGGAACTAAAGTTAAGCTAAAAGGAAAAGGTTTTCCGATTTATAAAAAAGAGAACCAATTTGGAGATTTGTACATTACTTATACTTTAAAAACGCCAACAAAATTATCCGCAAAAGAAAAAGAATTGTTCCAGGAATTAGCTAAATTAAGAAATCATGAATAGTAAAAACTTAATCCAGATAAAACAATTTTGTGTGTATCATGAAATTGAAAATACCTTTATAACAGAGCTGAATAATTATGGTTTGGTTGAGATTATTATTCAGGAAAATGATGAATATCTGCATCCGGAACAATTGCCTACAGTCGAAAAAATGATCCGAATGCATTATGATCTTAAAATTAATTTAGAAGGTATTGATGCCATTTATCATTTATTAAATAAGATCGAAGTTTTGCAGCAAAACCTTATCGTTACTAAAAATAAACTACGCCTCTATGAAGGAAATCAAATAGAATAGTACTTTAGAAAATATCACAAAAAAGAATATTTTACAGTTTGATTTCAAAGAATTTTATCTTCTTTTCAGTTGCATATTTTTTAAATTGCAGCGAAATTAACTAACCCGAATTTGTTCTTATACATTCAGAACAAATTCAAAAAAACAAAAAAAATGAAAAGAGAGAATATCTTAACAGGATCACCGTGGGAAGACAAAATGGGCTATTGCCGTGCCGTAAGAATTGGCAATATCATTGAGGTTTCAGGAACTGTAGCGATTGTCGATGGCGAAAAAGTAAAAGCTGACGATGCGTATGCACAAACTTATAATATTCTTGAGCGTGTTGAAAAAGTACTGGAAGATTTAAATGTTGGAATGAAAGATGTTATCAGAACCAGAATTTTTACTACCAATATTGCTACTTTTGAAGACGTTGCAAGAGCACATTCTGCCTTTTTTAAAGATGTAAAACCTACAACCGGTTTTTATGAGATAAGCAAATTGGTTGCACCAGAATATTTAGTTGAAATTGAATTTACTGCTGTTGTGCAATAAATGTTTTTTTGCCATGAATTTCACAAATTAGATAGAATTATTTTTTTGCCGGAGGTTAAAAGATTTAAAAAGATTATTTTTGGTGAACCTTTAAAAAATTTCAATTTTTATCTAGCTTTTTTAATTTGTGAAAATTTGTTAAATTTGTGGCTAATTTTTTTCTAAATAATTAATGACATCTCAAAAACTAAAAGAAATATTCCTGACAACTTTCAAATGGATTCTCATTTGTATTTTGACAGGTATTTTGTCCGGATCTGCATCAGCATTTTTTTTAGTTTCACTGGAATGGGTTACGCAATTTAGAATTCATCACGATTGGATTATCTGGTTTTTACCTTTTGGGGGATTATTGGTTGGTTTGAGTTATTATTATTGGGGAGAATCTGTAACAAAAGGCAATAATTTATTGCTCGAAGAATACGAAAATCCTAAAGAAACAATTCCGTTTAAAATGGCTCCTTTAGTACTTTTAGGAACCTTACTTACACATTTATTTGGAGGGTCTGCAGGCCGTGAAGGCACAGCCGTACAAATGGGCGGCGCAATTGCAGATCAATTTACAAAGATTTTTAAATTAGACAATTCTGAAAGAAAAATTTTAATCATCCTCGGAATCAGTGCTGGTTTTGCTTCTGTTTTTGGAACTCCGCTAACGGGCGCTATTTTTGCTTTAGAGGTTTTATATTTCAGTAAAATCAATCTAAAAAGCATTGTTTTATCTTTTCTGGTCGCTTATACAGCTTATTTTACAGTAGAATTTTGGCAAGTAAAACATACACATTACAGCATTCCTGTTGTTCCTGAAATTAGTATTTCAACATTAGCTTATGTTATTATAATGGGTATTTTATCTGGTTTTGCTGCTTTATTATTTTCAAGAAGTACTCATTTTTGGGGTTCACTTTTTTCCAACATTAAATATCCGCCGTTAAGACCTTTTATTGGCGGAATAGTTTTAGCGATTGCAATTGCAGGTTTTGGGTTCACAAAATTCTCCGGATTAGGCGTTCCTGTGATTGTGGATTCTTTTTCGAATGTAAATCCGTGGTATGATTTTTTACTCAAAATACTATTTACTGGTTTTACTTTAGGAGCCGGATTTAAAGGTGGCGAAGTAACTCCGCTATTTTTTGTAGGAGCCACTTTAGGAAGTGCTTTATCGTTAATTATCCCGTTGCCAATAGCATTTTTGGCCGGTTTAGGATTCGTTGCCGTATTTTCGGGCGCGACCCACACTCCTATCGCCTGCACGATTATGGGAATGGAATTATTTGGAATCCAACCCGGAATTTTCATTGCTATTGCGTGTACTGTTGCTTACTTTTCTTCTGGTTCTGTTGGTATTTATAAATCGCAGATTGTATCGAAAAATAAATTCCAGTTTTTTAAACTCCAAACCCTAAAAGCAAATAGAAATTTCAAAAAATAAAATTCCAAATTCCAAACGCATAAATCATTATTTTCAACGGATTAAAATTAGTTGCTACAAAATAAATTATCTCCCGACTATTGAGCTTCAACTGAATTAAAAAATCCGTTGAAATCCCCGTTTTCGCTTGCAAATCCGTTTTATCTGCGTAACGATTCACAATTCAAATCAACAAATTTTAACCAAACAATCAACGAATTAAAATCCGTTGCTACAAAATAAATCGTTCCTCCGGAACTTTAAAACCCAATTCAAATCATTCAGTAATAAATTTCAAACCCATAATTCATAACTAATAACTTCTAACTTATAAAAGTGTGTTAATCTGTAAAATGATTTCAACATTACATTAAAAAAATGTAAATTCGCACACTATGAAAATACAAGATATTCAAGCGATACAATTATTACTCGCAACTCCAAAGAAAATCGCTATAATACCGCATAGAGGCCCTGATGGTGACGCCATGGGTTCTACATTAGCTTTATACTATTTTTTATTAAAAAATAATCACCATGCAACCGTGATTGCCCCAAATGATTTTCCTGATTTTTTAGCCTGGCTGCCAGGTTCTGAAACCGTGAAAATATTTGAAAAAGACAAAGAAAACTGCACTAAAATATTAGAAGAGGCCGAATTAATTTTTACCCTCGATTTTAATGCTTTTCATCGTACAGGCGAGATGGAACATACTCTTGCTAGATTAACGGCTCCATTTATCATGATCGATCATCATCAAAAACCTGATGATTATGCCGCTTTTATGTATTCTGATACTTCGTTTGGATCTACCTGCGAAATGATTTATAACTTCATTTTATTTTTGGATAAAAAACAAGACATCGATAAAAATATCGCAACTTGTATTTATACCGGAATATTGACTGATTCCGGTTCTTTTCGTTTTCCGGGAACAACAGGAAATACACATAGAATCATCGCAGAATTAATTGATTTAGGCGTAGAAAATACTGAAATTCCGGTTTTGTTATTTGATAACAGTTCTTACAGCCGCCTGCAATTATTGGGTCGTGCTTTACAGAATATGAAAGTTCTTGAAGACCATAAAACTTCTTATACTTCGCTTACTCAGGAAGAACTTGATTCTTTTAATTATGTAAAAGGAGACACGGAAGGAATTGTTAATTATGGCCTAAGTATAAAAGGTATTGTTTTTACTGCTATTTTTATCGAAAATAAAGATGAGAAAATTATAAAAATATCTTTCCGTTCACAAGGAGGATTTGATGTAAATCAGTTTGCCAGAGATTATTTTAATGGTGGAGGCCATAGCAATGCAGCTGGCGGAAGATCAGAAACTTCAATGGAAGAAACCCTGAAAAAATTTGAAGATTTAGTAACAAAACTAAAAATATAACCAAATATGAACTTAAAACTAAGCATTTACACTCTACTTTTTGCTGTTTTATTGGTTAGCTGTAAGCAACACGAAGAAGCGAGAAGACCTATTTCTCAGGCTTCCGGTACTTTTATGAAGAAATCAATTGACAGAAATAAAAAATTAATAGGAAGCGAAGAAGATGTCATTAAAAAAATCATCAAAAGCAGTCCGAAAATAAAATATTACGCGACAAGAAAAGGATATTGGCTGTATTATGACGAAAAAAATTCAACTGATCTTTCAACTCCAAAAAAAGGAGATATTGCCTATTACAATTTAGAAGTAAAAGATATAAATGGCAAAATCATTTATTCTGAAGCAGATCTTGGTCCGCAGACTTATTATGTAGACAAACAGGATATTATGATGGGACTTCGTGATGGTATTAAATTAATGCATAAAAACGAAACCGTAACATTCTTGTTTCCATCGCACATCGCTTACGGATATCACGGAGACAATAAAAAAATAGGAACCAATCAATCCTTAATTTGCACGGTGACGCTTCGTAATTTTGTTCCTGATCCGGCAGCTCCGCAAACGGCAGCTCCCGCAGGACAAACAACTGCAGTTGCGCCAGCAGTAGTGGGCCAAACTCCAAAACCTCTAACACCAAGATCTGCAGCGGTAAAACCAGCAGTTCCAACTAAAAAAGATACAATAAACTAAAAAACCATTTTAAAAATGAAAAAAAGTGTTTTATTATTACTATTAGCCGTTACCTCATTTTATTCTTGTAAAGATGAACACAGCAATTTGCCTGATGGTCTGTATGCGGATATTGAAACCAACAAAGGACATATTATTGTTGAATTAGACTATAAAAAAGCACCTATTACTGCTGCTAATTTTGTAACGCTTGCTGAAGGTAAAAATGAATTTGTAACTAAAGATTACTTAAAAAAGAAACCTTTTTATGACGGATTAAAATTTCACAGAGTTATTGAAGATTTCATGATTCAAACCGGAGATCCGGAAGGAACTGGTTCTGGAGATACAGGATATAAATTTAAAGATGAAATTACGGATTTAAAATTTGACAAAGCAGGTGTTCTGGCAATGGCAAATAATGGTCCCGGAACAAACAGCAGCCAATTTTTTATTACACATGTTGAAACGCCATGGCTAAACGGAAAACATACCATTTTTGGTCACGTAGTCGAAAAAGGACAAGAAGTAGTAAATCAGGTAAAACAAGGCGATACTATTGTTTCTGTAACGATTATTAGAAATGGTGAAGCTGCTAAAAAGTTTGATGCCGTAAAAGTATTTCACGATTATTTTTCAGAAATAGCAAAAGAACAAAGCAAATACGCAGGAATTCAGAAAGAAAAAGCAGCTGCTCTTGCCGCTTTAAAAGCAAAAGCAACAAAAACCAATAGTGGCTTACAATTTGTAATCACTGAAAAAGGTTCTGGTAAAAAACCAGCAACAGGAACTCAGGTTTATATTCATTATTCAGGTTTCTTAGAAGATGGAACTTTATTTGATTCAAGTGTAGAAGAAGTAAATAAAACTTTTGGAAAATACGATGCAGCGAGAGCTGAAGCAAAAGGATATCAGCCAATTCCATTTACTGCAGGAAGCAAACAAGGTCTGATTCCTGGATTTATCGAAGGAATTGAACAGCTTTCATTTGGAGACAAAGCAACAATATTTATTCCGTCTCACCTGGCATATGGAGCAACAGGAGCCGGAGGCGTGATTCCGCCAAATGCTAATATTATTTTCGAAATTCAATTATTAGAAAAACCACAATAGTATATTTATAAAACTAACATAGACTTAAATTCGAAACAAAATGAAGTTTAAATTTCTATTTTTATTTTGCTTGGCGATCGTAAATATTCAAGCACAAACGACAAAAAAACCTGTTGCAAAGCCTAAAGCTGCAACAACAACGAAAACAGCTGCTGCAACAAATCTTAATGAAGGTATTTTTGCAACTATTGCAACAACAAAAGGCAATATTGTTTTATCATTAGAATATGTAAAAGCTCCTGTAACAGTTGCAAACTTTATTACTTTGGCAGAAGGTAAAAATCCTTATGTAAAAGTGGAAAAACTTAAAGGAAAACCTTTTTATGACGGATTAAAATTTCACAGAGTTATTAATGATTTTATGATTCAGGGTGGAGATCCGCAAGGAAACGGTTCCGGAGATCCCGGATATTCATTTAAAGATGAATTTGTTCCTGAATTAAAATTTGATAAAGGCGGAGTTCTGGCAATGGCCAATTCAGGACCTGCAACAAACGGAAGCCAATTTTTCATCACACATAAAGATACACAATGGCTTAACGGAAAACATACCATTTTTGGTCATGTAGTTTCAGGAATGAGCGTTGTTAATAAAATTGTTCAGGATGATATTATCACAAAAATCACCATTACACGCAAAGGTGCTGCTGCCAAAAAGTTTGATGCTGTAAAAGTTTTTACTGATGATGTTAAAAAACAAGAATCTAAAAAAGCAGAAAGTCAAAAAGTAGCAACTGATAAAGCAGCTTATTTTGCAACTGCAAAACCTAATGCTGTAACAACTGCGTCTGGTTTAAAATATGTGGTAACTCAAAAAGGAAATGGTGTAAAACCAGCTGAAGGATCTACTATTTATTTTCATTATGCAGGATATTTTGAAGACGGAAATCTTTTTGACAGCAGCAAAGCCGAAGTTGCAAAAGCATATGGTAAATATGATGCAAACAGAGATGCTCAAAAAGGATATCAGGCTTTTCCTTTTACAGCAGGAAAAAAAGACGGCATGATTCCTGGTTTTATCGAAGCTTTGGATATTTTAACTGATGGAGAAAAAGCAATTTTCTATCTTCCTGCTAATTTAGCCTATGGTGAAAAAGGTGCCGGAGGCGTTATTCCGCCAAATGCAACTTTGATTTTTGAAATCGAAATGTATCAAAATCAACCCAAATAATTCTTTTATAAAATAACGAACAGAGTAAGAGAATTATTCTGTGAGACATTATAAAACCATCAAAATCTAATTTTGATGGTTTTTTTATTCTGTCAAATTCTCATTTTGAAGTATAACAGAAACCCAAAAACACTATTAATAATAACGTTTACTGCTGTTTTCTATTAAATCTTAAATAAAATAGACTATCTTTGCCGGCTTTAATTTTTTAAAACAAACAAGTTAAGATGTCACAAAATAATGTATTAAAAGGAGTATTTTTAGTTGCAATAGGAGCCACAACTTATGGAATGTTAGCCACTTTTGTAAAAATGGCTTATTCAGAAGGATATACAACTGCCGAAGTAACAACATCTCAATTTGTATTAGGAATTATTGGTATTTTAATAATCAACGCTTTCCAGAAAATAAAACATAAAGAAAATGTTGTAAAAGCAACATCAAAAAACATATTCAGTTTAATGCTTGCCGGGACTTCTTTAGGAATGACAAGTTTGTTTTATTATTTGGCTGTAAAATATATTCCCGTATCTATTGGTATCGTTCTATTAATGCAAACCGTTTGGATGGGTGTTTTGCTTGAAATGATTTTAGAAAAAAAACTGCCTTCCAAACAAAAAGTAATAGCTGTTTTCATTGTACTTATTGGTACTGTTTTAGCAACCAATATTATTCATAATGATGTAAAACTGGATTGGAGAGGTCTTGTTTGGGGAATTTTGGCAGCAGCTTCATTTACTACAACAATGTTTACTGCAAACCGCGTAGCAACTAAAATTTCATCTGCACAACGAAGTTTATATATGCTTTTAGGCGGTGCTATAATCGTATTTTCATTCGCATTTGCAACTCAGGCTGGATCATTTAATCTTGAAATTTTCATGAAATGGGGAATTGTCCTGGCTTTATTTGGTACTATTATTCCTCCGATGTTAATGACTGCAGGTTTTCCGTTAACCGGAATTGGTTTGGGAAGTATCGTTTCTGCACTTGAACTTCCTGTTTCTGTAATGATGGCTTATTTCCTTTTGAATGAAAAAGTTATCTTTTCTCAATGGGTTGGAATCGTTTTAATTATTTTTGCCATAATTATTATGAATGTAAATTTTAAGCCTAAAAAGTAATCCTTTTTGCCAAGAATTAAAAAAAATACCACTGTAACACAGTAATTGTTAATTTTTTTATAAATTCGTGATAAACAATAACCTATCATGAATTTACCCTGGCATTTGTACGTAATGGCTTTTCTTTATATAATTGCCGGATTTAATCATTTCAGAAGTCCCGGAATGTATATCAGAATCATTCCGCCAATATTTAAAAACCCCAAATTAATTAACCTTTTAAGCGGAATTGCCGAAATAATATTGGGCATTCTCCTTACAATTTCCTACACCTCAAATTATGCTGCCTGGGGAATTATAGCATTGCTAGTTGCTATCTTTCCTGCGAATTTATTTATGTTTCAAAATAAAAAAGCAAGTTTCGGCTTGCCAAAATGGATTTTATTTGTACGTTTGCCCTTACAAATTGTTTTGATTCTATGGGCATACCAATATACCCTTTAACAATCAAGTATTAATTAAACTATTTTTATTATGAAAAAATTATTTGCAGAGTTTTTCGGAACTTATTGGCTAGTTTTTGGAGGTTGTGGAAGTGCAATATTTGCAGCGGGAATTCCTAATTTAGGAATTGGATTTGCTGGTGTTGCTTTAGCTTTCGGTTTAACGGTGCTGACAATGGCTTATGCTGTTGGACACATATCTGGCGGACATTTTAATCCGGCAGTTTCATTTGGTCTTTGGGCTGGCGGAAGATTTCCGGCAAAAGATCTTGTACCTTATATTGTTGCTCAATGTATTGGAGCTGTCGCTGCTGCGGGAACTTTATATACAATTGCATCAGGAAAAGCAGGTTTTGTAATTGATAATACTAAAGCCGGCGCTTTTGCATCAAACGGATTTGGAGCATTTTCGCCTGACGGATATTCTTTAGGTTCTGCTTTTATTGCCGAATTTGTATTAACATTGTTCTTCTTATTAGTAATCTTAGGCGCAACAGATAAATTTGCAAACGGAAGATTTGCCGGTATTGCAATTGGTTTAGCCTTAACATTAATTCACTTAATCAGTATTCCTATTACAAATACTTCGGTTAATCCTGCAAGATCATTATCACAAGCTATCTTTGTTGGTGGAGAACCATTATCACAAGTTTGGTTATTTTGGGCAGCACCTATTTTGGGCGCTATTGTAGCCGGATTTATTTACAAGTCCTTATTACAGAATCACGATGAAGCATAATTTCTCAAAATAAATCAATAACCAATAAACAACTTTAAATATGGAATTTTTATATTTTCTACTTATAGGCGCCATTTCAGGATGGTTAGCAGGTCAAATTTGGAAAGGCGCAGGTTTTGGATTAATTGGCAATATCATCGTCGGAATCATTGGCGGAATTATTGGTGGCTGGATTGCGGGTAATCTTGGTATTGGCGGTGGCGGTTTGCTTTGGCAGATCCTGATTGCCGTAGGTGGTGCCTGGGTATTATTATTCTTAATTAGCCTGATCAAAAAAGCATAAATACTTAGTTAAGTAACTTATTTTGAAGAGAAAATCTTATATTTATATTAGATTTTCTCTTTCTTTTTTTCACCAAATTCGGGTTACATTAAATTTTATAATAAAAAAAAGAAAGCCTTTGTCTGCTTTAATCTATATTTATTATGAATCAAATTATAGCTTATTTTAGTACGATTCCGTCTTCGCACCGAAGTTTAATTTTGGTTGGAGGAATAACTGCTTTTTGGTTAATCGAAAATACTTTTCCGTTATTTCAGATGAAATACAGAAAATGGCATCATGCAGGAATCAATTTCTTTCTCACTTTTACCACAATAATTGTCAATTTTGTTTTGGCTTTTATTTTAATTAAAACTGCCGGTTGGACAACTGAAAATCATTTTGGTATTTTGCAATGGCTTCCTTCAATTCCAATTTGGCTTTATACTATTCTCGGATTGCTTTTGTTAGATCTAATTGGCGCTTATTTGGCGCATTTTATTCAGCATAAAATAAAATTTTTATGGCGTTTTCATATTGTTCATCATACGGATACCTGGATTGATACAACCACTGCCAACAGGCACCATCCGGGTGAAAGCATAATCAGGTTCGTATTTACAACTCTTGGCGTTTTGATAGCAGGAGCTCCAATGTGGATGGTATTTCTGTACCAGTCCTTATCCGTTATAGCTTCACAATTTAATCATGCAAATATTAATATGCCCGTTAAACTGGATGTTTTCCTGAGTTATTTTATCGTTTCTCCAAATATGCATAAAGTTCACCATCATTATGTTATGCCTTATACAGATAGTAATTACGGAAATATATTTTCAGTCTGGGATCGCCTTTTTGGCACTTTTACCACGTTACCAAAAGAAAAATTAATATACGGAGTTGATACTCACATGGCTTTGGAAGAAAACAATAAATTGAAAAATTTATTAAAAATTCCGTTTCAAAAAACCAGATCTGCAAAAAACAGTTAAAAACATAAAAAAAAACGTACTCGATCGAACCAACTAATTATTTTTTTTATTAATATTGATACTTAAATTGAAAATCAATCTATTAATCATTAACCCCTATTTGAATTAATTTTCACGTGATGAAAAAGAGTAACCGTAAAGAATTGAATTGGGAACAAACTGAAAAACTTGTTTCGTTAGCCTTAGAAGAAAAAAATCCATTTGAAATCATAAAAAAAGAATTTGGATTGGCAGAAAAAGAAGTTCTGGAGATCATGAAGAAGAAGATGCCACTTGAAAAATTTGAGATGTGGAAAAAAAAGGCAGTTGCAAATAAACCGAAACCAAAACCCGTTAAAATAGATGATTTTGATGAAGATTTGGATGGTAAATATTATATAAAAAACAAACTAGACTAAGATTAAAACTCCTGCGTTCAGGAGTTTTTTTTTTATATTTTAAATTTTCTGTAACTTTTTTACAATTTGTAAGTCAAATACAAATAACTAAACACAAACAAATGAAAAAAATATTTTACACTTTAGCTCTTGCAGTAACACTTTGGAGCTGTAAAACGGGTAGCTCAGCGGGTGCTGCAAAAAGCAATGTCGTAAATGTCAACATCAATCTTGTCGATGTAAAAGATGACAAGGTTCTGGTAACGGTTACACCTCCACAAATAAAAACGGACGAAGTTATTTACAGCATTCCTAAAACAGTTCCGGGAACTTATTCTACGGATAATTATGGTAAATATTCAGATGGTTTTAAAGCTTTTGATGCTAAAGGAAATGCCTTGACTGTAAAAAGAATTGACGATAATTCGTGGTCGATTTCTAATGCAAAAACATTAAAAAAAGTTACTTATTTAGTTGGAGACACTTTTGATACTGAAAAAGGAACAGGATTTGGTAATGATGATGTTTTTTCGCCTGCAGGAACTAATATAAATGCCGGAATTAACTTTATGGTTAATACACATGGCTTTGTTGGTTATTTTCAGGATAAATTAGATGTTCCTTACAAAGTTACGATCACGCATCCTGAAACACTTTGGGGAGCAACTTCAATGAATGATGAGGATGCAAGCAAATCAAGTGACGTTTTTACAACGCCTCGTTATGCCGTTTTGGTAGAAAATCCAATTATGTATTCTAAACCTGATTATACTACATTTAACGTTAACGGAATGGATATTTTGATTGCTGTTTATTCTCCAACAGGAAAATTTACTGCTGAAAGTATTACTCCGGAAATGAAAACGATGATGACAGCTCAGAAAAACTTTTTAGGAAAAGTAAATGCTACTAAAAAATATACTGTTTTATTATACTTGTCAAGTATGGCAAAAGATGATGCACACGGTTTTGGAGCATTAGAACATCCAACTGCAACTACAGTTGTTTTGCCGGAATCTATGCCAAAAGAAAAATTGGTAGAATCTATGAAAGACGTTGTTTCGCATGAGTTTTTTCATATCGTAACACCATTAACTGTTCACTCAAAAGAAATTCAGTTTTTTGATTATAACGATCCAAAAATGTCTGAACATTTATGGATGTATGAAGGTGTAACAGAATATTTTGCAAACCTTTTCCAAATCAATCAGGGCTTAATTAATGAATCTGAGTTTTATACTCGTATTGCCGATAAAATTGAACAGGCAAAAGGTTTAAACGATACAATGTCATTTACAACAATGAGTAAAAATGTTTTAGTACAGCCTTATAAAGACCAATACTTAAATGTATATCAAAAAGGTGCTTTAATTGGAATGTGTATTGATATTATTATTAGAGAAAAAAGCAACGGAGAAAGAGGGATTCTTGATTTAATGCATAAATTATCAAGTGAATATGGTATTGAAAAACCATTTAATGATGATGAACTTTTTGCTAAAATTACACAATTAACGTATCCTGAAGTTGGTGAGTTTTTGACTAAATATGTATCAGGAACAACTCCAATTCCTTACGATTTTTATTTGGCAAAAGTTGGTGTAACAAAATCATCTGAGAAAAAAGCCGGAGCAGTTTTCATAAAAGGACAAACTCCATATATCTCAGTTGACAAACAAACTAAAGAAATTGCTGTTCGTTCTGATATTGAATCAAACGAATTCTTTAAAAACTTAAATTTAAAAGGCGGTGATATTATTTTATCTGTAAACAACAAGCCATATTCGTTGACTAATATTTATGACTTGATTACAGAAAGTGAAAACTGGAAAGAAAACGATCCTATCACGCTTCAAATAAAACGTGCTGGTAAAGAAGAAACTATAAAAGGAACTGTAAAATTACCATACGAAGAAACAGAAACTTTTAAAGCAACTGATGCTTCAAAAGAAAAACTTAAAAATGCATGGTTAAAAAGATAATATCTTTTAACGAATAACATAAAAAAACCGACAAGTGATTGTCGGTTTTTTTTTGTTTTGTCTTTGCGAGGAACGAAGCAATCTCATCTCGAATGTCTCTTTTGATTAGATAATTTACTTATTTTAGTGCGGTTGCTTCGTTCCTCGCAATGACTTTGCGCGCGTATATCTTTGTCAAAGTTTTAAAGTTTGACAAAGGTTTCTCAATTATTATTTCTTAACTGGGAACTTCCAGTCAAATTCGTCTTTTTCATTGATGATCGCACCAACTTCAAATTTCACTACTTCATCAAATTCGGTTTGAAGGATAAACCAGTTATCTTCGTTAAAGTAATTCTCGAAAGTATCAAAAGTTTCCTGAGTGTATTTTGTAATTCCTTTGGTAGCTAAATCTTTCTTTACATCAGCAATTTTTTTTCCGATAAGTTTGAACCCAAAAACTTCCAAATCATTGCTTGAAGCTACTAAATAACCTAATTTCAAGTCTTCTTCCTGATAAAATGTCAATCTGATTTTTTGTGCATTGTACACAAAAATCACATTATCATCTTCGTCTTTATAATTTTTATCAGGTTTTCCTAAAGCAGCCGTTACATCGTTTTGCTTCATTCCGAAAAGCAATTTATCAATTCCTGATTTTAGATTTACTTTCATATTTACTTGTCTTTATTTGAAGTGCAAATTTCGGGAAGTTTTTACAAACTACGTTATGATTCTTTTTATTTTTCTTCCGCCACAAATTGCACGAATTATCAAGAATTTTAATACTTGATTAATCCAGCTTTACAATCTGAGAGTCCTGCAAGGTTTTCAAAACCTTGTAGGTCTTCGTATTTGTATGCGTGAAGAAAACATACCTACAAGGCTTTGAAAACCTTGCTGGAACTCGAAATCAAAAACCTGATAAGTTTAACTCATAGAATTTGATAATTCTTCTTATTTGGTTTAGCACTCATATAAAAAGTAATTTTCCCGCCATTGATAACATCTGCATGTTTCAGAAATGGCTTATCCAATTGTTTTCCGTTTAAAAATACTTTGCTCACAAAAACATTTTTATCCGATTGATTCACAGTTTCAACTTCGAATTTCTTTCCGTTTTCTAAATTAAAAACAGCATTTTTAACCAATGGACTTCCCAAAGCATATTCATCAGAACCGGGCGCAACAGGATAAAATCCTAAACTGCTGAAAATATACCAGGCACTCATTTGCCCGAAATCGTCATTTCCACCTAAACCATCAGCACCATTTCGGTACATTTTTTTCAGGATCATTCTGATTTTGTCTTGTGCTTTCCAGGGCGAATTTGTCCAGTTGTATAAATAAACCACGTGATGCGAAGGCTCGTTTCCGTGAACATAATTTCCAATGATTCCTTCTCTTGTAATATCTTCTGTGTTTTCAAAATATTTGTCCGGTAAATGCATGCTGAATAACGAATCTAACCGAACATTAAATTTGTCGTTTCCGCCCATCATCTTAATCATTTCAGCTGGATCTTGCGGAACATACAAACTGTAATTCCATGAATTTCCTTCGATAAAACCTTGTCCGTGTGTGTCCAGAGGATCAAATTCTTTTTTGAAAGTTCCGTCGTTTAATTTAGGACGCATAAAACCTGTTTTAGCATCATAAACGTTTTTATAATTTTTAGACCTTTCGATAAATTCATTATAAATTTCGGTTTTGCCTAATTTCTTCGCAGCCTGAGCAATCGCCCAATCATCATAAGCATATTCTAAAGTTTTTGAAACCGAAGAACCGTTTTTATCTTCAGGAACATAACCCATTTTCATATAATATTCCAATCCGTCATAATACGGTACTTTAGCGGTATTTACGCAAGCCTGAAGCGCTTTTTCAGGATCGAAATTAGTATTTCCTTTTACGATCGCATCTGCCACTACAGAAACGGAATGATATCCAATCATACACCAATTTTCATTGGCATAATGCGACCAGATTGGCAGCATTTTATGCACACTTTGGTCCGAATGCGCCAACATGGAACTAATCATATCTGAATTTCGCGTTGGCTGAACCAAATTAAATAAAGGATGCAAAGCCCTGTAAGTATCCCATAACGAATAACTTGTGTAATTTTTAAAGTTTTCGGCTTTATGAACATTCATATCCAGGCCTTTATAATTTCCGTCTAAATCCATGTATTCTGTTGGACCTAAAAAAGCATGATACATTGCCGTATAAAAATTGACTAAATCTTCTTTTTGAATGGTTTCTATCTGAATTTTATTCAATTCTGTATTCCAAACTTCCTGACTTTGCTTTTTTACTTTTTCGAAATCCCAACCCGGAACTTCTTTCTTCATATTTTCGAGTGCTCCGGCAGAACTTACTGGCGAAAGCGCCATTTTTATTTTGATTTTTTCTCCTTCTTCGGTATTAAAATCAAAAAACAACTTTAAGTTTTGACCTGCCATTTCCGGGAAATTTTTAGTTTGATCGAATCTTCCCCAAAAACCTCTGTACACGCTTTTTTCCTGCGCTGCTTGTCCGTAACTTTTGATAGGTTTGCTAAAAGACATCGCAAAATAAACCGTTCTGGTTCTCGCCCATCCATTTGTTTGGCGATATCCTGTAATCAAAGTATCGTTTTCTACGCGTACAAATGTCCATACATTTTTTTTGTCGTAATTGTAAATTCCAGAAGTTAAATCCAAAATAATATGTGCTTCATCTGATTTCGGAAAAGTATATTGATGCATTCCTACGCGTGTTGTTGCGGTAAGTTCGGCTTTGATTTTATGATCTTCCAGAAATACACTGTAATATGCTGGTTCTGCTTTTTCGGTTGTATGAGAAAATGCTGACCTGTAACCTGATAATGGTTTTGAAGCCACTCCGGGATTTAATTGTAATTTTCCGGTTGTTGGCATAATTAGAAAATCACCTAAATCAGAATGCCCTGTTCCGCTAAAATGCGTGTGACTAAAACCTACAATCGTTTTATCGTCATATTGATATCCGGCACAATATTTATAGACATCTCCATTGTATTTTCCGTTTAAACTGTATGCAATTGTATCGGTTTCCGGACTTAACTGCACGCTTCCAAACGGAACTGTTGCGCCAGGATATGTATGTCCCATTTTTGCTGTTCCGATCATTGGATCAACGTATTGAATTAGATTTCGTTTTTCAGTTCCTTTTTGCTGCGCGCTAATTTTATTGGTAAAACCAAACATTAAAATGGATAATCCTAAGAGAAAACCTTTACTTTTTACAATATTCATCAGATACTTTTTTATTATTATTTTACGCCTGCAACATTATCAGCCGATTACTAAAACGATTTAATGCTGTTTTTAGTTCAGAAAATTACAATAAAATATGCTTTTTAAAAAATATAAAAAAATTTAAGCTAAAAAGGTTTTGAATATCTTTGAGTTATAAAAACACATTCGATAAAATGAAAAAATATTTTTTGTTTCTGCTGCTTTCTTATTCGATATTCAGTTTCTCGCAAAAAGTAGAAAGTTATAAATTAACTAAGGAAGAAATAACGGAAAGAGAACTAGACGGCGTTTCGGATTTTCCTATTTATAAAGCATTTGAATATTCAGATAAAGGCGGCGTTTATGAATTGCTTTTGTGCGAAAATCAAAAAAATATTTCTAAAAAAGACACTTTAAATACCAAGATTCAGGCGGTTTTGGTAGTAAATGATCATGGCGGTTTTCTTGAAAAATGGAGAATCAATGACTTACTCGAAAATACTGAACCAAAAGAAACTACTATCTGGTTCTGGACAAAATATTGCAGCAATAAAGATATTGATGGCGACGGTTATATTGACCCTATACTTATTTACGGAACCCGAAATGAAAATGACGAAATAAGACGCGTAAAAATTATTACGGTTTATAAAAATAAAAAATATGCAATTCGTGCCATCGAATGTGATTTAGACGATTGCAGAAGTTTTAAGAAAGATCAAAATTGGAATTCTTTACCTCCGAAAATAAGAACGTATGTTAATCAATTAATTGTGAAAATTAGAAAAGATCAGGGTGTTTTATTGAAAGATGGATAGAATTAAATTTTAAATTTCAATAAAGTCTCGTAGGGACGATTTATATTGTAGCAACGGATTTTAATCCGTTGAAATGATTTGCATGGATTTTTATAAAGTCCCGTAGGGACAATATATATTGTAGCAACAGATTTTAATCCGTTGAAGATTTTTTTATGTATTGGCTATATTCTCTTTGTTAAACTGGATTAAAATCCAGCACTACAATATGGATCGAGGCCGATGGCTCTTTTTTGGCGATTTAAAGCTTTTGCTTTAGGTTTTCTTTTACTTCGTTAAACCATTCATTTTTTAGGATACTTAAAATAATCGAATTGCGACGAACATCACCATTTCTGGTTGGCATATGGCTGCGCAAAACACCTTCGACTTTACAGCCGATACTTTTCATCGCCGCAATACTTCGTTCATTGTTATTATCGGCACGGAATTCTACACGCTCCATTCCTAAGGTTTCGAAAGCAAATTGAAGTAATAGAAACTTGCAGTGTTTGTTCATTCCTGTTCCTCTAAAAGCTGAACCATACCAGGTGTATCCTAATTGTACCGTTTTATATTCAAGTTGAATATCGTAAAAACGTGTTGAACCTGCGTATTTTTGAGATTGTTTATCGAATACTATAAACGGAAATTCTTTTTTATTTTCTCGCTCTTTTATTGCAGACTTAATATAATTAATTAGGTTTTCTTTTCCGTCGGCGCCAACTAATGAATATTTCCAGGTTTCAGGTTCGTTGATTGAGATTTCTAATAAATTATCGACGTCAGATTCTTGTAACGGGCGTAATAAAACCAAGTCGTCTTCTAAAATAACATTGTCTGAGAAACTGAAACTTGTATTCATGGGTTTTATTTTTTTTTGCCACTCCCGATAGCTATCGGGAAATGATTTTTATTTTATGATCAATGTGTAGTCCCTACGGGACAAAATGCTTTTGGGTTTATCAATGTATTTCTACCGACATTTAATCTCTACGAGATATTATATGTTCTTGATATATCTGTTAATTGCTAACATTAAATCTCTCGAAATATTTTAATCTGTTTGATTACTCCGCTAAGAGTTATATGTTGGTAGAAATAAAAAAACGACCAATAAAAAATGTCCCGTAGGGACTATACTTTTTGAGAATCTCTGTGAAATGTTTGTGCAACTTTGTCGTATAATTATTCCGCAGAAATTCACGAAAATAATCACGAAGGTTAACAAATTTATTCACTCATTTCATCATAACGTTCCGGAACTTGCGGATCATACAACGGACATTTGAATTCTTCCATCACCTCAACCAGTTTATTCATGGTTTTACCTTCGGTTCCGTAACAATCGATTTTGACGCTTTGTGGAGTTGTTATAACCTGAAAAGCGCCTTTTCCTGAAGTATTTTGCCAGCTGTTTTCATCGACTTTTTCCCATTGAGAAAATACCGAAGCGATTCGGTTCATGATTACCTCAACTGGAAGTTTTTCTAGTCCATCCACTTCTTCTTTTTCTACAAGAGCTTCATAAACTTCGTGGTGGTTTAGGTAAACTTCTTCTAAATATCTCCAAAAAAGTAATTCGTACATAGCTGATGGTGTTTTTAAACACAAATTTCACCAATTTTCACGAATGAATCTGTGTAAATTTATAAAATTCGTGTTTATAATTCTAATAATTGAATGTTCCGTATTCGCTGGTAATGGTTAGTTTTTTAGCATCTGCTGCTTCTACTCTACCAACGATTTGTGCATCGACATTGAACGATTTTGAAATCGCGATAATGTCTTGTGCAATGTTTTCTGGAACGTAAATTTCCATACGGTGACCGCAATTGAAAACCTGATACATCTCTTTCCAGTCGGTTTTTGATTGTTCCTGAATTAATTTAAACAATGGCGGAACCGGAAATAAATTGTCTTTTATAATGTGTAAATTCTGAACGAAATGTAAAATTTTAGTTTGCGCTCCTCCACTGCAATGCACCATTCCATGGATTTCGTTTGGCGTGTAAGTATCTAAAATTTTCTTGATAATTGGCGCGTAAGTTCTGGTTGGTGAAAGTACCAACTGACCTGCGTTTATTGGACTGTTTTCTACTTCATCTGTTAAATTAACCTGACCTGAATAAATCAATTCTTCCGGAACAAGAGCATCGTAACTTTCAGGATATTTTTTAGCTAAATATTTCCCGAAAACGTCATGGCGGGCAGATGTCAATCCGTTACTTCCCATTCCGCCATTATAGCTTTTTTCGTAAGTTGCCTGACCAAAAGAAGCCAAACCAACAATGACGTCACCTGCTTTTATATTGGCATTATCTACAACATCACTGCGTTTCATGCGTGCTGTTACGGTAGAATCTACAATTATGGTACGAACTACATCTCCAACATCAGCCGTTTCTCCACCTGTTGAATGAATGGTTACACCAAAAGTTTTTAATTCGTTGATTAATTCTTCGGTTCCGTTGATAATTGCCGAAATAACCTCTGCGGGAATTAAGTTTTTGTTTCTTCCAATGGTTGATGAAAGCAAAATATTATCGGTTGCGCCAACACATAATAAGTCATCAATATTCATGATTAAAGCATCCTGAGCAATTCCTTTCCAAACTGAAATATCTCCGGTTTCTTTCCAATACATGTATGCCAAAGACGATTTTGTACCCGCTCCGTCAGCATGCATAATTAAGCAATGATCTGAATCCTGAGTTAAATAATCAGGGACAATTTTGCAAAATGCCTGAGGAAATAAACCTTTATCAATATTTTTTATGGCGTTGTGTACGTCTTCTTTTGATGCCGAAACACCTCTTTGTGCGTACCTTTTGCTAGAATCTGAACTCATGAAAATTAGTTTGTGTTGATGTGGTGCAAAGATAATCCCTTTTTTTAATTCTTTGAATGATTCCTTATATTGATTGTGAAAATTTTTTTGCCGCGAATTACACTAATTTTCACTAATTAAAATTATTTTATGGATTAAGGGATTAAGCTCGATTATTTACCACAAATTACACAAATTAGCACAAATTTTTATAACGCAAAAATCATCCTTAGCGGATGATTTTTGTTTATGATTATTGAGAAAAAATTCAAAATAGAATTTGTGCTAATTTGTGTAATTTGTGGCAAAAAAACTATTTCGTAAATAACAATTCTCTGTATTTAGTAAGCGTCCAGCTTTCGTCATCAACTAATAATTCCAATTTATCACAGTGATTACGAATGTCTTCAAAATAAGGTTTTACTTTATTGCAATACGCTTCAGCCATTTTTTGAGCATCAGTCAAATGATTCGCTGTTTTTCTTTCGTTTGTCATCGCCAATACTTTAGAATTAATTCCTTCAATATGACCTGAAATTTCTTTAATTAAAACGATTTGCTCTTTTGCAATGGTTTCAAATTCCTTCCCGAAGATTTCTTTTAATCCTTTTACATTTTCGATTAAAGTATTTTGGTAACGAATTGCAGTTGGAATCACGTGATTTCTGGCAATATCTCCTAAAACCCTTCCTTCAATCTGAATCTTTTTAGTGTATTCTTCCAATTCAATTTCGTAACGTGCTTCTGCTTCCACATGATTAAAAATTCCTAATTCAGAAAATAACTCCAAAGCTTGTTTAGAAATTTTAGCTTTTATAGCTTCCGGAGTCGTTTTAAAATTACTTAAACCTCTTTTAGCCGCTTCTTTTTCCCAGGCATCACTGTAACCGTCACCTTCAAAAAGAATCTTTTTTGATTGTTTGATGTATTCTCTTAAAACATTAAAGATGGCATCATCTTTTTTCATGTCTTTCGAGTCAATCAAATTATCCACTTCTATTTTAAAATCTTTCAATTGTTTGGCTACAATTGCATTCAAAGTAGTCATGGCGTTCGAACAGTTAGCATTTGAACCAACGGCTCTGAACTCAAATTTATTTCCTGTAAAGGCAAAAGGCGAAGTTCTGTTTCTGTCTGTATTATCAAGAAGTACGTCCGGAATTTTTCCAACAACGTTCAATTTTAAATCTGTTTTTTCTTCAGGAGATAATTTTCCTGTTGTAACGCTTTCTAACTCCGATAAAACTTTAGTCAATTGTGCCCCGATAAAAACCGAGATAATGGCCGGCGGTGCTTCATTTGCTCCCAATCTGTGATCGTTGCTTGCTGTTGCGATAGAAGCTCTTAATAAAGTTTCATAATCATTAACTGCTTTTATGGTATTGATAAAGAAAGTCAAAAACTGTAAATTACTCATTGGTGTTTTACTCGGACTCAACAAGTTAACTCCTGTATCTGTTGCCAGTGACCAGTTGTTGTGTTTACCTGAACCGTTTACGCCTTTGAATGGTTTTTCGTGAAATAATACTTTAAAATCATGACGTTCAGCCACTCTCTGCATTACATCCATCAATAAGGAGTTGTGATCTACGGCAAGATTAGTTTCTTCAAATATTGGTGCCAACTCAAACTGATTTGGCGCTACTTCGTTATGGCGCGTTTTTACAGGGATTCCAAGCAACATACATTCTTGCTCTAAATCTCTCATATACGTTAAAGCACGTGTTGGGATAGACCCAAAATAATGATCGTCAAGTTGTTGTCCTTTTGCAGAAGTATGTCCTAATAGAGTTCTTCCTGTCATCATTAAGTCAGGACGAGAATTCGCTAATGCCTTATCAATCAGAAAATATTCTTGTTCCCAGCCTAAAGTTGCCGTTACTTTTTTGACATTTTTATCGAAATATTTACAAACTTCCGTAGCAGCTTCATCCATTGCTGATAAAGCTCTTAATAACGGAATTTTATTATCTAAAGCTTCTCCCGTATAAGCGATAAAAACGGTCGGAATACATAATGTTGTTCCGTAAATAAATGCCGGAGAAGTTGGATCCCAGGCCGTATAACCTCTGGCTTCAAATGTATTTCTGATTCCGCCATTCGGGAAACTTGATGCATCCGGTTCCTGTTGTACTAATTGTGCCCCGCCAAATTTTTCTACAGGATCACTTCCGTCATAAGAAATATCAAAAAAAGCATCGTGTTTTTCTGCTGTTGTTCCTGTAAGCGGCTGAAACCAGTGTGTATAATGTGTAACACCTTTTGATAACGCCCATTCTTTCATTCCCATGGCGATATAATCTGCCAGTTTTCTGTCTATTTTAGTTCCGTGCTGGATTGCGTCTCTAACTCCTTTTAAAGCATCTGAAGTTAAAAATTGCTTCATCGCTTTCTCATTAAACACATTTGCACCAAAAATGTTAGATTTTCTGTCTATTTCTTCAAAATGTACCGGCTTTCTTGTAGAAGCTTCTTTTAAAGCTTGGAAACGTAATGTTGACATGTATATAAGTTTAAAATTTGTAATAATTTTTACTAAAAAAAGAGGAACAAATATAAACAATAAAAACCCCTTTTTGAAAGTTCTATTTTAGAAATTATACGACGATTTTTCAACAGAAGATGCTTTTCGTAAAGAATAATGAATTCGATTTAAAGAAATGTAACAAAATACATCAGTATTATTCATTAAATAAACATTTTTTCATAATTTCTTAACCCTGATATTTAAAAATCGTCTGTATTTTTTACGAATTTATTTTTTTAAGGTGTTAAAAATTGCTTTTTTTAAAATATACCCCTCTCAAAATTGCGCTTATCCAAAAAATTATAGTCGGCTAAACAAAACAGCCCCCTAATTTTTACGGCTAAAAAAATAAATCTATATTTGACCCAACGAAAAAAACAAAAAAATTAATTTATATTATTATGGCTAAAATTAAGTTAGAGTACATTTGGTTAGATGGATATGAACCAACTCAAAATCTTAGAAGTAAAACTAAAGTTGAAGAGCATGAAAATTTCAAAGGAACATTAGAAGAACTTGGAAATTGGTCATTTGATGGTTCGTCAACAAAACAAGCTGAAGGTGGATCTTCAGACTGTTTATTAGTTCCTGTTGCAATTTATCCTGATCCAACTCGTATTAATGGATATTTAGTAATGACAGAAGTTATGTATGCTGACGGAACTCCGCACGCTTCTAACGGTAGAGCCACTATTGATGACGATGGTGATTTCTGGTTTGGTTTCGAACAAGAATATTTCATCATGGATACTAAAACTTTATTGCCATTAGGTTTCCCTGTTGGAGGTTATCCTGCTCCACAAGGTATGTACTACTGCTCTGTAGGTGGAAAAAACACACACGGAAGAAAATTAGTAGAAGAACATGCTGATTTATGTATCGCTGCCGGAATTAACTTTGAAGGTATTAACCAAGAGGTTGCTTGCGGACAATGGGAATTCCAATTATTTGCTAAAGGTGCTAAAAAAGCCGGAGACGAAATCTGGGTTGCTCGTTACTTATTAGATCGTTTGACTGAAAAATATGGTTACTATATAGAATATCACCCAAAACCACTTGGAGATACAGACTGGAATGGTTCAGGTATGCATGCTAACTTCTCTAACGAAGTGTTAAGAACATGCGGAGACAAAGCTACTTACGAAAGAATTTGTGAGGCTTTCCGTCCTGTTACTGCTGAGCACATCGCGGTTTACGGAGCTTACAACGACCAACGTTTAACTGGTAAACACGAAACTGCATCTATCCACGATTTCTCTTACGGAGTTTCAGACAGAGGTTGTTCAATCAGAATTCCTTTAATGACTGTTCAAAAAGGATGGAAAGGTTGGTTAGAAGACAGAAGACCAGCTTCAAACGGTGATCCATACAAAATCGCTGCAAGAATTATCAAAACTGTAAAATCAGCGCTATAATTCGAAGCTTAAATTATATTTAGAAAGTGCCATCTTAATTGATGGCACTTTTTTTTTGACTTTGGGTTGTCATTCTGGGAACGAGGGATCTCCGCAAGAAACTCGGCCACAACCTTGGAAAAGCCTTTGTCAAAGTTTAAAACTCTGACAAAGGTCGATACGCATAATAAAATCCAACAGGTTTCTAAAACCTGTCGGGTTTAAAACTCCACATATTAACGAAAATTGAAAGTAATTTTCTAATAATTAATTTTTAAGTTAAACTTCAAAACTTATCTTTGTAAATCATTTAAAAAATATCTTATAATGGTTTGGATTTTCTTTTTATTAGCCGTCGTACTTATTCTTGCTTTAGATTTAGGAGTTTTTAATAAAAACCCTCACATTATTTCTACAAAAGAAGCAAGTAAATGGACCCTTATCTGGGTAACAATGTCATTCTTGTTTTCCGGAGTAATCTATTGGCTTTATACTACAGATTATATTGCAAATCCGGATAGTCTGAAACCGGCAGCTGCTTCTATGAAATTCATTACAGGTTATTTGATCGAGTTATCTTTAAGCATAGACAATATTTTTGTGATTGCTATTATTTTTGCTTCTTTCAAAATACCTCAAAAATACCAACACCGCGTTTTATTCTGGGGAATTTTAGGTGCCGTGGTTTTCCGCGGACTAATGATTTTCTTTGGTGTTATGTTAATCAATAAATTTACCTGGACGACTTATTTATTTGGTGGTTTCTTAATTTTTACCGCACTAAAAATGTTATTCTCAGGAGAAGATGAAGATTTTCAGCCAAAAGATTCTTTTGTATATAAAACGTTAGGAAAAGTTATCCCGATTACCGCTGAAATGGATGGTGAGAAATTTTTCATCAGCACAAAAACAGCCAAAAAAGCAGCAACACCTTTATTTGTAGCTTTAATTGTTATTGAGGTTATGGATGTTCTTTTTGCAGTAGACAGCGTTCCGGCAATTCTGGCTATTACATCAGATCCGTTTTTAGTATTCAGTTCTAATATTTTTGCTATTTTAGGATTACGTTCTATGTATTTCTTTTTGGCAAATATGCTGGCAAAATTCAGTTATCTGGAATATAGCTTAATTGCTATTTTAAGTTTCGTGGGATTAAAAATGATTCTTCACGATTTTATTCACGTTCCGGAATGGGCTTCTTTAGGATTTATAGCGCTTTCACTTTTAGTTGGAATCCTGGTTTCACTAAAATTTGGAGAAGAAAAAGAACTTACAGATTCTGATGGAGAATAATATTTTTGGAATATATAAAGCATAAAAAAAGGAGATCTAAATGATCTCCTTTTTTTATTTCAACTTAATAATGATTAATTCAATTCCTTAACGTTACTATCGTCAATATTATACTTTTTAATAACTGCATTATAATCTGAGTAATCAGGTTTATTCACTGATTTATTTGAAAATGCCCCAGGTACAATTACAATTCTAAAAGTTTGCCCGTTTATAAATTCAGGTGTTAAAGCTAAATCATAATTTCCACCTGCATAAATTGTAAAATCTTGTTTAGTAAAATCAAAATCATAATCAAAATCGCCTTTTGAAGTATAAACAGTTTTTGGAATTTGTTGCCAAATTGGAGTCGTTGCGTTAAGAGTTCCTGTCAATCTATAAATTAAAACTACATCAGAATCAAAAATTGATGGTGTCAGTTTTTGATAGATATTATATCCGTCAGTTGCATTATAACTAAAGTTTATATTTCGAAGTTCAAAAACTTCAGCAACTGGACCTTCTGGCCCTTGAGGTCCGATTGGACCTTCTGGTCCTTCACAACTAGAAAACACAGTTAATCCTATGATCGCGAAAAGCGTAAGTATCTTTTTCATGGTATTTGTGGTATTATTTGTTTTTAGATTATCTTATATATAAAGATATCCCAAAAATTAAACCAAAAAAAATATTTCTTACCGTTTTCGTTAAAAAAAAATATTATTTTTTCGCAACTACCTGATTTTTAAGCAGAATTTTATTAAAAAACAACACATGATAAGGCAATGAATTTTCCCAATAATCCCAAGTGTGCGCTCCCGGACGTTCGGTGTAATCGTGTTCTACTTTATTATAAACCAATCTTCGATGTAATTCTCTGTTTGGTTCAATTAAAAAATCGTCAACTCCACAATCGATAATCAAAGGCAATTTATTTGCTTTTATTTTGTCCAGCATATTGATAACCGCATATTGTGCATACATTTCTGAACTGTCGCTTTTATCTCCAAAAACAGGCTGCATTAATTTTACAACTTGTGCCGAAGATTCACGATTAAGCATCGTACTCATATCTACAGCACCGCTCATGCTTCCGGCGGCACAAAATAAATCAGGATGTTTAGCCGACAAATACAAGGCGCCATGTCCGCCCATAGAAAGTCCCGTTATTACACGACCATTTCTGTTGCTTATGGTTCGGTAAGTTTTATCTACTTTCTGAACGACTTCCTGCGTGATAAAAGTTTCAAACTGACTTTCTTTATTTACAGGACTATCCAGATAAAAACTGAAAGTTTCGCCTTCAGGCATTACAATTATAATATTATACTGATCAGATAATCCCTGAACTAATTTTTTATTCGGCGTGTTTTTTAACCAATCGCTAAAATGTCCGTAAGCTCCATGCAGCAAATACAGCACCGGATAAGCGGTTTTGCTTTTTGCATATGAATTTGGCAATACAACTGCGGCCTTATAGGTTTTGCCCATAGCGGTACTCGCAACTTGTAAAGTATCTACTTTTGCTGCGTAAGTCATTGACGTAGCGAACAAAAGAACAGCAAATACTAAAATTTTAAAGTTTTTCATAGTTATATTTTCGATTAAGGATTGTAAATATACCTTTTTTCCCAATAGACTATATGAAAAATCCCACCAGTTTTTTTCTGCTCAGATTATCTATTTGTGATATTTTTTGACACAGAATTATTTATTTAAAAAAATATTCGCCACGAATTTCACGAATTCACACGAATTATATTTACCAATAATTATTGCGTTAAAGGCTACAGATTAAAAGATTTTATAGATTATCGCCTCACAAATTACTATAATTTAATTCGTGTGAATTCTTGTAATTCGTGGCAAAAAAAATCATTTCAATCTGTGCAATCTGTGGCTAAAAAACAAAAAAACCATTCGCCGCAACGAATGGTTTCTAATTTAATAAGAATTTATTTTTACCAGATTACCACACGTAAACTATCCGGCTGATACATTTTATCTCCTTTTTTGACATTAAATGCCTTCTGAAATTCCGGAATATTACTCATTGGTCCGTTGACCCTGAATTGTTCCGGCGCGTGTACATCTGTCATTATCAGATTAATTTTAGATTCCTCTCTTCTGTTAATCATCCAGGAGTAAGCGTAAGCCAAAAAGTAACGTTGTTCTGGCGTTAATCCGCTAATTTTTTCCTTGTCTTTATATTGTTTCGTTTTCTGAAACGCTTCATAACCCATAATTACGCCACCTAAATCAGCTATATTTTCACCTTGAGTCGCAGATCCGTTTACATGTTTCCCCTGAATAGAAAATTTATTATACTGATCAACTATTAATTGCGTTTTTGCATTGAATTTCTTCAAATCTTCTGCTGTCCACCAATTGTTTAGATTTCCTTTTTCGTCGTATTTACTTCCCTGATCATCAAAACCATGTATGATTTCATGTCCAAAGAAAGAGCCTCCAATTATTCCGTATAATACCGCATCGTCAGGCATACGTCCTTCATAACCAGGCGCTATAATATTACAAGCCGGAATTACAATTTCGTTATTACTTGCATTATAATACGCATTATAGGTTTGCGGGTGCATCTCCCACTCGTTTCTGTCTACAGGTTTGCCAAACTTATTGATCATGTAATTATAATCCCAGATATTTGCTTTCATGACGTTTCCGCAATACGATTTTCTGTCTATCGAAAGCTGGCTCATATCTTTCCATTTATCCGGATACCCCAATTTCATTACCATTTTGCTTAACTTGTACAATGCTTTTTGTTTGGTTGGTTCGCTCATCCAATCTAACTTTTTAATATGCGAAGCAAATACATCACGGATATTGTTTCCTATTTCCAACAATTTCTCTTTCACTCCTTTTGGCATATAATCGGTAACATAAACCTGACCAACTAATTCTCCTAAAGAGTCATCTGTTTTTTCTACTACTCTTTTCCAACGTGGTTTTTGACTTGAAACGCCGTTCATTACTGTAGAATAAAATTTGAAATCTTGTTTTTCGATGGCTTTCGTTAAATATGGCGCATAAGAATTTACAATATTCCACTTAAGATAGGTTTTCCAATCTTCGATTGTATAACTTTTAAGAGCCGAATTTAGCGCTTTGAAGAATTCAGGCTGACCAACAATAACCGAATCTGCTTTTGTAATACCTAAAACCGGCAATACTTTTTTCCAGTCGATATTTGGTGTTGTGGCACTAAACTCATCAACTGAAAGTTTATGGTAATTGGATAACGGATCGCGAAGATCTTCTATTTTTCGGGATGCTTTTGCCAATTCTGTTTCAAGTTTCATAATCGTTGCGGCATTTTTTACAGCAACCGATTTTTCGTCTCCCATAAATTGCATCATCACCTGAAGATGAGATAAATATTGTTTACGAATTTCGACATTTCGTTTATCCGCATCGAGATAAAAATCTCTTTGTCTCATTCCTAAACCGCCCTGAATAAAAAACAGAGCATATTTTGTACTCATTTTATCGTCCTGAGAAACATAAAAAGAAAAAGCCGGCGATGCTCCCACAGTGTGCAAATGTGCAATTGTATTTACCAATTCCGGAACATCCTTAATTTCGTTGATTTTTTTAATTTCAGTATTTAAAGGAGATAACCCTGCTTTTTCAATGGCAATTGTATCCATTCCGGAAGCATAAAAATCACCTATTTTTTGTTTGTTACTTCCTTTGGCAGCCGATTCATCTTTGGCCGAAGTTTCGCAAATATTTTTAATTTGACCATTAATAGTATCAACAATAGTTCTAATTATTCCGTTATTACTATCGCTTGGCAGAATAGGATTTTTTTTGAACCAGCCATTATTGGCATAATTAAAAAAATCTTCGCCAGGACTTACGGTTGTATCGCGGTTGGTAATTAATGGATCTGAAAATGCAACTTCTTTTTTGTTACAGCTAAAAAAAGTCATTCCGATAAGAAGGAATATAAGAGGTTTTCTAAATAAATTCATTCAGTTATAAAATTAGTTAATAGAATTATTTCTACTCTTGTTATGATTCGAGACTAACAAGTATGTAAATATAATTTTTATAACAAAATGAAGGGGGAAAAATTCCAAATTTTAAAATACAAATTCTAAAACTTGAAATTTGTACAGGCTTCGACTCCGCTCAGCCGGACATAACAAGATTATGAATTCAGACTCAAGGCAGAGAAATATATTTTATTAGCTAATAATAATTTTATGTTCGTGACGGTATTGAGACGCACTTTTTCCTGTGTATTGTTTAAAGGATTTACTAAAGTGGCTAAAATTATTAAATCCGCTTTCGTAACATACTTCATTTATACTCATTGGTTTTTCGGCCAAAAGTTTTGACGCGTGAACCAAACGATATTCATTCACAAATTCTGTAAATGTTTTATTAGAGATTTTTTTGAAATAACGACAAAATGAAGGCGTTGTCATGCTTACCAAATTCGAAACCTCATCTATTGCAATAGATTCCTGAAAATGATCTTTTACATAATTAAAAACCACGTTTATACGATCGCTGTCCTGAGTTTGCAATTCTAACGAAAAACCATCGGCGTTAAGAACCGTATAATCTTCAGAAGAATCTAATTCGTCCAGAATACTCAAAAGCGTCAATAAACGTTCAAACGGAAGTTGGGTTTCCATCATTTCGATTTTCTTCCCTATATGTTTTTTAGTTTCACCACCAAAAGCAATTCCGCCTTTAGCCTGACTAAAAATATTCTGAACCTTTCTCATTTCCGGTGCAACAAAAAAATCGTTTCCTAAAAATTCAGGTTTAATATGAATTACGGTTTCGTTTTTGTTTCCGGTTTGCTCATTTGTAAAACCACAATGTGGCAAATTCGCACCTATTAATATCAAATCACCATTGGTATAATAAGAAACATGGCTTCCTATTTGTCTTTTGCCTGCACCACCGTTTATATAAACCAGTTCAATTTCCGGATGATAATGCCATAAATGAGCTTTACTATTGGTCTTTTCGGCGTGTTTCGTGTAGGTAAAAGAACTTCCATATGAGTTGGATATCACTTCAAGAGCTGGGGCAATTGGCTTCATGATAAAATCTTTAAATAATAATAGCAAATTTAACAAAAACGCCTCATAAACTTTAAATTTTAACCTATAACGCTTTCGTAAATGAGAATTTTGCATAAAAACTATCAAAAAATAAAGCGGGATTTTACTCTAAATCAGGTATTTTTTAAAAGACCCGTTTTTTTATCCTTGATTTTTTAAATATATCGTATTTAATCCTGCTATTTTTAAGTAAACACTATTTTTTGTAAGAATATTGGATAATTCAAAAAATGTTAATAATTTGAAATGATTAAAAAATAGTAACTGAATTAACAAAAACACCTCATATAATTCAAATTTTAACCTATAACGGTTTCGTAAATGAGAATATAGCATAGAAATAGGAAAATATAGTTGTGTAAAAAAACATACATCCAAAGTAATTTAGCATCAGAAAATTAGAACTAAAAATTTAAAAACGATAATCATGAAAAAGATCTTAAAATTAAGTTTAGTATGTGCAGTGCTTTTTACAGGAATGAGTACTTATGCAATTGATGGTAATGATAATGGAAACGATTTTAACCTTCATGTATTAAAAGGAAACGGAAGAGTAATTACGTTTGCTATGAATCAGGTTAAAAAAGCAAGTTTAAGTATATATGATAAAGATGGTACTTTACTTTATTCTGAAAATGCTTCGGGTAAAGATGGTATTTTAAGAACTTTTAGCTTAGAGGAATTTCCAGCAGGAACTTACTTCTTAGAAGTTGAAGACAATGCAAAAAA
Source organism: Flavobacterium sp. AC105 (assembly GCF_979258495.1). NCBI lineage: Bacteria > Pseudomonadati > Bacteroidota > Flavobacteriia > Flavobacteriales > Flavobacteriaceae > Flavobacterium > Flavobacterium sp. AC105. The sequence continues at coordinate 3,869,529 of NZ_OZ409860.1, forward strand.
AGTAAGACATGAAATTACAATAACTGATGATGCAACTGTATTATCAACAAAAGCAGTTTCATCAGTTTATAAAGCAGATTCTGCTAAAAATACAAGCGTAGCAGTACGCTAAAAAAGTTTATACTCGCATACAGTATAAAAGTGAGGTTAGATAGTTAGTAAAGTTTAAAAACTGAAAGGTTTTAAAAACAGCTCTTTGTGGTTATTGAGCTGTTTTTTTTTGCGCTATACTTTTTTGAATTTGCCACGAAGCACTAAGACGCAAAGTTTTTGTTTTGTCTAACGCAAAGGCGCAAAGTTTTTTATGCCAATCTATAAACGCAAAGTTCGCAAAGCTATATCAAAAACAGCTTTGCGAACTTTGCGTTATTAAGCACAATCCAGGATAAAAAACCTTGCGCCTTTGCGTCAAAAATTCAAAATGTATTTGTAAGAAAGATAGATTATTTTACATTCTATTAACCCAAACAAAACGTTGAAAAATAATAACCTAATTAACAAATACGATAAATATAATTCAAATTTTAACCTATAACGGTTTCGTAAATGAGAATACAGCATCGAAATAGGAAAACATAGTTGTGCTAAAAAACATACGCCTAAAGTAATTTAGCATCAGAGAATTAGAACTATTAATTTAAAAACGAATACCATGAAAAAGATCTTAAAATTAAGTTTAGTATGTGGAGTACTTTTCACAGGAATGAGTACTTATGCAATCGACGGGAATGAAGATTTTAATCTTCACGTATTAAAAAATAATGGGAAACTAATCACGTTTGCTATGAATCAGGTAAAAAAAGCCAGCTTATCTATTTATGATAAAGATGGAACTTTAATCTATTCTGAAAACGCATCTGGTAAAGATGGAATTTTAAGAACTTTCAGCTTAGAAGAATTTCCGGAAGGAACTTATTTCTTAGAAGTTGAAGACAATGCAAAAAAAGTAAGACACGAAATTACAATAACTGATGATGCAACTGTATTATCAACAAAAGCAGTTTCTTCAGTTTATAAAGCAGATTCTGCTAAAAATACAAGCGTAGCAGTACGCTAAAAAAGTTTATACTTCTCATAAAGTATAAAGTAAGGTTAGATAGTTAGTAAAGTAAAAAACTGAATAGTTTTAAAAACAGCTCATTGTGGTTATTGAGCTGTTTTTTTTGCTCTATACTTTTTTAAGGTTGCCACGAAGGCGCAAAGGCACAAAGCTTTTTTACATTACAAGATTATATAAACGCAAGTTCGCAAAGCCAGATCAACATAAAGCTTTGCGAACTTTGCGTTTACTATGCGCAATTCAAAGTAAAAAATCTTTTGCGCCCTTTTGCGGTTAAATTTTTTAAACTCATTTTTTGTAAGAAACACAGATAACTTTACTTTCTCTTAATTTAAAGGAAACGTTGAAAAATAATAATCTAATTAACAAATAAGGTAAATATAATTCAAATTTTAACCTATAACGGTTTCGTAAATGAGAATACAGCATCGAAATCAGCAAATAGAGTTGTGAGAATTTATTTATATCATAAGTAATTTAGCATCAGAGAATTAGAACTATTAATCTAAAAATTAAATACCATGAAAAAGATTTTAAAATTAAGTTTAGTATGTGCTGTACTTTTCACTGGAAGTACTTATGCAATCGACGGGAATGAGGATTTTAATCTTCATGTAATTAAAACAAATGGAAAACTGATTACGTTTGCCCTTAATCAGGTAAAAAAAGCCAATTTGACTATTTACGACAAAGATGGTACGCTGATTTATACTGAAAGTGCTTCAGGTAAAGAAGGAATTTTGAGAACTTTTAGCCTAGAAGAATTTCCGGAAGGAACTTACTTTTTAGAAGTTGAAGACAATGTAAAAAAAGTAACGCATGAAATTACAATAACTGATGAAACAACTGTTTTATCAAAAAAAGCAGTTTCATCAGTTTACAAAGCAGGTTTTTATGCTAAAAATTCAAGCGTTGCAGCACGCTAAAAAGTTATCACTCACTCAAACCTAAATATGGAGGTTTGATGTGTTTAAAAAACGTTAAAAATGATTGTTATGAGAACAGCTCTTTGTCGTTATGGAGCTGTTTTTTTATGCCCAATTTTTCCAAAAATACAATTCAATATTTTTTTTGAAAAACTATTCTTAATAATTATAAAAGAGTGATTGCTACACTATTAAAAAATATTCATTGCGAAACATCCGAGAGCCCAGTATTTACGTACATAGTTCAGGTAAAGCGCAGAAACATCTTTAATTCAGCAATTTAGGTATTGAAAAAACTACTTTTTTTGCATAAAATTAAATTTCTATTTGTAGTTTTACGTGTTCCAAAATTAGTAATAAACAATTAAAAAAACATGACAAAATTTACCAAAATGGGCCTAGTTGTTGCCTTATTCTTAACAACAATTTTTACCTACGCAGTTGATGGAAAAGGTGATTATATTTTGCATATAATTACTGGAAACGGAAAAGTAGTTAGTTTTACTTTAAACACCGTTGAAAAATCAATTTTTTCTATTTATGATGAAAGCAATAATTTAGTTTACAAAGGAGATTCTGCTGCAGACAAATTAGAGATTTCAAAAACTATTAGTTTAGAAGGTTTTCCTTCTGGAACTTATGTATTAGAAGTTGCAGAAAATGGTAAAGTTGAAAAGCATGAAATTAAAGTTGCTGCTAAAAAAATTAAAGCAGCTAAACTTGACGAATCAGTAAACGAAAGTCCTGGTTTCCGTCGTTAATTGTTTTTTACACCTACATTAAAAGCATCAACCGCGGTTGATGCTTTTTTTTGTTTAATTCTTTCGCACCAAGTTTGTTTCACATAGTATGTGTTCCAAAAAATTTGTCATAAAAATGACATATAATTGCGATTATAATCGTACTGAATGGATTAAAATCCATCCCTACAATATATTTTGTTTCTCCGAAACGCTTACAAACAAAACCGAATACCCCTATTCACTACAGTAATGCTTAAAAATAGAAAAGCACCAACCGAGGCTGATGCTTTTTTTATGAATAAACTTCTTCAGGGAATATTATTTTCCTGCCAGTAATTTTTCTAAATATTCAATTTTGTCTTTTTCAGCCTGAAGCAAACGTTCGTACAGTTTTTTATTTTCTTCTACTGTTTCCATTAATTTATCTAATGGATTGAAAGTACAATTATTATTATTTCCAAAATGGCTATTATTTACAGCTTCATTAAAACTATTGAAATAATTAATCGCAGCTTCTTCCGAAAAATTCTTAATAGCATCAACCGTTACACCAAGTGCTTTCGCAACTTCAATCAATTTTGCATCATCTATGGTTTCGCTATTTTCTAAAGCCGAAACAGCTTGTTGGTTCGTTCCTAAAGCCTGTGCCAAAGCTTCCTGCTTCATATCTCGAAGTTCACGAATACGGCTTATTTTTCGTCCTATATGATTTGGTTTTGTTAGTGTGCTCATAATTCAAAGATAATAATTAAGTGTGAAAAACTTCAACTGGTAAAAAACTTATTTAGACTGTAGGATACCAGCCAAAACGGTTTGGTACGATACAATCTATTTCTTTCTTCGCCGAATCAAACAAAAGTACGATTTTTCTTTCTATAGTAAATTTTGAAAGTGAAATTGACTATCAATTAAAAAAATACTCGCCATGGAAAATAAAATTAAAATTATAGAAAATCTTAAAATATTAACTGCCAGATACTGCAACACTTTGACGCCATCTATTGACAAAAAAGGAACTTATACGGCTAAAATAAATATGCTAAATTATTATGAACTTGCAACTACAATTACCGAAATTTTAAAATTATGTATTGTAGCACTAGATTATGAAGCGCATAAACCGGGAACTACAAAATATTCACCTATTAATGTCGGGCTAATTTTAGAAATGGTATTAGAAATGTTTCCGACAGATGAATTTGAATTGATAACTGAAATCAATGAAGTGCTTAGTAGGGAGTTGGAGTGATTGGAAAATTCTTTAAATTAAGTATTCTCATAGCGAGAATATATAGCTAAAAGTATTCAACAAATTAAAAATCTTTTGATGAGCTGTAACAATTATCTATATATTTGGTGGCTTTGTATAATTTTGTCATACATAGATACAAGTTAACAGTAATTTGAATAAGTATATGGTAATTAACGAAGATGAATTAACACAGACAAAGTTATTGGAAAATTCAATTCGTTTGTTTTCCGATTTCATGAATGTATTGTCAGACGGATATAATCCGACAATTATCGACATAAGAATTAGCATTGACAAAAAATTCAATGATCGGGATCGATTTATATCTTCCTATCCAAACAGTAGCGATATGGAGATTATTTTTGCAGACAGAATTCAACCAACAAGAAAAGATATTGCTAACATCAAAGAGAGAATAAATGAGAACTTTTCATGGTGTATTGATCATTTAGCCACATTCAACCAAGCGCCTGATATATTCAAAAGTAATTATCATATTGACAATCTAAATCAATTAGTAGAAAAAGTAAAAAGAACCATTTTTGATCTGACCGACTCATGGATCGTAACCAGTTATGAATATTTGATTGATACAAATGATGGAAGTTTAGTGAGAGTTCTTTTTATCCATTCTGACAATAAATCATTGATTTTAGACTTTGGAAATTATATTCACTAAAAACTATCGCAATCGTTGTGCGAAGTCTCCTGACTTTGCACACTTTGTTATATTCTGTTCCAATTTTTTTGATTCTCTTTGTAGATTATTGGAATTTTACGATTCGTTTGCTTAGATATCCGGTAACGTTCGCTGGGAATGCAATATTTAGAAAGGATTATACCCTTTTTTAACCATATTTATATGAACTTCAATAAAGTAGGATAAAGTACTTTCTAAAATTGTAAAAGGTAAAATATCATTTCTGGTTGGCAAGTGGGCTTGGTACACTGCAGGGTCATCACCTTCATCTAAGTAAACATATAAAAATTGTTCGCCAGGATTGTGAGCATCAATAGCAAAAAAAGGTCTTGTTATAATTCTATCAAAATTTGACAACCATTCTCTAACATCTGTTTGTAACTCTTCTTGAGCATCACCCGCATAGTCTAAGACATAACAATAGCTACCTGCTAAAAAAAGTAATTCGCGTAAAGCCTTTGGAAAAATATTGCCATTATTATATAATTGTTCTAAAGATTCAATCTCTTGTAAGTTGATACCCACAATAGTACCTTTATAATCTACATCATTTGGATACTCAGATGGGTAATTTTTTAATTGTTCTAAAAATTTTATTTCCATAATTTGTTTCCTTCTTAATTTTTTATAAAAATATGTAAACTTTTTTCAGGACGATACAACAACTTTGGGTTCACGAGCGGGACGCTCGCGCTAGCAGAAGGTAGTAATGTCGACAGCAAGACTATCAAGATATTATTCCATAGTTCTTATCACTTATCAATTATTTTTTTTAATTCAGCAAAAGCTTCTTTATCCAAAATATCTAATTCATTAGATGTTGCAAGTTTAATAGCTTCTCTAGCTTCTGTAATTCTATTAAGCATAGGCAAAACAATTCTCTTTCCTAAATTTATAAAATTATCAAGATCTTTCGAACTTGATGGAATTTTATAACCGTTTCTTCCAGAAGCAATTAATATTCCTTGATCTCTTAAATTTCCAATAATTTTACTGCGAAAGTATTCTTGTTTTAAAACTTCGTGTCTACTTGGGTTTAAGTGACTAAAAATTTCTCTTGTAGAAATATATCTATTTTTAACATTTGCACGTTGAAAAAGTAATAGCAATTTCAAAAGATTTATTTGATCTATTTTTTGCTGATCTGTTCCTTTCTCCGTTTCTAAAAATGTTTTTATTCTTTGATGACAAACTGAAGCAATTTTAGGATCAAAATCTTCATCAATATTTGTATCAAGTAGCTCCTTAAACGAATAATCATTTGGAAAAAAATCTAAACTAGCAATTTTTGGCGCTAGCAGTTCTTGAAATTTTCTACTACTTGCTGACTTTTTGTTTTCATCGAAAATGTATCCTAACGTTCCCGCAACAAAATCTGCTAACTGGATAAAATAGCTTTGTTTACTATTCTGAATGTTAAATTCAGAACCCGAAAACAAATTCATTTCATGATTTTTTTCAATATATTTTTTAAACTCTCGCATAAAGTCATTTCCTCCATGCTCATCAACATATAAATCAAGTTTAGGAAATGTTCTAAAAAGTTCTTTATATACCAAATTATTCAAGTATTTATAAAACGACTTTTTAATAGAAAATCCTTTCCCATTAAGTTTTGTCTTATCAACTATTACAGCATAAATCGTAATATCCAATTTTGCTATATCTTCCAACACTCGGATTCTTCTTAAATGATTTGGACCAACTCCACTTGATTTCATTTCACCTGTTTGAAAACCATGCTTTTTTCTTATTGCATCTATATCGGTTTGTAGTTTATCTAAATTCTCTTTTTTACAAATCACTGTCGCAATAATAAAATGAGTTCCCTGAGTTTCAAATTCAAAAGAATTATTTCCAAATTCATCAGCAAACGCTATAATATTTTTTTGCATAATTAATATTTATTTTAGGTAAACTAATTAAATATAGAATCCCCATTTACTATAACTTCCGAATATAGTAAATTTACACGTATAAAAAACTAACTTACTAGAAACAAATGTTTTGGATACAAAATTATAAAAACACAAAATATCCGCTTTATAATAGACAAACAAGAGATTCCTAAATTTCACTTTGATAGTTTTTGAATTATACTAGATAAAATATTGATTTCTTCTAATTTTTCTAAATTGGTTAAGGTCGGTAAATTATTATTTTCATATTTAACATCCCTTACTTTGACATAATCGAAAATATAAACTAACTCTTTTAAAGCTTCATCCGTTGTAAGATCATTAGAGAAATTAGCTAGTGCCGATGCTCTATTTATTACAGCTCTTAAAGGGTACCATTTATTGTTATAACAAAAAGCTCTATTATTCCCATTATTAAAATTTATTAAGCCAGCATCGCAATCCAAAATTGCCTGAATGATATGTTCTATTGTCATATTCTACCTTTTATTTAAATTTATATTTATATGTCCTTAATTATTTTAATCAAATTATCTGTAAAATAAAACTCAGACTAATTAATTAGTTTTAACTACCACTAAAGTATAAAAACATTCAGTTTAAAAATTGAGGAAAACCATAAACTGAATAAACAAAAAAACCTCCCATTATCTGAGAGGTTTTCCATAAAATATAAAATCCTAAAATTCTACATATTCCTTCTATATTGCCCGCCAACTTCAAACAATGCCGAAGTAATCTGACCAAGCGAACAAACCTTTGTAGCTTCCATTAAATGGTCGAATAAGTTTTCGTTTTTAATAGCGGCTTCTTGTAGTTTGTTTAAATGCTCGTTTACTTTTGCTTCGTGAAATTGATGTAAATTATCCAGCATCGTAATTTGATATTGTTTTTCTTCTTCGGTGGCGCGAATTACTTCTGCCGGAATTACCGTTGGAGAACCTTTTGAACTTAGGAAAGTGTTGACACCCACAATTGGGAAATCTCCGTTGTGTTTTAAGGTCTCATAATACAAACTTTCTTCCTGAATTTTAGAGCGTTGGTACATGGTTTCCATTGCGCCCAAAACTCCGCCACGTTCCGTGATTCGGTCGAATTCTTGTAGAACGGCTGCTTCTACCAAATCCGTTAATTCTTCGATGATAAACGATCCCTGAATTGGGTTTTCGTTTTTCGCCAAACCTAATTCTTTATTGATAATCAACTGAATCGCCATGGCACGACGTACAGATTCTTCTGTTGGTGTTGTAATCGCTTCGTCATAAGCATTCGTGTGCAATGAATTACAGTTATCATAAATGGCATACAAAGCCTGCAAAGTGGTTCTGATATCGTTAAAATCAATTTCCTGTGCGTGTAACGAACGTCCGGAAGTCTGAATATGATATTTTAGCATTTGCGCTCTTTCGTTGGCTCCGTATTTGTTTTTCATGGCTTTCGCCCAAATTTTACGTGCCACACGACCAATAACTGAATATTCAGGATCTACTCCATTCGAGAAGAAGAACGATAAATTAGGTCCAAAATCGTTGATGCTCATTCCGCGGCTTAAGTAATATTCCACGTAAGTGAAACCATTAGAAAGCGTGAATGCCAATTGCGTAATTGGGTTCGCTCCTGCCTCAGCAATATGGTATCCTGAAATCGAAACCGAATAAAAATTACGAACGTTTTTGGTAATAAAATATTCCTGAACGTCGCCCATTAATCGCAACGCAAATTCGGTTGAAAAAATACAGGTGTTTTGCGCCTGATCTTCTTTTAAAATATCGGCCTGAACCGTTCCACGAACTTGCGATAAGGTTCTTGCTTTTATTTCGTTATAAACTTCCTGAGGCAAAACTTCATCTCCGGTAACACCCAAAAGCATTAATCCCAGACCATTGTTTCCTTCCGGTAAATCGCCTTGGTATTTAGGTCTTTCGATTCCTTTTACTGCGTATATTTTGTTGATTTTCGCGTCAACTTCTTTTTCTAAATCATTGTCCTTAATATAATACTCACATTGCTGATCGATTGCTGCATTCATAAAGAAACCTAACAACATTGGCGCTGGCCCGTTGATAGTCATACTTACAGAGGTTAAAGCATGAACCAAATCAAAACCGGAGTACAGTTTTTTAGCATCATCCAAACAACAAATTGAAACTCCGGCATTTCCAATTTTCCCGTAAATATCAGGTCGAATATCAGGATCGTTTCCGTATAAAGTCACACTATCAAAAGCGGTCGAAAGACGTTTTGCCGGCAATCCCGCACTCACATAATGAAAACGTTTGTTGGTTCTTTCCGGTCCGCCCTCGCCCGCAAACATTCTTGACGGATCTTCGCCTTCACGTTTAAACGGATATAATCCTGAAGCAAACGGAAATTCTCCCGGAACATTTTCCTGTAAATTCCAACGCAGAATATCTCCCCAGGCTTCGTATTTAGGCAAAGCAATTTTCGGAATCTGAATATGTGATAAACTCTCGGTATGTGTCGCGATTTTAATTTCTTTATCACGAACTTTAAACGTATAAACCGGATTTTTGTATTTATTTACTTTCTCGTCCCAAGTCAGGATAATTTCCCAATTGTATGGGTCTAAGTCCATTTTTACTTTATCAAACTGGTTCAGTAAAAGATTAAGGAAGATTCTGTTTTCATCATGTGCTTCGGCTGCACCTGATAAAACAGTCGAATCATCAATTCCTGCTTTATTAATTTGTGGAAGTTTCCCAGAAACCGATTCTATGGTTTTAAAAATTCCGTATAATTTCTGTGCTACTTTTTGCTGTGAAAGCGCACTTTCATCATAAGATCTGTTATTCTCGGCAATTTCAGATAAATAACGGGTTCTGTGTGGCGGAATCACGAAGATTTTCTCGCTCATTTCGCGTGTGATTTCAAAAGTCGATTTTAGATCAGAATCTGTTTTTTCGACAATTTTATCCATGATCGCTTTATACAGCGTATTCATTCCCGGATCGTTAAACTGCGAAGCAATGGTTCCGAAAACCGGCATATCATCCGGATTTTTATCCCAAAGATTATGGTTTCTTTGATATTGTTTTTTAACGTCACGAATCGCGTCAAGAGCTCCTCTTTTATCAAACTTATTCAAAGCTACCAAATCAGCAAAATCAAGCATGTCGATTTTTTCTAATTGAGTCGCTGCTCCAAATTCCGGTGTCATTACATATAAGGATACATCAGAATGATCCATAATCTCAGTATCTGATTGCCCAATTCCTGAAGTTTCAAGGATAATCAAATCGTATTTTGCGGCTTTTAAAACCTGAATCGCTTCGGCTACATATTTAGATAAAGCTAAATTAGATTGACGTGTTGCCAATGAACGCATATAAACACGAGGATTATTTATGGCATTCATTCTAATTCTGTCTCCTAAAAGTGCCCCGCCTGTTTTACGTTTTGAAGGATCTACAGAAATTAATCCGATCGTTTTTTCCGGAAAATCAATTAAAAAGCGACGAACCAATTCGTCAACCAAAGAAGATTTTCCTGCTCCGCCAGTTCCTGTAATTCCAAGAACCGGAATTATAGAATTGGCGTTATTGGTATGTATTTGGTCGAAAACCGGTTTTGCAATTTCAGGGAAATTCTCCGCTGCCGAAATTAAACGGGCAATTGCGGTTGGAATTTTATTTTCGATATGATCGATTTCTCCGTTTAGTTTATCACCAATCGGGTAATCAGCTTGTTCAACCAAGTCATTAATCATTCCTTGTAAGCCCAAAGAACGGCCATCATCCGGCGCGTAAATTCGGGTTATACCATATTCATGCAGTTCAGCAATTTCGCTTGGCAGGATTACTCCGCCTCCGCCTCCAAAAATCTTGATGTGTCCCGCTCCTTTTTCATGCAGCAGGTCATACATATATTTAAAGTATTCATTATGTCCGCCTTGATACGATGTCATCGCAATTGCATTTGCATCTTCCTGAATTGCGGTGTTGACTACTTCTTCAACACTGCGGTCATGCCCCAGGTGAATTACTTCGACTCCGGTTGACTGAATAATACGTCGCATAATGTTTATTGCAGCATCATGTCCGTCAAAAAGAGAAGCGGCAGTAACAATTCTTACTTTATTTTTAGGAATATATGGTTTTTGTTGTTCCATTTTATGAATATGATAATTTTAAGGGAGCAATTTACAAAATATTTTAATATTTGGTTATCCTTGCCGATTTATGTTAATAAAAAAACGAGTCAGTCTTATATATTTTTTTGATTATAAAGGTAACATTTTTGACAACTATCGTATTTATCTTATATAAGTCTTATAAAAATGTTAATAACATGGTAATCTTGAAAGATTTAGATTGAATACAACAACCTGTTTCCCAATGTACTGAACTAATTTAGCAGTGTAGAAAAGCCCCAATTTTTACCACACTTTTACAACCTTAATAGTAACGTAAAAATTAAAATGAAAATGAAAACATTATATCCATTAAGCCTAATTTTAGTCGCAAGTTTTTTTGCATCTTCTTTTACTGTTATAGAAAATGATTATACAAAAAAAGCAAATCTGACTAACACCAATATTTCAACTTTAAATGAAAATGACATTAAAGTAGATAGTGAAATTTTGACAGACTTTTTCAAAAGATATTCTGATTTAAAAAAATACCAAAACGAAGTCATCTCTTTATACAAAAACAGATCTTACGGAACAATTTGGTATGAAAATGGAAAAATAACTGAATTTGGAAATTTATTGTATAAAAAAATAAATAACGCAGATCAGGAAGGAATAAAAATAGAATTCCCGTACAAAGACGAAATCGATCAGATCTTTGATAAAAAATCTACAGATAAACCTTCAAGATCAGATTCGGATATGTTATTGAGTTCTGTTTATATTATTTATGCAAATCGTGCTTATGAAGGCATTGATGCTGAATCTGTTAAAAAAACCGGATGGCTTTTGCCAAAGAAAAAAATATCATATGACACTTTATTAGATTCTTTAATGGTTAAACCTACATTATTAGAGAAAAACCACGAAGTGCTTTATGATCAATATTATAAACTTCAGGATGCTTTAAAACAATACAAAAAAATAGAGCAGGAAAATACCTGGAAACCAATTACAACAGAAACTCCTTATAAAGATTTAAGACCTGACGCAAAATCGATTACGATTGCTCAGATCAGAAACCGATTATTTGTAATGGGCGACCTAAAAAATGATTCTAAAAGTGATGTTTACGATCAGGAATTAATGGATGGTGTAATGAAATACAAATTACGTAACGGATTGAAACCAAATTACATAATTTCTGAAGATCATATTAAAGATTTAAATACACCTATCGAAGATAAAATTAAAACCTTGATGCTTAACATGGAACGTTGTCGCTGGATTTCGCCACAACTATTGAAAGATAAAGAATATATCATGGTCAATATTCCATCTTTTGAATTGGTTTATGTAAAAAATGGTAAAGTAGAATTGGTTTCTAAAGTGTTTGTAGGTTCTCAATTGACTAAAACAACAATCTTTAACGGAAATATCGATAAAATCGTTTTCAGCCCATATTGGACAGTTCCTCAAAGTATTGTTGACAATGAATTGAAATCAAAAATTGCTGCAGACAAAAATTATTTGGCAGAACATAATATGGAAATGGTAAACGGTCAGGTAAGACAAAAACCAGGTCCTGATAATTCATTGGGATTAGTAAAATTTATTTTCCCAAACCCGGACGATATTTACATGCACGATACGCCAGCAAAAACTTTATTCGATTTTGAAAAAAGAACTTTTAGCCACGGTTGTGTGAATGTAAACAAAGCAAAAGAATTAGCTGTTGCAATGCTAAAAGATTATCCGGAATGGACACCAGAAAAAATTGATAAAGCGATGGAAGGTAAACAAGAAACAACTTTTAAATTACCTAACAAAGTGCCTATTTACATTACTTATTTTACTTCATGGGTAAAAGAATCAGGCGAAGTTAGTTTCTTTCAGGATGTTTATGACAGAGATGGAGAATTGGATAAAATTATTTCTGACGAAAATACTTTTGCAAATCAATAAATAAAATTCAAATTAAAATATAGAAACTGTACAGAAAACTAATCTTTTCTGTACAGTTTTTTCATTTTCAAAAATACCTTAACTTATTAATTTTAAATCTTTTAAAGGCTAAAAAAACTTCAAAATCATAAGATCTTTGCATCATAATAATACCACTAATTTTAATTAAAAGATTAATTATCATGAAAACAGAGAATATAGAAGGATTAACAATATTTGAAATAAACTTATTGATTCAACAAGGCGGAAAATTTATTAAATTTCCGTACATGAAGAAATTTAAAAAATCAAATATTTATTTTGTTCGTCCGGAAGAAAAAGCATTCAAATATGCTTTGAAATATTTTTTTACAAATTTAGAATGGCGTCAACTTCCTTTAGCACCATTTCATATCATAAAGTCTTTATTTTATCTTGCTGTTGGCGGTATCGATTATACACATGCAATGCTCAGCGATTTAAAACAAAACAATCCGGTTTATAATCCCAATATTCATTACTTACAATACGCATAAATTTTAATTATATATTCTTTTCAATAAATAAAAAGCGAAATCTTCTTTTAGATCTTCGCTTTTTTTTATTTGGAATAAACTCTAAATGAGATCAAAAATTTCCATAATTTTAACTGTATATTGCAGTACCAAAAAGCAAATTCAATTTTAAAAACTATGGAAGATTCAAACGAATTAATTGTTAGAAAAAGTTGGTGGGACAGAAACTGGAAATGGCTTGTACCTACAGGCTGTTTAAGCCTTATCATAATTGTGGGATTATTTATTGCCGCAGTTTTCTTCGGAATTACTTCTATGATAAATGATTCTGATGCTTTTAAAGGCGCCATGACCGAAGTTCAGCATAATAAAACTGCCATAGAAAAACTTGGAAACCCAATTGAAACCGACGGAATAACATCCGGAAGTATCAATATGCCTAATAATACCGGAAATTGCGATTTACAAATCCCCATAAAAGGCCCAAAAGGAAAAGGAACTGTTTTTGTCGTTGCCAAAAAAAGAGGCGATTGGAAATACAGCGAATTATCTGTTTATATTGAAGCTACAAAAGAAAAAATTGATTTGCTGAAGAAGTAATTTTATGAGTAGATATATTTTATGCTTTTGCCTTTTTCTGATGATTTGTAATACAGCAGAATCTCAAAATAAATATAATATTTATGTCAATAAAGTAAAGCAGTTTTCAAAACCTGCTAAAATTTTATATAACAATATTGATGCAAGTGGAAATGGTTCGATCGAATTTACAAATGCTAAAAAACAAGTACTCCGTTTTCGTTTACTAAATCAAAAATTGCAGATTCTTCACGGCGATATTGCATATCAGCTTTTCTATTATAAAAACAATTACCTGGAAAGAATTGAAACATTCGACAATAAAGGAAATTTTGCCGGAGAAAAAGAGTCGAATAACGAAGCTGCAGTAACTTTTATAATCGAAAAACCAGCTTTATATTTAAAGAAAAAGAAACTAATTGATGCCGCAGAAGGAAACATTGATCTAAAAGATGATACCAGCGAAAAAATCATCAGAATACTATTGTACGACGAGAATAATCTCCCTATTGATAAAATGCAGCCCAACTACATTTCAAGCAAAACCTATTGGAATTATAATATTAGAATGTATTGGCCTTGAAAAAGTTACTAAGCTGCTAAGTTTCTGAGATACTAAGTTTTCTTTTGTGTTATTTCGATTTCTATACTATTTTTTTTTCAGAAGCTAATCCCGCTCCCGAAGCCTCGGGACGTTCTAATCTTTTGCTCCATTTCATTACACAAAAGGATTTCCACTTCTATCAGGGCTAGGGCGTCATTTTCAAAAGAATATTTTCGTTTATTTTCAAACCTTAGAACCTTAGCAACTCACAATCTCAGAGCCTTGAAAAAACAAAATGTTAAGTATGAAACAAAATGTTTATGCTCCTGAAATAAAATTGTGGCTTTGTTTTTGAATAAGTAGTATTTTTGAACTTATAAAACCCCTACTAATGAAAAAGATTTTCCTTTTAGCACTTACATTTTCACTTACTTCATGTGCAGAAATGCAACAAACCCTAAATCAGTTTCCTCAAATATCTTCGCAACTTCCAGGAGTTGGCGGTGTTGATATCGCTTCCGGATTAAAAGAAGCCTTAAACAAAGGAATTACGCAACAAGTGAGTAAATTAACCGCAGTTGATGGCTTTTATAAAAATGAAGCTGTAAAAATCCTGATGCCAGCCGAATTACAAAAAGTAGATGCTACCTTGCGTAAAGTTGGTTTATCATCTCTTGCCGATGAAGGTATTAAAGTATTAAATCGCGCTGCAGAAGATGCTGTAAAAGAAGCGACTCCAATATTTGTTACAGCAGTTAAAAATATGTCGTTTACAGATGCCAAAAATATTTTATTAGGAAATGACAGTGCCGCAACCAGTTATTTGCAAAGCAGTACAACTACAGCTTTATACGCAAAATTTAATCCGGTAATCAAAAGCTCTTTCTCAAAAGTAGGTGCTGATGTGGTCTGGACAAACATTATAAACAAATACAACACGATTCCGTTAGTAAAAAAAGTAAATCCAGATTTAACTGATTATACAACGAATCAGGCTTTGGCAGGAGTTTTTAAAATGATTGCTGTCGAAGAAAAAGATATCCGTAATAATTTAAGTGCAAGAACAACGCCTTTATTAAAAAGTGTTTTTGCCATGCAGGACGGAAAATAATATTTTTTTAAGACTCAAAGGCTCAGAGTTGCAAAGGTTCAAAGTAATTTTTGTCGCTTTGAACCTTTGCAGCTTTGTCACTAACCAAAATAAACCAAAAAATGCAAAAAATTACCATTCTGATTCACTGCAAAGACCAAAAAGGAATTATCGCCGCCGTGACTGCTTTTATCGCTAAAGTAGAAGGAAATATTACCTACATCGATCAGCATGTTGATGTAGAACAAAATGTGTTTTTTATGCGATTGGAATGTGAATTAACCAATCATAATATTACGCCTGAAAGCTTAAAAACTGATTTTGACCAAACTATTGCCGCCGATTTTGAGATGTCATGGGATTTGTACAATCAGGAACAAAAACCAAAAATGGCTTTGTTTGTTTCTAAATACGATCATTGTTTGTTTGATATTTTAGGACGTTACAGCGCAGGAGAATTAAATGTTGAAATCCCGGTAATTATTAGCAATCATAACGATTTGCGATCTATTGCAGAACGATTTGATATTCCGTTTCACTGCGTTCCTTTTACAAAAGACAACAAAGAAGAAGGCGAAGCCAAACAAATTGAATTATTAAAAAGATACCAAATCAACTTTATTGTTTTGGCGCGTTATATGCAAATTATTACACCAAAATTAATTTCGCTTTACGAAAATAAAATCATCAATATTCACCATTCGTTTTTACCTGCTTTTCCGGGAGCAAAACCGTATCATTCGGCTTTTAAACGCGGCGTAAAAATTATTGGCGCAACAAGCCATTATGTTACCGCCGAATTAGACGAAGGTCCCATTATCGAACAGGATATTGCCCGTGTTTCGCACATACATTCCGTAGATGATTTTATCATGAAAGGCCGTGATTTAGAACGTATTGTTCTGGCTCGTGCCATTAAATTACATGCCGAACGCAAAACAATGGTATATAGCAATAAAACAGTTGTTTTTTCTTAGTTGCTAAGATTCTAAGCTACTAAGTTCTGAGTTTTTTTAAGCAAAATAATAAACCCGACAGTTTTAAAACCTGTCGGGTTTATTATTGAAAATCTTAGAAACTTAGCCACTCAGAACCTTTGAAACTATTTCTAAGCCTTTGAAACTTTTTTAAATAATCAAACCCGCCACGTTTTAAAAACATAAGTGTTCGGAAGAAGAAATCTCCTCTAAAAATGTCTTCATAAAGATGGGGTTTTTAAAGAAATAGTGGCGATCTGTGATGGAAAACCAAATAAATGATCCCAATTTTAATACTCAATCAACTCTTCCGAACACTTATGTTTTAAAAACCTGGCGGGTTTATTATTTAAATTCTTAGAATCTTAGCTGCTTAGAAACTTAGCAACTCAGAACTGCAGCTATCTCACCTCGATCAACAATCTTGGATCGGAAAAATTATTTACCTGTTCCATTGTTAAGCCCAAAGCGTTTGCTACACCTTCACCATAAGCAGGATCTGCTTTATAACAGTTTCTGATATGACGAATCTGAATAAAAGGCTGTGCTCCTCCTACTTGTCCGGCTGTATTTTTGAACAAAAGCTGTTTTTTCTCTTCTGTCAATAAACGGAATAACAAACCTGGCTGTGTAAAATAGTCATTATCATCTTCTCTGAAATTGTGCGCATACGCATCTCCGTGAAGTTTTAATGGCGGTTCTTTAAACTCAGGCTGTTCCTGCCATTCTCCAAAACTATTTGGTTCATAATGTTTACGTCCTCCGTTATTTCCGTCGACACGCATTGCGCCATCTCTGTGAAAAGTATTATACGGACATCTTGAAGAGTTTACCGGAATTTGATAATTGTTCACGCCTAAACGATATCTGTGTGCATCTCCGTATGAAAACAAACGCGCCTGAAGCATTTTATCCGGTGAAAAACTAACTCCCGGAGGAACGTGCGCCGGATTAAAAGCTGCTTGTTCTACTTCGGCAAAATAGTTTTCCGGGTTTTTATTTAACTCGAATTCTCCAACAGGAATTAACGGAAAATCACCTTTTAACCAAACTTTGGTCAAATCAAAAGGATGAAAACGATAAGTCGCAGCTTCTTCTTCACTCATGATTTGAACGAACATTTTCCATTTTGGGAAGTTTCCTTCTTCAATAGCATCAAATAAATCACGCTGGTGACTTTCTCTGTCGTGACCCACTAATAAAGCAGCTTGTTCATCAGATAAATTCTCGATTCCTTGTTGCGAAACAAAATGAAATTTCACATAATGTCTCTCATTTTGAGCGTTTAGGAAACTAAAAGTATGACTGCCAAATCCGTGCATTTCCCTATACGATCTCGGAATTCCGCGATCACTCATTACAATCGTAATTTGGTGTAAAGCTTCCGGTAATAAAGTCCAAAAATCCCAATTGTTGTCAGCACTTCTTAAATTGGTTTTTGGATCACGTTTTACAGCATGATTCAAATCAGGAAATTTCATCGGATCACGGAAAAAGAAAACCGGCGTATTATTTCCTACCAAATCCCAATTTCCTTCATTGGTATAAAATTTCAGGGCAAAACCACGAATATCCCTTTCGGCATCAGCAGCACCTCTTTCTCCGGCAACAGTTGAAAAACGGGCAAACATTTCTGTTTTTTTTCCAATTTCCGAAAAAATATCCGCTCTTGTATATTTTGTAATATCGTGAGTCACCGTAAAAGTTCCGTAAGCACCAGATCCTTTAGCATGCATTCGTCGTTCCGGAATAACCTCACGATCAAAATGTGCCATCTTTTCTAAAAACCAAAAATCCTGTAATAAAACAGGTCCTCGCGGACCAGCTGTTTGAATGTTTTGATTGTCTGGAACAGGAGTTCCTGTTGCAGTTGTTAATTTTTTGTTTAATTCCATTTTGCTGATATTTAATATTTTATCAAATATACACAGTAATACCTGCGATATCCATAAGCAAAATCGATTGTTATTATATTTTAATAACCATAAGTTATTTAACACTATAGAAAGCTCAAAACGCAGTCTTTAAAAATCTTAACTTATGTCCAACAAAGTAATAACAAAACCTTAACAGCGAAACATTCATATATATCTGATCTTTGTAGTGTAATAAACTGGTTATTTATTATTTTGGTTTTGGTTAGTTAAATGATGCCGGCGTCTTCGAGATGCCGGCATTCTTTTTTTATATACTTTTTGTTTATTTTTGTTTCAGGTTCCAGGTTTCACGTTACTATACTTTGAATATAATTTTACCACAGAGTTTCACAAAAGTTTGCACAGAGTTACACGAAGTAATTTTAAAAAACTTTGAGAATCTGTGTGAAACTCTGTGGTAGAAATCGGAATTAATTACACACAATCCAAAACCTGAAACAAAGAAAACCTGAAACTTTCCTTCCCTTCAATTTGGATACAACTACAAGGGATTTGGCTACTTTATAACTTTATTCTTAACGGATCTTTGTAATATAATTTAAACACAAAGCAAAAAGTTATGGATACAATAAAAAAGATACATTTAGGAAATCAGGGACTTGTGGTTCCTAACATTGGTTTAGGCTGTATGGGAATGACGCAAATTGCCGGAATGGATATTTATGGCAAAGCCGATGAAAAAGAAGCAATTGCCACAATTCACCGTTCACTTGAATTGGGCGGAAATTTTATGGACACCGCAGATCTATACGGACCTTTGCATAACGAACGCCTAATTGCAAAAGCCATTAAAGACAATCGTAACGCTTACATTATTGCAACTAAATTTGGCTATGAAATCGATGATAATGAGCAGTTAACCTGGAATTTTAATGGCAAAAAAGAATATGTAAAAAAAGCAGTAGAACGTTCCCTGAAAAATTTAGGAACAGATTATATTGATCTTTATTATTTACACCGTCTTGATCCCAATACACCCATTGAAGAAACAGTTCAAGCCATGTCCGATTTGGTAAAAGAAGGAAAAGTGGGTTACATCGGATTATCTGAGGTTTCATCAGAGACGATTCGTAAAGCACATAAAATTCATCCTTTAACTGCTGTTCAAACGGAATATTCTTTATTTGAAAGAACAGTCGAAGAAGCCGGAATTTTAGAAACCTTAAAGGAATTAGAAATTGGATTTGTCGCTTATTCCCCACTTGGAAGAGGATTTATCTCCGGAGATATTAAAACACCGGACGATTTTCCTGAGAATGATTTCAGAAAAGCTATTCCGCGTTTTCAGGGCGAGCAATTTTATAAAAATATAGAATTAGTCCATGAAATTACAAAAATGGCAGCAGCAAAAAACATCACAGCTTCGCAATTGGCACTTGCGTGGATTGCTACAAAAGGTATTTTATCGATTCCCGGAACGAAACGTGTAAAATACGTAGAGCAAAATATAGCGGCGGCGCAAATGGTTTTAACTCAGGAAGAAATGAATCATTTAGAAACCATCATTCCGCTTGGTACTCAAACCGGTGCGAGATATGATGCTGCAAATATGGCCGGAATCGATCAATAATTTAGTAAACTAATTGTTTTAATTACTTTAAATTGAGAAAAGTTATCTTTACGGTAGCTTTTCCTCTTTTATATCGCTTTAACTATTTTGCCATGAAAAAAGAAGTTCATATTCCGTATACGATTCAGTCTATTTCAGAATTGCATTCGATGCTAAAAATTCCAAAACCGGAACATCCTTTAGTAAGTTTTGTCGATTTAAGCAAAATCACCTGCCATTTTGATGATAACCTTAAAAGTGTTGTATATTCTTTTTATACGGTTTGCATCAAAAAAGGTTTTACGGGAAAAATGAAATACGGACAAAATTTTTATGATTTTGATGAAGGCGTAATGACGTTTATGGCGCCGGGTCAGGTAATTTCTACCGAGGTTTCGGTTGATAGTGCCGTTTATGGCGCGATGCTGGTTATTCATCCTGATTTTATTCAGAATTATGCTTTAGCAAAAAACATTAAGGATTTTGGTTATTTTTCGTATGCAGTTAGCGAAGCTTTGCATCTTTCTGATAAAGAACAAACTATGATTACGGGAATCATGAAAAATATCGAACAGGAATATTGTTCTTCAATCGACGCTTTTAGTCAGGACGTTATGGTTTCGCACATTGAACTGCTGCTTAATTATTGTAATCGCTTTTACAATCGCCAGTTTATTACCAGAAAAAGTGCCAACAATACGCTTTTAAGTAAATTAGAAACGTTGCTGGATACTTATTTTGAAGGCGATCAGGTACAAAAATTTGGATTACCAACCGTAACGTATCTTTCGGAAGAATTAAATGTTTCTCCCAATTATTTAAGTGATATGTTACGCGCCTTAACCGGACAAAGCACGCAGTATCATATTCAAAATAAAATTATCGAAAAAGCAAAACAACTGCTAACGACAACTTCTTTGAGTGTAAGCGAAACCGCTTTTCAATTGGGGTTTGAATATCCGCAGTCTTTTAATAAATTGTTTAAAAGCAAAACAAACGTATCACCTTTAGAATTTAGAAGTTCGTTTAATTAAAGTGGCTTTGTTTCAGGTTTCAGGTTTCAGGTTGGGTGACTTTGAACTTAATTTCTACTACAGAGATTTCACAAAGATTCACAAAGGATAATAATTTACTTTGCGAATCTTTGTCAAAAAACTTTGTGAATCTCTTCGGTAAAATCAACACAAAAATTGGAATTTAACTCCTCAATCTTTCGTGGAGTATTTTAAAATACTGAAAAGCTTTTAGAAGTCTGCTGCCGTGCCAGGAGAACATTTCGCCATCGACAAAAATAGTTTTGGCGTGATGTGTAAATCTTCCAATTTCGAAAGCATCTTCTTCTTTAAAAGGATACGGTTCTGATGAAAGAAAAACCAAGTCAGGATCGCCTTCTAATCGCATTTTTTTAAGTTCGATTTCAGGATATCGATTTTTGTCTGCATATATATTATCAAAATGATTTAGTTTTAATAATTCATTTATATAAGTATCATTTCCGGCAACCATATAAGGATTCTTCCAAATAAAATAAGCTGCTTTTTTTACAGGAATATCCTGAATGTATTTTTTGAAATCGCTTAAAGCAAAATTTAATTTGTCATTCCATTTTTGAGATTCTGTTCTGCAATTAAACAATTGTCCAAAATCTGAAATCATCTGAAAATTATCTTCTACAGCAATAATATTCGTAACCCAAACCGGGCAAATTGTACTTAATTGTTCGACAATCTCAGCCGTGTTTTCTTCTTTATTGCAAATAATGATATCAGGCTGTAATAATTTTATTTTTTCAAAATGGATTTTCTTTGTACCACCAACCATTTTCTTAGTTGATTTTAAATGATACGGATGCACACAAAACTTGGTTATCCCAATGATTTTTTCTTCTAAACCTAAATCATACAATAATTCCGTTTGAGAAGGCACTAACGAAATGATTCGTTTTGGAGCACTTTCAAAAGAATGGATTTGGCCGATTTGATCTGTGAATTGTTTCATTTGAGTTTTGTTTCAGGTTTTCTTTGTTTCAGGTTTCAAGTTTTCTGGGATTGTGTTTTTTTTACCACAGAGTTACACAAAGTTTTTCACAGAGATTCGCAAAGTTTTTTTTAAACAATTTAAAATTATCTCCGTGTAACTTTGCGAAACTCTGTGAATCTCTGCGGTAAAATTATGTTCAAAGCAAGCAACCTGAAACTTTAAACCTGAAACTTTAAACTTAAAATCTCTTCCATTTCCTGTTGTACTTTCAATGCTTCTTCTCTCGCCTTTTCTGCAAAATCAGTTCCTTTTGAGGCGTAAATAATGGCTCTTGCCGAATTTACTAATAGGCCAACTTTATCATTCATTCCGTATTTGCATACTTCAGATAAACTTCCGCCCTGAGCGCCAATTCCCGGTACTAATAAAAAACTATCCGGAACAATTTTTCTGATTTCTGTAAAATATTCCGCTTTTGTAGCGCCAACAACGTACATTAAGTTTTCGCTGTTTTTCCATGTTTTAGAGGTTTCCAAAACTTGTTTGTATAATTCTTTAGCTTCGCCTCGGGTTCCGTTTATCGTTAAGGTCTGAAAATCAAAAGCACCTTCGTTAGACGTTAACGCTAACATAATGGTATGTTTGTTTTCGAAAGCCAGAAAAGGTTCAACCGAATCTTTTCCCATATAAGGTGCAACGGTTACACTATCAAAATTTAGATCTTCAAAAAAAGCTTTCGCATACATGCTTGATGTGTTTCCGATATCGCCGCGTTTTGCATCGGCAATTGTAAAAATTTCTGGAAACTTTTCATTTATATAATTGATTGTTTTTTGCAGTGACAGCCATCCTTTTATTCCATAAGCTTCAAAAAATGCTGTATTTGGTTTATAACCGACCGTTAAATCATGTGTTGCATCGATTATGGCTTTATTGAATTCGAAAACAGGATCTTCGGTTTCTAATAAATGAGGCGGAATTTTTGTCAGATCAGGATCTAATCCAACGCATAAAAATGATTTTTTTTGAAGAATTTGTTCGTGTAGTTGTTGTGTTGTCATATTGTATTTTGCTAGTGCGGCAAAATTACAAATAATATTATTGGGTTTTTACCGCAAAGCAAGCAAAGTTTTTTTATAATATTGTGTTACGCAATAACTCAAATCTAAATCAAGACATAGCTTATTTCAATATTGATTTTCACTTTTAACTTTCTAACTTTTCACAAATAACATTGAATTCATATAACATCTTGTCAAAATTATATAAGAAAAAAGGCGTAGTCATTAATTATTTTTGCTACGAACCTTAAATCAGAGAATTATGACCCCAAATATCGGAATTACGACACAAAATCTTAAGAAGAGTGCCTCTATATTAGCTACTATTTTATCTAATGAAATGACTTTGTATGTTAAAACCAGAAAGTTTCATTGGAATATTTCAGGTAATAGCTTTATGGAACTTCACAAGTTATTTGAAGATCAATACCGAATTTTGGAAGCTAATATTGATGAAGTTGCCGAAAGAATAAGCCAGCTTGGCGAAAAAACGATTGGCACAATGAAAGAGTTTATTGAAAATTCGACTCTTAAAGAATCTCCAAAAGAATATGCATCTCAAAAACATATGCTGGAGGAACTTTTAGAAAACCACGAACAAGTAGCTACTGAATTAAGAGATTATATTCCTGTTTTTGAAGATGATAACCACGATGTTGGGTCAGCTGATTTTATAACCGGTTTATTGCAGGAACATGAAAAAATGGCCTGGATTTTGCGCCGTTATCAGGCTTAAAAATCAATAAATGTGAATTATGCAACGCTTTGCTAAATTGATGTAAGACATACTTAAGCGCAAATTTGCAACTTTACATTACTATTAATACATAAAAAAACAAGGTTATGAATACCACTGAAATAAAAGGAAATTGGAATGAGTTGAAAGGGAAACTAAAACAACAATATGCTGATTTAACAGATGACGATTTGATGTTTGCAGAAGGAAAAGAAGACGAAATGTACGGAAAACTTCAGCAAAAATTAGGTAAGACAAAAGAAGAAGTTCGTCAAATTATCTCAGATTTGTAAAACCCTAGCACTCAGTCAAAAATACCGTCTAATACAAACATTAGGCGGTATTTTTTTGAAAATTTTATTTAAATTTATATAATGTTTCTGCACGTTAAAGAAGCATTAAACTCTGTAACCAAAAATAAATTAATTATCTTTAACCAAATTTCTATAAAATGAAACTATTTATAAAGTTCGATATTAATACGATCTGCTCTCTTTATCTTAAACAAAACCTGGAAGAACAAAACATAAATTTTACCACTTTAGGGTTTGGTGAGATCGAAATTGCGGATAATCTTGATGCTGAAGCACTCGAAACTTTAAAAAATAATTTGAGTCCGTGTGGTTTTGAAATTGTTGAGAACCAAAAAAGTGTTTTGGTTCAAAAAATAAAAGATGCCATTATTGAACTTGTTTTTATGGATGACAGTAATAATTATAAAAGTTCTGTATTTTTAGCTGAAAAACTAAATCATAGTTACGGTTATTTATCGAATGTGTTTTCGGAAGTAACATATTCGTCTATAGAAAATTTTATCATTTTACAGAAAATAGAAAGAGCCAAACAACTAATTATTATCAATGAAATGAGTTTGACCGAGATTGCTTTTTTACTAAATTACTCCAGTGTTGCGCATTTGAGTACGCAGTTTAAAAACACTACCGGAATTACGCCATCGGCTTTTCAGAGGATTATTAAGAAACGCAGAGAAAATTTAAAATAAAAACCTAAATACCATACTAAAATGCAAAAAAACGCATTGTACATTTTATTAGCTGATGATGATGAAGACGATCGTCTTTTTTTTAAGGATGCCTTCGAAGAGATTAAAATACAAACAAAAGTAGATTTCGTTCATGACGGAATGCAGTTAATGGATCATTTGATGGATCCTAATAACAAATTGCCTGATATTTTATTTCTGGATTTAAATATGCCTAAAAAAACAGGTAAAGAATGTTTGATCGAAATTAAAAAAACGGAGCACCTTAAAAATATTATTATCGCCATCTACTCGACTTCATCATCTGAAGAAGATATTGAGGATACTTTTATTCAGGGAGCTAATATCTACATTAAAAAACCAAGCGATTTTAATACCCTTAAAAAAATAATTAATGAAGTTGTTACGGTAAACTGGCACTATCACACTTCAGGATTAAACCGTGATAATTTCTTGTTGCGACTAAAATAATTTATATGCCAAATGAAATGGATACCAAATTTTAATTCTTCAAACTCTTTGAGAGTTATTTTTGTGCTCGCAGTTTTCATTCTGTTATTTCTGTCTTCAATTGCTTACAAACACAACCAGGATTTAAACGAATCCAGTAAAGTAGTAATGCATACGTATGAAATTAACATACAACTGGAACGTTTAATGTCTGCTATTAAGGATGCCGAAACAGGTCAGCGCGGTTACATCATTACACGCAATGCCCGATTTTTAACTCCATATATTCATTCGCGAGACAAGGTAAACACTTCATTTATTACATTAAAAAAATTAACTGCTGATAACCCTATACAGCAAAAAAACCTTCAAAAGTTATTTAAACTTATCACACAGCGATTTGTTTCTTTTGAGAATTGCCTAAAATACAGTGACCCCAAAACATATGATAAACGAAAACTCGACAATCATATGTTTGGCGGTCGAATTTTGATGGAAAATATTCGGTTTCAGGTTGATGAAATGAATGACATCGAAAAAAATTACTTATCAGAAAGACTTAAAATCTACGCTGCCGAAATTTCTTTAAGCCCAATTTTTTCTATTACGTTATTCTTAGCGGCATTGAGTTTTATATTATTGGCTTACAGACAAATTAGCCGTGATATTGAACGCCTGAAAATCTTCAATAAAAAACTTTTGATTTCTAACGGGTTAATCGCCGAATCTGAAATTATAGGTAAATTTAGTACCTGGCAATGGGATTTAGACAGCAACAAAATCGATTATTCAGACAATCAATATCGTTTATTAGGTTTCGAACCCAATGCTTTTGTTCCTGTAAAAGAAACTTTTCTGGATTTTGTTCATCCTGACGATAAAGAAACTGTTGCAAAATCTATGGAAGGTATTATCAATAAAAGACAATTGCCTTTTGTTTACTATAAAATTATGCTTCCAAGTCACGAAATAAGATATTTTAAATCAACAGGGAAGTTATTGACGGATCAGCAGGGAAGCAAAATTTTACTGGGAATTAATTTTGATATTACCGATGAGCATTTACTAAATATCGAACTTCAGGAACGTAACAGGGAATTAGAAAAGAGCAATAAGGAATTAGCTTCTTTTAATCATGTTGCAAGTCACGATTTGCAGGAACCTTTAAGAAAAATCCAGACATTTATTTCCAGAGTTTCAGAAACTGATAAAGCACTTATATCTGAGAGTGGAAAAGATTATATAAATAAAATAGAAGTTTCGGCAAAAAGAATGCGTGTTTTAATTGATGATCTTCTTTTATTTTCAAGAACAAATACGACCAAAAAAGAATTCATTAAATCAAACTTAAATGAATTGCTGGAAAATGCCCAATCTGAATTAACGGAAATCATCGACGAGAAAAAGGCGGTTATTAAAGCAACAAAATTGCCAAAGCTTTCTGTTATTCCGTATCAAATTGAACAGTTATTCATTAACCTGATCGGAAATTCTTTAAAATACAATCAGCCAGATTCTATTCCTGAAATTACGATTGAGAGCGAAAAAGTAAATTCGGCCGATTATCCTGAATTTTTAGAACAGAATATAAAGAAGTTTCATAAAATAACTTTTTCTGATAACGGAATGGGATTTGATCCACAGTTTAAGGAAACCATTTTTGTATTATTTCAGCGTTTGCATTCGAAAACAGATTATCCAGGAACCGGAATTGGTTTGGCGATTTGTAAAAAAATTGTAGAGAATCATAAAGGTCATATTTTGGCTGATAGCACTCCTGGAAAAGGATCTGTTTTTACGGTTTTTCTTCCGGATTAAATCTTACAATTTTAAAAGCAAAAAATTACTGCTCAAAAAAATCCATTCTTACATTTTAAATATAAAAGTAAACCACAGATTTGTCTGTGGTTTTATTTTTTTTATACCATACGCAAAAAACTTTTACTTCATAAATCCTATATAAATCAAGCCTTTACAGTAAATATAAATTCATTATGGGAATTATATAACGTTTCTTTTTTATGCTGTAAAGAAAAATGTTTGTTTCGTTAGCATCTTTGTAATGTAATACTTTATGAAGTAATAATGAAAGCAATGCCCCCACTAAAAGCAACAATTTTTAGAGTAGTTTTTTTATTGATAATCTTAGTTTGTATGTCATCATGCAAAAAAAATAATCTGATAGAAAACTCATTAAAAACTGAAACTTTTAACAAAAATGAAAAAGAAGAAATAGAAGCCTTTTTTTTTATCGCAACGGCAAATGTTAGTCAGTCCATTATTTCGAAAAGTCAAATTGCACAACAAAAAAGTTCTGAAAATAAAATACTGGAATTAAGCACAAAAATTGAAAGTTATCAAAATCAGGTATTAGATGAAGTAACAAAAATGGCAAATCAAAAGCTCATTATTATTACAGAAATTAATGCGACTCACAAAAGAGATTTATATGATTTGATTGATGCAACAGATGCCAATTTTAAAGATGCTTATGTAGATTCTATAATAGAGTCTTTAAAAGAACAAATTGGGTTGTTTGAATCTGTTTCGAAACAAACAAACGACAAAACAATCCTGAAATTTGTTTTACAGTATTTACCGGGACAATACGAGCTTCTTAGGGAAACCGAGAAACTAAAACAAGTAATTAATTAAATGCCTTATATATATTATTATTAACTAAATTTTTTAACTATGAAAATGCAATCAAATTTTTTATGCGCCTTAACTCTTTTTCTAACAGCTTCATTTGGAATGCTGCACGCTCAGGACAATAATGTAAATACAGAATTCGGTGTAAAAGGAGGATTTAACATGTCTAATTTTTTATCAGACAATAATGAAGCAACTGACAAAAATGTGCTGTATGGTTTTAATGCCGGTGTTTATGCCACATTACCTATTTCAGATTTTATCGCAATTCAGCCAGAGATTTTATTTACAACAAAAGGTGCTGAATTAGAATACGATAATGCTTTTGCAAGCGGAAATACAAAATTCAGATTAAACTATATCGAAGTTCCTTTATTAGTAAGAGTTAATATCACTAAAAATTTCAACGTTCACGCCGGTGGTTACGCATCTTACTTAGTAAGCTCTAAAGTTACAGGTGACGGAACATTTAATTTTGATGAGGATGTTGATCCAGATGATTTGAACAAATTTGATGCAGGTTTATCTGCAGGTGTAGGTGTAGATTTTGCTCCAATCAGTATTGGTTTAAGATACAACTACGGATTAACAACTATTGGAAAAGAAAGAACTGTTGCTGGAACAACTTATACTTTTCCGGATGCTAAAAACAGCAACCTGAGTTTATACCTTTCGTATAAGCTAAACTAAAAAATAAAATTAATTATTAACCATAAATATATAAAACCATGTCAAATTTATTATATACAGTTGCAGTAATTCTGGTTATTCTTTGGGCCCTTGGGTTCTTTGTTTACAGCGCCGGAAGTATCATTCACATATTATTGGTAATTGCAATTATCGCAGTACTATTCAGACTTATTAAAGGTCGAGAAGTTTAAAAAAATCAAACAATTATTAAAAATTTTATATTAATCACTAAATCAAATATTATGAAAACGAGTAACACAATTTTAGGAATTTTAGGAGCTGCAGCGGCAGGAGCATTTTTAGGAGTATTATTTGCACCGGATAAAGGTTCAAATACAAGAAAAAAAATCTCAGATAAATCAAAAGATTACGGAGATAATTTAAAAGGAAAAGTTGATGGAATCCTAAGCACAATTACTTCAAACAGTAAAGATATTATTGAAGAAGGAAAAGCAAAATTCAATCAGGTAAAAGATGAGTTTAATGCTGCAAAAGATGATGCTAAAAACACCGCAAACGCTGTTAAGACGAACTACTAAGAGTGAATTTTTTAAATCATAAATACCCTATATCATGGAATCAAATGCAACAACAAACGAGAACTTAAATCTTTATGAGAAAGCAGAAAACTATACTAAAACGAGTTTAGAATTATTTAAACTTAAAGCAGTATCAGCAGCAGCGGATGTTTTATCGACATTAACTTCTAAGATAGCAGTTGGAGCTGTTGTTGCATTTTTTACCTTGTTCCTGAACATTGGGCTTAGTTTATGGATTGGAAAAGAACTTGGGGAATATTATTTTGGCTTTTTTATCGTGGCGCTTTTTTACTTAATTGTTGCCATTGTAATGCACAAAGCACAACATTCGCTTATTAAAACACCAATTGGAAATATGATTATTTCCAGCATTTTAAAAGAAACTAAAGAAGAGGAAGAAAAAGCTAAAACTGATTTAAACTAATTGATAAAATTAAAAAAGACTGTTATGGAAACTATTTACACTATTGATGCCTTAAATCAGAATATTAAACGCTTAGAGTTACAGCAAGATCAGGAATGGTGCTCAATAAAAGATGAAATTGATGAAATCAAGCATAATCTAAAACCACTTAATCTCATTAAAAATACGGTTGCAGAAATTAACGAAACTGTTGGTTTCAAAGGCAATTTGGCCCAATCAGCAATTAGTATTGGTATAGGTTATTTAGCGAAAAGATTCGTAGTTGGCAAATCCGACTCGACTGCCAAAAATATCTTTGGATCACTATTGCAGCTTGTAGTAACTAACTTAGTTTCTAAAAAACAGGAACCTTCACACGAAGATTCCTTACATCACGAACCATCAAGAGAGTAATTGTATAACTATTAAATAAAAGTATTATGGAAAAGATCACAGATATAGTATTGAAAAATGGTGTATATGTTTACTCGAATCTATATAAATGTTTTGAATTTACAAGAGTATTTCTAGGTATCTAACTCGCTTTATACGTTTTATAAACAAACGGTTAAACAGTTAATATCCTTCACTATATATCTTAAGGTTCTGAGGTTCTAAGTTACAAAGGTGCAAGGGTTTCTTTGCAAGCCTTTTTTAAGGTTCTGAGATACTACGGCACTAAGTTGTACAGTTTCTTTGCAAGCCTTTCTTAAGGTTCTGAGATACTAAAGCACTAAGGTGCAAAGGTTTTCTTTGCAAGCCTAAAACAACTTAACCTGAACCAAAAAAGAGACTGTTTCAAATGTGAGACAGTCTCTTTTTCTTTTTAAGGTACTGAGAATCTGAGATGCTGAGTCTCTAAGTTGCTAAGATTCTAAGTAAAAAAAGAATCAGATTTAAAACATTAAAATCCGTTTGATGTCATCGCATTCCACATAGCCCAAGGTTTCAATCTTTGGATACCGATCATCGATGTAATAATACATGGCAATAATATATTGTGACAAATATTGCGTCCCAACGGTTGAAACCGTTGGCTATGTTTTATTATCCTGATGCTGGAATTGTATTTCAAAAAAAATATCCCGTTTCACGATTAGTGAAACGGGATATTTTTTATAATCTAAGAAGTCTAACAATCTAAAAATCTAGAAGTCTAAATTAGAAAACTTCCGAAGCTTCTTTTAATTTCTCCATATTGTTTACCAATTGTAATTCGGCAACAATTTTCTGAATGTCACCATTCATGATATTTCCTAAATCGTATAAAGTCAAACCAACTCTGTGATCTGTTACACGACCCTGAGCGTAGTTGTACGTACGAATCTTAGCCGAACGGTCACCAGAACTTACCTGAGACGTACGTTTTGTAGCATCTTCAGCTTCTTTCTTAGCCAATTCCTGTTCGTATAAACGAGAACGTAAAACGTTCAATGCCTTATCTTTATTTTTGTGCTGTGATTTCTGATCCTGACATTGCGCCACCAATCCGGTTGGAATGTGCGTTAAACGTACAGCTGATTTCGTTGTATTTACCGATTGTCCTCCAGGTCCTGATGAACAGAAGAAATCCACACGAACATCGTTCATATCAATTTGTACATCAAATTCTTCCGCTTCCGGTAAAACCATTACTGTTGCTGCAGATGTATGCACACGACCTTGCGTTTCTGTCTGAGGAACACGCTGTACACGGTGAACACCAGCTTCAAATTTTAAAGTTCCATAAACATCTTCGCCGGAAACCTCAAAAATAACCTCTTTAAAACCACCGGAAGTACCTTCGTTCATATCTACAACCGAAGTTCTCCAGCCTTGGTTTTCACAATATTTCGTATACATTCTAAACAAATCTCCTGCAAAAATACTAGCTTCATCCCCACCCGTTCCGGCGCGAATCTCCACCATTACATTTTTAGCATCTTCTGGATCTTTAGGAATCAACATAAATTTGATTTCTTCCTCAAGTTCCGGCAATCTTTCTTTTGCTTCATCTAGCTGCATTTTGGCCATTTCGGTCATATCTGCATCACTTCCATCCGCAATAATTTCGTTTGCCTCATCTATATTAGCCATCAAAAGCACATATTCATCACGCTTTTCAGCCAATGCTTTCAGGTTTTTGTACTCTTGATTCAATTGCACATAACGTTTTTGATCAGAAATAACATCCGGCTGGATAATCAAATCCGAAATCTCGTCAAAACGCTGTTTTACTATTTGAAGTCTATCTAACATTTTCTAATTCCTTTTATTGGAGTGCAAATTTACGAAATTTTTGTTGAAAATTCTAGTATTGATTTTTTGAGTTTTTTATGGGTGGTTTTGATGAGACGTTTAATTATTTTTGGAGCTGTTTCCTGCTCCCGAAGCTCGGGACGTTTTAATCTTTTATGCCGAACACCGGCACAAAAGGATTTTTACTTCTATCAGGGCTAGGGATTTTTAGGTTTTTAATTGGCTTTTATGGATTTCCGTAAAATTGTTGAATTAAAGGGATTTACTTTTAGAGAAAAAAATCAGGTATTTTTACTTGGTGATTAGTTTAAATTAAAGACGATGTTTGTTTCTTAAGAATTCAATTATTCACTATGATTTATAAAATGATAAAATTCATAAAATTAAGCATCTAGATAGCACTAATATATCTCAGTCTAGATAAAGAGGATACAATTTGTAATCAGAAAAACAACTCTTAAAACCCTCATACTTAATGAAAGTAGATACTTTGCAAATCGATATAATTTTAAAAATTGTACAAATATTATTTTATTTAACTGCAGCGGTTATTGCTATATTGACCTATTTAAGTGCGAAAAAAGGCTTATTGAATACCGTTAACACTGAATATCACAAAAGAGCTTTTGATAAAATAGAAAGTTTATCTCAAGAATTACTATCTGAATTTGATCCTAAATCAAAAGATTGGTGGGCAAAAGATGATCCTCTAAAAAAATTTCTAAAGGATAGACATAAAATTTTTGAAAAAAATAAAGATGCAATTCTAAAAGCAAAAGAATTTAATTCTGGAGTTCCATCACCAAAATCCTTTGATAGACTTGTTGGAATTGTTAGAAGAATAAAGTCTGACCCTTTTATTCCTAAAGAAATACGAGATAATGTTATTTTACATCTTGAGAACAGATCAAATAAAATGCTTGATATTCAAATCCAAGAAATAACCAAATATTTAAATGAATTAGCAAATGGAAAACATGGTGATGATTACGAATTAAATTCCGCAATTGTACATAATCGAATAAATGACAGGCTTTATAAAAATAATTGTGGTATATCTCAAGTCGAAACACAAGTCCATGAAATTAGACTTTTTATTCAATTATATTTAGAAAAGTTTGATCCATTAAGATAATTAATTATGTTGCTTGTTATATCTTTTAAAGCAAACCTTGTTTCAGTTTGCTAATTTATTACAATAACGCATTCATTTTCAAAAGATTTTTTATAGTTTTTTGTAAAGAATGTGTTTGTACTAAATTTATATATTAGAATAATAAATACCTTTAAAATTAGAATATTAAAAAAATAAAATTTCATATAAACTAAAGAATAATTAAAGTAACATATGAATTTAGAACACATCTCACTTTTAATGGAATTCTTAAAGAGCCCGATAAGCCCTTTAAATGGTGAGTTAATAAATACTGTGAATGTTAGCAATATTAAGAAACTAACAGAAAAGTTAGATATAAAAAATGTTAGAATTTATATCTATAACACTGCTGGAAAAAAACTTCGCGAAAAACAGATCATCGGTGATTCTGCAGAATGGAAAATAGCTGATATCTCTAAATTAACTCAAGAAGTCGTTGTTTTTAAAAAACTTCACTTTATTAGAATATTTTACACAACAAATGAAGGTAGACCAATTACCATTGGATATTTAGGCATTCATCGAGAGAAAATCCTGAATAATAGTGAACTTGGGTTAATGCAATTATTTTGTCGTCTATATGGTGAACATATAAGAAAAAGGATTTCACTTACTATAAAAAGCAAAACATTATTACAACTTCAAAACATTTCAAGCGTTGCAAATAGTTCTGAATTGCCTGGTTCTAAAATTTCGAAAATACAAGATAGTTTACATAGAGCAACAAATGCTTATACTAGTTATTATTGTGTTATTGATAACAACGCCGTTATTGTTGATTATGTAAAAAGGTCAAATAGAGATAGTACATTTTTTCCTCAAACAAGACCTATTCAAACTTCAGATCAATTTATTAAATCATTAGATAAAACGTCAATTGTATATAAATCTAACGACAAACAACTTATACCTCTTTTTAACAATTTTAAAAGATACGATTCTTCTTTAAATGAAAATTTTTTAATTTTCTTCTATCCAACAAAATACAATAACATAATAATTGGTTGTTGGATTTTTATATTTTCAGACAGACAATTTTTTGATAAAGACGAAGTCAGCACTCTTGTAGAGGTTTCAGATTCATTAATAAAAATCAATTACAAATATTTATATCAACGAAAAACTAAAAAAATGATAGTCGAACCAATTTTTAAAAACAGAGACACTAAAATTAATAATAAAAAAATTTTTGTTTTAATGCCATTTACTTTAGAATGGTCAAATCGAATATGGCAAAAAATGATTAAACCAACTATTGAAGAAAATGGTTACGATGCAATGCGTGCTGATGACTTGTATGGACAAGATATTATGGAAGATATTTGGAGTAGCATTTTGTCAGCCCATTTAATAATAGCAGACATAACCGATCGTAATGCTAATGTTTTCTATGAACTTGGAATTGCTCATACCTTAGGAAAAAAGGTTATTTTATTAGCTCAAGACACAAAGGATATTCCTTTCGATTTAAATCGATACAGACATATAATTTATCAAGATAATTTTGATGGATACGAAATATTAAAGAATAAACTTGAAGGAGCTATAAAAGATCTTGGTCGATAATTATTCCGCTTTTCGAAGTGTTCTATTATCGCAATCGCTGTGCGAAGTCTCCCGACTTCGTACCCGTTCCAATAAGCAACAATGTAGATTAAATGCATTATACATAAGAATTGAATTTTTAACAGAAAATTTACTTAAAGGATAATAATTGCGGGTACGAAGTCGGGACACCCCCTCAGCTTTCCGAAGTGTTTTTAATGTTACAAAAATATTTTACGTAATTTTATTGTCTTAAAAACTAAAAATATAATAAAAGTCTCCTGATTTTTTTACGAATTATTTCAAAACAATTATGAAAATACAATTATGAAAAAAGCATATTTTTTTCTTTTATTTGGTTTACTTTTTAACATCGGTTTTTCTCAAGAATCAAATTGTGAAAAATTTAAAATTGGAAAATTTCTTTACACTAGTGAAGGGCTTCCAAATATAACTGTAATCCGAACCGAAACAATCCAAACTGAAATTATAAAAGAATCAACCGAAGAAATTCAAGGTACAATTGTTTGGAAATCAAATTGTAATTATGAATTTACCTTTTCAAAATGTCCTAAAAAAGAGTTTTTAGGAAAAACTATGTCTGTTGAAATATTTGATGCAAAAGGAAATATTGCAAAAGGTAAAGCTCTGTTTGAAGGAGTTAACATTAATTTCAATATAGAAAAATTAGATTAATTAAGTATAATTGATATTATTTAAATAAGTAAAAGTGTTCTTCTGACATACTACACAAATATTCCCCGCTCCTCGAAGTGTTCACATCATCGCAATCGCTGTGCGAAGTCTCCTGACTTCGTACCCGCTCGTTAAACGCAATCTAAAGAACTTAAAAAAGACGCTCACATTAGCCAAGAAAATTTACACATATAATCACTAAAGACAAATATTAACTAATCAAAATAAACATTTATGGGAAGAATTGGAGCAACAGAATTACTCGTACTTGTAATTCCTTTTTTAGCAATTTATTTTTTACCATCCTTTATTGCACTGAGTCGCAAGAAAACTAATCGTACTTCAATAATCTTATTAAATTTATTTTTGGGCTGGACATTCATTGGTTGGATAGTTTCATTAGTATGGGCTTGCACAACAAATAACGAACCTCAAACAATTGTAGTAAACAATAATTCCTATCCAAAAGAAGAAAATTCCTCTGATTTACAAAAGAATGATTATGATGAAAAATTAAATAGTTTACAAAAACTAAAAGAGTTGTTAGATTCTGGTGTTTTATCTCAAGAAGAGTTTGAACAGCAAAAATCAAAAGTTTTGACTTTATAGTTTTCCGATAATTCTATAAATTTAAAAAGCCTGTCTTAATTTAATATTGGCAGGCTTTAAAAAAATTAATAATAAATATAGTCTCCTATAATCCTATCGACAACCCATTTCTCTTTTTCTTTTTTCATTATCACAAGTCGTGGTTTAGAACTACCAAAGAAAGTATAGATGTTGACATAAAACAAAATGTATTTTTCATCCATGTAAAACATAGGCTCGGAAAGTGTAATAACTGTATCTATTTCAGTGTTCAGATATTTTTCCATAAAATTAGCTCCGAGTAATCCTTTCCTGTTTTCAAGAACGAAATTATAATCGGAAAAATCTGCTTTTTTCCAATATTTTTTAATTGTGTCTTGGGAATATTTCTTATACATTATTTTCCAATACTTTTCTACAAATAAACCTCTTGTATAGTCAATAGTATCCGTTTTATCGATAATATGTTCGGCTCCTTCGCCACGATTAAAAAGTCTTAAAGCTTCGGTATTATTTATTTTGTCGCGCTGTAAAATATACTTTGTCCCTTTTTCTATTTTTTGTGTTTCCAAGAAAACACCTATAGGCTCATAGTTTTCTACATACTGAGCACTTGCACATGACAAAATAAAAAATGGAAGTAATAGCAATGTTTTTTTTAAATGTTTCATGGTTTTATTTTTTACAAGGTGTTCCTACTGGAGTATTTACGCCATAAACAGTACCAAGTCTTTCTGTGTTAAGTCTTGCAAAAATTCTCACACGGTCTTGGTAATTTTTATCGTTTGGATCATTAGGATAAGTTTTATTAAATTGAGTTGTTCCTGTCAATCCTCCCCATGCCAAATCCAGATAGATTTGTTTTGGAAAATCAGCTACAACAGGTTGCCCCGTTTGAAACTCTTCGATCGTTGCTGCAATTGCATATACGTACTGACTAGCAATTAACTCATGATGTGCTTCAGGAAGGATAGATGGGTCTTTTGAAATTTGTTGTTGGACATAAGCTTCATAAATAGTTGGAAAATCGAATGTACCTGACGCTCCGTTAGAATTGTAATCTTGGAGTTGACTTATTAAAAATGCATGAATTATTTCATGTGTCATCGTAGCTGCTACAGATAAATCAGTAGGAGGGGATAAATTACCTGTTCCGTTAATATAATCTTGATTAAAAATCATACTAACATCTAAAGGAAAATCTTTGACAGGTCTTGTTTGTGCATAAACATTTGGATCATTATTTTGTACTTGACCAGTGGACATAACTAAATTAAAAACAGATGCCGGCGGAAGGAAGCGCGCAATCATCTTAGCAATATCTGCATTTTTTAGATTTTTAAGTCTGTCTAATACCGCTTTAGTGCAAGGGTCTAATTGATCAGATTTTATTTGTCTTTCAATCCTTTGAGCCACTGATGCAAGACCACCACCGCCTGAACTTCCGCTCCCACTACCAGTCCCGTAGCCTGGTCCTGGTGTTCCGCTTCCCGGGATTGTTGGCGGTTTTGATCCTCCACCGTAACAAGCTACTTCATATAATGCCTCAAAATGTCCGTCTTCATACCAATAACCATAATAAACACAAACTTCTTCGTCATATCTTAAAGGTACAGGTATTGAGCGTTTTGTTTTTTTGTCTGCTTTAAACTCCAGTTTACTTCCTATATTCGTTGCTAATTCTTGCACAAGAATTTTACCATCGAAATTATCTTTAATATTGTAATAATTAATATCCTTACTTGAACCTTCTTTTGAAAATATCTGAACATAAAACAATTGATAGTCACTTTCGTTATTTTTTATAAACATTAAACGATGATGATCATTGTATAAGTTAGCTTCTTTATTTGCAGAACTCAAATTGGCTGAAAGTGTAAAAGGTACTTCAATAACTTGCCCGATATTCCCGTTAGATATAATAGCATTTTTCCAATCAATTTCGCTTATATAATTTAAAACAGTTGCATTATAATCGTTTTTATTAGCATCAAACCAAATTTTAGGATCAATAGAAGACTGAGCAATATTATTTTGCCCAATTTCTTCTGTGGCACAATTTGTCATTAATAACAAAATACTTAGTATGAAGAAGTTTTTAAAAATTTTTGTACTTTTTTTCATTCAATTGGTTACTTTTTTTGCTAAAATAAAATTATTAAATTATAACAAAGCGAAAAAACTTATAAAATATGCATTACACCAAAAAAAATAAAATATCGTTCCGATAGCCAACGTAATCTATATAAATAATACAACCGAAAAGTAGGCACTAGCAATATGCTCGCGATAGGAGTCGAAAACTTATATTACATCAAACCTGCAAATGAATTTCATGCAAATCATCCAAAACTTCCATTTCATCTTCTGGTAAAAGTTGCAAAGCAATTTCAAGCAAAGTCATTACATTATGATCAGCTTCATTAAATGAAAAACAGGCCTGACTTCGGGCATCGTCATTAAGCAAAATAATACTTGCTTTTAAAAGACTTGAAACCATTAAATTTAATTCGTTATAACCAGATACTTTTAGGTTTACGCTAAACGAATTGTTATTATTATTCTTTTGTTTTAGCTTTTTGAATTTATTTATTCTTGTCATTGATTCCAGAAATTCTGTGACTTTTTCTTTATGTTTTATTTCCATGATTTTGTAGTTTTTCTCTTGAAACAAAATTATAAGTAAAAGATTTCTTTTAGGTGATTGTATACAATCGGTTGTATACAACTGTAATTTTTTAAAACATACATAAAAAACCAAATGACATAAATAATTATAAGTTTAAACAAGTAAATCTTTAAATTTGATTAAAATAATACAGTTCTAAACTTATATAAAATTTAAAAAATGAAAACATATTTTGTAGACTCATTTACAAATCAAAAATTTAAAGGAAATCCGGCTGCGGTTTGTTTACCCGATACAGAACTTGATAGCAAAACCATGCAAAGCATTGCAATAGAAATTGGATTTTCTGAAACTGCTTTTATAAAACAAATCTCAGACAACGTTTACAGCATCCGGTTTTTTTCGCCAAAAACGGAAATTCCGCTATGCGGTCATGCTACATTGGCTTCATCAAAAATTATTTTCGATACGACTTCATTTGAAAGTATAAAATTTATCAACTATGAAAATGTGGAACTGTTTATTGAGAAAGTAGGAAATAAAATCAAAATGCAATTTCCTGTTTACGACACTGAAGAAACAGAAGTGCCTCAAAAAATGATAGATGCACTTGGAATTTCTGAAATTGTAACCAAAAGATACAGTCCTAAAAATAAAATCATTTTAATCGAAATCAAGAGTGCAGCCGAACTGGCAAATTTGAAACCTGATTTTACCGCTTTGGTAAATTCACATACCGGAATAAGCGGTGTTTTAGTAACTGCAGTTTCTGACAGTGAAACTTTCGATTTTCATTACCGATATTTTTGGCCTTGGGCAGGCACAAATGAAGATCCTGTAACGGGCGGTATTCAAACTTTTTTGACTAAATATTGGGCAGGAAAACTGAATAAAACAAAACTAAATGCGTATCAGTCTTCATTAAGAACAGGAACGATGCATACAGAACTTTTAGATGACAAAGTTTTTATTCTTGGAGAAGCAGTGACGGTGTTAGAAGGGGAATTTATTTTATAATTCCAATCTTGAAGGATTTCGCTCTTCCCAACAAATCTTTAATAAAGCCCTTGAAACATTCTAAATCATTCTATGAAAAACTGGAAAAAAGCATTTAAATATCTTCTTATTCTATTTTTAATATGGTTTATGGTGCACACCATATTTATAACAGTTGATGGTTTGCACGATAACGGACAAAATGCTGATGTTGCTGTTATTCTGGGCAATAAAGTAAACGAAGACGGAACGTTATCTGAACGTCTTGAAAAGCGCTTACAATGCGGACTAAATCTATATCGAAATAAGCGTGTAAAAAAAATTATTGTAAGTGGCGGTTTTGGCAAGGAAGGTTTTTATGAAGGAGACAAAATGAAAGATTTTTTAGTTGCCCATAAAGTTCCTGATACTGCAATAATTGTCGACAATTTGGGAAACAATACACAAGCAACAGTAAGGAATACACTTAAATTAAAGGATAGTTTGCACTTTAAAAGCATAATTGTAGTATCACAATATTATCACGTAACGAGAACCAAAATGTTATTTAAAAAACAAGGTTTTCAGCATGTTAGCAGCGTAAGTCCAAACTATTTTGAGATTCGGGATTTATATTCCATTTTAAGAGAATTTGCAGGTTATTATACGCAATAAAAGTACTTTAAACTGTCAAATCAACTCTAAAAAACCATTTACAAAAGCAATAAATGCGCAAAAGTCTAAAAGACATTTGCGCATTTTTTATAAGAAGTTTTCCTTAAACTATATTTTCTGAATACTTAATCTTTCTTTCAACCATTGCTAAACACTAATAAAGTTTAGTCATTTTATCCAAAGCATTTTTGCTAATAAAGAGCAATTACGGATTTCCGTAAAATTTAAGAATCATAAGACGGTAGTTTTGAAGTATTATTTATCACAAATAGTTATTTCATAATGGTTTGTCACGATTTTTTTCTGCTATACCTGAGTCAGATATTTTTTTTTCGAACCACAAAAAACTAATTAAAACCAATTATTAATTCTAAATTTTAACTACAATGAGTAAGAAATCAATTCAGGCAACCGACCTTTTTTTGGCAGTACTTGCCTTTTTATTAATTAGTGTAAGTTTTTATCAAACCTGGCTGGGATTGGATCAGATTTTTGGTCCGGCATCTTTTATAATTGCCTTGGTCCTATCGCTTTTATTATTGTTTTTAGTCTGGATGCTTCGGGTTGCCAAAGTAGAAGGGCGTTCGACTTCAAGCCTGGTGGGAATTTATGTTTTTATCGCCTCTTTCTGTTTTATGGCCAATTTTAATGCTTTATATACCAGATTTATGAGAACCGATATTTACACAAGCGAATTAAGAGATATAAATGAACGTTTTAATAATCTGGAATCAGATGTTCAATCGAAATTAAGTTATAAATATAACGGGGCAACTGCTCAAAATATTGAGATTAAGAAAAAGCAGATGATGGAACAGATAAAAGATCCGGGAAATAAAGGAATAGGAACAAGGGCACAATCATTAATAAGGGATATAGAACAATTAACGGGACAAAAAGTTGATTTTCTAACTCCTGTCCGAAACGATTATGATGATTTGGCCGAAAGAATGGGACACCAGATAGACAATATGATTTCTGATCTTTCTCCGGAAGAAAAAGATTTAAAAACCGACATAAACAATGCGGTCTTAAAATGGAATAAAAAAATTCAGGATTTATTGCTGCTTTCCAAAAAAGAAAAAGATGACATTTCACAAGGATTAATTGACGAATCACTCACAGAATATAACAAGTTGGGCAATCGCGCACATACCGTTTTGGGCGAAGATAAATTTAAATTCACGCCCGAAGTTTCAAAAACACAAGACGTTGGCAAAATTGGATTTGCTTTCGAGCACGCTATTAAAAACTTCGGAATGTATCAATTTGTGGTATTAATGGGATGTATTTTATTAGATTTTGTGATTGTTATAATTGTATTATTAGTGACTCCCGGCAATGGAAGCAGCAGTAATTCGAGTGTCTTTAATGGCAATAAAAGAAATGGTAAAGTATTAATTGCAAAAAACTAAAATTAAGATGATTAACGATAACAACGATTTAAAGCCTTTATCATTTGATGATGAAAAATTAAAGCCCATTTCATTTGATACTACAAGTGAAACAAAAGCTGCCTTTGTTCCTTTGGCAAATGCAAGTACGAATGAGATCAAAAATAAAGACAGTAATTTTGTTTTCTTTTTTGGTGTTGGAGAATCTGGCAAATCAGTTATTCTTTCTTCAATGCTATATTATTTAAGTTCACAAGCCGGGGTCTTGCGCCCAAAATTAGGAACTCCAAATTCAAAAGAAGCACAAGTTTTACTGGCTGATTTTTTTGAAAACATCCGACAGGGAATTCTTCCAAACCGAACAACGCGTGATCAGGTAACCCGATTAGATTTGATATTTGAACCTAACAATAAATCGAAAAGGGTCCCTCCTATTAACTTGACTTTTCTGGAAACATCGGGAGAAAATCATAAAGATATTAGCCGTGGCGGAACCTATCATAGTAGTATTGAAGCGTATTTAAATGCCAATATTCCGCTGACTTTTATAATTGTTACCAGCTTTGATAACGCACATCTGGAAGATACACTGATAAACGAATTTCTGGATGAACTGGAAAGAAAAGGGAAAAATTTGAAATATATAAATGTGATTTTAGTAGTTTCTAAATGGGATAAATCCGGCAGAACAGATGTTTCAAATGAAGAGGAATTAGAAAACTTTATTAACGAAAGATTACCCAGAACGAACACGAGAATAAACTCGTACGAATTAAATAAAACATATTTTACAATTGGCAGTATTGAAAACAACGGAAACGGAGAGCGAATTACACTTTTAAACTTAGCTCCTGCCGAAATTTTGTCGAATTGGCTTTATGAAAGTATAGTGGGTTATCCGCTAGATTATGAAGGTACTTTTTGGGAACGATTAAAATTTAGCTTTTAAATGGAACAAAATATATACTTATTAGCATTTGGAACATTTGGAAACCCGTATGGTTTTAGACAGACATTTTTTAAAATTGGAAATCAAAATGTTGCAAAGTCAATTAAAACATTTGACTTAAATACGAACGCCATAAAACTATTTGAAAACAGTACATTATATGCTATCCGGAAAGAAGT
This sequence comes from Flavobacterium sp. AC105, assembly GCF_979258495.1. Lineage (NCBI taxonomy): Bacteria > Pseudomonadati > Bacteroidota > Flavobacteriia > Flavobacteriales > Flavobacteriaceae > Flavobacterium > Flavobacterium sp. AC105. The sequence continues at coordinate 3,911,892 of NZ_OZ409860.1, forward strand.
CGCAAACGGATTAAATTCAATTGCATATTCTAAATACTCATTTGCAAAAGAGCAAAACTCTGACAGAGGCGGAACTTTTATTGGTGCCAGTATTTTTTTTACAAATGAAATTGCCGAAGATCATCTTACTATTACGAAACTAGACGAGTTTCATAAAATATTAGTGAGCAAAAATGTCGATGATAAAACGATTATGGTAAATCATTCGGACAAGTTTTCTGTTGATTTACCTCAGGATTTTGACAAACTTGGTTTTAATCTTAAAAGTTTTAATGAACCGTCAAATTTCAATTTATCAAATACGAGTTTAGTTGTTTATTCTTCGATAGACACCAATAAATTACAACAAAACCTTAAAAAATCATTAGAGTTATTAAACGGTTTTGATACCATTTTTTTTACTGACAATGAAGACATTGCAAAATTCACGCACAGCAAAGGCCTTTATAAAACAATAAATGAAGAAGGATTTGATAATGAAATACAAGTTTTAAGAGAGGAAAAAAAGAAACGATTACAAATAATGGTAAACGATTTCGAAAAAGAAATAGCTGAACTTGAAGAAAACAAAAGAATAACAATTAAGGCTTTTAAAGAAAGTATTGAAGAAAACTCGAGATTGCACCACGAAAACGGCAGAAAAATTGAAGAGTCTAAAAAACAAATTCATGTTCTGGAAAATAAATACGCTGAGTTTTCAAAAAAAATAAAAGAAGCCATAAGTTACGTTTATTCAAATAAAAAAATTGAAGATATAAAATCATTTCACAATGAAAACAAACGAGAATTTATAAATTTTGTCAATGAGAATACGAAACCTCAATATTTGAATAACCTGAATAATATTCAGTCAAAAACAAGTTTAAGAAGCCCACATTCTTTAAACCACGATTCGTCATCATCGTATTTTGAAATTAAGGACAGAGAAAAATCAAAAGGAAAGAAACCATCTAAAATTTTCCAATTTCTTTCGGTTTTATTTTTTGTTTTATGGGTTTTAACGTTGTCTTATTTTTTGTTTTTTAAAGATGCTTACAACTTTTTAATAAATGAATAGTAGTCTTTTTTATATAATTCTATTTGTTTTGATTTTATCAACAAATGAAACTTTTGCAGGCCGATGCACGGGCTCAGGCAGTTGTAAAGCATGTACAACATGTAGTTACTGCAGATATTGTAATAGTGGAGGAAGTTGTGGCGTTTGCGGAGGCGGAAGTGGTTTTGGAAAACTACTATTATTTGGCGGAGGCATTTTATTTATGTTTTGGCTTTTCAATGATAATTCTAATAAAAACAAAAAATAACTATTAATAAATCAGAGGATTCATTAATTTCAAAATATCATAAGCAAGAAAACTTTCGTAAAAAGAAAGAAGCTCGTTTCAGTTTCAAAAACCAACGACAAATAAAACTTTGCCTCTAGCGCCTTCGTGGCAAACCTAAACCTTAGTCGCAAAAAATTTCGATACCAACTTCTAAATCGCTAATTTCGCCTTTAAATTAGAAAGAGAAAATGAAGGTCTGTATTGCCGAAAAACCAAGTGTAGCACGAGAAATCGCATCCGTTTTGGGAGCCAATACCAAGCATGATGGATATTACGAAGGCAACGGTTATGCCGTAACCTACACTTTTGGACATTTATGCACCTTAAAAGAACCTAACGATTACAAACCGCACTGGAAAAGCTGGGATTTGAACAACTTACCCATGCTTCCTGAAAAATTTGAAACCAAAGTGGTAGAAAATTCAGGAATTCAAAAGCAATTTAAAATCGTAAAAAGTCTTTTCGACAAAGCCGAAGTTGTCATAAACTGCGGGGATGCCGGGCAAGAAGGAGAACTCATTCAGCGTTGGGTGATGAACGAAGCACATTATAAAGGCGAAGTGCAGCGCTTATGGATTTCGTCTTTAACAACCGAAGCCATAAAAGAAGGTTTTGAAAACTTAAAACCATCAGCCAATTACGACAATCTATTTTACGCAGGATTTTCAAGAGCTATTGGCGACTGGTTATTGGGTATGAATGCCACGCGTTTGTATACCGTAAAACATGGCGGTTACAAACAAGTATTGTCTATTGGCCGTGTGCAAACGCCAACATTAGCAATGGTTGTTGACCGTTGGAAAGAAATCGAAAACTTTAAACCTCAACCTTATTGGGAGCTTCAAACTTTATACAGAGAAACACTTTTTAGTTATGAAGAAGGCCGTTTTTTAAATAAAGAAGACGGACAACTTTTAGCGAATAAAGTCAAAGAAAGTGAGTTCGAAATTGTTTCTGTCGAAAAAAAGAACGGAAATGAGTTTGCACCAAAACTCTTCGACTTAACGGGTTTACAAGTATATTGCAATACAAAATTTGGATTTTCGGCAGATGAAACGCTTAAAATTGTTCAGACTTTATATGAACAAAAAGTAGTCACTTATCCCAGAGTTGATACTACTTTTTTACCCAATGATATTTATCCGAAAGTACCGGGAATTCTGCAAAAATTAACCCATTATGCCGAATTAACACAACCTCTTTTAGGAAAAAAAATAAAAAAATCGCCTAAGGTTTTCAACGATAAAAAAGTAACGGATCACCATGCGATTATTCCAACGGGAATAGAAAGTAATTTGCAGCACAATCAACAGCAAGTTTACGATATTATTACAAGACGTTTTATTGCCGTTTTTTATGACGATTGTTTGGTTGCAAACACCACAGTTATAGGAAAAGCTGCTGATGTAATGTTTAAAACTACCGGAAAAGAAATCTTAAAAAAAGGATTCCGTGTTGTTTTTGAAGATCCAAATGCTAAGGAAAAAGAAGCCGATTTATTACCCAGTTTTGTTGTGGGGGAAAAAGGTCCGCATGAGCCTTCTTTTTTAGAAAAAGAAACTAAACCGCCCAATCAATTTACGGAAGCAACTTTATTGCGTGCAATGGAAACCGCAGGAAAACAGGTTGATGACGAAGATTTACGCGAATTGATGAAGGAAAACGGAATCGGTCGTCCTTCAACGCGCGCTAATATTATCGAAACACTTTTTAAACGCCAATATATTGTTCGAAACAAAAAACAGGTTTTGCCAACACCAACGGGAATTCAGCTTATTGATACGATTCAAAACGAATTAATCAAGTCGGCTGAACTTACAGGTTCTTGGGAAAAGCAGTTGAAAGATATCGAAAAGGGAACTTTTACCGCCGCCGCATTTATCAGAAATATGAAGCGAATGGTTGAAGCTTTAGTCACCGAAGTAAGAAGTGAAACCCGACACGCCAATATCTCGCATGCAGCCACGACTCAAAAAGAAGTAATAAAAGTAGAGAAAAAGAAAGCAGCCGGAATTTTGGCAGAAACCTGTCCGAAATGCCAAAAAGCTACGCTTATAAAAGGAAAATCGGCTTACGGATGCGGTAATTATAAAGCCGGTTGTGACTTTTTATTGCCTTATACTTTTGCAGACAAAAAAATATCCGAGAATCAATATTTAAGATTAATCCAAAAAGGATCGACCGTAAATATAAAAGATTTTAAAAATGATGGCGAAACGGTTGAAGGTTTGATACGTTTTGAAGAAAATTATAAACTCAAATTAGAACCCAAGAAAGCGACTCCAAAAGCAAAATCAGAAGCCAGTTCTGATTCATTAACTTGCCCGAAATGCAAAAAAGGAACAATTCTAAAAGGAAAAACAGCTTATGGTTGTGGAGATTATAAATTAGGCTGTGATTTTAAAGTTACTTTTGATGATGTTCGAACGAAACTAAAAGATCAAAAACCAACAAAAGAACTGGTTTATTCTATATTAAGTGACAGCATTTAATTTTTTTTTTGGAACGGCTTTTTTGCCACAAATTACACAAATTAGCACGAATTTTTATTTCACGCAGATTTAAAAAGATTTAAGCAGATGCTCGCAGATATATAATTTCTAAATCCAATTAAATCTGCCCTAATCTGCCGAATCTGCGTGAAGCAAAAATCATTTTAATCCTTTATCCCGATAGCTATCGGAGTGGCAAGTTTTGCGCCCTACAACTTCAATAATAATTCGTAAAAATCATGAAATTCGTGGCAAACTATTTTATAAATTAGCCATTCAATCTAACACGAAAATATCTATACATATGTTTCAAAAAATTACTCTTATATTACTTTTAGTAGCCATCGTTTCTTGTCAAAAAAAGGAATCTGTAGAAAAAGATAAAATCAAAATTGCAGACTGGCTTATCGGAAACTGGGAAAACGTTTCACCAGATGGCGTATTATCTGAAAACTGGATCAAACTGAACGACAGTACTTTTAGTGCTGCATCTTACTTTATAAAAGGAAAAGATACACTTCATTTCGAAAACATAATTTTAGCACAAAAAGGTGAAACGCTAACTTATATCGCAACCGTACAAGGTCAAAACGATGATAAACCGGTTTCTTTTCCTTCAACTGCAGAATCTGATAAACAATTGGTTTTCGAAAATCCGCAACACGATTATCCTCAAAAAATCACGTATACAAAAAGTGCGAATAATAGTTTGACTGCTGAAATTTCTGGGAAACTGAATGGAAAAGTTAGCTCTGAGAAGTTTGTTATGACAAAGAAGTAATGAAGCATCATTATGGAGATTTTTAGATCGAGAAGGCAATTATTGGACTATTGTACCAAATAGGGATCGTTATTCTTATTCTTCAAATGAAGAAATTTTAGATACGAATTCTGTAAAAATAATTACAATTTCTAAAAATCATAAATGCTGGAAACAGGTATTTAATCTTGAAAATTTAGAAGAACTTACTTTGTACGAACCTAGTAAAGAACAAGTAGAATCTTTGTCAAAATTAACTCAATTAAAGAGATATTTTCGTATATTATTGATAAACAAAACTGGAAAGATTATCTTAAAGAAATAGAGAATTAATTATTATAAAATTTCATGATTTTCAACGGATTAAAACCCGTTGCTACAAAATAATTCATTCCTACGGAATTTTACAACAACAAAAAAGAACCATCGGTTCGACCAATTTTGTAGGGCTGGACTTCAGTCCAGCTATACGCGCAGCAAAAAACCATGAATTATTCCTTCTCCCCGATCTTATTCACCATTAAAATCATCAATATACCTAGGATCGCCATGATCAAAAATGCCCATTTCATACTTAGATATTCCGATATGAAACCCACCATTGGCGGAACAAGTAAAAACCCAAGATAACCAATTGTAGATATAGATGTCAATGCAGAACCACTGCTTAATTTTGATGATCTGCCGGCAATGCTAAATACTAAGGGAACGACACAGGAAACGCCAACTCCAATTAAAACAAAACCGAAAAAAGTGGGATAAATAAAAGGCAATAAAAAACAAATCGAAAATCCTAACGTGATCAAAATTCCGCTGTAAAGCAGGATTCGCTTTGTACCAAATTTCATTACGCCATAATCTCCAAACAAACGTCCTAAAGTTACCGCTGTGGCGAAAAATACGAATGCTGCACTGGTTAATTTTGGAGAAGCATGTAATATATTTTCAAAATAAATACCACTCCAATCGTACATCGTATTTTCGCAAGCCATAGAGACAAAACAAATCACGGCGAACTTAATCAGATTTTTTTCCGGCATCGAAAAGAACTTCTTTTTAACCGGTACAGGCTCAGTATGAATACTTAACGGATAAAAACAAGCGGTAAGCCCCATCATAAAAATGCTTACTCCCAATAAATGATGTGCCGGCGCAATATGTTGCGTTACCATAACATAGCCTAAACCAGCGCCTGAAAAAACGGCAATACTCCAAACGGCATGAAAACGGGTTATGATCGATTGTGTATATAATTTTTGAACTTCCAGCGATTGTGCATTAATCGACAAATTAAAAATATTTCGGGAAGCGCCAAAGATTAAAAGTATAATGACCAACTGCCATACAAAAGCAGCAAGACCTGGCAAAGACAGCACAATATTAAACATGATTGCTCCTAACAGCATGATATAACGGCTGCTGTATTTATTTAATAATCTTCCTGTAAAAGGCATTGTTAGCATCAAACCAATTGGAAAAGCAAATAAAACAGTACCAAATTGCGCTTCAGATAAATGCAGCTGTGCTTTGATATGCGGAATTCGAGAAACCCACGAAGAATATCCAAATCCGGAGAGGAAAAAAAATACAGTGTTAGCTATTCTATATCCTTTGGGCGAATCTTGATATTTCTTTAAAAAAGGAAGAATCATTTTAGTGTGTCAATTATTTGACCGCAAAATTAAGCCTTTTGAAGTGTAAATTCTATCCTTTTTTACCTTTTTCAAATAAATTCCGCGTAATCTTAAATATTAATTTTTATTCAATTTTATATTAAATTATTTTTAATCATTCTAAATAAATACTAAGTTTGTAGCATAATTATTTAATAAAACTTAAACCTCATCTTATGAAATCTAAAACTTTAAAATCAATAACATTTTTACTTTTAATGTTAGTTGCAAGTCCACAATTGTTTGCGCACGCACTTTGGATCGAAACTAAAGCAACCGGAACAAAAGGAAAAGCACAGGAAATTTCAATTTTCTTCGGAGAATTTTCAGATGATGATATTACGCCTTCTGCAAAATGGTTTTCTGATTTAAAAGATTTTTCATTGGTTGTAATTAGTCCTTCCAAAAAAGAAATCAAACTTACAGCAACAGCTTTAGACAATAAATACCAAGCTTTTTTTACACCAGATGAAGATGGCGTTTATACCGTTGTAATGCATCATACTGTAAAAGATGTTTACGGAACAATGAAGTTAGATTATAACTCAAGTGCTACGGTTACAGTTGGTAATGCTGCAAAAGGCAATGAAGCTGCTGCAAATTCAAACATTATTAGTTTGTTTTCTAAAGATGCGATAACTGCCAAACAAAAAACAAAAGTAAACGTAAACGCTTTGTACGAAGCTAAAGCCGCCAAAGAGCAAAAAATGAAAGTAATTGCTCCTAATGGCTGGGAAAAAGAATTGTGGAGCAATGAAAATGGTGAAATCTCTTTTACGCCAATATGGCCTGGAAATTACATGCTCGAATTTGCTTATACAGAAAAAACTGCCGGAGAACACAATGGTAAAAAATATGAAGAAATCTGGAAAATGGCAACTTATTTAATTACGGTAAAATAATTATATCATCAGAAATTTCACTTTAAAAAACCTTGCTTTTCCAGCGAGGTTTTTTTGTTTTAACTTAAAAAACAATTCATTTTTTTTTAAAATTAAAAGATTTTTCTTGCTTATTTAAAAAATAAACAATTAACATATAGCTAGTTATAACATTAACGATAATTAATCTAAATAAACTTTGTTAAAGAACCTATACCTATTTATATTTGCAAAAAATTATTTTTAATTATTCTTAATAAGATCAGCATGAGGTATAATTTACTACTTATTTTATCATTTTTAAGTTTTGCATCATATAGTCATGAGTATTCAAGTGCCGAAAACACTTCGACTGTAAGTGATACTGTAAAAAACAAAAAAGGAGAAATTCTTAATGAGGTTTTGATTACGGCAAATAAACCTAAAAAACCAATCGAGGCAGCTCGTTCCGGTATCAAAGTAATGGATTTACCTCAAAGTGTTCAAATCATTGGCAATGAAATAATCGAACAGCAACAAGCCATCAGATTAAGCGAAGTGGTAAAAAACATGAATGGTGTTTATGTATCATCTGCCCGTGGCGGTGCTCAGGAATCTTTCTTTTCAAGAGGATATGACATGTCTGCCAACAATATGTTTAAAAATGGATTCCGTTTTAATAGTGGTTCAATTCCTGAAGTTTCTTCTTTAGAAAAAGTTGAATTTTTAAAAGGAAGTGCCGCTTTATTATACGGAAATGTTACTCCGGGTGGAATTTTAAACATGGTTACCAAAACTCCAAAATTTACATCAGGCGGAGAAATTTCGATGCAAATAGGAAGTTATTCGTACTATAAACCAGCTATTGATTTTTACGGTCCTTTAAATAAATATATTGCGTATCGTTTTACCGGTTCTTATGAAAATTCAGAAAGTTTTAGAAGATGTAGTTAAAAACGAGCGTATTTATTTTAATCCATCTTTTCTTTTTAATGTAACAGACAAAACGCAAATTACAGTTCAGGGAGATTATTTGAGTGCTGACTGGACTCCTGATTTTGGAACCGGAATTATTGGAAAAGAACTGGTAGATGTACCACGCAACAATTTTTATGGGGCGCTTTGGTCAAACGGAAACACAAAAACAGCAAGTGCTTCTGTATTAGTAAATCATAATTTTAATGATAATTGGAAACTGAATTTCAATTCTTCTTTTCAAAACTATGACAGAACTTCTAAATCTACTGCTCAATTAGCAACTATTGATGCTAATGGTAACTGGACAAGACCTTTAGTTCAAAATCAAAATTTAGAAAAAATATTTGGAGATCAGTTAAGCTTGCAAGGTATATTTAAAACAGGAAGTATTAAACATCAGGTTTTTACCGGAGTTGATTACGAGAATTCATATGCAACAGCTTATACTTACGGTTTTTTTACTTCGCCAACTTCTAACACAGTTGCGAATTACGATACTATAAATCTTTATACTTTTGATCCTGCAAACCAAAGAACAGACGAACCAAATTCAAGAATTACCGCAATTGCAAATACAAAAACAGAACGTTTTGGAGCTTATGCACAAGATTTGATTTCGTTTACAGATCAAATAAAACTTTTGGCAGGTATTCGTTGGTCCTGGCAACAGTCACAAGTAATTACAGATAGTTATAAAGTAAATCCAACTTCTGTAACTACTACCGAAGCTGCAAAACGTATCGATAAGGCTTTCTCTCCAAAATTAGGTCTGGTTTATCAGCCAACAAGAAATACGTCTTTATTTGCCAGTTACTCTAACTCTTTTACACCAAATAGCGGACTTACAGTTGATGGTAATATAATCGAATCATCCATCATTGATCAATATGAAGCGGGTATTAAAAAAGATTTCTTTAGCGGATTATTGAGTACAAACGTAACTCTTTATCAAATTACCAATAGTAATTTAGCACAAACTGCACCATATCAAGCTGATGGTGTTACACCAAATTCTGATACCAACATCAAAATGCTGGGTGGAGCAACAAAAAGCAAAGGTATCGAAGTAGATATTACGGCAACTCCTGTTGAAGGTTTAAATATCAATGCCGGTTACAGTTATAATGATATGCGTTATACTAAAACTTCAGGAACAAACGGGAGTTTTATTGAAGGTGATCGTGTAGCCAGAACTCCTGCAAACACAGCGAACTTGAGTTTTTTCTATAAAATACCAAACGGATTATTTAAAGGAGTGACTTTTGGAGCTATCGGAAACTATATTGGAGAACGTTTGGGAGGATGGAATGATGATTATTTGTGGACTGCTGTTAAACCGGCAACTACGCCGCCAACTTACGTAGTAACAATCAGAGACCGTGATATTCCGCTTGACGGATATACAACAATAGATGTTTCAGCTGGTTATGAATGGAGAAAATTCTCGATTTTATGCAGACTTTCAAACATTACAAATGAATTGAATTATACGGTTCACGAAAATTATAGTGTAAACCCAATCGCACCTCGTCAGATTATGGCAAGTTTGCGCTACAAATTCTAAAGTTTGAATTAGATTTTTAATACCAAAAAGCTTTTTCTGCATCCTTCATTTTTGAAAAGCAGAAGAGGTTTTGGCTTTTAAATTCAAAACAAAAAAATAGTTATTAAGCCTCGTTTAGCAATAAATGAGGTTTTTTATTTTAAAACAAAAAGTGATTGAATTATAGCTATTTTTGTTGAAGTCAAATTGTAAACTTAAATAAAAAACAAAATTCCAAATATGTCAGATTCCCCAAAAAACCAATTAAAAAAGAGTTTAGGATTAAGTTTTAATATCGCCGTATTAATTGGAGGAACAATAGGAGTTGGAATTTTAAGAACACCGGGGTCAATTGCAGGATTATTAGATAATTTCTGGCTCATTATTGCTTCCTGGCTTTTTGGCGGATTATTTGTCTTAATTGGCGCAACTTCATACGCAGAACTTGCTACAATGATTCCGAAAGCCGGCGGATCATACAATTATATCAAAAGAGCTTTTGGAGAATATGCCGGTTTCCTTTCGGGTTGGTTTGATTATATTACAAATGCAATTCCGCCCGCATTTTATTGCATTGTAATCAGCGAATATAGTATTATTTTGTTTCCAAGTCTGGCTAATTATTCAACCGTAATTGCCATTTCATTATTATTAGCCTTTGTATTATTACACTTAAGTGGAATAAAAAACGGAAGCGCCATTCAGCAAATTACCAGTTTTATTAAAGTAATTTGTTTTGTTTGTCTGGTTGTGGCTTGTTTTATGTATTCGGGCGTAAAAGTTGCTCCTATTCAAAAAAATAGTTCTCTTTTTCAAATCGGACTTATATTTGGGTTTTTCAAATCGCTTCAACTTATTATTGGCACTTATAACGGTTGGAATAGTGTTTGCTTTTTTGCAGAAGAAAACGAAAATCCCGGCAAAAATATTCCGAAATCATTGTATAGCGGTGTTTTGCTTGTTATAGCAATTTACATCTTAATTAATGTTGCTTTTTTCTATGTGCTGCCAATCGAAACTGTAGCAAAATCTAATTTGGCTGCAGCCGATGTTGCCAATATTATTTTTGGAAAAAACGGAGCTATTATCGTTACTGTTATTTCGATTTTTTCTTTAATCAGTATTTTGAATGCTTTCATGATGATTCCGCCAAGAATTTTATACGGATTAAGCCGCGATGGTTTTTTTACCAAAAAAGGAACAACCGTTAATAAAGGCGGAACTCCAATTGTGGCACTTTTGGTTTCTTCTTTATTCAGTTTATTTTTGATTTGTATCGGTTCTTTTGAAGTTTTATTCTCTTTTGCAGCCTTTACTTCTATTATTGTTTGGGGATTGGCATATTGTTCTTTACTAAAACTCAGAAGTTCAGAACCGGATTTACCAAGACCGTATCGTTCTTTTTGGTATCCATGGAGTACGATAATTGCTATTGTAGCTTCACTCGCTTTATTAATTGGTTTTGTTTACAGCGATCCAAAAAGCTTTTTGATTATTCTGATTATTACGGCAATTTCTTATCCTTTATTTTTGGTTTTGAGAAGAAAAGGAAAAGGATAAAATCATCTGAAAAAGAATTGTATCATATTCTTTATCATCATGTAATATGTATTATATTTAAAGAAAACCGTCTCAATTATTAAATTGGGACGGTTTTTTTATGTTTTTTTTACCACATCCATTTTAAACCTTACTTCTCAAAACGATTGATGTTACTTGTGCTTTCTGTGGTATTTTACTATCAAATTGAATTAATTTTTTCTGTGATTCCTGATTTTTTTCCTACAAAAAATTCAATTATTTAAAAATCAGGTATTTATACGGTATTCATCTTCACAAACTTTAACGAGATTTGTTTTGTTTAAGTAAAATTCATACAAAATATAAATTATTTGTAAATAAAATTACAAAAACTGTTTTTCAAAAGTATTTTCTATTAACCTTTTAATACTCACAATTATGAAAACGAAAACCCAATTGCTTTATGAATTTCCCCGAAATATAAATGACCGGAGTCCGCCCTTTCTTCTGAAAAAAACTATACTAAAAAATAACCCCTTAATAATCAAAACTATATGAGAAATTTTTACAAAATTATTTTCTTTTTTGTATGTGGAATGATGTATTCCCAAACTCAAAATGATATTGAAAAGATTAAATCTGAAACAAATGTCGCAGAACTGGAATCTTTAAGTGTACGATACAGAGATGAAGCCGTGAAAAATAAGGAAAGGGCAATAAGTCTTGCACGGACTAACGGCTGGAGTCTGACATTTATTAATAAAGATGGTACACAAAGTGAGTTAATGGATGTTTCAGCGGACGGAAAATCTCCAATTTATTTTACCCCAGAGAATGCCGATGCGGCAAAATCAACCCGAACTAATTATTTAAATTCCGGCGGTGGTTTAGGGCTGGCTCTTAACGGACAAAGCATGACCGCTTATGTTTGGGACGGAGGTGCCACGCTTCCTACTCACAACGAATTTGGCGGAAGGGTTTCTATTTTAGATGGTGTCACCACTATTATTACCACAAACAACAATAGCCAGCATGCCAATCATGTTACGGGTACTATTGCTGCTGCAGGTTTGATTGCTCAGGCAAAAGGAATGGCTTATCAAGCAAATGTAAAAACCAATTATTGGGATTTTGATGTAGCCGAAGCCACAACAGCCGCTGCAAACGGAATGTTGATCTCTAATCATTCTTATGGATGGACGCTAAGAAATGCTTCAGGTGCAGTTATTATGGCACCATGGCGATTTGGAGCTTATGAAACTTTTGCAAGAGATTGGGATGTTATCATGTTTAATGCACCGTATTATTTAATGGTAAAAGCTGCCGGAAATGATGGGACTGATAATACTGCGAATCCAAGTCCGTTAGGAGGTTTTGCCAGCTATGATAAGCTTACAGGGTATGCAACCGCAAAAAACAATCTTGTAATTGCTAATGCTAATGATGCTGTAATTAGCAGTACCGGAGCATTAACAAGTGTTACCATAAATAGTTCGAGCAGTCAGGGGCCTACAGACGATTTAAGAATAAAGCCTGACCTTACAGGAAACGGTACTGCTCTTTATTCGACTGCTGCTTTGACAAATCCAATAACTCCTTTAGCAAATAACAGTTATGGAAATGCAACCGGAACTTCAATGGCGTCTCCTAATGTTACCGGAACATTGCTTTTGCTGCAACAGCATTACAAAAACAAAACCGGTGGATTTATGCGTGCCGCAACCTTAAAAGGATTGGCTTTGCATACTGCAGATGATGCTGGAATACCGGGTCCTGATGCTATTTTTGGATGGGGTTTACTGAATGCCAAATTTGCAGCCGAAACCATTACAAAAAAAGGTACGAATGCTATTATCGACGAAAATACCTTAAATAATGGAGCCAATTATAGTTTTACAGTAACTTCTGACGGTGTAAATCCTTTAATTGCTTCTATTTCCTGGACAGATCCGGCGGGTGCAGCTAATCCTGGAAGTATTGTGAATGTTAGTACTGCGAGATTGGTAAATGATTTGGATATTCGCGTAACCAATTCAGCGGGAACTACTTTTCCTTATAAATTATTAACAGCTACCACAAACGGATTGGGTGATAATACCAGAGATCCGTATGAAAAAATCAGGATCGTTGGAGCTTCCGGCACTTATACGGTAACTATTTCTCATAAAGGAACTTTGGTTAACAATCTTCAAAAATATTCTGTTATTGTTACCGGAATCACTGCTCCGTTAGCTAATCTTTATATAAAAGACAGACCATACGATATTGGATTGGAACCAAATCCGGATTCAGGACCTATGTGGATAAGTGATGATATTTGGGTACGCCAAAATACTGATGGAGGACTTGTACATGAAAACCCGGAATATAAAACAAGCTCACCAAATGCGGTATACATCAGAGTTTATAACAAGGGAACTGCTACTAATTCTGCGTCAAAAGTAAAACTTTATTTTGCCAAAGCTTCTACAGGGCTAACATGGCCTACAAACTTTGTTAATTTTACTGTTGGACCTCTGGTATATGGTGATTTTATTGGCGAAGTAAATATTCCGGCCATAACAGCGGGCAACAGTGCAATTGTTATGATTCCGTGGTATCCGCCAAATCCAAACGATTTTGGATCTGATCAGCACCACTTTTGCTTAGCAGCCAGAATTGAAGCTTTTGGTGATCCAATGTTTAATGAAGTAAACAATATTAGTATTGGTGCAAATGCTAAAAACAACAATAATATTGCCTGGAAAAATCTAAGTGTATATAATTTAAATACTACCGATGCTGTAGCACCAACAGCTGTTTTTATTAGAGGAATAAAATCTAAATCTGTAAATATTAAATTCACAGATAAAGGATTTAATGAAGAACTCAAAAATAATTTCTTCGAATTGGGCGGAACAATAGAAGCGACACTTGATCCGAGCTTATTTGAAAGAGCGCAAGCAAATGGAAGCTTGCGAAGTGTAAAAATTATCGATAAAAATAAAATTCTTATTGATTCCAGAGATGCGGCAATTACGAATTTACCTATCGATAACGGAGAAACTTTTGCTATAGCATTTGATTTTAGGGTAGCGAAAGATTTTTCTGCTAACGAACAAATTACTTTAGATGTAATTCAGGAAGATGCCATAAAAGGTGAATTGGAAGGCGGCGAACGTTTTGCACTTGTAAAAGCTGACAAAGCTAACACCAGAACAACTGAAATAGCACTTAAGGAAACTGAGGATTCCAGAGTATTTACTATTTATCCTAATCCTACAAACGGAATATTTAAAATAAGTATTAACAATGAGGAACAGGGAACTTTGAAAATAACAAGCTTTTATAATAGTGTCGTTTTTGAAGAAAAAACCAGTAAACAGAAAGAGTTTAATATAAACATATCCAATCAAAATGCTGGAATTTACATTGTTCAGTTTATTTCTGAAAATGGAACTGTAACCACCAGAAAGATTATTAAAAATTAATCTCTGAGTTTCAGATTATGGTAAAAAAAATCCCAATACTTAAAATTAAGTATTGGGATTTTATATTTAAAAGTAAATCTGAATTTTATTTCAACCCAGCAATACTTTGCTCGATTGTAGCAATTTTTGCTAAAGCATCTGCTTCTTTTTGTCTTTCGTTAGCCAAAACTTTTTCTGGTGCTCCGCCAACGAATTTTTCGTTCGACAATTTTGCCTGAACAGATTTTAAGAAACCTTGTGTATAAACTAACTCTGCAGTTAGTTTTGCAATTTCAGCTTCAACATCAATATTTCCTCCAGAAATTGGAATGAAATATTCATTTGATTTTACACGGAAAGATAATGCTCCGTCAACTTTAGCCGAAACATATTCGAAAGCTGAAATATTACCTAATTTCGTTACGATTGTATCAAAATAAGTCGAAATATTCTCGCTGTTGATTGCTTTTAATTCGATAGTATCTTTAAAGGGAATATTTTTATCTTTTCTAATGGTTCTTATTCCTGAAATTACTTCGATTGTGCTTTCAAAATCAGAAATTAAACTTGCGTTAAACGGTTTTAATTCTGGCCATGTTGAAACAATTAAAGCTTCTTCCGGAGTTCTGTCAGCAATTAAATGCCAAATTTCTTCGGTTAAGAAAGGCATAAACGGGTGAAGTAATTTCAAGTTACTTTCCAGCATTTCGATTGCTTTATCAAAAGTTACTTTATCAATTGGCTGTTGGTACGCCGGTTTAATCATTTCTAAGAACCAAGAACAGAAATCATCCCAAACTAATTTATAAATAGCCATTAACGAATCTGAAATTCTGTATTTCTCAAAATTATCTTCGATGTCAACCAAAGTTTGCTGTAATTTCGCTTCAAACCATTCGATGGCTACTTTTGATGATTCCGGTTGCGGAATAGTTTCAGAAACTTCCCAACCTTTAATCAATTTAAAGGCATTCCATATTTTGTTAGAAAACGCTTTTCCTTGGTTACATAATTCTTCATCAAACATAATATCGTTTCCTGCAGAAGCACTTAAAAGTAATCCTACACGAACTCCATCTGCACCAAATTTTTCGATCAAGTCTAAAGGATCAGGAGAATTTCCTAATGATTTAGACATTTTACGACGTTGTTTATCACGAACTAAACCAGTTAAATATACGTTTGTAAACGGTTTTTCACCTGCATATTCGTAACCTGCAATAATCATTCTCGCAACCCAGAAAAACAAGATATCCGGACCTGTAACCAAGTCATTAGTTGGATAATAATATTTATAATCTGCACTTTCCGGATCCATGATTCCACCAAAAACGGACATGGGCCAAAGCCAAGATGAAAACCAGGTATCTAAAGCATCAACATCTTGTCTTAAATTATTAATTGTTAATTGTGGATTGTTCGTTTTTTCTTTAGCTAAAGCTAGCGCCTCTTCGATGTTTTCTGCAACTACAAAATCTTCTTTTCCGTCTCCGTAATAATAAGCAGGAATTTGTTGTCCCCACCATAATTGGCGAGAAATATTCCAATCGCGAATATTGTTTAACCAATGCGCATACGTATTTTCGAAACGTTTTGGGTGTAATTTAATTTCTCCCGTTTCTAAAACCGATTTGATTGCCGGTTTTACTAAATCTTCCATTTTCAAAAACCATTGATCTGATAATCGTGGTTCGATTACGGCTTTGGTTCTTTCTGATGTTCCTACTTTATTCAAATGGATTTCGGTCTTCGCCAAAGCTCCAATTTCTTCTAATTCTTTTGCAATTTCGGTACGAACCACAAAACGATCTTTGCCTTGATAATGCAATCCAAAACTATTTAGCGTAGCATCTTCATTAAAAATATCAACTATTTCAAGATTATGCTTCTCCCCAAGTGTTTTATCGTTCATATCGTGTGCCGGAGTTACTTTTAAACATCCGGTTCCGAATTCTACATCTACATATTCATCTTCGATAATCGGAATTACTCTTCCACAAATAGGAACGATGGCGCTTTTACCTTTTAAATGTGTAAAACGCTCATCATTCGGGTTGA
This sequence comes from Flavobacterium sp. AC105, assembly GCF_979258495.1. Classification (NCBI taxonomy): domain Bacteria; kingdom Pseudomonadati; phylum Bacteroidota; class Flavobacteriia; order Flavobacteriales; family Flavobacteriaceae; genus Flavobacterium; species Flavobacterium sp. AC105. The sequence goes on from NZ_OZ409860.1 coordinate 3,928,551, forward strand.
TACAAATTGCTGTATCTCCAAAAATAGTTTCAGGACGAGTTGTGGCAATGGTCAAAAATTCCTCAGTTCCTTCAATTTTATAATTTAAGAAAAATAATTTCCCTTGTTGTTCTTCATAAATAACTTCCTCGTCAGATAAAGTTGTTTTTGCTTCAGGATCCCAGTTTACCATTCGGTAACCTCTGTAAATTAATCCTTTATTGTATAAATCTACAAATGACTTAATTACAGAAGCTGACATGTCAGGATCCATCGTAAATTTGGTTCTTTCCCAATCACAAGATGCTCCTAATTTTTTAAGCTGATCCAGGATTACTCCACCATATTTATCTGTCCATTCCCAGGCGTGCGCTAAAAATTCTTCGCGTGTTAAATCGTTTTTATTGATTCCTTCTGCTTTTAATTTTGCTACAACCTTAGCCTCAGTCGCGATTGATGCGTGATCCGTTCCCGGAACCCAACAAGCGTTGAAACCTTTAAGACGCGCTCTACGAATTAAAACATCCTGAATTGTATTGTTCAACATATGTCCCATGTGCAAGACTCCTGTGACGTTTGGTGGCGGAATTACAATTGTATAAGGTGTTCTATGATCTGGTTCTGAATGAAAATAATTATTTTTCATCCAGTAATCATACCATTTGTTCTCGATCGTTTTAGCGTCAAACTGTGCTGGAATTGTCATTTTAGGTTGTTTAAATCGTTGATTTGTTTAACTGTTTAATTGTTTTTTTTTGAAACTGTTTAATTGCTTTTCTGCTTAATATTATCATTTATAAATCAATCAATTGATTAAACGAAATGACAATTAAACAATCAAACAATAAAAGTGGTTCAATTTTTGTAATTATAACTGACAGCAAAAGTAAATAATTAAAGACACTATAAAAAGCGAATTAATAATTTGTGTGTTAATTAAAAGAATGTATATTTACTTACAACTTAAAATAATTTCAAATGAAAAATGTTGCCTCTTTTATTGCAATCGTATTGTTTAGTGCAATGGGTTATGCCCAAAACGGCCCTAAAATTGAATTTGCGGCCCAAGACAATACAATTGATTATGGAAAAATTTCTAAGAGTGATAATGCAGTTCGTTCTTTCGAATTTACAAACACTGGAGATGCTCCGCTATTGATTACCGGTGCAGAATCTACAGTAAGCACTATTATCGTGACAAAACCTGCATCTGCTATTTTGCCTGGAAAAAAAGGAAAAATTGATGTGAAATACAATATGGCTTCGGGACCAATTCGTAAAACAATTACCGTTGAGTCTAATGCAGTAAATTATCCTGACGGCCGAGTTGCCTTAAAAATTAAAGGTGAAGTTTTATAAAAAAAATCTAAAAATAGTAAAAGCCGTTTCTTTAATAAGAAACGGCTTTTTTTATGCTTAAAAGTTAGATTGTCAAATCTTTGTCAAAGTTTAAAATTTTGACAAAGATAATTATATGTAATTAAAATTTACTTTTCAGCACATTCTACAGCAGCAAATTTATATTTAACCTTTTCAAAATCAATAGGTTTATCTTTTACTAAATAAGTAACACCCATTGTAGTTTGCATCGTTCCGTTTCCTAGAATAAGTTGATTATCACGTTTTAAAAATGCCATTGGGTTTTTAAATTTTGTGCTTTTATTGGCTGTATCAACAAAAGTATAATCTACAAATAGTGTATCGCCATGGAATTCTCCTGCAACCTCACCGGTTCTTTCTGGCGCATTAGCAACTTTCATGACCATATCTCCGCCAATTTTTCCATTTTTCAGCGTATTCACTTTTAGATTAATTGTATCTTTTTCATAAATCGCTTTATAACATTCCGTCTTTACAACCTTCTCATCTTCAGATTTGGTGGCTTCAAGTTCTTTCTGTTTTTGATCATTTTTACAACTTTGAAATGCAATGCAAGCAAAAAGCAAGCAAAATGTGATATGGTTTTTCATGGGTTAAATATTTTAAAGTTTATTGTTATTTTATAAAATTAAATAAAAAAGAAGCCAAAAAAAAGGCTTCTTTAAAATTATATTTTTAGAAATGAATTTTATAAATTCTTAATTACAAATTCGCTTCTTCTGTTCAATTCGTGCTCTTCTTCTGAACACGCATCATCTGTTTTGCATTTTATAATTGGCACAGATTCTCCGTAACCTTTGGCAGAAACTCTACTTGCATTTATACCGGACTGAATTATAAATTCTCTTGTTGAATTGGCTCTTTTTTGAGATAAATCTTCATTGAATTTTGCATTTCCACGAGAATCTGTATGTGAACCAATTTCGATTACCATTCCCGGATATTTCTTCATTAAAGCCACAACTCTGCCTAAAACCACTTTAGATTCTTTACGAATATACCACATGTTGTAATCAAAATAAATAGGATCTGTTTTTATAATTAATCGGTCTTTATCATCTTTTACAACATCTTTTTCCTGTTTTAAAATTTCAGCAACTTTCTCTTTTTTCTTTGCTTCTGTCGCTTCTACCAAAGCAATGGCAGCTAAAGCTTCTTTTTTCTTATTCTCTTCTTCTATAATAATTTCCTGCTTTCTCTTGTTTTCTGCATTTTGTTTTTCTTCCAATTTAATTGCATCTAAAGATTTAAGCGCCAATGAACCATCATTTGTTGCGTACCTGACTTTTCCAATCTCTAAAGTTTTCGATTCGTTGGTATATTTTTCTTTAAAAGCAACAATTGTATACGAGCTTTCGCAGGCAACTGTAAAACTGAATTTTCCATCTGCAGGAGTTGTTATTGTCTCTAATGTTTTTTTGTTTGAATCCTGCAACATTACGGTCGCATTTTCCAGTGCTAAATTGGTATCAATATCTGTAATTGTTCCTGCAATATATTGTTTACAATCTTCGACAATTAAATCTTTTGTTTCTTTAAATTGATAGATATCATCGTTTCCTTTTCCGCCTTCTCTATTTGATGCGAAATAGCCTTCTTTGGTATTTGAATCAATATTAAATGAAAAATCATCTAAATTAGAGTTTAAAGGCAATCCGATATTGACTGCTTTTGAATACTCATTTCCGTTAATATCCGATACAAAAACATCGAGTGCGCCGTAACCCAAATGTCCATCAGAAGAAAAATAAAGTTTATTATCTGCAGAAGCAAAAGGGAATTGTTCTCTTTTATCTGTATTAACATTTGGACCTAAATTTTTTGGTGTATCAAATGCTCCTTTATTTACGTTTACCGAAAAAATATCCAAAGAACCTAATGTTCCCGGCATATCAGAAGCAAAATACAATATTTTTTCATCAGCACTTAAAGCAGGATGTTCTACAGAATAATTTGGACTATTAAAGGGAAGTGATGTTATATTTGTCCACTTTCCATTTACCAATTCAGCTTTAAAAATTTGAAGATTCGAGATTTTCTGATCGTTTTTTTTCTTTTTTCCGTTTTTAGAATTATTACGCGTGAAATAAATTGTTTTTCCATCTTTGGTAAAAATGGCATTCGATTCGTGCATTCCGGTTTTTAATTCATCAGCAAAATAACTTACAGTTGCTTCCTGAGAATTGATATTGTTAATGGGCGTTGTAACTAAATTTAAATACGTTTCATTGTCCCATTTGAACTTTTTATCAAATAATCCCGGTTTCAATTTTACTCCGGCAAAAACTAAATTGTTGTTGTATTTTACAGCTCCAAATTCAGAATTTGGCGTATTAATAGCAAGATTTTTAATTTCAAATCTTTTTCCGATTGCCGAAACATTTTCTAATGTTTTGATATCTCTTTCAAAATTAGCAAGATCTTCACTATTTGCAGATTTAGAATAATACTCTCTTAAAACAGCATTTGCATCATCATAACTATTAGTAGCTTTTAGCGTTTGTGCATATCTAAAATAATATTCTTTGTTTAAATCGTTGCTGTAGTTTTTAACCAAAAGCCTGTAATAACGCTGTGCTTTTACAAGGTCATTTGTGTAATAATAAGAATCTGCCAGATTTTTAATTACTTCTTGTGAAGGCTTTTCTTCGGCAAGTTTTTCATATAAAATAATAGCTTCACTGTAATATGTTTTATCAAAGAATCTTTTGGCTCTGATTAATTCCTGATCCTGAGCATTTATAAACTGTATTGAAAATACGAATATAATAACGAGTAGTTTTTTCATATTTTTCATTTTAGAAGAATCTTGGTGATTTGTCATATCCTTTTCCTAATAAATCTAAATCGAAAAGCAGTATAATTTCGTGTGTCCCTGAATTAAACTGACCTAAATTTGAAAGGGTATAATCATAAGCATAACCTACTCTCAAAGTTGGTGTTACGTTGAAGTTAGCCAAACCACTTACGGCATCGTTAATTCTGTAAGCAACACCCAATTCAAACTTATTATTATATAAAACGTTTGCCGTTAAATCTACAGAAACGGGAGCTCCTTTAACAAATCTTGACATCACAGCGGGTTTTAACTTCACCATGTCTGTAAGCTGAAAAACATATCCCGCAGTTAAAAAAGTATGAATTGATTCAGCGCCAAAAGCATTTATACCTGATTTTTCTTCGATATATTTCGCTTTTAGTAAGTTTGGAGCTGATATTCCGACGTATAAATTATCTCTAAAATAATAAGCCCCTACTCCAATATTTGGTTTTGTAGCATTGATATCTTGTGCAAAAGCGGCATCTGTGGCGGCATTTCCACTTTGTAAAAGGAATCCGTTAAAATTAGACTGCAATGATGAAAATCCAGCTTTTAATCCTAATGAAAGTTTATTTTTTCCTCCTAAATTTAAAACATAAGCAAAATCAGCGTAGACGTTGTTTTCTTTTTTAGCACCATCTCCAATATCATCTGATAGTAATGACAACCCTACTTCGACTTTTTCAGATATGGCCGTGTGTCCAAAAAACGTAAATGTTTTTGGTGCCCCAACAGCTCCAACCCATTGTGTTCTGTATAATCCTCCAAAATTCATCATGGCTGGAGTTCCGGTCGCATAAGCAGGATTCACGACGCTCATATTATACATATAATGCGTGTATTCAGGATCTTGCTGCGCTGAAGCCGATATGATGTAAAAGAGAAACGTTATATAGAGTATTATTTTTTTCATTTGAAAATTATATTAAATAATGCAAAAAAGAATTATCGATTTAAATAAAGTCGTCCTTGCTTAGGAGGTTTATTGTCTTTATTAAAATGAATAATATAAAAATAAACTCCATTTGGCGCTATTCCACCATTAAGCCCTTTGTTCTCATAATTTATTCCGTCCCAGCCTGGTTTATCTTTTCCGCCTTTATACATTCCGTTTCCATATCTGTTAAATATTTCGATGGTATAATTTGGATATAAAAATTCAATATTCGTAATTTCAAAAAGATCGTTTACACCATCACCGTTTGGAGAAAATCCGTCCGGAATAAAAAATGGATATTCAGGAGAATTACAATCAATTAATGAGACCGTTACCGGAAGACTTTGCTCAGAATAACAATTTGTCGTTGTCGAAAAATCAAATCCATAATAAATAACTCTATTCACTAAAGGTGTTGTTGCAGGCAACAAGTTTCCGTTATTTGCAGCATCATACCAAACTACTGTCGAAGGTGAATTTGTTTTATTAGATAAATCTGAAATCGTAGGATTATCTAAACCGCAGAAATCAGCAGTATCAGTTAATTCAGGCGCTGGCGCATCGTTTATTGTAACTACAACCACCGAAGGTTGTGATGTACATCCAGCCGGAGAAGTTTGTGTAACGTAATAATTTCCTGATTGTAAAACATCTGTATTAGCAAGAGGAGTGGTTGACGTTGCTGAACTATACCATTTATACTGAGTTCCTAGTGGTTGTAAATTGGCTACTGTCGAATTGTCTACCTTACAAAAAGGCTGATCGTGAACAATTGGTGGTGCGGGAATAGGATTTAGTATAAAAGGGTCGGATAAACCATTCACAATATCGCCACAACCTGTAATATTATTTTTTAGAAACGTAACTGTTGCTGTTGTTGTTCCGGCATTTAAGAGTAAAACTGCAGGAATATCAAAAGTTGCATTTCCTCCGGAAGGATTTAATATAACCGTTTGTAAAGTTGATGTGTTAGCTCCAGAAAGGATGTACGATAATGTTACATCCGTTAATGTTCCTAATCCTGAAACGGAAACATGAACAGTTTCTCCAAAACAAACATTTTGAATTTGCATTCTTAAAGTCGTTGTGTTTGGTAAAGGATTTATAAGAATGTCCCCTTTTAAATTAGCTGAATTCACACATTGTGAAACGACATGGGTAATTGCTGTAATAGTAATAGTTGAAGTTCCGCTTTTTTGATTTAATATTCCCGGAATAATAAAGTTATTTGAAATACCGCCAATAAATTTTAATCTTGCAATTTGTGATGTGGCATTGTTGACTCCGGAAAGATTATAGATAATATCATAATCACCATCCGCAAGTTTTGCAGCATCTGTAATCTGAACAGTTGCATCATCATTTTGACAAACGGTTGCCGGAGTTATTTTTGCACCTGTTAAATCTGGTATAGAATATATAATTAGATCATCTGACAGATTATTTATAACATTCTTACAGGCTTTAAAACTATTAGTACTAATAATATCTATTATTGTTATTGTAAAATTTCCAACTTGTTGAAAATATTCTGGTTTTAGTGGAAATATAAGGACTCCATTAGTGAAATTTCCTGTAATTACTTCTGTTGCTGCCCTTGGTCCTGAAACATGAAATGTTACATAATAACTCCCGTTTGGTATACTTGCAGCACCTCTGGTAATAGTAACCGAATAGTTTGCTGTTGGAATTTCAGTTTCACATATATCCGAATTCACCTCAACTATTGCTCCTGTAAAATCAAGTTTTTCTTCAAGTCTTATTGTTACAGTTGCCTGATCTGCAGGACAAATTGGATTATCCGATGGAACTCTGTAAGTAAACCCGAAAGTGCCATCTCCTAATCTGTTATATATTTTTTCAATATCAATAACGTGATCTCCGGCAAAAGTTAACTCTCCCGTATTATTATTATCTCTCCAGGTACCTCCGGGATCCTGCCCTGATATTAAACTAAACAAATCCACATTAGTATAAGCTGACAGACCATCGCTTGCACATAACAAAAGAGATCCTGCAGCTCCTGCTTCGGGCGCTCTAACGACACTAACAACAGCTGTTGAAGACATTGCTGGGCAATTCCCTATAGCAGGCATTGTGTAAGTATATTGAAAATCGCCTTCTAAATGCTCAACATTTATAGAAGATCCCACATTTTGACCTGTGGTATCGTTGTGCCATTGTCCATTGAATTGAGGTCCCAAGGAAAGACCACTAAAAGCATTAAATAGATTATAATTTATATTAGCACTACAAACCGTTACATTAGGAGATGTAACTCCTGAATATCCGCCAATTGTAACTTCAATAGTAGCTGAATTATCAGTACAACCAGCTACACCAGTAACTGTATAGGTATAATGAAAAATACCACTTTCGTGGATAAGTTGCGCATTTAAAACCCCTGTTGTTTTATTTAATCCTCCTGTTCCGTCATCATCTGTCCAGATTCCTCCTGCGACAGGTGAACCGCCTAATTGGGCAAATAAGGATATTGTTTTACTGCTTGCATTTGGAATATCACAAACTTCTAATTTATTATCATCGCCTGCACATTGTGCATAAATTGTTGTGGGTAAAATTGAGATAAATATAAAAAATAAAAATTTTCGTAAGAAATTATTGTATTTTTCAGCCATAAACTATTATTTTTCGATAAACTTAATAAAATAATAACGCTATTTGAGCAAAAAATTCATTTTAACAATCAATTTTTCACAAAACTCAAACAATTTAAAAAAATATTACTGAAAACCATCATTTTTAACTTAAAAAAATTAATTTATTTCAATTGCAATTTTTAAAGTTCATCTTCTAATCTAAATCTGAATTTTAATACCAAACTATTTCTTTCAACTTCCATGTTAATCCAGACATCTTCTTCTGATTTCAATAGTGTATTGATTTGTTGCAAAGAATATTTATAAGGCAAAACACCATTTATGCTCACGATAACATCACCTTTTTGAAGCCCGCATTTTTCGGCAGCAGAACTTTTACGAATATTTACTATTTCATAAACTGGCTTTAGTAAAAATTTATATCTAAAATTGCCATCTCTTTTATCTTTTGTATCGATTTCATCAACTGATGAAGCTACCTGAATAGTTTCTAAGTGAACTGTTTCCTGAACCCATTGTAAACCATTGTGCTGAACCGTAATTCCGCTTTTATTATAAGTAAAAGGTTCTGAAAATCTACTGTTTTTTCTAAGGTATAATTTTCGATCTGCGTAATCGAGAATAAGTGTAAATCGTTTTAAAACTTCTCCTCCAACAGAACCAATTCTATCCGGAACCATTTTTACATTTCGAATGGATGCTGAATCTGGAAAAGAAACAATTGGCTTTTTAAAATCAAATTCATCAATCGAAAACTTATCAATTTTGGCACGATGACCTTCAATATCTCCACTAAAACCTTTTCCTAAAAAATCAGGAAAATTCTTTTTAGGCAGCTTAATTTTAGGGTTTTCAAAAATCCAAAAAGCATCACTATTACCAATATCTATTAAAAGTTTTGCAGGAATATCAATATTATCAACAACCGCAGTTGTATAAATATATGGTTTAGATTTTTCGATGGTTATCGGAACCATTTTAAATTTTTTATCCAGTTTCTTTTTTAATTCTTGAGTGTTTGAATGAACAATAATTTTCTTTTTTTGATAGTTTACTTCAACTAAATTATTTTTAAAAAATTTATATCCAATAATGCCATTTACAGGAATTCCGATATGCGAAGACAAATTAAAACTTTGATCCAAAATAATAAAAACCATATGATTATCTGATTTCAAACCATGGGTTTCTAAAGTATTATTTGTAGATTTTAGTCCTTCAATTTCATCTTCACTTCCTAATCCTCTAAGTCGGATTTTCTCTACATTTTTAAAACTGACTTCTTGTTTTTCTTCCATGCTAAATAAAATAGTTTCTTCAACTCCTGAATCTAACAAGAAATTTAGTTCTATTCCGTTTACTTTAATGGGAATAAAAATAAGATTGTTAATCAATTTAAAAGGAATTGAGACACTTTTGCTATTGCGTTCAATAACAAAATCAGTTTGAGCTTGAAGTGAAAAAGCTATCAAAAGCCCAAAAAACAACATAAAATATTTTTTCATTGATAATATTTTATGATAAAATTACTAAAAATATTGATAATTGTTACATTTTAATAAGTACCTGTAATGTTTACGTTAAATTCGAAAAAAAAATGCAAATTTGCACTTCAATAATAAAACACATGCCAACAATTTCACACAAAGGCAGAAACATGCCCGAATCTCCGATACGTAAACTTGCTCCTTATGCAGATCTTGCAAAACAAAAAGGACATAAAGTGTATCACTTAAACATTGGTCAACCGGATATCAAGACACCCGAAGTGGCCATCGAGGCGGTAAAAAATATTGATTTAACTCTTATTGAATATAGTCCATCTGCAGGATATGAAAGTTATAGAAAAAAATTAGCTAAATTTTACCAACGCCAAAATGTAAACGTTAACTTAGAAGACATCATTGTTACTACAGGTGGTTCTGAAGCCTTATTGTTTGCACTGGCCACGATTACAGATCCTGGGGATGAAATCATTATTCCGGAACCTTTTTATGCTAATTACCATGCTTTTGCATCATCAACAAGTGCAACTGTAATTCCTGTAATTTCTACAATCGAGAGCGGTTTTGCTTTGCCAAGCATTGAAACTGTTGAAAAATTAATTACACCAAAAACCAAAGCCATATTAATTTGTAACCCTGGAAATCCAACTGGTTATTTATATTCAGAAGCTGAAATAAAACAATTGGCAAGCCTGATCAAAAAACATGATTTATATTTAATTGCTGACGAAGTTTATCGTGAGTTTTTATATGATGGAGATGATGTTCATTATTCAGTAATGAATCTTGAAGATGTAAAGCAAAATGTAATTATGGTTGATTCAGTTTCAAAACGTTACAGTATGTGTGGCGCAAGAATTGGCTGTCTGGTTACTAAAAATAAAGATGTTCTGGCAACGGTAATGAAATTTGCTCAGGCACGTTTGAGTCCGCCAACAATAGAACAAATTGCTTGTGAAGCCGCAATTGATACACCTCAAAGCTATTTTGATGAAGTAATTTCAGAATATAAGGAACGTCGTAATACTTTAATTACTGAATTAAACAAAATTGAAGGTGTAATAGTAACAAAACCAAAGGGTGCTTTTTATTGCATCGCTCAATTGCCAATAGAGAATTCTGAAGATTTTGCGCAATGGCTTTTAGAAAGCTATAATCTTAACGGAGAAACTGTAATGGTTGCACCGGCTGCCGGATTTTATTCAACTCCGGGAATGGGACTTAACCAAGTAAGAATTGCTTACGTATTAAATAAAAAAGATTTGATTACTGCTGTAAACATTTTAAAAGAAGCACTTTTAGTTTACAACAAGAAATAATCAAAAAATAATATTCACCCCTTTAGCCGGGAATTCAAAATTAAACTGATTTTAATTTTGAATTCCCGGCTAACTTTATTTATGGCAAAATTTGATTCATAATTCTGAAACAAATTGGTACACTACACCAGTTATAAAATCTAATTAATCTTCTGCATATTTAGCTTTTTAGCTATATAACTACCTCATTTACTGCGTTTTTCAAAATTTAAAAAAGTGATATAATAAAAACTTATTGAGGAAATTGAACCATAAACCTATTCATACATTTGCACGGTTTTTTTAAACTTCCTTATAATAACTTGATAATAATATATTAAATACACCATATCGTGAAAAAAAAATTACAGTTTTTTCTTGTTTTACTGTCATTTATTGGCAGTTATTTGAATGCACAGCAAAAAACACAGCTTCCTATTAATAGCAGTTACAACGATGTTGCCATAACTACATCATCTAATGCTGTAAACTATACAAATACGAGCTTATATTTAGAAGGAGGAACTACTTCTGCTCCTACCGAAACATACATCCGTTTCCAAGGAATTTCATTACCGGCAGATGCTGTCATAAAGAGTGCTAACCTTATATTTTATGGAAGAACAGCCAGTACGCTGGGCACAACTGTTAGTCTATTTGGAGAAAAAGGCAATTCAGATGCATATCCTGCTTCTACTGCTTTGACCACCGCTGCTTCAATAAGAGGACGAAAATATACATCTGGTTCGATAACTTGGGATACTCCTATTTGTGTTCCAAATAAAGAATACACAACACCAGATATAACAAATTTGCTACAAGAGATGTTTCCTGCTGGTGTAGGAAATGCCAATATATCTTTTAAACTGACCGGAAATCAAAAAGGCTCATTTATTATGTGGTCATATGACGGAAGCGCAGCTATGGCTCCTAAGTTACAAATAACTTATACATCAGCTTACGGCACTTTTACAACCACCGTATTGGCCAGTACTGATGATGGGCATGAAAATACCAATGGATCAATGTATCTCTCGGATGGTTATATCAATTTGGGAGGAAGACCTGATTCAGGTACTAGTGCCGTAAGATTTTCCGCTGTTGAAATACCTGAAAAAGCAGAAATATCAGAGGCTTACATAGAATTTTATTCCTATGGAACAAGTCCGGCAAGCACAGTAAATATCTATACAGAGTTAGCGAATGCCGCTACATATGCTACTACTTCAGGCAGTATCACTAAAAGAAATTATTCTGCAAACTCGGTTAATTGGTTTACCGAATCTTGGATTGTTAATAATAAACAATATAAAACACCTGATCTTAAAAACATTATTGATGCAACCCGTCTATCAGGATGGAAATCAGGAGATGCAATAGGGTTTAAATTTGTTGGAAATTTGCTTAATAACGGAGCTACTGCATGTACCAACGAAATGGGCGACTTATACAAACCACGCCTTGTAATAAAATACAAAACAGAAGGAAATGGACCTAATGTGGAAACAACTTCGCTGAATGGAATTTCGGCAAGCGTTGTAGCAACCGGAAATGATGATGCAAGAGAATATACAAACGGAAATGTGGCGTTGGGAGATGCTTACATGCATTTGAGCGGACGTACTGATGGCAGCGACACCGGTTTTGTTTTTCGAAATACCCAAATTCCGGCAAATGCAGAAATCAAAGATGCTTATATCGAATTCTATGCTTATGCCACAAGCCCTGCCACAACTGTAAATATATATGCTGAGAAGAGCCAGGCATCAACTTACACCTCTAATCTTAAAAACATTACGGCTCGTCAGTATACCAATAATATAATTCACTGGGCAATCGAAAACTGGACTACTGATCTTGCAAAAAACCGAACTCCTAATCTAAGAAATATTATCGACGAAATTCGTTTAAATGGATGGAAATCAGGCGATAATATTGCGTTTAAATTTAACGGACAAGCTTTAAATGATGGAGCGAGAGCTTATGCCTATGAGGGATCAATACTTTATAGACCACGCCTTGTGATAGAATATGTAAATAACGGTGCCGGGCCAAGTATAGTAACGGTTGACCCAAACGAAATACAAACCTATACCTCGATTGTAAATACTGGAAATGATGACGGAAGAGAATATACCAATGGTAATATGGCATTGGGAGACGGTGCTCTATTTTTAAGCGGACGTACCGATGGCAGTGATAGCGGTTTTATTTTCCATAATACCCAAATTCCGGCAAATGCTGAAATTAAAGAAGCTTATATTGAATTCTATACTTACGGTACGAGTCCTGCTTCAAGCCTAGATATATATGCCGAGACAGGCCAAACATTACCTTATACGTATAATCCTAAAAGTATTACGGCTCGCCAATATACCAAGAATAAAATCAACTGGGCAACCGAAGCCTGGACTACCGATCTTGCAAAAAAACAAACTCCCAATCTGAGAAATATTATCGACGAAATTCGTTTAAACGGATGGAAATCAGGCGAGAATATTGCATTCAAATTTAATGGGCAAAGCTTAAACGATGGCGCAAGAGCTTATGTATACGAAGGATCGAATCTTTATAGACCACGCTTGGTAATAAAATATGTTAACAACGGTGCAGGGCCAAGTATCGTAGTTGACCCGAACGAAATACAAACCTCTGCCTCGATTGTGAATACCGGAAATGATGATGGAAGAGAATATACCAACGGCAATATGGCTTTAGGAGACGGTGCTCTATTTTTGAGCGGACGCACTGATGGCAGCGACAGCGGTTTTATTTTTCACAATACTCAAATTCCTGCAAATGCAGAAATTAAAGACGCTTATATCGAATTCTACGCTTATGCTACAAGTCCTGCTACAACCGTAAATATATATGCTGAGACAACCAAAACGTTGCCTTACACCTATAATCCAAAAAGTATTACGGCTCGTGAATACACCAATAATATGATCCACTGGGCAACTGATCCCTGGACTACCGATCTTGCAAAAAACCGAACTCCCAATCTGAGAAATATTATCGACGAAATTCGTTTAAACGGATGGAAATCGGGCGACAATATCTCGTTCAAATTCAACGGACAAGGCTTAAATGATGGAGCGAGAGCTTATACATACGAGGCATCGACACTTTATAGACCTCGATTGGTGATAAAATATGTTAATAACGGTGCAGGACCAAGTATAGTTACGGTTGACCCGAATGAAATCCAAACCTATACCACGATTCTGAATACCGCAAATGATGACGGAAGAGAATATACCAACGGTAATATGGCTTTGGGAGACGGTGCTCTATTTTTGAGCGGACGTACGGATGGCAGCGACAGTGGTTTTATTTTTCATAATACTCAAATTCCGGCAAATGCAGAAATAAAAGATGCTTATATCGAATTTTGTGCTTATGCTACAAGTCCTGCTACAACGCTGGATATATATGCCGAAATGAATCAAAAAACACCTTACACATATGATTCTAAAAGCATTACAGCTCGTCAATATACTAATAATAAAATCAACTGGCCAACTGAAGCCTGGACGACCGATCTTGCAATAAACCGAACTCCCAACCTGAGAAATATTATCGACGAAATTCGTTTAAACGGATGGAAATCGGGTGACAACGTAGCATTTAAGTTCAATGGCTTAGGTTTAAACGATGGCGCAAGAGCTTATGCATACGAGGGATCGAATTTTTACAGACCACGCTTGGTAGTAAAATATGTTAACAACGGTGCGGGACCAAGTATAGTCACTAACGCGAACGAAACTCAAATCTATACCAATATTGTGACTACCGGATACGACGACGGACGCGAGAATACTGATGGAAATATGTATTTGGGTGACGCTTATTTATCGTTAGCCGGACAATCGGATTCTTATAAAACGGGTGTTCGTTTCCAAGCTGTTGAATTCCCTTCTAATGCCGAAATAACAGAAGCATTTATCGAATTTTATGCCTATGGTTCGAGTAATGCAACTACTGTATCTATAAAATCAGAGATAGGCGATGCACAAATTTATTCGCCAGTAAAAAATAATATATCCGGTCGTACTTATTCTCAGAATACAGAATTATGGAATACGGATACACATAATGATTATGCACAAAATCGCACGGTGGATATTAAAAAACTAATTGATGAGAACCGTTTGAGAGGATGGGAATCAGGACAAAATTTAGCTTTCATATTCGAAGGAAAAGGTGTATCGTCTAATTTTGCCCGTGTACGTTCTTACGAAGCAGGTAATATGTACAGACCTCGCTTAGTAATTAAATACAAAGACAATCAAAAAGGACCAAATGCAGCGGCAGTAATCAGTACACTAGATAAAGTAATAACAGACCCTTCGCAAATGAACGGACTTGTTATTAACGAAGTATCTGCACAAGGTACTGTTGCTCAAAAGGAAGACTGGATCGAAATACATAACAGTCTCGATAAGGCAATCCTTATCGACAACAATGTGTCTATATCAAATAAAGACACTAAAA
Organism: Flavobacterium sp. AC105; assembly: GCF_979258495.1. Classification (NCBI taxonomy): domain Bacteria; kingdom Pseudomonadati; phylum Bacteroidota; class Flavobacteriia; order Flavobacteriales; family Flavobacteriaceae; genus Flavobacterium; species Flavobacterium sp. AC105. The sequence continues at coordinate 3,943,589 of NZ_OZ409860.1, forward strand.
AAGACCTTTGTGTGCTAAAAAACATTCTTATTCCTGCTAAAGGATTTGCTGCACTGATAGCAGATAAAAAACCCGAAAAAGGAAGCTTTCATCTTAATTTTGATTTAAAAAATACAGGATCTGTTTATTTATCCACTTTGACAGGTAAAAAAACATCTGCATTGGATGAATTGAAGTACATCGAAATTCCATATAATACAAGTTACGGACGAAGTATAGACGCAGCAACGACTTTAACACCTTTTATCAATCCTACATACAATTTACCTAATAATATAGGACAACAAGGATTGGCGCTGTCATTCAGTAAAGAAAGGGGTGTATATCCAACGGGCTTCGATGTGACTATCACAGCTCCTACAGGTACTACCGTTAATTATACATTAGATGGTAAGTTCCCTTCAAAAACAGTCGGAACCAAATACACCGCTCCTATTGCTATAAAACAATCATGTGTACTTAAAGTATATGCTTATGATGCAACTGGTAATTCTGGCGTGATATCCCATACTTATATATTGCAGGACAACTATAAAAACGAATTACCTGCCAATTATGCACAATGGGCTAATAAATCTTATATATTGACAGCAGACGAATATTCAAAAGCAATTGCTGAGCTGCCTATTGTTTCTATATCAACAGATGCCGATTTGACTCCACTTTGGGTTCAGGGATCATTTGAGTATTTAGATAAACATATTTATAGCGACCATACCAACTTTTTCTCAAATTCTACTACGAAGCAGTTTGGACAGGCAAGTTTAGCACAATATAATGGCGGAGTTAAATTTAAATTCAATAAAGATGCATCCGTTAAAAAAGCAAATTACCCTTTCTTTGATGCCCGTCCTGATGATGTTTATCCTACTTCAAACAAAGTACAGGTTCTAGAGTTGAAAGAGGGAGAAGATGGACCTCAAAATAATGTTTACAATACGGGTTACTTACGTTATGATGAGAAAATGACAATGAACTTATGCAAAGAAATAGGCAAATATGGCCTGGACACTCGCTATGTAAATTTCTTTGTAAACGGTAAATACAGAGGAGTTAAAACTATAAGAAACGAATTTAGTCCCAACAACTTAGAAGAAGTATTTGGAGATAATGCAGATAATTACACAACTATAAATCTACAGGATGGTAATTTTCCGGGAGGAATTGTAGCCGAAGGCGATGGTAGTGCGGCTATTTGGCAAAATATAAGAAAATTGGCAGCAGCCAAAGATTTTCAGGGTTTTAAAAATTGGGTAGATGTTGAAGACTTAATCAAATTCCAGATTATGTTTATGTTTACTGATACCGAAAACGAAGCAATAGCCATAATACACAACTATGCGCCGAACTTTATGAAAGTTAAAATGAATATCAATGACACGGATGGTGCATTTTTTGGAGGATTTACAGCACCTACTTCATCAGTAACAATGCCAGCTTTGGGCTTTGCCGGCGGCGGAGGTAATTACAAACAAAAATGGATTTTAAATGATTCCAGATTGGGACCTGGCGGTTTGTTTGGTAATTTTATGGGCTCAAATACAAATCAAACTACGGGTAACCTCGAATTTAAAACACTCGTAAAAGATTACGTACAGGCAGCATTTGGCGACTCAAAAAGTACAGTTGCAGCACCTCTTTCTGTAAGCAACGTGCAAGGAATGATCAAAAATGAAATGAATGAACTTAATGATGTGTACAAACTAGATGCGGCTTACATGTCTTATGATAGAGATGTATACAATTATTGGAAAAACATAGATGGTCCGAGAGTGTTAGCTCAAGTACCTGAAAGAGTTTCCTATTCATTGCAAAAATGGCAAGAGTACAACATGGTTCATACCTTATTGGCAGCACCATTTAATACGACTGCTGCAGATAAAATTACAATAACCAATCCTAACGCAGGAACGCAGGCCTATTATACAATTGACGGTTCTGATCCTATGGGTAAAGACGGTGTTGTATCACCATCGGCTCTTCAGTATGATTCGAGTAAAGGTATCGTACTTCCTTCGGGTACATATTCGTTAGTGTCTAGAGCTTTCACTATCAATAACTGGGGACCTTTGTCTAAAGCAGATGTAAACGGTAAAATAATGACCAAACGTTCGGCAGCAAATATTTCGGAAGAATTATTGAATACCGAAGCTAAAAATGTAATTATGTACCCTAACCCTGCTTATGACGAAATTAATATCAATTTAGAAAATAGCGATTCAGTAAATTCAAAAATGAGTATTTATGCTATCGATGGAAAACTGGTACAGAATAATACTTTAACCAGTCAATCTAATACGGTAAATATTTCAAATCTAAGCACGGGATATTATATCATAAAAATCATGAACGATAAGGGCACTGTAAGTACTCATAAGCTGATTAAAAAATAATAATATTTTCTCTTAATGAGAAATCTATAAATGAAGAAAACCTCTCTGATTAAATTCAGGGAGGTTTTTTTCTAGCTAAAATAATATTCCTGTTTATGAACTACTACCATATTTTAGCATAATATAAATTATATCCAAAAAGTAACCACTAAATAGTAAAAACGATAGAAAAGGTTTGCTTTTTATTAATTATCTTTACCGCCTTAAAAAGATATACCCATTAATAATAGAAGTTTTTAATGATAAATAACGAAGATTTTTTAGACGAAATAGGAGACAATCATTTTAGCAGCAACGCACAAAATCCTGTAAGACAGGATGCTTTTGACTTAAGTGATGACGAAAAAATAGAAAGAATTAAAAAAGATGTCGAAAACATTCTCCAAACTCTTGGAATGGATTTGACAGACGACAGCATAAAAGGTACTCCAAACCGAGTAGCAAAAATGTTTGTAAAGGAGATTTTTGGTGGTCTTAATCCTTCAAAACAACCAAAAGCTTCAACTTTCGACAATAATTACAAATATGGCGAAATGTTGGTAGAGAAAAATATTACTGTTTATTCTACCTGCGAACACCATTTATTACCAATTATTGGTAGAGCACACGTAGCCTACATTTCGAGCGGAAGAGTTATTGGTTTATCTAAAATGAATCGTATTGTAGAATATTATGCAAAAAGACCTCAGGTTCAAGAGCGTTTGACTATGCAAATTGTTCAGGAATTACAAAAAGCTTTAGGTACAGAAGATGTTGCCTGCGTTATCGATGCAAAACACCTTTGTGTAAATTCAAGAGGAATTAAAGACATCGAAAGCAGTACAGTAACTTCTGAATTTGGTGGAAAATTCAAAGATCCTCAAACTAAAAGAGAATTTTTAGACTATATTAAATTAGAGACCCAGTTCTAGTTTTACACAATATTTCTATTACATTTATGGTCTAGCCCTGATACAAGCGGCATCCTTTTATGGTGGTACCGAAGTCTCGGGAACAATAAAAGATACAGCGGATAGCAGGATTAGCTCCTAAAAACATCAATAAAAACAAATATGCCTTTATATACAACGCAGCCTCTAAAAATATACAATTCACTTTCAGGTGAAAAAGAAAATTTCAAACCAATCCATGAAGGAAATGTTGGAATGTATGTTTGCGGACCTACAGTTTATAGCAATGTACATCTAGGAAACGTAAGGACTTTTATGTCTTTTGACGTGATATTCAGGTATTTTTTACATCTTGATTACAAAGTGCGTTACGTACGTAATATCACTGATGTTGGACATATCGTTGACGACGTTGATGAAGGTGAAGATAAAATTGCCAAAAAAGCACGTTTAGAGCAACTTGAACCTATGGAAGTTGTGCAACGCTATACGGTAGATTTTCATGATATTTTGAAATCTTTCAACTTTCTCCCACCTAGTATTGAGCCAACCGCTACAGGACATATTATCGAACAAATTGAAATCATCAAAAAAATCATTGACACCGGAATTGGTTATGAAGCCAACGGATCGGTTTATTTTGATGTTGTAAAATATAACGAAACCAACAATTACGGAGTTTTAAGTGGTCGAAATATCGAAGATATGTTAGCCAATACACGTGATCTTGATGGTCAGTCAGACAAAAGAAATCCACAGGATTTTGCACTTTGGAAAAAAGCCGAACCAGAACATATCATGAGATGGCCTTCGCCGTGGAGTGATGGTTTCCCGGGATGGCACCTTGAATGTACTGCAATGAGTACCAAATATCTTGGCAACCATTTTGACATTCACGGCGGCGGAATGGATTTAAAATTCCCGCATCACGAATGTGAAATCGCTCAAAACGAAGCTTGTACAGGTCAATCTCCGGTAAATTACTGGATGCACGCCAATATGCTTACTTTAAACGGAAAGAAAATGGCAAAATCTACCGGTAATAATATTTTGCCAGGTGAGATTTTAAGCGGGAACAATAATATTTTAAGCAAAGCTTTTTCAGCTTCTGTAACACGTTTTTTCATGTTACAGGCGCATTACCGCAGCATTTTGGATTTTTCTGATGATGCTATTGTTGCTGCCGAAAAAGGGTACAAAAGATTGATGGAAGCTGTTGATGCCTTATCAGGTATTTCAGCGAGCGCGACAAGCTCAATAGATATTGCATCCTGGAAACAGTTGTGTTACGATGCTATGAATGACGATTTTAACACGCCAATTTTAATTGCGCAGTTATTTGAAGCCGTTCGTTATATCAATTTATTGAAAGAAGGAAAAGAAACTATTTCAGCTGAAGATTTAACAACATTTACAGCCGCAATTAGTGCTTTTGTTTTTGATGTGTTAGGTTTAAGCGACGAGAAAGCTGCCGACAGCAATAATGATAAATTAGAAGGTGTTGTAAACATGCTTATCGGAATGAGAAATCAGGCCAGAGCGGATAAAAACTTCGCCCTTTCAGATCAAATTCGCGATCAGTTAATTGCTTTAGGTATTCAGTTAAAAGACGGAAAAGAAGGCACTAGCTTTTCGATATAATCAATCATTTTCTAATAATATGAAAGCAATTACCCCATTCGTTTTATTAGTTCGGTTTTATCAAAATGCGATTTCACCTTTTACGCCGGCTTCATGCCGATTTGAGCCAACATGTTCCAGTTATATGATCGAAGCCCTGCAAACGCACGGACTTTTTTACGGAGGTTACTTAGGAACAAAGCGAATTTTGAGTTGTCATCCATGGGGAAGAAGCGGTTATGATCCTGTTCCCGAAAAGAAATGTTCACACAAACATTAACTTTTTATAAAGATGAACTCTTCATTAAATATTTATTTTTACAAATACAAAAACACTTTTAATATATGACACACGCCTTAAATATCATTTGGAATCCTTCAGAAGGAATCGATTTAGGATTTTTTATGATTCGTTATTACAGTTTAATGTTCGTAATCGCCTTTGGTTTAGGATGGTTTCTAATGAAAAAGATTTTTGAACGTGAAAATGAATCAATCGACAAATTAGATTCTTTATTTGTCTGGACCGTTTTAGCAACTTTAATCGGTGCACGTTTAGGACATGTTTTCTTTTATGACTGGGAATATTTCAGAAATCATTTACTTGAAATCTTTTTACCTTTTAAATTCGAACCAAAATTTGAATTCACAGGATTTCAGGGATTAGCAAGTCATGGTGCTGCAATTGCAATCATAATTGCCATGTATTATTATAGCAAAATGATCTTAAAACGTCCTCTTTTATGGATATTAGACCGTGTTGTAATTCCGGTAGCAAGCGGGGCAATTTTTGTTCGTTTAGGTAATTTCTTTAATTCTGAAATCATCGGACATGAAACTACATCTCCATTCGGAATTCGTTTCTTACACGACCAGTTCAGTAAAACCGAAGCTGCAAATGCAACTCAAATCGCAAATCCTAAAGAAGCTTATAATGCGATTGTTACAGATCCTAAATTTGCTGATTTATTAGCTCAGGTTCCGGCAAAACATCCAACACAATTGTACGAAGGATTCTGTTATATCTTTGTATTTGCTATTTTGTTTTTCTTATACTGGAAAACAAACGCAAGACTTAAATCAGGATTATTATTCGGATTATTTTTAGTGTTATTATTTGTGGTACGTTTCATCGTAGAATTTGTAAAAGAAAGCCAGGGCGGAATCGAAGAAGAATTAGGCTATTTCTCAACCGGGCAATGGTTAAGTATACCTTTCATCATTATTGGCCTTTTCTTTATCATTAGAGCACAAAGAAACCCTCTGGCAACATCATAATCTCTTTAGTATCATATATAAAAACGCCCAATACTTTATTGTATTGGGCGTTTTTTTTAGCATTAGATATCGAATCAACAGTTCTAAATTATTTCACATCTTTATTTTTAGGAGCAGGAACTTAATCGTTTCATAATAACTTCAGTCCCGCTGTACACTATATCTTTTTCCTGCTAAAGAAGCAGAAAAAAGGATAACGCTCCCATCAGGGCTATACTACACCTCTATTTTTCATAAGAACTTTTTCTATTTCTTTGGAATTCATATTTAGGAATTCTGATAGGCAAATATTTCTATAACTAAAGAAATATTTTATTCTCTAAATAGCAAAAAAAATAAAAAGATACATAATCACAAACATCAATTCGATTAATCATTCAGCGTTCTAGCCCCAACGGGGTGACATATTTATAGAATTTTCATTTCACTCACAGAACCTCATCGGGTGACATATTTGACAATTAACAGGATATCGCTTCGCTGGAGCTAAATCAACACAATGTTTGAATTGGCTGTAAATATGACACTCAGATGGAGCTTTTCTAATGAAAAAAATATAATTGATTTTTGTATAGATTAGTTTATAAGAGATCATTCAAAATTTTATCCAAAAAAAAAGATCCAGTTTTCACTGGATCTTTTTTATATAAAACTGGCTATTAATTAACCATTGTGTTTTTCTTCGATTGTATGTTTATCATCTTTAGAAATCGTGTCAACCAATACTGGTGTAGCGATAAATAATGAAGAATAAGTACCTACAACAATACCAATTAACATGGCAAAGATAAATCCTCTAATTGATTCTCCACCAAAGATAAACATTGTCAATAATACAATGATCATCATTAATGACGTATTCAACGTTCTTGATAATGTAGTATTAATAGAAGCGTTTACGATATCTTCAAAAGATCCTTTACGGTTTCCGATGATGAACTCTCTAATTCTGTCAAATACAATTACAGTATCGTTCATCGAGTAACCAATTACGGTAAGGATTGCAGCGATAAAGTGCTGATCCATTTCCATGTGGAAAGGCATGAATTTATAACATAAAGAATAGATTCCTAATACAAAGATAACGTCATGCGCAACAGCTGCAATCGCACCTAATGAATATTGCCATTTACGGAAAGAAATCATTAAGTATAAGAAAATAACTGCCATCGCACCAAGAACTGCCCAGTATGAGTTAGTTTTGATGTCCTCAGAGATAGAAGCTCCAACTTTAGAAGATTGTAATACTCCAACTTTTTTACCGTCAAAAGTATTCGTGAATTTCTCATAAGTAACATTAGGGAAATATTTCGCCAATGCATCATATAATTTTTTGTTCACTTCTTCGTCAACAGCAACACCATCTTCTTTAATTTTATATTTAGTTGTGATTTTCAATTGATCATCATCACCTAAAATTTTAGCTTCAACCGGAGTTCCAAAAGCAGCAGATAATTCATCTGATACTACAGTAGCATCTACTGGTTTTTCAAATTTCACCTGGAATGTTCTTCCTCCAACAAAATCAACACCTTCATCTAATCCGTTTACGAAGAAAATAGAAATTAAACTTACTACAACTACAATTGAAGAGAAGATATAAGTGAATTTTTTGATTTTAATAAAGTCAAAGTGGAAATTAGTAAACCAGTTTTTAGTAATGTTTGTAGAGAAAGTCAAATCACCTTTTCCAGCAATATTTCTGTCAATGAAAATTCTTGCAATAAAGATTGATGTAAACAATGAAGTTACGATACCAATAAGTAATGTTAAAGCAAAACCTTTAATTGGTCCTGTTCCAAAAATGAACAAGATTGCTCCAGTTAAAACGTGTGTTACGTTCGCATCAATAATAGAACGCATTGCTCCGTGCCATCCGTAAGAAGCAACAACTGCTTCAGATAAGGATTTACCTTCACGTAATTCTTCTTTTGCTCTCTCAAATATAATGATGTTCGCATCTACCGCCGTACCTAATGTTAAAACGATACCTGCAATACCTGGCAATGTTAATACAAAACCAAAACTTGCCATAATTCCGAACAAGAAAAGTAAGTTTAATAATAATGCTAAGTTAGCATACCAACCTGCTTTACCATAATAGAATACCATCCATAAACAAACTAATAAGAATCCTAATACAGATGAAATTGTACCTGCATCAATTGCAGCCTGACCTAAAGATGGTCCTACAACAGTTGATTGAATAATATCTGCAGAAGCTGGTAATTTACCTGCATTCAAAATGTTAGCTAAATCTTTAGTTTCAGCAACGTCAAAAGAACCTGTAATTTCAGATCTTCCTCCGGCAATTGGTCCGCTGGTAACTCCAGGAGCAGAATAAACTACGTTATCAAGAACAATAGCAATATAACTTTTTTGAGAAAAAGCTCTCCCTGTTAATTCTTCCCAAACTTTAGCACCCTGGCTGTTCATTTGCATAGAAACAGCTGGTTTTCCTAATTGGTCAAAAGTATCTTTTGCATCAGTTACAACACCACCACCCATTGCAGGAATGTTATCTCTGTTTCCTTTTAAAGCATATAATTCTACTGCTTCAATATCTTTTTGTTTAGCATCTTTAATAGTTGTTGGTTTACTCCAAACAAATTTTGCATTGTGTTGGTCAGCAGCCAATAAGATTCTAATATCTTGTCTTTTTAAATATCCATTGATAACAGCTGTATCTTTTGGAGCAAAATAACCTAAAACTGGTCCACCACCCTGACCGATCATTTTGTCAAATAATGGATTGTTTCCTTTTTTAGTATCAACAGAATCTTTAGCATCAGTTAATAAAGCATTCAATGAATCTTTAGCAACTGTTTTAGTTTCTGTTTTTTTGATTTCAGTCTTTTTCAAAGCTTCGTTAGCAGAAACTAAGAAATTTCCAACTTCTTCTATTTTATAAGTTTCCCAGAACTCTAATTGAGCTTTTCCACCTAATAATTTCTTAATACGATCTACATCTTTAGCACCTGGAAGTTCTACTAAGATTCTTCCTGTTTCTCCTAATTTTTGGATGTTTGGCTGAGTAACACCAAATTTGTCGATACGTTCTCTTAATACTTTATAAGCACTTTCAACAGACTCGTCAACTTTTCTTTTGATTACTTTTTGAACTTGAGAATCTGACATTTGAAAATCAATTCCACCTTCTCCTTGTAAACTTCTGTTTGCAAAAATATCTGGCGAAGCTAATTTTGTATTTCCGTTTGAATTTGCTTCAAAAGCTTCAAAAAACTTATTTAAATAGGTTTTGTTTCCTTCTAAATTTGCACTTGCATCAGCTAATGATTTATTAAATACCGGATTTTTAGAATTGTTTGCTAATCCTTTTAAAACATCTTTAATAGAAATTTGAAGAATAACGTTGATTCCTCCTTCTAAGTCAAGACCTTTATTAAGTTGTTTGTTTTTTACTTCGTTATAAGTAAAATCCGTAAACCCAAGATTGAACACACTTACTTTACCAATAGAATCTAAATATTTTAGCTCTTTATCAGGATTGTCTCCTGCAAAAGCTTTAGCCTCACTTTTGACATTATTTGCCACAAAAGTGAACGAAAGTTGGTAAATACTTACCAATGCAAATAGAATTGCGAAAAATTTAATAAGTCCTTTATTCTGCATTATTACTAAAAATTAATTATGTTTTATTGTTTGTTTTTGGTTTCAAATTCCCTAAAAATAAGCCCTGACATGAGTTTCTAAAACTAAAAAATCGAGATCACGAATTACAGCATTTTTTTTAAACCGAGCAAATATATAATTCTCGAAATGATTAACCAATTTATTTATTAATTAATCTTAAAAAAAAGACTGCAAAAGTGCAGTCTTCTCCTTTTTTTCGAAAATCGTTATACTAAAATCGATTTTAAGGCATCATTCATACCACGAACTGCATCTGCACTTTTAGCAAATAAAGCCTTTTCGCTGTCGTTTAATTTGATGTCTAAAATTTCTTCTACCCCGTTTTTACCTATTATACAAGGCACTCCTATACATATATCATTTTGACCATATTCTCCTTCTACGAAAACAGAACAAGCAATCATTTTCTTTTGATCATTTAAAATACTGTCAACTAAATAAGCTACAGAAGCTCCTGGCGCATACCAGGCAGATGTTCCTAAAAGACCTGTAAGAGTTGCTCCTCCTACCATAGTATCAGCAGCTACTTTCTGCAAAGCTTCTTCAGATAAGAATTCTGTTACCGGAATTCCGTTATAAGATGCTAAACGTGTTAACGGAATCATAGTTGTATCACCGTGACCACCAATAACCATTGCCGAAATATCGTTTGCAGGTTTATCAAGAGCTAAAGAAAGATAGGTTCTAAAACGAGAACTATCTAACGCTCCTCCCATACCAATAATTCTATTTTTTGGCAATCCGGTTGCTTTTAAAGCCAAATATGTCATCGTATCCATAGGATTAGAAACTACAACTATTATAGTGTCCGGAGAATGTTTCAATACGTTTTCAGCAACTGTTTTTACAATTCCTGCATTTATACCTATTAATTCTTCACGGGTCATTCCTGGTTTTCTTGGAATTCCTGATGTAATAACCACTACATCACTTCCGGCAGTTTTAGAATAATCGTTGGTTACTCCAGATACTTTGGTATTAAAACCTGTATTTGTAGCACATTGCATAATATCCAATGCTTTCCCTTCGGCAAAACCTTCTTTAATATCCAACAACACTACTTCACTTGCAATTCCTCTATAAGAAATAACATCTGCACATGTAGCTCCAACATTTCCTGCTCCCACAATAGTAACTTTCATATTTTTTACTTTATCGGTTATTAGTTTATTTTATAAATCAACAATTCGTTTAATTGTTTAGTAAATTTAAACAATTAAACGAATTATAGTGTTAAAATTTATTAGGCATCGATATTTGCATAAACTGCATTTTTCTCGATGAACTCTCTACGTGGCGGCACTTCATCTCCCATTAACATAGAGAAAACTCTATCGGCCTCAGCCAGACTATCAATTGTTACCTGACGTAAAGTTCTAAAGCTTGGATCCATTGTAGTTTCCCACAATTGCTCCGCGTTCATCTCTCCAAGACCTTTATAACGCTGGATAGCTGCGCTTCCTCCCATTCTCTCATTCGCCTGATCACGTTGAACGTCATTCCATGCGTATTCTTTTTTATTTCCTTTTTTAACTAAATATAAAGGTGGAGCTGCGATGTAAACATGACCTTCTTCGATCAATTCTTTCATGAAACGGAAGAAGAACGTTAATATTAAGGTAGAAATGTGGCTACCATCGACATCGGCATCACACATGATGATTACTTTATGATATCGTAGTTTTTCAAGATTTAAGGCTTTACTGTCTTCTGCAGTACCAACGGTAACTCCAAGAGCGGTAAAGATGTTACGAATCTCTTCGTTTTCGAATACTTTATGATGCATCGCTTTCTCCACATTCAAAATCTTACCACGTAATGGCAAAATAGCCTGAAAGTTACGGTCACGACCTTGTTTTGCTGTTCCACCAGCCGAATCTCCCTCGACAAGGTAAACCTCACATCTTGCAGGATCCTGCTCAGAACAATCTGAAAGTTTTCCTGGCAATCCACCACCGCCCATAACGGTTTTACGCTGTACCATTTCACGCGCTTTTTTAGCAGCGTGACGTGCCTGAGCAGCCAAAATTACTTTCTGGATAATGATACGGGCATCATTTGGATTTTCTTCCAAATAATTCTCTAACATTTCTCCAACAGCCTGAGAAACCGGAGAAACTACTTCTCTGTTTCCAAGTTTTGTTTTCGTTTGTCCTTCGAATTGTGGTTCTGCAACTTTTACCGAAATAATCGCTGTTAAACCTTCACGGAAGTCATCTCCCGCAATTTCGAATTTTAATTTATCCAACATTCCGGATGCATCTGCGTATTTTTTAAGGGTTCTTGTCAAACCACTTCTAAAACCTTGTAAATGCGTTCCTCCTTCGTGTGTATTAATGTTATTTACATAAGAAAAAATATTCTCTGTATAACTTGTATTGTAAATCAAGGCAACCTCAACAGGGATTTCACCTTTTTCATTATCCATGCTGATAACGTGAGAGATAATTGGCTCACGGTTACCATCTAAATAACGAATATATTCTTTTAGACCTTCGTCTGAATGAAAAACTTCAACTTTAAATTCGCCTTTTTCATCAACTTCTCTTTTATCTGTAAAAGTAATTGTGATTCCTTTATTTAAGAAGGAAAGCTCACGCATACGAGCTGATAAAGTATCATAAGAGAACTCTGTAGTTTGAGTAAAGATCGTATCATCAGGATAAAAAGTCTGGCGTGTACCTCTTTTATCGGTTTCACCAATTTGTTTAACGGGATACATTGCTTTTCCTCTTTCGTATTCTTGTTCGTAGATTTTACCGTCTCTGAAAACAGTAGATTTCATATGAACTGAAAGGGCATTTACAACCGAAACCCCAACACCGTGCAAACCTCCGGAAACTTTATAAGAATCCTTGTCAAATTTACCTCCGGCACCAATTTTAGTCATTACTACCTCAAGTGCCGAAACACCTTCTTTTTTATGTAAATCAACTGGAATACCACGACCATTATCTTCAACTGTTACTGAACCGTCTTCGTTAATTGCAACACCAATAGTATCACAATGTCCGCCCATCGCCTCATCAATAGAGTTATCAACAACCTCATAAACCAAATGATGCAGACCTCGAACCCCCACATCTCCAATATACATCGATGGACGCATTCTTACGTGCTCCATTCCTTCTAATGCCTGAATACTATCTGCTGAATAATTGTTCTTCTTGATTTCTTCGCTCATATAATTTATTCTAAAAAATGTAATTATTGTCTAACACGCAAATATATAAAAACGCAAATTATATATCCGTTAAAATACGATTTAAAGCGTTTAAGTTATTAACATATTGTCAAAAAAAGCCAATTAAAAAAGGAACAATCAATTTTAAATTCCAAATTTTTAAAATTCTAAATTCCAAAACCTGATTATGCAAAAAAACCGAAATAAACATCGTAATGTCATTTCGGTTTTTGAAGTCTTTATTTTATAATTTTAAACTCCAAATTGGAATTTGGAATTTTAAAAAGTTTGGAATTTCTTTTATAGTTTTTTATTAAAATCTCCCGCATAAACAGAAGTCATTTTATCTAAACTTAAATATTTTTTCAAAACAGCATTTACTTCTTCGACTTTTAATGCTTTGACTTTATTTTCTAAGTCATCATAATCTTCTAAAGGAACTCCGTATTGCAAATAAGTATTCACAAGACTCATTAAGGTATCATCAGTGCCCAGTCTTGTTTTTCTTTCATTCTGCCAGCTAACTAAGTTTGATTTTAGTTCATCTGCCGTGAAACCATCTTTTAATGCTTTTGAAATTTCCTCTTTTGCAGCAGTTTCAACTGCCGTCTTTTTAGTTGGATTTAAAAAAGCATAATACGACCATGAAGCCACATCGCTTGTAATTGGCACATCAATAAACGAACCTGCTCCGTAACTTATTCCCTCTTTTTCTCTAAGTCTCATCGGAATTCTTGCGCTTAAGAAACCTCCGCTTCCTAATATTTCATTAGCCATTACAAATGCAGGATAATCTGCACTGCTTCTGGTCATTTTAAAACTAATTCTACCAATCGCTACCGCATTTTCTTTATCCGGAGTTATAAAATCCTTATCCAATACTTTTGTTTCAAAATAAGTAGGTTTAGCCAATTCATATTTTGATTTTGAATTCCATTTTCCAAAAGTATTTTCTAAAATCTGGACTGTAGATTTTGCTTCCAAATCTCCTACTACACTTCCAACACCATTGTTTCCACCAAGTATGTTTTTATAGAAATCTACTATTTCAGTTTGCTTGATTTTTTTAAATGCATCTATTTGTTCCTGAATTGTTGGTGTATAAAAAATACTGCCTTTAGGATAATTTGTTGTTTGTCTTGAAAGTTCTGTAAAAGCAACGGATTGCGGATCATTCAGATTTGATTCTAAATAGGTATTATATTCGCTGATTGTCTTTGTTAATTCATTTTCCGGAAAAGTAGCATTAACAAGCAAATCATTCAGAATCTCCATTACTTCTTTAAAACTTTCTTTATAAGTATTTACATTTATCGCTAAAGTTTGTCTTGAAAAATTAAAATAAATACTTGATTTTAATTGATCCAGACGATCACTAATTTGTTCTTTGGTTCTGGTTTTTGTTCCTGTTTTTAACAACTGAGCCAAAATTCCTCCTGTATCTGATTTCCCTGTTAAATCTTTTTCATTACTTACCGGAAATTGAAAACTAGCCTGAACTTTTCCTCCTTTTATTTCTTTTTTGATCAAACCGTATTTTGCACCGTTGCTTAATTTTCCTTCAACAAAATTTTGCTTTAAATTTTTTATCGAAGCTTCAAATGCAGCCGCTTCTTTTTCCAAAGCTTTTCCTTTGTAATCTTTAGTTACAGTGGCCAATTGCTCATCTGTATATTCTGTAGGTTTTACCCTTTGTTCCTCTTTCGACGGAATAAAGATTCCAATTGTTCTGTTATTGCTTCTAAAATATCTTTCGGCAACTCTTTGAACATCTTCTTTCGTCAGGTTTTCAATTGCATCTCTGTACAAAAATCCCAATTTGTAATCACCGGCCGCAATATTCTCGGTCAGATTTATAGCGTATGAAATCGTATTGTTTTTTGTACCTTCAATTTGTTTAATAAGTTTTGCTTTAGCGCGGCTTACATCTTCATCGGTATATTTAGTCGTTCCTATTTTATCCAACTCTGTTCTTACCAATTCCTTCGTTGCTTTAATATCCTTATCATTAGGAACCGCTACGCCAAAATACATAAAACTTGCATCTCTTGTCGTTGGCTGCCAGGCATAAATGCTGGATGCCTTATGTGTTTCTACCAAAGATTTATACAAATATCCTGATGGATCAGAAGTCAAAATTTCGCTTAAAGCATCAATTGCAGCATAATCTTTATCAACAAAAGCAGCAGTATGATATAATGCACCAATATTTTTGCTGTCACCGGCTCTGTTAAGTTCTACAGATTTTTCTCCGTCTTGTGCCGGTTCTATTGTATAAGTCTGGTTTAAAAGTCTTTTAGGTTTCGGAATAGCTCCAAAATATTGCCCCACATATTGCAGTGCTTTTTGCTCATCAAATTTACCTGCAATAATTAAAGTCGAATTATCAGGCTGGTAATATTTTTCATAAAAAAGTCTAAGTGTATTCGCTTTTACTCTTTCTATATCTTCTTTACTTCCAATAGTACTATTTCCGTAATTGTGCCAAAGATAAGCAGTTGAAATAATTCTTTCCTGCAAAACAGCATCCGGATTATTTTCTCCAATTTCAAATTCATTTCGTACTACAGAAAATTCTTTTTCTAAATCAGTCTGCAAAATGGTAGAATTTATCATTCTGTCCGCTTCCATTTCGATACTCCATTTTAGATTTTCATCGCTTGACGGAAAAACTTCGTAATAATTGGTCCTGTCTAACCAGGTAGTTCCGTTAGCGTTTCCTCCTTTATCAGAAAGCATTTTTTTAATATCGCCTAAATTCTTGGTACTTTTAAAAAGCATGTGCTCTAATAAATGTGCCATCCCTTTTTCGCCATAACCCTCATTTCTTGATCCAACTTTGTAAACAATATTTACGACCATATTACTTTGGGAAGCATCTGGAATCAAAAGAAGTTTTAATCCATTATTTAAAGAATATTCTTTTACGCCTTCAACATTGGTAATGTATTTTGGCGTTTCAGATTTTTGTGCATAAACTGAACTCAAAGAGACAAATGAGCAGTACAAAACTCCACTTAGCAATAAGTTTCTCATAGATTTTACTGAATTATTAATTGGCTTAATTATTTTTCTGGTAATCAAATATAGTATTATTCCTAGTCAAATTGAACCGAAATTAACTTAGTTTTAATAATTTACGGAAAACCTCAATTCAAATTTTAACCACAAAAAAATCCGAAACGAACATTCTAAATGTTGTTTCGGATTTATATTTTATTATTCAGTTTTAAAAACTAAATTGGAATTTGAAATTTAAAAAATTGGAATTTCTATCCCTAAACTGCTACGCCGGATTTTGCTGTTTCGAAATTTCCTTCTAAGTGAGCTGCATTTGCTCTTCCGCTCGGATCTTGGTTTTCCTGCCATTTCGGAATCCATTTTCGAACGGTTTGTGCAGCGCTGATTTGTGGATAGAATTTATGAAAAATGGATCTGTAAAAATAAGCTTCTTTTGTAGTTGGCGAATTATATGGAAATTCTGCCGCTGCTCCCGCCAATTGTTCATCTGTAACCTGTGCAGCACAATATTCAATCAATTCATCAATCCAGTTATAGCCAACTCCATCAGAAAACTGTTCTTTTTGTCTCCATAAAATATCAGTTGGCAAATACGGGTTTTCAGGAGTTTCAAATG
Organism: Flavobacterium sp. AC105; assembly: GCF_979258495.1. Classification (NCBI taxonomy): domain Bacteria; kingdom Pseudomonadati; phylum Bacteroidota; class Flavobacteriia; order Flavobacteriales; family Flavobacteriaceae; genus Flavobacterium; species Flavobacterium sp. AC105. Next base: position 3,960,245 of record NZ_OZ409860.1, read on the forward strand.
CTTTTCGTAAAATATATTTTTCAATTCCGTTGTATGCTTTTGGCTGTTTTTCTTCCGGCTTGATGCGAATGGTAACATCCAAAAAATCTTTATCTAAAAACGGAACTCTGGTTTCAATACCATTTGCCATTGTAGATTTATCGGCACGCAGCAAATCTGCAGTAAATATTTTCTGAACTCTTTCAATTGTTTCTTTTTGAAATTCTTCTGTTGATGGCGCATTTCTAAAATACAAATGACCACCAAAAATCTCATCCGCACCTTCTCCTGAAAGAATAACTTTCACACCTTTTTTGGCTATAGCTTTCGAAAGTAAATACATCGGCACGCTCGCTCTTACTGAAATAATATCGTAAGTTTCGATATGATAAATTATTTTTTCTAAAAGCTCAATTCCTTCTTCAATCGAAAAGTGAATTTCGTGATGTTCCGTTCCTAAAAACTCAGCTGCTTTTCTCGCCGCTTTAGCATCCGGCGCATTTTCATCTAAACCAATCGAAAATGTCTGCAGTTTTTTTTCGCTTTCAGAAAAAATTCGGGAAGCAATTGCTGCAATTAAAGATGAATCTAAACCACCTGAAAGCAATACACCAAGCGGCGCCTCGCTCATCAAACGCTTACGGGTTGCTGCTATAAATGTTTCTCGTATTAAGTCCAGATCAAGATCCTGATCTGCATTTTCATAATCTTCATATTCAGGTCTGTAATATTTTACAAAACCTTTTTTAGGGGTATAATAATGTCCCGGAGGAAAAGTCGAAAATGTTTTGCACTGATCTGCAATAGGTTTCATTTCAGACGAAAAATAAATTCTTCCTCTTTCATCCAAACCATAATACAAAGGTTTTACACCAATTGGATCTCTGCCGGCAATATAATTATCACCGTCAATAACTACAAAAGCAAAATCGCCGTCGAGCATATTACAAAAATCATTTCCAAATTCTTCGTACAAATGCACAATAACTTCCGAATCTGATTTTGTTCTAAACGTATGATTCTTTAGAATCCCATCTTTTAATTCCTGATAGTTGTAAATTTCGCCATCATGAACCATCCAGGCTTTATTAGTTCCCTGAATAGGCTGTTTCCCAGATTTTAAATCTATAATCGACAAGCTTTCATGGCTAATAATGCTGCCATTTTCCATAATATGCAAATCATTTTCATCAGGACCACGATGTAACATTCTTTTAGAAAGCTCTTTTACGAGTTGCGGGTCTTTTCCTTTACCTATAACGGCTAATAATCCAGACATACTAATCTTTTTTTTATTTATTTTTTTAATGACGTGAAACCTTCTTACAAAAGTCTAAATCATCACAATCTATAATTTGTTGAAAAAAAACCAAACTTGAATTATTATTCTTCTGATTTGAAAATAATAATTCAAACGATTAAACTTACTTTTCTGGGGAATGTCAAATATAAAAAAGAAAGTTAAATAATTACCGAAAATTCTATTTAAGTGATTGAAATAATATAATTTAACATTTTAAGACGCGAAAAACGCTCCCGGTTAGAGAACGTCTTTCAAAAAATATATACTAATTCTAAATAATTCTTATACTTTAGCGTAAGCGTCGTCATGTACACTTGCAACCGCTCTGCCAGAAGGATCGTTCATGTTTTTGAAAGCCTCATCCCACTCCAAAGCGATTTTTGTACTACAAGCAACACTTGCTTCCTGAGGCACACATAATGCAGCCGCATCACTTGGAAAATGTTCTGCAAAAATCGAACGATAATAATATTCTTCCTTAGAAGTTGGTGTTTGCAATGGGAATTTATATTTCGCATTTGCCAATTGTTCGTCTGAAACTTCTTTAGCTACCACTTCTTTCAAAGTATCAATCCAGCTGTATCCTACTCCGTCAGAAAATTGTTCTTTTTGTCTCCATGCCACACTTTCCGGCAACATATCTTCAAAAGCTTTACGAACTACCCATTTTTCCATAGGATGTTCTTTGTTGATCATTTTATCTTGTGGGTTGATGCGCATGGCAACATCCATAAATTCTTTATCTAAGAAAGGCACACGACCTTCAATTCCCCACGCAGCCAAACTTTTGTTCGCACGCAAGCAATCGTACATATGAAGTTTTCCTAATTTACGAACGTTTTCTTCGTGAAATTCTCTTGCGTTTGGCGCTTTGTGGAAGTATAAATAACCTCCAAACAATTCATCTGCACCTTCACCAGAAAGCACCATTTTGATTCCCATTGATTTAATAACTCTCGCCATTAACCACATTGGTGTTGAAGCTCTTACCGTAGTTACATCATACGTTTCTAAGTTATAAATTACATCACGAACCGCATCTAAACCTTCCTGAATCGTGAATTTAATTTCGTGGTGAATTGTTCCGATATGTTTTGCTACAATTTGCGCAGCAGCTAAATCAGGAGAACCATCCAATCCTACTGAAAAAGAGTGTAATTGCGGATACCAGGCATCTGTAGTATCATCCGATTCAATACGTTTTTGTGCAAATTTTTTGGCTACAGCCGAAGTAATAGACGAATCTAAACCTCCTGAAAGTAAAACTCCGTAAGGAACATCACTCATTAATTGTCTGTGAACCGCTGCTTCAAGCGCTTCTTTAATTGCAGGAATACTTGTTTCGTTGTCTTTTACAGCATCATATTCTGTCCAGTCTCTTTTGTACCATTGTACAAATTCGCCATCCTGACTAGTCATATAATGTCCCGGAGGAAACAATTGGATTTTTGTACAATATCCTTCCAAAGCTTTCAATTCAGAAGCAACGTAAAAAGTCCCGTTTTGATCCCAGCCAATGTATAATGGAATAATTCCCATGTGGTCACGAGCAATAAAATACTCATCTTTCTCAACATCATAAATTGCAAATCCGAAGATTCCGTTCATTTCATCTACAAAATGAGGTCCTTTTTCCTTGTAAAGTGCCAAAATAACTTCGCAGTCACTTTCAGTCTGAAAGTTATATTTTCCTTCAAATTGTTTACGCAATTCTCTGTGGTTATAAATCTCACCATTTGCAGCCAGAACTAATTTTTTATCTTCTGTAAATAAAGGTTGTTTTCCTGAAGCTGGATCTACAATTGCCAAACGCTCATGAGATAATATTGCTTTATCATTGCTGTAAATTCCGCTCCAGTCCGGTCCACGGTGACGAATGATTTTAGACATTTCTAATACTTGAGGTCTTAAGGTTTCGGCTTTTTGTTTTAGATCAAAGGCACATACGATTCCACACATAACTATATATTTTTATTTTTAAATTTTATTTTGATAAGGCAAAGATGCGGTATTGGTTATAATTGAAAAACATAAAATGTAATTTCAGTTATAATTTTAAATCATAATTTTGTTTTTACATATAAAATGTAAAATTTTAACACAAAAAAAAGCTCCAAACTTGAAATTTTCAATTTTGGCCTTAAAGAAAGCACAAAACACAAGGTTTTAAAGAGATCTTTGAATTAAATTTTATGATATTTAAGAATCGTTGAAAGATTCACAAAGACAAGGACACAAGCTGTTCAGAAATTGTTGTTTTAATGGAAGCAACGAAGAAATGGCACGCAGATTTTCGCAGATTGAAACTGATTTATTTTCGTTTTTTATTCTGAAAAGCAAAGGATATCTACAATATTGTCAGACTGAGCGAAGTCGAAGTCCCGCAAAGTGGTTCAACTAAAATCCGTTCCTCGCAACGATTTTTCACATGTAGACTTTTGTCGATATTTTTTATCACATAGTATGTCATCCCTCGTTCCTCGGGATGACAAGATTGTATGGAATTTATTTATTCATAATCTCGTGTAGTCCCTACGGGACAATTTTATCATGTTATCATTCTTTTTTCTACCGATATTTAACTCCTAAAGGAGTATATCTCGTAGAGATTAAATGTCGGTAAAAAAATAACCATGGGAATAAAATTGTCCCGTAGGGACTACACAAAAAATCAAACCTTACAAAACACTCTCAATAGTATAATGTGTCTTATTAATTTCAAAAGTAAATCCAACTTTATTCCCCATTAAATGAGAACCAAGAGGAGATTGCGGAGAAAGCGCAATAACATTTACACCATCAATTGAAATTTTAGGAAGCGCTACACTTACATACAAATGAATTCCGTTTGCTTTTACCAAACTGCCCGAAATGATATTTTCAGTAGTTTTTGAAGCATCAATTTTGTCTAAAACAGCTTTTTGAGTAATCGCTTCTTTCAGTTTATTGGTTAGTTTTTCCTGCTCAATATGCATCATCGATAAAGCCGTTTCGTGCTTATCGCCAGCCGAACCTTTAGCATCGTTTTTAGAATCTTCGGTCAAAGCCGAAATCATGTCCCTGAAAACATCTATTCGGTCCTGAACCATTTGTAAATAATGAGAATGTATTTTTTGTTTGAATTCCATTTTTTTTTAAGGTACTGAGGTTCTAAGTTACAAAGGTGCAAAGGTTTTTTCGCTGCTCCAAAAAAGTTAGCCACGAATTCACGAATTTAGTTAAAAATTAATTCGTGAATTCGTGGCTAAAAAACTTAAAAAGACTTTGTGCCCTAGCGCCTTCGTGGCGAATATATTTTAAAAATCGAATTTATAATTTCCTCCCACTAAAACCTGGAATCCCTGCACAGGATAATTCAGCCATTTTTCGTAAGCCTGATTTCCGATATTATTCAATTTCAGGAAGAAAGTTAAACGTTCGCTGTATTTGTATCCTAAATGTGCATTGGCATCAAAATAACTTTTTAGTGTTACAATAACCGGATCAGTTCCTAAATCCAGATTTGATTGCATATCCTTACGTTCTCCCACAAAGAAAACATTTAAACCTGCGTACCATTGTTTTGTAATGTTTACATCAAGATTTGAACTGATTTTCATCGATGGTAAATTCCAGGCTTCCAATCCATCAAATTTATAACTATTAAAAGTTCCGTTGATTCCAAAAGAAACGTTTTGAGAAAAATCAGCTTTTAATTCTCCGTAAAAACGAAACGTTCTCACATCATCATAAACAACTCCGAATGAGTTTCCGTAAGCATAATTTTCATTATCAAAATCTTCTGTATAATCATTGCTTTTAAACAACGCTTTGTCTTTTTCGTTTAAGTATGAACCCGTAACATTATAACTTACATTATTCGCTAATTTACCTTTTAATCCGGCAAAAACAGTATACTGATTACTCGTTGGTCTCATATTTAAAGTTGGTGACAAAAACGGATTTTCGGTTACAAAATCAGCATAAGAATTCTGGTTTAAAGCACCATAAACACCCGTGTAGAAAATCATTAAATCGCCCACTAATTTATACGAAGCATTTACCTTTGGATAAATATAAAATTTGTTTCCGCTGTTTTCAGAATCTAAACCATAAAACAATCCGGCACCTAATTCTAATGTCCAGTCATTTTCATGAATGACAAAACTTGGCTCAATTCCAAAATTAGTTAAACTGTATTTTAACGGTTCCGTATTATCTCGTGCATAATTATTTTCAAAAGAACCGCTTACGTGATCAATAATAACATTCGTGTTTATCGATTGATCCATTACGTCTACTTTGAAAGTAGGTTTTAGATAAAAACGATTTTCAGAAGAAGAAAAACTATCTGAAAAATGCGTGAATTTTGTAGCTACTTTACTAAAAATGCCTTCTGTAAAATCTACATTCCCACCAAGAGAAATGGTGTTATAAGAATGGTTTGGATTAATTCCTCTTATTAAATCTTCTTGCTGCTCTGCCGGCAAAGTCATACCGAAATCAACTGGCAAACCATACCAATTGTAGACTTGATTTTGGTAACCCAAATCTATATTCCAAGACATATCGCGATTGTTTACGCCATAACCAACATTTAAAGCTGTGTCATAAAATTCATCATTCAGGTTTACATCTTTAATTCCGCCTTGCGATGAATGGTGACGAAACATTCCGGCAACATAATCGTTGTTTCCTAAATCCTGTGTTACAAACAACTCAGCATTTAAAGTTCCGTAATTCCCCACTCCCAAAGTGGCATAATTATTAAACAATCTTTCTTTTTTAGATTTATCCACACCTTGTGCATTTCCTTTTGAAGGTGTAAAAGTCGATGCAACCGGAACCGACAAAATACTATACTTGATCGTTTCTTTTGGCTGATTTCCTGTATCGTCAAGCGAAGGCGTTTCTTTCACCTTAAAAGCATCTGAAATAGTTGGCGAATATGGTTTTACCACATTTACCGTTTCGGTTCCGATGCTTTCATTTTTCTTCTGCGAAAACGAAAGCTGAACTACAAACAATACGAGTAAAACGATGATTTTATTCTGGCAATTAATTTTCATATTTCTTCTTTTAAAGAGAAAAGAGTAAAGAAGAAAGACTTCTCTCCTTTTCTGAATTTTCTCTATATTTTTTTATTCTATTTTCTAATATCTTTCTTCTTTGTTCTATTTTCCTGAACTAAGCTTCCCATTCCCCTTTAGCAACAGATTGCGCTTCTCCGCCAATTTTAATATCAAACTGATTATCCGTTAATTTTCCTTTGAAATAAATCTGAGACGGACGACCTATATAATCTCCCTGATAATTAATCAATTCAAATTCAGGTTTATGGTATTTTAACAAAAATGCCTGCAGACAAGTACTTGCGCTCCCTGTTGCTGCATCTTCTATCAATTGATTGTGTTCAATACATAACATTCGACTAAACAATTTTGAGCCTTCCAAATAATAAAAATACAAAGCTCTATGCGATGTTTTACAATTCTTTTTCAGCCATTCATCTGTTTTATCTTTATCTAAAACCAAATTTTCCAGTGCTTTTTTACTGCTTAATCCAACCATTACAAAAGCACTTCCGGTTGTAACTTCCTGAATTGGAAATTGATTTTCAAAATCATGACTTTTCAGGTTACTAAAAAATGTAATATCCTCTTTTGAAAAAATATCCCAAAACTTCGGCTGTGCTGCTTTTAGCCAAATCAAACCTTCTGACTGATTAATTTGGATTGGCCCAATAGGAACATTCAATGTTATATTCTCAGGCGAATTTTCAAATATTTTATGAATCAAAACCCATGAAGTTCCAATTATAGGATGACCCGCAAACTGCATTTCCTGAGATGGTGTAAATATTTTAATCTCTGCCTTATTATTTTCTCTATCCAGTTTGGTAATAAATGTGCTTTCGGCGAAATTTATCTCGCGTGCAATCTGCTGCATTTCTTCCGAACTTAAATTTTGGGCCTCTAAAAAAACTGCCAGCTGATTTCCGGTATATTTTTTATCAGCAAAAACATCAACTATATAAAAAGGTAAACTCATTTTTCTTAAAAGATTTTAAGAGAATAGAATATAGAGAACAGACTTTTCAATCTTTGCTCTTATATCTATTTTCATTTTTCTATATTCTATATTCTTTATTCTTTATTCTTACTTATTAATAGACGAATTCGTTTTAGATTCTTCTGCTTTTATCGCAGCTAATTCTTTTTTAGCTTCTTCGACCACGTCCGGATAATCGGTAAAATTGTTGATCACGTTATCCAAAATATAAGTGGCCTGATAACTGTCTTTTAATCCGTAGAAGTTTTTTGCCATTAAAACCAAACTCTTCGCTCCGTAATATTTAAAAGCCGAATAATTTTTAGCCAGTTTTTGAACGGACACATTTGATGCATCAAATTTGCCTTCTTTCGTTTTGAAATACGCATCATAATACAATGCTTCTGCAGCCAATTCCCCTTTTGATGTTGCTGATAATTTAGCATAAGCAGCCTTTGCTTTATCTTCGTCGCCGGTTTGCATCGCCGCACGCGCTACAATAATCTGCGCATCTGCTTTTACGTTTGTATCTGCTTTTGCATTTTGCAATACTTTGTCAGCATAAACTACTGAATTATCATAATCCTTTTTGTCATAATAACATTTCATCAAATTGGCTTGTGCAAAACTTTTGTTTTGGGCCGAATCAGATTCATCATCTAAGCGTTTCAACACCGGAATCGATTTGTCACAATCTTTTGCTTTTAAGAAAATCTGCGCTAATTTCATTAAAGATTGCTCTGTAAATTCATTTCTTGGCTGAGCACTTACATATTGATAATTGGCAACAGATTTCGTTTCTGAACCTTCTGCATAATACAATTGTCCCAGATAAAAATTAGCTTCAAGAGCATGCAATCCTGTTGAAAATTTACTTACATAACCCGCAAAACCTGTAATCGCCTGTTTGCTGTTATTTTGGCTGTATTGTTTAAAAGCGGCATCATACGTATCATTATCCAATTCAGCATCAGTAACCGAAACAAAGTCAAGCGTACGAACCCAAGTTGCATATTCATCAACTTTTCCCGAATCAACATAAATTAATCTTGCTGTAGAAACGGCTTCAAGAGCTTCCGGGCTTTTTGGAAATTCGGCCGCCACTTTTTTAAATTTAACCAAAGCCTGATCATCACGATCTGAGTTGTAATAAATCAAACCTTGCTTTAAAATAGATCTTGAAGTAAATGCTCCGTTTTTATATTCAGAAATTAACTGATCGTACGTTTTAATCGCCAGATCATTCTTTTTCTCCGTCACATAAGTATTTCCTAACTCGTATAAAGCATCATCACGATATTCCGATTTTTTATACATCAAAAGAAAATTATTCAGCTCATCCACTTTTTTGTCATTTTTAGACATAAAACCGTAAGAAATCGCTTTTTGAAATTGCGCATAATCAGCATCAACACCTTTTCCTTCAATTGCTTTTGCGTAAGCTTCGTTTGCAGCGGTATATTTTGAATTTACAAATCTCGAATCTCCCAAACGTAAATACGAATCATTCAAACGAACTTTATCTGCCGCAGCATTATCGATTTGCGCCTGAAATGAATTCGCCGCCTGATCGTAATCTTTCAGTTTAAAATACGTATATCCAATATTATAATTGATGTTTTTATATTCGTCAGTTGTTTTGGCAGCAGCCAAACCTGCAAATTGTTTATAGGTCAATAATGCATTCTGAAAATCATCATTTAAATATTCCGTTTCGGCTTTCCAGAAAGTGGAGCGAGCTGTAAACTCAGGTGTTTTTTGTTCGCTGATCGCACTTTTAAACATTTTTCCGGCTTCCTGATAATTCGATTCATTATACAATTCTAAACCTCTGTAAAAAAGCACTTTTTGGTAAGCTGCTTTATTTTCAGGCGATCTGTTTTTCTCTAATAAAACCAAAGCTTCTTTGTAATTTTTTGTCGAAATATAAGAATCTACCAATAATTTTTCTATTTCAGATCGGCTTGAATTGTTTGGGTATTTTTTTAAGAAATCAAGTAAAATTGCAGGAACGGTTTGATAAGCATTTCCGATATCATAACTCACTTTCGCATAATTTAAAGCGGCATCTTCCTGAATTTGTGCATTAAAATCCATTTCAGAAGCATTTTTAAAAGCATTTAAAGCTTCTTGTTTTTTGCCCGTATTCAAATAACTCAAACCTAAATGGTAATACGCATTTTGAGCTACAAAATCTTTTCCTTCAATGATTTTATTGAATTGAGAAATCGCTTTATCATATTCTTTCTGCTCATAATAAGCATATCCCAATTGATAGAAATCCGTATTATTCCACTTTCCTTTTTTACCCGCATATTGCTCTAAAAACGGAATTGCTTTATCGTATTGCTTTAAATTGAAATAACTTTCTCCGATAATTTTATTCAATTCAGATTTTTCAAGAGCATTTGATTTGTTCATGGCGGTTTGCCCCAAATCAATGGCTTTTTGGAAATTTCCCAGCTTAAAATTCATGTCAGCCTGATAATACGAAAGCTTTTCTTTGTATTTTTCCTCGCCTGAAACTTCATCAAAATATTTGGTTGCTTCCTTATAATCATCGCCTTCATAAGCCATAAATCCTAAATAATATTTGGCCTGAGAACCAAAATCAGGAGAATTCACCACTTTATTAAAATAAGTAGTGGCTTCTTTCTTCTTTTTAGCCGTAAAATAACTGTATCCTTTCTGGAAATTAAACTTATCCGAATCAGATTTACTCATATAACTTTCATCCACTTTATCAAACCATTGCAAAGCTTTTGGGTAATTTCCCTGCTCAAAGAAAAACTGGGCAACCTCAATATAAGCCTGGTTTTGTTTGGTACTTGTTGGATAATCATCGACGAATTTTTCCATCAAAGCATCCGCATTTGGCTGATTGGTTCGAATGGCACAATTGGCGATATAATAAGCACAATCTGATTGCACTTCCTCAGTCGTTGCGTTATTTTTTACATACTCAAAAATATGTTGTGCCGAGGCGTATTGTTTATCATTATATAAAGCCAGCGCTTTGTCAAAATCCTTTAAATCGTAAGTATAAATAGCTGATTTTTGTGCCGAAACTATGGTCGAAAAAAGGACAATATGGAGTAAAAAGAACCAGGAAAGTCTACGCATTTTAATTATATTTAGTATTCAAATGTATCATTTTATACCGTTTATAACGAAACGATTCGGGCTTTTATTATGAACATTTTTTTAAATTCTTTTTATTTTACAGCTTCCGGCACTAGTAAATTTAACGCTATAAGAGAGATAAGTTATTATAAGCTAGAAGCTTTACCCACAATTTACTCAAATGAACTTATATCACTTATATCGTTTAAAATTTCATTTGGGCATTTTAATGTATTTTCTTCAGAAATCATTCAAATTTATTTTGAATCCAAGCGTTATCTTATTACTTTTACATTCAAATCAATTTATTATGTCACAAATCGTACTGTCTCTTAAAGAAGTAACTATATATCAAGAAGGAAGAAAAATTTTATCTCACATTAATTTAGATGTTCAACACGGTGAATTTATCTATATAATTGGAAAAACAGGTTCCGGAAAAAGTAGTTTCATGAAAACTTTGTACGGTGATTTGCCTTTAACTGAAGGTGAAGGTCATATAGTTGAGTTTGATTTGGCAACTTTAAAAGAAAGTGAAATTCCGTTTTTGAGACGTAAAATCGGAATCGTATTTCAGGATTTCAAATTGCTTCCGGACCGTTCTGTAAAAGACAATATGCTTTTTGTTCTAAAAGCAACCGGCTGGTCTGAAAAAAACGAAATGGAACACAAAATTGATGAAGTTCTGGACAAAGTTGGTATGAAAGATTTCGTAAACAAAATGCCGCACCAGCTTTCAGGAGGAGAACAGCAGCGTGTTGCCATTGCAAGAGCTTTGCTTAACGATCCTGAATTTATCCTTGCAGATGAACCTACCGGAAACCTTGATCCTCAAACAAGTTCTGAGGTTCTTGAAGTATTAAAAAAAATCAACGCTAATGGTAAAACCGTTATCATGGCGACTCACGATTATGCTTTGTTGATGAAATTCCCGTCTAAAACATTAAAATGTGAAGATGAGAGAATTTTTGAAGTAGTGCAAAGAAGCGTGTAATGCTTTCTGTTTTAATTCCGGTTTATAATTACAACGCCTTACCGCTCGTTAATGAACTTGTAAAGCAATGTAATTTTATTGGAATTAATTTTGAAATTCTTTGTCAGGACGACGCATCCAATTCCGCAGAAAATACTTTAAATCAAGAAATTAACCTTATTTCTAATTGTTCCTTTTTTATAAATGAAATCAATTTAGGAAGGGGAAAAAACATCAATTCGTTAGGTCAAAAAGCAAAATACGATTGGTTGTTGATTTTAGATTGTGATACATTTCCGTCCCAAAATAACTTTATAAAAAAGTATATTGATACCATTTCAGATTTGAGAAATAATATCATTTTTGGAAGAATTATGTATGAAGATAAAAAACCTGAAAATCAGAAACTTTTACGTTGGATTTACGGTCAGGAACGAGAAACAAAAACCCTTTTAACTTCTAATTTATTAATCAAAAAAGACGTTTTTGTGAAATATCCTTTTGATGAAACTATTACAAAATACGGATATGAAGATCTGTGTTTTTTCTCCGTTTTAAAAGCAAATCATTTTGAAATTTTACAGATTGAAAATCCAACTTTTCATCTGAATTTAGAAACTTCCGAAGTATTTTTAAAGAAAACCAAAACAGCTTTAGAAAATCTTGTATTCCTTTATAATTCGAATAAAATTTCTAAAGAAGAAAGCAAAATTATAACTTCATTTGAACTTCTGAAAAAACTAGGATTAGTTCCATTTTCCGCTTTTATTTTCAGAAAAAATGAATCTAAAATCAAACGAAATTTACTTTCAAAAAAGCCTTCTTTATTTTTATTTGACCTTTATAAATTGGGGTGTTTCTGCGAATTAAAATCAATTCAATAAAGCCTCAAGTTCCGTTCCTGCAAGGTTTTCAAAACCTTGTAAGTATAATTTTTATTTTAGTAATATCTGTAAACAATTCAAGACCTGCAAGGTTTTGAAAACCTTGAAGGATAAGCTAAACTTTGATCAGACTTTCCAAAAAAACTTTCCATCCTTGCATCACTTTATCAATATTAAAATTCTTAGAAGTCTCTTTTGCATCAGCACCAAATTTCAATCTTATTGCTTCATTTTCTATTAAAAAAGAAAGTTTATCGACAAACATTTCGATATTATCATCCGGAATCAAAAAACCGTTTTCAGCGTTGGTAATAATCGATCTTGGTCCAATCGGGCAATCATATGCAATACAAGGCAAACCCGAAGCCATTGCTTCCAGCAAAACCATCGGAAATCCTTCTGTTCTGGAAGTCATCACATAAATTGAAGATTCTAAGTATTTGTCTTGGATATTTTTAACAAAATTGAAATAATTTATACCTGATTTTATTCCTAAATCAAAAGCTGATTTTTTTAAAGAATCCACATCATCCGTATAAATATCTAAAGTCCAATCCGGATGTTTTATCGTTATTTCTTTCCAAATTAAAAGCAATCGATCTAAGCCTTTTTCATATGAATTTCGGGCAATTGCAATTACTTTTTTATTTTTTAAATCTGATGTTATTTCCGTTTTTATCCAGGACGGATTCGGAATTATTGCTCCATTTGAAACATTCCATTCTTTTAGACTTTCGTCAGATAAAGCAATGAATTTGGTAAATTTATTAACGCTAAAATCCTTAAATCTATATTTTAATTTTTGAATTGTTTTCGATAAAAAGTTTGTTTTTTCACTCTCTTCAATAAATTTTGATCCGTGACATTCAAATACGATTGGAGTTTTAGTTTTAACTATAAACGGAATCGTAAAAGCTTTTAAACCATTATCCGCAACCAAAATTACATCAGGATTTATTTCTTTAATATTTTGATTTATTTGCTTTCGAAATGAATTAAAAAAGCTAAAAACATTTCCTTTTAAAATCATATTATTAAATCTAATTTCAGAATTTAAATCATAAAATGATAATTGATTTTCTTTATTTTGAGATAAAATATAAACTTCATAATTAAAATGCTCTACAAAATAATTGGCTTTTATTGCCAAAACCCGGGCAACTCCGCCAGCATTTTTTACTTTGGGAACAATGTAAAGCAATTTCATTTTTTTGAATTCAAAAAAGCATCATAATCCCGAATATAATCGGATTCTTCAAAAACATCCGAAGCAAAAACCAAACAAACAGCGCCGGAAGAAAAGTTTTCCAGTTCTCTCCAAATCCCTTTTGGGAGATGTAAACCAATATTGGGTTTATTCAGTAAATAGCTTTTTTTGCTGGTTCCGTCGTTTAAAGTCACTTCAAAACTTCCGCTTAAAGCGATTAAAACTTCATGTTGCTGAATATGAGAATGTCCACCGCGAAAAGCACTGCTTGGCACATCAAAAAGATAATAAACACGTTTGAATTCAAATGGTAAAATCTCATTTTGAATGAAAGCCAAATTGCCGCTTATATCTTCTATAACCGGAATTTTAAGTAATTCTATATCCTGAATTGTAGTCATAATTTTAATTCACTTTCATCAAATTTAACCATTGTTGCCCAATTTTTTCCAATAAAAAAGGCTGAATGCTTTTCAAGGCATTTTCTTTGCACTTTTGATATAAAATTTCATCAGAAATAAACAAATTCATAGCGCTGGTAAGTTTTTCCCAGTTTTGATTTTCTACTAAAATACCATTTTCTAAATTCGTAATTATATCTCTTGGTCCAAAATCGCAATCAAAAGATAGAACTGGTGTTTGGCAGGCTAATGATTCTAAAATAACATTCGGGAAACCTTCATTTTTACTGCTTAAAACTAAAAATTTAGCTCTGCTCAGATATTTAAACGGATTGTTTTGATAGCCTAAAAGATGAACAAAATCTGCCATATTATTTTCTGAAATTACTTTTTTAAGTTTTGATTTATCGCCATTTCCAACAATAACCAAATGTATTTCTTTTTGAGACAAATCAGATTTTGAGTAGCTCGAAATCAGCTTATCAAATTGTTTGATTTCGTTTTCGTATTGTCCAACGGCAATAATAAAATCGAAATCGAAATCAATATTATCATTCTGCTTTTCTAAAATTTCTTCGAGGTAAATTGGATTATGAATCGTAACTACATTTTGCAATTTATGCTTCGTTTCAATCAAGGTTTTCATTTCGTCTACAATTGCGGCATTAGCATAACAATTATTGTACATTAATCGCGTAAGCCATGAATTATCAGGCATATAATGATCGATTAAAAAACTGTGAACCGTAAAAATAGTTTTGGTATTATAAATAAATCTTGCCAGAATAAGTTCCTGAATAATCTTGGTCCGGAAACGGAAATCGATAATAAAATCGAATTTATTTTCGTTTAAATATTTCCGCAAAGCCGCCAATCTTTTGACTTTATTGAATAATCCGTTGCTTTTATTTTTTAGCAATCCCAGATTCACCAATTTCCCGGAATACGGAAAACTAACTTCATCCAAAACAATAATAATATCGACTTCAAAACCCTGGCTTTCAAAAAAAACAGACAAATTTGCCATCACTTTATCGCTTCCGCCTCCGCTTAAGCGATAACCAATTAAAGCAATTTTATTTTTTTTGTGAGACAATATCATTCGTGATTTCTTATTTTCGTATCAAATATATAACTCTAAACTGTTGAGTAATTAAAAAATGTATTTTTTAATACATAGTTTTTTTGCCACAGATTACAGGATTAAAATGATTTAATCTTTAGAATCTTTTAATCTGAGGCATAAAATTAAATAAACAATATGCTTGATAAATCATTAGTGACTATTATTTGCTTGTGTTATAACCACGAAAAATTCGTTGTAGAAAGTTTGCTTTCCGCAATTAATCAGGATTATCCTTTTATTGAATTGATTGTTGTAGATGATTTTAGCATTGATAATTCAAGAGAAACGATACAAAAATGGCTTATTGATTATCCTGAAATTCAATTTATTGCAAACGAAACGAATTTAGGCAGCACAAAATCTTTTAATAAAGCCTTAAAACTGGCAAAAGGCGAATTTATTATTGATTTGGCGGCAGATGATATTTTGTTGCCCAATTGTGTTTCGTTACAGCTAAAAGCATTCGAAGAAACCGAATTTAAAAATCTTGGCGTTGTTTACGGAAATGCGGAATTAATAAATGAAAAAGGTGATTTCTATTTTTATTATTTTCCCGTTGATGCTTCCAAAAAAACAATTGAAAAAAGAGAAACCGGAGATATTTATTTAAGCGTTCTTTCTGGCGGAAATAGTATTTGTTCCGTTTCATCAATAGTAAAAAAAGCTGTTTTTGATGATTTACAAGGTTATGACGAAAATTTGGCTTACGAAGATTTAGACCTCTGGATTCGGGCTTCGCGCAAATATGATTTTGATTATATTGATAAAATTTTAATCAAAAAAAGAATTTCAACCACTTCTTCTAGGAACTCATTTTTTTATTAAAAACGATGCAAGATCCAGAAAAATAAATTATTCTACTTATTTGATTATTAAAAAAGCCATTCAATTAAACAGAACAAAAATTGAACATCAAGCAATTTTAAAAAGAATGCATTTTGAAATGATTTTAGCGTATAAAACGGCTGATTTTAAATTGTTTCTGAAATATATTCTGCTTGAAATAAAACAACGTTTCCGCATAATAAAAGAACGCGGATGACACGGATTTACTTCGTAAAGACGCGGATAAAACGGATTTTTTTTGATAATTCATTTTAAAAAATCCGTTTTTATCCGCGCTTTCGCTTTAGCGAATCCGTGTCATCCGTGTGCCATTTTTCAAATCGTCAAAAAATCGTCTAATTGCTGTTTTTCTCCTTGCCAGTCTCTCGAAATATTATTGCGGATTAATTTCGCCGGAATTCCACCAATCAGGATATTTTCGCCTAACGTTTTATAATCTTTTGTACACAAACTATTTGAAGCAATGGTACAAAAATTAGGCGTTTGCGTTCCTTTAAGAATCGAAACGCGATTGCTTACAAAATTGTAATTTCCGATAAAAATTGGAGCTGATTTCTCGAGTTTTTCTCCCGTTTGGGTATCAATTAAATCATGAAAATTGGTATCGATAATTTGAGCTTCAGAACCAAAACGTGCATAATCGCCCAGAACAATTTTTTCGGTACAGATTATTTTTCCGTTTGACGCCATCGAAGCCATATTTCCTAGTATTAAATGTGCCTTTTCTCCAACAAAAACAAAGCAATCTTTCCCGAATTGAAATTTGCCTTTAAACGTTAGTTTTCCTAAAATAAAGATTTCTGCAATGCCTTTATGCGCTTTATTTAATTCGTAAGGCTGACCAAAACCAATCATTCCTTTTTGGATATTTCCGTCAAGCTGAATATCTCCAGTTATCGAAGTAAATTTTATTTTGCCATAAAAGAAAACAGGCAGTTTTTTAGCCGTTTCAAATGGGAATTTCTTAAAATTAAAATACAGCGTTTTGGTCCAGTTTACTGAATAGTAAAATTGGAGTTTATGATAAAAAGATTTACATTTTCGATAACTATTCCGGATCATTTTTAGTTCTTTTATTAGCAATTAATGACGCAAATGTTTCTTTTAAATTCATTTTTTTATTGATTTGATACAAACTAAAACTCAAAGAAACAACAATCATTAAAGTCATTAAACTGTATTTTAAAATTGGGATTTCGATATATCGAAGTAAAAAAGTGCTCACACAAATTACAAAACAAATGAAATATATTTGATAAAAAGCTACATCAAAATAAAAATTATATCGGTTTTTGGTAATGATTTTTAATCCAATAAAATGAACCAAAAAATACAAACAAAAACTAAAACCCAAACCTTCTAATCCATAAAAATAATAGCCTAAAACATTCATGATTACGGACAAAATATTAAACCCAATTGCGGTTTTTATAAACATTTGAGAATCGCCTTTGGCTATCAAAATAAAACCCATTGCCCATGAAACGGCACGAAATAACATTCCTAAAATCCCGAAACAAACCATTGGAATTATGGCATTAAATTTTGGTGTATAAATAAGCTGAATTACGATCGATATAAAGGTCAAAAATAAAACAATAATTGGCGTTATTATGATTATCGAAATAAAAGCCTGCTGCACAACACTTTCTTCTAACTTTTTCATTATCAGAATTTACAGAAGCTAATTTCGGGAAATAATCTGTGCTCATCACCGTAAAAATAATCCCAACATAAGAATTCAATAATGTAAAACCGGCGTTGTAATAACCCACTTGTTCTAAACCTCCATTTTTACCGATGTATATCTGAATTAAATAAGTTGAAAAAAGCGTTAAAACACTGCTGATTGTCAACATAAAACCTAGTTTTACAATCGATTTTCCTTCTGTAAAAAAGGCTTCTTTTGAGATTTTTTCTTTTTCAGTTTTAATTTTATTCGAATAATAAAAAGAGAAAATCAAAGCAGATAAAGAAGCAATTATAATAGTCGGAATTATAGCATCGATCCGTAAAAAATAATACAACGGAATCGAAAATAGCAATCCAAATAAATTGCCATACAAATTGGCTTTTGCCAAAAATCGCATTTGCCTTAATCCTTGTAAGACGGCCAATTGACCTGTAGATAATTGTTTAAATAAGAGGGTAGTGGCAAGAAAAATAAACGAATAGGTTTGACTTGAATCTCCAAAAGTAAGGATACTTAATGCTTTTGAAAAAAGGATCGTCAATAACATTCCGAATATTCCGGTAAAAAAAACAATCTTTTTTATAATGTGGATTGTCGAAGAAACTGTTTTTAAATCCTCATTTTTATAGTTTTCAGAAATATTTTTTACGCCGCTGGTTTCCATTCCAAAACCTGAAATTCCGCTGATTAAACCTAAAGTCGAATTCAATAAAGCGATAATTCCCATTCCGGTGGGACCAATAAAAACGGCAATTAATTTGGTTCGAATAACCGAAATTAAGATCGAGAAAAACTGGACGCCTCCAAAAAGTGAAGTCGTTTTTAGAATTTGCTGATATGTTTTACTATCAGACACGAATTAGTATTTATTTAAAATTTCGATGATAAAACTAACTTCGTCATGTGTCAAAACCGGACTTATTGGTAAACTCAAAACTTCGTTATGAATTTTCTCTGTAATTGGAAAAGATAAATTATTCCATCCCGAAGTCTCGGGAGAAAACGCTTTTTGTTTGTGTGGCGGAATTGGATAATGAATTACGGTCTGAATAGTATTCTGAGATAAATATTCCTGTAAAGCTTCTCTGTTTTGGGTTCTTACAACAAATAAATGAAAGACATGATTGTTGGACAAATCCCAAAACGGAAGTTTGATTTTGTCATTTTTAATTTCAGATAAATATCGTTTTGCAATGTTGCGCCGTTTATCATTATCAGCATTTAAATTCGGCAATTTCAGGTTTAAAAAAGAAGCCTGAAGTTCATCTAATCTTGAATTTACACCAATATATTCGTTATGATATTTTTGTTCGGAACCATAATTACGAAGCGAAAAAAGCACTTTTGCCAATGCTGAATCGTTTGTGGTAATTGCTCCGCCGTCGCCTAAACAGCCTAGGTTTTTTCCAGGGTAAAAACTATACGCTTGCGCTGATTGTTGATTGCTGTCTGCATCCGTAGCATTTGGAATTTGGGATTTTAAACTATTGGAATTTGCAACAGCACCATGAGATTGCGCACAATCTTCTATTATTAAAAGATGATTTTGATTGGCAATTTCATTTATTTTGTCCATTTCAGCCAATTGTCCATATAAATGAACGGCTAAAATTGCTTTGGTTTTTGAGGTGATTTTTTCCTGAATCAAATCAGGATTTATGTTGTAGGTTTCTAACTTTGGCTCGACCAAAACCGGAATTAAATCGGCTTGTAAAATGGCTAAAATACTGGCGATATAAGTGTTCGCAGGAACGATAACTTCATCGCCTTTATGGAGTTTGCCAAGTTGAATATACCCTTTAAAAATCAATACTAAAGCATCAAAACCGTTCCCTACTCCAATACAATATTGGGTTTGACAATATTCGGCGAAAGCCTTTTCAAATGTTTCCAGTTCTTTTCCTAAAATATACCAGCCGTTTTCTAAAACCAATTTCAGCTTTTCCTGAAATGCAGTTTCATACGGTTCATTTATTTTTTTAAGATCCAGAAATGGTATCATATTTTTTTATTTTCCACAGATTATTTAAACATATAGAAACAGATTTTCTAACCCAAAAATAGGCGTTTCACTGATTAAAATACACATAGCTATGTGATAGAAATATATATTTTTGCTTCTTTTTAAAATCATAAAAAACTATGTTTCTATGTGTTGAAAAATTTATGCACACCAAACTATTTAATAGCTATTTTATAAAAATCCTGATTGTAAACCGTACAGCCTAATTCTTCTTTTTGTTTTAAAAGTCCGGGATGATAGCCGCTTTCATTTTCTTCATTTACGATTCCCATATCAAAAAAACGTTTGCCTTTACGTTTGTATTTATGCATCAAATTAATGAATAAAAAATCGAGCGCCCTAAATTCTTCGCCTTTTTTTGAGGTTGCTCCGTATTGCGATTTAATTACATTTTTAGTCTCAAAAATAGTAATTCCGGCAATAATTTCATCGTTTTGATAAACGGAATATTGTCTGATATTTTCAGGGAATTTTTGTTTTAAATGCGCTATTTCTTCTTTTGTATGAACTGGTTTTGCATTGAATTTCTCTAATAATCTTGGCTCGAGGATTTCATCCCAAAAAGGTTCAAAATCTTCTTCTTCGACAATATCCAAATCAAGGTTTTCGATTCTTCTAAAGTGTTTTAATTTACTTTTAGAAATCTGCAAAGGCAATTCTAAATTTGCTGCCAGATTCATTTCTTTCCGATCCGGAATTGCTCCTCTTTTAAACAAAAAGAAATCTATTTCGGAATTTCCTTCCGGAAAATAAAAACCCGGAATGGGTTTATAATAAAAGGTTTCAATCGCATTTTCTTTCAAAAAAGATAAAATTTCATCTAAGATCAATTCTACTTTTTCTGCTTTTAATTTAGATGAAAAAACCAAACCTCCATAAGTAAGTCCCTGATGCGAATAAACTGATTTTCCTTGTTTATTGGCTGGCAAAACGGCTTTTAATTTTTGATCTTCAAAAACAAGAAGCGAAAAATCTTCAAAACGATCCTGATGATATTCCATAAAATCTCTTTGGAATAAAAACGTAGCATTTTTGGCCTGATCAATAAAGTCATTCCAGATTTTGTAATCGTTCTGATTGTATTTTTTTACAGTATATTTTGTCAAAGTGTGTTTTTCTTTTGCCACGAATTTCACTAATTAACCCGAATTAATTAGTGAAAATTCGTGGCATTCGTGGCGAATATTTTTAATCTTTATTTGTGATCAAATGCGGGTAAATACCATTTGAATTTTACGGCCATTAATCTCGCCGTAATAATAACTACAGAAGTTAAAAGGTATAAAATATCATTATCTAAATTAAGTTTTTTCAAAGCAAAAAACACGATACCGCCAAAAATGCAAATCGTAGCATAAATTTCCCTTCTAAAAATAGTTGGGATTTCGGTACACAAAATATCTCTTGTAACGCCTCCAAAACAAGCCGTCATAGTTCCTAAAGCAATACAAATTACGGGATGTAAACCTATCGAAATACCTTTTTCAAGACCAATTAAAGTAAAAACACCAAGTCCGATTGTATCAAACAAAAACAGCGAAGTTCGCAGTTTATCAAACTTTTTCCTGAAAAGAATCGCCAGGCCAAAACCCAAAATAATGACATAAACATATTGCAAATCCTTCATCCAGCCCACTGGCGTTCTGCCAATTAAAACATCACGAAGCGTTCCGCCGCCAACCGCTGTAACAAATGCAATGATAAAAACCCCAAACGGATCGAGTTTTTTGTGCATTGCCGTTAAAGCGCCGGACATCGCAAAAGCCATTGTACCAATAAGATCTAATAAATGAAACATTTTATTTTTTTTAGGTTCAAATGTACAAAGTTGCAGAGACGCAAAGATTCAAATTGCCTTAAATTATATTTTTTTATTATACTTTAGGGTTTATTTTTTCACGTAAATCGGGCTTCTTTTCAATAAATACGTGATAGAATCCATCCAGCTGTCTTTTACAGCCAGAAAAGGTTTACGGGTTTGCGAGTATATTTTGGTGTTATTTTTATACATATCAAAATACACCGTGTAGTAATAATAAACTTGTGTATTTGCTGTTGTAGTCGAAATATCGTTTGTTTTAACCTTTTTATTGTTGTCGCTAACTTTAGCATTTCCGCTGTTATAAGTAGTTGCGGTTGTTCCTGAACCAATTGTGTACGAAACTTTTGCAGCTACAATATTATCAACGCCCAGGATTTTTTCAAGATCTTCAATTGGTGTTTCATCAATATTAGTATGATCGATTCCGGCTTTATGCAGTAAACTATTTGTGGTTCTTAAATCCTGAACCGTCAACGGAAAAATATTAGACGCTTTATCTAACAATTTGTTATACATATCGTTCTGAGCAAATTTTGCCATATCTTCAGAACCTTCCTGCGTATCCGAATTCACATACGGAACCGGCAATACCGCAATCGTATTTGGTTTTAATTCTGCAGCAACAATAGATTGATTTGAAGTTGTTTGCGTATTATTTCCCTGACTTACATCAAAAGTTTGTGAGCGTCCGCTGGCAAAATCAATTCGGGCAATTTGCGAAACATCAAGTGAAATCTGAAGCGTTTCTCCCGGCAAAGAATATTCGACCGTTTTATCAGACATTTTTGCAATCGTACATTCAATAATCTGATAATCCCTTTTTATAATTTTGTCCAGTTTTTTTGTTTGGGCAAAAGTAAAAGCCGAAACAAACAACATAATAACGGCAAAAGCTTCTTTTATTCTCATAATCTTGCTAATTAGTCTTTCCTACTCTTTGGCTTTTCGGTTACGCCTTCAAATAAACAATTGTTTTTAAAAAATTACTTACAAACAAAGTTAAGAAATCATCTTGCGTTTACGATAAAATATAGCGCAGTAATTTATTTCTAATTTGATAATAATAAGAATAAGGAGCTATTTCCTGCTGTTCCTTCCAATCTTTTGTGCCTCCCGAAGCCTCGGACCGGCACAAAAGGATTTTCCCTCCCATGAGGGCTAGGGCACCCGTTTTCAAAAGAAATAAAATTTAAATTAAGAAAAAACAACCTTACATATTCTGTGTATAAAAGTTGTAATCTTTTAGAATAACACGAATAAAATCATGATTATTACCGGATTGGTTTTTGATTCCGGTAACACTTTCAATTTTCGAAACCAATTTATAAATTACTTCATGATCGTTTTTAGCATCGGCTTTCTTGAAAGTTTCCTTGATAATTCGCATATCATTATCAGATAATTTAATCACCAAAGGATAAGTTGGCACATACGCGCTTCCTATTTCTTCCAGAATCGTATGGCTAATATCAATCTTGTTTTTTAAAGTAATAACCGCCGTTCCGGCAACCATATCGCCCAATCGCTGTCCTTTTTTGCTTGAAATTACTGTAATCAAAGCCACAACTCCGTACAAAATCGTAATATCAATCAGTCGAAAAAACCAACGCATTAAATAATCGCCAAAACCGGCCTGATAACCGTCTATTTTTACCACTTTTATCTTAACGAGCCGTTTTCCAAACGTTTGACCTTCAAAAACACTTTCTAATGTTATCGAATAAATCAAAATTGGAAAATAAAGAATTAAAAAAATGGAAAAAACAGACCAACTATCTAATTTATTCATTACTTTTTCAAAATGAAAAACATAAAACAATAGTCCCGAAACGACTATTCCGTAAGAGATTTTAATCGCCAAATCAATGAAATACGAACCTATTCGTTCACCAATAGATGCCGCAATAAAATTTATTTTAACATTTTGTGTTGTGTTTATAGATAATTCTGACATATTTTATATTTTAGCCTGCAATGAGAGAAGTCGCCTTCATAAAACAAAATAAAGAAAAATGGCTGGAATTTGAGCTAGCTATTTTTGGTAAAGCTAAAAAAAATCCTGACGAGTTAGCAAATTTGTACATTCAAATGATGAATGACTTGTCGTATGCCCAAACGTATTATCCCAAAAGCAAAACCGTAATTTACCTAAATCACCTTGCTTCGCAGATTTACCAAAAGATTTACAAAACCAAACGTACCGAAAAAAACAGGTTTCTTGAATTCTTTGTAACCGAAGTTCCGTTGCTTGTTTACGAATACAAACGTTATTTGATGTATGCTTTTGTCCTGTTTTTCCTGACAGTTGCTATGGGAGTCGTTTCAGCAAGATACGACCAGAATTTCGTACGCCTGATTTTGGGCGATGGTTATGTAAACATGACGTTAGAAAACATCAAAAAAGGAAATCCAATGGCCGTTTACGGTTCCGGAACCAATTGGGGAAGTTTTATTGGCATCACGATGAACAACCTTTATGTAGGCGCAAGATGTTACATTTATGGCATTTTTGCAGGAATTGGAACTTTCTATATTTTTCTGCAAAACTCATTGATGCTGGGCGCATTTCAGTACTTTTTTTATGATCAGGGCGTTTTCTGGAAAAGCGTTCGCGGAATCTGGATACACGGTTCTATGGAAATTTTTGCCATTGTAATCGAAACTGCAGCAGGATTTATTCTGGGCGCGTCGATATTATTTCCTAAGACATTTTCGAGAATAAATTCTTTAAAAATAGGTTTCAAAAACAGTTTCAAAATATTCCTGAGTACGTTTCCTTTCACCATCAGTGCAGGATTTCTCGAAGGATTTATAACGCGGTATTCTATTGATATGCCAAATTGGTTAAGCAGTTTTATTATATTATTTACATTAGGTATAATTTCGTTTTATTACTTGATTTACCCTTTTATTGTGCACAAAAAAATAACTTCATTATGATGTTTGAACTCTTCAAAAAAAGACAATTAGGCGACTATTTAGTAGACACTTTTGCATTTTTAAAAACTCTTGGAAAACACTTTTTTAAGATTTTCTTTATCATCAATGGTGCTTTTTTAATTATAGTAGCTGCACTGGTATATTGGTTTTTGAAAATTACTTTTCTGGGCTTAGTAAATGACAATTCCGTACAAAGCGGACCTGATTTTTTGCATTTTGTCGATTATAATTATCCGGTTTTAGGGGGCTTTATAGCTGCATTTTTTATTCTAATACTAGTTTTATCCCTATTCAATTCCTCTTATCCAATTTTATATTTAAAATTACTGGCCCAAAAAAGCAACAATAATTTTACTCTAAATGATGTTCTAAAAATCTTTAGACAAAACATATGGAAAATAATAAAATTTGGGATCGGTTTAATATTTCTTGTCGTTCCTGTTTTAATTGTAGTTATAATTATAATATTTCTGCTGTGCTTTATTTTAGTAGGCTTTCCAATTTTGCTAATTGCGATACCAACTTTATTTACATGGTTAAATTTTAGTTTTTATATCTATCTAACCGAAGAAAAAGGTTTTTTTGAATCGTTAAAATATGCCTATTTTTTACTAAAAAAAGATTTCTGGTCCACCATTGGAAATACTTTTTTAATATTAATAATGATTCAGATGATACAAGGATCTATCACAATGTTTTTTTACTTTATCGGAATATTTTTCTTTTTTGTCAGCGCAACAGGAAACTCCAGTTTCGATGTAGCGCCATATGAAGCTTCTCCAATTCTGTCTGCTTTTATCACGCTTATATTTGTTTTATTGCTAACATTAAGCAATATTTTTAATAGCATAATTATGATAAACCAAGGAATTGCGTATTATAGTTTAGGAGCAGAAGATAAAATTTCGACGCAGGAAATTGAATTAATAGGAAACGATAATGAATAGATTTTTAATCCTTTTATCTTTTCTTTTATTCTTTGGTATTTTGCATGCTCAGGATTCTTCGGCTACAGCCGAACCTCCAAAAATAGCTGCCGTAAAATATACTGAGAAAGATATTCAAATTGATTCAACTACTGTTGAAGCTAAAACTTTTTCTAAAAATTTCAAAAAAAAATATACAGATCCAGAATTTGTATATGAACAAAAAGCGCCCGAAAAAAGTGCCTGGGATCATTTTAAAGAATGGCTGGCAAATTTACTGAGTCATATTTTTACATTCGAGAACACAAAATCATCGCTCAACTTTGTCGCAATCCTAATTAGGGTTTTGGCGGTTTTGATTATTATAATCGTAATTTATTTTATTGCAAAAGCTTTAATAAATAAAGAAGGCCAATGGATTTTTGGAAAAAATTCGAATAAAAGAACCGTTTATTATTCTGATATAGAAAAAAATATTCACCTTTTAGATTTCGAAAAACTAATAAAAGAAAGTATACTTTCCGGCGAAAAAAGAATCGCTATCCGATATTATTATCTTTGGTTATTAAAGATTATGGCGCAAAATAATTATATAGAATGGGATATCGAAAAAACCAATTCTGATTATTTGTATGAACTGCAAAGACCGGTTCATAAAGAAGAGTTTACTTATTTGTCTTATCTGTACAATTATATTTGGTACGGCGAATTTGATATTGACGAAAACACCTTCATAAAAGCCGAAAACCGATTTAAAAACGCCATAAAAATGTTTAGCAATGGATAAATCTGTCAAAATTTACATCGCTATTCTGGTTTTTGTTTTAGCCTTAATTTTAATAGCAGATCGCGATCAGGCAAAACCTGTCGATTGGCGACCAACCTATTCTGTCAATGATAAAATACCGTTTGGGTTATACATTTTTGATAAGGAAATTGGCAGTCTTTTCAAAAAACAAAAAATTGAAAGAATCCCGACCTTAACGCCTTATGAATATTTAGATTCAAAATATGATGAAGATACTTTAGTAGAAGATTATAAAATAAAAGGAACATTTTTAAATATCTCAGAACAAAATACGATCGATGACCAATCGATTAAAGAAATTTTTTATTTTGTATCACACGGAAATAATGCTTTTTTAAGCATGAAAACCTTTCCGAAAATTTTATTGGATAGTTTAAAAATACAAGTTGAGTCTAATTTTCTTCAAACAGAAAGCACTTCGCTTTGGCTGGCAAATAAAAAAGTAAGTTCTAAAAAGTATCTTTTTAAAGCACCACTAGAAGATTATTTTTCTAAAATTGATACTTTAAATACTACCGTTTTAGGCTATCAGGGAAATACTAAAAATCAGAAACATATCAACTTTATTAAAATTCCTTATAAAGGCGGTTATTTCTTTTTACATACTCAGCCTGTTGCTTTTACGAATTATAATTTGCTAAAAGACGATCATTATCAATATGCTGAAAATGTATTGTCTTACATACCAAAAGGCGGTATTTTCTGGTACACAAAAGGGCAAACCAGCGAATCGATTTCTGAGTCGCCATTGCGCTATATTTTTAGTCAGCCGGCATTAAAATGGGCCTGGTATTTCTTTTTAATCGGAATGTTGATTTTTATGGTTTTTAATGCCAAACGAAAACAACGAATAGTTCCAATATTGAAACCGTTGCCCAATTTAACCGTTGATTTTACCAAAACCATCGGGAATTTATATTATCAGGAAGGCGATCATGAGAATATCATCGATAAAAAAATCATTTATTTTCTGGAAAAAATTCGAACTGAATATTTGATTGATACCACGAAATTAGATGACGATTTTATCAAAAAAATGCATTATAAAACCGGAAAAGAGGAAAAGGATATTCGGGAACTTGTATTTTTGATAAACGAACACAGAAATAGTTATCACGGAAGCCTCGAAGAAGATTTAATCCGAATTAATAATGCTATTGAAAAGATTTTACATTAGATAAAAAACACAACCAAATTCAGTCAAAAGAAAACATACCAAAAATGGACGATATCAATACAACAGAAAACGAAATCACAAATGAAAATGTGAATTTTGAAACCAGAATAAATTTAGCGCCGCTTTTAGAAAGCATCAGTTCTATCAAAAAAGAATTGGAAACCGTGATTGTGGGACAACACAAAATGATCGATCAGCTTTTGGTTGCGATTTTGTCAAACGGACACGTTTTGCTTGAAGGTGTTCCGGGAGTTGCCAAAACGATTACAGCAAAATTATTATCTAAAACGTTGAATATTGGCTTTAGCCGAATTCAGTTTACGCCGGATTTAATGCCTTCGGATATTTTGGGAACTTCGATTTTTAACTTAAAAAGTTCAGAATTTGAATTCAAAAAAGGGCCAATTTTCTCTAATTTAATTTTAATTGATGAGATCAACCGTGCTCCTGCCAAAACGCAGGCCGCACTTTTTGAAGTTATGGAAGAACGCCAGATCACCATTGACGGATCTGCGTATCAGCTTGAAACTCCGTTTTTGGTAATTGCAACGCAAAATCCAATTGAGCAGGAAGGAACTTATCGTTTGCCGGAAGCGCAATTAGACCGTTTTTTATTCAAAATCACAATTGATTATCCAAAATTAAACGAAGAGATTTTAATCATTCAAAGAGAACATTTATTGCAGGATCACGGAAAGTTAGAAGCTATTAAAACCGTACTTTCCGGACAGGAAATCAAAGAATATCAAGCTTTAATCAAACAAATTAGAGTAGAACAAAATTTATTAGAATACATCGCCAGAATCGTGGTAAACACGCGCGAAAATGCCTTTTTATATTTAGGAGCTTCGCCACGTGCTTCAATCGCAATCCTGAATGCTGCAAAAGGTTTTGCTGCCATTCGCGGATGCGATTTTGTTACTCCGGAAGATATTAAGGAAGCTGCAATCCCGGTTTTGCAACACCGTGTTATTGTAGCGCCGGAACGTGAAATGGAAGGCATTACAAGCTCAGAAATCATTAAACAAATTATCGAAACGGTAGAAATACCAAGATAATTGTTAATGGTTAATTATTATGTTAATACTATATTAACCGAGAATTTGAAACTTGAAACTTGAAAAACCTGAAACTTTAAAACTGTGAAATTTATAAAAAGTCTATATCTAAACAACTTCTTTTTCTATGTGCTTTTGGGCATTATCGGAATGTTTGTTTGCGCTTTTATTTTTCCGAATTTATACAATGCTGTTTGGTTTATTGTTTTGGTTTTAGCAACATTTTTGGGGCTTGATGTCATGCTTTTATATTTTGCCAGAACAGGAATTGAAGCTGAAAGAATTGCACCGGAAAAACTCTCAAATGGTGATTTGAATCCGATAAATATCAAGATAAAAAATCGTTATACTTTTACGATTTCAGTTAAGATTATTGATGAAATTCCGTTCCAGTTTCAGGTACGGGATTTTAAAATCCTGAAAACAATTAAGGCTTCCGCCGAAAAAGAAATTGGATATGATTTGCGTCCAACAGAACGTGGAGAATATTTTTTTGGAAATCTAAATATCTACGTTTCTTCGCCTTTAAAATTAATTTCAAGAAGATTTGCTTTCGATAAAGATCAAATGGTTCCAACATATCCGTCGTATATTCAATTGAGGAAATATGATTTGCTGGCTTTTTCGAATAATTTATACCAATACGGAATCAAGAAAATCCGCCGAATTGGTCACACAATGGAGTTTGAACAAATTAAAGAATATGTTCAGGGTGATGATCTTAGAACTTTAAACTGGAAAGCTACGGCAAAGAAAAACGCTTTGATGGTGAACCAGTTTCAGGACGAAAAATCACAATCGGTTTATATGGCAATTGATAAGGGCCGCGTTATGCAAATGCCTTTTGACGGATTGAGTTTGCTGGATTATGCTATTAATTCGACTTTGGTTTTATCAAATGTAATTCTGAAAAAACAAGATAAAGCCGGAATTTTTGCTTTCTCTAAAAAAGTAGAAAACAGAGTTTTTGCAGAAAAAAGAGCTTCACAGATGCAAAAAATCCTTGAAACGTTATACAACATCAAAACTGACTTTTTCGAAAGTGATTACAGCCGATTGTATGTTGATATCAAGAAAAATATCAATCAGAGAAGTTTGATTATTTTGTACACCAACTTTGAAACAATGGATGGCCTAAATCGTCAATTGCCTTACTTAAAAGGAATTGCAAAAAGTCATTTATTAGTTGTTGTTTTCTTTAGCAATACAGAACTGAATGCGATCATCAACAAAAAAACAGATACGATTCAGGAAATTTACGATAAAGTAATTGCTGAAAAATTCATGTTCGAAAAACGACTAATCGCCAACGAACTCAAGAAATACGGAATATATTCTGTTTTAACACAGCCTGAAAACCTGACTTTGGATACCATTAATAAATATTTGGAAATTAAAGCGCGAGGAATTTTATAATTTTTATCTTCTATTAATTTATAGTTACATTACGTCATCACGTAAAAATCGATTAATTAAATTAAGTAGTTTTGAAACCAAATTCAAACGAATCAATGTAATTTCAAATTAATAAAAGATGAAAAAGTCAATTCTAATTCTGTTCATTTTATTAAGCTATAAATCTTTCGCACAAAAAACAGAAAACATCATTATCATAACTACAGATGGTTTTAGATGGCAGGAAATTTTCAAAGGAATAGATCCTGCAATTGCCAATGACAAAAAATTCAATCAGGGAGACAGCACTTATATCTACAAAAAATATTCGGGTTCTGATTTTGCAGCATCCCGTAAAAAAATCATGCCTTTTTTATGGACTGAAATTGCTGCAAAAGGGCAAATTTATGGCAATCGTGATCTCGGGAATAAAGTAGATGTATCGAATCCGTATTGGTTTAGTTATCCCGGATATAGCGAAATTATGACCGGAAATGTTGATGTTGCCGTTAATTCTAACGGTTACAAAGCGAATCCGAATGTGAATGTTTTGGAGTTTTTAAACCAACAATCAAAGTTAAAAGGAAAAGTTGCCGCTTTTGGCGCGTGGGATGCTTTTGATCGAATTTTAAATGAAGAAAGAAGTGGTTTTCCGGTAATTTCGGCTTTTGATAATGTTGGAGGAAATAAACCAACAGAAATTCAAAAACTATTAAATGAAATGCGTAATAATTCGTTTAAACCTTTTCATGAAGATGAATGTCTGGATGTTTTTACACATTTTGAAGCTTTAAATGAACTAAAAACCAAGAAACCAAAAGTACTATATATCGCTTACGGAGAAACGGATGAATGGGCGCATTCCGGACATTACAGATCGTATCTTGACGCTGCAAACCAAGTAGATAAATGGATTAACGAAATCTGGAATTTTGTTCAAAACGATCCGCAATACAAAAACAAAACAACACTTTTAATAACCGTTGATCACGGTCGCGGCGATAAAACAAAAACACAATGGACAGATCACGGTGCTGATATTGCAGGCGCATCACAAATTTGGTTTGCCGCAATTGGACCAGAAATTGCAGCAAAAGGCGAAATCAAAACAGAATCTCAATT
This sequence comes from Flavobacterium sp. AC105, assembly GCF_979258495.1. Classification (NCBI taxonomy): domain Bacteria; kingdom Pseudomonadati; phylum Bacteroidota; class Flavobacteriia; order Flavobacteriales; family Flavobacteriaceae; genus Flavobacterium; species Flavobacterium sp. AC105. The sequence continues at coordinate 3,991,081 of NZ_OZ409860.1, forward strand.
GTACCAAAAACAAATTGCACAAACTATTGCCAAAATAATGGGATATACGTTTACAGCATCTCATCCTGTTGCGAACGAAATTTCAGAAATACTCCAAAAATAAATTAACCAAAACCAATCAATTCCAATGAAAAAAACATTACTATTTCTTTTATTATCTGTCGTTTTTATTCCCAAAATAATAGCGCAACAAACAGATACAATTGCGGCATATTATGACAAAATAGAAAAATCATTAAAATACGAATCAGGCAAAATCACTTTAACGGAAGGTGAAGGAATTTTAAACGTGCCTAAAGGATTTAAATTTCTCGATGCTGCACAAACACAGGACGTTTTATCCAATTTATGGGGAAATCCGGAAGATAAAACAGTTTTAGGATCACTTGTTCCTGACGGAAAAGGTGTTACAAACACCAATAGCTGGATGTTTGTAATTAGTTATCAAGGAGATGGTTTTGTAAAAGATGACGATGCCAGTGACATCGATTATGATGATTTGCTAAAAACCATGAAAGAAGATATGCAGACAGAAAATGTGGAAAGAAAAAAAGGCGGATATCCGGAAGTACAATTAGTGGGCTGGGCATCAAAACCTTATTATGATACTAATTTGAAGGTTTTGCATTGGGCAAAAGAATTAAAATTTGGTCAGGACGCAACAAATACTTTAAATTATGATTTAAGAGTTTTAGGCCGAAAAGGAATGTATAATATTTCTGCAGTTGCATCAATGAGCGAGCTTGCAGAAGTAAAAGCAAGTATTCCGGGAATATTAAAAAGTGTTGAATTTAACGACGGGCACAAATATTTAGACTTTGATGCTGATACTGATACGGTTGCAGCTTGGACAATTGGCGGATTAGTTGCCGGAAAAGTTTTGGCAAAAGTAGGTTTCTTTGCTATTATTGCTAAATTTGGTAAAATCATATTTTTGGCAATTGCAGCAGGTTTCGCAGCCTTTAAGAAATTCTTATTCGGTAAAAAAGATCAGGTGGTATCAAAACCTCAGGAAGAAGAAACGGCACTTTTAGAAGAAAATAACTCTACAGAGGAATAGTTTTTTTTGCCACGAATTACATGAATTTTCACGAATCAGTTTGCTTCAATGCAAATAAAAATTAGTGTACATTCGTGTAATTCGTGGCAAACTTTTTTTGTCTCATTTTGTTTCCTAAATACCTACAAGGTTTTGAAAACCTTGCAGGAAGAAAAAAACCTCAGTATCTTAGCACCTTAGAAACTCAGTACCTTCAAAAAGAATGAAACAAATCACTTCGATCCAAAATCCGTTTATAAAATCACTCGTTTTACTGCAGGAAAAGGCAAAAGCCCGAAAACAAACCGGAACATTTTTGATTGAAGGATTACGCGAAATTTCATTAGCCATAAAAGGCAGTTACGAAATAGAAACCGTTTTATTTTTACCCGAATTGGTTACTGAAAATCAGATCAATAAATTGGTAAACACGCCCGTTTCATTAATCGAAATTAATAAAGAAGTTTATCAAAAACTAGCCTATCGCGATACCACCGAAGGAATTTTGGCTATAGCCAAAACAAAATCGATGTTGTTATCTGATTTAAAATTATCTGATAATCCGCTGATTATTGTGGCTGAAGCTCCTGAAAAACCGGGAAATATTGGCGCACTTTTGCGTACTGCCGATGCTGCAAATCTAGACGCCGTATTGATCGCCAACCCAAAAAGTGATTTATACAACCCCAATATTGTGCGTTCCAGCGTTGGCTGTTTGTTTACGAACCAAATTGCTACGGGAACTACTGCCGAAATCATTGCTTTTTTGAAAGAAAAAAAGATTGATTTTTACTGCGCTACATTACAAAATTCAACATCTTATCATACACAAGACTTTACTACTCCAACTGCTTTGGTTGTGGGCACAGAAGCTACAGGCTTAACGCAGGATTGGCGTGATGCCGCAACCCAAAATATTATAATTCCGATGCAGGGCGAAATCGACAGTATGAATGTTTCGGTTGCAGCGGCTATTTTAATTTTTGAAGCCAAACGTCAAAGAGGATTTAATTAATTAAAAATTATAAGTTATGAATTATAAGTTATTCGCATTACTATTTCTTTTAGGTTTTACAGCTTCTGCTCAAATCACGAATCAGGAAGTAGATGAACTGGTAAATCGCACGATAAAAGCCTTTGATGTTCCCGGAATTGCAGTTGCGATTGTAAAAGACGGAAAAGTAGTCCTTGCAAAAGGTTATGGCGTAAAATCGATAACCACACAGCAAAAAGTAGATGCGAATACCCTTTTCGGAATTGCTTCAAACAGTAAAGCTTTTACAACTGCGGCTCTGGCCATGTTAGTTGATGAAGGTAAAATAAAATGGGACGATAAAGTGACAAAATACCTGCCGGATTTTAAAATGTCTGACGATTATGTAACTCGTGAATTTACGATCCGTGATTTATTAACGCACAGAAGCGGACTTGGACTTGGTGCCGGAGATTTGATGATCTGGCCTGACGGAAGCGATTTTAAAGCACAAGATATCGTTCATAATTTACGTTATTTAAAACCCGTTTCAAGCTTTAGAACGAAATACGATTATGACAATTTAATGTACATTATTGCAGGCGAAATCGTGCATGTGGTGAGCGGTAAAACCTGGGCTGATTTTGTTGAAGAACGCATCATGAAACCGTTAGAAATGAACAATAGTGTGGCTTCGGTAAAACGTTTAAAAGATACTACAAACGTAATCACGCCGCACGTTCCGATTGATGGAAAACTGAAAACGATAAAACGTTACGAAAATCAGCTTTTTGATGGAGCTGCCGGAATTTATTCAAGTGTAAATGATTTGAGTAAATGGGCAATTCTACAAATCAATAATGGTAAATATGGCGATAATAAACAGTTGTTTTCTGAGAAAGAACATGATGAAATGTGGCAATTGCAAACGATTATTCCGGCGAAAACAAGACCTCCGTACAATACGCATTTTTCAGGTTATGGTTTAGGTTGGTTTTTAGCCGATGTAAAAGGATACAAACAAGTTTCGCATACAGGCGGATTAGAAGGAAATGTAACACAGACTACTTTAATTCCGGAATTAGGTTTAGGAATTATTGTCCTTACAAATCAACAATCCGGAGCGGCATTTAGTGCGATTACAAATACGATAAAAGACAGTTATTTAGGCGTTAAATCAGAGGATTATGTAACGGTTTACAGCAACCGAATGAAAGCTAATGAAGAATCTGCTGATAAAGTGACCGATGAAGTTTGGGCAACTGTTGCAAAAAATAAAAAGGACAAATTAAAAATTGATTTCTCGAAAATTACAGGAACTTACAAAGACAATTGGTTTGGTGAAGTTACGATTACAGAGAAAAAAGGAAGAGCTTATTTTGCTTCAAAACGTTCTACACAACTTGTTGGTGAAGTCTTTTTTTATAAAGATGGAAATTATGTTGTAAAATGGAATAACGCTTTTTTTCATGCTGATGCACACTTACTTTTCAAATATGATGAAAGCGGAAAAGTTGTGAACTTAAAAATGCTTCCTATCTCTGAATTGACTGATTTTAGTTATGATTTTCAGGATTTGGATTTTTCGAAGGAGTAATTTTTTAGTTTCAAGTTTCAAGTTTCAAGTTTCAGGTTTCAGGTTCCGGTTTCAGGTTTCAGGTTGAAAACCGATATTCATTTCTGAAAATTTTCTATTTCAATTATAGCCCACAGTTTCAACCGTGGGATACGCATCGTGAATACATAAACGTTCCAACGGTTGAAACCGTGGGCTATGCTTATAACGTGTATTTCTATTTTCAATTTGTGTCAAAATATTAGTTTGATTTAGTTTATTCGGCATCGCTTGATTTTTCTTATATCAAAAAGATAAGATTGTGTGTTTCTATAACAAACTTTGAAAAAAGACAAACATAAACAATAGTCTATATAGTCGCTACGGGCAATGTCATTAAGTTAAGCTTTTAGAGAATAAAATTAATCTCGCAAAGGCGCTAAGACGCAAAGTTTAAGCACAATATTGTCATTTCGACGGAGGAGAAATCACACTCGCTGATCAACAAAGATTGGCTATATTCTTTGCGGAGTTTCTAGTGTGATTTCTCCTCCGTCGAAATGACAAATCTTTGCGATTTCGCATGAGATTTATTCGCCCTAACATTATTATTTTTCTTAACTTAATGACATTGCGCTACGGGGCATTCTTCTGGAGGCGCTTATTTTTTTCTAAAGAGTAAATTTTATTCAGGTTTAATTGCGGCTCGAAATCGAGTCCGTTCGCTCGCGAGAGGGATAGGAGTAAGCTACCGAAGTAGCATGGATAGCCCGACAGCATCCCGATAAGAGGGCGTATATGCGCAAACTACTTTTGCCCTCTTATCGGGATGGTGGCTCGCCCAAAGTATGGTCTTCTTAATTTAGATAAATGACAATCTAAAAAATAAGAAATATCTTCTAAAAATTTTAAAGCCTAAAATCACAAATCAACAATGGATTCCCTTGCGTATGTTTAAACTTATTGCTATTTTTAGTACTTGAACTATGCCGTTATGATAGAAATAGATATTGAAAAAGAAAATAAAGCGATTGCGCAGGAATACAAAGAATTACTTCGAATTAGTTATCAGACTTTAAGTCCTACTGACAAAAAATTGATCCGGAAAGCTTTTGATGTTGCGGTTGATGCTCATAAGGAGCAAAGACGCAAATCTGGTGAGGCGTATATCTTTCATCCTATTGCAGTTGCGAAAATTGTGGCTTCTGAAATTGGTTTGGGAGCGACTTCTATTGCTGCGGCTTTATTGCATGATGTTGTCGAAGATACGCCTGTTACGGTTGAAGATATTGAGCGATTATTTAATCCGAAAGTGGCCCAATTGGTTGAAGGTTTAACCAAAATTTCATTGGTTCAGAAAGATTTAAATGCTTCGATGCAGGCCGAGAATTTCAGAAAAATGATCCTGACTCTGAACGATGACGTTCGTGTTATTTTGATAAAATTGGCGGATCGCTTGCACAATATGCAAACTATGGATTCGATGGCGGAATATAAACAAACCAAAATCGCTTCGGAAACGCTTTATATTTATGCGCCTCTCGCCCATCGTTTGGGACTTTATAATATTAAAACTAAACTGGAAGATTTAGGTTTAAAATATACAGAACCTGCTGTTTACAATGATATTGTAAGCAAAATTAGAGAAACTAAAGAAGAACAGGATGCTTATATCAAAGATATTTCGGATGTTTTGAAGAAGTCTTTGGATTTAGAAAATATCGATTATATTATAAAAGGGCGTCCGAAATCTATTTATTCGATTCGTCGAAAAATGCGTGCTCAAAATGTGAGTTTTGATGAAGTTTACGACAAATTTGCTCTTAGAATTGTCTATAAATCAGATCCTCATGATGAGAAATTTGTGGCCTGGAAAATATATTCTATCGTTACAGATCATTACAGACCGAGTCCGAGTCGTTTGCGTGACTGGATTTCATCTCCAAAATCAACCGGATATGAAGCTTTGCACATTACGGTTATGGGACCAAAAGGCCGCTGGGTTGAAGTTCAGGTTCGAAGCGAACGTATGGATGAAATTGCCGAAAAAGGGTACGCAGCACATTACAAATACAAAAACGGCGCAACTGAAGAAAGCGGTCTTGACGTTTGGTTGAATTTGCTTCGCGAAGCGCTGGAAAATCAGGAAACGAACGCGGTTGATTTTGTTGAAGATTTTAAGATGAATTTATATTCAAAAGAAATCTTTGTCTTTACGCCAAAAGGAGAAATAAAATCGCTGCCAAAAGGTGCGACTTCACTTGACTTTGCGTTTAGCATTCACTCTGAAATTGGAATTAAAACCAGAGGAACCCGTGTAAACGGACGTTTGGTTCCGCTGAATCATGAGCTTAAAAGTGGCGATCAGGTTGAAGTTATTACATCGGCAAACCAGAAACCAACGGTAAACTGGCTGGAATATGTAACGACTTCGAGAGCAAAAAATAAAATCAAAAATGTTCTTAACGAGAACACTAAAAAAATTGCCGAAGAAGGAAAAGAATTGCTTACACGAAAACTGAAGCATTTAAAAATTACGATTAGTGAACAGGTTATCAACGAATTGGTAAACTTTTTTAAACTAAAAACAAGTTTAGATTTATTTTACAGAGTTGGAATTGGCGCGATCGAAAATCAGCAATTAAAAGATTACGCAGCTCAAAAAGGAAATACGATTATCAATTTCTTTAAAAATAAAATTAAAAGAAATAAAGATACAACTGCCGCCGATGATATTCATAAACCTGTAATTAGCAGTAATTATGATATGCTGGTTTTTGGGACTGAACATGATAAACTTGATTACAAACTTTCGCAATGCTGTAACCCAATTCCGGGTGATGATGTTTTTGGATTTGTAACCATTAATGAAGGAATTAAAGTTCATAAAAAAGACTGTCCAAACGCGATTGGTATGCAATCAAATTATGCCTATCGCATTATGAGCGCGAAATGGATTGACTCGTCTCAGGAAGAATTCAAGGCCATTATCAACATTACCGGAATGGATGTTTTAGGTCTTACAAATCAGTTGACAAAAGTGATTTCGAACAATATGAGCGTAAATATTCAGAGTATTTCTTTGAGTACTGACGCTGGGATTTTTCACGGTCAGATTGCGGTTATTGTAAAAAATAATACGATTTTGAAAAAGATGATCAACGCAATTAAAAAAGTGGATGGAGTTGATAAAGTGACGCGTGAATACAGAACCTAAATTTTTTTCTTTTAAAAAATATTATGAAAACAGATTCTTTAGAAATTCCTAAAATACATTTTGATGAAAATGGCGAACTTTTAATTGTTGCTTCGGATTCTTCTTCAAAAGAGGATTTTGATTTTTTTCAGGGAAAATCTGTTATTCGGAACAAAAAATTAAAAACAAGATTTGCAAATTGTACGGAATGGATTGAATTTCCTTCGACTCAGGAAATGTATAAAATCCTGAACGGAATTGGAAATATCGATAATTTTCTCGCCACTTTTGACGGAGAACCTTTTGAAGGAATGACAGTTCGTCTTTTTAATCCGAAAACAAAATTGTGGAGCATTTATTGGGCAGATTCAAATACCGGAATTTTAGATAAACCAGTTGTTGGTTCCTTTGAAAACAAAATTGGACATTTTTTCTCTAAAGATATTTTTGAAGGCAAAAATGTAATACAGGTATTTCGATGGGACGCACGTGATGAAAACAATCCGGTTTGGAGTCAGGCAATGTCTGATGACAAAGGAAAAACCTGGGAATGGAACTGGTATATGTACATGTCTAAAACTAAATAATAATTTGTTAGTTTTTTCATAAATAAAAATAAATATGTTAATTAACTTTTTTTGGATTTCATAAAATTTATCGTTGTAAAAGCCTGTATTTGATGCGTTGTTACTGATCAAATAGAGATTTGAACGTTAAACTTTAAACCCGAAACTTTTATTCATTAAAAATAAAAATTTATCTTTGCCGGATATGACACTCATTTCAACTGACAACACTAAGAATCAAGAAATTGTAAAAAATGTTTTTACAATGTATCTTGAGCAAAAAGGGCATCGCAAAACTCCTGAGCGTTATGCTATACTTCAGGAAATTTACGATAGCGAAGAGCATTTTGATATAGAAAACTTATACATCAAAATGAAAAACAAAAACTATCGTGTGAGTAGGGCTACATTATACAACACGATCGAGTTATTGTTAGACTGCGCTTTGGTTAGAAAACATCAATTTGGGCAAAATCAGGCTTACTACGAAAAATCGTATTTTGATAAACAGCACGATCACATTATCATGACTGATTCTGGTGAAGTAATCGAATTTTGCGACCCAAGAATTCAAACCATCAAAAAAACAATCGAAGAAATATTTGATATCGAAATTACGAATCATTCACTTTATTTCTACGGAAACAAAAAGCAAAAACAATAATCCACAGAAAGGAATTATTCAAAAAATAAAAAAAAGAAAATTAACTACATTAATCAGTAGGGCAACTTAAATTGCCTCAACGCAAATTAAAACAGAATGACCGTAGATTTATTACTAGGATTACAATGGGGAGATGAAGGTAAAGGGAAAATTGTTGACGTTCTTACCTCTAATTATGATATTATTGCACGTTTTCAAGGAGGACCAAACGCAGGACATACATTAGAATTTGACGGAATTAAACATGTACTTAGAACCATTCCTTCTGGAATTTTTCATAAAAATTCAATAAACATCATTGGAAATGGTGTTGTAATAGATCCGGTAGTTTTTCAAAAAGAAATTGAAGGTTTAGCAAAATTCAACATTGATATCAAAAGCAAATTGATCATTTCGAGAAAAGCACATTTAATTTTACCAACACACCGTTTATTGGATGCGGCTTCTGAAGCTTCAAAAGGGAAAGCAAAAATTGGTTCTACATTAAAAGGAATTGGACCAACTTATATGGACAAAACCGGTAGAAATGGATTGCGTGTTGGAGATATCGAATTAGAAGATTTCAAAGAAAGATACAGAGCTTTAGCTGACAAACATGAAGCTATGATCGCTTTTTATGATGTGGCTATTCAATATAACTTAGAAGAACTTGAAAAAGAGTTTTTTGAAGCTATTGAAGAATTAAAAAAATTAGATTTTATTGATAGTGAAGAATATATGTACCAGGCTCAAAAAGCGGGTAAATCTATTTTATGCGAAGGTGCTCAGGGATCTTTATTAGATGTTGATTTTGGAACTTATCCTTTCGTAACCTCATCAAATACTACTGCTGCCGGAGCTTGTACTGGTTTAGGAATTGCTCCTAATAAAATTAAAGAAGTTTACGGAATTTTTAAAGCGTATGTTACCCGTGTTGGCAGTGGCCCATTCCCAACTGAACTTTTTGACGAAGTTGGTGCTACAATGGCAAGAGTTGGTAACGAATTTGGATCTGTTACAGGAAGACAAAGACGTTGTGGATGGTTAGACCTTGTAGCTTTAAAATATGCAGTTCAGGTAAATGGAGTAACACAATTAATGATGATGAAAGGTGATGTTCTTTCAGGATTCGAAACTTTAAAAGTGTGTACAGAGTATAATTATAAAGGACAAAACATTTCTCACTTTCCTTATAACATCGAGCCGGAAAATGTGACTCCAATTTATAAAGAATTTAAAGGATGGCAAGCTGACTTAACAGGATTGACTACTTATGATCAATTGCCAATCGAGCTAAAAGAATATATTGAGTTTATTGAAACTGAAGTTGGAGTGCCAATTAAGATTGTATCTGTTGGACCAGACAGAAAGCAAACAATAACAAAATAACACATTTAAACGCTCTGATAACCAGAGCGTTTTTTTTATACAAACTATTTCTAATTATGAAAAATCCAGAAATTAAAGTTACCGAAACTAAGTTATTATCAGATAATTGGTATATACTAAAGAAAGTGACTTTTGATTACCAAAAGAAAGATGGCAAAGTAGAATCACATATTCGTGAAGTATACGACCGAGGAAACGGTGCAGCTATTTTATTGTATAATTCATCTAAAAAAACAGTAATCCTAACGAGACAATTTCGTTTACCAACTTACCTCAACGGGAATAAAACCGGAATGATGATCGAAGTTTGCGCGGGACTTTTAGACCAGGATAATCCTGAGCAAGCTGTTATTCGCGAAACCGAAGAAGAAACAGGTTACCGTTTAAGCAAAGTTCAAAAAGTGATAGAAACCTATATGTCTCCGGGATCTGTAACAGAAATTCTGTATCTATTTGTGGGTGAATATGATACCACCATGAAAGTAAATGATGGCGGCGGACTTGACGCTGAACAGGAAAATATCGAAGTGCTGGAATATACTTTTGATGAAGCTTATGCGATGATTGAATCTGGTGAAATTACCGATGCAAAAACGATTATGTTATTGCAGCACGCTAAGATAAAAGGGGTGATTTAGTGCTCTTTAAAAATCTTATTTAAAGAAATTCTCATACACTACTTTTAATCCGTAAACGATACAAAGCAAAGAAGAAATTATAATTAAAGCATATTGTAATTTTTGAGATTTAAGTACATTTTTGGCAAAGGGAATACTGAATATTCCTGATGCCAAAAACATCCCGATAATGGATCCTAAACCAAAAATCAGGATATACAGTAATCCTTCTAAAACTGTTTTCATCTGAGAAATTACCAGAACGACTAAAGCGCCGCTTCCTGCTAATCCGTGAACGAGCCCTACTCCAAATGCAGCTTTATATCCTTTTGACTCATCCGGATGTTCGTGCTGAAATATATCTATGGGATGTGAATGTGTGTAGGTATGCGAATGCAAATGGGTGTGCGTAATTCCGTTGCTGTGTGTATGCGCATGAGAATGTGAATAGGTATGTGTGTGCGTGTTTTTCTTAAACAATTTCAGTAAACGATAAATTCCTAATAGAATTAGCATTATACCAACGATTCCTTCCAGATAACTAAAAATGTATTCATTTATAACTACCTTAAAACCAATCATAACAACTCCAATTACAAAGATTGTAAAGGTGTGACCAATTCCCCAGTATAAACCGTCTTTAGCCGCTTGTTTAATGTTATTTCTATTTGTTGCTAAACTATTAACGGCCAACAAATGATCTGCTTCAAAAGCATGTTCTAATCCGGCATAAATTGTTATTACAATTCCAATCATAATTTATTGATAATTATGATACGCTGCACAGGCGCCTTCAGAGGAAACCATTGGCGCGCCTAAGGGATTGGAAGGTTTGCACTTTTTACCAAATTCAGGGCATTGGTTTGGCTTTTTGGTTCCTCTCAAAATTTCGCCAGCAATACAATTTTTATCTGCTTTTTCATTGGATATCTGAATCGAAAATCGGGAACTGGCGTCGTACTTTTTATAATTTTCTCTCATTACAAGTCCGCTATTTTTAATTTTACCAATACTTCTCCATTCCTGATCTCCTATGGTAAAAACGGTATTGACAACCTCTTTTGCTTTTGTATTTCCTTCTTCTTTTACCAATCTCGCATATTGATTTTCTACTTCAAATTTTCCTGCTTCTAATTGTAATACAGCATGATAAATAGCTTGCAACATATCAACAGGTTCAAATCCCGATATTACAATTGGAATTTTATATTTTGCTGAAATCGGGTAATATTCTTCGAGTCCCATTATGGTACAAACGTGTCCCGCACCCAAAAATGCATTGATCGTACAAAACTCATCTGCCAAAATGGTTTCCATTGCCGGAGGAACCAAAACATGTGATACTAATAAACTAAAATTATTCAGATCTAATTTCTCAGCATGCAGAACGGATAAAGCGATACTTGGCGCAGTAGTCTCAAAACCAACGGCAAAAAAGACAATTTCTCTGTCAGGATTTTTTGCTGCTATGTTTACGGCTTCTAAAGGCGAGTATAAAATACGCAAATCACCGCCTTCTGCCTTAGCCTGCAAAAGACTTTTAGAAGATCCGGGAACGCGCGTCATATCTCCAAATGAGCATAGAATTACACCTTGTTTCATTAATTCAATCGCCTTGTCGATTAACGAAATTGGCGTAACACAAACCGGACAGCCCGGACCATGAATCATTCTGATTTTAGAAGGCAGCAAATCCAGCAATCCATTTTTGACTAATGAGTGTGTTTGTCCGCCGCAAATCTCCATAATGTTCCATTGCTTTGTGGTAACTTTATGCAATTCAGCAATGTAATGTTTGGCTAATTCAGGGTTTCTATACTCAGAAAGGTATTTCATCTTAAACGATATTTAAAAGTTCAATTATAAAAACCAAAGTTGAATTGGGCTGAATCATTGGAGGTGCACCAATATGACCGTATGCTAAATCATGCGGAATATAAGCTTTCCAGCGAGAACCTTTGGGCATTAACTGCAAGACTTCCTGCCAGCCTGTTAAGGTTTGTACAACTTTCATTTTTTGAGGTCCCGTTTCTTTAGTCGAATCAAAAACATCTTTATTCAGCAAATAACCTTCGTAAATAACATTTATAGTATCTGTAATTTTAGGAACTTCGCCTTTTCCTTCTACCAAAACTTCATATTGCAAACCACTTGCAAGTGTAATAATTCCTTCTTTTTTAGCATTTTTTTCTAAAAAGGCTTTTCCAATTTCAGCATTTTTAACCTTTAACTCTTCTTGTAAAAGCGCTACATAATTATTGAAAATTTCAATGGAACGTTTAGGAGAAATTTTTGAACCAGATTTATCAAATACACTTTGCATTCCGTCAATAAAATCTTCGTATTTAATTTCTTCAAAGCCAATATCTTTAAGACTTAACGCCATAACCACTCCCGCTGAATAGGAAATTTTATCTTTCTCTTCGGTTTTACCAACATGACCTAATAATTCTAAAATATCCATAATTTTATTTTTTGATGTGTAAATAATAATTGAGTTGCCCGTATGAAATATTCTCATCATTTGGAGAAATTATTTCATGGAAATGAAATTTATATTCTGGATCTAAATGATCAATAATCAAATCAATCAGAACTGAATTCTGAAAAACACCTCCGCTAAAGGCCAATTCTTTTGAGTTTGAAAATTTTGCCACTTTATCAATACATTTAATTAAAGTGTAATGGAAATTAAGCGCGATACTTTCACTTTTTATATTTTTTTGAAGCGCTTCTGTAATTTGCAATAGAATTTTTCTAGTCGGAATTATGTTCGTAATTATTTCATTTTCTAAATAATCTTCTAACTCTAAATTAGGTTCCTGATACCCTTTTTGAGCTAAATTTTCAAGATATAAACTTGCTTCTCCTTCAAACAAAATACTATTCTTAAAACCCAGCGTAAAAGCAACTGCATCAAATAATCGTCCCATTGACGATGTTTTTATTCTCGCGAGTTCAATTTCTTTGGTGTAAATTTTTAATTCATTTTCATTGAAAGAACTTTGAAAAAAAACATTGTTATCGCTGATAGAAAGTGCCGATATTTTTGGATTTACAGACATTTTATCGCCTAAAATCCAGGAGTAATAATCTAAATGAGCAATTCTGTTTATTTTGTTGTTATCGTAAATAAAGAATTCTCCTCCACGAATTTCTGTTTCGTTTTCAAAACCATTTCCGTCCCAGATAATGCCCAAAATATTATTCTGTTCCCATAAATTTTTCTCTCCTAAAATTGCTGCAAAATGTGCTTTATGATGTTGGACTTTTAAAATTTCATAACTATTACAAGAAAGAAGTTTAATCATCTGATTGTTTTGATAATTTGGATATTTATCGCAAACCATAATCTCCGGCACAAAATCAAAAATTTGGAGATAGCTTTTTATTTTTTCTTCAAATCGATTATAAGTATCATAATTGCTTAAATCGCCCATATATTCGCTTACATAACATTGATTATTGGGACTGATTGTAATGGTATTTTTTAAATTTGATCCTAAACAAAGTATTTTTTGATTGTTGCCTTTTGAAAAATCTGCGCTAAAATTAGGTGCAAAACCTCTTGATCTTCTTAAGATTATTTTTGCTTTATTTTTTTCGGAAAACTTAATTACGGTATCGTCTTGCGAATGTTGAATTACTAAATTATGATGTAGAAAAAAGTCAGCTATCGTATTTAAAAAAGAAACTGCTTCTTTTTCATTTGCACATATTGGCGATCCATGAAAATTACCACTAGTTGCGATTAATGGTTTATTAAAAACTTGCGAGATTAATTGCAAAATCCCCGAATTTGGCAGCATCGCTCCAATTGTGTTACTATTTGGATTAATCCTGTTAATCGCTAAATTTCCTCGGTTTTTTAAGTTTAAAATGACAATAGGCGCTTCCGGAGATTTCAGCTGCTTTTCCTCGATTTCACTAATAGATAAATGGTTCGCTATTTGATTGAAATTTGGAAATAAAACTGCAAAAGGCTTTGTTGGACGTTTTTTTCTGTCTCTTAATTCTTTTACAGCTTTTGAATTTGTAGCGTCACATAGCAATATATAACCTGAAATATTTTTTACGGCTACAATCTTTCCTTCACTTAATTTCTTTGAAATGAGTTTGAATATTTGCTCATTTGTTCCTTCAATTTTTTGATTTTCCTGATCGGCAAAAACAATCTGAACTCCGCAATTGGGACATGAATTTGTCTGTGAATGAAAACGAATATCCTTTGGATTGCTATATTCTTTGAGACAATCTTTGCACATTTCAAATTGATTCATGCTGGTATTTTCTCTTTCAAAAGGAAATTTTATCGTAATGGAATAACGAGGACCACATTGTGTGCAGGTAGTAAAAGGATAAAAATAACGTTTGTTTTTAGGATATGTAATTTCTCTTTTACAGCTTTCGCAAATCGCAAAATCAGGAGTTAAAGGCAAGTTTGCCGAAGTGTTTTTTGCTGTTTGTTTTATATAAAAGGTTTGAAAATCTTCCTCTTCAAATTCTTCAAAAATTTCAGAAATTTCAATGTCCGTTATTTTACCATTTTTCGGGCATCTTTTTTCTATTTCTTTATAAAATTCTGAAACCCTTTCAGTTGCTCCTTTTACGATTACAATTACTCCAAATTCATTATTAGAAACGTAACCCTTCAATTTAAATTCAGCAGCTAAATTATAAATGAAAGGACGAAAACCTACACCTTGTACACGTCCGGAAATGATTATTTGAAAAGAATTGCTCAATACTTTTTAATTAAAATTATCAATTAACCGAATGATTTTATCTGTCACTTCTTTTATTGCAGCATCCACTTTTGGAGAAAGTTTCATACACATGGGTTCCATTTTAGAGATCGTAATCGTATACAAATAAATTTCAGGCATCGTATCGAGCATGGTTAAAATTTCTACCATGTCTTTTAATCCAAAATTATGACCGCTTAAAGAAATAGGAAAGTCGTTAGAAAATTTAGGTTTTAAAAGAGCGATAGTTCCCTCTTCTTTTCCATCGATTGTTGCATCGACAATAATCACTTTTCTGTGATTTTCGATATAAGGAATTAAAGTAAAGCCTCCCGTTCCTCCGTCTATAAAAGAAATATTATCGGGAAAATCAGATTCCTGAATTCTATTAATAAAGTGAACACCAACTCCTTCATCTCCCATTAGATAATTTCCAATACCAAGTACCAGGATTTCGTTTCCATTCGAATGAAATTCATCTAATTTAACTTCTGTATGAAATTTTTCTGTGATCATTTTTTCTGCTTTACAACTTTTTGTTCCTGATCTTCCATTTCTATTTCTTTAGCGGTTTCTTCTTTTTTAACTCTTTCTGCATGAACAAACTTATACCCGCTAACCATAGCCGAAACTTCTCCTCGTCCTTCTAACCAATCGTGGAAAAAAACCAGATAAATGTGTACAATTGCAAACAAAATAAAAGTCCAGGTAGTAAAATGATGAATGATTCTGACATTAAAATCCCCGCCTAAAAGATCCGTAACCCAGCCAAACATCTTTGGTAAAAACCAAGTCGAAGCCGGAGCATATAAAGCAAATCCTGTTGCTATCATAACAAGCGCCATCAAAAACATGACTAGATAAGAAGCTGCCGCAACACTATTATGCCCAACAACAGCATTGGGCGGAATATTGCCTTTTTCGTTTTGTAAAAAAATATCATATTTAATTACATGCCACATTCTTCCGAAGCCTTCTTTTTTGAAGGGAAAAAACACTTTCCAATTGGCGTATTTATTTCCTTTAAAGGCAAAATAAACCCTCAAAATAAAGACAGCCAAAAACAGATAGGCTGATATAAAATGAATTTCCCGGATGTATCCAAACCAAAATTGTCCTGAAGCTTCTTTATTCGATATTATCCCGGGCGGATTTGCAATAATAAATCCTGTAATAACCAGTACTGTGATGGATAAAGCATTTACCCAATGAAAAATTCGTATGGGTAATTCCCAAATGTAGGCTCTTTTATAATCGCTAGTTTGTGGCATAACCTATTGTTGAATGTTAAACAATACAAGTTGTAATATCATTTATGGCCTTAATTATTTCGCCTTTTTCATCATATAAATGCACAGCGCATGCAATGCAGGGATCAAAAGAATGTATCGTTCTAATAATTTCTAATGGCAATTCCGCATTTGCAACCGGGGTATTTAATAATGAACTTTCATAAGGTGATCGCTGTCCTTTTGGATCTCTTGGAGAAGCATTCCAGGTTGATGGAACTACTTGCTGATAATTGGCTACTTTGGCATCTTTGATCACAATCCAGTGGTTCAAAGCACCTCTTGGAGCTTCTACAATTCCTACTCCTTTCGATTCTTTTGGCCAGGTTGAAGTTTCCCATTTTTCCATGTTGGCCATTTTGGTATCTCCATTTTTGATATTATTGATCAAATTATCAAAAAATTCTAAGTTCCAATTGGCAACCAATTGCGATTCTAAAGCTCTTGCAGCCGTTCTTCCTAAAGTCGAAAATAAGGCTCCGGCAGGAACTTGTAATTTAGATAAAGCTGAATCTATAATTTCTTTAAACTCTTCTCTTCCGGAAGCATAACCAACTAACATTCTTGCCAATGGACCTACTTCCATCGCATGACCTTTCCATCTTGGCGTTTTTATAAAGCTATATTTTTTATCTACATCTAAATGCGTGTAAGGCGGTTTTGGGCCTGTGTAGTTTATTTTGGTTTCTCCGCTCCAGGGTTGTTTTCCTAAATTTCCATCTCCTTCATAATCATACCAGGAACTATTTACATACTCTTCTACGGTTTTTAGATCTCTTAAATCTAAGTCATGAACTTTGGTTAAATCCTTATTTAAAATAACTCCTGACGGAAATTTGAAATTGATATCATTGGTATTATTATGTCCCTGCATAGGAAATTCTCTGGAAGACATAAAATTATGAAACCCGCCAATAGCACCCCAATCCTTATAATAACCAGCAATAGCCAGAACATCCGGAAGATAAACTTGTTCTACAAATCTTTTTCCTTCTTCTAAAAGCTGTCTTACATGAGCTAGTCTTTCTGCATTTAAACCACTTGCATCGTCAAGATTTATGGAGCAAGCCATACCTCCTACCAAAAAGTTAGGATGTGGATTTTTACCTCCAAAAATAGCATGAACTTTTACAATTTCTTTTTGCCATTCTAAGGCTTCCAGATAATGCGCTGTAGCCATTAAATTAGCCTCAGGCGGTAATTTCATTTGAGGATGTCCCCAATATCCATTTGCAAAAATGCCCAGTTGACCACTTGCTACAAATCGTTTTAATCTTTTTTGTAAATCTGAGAAATAACCCGGCGAGCTTTTTGGCCAATTTGAAACTGATTGTGCCAATTGCGATGTTTTTACCGGATCTGCGTTTAAACCACTGATTACATCGACCCAATCAAAAGCATGAAGATGATAAAAATGAACTACGTGATCGTGCAGGTACAAAGCGCCAAGCATCATATTTCGAACCATTTCGGCATTTGGCGGAACTACAATTCCAAGCGCATCTTCAACAGAACGTATTGAGGCTGTAGCATGCGAAGCCGTGCAAACCCCACAAGTACGTTGTACAAATGCCCAAACATCTTTTGGGTTTCTGTCTTTTACAATATTTTCAAGACCCCTAACCATCGTAGAAGATAAAAAAGCTTCTTGTATCGTACCATCAGAGATTTCTACTTCGGCTCTAAGATGTCCTTCTATTCTAGTAATGGGATCAACCACTATTCTTTCTGACATTTTTTTATCTTTTATATTATAAATCTTCTAATTTTTTTTCGTTTTCGATGCCTTGATTTATTCCGTCATTCAGCTCTTTTCTTTTAGAAGCATTCGAAATAACAGCATGCGCTCCAAGTCCAACTACGGTCGCTCCCAGCGCTAGTTTTCCTAAAGTATCAGCATTTAACTCGACATCGCCTCCTATTGATAAATCTCTGGAATAGAAACTTCCGGCATCCCAAAAATCTTTGGCGCTACAGCCTAAACAACCGTGTCCGGATTGAATTGGGTAACTTACTCCACCATTCCATTTCATGTTTCCGCAGGCATTGTAAGTACTCGGTCCTTTACAGCCCACTTTGTATAAACAATATCCTTTTTTGGCATTTTCATCATCAAAATTTTCAGCAAATAATCCTGCGTCAAAATATGGTCGGCGGTAGCAGCTGTCATGAACTCTTTTTGAATAAAATGCTTTTGGTCTGCCTGCACTGTCTAATTCAGGTAATTTTCCGAAAGCCACAACGTGTACAATAATACCCGCCATAACTTCCCCTATTGGAGGACAGCCCGGCACATTGATTATGGGTTTATCTGTAATGATTTTATTGATAGGCACAGCGCCTGTAGGGTTTGGTTTTGCAGCCTGCACGCATCCTGATGTTGCACAGCTTCCCCAGGCAATAATTGCTTTTGCGCCTGCCGCAGATTCTTTTAGTATTTCTACAGCACTTCGGCCTCCAATACAGCAGTAATTTCCATCGGCTCCCATCGGGATAGAACCTTCCACACAAAGAATATATTCTCCTTTGTATTTATCCATTGTGGCTTTTTTAGCCGCTTCCGCCTGATGACCGGATGCCGCCATTAAGGTTAATGTATAATCTAAAGAAATTTTGTCCAAAATAATATCTGCAACGATAGGATGATCTGAACGAATAAAAGATTCGCTGCAACAGGTACATTCCTGAAAATGTTCCCAGATGACAGGTAATCTTGGTGTTGTTTCTAATGCCTTTGTAATTTGTCCAATAGCAGAGCTCTGAACCCCCATGTAAGCTCCTATATAAGCTACGAATTTTAAAAAATCCCTTCTATTGTAGCCCTGCCTTTCTATACTATTATAATAGGTCTCATTAATTTTTTCTCTATCCTCCATCTGAATTAATTTTTAAAATACCTCATCCTTTTTTACTTTACTGGATAGCTAATAATGCAAACAAACTCTTCATTCTATATATTTTTGCCAAATTTTATCTAATATTTATAGTAATTATATGACAAATGTCATATTGTTCTTTTTTTTATCAACTTAAATTGCTCCTGAAAAATGTCTTTATCCTAAAGAAAAAAATTATCGATATGCATGAACTTTCTATTGTCTCTTCGATTGTAAAAACAGCGCATGAAGAGGTGGTTAAAATTAAAGGGCAAAAAATTTTAGCCATTTATCTGGAAATAGGAAAATTGTCCGGAATCGAGATGGATTCTTTCTATTTTATTTGGCCACAATGTATTAACAATAGTGTTTTAGATAAGGCGAAGTTGTTTGTGGATCAACCAATTGGAAAAGGCAAATGTGCGGAATGTGGCCATATCTTTTTTATCGAAAAAATATATGACAGCTGCCCCGATTGCAATAGTCCTTTCAAAGAAATTTTGACTGGTAAAGAACTAAAAATCAAAAAATTAATTATAAAATAAATTGTATGTGTACCACTTGCGGATGTAGTTCAGATGAGAATGAAGTAAGATTTACTAAAATGGGCGAAAAACATTCTCATAATACTAATTTTCACCATCATCATAATAATGAGTTGTTTCATGATCATGAACACGATCACGACCATCATCATGACCACGATAATAGTCATCATCACAGTCACGAAATAAACATTGTACAATTAGAAAAAGATATTTTACAAAAAAACCAGTTAAAGGCTGAAAGAAACAGAGGGTATTTTGAAGCCTTAAATATTTTTTCAATCAACCTGGTCAGTTCTCCCGGATCTGGTAAAACATCTTTATTAGAACGAACAATTGCCGATTTAAAAAATAAAATAGATTTCTCTGTTATTGAAGGAGACCAGCAAACTACAAATGATGCAGACCGAATTCATAAACTTAATGTTCCTGTTATCCAAATAAATACCGGAAAAGGCTGTCATCTTGATAGCGAAATGATTTCGAGAGCCATTAAGGAATTAAAACCAAAACCGGATTCTATCATGATGATTGAAAATGTTGGAAATTTAGTTTGTCCTGCTATGTTTGATCTCGGAGAATCTAAGCGTATTGTAATTATATCGGTAACTGAAGGTGAAGACAAACCGTTAAAATATCCAGATATGTTTGATGGATCGCAGGTTTGTATTATCAATAAAATTGACTTGCTGCCGTATTTAAAATTTGATTTAAATAAATTGAAAGAATACGCAAAAAAGGTAAATCCAAAACTAGAGTTTTTTGAAGTTTCTGCCACATCAGGAGAAGGATTAGAAGCTTGGTACACGTATTTAAAACAATCTGTAAAACAATAATAGTATGTGTCTAGCTATTCCGGGTCAGCTCAAAAGAGTAACCACACAACTTGATGAAACGTTTAGAATTGGCGAAGTTTCTTTTGAAGGAATTATTAAAGAAGTAAACTTAACACTTGTTCCTGAAGCAAAAGAAGGCGATTATGTTTTAGTGCATGTTGGTGCCGCTATTGGAATTATTGATGAAGAAGAAGCAAAACTCACCATGGCGGTTTTAAAGGAAATGGGTGAAGAAATTTAAATGTAAAAGATGAGTAATTCTACAAGTTCAGAAGCAATTTACCTGCATCACGGAAGTGGTGGAGAACACATGACGCAATTATTAAACAATGTCATTTTAAAAATTTTAAAAAATGATATTTTAGATGTTCGCCACGACGGCGCTTTTATAAATCTGCAAGGCAGCTTAGCATTTTCTACCGATAGTTATGTGATTTCTCCAGTATTTTTCAAGGGAGGAAATATTGGCGAACTTGCTGTAAACGGTACTGTAAATGACCTTTCAATGTGTGGTGCGATTCCTAAATACCTTTCTTTATCCTTAATAATCGAAGAAGGTTTTAGCTTAGATGAATTTACTCAAATCATCAAATCTGTGAAATCTGCAGCCGACAAAGCTGGCGTTTTTATAGTTACCGGAGATACAAAAGTGGTCGAAAAAGGGAAAGGTGATAAAATTTATATCAATACTTCAGGAATCGGAATTGTTCATCAAAACACAGCTATAAAAATTCAAAATATTCTTAAAAACGATGCTGTTCTTATAAATGGTCCCATTGCATCTCACGGAATGGCGATTATGTCAGAGCGGGAAGGTCTTGAATTTGAAAGTGATATTTTGAGCGATACCACAAACTTAAATGAAATTGTTTTTGATCTAATTGAAAAATATGGCGATAAAATTCATTTTTTGAGAGATGCTACGCGCGGCGGATTAGCCTCTGTATTACACGAAATCGTAACGGAAAGCAATTTTGGAATTACACTTTTTGACGAAAACATTAAAGTCGAAAATCAGGTAAAAAGTGCCTGCGAATTACTTGGACTTGATCCTTTGTATGTAGCAAATGAAGGTGTATTTGTTTGTATCGTTGATGAAAAAATTAAAGAAGATGTATTGAAAGTTTTACAAAACGCAAATCCAAATGCCTCGTGTATTGGTTTTGTTACTCCTGAACATCCTTCAAAAATAGTGGTTAAGAGTGCATTTGGAGGAAAACGGGTTTTATCGCCACTAATTGGGGAACAATTACCCCGAATTTGTTGATTTATTTAAATTGTTATTTTATTTCGTTTTTTAAATTTCCTGATTCATTTTTTTGAGTATTTTTAGATTCAAAATATACACAGTTTGAGTATAATTTGAAACCTGTTGAATAAGGACAATATCGTTCTTTTTATTACACAAACTCTCAATGAAATTATTTAAAAATTGGAAAAAATATAGTATTCTCATCCTGATTGTTTTTCTATTTGTCAATATTATTGCTTTTTTTCATGCCTACAAATTTACCCATTTTACAGAAAACGAATCTGTAAAAACTGATAGTCCCGAAAAACTATCTTCGTTTGAAAAGGCAAAAACTTTATTTTTTGGAGTGAATAATCCTAAACCAAAAAATACAAAATTTCCTCTTCAAAAATATCAAACCTTAAGATTAAAAAGCAATAAGGAAATTGAATGTTGGTTAATCAAAACTAAAAATTCAAAAGGAACAATTATTCTATTTCATGGTTATGGTGGAAACAAATCTGCAATGATTGATAAATCTAATGAATTTATAAAACTTGGCTTCAATACAATGCTTGTAGATTTTATGGGAAGTGGAAACTCAGATGGAAATCAAACTACAATTGGATATAAAGAAGCTGAAGAAGTAAAAACAACATTTGATTATTTAACGCAAACAGGAGAAAAAAACATATACTTATTTGGTACTTCCATGGGAGCGGCTGCAATAATGAAATGTATTAATGATAACCAAATAAAACCAAAAGGAATAATAATCGAATGTCCGTTTGGTACAATGTACGAAACAGTTTGCGCGAGATTCAATAAAATGAATGTACCAACTTTTCCAATGGCTGGGATTTTATTGTTTTGGGGAGGAATTGAAAATGGTTTTTGGGGATTTAGCCATAACCCGACTGCATATGCAAAAACTATAAGCTGTCCAACTTTATTATTGTATGGAGAAAAAGATAAAAGTGTTAGCCGAAAAGAAATCGATGAAATTTATGCGAATTTGAAAGGTCTAAAAAAACTAAGCATCTATAAAAATACGGGACATGAAAACTACCTGATAAAAAACCAAGTAGAATGGACTAAGAATGTTTCTGAATTTCTAACCAGCATTAAATAAAGAATCAATGCTAGACGCTTCTAAAAATAAAATCAATATCTGGCAAGAATTTGCAAAAGAAACCAATGGAACTTTTGCAGAAGGCTATTCCTGGCGATCGGATTCGGCAACAATTGAATACAAAAATTGGAAAATTGTTTTTGATAATTATAGACTGTGGTCAGGAAAACATAGTAGTTTCCTAACGCGTGTTATTGCACCAATTGCGGTAAAAGATAATTTGAAATTTGAAATTTACAACGAAGGATTTATCCGTAAAATAGAAAAAATATTTGGAGCACAAGATATTCAAATTGGTTATCCTGATTTTGATAAAGCGTTTACTATCAAAAGCAATAATGAGTTTAAAACAAAAACATTATTACGTAATAAAGAAATCAGAAACAGTATTATATTACAAAAGGAAGTAAATATCCAGATTTGTGATCAAAAAGGAATTTGGGAGGGAAAACTTCCGGAAAATGAATTTGAATTATCATATTATATGGATGGTAAAGTCGATAATCTTGAAACTTTAAATTCATTGTTTGAACTTTTTAAAGTGTTACTGGACGAAATGTTTGAACTGAAATTAATCTTGTAAATGAGAATCAAATAAACAAATCAAAAAATTGTGTAAGCTTTTTAAGAGGTGAATAAAATAACTTTA
Source organism: Flavobacterium sp. AC105 (assembly GCF_979258495.1). Classification (NCBI taxonomy): domain Bacteria; kingdom Pseudomonadati; phylum Bacteroidota; class Flavobacteriia; order Flavobacteriales; family Flavobacteriaceae; genus Flavobacterium; species Flavobacterium sp. AC105. The sequence continues at coordinate 4,014,362 of NZ_OZ409860.1, forward strand.
CAGTAATAAAAAACCAGTTTATGAAAAAGTTATATTACACATCAAATATCCTCCTTGTACTTGTCTTAGTTTTATTAGGTTCATGCAAAAAAAATGAGTCAACTGAAACAAAAGAGAAAGCTAAACCCAAAAAAACAATTGAACATACAAAGCCAAAATCTGTTTCGTATCACTTTGAAAAAACAAAAGAATGGCTAAAAGCTAATGAAACTGACAGTAGTAAATTGCGTATTGCATTTGCTTTAAACAGAACCGATAAAGCCAATTTTGCTAAATTAGATTCAGTTGTAATTCCTGAGGATTTTAGTGGCGATATAGTTTATTATCTTCCGTTTCCAACACATGTAGCAGCTTTAGAAGATATTTCAAAAGTAATTATTTTTTCTTATCCCGCTCAGGCTTTTGCCGCATACGAAAATGGCGAATTGGTTCTTACAGGTCCCACTAACATGGGAAGAAAAAAAGATCCTACTCCAACCGGATTATTTTTCACGAATTGGAAAGCCGAAAAAACAACCAGCACTTTTAACGACGAATGGGATTTAAAATGGAATTTTAATATCGAAAATAAATTAGGCGTTGGTTTTCACGAATATGCATTACCTGGATATCCAGCTTCGCATTCTTGTTTAAGATTACAAGAAAGTGACGCCAAATATCTTTATAAATGGGCCGATGAATGGATCTTAAAAGATAAAGAAAATGTAAAAGTTAAGGGAACTCCGGTAATTGTTTTTGGAAGTTATAATTTTGATGGACCAAAACCATGGCTCGGATTAGTTAAAGATCCTAAAGCGCTGGATATTTCAGAATCTGAAATAGAAACCCAAACCCAACCTTTTTTACAAAAGATTTTAGACAATCAAAAGCTTAGAGAAGGCGAGCAAACTCCTACTCCATAATTATAGCATATATTTTAAAAGTTATTATAAAAACTAATTTTCAATTTCCTTACAGATTCAGCCGATACTAAATGTATTGGCTGTTTTTTTTGTATTAAAGTCGCGAAGACGCAAAGCTATTGATTTGTCAATTTCGACGAAGGAGAAATCTTCGTCCGAAATGACATAAAATGAGAAAAACCTTGTACTCTGAAACTTTGCAACTTTGCATCTTTTTTTAATAAATAAGCGAACGTTCATTTATTTTTAATATATTTGCATCATAATAAATCAGATTATGAGAACAAGAGATAATAATAAAGAAGAAATTGTAAAGCAAAAAGCCATAGAAATGCTGGTTTCACAAGGTGTTGAAGGTTTTGGTATGAACCGATTAGCGAAAGAATGTAGCATTTCTGTAGCGACACTTTATATATATTATTCTGATAAAGAAGATTTGATTCGGAAGATTGGAATTGATATTGGAAAAAAATTCTTTGAAGAAATGCTTGTCGGATTTTCTCCAGAAATGTCATTTGTAGAAGGTTTACGCAAACAATGGGAAAACAGATCAAGATATACAATCCAGTTTCCTTTGCAAGTTGATTGTATAGAACTCTTAAAACATTCGACTTACGGCGATGCTATTTTATCTGAAATCACTACAGACTTTAAGGAACAAATGTCAAAATTTATTACCAAGTCTATCGAAAAGAAAGAACTTCTTGCTATCACGTTTGAAGTTTTTTGGAGCATTGCTTATGGAACGCTTTATTCTCTTTTAGAACTTCACAGAGAAGGAAAATCCATGTCCGGAAAGCCGTTTGTTTTCACAAAAGAAATAAATGATGAAGCTTTTAATCTAGTTATAAAAGCTTTGACGCCTTAAAATAAATATCAATGACAATATCAATGACAATATCAAAAGTTAATTGCAATTGCAATGTCAAAATTCAATTGTAATGACAATCAATTTCAATCATACAATATCAATTAAATAAAATACAAATGAATACTTCACTTATAGAAAATAAAAAAATTGCCATTATTGGTGGCGGACCAGTTGGATTAACTACTGCCAGAATTTTACAAATTAATGGCGCTGATGTAACGGTTTACGAAAGAGATTTAAATGCACAAGCCAGAACTTCAGGCGGAACGCTGGACATTCATGCTGATTCAGGACAAAAAGCGATTCAAAAAGCGGGTTTAATGGAGGAATTCTATAAATACGCAAGACCAACCGGTGAAAAAATGGCTGATATGCACGGAAATATAACTTCGGATGAAATTCCAACTGAAGAAAATGCTTATTCAAGACCTGAAATCGACCGAAACGATTTAAGAAAAATTATGTTGGACAATCTTCAGGAAAATACAGTTGCATGGGACAGTCAATTGACAAATATTGAAAAAGTTGGGGAACAGTATTTTTTGGAATTCAAAAACGGAAATAAAGTTACTGCTGACTTTGTAATTGTTGCCAATGGAGGAAGATCAAATGCCCGAAAATTTGTAACCGATAAAGAACCTCCACTTTCCGGAACTTATATTATTCAGGGTGAAATCGAAAATCCAGATCACGATTATCCGGAATTTAAACCTAAATATGGTGACGGAAATGTAATGGCAATGGGCGAACAAAAAATGTTTTATACACATACTTTACGCGACGGATCAATACATTTTGGAGTTTCTTTTAAAGCTGATGAGAACTGGGTTTTAAACCACGGTATTGCGTTTGAAGATAATACTTCGGTTATTGCTTTTTTAAACAAAACTTTTGAAAATTGGGGCGACGATTATAAAAAATTCTTCTCTGCTGCTACAGATTTCTCTGGCTTGCCTCTAAGATTATTTTCTTTGGAAGAGCCCTGGAAAAAACATTCAAATATTACTTTAGTCGGTGACGCAGCGCATTTAATGCCTCCATTCGCAGGAGAAGGTGTGAATATGGGCTTGTTAGATGCTTATCATTTAACAGAAAATTTAACTAATGGTGAATTTTCAGATTTACAATCGGCTATTGATGATTACGAGCAAAAAATGTTTGGTTATGCTTTAGAAGCACAGCGAATGACAAAAAAAATGGAAGGGTTATTACATTCTGATATTACTGCTGAAGATATTTTGAATAGTCGTGGTGGTGAGAATTAAATAATTTTTTTTCACCATATAAGTGATATAAGTTCATTTTAATCGGACGTTAAATAGATTGCGCATGGCATGTCATTGCGAGGAACGAAGCAACCTCACTAATAATTGACATAAGTTTTGATTTTGCAAATGTGGTTGCTTCGTTCCTCGCAATGACAATGCAAACGAAATATTCTTATGAAAACTACTGTCCTAGCCCCGATAGAAGTGGAAATCCTTTTGTGGCGGGGTTCGCCACAAAAGATTATAACGGATAGCGGGATTAGCTGCAAAAAAACAAAAAAAGGCGTAAGAATCAAACTCTTACGCCTTTTTGTTAATTATCTAAATATTCTAACAAATTAATATTTCAACTTCATCTAACTGAATTTGCTTCTGTTTTATTCCAAATAGCTTTTTTAACAAATTAAAAATACTAAATGGATTGGTCCCGATCATTGAATGAGTTACTGTTAAGTCTTCATAATTATGAACAGAAATTCTATACCTTGACTTATTAGCAACCTGAAAGCTAAAAAATTTCACAGCTCTTTTTCTATTTTTATAATCTCGGGGTTTTAAGTTTTTTTCTCTTAAAAGCATTGATTCATTTGTTTTTAAATCAATAATTTCAACAAAAAAATCATCATTTACCTTTACATCAAAACCACCTAAAATATAGATATCATAAAATCCATAATACAATTCAACTTCAAGAACATCTTTTAATTTAAACTCTAAATTCATTAAAATTATCTCGAATAATTTGGAGCTTCTTTAGTGATTGTAACATTATGTGGATGACTTTCAGTAATTCCGCTTGACGTGATTCTTACAAAACGTCCGGTTTCTTGTAAAGTCGGGATGTCTTTTGAACCACAGTATCCCATTCCGGCACGAAGACCTCCAACAAACTGAAGCATACTTTCGTTTAATTCACCTTTGTAAGGAACACGACCTACGATTCCTTCCGGAACTAATTTTTTAACGTCGTCTTCAACATCCTGAAAATAACGGTCTTTTGAACCGGTTTGCATGGCTTCAACTGAACCCATTCCGCGGTATGATTTGAATTTTCTTCCTTCAAAGATGATCGTTTCACCCGGAGATTCTTTTGTTCCTGCCAATAATGAACCCAACATTACACAGTCAGCTCCTGCAGCGATTGCTTTAGGAATATCACCTGTATAACGAATTCCACCATCTGCAATTACCGGAACTCCAGTTCCTTTTATAGCAGCTGCTACTTCAAGAACTGCTGAAAATTGAGGAAAACCAACACCTGCAACGATACGGGTTGTACAGATAGAACCCGGTCCGATTCCTACTTTTACACCATCAGCTCCATTTTCAACTAAATATTTAGCTGCTTCCGGAGTTGCAATGTTTCCAACAATTACATCAATATTTGGGAATTTTGATTTTATTTCTTTTAAGGTATTCACAACACCTTCTGTATGTCCGTGAGCTGTATCAATTATGATAGCATCTACTCCGGCATTTACTAATGCTTCTGCTCTTTGAACTGCATCACCTGTAACTCCAATTGCGGCAGCGACTCTTAAACGACCAAAAACATCTTTGTTAGCGATTGGTTTTTGAGTCAATTTTGTAATATCTCTGAAAGTGATTAAACCAACTAATTCATAATTAGCGTTTACAACTGGTAATTTTTCAATTTTATGTCCTTGTAAAACTACTTCGGCTTGTTCTAATGAAGTTCCTTCGGCAACAGTTACTAAGTTTGAACTTGTCATTACCTCAGCGATTGGTCTTGATCCGTTTTTTTCGAAACGTAAATCACGGTTTGTAACGATTCCTTTTAAGATTCTGTTCTCGTCAACGATTGGAATTCCGCCAATTCCGAATTCTTTCATCGCGTTTTTTGCATCTGCAATTGTCGAAGTCATTGGCAAAGTTACCGGATCGATAATCATTCCTGATTCAGCACGCTTTACTTTTCTAACCTTCGCCGCTTGCTGCTCGATGGTCATATTTTTATGCAAAACACCAATTCCGCCTTCTTGCGCCATAGCAATTGCCATTGCACTTTCGGTAACAGTATCCATAGCAGCTGATACTATAGGAACGTTTAGTGTTATATTTCGTGAAAATTTTGATTTGATACTCACTTCGCGAGGAAGCACATTCGAGTAGTTAGGTACTAATAATACATCGTCGTAAGTTAAACCTTCGCCGATAATCTTGGAGTTGTGTGCTATCATGTTGCAATTTCTAGTTGAATTGCGTGCAAATATAGTGAATAAATTGGAAACTTGATTACTAACTTATTCATAAATTTAACTTTACAGGAAGATTCTTATAAATTAATAAATACCATTTTAACCATATAAGTGATACAAGTTCATTTAATTTCTTAGGTCTAATTGATATTACTTTACGTATAGTTCTCGACTCCGCTCGAACTGACAAGCCATATTACTGGTACTAAAAATGGATGAAATGAACTTACATCACTTATATGGTAAAAAAATCAGTCCTCCGAATTTTGGAAAACCAAGTTGAAACCAAATTGAAATGCGATACTATTAGCTTTTGAGACGTCTTTATATTCGAGGACATTATCAACGAGAACATACATATTTAATTTTCCGAGTGTTCCTGAAAGCCCTAAACCAATGTTTTTATTAGAATACGGATCGAATGTATAAGTGGCTTTAAAATCTAATTTTTCGAAAATACTTCGTTTATAAAAAGCGGTTAAAGCAACGTATGGTTCGGTTGGCATTGTCATGGCAAATAGTTGTCCGCCAACTGCATTTAGATATCTGCTATTGATTTTTCCTTTGCAATTGCATTCATCGCCAGAGCGGGATTCTCCAAATGAATATTGAATTGACGAGTATAATTTTGTTGGCCGCCAAGTCGTGTATTTATTATATAAAGTATCACGCGGAATAGCTTTTTTAAAGTCATCAAAAACATCATCAGGATTATTTGAAGCATCAAAACTAGGATTTGCACCGTTATAAGTATAATTTCCTTTATAGGTTAATGTTTCAATATCTTTTGACTGTTTTATAAAACCCAGATCTATGATACTTGCCGTAAATTGCAGATTATCTTTAATATAATAAGTAATTCCGGCATCAAGGCCCAAACCTAAACTTCCGTTAAAAAAAGTATTGTGCGCAATATCACTCGGAATACTGCCTTCGTATTCGTCTTTGGTAAATTTGCTAAGACCGGAGGTTTTCAATTCTAAATTAGAAGAAATGACCTGATTGTACATATTAGGTCCGTCAATACTTTTTCCCGTATAAATATATCCTGAATTATGGGTTGATGTAGCGTTGGCGCCACTGGAATAAATTTTGGCACGTCCTCCTAAAACAACTTTTTCATTTATTTTTTTATGAAATCCTACATGAAAAACAGAAAGAACCTCAGCTCTAACATTAAGATCGGCGAGATTGAAGGATTTACCAATATAATTTTGATTTCCATCTACTGCTAAAATTGCAATATCTTTTGGAAAGTACATTAAAAAATCAAATTCCTGATAAGCTCCAAACGAAATATAAGATTGACTTTCCTTTCCTCCTACTCTAAAACCTCCTGAAAATATTTCGAGCTGTTGGTTGACCTGAGTTTTATCTTTATTGGATGAATGGTTTATAATATTTCTGACTTTATCATTAAAATCAACGCCGTTATTGCCAAATAAATCATAAGCAGAAAAACTGCTGGATCCTAAATTAGCAGAAATTCCGGATAAAATTGGAACTCCGAAATAAAATTTATACGAAACATCGGCTCCGGGATTTACGAGCAATGATTGCGGAATGGCGGTAAAATTATACAGCACTTCTTTATTTTGAGCAAAGCAGGAAAGCTGAAAACCTAGTACTAAAATCAGATATATTATTCTCATTCGATTTCCATATAAACAGTTGCACCTGAGCGAAATTTTAAATCACCTGTACTATTTTTATCTAATGGAGGTCCAGGCGCCATTGTAACTAAAAAACCTAGTTTTACGGTTCTTTTTAAGAGATCTAATCTTTGGTTTTCGAATACCTCTGTTGGAAATTTAATAATATTTGAGGTTCCTGAATAGGCCGGAACATTATACGAATCTGTTTCAAGTACCTGATCATTAGCATCCAAAAGCATGATATCGATTCTAAATGCTCTGATTATGGTATTTTCGATTTCGAAATCGAGTTCTGCCTTAACCAGATGATCTGAAAAGTATTTATCTCTGAAAGCATCAAAATTAGCTACATCAGGATAGACCTCTAAACTTCCGTCATTTATAAGTTGAGTTGCAGGAATGTCAAAATAAGCCAAATTTGCTACGAAAACAGGTTCCAATTTGAAATCATTAACCTGATCAAAATCTAAATCACTTGAGCATGAAAAGAATAAAGGAACTAAAATTAAAATTTTAGAAATCGTGCTGATAAAGTTTGATTTCATGGCTGAGTATTTGAATAAATATAAACAACGTTATTTGATAGTTGTTTATTGTTTGTATTTATACGTAAATGTAGTCTTTTTATTATTTAATAGTATAATGGGAATATTAAATATTTGTACTTGAAATTATTTTATTTCGTCTTTTTCTTCTAATGAAATTTTCCAAATAATTTTGAAGCTTCGTTATAAGCACTTTCAAAACTTAATGAATTTAAGCCAGTTGATTTTTTATTGGCAGTAAAATAAGAAATCAATTTTTCTGTGGGCATATTTCCTGTCAATTTATCAGTTGCCATTGGGCATCCGCCAAAACCCTGAATTGCGCCATCGAAACGTGTACAGCCAGCTTTAGAAGCGGCATCGATTTTTTCGAACCAGCTGTTTGGTGTTGTATGCAAATGTGCACCAAATTCTATTTGAGGATATTGTGGAATTAAATTGGAGAAAAGATACGTGATCACTTCCGGCGTTGAAGTCCCAACAGTATCAGAAAGGGATAAAATTTTCACTCCCATTTTAGAAAGTCTTTCAGTCCATTCGCTTACAATTTCAACATTCCACGGATCTCCATACGGATTTCCGAAACCCATTGAAAGATAGGTTACTACTTCCTTATTTTTTTTATCGGCAATTTCAAGAATTTCTTCCAATGTTACTAAAGATTCTGCTATAGTTTTATGCGTATTACGCATTTGAAAATTCTCTGATATCGAAAAAGGAAATCCCAGATACTGAATAGATTCCTGTTCTGAAGCCAAAGCAGCTCCTTGTGTATTGGCAATTATAGCCAATAATTTGCTCGTAGTCTGAGAAAGATCAAGTTGTGCCAAAACTTCGGCAGTATCCTGCATTTGCGGAATTGCTTTGGGAGAAACAAAACTTCCAACATCAATGGTATCAAACCCTACGCGAAGCAAAGCCTGAATGTAGATAACTTTATTTTCAGTGGGAATAAAAGTTTTGATGCCTTGCATGGCATCACGAGGACATTCGATAATTTTGATTTCTTTATTCAAAGCTTATTCTTTTGTAAAGGCTAAGTTAGTTTCTTTTTTAAAGAAATAAAAGTTATAATTTTCTTTATTTATATGTATAAAAAATCGGAATATTTTAAATTAATACCTTTTTACAGCATAATTCATAATATTCCGATTTATTTATCAAAAAGATATTGCTTTTACAATTGCTTTAAAATCTTTTTATTGATGGCTTTTATCAATGCCGGGCCTTCATAAATAAATCCGGTATACAATTGTACTAAGCTTGCACCGGCGTTTAATTTTTCGATAGCATCATCTGCAGCATGTATTCCTCCTACTCCAATAATCGGGAATGCTTTATTGCTTTTTTCCGAAAGAAAACGAATTACTTCTGTCGAACGTTTGGTTAATGGCTTTCCTGATAATCCGCCCATTTCTGATTGGTTTTCAGATTGTAAACCATCTCTTGAAATCGTCGTATTTGTTGCAATTACTCCTGCAATTTGAGTTGTTTTTACAATATCAATAATATCCAGTAATTGCTCGTCTGTAAGATCCGGAGCAATTTTCAGTAATATTGGTTTTATTTTTTGAGTGCTTGTTTTTTGCTTTTCAACATTTCTGTTTTGTAAGGTTTGCAACAAAGCTGTCAAAGGTTCTTTATCTTGTAATGCCCTTAAATTTGGTGTATTTGGCGAACTTACATTCACAACAAAATAGTCAGCATGATCAAACAAAGCATCAAAACAAATGACATAATCGTCAACGGCATTTTCGTTTGGCGTTACTTTGTTTTTACCTATATTTCCACCAATTAAAACGCCTGAATTCTTTTTTAAACGTTCTACGGCTTCAAGAACTCCGCCGTTATTAAACCCCATTCGGTTAATAATCGCCTGATCTTCTTTTAAACGGAACAAACGCTTTTTAGGATTTCCTTCCTGTCCAACCGGCGTTACCGTTCCTATTTCGATAAATCCAAAACCAAAATCAGAAAGTTCCTTATACAGCTTCGCATCCTTATCAAATCCTGCTGCAAGTCCAACCGGATTTTTGAATTTAATTCCGAAAACTTCACGTTCTAAACGAGTGTCTTTTACTTCGTAAACTGATTTGATAATGGATGAAACGCCTGGAATTTTTGAAATGAATTTAACAAATGAAAAAGTAAAGTAATGCACTTCTTCCGGATCAAACCAAAAAAGTATTGGACGAATTATCAATTTATACATAGTAAGTGTTGTTGTTGTTTTTCAGGTGGCAAATTTAATTATTATACTTGAAAGTGACTATTTTTTATAAAAACAAATCATAAGAGTTTCAAAATCTATTCTTATAAATTGAAGATTGTTATAACACCCTAAATACAAACTCATTATACAAAGGAAAGTTTATCCTCAAAAACTTAAAATATTTTAAATTGCAAAATCATAAGCGAAAATGAATTTTTAACGTTGCAAATTATAAAATGAAACAATGTCAAGTCTTTCAATATCCCTTTTAGATCTTTTAATAATTAATTTTGAATGAAACAATAAATATTAAGAAAATCCTTGTTTTGAAACAATCATAATTGTTTGATTTTAAATTCATAATAAAATGCTGTATAGAAATAGTTCTTTCAATAAATCCTTTCTTTTTATACTAGTTTTTAGTTCGATTGGCAGTATTAAATCTATTGCTCAGGAAAATATTAAAAAAGAAGCTTTTAAGCCGCATCATCAAATTGGAATTTCAATTAATCATGTTCATGTATTTGAAGGAATTGACGATGACGGAAACAGAGAAGTTCTGGCATTACCAGCCTGGGGAATTGATTATACTTATCATCTAAGTCAAAAATGGGCAATTGGCCTGCATACCGATTTTATTATTGAAAAATTTAAAGTCGAAAAAAATCTTGCTAGCGGCGAAGACAAAGAAACCGTTGAAAGAAGTTATCCTATTGCTCCTGCCCTTATGGGAATTTATAAACTCAACGATCACTGGAGTTTTTTACTGGGAATGGGAGGCGAATTTGCTAAGGAAGAAGATTTTCTTTTAACGCGTGCCGGAGCTGAATATGGTTATGAACTACCAAAAGGATGGGAAATATTTGGAACTTTTAGTTACGACATTAAATGGAATGCGTATGATAGCTGGGGAATTGGATTAGGAATTGCTAAAAATTTTGGAAGAAAGAATAATTAGAAAATCGTTATCAAATTTTGTGTAAACTCAATAAAACGTATGCATTATCAAAACAAAATAATATACCTAAAAAAAGGTTTGGCTGTAATCATACTGTTCTTATTTAGTATAGCTGGTCAGGCACAGTTAGAAAAAGATACCACCAAAATTATTACTTTTAGATATGGTGATAAAGGAATTGAATTAAGAACGAAAGACAATAAATTCCTTTTTCAGTTACAAAGCCGTTTACAGTTTAGGTTTTCTACTCCAAATGATCAGGATCCTTTAACTTATGATGATTACAGTCAGGATAAACAAACTACTTTTAAGATTAATCGTGCCAGGTTAAAAGTTGGCGGACATGCTTTTGAGCCCTGGCTGAAATATTATTGGGAATACGAACTGAGCCAGTCTAATTTATTGGATTTTAGAATCATGGTTGAAAAATGGGAATGGCTAAGTTTTAAAGCCGGCCAATGGAAAGTTGAATATACACGAGAACGATTCATAAGCAGCGGCGAACAGCAAACTGTAGATCGATCTTTAATTAATCGCCAGTTTACCGCAGACAGACAAATGGGAGTTGAAATCTACGGTCATCTTAAAGGAAAGGGAATTGCTGATTTTAATTATTGGGCAGCTGCCCTAACCGGAACTGGTAGAGGAAATACTTCAAACGATGATAATAATCTAATGTATTTTGGTCGTGCACAATGGAATTTTCTGGGGAGATTTCTGGATTTTGAAGGTAGCGATTTGGAATTTCATGAAAAACCAACTCCAATTATCGCTTTTTCAGGATTAACAAATCGTAGTCCGTATACTCGATTTTCGCAATCCGGAGGCGGTTATTTAGAAGGTTATGAAAACGGACTTCCGGGGCAATATCGTGTAAACCAATGGAATTTTGAAACTGCATTTATGTATCATGGTTTTTCATGGCAAAGCGAATGGCACACCAAACAAATTATAGATAAACTTAATAATGATGATACAACAACCTTAAAAGGATATTATGTTCAGGCTGGATATTTTTTTCATAATGTTTTTAATTGGTGGCCGGAACATTTAGAAATGGCCGGAAGACATGCGGCATACCGGCCTGATAATACCATTAGACAGAATTTGCAGGACGAAACTACGATAGCTTTTAACTGGTTTTTTAAAGGACATAAAAACAAACTTACATCTGAATTTAGTTATTTCAGTTTTCAGGACAAAACCCTCCCTCTGGAAGCCGGTTGGCGATTTAGGATTCAATGGGATATTTCTTTATAAATCACCTTAAAATATTGTCACTATTTTCGTATTGAAATTATTTTTTTTTAATAACTTTAGCTAATATAAAACTCTGAAAATGAAAAGTATAAAAAGAATTCTTAGAAAAACAGCACTGATGTGTTTAATGGGATCATTTTTTTTGATTTCAATTGATAGTATAGCACAACGTCATGGCGGTGGTGGTGCGCACAGAGCTGGCGGTGGCGTTCAGGCGAGACCTGCAAGACCTGCAACACAGGCAAGACCTGCAGTAAACAGACCAGCATCAGGATCTGGAATTAAAAAACCAACAACTGCCAACAGACCTGGATATAATGGAAGCGGAACCAAAATTAACAGACCTTCAACAGGTATAAATAATAGAAATTCAAATACTATAAACAGAAATAAAACAGGAAACAAAAACACCAATATTAGCGGTAATACAATTAATAGAAACCGAAATAATGTAAATATCAATGTAAACAATAGTGTACATGTACGCAACAACCGTAATACAATAGTAAGACCCGGCGTAAGACCATATGTTCGCCCTCCTTACGTATATGCCGGTTATCGATATCGTGCTTATAACCCTTATTTCTTTCATCCATACAGACCTTTTTATTGGGGACCAGTTTGGCATCCGTGGGGATTTTTTGTGGCGACGTTAGCCGTTACTGCAATTGTGGTAAGTGTAGAAAGTACCCAATATCATTATGATCAGGGCGTTTGGTATACACCTACAAGCGGAGGTTATACAGCTGTGCCCGCGCCAGTTGGAGGAACCGTAAATAATATTCCGAGTGGTGCCGAGACCGTAAATACAGGAACAGTCAATAATTATTATTACGGAGGAACGTATTATGAAAAAGACGGCAGCAGTTATAAAGTAGTTGCACCAACAGCAGGAACTCTTGTAGACAACTTGCCAGAAGGCGGTGAAGAAGTGACTATAGGAGATGTAAAATATGTAAAATTTGGAGAAACATATTATCAACCCGTTCAGGTTGACGGTAAAGACAAATACGAAGTTGTTCAGGTTGAGGAAGATAAATAAAACTATAGTAACCTTATCAAATAAATAGAGTTTTATAAAGTTATTTTTTTTAATTTTATCGTTCTATTGCCAAAACCACTATTTAGATTAAAAATAATTATAATGAAAAATAAAACCTACTGGATTTTAGCCATACTTACAATATCCATCATTTCAATTGCTTATGGATACACAAAACTAATTGTTCCAAAACAAAAATTGGCTGCAATGGATTGTGCGGAAACTCCAAATACTTCAGAATCTTCATTATTTAAACCTACAATCGAAAATAAAAACAAACCATCAGGCAAAGTTCCTAAAGGAATGGTTTGGATTCCAGGCGGAGAATTTTCGATGGGAAGCAACGTTGAAGATGAAAGTTTGTGCAGCATAAAAGGTGTTACAAAAGATGCCGCGCCTATACACAGGGTTTATGTAGACGGTTTTTATATGGATCAGACTGAAGTTACAAACGAACAATTTGAAGCTTTCGTAAAAGCGACAGGTTATGTAACATTAGCTGAAATAAAGCCAACTCACGAAGAATATCCTGATGCTCCAATAGAAAATTTAATTGCAGGATCAGCAGTTTTCACACCTACTCCCGCTAAAGTCGATTTAGGCAATTATATGCAATGGTGGTCTTATGTTCATGGTGCTGACTGGAGACATCCGGAAGGAGCCGGAAGTTCTATAAAAGGAAGAGAGAAATATCCTGTAGTTCAGGTTTCTTATGACGATGCCGCTGCTTATGCAAAATGGGCAGGCAAAAGATTACCAACTGAAGCCGAATGGGAATTTGCTGCTCGCGGCGGAAAATCAGGACAGCTTTATGCGTGGGGAAACACATTAAAACCTAAAGGAAAATTTCAGGCAAATATTTATCAGGGACACTTTCCTATCGAGAAAGGCGATACTGGCGAAGATGGTTATATTGGTATTGCGCCAACTGCCCAATTTGAACCAAATCCTTATGGTCTTTATGATATTGGCGGAAATGTTTGGGAATGGACAAACGATTGGTATACTGCAGATTATTACTCTGTTATAAGCGAAGAAGGCAAAGTGGTCAAAAATCCGCAAGGTCCTGAATCATCATACGATCCCGGAGAACCCAACTTACCTAAAAAAGTACAACGTGGCGGGTCATTTTTATGTACAGATCAATATTGTACACGTTATATGGTAGGAACCAGAGGAAAAGGCGATTATAAATCACCTGCGAACCATATTGGTTTTAGATGCGTTCAGTAAACTGTCTTAAAAAAAGTTAGCCACGAATTCACGAATTAATTTAAATATAAAATCCAATTTAGCGAATTGTAATTCGTTAAATTGGATTTTATATTTAGCATGCAACCACTATTTATTAGCAAAAATTCTTGAATTCGTGGCTAACTTTTTTCAACCCGCTTTTTCATTTTTCATAATTTAGAGCTTTACAACGCCTAATTATTTGCTTATATTTGCTAAAAAACAAACAAATGCAACATATTATAGATCGTTTTATTAGTTATGTAACTATTGATACTGAATCAGATCCAAATTCACAAACAACGCCGAGTACAGAAAAACAATGGAATCTTGCCAATAAATTAGTCGAAGAACTAAAATCAATCGGACTTTCAGATGTTACTATAGACGACAAAGCCTATATCATGGCGACTTTGCCAAGTAATGTTGAACATGAAGTTCCTACGATTGGTTTTGTTTCTCATTTTGATACTTCGCCGGATTTTAGCGGAGCAAACGTAAAACCTCAAATTTTTGAAAATTACGACGGAAAAGACATCATTCTGAATGCAGAAAAAAATATCATTTTATCTCCAAATTACTTTAAAGATTTATTGCAATATAAAGGTCAAACTATTATCACAACTGACGGAACTACTTTGCTTGGCGCCGATGATAAAGCCGGAATTACCGAGATTGTTTCTGCAATGGAATATTTAATTCAGCATCCGGAAATTAAACACGGAAAAATCAGAATTGGTTTTACTCCAGATGAAGAAATTGGTCGCGGTGCGCATCATTTTGATGTAGAAAAGTTTGGTGCACAATGGGCTTATACGATGGACGGAAGCCAGATTGGCGAACTGGAATATGAAAATTTTAATGCGGCTGGAGCCAAAATTACGTTCAAAGGAAAAAGCGTTCATCCGGGTTATGCCAAAGGAAAAATGATCAATTCGATGTTGATTGCAAATGATTTCATTAATGAATTACCAAAAGGAGAAACACCTCAGGAAACTAAAGGGTATGAAGGTTTCTTTCATGTGCATCATTTAACCGGAAGTATCGAAGAAACGGTTTTAGAATTGATTATCAGAGATCATAACAAACTAAAATTCGAAAAAAGAAAAGATCTGATTGAGAAAATTGCCAAAAAAATCAATAAAAAATTTGCAAAACAATTTGGTGAAGTTATTGTAACTACCGAAGTCAAAGATCAGTATTACAATATGAAAGAAAAAGTGCTTCCTGTAAAACATATTGTTGATATTGCTGAAAAAGCAATGAGAGAATTGAACATTAAACCGATCATAAAACCTATTCGCGGCGGAACTGATGGTTCTCAATTGTCATTTATGGGATTGCCTTGTCCAAATATATTTGCCGGCGGACATAACTTTCACGGAAAATACGAATATGTTCCTGCCGAAAGTATCCAGAAAGCAACTGATGTAATTGTAAAAATTGCCGAATTAACTGCTATTCCCGACATTTTTGACGTAACCGAAAAACCGAAAAGAAAAAAATAAATTGGAACCGAATTCTGAGAAAAAACACGTTTGGGACAAAGTCAATAAATGGGAAGAAGAACTTCTTTTCCTGAAATCAATTATTGACAAAACTGAACTGGTTGAAACCATAAAATGGGGCGGTCCTATTTATGTTTACAACAAAAGAAATGTTATCGGAATTGGCGGTTTTAAAGATTATTTTGCAATTTGGTTTCTGAATGGTGTTTTCCTGAAAGATGAGAAAAAGAGATTAATCAATGCTCAGGAAGACAAAACAAAATCGATGCGTCAATGGCGTTTTACTTCTAAAGAAGAAGTAGATGAAAAAGAAATTTTAGCATATATAGCAGAAGCGATTGAAAACGAAAAGCAGGGAAAAGTTATAAAACCTTCTAAAAAAGAAGCCATTATATCTGAACTTCTCCAAAAAGAAATGGGCAAAAATCCAGCTTTAGCAGAAGCTTTTCAGAAATTCAGTCCGTATAAACAATATGAATTTCTGGAATATATTGAAACCGCCAAACAAGAGAAAACGAAACTTACGAGAATTGCAAAAGTGATTCCGATGATTTTGGAGAATATTGGGTTGAATGATAAATACAGGTAAAGGTTTAGAAAATTCCAAATTCCATCCCGATAGCTATCGGGACTGAGCGAAGTCGAAGAGCCAAATTCAAATTGAAATGAGACCTTTGTCAAAGTTTTAAACTTTGACAAAGGTTTTTTATTGCGGTTAGTCTTTGCGAGGAACGAAGCAATCTAATTTGCTAAATCTGCCACTTTTTTATTCTGCTCATTTTTTGTCTTCCTGAGCGAAGTCGAAGGATCGGTTGGTTAATCACATTGCGGGACTTCGACTTCGCTCAGGAAGACAAACTAGCATATGAATGTCACAAAACAATCACTTTTACAAAATCAAACTTTGTGTCAATTGTTAGTGAGATTGCTTCGTTCCTCGCAAGGACAAGATTGCGACTACGTTGTGTGTAAACTTTTGTCGAATTACGAATGAGATTGCTTCGTCCCAAAGACACGAAATGCGCTTAAACGTCAAACCAAAAAAAATCCCAAACTCCAATTTATCATTGGAATTTGGGATTTATATTTTATTGGAATTTCTAAAAAAGTATTAAGCTTTTTTATTCAAAGCAGCGCTCATCTCCATAGAAATAGCCGAACGTTCGATTTTTAATTTTCCAGACATTGTTTCGATAACTGCACTTGTTTCTGCAAGTTCAACTACTTTACCGTGAAAACCACTTTTAGTAATTATCCTATCACCTACTTTTAGGCTATTTTCAAATTCTTTTTCGTTTTTTGCTCTTTTTTGTTGTGGTCTGATCATGAAGAAATAGATTACCACGAACATTAATAGAAATGGCGCAAATTGAGTTAATTGTCCCATAATTTAAATTCTGTTTTTGATTTGATTTATTGTTTAATATTTTCTTTTAAAATTTAGCTCTTAGACTCCGCTCAGTCCCGATAGCTATCGGGATGGAATTTGGAATTTTAAAAAATTGGGATTCCCCAAAGTTTTACATTAATCCACGCCCAACCTTAATCATCTTTTTATTAGCCGTAAGCTCTTTAACCAGATTATCTAAAATTCCGTTGATAAAAATACTACTTTTTGGTGTAGAATATTCTTTAGCAATTTCTAAATATTCGTTTAGTGTTACTTTTACTGGAATTGAAGGGAATTTTAAAAATTCACAAATTGCCATTTTCAGGATAATAGTATCAATTTCAGCAATTCTTTCGCTATCCCAGTTTGGTGTTTTATCATCGTATTCTTTTGCCAGGATCGATTCGTTTAAAACTGTTCTTCTGAACAAATCTTTGGCAAAATCTTTATCCTCAACATCTTTATACAATTTTGGCACTCTAAAATCATCCGGATCTTCGGTTTTAATTGCTTTCAATTGTTTAACGATATGCGTATTTACAACCGGAATATCATCAACCCATGTTAATTTGTCATCTTCTAAATACTCATATAATTTTTCATTCGGAACAATTACATCAGCAAATAAATCAATTACAAATTGTCTGTCTTCTTCAAAAGTATTTGCCGTTGTGCTCATGTATTTTGCATACAAATCGCTTGACTTAATGTCATTTAAAAGTAAAATGATATAATCATCATTTAAAGACCAGTTGTTGATTTTTCGATTTTCTAAAGCAATACTTAGAGGATTGCTTTCGGCAAGAAGTTGAAAAATTTTGTTTTTGATAAATTTTTCGTTTGGATTACGTTCTGCAGCAGTTGCAAGATGTTTTTTGCTTGAAAGATGTAAAAAAACAGATTCTTTTTTGCAGATTTCAATCAATGAAGAAAGCATTATAAGATATAAGTCCTGAATATTATCAATACTGTAAAAAAGAAATTTCTCTTCTTTTTCCATATTATCAGAACCGCTTTGATGCATTGCATAAATGGATTGCATTACTTTAACGCGTATGTGTCTTCTATTTACCACCTTGTAAGAACATTTAAAAATTAGTCTGCAAAATTAGGAATTTCAATCCTGATATTAAAATTAATTCGTAAAAAAGTCGCAGTTTTTAGTATCAGTTTTCAGAATAAAGAAAGTCACCGTTTTCAGTAATTTTTAAACCACATAAAAAAGTCCCGGTATTCAGTAACAGTTTACATTGCAACTGAGACTGAATACCGGGACTGAGACTATAAACTAATAATTATTTCTTAGCCGCGTTTTCAATTTTTCTCAAATCGATACGATTTTGAGCAATTGTAAGAGCAGCTTTATGCGTTGTCATTCCGTTTTTTACAGCGTAATCGATAATTTCTAAAGTAGTATTATAGATATTTTCTGTTTTTGTCATGATTTCAGCTTTACCGTAATGCTCTAATTCAGCATAAACATTGATAATTCCACCAGCGTTGATTAAGAAATCAGGTGCATATAAAATACCTCTTTCCTGTAATCTTAAACCATGAACATTTTCATCAGCTAACTGATTGTTTGCAGCACCGGCAATAACCTTAGCTTTAATTTTGTTTACCGTATCGTCATTGATAATTGCTCCCATTGCACATGGCGCATAAATATCAACATCTGCACTGTATAAATCATCACCTGTAAATATTGTAGCACCGTATTTTGCAGCTACCTGATATAATTTTTCTTCGTTGATATCAGTAATGCTAACGATCGCTCCTTCTTTAGTCAAATATTCTACCAAAGCTTCACCAACGTGACCAATTCCCTGAACCAAAACTTTTTTACCCTCTAAAACATCAGAACCAAATTGGCTTTTTGCAGCCGCTTTCATTCCTAAATAAACACCGTAAGCTGTTATTGGAGAAGGGTTTCCAGAACCACCTCTTTCTTCAGAAATACCAGTAACATAAGGCGTTACGTCTCTAACAGTGTCCATATCTTTAGTTTCCATTCCAACATCTTCAGCCGTAATATATCTTCCGCCCAAAGAGTGAACAAATTCACCAAACTTGCGCATTAATTCAGGTGTTTTTTGCGTTTTAGCATCACCAATAATTACTGCTTTACCACCACCAATATTTAATCCTGTAATGGCAGATTTATATGTCATACCTCTTGAAAGACGCAAAACATCGTTTAATGCTTCCCATTCAGTATTGTAATTCCACATTCTAGTACCTCCTAAAGCTGGTCCCATAACTGAGTTATGAATACCAATAATTGCTTTTAAACCTGTATCTTTGTCATTGCAAAATACAATTTGTTCGTGATCGTCAAAAGATAACTGACCAAAAACAGGATCCATTTTCTGAAGTTCTTTTCCAGTTGCGAAAGTTGCATCCATAGCGCTACTATTTATTTGTTAAAATTATGAATTTGTCAAAAAGACTTCTCAAATTTATATAAAAAATATACATGTGCTAATTTTTTATCTTTAAAATAACAATTTAACAATCAGTTTGTTTTGATTAAATTATACATTCCATTACTTTTAATTCATAATAATTTATAAAATCGAAACATTTCAACATTGAATCTCTTAAAAAAATGAAAGAATTAAGCTATTTAAACAAATATTTCATCAAATATAAATATAGTTTCTCACTAGGAATTTTAATCACCATAATCGCACAAATCTTCTCTTTATTCACTCCAAAGCTAATTAGCAAGTCATTAAACGCGATCGAAAAGTTCGATAAACTACCAAAAACAGATCAGGTATCTGAAGCAATTATTGGTACATATCGCGAAGGTTTAATTCATAACGTGCTGTTAATCATCGCAACAACAATTGTCGCAGGATTCTTAACCTTCTTAATGCGCCAGACTTTAATCGTAATGTCGCGTCATATAGAATTTGATCTGAAAAATGAGGTTTTTAAACAATATGAGAATCTTTCACAAAATTTCTACAAGCAAAACCGAACCGGAGATTTAATGAATCGTATCAGCGAAGATGTTTCAAAGGTCCGTATGTATGTTGGTCCCGCGGTTATGTACACGATTAATACCTTTATCAGATTCGCAATCGTAATCATATATATGTATAATGTTTCGCCATTATTGACTTTATATACGATTTTGCCTTTGCCGATTCTTTCGTATTGTATTTTCAAATTAAGTTCAGAAATCAATAAACGAAGCACGACTTTCCAACAATATTTATCGAAAGTTTCGAGTTTTACTCAGGAAATATTTTCAGGAATTCGTGTTATAAAAGCGTATTCTTTAGAAGATCAGCATCAGAATAATATGGTGGCTCTTGCCGATGAAAGCAAAAAGAAGAGTTTAGATTTAGCAAAAGTTCAATCTTTATTTGGCCCTTTAATGATTGCCTTAATCGGGATTAGTAATTTGGTTGTCATTTATTTTGGCGGTGTGATGTACATCAACGGAACGATTGCAAATATTGGTACAATTGCCGAATTTATTTTATATGTAAATATGCTTACATGGCCTGTTGCGTCATTAGGCTGGGTTTCGTCGATGGTTCAGGAAGCAGAAGCCTCTCAGAAACGTTTGAATGAGTTTTTGAAAATTGAACCGGAAATCAAAAATAAAAATGAAAATTCATCCGATATTCAAGGTTCGATTGCTTTCGAAAATGTGAGTTATACATATGAAGATACAAATATTGAAGCACTTAAAAACGTAACTTTTACAGTCAAAAAAGGAGAAACATTAGCCATTTTAGGAAAAACAGGTTCTGGTAAATCGACTATTCTATCTTTAATTTCCCGTTTATACGATGTTACCGACGGAAAAATTACAATTGACCAAAATGAAATAAGCAATTTAAATTTAAATGACTTAAGAAACAACATTGGGATTGTGCCTCAGGATGCTTTTTTATTCTCAGATACCATTAAAAATAACATCAAATTTGGCAATCAAAATGCCACTGACGAAGAAGTTATAGAAGCTGCCAAAAGTGCTGTGGTTCACGATAATATCATCGCATTTAACAAACAATACGATACGATTTTGGGCGAGAGAGGAATCACACTTTCGGGCGGACAAAAGCAACGTGTCTCTATTGCGAGAGCGATTATCAAAGATCCTGCAATCTTACTTTTTGATGATTGTTTGTCTGCTGTTGATACTGAAACCGAAGAAACAATCCTGAATAATTTATTTGAAATTTGTAACAATAAGACTACAATTATCGTAAGCCACCGCGTCTCATCTGCAAAAAACGCTGATAAAATTATCATTTTAGAAGACGGCAGAATCATTCAACAAGGCTCTCATAATCAATTAATAAATCAGGAAGGTTATTATTCATCGTTATATTTAAAACAACTTTCGGAAAAAGAATTACTTTAATTGTTGCGTAATAGATAAATTTTTATGATTTTTGAGTACTATTAATTCCAAAAAATGATAGAACGTATTATGAGAGAAAATGACATGTTAGAAAAAGAAGAGATTTTTTCTAAAGTATTACGAGCAGGAAGAAGGACTTATTTCTTTGATGTGAGAGCTACTAAGGCTGACGATTATTATATCACAATTACTGAAAGCAAAAAATTTACTGAAGAAGATGGTTCGTTTCATTTTAAAAAACACAAAATTTATTTATACAAAGAAGATTTTAGTGCTTTTGCCGAAATACTAGAAGAAATGACTTCATATGTCTTGAACCACAAAGGCGAAGAAGTAATTTCAGAAAGACATCAAAAAGATTTTAAAAAAGAATACGGTTCTGATAAACCTGAAGGACAAAGATCTAGTTTTACTGATATTGATTTTGATGATATTTAGTCCCAAATAACTTTTTAAAAAATACGAGTCCAATATGTCCTGCATTTTGGACTTTTTTTATACAAACCTATTATTTTAGATTTAGACCTTAAATATCTCATTCACAACTCTTACCAAATGAAAAAAATAATTCTTTTACTTAGTTTCATCTTAATAGGAATATCGTCATTTGCTCAAAAATTAGAATATGAAACGAAAACCAATATTCAATATTATAACGCAGCAACCAATAAATCTGACAGTTACATAAATGAAAGATGTGTTCTTGATATTTATTATCCAAAAAATACTAAAAACTTCGCTACAATAGTCTGGTTTCATGGCGGAGGATTAACTGGCGGAAGCAAAGAAATTCCCGAAGCTTTAAAAAACAAAAGATTTGCTGTTATTGGCGTTAATTACAGATTATCTCCAAAAGCAAAAGCCGAAAAAGCTATTGAAGACGCGGCTGCTGCAATTGCATGGACTTTTAACAATATTGCTAATTATGGCGGAGATACTTCGCAAATTTTTATTTCCGGACATTCGGCAGGCGGATATCTTGCTTTGATGACTGGTCTGGATAAAAAATGGCTGCAAAAAGAAGGAATTGATGCTAATAAAATTGCAGGATTAATTCCGTTTAGCGGACAATGTATTACGCATTTTGAAATTAGAAGAGAAAACGGAATTCCGGATACAACACCAACTATTGATGATTTTGCACCGTTATTTTACGTTCGCGCAGATGCTCCGCCACTTTTATTAATTACCGGAGATCGCGAATTAGAAATGTTGGGTCGATATGAAGAAAACGCTTATATGGCACGAATGATGAAACTGGCTGGGCATAAACAAACCAAACTTTATGAATTAGACGGTTATGGTCACGGAATGACGGAACCCGGTTTTCCGTTGCTTGTAAACGAAATAAACCGCATTTTGAAAGAGAAACAAACCAAAAAATAATATTTAAAAAATCCACGGCAATGGAAACAAAGTTATTAATATTACCCGGACTTGGAAATTCAGGCGAAAAACACTGGCAAACCTTTTGGCATAAAAAATTTAAAAATTCAACACGCCTGGTTCAGGACAATTGGGATGAACCTATTCGCGAAGAATGGCTGGAACGCTTAAATGAAGAAATTTCAAAACTAGATCAACCAACAATTTTAGTCGCGCACAGTCTGGCGGTTTCTTTAGTACAGCATTGGGCAGCATCAAATAATAATAAAAATATTGTAGGCGCTTTATTAGTGGCTCCTGCCGATGTAGATTCACCAGAACATACTCCGGAAAGTGTCAGGAATTTTTCGCCAATGCCAATTTCAAAATTACCTTTTCCGTCTATAGTTGTGGCGAGTGAAAATGATCCGTATGCTTCTTTTGAAAGAAAACAATATTTTGCAGAAAAATGGGGAAGCGATTTTGTAAATGTTGGTCAACAAGGACATATTAACTCGGATTCTGATTTAAAATATTGGGAAGAAGGACAATTGATATTACAGCAGTTAATTTCTAAAATAAATTAGTTTTCAGTCTCAGTTGCAGTTTTCAGTCTAATCCCGGAAACTGAATAGTGAATACTGTGACTAAAATAGCCGCAGAGTTCGATAAAGTTTTACCCGAGTTCACAAAGCTGGAATTTAAGAATAATTATTGATAATTAGTGACTTCAGCGATAGCAAACAGCGGAAAACTGAAACTGAAACTGAAAACTGAAACTGAAAACTGAAAACTGAGACTGAGACTGAAAACTGAGACTGAAAACTAAAATCAACCTATCCTAAGTCCGTTTTCAATTTTAAAATCCGGAGCCAATAAAATAACATCTCCCTCCTTGCCTATTGCGCCAAGAACCAAACATTCACTCATAAATTTCCCTATTTGTTTTCTGGGAAAATTCACCACTGCAATAATTTGTTTATTTAGTAAATCTTCTTTTTTATAATGTACCGTTATTTGTGCCGATGATTTTCTAATTCCGATTTCGGCACCAAAATCAATTGTTAATTGATAAGCAGGTTTTCTGGCTTCTGGAAAATCATTTACGCCAATTATAGTTCCAACACGCATTTCAGTTCTTTCAAATTCACTCCAGGTTAAATCCATTCTGTTTTAATAATTTATTCAATTTACAAACCTATTAATTTTGTAATTATTCCCACTAATTCTATAACCTTTTTTTTAGTCTAGCTTCTAATTTTACTACATCAATTTTTAAGCTAACAACTAAAAAACATAAAAAAATGGAAAATATTATCTTAAACAGCGATCATTCTATAAGAGATTTTGATTTTGATATCCACGAATTAAACACCGATAAATACATACAAACCGACAAAAACGTTAAGCTATACGTAAAAGATTATGGTAAAGGAAAACCTGTAATCCTGATTCACGGATGGCCGCTTTCTAACGAAATGTGGGAATATCAGATTGATTTTCTGGTTCAGAACAATTATAGGGTAATTGCTTATGATCGCCGCGGATTTGGGAAATCATCCCAACCTTATGACGGATATGATTATGATACTTTAACCGACGATTTAAAAGAAATTATTGAACAGCTAAAATTAGAAAATGCAACTCTTGTAGGTTTCTCCATGGGCGGCGGCGAAGTAGTTCGTTATTTTAGCCGTTACGGCGGAAAAGGTGTTACAAAAGCAGCTTTAATTTCTTCTGTAGTTCCGTTTTTATTAAAAACTAATGACAATCCTGATGGACATCCAAAAGAAAAAAGCGACGCAACAGCCAATTCTATTAAAGAAGACAGAATAGGATTTGTAGATAATTTTGGGAAAACTTTTTTTGGTATCAACATTATCAACAAACCTTTAAGTACGCCATTGTTAGAATATTACAGAACTTTATGTTCATTTGCTTCTCCGCGAGCTACTTTAAAATGTGCCGAATCTTTTTCATACACTGATTTCAGAGACGAATTGGATTTTATAAAAGTTCCAACCTTGATTATTCATGGCGACGATGATAAAATCGTTCCTATTGAACTTACTTCAAAAAAAGCAGCAAAAGCCATTCGCGAAAACACTTACATTGTTTATGAAGGCGCACCACACGGATTATTTTATACGGACAGAGATAAACTAAATACAGATTTACTGAATTTTTTGAATTCGTAAATTCCATATAAATAGTAATAAATATCCAAAGAAGCAGCTTATTCTTAAGTAAAACTTCTTTGGATATTATTTTATACTTGTGTTTCTTTTACAGAATATTAAGGTTATTTTTGGAGAACTAATTTTTGTAAAAATGGCACGAACTTCTTCAAATATGTTACCTCTTGGAACTATTGCTCCAGACTTTAAACTAAAAGATACCAACTCTAATAATAATTATTCGTTTGAAGACTTAAAAGGATCAAAAGGAACACTTGTCATTTTTATGTGTAACCATTGTCCTTTTGTACATCATGTTATCACAGAAGTAGTTATGATTGCTAATGATTATCGTGTGCAGGGACTTGGCGTAATTGCTATTTCGAGCAACGATGTAGAGAAATTTCCTCAGGATGCTCCAGAATTGATGACAGAATTTGCTTTTCAGAATAAAATTGATTTTCCTTATTTATTCGACGAAAGTCAGGAAGTAGCGAAAGCTTTTGACGCAGCCTGTACGCCGGATTTTTATTTATTTGATAATCAAAACCGGTTGTTTTATCGCGGCCAATTAGATGATTCAAGACCTGGAAACGGAATTCCGTTAAGCGGAAGTGATTTGCGAAACGCCATAGATTCCCTTATTTACAATCGAAATTTAAAAGGTCCGCAGAAACCAAGTATTGGCTGTGGATTAAATGGAAATAAACATTCTTTAGCTTTTTTAGATTATTTTTCCTACCTTTGCCGTTCAATAAATATTCTCATTGTGAGCACTATAAGTATAATTACAGTTTTGACCCTGCTGTTTTCTTTAAAGAGGAAACCGCTTGCTGCTGCATTTATTTCACATAGTAAGGCCTTTATTAATTAGGCCTCCGTCTATTTCAATTCTTCTTTCAGGCGGAGGATTTTTACCACGATTTAATCCTTTATTTTATTTGAAAGAGTAAACCTCTCTCAAATAATTTTCTGGTTTTTTCAATCAAAATTTCCAAAACATACATAATTATTAAACTTCAATTTGCGCTGATGCAATTTGGAATATTAATTATGCATTTATCAGCCTGTAAAGAAATATACCAATCACTGAATTCAATAAAAATTTATAAAATAAAACATAGTTATGAAACCAACACCCACTTTCTGTAAAACAGATTATCATTTCTTAAGAGAATTGATAGTAAAAAGTAAAAATTCAACAAATGCAAAAGAAGCCAATCAGCTTTCACAAGAATTAGATCGCGCTATTATTAGCAAAGAAAGCGAATTAGGCAACTCGATTGTAAGAATCAATTCTCATGTTACAATTGAAGATGTAAAAGCGAAGAAACAAATGAAAATCCAAATCGTTTTGCCTTCATTTGCAGATATAAAACAAAATAAAATTTCAATTCTTGCGCCTTTAAGTGTAGCTATTATTGGATTTAAGGAAAATGACGAAGTTGATTGGGAATTGCCGGCCGGAATAAAGACCTTAAAAATAATTGCAGTGAGTAATACTGCTGAAAGTATTTCATAATTTTTTAAACACCTCATTCGTGAAGGTGTTTTTTTATGTTCCGTTTTAAAACAAAAAAACTATCCAATAAAATTTACTGAATAGTTTTTTGATATATCTACAATAGTACTTCTTCTTACAATTGAGAATTTATATAATTTGAGATTGAAACCATCTGAGTATCATCTAAATGTGCTTTTTTCTGCATTCTCGTTAAAATTGGCTTCCACTCTTCCTGAGTAAATTTCTTTGGTTCAAATAATTTGTGGCATTTTGCACAGTTATTTTCATACATACTTTTGCCTTCTGCCAATTCTGGCGTTAATTCTGCAGTTTTTACAGTTTCAGTTACAACTGGAGTAGCCGGAGTAGCGGGTGCTGATTTTTTAGAACCGCATGAAACTAAAAGTAGTACTGCAGCGGCCAGGATTAAGATTTTTGTTTTCATTGTTTACCTTTATTTTTATAGTAAATATAAAAAAATCCCATACACAGCGTGTATGGGATTACTATTTAAAACAATACTAAATTGCTTTTAAAATCTTATTTTACGTCCATTAATTCAACGTCAAAAATCAAAGTTGCGTTTGGTGGAATAACTCCTCCAGCACCTGCAGCTCCATAAGCCAAGTCAGATGGAATAACAAAACGAGCTTTGTCACCAACTTGTAATAAAGCAATACCTTCATCCCAACCTTCTATAACCTGACCTTGACCTAATCTAAATTCGATTGGTTTTTTACGTGGGTAAGATGAATCAAAAACTTTTCCGTTTTCAAGAGATCCTTCGTAATGTACTGAAACTGTTTTACCAGCTTCTGCTTTTTTACCGTCTCCTTTTTGAATCATTTTGTAACGTAAACCACTATCTGTTTTATCAAAACCTGCAGCTAATTGCTCCATTTTTGCTTCAGATTCTGCTTTTAAAGCTGCATCTCTTTTTAAACGAGCACCTTTTAAAGCGATAAAAGCTTCAATAGCATTAAACTTTTCAGCTTCTTCTCCAACTCTGATAATTTCTACAGATTCAAGACCATCACCCTGAGCAACAGCATCAACAATATCCTGACCTTCGATTACGTGACCAAAAACAGTATGTTTTCCGTCTAACCAGGAAGTTGGAACGTGCGTAATGTAAAACTGAGAACCGTTACTTGCTGGTCCTGAATTTGCCATTGCTAAAACTCCCGGACGATCGTGTTTTAAACTTGGGTGAAATTCATCATCAAATTTGTAACCAGGATCTCCTGTTCCAGTTCCTTTTGGACATCCACCCTGAATCATAAAATCAGGAATAACTCTATGGAATGTTAATCCGTCATAGAATTTTTGTCCTTGAGGTTTTACTTTATTTTCCATATTTCCTTCTGCAAGAGCTACAAAATTCCCTACGGTTCCTGGTGTTAAATCGTGTGTAAGTTTTACTAAAATCGAACCTTTGCTAGTGTTGAATTTAGCGTATATTCCGTTTTCCATGTTGTTATTTTTTATTTGAATGCAAATTTACAAATTAATTTTATATCAATTTGTTCTTTCTATTTTTTAGATTTATAAGTAAGTCCGTAAACTGTTAATGCTAATACTGACAAGCCAACACAACCAATGGTTACGGCGTGCCATCCGCCTAATTTCCATAGTAATAATCCGTAAGCAGATCCGGCTGCAGTTCCTAAAAAGCTAAACGACATAAATACGGTATTTAATCTGTTTCTGGCTTCGGGAAGCAATGAATATACTCTGGTTTGGTTTGAAATATGAACGCCCTGAATTCCTACATCAATAAATACAATTCCAATCGCAATTCCGATTACGCTTTCTATGGAGAAATAAAAAATTAAAAAACTAATTAAGATCAATAAACAGCCGTAACCAACCGCTACTCTTGACCCGCCTTTATCTCCCAATTTTCCTACCAAAGGTGCTGCTAAAGCTCCGGAAGCACCTACAATTCCGAATAATCCAATTGTGGCGCTGTTAAAATGAAAAGGTTCTCCTGAAAGCAATAAGACCATTGTAGTCCAGAAAGCACCAAATTGTGCAAAACTAAACACATTAATTAAAGTTGCTTCACGCAAAACAGGTTGTGTTTTTATAAGGGTAAAAAGAGATTTAATCAATTGACCATAAGTTCCCTGAAACTGTGGTTTGTTCACCGGAAATTTATTCTGAATTACAAAAAAGATCAAAAGACAAATTCCGGCAGCGATATAAAACATCGATCTCCAGCCTAAAACCTGACCAATAAATCCGCTTAAAGTTCTGGAAAGCAAAATACCTACAAGCAAACCGCTCATAATCGTTCCTACGACTTTTCCGCGCTGTTCAGGCGCACTTAACGATGCTGCTAAAGGTAAAATAAGCTGTGGTACAATCGAAGTGATTCCGATAAGTAAAGAAGCTATTTGTAAAATAAAAAAACTTCTAGATGTTGCTGCAATAATTAATGCAATTACAGAGGCAAAAGTGGTTATTAAAATTTGCTTTTTACGTTCGATTTTATCGCCTAACGGAACCATAAAAAACAAACCAATCGCATAACCAGCTTGCGTTAGATACGTTATTGTTCCGGCGTTGGCTTCAGGAATTTTAAATTCGTTGGCAATTAAAACAATTAAAGGCTGGCAGTAATACAGGTTTGCAACTATAAGTCCAGTGCAGGCTGCCATAAATAAGACATTCGTTTTGGATAAATTCATTTTGCAAAAATACCAATCTAATTTTTACCAAAACTTTAAAAAATGTATAAATTTTTCAAACCCAAAAGCAAATAAGAAGATTGTTTTAGAGATTATATTGATTTTTAAAATGTTATGAAGGCATAAAATCTTCACGAATCGGACTAAAAACATCGGTCAAAAGTCCGCTTTCTAAACAAACCACGCCGTGAATTGCATGTGGCGGAATGTAAAAACTATCTCCTTCTTTTAAAGTTTGGGTAATACCGCTTATAGTTACATCAAATTTACCGCTTGAAATATACGTTACCTGCGAATGATAATGTTCGTGCAAAACGCCAATTCCACCTTCTTCAAAATGAACATTTACAAGCATTATTTTGTCATCATACGCCATTATTTTACGTTTGATTCCTTCGCCAACTACTTCCCATTCAAGTTCATCACCTTTTATAAACTCTTTACTTGTTCCGAAACTTTGCATATTTATTTCTGATTTTATTCTTACAAAAATAAGATTTCTATATGAATTATTCTAAAACAATTCTTTCGAAATAAAATCACAGCTTTTTTTGATCGACTCAAAAGCATTTGGATTATAATTATTCTCCTGCTCTACAAAAAAATGTTTCATTCCGGATTGTTTTATTTCCTTAAATATAACTTTAAAATCAATTGAACCTGAACCTATTTCTGTATTTAAAGCCTGATTTGCCTTGTCCATATCTTTAACATGCCACATTGTAAAACGCCCTTTATTTGCCGCAAACAATTGCAAGGGATCATTTCCTGACCTTACAACCCAATATAAATCTAACTCAAAATGAACTAAATCTTTATCGGTTTCTTTTAACAGAATTTCGTAACCTGTAATTCCATCATGTTTTTGAAATTCAAAATCATGGTTATGATATGCCAATTTCAAACCGGCATTTTTACACAATTTACCTACTTCATTTAAACGTGCAGCGATCTTTTTATAATCTTCAATATTTCTTCTAAAAGGTTCATCAACCCACGGAATTGTCAGGTATTCGCTTTTTAAAATCTTAGCGGCTTCGATTGCTGCAGGAATTTCAGTTGTATTTCCATCAGCTAAAAAACTTCCTAAATTATAATGTCCGCTAACCGATTTAAGTCCGTTTGCGTCCAGTAATTTTTTCAATTCAATTGGAGAAAGTCCCCAAAACTGATCTTTAATCGAAAAACCATAAGTTTCGACATTTTTATATCCTGAAAGCGCTACTTTTTTAAGAGTTGATTTTACATCTTTAGGAAGTTCATCCCTTAAAGTATACAACTGTAAACCAATTTCATTTTTATTGGATGAAAACGCCAATGATGGCATTGCTAAAACTGCTGCGGTGGCTAAACTACTGTTTATCATAAAGGTTCGTCTGGAAATCATTTGTAAATTTTGAAAAATTATCGAAGTAAATCTACTATTTTTATTGCTATTATTCTGAAAATTGATTCTCAAAAGAATTGATAAAATTTTGAAGTGCAACTGCAGTTTCTTCATTTGTAATTTTGCCTTTGTCATTAATTTTACCACGAATACCTTGTATTAAAAGCAAATTTTCAGCTTCAAATTTGGCTCCAAGCGTTTTCATTATCAGCATTAATTGTTCATGCGCCATTTCGCCAGAAGCAGATGCGGTGATTAATCCAACCTTTTTATCTGAAAAAATAGTAGTCGAAACGCACCATTCTAAAGCATTTTTTAAACTTCCGGGTAAGCTAAAAACATATTCTGGCGTACAAATCAAAATTCCGTCAGCATTGGTAATTTTATTTCGAAAAGA
Source organism: Flavobacterium sp. AC105 (assembly GCF_979258495.1). Classification (NCBI taxonomy): domain Bacteria; kingdom Pseudomonadati; phylum Bacteroidota; class Flavobacteriia; order Flavobacteriales; family Flavobacteriaceae; genus Flavobacterium; species Flavobacterium sp. AC105. The sequence continues at coordinate 4,045,335 of NZ_OZ409860.1, forward strand.
AACTATTGTTTCCGGTGGATTGTCTGTATCTAGGTCCGGATTAAAATGAGGAAGTTCATCTAAATCTTCAAATATTTCAACTTCAAACGAATCATCGATTTGGTCTGAAATGTTTTTTAAAATTTTATAATTACTGGAATTCTTTCTGGTGCTTCCTGTTATGGCGAGGATTTTTGTTGTTGAATTTGACATTATCTTTTGGGAAATAACTTTAAATTAATTCCTTAAAAATAAACTTTTCATCATAATCTACTTCAAATTTTTCAAGAAAATCAATATATTCTTCTCTAAACGTTCTTTTTTTATGATGCAATTCCTGATTCTCAATATAGTTAGCTACGGCACGTAACTGGGATTTACTATATGAAAATGCTCCGTAACCTTCTTGCCACTCAAAATGATTTTTTGAAAATTTACTTGTATTAATCCACTTTGAAGAATCTTGTTTGATATTTTTTATCAAATCAGAAATGGATTGTGCAGGTCTTATTCCAATTAAAATATGGACATGATCTGAAACTCCATTTATAGCCAGAAGTTTATGATTATTATTTTTGATAATTCCTGCGATGTATTTGTAGAGTTCCTCTTTCCAAATCGTTACCTATTATAGCCTGTCTAAATTTTACCGCAAAAACAAAATGTATGTGTATTTGCGTGTAAGTATTTGCCATAAGAGTGTAGTCCCTACGGGACATTTTTTGCGTTAAACATTTGGTTTCTACCGACATATTGTTCCTAGCGGAATATTTATAACAGGCTTTATTAGGCAAATATAAAATCAATTATAAGAATATGATTACAAAATGTTTTTTGTGAATTTTTAAAAATATCATATTGATCGAGGATATCTCTGTGTAGTCCCTACGGGACACCTTAAAATTCGTGATTATTGCTTTTCCTACCGACATGTAATTCCTAACGGAATATTTAAATCAATAATTATAATTTAAAAAATATCACAAACTGAAATTGTTGCGTTAGGAACAAAATATTCATAGAAATATTGGAATATCCATAAGCCGAAACTGTTCCGCTAGGAACAAAATATTCATAGAAATATTGGAATATCCACAAGCCGAAACTGTTCCGCTAGGAACAAAATGTCGGTAGAAACATAATATCGAGAATAACATTTGTCCCGTAGGGACTACACAATAATAATTTCGAACGGAATATTTAGATCAATAATTATAATTTAAAAATATCAACAAGCCGAAACTGTTCCGCTAAGAACAAAATATTCATAGAAATATTGGAATATCCACAAGCCGAAACTGTTCCGCTAGGAACAAAATGTCGGTAGAAACATAATATCGAGAATAACATTTGTCCCGTAGGGACTACACAATAATAATTTCGAACGGAATATTTAGATCAATAATTATAATTTAAAGAATATCACAAACTGAAAATGTTGCGTTAGGAACAAAATATTGGTAGAAATATTGGAATATCCACAAACCGAAACTGTTCCGCTAGGAACAAAATGTCGGTAGAAACATAATATCGGAGAATAACATTTGTCCCGTAGGGACTACACAATCATAATTTCGAACGGAATATTTAGATCAATAATTATAATTTAAAGAATATCACAAACTGAAAATGTTGCGTTAGGAACAAAATATTCGTAGAAATATTGGAATATCCACAAACCGAAACTGTTCCGCTAGGAACAAAATGTCGGTAGAAACATAATATCGGAGAATAACATTTGTCCCGTAGGGACTACACAATCATAATTTCGAACGGAATATTTAGATCAATAATTATAAATTAAAGAAGATCACAAACTGAAAATGTTGCGTTAGGAACAAAATATTCATAGAAATATTGGAATATCCACAAACCAAAACTGTTCCGCTAGGAACAAAATGTCGGTAGAAACATAATATTTGAGAATAGCATTTGTCCCGTAGGGACTACACACCCATAATTCCTAACAAAATAAATCATCAAAAAATATTTTGCCAAACAAAATCACCATTTATCCTTTAAACTACACGAATTATCCAATTCTATTTCTTACTCGTATCTGCCTCAAAATTATCGAAATAGGTAAAATCTTTGGTAATTAACCCATTTTCAATTGTAAAAACTGTACAAATAGGCAATTCTAATTTTGAATTATCCGGCGCCGTTCCTGTCGAAACAAATTCAACAATAATATGATTTTCTCCGGACGGATAAATCTGTATAATTTTATCATGCAAATCCGGAAAAATTTTATTTAACTCTGCATATTTATCTTCAGTTTGTTTGCGGGTTTGTTTTACGATTCCTTTTCCGAAAGATGGATCTTTAAAATCAGCTGTTTCTATATACATTGCAGCCATTTTTTTCCAATCGTGATTATTGAAATGTTCAAAATATTGTCTGACTACTTTTTCGTTTTTAGAACTATCAATAACTTTTGACTGGTTTTGATTGTTGCAGGAAATAATTATAAAAGTTATAACTATCAATATTTTTTTCATTGGTTTCGGTTTAAGTTATTATAAATCAACTCGTAAAGAGTTTAAATATAATAAAAAATGACAGAAATTTCAATAAAAAATAAGCTGAAAAGATAAAATTATTTTACAGCAATTGCCTGAGGTGGTAATTGTTGTTTATCATTTTTATAAGAGTAAATTTTTCCATCCTTGTCTGCGTATACATATATATAGTTCCAATAATTTGGTCCCGCGATTTTTGAACCTGCATTATTATCATCATTTGTAAAAATTTGCTCTGCATAAATAAGAATTTGTCCTTGTTTACCATCATCAAGTATACGAACTGGTGGGCCCCAGCTTTTAATTATATCTTTTTTAGATTCTCCAATCCATTTGTCTCCAGTTTTTTGAGAACTCGAACAAGCGCAGAAAATCAATATGGGTATGAGTAGAATAATTTTTTTCATAATCGTGTGTTTTTAGAAATGTTTTTGGTGAATTGGTGAATTCCTTAATCAAGTGAATTAATAAGTAATGTTAGTTAAAGTTAGTTGTTAAAGGTTTACACAATAACATCTTAATATTATATAATTATTACTTATTCAATTGAATTACAATTACATATATTCAAAATTCTTAATCTCAATTCTTTAAAATTCTCAAATATTTACTTTGTATCTTTGCTGCTTAGAACTATTTGAAGAAAAAAATGCGAATTGACATTATTACGATTTTGCCTGAATTATTAAGAAGTCCGTTTGAGGCTTCAATTATGAAACGTGCCATAGACAAAGGTTTGGTCGAAGTACACTTTCATAATTTACGTGATTATACAACGAATAAACAAAAAAGTGTCGATGATTATCCTTTTGGAGGAGGCGCCGGAATGGTCATGACAGTTCAGCCAATTGATGCTTGTATTACACATTTGAAAAGCGAGCGCGAATACGACGAAATCATTTATATGTCGCCTGACGGTGAAACTTTGAACCAAAAAATGGCTAATACAATGTCGATGTATGAAAACATTATCATCCTATGCGGACATTATAAAGGTGTAGATCAACGTGTACGTGATCATTTTATTACTAAAGAAATTTCGATTGGCGATTATGTCTTATCAGGAGGAGAATTAGGCGCTTTGGTTTTATCTGATGCTTTAATCCGATTGATTCCAGGTGTTTTAAGTGATGAAACTTCAGCCTTAACAGATAGTTTTCAGGATAATTTACTTTCCGGACCTATATATACAAGACCAGCAGATTACAAAGGATGGAAAGTTCCTGAAGTTCTAACCAGCGGTCACTTCGCCAAAATTGACAAATGGCGCGAGGATATGGCGTATGAACATACAAAAAACAGACGTCCGGATCTTCTAGAAGGGCAAGATTAGTTTAAGGTTTCAGGTTATTTTTGTTTCAAGTTAAGATTCTCGTTAACAACAACTTGAAACGTTAAACAAGAAACAAAAACTTTACTTAAAATAATTTATAATTTACAATTTATAATTCATAATTATTTTCTACATTTGCACCCGAATTAGACTAACCTCTGGCGAGATCCGTGAATGTTGCTCTATATAAAAAACCATAATTACAAGATATCATGGCAGATTTAATGAAATTCGTTCAAACCGAATTAGTTGAGAAAAAAGATTTCCCTGTTTTCGGAGCTGGAGACACTATTACAGTTTACTACGAAATTAAAGAGGGTGAAAAAACAAGAACTCAGTTTTTTAAAGGAGTTGTTATTCAAAGAAGAGGTTCTGGTAACACAGAAACTTTTACTATCCGTAAAATGTCTGGAGCTATTGGTGTTGAGCGTATCTTCCCGGTAAACTTACCAGCTTTACAAAAAATTGAAATCAACAAAAAAGGAGCTGTTCGTAGAGCTAGAATTTTCTACTTCAGAGAACTTACTGGTAAAAAAGCTAAGATTAAAGATAAAAGAAGATAATCATTTATCGATTTGTTATAAAAAACTCGTTTCATATCATTTGAAACGAGTTTTTTTTTATGCTTATTTTTTAAAATATCAAAACCATAATTTTTCAATATCAAAATCATCGATTTCATAATAAAACGACTTCGAAATAACAATCTGTTAATTTCGGCATTTCTCATCAAAACTATACCGTTTTCGGACTGTTTTTATTATATTTGCTCCGCTCATTTTGAGCCGACTATACCTTTTACATCGCCATTCCTGACGATACGATTATAAAAAAAAAAAAATGACACAGAATTCAAAAATTTATTACACCTTAACTGATGAGGCGCCATTATTAGCGACTTATTCTTTTTTACCTATTGTTCAGGCATTTACTGCTACGGCTGGTATTGCAATTGAGACAAGAGACATCTCGCTTGCAGGTAGAATTTTATCAAATTTTCCTGAAGTTCTAACAGATGCTCAAAAAACCGGAGATGCATTGGCTGAATTGGGTCAATTAGCGACACAACCTGAAGCTAACATCATCAAATTACCAAACATTTCGGCATCAGTACCGCAATTAAAAGCGGCTATTGCTGAATTGCAATCTCATGGTTACAAAATCCCTGATTTTCCTGAAGAGCCTCAAAATGATGCTGAAAAAGAAATTAAGGCAAAATATGCAAAAGTTTTAGGTTCTGCTGTAAATCCTGTTTTACGCGAAGGAAACTCTGATCGTAGAGCGCCAAGAGCGGTTAAAAACTTTGCAAAAGCAAATCCACACTCAATGGGTGCATGGTCTGCTGACTCAAAAACAAAAGTAGCTTCTATGCCAAACGGTGATTTTTACGGAAGTGAAAAATCGCTTACTGTTGCAGATGCTAATGATGTAAAAATCGAATTCGTTGCAAAAGATGGTACAACAACTGTTCTTAAAGCAAGTACGCCATTAAAAGCAGGTGAAATAATTGACAGCTCTGTTTTAAGTGTAAAAAAATTAAAATCTTTTGCTGCTGATGCAATTGCTGATGCTAAAAAAGAAGGTGTTTTACTTTCTGTGCATTTAAAAGCTACCATGATGAAAGTTTCAGATCCAATTATCTTTGGCGCTATCGTTGAAGTTTATTTTGCTGATCTTTTCAAAAAATACGAAACTTTATTTGCTGAATTAAATATTGATACAAGAAACGGTTTAGGTGATATCTACGCAAAAATTGCCGGAAGACCTGAACAAGCTGAAGTGGAAGCTGATATTACAAAAGCTATCGAAAACGGACCAGCTTTGGCAATGGTAAATTCTGATAAAGGAATTACAAACTTACACGTTCCGTCTGATGTTATTGTTGATGCTTCTATGCCGGCAATGATCCGTACTTCTGGACAGATGTACAATAAAGATGGAAAACAACAAGATACAATCGCTCTTATTCCGGACCGTTCTTACGCCGGAATCTATACTGCAACTATCGATTTCTGTAAAAAACACGGTGCTTTTGATCCAAAAACAATGGGAAGTGTTCCTAACGTAGGTTTGATGGCTCAAAAAGCTGAAGAATACGGATCTCACGACAAAACTTTCCAAATGAAAGGCGACGGAGTTGTTCGTGTTGTTGATACAAACGGAAATGTTTTAATGGAGCAAAACGTTGAAACGAATGACATTTTCAGAATGTGTCAGGCGAAAGACGCTCCTATTCAGGACTGGGTTAAATTGGCTGTAAACAGAGCTCGTTTATCTGATACTCCTGCTGTTTTTTGGTTAGACGAAAACAGAGCACATGACAGAGAATTGATTGTAAAAGTTCAAAAATATCTTAAAGATTACAATACTGTAAACTTAGATATCCGTATTTTAAACCCTGTTGCTGCAACTGAATTTACTTTAGACAGAATCATCAAAGGTTTAGACACTATCTCTGTAACAGGAAACGTTTTACGTGATTACTTAACAGATTTATTCCCAATTTTAGAGTTAGGAACTTCTGCTAAAATGTTGTCTATCGTTCCGTTAATGAACGGTGGTGGATTGTTTGAAACTGGTGCAGGAGGTTCTGCTCCAAAACACGTTGAGCAATTTACTGAAGAAGGTTATTTACGTTGGGATTCATTAGGAGAATTTTTAGCTCTTGGTGCTTCTTTAGAGCATTTAGGACAAACTTTAGACAATTCTAAAGCACTAGTTTTATCTGAAACTTTAGATCAGGCAAACGATAAATTCCTGGCAAACGATAAATCTCCGGCTCGTAAAGTGGGTCAGATTGACAACCGTGGTTCTCACTTTTATCTTGCTTTTTATTGGGCTCAGGCTTTGGCAGCTCAAAATAAAGATGCTGAATTAAAAGCGATTTTCACGCCAATTGCTGCTCAATTTGAAGCTAACGAAGCTAAAATCGATGCTGAACTAATTGGTGCACAGGGAAAACCTCAAACTCTTGGTGGTTATTACCAGCCAACTCCTGAGTTAGTAAGCAAAGCAATGCGTCCTAGTGCAACATTTAACGCAATTATTGCTGAAATAAAATAATACAGCATTATATATTTTATATCAAAAAGACAACCATAACGGTTGTCTTTTTTTATTTTTGGCAACAAAGAATTGTTAGGATTAAAAGAAATAACAGTTGAATATTTTTAGGCTTAAAACAAAAAACATTCAGAATGTGTAACAAAAGAAAACTATTCTTAACTAATGTTTAACAAAACTTCCGCACATATATATAGTAAGAATTATTAACTATGTGCATCAAAACCAAGACAATGATTATAAAAAAAATTGGCCTTCTTTTTATCTTCCTTTTAACCACTTTAACTTCATTTTCTCAGGAAAAATTTACTTTAAGCGGAACAATCACTGACTTTAAAAACAACGAAACCTTAATAGGTGTAAATATTTATATTCCGGCTTTAAAAATCGGAACCACAACAAACGAATACGGTTTTTATTCGCTTACTGTTCCTAAAGGCGAACACGAAATCGAAATTAGTTATCTTGGCTATCAAACCATTCAAAAAACAGTTTCTTTAAACCAAAATACCAAAACTAATTTTGCCATTAACGAAAGCGGCGAAGAACTTCAGGAAGTTGTAATTACAGATAATAAAGGCAAAACCAATATAAAATCTCCTGAAATGAGCGTTAACAAACTCTCTATTTCGACCATCAAAAAAATGCCGGTTGTTTTGGGCGAAGTCGATGTTTTAAAATCGATTTTATTGCTTCCGGGTGTTACAAATGCTGGCGAAGGCGCTTCGGGATTTAATGTTCGCGGCGGCGGAGCCGATCAGAATTTAATTTTATTAGACGAAGCAACCATCTTTAATTCTTCGCATGTATTTGGTTTTTTCTCTGTTTTTAATCCGGATGCCATAAAAGATTTAAAATTATACAAAGGCGGAATTCCTGCCCGCTATGGCGGAAGAGCTTCTTCTGTTTTGGATATTTATCAGAAAGATGGAAATAGCAAGGAATTCCATGTAAATGGAGGAATCGGGTTAATTTCAAGCCGACTTCTTGCTGAAGGTCCTTTGGTAAAAGATAAAGGTTCATTTTTAATTGGAGGAAGAGCTTCTTATGCGCATTTATTTCTGAAATTATCCGAGAAACAAAAAGATAACGCAGCTTATTTTTACGATTTAAACACCAAATTAAGCTATAAATTAAACGATAATAACAGCTTGTATTTGTCCGGTTATTTTGGTCGTGATGTTTTTAGTTTAAATAAAAGTTTCACTAATACTTATGGAAATTCTACTTTAAACCTGCGTTGGAACCATTTATATTCTGATAAACTATTTGCTAATTTATCCTTGATTTACAGCGATTATTATTACGGACTTGATCTTAATTTTGTTGGCTTTAAATGGGATTCGGGAATTAAAAACTATAATATCAAATACGATTTCAAAAACTATATTTCAGATAAATTCAAATTAAATTACGGTTTAAACGGGATCTATTACGAATTTAATCCGGGAACGATAAAACCATCAGACGCAGATTCTGGAATTAATCCGGATCAATTAGATAAAAAATATGCTTTTGAACCTTCTGTTTATATCGAAGCTGAAAATCAATTATCAAAAAAAATCACCGTTTCTTACGGATTGCGTTATAGTTTATTTTATCGTTTAGGCGCCTCAACCATTAATTATTATGACAATAATGAACCTGTAGTTTTCGATACCGATATGCAGATTTATGAAAAAGGCATTCCAACCTCAACAAAATATTTTGGTAAAAACAAAGTCATTCAGCATTATAATAATTTAGAACCCCGATTTTCAATTTCCTATCAATTAAATGATGACCAGTCGGTAAAAGCAAGTTATAACCGAATGGCACAATATCTTCAATTAATTTCGAATACCTCATCTCCTACTCCGCTTGACGTCTGGATGCCGAGTGATAATTATATCAAACCACAAATTGCGGATCAGGTGGCGCTGGGCTATTTTAGAAACATAAATAACGGGGCATATTCGCTTGAAGTTGAAACGTATTATAAGGAAATCCAAAACAGGCTTGATTATATTGACGGTGCTGATTTAATTGCTAATAATGCAATTGAACAAGTAATTTTAAACGGACAAATGAGAGCGTACGGTCTTGAAATTATGTTTAAGAAAAACGAAGGAAAATTTAATGGATGGATTTCATATACATTATCAAAATCAGAACAGCAAACTCCAGGAAGAAATCCTGAAGAAACCGGGATTAATAATGGTCAATGGTACAGTTCTGCTTATGATAAAAGACATAATTTAGCGGTAACTTCGGCTTATAATTTAAACGAAAAATGGTCATTTGGAGCGAATTTCGCTTTACAATCAGGACAGCCGGTTACGTATCCTACCGGACAATATGAATATTTAGGAATTACGGTTCCAAGTTATGGTTTACGAAACGAAAATCGTTTGCCTGCCTATCATCATTTAGATGTTTCTGCAACTTTAACGCCTCGAAAAAACAAAGACAGAAACTGGAAAGGCGAATGGGTTTTTAGCATTTACAATTTATACAATCGTCATAATGCGGCCTCTATTAACTTTCAGCAAAACGTTGATACTGGTTTAAATGAGGCCGTAAGAACATCCATTTTCGGAATTGTGCCTGCTGTTAGTTATAATTTCAAATTTTAAAAATTCACTTCTGTAAAAGAAATAAAACATATACTATGAAAAAAGTACTCTTATTAATCGTGTTTTTTACATCGCTTTTTTTTACAAGCTGTGAAGAAGTTGTTGATGTTGATTTAGATACTGCCCCTCCAAAACTAGTTATTGAAGCTTCAATAAATTGGGAAAAAGGAACAACAGGAAATGAGCAGACAATAAAGCTGACTACAACAACCGGTTATTTCGAAAACGTAATTCCAACTGTTTCCGGTGCAATTGTTTATATAGAAAATAGTAAGAACGAAAAATTTAATTTTATAGAAGTTAAAAAAACGGGACGATATGTATGCATTAATTTCAAACCCGTTATCGATGAAGAGTACAAATTGACCGTAATTAGTCTGGGAAACAGATACAACGCAACTGAAACTTTAAAATCTGTAGCGCCTATTACCAGAATAGAGCAAAATAACGAAGGCGGAATTACAGGAACCGATATAGAAATTAGATCTTATTATAATGACCCGGCAAATGCTGATAATTTTTATTTGTACAAATACGTGTATTCGAATAAAGTAACCTCAAACTTTTACGTTGACGAGGATAAATTTTTTCAAGGCAACGAATTTTTTAGCAATTCTGATGATGACGAATTAAAAATTGGAAATGAAATTGAAGTTACGCATTACGGCATTTCAAAACAATATTATAATTACATGAGCATTTTAGTTAGTATTGCCGGAAGCAATGTAGGCGGGCCATTTCAATCTCCTCCCGCAACTGTAAAAGGAAATATCATCAATGTAACGCATAAAGAAAATTACCCGTTAGGTTATTTCTCTCTTAGCGAAACAGATACTAAAAAATACAAAATTCAATAAAAATAGCGCTATATAAAAATAGCCAAAATTGTTAAATCAATCCATCATTTTACAGAAGACAAGTCAAAACGGCTTGTCTTTTTTATTGTTTTAAAACATTCTATTCATTAACCATAAATTGTAATACAAATCTTATATTTTAACTAACAAATAAGCTATTATAACTTAACTTTAATACCATTATGTAATCAAATATTTGCAAATGGTAACTAAAAAATTCTACGCCTTATTGAGTATAATTCTTATTAGTTTTTTTTCATTTTCTCAGGAAAAATTCATTTTAAGCGGCATTATATCTGACTCAAAAAATAGTGAAATATTAATTGGAGCAAACATTCATATTCGTTCATTAGCTGTGCAAACTACCACAAATGAACATGGTTTTTATTCGATAAGTGTTCCAAAAGGAGAATATCAAATAGAGATAATTTATACTGGTTATCAATTACTTGAAAAGACAATATCGGTCACAAAAAACACTAAAAATAATTTTTCATTAAAAGAAGGCGGTGAACAATTACAAGAAATCGTTATTACGGATAATCGAAAAAAAGCTAATATCCGTTCATCTGAAATGAGCGTTAATAAACTTTCTATTTCAACCATAAAAAAAATGCCGGTTGTTATGGGTGAAGTAGACGTTTTAAAGTCTCTTTTGTTCCTCCCTGGCGTAACAAATGCAGGCGAAGGTGCATCTGGATTCAATGTGCGTGGCGGAGGCGCTGATCAAAATTTGATTCTACTCGATGAAGCTGTTATTTTTAACTCTTCGCACGTTTTTGGCTTTTTTTCTGTATTTAATCCGGATGCGATGAAGGATTTAAAACTATACAAAGGCGGAATTCCAGCGCGATATGGCGGCAGGGCATCTTCTGTTTTAGAAATTTATCAAAAAGATGGTAATAATCAGAATTTCAATATCGATGGAGGAATCGGACTAATCGCTAGCCGACTTTTATTTGAAGGTCCGATCATAAAGGATAAAAGTTCATTTTTACTTGCAGGAAGAAGTTCTTATGCGCATTTGTTTTTAAAACTTTCAGAAGAAGATCGCAACAAAACAGCCTATTTTTATGATCTGAATTCCAAATTTACATATCAGTTAAATCAAAATAACAATTTATATTTTTCAGGTTATTTTGGGCGTGATGTATTTAGTATCAACGAAAGTTTTACAAATTCTTACGGAAACACTACTTTAAACTTACGATGGAATCATTTATTTTCTAATCATTTATCTTCAAATTCATCCCTGATTTACAGTGATTATTTTTACGGACTTGATCTGGATTTAGTAGGTTTTAAATGGAAAACCGGAATTAAAAATTATAATTTCAAATATGATTTAAAAAGTTATGTTTCGGATAATTTAAAATTAAACTACGGCATAAACGGTATTTATTATGAATTTAATCCCGGAACTCTTAAACCAATAAATGCCCAATCCGGAATAAATGCCGATCAACTGGATCGAAAATATGCTTTTGAACCCGCTGTTTATCTTGGCATCGAAAATAAAATCGACGATAATCTGACCTTTTCTTACGGATTGCGTTTTAGCTTATTTTATCGTTTAGGAGCTTCGACGGTAAATCTTTATGAAGATAACAATCCTGTTATTTTTAATAAAACGCTGCAAATTTATGAAAAAGCAATTCCTATTGGGACGCAATATTTTGACAAAAATAAATCGATTTATACTTATGATAATTTTGAACCGCGTTTTTCTGTCGGATATCAAATTAATGAAGATATTGCCATAAAAGCCAGCTACAATAGAATGGTGCAGTATTTACAATTAATATCCAATACTTCATCTCCAAGTCCGCTGGATATCTGGATGCCAAGTGATCAATACATTAAACCACAACTTGCCGATCAGATTGCGCTGGGCTATTTTAGAAATTTCAGCAACGGAAAATATTCACTTGAAGTCGAAACCTATTTCAAAAAAATCCAAAACAGGCTGGATTATATTGATGGGGCAAATTTGCTGGCAAATGATGCAATTGAACAGGTTATTTTAAACGGAAAAATGCGTGCTTATGGTATTGAGGTATTATTCAAAAAAAATCTGGGTAAACTAAACGGATGGATTTCATATACATTATCAAAATCACAACAGCAAACTCCCGGCAGAACACTGCAGGAAACAGGAATTAATAACGGACAATGGTACAATTCTGTTTATGATAAACTTCATGATTTAGGAATAACAAGTACTTATACTTTAAACAAAAAATGGTCATTTGGAGCCAACTTTGTATTGCAATCCGGTCAGCCTTCTACCTACCCGGATGCACAATACCAATATTTGGGAATTAAAGTGCCCAGTTATGGTTTACGAAATGAAAACAGATTGCCCGCTTATCATCACTTAGATATTTCGGCAACATTAACTCCTAAACAAAGCAGGGAGAAAAACTGGAAAGGCGAATGGGTTTTCAGCATCTACAATTTATACAATCGTCATAATGCGGCTTCAATGAATTTTAAACAAAATACAGATACTGGATATAATGAAGCGATAAAGACTTATATTTTTGGAATTATCCCTTCGGCGAGTTATAACTTTAAATTCCCTTCAAAAAAGACAAATTCTATTTTCTAAAAAGAGAAGATTATCAGTTTTTATATGTTTTAATAACAACATTTACACATGAAAAAATTCAGTTTATTATTTTTAGTTTTATTCACATTAATGTTTACAAGCTGCGAAGAAATCACCAAAGTTAATCTCGCAACAGCATCGCCAAAATTAGTTATTTCAGCTGCCATTCAGTGGACAAAAGGCACGGATGGAAATGAACAAATCATCAAATTAAGTACAACAACAGGTTATTATAACAATGAAATTCCGGTTGTTTCAGGCGCTAAAATTTATGTGCAAAATAGTCGCAAGAAAAGATTCAATTTTATAGAAATTCCAGAAACAGGAGATTATATCTGCACAGATTTTGAACCTGTAATTAACGAAACTTATACTTTAACTGTTATTCATAAAGAGATTACGTACACTGCAACCGAAACCATGAAATCAGTTACGCCAATTACAAAGCTCATACAAAACAACAATGGCGGCATTGCAAAAGATAAGATCGAAGTAAAAGCTTATTTTACAGACCCGCCTAACGAAATCAATTATTATTTTTACAATTATAGGTATTCAAATCAGGCAACCGGTAATTATTCAGCCGAAGAAGATCGCTTTTTTCAGGGAAATGAATTCTTTAGTGTTTCCTATAATGACGACTTAAAGCCGGGTGATGAGGTTGAAGTCAGACATAGCGGAATCTCTGAGAACTATTTTATTTACCTCAGTATCTTAATTAGTATTGCCGGTGACAGCGGTCGTTTGCCGTTTCAAACCCCGCCAGCAACTGTAAGAGGAAATATCATGAATGCAACAAATAAGGATAATTTTCCGTTAGGATATTTTTCACTTAGCGAAGTTGATAGCAAAAAATATACGATTAAGTAATATCTTTGATATACTATTAAATAAAATATGAAACCCAGAATTGAAAACTTAATCGAAAAAAAATTCATTGGCAAATACATTTTAATGTCCTTTCTCGAAAATAAAACATTTCAGTTATGGAATGGTTTTATGCCGCAGCGAAAAGAAATAAAAAACGCAATTAACGATAATCTCTATTCACTTGAAGTTTTTCCCACGGGACATTTTGATAATTTTGATCCGGGTAATATTTTCGAAAAATGGGCTGCAGTAGAAGTTTCTGATTTTGATGAAATTCCGTCAGATATGGAATTTCTAATAATCCCAACCGGATTGTATGCCGTTTTCATTCATAAAGGCCCGCAAAGTGAAGGCCATAAAACCTATCATACCATTTTTGCAGAATGGCTGCCCAATTCAGAATATACTGTAGACGACAGACCACATTTTGCCGTAATGGATGAAAAATACAAAAAAGAAGATCCGGATTCTGAAGAAGAAATTTGGATTCCGATAAAAAACAGAGTTTAATAAAATTAAAAAGTTATGGTATTAATAGAATCACTAAAATCCCTTTTTGACAGAGATTTAAACAAATTAATAGTTGAGATAGAATCGTATGAAGACGAAAGCCAAATGTGGGTAATTGACAAAAATATTTCTAATTCTGCCGGAAATCTCTGCCTTCACCTAATCGGAAACATTAATCTTTTTATTGGTGTCGAAATCGGAAAAACAGATTATGTCAGAGATCGTCCTTTAGAATTTTCTTTAAAAAATGTCCCAAGATCCGAATTAATAAGCAAAATCAAAGAAACAAAATTAGTCGTAAATAATGCCCTGGATACTTTAACCGCATCAGATCTTGAAGCTATTTATCCGCTAATTGTTTTCGAAAAAGAAATGACAACCGGTTATTTCCTCATTCATCTTTCAACACATTTGGCGTATCATTTAGGGCAAATTAATTACCACAGAAGACTTATTTAATTTTAGATTTTAGATAAAAGATAATCTCAGGTAAAAAATCTAAAATCTAAAATCCGAAATCTAAAATAGTACCCGTACATTTACACCACATTTCAAATCAAGAATCTAAATGTCTTCACACCATATCGTACGCGACGACCAGGAACCAGCATTAATTATTGCCAACGGAGCAGCATGCAATCCCGAATTATTAGGACAATTATTAGAATGGTCGCCTTTGGTAATCGTATTAGATTCTGCCATCGAAAGAGTTATTGATCTGGGCATAAAAGTCGATGTACTTTTAGGCGATTTCGATCGTGGTTTTGATCCTGAAATCTACAAAACATCACAATATCCTATAGAAATTGTACACACACCGGATCAGGATAAAACCGATCTGGAAAAGGCTTTTGATTATTTAATTGATAGAAAAATCCCTGCCGTAAACGTAGTCTGGGCAACCGGAAAACGTGCCGATCATACCATTACAAATCTGACCAATATCGTTCGTTACCGCAATTTGCTTAAAATTGTTATTCTCGACGATCACTCAAAAATATTTTTATTGCCAAACAAATTCGAGAAATGGTACACCGCAAAAACGCCAATTTCCCTGATTCCAATTGGTGTTGTAAACGGTATTCATTCAACAAATTTACAATATCAGCTTCAAAATGATACGCTGACTATTGGCTACAGAACCGGCAGCAGTAATGCTGTTCTTCACGACGGTTTAGTCAGCATAACCCATACTGACGGCGATTTATTGCTAATGGAATGTATGGATTAGAAAATTGATCCTGAGAAAATTAGAAGAATTATTGGAATTTTCAGGAGCTATTTCCTGCTGTCCTTCCAATCTTTTGTGCCTCCCGAAGCCTCGGGACCGGCACAAAAGGATTTTCCCTCCCATCAGGGCTAGGGCAATCATTTTCATAATTACACTTTCCTCCAAAAGGAATGACTATCTTTGCACGGAAATTCAAAAAAATGAAAGCAATAGACAATTCCGAAAAAGACATTTTACACCCTCGAAACCTGCATCGTTCGCGTTATGATTTCGAACTTCTCATTGCAAATTGTCCCGAGTTAAAGCAATATGTTGCCATCAACATTCACGGAATTGAAACTATCGATTTCAGCAATCCCTTAGCTGTAAAAGCGCTTAACAAAGCATTATTACAAACGTATTACGACATTCAAAACTGGGATATTCCTAAAAATTATCTTTGTCCGCCAATTCCCGGAAGAGCAGATTATATTCATTATCTGGCTGATTTATTGGCCGAAACCAATAACGGAATCATTCCGCAAGGATCTTCGGTATTAGGATTAGATATAGGAACCGGCGCAAATTGCATTTATCCAATTCTGGGACATTCAATTTACGACTGGAGTTTTGTAGGAACCGATATCGACGAAAATGCAATCCAAAATTGCAGTAAAATAATCGAGGCAAATCCAAAATTAATTGATGCGATAAGTTTACAGCAACAAACCGAATCTCGTTTTATTTTCAAAAACATCATCACGCCAGAAGACCGTTTTACGTTCACAATGTGTAATCCGCCTTTTCATTCTTCTGCCGAAGATGCAAACCAAAGCACCGTTCGTAAAGTTTCGAATTTAAATCCAAAGGAAAAGAAAAAAACAAATCCGGTTTTAAATTTCGGAGGCCACAATGCCGAATTATGGTGCGATGGCGGCGAAATTGGTTTTGTAACCCAAATGATTTACGAAAGTGCCAAATTTGCCATGCAATGTTTGTGGTTCACCACATTAGTTTCAAAAAGAGAAAATCTTTCAAGCATTTATAAAACATTAAACAAAGTAAATGCCGCTTCCATAAAAACAATCGATATGGCTCAAGGCCAAAAAACAAGTCGTGTTGTAGCCTGGACTTTTTTAAGTGAAAGCCAGCAAAAGCAATGGAAAATAGAATAAAATTCATACAAATTTATTTAACCAATTTTTTTCACTACATTTACAAAACAAATAGGTAATACCTGATTCAACGTGGCGGTGAAACATCTACCATAAATGTATTGTTAATACATCGTTTTCAGGGTCTATTTTAAATACCAAAGGGCTTTATTAAGCCCTTTTTTTGTGCCTTTATTTTAGATAATGAAAATATATATTGACGAAAGTGGTGACTTAGGATGGAAACTTGACAAACCAAACAGACATGGTGGTTCAAGTAGATTTGTCACAATTACAGGGATTGTTATTGCTAAAGAGGAAGAAAAGTATATCTCTCGTTTTATTTCCGATATTTATAAAAAATATAATCTAACGCCAAATATTGAAAAAAAAGGTGCTAATTTCATATCTGAACATTCTTCATTTATTACTTCTCAGTTAACAAATAAAATAATAAACAAAAGTTATTCATTTAAGATTATTTCAATTACAGTTAATAAATCAAAAGTTTTTGAGTCATTAAGAAAAGACAAAAACATTTTTTATAATTATGTTCTTGGATTATTATTAAAACCCGAAATCATCCAACTTGATAATGCTGAAATTGTATTAGATAAAAGAACAATAAAAGTTAGCCATGGCGAAAGTTTTCCTGACTATATAAAAACAGAAATTTGGGGGCAGGTAATTGATATAGATATCTCTTGCGAATTTTTAGAAAGTACAAATAATAAAATGATTTGGCTTGCAGACTGGTATGCAAATTTTATTTGGAGAAATCATGAAGACAACGAATCCAGCTCCTACAATATTTTAATTGACCTTCCTAAAAGTAGATTTTTAGAAAAAAAACTTTTCTTTTAAGTGAGATGGTTATAGCATTGTAATTATGATATTTTAAAACAAAATTCTGATACTTCATCGGCAGTCCTTTATTGTACCTTTAAAGTAAATTGAATTTTATAATTATGCCAAAATCATTCCTCAGATTAGTATTGTTTTTCTTAATCGCAAGTTGCGCTTCCTCTAAAAAAGAAAAATTTGACGATTACGTTTTTCAAACAAAAAAAGAAAAAGAATCCTATATAAATTCTTATAATAAATCCCTAAAGCTTTGGGAAGTTCCATATACGGAAGAAAATATAAAAACCAGTTTCGGAACGGCGCATGTTATAATGGCTGGTCCAAAAAACGGAAAGGACGTGGTTTTACTCCACGGAATGGATGCCAGCTCCACAATGTGGTATCCTAATATTAAAGCGCTGACAAAAAATCATCGCATTTATGCCATCGACTTTTTGATGGAACCAAACAAATCTACGTTAACATCAAAACCACTTTCATCAGAGGAAATAGTACTTTTATACAATGAAATTTTTGCTCATTATAAATTAAAAAACTTTGATATTGTAGGTGCTTCACGCGGAGGCTGGATTTCTACTCTATTAGCTGTTCAAAAAGAAAATTCAATAGACAAAATTGTTTTATTAAGTCCGGCGCAAACCTTTAAATTTATTGATAAGGTCGGAAAAACAACATCTGCTTTAATGCTAAAACTTTTCCCAAGCGAAAAGAAATTCGGAAAAACATTAAAAGCCTTTTCTACACATCCTGAAAAAATTAACGCTGTTTATAAAAGACAATTTTATTTGGCCAATAAATATGCAAAATCAAATTCAAGCATGCTTAAAATGACACCTTTTTCAGATAAAGAATTAGAATCAATCAAAAATCCGGTTTTGATTTTAATTGGTGATCATGATGTCATTAATTCTGACGAAAGTCTGGAACGTGCCCAAAAATATTTGCCAAATTGTAAAACTAAAATCATTAAGGATGCGGGGCATTTTCTGTCTATTGATCAGACCAAAATTGTAAATGACGCGGTTGTTGATTTTTTATAGCATATTATTAAAGATGTAGTCCCTACGAGACAATTGTACATTATAAAAAATTATTTTTCTACCAATATTCAATCTCTACGAGAGATATTACATTAAAAACTAATTGCAAAATTATATTGACATAATACTCTCCGCTAGGATTTTAATATTGGTAGTAAAGAAAATGCATGCAAAATGTCCCGTCAGGGACTATACAATTGTGAATATCTATTCCTGACAAAATACTCTGTTAGGAGTTTAATAATCGGTAGAAAAACAAATACAAACGAGCACAAAAATGTCCCGTTAGGGGCTAAATAAAACAAAATTTATATAGTCCTGACAACACTTTTTTATAGATTTCAAACTTCGTATCTTTACAAAACCAAATTTTTCATACGCCAAAAATGAAGTTCAAAGTTACCTCAGAATATAGTCCTAAAGGCGATCAGCCACAAGCCATACAAAAATTGGCACAAGGTATTGTCGATGGCGATAAATATCAAACTTTATTGGGAGTTACAGGTTCCGGTAAAACATTCACCGTTGCCAATGTAATTCAGGAAGTACAAAGACCTACGTTAGTTTTGGCGCATAACAAAACTTTGGCGGCGCAATTATACTCCGAATTCAAACAGTTTTTTCCTGATAATGCCGTTGAATATTTCGTTTCTTACTACGATTATTACCAGCCGGAAGCTTTTATGCCCGTTACAGGCGTTTTTATCGAAAAAGATTTATCTATCAACGAAGAGCTTGAAAAAATGCGTTTGAGCACCACTTCTTCGTTACTTTCAGGACGAAGAGACATTCTTGTTGTGGCTTCTGTTTCATGTCTGTATGGTATTGGAAATCCGGTCGAATTCAAGAAAAATGTAATAGAAATCTTCAGAGATCAGGTTATTTCGAGAACCAAATTACTGCATAGTTTAGTACAAAGTTTATATGCCAGAACGGAGGCAGATTTTAATCCGGGAACATTTAGAATTAAAGGAGATACGGTTGAAGTATACCCAAGTTATGCCGATGATGCCTTTAGAATTCACTTTTTTGGAGATGAAATCGAAGAAATAGAATCGTTTGACGCCAAGACTTCTCAAGTCATTGAAAAATTTAAAAGACTGACGATTTATCCCGCGAATATGTTTGTGACTTCTCCGGAAGTTTTGCAAGGCGCTATTTGGGAAATTCAGCAGGATTTGGTGAAACAAGTTGATTATTTTAAAGAAATAGGAAAACATCTCGAAGCAAAACGTTTAGAAGAACGAACTAATTTTGACTTAGAAATGATTCGCGAATTAGGATATTGCTCCGGAATCGAAAATTATTCCCGTTACCTTGACGGACGACAAGCCGGAACAAGACCGTTTTGCTTATTAGATTATTTTCCAGATGATTTTTTAATGGTCGTTGACGAAAGTCACGTAACTGTTTCGCAAGTTCATGCGATGTATGGCGGCGATCGCAGCCGTAAAGAAAATTTGGTCGAATATGGTTTCCGTTTACCGGCCGCAATGGACAATCGTCCTTTGAAGTTTGAGGAATTTGAGGCCTTGCAAAATCAGGTTATTTATGTATCTGCAACTCCGGCAGATTATGAATTGCAAAAATCTGACGGTATTTATGTGGAACAAATTATTCGTCCAACAGGGTTATTAGATCCGGTTATTGAGGTTAGACCAAGTTTAAACCAGATTGATGATTTAATTGAAGAAATTCAGATTCGCTGCGAATTAGACGAAAGGGTTTTAGTCACGACTTTGACTAAAAGAATGGCTGAGGAATTAGCAAAATATTTAACAAAAGTAAACATTCGCTGTCGTTACATTCACTCAGAAGTTGATACTTTAGAGCGTATTGAAATTATGCAGGATTTGCGAAAAGGTATTTTTGATGTTCTAATTGGGGTTAATTTGCTTCGTGAAGGTCTGGATTTGCCGGAAGTTTCGCTTGTTGCTATTTTAGATGCTGATAAAGAAGGTTTTTTACGTAACCACAAATCTTTAACCCAAACTATTGGTCGTGCGGCTAGAAATTTAAATGGAAAAGCAATTTTGTATGCCGATAAAATTACAGGAAGTATGCAGAAAACGATCGACGAAACGGATTATCGCAGAACCAAACAGATCAATTTTAACGTTGAAAACGGAGTTACACCTCAGGCTTTAAACAAAAAAATCGATAGCGCTTTTACTAAAAATCCTTTGGTAGAATACGAATTAGGTCATACTTTATCTATTGCCGCAGAACCGGAAACGGCTTACATGTCTAAAGCAGAATTAGAAAAAATGATTCGGGAAAAACGTAAATCAATGGAAAAAGCTGCGAAAGAACTTGACTTTTTACAAGCGGCTAAATTGCGTGATGACATCAAAAAATTACAGGAACAATTGCCTTAATTGTGCTGTTCCTGAAATACTTTTAATAAAACTTTAGGTTCAATCATAGCGTTTGGCGCTTTTTTCATCAAATCTAAAACACGTTTTACAGAACCCGGACTTAAACCCATTTCGATTGCAATTTGCTGAATTGCGATTGATTCTTTTTCGTGCAAAATACCATCGCAATGCATAATCAAAGCCAATCTGTAAAATTGTTTAATTCTTTGAAACTCAGATTTTATAATTTCTGTTATCTGTTCCTGATGAAATAAATCCTTAAAAACATCATAACCAATACTTAATTCCTGCGCTACTAACCATAAAAAATCATATTCTCTTTTGTGCAATTGCCCGTCAACGGTAGAAAAAGCAATCATTTCTAAAAGTAAACTTCTCTTTTCTGTCTCCGGTATTCATCAATTTATTATTTTTAGCTAAATTATTGTTTTTAAATCTAAAACGCAAAAGAACTCATGATTCGAGTATTCTTATTTTCTTTTTTCCTTTCGCTTGCTTTTGCTGGAAATGCACAACAGCAAAGTACGGCATCAAAAAACGTGGCGACTTTTACAATTGAAGCCCCGCAATTAAAGACTACCAAAAAAATCTGGATCTATTTACCGGAAGGTTATTCGGCTACAGCCAAAAAAAAATACAGCGTAATTTACATGCAGGATGCCCAAAATTTATTCGATGCAAAAACTTCTTATGTTGGCGAATGGAATGTAGATGAAAAACTGGATAGTCTAAAAGCGCAGGTAATTGTCGTGGGAATCGAACACGGAAACGATAAACGCATAGACGAATTAACGCCATATAAAAATGAAAAATATGGCGGCGGAAATGCGGATAATTATGTAGATTTTATTGTAAAAACATTAAAACCATACATCGATAAAAACTACAGCACCAAACCTAAAACCAAGAATACCATTATTTTGGGAAGTTCGCTTGGCGGTTTACTTTCCTATTATGCCGCTTTAAAATATCCGGACGTATTCGGGAAAGTTGGCGCTTTTTCGCCTTCATTCTGGTTTTCTAATGATATTTATACTTTAACAGAGAAAACTCCGAAAATAAAAACAAAAATTTACTTTCTCTGCGGAGATAAAGAAAGCGATGATATGGTAAAAGATGTTAACAAAATGGAACGTTTATTAGACACAAAACGTTGTTATTGCCTGCATCTTAATAAAACCAAAATTGTAAAAGACGGCGAACATAACGAAAAACTCTGGCGAGATGGTTTTGTAAAAGCAATTCTCTGGCTTGGTTATTAAATATTAAATCGAATTAATTATGGAACTAATTTTAAGAGAATACAATCTAAAACTTAAACATACTTTTACCATTTCGAGAGAATCGATTGATTTTCAGCCTTCGCTGATTGTCGAGCTTAAAAGTGATGGTTTTTCAGGTTTCGGAGAAGCAACTTCAAATCCGTATTACAAAACTACAGTTCCGGTGATGATGCAGGATTTAGAAGAAATCAGAAGTATTATTGAAAGTACAGAAAATGAAACTCCTGAAGAATTCTGGGCAAAAATACATCCTCATTTAAAAGACGATATGTTTGCTTTGTGCGCTTTAGATTTGGCTTATAATGATTTGTATGCACGCAAAAAAGGCAAGAAATTATACGAATTATGGAATTATACTATCGAAAGAAATCCGCTTACAGATTATACAATCGGGATTGCATCAATAGATAAAATGGTTTCGAAAATGCAGGAACTTCCGTGGCCAATTTATAAAATTAAACTCGGAACAAAAGAAGATATCGCCATTGTAAAAGAACTTCGAAAACATACAAATGCTATTTTTAGAATTGATGCCAATTGCGGCTGGGGCGTTGATGAAACGATAAATAATGCAATTGAATTAAAAAAATTAGGCGTAGAATTTCTGGAACAACCCATGAAAGCAGATAATTGGGAAGCGCACAAAGAAGTTTTCAAACATTCGGTTTTACCAATAATTGCCGACGAAAGCTGTATAATTGAAGAAGATGTTGCAAAATGTAATAATCATTTTCATGGCGTAAATGTAAAACTGGTTAAATGCGGCGGATTAACTGCCGGAAAACGCATGCTTGAAGAAGCTAAAAAATTAGGTTTAAAAACGATGGTTGGGTGCATGACAGAATCTACTGTTGGAATTTCGGCAATTGCGCATTTATTACCTCAACTCGATTATGTCGATATGGATGGTGCGTTGCTTTTGGCAGAAGATATTGCGACTGGCGTAACCATAAAAGACGGCGTTATTCATTATTCTGAACTTAACGGAACCGGAGTTACTTTAAAATAAAAACCATGAACGTCAATCAATTTCCGGATAGAATTATTGTGATCGACCAGGAACACTATTTGTATTTTGGCGGAACGGCCTATTTAGGATTGCCAACAAATAATGCTTTTCAGGAATTGGTTATCAAAAACATTCGGAAATGGGGAACTACTTACGGAAGTTCCAGAAGTGCAAATATTAAACTTACCGCTTTTGAAAATGGCGAAAACTTTTTAGCCAGACATATAAAAGCTGAAGCCGCTGTTACGGTTTCATCTGGAATGTTAGCAGGAAAATTGGTAATTGATGAATTAAAAAAAAGTACTGATTGCTTTTTTCATTTTCCGGATATTCATCCTGCGATTCAGGTAGACAATAGTTTACCTGTATTTATAAATGATAAATTAAATCCCAGATTACTGGATTCAAAATCAGAGAAAATTACAGTTCTGACTGATGCTGTTCCTGGTTTTCAAACCGAAGCAATTGATTTATCTGTTTTAAGAAAAATTCCAGCTCATAAAGAAGTTACTTTAGTTGTTGATGAATCACATTCTCTTGGAATTTTAGGTCAAAATGGCTGCGGAATATATTCTGAAATTAATCTTCCTATTAAAAGAAAAATAACGGTTTCTTCTTTGGGAAAGGCTTTTGGTTTAACGGGAGGAGTTATTGCAAGTGATGCTTCTTTTATCAATCAAATGCATCATTTAAGTACTTTTATTTCTGCTGCGGGAATGAATCCTGGTTTTGTTCAAACTTTGGCTGATGCTGAAGAAATTTATAAAATTCAACATCAAAAATTGCTTGAGAATTTAGAATATATTGATACTATATTAGTTAAAAATGATGCTATAAAATTTGACAAAACATATCCTTTAATTTATTTAAAAGATGCAATTATGATTGAAGTTTTAAAAGCTAATAAAATCATTATTGCCAGTTTTAAATATCAGGAACAAGCAGAAAATTTAAACCGAATTGTAATTACCGCTAATCATATTAAAGAAGATTTAGATAAATTAATAAGTCTTATAAACGGTTATAATTTTAAATCATAATAAAAAAGTTAGCCACAAATTACACAAATTTTCACGAATTAAATTTTAAACGCAACGCAATTAGTGAAAATTCGTGAAATTCGTGGCAAAAAAACTTCCGTCAGTTCAATAAATTGTATTCAAATTAGTTTTAAAACGTACCTTTGTAAAAAATTAAACGATGACGAACAACGATATCCTAAAAAAACTGCGCGTGGCTTTGATGCTCCGTGACGACCAAATAGTTGAAATTTTAGAATTAGTCGATTTTAGAATTACAAAATCTGAATTGGGCGCTTTTTTTAGAGCCGAAGATCATGAAAATTACATGGAATGTGGTGATCAGGTTTTGCGTAATTTCTTAAACGGATTGGTAATTCATTTAAGAGGTACGAAAGAAAACCCTAAAAATCCAAATGATGTTTTAGCCAAACATAAAGCAGAAATTCCGAAGAAAGACAGCACTAAAGAAAGACCTGAATTTAAAGCAAGCGTGAAAGATGCTGAAAAAGGAAGAGGCGATAAAGCTCCTTCTAAATCAGGAGGACCGGCAGCTAAAAAACCTTTCAAGAAAAACAATACGAAAACTGCCCCTAAAGTTCAGGTTGTAGAAAAGGTTGTTTATAAAAACGGTAAGAATAAAAAATAATTTACCCAAAAGAACACAAAGATTTTATCTTGCTATTATGTTCAAAAACACAAAGTTCACAAAGCTATCTGCATAAAGCTTTGTGAACTTTGTGTTTTAAAAAAGATTCGAATTTTCAAATATAGCCCGCGGTTCCAACCGCGGGAATGCAATGTATATCGTACAATAATCTGGACGTCCCCGCGGTTGAAACCGAGGGCTATGTTCACAAAAATTCTCAAATCTTTATGCAGATAGGTTTGCGAACTTCGCGTTTATATTGAACATTACAATTAAAAACCTTGCACACTTTGCGATTAAATAGACCAAAAAAAAATCCCTCCGAATATCGAAGGGATTTTTATATATAACTTAAATCTTATTTGATTAAGATAATGCAGCTTTAACTTGGTCAGCAGCTTCTTGAAATTGAGTAGCTGATAAAATTGGCATACCTGAATTGTCAATTAATTCTTTTGCAATTTCAGCATTTGTTCCTTGCAAACGAACGATAATTGGCACATTGATAGCATCACCCATATTTTTGTAAGCGTCAACAACTCCTTGCGCCACACGGTCACAACGAACGATTCCACCAAAAATATTGATTAAAATTGCTTTTACGTTTGGATCTTTTAAGATAATACGGAAAGCAGTTTCAACACGTTTTGCATCAGCAGTTCCACCAACGTCTAAGAAGTTAGCAGGCTCAAAACCAGCGTATTTAATTAAATCCATAGTTGCCATTGCAAGACCTGCTCCGTTTACCATACATCCTACAGTACCGTCAAGATCTACATAGTTCAAACCTACTTCTTTAGCTTCAACTTCAATTGGATTCTCCTCACGGATATCTCTCATTTCAGCATATTTTGGTTGTCTGTATAAAGCATTATCATCGATATTTACTTTAGCATCAACAGCCATAATTTTGTTATCAGATGTTTTTAAAACGGGGTTGATTTCAAACATAGAAGCATCAGAACCAATGTAAGCATTGTAAAGTGCATCGATGAATTTAACCATTTCTTTAAAAGCATTTCCGGAAAGACCTAAGTTAAAGGCGATTCTTCTTGCCTGAAAACCTTGTAATCCAACATTAGGATCAACTTCTTCAGTAAAGATTAAGTGTGGCGTATGCTCAGCAACTTCTTCGATATCCATTCCACCTTCAGTAGAATACATGATCATGTTACGTCCTGTACCTCTATTCAATAAAACAGAAACATAAAATTCAGAAGTTTCGCTTTCACCAGGATAGTAAACATCTTCAGCAACTAAAATTTTGTTTACTTTTTTACCTTCTGCAGAAGTTTGAGGAGTAATCAATTGCATTCCGATGATTTGTTCTGCAATTTCTTCAACTTGTTGCAAGTTTTTAGCCAACTTAACTCCACCACCTTTTCCACGTCCACCTGCGTGAATTTGTGCTTTTATCACATGCCATCCTGTACCAGTTTCGGCAGTTAATTGTTTTGCAGCAGCCACAGCTTCAACCGCATTATTAGCCACAATTCCGCGTTGAATGCGTACTCCGTAACTCGCTAAAATTTCTTTTCCTTGATATTCGTGTATGTTCATAATATAGAATTTGTCTGGTTCTGAATTTAGTTCAGAATAAAAGTGCGACAAAAGTAGCAAAATTCAACTTAATAGTAAAATCTTTTTCAATTAAAAAACGAGTGAGATATCTCTAAAGCGTTTATTCTTTTTTAATGCAAAGAAATAGTTAAGCAAACGATTTGTTAATATTAACTGAAAGCAGCTAAAACGTTTGATATTTAACAAAAATATCACTGTATTCATTAGCCTTCCAGCGATTTTTCTTAATATATTTTAAAACAGATTATCATTTTGTCATTTCGCAATGCTTTCTATAAAATTATTATCATTTAAGAAGCGTTTTTCTAATATTACAACAAAAATGTAAGCCAAATTATAATTTCACTACATTATATTTAACGAAATCTTTATTTTTGTAGAAAAAATATCAAGAATGAAAGTTAAAGAACAAGGGCTTTATTTGCCTGAATTTGAACACGACAATTGTGGTGCAGGATTTATTTGTAATTTGAATGGTATTAAATCAAACGATATTATTCACAAAGCATTGGATATCTTAATAAAATTGGAACATCGTGGTGCCGTTAGTTCTGATGGACGAACTGGAGACGGGGCTGGAATTTTATTCGATATCCCACATGATTTTTTTAAAAAAGTATGTGATTTTGAAATCCCTGAAACACGTGAGTATGCAGTAGGAATGGTTTTTTTACCAAAAAGCAAAAACCAGGTTTCTTTTTGTATCAACGCTTTCGAATCAACTATTAAGGATCAAAATTTAAAGATTCTTGGTTGGAGAGATGTACCTGTTGAAGTTGAAAATTTAGGACAGATTGCCGCAGAAAAAGAACCAACAGTTAAACAGGTTTTTGTTAGCAAAAACGGTCAGGATTTAACTGAACAAGAATTTAATGCAAAACTTTTTGCAGCTAGAAAAATTGCTGAACATGCCGTAAGAGGATCAAAAACCTCTGAAAGCCATATGTTTTATTTCTCTAGTTTATCGACAACTACCATAATATATAAAGGTCTATTGATGCCGGAAGACATCAGCCGTTATTATGTTGACTTAAAAGATCCAGATTTAGTGACTCGTTTGGCGTTAGTGCACCAACGTTTCTCTACCAATACTTTTCCTTCATGGGAGTTAGCTCAACCGTTTAGATACATGTGTCATAATGGTGAGATAAACACACTTCGTGGAAACGTTAGCCGTATGCGTGCTCGTGAAGAGCTTATGCAAAGCAAAGTTTTTGGCGATGATATCAAAAAATTATTCCCAATTATCTTAGAAGGAAAATCAGATTCTGCTTCTATGGATATGGTGGTTGAACTTTTATTAATGACCGGTCGTTCATTGCCTGAAGCGATGATGATGGTTGTTCCTGAAGCTTGGGAAAAACACCAGACTATGTCTCCTGAGAAAAAAGCTTTCTACGAGTTTAATGCTTGTATCATGGAACCTTGGGATGGTCCGGCTTCTATTCCGTTTACAGATGGAAACGTAATTGGTGCCTTGCTAGATCGTAACGGTTTGCGTCCTTCTCGTTATACTTTAACTAAAAGCGGATTCGTAATCATGTCATCAGAAATTGGTGTATTGGATATCGATCCTGAAGATGTAATTCAGCACGGACGTTTAGAGCCAGGAAAAATGTTTTTGGTTGATATGAACGAAGGTCGTATTATTGAAGATGAAGAAGTTAAAAAAGCAATTGTTACCAAACGTCCTTACAAAGAATGGATCGATGCTAACTTATTGCCTTTGGCTAAAATACCATATACCAATAATCCAACTCCGGTTGAGAAACTTGATTTCCTGACAAGACAAAAATTATTTGGTTATACTATTGAAGATTTAAAAACCATCATTAACCCAATGGGAGGTCAGGGAGCTGAAGCAATCAGTTCTATGGGTAACGACACGCCATTGGCTGTTTTATCAGACCAGCCTCAATTGTTGTACAACTATTTTAAACAATTATTTGCTCAGGTTACCAATCCGCCTTTGGATGGTATTCGTGAAGAAATCATTACTGATATCAGTTTAGCAATTGGTGGAGATTTCAATATTTTTGAAATTGAATCGAAACAATGTAAAAAATTAAAAATCCAGAATCCGGTTATTTCTAATGAGGATTTGGATAAAATAAGAAACATTGATCACGCAGATTTCAAATCGGCTACCATTTCTACTTTATATAAAATAGAAAAAGGAGTTAACGGTTTAGAGCGTGCACTTGAAAAATGTGTTCAGGCAACTTACAAAGCGGTTTCTGAAGGATGTAATATTATTATCCTTTCAGACAGAGGCGTAAGTGAAGAATTAGCTCCAATTCCAATGTTATTGGCTTGTTCTTACATTCACCACTCTTTGAACATCTTGCAAGTTCGTTCTAAATTCGGAATCATAATCGAATCTGCAGAGCCTCGCGAACCGCATCATTTTGCTTTATTGTTTGGATATGGCGCAAGTGCGATTAATCCATACATGGTAAACGAAATCATTTACGATCAGGTTGCGCAAGGATTTATTACTGGTGTAAAAGCGGATTATGCAGTGGTAAATTACAACAAAGCGATCGCAAAAGGAATCGTTAAAATCATGAACAAAATTGGTATCTCTACTTTACATTCATACAGAGCTGCCCAGATTTTCGAGATTTTAGGTTTAAACAAAACATTTACTTCTAAATATTTCCCTTACACACCTTCAAGAATCGAAGGAATTGGTTTGATGGAAGTTGAAAAAGAGGTTAAAAAACGTTTCCAAAAAGCATTTCCAAACTCAAAAATTGCAAACTTGCTTTCTCTTGAAATTGGAGGTATTTACAGATGGAGACGTGGTGGAGAAAAACACATGTTTAACCCAACTACTATTGCTAAATTACAACAGGCCGTTCGTTTAAACAGTCCAGAAAGTTATAAAGAATACTCTAATATGGTGAATGAGCAAAGCTCTAACTTAATGACGATTAGAGGAATGTTTGAATTCAACAATTTAGATCCAATTTCTATTGATGAAGTAGAACCATGGACCGAAATTGTAAAGAAATTCAAAACCGGTGCAATGTCATACGGATCTATCAGTAGAGAAGCGCACGAGAATTTAGCAATTGCCATGAACAGAATTGGCGGAAAAAGTAACTCTGGAGAAGGTGGAGAAGATCCAAAACGTTTCCAGAAAGAAATTAACGGAGATTCAAGAAATAGTGCAATCAAACAAGTTGCTTCGGGACGTTTTGGTGTTTCGATCAACTATTTGACAAATGCTAAAGAAATTCAGATTAAAATGGCTCAAGGGGCTAAACCTGGTGAAGGTGGTCAGCTTCCTGGAGAAAAAGTAGTGCCTTGGATTGCCGAAACCAGAAATTCTACGCCTTATGTAGGTTTGATTTCGCCTCCGCCGCACCATGATATTTATTCTATTGAGGATTTATCGCAATTGATTTATGATTTGAAAAATGCAAATCGTGAAGCGCGTGTTAACGTAAAATTAGTTTCTGAAGTGGGTGTTGGAACAATTGCAGCCGGTGTTGCCAAAGCAAAAGCTGACGTTATCCTTATTTCTGGTTATGATGGAGGAACTGGTGCTGCACCGTTAACATCCTTACAACACACCGGAATTCCGTGGGAACTTGGTTTAGCCGAAGCACAGCAAACTTTGATCTTAAATGATTTAAGAAGCCGTGTGGTTCTGGAATGTGACGGACAATTAAAAACGGGTCGTGACGTAGCCATCGCTGCATTATTAGGAGCTGAAGAATTTGGTTTTGCAACTGCACCGCTTGTAGCTTCAGGTTGTATTATGATGAGAGCTTGTCACTTAAATACTTGTCCAGTTGGTATTGCCACTCAGGATCCTGAATTGAGAAAAAACTTCAAAGGAACTCCGGAGCATGTAATCAACTTCATGTATTTTATTGCTGAAGAATTGAGAGAAATCATGGCACAATTAGGTTTCAGAACTTTAAAAGAAATGGTAGGTCAGTCACAAAAATTAAATGTGAACAAAGCGATCAAACATTACAAAGCCAATGGTTTAGATTTATCATCTATTTTATACAAACCGGAAAAAGCAAAAACGGTTCCAAATCACAATACAACTACGCAAGATCACCAACTTGAAAATGTATTGGATTTTGATATCATTAAAGAAGCGATTCCGTCTATTTATAGAAAAGAAAAAACAAGAGTTACCTTTAAAATTAAAAATACAGACCGTTCTGTAGGTGCTATTTTGAGTAATGAAATCTCAAAAATATATGGCGCACAAGGTTTACCTGAAGACACTATTTTAGTTGATTTTGAAGGTTCTGCCGGACAAAGTTTTGGTGCTTTTGCAACAAACGGATTGTCGTTTAAAATTCACGGAAACTGTAATGATTATTTAGGAAAAGGTCTTTCCGGAGGAAAATTGATTATCAAAGTCCCTCCTACTGCAACCTTCAAACCTGAAGAAAACATCATTATTGGCAACGTTGCCCTTTACGGAGCTATTACCGGAGAGGCTTATATTAATGGAATGGCCGGTGAGCGTTTTTGTGTGAGAAATTCCGGGGCAACAGCTGTTGTTGAAGGAATTGGAGATCACGGATGCGAATACATGACCGGTGGTACTGTAGTTGTTTTAGGAAAAACAGGAAGAAACTTCGCGGCTGGTATGAGTGGTGGTGTGGCTTATGTTTATGATCCGAAACAACAATTCGATGCTACATTATGCAACATGGAAATGGTTGCTTTTGATCCTATCGAAGAAGAAGATGTGACTAAATTAAGAAAACTAATCAAAAATCACTCTTTGTATACTAACAGTCCATTAGCAAAAAGAATTTTAGCAGACTGGGAAAATGAACAGAAACATTTCGTAAAAGTAATGCCAACTGATTACAAAAAAGCATTACAACGAATTGCAGAAGAGAAAAAAATAGAAGAATTAATAGCTGGATAAATGATTTTAGAATTCAGATTTTAGATTTTAGATTTTAATTCACTTTGTGAAAAAATTGGAATTTGGAATTTAAAAATTTGGAATTTATCACTTTATTTTAATTAAAATGTCATGGGTAAAATAGGCGGATTTAAAGAATATAACAGAGCCGACGAAAGTAATCTTGCAGTTGCAGAACGTGTTTCGAACTACAACGAATTTACTATTCCGTTATCTGAAGAAAAGAAAAAAGAACAAGGATCAAGATGTATGGATTGTGGTATTCCTTTTTGCCACAGCGCTTGTCCGTTAGGAAATTTAATTCCTGACTTTAACGACATGGTACATCAGGAAGAATGGCAGGGTGCTTTGGAGATTTTACAATCTACAAATAACTTCCCGGAATTTACAGGCCGCTTATGCCCTGCTCCATGTGAGAAATCATGTGTATTAGGGATCATAAAAGAACCTGTTGCAATCGAAAATATCGAGAAAAACATCATCGAAAGAGGTTTTGATGAAGGCTGGATTAAACCACAACCGCCAAAAACAAGAACAGGAAAAACGGTTGCCGTTATTGGTTCAGGTCCTGCAGGTTTGGCGGCAGCTCAACAATTAAACAGAGCCGGTCACACGGTTACTGTTTTTGAAAGAGACAATGCAATTGGAGGTTTATTACGTTACGGAATTCCGAATTTCAAATTAGAAAAAGGGATTATCGACAGACGTGTATTAATTCTTGAAGCAGAAGGAATCACTTTTAAAACCAATGTAAATGTTGGTGTAAACTTTAGCGTTGAAGAATTAAATTCTTTCGATTCTATCGTACTATGTGGTGGAGCAACAGAAAGAAGAAGTTTACCAACTAAAGGAATCGAAAGCAAAGGCGTTGTTCAGGCAATGGATTTCCTGACACAACAAACGAAAGTTTTATACGGAGAATCAATTCCGGATCAGGTTAAAGCTACCGGAAAAGATGTAATCGTAATTGGTGGTGGAGACACTGGATCTGACTGCGTTGGAACATCAAATCGTCACGGTGCAAAATCAGTAACAAATTTTGAGATTTTACCAAAACCTCCAGTTGGAAGAAGTGAGTCTACGCCTTGGCCTTTTTGGCCGTTGCAGTTAAAAACTTCGTCTTCTCACGAGGAAGGCTGCGACAGAAACTGGTTAATCAATACTAAAGAATTTTTATCTAATGATAAAGGAGAATTAGTTGGATTAAAAACAGTTGAGGTTCAATGGAAAATGACTCCTGGCCAAAGACCTGAATTAATCGAAAAGGAAGGTTCTGAGAAAATCTGGCCTTGCGATTTGGCTTTATTGGCTTTAGGATTTACAGGTCCGGAGAAAACGTTGAGCGAGCAATTAGGTCTTGAAGTTGATATGAGAAGCAACTATAAAGCAAAAAATTATCAAACGAATGTTCCGCATATTTTCACCGCTGGTGATATGCGAAGAGGACAATCGTTAATTGTATGGGCTATTTCAGAAGGTCGCGAAGCAGCAAGAGAGGTAGATTTATTCTTAATGGGATATACCAACTTGCCAACCAAAGGAAACGGAGACTTACCGAGTTTGTAGTTTTTGAGTCACTAAGACATTAAGTTGCTGAGGATCTAAGTTTCTTATTTCCTTCATCTTAAAAACTTAAAATATCAAAAATTATCAGTAGTCTTTAAATCCTTATAACACACAACTAACAGAAGCCCCTGAATTAATTCAGGGGCTTTTTTTATGCCACTGATTTCGGATTTAAAATGATTTTTGTTTGCCCCTAATTTCACTAATTTTCACTAATTACTTCTATTTAGCAAAGTTACGCACAATTTAAATTAGTGAAAATTAGTGCAATTAGTGGCTAAAAAATCTGCGCTAATCCTTTAATCTGTGACAAAAACTTAGTACCTTAGAATCTTAGTAACTCAGCATCTTAAAAAGTTTTATAAAAATCCTAAATAAGCAACTTTTTGTTTAAAATTAAACAATTTGTTACAATTTGTTATTTTTCTACAAAAAATTTGTCGTTCCTCAAAAGTGTAATAACTTTGCTCAAAATAGTTTAAAAATGCAAGCAAAAGATTTACTGCAGTTAGCAGACCAATTTGGAAGTCCATTATATGTTTATGATGCCGAAAAAATCCAATCTCAGTACAATAGATTAACTAAAGCTTTCTCTAAGGTAGAAAACTTGAGAGTTAATTACGCCATGAAGGCATTGTCTAACGTTGCGATTCTTCAGTTATTAAAGAACATGGGGTCTGGTTTAGATACTGTATCAATTCAAGAAGTTTTATTGGGACTTCATGCTGGCTATGATCCTGACAAAATCTTTTTTACACCAAACGGAGTTTCTCTGGAAGAAATCGAAGAAGTTGCCGCAATGGGTGTTCAAATCAATATTGATAACTTATCTATTCTGGAGCAATTCGGGACAAAATATCCACAAATTCCGGTATGTATTCGTATCAATCCGCACGTAATGGCGGGTGGAAATGCAAATATTTCTGTTGGACATATCGATAGTAAATTCGGAATTTCGGTACATCAAATACCGCATATTTTGCGAATTGTAGAGAATACAAAAATGAGTATTGTGGGAATTCACATGCACACAGGATCTGACATTTTGGATATCGAAGTATTCTTGTATGCTGCTGAAATCTTGTTTGATACGGCAAAACACTTCAAAGATTTAGAGTTTTTAGACTTCGGAAGCGGATTTAAAGTTCCGTACAAAAAAGACGATATCGAAACAGATATTGAAGAATTAGGTAAAAAATTATCAAAAAGATTCAATTCTTTCTGTACAGAATATGGCAGAGATTTAACGTTGATTTTCGAACCAGGAAAATTTTTGGTGAGCGAAGCAGGTTTCTTCTTAGCAAAAGTTAATGTTGTAAAACAAACAACTTCAACGGTTTTTGCCGGAGTTGATAGTGGTTTCAACCACTTAATTCGTCCGATGTTTTACGGTTCACAGCATTATATCGAAAACATCTCAAACCCTAAAGGAAAAGAGCGTTTTTACTCGGTTGTAGGTTACATTTGCGAAACTGATACATTTGCCAACAATCGCAGAATTTCGGAAATTACAGAAGGTGATATTCTTGCTTTCAGAAACGCCGGAGCATATTGTTTCTCTATGTCTTCAAACTACAATTCAAGATACAAACCAGCCGAAGTTTTATGGAAAGACGGTAAAGGAATCTTAATCCGTCAACACGAAACTTTCGAAGATTTGCTTAAAAATCAAATTCCGTTGCCACAAGAAGTTGCTGCAACAGTTTAAAATAAAAAAAAAGAGAATATCTATTGTAGAAATCCCGTTTCATTTTGAAATGGGATTTTTTTTTGTTTTAGATTTCTAACGTTTGTCAGGCTGAGCGAAGTCGAAGCCCCGTAAAGCAAATCGTCAATATAGAACGCGGATGACGCAGATTCGCTTCGCAAAAACACTGATTAAAACGGATTTTTTTCATGGTCTTACAACTGAATCGGCTTGACGCAATAAACCCGACAGATTTTTGAAACCTGTCGGGTTTACTAACTTCAACAAGTGGAATTTGGAATTTAAAAATTGATATTTTATATTTTGGGCGTCTCCCGCCGAAAAAGGCGGGCCGGGCTTTCGGCTATATCTTTTGCTCCGTTTCACTTCACAAAAGGATACCGCCTCTATTACTGACGCAAGATCGTTTTGACAAGGAAATAAATACTATATAAGATTAAAGTTTTAATAAATTATTATAATATGTTTGTATAAATCTAATTAGCAAATGAAACAGGAACAAATTGCAACAAAGCCAAATCTTAGAAAAAGAATATTTGCAGGACTGATAGATTATACATTAATGTTTGGAATGCTCTATATTATGTTTGTCTATTTTGGAGAAAAAAATTCAACAGGATATGAATTACATGGATTTCCTGCATTAGCAACTTCAATAATCTGGTGCGTTTATATGATTGGATTTGAATTAAGATTTGGAGGAACTCTTGGCAATCTTATGTTTGATTTACAGGTAATTTCTATACGAGAGAATAGTACAAGTTTAACTTTTGGACAATCTTTTAAAAGACATTTGTTAGATATGTTAGATATTTGGTTTTTTGGACTAGTAGGAATATTATTAATTAAAAACACAAAATACAACCAAAGACTTGGAGATTTTTGGGCAAAGACAATTGTTATTGATTCAAAAGATAGTAATCAGTTTTTTAAGCGTTTTGTGTAAAAATAAAAGTCTATTATGTCAATTTAGAAACTAATATTATTGGATATTAAAAAATTATACTGCAGATTCTTTTATCTTAATACAAGAGGGAGAAATTCATTGAAAATAACTTTGCCCCTTTCAAGTCTTGAGGCATTTATTGTATTAGCAATTTGGGCAATTTTTAAGAAATCTTTATTTCTTCATTTTCAAATTAGCTTCCCTCTTATCTTTCTATTTTTTCTTCTAATTAGCTTATTAATTAATCATTTTAACTATAAATTATATCAAAGACAAAACAATATTTTTACTGCAGAATGGAAAAGTGAAACCAGAAGAAATAAAATTAGATACCGAATTTGTAATATCGTATTTGTGATTCTTGTTTTCTCGATTTGCATTTATATTTTAGATTATTTAGATAACAGATTTAAATAAGATGAACATCAAAACCTTAATCCCAAAAGAGAAATCACTAAAGATAAAATTGTTTTGAATGAAATCGAAAGAATTGCAAAAGATCCAACTAAAGACGAAATCGACGAAGAAGTTTCTGAAATTGCTAAACAGATAATTAATAAAAATCTTGTTTAATTCTTTTCAAATAAAAAAACTATTTTAGCTTGGTAAACTAAACCCAAAAACCATGAAAATTACGATTGCCCTGTCGATATTATTTCTGCTACTTACTACAACTTTATTCAGTCAGACGATTGCTGATTTAAAACTAAAACCCAAAGAAATTCCCAAATCTTATAACTTAAGCGACGGTCACAATTGTGTTTCTCCTGAGGCTTGTACTTTTTATAACGATATTGCAACGTACAGCAACATTGTTGGAACCGTGAAAAGTAAAGAAATTCAAAGCTTCAAAAGTAAAACAGATAGCGGCTCTATCATGTATTTTGAATTTGAAAACAGATTCAAAGGCGATCGTTTTCTGCAAGGATTACTTTGGCGAAAAGACGGTCAGCCAACTGATGAACATCCGGAAGAATATCTTGCAAAAGGAAAATTTCTAATTATCTGGAGTTTCCATCCGGACAGCGCTATTAAAGAAAAATCAGAAACCAAAATAGATGCAATTTTGCAGTAAACAACAATATCAAAAATGAACAGACAAGGCGCAGTTGGAGCATTGCTTGACATATATGAACAAGCAATTTTAGATCTTAAGAATGTTATTAAAGATATTCCTGACAATGCTTTAACGAAAATCATAGACGAAAAAACAACTAGCGAAGATTGTAAATCAATACAAACAATTCTGTCTCACGTTGTCAGTTCCTGTTATAGTTATGCTACGAGTATCCATAACCTGACAGGACATAATCTTAAGCGACCTGAAAAAGTTTTCCGTTTTACCATTGCCGAATATTTGAACGACTTAACGAATGTATTTATATATACCGAAAGTGTTTTTAAAGAAATTAAAGACGATGAATTAGAACAATGCGATAATTCATTAAAAATAAAAACAGGCTGGGGACAATCGTACGACATCGAACAAATTACAGAACATGCTATTGTACATATTCTTAGACACAAGCGACAAATTGAGAAACTAAAACACAGCAAATTGAATTAAATTATATTTAAATTATAAAGCCAATAGTATCTAAGAAATGAATTCAAGTATAAATAAACAGGTTAACCCGAAATTGAATATAAAATAACAACACGAACATAAAATATATAGCGTAAAATGTATAGATTATTTTATGGCGGAAAAACCTAATCAAAGCTTCATTTTTAATTCGTAATTTCGGCAAATTAAAAAAACATATAATGAAACCACAACTTCGAATCTTAATCTATTCTCTATTATTTTTTACTTATAGTTTTTCAACTTCACTTTTACTTGCATTAGGCGAAAAATTACAAGACCATAAATTTATTACATTGGGCTGCGGTTTTTTGCTCATTAATATTGCTTATTCTTTTTTCATGCTTAAATGGACACCTTTATTAAATATAATTTGTTCTATTGTAATCGCAGTTTTAGCGTTATTCCTGGCTTTGAGATTTGGAGATTTACATTTATTTTCAAAATATGATACTTATGGCATTAAAACAGCATTAATGGCCAATGCGGTTTTTTCGGTTATATTTTGGGAAATTGTTTATCAGATAAAAATCAGGAAAGAATAAAATATACCGCCTGTTAGACGCAATCCTGTGCGTCTCCGTTTGCATCATTTTTAAATTAAAATTCTTAAATTTATTATACGATTATTTCATGATCGGAATTAGGTTTTAATTTTAAAAATGAATTTTATGAAAACGAATAAAATATGGGCCAATTTAGGCGTCGAAGATCTTGCGCGAACAACTAAATTCTATAGCGAATTGGGGTTTAAACCAAACGGCACAAATACAGAACTCACAAGTTTTATTTTTGGAGATGATAACTTTATCATTCATTTTTTTATAAAAGAAAGATTTAAATGGGCTGTCAATGATGAGGTTGCCGACTTAAAACAAGGAAATGAAATTATTTTTTCCCTTTCGGCCGAAAGTGTAGATGAAGTACATCAATGGTTATTAGCAGTTAAAAATGCAGGCGGAAGAATTTTTGCTGAACCGCAAAGTTTTGAAAAAGGCTATTTCTTTGGATTTTCGGATCCGGATGGTCATAAATTTAATGTTTTGTACTGGCCAAAATAAATAGATTTTGATTAAATAACCAGAGACGCACTACTGTGCGCCTCTACATTCTTATGAATAATAAACTTCTTATCTAGCCCCGATATCCTCGCAATGAAATGGAGAGATAAAGGCGAAAGCGGGACAAGTCGTCTTATGAAAACGCATGAATCTGCTGCTTATAATAATTTTAAAAAAGGCATAGTTGTTGAAAGTTAAAAAAGATATATTTACACTTCAAAAGAGATACTATGCGAAAAATTACTTTACTGATTTCTATATTATTTTTAGCACTTTCGTCATGTGGCGTAAAAACTACTCAGTCGCTCATAAGTGATGGCAATTATGATGGGGCGATAGACCGCGCGATCGATGCTTTGAGAACCAAAAAAGACTCAAAAGGAAAACAAGATTATGTGATTTTGCTGGAAGAAGCTTTTGCAAAAGCCAAAGAAAGGGATTTACGCGATCTTGATTTGCTGGTAAAAGAGGCGAATCCTGCTAATTCTGAACGTATTTATAATACGTATATGCAATTGAATAACCGTCAGGAAAAAATAAGACCCTTGTTGCCTTTGCCGTTATTGAAACAGGGAAAAAATGCTTCTTTTGCATTTGAAACGTATTCGGATCAGATTGTGAGCAGCAAAAATGCACTTTCAAAATATTTATATGAAAAGGCTTCCGGGCTTTTAAAATCGAATAATAAACTTGATTTCAGAAAAGCGTATGATGATCTTGCGTATTTAGAAAGCATCAATCCGAATTATAAAAGCACTAAAAAACTGATGGATGATGCACAGTTTAAAGGGACGGATTTTGTTGATGTTTATGCCAAAAACGAAACTAATCTCGTAATTCCGAAAATGCTTCAGGATGATTTGTTAGATTTTAAAACCTACGGATTAAACGATAAATGGACGGTTTATCATAGCGCAAGACAAAAAAATGTTGTTTATGATTATAGCTTAATTATCAATTTTATTCAAATTAATATTTCGCCTGAGCAAATTAAAGAGAAAGAATTTGTAAAGGAAAGACAGATTAAAGATGGTGTAAAAACGCTTTTGGACAGTCGCGGAAGACCTGTAAAAGATAGTTTGGGCAAAGAAATAAAAGTGGATAATTACAGAATGCTTCGTGCAAATATTTACGAATTTCGACAATTTAAATCGTGTCAGGTTACGGCAAAAGTTGATTATGTTGACATTAGAACAAATGCATTATTACAGACGTTTCCGGTAACGAGCGAATATATTTTTGAGAATATTTATTCAACTTATAAAGGAGATCGAAATGCTTGTGAGGATAATTATGTGAATTATTTTAGTAAACGAGCTGTTCCTTTTCCGAATAATGAACAAATGGTTTTTGATACCGGAGAAGATTTAAAAGCGAAGCTTAAAGATATTATTGTTAAAAATAAATACAGGGGATAAAAATAAAATCAACCCGAATTGCTATAAGGACGTACAGAATTGTACGTCTTTTTTTTATCATATAATTCAAGATCTTTCGCTTTTCTGTAAATAATCTGAAAAAAATCATTAAAAACTTTTTTTGAAACCAAAAGGTTGCTTATATTTGCAACTGATTAGTTGCGTATTTAAATAAAATAAAAAATGAAACGAGATATTTTTCAGGCAATTGCTGACCCAACACGTCGGGCAATTTTAGTATTAGTTGCAACAAATGCATTAACGCCAAATGCTATTGCTGAGCAATTTAATACCACACGACAAGCCGTTTCTAAACACATCAAAATTCTCAACGAATGTGAATTATTAGATGAGAAAAAAGTTGGCAGGGAAATCTATTACCAACTTAGAATTGACAAAATGAAAGAAGTTGACAAATGGCTGGAACAGTTTAAGGAAATTTGGGAAAACCGTTTTAGCCAGCTGGATCAAGTATTAATGAATCTAAAATCTAAAGAAAATGAAATCTAATCTATTGATGAATTTTACCGTGAACAAGGAAAATAGCACGGTAAACGTAAAACGCGAATTTAATGCGCCAATTTCTAATGTTTGGTCTGCGTGGACAGAACCTGAAATCCTGGATCAGTGGTGGGCGCCATCGCCGTGGAAAGCCAAAACAAAAAGTATGAATTTTAAAGAAGGCGGACGCAGACTTTATGCCATGATTGGTCCGCAAGGCGAAGAACATTGGGCTATTGCCGATTTTACGTCTATAACGCCAAAAACTAATTTTAAATATTTGGATGCTTTTAGCGACAGCGAAGGAAACCTGAACAAAGATTTTCCGCGTTCTGACTGGAATGTGAATTTTTCTGAACAAGGAAACTCAACTATTGTCGACATTGCTATTAAACATGAAAACCTTTCGGATTTGGAAAAAATTATCGAAATGGGTTTCAAAGAAGGTTTCACAATTGCAATGGAAGGTTTGGACAAAATTTTTGCTTCTGGAGAGAAATAAATTTCTCAAAATATATAATCTCAAAAAAATGTGCGATGTCTCTGACTTTGCACATTTTTTTTGACTAAAAATGCAATATATAAGGGTTTTTACGGCTTTCCGTACTGCAAAAGAATTTCTAAATATTACATTTGGCCACTGAAAAAACGAACAACCAAAATCTATATTATAATGCCAATTATTCTACATTTCAAACGCTATTTCTTATTCTAATCCGGAAATAGAAGTATTCGTTTTCATTTCTCTTTTAAATACAAATAATCCAATAAACACTAATCAACCCCAATTAATCTCAATGAGAAAACAAATTTTATTTATTGCCTTAACTTTAATTTTAAGCATTCATTCTTATTCGCAAATCGTTTTTGAAAACGGATATGTTATTACCGATAACAACCAAAAAACAAACTGCTTAATCGAAAACGTGGATTGGAAAAATACTCCAAACAACTTTAGATACAGATTATCTGATAACCAGCCCATTATTGATGCAGATGTGAAAACCGTAAAAGAATTTGGACTAACCGGACAAAATAAGTTTATTAGAGCGGTTGTAAAAATAGACCGATCTACTAAAAATTTACAGAACATGTCTAAGGATAAAAATCCGGTTTTTAATCAGGAAAAAATATTTTTACAAGTTCTTCTGGAAGGAAAAGCTTCATTATATTTATTTGATGACGGAACTGTAAGACGTTTCTTTTATAGCGTTGATGGTTCTGAAATCAAACAATTGGTCTACAAATCTTATATGGCAGATGACGATCATATTGCCAAAAACAATTATTATAGAGAGCAGCTTTATCTTGATTTAAAATGTGATATCATTCAACAAGATGAATATGAAAAGTTAGGTTATGCAAAAAATGAATTAGTACGATTCTTTACAAAATACAACAAATGCAATAATTCTGAAGTTGTTGATTTTGAAGTAAAAGAGAAAAAAGATTTATTCAACTTAACCATTAGACCAAGATATAACAGCAGTTCTATGTCTTTAGACAATTCTCTTTTTAAAGGTCTTAGTTTTGATTATGGCAATAAATCCAGTTTTAGCGTAGGAATCGAGGCTGAATTTATTTTACCTTTTAATAAAGACAGATGGTCTGTAATAATTGAACCAACTTACAATTACTACAAATCAGAACAAACGATACAAAGTTCGCAGGTTGTTGGCGGAACTCTTACTGGAAAAGTAGATTACACATCTATTGAATTACCTATTGGTGTCAGACGTTACTTTTTCGTTAATGACGCCGTTAAAATTTTCGCAAACGCTTCTCTTGTAGTTGATTTTAGTACTAACTCATCTGTAAGCGTTACCAGAAGTGATGGTTCATCATTAAATGAATTAGATATTAAATCAGGTACAAATTTTGGTTTCGGATTAGGTTGTAAATTTATGGATAAATTTAGCGCCGAAATAAGATACCAAACCACAAGAGGACTTTTGGCAGAAAATCCAAACTGGGGATCTTCTTATCAAACTACTGCTTTAATAGTTGGATATTCGTTTTTCTAGAAATAATAATTTTGATGCTTTGCATTATTATCAAATCCCATTTCAATTGAAATGGGATTTTTTTGTTTCATTCGATACTAACAAATGTTTAATTAGAATTTTAAATTTGTATTTTCGATTATAAAAAAAGTTTAACTTACAAACTTTATTATTGCTTAAACTAACCTATGAAATCAAATATTTTTCTATCTATTACTGCTGTCTTACTATTAATTGGATGTAAAAACAAAGCCAACCAAATTTCAACCGTTGATTATGAAAAAGTTTTAGTTGAGCGAGAAAATAAAGCTGCTGCGACACCAATTAATATTACAGGGAAATTACAAAAAACAATATTGTTTGAAATTAAAGCTGATCCAAAAGATTTTGAAAATGGAATCCAACCTTGGGTAAGTATTGAAAATAAAAAAATGGATTTATCAAATTTGATAAAAAAAGATGAAATTGTTGTTTCTGAAAATACAATAACAATTATTATAGACTACCCATTATTGCATAAATACCAATTTGATTTAAAATCAGAAAATGGGTTTACCAGAGAAATACTTCTCAAAGAAATTAGTAGTCATTACTATAAAATTTATGCCGAAGAAGAAAAATCAGCAACCATAAAAACAGTTCCAATGGAAAAAAGAACTATGTACAACAGAAATGAAACTAACGGAAAATACGGTATTTGGGGACATGATATTGCTGATTTAGTTCTAACAGAAATTCAGGTCTATAAAGTTGAAAATGGAAAGACAATTCTAACATTAGGAATTGATTCTAAAAAACAGCTTTAATCCATGCATGGAAAGTCAATAAATAACAAACTATCAAACCCAAATTACTAAGTATGAAAAAACTAACTTTAATTATAACCTTATTTTAATTGGATCAACTTATACTTTGCAAAAAACACCAAGGAAGATTTAGTAAAAATGTCTGATCCCGTATTAATGAAAGCATTAGATATTGCAGAAAAAAAATAGATTCATTTTAATTTTTTGAATATGACACCAAATAAACAAACCGTAAACGAATATATGGCCGCTTTTAGAATAAGCGATCATCAAAGAATCCTTGCTTGCCTCACCGAAGATGTAATTTGGGAAATGCCTGGAATTTATCAGCATGTTGGCAAAGCAGCTTTTGACAAAGAAATTGAAAATGACAATTTTGTTGGCAGCCCCACAATTCAAATCATAAAGCTTGTGGAAGAAAATAATACCGTTATTGCCGAAGGCGCTGTACAAGGCAACATGAAAAACGGCAATATTTTAGACGCCGTTTTCTGCGATGTTTTTGAAATGGAAAATGGTAAAATAAAAAAACTGACATCGTATTTAATGTCCCGAAATGCAAGTTTAAAGTTTGAATAAGTTTTTTTACACCTGAATTATAAACAGCAAAACTATGCCTGATTTGTGATTTCGATTTCTATTATAATACTATTTTTTTGGAGCTATTCCCGCTATCCGTTTCAATCTTTTGTGGCGACACGCCACAAAAGGATTTCCACTTTTATCGGGGCTAGGGCAATCATTCCCAAAAAAATATTTTCGTTTCTTACTTATCATCACTTGATTTTAAGTACGAAAACCATTTGTCTTCCATAGATTTCTCCAGATCAATATTGTGATAATTTGCGAATAACAAAATCTGCCCAAAAACATCCGCCAATTCATTCGAAATATTTTTCTTTAATTCTTCTTGTGTTAGATTTCTATTTCTTCCTCTAAGTGTGTATGAAAGGTAATTTTGCGTTAATTCCCCCATTTCTTCATGTAGTTTTAAAATATACCAATCTTCATCCCTTTTGATGTTACAGTTTTTTTCATACTGATCAGATACCATTACAACTTTCTCTGTTAAAGTCTTTAAATCCATTATTTTCTATTTTTATTAAATTATTTTAAACGAGAACGAGGGCAATATTAAGAACAAATCGCAACAATCTAAACTCTGAAATCTAAAATTTTACCCCAGCCAGCCATCACGATCTAAACTTCTGTATTGAATCGCTTCGGCTATATGCTGCGAAATTACAACTGGCGCGGCATCTAAGTCGGCAATTGTTCTTGCAACTTTTAGGATTCTGTCGTACGCCCTTGCAGAAAGATTCAAACGTTCCATTGCAGTTTTAAGCAATTGTTTGGATTGTTCGTCGAGTGCGCAAAATTCGCGGATTAATTTGCTGCTCATTTGTGCATTATAATGTATGTTTTCCATTCCTTCAAATCTTACGGTCTGAATTTCGCGCGCAGCAG
Source organism: Flavobacterium sp. AC105 (assembly GCF_979258495.1). NCBI lineage: Bacteria > Pseudomonadati > Bacteroidota > Flavobacteriia > Flavobacteriales > Flavobacteriaceae > Flavobacterium > Flavobacterium sp. AC105. The sequence goes on from NZ_OZ409860.1 coordinate 4,089,855, forward strand.
TTACACGTTTTCTGATTTCTACACTGCTTTCTGCTTTTCGGTCATCTGATAATTTCTCAAACGGAACCGGTGTTACTTCAATATGAATATCGATTCGATCTAATAACGGACCGGAAATTTTACTCAAATAACGCTGCATTTCATGTGGAGATGAGGTATTTGGCTGACTTGGATCATTAAAAAAACCACTCGGACTCGGGTTCATACTTGCCACCAGCATAAAAGATGATGGATAAGTTACGGTAAATTTTGCACGCGAAATAGTTACTTCACGATCTTCAAGCGGCTGACGCATCACTTCGAGAACATCACGTTTGAATTCCGGTAATTCGTCTAAAAATAAAACGCCATTATGAGCCATAGAAATTTCGCCCGGCTGCGGATAACTGCCTCCTCCAACTAAAGCAACATTAGAAATCGTATGATGCGGACTTCGAAAAGGACGCTGATTCATTAAACCAACTTCTTTTAATTTTCCGGCAACGCTATGAATTTTAGTCGTTTCTAAGGCTTCCCTCAGCGTCATTGGCGGCAAAATACTGGGTACTCGTTTGGCCAGCATTGTTTTTCCTGCTCCGGGAGGACCAATTAAAATAATATTGTGGCCTCCCGCAGCGGCAATTTCCATACAGCGCTTTATGCTTTCCTGTCCGCGAACATCGGAAAAATCAAATTCCGGAAAATCTAAGGTTTTATAAAATTCGGCGCGAGTGTCTATTATTGTAGGTTCAAGTTTTCCTTTTCCGGAGAAAAAATCAATTACTTCCTGTAAATTTTCGACTCCGTAAACATCTAAACCCGTAACAATAGCAGCCTCTTTTACATTTTGGATTGGAAGAAAAAATCCTTTATAACCTTCTTCTTTTGCTTTTATGGCAATTGGTAATGCGCCTCTTATGGGTTGTAAACTTCCGTCTAACGAAAGTTCTCCCATGATAATATAATCTTCAATTTCGGGAGCTTTTATCTGATCTGAACCTACTAAAATTCCCATTGTTAAAGTCAGATCATACGAAGAACCTTCTTTTCGCAAGTCGGCGGGCGCCATATTAATTGTTATTTTCTTGCCCGGCATTTTATAGCCATTGTTTTTTAGAGCAGCTGCAATACGATAACTGCTTTCTTTTATGGCATTATCCGGAAGTCCAACTAAATGATAACCAATACCATTATCCATATGTACTTCGATCGTAATCGTTGTGGCTTCAACTCCAAAAACAGCACTTCCGTAAACTTTTACTAACATAAATTTCTCTTCATTAAATATTTTTAAATCTAATGAAAAATAATTATTTGTAGCTATTTTAATACAAAATATATTTTATTCGAATTCCAACCCAATCTGATTTTTAATTTCCTCAACAATAGTACTCAGATCCAGACTATTTTGATGTGACCAAGATTCACTTTCAATTTGATTATTTCTAATGCATTTATGACATTCAATTGCTTCATGCGCATATCCTTTCCCGAGATTCGGTAAACTAAAAACAGACTCTTTTTCATTTTTAAAAATAGAATATCCATCAGCCATGAACCAAGGCGAATTCAATTCTATTCGGCCTTGTGTTCCGCTAATTGTGGCTTTCATATCTGAAGATGAAACAAAACCGGCATGCAAAACTGCCTGAGCAGCTTCATATTGCAAAATCATACTGGTTTGCGAATCGACTCCTGAAGTATGATAAGTAGATTTTGCGATAATCTCTTTTGGAATCCCTAACATTATATAGGAGAGAAACAACGGATAAACGCCAATATCAAAAAGAGAACCGCCGCCCAGTTTTTTATCTGTCAATCTACTTCCTTCTGATGGATCCATATAAAAAGCAAAATCGGCATTTATATATTTAACATCGCCAATATCTCCTTTTTTAACTTTCGCTAAAGCATCCTGAACTGACGGAATGAAACGCGTCCAGAATGCTTCCATAAAAAATTTATTGTATTTTTTTGAAGCTTCAATCATTCTAACTGCATCATTATAAGATAATGCAATTGGTTTTTCGCATAAAACGTGTTTACCATTTTGCAAGGCTTTTATCGATAATTCAGCATGCGAATCGTGTGGCGTGGCAATGTATATGATATCAACCTGATCGTCTTCAAAAAGAGCTTGATAAGTATCATACGCTTTTTTGCAATTGTATTTCTGAGCAAATTCTGACGCTTTTTCTTCATTTCTGGAAGCAACGGCAACTAATTCTGCATCTTCCAACAATAATAGATCAGTCGCAAATTGATTTGCAATATTTCCTAAACCAATAATTCCCCACTTAATTTTTTGAATTTCCATTCTTAAATTTTAATTATAAAAATTGTTAAAAACATCAAATATACATCATCATTAAAAAATTTTAGATGTTTTTCGACAACAAATACCTTATTTCTTCGCAAAACAATCAATAAAAATATAGGAAAAATGTCCATTTTACAAAATAACCTAAAAAAATCGTTGCCAAATTGTAAATTTTAAGTCTGTTTTAACAAATACATTCAAAACAGAGGGGGTTCTATTGAAAAATTAACAAAAATTAAACATTAGACTCTATTTTTTTTAGGGGTGTCGAATGATTTTATATTTTTATCAAAAATTTAAAACTAAATAACTATGCGAAAAATTATTTTAAGTGTGATTCTTATCACGATTTTGGTACTAACCTTTGTTTCAAACTTCATCTTATCAGATAACCCAATTCCTGCAGAAGCTGTAAAGTTTGACACAGGAGATACTGCCTGGATGATCGTAGCAACTGCATTTGTATTGCTTATGACTCCCGGATTAGGATTTTTCTACGGAGGGATGGTAGGTAAGAAGAACGTTATCAGTACTATGCTACAAAGTTTTATGGCAATGGTAATTGTTACTATCTTATGGGTTGTTGTTGCTTTTGGACTTGCATTTGGTCCTACAATTGGAGGAATTATTGGAAATCCAATGCCAAATTTATTTTTCCAAGGTGTTGGCACCAGTACTGCATGGAGTCTTGCCCCAACTATTCCGTTTATGTTATTCGCGTTATTTCAAGCAAAATTCGCCATCATTACGCCTGCTTTAATTACAGGTGCATTTGCAGAGCGTGTACGTTTCTGGGCTTATTTATTATTCATGGTTTTATTTATCTTAATCATATATGCGCCATTGGCTCACATGACGTGGCATCCTGATGGAATTTTCTTTAAAATGGGCGTATTAGACTTCGCCGGAGGAACTGTAGTACACATGAGTGCTGGTTGGGCTGCATTGGCCGGAGCGATCTTCTTAGGAAAAAGAAAAGTTCAAAAAGTAAATCCTGCAAGAATTACTTATGTATTATTAGGTACAGGTTTATTATGGTTTGGATGGTTTGGTTTCAACGCAGGTTCTGCATTAGGATCTAACGGATTAGCTGTTCAGGCTTTAGGAACTACAACTGTTGCTGCCGCTGCCGCAGCTATGGCCTGGGTTTTCCTAGACAAAATATTAGGTCACAAATTATCTGCACTTGGTGCTTGTATCGGGGCTGTTGTAGGTCTTGTTGCAATTACTCCTGCTGCTGGTTTCGTAAGTATTCCTCACGGAATTTTCATTGGAGCGTTTGCTGCAATCGTAAGTAACCTTGTAGTAAGCAAATTCCCTAAAGGAAAAATTGACGATGCATTAGATGTTTTTGCTTGTCACGGTGTTGGTGGTATGGTAGGAATGTTGTTAACCGGAGTTTTTGCTTCTAAAGCTATCAATCCGGTTGTTGGAGATAATCAAGGTTTGATTTTCGGAACTCCAACTTTGTTCATCAACCAATTAATTGCTTTAGTAGCGGTTTCTATCTTTGCTTTCGTAGGCTCTTATATTTTATTCTTTGTTGTGAATAAAATTACACCACTAAGAGTTACTGAAGAAAAAGAAGAATTAGGATTAGATATTTCTCAACACGGAGAATATTTGTAAAATTAATTTTCGATTTGCCAATCATTAATAAAAAAGCGCTCCAGGTTTACACTTAGAGCGCTTTTTGCTTTGAATTAATTTCCCCCTTATTATATTGTAGATTTTAGAATGTAGATTTTAGATTTCTATTCTCCGTATAGTCTATTGTCTATATTCTTTCCTCTTGCCTCTTGCCTCTTACTTCTTTCCTCTTCTTCAAAGACCTACTTAAAATTAGAAATCCCTTCTTTCAGCCACTTTAAATATTCCTCAACCCCTACATAACTAATTGTTGGTTTTGAATTGTTTAAATTCTTTCCTTCTAAATCAGTAATAACATATAAAGGCTGTGTATTGGTTTTATATTTAGAGATCATAAAATCAGTCCATTTATCACCAACAGTTATGATTTTATCTCCTGCTGCTGTTACAAATTGCTCCTCTTTTGGCAAATCGCGTTTATCATCAACATACAGAGAAATCAAAACAACATCATTTTTTAAGATTGGTAAAATAGTAGGATCAGACCAAACATTATTTTCCATTTTTCTGCAGTTTACACAAGCATAACCTGTAAAATCAAGCATAATAGGCTTCTTGATTTCTTTCGCATATGCTAAACCATCTTCGTAATCATGAAAAACCATAATACCGTGTGGACCTAATTCTGCTCCGGCAGGCAACCCTTTTATAGATTCTGCACTAACATTTGAATTAGACGAACCTCCTACTCCAAACGGGCTTTCGCTATAGGTTGGCGGTGGCGGAAATGCGCTGATTAATTTCAAAGGCGCTCCCCAAAGTCCAGGAATTAAATATACTGTAAACACAAGCGTAAGCAATCCTAAATATAATCTGCCAACAGAAATATGATGCAACGGACTATCGTGTGGCAAGGTAATTTTTCCGAATAAATATAAAGTCAAAGCTCCAAAAATCGCGATCCAGATGGCGATGAAAACTTCTCTTTCTAAAAAGTGCAATTGAAGAACCAAATCAGCATTTGATAAGAATTTAAATGCCAAAGCCAATTCTAAAAATCCTAAAACAACTTTTACAGTGTTTAACCATCCGCCTGATTTTGGCAATGAATTTAACCATCCCGGGAACATCGCAAACAGCATAAAAGGTAAAGCTAAAGCTAAAGAAAAGCCTAACATCCCAACAATTGGAGCAATTCCTCCGTTTGAAGCTGCTTCTACCAATAAAGTTCCAACAATAGGTCCTGTACAAGAAAAAGAAACAATTGCCAAAGCCAAAGCCATAAACAATATTCCAATTATTCCGCCTCTGTCAGCTTGTTGATCGGCTTTATTTGCCCATGAATTTGGAAGCATAATTTCGAAAGCTCCCAAAAATGAAGTAGCAAAAATGATCAATATTATAAAGAAGATCAAATTGAACCAAACATCTGTAGATAACGCATTTAAGGCATCAGCACCAAATATTTTAGTTACAATTAGTCCTAAAATTACATAAATAGCAATAATCGAAAATCCGTAAAAAATAGCATTTCGGATTCCTTTTGCCCTGCTTTTACTTTGTTTGGTAAAGAAACTTACCGTCATTGGAATCATCGGAAAAACACAAGGCGTTAACAACGCTGCAAATCCGGATATAAAAGCGATAAAAAAGATAGACCACAAACTTCTTGATGGCTTTGGTGCTGGAAGTTCTTCCTGAGCAGAAATCCCTGCAGGAGCTTTATGAATATCAGTTTTAGCAGTATTTACAACAGCTGGTTTTACTGTATCAACAGCTAAACCAACAATTTTAGTCTCGTCTTTTGTAGCTTCTGCAACACTTGCAACCGCATCCATTTTAAATGTTGACGGAATTGCAATTGAGAATTTTTTATTCGAATTGATACAAACTTCTTTACAAACCTGAAAATCAAAGTCAACATCAACCGTTTTTAAATTTGGGTTAATAATCGTGATTTCCTGTTCGATATGTGCTTTTCCTTCAAAGAAAGTTTCATTTACGCCAAAAACATCATTAAAAGCGGTTTTGGTCTTTCCTTCTTTAGCTTTGCCAACTAATTCGTAATTTCCTTTTTGATTTTTAAACGCAATTTCTAATGCAAGCGGTCCGCCTTCCGGTGTAAACTGCGAGTACATATGCCAGTCTTTTTCAATCGTTCCATCAAAAACTAAAACAGCATTCTTGCCGGTTTTTTTCTCAATTTTAGCAGTCCATTTTACAGGCTCCAGAATTTGCGCGTTACCTTTTGCAAAAGCAAAAAAGAAAAACAGCAAAAATACGATGATTTTATTCCAAACACTTTTTGACATTATCGTTTGATGGGATTGATTAAAGTTCATTATTGTAATTCTATTTTTAGTATTCTGTTTGTGGTATTTTCAATTTTAAAACGTTCGTCTTGTCTGATTCCAATAACCCAGACAATCTGATTATCAGAGCTTAAAATCCACGTTTTTTCCTTTTCGATTAAGGATAATTTTTCATCTTTAAAAAGCTTGCTCACTTTTTTAGATTTCCCCTGCATTCCAAAAGGATGAAAAACATCTCCCTCATTCCATTTACGTAAAACCAAAGGAAACTGGATTTTTTCTGCGTCCACAAAGATAGCTTTATTTGAATCTATTGTAATGTCGTCTACCTGACAAAGCTTCAATTTTAAGGGAAAATTAACGTCTGTTACATTTTCGTTAATTTCATATTCTTCCTTCTGATCAATCTCCGAAATTGGGCTTAAAATCAACGTATTTCTGTTTTTCAATATTCTAAATTCTTCTGAAAACACTTGTTTTCCGGATTGTCCATCGACCAAATCATAAATATCATTCCAGGCAACGAAACCAAATTCATTCAGCCATTGGTACAAATACGATTTATAATTAGGGAGCTTTTTTAGTTGATTTAAATCGAAATGAATATCGTCGCCTTCTTCTTTTGCCACTTGCTGATAAATCATAATCGATGCATCTTCAACCATTTCGTGAGATTCCTGCAAATACGATTGTGTTTTCTGAAAAGCAGTTAAAAAATTCGGATTGATTTCCTTTAAAATCGGAACCAAATCGTGGCGAATTTTATTTCTTAAATATTTATTTGAAGCATTGCTGCTGTCTTCCCGCCATTCGATATTATTTTCTTCTGCATATTTCAGAATTTCTTCTCTTGAAAAAGGCAAAAGCGGACGAATAATTTTATCATTTTGTTCGGGAATTCCGGTTAATCCGTCTAATCCGGTTCCGCGGGTTAAGTTGATTATAAAAGTTTCGAGATTATCATCTGCGTGATGTGCCGTTAGTATATAATCGAATTTTTCGGTTTCTAAAAGTTCGTAAAACCAACTATATCTTAATTCACGAGCCGCAACCTGAGTCGATAATTTATAATCTTTTGCGAAAGCTTCGGTATCAAATTGGGTGGAGAAAAGAGGAATATTATTTTGATCGGAATAGTTCTGAATGAAATCCTGATCTCCAAAACTTTCTAGTCCGCGTAATTGAAAATTGCAATGCAAAACGGCGATTTCATACGGCAATTGTTTTAGTAAATGCAATAAAACCATACTGTCTAATCCTCCGCTAACAGCCAGAAATAGTTTTTTATTTTCCAGAAATGGAAACCTTGAAGTGATGTGATTTTGAAAATTTTTAAGCATTTAACTCTTTTTTTTTGCCACGAATTACACAAATTTACGCTAATTATTTTTTTTCCACAGATTAGAAGACTTTTCACAAATTTTTTAAATCATTTTAATCCTTAAATATTTGGCTAATTTTTTTTGACAAAGATTAGAAACAAATTCGTGAATTCGTGGCTAACTTTTTTTTACTGTAAAACCTGGTGCATCGCCTTAGCCTTCAGCAAACATTCTTCGTATTCTTTTTCAGAAATCGATTGTGCTGTAATGGCACTTCCTACCGAAAACGAAACATATTGATTTTCCTGATTGTACAAAATACTTCTGATCACGACATTAAAATCAAAATCGCCTTCTGGTGTAAAATACCCAATTGATCCGCTGTATAAACCACGTTTTGTTTCTTCGAGATTTTCAATGATTTTCATGACTGAAATTTTTGGAGCACCCGTCATACTTCCCATTGGGAAAGTTGTTCTTAAAACATCAATTGGCGAATATTGAGGATCTAATTTTGAAGTTATCGTCGAAATCATTTGGTGAACCTGCAAAAAAGAATAAATCTTGCAAAGTTCTGTAACTTCAACCGAACCTTTTTGTGCGGTATGCGACAAATCATTCCGAACCAAATCGGTAATCATGATATTTTCGGCACGTTCTTTTTCATCTGATTCCAGAAATTGTTTCGATTTTTCGTCTTCTGCAGGATCTAAAAATCGCTTTGAAGTTCCTTTTATAGGTTGCGAAATCAACTTTTCTCCTTCTCTTTTCAGATAGCGTTCCGGTGATGCCGAAAGTAAATATTGTTTATTATTTTTGAAGAAAACCGAAAATGGTGCCTGTGATATTTCGTTTAATTTCTGAAATTTTTCTAAAGGATTTATGATTGCATCTTCAGCAAAAAATTCCATACAAAAATTGGCTTCATACATATCACCTTTATGAATATGTTCGAGCATTTTTGTTACTTTTTCGATATAAAATTCTTTAGAAATTCGTTGTTCAATTTTTAAAGATGTTCCACTTTCAACTTTCGACTTTTGACTTTCGACTATCTCATTAAAATCATCTTCGATCTCATCATTACAAAGCAATAAATACTGTATTTCAAGCTGATTTCCTTTCAATAAAAATATTTTTTTTGGTTGAAAGAAAAACAAATCCGGAAAATCTAATCCGTCAAAATTAGCCGATTTTAAATCCTCTACATCATTTTTTAAATCATAAGTCAAATACCCAAAAAGCCAGTCTTTTGTGGTTTGCTGATATTGTTTTAAATCGTCAAAAGCGTTTTGAAAATCAGTTTTTAAAGATGTAAAAGCATCTACGGCCAACACACAATCAAAACTGGAATATTCTTGCGGATAGGAATTGCTATCCAAAAAAACAACCTCACGAAATTGCTGTGACCAGATTAGAAGCTGTTGTTTAAACGGATCAGGATTTGGAATATGTTTATGAATTGAAACTCTCAAAAAGGTATAAATTTTAGACTTCAAAATTACGATAAAAAAAATCCTTCGATAAAAGAATACTCAAAAATTATTGGCACACTTTTTAGTATATCGAATTAATAACAATTTCCAAAACAGTTTTGCCATTTGATTAAAAATTACTCAAACAAACGCACAATAGACTAACAGATTCATACCGATTATAAAAAATCATTTAAGATCTTATAATCTTAAAACAAAAACTAACCTGAAAGACAGGCGAGTCTATTTATTAATCAACTTTAAAAACTTTTATGAAAACAATTGCACAATTAGGTTTGACTACCTTGGTAATCATCGCATTACTATTTTCCTGTAAAAAAGCAGATTCTACTGCTACGGCAGACATCGCAGATTCTCAAATCACTGCAGACAGCACCGCAGTTTCGTCATCGGCAGCGGTGGAAAAAAAAGACAGCAAGCAAAAATTTATTCGAACTGCTGATATTAAATTCAAGGTTAAAAACGTCGTCAAATCTACTTATGCAATTGAAAATGTCGTCTCTAAATTTGGCGGATTTGTTACTTATACTAATTTACAGAGTAATATTCACGATCAGATTAAAACTAAAATCAGTCAGGACAGCACACTTGAAACTACTAAATTTTCGGTAGAAAATAACGTTACGATTCGTGTTCCCAATACGCAGCTTGATACGGTCATAAAAAGCATCGCCAAACAAATCGATTTTATGGATTTCAGGGTTATAAAGGCAGATGACGTGTCTTTGAAATTATTAGCCAATCAGCTTTCGCAAAAAAGAAGTGCTGTTAATGAAAAAAGAGTCGAAAAAGCGATTGATTCAAAAGGCAAAAAAATAAATGATATCATGGAAGCCGAAAATACTTTGGCAAACCAAAAAGAAGAAAACGATAATCGCACGATAGATAATTTATCAATTCAGGATCAGGTTAATTTTAGCACCATTACTTTGCAGCTTTATCAAAATGAAACCATAAAACAGGAAATTATGGCAAGCGAAAAAGACAGCAACGCTTACAAACCAAATTTAGGTCTTCAAATTCTTGATTCGCTTAAAAATGGCTGGTATAGTATTGAAGCAATCTTTGTGTTTCTACTAAATCTTTGGCCTTTTATACTGATTGGTCTGGGTGGTTTTTTCCTTTACAAAAAATACGGCAAGAAAGAATAAAGTGTTAATAAACTAGCAATTTCATAACAAAAAAATCATTATATTTGATATAGCATTAAATTAATCCTAAAATAGGATTATAAAGATTGTAAAATTCTCAGTAAAATAGCCCCGAAAATTAATTTTTTATTTTATTTAGAGAATTAAGCTTATAACGTTTATCAAAAATAAATTATACTTTTTTAACCTATCTAAAAACCCTAAATGTTATGAAAATTGCAACTATTATTGTCCGCGTCCTGATTGGTCTTTTGTTACTTTTTGCTTCTATTAGTTATTTTTTTCATTTAACTCCTGAACCAGAAACAACAGGAAATTTTAAAGCTTTTAATGTTGGTTTAATGGCTTCGACTTATATAATGCCTTTAGCAAAATCAATTGAATTACTTTGCGGAATTGCATTTGTAACGGGTCGTTACGTAACATTGGCTAATATTTTGATCTTACCTATTACGGTAAATATTCTATTTATCAATTATTTTCTGGCTCCGGAAGGTTTGCCAATTGCCGCATTGCTGTTCCTGGCCAATTTATTTTTGATTTACAGATATTGGGATAATTACAGAAGTGTTTTTACACAATAATTTATCTTTCAACCTAAAATAAAGAAACCCGACATTTATGATGTCGGGTTTCTCTTTTTAATAATGTTTTGAAATTCAAATCATTATTAATTTGCTTTATTATGTTGAGTCCAGACAAGATCTGAAATATCATAACCTATTTCTCTGGCTTTTATAAGATAATCGGCTTTTATGCTTTCAGGAATTGTAGTTTCTCTGGATAATATCCATAGATATTTTAAGCTTTCGCCTGCAACAAGAGCGTATTTATAATCCTTGTCGATTGCAATTACGTTGTAACCAGCATAAAAAGGACCAAAAAATGAGACCTTAAGCATACCTACATCATCCTTTTTGACGAATTTGGCTTTTCCTATACTTTCCTCCCATTTGTCTTTTTTGACATTGTAGCCCTTATTATCAACTTTTATAGTTCCGTTATCATTCAGCGAATATTCTGCTGTAACGTTATTCAGTCCTTTTTCATATTTAAAATCCAATCTGGCAATTTCATACCATTTTCCTAAATACTTTGCTTTATCAAAATTATTTACGGCAGTTACGTTTTTCGGAATCGTTGTTCTGCAGGAATACAGTAAAAAAACAATTCCTGCTCCTAATAGAACTGGAGCTATATGCTTATTTTTCATGATGTTATCTTTTAAAAAAGTAAAGATAGCATCAATACTATCCATCTAATTTACAAAATTTTTCTGAGATTTTATATTTTTCTGCTAAAATGATTTATAAAATTTAAATACAAATCTTAAAATATTTTATACTAAAAACTATATTTGATTGATTTAAACAAACAGCGTAAATGAAAAAACAGCTACTCCTAATTTTTATACTTTTTACCGCTTTATCCCAGTCACAATCTATCCAAGCTGTTGATTCATTAAATATTGAAATCTGTAAATCACTGGTTCAAAATAAAAATTTGAAGGATGAAGTCAGAGTCAGTACAATTGAAAATTTGCATATAATACCTTATTTAGCAAAATTTACCGACACTGTAGTTCAGCAAAAAGTATTTGCTCAGATATTTTACAGATTACATAAAAACTGCAATGAATTTGTAGCCCTTTTTCCAAATAAAGCTAGTGAAAGCAGTTGGGGAATACAATATGAAAAACCAAAAGAAAATATATCTAAAGAGCAATGCAGGCATTTTGATGAAGCTTCAAAGTATTATTATGTTGAGAATGATGGCAATAAAGTAGAAGTTACTTTAAACGATAATTTGTGGATAGAAAAATTTGCCGATAATACTTTTTCGAAATTATATTACAGAAAAAAAGGCAGCTGCGAATTTGAACTGGAATTCATTGAAAGCAATAATTTATCGAGAAGCAACCTCAGCATCAAAGGCGATAAATATCTTTACAAAATATATAATGAAGAGCATGAAACGTATAGTGTTTACATGAAAAACAAAGAAACCTATTATACTTTTACAATAAAAAAGCAATAAAAAAAAACCGTCAAATACAAATCTGACGGTTTTTGAAAAATATATTTTTACGTAAATTATACGTGTAATGCTCTGTTATCAGTAGCGGCCAAAGCAGCTTCTTTTACCGCTTCTGCGAAAGTTGGATGCGCGTGGCTCATTCTTGAAATATCTTCAGCAGACGCTTTGAATTCCATTGCTGTTACCGCCTCAGCAATTAAATCAGCTGTACGTGCTCCAATCATGTGAACGCCTAAAACTTCATCTGTTTTTGCATCAGCAATGATTTTTACAAATCCGTCAAGATCTCCACTTGCTCTTGCACGACCTAAAGCTTTGAAAGGGAAACTTCCCACTTTATACTCCGTTCCTGAAGCTTTTACCTGCTCTTCAGTTTGTCCAACTGCAGCAACTTCAGGCCAAGTATAAACTACACCAGGAATTAAGTTATAATCGATATGTGGTTTTTGACCTGCAAGGATTTCAGCAACCATGGTTCCTTCTTCCTCTGCTTTGTGCGCTAACATTGCTCCACGAACAACATCACCAATTGCGTAGATGTTTGCAACATTAGTTTGTAAATGATCATTTACTTCTACTTGTCCTCTGTCTGAAATTTTCACTCCTGCTTTATCAGCGTTTAATCCGTCTGTATAAGGACGACGGCCAACAGAAACTAATGAATAATCTCCTTCAAGAGTTATCGTTTCTCCTTTTGTATTTTCAGCCTGAACAACAACTGCATCGCCGTTTCTTTCTACCGATTTTACTTTGTGAGAAACGTAGAATTTCATTCCTTGTTTTTTCAATACTTTCGTCAATTCTTTAGACAAAGAACTATCCATTCCCGGAATAATTCTGTCCATGAATTCTACCACAGAAACCTGAGCACCAAGACGTAAATAAACTTGTCCAAGCTCGATTCCGATAACACCTCCACCAATAATTACCAAGTGTTTTGGAACTTCTTTCAAAGCTAAAGCTTCTGTAGAAGTGATGATTCTTTCTTTATCAATTTTGATAAAAGGCAAAGAAGATGGTTTTGAACCTGTAGCGATTACAGCATATTTAGTTTCGATAGTTTCTGATGTTCCGTCAGCTTTTGCAACTGCAATATGCGTTGCATCTACAAAAGAACCTAAACCATTGAAAACTGTGATTTTATTTTTATCCATTAAGTAGTTGATTCCACCTACGGTTTGATCTACAACGGCTTGTTTACGCGCGATCATCTTCTCTAAATTGATTTTTACATCTCCGGAAACTTCGATTCCGTGATCTGCAAAATGAGCAATTTCAGCATAATGATGAGAAGAAGATAATAATGCTTTTGAAGGAATACAACCTACGTTAAGGCAAGTTCCGCCCAAAGAGCTATACTTTTCTACAATTGCTGTTTTGAAACCTAATTGTGCGCAACGAATTGCTGATACATATCCGCCAGGACCTGAACCTATAATGACTACGTCAAATGAACTCATAGTTTGTAAATTTTATTTTTAGCGATACAAAATTAAGGAATAAAGTTTTGTTTAAAGTTTAAATCTCAATGTTTTTTGTGTGAAATTTTGGGTTGGAGATTTTTGCCATGAAGGTTTATTTTTTTTGCCACAAAGGTACTAGGACGCGAAGTTTTTTTGATTGTTATGATTGCGAAAAGAAGGTTTCACGCAGATTTTGCAGGTAAAGCAGATTTTTTGTTTCTCAAAGACGCAAAGCCGCAAAGTTTAAACACAAACTTGTCATCCTGAGGAAGGAAGGATCTCCGCCCAGAATATCGCCAATCTTTATGGAGTTACTTGCGGAGATCCTTCCTTCCTCAGGATGACAAAAATGATGGATAAAAAACTTTGTCCCTCTGAACCTCTGAGCCTAAAACTTAGAATCCCAGCAACTCAGAACCTTAGTACCTCAAAAAATCACCGTCGAATTCTTCACTTCGCTAATCATAAACATGCTTTGCGTACTTCCAATATGTTGCAACGAAGTAAGTTTTGTTACTAAAAACTCTCTATACGCTTCCATGTCTTTTACGAGGACTTTGAGGATGTAATCGTAATCACCGCTTACGTGATGGCATTCCAGAACTTCATTAAGTTTGATGACTTCGCTTTCGAATTTGGTTAGAAATTCTTTGGTGTGCTGAATTAATTTTAAATGACAGAACACTACAAATCCTCTTTCGATTTTGGTTTTATCTACTAATGCTACGTAGTTCTTGATGATTCCTTCGCGTTCTAACTTTTTGATACGTTCGTAAACCGCTGTTACCGAAAGATTGAGTTTTAAGGATAATTCTTTGGTTGTTTTTTTACTGTCGGTTTGTAATAAAACGAGGAGTTTTTTATCTGTGGCGTCTAAGGTCATTTTCGTGGTATTAGGAAATGAAAGAAAATCTATTGATTCGGATTTTACAAAACAAATTTAGATTAATAATCTTTATTAAATCATTTAAATAGTTTTTAAATCTAATTATTAAACCCATCATTGATTAATTTTCTATTAAGACGTTATTTTGAATAGAATTTCTTTTGAAAACGAATGTCCTAGCCCTGATAGAAGTGGAAATCCACGCCTAAATTCTACGTGGTAAGAACTTGAAACTTGAAACAAATAAAACTTGAAACTAAAAAAAATGAAAAACTTTAACCCAGCAGATAAAATTCAGGATTTGCAATACTTTGGGGAATTTGGCGGTGTGAATCCTTCAATTTCTGATTCTTCTACTTATACGTTTCTTTCGGCGAAAACGATGTTCGATACTTTTGAAGGAAATATGGAAGGCTGTTATTTGTATTCGCGCCATTCTTCGCCAAGTAATTTGTATTTGGATCAGGCTTTGGCAGCAATGGAAGGAACGGAAACTGCCAATGTTTCGGCATCGGGAATGGGAGCGATTACGCCTACTCTATTGCAGCTTTGCGGTGCTGGCGATCACATTGTTTCAAGCCGAACAATTTATGGCGGAACGTATGCTTTTTTGAAGAATTTTACGCCGAGATTTGGAATAGAAACAAGCTTTGTAGACATTACTAAACTGGATATTGTAGAAGCTGCAATTACGCTAAAAACGAAAGTTTTATATTGTGAAACAGTTAGTAATCCGTTATTAGAAGTGGCGGATATTGCGGGTTTGGCTAAAATTGCTAAAAGGCATAATTTAAAATTGGTGGTTGATAATACGTTTTCGCCTTTATCTGTTTCTCCTGCAAAATTAGGTGCTGATATCGTGATTCATAGTTTGACTAAATACATTAACGGAAGCAGCGATACCGTTGGCGGCGTGACTTGTGCATCGAAAGAATTTATTAATTCGCTGAAAAATGTAAACTCCGGAGCGAGTATGCTTTTGGGACCCACGATGGATAGTTTGCGTTCTGCAAGTGTGATGAAAAACCTGCGTACGCTTCATATTCGTATCAAACAACACAGTCATAATGCGCATTTTCTGGCGGATCAATTTGAAGCGGATGGTTTAAAAACGGTTTATCCGGGACTGAAAAGTCACCCAAGTCATGAATTGTACAGAACGATGATTAATCCGGAATATGGTTTTGGCGGAATGTTGACGATTGACGTTGGAACTTTGGAGAAAGCCAATGAATTAATGGAATTGATGCAGGCGAGAAATCTGGGTTATTTAGCCGTAAGTTTAGGGTTTTATAAAACGTTATTTAGTGCACCGGGAACTTCTACTTCGAGTGAAATTCCGCTAGAAGAACAACACGAAATGGGATTAACGGATGGTTTGATTCGTTTTTCAATTGGGTTGGATAATGATATTCAGCGTACTTATGAAATGATGAAGGAATGTATGGTTGAGTTAGGGATTCTACAATTATTGCACAGAGATTCACGAAGAGTTTTCGCAGAGAACCGCTAAGTTATTTCACGCAGATTTTAAAAAGATTTAAGCAGATCAGCGCAGATTTATTTATTGTTTAAGCCTAAAAAAAAATCCATTTTAATCTGCTTAAATCTGCCAAATCTGCGTGAAATAAAATCATATTAATCGTTTTAATCTGTGGCAAAATAAAAAAACCGTTCTGATTCGATTTCAGAACGGCTTTTTTTAGTTTTGTTGAAAATGGCTAAACGATTGCCAATATTTATCTTTATAAAAATCGTAGGTTATTTCTAGTTTTTTATTGTATTTCTTAATTATTTCATTTAAAACTTTCGGTGGTTTTCTAAATTCTTTACAAGCAAAATAAATTTCTCTTTTACTGTTTGCGGTTTGTCTTCCAATATTCAAATAACCATCATAATCTTTCAAATCTAATATTAATTCTTCTTCAATTTCATTTAGTAACTGATAAGTTTCCTTATCTGGCATTCCGTTATTGTTACTTCCATTAAATGGAATTTCAACACTCAAAATCCATGGATGTGAGGCTTTTTTATCCCAATTTAAAATATCTGTATTAATGACAGCTAATAGCGCTTCTCCGTTTTTTAGATTTGCTTCAAGGATAGAATAATTATCATTTTCAGTACTATGTCTTAAACCTTCATATTTCTCTACAAACTCTTTTTCTCTCCAGATCAAATAATCTTTTAATTTTTCTATTGGAATTAACTCTTCAGAAATTGTTTCTTTACCTACCACATTCAGATGGTCAATAATAGTTATTGAATCTAATTCTCCTAAAAAATTATCTAAGAAAATATAAATCGCATTTGTTATCATTGGCCTTTTTTCTTCAACAAAATGATCATAAACTATTGTCAAATCAATCTTATCCGGATAATCAGAATGCACATTAGGATAAAAATTTATAGTATCCATATTGAATTTAAAGCCGTCCATCTGAAGACCAAAATCCTTACCATTAGTTGACGGTTTTAAAGCTGTAAATCTCCAGCCATCAATTTTAGGAGCTGAACTAACTAATTCTTCTATTACAAAAATATTTTTGATTACACCGTCAGGAGTTAGAACTAATTCAGCTGTTTGATCATCAAGCATCCCTGTTAAAAAGTAAATTCCTTCATGAATTTCATTCACTTTTGGACCTAATTTACTAAAAAAGACTTTTTCAATGTCTTTCTTCTTTTGTACTGTTTTGAAAAATTCCTTTTCATGTTTCAAAAACCAGTCCCAAAAATCATTATAAGATACTATTGGAGCATCTTTTTTACCAAATAAACTTTTTAAAAAACTCATTCTATATAAATTATTGGAGTAATTAGGCCTGTGCCGGAAAATTCAATTTACTATTTTTTCTACTATACGTAAAGTAAATAAACAACCCGATTAGTAACCAGATTGTAAAGTAAATCCAGTTCCAAACGCTCAATTCTGCCATCATATACAGGCAGCAGATCAATCCTAAAAGTGGAATTAAAGACAGGTTTTGTCTGAACGACCAAACAGCTAATCCAACTAAAACGAATAAGAATATCCACATTGGGATTTTATGTTTGAATAAACTGAAACCTGATTCATATTTTAAGGAATCGTTGATTGGCAATCCTTTTACAACTTCAGCATATTTTGAATCGTCGTCTTGGTATTGGCTTAACAAATGTTCTAAATCTGATGTTTCGGCAGTTTTATTTTTAACGTCGATACTTTCTAAATAAGTAAAAACTTTTGCCGATTCTTCTTTATTTAAAGATGTAATAATTGTCGTAGCATCGTTTGTTTGTGCTTCATTATTAATAAAAGCCATCGTTGCTTTATTGTTGAAAGCAAATGCATAATATAATCCGGCAATCATTAAAACAGGCAAAATAAATTTTGAATTTACGTATGGCGTTTTGAATTTTCCTCTCGGAATTTCTGGTTTATTCTGTAAAACCAAAACTCCGGCGCAAACCAATACAAAGGCAAATAAAGTACCGATACTACACAAATCAGTAACCATAGTCAAGTTCAAAAACAAAGCGGGAACGGCTACCACAAAACCGGTTACGATTGTAGCAAATGATGGCGTTTTGAATTTTGGATGAACGGTAGAAAATTTCTTTGGTAATAAACCATCACGGCTCATACTCATCCAGATACGAGGCTGACCCATCTGGAAAACCAATAAAACGCTTGCCATTGCAATTACGGCACTTACGGCTATAATTCCTGACATCCATTTTAGGTTTAATTTATCGAAAACAAACGCCAGAGGATCTCCAACATTTAGTTCATTATAACGTACCATTCCGGTTAAAACCAAAGCAATGGCAATATATAAGATCGTACAAATAATAATCGCCCACATCATTCCGCGAGGTAAATCACGCTGTGGATTTTTACATTCTTCGGCAGTTGTCGAAATCGCATCAAAACCAATATAGGCAAAGAAAACGGCTGAAACTCCTTTTAAAACCCCGCTAACGCCATTTGGTGCAAACGGATCCCAATTGGCTGTATCTACGTAAAATACACCCACTGCAATTACTAAAAGTACAATACAAAGTTTTACAACAACCATTGCGTTACTCGCGTTACGAGATTCTTTCATTCCTCTGTAAACCAACGCTGTAATTAAAACAATGATAAATAAAGCCGGTAAATCGGCCACAAAGTGGAACGATCCAATTGTTGGCGCTGTTGTCCAGGCTGTATAGGCAGCTTGCAAAGCAGTACTTAAATTTTCGTATGATTTTCCGCCCTGCATTAAAGCTGTGGCATCTTTAAATCCGTTTGAAGCAGTCAGATAATCCATCTGAATCCATTGTGGGAGATGAATGCCGCCACTCTGGAGCAGTCCTGTAAAATAATCACTCCACGAAATGGCGACCGTTATATTGCCCACGGCATATTCCATGATTAATGCCCAACCGATTATCCAGGCAATAATTTCTCCAAAAGCTACATAAGAGTATGTGTATGCACTTCCTGAAACGGGAACCATTGAGGCAAATTCGGCGTAAGCAAAAGCAGCAAAACTACAAGCCAATGCTGTAAATAAAAACAAGAAAATAACAGCTGGTCCACCGTCAGCACTGGCTTTTCCGATAGTACTAAAAATACCTGCTCCAACAATTGCAGCAATTCCAAAGGCAGTTAAATCCCTTGTTGTCAAATGTTTACCTAATGCATTATGACCATCTGCTTCGTTTTTTGCAACTTGTTTCAGAATATCCTGTACTGTTTTTTTTCGGAATAAACCTGATAATGCCATATGTGAGTTTGCTTTATAAATTAATATATTTCGGTCTTTGTGCTTTTATTTTGCAAATAATGCAAAAATTATCCTGATTTCAAATATATAAAACGATTTTGTTTTATTGGAAATTATTTTTTGCCGCTAAGGCGCTAAGTCGCAAAGATTTTTTTTGCCCCACGGATTTTGCGGATTAAACAGGTTTACACAGATTTTTTTTTAATCTGTTTCATCTGTGTGAATTTGTGGGCTAATTTTTTTCACGCAGATTTTGCAGATTCAGCAGATTATTTTTTGCCACAGATTAATTTTCTTTTAAATAATTAATGATCGAAATAACATCCTGACTTCCTAAACCTGATTTTTCTGCATTCGAATACGTGTCTAAAATAGAACTCGTTAAGGGATAATTTACACCATTTTGTTGGGCAAGAAATAAATCTTTCGTCATTAAACTTAAGGCAAAAGCAGGCGAATAATCCTCATCAATCAATAATGGGGTTTTAACTTTTGTGGCACCACTACCGGCAGCACTTTCATTAATAATTTCGAGTAAATCAGTCCGATTAATTCCGTTATTTTCTGCAAACAATACTGTTTCAGCCAATCCAAGATATAAAATGGAGAGAAAATAATTCACACTTAATTTCGCTGCAAGGCCTTTTCCGTTTGGTCCCAAATGTTTAATTAATTTTCCGAGTTTTTCTAAATAAGGCTGTGCAATTTCTAAATCAGAAGCATCGCCTCCAACCATAATGATTAGCGCTCCGTTTATTGCAGGCTGTGTGCTTCCGGCAACAGGCGCATCCAGAAGCGAAGCTTGTTTTTCTTTTAGTTGCTCAGCAATAGATTCAGATAATTGTTGTGAAATCGTGCTCATATCGATAAAAAGTTTTCCCTTTAAAGATTCCATCAGAAAAATTTCGTCGTACGTTGCTTCAATTGCTGCATCATTACTCAACATCGTAAAAATAATGTCTGAGCTGGCAACCAATTCTGAAATTGAAGAACAAATTGTGGCGTTCGTTTCTTCAAAAGGCTGTGTTTTTTCAGTCGTTCTATTAAAAACGCTTAACGAAAACCCTGCCTTTTCAAGATTTTTTGCCATTGGTGTCCCCATATTTCCAAGTCCTATCCATCCCAGTTTTTTCATTTTTATTTATTTATTTTTTATTATTTATTTTTTATTATTTATTGGCTACTAAATTTACATAAAAACCGGTGTTATTCTTTATAACCACAGTTAAAATATAATCTTCCTAAACGTTTTTATTTTTTAGTTCTGAAAATCAGATGATAAACTCATTTTTTTTAATTTTAATTGTTATTGATTGCAGTACAAACTTGCGACCTAATCAAAAATGGGATGTAGTTCAATCTATCGTCTTTTTTTGTTTTATTTTATTTTGTTTCACGCAGATTTAAAAGATTTAAGCAGATATGTGCAGATTTTTTATAAATTAGACTTACTGTATTTTTGTATAAATACATAATATGTAAAGTCAATTCGCTGATTATAAATAACTTACAATGAACAAAATTGTAATATTCTGAAAACAGTTTTACTAATAAATAAAAAATAAATTTTATGGAAAAAATATCAAGACGATCATTTGTAAATAAATTTGGAGTTGGAGTTGGTGCTTCAGTAATTATGACGACACTTCCATCCTTTTTGGCTGAACCACTATCAGATGAAAAGCCGTATACAGGAAAAAAATTAAATGTCGCATTATGCGGTCTTGGTATTTATGCTTCATTACTGGCAGAAGGAATTGTAATTTCTGAATACTGCAATCTATCCGGAATAGTGACAGGCACTCCGGCAAAAGCAGCTAAATGGAAAACCCAGTACAATATACCGGACAAGAATATTTATAATTATCAAAATTTTGATGATATTATCAATAACAAAGACATCGATTTAGTGTATGTTGTTCTGCCAAACAGCCTTCACAAAGAGTTTGTTATTCGTGCTGCAAAAGCCGGAAAACATGTCATTACTGAAAAACCAATGGCAATTTCTGTTAAAGATTGCGAAGAAATGATCAAGGCCTGCAACGATAATAATGTGCAATTGGCCGTTGGTTATCGCTTACATTATGAACCAACACATTTGGAAATTAAAAGATTAGGTCAGGAGAAAGTTTTTGGAAAAGTACGCTACATAGAATCATCGCTTGGCTATAAAACCTATGATACGATTGCCAAAACTCCTGTCGATGTAAATGATCCCGCCGTATGGAGATTAAATAAAAAATTATCCGGCGGAGGCCCTTTAATGGATTTGGGAATTTATTGCATTCAGGCCAGCCGCTATATTTTGGGAGAAGAACCTATCGCTGTTACTGCTCAATTTGGAACTGTAAATGATAAAAACAGATTTTCAGAAACGGAAGAAAGCATTTCCTGGCAAATGGAATTTCCGAGCGGTGCGATGGCAAATTGCAATTCTTCTGTTGGTTATTATATTGACCGAATTTATGCAACTGCTGACGAAGGTAATTTTCAATTAAGTCCTGCTTTAAGTTATGGACCGTATGAAGGAAAAACATCGAATGGAATATTAAAATTTCCTCCAATAAAACAACAGAAAACACAAATGGATGAAATTGCAAAATTATTATTAGAGAATAAAAAACTACCCAATCACATTACAGGAGAAGAAGGACTTAAGGACATTAAAGTTATCAATGCTATATATAAAGCTGCAGAAACACAAAAGAAGGTTTTTATAAAGTGATTTGCCACTAAGGCGCTAAGTCACAAAGTTTTTTTGCCACAGATTAAAAAATTATTACAGATTATTATAATCATTTTAATCCTTTAATCTGTGGCTAATTTTTTTCACGCTTCTCTATAAAAAAGATTGAAGCAAATGTGCGCAGATTTATTTATAACCAAACAAAATTAATTCTCCATTTTCCTCAGTTATTTCAAATAGTCCAACTCTATTTATGACTTCTTTAATTTTATTCAAATTCTGTTCCTCAGTTAGTTTTCCATTTTGAAATTTTGACGGAAAGCGGAGAAATTCTATTTCTTTATAAAGTAACCAACCACCAAAAGAATGACCACTTTCAAAACCTATATTCCAATAATCAAATTCATAGGCAAGATCACTTGAAATATAAAGTAATCCCCTTTTTTCATCAAGGACTTTTTTAATCTCAACTTCTTTGATCCATTCAGAATTAGCTACAAAAGCATTCATTAGTTTCACCCATTTTAGGTTAGACATATAACCTGATGAAAAATTTTGTTGTATTGTCTGATCTAGTTTTTTATCTAATTCATCAAAGCCTGGTTGATATTTTTTCATTTTTTATTTAATAGATAACTAAAATTTTTCTCTCGCAGATTTTGCAGATCAAGCAGATTTTTTTATCCCGATAGCTAGCGGGAGCGTGAAAAAATTAAAAAAATCCGCATTAATCCGCGCTTTCACGAAGTGAATCCGTGTCATCCGCGTGCCATCTCTCAACGCAAGCAGCTTCTTAAAATACTAACCGGATGCTGTGCTTCACGGCTAGTTCCGTCAAAAATTTGATGGCGGCAACTCGTTCCTGCAGCGGCGATTTTTACGTTTTTGGCAGTGGCACGCACTTTTGGGAATAAAGTATCTTCTCCCATTTGCATACTCACCTGATAATGTTCTTTTTCGTAACCAAACGATCCCGCCATTCCGCAACAGCCGGAATTGTAAATTGTAACGGTATTATTTGTTGGTAAATTCAGCATCGCGAAAGTCGCTTCAACCGAACTCAATGATTTCTGATGGCAATGTCCGTGAATCTTGATTTCTTTCTTTTCTTCAGAGAAAGATTCCGGTTTTATTTTTCCGTCGATGATTTCTTTTTTAAAGAATTCTTCGATTGTAAAGGCACTTTGCGATACTTTTTCGGCAGCTTCTTTATCATCTGACAAACGTAAATATTCGTCTCTAAAAGTCAAAATTGCCGAAGGTTCGATACCTATTAATGGCGCTTTCGCGGAAATTAAATCTTTGAAAATATTCACGTTGATATTTGCGATCTTTTTCGCTTCTTCCAGAAATCCTTTTGATAAATACGTTCTTCCGCTTTCTTCGTGATCGACGATTAATACTTCGTAACCTAATTTCGTTAATAATTCAAAAGCATCGATTCCGATATTTACGTCGTAATAATTCGTGAATTCGTCATTAAACAAATATACTTGTCCGTTCGGGAAATTATTATTTTGCGGTTTCTGATTTTCGTACCATTTTTTGAAAGTCTTTTTCGCCAAAAGCGGAACTTGTCTTTCAGGCGCAATTCCCATACTTTTTTTAACCAAAGATTGATTCGAAATAAAATTCGTAATCGACGGAAACTTACTTCCCATTTTATTCAGTTTTGCATTGTGGGCAAAAATCTTATTTCGGGTCGAGAAACCGTTTGCTTTTTGATATTGGTATAAAAATTCCGCTTTTAAAGTGGCAACGTCTACATTACTCGGACATTCGCTGGCGCAGGCTTTACAGCTCACACACAACTCAAAAACTTCGTAAAGTTCTTTCTGGTCAAATTTATTTTCTTTTTCAGAATACGTCAAATATTCACGCAACGCATTCGCTCTCGCACGCGTCGTTTCTTTTTCGTTTTTAGTCGCACGATAACTAGGACACATCGCTCCTCCTGCCGATGGCAATTTTCTACAATCGCCAGATCCGTTACATTTTTCGGCTGCACGTAAAATTCCTAAACTATCTGAGAAATCCTGAAACGTTTTAATATCCGGTTCTACCCTGCCCGAAATCACACGATGGTTTTCGTCCATTTTTAAGGCATTCACAATCTTCCCAATATTCAAAACCGAATTCGGGTCAAACGCTAATTTGATTCTTTTCAGCAATTCATAATTTTTCTCGCCAATCATAAACGGAATAAACTCTCCGCGCACAATTCCGTCGCCGTGTTCACCGCTTAACGAACCTCTATATTTCTTCACCAAAATCGCCACATCTGTTGCGATGGTTCTGAATAATTTAAGATCTGATGTTTTCTTTAGATTCAAAACCGGACGCAAATGCAGTTCGCCCGCACCGGCGTGCGCATAATAAATTGCGCCTTGTCCGTGGCGTAACATCATTGCCGAAAACTCTTCAATATAAGCTGGCAAATCGCTCAACTCAACGGCTGTATCTTCAATAGAATCGGCTGCTTTATCGTCTCCTACGATACTTCCTAAAAGGCCTAATCCGGCTTTTCTAAGTTCGTTTACTTTTTCAATATCTGCACCATAAATTTTTACGAGTGCATAACCAAAATTATTTTTTTCTAAATCCGCCACTAAAGCATTTGCCTGATTTTCGGCGTCTTGCGCATCGTGCGAAGCTACTTCAAACATCATAATTGCTTTTGGTTCTCCAACCAAAAAGAATCGGTTTTTAATGTGTTCGCGATTGGTTTTGGTACAATCCAGAATCGTGTCGTCGATCATTTCGCAAGTATATAAATGATGTTTCATCGCCACGACAACAGATTCCAGCGATTCCTGAATGCTATGATAATGTGCCACTACCATAATATTATTCGCAGGCGGTAAATCGTCTACTTTTAAGGTAATTTCATAAGTAAAAGCCAAAGTTCCTTCGCTTCCACAAAGCAATTTTCCCACGTTAATTGTTGGTTCAGTTCCGCCAAACAAATCTGATTTTAGTAGAATATCAACGGCATAACCTGTATTTCTTCTGTGAATCTCCGGTTTCGGAAACTCTTTTATAATTTCGTCCTGCGTTGCTTTTACCGAAAGTTCGTCGTAAAGACTTTTGTATATTTTATTTTCTAAAGTATCACCTTTGGTTTTCTCGATAAATTCAGCCGAAGTCAGCTCTTTAAAAACCACTTCAGATCCATCGCTCAAAAGTCCTTTGATTTCAACAATTTTATCTCGCGTAACGCCATACCTGATTGAAGTTGTTCCCGAAGAATTATTTCCCACCATTCCGCCAATCATACAGCGATTTGAAGTCGAAGTATTCGGACCAAAAAAAACGCCGTGAGGTTTCAGGAACAAATTCAGTTCGTCGCGAATTACACCAGGCTCGACCGTAACCGTTTTTTTAATCGGGTCAAAATTCAGGATTTTGGTAAAATTCTTCGAAACATCCACTACAATTCCGTCGCCAACCGTTTGTCCGGCAAGCGAAGTTCCCGCGGTTCTTGGCGTAATCGAAATTTGGTGATGCGCCGCAAACCGGATCAGTTTACTAATATCTGCTATCGTTTTAGGCACGGCAACCGCTTTTGGTTTAATCCGGTACACCGAAGCATCGGTCGAATAAAGCGTTTTATGAAGATCATCGTATAAAAGTGTTCCTTCTAACGATGCTGATAATTGTTCTAAATCCTTAAGTATTGACATTTTTGCTGAATATGATTTCACAAAAATAGTTATTTTTTTAAGGTTCAAAGATGCAAAGGGACAAAGGTTCAGAGGTTTTTCTTTGATTGGGTCTTTTTGAATTAAAATTTGGAGTTTTAATATTGAAATTAACCCAAATGTTATCCTGAGCGTCCCGAGGCTTCGGGAGAAGGCTTTTGAAAATGGAATTTATTTATTGGAATTTTCAGGAGCTATTTCCTGCTATTCGTTTCAATCTTTTGTGCCGCCGCGGCGGACACAAAAGGATTTCCACTTCTATCAGGGCTAGGGCACTCTTTTTCATAAGAAGTTTTGTCTAAATTAATTGACAAGAAATCATTACCCAACAATGCCCTCATGCAATATTTACAATCCCTACTTACAGCACTTTATTTTGATTTGTTGACAGTGTAAATTCCGCCCACAAGTAAAATGACGCCCAGCCCTAAATAAAGGTATCCCTGTTGTTTACCGGATTCGTTGGACGCATTAATTTTTAGTCCTAATAAATTAACTTCTTTTGTATTATCAGCTATTTTGTTGATGCCTATATATCCCAGACCGAGACTAATAATGATTAGAATTATTCCTATTATTTTTGATGGATTCATGTTTTTTGAATTTAATTGTTTCTCTAATTTAAGAAAAATATTTTTCAATCAGATGATAATATTCATTTTATCCTAATTGATACAACGATAGGGCGGATTTGTAATTCGTTCCGACAAAAATTAAACACGAGAAAACTTATATACTTTGCGGGCACGGATTGCAAATCTGCGCTATCGGGTTTCATTAGAAAATTATTTGAAAATTGATAAATAAAGCTTCAAAAAATATTTTTCTTAAATATTTACAACAAAATACATTTTTTTCGATATAACATTTATAAATATTATAATAAAATGGAAAAACTAAAAAATGAAATTGCAATAGCAAAAATTAGACTAGAAGCTTTAAAATATTCAATCAAACATTTTCGACAAGGATCTCAACAGGAAATGGATTTTTTGGAAAGTAATTTAATGATGCTAAAAAGACAACTAATAGTAGGAAATATATTAAAATAGCATTAATCAACTTGCACAAAAGCTGACAAAGATTGACGCAAAACGATAGTTAAATTGCTTTTTTATTAAAAAAAACTCCTAGTGATTACGCGGGTTTTACTATATTTGCCGTTCCTTAATTACAGAATCATGACATCTAAAAAACTTTTGCCCATGTGGTATGGTGGCGGTATTGGAAACAACCGTAACACTTCTGTAAGTGTAGGACACCTTAGCCTCATGGGTTTTATATTTCCTAATATTACAGAGTTATGAGTACCAACACCCTTTCAGAAGAAGCTGAAAAAAGGCTAATCCATTTTTTTAACGACACCATAGAACCCGAAGAAATGTCCAGGGCAATAAGGAAACTAAATTATATACTTGCCTTAGGCATTGTGCGCCAAGACCCAACTCTTCAAAACGAATTGATCAATTTAGAAGACGGCTTTTTTTGGCTGAATGAATTAGCAGAAGTTTTAAATCCTTATTTGAATGTGGAATAAGATTTTGATTTTTACAATAAATGGAAAACCTCGACTTTAAAAGATCGAGGTTTCTCGTTTAATTTTTTTATTAATTATTTGAACGGGTACGAAATTAGGAGATTTTGCACAGCATAGAACTTTTAATAAGATTTTCGATTTTTTGAAGACTTTGAATAGCTTTGACTTCACTAAACGCAAAATTTTTAATTATACTTTATGTTCTGAGAAGATTTCGGAGAGTTGGTTTAATTCTAATCTGTTATGACCCATGAAATTTTCTAACTATGCTTCATCATATCATAAAGCGGATATAATTTTCTAAATTCATCAAGAACGGTTGATGAAATATTTTCTTTAGAAAGTTTTGGACTTAAATAATCTATATTACAGCCAATTATAAAATATTTATCAATACTTTCTTTATTGGTTTCTTTTAATAAATCCTCAGGAGTTTTAATATCTCTTATTGCTGGTGAATTAGGTGTATTAATCCAGTATTCATCTCCAAGATTTTTAAACGCATTAAAAAAGTTTGTTCTAAAATTTTTATCCATCATCCTTAGCTTGAAGTGCTCTCTATCTTTAAAACTACCATTATTTCTCCCTAATACCAACCAAACACCTACACTATTTTCATGAATAATAATTTGCATCCTTATATTATTGATAAAGGAATCGGGTTTATTTATAGACTTATCACCACTGGCATATTTCTGTAATTGATTAAATGATTTTCCATAATGTAACCATATTGCATTGATATAGTTTCCACTAAATTGATTAAAAAAATGCCTACTTACGATTTCTCTGGATTGGTGGTGGTGATGTAAATCATTAAGTCCATAAGATTGAAACCTTGGAAATATTTTTTTATGTAATTGGAGAAATTTATCTCTTACTTCTTTTCTTAATCGTTTAAGATCAGGATTATCAAGACGATGATATTTTATATTGAATACTTCATGCTCATTAGCCGAAAAAAATTGCCCTTTATCTTTTGAAACATTTTCCTTGATCCTGTCGATTTCTTTTTCGATTTCTTTGATTTTGATTGAAGTTTTAGCAAATCTAGTTTTATAATTTTCAATAAAAGATTGAGTAACTAAGTAGCCTTTAGAATACAACTCTTTAAACCAAATTAATATTCTTTCACATTCCGTTAAATCGTTAATTTGATAATTCATCTCTATATTTTTTTCGAATCCCCAATTTGTTGTATTTGAAGACCCAATAAAACAAGTAAATGAATTATCAATTCGTTGAATTAGATATACCTTAGGATGAAAGGTGAATTGTGTTTCGTAAATTCTTGCATTTATCTTTAAATCAGTAAGGATATCTTCGAACACTTTTGGGTCAGTAGAAAGGTCTATACCAATTAAATAATTTTGAGTTGCATCTTTTGGAAGATTTGTTTGAAGAAATTTCCATCCATAATGACTAATCATAGCTGATGCAATCCAAACAGATTTTGCTTGAACTAATTCGGCTTGAATGCTTCTTTTGATATTTGAATGAATAATCATAATAGTTATTTAGCGAGTCATGCACATATGTATTCAAATATGGCTTATGTATTTGCAGTTGGAGTTAATTGCAGAATACTTTTGTTTTGACTAAATACAAAAAAAAGCTAATTCCAATAAACCCCAGTCACTCCAACGGCTTTTACAAACTGCTCATTTATTCAATAAGTCTTCATCCTTAGTAGATATTCCCTCGATCTGTGAAGTCTTCTGACTTCAGAGCGACCATGATAGACAAACATATTTAAAAAAACATATTGGATCGGGTACAAAGTCAGGAGATTCATAACAGCGGGCAAAATTCTAGTATTAAACTTCTAATAATGTCTTTCGTTTTTAGAATACTTGGGATAGCACATACAATTTTAAGATTTAAAATTTTGATTAATAAAATATCTCGTATCCAATATGAGTTTATAATTTTCTAAATATTGGTTTTCCTTAAACATTTTACTTTTTTGTAGAGCTTCTACTTTCTCAATTAGCTTTTCAATCAATTTATATTCATTAGTTTCAGAAGAAAATCTTAAATCAGAAAGCAGGCGATTATCATCTTCTTCTCCAGTAACCCTTTGGATCAAAACTTTTTCATTATTTTTTGCAAAAATTACATGAACTTCAAATCTGATTCCAAGATGAATTTCCTTATGCTCTAAAGAATCTGCAATTGGCCAAAAGAAATTTTCGGTATTATCTATAAGGTTATTAATTGTTGCTTCAATATCCATAAAATTTTATTTAATGAAACTGATCAAATAATGATATGTTAATATAAATCTTATCTAGTATTACTAGTAAATTTTCTCTAAGAAAAACTCAAATTAATCGTTATACCAAATCTTCGTCAGTAATTTTCTTTTCAAATGTTATAAACTCTTAATAGATTTTAAAAAATTTCTAATTTCTCTATCATGAATTGCTGTAACTCCTCCTGTGTGTTTATTTTCTATGTTATAATGAAAAATATGGTCTATAACAAAACTTTTGTTTTTATCAACGTTTGTCCAACTTCCTTTAATAAGAAAGTAAAATAGTTTAATATCTCTATCTGAAGGGACAATAATTTGTTGGATAATTGACGCATCTTTATCTAGCTGTGCATTTGACTGAAATAATTCAAATTCCTTAGAAAAAATCATTTTATTTGTTGAATCAATTGAAACAACATAGACTTTTGCATTTAAATTTCGACTTGGTGCAGAGGAATTACAGATTTTTAGGTCAAAAATGTACTCACTTGAAGATTTATTTGTTAGTGTAATAGGTTCTTCTTTACAAAGTGAAAGAAATGAATCTATGCCATTATAAATATTTACATTCTCCTTAATTGAATCTTTTAATTTTTCAACATTTTTTTTCAAAGTATCCAATTTTAGACCTTGCTTGGCAAAAGCCTCTGAAACATCATCGAATAATTTCTTTCTATTTGCATCAATTCCAACTTTTATTTTTGTAGCGATTACTAAGTCTCTTGTATTATTTTCTTTTCTTATAAAGCCATCTTTAATATCTGAAGAAATATTATTATTATATTCTTGTAAACATAAAAATATTGCAATAAAAAACAATGTAAAAAAAACTTTTTTCCCTCTGATTGTTAGTTTACTCCATTGATTGGTATATCTATCGTCCGTTAACTCTCCTTTTGTAGTTAAAAAAGTTAAGTAGCCAGTTAATATGGCAACAATAATGACAAATATTATATTAGGTAAAGGAAGCAATATGTTTAAATTTATAGTTAATTCTTTAAATATCATGGAGATCAGATTTATTTTTTTACTTTTTCTAATCCACACCAGAATCGATTTCCTTTTGTCACTAATATCGAATAATTTTTCCCTGTTCTACTTACTGCACTTTCAGCAGAAGAAAAAACTTCTTCAATAGTAAAATTACCAATTTTATTGTATTCTGCATTTGGTAAATAATACTCAATTTTTGTCTTGTCATCAATTATGGTTCTAATAAAACCTCCCGCTTCCATTTCCTTGTGTAAAATTTCATATTCATTCCAATCAAGTGGTTCTTTATTTGTTTCATCTTTATGCAACATTACTCTTGTTGTAAACTTAGCCATAATTTTTTTTGTGTTAGATAATACTTTAATTAGTTATTTATTTACTCTTCTAAGTTATAATTATCTTCCGATGCTTACCGTAAAATTAAAACTTCCAATTTCATTAACTAAAATTAAATCTTTTCCAAGGAATTTGAGACATATGTAATTTGGATAAAAAATTCACAATATCTGTTCGTCCATAGTATGTTGGTATTCCTCTAGAATTTTGTGCCATTAAGATAATTGGCATTCCTGGAAAATATCTTGAAAATTGCTTAACTGCATTATCTCGTTCACTTGAATTCAACACATGAGATTTAACAATTACAATCGCAAAATTCTGACCTTGTTCTTTTATAATAGCACCTTCTAATTGCATAACTTTTTTGATTTAATTGGTTAATAAAAATTAATAATCAATCAAATTTCATCTTAAAATTCAGTACTATTTTACGGAAAACCTTTTTCTAGAAAATAAATTTGTATCCATCAAAAATATCAATTAACAATTCTAAACAACCAAGTACATATACCCGTTTTTCCAAAACAAAAAAAATCCCCAACTTTCCCTAAATTTATATCCAAATAAATCCCATTTTAGCATTACCAAACAAAAAACATCATTTTAATGAATAAAAATATAAGTGCCCTTTACGAAATCGCTCAAAAAAAGACCCGAAAAATAATAGGTTTAATGTCCGGAACTTCGCTTGACGGACTTGATATTGCGCTTTGTGCTATGTCTGGTTCGGGTGAAAATACGGTTGTAAAAATTCTGGAATTTGAAACCATCAATTATACCGAAGACATTAAAACCGAAATCCGTAAAGTGTTTGCACAGAAAACAATCGATTTTCAGCATTTGGCTTTGTTAAACGAATGGATCGGGATTTTGCATGCAGGAATGGTAAACGATTGTCTCTCAAAATGGAATATTGCCGCACACGAAGTCGACTTAATTGCTTCGCACGGGCAAACGGTTTTGCACGCTCCGAAGTTTTTGCATCAGCAGGAAAAATTCCCAAATGCGACTTTACAAATTGGCGATGGCGATCATATTGCGGTAAAAACCGGAATTATAACGTTGTCTGATTTCAGGCAAAAACACGTTGCTGCGGGTGGCGAAGGCGCGCCTTTGGCGGTTTATGGCGATTATCTATTGTTTAGTAAAAAAGGCGAAAACCGCATTATGCTCAACATGGGTGGTATTGCCAATTTTACCTATTTGCCCACTTCTTTAAACGCTAGCGATGTTTTTGTAACCGATACCGGAACCGCAAATACCTTAATCGACATTTATACCAAACATTATTTCCCTGAAAAAAGTTACGATAAAGACGCCGAAATCGCCCAAACCGGAACCGTAAATCAAGCTCTTTTAACCGAATTAAAAAACAATGCTTTCTTCCAAAAAAGTTTCCCAAAAACCATTGGTCAGGAATTATTTAATTTTGATTTTGTACAAAATGCACTTTCAAAAACGACTTTACACAATATTTCGGCACCAGATTTGTTAGCTACTTTAACACGTTTAAGTGCAGAAACAATTGCTGAAGCGATTTTGTTTGTGGTCAAAAACAGTTCGGACAAATTAGAAGATTTCAAAATTTATATGTCGGGCGGTGGCACAAGCAATCCATTATTGGTCAAATGGCTGATGGAATTATTGCCGTACAAATTTCAAAAAAGCGATGATCTGGGTATTTTAAGCGATGCGAAAGAAGCGGTTTTATTCGCGATTTTAGCCAATGAAACGGTTGCGGGAGGTGATTATAATTTCGGGACAAACAAAGGAATTCCCTCAGTAACAATGGGAAAAATTTCGTTTCCTTGTTAAAGTTGCCACGAATTACACAAATTAGCACGAATTATTTTTACTACTCCCGATAGCTATCGGGATACAGAATTAAAATGATTTTGTTTCACGCAGATTTTACAGATTTAGGCAGATTTAATTTTAGATTTTTATAACTTAATCTGCGCGCATCTGCTTAAATCTTTTTGAATCTGCGTGAAATTCATATTAAAAAATCTGTGTGAATCATTTTATCCCGATAGCTATCGGGAGTAGTAAAAATTTTCTCTCGCAGATTTAGCAGATTTGGCAGATTTTTTTATCAAACAGAAACAAAAAAATTGAGCTAATTTGTGCAATTTGTGGCAAAAAAAACTTTGTGCCTTAGTGCCTTTGTGGCAAAAACAACACACAGCATACATAATTAATATTTTATCGTAAATTTATTCAAAAACAAATACATGAAAACCAACTTAGTAACGTTCAAATTATAATTTCTGAATTATTTATTATAGTCCGTTAAAAAAACTATTTTTGGTTTCTGTTAAAAAAGATTGAAATGCATAAAAATCAGCACCTAATATACTCTATCCTATTTTTATTTTTCTTTGGATTAAAATCCAATGCACAGGAAAAAACAATGTATCCTAAAAACGAATTTAGAGGTGTATGGATTGCAACTGTGGTGAATATTGACTGGCCTAAAACCGCTACTGACGGTGTTGAAAAAGAGAAAACTGATTATCTTGAAATTTTAGATGCTTATAAAGAACTTAATTATAATGCTGTAATTGTTCAGGTTAGAAGTGTTGGTGATGCTTTTTACCCATCTGAATTGGCGCCCTGGTCGCGTTTTTTAACGGGTAAAGAAGGTCAGGCTCCAACTCCGTATTACGACGCATTGGCCTGGATGATTGAAGAAGCGCACAAAAGAGGTTTTGAATTTCACGCGTGGCTGAATCCGTATCGTGCGACTTTCGATTTAAACAAACAACAATTGAGTCCTAATCACGACGTTTTTAAACATCCGGAATGGATGATCGAATACGGCGGAAAAATATATTATGATCCTGCGTTGCCTGAAGTTCAGGAACATTTGACCAAAGTGGTAAAAGAAGTTGTTGATAAATACGATATCGACGCGATTCATTTTGATGATTATTTTTATCCGTATACTGTTCCTGGAAAAACATTTAACGATACAGCTTCGTTCAAAAAATACGGAGCAGGTTTGAGCCTTGCCGATTGGCGTCGTGCGAATGTGAGCAACTTTGTACACACGATTTCTACTACTATAAAAGCAAGCAAACCGTGGGTTCAATTTGGGATTAGTCCGTTTGGGGTTTGGCGTAATAAATCAGTTGACCCAAAAGGTTCTGAGACACAATCAACTGCGAATTATGATGATTTATATGCTGATCCAGTTTTATGGATGGACCAAAAATGGATCGATTATATCATGCCTCAATTGTATTGGAGTATGTATAATCCGAGAGCCTCTTACTCTAAACTAGTAAAATGGTGGTCTGAAAATTCTAATAATACTGCGCTTTATATTGGTCATGCGTCTTATAAAATTAGAGGCGATAGCGACAAAAGCTGGAATTATGTTAGTGAAATTCCAACGCAGGTTGATTTTGCAAGAAGTTTCAAAAAAGTAGGCGGAAGTGCTTATTTTAGTGCCAAATGGTTCATCAATAAAAACTTTGATATTGTGCGCCTTTTGGCCGATAATCAATACCGATATCCGGCGCTTCCGGCTGCTGTTCCCAATTTAAAACATATTATTATTGATACGCCTGTTGTAGATGAATTTACAAAAGATACTACTAAATATGCTTTCAAAATTAAATCTCCGCTGAACACAAAAGTGCGTTATATGGTGATTTATGGTGGTGAACATGTTTCTAAAGTAGATATTAATGATGCTACTAAAATAATTGACAAAATTGCCGTGTACCAATACGACGGCAGCATTACGTTTTCTATCCCAACTGAAAAAATCGAGCAGTATAAAGCTTGCGCTGTGACATTTATTGATTATTTTGCAAACGAAAGTACCCCAACTGCTATCGACTTAAAACAGAATTATAAAATATATTCACCTGCTCAGCCTAATGAAAACAGATAATAAACCGTGGTTTTGGATTCCGCTGCTCAACTTTGCTTCCGGATTTCCTTATATAATTATTACATCCGTATCTGTATTGATGTATAAAAAATTAGGCATCAACAACGAAGATATTGGTGTTTATACCAGTTTATTATATCTGCCGTGGGTTATAAAACCATTATGGAGCCCGTTTATCGATTTGCACGGGACTAAAAGAAAATGGTTTCTGGCGATGCAATTGCTAATTTCAATTGCGTTTTTAATCGTAGGTTTTACCATTCCGCTTAATAATTTCTTTTTGATGAGTCTGGCTATTTTTTGGGTTGCGGCTTTTGCTTCGGCTTCAAATGATGTGGCAAGTGACGGATTTTATTTATTGGCTTTAAAAAAAGACGAACAATCTCTTTTTCTAGGAATCCGTAATACCTGCTACAGATTAGCGATGTTAACCGGAAACGGACTGATTGTACTTCTTGCCGGATATCTGGAACATAAATATGGTGATAATACAAAAGCGTGGTCACAAACTATGGTTTTTGTTGGTTTGGTAATGGTATTCTTAACGCTTTATAACTTTGTTTTTACTCCAAAAAATGCTGAAAATACAATAGATACTAAAGAACAGGCAGATCATAAAAGTTTCGGTTCTGTGTTTGTGAGCTTTTTCAAAAAGAAACAAATCGGATTGGTTTTGGCTTTTATTCTCGTTTTTAGATTAGGTGAATCGCAATTGCTTAAAATGCTGACGCCTTTTTTGGTTGACCCAATCAGTAAAGGCGGAATGGGTTTAGAAACCGAAGACGTAGGATTAATTTATGGTACTTTTGGTTTGATTGCTTTATTGGCCGGAGGAATTTTAGGCGGACTTACGATCTCTAAACAAGGTTTAACAAAATGGATGTTACCGATGATTCTGGCAATGCATTTACCCATTCTTGGTTTTGTGTTACTGGCACATTTTCATCCCACTTCAATTTATTATATTTACGCTGTCGTTATTATAGAACAATTTGGTTACGGATTTGGTTTTGCTTCTTTTATGATGTTTCTGATTTATGTTGCCGAAGGAGAATCTAAAACCTCACATTATGCACTTGCAACTGGTTTTATGGCATTAGGAATGATGCTTCCGGGAATGTTGAGCGGTTATATTCAGGAATATTTGGGTTACGGAAATTTCTTTATTTGGGTCTTTCTGGCCACGGTTCCTGGTATTATTTTATCTCGTTTTTTAATTTTCCCAAAAGATTATGGGAAAAAATCTGAAGAAGTTTAACCCCAAATCAAACATCTTATATGGAAATCAATGAAAATTTGCAGTCCGAACGCAACTTAAAAGGATCTGAGTTCGAGAAAACAGGAGAATTTGAAAAAGCAATTGAGTTATATGAGGAAAATGTTGCGGAAAGCTTTAAAGGAAACCATCCTTATGATCGATTGGCAACCATCTACAAAAACCAAAATGATATCGATAACGAAATTCGGGTTTTAGAAAAAGCGATTATCGTTTATGAAGAAATTACAATCGAAGACAGAATTGAAGGTTTACCCAAACTCTTCCGTTTTAAAAACCGACTCGAAAAAGCAATTGAAACAAAGAAACAATTAGCCAAACAAAAAAAAGCAAAACTAAAGTAAAATATCAAAATAATAGCCTTCGTCATTTAGTGAGAGCGTAAAGTTTTTTTTTAAAAAATTAAGCTTGTTTTGACATAAATACTAAACTTTTATTTAATCATGATTACCTTGAAAAGAACAAACTCTGATGATATTGATTTTATAAATCTCGTGGTTTTATTAGACCAGGATTTAGCCATTAGAGACGGAGAAGATCACGCCTTTTACAATCAATATAATAAAACCGATAAGATAAAACATGTTGTCGTTTTTTATGAAAATGATACTGCCGTAGGTTGTGGCGCTTTTAGGGAAAAGGAAAGTGACAAGGTCGAAATCAAACGTATGTTTGTACATCCTGATTTCCGAAAAAAAGGAATTGCATCTCAGGTTTTGGCTGAATTAGAAATTTGGGCAAAAGAGGTACATTACACTTATACTATTCTGGAAACCGGGAAAAACCAGCCGGAAGCGATTAATTTATACCAAAAACTAGGTTATACCATAATTCCGAATTATCCGCCTTATGAAAAAATGGATAATAGTGTTTGCATGAAAAAGACTTTATAATAATGAAAATGACAGCTCAAGCATTAAAACAAAAAGTGGGACAATTCTTTTTTCCCGCTGTATTCATAAACGATACCGAAGAAAATATTCAGGAAACCGAACGTGTAATAAAGGAACACAATATTGGCGGATTGACTTTTTTTCACAGTCGTGCGAGCGCTGCAACGAATTATGAAAGCAAGAAAAAAGTCGTTTTTAACGATGATAGTTACCAAAAAATAAAAGAGCTTATTGTTCGCTACCAAAAGGCCGCTTCTACTCCACTTTTAATCAGTATTGATGCTGAATGGGGTTTAGCGATGCGTATCGAAAAAACACCGCAATATCCGTATGCGATTACGCTTGGCGCTTTACCGGAAAGTAAAGCTAATTTGGTTTATGAAGTGGGAAAACAAATAGGTTTAGACCTGAAATCAGCCGGAATTCATTATAATTTATCGCCTTTGGCAGATATTAATAATAACCCGAATAATCCGGTTATTGGCTATCGTTCTTTTGGTGAAAACAAAGAAAAAGTCGCTGATTTTGGCGTAGAATATCTTAAAGGAATGTCGGAAGTTGGGATTCTTGGCTGTCTGAAACACTTTCCCGGACACGGAAATACCAATGTAGATTCGCATTTGGGATTACCGGTTTTAAATGAAACGCTTGAAGAATTACTGGAAAACGAATTATATCCGTTCATCAAAGGAATCGAAAATAATGTCGATTCGATTATGATTGGACATTTGGCTGTTCCGAGTCTGAATGACGGAAAGAATACTTCGGCTACTTTATCGAAACCTATTATTGAAACGCTTTTACGTGAGAAATTGGGCTATGATGGTTTGGTCATTTCTGATGCTTTAAACATGCACAGCGTTTCTAAATTATATGATATTAAAGGCGAACTGGAATGGGAAGCTTTTAACGCCGGAAATGATATTTTGTGCTTTGCCGAAAATGTTCCGGAAGGAATTGAGGCAATCCTGAAAAATGCTTCTCCGGAACGTATTGAACAAAGCTTCAACAGAATCATGAAAGCCAAAGAAAAAGTGGATATTTTATCCGAAAACACTTTTACTTCGGGATTATTAAACTTCGAAAAAGCTTCTGAATTAAACTTTGAAATTGCTCAAGACTCCATTACAAAAATCATTGACAATTCGAATACTGAATTGGCTTTTGAATCTCAAAAAAACAATCAATTAGCCAAATTGAGTTTGTATAAAGGAGTTGAAAATACGTTTTTTAAAACTTTAAATTCAAAACTTACTTCTCCTGAATTTGCTTTTGAAAACATAGAAGTTTCTGATATCAAATCGATAGAAAAAGAATTGGAAAATTTCGAAACCATAATCATTTCATTATTTGTTCCGAAGGCAAAACCTTTGAATAATTTCGAAATTGATGATGAAGTTTTCGCTTTGCTTTCAAATGTATTACAAACTAAAAAATGCATCGTTTATGTTTTCGGAAATCCGTATGTTTTACCACTTATTCCGAATCTAAAAAAGGCTTCCGGACTTATTGAAGTATATCAGGATTTTGAAGAATTTCAAAAAAATGCAGGAATTCAACTTTTAGAAAATATTTCTTGCAACGGGACTTTACCGGTAAATATTGACCTTCAATAACTTAAAACAACACATAGTTAAAATTGATCAACTTATAAATTTTAATAATCACTTCTTATTGTAAGAAACCTTACTTATAGACTACTTTTGCACCAGAAATAAATTTTTAACGTAAAACGAAAAATATGTCTTTAGTAGGAAAAAAATTCCCAAGTATTGCAGTAGATGCTATCTCAGAAATGGGTGATAACTTAAAAATCAACATTTTTGAAGAAGCAGTAAATAACAACAAAAAAGTATTATTGTTTTGGTACCCAAAAGATTTCACTTTTGTATGTCCAACTGAATTACACGCCTTTCAAGCTGCATTACCAGAATTTGAAAAAAGAAATACTATCGTAATCGGAGCTTCATGTGATACAAACGAAGTACACTTTGCTTGGTTAAACACTCCAAAAAACAACGGTGGAATTGAAGGTGTAACTTACCCAATTTTAGCGGATACAAACCGTAACTTATCTAACATTTTAGGTATTCTTGATATTGAGTCTACAGAATACAGCGAAGAAACTGATTCAGTTATCATCGAAGGTTCAAATGTAACTTACAGAGCTACTTACCTTATTGACGAAACTGGAAAAATCTTCCACGAAAGTGTTAACGATATGCCATTAGGCCGTAACGTAAACGAATATTTACGTATGGTTGATGCTTATACTCACATTCAGGAAAAAGGAGAAGTTTGTCCTGCAAACTGGGAAGCTGGAAAAGAAGCTATGTCTGCTGACAGAATTAGTACCGCTGAATATTTGAGCGCAAATTAATTCTCAAAGATTCTGAGATTCTAAGTTGCTAAGTCTCTAAGATTTAAAACTAGACAACAGAATTTTAATAAATTACATCTAATAACAAGTCACAAGATTCTAAGAGCAAAAAACTTAGCCTCTTAGAATCTTAGCGACTTAGAAACTTAAAAAAAGGTATGTTAATCGACTTAAACGAAGATACATTAGCAGATTTAGTTGCTAAAAACGAAAAAGTAGTAGTACAATATTCAGCTTCATGGTGTGGAAATTGCCGTATTATGAAACCAAAATTCAAAAAATTAGCAACAGAAAATGAAGCTATCACTTTTGTTTTGGTTGATGCTGAAAATTCTCCGGAATCAAGAAAATTAGCCAATGTAAGCAACTTGCCTACTTTTGCTACTTTCGTAAACGGAAAATTAGTTGGTGAAACTCAAACCAACAAACAAGAAGTTTTAATCGACCTGGTAAACGCAATCGCTTAATCTTAGATTTGTTAGACTTGCTTAGATTTTTAGACTACTTAGATTCTTTCAATCTAAGTTTCAAAATCAAGCGAAGTCCAAAAATCTAAGCAAGTCTAAGAAGTCTAAAAATCTAAGAAATCTAGAATATGAAATTACCCGTAATAAAGCAATTGACCCAATTTATCGAAGAAAACGATCAGGATTATATCATTGAAACGATTGAAGTTTTGGAAGCAATGACTGAAATTCCGTCTCTAAAAGATGAAGAATTAGATGTAATTGGCGAATTAATTTCAAATATGTATGGCGCGCTTGAAGTACACAAAATGGTAGTTCAGGGCACTGATAAAAAAGAAGCTTTGAATGCGTTTATGAAACGTGTTTTAGGTTCTATCGATAAATAAATCGACCTCTTTTTCAAAGAAAAAACAAAAAAACATGACTGAAGAAAGCGTTTCTATTCCAAAGAAACGCTTTTTTTTATGATTATAACTGCCCAAATGTGTTGCGTTCAACGGTTGAAACCGTTGGCAATATTTATACCTTTTATTTAAAATCTCAATTGTGTTTTTACCTGAAACTGCGTTAGGGATGGAAGCGGTATCCTTTTGTGATTACTTAAACTTCTTATTT
The DNA here is from genome assembly GCF_979258495.1 of Flavobacterium sp. AC105. Classification (NCBI taxonomy): domain Bacteria; kingdom Pseudomonadati; phylum Bacteroidota; class Flavobacteriia; order Flavobacteriales; family Flavobacteriaceae; genus Flavobacterium; species Flavobacterium sp. AC105. The sequence continues at coordinate 4,130,213 of NZ_OZ409860.1, forward strand.
ATATCGAAAACTGCTATCACAAAAGATTTAGCGTACAGCCCGACCCGAAGGGAAACGCCATAATAAATAGCAACGAAATTAGTTTACCCAATATTCCGAAGTGCCCATTTAAGTAACGTGTTTTTCTCTTTTGTCAATTCCAGTTTTTCTATAATATTGGCACGATGACCTTCAACAGTTCTTTCAGATAAAAACAACAATTCGGCGATTTGTTTACTGGTTTTATTTTGGGCAATAAGTTCAATAATTTTCCTTTCGGACAATGTCAGCTTTTGTAGTTTGTCATTGCTATTTAAAGTATCTACTATTAAATTTTCTTCCAGATTAGTACTTACATAACGATTTCCTTTCTGGATTTCTTCTAAACATTTTTGCAATTCTATTTGTGCATGTTCTTTTAGTATATACCCGTAAATTCCGTATTCGCTGGCTTTTTTATAAAGCGTATTTTCTTTGTGCATGGTCAGCAAAATAACTTTTGTATTCATCCTGCTTTCCTGAATTTTTTTAGAAACGTCCAATCCGTCCAATCCGGGCATATTAATATCTAAAATAGCCACATCAGGCTGATGCAGCGTTATTAAATTTAAGGCCGAAATACCGTTTGAACACGTATCAATAACCTTATGTCCAAAAGATTCTACAAAAAACTTAGTTCCCTGAAGTGTAAAAGGATGATCATCTGCAATTAATATTCTCATCTTGTTTTTTTGATTTCAATGCTTATAATAGTCCCTTTTTTATCCGATATTATTTTGGCTTCTCCGCCAATAGCCCGGCTACGCTCAATGATATTATGAAGTCCAAAAGATTTTTTACTGTTCAGGGTTTCATTTACATTAAAACCAATTCCGTTATCTTTTATTTCTATTACTATACATGCATTATTTTCCGAAATTGAAATTTTGGCCGCAACTGCATTTGCATATTTAATAATATTAGACAAAGCTTCTTGTATGATGCGATATAACTGAAGTTCATCAGAAGTAGAAAGCGATTCCTTATAATCAATATCTGATGTGACCAAAAAATTATTAACCAATTGTGCTCTTTCTACCAATTGTTCGACACTTGCTTTTAAGCCTATTTTATCAAACATTACCGGATGAAGATTTCGGCTTATAATCCTGATGTCGTTTATAATACTGTCGATTTTTGAATCTGTGATTTCAGATTTTTCTTCAAATGATTTTTTCAGACTCAATAATTCATGGCTTACACTATCATGCAAATCACTGGCAATACGCCTGCGTTCTTCTTCGGTTTTTTCGAGTAATTGTTTGGTATATTCCTGCGAATTTTGTTTTTCGAGTTGTAATTTTTTCTGTTTTTGCCAGATGATATAAACAATTATAATTAGTAATAAACCAATTAGGCCAAAAACCAATAATGCGATTATATTGTTGTTATTTGTTATAGTTTTTTTCTGCAGTGCTATTTCCTGTTCTTTTGCCCTTGTTTGGTATTTTTTGTCCAGTTCTGCAACCTTGTGAGCCATTTCCTGGGTACCTAAACTATCTGTTGCAACATACATACTATCCTTATAAAGCATTGATGTTTCATAATCATTTTTATCCATAGCGTTATTATATAGTACAGCATATAAATCTCTTACCCGCGTATAATTTTGATCAGCCTTAAGTTGCTGAATAGCATCCAGAATAAGTTTGGTGTTTCGGATTCCTTTTTTTTGTTTAGATTCTACTGAAGCTAATGCCACTGTATATTCCTGAGTCGAAACCTTAGAATTCAAAGCCAATACTTCAGGTTCTAAACTGTCCAGAATTATTTTGGCTTCAGCTACTTTTCCCTGATCTAATATTCTGTGTACGTAATATGTATTAATTGAAATTTTAATGGAAGGATCATTTACCTTACTTTTTTTATAAGCAAAATAAACCGAATCTACTAAGGGATTCATCTTCGTATAATTCATACTTCGATCGTATAAATTAATTTTATTATATAAAACGATAAAAATATTCTCGATATTATTTTTTCTGTCTTTAGAGAAATTAGAAATGGCCATATTCAGGTAATCTTCAGCTTTATCATACTCTTTTGAAGATTGATATATTACTGCTGTTCCGGAATAAACAGAACCTATATTCGAGATATTATCTGTTTTTTTGAAATATTTTAATGCCAACAATTCGTTTTCCAATGCCAGATTCAGGTTTCCCAAATTAGTATTGCACCAAGCAATAGTGCGATAACTGTCGGCTTTAAAAAAACAAGATTGATAATCAACAACATCAACTGTTGTGTTTTTGCTATAACACTCAATTGCTTTTTTTAAATTTCCTTTGTCCGTATAAAAATCCCCAAAATACATGTTTATAAAAAGGGCATCCTTTTCAGGAATTTCATTTTTATAGTTCTCTGAAAAATTAGTTACAGTCTGAAAAAAACGCTGGTCAAAAGATGCAAAACTAGCCGTATTCCAGGCCACCACTTCTAGCGCTTTAGCTGCCTTACTATAATCTTGTTCTTTTATTTTTTCATTATAATACTTGTAGAAAACCGGCATATAATCTTTTTTAAAAAAATTATCTCCTTTTCTCAACCAGGTACAAGTAGCATCTAGTTTTTCCGGAGCTGCTTTTTTGTAAACAATTGTCGATTCTTTTTTTTCGTTACAAGCCAAAAAAGAAAACAGTATAACAATAAATAATGAAACTACTTTTTTATAGTCAGGCATATTAAGTGTGGATTTTCAACAAAAATATCTATTTTAATCTGATTAAAAACAGGATTAAAAAAATCAGGTATTACCACTTACAATATACAAACCTGAATTCCTTCAAATTATAACCAAATTGTTTCAGCTTAACTGTGTGTTTCTAAATTCTTACGTATAAAATTCCGAATTTCAGCTTGTCTTAAAACTCACCTAATTCTGATCACAACCCGTAACAAATACTTTTAGATTCAAATTTTAATCCTTACTTTTGAACCTCATTAATTTAAACAAAAATCATGGCTTCAATAACATTAGGAGGAAATCCTATTCATACTTCGGGAGAATTACCAGCAGTTGGATCTCAACTTGCTGATTTCAAATTAGTACAAAACGATTTATCAGTAGCTTCATTAAGCAACTTTGCCGGTAAAAAATTAGTTTTAAATATTTTTCCAAGTATTGATACGGGAACTTGTGCAACTTCTGTTAGAAAATTCAACGAAAGTGCAAGCAATCTTGAAAATACTACTGTTTTATGTATTTCAAGAGATTTACCATTTGCTCAAAAACGTTTTTGTGGAGCCGAAGGTTTAGAAAATGTAGTTAACTTATCTGATTTTCAAGCTGGTGATTTTGGTAAAACAAATGGTTTAGAAATCGTTGACGGGCCTTTGGCAGGTTTGCATTCAAGAGCAATTATTGTAGTTGATGCTAACGGAAAAATTACACATACGGAACAAGTTGCTGAAATTGCAAACGAACCAAATTACGAAGCAGCTTTAGCAGCACTATAATACTATAAATGGAATTTCAAAAAGATAATACTTTTGTTACAGGCCGATTAAAAAGCATGACTTATGCTTTTAATGGAGCTGTAAAATTGATAAAAACAGAACACAGCATTATGGTTCAATTTTCATTGGGAATTTTGATGACTATTGCCGGGTTCTATTTTCATATTTCACAAACTGAATGGCTTTGTCAAACCTTAGCAATTGGTTTAGTTTTAGCTATTGAAGGATTAAATACTGCTGTTGAAAAAATAGCTGATTTTATTCATCCTGATTACAGCAAACGAATCGGATTTATCAAAGATATTGCTGCAGGAGCAGTATTTTTTGCTGCAATGACGGCAATAGCAATAGGCTTGATTATTTATATACCCAAATTTATATAGGCAATAGGAAACGCAAGAATGGCAAAAACAACCAAAAAAGAAACTGTAAACAAAAAAAACGAACCAAAAGCTGAGAGCTTAAAATCTTGGAGACCTAATAAACAACAACGTTTTGTTTTAGGATGCCTTTTGGTACTATTTTCTATTGCATTATTAGTTGCATTTATTTCTTTTTATGTAAACGGACAATGGCAGTTAGACCAAAGCGCAGTCAGCCAGCTTGGTGATCGTACGGAAGAAGTGCAAAACTGGCTCGGAAAATTCGGGGCTTATCTTGCTGATTTAATTGTATACAGAGGTTTCGGAATTGCTTCTTTTATATTAGTTCGTTTATTTTTCCTTACGGGAATGTTTTTAGCTTTGGAATTATCACTGAAAAAACTAAAAAACATCTGGTTTTGGGATTTATTTGCCATTATTATTGTTTCTGTTCTATTTGGATTTTTCGCCACTTCAGCACCTGAATTAGGCGGAACTATTGGTTATGAACTGAATTTATTCCTGCAGGATTATATTGGAAAAACAGGAACTTTATTGACGCTGCTTTTTGGATTAATTGTGTATTTAATTTTCAAAATCAAATTATCTCCGGAGAAAATTCAGTCTTATTTTGATTCGACTAAAAAAGAATTCAAGTCGGAATTAGGTTCTTTAAAAACGCCTCAGCAGCCTGAAAGCGCTTATAATCTTGAAGAATTTGCTATTGAAGAAGATGAAGATCCTGAATTGGATAATATTCATTTAAAAACAGAAGATACGCAATTCGAAATCAACAAAGAAGCTTTAAAACCAACCATTTCAAATTCATCTGAAATTGATTTGAATCCGATTTTAAAACCAGTTCAAATGAATGTAAATCCTGTATCGCAGCCTCAGGTTCATACAGAAGAATTTGTTATTGAAAAAGCCGAAGAAGAAGATATTATCGAAGAAAATCTGGCTTCTCGTTTAGTGGCTGATTTCGGATTATTTGATCCTACTTTGGATTTATCCAATTATAAATTTCCAACAATCGATTTATTAAAAGAATATTCGACTGGCGGAATTACGATTAATCAGGAAGAATTAGAAGAAAATAAAAACAAGATTGTAGATACACTTCGTAACTACAAAATTGAAATTGCCCAGATAAAAGCAACCGTTGGTCCATCTGTAACTTTATACGAAATTGTACCGGAAGCGGGAATCAGAATTTCTAAAATTAAGAGTTTAGAAGATGATATTGCTTTGTCTTTATCTGCATTAGGAATTCGTATTATTGCGCCAATTCCCGGAAAAGGAACAATTGGTATCGAGGTTCCAAACAAGAATCCTACGATGGTTTCTATGAAAAGTGTTATTGGTTCTGCGAAGTTTCAGGAAGCTGAAATGGAATTGCCAATTGCGTTAGGAAAAACCATTTCGAACGAAACTTTTGTTGTCGATTTAGCCAAAATGCCTCACTTATTGATGGCGGGAGCTACAGGACAAGGAAAATCTGTTGGTTTAAACGCTGTTTTAACGTCTCTTTTATACAAAAAACATCCTGCGGAAGTAAAATTTGTTTTGGTTGACCCGAAAAAAGTAGAGCTTACATTATTCAATAAAATTGAAAGACATTATTTAGCCAAACTTCCGGATGCAGGAGATGCGATTATTACAGACAATGCAAAAGTAGTGAATACTTTAAACTCACTTTGTGTCGAAATGGATAATCGTTATTCATTGTTGAAAGATGCAATGGTGCGTAATATCAAAGAATATAACGATAAATTTAAAGCCAGAAAATTAAATCCGGAAGCGGGACATCGTTTTCTACCTTATATTATATTGGTTGTCGATGAGTTTGCCGATTTGATTATGACTGCCGGAAAAGAAGTCGAAATTCCGATTGCGCGTTTGGCTCAGTTAGCCCGTGCTATTGGTATTCACTTGATTATTGCAACACAAAGACCATCGGTAAACGTAATTACCGGTTTGATTAAAGCGAATTTCCCTGCAAGGATTGCATTTAGAGTAACATCGAAAATTGACTCGAGAACTATTCTTGACACACAAGGTGCCGATCAGTTAATTGGTCGTGGAGATTTATTATATACCAACGGAAATGATGTCGTTCGTGTACAATGTGCCTTTATTGATACTCCTGAAGTCGAAAAAATCACTGATTTTATTGGTTCACAGAAAGCATATGCTACGGCTTATTTGCTTCCTGAGTTCGTTGGAGAAGAAACTGGCATTAATCTTGATATGGATATTTCCGAAAGAGATACTTTATTTAGAGAAGCTGCAGAGATTATTGTCAATGCGCAACAAGGTTCAGCTTCATTATTGCAAAGAAAACTAAAATTGGGCTACAACAGAGCCGGTCGTTTGATCGATCAGCTGGAAGCAGCAGGAATTGTTGGACCATTTGAAGGCAGTAAAGCAAGAAGTGTTAACATATCTGATTTAAGTGCTCTTGATCAATTTTTTAACAATGAACAAAATTAATCCCATCATGAAAACAAAAATTCAGGAAATCAGAAACAATTCTATCACAAACATGACTAAAAAGTGTTTTCAAATGGCAATTTTATTGCTTTTGAGCTTCACTTCTATTCAGGCTCAGGATAAAAAAGCCAAAGATTTATTGAACGAAGTAACTGCAAAAATAAAAAGCTACGACAACATCGTTATTGACTTTAAATATTCTTTGAATAATGCGAAAGAAAACATTAATCAGGACAGTAAAGGAAATGTAACCATGAAAGGCAATCAATATGTATTGAATTTTATGGGTGTTACTAAAATATTCGATGGTCAAAAAACCTATACTATTGTTCCTGAGGACGAAGAAGTTACTGTTTCTAAAGTAAATGAGAAAGATGATACTGCTATTACGCCATCAAAAATGCTTACTTTCTTTAATTCAGGCTACAAATACAACATGGATATTGTGCAAAATGTGAAAGGAAGAAAAATTCAATACATTAAATTAGCACCAACAAATACAAAAGACCAAAGAAAAGAGATTCTTTTAGGTATTGATGTTCAGACTAAACACATCTATAATTTGATTGAAACTGGAAAAAATGGAACAAAAACCACTTTAACCGTTAATTCTTTTAAAACCAATCAGCCTTTGTCAAAAAATCAATTTACCTTTGTAGCGAGTAAATATCCAAAGTACTACATCAATAAATTAGATTAAATTACAAGGTTGAAAATTTTAGACAAATACTTACTAAAAACATTCCTGATTACATTTACTACGGTATTTGTAATCCTTTTTTTTATATTCATACTTCAAACTGTCTGGCTGTTTATTTCTGAACTTGCAGGTAAAGACCTGGATTTGATCTTGGTTGTAAAATTCCTTTTATTCTCAATGCCCCGAATAATTCCGTTGGTTTTGCCATTATCGGTTTTATTGGCTTCAATTATGACTTTTGGAAACTTAGCTGAGAATTATGAATTTGCGGCTATGAAATCATCCGGAATATCGCTGCAAAGAGCGATGCGGGTTTTAATTGTATTTATTTTTGTTTTGAGTATTGTGGCGTTTTGGTTTGCTAATAATGTGATTCCGTACGCTGAATATAAATTTGTTAATTTCCGAAAAAGTATCGCTCAGGCTAAACCTGCCATGGCAATTGCCGAAGGTCAGTTTAATGATGTAGGCCTCTATAACATTAAAGTAATCAAAAAATCAGGTGAAAACGGAAATATATTAACCGGAGTTACAATTCATGAGAAACCCAATAATATGGGCGAAAACAAAACTGTAATCAAAGCTAAAAACGGAAAGTTAATCAGTAACGAAAAATCAAGTATTTTAAAGCTGGTTTTAAATGATGGTTATTACTATCAGGATGTTACACCAAAAAAATATGAAGATCGTGCGAAACTTCCGTTTATAAAAGGAAAATTCAAAAAGCAAATCATCAATATAGACTTATCCGAATTAAACAAAACCGATGACGATAAAGAAAGCATAAACGGTACAAACGCCATGCTTAACGTTAACGAATTGCGTTATACTTTAGACTCGTTAAATAAAAACCTGAACAATGAAATTGTTTCTTTTTCAGAAAATATAAACCAACGCGTTGGGCTCAGAAAATCTCCTATACCAATAAAAAGCGATCCTAAAAAGAAAAAGCCATTACCTAATGATCTTTTATCTTTATTTAAGAATCAGGAAAAGTCAGGAATTCTAAAAATGGCAAGCAGCAATGTTACCAGCAACGTCTACTCTATCGAATCTACTCAAAAAGATTTAAAAGACAAACAGAGAGAAATTAACAAACACTTAAGCGCTTTATACGAGAAATTCGTAATTGCTTTTGCTTGTTTCTTAATGTTTTTTATTGGCGCTCCATTAGGCGCTATTATTCGAAAAGGAGGATTGGGACTGCCTATTGTATTTGCGGTTTTAATTTTTATTACTTTCCACTTTATTAATACTTTTGGAAAAAGACTTTCACAAGAAGGCGGAATGACTCCATTTATGGGATCATGGATGTCGTCCTTTATATTATTGCCATTGGCTGTTTTATTGACGTATCGTGCAACAAACGATAACGGATTAATAAACTTTGACGCCATTACTACTCCAATATCACAACTATTTCAGAAAATTTCCGAGCGATTTTTTCCTGCTCAAAATCCACAATAATTATGTCAACAACAAAAATACAATTGAATACCATTGAAGAAGCTATAGAAGATATTCGTCAAGGTAAAGTTATCATTGTAGTCGATGATGAAGATCGCGAAAATGAAGGTGATTTTTTGGCTGCAGCCGAAAAAGTAACACCTGAAATGATCAATTTTATGGCTACGCACGGACGCGGATTAATTTGTGCTCCACTAACAGAAAGCCGTTGTAAGGAATTGGACTTAAGACCAATGGTTACAAACAATACAGACCATATGGAAACTGCATTTACGGTTTCTGTAGATTTAAAAGGACACGGAGTAACTACAGGAATCTCCGCAGCAGACAGATCTAAAACCGTATTAGCATTAACAGATTCTAATGTTAAACCACATGAACTAGCAAGACCCGGACATATTTTTCCGTTAGTAGCAAAACAAGGCGGTGTTTTAAGAAGAACCGGTCACACAGAAGCTGCTATCGATTTTGCAAGATTGGCAGGATTTAAATCAGCTGGTGTTATTTGTGAAATTTTAAATGAAGACGGAACTATGTCCCGTTTACCGGAATTGGTAAAAGTGGCTCAGAAATTTAATTTAAAATTAGTTTCGATTGAAGATTTAGTTGCTTACAGAATGCAACACGACAGTTTAATCGTTAAAAAGGAAGATTTTGATATTGAAACCCGTTTTGGAACTTTTAGATTAAGAGCTTACGAACAAACGACCAACAAACAAATTCATATTGCTTTAACAAAAGGAACCTGGAATCTTGGAGAACCAATCTTAACCAGAATCCACTCTTCGCAGGTAAATAATGATTTATTAGGAACTTTAACCAACAATGCTGAACAGCAATTAGACGGCATGTTTAAAGTTATTAATGAAAACGGAAAAGGGGCAGTTGTTTTTATCAATCAGGATATGCAGGCCGTAAATTTATTAAGCCGTATCTCTGAACTTAAAACGTTACAGGCAGAAGGTACAATGAAAGCACCAAAAGTGGTCATTGACAGCAAAGATTACGGAATTGGAGCTCAAATTTTACACGATATTGATATCTCTAAAATTAGATTAGTATCGAATACCGAGCAAACAAAACGTGTTGGTATGATTGGATACGGACTTGAGATTACTGAATACGTAAGCTACTAATTTATGGGTACATTAGAAGAAAGAATTATAAAATCAGAAACACATATTTTTAAAGCCGTTTTTCCGAGTACAACAAATCATTACGATACTTTATTTGGAGGAACTGCGCTTCATCTTATGGATGAAGTTGCTTTTATTTGTGCAACGAGATTTAGCCGAAAAAAGGTTGTAACAATTTCGACTGGTCAAATTGATTTTAAAAAAGCAATTCCAGCCGGAACTTTAATCGAATTAGTGGCAAAAGTGATTAGCGTTGGAAGAACAAGCTGCAAAATTCATGTTGATATCTTCATGGAACAAATGTATTCAGAGCTTCGTGAAACGGTAGTTTCAGGAACTTTTTCGTTTGTTGCAGTCGATGAAAATAAAAAACCAGTACCGATTTTAGACTAAGATCGTAATTTAACGTAAAAATGTTCTTTTAGTAATTACTGATTATGAAGCACTTGAAAATTAATTTAAAATAATCAGTAAAAAAGCTTAAAAAAAGTTTTGAGAACCGAAAAAGCGTCTTATATTTGCACTCGCAATCAGCAAATGATCGCAACATACTGGAGAAATGGCAGAGCGGTCGAATGCGGCAGTCTTGAAAACTGTTGACTGTAACAGGTCCGGGGGTTCGAATCCCTCTTTCTCCGCCAGTAGAAGTTTCAAAAGAAACTTTAAAAGTCAAAACCCTTTAAATACTAGTATTTAAAGGGTTTTTTGTTTTTTGTAAGTTGTCAAAAAACACATATATTATCAAAGTACGGTGACCCTATGAGTGACCCCTATTTTTTTTCGCAAAAAAAAGCAAAAAAAGGGTCACTAAAAAAAGTGAATTGCCCGGGAATTCCTTGAAAACACTATAAACTTTCAGCGATTTTAAATCAATTTGATTATTAATTTAAAATTGTGAGTTATGTTAAAAGTAATTTTTTATCTCAAAGCAGGTAAATTCAACAAAAGTGGAGAATCTCCAATTTATGCCCGTATTTCGTACAAGAAACAATCCATAACCATGGCCGTGGGTAAATCGATCTTAAAAGAGAGATGGCAGTTTACCGACAACCTAAGAAGTGTTCTCAAGCTTGAAAAAGAAAAGGTAATCAAGAATGCCCTGGATCTTTTTCTTCTTGGTATGGAGAAGAAGTTCAATGAACTTCTTAAAATCGATCCCGATTTTTCATTACAATTACTCAAAGATGAATTTAAAGGAGAAACAGCCGTAAAAGAAGATGGTGTGAGCCTAATCGGAATTATGAACAGGCATAATGAGTTCTTTAAAAGAAAGGTCGATGCCGGAGAGCGATCAAAGGCGTCCCACCAAAAATATGAACGTGCAAAAGATTTGCTTATCACATTTATGACAAAGCAGTATGGAATACACGATATTTCTTTGCCTGAAGTGAACAGTGCCTATGTTTACAATCTTGAGGCTTTTCTTAAATATGACAGCAGCTTTAAAGGCAAAACAGGCATTCAAAATAACTCAGTAGTCAAATACATGCGGATGTACAAAACAGCATGTAAATACAGCATCAGAATGGGAATAATAGAGAAAGACCCTTTTAGTGTTTATGATGGCAAACTACATGTCACTGATGCTATATTTCTTACTCAGGAAGAATTAAACTTAATTGAAAACAAAAAATTTTCAGTTAAGCGCCTCGAAAAGGTTAAAGATGTCTTTCTTTTTAGCTGTTACACCGGTTATGCACCTGTAGATGCCGCTAACCTTACCTTCAATAACATATCTTCGGATGGGAATGATAATCTTTGGATCATGACCAATAGAGCCAAAACAGCAATTAGAGCAAATGTCCCTATCCTTCCTCCCACCTTGGTGATTATTAATAAATACAGGAACATGCAAATTGGACTGATCCCAAAATTATCAAATCAAAAAATGAACGCCTATCTTAAGGAAATTGCTGATTTGTGTGGTATTGATAAGCACCTCACTTGGTATGTTGCAAGACATACATTTGCAACAACAGTAACTTTAGGAAATGGAGTAAGAATAGAGAATGTTTCGGCAATGATGGGACATACTAATATTAAACAGACCCAGCATTATGCTAAGGTACTGGATATAAATATCATGGAAGATATGTCAAAATTAAAACAAAAGTACACTTGAACAATTAGTCAGTTAAACATTGACTACTATTAAAAAAGGCAAAAGGATTCAATTGTGAATTCTTTTGCCTTTGTGTTGAAATAGTATATTATTTTGTTTGCAGATGTACAATCAATAATGATCACGGCTCGTTTTCGCTAAGTATTTTTTCTATTTTGCTTGATTCATATAAGTATATATCACCTAATTTAGTATAAGGAAGTATACCCGTTTGACGGTATTTAATGATTGTATTATTTGAAAGCCCAAATATTTTCTTTAAATCTTCATTTCTATAATATCGTAAACTGTCTTTTGTATTGTTTCCTTTTATTTTTGAATCTATTTTTTCCAGTCTGGCATATAAAGGATCTAGCAATTGTTTGATTGCTACTATATAGGACATTTTTGTTTTATTACCTTCTTTAGACATAATAGTTAATTTTTAGTATTGCATTTTAAATGATACAGATTACCAGCAAATTAATTTTTCTCTCCGTTTTTCAAGTATAACAATAATATTCTCAAGAAATCTTATTTGCTTGTCTTTATAGGTAAATCCTTTTGACTCAGAAAACTGTTTACTTATTGTATCTATGTTTGTTTGAAGTCCTGAATCTCCTATATATGTAAAATTATTTTCTATAAAAAACTGAATTTTGCTTCTATTGCACTTTTGATTTCTATCATCAAAAAATAAAATTTTCTCATCCATAAGAATATAAAAAAGTTGTGCCAAATCGCTCTTGTTGAAATTAGAACTGCACTTCTCTTGCGCTAAGGCATTAAGTGACGAATTCCTTTTACTAAGGTTAGGTTTATTTTTTTCTAAAAACCTTTCTATTTCTTGCATCCTCTCATACAATTTTGAAACCGCATCGGGAAGTTCTTCAAAAGCAAACTTCTTCATAACATAAACTTTTTTTTGCAATTTTACTTCTATATCAAGGTCACTAAGAATTGAAATAAATCGTACTCCTTTGGTTTCTATTCCGCTTAGGCAGATAACTAATGTAGCCATACTCATTTAGCTCACGAATGCATTTATGGTAGGTTACAGGCCCCGTGATCTTCGCTAACTTCATGATTTCAGATCTATAGACCTTAATAGGATTTACAAAACCCTTTTCCGTCCTAAATTGAAGCAATGCAGCATATATACCAATATGCGTAACGCTAATACGATAATCTTTTTCTATTGCCTTAAAGAAATCCGATAAAGGTTTTAGTGTTTTCATTATATTTTAGTTTGTCAGCTTATACGCATACTATTCCTTTTCGAATGGTTCACCTGCTGGCTCTCATTCGTTTTTTGTATTTGTTTTACAGTTTCCATTGTTTTATTACCCAATGCCGTAGGGAGGGTAATTTTTCTCGAATGCTCATCATAAATGTTTACCGATTTAAACTGAGGATTTGCTTCAATATAAAATCGATATTCATTTCCATTTTTAAGCAAGGTTACGGGCAGCCGATTTCCTTGTTTTAAGTCATCCTTTAATTTATCAGCTTCATTTTTATTTGATAATTCCTTTAAAGGAAGCTGCTGTACTGTTTTATCAAGATCATAACCGTATCCGGAATGAAATTCTTTGATACGATGATTTCCACTTGCGTCTTTGTCATTAAGATCTAACTGTATCCAGGATTTTTCTTTTTGAACTGCTCGACCCGCTAACAAATTATAAGCCTGTTTTGTGTCAACAGAGTTCCTTTCCTGTAATTTGAAATACTGGCTTTTATTTTCTTCAGGTTTTAACTCATTATGCAGACTAGCTTTATAACCTTCAAATTGATACTGTCCGCTTTGGTCTTTAACAAACGACAACTCATGATCCAGTCGTTCTTTTTCGTTGACGTAATAGGAAACCGGAATAGTAAATTGCTCATGACCTTGTTTGATTTGTTGATCAATTTGATTTGATAAATCTCTAAAACCAATACGCTGCACTTGATCGCACAGCGCTTGGTTATTCTTCTGCTCTTCTTTTACATCCTTACGCACTGCAATTTGATCTATAAGCGGTGCGACAACTAGTTTACGAATGAGTCTTACCAATAAATTAGGATAAAGCTGTTTTAGAATCTTGTCCTTTTCCTGCTTGAGCATCTGCAAAGCAAAACGTTCCTCAATATTTTTACTGCCCTTATACTTTGTTCCAATTCGCTCGTAATGATGCAGCTTTTCTTTGATCAGTGACCTATTATTGGAAAGACTAAAATTAAACAGTTTACTAAAACGCTCTTCCCTGGAGCGCCACTGGTTCAATTCCATCTCTACTCTGTTTATGGGAAGTTGTTCGTTCATCATTATTGATTACATGGATTGACTTTTCTTTTTCTTCTTAGCTTCCTTTGGCACTTCTGGTCCATCATCATCGGCTGTTTGGTTTTGCTTTTTACTGCCCTGTTTTTCGGAAGTTTGCTGAGTTTCGGATTGCTTTTCTTCTTTAGACTTACGATTATCAATACGTTGCAAATTACTGTCATATACATTAATTGTCTTGAATTGTGGGCTGGCTTCAATATATTGCTTAATCTCATTTCCTTCTTTTTGGAAAGTAGCGGATTGCAGGTTTCCCTTTTTCAAAGAATTGATTAAGTCTTCTTTGTATTTTGGGGTTTCCAATTCTTTAATCGGATGTTTGGAGAGTGCTGCTTCTAAATCATAGCCGTAATTCTGATGGTAATGGTTTAGTTTAAAGTTTCCATTAGATTCGGATTGCTTAAAATCGATTTGAACCCAAGAATTGTAAATTTCTCCCTCTTTATTGGTAAGATCTTTATTTACTGATCTGCCTTCCATAAGATTGTAAGCTTCTTTCATGGTTATGTTGCTGCCTTTATTGATATAAAAGGTTTGCTCCAAATTTTCTTTAGAATTCTCTTTTTGCAATTCCACTTTATAAGAATTAAAGAAATACAGGTCACTTTCTTTTGACTTATTGAAATTTAATGTAGCTGTAGCAGTATCATTACCATATTGCGCATTATGCGTCAAAGTGAAATTAGGTTCTTCCTTTTGCATTTTTTCTTTTAATTCAGATTCAAGCATTTCACCGAAACCGGTATACTTAATTTGATCTCTTAAGTATTCAAAATTTTTCTCGTTCATGATTTCAATTTTTTAATTATTAAATAGTTTATAATTTTGGAAGTACAGTAACCTGTACCAGTTTTGTATTCTTGACATGTTCTTCTAGATGTCTGCCGCCATTTTTCTCCATTAGCTGTATGGCTAAATATTTTTTTTCCGGAATTGTAAATTTTGGCAGCGCAAATACAAATATGTTTTCTGCTTCAGCTTCAATTTTATCAATATCATTCAGAATATAAATGGGCGTAATTTCAATCTCCTGAGAAGCGGTACGTTTTACTTTTTTTGTATCACGAATAAAAAAACGAAGCTGATCGATTTCATAATTGATTTTAGAACTGTTGGTTACTTTTATCCTGTAATACATTACTTCGTCACGAATAAAAATTCCGTTGAGCCTAAAATCAATATCGTATTTACTTGCCCTTTGACCTCGGAGCTTCTTTTTGTTGTGTAAGGCTAACTTTGAATATTCCTCAATATCCTGATTATTAATAATTTCATCTGAAAAGTAAATTTCCTGTCCATCGGGCTTAGTTTTATTCAATGTAAGATTCAGCTGTGGATACTCTTCATTGTAATCCAGTACAAAAGAATAGAGTTTACCATCTGCAGTCACCACCGTAAGGTTGGTCTGGAAAAATCCCTTTTGGGCCGCCTTAACCTGAAGGATATTTTCAAGACCTTTCGCTTTTTGTACCAGTATATCGGGACTTCCTTTATCGACGCTTTTTATGGCAAAAGGAAATACAAGATGGGTCGTTTTTGAATAGGCTATCATTAAAGAGTCCGATTCCGTTTTGGATAAATGGTTTTTACTTGATTGCTGTGCTAATACACCGATGGTCATAAATAATAAATAACTCATCACCAATAGTTTAAAATTTTTCATCTGTATCATTTTTAGTTTTTAATTAGAATCATTTTGTTTCTGTTTTTCATCACGCAGCAGTACTTTATATCCCGCTTTTACAACTACTTTAACTAGTTTTACTTTTTTACTTAGCAGGCTTTTAGCCGCTTCAATTCCCGCTCCAGCTGCCTGAGCTCCCCAGGAATCGTCTAGTGATGCAACTCCTAAAGTTTGCATGGAGCGATCAGCGGATGTTTTGGCGACATCACGATTAATGGCTCCCGGAATATATATACCAACAAGTCCATCCATGTCGTAAACAGACAAATCCACCGGAAATAAGGAGTTGTTGTATCTGATACTAGTAATGTTAATAGTTAATCGTTCTCCTTTTAAGGAAGCTGTTCCAAACAAAAAATTGTCTTTTGGAACTTTAATGCCATTTATGAAAATGTCGTTGATGAGTCGGAACTTAACTGTAGCTCCATTTACAATAGTTTGTGTTTCATGAATAATGGCTTCTACGGCATTCTGCATTAAATCATCATTTTCTAGTTCGTCTAAAGGGTAAAAACCATTCTGTTTATACTCAGAACTGTTCATTGTTTTGTTTTGTAAAGAAGAAACAGGATCTTCATACTCCTTGGTTGAAATAGTAAAGACTTGTCCACGCTGAGCCTCGGACGCTTTTTTCAATTTTTCCTGTACCCTGTTTGGATGTTGGATATCCAAAATACTCTCCAGCATTCCACCGAGCTGCTGCAGTTCCGGATCCTGACCTTCCTGCTCTTCATTCATGGATTGCATCATTTGTTCGAGCCTGTCCACATCATTGGAATGCAGCGAGGTTTCATTCGATTTTGCAATTTTTACATAATCTTTATTTTGCTCCGGAACTGCTACTGGTGTATTTATTGCTTTTTGCAATGCTTCCAATTTTTGATGTACTTTTTCTTCGTTTGGATCGCGATAAACAGATTTATTTAAACCATGTCGCTCTTTTCTCTGAGTAACAGCACTGCTGTCTTCGGTTGAATCAATCTGAAAAGACTGGCTCAAATAGTTGGGATCTTTTTTGATAAGTTCATCAAGCTTTGCTGAATCAAGTGCAGCCAGATCATAGTAATTCATTTTATCGAGCGGAAGTCCTTCTTTCAGGTTCGCATTGGGAAGTTTTAGATTAAAACCTTTTTGCTGTGGTGCTGCTGAGTTGGCAGCATCCATTTTTCCACCGCCCAATGCCCAAAATAGGGCTGTTAGAAATGGCAACGCCAATATTGGCAGTACCAAGAGCATCTTACGATGCTTTAAGGCCTTTAATGATTTTGTGTTTTGTTCCATGATATTAATTTTTAAGATGTGAGTAATAATAATTTTCTATTATTGTTAAACTGTCCAGAAGTCCGGGACGATTTAATACAATGCTGTCATGCGTTTTTTTTCCTGTCGGACTGCGCTCCAGACTATCCATATACCGACGGAAACTTGTAATTTTTTCAAATTCAGTTTCGCTAATAATTGTATTGAGTTCAAGAGGCTTTTCTTTTGTGGGTATCAGATTGGTTGGTTTGGTAATCGGGGTTACTGTTATATTTCTATTTTTATTACCTGAAAAACTATTAACGATCAGGTATATACTGCAGCCAGTTGTAAATACTGTAAAACACAACAGAATCACAATCCAGTTATGGCGTGTAAAATGAGCTGTTTTGCGTTCCAGCCAATTGGCGCATTTATACTGAAATCGCAGATTAGCCTGATCAAACTTTTTCCATAGATTATTTTTAGCAGTTGCAAGAGCATCGCTTTTTTTGCTATTTCGTTTAGAAGTGAATTTCATGATGTGCAGCTTTATTGTTTTCTGTTTTCGGTACTTATGTCCCGATTCTCAATAGTATTCCAACGCTCGATTAAAAAGCCATGAGGGTTGTTGTCACTTCTTGATACGTTACGAAGGTTGCCTTCCGTAATAAGGTTTCGATGCGCAATACTGGTAGTACGAATGATATTTTGAGTAGCATAACATCGGAATCCATACGGATAGTTGTTAAGGTCAATAGTCACACTGTCAATCTGTATCGTCTGGCTGACATTCCCTGATATGATACCGGAGTAATAACCGTTTTCCATTAAATCGTCATAGACCCGTTTGGCACTGTCATCCGCCAGATAAAGAGCCTTTGTTACATTGCTTTTAATGACTTTATCATCCGGGTCAAGTGTAAAAAACAGCTTATGAAATGTCTTTACATGATCTCTCGCTTCTACAGGAATGTTATCTTTTCGATCCGAAGCATAGGCTTCGAGCGCTTTTCCGTTAGCCAGTATATATACCTTATTTTGCATTTGTGATACCAGCGAAAAACTCTTATAAAGTGAAAAACAGCTAATTAAAATACATCCTATAATGACCAGCAGGGTAAAACTGCGAACATGCCGAAAGGCAGTATCAATATTTTTCATTTTGCTAAACATAAACTTTGAATTTAGGGTTAAGATTTACCTTTTAATTTATCAGCCATATAATTGTCCTTGTCCTTGAAGTAAGGCGCAGAATTTCCGGAATCTGACATGCTTTGATACATACGACCGGCAGCATTCCCCATTGCATCCGCTACCATTGTAGTCCCTTGAGATGTAGTATTGACAACGGAAGTTGTAGAATTACTAAACATGCTGGTTACTTTTTGTCCAAGTGCACCGCCACCTCCGGCATGAACAATGTAATTGGCAACAGAAGGGACAGTGAAATAGCCTATAATCCCAATAATCATAAAGACCAAATAGGCAACATCAGTCCTGCTAAAGAAAGTATCTCCATATTCTCCAGCTTGTGCAATATCAATTTTGAGCATATTCTCCTGAATTTTTCCAATGATGCTTCCAAATATGTTAGCCACGGGAAGCCACAGATAGATATTGATGTAACGTGCGAGCCAGACGGTAAGGGTGTGTTGAAAACCATCGAAGACCGAAATGCCAAAAACAATTGGACCTAAAATAGAAAGTACCACCAATTGAAAAGTCCGCAGTGTATCGATGCACAGGGAAGCAGCTTCAAATAATACACGCAGTACCTCGCTCATCCACTCCTTTACTGAATTGCGAAAATTATAAGAGGCTTTGCTCATGGCAAATTTGATATCATTTCCAATACCATCCAGCATCCCCTGCCCACTTGGATCTGCATCATCATGAGTATAGCGGTACCATTTATCCTGATCACCAGTTCCTGTCGAACCAACATACATTTTCCATGGATCTGTTTCTTTGAGTGCTTCTTCTTTTTCTTTAAGCAGTCTTTCAATCGCTTTGTTCGATCCTTCCACCATTGCAGCAGTTGCTGTAACGGTAGGTTTCATAACACCATTAATCATATAGAGGACAGAGGGAAAAATCATAATACAAAATCCAATAACAAAGGGACGAAAGAGTGGATAGAAGTCGATGGGTTCAGCACTGGCAATATGTCTCCAGACTCTTGAGGCGATATACCACATAGCTGCAAAACCGGCAAGTCCTTGTCCAACCCCAATCAGATTACTGCATAAAGGCATCATTTCATCATACAATTGTTCCAGTACACTATGCAGGCCGTTCATGTCGTCTGCAATTCCTTGTGCCTGGATCGTAAACGGTAATATCATTGCAAGAAGAACAAGTATTATTTGCTTATTTATCTTTATCATAACAGTGGATATTTAGTTATTTAACTTATAAATACTGCGCATTGCCTGCGTATCATTATGCTCTTTTGCACGCTGTAAAGCCAGTACAGTCGTATTATTGTTGAAGTTTCTCAGGAACAAAAGTTTGTCCTGCATATCTGCATATATTTTGTCAATAGCGGCCAGCCTTTCATCATCAGACATTCGCATTTTATTTGCGGTAATCACAGAGGTCAGTTCATCAAGATTTCTAAGACTTTGCTTAAAAAGATTATTGTATACCCTTTCGAAATAGGCAATTTCTTCAGCATTAAAATTTTTACTGTCCCTAAAGCGGCTAAAAGCGGACTTGTATTCTTTTACTAAGAGCACTTGATAATTCACAATGTCACCAATACGCCTGTAATTCTTAACTGTGGGGCTAACCTGCATGAGCGCATCAAGAAATGTTTCATGAAGGTTGAAATTTCCTTCAGACAAATCTTTTACTGTATTATAACCTCCACTTAGTATTTCATAGCCCTTTTTCATATCCTTTAGAATCTGTTTGAACTGGGCCAACTTCTCTATGTTCAAAATCAATTGCTGGATTTCCTGTTTTTGGGCTATTATCGGGGACGGAAATAGCAATCCGATAAACACAATTCCTATAATCAGTAATTTTTTCATGGCAAATCAGTATTAATGCCGTTTACGACACGGCTGTTTTTTGCTTCTTTCAATTCGGTTGCTTTTGATACAACCAGTATTTTAGTTTCATTACTGAAGCTCTCAGAAAAAGCGTAGTTATCCAGCATATTCTGGTAAATCATATCAATGCGTTTCATTCGTTCATCATCTTTCATTTCTAAATTTCCGTCCGTAACGATTGTTAGAAGCTCATCCAGATTGGTATCACAATTTTTGATTAACCTTTCAAAGACCCTTTTGATATAATCGACTTCATCTCCATGAAACAAATCATCCTGCCGGATTTGCTGATGCAAGCTCTTGTAGCTTTTCATGATTTTTGTCTGGAGCCCAATAATTTCTGTTACCCTGGCATACTTTTTTATTTTGGGATTGACGACCTTGAGGGAATTCAGGTAATCGGTATGAAGATTAAATTCTCCACGTTTGAAATCTCCTATGGTATTGAGTCCTTTTTTGACTGCCGAATAGCCTTTTTGAGCATATCCGATATAGACTTGCAGGGCTGCTATTTGCTCTAAAAGCATCCTTTGCTGTTTTGCCTGTGCATGAAGATTCCCTGTGATCAGTGCAGTAAAAAGCACTAGTAAAAATATCTTTTTCATGATTTTATTACTTGTTTACGGAATTCCGTAAAATTGTTTAACGGATTTGACATCATGCTCTGTTTTGGCTCTTTGAAGGCTCAGTAGTATATTCTGTCTGTTGAAGAGCGTCAGGTCATCATAATTAGCATCAATCTGATCTGCAGCAGCATTTATAATCTCCAGTCTTTTGGCATCACTCATCTGTGTGGTAAAAGAATCCAATACAAGGAAAATCTGATCGATGTTTTTCAGGCTTTCATTTAATATTCCGGAATACACACTTTGCATATAATCGAGTTCGCTGGAATTAAAATGAGCATCTTTTTGAAACAGGTTCCATGCTCTTTCGTATTCATCTACCAAACGAACCTGCTTTTCACTGATGTCTTTGATACGCTGGTAATAGGTAATAATGGATTTAACTTTTGCCAGTTCCTCGTAATAATTCTTATAGAGTTCTTTTTGTTTCTCAGTCCAATCGGAAATCTCATCTAACTTTAGTTTGGAGAGGATATTTTCTATTTTTTTCTGCGCATTCTGCAGCCAGATCGTTTTGTTCTGCAGTTTTTGGATCCTTAGGTCAATAGCCTTAATTACCTTTTTGGCAACCGCTTTTACAATTTCTAAAATCGGTATTGCTGCAACCGTTGCCGGTCTTGCCGGTGTGCTGATCAGTAAAAAGCACAACAGGCAAATCATGATTTTCTTCTTTGTTTTCATAATTATTGTTGTTTAGTTTTTATAATTTTTATGCTCTTAAGTCATTAGCAAGTGCTGCAATCCCTTTTCTAATGTCACCATCAAATTTCTTTGCATACGCATGTACTTTTACTTTTTCGGTTTCTTCGGTAGTGTAGGCCAGATATTCTTCAAGAGATACCTCGGTTCGATATACTTTAGACTGCATGCCTCCAAGCGAAATGAATACTTCTTTGTATTTCTTATCAGGATCATTGGCTTTGTTTACAGATAGTACGAGTGCTTTTTCTTTTTCAGTAAGCCCAAGCAGTTCCTGAATTTGTTCGAATTTATTTTGATACTTGCTTTGGTCTAATAGTATCTTGCAGTCACTGTTATTGATGATGGCTTGTTTAACGACTGGAGAAGAAATAATATCTTCTACTTCCTGAGTCACTACAATGGCCTCTCCAAAGAATTTACGCACAGTCTTGAATAAATACCGAATATATTCTGCCATTCCTTCCTTGGCAATAGCTTTCCAGGCTTCTTCAATCAGGATCATTTTACGGACTCCTTTGAGCTTGCGCATCTTACTGATAAATACTTCCATGATAATGATGGTTACCACTGGAAAGAGTATTGGATGGTCTTTGATATTATCGAGTTCAAAAACAATAAAACGTTCTTTTAACAGATCCAGATTTTCGGTGGCGTTGAGCAGGTAATCAAATTCTCCTCCCTTGTAGTAAGGACGCAGTACGTACAGAAAATTGTTTACATCAAAATCCTTTTCCTTTACCTTGTCACCCTCTAATATGGATACAAACTCATTTTTTAGAAATTCATAAAAGCTGTCAAAGCAGGGAAACAAATCAGAATTGCTATCTAACTTTTCATAATACAATTGCAGTGCATTGGACAGTGCAACATATTCACTTCGATTGAATGTTTCATTGTCTTTTTTCCAGAGTGCTAATAACAATGTTTTAATACTTTCTTTTTTTTCGGTATCAAGCGAATCGCCTTCACTGATATAAAAGGGATTAAACCTAATAGGGTTCTTTTCATCGTAGGTAAAGTAATAGCCATTAACCATATCACACAGTCCTTTGTAGCTGTGCCCGACATCAACAAGTACAACATGAGTTCCCTGCTCATAGTAACTTCTAACCATATGATTTGTGAAAAATGATTTACCGCTTCCCGAAGGCCCTAGTATGAATTTGTTTCTATTGGTACAAATCCCCATTTTTACTGGTTCGTCGCTAATGTCTACATGAACCGGTTTTCCAGTCAATCGATCTCCTAATCGAATTCCAGTTGGACTAAGGGAAGAACGATACCCTGTTTCCAGATTTAGGAAGCATGTTGCTTGTTCTGTAAACGTATCGAAGGTGTCATTCATTGGGAAATCTGCGGAATTCCCGGGAATTCCTGCCCAAAATATTTGTGCGCCACCCACTGTTTCCTGTTTAGCAGCTGCATCCATCTGAGCCAATGCTGAAGAAACTTTATTCTTCAGGTCTTTGAGCTCTTCTTTATTATCTGTCCAGATCAGCACATTAAAATGTGCTTTTACAGGCAGTCGCTGCTGGCTGATAGCCTCGTTAAGAAAATCATTTGTAGCATCTCGCGCAATCAGGTTCTCCCTGCTGTAGGCTGATAAGGATTGCAGTCGCAGTCTTTTACTTTCAAGTTTTTGCAGCGTTTTCTGGAAATCCTCTATGAAAATATATTGATTATAAATGTGGTTACAGGAAAGTAATTGCCCCAGAGTCGAAGCAAATCCGATACTGAATTTGGTCTTGTCGGTTGAATATCTATCGTAGTTAATTCGGGAACCACATAATGCCGGTAGATCTGCTGCATCCCCCAAAGTATAAATCTGGCAGTGTTTGTCTCCTACCTGCAGGCCATCATCAAAAGCAATGTCTTTAAAAACAAATGAGTTTTGTTTTTCAGACAAAAAGCAATATTGTTCAATAATTCCAATTTTTCGGCTGTGGCTTCGCAGGTCATCATTACCAAGGCGGGTCAGTTTTACAAAACCACTGTCTTCCAGTATTCGTCTGAATTGACCAGTACTTTCAATAAATTCCTGACGTAATTGTGCTTTTAATGTTTCTTCCGGAACAATGGAAGTTCTCAGTAAATTTGAAAATAAGGAACTTGACGTTTTTCTTCCTGCCGGTTTTTTGGTCAGGAAAATGTAACAGGAATGATCCAGAAAGGGACGTTCGTTAAAAAACCGTTCACTGCTTCGGGTAAGAAAACTCGAATCTTCGCTTGTGAAATCGGGTTCAAACTTGCTGTCTATAAACCAGTCCTGTTTATGGAATACACTAAATTTCGGCAATAACTTTATGGCTTTGAGCCACGCCTGATGAAATGCTTCGTATTCCTGATCTGACAAGGTAAATATCTCGGGTAATTCAGCTTTAAACACTACTGTCACATCTCCTTGTTTGGACAGGATGCAATCGTGCTGCACATCCATAATTGGTAAAATATCATCTATCATCTTTTCCATCATCTTCTTTTTTACCGCTCAGGTAATACTGAGCAAATTCTATTTCTTCATCATAAATATTTTTCTACTTTGGGATTTCACAGCTTTTGGAATCTGTCGTTTCGCTAAAGCTTTCATCATTCCATATTGACCGTATTGATGGCTCATTTTATATATTTTCAAAACCCACAATGCTCCTGAAATACCAATAATTCCGATACAGATTAAAGAGGGTAATCCGGCTATGTACATAATTGCAAACAGTATCATAAGCACAATTACGCCACCACCCAAATACCAGATATACTGCGCTTTTAACCCTTTAAACTCGATGCTCTGGTTAATTCCTTTGTTGATTTGATACACACTGTTTGACATGGTCTTTATTTTAAAATTTCATCCTGCTGCTGCGTCTCATCTCCGAAAAAGAGCGCTCCTGCCATTTATCACTATTGCTTTCTGCCGCTTTGAAACCCTGTGATTCTTTACTGCTTTTTACTGGCAGTTGAATTACGGGAGTTGTATCCGTTAGTTTTGTTTCATTACTGAGACTAGCCTCTTGCGGATTGGCTTCTTTCAATTGGTTCTCCTGAATTTTCAGGGCTATTTCCCTTTCCAGACTAAAGAGGTCGCTTTTCATTTTTTGAAGTTCATCTTCCTGACTAAATACTCTTGTGGTTAATTGTTGTAATTCCGGCAGTTGGTTTTCAATATCATTCAGGGACTTTTGGTATTTTGCCGTGAGATGTTCCACCTTATCAATGGCATTTAGAAAATGACGGGCTGCTAATTTTGGATTGTCCACATTTGGAGTTCCTCCATTGGAAGTATATTTAATACCATCTTCCAAACGTTGTGCATAAAAGCTGTTGGAGTAACGGTACTGGTACAAACCATCATTTTGATAGGCTTCACGTTCTCTTTTTATATAGAGTCCAAAATCATATAATTTCCCAATCTGTTTGGCCTGGTTTTCTTCTTCGGGAGGTTTCCAGTTTTTATAGAGTAGGATAATTTCTTTACCGATACTTTCAGGATCTGCTGTCTTGCAGTCATACAACTCTATAGGATTTGCTTTGGAACCATCAGGCTCATACTTCAGATTGTTTTTGTAAAAACTGTGATCAGCAGTTAGTTTGTCCAGTGTTCTAGAGGTGATTCCTTTTTCCTCCATTAGGTATTCAACCTGATATTTAGTTCTGGAAATTTCCTTGTAATGTGCTTTTTTAAGGCTTTCCATTACCGTTACTTTTTTCTCCAATTTTGATTTTTCCAGTAATGAAGTATCACCTGATAATACTGCGATATATTCTGAAAAGTTCATTCCACTTTGCTCATCCATGGCTCCCTCATCAATAGTCCTCACATTAAGTTCACAGTTTTTCATCTGACTGATAAAAGTCTGTTTGTTCTTCAAAAGGTTGAATTTGTAATTGTCCAGTGACTGCTCTGTGGCATAGATGAAGTTCTTTACTTTATTACCATAATGCTGTTTGGCAACTTCGTTCCCTTGTCTGCTGCCTCGTCCGTTGCGTTGTCCCAGATCTGATGGTCTCCAGGGAATATCAATATGATGCATCGCCACAACACGCTTCTGCACATTAAGGCCAGTGCCTGCTTTTTCTGTACTACCCAAAAGAATACGTATCTCACCTGTATTCATTTTAGAAAATAACTCTGGTTTCTTCTTATCGGTCCAGTCGTGTATATAGGTAATCTCATGAGCTGGGATATTAAAATCCCTTACCAATTTTTCTTTAAGGGCATCATACATATTAAAGTCATCCGGCTTGGGTGTCCCGATATCCGAAAAAACAATCTGAGTGCCTTTATGCTCCATGGAAGCATGGTAAATTTCAGCCACATTTCTGGCGCATGTATTCACTTTATTATTCGGATGATCACCATATCTTTCATTTATCAGCCTCATATCGGCAGCCATTTTTTTAGCGTAATTAGTAGCTATAAGCATCCTGCCTTTATCTTCCTGCGAGGTAAGAGGTGCCCTGCCAATAAGTGTCGCATTACCTGTTTTGGCAAACTGCATGAGCTGGGTAATAAACTCGCTTTGCTCAGGTGTAGGACTGATATTGACAAGCTGTTCCTCAATTTCAGGTTTGTCCAGATCAATATGTTTTGCTGTTTTGTAATCGGTTATCTCATTATAAAACAGTGCCAGTTCCGGAACTTTAATAAAATGGCGAAAACGCTCCTTTGCAATAATCTCATTGGTGACCGAAAATTCAAAATCAGTTGTTTTTCTGGCAAAAACAGCTGCCCACCCGTCAAAGTTTTCAATATGCTGGCGTTCCATTTCTTTAGGCCGCAGGTATTTAAAAAGCAGGTACATTTCTGTCAGACTGTTTGAAATTGGAGTACCGGAAAGAAAGGTTACACAGAGATCCGAATCGAATTTTTCCTGAAGCGTGCGTACCGCAAATAACATATTAAGCGCCTTTTGGCTTCCCTGCATATTTCCAATTCCGGCAACACGGTCATGACGGGTAGTGAAAGTCAGGTTTTTGAATTTGTGTGATTCATCTACAAACAAATGATCAATCCCCATTTCTTTAAAGTTGATGCCACTGTCCTTTTTATCTTCTATATCTTTGAGCAGTGCTTTTAATCTGCCGTCCAGATTATTTTTTCGTATTTCAAGACCTTTTAATATTTTCTTGGAGATATCGCCTCCCAGATCTCTTGCCGTATCAAGGTCCCGTTCTATATTATTCAACTCATTTTGTAAGATCTCTTTTTGTATTTCGGGTGACTGCGGAATTTTACCAAACTGATCGTGGGTTAAGATGATACAGTCCCAATTATTATTTTTAATCTCATGGAAGAGTCTCATTCTTTTTGCCGGAGTAAAATCATTTTCACCAGGTGCCAATATTCTCGCATTGGGATAAGCCTTTTGATAGGTTGCTGCAATTTGATTTACATTGGCATTCAATGCCAGTATTGCAGGTTTATGAATAATCCCTAATCGTTTCATTTCATTGGCAGCGACAATCATAGTTAGTGTCTTTCCAAGCCCAACCTCATGATCGATTAATGCACCACAGTTCTGAATAATACGCCAGGCCGCATTTTTCTGCGAACTGTACAAGTCATCAATTTCAAGTGCTTTTTTATCCAAACCCGGAAAGCTCAGATGACTTCCGTCATACTCGCGTAATACATAACAATTGAACGTATTGTTATAGAGGCTCTCCAGTTCATTTTTATCGCTTATTGGTAATTCCTGCAGCCACTCAATAAAGCCGTTACGGATGTTTTCAATTTTTTGATGAGCAAGCTGTATGGCTTCATTATCGGGCAGTCGGATGGGTTTTCCGCCGGCTCCCTCAACTTCATAGGTAAAAAAGGGAGCCGTATTTTCGAGCGCATGCTCCAATATGGTGTATCCATAAGTTGTTCTGCCACTTTTTGGAGTTACCGAAAATTCTCTGTCTATTTTGGTATTGTGTCCTGCACTTACTTTAAAGGTATCTAGTGATGGGAAATAATTAATTTCAGTTGGCTGGTCAAATAATTTTCCGGCGAAATTCTCATAGTATCGGTTAGGAATCCATCGCTCACCCAGGTTAAAATCGAGTAATTCAAAAGGGATACGCTCTGGCTGAACTTTTTCCAGTGCCTGCAATCCCTTGTAGTATTGCGTGTTTTCAGGGTATAGCTCCACAGCCTGTTTAGCCTGTTGTAACTTTTCTACAACATTGCCGCTTAAATAGAGGTCTGAAGTTTCCCAATTCTGACCTGTAGGATTCAAATAAATATGATGGTTCAGACGTTCTATAACCTCGTTTTGTTCAAGTCCTGTCGAGGCAGTTATAAATCCTAAATCAACAGTTCCTTTTTCATTCAGACTGCGGGCCAGCGCTTCAACAGGATCATCTGTATAATAGCGTTCTTGCTGTTTTACTACAGACTCGATTAAAATATCCGACTTCACATAACGTTCGCCTTCTTTGCGTTCGAGTGAAGAAAGAATGGTGAAACCAAAAGCGAAATCCTGCATGATTAACCTGCGATTCTCAGCACTGTTCAAAATACCATAGTGGGACACAAATTTGGTATACTGCTCATCTAGATTTTTCCGAACCTCTTCACTGCCAGCTTTATTTGATTGCTCTTTCTCAAACAATTCCAGATAATGATCCCGAATAGCAATATAGGAATCATAGAATTTCAGATTGCCTTGTGGTACTAATGGTTGAAAAAAGGCCTGTTTGTGCTGCTCATTGATATCACTGATAATCCCAACGGATTCTCCAACTCTAACCAGAGTGCCTTCTGTATAAAAAGATTTCAATGAAGCAACTTCTTCATAAAGTCTTTTTTCAAGGTTAAAAGCAGGTTCAAGGGTTTTATCCCCTTCATAAGTATACTTGTGATCATAGTATTGAAGGGTATTGGATAAAGCCAATAATTCATGTGGCAGTAATCCGCCATTCATCCAATTGGCTGAAAAGCCATCGATTTCTTTTACATTGGAATATAATTTATACAAATACCGATTGGACTTGTTTTGTTTAGCAGTGATAAGCACAACATTTTCATGTGAGGGATTATCATTTGTGCGTATGGTACTGAGTATTCGTGCTGTTTTTTTATCTACTACAGTTTCATCAAGAGGATTGATGTAATCCATAGCACGATTGATATTCTCTGCAGGCACAGTATCAAACAAGCCAAGCTGGACTGAAATACCGCTTGCTTTACTCTCAGGCATGGGTAAATAAGTGAATTTTTGCCTGATTGCTTCAGCGGGCTGAACTATCTCCGTTTTTTGAGCCTTCTCAAAGCGTTCTGGGTTAAAGTTTTCTTTTAGTCCTTTGGCAATATTTTCTCCAAGGTGATTTCCAATAGAATTAATATCACCGATTTGTCTCACACTTTGATGCGCCTGTCCGTATTGGTTTTTACCGGCTTTTATTTCATTCCCAATGATGAGCTCGGGTCTATTGTGCAGATATTTATTGATACTGTATTTTCCAAATTCATTTCCCCGTTCAACGGTTTGCAGCAGCTCATTTTCATTATCAGACAGGGTTTGTTTATGCTCGTTTTTCTGAACAATAAGCAGATGATTTGGAGCATCAGTATTTCCTGTTTCTTTCATCAGGTTGTCAGGCATAACTGCCACACTCACAAAATCCGCATTTTGAAAAAGGAATTCTCGCACGCTCTGATTGGAAGGACTGTTTAAAAAACCGTCTGTTGTAATATAAGCCATAAGACCGCCATCAGCTAGTTTATCAAGTCCTTTTGCAAAGAAGTAATTGTGAATTTTCCCCGAAATCGCTTTATCGGGATAGGCTTGGTCATAAACAGAAAAATTACCAAAAGGAATATTGCTGACCACAAGATCATAACTGCCGTTATCATTTGTCGGAGCTTCTTCCAGTCCTATTACATGAGTGGTATTTTGGGTTGAAAGTGTACTGTTTAATGCTGAAAGTACCAGTCCGCTTAATTGGTCCTTTTCCACAGCAGTAATTTGTTCCAAACTTGAAAATGCACTGTCTGCTTCGGTTATAAAAATGCCTGATCCTGCTGATGGTTCGTACAACCTTTTAGGGTTAATACCTTGTTTTTCCAAAGCAGTGTACAAAGTGTTAGGTACAATTTCCGGCGTATAAAATGCGGTAAGGACGCTATTACGAAGTGAAGAAACAACTGAATTATACTCTTTTTCAGAATAGTGTTCCTGCAGTATTGTGTGCAGTCGTGTCATTTCAGGATACAGCTTCAGATCTTCTTTAGTTGCGCCGGATTTTGTCCAGTCTTCGGTAGTACCATTTGGATATAATATAGCCTTGATACCTCCAAAGCCAGCGTATGCCTTAAGCGCAGCAACTGCTTCTGCCGATAAAGCATCACTTTGCTGCCATTGCATTGCAATGGTAATCGCATTGATATTGGCACTTAGTTTTTGGGATAGATTGTAAGCCATAATTACTCCTTTTCATACTACATGCTATAAATAGCTCAATTCAAATAGTCAGCAATCTGACCAATAAGGGCATTTCTTAAATTAGGATCTTCTTCATTTTCTTTAGTAAAACCAATGGTTTCAAAAACGGGCCTGCAGTTTTCCATAAGATTCATTACCTCATAGGTCAGGATACCCGATTCCTGAAAAGCAGTATAGGTTTTCTCAAACTCATCCGAAAGAAGGGAGCGGATATATAAAAACCGGGAAGGTTTCAGATCTTCGGTAAGTACATTGAGACAGATTTCTTCGATGATATATTTAGGTGTACCATCAGATAACATATCGTCCAATATGGATTTTACACTACTTATTTTCTCATTGAGATAATCCAATACACTATAATCTTCCTGTAGTGTAAACATCAAATCTGGATTGTTATGGATAATGTAAAACCATAACTTTTCTTTGAGCAGATCTTCCATAACGATTTGTTTTAAATCCCAAAGAAGGATTTGATTACGGTAGCCACTACCACCAGAAAAACACAGCTTCCAAACCAAGCTGCCGCTACTTTTCCAGTATCGGGATCACCTGCGTTCCATTTTTGATATACTTTCACAGCGCCTATTAGTCCTAGTAATGCTCCTACGGCATACATGAGTTCCGTTCCTGCATCAAAGTAACTTCGTACTTGTTGGTTGGCTTCATTGATTCCTGCCAGACCATCCTGGGCATAGGTTTCATAACTGATCACAAAAAGGATTTGTACCAGAAGCATACAGATACTATCTGTTCTTTGCTCAATAAACTTTTTAAAATTCCAGTTCCATTTTTTCATCACTCATTATTTTTAAAGTTTAAAAATTCAGATAAAAAACGGAGGTGTAGCCGCTGTCGCAGTTCCACTTTCCTGTTACATATGCCATACTGCGCCGGGATGGACAGGGGCAATTCCTCCGTTAAATTGTTTTATAGTTATTCCCAAAGGGCTTCTGCTTCCTTCTGTGTTAAAGTAATTGATTCGAGTTTGTCACATTCTGAGACTATTAATTCACTTATCGAAGAATTAAAAGGGGAATTTTTCACTGAAGGAAATTCTCTTAGGAGAAGCTGCAGATAATAGGTAAATTCTTTTTGGACTAATTTTTTCTTTGCTGCATCTGCGATAAAACTTTTTAATCGTGCCACCAAAGTATCAACGTCCTGAAAGGTAGTGTCAAACTCTCCGAAGGAAGTTTGTTCTGAGATTGCTTCAGGTGATTCCTGATAATTTAATTCGGATTGAGAATCCTCGTAACTTGGATTTTCAAATCCACGGAATTGAAGTTTCCGCTTTCCTGATATGACTTCTTTGATATCATCAAAATAAAATCGAAATCCAACAAATAAATACCAGCTTGCCAATAGCAGAATAACTACAACCATGTAATTACCCCATGAAATGTTTGTAAACATACCTCATCATTTTATCGTTCTACATTAGTTCTCACAATCGCGGTAAATGGATAATTCCAAACCAGGTTCTTCATCATTACAAGGCAAAGAAACGATAGAGATAACACTGCCACAAGTACAACTTTTTGTTGTACCCCAGTTGTACCCCATTGAACCCCCAGTAAAATCAAGAATAAAAAATGCAAAAAAAATAAAAACCTCCCCAGTGGGGAGGCCAAATTGATGATGAAATAAATTATTTTTGAATCGTTGATCCTATTCTAATAAGATAAAAATTCAAATTCTGACTTTTTATCCACGAGCTTCCAGCCATCATCTGTTCGTATAAAATAGACTTCATGATTTAGTGTATCTTTTAATCCGTTTTTAATGGCAGCAGCAAAAACATTCTTTCTTCGAATCGTAGTGTATTCTACAATTGCCTTATTACCAGAACTCATCATCCTTATTTCTTTGATTGCTCCAAATTCTTCATCAGCTACTTTTACTCGCTGTATTTTACTTATTTTATCATCTGCTGGTGTATGTAGTAAATACGGTTTTGCTGCAGGAGTAAAACTCACAAACGAAGTTGTATCACCAAATTTCTTGCTTTGAAGTACTTTTACAAATCCTTTTTCTACGAGTCCGGATTTAAAAATGGTGTAAGCATGCGTCGGATCACCGCAAAAAATGTCATGGTGTACAATAGCAGGGTAATGATTTTTTTCCAGAATAAGGTTTGTAGCCAGTTTCTCATCCAGCTTTTTAGGCTGGCAGCCTATGATTATCAGAATCAAGGTCGCTAAAATGTAGGATAGCTTTTTCATGTTTTTAAATTTTAAATTAGTAGTATTTGATTAATATTCCTTGATCTGTTTGATCATGCGTTCCAATGTTTCAATTGCTATTTGCTTATCCCTTTCTTCAAAAACATAAGCCTTGCTCCTCATGGCATTGTATGAAAGATCTGCTTTGTTTGGAGTGGATAAAAAAGGAACGATTGTTTTAAATAAATGATTCATTGATTTTGAAATAAGAATTTTTAATTCATCGGATGCCCTTAATATTAAGGCTGTTTGATCGGTTGAAAGTTTACATAAAACTTTACCAGAAAAGCCATTCATTACTATAGGACTAGTTGTCTTGCTTTCAACAATTTGAAAAGGGGCCGTTAAATAGTTTGCAAATCTTGATTCTATAAAAATTATTAATTCATTCAAACAGGATATTAAAGTAGTTGTCACTTCTTTTAGACTATCTCTGTGTAAATCATTACTATTATTTATTTCTGTGATTTTATCTAAAAGAAATAGTAATGTGGAATAATAATTTCCAACTAAAATTTTTATCTGTTTCTCCTTAGTAAGCGAAAAAACCTGTATAGTAAACTGTGACTGAATAAAAAATGTTTGTTCATTCGCTTTTTCAATAATCTCTCTTGATTGAATTGGAGAAATCAGAGTAAGGTCCGTTTTGTTGGGATTAAGGGTTGAAGTCACCGTTAAGTCCATCCATTCTAAAAGATAGGTTTGAGTCATTTCTTTTACTTTTATTTAGTAAATATTTCTCCCGACTTGCAATCGACAGTACTCTAAATCAATGCTTATAGAACATTCTTAACCCGGTCAAAACATGTGTTGTTAATATATTTAATTAGAATTTAATCGTAAACGGTATTCAGAAGGAGACAGGGAAGTATGCTTCTTAAAAAAAGTACTGAAAAAAGAAGTATTGGCAAATTTCAGTTCTTCTGAAATATACAAAATGGTTAAATCATTATTTTGAAGCAAGATTTTGGCCTCCAGAATGATTGCATTTTCTATGCATTGTTTCGCTGTGATCTCCGTAACCTGTTTGACAGTTTTAGTAAGATGCCCTGCAGTAACATTTAGGATATTGGCATAGAATTTCACACTGTGTTCTTTTCTGCAGTGTAGTTCCACTAACCTAAAAAAATGGATAACTATTTTTTCATTTCCAGTATGTTTGACATTATCGTACCAGGATGATCGATAGTATGTTCCTGC
This sequence comes from Flavobacterium sp. AC105, assembly GCF_979258495.1. Taxonomy (NCBI): domain Bacteria; kingdom Pseudomonadati; phylum Bacteroidota; class Flavobacteriia; order Flavobacteriales; family Flavobacteriaceae; genus Flavobacterium; species Flavobacterium sp. AC105. The sequence continues at coordinate 4,163,439 of NZ_OZ409860.1, forward strand.
CAGTTCATAAAGAAAAAGATTAAAACTCAAAAGCAATGTTTCCTTTTTCAGGATATTCTTATTTGAACTTCTGACCTTACTATTGATTAATTTAAGTAAATCTACAAGTAATCCAATTTCTTTATTTTTGAGAAAAATCTTGGAAGTATTTTTTGCAATAAAAAATTCAAAATATCCTATGTGCGGCCATCTTATACTATTAGCAAAAGCAAACTCCGAAGAGAATGAAAGCTGGCATATTTGCAATTGATTACTCATTATTAAAACTTCACAAATAGACTTTTTTGGAATGACGATTAGTTCATTGATAAATAAATGAATCTTTTTACTGTTGATCAACAGGCATACTGCTCCTGAATTTATAATCAAAACTGTAAATCGATTCAATATAATTGATTCTTTAAAAGCAATTCTGGAGGAAAATGTTTCAAAAATGTAGACTTGCAAGCCTGATGGGTTATATTTTGATTTTAGAGATGCCAAAATAAGCGTTTTAAAATGTTTAATTTTGCTAGAAAGTATTACTTATCAAATAATCTGGTCATCAATGAAACGCAAACGAAAAATAAATTTGATATGCCGTTTACAAAAAATAGATATGCCAATTTTCTGGGAGAATCAGTTTTTATCCCGCCATCGGTTAAATAGCCTATTATTTCATCATAGGATAATAGATCTATGATGAAATAAAGGCTCACAATATTGAAAAGAATCAAAAACACGCAATACACATATTGCAATTGTTTTTCAATCGACTCAGTTATATACATAACTATTCTGTTTGGAGATTTTGAATTATGAGTCCTGTCACTATTGATTTATTAATCGCAGTCGAAGAATTTGCTACTGCGCCTTGTACCGCTCCAGCACGATTTCCAACAGAAGTTTCCCAATCCTTATCTTTACGTTCTTTAGCATAATACGATGAATATCTTGCTATAGAGGAAGTAGTGAGAATAATCCTCTTATCCTCATTGCTAAATTGTGTGTTAGATATAACGGAGGTCTCGAATGAGATTATGGATTGATGAATGATAGCATATTCATCAGTTTCCCATAACAGTATGGAATCCATAAAGTTGGAAAGAGAAATTTTAGCGGCATTTGTCATTGAGGAATTTGCAATCGCCTGCTCTAATTTTATTTGAGGATCATCAACAGTTTCTTGAATTTCCTGAAAGTTGCAGGGAAGACTTGTTGCCATATTTAATAGATCGTTATTCAGAACCGAGATAGAATCTACTTTTTGGCTGATTTGAGCAATCGTATTGAATGTATAATTTCCAGACAAGTAAACATCAAGGATGTCATTATGTATTTTACCTGCTATGTCATATTCATTAGCCGGATTTTCAGGACTTAGTGTCTGAAGTAGCTTTGCCGTTTTTTTAGATTTATTTTCAAGAAGACCATCATCTAAAATTTTGGCATTATCAATACTCTCACTGGTACAAGAAACAAGTAGTGATGCTAATACAACTAGCAATAATAAAAGATTTTTCATGATTAAAAGTGTTAAATGTAAAGACTGTTTTTTTTCAGTCAGTTCATTTCACCCGGGTTAGCAGAACTTTAATCCGGCACGATGCCAAATGTTTTTGCTATTGAATTCAAGACAAATCTAGAAGTAGATTTTTTGATTTGCAAAACGTTGTATATGGGTTTTCCGAATTTAGTATGTCGATTTTCCGAAAATCGACATACCTTTTTTTACTTAAAACAGACTGATTCTAAATAGATTGCAGTATATTTAACATTGTTTTAAACAAAACACAATGTTATATTTACACAGTAGTGTTTTTCGCTGATAAAAATGCATTTCACATCAAATAATGTCTCATTTTTTAATTTAACTTATGATTAAAAATTATATATTATTAGTAATTCTTTGCTTTGGAAATCAATTGTATGCGCAGGAAATGGAATCGGAAATTTTCGATACGCTTAAAAGAAAAAGTTATGATTATCTTTTTGAACGTATAGAAGCCACAGCTGAGAATAAAGTAAACCAGGCATACTATCTTAAGTACTTTTTGAACAAGGCAAAAAAGGATAAAAATTTCGAGGAAATTGTAAATGGATATAAAAATTATTTATTCTATGCACCTGAAAAATCGAAATTGATATATGCAGACAGTATGATTTACACTGCCAAAAAAGCCAATAATAATGCTCTTATCGGCTCAGCTTATCTTTCAAAGGGAATTGTTTACTATGCCAGAAAAGAGCACAAAAATGCACTGGATAATTACCTCATAGCTGATAATTTTATTTCCAAAACCAATGATAAGTACTTAGTGTATAAGGTTAAATATAATATTGCCATCATAAAATATTTTCTAGGGTTTTATGACGAAGCAATTTCTTTATTTACTGAGTGTACTGATTATTTTAAAGAGAAAAATACAAGAGCATACTTAAATTCATTGCATTTACTCGGTTTGTGCCATAATAGGATTGGTAATTATGGATTATGTTCTGAAATAAATAAAAAAGGAATTGAAGAAGGGATAAGAATGTCAAATACTGAAATGAAAAATTATTTTATTCATTCAGAAGGCATCAATCAGTACTTTAAAAACAACTATGCAGAAGCTATAAAAAAAATTAATTATTCCGTTCCATCTATAAAGGAAAATAAAGATTTTGGCAATGAGTCTGTTGGGTATTTCTATATTGGAAAAAGCTATTGGGATCTCCATAAACCCGAAATGGCTTTGCCATATCTTTTTAAAGTTGATAAGATTTTTGATGATAAAGGATATATACGTCCGGATTTACGGCAGAACTACGAGTTACTATTAAAGTATTATAAATCTAAAAAAGATCTTCATAAACAGCTCTATTATACGGATAAGCTACTAAAGGCAGACAGTATATTAGACAACAAATTCATCTATCTTTCCGGCAGAGTTCGCAAAGTGTATGACACGAAAGTATTACTAAAAGATAAGCACGATATTGAAGACTTGTTTAATAAGAGGAAGTATAACGATTTTATTTTTACTGCTATCGTACTAGTATTATTTTTAATCGTATCATTCATTGCTTACAGGCATATCAAAAATAAGAATGTTTATAGGCAAAAATTTGAGGAATTGATGGCAAAAAATGAGGCAGTTTCTAAAGTGGAAGTCAAAAATGTAAGTAATGGAATTGGAAATATAAATAAAGATACTATTGCTGATATACTAAAACAATTGGAAAAATTCGAAAAAGATAAAAAATTTCTAGTAAAAGACCTGACTTCCGCAAAGCTTGCCGCTATTTTCAATTCCAATCCAAAATATTTATCACAGATAATTTATCAATACAGAGGAAAGAAATTTGTGAAATACATCGCTGATCTTAAAATCAATTATCTAATAAAGTTGTTAAAAGAAGATAGTAAAATAAGAAAATATTCCAATAGTGCATTGGCTGAAGAAGTTGGCTTTAACAGTACTAAAACATTTACTCAGGCTTTTTTTGCAGAAGCTGGATGTCCAACGTCTTATTTTATTGAAGAACTAAATAAGATGTCTCAGGAAAATTAGATTCTTTGAATAAATAATTCCTATAATAATTATGAATTAAAAACGTTTTTAATTTTTGCAGCAAAGTTGCAATATAACAAGCAAAGTTTTATTTTCGCTGCCTTAATTTAATAAAAACATACCATGAAAGATTTAGTAGCCAAAATAAACGCCGAAATCGAAACATTTAAAACAGAATCAGATTCACTAATTGAAAAAGGTGTTAAAGCAGCTGGAGCGAGAGCTCGTAAATCAACTTTAGAAATTGAAAAACTATTAAAAGAGTTTAGAAAAGTTTCAATTGAGGAGTCGAAAAAATAATTCAATCTTACTTTGCTTAAAAAGCCTTTCCGATTTTCCGAAAAGGCTTTTTTTTGTAAATTTATTATGACTCTTGTAATAGATCTTAATAAATCTGTAAGTAATTTTAATCTCTGAGATTCTAACGTTAATAAAGTAACTCAATTAGAACTTAAAAGAATAATTGCTATTATCTGTTTGGTTATCGGATGTTATCGACAGTTTCTAACTTTAGAGATTCACTAAATTTTACATGCTTTTCAATTTTTGGCCTCCATTTGTCTTGTGTTGACATAGTATCGCAAATTTTTTCATGAAAATAAACCTGAAACCATGTCTTTTTATGGAACTCACAAACATTCTTATATGTTTTTTCAGAATGTATCATTAACTTCAGAATAAATTCTTCTTTAGGTTCTCTGTGATTGTTTATGACTTGACTTAAACTTACTGGAGTTATATCAATATCTTTTGCAAAACTACTTCTCTTATTGTAAATAGTATCAATATATGCCGATAAGAATTCTGAAAAATAGTGGTGATTATCATAAGTTGGTTTGCTTATATAAGCTTCCATTTTTAATTTTAATTGTAATAGTTTGGCACGAATAACCTGATCTATGGGTAAGTTTTTAATTCGTTGTAAACGTGCTTCCATTAAAACCGCTCCATCAGTATCACGTTCTGAATTTGATTTGTATCTTGAATCTACTCCAAATTCAATATCTTCAATATTTACTTTCTTATTCATTATCGTATGTGTTTATCAAGTTTAAAATTTCCGGAACCTCAAGACTCAAAGTCATTCCGGTTATATTCATATTGTATTTGTCGATATAATGCTGGGCAATATTACTTTTTGGTTTGAGTGATACGCAGGCTAACTCTGCATATTCTGCTACTGCAATTTTCGCAGCATGAGTAATTAAGTTTGCAGCAATATTATCAAATATCTTATTTGCACCTTTATTTTCTAATGAAACAGTCAGAAGTCTAATATGGACTCTCCATTCCTCGGGTATTCTTTCCAAAGAAATAATTCCTAAAATATCATTTGAATTGATAATTTTTAACTTATAGATTTCGTACGCCCTTTCAGTCTTCCAATCGAAAAAAAAGCGTTTTTTATCTATAGACTTAAAATCAATATCTTCTACTGGCAGAATTTCTACATTGTAAATTTTTCCCGAAGAAGTTTCTTGAATTGTCATTTCACAAATTTACAAATAGTTTACTTAAAACGGAAACATTTATTGTTAAGTTTACGTCTTTGGGAAAATATCAGGTAACTTGTATTTACTAACAATTTAAGTAATTTTGCTTCTATGATACGTCCTGTTTTTTTAAATGTTCTGAAGCTAGAACAGATGCAGGGGAAAATTAATCAGAACTTTTAATATCAATCAATGAAGGTTGATCTAAGATTGCATCTTGTAAAACAAGAGTGTCATTTTTATCAGGAGGGCTTTCTGTTTGGTAAAGATTGACTTCCGCTCTTGTAATAGCAACATATTTAAGACATTTTTCTTGATATAATTGCCATTCTAACATGTTTTCTTTTTTTATGGGCAGTTCATTATAACCAATTATAAAAACATTTTTTTTCTCCAATCCCTTTGATCGATGTATTGATGATAGTATCACAGAATCTTCATCCTCACAATTCATTAAACTTTCAATATAGTCAAATAAATCATTTAGTGTTTTTGCATTTTGGTTATGAAAAAAACATGATTCAAGGATATTAATACTATCTCCTAGATTTTCCAGTTTTTCATAATTAGCAGGATTATTGCCTAATTTATTTTCAGCAATCTTATATATCTTTTGTAAGTGATCAGGTAACTCTTCATAATATTTTTCACTATATAGTTTATTATTATCAATTATATCTTTTAGAGATTTAAGAATTTCTTTTTTACCGATGATTTTACATTTAATATTATGACATAAAAGTTTGAAAACTACTTCAAACAAATTACAATTTTGTCTAGATAATACAAAATCTCCTTTTTGTACATATTTAATTATATCATCAAATTTTATTTTTATTATACTAGATTTAAAAGAGTTAGTAGTAGTAATGTCAGGTCTAATCTCTTGTGCTAATTTTACGATATCGCTTGAACACCTAAAGCAATTTGTGAGTTTAAACATTTTAGGGTTATATAATGTTTTGATGTTGTTAAAAGATTCAGGCGAAGCTCCTGCAAAACCATATATTGATTGAAATGGATCTCCTACTGCAAAAAATCTTCCGCCTTTTTTAAGATATTTAGTTATAGTTATTAATTGTGCATTTGATAAATCTTGACATTCATCAACAAATACAATATCAAATTGATCAGGTGAACTTAATTTAAACTCACATGGTAAGAATATCATATCAGCATAGTCATAAATACCTAATAATTTTGCTTTTATATTTCCCTCTCCTATGGCTAACTCAACTAATTTTCTGTACAATTCAAGTAATTGAGTGTTTTTCTGATCAATATCAATAGCATATTTTTCTACTAATCTTTGAAATGAACTTTCACCTTTTGCATAGCTTAATGTGTACCTTAATAAATCAACAAGTCTGTAATAATTTGAATAAAATGTCTTATAAAATATATCTGGCTCTTCTTGTTTCTTCTCTTGGTAATATATAAATTTTATTTTCTCAAAATACCTTGTGAATTTTGTTTCCTCAACATAGTTATTAGACTTATTTTTTCTTAATTGTTCATTTAAAATATTAAAATATTTTGACTTATCAAGGTTTGGACTTCTAGTAAATATTTCAAAATGATATTTTAGAATACTAAGACCTAATGCATAAGTAGTTTTAACAATCACATTTTCTTTATTGACTGTTTTTTGGTTAATTTCCTCTTGAATTTTTTTATTAAAAGCGCAAAATAAAATTTTGTTTTTTTTATCAATGTAATCTATACCATTTATTATTGTACTAGTTTTTCCTGACCCTGCTACTGCATCAATCATTCCATTTTCTTTTCCATTTTTAAAGAAGTTAAAAATTTGATTTTGTTCAATAGTTGGTTTGAAACTCATAGCTTTACTCAATTATGGGAATTATTCTATTTGGATTATCTAGCTAATATTTTTAAATGAAATATCTGTAGTCATATTCAACTTTATCTCTGTTTTCTATTAGTTTACCAATTTTAGCTATTTTATTGGAAGAATCAATAGTTGCAGGCATCTGTGAATACATATTTAAAGAGTTCCAATTCATTTTGGTAAGCCCAAGTATTTCATTAGCGATTTGTTCTAAACTGCCTGCTCCATAGTGTTTTATTATTCTTAATGGTTTTGGAATGTATCTTCCGCCTGGATAAAAGTTGTAACTAGGATTTTTTACAGATGGAATTACTCCATGGGCATAAAGTAATGCTTCTTTTTCATTTAAAAGAATACAAGTTCCTCTTGAAACAGAATATCCATCAATTTTTGTTTCACGATTGAATATTTTACTTGATACATACCTTACATTATCTTCAAAATTGATTTCAATTAAATCTATATTTTCAATTTTCTTATTGTCGTGAAGGCTATCTAAAATTCCTTGTTTTTCGTCTTCTGTATAAAAAGTTCTTTTATGAATGACAACCCTTTTAGGTACTTCATTCATTGATTCATAAAATAAATTAATTACATTTTTCCCAAACTCGTAAGCATCATCATAACTTAAATGTGGTTTCTTTTTAATCCATTCTATTTTGTCATTAACTTTTGATAATTTATACTTTAATCCTTCCCCATTTGAACTATAAATGTGGCTACAGCCTAATATAATATGTCCTTTATCTTCTTTTTTACTCTCTACACTATAACCTATACCAGCAAAAGCAGTTTTGTTATCAGTATTATCAATTACCCAAGGAGTTCTAAATGACTTAACAAAATATGATAAAGAAAGCCACCAATTTATTTGACACTCTAAGTTATTGTCAAGTATTGTTTTTTCCCTGATAAGTTGAGAGGTTACTTTTTTTTCTGTACAAAAAGCTTTAATGTAGTCATGTAAGTCAAATGATTCAACTGCATCATTGTAATGAACAAAATTGTCCCATCTTTTTGGAATAAAGATCACTATTGTTTTTTGACCTCCAATAGAACATAACTTGTTGATTTTGTCACAGATATTGTTTTTTATTTCATGAATGATTTCTTTAGAATCTCTGCTAACTGGTTCATTCGTCATCTCCCAGTTAGAGGATGATGTGGTTGGTATATTAAGGCTAAGTCCATAAGTATTATGAAATCCTTTGTAATCAATAACATATTGATCTTTAATATTTACATTTTTAATTTCTTGATTCTGTTTATTTAAAAATTTATAAAAATTCTCTGAGTCTTGCTGTGGACAAACAATACCCAGATTGATAGTTGTGTTTTTTAAACTACTTAATCCTCTATCAAAAGGACTATTATTGACAAGTCCTCTCATAGGATGAGTCTCTTTAACAACTTTATCGCCATTTTGACTAGAAAATAACAAGTTAGTTTCCTTAAATTGAACACCCTTCAATTTTATCATATTTATAGGGATATTATGTTCATTAGTATAGTTATTATTCAAGTCATCAATGTTAGTAAAAATAGGGTTTTTAGAAATTTTGAATACAAATCCAGTACCAGAATTCAGAGGAAGTTCGTAAGATGTAGTCTCTAATAATTTTTTTCTCCAAATATTAATATAATCGTTAAACTTGTCATTGTAAATTTTGTGAAAGAATTCCAAGCCAACTTGCTGATTAATATCATTGGGAACATTATCGTCTGCCAATTGAAAATCAGGATTTAGAGATAAGTAAGATTGTTCTTGAATTTTTACAAGATCAATTTTTATTGCATTATATACCTTTTGGTTATGAACTGTTTTATAACTTGATTCATCCCAGATTTTGCTTCTGAAATCAGTTTTTAAATTGTATGTTTTTGAAAGAAGTTTACATAAGGATGAAAGCAGTAAGAATTTTATATTGTGATTATATAATCTAATATCTGTAAGAGGTTTTCTCTGTATTTCTCCTTTAATTATATCTGCAAACTTTTCATATACGTTATTAGCAGTGCCAAAAGCCCAAATATCTTTTTCAAAAGGAATAGCTGAGATTTCATAATCACTTAACGTTTTTTCTTTTACTAATTCCCATGGGTTTTTATCAAAAGTAGCATTGAAAACAAATATTTCTTTTGGAAATGTAATGGGAAATAGGTTGCTTTTTAATACTTTGTTTATTCTTTCAGGGTTAAGTGTAAAAGGAGTAGTTGTATTTTTATTAATAATACTCTTTTTTAACTCTCTAAATTCTTCTTTCAAATTATCATCATCTTCAATAACATGCTTAGTAAGATTTAACATTGTATTATCAAATCCCTCTGTAGAAACATAGAAAGCACTTCTGCCTTTATCTTTTATAAATTTCAAAAGCTCCTTAACTTCATTAGATGGACTATTACCGTAGCCACACCAAAATAAAATTCCGGCACCAGGTTTTGAGTAGGTTTCTTTTAAAGATTCCATTAACGAATTATCTCGACCGCTATATCCAATAACAATTAGATTTTTATCAGATAAATAATCGAGTAATTTACTTCTTAAAGTTTCATCTTGATTTTGCAATTCTTCGGATGTGTTTTTTAGATCTCCATATTTAAAATCCCCATGAAGTTTTATAATAGGTAATTCATTTTTTGATTGATTTCTTTGATTGATTCTATTTACTGTGTGTAAAGAAATATCAATTCCTTGTACACCGCCCCCAATGCAAGCAACATTTACTAAGTCATCAAAATTGGTAGTCCAAATAGAATCCAACATACCTTGTCTTACCAATAATGGAATAGCTCTATATCCAACGGAAGGTTTTTTATTAGCACATATTTTTTGAAAGTACTGACGCCTATTTTCATCAATTGGAAAGCACTTCTTAGCATAGAATGAATATTCCTCTATATTATCCTTTTCAGGATTATTACCCTGATTATCCAGCCATTTTTGAATTACATCTTGTGTTTTATGGCTTTTGTAGTTTTCAATCCAGTCTTGAGTATTTGGATTATTACTTTTATAGATAATTTTTTTCCATTCCCAAATACAATCGTATGCTGATTGGATATCCGAAGTAATTGAGCAACCAGCACCTATAAGCATAGAATATGTGTTGTCCTTACTAATAGAAACCGATCTTAGAAATTCATCAAATTTTAAATGGTTAATCATTATTTTGTGGTTTTTAGGGATAGTTTGCCTTTTGGATTGAAAAGACAATATAAGCTAATTTTCAGAACATTCTTATGATTATCTATATTGTCTAAGTAAATATTTGTGTAGGGATTTTCACTACGAGCATAAAAAAACTCTTTTGGAAATATAGAAAAATTCAAGTTTAAATGATAAATGTAAAGATTAGCTAAGTAAGGATTTCGACATAAAGTATCCAAATCTTTTTAAAGACAAAAGCAACATTCCATGAAACCTATTGGCCAAATCCGCTGTAGCTGTTATGCGCAGATATTTTATTCTCCATATCGACCAAATAGTAGGGTTTGCTGCCCGTCAAACTTCAGATTAAGTTCTCCCGTTTCAGAAATTTCGAAATCAGTTTTAAAATCCTTAATATCGAATATGTCTCCGAAAACTTCTGAAAATATTTCTGCTTTTTCGAGAATAGTGTTAGACTCTACTCCAAGTTTTCTCTTTACATACGATAAAGAAAAATTACCCATTATGTCAGCAGCTTGTATCAGAAAGGAATCTCCATCTGATATTACTGAAACACCATTATCTATCAATGTTGGTGAATTACGATATTGAAGTTTTCTATAGCCATTATAAATTACATTAAGAAGTTGATTGGAAGTCATTGTAGTTGAACCTATCGAATTGGAAACTTGAATAGTTTGTGCTCCAAATCCTTGAGTCACGTTATGACTATCAACGATTATTTGAATTCCATAATCTGACGAGAGTGATTTAGTCAAGTGTTGTAACGTAAATAATGGACTTGTAAGCATTTGAGCAGACGAAACCAAATTAGGGTCATCTATATCATTTTTCCCATAGGTGTTTTTGATTATTCTTTCGGTAAATGGAATGTACTGACTTTTCCATTTTTCATTCTGCAAAACAACACCAATTAGTGATATTTTACTTTTCTCGGCATATTCTCTACAGAGTTTTAGAAATTGCAAATATTTATCTTTAAATCTTCTTTTGTAGTTTTTACCGTGGAATGAATCTAATGCTATTCCGTTAAGTAAATCATTTGCCTTTTGAGAAAATTCATCAAGCAGTTCTTTTTCAATTACAAAATAAGACCAACCTTCCAATAGTTGTCTTTCTGTCCCTAAGTCATCAATACCTGCTGTTAAAAGTGTTGTCATTTTGCTTTTCTATATTTGTGCATAACGTTCTCGTGCTTATTGCTGTTATGGAAGTTCGTAACCTTTCAATTTTCGGCTTTGCAGAAAGTTGATGCGAAACGATAATTTCACTAAATTCCATAATAGCCACAAACGTGGGTTATATAGCGTAACTTTGTGTGTAATTTAGTTGAATTATCATTAAAAATCTTTTTTCTATTTTCAAACTTTACAATTGCTTTCTTTTGGTTTTTAGCTATTTAAGTTTTCGACGCTTTTTAAAATAGTAGAATGAAAGTTAATTTCGTTTATTAATCTTCACCGTAAATATCAGAATCGATGTCAATTTTTATATCTGTAATTATTATTTTTGTTGAGTTTTCAAAATCAAATTCTCCTGTTGCGGAAAACGGTTTACTATAAGATTCATTAAAACTTGAATCTCCCTTACTTGACCCCATAATTAAATCAGCAGAGAAACTTCCATTTTTTACAGTAAAAGTTTTTTGAGGTATGTTAACAAAAATATCATTATAATCTACTTCTGCTTCCCAATGGTCACAACCATAATTACCAGGACTTGTATCATTTAGTACATCATTCCAATTGTCCATATCATTTGAAATTAATTCCGCTATTTGTTCTCTTATCTCGTCAATTTGCATAATAAATAATTATTAGATTTAAATATAATTTTTTCATTTGTTTAACATTCTTTAGTTAAAGATTATTTCGTTGTTCCTCGCGATAATTATTGCCAGACAGCGGTTATGCACCTTACTCTTTATATTGATGCATTTTTCGGCTTAAGTTTTGTCTGAGTCTTGTAGCATAAAATCTAAAAATAATAACTCTTTTTTTGAGTGTTCGTTTTCAAATTTAATATTCCATCTTCTTTCCATAAACTCTATCAAACTCAATCCACGTTTTAAAATACTGTCGGAATTCCATTCATCATAAGATGAAACTTCAATTTCTGAATGTGACCCGTCAGAATACCCTTGTCTAATTTTTTCGCCTCGCTCGTTGTATCTTGGTTTTTTCTTGTCAAAAAAACTGTCGTTTTGTAAACTTGAGTTTATACTTTGCGATAAAGGAAGTAAATTCCCTAATGTCCCTTGCAAAAAGTTCAATTCAGCTTCTTTATAAACTTTAAAAGATAGTTTCCAATCTTTATTTTCAGGTGTTTGTGGGTAAATATGTTCAATTGAAACTTTATCTTTTTCTCCTTTAACAAATAATTTCCAGTCTATTTTTTGGCTTCCTCTATGTCTTACTTTTTCCATTTCATACTCATACAAGAAATATCTTAAATCGCTCCAATAATAAAAACCGCCACCAATTTTAAACTTCTTGTCTATAAATTTTTGGAAATAAGTATAATCAAAGAAGCTTTCTGTTGAATTTTCTGGTGTGTAAAAACAATAACTCATTCTTTCTTCAAGACGTTTGGTTATTTCTTCAATTGTTAATTCGTTATTTCTAAATTGTCGTGCTGCTTTATAAAATTCACTGTTTCTATAAGTTGAAAAAGCACGACTTAATCTAAACGTAATAAAAATAAATCTTTCAATTGCTTTGAAAAGTTTAACTCGTTGGGTTGAATCAATTTCATTGGAAAGGAAGGAAACAGTAACAAGTGGTCTGAAATAAATTATACCTATTCGATTTAATCTGTCTATCCATAAACTTTCTGTATTTGTTAAGTCAGGATTATTTACGGGATTATGAGTATTGTACCAATGGACGGCAGCAGATTTTAAGCTATTAACATAATCTTCAATTTCTTTTGGGGAAAGTTTAGATCGAAAAACAACTATTTCTTCACTTTCATTTTCTTCAATTTCTTCTTGGTCATTTTCTTCATCTTCTCTTATTTCTTCGATTTCTTGTAATGAAGTTACTTTAACTTCTGTCTTAGCATAAATATTTTGAGGTGTAAATTTTTGTTCCAAAAGAAAACGGATGTAATCATCTCCTTTTTCTCTAGAGTATTGAAAATACATAATCCAATGAGCAACAAGAAAATCATCATCGTTTAGTGGATTTTTTTTGTTTCTACCAAGTTGATAATAAATTTCTTTCCAAGAATCATTAATTTTTTCACGAAGTGAAAAACGTTCGTCAGCTTTTAATTCGGTCTCCTCATATAGTGTTGAAAGATAGATAAGTCTATTTTTTAATAGTTCAAGGTTTGATAATTTTTTACCTCTATTATTCATTGTTTCAAAGGCAACGAATACGTCAAAATCATCACTAATTTCATAAACATTGAACATTAGATTTTGTGTGAGTTTTTTAAATAAAATTTCAATTTCTAATATTCCATATTTTTCATAGTAATTTTCTAAGTTTTCAACAAAAAATCTTTTAGCATTTTCAAGATTCAAAGTATAAAATGTCTCTTGAATAGTTCCACTATTTGGTTCGTTAAAGATTCTGTATTTTAAAAATTTGAAACTTGGATTATCTACTTCATAACTGAATTTATAAGTGCTAATTATGAATTGGGGTGGTTTTTGAATAACCAAATATTCTTCTTTTATAGCTTTGAGGCTAAAAGAACCTAGATAAATATCATCTTCTTTTTTGTCTTTGTTTTCGGGAATAGCTTTTAATAGTTCAGAAATTGCTTGTATGAAAATCACAAAAGTTGTTAGCCTTTGTTGACCATCAACAACGTGAAACGGTTTGTAACCTCTGTCTTCTAACAGCCACCTTTCGTCATTCCAGTTGTTCCAAACATTTCGTTCAACTTTTTTTAATGATAAAAGCCCAGTATAATGAAATCTATCGCTAGGAAGATTTACCACGTCTTCCCAAAAATCTTTCAGTTGTCTTTCTGCCCAAGCATAACCCCGTTGATAATCTGGAATTTTAAAAATTCTATCCTTGAATATGTTTTTTAATGATTCTAATTCGTTCATTTTAAGTTTGAATGTTTATGTTATTGGTGTTACTACACGTAGTATCGTTTGGCGAGATTGGGAACTTCTTAAACGCTAAATTTTTCACAAAGAAAAATTCTTGCAAAACTTGAACTTGATTCAAAATCCGAAATATTGCAAAACCGGGCCTAGTAATTATTCTCTACATTGGTAAACATCCCACCATTGTTGCATTTGACGTGTTGGTAAATTCCCGTTTAAATTTTTAATTACCTTAAGTTCTCGGCATATACATTCTTTGAGGCCATCAGAATATCTATCAAGTTGATTTGGTGTAATATTTAGGTTCGACACAGAATCATTAAAATCATTCCAGCAAACTTCAACCCTTGATCTTAATGTTCCCAAAATTGGAGTCGGAATTAAACTTTCAAGTAGTAACCCTTCATCAACTATTCCTGTACTATTCGTTACTTGATTAAATTGTTGAAGTTGATCTTGTACTTGTATAACATTTCTTGTTTCTCGCCACAGATTCAAAGTTTGAAATCCTACGGATAACACTCCTGTAATAAATTGTCCTAATCCAAAGTCCATAATTTCTGATTTTTCGTTAAAATATTTTGAAAATAATCGATTTAAAATTTTGCGTTGTACAAATGGTAAATATTCTTCATAGAAAGTTGCTGCTCTAATATTTGTCAAACGTCCTTCTTCGGAAGGTATTTTAATTATGAATTGTTCAGTTACAATCCATCTGATTGGAATAGAAAAATTATTCCAATCTGAAATATAAGAAGGATCTAAATTGTTTTCGATGAAGTATTGAATAAAACTTTGCTCAACAACTCCAATAGCCTTGACTCTAATATTTCTAGATCCTGGGCGGTTCGCTTTTAAATAAATTATGTCTCCAACTTTAAGCGAGGAAACCGCCTCATATATATCTTTAGCTGATAAATAATTCCATCCAACAATAAAATTTTTGTTTTCGAAGAAATGGTCTTTCATTTCCTCATCCCAAACAGATCCAATTCCAAATATTGCCATATATTATTGCTGTAGTTACTTGATTATTACACACAACTTACTTATATCTGCCATAAAATGACTTCAATAAATCTAGTTACGTTTGGATTTGTGTCACTTATTTTAATTTACCAAACATACAAAACCGCTTTTACTCTATTTTACGGTTTTCCACAATAGTATTTAAGTTGCAAAATAATTCTTTTATTAATGAAGAGTTTACCGTATAAATACCTGTTTTTAAATTCAATTGAGCATAAAAAAAGATGCTTAGAGCATCTTCATATTTTATAATCCCGTTAATTTAAAAAATTCTGATAGTTTCAAATTTTTTGCCTCACAGATCTTATTTATGGTTTCAAAACTTATATTGTAATTTGGATCATTTTTTATACTTCTGACCGTTTTTTCATCAATATTATGTTCTACAGCAAAAGAACTCTGGGATTTAGCTTTACTAACCCATTCATCCTTTATATAGTCAACAATAATACGGTTTGTACTCTTCATCTTAACAAAGTAAATCCCAAGAGGATAAAATAATTCGGATTTAAATCCGAATTATGAAATATTTTGTTATATTTGTTCATAATAAATTATATTTGCGACTCTTCATATAAAAATATTTGAAGCATTCGCTTTGAATCTCGTTTTCAAAAACTGGTAATTTTTAAACGCTCGAGATGATAAGTAAGATGCTCACGTCTTATGGCGTGGGCTCACTTATTCGTGCGTAGGGTATACCAGTACCTTGAAAGCGTTTAAGTTGAGTTCCGCGCCTTTTTTATGGTTATAACTCTCTTATTATTCATAGCAAATCACTCTTCTTAATTTTTAAAAGTTTCGCAACAAGAAAATCGAACTTTTTAAAACTATCATTGCCTGTGTATTAAAACAATCATCATTTATGTTTATTAAGCCGTCTACTTAATACGTAAAAAATGGCCCTCTACCACAGTGACCAAACTAGTATAGAGAACCATAGCTAATCAAATCTTCGTTTAACTAACCAATCCAATATTATGAATAATTTTTCATATTACAGGGATGGAAAAGAACTTTATTGTCTAATTTTTCTGGGCATGGTGCTATCTTTTTCATCTGCTTTAGCCGGAAACTCCAACCGGCAGTTCAAAACTATTTTACAACAGGCTCAGGTTCAGGGATCTGTCACAGATGGAAGCGCTCCCTTGCCCGGAGTTACAATTGCTGTAAAAGGCAAACTAAAAACCACTGCCATCACGGATTACAATGGGCAGTACACTATTAATGCCACGGCTCAGGATACTTTGGTGATCACTTTTATAGGTTTTAAAACGGCCATTATTCCTATTGCAGGGCGCACCAAAATTGATATTGCCCTGCAATATGATACGACAACCTTGCAGGAAGTCCGCGTAAATGCCGGATATTATTCGGTAAAAGAAAGCGAACGCACCGGAAGTATTGCCCGCATTACATCCAAAGATATCGAAACACAGCCCGTAACAAATATCCTTGCAACGATGCAGGGCCGTATGGCTGGAGTAAGTATAACCCAGGCAACTGGAGTTCCCGGGGGAGGCTTTGATATAAAGATAAGGGGACAGAACAGCATCAGAACGGATGCCAATGCACCTCTGTATATTATTGATGGTGTACCGTATTCCTCGGAACCGGTTGGGTCCTTTTATACTGGAACAACTTTCCCCACACTTACCAGTCCTTTAAACAGTATAAATCCTGACGCGATCGAAAGCATAGAAATTCTAAAAGATGCGGATGCTACCTCTATCTACGGATCTAGAGGTGCCAACGGTGTCGTTTTGATTACAACCAAGAAAGGTAAAGCCGGAAAAACAAAGTTTGCCGTGACGGCATCGACTGGGACTGGGACTGTAACTAAGTTTATAAAACTGATGAATACACAAGAGTACTTGGATATGCGCAGACAGGCCTTTATAAATGACGGGATTAGCGAGTACGGGATTTCTGATTATGATATAAACGGTACGTGGGATCAAAACCGCTATACAGACTGGCAGAAAGAACTACTTGGAGGAACAGCTCAAATAACGGACCTGCATGCATCTGTGTCAGGAGGTTCAGAGAATACACAGTTTCTGGTCAGTGGTTCTTACCATACAGAATCTACTGTGTTTGCGGGTGATTTTTTATACCGAAAAGGGGGCAGCCAGATAAATTTAAACCACCAGTCAGAGGATAATAAATTTAAGCTGACATTCTCGGCAGGATTTAATAGACAGGATAATAACCAGCCGTCATTTGATTTTACCTATGATGCGCGGGCACTGCCTCCTAATGCGCCAGCTTTATATAATTCAGATGGTGAACTAAATTGGGAAAACGGAACTTGGGATAATCCGCTTAGGAATCTTAATACGGAATTTGAATCTGCAACCAATGATTTAACAGCAAATACAACTCTTACATACGAACTGGCAAAAGGATTATCGGTAAAAAGTAACCTTGGATATACAATCTTGCATAATGATGAAACCCGAATCGTGCCATCCACAATTTATAATCCAGCAAATAATGTAAGCAGTGCAGGTTCTGCTATCTTTTTAAATAATACAGATCGCTCGTCATGGATTATAGAACCACAGATCAACTGGAAAAAAGATCTTGGTAAATCTAATCTCGACATTCTCTTGGGAGCCACATTTCAAAGCCAGGAGTCCCAATCGCTTGTTCAGTCGGGAACAGGTTTCGCTTCCAACAATCTAATTTATAACCTTGCCGCCGCAAAGAATGTACGTGTGCTCAATAATGACCAGACTCAGTATAAATATCAGGCTTTTTTCGGAAGGATAAATTACAACTTGAAAGAGCGGTATATCATCAATCTGACAGCAAGACGAGATGGATCTAGTCGTTTTGGTCCTGGAAATCAATTTGCTTATTTCGGGGCAGCAGGTCTGGCTTGGATTTTTTCAAATGAAAATTTACTAAAAGACAGCTCGTGGCTAAGTTTTGGTAAAATCCGTTCCAGTTATGGAACAACAGGAAATGATCAAATCGGTGATTATCAATTTCTCGATACCTATACAACCTCATCAGTGCTTTATGGTGGCAACACCGGACTTTCTCCCTCAAGATTGTATAATGCAGATTTTGGATGGGAAACAAATAAAAAATTTGAAGCAGCGCTCGAGCTTGGTTTTTTTCAGGATCGCATATTTGTAACAGGAGCTTGGTATCAAAATCGATCGTCCAATCAGCTGGTGGGCCTATCCTTGCCGGGCACAACAGGTTTTACAAGCATACAGTCTAATCTTGACGCTGTTGTAGAAAACAGCGGACTGGAATTTACACTTCGTACCAGTAATTTTGTAAAAGGAAATTTTACCTGGATAACAAATCTAAACTTAACGTTTGCCAAAAATAAATTGGTTCGTTTTCCAGGTCTGGAAAGCTCAGCCTACAGCCAGCAGTACCGCATTGGAAAACCTTTAAATATTGCACTGGTCTACGACCTCAAAGGTGTTAATCCGCAGACAGGCTTATATGAATTCCATGATTTAAATGGCGATGGAAGTATTACATTTCCCGAAGATAGACAGGCAATGGCCGATTTGAATCCGAAATATTTCGGAGGAATTCAAAATCAGCTGACTTATAAAGGAATCACTTTAGATTTTTTATTTCAGTTGGTAAAACAGAAAAACAGAACCTATCCAATGGGACCTGCCGGAATGATGTCCAATCAGCAGCAAAGAATAGCCAGCAGCTGGAGGGAACAGAACGATATTGCGCCATATCAGATCTACACTACCGGGTATAACGATGATGCTATGACAGCCAGTTATTTACTTGATGAAAGCACGGGATCTGTTACCGATGCTTCATTCGTTCGGTTGAAAAATATATCTCTTTCCTACAACCTGCCTCTTTCGTTAAAAGAAACTCAGTGTAAAATTATGCTGCAGGGCCAGAACCTTTTGACATTCACTAAATATAAGGATGGGGATCCGGAATTTTTAAGTTACGGTTTTCTGCCGCCACTAAAAGTTATAACAGCAGGAATACAATTAATATTTTAAATCAATTAATATGAAAACACTTTTTAACACATCGATCAATGCCTTGTGCCATATTATTATAATTTCGATGTTCTCCTGTGATTCGTTTGTAGAAGTTGATCTGCCAAAATCCCAGCTGACCACACCAACTGTTTTTGAAGACTATAATACTGCCAGTTCAGCACTTTTAAATATTTACTCCAATATTAGGGATGCGGGAATTTTCACTGGAACAGCTGTAGGGATTTCAAATCAGCTTGGCAACTATGCAGATGAAATTAAAAGCAGTGAAAGTCCAACCAATTCCAGTTTAAGTTTTTATAAAAATACACTTTTGCCTGCCAACACTGTTATCAGTGGGTACTGGAACGCCGCTTATAATCAAATTTATGCTGCAAATGGGATAATCGAAGGCTCAGATGCAAGTAGCAATCTTACCCTTGAGCAAAAGAATCAGCTTCAGGGAGAAGCATTATTTATCAGGGCACTGGTTCATTTCTATCTTACAAACCTTTTTGGAGATATACCCTATATTACTAGCACTGATTATAAAGAAAACAGCACTGTTAGCAGAAAACCTGTTGCGGAGATATATGGAAAGCTTACAACAGATCTTGAAAATGCTATTCTTTTACTGCCTGTTCAGTATCAGGGTCAGGAAAGAGTGCGTCCTAATGTTTTAACTGCAAAAGCTCTTCTTGCCAGAGTTTATTTGTATTCAAAAGCTTATCCGGAAGCGGCAAATGCCTCCTCTGCTGTGCTTAACAGAGAAGAACTTTATCATCTGGAAAGTCCCGACCGTGCATTTTTATTGAATTCAAATGAAACGATATGGCAGCTGCAGACCGGGGCTGCAGGCAGAAATACAGCAGAAGCTGCCACTTTTACTTTTATTTCGATTCCTCCCCCTCGTGTTTCGCTCAGTAGTTTTCTGGTCGATTCATTTGGGGCTAGTGATTTGCGCAGGTCCTTATGGATAAAATCAGTTACAAAAAATACTTCGACATTTTACCACGCATATAAATACAAAGAAAACAACTCAACAGCAGTTTCAAAAGAATATGCAATAATGTTTCGATTAGCTGAGCAGTATCTGATCAGAGCAGAGGCCAGGGCCTATCAGGGAGATCTCATCGGTGCCAAGGAAGATTTAAATAAAGTAAGGTATCGTGCAGGCCTATCAGACACTTCAGCCACAACGCAGCAGGAAATTTTGGACGCCATAATTATTGAGAGAAAATGGGAACTTTTTACTGAGTACGGGCATCGTTTTTTTGACCTTAAAAGGACGGCTAAATTAGACATTGTACTCAGTGGAATTAAACCTGGCTGGAATACAACTGATAATTTATTACCTATTCCTCAAAGTGAGTTTAGTGCAAATCCTTTTCTTGGATCTCAAAATCCGGGATATTAAATTTATAATTATGTTTTTCAATATAATAAAGAAGCATCTGAGAACCATGAGGTTCTGTGAAATGCAATGCCCACTATATTTAGTTTTATTATTTATTTTGCCATTAGTAGCCTGTCCCTTATGGGGGCAGGTGGTGCAAAAAAAAAATTGTCCCCTGATGAGTATCATCTTTGGGGAGAGGTGCGTTTAGACAAAGTAAGCCATGATGAGAAATGGGCAGTATACAATATGGAGTATACTAGCGGAAACAATACTTTATTTGTTCAGAATGTCGAAAAAAATACTACATATGCTTTTCCGGACGGCGAAAACGGCAGTTTTGCGCCTAATGATATATTCGTTTGCCGTTCAGGAGATAACCTGCATATTCTTAATTTGAAAACTTCAAAAAAAGAAACAGTGCCCAATGTGATGCAGTATTCATTAAGTGAAACAGGATATTTAATTTGTTTGCGAACCAATAAGAATAATAAAAAAACCCTTGAAATCAGATCGATGCAAAGCGGAAGCATCAAAAAGATCAATGATGTAACTAGTTATCTGATGAGTCCTGATGGTAAAAATTTGGTCTATACAATCTTATTGGATAACAGGAATGCTATTGCTTTAATTAGTATTAAAAAACCGGAACAGATAAAATGGTTTCAGCAGGACAGCAGGGAAAAATTCATAGGTTTGACATGGCAGAAAGAAGGGAATGCGCTGGCCTTTATAAAGCAGTATGATGATTCCAAAGAAAATATTTTGTTTCTGTACAACCTATTGAATCATGAATTATATCATCTTAGCGCATCTGATATAAATTTCCCGGAAAATTGGTCCATAGTAAATGATAATTTTCGAAAAATTCTAATATCTGAAGACCTGCAGAAAGTTTTTTTTGCTGTTGTTACCTCATCTGCTGTAATACAAAAGGAATCAAATGTTGAGATATGGAATGCAAATGATAAGTGGATATATCCTGTTGAAAAATTTCAGGGCAGTATTGAAAAGAAATCAAAATTAGGTTTATGGCAGCCTACAGAAGGCAAAGTAAATATTATTACCTCAAATGAGTTATCAAGTGTTATGCTTACCGCCGATATGAAGTATGCTGTATTATCAAATCCCAAAGAGTATGAACCCCAATTTGAAATAGAAGGTCCGAGAGATTATTACATCTTAAACTTGAAAACTTTCGAGAAAAAATTAATTCTGGAAAAACATCCCTATGATTTAGAGGCATTGAACCCTTCGCCCACAGGAAAATACCTGGCGTACTTTAAAGAAAATAACTGGTGGGTTTATAATCCGGCCACTGATGCCCATACAAATATTACTGCCTCGACAGGCATTAAATTCAAGGGAAAAAAGCAGGAACTTGTTCCGGAATCAGTCTATGGAAATCCGGGATGGACACAAAAAGACAATGAGATTATCCTATACGATCAATACGATATTTGGGCCATTAACCCTGATGGAAGTAATTTTAGAAGATTAACTAAAGGAAGGGAGCAGCATATACAATACAGAATTATTAATCCGTCTGTCAATTATAGAAAACTCGTATATGACGGACCCGTTGTAGAGACTTTTGACCTGAACAAAAAAATATTTCTGAGAGCTAAGGGAGACGACGGCAAGACGGGCTGCTTTAGATGGGATAAATCTTCATTTGAAAAAAGAATAGTCTATTTAGACAGTTATATTGATCAGTTTAAATACAGTGGAAAAAGAAATAAAATTTTCTATCGAGAGCAAAAATTTGACATGCCTCCACAACTCGTCAACAGTAATAATTCATCGCTGCCGGTTAGTTTTTTTAAAAGCAATCCCCAGCATGAAAAATACTATTGGGGAAAATCCGAACTGATTAATTTTAAAAATTCAAAAGATCAGAATTTAAAAGCTGTTGTATTATATCCCGCCGCTTACGATCCCAAAAAAAAATATCCAATGATTGTTAATATTTATCAGGGTAAAGCCGATGAGCTGCACCTCTATCAAAATCCAACCTTTGCAAACGAAGGAGGATTTAATGTTACTTTAATGACATTGGAAGGATATTTTGTGCTTCTTCCAGATATCAGCCTTATTTATCAGAGTCCTGGTGTTTCAGCTGCTGACTGTGTTGTTTCTGCAACCACGGCAGTAATAAAAAAAGGGATTGTAAATTCAGCAAAGATCGGTCTTATGGGACATTCTTTCGGAGGATATGAGACCGCTTTTACTATTACACAGACCCCTATGTTTGCTGCTGCAGTCGCCAGTGGGGCGATCACGGACCTGGTAAGCCTTTATTATTCTGTCGGCAGATCTGGAAATCCGGAAATGTGGCGCTTTGAGGGTGAACAATGGAATATGGGCGGATCTCCACATGATATGCCGTCAATCTATGCTGCCAATTCACCTCTTCCAAATGCTGCTAATATTCAGTCACCCGTACTGCTGTGGAGCGGCAAAAATGACCAGCAGGTTGATATACATCAGAGCCTGGAATTTTACTTGGCACTTCGCCGACTAAAGAAAAAAAGCATCATGCTTTTATATGCTGATGAAGGTCATGTTTTTACAAAACCAGAAAATCAAAAAGACATTACGATACGCATGATAGAATGGTTTAATTACTTCTTGAAGGATGATCATTCCTATTCTTGGATTAACAAAGGAGTACAATAGAAATTTATATAAAAATGCAGTCCCATTTGGGACTGCATTCTTCCATGAAAACGAAAATTACTGACCATTTACAACACGATATAAAGGTTGAACACAATTGTTTTGGTCATCTTTTTCATAAGCAACAGGACCTGATGTCACGTTAAGACGACATAGCTGCGGCTTTTGAATGTTAGAGCAATCTATTGGTTCTTCTTCAGTACAGTCTCCATTTGAATCAGGAAAGTATCCTGGTCGGATGGCAAGGGTATCTGCTTTTGGCGAACTCTGCATGGAGGTAGTTGCAAAAGCTCCTGCCATTGCCAATAATACGGCAGCCACAGGCATTCCTTTTTTTAAAAATAAACTTTTCATAATATTAAATTTAAAATTATAATTTGATCTACTTTTTCTACAGGTTTCGATCTGTTTCCTGTCACCAGCGCCGGTAAATTTTGAATTATTTTATTTCGTCTTTTATTATTTTTTTTAATTCATAAACTACAAGGTCTTTTCCTATTATAGTGTACAAATGCGTTTCGGTTATCACAAAAGAATTAAGGACTTTGCTCGAAGTGTGGAAGAGAGGAAAACTGAGCAGATATGTATTGTTTTTTAGATTGTATACATCTATAATAAAGGATTTATCCCATAACTTTTTATTCTCATACCTGCCCTTTACCCTGGAGTGCACGAAGAGCAGATTGCCGACTACTGCGGCATTTGCATTTACTACGAATGATGGTGTGGAAATTGCATATTGTTTTCCATCCCTGAGAAGTGAAACCTTTAAATTTGGATGGCTTATAGTATCAATGGTATTTCCTCTGGTGATAAGTTTTCCGTTTTTTTCAGCGGTTATAAATTCATTGCGGTAATAGTATAGGTAGACAATTTTCTTTGCCGCTTCACTGTACAGAAGCGTTCCATCAGTATCAAAAATACCATCATTGCGGCTCTGCAGAAGTTCTCTGCTATATGTTGTTTTTTGTTCGGCGTCAGCATTATAAATCCCCAAAACATTTGCCAGTTTTTTTGAATTGTTTGATCTGAATACCGCCATGCTGCTGTCAATTGGGACTATCCTTGTAAAGTAAGGAACTGAGTTTAATTCTCTAGTGATGGTCCAGTTTTTCATATCTCCTCTAAGGAGCACAGGAACATTGCCGTCCGATAAATAAAAATAGGGTTCTCTGACACTTATCGTAATTGATTGGAAGGGGAATTTTTTTGCATCGAAATGCAGTTTATCTAATTTTTTGTTCTTTAGATTTTGGTCCAATGAAAGTACATACATTGGATATTGATAGTTTCCAAGATAGATCCTGTTATTTGCAAAACCGGCAATATAATATGAATGATGTTTTAAATCTATTGTATTTGAAAACTCAGCTGGATGATTTGGATATGTTCTTATAAAAGGGTTGTTATGATGTATGATATTTTCAGAGGAAAGAAATAAGATAAACACAATCAGTATACCTCCAACAATAATTCCAATTGTTAATTTAACCGTTCTGGTGCCTGTTGTAGATGCAGTAGCATTAATGTTGGTTTGTTTTTCTAGCACAATTGCAAAAAGGCCCAGTACAATAAATATACAATTGAAAATCAAGTGCATATTCCAGCTCATTTTCTCTAAAATCCCTCCGCAGGAACAGGGAATAAAAGAACTGAAATTTAGAATTATAAAAATATAAGCAGAAAACATTGTCATCAAACCCAGTGCAGCATACAAACCTATTGATTGCAATTTGGGTACTAGCAGTGCTGCAGCGATTAATAGTTCAATAATAATTACCAGCCACGAAATCCACGAGGCATATATACTTAATAATGGAGACTGACCAAGCTGCACTTCAAAATTCTCAAAATTCAATAATTTACTTACTGCTGCATAAACAAAAAGAATTGTATACAAGAGACAAATGATCTCCGCAATTGCTTTTTTACTATGTAAATTTAATTTTTTCATCTTCATAGATTTTGAAAATCATTCCTGTTTCAAATTCTAGAAAGGATATCTTAACTTGAAGTTTTACTAATAAGAATTTGATAAGACAAAATTACAGTGACCTCTGCAATAAACTGTTACCGAAAACAAGCCAAGATTTTTCAAAAACAATCAATCATAGTTAAAAAAATAAAAAAAGACATTACTAAACTATTTTGTTTAGCAATGCCTTGATTAAATAATTCAATTCAAAGAAAATTACTTACCCGTTTCACTCAACGTTTTTAGTTTTTCACTAAGTTCAATCAGTCCGGCTTTTTGTAAACATTCATCTCCAAAGAATCTTAACTCCTGAAGATTTTCGTCTGGGATACTCGTCATGAGAATTGAGGGTTTGTCATTGTCCTTAACAGATAATCCACGTTCAATAACATGATTCAATAATAATACATTTTTTCGTGAAATTTTCAAATCAATCTTCACTACATCATTCATGCCTGGGATACTAAGTACAGTATCAAACACCTTGGCCACATCATTTGTTGTCATAATCATCACGTTTTTAATTAGTAATTTATTATTACAAAGGTATAAAGCCAGTCTTAAAGTGTCATGGACATAATATGTCCATCATAGGTAAAATCCATTTCGCTTACTTAATTTTGTCTCTGAATTAAACAGCAAAGATCAAAATGAGCAATCAAAAACCTTCCTTAAAACAGTCAGGATTTTGTTGTTTTAAAATTGGTTTATTGCTTTGAAAGAGCACGTTTTCAATCTAAAATTCGGAAGATAAATCGGCATAATAGTTACCAGGTTATAATAGTTCTGAATTTTATGCAGTGTGCACTTTCTTTGAGTTCTGAAAATAAAAATGAAATAGATTTTAGAAAAAATATTAAAAATTTAATGACTGTCTTTATAGTGTATTAAGTTCTATGAACAATACAGTTCAAACGTCAAATTGTCCAAAAAGAGGTGATAGTTGGATATTTTGAATTTTTAAAATCTTAGAAAATACTAGAATGTCTAAAGAACATTAAAGTACCAGCAGGATTGCCACGTTCCTGCAATCGGCAAGATGTCCTGTTGTTAAACAACAGCCTTCTTGCTGCTCTACACTCGGGACTCGTGAGCAGTAATAGGTGAAGGATAAAAGGAGTTTGATGATAATGAAAAAGAGAGATGATGAAAAGAGAAAATTCAAACAGAACACGCATTGTCGGGTTACGCTTTACACCTGAAGAGTATGCGAAAATTGAGAAAAAATGGAAAGCCAGTACTTGCCGTAAGCTGAGTGATTACATTCGAAAGCATCTATTTGAAAAACCAATAAACACCATTTACAGGAATCAGTCTTTAGATGATATGATCCATGAAATGTTGCCGTTGTTCAAGCAATTAAATGGTCTTGGAAACAACTTCAATCAGGCAGTAAAAAAACTACATACACTAAATCAAATTCAGGAATTTAAAGTATGGATTATAAGTGCTGAACTGGATAAAAAAATCCTTTTTGACAAAATTGATGAAATCAAAAATTACATCCGGAAAATCTCTGAAAAATGGTTGCGATCATAAAAACAGGATACTCTATCCAGAAAGTTTTCTATTACAATGAAAACAAAGTAAAAGAAAATGTGGCAGAGTGTATAGGTGCCGGAAATTATCCGATTGATGTCGATCAAATGAGGGGTGACGTAAAACTAAACCGGTTTTTAAAACAGCTGGAACTAAATGAAAATGTAAAGCGAAACACTGTACATATTTCGATCAATTTTGATCCTTCAGAAAATCATTCCAAAGAAAAATTAATGGCTATCGCGGATACTTATATGGAAAAAATCGGATTTGGCCAGCAGCCTTATCTCGTGTATCAGCATCACGATTCCGGACATCCGCACATCCATCTGGTCTCCATAAATGTTCAGAGAGATGGTAGACGTATTGACATGCAAAACATTGGCAAAAACCGATCTGAACCGGCAAGAAAAGAAATCGAAGAACGCTTTGGACTTGTTGAGGCGCAAGGGAATAAAAACAGTACTGATTTTACGCTTAAGCCAATCATCTCAAAAAAGATTCAATACGGGCGAAGCGAATCGAAAAAGGCTATTGCAAATGTACTGGGTCAGGTACTTTCATCTTATAAATATGCCAGCTTTCCAGAACTCAATGCTGTGCTTAAACAATACAATGTTTTAGCAGACCGGGGCAATGAAGATTCAAAAATGTTTAAAGCAAAAGGATTGATGTATAGAATACTTGATGATGACGGTAAACCTATCGGAGTCCCCATAAAAGCCAGTCTGTTTTACAACAAGCCAACAATGAAATTTTTAGAAGAAAAATTTGAGTCTAATAAAACAAATGAAGTCTCAGATTTAAGAAGGGTAAAAAATGCCATTGATATGGCATTCTTTAAAACTCAAATATCACTCGCAGAACTAGTTCAAGTACTGCAAAAAGATGGAATCAATACTGTTTTTAGAAAAAACGCAGAAGGATTGCTTTATGGAATTACCTACGTTGACCATACCACAAAATGTGTTTTTAATGGAAGTACACTTGGTAAACAATACAGTGCTAAAACGATACAGGAACGTTGCGCGTACGTTAATCCAGCCGAACAAAAAATGACAAATTTGGTTAGTGAAAAATTACACGAAATCACATTTGAAACACCGAAATCGGAAATAATTGTAGCACTGTTTGGTGATGATTTTAGGGATAACAAATACATAGGATCCAGCACTATAATGGGGCAATTAGCAGAGATGCTCATGCAATCAGAACAAACGGCTAATTATCTGCCGTATGAGCTGAGAAACAAAAAGAAAAAAAGAAAAGGACAATCTAATAATCGATAAAACTTGACATCATGGCTATGCAGACAGGAGAAAACGAACAGGCGCTTAGAAAGATCTTGGATATGACAAGACTTATAAGCATCATTATTTTAGTAATCCATTTTTATTATTACTGCTATGCTGCCTTTCAGCAGTGGCATCTGGTCAGCGGATTCAGTGATAAAATTATGGGCAATATTTACCATACAGGATTATTCAATAATTTTCATAAATCCAAACTCTTTGCTCTGGGATTTTTAATCATTTCTTTAATTGGTGCAAAAGGAAGAAAAGATGAAAAACTGAATTACAAAACAGCTTTTGCTTACATCATTACGGGGATTCTGATTTACTTTATAAGTTGTCTTTCACTATACCTGAAAATTGAACTCATGCTGGCAGCAATTGCCTATATGATCCTAACTTCCAGTGGCTTTCTTCTGATGCTTTCAGGAGGTACGCTATTATCTCGTATTATAAAAAACAGGCTGAACAGCAAGGATATTTTTAATAACGAAAATGAAACTTTCCCCCAGGAAGAAAGATTCTTGGATAATGAATATTCCATCAACCTTCCGGCCCGCTATCATTTAAAGGACAAGGTAAGGGACAGCTGGATAAATATTATTAATCCCTTTCGGGGATTGCTAGTTTCCGGTACGCCCGGATCCGGAAAATCTTATTTCGTCATACGCCATGTCATTACCCAGCACATACGAAAACAATTCACCATGTTTGTCTATGATTTCAAGTTTGATGACCTAACCAGAATAGTCTATAATACCTGGCTTAAATACAAACATCACTATCCGAAATTACCACAGTTTTATGTCATTAATTTTGATGACCTGACCCGGACAAATCGTTGTAATCCTTTAGAGCCATCTGGTATGAGTGACATTACGGATGCTTCAGAATCAGCGCGTACTATTTTGCTCGGACTCAACAGGGAATGGATCAAAAGACAGGGCGATTTTTTTGTAGAATCTCCGATTAATTTTCTATCAGCTATAATATGGTATTTACGAAAATACAAAGACGGCGAATTCTGTACGCTTCCCCATGTAATTGAACTAATGCAGGAAGATTACGATAGTCTCTTTACCCTGCTCAGAACCGAAAAAGAAATAGAAGTACTTATTAATCCTTTTGTGAATGCCTACCTAAATAATGTTATGGACCAATTGGAGGGGCAAATTGCTTCTGCAAAAATTGCCATGGCACGGCTTTCCTCTCCACAATTGTATTATGTTTTATCGGGTAGTGACTTCACACTGGACATCAATAATCCGGACGATCCTAAGATCGTATGCATGGGCAATAATCCGCAGAAAATCCAAATATATGGAGCTGTGTTGTCACTTTATGTAAACCGATTGGTTAAACAAGTGAACCAAAAAAACAAGCAGAAAAGCAGCCTTATATTCGACGAATTTCCAACTATTTATCTAAACAATATGGACAGTTTAATTGCCACAGCTAGGAGCAATAAAGTAGCAACCTGTTTGGGTATCCAAGATTTTAGCCAATTACGTAAAGACTATGGACGAGAGCAGGCTGACGTGATTATGAATATTGTTGGAAACGTAGTAAGCGGACAAGTTACAGGTGATACTGCCAAACAATTGTCAGAGCGTTTTGGAAAAATTATGCAGGACAGGGAAAGCCTTTCCATTAATAGCGGAGATACTTCTATAAGCCGGTCCAAACAATTGGAATCGGCAGTGCCTCCATCCAAAATTTCCGGACTTAGTTCTGGTGAATTCGTGGGTATGGTTGCGGATGATCCTGATTGTAAAATTGAACTCAAAACATTTCATTCTGAAATAGTAAATGACCATGAAGCATTAAAAAAAGAACAGGATCAATATGTAGATATTCCTATTATTCGCAAAGTTGATAATGCAATGGTACAGCGCAATTATCTACAGATAAAAAAGGACATCAAGGATATTATTTATGCAGAAAAGGAAAGACTATTAAATGATATTGAACTAAGTTATTTAGTAATTAAGAAGTGATAATAAATTAAATTCAGAAATAATGATACAGGAACAATTTACCGATATAATCCAATTAATAAAACAATCCAGATCAAAAGCCATATCAGCAGTTAACACTGAAATGATCAATCTGTACTGGAATATTGGACAATACATTTACAATCGTATCGAAACAGCACAGTGGGGGAAATCAGTAGTAAAAGAACTGGCTGATTTTTTGCAAAGAAGCGAGCCTGATTTAAAAGGATTTTCGGATAAGAATCTTTGGAGAATGAAACAGTTTTACCAGACATACAAAGCTTCTCCAAAACTCTCAGCACTGCTGAGAGAAATTAGCTGGACAAACAATCTTATCATTTTAAGCAGAACCAAGTCAATCGAAGAACAGGAATTTTATTTGCGCCTTTCAAGTCAGGAGAAATTTAGTTCAAGGGAATTAGAAAGGCAAATAAATAGTGGTGTTTTTGAAAGAACCATTATTGGAAATACAAAAGTCTCATCAGTGATGAGAGAATTACATCCCGATATAACAAACACATTTAAGGACAGCTATATATTTGATTTTTTAAACCTTTCAGATACCTACACCGAGAGTGATTTGCAAAAGGGCTTGATTGATCAGATGAAAAATTTCATACTTGAATTAGGCAAGGATTTTTTATTTATAGGGGAAGAGTATAAAGTTCAGGTGGGGCATAGTGATTTTTATATTGATCTGGTTTTTTATCATAGAGGCTTACAATGTTTGGTAGCATTTGAATTAAAGTCAGATAAGTTTAAACCGGAACATTTGGGTCAGTTAAATTTTTACTTGGAAGCTCTGGATCGAGATGTAAAAAAGGAGAATGAAAACCCAAGTATTGGTATTTTATTATGTAAAGACCAAGACCATGCAGTGGTAGAATATGCTTTAAGTAGAAGTCTTTCCCCTACTATGGTTGCTGAATATAAAATTCAGCTACCTGACAAACATTTGTTAAAGCAAAAGTTAAATACTCTATAACCGTAAACTTTTAGAGCAAGCTATTTTTGAATAAAATTTATTTTACTTAAATAAAGTTGTGCAATTAGAGCAGAAGTATCTAATAACATTCAAGTCCTTTTACACATTATCTATTCCAAGGGCTTTAAAAAACGCCTCATGTCTTTTTTCTGAAAAATCTAACATCTGTTCATAAGACATAACTTCAATGTGAAGATTTAATTCAGGATTAATTTTATATAAATGACCATGAGCACTTTTCTTAAAGCCATTCCACTTTATATTATGCTCAATGTTATCCTTGTTTAATTCGCAAATTATATAACCAAATTTAGGGGTATTATCTTCAATATTTAGAATTTTCCCTTTATTACTTCGAGCCTTACTCTTCATAAGATCTCTAAAATACTTCAAAACCAAATCATCTAAATTACTACTGCCGCTTATTTCTCTTCCTGGCTTCTTAAATTCGAAAACTACAAGCGAATTAATTTTATCTAAATTATCTGAATATGCACAAGGAACATCATATATTAACAAATCTGCTTCCTTTATGCCATCACTTAGGACATTTTTAACCGATTTTGTTTTAACATCTGAAGAAGTGTGAGAATGAAAAGTAAATCTTTCGTCTAAAAGCCACAAATTATGATAATCAATGGGTATAATATTAGTCTCAGAACCCATCGTAAAGATAATATTATGTAAATCTTTTTCGAGCATAAAATTTTCGTCGGTACGCCATTGTAAATACTTCTGAAACAATTTAATAACCGATTTTCTTTTAATCATTAAATCGGCTAATTTATCCTTTGAAAATGCTGCCTCTTCATTTAATATTTTATGGACTATTTCACCAAAAGCTTCTTTATCATATTCATTTTTTTTAAATACTTTTTCAAATGCTTTGCTTCTTTTTTGCTCTAATTTAAACTCCTTTTCGTGAAGTTTCGCCTCTAAAGTTTCATCTGATGCATTAATTGGGATATCTAAAAAGGCATTGTCAACACTTAATAAGTGGCGATACCTTAATCTAGGCTTCTGAGGATTTAAAATATAATTTTCGATTCTTTTATTTTTCTCCTTTTCTGCCTCTTGTATGTGTCCTGAAAAATTGAGTCTTACATTATCAGATACATGAGTAAATAATTCTTCCAACGAGAATAAATCGTAGTCACTTTTTTTATTTGAAGCCTCAGGAAAAGTAAATCTATTTCTTTGAGGGTGATTATTGTCATCGAGAAATTTACTTTCAACATATATTGATAAATAATATTTTTTGTCTTCGTTGTAAAGTTCTTTAAAAGAAGGTAAATAATTAGTAAGAGATTGTTTTTTTCCAACCTCTCTTTTATTTGCACATAAATGTATAGAGTGCGAATGGACTCCGTTGTAGTTTCTAATATATCTTAAATTAAAATCTTGCTCAATATCTGAAAACTTCAAGTTAAGCTCGTTCTTTTCTACTTCAATTACAGTTTTATATATATCATTTAAAACTATTGCATCTTCAATTTTTTCATTATCATATAATATTCTTATTGTAGGTATATCCGCTGAACCAATAAAAAAAAGTAGGCAATGCTGTATTATATCATCCGCAATATCTTTTATACTTATTTTTAATTTATTAGCAAAGTTGAAATATTCGGGACGGTAATTATTTAATTTAACAATAGTTTTATTTTTAAAATCATCACTAAAACTTTCAAAACTATCAGGATATTTTTGAAGACCTGTTAAGTTATCAAATTTATATTTCTTATTATAAACACTTTTTCCATCGGTAAAAGAGCTTTCTATTTCCATATTACCAAAACAGGCTAGAACAGTATACCTACCCATTCCTTTACCGCCCTTCTCATAATTGAAATTTGTAAATGGCGTACTGAAAGCCGTTTCTCTTTTGTTGGTAAAGCCTACACCATTATCGGTTACGGTAAAACCAGTAATAGGTTGATAATCATCAGCATCATCTAAGTCTAATTTTTCTTGAGAAATTCTATGAATTTTAATAATAATTGATCCAGAATCAGTGGGATTAGTCCTGTCTTCAATACTTTGGATAGAATTTACAATAACTTCGTGAAGAGGCAATAAATACTCATCCGGTTTAATATCAATGCTGTTTATTAATCCTGTATAGTTAACCTTCTGCTCGATTATTAGAATATCATCCATATATTAGTACTCATTTTCTACAAATATAATTAAATAGCAGATAGAAAAATCTCTTAAAACAACACCCTCTTCTTATTTTTATTAATATGGAGCTATGTTAGTAGAGTCGAAACCAAGTCCATAAACTTGTTTACATTAGGGTAATTTTCCCCAATACTTAATTTTAATTTATTTAAGTCAGTTCTATGCTCAAACAAAACGGCTAAATCATCATTAGATTATATTAACCAAGGAAAAACAGATCTTATAAATTTATTTTCCCCTAATTTAATATTACCTTCGGCAAATCATTTTCCTACATATAAAAAAATCAAATGAGCTTTAATAAAATACTAGAAAAATATCGTAAAATTTCATTTTCCGAACGTGATAAAGGAGCTCGTTTTGAAAGATTAATGCAAGCATATCTTTTAACCGACCCTCAATATGCTTACAGATTCAAAAAAGTTTGGATGTGGGATGAATTTCCCGGAAAAAATGATTTAGGTAGTGGCGACACCGGTATAGATTTAGTTGCTCTCACTATTGATGGGGATTATTGGGCTATTCAATGTAAATGTTATCACGAAACATCATTAATAGACAAACCGGCTGTAGATTCTTTTCTATCTACTTCAAGCCGTACATTTAAAAATGAAGATTTAAAAACCGTTGGTTTTTCACACCGCCTTTGGATTTCAACAACAAATAAATGGGGCCCTAATGCAACTCAGGCAATCAAAAACCAACACCCTCCAGTATCAAGAATTCATCTTCACGATTTACAGGATGCCCCTGTAGATTGGGCACAAATGGAATCGGGTGTTCATGGTGAAATAGCGCGTATTACCGGAAGAGATTTAAGAGATCATCAGAAAGAAGCATTAGATAAAACACACCTGAATTTTCAAATTGCGGATCGTGGTAAATTAATCATGGCGTGTGGAACTGGAAAAACTTTTACTTCACTTCGTATTGCCGAAAACGAAACCGACGGCAGCGGGATGATTTTGTTTTTAGTGCCATCCATTTCTTTGCTTGGTCAAACTTTACGTGAATGGTCAACTTTTGCCAAAGAACCTATTAATGCAATTTGTATTTGTTCCGATCCTGATATTTCAAAAAAGAAAACAAAAGATGAAGACACTGACACTTTCAGCACAGTCGATTTGGCTTTGCCAGCATCAACCGACCCTGAGGAAATTTTAAAACAGTTCAATCTTTTCAAAAGAATAAACAAACCTGGTATGACGGTTGTTTTTTCTACCTACCAGTCTATTGAGGTAGTCGCAAAAGCGCAAAAAATAATTCTTGAAAATGGTTTTTCTGAATTTGATATGATTATTTGCGATGAAGCACACAGAACCACCGGAATAAAAATTGCAGGTTTTGACGAATCTGCTTTTACAAAAGTGCATGATAACACTTTCATAAAAGCAAAAAAACGTCTGTACATGACTGCTACACCTCGTCTGTACAATGACGAAGTCAAAAGCAAAGCAGCTAAAGCAGAAGTGATTTTATGTTCTATGGATGATACCAATTTGTATGGAGAAGAAATCTATAGAATAGGTTTTGGAGAAGCCGTAGAAAAAGATTTATTGACTGATTACAAAGTTTTGATTCTTACGTTGAATGATTACGATATTCCACCGTCAGTTCAAAAAATGATTGCCGATGAAAACAGCGAAATATCGACGGACGATGCCTCAAAATTGATAGGTTGCATCAATGCTCTTTCAAAACAAGTTTTGGGAGACGAAGGAATTATAAAAGATTCCGACCCGCACCCAATGAAAAGGGCAGTCGCCTTTTGTTCAAATATAAAAGTTTCAAAAAAAATTACAGAAACCTACAACACGGCTTCTGATTCTTATATTGATTCCTTACCAAAAGAGAAAAGAGATACGATGGTTTCCATCGCTTCTAAACATATTGACGGCTCCATGTCAGCTCCAGATCGTGATGAATTATTAGGTTGGATAAAATCTGATATCGAAGATGGTGATTGTAGAATATTGACTAATGTACGTTGTTTGAGTGAAGGAGTTGATGTTCCTTCCCTCGATGCTGTTTTGTTTCTTTCGGCTAGGAACTCTCAGGTTGACGTTGTTCAATCCGTGGGGCGTGTTATGCGTAAATCGCCAGGAAAAAAATACGGTTACATTATTATTCCAGTTGTAGTTCCTTCTAATATAGCTGCCGAAAAAGGCTTAGATGACAACGAACGTTACAAAGTAGTTTGGACAGTCCTCAATGCACTTCGTGCACATGATGACCGTTTTAATGCAACGGTAAACAAACTCGAATTAAACAACAAACGCCCTACTAATGTCTTAGTGGGTGGCGCTCCTTGGGGTTTTGACGAGAATGGTAATCCCGTTAGAAAAGATGATTCAGAAGAAACTACAAAAAACAATGATTTAAATGACCAAATGACTTTGCATTTTGAAGAATTACAAAACGCAATATTTGCCCGTATGGTCAAGAAAGTTGGAGACAAAAACTATTGGGAAGTTTGGGCGAAAGATGTGGCGCAAATTGCGGAGCGTTATATGGAACGCATTACCAAACTCGTTAAAACTGACGGCCAACATAAAATCGCTTTTACTAATTTCTTAGAAGGATTACAAAAAAATATAAACCCTAGTATTGATGAAAATCAAGCCATCGAAATGTTGGCGCAGCACATCATCACCAAACCCGTTTTTGAAGCTTTGTTTGAAGGCTATTCCTTCGTTAAAAACAATGCTGTTTCAATAGCAATGCAAAACATGACGTCTATTTTGGAAGAACAGGCTTTGGAAAAAGATGTCGATGTACTGCAAAAATTCTACGAATCCGTAAAAATGCGTGCTGCGGGAATCGACAATGCCGAAGGAAAACAGCGCATCATCATCGAGCTTTACGATAAATTCTTTAAAACTGCTTTCCCTAAAATGGTGGAGCAACTCGGTATAGTTTATACGCCTGTCGAATGTGTCGATTTCATTATCCATTCAGTAAATGACATTCTTCAAAAAGAATTCGGCAGAAGTTTGACAGATGAGAACGTTCATATTCTAGATCCTTTCACTGGAACAGGAACATTCATCACGCGACTGCTTCAAAGCGGATTGATCAAAGAGGAAGATTTAGAACGTAAATACAAATACGAAATTCACGCCAACGAAATTGTTTTATTAGCCTACTATATTGCAGCTGTTAATATCGAAAATGCTTACCATGATGCTACGCTTGACCCTGATGATGGTATTGGTAAAGAGAAATATACACCTTATGATGGTATCTGCTTAACAGACACCTTCCAATTGGGTGAATCAGATAACAGCGAAAAAATGTTTTCTGAAATGTTTCCTCAAAACTCCTATCGTGTTGCCAAACAAAAGAAAGCACCGTTAAGGGTTATTATGGGAAATCCGCCTTATTCCGTAGGGCAAAGTTCTGCAAACGACAATGCACAAAATCAATCCTATCCAATTCTTGATAGCAGAATTGCTAACACTTATGCAAAAGAAACCATCGCAACAAATAAGAACTCTCTTTATGATTCTTACATAAAAGCATTCAGATGGAGTGCTGACCGCTTGGATAAAAATGGTGGTATTATTGCTTTTATCTCCAATGGAGCTTGGTTAGACGGTAATGCCACCTCTGGTTTCCGTAAATCATTGGAAAGAGAATTCAGCTCTATTTATGTGTTTAACTTAAGAGGAAATGCACGAACACAAGGGGAATTACGCAGGAAGGAATCAGGAAATGTTTTTGGAGTTGGCTCTCGAACTCCAATATCAATTACTTTCCTGATAAAAAATCCTGCTGTTATACAAGAAAAAGCAACAGTCCATTATCACGATATTGGTGATTATCTAACCCAACAGGACAAACTAAAAATTATTACAAAATTTGACTCTGCTTTCAACGAAAAAATGTTGTGGGAAACCTTAGAAACAAATGAGCATGGAGATTGGATAAATATGAGAAGCGATGCGTTTTCAACTTTTATAGCTATGGATGATAAGTCCGAAAAAAATACTTTTTGGAATTCTAACCTCTATTGCAGAGGACTTGAAACTTCTCGTGACGCATGGCTATATCAATCAAATAAAAACCATTTAAAAGAGAATGTTTCTGTCAGCGTAAATTTTTATAATTCAGAATTACATAAATTAAAGAAGGAAAAAGAAATTAATCCAAAATTAGATGCAAAAGAATTTATTAAATATGATAGTTCAAAAATTAGTTGGTCAAGGGCATTTATAAATGATATTAAAAATGAAAGGCATAAAGTTTGTGATGATACAAAAATTGTAAAATCGTTATATCGCCCATTTTTTAAACAATTTTTATATTTCAGTAGAGAACAAAATAATGTTGTTTCTAGAATGGATTCTTTCTTTCCAAATTCATCAATGAATAATTTAGTATTATGTATTTCTGGAGTCGGAGGAACTAAGGATTTTACAACAATTATTACTAATAACATTCCTGATGTTCAATTACAATTTAACGGTCAATGTTTTCCCCTCTACTATTACGAAGAAAACAACCGTTCACAAAAAAGTATTTTTGACACTAACGACACGAGTGACTACTTACGCCGTGATGGAGTAAGCGATTTTATACTAGAAAGAACTAAAAAACAATATGGAAAAAACATAACCAAAGAAGATATTTTCTATTATGTATATGGTTTTTTACATTGCCCGGAATACCGCGAAATGTTCACCAGCGACTTAAAAAAAATGTTGCCTCGTTTACCTTTGTTAGAGGATGTTAATGATTTTTTCAAATTTAGCAAAGCAGGTCGAGAACTCGCAGAACTCCATATCAATTATGAAACCGTTCCGCCTTTTGATGCTGTCGAGATAAAAGGAGCCGAAAGTGAATTCTATACCGTAGAAAAAATGCGCTTCCCGAAGAAAGACCAAAAAGACACCATCATTTATAACAGCCGTATTTCTATTTCAAATATACCTGTAACAGCTTACGAATATGTCGTAAATGGAAAATCTGCCATCGAATGGGTTATGGAGCGTTATGCAGTGACCACCCATAAAGACAGCGGCATCAAAAATGATCCAAACGATTGGGCTGCCGAAGTTGGGAATCCGAGATATATTTTAGATTTAATTTTGAGTATTATTAATGTAAGTGTACAAACTGTAGATATTGTTAAGGGATTACCTAAAGTTAATTTTGAGTAAAAACATTTAAAAGGATTGAAATTAAAGAACATATAAAAGGCTGTGGTGAAAAAGATATCATTATGCGTCTTACTATAAGGCATTATACAATTCATCTAGTCATTATATAGTGATTATCATTTTTCTACTCTAAACAGAGTATAATGACATTTAAATCACTACCACTTACATAATTATAAGCTTAAAATAGAAAATCAGTTAATATTTCGATTTATTGGCATAACCAGCAATAAATAAACCAAAAATAAAAACTCCAAATAAAGCCTCTGTTGCCATAAAAATCTTAAAACTACCATTCTGGAATGGTACAAAATCTCCAAATCCCAATGTAGTAAACATAATGGTAGAAAGATACATAGAAGTAGAAAAATCATGGTTTACAGGGGCTACTCCAGAGAAAAAATAGCATATTGAGTAAGATAGTAAAACTACTGCCGAAGAAATTAATGTTCTAAAAGGACGTTCTCCAAAACCCCATACAAGACATGAAAAAGAATCAGCTATTATTTTTCCAGCCTTATCAACATTTTCCACAATCAATGGTTTTGAATAATCGTATCCCATTTTATATAAAACTTTTATTGGTCTTGTAAACTCTACACTGCTTTTGTTATACTTTAGTTCATAAAGTCTTTCATTGAAATAAGCTTCACCTGCTTCTTTCCTGTGCCCATTATTCTGATAAAGAACCCTCAGTCTTTTATAATTTTCCAGTACATTTTCATACGTTAGTGCAGCACCTGAATACCAATTTTTCTTGGGAGGAACATAAGTAAGATTATCTACTTCAACACGGTTGAATGAAAAAGAACTCACGGAAGAATTATCTATTACGAAATTTACAAGTGATGAATTTTCAAAATCTGCTCCAAATAGGTTACAAGTAAAAAACCTTGTCGAATAGAAACGTGAATTTCTACTCTGGAGTTTTTCAAAATGACATCCATAGAAATTAGTGAAATTCACTACACTATCTTCAAAAATTATATTCCTGCAGCTTGAGAAGAAAATATTTGTCTCCGTACTGAAATGATGATGGCCTTTAACTACAAGGAAATCCAAATCGGCAAAATCTAAATTGACATTTGCTGTCAAACCCCAGCCCTTAATTTTAGTTCCACCAAGTTTTAAAACAGGTATTCCTGGAGCGATAAAAGTATTTGAAGCTTTAGGGACATCGGGGGCGTTTGTTAAAACAAATCGGAAAGTATTCTGGCTGCTGTATTTGCTTTCTATAATGTTCTCCTTTCCTAATTTATTTTTAGCCCATCTCAAGTAAGGTATAAAACGGTACTCAATAGTGGTATCGCTTTCAGATTTCTCACGTAACCTCCTATCATGCGCTTCATTTTCTATAGGAATAAAAAAATAATCATCAAATCCCCGCTCTATAGATTTTACTAATATGGTTTCTGTATCCCAATAAAAAAAGCCGCCAGGTTTATTGGTTTTTAGTATAAAATCGATCGTAAAGTTAAATTCCTTAAGCCATTCATCAAAGTGTGGCAGGCTTTTCTGAAAACAGTTAAAAAGTTTAAGCAAATCATTTTCTCTTCTCCATTGGTTAAAGTCATCGATGCTTAGTTTCCATAATTCTTTCGGTTTCATATTTTGAATTTAACGGTGTTGGATATTAGTAAACAATTCTATAAATTTCTCGCCAAGTTCAGTCTTTGCAGTAGTCAGCATAATGGGTGAAGACCCGCTTTGGGTCATCGCTGAAGCATTTTTAGAAATTTCCGCCATTCCGGTTCGCAGTAGTCTATCTAAGATCATTTGATTATTTGGTGTTTTTATAAAATCATACAAGTCAGAAGAGTGGCTTAGGTCAATTGCATTTCCTAATCTTATAAAATCGTCAAAAAGTAATCTGCCTTCAATATACGCTGAAAAACATTGGGCTAAAAAGTAAGGTTTGTTTAAATCACTAAACCTGTCTAATAAAAGGATTACCGCTTCTCCAGTTTTCTTTTTCACAGTATCACTGAGCTGTATTTTTTTGTGCAGGATACTTTTTTCCAAAGAAGCCACTGTTGAATATTCAAACAGAAAACGTTCCATTTTTTTTAAAAATATTCTATCGCTGATGGATTTTACAGCAAATCCAATCTTAACGGCTATGCCGATAATAGGAAAATCTTTAACAGCCTCGTTTTCGGTAAAAAAATCAATGCCGTATTCTAAAATATCGGCAGATCCATCAATAAGATTTGAACTGTTTTCATCCATTTTATTCTTTGTTAAGATTCAAGGCTAAAATAACCAATATTCTTTAATACAATTTGATTAATAAAATAGATGTATAAGTTTCTTGTCCATCTATAAAAGTAGAACTGCTGTATACTGAAGCTTTTAATAATGATATAGTGAATGATTTCACTCGAAACGGACTAAAAGGGCAGCTAAGATAGTGACTTAAGCATGCCCCGTGCGCATAATGGCGGCGCTTCCCTTGCCACCCTTCGGGACTTATAGCACTTACCCATCCTTAAGCCACTTACATCTTGCTTTCTTTTTTCCCGTTTTTTCGTTTTGAAAACAATTTTTGTGGGAGCAGGATTAGAGAGAAACTAAAACAGTAGTAATCTTTAAATTTTAAAATTATGGAAATCACAGGACGAGTAACAGCAGATGCATCAGTTCAAAAAGTGAACAATGACAAACAAGTGGTCAATTTCAGTATTGCCATCAACGACAATTACAAACCTAAAGGAAGTACCGAAGTAAAGGAAGTAACAACCTATATCAATTGCTCTTATTGGTTAAATACTGCTACAGCCCAGTGGCTTAAAAAAGGAACTCTTGTACAGCTCTTTGGGCGTATTGGCATGAATGTTTACAATAACAGCGAAGGCGAAGCAGTAGGCACGCTGACTTTTCACACCAATAATATTAAAATTTTGGTTTTTGCCAAAAAGACAGAAACTAATACAGCCAATTCAGCGGTAAAGGAAAAGAAATCAAAAAAAACAGCAGACGTACCTTTTTAATAATAGCGTAATCGCTTAAAATGTAACATCATGGCACACAATATCAATTACAACGAGCAGTCAGGAAAACACAGTTTTTTCAGCACGAAGCAAACAGCATGGCACAATTTGGGGCAGATTATTACCGATTACCCAACAAGTGCCGAGGCAATTATCCACTCAGGTTTGGA
The DNA here is from genome assembly GCF_979258495.1 of Flavobacterium sp. AC105. Taxonomy (NCBI): domain Bacteria; kingdom Pseudomonadati; phylum Bacteroidota; class Flavobacteriia; order Flavobacteriales; family Flavobacteriaceae; genus Flavobacterium; species Flavobacterium sp. AC105. The sequence goes on from NZ_OZ409860.1 coordinate 4,204,942, forward strand.
TTATGAAGTAGAAAAACGTAAACTGTTTACAGCCGGTTCAGCCGACATTATTTTGGATAATGAAATCATTAACAATAAAATAGAAGTCCCGAATTATTTCAGTACGGTGCGCACCGATAATGATGCCGTACTCGGTGTGGTGGGTAAAGATTACCAGATTGTACAAAATAGGGATGCCTTTTCTTTTTTTGACAGTATCGTGGGCGGTGACGGGATTTTATACGAAACCGCAGGAGCCCTCGGAAAAGGGGAACGCATTTTTATAACGGCAAAATTGCCTGATTATATCAAGGTAGGTAACGATGATTTGATTGAAAAATATCTTTTCCTGACCACTTCCCACGATGGAAGCGGAAGCATAACGGCAGCATTCACGCCCATACGCATCGTGTGTAACAATACGCTAAATGCCGCTATGAATAACAAAACCAATACCGTGCGTATTCGCCATACCTCCAATGCCAAACAACGTTTGGAACAGGCGCACAAAGTAATGGGTATATCCGATATGCTTTCTTCGCAGATGGAATCCATTTTTAACCATTGGACAAAAATACGAATCACGGATAACGAAGTAAAAAAACTGATACAGTCTGCCCTTGTTCCTAATAAGGAAGTGCTGAAAACCATAAAAGATGGGAAAGAAGACGAATTATCTACTTGTTTTACCAATATGGTCGATAGCGCATTTGAATATGCCATGAGCAACCCTACACAACTGATGGACACAACCAAAGGGACTGTTTTTGGGGCTTACAATGCAATCACAGGATATTTTCAGAATGTTAGAAATTACAAAGATGAAGAGGCTAAATTAACTTCCCTTTTGATGGGTGGTACAGGACAGATTCGCACACAGTCTGCTTTTAACCTTTGTGTGGATTTTGCCAATAAAGGCTCGGACGCCTTGATTCTGAATTAGCTAATCAGGACAGGCAGTTCCTGCCTGTCCTTTTAAACCCTGAAATCATGATACAGATAGAAGATAGAAATGGAGAGAATATTGAAGTTCTAAATTTAGCAGAGGCAATAAAACAGGCAGACTACTTCAGGAATTTTGCCCATGAAGACAAACTCTTTGAAAACTTTGATAAAAAACGGCAAGCCTATTGGCAAGACCTGTACGAAAAGTTAGTAGCAATTAGTGATTTAGAGGTAAAACAAACTAAATAGTAAAGCAATGGAAACCAATTTTTTTAAATCAATCCTCGCCTTGCAGGTAGCAGGGAATTGGAAAATAAACATAGTCAAAGAAGAAGCAGACAAACTAATCGTATCGGTATTGTTTTTTAATGATACCGTTGGCGATGATGCCCGCAAAAAAGTACCGCCTATTTTGCTAAAAGGCACGGCGGAGGAACTCGACAACGGATTTTTTGAAGCGATTACAGAGCCTGTAAAAGATACCGCAAAGCTTTTTGCCAATATGGAACAGTTCCTCAAAGAAAAGGAACAGGCAAAAGTGAATTCACAGATGGAAAAAGACAACATTCTGAAAAGAGATAAGGAGAAATCCGAATTGCAGAAACAATACGAATCAGCCATGAAAAAAGCAGACGAACTCGAAACGGCAGGTAAATTTAAAGAAGCATGGATGAAAGTGCCACCTGCCGACCTGTACCCCGAGTATAAGGATATTATTCACGCCCGCAAAGCTGAGCTTTCTGATAAGTTCCCGATAGACCTTTTCAATGACCCCAAAACCGAAGAGCCATGTTAACAGCCACCACCTTAGAGCGCATTTTTATCTTCAGGGATAAAGAAGTAGATATAAAACTCGCCGACCCATCGCCATCGTTCAGCCCCGAAGCGGTACTCAATTTTTATGCGCAGACCTATCCGATTTTAACCACGGCATCCATAGAGGGACCTGTTATAAATGACGATGCCGTGCAGTACAAATTTGTAGCTCAGATCGGCACAAAAGGATAAACCATGAAAACAAAAACCATAACAGGCAGTATCAAACTGCCAAAAAACAAAAAGTTATGCAGACTATACAGACAGTTAGGGGAATTCGCAGAAAACACAAACAGGCTTCCCGATGCGCATCAAGTAAAAAAGAACCCGAACAGTTCGGTTCCGCTCGAACTCCTGCCGATGGTTTTTTAAGACATTCTTTTCTGCCATTGTTCGAAATGGGTAAAAAAATACCAGACCAATATGAGGTGGAAAATGATTTTTTTAATTCTCTTGCTATCCTGACAGGATTGTATGGCTTTGAGGTTTTGGATACTACAGGCAAATCCTATCCCTATAATATATTATTAGCACATTGTGATGCTCAGAAGCAGTTGAACCGTTTGGGGCGCGATATTGAATTGTCCATTATGCAGTGTAATAATGGCTGTGCAAAATTAGCAACCCGGCATATTTATAACACATGCAATACGCTGTACTATGTTCCTGTACTGCCTTTATATAAGCTATTGCAGGACAGGAAACAAAAACAAACCGCAGAACTACTGCTGTCTGTTTTTGCCTATCTATACCATATTGCAGGGATTCCGTATTACAGGGAAGACAGCAGTTGTCTATTTTACCACTATGAATGTATGGAAGAATGGATGATTGATGAGTTGGAAGATGAAGAGTCTGAAGCAGGTAACAGCATGATTTCAGAATTGAATAAGGCATCTTACTGTGGGGATGTTATACACCGTAAAATGTACAATCCCTATCATCTAAATGTCTTTGAAAAACGCATAAGCAGTTATAAATTCAATAACAGTTTCGAAAAAGACTGTCTGTGTATTGCCAAACAGGCATTAACATTAATGCTCGAATATCCTGCTTGCACTATTTTTCAAAGCACATCAAATCGGGAATTTGAAAAAGATGAGGGGATTATAAGAGCAGAACAGTACATTTCCTTTATAGCAGACACTGATGGTCTGCTCTATGAGAATATTGCACGGGTAATCAATGATGAATTTAACGAATGCTCCGAAATAGAAGAGCCGACACTCCTGCAAATCTATGATTCTCAAAATGAGTTAATCCATAAAACGCTCGATTTCGAATACAGGCTGTTTCCACTTCTAAATGATTTATGCACCCTTTTAAATAATATGCCATGAAAAATATAACCTCCGCATTCGGAACATTGTACAATCCTGTAAAAGCCTTTGTAGTCTATCAGAACCATTCTGCTGAAAAATCCATTTATGTGGAAGCCTATGATATGGATAAAAATGGCTGTCCCATAAACGCCCATCCTTTAAGCCTTAAAGAAAGTACACAGCTTGCCAGTGCCCTTGATACATCAGACGAACTGACCCGTAAATTCTTAAAGCCATCAGGACTGCTTCCTAGAAATGTACTGCACTTGAATCCCGAGCATAATGGTTCTGCCATTTGGTACACCCCTGCCCAAAAAGTCAGTTTGTTTTTCGTGGAGAGTTTAGGAATTACAAATGGAGAAGCATTTGTGCCTCCCTTGTTATGGAAAGCCTCTAAAAACACGCTGTACATTTATGCAATAGACACCGAAATGCAAATAAACGAACAGACACCCCTTTATCATGCACCGTTTTTTAATTTATATGCCGATGGCAGGGTCTGCATGGGGACGGTATCAGTTACTATAAAGTCAGACTGCCATTTGGAAGAATTCATTTCGCTTTGGGAACAGTATTTTTTTAACAGCTATTTCAGTCATCTGATTGGAAATAAAAGTCCTGTAAAAGGAAACATTATTCAGCTTTGGCAGAAACTTGTGGGTAGCGATAAACCATTTCCCATAAAATCCTTACTCAAAAATGGTTTAACAATTAAAAAGATACTATCATGAACACGCAAAGCGTCATGCATTACACGCACAATTACCTGATAAACCCAGCCAATCCAATAACGGTAAACCTTATTGGCGCAGGAGGAACAGGAAGCAGGATGCTCACCGAACTCGCACGAATGAACCACAGCCTTATCGCATTGGGACATCCCGGACTACAGGTTAATTTGTTTGATGATGATGTGGTTACCAAAGCCAATCAGGGACGACAGCTTTTTGCAGATGCTGAGGTTGGACTTCCCAAAGCAGTAGCACTTATAAATCGTACGAATCGCTTTTTCGGAACGAATTGGAAAGCCATAAAAGAGCAATTTTCAACGGCTAATTTGAAATCCCTGCCCAATCGTGGCAGAGCAAATATTTACATTAGTTGTGTTGATACCGTATCGGCACGTTTTGATATTGCAGATTTCTTTAAGAACTGTAATGGAAATAATGATTTTGAACGCAACAAATCCCTCTATTGGCTTGATCTCGGCAACGCTCAAAATACCGGTCAGGCGATACTCTCAACAATCACGGAAATCCAACAGCCTGATTCCAAACTATACAGGACTGTACCGAGTCTTCCGATGGTAACCGATGAATTTAAGGAATTACTGCAAGTACAGAGCGATAACAATGAGCCGAGTTGTTCGCTTGCCGAGGCACTTGAAAAACAGGATTTATTTATTAATGCGACACTTGCCAGTATGGGGGCATCACTACTATGGAAATTATTTCGTGAAGGAATGACTGCTCAGAGAGGATTTTTTCTGAATCTTGGCACTTTTAGGTTAGAACCTATAGCGGTAGGCTGATGCCCCGCCGCCCCGCAATTGGGCTTCCTCTGGTCGGGCAATTGCGGGGCGCTTTAAAACGGAACAACATCATTAGCTATATTGCTCATTACGCAATCGCAATATAGCTAATGATGTTTGTGTGTTTTAATATTTTTATTTTCAGACATCTTTAATAATCTATTAACACGTCTCTAGGTTTTATACATATGTTAGTTTCTTATCATCAAATTCTCGCATTCTAAATTCCCCCGGCATATATAAGTGGAACATTTATGCTATCATCTAAGAAACAACATCAAACATAACAACTTTAAGCGTTTACTAATCAAACATAATCTCATCATAACGGAAAAAGCAGTTCAAAATAAGATCAAGTCACGATAAAAAATAGGTACTAGAGTTTTTTTCTAGTTTTCTATTGACTCAATAAAATTAATTGTATACTTTTATAATGTGAAATTTCTCAACTTCATATTAACAATCTATCTGCTAAGCCTGCCGTGTTTTACCTGCGCAGATACGCAGATGCAAATTGTTGTTTCATCATCCTCTGGAATAGTGAAACAGCTCAATTTTAGCAAGGATACAACTTCACACAACACAAAAAATGATTTATGCTCGCCCTTATGCTGTTGTGCCTGTTGTGGCATTCACGTTGTTAGTGCTGTAGAAAAGGAGCCTATTGATTTTACTATTGTACTTCATAAAATTTCACCTCAGGTTTCCAACTACCAATCGCTTTTAACGTCAAGCTTCTTTGGAAGCATTTGGCAGCCTCCACAGATTATTTCATAATATTATTTATTATGGCGACTCTAAGTCAGGAAGGTGTATAATTATGTTATAATAATTATATTTTGACAGTATCAAAAAAAGGGTGTACACGGGAAATAACCGATTCAAATCTACTGTATCCAAAGAAAGTAAAAAGATAACCCTTTGCCCTTTTCCAAATTATTTTATCGTGATGATTTCTATATTAGTCTTTTTTACTAGTACGCACAAGAATACGTCATTTCTCTGTCGCACATTTAACCGAAGGATATTATTTCATTACACTGTTATTTGATGTAGCCGTGATGCAAAGACAGTATCTTTAAATTACATATTAGAAAGCCTAAAATAGAGGTACGATGATATTGCAAAACTCAGCAAAACAGTATTTACTAGCACCTTTAGATGACAACAGCGCAATCACTGCTAAAAATGAAAATAAAACCTGCATTACTTTTTTTAAATATATACCTGTTAAAAACTTGCTGCAGAAACAAGTGGAAAGCATTGTGACGAAGGCTTACATTCATTGGCCTACGATAGGGTTGTGAAAAAGAAAAACATATAAATAAAAGGGAGGTACATTGTTTGCCACATTAAAATAGTGTATATTTTAAACAATCAATATACTCAGAGGAAATTGCTTACACGACCAGGTAAACTTTATCAGTATTTGGTTTCGAAAGTAATGAAAGAAATTTTTATAGTTGGAAATTAATTCTTAATTTAGATACATATGGATATTAACACAGAACTTGCAATAATTATCAAAATAATTGTTTCGTTTATTTTAGGATTTCTGATTGGTCTGGACAGAGAGCGACATGACCATGATGCAGGAGTACGAACTTATGCAGCAGTCTGCATTGGAGCTACTCTGTTTACCTCCATCACGGTTCATTTAGCCAATGATCCTGCAGCCGCGTCAAGGGTAATAGCCAATATTGTTACTGGTGTGGGGTTCCTTGGCGCAGGAATCATATACAGGAACAATCATGCCAATTCGTCACATGGACTAACAACAGCCGCTACAGTTTGGTGTACTTCTGCTGTAGGCGTAGCTGTGGGCCTTAACATGTACCTTATTGCTATGGCAAGTTCCGCTGTTTTATACTACCTGCTCTCACTGCATCATCAAAAATGGTATGTAAGATGGAAAAAAAAGATAAAATATAACCATGATGAAAACCTATAGATCATCCTTAAAATATACTACTAATAATAAATAATTAAGGTAGTCAGAAAAACTTAGAATCTTCGTCTGAGATACCTAAATGAATTAATCATTAAAGAAAGTTCATACTATGTTAGTTAAAAACAATAAAGATTCAATAATCTATTTTTTCAGATCCATCTGGCGTGATATTACTGCCATAGTCATCTATGCGGTTTTAATAGGCACACTGGATCACGTGACCATACTCAGGCAGGTTGCCATACCTCTGCCTATAACCGGCATAATGGGCACTATAGTGGCATTACTTCTGGCTTTCAGGACGGCGCAATCCTATGAGCGCTGGTGGGAGGCACGGAAAGTATGGGGTGAAATTGTAAATGATTCCAGAACACTTCTTCGACAGATCAAGCAGTTTTTACCTGAGCTGGAATATCAGAGAGAACTTAAAGAATTTGCACAAAGACAGACCATTTGGTGCTATGCCTTGTCAGAGAGCCTGAGAAAGATCCCTTTCTCTGAGAAAGTGCTGCACTATTTAGAACAACATAAAATTACGGCCAATAATATTCCCGCCGAACTTCTCAACAGGCACGCAGACCAGCTTGCCTTAATCTGCAAAACCTACCAGATAAACGATAACAAGCAGGTACAGATCGACACGACCATTGCACGTCTGAACGATGCAATGGGAAAATGTGAAAGAATTAAAAATACCGTATTTCCAAAGTCATACAGCTTACTGATTCACTTTCTAATTTACGTCTTAATCTCCATACTTCCTTTTGGACTTGAAGATAACTTTCCTATCCTTGAAATTTTTCTAACCATAGTTGTAGCCTCAATGCTTATAGGAGTAGAAAAAACTGCAATCATTATGCAGGACCCATTCGAAAACAGTCCAACCGATGTACCCATGAGTGCATTAAGCGCCGTGATTGAAAATAACATCAAAGAAATATGCAGTGATACTGCCATACCGCCGCTGGCACCAGACAATTATTATTACATTAATTAACTTAGATTAACATTGTGAAATGAATTTCACACTATTTAAAAACAGATATTATGATTGAAAACAGCAATAATTCAGATATTCAGGCCGGAGACCAACTTAGCAATCATGCTGAGCACGATAAAGCAGCTCCGGAAAAGCAACAAACAATACATAAAGATGATGATGGTCACGACCATAATGCTACCGATACGGATTCGGGATGGAAAAGCCACTGGCAGCTGTTACTTGCCATTATAATACTGGTGGCAATGTTAGTACTTGAATTTGGCTTTGAGTTTGTCCCGCCATTCCCTGCCAACCTTATAATTTTTTCTGCCGCTTATCTCCTTGCAGGCTACAATGTACTTTATATGGCTTACAGAAAAGCTAAACGATTTGATTTTTTTAACGAATTTTTCCTGATGAGCGTTGCCACGATTGGGGCATTTGCGATTGGGTCTTATAGTGAAGGTGTTGCTGTGATGGCGTTTTATTCGGTAGGCGAGTGGTTTCAGGATGCTGCAGTTAACCGCGCCAAAAGAAGCATTCAGGCACTTCTGGACATCAGGCCTGATAAGGTTGCTGTTCAAAGAGATGGCGGTTTTGTAGTCGTGGATCCCAAAGAAGTAAAACCAGAAGAGATTATACAAATAAAGCCTGGTGAAAAAGTGGCTTTGGATGGCGAACTGCTTTCTGAAAAAGCTTCATTTAACACAGCAGCACTCACAGGAGAAAGCAAACCTGACACCAAAAATAAAGGAGAACAGATATACGCTGGTATGATCAATTTAAATACCGTTTCCCAAATCAAGGTAACCTCACTTTTTCAGGATAGCAAGCTAAGTAAAATTTTGGAAATGGTTCAGGATGCCACATCGCGCAAATCGCAAACACAGTTATTCATTAGCAGGTTTGCCAAAATTTATACTCCTATTGTTTTTGCCCTGGCGCTCGCAGTGTGTTTTGTTCCTTTTTTCTTCGTAGATCCTTATGTTTTCAATGTATGGTTTTACAGAGCCTTAGTGTTCTTGGTCATAAGCTGTCCTTGTGCTCTTGTGGTTTCGATACCACTTGGGTATTTCGGTGGAATCGGACTGGCATCAAGAAATGGCATACTTTTTAAAGGTTCAAATTTTCTTGATGTAATGACTGAAATTAATGTAGTTGTCATGGATAAAACAGGCACTCTTACCGAAGGTATATTTAAAGTGCAGGATATCAAATCAAAAGAAATTCCCCAGGAGGAGCTTCTTAAATATGCCGCAGCTATTGAAAGCCAGTCCACACACCCTATTGGACTTGCTGTTGTGGAACATGCCGGGAAGGATTCAATTAAAGGTATAGAAATTTCCAACGTGGAAGAAATATCCGGCCATGGACTCAGAGGAACCATAGCCGGCAAGGAAGTCCTTGCCGGAAATACAAAACTCATGAAAAAATTTGGCATCGAATATCCTGCCGAAATTGATGCGATTGTATATACTATTGTAGTACTCTCCCTTGATGAAAAGTATGCAGGACATATAACGATCGCAGATAAAATAAAAGAAGATGCCTTACAGGCCATCAAAGATTTACATGAATTAAAAATACAAACTGTAATGCTTTCCGGCGATAAGCAAACCGTTGTCGATGAAGTTGCCAGAAACCTGGGCATTGACAATGCTTATGGAGATTTGCTGCCGGAAGGAAAAGTAGAAAAAGTTACAGCGCTGAAAAATGAAGGAAAGAAAATTGCTTTTGTCGGTGACGGCGTCAATGATGCTCCTGTTGTAGCATTGGCAGATGCCGGAATTGCCATGGGTGGACTGGGCAGTGATGCCACAATCGAAACTGCTGACATTGTGATACAAAATGACCAGCCCTCTAAGATCGTTACGTCAATAAAAATTGGAAAACTTACAAAAAAAATTGTTTGGCAGAATATTATCCTGGCAATGGTCGTAAAGGTAATAGTGTTGGCATTAGGCGCCGGGGGGGTTGCTACCCTTTGGGAAGCTGTTATTGCTGATGTTGGGGTATCGCTCTTAGCTATACTTAATGCCGTTAGGATCCAAAGATTAAAAATCTAACATTTACTACTGAAAATTTTATCTATCTGAGAGAACTAGCTTGATATAAAAAATGGCATCTTACTATTTTCAGTAAACAAATGCAAAAAGATTACGGAATTTTAAAAATTATGGGTTCATACAAATAGTATGGATCCATAATTTTTTTATAAATGTGTTCTAAATCGGATACTGCTGCTACATTATTTTCTAAATTATCTGTTGTCACCTGTATTAAGTTATTGTGCTTAATCTGGAAAAAATGTAGAAAGTTGAACTGTATAATTTAAAATGGATTCCTGCTTATAATAAAAAAAAACAATTATCTGCATCCATATTATATAATTATGTATTTTTGCTTTCGTGAAATACATATGCACCATATTAACTCTGATTTTCATCACCCTTTCGGCCATTCCATGTGCCGATAGTCAGAGTAATGCCTTGAGTACTTCACATGTTTCTTTCTTAGATTCTTCTTCACATAAAAAACAAAGTAAAGATGATTGTTCTCCGTTTTGCACCTGTAATTGCTGCAGAACCATTCTTTGTTTGGATTTTGATAGCCAGATCGCAAAAGAAGTGATCGCAAGTTCACCTATAAGAAAAAAACAACAAAGCTACGTTTCAGTAGCTTACTCCCGTTTTCACGGTTCCATCTGGCAACCGCCCAAAATTAGTTAAATGACTTTTGTATTTTCGATCTGATCGAAGTGATTCGTTGTGGCATCATGCCATACTATTTATCGTCATTTAACTAAATTTTCATTCATGTTAAACAAAATCATCCAGTTCTCTATAAAGAACAAATTGATTATTGGGCTTATGGTCTTAGCCTTAATAATCTGGGGAATTTATTCCGTCAGACAGCTACCTATTGATGCGGTCCCTGACATTACAAACAATCAGGTACAAATCCTAACCAGTTCTCCAAGCAACGGAGCAGAAGATATTGAACGCTTTGTCACCTTTCCTGTGGAACAGACAATGGCAACTATTAAAGACATAGAGGAAGTTCGCTCTTTCAGCCGTTTCGGCTTGTCAGTTGTTACTGTTGTTTTTAAGGAAAATATTGATATCTACTGGGCAAGACAGCAAGTTGCAGAACGTCTTAGCGAAGCAAGCGAACAAATTCCTCCTGGTATGGGATTGCCGCAGATGGCTCCCGTTTCAACCGGCTTAGGTGAGATCTACCAATACGTACTGCATCCTAAAAAAGGACAGGAAAAAAAGTATAATGCCACAGAGCTTCGTACCATTCAGGACTGGATTGTGCGAAGACAGCTGTTAGGAGTTGACGGTATCGCTGATGTCAGCAGCTTTGGAGGTTTTCTTAAACAATATGAAATAACCCTTAATCCTGACAAACTGCGCAGTATGAACATCAGTATAAATGATGTCTTTCAAGCACTTGAGAAAAACAACCAAAATACGGGCGGAGCCTATATTGATAAAAAACCAAATGCCTACTTCATTCGAAGCGAGGGTTTAATCAATAATGTTGATGATATTGAAAACATTGTCGTTAAAACCAATGCTAACAGTACTCCTGTTTTAATTCGAAATGTCGCCGAGGTTAATATTGGGGCAGCTACCCGGTATGGTGCAATGACAAGAAACGATGAAGGTGAAGTGGTCGGCGGAATTGTTTTGATGTTAAAAGGGGCCAATGCATCCAAAGTAATTGGGAATGTAAAAACCCGAATGGAGCAGATTAAAAAAACGCTGCCGGAAGGTGTTACTATAGAACCTTTCTTAGACAGGACTAAATTGGTTGACAATGCTATCGGCACAGTTACCAAAAATCTTGCAGAAGGAGCCCTTATTGTAATATTTGTCTTGGTATTGCTTTTAGGAAATTTGAGAGCCGGACTTATTGTGGCATCTGTAATCCCACTGGCTATGCTATTTGCTATATGCCTCATGAATCTCTTTGGTGTCGATGGCAATTTGATGAGCCTGGGTGCAATTGATTTTGGATTAATTGTAGATGGGGCCGTCATTATTATAGAGGCCACAATGCATTATCTGCATGTCAAACATAAGGGCCAGGTCCTTACACAGGAACAGATGGATCACAGCGTTATGAGTAATGCGCGTAAAATGATGAGTTCTGCTGCCTTTGGTCAAATCGTGATTCTTATCGTATATCTACCAATTCTGGTATTGGTAGGCGTAGAAGGCAAAATGTTCAGGCCTATGGCACAAACAGTATCTTTTGCAATATTGGGAGCTTTTATACTTTCATTGACTTACGTGCCTGTTATGAGTGCGCTATTTTTAAGCAAAAAAGTAGCTGTAAAGGAAAACATTTCAGATCGGATTGTTAATGCTATACAAAGGGCCTATACACCGATTTTGGCTTTTGCACTTCGCTCCAAAGCTATTATAGTGGGGATTGCCGTTGGAATGCTGGTATTAAGCATGATCGTGTTTACTTATCTCGGAGCCGAATTTATTCCGACTCTCGAAGAAGGCGATTTTGCTGTAGAACTTAGAGTTCTGACCGGCAGCAGCCTTTCTCAGACCATTGAAACAACACAAAAAACAGCTAAGGTACTTAAAGATAATTTTCCTGAAGTAAAGGAAGTTATTGGTAAGATTGGTTCTTCTGAGATTCCTACCGACCCCATGCCTGTAGAAGCATGTGATATGATGGTTATCTTAAAAGATAAAAGTGAGTGGACAAGTGCTGACAATTCAGCCGACCTCGCAGAATTGATGCAGAAAAAACTTGAAGAAAATATAGCAGGAGCCACTTTTGGATTCCAACAGCCGATTCAAATGCGTTCCAATGAATTAATTTCAGGTGTAAAACAGGACGTGGCCATTAAAATATTTGGTGAAGATTTAGATAAACTATCCAAATACGCTAAACAAATAGGTTCAATAGCGGGTAAAATCAATGGTGCAGAGGACATTTATGTGGAGCAGGTTTCGGGGCTGCCACAAATTGTAATTGGCTTTCAAAGAGATAAAATAGCACAGTTTGGTCTAAATGTAGAAGACGTAAATACAGCGATTCGCTCGGCCTTTGCCGGTGAAGCCGCAGGACTGGTTTTTGAAGGCGAGAAAAGATTCAGTCTGGTAGTAAGACTTGGAAAAGAAAATCGACAGTCGATCGATGATATAAAAAACCTCTTTATTACTGCCCCTAATGGAAATCAGATTCCTTTAGATCAGCTTGCCAATGTTAGTTTTAAAGAAGGTCCAAACCAGATCCAGAGAGAAGATGCCAAAAGAAGAATTATTGTCGGCTTTAATGTGCGTGGAAGGGATGTAGAGAGTGTTGTTGCTGAAATTCAGAAAAAAATAGACACACAGGTTAAATTCGAATCAGGTTATTATCCTACTTATGGAGGTACATTTGAAAATCTGCAGGCTGCAAAAGAACGTCTGACTATTGCTGTACCTGCATCGCTTATGCTGATATTTTTATTATTGTTCTTTGCTTTTGGTTCCGTTAAGCAGGCATTGCTAATATTTACTGCCATTCCTTTATCAGCCATTGGAGGTATATTTGCCTTATGGATGCGAGGCATGCCGTTTAGTATTTCGGCCGGAGTCGGCTTTATCGCTCTTTTTGGTGTTGCAGTATTAAATGGTATCGTATTGATTGCCGAATTTAATCTCCTGAAGAGAGAAGGTATGGATGACCTGAAACAAATCGTTATAAAGGGAACTTCTGTCAGGCTAAGGCCCGTAGTAATGACAGCCCTTGTGGCTTCACTTGGATTTTTGCCAATGGCTCTATCCCATGGTAGTGGAGGAGAAGTGCAAAAACCTCTGGCGACAGTTGTAATAGGCGGTTTATTTACTGCAACGCTGCTTACTTTATTGGTTCTGCCAATACTTTATATATGGTTTGAAAAATTTAATAAGAAAGCTATGAAGATAAATCCAACAGTAGCCATTATTGTTTTGGTGCTTACAGCTAATTTTGCTACAGCACAAAATAAGACCTTAACCTTAGAACAGTCTATCGAAGAGGGATTGCGAAACAACCGCGAAGTACTCATCTCACAATTGGATATTAACTATCAGCAACAGCTGAAAAAATCCGCTGTAGAAATCCCAAAAACTGAAATTTCAGGTCAGTTTGGACAATACAACAGCTATGTAAAAAACGATAAAAATTTTGCTGTATCCCAGACTATTCCTTTTCCAACTGTCTTTGGAGCAAATGCAGCATTAGGAAATGCGTTGGTAAAAAGTAGTGAGTTAAGAACCAATATCACTAAAAATGAACTAATCTACCGTATCAGAAACACATATACAAATTTACAGTATTTGTATGCTAGGCAGGCCCTTCTGAGAAAGCAGGACAGTATATTTTCCGGCTTCCTTAAATCAGCAAAACTGCGCTTCGAAACAGGGGAAAGTACCCTCTTGGAACAAAGCACTGCTGAGACACAACTAAACGAAACACGGAATGTTTTAAGACAGGACGAGGCAAATATTGAAATTTATCTTTCTCAGCTTCAAGCATTACTGGGAAGCAGCGAGCGTATAGCTATTGCAGATAAAACTTTAGTACTCTCCGATTATACAGCTGTGGATAATGCTGCACTTGCATCTTCAAATCCTGCATTGGCATTTATACAGCAACAGATCGAGGTTGCAAAACTTCAAAAAAGAGTACAGAAAACAAAAGCACTGCCCGATCTAACCTTTGGTTATTTTAATCAATCCCTTATAGGTTCTCCTCTTAATGCTTCGGGAACCGAGCTCGCCCGTTCAGGCGACAGGTTTCAGGGGTTTCAGGCCGGTATCTCTTTACCAATTTTCTTTGGCTCATACAGTTCAAGAGTAAAAGCAGCCGAAATTAATACTCAGGTAGCTTCTAAAACACTGGAGAGTCAACAGATAACGATAAAAGGACAGTTTGAGCAGGCCTCGCAGGAATACATGAAAAATAAAACAAGTATTGATTACTATCTAACATCTGGCTTGCCAAATGCTGAACTACTCTTAAACAAAAGTGAAAGCGCATACAAAAATGGTGATATCAGTTATGCCGAAAATTTTTTTAATTTAAGGACCGCCACAGGAATCCAGGAGAATTATTTGTCAGCAATTTTACAATACAACTTGAGTATTTCCCTGTTGGAATACCTTTCAGGAACAAACCAATTATCAAGATAAAATCAAAAAATATGAATATTCTATATAAAACATCTATGTTATTTTTAGCTGTAACTCTGTTTACAGCATGCGGCGATAAGACCAAGGAATCAGAGCCTGCTGCAGCTGAGGCAAAACCTGCAGCACAGGCAGACATTGTAGAGATTACCGCAGAGCAATATAATTCAGCAGCTATCGAACTCGGCTCCATTGAATCAAAAGCGCTAAGTGGCACTACCAAGGTAAATGGCATACTTGATGTTCCTCCGCAGAATCTTGTTTCCATATCTACACCGTTTGGAGGCTTTGTGAAGAGTACAACATTGTTACAGGGAATGAAAGTAAGCAAAGGCCAGCTCGTGGCCATGATGCAAAACCCTGATTATATACAGCCTCAGCAGGATTATATCGATCTTAAAAGCCAGTTGAACTATTTGAAACAGGATTATGATCGTCAGCTGCAATTGTCGAAAGAAAATGTTAATGCGTTAAAAACATTACAGAAATCCAAATCAGAATATGAGAGTGTCCGCGCACGCGTTGCAGGGCTTAAATCAAAACTGCAGTTAATGAATGTCAATATTTCAAGCCTTGAAAAGGGAACTATACAAAGCTCAATTCCATTATATTCACCGATAAATGGGTATGTGACCCAAGTAAATACAAATATTGGCGCTTTTGTAAATTCTGAAGATGTTCTCTTTAAAATTGCCGACACGGGAAATCTTCACGCTGAACTTACCGTATTTGAAAAAGATGTTCCAAAACTTCAAATAGGTCAAAAAGTAAGGTTCACACTTGCAAATGAAACGAAAGAAAGAACCGCTACTGTAACTTTAATCGGTAGAGAAATCAGTGCAGAAAGAACGGTGCAGATCCACTGTAAATTAGATCAGAATGATAAGAATCTCTTGCCCGGTATGTATCTGAAAGCCCTCGTTGAGAGCGGAAGCTCACAGGTCCCTGCAGTAGTTTCAAAAGCTGTTGTGGAATTCGAAGGGAGTAAATATATCTTTGTAGCAGATGGCCAGACAAAAGATAAGCATGGTAATGTAAACCGTTTTAAATTAATGAACGTTAAAACAGGAATCTCAGAATTGAACTATACTGAAATCATTTTTGATGAACAGACTGATTATAAAAACCTTAAAATAGTTATTAATGGCGCTTATGATTTACTGTCGAAAATGAAAAACAGCGGCGAAGAAGATTAGCACCCCGATACACAGTTCTTTATAAGCTCAGAATTCCGAGCTGGTCTAAATTGTCATATACTGCCATTAGTTTTGCTAGTGGCCGTAGTGACAAACATTTGTCCTGCAGACTGTTTTATCTTAAACAAATAACCACGAAGAGGATAAATAAGCGGTCTTTAAGAGAATAGTAAAAGGACAAATACAAAAGATGATCAAACCAACTGGGATGTAAGCTGATCAAAAAGCGACAAATCATGATCAGCAGGCTTGGAAGGCAAATTTAGTGCAACTGGAAACAGATATGTTAATATTAAATAAAATATACAGCAGTGGAAATACTTTCTGAAGTTTTAGGATATGCATTTTTACCCGTAATAACCATAATCGCTGGAGGGGCTGTCGGACTTTACAAAAATCCTGGCGGTTTAATTCGCAGTTCCATTTTACATTTTGCTGCGGGTGTTGTTTTTTCTGTAGTAGCTGTGGAACTTTTACCTGATATTGTTAAAAATCATCTGCCTATTGAGGTTGGAATAGGTTTTAGCATGGGGATTGTTTTAATGCTTTTTGTAAAGTATTTTACAGAAAGAAACCAAAAAACAGAAAATGCGCTAAATGAAAATAAAGATCGGCTGCCATTCGGCCTGCTTAGTGCTCTAATCATTGATTTAATTATTGATGGGCTTTTGCTTGGTATTGGGTTTGCCGCTGGCAAGAAGGAAGGAATACTGCTTTCTGTTGCGCTGGGTTTGGAAACATTTTCTTTAGGGCTGGCCGTAGTGATAGCCTGTCGCAAAAGCAGCTTTTCAAAGTCAGAAAACTTTTTGATTTTGGCAGGACTTGGCCTGACCTTCTTTATTGGAGCGCTCTTGGGAATAACTTTACTTTCTCACCTGTCTCAGGAATTATTAGAATTACTGCTTTCATTTGGTTTAGCGGCCTTGCTGTTTCTTGTAACAGAAGAACTGCTGACTGAGGCTCATGAAGAAAAAGAGTCGCCAATCCAGACAGCCTGTTTTTTTCTTGGTTTCCTGTTATTTTTAATACTGGGTATGATGAACTGATGTAATTAAACAAATTGATGCAACATTGATTCATTATAACAATATCTGGCGGCTGACATGTACTTGTACTGCTTGTTTTTTGGAAAGAAATTCTGCCTTTACGAAAACTTCCTTAAGGTTGAATCTATTTTTTTAGGATGATTTGATCTTGCGGCTTAATTATTTTTAATTTCTGCTCACTTTGATTCATAAGAATGCATTTGAGTTAGACTAAGACAAGAAAAGTTTAAGTGTATGGCACTTCACACCGAGGTTTTAAGATCAGAAAAAAATCATATAAACTTTGTTGGCATACTAAATTAAATACCTGATGCGATTAAGATATTATTAATCTACGTCTACAACATTGAGATTCAAAAAAAATGGCTTTTGAAAAATTGTGATTTGGGCATAATGTAAAGCACTCCCACTATTTTTAAGTCCAAGCCTCAATAAATAAAAAGCACTAAAAAAGTTGCTTGTATGCCGATTGCTATTTTTTGAATTGCCTTACAATGTCTTTTAGCGACAGTAAATATTGTTGTACAATTTTTAGTATATACAAATAGAACTCTAATTTTTAATTAAAACGATACATCATATGTTTTATAAACAATTTTTATCACCAAGATACGCCCTTATAAGGGATTTAATCTTATTTTTTATATCTGCTTCATTTCTTTTGCGGCTCTTATTTTTTATATGGCAGTATCAGGAAGTTTCATGGAAGATATTGGACCTGCTTCGAACACTTTTTACCGGACTTTTTTATGATATAGGAGCAATTTCCTTTCTTATATTTCCAGCAGTGCTATACTATGCAGTTATGCCTAATAAATGGATTGGAACATATACTGATAAAATCCTAATCTGGCTCTTCACATTCCTTATCGTATTTATATTGGTATTAGTTTTTTTTGCCGAAATTACATTTTGGGACGAATTCAGAACTAGATTCAATTTTATTGCTGTTGACTACCTGATCTATACCCATGAGGTAGTGGCCAATATCGAAGAGTCATATCCGATGCCACTCTTAATTGGAGGAACCGTTCTAATCTCCTTGATCATCATTTTGATCTTTAAATGGCGGGAATCATTTCGAAAAACTTTTGAGTTTATCGCCAAACCTTCCACTAGAATAGCCTTTTTATCCATAACTGTAGTTATTATGGCATTCTTTACTTCTTACATTTCAAATGCACAGGCAGAGTGGTCTGCTAACCGTTATAATTCTGAAATTTCAAAATCTGGAATTTATTCTTTCTTTGCGGCCTTTCGCAACAATCAAATGAAGTATGATGAATTTTATACTTCAATTGATGATGACAAGGCTTTTAAATTGGTTCGAAGTAAACTGTCAGATTCAAATGCCAGCTTTACGGGTAAATATCCTTCAATACATAGAAAGATTAATGACTCTTTGAAATTATCATCAAAAAGAAATGTTGTTTTTATCCTGGTGGAGAGCCTTAGTGCCAGTTTTCTTAAAGAATTTGGAAATGAGCAGGATATCACACCCTTTATGGACAGTCTGGCTCAAAAAAGCATTTTTTTTGAAAATATTTTTGCCACCGGGACAAGAACTGTCCGCGGAATGGAAGCTGTGACATTATCAATCCCTCCAACTCCTGGGCAAAGTATTGTAAAAAGACCTGAAAACCAAAATCTCTTTACTGTTGCCAGCGTCTTTAAGGAAAAACAATACGATTGTAATTTCTTTTACGGCGGGGATGGCTATTTTGACAATATGAATTCCTATTTCGGCGGTAATGGTTTTACTATTCATGACCATGGACGTGGAAGTGTGCTAAGTGACCAGATTAGAACCATCAGAAATAATATTGAGGACCATGAAATTACATTTGAAAATGCCTGGGGTATTTGCGATGAGGATATCTATAATAAAATGTTAAGTGTTGCCGACAAACAATATACAGAAGGTGTTCCATTCTTTAATTTTATCATGACAACCTCCAACCACAGACCTTATACCTATCCCTCAGGAAAAATTGACATACCTTCGGGAACAAGCCGTGAAGGAGCCGTAAAATATACTGATTTTGCACTTCAGGAATTATTTAAAAAAGCTTCCAAAAAAGAATGGTATAAAAATACCATTTTTGTCATAATTGGTGATCACTGTGCCAGCAGTGCAGGAAAAGATGCCATTGATGTAGCCAACTACCATATTCCAGCCATGATTATAAATCTTCCAGCATCTCAAAACCAAAAGATTCCAAAATTGTGTTCGCAAATAGACATCTTTCCTACTCTTTTTGGCGTTATGAACTGGAGCTATCAGACCAATTTTTTTGGTAAAGACGTCTTAAAGAATTCATTTGAACAACGTGCTTTTTTGGGAACATACCGTAAACTAGCCTTGATGAAGAGAAATAAAGTAATGATCCTATCCGATCAAAAAAGACAGTCGTTTTACAAATGGAAAAAAGAAGACAACAGTCTATTGGAAATACCGATGGACAGGGCTTTTCTAAAAGAAACGATTGCATGGTATCAGACGGCAGATCATTTTTTTACCAATAAATTATTGAAATAATTTTAATTACAAATTAATTGCAGAAAAAAACAGTACCAGTACACACCTAATGCAGGTTTTTTTTCGTCTATTACTATGATTCTTCGACAAATCCCATCCAATTGGTCCAGAACCATAAGAGAAATTACTTTAAGAGAACCTATATCAAGAATGTATAACTTTAAAAATTTTACAAATGAAAAAAGGAAAACAGCCGGTATACAAGAGTCATTCCCGCTACAGCAGGAAAACTTCCAAGTCCATGAAAAGATTGCGGGATCTTGCTATATTTTTTGCTATTCTGGTAATTATTGCAGGCATCGTTATATCGATGATGTATTTATACCATTATTATCTTAAAAATTAAGCAGATAAAACATACTCTAGCCTTACAAACTAATTTTCAGCAATGCAAATTACTATATCATCACTTGCTTACATTCCTATATCAATTCTTGTAATACTTATAATTATGGCACTTCAGGAAGAATTCGAGAAACAAAGTATATGGCTGCTTAAATACGGGAAAACATTTCCCCACATTATGCTTCTTATAGGTTATTTATTACTGCTTAAGTCTGAAAAAAATCCAAATGGGCTAATCTTAAGACAATCACCTTTTGAAAGCTTATTTGAATATTTATGCCTGGCAATAAGCCTTCTAGGATGCACCATTAGAATACTCACCGTAGGTTACACTCCCAGTATTCCAACACATGAACATAAAAAAACAGGTGTATCTAATCATTATAGTTCTGGTACTTATTCGATGGTCAGGCATCCTTTGTATTTAGGCAATTTTATAATATGGCTTGGAATGATTGTCATCACCGGTGACTTTTGGTTCATCTTTGCCTTTGCACTTTTATATTTTATATATCTTGAAAGAATAATGATGGCGAAAGAAAGGCAATTAAAAAGTACGTTTGGTTTTAAATACTCTCGCTGGGCTGAAAAAGTACCTGCAATACTTCCTAATGTCTGGCTGTATAAAAAGTCACACTCACCTTTTAACTGGAAAAAAATAAGAAAGAGTGAAAGCGGGCGTCTCTGCAGTACATTTTTTATTTTCTTTGTGTTTGAAATTTCCTGTCAGTTAATGCAAGGAAAAAACAACTATAATTTTGTATCACTTATAATAAGTTTGATCTTCGGTATTATTTATATCTTTGAAAACTTGAAATCCATAATTTCCTTTTTCCGGAGATTAATTGTAAAAATGAGGTAAGAGTGTAAATAGAATTAAATCCGAAGAAATCTCTAAATGGATATTATTATTTACAAAATGATTAAATATTCATAAATATTACATTATCATTGAAATTATCCGGGAATGTATTGTCCAATATAATAGTGCCGTATCTGGATGCATAAAGCCATTAATGCATCCAGAGGGGGCCTATATTTGATAAAAAATAATTCCCCAGTATATTATTTTCAGATTACTACAATCTTTTTTTTGAAATACTGTTAGACAGCCCGCACAATTTGGCAATAAATTTAACCATATACTGTTCTTTTACAAATAAAACTGTTTGATGCTAGATTAAGGTAAGGCCAATGATAAATTACTCTAAAGCCTCTCAAAAATAGTTACTCAAAAACCTTTGCTATACGATTCATACTTTATATTTGAGATAGCCATTTACCGTAAAGTTTTCAGTATTAATTTTAATTATGAATTCCATCTTTATAAAAAAGTCATTATTTGATCTTTTTATATCTAAGAATAGGACTACTTTTGGATCAAACCGCCTATTATGTTAATACTTAGGGCCAAAATAATAGTATTAAAAAAAAAGGAAAGCATACCATGCAGTAAAACTATTCTCCTGATATGCCTTGCCGTGATACTAACATCGGATACCTGAAATGTGGTTCCCAGAACAAACGAAAAATAACAAAAATCCAAATAATCCGGCGTATTGTCTTCAGGAAAATTCAAACCTCCAAATACACGCCTCCCAGCTTTTTCTTCTCCCACAGCATAGTATAAATGTGCGTATTTAAATGTAAAAGTCGTGTGAACCAGCCACCAGGCCAATATGGCTGAGAAAACCGTAAGTAAAATATGAATAAGCAATTCAGTTCCTTTCATTTCACCTGAAGTCCTATAAAACAAAACAATAGCAATCAAACTAATTATAGAAGCCATCAAAATCAATATCATAATTAAAGAGCGACCTGAATCCTGCTTCTCTGCAATTTTATGCAAATCTTTAGGATGACAGCTTAAAATTGTCATCCAGCATAAAAGAAGATAGGCGCCAGAGAAAGCCAGCCATGAAGCCATCCAATGTACGGATGCTTTTTCAGTATTTTCCAACATAAAAAACATAGCAGCACCAATGGATAATGATATATATAATCGAAGATTACTGTCAATCTTGCTCATCCAAATTATCTTTGATTTCAAAATATTTAATTTAAATTATTTAATCATCTCCCGTAGAATATTGATTGATTATTTTAAGATTCATTAGCAATAAAACCGACACCTCTTACAGTCCTAAGTCTTTCATCGGTAGCAGAGATCCGAAGTTTTTTTCTTATATTACTCATAAAAACATCAATAATGCCTGCGTCATACTCATAGTCTGAACTCCATACCTCCTTAATAATATCTACGCGAGAACATACTTGTCCTTTATGCCGCAGCAGATAAGCCAGCAGCAGAAATTCTTTACGCGTCAGTAGAACCTCTCGACCTGATTTAAAAACTTTATAAGTATTCATTTTTATATTTATATCTGAAAGCCAGTATTCGCGCTCTGAATTTTGTGCTTTTCTTTCATATGCCATAATTCTTGAAATTAATTCCTCAAGACTAAACGGCTTTTTTATATAATCATTTGCTCCATGCTCCAGAGCAACGATGGTGTCCTCGAGTGTATCTTTTGTGGTGAGAAAAATTATAGGCGTCTGGGTATCGGATACACGGATTGCCTGGCATACTTCTATTCCCGCAACCGTAGGAAGAATCCAGTTCAGAAGAATCAAATCATAGTTTCTTGTAGCTGCTCTAAGAACTCCTTCCTTACCATCCTCAGCGGTATGCACAAAATGTCCTGCTTCCTCGAGTCCAATGCGCAGGAAGTTTACAAATTTTGGTTGGTCATCAATTATTAGAATATTCATTTTTAAGACGGTAATTAATTGTTGGAGATTTAGGGCTCCCTGATTTTAAAAGTGTTTATCTGGAAACCTGCCAAATGTTTGTGCATTTTATTCAGCGACCCTAAAATAATTTGCGAACATAATCCGCAATTCATTTTAATAAACAGAAAAATAAAGATAGATGGCACAGTACATAGATAAATTGTGCTGACATACTGATTCAATACGCTAACCAAGCATGTATTGTATCAATATGCAGACAATTCTCCCCAAGGGATTGTGTCCTGTAAGTGAAAAGACATTTTGGCTATGCCTCACCCCGCTCTTGCGGTGGCTGCCATATTGAACTAAGGTAATCAGACCTCAAGGATTGATATACTATTAAATTAGTCTCGGTAATCACAATGCTAATGGGAAAAACTAGCATATTGTTGATTGGAAGAGAAATATCACACTTACAGGTAATACAGTGGCAGACGGAACAGCATAATTCTTTATTACTATCACAGCCAGCATTTCTTTGTTCGGAAACTACTGTCCTCCCGCCACTGCTAGAAATTTCCATATCTAGACAGGGAATGAAAAGTACGGTCAGTAAATGTACCGCCAACAAGATTACGAAAATAGATTTCTGATAAGTCATTATTGTAAATTTACAAAAAAGAAAAAGAAAAGTAATTTATATTTTATAAAATCCGGTAATTTAATAATATAAGCAGATAAAAAAAGCCCCTTTAATCAAAAGACTATAAGGGGACTTTTTGGCATTCTCTACTTTTATTTGCTTTGTTTATGATGCTCACCTTCTTTATGATGTTCTATTTCATCGTGGTGTTCTAATTCATCATGATGTTCCGGATGATTTTTTCCCTGTTCTCCTTCATGATGTTCCGGATGCTGGTGATGTTCCTTATGTTTGTCATGTTCCGGATGTACATGCCCCTCTTTTTTTTCTGTGTTCATAATGTAAATATTTAATTAATAAATTAGTCTTACAAATACCTGAAAATAATTTACTAACGGCACCTGTATTTATTTACACTAATTTACATCATAATTCAAAGTAGTTTCTTAAGATTAAACTAAGATTTAATAAATAACAAAAAATTAAGATGTTATATTATTTTTAAACCTTAGAAATTTAAATTTTAAAAAAGTAAACAAATCTCAATTTTTATAGTAGAAAAATATATTTTTCATTTTTATTACTGTGTTCAGCAAACGATTTTGTGCTACAAGTTTCCTGTTATAATTAACCTTGTATATAGTTCTAACTAAAGAGAGTCTACCCTCAAATAATTTATATAAAATTAAAATATTTTTAGACACTTTTTTCTATATGATATTAGCTTCCCATTTTTTTATAAACATTCAAAGATAAAATATTAATTATCTAAAAAAAATATTTAGATTTGTCTAAAAATTAAAACATGTACTACATAAATATTTTTTTAAATAAATCTTTATTGCTGATAATGTCATCTTTAATATTATTATCATGCGAAACATCGTATGTAGAGCTTCCCGCCGATGATGAATTATTAGACGGCCCAATTGAGGGGTTATCCGCTTCGCAAGCTTCGCAATTTTTACGTGGTGATATCGCAGTGAATGAAGTTTTTACCAGAGCTACGGGCCTAGGATCAACGTTTGTTGGCACAAGCTGTATTAATTGTCATGCCGGAGACGGCAAAGGACATCTCTTTACAAGCTTGGTTCGTTTCGGACAAGTGGACGACACCGGTAACAAATTCCTGGATCAGGGAGGTCCCCAGCTCCAAAACCGTGCCTTGCCGGGTTTTCTGCCAGAAGAGATTCCTTCAGGTGCTACTTTTTCCAGGTTTACCCCTCCCGCCATTACCGGGCTTGGTTTTTTACAATATGTTTCAGACGCGGACATATTGGCTATGACAGATCCTGAAGACTTAGATAACGACGGTATTTCGGGTACCGTAAACTGGATCAGTATTCCCAATTATTCTATTACTGGTGCAAATACGATATCTCAAAATGGAAAATATATTGGAAGGTATGGCAAAAAAGCCTCCGCTTATGATTTATTACATCAGACAGTGAATGCTTACAATCAGGATATGGGAATTACATCATTATTTAATCCCATTGATCATTATACTAATTTAGAAATTGACCCTGAAATCCTAACGGCTAAAGTCAATGATGTTGTTTTTTACTTAAGCACTTTAAAAGCCCCGATTCAGCGAAATCAAAGTGATCCCATTGTTATTCGCGGTAAAAACATCTTTACTCAAATTAATTGTGTGGCTTGTCATAAAAGCGAACTTAAGACAAGTTATTCTCCTATAAGCTTTCTTTCTTATAAAACTTTTGCACCCTATACCGATTTGCTTTTACATGATATGGGAAAAGAATTAGACGACCGTTATACAGAAGGCACCGCCAAAACCTATGAATGGAGAACTCCTCCACTTTGGGGAATTGGTCTTTCAGAAAATTCACAAGGCGGCAATTTATTCCTAATGCATGACGGGCGTGCAAAAACTATTGATGAGGCCATAAAACTGCATGGCGGCGAGGCCGAGCAAAGTAGAAATGCATTTGGGCAGCTTTTTAAAGAAGATAGAGAAGCTTTACTGAAATTTATAAAATCATTATAATAATGGATAGAAAACAATTTTTAAAAACATGTGGTTTTGGATGTCTTGCAGGAATATCCGGAGTAACTTTATTACAAAGCTGTGCTTCTTCTCAGATCCTTTCAAGGGAGATTAAAGATACCGATCTTTTAGTTCCTGTTTCTGATTTTATATTACAAAAAGGAACCAAAACAGAATTTAAAAAATACATAATCATTCAAAATGAAGTATTAAAAGCTCCAATTTGCGTATATCGGTTTGACCAAAGGGATTATTGCGCCATGTTTATGTTATGTACACATCAAGGTGCGGAATTACAGGTTTTTGGGGATAAGCTCCAATGCCCTGCGCACGGAAGTGAATTCAGCAGTCGTGGTATTTTGGAGAACGGTCCAGCCAATACAGATCTTAGGAGATTTCCGGTAGTAATAGAAAATGACATTCTAAAAATATCTTTAAAATGAGATTAAAACTACCTTTAGTTCTGGCAATCGCTTTTTTCTCTTACGCAAATTGCTGTGCACAAATTGACCCAAGTTTACTAAAAAGAGTTCCTAAAGATACTGTAAAAAACATCTTAAATATGGATGCCCTTTATAGTAGACCTGCATTGAATATAAATAAAACACCGATTTCTATTGGCGGGTACATTGAAATGAACTGGCAAAAACTAACCACAGACGGAGTATCAGAAGGTCATCAATTTCAAGCCAGAAGATTGTCTATTTTCATGTCATCAGCCATTAGTAGAAGGGTAAAGTTTTTAAGTGAAATTGAATTTGAAGACGGAGGAAAAGAAATTGCAATTGAATTTGCATCTATAGATATCGAATTTGACCCTTTGGTAAATTTAAGGGCCGGAATAATTTTGAATCCAATAGGTTCTTTCAATCAAAATCATGACGGACCCAAATGGGAATTTACCGATCGGCCAATTTCATCCACGCAAATGCTGCCCGATACATTTAGCAATGCAGGTGCGGGACTTTTTGGAAAAAAATACACAAAAAACTGGATGTTTGGATATGAAGCTTATTTATCGGGAAGTTTTGATAATTCTATAATTGAGAATACCGAAAATAAAACTTTCCTGCCGGCAGCAAAAAATAACCCTGAAAGATTTGAAGAAATAAATAGCGGTGAGCCTTTATTTACAGGAAAAATAGCGCTTAGAAATAACAAAATAGGTGAAATGGGAATTTCATATATGGGAGGAATATATAACAAATTCCAGGATGATGCAGTGACGATTGACAAGAAAAGACGCGTAGCAGTTTTTGCCTTGGACTTTAACACTACACTGCCAAAAATCAGAACTTTTATTACCACAGAATTTGCCTGGATTTATGTTGATGTTCCAGAAACTTATTCTCAACAATTCGGCAACAAGCAAAAAGGCGGCTTCATAGATATTGTTCAGCCGATCCTGAGAAGATCAATTCTGGGATGGGAAAAAGCAACTTTAAATATCGCATGCAGATTAGAATATGTCGACTGGAATGTTGGAAAATTTAAGGAAACAGGAACCAATATCGGTGAAGACTTATGGAGCATAATGCCTGCCATTAGTTTCAGGCCCAGCTCTCAAACAGTAATTCGTCTGAATTACCGATATTTAAAACAAAAAGATATTTTTTCTAATCCCGCTTCTGTTACTGATGGCTTTAATTTAGGAATTTCAACCTATTTTTAATTTTATAAGCCCTGATTGTATCGGTATATACCCTATACATTTAAGCGTGGCATGAAAATTGTCTTATATAAAAAAATTAACTCTAAAACAATTCAATATGAAAAACAGGCTTAACTGCTGGAAATGTGTGATTGTACTTACCGGTATAATGGGATTTGTTTCCTTTTTTTCGCAATATTAAAATTTTAATATAACTACAAATTAGCCCCTTTCAAGAAACTGGGGCTTAAATTTCCCATCTGTCGAATGCTTACCGGCTAAATGTGGTCATTGATAAATTATTAGCAATAAATGAATCTTAGGACAAGAAATTATTAATTAAGTTAAAATAATATATTAAAATTGTCTAAATTTGGGATGTGAAATTCTGCCTGACATTCTTATCATTAATTGTACTGATTCTCTCAACAGTACCTTGTTCTGCATCTTCTAAGCATTCAAAATGTGATATCGAGAAAAATTGCAAAAATGATTCCCATGACTGCGGGAATGAGTGTAATGGAAAATGCTCTCCCTTTTATTCCTGTGGCAGCTGTATCGGCTTTACAATTACTCAAAATTCTATAATAATTTCTGAGAAACCAGGATTTACAATAAATGAAATCGTACAGCCCATCTTCTATGACAAGTTTGTCGATTCTTACTTCATTTGTAAAATCTGGCAGCCTCCTAAAATATCTTAATATTTAAAATAGTTCTACTTTCATGATTTCAATATCATGAGCCTATTTATGTATTAATATTAAGAAATTATAAATGTTTAAATATATTTTATTGATTGTGGCAATAACAACTATTGGCACAGCACAGGCACAGAATAACGTTAAAATTCTCATTAAAGATGCCGAAACCAATCAGCCCCTTAAAGGAATAACGGCTAAACTTGAGCAAACAAATTTATCAGCTTTATCCAACGCAGAAGGGCTTATCGTTTTTGAAAATCTTCAGCAGGGAGTTTATAATGTTTCTTTTTCTTTGGAAGGTTATAAATCGCACATGGCATCTTTTACAATACCTTTTACAGGTGAACTTTTAGAAATTTCATTAGAGAGCGAGGCCGAAGAGATGGATGAAATTATTGTCACTTCTACCAGGGGTACGCGAACTATAAGCAATATTCCTACCCGAGTGGAATTTATAGCAGGAGAAGAACTGGAAGAAAAAGCCAACATGAAACCAGGGGATATCAGAATGATGCTTAATGAAAGTACCGGTATACAAACCCAGCAGACCTCTGCCACTTCCGGAAACTCTTCTATCCGGATTCAGGGATTAGACGGCAGGTACACTCAAATATTAAAAGATGGTTTTCCTGTTTATTCCGGGGCTTCCAGCGGACTGGGATTACTTCAGACACCTCCACTGGATTTAAAACAAGTGGAGATCATTAAAGGATCTGCCTCTACCCTATATGGCGGGGGAGCAATTGCAGGTCTGGTGAATTTAGTCTCTAAAACACCAACAGAAGAAAGAGAGCTTCGATTTTTATTAAATGGAACCTCTGCCTTTGGCTTGAATATCAATGGGTTTTATTCACAAAGATTCAATAAAATTGGATTGACCGTATTTGCCTCACATGACCGCAATGCGCCCTATGATCCAGCCGATATAAAACTTACAGCTATTCCAAAATTTGAACGTTTTAATTTCAACCCAAAATTGTTTGTTTATTTTAACGATAACACAAAACTGAATTTCGGCGTAAATACAGTTTTCGAAAATCGTATTGGCGGAAACATTGATTATATTAAAGATCAAAGCAATTACCCTGATAGTTATTTTGAAAAAAATAAGACACAGCGAATCAGCACTCAATTTACCCTTACACATAAATTAAGCGAAAAAGAATCGCTAACATTCAAAAATAGTTTCAATAATTTTAGCCGTGTTATCACTATTCCTGATTATGCTTTTGATGGGCTTCAAAACAGTACTTTTTCAGAAATTACATATGCCCGCAATGGCGAAATATCCGAATGGGTTACCGGAGCCAATTTATACACTGATAAATTTACAGAAAATAGTGCTACTGCTTTCCCTTTAAGAGATTACAATCAAATCACATATGGGGCTTTTGTACAAAATACAGTTAAAGCCAAAGAATGGCTGGACATTGAAACCGGTCTGCGAGGTGACTACGTTATTGATTACGGGTTTTCACTCCTGCCCAGAATTTCGGCTTTATTTAAAATCAATCCTAAGCTTACCTCAAGACTCGGCGGTGGATTGGGTTATAAGACGCCAACTATATTTACAGAAGAAAGTGAGCGTATTGAGTACCAAAATGTATTACCTATTAATAGTGATTTTAATAAACTTGAAAAAAGCTATGGTGTGAATTTTGACGTGAATTACAAAACCAATATTACCGAAGATATATCTTTATCATTCAATCAGTTATTCTTTTATACGAATGTGGATAATCCCCTGATCTTGACTTCGCTCCCAAATAATATTTATCAGTTTGTTAATGTTGAAGGCTTTTTAGATACCAAGGGAGCTGAAACAAATATAAAATTAGGATATAAGGATTTTAAACTATTCCTGGGTTATACGTATACTGATGCCTCAATAAATAATAGTGGCATTAAATCTGAGAATCCTTTGACTGCAAAGCATCGCTTAAATAATGTTTTGATGTATGAAGTGGAAGATAAATGGAAGGCTGGTTTAGAGGCATATTACTACAGTGCTCAAAAATTAAATGACGGAACAACCGGAAGGGAATATTGGATTTTCGGTTTTATGGTTGAAAAATTATGGGAGAATTTTTCCCTGTATGCCAATTTTGAAAACTTTACCGATACCAGACAAACGAAATTTGGAAGTATTTATACCGGACCAATTTCAAATCCTGTTTTCAAAGATATTTATGCTCCGTTGGATGGTTTTGTCGTAAATGCAGGGATTAAAATAAAAATATAGATATTTACTCGAATATAAAAAAGCCTGTAGAAATATTTCTACAGGCTTTTTTTCATTTATATTACCAAATAAAATTATTCTTTTGATGCTTCTTTTTTAATCATTCCCATTCCACATTTAGAACAATTACCAGGTTTGTCTGAGATCTGACCATCCATTGGACAGACATATCTGGTTACCAATTCACTTCTTGGCTGACTTCCTTTTGTCGCATGAGTATCCTTTTTTTCGGTTACTTTTGTCATATTCATGCCACATTTTGAACACTTACCGGATTGATCAGAAGTCTCTCCATCCATTGGGCAGATATATTGATCCACTTTTTTAGTCATTGGCTGACTCCCTTTTGTTTGATGAGTATCTACTACTTTGGTTGTTTTTATCAATTGCATCGCACACTTAGAACATTTACCTTCTTTGTCTGAAATAGAACCATCCATTGGACAAACATATTGGATCACGTTTTTAGTCATTGGCTGACTGCCTTTGGTCTGATGGGTATCGATTTTCTTTGTTATTTTAACCATCTCCATCGAACAAATAGGGCATTTTGCGGAATTTACATCACTCTGTTCAGGATGAGAAGGGCAAACATAAATTGTTTTTGCCAGTTCTTTTTCAGTAACCTTTTGTGCTGATACTGTAGTTCCCATTATTAAAAATAGGTTTACAATTATTATTAGTGTTTTCATTTTATTTTTATTTAAATATTATTATTTTGTCTCTATTATTTTTAGAAACTTATATTAGTTTGCTTTTTTAAATATTGATGCAGTAGTCCTATTGTTCTTTAAATATTTTGGCTCTTTTAAATACAATTAACATCAGCCATCAATTCTTGTCACACTTTCTTTGTAAACTAACCAATCAAGTTCCTTGAGATTAGTTTTGTCATCATCAATAGCATCCGGAATATTTTTAATCTGCAAAATCGATTGATCACCATTATATCAATTTTATGGATAAAATAAGAGTCAAAAAAACTTTTTGAAATCAATATTCTATAAGATTTTTGATTCAAATGATTCATTTTAGATCAGGATCTAACAGTTGTAGAATAAAAACAGGAATTATATTGATTGTAAAGAAAATGTGATGATGAGCTTCTACTGCTCACGAGATTTGACACACCTATGGCTGTCAATTTTTTTATTAGCCTATTTTAGGTATAAGCCAAAGAGAAGAGAAACCAGATGAAATATTGCTATTATAACTATGAATTTTCTGTTTTCCACTAGAAATATCGTAATTATCAATCTTTAAAGCAGAACCAAAAATTGCCCAGAAATTGCCACAAGCTATAGTACAAATACACGTATTTTTACATTTTCCGGTGCAAGGGTTCTGATTTTTATTGTGGGAATGATTATTTACATTACAACATTCTTTTTTTTCTGATTTCGATAACTTTTCCATCTTAAAAGAGTAATTCTCTGATTTATTTTCACATGCAAAAGCACGACCTGGCATCAGGAAGAAACCAAGTAATAAAATTGCTAATAAATGAAATAATTTCATGTTTTTTAAAATAGATTATCAAGCAAAATTAATCAAATTACATTCATTAATTCTCAATAGAAAGTTAAATTGATAATATTTGGCTTATGCTATAATCCTTACTTCATAATTATTTTATTGGCTTGCTTTTCATTCACTTTTAAGAAAAATAACAAATACCGTAACGTTACATATTACAATAAAACATAGAAATAATTTTGAATTAAAATTTAATATCGTAATATTGCAATATAAATATAAAACAATGGGAGCTACAAAAACAGATTACTTTACAGACAGTCAAAACGAACTTGCGGTTTTAGCTAAGGCTTTGGGGCATCCTGCCCGTATTGCTATTATGGAATATTTATTAAAAGTTGATACCTGTATCTGTGGGGATATCGTCAATGAACTGCCGCTATCCCAGCCTACAGTATCACAGCATCTTAAGGAACTTAAAAATGCCGGGCTTATAAAAGGAAGCATTGAGGGCAACTCTATCTGCTACTGCATTAATGAGCCGGGACTGGAGAAAATAAAAGGATTTTTCGAACATATCACCGCTCATCTGGAAAAAAAGAGAAACGAGTGCTGTTAAATTAATTGCTATGGAAATCAGAAATTTATTAGCTAGTGACTGGGAAGAGATCAGATTAATCTACGAAAAAGGCATAAATACCGGTGATGCTACTTTTCAGACCACTACTCCTTCATGGAAAGATTGGGATGCATCACATCTTTCTTCCTGCAGAATTGTTGCAGAAAAAGATGGGCAGCTAATAGGCTGGGCAGCACTAACACCGGTCTCTTCAAGATGTGTCTATGCAGGGGTAGCCGAAGTCAGCGTATATATTGATCCTGAATGGTCAGGTAAAGGAATCGGTCTTACACTTTTAAATCAGCTTGTTCATTTAAGTGAGGATGAAGGTCTTTGGACACTTCAGGCTGGTATATTTCCGGAAAATAAAGCAAGCCTGCGTATCCATGAAAAAGCCGGATTCAGGATTTTAGGCATTCGCGAAAAGATCGGGAAGCAAAATGGAATCTGGAGAGACACCGTTCTTCTGGAGAGAAGAAGCAGATTGATTAATTAAATATTACTTATAAATATAATACCTGCAAGAATAACTTAAATAGAGTTATTGCTACTGCTGCAAAATATTATAAATTTTAAAAACATACATTATGAAACTCTCAGAAATTAAAGAAGTATTAAAAACAGTTGAAGCTGTAAATTTTGAATTGCCAAACGGAAATTTTGTTCCGGAATATTTTCATGTAACAGAAGTGGGCCTGATTACTAAAAACTTCATTGATTGTGGTGGAACAGTAAGAAAAGAAACTGTTGTAAACTTTCAGCTTTGGGATGCTAATGATTATGAGCACAGGCTGAAACCGCAAAAACTGATTCATATCATTGAGCTTTCAGAAAAGGTTTTGGGGATTGAAGACCATGAAATTGAAGTGGAATACCAGGATACCACAATTGGTAAATATGATCTTGAATTTAATAGCAAAAACTTTATTCTGCTAAATAAACAGACTGCATGTTTAGCTCAGGAACAATGCGGAATCCCTTCAGATAAATCAAAAGTAAAATTATCACAGCTCAATGCGGATAGTGCAAATTCATGTGCACCCGGATCAGGCTGCTGCTAATTTTTAATGACAATTAAACATCTATTATAAATACCAGACAAAAACTATGTTATTTACTGAAATACAAAATACCACGAGCTCATTTGATTTTAAGAAGATCTCAGAAGAGCGTAAAACGATCCTGCAGCCATTAGTGGATTATATTCAAAATAAATTCGACAACAAACTGCCGATCAGGCTTAATTTGATCTGTACACATAATTCCAGAAGAAGTCACTTGTCCCAAGTCTGGGCGCAGACTGCTGCTGCACATTATAATATACAGAATGTTTCCTGTTATTCAGGAGGAACAGAAGCTACTGCCCTATTCCCAATGGTAGCCGAAACCCTGCAGCGCACTGGATTTAAAATTAAAACTATTTCCGAAGGTCAGAATCCTGTGTACTCAATAAAATTTTCAGCAAATGAACTGCCCGTTATTGGTTTTTCTAAAACCTATGATGATGATTTTAATCCTGAGAGTGAATTTGTTGCTATCATGACGTGTTCACAAGCTGATGGAGGCTGTCCTTTTATTGCAGGTGCCGAAAAGCGCATACCGATTACTTTTGAAGACCCAAAAGCCTCGGACGGCACTCCACAGCAGAAGGAAGTTTATCAGGAGCGAAGCCTGCAGATTGGGACTGAAATGTTTTATGTATTCTCACAAATCAAACAATAAAAATGTCAGCAAATAACTGTGCGCCTGCCGCAGGACGCAAAAAATTAGGCTTTTTGGATCGGTTTTTAACCCTCTGGATTTTCCTGGCTATGGCACTAGGTGTAGCAATAGGATATTTTATTCCATCCAGTGGTAATTTTATCAACTCTTTTTCCAGCGGGACAACCAATATTCCTTTGGCTATTGGGCTTATTCTTATGATGTACCCGCCGCTTGCAAAAGTGAAATATGAGCAGATGGGACAGGTTTTCAGGAACACAAAAATTCTGGGGGCCTCTCTTTTTCTAAACTGGATTGTTGGGCCTATTTTAATGTTTTCCCTGGCCCTGCTTTTTTTAAATGGCTATCCTGAGTATATGATAGGTGTCATTCTGATAGGTTTGGCCCGTTGTATTGCAATGGTTGTGGTTTGGAATGACCTTGCAGATGGAAACAGGGAATATGCGGCCGGCCTTATTGCACTTAACAGTATTTTTCAGGTCCTGCTTTACAGTGTATATGCTTATATCTTCATAACTGTTCTTCCTCCCTACTTTGGTTATAATGGATTTGAAGTTAACATCAGTATTGGCCAGATTGCTAAGAGTGTTGGTATATATTTAGGAATTCCTTTTGCCCTTGGGATCATAAGCCGTTGTGTGCTTATTGCAATAAAAGGTTCTGAGTGGTTTGAAACTAAATATGTACCCTTTATTTCCCCTGTTACACTTATTTCGCTGCTTTTTACAATCATAGTGATGTTTAGCCTTAAAGGGGAACTTATTGTCCAGATTCCTATGGATGTTGTTCGTATCGCAGTTCCATTGGTAATATACTTTACCATCATGTTTATCATCAGCTTCTTTGTTGGAAAATATTTTGGTGCTGACTATTCGAAAGCAACTGCAATAGCTTTTACCGCCACTGGAAACAATTTCGAACTTGCAATTGCAGTGGCAATTGGTGTATTTGGAATAAACAGCGGTCAGGCATTCGCAGGAGTTATCGGACCTCTGGTAGAAGTACCGGCTCTTATTGCACTTGTGAATGTCGCTTTCTGGTTTAGAAAGAAGTATTATTTAAAAACAGCATAGTTTCCAATACTAATTTCCAAAAGATGAGAATTGCAGTACTATCGGATATACATGCCAATTTTCCGGCGCTCGAACAAACCTTAAAAAGTATTGAGCAGCAGAATATTGATGCTGTTTAATGCCTGGGAGATCTGGTTGGTTACAATCTGTGTCCTAATGCCGTGATCAATGAAATTCGCAAAAAACATATTCCAACGCTGGCTGGAAATCATGATGTTAAAGCTGTAGAAATACATAATGAAGGTTCTAATGACCTTGATAGTTATGCCTATCAAATAGTGGGCAAAGAGCAGATTAAATATCTTTCTGCTCTTCCTGCCCATATTAAACTGGAATTTCAGACAGCCGATAAACTAATCAAGATCCTGATGGTACACGGCAGTCCATACAGCAATACCGAATATTTGCTTGAGGATAAAAAAGAAAAGATTTTACGGACATTTTCCTTGATTCGAAAGCAGATATCATTATCTGCGGACATTCACACAAGCCTTATCACAGAGTCTTGGAAAACCCGAATAAAAAAGGCAGTTATTTCCATGCAGTGAATGCAGGATCGGTAGGAAAGCCAAAGGACGGAAATCCCAGATGCTGTTATGCCGTATTAACTATTGACAAAGACAGTAATCTCTCAAAAAAAGAAGGTGTACAGGTTGAATTCATAAGAGTCGACTATGATATTGAAAAAGCCGCCCAGGCCATTGAAGAAAGTCCTCTTCCGAATGTTTACGCACTTATGCTTCGAAAAGCATATTAAAGTTTTACAAATTAAATACTCAATGTAAAGTTCCCTATTATTCTTTCATTAAAACATATTTATCTTAAAACGACTCCCAGAAACAAATCGGTAAAAGTATATAATTCGAAAGTCGCAATCAAAACCTCAAAAACTGATTTTTAAACGTACTAATCTCCAAAAGCAGAAACATTAAAAAAATATTTTTCTTTATTTAAGCATTTGCTTAAATAAGCAAATTAGCTATATTTGCACAATGGACAATAATTCCTGCATACGCCAACAGGCGGATATCAAACAGATAAACCGCTGTAAAGAAAGACTATCGGACCTAAACGGCTCCTTTGACTATTTATCAAACGGACTCGAATTAGCCGGAAATAATATTAGGCTTAGAATTCTATTTCTGCTGTATGAGGAAAAACGGCTCTGTGTCTGTGATATCAGTGATGTTCTCGCTATGGGCATATCAGCTGTATCCCAGCATTTAAGAAAATTAAAA
The DNA here is from genome assembly GCF_979258495.1 of Flavobacterium sp. AC105. NCBI lineage: Bacteria > Pseudomonadati > Bacteroidota > Flavobacteriia > Flavobacteriales > Flavobacteriaceae > Flavobacterium > Flavobacterium sp. AC105. The sequence continues at coordinate 4,240,893 of NZ_OZ409860.1, forward strand.
GACAGGAAACTTATCCAAACCGAACGAGAAGCACAAACAATCTTTTACTCATTGACAAAGGAATATGAAAAAATGTTAAAACCATTTTTTCTAATACTTGATGAAAATAAAATTTTAGAAATTTTATGAAAATTGACAATAAATTAATTGGAGCGGGATTCATCAGTGCTATAGCGGCTTCACTGTGTTGCATTACACCGGTATTAGCCCTTATTGCCACAACAAGTGGACTTGCTTCTGTTTTTTCCTGGCTGGAACCATTCAGGCCATATACCGTTGGCCTTACCCTTTTAGTTCTTGCATATACCTGGTATCAAAAGTTAAAGCCTAAAAAACAAATTGAGTGCAATTGTGATACGGTAGAAAAACAAAAATTCATTCATTCAAAAATCTTTCTTGGGATTGCGACAGTAGTTATAGCTGTTATGCTTACATTTCCCTACTATTCGTCCATTTTTTATCCAAAGACAGATAAAAAAATCATAGTAGCGGAAAATTCAAATATCCAAAAAGCTGAATTTACAATAAAAGGCATGACTTGTGAAAGCTGCGAGGAACATGTCAATCACCAGGTAAATAAACTCAGGGGAATAATTGATTCCAAGGTCAGTTATCAAAATGGTAAGGCTACCGTAGAGTTTGACAAGACCTTATCTAATATCAGTGAAATTGAAAAAGCAATTAATACAACCGGATATACTGTAATCAATACAAAATCAAAATGAAAGTGATATTAGAATCAATAATAACTTGTCCAAAATGTGGCCACAGGAAAGAAGAAATAATGCCTACAGATTCTTGTCAATATTTTTATGAATGTGAAAGCTGCAAAAAAGTTCTCAAACCAAATGAGGGCGACTGCTGCGTATATTGCAGCTATGGAAGTATTGCCTGTCCTCCCATTCAACAGGATAAAAAATGCTGCTAATGCTATAAAATTAAACGAATTTGAACCTATAGCGGGAATAGCTACTAAACAATAATATTAAACCTAAAAATAATATTATTATAGAATTGACGATGATAAGCACTCCAATCAGGTTCCGGTAACAATCCTTGACACCCGATTAATTCAAGCCTCATAAAATTCCGACCACTTCTTTATCAAAGCGGGCTACTTTGGCGGTCAAAGTGCGCGCTTATTTTTGGGCATGATGCTGCAACTTTATTATTTTAGATATCTTCCATCCATCAGGACTAAAATATAAGGATGCGAATTCTGTAACAACACACCAGCAGGCTGTAACCACAACGAGTCAGGAAAGTACATCTTTGACCCTGCAGCGATGCCCATCCTTTTAAATAGTTTGCAGCACTATGTCTTTAAGAATAAGCCAAGAAAAAGCATTACAGGCCTTTAGATAACTTAAGTAAACATAAAATGGAAGATTATGTTTATGGACACCCCGCCTGATGTATTTTCTGTATTGGGCGGGTTTTTTCAGAATCCCCGGCCTTTAAGGGAAAAACACCAAACAGCACTGCAATAACAGGTACAGGTTAAGGGTGGATATAGGAAGAAATTCAGCAGACAGATTTGAAATCGACTTCAATATTGCATTATCTTTGCATAAATTTCAGAGCGTTAAAACATTCTAAATTTAGTTTGCAGTGTAATGAGCCTGTAGAATTTATTGCTGATCCAAGAGTATGAAAAAGTTCGAAATAAAAAAAATATCCGAGGACAGCTGGATGGTTTCCCATAATGAACAGCCAAGATTTACGTGTCATTTTGAAAATAAGAAATTCAATTACAGCCGAACCATAACAGGGCTTGCAAACCCCACAGGCGACCCGAAAGAAATCCAGCTGCTCCAGAAAATAGAAAAATGGCTTTCTGAGTACCATATAGAGAAAATAAATGGTTAACTTTTTTGACTTTTAGCCAATTAGGATAAGGTGTTTATCATTTTAATATTCATCATTTTTCACATAAAAAAAAACTTGCATGCCAGTTAACCTGACTGAAGATAAAACAATGTAAATATCTGCTTTACAAAGAATAAAATCGATATCTTCCTTTTTTAAGACAACAGCAAGAAAATTTTCCATTTCAAAGAATCTGCGGCTATTTTATTTAACTTTACTACTTAAACCTTTTTATGGTGTAGAGAGGCGGGTTGCCAAAAAATATAAAGGGACTGATTTTGCATTTTGACAACCGTAACCCTAAGGCGCTTTTAACATTTTTTTTTGAAAAAAACCAAGAAATAGCAGTAGATTTGTACTATTATTTTTATTACATGAATCGATTTCACCTCATAGTAATTGTTTTACTTGGCTTATTCCTAATGCCAACAAATACTTTTGCTTGTAAAAAAAATGATGTAAATCATTCTTGTAAAAAAGAAACTTCGAAACCTGACAATGATGATTGCTGCTCTAAAACGAATCATTCAGGCAGCAAAAATCATGACGGTTGTGGCGGAAAATGCGGGCATTCAATCTGTGGTTGTGCCTCAGTATGCAATGGAGGCATATCCTTTTTAAGCGAACTGGAATTCAAAAATAATACTTTGAGTCTTTTTTCTAAAAAACAAAAATTCTACAATTCAGAAACCTCAATTTTAACAGGTTTCTATTCTATTTGGCTTATACCTAAAATAAGCTAAACACCTTTTTTGATAGCCATACGTGTGTCAAAAAAGGAAGGCATTTGCTTTTCATTTATTTTAATTTTTCGCTTATATAGAATAATAGTCTATACAACTCGTATATACAATTATTTCTCATAAGGCTACATTCACTTCTAATACATTTTAAAATGAAATCAATTCAAAAAGGATTGATGGCAATCACAATATTGCTATCAGTCATAGTGTATGGCGCACCTATAAAAAATGCCAAAACCGTAAACACAAAAATTTATGGTAATTGTCTAATGTGTAAAACTGCTATTGAAAAAGCAGGAAACATCAAAAATATTGCTTTGGTAAACTGGGATGAAAACACCAAAATTGCGGCCATTACCTACGACCAGAAGAAAACAAATCAAGATGAGATCCTAAAACGAATTGCCTTAGCGGGATATGACAGTGAGCAATTCTTATCTCCTGCCGAAGCATATGCAAAACTTCCACAATGCTGCCAATATGAAAGAACAAATAAGATGGCTGTCCCAATGAAAGAATCAAAAATGGATATGGAGAAAATGGATCATTCCCAGCATACAACCGCAGTTCTTCCAGATGCACAGCAAGACAGTCCATTTAAAACAATTTTCGACAACTACTTTGAACTAAAAGATGCTTTAGTGAAAACAGATGCCAAGACTACTGCAATCAAATCTAAAGAGCTTCTTACTGCAATCAATGCTGTTAAAATGGACAACCTAAAACCTAAAGAACATACTGCATGGATGAATGTAATGAAAAGTTTAGCTACAGATGCAAAAAACATTTCTGAAACCCAGGATATTAAGAAACAAAGAGAATCCTTTAAAAGCTTATCTAAAAACACTTACGATCTTATAAAAACTACCAATCAGCCACAACCGGTTTATTATAATCATTGCCCAATGGTTGATGCGAATTGGCTGAGCAAAGAAAGTGGTATCAAGAATCCGTATTACGGTTCCCAGATGCTAAGCTGTGGATCAACTATAGAAACAATCAAATAATCCCAAATCAAAAATGAAAAATATAATTACAGGTACTTCAATCCTTGGAGCATTAATCTTAGGAACCCTATGGCTGTCTTCTTGCAGTAAATCAGATGATATGAATATGTCCGATCCAAAATTGAACATAAACTATCCTGCCGCATATGTGGTCAATGGTCAGGACGGCACAATTTCAGTAATCAAATTGGCAACCAATGAAGTTACAGAGACCGTCAGCCTTATGGGGACCGGAACTGATATGATCATGTGGCCTCACCACATTTCTTTACATTCTAATCACCTGGCCATTGGCGTGCCCGGAATGGACTTCTCTGCCGGTCATACTGCCGGCATGGAAGGAATGACAGGTAAGCTCCTAGTAATTGATGCCGTCAATGGAACAACTGTAAAAAACATTAACCTGCCAATGATGAACCATAACACGATCTACAGTCCAAATGGTTTAGAAATTTGGGTACCTCAAATGGACATGAATGGAAAAGTTCTGGTTTATGATGCATTAACATACACATTGAAAAATACCATTGCAGTGGGCATGATGCCTGCTGAGCTTACCTTTTCTTCTGACGGCACTAAGGCTTATGTCGCTAATGGAGATGATAATACTGTGTCAGTTATAAATACGACAACCAAACAAGTTACAGCCACTGTTGCTGTAGGGAACAACCCTGTGGGTGCTTGGACAGGAAGTGACGCCAGAATGTATGTTGATAATGAAGACGGGCAATCTATCTCGGTAATCAATGTGGCAACGGATGCTGTAGATCAAACCATTGATTTAGGATTTATGCCTGGAATAGCGTCTCACAATGGCAATAAGAAGGAACTTTGGGTAAGCGATCCTGTTAATGCAAAAGTACATTATTGGACTTGGGACCAGACTATGATGATGTGGATGCATGGAGGTGTATTTACTACTGGCACGGGTGCACATGCAATAACATTTACAGCAGATGGCAATACAGCATATGTGACCAATCAGACAGCCAATACAGTCTCTGTAGTTAACGTATCAAATCACACTGTCTCTAAAACTATTAATGTAGGCCGAAAACCCAATGGGTTGGTGCTAAAAATGTAAATCCTATCCTAAAAGGTATTCAAAATGCCAACTGGAAATTGAATTTGCACAATCAAAAAAAGAATAATTCGTATAACACTCAAATAAAACAATGTTGGACAAAACAACATTTATAAGAGATAAAAACTAAAAAAAATGAAAAAAATAATTTTCTCGACCCTTATAATGGCAATTGTACTTACAGCCTGTAATTCAAAAAATAAGGAAACTACAGCTCCTGAAGCTGCTTCTGGGACCGCTCAGAGTGATTCACAACTGTATGCCTGTTCCATGCATCCTGAAGTTACAGGAAAAAAAGGAGACAAATGTTCCAAATGCGGAATGGAACTCACCGAGCCAGTAAAGGAAACTACTGAAAAAAGCGCAGAGGTAAAAACAACTCAAGCTGCCGGGGCAACATTTTCTATAAACGAAATTGTGAGCAATTATCTGACTTTAAAAAATGCATTAACCAAAGATGATACAAAAGGAGCTGCAAATGCCGGACAAGCATTGTATGCAATTTTTAATAATGTAAATCCCAATTCAATAGATGCGAAATTAAAGACAGAATATCTTGATATTGCTGATGATGCTAAAGAACACGCAGAACATATTGGAGCTAACGGTGGAAATATCGAACACCAAAGAGAGCATTTTGCCATGTTAAGTAAAGACATGAATGATTTGATAAAATCTTTCAAATCAAAGCAAAAATTGTATCAAGATTTTTGCCCTATGTATGATGGTGGGAAAGGAGCTATTTGGATAAGCGAAACCAAGGAAATCAAGAATCCATATCAAGGAAAAAAAATGTTAACCTGTGGTTCTATCAAAAAAGAACTGTAAAACGGTTAACTACTTATAAATATATCGGGTTATTTACATAATGACCACTCAATGTTCCGGTGACTACTGATGTTCCGAATTTATTGAAATGGAAAAAATGCATGTAATTTTTTATACTGCCCTTTGAACCATTCTTTAACCAAATAGTCACTTATGATATGTGTTTTCATGTAAGTAAGTTGATATACCTATTTTCAGAAACATCAATAGTAGCCTTTTTTTTTAACAATTAAAATGTAATAAAAATGAAAAATGTAATTCTTTCAGCCATAGTTATGGTATTTGTAATAGTTTCAGGTACTGCACAAAGCAAAAAAACAGAAACTAAATTTTCAACTGAACAAATTGTAGCAAATTATTTAGCATTAAAAAATGCACTTGCAAAAGATGACACCAACGGAGCTGCTAAAGCTGGAAAAGCATTGTATGCGACTTTCAAAAGCGTAAATATAAAAACGATAGATCCAAAATCCAAAGCAGCATATCTTGATATAGCTGACGACGCCAAAGAGCATGCAGAACATATTGGGGCTAATGGTGGTAATATTGAGCATCAAAGAGAGCATTTTGCACTACTGAGTAAAGACGTAAATGATTTGATCAAAACTTTTGGAGCTGCAAAAACACTATACCAGGATTCTTGTCCGATGTATGATGGTGGAAAAGGAGCTATCTGGATTAGTGAAACAAAAGAGATAAAAAACCCTTACTATGGTTCCAAAATGCTTACCTGCGGATCAATGAAAAAACAATTGTAAAATGAAACGATTCATCAGAAAAATTCTTTTTATTGGGTTAATTATTTTTCTACTGATGCAATTGTATCAGCCTGCCCGAAATTCCGATTACGGGCAGGTTTTACCAATTCACATTTCGAGAGTCTATCCTATTCCCAAAAATGTACAAACGATTCTTCAGACTTCCTGTTATGATTGTCACAGCAACAACACGCAATATCCATGGTACTCCTACATACAGCCGGCACGTACTTTCATGGAGGGGCATATTACTAAGGGTAAAGAAAATTTGAATTTTAGCCAATGGGGAAGTTATTCCAAACGAAAACAGGAAAATAAATTAGACCGAATTGCCAAGCAGATAAAAGCCAACGAAATGCCTTTGGCTTCCTATACGCTTATCCATAAAAATGCAGTGCTGAATACTGTTCAGAAAGAACAGCTGCTCAATTGGATTGAAAAAGTAAGCGATAGTCTTGCACAAATAAATTAAATCTATGGTACATAAATTAATAGAATGGTCGCTGCGAAACCGTTATATCGTTTTACTATTATCGGCAGGAATATTTGTATGGGGTATCATCTCTATTCAAAAAAATCCTATTGATGCTATTCCCGATTTATCTGAAAATCAGGTAATCGTATTTACAGAATGGATGGGACGTGCTCCACAGCTCGTTGAAGACCAGATCACCTATCCCTTGGTTACCAACCTTCAGGGATTGCCCAAAATTAAATATGTAAGAGCTGCTTCCATGTTTGGTATGAGTTTTATCTATGTCATTTTTGAAGATGATGTTGATGTATACTGGGCAAGATCAAGAGTACTGGAAAGGCTCAGTACTATTAGCAGCACCTTGCCCAAAGGAGTTGCCCCGCAATTAGGACCCGATGGAACTGGGGTTGGGCATATACTCTGGTATACTTTGGAGGCACCCGGTATTGACCTTGGCGAACAAAGAGCCCTACAAGACTGGTACGTCAAGTTTGCGTTGCAAAATGTTCCCGGAGTGAGTGAAATTGCTTCGTTTGGAGGATTTCAAAAAGAATACCAGGTTACCATTGATCCAAACAAACTGCTATATTATAAGCTGTCTGTCCCAGAGGTTATAAGTGCTGTACGTGCCAATAATAATGAAAGCGGCGGAAGAAAATTCGACATGAGTGATATTGGCTACATCATTAAGACATCCGGTTATCTGAAATCCATCAAAGAGATTGAGGATATTCCACTGAAAAACCAAAATGGTATTCCTATAAAAGTAAGCGATATAGGAACTGTTCAGATGAGCGGGGAAACCCGATTGGGAATCTTTGATCATAATGGTACTGGCGAAGTCGTTGGCGGTATAGTAGTGATGCGTTATGGTGAAAACGCAGATGCTGTAATTGATAATGTAAAAGAAAAAATGAAGGAAGTTGCTAAAGGGCTTCCAAAGGGGGTAAAATTCAATATTGTATATGACCGGGGGCATCTGATTAAAGAATCTATTGATTCGGTGAAGCGTACCTTAATTGAAGAAATGCTTGTAGTGTCGCTTATCGTTATTATTTTTCTTTTTCACTGGCGTAGTGCACTGAGTATTATCATCCAGATACCAATTACAATTGCAGCAAGTTTCATACTGCTCAATGCCTTTGACATATCCTCCAATATTATGTCACTTACAGGTATAGCACTTGCCATTGGAGTAATAGTTGACAATGGTATTATTATGAGTGAAAATGCCTACCAGCATCTCTCACAAAGGTATGCACAATGGGAATCTGAACAAAAAAATGAAACAAACTCTGATGAAAAGAATTAAAAATATATTTCGCAAAAAACCACAATGGATATCCGAAGAGGAAAGGCTCAAAATAATTGAGAAAAGTAGCAAGCAGGTTTCACGTGGCGTATTCTTTGCCACTGTAATTATAATTACTTCTTTCTTACCTGTGTTTATGCTTACCGGACAGGAAGGAAAACTATTCCATCCTTTAGCCTATACAAAAACATTCATATTGATTGTGGATGCCCTCTTGGTACTTACATTAGCTCCGGTACTGATATCTTTTTTTATGAAAGGAAAATTCCGTCCAACCGATTCACATCCGGTAAATCGCTTTTTGGAAAGAGGTTATGAGCCAATTATACGCTGGGTTCTGAAATGGAGAAAAACAACTCTTGCAGTCAATATTCTTGCATTATTGATTTCTATACCATTATTGATGCGGCTGGGAACGGAGTTTATGCCTCCATTGGATGAGCAGAGTATTTTATTTATGCCTGTTACCCTTCCTGATGTATCTAATGGAGAAATCAAACGCATTTTGCAGGTCCAGGATAAAATAATCAAATCGGTTCCTGAAGTAGAAAGTGTTTTGGGAAAGGCAGGGCGAGCTAACACAGCTACGGATAATTCCCCAATGAGCATGATTGAAACCATTATCATGCTAAAACCAAAATCACAGTGGCGTGAAGGAATAGATAAAAAAGATATTATTAAGGAACTCGACACCAAACTCCAGATACCTGGTGTAGTAAACGGTTGGACACAGCCCATTATTAACCGAATCAATATGCTGGCAACAGGAATTCGTACCGATGTAGGAATTAAAGTCTACGGACAAAATCTCGACACCATTGCCCGTGTGTCTGAAAGGGTGAAAATGGCTTTAGAAGGAACTCCGGGAGTGTCTGATTTATTTGTAGATCCTATTACCGGAGGTAAATACCTTGATGTTGATGTTAATCGCCAGGAATTGGCCCGATATGGATTAACAGTAGATGATGTAAACCAAACGGTGGAATTTGCTTTAGGTGGTGCATCCATTGGTAATACTGTTGAAGGACGAAGACGTTTTTCAATAAGTGTGCGTATGGCGCAGGATTATAGAAATAGCGTGGAACGCATTAAACGCATTCCCTTACAGTCTCCAACCTTTGGAGAAGTACCTTTATCTGCCGTTGCTGATATTAAATTCGTAGATGGCCCGCCAATGATCAGTTCTGAAAATGCATTATTGCGTGGAGCTGTTATGTTCAATATACGGGATCGTGATATGGGAGGAACCGTACAGGAAGCCATGAAAAAATTGGAAAGCGCCAAAAACATACTTCCTGAAGGGTACTTTATAGAATGGAGCGGACAGTATGAGAACCTGATTAGCGGAGAAAAAACACTTAAAATCATTGCACCACTGGTATTGCTTATTATTTTCTTCGCCCTCTATTTTGCCTTTAATTCCCTTAGAGAAGCCTTTTTAAGCCTTATAACAGTTCCTTTTGCTTTAATTGGAGGTGCCTATATCATTTTTTTCTGGGATGTCAATCTATCAGTGGCGGTAGCGGTAGGTTTTATTGCCCTTTTTGGAATTGCCGTGGAAACCGGAATTGTGATGGTTATCTATCTCAATGATGCCATGGAGCAACTTATCAAGGCCAAAGGAAACTCAAGGGAAACCATCACTAAAGAAGATCTCAGGGAATATGTGGTACACGGCGCCGCAAAACGATTGCGCCCAAAGCTAATGACCGTCTGCGTTTCATTATTTGGCTTAGTACCTGTCCTGTGGTCCAATGGTGTTGGAATGGATGTAATGAAACCAATTGTTCTGCCTATGATTGGTGGAGTATTTACCTCTGCCGTACATATCTTATTAGTAACCCCGCTTATTTTCCTAATGTCCAAAGAATATGAACTAAGAAAATATGGCAAACTTGAAGTACATGATGTCAAACATTAAAATACTGGCAGTACTATTGCTTTTACTGCCATTACAGCTATTGAGCCAGACCAAACAGGTCTTGTCTCTCGATACAATCCTTCAAAGGATTGATAAAAAAAATGTGCTCCTGCAAAGCTATAGTTTAAAAGCAGAAGGATATAAATACAGTGCCGATGCCGCAACAGCATGGATGGCACCAATGGTGGGTGTGGGAACCTTTATGACCCCCTATCCTTTTCAGGAAGTTATGGATGACCGCGACAAAGGATCTTTAATGTTCAGAATTGAACAGGACATCCCCAATGTAGGAAAGCTAAACAAGAAGAAAAAATTCATCCAGTCCCAAGGAAACATTGAGAACGCTACCCGTGCCGTTACCCTTAACGAGTATAAAGCACAGGCCAAACAACTATATTACAGTTGGATGGTGGCCGAGCAGCGAATGAAAGTTTTGGATCAGAACGAAAAGATAATGCTGACCATGAAAAAGATTGAGGAAGTGCGCTATCCCTACAACCAATCGCAATTGGGTAATGTATACAAGATCGATGCAAGGATTGAAGAAAATAAAAATATGGTCCGCATGCAGGAAGGTGAAATCGCAAAAGCAAGAGCATGGCTCAACAGCTTGATGAACCAGCCCGGCAATGCTGATTTTGCCATAGACACGAGTATTATCCCCGTCTTTAACCCTGCTTTACACGACACCACAAGTCTTGCAGGAGTGCGTGGTGATATTAAGAAGATGGATGCAGGGATTGAATCGATGCAGCTCAGTATCGCAGCAATGAAAGCGGAAAAGAATCCCTCTTTTAAAATCCAGTTTGATCATATGAATTCTTTTGATAAAATGATGCCCAAAGCCTATTCGGTAATGGCAATGATGTCTATTCCTATTGCTCCCTGGTCATCAAAAATGTATAAATCAGATACCAAAGCAATGCAATATAATGTGCAGGCAATGGAGAAAGAGAAATCCGCCATGCTGCAGGAAACCCAAGGTATGTTATATGGTATGCAATATGAAATATTGACCATGCAAAAAAGGATTTTAGGACTCGAAACAAAAATAATCCCTTCTATGCAAAAGTCCCTGGATGTAAACTTTCTGAACTATCAGGAAAACAAACTGCAGATTCCTGTAGTAATTGACTCCTGGGAAGCTTTAAATATGCTGCAGAATAACTTATTAGATGAAAAATTAAAACTATATCAAATGATTGTCGATTATGAAAAAGAACTCTATCGCTAAGTTAGTCGCATTGTTATTCGTTTCGATATTATTATTGACAGCCTGTAACAAGAAAACCGAGCATAACAATAAGCCATCACATCAGCATGTTACAAATCAGGAATATACCTGTCCAATGCATCCCGAAGTTATTCAGGATAAGCCCGGCAGCTGTCCAATATGCGGTATGGAATTGGTTCCAAGACATACCCCTGGTACGGAAACAGCTATAGACAGCAGCCTGAAACACCTTTTAAAACCCGTCAACGAACAGGTCGTTTCTAATATATCTGTCATAAAACCTCAGGGAGGGACTAAAATATTCTCTCTGCAGGTGCAGGGAATTATTACCTACGATACCCGTGAGCAGACCAGCATTTCCAGCAGGGTAAGCGGAAGGATTGAGCGCCTGCTGATTAAGTACAATTACCAGCCCGTAAAAAAAGGACAGCTAATCATGGAAATCTATTCACCTGACCTCGCTGCCGCGCAAAGAGAATTGTTGTTTATTTATCAATCCGATGCAAACAATCCGATGCTGCAAAAAGCAAAAGAGAGACTGTATCTGTTAGGTATGCAGCAGAAACAAATACAACAGGTATTAAAGACAGGTAAAATTTCCTATCGCATTCCTGTTTACAGTAATGCTACCGGATACATCTTAGACAACACTGCAGCAGGAAACAGTTCTACGGCAGCTAAGGCGGCTTCGCCTCAAAGCACAGTGTCAGATGATGGCATGGGCGCTATGGGTTCAAGTGGCAATGCAGCATCAAATAGTAACACATCTACCCCTGCTGTCTCTGCTATTATGTTAAGAGAAGGGCAATATATCGGTGCAGGACAATCACTTTTTACAATCTATACCAATAAAAACCTTATCGCTGAATTTGCTTTTGATCCATCTGTATCACCCCAGGTTAAAAAAGGACAAAAACTGGTGTTTTATGAACCATCAGATAAGCAAACCGTATATACTGGTACTGTCGGACTAATTCAGCCCGTCTTTAAAGAGGGGACCAACTTTACTATAGCAAGGATTTATTTACAGGATAATAAATTTCAGACTGGAAAATTAGTAACTGCAGCCGTTCCTATTGTCAGTAAAGGCTGGTGGCTTCCGCAAAGTGCTGTTCTCAATCTAGGTAATAAATCCATCGTTTTCAAAAGAGAAAAGGACGTATTTGTTCCCAGAGAAGTTAAAACGAAAAACAATGCTGATGGAATGGTCCTAATAGATCAAGACATCAGTGATTGGGGTATTGCCAGCAATGCGGCCTATATGATAGACAGTGAGAGTTTTATCAAGATAGCTTCAGAAAATAAATTAAAAAATTAAGTCATGAACAGTAAATCAATAATTCGTACTATTTTGCTCATTGCAATGGTTTTTCCACTTCTATTTACAGCATGTGCCCAAAAAGAAGAAAAAAAAGTCAGTCAGGAAAAAGCTCAAACCTATACCTGCCCCATGCATCCGCAAATTGTAAAAGATGGCCCTGGCTCATGCCCAATCTGTGGAATGGATTTAGTGCCCTTCGAAAAAAATAACGCACAGGACTTTCTAACCTTGGGGCCAAGTCAGCAAGCACTAGCCAATTTGACTACAATAACAGCCGGAGAAAATGAATTTTCAAATTCGTCCCGTCTCAATGGACGTTTGGTTACTGACCCTGAGCAAACTATTTATATCTCAAGCCGAGTAGCAGGAAGGATTGAAGAATTGTATGTAAAAGAAACTGGTGTTCCCGTTCGAAAAGGCCAGCCTTTATACAGAATATATTCAGAGCAGCTATCAGCCCTGCAACAGGAGTACCTCATCGCCACAGCACAGGCCACAAGCTTTGCCGAGGATAAACGCTTTGCCCAAATAAAAAATGCTGCAAAACAAAAACTATTATTGTATGGGCAGTCCGAAGCCCAGCTTAATGAATTATTCAAAAAACAAAAAGCATCCCCTTATGTTGATTATTATTCTCCCAATTCAGGAATAGTTGCGGAACTTTCCATAACGGAAGGCCAATATGTAGCAGAAGGAGCCTCTATTATGAAACTAGAAGATTACAATCGTTTATGGGTCGAAGCTGATGTTTATCCAGCCGATGCAGGTAAAATTAAAACCGGCCAAAAGGTTAAAGTTATAGTCTCGGGTTATGAAGATCAGCCCCAAACAATGACCGTAGATTTTATAAATCCTGCCTTGCAGACAAGCAAGCAGATAATACAGTTGCGCGGTACTATTGCCAATCCAAACAATCAATGGCAGGCAGGTCAGCAGGCGATTGTTTTACTGCCTTCATCAGAACAGAAAATGAAATTGACCATACCTGTGGATGCTGTAATAAGAGATGGCAGCGGCACACATGTGTGGATTGAAATTGGAAAAGGCAAATATCAGCCTAGAATGGTGGCGATTGGTTCGGAAACATTCGATGAAGTCGAAATTACTACGGGCTTAAAAAAAGGTGATGTCGTTGTTGCATCTGGCGCCTATCTTCTGTACAGTGAATTTATATTAAAGAAGGGCAAAAACCCAATGTCAGGAATGAAAATGTAATAACCAATCTCACAACAGACAATGAAAAAAATAATCAAAATAGGAATCCCAATAGTATCGATCTTCTTACTTATTGCCTGCGGTAATAATGAAAACAAAAAGCAAGAGAATCCTAAGGATAGTGAAACTTCTGTCCCAATTTCAAAGGAAGCCGAAATCAGGATAAATGATGATGTCTTAAACGCGATATACAACCAATATGCACATTTAACAGTAGCCCTTACCCAAGATAATCTCGCGGAAGCAAAGCTGGCGGGCAATGCGATTGAAGCGGGAGCACGGGAAATCAGCAACAACAGTAATCTTGCAGCAAGCGCTGCAGCAATCGTTTCAGCTCCTGATATCGAAAAGCAGCGGGCTGCTTATTCTAAACTAAGTAATGAAATGGTTGCCTTGCTAAAAAAAGCTGGAATGGCTGAGGCTGAGCTATACGTGGAATATTGTCCAATGGCTTTTGACAATAAAGGGGCCGTATGGATTAGTTCTACCAAAGAAGTGCTTAATCCTTACTTTGGAGAAAAAATGCTCAAGTGTGGTGAGGTGAAAGAAACAATTAAATAATTAATCTAAATATATAAATATTTGTAATTATTTTCCAGTGTTTAACAATAGGCTGTTCCAGCTGATGAACAACAAGTCATTTTAAGTAAATTAAAATTACAGGTTTACTAAAAAAAAAACACTAACTTTCTATATATTAAGTAAATAACGCTTCTAATCTGTAAAAAAAACTCATGACACACACCTATACAATATCGGGAATGACTTGCGATGGATGTCGTACCAAAGTAGAAAAAACATTAAATATGGTCGAGGGAGTAAAGGCAACTGTTACTTTAGATCCTCCATTGGCAACCATTACAATGGAAAAACATATTGCGACCGAGCAACTGCAGGAAGCATTGACTGCGGTTGGAAAGTACACCATTGAAATGACCCACACGACTCATTCGCAAGAAAAAACAGCTGAGAAATCATGCTGTAGTACTGCTAACGATCGTGATCATAAAAAGTTAGCTGTTCTTCATAATGCTGCGGGTGGAAAATACTATTGCCCGATGCATTGTGAAGGCGATAAAATGTATGATAAACCGGGAGATTGTCCTGTATGCGGAATGCATTTGGTACAAGAACCAGCCGCTGTTCAGGTTCAGCAATACACATGCTCTATGCATCCGGAAATTATAACCAATGCGCCAGGATCATGTCCTATTTGCGGGATGGATCTAGTACCAATGGAACCAAGCGAAAGCGAAGAACAAAGGATTTATAAGGGTTTGGTTAAGAAAATGAAAATAGCGGTTGTATTTACAGTTCCTATTTTCGCCATTGCCATGATAGAAATGGCACACAACAATCCTCTACTCGGGCTAATGGATGCGGCTAAATGGAATTGGGTACAGCTTATTTTATCACTCCCTGTTGTCTTTTATGCCTGCTGGGTGTTTTTTGTACGAGCATGGAAATCAATAATCACATGGAATTTAAATATGTTTACCCTTATCGGAATTGGTACAGGAGTGGCATTTTTATTTAGTTTAGTTGGAATGTTTTTTCCAGACATTTTTCCAAGTGAGTTTAAGACCGAGCACGGAACAGTACTATTATACTTCGAGGCTACAACAGTTATTCTAACTTTGGTTTTGTTAGGACAATTGCTTGAAGCCAGGGCGCATAGTCAAACCAGTGGTGCTATAAAAGAATTATTAAAATTGGCTCCTACCGAAGCTACTTTGGTAATTGATGGAGGTGATAAAGTAATCTCAATCCATGATATAAAAAAAGGTGATTTATTACGGGTAAAACCCGGAGATAAAATTCCTGTGGATGGGAAAATAACCGATGGTGAAAGTACAATAGACGAATCGATGATTACCGGTGAACCAATTCCTGTAGATAAAAAAACAGGCGATATGGTGTCTTCAGGAACTATAAACGGAAACAAATCATTTATAATGATTGCCGAAAAAGTTGGGTCGGAAACCTTGCTTTCGCAAATTATACAAATGGTTAATAATGCAAGCCGTTCCAGAGCACCAATTCAAAAACTAGCTGATAGTATTGCTAAATATTTTGTACCAATTGTTGTTGTAATTTCCATTCTTACCTTTTTCATTTGGGCAAAATTTGGTCCCGAACCGGCATTGGTCTATGGGTTTATAAATGCCATTGCGGTATTAATTATTGCCTGTCCTTGTGCTTTAGGATTGGCAACGCCCATGTCTGTAATGGTAGGAGTTGGAAAAGGTGCTCAATCGGGAATTCTGATAAAAAATGCTGAAGCTTTAGAAAAAATGGATAAGGTAAATGTTCTGATTACTGATAAAACAGGAACAATTACAGAAGGGAAACCTTCGGTAGAAAAAATTGTTGCATTACAATATTCAGAAGATGAACTGCTGCAATACATTGCGTCTTTAAATCAGTATAGCGAACATCCTTTGGCACAAGCAGTAGTAAAATTTGCCAAAGCGAAAAATGTCTCTTTAACGAAAGTCGATGATTTTGAAAATATTGCAGGAAAAGGAGTTATTGGAACTGCTATTGATAAAAAGATCGCATTAGGGAATAAAAAATTAATGGAGCAAGTAGGCGCAGCTATTTCTGCCACAATTGAAGAGAAAATTATTGCCGAACAAAAATTAGGAAAAACAGTTTCTTATATCGCTGTAGATAAGAACGTAGTGGGATTTGTAACGATAACCGATGCTATAAAAGAAACCAGTGCTGCCGCTATAAAAGAATTAATGCGTCAAGGAGTTGAAGTAATCATGCTTACGGGAGATAATGTAAATACTGCCAAAGCTGTTGCCGACGAGTTGCATTTAACCTCTTTCCAGGCAGGTTGTTTACCAGAAGACAAATTAAAAGTAATAGAGAAATTACAAGCTGAAGGAAAAGTTGTTGCTATGGCAGGAGATGGTATAAACGATGCGCCAGCTTTGGCACAATCGGACATTGGCATTGCGATGGGAACAGGAACAGATGTTGCGATCGAAAGTGCCAAGATTACTTTGGTAAAAGGAGATTTGCAAGGAATTGTAAAAGCAAAAAATCTGAGCCACGCTGTAATGAGCAACATCAAGCAAAACCTATTCTTTGCTTTTATATATAATGTCTTAGGTGTACCAGTTGCTGCGGGAGTTTTATATCCGTTTTTCGGAATATTACTTTCTCCTATGATTGCTGCCCTGGCAATGAGTTTTAGCTCGGTATCTGTTATTGTCAATGCATTGCGATTGAGAAGCTTAAAACTCTAAAGAATAATAATTTATTATAAAAACAAATGACCAATCTAGGACAAATTATTCTTCAGTATAAAAACGATAACGAAAGTGTCTACAATACCTGGTTTATAGATAACAACCAACGGTTAAAGGCATTTAGGACTATAAGACGAGGTGTTTTACAAGTCATTGAGGATATTAAAAAGAAAACCTTTCCTAATGATTTTAAAGAAAGCAGCTTAGAATTTGTTCTGAGTTGCATTGCTGAACAAAAACAAGTCTTTGCAGGGGTTTCCCATCCGTTTTATTGGAAACCCAAATTGCGCATCCCCGATATCTATGAAAATCAAAACAATAAATTGGCTTTTGGTCAATTCCTTGAAAATTGTATTAATGCCAAGTCTGAAGAACAGGTTGTAAAAGAAATCATAAAACTCGATGAATTAAAAATTAAAGGATTAGGACCTGCGGTTGCCAGTATTTTATATTTCATACACCCAACCTGGTTCCCGCCATTCAACACTGCTATTCTCAATGGTTTTAATTTTCTTTTTAAAGACAAAAAAAAATTGGGAAGCTGGACAGAATATCTTAAAATAAGGGAAACTTTGATGGAAACTAACACTTTGCATAAATCTCAACTGTCAAATGATTTGGGTGCCATTGCAGGATTGTGTTTTGAAATTGGAACCCAGAAAATGCTAATCGGTAACGATGAATACTTAAGCGAGGCAGAACGTTCAAAATTCGAAAAAAACGTACACAAGCGTCAAAGAGAAATACTCGAAGAAAAACTGGAGGAAAATCTGCATAGTGAGATGCAATACCATCTGCTAAAAATAGGTATTTCTCTAGGTTTCGATGTTACCCCGGCAAGCAATGATAAAAACAAATCATTTAATGGACAAAATTTCTCATTTATTTCACTGGTAAAATTCCCTGAGTTGCCTACTGACAAGGACACTCAAAATACCATCAGGCTTATTGATGTGCTCTGGTTTGAAAAAGGCACAAATAAAATTATAGGAGCCTTTGAAGTGGAAAAGAGCACTAGTATCTACTCCGGCATACTGCGCTTGTCTGACCTATACTTCAGCATATCAAGCGGTCAAGAAGTTTTTTATATTATTATTCCAAACAACCGCGAAAAAGATGTAGTTCTGCAATTAAATAGGCCCGTTATAAAAAACTCTAAAATGAATATAAAATATATCCTGTTCTCTGAACTAAGGGCCAATTGTGATGCGATTTGCAAGTTTGGAACAGACCATTCAATAATGGAAAAAATATCAAAATCAATTTAAAATTAAAAATTATGAAAAAAATACTTCTACTGAGCTTCATCACGATACAATCATTATCAATTTCTGCACAAGAAAAAGTTCAAATAAAGCTTACTCCTGCAAGTCCTTCAGCATCATTTCAGCAAGAAATCGGAAGTTCAACAATTAAAATGGCCTATAGCAGGCCCCTAGTAAGAGAACGTAAAATATTTGGCGAGTTGGTGCCCTTTGGTAAACTATGGCGAACAGGTGCCAGTGACTGTACGACCATCAGTACTAATGAGGATATTACCTTTGGAAATAATATTTTAAAAACAGGGACTTACTCTATATTTTCAATTCCTTCAGAAAATGAGTGGACTATCATTATCAATAGTGATATAACTTTACATGGTGAAACCGGTTATGATGAAAAAAAAGACATTCTGCGTTTTACCGTTCCCACAGAAAAAACGCCTAATTTTTACGAAACTTTTACTATCGAATTAAACGATATCAATAGTAAAGGGGAAGGTTTCCTTAAAATAGAATGGGAAAATACCATGGTTAAAATACCAATGAAAAGCAAAGCTGACAAAGAAATATTGGCCCTAATTGACCAAAATATCATCAAAGAGAAAAGCCACGATGCCAATTTATTATTTCAGGCTGCAAATTATTATTCCTCTACCAATCGAGATACTAATCAGGCGATAGCCTGGCTACTTGAAGCTGAAAAATTAGATCCTGAAAATTTTTATTATCCCAGCCTGAGACAAAAACTATCGGCAGGACAGAAAGATTATCCAAACGCTATTGAAGCTGCAAAAAAAGCGTTAGTCATTGCGGAGCAGAAAAAAATGAAAAGTGCAGAAAAATTAAAAAAACAAATTATCGAGTGGGAATTATTACTTAAAGGCAAATAAATAATAAACTATTACTGTATCACATTGAGAAATACAAGTGCGGAAAAAATCCCAGCGATTTAAGCAAATACTATAGTAATATTAGACTTGTTTGTTGGGAAATCTATTAAACTGAATAACTTTTAAACTACAAATTATGAAAATGGAACACGCAACACAGCAGCATTCAAAAGAGGTAGACTCCAAAATGTACAAAAAATTAGCCATTATGATCGTATTGTCATTTATTTCTATGTACATACTTATGTATTCGATGGTCGATATTTTTGCTAATGTCATTCCTAATGTAAACCAATTTTACATGGCAGGACTAATGACTATGCCAATGCTCGTAATTGAAATTATTGTTATGGGTAGTATGTATATGAATAAAAAATGGAACATAATGTTACTTATAACAGGCAGCCTTGTCGCAATCATTTTTTTTTCCAGCATCAGACAGCAAGCAGCTGTTGATGATAAACAATTCTTAAAATCAATGATACCACACCATGCAGCAGCAATCCTCATGGCTCAGGAGGCTTCTCTTCACGATCCAGAAATAAGCCAACTTGCCCAAGACATTATAAAAGCGCAAGAAGCTGAAATTGCACAAATGAAAGCCAAATTGGATGAAATGAAAAAAAAATAACAGAATAATATTCTTTAAAAAAGCAATATGAAAAAGATACTGACAATACTCGTATTTATCATGCTTCCTGTCCTAATTCAGGCGCAGGATATGAAAACAATGGAAATGGATAAAAAGCCAGCGAAAGAAGAGTCAAATGCCACTACCTATACCTGTCCAATGCATCCCGATATTCATGAACCCAAACCGGGAAACTGTCCAAAGTGCGGTATGAAACTAGTGCCGGAAAAAACAAAAAAGCAAACAAAAATATCGCAGCATAAAGACACCCCCAAGAAACAAACTGACCAAGGAAATACAGCAATACAGGAGAACAATAATAGTACGATTGCTCAAAAAAAACCTGAAGAAAATAACGCACAGCCACGTGTGGTTCGATATGACCTGTATATAAGAGATACAATAGTAAATTTCACGGGTAAAACAAAAAGGGCAATAGCTGTCAATGGACAAATACCAATGCCTACCCTGACTTTTACAGAAGGAGATATCGCTGAAATCTATGTTCACAATGAGCTGGATGAAGATACTTCCCTGCATTGGCATGGCTTATTCTTACCTAATCAATATGATGGTGTGCCAAATCTAACCCAAATGCCAATTAAACCCCATACCACGCATCTATATACTTTTCCCATTATTCAGCATGGCACACATTGGTACCACAGCCATACGGAACTACAAGAACAGATAGGCATGTACGGCTCTTTTATTATGAATAAAAGAATTGATGATCCGACTTTCCGTAAAGGAATTGATGATCTGCCTTCTGTTCCAATAGTATTGAGTGAATGGACAGATATGAAACCTGAAAATGTACACCGACTGCTGCACAATGCATCGGACTGGTTTGCTATTAAAAAAGGGACCACACAAAGTTATGCTGAAGCTATAAAGCAAGGGTATTTTAAGGACAAAGTAAAAAATGAATGGAAGCGAATGAATGCGATGGATGTCAGTGATGTTTATTACGACAAATTTTTAATCAACGGAAAAAATGAAAATCAGCTTTCTCAATTTAAAGCGGGTGATAAAGTCCGACTACGGATTGCCAATGGTGGTGCATCAACCTACTTTTGGCTTACTTATGCCGGTGGGAAAATTACGGTTGTGGCCAATGATGGAAATGACGTAGAACCTGTTGAGGTCGATCGATTAATTATTGCAGTTTCTGAAACCTATGACATAATTGTAACCGTTCCAGCTGACAAAACAGCTTATGAGTTTTTGGCAACACCGGAAGACCGAACAAAATCTACCTCTCTGTACATTGGCAGCGGGGTTAAGCAATTAGCGGCACCCTTGCCAAAGCTTAAATATTTCGAAGGGATGAAGATGATGAACGGTATGATGAAAATGAATGGAGATCTCGATGATATGGGCATGAGCATGAGCCTTAATAAAATGGATATGAATGTAGTAATGTATCCCGAAATCACCGGTGAAACCAAGCCTAAAACCAATACAAAGATGGATGGTATGAAAATGGATGCTGAGCAATACAATGCCAATGCGCTTTCAGATATTACAACTCTAAATTATGCAATGCTTAAATCGCCTACCAAAACAACACTTCCTGAAAATGCGCCTATTAAAGAACTAAAATTTGAACTTACCGGTAACATGAATCGATATGTCTGGAGTTTGGACAATAAGGTGGTTTCTGAATCCGATAAAATATTAATTAAAAAAGGCGAAAATGTACGCATCGTTTTACATAATAATTCAATGATGCGCCATCCAATGCACTTACATGGTCATGACTTCAGAGTCCTTAATGGACAAGGAGAGTATGCACCATTAAAAAATGTGATTGATATAATGCCGATGGAAACAGATACGCTGGAATTTAACGCCAACGTAGACGGGGACTGGTTTTTTCACTGCCATATTTTATACCATATGATGAGCGGAATGGGAAGGGTTTTTACCTACGAAAACCAACCTGCCAACCCTGAAATTCCAGACCCAAAATTGGCACAACGAAAACTCTTTGCAGACGACAGGAAATTTCATTTTATGGCAGAGAATGATTTTGCAACCAATGGAAATGATGGTGAAGCAATGTATCAAAGTACGCGCTGGAGTATAGGAACCGAATGGAGATTAGGCTACAATGATATGCATGGCTATGAAACTGAAACACATATTGGACGCTATATTGGAAAAATGCAATGGCTAATGCCATTTATAGGATTTGACTGGAGATATAGAAAAATGGGAGAAGATAAACAGGAAAGAAATCTCTTTGGACAAAAAAATACTAAAGATAAACGTGCAGTGGCTAGTCTAGGGGTCAACTATACCCTTCCTATGTTAATAGTAGCACAGGCTGAAGTTTTCACAGATGGTAAAGTTAGAGTACAGTTTGAGCGAAAAGATATTCCTGTTTCTAAAAGATTACGAGTGAATCTAATGTGGAATACCGATAAGGAATATATGGCGGGACTTCGTTACATTCTAACAAGATGGGGGTCAATTTCGTCGCATTATGATAGTGATATGGGTTTTGGGGCCGGATTCATTTTGAATTACTAACAGTTTATGCTGCAAAGTATCATATAAACGGTCGATGCCTAGTGTAGTAATAATAATGTAAAACTTGGGCTAAATTTTATAAATAAAAGACAAATGGTATAATTATTTTAGCTTTAGTATTATTTTATAACTGTAGAAATTATGAAAAAAGCAGCATTCACAACCTTGATCGTAATTGCGCTAATGGTTGGCTCTTGTTCAAATGATGAAGATAACGCAATACATCCTCAGGAGCATGATAAAAACCTATTGATGAATAAGATGCACATAATGATGGATCAAATGGCCGCAATGACCATGAGCAAAGATCCAGATCTGGATTTTGCCAATATGATGATTATGCACCATCAAGGTGCTATAGATATGGCTAATTATGAATTGCAAAATGGTACCGACGTCCAGATTAAGGAAATGGCACAAAATGTGATTGAGGCGCAGCAACAGGAAATACAGCATATGAAAGCTATTATAAATGGCATGCCAGCTGATGAAACCGATAATGCTTTTGCTATGGAACTTATGCAATAAATGGACAAAATGGGCATTACTGCTGACACGCAATTAATCACCGGAAATACGGACCATGATTTTGCAATACTAATGATTGTCCATCACCAAAGTGCACTCGATAATGCATCGGCTTATCTACATCATGGAAAAAACTCAGAACTCAAAGCAATGGCGAATATGATGGTAGAAATGCAGGCCAAGGAAATAATTGATTTTGGAAATTGGCTGCTTGTAGCAAATTAATTCAGTATGAATATATACTATAACTTGTAATACAAAATAAATAATTATGGATCAGAAATTTAGAAATTGTATCGAGGCCTGTCTGGTTTGCGGTATAGCGTGCAACAACTGCGCAACGGAATGTCTCAATGAAGACGATATAAAAATGCTTGCAAGATGTATACAGCTCGACAGGCAATGTTCTGTCATCTGTTTTGCCGCTGCAAACCTTATGAGCATTGGTGGCGAACATGCCTCTCATTTATGTGCTGAATGCGCAGAAATCTGTAAGGCCTGTGCTGAGGAATGTGAGAAACATGCTGCAATGGGCATGGATCATTGCGCGGAATGCGCGGAAGCCTGCCGCAAATCTGCCCAGGCTTGTGAGGCAATGGCAAGTTAATACCAGCAATTATTTAAACAAAAACCGCACAGATGTGCGGTTTTTGTTTTTGAAGCCTTAACCCAGTAAAAATCTGCCTGTTTATTGCCATTAGAGTTTCATTTTCTGAATCCTTACCGCATTTAGCACATCTTTTTGTTAATGGATTTCATTTTGCTTCCATTGCAGTATTTTTATCCCTAAAAATTAAACATGAAAATGACAAAACAATCATTTTAACCAACATTGATAAATATCAAAATTTTGAAATATCCCATACTGCTGTAATTAATCTTTTACCAAGTGCTATTATAATTGCTCTAATTCAATTACTTACATGTATTCCAAAAACAAAAGGAATGTTGAACACATTAAGAAATAAACTTGTCATGTTGCTAGTATATTTAAAATAAAAAACGAGCATTCAAAAACAAAGTTTAAACAGATATGCCTTATCTTTGCATTATAATTATTTAATATGCTGAAAGTTAAGTGACCCTATAGGTGACCCTTTTTTAATTAATATAACTTAGCCTTGTATTTACTGGGATTGACATAAAATCAGCGGAACCTCTTTCTCCGCTGAAAAAATCCTAAATGGTATCAAAACCTCGAAAATCTTATTTTCGGGGTTTTTTGCTTTTACAGACATATCAAATTATTGATTGAATCTTATCTCATGCGAATAAAATCGAGACCCTGGAAAAAATCAAAAATTAGGGTCTGGCTAAATTCTCTCAACCCTTCAAACATTAGGTTTAGCAACGTGTTCAATAGCCTGGTCATAAAAATATTCAGACAACACCGTATTATGCTAAAATATTGGATAAAAAAGTAAAAGTGAGGATATGAAATTATTGAGAGATAAGTTTTCAATCAACAATGCCATAAATATAAAAACAGGAAGTTAGCTATTTAAAGGATTTTCTATACAATTCCTAACGCAAAATTTCATTACTTCATGCGAGAAGCTTTCTTCGATAACTTGCGGGGGTTTCACCAACTTTGGATTTGAAAAGCCTATTAAATGCAGCTTCAGATTGATAACCTACTCTGTTCGCTATTTCACTGATGTTTTCTTTGCTTTCTGATAGAATCTCTTTCGATTTTAAAATACGCCAGTTAGTCAAATAACTTAAAGAAGTTTCACCTACAAATCTTTTAAACTCTCTGCAATACAACGAACGGGACATGCTGGCACTTGCAGCTAATTGATTTAATGTCCAGTCTTTTTCAGGAGATTCATGCATAATTTTTAAAGAATTACTAATTCTATCGTCCTTTAATGCCATAAGAAAACCTTCCTTTATATCTACCTGTTCTATATAAGCACGAATGATTAATACAAAAAGTATATCAACCAAGCGCCCTAAAATTAATTTACTTCCTATTTTTTCAGAACTTATCTCTTCATTCATCATTAATGCTGCTTGTTCCAACCACAAGTTTAATTCTGTAGTTGTATTTATGTGGATCACTTTAGGCAGCGACTTAATAAAAGGATGTTGTACAGATGGAGTAAACTCAAAATGTCCACCCATTAATATTGTCTCTTCATCTTTCCCTTGAAATAAAGGCTTCCCGCTGTGATAAGCTTTGCCAAATTCCGAAGCGGGCACACATATAGAATTTGATTTGCCTGAAATGAGATGTTTAGAACCATGAGGAATACAAACAATATCGCCCACATTCATTTTTATATCCTTCTCACCCGGTACTCTCAAATAACAAGTGCCTTTTAAAAGCTTCCAAAACTGCGAGCGTGAATCTTGCTCCATTTCTACACCCCAAGGTGACGTAAATAGAAATTTTGGATAAAAAACTGTTTTTAATTTCGCACTCTCTAAAACACCACTTAATGCATCCATAATATATTAAGCTTTACAAATCAATTTCTTTACCTAATTTCAGATAAAGCATAAAATAATAACTGGAGTAAATTGTCCATTAAATAAGCCGAAAGATCCATTTCAAAAAACTTTTTTATGTTGGAAATTTGACATGTATTTAAATACAATCAAATGAAAACTTTTTATAACAATACCCTAGTGGCTGCCTCACGATATCAAATTAAATTTTATACGATAGCGTATGGACTGATACTGCTGATGACTACAGCTGCACTAAGCTTTAAGGATAAGGAAATTATTTTGCCAGAACTGGCCGCCTTGTCAATCGGATGTTTCATGTACAAAAAAAACACATGGACTGCCAAGCCTCTGCACTTGTTTCTGCTGCCCTCGGCTACAGCATTTATTGGTTTTTTTATTAATCACTTAGAAATTAATATGATTGCCAAAATTGTAGTGATTATGATAGTAATGCTGAGCTTTTTGTACTCAATCAAGAGTAGTCTGGCACCAGCACTTGCAACAGGTCTGCTGCCAATTGTAACAAATTGTGATTCTTATAGTTTTCTAATTTCGATAGTTCTTTGCATGGGATTGCTTGCAATTCTTGCAGCTGTATTTTTTAAGCCTGAAGTTTCCGGGGCTGCTGCCGTGGAGGAACCAAAATCGATTCTTGCAATTTTGATATTTCTGGCTGTTTTGATAGTATGGATAATGATCTGCTCTGTATTAGGTCATATGCAGATAGCAGCGCTTCCTCCTATAATTGTAATGAGTTACGAATTGATCAACAAGAAGATGTACAGTCTTATAATGTTGTACAAACAGATTACCGCTTTGATACTCGCCGCTTTTATAGGAGCTCAGAGTTTTTATTTTTTAGACAATTTTCTGCTCGCCGCCTTTATAAATTTGATTGCGGTAACTATAATTCTGCATTATTTGAAAATGAAAATGCCTCCCTTGTATGCAATGGCAATGCTTCCGATGGTTCTGCCTTCCTATTCTCCTGTTTATTTCGCACTTGGTACAGGAATTGCCGCAGCGGCAATTTTGGGAACTGTATACATTTTAATAAATAAAACATCTATTAAGCTTTCGCATTAACTTATATCACTTCATAACTTAAGACTAATACAAAAGAATTAGAAACCTCCTAAAAATCACAGTAAAAAGATGGTTGAAATTATGGAATTTAAAGCTGGGGATCAGAGTCTGGTACGCGAATTTGTACTTGAATCTGCCTAAGAAGTATGTATTTCCCAATAAAAAACTCTAAAATATATAAGCTTGCTATATTGTAGTATTCAGAAAAAGCAGCGATATAAATTTGCTGCCTAACAGGTGATTAAGCTGTTTTTATATATTAATCTTGATATAAATCAATTCTTTTCCTATCAAATATCAATCAGTAAAAAGATCTTTTTTTGGAAATTTGAACTTTAAATAATACACTTTACAGGTGCTTAAATAACAATTTTATTTATTTTAAATATGGAAACTACTTCACCAAATAAAAATGGCCTTGCCTCTTTTTCCCTTTACAATGTTGCTTTTACCGTTGCCGACTTAGATCAGTCTATCCAATGGTACAAATCTATTTTTGGTTTTGATCTTGTAAGCCGAGTCACTTTTACTATTCCTGCCGGATCTGCAGAAACAGCAATAATAAAAGCTGGGGAACTGCATCTTGAACTTTTGCAGGTGCCAAATGCAAAACGAATTGAAGAACTTTTTGCAGAAGCACCACTGCATCTGACTCCAATAGGGAATAAATCTATTGTACTGCAGGTGAATGACCTCGCAGTGGCTTCACAAGAGCTTGAAGAAAAAGGAGTGACATTTGTTTGGCGTGAACTTTATATCGCTGGCGATAAAATGCTTTGTACTATGATACAGGATGTTGATGGAAATAAAATAAATATTTTTCAGACTGATACTATTATTGGTTATTAAAACAAATAGTTATTAATCTTAAATTTTTAAAGCGCTGTAGCAGTAAATGTTGCAGCTTTTATATTTTATCCCTTTTTGTATCAGAATAGATAAAATTGCTTTTGCCTTTGGGTAAAAAGGAAATAAAAATTAAAATTCATAAAGTAAACTGTTTATTTTTACATCAGTAATAAAGATAATTCCCAGCATATGAACAAAGTATTTTCAGATACAGGAAATGTACTCTTAGGGCTTGACCACCCTGAAAATAATAATTTCGTTTCACCTTCGCAATTTTCAGAATATACTATACTTGTGATAACAGAGGGCGAAGGTATATTTCATGCTGATTTTGCTTCTTTTGCATTTACTGCTCCTGTCATACTATTTTCAACACCTCAGCAGTCTATTTACGTTAAGGAAACAAAACCTGTAAAATATGTTATGCTACAGTTTCACAGCGATTTTTACTGCATTGAATACCATAGAAATGAAGTAGCCTGCAATGGACTGCTTTTCAATAATATTTATATTGAGCCATCATTGAAACTTGCCCCTGAAGAACTCCAATCTTATATGCAGTTAATCTATCAGATCAGTGATGAATTCAAACAGCCCGATCCTTCAGATATCGTACTTAGGGCATACCTGCAGCTTTTCCTTGCCAAATCCAGCAGCATAAAAATAAAAAGCACTGAAAAACAAAAAGTATTCAAGGATGAAAAAATGGATTTATTTAAACAGCTTCTTGAAGAAAACTTTCTCACGCTTCACAAACCAAGCGACTATTCTTCACTGCTGGCAATGACGCCAAATAATTTTACCAAACAGTGTACCAGACGTTTTAATAAAACTCCTTCTCAGCTGATTCAGGAAAGGTTAATCCTTGAGGCAAAAAAGCAACTTCATCTTACAAGGCTAAGTATAAAAGAAATTGCTTTTGCACTTAAGTTTCAGGATGAATATTATTTCAGCAGGCTATTTAAAAAGATGACTAAAATTTCTCCTCAGGCCTTCAGGAATACCACAGGCATCTCTATAGTGGCAGATTTGTCTATCTAAAAGCATTTTTCATCCATTTCAGCAGAACTCCATGTACCATAGCTTTGTACTGTTAATTATCAAAAATAATTTTAAAAAACAAAGCAATGAAAAATAATTTTTTAAATACAATAGCAAATCTTGACAAGGCAGGAAAAATTATCATTCGGGCGGGAATAGTGATTGTTTTCCTTTGGATCGGCGCTCTTAAATTTGTTCCTTACGAAGCGGACGGAATTGTACCATTTGTTGCCAACAGTCCTTTTATGTCGGGTTTATACAACAACCCTCAGGAATATAAAGATCATGTGAATAAGGAGGGCGAATTGATTACTGAAAACCGTCAGTGGAATATCGACAACAATACCTATGGTTTTGCAAATGCATTGGGGATGTTATTAATTGCACTTGGTATTCTGGTAGGAATTCACCGTTGGGCACCTCTTGAAAGCATGTTTGGAAGCATTCTTGTATTTATTCTAACACTTGGAACACTGTCATTTCTGATTACAACTCCTGAGAGCTGGGTGCCTCATTTGACTGATCAGCAATATGGATTTCCGTTTTTATCCGGCAGAGGGCGTCTTGTTTTAAAAGATGTAGTGATCATGGGCTCTTCCATAATTACGATGAGCGAGTCGGCGAGCCTTTATCTTAAAAATAAAAAGGCAAAATTGATAACAGAACATTGATAAACAACATAAATGAAGTTCGGAATTTTTCCAATCTGTGACTTGACTGATAATCGTGTTGATATTGAAAAAACGTTAAATTTGGCGGAAAAATTCGTCTAGTGTAAGACACAGAAATTATCGAAAATTTGCACTATCATGTACTCAATAGTTTCTGCAACCGGCCAATGCATGTTACCTGCACAGAATGATTGAAGGAGACTGAAATATAGAAAATACGCCTCAGCGGAAAAAATTTCTGCCGGGGCGCATTTCGTAATTATATAAATTAATCCTTACCAGGCAAGCCTAGTTACCTTTATATCAGATTCATTAAGTCTTTTATGCCGAATGCTAAAATATCAATACTCATATCTTAATCTTCTTTAATTCCCAGTTTTTCCTCCAATATTTTTA
The DNA here is from genome assembly GCF_979258495.1 of Flavobacterium sp. AC105. Classification (NCBI taxonomy): domain Bacteria; kingdom Pseudomonadati; phylum Bacteroidota; class Flavobacteriia; order Flavobacteriales; family Flavobacteriaceae; genus Flavobacterium; species Flavobacterium sp. AC105. The sequence continues at coordinate 4,270,272 of NZ_OZ409860.1, forward strand.
CCTTGTTTTCCAAGCTTACAATGTACTCTTTCTGGGGTATCAGTGCCTCATCGATCTCCGCGGTTGTGTATCGCGGCGTAATGTGCTGCGGACAGTTCCAGTCGTATGCCTGAATTTCGAATACCATCATTCTCTCCGGACGAAACTTATAGTCTTCAGGTTTCAGCATATCGTATAATTTTTGATTATTTTCAAGATCTACAATCTTTGCCTTGGCATAAATTTTTAGTCTCGCACGATGAGGATAGGAAATCAAAATAATTGATACATTGTTATTCGTGGCGATATTTCCAGTGGATATATATTGTTTATTTCCAACAAAATCCACAAATCCAATAGTTTTATTATCAATGACCTTTATAAATCCTTTTGGTCCTCCGCGATGTTGTATATAGGGATATCCATTCTCTCCGAAACTTGCCATATAAAAACTGTCACGATCCTCTATAAAATAAATTTCATTATCGGTAAGTCCGTCAACTACAGACATTTTTTCCATTCTGTCATAACCATTTCTGCTCCCCTGTTTTTCCTGCAGGTCTTTAACAGCATCTGTAAAAGCTAATTGTGCATAATTCATAATTAAAATTTAAGTTGTTAGATTTTTATATTAGAGGCAAATCGTAATCTGTACAAAACTTGTCTGAGTCTTTTTTATAGGATTAATTCCAATTTTTCCTCCAATAAAACTGTGGGCAGAATTGCAGTAAATAATTCATTGGATTTTCCTTCGGTTTGATCCGGGTCTAAAGCTGTTAATCGTGCCATGATATTGATTATTAAATTAATATTCGTTTTGATTGTCGTTATTGACAGTACAAAGTTGCAATACTTATGATGGCAGGAGTTAGTCACATTTTCCCGATGAGTTAACGTTTTTTCCCAAATAGCAGAAATATCAAGAAATAAGGTCTTAACGGATTATAATAATCCCGGAAAGTTCAAGACGCAGCGTTTTATTTTTAATTTTAAAGAGGTTTATAAGCTTTTACAAAAAAACTGCAAAATCTGCGTGAGACTTTTTTACGCAAAAGTTATTTCTCGCAGATTGAGCAGATTATAATTGATTTATAAATTGATAATTCAAAATTTGATCTGAAATTCAGTTTTAAATAAGGCACAAAAAAATGCCCAATGGAGCACTTTGTTACGTATTTTATGTTGGCTAATTTAGCTTTAGTTTTTCGCGATATTGAATGGGTGAAACACCTTCTTTGTTTTTAAAAAACCGACTGAAAGTCTGAATATCTTCATAACCTAAATCGTAAGCAATTTCTTTTATCGATAAATTGGTATAATTGATTTGTCTTCTGGCATGCAGCATAATTCTGTCGTGAATAATACTTATGGGAGGACGGCTTGAAACCAAGGCAAAAAGATTCGACAGCGTTTTAGGAGATTTATTTAATTTAGAAGCATAAAAAGCAACATCATGATGCTTGGAGAAATGCCCTTCTACTAAAAAATTAAACTCGCGAATAATATCAACCTGACTTTTTTCTAAACGGTCATAATTGGCCGATTTTTTTAAACTTCGGGCACAAAAAATTAATATTTGTTTTAAGATAGATTGCAGCATGTCTTTTTGAAGACTGTCTTTGGCAGACATTTCATTTGAAAAGTTCTCCCAATAATTTTCAAGAAACTTAATTTCGTTTTCTATGATGTTTACAACCGGCAAACCTGTAGCGCCAAAAAACAAAAGTCCTTTGATCCCTACTTCATTATCATGATTAATTGGACAGAAGAAGGGCTGGTTCCAGCGAAGAAAACGAACGGAATCTACATTTAAGCGGTCTATTTTGTGATATTCGGTTAGAAAAACAACATCGTTTTTTTTAAAATTATATTCAACTTTATCAATCATGATTTGCATTTCTTCACCTTTGTTCCAAAGCAAAGTCATATCGGTATCACCACATTTATAAAGTATATCTTTGTTTACGTTATCCAATTCGTCTAAAATTAATAACTCTTTGCTTTCTCCGCTATAAATCATAACTATAAATATAAGGTGATTTAAAGATAAAATTAGCATATTTATTTACATGATGATAAATAGTATTGGAATTAAAACCTCAGCAGAAGCTAAATACTATTTCTATAAAAGAAAATTAAGCTGCCCTAAATGATAACACTGGTGATTTACAATAGTGAGCATGGTTTTTAATTGATGATACGATTTTTCATCTTCCATAATCCATTGCTTTTCATTTATCGAAGCAAATTTCAGAATCAGATGTTCATTTAACGAAAACCAATGCGATTTTACTTCTTTCGCAGTTGGAAAATTTTGAGCGTATTTATCAGGACGGCACAAGAAAATTTTCTCATAGTCGGGATACATTTTTTCTCCAAAACCAAAAAGCGGCAGCAATAAATCATTACTCGCAATTAAATGTCCCAACAGATAAATTCCGCTGTTTCTACCTAAAGCAACGTCTTTTTTTAAGTCTTCATCATTAATTTTATGAATGAGATCGCTAATTTTCCTGTTCTGTAAAAGCCATGCCTGATAAATAATGCTGCCTTCCATATTTCCTCACATTTTATGTTGTTAAGTAGTAGACAAAATTAATTTCAAAAACGCTGTAAAAAATTGATATAAAATAAAAAAGCACTTGATAAATATCAAGTGCTTAAAGTAGAAATCTATTTCATGATTATTTTTTCGAGCTCTGTTTTCTTATTCTGCTCAGTGTTTCGGGTGTCATTCCTAAATAGGAAGCAATCATATGCTGTGGAACGCGTAGTGCGATCTGTGGTTGTTTTTCGATAAATCGAATGTACTTTTCTTCGGCATTAAGGCTGATACTGTTATTGATCCGATCCTGACTTGCGACAAAACTTCGCTCAATTATTAAGTTTACCAAATCCTGAAATTGCGGAATGCTTTTCATGAGTCCGGCAAAATTTTCTTTACTGATTAAGAGCAAAGTACTATCTTCGATGGCATCAATATTAAAGCGGGACGGCGTTCCGTTTAAAAGGCTTTCCCTGTCTCCTATCCAATAATTTTCGATCGCAAAATTAAGAACATGTTCCATCGATTTATCGTCGATACTGTAAGTTCTCAAACAGCCTTTGGTTATAAAGGCATTAAAGCGCCAAATATCTCCTTCCTGCAATAAATATTGATTTCTTCTAAGTTTACGGACCACGCAAACGTCTTCGATCATTTTTAATTCCTGATCGCTGAGTTCGATCTTACTTTGCAGGTATTGAGCAAAAATTTCAAACATATAAATCTTAATTAAAATACAGATTATTTTAGCGTAAAGATAGAACAATTACCAAATGAATATACTGATAAAACAGGATCGTAACCTGAATTATTTCTAACCTGATTGTAATTTAAAAGTAAAAATTACACCAGAATCTTTTCTTCTTATCCGTAAATACTAAAATCATTAACCGCTTTTATACGCTTAGTTTCGTAAATAAAAAAACTCCTAAATAGTTTTAAGAGTTTTCGTTTTGAAAAAATAATAAGATCCTTAGTTTTTCTTGATTGTTTCATAATCCGTATAACCTTCGGCACCGCCTGAATAAAGAAGATCTGTGTTTGGAAGTGAAAGTGCAGTTCCCGTACGATATCTTTCTACCAAATCAGGATTTGCAATAAATGGGATGCCAAATGCAATAAGATCAGCATTTTTTGTGCGCAAAAGTGCATCTCCTTTTTCAGAATCAAAGCCACCGCCAATCATAAGAGTACCGTTGTATAATGGTCGAAAATAAGACGCAACATCCTGAAATGCTTCTGCCGGAGTTCCTGCAACTGATTCTGTTGGTCCCCAAACATGCAGATAAGCAAGATCAAATTGATTTAGCGCTTTGGCTAAATAACGAAAAGTGGGTTCCGTATCAGTATTCGGTTTCAACGTTCCGGAATTGGTTGCAGGACTAATTTTTAATCCAACTCTTCCTTTTCCCCAAACGCTGGTTACGGCTTCCAGAAGTTCAAGTACAAAACGGCTTCTGTTTTCTACAGAACCACCATAAGAATCGGTTCGTTTATTGGTCTCCGAACTCAAAAATTCAGGAAAAAGATACACATGAGCGCCGTGAATTTCGACTCCGTCAAAACCGGCTTTTTTTGCATTAAGGCTTGCGGTACGAAAATCTTCTATAATGCCTTTAATGTCTTCTACTGTCATTTCGCGGGGTACGGGAGTATCTTTAAAACCCTCAGGTGTATAGGTTTTTTCATTCGGGTTAATAGCAGAAGGTCCCATAGGTAATTTACCGTTAAGATGATCTGGATGACTAACTGCCCCCACATGCGAAATCTGAAGAAATATTTTACCGCCTTCGCTATGTACCGCATCAACAACATTCCTCCAGGCTTCGGTTTGTTTGTCGCTGTATATACCGGGCACATTGATATATCCAATAGCATCCGGGCTTACCCAGGTTCCTTCTGTAATGATCAGACCGGCTGATGCGCGTTGTTTATAATAAGCAGCCATTAAGTCAGTGGCCATAAGTTCCGGATTCGTAGCACGCCCTCGTGTCATTGGTGCCATGATCATGCGGTTTTTTAAAGTAAGATCGCCCAATTTGTATTCAGAAAATAATGTATTGTCCATTTTAATGTATTTGTATGTTAAAAATTGTGTTGATTATTTTGTTGTAAAATCAATTTAATGATTCATTTCTAAAAATGCCAGACTCGACTGCTTTCAAAAACAGGCTTCTTTGCTCATGAAAAATTTAAAGGGATTAAATAATTATTGAAGAGGAAGATGAGCTGCCGCTTCGGGAAAGAAGCTTTTGGTAACTTCGGCCATGTTTAAAGCTTCGCGAAGCAGTTTGATTTTTCCATTTTCTGCCACCAGTCTGCCCATATACGATTGATCGTAAAGAAGTCCTGTTGCTCCATTGGTACAATGAACATCATATTCACCAAATGCCTGATCTGGCGTATCAATAAAAATTTGAACATTTTCAAATGTAAAACCCGGAAACATAGCAGGAAGATTTTGTAGAAATTCTAATATGACGCCTTTTCCCTTCATTTGCCATGGCATTCCCAGAGTTTTAAGATATGGAAGTTCGATAGCGGCATCATCTGCAAATAATTCTATTACTGTCTTTGGATCATTAATATTTTCAAGATAACTGACAAGCAATTCTTTAGCTGTTTTAGTACTCATTTTGTCTCATTTAAATAGGTTAGAAATTCTATTTGATTATTGCAATTAACGCTAAACTGTAAAAAAGTTAACTACTAATTGAGTTACAAAATTAGGTCGGGATCCTGATATCGAAATTGACATATAATAAGAAATCAATTGACAAATCTCAAGGATAAATAGACGGTTATTATCGAATGGGAAGAACTCTCGCCTTACTTTGATCTTACAACAGATGGTAAAAAGTGTATATATAGGTACCTGCTTTCGATATTTTCGATACATAAATAAAGGCTTAAAAATTAAGGTTCCGGATCATATTACTTTTTAAAACTAATGTATAAAATCCTATAGTTTTCAATAGCAAATGGTTAAAATGCAGGCATTAAAGTACAGCAAAAATGAATATCTTTGGGATTTAGGCACTTAAATGATAATAACACCAAAATATAAAAGAAACATTAATCGTATTTTGCCATTTGGTATAATATGGCTGATATTTAGTTTAATTTATACGATCCTTGAACGAGGGCTTTTAGGCGACCTAAACTTTTATCCGTCATCGGGTAATCAATATGTTTTTGGCCGAAATATTATAGCGATTCCACTATTAGCTACTATATTTGGAACCATAATAGGTATACTTGAAATCCTTTACTTTAATAAATGGTTCTTCCAAATTAGCTTTACTAAAAAAATTTTATACAAATCTTCGATTTACCTGTTTATCATTATATTTCTTCTGATAATCATTTTTCTGACAACCGCTAATGAAATTCCTAACGCAATTTCGAGTGAAGGCTTTTGGCTTTAATGTTGGATTTCTTTACTGACTATTCCTTTCTCGGGATCCTAACCTATATTGCGAGCATTATTTTAATAACCCAGTTCTACACTGAGGTAAGTGAAAGTATGGGAACAGGTCTTCTTAGTAATTTTTTTCTCGGAAAATACAATAAACCCGTAGAAGAAGAACGGATTTTTATGTTCCTGGACATGAAATCATCTACGGCGATTGCAGAAAAGTTAGGACATGTTATATATTTTCAGATGCTTCAACAGTATTTTTCAGATCTGAGCGGTCCTGTAATTGAGTATTACGGCGAAATATATCAGTATGCCGGTGATGAAATGATTATATCCTGGAAATTAGAAAAAGGAGTAAAAAACAATGCTTGTATACGGTGCTTTTTTGCTATGAAAGAATCCTTAATAGAAAAATCATTTGCCTATAAAGAAAAATATGGCTTAGTACCGCAATTTAAAGCAGGATTGCATTGTGGAAAAGTTACAACTGGGGAAATAGGCGTATTAAAAAAAGAAATCATATTTACCGGCGATGTACTTAACACAACTGCACGAATTGAAGGGCTTTGTAACCATTATGATGTAAATATTCTGGTATCAGCCACAATTGCTGAGAAGCTTGACCTTAGTACTTATTACAAGGTAGAATCAGTAGGAAAAAATACTCTGAGGGGTAAAGACATGCAATTAGAATTGTTTACATTAAATCAAATTTGATTAAGACAAAAAAATCAATAAAAAACATGAATTAAGAGGTGCGATTTGTGGCACAAAATTTCACTTAAAGCCTAATAAAGCATTATCAGATCTACATCTCCGGGTAATACAAAAAAAGCTGCCAATGGCAGCTTTTTTAATGCGTTAGCATCTTTGATTAATTATTTGATTTTAAGTTACCGGATTCGTCCTGTTGCAAATCCGTAGGAGATTCTGGTTCATCATTTGTACTTAAAGATGATTCCAAATTTTCCTGCCCTTTTTCATCAGGTTTCTCCTGCTCATCCGGGCTGAAATCCCCAGAACCGCTGTATTGGTTTCTGGCATTAAATCCCTGATCGGTATCCTTAAATTCCTCATTACCATTATCCGTACTGTTTTTTTGCTTTTCCATAACTTATTCATTTACGTTTTTATCCTGAGCATCATGACCTTCCAATTTTACAAGCTTGTTATAAATTCCAAGCAATAAAAACGGAGCGGCCCATTGTCCTACAAATAATGCATTGTGGCTTTTACCCAGACACTTAAGGGTAAGTGAAGTTCCCATTGCGACCAATGAAGCATACAAAAATAAATCTGACGGCAGTTTTGAAGTTTGTTCTTCAATAGCTTTTGCCGTAGCACCTTCTGTGTTTTGATTTTCTAATATCATAATAAGTTTATTTAAAATTTATAGTGTAAATTAAATTTCTCCGTAACAGATATTTTACAGAATTTAACTGAAAATTTACAAAATTAACTAACTGCAATTAGCTTATAATGTGATAATTACAACGCTTTTATCTTCATATTAGATTTTAATAAATAAAATTAATTTTTGCTTATATAATTTAAAGTGGGTTGTTGATTTAAACCCAAAAAAGATGAAAATTCAGTAACAAATTGTGGTTTTCTTATAAAAAAAACATTTTCTATTAAATTAATTTTAGTGCTAAACCTTTAATAATTAAACAAATGGAAAATTTAGAATATTTCAACAACGAACAAAGATGTCCTTTTCACAGTCAATCCAAGGATTCATCTGACAAAGACTCACGCGAAAATGCAAATACCGGAGACTGGGACGACGAACGAGATGATACCGGCACAGATCCTAACCGATATGACCCTGAAAAATTTAGACAAGGCGGTAACGACAATTCAGGAGGTGCCGGAAGCAGCGGAAGCGCAGCAACAAACAGCTAAACTTATAATTTTTACTAACTATAAATTTATTATCATGAGCGACGATTTAAGCAAAAAGGGATTTCAGGACAGAACGAGAATCAATATGAGTGAACCACACGAAGTTGCATACTGGACTGATAAATTTGGAGTAACTAAAGAGGAACTTCAAAAAGCAATTGAAAGAACAGGTACCAACAGTGCTTTAGAAATTCAAAAAGCATTGAATAACAATAATAAGTAACATAATAAATATTATGCCTTGGTATAAAGGAGATTATCCGCCATCTTATAAGAACCAGCCCGTAAAGCTCCGTGATAAAGCTGTCGAAATTGCCAATGCACTTCTTAAAGAAGGTGTTGAAGAAGGTATTGCTATTGCCACCGGTCTTAAACGTGCAAGAGCATTTTTTCGAAATGAAAAGAAATGAAGACCAATAATCTTATAGTTGAATGGCGGATTTTTTTGATATAAATGATAAAAGAAGATGAAAACAAAGACGGAAACAAAAACAGCTATTTCGAAGAAAACCGATGCATTGTTAAAAAAAGGCATATCGGCTAAAATTCCTTCTGGTATAAAGCCAATGCTTGCTACATTGATTAATGCTCCATTTGATGATGCTGATTGGATATATGAAGTAAAATGGGATGGTTATCGGGCTGTTTCTTATATAAATAAAGGTTCTGTCACTATTTCATCACGCAATAATAAATCTTTTGCAGAGAAATATTATCCCATTACAGCTGTCATGGAAAAATGGTCTATCAATGCCGTACTTGACGGAGAAATTGTCGTTATTGGTAAAGATGGCAAAGCCAATTTTAGTGCGCTGCAAAACTGGAGAAGTGAAGCCGATGGCAATCTGATTTACTATGTTTTTGACCTTCTTTGGTACAATGGCATCAATATTATGCCACTTACTCTTGTTGAAAGACAGGCTATTTTAAAAGAAATTCTTCCTGTCAACGATGATCGTATCCGGCTGAGCTTAACATTTACGGGCAATGGAATTGACTTTTTTGCCGCCGCAAAGAAAATGGGCCTGGAAGGAATTATGGCTAAAAAAGCCAATTCTGTTTACAGTCCGGACAGTAGAAATAAAGAATGGCTAAAAATCAAGGCAAACCTGCGTCAGGAAGTTGTTATTGGCGGATTTACAAAAAATGATGGCTCGTCTAAACAATTCAGTTCCTTATTACTTGGTGTTTTTGAAAATGGCAAATTTCAATATGTTGGCAAAGTAGGTACCGGCTTTAGCGATAAACTTCAGAAAGAGATGATGCAACAATTTCTACCCCTAATTACAGACAAAATTCCCTTTGCTTCTGAACCTGATATTAACAAACCCTCCCGATTTCGTCCTAATCCGCCTAATGCAGTTGCAACATGGCTAAAACCTGCACTGGTTTGTGAAGTTAGCTTTGCAGAAGTTACCAGCGATGGTGTTTTTCGTCATCCCTCTTTTGAAGGTATGCGATCTGATAAAAAAGCTACTGAAGTAGTACGTGAAACTGCAGAAGCAACAACAGAAATTATATCAGATCTCCAGGAGAATATCGATAATAAATCCCAATTGGTGGCTGCTCCTAAAAATACAGGAAGAAAAACGCTGCTGAACCCTACTGAAGAATCTCAGGTAAAAAAAATAAAGGGACACAGCCTGAAATTCAATAATCTTAGTAAAATATATTGGCCGGAAGAAGGCTATACCAAACGTGATATGTTTAACTATTACTATCAGGTGGCTGACTATATTCTGCCTTATCTCAAAGACCGTCCATTGTCACTTAATCGTTTTCCGGGCGGTATAAACGGACCCGGTTTTTATCAGAAAGATGTGAAGGGGAAAGCTCCTGAGTGGGCTAAGACATTTCCTTACACGACAAGTGATGGCGAGGATAAGGAATTTCTTGTTGGCGGAGATGAAGCTACACTTTTGTATATGGTTTCACTGGGCTGCATAGAAATGAATCCGTGGTTTAGCCGGATTCAGCAACCCGATAATCCTGATTATTGTGTTATCGATCTTGACCCTGATAAAAATACTTTTGATCAGGTTATAGAAACTGCGCAGGAAGTAAAGAAAATATTGGATGCAATTGAAATTCAAGGTTTTGTAAAAACATCAGGATCTACAGGAATTCATATTTACATTCCGCTTGGCGCAAAATATTCGTATGACCAGTCGCAAATGTTCGCAAAACTTATTGTATCAATTGTTCATGAGCAGTTGCCTGAATTTACATCTATGGAACGCCAAATCAAAAACAGAGATGGAAAAATGTATCTCGATTTCCTTCAAAATCGCCCCGGTGCAACAATTGCCAGCCCTTATTCGCTTCGGCCAAAACCGGGCGCGACAGTATCAATGCCCTTGCATTGGGATGAAGTCAAAAAAGGGCTTACTATGAAAGATTTTACTATTAAAAATTCAATTGAGCGCATTAAAAGTGAAGGGGATCTCTTTAAAGGTACTTTACAAAAAGGCATTGATATAGCTAAAGCACTTACTAAAGCCCAAAGCATCTTTTTTTAGATAAAAAACACTATTGTGCGATTTTAAAAAAAGCAATCCGTAAATAAAAATTTCAGAAAATGGAAGATATAATAAAACAATTTGAAATAGGTTTAAGAGCCCACCTCGAAAGTACTTATACCCTATTTGATGAGCAGGATGAAATCAAAAAATTAGATGACATCGAAAAAAACGTTACTGATTTTGTTGACAATTATTTGCTTGAAACGAATTTAATTGCAGGAGATGTGGCAATAGCTACTCAGCATATTGTGGACGATTTTGTACAATCAAAAATAAAATAGAAAGAATGAGGCGAAATGTAAGAATTATTATTTTTTGACAATAGTATCTATTTAAAAAATTATATTCTTACAAAATATAAATAAGGCATGGTAATTATATAACAATTGCAAATAATTATATAAAAACAAGGTATATAACACTTTTATTTTTGTTTTGAATCAATATTAATTGTAAACTATTCCTTATGTACAAACCTAAACTCACTATAATTTTATTACTTTTCTCCTTATCTTTTGTAAGTATTAATTGTGGAAATTGTGATGATGAAGATTCTCCAAGAGAAAGGAAGGAAAATTTAAATATAAAAAAAACCGATACTGTAAATTTTAAAAAATAATGCTTAACAAAAGCAGTTATTTACTACTATTTTTTGTTGTCATCAGCTATCTTTATTTATTGAGGATCTAAAAGATTTTGCATTGAATACTACAACTGGCATTATCATCTCTGTTCCTTTTACAGCTTACATATTTAACTCTAAGGCAGAATAATCACCTGCATTTTAGAGAGTATTTTTTTATTTTTTCTACATTTTTATGCACTTTCTAACATTGATTGTTAGTGATAAAGGTGTCTTTATTTCATTAAAACCCATACTAAGGAATAACGATTGTATAACAAATAAATACCTGTTCATAAGCGATATTATAAAACAGACATTGTCTCCATTTAAATTCTTTATAAGCAATATGGGAATTATATAAGAAATCCGTGAAATTATGTAAATCGCTCTTTATTGACCCTTCTACTTTTGAAAAATGAGCTTAGAAAGAAAAAAATTACAATTTATAACCCATAATAAAATTCATATCGACTAAATACGTATTATATCGATAAAAAGCACTTTTAAAGCTCAAATAAATCTTTCATTTAAATCACGGATTACGATAATAATTACCTGAACCTATTTAAACAAATTATTAATCTATTAAATGTTATTTTATGAAGTATAAAAATATTTTACAAATTGACGACGATTATGACGACTGCGAATTTTTTGAACAAGCCTTAAAGGCAGTTTCTCATGCTCATTACACTGCTGTGAATAATCCGCTGGATGCTTTAAAACAGCTCATAAACAAAGAGATAAAGCCTGATCTCATTTTCATGGATGTTAATATGCCTCTCATGTCCGGTCCGGAATTATTAACAGAAATTAAAAAAAGGGACATAACCAAAAACATTCCTGTCATTTTGCTGTCAACCTCTCCTTTGCTTTCCAGAAATCACGGAAAAGTTTCAGGAGCTAAAGATTACCTTATTAAACCCAATACTTTTATGGAACTTAAAAATTTGATAAGAAATACACTCATCTAACACTAGATGAGTCTATTTCTTATTAAGTTAAAATTCGAAAAGAACAATAACCTGGTATTCACTAAATCAAAAGCCATGAAATTAATTACTGTTAAAACACATGCTTATCTTGACTATATTGTTGGAATCTTTCTTTTGGTTGCGCCTTTTGTTTTCCATTTGGGCCGCAAAAGCCCTGAAGGCCTCATCTTTTACATTCTTGGCGCAGGCTTGCTTGTTTACAGCATGATAACCAATTATGAGTTAGGTCTTTTTAAAATAATTCCAATGAAAATTCATTTATTTCTGGATGTATTATCCGGAATTTTTCTAGCTGCTTCTCCATGGATTTTAGGCTTTTCAAATCGTATTTATCTTCCGCATCTGGTATTAGGCTTATTTGAAATTGCAGCGGGCCTGATGACCAGTTCAAAACCAAATCCAAATCTTTAAAAAATTGCTGTGAATATGTTTTGGGATGGTATTTTTCATCTTTTTACTTTACTTTCTACCATAGTTGGAATTTATTTGCTTTGGAAAGTGATGCGAAAAATCAATATCAATACCTCCGGAAATCTTGTTACAGGAGGAATGCTGACAGGCTGGGGGATTTTTAATTTAGCAGAGGGAATTATTAATCACCAGATTCTTGAAATACATAATGTTAGAGAAATCACAGCTAACAAGGAGCTTTGGAATTACGGATTTCTTCTTTTTGGAATTCTACTGCTCCTTTTTGGATCGTTCCTAATAAGAAAAGTTACTTTAAACAAGTTTAGCTAAATTTTATAAAGTAAAAAAAGCCACTCATCAAGAGTGACTTTTTAAGATATGAAGCGAACTAACCCTATTTAAAAAAATAACCGATTGTTATTTGAAAAACCCTATTCTTCATATCACTATTAATAACATATGTAGCTGCACTTGCATCTTTAAATATGTCCGAATAAGAAATATTATATCTTAAGTCTGCATAAAACTTATTTTTAAACTGATATCCTAATCCAAAATTTACCGAAGTGTCGATACCATTTGCATAGTCAGATAAATTGAAAGTCTCATGATTTTCATAACCCAAAAAATTATCCTGATATTTGTTATTGGCTTTTAAAAGAATTCCTATTTGAGGTCCCGCTTGTACACTTAATCCTTTTACTACGTAATATTTTAACATTACAGGAATGTTTAAATAATTGAGTTCAATTGTGCTTTTATAATGTGAATTTTCTACATCTTTATCAGAATAGGTAAATTTCATTCCCTGTTGGCTGTATAGTATTTCCGGTTGAATTGCAAAGTTTTTTGCTAAAGGAATTTCCGCCATTACACCAGCCGTAAAACCTGTTTTATGAGATGATTCTAATTCATTTTCGTCAGAAGTAAGACTGGAAATATTCAAACCTGCTTTTACGCCTATTTTAACCTTTTCGGTTTGAGCCGTAACTGTTGCACACAAAAAAAGTGTACATAAAACTAGTATGGATTTTTTCATAGTTTTGTTTGTTTTAAGATTGACAACTCTAAAAATTAGAGCTGTCAAATCTTTATTTTTTGTTACTTTTTAATAATCTTAGCAGTATATTTTTTCCCTTGCACTGTACAATCTAAAATATAAACTCCCGTATTCAACTCACTTACATTAATATTCGATGGAATACTCGTGTACGTTTTGCTCCATAATGTATTTCCATCCATTGCATAAATTTTAATCTCGGTTTTACCGTCAATTTTATCTGTCAGGAAGATATTTACATTATCAGCAGCCGGGTTAGGAAAAACTCTGAATGAATTCGTTAACTTGCCAATAATCAGACCTTTTGATTCAATTGGTTTAGACATGCTGTTGCATCCATTGCTATTTGTTGCTTCAAGACTGTAACTTCCTTCCCAAATAGTGGCCACCATTTTTTGAGTTGCATTTGGAATCGGTCTTCCGTTTAAATACCATTGATAAGATGTTGCATCTGCCGAAGCCACTAATTTATTTTCATCTAAAGGCTGAATTTCCGGAACCTCATTTTCAAGAACCGAAATACTGGTTCTTAAAATTTTACCCAATCCGTTTTCGTTGTAAACAGTTACATAATAATCACCGCTTTCTGTAGTAACATAAGTTGGATTTGTAGAACCGTCAAACCATTCGTAAGCCGCATAATCTCCAGGAGTTAAAGTCACTTCCGGACCACAAATATTTCCGCTTGGTAAGTTAGACTCAAAATTATCAAAGACCACTTTTACGGTTTCTGAAACTGTACATCCATTTTCCAATACAGCCGTTACAGTATAATCACCTGCTTCAGTTACATCGATACCACTTGTAGTAACGCCGTTATTCCATTTATACGATGCAACGTTTAATTCACTTTCAAGGAAATTATTCCTGGCATCTATATAAAAACTTTTACCGGCATAACCGTGCACTACCGCATTATCAAATATTTTGAAATTTGACGATACATTTTGATACACATAATTCTTAATTACATTGTTTTTTGTAATAAGATCATTTTCAAGATTTGCCTCAATAGTAAACACATCAGAATCGCCTGAATTATCCAATTTAGGCTGTTTTTTGAAAGTATATTCGATACTTCCTCCAACAGGAATTGCTGCTCCTACCGTTTCTGAAGTAGTTTCGCCTGTATTCATATATTCCAGTCCTAATTGAATCGCATTTGCTGCAATGACAACTTGCCCTTCGTTTGTTAATTTCACTTTAACATCGCCCGCACCGCAAATATCTTTTGGAGATAAAATTTGTACTGAGACATCTAAAACTGGTTCAGCAATTACTTTTAAATCATCCAAAACCATGTACGAGTAACCGTCTGCCTTTGCATGTCTAAAACGGATCATAACCGATTTCCCTGCGTATTTAGTAAAATTAATATCTGCTTTTAACCATTCCTCATCAACATAAACACCTTGTCTGGTGTTTCTCCAAATTTCAGTCCATTCGCCACCCAAAGTTTTTACTTCAACAAATAAAGCATCGTTGTAATTACTCTGCATTGCATAATAGAATTCTAAAGCTGTTGCTTTGTCTGATACTTTATACACTGGAGAAATCAATTCACTTTCATAAGATAAATTTTCTAATTGGCTGTACAGCATCAATGCCGATTTATCTCCGGTATGATCTGCCATCGGAACTGATAAATTCTCATTATCAGGCGTTGTAACATTTCTCCATGGATAATTTTCATCACTTTGATTCGATACATAGCCATTTGTACCAAATAATGAACCTTCGCCTACAGTTGAAAAATTCTCTAAAGTCAATTCCGGTGCTTTATCAACAACCTGGAATGTTCCTTTAATGCTTTGTGCCTGATCTTTTGATGTACCGTCTGCAATTACTTTTACGTTAATTTCATAATTTCCGGCATCCAATTTTGGAAGACCATCAATTTTAGAAACAATCGTTTCACTTTCTAATATAGGATCTGCTTTTTCTATTACAACCGGAGCGCCAACGGCAGTTCCGTTTTTAGAAATTTGATATTCGATCTTAACTTTATCGATTGTTTTATAATCTAAATTCATGGCACTTACAAAAAATTCATGAGATGGAGCATCTTCATAAACCTTTTCAGCAACACTTAAATTCGATAATCCAATAGATTCTTTCGTATCTTTAAGTTCAATGTTATCTACTGCAAATCCGCTTGCATATAATCCATTGTCATTGTGTACAAAGGCAACCTGAACGCAGGATTTACCTGCATAAGCACTTAAATCTACATGATAAGGCGCCCAAGCTCCATAGTATGGCAAATGATAGGCTTCTGTCCATGTTTTACCACCATCAGTACTTACTTTTACATATCCGTCAGAAAGCTCTAAACTATCTCCAAAACCATCAAATGATAAATAAGCTTCTTTGTAATTTGTCAAATCAAATACCGGCGAAACCAACATATCGTTTGAAGAATCACAATTACATTTGTCATCATTACTCGCCATAAAATGAGTATGGTCGTCAATGAACCATCCCGGAGAACCTAAATCATCACGTAATCCTTGTTTCCATCCGTCGGCATTTTTATTTTCGAAAGTTCTCCAGCCTTTGTATTTACTGTCATCTTCAAAATTCATTTTGTATGGAAGAACAGTTACTTTTTCATCTTCATTTTTCCAATTATCATAATAGAATGTTACCGTATTATTTGACGGTTTAACATCTTTGGCTATATCTTCAGGGAAAACTGAAACTGAAATCGTATGTTCTCCAATATTTTTCAAATTGATATTTGGCGTAGAAAATGTTATCGTATCTCTAAATTTCGTGAACACTAAAGTTGTTTTCTCTGTTTTTGAGAACACTTCATTTTGATCCGCATCCAGAATTTTAGTTGTAATAACAACTGGCTGGCTGGTTTTTGCAAAATTATTCATGATGGCAGTATTTACTGTAACATTCGTATTGTCAACAGTACAAGCTCCGGCATTTACTTTTGAAGATACTACCTCTAAATCATAAGGTGCATCACCTACATGGATATTATCTACCATAGCACCTAAAAATCCATCATTATAATCATCAGTAATAACGCGGAAACGAATCGCTACTTTTTTTCCTGCCAATTCATTTAAACGCATTTGGTAAGGTGCTTTTGATCTAATTGTATTTATTCCGGTAAACCAATCACCTTCAACAAGTTCATTGTAATGAGGATCGGTAGGATAATTAGCATCAGCCACTTTTTTCCAATTTTGTCCTTTGTCTTCAGAATATTCAACAATTAAACCGTCGTATCCTCTGTGAAACAAGTAATACAAATCAAATTCTACATAAGGAGAAGCTACATTCGTAAAATCAAATATTGGAGATTCTAATGTAAAATCAGCATTAATTGCTACTTTACTGGTTTCATCACCAAATTGTACACATGCCCATGCATATTTTGAGTTAGTATCTCTCATAGATACAGGCGCTTGCTGCCAAATAAATTTTTGATCTACTGCATTAAGTGATTTTGTATACCATCCTCCAGGCGTATTTTCAAAAGCCATATCATACGGCAGCTGTGTAACCATACCATTGTATACTGCATCTGTAGCACTATTATTGGCAACAACCGGATCTTTATCAAATTCTAAAAATGACTGATAGGTATACAATCCGGCTTTAGATAAATCAATAGTAGCATCAAAAGGAATTGTAATTTCTGAATTCCTTGCAAAATCAGTACTTAAAGTTACCTCTTTCCAAATTGTATCCGTTTCTGCAGTATTTAAATATCCAATTTTTAATTTAGTACCGGCAACAATATCCTGACAGCCTAAATTATACAGTTTAAGCGATAAAGCATGATTTGCAGGCAATGCACCACCTGTGTATGCCGGAAGATTTAATCCTAAAACTTTAACATCATAATCTTGTTGTGAAGGCGCAACAATGAAACTCGAAATCACCGAAACTCCGTCCTGAGTTCCAAATTCTTCAACCGGTTTCAGATCAAGTTTAAATTCTACATAATTCAAATCAGTTGCACTTACTTCGTACGGAAGAGAATCCTGAATTTTTAAAGTGGTTTCCTGACCTATGCCCAAATCTTTATCCAGAGCAACAGCACCAGTATTGTCATAAAGGTCAAAAAATGTACCACGAAAACCAGCCACCATTAATCTCAATTTGTAATTAATGCTGTCCTTCGCTTTCATTACTGTAGCTCCAGTATTTTTAATTTTAATATAAAAAGGTTCATCTCCTTTTAGAGTTCCGCAGCTTACAGTAGGATTTTCTATAGAAGAAATCGCAAATTGTTTGTCTGAAAAAGCGGGTCCAACTCCAATAGCATGCCACGCATTTGTAACCTGAATGTATTCTTCAGATCCAATTCCGTATAAATCTTCTGCTGCTAATAAAGATGCCTGACGCATATCGCTAAAAGTAGCAGATGGTGCTAAATATTCCGTAAGAGTCATGTAAGCAATTTTTTCTGCTTTAGCAAGACCAAGGCCTTTTACGCTGTAACTTTCATTAAGGTCATTTACGCCTTCTCCACCTTTAACTAAAAGATAATACCAATAATTGGTAATTCCGCTGTTAACGTGTACCCCGCCATTATCGTATGAAGTATCGGCAGGATCTGCCCAGTTCTCACCTCCGTAAGTATCCGGCTGTCCTTGCGCTTTCGGATTGGCCATGCTTCTTAAACTTCCGTGAGAATATAATTCATCACCCAGCATCCAGATATCTTTTTCGGTATCTTTTCCTGAGTAAAATTCAATAGAAACACCAAAAATATCACTAAATGATTCATTCATCGCGCCAGATTCTCCTTCGTAAATTAAATCAGCTGAAAATTGTGTAACAGCGTGTGTTAATTCGTGTCCGGTAATGGCTAAACTCACATATGGAGTACCGTAACCATCTCCAAATTGTGCCCATCCGCCAGTCCAGGAAGCGTTTTCAACATTATTACCCAAATGCGCCAGACCAATAATGGTCATTCCCTTATCATCAACACTATTTCGGTCAAATTTTTCTTCGTAATAATCGATTGTTTTTTGAATTCCGTAATGAATATCAATAGCGGCTTCATTTCCATCTTTATCATACAAATCATTCCAGTTATTATCCTCATCGATATACTCTGTAAGTATTTCATCTGTAGGATGCTCGTAATGATTCATGTTTAAGGTAGTCATTGGCACTTTATATTTTCCTTGTAAAGCTTCTAATTTGTAACCTTCAGGATATAGCTTTGTATTAAAAGTAACATCACCGGAATAACGTGATTTTCCTTTTCCAATATTATTATCCGGAACAACATTTGTACTTTGACCCGCAACATGAACATCTCTGTCTAAAGCTACTTTCAGGATTATTTGTCCGGAATCGGCATCAACATAAATGGTTTGACTTGATTGTGGATTAGTCGCAAAAACATCGTATTTCCACGCCAGGTGATATTCTTTCAATTTGGAAGAATAATTAGGTCCAACATAAACCAGCTCGCCTTCAGGCTTTTTGCTGAATTTCTGATTCACTAATGCCGACATTTTTTTGCTTTGCCAAACATATTCTTTTGCATTCACATGTTTCATTGCATTGTCTAAACCCTGAGCCGAATTGACTTTGTATTTGCTGCTTGCCGGCAGTTTTTTACTTGTTTCTCCAAAAGCATCAATTTTAGTTTTATTCTCTCTGACTTTATAAATCGCACCTTCAACAGGAATGGCATTATGAAACTGCTGATAAGTAGCCAAAGTTCGTCCGTGTTTATCCGAAACCGATTTTAGCTGCATTTTATCAGAACCTGATAATTCAAAATCTCCTTTTTTTACTTCGAATACATTTCGAACCTTCAAATTAGCCGATTTAGCAAAAGATTTCACTTTTGAGATCGTGTCCTTTGGCATTGCTTTAGCTGTACTATTATTTCCTTTTTGACCAAAGAATTTTTTACTTTCTTCGGCACTTTTTTTAATTGCTTCACTTTCTTGTTTAGAAAGTTCTTTTCCTTTTCTCTTTTCTTCTTTTGGAAGAAATTGATTATCGGATTCATTACTTGCACTTACACTCGGATCAGCCGTCTTTTTAGACACTTGAGCCTTTTTTTGAATTGCGGCTGGCGATTGTACAGCCATTTGCACATTGCCTGGTTTGCTTTTTTGTAAAGATGACTGAGCCATTCCCACGGAACAGACCAAGAAACCCAACAAAAGAAACAAATACCTCGGTTTAGAGTAAATCTGGTTCATTTTTAAAAATTTAAATTAGTATTAAGATTTGTTTAGTTAAGAGTTTAGAAGCGCCACAATGGTTCATAGAAAACCACAAAAGCAAATTCTAAGAATCAATTTGGAGGTTGATTTTTAGAATTTGCTTTTGTTATTTTTTCTAAAATTTTTAAGAGTGCGCTCTTCTTTGTTTTTGCTTCCTCTAAAAGTTCATCAAGACTTTTAACAGGTTCATTCTTTTTCTTGGTGTTCATCAAACCTTATTTATATATAGATTTGGCGAATATAGAATGACAGTATCAGGTACTGAAAAAAAAGACTGATGCAAAAACCTTCGCAGGTAAAAATGCATCCCTAGAAAAACATTCGTTTTAAGATAAATACAAATAAATCAAGTAGTTACTTTAAAAATTATTTTATGATTGATTGTATTTAAATGTGTTCAGATAAGTAGAGATATTTACTTTTTCGTTGGTTAAATCAAACTTTTTACGAAGTCTTGCACGGGCACTTTCTATAGATTTATAAGATTGTCCGGTAATTTGAGAAATTTCTTTTGTAGTTAAATCCAAATAAAGCAGTGCACACAATCTGCGGTCTTTTGGGGTAAGTGAAGGATAGTCGACTGCAAGTTTGTCAAAGAAAGATTTATGTACCTGCTCAAAACTCATTTCAAATTCTTTCCAGATATCTGCATTTAAATCTTTTTCGAGGCGTTTTAAAACAATATCAATAGCATGCTGCATTTCTTTGTTTGCCGTTTGAAGTTTAATCTTTTTCAGATCGGTCAGGATTTCATTGATATTATCTGTACGACGTATTTCTGACATTGCTTTTCCTACCAAAACCATATTTTTTGCCTCAAGACTTTGTTTAAGTTCTTGTTGTTTGGCATTTAATGTTTGTTTTTCGAGCTGATTTTTTATATTCTTATTTCGATATCTTATCAGTAAAATAATCAAAATCAAAATCCCTACAACCAGTATTAATCCTGTTACATAAAATTTAAATCGGTTTTTCTCTTCCTCTAAAGTTCTTATTTGGCTGCGAACTTTATAATCCTGCTCCAGTCTTATTCTTTCCAGATTTACGGCTTTCTGCTCAATATTTATGCTATCACTTATAGCGGTATACTGCTTAAAATAATAAGCCGCACTTTTATAATCTTCTTTGCCTAAATAGGCTTCATACAGGATTTTATTCAATTTCAGTCCAGAAAAACTATAGACATTTTCTTTCGCTAATTCTAAAGCTTCTTTTGCATTTATAATGACATCATCAAACTTTTTTTCTTTTAAATTATATTCAGAAAAAGACTCATATACAAAGGATTTCAAAGAATTATCTGATACGTTTTTGATTAAGGAAAAAGCGTTTTGAAAATAAAGCTCCGTATTTTTTCTATCTTTCTTTAATGCGTAAGCTCTTGCTAAATTGGTATAAATGTATCCTGTTAAGGTATCATTTTTTAAAGTTTTGGCTTTTAAATCTGCCTTATGGAAATAATATAAAGACGAGTCTATATTTTTATCTAAATATATGGTTCCGATATTGTTTAAAATTTTAACCAGTTTATCAGATTCCTTTTTAGATTTTTGATACTGATAGACATGCAAAAAAAACTGAAGTGCTTTTTCCTGGTTATTACTTTCTGCATAAACAATTGCCAGATTGTTTTCTATTTTAGAAATTTCCTGAACATTGTTAGTGCTTTTATAAATTTCATATGCTTTTAAATAATATTGCAAAGCAATGTCCAGAACATCTTTTGAATCGTATATATTACCCGCAGAAATATATACTTTAGCTAAAATTTCATCTGACTTCGATGCTTTTTTTGCTTCGATTTCAGCCAATTCCAGATATTTTATGGCTCTGTTCCAATCAGAATCCTGAAGTGCAGCCGCAATTTTCAGGCACAGATCAACCTTTTTCTCATGATCTTCAATTCTATTTAAACTATCAATTAGTTCTTTTGTTGAAGACTGAGAATAACATATGAAGGTAAAAAAAATAAGAAAGGAAGATAATAATCGTGCCATCGTTGTAAAACTATAAAGATGGATTCAAAATTAAAGAAAATAAGCCATAAAAGAAATAAAACTGTATGTTGTAAAATCTCTTAAATAATGTATTTACAATAGATTATTAAATGGAAACAACACTTGCATAGAATTGACAAATCAATTATACCTTTTTGCCAGCCTTTAAACAGTATTGCTTTAAAGGCTTTTTTATTTTTGGCAGACCTTTCAAAAAGAACTTTCTTCGACAGTTCCCTAATTTTTGTTTATTTTTTAAGCAGGCTATCTCTTACTTAGAGCGCCAATGCTTTATTAATCAACCGCTGTTTTCTAAACTGATATATTGATCCGGCAATAAAGAACACCAATAAAATAAGAAGTGTATTACCAATTACGGGATCTTTTATATCTTTCGCCAGCGGATGCCCTACCGGAACTCTGGTAAAAGTTTCATTAACGGTTGGAACAAGAGACAGGAAAAAACTAAAGGACAGCCAGAAATTTTCAAAATAACGCGCCCTTCCGCTGTTCTTCTTTTTTGAATTCAGAAAATAAGCTGCCAATACAAGAACAATTATAAAAATAGAAAAGACATGTCCCGGATTAAAACCGCCATGTTTTGAAATACCTAATGAAGTTAATGAAGTAACAATAGTTCCGTAAAAATATATTTTACCGGATAATGCGTTCAAATTGATTTTACCGTATTTGATAAAATCCGATAACGCTGCTATAATTGAAGCAACACCAATGATAGTGTGAAAAATTCCTAAACTTGATAATCCCATTTTATACTGATTTAAATTTGTTTGAAAATACATCGCAAACTTCCGATAGATCAAGGAGATTAGTTTTGGCAATTAGTCCAATTATTTGGCAATTTAGTTCACAAAAAAAGTATTTTTAAAACTATATTGCAAACGTATATAAAATGAGTCTTCATTATGGTTTGTTATTCAGCTTCTGTCTGTAATTTGTTGGGCTGACGCTGTATTTACCGGTAAAACTTTTGGTAAAATTTGCCAGATCATTAAAACCGCAGTCAAATGCTATTTCAGTAATACGCTGATCAGAAACCTGAAGCAATTCGGCTGCTTTCTCAAGCTTTTTAGCCTTAATATAATTGGCCGGTGTATCGTGGTATATTTTTGAAAATTCACGTTTGAATGATGACACACTCAAATTATTCTGCTGTGCCAGTTCTTCAATTGTGAGCTGAGAAAATAAATTTGCTTCAATTATTTGTTTGAAAGTGTAAGTCGTGGGAGAAAAAAGCTGCGATAATATCAGCTGTATCGAGTCTGAATTTTGTGTTTGAGACAACAGCAGTATAATTTCTTTTACTTTCAGAACCAGGATATCTTCGTTGATCAAAGATGGATTCTCAAAATAAAACAATAATCCTTCGATGTATTTCTGAATTAAAAAATCGTTGTTTATTTTTTCACTTGATTTATTCGATAAGACATTCTTGGGTTTCTGAAGCAATAACGGAAGTTCCCTGTCATATATTTTCTTTAATATCTCCGGATAAAAGGTAACAATTACAATTTCACAATTATTTTTTGAATTTGAATTGTACAGCTGTTTGCCTGAATTTATACAATTCAGTAATAACGAATAATGAGTCGCAATGTTTATCTGTTCATCATCGATCTGATACTCAACCTCACCTTGCTTCACATATAAAAAACAAGCCTGTTCAGTAACCGGAAAATCAAATTTAAACGGCGGTGTTAATTCAATTTTCTGAATCAGTGTTTTACCATATAAATCGTGTTTTTTGTAATCGTTTATCATATATTTTTACCGTTACAAAATCTTTTAAGAGCGGTTTAACGATTAATTTTTCTACTTCTTCAGATTAAAGCATATAATAAACGCCATGCTTTAGCTCCATTCCGGAAACTGTGTACGATTTAAGTCCAATTTTTCAATCGCCTTCATATCTCCATTATCAAGACTAAAATCAAATATGTTAAGATTTTCTACGATGTGTGCTTTTTGCGAAGATCTCGGAATAGCGACAACACCACGCTGAAAATGCCATCTTAGATTTACCTGAGCAACGGTTTTGCCGTGTTTTTTGGCAATCTGAGCAAATACTTCATTTGTAAAAAGCCCGTTTCGGCCTTCCGCAAAAGGCGCCCATGCTTCCATCTGGATATTATGCTTTTTTAGCACATTATACGCATTCTCCTGCTGATAATAAGCATGTGTCTCAATCTGGTTCACAGCCGGTTTTACTTTAGCATAAGACAAAAGATCCGTCAGTTGATCTGAATCGAAGTTGCTTATCCCTATAGCCTTGATTTTTCCAGCCTTATAAAGTTCTTCCATTGCCTGCCAGGATCCTTTTACATCGCCTCTTGGACGGTGGATAAGGTACAGATCAAGATATTCAAGTCCTAATTTTGCCAATGTCTCCTCAAAACCTTTTTTAGCATTTTCATAACCAGCATCATCAACCCATAGTTTCGAAGTAATAAAAAGATCTTTCCTGTTAACCCCGCTTTGTTTTATTCCTTTTCCTACCGCCTCTTCGTTTCCATACACTTTTGCCGTGTCAACAAGGCGGTAACCTGCTGATAAGGCATCGGCTACAGATTGCTGGCATACTTCTCCTCTAAGTCCATAAGTTCCAAATCCGAGCATTGGCATTCTTAAGCCGTTATTCAGTTTAACATTTGGAATATCTGCAGCATTTTTATCCATTAAAACATTTGCGAACAATTTGGGCATACCAAACAGCCCCGCGTAAATTCCAACAGCTGCGGTGTTTTGTAAAAATCTACGTCGGTTTAGTCCGTTTTTTTGGTTTTGAGAATCCATATTTTTTGGTGTATTAGTCAGTTCGTATCAGTTGATAAAAGTATATATTATATTTTATATAGAAAGAGCCGTGATTGAAAATTTAAATTATATAAAGTAAAAAAATAATTAGAATAAAATTTTATTTTTATACTAAATCCAGATTGGAATGCTGAGATTTTATGCCTAAATTGGTAATATGAAAACAAATTCAGAGGTATTGATTATAGGTGGCGGACTTGCTGGTTTAACAGCGGCTATTCATCTGTCTCAAAAGAATTTGAAAGTAATACTGATCGAAA
This sequence comes from Flavobacterium sp. AC105, assembly GCF_979258495.1. Lineage (NCBI taxonomy): Bacteria > Pseudomonadati > Bacteroidota > Flavobacteriia > Flavobacteriales > Flavobacteriaceae > Flavobacterium > Flavobacterium sp. AC105. The sequence continues at coordinate 4,295,051 of NZ_OZ409860.1, forward strand.
AATCCGAATATCCCAGGCATAAGGTTTGTGGTGAATATATTTCGAATGAAATTTTGCCTTATCTGAATTGGCTTGGCGCCGATGTTTCTGAACTTTATCCCACAAAAATCTCTACGTTTGAATTTACCACCAATACCGGAAAAACTGCAACAGCAAAACTTCCGCTCGGCGGATTTGGTATCAGCAGATATGCGCTCGATGATTTTTTATATCAAAAAGCTATATCAAACAATTGTACGGTAATTAAGGAGAATGTTACTGATGTGACTTTCAGCAACGATATTTTTACTGTTACAACTTCTGAGCAAATCTTAACGGCTAAAATAGTATTAGGTGCCTTTGGCAAACGTTCTAATATAGATCAGGTTTTAGATCGTAACTTTTTTCATAAAAAATCTCCATGGTTGGCCGTAAAAGCACATTATGCCGGTAATCTGGATAATGATGTTGTTGCGCTGCACAATTTTAATGGTGGTTATTGCGGAGTTTCCAAAGTAGAAAATAATATCATAAACATTTGTTATCTGGCCGATTACGCAACTTTTAAGCAATATAAAAACATTGAGGATTATCAGCAAAATGTCCTTTATAAAAACAAACATCTTAAAGCTGTTTTTGAAAACAGTACGCCTCTTTTTGATAAACCTTTAACGATAAGTCAGATTTCGTTTGAAAAAAAACAGCCTGTAGAGAATCATATGATAATGATTGGCGATACGGCAGGCCTTATTCATCCGCTTTGCGGTAACGGAATGGCAATGGCAATTCATAGTGCCAAAATTGCATCAGAATTAATCTTAGCCTATTATCTTAAAAATATTTCCAGAAATCAATTAGAAAAAAATTACACAAAGGAATGGAATAAACATTTTGGAAAAAGAATATTGATGGGCAGAGTTCTCGCGCGAATCTTAACCAATAAAACAATAACCAATATATTCGTTTCGGCTGTCGCTTCATTTCCTAAAATACTACCCGGAATAATCAGACAAACTCACGGTAAACCAATAGCAATTAACTAAAATGACCGTAAACACAAAATACAGAACACAGGAAACCGAAATAATGGACGATTTTTCTCTGCAGGGAGAAGAATTAAGAGATGCTCTCGATCAAATTGCGCGTATTAATCAACTGCTCGGCGGGAATAATATTACGCTGCAGGGAATAAAAAAATTATTAAACCAATCTGATCAAAATAAAACAATTACAATAGCCGATATAGGCTGCGGAAATGGAGATATGCTTCGGATGCTGGCAAAATTTGGTCAAAAAAACAACCTTAGTTTTAAACTTACAGGTATCGATGCCAATGATTTTACCATCAATTATGCAAAAAAATTATCAAAAGAATTATCAAAAGAATATTCTAATATCGAATACAAATGTGTGGATATTTTTAGTGAAGATTTTAAAACCATGAACTATGATATTATTTTATGCACCCTAACGCTGCACCATTTTACCAACGAACAAATATTAAAAATAATTAGTATCTTTAGTAATAATGCTCAAATCGGCATCATTATCAACGATTTGCATCGAAGTAAAATAGCCTACAGGCTTTTTGAACTGATTTGTGTTATTTTTAATTTAAACCGAATGTCACGCGAAGACGGACTGATTTCAATTCTGCGAGGATTTAAAAAAAACGAACTCGTGGCATTTTCTAAAAAACTAAATTTAAAAAACTATACCATAAACTGGAAATGGGCTTTTCGCTACCAGTGGATAATTGCAAAAAGATGAGTGTAAAAATAGTAACGGTTGCCAGGCAACTTCCAAAATATTCGCGTGCAACTGCTGATATACTTCCAATGCTGGAAGGCTGGCTGCACGGACAAGATGAACGATTTATAAAAAAAGTAAAAAAGATATTTGAAGGCGCTGCAGTCGACAAAAGGTATTCGATCATGGATCCTGAAGAAGTTTTTACCGCCACATCATTTGAAGAAAAAAATGATATTTATACGCGTGAAGTCATTATTCTGGGCGAACAAGTGCTTCAAAAAGCACTCGAAAAAGCAAATTGGGATCCGCAGAGCCTGGATTATATTATTACCGTAAGCTGTACCGGAATTATGATTCCGTCTTTGGATGCTTACCTCATCAATAAAATGAAATTACGACAGGATATTGTGCGTCTTCCGGTAACCGAAATGGGTTGTGCGGCGGGAATATCTGGTATTATATATGCGAAAAATTTTCTGAAAGCAAATCCCGGAAAACGTGCCGCTGTTATAGCAGTAGAATCTCCAACGGCAACATTTCAGCTTGACGATTTTTCGATGCCCAACATTGTAAGTGCTGCTATTTTTGGAGACGGATCTGCCTGTTGTTTATTATCTTCTCACGAAGACGATTATGGTCCCGAAATAATAAATGAAGAAATGTATCATTTTTATGAAGCAGAACATATGATGGGTTTTAAACTTACCAACAGCGGCCTGCAAATGGTTTTAGACATAGAAGTTCCGGACACTATTGCTTCTCATTTTGGTGCTATTATTCATCCGTTTCTCCAAAAAAATAATTTTGAAATTAAAGACATTGACCATATGATATTTCATCCTGGCGGAAAAAAAATCATTACTACGGTAGAAGAACTTTTTTCGGGACTAGGCAAAAATATCGATGATACAAAAGAAGTTCTCAAACAGTATGGTAATATGTCGAGTGCAACCGTATTGTATGTTTTAGAACAAATTATGGATCGAAATCCAAAACAGGGAGAAAAAGGTTTAATGCTCAGTTTTGGCCCAGGATTTTCGGCACAAAGAGTTTTATTACAATGGTAATTATTAGAGAAAAATTATGAAACTGACCGATATTTTAGCGAAACTGCCGTATAGCAAACCGTTTTTGTTTGTGGATGAATTACTGCACGCAGACGAAAATAGTGTGACCGGCACTTATACATATAGTGAAGATCTCAATTTTTATAAAGGTCATTTTAAGGATAATCCGGTAACTCCGGGCGTAATCCTGACAGAAACTATGGCTCAGATTGGACTTGTTTGTCTGGGTATTTTTTTACTGGGCGATACTTTTACTAAAGATACTGTAATTGCTTTTACCTCAGCCGATATGCAGTTTTTAAAACCAGTTTATCCAAATGAAAAAATAACCGTTACTTCTCAAAAAATATTTTTTAGGTTTGGAAAATTGAAATGTGATGTAATTATGAAAAACGAAGCCGGACAAGAAGTCTGCAAAGGTATTTTGGCTGGCATGATGACTAATAAACTATGAGCAAGCGAGTTGTAATAACAGGATTGGGCGTTGCAGCTCCTAACGGAGTTGGAATTGCTGCATTTAGCCACGCCATAAAAAACGGGATTTCTGGAATTAGGTTCGATAAACAGTTACAGGAATTACAATTTTCCTGCCAGATAGCCGGTCAGCCGCAAATATCTGAAGAACTCAAAGCTGAGTATTTTACCGAATTGGAATTGCGAGGTTTTAACAGCACCGGTATTTTGTACGGCGTTATTGCAGGAATAGAAGCCTGGAAAAATGCCGGATTACCAATAGAAATAAACGACGAACCCGATTGGGACAGCGGTACTATTTTTGGATCCGGAACCTCCGGAATTGACAAATTCCGCGAAAGCATTTATAAAATAGACGAATTACAAACCCGAAGATTAGGCAGCACTGTTGTGGCACAAACCATGAATAGCGGTATTAGCGCTTATCTTGGCGGAAAATTAGGCTTTGGAAATCAGGTTACCACAAATTCATCTGCCTGCGCAACAGGAACCGAAGCTATTATGATGGCTTACGATCGTATAAAAGCAGGACAGGCAAAACGAATATTGGCCGGAAGTACCGGAGACAGCGGACCTTATATCTGGGCGGGATTTGATGCGCTTCGTGTTTGCAGTTCAAAATATAATGAAAATCCGGAACAAGGTTCAAGACCAATGAGTGCAACAGCTTCAGGATTTGTACCAGGCAGCGGTGCCGGAGCATTGGTTATAGAAGATTTAGAGAGTGCATTAGAACGCGGTGCAACAATTTATGCCGAAATTTTAGGCGGAGATGTAAACTCTGGCGGGCAACGCGGCAACGGAAGCATGACTGCACCAAACAGCACAGCCGTGCAGCGCTGTATTACGAATGCAATTTACAATTCTGGTATTTCAGCTGATGAAATTGACGCTATAAACGGACATCTTACGGCAACCACAAAAGACAGTCTTGAAATTGAAAACTGGACAAAAGCACTTGATCGAAAGGGAAATAATTTTCCGTATATTAATTCTTTAAAAAGTATGACCGGACATTGTTTAAGTGCTGCCGGAAGTATCGAAAGTGTCGCAGCCGTTCTCCAGCTTCATGAAGGTTTTATATTCGGAAATATAAATTGCGAAGATCTTCATCCTGAGATTAGTACTCTTATTGATCCTTCAAAAATTCTTTTAAAAACAATTGATAATAATCCTAAAATTATTGCCAAAGCAAGTTTTGGTTTTGGCGATGTAAATGCCTGTATAATTTTTAAAAAATTTCAAAAATAATAGTATGAACAAAGAAGAACTTATCGCCAAATTAAAATTAATCATAAAGCCTTATACGTCCAATACAGAAGCGTACGACAACCTTACCGAAGAAACTGATTTTATTAAAGATCTTAATATCAACTCTGCTAATCTGGTAGATATTGTTCTCGATATCGAAGAAGCTTTTGATGTTGTAATTGACAATACCGATATGGAACGCATGCTTGATGTAAAAACGGCTGTAGAAATTATTGATGCCAAATTAGCCCAAAAATGATTGGAAATGACGTGATTGATATTTTACAATCCCGCAAAGAAAGCAATTGGCGGCGCAAGGGTTTTATAGAAAAAATATTTACCCTTGACGAACAATTGCTTATTTCAACCGCAGAAAATCCTGAAATTATGGTTTGGCTCCTTTGGAGTATGAAAGAAGCTGCATATAAAGTCTATAATCGGGAGACAAAAACAAGAGAATATATTCCTAAAAAACTGATTTGTACCATAACATTCCAAAACTGCAATACTATTGCAGGAAATGTAATTTGTCTGGGAAAAAGGTATTACACCAATACGATTTTTTCTCAGGATTATATTCATACTATAGCCACTAGTCATTTTGACGATTTGAATAAAGTTATAGAAATTAAAAAAGAAACGATCTCAAAAGATCAAAATGGTATTCCGTATTTGACTGTGGCGAAAAATACCATTCACGATGTATCTGTAAGTCATCATGGCCGATTTGAAAAAGTAGTAACTATCAGTCTTTCTCCTATTCAAAACTAAGCAATTCTTAATTTAGATATTTATAATTGATCCTTACCAAAGTTTTTATTTGGTACGAATCTTCATTTTTTTTTCCTTTTCTCTTATTGTATTGAAATTATATAATGGCAGTCAATTTACCTGTAAAATTAAAAAGAAAGGTCTCAGTAAATTTATTCATATGATTAAAATTAACCTTAAAACTTATTATTATGAATATAGATACAACAGAAAATTACCGTCAGGAAGACCAGAATTTTCAAAATGAAGCTAACAAAGAAAACATCGATCATTCTTTTACTGAAAATGCAGAACCAGATTATGGAGACGATTTAGTAAATGAAGAATCGGACAATAAAGAATTCGACTCTGATAATCTTGACAACGAAGAATTTGATCAGGAAAACTTCGAAAATGATGAGATCGATAATGATGATTTGGAAAGAGAGGGTTTTAATAACGACGAACTCGACAACGAAGAGCTTGGGAATGAAAACCTTGATAACGAAGGTTTAGGAAATAAGGATAATGACGACGAACCTTTTATTACCGGCTAAGATTATGAATCCAAATTAATTAGTAAAACCTAAAACCGTCTTATTCAGACGGTTTTTTTAGTATAAATCCAACAAATTTGACCAATTTTTCATAGCATTTTTATTGTTTGAAAACAGCAATTGTTTATGTGCTAAGCTTATAAAAGTGTATCAAAATGAATCGGCAGATTGTGTATGCGTTTTCCGGTGGCATGAAAAATTGCGTTTGCAATTGCCGGAGGCATTCCTACGATACCAATTTCACCAACGCCTTTTACACCAAGATCATTAACGAAGTCATCTTTTTCTTCTACAAAAATCACTTCTAAATCATGAATATCTGCATGAACCGGAATATGATATTCTGCCAAATTTGGGTTCATGTATTTTCCTAATTGATGATCGACAATTGTTTCTTCATGAAGCGTTTTGCTGATTCCCCAAATCATTCCGCCCAGGATTTGACTTTCGGCAGTTTTAGGATTTATAATTTTTCCGGCTGCTACCGCTGTCAAAGCTCTTTTTACCTCAATGATTCCCAACTCTTCATCCACTTCAACCTCAACAAAAACAGCACTATGAGTGGCTTTGGCTTTTTTTCCGGATTGCAGCGGATTTGGCATAGCCGTATTTGTAGTTTTAATTTCTTTATTAGTATTGGCTTCAAAAATTTCGGTTAAACCAATTATTAAATCAGGATTGTTTTTGTGAATGATAAAACCATCCGTAAAAATTACATCTTTAAATTTGGCTTCACTTAAAACAGAATTTTCTATTTCTTTAGCCTTTTTAAATAACTTTTTATTCAGTGCCCTGCAAGCTGCCTGAACAGCAGGCCCAACAGTTGCTACGGTAAAAGAACCGCCTTGAATAGGCGCAAATGGCATTTTACTATCAGCATAAGAAAAAGTAATATCTTCAATAGGAAGTCCGAGTTCATCTGAAGCAATCTGAGTCATTACGGTTAAAGTTCCCGTACCAATATCGGTTACGGCGCTTTTTATTTCGACTTTGCCGTCGCTTTTCATAATAGCTTCTGCACGCGCCAAAATTCTACTGGCTTCCCAAATTCCGGTTGCCATACCGTAACCTACCAATTTATTACCCCGTTTCATAGTTCGGGGTTCCGGATTTCTTTGGCTCCAGCCAAATTTTTCTGCTCCCTGAAGATAACATTCCCTTAGTTCCTTGCTCGAATATTCTTTATCAGTGCTTTTGTCGATTTCCGAATAATTGATTAATCGCAATTCAAGCGGATCAATATTTAATTTATACGCCAGTTCATCCATCGTGATTTCGATGGCGTGCATTCCTGTACTTCCGCCCGGAGCGCGCATATCAAGTGGCGTATAAACATCTAACGGAACTAATTTATGCTCAAGCAACGTATTTTCGGCAGGATAAAGCATGTTCGCCCAATTGACAACTGTTTCTACATAATCTTCAAACTGGGAGGTTTCGCCAATTGCATTATGGTAAATCGCATTTACTTTTCCGTTTTCGTCAGCACCAAATTTGGTTTCCTGCAAAGTTGGCGGTCTGTGTCCGAAGGTAAACATTTGAGCACGGTCTAATGTAACGCGAACATTTCGTTTTAATTGAAGCGAAGCCATAACCGCCATAAAAAGCTGGTATTGTGGCCGAAGTCCGGAACCAAAAGCACCACCAACAAAAGGCGCAATAACCTGAACATTTTTCATTTTTAAGCCAAAAACATTCGCCACATACATTTGCGAATTAATTGTTCCCTGTGTTTTATCGTATATTTTTAATTTGTCTTTTCCTTCATAAAGTACGGTCGTTGCAAACATTTCCATCGGGTTATGATGTTCTGTTCCGTGTTTGAATTCACCGGAAACCTGAGCAAAAGAATTTTGATAAGCCTCATCAAAATTTCCTTTTGGTTTTGGCGGAGGCGGTTTTAATAAAGACGCCAAACCTTTTTTTGGCTTTCTCGCTTTATTTGAATTTGCTTCTAAATTTGTTGCAAATTCTTCTTCGATATAAGCTACTTTTATTTTTGTTGCAGCATATCTTGCCATTTCAAAAGTTTCTGCTACGACCAGTGCAATGGGCTGACCGTTGTATTTAATTTCATTATCTTTTAATGGTTTAAAAACCGTTCCGGGAGGCGCATCCATATCGGCATATTGAAAATCAAACCACGCAGTTGATAGTCGGTTTTCATGGGTAAAAACTTCAATTACGCCTTCTAATTCCTTTGCATCTGAAGTAACAATTGCAGCTATTTTACCTTTCGTAATGGTGCTGTTTACCACATATCCATACAATAAATCAGGTACATTATATTCACCTGAATATTTGGCGGTTCCTGTTACTTTTAAGTGCCCTTCTAAACGGGGTATGGATTTTCCTATGGAAGGTAATTTTGTCATATTTTCAATTTTTAAATTGATTTAAATCGCTGGTAATTTTTAAACACATAGAAACATAGATTTCTTTTGCTAAAAAAGTCGTTTCAATTGTTTAAAAGAACATAGCTTATATATGTCAACGAAACAAACATCTATTTTTAATTTTTAATTCTCAATTTTTAATTAAAATGATGGCTTTGCGCCCGGGCGTTGTACTTCCGGATTTAGCGCCATGAAGCAATTACGTATAATGGCTCTTTTTGCCAATTCAATTTTAAACTCGTTATGTTCGTAACCTTTTGCGCCCTGTAGTATAATTTTGGCTGCAGCCGAAAAATTCCCCGTGGTTGGTTCCTTATCTTTTAAATAATCTTCGGCTTCTGTAACGCGCCACGGTTTGTGTGCAACGCCTCCCAAAGCTATTCTGGCTTCTTTGATTCTATTGTTTTCAAGATCAAAAGCCGTGGCTACAGATACAAGTGCAAAAGAATATGAACTTCTGTCTCTTAATTTTAGATAAGAATAATTTTGAGAAAATCCTTTTTCGGGAAGATCGATACTTGTAATAATTTCTCCGTGTTTAAGATTATTATCGAGATTAGGTGAGTCTCCGGGCAATCGGTGAAATTCGGCGAAAGCCAAAACCCGATCTCCATCCGGACCTGTAATATTTACGGTTGCATTTAGAGCTGCCAGGGCCACACACATATCCGAAGGAAAAACAGCGATACAATTTTCACTCTGCCCTAAAATCGCATGAATTCGATTATAGCCCGAAATCGCTGAACATCCAGAACCGGGATCGCGTTTGTTGCACGGCGTGTTGATGTCATAGAAATAATAACATCTTGTTCGCTGCATGAGATTGCCGCCATTGGTTGCCATATTTCTTATTTGCGCCGAAGCTCCGGCTAATATAGCTTTTGATAATAAAGGATAACGCTCTTCTATTATAGGATCGTATGCGGTATCGGCGTTGGTATGTAAAGCTCCAAGTCTTATGCCTCCATTATCAAGCCGGAGTATCGCATTATTTTCTGTAAGGGAATTGATATCAACGAGTTTATCGGCTTTGGTAATAAAGTATTTTAAAAGATCGTTGATGTTGGTGCCGCCAGCGATAATTTTATTTCTGATGTCACCATTAATTTGAGCGATTGCCTCAGGTGTGTTTTTTGCTTTTGTATAAGAAAAATTATTCATGATAACCTCCTTCCTTTACTTCCATAATGGCTTCGATTATACCTTTGCTGGCGCCGCATCTGCAAAGATTTCCGCTCATTAACTCCTGAACTTCTTCTCTGGTTTTGGCTTTGCCTTCCTGTAACATTCCAATAGCACTGCAAATCTGGCCCGGCGTACAATATCCACATTGAAAAGCATCGTGATTTATAAAAGCTTTTTGAATTGGATGCAGGTTTTCGCCATCTGCGATTCCTTCAATTGTAGTAATATTTGAGCCGTCTTTCATTACACCAAGTGTCATGCAGCTCAATATTCTCTTTCCGTCTGCAATAACAGTACAAGCTCCGCATTGTCCATGATCACATCCTTTTTTTGTACCTGTCAGATTCATTTTTTCACGAAGCAAATCCAGTAACGAAACCCAGGGCATAATTTCAAGATCATAGGCTGTGCCATTAACATTTAGGTTGATAGAATGTTTTTCAGATGGTATCATAGATGACTATTTTAAATAAGAAAAGAAATACTGCATAATTAATGAATTAACTTAAAAAAGCTATTTCACTGATTATAAGACTATAAAATTGTAATTCTGTTTTTTAAAATTACCTTTTCGCTGATGATTACTTTTATAGTATTTTTTCAATTCCTTACAAAACTTCAACTTGAATTTACCAAATCCAACATGGGAATTATATAAAAAAGATATAGTAATTATGTAAAAAGCGGTTTAGGTATGAAATTATTTTTGAAATCCTCTGAAAATTAATTAATAGATACAAATGAGAAAACTTGTATTATTTATAATTTGTTTATTTCCTGCTCTTTTTAATGCACAAGAAAAGGAATACAATCCGAAAGTTAATTTCGCCATTGAAACATACGCTTTTCTAAAAGGCCAGAGTTCTGCACTTAAAATGGTTGCCATTCAATTTCCTGAACTTCAGCGAAATATTGCAGCAGCAGAAAAAAATTCAAAAGCTTTATTTGGAAGGGCAGAGCGCAATATAGAGCACTTTTTGAAGGATGAACTAGAAATATCAACCTTTAATAAATTACAAAACAGTCTGGATTCTTTGCTTTATGAACAATTGAAAAATCCAATTGAAAAGGAACAACATGCACGCGATTTTCTCGCAAAAATCAAAAACAGACACCGTTTAATTGCTGATACATTGTTATTAAAAGGAATAATGTCATTTGCCTATCATGATGTTCCACATCAGGAAATTAATGACGGTCATGTTAAAATTTTTAATACAAAGGATCATCCTAAAGGAGGTCAAATCGCTCTAAAACTTACTATCCCTAATAGTTGGCTGGCCGAAGAAGCTGAGATGGCAGAAACAATTCAGCAATTTACCAGCTATTACGGAAAAGGACATGAGAAATTTTTAATTGTAGCCTATGATCTACCTCCGGAATATGATGTTATTCTGGACGAAAAATCAATTTTAGAAATGATGCCTCCCGAATCTAAAATCATTCGTACCGATACGGTGACAATTGACAATATCCCCGGAATGATGATTGAAGTTGAGGAACCGCTAAATACGGCAAATACTAAAATGAAAATACGAATGCTGCAGTTTATGTTCGTTCAAAAACGCAAATTATTCTGTCTTCAAGGAAGTATCGGGCCAGTCGAAGTGGGCAAAAACCTTGATCATGAGATAAAAAAATATGAACCGCTATTTAGACTTATTGCTACTAAAACACAAATCGAAAATTAAGTGCAATAACTAAAAAGTACACATTATCTTTTTGTTTCTTTTTGTTTTAAAACCTTCGCTTTAGCTTTTGCGCCTAACCTCGTAGTATCTTTTTTGGTTTGTGACGAAATATCATATGTCGCTCCGTCTTTTGCACTTGGCCCGGGTCCGCTTCCTGTACCAACAGTACTTGTTCCTTGTGCGGATGTTCCCGGGGCTGAAATACTTCCTGCACCAGTTACACCTTCAGACTCTGTTCCTGTAGCACCTGTTGAATTTGTACCTGTGGTATTTGCATTCTCATTTATATTGGTGGTGTCTGTAGCAGAACTATCAACAGGAGTTTGTCTGGTGTCAATTTCATCACTGTATCCATCTTTATTATTTTTGCACGAAAATAAAAATCCTGCTGTCATTATAATCATGACAATCTTTAATTTAAATTGAGTTTTCATAAATATTAAATTTTGTTTCTACTTATTTCAAATTTAAAATTATGATGCATTAAAATTTTATATAATTCTCATTACATTTTATAATCCTTTAATGTAAAGGCATTTTATTAATTGAACTTCTATCCGTATTTTCTTATCCTAACTTTCATAAACTTCCTAAGACGTACTGCTTTTTAAAAGAAAATAAGAAGTGGTATTAGCGAATTAGCCACTACTGTTTTAATAAATTTACGAAATAGCGTAAATTAAAAATACTGCAAAAAACAGCAACTCAATAAAAATCAACACCTTACACTTTAAGGCATATTATTTGGCTACTGCTACGCGATGCATTTCTTTTTAAATATTTAATAAGGTTCAAATAAAACTTTTATTTCTTAATCTAGGTTAATCGATACACCTTGTTTTCTATTATAGATTTGCAATGTAAACAAATGAAAAGTCAAACATTTAACAAAATAACACGTAAAAATTTAGATTTAATTTCAAATTATAAAATTATATCTAAAATCCATTAATTTAAAACCATAAAAAATGAGCACATTTAAAGTACAAGACGGAACAGAAATTTATTACAAAGATTGGGGAACAGGTCAGCCAATAGTTTTTCACCACGGATGGCCATTATCAAGTGATGATTGGGATGCACAAATGATGTTTTTCCTAAAACAAGGATACCGCGTTATTGCGCATGATCGTCGCGGACATGGACGTTCTGGTCAAAGTGCTGAAGGAAACAATATGGAAACATATGCATCTGACATAGCTGAATTAACAGCTGCGCTTGACTTAAAAAACGCGATTCACGTAGGTCACTCAACCGGAGGTGGTGAAGCGATTCGCTATGCAGCAAAATACGGAAAAGAACGTGTGGCAAAAGTGGTAATTATCAGTGCTGTAACGCCAATTATGATTCAAAACGAATCGAATCCTGAAGGTGTGCCATTAGCTATTTTTGATGAAATAAGACAAGGTACAGGATTTAACAGAGCACAATATTTTTATGACTTTCCTATTCCGTTTTACGGATGGAACCGTGAAGGAAAAACAGTTCAGGAAGGCATTAAACACAATTGGTGGCGTCAGGGAATGATGGGTTCAGTTTTGGCTCATTATGAAGGAATAAAAGCGTTTTCTGAATCAGATTTTACAGAAGATCTTAAAAGCTTAGATATTCCTGTTCTTGTATTACACGGAGAAGATGATCAGATTGTACCTTTTGGTCAGGCGCCAAGAGCGGCAAAACTTTTGAAAAACGGAAAATTAATTTCGTATCCTGGTTTTCCTCACGGTATGCCAACTACAGAGGCTGAAACAATCAATAAAGATATTCTTGACTTTATTAAAGCATAAGCATCTTTAAAAATAATCAAAACTGCCTGTAATTTTTATGGGCAGTTTAATCTCCACAAGTATGAGTTCAATACAACAGCCTTCTTTTGATACGGTTACAGAAGCTTTGCAATGGTTAAATAATCAAGGTTTTACAGAAAACTTTAATCTTGACGAAAACTGCATCCGTTACAATAATAACACCCAAAGTATGTCTCCCGAAGAATTTAAAATCGAATATTTATTTCGTTTTGAAGGCGATACAGATCCCGGAGATGAAGATATTGTGTACGGTATTACGTCTGATATTTATGATATAAAAGGTGTTTTAACGAGCGCTTTTGGTATCTATGCCGATGCTATTTCTACAGAAATGATTAAGAAACTTTCAACCCATTAAAATCAAAATTATGAAACCATCAACTAACTTATTATCACCGGATAATCACACATTAGTCTTAATTGACTTTGAAGGACAAATGGCATTTGCTACAACCAGTATTCCGCTAAGCGAATTGCGTACAAATGTTGCCATTATCGCCGGAGCATCAAAAATTTTTAAAGTACCAACAATTGTTACAACAGTAGCCGAAGAAACTTTTTCTGGTCCTGTTTTTCCGGAAGTTGAAGAATTTTATCCAATGGCAACTTCAGGATATATTGACCGTACAACCATGAATACCTGGGAAGACGAAAATGCTTATCAAGCCATTACCGGAACAAAAAAACAAAAAATAGTTCTGGCTGGATTATGGACAGGCGTTTGCATTGTTGGTCCTGCACTATCTGCAATTGACGAAGGTTACGACGTTTATGTAATCACAGATGCCTGTGGTGATGTAAGCAAAGAAGCCCATGAACGTGCAGTTCAGAGAATGATTCAAGCTGGTGCAAAACCTATCACTTCTATTCAATATTTACTGGAACTTCAGAGAGATTGGGCACGCCAGGAAACCTATGTTCCGGTAACCAACTTAATGAAAAAATATGGCGGATCTTACGGATTGGGAATTCATTACGCACACAACATGTTGAAACACTAATTCTTTTTCATTTCACCCAAACCTGAAACCTGAAACTTGAAACAAAACAAACATAAACTCTTGAAATCATCAAAACCCATATCGCAAAATTTCAGAATAATGGTGCTATTTTTTCTTTTAATAGGAAGTATAGCATCGGCACAAAATTTTAAACTTTTGCGTTATGATGAAAATTATGAATTCCTGAAAGACTCGAACAGAAATTTTTATGAAAATTTAAAATTTGTTCCATTAAACAAAGCCAAAGATGTTTATATGTCTTTTGGAGGTGAAGCAAGATATGAATATGTTGATTTTGATAATGAAGATTGGGGACGTTTAAACATTGGTCACAACAACTTTTTATTGCAGCGTTATGATCTTCATGCCGATATTCATTTAGGAAAAACCTTTAGAGTATTTGCCCAATTAAGAAGTGCTTTGCAAGACGGAAGAATCAACGGTCCAAGAGGAATTGATGAAGATCAGCTGAATGTTCAGAATCTTTTTGTGGATGTGAATGTATACCAAAAAGAAGATAAAAAACTAATCCTTCGTGCCGGAAGACAAGAACTTGATTATGGTTCCGGAAGATTGATTTCGGTTCGAGAAGGTCCAAATGCCAGACTTTATTTTACAGGAGGAAAAATAATGTATTCGTCTGCAAAATTTGCGATAGACGGATTTGCGATGATGGCAGATACAGTTTATAAGGGAGTTTTTGATAATAAAATGTCTAAACAACTTAATCTTTGGGGAATTTATTCCAAAATAATATTCCCCAAAGCAGGAAATCTGGATCTTTATTATCTCGGAATACAAAAAAAAGAATCCCTGTTTGAAGAAGGAATTGCTCCTGAAAAAAGACATACAATAGGCGCAAGACTCTGGAAATACGGCGGAGGTTTTATTTATAATTTAGAAGCAGCTTATCAGTTTGGGAGTTTTGGTTCCGGAAATATCAACGCCTGGACCACTTCTGCAGATTTGGGTTATTCCTTTGAAAACATAAAATTCAAGCCCACCATAAACCTTCGGAATGATTATATCTCAGGAGATAAAAACCAAGGCAACGGCGAATTACAAACTTTTAATCCGCTGTATCCAAAAGGAGGATATTTTGGCTTTAGTCCGCAAGTTGGGCCCGTAAATCTTATCGACATTCATCCTTATGCCACGATGGATTTATTGCCGCAGTTAAAGATGCAGGTCGATGTGGTTTTCAACTGGAGATATTCAATTCACGATGGCGTTTACAGACCTAGCGGCACGCTGAATCTTCCCGGAAGTGCTTCAGACGAGCGTTATATCGGGACGGCTTATCTGGCTAATTTTTCCTATAGCGTCAACAAATATATTTCAGTCGTCAGCGGAATTCAATATTTCAAAACCGGTGCTTTTATCGACGACATTATTCCAAATTCAAAAGACGGTATTTTCTTTAATGCCAGACTCGGATTTAAATTTTAATAACTTAATTCACAACTATGAAAAACATAGCGATTTTCACCACATACAGACTTAGATACGCTAATCTAATTCTTTTTATCACCATTTTATTTGCCGGTTCACTTACCAACAACACTTTTGCACAAACTGCTCCTGAAACCAAAATGGCTTCACTTGGAACCACAGTTACCTGGGGAAAAGTAGACGGAGTTGCCATAAACGGATTGGTTCAGGGACCATCTGCAACCGAAGCAGAATTACAGGTTGCCTGTGTTTTTGAATACACTGAAGGGGACATCTTCAACCCTCCTGCCCTTCCTGCTAACTTAAACGGAATGGTACATTTAGACGATGCATTAAAAGGCGTTATTACCGAATTACGCAAAAGCGGAAAATTCACTGGTCATTCTTTAGAAACGTTATTGATCACACCTCCAAAAGGTACTTTGGGCGCTAAAAAACTATTGCTGATTGGCCTTGGTGACAGAAATAAATTTACGCCGGATTTAATGACGAACGTAGGAAGTGTTGCCATGCGCGAAGCTTTGCGTTTGGGTGTAAGTAATTATGCATTTGCAAGCGATATCAAAGATGCGGGAATTGATTCTCCAACGGCTTTAATTGCTACAAATGTGGTTTTGGGTTCGTTTGAAGCGTATAGAACACAGACTTATTTAAGTGAAAAAAAATTATCCGATCACAAGCCTTTAACAAAAATTACTTTGCTTGCGGGTCCTGCATTTTATAATGTTGCGGGCGAAGGAATCAAAGAAGCAATTGCGAAACTTAACGCTAAATAATCAAATTATGAAAGCAGATCTAATTTTGTTCAACGGAAAGATTCACAGCTTTAATAGTGAAACGCCAAATGTGACGGCAGTTGCCATCAAAGACGGAAAGTTTATTGCAGTTGGAAACGACAGCAGCGTAATGGAATTTGCATCTGAGGAAACGAAAATAATCGACCTTCAAAACAGAAGAGTCGTTCCCGGAATCAATGATTCGCACATTCACCTGATTCGCGGTGGTTTAAACTATAATTTAGAATTGCGCTGGGACGGTGTTCCTTCTTTGGCAGATGCACTTAGAATGTTAAAAGAACAAGTAGACCGCACACCAAATCCGCAATGGGTTCGTGTCGTGGGCGGTTGGTCTGAATTTCAATTTGCGGAGCGCAGAATGCCAACTTTGCAGGAAATCAATGCCATTGCGCCCGAAACTCCTGTTTTTATCCTGCATTTGTACGATCGTGCGATTATGAACAGAGCAGCTCTAAAAGCAGTTGGTTATACTAAAAATACGCCTGCACCGCCCGGAGGACAAATCGAAAGAGATTCTAACGGCGAACCAACGGGACTTATTATTGCAACGCCAAATGCCATGATTTTATATTCGACTTTAGCAAAAGGCCCAGCACTTTCTTACGAACATCAAATCAATTCTACGCGTCATTTTATGAAAGAATTGAATCGTTTTGGGATTACAAGTGTGATCGATGCCGGAGGTGGTTTTCAAAATTTTCCCGATGATTATAAAGTGGTTAATGAATTGAATGAGAAAAAACAATTAACGGTAAGAATCGCTTATAATCTTTTTACACAAAAACCAAAACACGAATTTGAAGATTTTGAGGATTGGATTGATACCGTAAAATTATATCAGGGCGATGACATGTACCGCCATAATGGTGCGGGCGAAATGCTCGTTTTTTCTGCCGCTGATTTTGAAGATTTCTTGCAACCAAGACCTGATCTTCCTGAAAATATGGAAGCGGAACTTGAAAAAGTAGTCCGTCTTTTAGTCGAAAATCGCTGGCCTTTTAGACTTCATGCGACCTACAACGAAAGCATTACGAGATTTTTAAATGTATTTGAAAAGATCAATCAGGAAATTCCGTTTAACGGATTACCTTGGATTTTTGATCACGCTGAAACAATTGACGAAAGAAATATCGAACGTGTTAAAAATCTAGGCGGCGGAATTGCAGTTCAAAGCAGAATGGCGTATCAGGGCGAATATTTTACAGACCGATACGGAGCAAAAGCAGCCGAAAACACACCGCCAATCAAGAAAATGCTCGAAATGGAAGTTCCCGTTGGCGGAGGTTCAGATGCCACAAGAGTAAGCAGTTACAATCCGTGGGTTTCCATGTATTGGATGACGGTTGGAAAAACTGTTGGTGGTTTGCAATTGTATAACGAAAGCAGATTGAGCCGTGAAACAGCATTAGAATTGTACACCAGAGGAAGCGCATGGTTCTCGCAGGAACAAGCCAAAAAAGGCGATATCAAAACCGGAATGTTTGCTGATTTAGTCGTTCTGGATCGTGATTATTTTACTATTGACGATGAAGATATTAAAAAAATAGAAGCTGATTTGACGATTGTCGACGGGAAAATTGTGTATGCAAATGGTGATTTTTCATCCTTTTCACCGCCACATATTCCGATTTTACCGGACTGGTCTCCAACTAATATTTATAACGGATATCCCGCAAGAAGCAATTTTCAGAATACTATCGAAAAAAACACAAAAGCAGATGCAAAACCAAGTCTGACTTCTCAAATACACAGCTGCAGCGGAAGCTGTGATGTTCACGCTCACAGTCATGATGTTGCCCGATTGAGCAACGTGCCAGTAAATAACTATAACGCATTTTGGGGCGCATTAGGCTGCTCCTGTTTTGCCTTCTAAATTTTAAATAAAATGATCGAAATTATAAAACAAATCCTTTATTCAGATTTAGGAACATCATTCAACAATGCCGCTCTTTTAATATTTAGAGTATTACTGGCGGTTGAGTTATTCAGAGTACACGGAATGAAAAAATTCAGGGTTGAAAACGGACAAAGAGAACATGTGCCAAATCCGTTGCATTTGCCTGAAAAACTAAACGGATTAGTGGCTACTTTCTCTGATACCGTAGTTCCGTTTCTTATTATTCTGGGCATCGGAACCCGATTTGTTGTCCTGCCAACCATTGGCGTTACAGCCGTAGGTTATTTTGTAGTGCACAGAAAAGATTCACTCGAAGTACGCGACGTTCCTTATATGTACACTTTATCCCTATTATTAATTTTAGCACTTGGTGCCGGAAAATATTCACTTGATTATTATTTATTCACATTTATGAATAATTAATCTAAACACATAGAAACATAGAATTATTAAGATTAAAATGATTTTGTTTCACGCAGATTTTGCAGATTAGAGCAAATTTAATTTTAGATTTTTATTAATTAATCTGCGCTTATCAGCTTAAATCTTTTTAAATCTGCGTGAAAAATATCCAATACATAAATTTAAAATGATTACTTATTAAACCTTATATAAAATGAAAGCAAACATCGGAATTAAAGAAGAAAGCATCTCAAAAGTAGTTGAAGTATTAACTAAAGTTCTAGCTGACGAATTTGTATTGTATACCAAAACAAAAAAAGCACACTGGAATATTGAAGGACCGGATTTTTACAACAAACATCTTTTCTTTGAACAACAATACGAAGCACTTGATGAGGTTGTAGATGCTGTTGCAGAAAGAATCAGAACTTTAGGTCATTATGCACCCGGAACGCTAAAAGAATATTTGGCACTAACACATCTTACCGAAGAATCAAGAGAAAAAAACGATAGCGCAGGTTATATCAAAGAATTACTGGCGGATCATGAAAGTATTTTAATTCACTTACGTGAAAACATCAATAATTTTGCTGCAGAATTGCACGATGCCGGAACCAGCGATTATATTACCGGTTTATTAGAAAATCACGAAAAAATGGCCTGGATGCTTCGTGCACACTTGAAATAATCACATTATGGAGATACAAAAAAATATTTGGTACGTAACCCTGCTGCTCACCATGGTTGCAGGATATTGCGATACCGTAACTTTTGTGGCGGCTGATTCTATTTTTTCGGCACACGTTACGGGCAACTTTATTGTCTTTGCTTATCAGCTTGTCAAAGGTTCTGATGTGCATGCCTGGGTAAAACTGCTTACTTTTCCTGTATTTATAATCGCGGTTATTGCCGGAGGAAGAATTGCCTTAAAAAGTACCAATCGTTATAGGATTTTATTTTGGGAAGGTGTCATATTGGTTTTAAGCGGTATCGCTACTTATGCTTTTGGCTTTCTAGAAATGTTTTCAGAATGGACGATTTATTCCATCGCAATGGCTACTGTTTTTGCAATGGGACTTCAGAATGCTTTTGGAAAATTGTATGCTAAAGAAACCCACGGCCCAACAACCATGATGACCGGAAATGTAACACAAGCTTCTCTTGATTTGGGAAACCTGCTAAAAAGCGGCATTAAAGATCCTGAAACTATTTTAAGTTTTAAAAAACAGGCAGTTACTATTATGGGATTTCTTACAGGCTGTTTTTTAGGAGCAATCGCAGGAAAGTTTTTTGGTTTAGGAACTTTAATTATTCCCGGAATTGCTATTATAATTTGCTATATGTATCACCGCGAAAAATAAGTGTAATCCCTACGGGATATTTTACTGTGTGTTTTTTAATAATTCTACCGACATTTAACTCCTAACGGAGTAAAAAATATTTCGTAGAAATTACATATTGATAAAACAATTTATTTCGTGCCGGTTTGTCTCGAAAGCAATGTTACTAAGTTAAGAAAAAATCAATAATATTATGCGGACTAAATCTCTTGCAAAATCGTAAAAGTTTGTCATTTCGACGAAGGAGAAATCACACGCGGGATTCGACAAAGATTGACGACTTTCTCTGCGGAGTTTCTAGTGTGATTTCTCCTCCGTCGAAATGACAATATTGTGTTTAAACTTTGCGTCTTAGCGCCTTTGCGAGATTAATTTTATTTATAAAAAGCTTAACTTAATGACATGCCCTAAAGGATGTTTTATTTGTATGTTTTTCAATATTTCTGCCAATATATATTCCCAACGGAATAAAAAAAATATCTCGGAGAGATTACATGTCGGTAGTAAACAATTTATTTCGTGCCTTTTTTGTCCCGTAGGGACTACACTATATTAAATGCCACCTGAATTACAACAAAAACACAATTTGATTATCTGATAATTCTGAAATGATATAAATTTACATAATGAAGGATAAAATTTTAATTGTTGAAGATGAATTTATTGTAGCAAATGATTTAAAAATCATGCTGCTCAAAGCAGGTTATCAAATATCCGGCATTGCTTCTTCTGTGGTTCAGGCCCGAAAATTAATAGAAACCAAAAAACCGGATTGGATATTGCTTGATATTATGCTAAAAGGTGATTTGACAGGAATTGACCTCGCCTGGGAATTGCAAGAAAAGCAACTTCCGTTTCTATACATTTCTGCAAATACCAACCAAACAACCCTTGAAGCCGTAAAAGCTACGCATCCGTATGGATTTATGGTAAAACCGTTTAGAGAAAAAGACCTTATTGTAATGCTGGACATTGCCAAATATAGATTTGATCAGGAAAAAAGAACATTGACAACAATTAAAACTGAAACAAAAAGTCAGGAAATTGACAAAATTATTGGCGAAAGCCCTCTTTTAAAAGATGTAATTGAAAAAATAAAAATTGTAGCGCCTGCAGAAACTTCAGTATTGATTCTCGGCGAAAGCGGTACCGGAAAAGAAAGAGTTGCGCATGCCATACACGATCTTTCGGCTCATAAAGCAAATCCTATTGTAGTTGTAAATTGTGCTGCTCTGCCACATTCACTTATAGAATCGGAACTTTTTGGACATGAAAAAGGAGCTTTTACAGGAGCAAATACTTTACGAATTGGCAAATTTGAACAAGCCAATAACGGAACAATTTTTCTGGATGAAATTGGAGAATTACCACTTAATTCGCAGGTAAAATTATTGCGTGTTTTACAGGAAAAGGAAATCCAGAGACTGGGCGGAAATAAAACGATTAAAATTAATATCCGAATTATTGCCGCAACCAACAGATCTCTTGAAAAAGAAGTTGCCGAAGGACGTTTTAGGCTTGATTTATATTACAGATTAAACGTATTTCCGATACAATTGCCAACATTAAAAGAACGTGCAGCAGATATTGAAGTATTGGCTTTTTTCTTTTTAAAGAAATATTCAGCAAGTGCAGGAAAAAATATTACAAGTATAAGCCATTCCGCTTTAGAACAATTATTGCAATACGATTGGCCGGGAAATATTCGGGAATTAGAACATTTGATCGAAAGAAATGTGTTGCTTGCCAAAACAAATGAGATTGAAAAATTTGATCTTCCATCCCATTCTTCCTATTCTTTACAGGAGAATTCCGGAAAAATGAAATCGATGGAAGAAATGGAAAAAGATCATATTATGAATGCCTTACAAAACTGCGACGGAAAAGTTTCCGGTCCCGGTGGTGCAGCAGAACTTCTGAAATTACCGCCACAGACTTTGTATTCAAAAATGAAAAAATTAGGTATAAAACAAGGATATAATTAAATATGGAAACAATAAAACTAGAATTAGACCAGAAAAAACATGGCGCTTTTAATCTTTATGTCGATGAAAAAAAATTAGGCGAAATGACGGTAAGCATCAAAGATGATGTATTGACTGTTTACCATACAGGAGTTGAGCCGGAAGCCGAAGGAAAAGGTTATGCCAAGAAACTTCTGGACGAAATGACGACTTATGTACGTGCAAACAATATGAAAGTTTTAGCGCTTTGCCCTTATGTGCATGCACAATTTACGAGACATCCGGACGAATATGCAGATATCTGGAAAAAATAATTAATTCTTAACAAAGTATCACCAAAGTTTGTCATTTCGACGGAGGAGACTCGAGCGATAGCGAACAGACGAAGTAAATCACACTCCTAATTCGACAAAGATTGGCGGCTTTCTATACGGAATTTCTTGTGTGATTTCTCCCTTCGGTCGAAATGACAAGATTGTGTAAACACTATCATTATCGCGATAATAGATTAAAAATTGAAATCTGCGAAATCTGCAGAATCTGCGTGAAAAAATAACAACACTTAGATTTAAAAATCTGCACAATCTGCTGAAATCCATTAAAAATCTGCGTGAAAAATTATTGCCACAAACAATTAATCAAAAAACAAAAACTCATGAATTTAGAAATAATAACAGACGGCGTACCTTTAGATCGGGCTAAAAAAGCCCTGATTATGATTCACGGACGTGGCGCCGGCGCGCATGATATTCTTTCGGTTGCGAAACATCTTAATGTGGATGATTTTGCATTGGTAGCACCTCAGGCCGAAAACAACACTTGGTATCCATATTCGTTTTTAGTGCCAATTGCCGAAAATGAGCCTTCTTTTACAAAATCATTAGATGCCATTCATCAGGTTGTTGTTGCCATTCAGCAAAACGGAATTGAAAAAAAGAACATTTATTTTCTTGGATTTTCGCAGGGAGCTTGTCTTGCCTTAGAATTTACGGCCAGAAATGCTGCAAAATATGGCGGAGTTGTCGCTTTTACAGGCGGACTTATTGGCGATAAAGTTTACGAAGATCATTATACAGGAAACTTCGAAAACACACCCATTTTTATCGGAACGAGCGATCCTGATTTTCATGTTCCTGTAGAAAGGGTAAATGAAACAGAAGCACTTCTTAAAAAATTAGGCGCATCTGTCACTAAAAAAATATACGACAATATGGGACATACGATCAGTCAGGATGAGGTTGATCTGGCCAATGAACTTATTTTTTCTAAAAAATAATGATTCAAATTACGCGTATTTACAGCGATGAAAATGGTGAAAGTCATTTTGAGGATTTCGAAGTTGCATTAACAAACAATGGCGATATTGGTTTTTTATCTGATGATGAACCCGTAAAATCAATTGTTTTTAGAGAAGTAAAACCTTCTTATGACTATGATTTTCATAATGCGCCAGAACCTCAATATATTGTTTTGTTAGAAGGCGGTGTAGAAATTGAAACTTCTCTTGGTGAAAAAAGAACTTTTAATACCGGTTCTATTTTATTGGTTGAAGACACCACTGGAAAAGGACATAAAACCAAAAATCTGGAAACTAAATTGCGAAAATCAATATTTATAAAATTATGATTAAGAAAAAATTATAGCCATGAATTCACGAATTTATATGTTCAAACATTATCAAAATAATTCGTGAATTCGTGGCTAAAAAAAACTTAGCGCTCTTTGCGTTAAAAAATGATTTCAACAAATTATAAAATGGAAAAAGAAACCGTACGAATAGAGAATTTCAGCGATGCCGTTTTTGCGATTGCTATTACACTTTTGGTCCTGGATCTTCATGTTCCGGACACAAATGCTGTAAAAAATGGTACCGATCTTTTAATTTATCTAAAAGGCGAATGGACAACTTATCTTGCTTTTACGCTTTCTTTTTTCAGCATTTTTATCATGTGGGTCAATCATCATAAGATTTTCAAACAAATTTACAGCCGCAATACAGCTATTATGTTTGCCAACGGATTGATTCTTTTTCTGGTTTCTGCCGTATCATTTCCCACTGCTTTATTAGCCCGTTTTTTTGACGGAACGGCTTCTAATATTGCTGTGGCCATTTATACCGGAATTTTTGTGCTGATCAACCTTTCGTATAATCTTTTGTGGTTTATTGCGAGTAACAACAAAAAGCTTTTGCGTCCCGGAATTACAAATTCTGCCATCAAAAAAATCAGGAATAATTATTTGTACGGACTTCCAACGTATTTAATTGCTTTTGGAATTTCTTTTCAATATCCGGCAATTGCTTTAGCTATTAGCATGATCTTATTAGTTTTTTGGGCACTTTCTTCCGGAAAAATAAATGTGGTGCAGGAATAATAGAAAAGCTTGCCACGAATTCCCGCTAATTTTTCATGTATAATTAACCTAAAAAATGTTCTTTCTTAATCCCTAATTTTTTCATTTTCGAAATCAAAGTTGTTCCCGGTAAATCTAATAAAAAAGCCGCACCCTGAGGACCTGAAATTCTGCCATTGCATTTTTTTATCACTCTCAAAATATGCTCTTTCTCTGCTTCCTGAAGTGTTTTAGTGTGAAAATCAGTTTCTGTTGTATTTGATTCTGCCATAAAAACCGGAGGAAAAATCATTTCTTTTATAATGTCATCTTTGGCAAACAAAATACTTCTTTCGACCATATTCTCTAATTCCCTCACGTTTCCCGGCCACGAATTTGTGGTCATACTGTCAAGCACTTTTTTAGAAAAACCCTTCACTTTTTTTTCGTTTTTTTTGGAATGTCTTTCTAAGAAAAAATTCCCTAAAACGGCAATGTCTCCCTTACGGTCACGCAAAGCAGGCAAAGCAATTGGATATACATTTAAACGGTAATACAAATCGCTTCTAAAACGATCTGCAGCAACTTCTTTTTCGAGCGATTTGTTGGTTGCGGCTATAATTCTCGCATTTACTTTTATGGTCGTATTTCCGCCAATTCTTTCAATTTCTTTTTCCTGTAAAACACGAAGCAGTTTTCCCTGAAGTTCCAGAGGCAACTCTCCTATTTCATCTAAAAAAATGGTACTGTTTTGAGCTTGTTCAAATTTGCCAATTCGCATTTCTGCTGCTCCCGTAAAAGCTCCTTTTTCATGTCCGAATAATTCACTTTCGATAAGATTTACAGGAATTGAAGCGCAATTTACTTTAACCATATTTTTGTTCGAAACCAACGATAAATTATGAATTGCATTTGCTGCCAATTCTTTTCCGGTTCCGGTTTCACCAAAAATTAAAACCGTCGATTGCGATGGCGCAACTTGCTCAATTAATTCATACACTTTTTGTATCGCATCGCTGTTGCCAACAATTCCATGAAAATTTTCAATTTTTGCAGTTATGGTTTGTGCTTTTTTTTCGCTTAAATTTCTTTTCAACATTTTCAATTCGGCTATTTTATTTTCATATTCTTCACTTAACATGATATTGCTGACCGTGATTGAAAGCTGCATGCCGATACCGCGAATAATTCGGCTTGATTCTCTGTTAAAAGTTCTGGCAGTTTTAAAGAAAAGAAAAAGCACATTCCGATTTCCTTTTAAATAAGGAAGACAAATTCCTACTCCGTTTTTGAACCCTTTATTCTTTGCTTTGTTTATGTAATCTGGTAAACTATTATTTTTATTCAGTATGGCTTTTAAATCAAAAATAACCGTATCGGCTAAATCCAGACAAGCATTAAAAAAACCATCGTTTAAAGGATAATTTTTCTCTTCTGATGCCCTTTCAGAAAATTGATAAAAAATCTGATATTCGGATTCATTTTCTTTTGATGATGCAAAAATAAAATCATCAAAATCAAAATTTTCTTTTAATAAACCGTTTATGACAGCATTAAATTCTGCCTTAGATAAAACCTGAGCAAGTGCGCTGCAAATAGACAGAATTAGCATTTGTTCCTGCTCTCTTTCCTGCAATCTGTTCATAATAACTGCAGTCTGATCTGTCGGCTTTTCCATAAATAATAATTGTTGTGGTATTTTAGTGTGGCAACAGCGTAAATTTAATAAATAGCTTTATTTAAAAAAACACTATTCCTTTTAAATCAAACATTCCTAATTCATAAAATTACGAGATATCGTATAATCAAAATTTACTTATCTTATCTAAACACCTCATAAACAACACATTAAATAAACAGGGGTGTTATTTGGTTATTGTTTCTGTGATAAAAATCTGCCCGCTTTTTATTTCTTAATCTAGGTTAATCGATAGACAGCCATAACCGAAGTAAATTTGTATAAGAAAATCAAAATAACTTAATAAATAAAAACACCATGGAAAATACAATTTTAGGCTTACACCATATTACTGCAATTGCAGGTGACGCCAAACGTAATTTTAACTTTTACTCTAACATATTAGGATTAAGATTCATCAAAAAAACGGTGAATTTTGATGATCCCGGAACCTACCATTTTTACTTTGGCGACGAAGTAGGAAGCGCAGGAACTATCTTAACTTTTTTTCCTTGGGGAGAAGGAATTCAGCAAGGAAGAAAAGGTTCCGGAATGGCAACAGAAATTGGATATTCTGTACCAAAAGGAAGTCTTGATTTTTGGCAGAAACGTTTTGAAAAATACAACGTAATTTACAACAAACCAGCCGAAAAATTCGGAGAAAAATACCTTACTTTCCTAGATCCTGATGGTTTAAAACTAGAATTAATCGAATCTAAAACAGAAGATAATAGAAAAGCCTGGGAAACTGACGAAGTTAAAGCCGATGTTGCCACAAAAGGTTTTCATAACATTACTTTGACTTTAAACAGTATTAAAGCAACTGCCGCAATTTTGACTGATATTTTTGGTTATAAACTGATCGATCAGGATGTAAACCGTTACCGTTACGCAACTGATGCTGTAGAAAATGCTGCCATTGTTGATCTTGTAGAATTGGCCGATGAAAAACGCGGACATGTAGCAAACGGATCTGTGCACCACGTGGCTTTTAGAGTTCAAAATGACGAAATTTTAATGCACTTCCGTGAAAAAATCGAAGCATACGGATTATCCATTACACCACAAATTGACAGACAATATTTCCACTCCTTATATTTTAGAGAACCAGGAGGAGTTTTGTTTGAAATCGCTACAGAAAATCCCGGATTTACTGTCGATGAACCTTTAGAAGAATTAGGAAAAAACCTAAAACTTCCTGCACAATACGAATCAGAAAGAGCCAAAATTGAAGATCATTTGGTTAAAATTAATTAATTCTAAAATGCAGATTTACTACATCGTATAAATTACGGTGCTATGAATGCAATAATCCTGAATAATTTGTTATTAAGAGCTGTCTGTTTGAGACAGCTTTTTTTATTTTACAAACTTACATGATTGATGTGATATTGCAGAAAACAACAGTAATTTCTAAGGAAAAATAGTTTTATAAACTTGACAAACTATTAGCTTTACGCACCAAACAAATTTAAACCATGAAAAAAGCGATCATTGTAAGTCTTTTGTTCTTTTTTGTCGTAAAATCTTTTAGTCAAAACAAAAATACTGATCCCAAACTGCAGCTGCAAAAAACCCGATTGATGATCGAAAATATGGGGATTTATGTACATAGCGCAAATCAGGGACTTATTGATATAGACAGTGCCATGGTTTTGGTTTGTAAAGCAAATAAACTTCCTTATACATTAGTGAATGATGAAGGTTATAATGACGGTTCTTATTTTCCCGGAAATGATTTAATTAGTAATGGAAATATTCGTGGTGCCGAAAAATTGCTTTCCAAGTTAGAATTGGCAGATCAAATAAAATTAAGCTTACAATTGGCCAATTTTTACCTTTTTAAACCGGGAACAAAAAAAGCTGATCTTACAAATGCTTTTTTATATATCGCTAAGGCTGAAAAACTTGTAAAGGAAATAAAAATTCAAAAATGGTATTTTCAAGTTAAATTTCTTTTGGCAAAATATTATTATCAGGCGGGAAATAAAGCATTAAGCAAAACTATTTTTGCACAGCTTACAGCAGAAAGCAGAAAAACGAATGATCCTAAAATCATCGCTACGGCAATTGACAATCAGGGTACTTTTATGCCAAATGAAAGTCCTGAAAAAGCAGTTGTTTTAACTGAGGCTATGGATCTTTATAAAAAATCAGGCAATAAAGAAAAAGAAATTGAGACCTTAATGAAAATAATTACGGTTCATTTCTGGACAGGAAATCTTAAAC
The DNA here is from genome assembly GCF_979258495.1 of Flavobacterium sp. AC105. Lineage (NCBI taxonomy): Bacteria > Pseudomonadati > Bacteroidota > Flavobacteriia > Flavobacteriales > Flavobacteriaceae > Flavobacterium > Flavobacterium sp. AC105. Next base: position 4,323,052 of record NZ_OZ409860.1, read on the forward strand.
TCGCAAAAGAAGAATGTTTACGCAGTCTGGCTCTTCAGAAAAAAACAGGCTTTAAATATACGCAGTATACCGAAACAACTATTGCCTATATCGAAATTGTAGATGACAATGTGAAAAATGCACTTTATTATGCTTTGCAAAGTATAAATTCTATGGAAAAAACCAAGGATTATGCCTTTGCAGATGGTTTCTACATGCGTTTGGGTAATATTTATAACCGAATGGGTTATTTTGAACAAGCTATTAAATTTTACGAAAAAGGAATTAGTTACAATCAAAAAGAACTGAGTGGCGGCTGGTATAAAAGTTTTTTTAGTGCCGTAGATTCTCTTAGTGAAAAAGGAAAATTTTCTGAAGCTTTACGTTATCTCGAAACGACCTTCAAAAAATATCCGCCTAAAAACGACTTGGACAACATGATTCTTTATGAGATTAAAGCGTATTGTTTAGAGCATTTGGGAAGAATGAAAGAAGCTGAAACTACTTATGAAAAAATGGCTTTTTATGCCCAAAAGCTAAACACTATAGAAACGATAAAAGATGTTGCAACGCATTATTCTTACATGGCATTATTTTACACTAAAATAAATAAAGTGGATAAAGCCAGAGCTATTACCGATAAAATAATTGCGATGACAAAAGAAAATAAACACGGTTTTAATCCTAGCAATCTGGAGCTTTCGTTGTATAAAATTGATTCTATTTCCGGCAATTATTATTCGGCAATTAAACATTCTGCAAATTATAATAAAATTAAGGATTCCATGTTCAATCTTGCTAAGAATAAAGAATTTGAAAATTTGAAATTTAAATATGAAACGGCAAATAAAGAACACAATATCAAATCATTAAAAGAACAGGCAAAACAGCAGGAAAGTAAATTAAATACGTCAAAACTTTTAAATACAATTTCGATCAGTTCGTTATTTTTATTACTTATAATTATTATTTTATTGTACAACAGATCTAAAATTAAGCAACGAAATACGAGCAGATTAGAACTGAAAGAAAGAGAAATCAATCTTAAAAATATCAAACTTCAGAATTTGGTTGAAGAAAAAGAATGGCTTCTGAAGGAAATTCACCATCGGGTAAAAAACAATCTTCAAACCGTAATAAGCCTGCTTAATTCTCAATCAGCTTATTTAAAAGATGATCTGGCTATTTCTACTATCAAAAACAGTCAGAACAGAATACACGCAATGTCGCTGATTCACCAGAAATTATACCTGGGAGAAAAATTGTCTACTATAAATATGCGTGATTATTGTAATGAATTGGTCGAATATTTAAAAGATTCCTTTAATGTAGCCCAGTCTATTCATTTTGAAATACAAATAGATCCAATTGAATTGGACATTTCGCAGGCCATTCAGCTTGGTTTAATCATGAACGAAGTAGTAACGAATTCTATAAAATATGCATTTCAGGAAAAAACAAATTGCATTATCAGTATCTCACTAATTGAAACTACTGAAAATTGCTATATCCTGATTATTTCAGATAACGGAATTGGTATTTCGAACGTCTCAGATCTACAAAACAGCAACTCATTCGGAATGACTTTAATTCAGGGTTTAAGTGATGCATTAGAAGGAGATCTTTCGATAGAAAATGAAAATGGATTGATTGTGAAACTGGCTTTTAAGAAGGAGCTTAAATAATTAATTCTGCTAAGACTTCATGTTTTGCTGGATTAAATCAAGGCACATAGGGTCTCTTTGCCAGTATTTAAAACCTCAACAATTGTTGAGGTTTTTTGTTTTCAATTTCAAATAAAATACTTCATTAAATTCTTCGAGAAGTAAGTATTTATCTTTAAAAAAAACATACATATTTCATAAGAAATAGTTGCTTTAAACATTTATATTTCAACAAAAATACCTCATTAAACAAAATTCATTAATTCGTTATCTTCTATAATTTTAACAAAGATTAAAACACTAATATTGTGTTAAAATATAATAACCTAATTAATGAAAAATAAAGCCCTGCTAACTTCAAATAGCTTTTTAGTTCTTTTCTTTTTTACTTCTTTTAGTATTTTTTCTCAAACTGTTTCGACTTTTTCTCCTAAAATTAATATTCCATCTTCGCCTGAAGCAGCCTTATTAGGCCGTTTTGGTGATATACCTGTAGGATATTATACTGGGACGGCAGATATTTCTATACCTATTTATACTATAAAAGAAGCTGGTATTGAAATTCCAATACAATTAAGATATCACAGTTCTGGAATTAAAGTTGCTGACGATGCAACTTGGGCTGGTTTAGGCTGGGATTTATCTCCTGGCGGAAGCATAATTCAGGAAGTAAGAGGAAAAAGAGATGATATGGACGGGTTTTATTCTTCAACATTACCTCCCAATTATTCTCATCTAAAAAATATTATTGTAAGTCAGGGATATCCTGCAACTTATAGAACTCTAAAACACCGTTGCTATGCTTCTGGAGAATCTGATAATTTAAATCCAATTCCTGGTGGTGTATTCCCTCTTGAAATCAAAAACCTTATAGATCAAGGAGGCGCTCAACCGGATATATACCGTTTTAATTTTGGAAGTCATTCAGGGAGTTTTTATATTAATTATGAAACTAAAGAGATAGTTCAAATAGACAAAAGCGAAGAAATCATGTTTACCAAAACAGCAACTGACATTACTGCAAAAACATCTGATGGTATTGTTTTTTTCTTCGGTGTTATTGAAAAGGCCTTTAATACTGATGTTAGTCCTGATGATGTTAGCAGAGCCGGACAAACTTATAAACTAAGTTCTATTACTCTGACAAACGGAAGCACTATTGACTTTTCATATGTAGACGCCACATCTGCAAATTTAACCTATCAGGAAAGCTATCAAATTACTGAAACTTGTAGCGGAAATAATCAAAGTGTTAAAGGATTAAAAACTAAAGTAATAGAGAATGATATAAAAGTATTATCTAAAATTACAACTAATGACGTTGTTATTGATTTTATACTGGAAGATCGAGACGATATTGTTCCTATTGCTTCACGTCCAAATCCAAAAAGACTTAAAGCTATTGATATCTCTTACAGAAGCTCACCAGTTAAAAAAATAAAAACTTTTGAACTGGGATACAGCTACTTTCCATATGATGAGTCTATGGGAAATCCTTCTATGAGCAGTTCCATAAGTTTTTATAATGACAATAAAGACAGATTAGGAAAACGACTTAAACTGGATACTGTAAAAGAAGTTGGATATGATCAAACTACCGGTACTGCAGACAGAACGAAACCATCTTATAGATTTGAATATGATTTGACCAATACAATGCCTATGAAACTTGGATTTGCAAAAGATTTTTGGGGCTATTTTAATGGTGTAGACAATAAAACATTATTACCAGATTTAAGATATTTTGATTACAATTACCAATTACCTTATTTCCAGCCTACTCTTGCAGCTCCGCAAATATCGTATTCACTTCCTTTTAATTACGCTAATTATCAAGGCATTAACCGATACACAGACAATACAAAAGCAGGTGCTTATATGCTTAAAAAAGTATATTACCCAACCGGAGGTTTTTCTGAATTTGAATATGAAGCAAACTCTTTTAGCAACCAATTTATTCCGGATGCTGTAGAATTAAATAATGCACGCAAAAGAACTGTTTTATTAAACGACAGTAAAGGAGTATATAATGTAAACTATCATAAAGAATTTAAAATAACAAATTCGACTACTATATCTTTTACGAATACTGTCGTTGACGGATATACTCCATTTCCTAATCCAAATGCACCTATTTATGGTTATACTGATTTTAAAAATTCAAGAATAGTTTTTTCTAAAACAAAACAAGGTGTTACTACCTTTATCCAACAATGGAAAGTTACTGACATTTCTGGAAGTCAATTTGGATTGAACCACGGAGCAACATGGTATCAAGACTTTAGACTTGATTATGACCCTGACCCAACTGTTGTTTATGCTGTAGACGTTATTAATGAATTGGTATATAGTGGCGCAGATACTTATAAAATTGCCAGTCTAAAAGCCGATTTCCTTTATTATGATAATACAGGTGTTAATACTTCTATTAGTAATCAGGGAGGAATGAGAGTGAAATCGATAAAAAATTATGCTTCAACCGGTAACATGACTAATCAAAAAAACTTAAAATATTCTGAAGGAAAACTTTTAAGCAAATTTGAACCCTTGTCTGCACAGGAAACATTTTGTGAATTTGCAAAACCTGATGCGGTAACCGGTCAACTTATAACAACAGCCACTATTAATAATGAAATTTCTATTTCATCTGACAATTTGATTAATAGCGAAGGAAATTTAGTTGGATATGGAACTGTTGAAGAAATTGATATTGATAATTACTATCAAACTCTTGGAAAAAAAGTATATCAGTTTTATAACTATGAAAATACAACCAGTAAAAATGCACCAAGCATTCCTAATGCACTTAATGGACTTCCAACTTATGAAAGTGTTTACAACAAAAACAATGATCTTTTGGTACAAAAAACAAATAGTTATCTACAAATAGGTTCTGACCAATATTTTCAGGGTATAATAAATATCAATCAGTTAAGTGGATTAAGCAGTTCTTGTAATGATATATATTACCCAGGAATGACAGATTTTTCATTTGTAGTATATCCTATTGTATCCAGAACTTTTAAATTACAAAATGTAATTACCAAAAATTATTTTAACGGAAATCCTGTAGCTACAAACGAAGCTTATACTTATACTTCCAGATATGATCTAAGAACCAAAACTACTACTAATAGTAATGATGATCAATTATCAAGTACTTATTATTATGCCAACGATTATCCGGATGGCCTTCCTATAGAAACTACAATGGTAACTGCTAATATGACAGCAATTCCTTTAGTAACTGAAAACCGAAAAAATACTGATTTTTTATCAAGACAAAAAACGCAATATGCTAAAGATGTCACTACTAACAATGCAATACTTCCTAAATATATTTTTGCAGGTAAGGGAGTAAGTGTTGTTGATACAGAGAAAAAAGTTACTTATGACAAATACGATTCAAAAGCTAATATTCAGCAGTATACTTTAGAAAATGGCGCTAGTGTAACTATACTTTGGGGTTATAACAAAACATTACCTATTGCAAAAATTGAGAATGCAACCTATGCACAAATTGCAAGTGCTCTTAGCATTACAACGACAGCTCTCGATGCCTACAATGAAACTAATTTAACAGCTATCAATGCTTTACGAAGTAATACAACTCTTGTAAATAGCCCTATTAGTACGTATACCCATCTGCCATTAGTTGGGGTAAATACTATAACAGATCCTAAAGGAGACATGATTACTTATACTTATGATTCACTCGGCAGATTAATAAATGTAAAAGATAAAAACAATAAGATATTATCTGAAAATAAATACCAGTATAAAAACTAATTTGAAATGATGAAAAAATACAATTACTACTTAGTTTTCTTTTTAATAATGTTTTTTGGTCAGATTCAAGCTGGAATTTATCCCAATTACACACAAAGCATTTCTGTACCAAGCTTAAACTATGCAGGCCAAGCCGGCACAGGAGGTGGTACAATCTCAGTCACCAATGATGTTTTAACTATTAATATTTCAGCAGCATGGGCTAATCTAAGCTATTTAAATTACGGCACAACTGTTGCAACCTTAACCATATCTCCAGCTTTACCTAATATGGAATTAGGGCAACTTTCATCTGCCCCAGGTAATCCCCTTGCAAATTTTGCTGCAAAAATTCAAGACAATAAACTGATTTTCTATTTGACAAATTCACCAACACAATGGTACGGATGTTATTTTAGCTATACCAAAAACCTGGCATGCAATATTGATAATACCTGGTATTTAGACGATGATTTAGATGGATTAGGTGATCCTTTAAATTTTCTCACTCACCAATGTTCAAAACCCCCGGGGAATTATGTACTTGACAATACAGACAATTGCCCGATGATTCCGGGTACAAATGCCAATTGTGCCAGTTTAGAACCTGCCTTGCAAAATCAAAACTCAATTAAAAATATTACTTATAAGATAGCTACAGGTGTTAGCCTTGCAAGCCCGACCGTTGCACAGGCTAATCAAAATATAACTTATTTTGACGGACTTGGCAGGCCTGTACAAAAAACAGCCTATCAATCCTCAGCAACTGGGAAAGACATTGTTACACCTATTGTATACGATGGCTTTGGAAGAGAAGCTAAAGAATACCTTCCGTATGCTTCAACACAAAACAATCTAAATTATATAAACCCTCTAACGCTTATCCCTAATTTAGTCACACAATATCAAACCAATTATGGAGCAGCAAACAATAATCCTTTTAGCGAAAAACAGTTAGAAGCTTCACCACTAAGTCGTGTGTTGCAACAAGCAGCTCCCGGAAATGATTGGGCCTTAGCAAATAATCATACCATTAAAATGGATTATCAAACTAATGCTGATACAGACTATGTACAAAATTATATTGCCAATGCTTCTTGGAATGCTACTTTAGGCTTATATGATATTGGATTAACCAAAGCTCCCGGAAATGGTTTTTATAGCAGTAATAAACTTTATAAAACTATTACTTATGACGAAAACACCACTGCATCTCCTCTAGAAGCTAACGGATCAACTGTAGAATTTAAAAATAAGGAAGGTCAGGTTGTACTTAAGAGAACGTATGGCATTGTTGGATCAGGAACTATTAATGAAAAACATGATACCTATTATGTTTATGATTCTTATGGAAATTTAACTTATGTAATTCCTCCAAAAGCAGTAGACCTGATGACTGCAATAAGCTACGCCGAAGCTAATATAACTTCTACAACCGTAACCGCATCGGGAAGTTCGCTAAATATAAAAGCGACCAATTCTATTACTTTATCTAATGGATTCAATGCAAAAAGTGGAAGTACTTTTTCTGCTGTTATTGATAATGGTAATCAAAGTGTGTTAGACAATTTATGCTATCAATACAAATACGATTCTCGTAATCGATTGGTTGAAAAAAAATTACCTGGCAAACAATGGGAATTTATCGTCTATGACAAATTAGACAGACCTGTAGCAAACGGACCAGCTAATTCTCCTTTTAATGATATGACCTCAGTTGGGTGGACTATAACCAAATATGATGCTTTAAATCGTCCTGTGCTTACAGCATGGCTGCCTGTCGCAACAGCCGCAATAACTGCTGCAGATAGAAAAACACTGCAGGATACTCAAAATAGTATTACAACTAATTTTAGTGAAACCAAAACTGCAGCAGCTACAAACACTACTATAAATGGTGTTGCCTTTCGTTATTCTACTGTTGCATGGCCAACTTCTGGATATCATGTGTTAACTCTAAGCTATTTTGATGATTATAATTATCCAAATGCACCTACTGCTTTTCCTGCTATTGAAACGCAAATTGTTTATTATAACAACACTATAAAACCTGCCGGACTTGCTACAGGAAGCTGGACGCGTATTTTAGAAACCAGCACCACTTATAGAAATGAATTAGCCTACACGTTTTACGATGAAAAAGCAAGACCAATTCGTACTTACACACAAAATTTCCTGGGAGGTTATACTTATACAGATAGTAAACTTAACTTATTCTCTGGACAATTACTGTATAGCATTACCAAACACAAAAGATTATCTACAGATACTGAACTTACTACAAAAGAAGTATTTACATACTCTGACCAAGATCGTTTATTGACTCAGACACATCAAATAAATAGTGGCACTATTGAGCCAATAGTGACTAACACATATAATGAATTAGGACAACTTCTAAATAAAGTTGTAGGAAACGTACAAATTGTTGATTATACCTATAACATTAGAGGATGGCTGAAAGGGATAAACGATATTACAACCATAAATACGACTGGTAATACAGACTTATTTGCGTTCCGAGTTAATTACAACGACCCTACAGATTCTACTAAAAAACTGTTTAACGGAAATATTAGCCAAACTTTATGGGCTACAAATAACACTGATAAAACCTTAAAGAATTATATTTATACTTATGATGTGCTTAATCGTTTAAAAAGCGCTACAGACAATACTACCCTATTTAATGAGGATAATATTTTATATGATAAGAATGGTAACATTACCAAATTAAAAAGAAAAGGCCCCATAGTAGATACACCATCTATAACAAATCCTGCTCAATATGGGCTTATGGATGATTTAAATTATACCTATGATAGTGGAAACAGACTGCAGATAGTTTCAGATTTAGGTAATGAAACTATTGGTTTTAAAGATGATGTAACAGGAGCTGGTATTGTGGATACAAGTATTGATTATACTTATGATGCTAATGGAAATATGATTACTGATATCAACAAGGGCATTACTAATATTATTTACAATCATTTAAATCTTCCTACGAAAGTCATTTTACCTACAGGAAATATTGTTTATCTTTACAATGCTGCTGGGCAAAAAGTACAGAAAATAGTAACCACAAACTCACCAGTAAATATTACTACAACTGATTATTTGGGATGTTATCAATATAACAATATTATATTAAAGTTTTTCCCAACGGCAGAAGGTTATGTTGAACCTTCTGGAAGTTCTTATAAATATGTATATCAATATAAAGATCATTTAGGGAATGTTCGCTTGAGTTATGACAAAACACTTGTTATTCAGGAGGAGAATAATTATTATCCTTTTGGATTAAAACATATTGGTTATAATGGAGCTACTCCTTCTACTAACGATGCTTTAAAGTTCAAGTATAACGGAAAAGAATTGCAGGACGAACTGGGGCTTAACATGTATGACTATGGCGCACGTAATTATGACCCTGCACTTGCGCGATGGATGAACATTGACCCATTGGCAGAACAAATGAGGAGATTTAGCCCTTACAATTATGCTTTTGACAATCCTATACGTTTTACAGACCCAGACGGAATGTCACCAAGTGATATAGTTTTAACTTTTCAAAATGATGATGCTAAAAAAGCTTATGAAAGTACAGTGAATAAAGCATTAGGAGATTCTTATAAAATAAATATTAACTCTGACGGAAGAGTAGCAATCGAGTCTACAGGAAATCAAGGTGTAATGACGGAACAACAACAAGCATTTTACAATGAATATAGTGCAGTTGTAGATAGCCCATACATAGTTAGTCAAAAGGTAATGGAAAGAAGTGTTGATACTAATGTAGGAAGTTTTGCTACAGCTAAGGTAGATATGGCAGATGTTAAAGCTTTTGATGACGCTGGGAAAGGTGCAACCACAAGTGCTGGTGCAATTATTCATGAAACTGTAGAACAACATGAGAAAGTAAAAATGGGTCTAAAACAAGGAGAACCTGGTTCGCCTGAACAATTTACTGTTGCTCACAATACAGCATCAACTGCCGAAGATAAGGTTAATGGAAATAGAAGAGTAGCTGATGGCAATGTTTTCATTGAAAAGGATAACACATTGACAAGACAGACCATAAATCCAAATAGTCCTTCTGGTCGAAACACCGTAACTAAACAAAAAAGTAAATAAAATATGAAAAAAAGAATATTAGTAATTTTAATAATATTTTCAATATTAAATTCAAACTGCTCAAGTTCTAAAAAAAATGAGAAGCAAGATTGTATAGAAAACATTGAATTTAGAAATGTTTTTATGTCACATATTTCTAATGTAGAAAATTATACATTGCAAAAAGAGTTCGACAAAAAAAAATTTAATGATGGGATTAAATTTCTATCAAAATATTGTCATATATCACAAGAAGAATTGATGAATTATGCAAATGAATATACTAATTCGATTGTATTTTACAAAGATAAAGACGGTTGGTTAAAGTGGTACGAAGAAAATAAATGCAACAATATTCAATTTAAATAGATACGATTCAACGAAAAGCCATTCCATATTAGGAGTGGCTTTTGCTTTTAAGTAAAGGTCTTAAATTATATTTTTCTGAATAGTTCTGATATTTCAACATTCAAAGCTTTACCAATACGAATAAGCTTGTCGATTCCCATTATTTGTTTCCCTAACATGTATCTCCTTAATGCTTCAATATCCAAATCTGAATCATGGGCCACATGTCGTACTTTAAGATTTTTTTCTTTTATAATCTCTTTTATATTATCTCCAACAATCTTAACGGATTCAGGTACTTCAGTTTTTCTCATTTCTATCTTATTAAAAGATGAAAATTATAAGTAAGTAGCCGTAAAAACAGGAATCTATATATCCAGTCAAATAAGTCTGTTTTTTATTTATATTTGCTAAGTAATGCAAAAAGAAAATCGAACAAACAGAATTTTAATTCAATGAAAAAAATAATCTTACTAGGAATCCTAATTACTTTCACCCGCTCTACGAAGAGTTCCTTATGAAATGCTGTGCGAACGTCTCCTGACTTCGCACCCGCAGAGAATAATCCACAGAGAATAAAATTAAGCCTCGCCCAGAAATGGCGAGGTTTTTTTGTGCTCAGAGCTTGGTAATATTAATTATGGTTTTAAAGATGATGTAACAGGAGCAGATGTTGTCGATACTAGTACTTATTATACCTATGATGTTAACGGAAATATGCTTACTGATGTCAATAAAGGGATTACGAATATCACTTACAATCAATTAAATCTGCCAGCAAAAATTGTTTTGTTTACAGGAAATATTGTATATATTTACAATACAGCTGGACAAAAAGTACAGAAAATAGTAACCACAAACTCACCAGTAAATATTACTACAACTGATTATTTGGGAGCTTATCAATATAACAATATTATATTAAAGTTTTTCCCAACAGCAGAAGGGTTATGTTGAACCTTCTGGAAGTTCTTATAAATATGTATATCAATATAAAGATCATTTAGGGAATGTTCGCTTGAGTTATGACAAAACACTTGTTATTCAGGAAGAGAATAATTATTACCCTTTTGGTTTAAAACATATTGGTTATAATGGAGCTACTCCTTCTACTAACGATGCTTTAAAGTATAAATTCAATGGGAAAGAACTGCAAGACGAGTTAGGGCTTAACTTCTATGACTATGGAGCAAGAAATTACGACCCTGCACTCGGTAGATGGATGAATATTGACCCGTTAGCAGAAGTTTCAAGACGATGGTCTCCTTATACGTATGCTTACAATAACCCTGTTTTACTTATAGATGTTGACGGTCTTTATGTAGACACATCTTGGATTTATCGAAAAAATAAAGATGGTAACTATGTAAATAAAAAAATAGTAGAAGCTTTTGAGGCTTTTGCTAAATCAAAAGAGGGAATTAGTTTTCTGGCTGATTTTGTAGAAAAAGGTCAAATAATTGCGGGACATGAATATTCTGAAAGTGGTAAATTCGATAAGAAAGATATTGATTTAAATTATGCAGATGCAAAAAGTGAAGATAGTACAGGTGATGCTTATACCAGTCAAGAAACCAAAGGTAAAAAAGGGGTTCAAATTACTATTCATTTATATGGAACAGCAAAAGATGTTCCTAGTTTGATTGATGATATTGGACATGAAGCTTTTCTTCATGCAGAACCAATAGCTAAAGATTTTTATGATGATAAGAAATTCAACTTATCTTCAGTTGACAAAAAAATTGTAAAGCAGTTGGAAGATGAAAATTATCCAAAAAAATGGAGGGAAAATGCTGCTCATCATATGCAAGATATGAAATATAACATTCTTGACAAAAAGGTAGTCCCAATATTGAGAAATTATTATAATAGCAAAAACATAAAAAAGACAGATGCACAAATTAGAAAAGAAAGAGGAAGAGGATATTAAAAATAAATCTGGATACATAAAATCAATTAACAAATTTTTCATGTTGTTATTAATTTATTTGCTTACTATTAATTGTACAAGTACATTAAAAAATAATGAAGAAGATTTTTATGCAATTGATTTAAGTGTTGAATACAAGAGTGAAATTAATACCTTTCAGATAGGGAAAGATGGCAAGGCTTTGGTATTAATAAGAAAATTCAATGAAAAGGATAAATACTATAATGTTGTTTTTAATGAAAAAGAAATGGCTCATATTCAAAAAATATTAATTGAAATGGATTATTCAAAATGTGATACAATAAATAGGACAATATATGATGGTACACAATATATCTTCCTTATTAGTAAAGATAGTATAAATAGAGAAATAATAAGCGGTACTTGTGAACAATTAAAAACTAGTGGTAAGTTAGTAAAATTCATTACTGAAGCTTACCGAGAAAAAAAGAAAACTGAATTTTTTAAAAGCTTAAGAATAATTATTCCACCAGATTTACCAAAGTGATGCACGGTAATTAATCAGATGTGTTGATGATTAATTATTGCATAAAACATTTACAGAAAATCAGAGATTTATAGTAATATCCCAACAAGGGACTTGTTAAAAAGCCCGCTCTGCAAAGAGTGTCCCTTATTAAAAGCTTGTGCAAATGTCTCTGACCCCCGCTCTGCGAAGAGTTCCTTATGAAAAGCTGTGCGAACGTCTCCTGACTTCGCACCCGCAGAGATAATCCACAGAGAATAAAATTAAGCCTCGCCCAGAAATGGCGAGGTTTTTTTGTGCTCAGATCTTGGTAATATTAATTATGGTTTTAAAGATGATGTAACAGGAGCTGGTATTGTGGATACAAGTATTGATTATACTTATGATTCTGATGGAAATATGATTACTGATATCAACAAGGGCATTACTAATATTATTTACAATCATTTAAATCTACCAACCAAAGTAATTCTATCTACAGGAAATATTGTTTATCTTTACAATGCTGCTGGGCAAAAAGTACAGAAAATAGTAACCACAAACTCACCCGTAAATATTACTACAACTGATTATTTGGGAGGTTATCAATATAACAATATTATATTAAAGTTTTTCCCAACAGCAGAAGGTTATGTTGAACCTTCTGGAAGTTCTTATAAATATGTATATCAATATAAAGATCATTTAGGGAATGTTCGCTTGAGTTATGACAAAACACTTGTTATACAAGAGGAAAACAACTATTATCCTTTTGGATTAAAACATATTGGTTATAATGGAGCTACTCCTTCTACTAACGATGCTTTAAAGTACAAGTACAATGGAAAAGAACTGCAGGACGAACTGGGGCTTAATATGTACGACTATGGAGCACGTAATTATGACCCTGCTTTAGGTCGTTGGATGAACATTGACCCGCTGGCTGAAGTTTCCAGAAGATGGTCTCCTTATGTATATTGTTATGATAATCCAGTTAGGTTTGTTGACCCAGATGGAATGTTAGCATCAGACCCAGGGGACTTATATAATTTAAAAGGTGAACATGTCGGAAATGACGGAGTTAAAGATAATACAGTCTATTTAGTGCATACAAACAGTAGTCAACAATTAACCCAAACTGAGTCAAAGCATTTGGTGGCTGGAACTTTAGCCCCAGGATTATCTCCAGGTCCTAAAGTTGAGCAAAAAGAGATTTCAAACGATGAACTTAATTTGAGAGCATCGCTTTCAACTTTGAAACAAACGGAAGCAGGAAGTGCAAATGCACCATTAGATTATAATAGTTGGAATATGGGTGACAATTTTACAGAAAAATCATTTTCGGAAAAACCGAGCGATTATTCTAAACATCCTGGTATGAATACTGAAGGTGGTGGTGGTTCTGCCGCTGGAGCTTATCAAGCTTTGGAAAGATTTTATAAGGGAAGTGATTTTAGCCCTAAAAGTCAGGATGCTTCTGCAGTTAATAATATGACATCATCTAGTTTTGCAGCAGCAAAATCTGGAAGTGGAGCAGACTTTAAAACAACTACTGAAGGTAGATGGACTTCACTGAAACATTTTACAGCAGGAGGAGTTCAACAGTTAATAAACAATTATAGAGCACAAGAATTGAAAGGAAGTTCAACTATAGCAACTCCAGTAGGAGAACTATTAAAAACAAGACGTTAAAATATGTTAAGCCAAATTTTAAAAACAAGTGTAGTTTTATTACTGATGAGTATTGCTTGCAATCAAGACAAAACCATTAGTAAAAGTGTTTCTCATAATAAAGAAAAAGTACAGAAGTCAAAAGATAAAATTACAAGCAGTTTGAGCAATAAAGATTTTTCTTTAAATGTTGAAACACAATTTTCTAAAGATACTTTAAATGTTGTAGACTATAAAGAAGATAGATATAGTAGTCCAATAATAATATTTCAGAAATTATCCTTTTACAAGAAAAATAAATTAGTTAAGAACCATCAATTACCTCTTAAAAACGTTAATAAGAAGACGATTACGGGTAAGGTTATAAGTGCTACGGAAACGCCCATTTATAAAGTATGCCTTTCCAAAAAATCAAATCAAGATTTTTATATAGTTCATGGTTCTGATTATTGTAATGGTTCCGATTGCCCTGAATTCATTGGTATATATTCAATGAATGGAGATGTTATTTATGAAGGTTTCTCTAATGAGAAAAAAAAGGTTCTATTAAAAGATGTTGTTTTTAAAAACAATATAGACTTGAATAAATTAAGTGATTGTGTTAATATTGACATTTTCAAATAATTTGATATGTAAACAAAAAGTAGCTTAAAGATTTTTTAAACCGTTCCGACATCTAAACGAATTAATACTACAACAGTAAAACTAAAACAACCCCTGTTGTAACTACAGATTATCTGGGAGGATATCAATATGAAAATGCAGTTTTAAAATTTTTCCCGACAACAGAAGGTTATGTTGAACCTTCTTCAGGTTCTTACAAATATGTTTACAATACAAAGACCACTTAGGTAACGTTCGCTTGAGTTATGATAATGCACTTACTATTAAAGAAGAGAATAATTATTACCCTTTTGGTTTAAAACAAGACGGATATAATAACATTAAAAATGGTGTTGAAAATAAGTATAAGTACAACAATAAAGAGCTCCAAGATGAGCTTGGACTGAACATGTATGATTATGGTTGGAGGAATTACATGCCAGATATTGGACGTTGGTCACAATCTGACCCCTGTTCTACGAAGAGTTCCTTATGAAATGCTGTGCGAACGTCTCCTGACTTCGCACCCGCAGAGAATAATCCACAGAGAATAAAATTAAGCCTCGCCCAGAAATGGCGAGGTTTTTTTGTGCTCAGAGCTTGGTAATATTAATTATGGTTTTAAAGATGATGTAACAGGAGCAGATGTTGTTGATACTAGTACTTATTATACCTATGATGTTAACGGAAATATGCTTACTGATGTCAATAAAGGGATTACGAATATCACTTACAATCAATTAAATCTGCCAGCAAAAATTGTTTTGTTTACAGGAAATATTGTATATATTTACAATACAGCTGGACAAAAAGTACAGAAAATAGTAACCACAAACTCACCAGTAAATATTACTACAACTGATTATTTGGGAGGTTATCAATATAACAATATTATATTAAAGTTTTTCCCAACAGCAGAAGGTTATGTTGAACCTTCTGGAAGTTCTTATAAATATGTATATCAATATAAAGATCATTTAGGGAATGTTCGCTTGAGTTATGACAAAACACTTGTTATACAAGAGGAGAATAATTATTATCCTTTTGGATTAAAACATATTGGCTATAATGGAGCTACTCCTTCTACTAATGATGCATTAAAGTTCAAGTATAACGGAAAAGAATTGCAAGACGAGTTACAGCTTAATGTTTACGACTATGGGGCTAGAAATTATGACCCTGCGTTAGGTCGTTGGATGAACATTGACCCGTTGGCTGAAAAAGGACGTAGATGGTCTCCCTATAATTATGCTATGGATAATCCTGTATATTTTATTGATCCAGACGGAATGTGGCCTTGGCCATCAGGGCCAATTTTTATACCTATAGTTAATGCGGTAAGTAACTTTTTTAAGGGAGCGGATAGCGGTACTAAACAAAGATACCAAACTGAACCTGTTAGGGGTGATACCAAAGCAGGTATAAGAGATACCAAAGCAGGAAGAACTAGTGCAACTACTGGGAAGCCAGTAGGAGATTGGGTCATTAGAGCAGACCAACCTCACAAAAATGCTCCTGAGCCTCATTTTAATATTAATCCAAAAGCAACTGGATTACCTGACCCGCATACAACTATTCCGGGTGGGGCTAAAACATTAGAAGCTCTAGAAAAAACAGGAAAAACACTTGACGCTATAGGTAAAGTAGCAAAACCACTTGCAATAGCGACTGACGTTGTCAGAATTGGTAATGCAATAAATGAAGATGGTGGAACTATAGGGAAAAATACTGTTGTTACTGGTGCTAGTGTTGCAGGTGGTTGGGCTGGTGCATCTATTGGTGCGTCAATCGGAACAGAAGGTGGTGCAGTTATCGGTGGTGGAATTGGTGTATGGGCTGGAGGTGTTGGAGCAGTCCCTGGTGCGGCAGTGGGAGGTTTTATAGGTGGTCTTGGAGGCGGTATAGCTGGTGCTTTCGGAGGTTCTTGGTTAGCTGAAGAAGGAGCGAAAAAAGCAGTTCAAACAGTAGAAAATAAATAGAAAAACTTATGGAATTTAATAAATATAGTGTTTTAAACACTGACTTTTCAGATAAATATAATTTTGAATATGAAAACCTGAAATATAGTTTCATTACTAATTTTATTTATACTCATGTCCAAAATGAAAAATGTTTTTTATTTGAAATGATGCCAGAAAAAAATTCAATTCTGTATGACATAACTTCATCAAATAAAGAGATTAAAATAAATGGAAAAAAATGTTTACATACTTTAAATATAAATTTAAGGAAGGAAGATATATACAAAATCGTCAAAGAAGAGGAATTTTATTTAGGACATCTATTAATTGTAATTAGTGAAATAACTGAAAATAATTTATTCAACATTGCAAATTTATGGAGTAATGAAATTTTTAAAACAGGGTTAGAGTTTTTTAAAATGGATAGTGACGGTTTATCTTTCTATTGGTATAATCCAAAAGATAATTTTGCAGAAATTGATTTTCAAACTTTTGTAAATGATTTTAAAATTAGTAGTAATAATTTAAATAAAATAATTTAATGCAATCCTTCCAGTGGACATAAGCATTTTGCTCGTGAACGCAATCAAAAAACAGAAGCCATTCCATAATGAACATGCCCCAAAAAGTTAGACACTATTTGGGGCATTTTTTATGGAAAGAAAAGCAAAGTATGACTACACATTTAAGTTAGAATGTGTAGAATTGGTTTTAAAGAAGCATTATTCAGATGGATATGTTTCAAAATTAAAACAGACTGCAAGATGGAATATTCGTAAGTGGGTCAGTTTTTATAAGGCATATGGCAAAATTGGTTTATTGCCACGGATGAATGAAAGCTATTCAGTCGAATTTAAGCTAAAAGTGCTCAATTCATAGAAAAGGAATCCCTTAGCTTGATGCAGGCTGGTATAAGATTTAATATTCCCGCTCTCCGAAGAGTTCCTTATGAAAAGCTGCGCAAATGTCTCTGACTTTGCGCATTTTTTTTTGTTTCTTAGAAATTGTTGACCTGATAAAAGTCTCCCGACTTTTCACGATTATTTCTTAATAATGAATTAAGTAAGAAAAATTATTAATTTTGAAAGAAATTATTTTAAAAATGAAAGAAGGATATATATTCGGGATCAAAAGCTGCCACATTTTATAACACCAACAGTTGTAGATTGGATTATGTTTTTGCACGCCAATCTTATAGAAGATATTGTTATTGAATGTTTAGATTATTGTATCAAAAACAAGGGAATGATTTTGTATGGTTATGTTATTATGAGCAATCATATTTATTTAATAATACAATTTGAAAACGGGAAATTATCTGATTTAATAAGAGATTTTAAAAAGTTTACAGCAAAGAATATTTTAGATAAAATTCAAAATGATCCTGAGAGCAGGAAGAGATGGATGGTAGAACGTTTTAAATTAGCAGCTGAAAAAAAAACAGCTGACGCGAGCGTCTCGCTCGTGAACACAACATCAAAATAAAAAAGCCGCTTCACAATATGCGAAACGGCTATCTTTTTATTAACTGAAATATTCTAATTCTTTTTTGTTTCAAGAACTTCTAAACGCTTATTTTGCTCGTTTATAATTTTAGTTAACTTCTCTGTATTTTTCTGTTGCTCAATTGCATACAAAGTCAATTCTTCTACTTTTTTCAGCAGCGCCATATTCATTTCTGCTAATTGAATTCCATTTTTTTCGAATTCTTTTGCTGAAGGAATTTCTGGTAAGTGACTGTTTTGGTTTACGAAGCTTTCTACTTCTTGTAATGTTCTTAACTTATAATCATTTGCAAAAACATAATCCGGTGCAGGAAAATTCAAATCAACTTTTACTTCTTTGGAATGGATGGTTCCGTTTACTGCTAATTTTGAATCTGGTGTTGCTGTACCTATACCAATATTACCGTTTATATCAATACGCATGCGTTCAGCTCCAGAAGTTCCCAATATAATATTTCGATCCATATCTGGAATTGTGGAATAACCTGACAAGTCAATATATGATTTAACGCCTACGGTTGTCCCTCCTCCGGCAGTCAATCTTAAAAATCCATCATCACCACTATTTGCAGTATTACTATAACCTCTAATTTCTCCATTTAGCAAAGTTCCTGGTGAAACGGCTGGTCTTGAAAAAGTATTAGTTAAGCCTCCATTTACAGTCAAAGAACCTGCAACAGATAATTTACTAAAAGGAGCAGTTGTTCCTATACCAACATTTCCAACGTCGCTAATACGTATTCTTTCTATTCCATTTGTTGAAAAACCAAGAAATCCGCCAAATGTATTAGCTCCTCTGTAAAATGAGATAAAACCATTGTTTTCATCATTTACATTTTTTAATCCTAATCTAAATGATTCCGTATTAATTGGAAGAGTAGTTAATGTTTTTGTATATAACGTAAAGCTATATTCAGTACCTGTTGCAAGAATAGCTCCGTAGGAGTTATTTCCATTGTTTATATGTAATTTTGTCTCTGGAGAAGTAGTTCCTATACCAACATTGCCAGTAGTTGGGAATGTATTTTGTCCAAAATTTATCTGACTAGTTAATACTATTATCACTAAAAATTTTATTTTCATCTTATTTCTTTTTTATTAAACCTATTTGATTTTTCAATTCGTTATTCTCTGCTTTTAAAATGGTAATATCTTTTTTCATCTCAATCATATAAAGCGTCATCTCTTCGATTTTCTGCAACAATTTAGCGTTCATCTCTCCTAAATTCACTCCATTTTTCAAAACTTCTTCTTCGCTTGGAATATTTTCTAAATGTCCTTTTTCAGTAATATGTTTTTCCACTTCTTCAAGAGTTGGCAAACTATATTCCTTTTTAAATACATAATCTGGCCAGCCTAACATATCTACTTTTACTTCTTTGGAATGGATGGTTCCGTTTACAGCTAGTTTAGCATCTGGATTTGTCGTACCAATACCAACATTCCCATTTCCCTGAATTCTTACTTTTTCTGTTTGATTTGTTTGATAAGATTCTTGTGTAAAAAATTGCATTCCGTAAGTATTGTTTCCTGCGCTTTGAGTAATTGTTCTTATTGATGTTCCAAAAGTATCAAGACTACCTGCATTAATAGAGTGCGCAATCATAATTGAAGATTCGTTATCTATGTTTACAGAATTACGAACTAGAATGTTACCACTATTCACTTCTAGTTTAGCAAGTGGTGTTATAGTACCTATACCTACCTTTCCTTTATTAATAGTTAAATAAGTTTGAGCAGCATTTCCCCATGATTGAATATCATCGCTCGGATCTCTTTCCCACCAAGTTCTAGTATCAAGTTGCGGAGTATTATGAGACACATCTATAGAAATTCCATCATGCAATCGAGCTGAAAACCAATTATTAATTGTAGCATCCCTATATACCCATAATCTATTAAACAAACTATTTTCTCCAACATTTCCTCCTACTTCATTTATCAATTGTGATGAATTTACACTAACGTTTAATGGAGTTGTTTCATAACTTTTAATTGTTCCTTTAACATACAATTTCGAAGAAGGAGATAATGTTCCTATCCCCACATTACTGCCATCAGTTGGAAAAATACTTTGAGCAAAATTAATTTGTGTACTTAATACCACAAATAATAAAATACATCTTTTCATAATGTTAGTTATTTTCAATTTTTAAAATTCTTTTTTCTAGTTCTATTTGATTCTTTTTCATCAGAGCATTTTCTTTCTTTACTACTTCATTCTCTTTTTTCATCTCAATCATATAAAGAGTCATTTCCTCAATTTTCTGTAACAACTTAGCGTTCATTTCTCCTAAATTAATTCCATTTTTCAAAACTTCTTCTTCACTTGGAATATTTTCTAAATGTCCTTTCTCAATAATATGTTTTTCCACTTCTTCAAGAGTAGGCAGATCATATTCTTTTTTAAACACATAATCTGGCCAGCCTAACATATCAACTTTTACTTCTTTAGAATGGATAGTTCCGTTTACATCTAATTTATTTGTTGGATTTGTCGTTCCTATACCTACATTTCCATTTCCTGTTATCTCCATGGAAAGTAATCCTGAATAAAGCTGATCTTGTATAACTGAGCTGGGATTAGTGGTGAAAAATTGAATTTTCCCTTGATTTGGTTGAGAATTTCCAGGAAACAATATTGCACCTCCAGACATAGTACCATGGGAATTAGCAATTTTTAAAATATCATTATTCGAAATAAATATATAGATTTGAGGAAATCAGTACGCTCCCGTGATTATTTGCGCTGAAATTCGCAAAATTTTTAGTACTTGTCAACTGATCTGTTTGACCAAAACCTGCATTGTAACTTTTTATTTGGCCTAAAATATCTAATTTTTGAGTTGGTGAAGTTGTTCCTATACCAACATTACTACCATCCGTTGGAAAAACACTTTGAGCAAAATTCATTTGTGCAGCAAATGCCACAAATAATAAAATAATCTTTTTCATAATGAATTATATAATTTAGTTTCGTAGTAAGCTTTGGAATTAAACTCCTTTATTTTTTTGCATAATAACTTCTACAAATAGCTGATCTGTATTCGTTTTATAATTTTTCTTTTTTACAAAGTTTAAATGTTTGATAGTTCCCAAAGCAGGATTGTTTTCGACTTTATTAAGCACTGCCAAACAACCGTTAAATGAGCCTTCTAAGGAAAAAATATAACTTGTTGTGGTAAATCCTTTTTGGGATATAGAATGCGGCTCCTGAAAATCTACAATTTTCAATTTATAACTATCACTATATGAAGTCAGTTGTTTTAATAAATCATTTTGAAATGATTCTGAAATTCTTATGTCATTTTGCACTAAAACCTGATCCAACTGCTTTTCTTTCTGAATCAATTGCCCTACCAATTTAGGCATGTTACTATCAGCAGCTATCTCTTCTTGTTTAGTCTTATATTCTTTATAATAATTTATAGTATTTGAAATCGCAAATGAATAACATATATATAAAATAACTATAAAACCAAGCAAAAGCAGTTTGTTTTTTTTGTCCAGTCTCATGTTATTTCAAAGTTAGTTTAATTGAAAATGCGGTTTCATTAGCGTCATCTTTTCCAAAATGAGTTATTAAAACTTTATCTATCCAATTTAATTTTTCCATTTCTTCAACCCAATGTGTAAACGCTTCATTTGCAATTGTTGTTCCTGAAATGGTAATAGTTTTTTCTTGTGTTAGTATCGGCTCATCGGCTTTTATTTTTTTCTCCAATGGATTAAAAGCTAATTCGGTCAATAAAATGGAGGATGGAACTTTATTTGCAATTTCATTAATAATTAATGAGCTCTGAGAAGTTGTTTTTCCAACAATATTTTTAACTTTTTCTTCTTTTAAAATAATTCTTTGCTTTATTTTATTGACATCTTCAATGGATGATTTATTAACCAATAACGTTTCTGATGTTTCTTGTGCAAGTTTATAATAATGAGTAAAAAAAATAAAATTAAGAAGTAAAATTCCTAATAGTATACCTACCATAATTTTCAAACCTTTGCTAAAAAAAACTTTTTGGTTGTAAGTATCATACAATTCATCACTGAAAGAAATGATTGAACCAGTGTTTACAGTGGTATTCATGATCAACCTCAGAATTCCTGAAAAAGTCAACAATTGTCTATTTTCTATCTGAAGATCATTAATGGTATAGATTATCGCAGTATCCTCAACATTAGCCGAAATTGTTTGCTGTTGTTCCTGTTTCGATATTAATTGATTATTGGTCTGTAATTCAGTTTCGTCAGTATATTCAATAATATCAGCTATAGCACATGTACCAAGACTAATTCCTGCAATTGCTATTTGCTGATTTTGATAGTTTGATAAAATAGTATCGAGATAGGACTTTCTTGTAATTGCAATTATAGATTTTGTTTTTAGCCGCCAGATTTCAAAATAAAATTCGTCCCAATTAGTATTTGGAAATGCTTTATGTAACAATTTTTCATCTGAAGGATCTATACCGGTAACTTCTTTCTGAATAACCTGATTGGTATTGACTATTAAAAAGAAAGGTAATTTAGAATCCCATTTCTCAGCAATTTTTCCATTATAAGTAACTCTGTCTTTTTTGGCAATTACCAATCCTTCTTTTTTCTTTTCGACTACTAATAATGCAACTTTTTCTTCATTATTTAAAGTGAAGTGCTCAACACCAATATAGTGATTGCCAAGCAAAAAAGCAGTTATTGATGGTAAAGACATTAGTAAATAACAGTAGGTTTAATTAATACACTTAATTTTTTCTTAGAATCTTCGCGTTTTCTGGAACTAAATAACCATTTGATTACCGGAATTCTGGACAATAATGGCACTCCTGTTCCGGAATCATTTTTTACAGATTCTTCAAGTCCGCCCAATACAATTAAATCCTGATCTTTTACCCTGATTATCGATGTAAATTCTCTTGAATTAATTCCCGGAGGTGCATCCTTATCCACTTTTTGTCCATTAAAACTAGATTGAATTACTTTAATATCCATTGTAATTTGTCCATTACCGGAAACCAAAGGCATAATAGTTACTGACAATTCAGCGTCAATAGGCTGGTAATTTTTAACCTCTGATGCTTGCGGAATCTGAGATCCGTAATAATTTTGATTCGTAACCACATAATACGTAGTTTCTCCTATAGAAAGATAGGCTTTATGACCGTTTAATGTTGATAATCTAGGGGAAGAACGAACTTTTAAATTTCCATTAGTTTCCATAGCTTTCAGGCTTAAGTAAAAATTAGGAACCACTTTCCCAATATTCAAAGAGCCAAATCCGCTAAAACCGTCAATGATATTATTAATTGTTTGTGCTCCCAAATTAATATCGGCAGTTGGAAATACAGTACCTGTTGTCGTAACTGGTTTATCACCAATACCTGCTTTAATTCCTGTTTCAACCGTAGCGCTTCTATTCACTTCCAGAAGCATAACTTCTATCAAAATAACCGGAACTGCCTTGTCTATATACTTTATAAAAGACTCAAATCGTTCGATATTTGCAGCTGGTCCATTTACCAGGAAACTATTCAGTTCTTTATCAATTTTGATATCTAAATCTCTCTTTATTTCATCCGGAACGATAGTCAAAATAGACTCTGAAGGATTACTACCCGAAGATGAAGAACTGCTTGCACTATTATAATTACTGTTTTGATTTTGATAATTAGAATTTGTTCTATTATCAGAAGAAGTTGAGTTTGTATTATAATTTGAAAAACTATTTGTATTATTATTTAATCGTCCGGCACTTCTACCCTCTTTTGAAGGATCACTCAAAATTTCAATTGAGCGGTGCATTAAGGTAATCGACTTAATATTTCTAACAACCAGCTGATCTTTGGTTCCAAAATAATAGATAGAACCGCTTTTCATGAAAGTAAAAGAACCGCCTGATGATTGTGCACTGGCGCCTGAATTACTACTGAATTGTTGAGAAGGATTATTTTGAGAAGGTCCATTTTCTGTTTTGGTTGAAAATAATTTAGCCAAAAGATCATCAAAAGTGATATTTTTAGCTTTAACGGTTCCGTTACCGGCATTCTCTAACGGACTTGAAATAAACATATCGATATCAAGTTCATGACCTATATCATAAACGATACTTGCAATTGGGGTATTTTCAAAATCTACATCTAATAACTTTTTATCAGCATCAACAACAGTAAAGAAAAAGTTTGATTTTCTAGGGCGTTGTGGTTTATTTTGTCTTATAGCTCCATTAGGGTCTGCCGCACCTTCAGCAACAAAACTTCCTTCTAATTTATCAAATACATAAAAATTATCTCTTGTTTTAGTCACAGTTAAATTATTGGCAAATGCCAATTTGTTTAAGGCTGCATCAAAAGGCATATTTTTAATATATACTGTCAAAAGCTGATTTTCCAAACCTGGTGCAAAAACTAAATTTTTAGCACTTTCGTCCATAATTTTTCTAAAAACGTCATATAATTTGTCGTCTTTCAAATTTAGGGAAAGTAAATTATTTGCTAAATCATAAGTAACATCTATATTTTTTAGCGCTTGAATTTCAACAGGTTTTTCATATGATTTTATGGAAAGAATATTACCCGTAAAATCAATTGTAAGGCTATATTCTTTACATAGAAAAATTAGCAAATCTCCTACTGTTACATCAGAAAAATTATTTACAATATTAATCTGAGTCAGGTTTGGAGCTACACTTATGTTTAATTTATGTACTTGAGAAACTGCTAGCAAAAAACTCGACAATGAGGCTTCCTTAATGTTTACATTAATTTTTTCATTTAATCCAGGGGCATCTGCAGTAATTGATTCAATCTGATTTTTAAGCTGCAATATTCTATTATCTTGCGAATATGAAGTTTGGAAAATTAGTATTAAAAATAGGGCAATTATTTTTTTCATGAATTTATTTCAATTGTATTTTTTATGCGCATTGTATTACAAGAGTAATGAAAAAACTTCATCAACAGAAGTTATTCCTTCTTTTATTAATAACAATGCATTACGTTTTAGTGTGAAAATATTATTTTCGTCAAGATACTCGTTAATATCCAGTTGATTGTTTTTTATTAAATTAGACAGCTCACTGCCAATTGGCAAAATTTCGTAAATAGCTTTTCTTCCTGAGTAACCTGTATGATAACAATGCTCACATCCTACTGCCAGATGATGGGAACTTAAATGATCCGGAATTGTAAACCCGGTTGGAAAATTGGCAGAAGAAATAGTTTCTTCTTTTTTACAAGAATTACATAGTTTACGGACCAAACGCTGTGCAACGCTAATATTAAGTGTACTTGCAATTAAAAAAGCAGGGATCCCCATATCAATTAACCTTGAAACTGTTGCCCAAGCCGAATTGGTATGGATAGTTGAAAGAACCAAATGGCCTGTTAAAGCGGCACGAATTGCCATATTTGCGGTATTGACATCACGAATTTCCCCAACCATAATAATATCAGGATCTTGTCGCAAAAATGTCCTTAACGTAGTAGCAAAATCAAGTCCGATATTTTCTTTTAACTGTACCTGATTAATTCCTTCAAGCGTATATTCTATCGGATCTTCAACCGTTAGAATATTAGTATTAGGTACATTTAATTTTTTTAATGTGGCGTATAAAGTGGTTGTTTTTCCAGATCCGGTTGGACCTGAAATAAGTACAATTCCGTTAGGACGTTTTATGTTTTCAAGATAAGCGGTCAATTCCTTTTCGGTAAAACCGAGCGAGTTAATATCAATATGACTGGTATCTTTACTTAAGATACGCAATACCACTTTTTCGCCATGTAAAGTTGGCAAAACAGACACACGAACATCAAAATCCTGATAATCGGTTACCATTGTAATACGTCCGTCTTGTGGCAAACGTTTTTCAGAAATATCAAGTTGTGCCCTGATTTTTATTTTATTTACGATAATAGGATATTCTTCAACCGAAATATGAAATTGCTCTTTAAGTTTTCCGTCTAAACGAAAACGAACCCTTGCATTTTTTTCATAAGGCTCAAAATGAATATCACTGCTTCCTATTTCTTTGGCATTTAATACAATTTTCTCTAAGAAATCAGATGTATAATGAATTTCAGAAACACTATCGTTATTTGTTTTCCTGTAATTTGTACTTAAATATCTATTTATATTTTCAGTGGAATCATTTTCTAATTCTACCTGAAAACTAAGCAAGATTCCTAATTCGTTTTGTAAACTTACAATGTCAGAAGCATCTGTTTTTAACAAAACAGTTTGTTGATTTTTTCCTACCGGAATAATTCGATAATAATAAGCCTGTTCTGATTTTACAAGCTGCTGAAATTCTATTGGAATATCAAAATTTTCCATTTAGTAAGCGTATAAAAAAGAACTATTATAAAAATAAGTAATGGCGTATATCACTCCAAAAAAAAGAGACATATAACCTGCCAAAGGTACTGTTTGCTGCTCTTTTTTATTATTTAAAACAAAGTGCAAAATCAACGAAAATAGTAACGCAAAGACAAATAAGATCAAAAATGATACAATGGAAAAAGTAAAGGATATGAATGCAAAAAATAAAACATCGCCAATTCCTATAGCATTCAGAAAATCTAACTTTCTAAGTCGGATATATATAAAACTTACACCTAATATTATGGCAACAAATACTAAATTAAAACCTGAATTATAAAATGCGATTGGCATAGGTACATTGTATAACTGAACTGCAAAAGCTAAAATTCCGATAATTGGATATAAAAACCAGTAAACCAAACGATTTTTAAAATCCTGAAATAATACAATTGCAAATACAATGATCAATATCAATTTTAAATACCACATTTAGTCGTTGATGATTTGCTTAGGGACTCCATTTTGATCAATTTCCCAAACGTTAAAAACACCATTCCCATTAAAGTCTGTAATTGCTGTTGCCTTTACCTTAAATTCATTATTTGTTGATTGAATAATTTCATACGTATAATTGGCACTCCCATTATCTTTTGTAGTCTTTGGGGCTTCAAAATCAATTTCGGTAAAATTTGGACTGTATTTAGAGTACATAAAATAATACTGTTTTTCAGCATTATAAATAGCTTTCAGCTGTACTTGTGCCTCTACGCTTTTGGCTTTAGTAATTAGCGGCATTAAGTTAGGCAGCGCAATTAGTAACAATATACCAATGATTGCCAATACAATTAACATCTCCTGAAGATTGAATGAAGGTACTTTTTTTAGCAGATTTTTTTTCAAAGCAAAGTGTAATTAATTTTTACAAATATATCTTTTTTATTGTGATAAAAGTTAAAATATTAAGTAAGAAATATTTCGTTAATTTTTATATAAAATATAAGAATTATTTTACTATTATTGCATTTGCTCAGATTGAAAATTAAAATCATTTAATAAACTATAATCAAATAATTATTATTTTTTTTAAAATTAAATCAAATAGCCTTTTAATAAATAAACGCCAATTAACATGAAAATTAAATTTGTAATCTTATTTATATTCTATTCTTTGCTAGGATTATGTCAAACTAATACAAATCCATCACTACCAACAATTATTTCAGCATCTCCAGAAGCGGCCAGTCTGGGGCAATATGGAGAAGTACCTATTAATTTATCTACAGGACAGATTAATTATACAATTCCAATTTACACCATAAAATCAGGAGATTTTGAATATCCCTTAACGATTTCATATAATTATAATGGTTTTAAACCTGAAACAGACCCTACAATGGTAGGAATGGGATGGACAGCAAATTTTGGTGGCGTAGTAGCTAGACAACTTAATGGAGCTCCTGATGAAGAACCTTATATTGGATATTTTATCAGAGGGAGTAAATATGAAAATTTAAGCAATTTTTCTCTAGCAGAAAAAATGGAAGCTTTGAAAAATGCTGCGGATCATGGCTACGATACTCGTCCTGACAAATTTATAATGAATACATCAACCATTAATGGAAGTTTTAGATTTAAATATGATAAGACCTCCGTATTTTCAGAGCAAAGAAACTACAAGGCAACATTTAACGGTTTTATTAATGTTAGAGATGATAATGGGATATTATATCAATTTAATGATATTGAACACTCTATTACAAGAGATTTGACATGGGCAAGTAATGAAACTGATTATATGAGCGCTTTTATGCTTAGTAAAATAACATTACCAAACTCAAATAAAGAACTTGTTTTTCAGTATGATAATTATAATTCTATTCACCGATATACAACTAACTTAAAAATAGTACAAACACAAACTGCTAATGGTGCAGAAGCTAATGGTGGAGGATATTCTTCTAATTACACTTTTGAGACAACAGAATCAAAGATTATAAAACGAATTGACTTCCCAAACGGATATATTCTTTTTGACCAAAATATTTTTTACAGACCAGGATATTCCATATTTCCTGATCCTGCAAGTACAGAAGGCACTTATCAAGTTAAACTAAGATCAGTTCGTATTTACAATTTAAACAATCAATTGATTAACAAATTAAATTTTGATTATTATGACTGTGGCTATTATTATTACTTAAAGTCTATAAAAAAAGAAGATAACAAAGGTATCTTAATAGACTACTATAATTTTGAGTATGAAAATTTAACTAATGTAGCAACTCATAAAATTGCCAACAATATGATTGATTTATGGGGATTTTACAACGGAATACCTTTTACCGAATTTGACACAAAAAACTCTTTAAATCCTTCATTTAATAATGGGATTTTAGGGGCATTGACCAAAATAACCTATCCAACCAAAGGAACTACTGAAATTAAATATGAGCCTAATCAAATTAGAAGATATGAAGGTGACTACGAATCGTCAAATCCAGTATTTAATGCATATGATTTTGTAGCTATATCTTCTGAGAACAATAGTTTTGACTGTGATGAAAAAGATAAAATTGTTACCATACCATTTAATCAAACTGTTAAAATTAAGCTTGAAGTTGATGTCACTGCAGGTAAGAGTTCCGCTACTAGTTCATTTCTTAATAATTCTCAGGAGTTTTTTAGATTATACAAAAATAATGAAGTTAATACAGGACCAAAATATTTCAGCGAAGAACATCTGCAATTTTTAGAAGCAGGCACTTACAAATTAAGGGTACACTTATGTGAAATAGGAGTAGAAAAAGGAAATCATAATGCAAAAACTTCTATAGAATATAGAACGACTCCGTATGTAGAAGACCTTACTTATTCAAATATTGAGGTTGGAGGTATTAGAATTGCTGAAACAAAAGATTGTTCCAATAGTAGTGGAGCAAACAATTGTGTAATTAAAAAATACAAATATACTGATGATACCTATTCTTTTAATCCTTTTTTATCAAGTGGTTTTCTGGTAGAACCAAGCCCCAGATTTAAAAGCTCTACTATACGTAAAGATATATATAATGCCCCAACTATTTTAGAACTCCCGGACGGAAATATAATATTTTCTACAGGAGGAGGACAATTTTCTACTCAAACATACTTTGAAACTAATTTTAGCTTAAGACCTCTCACTCCATTAACTGTTTTGGGTAGTCACATTTTTTATTCTAAGGTAAGTATCATTACCAATGATGAGAGTAGTGGCAAAACAGAAAATTATTATACCAGTTATATTAAACAATCTTTTTTACCCTTTGAAAATCTTTACCCTGATATTGAATTTAAATTAGGTAAAATGATTCAACAAAATTTATTAGAAAATAAATCCGGAAATCTTACAAATAAACAAACTAAAACAAATGTATACAACGAAACAGAAATCAATCCATCAAATTATGCTTTTGATTGCCAGGTTTTAAGACCCATGGAATCAATTGCAATTGATAAAAATGGAAATAGTTTAAAATTTAGTAGACTTAGTGATTTTGCTATGCAATCTATAAAACATATATCAAAAGATTTTCAGTTAAGTTCAAGTCATACAAGTGTTATAGAACCAACAGGAACTATAAATAATCAATCTTCTTATACCTATGATTTGTATACAGGTTATCCAACGGAGATTAATACTATAAACAGTCAGGGTCAGCAAGTAATTAAAAAAACATATTATGCAAATAATAAAGAAGCTATAATTGGTTTAGGGACTTTACAAAATCAGGCGATTGACGGCTTAATTAACAAAAACATTTTTTCTATTCCAATTCAAACAGAAACTTTAGTAAAAAACCTAAATGGGTCTATCATATTAAAAGATATGCAAAGGACTAATTTTAAGATTTGGCCTAATAATAATTTAGTTCTTCCTGAATTTGTTCAAACTGCAAAGGGAACAAACGTATTAGAAGACCGAATACAATATGACAGTTATTATTCAGATGGTAATGTAAAAGAAGTATCTAATACAAATGGTATTCATATAGTTTACCTCTGGGGTTACAATAAAGCATTGCCTATAGCTAAAATTGAAAATGCTACTAACGTCCAAGTTGCAACAGCTTTGGGCCTCACAGATTTAAATAGTATTGATGAAAATAGTTTGAACTCCGTGAATAATTTACGCAATTCTTTACCGAATGCTATGATTACAACCTACACTTATATTCCGTTAGTTGGGGTAAGTACTATAACAGATCCTAGAGGAGATAAGATAACTTATACCTATGATTCTTTTGGAAGACTACAATTTGTAAAAGACAAAGATGGCAACCTTATTTCTGAAAACCAGTACTATTATAAAAACTAAGCATCATGATAAAAACTATTCTAAAAAAAGCAACATTGTTTTTGGTTTTTACAAGTGCCAATTTATTCGCACAAACACCAGCAACTATAACAAAAACTAACTATACAGGTACAAATGAAACGCTTGTGGCAACAGAAAGCATTACAATAAAGCCTACTTCTGTTATTCCGGCAGGAACTACTTTTGTAGCAACTGTTCTTTCAGATGCTTATATACCAACTAGTTTTAGTAATCAAAACTATATTTTTACCAGAACATTCCAGACGCCAATGTCAACTGTTTCCGGTATTTCAAACAACAAGGATGTGATCGAATCTATAATCTACTTTGACGGTTTAGGAAGATCGATGCAAAATATTGCCATAAAAGCAGCTCCGGGAAAACAAGATATAGTAACACATATTGGCTATGATGGTTTAGGCAGGCCAGACAAAGATTACCTTCCTTATATGACCAGCAGCGGAGCTATTGCCTCATACCGAAGCGGTGCTGATGCCGGTACAAATAATTATTATAGCATCAATTATGCAACAGATATAAATAACACGGCACCAAACCCGTTTAGTCAAAAAAAGTTTGAAGATTCTCCTTTGAATCGC
Source organism: Flavobacterium sp. AC105 (assembly GCF_979258495.1). NCBI lineage: Bacteria > Pseudomonadati > Bacteroidota > Flavobacteriia > Flavobacteriales > Flavobacteriaceae > Flavobacterium > Flavobacterium sp. AC105. The sequence continues at coordinate 4,354,335 of NZ_OZ409860.1, forward strand.
GTTTTAAAACAGGCAGCTCCCGGAAGAGACTGGGCTATCGGTTCCGGTCACGAGATCGAAACGGAGTATCTTACCAATACAGCTGCTGATAAAGTAAAATTGTTTACCGCTACTACTACCTGGAGTTCAGTCCTGGGCGCATATGAGATTGCTTTGGGGAACATTGGTAACTTTTATGGAGTCAACCAGCTTTATAAAACAGTTATAAAAAACGAAAACTGGACCAGTGGAAATGAAAATACAACCGAGGAATTTAAAGATAAAGAAGGGCGTTTAATTCTTAAAAAAACGTATGGAGTTTCTGTTGTAAATGGTAACCCTGTAAGTGTAGCACATGAAACTTATTATGTGTATGATATTTATGGAAATTTAACTTATGTGTTGCCTCCAAAAGCCGATGGCTTCATAGATACCTATGTTTTAAATAATTTATGTTACCAATACAAATATGATTCAAGAAACAGATTGGTTGAAAAAAAATTACCAGGCAAAGAATGGGAATACATCGTTTATGACAAACTAGACAGACCTGTACTAACACAAGATGCTAATTTGAAAGCTCAAAATAAATGGATGTTTACCAAATACGATGCTTTCAACAGGCCTGTTTATACCGGCGAATATACCAATACCGTACAAACTGCCAGATATGCTGTGCAGGCATTGGCTAATGGAACTATCTTATTTGAAAACCGTTCTGCTTCAGCCATACCTATTGGTGACACCTCTGTTAATTACACTAATACAGTTTTTCCAACAACGGGTATTACACCATTTACCATCACGTATTATGATAATTATACCAATATTGACTTAGACGCAGGTACACCAGCCGTATCTTACGGTATAACCCCTGTTACCAATGCCAAAGGCCTTACTACAATCTCTAAAGTTCGAATTTTAGGGACATCACTCTGGACAACAAATGTAAATTATTATGATGCTAAGGGAAGGACTGTTTATACCTACAGCAAAAACAACTATTTGATTACGACAAATACAATTAAAAGCCAGCTCGATTTTGCTGGAAAGGTATTAGAAACTACAGCAACACACCAAAAAAATTCCGCTAGTATTATTACAGTTACAGACACGTTTAGTTACGATCATACAGGCAGACTGCTCACACAAAAACAGAAAATAAACAGTCAGACCCAAGAAACCATTTTGGCGAACAATTATGATGATTTGGGACAATTAATCAAGAAAGGAGTTGGCGGTTTGGCCGCAAATCTTCAGACTGTTGAATATAAATACAATATTAGAGGCTGGCTAAAAAATATTAATGATATAAATGCAATTGGAACCGACTTGTTTGCTTTTCAAATCAATTACAATGATCTTAATAATATATCGGGGCCTTTATTTAACGGAAACATTAGCCAGACATTTTGGAAAACTGCAAATGTCGATACCAGCTTAAAAGGTTATAGTTATGGTTACGATGAGCTCAATAGATTAACATACGCAGTTGGAGAATCAGACGACCAGCAGGAAGTAGTATCCTATGATAAAAACGGAAATATCATGAGTATGTATCGTACAGGAATCAGGCCTAAAAATACTGGGACTTCTAAAAAAGTCATGCTGACTTTAGATGATTTAACCTATACATACGATCGGGAAATAAACTTATTAAAGTAGAAGACCGCGCAGATCCTGATGAAGGTTTTAAAAATGGTTCCAATCTTGCGATCGAATATACCTATGATACAAACGGTAACATGAAAACCGATGCCAACAAAGCAATAACCAATATAGTATATAATTATTTAAACCTGCCAACAGCAATAACACTTCCGGGTGGTAGGATTAGCTATACCTATGATGCCACAGGAATAAAACAGCGCAAGACAGCAGGATCTATTACCACAGATTACGCAAACGGCTTTCAGTACGAAAATAATACATTGCAATTTTTTCCTCAGCCAGAAGGTTATGTGAAAAATAATAATGGAGTTTTTGAGTATATTTACCAATATAAAGATCATCTTGGTAACGTTCGTTTGAGTTACAACAAAAACTTAAGTATTATTGAGGAAAACAATTATTATCCTTTTGGCTTAAAACAAATGGATAATAATAATATAGTGAATTCTTCAGGAAATGCGGCTGCCAATAAGTATAAGTACAATGGCAAAGAGTTGCAAGACGAGCTAGGACTGAACATGTATGATTATGGAGCACGTAATTATGATCCTGCACTAGGCAGATGGATGAATATTGATCCACTCGCGGAGAAATCACGTAGATTTAATCCTTACACTTATGCTCTTGATAATCCTGTTTATTTTATTGACCCTGATGGAATGATGGCTTATCCTCCAACAGGATTTGATGCAGAAAACGGACAACATCATACCGATGGTGATGGTAGTTGGGTATATAACAAAGAAACAACTACTTGGGTTGGACAAGGCGAAACAGCAGATATAGGCAATACTATTGAGTTAGACAATATTAATATCAAAGGATATAAGAGCAATTATGTTTCTTCTGGCGAGTATGGTCCTGATAAAGACTTTAATCATGCTTTAATAGCAGCTGGTGTCGTTGTTTTTCCTGCATTAGCCCTTGAAGGTGCTTTAGTAGGTGCTTTTGCATTATCTGGAGAAATGACTGCTGGAGCCACAGGGGGAAGAATGGCAATCGACGCTTCAGTACAAGCAGCAGTAAATTTTAGCACAAATGGTGGAGATTTTGGAAGGGCATTTGGAGATATAAACATAACTCAGGTTGGATTATCAGGATTAGGAATGAATTATGTTGGCAATGCTTTACTATCTTCTTCAACAAATTTTAGCTTTGGAAATAAAACAAAATCAATCTTTAATCGTACAATTACTTCGCAAGAGTTTGCTACGCAATCTGTATTTAGTATTGCTGGTGGTGCAGCAGCCCAAAGTATAAATGGGTCATCATGGTCTAAAGGAACTACTTTAGGAGCTGACATGTATAGTTCTGTTCGTTTTGGTCAAACTGCAGGTAACGCAGCAGGTAAATTTACTAGTGGACTTATATCAAACGCTCCTGTTTTTGGAGCTGGGGTGATACAAAATAAAATTCAATAAATTATGCTTAAGAGGATCGTAAAAAAAATAAATGATATATCTAAAAAAAATTCTTATTGGAATTTATGGATTATTATTGTATCAGTTCTAGGAATTTTAATATATAATGAAATTAAATTAGGTCCTTTAGAAAAGGGTAATTATACTATAGGTATAGTAACTAAAAAGTATTGGCCAATATTATCTCATAAAAAAATAATTTATACTTATACAGTAAATGGAGTGGATTATAAAAATGGGCAAGTATATTCAAGTGCTGAAGAAGGAAAACGTTATTTAGTTCAATATTCATTAGAAGATAATAGTATATCAGATATGTTTCAAAATATTCTTGTTCCAGATAGTATAAAAGAAGCACCCGATGTAGGCTGGAAAAAATTGCCAATATGGGCAGAAAAGAAATAACCCCTGCTTAAAGACTTCAATCATGCTTTAATAGCAGCTGGTATCGTTGTTTTTACTGCTTTTAGCCCTTAAAGGTGCTCGTAGGTGCTTTGAGCTGGAGCCGCAGGAATGGTTCAATACAAACAGCAGTAAACTTTAGTATAAATGGTGGAGATTTTGGAAATGCTAGAGGAAGAGTAAACCTTACTCAGACCTTATTATCGGGAGCTGGAATGAATTATTTAGGCAATGGCTTGCTTTCTTCTTCAACAAACATCTCATTAACAGATCAAACAAGTGTTTTTAATGGAACTATGAGTGTCCAATCGTTTGCCACTCAGTCAGTATTTAGTATTGGAGCAGCAGCAGCTCAAAAGCTAAATGGCTCATCATGGTTTAAAGGACCTACTATTGGTTCGGATATGTATAGTTCAGTTCGTTTTGGACAATCTGCTGGGAATGCTGCGGGTAAGATTACAAATATAGTTTTAGGAAATGCTCCCGTTTTTGGAGCTGGTGTAATACAGAATAAAGTTCAATAAATTATGTTAAAGAAAATCTTTCAAAAAGTTAACAGTATTTCTAAAAAAGAATCTTACTGGAATCTATGGATAGTTATTGTTCCAGCTATTATACTAGGAGTCTATATTTACAAAAAAAATGTTTCTATAAAACAAGGAAATTATTCAATAGCATTAGTAAATAAAAAATATTGGCCTTTAGTATCTCACATATCAATAATGTATTCTTACGAAAAAGGCAATGAACAATTTACTAGTTCTGCAGTTTATGATGATAGATATAAACCTAAAGTGGGGAAACGTTATCTAATACAATATTCTTTAAAATACAGTTTTGGCGGTACAAAAATTTTTCAAGATGTTCCAGTTCCAGATAGTATAAAAGAAGCACCACCTGAGGGTTGGAAGGAACTTCCTAAATGGGCAGAAAAGAGATAAAAGTATTTTTTTGAACTGACACCACCATACAAAATGCTACAATGAAAAAACTATTAAAAAAATTACAATATTATATATTTGTTAGACAATCTAAATGTAATCTTGTTGTCATAGTTATTCCTTTTGTCATTTTTTTTACTTATAAATTCATCATCATCTTTTATAAAAGAATATGTTTTTAAAAATATTAAGTATGAAGGATCGAGTATTTATAATAGAGGAAAAGAAGTAGAGGAAAACAAAGATATTTAATTCGATTTTCTTTGAATGCCCCTAGAGAACCTGATATTTTTCAGGACATATTCCAGATAGCATAAAAAGAAACACCTAATGGAGGCTGGAAGAAATTACCTGAATGGGGACAAAAGAGATAAAACTTACTCCTCAGATAGGTTCAACGATGCAGAAATATAATTTTGAAAAAAAAAAAAAAACAATTAAAAAAGGGCAAATTTTCAAACTTTTGAATAGTCTAAAACCTTAAAAATAAAGATAATGTTTTAACAGTCCATTACATCTATTTTATTAGATTTGTTAAAAATTGACTAAAAAAATATTAATAAAATATTGATGATAACAAACATTTATTTCAAGTCTAATAAATATTAGCTATCTCATTAAAAATCAAAGTTATGTTAAAAAAAATAGTTGTATTGACAATCTTAATTTGTAGTGCATGTCAAACAACAAAAATCAAAGATAAAGAGTATAAAGTTACATCTTCGGTTGTAGAATTAGGAAGTATTGGTGTTTCGAAAACCTCGTATGACCAAAATACATTTGAACCAAAAGCTTTACCAAAACTTGAAAATAATATTAGAGTCGAAATTGGTGTTGTTCCTTATAACAAAAAATTAAATCAGATTTATAAAGGAAAAGCAAAATACAATCAAAATCAAACAAAAGTAGCTTTTATTGATAGTCTTCCCGTTAAACCTGAATTAGTTACTATCCAAATTTTAGATGTAGCAGGTTTAGCTCATGAAATTAATGCAGATTATAATGCAGATATTTTAAAATTATTAGTAGATACTCAAAATTCTAAAATAATTTCAAGCCTAGCAGTTAGTTTGTCTACAGATGAAATTACAAAAATCAGACAAGCCGATGCTTTTTATTTATCTAATGTGCAATATAAAAAATACATAATTGCATTATTTAAATCTGGTAAAAAAGTAGATGCCATTGATATAAATCCGGAAACTATTGTGGCTTATCAGGTTAGCTCGTTTTGCTGGTCTATTTCAGAAAGAGGAAATTGGTATGTAGCTGATATAGTAAATGTACACAATCGATGCTCTGGAGTGACAAAGTCAAAAATAACCAAAAAGAAAAAATCTGAAAGTTTATTTGATCTCTAAATTGTTTACCCAACAATTTGTATCAATTTTAAAATAATTATAGTTACTCTATTATGCCTAAATTACATCTTAATAAATATTTACTCGTTTTAATAATCCTGTGTTTTGCTTCTTGTGAAGAGATTCTTATTGTACCGGATATATCAAAAGAAGAAGTTATTCTGGTTGCACCTGAAAACAATGCTGTTTTATCTTCCTCTGGTGTTACACTATCCTGGCAGTTTGTTGAAAATGCTGAAAAATACCAATTGCAAATCGCAACACCAAGTTTTGATGCTCCGCAACAAATAGTTACTGATACTCTTGTTTCAAAAAACTCTTATACCCAACAATTAAATATTGGCAAATATGAATGGAGAATAAAAGCAATCAATAGCGGATATGAAACAGCATATGAAACACGAAGTTTAGAAATTTTAAACAATGACGATTTTCAAAACAACACAGTAGTTTTACTAACACCTGCTAATAATATTATTACTAAAACAGCTTTGCAAAAATTATCCTGGGATGCTATAATTGGAGCAACTACTTATCAGCTTCAGATATTAGATGAAAGTAGCACTTTAGTAAAAGAGCAAAATGCTGCAACAACATTTCTAAACTTTACTTTTGATGATGGAAAATACACTTGGAAAGTAAGAGCCAGTAACGGAACCGCTCAAACTTTATACACAACAAGATCTATATTGATTGATACAAAAGCACCAAACACTCCTACTCTATCTATTCCTGTTAATGCAAGTACTACAACAAACACTGATATAAATTTTCAATGGAGCCGAACTCCAATTTCCGGAAGTCCTGAGAAAGACAGTATTTATGTATACAACGAAAGTGCTTTAACTAATTTAAACTTCAAGGACAAAAGTACTAGTCCGTATAGCAAAACATTAATAAAAGGAACCTATTATTGGTTTGTAAAATCATTTGACGAAGCCGGAAACCAAAGTGCAAGAAGTACTGTTTTTAACTTTACTATAAATTAATGTTTACTGAAAAACATTAATTTATAGATTCAACAAAATAATAAGGATAGAACTCTTAAGATATAAGCTAAAGCAATTCCAAAAAACACAAGCTAAAAATAATCTGATAAATTAAATCAAATTCTAAAATAGTGAAAAAAATATTTCTAACCATATCAATATTATTCATTTTAAATTCTGTTTTTTCTCAAACTACAGTAAATCAAAACGGATTACAAACTACAGTAATTGGCCCATTTTCCGGTCCAACTGGATCTGGATCTAAAAGATTTGAAATAGCTAATATTGGATATAACTCACATAATTGGCAAACTGGTGGTTCTATTGTTGTTGAATTATTTCAATTGAATTACTCTACGGATTATCAAAAATATATAATTGAAAAATGGTTATCGACAAGGTACAGACTTGACATTACCTGACCTACGATTAGTACAAAAAATTGAGGAATTAACATTATATGTAATTGAAATAAAAAAGGAAAATGCCGAAATTAAAAAGCAAAATGAGAAAATGATTGATTTAGAAAAACGCTTAAAAAAATTGAACTAAATTCGAAATAAACGAAATGAAAAAAAAGACCTCTCTATTTATAATTATATTGGGATTATTTACTACTGTAAATTTAACTGCACAAAGTTTTAACCCAACTTCTAATATATCTGCAACAGGTTCAGCAGATGTTTTTAAGGCAGGGTATACTTTTGCATACGCAACATCTGGAACACCCTGGAACGGGTCTCTTATTAGTTATGGTGGTTTCCCTTCTAATAATTATGATACGCAAATAAGTTCAGATTATGGACCTCAGGGAGGAAGTCATATTTCATATAGAACGAAAAATGGCGATACCAACACTTGGAATCCTTGGAATGAATTAGCAACGCGTGGAGCAAATAATTTCATCGGAGATCAAAATATAAATGGAAATGTTGGTATCGGAACAACTAGCCCTCAACATAAATTATCAGTAGTAGGTAATTCCGGAAGTCAATTTATAGCATCTTATACAGGAGGAAGCAGTATATATCAAAATTATAAATACACAGGAATAAGTTATGGAGAATCTATTAGTTTAGGAAATTCTTCGAATATAGGTTACATGTCACACCAGCTAGATAAATCACTAAGTGGTTTATATTTTACAAATTATGGTGAAAGTGAGATTTCCTCAAGTTTATTTATAAGAATTGGGGGAAATGTGGGTATTGGAACTATAAAACCAACTAATAAGCTAGACGTAAACGGAACCATTCATTCAAAAGAAGTAAAAGTTGATATGATAGGCTGGTCAGATTTTGTTTTCAAGAAAGAATATACTTTACCAACTCTTGAAGAAGTTGAAAAACATATTAATGAAAAAGGACATTTAGAAAATATTCCTAGTGAAAAGGAAGTTTTACAAAACGGAATTAATTTGGGAGAAATGAATGCTAAATTACTTCAGAAAATTGAAGAATTAACTCTTTATAGCATTGATCAAAATAAAAAAATTGAAGCTCAGGCAAAAGAAATTGAATCTTTAAAAGATTTGGTTATTAGGGTTTCAAAACTTGAAAATCAATTAAATCAAAGTAGGATTTAATGAAAAATAAAAAAAACATATATATTCTTTTACCATTAGTCTTATTTGTTTGGGGCGCTGTTTTATATCAGGTTTTTTCATTTACAAAATCAGATGAAATTGCTTCCGTAAGTAATCCAGAATTCAATATCAAACCCTTGAAAATTGATAAAAGAGAATCCTTTATTATAAATATCAATTATAGAGATCCTTTTTTAGGAAAAATGTATGCTGAGAATACTGCTCCAAAAAGCAAAACAAATATATCTAAAATAAAAAAAGAAGTAAAACCAAAGGAAACCTTAGTTTGGCCCATCATTCTTTACAAAGGAATGATATCTGATTCTAAAGAAAAAACTAAAATTTTCATGCTGATTATAGATAATAAGAATTATTACATGAAAATTGGAGATATAGAAAATGAAATTCTTTTGAAAAGTGGAGATAAAGAATCTGTTTATGTTAAGTACAAAGGCAATTTAAATCTAATAATGCTGCAAGATTGAAACTGAAATTCAAAATTAAATCTGGTGCTTTACAATTTACAGTTTTTATTGCTGTACTTATTGCTTTGCTTTTAGCCGGGTTAATTTTATATGCTTATACTTTCACTTATATGAAAGAACAATCTAAAGGCGCTATTGAAAATATTCAGTTTGCTGATATTGGAATTCAATCACTTTTAGAACAAAAAGAGCTTAACAAGGATACAGTTCAAATTGATTTCATTAAAAAAGAAAATCAATCCATAAAAATCCATTTATCACAATGGGGAATTTTTCAAAAAGGCATTACAGTAGCGCAATTCAGAAAAAAGAAATTCACTAAAACAGCTATAATTGGTTCACTTATAAAAGCTAATGAATCTCCTACTCTTTTTTTACAGGAAACCCATAATGCCTTAACTGTAGTGGGCACTACAAATATTAGAGGAATTGCCTATTTACCAACTCAAGGCGTAAATTCCGGTTATATAGCAGGAAATAGTTATTACGGATCACAACTAATATACGGATCTATTAAAAAAAGTACTGCAGATTTACCTAAACCTGAAAAAACAATTCTTGATGCCTCTCAATATTATCTAAAAGAATATAAAATTAATGATCAGGAAAACTATATAAATTTAAATTCTAATTCAAGGATTATTAATTCTTTTAAATCTAAAACAAAAGGATTCTATTCTTCAGAACCCATTATTTTGGAAAATAAAATCATCACTGGAAATATTATTATTAAATCAGAAACTTCTATTAAAATAAAAAAAACGGCATTTCTTAAAGATATCATTTTGATAGCTCCAATTATAGAAATTGAAGATGAAACTGTAGGCACTTTCCAGGCTATTGCCTCAAAAAAAATCGCATTGGGAAAAAAATGCAATTTGAGTTATCCAAGTGCTCTATTTCTTTTTCAGGATAATAAAAACAATCCGAACGAAGTTTCGAATATTCCATTTGATAATCAAATTTTTATTGACACAGGTAGTATTATAAAAGGAGTTGTCTGCTATATTCAAACCAAAGAAATAGCCGATTTTCAGACGCAGCTTATTTTAGAAAAAGAGGCAAAAATAAAAGGACAAATTTATTGTAATGGTAATTTCGAATTAAAAGGAACTGTTTCCGGTTCCGTTTATACCAAACAATTTGTAGCTAATCAATCAGGATCTATTTTTATGAATCATATTTATAATGGAATCATAGAAAATGAAAGTGTTCCTCCTATCTACGGGGGAATATTACTGGAACAAGAACCTAAAACAGTTTTGAAATGGTTGTATTAAAAAAAATAAAGTCGGCAACCTTAATAGAAGCTCTTGTAGCTACAGTTTTAATTGTGATCATATTTGTGATTGCAAGTCTAATATTGAACAATTTAGTCTTAAATACATTTTCTAAAAATACACATGCAATCGAAAATAGAATAAATGAACTTGAATATGAACTTCAGAACCACATTATAAAATTGCCTTATCAGGAAAATTATAAAGGCTGGGATATTGATATCAGTTTAGAAACTATTCCGACCCCAAAAACAATTTCAATTTCAGCTATAAATAGTACTTCTAAAAAAGAAATCACAAAACAACAAATAGTATGGCTGCAAGAAAATTAAAATCATTTACACTTGCCGAGTTGCTAGTTGTAATGATTATCACTGCTATTGTAGTTGGCATGGCGTTTAGCGTTTTACGTTTAGTGCAAAAACAAATTCATACCATTCAGACTAATTTTGACAAAACAAGTACTTTAGCTCTTTTTGAGCAAAAATTGTGGCAGGATTTTAATGAACCACATACTATAATTTACGACGATCAAAAACAAGTTCTCATACTAATTTCAGAAATAGATACTGTAACTTATTCTTTTCAGGAAAAATGTAGCCTGCGAAATCTAGATACTATTAAATTGAAACTCACACCAAATAAATTGTTTTTTAAAGGAAAAGAAATAAAAACCGGACAAGTTGATGCTATAAATCTATTTGCTGAAACAGAACTTCCGGATTATCAAATTTTCGTTTCTAAAAAAAATGACATAACCTTTTTTATGAATCAGGAAGATGGCCTTTAAAATAGAAAATACCTCAAATAAAAAAATTACTCAATCTAAGAAATCGAGTAGTATTGAAGACTTGCTGAAAAAAGAAATTACTCTTTTTGGCGACAGCTTTAATAACAAAAAGAAACAAGCCTTCTATCAGGAATTAGCCATCTTATTAAAAGCTGGTGTTAGCTTTAAAGAAGGATTATCCTTAATTGTAGAATCCTTAAAGAAAAATGCAGATAAAGAATTAATTCAATCTATATTGAATCAAGTGGTTAACGGAAAACCATTTTCTGAAGCTTTAGCAGCATCTAAATCATTTACTGAATATGAATATTATTCTATCCAAATTGGCGAAGAAACAGGAACTACTGCACAGGTTTGTAATGAATTAGGTCATTTCTTTGAACGTAAAAACGAACAAAAACGAATCATTGTTGCCGCCCTCACCTATCCTTCTATTGTATTAAGTACAGCAGTTCTTGTTGTTATTTTTATGTTGAGTTATGTAGTTCCGATGTTTCAGGATATCTTCAGGCAAAATAATATGGAATTGCCTTTTTTGACTCAGGTAATTGTCAAAATGTCTATTCTGACTAAAACATATGGTATTTACTTTTTATTAGCCATTATACTCTTTGTATTTTCGACTCAATTTTTTAAAGACAACGTCAAATATAAACGAGCTTTACATTACTTTTTAATTAAAATTCCAGTTTTAGGAGCTTTTATGACAAAAGTCTATCTAGCACAATTTACACAAGCCGTTACCTTACTTACAACGGCAAAAGTTCCGCTATTGAATAGTATACAAATGGTCAAAAAAATGATACATTTTATTCCTCTACAGGAAGCATTAGAACAAGTTGAACAAAGCATTTTAAAAGGAAATAGCTTGAGTTCCAGCTTAAGAAATACCCCTCTTTTTGATAACCGAATCATATCTCTCGTAAAAGTAGCCGAAGAAACCAACCAAACTGAATATGTTTTTAAACAACTTAGCGAACAATACAATCAGGAAGTTGTACAACAATCTAAAGTTATGACTACTGTCCTGGAACCTTTCATCATTCTTTTTGTTGGAGTTTTGGTGGCTGTTTTATTGGTAGCGATGTATTTACCTATGTTTCAATTGAGTAGCGCTATTTCCTGATTTTTTTTGTAATTCTCAATACAATATTTAAATCTTCCAATTTAAAGGCTTTTTGTGATATTGTTTAAAATGTAATTTGCTTACAAATAACAAAATCAATCTAATTATTTTTCGCAAGTTCAAAAAATATTGAAGCTATAAGTATAATAATTTAGTTTTTAATGTTTTTTGAAACTGTAATATATTGATTTTTAAACTTTAGAATTATTAACATAGTAATTTCAGAACTTAGAATTAAAACCCATTTATGAAGTATGTAAAATATATTAAAAAAGGATTCTACACTTAGCGCCTTGTTACTTATTTCAATACTCAATTCAAACACGGGATGTACTTTCCTTATATATTCTCTAAATCAATTTTTAATTCGTATTTTAGTTTTAACAAAAGAGCCTCAAGTATATAACTTCAATTCTAAAAATATGCGTTCTACCCTTCTCCTAGTAATATTAATACTGATAACTTCCTGCAAAAACGAAACTAAATCAGAAAAAAAGCTTGAAAATTATTTTACATACAATCAAAATATCAGTGTAGAATCAGCTGGCGTAAAAATGATTCCGATTAAAACTCCAATTGGAGAATTTAAAGTCTGGACAAAACGATTCGGTAATAATCCAAAAATAAAAATACTTTTATTACATGGAGGACCAGCTATGACGCATGAATACATGGAGTGTTTTGAAACGTTCTTTCAACGTGAAGGCTTTGAATTTTATGAATACGATCAATTGGGTTCTTATTATAGCGATCAACCAAAAGACAGCAGTTTATGGACTACAGAACGTTTCGTTGAAGAAGTAGAGCAAGTAAGAAAAGCCATTGGTGCAGATCAAAATAATTTCTATGTCTTAGGAAATTCCTGGGGAGGGATTCTAGCAATGGAATATGCACTTAAATATCAGAAAAATCTAAAAGGCTTACTAGTTGCCAATATGGTCGCCAGTGCACCGGAATATGGCAAATATGCCGATGAAGTGTTAGCCAAGCAAATGAAGCCAGAAATACTAGCTGAAATTAGAGCTTTAGAAGTCAAAAAAGATTTCAATAACCCACGTTATATGGAACTTCTCATTCCAAATTTTTACAAGGAACATCTATGCCGACTAAAGGAATGGCCAGACGGATTAAACCGAGCCAGTAAACACGTAAATGGAGAAATCTATACCTTGATGCAAGGACCAAGCGAATTTGGCATTAGTGGCCGCCTAGCCAAATGGGATATAAAAAATCGCTTACATGAAATTACAATTCCAACTTTAATGATTGGCGCAAAATATGACACTATGGATCCAAAGGCAATGGAAGAACAAAGTAAGTTAGTGCAAAAAGGAAGATTTTTATATTGTCCAAATGGAAGCCATTTAGCAATGTGGGATGATCAGAAGGTTTTTATGGATGGTGTTATTCAATTCATAAATGATGTTAATAGTCAGAAATTCTAAAAACAAAAGCACTTAGCACACCAATTTAACCATTAAAAACTTCAAAAAAAGCATAAAAACTTAGCAAAAAACGACTAAAAAACAATAATAGATAAACTTTAAAAGCTTCTTAACCACAATTAAGGAGCTTTTTTTAACTTCTTATTTAAAACCACTAGTAAACAAAATAATTAACAGAGGAAGATATTTTAGCATTATATTAATTTAAAATAGCAAAATATATTCTTTAAAACGTAAAAAATATATTCAAGAAGCATTTTCAAATTCATAATTCCTTATAATTTGAAAACTAAATCTTAACCAACAACATAAAAAAACATTATCTCTCTTAGTCCTTTTTCCATAAAAATCACAATAAAAGGCAATAAATTCCAAAGTAAAAGTTATAAGGCACTAATAACTTTGAGATTCCAAACAATATAAAATTTATTATAAGAATAAGACAGTAATATTTTTCAAATTATGGATTCTCAGAGCATTGTTTTTTGGTTTTAAATCTTAAAAAACAAGGAGGTTTTATTTTTTAAGATTTAAAACCAAAACAAACACTGTTAGGATAAGATTTTTCAACACAAAGGCGGCGACTCCGATAGCTATCGGGGCTCCCGCATAATTGCAATATTTTATAAAACAAAAAACCCTATTCGTTAGAATAGGGTTTTCCAAAAGAAAGGCGACGACCCCCGATAGCTATCGGGGCTCCCGCATAATTGCAATATTTTATAAAACAAAAAACCCCATTCGTTAGAATAGGGTTTTTCAAAGAAAGGCGACGACATACTCTCCCACATAACTGCAGTACCATCTGCGCAGGCGGGCTTAACTACTCTGTTCGGGATGGGAAGAGGTGAGCCCCGCCGCAATAACCACCTTAAGGTTGTTAGTCTAAAGTCACAAGTCTTAAAGTACAAAAGTCTTTTGACTTTATGACTTTAATCTTTCGACTTAAAGACTGCTCGCGTCGAGCAAATATCTTAACATACTGAGATAAAGAAAAGTATTTTTATTTATTATTTTTAGAAAGTTTCTTCCTCCCGTCTTTTGGACGGGAGGAAAAGGGTGTACATAAGCTTACGGATTATTAGTACTACTCGACTATGACATTACTGCCTTTACATCTATAGCCTATCAACGTGGTCATCTTCCACGATCCTTAAAAGAAATCTCATCTTGTGGTGGGTTTCGCGCTTATATGCTTTCAGCGCTTATCCCTTCCAAACGTAGCTACTCTGCGGTGCCCCTGGCGGGACAACAGATACACTAGAGGTTTGTCCAATTCGGTCCTCTCGTACTAGAATCAGATCCACTCAAATTTCTAACGCCCACAGTAGATAGAGACCGAACTGTCTCACGACGTTCTGAACCCAGCTCGCGTGCCACTTTAATGGGCGAACAGCCCAACCCTTGGGACCTTCTCCAGCCCCAGGATGTGACGAGCCGACATCGAGGTGCCAAACCCCCCCGTCGATATGAGCTCTTGGGGGAGATCAGCCTGTTATCCCCGGCGTACCTTTTATCCTTTGAGCGATGGCCCTTCCATGCGGAACCACCGGATCACTATGCTCTACTTTCGTACCTGATCGACCTGTATGTCTCTCAGTCAAGCTCCCTTATGCCATTGCACTCTACGCACGGTTACCAAGCGTACTGAGGGAACCTTTAGAAGCCTCCGTTACTCTTTTGGAGGCGACCACCCCAGTCAAACTACCCACCAAGCAATGTCCCCCGCAAAACGGGGTTAGGCCTCAGATAAACAAAGGGTTGTATTTCAACAATGACTCCACAACGCCTGGCGACGCCGCTTCAAAGTCTCCAACCTATCCTACACATCATTTATCCAAGGTCAATACTAAGCTATAGTAAAGGTGCACAGGGTCTTTTCGTCCCACTGCGGGTAAACGGCATCTTCACCGTTACTACAATTTCACCGAGCTCATGGCTGAGACAGTGTCCAGATCGTTACACCATTCGTGCAGGTCGGAACTTACCCGACAAGGAATTTCGCTACCTTAGGACCGTTATAGTTACGGCCGCCGTTTACTGGGGCTTCAATTCAATGCTTCTCCGAAGATAACATCTCCTCTTAACCTTCCAGCACCGGGCAGGTGTCAGGCCCTATACTTCATCTTACGATTTTGCAGAGCCCTGTGTTTTTGATAAACAGTCGCCTGGACCTCTTCACTGCGGCCCTGTATTGCTACAGGGCGACCCTTCTCCCGAAGTTACGGGTCTATTTTGCCTAATTCCTTAGCCATGAATCTCTCGAGCACCTTAGGATTCTCTCCTCAACTACCTGTGTCGGTTTACGGTACTGGTACTAATTACCTGAAGTTTAGAGGTTTTTCTTGGAAGCCCTTAGGCGCACTATCTCTTTGTCCGAAGACGCCGAGTACTATCGTATTTCCCCAAGACGCGTGGATTTGCCTGCGCATCTTATAGGTAGGTACTTCAACGAACTATTCCGTCAGTTCGCGGCGCTTTCATCACTCCGTCACCCCATCACAGTAATTAGTAGTACGGGAATATTAACCCGTTGGCCATCGACTGTCCCTTTCGGGTTCGCCTTAGGACCAGACTAACCCACAGCTGATTAGCATAGCTGTGGAAACCTTAGTTTTTCGGTGTGCGGGTTTCTCGCCCGCATTATCGTTACTTATGCCTACATTTTCTTTTCCAGCCGGTCCAGCATACCTGACGATACACCTTCAACCCTGCTGGAATGCTCCCCTACCACTTAGAGTAAACTCTAAATCCATAGCTTCGGTAATACGCTTATGCCCGATTATTATCCATGCTCGTCCGCTCGACTAGTGAGCTGTTACGCACTCTTTAAATGAATGGCTGCTTCCAAGCCAACATCCTAGCTGTCTGGGCAGACAAACCTCGTTCTTTCAACTTAGCGTATATTTGGGGACCTTAGCTGATGGTCTGGGTTCTTTCCCTCTCGGACTTGGACCTTAGCACCCAAGCCCTCACTGTTATGAAACATTATATAGCATTCGGAGTTTGTCAGGAATTGGTAGGCGGTGAAGCCCCCGCATCCAATCAGTAGCTCTACCTCTATATAACTTTACGCATAACGCTGCACCTAAATGCATTTCGGGGAGTACGAGCTATTTCCGAGTTTGATTGGCCTTTCACCCCTACCCACAGGTCATCCGAAGACTTTTCAACGTCAACCGGTTCGGACCTCCACACTGTGTTACCAGCGCTTCATCCTGCCCATGGGTAGATCACACGGTTTCGCGTCTAACACTACTGACTAAAGCGCCCTATTCAGACTCGCTTTCGCTACGGATCCGTGGCTTAACCACTTAACCTTGCCAGCAACGTTAACTCGTAGGCTCATTATGCAAAAGGCACGCCGTCACCCCACGAAAGGGCTCCGACCGCTTGTAAGCGTATGGTTTCAGGATCTATTTCACTCCGTTATTCACGGTTCTTTTCACCTTTCCCTCACGGTACTGGTTCACTATCGGTCTCTCAGGAGTATTTAGCCTTAGCGGATGGTCCCGCCAAATTCAGACAGGGTTTCACGTGCCCCGCCCTACTCAGGATACCACTATCTATTATACTCGTTACCCATACGGGACTATCACCCTCTTTGGTGTCGCTTTCCAGCAACTTCCGGTTCCTTGTACATAAAATATCGTGGTCCTACAACCCCAGAATTGCCGTAACAACACTGGTTTGGGCTAATCCGCGTTCGCTCGCCACTACTTACGGAATCACTTTTGTTTTCTTCTCCTCCGCCTACTTAGATGTTTCAGTTCAGCGGGTTTGCCCACCTATCGGTGTACTATGTCTTCAACATAGTGGGTTGCCCCATTCAGGTATCTACGGATCAATCGGTGTGTGCCCGTCCCCGTAGCTTTTCGCAGCTTATCACGCCTTTCATCGCCTCTGAGAGCCAAGGCATCCCCCATACGCCCTTATTTTGCTTATTGTACCAATCATAAATTAATATGACCGTTTTTTTTTGTCTTTTATTACTCGTATCGCTACTCATAACAAAAAACGCTTTCTACTTTTTATTATTTTCTTATCTCAATATGTCAATGAACTTTACGGGCTTCGCGCTTTACGCACTAGGCTTTAAGCTTACAGCCTATGGCTTATAGCTTTTTGTGGAGAATAACGGAGTCGAACCGTTGACCTCCTGCGTGCAAGGCAGGCGCTCTAGCCAGCTGAGCTAATCCCCCTTTTTAATTAAAAATTAAAAATCGTGAATTAAAAATTATGAACTTTTTGATTCTTAATCTTTCAACTTCTAAAATTTCCTTTTTTTTAAGTTTGCAGTCTTTTTAGTTTGTTGTTTTTTCTTATAACTTACAATTCATAATTTATAATCAACAATTTAAAAAGTAGTCCCGGGCAGACTCGAACTGCCGACCCCTACATTATCAGTGTAGTACTCTAACCAGCTGAGCTACGAGACTCTGTTTTACTTAAAATTTAGTATTTGAACTAACAGCAAGAGTAATGAAATTTTGTGATTCAGAACCTTCAAGATTAACATCTTTTTTCCCCATCGTGCATTACTGCTAACAATTGGGGCTCTAGAAAGGAGGTGTTCCAGCCGCACCTTCCGGTACGGCTACCTTGTTACGACTTAGCCCTAGTTACCAGTTTTACCCTAGGCAGCTCCTTGCGGTCACCGACTTCAGGCACCCCCAGCTTCCATGGCTTGACGGGCGGTGTGTACAAGGCCCGGGAACGTATTCACCGGATCATGGCTGATATCCGATTACTAGCGATTCCAGCTTCACGGAGTCGAGTTGCAGACTCCGATCCGAACTGTGACCGGTTTTATAGATTCGCTCCTGGTCGCCCAGTGGCTGCTCTCTGTACCGGCCATTGTAGCACGTGTGTAGCCCAAGGCGTAAGGGCCGTGATGATTTGACGTCATCCCCACCTTCCTCACAGTTTGCACTGGCAGTCTTGTTAGAGTTCCCGACATGACTCGCTGGCAACTAACAACAGGGGTTGCGCTCGTTATAGGACTTAACCTGACACCTCACGGCACGAGCTGACGACAACCATGCAGCACCTTGTAAATTGTCTTGCGAAAGTTCTGTTTCCAAAACGGTCAATCTACATTTAAGCCTTGGTAAGGTTCCTCGCGTATCATCGAATTAAACCACATGCTCCACCGCTTGTGCGGGCCCCCGTCAATTCCTTTGAGTTTCATTCTTGCGAACGTACTCCCCAGGTGGGATACTTATCACTTTCGCTTAGCCACTGAGTTTGCACCCAACAGCTAGTATCCATCGTTTACGGCGTGGACTACCAGGGTATCTAATCCTGTTCGCTACCCACGCTTTCGTCCATCAGCGTCAATCCATTAGTAGTAACCTGCCTTCGCAATTGGTATTCCATGTAATCTCTAAGCATTTCACCGCTACACTACATATTCTAGTTACTTCCTAATAATTCAAGTTTAACAGTATCAATGGCCGTTCCACCGTTGAGCGATGGGCTTTCACCACTGACTTATTAAACCGCCTACGGACCCTTTAAACCCAATGATTCCGGATAACGCTTGGATCCTCCGTATTACCGCGGCTGCTGGCACGGAGTTAGCCGATCCTTATTCTTACGATACCGTCAAGCTGCTTCACGAAGCAGTGTTTCTTCTCGTATAAAAGCAGTTTACAATCCATAGGACCGTCATCCTGCACGCGGCATGGCTGGATCAGGCTTGCGCCCATTGTCCAATATTCCTCACTGCTGCCTCCCGTAGGAGTCTGGTCCGTGTCTCAGTACCAGTGTGGGGGATCTCCCTCTCAGGACCCCTACCCATCGTAGCCTTGGTAAGCCGTTACCTTACCAACTAGCTAATGGGACGCATGCTCATCTTTTACCGTTGTGACTTTAATATAATCCCGATGCCGAGTCTATATACTATGAGGTATTAATCCAAATTTCTCTGGGCTATCCCTCTGTAAAAGGTAGATTGCATACGCGTTACGCACCCGTGCGCCGGTCTCTGCTTCCGAAGAAACATACCCCTCGACTTGCATGTGTTAAGCCTGCCGCTAGCGTTCATCCTGAGCCAGGATCAAACTCTTCATCGTATATTGTGTGCTCTAATTAATTAAAGCTAATTATTATCGATGCTTCTCTATCGGTTCTTCTCGAATCTCGCGATTCCTTTACTCTTATTCTTTTGCTCTAACATCTCTGTTAAAGCGGCTGTCAATTCAATATGTCTACGAACGTGTCTTTCAATCTTGTTTCGCTTGTGTTTCAAAGCGGGTGCAAAAGTAGAAAACTTATTTTAATCTGGCAAATGTTTTTTGAAGTTTTTTTTAAGAAATTTTACTTTCTTTTTCCCTCCTAAACCTTGCCAATCTCTCAATGAACTTTCCCTGTTTTGCGGGGTGCAAATGTAACTTCTGTTTTTAAATCTCACAAGCTTTTTGGAATCTTTTTTGAAAAAAAATTTTCATCCTAAATTCGTTTGCCTGTCAGTATTTCAGTGAACGTCTGTCGTTGTTGCGGGTGCAAAAGTACCACCTTTATTTACATTTACAAGGGTTTTTATTATATATTTTCCATCTTTTTCAAAACTTTTTCTTAACACTCTGATAACAGTAAACTTAGGTTTTGATATTTTTTGTCGCTTATGAGAATTTTCTGCGGAGTTTTGTATTTATCGTAATTGTATGATTGTTTGATATAGTGTTTTTATAGACTTCTAAGTTCAAACTTGTGTTTCCTGAGAACTTTTTAATAAAACCTTATTAGCGATTTTTATGGTGATTTGAGTGTTTAGGAGAGTTTTATAATGAAATTGCAAAGGCGCTAAGTTTTCTTTGGCGGTTTCTTTCTTAATATCATTAATGTTTTCTTCTGGAAACTGATGCCCTAGCCCCGATAGAAACGGAAATCCTTTTGTGCCGGTCCGATAGTTATCGGAAGGCACAAAAGATTGTAGTGGATAGCAAGAAATAGCTTCTAAATAAAAATTAAATTCCAAATTTTAAAAATTCCAAATTCCAATCTTGAAAATTGCTTCGTCTGTTCGCTAATGCTCGAGTCCAAATTCCAATTGCCACGATGCTTCTCCCGTCCCGAAGTTTCGGGATCGGGACGCGCAGCAGGACAAAAACTAGACTTATTATTATAACAGAAACTTATCCTTATATATAGGTGCAAAAAAACAAACCCGACAGCTTTTAGAAACTGTCGGGTTATGGCGAGTGAAATTTACTCTTATATATAGTATGCAAAAATGTACCTTATATATAGGTGTCGATAATTAGTTTAAAGCATCGATTACTTCTTTGGTGATTTGAATGCTTTTTAGTTTTGCCTGATGATCGAAAATTGGGCTTGTTACCATCAATTCGTCAATTCTGGAATAATCTATGAACTTTTTAAGGTCGATTATTAATTGTTCTTTGTTTCCGGTAAAAGTACATGCGGTCATTTGATTGACATGAAAGCGTTCTTCTTCGCCCATGATATCGTCTAAAGACGGAACTGGCGGCTGTAAACCTTTACGATCACCGCGAATTAAATTCAGGAACATTTGATATAAACTCGTGGATAGAAATTCGGCTTCTTCATTTGTATCTGCGGCAACGATATTAACACATGCCATTGTTTTGGGTTTGTCTAAAACTGCGGATGCCTGGAAATTTTCGCGATAAAACTCAAACGCCTGAATCATTTGGCGTGGTGCGAAATGTCCGGCGAATGCGTAAGGCAATCCGTAAGCTGCAGCAAGAGCAGCACTTTCCATACTTGAACCTAAAATCCAAATAGGAATATTTGCACCTTCGGCAGGAAATGCGCGAACTTTTGCTGTAGCATTTTCTAATGAAAAATAATCCTGAAGCTTGCTTACATTTTGAGGGAATCGCTGTGCCTGCTCAAAAAAGTCTTTTCGGATTGCTTCGGCTGTTGGCTGATCTGTTCCCGGCGCTCTTCCTAATCCTAAATCGATTCGGTTTGGATAAAGTGTTTCTAAGGTTCCAAATTGTTCGGCTACTATTAAAGGAGAATGATTCGGTAACATGATTCCGCCTGAACCTACGCGAATATTTTTTGTCTGACTGGCGATATAACCAATTAAAACTACGGTTGCAGTACTTGCAACATGTGCCATATTATGGTGTTCGGCGAGCCAAAAACGTTTATAATCTAATTGATCCGCGAGTTGCGCTATGTCTTTTGTTTTTTGAAATGTTTCGGTGGCGTTGCTATCTTGTGTGATGATAGCGAGTTCTAGTATGGAGACTGAAATTGGGTTTTTCATGAAAATTTTTGATTTATACAAAATTAATTCATTTATGGAGATGTCTTTTCTTTTCTTGTGTTAATAGAATTATAATGTTTTATTGTAGGACAAAAAAAGCATTTGAAATTACAAATTTTGATAACCAATTATTGTTTTACGATAATTAATTATACATTTGCAATATCAAAACTAAATTTAGTCACAAATGAAAACCACTTACATTGTTTCGAAAATCTTATTTTATGTTACACGATTTCTGTCTATTGTTTATTTTACATTATCATTTTATTCTTTGCTTACTTTAAGTACAGGATGGTTTTTGAACTTTAAGGATAACGGAAAGTATTTTCAGATTTGTTATCCTTTCACAGAACATCCTTTAATGTTAGGCGACTATAATCTTCCTTATATTATTTTTGAGTTTCTGTCGCCTTTGAGTCTTTATGGGCTTTTCTTTTTACTGATTAGTAATGTATTCAAAGTATTTTTTCAACCTAAATTGTTTACTCAAAACGGAATTAATCATTTAAGGCGATTTTATCTGGCTAATTTACTTTTGCCAAGTGCGGTGATATTTTTAGCTTCATTTTTTGTTTCGCTTGATAATGAAGTCAGCATTTTTATCGTGCTGCATTTTATGCTGGGTGTATTTGCTTATTTTTTAGCTGCCATTTTTAAACAAGGATTAAACCTTCAGAACGAACAAGACTTATTTATATAATCATGCCAATAATTGTAAACGTTGATGTCATGCTTGCGAAACGTAAGATGCAAAGTAAAGAGTTGGCTGAAAAACTAGAAATTACACCAGCCAATTTATCGATACTTAAAACCGGAAAGGCCAAAGGAATTCGGTTTGATACTCTTGAAGCTATTTGTAAAATACTGAATTGCCAGCCTGGTGATATTTTAGAGTACGTAAGCGAATAAATCTTTTTTAAATCTATTATAAAAATCGACTCTTTGAGGTCGACAGGAATTCTATTGCCTAATTTTTTCTCAATCATCATTTAAATAATCATTAAATCAATCAAAAAATGAACAGTTTATCAATCAAAAATCTCAGCAAAATGTATGAGAACGGCACGCAGGCATTAAATGACGTGTCATTGGAAATTACTAACGGAATGTTTGGCTTATTGGGTCCAAACGGAGCCGGAAAATCGACCTTAATGCGAACTATTGCGGCTTTGCAAGAACCTACTTCGGGAGGTATTGAATTTAACGGAATTAATATTCTTGAAAATCCAATGTTTATCAGAGAAAATCTCGGATACCTTCCTCAGGAATTTGGTGTTTATCCTAAAATTTCAGCTTATCGCTTATTAGATCATTTGGCTGTCTTGAAAGGAATTGTGAATACACAGGAAAGACACGATCAAATTCTGACTTTATTACAACAAACTAATTTACTGCAACACAAGGATAAAGCGGTTCACTCCTTCTCTGGCGGAATGCGTCAGCGGTTTGGTATTGCGCAGGCATTGCTTGGAAATCCGAAGATTATTATCGTCGATGAACCTACGGCTGGTCTTGATCCTGAAGAAAGAAATCGTTTCAATAATCTTTTAAGCGAAATTGGCGAAAGCATTATTGTGCTTTTATCGACTCATATTGTCGAAGATGTTCGTGATCTGTGTACCAAAATGGCGATTATTTCGAGTGGAAAATTGATTTTAGAAGGAAATCCAAATGAAACAATCGATTTATTGAAGGATAAAATCTGGATGAAAGTAATTCATAAAAATGAATTAACAGATTATCAAGCCCATTTTAATATTATTTCGTCGCATTTGAATTCCGGTAAATTGAATATTCATGTTTTTTCGGATCAACAGCCGGATTTTGGTTTCAACTTAATTTCACCTGATTTAAGCGATGTTTACTTTAGTGTTTTAGCTCAAAATCAATTTAAAAAATAACGTTATGTTCTCAAAATTAATTCAATTTGAATGGCATAACAATACCAGAAACTGGAGCTTTTATGCCACATTTTTAGTTTATTTAGTTTTAGGATTTTTTATGAGTGCTTTTGCGAATTTCTCCTTTTCCAGCGCTTATAAAAATAGTCCTTATGTTCTGACTTACGCCATTGGTTTGATTTCTTTGATGACGATATTCTCTACAACACTTCAAGTTGCACAGAATTTTCTAAAAGAATACGAAACTAAATTTGACACCATTATCTTCACAACCCCAATTTCTAAATTTCATTATTTAGGAAGTAAATTTATTGTCGGTTTTAGTATTGCCGTTGTTTCTTTTGGCATGTTTATCGTCGGGATGATGATTGGACATCAAATGCCCTGGCTTTCAAAAGATGAAATTGGTACTTTCTATATTATCAATTATCTATGGCCATATTTGGTTTTGGTGATTCCCAATATAATATTGTGTCTTTCTATTTTAACAACTTTGGCCTGGTTAACGCGAAGCAAGTTTTTTATTTATGTTGGCGGTTTCCTGATTTACATTTTATATATCGCGGGTTCGCTTTTCTCCAACTCTCCTATTTTTGCAAATGCTTCGCCTTCGTCTGCGGCGGCGATGTCTTTTGCAGCAAAAATAGATCCGTTTGGGTTGGCGGCATTTTTAGAGCAAACCAGATATTGGACTTCAATTCAAAAAAATACTGATCTGCTTGGATTATCGGGTAATTTTTTATTGAATAGAATGCTCTGGTCATGCGTTTCTCTTGTATTATTATTCTTGTCTTATAAATTATTTTCTTTCCGAAAAACGAAAACTAAAAAGGTAAAATCATCTAAAGTTTTAAAAACAGAAGTCATTTCATTTTCTAATGAATCTCCAAAAAATATGGAATTTAGGACTTTCAGACATAATTTTCTGGTTTTTAAAAGTTACACTAAAATGGATTTTTCCCTTATTCTAAAAGGAATTCCATTTCTGTTGATTGTTCTTTTATTTTCGGGATTGCTTTTAATTGAAATTTCTGATGAGATTGATGGCGGAATCAGATTGGCGCAAAATATTACGAATACGGCTTTGATGATTAGCACAATTATGGATTGTTTGCCGTTTATTCTCATTATTATTCTGCTTTTTTATAGCAATGAATTGATAAACCGAAGCGAAACGTCCCGATTTGAAATGCTGGAAAACACAACTCCTTATCAACAAACGGTCGTTTTAATCTCAAAAATCATTTCGCTTTTTACGATTCCGCTTCTTATAATTGCTTTGAGCATTTTGATTGGTTGTAGTTTTCAAATCGTTCATGCCAATGCGCCTATAGAATTTGGACTTTATCTTTCGCTATTTTATTATTTGGGCTTACCCATCCTATTGATTTCGATTTTAATTGTTTTTATTCAAACCATTATTCCTAATAAATATTTAGGTCTTTCGGCAGCGACTATTATTACGATCTTGGTCAGTACGGGAATTGGCGAACAATTAGGTATTTCCCATCCTTTATTGAGGTTTGGAGATTCTTTCAAAAGAGAATATTTTGATTTGAATGGTTTCGGAAAATATACATTTCCGTTTCATGTTTCGATGTTGTATAATTCAGGATTGGCTTTGATGCTGCTAATCGCGACAGGAATTTTATGGAAACGAAATGCTTCTATCCTGAAATCATTTCGAAGACATTCGTTTAATGCTATTCAAAAAGCAGTTTTTGCTTTCGGAATTCTTCTTTTTATTGGTTTTGGAAGTTATCTCTTTTATAAAACCAATATTGAATATCCTTATATTACTGAAGAAGATCAAAATAATTGGAGTGAGCAATATGAGTTGAAATTTAAAAAATATGCTGATTTACCTCAACCAACGATTACTTCTGTAAAAAGCAACGTTGATTTATTTCCATCAGAAAACCGTTATGAGGTAAAAGGAACGTATGAAATAATCAATAATTCTGAAAACCCAATTGATAGTTTACTCCTATATATAGATCGAAATTCGAAACTAACTTCAATTGAAATTCCGGATGCTAAAAAATTAGGTGATGTTTCTAAATTCAATCATTATTGGTTTCGATTAGCAAAACCACTAGAACCTCATCAGAAAATGGAAATTTCATTTTCGTTTGAATCAAGCTGGTCGCCGTTTAAAGGTCATACTCCTTTTAATTCGATTATAGAAAATGGTTCTTTTATGCGAATAAGTCGTTATTATCCCACTTTTGGTTATCAGGATTCTAATGAAATTGAAAGTAAAAAAGAACGCTTAAAAAGATATTTGAAACCTCAAAGTCCGCTTAAAAAATTAGAAAATAAAACATCAATTCCATATAATTTTATTGATTATGAAACTGTAGTTTCGACTTCTGAAAGTCAAACGGTAATTGGAGTTGGAGATTTAATTGGAAAATGGACCAAAAATAATCGCAATTATTTTCATTATAAATCAAATGGAAAAATTCCGTTTCGGTTTGCTTTCGCTTCCGCGGAATATCAAATTCAGAAAACAAATTATAAAGAAATTTCAATTGAAGTTTATTATGATAAAAGGCATTCCCGGAATGTTGCTAAACTGATTCAAGATGTAAAAAACACTTTAGATTATTGCCAAACCAACTTTGGTAAATATCCTTATAAAACGATTCGTTATGCCGAAGTTTCTGCTTTCGCCGATGGTTTTGCAGCGACTTCTTATCCTTCGACGGTTTATATGAAAGAGAATTTTGGTTTTTATAGTGATTTAAATCATCGCGATAAAGAAGATGTAATCAATCAATTAACGGCGCATGAATTGTCGCACGAATGGTGGGGAAATGCACAAATTAGTCCGGAGCAAAAAGAAGGAAGCTGGATTTTGACCGAGACTTTAGCCAATTATACGGAACTGATGCTTTATGAAAAAGAACATGGTTTGGAGAAAGCTTTGGAAACTTTAAAAATTCATCTCGATTTGTATTTGAGCAGCCGAAGCTATGATCCTGAAACGCCTCTTTATAAAACCAATTATGATACCCCATATTTGCCCTATGATAAAGGAATGCTTGTGATGCATCAATTGCGATTGTTGATTGGAGAAAAAAAGGTAAATCTGGCTTTGCAACGTTTCCTAAATCATTATAAATACCCAAACAAAACGCCGGATTCTGAAGATTTATTGAAGGAGATTTATTCGGTTACAGATTCTAAGCTTCATTATAAATTAGATGAAATGTTTAAACAGATTATTACCTATTCATCAAATGTAGTTAAAGTTGAAAGTCAGCAGAAAAATGGTTTTTATGAAGTTTCGTTTAAAGTAAATTCTGAAAAATATTCAGAGAATGCGACTGGAAAACGAAAACTTCTTCCGAATGATGCTACAATAGATATCGGGATTTATGATGAAAACGGAAAATTATTTTGTTATCCATTTTCTATAAAGAATAATTCCCTTGAAGGGAAAATTAAACTCAAAACCAAACCTCAACGTATTGTTGTTGATCCGTATTTAAAAAATATAGATACTTTTTATAAAGACAACGAAAAGGAAATTAATTAATTTTTTTGCCACAGATTAAAAGATTTTCACAGATTTGCAAAATCTGCGTGAAATAAAATCTTTCTAATCTTTTAATCTGTGGCAAAATTATTTTTATTTGAGTTCAATCGTAATTAATTTATGATTGGTTTTTCCATCGCTTAAAACTTTAAAATCAGGTGAATTAGATTCTATTTCAAATTTTGAAGGAGTATTAACTAATAATGAAATAGCACGATATCTGAATGTTTCCGGAATTTCCGGAAGTTCAATTGTTACTAGCCCTTCCTTATTATTTTGTTCATAATTGATTTTGATTCTGTCACGAAGCCAGATATATTCGTAAACTTCCTGCCACGGCGCCATCCAGATAGTATCGTCTCCTTTTGCTCCGTATTTATTGGCAATTGTGGTCATATAATATTTAAAATCAGGGAAACGCATGCTTAAATTCCAAAGATTTTGATTTCCAACTCCGTGCGTAAATTCGTTATACCAAACTGGACTTGGTGACTTTGCAACTGCGTCCAAATTCTCCAAAAAATGATCCATAGTTTTAAAACCAATCGTGTCTTTTGAGCTTTGCACAAAAGTTCTTGCATAAATCATTTTATCAAGGTTTACTTTTTCATTTACATTAATTACCGGTCCTGAACCAACATAAGATGCTACCGAAAAAGAACCATTTGCCAATGCGTCTCTTTCATATTCTAATTGATATCCGGGATCGCTTTCTCCGCCGGGAACTACAAACTGAGAAATGGTAAATCCTAAATTTTGTTTTATTGAAGTCGTATTTTCGGTTACTTCAGTCAAAAAAATAGTGCCGTGTTTGGTTGCATGATGAAAACCGTGGTTCAAAATATCCCAACCGGCATTGTACATTTCTTTTACTTCCGGCCACGAAAGATGTCCGCGATTGGCTGGCAAATCGCCAATTGCTGCGCCATTAATCGCCAAACCTAACTTAAACGGAATTTTATTTCCTAATCCGTCAGAATATAAAAGCCCTTTTGAGGTTGTTCCGTCTCCGCCCTGATCATTTTTCCATTCACTTTTTGATGGTCCGTTAATTTTTCCTCCATTCAATAACGGAAAAGCGGTTAAATAAGCCGACCGATATCCGTCATCAACCGTAAAACTGTAGGCTAAATGTTTATTAAATTTTAATGCTGAAGGCTCAATTTTTACTTTCTCATTTGACTTTAGTTTTATTTTGAATGAGATTGATTTTGATTTTAATGAATCTGTATTTGAATTATTTGCAGAACAAAAAAATACGCCATTGATTATGAGAATTGTAGTGAATAAAAATGTTTTCATTCGGAGTTGTGGTATTTCCATTTTAGGGATAAGATTTAGAGTTTCTAAAGATACATTTCTTTAAAATTAAAACTATTTAAAAAATGATATTTCAATATTATCAATTGTATTTTAACGAAATAAGAATAATTTATTAAAAACAAAACCTACAAAACATTGATAATCAATAACATAAAACAAGGCATTTAATTTGGTTCATTTTAGACATGCAATTCAAATTTAACAAAGCTGGAGATATATAAAAGCTTCCGGAATGAACAAAATATTTATTTACAGAAAAACATGCAGCTTAATTTTTAATCAGAAACAAAAGGGTAAAATAGTAGAAACTAATTTAAAAACACCATTATGAATCTATCACATACTAAAACTATTGTGTTTATTACAGGAGCATTCGTTAGCCATTCTTGTTGGGATGAATGGATCGTTTTTTTTGAAAATAAAGGTTACAAAACGGTTGCGCCGCCGTGGCCTAACAAAAATGAATCGGCTGAAGTTTTAAGAAGCAGACATCCGGACGAAAAAGTGGCTTCGATACGATTGCAAAACCTGATTGATTATTATACTGAAATAATTGAAAAACTTCCGAATAAACCAATCCTGATCGGACATTCATACGGAGGGCTTTTGACACAATTATTACTTCAAAAAGATCTTGCGACGGCCGGAATAGCGATACATTCTGTTGCTCCACAAGGATTAATAACGTTTAAATTTTCATTTTATAAAGCGAGCTGGGGCGCTTTAGGATTTTTTACTTCACTAAAAAAGACCTTTTTAATGCCGTTTAAACAATGGCAATATGCGTTTACAAACGGAATGTTGTTTGAAGAACAAAAAGAGGCTTATGAAAAATTAGTGGTTCCGGAATCTAAATTGGCCTTGAGGGATGGTTTGACTAAAACTGCCAAAATTGATTTCAGGAAAAAACATGCTCCTTTATTAATTATCGCAGGTGCTGAAGATCATATTATTCCTTCGTCTTTAAATTATTCGAATTTTAAAAAGTACAAAAACTTCGATTCTATAACAACTTTTAAGGAATTTAGAGGTCGAAATCATTTTGTTTTAGGACAATCTAACTGGAAAGAAGTGGCGAATTTTAGTGCGGATTGGCTAGAAAAAATAGATTAAATTTTGTTAAACACGAATTTCACTAATTTTCACGAATTCTGTTTGTGAATTAATTTCACAAACCTGGCTAACGCTTCAAATTAGTGAAAATTAATAAAATTCGTGTTTTATTTTTATAGACAATAGTCTAATTTAATTCTCGTTTAATTTCTAATTTCTTGATTTTTGAATTTAATGTCGATGGATGAATATCTAAAATTTCAGCGGCACCGCCAATTCCGGATATTTTTCCGTTGCATTTTTTCAGAATATATAAAATATAATCGCGTTCGTTTTCTAAAATAGTTTTAATCGAAAAAGATTCGCTTACTTCTTCTGCATGCATTTTTGAAGATGGCGAAACCTCAATTTCCTTAATCGTATTTCCGTCGGTTAGCAAAATCGCACGCTGAATACTGTGTTCTAATTCTCTTATATTTCCCGGCCAATTATAATTCATTATTTGCTGCAAAGCATGTTCGGCAAGAATTGGCGCTTTTCTGCCCATTTTCTCACTATATACCTTTATAAAATGATTCGTTAATTCCGGAATATCTTCTTTTCGTTTTTTTAATGATGGAACCATAATCGGGAAAACATGCAGGCGATAATACAAATCCATTCTAAATCTTCCTGCTGCAACTTCTTCTTCCAGATTTTTATTGGTTGCCGCAATAATTCTCACATCAACTTTTATAGACGAAGCTCCGCCAATGCGTTCAATTTCTCTTTCCTGCAAAACCCTCAATAATTTTACCTGAAGTTCCATAGGCATCTCTCCTATTTCATCTAGAAAAATAGTTCCGCCATTGGCCAGTTCAAACTTACCAATACGTTTATCCATTGCTCCGGTAAACGCTCCTTTTTCATGCCCGAAAAGTAATGATTCTGCCAGATTTTCCGGTATCGCACCACAATTTATGATGACAAGAGGTTTATCTTTTCGAGGTGATAAAGCGTGAATACTTTGAGCAATTTTTTCTTTCCCGGTTCCGCTTTCGCCTAAAACTAAAACCGAAGTATCGGATGGGGCAACTTTTCGGATATAATCAAAAACGGTCATCATTTGTGTACTATTTCCAATAATTCCTTCAAACCCAATTTTTGATTTTTCTGAATTTAAATCTTTTTTTTCCGTTTCTTTTTTGCTTTTTTCATCCAAATTCAAAACTTCGCCTGAATACGTTTTATTAATAAGCTGAACCAGATTATTTTCTAAATTTGATAGTAATTTTAAATTTTCAGCTGAATAAATATTGAAATTCCTACTGTAAAATGTAAAATGAAAAGTTTGAATTGCCGCAATTGAAATTGGAAAAACCAAATAAGATTTTATTCCAAAATTATGTGCGATCAAACCTTTTATCGGTGCATCCTGAAAATTATTAATCAACGATTCTTCGCTATAAATAACAGGTTTCAAATCTACTTTTGATTTTTTATACGTTTCATTTAATTCTTTTACCGAAATATCGGCGATTTTAGAGAATTTTTCAGGATTAATAATCTGATAATCATCTATGTTTTTACGCATCATTCCTAAATTATCATAATGCGTTTTATTGGTAAAACCAACTTCGAGATAATCAAATGAAATAAATGTCTGCATCATTTTTCCAAATTCCAGCAAAACATTTTCTTTTTTTAAATTTGAATTTATAATCGTTTCAATATCACTTTTCAATTGTAATTGCTGTACTAATTGCGATTCCAGACTATATTCCTGACGGTAAAAAGCGATTTCAAGTGTAGTTAAAACGTCTTGTTCCCTAAAAGGTTTTACGATAAAACCATAAGGCTGAGTTGTTTTGGCACAATCTAAAATACTTTTGCTGGAATTGGCGGAAATAAATATAAATCCGATGTAGTTTTCTTTTAAAATTCTGGCCAGATCAATTCCGTTTTTAGTTCCTTTCAAAAAAATATCCAAAAAAACCAAATCAGGTTTTTCCGCTTCAATTTGTTCCAAAGCCTGATCAACAGAACGGGCAATTCCGGTTACTTCATAATTTGCTTTTTCAAGGATTAATTGCAAGTCATGCGCTTCAATAAATTGATCTTCAACAATTAAAATTCGTTTTTTAAATCTCTTTTCAATTGAATTGATTGTAGCATCCGAAGCCGTTTTCATTATTGTGGTATTTTTATTGTTAGAAGACTTGTAATATATTGGTATAAAATTAGTTAATTATTACAATTAAAACAGCAATTTATCCAAATATTAAACATAAAAAACATCTTTTATGTGAATTTTCTTGATATTACTTCATAAAACGATAACAGTTTATATCTATATTTGTTACACCAAAAACCTCTGTAATAATTACTTATAAACCAATTATGAAACACGCATTTTGCCTCTATTTCTTGTTCTTTATTTCAACACTAACTTTCGCACAAGCACCTTCAACTGCAGATTACGACTTAAAGAAAAAACGTTTGCTAATTCATTTTTGTTCTACATTTTTATACGCCATTAATCAAGGAAAAATAGACGAAGACAGTTCGGCTGTTTTGGCCGCAAAAGCGTATAAATTACCACTTTCTTTAAGTTATGATGAAGGTTATAACGATAATGAAAGTGTTTTAATTGGAAGTGATCTTATAGAAAAAGGAAATATTAATGCTGTAAAAAAACTTTTAGGCACATCAAAAGATATAAATCAAATTAAAATATTGCTTCAGCTTGGCAGTTTTTACCTTTTTAAACCCGGAACAAAACCAGAAGATCTTCAAAATGCTTTTACTTATATTAATGGAGCGGTAAAAACCAGCAATCAGCTTAAAATTCAAAAATGGCAGCATCAAAGTTTATTATTACTCGGAAAATATTATGCTCAGATTCATAATAGTATCGAAAGTAAAAAATGTTTTTCTAAAGTTGCAGACGAATGCCGAAAACAAAATGACAAAAAGGCTCTTGCCGATGCGTTAGAAAATCAGGCCAGGTTCTTGCCAAATTTAGCTCCTGAGAAAGAAGAAATCTTAAATGAAGCGATAAAACTATATCAGGATTTAGGTTTAGAAGAAAAAGTCATCGAAACACATTTGGAGCTTATTACCGTTCATTATTTTGGTGGCAATATTAATCTGGCCACTAAAGAATTTTACCAAAGTTTATACCATCAAAGAAAAATTGGCTTTAAGCATATTCAATTTACAGAAGCTACAATATCTTATATAGAGCTTAATATGCACAATTTGAAAAGCGCTTTGTATTATGCTCAAAAAACAATACAAACCATACAAATACTTCATGATTACAATTTTGCTGACACTTTTTACCTGCGTTTCGGGAACGTTTATTTAGTCTTAGGTCATTATGAAGAAGCGCTCGAAATGTACCAAAAAAGTGTACAATTAGGACAGAAAAATATCAGTACCGGAAGTTGGTACAAAAGTTTTATGAGTCTTGTTGCGGCGCTGTCATCAAAAGGAAAAAACCAGGAAGCCATTGATTATATTAATACTGTAACTGCAAAATATCCGCCAACAAATCCTTATGACACAATGATCCTGAATTATACCAGAGCAAATTGCTATGATAAATTAAAAAATTATGCATTGGCAGATAAATATTATAAAGAAATGGATATTGCTGCACAACAATTAAACGGACCAGAAACGGTATATGATGTTGCAAACGCCTATTCGTCAATGTCTTATTTTTATGCTCACAGATTTCAGGCAGACAAAGCTATTTTTTATGCCAATAAAGTTTCGACATTATCCAAGGCAAATCATTTAAACTACAACTCTGTAAATCTCGAAGTTTCAAAATCGATAACAGATTCCTTAAATGGCAATTATCTCTCAGCCTTAAAACATTATCAGGTTTATAAAAAAATGAGCGATTCAGTGATTGATTTTTCAAAAAACAAACAAATAGAAGAACTTAGATTTCAGTATGAAACGCTTAATAAAGAACAAAAAATCAAGCTTTTAAACAAACAATCAAAGCTTCAGGAAAGTGAATTACACAAATCTCAACTCTTGAATAATCTATCAATCTGGAGCTTGATTTTACTTTTAATAACGATTGGTTTATTGTATAACCGTTATCGTTTAAAACAGCGAAACAATATAAAACTTGAACTTAAAGAAAAGGAAATCAGCCAGAAAAACATTAATTTAAGGCATTTACTCGATGAAAAAGAATGGCTTGTAAAAGAAATTCACCATCGTGTAAAAAACAATCTTCAAACCGTTATAAGTCTGCTAAATTCGCAATCAGCTTATCTGGATAATGATATGGCTTTATCGGCAATAAAAAATAGTCAGCACAGGATCCATTCGATGTCGCTGATTCACCAAAAATTGTATAATGCAGAGAATATTTCGACCATAAATATGCCAAATTATATCAAAGAATTAGTCGAATATTTACGAGAATCTTTTTCGCTTGGACAAAGAATTCGGTTTGAAATAAAAATTGATCCATTAGAATTAGATGTTGCTCAGGCCGTTCCGCTTGGACTTATTTTGAATGAAGGAATCACCAATTCTATCAAATATGCTTTTCCCGAAGACCGAACAGGAATGATTTATGTGACACTTGAAGGTGTCTCTGAAAACAACTATTTATTAACGATTTCTGACAACGGAATTGGAATTGATATGAACCTCAGCGCTAAAAAAATCAATTCGTTTGGATTGAGTCTAATAAAAGGTTTAAGTGATGATTTGGACGCAAAATTTACGATGGAAAATAAAAATGGAACGATTTTGAAAATTGAATTTTCGCAAGAATTTCCATTGAATCAAAAAAGAGAACTGATTTAAAACCTAAATTTGTATTTCAAAATGAATTCCTATTCCAGAATTTTCCTCAAATGACACATAAAATTTTAATTATAGACGACGAAGAAAAACTGAGAAGTCTTTTGGCACGCATTATAAAATCAGAAGGATTTGAAGTTTTTGAAGCCAAAGATTTAAAATCAGGTTTTAAAAAACTGGAACAAACCGAAATTGATGTCGTTTTATGTGATGTGAAATTACCGGACGGAAACGGCGTTGATTTCCTGCAAAATATAAAAGGAAGTTTTCCTTTGATCGAAGTTATTCTTTTGACAGCTTTTGGAAATATTCCGGATGGTGTTCAGGCGATGAAAAACGGTGCTTTTGATTATATTGTAAAAGGCGATGATAACGACAAAATTATTCCGCTTTTATACAAAGCCGTTGAAAAAGCACATTTACAGAAAAAGGTACAACAACTCGAAAAACGTATTGGCGATAAATATTCATTTAATTCGATTATAGGCAAATCAAAAGGAATTGAGCAGGTTATTGATCTTGCCAAAAAAGTAGCAAAAACCGATTCGACTGTTTTATTAACGGGTGAAACCGGAACCGGAAAAGAAGTTTTTGCACAAGCGATTCATGAAAACAGCAATCGTGTTGGCAAATCTTTTGTGGCTTTAAACTGCAGTACTTTTAGCAAAGAAATTCTCGAAAGCGAACTTTTCGGACATAAACAAGGTGCTTTTACCGGAGCGTTGAAAGATAAAAAAGGTTTTATTGAAGAAGCAAACGGCGGAACTTTATTTCTGGATGAAATTGGAGAAATGCCAATAGAATTGCAGGCTAAATTATTGCGTGTTTTAGAAACCAGCGAATATATTCCGATTGGAGATACAACTCCCAAAAAATCAAATTTCAGGTTAATTGCCGCAACAAATAGAGATTTAAAAACAGAAAGCGAAGAACACCGTTTTCGTTCTGATTTGTATTTTCGTTTGAATATTTTTGAAATTACGCTTCCGCCTTTACGAGAAAGAATTAAAGATATTGCGCCAATAACTAATTATTTTGTCAAGCAATTTTCTGAAAAAACAAATAAAAAAACTTTATCTATTTCAGATGATTTTCTTCAGAAATTAGAAAATTATTCGTGGCCGGGAAATATTCGTGAACTTAAAAATGTTATCGAAAGATCTGTTATTTTAAGCAGTGGAATTATTTTGACTTCAGATGTTTTACCTTATGAAATGCAGCATCAACCAGAAAAAGCAACAAAATCAATGTCGGCTTTTTCGATGCAAAGTATCGAGAAATTGCATATTCAGAAGGTTTTAAATTATACGAAAGGCAATAAAGCAGAAACAGCACGATTGCTGGAAATTGGAATTGCGACTTTGTATCGAAAGTTAGAAGAATATAGTATTCAATAAAAATTGCAATATCAAAATTCAATATCAAATTAAAATTCCAAATAAAGCTCCAGCGGAGCAAAATATTTATAGCAAATTCAATCGGGGTTTTAATAAAGCTCCAGCGGAGCGATATATTATTTGCTTTTGATTGCAAAATATGTCACCCCCGATGGGGTTTCTATCAAATAACCTTATAATTTTCTATAAATATTACGTCCCGCTTGGACTTAAAATACAATCATCAGCAATGACAATTTTTAATTTTTAATTCCTAATTTTTAATTAAACATTCCTATCATTTCAATAAAAGCTTATCATTTTGATAGGCTTTTTTTATGCCTGATTTCTGGCACGAAACCGCAATCCTTTTATTGGCAATACTTTGCGAGTTATTATACTTTTTCGGAATACATTTTGGCATAAGGAGGAAGAACATAAAAATTCATCCAAAATGAAAAATCAAGTCTCCTCAATCTACAAACAAGCTGAACGCTTTGCTGAGATAACCAAAAAATCTATTATTTCCGGTAATATCGTTCGTGCAAAAAAATGTCTGGCTCTTGCTGAACGCCTGTTTATTAACGGAAGTTTAGAAACTAAAAATGCCATTTCAAACGTGTACATTTTCTCTGTTTCTTCTTTTATGGAAATGCGTCACTGCAACATTTCACATCTTTTTCCTCAAACGCTCAAAGCGGAATATATCAAACAGGTTAATACGTCCGGTGTCTAGTTGTAAAATGTTTTTTGTGAATGTAAAATGACTTGTGTCTCACATTCTACAAAAAATATCCTACTTCTAACATTTTCACATTTCACTAAAAATAAAAATCTATGTTAATCACTTTTCTTTTACTCGCATTGGCTGTTTTGCTTTTTGCTATTTGTTTTAAATCAGTTGAATTTTTTGAAAAAATCTAATCATGACTGCACTATTTATTATTTCCATCGCTGTTTTTTGCTATTTGATTTATGTATTAATCAAACCCGAAAAATTTTAATGATGTAAAAAGTTATAAGTGAGATGTTAGCTGTTATGCGTCAGTCTCCTTTTACAAATCACATCTGACATTTTATTAAAATATAAAAAATTATGAATACAGAATTATTAGGCGTCATCACTATTTTTATCGTTTCGATAGTTTTAGCCATTCCGTTAGGAAAATATATCGCTAAAGTTTATTTGGGAGATAAAACATTGCTTGACCCAATTTTCAATCCAATTGAAAAATTTATTTTTAAAATTAGTGGAATTAATTCCACTGAAGAAATGAACTGGAAACAGCACTTAAAAGCACTTTTAAGCATCAATATGGTTTGGTTTTTTCTTTGCTTTTTTATCTTATTGTTTCAGGGATCGTTGTTTTTAAACCCTGACAATAACCCGTCTATGAGTTCTGATTTGGCTTTTAATACTGCCATTTCGTTTGTTGTAAATTGTAATTTACAGCATTATTCAGGCGAAAGCGGCGTTTCTTACTTGTCGCAAATGTTTCTGATGTTTCTTCAATTTGTTTCTGCCGGTGTCGGAATGGCTTCTGCTGCAGTAATTTTCACAGCAATGAAAGAAAGAACTACAGAAAAACTGGGTAATTTTTACGATTATTTCATCAAAAGCTGTACTCGTATTTTATTACCACTTTCGGTTATTGTAGCTACAATTTTAGCATTCAGCGGCACACCGATGGATTTTGACAGTAAAGATTCTATTACAACCTTACAAGGTGATCATGTAGACGTTTCCCGCGGACCTGCGGCAGCTTTTATTGCGATCAAACACATTGGTACAAACGGTGGTGGATTTTTTGGAGCCAACTCGGCACATCCTTTAGAAAACCCAACTTATTTTACCAATGCAGTTGAACTTTGGTCACAATTAATTATTCCGTTTGCCATGATTTTTGCTTTAGGCTTTTATCTAAAGAAAAAGAAATTCTCTTACGTAATTTTCGGAGTTATGACAGTTGGATTCTTATTACTCGTTATCCCAACAGTCATTAGCGAAATGAACGGAAATCCTGCTATCGAAAAAATGGGAATCGTCCAAACAACCGGAGCTATGGAAGGAAAAGAAGTTCGGTTTGGGCCAGCGATTTCAGGATTTTGGAGTATTGCTACAACCGTAATTTCTACAGGTTCTGTAAATAGTATGCACGATAGTTCAATGCCGGTTTCCGGTGCTATGGAATTGCTTGCCATGATGGTCAATGCCTTTTATGGCGGTTGTGGAGTTGGGATTCTAAACTTCTATATTTTCATTATTCTGGCTGTATTTATTTCCGGATTAATGGTGGGTCGAACACCTGAATTTTTAGGTAAGAAAATTGAAGCTCGGGAAGTTAAAATTGCTGCTTTTATTGCTATCCTTCACCCTTTATTAATATTAGCGGGTACCGCTTTAGCTTCTTATTTTGCTGCAAATGATACCGCAATGGGTTACTGGTTTAGCGGAAACGCAACGGGTTGGTTAAACAATCCCGGAAACCACGGATTCTCAGAAATGTTATACGAATATACCTCGAGCGCTGCCAACAATGGTTCTGGTTTTGAAGGTTTAGGCGATAACAACCCGTTTTGGAATATTACTACAGGAATTGTGTTGCTTTTGAGCCGTTTCATTCCTATCGTTGGACCATTAGCAATTGCCGGATTATTGGCAAATAAAAAATACATCCCCGAAAGCGCCGGAACTTTAAAAACGGACACTTCTATTTTTGGAGTTATGGTTTTTGCTGTAATCGCGATTATTGCTGCTCTATCATTCTTCCCAGCCTTAGCACTTGGTCCTTTAGCGGAGTACTTTACACTAAAATAAAAATGCTGAAAATATTTTTAAACACATAAAACATAAACGCAAAATATTTCAAACATAGCCCATGGTTTCAACCAGGGGAAACGAATGGTGGGAAGAAAGATTGTGATATACGTTGCGTCCCAGCGGTTGAAACCGCTGGCTATATTCTATAATCTATGTGTTTTTAGTGCATAACATTTAACAAATAACATTTAACAAATAACATTTAACTTTTTACAAGAAAATGACAACTAATAAATTCACATCATTGTTTGAAAGCAAACAGGTAAAAGAAGCCTTAGCGCAGTCTTTTGTGAAGCTGAATCCAAAATTGATGATCAAAAATCCGGTAATGTTTACCGTAGAAATAGGAACTGCCATTATGTTTGCCGTTTGTATTTCTATTTTAATGGGAGCAACTGACCAAGGTAGTTTCATCTATAATTTAATTGTGTTCCTGATTTTATTGGCTACGCTTTTGTTTGCCAATTTTGCAGAGGCTATTGCCGAAGCAAGAGGAAAAGCACAAGCAGATAGTTTAAGAAAAACACGTGAAGAAACTCCGGCAAGACAAATTTTGCCTAACGGAGAAATCAAAAACATCAGTTCATCTGAATTAAAAAAAGGAGATGTTTTCGTTTGTGAATCAGGAGATTTAATTGCAACTGATGGGGAAATTATCGAAGGTTTAGCGACTATCGACGAAAGTGCGATTACGGGAGAAAGTGCTCCTGTAATTCGGGAAGCCGGTGGTGATAAATCATCTGTAACCGGAGGAACAAAAGTACTTTCCGATAAAATTAAAGTAATTGTAACTTCTGAACCTGGCGAAAGCTTTTTAGATAAAATGATTGCTTTGGTTGAAGGTGCAAGCCGACAAAAAACACCAAACGAAATCGCCTTGACTATTTTGTTAGCCGCCTTTACACTAATCTTCGTGATTGTTTGTGTTACCCTAAAACCATTTGCAGATTATGCGAAAGCGCCCATTACAATTGCTGCTTTTATCGCCTTGTTCGTTTGTTTGATTCCAACTACAATTGGAGGTTTACTTTCTGCCATTGGTATTGCGGGAATGGACAGAGCATTACGTGCAAACGTAATTACAAAATCAGGAAAAGCGGTTGAAACTGCCGGAGATATTGATGTATTGCTTTTGGATAAAACCGGAACCATCACCATTGGAAACAGAAAAGCAACGAATTTTTATCCTGCAAAAGGCGTATCTGAAGAAGATTTTATAAAATCTGCTGTATTAAGTTCATTAGCAGATGACACTCCGGAAGGAAAAAGTATCGTGGAACTGGCAGGAGCCGAAACTGCCAATAAATTATCAATTGAAGGTGCTACTTTAATCAAATTTACCGCAGAAACCAGAACTTCCGGAGTTGTTTTAAAAGATGGAACCAATATTAGAAAAGGGGCTCAGGATGCTGCAAAAAACATTGCAAAACAAGCCGGAAATTCTTTTCCTGAAGATACCGCTCAAAAAGTAATTGATATTTCTACAAACGGAGGAACGCCATTGGTTGTCATCAAAAACGATCAGGTTCAGGGTGTTATCGAATTGCAAGATATCATTAAAACGGGAATGAAAGAACGTTTTGATCGTTTGAGAAAAATGGGTGTAAAAACAGTGATGGTTACCGGAGATAATCCATTAACCGCCAAATTTATCGCCGAAGCTGCAGGTGTTGATGATTTTATTGCCGAAGCGAAACCTGAGGATAAAATGAACTACATCAAAAACGAGCAAAACTTAGGTAAACTTGTAGCGATGATGGGTGACGGAACCAACGATGCCCCTGCCCTTGCGCAAGCAAACGTAGGTGTTGCCATGAACAGCGGAACTCAGGCTGCAAAAGAAGCCGGAAACATGGTCGATCTTGACAATGATCCAACTAAACTTATTGAGATTATCGAAATTGGAAAACAGCTTTTAATGACTCGAGGAACTTTAACTACTTTTTCTATTGCAAATGACGTGGCCAAATATTTTGCGATTGTTCCTGCGCTTTTTATTACTGCGATTCCTGCGCTTGAAGGTTTAAATATTATGCATTTGCATAGTCCTGAAAGTGCCATTTTATCTGCGGTAATTTTTAACGCGATTATCATTCCGATATTGATTCCGCTTGCGTTGCGAGGTGTTGATTATAAACCAATCGGAGCAAGTGCAATCCTTAAAAGAAACCTGTTAATTTATGGTTTAGGCGGATTGATTGTCCCTTTTATCGGAATTAAATTAATTGATTTGGTAGTTTCTCTTTGTATGTAAAATCAAACCTGGCAGGTCTACAAAAACTCAATAAAAAACAAAGACTTTGGATTACTACGCTTCTAAGAAAAACTTAGAACCTTAGCAACTTAGTCCCTTAGAATCTCAAAAAAATGAAAACTATATTCTCACTATTAAAATTGACGCTGCTTACTTTAATTCTATTTGCAGTTATTTACCCTCTTGCGATTTACGGAATTGCACAATTTGCTCCTAATCACGGAAAAGGGGAAACTATTTCGGTTAACGGAAAAGTGGTTGGTTACCAAAAAATTGGTCAGAAATTCGATAAGTCGAATTATTTCTGGGGAAGACCTTCGGCTGTGGATTATAATGCGGCAGGAAGTGCAGGAAGCAACAAAGGACCAAGCAATGCGGAGTATTTGGCTTTGGTTCAAAAAAGAATTGATACGTTTTTAGTCGTTCATCCGTATTTAAAAAAATCAGAGATTCCATCCGATATGGTGACAGCTTCGGGAAGTGGTTTAGATCCGAATATTTCTCCGGAAGGTGCTTTGATTCAGGTGAAACGTGTTGCTAAAGAACGAAAATTATCCGAAGATAAAGTGAAAGCTTTGGTTGAAGCGAATATCAATACTCCAAAAGTTATGGGAACTCCAACGGTGAATGTGTTGGAATTGAATGTGGCGCTTGATCAATTGAAGTAACACGTTTTTAAACCCGACAGGTTTGACAAAGATGATCGTTCGTTTTGTCATTTCGACGGAGGAGAAATCTCCGTTTCTAAATCTACACACATTGATATTCTTTGCGGAGTTTCTTGCGAAGATTTCTCCTCCGTCGAAATGACAAACTGTGGCGAAAATTAGAATAGAAAACCAATCTTATAATTAATACCTACAAGGTTTTGAAAACCTTGCAGGAAAACAAAACGCCTTTTTTACCCCAAATAATTAAAAACAAAAATGAAAAAAATTATACTTACTGCTTTAATCGCATTTGGTTTTAGTAATTTACATGCACAAGAAGAAACAAAAAGTCCGTTTACGTTTTCAGGATATATAGAGGCTTATTATAGTTATGATTTTGCGAAGCCGGAAGATCATACACGCCCGGGATTTTTTTATAATTACAACAAAAGCAATGAAATAAACCTGAATTTGGGTTTGGCAAAAGTGAATTATTCGAAAGATAATGTGCGTGGAAATTTTGCTTTAATGGCAGGAACTTACGCCGAATATAATATGGCGGCTGAACAAGGTTTGCTGAAAAATGTTTACGAGGCAAATGTGGGCGTGAAGATTTCGCAAAGCCATAATTTATGGATTGATGCGGGAATTATGCCGGCGCATATTGGTTTTGAAAGTGCGATTGGAAAAGATTCTCAGACTTTGACCCGAAGCATTTTGGCTGAAAACTCGCCTTATTATGAAACGGGAGTTAAAATTGGTTACACCTCTGAATCCGGAAAGTGGTATTTGGCGGGAATGTACTTGAATGGCTGGCAGCGTATTGAGAAAGTAAAAGGCAATCAGACTCCTGCTTTTGGAACGCAAGTTACCTATAAACCGTCGGACAAAGTGGTTTTGAACTGGAGTACTTATGTTGGAAATGAACAACCAGATATTGACAAAAAATGGCGCTATTTTAATAACTTTTACGGACAATTTAAAGTAACGGATAAAACAAATGTTACGGCTGGTCTTGATGTTGGATCACAGCAAGCGGCTAAAAACAGTAACAAATACGATACTTGGTTTTCGCCTGTTTTGATTCTGCAATACAAACCAACAGACAAAATTCAGCTTGCGGCTCGTGGCGAATATTATAGTGACGAAAAAGGAGTTATTATCGCAACAGAGACTCCAAATGGTTTTAAAACTTACGGATTTTCGGCTAACTTTGATTACTTAGTTACTGATAATGTAATGTTTAGAATCGAGGCCAGAAATCTTTCGAGTAAAGATAAAATATTTACAAAAGACAATCTTCGAACGGATACCAATACGTTTGTAACGACTTCCTTGGCGATTTCTTTCTAAAAATTATTTGCCACAGGTTTTACAGATTAAATGGATTTTTACATCTCTTTGTGTTGATTTATTCGCCACGAATTCACGAATTATAATTTATCCCATTTATAATAAAAATTCGTGAATTCGTGGCTAAAAAAATAAAAACTTTGCGACTTAGTGCCTTCGTGGCAAAACCATATGAAACAGGAAAAAGAAAATAACGCACAGCACTTTCTTGATTTAATTCAGAAATCACGAAAAGGAAAGTTTAAAATCTACATTGGGATGAGCGCCGGTGTGGGTAAAACGTATCGGATGTTACAAGAAGCGCATTCGCTGTTGAAAAACGGAATTGATGTGAAAATTGGTTACATCGAAACGCATATGCGAAAAGAAACGCATGAACTTTTATCTGGTTTGCCCGTAATTCCGCGGCGAACCATTTTCTATAAAGGGAAAGAGCTCGAAGAACTTGATGTACAAGCGATTATCAATTTGAGACCTGAAGTTGTAATTGTCGATGAATTGGCACACACGAATGTTGAAGGAAGCAAGAATGAAAAACGCTGGCAGGATGTTTTAGAGATTTTGGAAGCAGGAATCAATGTGATTTCGGCAGTAAATATTCAGCATATTGAGAGTTTAAATGAAGATGTAAAACGTATTACGGGAATAGACGTTCAGGAACGAATTCCGGATAATGTTTTGCGATTGGCAGATGAAGTGGTGAATATCGATTTGACTTCTGAGGATTTGATCGCACGTTTGAAGGAAGGAAAAATTTATACGGCTGATAAAATTCAGACGGCTTTGACGAACTTTTTTAAATCGGAACAAATTCTTCAATTGCGTGAATTGGCTTTGAAAGAAGTTGCCAGTCAAGTGGTTCGAAAAGTTGAAAACGAAGTACCTAATTTGCATGCTTTACGTCACGAAAAACTTTTGGCCTGCATTAGCAGTAATGACAAAACGGCTAAAATTGTGATTCGAAAAGCAGCGCGTCTGGCGAGTTATTATAACGGAAGCTGGTATGTTTTGTATGTAGAAACTCCGCAGGAAAGCAGCACCAAAATTGCATTGGATAAACAGCGTCATTTGATAAATAATTTTAAACTGGCGGTAGAATTAGGCGCAGAAGTTATTAAAATAGAACACAAAAATATTGCAGATGCGATTTTAATGACTGTTGAAGAAAAACAAATTACAACTGTCTGCATCGGGAAACCGCATTTGAATTTATTTAAAGTAATTTTGTCTACGACGATTTTCAGACGCTTATTAAATAGTCTGTCTTTATCGAATGCTGACCTTGTTATACTTTCGTAAAATGGTTAGATGATGTATGTAAATGTTAGATGTTCTGAGAAAATCCAATTTGCAGCCCACAATTCACATTTTACCAAAAAACAAAAAATATGAGAATTAAAACTAAATTGAATCTGGGCGTTGGGTTATTATTTTTGCTAATAATAATACTCACATTGGTGAGTGCCTTTTATATTTTTTCGATAAAAAAAGACACTGAGAATATTTTGAAAGCGAATTATAATACGCTTGAATATTCCAGAAATATGCTTTTGTCTTTGGATGAAATTAATATCAATAGAGAAAATGCTATTGTTACTTTTAAAGAAAACCTTCAGAAACAAACTCAAAATGTTACCGAAGAAGGAGAAAAAAAAGGCACGGATAATTTGAAGAAGAACTTTGCTGTTTTAGAAAAAAATAGTGCTGATGAATCTCTAAAAATGCAAATCAGACAAGACATTTTTGAGATTATGAAACTCAATATGAATGCCATAAAACAGAAAAGTGATATTGCCAAACATACCGCCGAAACGGCCAATTTATGGATTGCTATTGTGGGAACTTTATGTTTTTTGATTGCTTTTAATTTATTGATCAATTTACCCAATAATATTGCAAACCCAATTAAGGAACTGACACAGAGTATTAAGGAAATTGCGAATAAAAATTATTCAGAACGTGTGCATTTTACCAATCACAATGAATATGGAGATCTTGCAAAATCCTTTAATACAATGGCGCAAAAACTCGAAGAATACAATAGTAGTAACTTATACAAATTGTTCTTTGAAAAGAAACGTTTAGAAACGCTGA
The DNA here is from genome assembly GCF_979258495.1 of Flavobacterium sp. AC105. Classification (NCBI taxonomy): domain Bacteria; kingdom Pseudomonadati; phylum Bacteroidota; class Flavobacteriia; order Flavobacteriales; family Flavobacteriaceae; genus Flavobacterium; species Flavobacterium sp. AC105. Next base: position 4,399,266 of record NZ_OZ409860.1, read on the forward strand.
TAAATAACATGCACGATCCAATTATTGGTTTGGATAATGAAGGTATTATTTTGTTTGTGAATGACGAAGCTTTGAAGATTATCGGAATGAAATCTGAAGATGTTATCGGGAAATCGGCTTCTACTCTAGCCTTGTCAAATGATTTGATTCGCTCTCTAATTTTGAAAGAATTAGCAACCGATTCCCAGAAAAAGCAACCATTGAAAATTTTCGCCCACGGAAAAGAAAGTTATTTTGATAAAGAAACCATCAATATCACGATAACGCCAACGGGCGAAGAAAAAGAAATCAATATTGGTGACGTTATTATTCTGCGAAATATTACTTTGTTTAAAGAACTGGATTTTGCTAAAACGAATTTTATTGCAACAGTTTCGCACGAATTAAAAACACCTATTGCTTCTATAAAACTGAGTTTGCAATTGCTTCAAAATACCAAAACGGGCGATATGAATGATGATCAGAAACAATTGGTAGAAAGCATTAAAGATGACAGTCAAAGGTTATTGAAAATCACGGGTGAATTACTCAATTTATCACAATTAGAAACCGGAAATATTCAGTTGAATATTGAAAAAAGTAATCCGTACGCTATTGTAAATTATGCCACCGAAGCCGTAAAAGTTCAGGCAGATCAAAAACAAATAAAACTTATTATTGATGCCGATGAAAATCTCCAGAATGTAAAAGCTGATAGCGAAAAAACAGGCTGGGTTTTGATTAATTATCTTTCAAATGCAATTACGTATTCTTCTGAAAAAAGTACGATTGTTATTAAATTAAAAGAAGAAAATGATCAGATTGTTTTTCAGGTGATCGATACCGGAAAAGGAATTGACGCGAGATATAAAGACAAGGTTTTTGATAAATATTTTCAGATTCCCGGAAGTCAAAAATCAGGAACCGGATTAGGATTAGCCATTAGCAAAGAATTTATCGAAGCCCAAAATGGAATTATTGGTGTTGAAAGTAATTTAGGTTTGGGAAGTACGTTTTGGTTTGCGTTGAAGGTATAATTTTATTTCTATAAAACTTAAAAGTCTAGTCCCTACGGGACATTTTTACCTGTGCTTATTATTTTTCTACCAATATTTAACTCCTAACGGAGTATATCTCAGATAAATTATATGGCATAAAATATTTTATTTTTCTACCAACATTTAATTCTTAACAGAGTATATGTCGGAGAGATTATATGTCGGTAGAAAAAAATTCACACGTGATATATTTGTCCCGTAGGGACTACACCTTTAATTGAAAATCATATTTTATTCTGTTCCCGTCTGAGCGGAGCCGAAGACCTTACGCCCTATAAAGCCCTTCGACTCCGCTCAGGGTGACACTTAAAACGACATAATATTTAGCCAATCTTAATACAACTACTCCATTTAAAACCAACTGATTAATATTGACTTAAGGTTAGATTAAGCCAAAAATAGTTGGATCAGACATTCGTTATTATTGCAACTTATAACGATAACGAAAAATGTTTTACAAAACGGTTTCCCTGGTATTTCTATTTAGTTTTTTTTCTGCAAATGCACAGCAAAACGACTCCATAACAAAAATTGACAGTACTTCTAACAATTTAAAATTCAATTACAAACAATTAATCATTCCGGGAGTTTTAATTGGATACGGTGTTATTGGAATTGGAAATGACCAACTGTTGAGTTTCAACCATCAAATCAAAAATGAAGTTACCGAAGATATTGATGAAAAAATCACGATTGATGATTTCTCGCAATATGCGCCTGCAGCATCGGTTTATGCTTTGAATGCTTTTGGTGTAAAAGGCAAAAATAATTTGCGTGATCGCTCGGTAATTTTTGTGACTTCGTATGCAATTATGGCGACAACTGTTTTGGGTTTAAAATCGATTGTACATGAAGAACGGCCAGACGGAAGTTCGAATAATTCTTTCCCTTCCGGACATACTGCAACTGCTTTTGCCGGAGCCGAATTTTTATGGCAGGAATACAAAGACAAATCAATTTGGTACGGAATTGCCGGTTATGCCGTTGCAACCGGAACCGGATTATTTAGAATTTACAACAATCGCCATTGGTTAACAGATGTTGCTGCCGGAGCCGGAATCGGGATTTTGAGTACTAAACTGGCCTATTGGATGAATCCATATATTACCAAAAAATTATTCAAATCATCTTCTGAAACTAATTCAACTTCTATGGTAATGCCTTTTTATAATGGAAAACAATATGGATTGGGTTTTGTGAAGGTTTTTTAGTTTTTTTTGCCACAAAGACGCTAAGACGCCAAGTTTATTTAAAGCTAGCGCCGATAGCTATCTAAATTCACAAATTAAAGGGATTTTTGAATGACTATATCTAGATTTTCCGCCACGAATTCACGAATTATTTTAAATCAAATTCGTGAATTCGTGGCGAAAAAAATGCTTCAAATCTGTAGCAAAAACTTTTCTAAGTATTCGAAGTATTATTCTTAATCTCCATCACTTCTCTTTTTACCTCCAAAAGCAAATCTTTCATACTTTGAGATTCCGTTGCTTCGTGTCGTTTATCACTGCGCCCGATGTTGCATTCGTATTCCCAGATTTCTAAAATATCTGATGCTTTCACTTCATAATTCGGATAAAAACGATTGTCTGATTCCAAAACCAAAGCATTTTTTTTGTTTTTGTTGAGACGCTTATAAACCATTCCTTCGTTTTTGGTAATCAGAATATAAGTTTTGCCATCCATCACTTCTCCCAGCCTTTCTACATAACGGCCAATAATAATTGAACCGTCTTCGTGTGGCGGCATCGAATCGCCTTCTACAGGAAATCCGCGGTGTTTTCCCGGACCTAAAAACGGAAGCGAAACTTGTTGCAGACTCTCAATATATTCCGGATCCGCATATCCGTTAAGATATCCTGCTTTTGCTTTTTGAGATACAATTTCGATAAAATTTTCTCCGAATTTGTCGACTTGTATCGGCAAAATGAGTCGATTTCCTTCTAATTTTATTAAATTTTCCACATCTATTTTACGTATATCGACAGACAGTATCAAATCGATACTCATATGAAAATATAAAGCGATCTGCTTTAAAATATCATACGGTGCTTCTGAAGTTCCATCTTCGTATTTAACGTATCTTCCTCTGGTAATTCTAAGGTTTTCAGCTAATTTCTCCTGTGATATTTTATGCTTAACCCTCAATGCTCTGATATTGTCTGAAAATAAGGACATAATTAATTTGTTATAATTTGGAACAGCAAATATACAAAAAAATGTTATCATCTGTACTAATTTTGTAATGTACAAAAAACATTTTTTTTGAAGTGATTATGAAATTGAGGAATATAAATACCACACAATCAATAGAATTCTACATTCCGGATGTAAGTTCAGAAGTAAATCTGCCTTTTTTTGACGTTGGTATTAGCGCAGGTTTTCCTTCGCCTGCTGATGATTTTATTGAATTATCGATTGATCTCAACAAAGAATTCATCAAACATAAATACACTACTTATTTTGCCCGGGTAAAAGGACATTCTATGAAAAATGTTGGTATTAACGATGGTGATTTATTAATTATTGATAAAAGTCTGGAACCGCAAAACAATAAAATTGCTGTTTGTCAAATTGATGGGGAATTTACGGTAAAACGTATCAAAATAGAAAAAGAGATTATTTGGCTTATTGCCGAAAATGAAGATTATCAGCCTATAAAAGTAACTCCTGAAAATAATTTTGTGATTTGGGGAATTGTGATTCATAGTATTAAATCTTTTTAAGTTGTTGTCAGTCTGAGCGGAAGTCGAAAACCTTTTACACAATGAAGCCCTTCGACTTCGCTCAGGGTGACAAAATAGAAATAAAAAACACGTTTAGAAAATGTTTGCTTTAGTCGATTGTAACAATTTTTATGCTTCTTGCCAAAGAGTATTTGAGCCACGTTTAAGAGGAAAACCTATCGTTATTCTCTCTAATAACGATGGCTGTGTTATTTCGCGATCTGATGAAGCCAGAGCTCTGGGTATACCAATGGCTATTCCGGCTTTTAAGTATGAATCCGTTTTTAAAGAAAAAAACATTTTTGTTTATTCTTCTAATTATCCGCTGTACGGCGATATGAGCAATCGGGTAATGAACCTGCTTCAAACGTATACGCCCGAAATCGAAATTTACAGTATTGATGAAGCTTTCCTGAAATTTTCAGGTTACGATTTATTTGATCTGAATACGCTGGGTTTAAAAATGCGAAAAGAAGTAACACAAGGAACCGGCATTCCGGTTAGTATAGGTTTTGCGCCTACAAAAGCTTTGGCTAAAATGGCGAATAAAATTGCCCGAAAATTTGCAGATCGTACGCAGGGTGTTTATTGTATTGACTCTGAAGAAAAAAGAATCAAAGCATTAAAATGGACTAAAATCGAAGATGTATGGGGAATTGGAAGAAAACATGCCAAACGGCTTAAATCAAAAAAAATCAATACAGCTTTTGAGTTTACTGAGCTTCCGGATGCGTGGGTAAGAAAAGAAATGTCTGTAGTCGGGCTTCGGTTAAAACATGAATTAGAAGGAAAATCAACTTTGCAATTAGAAGAGGCCACAGACCGAAAAATGATTGCCACTACGAGATCTTTCGAAAAAAAGTATACTACTTATGAAGAAATATCAGAACGAATCAGCACGTTTACAGCTTCTTGTGCCGAGAAATTAAGACGTCAGGATTGTCATTGCAATATGGTAACGGTTTTTATTCAAACTAGTTTTTTAAAGAATGAACCATCACATTATTCACGAAGTATTACTATCACAACAGATTTTCCAACCAATTCGACAATAGAACTTAATGAGGCTGCGCAAAAAGGATTTAAAGCTATTTTTAAAAAAGGATATCGGTATAAAAAAGCCGGTGTAATTGTAATGGGCTTAACGCCAAATAGCGAAACCCAGCTTAACTTATTTGAAACTTCAAATCCTAAACACGAACCTTTAATGAGGGCGATTGATAAAATGAACCAAAATTATGGCAATAACAAAATTAAATTTGGTGTGCAGTCTTTGGGACGGCAATGGAAAATGAAGCAGGACAGGTTGTCTCCCAAGTTTTCTACTTTACTCAAAGATGTTATTACGGTTAAAGCTTAAATGTTAGCCAATAAAAAATAAACCATTACAGATTTAAATTTTAATAAAACAACAGAAAACAATCGATTTTTACGTTATATAATAGAGATGAAAAAGCTGGAATATGCCATAGTAGATATTGAAACCACAGGTGGTAACGCCAGTGGCAGCCGCATTACAGAAATTGCCATCGTTATCCATGACGGAACAAATGTGATCGATCGCTATGAAACGCTTGTTAATCCGGAAAAAGAAATTCCAATCTCGATTTTTGCCCTGACAGGTATTAATAATGAAATGGTTCGTGATGCTCCTATTTTTGATTTTATTTCAGAAAAAGTATTAGAAATGCTTACCGACAGAATTTTCGTAGCTCACAATGTCAACTTCGATTATTCATTTGTTCGCCATCAACTGGAACAAGCAGGATTTAAATGGACGGCGAGAAAACTATGTACCGTTCGCGCAGCACGAAAAATCAGACCTGGTTTTGCATCGTACAGTTTAGGAAAACTATGCAATTCACTTGATATACCTTTAGAAAACCAGCATCGTGCCGGCGGAGATGCAGATGCAACAGCTATATTGTTTTCTCGATTATTAGAATGGGATGATAAAGGAGAAATTGAAAAAATGCTCAAAATTACATCGCAGGACCAACGCCTACCGCCGAATTTACCTCCTGAAGATTTTAATAATTTACCGGAAAAACCCGGCGTATATTATTTTTATAATGAAGTGAAAAAAGTAATTTATGTTGGAAAGGCAATCAACTTAAAAAAGCGTGTAGCTTCTCATTTTAGCGGTCATAAAATCAATCCGCAAAGGCAAAATTTTTTAAGGGAAATATACAGCATTTCCTTTGAGGTTTGTGCCACCGAATTAATGGCGCTGTTATTAGAATGTACAGAAATCAAAACATTATGGCCAACATACAACAGGGCTTTAAAACGTTTTGAACCAAAATTTGGACTTTATCAATATGAAGCCCGTAATGGATATAAATATTTAGCGATTGGGAAACTGAGTAAATTTCAGTCCTGCATTGAGCATTTCAGCAGTTTATATGACGGAATAAATTTATTGCAAAGTCTGGCGCAGCAATTTGAACTCGATTATCGATTCTGCAAATATTGTACGGTGGTAGAGGAAAATTTTCTAAAAAATGATCTCACAAATTTACCTGATGCCACACTTCATAACGCGCAGATCGAAAATGCGATTGATTTTTTAATAAGCAACAGACCTACTTTTGCCATTATAGATAAGGGAAGATCAACAGATGAACGCAGCTGTATTTGGGTTGAAAATGGTCACTTTTACGGAATGGGTTATTTGACTGCTGATATTGCAATTAATGAACCTTCGGATATTAAAAATTATGTTACAGCTTATAGAGGCAATCAATATATGCTGCACTTAATTATCGCTTACGCAGAAAAAAATCCACGGAAAGTTTTTTTCAACAAGAATTTTTTAAAATAAGATTCTAATATATTATTTGTAAATTTAAGAATACAACTAATTGAATGTCAGATGAAAATAGCAACTTATAACGTAAATGGAATTAACGGGCGCTTAAATGTATTACTGAAATGGCTTGAAGAAGCTACTCCGGATATCGTGTGTCTACAGGAATTAAAAGCGCCACAGGATAAATTTCCGCTTAAAGCGATTAATGATGCAGGTTACAATGCCGTTTGGCACGGACAAAAGCAATGGAATGGAGTTGCTATTCTCGCCCGCAATATGGAAATTGATGAAATAACCCGCATTCTTCCGGGAAACGATGAGGATATTCAAAGTCGGTATATCGAAGCTTTGATTAATGGTATTGTGATTGCGTGCCTTTATCTTCCAAACGGAAATCCGGCGCCCGGACCAAAATTAGAATATAAAATAAAATGGTTTGATCGTTTGGCTGATCGTGCCGAAATACTTTTGAATTTAAAAGTTCCTGTAATACTTGTTGGCGATTATAATGTAATGCCTACAGAATTGGATGTTTATAAGCCTGAAAAATGGGTAAAAGATGCACTTTTTCTACCTGAAGTCCGAAAAGCTTTTGCGGCTATTGTTTCGCAAGGATGGACAGATGCAATTCGCACCTTATATCCGGATGAGAAAATTTACACTTTTTGGGATTATTTTAGAAATGCTTATCAAAGAGATGCAGGCCTTAGAATTGATCATTTTTTGCTAAGTCCGCAAATAGCTCAAAAATTACGCTCCGGCGGGGTTGACCGCCATGTGCGCGGATGGGAAAAAACAAGTGACCATGCACCAGTATGGATTGAAATTGATACAAAATAATTGAACAATGACACTATTTAACGACACCGAATTATTTACCACTGGTTTGGGAGGGAAAAAAGTTTTTGACCTGCCTGATGCAGAACTTATTTTGATTGATAATTTCTTCAGTAAAGAAGAATCTGATCGTTTTTATGAAAAATTACTTTATCACACCAAATGGAGAGAATATGAAATGGAAATTTTCGATAAAATTGTTACTGCCCCCAGAATGATCGCCTGGTATGAAGATAAAGATAACGTTGGGGCAAGTGCGAACGGTCCTGACTGGACTTATGAATTGTTGACCATTAGAAGCCGGGTAGAAAAAGAAACTCAGCTTGATTTTAATGCGGTACTACTAAATTTATATCGAAATGGTAAAGATGGCGTAGCGTGGCACAGCGATAAAGAGCATAATACAGGTCAAAATCCTATTATAGCCTCAGTTACTTTTGGAGAAACGAGAATGTTTAGATTACGCCATAAATTCAGGAAAGATATTCCTCAGGTTGAGATTCCTTTGCATCACGGATCATTTCTCCTTATGGCAGGAACAACCAATAGTTTTTGGCAGCATCAGGTTCCTAAAACGGCCAAAAATGTATTGCCGAGAATAAATTTGACTTTTAGAAGAATTTATCGAAAGGAAGATAATGTCAAACATTTTCACACTCGGAATAGTGTACAAAAATTCCTTCTCTAAAAGTTAAAATACTCACTGTATGAACCTTTTATTAGGTATCGCCTATCTTTTTTAGTACTTTTGCAACCCTTTTTTCACAAACAAATACCATAATGGCATATTCAAACAATGATTTATCGCGTTTTTTAGATGCGCAAAACAAACTTTATCTTACTGCTCTTTCTGAAATTAAAAAAGGGAAAAAAGAAACGCACTGGATGTGGTTTATTTTTCCTCAAATAAAGGGATTGGGCACTAGCGATACTGCAAATCTTTACGCCATTAATGACCTAAAAGAAGCAACCGAATTTCTGGAACATCCTATATTAGGAAAACATCTTATAGAAATTTCTGAATTGATCCTGACTTTTAAAAGAAAATCAGCTGATGGAATTTTAGGAGATTTAGATGCCCGAAAACTACGCTCTTCTATGACTCTTTTTGCTTTGGTAGAAAATACAAATCCGATATTTAAGGAAGTACTGGATGCTTTTTTCTCCGGTGAAGAAGATCCTCTTACTTTGTCTATTATTAATTCAACAATAAAGCCTTCTATTGAAACTGAAATGGTATAATTCACCAAATAGTTTATTAGAATTTAGATTAAAAGACACTCCATTTTTTGCTTTTGCAGATTAGTAGTGTCTTTTTTTATTGGATACTTTTCTTGCCACGAAGCCGCTAAGGCTCCAAGTTTTTTATCGCAAGTAAATAATTTTTGGAATTATTTCTCTCGCAGATTTTGCAGATTGAGCAGATTTTTTTATTATTTGATCTTAGCAAAACTATTTCATAAAAAAATGCCTTGCTATAAGCAAGGCATTTTTTTTATATTTTCTTAGAGACTTAGCATCTCAGAACCTTAGTCCCTTTTTACTTAAACTTCTTTCGGTTTTGTTAAGTAATACACCGGAATTCCTGTTAGCATGATCAATACTCCCCAACCACAAGTTGAGAATTTTGTTACTAATAACGAAATACAAATTGCCGAAGCAATCACGATGTATAACAGTGGTAAAAATGGATATCCAAAAGCTTTATAAGGTCTTTCTACATCTGGCATTTTTTTACGTAAAATGAAGATTCCGTAGATTGTTAAAATGTAAAAAATCAAAACAATGATGATTACAAAGTCTAATAAATCACCATATTTTCCTGTAAGACACAAAGCCGAAGCCCAAATACATTGCGCCCATAAAGCCCATGCAGGAACACTCGATTCGTTTAAAACAGCTGCTTTTTTAAAGAACAAGCCATCTTTTGCCATTGTATAATAAACTCTTGCACCCGCCATAATTAATCCGTTGTTGCAGGCAAAAGTCGAAATCATAATCATAATTGCTATAATTAACGTTCCGATATTTCCAAAAATATATTGTGAAGCTACAACTGCTACTCTATCAGATTTTGCCGTTGCAATTTCGTTTAGCGGAATTACAGCCAAATACATCAAATTTGTCAATACATAAATAATCGTCACAATAAAAGTTCCCAGAAATAAACTGAAACCTACGTTACGTTTTGGGTTTTTAATTTCTCCCGCAATAAACGTCACACCGTTCCAGGCATCACTTGAGAATAAAGATCCAACCATAGCAGCTGAAATTCCGGTAATCAAAGCCGTTCCGCTAATTGGCAGCCACGAACCAGTTTCGACGTTGTACGAATGTGTTGCCCAGGCATCTGTCCAATTCGCATCCCAAACTGAAGCTTTTGCAGCAAGTGTTAATCCAAAAACGATTAAGCCCAACAAGGATAAAATTTTGATAATCGTTAAAACAGTCTGAAGAATTTTTCCGTTTTTAACACCACGACTATTAATATACGTCAATAAAACAATCGTAAAAATCGAAACAATTTGTGCTGCATTGAGTTTAAAAGAACCTAACTCATACAATATATTTTCGTCACTTAACGGTTCATAAAGGTAAGCCGCAAATTTCGAGAAAGCTACACCAACAGCAGCGATTGTTCCGGTTTGAATCACGGCAAAAAAGCTCCAGCCGTACAAAAAGGCAATCAATTTGTTGTAAGCTTCTTTGAGGTACACATATTGTCCGCCCGCTTTTGGAAACATTGCGCTTAGCTCGCCATAACTCACAGCGGCAATAATCGTAATCAGTCCTGAGATTAACCAAATCAGCGTTAACCATCCGGCAGAACCAACTTGTCTGGCGATATCAGCACTTACAATAAATATTCCGGAACCAATCATAGAACCTACCACAAGCATGGTTCCGTCTAGTAATCCTAGTTCTCTTTTAAAATTTTCCTGATCGTTTTCTTGCATTATTTTAGGTTTTTGGGTTGGTTAAAGATATACTTTTTTCTGAAATTTTAGAATTTAGATTGTAGATTTTAGATTCTTTAAAATATTTTGGAGCATTTATCTCCAGGTCGTCTCAAAACTTCGGGATTGCTATATCTTTTATTTATTTTAATAAAAAGTTTGGCATAATAATTTTATTTAAAGGTTTCGCATAAAATTATTATATTTAAGTAATCTGCATTTGACTTTAAAATAATTTCATCAAATAATTAAATTCTAAATGAAAAAATATAAAAACCTGAAAGGAGATTCCGGAGTTCAGTCCTACGAAATTGGTTCGGATTTTATCATTGTTCAATTTAAAAATGATGGAAGTTATCTCTATAATTATCAAATTCCGGGTTCATCACATGTAGAACAAATGAAAAAATTAGCAGTTAAAGGACAAGGATTAAGTACTTATATCAGTACAACTATTAAAAAAAGATATGCTGAAAAGATAAATTAATATAAAAATCCTTCTGATTAGGCATAAAATTCTTTTCTATAATTAAAAATAAGCCGCTTTTAAGATATTTTTATTTGTATAAATCTATGTTTGAATTATCCCTTTTTCGATCTGTATTTATTTTAAGTCTTAAATAAATTCTACACATTCTCCATTCTTCATTTAACTGTCTTTCTTGTACATCCTTAATTCCAAGACTAAATCTCTTATTAGAATTCTAGTTTTAAAGAATTTAATCTGATAATTTGATTTACGGATTTCCATAAAATTATACTTTTTCATCTTTTTACATTTGATAATCAGAAATATAATTAATAATTAACAATAATACAAAATGATTAACGAACCAAATCCAAGTAAACTAAGTTTACTAAATCTCATTGTATTAATATTATCTATTTATGTATTAGGTGCATTAATAATCAATTCTGTTTATGTCCTTCCCAAAGAAACATCATTACTATTAAATTATATTGACAATGTAATTTGCGGATTTTTTTTTATTGAATTTTGCATCCGTTTTAAAAATGCTGAAAACAAACTAAAATTTATGTATTGGGGATGGATTGATTTAATATCCTGTATACCGATGATTAATGCATTTCGAGCAGGTCGTTTATTACGACTTATTAGATTACTAAGAATTGTCAGGGCATTTAAAACAACAAAAAATATCGTTGATCATATTTTTGCAAACAAAGCAAAAGGTGCATTTACTTCTGTGTCAATTATTGCAGTTTTGCTTATTATTTTTTCAGCTATTGGAATCCTTCAAGTTGAAACTGATCCTAAAAGTAATATCAAAACTGCCGAAGATGCAATTTGGTGGGCATATGTAACAATAACTACAGTTGGTTATGGTGATAAATTCCCTGTTACTACAGAGGGAAGAATTATTGCTGCTGTTTTAATGACCGCAGGAGTTGGTTTATTTGGCACATTTACAGCTTACATCGCTTCTTTATTTGTAACCGAAAACAAAAATTAATTTAAATAATTATCCATGAAAAAAGTTTTATTTATTCTGTTATTATTTGCACTTAATTCCTGTGCAACAAATTATTACTTCGTCAGTATTGATGAAGATGCTACTATTTATGACTCTGAAAAAGCAACAGAATCAATTGCAGTAATCCCAAAAGGATCTGGCGCTTACATTAATATAAGCGATAAAAAACAGAGAAAAGTAAAATGGAAAAACTATAAAGGATGGGTAATAAATCCAGTCTATAGTAATTACAGTATGACAAATATTTCTAACGATTCCAACTCTTCCAGTAATTACAATTCTTCTAATAATTATACTAAATCATCAACTACTACCTCATCAGGAGGAAGCGTTCAGGTAAAAGGTTATACAAGAAAGAACGGAACGTATGTTGCTCCTCATACCCGAAGTGCTCCTCGAAGATAATAATGTAAACTTTTTTAAATAAAAAAATCACAATTATAAATTAGCCTCAACTGTTTCATACAAATAAAAATGGTCGTTTACGGGTTTACGTAAGAATATTCAAGCTCAACGTTTTAAATTTGAAAGCAAATCAATCTAAATTTTACAAAAAATATTTTGAATGCCATAAATAACCCAATTTTCAATTTAAATCAAAAAAACCATGAAACAAAACCAAAAAGGACTTGTAAAGTTAATATGCTTTACTGTTGGTCTATTATTTTCTTTAAATTCTTGTCAAAATGACAATGATGATCAGGCACAAATCCAATCAAAAGCAGATTCACATCTAATTTCTCAAGCAGATGCTGTTAAAATAGCTGAAAACTTATCACTTACAGGAGGAACGGCTTCTGCAACAGGTAAAACATCAAAAATAAAAAAGGCGGACAATGTTTTTGCAATGCTTACTAGTAAAAAAGATGCTGCATTTTATATCATAAACTATAATACCGGAGGTTTTGCAATAGTATCTGCCGATGATAGAAATACACCTATTTTAGCTTATTCTGATAATTCAACTTTTCAGAATGATACTGTAAATTATCCTGAAGGCCTAAAAATGTGGCTGGCTTTTCAAACCAAAAACATTGAAAAGATTAAGAGTAAAGGTGAAGTTCAATCTGCAGCTAGAAAAACAGAATGGAGCACCGTAGCTAAAACTATCTCTGGCAAGAGTATTACTGCCAGAATAACAATAGAACCTGAAGGTCCGTTATGCCCTGAGAGTTCAACAGAAATGGTTGGTCCACTTTTAACCACAACTTGGGGACAAGATTATGGTTACAATACTTTAGTCCCTTTTTTATGTAGTTCAGGTTCATCAGGGAGAGCACCAACCGGGTGTGTTGCAACTGCTATGGCTCAAGTAATGAAATATTATCAAAAACCTGCAACCTACAATTGGGCAAATATGCCTGCTAATTATGGCACAAGTACCACTGCACAACTTATGGTTGATGTTGGAGGTGCTGTTAATATGAGCTATAGTTGCGATGGATCTGCTGCAAATTCTGATCAAATTGCTTCATCTTTTAGAGATGATTTTCATTATGCAAATGCGTCAGGAAGCAGTTACAATTATCAGACCGTAGTTAATCAAATTATTGCAAGAAAACCTGTCATTTTAACTGGTGGAAGAAAAAAAGATGGTATTTCTTTTAACATGTATTCAGATGGGCATGCATGGGTTTGCGATGGTTACCGCAGATCTAGTAACTATAGTTATGATGAAAGTACGGGCTCTTGCATTGGAGGTTCAATTTTACAGTTACACATGAATTGGGGGTGGTCCGGTTCTTATGATGGATGGTACTATTTCAATAATTTTAACCCTGCAGACAGAACTTATAATTATGACACAAAAATGCATTACAACATAACTCCATAATTAAACTATTATATAAAATTATTATGAAGATATAAACTGGTATTCAAAATAAAAAGCCACAATTTTAAAAAAAATTGTGGCTTTTTTTAATTATAATAAATACTTCTGCTTTATTTATTCACGTCTTTAAAATTATTTCAATGTTAAACAAAAACAACTTTTTTTGACATTCTATTTCATATCATCAAATATTCAAAAATTAAATTCTTCGATTTTTAAAGTTGAATTTATTATTTAAAATCACGTACATCATTATCATTTAATTGATTATCAAATAGTTAGTTTGTTTATTTTTATTAAAACAATTTAACAAGAAATAATTAACAATTTGTCGAAGTGTATTCTTTTTTTTATTAAATTTGGATTAATCGTTAAACAAACAAATAAAACCCGAATATTTCATTAACAATTGTTTAATTTTTATTTTAATTCAATCGACCCCTAAGATTAATTATTTCAGAAGAAAAATTGTTCAAACAGTTAAAACAGGCATGGAATCAAATATTAACCTACAAATCCAAAATGTATGTCTAAGGGTCTATTTTTTAAAAAATTGCAGGTTCGTCTGCCAAAGGTTTTCGTTCTTTTATTAATTGTTTTTATTTCGTGTACGTTATTAATTTGCATCAATTTTTTTACCATTAAAATATTATCTGCCAATAGAGCTTATGTAAATGGCGAATCACATTATTCAAAAGGGCAAAAAGATGCTTCGCGGCACCTTATTACCTATTTATATACAAAAGAACCAAACCAGTGGGATTTATACCTCGAAGAATTAAAAGTTCCTCAAGGCGACGGAATTGCACGAAAGACGCTCTTAAAAGCTGGTGACAATGAGGTAGCCAGAAAAGGATTTACTACAGGCCGTAATCACAAAGATGATTTAGACGATCTGGTTTGGTTATTTGTAAATTTCAAGGAAGTTCCATTTTTAGCAAAAGCCATTCATGAGTGGGAACAAGGTGATAATTTAATTTATGAACTGTTTGTTATTGGGACTCAAATTGATGCCAGGATCAAACACAATACATTAACAGCTATTGATCGGGAAAAATTTCTTCAGCAAATTAGTCGTATTAGTGACAGGCTAACGATTAACGAGCGAAATTTCTCAAACACATTAGGAGAAGGGACCCGGAAAATAAAAGTTTTACTCATGATTACTAATATTGTTTTTATATTAATCATCATTTGCAGCGTTTGTCTCTATTATTCGATAATGGTGAAGCGATTAATTGTTTCTAAAAAGGAAATTGAGGTTAAAAACGAGAATCTAATATTGGTAAATCATGAACTGGACAGGTTTGTTTATAGCGCTTCTCACGATTTAAGATCTCCAATAACTTCTTTAAAAGGTTTAATTGAAATCACTCAGCTTGAGGACGATATTGAGCAGATTAAAGATTATTTAAGTTTAATGTATCAAAGCCTGACCAAACAAGATCAATTTATCAGTGATATTATTGATTACTCTAAAAATAAGCGGAAGCAAATAATCATAGAACCGGTAAGTTTAAAAGAGTTGTTTAACGAAGCTATTTCGCAATTGATGCATATTGAAAATGCCAACAGAATAACCTTTACACAAGAATTATTAGTAGATCAGATTCAGAGTGACGGTTTACGCTTAAAAATTATTATCAGCAATTTAATTTCTAATGCTATAAAATATGCCGATGATAGTAAACACGAGATGTTTATTTCTATTAAAACTTATATTATTGATGGTTTTAATAAAATTGAAGTTTCGGATAATGGAATAGGAATTAATGATGAATTTAAAGATCGTATTTTTGAAATGTACTTTGGAACTAACAAAAATAAAGGTTCCGGATTAGGACTTTACATTGTAAAAGAAGCTATCGAAAATATTAAAGGAAACATTTGTGTGTTTTCAGAAAGTAAAATTGGAAGTAAGTTTATTGTAACAATACCAACTTAGTATGCCATGTAAACCAGTATTTTTATTAATCGAGGACAATTTGATTGATCAGCTTGTTATCAAACAATTACTTAAAAAAGTACTGCATATTGACGAAGTTTTTATTGCAAATAACGGCAAGGAAGGCATTCAGTGGTTTTATAACAACAAAAAAAGTTTATTTCCATTGATTATTTTACTGGATATTCAAATGCCTATAATGAATGGTTTTGAATTTTTGGATGAATTTCAGAAGCTAAAATCGGGAATTAAAAAAGAAACTCAAATATATGTACTCTCTTCTACCCTAGATTCTGATGATATGGAGCGTATAAACAAAAATAAACATGTAGCTGGTTTTTTGAACAAACCTTTTCCTATTGAAGAATTTAAAAAGAAGGTATACTTTGAAATGAATTAATGAATTTCAAGAACACGATTTACTTGCGAAAAAGCCCTTTCGTAATATGGTTCTTTGGTTGAAGAAATCATTACGCCGCCATGGGTCGAAGAATGAACAAATCTAATTTCGCCATCAAGAACTTCTACAACCATTCCAACATGGTTAATTTGATGTCTTCCGTTGGTTTTAAAGAAAATGAGATCGCCTTTTTGTGCTTCTTCTGAATCTATTTTTATACCAATCCGCGATTGTTCTATTGAACTTCTTGGCAGTTTTATATCAAAATTATTGAAGGTACAAATCATTAAGCCTGAACAATCAAAACCTGCTTTTGTGGTTCCGCCCGATCGATATCTTGTTCCAATATTTTCAGTTGCATTTGCAATTAACTGTTCAATTAACTCTGAATTATTACTAACTCTTATAACTGTTGACGAATCTTTTTTAACTTCAGTATTATCAACAATAGCAACCTGAGTTGGAGTTGTAACAGGATCTTTTACTTCTGGAGCCGAAACTGGTTTTGCAGCTTGTATCGCATCGGCTTTTGCTTTAGGAATACGAATTTTTAAGGTATAACCAACTGGCAATTTGCCTTTCATTTCGGGATTTTGTTTTTCGAGTTCGGCTACAGAAATTCCAAATTCTTTGGCGATTGCGTATTTAGTTTCTTTGGGTAAAACTTCCCTGAATACATCAACTTCTGCAGATATCCGAGCATTTTCAATTGGTTTTTCTGAAGAAGCAATTCCATTTGACGGGATAACAATTTTCTGTCCTATTTTTAAACCTTCTGTCTCTAAAACCGGATTGGCCTTTTTTAAATCTTCTACAGAAACTTTATATTTTTTTGATATTCCCCAAAGTGTTTCTTTCACTAAAACTTCATGTGAACCGGGCGTATTAGTTTCGACAATTTCGGTTTTTGCAATAGTTTTAGCTTCCTTTGATTGCGATATGACTTTTTGATTTGTATTTGGAATTAATAAAACGGAGTTGAGTTTTAAAATTTTTGGAGCATCAGGATTTGCTTCTTTAATGTCATTCGGTTTTAGTCCGTATTTTTTTGCAATAATAGTAAGGTTTTCTCCTTTTGAGATGGTATGTTTGATATATTTTTCCTGAGAAAAAGCTCCAACACTAAAAAAAAACATTATAATTATTAACCTGACAACCATTATTTATTGAAATTTTTATTTTTTATTATTCTCGTATTGAGACTAACTGTATTATTTTAACTCAAAAAACACATTTATATTACCTGCAAAGCGAATTTAACTTTTTAAAGTAAAAAAAGAGTCTTTTTTAACAACTAATTTGGATCAAATTAACAAATTCGGCATGCAAATTGAGCAAGTAATTTAAAACCAAAGTTTTATAAAAAGGATATTTTTTCAATTGTGAGACTAAATTTTAAACCAAATCCTATGAAGAAATTACTACTCGTTATTTTTATTTCTTTTCCTTTATTTTCGATTGCCCAAAACATAAACGGAATTGTAGTTTCTCAAAAAACGAATCTGCCTCTTGAAGACACCAATGTTTTTGCCTTATCCAGCAACACTGGAACATTATCTAATGAAAAAGGTGAATTCTCACTAAAACTCCTTTCAAAATTTAAAGAAAATGACATTTTACAATTTTCTCATATTGGCTACATAACTACAAAAGTTACCGTTACAGATTTAAAGAAATTAAATTTTAAGGTTTCTCTGTCTGAAGATGTCGAAAATTTATCTGGATTAACGATTCCGGCAAATCAGAAATTAAGATTAAAATCGAAACTGGCTTTTACTAAACTAGCTCCTTTAAAATATAGAGTTTCAGCATTTGGATCCCTTTTAAAAGATGACAAAATTTATGTAATTGGCGGAGATGAGACTTATAAGATGGATCCGTTAGAAAAAGTTAAACGCGAAAAACCTGATTTTACCCTTCAAGATTATTTAAACGAACTTAAATTTCAATCTACCGGTGAATTCTATAAAGACAAATTATTGATTTATGACATCAAAAATAATTCATGGGAAACTTCGTCATTAAAATTTAAAAAAAGAGCATATCATAACCTCAACTATTATGATAATAAGATGTATGTAATGGGAGGAAAAAGAATATCCGCAAACGGAGTATTTCAATATTTACAAGATCAAATTGAAGTTTTTGACATGGATAAAAAAACAATTACAATTGATAAAACATATCCGCATCAGGCTTCTAATGCAGTTTCTTTTTCATACAAAGACAACATTATTGTAATGGGAGGTTCAGTAAAATCAACTGAAAAAGACAAAAAGGAATTTACGGACAAAGTGCATTTATACAATATTAATTCTGGTTATTGGTACGAACTTGAAAAAATGCCAATGGCTATGGAAACAAATGGAATCCTGATTGGCGATAAAATTTATCTAATTGGAGGCAACAACGGAAATCCGGTTTCAGGAATGGAAACTTTTGATTTAGTTACTGAAAAATGGGAAACAGAAGGCGAATTGTTTTCTGCCCTGGAAAGACCTGCCGTTGCGTTTCATGATGAAACGATTTATTTTTTTGAAAATCAAAAAATGTGCGTTTATGATATTAAATCAAAACAGCTAAAACAATACAATGTTGAACTTGGATTAAAAGATTCCGGGATGTATTACTATAATGATAAATTATATATTTTAGGAGGAAAGACGGTAAATAATTATTCTGAGTCGCCATCTGCACAGGTATACAGCATTGCTATTGATGAATTTGAAACTACTAAACCGGATCATACCAAGATTTTATCAACGGGAGGCAATTTGGCTAAAGCCAATTAATCTTAGATTAAAATCAAATTAGGAGCGGTATCCTTTTTTATGGCTTTTTCTGCCATAAAAAAGATATAGCGTCTGGACAATTCGGGATGGAAATAGCTTTAAATAAAAAAAACGCCCTGTTTTCACAGCGCGTTTTTAGTATCATTGAATCTTAATATTAAGCTTTTCCGGCAGCAATTAAGTTTAATGCTGAACCTGCAACGAACCAGCCAATCTGACCTGCGTTATAGGTATGATTTGCCAGGATAATGTCTTTTGTACCATTTTCGTGAACGAACTCTAATGTTAATGGTTTTCCCGGAGCGAACTCTGTTAAATCAGTAAAATTAATGGTATCGTTTTCCTGAATTTTATCGTAATCAGCTTCGTTAGCGAATGTTAATCCTAAAAGACCTTGTTTTTTAAGGTTTGTTTCGTGTATGCGGGCAAAAGATTTTACCAATACCGCTTTAACTCCCAAGAAACGTGGCTCCATTGCAGCATGTTCACGAGATGAACCTTCGCCATAATTGTGATCTCCCACAACGATTGACGGAACTCCAGCCGCTTTGTATGCACGAGCTACAGCAGGAACTGCATCATAAGCTCCTGTTAATTGATTTTTAACTGAATTTGTTTTTTGGTTGAATGCATTTACTGCGCCAATCAACATATTGTTAGAAATATTATCTAAATGTCCGCGGAAACGCAACCATGGCCCGGCCATAGAAATGTGATCCGTTGTACATTTTCCGAATGCTTTGATTAACAATTTAGCACCTGTAATATTTTTACCATCCCAGGCATCAAACGGCGCTAATAATTGTAAACGTTCTGATGCTGGACTTACAACAACCTGAACTCCTGAACCGTCTTCTGCAGGAACCTGGAATCCCGGATCTTTTACATCAAATCCTTTTGGAGGCAATTCGTCTCCTGTTGGGGCTTCAAGCATTACTTCTTCTCCGTCTTCGTTGATTAAAGTATCTGTTAACGGATTAAAACCTAAATCTCCTGCAATTGCCATAGCTGTTACCAATTCCGGAGAACCTACGAAAGCTAAAGTGTTTGGGTTACCATCTGCACGTTTTGAAAAGTTACGGTTGAAAGAGTGAACGATGGTGTTTCTTTCTTCTTTTTCTGCTCCGTCTCTGTCCCACATACCAATACATGGTCCGCAGGCATTTGCAAAAACAGTAGCGCCAATTTTTTCGAAAGTATCGATAAATCCGTCTCTTTCAATTGTATAACGTACAACTTCAGAACCTGGAGTAATCGTGAATTGAGATTTAGTTTTTAAGTTTTTAGCACTTACTTGTCTGGCCAAAGAAGCCGCACGTGCAATATCTTCGTAAGATGAATTTGTACATGAACCAATTAAACCAACCTGAATTTGTAATGGCCAGTTATTTTTGATGGCTGTTTCTTTCATTTTAGAAATTGGAGTCGCTAAATCCGGTGTAAAAGGTCCGTTTAAGTGTGGCTCTAATTCTGTTAAATTAATTTCGATAACCTGATCAAAATATTGTTCCGGGTTAGCGTAAACTTCCGGATCTCCGGTTAAGTAAGACGCTACTTTATCTGCAGCATCTGCAACATCAGCTCTGTTTGTAGAACGCAGGTAACGACTCATAGAATCATCGTAACCAAAAGTTGAAGTTGTAGCTCCAATCTCTGCACCCATATTACAAATAGTTCCTTTTCCGGTACATGACATAGAAGTTGCACCTTCACCAAAATATTCAACGATTGCACCAGTTCCTCCTTTTACAGTAAGAATACCGGCAACTTTAAGAATAACATCTTTAGGAGCTGTCCAACCTGATAATTTACCGGTTAGTTTTACTCCAATTAATTTAGGAAATTTAAGCTCCCAAGCCATACCGGACATAACGTCTACAGCATCGGCTCCACCAACACCAATTGCTACCATTCCTAAACCACCTGCATTTACAGTGTGCGAATCGGTACCAATCATCATTCCGCCCGGGAAAGCGTAATTTTCAAGTACTACCTGATGAATAATTCCGGCTCCCGGTTTCCAGAAACCAATTCCGTATTTATTAGAAACTGATGATAAGAAATCAAAAACTTCGTTGCTTTGTGTTTTTGCCCGTGCCAAATCTGTTGCTGCATCTACTTTTGCCTGAATTAAGTGATCGCAGTGAACCGTTGTAGGCACTGCAACCTTAGCTTTACCAGCATGCATAAATTGCAATAATGCCATTTGAGCAGTTGCATCCTGACATGCAACACGGTCCGGAGCAAAATCAACGTAATCTACTCCTCTGCCAAACGCCTGAGATGGATTTCCGTTCCAAAGGTGGTTGTACAAAATTTTCTCCGTTAAAGTAAGTGGACGACCAACAATCTCGCGTGCTTTATCAACACGACCCGGCATGTTCTCATACACTTTTTTAATCATTTCAATATCAAAAGCCATAAGTTATAATTGTTTTTTTATTTTTATTTTGAACATCACAAGTTACAAAAAATAGAATAGCCAGAAAAGAAAAAAGCCTGAGTTTATCGCTCAGGCTTTTTATATATAATCATTATAACTAATCGTGTAATTACATCACCAATAGTTTATGAGAAGGTGCAAATCTAGTCAGGCTAATCCCTTCTACCGCAGCTGTATATTCAGCAAGTGTAGGGGTTCTGCCTAAAATTGTAGATAAAACGACCACTGGTGTAGAAGAAAGCAATGACTCTCCTTTTTTACCTTCAGTATCTTCTACAACTCTTCCTTGAAATAAACGTGTAGAAGTTGCCATTACAGTATCTCCTTTTGCCGCTTTTTCCTGATTACCCATACAAAGGTTACATCCCGGACGCTCTAAATATAACATGTTCTCGTATTCTGTACGTGCTGCGCCTTTAGGAGCGTTATCGTTGAATTCGAAACCTGAATATTTTTGTAAAACTTCCCAGTCACCTTCGGCTTTAAGTTCATCTACAATGTTGTATGTAGGCGGTGCCACTACAAGCGGTGCTTTGAATTCAACTTTACCGTGAAGATCTTCTATATTTTTAAGCATTTGAGCAAGGATTTTCATATCTCCCTTGTGAACCATACAAGAACCGATAAATCCAAGATCTACTTTTTTCTCTCCTCCATAAAAAGATAAAGGTCTGATGGTATCGTGCGTATATCTTTTAGAAACATCAACATTATTTACGTCTGGATCAGCAATCATTGGCTCGATAATCTGATCCAAATCAACAACAACTTCAGCATAATATTTAGCGTTTGCATCTGGAGTCAAAGCTGGTTTTTCAGCTGATTTAATCTCTGCAATTCTCTTATCTGCTTTATTGATCAATCCCTGAAGAACTTGTTTTGTATTATCCATTCCTTTATCGATCATGATCTGGATTCTGCTTTTTGCAATCTCAAGAGATTCAATTAAAGTATCATCTTCAGAAATACAGATAGAAGCTTTTGCCTTCATTTCTGCAGTCCAGTCTGTAAACGTAAATGCCTGGTCAGCAGTAAGAGTTCCAAGATGAACCTCGATAATTCTACCCTGGAATACGTTTTCACCACCAAATTTCTTAAGCATTTGAGCTTGTGTTGAATGAACGACATCACGGAAGTCCATATAATCTTTCATCTCTCCCTTAAATGTCACCTTTACAGATTCCGGAATTGGCATTGAAGCTTCTCCGGTAGCAAGTGCAAGAGCAACTGTTCCTGAGTCAGCACCAAAAGCAACACCTTTTGACATTCTTGTATGAGAGTCACCACCAATAATGATAGCCCACTCGTCTATTGTAATATCATTAAGAACTTTGTGAATTACATCAGTCATCGAATGATAAACGCCTTTCGGGTCACGAGCTGTGATTAAACCAAAATCGTTCATAAATTTCATCAATTTTGGAATATTTGCCTGCGCTTTTTTATCCCATACCGAAGCTGTGTGACAACCAGATTGGTATGCACCGTCAACGATTGGCGAAATTACTGTAGCAGCCATAGATTCTAATTCCTGAGCAGTCATAAGACCAGTCGTATCTTGCGAACCTACAATGTTAACTTCTACACGAACATCAGAACCGGCGTGTAAAACTTTACCCGGAGTTATACCAACAGCGTTTCTGTTAAATATTTTCTCTACCGCTGTAAGACCTTGTCCTTCAATAGAAATTTCTTTTGATGGAGCAAATACAAGCGGAGCTTCGATATCTAAAATTTTAGCAGCTAATGTTTGAAGTTTTTTACCAAATACAATTGCGTAAGATCCGCCAGCTTTGATAAATTCCATTTTTTGAGGCGTGAATGCCTTAGAAATATCAATTAGCTCTTTGTCGCCGTTATATAGTTTCTTCGTTTTTGTGTTTATGGTAAGTACAGTTCCTGTAGCAACAGAATATGCTTCTTCAAGAATTGGCTCATTATTCTCATTACGAATAATATTACCATCTGTATCAAGCTTTTTTACCCAGTTTTTAAGGTCTAAACCAATACCACCAGTAACATCAACAGTTGTTAGGAAAATTGGAGAGATACCGTTTGTTCCTGCAACAATTGGAGCAATATTAATAAATGGAACATATGGGCTTGCTTGTTTACCTGTCCAAAGTGCCACGTTGTTTACGCCTGACATTCTTGATGAACCTACACCCATTGTCCCTTTTTCAGCAATTAGCATAACGCTTGCGTCAGGATGTTTTGCTTGTAATGCTTTAATTTCCTCTTGTGCCTGAGGCGTAATCATACATTTACCATGAAGTTCACGGTCAGAACGTGAGTGCGCCTGATTACCCGGAGAAAGCAAATCTGTCGAAATGTCTCCTTCACCGGCGATATATGTAACTACTTTAATTTCTTCAACTACTTCCGGCAATGAAGTAAAAAACTCTGCCTGTGCGTAACTTTTGATAATCTCTATTGCAACTGGATTACCATTTTTGAATGCTTCTTTAAGACGATCTGTATCTGCCTCATAAAGATAAACTTGTGTCTTAAGAACATCTCCTGCCTGTTTTGCAATAGCAGTATACTCACCAAGTGCTAAATCCAATAATACCTCAATAGAAGGTCCACCTTTCATATGTGACAATAACTCAAAAGCAAAATCAGGTGTTATTTCTTTTACTTCTGATTGACCCAGAATAATTTCCTTTAAAAACTTAGCCTTCGTACCTGCAGCACTTGTCGTCCCGGGTACAACATTATAAATAAAAAAGTTAAGAGAATCCTCTCTGTACTCATTATTCAAATCTTTAATTTGTTCAATGATTTCGCTTAATAATTCAGCTCCATCAATTGGTTTCGGGTTAAGCCCTTGACCTTTTCGTTCTTCAATTTCTTGGATGTAATCCTGATAAATATTCATAATAAAAGTCTTTTCTAGGTATTTTTATTTTTTTGTACGCAAATTTAGGTATTAAAGCCGACAATTAAAAAAAATATAATGGAAGTCGCCTTTTCAAAAATTATTATTGTTAAAAAACGATTTTGACTGCTTGTTTTTATCAAAATAGCAGTTTTGTATTAAAAAAATGAATTATTGATATTTTAAAATCTTTTCTTTAACAAAGTCGAAATCTAATGTTATAATCTAAGTCAGATTTTACCGCATTTTCCGCTAAGAATCTTTCTAAATTAAAATTTACATCGTTATAGTGCGTCTAAAACTCAATTTGAGGTGCGTCAATACCACAAAAAAACAATGACAAATAGAAACAAAAAAAAGCCTAACAGGTTTCTAAAATCTGTTAGGCTTTTTGCTTTTTTTATATTTATTACATCAACTTCTGAATAATAATTTCTTCTGTTATTCCTTCAGCATCTGCTTTGTAGTTTTTAATAATTCTGTGGCGCAGAATTCCCGTTGCAACAGCTTTAACGTCTTCAATATCCGGAGAGAATTTACCAT
Organism: Flavobacterium sp. AC105; assembly: GCF_979258495.1. Taxonomy (NCBI): domain Bacteria; kingdom Pseudomonadati; phylum Bacteroidota; class Flavobacteriia; order Flavobacteriales; family Flavobacteriaceae; genus Flavobacterium; species Flavobacterium sp. AC105. Next base: position 4,423,969 of record NZ_OZ409860.1, read on the forward strand.
TGAAGGCTGCATGTGCTTTTGCTGCCAGAATTAAATTTTGAGAAGCTCTTGGCCCTGCTCCCCAATCCAGATAATTCTTTACAAAATCATTTGACAAGGTATTATCAGGACGTGTTTTACTTACCAAAGTTACAGCATATTCAATAACATTATCAGCTACCGGAATTCTGCGGATCAAATGCTGAAAATTAATAATTTCCTGAGCCGTAAATAATGGATTAATAGTCGTTTTAACATCAGATGTGGTACGTTTTACAACTTGTACTTCTTCTTCAAAACTTGGATATTCTAATTTTATAGCAAACATAAAACGGTCTAATTGCGCTTCCGGCAACGGATATGTTCCTTCCTGCTCAATTGGGTTTTGAGTTGCTAATACAAAATAAGGCAAGTCTAATTTATAATTCTGCCCTGCAATTGTAACGGAACGCTCCTGCATTGCCTCAAGTAAAGCTGCTTGCGTTTTAGGCGGCGTTCTGTTAATCTCATCAGCAAGAATAATATTTGAAAAAATAGGTCCTTTAATGAATTTAAAATGTCTGTTTTCATCTAAAATCTCGCTTCCTAATATATCAGATGGCATTAAATCCGGCGTAAACTGAATTCTTTTAAAATCTAAACCTAAAGCCTGAGACAAAGTGTTTATCATTAAAGTTTTTGCCAAACCGGGAACACCTATTAAAAGTGCATGTCCTCCAGAAAATATACAAAGTAAAATTTGATCTACAACATCATCTTGACCTACGATGATTTTTGCTATTTCGGCTTTTAATTCATTTCGTTTTTGAACTAGGTTGTGAATTGCTGTTACGTCAGACATCTATGAATGTATTTTAAATTAAAAAGAGTTAGTGCTATGAATTCATAAAACTAACTCTTTTTATTTATTTAATAAAAATTATTTTTTCAACCAATTGTATACAAAATTACAATCTCTATACTCTCCGATAACTTTAATGTAAGTATCTTTTATCTTGGTATCAAACCATTTTGAAATTGTAGTAATCTGTTTTTCTTTTAATGCTAATTCTTTAATTTTAGTATAATCTTTAGCATAATCAGCAACGTGCTCATCAATTCTGTTGGTAACGGTAATCAACTTATATGTTTTTTTACCTTTATCATCTGTATTTAAAAGAGGCTGAGAAATTTCATCGTCTTTTAAATTAGAAACCTGACTGTACAAGGTTGGATCCATTTTAGTCAGCTCAAAACGTGTATCCTGAGTATTTGGATTTACTAAAGTTCCTCCATTTGCTCTTGTTTCTTTTTCATCTGATTCTGTTCTTGCAGCATCAGCAAAAGAAATCTCTTTGTTGATTATCTTATTTCTAATATTTGTAATTCTTTCTTTGGCATCTTTCAAAGCTTCCTCAGAAACCGTTGGTGCAATTAAAATATGACGTAATTCTACTTCCTGTCCTTTTATTTTTTCAACCATAATAATATGATATCCAAAAGTAGTTTTAAAAGGTTCCGAAATTTCACCTTCTGCTAAACTAAAAGCAACATCTTTAAATTCTTTTACGAAAGGCGTTTTTCTTGTCATTTTATAAAAACCTCCTGTTGGCGACGATCCCGGATCTTGTGAATACAAAACGGCTTTTGTTGCAAAACTGGAACCTTCTAAGACATCTTTTCTTATAGCATTTAATCTGTCTTTTACTTTTTGTTCATCTTCTGCCGAAACTTTAGGTTCTACAACAATTTGCGCAACTTCCATTTCAGCTCCAAAAGTTGGCAACTCCTCTTTTGGTATTTTCTTAAAGAAATTACGAACTTCTTCCGGTGTGATTTCTACCGCATCAATGATTTTTTTAGTCATTTCCTGCGCTAATTTTTGCTCTTTTAAGATATCTGCAAAATAAGTTTTAAACTCTTCTACTGAATTTTTTTTGTAATAAGCAACTACCTTATTAATATCTCCAACTTGTTGGATCATATAATTTAACCGATCCTCCATCATGCTTCTTACTTCAGCATCACTCACGATAATACTATCCTGAATAGCCTGATGTGCATATAATTTATCTTCTAAAAGTTTACCAAGCATCTGGCATCTTGTAATATCTTTTATAGAACCTCCCTGACTTGAAATCTCTAAATATCCTTTATCTATATCCGAATCTAAAATAATATAGTCTCCAACATTAGCAATAATACCATCAATTTTTTGCTTTTGACCTGAAGGAATCGCAACTGATTTCTTAACAACAGTATCTTTAATAATTTCCTGAGCCGAAATAATTGAGTTGAAAAAAAGTAAAAAACACATTGTCAATACTAGCTTGTAATCAATTGTTTTTAGCTGTAATTTTTTTAATAACATTATTTTAAATTTAATTTGAATGTAAAGATCTTGTTTTTAGAATTTCGTTTTAAACTAAAATCAACTTAACCTATATTTTTAGAAATCATCTAAAAACACTAAATATTTAAGATCTAGTTCCTTTAACTTATGCCGAACAAAAATAACAATTCAATTACATAATACAACTATCAGCTATACTATTAACAAAAAATTATATGGATAGCTCTTAAATCTAATAAAAGGAATCTGCTTTTTTGCAATTAATCTTTCTAAAACGATAGAAATCGTGTCGTTTTTGCTTGAGAATTGGCTTTATTTAGCTCTTTTCAGAAAACCCAAACTATCCTAATTTAAAATCGAATAAAAAAAGTTCTCAACACTACAACGTTTTCGTAGTATAAATATTTTCTTATAAAAGTTTATCGAATCAAAAAATACATACTTTAGATGCGTAATTAATAATTTACAGGTATTAAAATTACGAATATTCACTTTTTAAAGCCTTATAAATACATTATTACAACTTTATTAATTAACCTTAACCAAATCACTATTATGAAAAAACCGAATGCAAAGATTTATTTTCTTGCAGTAATGACAGCTTTTTTTTGTTCTTGCTCGCAAAATGAAACCAACGAGGCAGATGCTAAAGCTGAAAGCAAGCAATTTCAAATTATTAATGTTACACATCACGATGGAAAACCGTTTAGTACAGGGCTTTCTCAATCTTCACCAACGGGCAAGTATGTTGATAATCCTGGCGGAGGTGTTATGATGCAGGCTTTTTACTGGGATGTTCCTGCCGGAGGAACCTGGTGGAATACTGTTGCGACCAAAGTAACTGCCTGGGGGAATGCCGGAATTGGTTCTATTTGGCTCCCGCCAGCTTCTAAAGCACAAAATGGTGCGTTCTCGATGGGATATGATCCAACAGATTATTTTGATTTTGGAGATTACAACCAAAATGGTTCTACAGAAACACGTTTTGGATCTAAAACCGAATTGGTAACTCTGATTACAAAAGCACATACCGAAAACTTAAAAGTGTATGCTGATATCGTAATTAATCACAACAGTGGAGGACAATCAGAAGCGAATCCTTTTACAGGTACAAACACCTGGACGAACTTTACAGGAATTGCATCTGGAAAATTTCCACGTACATATAATGACTTTTACAAAAATAGTTATGGTAATAACGACGAAGGTTCTTTTGGAGGCTTTCCGGATTTATGCCATGCAGCACCTAATGTACAGAATTGGCTGTGGTTAAGAACAGACGGAGTTGGAAAATACTATAAAAACACCATGAAATTTGATGGTTGGAGATTCGATTATGTTAAAGGTTTTGCTCCGTGGGTTGTACACGATTGGAACGCAAATGTAGGCGGATTTTCGGTTGGGGAATATTGGGATGCAAACGTAAACACATTGGAATGGTGGGCTAATAATGCGAATAGTTCTGTGTTTGATTTTGCTTGTTATTATAAAATGAATGATGCTTTTGATGGAAATAATCTTGCGTTATTAAACGACGACATGATGTGGAAAAGAAATCCGTACAAAGCAGTTACTTTCGTGACCAATCACGATACAGATGAAATTTCGAATAAATTATTAGCGTATTCCTATATTTTAACTCATGAAGGATATCCAACAATATTCTACAGAGATTATGAAGAATGGCTGGATAAAAACAAGTTAAACAATCTAATCTGGATTCATAATAATAAAGCAACAGGTACAACTTCGATTTTATATTCTGATAATGATGAATATGTAGCGAGAAGAAACGGATATAACGGAAATCCCGGATTGGTTGTTTACATTAATAATTCGTCATCGTGGCAAGAAAGATGGGTTCAGACTAATTGGGCCAACACTCAAATTAAAGATTTTACAGGAGCTTCAACCTGGTACCCAACAACCCAAGCTGATAAATACGTAAAAATTCAATGTCCGCCTAAAGGATATACGGTTTGGTCAATCAACCAATAATTTACATTAAATGTTAATCTAAGGCTGTTCTAAAAAAACAGCCTTATTTTTTTCTTAGAAACTCATATTTATAATACAAATAGTTCCCAAATTATAGAAGTGAATATTTTTATTAAGCGTTAATTAATAGTACTTTTGCAACCTATTTATACGAAATATGAGTTTTTTAAAAGAAATACAACGCAGAAGAACATTTGGAATTATATCGCATCCTGATGCCGGTAAAACAACTTTAACTGAAAAATTATTGTTGTTTGGAGGTGCAATTCAAGAAGCTGGTGCCGTAAAAAACAATAAAATAAAAAAAGGAGCAACGAGTGATTTCATGGAAATCGAACGCCAAAGAGGGATTTCGGTTTCAACATCTGTTCTTGCTTTTAATTATAAAGACAAAAAAATCAACATTCTTGATACTCCGGGACACAAGGATTTTGCAGAAGATACTTTTAGAACTTTAACCGCTGTTGACAGTGTTATTGTTGTAATCGACGTTGCAAAAGGGGTTGAAGAACAAACTGAAAAATTGGTTGCAGTTTGTAGAATGAGAAATATTCCGATGATTGTTTTCATCAATAAATTAGATCGTGAAGGTAAAGATGCTTTTGATTTGATGGATGAAGTTGAACAGAAATTAGGATTAAAAGTAACACCTTTAAGTTTCCCGATTGGTATGGGATATGATTTCCAGGGAATTTATAATTTATGGGAAGAAAATATCAACCTTTTCAGTGGAGACAGCCGTAAAAATATCGAAGAGACGATCGCTTTTTCTGATGTTCAAAATAATCCTGAATTAGATAAAATTGTAGGTCAAAAAGCAGCTGAAAAACTTCGTGAAGAATTAGAATTAATTGATGAAGTTTATCCAAAATTTGAACGTCAGGATTATTTAGACGGAAAAATTCAGCCTGTATTTTTCGGTTCGGCATTAAACAATTTTGGAGTTCGTGAATTGTTAGATTGTTTCGTTGCAATTGCTCCATCTCCAAGACCAAAAGATTCTGAAACTCGTTTAGTTGATCCAAAAGAAGAAAAAATGACTGGTTTTGTATTTAAAATACACGCCAACATGGATCCTAAACACCGAGATCGTTTAGCCTTTATAAAAATTGTTTCCGGAACTTTTGAAAGAAACAAACCTTATTATCACGTTCGTCAAAAGAAAAATTTAAAATTTTCTAGTCCGAATGCATTCTTTGCGGAGAAAAAAGAAATCGTAGATATTTCTTATCCTGGTGATATTGTTGGTTTACACGATACTGGAAATTTTAAAATTGGAGATACCTTAACGGAAGGTGAAATAATGAGTTTCAAAGGAATTCCGAGTTTCTCTCCGGAACACTTTAGATATATCAACAACGCTGATCCTATGAAAGCCAAGCAATTGGACAAAGGTGTAGATCAATTAATGGATGAAGGTGTTGCGCAGTTATTTACGCTTGAAATGAATAACCGTAAAGTAATCGGGACAGTTGGAGCACTTCAGTATGAGGTAATTCAATATCGTTTAGAACATGAATATGGCGCAAAATGTACCTATGAAAACTTTCCGGTTCATAAAGCTTGCTGGGTGAAACCTGATGATGCTAAAAATGATGAATTCAAAGAATTTAAACGTATTAAACAAAAATTCCTGGCTCATGATAAATATGGTCAATTGGTATTTTTAGCCGATTCTGACTTTACAATTCAAATGACTCAAAACAAATATCCGACTGTAAAATTATTTTTCACATCTGAATTTGATTAAATATCATTCAGAAAAAACCATAAAAAAAGCGCTAATAAATTATTAGCGCTTTTTTTTAATTTGAATTAAACCAACCTTACTAAGTCATTATATTCCAAAATTTATCCTATATGATTTTAGGAAAGTACCAAATTAGAATAATAGAATTTAGAAAAGAAATTTAGTCGATGAAAGTAGAATTAAATCGGGTAAACTACATTTAATCATTTATCCCTAAATTATATAATAAAAAAAGCCCCATTACTGGGGCTTTTTAAAATTTATGCTTGTCCTGCCGGACCAAAATTAAGCGGGATTGGAGCTTGCTCTGTCTCTTTGATTTCGCCATGAGCGGCTTCAAAGCGATGAATGTTTTCACCAATTGCTTTTAATAATCTTTTAGCATGTTGTGGTGTCAGGACAATTCTTGACTTTACCTTGGCTTTAGGAATACCCGGCATAATGCTCACAAAATCTAAAACAAATTCTGATGATGAGTGATTAATAATTGCAAGATTAGAATAAATTCCTTCTGCAATAGTTTCATCTAACTCAATATTAATCTGCTCCTGTTGTTGTTTCGGATTACTCATAGTTTCCTAATTAATAAATATATTCTTCTTTATTAGCCATCATTTCATTGTAATCGTCTTTAGATCCTACGATAGTGTTATCGTATTCTCTCATACCAGTTCCTGCAGGAATTCTGTGTCCAACAATTACATTTTCTTTTAATCCTTCTAAATCATCTACTTTACCAGCTACAGCAGCTTCGTTAAGTACTTTTGTTGTTTCTTGGAAAGAAGCAGCAGAAATGAATGATTTAGTTTGTAGCGAAGCTCTTGTAATACCTTGTAAAACCGGCGTTGCAGTTGCAGTAATTACGTCTCTTGCTACAACAAGATTTTTATCAGTACGTTTCAATAATGAATTTTCATCACGTAAATCACGAGGAGAGATAATCTGACCTGGTTTCAATACAGCTGAATCTCCAGCATCTTCAACTACTTTCATACCGTATAATTTATCGTTTTGAACGATAAAATCTTTAGTGTGAATTAATTGATCTTCTAGGAATAATGTATCTCCCGGATCCTGAACTCTTACTTTACGCATCATTTGACGAATAACTACCTCAAAGTGCTTATCGTTAATTTTTACCCCTTGTAAACGGTATACTTCTTGAATTTCATTTACCAAATACTGTTGAACAGCAGCCGGTCCTTGAATTCTTAAAATATCATCTGGTGTAATTGCACCGTCAGACAATGGTACTCCTGCTCTTACGAAGTCATTTTCCTGAACTAAGATTTGGCTTGAAAGTTTAACTAAATACTTTTTAATCTCACCAAATTTAGATTCGATAACAATTTCACGGTTACCTCTTTTGATTTTTCCAAAAGAAACAACACCGTCAATTTCAGAAACAACCGCTGGGTTAGAAGGGTTACGAGCCTCAAGCAACTCTGTAATTCTTGGTAAACCTCCTGTAATATCTCCTGCTTTAGAAGAACGACGTGGAATTTTAACCAATACTTTACCTGCTTTAATTTTCTCTCCATTCTCAACCATAAGGTGGGCTCCTACTGGTAAGTTATACGAACGAATCAATTCACCTTCTTTACCGTAAACCAATAAAGTTGGAATTAATTTTTTATTTCTAGCTTCAGAAATTACTTTTTCCTGGAATCCTGTTTGCTCATCAATTTCAACCATGAACGATTGTCCTTGCTCTAAATCCTCGTAAGCAATCTTACCAGTAAACTCAGAAACAATTACACCATTATATGGATCCCATTTACAAATAGTAGATCCTTTAGTAACTACTTCACCATCCTTAACGAAAATACTAGATCCGTAAGGAATATTGTGTGTGTTTAAAACAATTCCAGTTTTCTCGTCAACTAATTTTAATTCAGTTGAACGTGATACTACGATATCAACCGCATTACCTTCACTATCCTCACCTTTAACAGTTTTTAAATCTTCAATCTCAAGTCTACCGTTGAATCTTGTAACAATACTAGATTCTTCAGAAATACCTCCAGCAACCCCTCCAACGTGGAACGTACGAAGTGTTAACTGTGTACCTGGCTCTCCAATAGACTGAGCTGCAATAACTCCTACAGCTTCACCTCTTTGTGTCATTTTTCCGGTAGCTAAGTTTCTACCGTAACATTTAGCACAAATACCTTTTAAAGCCTCACAAGTTAATGGAGATCTAACTTCTACTCTTTCAATCGGAGAAGCTTCAATAGTTCTCATGATTGCCTCAGTAATTTGTTGACCTGATTGAACCATTACCTCATTAGTAAGTGGATTTATAACATCTTGCAATGCAACACGTCCTAAAATTCTTTCTCCTAACGATTCAACGATCTCCTCATTTTTCTTCAAAGCAGAAACTTCAACACCTCTTAAAGTACCACAATCTTCGATGTTTACAATAACATCTTGCGAAACATCATGAAGTCTTCTTGTTAAGTATCCGGCATCGGCAGTTTTAAGAGCCGTATCCGCAAGTCCTTTACGAGCACCGTGAGTAGAAATGAAGTACTCAAGGATCGAAAGACCTTCCTTAAAGTTAGAAAGAATCGGGTTTTCAATAATCTCACCACCACCGGCAGTAGATTTTTTAGGCTTAGCCATCAATCCACGCATACCAGTTAACTGACGAATCTGTTCCTTAGAACCCCTCGCCCCAGAGTCAAGCATCATATATACAGAGTTAAAACCTTGTTGGTCTTCTCTAATATTTTTCATTGCTAACTCAGTTAATTGAGCATTTGCCGAAGTCCATACGTCAATAACCTGGTTGTAACGTTCGTTATTGGTAATAAGACCCATGTTATAATTCACAGAAATACCTTCAACTTGCTCTCTGGCGTCTGCAATTAATTTTGTTTTTTGTTCTGGAATTCTAATATCACCTAAAGAGAATGATAAACCTCCTCTAAATGCGAATTTATACCCCATATCTTTCATATTGTCCAAGAAAGCTGCAGTAGTAGGTACATCAGTCACACTTAAAATGTGTCCGATAATATCTCTAAGGTTTTTCTTAGTCAATACATCATTGATATATCCAGCTGCTTCTGGTACTACTTCATTAAATAATACACGTCCTGCAGTTGTTTGAATAATTTTATACACTAATTCTCCGGCATCATTAAAATCTTTTGCTCTGATTCTTACACGAGCATTCAATTCTAATCTTCCTTCGTTTAATGCAATATTTACTTCTTCAGCAGAATAGAAAGTTAAGTCTTGACCTAAAATTACATGTTCTGGTGTAGAGATACGTTCTTTGGTCATATAATATAGACCCAAGACCATATCCTGAGAAGGTACAGTAATTGGAGCACCATTTGCAGGATTCAGAATATTATGAGAAGCCAACATTAATAATTGTGCCTCTAAAATAGCCTCTGGTCCTAATGGCAAGTGAACTGCCATCTGATCCCCATCAAAATCGGCGTTGAAAGCCGTACATACTAATGGGTGCAATTGGATCGCTTTTCCTTCAATTAATTTTGGTTGGAAAGCTTGAATACCAAGTCTGTGTAACGTAGGAGCACGGTTAAGTAATACTGGGTGACCTTTAATTACATTTTCAAGGATATCCCAAACTACAGGCTCTTTTTTGTCTATGATTTTCTTAGCAGATTTTACTGTTTTAACAATACCTCTTTCAATCAATTTACGGATAACGAAAGGTTTGTATAATTCAGATGCCATATCTTTTGGCAATCCACATTCGAATAATTTTAATTCAGGACCAACAACAATTACCGAACGAGCAGAATAATCCACACGTTTTCCAAGTAAGTTTTGACGGAAACGTCCTTGCTTACCTTTTAAGGAATCAGATAATGATTTTAATGGTCTGTTAGATTCTGTTTTAACAGCAGAAGCTTTACGAGTGTTGTCAAATAATGAATCTACAGATTCCTGTAACATACGTTTTTCGTTTCTTAAGATAACTTCTGGAGCTTTAATCTCCATTAATCTTTTCAAACGGTTGTTACGGATGATTACACGACGGTATAAGTCATTTAAATCTGAAGTTGCAAAACGACCTCCATCAAGTGGCACAAGCGGACGTAATTCTGGTGGAATAACAGGAACCACTTTCATAATCATCCACTCAGGACGATTTTCGCGGTTTAAGTTAGACTCACGGAAAGACTCAACAACTTGTAATCTTTTTAAAGCTTCAGTTTTACGTTGTTTAGAAGTTTCGTTATTAGCACTGTGTCTCAATTGGTAAGACAACTCATCTAAGTCGATACGTGCTAATAAATCCATAATACATTCTGCTCCCATTTTGGCAACAAATTTATTAGGATCTAAATCATCTAAATATTGGTTTTCCTGTGGAAGAGTATCTAAAATATTCAAATATTCTTCTTCAGTTAAGAAATCTAGTCTTTGTAATGATTCTCCATCGGCATTTTTAGCAATACCTGCCTGAATTACTACGTATCTTTCATAGTAAATGATCATATCTAATTTCTTAGATGGAAGACCAAGGATATAACCAATTTTGTTTGGAAGAGAACGGAAATACCAGATATGAGCAATTGGCACAACAAGGTTGATGTGTCCTACTCTGTCACGACGTACTTTTTTCTCTGTAACTTCAACACCACAACGGTCACAGATGATACCTTTGTAACGAATTCTTTTATATTTACCACAAGCACATTCAAAATCCTTAACAGGTCCGAAGATTCTTTCGCAGAAAAGTCCGTCACGCTCTGGTTTGTGCGTTCTGTAGTTGATCGTTTCAGGTTTCAAAACCTCTCCTCTTGATTCTTTTAAAATAGATTCAGGTGAAGCTAATCCTATCGAAATTTTGTTAAATCTTTTTATAGGATTTTTATCTTTATTATTATTTCTATTATTCATCATAGTTTTTACTATTGATTTATCTGCAATTAAAAAATTGATTTTATTTCAGTCTAAAGTAAAATGTCATAAGTTTTTAAAATCACGAGTGACTTTAGACTTTGGACTTTCAAACTTTCGACTTAAACACTACCTCGGATTACTTCTCTAAACTTCAACAAAATGTTGAAGTGCTAATTATAAAACTTTTCAGGTTTAAATAAAAAATCGGAACGGGTTACGGGTATAAATCCTAAAAACTTTTATTTTAATAAACAGCTTCAGTCTCAGCTTTCAGTGTTGAACCGAATACTGAGACTGTAACTGAAAACTTTTATTATTCTTCTAAACGAATGTCAAGTCCAAGACCCTTCAATTCATGCATTAATACATTGAATGATTCCGGTAATCCTGGTTCTGGCATAGATTCTCCCTTAACGATAGCCTCGTAAGTTTTAGCTCTACCAATAACGTCATCCGACTTAACTGTTAAGATTTCTCTAAGTGTACTTGATGCTCCATAAGCTTCAAGTGCCCAAACCTCCATCTCTCCAAAACGCTGACCTCCAAATTGAGCTTTACCTCCAAGTGGCTGTTGAGTGATCAACGAGTATGGCCCGATAGAACGTGCGTGCATCTTATCATCAACCATGTGTCCTAATTTAAGCATGTAAATTACACCCACAGTTGCAGCTTGATGGAAACGCTCTCCGGTACCACCATCATAAAGGTGTGTATGTCCGAAACGTGGCACTCCAGCTTCATCAGTTAATTCATTAATTTGATCTAAAGAAGCACCGTCAAAAATTGGAGTAGCAAATTTTCTACCTAAGTTTTGTCCAGCCCATCCAAGAACAGTTTCATAAATCTGACCAATGTTCATACGTGAAGGTACCCCAAGTGGATTCAATACGATATCTACTGGTGTTCCGTCTTCAAGGAAAGGCATATCTTCATGACGAACGATTCTTGCAACAATACCTTTGTTACCGTGACGTCCTGCCATTTTATCCCCAACTTTCAGTTTACGTTTTTTAGCGATATAAATTTTCGCTAATTTCAAGATTCCAGATGGTAATTCATCCCCAACTGTAATAGTGAATTTTTCTCTTCTTAAAGATCCTTGTAAGTCGTTCAGCTTAATTTTATAGTTATGAATCAAATCATTCACCATTTTATTAGTAGCGTCATCAGCAACCCATTGACCTTTGCTTAAGTGAGCAAAATCTTCTACTGCGTAAAGCATTTTTTGAGTATATTTTTTACCTTTTGGCAAAACTTCTTCACCCAAATCATTCATTACACCCTGAGATGTTTTTCCGTTCACGATCAGGAATAATTTTTCAACTAATCTGTCTTTTAATTCAACAAATTTAGTTTCAAATTCCATTTCTAAAGCGCCTAAAGCATCTTTATCCTGAGTACGTTTACGTTTATCTTTTACGGCTCTTGCAAATAATTTTTTGTCAAGAACTACACCGTGTAAAGATGGAGAAGCTTTTAATGAAGCATCTTTTACATCTCCTGCTTTATCCCCGAAGATTGCACGAAGCAATTTCTCCTCAGGAGTAGGATCTGATTCTCCTTTTGGTGTAATTTTTCCGATAAGAATGTCGCCAGGTTTAACCTCTGCTCCAATTCTGATCATACCGTTTTCATCTAAATCTTTAGTAGCTTCTTCAGAAACGTTAGGAATATCGTTTGTTAACTCTTCATTTCCTAACTTAGTATCTCTAACCTCTAATGAATAATCATCAACGTGGATAGAAGTAAAAATATCATCACGAACTACTTTTTCAGAAATTACAATCGCATCCTCAAAGTTATACCCTTTCCATGGCATGAACGCTACTTTTAAGTTTCTACCTAAAGCTAATTCACCATTTTGAGTAGCATATCCTTCTGATAATACTTGTCCAAGACTAACTCTGTCCCCTTTTCTTACGATAGGTTTCAGGTTGATACTTGTACCCTGATTGGTTTTTCTAAATTTAATTAAGTTATATGTTTTTTCATCAGCATCAAAACTTACCATTCTTTCTTCTTCAGTACGGTCGTATTTGATAGTAATGATGTTAGCATCAACATATTCTACAGTTCCATCTCCTTCAGCATTTATCAATACTCTAGAATCTGAAGCTACCTGACGCTCTAAACCTGTCCCAACAATTGGTGCTTCCGGACGGATCAAAGGAACCGCCTGACGCATCATGTTAGATCCCATCAAGGCTCTATTCGCATCATCATGCTCCAGGAAAGGAATCAATGAAGCCGAAATCGAAGCAATCTGGTTTGGTGCAACGTCTGTATAATGTACTGCAGATGGCTCAACTACCGGGAAGTCACCTTCCTCACGAGCAATTACATTGCTAGCTGTAATTTTACCAGAAGCGTCCATTTCAATGTTTGCCTGAGCAATCATTTTTCCTTCTTCTTCTTCTGCGCTTAAGTAAATAGGTGTGCTTTCTAAATCAACTACACCATCAGTTACTTTACGATATGGAGTTTCAATGAAACCCATTCCGTTAACTTTTGCATAAACACCTAGAGATGAAATCAAACCAATGTTTGGTCCCTCTGGAGTTTCAATCGGACATAAACGACCATAGTGTGTATAGTGAACGTCACGAACCTCAAAACCAGCTCTTTCTCTCGAAAGTCCACCAGGTCCAAGTGCAGATAATCTTCTTTTGTGCGTAATCTCAGCTAATGGATTCGTTTGATCCATAAATTGAGATAACTGGTTCGTACCAAAGAAAGAGTTGATAACTGATGATAATGTTTTAGCATTAATCAAATCAATTGGTGTAAACACCTCGTTATCCCTAACGTTCATTCTCTCACGAATAGTTCTCGCCATACGTGCTAAACCAACACCGAATTGTTGAGACAATTGTTCTCCAACTGTTCTAACACGACGGTTTGATAAGTGATCAATATCATCAATCTCTGCTTTAGAGTTAATTAATTCGATCAAATATTTTACAATGGTAATGATATCTTCTTTGGTAAGCACTTGCTTTTCCATTGGGATATCTAAACCAAGTTTTTTATTCATTCTGTAACGACCAACTTCACCTAAGTTATAACGTTGATCAGAGAAGAACAATTTATCTATAATACCACGAGCAGTTTCCTCATCAGGCGGTTCAGCGTTACGCAACTGACGGTAAATGTGCTCTACAGCTTCTTTTTCAGAGTTTGTTGGATCTTTTTGTAATGTATTGTGGATAATAGCATAATCTGCCTGATTATTATCCTCTTTGTGTAACAAAATAGATTTAACGTTTGAATCGATGATTTCTTCAACATTATCTTTGTCGATAATAGTATCTCTATCAAGGATGATTTCGTTACGTTCGATAGAAACTACCTCACCGGTATCTTCATCAACGAAATCCTCGTGCCAAGTGTTCAATACACGTGCAGCAAGTCTTCTTCCAATATATTTTTTAATACCTGTTTTAGAAACTTTAATTTCTTCAGCAAGGTCAAAAATTTCAAGGATATCCTTGTCTCTTTCAAATCCAATTGCACGGAACAAAGTTGTAACCGGTAATTTTTTCTTTCTATCGATATAAGCATACATTACGCTGTTGATATCTGTAGAAAATTCTATCCAGGAACCTTTAAAAGGAATTACTCTGGCAGAATAAAGTTTTGTTCCATTTGCGTGGAATGATTGACCAAAGAAAACTCCTGGAGAACGGTGTAGTTGGGATACTACTACACGCTCAGCACCATTGATAACAAAAGTACCGCTTGGAGTCATATAAGGTATTGTTCCAAGATAAACATCTTGTACAATAGTTTCAAAATCTTCGTGTTCTGGATCTGTACAATATAGTTTTAACCTGGCTTTTAAAGGCACACTATAAGTAAGACCTCTCTCTATACATTCTTGAATTGTATAACGTGGTGGATCTACAAAATAATCTAGGAACTCCAATACAAAGTTGTTTCTTGTATCTGTGATTGGAAAGTTTTCCATGAAGGTGTTGTACAACCCTTCGTTGCCTCTTTCGTCAGATTTCGTTTCTAATTGAAAGAAATCTTTAAAAGATTTAACCTGAACATCTAGGAAATCCGGATAGTCAGGGATATTTTTTGTAGAGGCAAAATTCAATCTTTCAGTCTGATTTGTTATCATCAATGGACAAAATTTTGATTAAAAAAAAGTAATTTTTTGTGTAAACACACACTGTTTAATCTATACTTTCTTATTATAATCAATACATCTTTAAAAATAAACCGATAAATTAGGTTCAATCTTTTTTCTTCGTATTGATCAAAAACTTTTTCGTATTTTAAACTATTTGAATAATAAAATTGGATATATTTTATTATACGAAAAATGGTTTAGGCCATTGAGTTAACTCAAGACCTAAACCTAGTTCTTAAAACCGAGTGAACTTATTTAAGCTCAACTACAGCTCCAGCTTCTTCTAATGATTTTTTAAGACCTTCAGCCTCTTCTTTAGAAACACCTTCTTTAACGTTACTTGGAGCACCGTCAACTACATCTTTAGCTTCTTTCAAACCTAAACCTGTAAGTTCTTTTACTAATTTTACAACTGCTAATTTAGAAGCACCAGCTTCTTTTAATACAACTGTAAATTCAGTTTGTGCTTCTTCAGCAGCACCTTCTCCACCACCAGCAGCAACTACTACAGCTGCAGCAGCAGGCTCGATACCATACTCGTCTTTTAATATTGTTGCTAATTCGTTAACTTCTTTAACTGTTAAGTTAACTAATTGTTCTGCGAATTGTTTCAAATCTGCCATTTTTTCTATCGTTTAAAATGATTTGTAAAATATAATTTATTTATTGTGCGCTAATTAAGCAACAAGGAATAATCCTTGTTTCGAATTATTATGCCTCAGCTTCTTCTTCGCTTTTTGCGAATTGATTTTGTAAAGCAGAAATAACTCTTTGTGCTGGTGATTGCAATAATCCAATAAGTTCTCCAAGAAGCTCTTCTTTAGATTTAATAGTTGCTAATGCATCTAATTGATCATCTCCAATATAAATTTCAGAATTAATATAAGCTCCTTTTAATACAGGTTTAGCCGATTTTTTTCTGAAATCTTTAATTATTTTTCCAGGTGCGTTTGCAACATCTGAAATAAATATAGCACTATTACCAGTCAATACTGAAGGTAAATCACCATAGTCATTAGCAGAAGCTTCCATTGCTTTTGCAAGCAAAGTATTTTTTACAACCTCTAATTTAATACCTGCTTTAAAACAAGCTCTTCTCAAGTTTGAAGTTGTTTCTGCGTTTAATCCAGAAATATCAGATACATAAATAATATTTGTACCAGCTAACTGTGCAGTTAAATCTTCAATCGCGATTGATTTTTCTTCTCTAGTCATACTAAAAATTATTAACTACCAATTATACTGCTTTTGGATCCAATGCAATTGCAGGACTCATAGTGCTTGTAAGGTGAATACCTTTAATATAGGTACCTTTAGCAGCAGTTGGTTTAAGTTTGATTAATGTTTGAATAATTTCGTGTGCATTGTCATAAATTTGCTCAGCTCCAAAAGAAACTTTACCAATTCCTGCATGTACAATACCAGTTTTATCAACTTTAAAGTCAATTTTACCAGCTTTTACCTCTGCAACAGCTTTTGCAACATCCATAGTTACAGTACCTGTTTTAGGGTTAGGCATTAAACCTCTAGGTCCTAAAATACGACCTAATGGACCTAATTTACCCATAACAGCCGGCATAGTGATAATAACATCAACATCTGTCCAACCATCTTTAATTTTTTGTAAGTAATCGTCAAGACCTACATAATCAGCTCCAGCTTCTTTAGCTTCCGCTTCTTTATCTGGAGTAACCAATGCTAATACTTTAACGTCTTTACCAGTTCCGTGAGGTAATGTAACTACACCTCTAACCATTTGATTCGCTTTTCTTGGATCTACACCCAAACGAACTGCGATATCAACAGACTCATCAAATTTTGCAGAAGCTATAACTTTAATTAATGCAGCTGCATCTTTTAAAGAGTATAGTTTGTTCTTTTCAATTTTTGAAGCAGCCTCTTTTTGCTTTTTTGTTAATTTTGCCATTTCTTTCTCTTAATTAAAAAGGAGCATCTCCTGATACAGTTATACCCATAGATCTAGCAGTTCCAGCGATCATGCTCATTGCAGATTCGATTGTGAATGCATTTAAATCTACCATTTTATCTTCAGCAATTGCTTTGATAACGTCCCAAGTAACGCTAGCTACTTTTTTACGATTTGGTTCACCTGATCCAGACTTTAGCTTTGCAGCTTCCAATAATTGGACAGCAGCTGGAGGAGTCTTAACAACAAAATCAAATGATTTGTCTTTATACACAGTAATTTGTACTGGGCATATTTTGCCAGGTTTATCTTGTGTTCTAGCATTGAACTGCTTACAGAACTCCATGATATTAACCCCAGCAGCTCCTAAAGCAGGTCCAACCGGTGGCGACGGATTCGCAGCACCTCCCTTAACTTGTAGTTTAACTACCTTACTAATTTCTTTAGCCATTTTTTAAAAAATTTAACACCATAATCATAGGAAGCGATTATAGTGGTTATTATAGATGTAACAAAAATTATACTTTTTCAACTTGCATAAAACTTAATTCTAACGGTGTTTTTCTTCCGAAAATTTTAACCATAACTTCAAGTTTACGCTTTTCTTCATTGATTTTTTCAACCGTACCGTTAAACCCATTAAAAGGACCATCGATCACCTTAACAGTTTCACCTAAGTTAAAAGGAATAGCACGAGTATCTGTATTTACAGCTAACTCATCTACTTTACCTAACATTCTATTTACTTCAGAAAGTCTCAAAGGAACAGGTTCTCCCCCTTTGATCTCACCTAAAAATCCAATTACACTAGTAATAGACTTAATAA
Source organism: Flavobacterium sp. AC105 (assembly GCF_979258495.1). NCBI lineage: Bacteria > Pseudomonadati > Bacteroidota > Flavobacteriia > Flavobacteriales > Flavobacteriaceae > Flavobacterium > Flavobacterium sp. AC105. The sequence goes on from NZ_OZ409860.1 coordinate 4,441,812, forward strand.
TATGAGGTATCTCACCAACTAAATTGGCTTCGATCATAACATATCCAGGGAAATAAACTTTATCCTTAGACATTTTCTTTCCTTCTTTTACAGTAACTACTTTTTCTGTAGGTACTAAAACTTGGGAAACATAATCACCCATACCTAGTCTGGCAATCTCAGTTTCGATGTAAGCTTTGACTTTATTTTCTTGTCCGCTTACTGCTCTAACCACGTACCATTTTTTCACATTATTATCTGCCATCACAAAAAAATTATCCTTTTAACCAGTTAAAAAATCCAGCCAAAGCTTTTGCAAAAAATTCGTCTACTCCCCATGTTGCCAAAGCGAATAAAACCGAAAATACAGCCACAACAATTGTCAATTTTTGAACCTCAGCCCAAGCAGGCCAAGTAACATTTGACTTTAACTCTTCGAAAGCCTCTGATAAATAATTAGTAACTTTTGTCATTTGATATATTTTATATTGCACGGGCGGAGGGATTCGAACCCCCATCAACGGTTTTGGAGACCGCTATTCTACCCTTGAACTACGCCCGTAATTAAAAGCCAGTGATTTCAGTTATGAAAATCAACTGGCTTTTTATAAATTTTATAGGATTATCCTACGATTTCAGTTACCTGACCCGCACCTACTGTTCTACCACCTTCACGGATAGCGAAACGTAAACCTACGCTCATTGCGATTGGGCTTAATAAAGCAACATTGATAGTCAAGTTATCTCCTGGCATTACCATCTCTACTCCTTCTGGTAAAGTAATAACTCCTGTTACGTCAGTTGTACGGACGTAGAACTGTGGACGGTAGTTATTATGGAATGGAGTATGACGTCCACCTTCTTCTTTTTTCAAGATATAAACCTCAGCTTTGAAAGTAGCGTGTGGTTTTACTGATCCTGGCTTAATGATAACCATTCCTCTTTTGATAGATTCTTTATCAATACCTCTTAACAATAAACCTACGTTATCTCCAGCTTCACCTCTATCAAGGATTTTACGGAACATCTCAACTCCTGTAATAGTAGAAGTTAATTTATCAGCTCCCATACCAATGATTTCAACTGGATCTCCTGTATTAGCAATACCTGTTTCGATACGACCTGTAGCAACAGTTCCACGACCAGTAATTGTAAATACATCTTCAACCGGCATCAAGAATGGTTTAGCTACGTCACGCACTGGCTCTTCGATCCAAGCATCAACAGCTTCCATTAATTCAATGATTTTTGGTACCCAAGCAGGATCATTATTCAATCCTCCTAAAGCAGAACCTTGAACTACAGGACCATTATCTCCATCATATTCGTAGAAAGATAATAAATCTCTGATTTCCATCTCAACAAGCTCTAACAATTCAGCATCATCAACCATATCCACTTTGTTCATGAAAACAACGATTCTTGGAATACCTACCTGACGACCTAAAAGGATGTGCTCACGAGTTTGTGGCATTGGACCATCTGTAGCAGCAACTACTAAGATAGCTCCGTCCATTTGAGCAGCACCAGTAACCATGTTCTTTACGTAATCCGCGTGACCTGGACAGTCAACGTGAGCGTAGTGACGGTTAGCTGTTTCATACTCTACGTGTGATGTATTAATAGTAATACCTCTTTCTTTCTCCTCTGGAGCGTTATCGATTTGATCAAACGATTTTGCTTGACAGTAACCTGCATCAGACAATACTTTTGTAATTGCAGCAGTTAATGTAGTTTTTCCGTGATCCACGTGTCCAATTGTACCTATGTTTAAGTGCGGTTTGGAACGATTAAAATTCTCCTTTGCCATTTTACTTAATTTTTAATCTTAGTTATATATTAATTTTCAATTTCCTACTTACTTGAGCCAACTACGGGAATTGAACCCGTGACCTCTTCCTTACCAAGGAAGCACTCTACCTCTGAGCTAAGTCGGCAGAGAGTTCTGATTTAGATTGTATTTATAGATTTTAGATTTAAAATCTGAAATCTACGCTCTGAAATCTTAACTTCTTTTTGTGGGGAGAGCAGGATTCGAACCTGCGAAGTTCACACAGCAGATTTACAGTCTGCCCTCGTTGGCCGCTTGAGTATCTCCCCGGACAATCTTAGATTTCTGACTTAAGATTTTAGATTACCCTAAAACCAAATTAAGAACCTAAATTTGTTTTATTTCATAATTTTAAAGAACAAATTTCAAATCGCATTTGAAATATTTTTGAGCCGGCGGAGGGACTCGAACCCACGACCTGCTGATTACAAATCAGCTGCTCTAGCCAACTGAGCTACGCTGGCAATATCAATAAAAAAGTCCGCTATTTCTAACGGACTGCAAATGTAGCTATTTTATCTTTGTATCAAAACATTTTTTGAAAAAAATTTCAATTATATGTGTGCTCTTACCTTTTCTTTCCTTTTTACTAGTAAACGCTCTAAAGATTCTGCCGAAAGTTCGACTGCTTCTTCAAAGGTTTTGCATTGTTTTTTCACTAAAAAATCATCTCCCGGAACATTAATCTTAATCTCTACTGCCTTATTCTCCTTATCACTTGTTCTCTCGACCTTTAAAAAAACGTCTGCCGAAACTACGCGATCATAATATTTTTCTAGCTTATCCATTCTCTCCTGAATAAAATCTACCAATTTTCTGTCAACAGTAAAGTTAACTGCATGAACATCTACCTTCATAATACTAATTTTAGGGTTAAACATTTCAGAATTATCATTTATTTCTTGGATGCGCGTTAGTATATACCTTTTTAAGCTCCGCTAAACTATTATGAGTATAAACTTGTGTAGACGCTAAACTCGAATGCCCTAATAATTCCTTAACTGAATTTAAATCTGCTCCGTTATTTAACAAGTGAGTCGCAAAAGTATGCCGAAGCACATGCGGACTTTTTTTTACCTTCTCAGAGACCCTACTAAAGTAAGAATTTATTAATCGATACACAAAAGATTCGCTCAATTTTAACCCTTTTTTCGAAATAAAAAAATAATCCTTATCTACTATGTTTTCAACCGAAGCGCGTTCCTTTAAATACAAATCAAACTGCTCTGTTATAATTGGCAAAATAGGAATAATACGCTCTTTGTTCCGTTTTCCTAAAACTTTAATTACACCAGAAGACAAATCAACATTACGCATCATTAAACCTATCAACTCTGCCCTTCGCATTCCGGTAGTATAAAAAACATCTACAATAAGCTTATCCCTGACTTCTTCAAAACCAACCGGATTACCAACTTCCTGCATTAAATCGACCAATTCTTTTTCAGAAAAAGGAATCTGGACAATTTTAGGCGTTTTCAAAGCCTTATGTTTCAACATTGGACTTACTTCGATTTGTTTTGTTTTTAGAAGAAATTTATAAAACGCTTTTAATGAAGCCATTTTTCGGTTAACAGAAACATTCGAAATATCCGCATCAACCAATGAAACAATCCAACTTCTAATCTGACTGTAATTTACCTGCTCGATATTTTCTTGTTCGAAATTAGCCTTATTAAAAGTTTCAAAAAACAAAATATCATTCAAATAAGCATTGACCGTATGTGCAGAATATTTTTTCTCCAATTGAAGATAATCACGAAATGCCTCCTTATTTGATTTCATAAAATAAATTCTTATTTAATTTATTTTTCTACTTATATATATTATGCATCTCAAAATTAAGCATAAAAAAACCGTTAGCATCAAAAATTATGATACTAACGGTAATTTATTTTTATAAAGCTATATACTAACTCTCTAAACCATCTCTCATGTTTTGGATGTAAGCAGCTTTTTGAATTTGAGCTCTTTTGATTACAGAAGGCTTAATAAAAGCAGTACGTGCTCTTAATTGACGAACAGTTCCTGTTTTATCAAATTTTCTTTTATAGCGCTTTAATGCTCTATCGATATTTTCTCCGTCTTTAATTGGTATAATTAACATAATATAGACACCTCCTCTCGTTAAGGGTGCAAAAGTAACTATTATTTTTAATTATGAGTTATAAATTATGAATTATTTTTGAAGAAAGAAAAAAGAATATAGAAAACAGAGCTGAAGCATTATTTTACAACTAAAATTTGATCGTAAACTTGCTCTTATTACTGCCTTTTTATTTAAAAAAATCTTATTCATTCAATAATCTATATCATAACCGAAAATGCGTGAGGGATTGAAATGGAAAGCCCGACGACCATAAGAACAAAAGCCACTTAACGTTTGCTAAATGGCTTTTGTTTGTATGGGCACGCCCAACTAAAACATCTTATTCTTTTAGCAGATTTCTTGAAATAACTAATTTTTGAATTTCTGTAGTTCCTTCGCCAATTGTACATAATTTAGAATCACGATAGAATTTCTCTACCGGAAAATCTTTTGTATAACCGTAACCACCATGAATCTGAACGGCTTCGTTTGCAATTCTAACGCAAGCTTCTGATGCATACATTTTTGCCATAGCACCAAGTGTTGTTACTGGCTTATGCTGTTGCTTTAAATACGCAGCCTTATGCAACAACAATTCTGAAGCTTCGATTTCGGTTGCCATATCAGCTAACTTAAACGAAATTCCCTGAAAACTACTGATTGGCTGACCAAATTGATATCTTTCTTTAGAATATTTTAATGCTGCTTCATAAGCACCTTTTGAAATTCCAAGAGATAAAGCTCCAATTGAAATCCTACCTCCATCTAATATTTTCATAGCCTGAACAAAACCCTGGCCAACTTCTCCTAATCTGTTTGCATCGGGAACACGGCAATTATCAAAAACTAATTCTGCTGTTTCACTGGCACGCATTCCTAATTTATTTTCTTTTTTTCCCGAGGTAAATCCTTTCATTCCTTTTTCAAAAACAAAAGCAGTCATTCCTTTAGAATCCCCTTTTTCTCCCGTACGTACAATTACTACTGCAACATCTCCGGAAATAGCATGGGTAATAAAGTTTTTTGCTCCATTTACAATCCAGTCATCACCGTATTTTACAGCTGTTGTATTCATTCCTCCGGCATCAGAACCTGTATTATGTTCTGTTAAACCCCAGGCTCCAATATGTTCAGCTGTAGCTAATTTTGGCAGCCATTTTTTCTTTTGCTCTTCATTTCCAAAAGTTAAGATATGATTGGTACATAAGGAATTATGAGCCGCAACAGACAATCCAATTGAAGGATCTACTTTTGAAATTTCATCAATAACTGTAATATATTCATGATATCCCAATCCTGATCCTCCGTATTCTTCAGGTACTAAAACTCCCATAAATCCCATTTCGCCTAATTTTTTAAATAGTGAAATTGGAAAAATTTGAGCCTCATCCCATTCCATTATAAAAGGTCTGATATTTTTTTCGGCAAAATCTTTTATAGATTGAGCAATCATCGACTGCGTTTCGTTGTAATCAAAATTCATTATGTGCTATTTTTTTAGAACTCCAAATATAAACTAATTATTTTTGCTTTATCAACAGGAAAACCTTTAATTTTTGATAAATCCTCAATATTATTAAAATTTCCGTTCATACTTCTGCTTGTTACTATTTGTTTTGCCAAAGCATATCTGAAATACGGAAACTGCGATAATTCTTTTAAAGAAGCATCGTTTATGGCTATTCTTTTAAAGTTTGAAGGCATTATAATTTTAAAATGAGCGTTTAATTCTATGATTACTTCCGGTGAAAGTCCCCAAACATCATTCATTTGTTCCATAGAAACAAAACCTCCTAAAATTTCTTTTTGTTTTAAAATTCGTAAAGATAAAGCTTCACCAATGCCATAAATTTTGATTAAATCTTCCTGAGTTGCCTGATTTATATCTAAGATTGCCATTTTTTCTTTTTTAAGGTAAGGCTTCTGAACATACTCTTTCTTTTCTGTTTTAAAATTAGATTTATTTTTAATCCAATCCGGGAATTTAAAAAAAGGAGAAATAACTTTTAATAAAGAATCTGAAACTTTTGTTACTTGCTGAAATTCTTCTGCAGAATTTACATATTTATTTTCTTTCCGAAATTCCAATAAGCGATCAATCTCCTTTACAGACATTCCTAATTTGTATCCTTTATAATCTGAAATAAAATTTGGATTAAAAGAATAAACTTTTGGTTTTTCATTATACTTTATCGATTTTGCAGCATCTACTTCAGCCTGCAAAGACAGCCATTGTTCTTTTTCCGGAAAAGATTTTTCCGGCAGGTTAAAATCAACAAAAAAATAAACCAACTGTAATACAATTATAATAGCAAAAAGTAAAAAAATTCCCGTGCGCTGTTGATTTGTAAACTTAAAATGTAGTAATACTGCTTTAAAACTCATTATTTAATAAAATTTCTCTTTCTAATTAAAATATACCGTTGGCGAAAATAAATCATTTTATTAAGAAAAGTATTAAAAAAATGACTATTTTGCGAAATGATTATTCTACTGTTAAACCCCGATTAATTTAATGAATTTCAGTGTTTAAGGAATATTCATGGTATGTTTTATCAAAAATTTAAATATTTTATAACTTAAAAAGAGATAATTGTTTTTATTTTTTACAAAAAACGATACATTTGGAGCTTAATAACAATAAACCAATATAATAGTATGTCAATTTGGAAAACTAAACCACTTTCGGTATTGCTTGACGAAGCATCCGAATCTGAAAAAGGCTTAAAAAGAACCTTATCTTCACGCTCACTTGTTGCGCTTGGAGTTGGTGCCATTATTGGAGCCGGATTATTCTCGTTAACCGGAATTGCAGCAGCAGAACATGCTGGGCCAGCCGTAACACTTTCGTTTATTTTAGCAGCGGTTGGATGTGCTTTCGCAGGACTTTGTTATGCAGAATTTGCTTCAATGATTCCTGTTGCCGGTAGTGCTTATACCTATTCGTATGCTACAATGGGAGAATTTATGGCGTGGATTATTGGTTGGGATTTAGTTTTGGAATATGCCTTAGGAGCCGCAACCGTTGGAGTAAGCTGGTCGCGTTATCTACTCGAATTGCTAAACAAATACGGAATTCACCTCCCTCACAACTATATTTGTTCGCCCTGGGAAACTCTAAAATTGAGTGACGGAACTATAATTGAAGGCGGAATTGTAAATTTACCTGCCATCTTTATTGTATCAATGTTATCTTTATTATTGATCAGAGGAACAAAAGAATCTGCATCTTTAAACAACTTTTTAGTAGTTGTAAAAGTAGCAGTAGTAATTATTTTCATCGTTTTGGGATGGAGCTATATTGATACTTCAAACTATACGCCTTATATTCCTCAAAACACAGGTGTTTTTGGTGAATTTGGATGGTCTGGAATCGCAGCCGGTGCAGGAACAGTATTTTTTGCCTTTATTGGTTTTGACGCTGTATCTACAGCTGCTCAGGAAGCAAAAAACCCACAAAAAGGAATGCCAATTGGTATTTTAGGTTCACTTATTATCTGTACTTTGTTATATGTGTTTTTTGCTCACGTAATGACAGGTCTTGTTAACTATAAAGAATTCGCCGGAGATGCTAAACCTGCAGCAACTGCTTTTGCAAAAACAGGTTACGACTTTTTACAAACTGGTTTAATTGTAGCTATTTTAGCAGGTTATACTTCTGTAATGTTGGTAATGCTTATGGGACAAAGCCGTGTGTTTTATACAATGAGTAAAGATGGTTTATTACCTCCATTCTTCAGCTCAATTCATGCTAAATACCGTACGCCATGGAAAACTAACCTTTTCTTCTTAGTATTCGTAAGTTTATTTGCAGGTTTAGTTCCGGTAAGTGATTTAGGGCATATGGTAAGTATCGGAACCTTATTGGCTTTTGTTCTGGTTTGTATTGGGGTAATGGTTATGCGTAAAAGAATGCCTGACGCTCCAAGATCTTTCAGAACTCCGTTAGTTCCTTTTGTACCAATTGCAGGTATTGTTATCTGTTTGGCTTTAATGTATTCATTACCTAACGAAAGCTGGATTAGACTTGTAGTCTGGATGGCTTTAGGAATTGTTATCTATTTCATTTACGGTAAGAAAAACAGTAAATTGAACAATCCGGAAAAATAATTTTCGATATAAAATAAAAAAAGGATCATGAAGTAAATTACTTTATGATCCTTTTTTTATGTTTTAAATTGATTTATAAATCAAAAACTGATGTTCGTTTTGCGCGAATTAAATCTTTTAAACGAATCCAGAATGCCAAAGTAAGATAAACTCCAAAACCTAAACCCGCCGTAACAAACGAAATATAGATAAAAAATAATCTTACACTCGTTACACGCATTCCCAGTTTATCTGCAAGTCGCGACGAAACATGAAATCCGTATTTCTCAAAGAAAAACTTAAGTTTTAAAATTGCTGACATTTTTATTTTAGATTTTAGATTTATCCTTCGACTCGCTCAGGATGACATTTGCATTTAGAATGACACAAAAGTACAAAATTATCTAATTGACACATTTTCTAATTATCTAATTATTTTTAAGTAACTCCATTCCTAAAGCACATTTTAAACAGGATTTATGATTGCAATATTCATTTTTAAGTTCTAGTAATGTTTGTGTTTCAAAGGCATTTTTAGATAAAATTCCAAAAGAATTAAACTTTTCTATTATGCCGTTTTTCTCTGGTGAAACTTCATTCATAAATGTTATTAAATCCTCAGAAATTAATTCTCCCATTATATTTGAATACGCAAACTGAATTGGAATTATGGTATTTATAATGACTAAATCCAGAAATGATTTTGATAAAAGTTTTGATTTCTTCGGACTTTCTTTATCAAACTGATAATGATTATGCCAATAAAAACTAGCTGAAACGCCTAATAAATTATAGACATCCTTAACTGATTTTAAAGTAACTATTTTAGAAAATAGATTTTGATGTTTTCCATACAAATTAGCCAACTGCGAAAGCCTAATTGTAGGGAAATTATCCGGACGATGTTTAAAAAACTGAACGGGATCTATATGACATTTTTCTAACTGGTATTTATGCAAAAGATAAAAATACCTGAGTTTTAAATCTGTAAAATAAACATCTTCTTTTTCTGCATCTAACAATCCTGAAGTACCTAAAAGTAACGCTTCGAGATTTTCAATTTCAAAACTTTCTTTCCTGATAATTGAAAACGGAATGGCTTTCGCAATTTGTAAAAAAGAATTTCCGTTTGTATTTAGTCCAAAATTCTTTGCTAACAAACAAAATAATACAGCTTCCCAATCATTATTTGTGGTTTCAAGCAAATCATATATAAATTTTGATTTACGTTCCAGACGTTCAAAAAACAATCGTTCCTGCCAGTTTTTGAAAATAAAATCATCAATCTCAACGATTTGTCTTTCGCAAAAAATCCATGATTTCGGAGAAAGCAATTCCTGATAGTTTGATATCATATCTAATGAAACATAATCTTTGAGAAGCAAAACCGGAATCTCAGTATTGTTCTCCCTGAATATTGCCGCATCATTTTCCCAAACAACATGTAGAATTACATTTTCATAAGCGGTATCTTTTTCATGATGATGTATATACCAATCCGAAGATTTTAAATGAATTTCGACATTTCCTGCCCATTTTTGATCGCCAATTTTAATTTGAGCATTGAAAAAATCCGGACCAGAAAGTCCTAAATAATCCCCAGTTTTAGTAATTACTATTGGTTCATTTTGAGTTGTTCTTAAATTCAATGTTTCAAACTTCTTGAATTTCCAGAGATAATGAAGAAAATCTTCTTTCATTTTTTGGTTTTTACTTATGATTTATAAAAACCTAAAATTAATTAAAAAATAATATTAATCTTACAAAATAATAATTTTTATCTCAACATATATAGTTTTGCACAAGCCCGAGCATCAGATAATGCCTCGTGATGATTCAGCTGAATTTTCATTTCACGACAGCAATCACTTAATTTAGTTGGTTTTAAACCTTTTGCCTTATAAATTTTAACAGTGCATTCCCATTTCAAAGCAATATTCAGATCTTCATAGTTTAAACCATGCAATGCCATTGATTTCATTAAAACATTACGATCAAAACTTTCGTTATGTGCTACTACAACACGATTTTTTAACCTTCTTTCAATTTCTGGAAAAACTTGTCGGAAAGATTTTGCGTTGATTGTATCTCTTGGATAGATTCCGTGAACTTGGATCGTAAACGGATTATATTCATTATTTGGCGGCTTAATTAAAGTAACGAATTCATCTACAATTATTCCGTTTTGCACGGTAACAATTCCAACTGAACAAGGATGATAACCTGTCGCCGTTTCAAAATCTATAGCGGTAAAGTTCATTTTTAATGTTTTAAAGATAAAAAAATCCATAAATCTAATTTCTCAAAAACTAGATTTATGGATTTATAACGTTATTAAAATTGTCTTATTTTATTGATCCAATAATATCATATTTGGTAATAATATGATGATTTCCGTTTCCTAAATCAACTAATACAGCATCATTTTCTTTGGTAAATAACTTAGAAACTTCTTCTATAGGAGTTCCCATTTTTACAATCGGGAAAGGTTTGCCCATTACTTCTTTGATAGGTTTTTCGGCAACATTTTTATCGGCAACATAACTTCTGAATAAATCTGTTTCGTCAACAGAACCAACAAATCCGTTAATATCTACAACAGGAATTTGCGAGATTTTATATTTACGCATACGCTCAATTGCGTGCGAAACCAATTCTTCTGTACGGACAACGATCAATTCTTTATCGATATGATCTTTGATAACATCTTCGGCCTTTGTTATATTTTCTTCTAAAAAGCCACGTTCACGCATCCAGTCATCGTTAAACATTTTTCCCACATAACGGCTTCCAGAATCGTGAAAAAGCACTACAACAACATCTTCGGGTTTAAAATGTTCCTTAAGCTGTAACAATCCTTTTATACAAGCTCCGGCAGAATTTCCAACAAAAATAGCTTCTTCAAGAGCAATTTTTCTGGTGTAAACCGCTGCATCCTTATCGGTTACTTTTGTAAAACCATCAATCAAAGAAAAGTCAACATTTTTAGGTAAAATATCTTCTCCAATTCCTTCTGTTATATACGAGTAAATTTCATTTTCGTCAAAAATTCCGGTTTCATGGTATTTTTTAAAAACAGAACCGTAAGTGTCAATTCCCCAGATTTTAATATTTGGGTTTTGTTCTTTTAAATATTTTCCAACTCCTGAAATCGTTCCGCCAGTTCCGACTCCAACCACAAAATGAGTGATTTTACCATCTGTTTGTTTCCAGATTTCCGGTCCGGTTTGCTCATAATGTGCCAATGAATTTGACATATTATCATACTGATTTACGTACCAGGAATTTGGTGTTTCTTCAGCTAATCTTTTTGATACCGAATAATAAGAACGTGGATCTGTTGGTTCAACATCTGTTGGACAAACTACAACTTTGGCACCAACGGCACGTAAAATATCCATTTTCTCTTTAGATTGTTTGTCTGATATCACACAAATCAATTTATATCCTTTTATGATGGCCACAAGTGCCAATCCCATTCCGGTATTTCCAGAAGTTCCTTCAATAATAGTTCCACCAGGTTTTAATCGCCCATCAGCTTCAGCATCTTCAATCATTTTTACGGCCATTCTGTCTTTTACAGAATTTCCCGGATTAAAAGTTTCGACTTTTGCCAATACCAACGCATCAATTTCAGCAACAATTTTGTTGAGTTTTACCAAAGGCGTATTACCTATTGTTTCTAAAATATTTTTTGAAAAGTCCATTTTATTTTAATTTTAATATTTAGTTTTAAATAGGAAGCAGAACCTAATTTTATTGGAAGAAATTCCAAACTAAACCAAATCGGATAACAAAATCACGATAAGGATTATTAGGCGCTGAGTAATAATCGGTTTTACCAAAAAGAGCATTTATGTGTTCTCCTTTGAAATAAAATCGGGTCTGACGAATTCTGAAATTTACGAAAACATCAAATAACGGATAATTTCCAATTTCTTTATTCTTCTGAACAAAAAATTCTCCAATAACCGGATTATAATCGTTTGCATAATACTTTGTAAAATAATTAAAAACAATTCCACTCTGCATATACAATGCTTTTTTAAAGAAATAACCTGAGTAATAAAATGTATTTCTGGTTACAAAATCAGGTACATTTAAAATCAAATCAGACTGATCTACTTTTTGATATAACAATGTATTATCTAAAGCAAAAGGACCAAATTTAAATTCTCTGCTTGCTTTTACAGATAAATAATTAATTACATTTCCGTACTGGGCCGGATTTACAATTTGTTCGTAAAAAGCTGTTTCTGCCGGCGTAGAAACGTCTTCAAAATACAAATGATCTTTTAAAACAGAATATTGTACCTCAGCATTTAACCATGGTGTAAAAACATTGGCGCTAAGCGAATTGATTTTTTCGTTTTTAAAATTATTCGACCAATTGTATTTTACGTAACTGCTTTGATATAAATTATAATTGTTATTAGGTAATTTATTAATGTTTCGGTATCTGAAATCGAACTGAATTTTATCATTCAGATTGTATCTTAATTTGGCATCTAAATCAGATAATGATTGATTTGTAATTGATCTTGAATATAAAAAACGCCCGTTCCATTTGTTTTTTTGATATTCGTATTGTCCTCCAAAATTATTGATCTGCTGGAATAAATTATCCGGAATTGTTCTTCCGTCTTTAAAAATTATTATTCTGTTAAACTGATAATTTGATCTATAATCGTCTACAAAAAAATTGAATTTTCCTAAAAGTGAATTCTCATAAGCAAGTCCTACTTTATTATATAATCTTTCGTAATGTGTCTGATCGTTTATATTGTTTGCTACGTAAGATTCTCCAAAACGAAAAGTCGTAGTAGTTCCTCCGGTTGATGACGTAATTGTTGAGGCAACGGTGGGCTGATTGTATTCGAAAAATTTATTTTCGTAATTAAACTGATGCGTTACATATAAATTATTATTTCCGTCAGTTGGGTTTATTCTAAAAGCATGATCAAAAAACAAACGTCTTCCTTTTAAAAATGACTTTGCGTTAGTCAGGAATACTTGTAATCTCTGGCGATTTTTAAAATCTTTATTATCACTTTCAAAATCTTCAGGTGTTGTAATTCCACCATTTTCTTCTGCCGAATTATCCTGGACGGTAAAATGTCCGTTTATAGCATATCTTCGGTTAGTTGTTGCGTAACTCGTTGTAAACCTGAAATTTCCTGCACTAACCAATTGATTTATATAATCTCCTTCTGAACGTAATCCTCTGTAAGCGATAGAAAAATTAAGGTTTTTAGACGTATTTAATGTAATAAATGAATCTACGTTCTGCCCTTTATTTATTGTTGTATTAAAGAACAATTCTGTAAATGGGGTTGCAGCCGAATAATATCTAATATCCTCTGCCTCCATGTAATTAAAATGTTTTCCTTTAAAACCAATCTCCGGATAAGGAGAAAAACTGGTTAAACTGTATTGCAACGTATTATAAACTTGTCCAATATTAGAGAACGGCAAAAGTCCAAAATCATCCTTTCGGATATGGTTTTGTTTGTAGGCACTTTTTAAGGTTAAAGATGTATCGACATAAGTCGTATCGTGTTCTAACGTAATAATTTGATATTGATCAATAGTAGCAACTAACGATTTTTTCTTTTTAACGGTATCAGTTATGCTTGAATATTTTGTATTCATATCTAAACTATTTTTAGAAGTAGTTTTTTCCTGAGAAAACAATAAAGTTGGTACAACTAATAGATATAGAAAAAAGAATATTCTCATTTGATGGCTTTATATGTAATTATTTCGACAAAATTTATCAAGCAAAGGTAAAAGATAAAAACGTATAAAAAAATACTTTTAGTATTGGGAAGTTTTCAAGCTTGCATATAAAAAAACTGCCCAATAATCTTGGGCAGTTTTAAAATTAATGAGAAAAATTTATAAATCGTTTTGAATCATTAAAGGATTAGCATCCATTTCTGCTTGTGGCATCTGGAAAATAAATTTGTTATCCCCAGCCGGAATGTTAAATCTACCGAAAGCCGGATGATTTGTTCCTTCATAATCTCTTAACAAACCAATTCCTAAACGTTTCATATCGTACCAGGCACAACCTTCTCCCCATAATTCAATTCTTTTTTGAAGAATGATTTCACTTATTAAAGCTGCACCGGAATTTGATGATAATATATACGCTGGGTCTCTGGTAATTGTTATTTCGTACAATACTTCTTTTGCCGATGCTTCATTTCCTGATCTTGCAAGAGCTTCTGCCTCGATATAATACATTTCTGATGATCTTAAGTAAATGTAACTGCCTGAATCTATAGTTGGATCTCTGAATTTTATATTTGCATATGCAGGCAAAGATGGATAAGTTGCATTGCCTGATGGAGAAACAAAAGCTTTCTTTCTAAAATCAGTATCTGAAATACTATTATAAAGTTTTTTGTCTATATTTTTATAAACGCCCATTCCTCCGGCATATCCTGATGGATTTGTATTATCAAAATGCCCAAAGAAATTCGCAACAAAAGTCGTAATTGATGAATTCATTGTTGCTCCCCACATAGTTTCATTAGATTTTGTAATATAAAAACCATTCATCCAATCAACTTCGTTAAGTAAGGAATAACCTTGTCTTGCCAAATGTGCTGTAGCAGCAGCATCTGAGTATTTACCCATTTCCAAATAAACATCTGCTAAAAAAGCCTGTGCAACAGTCTTATCAACTGAATCATTGTTTGAACGCTTGTAAGCTGCCAATAACTCGATAGACTCGTTCAAGTCATCTTGTATCAAATCATATACTTCGCTTACTGTTGATCTTGCTTTACCTTCTAATGTTACTTCTGTATAAAGAGGCACACATAGTTTCGCTTCATTTCCTACATAAGTTGGGCCATAAGTACGTGCCAACATAAAATAGAAATACCCTCTTAATGCTAAAGCTTGTCCTCTAATTTCTTTTAATTTTTCATCTGTTGTATTTGATGGAATACCGCCTAATACAATATTTGTAGATTTAATTTGAGGATAATACGTATTCCATATTAATCTTGATCTCGAATTTACTTGTTGTCTTCCTAAATATGTATAAAAGGACTGGTACCAGCTTGATTTAGTCATCAACATATCGTTAGACATCATATCCATCGCAGACAGCACAGATTTATGACCGTAATCTTCGTGATTACCTCCAATTGCTAATCCGTAAGATCGCAATGCAGCATAAATTCCGCTTACAATCGCCTGGTTAGCCGAAGCAGATTTAGAAAGCTGCTCATCATTTATGGTAGATTGAGGTACGGTATCCAAAAATTCCTTATCACAGCCCGTTAACATCAACATCGTTAATGTTATTATTATTATTTTTTTCATGTTCTTAAAAATTAACTGTTAAACCAAATGAAATAGACTTCATTACTCCATATACATTTAGAGACTGACCATTATTAGATCTGGTGCCTAAGTTGTTTAATCTTGGATCCATTCCTTTTCTCTCAGACCATAATGCAAGATTAGACCCCATCAAAGTAAATTTTGTCGATTGAATTCCTAAATCGGTAAGTCTGTCATTTTTAAAATCATACGATATAGAGACATCCTGAATACTTATATAATCTGATTTTATTAAGAAATAATCAGAGGCTCCCATTTGAAAAGTAGAAATATGATCAATTCTTGGTATATCTGAATTTGGATTGTCAACTGTCCATGCTTTTGTTACATCTGTGTGATAATTTTGCCCAATATTATCTGACCCTGAATACATGGCACTTTGATAAATTCCATCATACATATATCCGCCAAATTGGTAAGCAAAACTTGCCTGGAATGTAATATCCCTGAATCTGAAAAGAGTTCCAAAACCACCGTAAACATCCGGATTGGCATCTTTTTTACTCAAATATGTTGTAGCATCTCCAAATACATTAGTAATTAATTTATTTCCGGTTAAATTTCCAGAAGCATCTTTCTCGTCTTTGTACCATAATGCATCTCCATTCGTTTTGTCAACTCCTGCAAATTCCTTCAGGAAATAAGAATACGCAGGCGCACCAACTTCAAAACGATAAATTCCATCTGTAAATGCTTTAGGTAATGATGTTATCTTATTTTTATAATGCGTTGCATTACCCCAAATATTAAAATAAACATTTTTATTTTTAATAATATCAATTCCTAAATTTAGCTCAACACCTTTATTCCCCATATCTCCAATATTTTTTGAAACAAATGAAGTTCCTGTAGATAAAGCAATTGGAAAGTTATAAATCAAATCACTTACATTTCTTTCGAAATATTCAGCTTCAATAGAAATTCTATCAAATAATGTGATATCAAATCCAACGTTTAGATTTTTCGATTTTTCCCATTTAACATTTCTATCTGATTCGAAAACATTTAAAACACTTGCATTACCCTCAGAATCAGGAACAACTTCATATTGCGTCTCATAGGCATAATAATTTCTTAAACTGCTAAAGTAGCTGCGATGACTAATTTGTGACGTTACCGGATAAAGTATATTATCATTTCCTTGTTCTCCGTAACTGCCTTTTATTCTTAAATCAGTAATCCATTTTGTTTTAGGAAAGAATGATTCTTTCATTACAGACCATGCGCCTCCAAAACCATAGAAATTCCCCCATCTGTTTTCTTCTGCAAATACAGAAGATCCATCTCTTCTGAAACTACCATTAACAAAATACTTGTTTTTATAATTATAGTTTACTCTCGAAAAATAGCCTTCAACTTTATACAAATCATTATACCCGTCTACATAACTATATTTAGTAGCATTACTAATAACTGGCAAATCAGGTATTACAACATTACTTTTTTGCCCCGCTAACATTTTTGAAGTAAAGTCAGATGATTCATGTCCTACAAGTACATCAAATGAATGCTGCCCGAAAGTTTTTTTCCAAGATAGTAATTGCTGATTCGTTAATGTATATTCATTTTTAGTTGCTGTTCCTATTCTTCCATTAACTCCCATATCATCACCACCTTCTCCGGTAGTGCTCGTTAAATAATAGCCGGATAATAAATCATATCCAAGATTGTATCTAAAATTAAAATCTTTTAAAAAATCAATAGAAACATAACCTCTGGCACCAAATTTATTCTCCTCATTTAATTTTGTGTTCAATAACGTAGTAGCATAAGGATTAAGATTTGAACCATATGGTCTATCGCCTTGCTGGTTAAAATCATAAGATCGGCTACCGTCTTCGTTATACATCATATTGCCATTACCATCTCTTTGCCAAACTGGATAAATAGGCGCTATATTTCTTGCCCAACCAAACAAATTACTATAAGTTGAAGATGATGTTTTTGAAATTGGAGCGTTTTGATTTGAATGTGCATAGTTGATATTTGTTCCAACTTTAACTTTACTCGAAACAGTATAATCAACATTTGCTCTTAAAGTTACACGCTCAAAATCTGAATTAATTGTATATCCGCCGTCAGACAGATATCCTAATGACAAGTAAGAACTAAGATTATCAGTACTGCTTGATAAACTCAAGTATTGCTCTTGTCTAATGGCATCCCTAAATAATGCTCTTGACCAGTTATCATGGTATAATAACTTCGCATCTGTATTTATTTCTCCGGTAGCCGGATTTATAACCTGATTATTGGCTACATTATAATTATTGTATCCAAGGGAATACGTATCTCCATTAATTAGATTTTGGGCCGCTGTACTTGATGCATTAGCAGACGTTTGCCCCTGATAAATCAAGCCGTTTTTAACCCTGTTATAAACTGCTTTATAATAATCAGCCGGATTTGAAATCATATCATATTCAGGAACAGATCTTGAATTAACTCCAATTTTGGTTTCATAAGTAATTTTTAACTGCCCTTTTTTACCTTTTTTGGTTGTAACTATAATTACTCCATTTGCACCTCTGCTGCCGTATAATGCATTTGACGAAGCATCTTTCAAAAAGCTAATTGATTCAATATCCTGAGTCGCTATAGAATTTATATCTCCATTAAATGGTATACCATCTACTACATATAAAGGTGCGTTAGACGACGAAATAGATCCTATTCCCCTAAATCTTACCTGAGGCGCATCTCCCGGTTGTCCTGAATTTGCACTAATTTGTACACCCGCAACCTTACCAGTCAAGGATTGAACAGCATTAGAAGCTTGTGTAGTTTCTAACATTTTTGAGTCAATTTTAGATACTGCTCCCGTGATTTCTTGTTTCTTCTGGGTTCCAAAAGCCACAACCACAACTTCATCCAATGTCTTACCATCCTCCTGCATTTTAGCATTCACAGTAGACGAAGTCCCAACGGTAACGACAACATCCTGCAATCCCATGTATGAAAACACAATAGCATCTCCGGTTTTTGCCCTAACGACATATTTGCCATCCAAATCGGTTTGAGCACTATTTTTTGTTCCTTTTACATTCACGTTCACACCGGGAATTGGTCCAGCTCCATCTGAAACAATTCCAGAAATCATTCTTTCCTGTGCAAAAGAAAACTGCATAATAAACAGGGCTAAGAAGGTTAAAATACATGTAAATTTTAATCTCATGCTAAATTATTTTGAGTTAATAATTTAACAAAAATGAAATTATTTTCTTACAATAACAATTTTTAAAACGTTAAATATCATTACTTTCTTACTTTATACAAATAAACATAAACAATTGTCTATAAAATCAAGCTGTAAAACACAGATTATCTGAATGATAGATATTTTCATCAATTGTTTAAAAAAAATAATTATAACAAGAAATAAAACGTTAAAAATTAACAAAATGTTCCTTCTCAAAAAAATAGAACCAATAAGTATATAATATTTCGTTAATCTCTACTTCTGTTTTAGAAAAAATTTACAATATTTGCTTTTTAAAATTTAAAAAATGCTTGCAAAAAACTTTTCCGGATTTATTTTCGAAACGGGGACTGATGAAGCTGGTCGTGGTTGCTTAGCCGGACCTGTAACTGCTGCTGCAATAATTTTGCCTGCTGAATTTGAGCACGAAATTTTAAATGACAGTAAACAATTGTCTGAAAAAACAAGAGCGTTTTTAAGACCACTTATTGAACAGCATGCCGTTTGTTTCGCCGTAACGCATTTATTTCCTGAAGAAATCGACGAAATAAATATCCTGAACGCTTCGATGAAAGGAATGCAGGAATGTATTTTGAAATTACATCAAAAGCCTGAATTTATTATTGTGGATGGAAATCGCGCTTTGAACGCAAAACTGGGTTTAAAGAATACTTTTGGAAAACAATTCTCTTCTGCAGAAATTGAATTATTAAAATCGATTCCGAATCAAAGTATCATTCAGGGAGACGGGAAATTCCTGAGTATTGCTGCAGCTTCTGTTTTAGCAAAAACATATCGGGACGAATATATGGAACAAATTCATGAAGAATTCCCAATGTATAACTGGAAACAAAACAAAGGCTATCCAACTAAGGAACATCGCGATGCCATTAGAAAATATGGCACTACAAAATACCACCGAATGAGTTTTAGACTTTTACCGGATCAATTAGAATTAGATTTTTTTGAAGAATAAAAGGCTTATCAAACGATAAGCCTTTTTATTTGGGTTTTTTATTATTTTACTTGTTCCACTTTTTACTTTTTACTTTTTAAGAACTCTGCAAATTGCTTGGTATCAAAATAAAAAGGCCTGATTGCGGTAATCTTTCCGTTTTTTAAATCGAAATGCTCAGAAATTGGCATCGAAAGTGTTTTGCCTGATTTCTTGGCTCTGCATTTTATTGTAAAATAAATAATAACTTCATTTTTAGTGGCATCGCTAAAATAAACAGGTTCTTTTTCTATTTGCAAATCAAAAAATTCAGCTGATTTTGCATACATTTTTGTCCACTCGTTAAAACCAACATAAGTTCCGCCGTAAGGCAATCCTTCTGCCTGGTTATAAACGGCTCCTTCTTCGATTAAAGTTGACATTGCAGTAAGATTTCTGGTTTTAAAAAGATATTCAAAATATTGTGCGACAACTTTAAAATTATCTGCTTCTAGATGTTGCAAAATTTCAGCTTCCGATAAGGTAGCATCTGTATCCCAAAAACCAATAATTTTGCTTACTTGTCCTTTACCATTCAATCTGGCAAAATCACGGCCTGCCATTATGAGTTTATTTTTTGAATCCAGAATTTTCCAATCCCAGCTTACATAGTTGTCTTTTACAACTTTAGATCCTGACGTTAATATCGCATCCGGAAATTTTTTATAAAATTCGTTTATAACATTATTTAAAGCAACGGTTCCTTTTATAGATGCCGAAGGATCTTCGAAAGTACTGTCGTCTAACCAAATTGTTTTTATCAATTTTAATCGCACATCACTATTATGCTCCTGCCATACTTTTTCATAAGCTGCAATTGGACTTAATTTATCCTTCTTTTGAGCAAAAAGACCATTGAACATAAAAAGGAAACAAAGGAAGTAGATTTTTCTCATAAGTTTTAAAATTAAATTTAGTTAAAGCATAATACCAAATTTAGCATAAAAACCCCACAAAACCTCAACATTTTTATAATTTACTATCAATTCAAAATCTTGCCCCTGAACCCATCATTTTTACATTTTTTGCAGTATTTTTTTCCAAAAATAAATTTCTATACAAAAACAGAAACTTCATCCACAGATTTAAAAGCAGCTATAATCTGATTTTTCCAGTCTTCAATAGCTTCAACAGAAGCCCTGTCAGCTTTATCAAAATAAAAATGCTGTTTGATTTCTAATCCGCAATAGGTGAAGATCCCGGTGTCAGAAGTTAATTTCAGAGCTTTATCCATACCAATTGCTTCATATTCTGCATTTGATTTTCCATGCGAATTAATAATGATGGTCTGTTTTCCCGTCAATAAACCTTTTTGAACGCCCTGATCGTATCGATAAGCAAAACCGTAACTAAAAACACGATCAATATAACCTTTCATAATCGCTGGCATTCCCGTCCACCAAATTGGATAAACAAAAATAATTCGATCTGCCCAGTTTATAAAATCCTGTTCTGTTTGTACCTCATTCGCGACTTTTCCCATGCGTTGTCCGTTCATATCTTCTAAAGAAAGAACCGGATTAAAATTGATTTCATATAAATCCCTCACCACAACTTCCTGTCCTGAATTTTCTAAACTTTCCACAACAGTTTCTTTGAAGAAATGATTTAAACTTGCTGAATTTGGATGCGCATAAATAATTAAATTTTTCATGTTTTCTATTTTTAAAGATTGAACATGACAAATGTAGAACGCAAGATTTGGATACAATTGTAAGAAAACGAAAACGGCTTATTCTGGTTTCGAAATACAAATATCATTCTGGAATTTCAGAAATTTAGTTGGGGAAATATCCATATAATATTTAAAATCATGAATAAGCTGACTTTGATCATAATAACCACACCGATCAACAATAGAAAGCCAGTCTGTTTTAAGATCATTTAAAATATCCTGCTGAATTGCTTCAACAGCTTTTAAAAACCGTTCATATCGATTGACTTCTTTAATAGTATAACCAAAAAATTTCTTTTGATTAAGCTGAATATTGCGTTCTGTCTGGTTGGTTTTTGAAGCAATTGCTTTTATCGGATTTAAAGTTTCATCTTTAAAATCAGCTAAAAGTGTTGTAATACTATTTTTATCCCGCAAATAAGGTTTGCAGAAATCTAATATATACCCAACGCGATTTTTTATATCAGGAATCATTTTTAATTCTTCCCATAAAGCAGAAAAACAATTTTCAGGAATTAAAGCATCGGGATGAATGGGCAAGGAATGCGTCAATAAAGCATTCCCGAAAAATCTATAAAAAGCATCTTCTTTAAAATTGGCAACTAAAATTTCTGAATTTGGTTCTAAAGTATACTCGAAAGCTTGTTTTATTGGACCTAAAACCAGACATTTTTCGATTTCTAAAACAGTATTATGCTGTGATTTTAAAGATGATTTTGTTCCAAAATTAAACACCAGAATGGTTTGAAAACTTGGCAACAATGTTTTGGTTATGGGAAATTCTGTTTTGTTTTCGGCAAAATAGAAATGAGAAAAAACAGATTCAAATGCTGAAGGAACAGCAATTTTATAATTGTTATTTTCTTCAGCATTTTTCATTCTATTTATATTTTAGAAGCTTTTAAACAAATTCAGCCTCAAATAATTGAGTCAAATGTTTTATAATTTTGGCTTTTACTTCATCTTCATCCACTTTTTCTACGCCAAGTTCTACTTGCAATGAAGTAACGCCTTTTCCGCGAATTCCACACGGAATAATATTATCAAAATAGCCTAAATCTACATTTACATTCAAAGCAAATCCGTGCATCGTTACCCACCGTGAAGCGCGTACGCCAAGCGCACAAATTTTTCTGGCAAACGGAGTTCCAACACCTAACCAAACACCGGTTTCTCCTTCACTTCTTCCGGATTCCAATCCATATTCTGCCAATGTCAGAATAACTGATTCTTCCAGAAAACGTAAATATTTATGAATATCCGTAAAGAAATTTTCAAGGTCCAAAATCGGATAACCTACAATTTGTCCGGGTCCGTGATACGTAATATCACCGCCACGATTAATTTTATAAAAGGTTGCGCCTTTTGCTTCGAGTTGCTTTTCGTTTAATAAAAGGTTCTCAAGATCACCACTTTTACCCAACGTATAAACGTGCGGATGTTCTACAAACAGCAAATAATTTGGGGTTGGCAATTCGAGTTCTTCTCTTCTGTTTTTGATTTTTAAGTCGACTATGTCCTTAAAAAGTTCTTCCTGATATTCCCAGGTCGATTTATAATCTTTACTTCCTAAATCTTGAAGTTGAATTTTTTTATTCATTTTAATTATTTTTCAAACTCCACATCAAAGTTGAGTTTGTCAGGATTCTCCATATAATCCGTGAAAGGGTACTGAATTGTAATTGTTTTTCGGTCTTCACTAAACAAAGCATCCGGATTCGAAACCTTTTTAATTCGTTTAGGAAAGTGATATTTTATAATATAATTGGAAGAAGCAAAAATCATTTTCGACATATCTGCCGCCGTATCTTTTGCTTTTTCGGCTATTTTTTGTTTGTCGATTATGGCTTTTCGTGTAAATTTTTTTCCGTCGTACGTATAACTTAAGGTACTATTATTGGTTCCTAATCCGCCACCCAAAGGATTCGAAGCGCTTGCGCCGCCTTCTAATTTTTGAAGCGTGCCCATAGATTGCAGAATATCCTGTAAATCATTTACGTTTTTAAAATCTCTCGAAAACGTCATCAGAAATTCCTTTTTCTCTCCATTCATTTTAATATTAACAACAAGATCTTCTAGTTTTTTAATTTCCTTTTGAGCTTCAGGAGATAATTTTGCAATACTATCTTTTTTTTCTGCCAATAATTGTTTGAAAGTAAAAGTCGAATCGATATCTTTTTTTGCATCGGCACCCATTTGGTTTCCAATTTGATCACCCGCCATTGCCATCAAAGACGAACCATCCATATCTACAGAAAATTTTCCGGTTCCGTTATCATTTACATAAATGTTTTCGGTAAAAGTGCAGCTTGTTAATGTTGCTATTAAAAAAGAAAAACTAAGTAACTTATATAATTTCATAGGACTAAATTTTTATCAAATATACGAACTCTATTTTACTTGGTGAATGCTTTATGTGAAGATTACCCACCGATTTGACGGATTTAAACGGATCGTACACTGATTTTTTTTATTTTTTGAAGTGAAGATCTTTGTCAAAGTTTGATAAAGATTAGCCGAAAGAACCTGCGTTCAATCTGTTTAAATTCGTCAAATCCGTGGCCTATAAATTATTCCAAAACCACTTCTAAACTAGTCATTTCAGGGTTTTGAAAACAATCTGAAAGTAAAAATTCTAATGTCATTGTTTTTTTATCAGCACTTATAACTGCTTTATTATTTGAAACCGATTTTATTTTCTTAGGAAAATGATATTGTAAAACGTAGGATTGCGTCATTTTTAAAGTTTTATATTTTGGATCCGTATTCTTAAACCGATCTTTCGCTTTTTGAAGTTCTCCCGTATTTGTAACCGAAACCAAGCGTTTGAAAACCGTTCCGTCAAAAGTATAATCTATATTATAATAATGATTTTCGGCTGTTAAAGCATAATTATTAGCGAGATCATCCGCATAATCTTCGGTTTTGTACAAATCAGGAATATCCAAAACTTTAATAAAATCCTGCGTAAATGTATTTCGGAATTCTTTTTCGAAAGAGCTTTTTTTGAGATGTACTTTTACATTCGAATATTTTTGAAATAACTTTTGTTCTTCAGGCGTATATTTCAAAAACGTTTCGTTGTATTTTGCTATATATTCCTTAAAAACATAAGTTGTATCCTGAAAAGCTTCTTCTCTTGAATAATTTTCTCCTGCCAATTGCATATAACTATTTTCGTCCCGAAGCTGAATAACTTCAATTGTTCCGCTTCCGTCAGGATTGATTGTTATGGTTTCTGTGACTTGACAACTTGTAAGGAGAATTAGAATTATTACGAATGGTATGAATTTCATTTTTGGGAAAGGTTCTGAGGTTCTTACTTGCTAAGATACTAAGGTTTTTATTTGATTACTTGCAGAAATAATATTTTATCGGTTTTTTGTCAGGCTGAGCGGAGTCGAAGCTTTTCGCAAGAAACTCGACAAAGATTAGCGAATTCCTATATGGAGTTACTTACGAAGGCTTCGACTCCGCTCAGCCTGACAATATTGTGTTGAATTATTATAAAAATACATTCCAACTAAAACGTCTAATAGAAACAAAAATTTCTTATCTAGCCCCGATAGAAATGGAAATCCTTTTATGCCGTGGTTCGGCATAAAAGATTGAAATGAATAGCGGGACAAAAAGTGATTGAAATACGATAATTTTCTGCTTCAAAAAATCTAAAAACTGCATTCTGAAATCTACATTCTTTTCTTTATCTTTGCGCACTTAAAAAAGAGCACAAAATGGCATTATCAGAACAAGAAATCATCAGAAGAGAAAAACTTCAAAACTTACGCAACTTAGGAATCAATCCTTATCCGGCTAATCTTTTTCCTGTAAATCACACTTCGAAGCAGATAAAGGAATCGTTTGAAGAAGGTAAAAAGGTGATCGTTGCGGGTCGTTTGATGAGCGTGAGAGATCAGGGAAAAGCTTGTTTTGCTGAGTTGCAGGATAGCGAAGGACGTATTCAATTATATGTAAATCGCGATGTTTTGTGTGAAGGTGATGATAAAACATTATACAACACGGTATTTAAAAAATTAACTGATTTAGGTGACTTTGTTGGTATTGAAGGAGAATTATTTACTACACAAGTTGGTGCACAATGTATTCGTGTTAGTGGATTTACTTTTTTAAGTAAAACTTTGCGTCCTCTTCCTTTACCAAGAGTTGATGTGGACGGAAACGTTCACGATGCTTTTACAGATCCTGAGTTACGTTACAGAATGCGTTATGTAGATTTAACAGTGAATCCGCAGGTTAAGGAAAACTTTATCAAACGAACGAAGTTATTTAGCGCAATGCGTGGTTATTTTAACGATGCAGGATATCTTGAAGTTGAAACTCCGGTTTTACAGCCAATTGCGGGTGGAGCTGCGGCGCGTCCGTTTATCACGCACCATAATTCGCTTGATATTCCGCTTTACATGCGTATTGCAAACGAATTATATTTAAAAAGATTAATTGTTGGTGGTTTTGAAGGTGTTTATGAATTCTCGAAAAACTTCAGAAATGAAGGTATGGACAGAACGCATAATCCTGAATTTACCGCAATGGAAATATATGTAGCCTACAAAGACTACAACTGGATGATGGAATTTGCTGAAGGCCTTCTTGAGCATTGTGCGATTGCCGTAAACGGAACCAGCGAAGTTACTTTTGGTCAACACCAAATTAACTTTAAAGCGCCTTATGCTCGTGTAACGATGACAGATTCTATCAAACATTTTACTGGTTTTGATATTTCAGGAAAAAATGAAGATGAATTATTTGAAGCGGCAAGAGGAATGGGAATCGACGTTGATAAAACAATGGGGAAAGGAAAATTGATCGATGAGATTTTTGGCGCTAAATGCGAAGGAAATTATATTCAGCCCACTTTTATTACGGATTATCCTAAAGAGATGTCGCCTCTTTGTAAAGAGCACCGTGACAATCCTGAACTTACAGAACGTTTTGAATTAATGGTTTGTGGTAAAGAAATTGCAAATGCATATTCTGAATTAAATGACCCAATTGATCAGCGTGAGCGTTTTGAAGATCAAATGCGTCTTTCTGAAAAAGGAGATGATGAAGCAAACGGAATTATCGACGAAGATTTCTTAAGAGCTTTAGAATACGGTATGCCGCCAACATCCGGAATGGGAATTGGAATGGATCGTTTGATTATGTATTTAACAAACAACGCATCGATTCAGGAAGTTTTATTGTTTCCGCAAATGCGTCCGGAGAAAAAACAAGCACAGATTGAACTTTCTGACGAAGAAAAATTCATCATCGATTTATTGAAAGGAAATGAAAATAAAATGGATCTTCAGCAATTAAAAATTACAGCTAATTTAAGTGGTAAAAAATGGGATGCTTCTATGAAAAATTTATCTAAACACGGTTTGACGAAAGTGGTTGTGGATGGTGAGTTTAAATTTGTGGAATTGGTGGAATAGATTCCTTTAAAACATATTAAAATTTAAAAAGGAGCTTTTATTGAAGCTCCTTTTCTTATATAAAAATTTTCCTTAATTTTGAAAACATGGAAAGAGCAAAACTTATTGTTAAAAATTTCGGACCTCTAAAAGATATTGAAATCGAAGTTAGAGAAATGGTTACTTTTATTGGGGCACAAGCTTCTGGAAAGAGTACTTTAGCTAAATTAATTTCCATATTGGAAGATGAAATTTTTAGAAAAAAAATAGATCTCTCATTTGAAGATGAGTTGAGAAAATATAACATTTCTTCATTTTTAAATGATCAAACATATATTAAATATCAAAATATAAGTTATGACAAAAGTCCATTTATTTTTGAGTTCAATAATCTAGAATCAACAAATACTAATATTCAAAGTGCTTTAGAATATTTTAAAGATATAAAAATAAAATATAAAAATTACGGACTAAACATTGATACTGATACTCAGGAAGATGTAAAAAAAAATATATTAATTTCCTTAAATTTACATTCTGTTTTTTATCGAAATGAAATAATTGAATTTTTTATAACAGATAAACAAAAAAGTAATTTTTATACATTTTTGAAGAAGAAGGAAAAATTTGAAAAACTTACGATTGGAGATATCGACACCATTCTTACTATTATTGGAAAAGAAAAAAATTTAGATTGTTATATTGAATTGTTTGATAACGTAGTAAACTTATTTCCTGATTTATATTTATTTGACTCTATCTACATACCTTCAGAAAGAAGTTTTTTACATTTAATCAAAGAAAACGCTTTAGGCTTACTTAATAATAATGTGCAGATTCCAAAACATTTATTAATTACTGGACAAGAATACGAAAAAGCAATCCAATCTATAAAAGAACTACCATTAACTATTATTGATAAAAAATTTAAATACAAAAGAGAAGGAAAGACATCTTACATCTATCATAATGAAAATGAAAAGGTTGATTTATTAGAGTCTGCCTCAGGACTACAATCTGTTATTCCTATTTTATTGTTAGTAGAATACTCAAAATCATTAAAAGAAGAATATAATTTCAATTTTGTTGTTGAAGAACCTGAATTAAATTTATATCCAAAAGCACAACACGAACTAATTAAATACCTTGTTAAAAATTGTTTGTTAGATAGAAAGAATTTAATTCTTACTACGCATAGTCCTTTTGTTTTAGCTTCTATTAATAATTTATTGTTAGCTTATGATAAAGGAAAAGCCAAACCAAAAGAAGTAAATAAAATTATTAAAAAAGAATCTTGGTTAAATCCTAAAAACTTTATCGCTTACGAATTGAAAAATGGGAAAGCAAAAAAGATCATGAATGATAAGTTAGGGCAGATTGCAGAGAATATGATAGATTCTGTTTCTGATACTTTTGCTGATGAATTTGATAAACTTTTAGATTTATGAGTTTTGAAGAATTATTAGCTCATTTTCCTGATTTACAAAAAGATGTTTGCTATAAAATATTAGAAAATTCCGTTTATTATCTTGAAGAAGTTAAAGACTCAACAACTCAGTTTAGATCTGAAGAAGAGTATTGGAATCTTTGTTTAGAAAATGATAATTTGATAGAAATTTTACTTCTCGAGAATGAACACTCCATCATGAAAAATGAAGATTCAAAAAAGTGTGATTGGGTTTTGTTTGAAAATAATAAGCTATATTTAATTGAGTCGAAAGATGTAAAACCAAGAAATAGAAGAAAAGAAAGAAATGATGCAACAAAACAATTAATTGCAACAATTGAATTTTATAAATCTAAAATTGAATTAGATTCAATATCAATTTTTTCTCAAATTTGTTTCAAGTCAAATTCAAGAATAGTAAAAGCAGGAGATCAGGCACGAAAAGTTTTATTTAAGCAATATAATTCCGAATTTTCAGAAGGCAATCTTATTAAATTCTAGTAAATCAATTATCATGAATACTTAAAAACTTACCAATTCGAGCAATTTGAATTAGATATTCTTAACCAAAGCGAAGAAGATATAAAATATGGCAGAGTTATTTCTCAGGAAGATTTAGATAAAGAAGATTTAGAGTGGCTTTCTCAAATATGATAGAAACCCGACAGGTTGAAAAACCCTGTCGGGTTTGAATTTTAAAACGAATACTTATCTAATTTCTTTCCCTGAATATCCAAAACCTTCGAATTTTCTTTAGAAATATCTCCTTTCCAAACTTCCTGAACGGATGGATTTGAAGGATATTTTCCGTTTTTTATTTTCAAAAAATGAAATTTTCCTCCTGTTTGAAATATAAGATTGTAAAATGTATCAGTTGATGAAGTTGTAATATAAATAGGAAAATCGGTTACGGTAAAAGCATTCATTAAACTTCCATCGTTATTCAAAATATAACCTGAACAACCACCGCTTCCGCAGAAATAAGAATTCGAGAAACCAACGAAATATTCGTCTTTTTTATCGTTATTCAAATCGAAAGCGTCGTAATAGAAAAACCGATCTTCTTTTGTCATGGCGGGCAAATCATTTTTCAATAAAATCAAAAGCTGTTTTCTAATTAATTCTACTGTTTCATTCTCTTTTGGAAAAGCATCACTAACATCTGCCGTTCCTGTTACCGTTTTTGACAATGTATCCTGAACAATTGATTTAACAATATTTTCCTTTCCTTTATTTTGACAAGAAATTATCGCCAAAATTACAAAGGCGATTAAAATTTTATATCTCATAACTATTGTTTTTTATTCTTAAGATTCCGTTTCGAAACCTATCGGGTTTGCCAACTAATTCAATTTAAACCAATAAAGCCGCTTTATTCTCAATATCATTTTCCGTCAATAACGATTTAATATTATTAAAAGTGACCAAAGCGATTTGCGTTAAAGCTTCATTCGTAAAAAATGCCTGATGCGCGGTTACCAAAACATTCGGAAAGCTCATTAAACGCTGAATCGCATCATCCTGAATAATATCAGCAGATAAATCTCTGAAGAAAAGTTTTTCTTCTTGTTCATAAACATCAATTCCCAGATATCCAATTTTCCCTTCTTTCAAACCTTCAATAACACAAGCTGTTTCTATCAATCCGCCACGGCTTGTATTGATAATCATTACGCTGTCTTTCATTTCATCAATAGACTTTTTATTAATGATATGTTTGGTTTGCTCATTTAACGGGCAATGCAGCGAAATAATATCGCTAGTTTTAAAGATTTCTTCTAAAGAGACAAATTTTACTCCGTCTTTTTCCATTTCCGGATTTGTGATAATATCATAAGCCAGCACTTTACATCCAAAACCTAAAGCAATTTTAGCAAAAGCTTTTCCGATATTTCCCGTTCCGATGATTCCGATTGTTTTGCCGAATAGATCAAAACCTAATAATCCGTTTAGGGAGAAATTTTGTTCACGAACTCTGTTGTATGCTTTATGGGTTTTTCGGTTTAAAGTTAAAATCATTGCCATTGCATGTTCTGCGACCGCCTGAGGAGAATATGCAGGAACGCGACAAACTTTTAAATTGTATTTTTTGGCGGCTTCTAAATCTACGTTATTAAAACCTGCACAACGCAATGCAATTATTTTCACATTCTTTTCTGCCAATTGTTTTATAACAGATTCGTTGACAATATCATTTACAAAAACACATACAATTGAAGCGTTTTCGATTAAAATAACGGTTTGAGGATTTAGTTGCGTTTCAAAAAAATCCAATTCGAAACCAAAATCACCATTATACTTATTAAAGAAAGCTTTATCGTAAGGCTGAGTCGAAAAAAAGGCGATTTTATTGGTATTTGTTATAATTGCTACACTCATGATAATTTGTCTAATTTCTTAATGAACTAAGTTAAGCATTTAATTTTGTAATCTTATTACAACAAAAAAGCTTTAAGGAATTCTTTTTCAATTTGTTAAATAAATTAAAATTCTAACGATCAAATTAAACCTATTGAATTTAATAATGTCTAATCGATATAAACAATTAAAAAACTTACATCATGAAAAAATTATTTATTGCAGCTTTACTATTCGTTGGAGTAGTAAGTTTTGCACAAGACATGGATCAAAAACCGGCGCGCGATCAAAGAGAAAGATTAACTCCGGAACAACGCAGCGAAAAGCAATTGGCAAAATTAACCACAGAATTAAATCTTGATGCTAATCAACAAGCACAAGTAAAACAACTTTTAGCCGAAAGAAGTGCTAAAGCAGAAAAATTCAGAGAAGCACGTCAGGCAAAAAAAGATAGTGACGTAAAACCAACGGCTGAAGAAAGAGAAGCTTTCAAAAAAGAATTAATGGCAGAAAAAGATTCTAACGATGCTAAAATGAAAGCGATTCTGAATGCCGATCAATACAAAAAATGGACGTCTATTCAAGAAGAAAACAAAGACAAAGCAAGAGAGAAAATGAGAGAATACCGAAAAGATAACAACTAATCTTTCGAATAAAAAGAGGCTTTTAAAGCCTCTTTTTCATTATTAGACTTCAGTATTATTCAATATCATATCTGTTAAATAAATGATAATTCTGACAATCCAATTAAACCTAATGAATTCGATTTGGTCTAAATGGTATAATCATTAAAAAAAACGAAAAATGAAAAAATTATTTATTGCTGCTTTATTATTCGTTGGAATAGTAAGTTTTGCACAAGACATCAATCAGAAACCGACACGTGATCAAAGAGAAAATCTAACTCCGGAACAACGTAACGAGAAACATTTACAAAAGTTAACTTCTGACTTGAATTTAGATAAAAAACAACAAGAACAAGTAAAACAATTGTTGGCCGAAAGAAGTGCCAAAGCAGAAAAGTTTAAAGATTCAAGAAAAGACAAGAATACAAAACCGACTGCTGAAGAAAGGGAAGCTTTTAAAAAGCAAATGGAAGCTGACGAAACAGCGAACGACGCTAAAATGAAAGCAATTTTAAATGCAGATCAATACACAAAATGGACTGCACTTAAAAAAGATCATAAAGGAAAAAGAGATCATAAATCTCCGCAAGAACGCAATCAGGCACATTTGCAAAAATTAACAACTGATTTAAACTTAAATGCCGATCAGCAAAAACAAGTTGGCGAACTTTTATCTAACAGAAGTACTAAAATGGAAATGCTGAAAAAAAGCAGAAAAGATACTGGTATTGCACCAACAGACGCTGAAAAAGCGGCTATGAAAAAACAAATGAAAGAAGATCATAAAGCGTATAATGCTAAAATGAAATCTATTTTAACTGCTGATCAATATAAAAAATGGGAAGCAATTAAAAAAGAGCATAAAGACAAAATGAAAGATCACCGAAAAGATAAAATGTAATTGAGATCAAAAAAAAGAGGCTTTTAAAGCCTCTTTTTTGTTATTAAAATGTTTTCGAAACTTTATCGATCGCATGGATCGTAAAATCTAAATCTTCATAAGTTAATGCATCTGTAATAAACCAGGTTTCATATGCTGATGGTGCAATGTAAACACCTTCGTTTAGCAAACCGTGAAAGAATTTCTTAAACGTTTCGTTGTCTCCTTTTGCAGCCGTTTGAAAATCGGTAACCGGATTTGCATCAAAATGTACCGAAATCATAGAACCTACTCTATTGATGGTAAAAACAACATTATTTGCTTTTAAAACCCTGTCAATTCCAGCTTCTAAATATGCTGTTTTTTCTTCTAAACGGGTAAAAATTTCACGATCATTATCAAGAGATTGCAACATTGCTAATCCCGCTGCCATTGCCAACGGATTTCCTGATAATGTTCCTGCCTGATAAACAGGTCCAAGCGGTGCTAAATAATTCATGATTTCGGCACGTGCAGCAAATGCACCAACTGGTAAACCTCCACCAATTACTTTTCCGAAAGTAACAATATCAGCGACGATATTATACAATTCCTGAACGCCGCCACGAGCTAAACGAAAACCAGTCATTACCTCATCAAAAATTAGTAAAATTCCGTTTGCGGTACACAAATCTCTTAATCCTTGCAAAAATCCTTTTTGAGGCGGAATACATCCCATATTTCCGGCAACTGGTTCAATTATAATTGCAGCAATTTCGTTTTTATTAGCTTCGATCAACGTTTTTACGTTCTCTAAATCATTGTATTTCGCTAACAATGTATCTTTTGCAGTTCCTTCTGTAACGCCCGGACTATTTGGCGATCCAAAAGTTACGGCTCCACTTCCGGCCTGAATCAAAAATGAATCTGAATGTCCGTGGTAACAACCGGCAAATTTAATTATTTTATCTCTTTTTGTAAACCCGCGAGCCAGACGAATTGCGCTCATACATGCTTCTGTACCTGAATTTACAAATCTTATTTTATCAATATTCGGAACCATAGAAACCGCCAAGGCTGCGATTTGAGTTTCCAGTTCCGTTGGCATTCCAAATGAAGTTCCAAGTTTTGCTTTTTCGATTACGGCATCAACAACAGGCTGATATGCGTGACCTAAAACCATTGGTCCCCAGGAGTTGATATAATCAATTAATTTATTTCCGTCTTCGTCATATAAATAAGCTCCTTTGGCACTTTTTACAAAAATAGGAGTTCCACCAACTGCTTTAAAGGCTCTTACTGGCGAATTTACGCCTCCCGGAATTACTTTTTCTGCTTCAGCAAAAAGCTGACTACTTCTTTTATAGATCATTTTATTTTTAGATTTTTAGATGTTAGATCGTTAAACTTCTTAGATTTTTGAAGCAAAATAATTCAATATCTATTTTTTATTTAATAATTTATAATTAACAATCAATAATTAATAATTTATTTCACTCTCAGTTTTTGCCCTACAGAAAGCGTATTATCCAAAAGATTATTTTTCTGTTTTAAATCATCAACCAGCAAGTTGAATTTTTTTGAAATCGAATACAAGGTGTCTCCTTTTTGAACTTCGTATAAATTAGGATCATTCAAATTTATATTAGAATTAGAAGTTTTGGTTGTAGTGCCAACCGATTTATCAAACGGCTTATAACTTTTTCCTGTAACCTGACAATCGTATTGGTGCAAATTATAACGTTCTATATAACTGATTAATTTATCCGGATAATTAGGATCTGTCGCATATCCGGCCGCTCTTAAACCTTTTGCCCAGGCTTTATAATCGTCTTTTTCGTAAGTAAATAAAGTTGCGTATCTGTTTTTTCCAACCAAAAATAAAGCGTGATCACGATAAGATTCTGATGCTTCAGTATATTTTCTAAAACATTCCTGAGCCGAATCATCATCATGCCGAACACTTTCTCCCAGCCAATCATTATGGCATTTTATCCCAAAATGATTATTCGCTTCTAATGCCAAATCTCCTTTTCCTGCTCCAGATTCTAAGATTCCCTGAGCCAGAATAATACTTGCAGGAATACCATATTTCTGCATATTTCCCATTGCAATATCTTTAAATTGCAATACGTAATTATTGATTAAATCGCTGGTTACAACCGTTTTTGAAGTCGACTGAATTACCTCAGTTGTAACATTTGTAGAAGGATAATTTTTGCCAATTGGCTTAACTGGTGTTGACCTTTTGGTAGTCGCTACTCTTGGTTTTTGCACTGCTGCAGCTTTTCGGGTTGTTGCAATAGTAGGTTTGCTGGCAGAACAACTGGCTAAAGTTGCAATTATAAAGAGAACGATGATTTTTTTAAACATTTTTTTTGAGTATTGGTAATTTCTTCTGCATCAATTTTATATTCATTCCGTCAATTCCCTGTAATCCGCCTGTGTGAATGAGTACTATTTTTGAATGTGGCTCAAAATAATTTTTGCCGATTAAATCTATAACGCCAAAAACCATCTTTCCTGTATAAATTGGATCTAAGGGTACTTTATTTTCTTCAAAAAAAGCATTGATAAATTCAATTAATTCCAAATTTACCTTTCCATAACCTCCAAAATGATAGTCAGAAATTAAATTCCAGTTATCTTTTTTTGCAAAAATACGAATTTCATCGGTTAAAAAGTCACCTTTTAACGCCGGAAACCCTAAAATTTTCTGATTTGGAAAAGCACTATTGATTAATCCCGAAATCGTTCCGCCCGTTCCTACCGCGCAACAAACGTAATTAAAAACAGAATCTTCTTCTGTCAAAATCTCTTCGCAGCCTTTTACGGCCAGTTCATTTGTGCCTCCTTCGGGCACTAAATAAAAATCTCCGAACTTGTCTTTTAATTTTTCTATAAAAGAAATTTCGCTTTTTAGCCGGTAATCTTCTCTGGAAACAAATTCAAATTGCATTCCGTTTTCCTGAGCAAATTTCAGAGTTGGATTCTCTTCAATTTTATCAAAAAGTTCGTCTCCGCGAATAATTCCGATAGTTTTAAAACCCTGCTCTTTTCCTGCATAAGCAACTGCGGCAATATGATTCGAAAAAGCACCGCCAAAAGTCAATAAAGTAGTTTTATTTTCGGCTTTTGCCTGAAGTAAATTGTATTTCAGTTTTCTGAATTTATTCCCGGAAACAAACGGATGAATCAAGTCTTCGCGTTTAATTGTCAAAGAGATTTCATTGGGAAAATTGATATGAATATCCTGGTTCAAAATCAGATTTATTTTAAATTAATGTATTTCAGAAATTGAAAAAAAGATCGGTTTTTCAAATAATTCAAGTCGCCTTCTTTCGCATAAGCTTCTCTTTCAAAACTTATATTCCGGTACGCCAAATCTTTGTTTTTATATTGAAGCAATCGAATTAAATATTCTGAAAAATACCAAATAAAAAAAGGAAAAATCAACATTTCCAGCTGCTGTCTTAAATGTATCTTTTCGTGATTAACGAAAGTTTCATTTGTTTTATCAAAACCATATTTTACTATTACAAACGGAAATACAGTCATTCCACGATATCCATTCGGAATTAAATATTTAGCAACAATTAGAAACATTGGCTGTAAAATTTATAAATTTGTAGCTATAAAATTGTTTGATTTCAATAAAATCATAATCAATTATTTATTTTTGATTTTTTGAAGAAATAAAACGACCGAAAGCAGATTTATGAAAGAGCAAAGTAATGAAAATAAATTAATCGAAGGCGAAGATTTTTATTATACGCCCGAAGGTTATAAATGTTTTACCGAAAAACACCACCTAAAACGTGGTTATTGCTGCAAAAGCGGTTGTCGTCATTGTCCGTACGGATTTGATAAAAACACAGGACGAATTAGAAAACAATCTAATTAGAAAATGTGCCAATTTGATAATGAGATAATTTTGTCATCCTGAGAAAAGTCGAAGGACAAATCTAAAATCTAAAATTATATATGGATATTCTCTTGCGAAAATTTAGGATTACGATCCACAAATCCTATCACAGGTCGGATATTCGTTATCCCTAGCTTTTTAATTAGATAATTTGTCAATTAGAAAATGAGATAAATATTTCAGATCGAATTTTCATTGATAGATATTTCGCTCCTATGGAGCTTTTGTAAAAGACCGATTCTATTTTTCTATAAACATGACGCCTTTCCAAGGCTGGAAATAACTCCGTAGGAGTACTATATTTATAGGGAAAAATTAACGCCGGGATATAGCTCCAGCGGAGCGATATAATTTCAAGAGAATAATTAAAATAGACAATTGATTATCTGACTTCAAAAAAATCTCAGAAGTCTAAAAATCTAATATCTAAAAATCTAAAAAAAATGACTTTTAAAGAAGAAATACAACAAGGAATTCCAACAATATTACCTCCAAAAAAACAATACGATTTAGCGATTAATCATGCGCCAAAACGAAAAGACATTCTTTCGGCAGAAGAAAAAAAACTGGCTTTAAAAAATGCTTTACGTTATTTTGAAGCGAAACATCACGCTGAATTGATTAAAGAATTCTCTGAAGAATTAGAAAAATACGGTCGTATATATATGTATCGCCTGCGTCCGGATTACAGAATGTACGCCCGACCAATTGACGAATATCCTGGGAAATCCATACAAGCAAAAGCGATTATGCACATGATTCAGAACAATCTGGATTATGCTGTGGCGCAACATCCGCATGAATTGATTACTTATGGCGGAAACGGGGCTGTTTTTCAGAACTGGGCGCAATATTTATTGACGATGCAATATTTGTCTGAAATGACAGATGAGCAGACTTTAACGATGTATTCAGGACATCCAATGGGATTATTTCCTTCGCATGCTGAAGCGCCGAGAGTTGTAGTTACAAACGGAATGGTTATCCCAAATTATTCGAAACCGGACGATTGGGAAAAAATGAATGCTTTGGGCGTTTCACAATACGGACAAATGACGGCCGGAAGTTATATGTATATTGGCCCTCAAGGAATTGTACACGGAACTACGATTACGGTTTTGAATGGTTTCAGAAAAATAAAGCTAAATCCTGAGGGAAATCTTTTTGTGACTTCAGGTCTTGGCGGAATGTCCGGAGCACAGCCAAAAGCCGGAAATATTGCCGGTTGTATTACGGTCTGCGCCGAAGTAAATCCTAAAATTACAAAAATTCGCCATGAACAAGGCTGGATTAATGAAATCGTAACTTCGACAGAAGAATTAGTAAAAAGAGTCAATTCGGCGAAAGCCAATAAAGAAGTGGTTTCGATTGCTTATTTAGGAAATGTGGTTGATGTTTGGGAGTGTTTCGACAAAGAAAACATAAAAATTGATTTGGGTTCAGATCAGACTTCACTTCATAATCCTTGGGCTGGAGGTTATTATCCGGTTGGAATTTCTTTTGAAGAAGCCAACGAAATGATGGCCAATAATCCAGAATTATTCAAAGAAAAAGTTCAGGAATCTTTACGTCGTCAAGCGAAAGCAATAAACAAACACACCGCAAAAGGAACGTACTTTTTTGATTACGGAAATGCGTTTTTATTAGAAGCTTCCCGCGCTGGTGCTGATGTAATGGCAGAAAACAATATCGATTTTAAATATCCGAGTTATGTTCAGGATATTATGGGACCAATGTGTTTCGATTACGGTTTTGGACCTTTTAGATGGGTTTGTACTTCAGGAAAACCGGAAGATTTACAGAAAACGGATACTATTGCAAGCCAGGTTTTAGAAGAATTAGCCAAAACTTCTCCAAACGAAATTCAACAGCAAATGCAGGATAATATAAAATGGATTAAAGGCGCGCAGGAAAATAAATTGGTTGTAGGTTCTCAAGCCAGAATTCTGTACGCTGACGCTGAAGGCCGAATTAAAATTGCTGAAGCTTTTAATCAGGCGATTGCAAAAGGCGAAATTGGAACGGTTGTTTTAGGTCGTGATCATCATGATGTTTCGGGAACGGATTCTCCTTACAGAGAGACTTCTAATATCTATGACGGTTCTCGTTTTACGGCAGATATGGCGATTCAAAACGTGATTGGCGACAGCTTTAGAGGAGCAACCTGGGTTTCGATTCACAATGGCGGAGGAGTTGGCTGGGGAGAGGTTATAAACGGCGGATTTGGTATGGTTCTTGATGGTTCTAAAGAAGCTTCAAAGCGTTTAGCATCAATGCTTTTCTGGGATGTTAACAACGGAATTTCAAGAAGAAGCTGGGCTAGAAATGACGAAGCGATTTTTGCCATAAAAAGAGCCATGAAAGTTCAGCCCTTATTAAAAGTGACTTTACCTAATATTGTAGATGAAAGTCTCTTTTAATTAAATTGTCATCCTGAGCGAAGTCGAAGGAATGTCACCCTGAGCGGAGTCGAAGGGCACTCAGCCTGACAAAGAAATTGAGAACAAATAAATTTTATAAAAATGAAAACATTCAAATTAGTGCCCGTTTTTTTGCTTTTGATACTCGCCTCATGCAGTACTGTTAGTGTTTATTCTGATTACGATAAAAACGTAGATTTTGCACCTTATAAAACTTATGCTTTTTTTAAGCCGGGAATCGATAAGGTCGAAATATCTGATTTGGATAAAAGACGTATTCTACGCGCCATCGATGATCAAATGCAGGCAAAAGGTTTTACAAAAAGTGAAAACCCTGATTTATTAGTAAATATTTTTACTAAATCAAGAGAACAAGTTGATGTGAACCAATTTAGCGCCGGATGGGGTTATGGTTGGGGTTGGGGATGGAATCCTTACATGATGTACGGAGGACAGACCACTGTTTCAACTTCCACAGAAGGAACTTTATTTATCGATTTGATCGATGCTAAAAAGAAAGAAATGATCTGGCAAGGTGAAGGCGTTGGAACTTTAACCAGAAACGTGGATAAAAAAGATGAAAAAGTTACTGAATTTGTAACTAAAATTTTAGCGCAATACCCACCGGTAAAAAAATAATTAATACATTTGCGATTCAATTATCTGAAATGAAAAACTTAAATATCATGATTATCTCTATTATCATTATTGCAATTCAGCAATAACGGCGAGGTATTATATAAATAAGTAAACAAAATACATTTTATTAAACCTCCCAAATCGGGAGGTTTTTTTTTATTTTATCAATTAAAAAATAACCACAAATTACACATATTTTCACAAATTATTTCCCTGTGTTTGAGTAAATAAATTAGCGGAAATTTGTGCAATTTGTGGTAAAAAAATAATAAACAACATGAATTTATTTAACGAAGTACTTGCCGCCAAAAAACAACTTGAAAATGTAGTTTCTGCTACGCCGCTTACACAAAATTTGAATCTTTCTGAAGAATTTAAATCGACAATTTTATTAAAAAGAGAAGATTTACAAATTGTCCGGTCGTATAAAATCAGAGGCGCTTACAACAAGATTTCTTCGTTGAATGATGCTGAAAAAGCTATTGGAATTGTCTGCGCAAGTGCCGGAAATCATGCGCAGGGCGTGGCGTATTCTTGTCATCTTCTGCAAATAAAAGGGAAAATTTATATGCCAAAAACAACTCCAAAACAAAAAGTAAAACAAGTTCAGTTATTCGGGAAATCGTTTGTTGAAATCGTTCTTACCGGAGATACTTTTGATGATGCTTATGCTTCGGCTACAGCCGATGCTATTCAAAACCATAAAATTTTCATCCATCCTTTTGATGATGAAAAAGTGATTGCAGGTCAGGGAACTGTAGGATTAGAAATTCTGGAAAGTTATAAAGAGCCGATTGATTATGTTTTTGTTCCGATTGGCGGCGGCGGATTAGCTTCTGGTTTATCAGAGGTTTTTAAACATTTGAGCCCAAATACTAAGATTATTGGTGTTGAACCAAAAGGTGCGCCTTCGATGAAAACTTCGATTGAAGAAAACAAAAATACGGCTTTAACCACAATTGATAAATTTGTAGATGGCGCCGCAGTAAAACAAGTTGGCGATAAAACGTTTGAGATTTGCCGTTATAATTTAGAAGATATTATTCTGGTTCCCGAAGGAAAAGTCTGCACCACAATTTTACGATTATACAATGAAGAAGCCATGGTTGTTGAGCCGGCCGGAGCGTTAACGATTGCTGCTTTAGACTTTTATAAGGATAAAATAAAAGGAAAAACGGTCGTTTGTATCGTTAGCGGAAGCAATAACGATATTGAAAGAACTGCCGAAATAAAAGAACGTTCCTTATTATATGAAGGTTTGATGCATTATTTTATGATTCAGTTTCCGCAGCGTCCGGGAGCTCTGAAGGAATTTGTAAACAATATTCTGGGTCCGGATGATGATATTACTTATTTTCAATTTGCGAAGAAAAACAGCCGCGAAGTAGGTTCTGTAGTTGTTGGGTTAGAACTGAAAAACAAAAAAGATATTCTAGCCATTAAAATGAATATGACCAAAAATGGTTTTGAGTTTCAATATTTAAATGACAATCAGGATTTATTCACGCAATTAATTGGATAAAAACAAAAAGGCTGTTTGACGTAAATCAAACAGCCTTTTAAACTCAAATATAAAATTACTAATTGAATTCCGTATTTGTAATTATTGCTTCAATACTTTTTTAGAATAAGAACGTTGACTATCGTTAACTCTTACTACATACAGTCCTTTTGGTAGTTTCGAAATTTCGATTGCAGTTTCACTTCCATTTTCAAAATCCACCGTTCTTTTTAAAACACTTTGACCTCCAACTGAATAAAGCTCAACCTGACCTGAACCAGAATTAGGCGTATTGATTTTTAAATAGTCATTTGTCGAATTGATGTAAACAGAAAACTCAGATGATGTAGGTTCCAGAGTAACTTTTTTAGCAGTTGATTCAACCTGTACCAATTGCCATTGTTGGTTTAATCCGCTTGTATAATCCCAAATTTGAATGTTAGCACCATTTGCTGTAGAAACATTTTCAACATCAAGAGATTTATTGCTGTTTACGTTGATAATACTATAATACCCGCCTCCAAGACTATTAACAGTCCATTTAAATTCATTAGAATTAGAGAAAGTTTTTTGCTGCACTTTCAATCCATTTGCTGTTCCATTGTTTTCAACTGCCAAATACATTCCTGTAGATTTTACGATAATGTAATAGCTGCCACTTCCTGTAGAAACAAATTTCCAGCGTTGGTTACTTCCACCGCCACCGGTAACATCATATTGCTGAATACGACCGCCGCTTGTAGTTGAATTATCAGCTACATCAAGTGCTTTATTGCTGTTTCTTGAAACAATATTATAATATCCGGGAAAAGATGACGATGGCGGTGATCCTGCTCCCCAATTAAAAGTAACAGCTGATGAAGCCGGAACTGTGTAATTAAATGCAGAAGATCCAGAAACAACTTTAATCGTATTTGCTGATCCTGAATTATAAATTACAAGTGCAATTGATCCGTCAGGGTTTTTAAATCCGGCAGAAACAATTGAACCGCTTGTACTTGAAGAGCTGATTCTTAAAGCTCCCGGTTTTACAAATTTTGAGATTTGACCAATAATATAATACGCTACATTTTTAGTATAACTGGTACTGTTGTTCACGGTAATAGCACCTAAACAAGTATTACATCCCCCAGGAGTACGTGGCCCAAGGCTTGAATTATTAGCTGCATTCCATTCTAATACGGTTTTTGCCCAGTTATTTGTACTTCCAATAACGATGTTTTGCATGTGCCATCCAAAATCTCCACTAAAACTACCGCCTGAGCTTGTATATTGTTCTGTAAAATAAACATTTTTATTCGTTGCATTTCGTACTGTCGACATTGCTGAAATGTTTCCTAAATACAAGTGAAACGCTGCACCATCAACATAACTGCTGTTGTTTAAAACATCCGTAGGATATGCAGTGTTATCGCAATTGTGATCAAAAGCAATAATTTTTATGTTTCCGTAACCGGCTGTTGCCATTTGTGGCCCAAGCTGTTGATTAATAAAATTCTTTTGTTCTGTTGAATTCATCAACATACTTGGTTCATTATTTGGATTTTCAGGTTCGTTTTGAGGTGTGATTCCCCAAATAGAAATTCCCTGCGCCTGCATTGCAGCAAAATATTTTACAAAGTATTTAGCGTACGCTGCATAATATTGCGTCTGCAAACTTCCGCCAACCCAAGATCCATTGGTTTTCATCCAGCGTGGCGCTGACCAAGGTGTTGCTAATATTTTTATGTTTGGATTAATAAGTAGAATCTTTTTTAGAATCGGAACTAAATAGTTCAAATCCGGACCATTAAGACTAAAGTTGTTCATGTTTGTGTCTCCGGAAGTTTCGTTATAACTATAAGAAGAACTACTTAAATCTGAAGCTCCTATACTAATACGAACCACATTTGCGTTTAAGCCTGTAGTAGGATTATACAAATCATTCAACAATTGATTTTGCTGTGTTGCAGCCATTCCGCTGATTACTTCGCAGCTTCCTTCTGTAAGTGTGTAACCAAATCCGTCCATGGTTTGGTATGTTGTTCCTGCGTTAACGGTTACTGTAGAAGGATTAGTTCCTGAATTGCTTCCAAAGGTAACAGTACCTTGTTGCTGCAATAATTTTGTTTGGTCTCCTGAGGTGATCCAGGGAGTAACAGTTTGGGCATTCATTTTAACAGAAAATGAAATCATAATAATGAAATACATCATTATCTTAAATTTCATTCGGTTTTTTGGTTTTTGGGTAATTTTGTTCATCATTTTTTGGGTTTTTAATAATTAAATTTTTCTTAAATTTTAAGGTTAATTTTATTAATTTACTTCAATATTATGTTAAATTTAATTAAAATGACAATTATACAACTTTACAAATACACATCAAATCATAATTCAAACCTTACAAAAACTTATCTGATTTATTTTTAAATTATTAATTACCAGCTCTTTAAAAATAAAATATTACCATATTCAAAAATTATACTACTTATCTTATTATTCTTTTTTATAAATGTTTTAAAATTCCGTCTTTTATATTTATTAGAGGATACAAAAACTGGCTTATTTCGTGCTTTAAACGTACTTTTGCCGCTTGATTTTTATTTTTATAAACATGCCTACTCAAGATATTTCAAACTTAGATGACATTAAGCTTTTAGTAAATACATTTTACACAAAAGTGCAGGAAGATGATTTAATTGGTCCCATTTTTAATGAAAAAATGTTAGGAAGATGGCCTGAACATTTAGAAAAAATGTATCGTTTCTGGCAGACCATTTTATTAGAAGTACATACATATTCCGGAACTCCTTTTCCGCCACACAAACATTTGCCGGTAAATCAATCTCATTTTGACCGGTGGATGGAAATTTTCACTTCAACGGTTGACGGTTTATTTGTTGGAAAATTAGCCGAAGAAGCTAAACTTCGTGCTGCAAACATGGCTTATATGTTCAATTACAAAATTGAATATTTCAGGAATTTAGAAAATCAATAAAAAGTTACATCAAATTTCATAATAGACTGAATTGCTATTTTATAAATAATTAAATTTGATTGAAACAATCTTATCTGAATATGAAAAAACTAATGCTGTCTCTTTTACTGTGTCTTTTATTTTTCAACTTGAGCAACGCGCAAAAACCCGCAGAAACTTCCTTATATAAAGGAACTATTGATGGAAAAATAGCGGTTACATTTTTTATCA
The DNA here is from genome assembly GCF_979258495.1 of Flavobacterium sp. AC105. Lineage (NCBI taxonomy): Bacteria > Pseudomonadati > Bacteroidota > Flavobacteriia > Flavobacteriales > Flavobacteriaceae > Flavobacterium > Flavobacterium sp. AC105. Next base: position 4,485,409 of record NZ_OZ409860.1, read on the forward strand.
AAACGGAAGAAAATCCTTGTACCGCTGATTTAATGTATACATCAATGTATCATTATGATAAATCCGGAAGCTGGATACAATTGGATATTACTCAAAACAGAAAAAATGAAAATGACTTTGTAATGGTAGAACACGATTTTTCTGGCGTTATGATTTTGAAGAAAACCGGAACAAGTTTTAGCGGTTTGTGGATTAGTCCAGACGGCAAAAAACAATTAAAAGTTGAACTGAAAGAAGCTACAATGACTAAAAAGGATGTGGAGAAATACGAAGAAAAAATGGAGAAAGTAAATTATGAAAATAACGATTGCTAAAGAAAAACTTCTGTTTCTATAATTCAAAAAATGCTCTTTTGAAAACTGGTGCCCTAGCCCTGATGGAAGCGGCATCCTTTTTATTTTTTCTTTAAAAATAAAAAGATATAGCGGACAGCAGGAAAAAGCTCCAAAAAAGCAACATAAATAACAAGCAAATAGCTAACGAAACTGCAATAAAAAATCGTTTTGAATAAAAAAATTGTGACAAACAGCAAAAAATAGCGGTCAAAATTCGTAATTTTACATTCTAATCTACAACGTTTTCGAAATGAATGCAAGTATTGAAACAAATCCGTTATTAGAGCGATTGCCTAAACATTTAAAGCAATTTATTAAACCTCAGGATTATGGTGATTATACACCAATTAATCAGGCGGTTTGGCGTTATGTAATGCGTAAAAATGTAGATTATTTATCTAAAGTTGCCCATAATTCGTATTTGGATGGTTTGCGAAAAACCGGAATCGAAATCGATTCTATTCCGAGTATGTACGGCATGAACCGAATCCTGACCGAAATTGGCTGGGCTGCAGTTGCCGTTGACGGATTTATTCCGCCAAATGCTTTTATGGAATTCCAGGCTTATAATGTTTTGGTTATTGCATCGGATATTCGACAGTTAGAACATATAGAATATACGCCTGCACCGGATATTATTCACGAAGGCGCCGGCCACGCTCCTATTATTGCCAATCCTGAATATGCGGAATATTTACGCCGTTTTGGCGAAATTGGCTGTAAAGCGATTTCTTCGCACAAAGATTATCAAATGTATGAAGCGATCCGTTTGCTTTCGATTTTGAAAGAAGCCGAAGATACGCCACAGGAAAAAATCGACGAAGCCGAAAAAGCGGTCGCAGATTTGCAAAATAATATGGGCGAATTGTCTGAAATGGCGCAAATTAGAAACTTACATTGGTGGACAGTTGAATACGGTTTGATTGGAACTGTCGAAAACCCAAAAATATATGGCGCAGGATTGCTTTCTTCTATTGGTGAAAGTGCGTGGTGCATGACGGATAATGTGAAGAAAATTCCTTATGATATTTCGGCTGCAAATCAGAATTTTGATATTACGAAGCTGCAGCCTCAACTTTATGTAACACCAAATTTTTCCTATTTAAGTTTGATTCTGGAAGAATTTGCCAATAAAATGGCATTGAGAACCGGAGGACTTTCGGGAATTCAAAAACTGATTCATTCGAATGCTTTAGGAACAATTGAATTAAGTACCGGTTTGCAAATTTCTGGTGTTTTTACTAATGTAATTGAAGAAGAAGGAAAACCGGTTTACATTCAGACAACCGGAAAAACAGCTTTATCCTATCGTGAAAAAGAATTGGTTGGTCACGGAACTTTAACACATCCCGATGGTTTTGGAAGTCCGATTGGGAAACTAAAAGGCTTTAATTTATCGATTGAAGATATGAGCCCGAAGGATTTACAGGCTTATTCGATCGTTGAAAATGAAACCGTAAAATTAGAGTTTGAAGGTAATATAATTGTTGAGGGTGAAATTATTACAGGTTCAAGAAACTTACACGGAGAAATTATTTTAATTAGTTTTAGAAATTGTAAAGTAACTCATGGCGAAACAATTTTATTTCAGCCTGAATGGGGAAATTATGATATGGCGATTGGTAAAAAAGTAGTTTCTGCTTTTTCCGGTCCAGCCGATGTGAATAGTTTTGATTTGATTAATTCTGTTCCGAAAACGACAACCATTAAAGCAAAACATACAAATGAACGCGATGATTTAGAAGTTCTATATCAAACGGTTCGCATGATTAGAGAAAATAAAGATTCTAAATCTGAAGTAAAAGCTGTTTTTGAAAAACTTAAAAATAACCATGCTAACGATTGGCTGCTTTCTGTTGAAATCGCTGAACTTTTGAAAGATTCTGATGAAAAACAGCTTTTGCAGGAAGTTTTGGTTTATCTGGATCAATTGAAAGTAAAACGTCCTGAAGTCGCGCATTTAATTGCTGGCGGACTGGATTTGATTTTTGATAGTTCTTTGCCACAAAGGCACTAAGGCGTAAAGTTTTTCTTTTGATTGTGTTGAATTCATTTCTCGCAGATTTGGCAGATTGAGCAGATTTTTTTCAATCTCGCAATCTCGATAGCTATCGGGATGCAAAGTTGTAAGTTTGTCATTTCGGGAAACGAGAAATCGCACTCGTAACCCGACAAAGATTGGCGCTTTTAGGAGTGTGATTTCTAGTGCGATTTCTCGTTCCTCGAAATGACAAAAAGTACGATTAGATTATTTTAATAAAACTTTGTGTCTTAGTGTCTTCGTCGCAAATCACAACTTCAAATCTTCGTTAAAATCTTTATCAGATTCTATAGTTTTTCCTTCGTATTGTAATTTCCAGCCCATTGAATTGGTTAGGATTAAAATCTTCGACAATTCGCTGATTAATCTGTTTTGGGCATTGGTTTTTAGTGTAGACTTTTCGATTTTCTTGGCCAGGTTTGCCTTTACGGATTTGTTGATTTTATTGTAATCGTCTCCTGTAAACGGATTTAGTTTACTTTGTTCTACGTCGTAAAACTGAATATCCGGATTGATTGTGATTTCTTCTTTTGGGATATTTAGGATTGTAATTGTTTTATTTTTCTCGTCGATGTCGTATTTCATTTTATGCAAATCGTACGCAACCGTTACATTTGCATTTACGACAACAAGCGCTTTTTTCTCAAAAGAAATCATATCCAGCAAATATTTCTGTTGATTTTTATAGGTTATAACTTCTGAGAAATGTCCTTCGGTGACAACCAATTTTCCAACATTAAGAATTTGCTGCTGAATTAAATTGGTGTTATAATCGATGGTAGAATCGTCGTCTTTTTTGAATTGGCAATATTTGAAAGCCAAAACTATTACGAGTACTGCAACAGCTAAAACTATTATCCTTTTTATTAAATTTTGCATTCGATTTAATTATTAGACCAATTTACTTCTTTTTTTTAGTTTTTTCGCCACGAATTTCACGAATTTTCGCTAATTCGTAGTTTGTATATAATAATCAATTTCACCAATTTTTAATTCGTGAAATTCAATTTTAAAGTCTCCAACATTAGTGTAAATTCGTGAAATTCTTGGCGAAAAAAATCGTAGTAAAAAATTTAAAATGGATATCCAATTGCTATATTCAGAATCAGGTTATCTTTTCTCCATGGTCCGCTTCCAAAATCAATATCTTTGATTACCCATCTTTCACCTTCAGGCAAATAGGGTTTTCTTAGCGGGAAAGCTAAATCGGTTCTTAAAACCAGGAACGATAAATCAAAACGCAATCCGGCTCCTGCTCCAACGGCGATATCTTTCATGAAATCTTTGCTAATTTCTCCTCCTGGTTTATTAGGATCAGCGTTTAAAAGCCAAACATTTCCTGCATCGACAAATAATGCACCACGCACAATACTAAAAAGTTTCGCCCTGTATTCTGTATTAAATTCTAATTTTAAATCTCCGGATTGATCGGGTAAATAATTGTTTGCTGTCTGTGTATTGAGGTAACTTCCCGGTCCTAGCGATCTCGCCCTGAAAGCACGGATACTATTGGTTCCTCCTACCACAAATTGTTTTGATGTAGGCAAAGCACCTGAATTGCCATAAGGAAGACCAGCTCCCACAATAATTCTGCTTGCTAATTCGCTTTCTTTTCCGAGTTTTAGATAATGTCTGAAATCTCCTTTTAGTTTCACATATTGACTAAACGGAACATCAAATATTTTTATTGTATCATTTTTTCTGGCATTTGCACCTGTAACCAAACCTGTTATATTTCCGGCCAGATCTACTTCACCATTAAAATAGAAGGTATTCTTTTTACGCTTTTGCATCGTATTTGTATAGGTATACGAATATGTTGGACCAAAAATTAATTGTTTTTCGATTATTTTTCCTAAAGATGCATCTTGTTGAATATCCTCTCGATACTCTGCCGTTACGTTATTTGGACTCACATATGTAACATCAATTATGTTCAATTGATGCTCTTTTCGAATATTTTCTTTCCATAAATAACCAAAAGAAGTTTGAAACGAATTTAAAGCATACAATTGTGTTCTGTTTTGAAATTCATATCGTAAAGTGGCTTTTGTTCTGGGAACATATTCGCTTGATCCTTCGATATGAAAAAACGGAACGATAAATCTTGGCCACGTTAAACTGGTTTCTGTACCTAATTTATAGATATTTTTTCCATTATTGGCTCCTGAAAGCTGAAAATCGGCTCCACCAAAAACAGAAACGGTCAGCAATTCGGCTCCACGGAATAAGTTTCTATTGTTCCAGTTTACATTTACTTCTGTTCCGGTATAACTGGCTGAATTGGTTTTTCCCAAGACTTCAACACGAATAAACTTCTTCGGCAAAAGCGTTAGATAATAATAAGAATCCAATGTGTTTTTTAAACTATCCGAAGGTTTAAATTCATTTTTTACAAAGCTAAAAACGCCCAGATTCACAAAACGATTCAAAGTCAGATTATGATCTTTCCTGTTGTATAAATCACCTTTTTTAAAGTAAATTGTACGATCAAAAATTCTTGGTTTAAATGTATTCGCCGTATCAATAATCGTAAAATCTTTGTATTGAACTACATCTTTATCGGTATATTTTACGCTGTCTTTTGAAATAGTGAAATTCGGATATACAACAATTTTATTTATTTTATATGCCGTAAGGGCTTTTGGCGGTGTATCAGCCTTAATTACCAGTTTCACTTTTACTTCGTGATCGCCTTTGCTGCTGTCTACCTGCGCTAAAATATAATCCGGATTAAAATAATAATATCCTTTTTCTTTAAGTCTCGCGTCTATACGTTCACGTTCGGCTTTTATAACGTCTAAATCATACGGTTTTCCTATTTTGAGCAAACTTCTTCGGCTTGACCTTCCAATAATTCTTGACATTGCTAATGAATCATCCGGAAAAGTCACGCTTTTAATAATGTATTGCTTTTTAGGAACAACAGTATATTCTGCTGTTGCTCTTTTATTTTTAGCGGTCGAATCTGCACTGACACGAGTTTTAAAATAACCGCGATTTTCTGTAAAATTTCTTAAAACCGAAGCGTTATAATCCAGGTCAACTTTACTAAAAAGGACTGGCGGTTCACCCACTTTTGTTCTTAACCAATATCTGATTCCTTTTTCTTTTTTAGGCTGTCCGGCAATATTATAAATCCATAATTTAGGACGTAATCCTAAAATTTGCTGGTTTGGTTTAGGGCGTAACAATCCTTCCAGTTCTTTTTCCAGTTCTTTTCTTTCTTTCTTTTTAATGATAGAATCTTTTACGGTTACAGAACCGCCCGTGTACAATAATTCTCCTTCTGGCAAATATTTTGTATTACTGCATCCAAAAACAAAAAATAAGGACAGCGCAATAAAATATCTGATATATTCCTTTTTCATATTGCTATGTTTTTTTGCTCATTTCCTTCAATTTGATTTTCTTCGTTTTCTTCTTTTTCTTTCTTCTCTTCTTTTTCTTTGAGTTTTTTCTTTTCCTTACGCGCTCTTTCTTCCTTAATTATTTCTTTTTCTGCCGCAGTACGATGAAAAAGCTCGCGGAATTTATTATAACTCATCGTGATAATAAAGGCAACTCCGGTTTCTACCACTTGCCCTTCTACCGCAACCTGATATTCATTTTTTCGATACGCACGAACCATATAACGGCCGTCTTTCGTTAATTGATAATCTAATGCAACATCGCCTGCAATATTAGTACTTTCTTCGTTTGCACGTTCCTGGCCTTCGACTGCAAAACTGCTTCCTACGGTAACTTTTAATCTGTCGTCTAAAAGTTTCTTAGAAACACCAACATTCAAATCGGTTCTGTTTTCTCTCGTTCCGGTCGTATAATCATCTGTCGATTCAAGATCAAATTCTAACTGAACTCCGGTAATTAGTTCTCCTGCAAGATCATTTAATTGCTGTGATAATATTTTGCTCACACTTTGTCTGGCCAAAGATTCGGCGCTTGTTCCGCCACTTTCGCTTGCAAACGGATTTTCGCCAATAAATCTATTCAATAATAAAAGGGCAAAAACTTGTTTATTCAGCTCCGCCGGTTCCTGGCGCAGTTGTTGTAATTTTGTTTGTGTAAGTGAAACTACATCTGTCGAAACATCATAATTTCCGTCCGGAAGTACAATATCAAAAGTGATTTCAGGCTTTAAAAGTTCCCCATTCATTTTTAATAACGTCTGAAACGGAATTTTTTGTTTATACGTATTTCTAACCGTAGGATTGTCTGTTGGCAACTGGTTGCCTAATAAATCAATTGGTGCGGCTTCTACTTTATAAATGGCCGTAATCCCTAAATTTGCCATTGTTGGCTCACCGTTCCAGATAATATAACTTCCTTTTTGAATATCAAATTTTCTTCGGATCATGTTGAAATTCATTTCATATGCTCCTTCTGAGAATTCATATTTACCCGTTAAAGTTGTTTTTCCTGATGGATCAATTCCTCCGGTAAGTTCTGCTTCGCCTTTTAGATTTAGGTAATCTCCATTTCCTTTATCGATAACAAGCGTTAATTCTGCTTCTTTGTCTATAGAAATTGCAACGCTGACATCCATACCGATTAATGGCGACTGATTCAGTTTTTCCTGCATTGCAGCAGTTTGTTTCAAATACAGATTATCTTCGTCTACAAATTCTACAATTCCTTCTCTGTCAGCAATTGAAGGATCTGATTGTGGCAAAACAACGGTGAATTTCGTATTGTCTTTTATCTTGATATTTCCGCTTACAACAGGATTTTCAAGTGTTCCTTTTATATTTAATTTGGTATCTAAAATTAAATCTCCATAGAACAAATCGTTGTCTTTTTCTTTTGAATGTATCGCTCTAAAATCATCGGCAACAACGGTTAAGCCAAAATCAAAATTGGTATAATCCGCAGATTTAATAGTACCGTTTATCGTTAATTCATTCTCATCCTCATCATGAAAAGTAAAACTGTCAAAAGTAATTACGTCGTTTTGAAGCGTGATTTTTTCATTGGCAGTTTTAAAATAGGAGTTAAATTTTGTTACCCTGAAACCGGCATCATTAAAATTTAATTCTCCGTTGACTTTTGGCGCACTTGCATTTCCTGTAATTTTGAAATTCCCTGCTAAATATCCTGTTCCTTCCGTAATATTATCCATGCTGAAACCCTGGATACTTTTGATATTTAGCTTATTCAAATCCAGATTAAAGTCCAGGTTTCCGTCACTAATACTATAATTCCCCGTTAGGTTTACATCATTTCCTTCTCCGCTAAGCGTAACATTTGCCGCTAATAGATTATTGGTTTTATTATCTACTTTTATGGCAATATCCCCAACAGGTTCTCCTTTAAAAGCAAATTGATCTATTTTTATATCGGATGTAAAAGTGGGTTTTGTCATCACATTTTCGACCAATGCATTTCCGTTTATTAAACCTTGCATCAACAATTTATCTTTCTTGACGATATTCATGACCGTCTCAATTTTAAAGTTTACAAAATCAATCTGCAATGGCGCATTATCCTGATTTCCTTGTGATTGAATTTTAAGTTCGTTTCCTGCATTGTCCAAAAAGAACTTATTGATATAAAGTCTTTTTCCTCCAAATTCAATCGAATTTTCAGGATTTACATTCCATTTATCATAATTCAGAACAAAGTTTTCTGCATCGATTTTAAAAATATTTTTAGAATCTTCTGATTTAAATTCTCCTGCGATAAAATATTGCTGTTTGTCTTTTGCATCTTTTACTTCAAGTGCATAATCCAAAATATTATTCTCTACTTTTCCGGATAAACTGGTGAACGGGATTTTTAAAGATCCGCTTTCAATTGTCGCTACAGAAATTTGATATTCCAATGCATTTTCTTTGGCTTCGATATTTATTTTTCCGTCGGCAATTGTATTATCAGCGTAAACAATTCTCGGAATCGTTCCTTTTATTTCTAAAGAATCGGTTACGTTATTGTATTTCCCTGTGATTTTCAGCGGTTCTAAACCTGTCAGTTTCGGAATAAGTTTAAACAGAATCGGATCATTATCAACTGTTAATGTAAAAGCTAATCGTTGTTCATCAGATTCTCCGTTTGCTTTTGGCGTTTTTAAATCAATATATTTTGAAAGTGATTTTTTTACTGCCGCAGCTAATGTGGTTAATTTGTATTTTCCGTCTACTTCCGCTTTTAAAAACTGAGATGATATTTTGATATTATTTCGATTATTGTCGGCGAAAGCAATTACACGAACCGAATCTAAAACAATTGGCTCCGCTTCCTGCAAAATCTGAATATTCGAAAGAAACACTTTTCCGTTTAGAAAATCAGGATTACTATTGGCAATATCGGCATCAATATTTCCGCGCAATTTCATTGGTCCGGCATGAAGATTCAGTTTTTCTAAATCGGCAATATCCAGGTTTAATTTTAATTGAACTGACGGATATTTATCTTTTGTGTTTCCGCTTGCAACCAAATCAAAATGCAGATTCGGGTCTTTCATTCCAGATTTTACTGCAAAAGATCCGTTTTCGATATTTCCTTTTAAAGCTAAATCTCTGTAGGTATATTTATTGAAAACCGCTTTTTGAACCAATCCGTCAAATTGTGCCTGCGCCGTTTTTGGGTCTAAACCTTTGCCTTTTACTTTCGCTTTAAGCGTAATTTTTCCAATTGAATCGTTTTTGATTAATTTTCCTAAATTAAAATCCAATAAATAAACAGTTGCATCATATTTCTCTCTTTTTTTGACGCGCTGATCAAATAAAGCATCGATTTTTGCATTTCCGAAACTGCTGTTTAAAGCCAGATTTGTTTTGAAATTCTGAACCGAACCTTTAAATTTTCCCTGTAAATTCAATTGAGAAGGCAGTTGGATATTTTTCGGAATTGTTCCGGCCGGCACAAAAGAATATATATCTTTAGAAGTGCTCGATAATTTCTTGATATTTAAATCATAATACGCTTTTTGGGCATTTGGCAAACCGGTAATTTTCCCCGAAAGGGAAACTTTTGTCGTTCCAATTCCGCTCATTTCGAATTGCGGAATATTCAGGTCTTTTATTTTTCCGCTTAAGCGCGTATTCAAATATAAAATAGCATTTGGATTGCTTTTGAAGGGATTAGTTTTTTGTAAATCCGGTGCAAAAAGCAGAATGTCTTTAAATCCAATTTTGGACTGATTTAAATTCGCATCTAAACTCAGGTTTCCTAAATCTTTTTTTAAGGCATTAAGCGAAGCATATTTTATTTTGATTTTATTCTGCAAAAGCGTTTGCGGCGTTCTAACATATAAATTTTCCAGTGACGCATTTTTAGGTCCGTAAAAGAAATTGGTTTTTAAAGACTGAATCTCTAAACCTCTTTTTTCAGTTGCGGCAAGCGATTTTATATTTCCCGAAATTACACCGTTTCCATAAGACAGTTTTTCTGCTTTCAGATTAAATTTACTCAAATCTAAATGGCTGTAATCAATTCCTTTTTGAGTTGGTTTTGATTGCATATCATCAAATTTGAAAACAATATTTTGTATGTCGACATCATTCAGTTTTACTTTCCAACCGGTTTGTTTGATGGAAGTTGAATCTAAACTTGGCGCTTTGATCTGTTTGTCTTTTGCGCCTAATCGAAGATTTCCTTTTAAGTTTTTTAATTCGAAAGAATCAAAATCTAAAAGCTGTTTGTTTAAATCAATTTCGTTAACTGTTAAATCTAAATTTCCCAGCTTAATGCCAGAATCTAATTTTGAATCTTTATTATCGTAAGAAACATCAATTTTAGACAAACTGATTTTATCTAATTTTAATTTGAAATCTTTTCTTTTCGAAATGGTGTCAACCGTTTCAACAGAAACTTCGGCAATTTTTTCTACAGCATCCTGATCTAAAACCAATTTTAATCCGTTCAGATTAATATCCGGAATATCAAAATTCATTTTATCCAATTCGAATTTGTTGAATTTCGTGTCAAAATGTGTCAATTTTACTTTTACGTCATTCTTGGCGAAATCATCTTTAAAATTAAAATTGATATGATCCAGGTTTACCTTTACAACTGATATTTTGAAAGGTTTAGCATCAGGATCTTCTACTTTTGGTTCTTTTGATTCGAATGCTTTTATGATATAATCGAAATTAAAAACACCATTTTTGTTTCTTGAAATATTGGCAGTAGTTTTTTCTAATGAAACCGAATTGATTTCGAGTTCGCTGCTTACAAGTTTAAATAAATCGACATCAACGACTAAACGTTTACCTGCCAAAAGAATATCTTTTTTTTGATCTTCAAAATAGAAACCTTCCAGAACTACATCTTTAGGAAATTTGATCGAAATATGATCTAACGAAACTTTGGTTTTTATTTTATTATGAAGATAAGTTACGGCTTTATCCTTGGCAAAATTCTGAATCGACGGAACCTGAATTAATATAATAAGAAGTAATAAAAGTGCAACAACAGTACCCACGCACCAAAGTAGTACACGAAGTGTTTTTTTAAGAAAATGAATTGTTTTTTTATTCATACGTCAATAAAACACGTTTAAATTAATGTAGCGTTATTATTAAAACTGTATTGCTACAGTTTACAAAAATCTAAATTTTAAATCTTAACAATTTACATAATTACACGCAATTATTCTAAAATTTTACGGACAAATAATTCTTTTCTTACTTTTTTCGGATTGTTGCGAAGGATCGAAAGCACAAAAAAAAGCCAAATATTTTAGTATTTGGCTTTGTAATTTTTATAAATTTTACTTTTGAGAAGATTTTTATTTAATAAGAATAACCAAATGTAAAAGCAAGAGATTCACCATAATAATATTTTATTAAAGTTGGAAAATCATTTGTATTATAAACATAGGTAATCTTATTTGTATAAGTAATTTCAGATGATTTATAAGTATAACTAATTACATTATTTAAAGACGTACTTGCTTGTGGCTCTTCTGAAAGCAACTTATTATATCCAATAATATTTTTGAATGGATTGCTTTTATTATCATATTCGTAAGTAGTTGTGGATGCTTCTCCACTTTGTCCTACTCGTTCATATTTTATTATATTGCCATCTTTTAATGTAAAAACATTAACTGCCGAAGTAATTTCTTCTGCGCCGGTTGAAGTGATAACCTTGCTTATTACAAATGACACAGTTCCATCTGAATGATACGTATATTGGTATTTATCATAATAGTCGCGTCCATTTAATTTTCTTAGATAAGTTGTTAGTTTTCCTTCGGTGTAAAAATATTCCTGAATCAAATTAAGTTTTTGATTTTCAAAACCTTCACTTTTTGTGATTAAATCTCCTGTGTATGTGTACTTTACTATAAAATCATTAGTTGTTTGACTTACAATTTTATTTCCATTTAAATTAAAGTCGTAAGTAACCGGATTATCCAATTCACTCGAAATAGTTTGTTTAGTAGGCAATGTATTGTCTACAATAATTGGATCGGCATCATTTGAACAGGAAATAAAGAACAACAAAATGCTAAACAAACAGATTAATTTCTTCATATTTTTAGTGGTATATATTACAAAGAAATAAAAAAATGTGAAAAAACATAAAGAATTTGTCCGTTTTTTTATAAAAAAGCGGAAATCTCCAAATTATTTGTTTAAACTTTTAAATATTCAAAAGATTGCCTTCTTAATTTATTAAAAAATAATATGCGGCCATTTTTCTTCTACAGTTTTTATTTTTTGCTGAAGTCTGGCCAAGAACTTCTGATGTTGTTCAGAGTCCGGATTGAAACTTCTGTGACGCAGGCTTTTTTGTATTTCTGCGATTTCTTCCATTGTAGCAATACTGTTTTCAGAAATATAATTTTCACTGAACCTATTCCAGATATAATCGATTGCAACCTGATTGGGATGCAGCATATCTTCAGAATAAAAACGATAATCGCGAAGTTCATCCATCATGATTTCGTATGACGGAAAATATTCTAATTGTAGATTGTGGAGCTTAGATTTTAGATTAGGATGAAGTGCCGAAAATAAATGCGATTTACTTAATTGATTTTCGGCAAAACCATCTTTTATATGCCTTACCGGAGAAATCGTAAAAATGAAATTTAGATTTGGGTTTAATGTCTGAATAAAATCAATTGTATTTTGAATGCTTTCCTGAATTATTGTAACTGGTAATAATTCTTTTAAAAATTGCTTTTGCGGAACTTTATGGCAATTGGCGACGATTTCGTCACTTTCGATATTTCTATAAATCCACGATGTTCCGTAGGTGATAATAATATGCGAAGCTTCTTTTAATTGATTGAATGTTTCTGAGATAGCTTTATTCAAAGTTTCTAATAATTCCTGTCTGTCTGAATTGCTTAAATCGGAATGAACTTCGTAACTATGCCATCGTTCGTTATAAAAGAAAACATCTTTTTCTGTAAATAATTCCTGCTGAACAACTCTTCTGATTATTTTCTCAATTGAAACCGGATTGAATATAATTCCAAATGGATTTGTTGTATTCTGAAACTTAAAATAATCGAATTTCTCTGCCATATTTTCAGCAAAACAAGATCCAAAAGAGATGACTTTCGAATTATAATCAATTGGATTATGGGTTTTAGAAAGCGGAATTTGAGTTCTGAATTGCATGGTTTCTAGTTTTAAACAAATTTCAACCATTTTTTACAAACAAAAAAGCCAAAATATTAAAGTATTTGACTTTTTAAAATTCCCTTTTTACATCACAATTATATTTTACAAGGATATTCCTGATTAATAAATTTTCTTGATTTTGAATAAAGCTGAATTTTTAGTTTTAAAACAAACTCCATTATATCAATACGTTGTACTCAATAAAAAAGCGGTTTCAGAAATAAAATAATTTCTTTTTCACGATATTTTACTTCCGAAAAAGAAGCTATAAAACAAAAAGAAATATTTTAGCCAAAATTAACTGACCCAATAAGCCTAAAATATAACACTATAAGCCAAATTAAGGATTGTGTTTAAAAAATACTTTTTTAGACTGAAAACAATCTTTATCAGATGATGATCATGAAAAAGCTCAAACTCCTAATTGCTGGTTTAATTTTGATTCTTTCGTCTTGTGATCAAAACATTGACGAAAGCAATCCAATCTCTTCTGTAAATAACGAAATTCAGATGTGCACTTTTGATGTATTAAATGTGCACAATCCTATTACATCAAAATCAAATGCTGCAATTATAAATTGGCCCAGATGGAAAACAGGTCAGATCATTAAAATTAAATTCTTAAACGGAGATACTACTGTTCAGGAAAAAGTAAAACAATATGCAAGCGAATGGACTAAATATGCCAATTTAAAATTTCAATATGTTGCTGCGACTGAATACGCTGATATCCGAATTGGTTTCAGATATAAAAATAATTCCGGCAGCTGGTCGGTTTTAGGAATGAATTCTACAAGCGCGACTTCTAATTACCAAAACGAACCTTCGATGCATTTTGGATGGATCAAAGTAGAAAATGAGGAAACGGTAAAAAGAGATATATTACATGAATTTGGACATGCATTAGGATTAATACACGAACAATTAAGTCCTGCGTCGACCATATCCTGGAATTTACCTAAAGTATACCAATATTACAGTGATCTGATGGGTTTTACGAAAGAAGAAACGGATCAGTTTGTAATTGATAAATACAGCGCTGACCAAACAAATTACAGCGAATATGACAAACTTTCGATCATGCATTATTACATAGATCCTGCGCTTACAAATGATGGAGTTCGTGTTGTCGAAATGAATGATTTATCAATTACTGATAAAACATATATCAACAAATGGTATCCGTTTCCTATAATTTCAACTGTAGAATCCGGAGAAAGAATCGATAAAATTTCCTGGACACAAACCAGATCTCCTAATGGCAGATATTCGTTAGAATTTACTTTTGGCTATTTATTTATACGCGATCAAACGACGAATCAAAAAATTTGGAATGCCGGAAAATCCATTTATCAGGATGCATCTTGTTATTTAGAATCTAACGGAAACATTGTAATTAAAGCAAGAACTACAGATTTTTCTCTGCCTCAAAGTATCATTTGGAGCAGCAATACTGCTGAATTTCCCGGAGCCATATTACAGTTACAAGATGATGGAAATTTGGTATTATTATATAACGGAGAAATAAAATGGACTTCTAAAACAGGAAAACCGTAAAGAACTTCGGATTAAAACAAATTTATCAATAAAAAAATCCCCAAAATCAATATTTATTGATAATTGGGGATTTTAAATTAATGAGGATTATAATTAATAAGTTATCTCTAATTTATAAGAATCCTGAGCATCTCCAGAAAATACCTCAGAAACAAAACCACTTGCATTGTACTTATTTGTAGTCGTTACCGTAGCTGTCTGAGTCAGTTTTCCTTCGCTATTAAAAGTTTCAGTAACATTTTTCACTGTATTATTCGCTGAATAAAAATCAAAATTATTATCCAAATCCAATAAAAGTTTCGCTCCTGTTACATTAACAAATGGACTTTTCTTATCATCAAATGTACTTGTTATTTTTTCTCTTTCTGAATCGATAAATTCCGAAGATATCATATTACCATTAGCTAAAGTATAAAGAGTTGTAGTATCGTATTTAACCTCTACTTTATCGATTATTTCAGATTGATTTGCGTTAACTGTTCCGTTTGCATTATAAACAAAAGTCAATTTTTGTGGAGGAGTACTGCCAAAAGCTCTAGTAGTAATTTTTGACATTAGTTTTCCGTTCTCATATGCATAAACATCTGTAGATTGCAAAACACTTGAATAATACAACTCTACTTTAGTAATAAGATCTCCTGTATAAGTATACACAGATCTTGAAGCATCAGAAAGTGAAATTTCTTTTAACTTATTTCCATCGTAAGTGATCGTATAAGTAATACTTCCGGATTTTCCGTTTTCAACACTTGTTTCAACAATTTTTTTCGGTAATAAAGTTCCAGATGCTGCTTCTGATGAAGAATCATCACTTGAACAAGAAGTTAGCATTAAAGCTAAAGCACTAAAAAGGCATAAAATTTTTTTCATTTTGTTTTGTTAAATTTGTTATTGGCACAAACGTATTACAGCCCAAAATCAAAACCTTACGGGATTCCACAATGAAATAAACAGCATCATCTAAAAAACTTCTTAACACACTTACAGTAAATAAAATAGTTAAATAATTACCTTAGTAAAAAAATTAACTTAAATGTAAAATAAGTTATAATTGACTAACTTTTTTCTTACTTTTTTTTATTACTGCGGTGCTAAAAAAAATGTTTTGTAAAAAATTAAAACATTCTGGATTTAAAAAACTACACTAAAATTCAGTCATAAAAAAATTTACATTTTTAATAACAAAAACCAACTTCACAAAGCCAAACTATTCACTACTTTTGCATCTCTAAATTCAAACTCACCTATGAAATTATTATATTCTTATATAATCAAACATAAAATGCTTCTGTTTTTTGCTTTGATTATGGCTACCATAAACATCTGTTTCAGCTTATCAGACTCTGTTATTACCGGTAAATTAATGCAGGATTGCGGTGTTGGTTTACACAAATACGCAGGAAACGAAATCGGGTTTATAAAATCTTTATCTTTCTGGCTCGGACTTTCACTTGGCGCTGCCATGATTTCGAGAATTACCAAAAACTTTCAGGATTATTTTACCAATGTTGTGATTCAGCGCACTGGTGCTCAAATGTATACTGATGGAATTAAAAAATCGCTCGATTTGCCTTATGCTGAATTTGAAGATCAGCGAAGCGGAGAAACCTTAAGCAAACTAACAAAAGTACGTTCTGATTCTGAAAAATTAATTACGCTTTCAATTTCTTTAATTTTTCAAACCATTATCGGGTTCATATTTGTTATTGTATATGTTGCCAGAATCGATTATCGCATTTCGATTATCTTTTTAATTACGGCGCCAATTATTGCTTTAATCAGTTCGTATTTGGGTAAAAAAATCAAAATTGTTTCTAAAAAAATTGTCAATCAAACCAATGCTTTGGCTGGTTCTACGACCGAAAGTTTACGAAACATCGAACTTGTAAAAAGTCTTGGATTAACGTATCAGGAAGAAAAACGTCTGAACTTAAATACATTTAAAATTCTGCAGCTTGAACTGGAGAAAATCCGTTTTATAAGAAGTTTGAGCTTTATTCAGGGAACAACGGTTCACTTTTTAAGAACTTGTGTTGTTTTTACTTTGTATTATTTCTTGTTTGGACAAAAAATTATTGTTGGTGATTTATTGACAATGGTATTCTTTACTTTTTTCATTTTTGGTCCTTTACAGGAATTAGGAAATTTTATCATTGCTTTGAATGAAACGAAGGTTTCAATGGAAAATTTTAAAACCTTATTAAGTGCTCCAAAAGAATTTCGTCCTAAAAATCCAAAGCATGTTGGTGCAATTCAGTCCTTACTTTTTTCTGATGTAAGTTTTAAACATAAAACTGCCAAATTTAAAGCGGTAGAAAATATTAATTTTGAAATTAAGCAAGGAGAAACCGTAGCTTTTGTTGGTCCGTCAGGTTCCGGAAAAACGACTTTAGTAAAATTATTAGTCGGATTATATACACCTGCAGAAGGTCAGGTGCTGTATAATGAGATCGATTCAACTGAAATTGATCTATTAGATTTAAGAAAACAATTGGGATTTGTAACGCAAGACGCTCAATTATTTTCAGGAACAATCCGCGAAAATTTATTGTTCGTAAGACCAAATGCAACTGATGAGGATTTATATGACGCTTTGAAACGTGCAAGCTGTGAAAAATTATTACAACGTGCCGAAGATGGATTAAACACTACAATTGGTGAAGGTGGAATTAAAGTTTCAGGTGGTGAAAAACAACGTTTATCAATCGCCCGCGCTATTTTAAGAAATCCAAATTTATTGATTTTTGATGAAGCTACTTCGGCTTTAGATTCGATTACCGAAGAAGAAATTAATACAACAATCAGAAATATATCAGATAAAAACAGAATTACGGTTTTAATCGCTCACCGATTATCGACCGTAATGCATGCCGATAAAATATTCGTTTTAGAACAAGGCAAAATTATTGAATCCGGTAAACATGAGGATTTGATAACAGAGAAAGGTTTGTATTACGCTATGTGGCGTCAGCAAATTGGAGAACGTAAATAAGTTTAAGTTCCTAAGATGCTAAGGTTCTAAGCTGCTAAGTTTTTTTAGCTTTCCTGAGATTAAGCGTACTATTTGTCATTTCGACGAAGGAGAAATCCTCGCGAGAAACTCGACAAGGATTTTATTCTCGTTACTGAGTTACTTACGGAGGTTTATTTCTTCTGTTCGCTATCGCTCGGGTCTCCTTCGTCGAAATGACATAAAATGAGGAAATACAATAGTATAAATAGAAAACCCGATAGTTTAAAAAAACTATCGGGTTTATTTTTTAACGTATAAAAACTTAGAACCTTAGCAACTTAGATTCTTAGCAACTTTATTTCACAAACTCTATTGCGTGCCCCAAAGCCTCCGCAATTCCATTAGCATTTTTACCTTTTCCGGATGCGAAGAAAGGCTGACCTCCTCCATTTCCGTCAATATATTTTCCTAATTCCTTAATAACTGCATTTGCATTTAAGCTTTTAGCTGATACTAATTCTTTAGAGATATAACAGTGAATATTTGGCAATCCATCTTCTATTGAAGCTAAAAACACAAATGAATCCGCTTTTGAACTTCCTAAAGCAGAGGCTAAATCTTTAGTCGATGCCATGCTTAAATCTACTTGTTTTGCAAGGAAATTTACGCCGTTTACTTCTTGGAAATCTTTCTCTAATTGAGTTTTTAAAGCACCAACTTTTTCTTTTAGTAATTGCTCGATTTGTTTCTTCAATTTTGCATTATCATCCTGTAAAGAAGCTACTGATTTTAAAATATCCTGTGGATTTTTTAAGGTCTCTTTTATTTCAGCTAAAGTATTTTCCTGATTTTGATAGAAATCTTTTACTGCATCACCTGTAATGGCTTCAATACGACGAATTCCAGCCGCTACTGCACCTTCAGAAATAATTTTGAAATGCCAGATTTCTGCCGTGTTTTTCACGTGAATTCCACCACAAAGTTCTTTACTTTCTCCAAATTCAATCATACGAACATTATCGCCGTATTTCTCTCCAAATAAAGCCATTGCACCTTTATCTAATGCTTCTTTAATCGGAATATTTCTGTGTTCTACTAATTGCAATTGTGCTTCAATCTGTGCATTTACACTTGCTTCAACCTGACGTAATTCTTCATCTGAAACTTTAGAAAAATGCGAAAAGTCAAAACGCAAATAGTTTGGATTTACTAATGAACCTTTTTGCTCTACGTGAGTTCCCAAAAGGTTTCTCAAAGCTAAATGCATTAAATGCGTAGCCGAGTGATTTTTAGAAGTTGAACCTCTTAAATCGTTATTCACTTTTGCTGTAAAACCGGCTTCAATATTTTCAGGCAATTGTTTTGCAAAATGCAAAATCAAATTGTTTTCTTTTTTAGTATCAATGATTTCGATCGTTTCATTTGCAGAAACTAATGTTCCTTTATCACCAACTTGTCCTCCGCCTTCTGGATAAAAAGGTGTATTATCTAAAACGATTTGGTATAAAATTCCGTCTTTTTTAGAATCTACTTTACGGATTCTTGTGATCTTTACATCATTTTCTGTTTTATCGTATCCAACAAATGTTTCCACATTTCCTGGAATCAAAATAGTCCAGTCTTCTGTTGAAACTTCTGATGCTGCACGTGAACGATTTTTTTGTTCCTGCATTGACGCATCAAATTCTGTTTCATTAAAAGACATTCCTTTTTCTTTCAGGATCAAAGCTGTTAAATCTTTCGGGAAACCGAAAGTATCGTACAATTCAAAAGCTTTTGCTCCGGAAAGTTCAGAACCCGTAGTTTGTGCAATTACATTATCTAATAATTGTAATCCCTGATCTAACGTTCTTAAAAAAGAAGCTTCTTCTTCACGAATTACATTCGTAACTAATTGTTGCTGTGATTTGATTTCCGGGAAAAATTCTCCCATTTGGTTTGCCAAAACTTCAACCAATTTATTGATAAAAGGCTCTTTTGTACCTAAGAAAGTAAATCCGTAACGAATTGCACGACGCAAAATTCTACGAATAACATAACCTGCTCCGGTGTTTGATGGTAATTGTCCGTCTGCAATTGCAAATGCAACCGCACGAACGTGATCCACCACAACACGAATCGCAATATTGGTTTTATTTTGTTCTTCGCTCTCTTCGACTCCGCTCAGAGTGACATCATTTGGTGTGTATTTTAAACCTGTAATTTGTTCTACTTTTTCGATAAGTGGTGTAAAAACATCAGTATCATAATTTGATGTTTTTCCTTGCAAAGCCATACACAAACGCTCAAATCCCATTCCGGTATCTACGTGTTGTGCAGGAAGTTTTTCCAGAGATCCATCAGCTTTACGGTTGAATTCCATGAATACATTATTCCAGATTTCAACTACTTGAGGATGATCATTATTTACTAAACTTTTTCCTGAAACCAAAGCTTTCTCAGAATCCGGACGCAAATCAACGTGAATTTCAGAACAAGGTCCGCATGGTCCCTGATCGCCCATTTCCCAGAAATTATCTTTTTTGTTTCCAAGAATAATTCGGTCTTCGTCAATTAAAGTTTTCCAGATATCCCAGGCTTCCTGATCAAAAGGAACATTATCTTCTTTACTTCCTTCAAAAACAGAAACATAAAGATTTTCTTTTGGTATTTTATATACTTCTGTCAATAATTGCCAAGCCCAGTTGATAGCTTCTTTTTTGAAATAATCGCCAAATGACCAGTTCCCCAACATTTCGAACATCGTATGGTGATACGTATCAAAACCAACATCTTCAAGATCATTATGTTTTCCTGAAACACGAAGACATTTTTGCGTATCGGCTATTCTTTTACTTTTTGGTGTTCCGTTTCCTAAAAAATATTCTTTAAACTGGGCCATTCCCGAGTTATTGAACATAAGAGTTGGATCGTCCTTAAGAACGATTGGAGCAGAAGGAACAATTAAGTGTCCGTTGCTTTTAAAAAAGTCTAAAAATTGTTTACGTACGTCTTGTGATTTCATATTTTATTAATGTGACAATTTGATAATGTGCCAATTAGATA
Organism: Flavobacterium sp. AC105; assembly: GCF_979258495.1. Lineage (NCBI taxonomy): Bacteria > Pseudomonadati > Bacteroidota > Flavobacteriia > Flavobacteriales > Flavobacteriaceae > Flavobacterium > Flavobacterium sp. AC105. The sequence continues at coordinate 4,505,920 of NZ_OZ409860.1, forward strand.
ATTACTTAACGCATCAATTTAATAATATGATAATTTAACTAAAAAACTTATAGTGTTAAACAATAAATCTCCTACTTAATACATTATCTAATTATCTAATTGGCACATTATCTAATTGATTTTTATTCTTGAAAAAAAGCTGTGAACAACTGAAACATTTATTAAATTTGTTCGACTAACTATTTTACAAGCTGCAAAAATAGGGTATTTTAAAATATGGCGAAAGTAAAATATTATTACGACTCAGAAAATCTGGCTTATACAAAAATAAAAACCAGAAAAAGAATCAAAATTGGTTACGCATTACTGTTTTTGGTGGCTTCTGCGCTCTTTGGTTTCTTTGTTTTTATACTTTTAATCAATACTCCTTATTTTGAAACTCCAAAAGATCGTTTACAAGCGAGGGAAATCGAGAACCTTAAAATTCAATATGCGATTTTAAACAAAAAAATGGATGAAATTGATGATGTAACCGAGGCTTTGGAAGATAGGGACAATAATATTTACAGAGTATATTTTAACAAAGCAGAAATTCCGGATTCTATCAGAAAAGCCGGATTTAGAGATAATCAGCGTTATAAAGATTTAGAAGGCTATAACAATTCGCAATTGGTTTTAAATACGACAAAAAGAATTGACAAATTATATAAGGAACTGGCGATTCAGTCAAAATCATTAGATGAAATTTTGAAATTAGCCAAAGTAAAAGGGAATTTATTATTGGCAATTCCGGCGATTCAGCCCGTTCGGAATGAGAATTTAAAAAGAATGGCTTCCGGTTTTGGATACAGAACTGATCCTTTCACGAAAGTGAGAAAAATGCATAACGGAATGGATTTTACTGCCAACACAGGTTCTCCCGTTTATGCCACTGGTGACGGGGTTGTAGAACGGGCAGATGCCGCAGCGTCAGGATTTGGCAATCATGTTGTCATAAGGCATGGTTTTGGCTATGAAAGTTTGTACGCTCATTTAAGCAAATACAACTGCCGGGCCGGACAACATGTCAAACGCGGCGATGTTATTGGATATGTGGGAAGTACCGGAAGATCTGAAGGTCCGCATTGCCATTACGAAGTTCATAAGGATGGAAAAGTCGTAAATCCGCTGAATTTTTATTACGGAAATATTTCGGCTGTAGAATATGTAGCAATTTCACAAATGGCCAATCAGGAAAACCAGTCATTAGATTAATCCTCCAAAAAGTAGTATTTTTGGAATGAAAACAGAAAATTAAAAATCATGCATATTGAGCTTTCAAAAGATAAAAGATATTATAGCATTGGCGAAGTAGCCAAAGCTTTTAATGTCAATGCATCATTGATACGTTTTTGGGACAGCGAATTTGATATTTTAAAACCTAAAAAGAATGCCAAAGGCAACAGAATGTTTACTCCGGAAGATATTACAAACCTGCAATTGATCTATCATTTGGTCAAAGAAAGAGGTTTTACGCTTGAAGGTGCCAAAACACATTTGAAGGAAGGACAAAAGAAAACATTAGATAAATTCGAAATAATACGTAAATTAGAGACCATAAAAACACAATTAAACGAAATTAAGAACGAATTGTAATTAAAAATAAATAAACTTAAATCAAAACAAATATGAAAAAGTGGTTAATCCCGGTAGGAATTATAGTAGTACTAATTGCTATTATTGCTTTTTGGTCAATTGGAATTAAAAATACTGGTTTACAAAAAAATCAGGCAGTTAATAAAGAATGGGGAAATGTGAGTACGACTTACCAAAGAAGAAATGATCTTATCGGAAACTTAGTAAACACTGTAAAAGGTGCTGCTGATTTCGAAAAATCAACTTTAACAGCAGTTATTGAAGCTCGTGCAAAAGCTACTTCTGTAACAATTGATCCAAGTAATGTAACTCCTGAACAATTAGCTCAATATAATCAGGCTCAAAGTGGTGTATCTTCATCTTTATCAAGATTATTAGTTTCTGTTGAGCAATATCCAACATTAAAAGCAAACGAAAATTTCTTGAAATTACAGGATGAATTGGCTAGTACAGAAAATCAAATTTTAACAGCCAGAACTCGTTTTAACGAAGCTGTACAAGATTACAACGGTTATATTCTTTCTATCCCTAACAAATGGTTCTTAGATTACAAAGAAAAACCATATTTTGAAGCTGTTGCCGGTGCTGATAAACCAGTTGAAGTAAAATTCTAAACCATAATTTTGGTTGCGATTTCAGGTTAATCTGAAATCTAAGATTTAGTCTAAAATTTATTATATGAAATCTATCCCGATAGCTATCGGGACTAAAATAATTTCAATGTCAAAAGTAGAAGATTTTTTATCCAAAGAAGAAGAACAAGAAATTGTTGAAGCTATTCGCGTGGCCGAAAAAAATACTTCTGGCGAAATTAGAGTACACATAGAACAAACAACTTCTAAAGTTCCTTTTGACAGGGCTTTAGAAGTTTTTTATGAATTAAAAATGAATGAAACCCAGCTTCAAAACGGGGTTTTATTTTACTTTGCTGTAGCAGATAAAACATTTGCTATTTGCGGGGACAAAGGCATAAATGATGTTGTTGCATCTGATTTTTGGGATTCAACCAAAGAGAAAATGGTAACACAATTTAAATCAGGTAATTTTAAACAAGGAATTGTTGAAGGCATTTTAAGTGCCGGTGAACAATTAAAAAAGAATTTTCCCTGGTCTGAAGACGATACCAACGAATTATCAAACGAAATATCAAAAGGTTAAATGATGAAAAATTCCAAAAATAAAATCTCAAATTCCAAAAGAATTTTTCAGTTTACTTTTTTGCTATTAGCGTTTTTTACCTGTAATTGTATTTTTGCACAATTTACAATTCCGGAAAAACCCAGTTTACAGACTTCTGTTTACGATTATGCTAATATTTTAAGTGCTACTGAAAAGGCACAATTAGAAGAAAAACTGATCCGTTATTCAGATTCTACTACAACTCAGATTGTAGTTATTACAATTGAAAGTTTAAAAGGTGAAGATGTCAATCTGTTAGCTACAAAATGGGGACAAACCTGGGGAATTGGCGGAACTGCAAAAGATGATAATGGTGTTATAATTTTACTGGCAAAAAACGAGAAAAAAATTGCCATTAATCCCGGATACGGAGTTGAAGATCGTTTAACTGCCGGAATTGGCGGAACGATAATTAGAAATATTATTATTCCGGAATTCAAAGCCGGAAGTTTTTACAACGGTCTTGATAAAGGAACAGATGCTATAATTGATGTTTTTAAAGGAAAATTTAAAGGCGAGCGCAAACAGTCTAAAGGAAAAGATTTTCCGATATTCCCATTTATTGTTATTGTTGTAATTGTATTAATTTTACTGTCCAGAAATAAAGGCGGCGGAGGAAATTCAGGCAACAATAGCGGAGGCGGCCCAAGCCTGATGGATGTAATTCTTTTAAGCAGTCTTGGAAGAAGCGGCGGAGGCGGCGGATTTGGAGGTTTCGGCGGCGGATCATCTGGTGGTGGTTTTGGCGGCGGAGGCGGCGGCTTCGGAGGAGGTTTTGGCGGAGGCGGATTCTCTGGCGGAGGTTCCAGCGGAGGCTGGTAAACTGTCTTTTTGTTTCAGGTTTTTCCTGTTTCAGGTTTCAGGTTTCAAAAACTCATAATTAATAATTTACAATTCATAATTAAATATAGATGTTATCACATAAAGCAAAATACGCCCTTAAGGCCTTACTTTATTTAGCACAACAAGACGAAAATCACATTTCTAAAACTATAGAAATTGCTGATGGCGCGAATATTCCTAAAAAGTTTTTAGAGCAAATTTTATTGGATCTAAAACGTGGACGTTTTGTGAGCAGTAAGCAAGGAAAATTCGGCGGATATTATCTGATAAAATCTAAAAACGAAATTACTTTAGCAGAAATTCACCGTCTATTTGATGGTGCAATTGCGCTTTTACCGTGTGCTTCTTTAAACTTTTACGAACCTTGCTCAGATTGTAAAACTGAGGAAGAATGCAGCCTAAGACACGGCTTAATGATCATTCGCGACGAAACCCTTAAAGCGATGCAAGGCATTACTATAGCCTCTTTGATAAAAAAATAAAAATTATTTTCTAATTCCTAGTAGATTGATAGAATTTATATATATTTGCAAAAAATAATTAACAAACCATTTACAAAATTTTAACCTATGAAAGTAAATTACAGTCCATCAGGTGTAACTAAAAATCTTTTGCAAAGAAATTATAATAAACATTTTACAACTGTGAAAAACAATTCATCTATGATGTGTATGTGCTGGTAAAAAAATTTTAATTTAAATTCTACTAATCACATATACTTAATATAAAAATGAAAAATTCTATAAAAAATATACTTACCTTACTATTTGTTTTAACCTTCTCTGTTTCATTTGCACAAACCATTGAAGGTGTTGTTTCAACAAGCGAAAATATTCCATTAGAAGCTGCTAACATTGTTATCAAAGGAACAACTTCTAATACTACTTCAGATCAAAGCGGAAAATTCACAATAGATACAAGAGGGAAACTTCCTTTTACACTATTAATTCAATATGTAGGATACAAAACTACAGAGATAGAGCTTAATGCTTTACCTGCAACTCCATTACAAATAACTCTTAATGAAGAAAATGCGCTTGTTGAAGTTGTCGTTTCTTCAAGACGAAGAATAGAAAAAGTTCAGGATGTGCCAATTGCAATATCTGTTATTACAGGTAAACAAGCTGAACAAACTGGTGCTTTTAACGTAAACCGCATTAAAGAACTTGTTCCATCGGTACAGCTTTATTCATCAAATCCCAGAAATACAGGTATCAACATTCGTAGCCTTGGTTCTCCTTTTGGGCTTACAAATGACGGAATCGATCCTGGTGTTGGTTTCTATGTAGACGGTGTATATTATGCGCGTCCGGCTGCTACAACTTTAGATTTTATTGATATTGACCAAATCGAAGTTTTGCGCGGACCACAAGGATCTTTGTTTGGTAAAAACACAACTTCTGGTGCGTTTAACATTACTACCCGCAAACCAAGTTTTACTTCGGGTGCTAACTTTGAAGTTAGTTACGGAAATTATAACTTTTTGCAGGCTAAAGCTTCGGTTACTGGAGCTTTGAGTTCAAAACTAGCAGGCCGTTTGTCTTTTTCAGGTACACAACGTGACGGTTTAATCGATAATGTTGCTACAGGAAGACCTACAAACACACTAAACAATCAGGGAATTAGAGGTCAGTTACTTTGGACTCCAACAGTAAATACCAACATTATATTAGCTGCAGATATTACGACGCAACGTCCAGACGGATATGCTCAGGTTGTTGCCGGTGTTGCTCCTACTCAAAGAGCTGCTTACCGTCAGTTTGATGCCATTATTAAAGATCTAAATTATCAATTACCAAGTTTAAATGCTTTTGATCGTAAAATTGACCAGGATACGCCATGGCGTTCTAATCAGGATATGGGAGGTATATCTTTAAATATTGATACAAAAATTGGAAGCGGAACCCTTACTTCAACTACAGCTTGGCGTTTTTGGAACTGGGATCCATCAAATGACAGGGATTTTACAGGATTGCAGGTATTAGCAAAATCTCAAAACCCAACAAGACAAACTCAAATTACTCAGGAAGTTCGTTACGCAGGTCAGCTTACGTCTAAAATAAGTGGTGTTGCAGGTGTATTTTTCATCGATCAAACATCTCAAACAGATGGTACAGAAGAATCTGGTAATGCACAATGGAGATTTGCTCAAAGTACGACAAGTAACTTATGGAAAACTCCGGGTCTTTTTGAAGGATACGGAATCAAAACGGATGCAAATATAAGAGCCTCAAGTGCAGCAGTATTTGGTCAATTAGACTGGGCTATTACAGATCGTCTTCATGTTTTACCGGGTTTAAGATATAATTTTGATAAAAAAGACGCGCATTATTCCCGTACAACATACGGAGGTCTTCAAACTACCGATCCAGCTTTATTAGCTTTGAAAAAACTGGTTTATTCTGATCAGGCATTTGACTCTAGTACTGATAATACTGATTTTTCAGGAAACTTAACGTTGACTTATAAAGCTAGTGACAAAATCAATGCTTATGCAACTTATGCAAAAAGTTACAAACCAGTTGGTGTAAACGTAGCGGGACTTCCTACAGATGCAAAAGGAGCGCCTTTATTAGATCTTGCGGTAATCAAACCAGAGAAAGTAAATCATTATGAAGTTGGTGTAAAAACATCTCCATTTAGAAACTCAGTATTCAATTTGGCATTCTTTAATACAGAAATTAAAGATTTCCAAACAAACGTTCAGGCTGCTGAATTAGGTGTAAACCGTGGATATCTTGCAAATGCGGATAAAGTTCGCGTAAGAGGTGCAGAATTAGATGCTAGTTTTGTAGTAAACAGAAATTTAACCATCAACGGAGCAGCAACTTATACAGAAGGTACGTATGTTAAGTTTACAAATGCACCGCTTCCTTTAGAAGAAACTGGAGCAGCGGTAGCTTATAAAGATGTTTCAGGAACTGATTTACCTGGTGCTTCAAGATGGGCAGGATCTTTAGGTGGCGAACTTTCTGATGATGCAAAATTCTTCGGAAACAAAGGAAAAGTTTTCTTAGCGCTTGATTCTTACGCTCGTTCTGAATTCTCTTCAAGCCCTTCTGCTTCAAAATATTTAGTAGTTCCGGGATATGCAATTTTTAATGCGCGTTTAGGTTTCCGTGCTTCCGAAGGTTTATCGATCCATTTCTGGGGACGTAACCTTTTGAACAAAGATTATTACGAACAATTATTGCCTGCCGGTGGAAACTCAGGACAATATGCCGGAGTAATTGGAGATCAAAGAACATACGGAATCACTTTGAAATATAATTTGTAAATCAAGTTAGTTAATTTATACACATCAAAACGAGGCAGGTTTTTAAACTTACCTCGTTTTTTTATTGAGTATGAAATCACAAAATAAAATTTAAAACGAATTTAAAAATCAAGTCTACTTTCTTTAGATCTATTCTGATTTGTATATATTCGCAGCCTGAATTTATATGAATTAGATGAAATTTGTCAAATTATTGTTCTTATTCGGGTTTATAAGTCCTTTTTTATCGGCACAAAATCTCAAAAAAACAGATCAGCAAACCCTGACCTGGATTCGTTATTACAATATTTTACCGCTAACTGAAAAATGGGCGATTCATTCTGAATTTGATAATCGCAGTTTTCTAAATCCTGTTCATGAAAATCTATTTGTTATTCGATTTCAAGGAAGATATCGGGTTCATAAAAACATAGATTTAGGTGCTGGTTTTGCTTATTTCAATGTTAATACGCAAGATCCTAAATTTGATCCTGATTATTCTATTCCGGAATACCGAATTCAACAAGATGTTACTTTTATAAATGATATTGCCAAAATAACTTTTCACAACCGTTTTCAGCTCGAAGAACGTTTTACACAAAAAGCAACTAAAACCGAATTATTGGATGATTTTTATTTTGCATACCGATTCCGTTATAGATTACAATCGACTTTTGATCTTTGGAAAAAAGACAAACAAAGCTTAAAAGGAACAATTTCTGATGAAGTTATGTTCAATTTTGGAAAAGACAACAAAAGAAATACTTTCGATCAAAACCGACTTTATCTTGCATTACGTTATCATTTTAATCCGAATATTGGACTAGAACTAGGTTATCTGAAAAGTTTTCAGAGAAGATCCAGCGGAGTTGATTTTTATGATCGGGATATTATCAGGTTTACTGTTTATCATAGAATTGACAGGAAAATATGAGAATGAGATAATGTGTCAATTTGATAATTTGATAATGCGAGGAATAAAAATCAAATTTCAATAATGGAAATTTTAAATAAAAAATCGCAAATTCTAAATAAAAAAAGACGCACTGTTGTGCGCCTCTACAAAACCTTTGTCGCTCAGAACCTTTGAATTCCTGAGCCTTAAACCTTTATTCTCCTCTTTGTCTTCTTTTCCCGCCTTTATCATTTGCAGCAAAATTTCCGATTTTATAGGCTACTGAAAACATTACATAACGTTTAAGAACGGTATTTTCTTCGTCACGAATTGAAGTTGCCGATATTGTTCTTGTTGCACTTTGATTTTGATTTAAAACATCATACACTTTTATTTTTGCATAGACTTTTTTGTCAAAAAAACCATAAGACAAACTGGTATTCCAGAGATAAAAATCTTTCTTGAAATCGCTCGAAATATTCGAATTATAAGTATATCCAAAATCATTTCCGAAAATGAAATTTAACGGCCAATAACTTGTTGTCTGTAAATTGATTCTGTGCACAACATTTGAAGTCGCATCACGTGTATAATTTTCATATTTGGTTTCATTATACGATAAACTATAAGACGGCGAAATAGACAATAATTCTCCGTATTCATACGTTAAATAAACTCTTGGCGTAACAGCTGTTGATTTTGCGTTGTATAAAACGGCATTAGTAAAGCCTTTATCAAAAGAATAACTTCCGTTAATTCCTAAACCATATCTTAGCGTATGTGCGTCTCTTTTAAGCGATTGATTCCAATTTCCTCCAATAGATGCAATGTACGTTCCTGATATATTGGCGTAAGTTGTCGTTCTTTTTCCGCTATCGTCGTAAATTGAAGTCGAAACTACATCATTATTATAATAATCAGCTTTGATAAACATGCTGTAACCGGAACGTGTACGGAAATCAAAGTTTTTAAAATCTATTCCTGCACTATTCTTCTCGATCGGATTTAGGTTTGGATTTCCAATTACGGTATTCAAAGGATTCATCAAATTCAAAACCGGCAATAACTGAGTCGCACTCGGAAGCGCATTCGAATAATCGTATCTAAAACTTAAATTTTTCGATCGGCTAAACTTATACCTCATTTGCGCACTTGCAAAAGGCAACGCATACTTTTTATTCAAATCCGTCGAATTTCCTAAATATAATGAGTGATTATCATAATCAATAATTGCTGTTTTTGTGTTTAAATTAATCGTGTATTTACTTTTTTGCAAAGTAATTCCCATTTTGGGACTAATCGTATTTTGTGTCGAAGAAATATAATTCGTCAAAGATTCATTTAAATCTGAATATGAAGCTGTCGCGGCGTCAAAATTGTACGTTTTTTGATCATTTACTGTTTTTGCCCAATCAAAATCAGAACCAAATCTAATTCTCAACGAATCTGTTATAGGTTCTGTATATTCAATATCAGCCGAATAAGTATCTGAACTTGTATTATTTTTACTGTTTTGATTTCTTAAATCATTCGGTTTATCATCCTGATAAAAAATAGTTTCGGACAAATTAAAGCCATTTACATCCGTTCGTGTATTATTATTATCGAAAACGAAACTTAGATTACGTGACTTTTTTTCGAAAGCTTTATTGAAATTAATGCTATTAGAAAAGTTAGTACTTGTATTTTCATTTTTTGATTGTGAAGTACTTTCGTTTAAAGCATTTCCGCTTTCATCTTCAGAAGCGGTAGAAGATTCTGAAGTACTATTTGATCTCGTTTGATTGAATTTTGGCGTAATAAAAAGTCGTGTACTTGGATTAATTTTATATTCTAATTCCAGGTTTACCTTGTTTCCGGTAGTTTCATTTCTCGTTTTAGAATCAGATGCCGTCAGGATATTTCCCGTTGGAAGAAAATTAATCTGATTCGATTTACTGTCATTATTATTAATCGTATTCGAAAAATTATAACTGCTCGTAACGTCAAAATCTTTTGTCCACGCATCAGAATAATTGATTCCTGCCAAATTAGATTGCGTGATTCCTTTGCCTCCGCCAGAACTTTGAGCACTTGTTTTGCTATTTCTTCCTCCGCCCATGCTATCAAAAACATCATCCATAGAAAATCCTGTAGAATTGATATTATTTGATGAAGCCAGAATGCTTATTTTCTGCTGGTCTTTAAAAAAATTCATAATCAGACTGCTTTCGTATCGATCATCAGAACCATATCCGCCAAGGACTTTCCCAAAGAAACCTTTATTTTTCTTTTCGTCAATTGTTAGGTTTATACTCGAATAATCAGAAGTTGATTCTTGTTTGGCGAGTTCTTCTTTTTTGGTTTTATAATCAGAAACCTGAACTTTTTTTATAATTTCTGCCGGTAAATTCTTCAAAAGCAAAGCTCCGTCTTTATCAAAAAATGTTTTTCCGTTGACTAAAAATTGCGTTACTTCCCTTCCGTTTACGGTCACTTTTCCGTCATTATCAACATCAACGCCAGGCAATTGTTTCAATAAAGCTTCGACATTTGCATCCGGACGAACTTTGTACGAAGAAGCATTAAATTCTAAAGTATCTTTTTTAATTGTAATTGGCGGCGCTTCGGTTTTAATAACCACATTATCTAGCGCATTTACACTTTCTAACAAATATAATTTGCCAAAATCCTTGCTTTCCAAAATGCCTTTTTGCTGTTCTTCAACCAAAGGCTGATACCCCATATAATTTACTTTCAGAAAAACAGGTTTGTCTATTTTTTTTGTATTTATCCTAAAAGCGCCGTTTTTATCGGTAGTTGCATATTCTATAACTGTAGAATCTTTTACAGTCGAAAAATAAACAGTCGCCATTTCCAGAGGCAATTGGGTATTGATATCGATGATGGTTCCTTTAATAACAATATCGTTTTGAGCACTAGCCGAATAACCAAAAATTATAAGCAGTAAAAAAAGGTATAGTTTAGACATAAATAGCATTTTAAGTACATAAGACTTTAGAAAATATAAAAGGTTTAATCTATTTTATTACTATTTATCTTCTTTATTGTCTCTCATAAACAATCAGAAGTCAAAAAAGGGGAAAAACACCCTTTTAAAAACAGTATTTACCCTCGTAGCTATTTCGTTAAAATATAAAATCTTTGCGTCAGAAAATTTAAAAATCATTTACTAGTGCTTAACTTGCAGTTTGCACTTAAATATAAAGCAGTCATACGGTCGAAGGAGATATTTTATTACGTGGGGATAATAAATTACTCTTCCGGCTGTTGACAAAAAACAGCAGATTCATCATCTTACAAACAAAAAAAACGCAACATTTCAAAATCCGAAATATTGCGTTTTTATTATTGTAAAAGAATTTTATTTCTCTCTAATATAAATATCAATTGGAACTCCTGAAAAATCCCAATTTTCTCTAATTTTATTTTCCAGATAACGTTTGTAAGGTTCTTTAACGTATTGTGGCATATTGGCAAAAAACACAAACTGAGGCGTTAATGTTGGCAATTGCATACAATATTTAATTTTCACATATTTACCTTTTGTTGCCGGTGGCGGATAAGCTTCGATTACCTTCAACATAAATTCGTTGAATTTAGAAGTTGGGATTCTTTGCTTTCTATTTTCAAAAACTGTAACCGTAGCTTCCAGTGCTTTTAACAAACGTTGTTTCGTTAACGCCGAAACGAACAAAATTGGCACATCTGTAAAAGGCATTAATTCTTCTCTAATTTTAGCTTCATAATCACGAGTCGACATGGTATCTTTTTCAACCAAATCCCATTTGTTTACTAAGATTACAACACCTTTACGGTTTTTCTCAGCCAGCCAAAAAATACTTTGATCCTGACCTTCAAATCCACGGGTTGCATCAATAATCAGGATACAAATATCTGCATGCTCAATCGCACGAACAGAACGCATTACAGAATAAAATTCTAAATCTTCCTTAACCTTAGCTTTACGACGGATTCCCGCAGTATCAACCAGGTTAAATTCAAAACCAAAACGGTCAAATTTTGTATCAATTGCATCACGGGTAGTTCCTGCAATATCTGTAACCATGAAACGTTCTTTACCAATTAAGGCATTGATAAAACTTGATTTTCCGGCATTTGGACGTCCTACAACAGCAAAACGTGGCAAAACTACTTCTTCCTGAACAGGTTCGGGTTTCACCGGAAAAGACTCAATTAGAGCATCCAATAAATCTCCAGTTCCACTTCCGGATATACTTGCAAACGTAAAATATTCTCCTAAACCAAGGTTATAAAATTCAAGCGCATCTTTCTCACGCATTGCATTATCTACCTTATTTACAGCCAATAAAACTGGTTTTGTCACCTTACGCAATAAACGCGCAACAACATCATCCATTGGTGTAATTCCTTCCTCAACATCAACCACAAAAATAATAACATCTGCCTCATCGATAGCAAGCTCCACTTGTTTACGAATTTCACCTTCAAATACGTCATCAGATCCGCGCACATATCCGCCGGTATCAATTACAGAAAACTCTTTTCCGTTCCACTCGCTTTTACCGTAGTTTCTATCTCTGGTAACTCCAGAAACCGAATCTACAATAGCTTCTCTTCTTTGTATCAGCCTATTAAAAAGGGTTGATTTCCCCACATTAGGTCTTCCTACTATCGCAACAATGTTATTCATTTTTTTGAATTTTTGATTTTAGACCTTAGATTTCAGATTTTTAGTTTCCTAAAAACCTAACCTCTTGAAATCCAAAATGCTTTATTTTAATTTTTTGCAAAGGTAGTTAAAAAAAGTTGCTGAGTTGCTAAGTTTCTAAGTACCTAAGTTTTTTATTATTTTTCCTGTTATATTAAGGAGCTGTTTCCCGCTGTCCTTCCAATCTTTTGTGCCTCCCGAAGCCTCGGGACCGGCATAAAAGGATTTTCTCCCCGAAACTTCGGGACTATCGGGGCTAGGAATTAAAAGTATCAAGAACTTTTCGGTAATCATTTTACATTTCACCTGAAACTTCAAAACTTAACCGTTCCAATTTCGCATTTCAAACCTGAAACCTGAAACTTGAAACAAACAAAACTTTATTGATTATACCCGAAACGTTTCAACATATTCGCGTTGCTTCTCCAGTTTTTGTTCACTTTAACAACTAGTTCAATGTGAATTTGTTTCCCGAAGAATTTCTCTAAATCAGCACGCGCATCGGTTCCTACTTTTTTAAGAGCTGCACCTTTATGTCCGATGATGATCCCTTTTTGGGTTTCACGTTCTACCATAATTATAGAACGGATTCTGATAATTTTTTCATCTTCAAAAAATTCCTCCGTCACAATTTCAACTGCATACGGAATCTCTTTGCTGTAATTCAACAAGATTTTTTCACGAATAGTTTCGTTTACGAAAAAACGTTCCGGTTTATCTGTTAACTGATCTTTTGGATAATATGCCGGAGATTCTGGCAATAATTCGATGATTCTCCCGAAAACTTCTGGTACATTAAAGTTCTGTAAAGCCGAGATTGGGAAAATTTCAGCATTTGGCACTTTTGCAGTCCAGAATGCTACTTGTTCCTCTAATTGCTCCTGATTTGAGTTATCTATTTTATTCAACAATAACAAAACCGGAATTTTAGCGTGGATAATTTTATTAAAGAAAGCTTCGTCTTTTAAGTCCTGCTCCCCTATTTCGACCATGTAAACCAGAATATCAGCATCTTCAAAAGCCGATTTTACGAAGTTCATCATCGACTCCTGCATTTCATAAGCTGGTTTGATGATCCCGGGAGTATCCGATAATATAAGTTGAAAATCTTCGCCATTCACGATTCCAAGAATACGGTGACGAGTTGTTTGTGCTTTTGATGTAATGATCGATAATCTTTCTCCAACAAAGGCGTTCATCAACGTTGATTTTCCAACGTTTGGATTCCCGATGATGTTTACAAAACCTGCTTTATGTGACATTTGCATATTATTTATTTTGCAAAGGTAGTCATATCAACTCAATACAGAAAATAAAACATTTTTTAAAGTTTTCGTTGGATTTCTCAAAAAACGGCGTATCTTTGCACCCGAAACATCGCGGGATAGAGCAGTAGGCAGCTCGTCGGGCTCATAACCCGAAGGTCACAGGTTCGAGTCCTGTTCCCGCTACTAAGAGAAACACCACTTAAAAAAGTTGGTGTTTTTTCATTTTAAAACATAAGCTGTCGGGCTCATATCCGCCACGGCGGACACAGGTTCGAGTCCTGTTCCCGCTACTAAGACGAAAAGCTTCAGAGAAATCTGGAGCTTTTTTTATGAAATAAATTTCAGTTCGTCGGGCTTATATCCGCGGCGGCGGACACAGGTTAGGTTTTCAATAACTCTTCTTTTAAGTTTCCATTTTTATATGCTTCCAAATAAGTTTGGGTTTCTGTACTCAAGGTAATTTTGTTTTCAGGCTTTGTGGCGTATGTTAGGAATATTTTGGCACCTTCAAGTTGTACTTCTCGGACATCATCTTGGTCTTTATAAATTTGCCCTTTGACAGGAGTATTTTTTAGCAACCTTTGATTTGATTCTTTTTGATGCAAAATATAGTTAATCATTGAGATAATATAAAGGAATTTTTGATTCTTATCTTTACTTAATGTTTGATGAAATTTTGTGCCGATCGGTATTCCAAACCAAGTTTCTCTATCCATCCAAAAAGCAACTATTTTAGAAGCACCAATAAATTCCGGGTTTTTTACATCAAGAGTGTTACTTAAAATATAATCGGTTGCTTGAAGTAATAAACTCTCGTAATTTTTAAAATCAGGGTTTGTTTCTTTTACCATTTCATCATTCGCTTTTTCGAATTGTGGATAGCAAAAAAATGGAACGAGTATAAGTAATAGTAAGGTTATTTTTTTCATATAAATTTTAAGGTTAAATGCTCACGGCTGACGCATAACGTTCCGGTAATACAGCGGTTTGAAACTAAATTAAGTCTATTCTTTGGATTTACCAAATCTCCCAAATGCAAAACCAACTTTCCATTAAGCTCAATGCCCAAATCCGTTGTAGTGGCTGTTATAGGTAGCTTTTTTGGTTTTTACATATTAAAGTATGTTTCAACTTTTCCCCAGGTTGGATCTTGTTTTATTTTGTATCCAAATCCTCTTAATTGACCTTCTTTGTTAACTTGTGTTTGCAGGTATTTATTAACTTCTTCTGGATTATTTAAATAAATAAAACAATCTAGAAAATTGTCGTTGTAAATGTGTCCGATATAGTGAGCAATTTCAATTTTTTGAATTTCTTTTAAAAGTTTATTTTCAAGTTTACTTGCAATTTTTCTTTCACTTTCTATTGGTAGAGTATTTTCTGTACAATTTTCGATTTTCAAAGCTATATTGATTTCCAAGCACCAAGGATATTTTGCCTTTTCAATGAAATTTTTATAAGCAAAATCAATCGAGCCGAGCATCGAGCTCCCGTCTTGATAATCAGCTTCAATTACATAGAAATTATCTTTAGAGAGAAAATTTTCGTTCTTCTTTTGCTCATTTTTATTTCCAAATAACTTAGATAGGAAAGCTGTCATGTTTTTTCTTTTATGTCTATTTTTTCTAAAGTTGCCTATAACGTTCTGGTACGACTGCGGGTTTGGGATTAAATTAAGCCTATTCTTCGGATTTGAAAATCATTCAAATACAAAACCAACTTTCCATTAAGCCAATTGCCCAAATCCGTTGTAGTAGCTGTTAGGCGATTCTTTTTAAAGTCTTTTCATTAAAAACTCTCCTAAACCCATTTTTAAAATCATTTCGTCTTGGGTTAACTTTATAATTTTAAAAATCATTTTGTCTTTTCCGACTATCGCAATTATTGAGTTTTGATCCTTTGCTAAAGACCATTTTCCATTTGAAATTTCTCCCATACCAAACCAAATGAATTCTTCATTGCTCTTGAATTCGTATGTCATCTTATTAATAACCTGTTCCTTTAAAGTTTTTCTACCAAGCTCATCAACTTCTTTATTTAATGCTTCTTTAAATACCCATTTTCCTAGGATTAATTTGGAGTTCTGTGATTGTGCACATAAAGAAATGAATAGAATAAAAGTTATTACAAGATTTTTTTGCATGTTTTTATTTTGATTTTTTTGTTAAAATATTACCTAACGTTCTCGTACTACAACGAATTTGGCACTAAATTAATCCCATTATTCGGATTCGCCAAATCATCTCACATACACAACCAACTTTCCATTGAGCATCATCTCCAAATCCGTTGTAGAAGCTGTATTCAGTTGCCTTTATTCTCGTTTTTTAATTGTTCTAATCTCTGTAAAGCTTTCGGTAAATCATATTCCTCTTTTGGCAACTCTTCTATTAGTTCATAATTTAGGAATCTATATCTTTTTATTCCACAACCTTTATCGAGAATATTGAGTTCAGAACATTTTACACATTTAATTATGTCAAACTCAAAACTAGGAATGTCATTATCTCGTTCCAAAATAAAAGTTTCCAATTGAGTTTCGCATTTTTGGCATTCTATGGAAAGAATTTCATGTCTTTTTCTTTCTTCTGCTAATATTTTTTTCGAAGCTTTTTTAACAGCCTTCTCATGGTCATAATCCTCAATTCCGTATATCCAAAAGTTTAATTTTTCATTAATATTCCGAATATTTAAAATTTTCGCAATCTCAGCAAAATAATCCACAACAAATTCTCTTTCTTCTGTATCTAATTCGTCAGATTTAATTTCCTTGAAATAGCGTTCAAATATGTTCTCAATTTCTTTATCCGATTTTTTTGTATTATTTGCAGAAATTAAATTCGTTAGTAAATCATTAAAAGAATTTTCAAGTGTAATGCATAGACTTTTTTCTGAAGGATTCAATCCACGATTTTTCCATTCTTCGCTCGAGAATTTTTCTGTGCTTTTTAATTTTTCTAATGCTAAAATCGTATTATTCACTATCGTTTCTTTAAGGTTAACTGGTAACGTTCTGGCGCTTGGCGAGGTTAGGGAATAAAGATGCGAGATTTTTCGTTAAACACAAATTTTCCAAATACAAACCATCTTTAAATTAAGCCTAAAACCCCAATCTCCGCTGTGCGAAGTTTGCCGACTTCGTACCCGTTCCAATATTCTATATTGATTGTTACTAGTTTTATAGACTTCTCTTTGTCGATTCTCCTTACGGATGCGAAGTCAAGAGACATTCGCACAGCGTTTCCTAAGAACTCTTCGGAGAACAGGGCAGTTTTTATTTCGTGCGTTTTGCTTCTATCTTCTTTCCATTCTGTAATAAAAACAAATTTGAAATTTCTCCTTTTTCGTTCTTTTCAAACTGAATTTGTGCATCTACTACTTTGTAGAAAAATAACATTTCACTTTCTACAAATATCGGGAACACATTTTGTCCTGTCAATTGTGAAAAAAGCTGGTCTTTATCTAATGAAATTTTGATTTCATAATCTTTTTCAACTGCATAAGTCCCAACAAACTTTTGAAGTTCTTCAGTTGTAATCATAATTTCTTTTCTGATTTTTTGCACAGGCAATGGTTTATTATATAGAATATTTCTAATTGCTTTAGAAGGAATTGTAACGTTGTTGTGATTTTGAAGTATTATTATTGTTTTATCATTTGTAATATGTCTATCGATAAAAGTTACATAACCTGGCCAACCCCCATCATGGTTTGCAATTTTTCCAAAATCAGCATTGTTTTCAATTCCCCAACCAAAACCATAATTTCTTTTAGCTCCGTCTTTCAAAGTTGCTAATTCAAAAATTGATTTCATTCCCTCTTTTGTGAGTAATTTATTGGTATATAATGCTCTATCCCAAATCAATAAATCGTTTACAGTTGAATTAACTGTTCCGTCTCCAACAATACCATCAAGCCAAATAACCATTTTAGTTTCTTCCAAATCGTCTGGTAAAACATATTTTTTCAAACTATCTGAGTAAACATAACCAAAAGCATAATTGTCAATTTTCTTTGGCGATAATCTACGAGTGTAAACAAAGGTGTTTTTCATTTTCAACGGTTGGAAAATAGCTGTTTTTAGATAGTCAGCGTATGTCATACCCGATGCTTTCTCAATTATTGATGCCAATAGTGCATAGCCCGTATTGCTATATTCCCATTTAGTATTTGGCTCAAATACTATTTTTGGTTGATGTTTACTAAATATATTAATAATGTCTTTGTTAGTGGCAATTTTAGATTTGTCAAATAAACTATCCATAAGCTGCATATAGTCTGGTAGACCTCCAGTATGATTTAATAAGTTTCTTATAGTTATACCTTTATAAAAAGAAAGTTCTGGTAAGTATTTCCTGATGTCATCGTCCAAATTCAACTTTCCTTTTTCTTTAAGTATCATTATCCCCATAGCTGTGAACTGCTTTGAACAAGATGCCAATTCAAAAATCGAATTTTCGTTCAATTTATCTTTTGTTGTTTCGTTTGCAAGTCCAAAACTACGGTTATAAATAACTTTCCCTTTTTCTGCAATTAGAAAATTTCCATTGATTTTCTCTTTTGAATAAAGAGAATTGAGTAAACTGTCAATTTTTTGAATTCTGTCTTGTCCAAATGTAAGATGTGCAATTAAAAAAAGTCCGATTGTAATTATTAATTTCATTTTTTTATTTCTTGTTAATTAAAGTAGGGAGATGTCTCGCAAAGTTACCACCAACTTATTTATATATGTGACAAAACCACACAAAGCCATCCAAATTTAGACAGCTATGTATGATAAATTTCATACATTATCTATCTTTCAAATATATATTTTTTTATCTTTGAAATTCATTTTTTTTCAGCCAAATGGCTTTATCTTTGAGTCTTTAGAAAAATTGATCATCATTATGGAACAGAAAATACATCAGGGAAGAAACGTTAAACGTTTTAGAGAAATGCTTGGCATCAAACAAGAAGCATTGGCTTTTGATCTGGGAAATGACTGGAATCAAAAGAAAATTTCTATGCTGGAGCAAAAAGATGTAATTGAAGATGATATTCTTAATCAAATCTCGGAGGCATTAAAAATTCCCGTGGAAGCTTTTCAGAATTTTGACGAAGAGCAAGCAATAAATATTATTTCGAATACTTTTGGAGATAATGCTTGTGTTGGAAATCCTAATTCTACATTCAACTTCAATCCTATTGAAGAATTAAAAAAACTTCACGAAGAAAAGATTGCTTTGTTTGAGCGTATGCTGAAAGAAAAAGATGAAATGATGGCAAGGCTTGAAAAATTAATCAATAAATAATTTCGGAATCATTCTTATTTATATATGGAAATATTGAATTAAGAAATAATCATTTATAAAAACATCAAAAAAAAGCTTCAGATTTCTCTGAAGCTTTTTGTTTATTGTGGCTGTAATTCTTTTTCTAATTCACTTTGTGTTACACAAAAGGATTCGTGCGAGATCAGGCGTCAGCTTTTATTTATTCAGCTCTTTATCAATTGCTTTAATAAGTTCAATTGCTAATGGTTTTGTGTTTTCGTCATAAACCCTTATATTGTTATTACCTAGTCTGACAAGAAATTCGATTGTCTTTTTAAATTTTGGGTCCGAATATAATTTCTCTTCAGGTTTATCTGCGTTTTCTATCATTTTGTCAAAACACTTAAACAAAAAATCAGTATACATTTTATCAACTTCGTTAATTGCCGGTACATATATTTGGTAATACTCTAAGATTTTCTGTTTTAATTTTTCGTCTTCAATGTAGCCAATTTTACCACTTGACTTAAAACCTTCATAATTACCAATACTCATTATTTGTCCATGTGAATAAATTGGGAAATTAACCTTATTTTTAGTCTTAGAAATACTGTCAAGCTGGAGATTCGTTAGTGCTAAAATTTTTTCATAGCCTATATTTGAATTTTCGTATGCTTTCTTTTCAATTTCAATTCTTTTTATATCATTTTGCAAATCATGTTTTAAATTAGCAAGAAATACAGATACTTCTTCTTGTTGATGTCTGTGTTCACTCCAACTGTGTAATCCTATTGAAAGCGTTACTGCAAAAACGATTATAAATATTTCAATAATGATTTCTTTCACTTTATCTCCCAATGTATGTTCTGAATTTTTCACAGCTTTGTAAATTTTTTGAGTATGTTTTTGTACTTCTTCTTGCATGTTGTTTAGGTTAAAATATTCTATTAATTTGTCTGTATATTGGTTTTACAAATGGTATATAACTTATTTATGCGTGTGACAAAAACCACACAAAACGCCCTAAATCAGGATAGATACGTGTGATAAGTATTACACATTATTTATTTTCAAATATATAATTTTTCAATTATAAATCATCATAAGTACTTTTATTAAAAAAAGAAAAGTACAGAAACAAATAAGTAATAAAAGTGATTTTAATCGTAATCTCTTTTACTTTTGCCCAATGTTAGAAATTCTTTACCAGGACGAATATATTATCGCAATTAATAAACCAAGCGGGTTGTTGGTGCACAAATCATTTTATGCCCGAGATGCAAAAGTTTATGCTATTCAGGAATTGAGAAATCAAATTGGCCAACACGTTTATCCTGTTCATCGCTTAGACCGCAAAACATCCGGCGTCTTGTTATTTGCTTTGGATACAGCTGTTTTGAAAATTATGAATGATCGTTTTGCCACACGCGAAGTCGAAAAAAAATATTTAGCAATTTTACGCGGCTGGTCGCCGCAAGAACTCACAATTGATTATGATTTAACCAATGATGATGACATTACACAAAATGCAATAACATACTTTCATCGTTTGCAAAATGCCGAAGTTGAGTTAGAATTTAACAATCGACCAACGTCACGATATTGTTTGGTAGAAGCGATTCCTGAAACTGGACGCATGCATCAATTACGAAAACATTTCAAACATATTTTTCATCCCATTTTAGGAAGTCGTCCGCATGGTTGTAACAAACAAAATAAATTATGGCTGGAGAATTATGACCTGAAAGGAATGATGCTTCATGCACATCAGTTAATTTTTAATCATCCAATAAAAAATGAACAACTAATCCTGAACGCAAAGATTAATGAAGAGTTTAGCAGAGTTGGTACTATTCTTAATCTGGATTTGAGCAAGTATCAATAATAATGTCAAGTTTAATTACTTATTATTCTTCAACTTCTTTCATTCATAAAATGTTCCGAAAATGTCCCGTTAGGGATCTACCATTCTTTCATTTATAAATTATAGCTGTAAAAATGTTTTAGCATTAAAAAATTACATATCTTTATGATATCAATTTAATATCATTTAAATATTAATTATTATGAAAACAGAAAAAGTTTTAATACCCTTTAATGGCTATTTGGCTATTGTTATTTTATTACTATCGATCGCGGTAGCATCTTATGGTTTTATCTCAAACAACCTGATATTAGCAGTAGTTTCACTTCTGCTATTTGTTATTTTAGCAAAGGGTTTTATTGTAATAGGTCCCAATAGTTCTAAAGTTCTATTACTATTTGGAGATTATAAAGGAAGTATTAAACAAAGTGGTTTGTTTTGGGTAAATCCTTTTTATAGTACAACTAGTTTATCTTTGCGTGCAAGAAACTTCGAAAGCGAAAAAATTAAGGTTAACGATAAAATGGGGAATCCTATTTTAATTAGCGTTATATTAGTTTGGAAAGTTAAAGACACATTTAAGGCTACGTTTGAAGTTGATAACTATGAGGGATTCATTAGAATCCAAACCGATTCGGCTGTTAGAAAACTTGCAGGTTCTTTTCCATACGATCATTTTGAAGATGAAAGAGCAACGGTAACATTAAGTACTAATTTTGATGACGTTAATATAGCGCTTGAACACGAAGTTACGCAACGATTAGAAATTGCAGGAATAGAAGTAATAGAGTCAAGAATTGGATATCTGGCCTATGCTCCCGAAATTGCCCATTCGATGTTACGACGACAACAAGCATCAGCTGTTGTTGCTGCACGTCATAAAATTGTAGAAGGCGCCGTTGGTATGGTCGAAAGTGCTCTAAAACTATTAGCAGATAAAGAAATTATAGAATTTGATGAAGATAGAAAAGCAACAATGGTAAGTAATTTAATGGTAGTTCTTTGTGGAGATAGTGAAACTAAACCTGTAATAAATACCGGTACTTTAAATCAATAAAAAGATGTCTGAAAAAAAGTCATTTGCATTAAGAATTGATTCAGAAACGATGAAAGCAATTGAAAAATGGGCTAATGATGAATTTCGTAGTGTCAATGGCCAGATTGAATGGATGCTTAATAATAGTCTAAAGAATGCGAAAAGATTAAAGGAAAAAAACGAACAAAAAAAATAAACCATATAATGATTCTGTAAACAAGAACTGCAGTCAAGTTTAAATCATTTACTTAATACCCTACTCTAATAAGCTTCGGAGAAATCTGGAGCTTTTATTGTCTATATTTTAGAGTTATAAAACAAATTAAATCGAACATTTTTAAAGTTACACGCAACCTTTTGCATAATTTGAAATCTCTTTATTATAACTAAAAACCTAATAAATTATGAAAAAGAGTATTATTCTTTTAATGCTAATTGGCCTTTTTGTTTCTTGTAATAATGATGAGCAGGAGAAATCTTCAACTGAGTTGATAGGAACCTGGAAACTGACTGAGGTTTTGGCTGATCCGGGTAATGGCAGCGGGAGTTTTAAAGCTGTGGAAAGCAATAAAACTATTGAGTTTAAAAGCAACGGAACTATAGTAACAAATACTTCTTTATGTGATCCGTATTCAGATGAAATAAAAAGTTCCGGAAGTTTTAATCTCGCTACTAATTCTATAACCACTAATTGTCAGAACCCAAATATTGCAACAATATCTTTTGAGTTGAAAGACAATTATCTGATTTTACATTTTTTATCTAATGAAGGTTATTCGCAAAAATTTCAAAGAAGTAATTGAAAAATTGCGTGTTGAAAAAACAAAACAAAGCTTCGGAGAAATCTGGAGCTTTTTTTGATTTTGCTATTTTGAAATTCTTTTAAGATCGCGGTTTAGGCAAATTTCTATCGTACATGATAATAGTTCCTGCAACAGCTACATTCAGGCTTTTTACCGATTTAAATTTTACTAAATGATGGCATTTATCCATTACTTTTTTGGATAAACCATGATCTTCTGCTCCCAATAAATAAACACAACGTCTTGGATGCTCAAAGGTTTCTAAATCAGCAGCTTTTTCATCTAATTCGACACCAACTAATCGTGCTCCTTTAGGCAGGTTTTCGAAAAAAGCTTCAAAAGTATCATAATGAAAATAAGGAATTGCTTTTACCGCATCATGAGTATCAGAGGCTTGTTTGGCATATCGATTACCAATGGTAAAAATAAAAGTAGCGCCTAAATTTTGAGCGGACCTCCATAAAACACCCAAATTTTCAGGCGTTTTACCATTTTGTATTCCGATTCCAAAATATTCATTTATAAAATTATCATTCATAACGCAAAAGTACAAACTGTAAATACATAAATCAATTTTTATTGAGTTGAAAGAAGGATCTGATCTTGAATATTTCGTATATAATTTAAAAACCTCGATAGCAATTATTTATCTCTAATATTATTAGAAGCTGCAATAACCAACTCATTAATTTCACCTAACAACTCAAACTCATCCGAAGGAAATAATTGAAGCGCAACTTCTAAAATAAGACTCACATTAATAGATGGATTCCTGACCGTTTCTGAAATTTTGGGCGCTTCATGATCGAGTGCCAAAATACACAATTTAAGCATATTGGTAATTAGAAGACTAAGCTCATAATAATTTACTAATTTGATTTCGGCAGTATAAAATTCTGTTTTATTGTTTGGAACTTTTAAAGTATTTAAATCCTGGCTCATTAATTTTTTAAGATACTCAATGTTTTTATTTTCTTTTGTTTCCATATAATCTATTTTAAATTAATTCTTACTTTATGATAATTCAAATTTGATCATATCTTTATAAAAAACGGTTATCTTATATGATAACCTAAAAAATAAAATTGATTGTTATAATCTTTGATAATGAAAAAATCAAAAGAATATTCTTTCAAAACAAATAATTTTTAATTTTATTGAAAGTTGTATTTTTAATATACAAGGAGAAAAAATCCTTTTTTGTATAAAAACAAGCATTTATTAATCAAACAAATACATCTAGATTAATCCAATTTTTTTTGGATTAATTATTTCTAAATAGAATATTTTCAGAAGAATTAAACAAAAATATTTTTGTGTATTTTAAAATTATTTGCATTTTTGCACCCGCATTAGAAAAATGGCCCGTTCGTCTATCGGTTAGGACGCATGGTTTTCATCCATGTAAGAGCGGTTCGATTCCGCTACGGGCTACCAGCATAAAGCTTCAGAGAAATCTGGAGCTTTTTTTGTTTAAATGACACAATTCTTTTACTATATTTGAAAAGAACAAACAGAGTTTTTTTTACATACTGACGCTAGCTTTCACTAAGCATGACAAATCAAGATTTCAAATCACTTACACTTTATGATTTTTCGGTAGATTGGAATCAAGGTAATTTTGACACTAAGAATATTAATAAACCTATTACTGATTTAACTTTCGAAGATATTAATTGGTGTTTAAGAAAAAGACGCTATTTAGACCAAATTATCGCTATTACAATACAAAGAATAGAGAATGATTGGGAGAAAATAAATATTTTTTATCCAACAACTTTATGTCAATGGTATGATGATGCAATGAAAGAAATTGTAACCATACCTTTTGATTTTTGGCAATCAAGAATTACAACTTTTCATAAAATCCAAAAAATTATTGTTTCGTCAACAAAACGTAAAATTGAAATTGAACAAACAATAATTGATCTTTTTATTAATCATCAACCAACTGCAATAAGTTGGACAAAAAAAGATTCTCATGATTTTGAATTAAATCTCATCTATGCGCAACAAAGAGATTTAGGAGGAAACTTAATTCAGGCATACAATCAAATAAAAAGAGTAAAATATGCCTTAATGCATGGACAATCTGTATTTATTGAGCAGGAATATAAATCAATTTCAGATGACGGAGAATTATACACCTTTTTGCGTGATGAATACACCGGATTTGAAGAATTTATTGAAGAAGATATTATTGAGCAATTAAAGAAAGAAAAATTAATTGGTTTTTAAATATCTTTAAGTTTTACCGTTTTACAAAATCTTCCTTTCAAAAAAAATGCGCAAAGTTCTAAAGAGACATTTGCGCAACTTTTATCTGAATTCTCCTGAGGGTAGAGAATTTAAAATTCGTATTAAAAACAGCCTTGACCAATCAATCTGCAAATTCCTTCCGGACTTCCGGCATAACAACAGTAATTACCTGGTTTTGGACAAACACCATCAACACAAGCCAAACCGCCTTTGATGCTTTTTTTTTCGTTTTTGGTTAATTCTGTGGCTCCTTCTAGGTTTAAAATGTTTTTTATCATAATATAAAGTTTTAAAAATTAATTAAGACCTCAATCAATTAAAGACACTTGAGATTATGTCTATGCAAATGGATTTTTTATATATTTTATCGATCTTGTTTTTAAATTTTTAATTTCCGGGAGATCGAAAGAATGTCTTAATTCGTATGAATTAACTCAAAGATAAGCATCTTTTCTTACAAATAAATATTGATTTTGTAAAGATATTAACAAAAGAATGTTTCTAACTTATTAATGAAGAATGACTTACAATATACACTTATGTATTTTTATCAGGTTTTGGCAATAGCTTTTAGCTTGTAATTTTATATTTTTTGACTAATTTATAGCACTACAAGCTCTTCTGAGTATTTTGAATATGATTTTTACAAAATAAGAACCATTTGCAGTTTGCATAAATAGTTGATTATTTTATTTCTTTTAAAAATCGATTAAACCTTCTTTTTCAACACGTTAGAATACAAAATTAATATTATTAATTCCGAAACATTATCTTAATAATTAAATAACATATTTTATTAAAAACTGACTTTATGTTATTAAATGTTTTTATAAATTTGCAATCTTGTATCGAAACCCGTTATTTTCAATTCAAAATTATGATTTTCATATAATTACCATAAAAGTTTTATCCAAAATAAATATATTCTAACTACAATTAAATCCAAATGTTTAAAAAACACAAATCCCAAATTCTATTTTTTATTCTTTTAAATCTATTTTTCTCCATTAATTCCTTTGCTCAAAAAAATGTTTATGCCGGAATTGAAATCGGACGCAGAGCCATAAAAACTTCGGTTCTGGAAGTTGACAATATCAAGAAAGCAGATTATAAGATTCTGTATTTTTCGAATGACAGAATTAGTCTTGCCGATCATATCACTGCAACCGGCGAGGTTCCTCAGGACGATATCGACAAAGTGAGTGCAATAATTGTGGATCAGCTGAAGAAAATAAAAGAGCAATTTAAAATTCAAGAAGGAAACATATTTATAGTTGCTGCTCCTGTTTTTTCGTCTGCCCGAAACATTGATGTTTTGAAAAATAAAATTACTACGCAGACTACTAAAACTTTTGATGTAATTAATGTTGATGAGGAAGCTAAAATGCTGGTTAAAGGCGCCATTCCTCCTGTTGATTATTATAACGGTTTATTGCTTGACATTGGTGCGCAAACCACTAAAGGCGGATATATTGATGAACTTGACGACAATAAATTAGAGTTTGTGCCTCTTGAACTTGATTTTGGTACAATGACGCTTACTGATGCCGTAAAAAAGACGGTTGCAAATCCAAACCAGGTTAATGATATGTCAACTTATCAGGAAAAATCTTTTGATTTTACTACGGTTCTGCGTAAGAAGATTAAAGATATGCTTGACGCAAATCCTCTTTTATTAAAAAAAGAAAAAATCTATTTATCAGGAGGAGCTGTATGGGCTTTTGCAACATTATATTATGATGAAAATCTTAAAGATCATTATATTCCTTTCAACTTAGAAGATGTTATTAATTATGATGCGATCCTAAAAAACAATTTTATCAAGTTTACTGCTCTTTCTAAAACCAATAAAGAAGCTGCGAGAGTTTTAAGTACGTATGACCAAACATACCTTATTTCGGCAAATAATATATTGGCAAATTTTCTGGAAAGCATTCCAAATGTAGAGACAAAGAAAATATATTTTGTTAAGGACGGGCAAGTAACATGGCTAATGTCATACATCGCAGATCGTTCTAAAAAGGTAAACACTAAATTTTAAAATAACTGCTCATATAAAATTCGATTTAATTACAAACCTTATATAACTAAAGCTTCAGAGAAATCTGAAGCTTTTTTTGTTTCCGGCAGTTTCCATTTTCATTATTGGTCAGAAATCTACTTTCTCCTACTTTACATCATAACTTTAAACATAGAAAAATGCTAAATCTGGCATTAAAAAGTGACATTATTATTAATACAGAATAAGAATTTACTTTAAAATACTGTCTATCCGATATTTATGTCATATTTTTTCTATAAATTTAATATCTCAATCAAAAGGCTGACTTCCATTACAGGCTTGCAAATAAACCAATCATAATTTTTTAAATACAGTTCGCTCTATTTTGATTGATAAGATCAAAGCTTATTTTTAGAAATAATCGATCAAAATTAATGTGACACGAAAAAGCGATTTTATGACATGAAAAAACTGTTCTGTAACATATTTTTCTTTCAACTATCGCTATAAACTTAATTTTAAAACTGATTTAAGGATATAATAATCAGAAAAAGAAGTTTAAAAGAAAAAACTCAATGCGTTAAAAATGATGCTGCTTTGGTTTTTTACCAAAGTACTAAATGTTCGAAGATTTTTACTTTCGATAGTTTCTGTTTCATCGTCTAAATTATAGTATAGCCATCAAAAACAGGTAAAAACACTTGCTTCTGAGATACTTATATAAAGTACTTTAGCACGGTATTAAAACTGTTATAACCTAAAAACAGATTTAATACACAAACAACTATTAACAAATAACTCTTAAAAACTAACAACTTATGGATGGAACAGTAGGAGAAATCCGCCTCTTTGCAGCAGGATTTATGCCCAAAAATTGGTCATATTGTAATGGGTCATTAATTGCAATTAGAAGTAACACCGCACTATTTTCTATTTTAGGAACTGTGTATGGTGGTGATGGTAAAACGACATTTGGTTTACCAAATCTTGCCGGACGTGTAGCGTTAGGCGCTGGCCAGGGACCTGGCTTATCTTATTATGCTGCAGGAGACATGAGCGGTGCAAACAGTGTTACATTAACAATTGCAGAAATTCCTCCTCATATTCACACTGCAAGTGCAACTGTTACGGTTCCTGCTTATTCAGACGAAGGGGACACAAACGTTCCAACCGGAAATGTTCTTGCTGCTAAATCAACTATGTATAGTACTGCAGGTGGAGATACAAATTTGAAACCAGCATCTTTTAACGTGACAACTGGTGTTTTCGGTAATGGTCAGCCATTATCTCTTAATCAGCCTTCATTAGGTATGAATTACATTATCTGTATGTTTGGGACTTTTCCTCAACGCCAGTAACTCATCTAACTACATTTTTTAACTTTTAAAATATTATCATGGAAGGAACGATAGGAGAAGTACGTTTATTTGCGGGCAATTTTGCACCGCTAAATTGGCAATTTTGCGACGGCCGTTCACTTAGTATAGCAGAATATGAAACTTTATATGTTTTAATAGGTACAACATACGGCGGAGATGGTGTACAGACTTTTAATCTTCCGGATTTGCGAAGCCGTATTCCAATTGGAACAGGCCAGGGACCGGGTTTAGCAAACATAGTACTTGGGCAGGTTGCAGGTTCAGAAACAGTTACAATGAGCACGGGTCAAATGCCGGCACATATTCATCCTGGTAATCCGGCTACTCTTTCTATTCCTGCTTATACAGGAACCGAAGTTTCAGCAACACCAACAGGTGCAGTAATTGCAGGTTTAGCAGGTGCTTATTCAACTGCAGCGCCTGATACCAATTTAAAGACTGACACGGCATCAGTAACACTTGGACCAACAGGTCAGGGTAATCCTTTTAGCATTATACAACCCTATCTGGCTACAAATTATATTATATGTCTGCTAGGTATTTTTCCAAGTAGAAATTAATCTTAAAAATACAAATCATGGAAGGAACAATGTCAGAAATTCGCTTATTTGCACCAAACTTCGCACCAAAAAGCTGGGCTTTGTGTTATGGGCAAACATTAGCTATAAGTACAAATCAAGCACTATTTAGTCTTCTGGGCACAACCTACGGCGGTAATGGTGTACAAACCTTTATGTTGCCGGATTTTCGCGGACGTGCCCCAATGGGTACAGGACAGCCATCAGGTGTTACCCCATATGTTCTGGGACAAATACAAGGAACAAATTCGATAACAGCAACATCTTTAAATTTACCTTCTCACAATCATATTGGTACCGGTTCTTATGGTATGGCGGCACTTTCAGACGGAGGAGATAGCGGAATTCCAACAGGAAATACCCTGGCTTCTTTAGATGGACTTTATTCATCTAAACCTAGTGACAGCAATATAAAATCGGTTCAGGTTCCGGTTACCGTAAATCCAACAGGAAATAATCTGCCTATACCAGTTCAGCAGCCTTATCTGGGGATGAACTATATAATATGTTTATACGGAATATATCCTTCAAGAAACTAAAACAATTTAAACTAAGGGTGCATTAACGTTTATCATCGTTACGCACCCTTAACAAATATAATTTTATGAATATAGGTTTACTTTTGCCACGATCTGTGCTTTATCCTTCTATCTCTTTTGATATAATTGACGGATTAAAAGCGGGTCTGAAAAAATTAGATTTTGATGAAGCACAAGTAGTAACTACCAGTATAGGGGTTGCTGCAAAAAGCGAAGATATTTATGCCAGCTGCGAACAGTTATTGTTTAATGGTACCGATGTAATAGTAGGATATATGAATCCTGTTTCGGCCGAGTTTGTTCAACCTCTTTTTGAAAGTTCCGGCAAAACACTTATTGTACTGGATAGTGGTTATCATTTCCATTCCTTTGAGGGAAAACTACCAAATGTTTATTTTATCTCCCTGCAAGGTAGTTTGTGTTCCCGTTTAATTGTTCGTAAAGCATTGACAGATGGTCAAAATAATTTTGCCTTTACCTGCTCTTTTTATGATGCCGGTTATCGATCTCCTTATGCGTATGCAATTGCAACAGAAGAAAAAGGAGCTTCAATTACCTACAATCATATTACACCTTTACAAAAAGCAGATTTTAGTTTAGAACCGCTCGCTCAATATCTTGAAAATAATAAAGAAGTTGCTTTACTAACTTCTTTTTGTGGAGATATGCTGGAAGATTTTTTTAGAGAAGCAGCAAAATTTGATAGTATTTCATCTCGCAAAACTTACGGAAGCGGTTTTACCGCCGAAGAATTGTGGCTGGCTAAAATACCTTATCCGGGATATGACTGGAATTGCTCAATTCCGTGGTCATTAAAAATACAATCGCCGGAAAATATTGAATTTGTAACAACAATGGAAAACATTAAGGCAGATAAAGCCAATGTTTTTTCTCTATTGGGTTGGGAAGCGGCTTTGTTTATAGCAGCAATGAAAAAACAATCTATAGATGGCTTGATTATAAATTCTCCGCGTGGTGCAGTATTTATGAATCCAAATACAGGCTTTTCAGAAGCATCTGTTTATTATGCTACAGTTACAAAAAATGAAAAAACAGGTAACTGTCATTTAGAAAATATTATAGAAGTCATTGATTTCGAAGAGGAAAGAAAAAATTTACAGCAAAATATAAATGCTATAAAAGATACTCTGACTAATTCCTGGCTTAATGCTTATGCTTGTTTAGAATCATGAATACCAATCGCGACATAGTTGTTTTATGTAACCATCGTATGGCATTTCCTGCTATGCAAACTCTTCATAATATGGGGAGATTGTCTGGTATAGCAATACCTGAACATAATGAAGACATAAAAGACTTTTGCCTGCATTTTGCTTCTCAGGCTGGTATCACTTTGGTTTTACTTGAAAAAGAAAAACTGACAATACAATTAGAAGAATTAACAAAAAATAAGTCTTTAAAACATATTTTCACAATGACATTTCCATGGAAAGTACCTGGCGAAATTATAAAGCAACATCCAAACTTGTTTTATAATTTTCATTACGGACTTTTGCCTGAAATGCGAGGATCTGATCCTGTTTTTGAATCTATCCGACAACAGAAAAAAGAAACCGGTATTACGGTTCATGTTATTGAAAAAGAAATTGACAATGGCGCAATTATATTTAAAAAAACAATACCATTAGATACTGTTGTAACACACGGATTATTGTGTACCAATTTATCTTATTTAGGTTCTAATATTTTACCGGAAGTATTGACTTTACTTCAAACCAATATAAAAGGTATTACACAAGAAGAAACACTTTCAAACTATTATAAAAGACCTGCTGCTTCTGATGTATGCATTAACTGGAAAACCCAGGATGCAAAATCTATACAAGCAATAATAAGAGCCTGCAATCCTTGGAATAAAGGCGCTTATACCCAATGGAACGGATGGAATTTTCGGATTCTTGAAGCTTCTCTAAC
Organism: Flavobacterium sp. AC105; assembly: GCF_979258495.1. Lineage (NCBI taxonomy): Bacteria > Pseudomonadati > Bacteroidota > Flavobacteriia > Flavobacteriales > Flavobacteriaceae > Flavobacterium > Flavobacterium sp. AC105. Next base: position 4,537,279 of record NZ_OZ409860.1, read on the forward strand.
TAATTATAAATCTGAACAACCTCAAAACCCAGGAACTATCTTGACTATCGATGAAAAAAATGGACTAATTATTCAATGTTATAACGATACACAACTTTGTATAAATATGGTTTATACAGACGAAGCATTTATGAGTGGGCACAAGTTGCTCATTTTTGGCTTAAAAAATGGCGAGCAACTTGCCTCTTTATAATTTAACCACTATATTATGAAACATTTTTACTCACAAATTAAAAACTGTATCAATATCGCCCTTTTTCTGGGGATATTTTTGCAAAGTTATTTATCTAACTCTCAAACCACTTTAGCAGCTGGAGATCTTGTTTTTACAGGATATGATGCAACTGTTACTCCGTCTGCTTCGGCTAGTGATTCTTACTCATTTGTATTACTTACCCCTATTTCTAATGGTACAGTAATCAGTTTTAGTGACAGAGGATATACCGGCAGTGGCTGGATCACTGCAAGTGGTACAGAAGGAACTGTCACCTGGACCTCAAGTGGTGCACTCGCCATGGGTACAGAGATTTTAATCAAAGGACTTACGGCCTCTGCTTACGACCCGGCAACGAGTAGTTTAGTGGCAAATGGTACCGTAACCCGTACAGAAGGAACCTTTTTGTATGGATTATCGCTATCTACTGTAGGGGATCAAATTATTGCCTTTCAAGGCGGTGCTGGTTCCATTTCTGCAGGTGGAGTTACTATATTAACAGGTCTTAGTTATTCCAGATGTGACGCTAATAGTTCAGCATCAACTTGGGATTCAGCCGCTACATGTACGATAGGACCCAGCACATCTGTTAAACCTGTAGGTCTTGGAGCTAATGGATTTTATCTGGGTGCAAATCCTACAGCACAATCGTCAAAATTTACAGGTACAGGACCTTTTGCTAATGCTGCTGCTATTAAAGCTGCAGTTTTAGATGCGACAAAATGGCAAACTTCTACGACAGCACTTACTATGCCCTCAACGGCTCCTTTTGTAGGTGTTCCGCCAACAGTTACAAACCCGCCAAACAGAACATTATGTGTTGGCGGCAGTACTACTTTTCCGGTTACGGCAACTGATGCCAATTCTTATCAATGGGAAGTTAATACAGGCAGTGGATTTACAAATATTACAAATGGTGCGCCTTATTCTAATGCCACTACGGCTACCTTAACTGTATCACCAGTAACAGGGGCTATGTCTGGATACCAGTATCGATGTACGGTCACTGGAGTAGGTTCAGTAAGTTCTACTTCAGGAGGAACATTAACGGTATCAGATATTGCTGTTTCTACTACAACCCAGACAAATGTTTCATGTAAAGGTGGTAACAATGGTTCTGTGACTTTATCTGCTTCTGGCGGAATTGCACCTTATACTTATTCGTCTTCACCTTCTGGTATTTCAAGCGCAACGCCAACGGGATTATCAGCCGGAACTTATACGGTTACTGTTACAGATAATATTTCATGTAGCAAAACACATACAGTTATCATTACTGAGCCTCTTGCGGCTCTTTCTGCAGTTTCCTCTACTACTCCGGTATCTTGTTTTGGAGGGAGTAACGGTACTGCTACAGTAACACCTTCTGGCGGAACTTCGGGTTATACTTATTTATGGTCTAATCCAGGTGCAGCTACAACACAAACTGCAACAGGACTTAGTGCAGGAACGTATAGTGTAACAGTTACAGATTCTAAATCTTGTACTTTTACAATAAATAATATTTCTGTAGGTCAACCTTCAGCTATCGTTGATGGAACGACAAGTACTACACCTGTATCTTGTTTTGGAGGAAGTAATGGTACTGCTACAGTAGTAGCTTCTGGAGGTAATGGCGGCTATACTTATTTATGGTCACCATCTGCACAAACTGGAGCTACAGCTTCAGGACTTACTGCAGGAACCTATAGTGTCCTTATCACAGATTCTAAATCTTGTACCAAAACTATAAACAGTATTATTGTAGGTACAGCTCCTGCTCTTGACGGCACAGCTAGTACTACTCCGGCATCTTGTTTTGGAGGATCTAATGGTACTGCTACAATTAGTGCTACGGGCGGAACTCCGGGTTATACTTATTTATGGACACCATCCGGACAAACTGGAGCTACAGCTTCGGGACTTGCAGCCGGAACTTATAGTGTTACTATAACAGATGCTAATACTTGTACCAAAACCGTAAGCGGTATTGTTGTAGGTCAATCGACAGCCATTGTCTCAAATCTTGTTACGACTCCGGTTTCATGTAATGGCGGAACCAACGGTTCTGCAACGGTTGCTCCTACAGGAGGATCAGGAACTTATACGTATGCTTGGTCAACAAGTGCAACAAGTGCAACAATAAGTAATTTGTCACAAGGAAATTATAGTGTTACTATTACAGATAGTAACGGATGTCCAAAAACAGAAAGCTTCACGATAACAGAACCAGGTGTTCTTCTTGCTAGTGCAGGATCACAAACCAATGTTTCCTGTAATGGAGGAACCAATGGATCTGCAACGGTTAATGCAACAGGCGGAACTTCTGGCTATACCTATTCATGGTCGCCTTCTGGCGGAACAGCTGCAACTGCAACAGGACTTTCAGCGGGAACTTATACCGTAACGGTAACAGATGCCAACAGCTGTACTGCAACTCAGAGTTTCACTATAACAGAACCAGCAATTTTAGTTGCCATTGCAGGATCACAAACCAATGTTTCCTGTAATGGAGGAACCAACGGATCTGCAACAGTAAATGCAACAGGCGGAACTTCTGGTTATACATATTCATGGTCGCCTTCCGGCGGAACTGCTGCAACTGCAACAGGACTTTCAGCGGGAACTTATGTTGTAACGGTAACAGACGCGAATAGCTGTACTGCTACTCAGGCTTTCACCATAACAGAACCATCAATATTAGTTGCCAGTGCAGGATCTCAAAATAATGTTTCCTGTAATGGAGGAACTAACGGATCTGCAACAGTTAATGCAACAGGCGGAACTTCTGGTTATACCTATTCATGGTCACCTTCAGGAGGTACGGGAGCAACAGCTTCAGGACTTGAAGCCGGAACTTATGTTGTAACGGTAACAGACGCGAATAGCTGTACTGCTACTCAGGCTTTCACCATAACAGAACCATCAATATTAGTTGCCAGTGCAGGATCTCAAAATAATGTTTCTTGTAATGGAGGCACTAACGGATCTGCAACGGTTAATCCAACAGGAGGAGCTGGAGGATATACTTATTTATGGTCACCATCTGCACAAACTGGGGCAACAGCTTCAGGGCTTGAAGCCGGAACTTATGTTGTAACAGTAACAGATGCGAATAGCTGTACTGCAACTCAGGCTTTCATTATAACAGAACCATCAGTATTAGTTGCTAGTGCAGGATCACAAACCAATGTTTCCTGTAATGGAGGCACTAACGGATCTGCAACGGTAAACGCAACAGGCGGAACTGCAGGTTATACCTATTCATGGTCACCTTCAGGAGGTACGGGAGCTACAGCTTCAGGACTTGCAGCAGGAACTTATACCGTAACGGTAACAGATGCCAATAGCTGTACTGCAACTCAAAGCTTCACGATAACAGAACCAAGTGTTCTTGTTGCCAGTGCAGGATCTCAAAGTAATGTTTCCTGTAATGGAGGAACTAACGGATCTGCAACAGTAAACGCAACTGGAGGAACTTCTGGTTATACCTATTCATGGTCGCCTTCCGGCGGAACTGCTGCAACTGCTTCAGGACTTTCAGCGGGAACTTATACCGTAACAGTAACAGATGCCAACAGCTGTACTGCAACTCAAAGTTTCACGATAACAGAACCAAATGTTCTTCTTGCCAGTGCAGGATCTCAAAGTAATGTTTCCTGTAATGGAGGAACTAACGGATCTGCAACAGTAAACGCAACTGGAGGAACTTCTGGTTATACCTATTCATGGTCGCCTTCCGGCGGAACTGCTGCAACTGCTTCAGGACTTTCAGCGGGAACTTATACCGTAACAGTAACAGATGCCAACAGCTGTACTGCAACTCAAAGTTTCACGATAACAGAACCAAATGTTCTTCTTGCCAGTGCAGGATCTCAAAGTAATGTTTCCTGTAATGGAGGAACTAACGGATCTGCATCGGTTAATGCAACAGGCGGAACTTCTGGCTATACCTATTCATGGTCGCCTTCTGGCGGAACAGCTGCAACTGCAACAGGACTTTCAGCGGGAACTTATACCGTAACAGTAACAGATGCCAACAGCTGTACTGCAACTCAAAGCTTCACAATAACAGAACCAGGTGTTCTTGTTGCCAGTGCAGGATCACAAACTAATGTTTCCTGTAATGGAGGAACTAACGGATCTGCAACAGTAAATGCAACAGGCGGAACTTCTGGTTATACCTATTCATGGTCGCCTTTAGGAGGTACGGGAGCAACGGCTTCAGGACTTTCAGCAGGAACTTATACGGTAACGGTAACAGATGCTAATAGCTGTACTGCAACCCAGAGTTTCACGATAACAGAACCAGCAATTTTAATTGCCAGTGCAGGATCACAAACCAATGTTTCCTGTAATGGAGGAACCAATGGATCTGCAACGGTAAACGCAACAGGCGGAACTTCTGGCTATACCTATTCATGGTCACCTTCCGGCGGAACAGGAGCTACAGCTTCAGGACTTTCAGCAGGAACTTATACCGTAACGGTAACAGATGCCAATAGCTGTACGACAACGCAGAGTTTCACTATAACACAACCAGCAATTTTAGTTGCCAGTGCAGGATCACAAACCAATGTTTCCTGTAATGGAGGAACCAATGGATCTGCAACGGTAAATGCAACAGGGGGAACTGCTGGATATACCTATTCATGGTCGCCTTCTGGCGGAACAGGGGCTACGGCTTCAGGACTTTCAGCGGGAACCTATACCGTAACGGTAACCGATGCCAATAGCTGTACAACAACTCAAAGTTTCACGATAACAGAACCAAGTGTTCTTGTTGCCAGTGCAGGATCTCAAAGTAATGTTTCCTGTAATGGAGGCACTAACGGATCTGCAACGGTAAACGCAACAGGCGGAACTTCTGGTTATACCTATTCATGGTCGCCTTCCGGCGGAACTGCTGCAACTGCTTCAGGACTTTCAGCGGGAACTTATACCGTAACGGTAACAGACGCTAATAGCTGTACTGCAACCCAGAGTTTCACGATAACAGAACCAAGTGTTCTTGTTGCCAGCGCAGGATCACAAAGCAATGTTTCCTGTAATGGAGGAACTAACGGATCTGCAACGGTAAACGCAACAGGCGGAACTGCAGGATATACCTATTCATGGTCACCTTCTGGCGGAACTGCTGCAACTGCTTCAGGACTTTCAGCAGGAACTTATACCGTAACGGTAACAGATGCCAACAGCTGTACTGCAACTCAAAGTTTCACGATAACAGAACCAAGTGTTCTTCTTGCCAGTGCAGGATCTCAAAGCAATGTTTCCTGTAATGGAGGCACTAACGGATCTGCAACAGTAAATGTAACTGGAGGAACTGCAGGATATACGTATTCATGGTTACCAACAGGTGGAACTTCTGCAACTGCTTCAGGACTTTCAGCAGGAACTTATACCGTAACGGTAACAGATGCCAACAGCTGTACAACAACTCAAAGTTTCACGATAACAGAACCAAGTGTTCTTCTTGCCAGTGCAGGATCTCAAAGCAATGTTTCCTGTAATGGAGGCACTAATGGATCTGCAACAGTAAATGTAACTGGAGGAACTGCAGGATATACGTATTCATGGTTACCAACAGGTGGAACTTCTGCAACTGCTTCAGGACTTTCAGCGGGAACCTATACCGTAACGGTAACAGATGCCAACAGCTGTACAACAACTCAAAGTTTCACGATAACAGAACCAAATGTTCTTCTTGCCAGTGCAGGATCTCAAAGTAATGTTTCCTGTAATGGAGGCACTAACGGATCTGCAACGGTAAATGCAACTGGCGGAGCTGGAGGATATACTTATTCATGGTCGCCTTCTGGCGGAACAGGGGCTACAGCTTCAGGACTTTCAGCGGGAACCTATACCGTAACGGTAACCGATGCCAATAGCTGTACAACAACTCAAAGTTTCACGATAACAGAACCAAGTGTTCTTGTTGCCAGTGCAGGATCTCAAAGTAATGTTTCCTGTAATGGAGGCACTAACGGATCTGCAACGGTAAACGCAACAGGCGGAACTGCAGGATATACGTATTCATGGTTACCAACAGGTGGAACTTCTGCAACTGCTTCAGGACTTTCAGCAGGAACTTATACCGTAACGGTAACAGATGCCAATAGCTGTACAACAACTCAAAGCTTCACGATAACAGAACCAGCAATTTTAGTTGCCAGTGCAGGATCTCAAAGTAATGTTTCCTGTAATGGAGGGACTAACGGATCTGCAACAGTAAACGCAACAGGCGGAACTGCAGGATATACGTATTCATGGTCACCTTCTGGCGGAACAGGGGCTACAGCTTCAGGACTTTCAGCGGGAACCTATACCGTAACGGTAACCGATGCCAATAGCTGTACAACAACTCAAAGTTTCACGATAACAGAACCAAGTGTTCTTGTTGCCAGTGCAGGATCTCAAAGTAATGTTTCCTGTAATGGAGGCACTAACGGATCTGCAACGGTAAATGTAACTGGAGGAACTGCAGGTTATACGTATTCATGGTCGCCTTCTGGTGGAACTTCTGCAACTGCTTCAGGACTTTCAGCGGGAACTTATACCGTAACGGTAACAGATGCCAATAGCTGTACGACAACGCAGAGTTTCACGATAACAGAACCAGGTGTTCTTGTTGCCAGTGCAGGATCACAAACCAATGTTTCCTGTAATGGAGGAACCAACGGATCTGCAACAGTAAATGCAACAGGCGGAACTGCAGGATATACGTATTCATGGTTACCAACAGGTGGAACTTCTGCAACTGCTTCAGGACTTTCAGCAGGAACCTATACCGTAACGGTAACCGATGCCAATAGCTGTACTGAAACTCAAAGTTTCACGATAACAGAACCAGGTGTTCTTGTTGCCAGTGCAGGATCACAAACCAATGTTTCCTGTAATGGAGGAACTAACGGATCTGCAACTGTTAATGCAACAGGCGGAACTGCAGGTTATACCTATTCATGGTCGCCTTCCGGCGGAACTGCTGCAACTGCTTCAGGACTTTCAGCAGGAACTTATACCGTAACGGTAACAGATGCCAATAGCTGTACAACAACTCAAAGTTTCACGATTACAGAACCAGCAATCTTAGTTGCCAGTGCAGGATCTCAAAGTAATGTTTCCTGTAATGGAGGAACTAACGGATCTGCAACGGTAAATGCAACTGGCGGAACTGCAGGTTATACCTATTCATGGTCGCCTTCCGGCGGAACAGGAGCTACGGCTTCAGGACTTGCAGCAGGAACTTATACCGCAACGGTAACAGATGCTAATAGCTGTACAACAACGCAGAGTTTCACGATAACAGAACCAGCAATTTTAGTTGCCAGTGCAGGATCTCAAAGTAATGTTTCCTGTAATGGAGGAACTAACGGATCTGCAACGGTAAATGCAACTGGCGGAACTGCAGGTTATACCTATTCATGGTCGCCTTCTGGCGGAACAGGAGCTACGGCTTCAGGACTTTCAGCGGGAACCTATACCGTAACGGTAACCGATGCCAATAGCTGTACAACAACTCAAAGTTTTACGATAACAGAACCAGGTGTTCTTGTTGCCAGTGCAGGATCACAAAGTAATGTTTCCTGTAATGGAGGCACTAACGGATCTGCAACAGTAAATGCAGCAGGCGGAACTTCTGGTTATACCTATTCATGGTCGCCTTCCGGCGGAACTGCTGCAACTGCTTCAGGACTTTCAGCAGGAACTTATACCGTAACGGTAACAGATGCCAACAGCTGTACGACAACTCAAAGTTTCACGATAACAGAACCAAGTGTTCTTCTTGCCAGTGCAGGATCTCAAAGCAATGTTTCCTGTAATGGAGGCACTAATGGATCTGCAACAGTAAATGTAACTGGAGGAACTGCAGGATATACGTATTCATGGTTACCAACAGGTGGAACTTCTGCAACTGCTTCAGGACTTTCAGCGGGAACCTATACCGTAACGGTAACAGATGCCAACAGCTGTACAACAACTCAAAGCTTCACGATAACAGAACCAAATGTTCTTCTTGCCAGTGCAGGATCTCAAAGTAATGTTTCCTGTAATGGAGGCACTAACGGATCTGCAACGGTAAATGCAACTGGCGGAGCTGGAGGATATACCTATTCATGGTCGCCTTCTGGCGGAACAGGGGCTACGGCTTCAGGACTTTCAGCGGGAACTTATACCGTAACGGTAACAGATGCCAATAGCTGTACAACAACTCAAAGTTTCACGATAACAGAACCAAATGTTCTTGTTGCCAGCGCAGGATCACAAACCAATGTTTCTTGTAATGGAGGAACTAACGGATCAGCAACGGTAAACGCAACAGGCGGAACTTCTGGATATACCTATTCATGGTCGCCTTCTGGCGGAACAGGAGCTACAGCTTCAGGACTTTCAGCGGGAACCTATACCGTAACGGTAACCGATGCCAATAGCTGTACAACAACTCAAAGTTTTACGATAACAGAACCAAGTGTTCTTGTTGCCAGTGCAGGATCACAAAGTAATGTTTCCTGTAATGGAGGAACCAATGGATCTGCAACGGTAAATGCAACTGGCGGAGCTGGAGGATATACTTATTCATGGTCGCCTTCTGGCGGAACAGGGGCTACGGCTTCAGGACTTTCAGCGGGAACTTATACCGTAACGGTAACAGATGCCAATAGCTGTACAACAACTCAAAGTTTCACGATAACAGAACCAAATGTTCTTGTTGCCAGTGCAGGATCACAAACCAATGTTTCCTGTAATGGAGGAACCAATGGATCTGCAACAGTAAACGCAACTGGCGGAACTTCTGGTTATACTTATTCATGGTCGCCTTCTGGCGGAACAGGGGCTACGGCTTCAGGACTTTCAGCAGGAACTTATACCGTAACGGTAACAGATGCCAATAGCTGTACAACAACTCAAAGTTTCACGATAACAGAACCAAATGTTCTTCTTGCCAGTGCAGGATCTCAAAGTAATGTTTCCTGTAATGGAGGAACCAATGGATCTGCAACGGTAAACGCAACAGGCGGAACTTCTGGTTATACCTATTCATGGTCGCCTTCTGGCGGAACAGGGGCTACGGCTTCAGGACTTTCAGCAGGAACTTATACCGTAACGGTAACAGATGCCAACAGCTGTACTGCAACCCAGAGTTTCACGATAACAGAACCTAGCGCAATTATTGCAACAATTGCTGCAACTAACGTTAGCTGTAACGGAGGATCTAACGGATCTGCAACTGTAACTACAACTGGCGGAACTGGTGCATATACATACGCATGGGCACCTACAGGTGGAACTGCTACAACAGCAACAGGACTTAGTGCAGGAACTTATACCGTAACAATTACAGATGTAAATACTTGTACTACAACTCAAAGCGTTACCATAACTGAACCAGCTATTTTAGCAGCTACTCCTTCTCAAACTAATGTTTTATGTAATGGTGGAGCTACAGGAACAGCAACTGTAACCGCAACTGGCGGAACAGCACCTTATACTTATGTATGGTCACCGGCTGGCGGAACTTCTGCAACTGCAACAGGACTTACGGCGGGAATTTATTCTAGCTTAATTACTGATGCTAACGGATGTGCGTTTACACAATCATTCACTATTACTGAACCTGCAATACTAAGCGCATCAATTACCAAAGTAGATGCAAGTTGTCTGATAGGTGGAGAATCAACAGTGAGTGTTAGTGGTGGTACACCTTCTTATACTTATTTATGGTCACCTTCTGGTGCTACAACAGCAACCGCAACGGGATTAGCTGTCGGAAATCATTCTGTTTTGATTACAGATGCTAACGGATGTACAATTACCCAAACCGTTACTATTAATTTAATCAATACACTTGTTGCCACTACATCTCAGACTGATGTTTTATGTAATGGAGGAAATACAGGTTCGGCTACAGTGATACCTGCCGGAGCTCCTGGTCCTTTCACATATGCATGGGCACCTTCAGGAGGAACTGCTGCTACAGCAACCGGACTTAGTGCAGGAAATTATAGTGTAACAATAACTTCTGCTAATGGCTGTTCTATTGTAAAAAACTTTACAATTACAGAACCTGCTCCACTAGCCGTTACACCATCACAAATTAATCTGTTATGCAACGGAGGAACCAACGGATCTGCAACTGCAGCTGTAACAGGAGGAACTGGAGCATATACTTACGCATGGTCTCCTTCTGGCGGAACTGCTGCAACAGCAACTGGACTTAGTGCAGGAACTTATACCGTAACTGTTACTGATGCTAACTTGTGTCAGATTACACAATCATTTACAATTACAGAACCTAACGCACTTACTGCAACAACTATAGTAACAAACGTTAGCTGTAATGGTGAAACAAACGGATCTGCAACTGTAACTCCAACTGGCGGAACTGGTGCATATACATACGCATGGGCGCCTACAGGTGGAACTGCCGCAACTGCTTCAGGATTATCTGCAGGAACTTATACTGTAATAATTACGGATGCAAATAGTTGTACTACAACTCAAAGCGTTATTATAACTGAACCGTTAATTCTAAATGCAACAAGTACTCAGACTGATGTAACTTGTATTGGAGGAAATGATGGATCAGCAACTGTAACTCCAACTGGCGGAACTGCTGCATATACGTATGCATGGTCTCCTTCTGGCGGAACTGGTGCAACTGCAACAGGACTTAGTGCAGGAAATTATACGGTTACAATTACGGATGCAAATGGATGTATCCTGACAAAATCGATAAACATCCTAACAACTCCAGATGTAACGGCACCAGTACCTAATGTAGCAAATCTTCCAGCTATTACAAGCAACTGTTCAATAGTATCGGCTCAGATAGCGATTCCAACAGCGACAGATAATTGTGCAGGAATTATAAATGCTACAACAACAGATCCTTTAAATTATACAGCTGTTGGTACGTATGTAATTGCATGGAGTTATGATGATGGGCATGGGAATATTTCAACTCAAAATCAAACACTTAATGTAACAGCTTCTCCTTTAGATCAGGTAACTTTCAGCGATGCCGAATTTACTTATAATGGAGCTTTACATACTTTAGAGGTTGCCAATCTTCCTGCAGGAGCAACGGTAGCTTATACTACAACTCCAACAACAGGAACAGCAAACGGAGCAACAAATGCAGGGGTTTATACTATCACTGCAACAGTTTCACCATCTGCAAGTACGCCTAATTGTTCACCAGTTACGCTTACTGCGCAACTTACTGTTCAAAAAGCGGTGCAACAGATTACTTTTGGAGCTTTACCAATAAAAATCCTTGGAGTAAACAACAACTTCAATTTAGCTGCAATTTCTAATTCAGGATTGGCAATACGCTACACATTTACATCTACTACTGCCCTGCCTGCTGCAAATGTTGCAACTAATGGTTTAGTAAACTTGTTAAGACCTGGTCAGATATTAATTACTGCACATCAGGATGGTGATACTAATTATTTACCAGCAGCAGATGTTTCGCAACTTCTTGTTATCAAGAATAATGATGTAACAGTTACCAGTATAACTATTGGTAATCAGGTATATCAAAATCCAAATCAGAATATAAAATACGTAATGGCTTGTGATGAAAACAACAATCCGAGTATTTCTATTTTGAATCAGACAAATGCCACTATTACTCCATCCGCTAATTTTAGTATTAATACTCCTGTACCGGGAATTTATACACAAAATGTGACTATTACTTCAGAAGATGGAAGTACGACGGCAAACTATACGATTACTGTAGAAAAACCATTTTCATTCTTTGATATTGTACGTCAAAAATTCAACAACGTACTTCTTGTAAACAACAATCCTCAAACCAATGGCGGTTATGAATTTGTGTCTTACGAATGGTTTAAAAATGGGCAGTCAATTGGAACAGGTCAATATTATACTGCAGGAAATGCTATAGGAAATACATTAGATCCTACAGCTGATTACAGTGTAAAAATGACTACGAAGGATGGAAAAGTACTGCAAACCTGCAACAGCAAAATTTCACTATCGAAATCAGCAGATGCTAAACTTTATCCAAATCCAATTCAAACAGGAAAAACAATTACTGTTGAAGCAGATTTCCCTTCAGAAGAATTAGAGAACATGCAAATAAGTCTTTATTCTGTTTCTGGTCAATTGATAAAAACCGTGAAATCTTCTACAGTACAAACTGAAATTCAGTTGCCACAGGAAGAAACTAGTATGTATATTGTAGTTATTAAAACTGCAAACATCAAGAAAACAATCAAAGTAATTGTAAGTAAATAAAATCTGCCAGTACTATTTTCTTAATAGTACTGGCATAAAAAACAATTAAAGATGAAAAAATATATAAACTATATCGCTCCATTAGCAATGATTACTGCACTTTTAGGAACTTGCCTAACGAGTTATGCTCAGGATAAAAAGCAGGAATTAGCTGTTTGTGTAGCAGGTCCGTTTTCATTTCCGGTGTATAATACAAGCGGGGAAAGAATATCCGGAAACGGAATTAGTGCCGGGCTTCGTTATTCGTATTATCTAAATGAAGGCATAAGTATTGGTGTTGGTGCAGAATATCAAACGTATGGCTCTGATGTAAAATTTCCGTTTCTTTCCGGTCAATATAATACTATTGATGCAGAAGATGAATCATTTCAATTCAGATATAAAACAACTCAATTGAGAGAGACACAGAAATTAGGATATGTAAATGTTCCTATTACCATTCAATATGAGAATCCGGGACCAACAAAATTGTATCTGGCTGCCGGAGTTAAAATAGGATTCGCAGTAAACGGAACCTATGAAACAAAAATGGAAAACCTGACCACAAGTGGGTATTATCCGCAATACAATGTTGAATTATTTAGTCCTGCATTTGCCGGATTTGCAAGTACGAATGATATCAGAACAAGCAAACAAGATCTTGATACAGAGACCTCTTATTCTGCAACTTTTGAAACTGGCTTAAAACAAAAAGTGGGAGACAGAAGCTGGATTTATATCGGACTTTATCTTGATTATGGATTAAATGACATAGTAGGCAAGAACAACAATAAAAATCTGATTGAATATCATCCGGAATTACCTGTACAGTTACAATACAACAGTACGCTTAATACGTCTTTCACAAATGATGTCAGATTGGTTTCTTACGGACTTAAACTAAGATTTGCCCTGAGATAACTTTTTCAAAAGCAAAAATGTAAAAGCCGATTTTCTTTAAGAAATCGGCTTTTTTTATGTTTAAATAATCTTGTGTGTTTCACATAAATAATTAATATTGAAATGCTATTTTCTGTTTCTTAACCAATTTTCTACAGGTTCAAGAACCGTGTTTACAATAACTACCAAAAACGTACAAATTAAAGCCTCAGCAAAATAACCCGAAGCTGCAATACATCCAATAGCAGCGCTACACCATATTGTAGCTGCTGAATTTAATCCGTGTACATTGGGACCTTCTCTAAAAATAACTCCGGCCCCCAAAAATCCAACTCCCATAACAACTTGGGCCGTAATACGGGTAACATCAATATTTGGCGCAGTTCCGGCAACTTTTATAGACAACAAAACAAAAGCCGCTGCACCTGTTGCAACCAGCATATTTGTTTTTAAGCCAGTTTCTTTATGGTGCCATTGCCGCTCAAAACCAATAATTAATCCAGCCAATAAAGCAATTACAAGTCTGGTAAAAAATTCTGTAGTACTCAATATGATGTGATTTAATAAGATTAAAAAGCTTGGTTTAATTTTTTTTAACAGCGTTACAATGCCATTCGATAAATAAATTTAAATATAAAAATCTTAAATTAAATAATATTCCAAAATAAAAACATCCAGATAGAAATTTAGCTTTCCGCAACGGTTTGATTTTCTAGTATATTTTTTTAATAAAAGTACAAATTCTATAAAAAAAGGCTGTCTTAAATTTTCATTTGAGACAGCCTTTTTTATAAGTATAATTTAATTAATTTTCACATTCACTGCAAACAAATAAATGTTATGCCTTTGGAGGTGTTCCTTCTGCATTTGCAGCAACAACATCAATTTGAACTAATGCATCTTTAAGCAAAGCGGATACACCTACAGTTCTTCTTGCAGGAATACCACCTGGAAAGAATGTTGCATAAACTTCATTTACAGCATCAATATCTTCAATATTTTTAAGGAAGAGATTTACTTTAACCACATCTTCCAGACCGTGGTCAATACTTTCTAAAATTGCTTTGATGTTTTTTAAACATTGTCCAGCTTGTTCTTTTACATCACCAGCAACAATTTCACCCGTTTTTGGATCTAAAGGCAATTGAGCTGAAATGTGATTGTAATGAGAAAATGCTACAGTTTGTGTTGAAAAAGAACACTTTGGTGCATTCTCGGTATTGTTTGCTTTTATAACGATTCCATGTCTGTCTTCAATAGCTTGTGGAGGCGTTCCGTCCCCATGTGAAACCACTGCTTCAATTTGCACCAAAGCATCCATAAGTAAAGCCGAAGCTGCAATTGTTGTTCGTGCAGGAACATACGCTACGGCTCTTGCAATAGCTGAATCCGGGAAAAATGATTTATAAACTTCGTTTACAGCTTCACTATCCGAAAGGTTTTTAAGAAAAATATTAATCTTAACAATATCATCAAAAGGAACATCAATACTTTCCAGAATTGCCTTTATATTCTTTAAACATTGTCTGGCTTGCTCTTTTATACCACCAGTTACCAATCTGCCCGTTTTTGGATCAATTGGCAATTGCGCTGAAAGATTATTGTAATGAGAAAATGATACAGTTTGTGTAGATAAAGAACATGTTGGCGCATTTGGCGTATTATTGGTAAGCTTTATAAGGTTACCTGATTGTGGCGCGTTTGGAATTGTACCTTCTCCGTTTGAAACAAGTGCTTCAATTTGAACCAATGCATTCAAAGGTAATGCTGCAACGGCCACTACAGTTCGTGTAGGAACATAGGTTGAGAAGAATGTCTTATAAACCTCATCTACAGCATTACTATCTTTGATATTTGTAACGAATACCGTGATTTTAACAACATCGCTCATAACATGGTCGATGCTTTCTACAATAGCCTTAATATTTTTAAAACACTGCTCGGCTTGTTCTTTTATGCCACCAGCTACCAATTTGCCAGATTTTGGATCTACTGGTAATTGGGCTGAAAGATTATTGTAATGGGAAAACGCTACAGTTTGTGAATATGTACCAATATTTTTTGGTGCGTTTTCAGTATTTCTTGCTAGTACTGAATTTACTTTATTTGAAGTCATTTTGTTAAATAATTTACCTTGTTAATAATTTGGGTTATTTTTAATTTAGCTTAAAATCGAAAAGAGTTTAATACGATATTTTAGCAAAATCAAAATTATTATTGCCCCCATTCAAAATCATTCACAATAAGTTATAAAAACACAAATGTAAGACTTTTTTGTCAATATATATTTTTAATACTATTATATAACAAGCAAATACTTTCAAAAATTAAAAAAAAGGTATAAAAAAATAATATTCTTTATCTAACCAGGAACGGTTTTAAATATATTAAAACAAAAACCTTTGCCAAGGTCAGGAACATCGGCAAAGGCAATTATACGTTTTTTTACAAGGTATTATCTAAAATTCCACACCAAAAAAAGTGTTTATTCTTTATTCAAATATAATTTTTTTTGCTGTTGTATAGCCATTCTCCAAAGCAACTTTTATCAACAAAACCTGATTTCCTGATTGTAAATTTGGTATTTGCAATTCATTAGATCCAACTTTCTTTTTATGATAAAGAAGACTTCCTGAAATATCGTAAATGCTTACTTCGTTAATCGCTTCCTTAGTAGACGTAATTTTTATTGCTTTGTTTTTTACCGAAATTAAAATCCTGTCTTCTGAATTTTCAAAATCTCCGGTTCCTAATGATTTTTTAGTGTAACTTATAGTAAAACGATCTGCAAAAGTTCCTGTTGCAGTTGTAAATGTATAATTTCCTGATCTTAAATCCTGCACGACATTTGTTAGTTTATCTTCTAAATAAACAGGCTGACTGCTAAATAACCCATCTGCGTGATCAATGGCAATCGTGAAATCTCCGGCAATAATTGTTTTATAACCTAATGGTATGCGGTCTGAATTGTCAAATGGCAAAGCGCGCCCCTGAATGGTTAATTTCTTTGTATTATTGATACTATAAAAATCTATATAAGAGTTTCCGTTTATGGTAACTGCATCATAATTGACATCCCAATTGTTGGATGCGCCTTCGATATAACCCACCAAAACTTGTTTGAAAGCTCCTCCTGAGTTAGTCATATTCAGCCAGAAACGGTTTTTCTCGAGTAGACTTTCTTTCGTAGTTTTAAAAAACTGACTGTTGTTGCCCGTTTCTCTCATATCGTTCTTGAATACTATATTATCACTTGTACTTGCGTTCAAAAAGAAAGCTACACCAGAAGCGATTATTCCTGATGGTGTAGTAGGTGATCCGCCCGGATCTCCAATTCCCACGCCTCCTGTATAGGTATAAATCGCATAATCGTCATTGGTGTAATTATATTTACCATCTCCTGGAATACTACTTGATGGAGGCGAATTGTGTGTCCAGAAATATAAAGCGCCGGAATGATTTAGATCCATAAACTCATCAGCAAATATCGCCGAAGGATATGGATTTCCTAATAAAATCCATTTTGAGGCAACTATACCCGTAACTTCTATTGTACCGTTGTTGGGGACTCCGGTAAATGAAGCCGGATATATTGCCGCTACATTAATATCATAATATTGTGGTGCCCTCACGATATATCCCATTCCGGGAGTCATATTGAGCGTTCCGTTATAATTTATAACCCAACCTGCGACCGGATCGTAGCTATAATATTTATCGCCTAATGTATTTGGAGACAAATCGTGTAGTGTAAAACCTGATGATGAAACCGGACTTGACCAATGCGTAAAATCATAGCGTCGTACCGGCGTAGTGATACGATGGTAAATTATATTTCCGGTATTGGCAACATCTGTTTTTTGTACCAGACTGGCATTATTCATAAATTCTAAAAGACCTGCTGGGGCAACTGTTACACTATTGGTTACTTTTAAAGTTGCATCACCATAAACGACTACTGAACCGCCATTACTTATTTCGACTGCATAAGCATATCCAATATTTCCCGCAGAGATAATAGGTTTATTTATAAAAGCAGTTACATCGGGTATTAAAATACAGTCAGAATCTGATGGAGCCAATGTTGTAACAGGATTCCAGTTTGCCGGGTCATTCCAGTCGTTATTATTATTTCCGGTCCATGTTTTAAGTCCTGCTATGGCAAGTACTATTGGTGCTGGCGTGGTCATCAGACAGCCTGAACTATTTTTGACCCATACGGTGTAAGATCCCGGACTTACATTAGCAAATACACCTGTAGTATTAGCATAATTTGATCCGTCCAGACTGTATGTAAAACCTGAAGCCGGCAAGGGATCAGAAACTGTAATGGTTCCTATTGGTGCCATACAAGTTGGCTGTACGGTAACTGATGCCAAAACATTGGTTAGTTTTGGATTCACGGTAAGTATTACCGGATTTGATGTTACAGACGGACTACACGTTCCGGTTACCACACACTGATATTGATAACTATCCATTATTTCTGTAGCGGCTGTAATATTCAGAATTGCAGTTGTAACATTAGAATAAACACTATCATCGGATAAATTTGTAAAAGTCGATCCGCCATTTGTACTTACTTGCCATTGATAGGTTAATCCTCCTCCGGATGCTACAATACTAAATGAAGTATTGTTACCTGCACAAATAGATGAAGTTGTTGATTGGGTAGTTATAGAAGGTGGTCTGTGTACTGCTAAAATAAGCGTCTTTGGAAATCCCACTGACGTACCGCAATATAAAGAAACTGGATATGAAACTCCAGCAATCTGTAAAATCTGATTATTATTAGCTGTTGTAAGTGCCGAAGTAGTAAAGCTTCCATTTCCTGATGCATCTGCAGTAACCAAAGCAGCAGGTTGATTAGTAGAACCGATAGCATAAACAAGAAGAGTTGTGACGTTTGGCAGTAAACCTGTTAGCTTTATTACAGCTCCGGATCCTGTACAAACTGGAGCTGCCTGGCTTAATCCGCTTAAAGTAGGAAACGGTTTGACCCCTAAAGTAGCAGTTACAGCAAATGTTTGACTACAAGCTGAAGGCAATATGTTTGTAATTTTTATAATTTCTAAAATTTTCCCATTATACCCCATGTTTAACACTTCTGTTAAAAAACTACCCTGTCCAGCATTATTAGCATAATAAGTAGCATCAGGTTGCTGCACGCCATCTATTTTATAAGAAATCTTTCCGTAACTATTTGCCAATAATCCTGTTAACCCTATCGATGCTTGTGATCCCTCACAATCTAAAGGCAAGGCCTGAAATGCATTTGTTAAAGTCGGACTCGGATTAACCTTCAGGGGTGTACTAATAGAAACTGCCTGAGTACAGAATGGACTGGCTGCATCCTGAATTCTTGTAATCTCCAGGGTTTGATTGTTATTAGCTGCTGTAAGTGCAGCAGTAGTAAAACTGGCTTCTCCGGATGCATTAGCTGTAACCGTAAGAAAATTTTGTGCAGTACCTCCTATCGAATAAAAAGTAGTATATGAACTATTTGGTATTAATCCTGTCAGGTTTATTATGGCCCCTGATCCTTCACAAACAGGAGCTGCCTGACTTACTCCCGTTAATGTAAGAGCAGGATAAACAGCTAAAGTAACATCTACTGCAAACGTTTGACCGCAATAAGGTGTCTGGGTTGTATTTTTAATTCCTGTAATTCGTAAAATTTTTCCATTATCAGCTGCTGTTAATGGTACAGTCGAAAAACCGCCCGCTGAAGTTGATGGACCGGTAGCGACAGTAGCATCTGGTTTTGGCACACCATCTATCGTATAAGAAATAACAGAAACAGCGGAAGTCAGCAAACCTGTTAAACGTATTATTGCCCGCGATCCGCACAAACAGTTCCTCCCAGGCTTGCACCTGTTAAAGTCGGGATTGGGTTTGCTCCAATAATAACACTTCCTGTCATGTCTGCTGCTATTGCGGTGCATTTTGAATCCTTTAAAGCAGTAATCATGTAACTTTTATACGAAATTGGAGTTAAATTAACCGTATACGGATTCGTCGTTATGCCGGTAAGGCTTACAGGAGCACCACCGTCTGAATAACTAAAATCCCATGGCCCGGTTCCGGTAAACGTTACCGTAAAACTACTACTGTCTCCGTAACAAACCGAACCTCCTCCGCTTATTATAGAAGTTGGCCTTGAAATTACTGTTACTGCAGCATTTCCTGCCATATCTGCCGCTACAGCAGTACATTTTGAATCTTTTAGTGCTGTAATTGTATACGTTTTATCAGATGCGGGGTTCACATAAAATAGGTAAGGGTTTGTAAATACTCCTGCCTGAGTTGTAGAAGTTGTTCCGTCTGAATAGGTAAATTGCCATGGTGCAGTTCCGGTTAAAGCAACAGAAAGAGCTCTATAAGTACCATCACAAGTTTCACCTCCACCACTTAATATCGAAGTTGGTCTTTGGTTTAGTTTAATAAGAGCACTTCCTGTTCTGTCTGCTGCTATGGCAGTGCATTTTGAATCGCTTAAAGCTGAAATGGTGTACGTTTTTTGAACGGACGGATTTACGCTAATGGTATATGGACTTGCCGTTATACCAGTAACACTAACAGGCGTTGTACCATCAGTATAGGTTAAATTCCAGGGTGCTGTTCCGGTAAGAGCTACAGAAAGATTTGAAGATGATCCTGCACAAATTGTAGCTGAACCACTCAGTACTGAAGTTGGTCTTGGATTTACTTTAACCAAAACTACTGCCGAAAAATTAGTACAACTAGCAGCTATTACTTTTCTTCTAAACCAGGTATCCTGAGTTAAAACACCAGGACTATAATTTTGACTATTATTTGTACCTGCTGCTGTACCAAAACCCATTGTACTGCTTGTAGTACTACTTTCCCACAAATACGTATAAGCTCCGGTTTCTACTGGTACAGTTCCCGTTATAGTTCCGGCTGCATTGCCCGCACATATGGGTTCTGAATAATGGGCTGTAGCCGATAACTTTTTGAAAGTTCCTCCACAAGGATCTCCAAAAAGAGTATTTGAAGCTGAAATTATTATGCTATTTATTTTGCCTAAAAGTGCATTTTCAACTATAGCCTGACTATTAACCTGATGACAGCTATTGTTGATCGAATAATTACAAGCAGTCCCGGTTGGCGTACCAAAACTGGCAAAACTAACCGTATCAAAATATGTTCCTGCCGGAGCAGTAAAAGTAGCATCCGTGTTTTCATCTGCTTCTATACAAACTGAATTTGAATTGCCGTTTGCATACGATATAATATTGTTTCCGCCTCCTACTGTTATCGTCCCTGAGGTTGTTGCAGGACTACAAGAATTTCCGCTTGTTGTAACGTTATAAGTAAAGACTCCAAGATCTCTTGGAGTGCCGCTTATGGTTAGTGTATTTCCGGAAACGGAACTCGTTATTCCATTTGGTAAACCTGTAACAGTCGCTCCCGTTATACCATCGCTTAAAGTCAAAGTAGTTGACATAGCACTATTTTGACAAGCATTTGCATTGGTTCCGGCCGTAATAGTAGATGCAGGATTTAAGGTAACCGTTACTGTAAAAGGAGTTCCTGTACATATGCCCGTTTTAGGAGTAACGGTATAAGTCGCTGTTTGTATAGTATTGGTCGTATTTACTAAATTTCCTGTAATTGTCGAAGCTCCACTTCCTGTAGCTCCGCCTGATAATCCGCCGGTTACTATCGGCAAAGGCCAGCTATAAGTAGTTCCTGCAGGCACAACTCCATTAGTACCGTTAATTGGTGTTGCAGTAAACCCAACTCCTGAACAGGCTGCAATTGATTGGCTTACATTTATAGTTGGAATTGGATTAACAGTCAGGATCGTATTGACGGCAAATGTCTTACTGCAAAATGGACTAACTGTAAGTTGACTTTTTGTAATCTGCAAAGTCTGGGCATTATCAGCTGTTGTAAGTGGCACAGTGGTAAAACTCGCTTCTCCTGATGAATTAGCCACAACTGTAACAGTTGGTTTAGTAACTCCTGCTATTGCATAAGTAATATCTGATGTGCTGCCTGCCAATAATCCTGTCAGTTTTATTACTGCTCCTGATCCTTCACAAACCGGTGCATCCTGAGTTGCTGTGTTTAGCGTAACATCAATGACAGCTAAAACGACATCCATTGAAAAAGTTTGAGTACAATTGAAAGACTGGGATGTTGTTTTAAGTCCTGTAATTTTTAAAATTTTTCCATTAGCAGCAGCTGTTAATAATACCGGAATGGTAAAAGTTAATGTACCAGCTGAACCTGCAGAGGTAGTAACAGCTCCACCTACTATACCCGGTATTATATAATTAACAGTAGTAGAAATATTTGGCACTAAACCTGTTAAAGCTATAGATACTGCTGATCCGGCACAAACCGGAGCGACCTGAGTTGCGCTTGCTAAAGTCGGCGTTGGAACTACTTTAATAATAACACTGCTAGTTAAGTCGGCTGCTGTTGCAGTACAATTTGAATTCTTTAAGGCAATAAGGCTATAGGTTGCGGATGAAGTTGGAGTTAAATTAACCGTGTACGGATTTGCCGTTATACCGGTAAGGCTTACAGGAGTAACCCCATCTGTATAGGTTAGATCAAATGGTCCGGCTCCGGTAAACGATATTGTAAAACTAGTACTGCCTCCACCACAAATAGTACCTCCTCCGCCCAGTGTCGCAGTTGGCCTTTGATTTACTTTAACCAAAACTACTGCCGAAATATTAGTATCGCTATTCGTTATTACTTTTCGTCTAAACCAGGTATCCTGCGTTAAAACACCAGTAGTATAATTTTGACCATTGTTTGTTCCTGCTGCTGTACCAAAACCTGCCGTACTGCTTGTCGTACTGCTTTCCCACAAATAGGTATAGGCATTAGTTTCTGTTGAGACAGCTCCTGTTATACTTACAGATGCGCCGGCACATAGAGGTTCTGTATAATGTGCTTTAGCATAGAGTTTTTTAGCAGTTCCTCCGCAAGGATCTCCAAAAAGAGTATTTGAAGCTGAAATTATTGTGGTATTTATTTTGCCCAAAAGTGCATCTTCAACTATAGACTGACTATTAGGCTGATGACAAGCAGCATTTATGGTATAATTACAAGCGCTGCCCGTTGGGGTACCAAAACTGGCAAAACTAACGCTATCAAAATAAGTTCCTGCCGGAGCAGTAAAAGTGGCATCCGTATTTTCATTAGCTTCTACACAAACTGAATTTGAATTTCCGTTTGTATAAGATATGATATTATTTATATCTCCGGCATTTACAGCCGTTTTAGCCGTTGCTTTATTAATAAGGGATTTTCCTAAAATGGTTTGGCTAAAAGAAGAAAATGAAACTATTAAAAACAATACACAAAAGAGTATTTTTTTAGTCATAAAGGTGGTATTAAATTTGGTTTTGGTATGGGTAAAAGAAACAAAAACAGTCCTAATACTTTTAGTAGAACATTTTTGAAACTTTTAAACAGAAAATTAAAGCTAAACTCTTGTTATAAAGCAAAGAAAAAACTTAATCTTAGTGGACAAAAATATTGGTAATTATGCACATTCGCACCATCATAAAGCAAGTTTATATTTGACAATTGTCAAAAAAACACCTAAAATCCAACATCAGGATAATTTATTTTAGCAATAATCGTTAAAAAGAAAGAAAAATCATAATATTTTTAACAAGCTATAATTTATGCTTTAGCAAAACGACAAACCCAACATTACTTTGGTTTTAAAAAGAAGTTATTTCGATAAATCAACAGCAATGTTCAAAATATAAAGATCTACAATTGAACATTTTACAGTTTAATCAATTAAAATTTTAACAGTTTTTCACAAATTCAGGCATCTTCTTTTTCATAAAAAATAAAATAAAAATTATTCAAAAACACAAGTAACTGATAATCAATATTTTAAATAATGAAAATGTTAAAAAAAAAGGGTATTTTTCCCCTTACTGATAACTTTTTGTTTCTCTAACTTCGACATGTTTATAAGCCCACAGTTTATATTACAAGTAAAACAAGCCAGAAAATCTTCTTTTATTTTTTCAACCTACAATATTGAATATCATTTATTTAGAACAATTTCATATATCAAAACGAGATGTGATGAAAACCAAAATACTTGAATTCATAAAACAAAAAGTTACCCCAATCAGCATATAGAGATTATCTCTGAAAAGCAATCTTAAAACATATATATAAGGACTGCTTTTAGAAGAATAGAAATTTGAATTATACTTTTTAAAGTATGATTAGGTATAAGGCAATCAGATTAGCAATAGTGTAGAATGTAAAGCTGTCACCAGATGATTTTTGAAATTATTCAAATAATTGCAGAACAAGTAAACAACTATCTCGATGAAATTGGGTTAGACAAAACAGTTGTGGCAGAAAATATCGCTTTTCTGGAGTCGCAAAACGAAACTGTATCTGCAAATTTAGAAGATAAAGTTGCCCTTACCTTAATTAATTTGGATGAGGAAGCTACGCTAAAAAACTTTCCTAATCATACTATCGAAAATGCTAAAACAATTTATAAAAACAGCATTATCAATTTAAATCTGTATTTGCTTTTTAGCGCCAATAGAACGGCATACATCAATTCTCTTAATGATATTTCAAAAATTATTGCATTTTTTCAGGGGAAAAAGCTTTTTACGCAAGCCAATACTATTTACAACCGAAATAATGTTGCAATGGATAATATTGAAAATTTCAGATTTTCAGTTGAACTCTACACGCCCACTTTTGAAGAATTAAATTATATCTGGGGAACATTAGGCGGCAAACAATTTCCATCGGCTTTATACAAAGTGAGCATGATACAAATTGAACGCAATATTGCACAAGGCGAAGGACAGCTTATCAGCAAAATCAATGGTATAACAAAAACAAAAGAGCAATCATGAGTTTTAATCTTTCATATGGATTGTTATTTGAAGTAACACTTTATCACAATTATTTCCTGAATAGCGGTGAAGATACTTTTGCAGGAATGTCCGCAACCGCTAAAGAAAAAATGCTGCAAAAATTTGAAAGCGATTCATTTGCCACCATAACGCCAACTGTAGAAACCATCACACGGTTAAAAAACTACAAAATGGCATTCAAACCAACAAAAACAGGATTTCGGGTATATATTAAAGTGAAGGAAACTGATGAAATCGATCCTTTTATTAGTATTCCTGCCGATTTGAAACTGGATTTTATAATCTCCATCAACGACTATCAATTTGAGAATTACACCAATTTGGATTTTATTCTGAAACAGATGTTTTTATTCAGCAACGTCAAACCTTCAACAGAACCTGTAACGTTTAAATACATTCCAAACAGCAATGAAAATATTCTGATATCAGATGATTTTTTAGTTTCCGAAGAAACAACCGCACATTTCATATCGGAACTTCATACACAGGAAAGACAAGGGGTTTTCGGAATCATTTCCCTGACAATGAAAGGTGATACGAATCCGAAAAATATTGTGAATAATTTGGGCAAAATGATCAGCCCGAATTTTAAAATTCATTTTGATAATAGAAAAACGCTCTGGAAATACATCAACAGAAAAGCCGCTACAGAAGTTGAAACCAATGCTGTAAAACCCCTAACCTATTCGGGTTTTGTTGAAATTGATCCCCTCACCGATTTTACCCCGCCAGAACCGGCAAATCATCAATATCCAAATCCATCTGTCAAATCAATAATAAAAATCAATAGTGATTACTATTCGGAAATATTTATTTAATAATTAAAAACAATTAATCATGGCAACAACTTACAAAACGCCTGGAGTATATATTGAGGAAATCGTAAAATTTCCCCCTTCGGTTGCTCAGGTAGAAACTGCGATTCCTGCTTTTATTGGCTATACCGAAAAAGCCACTAAAAAAGTGGAGAACGATCTAGACAGGGTTCCTACCCGAATCACCTCTTTACTGGATTATGAAACGTATTTCGGGTTTGCATATCCGGAAGATACCATTTCTGTAGATGTAACCGATGTTGTGACTGACAATGTGCTGACCGAAAGAAACATTGTGGTTAACCAGCCTAGTGCTCCAAAACCATTCCTGATGTATTATTCGCTTCAGATGTATTTTGCAAATGGCGGCGGACCTTGTTATATCGTTTCGGTGAAGAAATATGAAGCTTTAAATGGCACTCAAAACCCTGTAAGTCCTTCTGATTTAAAAACCGGATTGAATTTATTAAATGCAGAAGATGAACCAACATTAATCTTATTCCCGGATGCAAAAGCATTGAGCGTAGGTGATTTTTATGCCTTATACGGAGATGCCTTAATGCAATGCCACGATATGCAGGATCGTTTTACTATTATTGACACGCATGATTCTAATGATATCGCAGTTGATTCGCTAGCCCTTAGAAATGGACTTTCTCAAGAGAAAGATTACCTGAAATACGGTGCTGCTTATTATCCGTATCTCGATACCATATTAGATTATCGATATAATGAAAGTGACATTAAAATCAATCATATCACAAATGTACCTGATGCCTTAGTTACAGCTTTCAGTCAGGTTAATGCTGCTTTAGGAACTATTACACCAACCGTTTCAGATTTAATAACTGTTAGTGATAGTGCAGATCCGGGCACAACGAACGACACCTTATCCGGAAGTATTGCAGATGTTCTTTTGTTTACAGATTCAGCAAATCCAGCGGGTTTTAATCTTGGCGCAGGTTCTGCAAATTATGATATGGCTTTAAAAAATACCTTTGCTGATACAGTAGAAATATTAGCCACGGATTTAGGAAAATTAATTAGCGATAAGCAAAAAATAGCAAATGCAGCAAACTCTGCAATTGCTTCTGTTGAAGAAAATTCAGGCGTTGAGATTCCTCTTAAAACTGCCTTAACTACTTTCACAAACTTGTTTGAAGGCACAGATAAAATTGAAGATGTAAAATTAAAATTAGACGATTTAACAGCCAAGATCCGCGCTGCCAAAACCTCAACAACCTTAGGAACACATGTTAATAGCGTAGTTACTGAAGTGGCCAAACTGCTCACTTTTACGGTAACAGGAGCACCAACCAATTCTATTATTGAATTGCCAGATGATAATCTGACTATTGGAGTTGATGTATTCAATCAATCAACACCAACAGATGATATGGTGGCACTTGCTACAGCAATCAGAGATGAAATCAATAATATTACGACTACAGATACCAATAATGGGGCAATGAACGGTCGTTTTCTTGGCGATATTGAAGGATTAGACAACAAATCATACAACGCTATAAAAGCCGAAATTTCAAATTTACCTCTTACGCTTCCTCCAAGTAGTGCTGTCGCCGGAATTTACGCCCGTGTTGATTCTAACAGCGGGGTTTGGAAAGCTCCGGCAAATGTGGGTATTAATTATGTGATTAAACCCGCAATAAAAATAACAAATGGGGATCAGGACAACCTGAATGTTGATACTGTTGGCGGAAAATCTATTAATGCCATCAGAAGTTTTACGGGTAAAGGAACCCTGGTTTGGGGATCAAGAACTTTGGCAGGAAACGACAACGAATGGCGTTATGTACCCGTTCGCCGTTTCTTTATCATGGCAGAAGAATCCATCAAAAAAGCAACAGAACAATTTGTATTCGAACCTAACGATGCCAATACCTGGATAAGAGTTCGGGCCATGATCGAGAATTTTTTAATTCTGCAATGGAGAGCCGGAGCTTTAGCCGGGGCAAAACCAGAACAGGCTTTTTATGTAAGAGTCGGATTGGGACAAACGATGTCGGCTTTAGATATTTTAGAAGGCAGAATGATTATCGAAATCGGATTGGCAGTAGTGCGTCCGGCAGAATTTATCATACTTCGTTTCTCTCACAAAATGCAGGAATCTTAATTAATATCAACATTAAAAAAATATAGATCATGAGTTATCCGCTACCAAAGTTTCATTTCTCAGTTGACTGGGGTGGAACAAAAATAGGATTTACAGAAGTTTCCGGTTTAGATGTAGAAACTGAAGTCATTGAATACCGCCAGGGAGCAAGTCCCGAATACAGCAAAATTAAAATGCCCGGCATGCAGAAATTCTCCAATATTACTTTGAAAAGAGGAACTTTTGCAAGTGATAACGAGTATTACAATTGGTGGAATACGGTAAAACTAAATACCATAGAGAGAAGGGACATTACCATCAAATTACTAAACGAAGAACATCAGCCTGTAATTACCTGGAAAGTAAAAAATGCATGGCCGGCAAAAGTTCAGTCGACTGATTTAAAAGCTGACGGAAACGAAGTCGCTATCGAATCTATGGAATTGGTTCATGAAGGTTTATCCATTCAAAATGATTAATCATGGCTAACTATTATCCACCTGTAGGTTTTCATTTTTTAGTTGAATTTGAAGGTCTTGGCTCGCAAGCAAAAGACCATCAGTTTCAATCGGTTTCCGGTTTATCTGTTGATATCGAAACGGAAGAAATAGCCGAAGGTGGTGAAAACAGATTCAAACACAAACTTCCTGTAAAGACAAAATATCCAAACCTGACTTTAAAAAGAGGGTTATTGATTGATTCTAAAGTGATAGACTGGTGCAGGGATGCTATCGAAAACTTCTCCTTTAAGCCCGTCAACCTGACCATCAAATTGCTCAATGAAGAACATCAGCCTTTGATTTCATGGAACGTGGTTCACGCCTATCCTGTAAAATGGTCGGTTGAAGATTTTAATGCCGAAGAAAGTAAGCTCGTTGTCGAAAATTTTGAGCTTACCTACAATTATTTCACCTTACTTAAAAGTTAGTTATGCCAATAGAAATAAAAGAGCTTCACATTAAAATAAACGTGAACGAAGGATCGAAACCGCCTGCTTCTAAAAGTGCCGCAAAAAGCAAAGACGAAGATGCGGTAGCCGAATGTGTAGAACAAGTAATGAAAATCATCGAACGTAAAAAAGAACGGTAATCATGGCAGGAGAATTAGAAAAACTAAAAGTTGTTGCTTATAGTGATCCGGAATTTAATACCAAAATTGCGGACGGGGAATTTTCGACTTTGATGAATCCGGAAAAATACACCTATCATTATAAAATTGAAACCGATGACACACAGGCTTCCGGAACAAGTACAGTTTCGCCAAGGTTCAATAAAAAATTGCCTGAAAACCTCGAACTCGATTTTGTTTTTGACCGGTCCGGAGTAATCAACGGTTACGCAAGTTCTGATGACGGAATTATCGAGGATATCGAAAAATTCAAAAAAGTAATTCTGGATTATAACGGAGATGAACATAAACCCAATTACCTGATTATTTCCTGGGGAACATTGCTTTTTAAAGGTGCTTTGACCGAAATGGATGTAGAATTCAAACTCTTTAAACCAGACGGAACTCCGATACGGGCAATCGCAAAAGCAAAATTTCAGGGTTTTGTTGAAGACAATTTAAGAGCGGCAAGAGAGAATAACAAATCACCGGATTTAACACATTACAGAACTGTAAAAGAAGGCGATACGCTGCCTTTGATGTCCTTTAATATCTACGGCGATTCTAAGTATTATCTGGAAGTTGCCAAAGTCAATAACATTATCAATTTCAGAAAATTAAAAACAGGGCAAAAACTATTCTTTCCGCCCTTACAAAAACAATCCTGATGAACAACAGCGGAGTCATACAAACCAGTAAAAGTGCCGATTTAGTAACGCTTAAAATTTTAATTGAAGGAGAAGAACTGTCTAATACCTATCAGGTTAAAAGTGTTGTGGTACAAAATGAAGTCAACCGCATTCCTATGGCTCAAATTGTTTTGATAGACGGAGAAGCTTCTGAAAGAGATTTTAAGCTGAGTAATGAAGATTTATTGATTCCCGGTAAAAAAATTGAAATAAATGCGGGTTATCACAACGATGAGGGAACTATTTATAAAGGAATTATCATCAAACATTCGATCAAAATAAAAAGCAGCGCTTCGTTATTGATTATCGAATGTAAGGATGAAGCCGTAAAATTGACTATTGGCAGAAAGAGCAAATATTTTTATGATGTAAAAGACAGCGAAGCATTCGAAGAAATCATTGATGCATACGGATTAGAAAAAGACGTCGAAACAACTAATTTTAGTCATAAAGAAATCGTTCAGTACAATACTTCCGATTGGGATTTTATTGTTTCAAGAGCGCAAGCCAATGGTAAACTTTGTTTTGTTGAAAATGGAAAAATAACCATCAGCAAACCTAACCTAAAATCATCGCCTGTTGAAACAGTTACTTTTGGTTCTACTTTATTGGATTTTGATGCCGAAATTGATGCTCGAAATCAATTTGCAAAAGTGTCTTCGTACAGCTGGGATTACACCAACCAAAAATTAGTCGAAATCGAAGCCAACAATCCAAACATAAGTCTGAATGGCAATCTTTCTACTTCTGATTTGTCTGAAATCATCGAGCTTGAAAACCTGGAATTACGTCATGGCGGAACGATTACAGAAGTTGAACTTCAGGATTGGGCCGATGCCAAATTACTGTTTCAGCAATTATCAAAAATCCGCGGAAGAGTCAAATTTCAAGGAATTCCCGCCGTAAAACCAAATACGATTATTACACTAGAAGGTGTTGGCGATCGCTTTAACGGAAATGCCTATGTAACCGGTGTTTTTCATGAACTTGCCGAAGGAAACTGGACTATCGATGCACAATTCGGATTAAATCCGGAATGGTTTTCTGAAACATTCGACATTCATACCCCAACAGGTTCTGGAATTATCCCGGCTATAAAAGGGCTTCATGTTGGAATTGTCACACAACTCGAATCTGATCCTAATGGAGAAGATCGCATTTTGGTCAAAATTCCAATCATCAATAATGACGAACAAGGCATTTGGTGTCGTGTTGCTTCGCCTGATGCGGGAGATAAAAGAGGTATTTTTTTCAGGCCTGAAATAGAAGACGAAGTGATTATTGGTTTTATAAACGAAGATCCAAATAATGCCATCGTTTTAGGAATGCTGCACAGCAGCGGAAAATCTGCTCCGATTACAGCTTCTGATGACAATCATCAAAAAGGAATTGTAACCCGAAGCGAAATGAAGGTTTTATTCGATGATGAAAAAAAATCCATCGGAATAGAAACTCCCGCCGGAAAAAAAATCACAATCGATGAAGATCAGGGTGTTATTAAAATAGAAGATGAAAATTCGAATGTAATCACCATCGACAGCAACGGAATAAAAATGGAAAGCGTTGGAAACATTGAATTAAAAACTTCCGGAGATGTAACGATCGAAGGCAATAATATTTCCTTAAAAGCGAACGCCCAATTTAAAGCAGAAGGAAGTGCGGGCGTAGAAATGTCATCGAGCGCAACTGCAGTTTTAAAAGGAAGTATTGTACAAATAAATTAAAATTATGGGAGCACCAGCCGCAAGAGTTTCAGATATGCATGTTTGTCCAATGGTTACCGGAACGGTCCCGCACGTGGGTGGTCCAATTTTACCTGCCGGAGCCCCAACCGTATTAATTGGCGGAATGCCAGCTGCATGCGTGGGTGATATGGCTACTTGTACGGGTCCGCCGGATACGATTGCAGCAGGTTCAGCAACGGTTTTAATTGGTGGAAAACCAGCAGCACGAATGGGAGATTCAACCGCACATGGCGGCACAATAGTCGCCGGATTACCAACAGTATTAATTGGTTAATTAATACAATTTTACAAATTAAAAACACTGAAATCAAGGTGTATAATCCCTACGGGATATTTTTTCTGGAGGGGCTCGATTTTTAATACCAATATTTAATCCTAACAGATTTATTTATTGGAAATTTTTTTCACTACCAATATTAAATCTTAACAGATTATTTATTGGAAACTTTTTTTACTACCAATATTTAATCCTAAGAGATTTATTTATTGGAAATTTTTTACTACCAATATTAAAATCCTAACAGATTATTTATTGGAAACTTTTTTTACTACCAATATTAAAATCCTAACAGATCATTTATTGGAAGATTGTTACCATATAAACCATCACAAAAAATTATCTCGTAGAGATTATATATTGGTAGCAAATAAATTAGACGAATAATATTGTCCCGTAGGGACTACACATGACCGACCAGCAACGTAAATTAATTATGGAAACAGAACAAGATTTTTTAGGAATTGGATGGAGTTTTCCTCCTGAGTTTAAAAAAACGACCAAAACAGTAGCAATGTTAACGGATGAAGAAGACATTAAAAGCAGTTTGGAGATTTTGCTTTCGACTAAAATTGGCGAGCGCCTCATGCAGCCCAAATACGGCTGTAATATGGATGAATTGTTGTTTAATCCGTTAAACCGAACATTAAAAACATTTGTTTCCGAGCTGATTAAAACGGCAATTCTGTATCACGAACCAAGAATTGATGTTGAAAAAATTGACATTACAAAAGGTGACGATTTGAGTGGCGAATTATTAGTACTGATTGATTTTAAAGTACGCGCTACCAATTCGAGAATAAATATGGTTTATCCATTTTATAAACAAGAAGGAACCAATTTATAAATTGTTAAAAGATGAGTAATTGTAATACTATATTGAGTGTTTTGACTTCTAATGGCAGCGACCAAAAGCAACGCTATCTCAACGCGTTACAACCTGAAAACATTCGTCTTAATGATTTTGAAATAACAGATTGGGTTCTGTTTGCCTATAATTTTTCTGAATATGTAAATTATTTTGAAACCTCCAATCCACAGCTGCCCGCAGGCGATTGGAAAACCTTTTTTGATTTTTTTAAGTTGACCGGTAAACCATCCATAGAAAATCAATTGATACTGGATCGGGTTAAAAAAGAACTGGATAGTTTAATTTCAGAAAATAAAAAAGAATATGCGATTACGCCACATTTAACTTTGTTTCTTACTTTTTTGATGCTGTTAGAAAACAGTAAAAAAAGATACAACAACCTTACGAAACGTCATCTTGATTTTTATTACAATCAGATTCTGCATATTGAAAAGCTTCCTGCCACACCTGATAAAGTATATCTTGTTTTTGAATTAGCCAAGAATGCTATTCAGGAAAAAATTGAAGCCAAAACCGGTTTTGAAGGTGGCAAGGATGCTTCCGGAAAAACCCGAAACTATTATTCTAACGATGAATTGATAGCCAATAAAACTATCGTTTCTTCCTTGAAAAATATTTATAACGACGTCAACGCAAAAAAAATAGTGGCCAGCCCAATCGCAAATTCTTACGATGGTTTAGGCAAAGCATTTCCAGATAAAAACAACACACAATGGTGGCCATTTGGCTATACGAACGACGCAAATTTTCCAACAGAATTACCTAATGCAACTGTAGGTTTTGCAGTCGCCTCTCCTATTCTATCTTTAGCAGAAGGAAAACGCACCGTTCAAATAAGTTTTGCTTTTCAAAATAACATTACTGTTGCAACTTCGGCTATTATCATAGAATGTTTAAGCCTGCAATTAACTACAGCAAAAAAATGGCTTGACGCTAAAATTTCAGCATCATTACCTGTAAAATCAGGCAGCTCTTACACTACTTCCGTTAGCGGAAAAACCATGAAAATTGCTTTTCTGTTAGATGAAAATGCAGATGCTATTTCGGGTTATGATCCTAAAATATACGGTGAAGAATTTGGTACAAATTTACCCGTTGCAAAATTTTATCTCGATACCACAAAATCTAATGGATATGACTTATACAAATCATTAGCACAAAATAAATTAGAAAATATTACCATCAATATAGATGTCCAAAATATTCAAAATGCTGTTTTAGAAAACGATAATGGCATTCTTAATGCTGCAAAACCGTTTTTCCCCTTTTCAACACAACCTGTCGCAGGTTCTAATTTTCATATTAAATATAATGAGGCTTTTGCTAAAAACTGGAACAATATCAACGTTGAGGTATTTTGGAAAAATACTCCGTCCGATTTTGTCGAACATTACAAAGCCTATAAAACCTCATCTATAAATACCATTAGTACACTTGAATTTAAAGATAGTGTATTTGACGGAACCAAATTTAAAGTCGATGGCGGAATCGTAACCACTAATGATTATTTTAAATACAAATTATCGATTTTATCTAATAATACCTGGCAAAGTAATGGTGTTGATAACGTATTATTTACAGCAGCAAATCCGTTTAAGACAACTTTTAGCGTAAATAACAGCAATTATAATACAGAGAAAAACGGAGAGATCAGGCTAACATTAGCTTCTTCATTTCTGCATAATTTGTATTCCAAAACCTATGCTTTGGCACTTTCGAGCAAAAACCTAAATGTGGTAATCCCGAATGAGCCTTATACACCGCTGGTTGAAAAACTGCTGCTGAATTATACCGCTTCTGAAACTACTGCATTTTCAGCAACAGGATTGGAAACCTTAGAAGATGTTTATAATAAAAATGAAGCTAAACTATTCCAAATCAGTCATTTTGGATATACTGAAGAACATTCTTATTTAAAATCAAATCTGGATTTTGTCGAAGATAAAAATTCATATTTGCTTCCTGTTTTTTGCAAAGGCGGCGAATTGTTTATTGGTTTGGAAAATGTACAGGAATTGCAGCAAATCACTTTATTGTTTCAGGTTTTGGAAGGAAGTGAAAATCCAACAACGCCATCATTTACCGGAAAACAGAAAATAGAATGGTCTGTTTTGGGCAATAATGAATGGCGTATTCTGAACTCTTCGGATATTTTATTGAATGAAACCGACAATTTATTACAATCGGGGATTTTGAAATTCAGCTTACCAAATGAGGCTACTCAAAACAACACCAGATTGCCTAAAAATTATATTTGGCTTAAAGCCAAAATGCACAAAAAATACGATGTGGTTTGCAAAATAATCGGAATTCATTCGCAAGCAGTTTTGGCTACTTTTCAAAATAATGTAAATGATTTATCGCATTTAAAAACCGGATTAGAAGCCGGAACTATTTCGAAATTGCTTCAAAGACTAAGCAATATAAAATCGGTTACGCAGCCTTATAATAGTTTTGATTATAAACCGGAAGAGTCCAACGAAGATTATTACAGAAGAATCAGCGAACGCCTTCGACACAAAAACCGAGCAATTACGATGTGGGATTACGAACACATTATACTGCAAAAGTTTCCGGAATTATACAAAGTAAAATGCCTGAACCATACTTGCGAAACCTCGTATCAATCGCCCGGAAATGTAACGCTTGTTGTGATTCCGGACACGGTAAACAAAAATGTATTTGATATTTATCAGCCACGCGTGAGTACGGCAACGCTAAATAAAGTCAAAAATCATATCGATCAATTGAATTCGATGCACATAACGACTTTTGTAATCAACCCGAATTATGAAGAAGTTACGGTTGATTTAAAAGTAAAATTCAATCCCGGTTACGATGAAAATTTCTATTTGCAAAAGCTTAATGCAGATATAATCAAGTTTTTATCGCCCTGGGCACTCGACAAAAATAGCCCAATTACGTTTGGAGTTACTATTCATTCGAGTCTGCTCATAAATTATATCGAAAAATTAGGTTATGTCGATTATCTGCAAGATGTAAGATTGCTGAAAAATGGCGCTGTTTCAGATAAAGTTGCCGTTCCGTCTAATCCAAAATCGATTTTAGTTTCGGCAAAAAAACATTTACTCAGCACC
This sequence comes from Flavobacterium sp. AC105, assembly GCF_979258495.1. Lineage (NCBI taxonomy): Bacteria > Pseudomonadati > Bacteroidota > Flavobacteriia > Flavobacteriales > Flavobacteriaceae > Flavobacterium > Flavobacterium sp. AC105. Next base: position 4,572,255 of record NZ_OZ409860.1, read on the forward strand.
GACGTCAAACAATGTACTGTTAAAATCATAGAACCAAAAGAAGAATGTCAACTGTAAACCAACATATCAGCATCCCAAAAAACGTCAGTTCTAATGATGACATGAGTTTTGATTTCCTTCGAAAAAAAGGAATCGAATACATCGAATCTTTAGGAAGTCAATTTTGGACGGATTATAACACGCACGATCCGGGAATTACGATTCTCGAAGTGCTTTGTTATGCGATTACCGATCTGGGCATGAGAATCAATTTGCCTATCGAAGATTTATTAAACAACAATTCGAACCCCATTAACGAACAGTTTTTTACGGCTTCGGAAATTTTGCCAACGCAGGCGGTTACGGCTTTGGATTACCGAAAAATCCTGATTGATATTGACCCGAAAAGAATCAAAAATTGCTGGCTTCAAAAAGCTTCGAAAAAGTTATTTGTTAATTGTAAAGAAGCCAAAATTTCACTTGTAAAAGATGATTTCATCGGAACATTGGAAACCTTTATCAAAGAAACAGAAATCAAAGGTTATTATACTATTCTGGTTGATTTTAATGAAGATAATCTGGCTCAGAAAGAATTGCTTAAAACTCAGATTATCGAAAAATTTCATGCGAACAGAAACCTTTGCGAAGATATTTTAGAAATAAAAGAAGTAGAAATTCAACCCATTGCCGTTTGTGCCTTAATTGAACTTGATCCTGAAGCTAATGAAGAACTTGTTCATGCAAAAATTACTTTTGAACTTGAAAAATACTTATCGCCAGGCATAAAATATTATTCATTGGCTGAGATGTTTGAGAAAGGCTATTCGAGTGACGAGATTTTTGAAGGACCTTTTCTGGATCGGGGATTTATTGATACTGCGGAACTGAAAAATTCTTCGTTGAAAACCGAAGTACGCCTTTCTGATATTATGCAGATTATCATGAGTATAGAAGGTGTAAACGTAATAAAAGATATCGCATTAAACAATTGTGAAGCGATAGAATTGGAAGGAAGCGTTTGGAACATTTGCATTCCGCCTAATAAAAAACCAAGCCTTTGTCATAAAAGCACGCTGAACTTTAGCAAAGGCGTTTTGCCGGTTACAGTCAATAAAACAAAAGCAAAAAAATATTTAGACGATCTAAAAGACGAATTTGCTTATTCACAGCAAGATGCGGCTAAAAACAAAGAAATAAAAGTGCCTCAGGGCAAAATTACAGAAACTGATTTTTATACCAGTATCACCAATAATTTTCCGGAAAATTACGGAATTGGCGAAGTGGGTTTGTCTGAATCTGCCAACACGGAACGAAAAGCCAAAGCCAAACAATTAAAAGGATATTTGCTGTTTTTTGATCAGATTTTGGCGAGTTATTTCAAACATTTAAGCAATGTCAAAGAATTGCTTTCTATAAATGGTGATCTGGAAAATACTTATTTTACTCAGCCTATTTCTGATATGACGGGTTTTGATGAAATTGTAAATGAGGCCTATTTATCTTCTAATGAAGCAAAACTGGACGAATTGTTATTTGGTGATCTGGATGATTCTGTTAAAAGACAAAACCAAATAAAAGATCATCTTATTTCGAGATTTGCCGAACGATTTGCTGAATATGCTTTTCTAATGAAATCATTATATGGCGCTTCTTCGGATGAAATTGTATTGCAAAACAAATCCGATTTTTTAATCAATTATGATACAATAAGCAGCAAACGGGGCAGCGGATTTAATTATTTCAATCAGCCTTTATCTAATTTGTGGAATACGTTTAATGTAACGGGTTTAGAAAACAGAATCGCCGGTTTGTTAGGAATCAAAGGCGATAAAAATCCGGTTACAGGCAAAAAAGGTATTAAAAGAAAAGACCTTTCCGGTTTGTTTGTTCAGCTTTATGATCCGAGTCCGGGCGTGGTTCCAAATCTTTTTAGATGGAGGATTAGAAACGCTGCAAATCAAATTATTCTGACCGCAACAGAAGATTATCTAAATCAGCATAATGCTATTAAGGAAATGTATTTTGCAATTCTGAAAATTTACGAAACCAGTGAAAAAGAAATTGAAAATGCTTTTGAAAATCTCTTCAAAAACAGCCATAACGGTATTGCTTTTAAAGATACTGTGATGAACACTTTTGAAGTAATTGAATCTGATACACATAAATATTCGTTTCATATCGTTAATCCTGAACTTGTTGACGATCTCAGCAATCCTGACAGAATTATTGCACGACAATATGAATTATACGAAACGCTGGAAGAAGTAAAAACGGCAATGCTTGATTTACTGATTTTCTTTAAGGAAGAATTCAGCGACGAAGGTATTTTTCTGGTAGAACATATGCTGCTGGTTCCCAATCCTGCTGAAGCAATTGACGCAAGTTATTATATGCCAATATGTGTAGACGATTGTTCTGGTGATTGTTGTGTACCAAATCCGTACTCGTTTAAAATTAGTGTGGTTTTGCCCGGATATACGTATCGTTTTGCAGATGTTGATTTTAGAAATTTTGCCGAAAACGTAATTCGGCAGGAAATTCCATCTCATATTTTGGGTAAAATCTGCTGGATTGGTTATCGAAAGGATCAAATTGTGCCCGTTGACAATGACCTGCTCGATTTCGAAAGAGATTTCAAAAATTTTCTGATGGATAAAACTCAAAATAAACAAGATGCTTTACCAAAATTCATTGCATCATTATCAAAATTAAATTCTATTTATCCAACCGGCACATTGTACAATTGTGTAGATGAAGAGGAAGATATTTCAGGAAAAATAGTATTAGGAAGAACAAATTTAGGAACAATATAAAAATACAAGGTCATGGCAACAAAACTTACCACCATTACAGGAAATTATCATAGTTATGTAGCAGATCAGATGTTAACGCACTATCAGCTCAACGAAACTATTGACTATTTTGATGACCAAAATCGATTGAACAGAATCTTTCTTACCGGTACAGGAATTGTTTGCGGCTTTGAAGTTTCAATCAATGCCGGCTACTCTACCGTGACGATAAATCAGGGAAACGGAATTACGACTGACGGCGATTTGATAAAATTAAAAAAAGAAACCAACAAACCTTTGGCAACTGCCATTAAACAAAAATTGTTCACGATTGATTTTCCAAAAATTGATTATAAATCCTATAAAATATTTGATACTGATAAAGGCAATTATCCTGCTTTTAAAAACGCCAGCAATGTGATGTTGCCTATGTGGGAATTACTGCCTGAAAAACCAGTTGGAACTCCGTTGGAAAATGGCGAATCGCTGTTGACCAATTTTGCTAATTTAAAAAATCATGTTGTCATTTTGTATCTTGAAAGTTATACTAAAGATGCTTCTTTGTGCGATGAAACAGATTGTTCGAACAAAGGCGGCGAAGAAATTTTTAACTTACGTGTCCTTGTCGTAACTCAGGCAACTGCGAATATTATTATTGGCAAAAGCGGTTCTCCGGAAAGAGATTCTCTTTATAATAAATACGATGTTTTTCAAAAATATACAACACTTGAAGAATTGGGTGTCCGAAAAGTAATTCCAACATTCAATAGTACTTCAACCGCCGATAAAATCAAGAAACTTTTTAATACAGTTGTCAATGATGTGACGTTTCAATCTGACTTGCTTGCCAATTTAGCCACCGTTCTTATCCCTTTTGGTTATGTAACGCAGCTTGCAGCTATAAGCAGCCGCATCAATGCACTTTTTACCATCGATCCGCTAAATATCCCGGAGGATATTCATTATCGATACGATTTATTAAAAGATATTGTGGCGACTTATAAGGAATTGAAAGATCTTTTTATTCAGTTAAAATCAGAGTGTAATCCGCCAATTAGTTCATTTCCAAAACATTTATTATTGGGATTTGTAGAAGATACGAATCGTTTTAAAGATTACAGACATCAATTTTATAAAGCAAGTGCTTTAGACCAGAATAAAACATTCAGCAATTTTGATTCTTTGGTCAGAAGACTTAAAGGCATTTTAGATAATTATCAGATAGATGCCAAAAGCATTAAAATTACGCCTTCAAAAGCAATAGGAAAACTGGGTACAAAATCGGTTCCGTATTACTATAATGTCGACGACAATTTATTACATGCCTGGGATTTTGAAAAAAGCAAACTTTATATTCATCAAACCAATTTTAGCTATCACACCACAAATCTGTCAAACAACGATTATATCCAGAATCCGCTGGATTATTGTACAGACGATTACGATTTTTATAGAATTGAGGGTTATTTGGGCGATAGTGTTGAGGATGTAAAAACATCTTTAAACGTACAAAGAAAAGAATACGGATTGGATTTTGATTTTTATATTATGGATGTTGTTGAAAATGCAGCCGATTTAAAAATCTTATTCAATACTCATTATTCTTTCGAGCACAAAGCCGGTGTTAAAAAAGGAGGAACTTTATTATTGCTAAAATCAGGCAACACTTTTATAACTGATTTTGCTATTGAGGGAAAAATAAGTCAGGACGACGGATTAGGATGCTGTACGATTATGGGATGTTTATATCCCTGGATTAGCTCGTTGCGCTATATCAATAATTTATCAAGAAGTTTAAGAGGTACTAAAAGTGAGAGAATTGATATGCCAACACATTACAGGTTAAGCATAAAAAAATATACTATAAATGGTGTCAATTTGATTAATGATAAAGTTATGGTCAGCATTCCGCTAGATCAAATTTTTGCCCGTCGATTACATGTCGTAATGGAAACACTAAATACTCAATTTCCAACCGGTCTTTTGTTTGATTTTATTGAAGAAGAGAAAAAACTAAGAATCATGCGACTTGAAAAAGATGTATTTGAATTTGAAGTTCAAGACATTACGCTTTCAAGAAAAACTCCAATTTATACGTTTACTGAAAATGGCGTTACTAAAAACGGTAAAATTTATACGTCAAACAAAATTACCTGCTCTGTCGTTAATTCGTATAAAGCTGATATGTATAAAAAAATCCATGCTAATTACGATCCAATCAACAAAGACGATGATAATTTTGGCCGCTTTAAAGAAGATTGGAACAAATGGGAAGATTTAAGAAAGTCATTGCAATCACATCCTGTTACAAAAGAATTTCCAAGATTTCCGAAAAAATTTCATGAGTTTTATAATATTCCGATGGTTTATGAAAATTATCACGAAGGAGATCAGAAAAAATCAGTTGCTGATCTTCTAGTAGAGATTGCCACTCAAATCACTGAAATAGATAATAGACTTACTCATATTTACATTGGTGGCGACTGGACAAGCGGAAATTGGGTCAATACAGATATGCAATCTTATTACTTAGAAAATAGTACTAATACAAATGATGATTTAGTCTTGTTTATGAATTTAAGAAAAAAAATTCATAATGAAACCAGATTGAGTAAATTCATTATTCACATTGATACTACAAGAATTGTAAACCTTTCAAAATTTGAAAGCTTATTCGCTGCATATGCTACTATAGCAGAATTTTATTTTTACAAACCTACAGAAGGTTTCTTTATTTTGATAGGAAGAGATCGTCAATCGACAGAAGATCATAAAAAAAATAGGATTATTGTTGATACAGAAAAAATAACCAAACCTATTGCCAAAAATCCCGAAAAGCCGAATGATAACAAATAAAAAAGCTTGAGACCAATACCAGGGTACGGGCTCAAGCTTTAATGGGGTGAAGATGTTCGCATTACGAACACTATTTATTCCCAGTACAACCTAAACGGCTGGAGACAAATGTAAGAAAAAAAAATAAACTACCAAATAAAAATGACTAAAAATTCACATAGCATCCAAAGAGTTTTTTTAGAGATCGATACCAACTCTATGTCGGTGGCAAATGCTATCAAAGATGACCTTGCTATGTTTATGCAAAATGAGGTATTTATTATTTTAGAAAAGCAATTTAATTTTATTAAAGATATTGACAATCAAATCATTCAAATAGAAAAACTGGAAATTTCTGTTCAGTCAGACAATGAGAAAAACAAGGTCTCTTTTTCTAAAATCGATATCAAAAACCAAATCGAAAAAGAAGTTCAAAAAGCTATAAATGAGCTCCACAAAACAACTAAAAACAACATCAATAAAGAACCTGAAATTCTTACACTTTCACCAGAAGATAAGGACCTGAAAACCCTACTTTATTTTATAGAAAATGGCAGTATGCCGTGGTGGATTTCTAAGATGAATGAAGTTGATTTTTTTGATAAAATCCATTTTGAAAACCTTAAAAAAGATACTTTCAAAATTCCGTTCAGCAAATTAATTCGGCAAAAAAAAGTTCAAAACCGAATCATAAATCAGTTTTCAAATCAGGAAATTATGATTTTGTTTTCGGTTGTTTTAGATTCAGAAATGCAACAAAAAGTACTTTTAGAAAACAAATTATTACAAATACTCCATCAACAAACAAGCAGTTTTAAAGCTTCTTTCTGGCAACTGATTTTTGATTTTTGGATGGAACCAAAATCAATTAATCTTATTGCATTTTATTATAAAAAAGAGACTCAATTTTCATCCAATAAAATCTCTTTGAAGCTTTTTATCCAAAATATAAAAACAATTATACCACTTGATTTAACCGATGAAAAACTAACACAAATAAAAACGGATTATTTGGTTTCTGAAAAAGAAAAATCAATTCTAAAACCAAATCCCGAAACATCAAAATCAGAAATTACAACAAAAGAAGAATCCATAATTGAGGATCATTTTCAGGAAGACAGTCCGGGTTCTAAATCCTGTTATGTACAAAATGCAGGTTTAATCATTTTGCATCCCTTTTTGAAAGAAATGTTTAAAAGCTGTCATTTGATGGATGAAAATAATACGCTTTTAGACAAGGAAATGGCAGCGCATATTTTGCATTATGCGGCTACAAAAAAAGAAAATGAGTACGAACATTTAATGCTTTTTGAGAAATTTTTGTGCGGAATACCCATGCAGCAATCCATCCAAAAAGAAGTTAAAATTGAAGAGAAACACAAACAGCAAGTAGAAGAAATGCTGCTTTCGGTGGTAGAACACTGGTCGACTTTAAAAAATACTTCGACAAATATCTTAAGAACCGAATTTCTTCAAAGAGAAGGTAAATTAGACTGGAGCGAAACCAATCCGAAACTGGCTATTGAACGAAAAACACAGGATCTTTTATTAGAAAAAATTCCGTGGAATATCAGCATCGTTAAAATTCCGTGGATTCAAAAATTAATCTATACCCAATGGTAAAATTATAGTTATGAGAGCATTTGAACAACGAAAAAAAGACAGCCCGACAAGCCCAAGTTTTTTTGGACCTAAAATTCAGAAAAAACTAAAAACAGGAACAGCAGGTGACCAATTTGAGGTAGAAGCAGACAAAGTAGCTGATAAAGTGGTGAATAATAATGCGTCTGGAGGCGGACTTTTGCAGTCGAAAGATGAAGTGCAGCAAAAACCTATTTCTGAAACTATTTCTTCTGTTCAGGCCAAAGACATAAAAGAAGACGAAAAGCCAATTCAGAAAAAAAACAAACATACAAAAGACGAAGAAAAACCAATTCAGGCTAAGTGTGATTCTTGTGAAAAAGAAGATAAAATTCAGAAAAAGGATAAAAAAGACGAAGAAAAAAAAGTTCAAAAAAAAGAGCAAAATTCGGAAGCTGAAATTCACGACAATGAATTGGAAGAGAAACTCGACAACTCAAAAGGAAGCGGAACCGGATTAGATAAAAAAACCAAAGGAGAAATGGAATCTGGTTTTGGTGCCGATTTTAGCAATGTAAAAATTCATACAAACACAAATGCTGTTCAAATGAGTCAGGAATTGGGCGCGCAGGCTTTTACCAATGGAAATGATGTTTATTTTAATAAAGGCAAATACAATCCGGGTTCTAAGGAAGGAAAACATTTGCTGGCGCATGAATTAACACATACAGTTCAGCAAACCGGGGCCAAACAAAAATCAGGAACCATACAAAAATCATCTGTTAAAAACCATCACGAAGATTTGCAAACAGAAAAACCCTATTTTAAAGGCAATGATCCGCTTGAAAAAGCCAATGATGATGAAATGCTCATTTCATCCGGGCAAAAAGGACAATATATTACAGACTTACAAGAAGGGCTGGTCATCGCGGATCAAAAATTACCGGATTTTGGCGCAGATGGCGATTTTGGAAATGAAACCCGAAATGCAGTAATAGGTTTTCAAAGCGAAAACCATCTGAATAAAATTGATGGTATTGTAGGACCGGAAACTATAGGAGTTTTGGATAATGTGGTAAAGAAGAAAACCAAAGGCGGAAAGAAAGAAAAACCACCAAAGAAAAAAGATTGCGATATATTTAATCGATTCCAATTTTCATCAGAACCTACACATTTTGAACCATTAAAGCCAACTGAGAAGTGCAAATTATTCTCTATCAAATTAACAACAAAACGAAATAAAAAAAGCGCCCCCTGTTCGACTTACAGTGCAGAGATTATAGATAACTCAGGAACAGCTATCATACCAGCCGTACAAATTCCAGTTGGCGGGACATTTCCTATTGAATTCGTCGCACCAAGGGTGGAGAAGTTTACTCTAATCATTAAAACTCCGCCTTCATGTGGAGCAAATGCCTTTATTGGTAATGGAACAAAACACAGACAATAGCAAAATCACGTATTATTAAAATATATGTCAGCATTCAGTCAAATAGCAAAATCAAACTCTTCTGCCCCATCCGTTTTTAATTCGAGAAAGGGAGAAGATTTTTTTGGCGTTCAGGCAAAGCTTAACATTGGCAAATCGAATGATAAATATGAAGTTGAAGCCGATAGAATGGCTGATAAGGTAGTTTCTAATAAACAAACCAATACTTCAGCGCCTTTTTTTAATGCTGCTCCAATTGTTCAAAAAAATCAGGCAACGGAAGTTCAAAAACAAGAAAAAACTGAAAATGAAATTCAGGAGAAACCATTAGCAGAATCAATTACGCCTGTACAATTACAGCCTATTCAAAAATGTGATTGTGAAAATAATGATAATAAAATTCAGAAGAAACCGCTAGCAGCATCAATTACGCCTGTACAGCAATTGCAGTCTATACAAAAATGTGATTGTGAAAAGGATAGTAATAAAAATCAAATTCAGAAGAAACCGTTAGCAGCTTCAATTACACCCGTACAGCAATTACAGTCCGTTCAAAAATGCGATTGTGAAAAGGAAAACGTTCAAAAGAAGGATGAAAATGGGACTCAGGCTGAAAAATCAAATTCTGATTTCGAGAGCAAACTTAATAATTCAAAAGGCAGTGGCGCCGCACTTTCTAAAGATACCAAAGCAGAAATGGAATCTGGTTTTGGAGCAGATTTTAGTAATGTCCGAATCCACAATGATTCAAATGCCGTTCAAATGAGCCAGGAAATTGGTGCGCAGGCTTTTGCCAGCGGAAATGATATTTATTTTAATGAAGGAAAATACAATCCGGATTCAGCATCAGGAAAACATCTTTTGGCACATGAATTAACGCATACGATTCAGCAAGGAAATTCTCCTGTTGCAAAAGTACAACGTTATTCATTTGATGAATTTATGAACGATGCGTCAAATGCTGTTGATACTGTTGACCAAGGTATAAGCGATGTTGGCAATAGTATTGCAGATACTGCATCGGATGTTGGAAATGCCATCGTAGATACTGCTTCGGACGTTGGAAACGCCATTTCTGATACAGCTTCAGAGGCAATCGACTGGATAAAAACGGAAGCCGGTGAAGCAGCATTAGCTCTGGCAAACGCGGTACTGAGCAGATTTGGCGGAAGCATCACAATAGTAGGATCATCGATTATTATTGATATTCCGAATGTCACTCTTTTTGATAGTTTTCAAAAAGAATTAGGAGATGATGAACTTCCGGCGATCCCAGTTTTAGAGATTCCTATTTTTGGAGAAACAGTAGGTGTTTTTACATTTCTTGCTTCATTAGAAGTCAACTTACAACCTTCAATTTTAGCTGCTTTAGGCCCGGGTGAATTAAGACAAATTCGTCTGACACTTGATCCGTTTTCAAGCACATTTGCAGGTCAGGCAGAACTTTATGTGGGCGCTGCAATAGGAGAAAGACTGTCTATTTTTGGCGGATTAGTCGGCCGCGGATTAGGGGTAATTCCTAGTGAACCTCCTATCCCGCTCGAAGCAAGTCTGGAAGGGGGAATCAGAGGAACCGGAACTGGCTGGGGTATTGGCGCAATAAGCAGTTTGATAAATGTAGGTTATAGTTCCGGAACCTGGAGTTTTAGTGCCGATAATGATATTATGATGGGCGTCTTGCTTCAGGGAGATGTAGATTTATATGCTTCATCGAAAGTATTTGAACATTTAGTCTGTGAATATGCCCACCCACTTGGTCATTGGGAAATAGGTGATGCTTACAAAATCAACATACCAGTAAGTTTAGGCGGTGCTGCGCCTCCATCAATTGGCCCTATAACTTCTGGCCCAATGCCTGTAGGAGATATTGAAACTGCAATTGAACCGCTTAGTTCAGGATTAAATTGTAAAAGATTACAAGAAATAGTGAATGAATTATGCGAAGAAGGATTGCTTCCTAAAGATGTTTGTGATACTATAAAGGAAATTATTGACGGAATCGAGGAAACAGGAGATGATGTTGCCAAAGATTTGGGTATTGAACCATTAAGCGATAAAAGTTGTGATGATTTACCGGATTCCTATCGATATAAGAGCTACAAAGATGCCGAGAAGGAGTTGAAAAGAAGAGCAGGAATTCCGGATAGTAAACAATTGTATCGTAATGACAAAAAAGCTACTAGTGGGCCATGTCCAAGAATAGGCAGACATTATAATTTATGGGATAATTCAGCTAAAAAAGGAGAACCTGTTGGAGCTATTGGCATGTGTCCTTGTACCATTATTGACAAAGTAGGAAATGAAGTTAAAGTAGAGCGTTATGCGGTACTCAATGCGGCTTCAGCAGAAATATTAGCCAAAAAATGGGGCTGCACAGACGTAAGGTGCAATGTGTATCAAATTCCCGGATCTGGCGCTACTTGTCCGAGTCGTGTGATTGGAAATGCAGATTATAAATATAGTAACTATAAAGAAGCTTGTAGCGCCGCTGAAAAAGATGCCAATTCTAAAGTTCCGGCAGGATGCAATAAAAGACATTGCAATTGTAAAACAAAATGCAGTCAAAAATAAAACATTCAGATGAGCATATTTGCAAGAAGTACAACCGGAAAAAGTAATCTCAATCCTCATAATAAAGGAAAAGAGAGAGAATCTTTTTTTGGTGTTCAGGCAAAACTCAACATTGGTAAATCGAATGATAAATTTGAAGCTGAAGCTGACAAAGTAGCTGATACGGTTGTTTCAAATAAAAAGAATAGTACTCCTGAACCTTTCTTTTCGGCTTCGCCTGTTGTTCAGAATAAAGTGGCTGAAACAAATCCTGAAAATAGAAATAGTGAAATTCAGAAAAAAGCTCCTTTACCAGAAATCTCATCGATTGCTCAGCCAAAATTAAAAGTACTGCAAAACAAAAAACAAGCTGCAATTCCTGAAACTTTTTTTAATGCTTCGCCTGTCATCCAAAACAAACAAGTTAATGAGATTCAGAAAAAAAATAATATCGAAAAAGAGGTTCAGAAAGAAAATCTAACGAAAGAAATTACGCCTGTTGTTCAATTAAAAGCTGAGAAAGAAGAATCGGTACAAAACAAAATTGAATCTTCTAAACCAAAAGAAAAAACAAGCACGTCTAAATCTTTGGTTCAACCAAAAAAAGAAGAAGATATTCTGAAAAAAAATGCAGTTGAAAAAGTCGATATATCTTTAAATAAAAACGATTATGTTAAAACTGAAAGCTCCAAAATCACGGAAAAAAGTCTTGTTCCCAAACCATTAATTCAAAAGAAAAAAGAAGAAGACATTCAGGCAAAAGAAGAAGAGGAAATCCAAACCAAAGAAGACGAAAAAGAACTTCAGATGAGTGCGGGTGCAGATGCAAATCCTATTGACAATTCTAATCTGGAAAGTACTTTAAACAGCAGTAAAGGCGGCGGATCTCCCCTATCCGGACAGATAAAAAACGAAATGGAATCCAGTTTTGGAACTGACTTTAGTGATGTTAAAATACATAACGATTCCACTGCAGTTCAAATGAACCGGCAATTAGGTTCGCACGCTTTTGCAAACGGCAGTGATGTTTACTTTAATAAAGGAAAATACAATCCGGATTCGCAGGATGGTAAGCACTTACTTGTGCATGAATTAACACATACTGTGCAACAGGGTGCTAGTAAGCCTTTGGTACAAAAAATGGAGCAAACTAGCTTGCAAATCCAAAAAGACGATCAAACAGATGTTACTGCTGTAGAAATAGACGTAAATAGAGTTGGTGATATGCATTTTAATAATGTAATTAATAATTTTAATAATGCAATTTCTCTTTTCCAAAATTGGTATTTTGGAAAAGATGAAGCAGATGAAACATTTTACAATGAAGCATCTGATATTATTTGTGACGCATCTTCTATAGTAACGAATGTTTCTACTTCCATTGGTTCTGAATTAGAGGCCACGTTTAGTCATGCAGCAGAACAGCTTGGACTTAACCGATTTGAATTTATAACTTCTTTAACTTTAGTTAACGGCGGTTTTAATGAAATGGTAAACGACAATCTTATAGGACAAACGGCAGCTATTCTGGAAGAAGACAGCGCAGTTTGGAACAATATAGTTGAGAAAAGTTCCAATCATGAAGAATGGCTAGAGCAAGCTACACAAGCCGGGTTGCCGCCTGCCAGTAATGGCAATTTGAAGCAACAACTTCTGTCACGTTTAATATTTGCATATAACAGGTGGGAGCTTCACCAGCATTCAGCCATGTATCAGGGAATATATTCTATTGTTGATCCCTATTTACAGCAAATGCAAGCCGAAGCCGATGCTGACGCAGCAAGCCTTATCGCACACCCGAGAATGAATTTGGGAGATTTTGTATTTGATTTACCAGATTATACATTATTAGAACGTATGACGATGAATCCTATCGCAGAAACCTACACAATAGGGCGTACAGGTTTTTCAGTGCCTATTTTTGAAGGACTTGGAGTAGGATTAAATGGCGCACTAACTGCTGGTTATAATATTGGAGGATATTTTGGAGGAATAAAACTTACCAATTTAAAATTTGGCTTTAGTTATGCCCAGACCCCTATCATGCTTGATGCATTGGCATTAGCTTTGCCGTTAGGTGGTTTAAACGCACTAAAAGCGATGTCTTTATTATACAATTCAAGATTCAGACTAAGTGGAATGCTTGAAGTACCTACAGAAGTTTATGGGCAAATGTTTATTGAAGCAGCTTTGGGAATGGGACTGGAAGTAGGTTTGCCTAATATTATCTCTGCAAATGTTGCCGGAATTAATGGTTCTTTAAGGGCCGAAGGAAACGCAAGATTTGGTGCATTTTTTGGAGCTCCCGTAGATATTATTATTGCAGGAGGTAATATGAGTTTTTCTCATACCGCTTCTTTAGAATTAAAAAGTGCATTGGGATTTGATATATTAGGCGGTATTCATGCTAACTTTTTAACCCTTGACTGGAAAAGGGAGTGGAATATTGCTTCCTGGAGATGGGACAAAAACTGGATGCTAAATTCAAATATGAATCTAATTTATATTAATGGAATTCAAGGAGATCCAAAAAATGTAATAAATGTTGAAAATTTTGTTCATGCCGTTTCTCAGTTAAATAGTCTCGGGTCGCAAATTATGAATCTTGGCCCAACAGGCAGTACTTCTGGTCCGGCTGCAGGACCTCCGGCGAAACCAAATCCAAATAGCCATCTGGATTTAACATGGCCAAAACCTCCAAGTGCTTCTTATCCTTCGCTTTATCTAACCCATAGAGGAGAAACCCGAAGTCAGAGAACATTAAAAGGTTTACATGATGAAGGTGACCCTACTATTGAAGAATTTAGACCACATGAGAAAAAATTTCTTCCTGCAAACGAAGCGGAAATTGGAATTGATCCGGAAAATCAAATATCACGAGGAACAAGTGTAGGTCCGCTTGACGAAACTGCCAGTACTCCAGGAGGAGCGAAAATGAATGATTTAGTAAGGGATTATGGGGTAAAACCAGCGGAACAACAAGGAGATCATGTCTATGAAATTCAAGTTGGAGGACAGGATATTCTTGTAAATATGTGGCCACTAGATGCCCACATAAATACCAGAGGAGGATCAAGACTTAACACCGCCAGAGTAACAGAAGCATTAACCGGAAACGTATTTAGAATCGATTTTCTGAAAACTGTAATGCGTAATCATGGACATGTTACTTATATGTTTATTATTAGGGATTTTGATTTTTAAAAATTTCAAATAATAAGCAGATTACTAAATAAAACGAATCAAAATTACCGGCAATCAAAAATAAAATCCTTTTCAATTAAAAATCTTGTATAAAATGGAAAACATATTCAATCATCTAAAAAACCAATTTGTATTTCAGCTTGATGCTCTTTTTCAAGTCGAAAACCCAATGGAAAAACCGGTTTTAAATCAACTTGATTCAAATGGGTTTGTCAATGAATTTGCCATCGAAAATAGTCTGACTGAAGCTGATATACTTTTATTGGGATTGGCTCTTGTACCTCATGTTAAACCCGATTTTCTTAGTTCGGTTATAGCCGAATATTTACCTAACGGAGGTGAATTACCTGAGTTTGGAGGGATGAAAACGAAGAACCATCGCGGCATTTTACCAACGGGTGAAACGGCTCAGTTTTTAATCGCGGGAAATCATCTTGAAGACAGGATTTTTTTCTATAATTATTTACACAATCATTCTTTTCTTTATCAGAAAGGAATCATCAAAATAGAATCTGTTCCTAATGGCGAACCCAAACTGAGTGGTTTATTGATTTTAGAATATGAATACATTGAAAAATTCATCACAGGAAAAATCCTAAAACCTCAGCTTAGCAGTATTTTTCCAGCACAATTAATCGAAACCGATCTGGATTGGAGCGATTTGGTACTTAATTCTAATACTTTAAATCAGATTAAAGAAATAGAAACCTGGCTAAAATTCAACGAAATTTTGCTTCACGAATGGAATATGAAAGCGAAGATAAAACCCGGTTTCAGAGTGATGTTTTACGGCGCACCCGGAACCGGAAAAACGCTTACGGCTTCGCTTTTGGGAAAATATACCAAAAGAGATGTGTACCGAATCGACTTGTCGATGGTAATTTCAAAATATATTGGCGAAACCGAAAAAAATCTTTCTTCTCTTTTTGACAAAGCTGCTGATAAAGACTGGATTTTGTTTTTTGATGAAGCTGATGCTGTTTTCGGAAAAAGAACAAATGTCAGGGACGCGCATGATAAATATGCCAATCAGGAAGTTTCGTATTTGCTGCAGCGTATCGAAAATCATCCCGGATTGGTTATTCTGGCTTCTAATTTCAAAACAAATATTGATACGGCTTTTACCCGAAGATTTCAATCTATAATTGAGTTTGAAGTTCCTTCTTATGGCGAACGTTTACAGCTTTGGCAGAATAATTTGCCTAAGGGAATTAAAATTGCCGAAGATGTAAATCTTAATGAACTTTCAAAAAAATACGATATTACCGGCGCCAATATTGTCAATATTATTCAATATGCCTGTCTGAGAACATTGGAAAACGAAAACGAAAGTATTAAACTTGATCACCTTATTCAGGGAATCAAAAAAGAATATGCGAAGGAAGGAAAAATGATGTAACTGCTAATTAACGGCATTTACAAAAATGATACTTTTTATTTTTTTCAAAGTCTTTCAAGAAGGCAAAGGAAATTTTAAAACCTCAAAACACACATCTTCAAAACATTACCATATTAATTTTGAAATTGTGAATATCTATTTCAATAATTAACCCTTTTTTTTCCTGTAAAATCTATCTTTGACATCCTTAAAAAATTAAAAGAGATGAGTGCAACCTGGTACGAATGCAAAGTAAAATATAGAAAAACAGACGAAACTGGAGGACAAAAAGTACTGACTGAACCTTATTTGGTAGATGCTTTGTCTTATACAGAAGCTGAAAAAAGAATTAATGAAGAAATGGCAGCTTATATTAGTGAAGAATTTAAAATCACAAATATAAAAGTGGCCAATTATGCTGAGATTCATCCTTTTGAAAATGCTGATCGCTGGTTTAAATCAAAAGTTTCATTATTGGCTTATGATGAAGAAAGCGGTAAAGAAAGAAAAACAAATATGTACATGTTAGTTCAGGCAAATGATGTGCGTGAAGCTTTTGACAACACACTTCATGTGATGAAAAATACGATGGGAGAATATTCTATTCCTGCTATTTCAGAATCACCAATTATGGATGTTTTTCCTTATTTCAGCGGTGAAGAAGATGACTTGGAACAATTAGAAAGATTCAATGCGCTTAAAGCTTCTAAACCTGCACAGCCAGAAGTAGAAACGGTTGATCACATGGAATTTGAAACAGCAATAGAGGAATAATTTTTGTAAAATTCCAAATCTCAAAAAAAACTTCAATTCAAAATTGAATTTTTAATAAAATTAGCTTCAGAGAAATCTGGAGCTTTTTTATTTTACAGAGATTTCAGAATATTTTCTTTACTTCTAAACTGAAAATAAATTATATATTAGCTTTATATTTTAAGAACTGATATCGAATACATTAGTTCTGATTATCCAAATTAAAAACCTCAGAAACCAAAATTTTCATGACCAAAAAAACGTTAATTTTAATTGGGTTTATTATTTTGAAATTTGCTTTGCAATATATTTTAATAAGTCCCGAATATGATTTGCAGCGTGACGAATATCTTCATCTGGATCAGGCGCATCATTTGGCTTGGGGATATTTGTCAGTTCCGCCGGTTACTTCGTGGTTTTCGTATCTTATATTTTTACTCGGAAATTCGGTTTTCTGGGTTAAGTTCTTCCCTGCTCTTTTTGGTGTTTTGACATTGATCATTGTCTGGAAAACGATCGAATTACTTAAAGGAAATTTATATGCTTTGATTTTAGGCGCCACTTGCATTGTCTTTTCATCATTGTTGCGTATCAATATGTTGTACCAACCTAATTCTTTGGATGTTTTATCCTGGACTGCTTTTTATTTCGTTGTCATTCAATATATCACAACCGAAAAACCGAAATGGTTTTATATTGGAGCTATCGTTTTTGCTTTTGGTTTTTTGAACAAATACAACATTCTTTTTTTATTAATTGGCCTCTTGCCTGCCCTTTTGCTTTCTAACCAAAGAAGAATTTTAGCCGCGAAAAAACTTTATTTCGCCTTAATTCTGGGATTACTATTAATTCTACCGAATCTTTTATGGCAATACAACAATCACTTCCCGATTGTGCACCATATGAAAGAATTGGCCGAAACGCAATTGGTCAATGTCGATCGAATGGGGTTTCTAAAAGAACAATTATTGTTTTTTATTGGTTCGTTCTTTGTTATTCTAGCCGCTTTATATTCGCTTTTATTTTACAAACTTTTCGGGAAATATAAACTCTTTTTTGCCTCTATTATTTTTACACTTGTCGTGTTCTTGTACTTCAAAGCAAAAGCTTATTATGCAATTGGCTTATATCCTATTTATATTGCTTTTGGTGCCGTTTTTCTTTCTGATATTTTAAAAACAGGCTGGAAACGTTATTTACAACCAGTATTTATCATTATTCCGTTATTGTTATTTATTCCGATGTACAATCTTTCTTTCCCCAATAAAAGCCCGCAATATATTGTAAATCATCCGGAGAAATACAAAAAACTTGGAATGCTTCGTTGGGAAGACGGAAAAGATCATGCTTTACCACAAGATTTTGCTGATATGCTGGGATGGAAAGAACTCGCTCGTAAAACGGATTCGGTTTATGTTTTATTTCCAAAATCTGAAAACACTTTAGTACTCTGTGACAATTACGGTCAGGCTGGAGCAATAAATTATTATACTAAAAAAGGGATTAAAGCGGTTTCGTTTAATGCCGATTATGTGAATTGGTTTAATTTAAATACTTATTACAAAAACCTAATCAGAGTTAAAGATTTTGAAAAAGACAGTAACGAATTTGTAGAAACCGGTCCTTATTTTGAAATATCTTTAATTGGTGGTGAAATCACAAATAAATACGCCAGAGAATACCGAACCACTATTTTTATTTTTAAAGATGCCAAAGTCAACATCAATAAAAGAATAGAAGAAGAAATCAAAGAAGAAACAGATTACAGCAAATAATGATCAATTTTACCAATATTGAGTATTTAAAAAACGGAAAACCAAAACAGATTCAGGCTTTTGAAGTCCTGACTCAAAATAAGGTTTTAGATAATCTCGCTGAATTTGATCCTATTTTAGTGGGTACAATCCCAATAAATATTGATATCGAAAACAGTGATCTGGATATTATTTGTTATTTGAAAAATAAAAATGATTTTATACAAAAACTGAATTCTATTTTTGGAAACAAAAGCGAATTCAAAATTCTCGAAACCATTATTAATGATCAGAAATCTGTTATAGCTAACTTTAAAATAGAGGATTTTGAAATTGAAATCTTTGGGCAAAACATTCCTACCAAAAGTCAAAACGGCTACAGGCATATGATTATCGAACATGAAATTCTACAATCAAAAGGTGAAAATTTCCGCTTAGAAATCATCACACTCAAACAAAAAGGCTACAAAACTGAGCCTGCTTTTGGTCTTTTACTCGGTTTAAAAGACGATCCGTATCAGGAATTACTAGATTATAAGATTTAAATAGTTGTATTTACTATCCAAAACCAAATCGACATTACTATATACCCTTAAAAAACAATATATTACCCTTTTAAATTCATCAAATTTAAATTTTTTAACTAATTTCTTTGCATAACCGTATTTACTGCGTATCTTTGCACCCGAAACATCGCGGGATAGAGCAGTAGGCAGCTCGTCGGGCTCATAACCCGAAGGTCACAGGTTCGAGTCCTGTTCCCGCTACTAAGACAAAGCTCCAGAGAAATCTGGAGCTTTTTTTGTTTAAACCTAAGCTGTCAGACTCATATCCGCCGCCGCGGACACAGGTTCGAGTCCTGTTCCCGCTACTAAGACAAAGCTTTAGAGAATTCTGGAGCTTTTTTGTTTTAACATTACAATTTAAAATCAAGATATTTTTAAAACGTTTACAATTTCTATAAAACAAAAAAATGCGCAAAGTCATAGACATTTGCGCAGATCTTTTTATCAGAACTCCTTGAAGAGTGGGTTGTCTGTTATTAAATATTAATCTTGAAAAATATTCCTAAAACAATTGACAAAACATAATATAACAACCAAAGTAATACAACTAATTGAGCTATTTTACCCTTACTAATATTGTATTTATACCTTTTAAACAAAAATACAAGAGTATAGTAAATCAGGCATAAAATTACTACTTGCAAAACGTTGTATAACAAATTATTTTTAATAAATTCCATAACAATAGATTAGAATGCATTTTTAATCATTTTCCATAGATCTTGCCAACTTGTTGGACCAACACTATATCTTGAACCACTTTTCTGACCTCCTGGGGTTTTCATTTCTCTCATCATTGTACCATTTTGAATGTGCTCTACTCCATAGACAATCATATACTTATTATTTGCACCTACTGCTTCTTTTAAGCCACTTCCAATAGTTCCCATAAGACTATCAGAACCTTTAACGCCCCCGACAACTCCAAGTAATGCTTTAGTATTTGTACTTAACATGGAAAACATCCCATCAAAACCTGCAAAAGTTCCTAGAACACTAACTCCTGCTTTACCTGCAACCGTGGTATAATCAGCGGTCTTATTTATCTTATCAATATTATAAATTCCTTTCTCATTAGATTTATTATAGTTTGATACGGTATTGGTCCATTGACTAAATGTAGAAGATGCGTCTCCTGATTTCGCTTCTCTAGTAGTTGTTTTGCCTATCGTAGTAGATATTTTCCCATTTGCATTTTTACTTATAGTTCCTGATGATTGTGTAACAGAAGTCCCTTTTGTTATATTTCCTTCTGCATCAACTTTATTTGTTATCGAAGTAGAAGAATAACTTACACTTACACTACCATCATCATTAGTTGTTGTAGTCGTATTTGTTGTAGTTTCCGTAATACTTGTAACATTATTTTTATCCACAGAAGAAGATATCACAGTAGTCTTGTCTTTTATCGGGTCAACTGTATTTGCTCCATCGGGATCAGCCCAAAAAACTGGATTATTATCAAAAGCAGTATATGGTGATTGACCATGATGTGATACAGGATCTACCTGAAACATTCTACCTAAAGCCGGATCATATTGTCTTAATCCAAAGTCATACAAATTAAGCCCCAGCTCATCTTGGAGTTCTTTTGTTTGAAACTTATATTTTAGAGCTGAATTACTAGATACAATTGCGGGACCGTAACCTGTATGTTTTAATCCAAATGGATAATAGTTGTTTTCCTCGAGAATTTCACTAGAAATTATACTACCGTTTCCGTCACTATCTTTATAGCTTAAACGTAAATTACCTAAATGATCTTTGTATTGGTATACGTATTTAAAAGAACTTGGTGTAACAGCCTCAACATAACCTTCTGCAGTTGGAAAAAATTGTAATACTGTATTCAAATATTGGTATTCTCCAAGATATTCTGTAGTTGTTGTACTGGCAGGAGAAGTAGCTGTTACTACTTTTTGCACTTTTTGTCCGTTTGCATTGTAAATATAAGTAATACTTCCCGTTGCTGAAAAAGTTATTTTGGTTGGTAAATTAAGGTGATTGTACGTAATTGATGTAATATTTTTATTTGCGTCACTAATCATATTACCATTAAGATCATAAGTGTAATCATCAACGGTATTTGCTGCACTATCTGTAAAACCATTTACTTTAGAAGCTGCAGGAGCATTGTCAATAACCTTTGTAAGCTGGTTTGTAACATTCGTAGTTCCATAACTATACACCAGATTATCTATTTGTGCAGCGGTTTCATTGCTTCCGTTACGTATTAATGACAAGATGTTTCCATTTTTATCATAAGAAAGACTTTCATTGTAAGCGTTAGTGGTTACACCAGTTTTCTGAAAAGTTGCATCTGTTAACCTGTTTAAGTTATCATATTTATAACCATATGATCTTTGAACATCAGCTGTATTCCATATTGTTTCAGCTATATTTCCATTGTATAATGCTTTTACTCCGCTAATTCCGGAAGTACTTGTATTATAGTTGATTTTAAAAGCAAATAAATCTTTAGGATCTCCTGCCTGTGTCAGCGAAGCTACATTATTTATACCTGTCATCCATCCTCTTATGTTATAACTAAAATCTACTTTTTGCAAAGGCAATGCAGTTGTATTTCCTACTTTTTTTGATATTAACTGACCTAGTTCATCATAAGTATTAGAAGCCATTAATTGTGGCGCATCTGCATTAATCTGATGTGTCTGAGTAAGCAATCTTCCTTGAGGAGAATAGGTAAATACTTCCTTGGTTTTTACTTCAGTTTCTGCAGTTGCTCTTTTATGGTAAGTAACAGTATACTGTACTTCGCCAGAAATAGGCTTTAAATTAGTATCGGTATAGGTATAACCTCCCAAATGATTTTGAGTATAAGAACGTATAGGTCTTGACTTAGCATCATATAAACTATAACTCAATTCATTTTTATATAAGGTACTCGTTTCCAAAACTCTTACCCATGTACCTGTTGTGAGTCCTTTTGGTTTTATAGTTGCATTGTAATAAACGGTCTGTCCTTCAACTGTTGCAGGAATAACTGGAGAACCCGGATAATTATAATCATCAAAATAATTTACTGTTAATACATGAAAACCTGTTGTTGGCCATGCAACATTGCTATAACGAAAATCTACACCATTTATCGTAGTATTGGTTGCTGTTGCAATTTTAGTTTCGCTAAAATTGGCAGTTAAAGCATTTTGTGCATCCTGTAAAGTTTTTCGGGTAGCACTTGTAACCGTAGCAGCGGGCCACCATGCAGTTACAACTGGTCTGTTAAATGCATCATATTTAGTAACTGTCCATCCACTAGAGGTTAAATCAGAAAATGGAGAAGTTGAAGGTCCGGTTGCTACGACCCTGTCCAATTTATCGTATACAATAAATTCCCATTGTTTACCAGGCAGTTTTTTTTCTGTTAATCGATTTCTGTAGTCATACTTATATTGATAACATAAATCGTTTAGTGTTGTGGCTGTAATAACTCCATCTGCTTTTGGAGGAATTACATAAGTAAGATTTCCATAATCATCATAAATATAATAGGTATCTAATTTTACTCCGGCATCATAAGTCCTTTTTAAAACAATTTGACCTTCTTTATTTTTAAATTCCACAACTGATCCTGCTGTTTCTATAGGTGCTGCAAGAGTATTTTCGTCATAAGTAACTGTTTTATAGAGTTGTCCGGAAAGGTAAGAAAGTGTTCCGTTCCCGTTATTCAATGCAACATCATAAAGACCAGTAGTCGCATTCCATGTTGTCGTGGCTGTAAATGCTTTTATTTCGCTATCTACATTGGTCTGGTACTCCATTTTTATTTCATGTCCTGAACCTGATTGCCAATCGTTACCGGGAGCAGCCTGTTTCATGATTCGATTTAAAGGTGAAGCTTCTATTTCTTTTTGAGAAAATGGATTAACAGATGCTTCAAAATTTGGATTCCCATTTTGTAAAGCATTAGGTGTACCATAATAAGACGTTACATTCGCTTTACTATTTACATCAAACGTCATATTTCCTGTCGCAGATTTAAAAGGAAGGTATTCTTTAATCTGTTTACCAAAAGTATCGTACTCTACATGTACTATAATATCTTTTCCGGAATTGGATTGTTGGTTTGCAATTTGTTGAATTGGTCTTCCTATACCATCAAAGTAAGTAATATTTACTTTAGCTTTATCAGCGCCAGGCATAACAAAAGCTGTAGTTGCCGGTTCTTTATATGCTTTGGTAATAATATAATTTTGATCTTGAGATGGAGCCGGAACTATTATAGAAGTACAATCTGAAGCAGTACCAGAAACTAAAGGACAGTTATCTGTGTTATTCAATACATAATTACCACTAGGCTGAGCACATTGTGTAACAAATGTTAATGGATCTCCCAAGTTATCTAAATCATTATCCAGATACCATTTTGTATTTGGATTTATTGTTGCATCCCCATCATTACAGTCTGTGCTATTCACTGCGTAACCTGCCGGTTTTGCACTATAATAAATTGAAATTGCAGCATTTCCAAAACCATCTCCATCGCTATCCTGGTAAAAAGTAGAGGGTGCAATATTCGTGATATTAGCCGTAGTGTCATTATAATCAGATGAATTACGAACATATCCTGACGGTTGTGTACAGCTTGCAGAGGTCGTAGTACTAATTCCATAACCATCGGCATCGGCATCGCGATACCAAATTGTATTTGGATTTATAGTATTATCAGCATCATTACAGTCTGTATTATTAGTCACATAACCTGTTGGTTTTACACTATAATAAACTGTTACTGTTGGACTACCAAAAGTATCTCCATCAGCATCTCTGTAAAAAGTACTTGGGGCAATATTGGTGATGTTCATTGTTGTATCATTATAATCAGAGGAGTTACGTACATATCCTGCAGGTTGTGTACAGCTTACCAAAGTTGTGGTGCTAATTCCGTAACCATCTCCATCGACATCACGATACCAAACTGTATTCGGGTTTAGTGTTACATCAGCATCATTACAATCCGTATTATTAGTAACATATCCTGTTGGTTTAACACTGTAATAAACGGTTACTGTCGGACTTCCAAAAGTATCTCCATCAGCATCTCTATAAAAAGTAGATGGCGCTATATTAGTAATATTAGCCGTTGAGTCATCATAATCGCTATTATTAGTAACATAGCCTGTAGGTTTGACACTATAATAAACGGTTACAGTTGGACTTCCAAAAGTATCACCATCAGCATCTCTGTAAAATGTACTTGGAGCAATATTGGTGATATTAGCTGTTGTATCATTATAATCTGATGCATTACGCACATAGCCTGTGGGCTGTGTACAGCTAACAGTTGTTGTCGTACTAATTCCATATCCGTCAGCATCAGCATCACGGTACCAAATCGTATTTGGATTTATAGTAGCGTCAGCATCATTACAATCTGCATTATTAGTTACATAACCAGTTGGTTTAATACTATAATTTACGCTAGCACTTGGATTTCCATAAGTATCTCCGTCTAAATCTCTATAAAAAGTTTGAGTCTGAACATTTGTGATATACGGATTAGTATCATCTAAATCTGACTGATCAGCTACATAACCATTCGGTTTTGTCTGACTATAAACATACACTTCAGGATTTCCATATCCATCTCCATCAGCATCTCTGTTCCATTGATATCCTAACGGACAATCATCACAAGGTGGCGGATCTTCTGGGACAGATGCAGGTTTTAGAATTGCTGATTGAGTTTTAACTGCATTTTTATTTTGTGCATAACCTAAAAAAATAAATAAGTGGAGCACTATACTATATAATAATCTTTTTTTCATTTTTATGGTTGATTAATTTTTGTAATGGTATTCATTTTCAGATATGATATTTCCGCTTTTGTCTTTTACAAATTGGAGTCTGCCAAAACTATCATAGACATATGTTATTACATCACCTTTGGGATCTGTAATACTATTAATACCTACAAGCGGCGTATAATTATAAGTTGTAATAAGCGAATTGATTAATGACACATTATTTCTTAAAGCATTTATGTCAGCTAGTTTGCTGTCATTATAAGTATCCAAAACAGTCGTGGTTATCCCTAAAGCTGAGGCAACTTGTGCATATGTTGCATTTTCTATTTTTGTTATTGGCAGTGTTTTACTATATCCCCAAATTACTGTTACACTTATTCCGCTTTCTAAAGTATACTGCTGAATATTTCCTTTGTCATCATATTTATCATAGGTGATTTTCTTTTCTAATTGTCCAATATCCGGAGTTGTGATTGTAGGAAGGCTATTAGGAAATTTGGCTGCGTAAATATTTTTTGGCAGTAATAAATTTCCTGTTGCAGTACTTTTATCGTAAATCGTTTTTTGCTCTGAAATTTTAGCCCCTGCTCTAAAAGACTGAGTACCTAAAGGTACACCCACTAAATAATTAGACAAAATTTCTGTTTTAAATGGCTGATTAATCATTTCGGCATCAGCAGCATAAAAATATTTAGTTTCTATATCATTAACCAGTGATGAAGTGGTTATTTCGCTCTTCAAATGATGATGATTCGCTGCATTACTATACGTATAATTTGTTGTCGTATTTATATTAACACCATTTTTTAAATCATATAATATATTTTCTTTCTTTTTTAAATATACCTGATGACTATAAGTTGTATAGGCTGCCATCTTGGTTAAAGTTTTCATATGTTCGAAAACAGGACCTCCTATTACATTTACATCCGTTTGTAAATTACCTATAACCGTTTCAGAAAAGTCAATCGATCTTATCTTATCTGTAAATCTGCTTGCATCATCATTATAAGTATAATTGGTTTGTTCAACTAGTACATTTTGGGCGTTATTTTTTCTTTCAGAAAGCAAATTACCTCTTTCAGAAGCAAGACTATTAAAAGATATTTTTTTCGAAATGACGTTTTTTATATCGTCAGCGGGAACTCCTAATGAATTTCCGCTGGCGTCACTATATTTAAAAAGATATTGATCTGCCAGTTTATCCATATAACCATTATCATGATTACTGTATACATATTCTGTATAACTGCCATCTTGTAATTTTTCAACAACAGTTGTATAGGTAACATGACTTCCGTTTGTATCGTTTAATTGGCTAAAAGTGTTACTGCTTAACCTAAAAAAGTGCATGTTAGGTATAACTGCCTCTTCGATATAGGTAGGTCTTCCTGCCAAAATACCACTTGATGTCAAGACATTATTTTTATAATCTTTTACATAAAAATATTCTTTGGTCAACGGTGTCCCGCTATTCAAAGGATCTGAAATCACTTTCTTTATTCGCAATCCACCTGCAATCTCATTATTACTGGCAGCATTTACCAGACTAAAAGCTGTAGATGTCTTATCTACTACTTTTGAAAAATCATGCGGTTCATAAAAAAATTGAGTAGAACCACCAGTAGGATAAATTATTTTAGTAAGTGTTCCGGCTTGTAATGCTGCTGCATTTGGATTTCTTGTTCCGTAATAATAGGTACGCAATTGATCGTCATTATAATAAAGAGAACCTGAAGGCAATGCTACTGCTTGAGTAAAGTTTGTATTATTAAAAAAGCCCCAATGATCTATTTTAAACGAATTGTATGCTGGCAAAGCTGTTGCATTGTATTCAAAACTAGTTTTTTTATTGACCGCACTATTTAAAATCCCGGACTCATCAATACCCGTTAAAAACAAACGGCTGGTTGGGTTTTCAAGATATTTAAAAGTCGCTTTGTAGATTTGTTTTGAATCTGTAATACTCTTAACTATAAAATTATCTAATTTATACCAGTGCTTTAAGGGAGTATAACTGACATTTAATGGTTTAACATATTCTATCTCATACTGCTCCCATGGAGAATTGGTTAAATCATAGTCTAAATCATTCGAAATTGAATTATTAAAGGTAATTTCAGTATCTGCAGTTGTAATCTTATCTAAATAAACAACATACATTCTTTCTAAAATTTTGTTAGTAAGATTTCCTGATGAACTGGCTTCTGTCATTTGAACTCTTCCGTCAGAATAATGCGTCCAATATTTCATAACATCAGACGAAACATATTGTTTAAAAACAGCTTTATTTGTTGTATCTCCATCAGAGCTTGGGTCTGTAAAGTTCGTTTTATACTGAAATGAAATTACTTTACTGCTTGGCAATATAATTTTAGTTAAATACCAGGTTTTAACAACAAAATTTGGATTTTTTCCATCATTTGTATTGTTGACAGATGCTGTGAACTCTAATGAATTTGGATCTTTTCCAAAAACATATTGCGTACCATTATCGGTTGTTAACGTAAAACCGTAAAATATTCTGCTAACATTAAAAGTTCTGGTGTTTGTAACATGATTTCCAATTTCGTATAATTTAAAATCATTTTTTATTTCCTCATTTATTTTAATATCAATGTTTTGGTTTGCCTTAACAACCCATACCCCTTCATGGTTTTTATAAAAGCTTCCTGAAAGGCCATTTACATTAAACATAAATTCGTCCGGTGCCGGATAAGGTGCAAACTTTACAGGTCCTAAAGAGCGCATCCAACTATTATATTCTTCTACTTTTGCAGCTGAGTTCCAATTTGCTGTATTAAGTTCCGTATAATAATCGTAATAAGAAAACACCTTTGGATTTGTCATGTTAGAAACAACCACTTCATCAACTCCTCCTTTAACAACTCTTGTAATAGCTCCCCCAGAGTTCAAATTCCATCCTAAACCTACCCAGCCCGGGCGTTCTTCCGGTTTAATGCTTGCTAAACTGTAAGTCACTGAGATTGGCAGCTCAAAATTATCTACTTTTAGGTTGTAAAGATTTACACCAATATTAGGCAATCCATTAAAAAGGTTTACAGGGATCTGACCATAAGTCCCTAATGAGGATGCATTAGGACTTGCTGAAAAAACTGTAGGCAATAATTTATTACCATTTGCTACGGCTTGTCCCCTAATTAAACTACTCATAAAGAGTAATGTCATAAACATGCTAATTTTCAAATTTCTCATACTTATTTTTAGGTTGTTTTAGGTTATTTAAGCCTGCAATCTAAAACAGTATTGTGAGAAATCTTTACGGGATTCCTCATTCCGAATTATTTTATATTTTTTTGAAAATTTTAAAAAATAACCCTCTTAATTCTTAATTTACTATAGATGTTATTAAGATTTCGATTTTTTGAACAAAAAAATGCGCAAAATCTAAAGACGTTTGCGCAAGCTTTCAGAAGAACTGAATATAGTAAAACATGTAAATTATTCTTTAAATAACTTCTTATTCCCCTGAGAAAATTTATACTTAAAAAACCATTGAATTTTTGATTTTTCGGTTGGTTTTGAATTAACTTCAAAACCCGCATACCAATCGGAGTCAATTTGTATATAATATCCCCAGCCAGTTATATAGTTTATTTTTGAACTTTTAAAAATTCTTGATACCTCATCGTTCACTCTAAATCCTCCTATCACAAAGTTTGGATCAACTGTCGAAGTAAATACAACTGTTTTATTTTCGTTTATTCCAATTATGAAAGAGTTATTTTTATAAAGAAAAGGTATCGCATCAATCATTGCTCCTGATGGGATTAAAATCTTTGAATTATTTTCTGTTTTTTCGCTCACTTTGTAGCCTAAATTTAAATTTTCCTGAGCTGTACATGAAATGAAAATCAGTAAAAACAAAAATGGTATTTTATTGAAGAAGTTATTCATACAAATATTTTTGAGAAATTATTCTAAAAAGTTTTCGAGGAGGAAAGAATTTCTACCATTGTAATCATACAGAGTTAATTCTTTCATATTTAAAATTTCATCATCTTCGGTATGAATTAAAAACTGTATCATAATCGAATCAGGAATAAAAAAAGCAGATGTATCAAGTTCGTCTTTATTATTACTAATTTTATCAATGTACAAATATATGTTACAGCCTAAATAGTTAATTTTTTTTGTGTAATTTTTTGGTTGATAATTATTTAATACCACATCAACAATAGAGTAGTTATTATTAAGTTTTCTAAATTCAACATGGAAATTAAAATCTCCTTTTTTCAACGTTTCATCATGTTCCAGAATTGTAGCAATAATTTCTCTTGTTTGTAAATCAAATTTTTCATTTTGAGAAACGGTTAACTTTGATGACTGGCAGGATGACAGTATAAACAATATAATTAAGGTGATTTTTTTCATTTCTCTATTTCTTGTAAGTTGCATAGTGCAATAATATAAAACAAAGCTAAAACTTTAACCTGCCATTACTAAAAACAAAAAACTACAACATTTTACAGTTGTAGCTTTTCTATTTATTCACCTTGTGGGCACGGATTGCAAATCCGCGCTATCGATTATATACTATATTACTTACACTCACATTTAGGGACTTTTCCGCCCGCATCAACACTGTAAGATTTGTCATATTTTTTATAATTTATTATTCTGTCTTTTATAATATCCGAATACTCTAAGTCTTTGTTTTTTTCAATAAAATTAATAACATCATCTATTTTATTTATTTTTTTTACACAATTTATTCCTTCAAAGAAATAAAGCTTTCCTTTCAATAAAATCAAAATCATTGATGTTTTAAAATAATTATTCAAAGATGCTATATGGTAAATATGGTTATCAACAAACTCTATAAGATTTCTTTCTTTATTTGGAGTTACGTTGGTGGTGTCTACTAAATCAAAAACAAAAAAGTTGTAAATATTATCATCCATAACTGAATATTTCATTGGATGATCTAATTCATATTTTTTATCTAATTTATTTAATTTTATTGAAATCTCCTGTAGAATTTCTATTCTATTATATAACTTATCTTTGTTACTTGCAAATACATACTTATCATTATTCTCTTGGGAATAACAAAAATTAATTAGCATAAACACTATTATCAATAATGTATTTTTCATATTTATCTATTTTAAATTTCAGTTGCGACTTTATATCCCGATAGCGTGAATTTTTAATCCGTGCTCCATTCCAACTATAAAACAAAGCTAAAACTTTTAGCTTGCCATTCCTAAAAACAAAAAACTACAACATTTTACAGTTGTAGTTTTCTATTTATTCACTTTATGGGTACAAATTACAAATCCGCGCTATTGGGATACATTATATTTGTAAAAATACCTAATCTAATACATTACTCATTATTGCATAAATTTAGCTTTAATAAATTCGTGAACTTCTTGTTTTGAGTTATAGATTATAAATTCTATTTTATCATGTTCTTCAGAAACCCTCTTAATAAATTCCTTTGCCTTCTGAATATCTTCAAAAACAGAATAGACATTTAAATTTACTACATTATTTTGGCATATATTAAAATTTACATCTAAAACAATTCCTGTCTCACAATGAGCCATTAAAACAGCAAATTCATTCTTTTTTAAAGTTGGACATTTCATAATTACATAATTTATCTTTCTACGCGGATTGTAAATCCGTGCTATCGAGATATTACATTTTAACTTTAGCTAATTTTTTCGATATCTATTGAACTACTATTACTTATGTCTCCTTTATAATAGGTTCTTTTTAAAATATCTAAAATATTTTGAGGTATTTCATCAACTTTTAGTGGGTTTAATGGCTTTGTAACTAAATGATAGTTTGTATCTAAACGATGCCCAATATCCGTTTTGTTAAATGAATAAAATCCTTTTTTAGACATTTTTATAAAGTAACTTAAATATTTCTCTGTTATCGAAAAACCTGCCATTTCAGCAATATCATTTAAATCAGGGCTTATTAAAAATTCCTTTTCTTCTATTAGACTATCAATATAAGAAAATAAAACTTCATCATCTCTATTTTCTAAACTAGTGACTGAAAGAGGAAGTTTCCCATATGCAGATGCTACAAATCCAATATGTTTTTCATCAGTAAAAAACCAATCAATATCTAATGTTTCTTCTTCTAGTTCTGTATACATATCTAAAAATAGCGTCACAGTTTACGCACATAGAGTTAAATTAACCTGTTCTTGGTTTATAGCCATAGACATTTCAACTATAAAACAAAATTAAAACCTTTTCGCCAATCATTCTAAAAAACAAAAACTACAACATTTACAGTTGTAGTTTTTATCCACTTTGTGGGCACGGATTGAAAATCCGGGCTATCCGGTTATTATAATTTATTAAATTTATTTAAAACCTCTCCAGCAACTAAATCAACTTCTTCTTCTTTTTCTGATTCATTTGCATTTGAATATAAATCGTTAATAGCTTTCAAAATATTATTATTAGGCTGTACCTTCGAATTATACAATAATCGAGATAACATATAGTATTTCCAAATTGGGTCATTACTCTTTAATATGTTAATTATTTCGCTTTCTATTTCATTTACATACGGCAAAAAATAATCGACTATAAGTTTAGCTTGAGGCCAATTTCCGTCTTGAATCCATTCTAACAATTCAGGAACATTATCTCTTATATCATTAATATTTTTTAATCTCAAATTTTGGATAAAATCTATATCTTCTTTATTCTTTGGCACTATGTTATTTTCCATCTTAATTCGTTTTTGCGACTTTTATTTCTTGTACTCTAGCTGATTTTACCATGTCGGTAAGAATTTGAGCTGGATTAGTTCCTGGAGCAGTTCCTCTACTTTCTGCCCATTTTTCTAATAATGTTTGACTTGGAGGTCTAACCCCAACATGTCCTCCAACATTTGTTAATTGAAACCCCATTCCCTTTAGTAAATCAACACTTAACACTTGAGCTTTACCCCCTTCACCCATCGTAGCTTTTATAGGGTCGGTAAAAGTAGACAAACCACTTTGTGGACCAACTCCATCGTCTTTTCCAGGTCGAGGTGTAAAATTTGCATCTGTAAAAGCACCTCCTCTGTAAACAACTTCTTCATCAGATTTTTCAGTCTCAGAACTATATGGAGTTGTTTTTAGAGAAGTTTTAACACCATCACCAATAATCTGATGCTTAAGTTCGGCCTTCATTTCATTTGTTTTCCCAAAATTGGGGCTCATGTAATTTGACAGTAGAGCTGCCCCAAGGCTAACCACATTTGTAATAGTTTTTGCGACAGGGCTTAAACCACCTACAACTTTTTCAACCACTTTTTCAGTACCTTCTTGAACAACCTTAGATTCTACTAAATAACCAGGAACACCTCTTGCTTCCTGATTTATAACCTTCACCGGTTCGTGGTTACCAATGTCAGGTTTTCCATTAGAAGGAGCTCCTTCTAAACCTTCTATTTCAATTTTCCACACGGGATTATTATGAGCAAACTGATAAGTAGAAATTGACATATATTCTTCCGAAACGGGGTCAATTCCAAAAAATCTCGCAATAGCATAATCGTAATTTCTATGTCTAAACGTGTCCCAGTTCAGTCCTAGCTCATCTTGAATTACCAAGACTATTAAAAATGCTATCTATTTTAAGCCCAAATGATATAGACCGTCCATCATTCACATTTAATCCAATCACTATTGTCTATTTTGTTGTTAACTTTAATTGTGTTTTTAGAGTTTTTTATATATTCCTGAATCGAATCTATATAATTAAGGAGCTCTTGGTTACTCGAATTGATATCACGAAGAAAGGAAATCAGTTCTATTAGTGACTTACTAACATCGTTAAAAGTCAATAGTTTGATTTGGTTTTCCTTTTTTAAAACAATTAGTTTTCTTCTATGCGAACTTAAAGTTGAAATGATAAAAACTCCATTTGTCTCTTTTTCAAATTCACTTCCTTTTAATAATTCGCTAGATCTTAAAGGCTTTTGCTTCGAATCAACACCTTCGATTGTACCCATCCTTAACATATAATCTCTAGCTAGTCTGGTAGCGCAGTTATTATTACTTAATTTTATTGAATCTGGTTCTACTTTTACCTGGGCGCTTAACGATTGTATTCCGATTAACAGTAGCAATACTATTTTTATAACTAAATTTTTCATCTTACTTTTTATTTAATTCGTCAATAATTTTATTTGAAATATTAGTTGCTGGAACTTCATCTTTAGTTGGGTTTTTAGCTCCGTACAGTAAATCTTTCGGATTTGCATGTCCTATTTCATGCCCAAATGTTATACCTATTATTTGAGAGAAAGTTGTTCCTTTAGGAACTTCCTTGCCATACACTTCTCCACCATTTTTTACATCTTTAGATGCAGCATCAATATTTTTTTCAAATAACGTTATTGTAAATCCTTCTGGCCTCAAACCAACGACATTACCAGCCTCATCTTTATCTTGTTTGACATTTCCACTCTTTGAAAGTACAGGTTCAGTTAATCCTAGAATCATACCTCCAGTATCAGGGTCAACAGGTGAATTAATTGTTCTCTTCCTGAATAGCAAGCGTTTTATCATAACTTAAACGCACATTTCCTAAATGATCTTTGTATTGGTATACATATTTATAAGAACCTGAAACCGCTTCTACATAACCTTCTGCTGTTGGAAAGAATTTTAATACTGCATTGTTATATTGATAACCTCCTAAATAATCTGTTGTAATAACACTTGCTGGAGAAATTGTCGTTACTATTTTCTGCACTTTCTGTCCAATTGCATTGTAAATATATACAATATTTCCAGTAGACAAAACTATTTTTGTTGGTAAATTTAGCTGATTGTAAATGATATTCGTAATTCCTTTATTAACATCAGTCAGCATATTTCCGTTGACATCATAGGTATAATCAGTACTAGTATCAACAACACCTGCTCCTGTTACATCATCCTTAAAACCATAAGTTTCATTATCAAGATCTGAGCACAAAAAAACCTCGCCATTTCTGGACGAGGCTTAATTTTTATTCTTTGTGGATTATCTTTGCGGGTGCGAAGTCAGGAGACATTCGCCCAGCGTTTCCCTAAGAAACTCTTCGGAGAGCGGGGGTATTTGAATTGTAAAAAAGCCACTCCATTCACTCCATTATGAGATGGCTTCTTTACAATAGCTTAATAGTTTTCGTCTATATTGAAATCTTCCCTTCTTTTAAATTCTCAAAAAAACTTGTTACAGTTAGAAAACACTTATTTCATAACAATTTTTCAAAGTGTTCTTTTAAAAATTTTATTGAGTTCTTATTTTTCCTATCAGTATCATCGAATTCATCGACAAATTCTATGTTTTTAATTAATTTTAAACTTCGTTCTTCACCAAGTATACTTTCCAAAACTATATCGCCAATTACTATATTTTCTTTTTCTGAAGATGATTTTAAATTTTTGGCTTTAAGTATTATATCAAAGGTTTCATCAGGAAATTTATAAAGAACGTATTCCCAATCTTTCACATCTAAAATCCTTTTAACATTGGATTCTTCATATAAAGTTAGTTGATAGTCCCACTTTTTTGAAGGCTTATAATGGCAAAATTCCCAACCTTCAATTTTAGGTGCCAATTCAATAATAAATTTTGTATTAGGCAATAAATCAACATCTCCTCCTGGAGATATGATGAGCATATAATCTTCAATAATACCTTCTTGGATTTCCCAACTAAAATCTCCCATTGACAAAATTTTTCGATCCAATTTTGATATTAAATCATCGGATATCTTTTTAGGAACTAGGTTTTGCTCATTAACTTCAAACCAATCCCAGAATTCACCAATCTTTTCTTTATCACTCCCCATATTTCTTTTTTAATTCTTCCATTCTTTCCATTCTCATCTATTGCTTTCTGTTCTTTATAGGCGCCTTGACCTGGTTTATTTGGATCATATTTATCAATTATTTCCGCATCTTTTCTATCTCTACCATCATTTGCGCCTTCTCCTCTTTTTTCTGGCGACTTTTGCTTTGCACGACCTATATAAGGCTGTCCACTTTCTGTCTTTTCACCAGGAACTTTGTATATTTTTCCAGTTTCTTGTGTTGTTGCTTTTGCTTTTGCATTATCAACAGTCCTTTCCATAGCATTTTTTGGAACCAAGTCTGTTTTTATATCCGAACCGCCAGTTAGCGCTTCCCAAGCTTCTCCAAGAAAATTACCAACACTTTCCCATGCACTAATTCTGGGAGCAGTTTCAATAACTACATTCTCTAAAGCAATGCTCATTTCAGGCATTCCACCGGTAGTCACATTTTTACTGGAGCAAACTCTACTTCTACAGAAGAAGAGGAGAAATAAGCTCTAAACCTTCTAATTCTCTACCCATTCCCATTTTATTTTCTTGGAATGCGTAAGTTGAATTATAAGTATATTTTTCTGCCAAGGAATCAATTGACATGAATCTTCCAATTGCCATGTCATAGTTTCTCCACTTAAAGCTATCCCAGTTCAGTCCCAGCTCGTCTTGACGCTGTTGTCCTTGATACTTACAAAAGGGTCTGTGACTATATTTACAAGGTTTTACCTGTTAAATACCATATTTTAAGAACATCATTTTAAAGCATAAACTTACTGTTTTATTGCTCAAATCCAAAAATAAATCTTCAAAACAGCAGTAAAAATCACTAAACTTTTACTGAAGCAGATTGTCCTGCGGTTGAGTCGTTTCAGATGAGTTCTGAGTGTCAAATTCTTCCTTTCAATATGGTTTGTCCCGAAACGTTTTACCGAATGCAGTTTCTCGTCAATCAAATATCTGTAGTTTTTTAATCTGTCCGTAAATATCTTTTTAGCATCAGATAATTTTAAAATTTCCAGAACACGATTAAGCGTTTTATTCGTTCGTTTCCCAACATTAAAACTCACAACTTTTTTAGAATTCTTTTCCAATGCATAAACTAGCCAGATATAATTTTTCTTGTGTCCGATATAAGTGCAAAGCTCATCGACTTCATAAGTTTTGCCTTTGCTGATAATTGGTTTGGTAATATTTCGGGCGATAAAAACAATTCTTTTTAATAATGTTGTCGTTGAAATTTTCAATATTCTTGCCGTACTTCTTATACCTAATCCCTCTTTAGTTAATTGAATAATATTCTGATTAATCTCTTCCTTATAAGCCAGATATGCATAATTTTCAACTCTGGTTTTCCCGCATTTTCTGCAAATATATCTTTGATTGCCAGACTTTGTCTTTCCATACTTTATCATCTTTCGAATGTCATCAACACATCTGTAACACCTAGTCTGGTTTGAGCTCATTTTTTTCGATTTAAGGCATTATAAAATAAAAAAACAGCCCAAAGGCTGTTTTAATTTTTATGCGATATTAATATAAATATCTGATTTTCTGTAAACGTTAAATGCAATAATTAACCACCAACACATCTGATACATTTACCAAAACACCTAATCTGTAACACTACCGTATTATAACTGTCGATTCAATTTTCTATCTTAATCTATGTAATTATTTCGCATAAATAAATTTTCTTATTTTCAATATCTAAAACACAGATGTCGATTGCATATATGTTTCCATCGCTTTCTTTGAAGTAATAAGAAATATAATTATTCTTTGAGTTTATTAGAAGCTTAAGATTTGCTAGTTCTTTTTTAACAGCTG
Organism: Flavobacterium sp. AC105; assembly: GCF_979258495.1. NCBI lineage: Bacteria > Pseudomonadati > Bacteroidota > Flavobacteriia > Flavobacteriales > Flavobacteriaceae > Flavobacterium > Flavobacterium sp. AC105. Next base: position 4,608,505 of record NZ_OZ409860.1, read on the forward strand.
TATCACTAATATCATAATTAAATAAAAGCTCGGAGACATCTTTGTTTACTAATGGTGTCTTTTGCCAATTGGATATTTTCCAATCTTTTCGTAAATCATAGGATTTAGGATAACTATCACTATTTACAAATAAGCTATCACTTTCCTTTTTATCAAAAGTAATAATTTCCATGCTGAAACCTTCCCCTTGGGGACTTATTGAATTTTCTGAGTTGAAAATTTTCTTTTTGATTTCAATATTTAAACCCATAGTTTTATTGAAATATTCTTGATTTGTTGTACTTGAACAACCTGCTAAAACAAAACTAATAAAACAAAACAAAAAATTATTTCTTTGTTTTTTCAACTTTACCTTTTCCATAATTATATATTTTATATCCAGTTCCATTTCCTGCAAGTATAGCACCTGCTTTTGTTCCAATATTTCTTAATTCTCTTTTAAGAGTTCCATCAGATTTTTTCTGTTCAAAATCATATGTATCTAAATAGCCCCCTTTTCCTCCAATTTTTACAGTCCCATTATTGTCCTCTAAAGTAAGTTTAATAGTTCCATACACTGCTCCTGTTTCCTGATTTGAAGTCAAAAAGAAATTTTTATATTGTGAAGAGCCAACAGATTCAAAATCGCCAGTCTCTACAGGTGATAAATTAACTTTCGCTGCATCTACAAAAAGAGGTTCACCGCCGCCATTACGAAACCATGCGTTCGCTTCTTTCAATGTTAATTTTCCATCGTAATCTGGTCTATCTTTTAATCCAGAAAAATGATTATAAGCTTTAGTTGCAGATTTATCATCTTTAAAACCTTCTTGGCTTATAGTAGCATCAGCATCATTACAATCTGTATTATTAGTTACATAACTAGTTGGTTTAATACTATAATTTGCACTAACACTTGGATTTCCATAAGTATCTCCGTCTAAATCTCTATAAAAGGTTTGAGGCTGGACATTTGTAATATAACGGTTAGTATCATCCAAATCTGATTGATTACCTACATAACCATTCGGTTTTGTTTGACTATAAACAAAAACTTCAGGATTTCCAAATCCATCTCCATCAGCATCTCTATTCCATTGATATCCTAACGGACAATCATCACATGTTGGTGGATCTATTGGTGCAGATGCAGGTCTTGCAATTGCCGATTGGGTTTTAATTGCATTTTTATTTTGTGCACACTATATCGAATTCCATTTTCTTGAATTCAATATCACCACATTACTACATCAGGCAAAGTAAAACAACTCTATTAACATTTGATTTTTATCTTGCCATCTTATCCATCCCCTATTTCGTATATCATCTCCCCATTTAATTTCCAACCAGTCCCCTTGTATTTTAACAGGGAAATAAAATTCGTCATTATCGTAAGGTAGATTTACAGATTTTAAGGTTGGGTCCTTTCTAATAGGATTTTTAGTTGGGTTAAAATCAATCGAGAATACACTTAAAATATGTTTTTCCTTGCTTTGGAATTTAAAATTAATATCGTCTGTTCTAATATATTTTATTTCGTTTGTTGTTTCATTAGAAATAACCTTATACCATTTTTCTGTCTTTGCTATACATCGAAAAACTAATAGTGAATAATCTGCATGCCAAGCATATGGTTGTATTTTTGCAGTAGACTTACTAAAAGAAAATGATTTGAAAAGCTTTTCCTTATCATCATAAAGCTTGAACAATTGATTATTTCCACCCTTTTCATTTGAAACAACAAACCCCACAAAATCAACAATTTCTTTATTGTTAGCAGTATTTTCTTTTTGAATCGCTTGCGTCTGATTTTCGCGAGTTATATTCAATTTTTCCTTTGAGTTTTCCTTTATTGAACAAAAACAAGGTATCATTAAAATTGAAATAAATCCTTTTAAAATATTCATAATTATCCTTTTAAAATAGTGTTATTTATATTAAAATACTCTAGATGGCAAACTAGGCCAAGTAGGTCTTGGAGTTTGTGAAGGTGCATCTTGGGAATAATTCCAACTCATTGATTGATACTGCAAACCTAAATGACCATGGTCATTATGTCCTCCTACCTTTGTTATACCTGGTATAGTTCCATTAGTCCCTTGGTAGTTTTTTGTAAAACCATATGCCTTAGCAGTTTCGTAAACTTTAGTATTATTTGCACTACTGAAATTTGAATCTGTGTTTGCAGTTTGGCTTTGGAAACTAGTCCCATCATTCCCAATATATCTAAAATCAACATTTGTTCCACTTTGTTTTCCATTATGTCCATGACCTCCATGGTGTTTACTTCCAGGCTGCCATGGGTCTGAACCATTTGAAGATGACATATCTCCTAACGCAATAGATATACCTGCATCCCGAAGTGTACTTATAACCCCAAAAAGTGCAGCAGCTGCCTCCGGTTTTAAATAATGATCACCTTGACCTACCTCTTCACTTGGATTTGTTGACGTTCCGCCCGCATCAGTACCACCATATCTGGAATAACCATCTCCACTTGCAGGAAAGTTAACCAATCCATCAATATTCTTTTCCAAAGTGGCTTCTAACTTATAAGTTCCATTATTATTTTGAGTATAGAATCTATCAAATGTATCTTCTGTCTTTACTGTTGTAACAGTACCGTCATCACCAATATAATGATCATCGAGATTCATCCCATCAGGGTCAGTAAATCTTATTGGGTTATTTACACAATACGTATAAGATGACCATCTCCTATATTGTTCAGCAAGTGGATCAATATTCATCCAACGACCAAGCGTTGGGTCATAGTTCCTAGCACCATAGTCATATAAATTCAGCTGTATACCTCCAATATTATCATCCTGGAGCTCCTTCCCATTGTACTTATACTTTAAAGCATCATTAGTTGAAGAAGCAACATTATTATATCCAATATGTTTTAATCCAAAAGGATAATAATTATTCTCTTCCTGAATAACAAGCGCTTTATCATAACTTAAACGCACATTTCCTAAATGATCTTTGTATTGGTATACATATTTATAAGAACCTGAAACCGCTTCTACATAACCTTCTGCTGTTGGAAAGAATTTTAATACTGCATTGTTATATTGATAACCTCCTAAATAATCTGTTGTAATAACACTTGCTGGAGAAATTGTCGTTACTATTTTCTGCACTTTCTGTCCAATTGCATTGTAAATATATACAATATTTCCAGTAGACAAAACTATTTTTGTTGGTAAATTTAGCTGATTGTAAATGATATTCGTAATTCCTTTATTAACATCAGTCAGCATATTTCCGTTGACATCATAGGTATAATCAGTACTAGTATCAACAACACCTGCTCCTGTTACATCATCCTTAAAACCATAAGTTTCATTACCCAAATCTGAGACGATCTGAAGTTTGTTTCCGCCATCATAGCTATACGTAAGATCATCCATCAGTCCATAATTTGCAGGTGTGGCAATAGATGGGCTGGCAACTAACTGACCATTTCTTTTTAATTTGGTGATGTTACCATTTTTATCATATATTATATTATCCTCATTAAAAAAGGTTGTATTGTCTGTTGCTGTTTTTAAGCGGTTAAGCTTATCATACGAATAAATATAATTTTTAATCGTTTTATCGGTGTTATCCGTAGCCCAAAGGGTCTGACTTATATTTCCGTTGTACAATTTTTTTGTAACATCTGTTATACCATTATAATTTAACTTAAAAGCAAATAAATCCTTAGGATCTCCTGCCTTAGTCAATGAATTAATATCATTAATAGTAGTCAGCCAGCCACGAATATTATACGTATAATCTACTTTTTGAACAGGAGCTACCGCAGTGTTTCCTACTTTTTTAGAAATTAGCTGTCCTAACTCATCATAAGCATTATTAGCAATAACTTCTATTGTACCTCCATTGATTTGGTTCGTTTGAGTTAGCAAACGATCTTGTGCAGAATAGGTAAAAGCATCTTTTGTTAAAAGCTCCGTATCGGCAGCTAGTCTTTTATGTCGGGTCATAGTATATTGCAACTGACCAGAAAAAGCATCTAGCTTGCTGTCTACATAAGTATAACCTCCCAAAAAGTTTGTTGTATATTGACGAACTGGTCTTGCCTTAGCATCATAAAAGGTAGCACCGGTTTCTCCCAATGTAGCGGTACTGGTAGTAGGTACTCTATTCCATGAGGCTGTTGGGAGTCCTTTTACCTGAGTTGTGGTTAAAGTAGTTTGGCTTTCTACACTTACAGGTATAGCAATTACCGGAGTACTAGGAAAAGTATAGTTGTCGTAATAATTTACCGATAGAAGCTTGAAAGCTGTTGGAACCACAGTATTGCTATAATAAGCTGCTATACCATCTATAGTTCCGGTTGTTTGCTTAGTTTCATATAAAACTGTTGCTAAATTCTGTGCATCCTGTAGTGTTTTTCTACCTGCAGCTGTAGCGACAGTCGAAGTCATCCAACCCGTATACACCGGACGGCTAAAGGCATCGTATTTAGTTATTAACCATCCTACCGTTGTCAAATCTGAAAAAGGAGATGCAGCCGGCCCTGTAGCCACTGGTCTGTTTAATTTATCATAAACGGTAAATTCCCATTGTTTGCCCGGTAGTTTTTTCTCGACCATACGATTACGAGAATCATATTTGTATTGGTAACACAAATCGTTTAATACTGCTGCTGTAATTGCCGCATCTGCTTTTGGAGGAATTACATAGGTTAAATTCCCAAAATTGTCATATACATAATAGGTATCGTGTGCAATGCTATTATCATAGGTTCTTTTTAGCACAACTTGTCCTTCTTTGTTTTTAAACTCTACAGTTGATCCTGCTGTTTCTACAAGTGGAATAGCGCTATTTTCATCATACGTTACCGTTTTATAAAGCTGATTAGCGGCATAAAAAGTTGTAGCGTCACCATTGACAAATGCAATATCATATAAACCAAGACTGGCATCCCAGGTTGCAGTCGCTTTAAATAATTTTACATCTCCTGCATTGGTCTGATAATCCATTTTAATCGTATGATTGTTGGCCATTGCCCAATCGTTACCAGGAGCAGCTTGTTGTAAAACCCTGTTTAACGGCGAAGCTTCTAATTGTTTTTCGCTGAAAGCATTTGTTGTAGCTTCAAGACTAGGATTACCATTTTGAGTAGAATTTGGTGTCCCATAATAGGCTGTAATTCCCGCTTTACTATTGGCATCATAAGCCATATTAGCCGTTGAAGATTTAAAAGGAAGATAATCCTTAACCTGTCTTCCGAGACCATCATATTCTATAAAAGTGACAATATCTTTACCTGAATTCGATTGTTGGTTGGCAATACTTTGCATGGGTCTTCCCAATCCATCAAAATAAGTAATGTCCACTTTTGCCTGATCAGGAGTTGGAGCTGTAAAAACGGTTGAAGTTGCCTTTTTGTAGGTTTTTGTAATAATGTAATTTTGATCTGATGAAGGAGCAGCGATAGCACTACAATCAACATTTGTTCCTGCAATTAAAGGACAATTGTCTGTATTGTCACGTATATAATTCCCTGCTGGTTTGGTACATTGCTGTACAAAGGTCAAAGGATCTCCAAGACTGTCCAAATCATTATCCAGATACCATTTTGTATTAGGGTTTAAGGTTGCATCCCCATCATTACAGTCTGTACTATTCACTGCATAACCTGCAGGTTTTACACTATAATAAATTGAAACTACAGCGTTTCCAAAACCATCTCCATCAATATCCTGGTAAAAAGTAGAAGGTGCAATATTGGTAATATTAGCCGTAGTATCATTATAATCTGAAGAATTACGAACATATCCTGCAGGTTGTGTACAGCTTACAGAGGTCGTAGTACTAATTCCGTAACCATCAGCATCCGCATCGCGATACCAAACCGTATTTGGATTTATAGTATTATCTGCATCATTACAATCTGTATTATTAGTCACATAACCTGTTGGTTTTGCACTATAATATACTGTAACCGTTGGGCTTCCAAAAGTATCGTTATCTGCATCTCTATAAAAAGTAGCCGGTGCTATATTGGTAATATTGGCTGTTGAGTCATCATAATCGCTATTATTAGTTACATAACCTGTTGGCTTTGCGCTGTAATATACTGTTACGGTTGGACTTCCAAAAGTATCTCCATCAGCATCCCTGTAAAAAGTACTTGGGGCGATATTGGTGATATTGACTGTTGTATCATTATAATCAGTGGAGTTACGCACATATCCTGCAGGCTGCGTACAGCTTGCCAGCGTTGTAGTGCTAATTCCGTAACCATCTCCATCGGCATCACGATACCAAACTGTATTGGGGTTTAAGGTTGCATCAGCATCATTACAATCCGTATTATTCGTTACATATCCTGTTGGTTTGACACTATAATAAACGGTTACGGTTGAACTTCCAAAAGTATCATTATCAGCATCTCTGTAAAAAGTAGCCGGAGCTATATTGGTAATATTAGCCGTTGAATCATCATAATCGATATTATTAGTTACATAACCTGTTGGTTTTGCACTATAATAAACTGTTACAGTTGAACTTCCAAAAGTATCTCCATCAGCATCTCTGTAAAAAGTAGACGGAGCGATATTAGTAATATTAGTTGTAGTATCGTTATAATCGGAAGAGTTTCGCACGTATCCCGTTGGCTGAGTACAGCTAACCGATGTCGTAGTACTGATTCCGTATCCGTCACCATCTGCATCTCGATACCAAATTGTATTGGGGTTTAAAGTTGCATCAGCATCATTACAATCTGTATTATTGGTTACATATCCAGTTGGTTTAACACTATAAGAAACACTTACACCCGGATTACCGAAGGTATCACCATCGCCATCCTGATAAAAGGTTTGTGGTGCTATATTGGTAATATTTGCTGTAGTATCGTTGTAATCTGATGCATTACGAACATAACCTGTTGGTTGTGTACAACTGGTCGCTGTAGTCGTACTTATCCCGTATCCATCCGCATCCGCATCACGATACCAAACAGTATTCGGATTTATAGTAGCATCAGCATCATTACAGTCTGTATTATTCGTAACATATCCCGTTGGTTTAACACTATAGGAAACCGTTACACTTGGGCTACCAAATGTATCATTATCAGCATCACGATAAAAAGTTTGCGGTGCTATATTGGTAATATTAACAGTAGTATCATTGTAATCTGAGGAGTTACGTACATAACCTGTTGGCTGTGTACAACTAGTAGTTGTAGTAGAACTTATTCCGTAACCATCTCCATCCGCATCACGATACCACACTGTATTTGGATTTATAGTAGCATCACTATCGTTGCAATCTGTATTATTAGTTACATAATATTGTGGTTTTACACTATAAAGAACGCCTGAAGTGGGATCACCAAATGTATCCTGATCAGAATCCCTGTAAAAGGTTTGAGGAGGAATATTTGTTATACGATAATTATAATCGTCTAAATCTGAACTGTTTCCAACATAACCCGCTGGTTGGTTTACTGCAGTTATTGGGGCATATTCTGCTTCACTTGCCCCATATCCATCACTATCCTGATCAATATACCATTTTGAACTGCCACCCGGTGCTACATTGACAGACATAGCATCCTTTGGGCTTTGTCCGTAACAAAAAGCAATAATCATAAATAAAATACTTGAAAGTATAATTTTTTTCATAATAACTTTAATCTTAATTTTTATAATTATATATATTTTCAGATAAGAAATTACCATTCATATCTTTCACGTATTTCAGTCTGCAATACTCATCATATTCATAATACGAGGTCATTCCTTTTGGATCTGTAACACTCGTTACGCCTACCAAAGGATTATAAGTATAAGTAGAAATAAAAGCATTAGGCAATGTATCTCTAAAAGTATTTAATGCATTTCTTAATAGTTGTTCTGTGCAACTGCCAGTTCTACAATTATCATTATCTGCATTTGAGAGTGTCTGTAAATTTGTCATTGTTGCTGCGGGAATTGCGGCATAAACAACATTTTGAACCGTTGCAATTGGCTGTGTTTTATTATAACCCCAAATGATAGAAACCGGAATTCCGCTTTCTGGTGTATACTGTAAAACATTTCCTTTTTCATCATACAGATCATAAGTAAGCTTTTTGTCAAGACTCAAATCTATAGCTGCTAATCCTTTGTTAGCATATATATATCTTGGCAACAATACATTATTTGTGGCTGTACTCTTATCATAGTTGGTTAGCTTTTCCGCAGTTTTAATCCCGGCTTTAAACGATTGGGTGCTCAACGGAATCCCAATCATATATGCTGCATTCAATTCGGTTACAAAAGGTTTACTTGCCATTTCAGTATCCGGTGCATAAAAATATTTGGTCTCTAATGTTTCACCAACCGAGTTTGTAGTAGTTTGCGATGTTAATTGTAAGTGAGACGGATTATTGTAATTATAGGTTGTTGTACTTACTACTGTTCCTGTCAAAGTATTTGATGGATTATAAAAATAACTTGATTTTTCAGATGTTTTTTGGTAATACCATAAAATTTGAAGATTGTACGTTATAGGTTCTATTATATTCAAAACTCTTATATCTAAGCCATCAGCATTATAAGGACAAAGAAGTGTTAGAGGATTTGCAGTATATTCAACTATATTAGTCTTTCCACTGCGGAACATCTTAAACCCATTATAATAAGAAATTTTTGCAGTATCTTCAATATAAGTATTTTTCTCCTCCTCTACTATATAATTACTTGCCCCTATTGTCTTATATATTTTTTTATTTAAAACTTTACCTCTTTTCCATGTCGTAGAAATTTGTACAGCAGGATTACCTAAAGGAATATTGTCTCCTTCAATAGTAAATTCATATTGAGTAAATCCATTATTAGTTAGATTTGCAGGATCAATTTGTTTTTCCTTTACATATTTATAAATTATCGAATTTCCTTCGATACCATATCTTGAATTAGATGAAATATCAAAACTTACATTGACATCAGAAGATGGAAAACATCCCGATGTCTCATAACTTTCACCAGTACCACAAGGCGAAAAATTATAATTAGTAAATTGATGAGAAGTATAAGTAGTACTTAATTCATTTATTAATTTACCACTTGAAATATTTTGATTGCTAATATCTGAATAGTCGTATTCCTTTTTTAAAAGTAAATTATTATCAAAATTATAATTCTCAACACTTTGAATTCGCAGTCCGGCACCTAAAACATTTTTAGATGTTGGATCATTATTAACAAATTTAAGCTGCAGGTTTTGTATGCTGTAGTACTGCCCGTAAACTTCAGCCTCTATTGTTCCGGATTGTTGCAATGTAACAGGAATATTATATTCTTGTCCGACTAAGCTTCCTGAATTATAAACTTCATTGCCTCCCGAAATTACCCTAATTTTTGCATAGTGATATTTCAGTAATGTTGGATCATCTCCCTGCGGTTTATTCAATTTAAATGTAAGCAAGCCTGCCGCATTTATAGCTGTAAAGGGAATTGAAACATAATTAACACAATCTAACGGATTTGTATTATCACATACCATTCCATCAATACCTGGTTTTTCTTTTACTGGTACAGTTCCTCCTGTTCCCTGAATAAGATTACTGCTAACAATAATAGGTTCATATTTACCTAAAGCATCAATGCCAAAAAATTGATTGGTTTCATAATTAAATTTCGTCCAGCCTTTAGTGGGATAATGAATCTCTTTTAAAATACCGGCCTGATTTACAGAAGAATTTACCTTTCGATTTCCGTTTCCAACTTCTGTTACATAAGGATAGCTAAGATAATGCTTCGGTATTAAGTCTACATTATTAACTGCCCCGTTATTATAGCCAAAATAGTCCTGTCCTTTTGAGTTTTTATTTGGAAGTGCGATATCCGAATAAACAAAATTTTGCTGGTCCTGGCCATTTAAATCAACTATCTTATTTAATTTTAATCTTTTCCCTGAATAGTTAATACTTCCTCCTTCTTCCTGGAAGTATGAATACTGAAAAACAAAACCTTTTACAGATTGAAACCCATCAAATGCGCGTTGCTGAATTTCCATTTTATTTAGAAAACCATTTCCATTTAGAAGATCCTGCCTTCCGTCTGTTTTAGTAAATAAAATTCTGGAATTACCATCGTTAAAAGTGATTTCTTTTATTTTTTTTGAAAGCGTTTGAGTATTTGATGTCTGGTTTATTACAGCACCAATTTGAGTCTCTATCACAGGTACTGGCAAACAAACTCCTGCAACGTTTTTACTTACGCTTCTTTTATTTATTTTAATACTTTGAAAGGTACTTATATCATTGAAACCGCCATCATCCTGATAGGTAAAACTGATCTTATTATTTGAAGGCGTTTTTATTTCATCTACATACCACGCACTAATGTACCTATCATCATGAGTCAATGTTCTAACTGAAATCTCTGTAGTATTCAATGAATACACATTACCCTGTGGATCTGTAATTTTAAACTTCATGTTCTCTCTACTTGTCCCCTGAAGATCGACCTTGAATGCATTAGGAGGTATCGTTACAACATCATTGTTTGCAAAATTTCTAATATAAAAACTACCATTCACAGTTGGTGATGAAAAAACATACATATCCTTAACCCTAGATTGATCAAGATTTGAATTTAAAGCCAGAACATCGTTATGTTTATAAGGATGTAATTTAAAAAAGGCAATTATTGAATCATCATCCGGAATGTCATCAATGTATGGATTATTTTCATCAATTTCATCTCTTGGGCTTAAAACAACCTGAGCCCCTGCATTTAAATTCCATCCTAATCCTACCCAGGTTGCTTCCTGAGTTACTTTTATACCTGAAGCATGATAATCTAAAGATATTGGCAATTTAAAATCCTTTACATCAACAGTATAAAGTGGTATCGAAATTCCCGGAACTCCTGTAGACAAATCAACCGGATATTCTCCATATTTTAAAAAAGCGGCAGCTTCAGGGGATTTAGGTGCAAAATCAGGAGTTGGAGTACTATTTGTATCTGTTTGAGCTTGTATTTTATCAGGAATATTAATTAATAATATGCATAATAAAACCAATTTAACTAAACTATTTAAAGTTAATTTATACATTCTGGTTATTTATTTTAATATTTGTTATTCTTTTATTTTAACATTTTGAGCGCAAATCTAAGTGAATAGACATCTTAAATCTTTACGGTTTTCCTCATTTCTTATAAAACTTTTAAAGATTGTTAATAAATTGGCAAAAAGTCGAATTTTACTGTAAGTTAAATACCACTAAACCACAAAAACATTCTTTTTTCAACATTTATCTTTTTTTTTAAACCTTCACTTTTAGACATAAAAAAAAGACTGTTCAAACAGAACAGTCTTTTCTAATATTTTAAAATTTATAAAGCTTTAAGCCATAAACAAAGCATATTTATTATAATTATACAAAACCAAATCATAAGGCACTAAAAGCGGTGCGATTTTCTCTGACGAAGCATTGAATTTGATCCCATTATGCTTTCTGAACAAATAGATTTCTTTTAGGCAATTCGACAAACTTTGGTGAATTGATGTTGTAAAAGTCGGCAATTGTTTATCGCCTACTAATAAATCGATTTGATAATTAGAACTGCTTTTAGACAAATTGTTTCCAATAATTCTTATTGTAAATGTTGTAGATTTTCCGTGTTGTTCACCTTGATACTGTACTACCATAATTTTATAATTGAGAAGGTTAAATTAGTTTTTCAGAACTTCAATTTTTATGATTGATTGAATTCCATATTAAAGTTATGAAAAAAAAGTAAATTGTTGTAAAAACTGATCTTAAATTATCAATTTGGCACAAAGTTATGATTAATTATATTTTGGAGAAATCTTTTCTTTAATACTATTGGTTTTATTTCCTGAATTCTCCGTAACTGTTGTCGTTTCTTTTTCAGAATTTATTTCTAACAAAAACAGATTCCCATTTTCGTCAAACATTGTCAGATTTAAAGGATCTAACAAAGCCAGATTTTTTGAAACTTCCCCTCTAAATTTATTGTACGAAAGATTCATTTCAGATAAATTATGCAATTTTTCAAGTTCTTTCGGGATTTCTCCTTCAAAATTATTATCGAATAAACTAAGATTCTGTAAATTACTTAAGTTCACAATTTCAGCACTTAAAGTACCGGATAATTTGTTACTGTTTAAAAGTAAAACTTTCAAGGTTGAAATTTTATATAAAGAATTTGGCAACTCGCCTTGAATGTCATTATTAAATAATGCAAGAATTTCTAAGCGGTTTAATTTATCAATATTCAAAGGCAATTCACCCGATAATTTGTTCTCATGCAAATCAACAGCAACGAGATTTACTAAATCTAGAAATTCGGCGGGTAATTCTCCCTGTAGATTATTATCAGCTAAACGAAGTGCAACTATTTTTCCATTTTCAATCTCAACTCCATACCAAGTTGACACTGAAAGTGCTAAATCCCATTTTATTTTCCACTGCGGTCCATTTGTGGCGTAATAGAATTTTATTAGGGCATCTTTCTCTTTATCCGAAACTGTATCTGCAAAAATATTCACAGAAAAAACAAGCATTAATAATACTATGGCTAAGCTTTTCATAACAGATTTGGGGTTTTGTTATTCAAGGCTAAAGTATATATTTCGTAGTTATAAAGCGTATATTGTCGATAAAGTGTTAATAAGTAATTAATTAACATTATTTGTACTACTTTCAATAAAATAACATAATTATGTTTTTTTGATTAAATTTGACTAACTAATTCTAAAAACCTCATATTATGGAAATTAACTTTGTTGCGCTGTTATTAGCAGCTATTGTTACACTTGTTGTTGGATTTATTTGGTACCATCCAAAAGTATTTGGAACAATCTGGATGAGAGAAAATAATCTCACACAAGAAGAACTTAGAACCGGAAATATGCTCAAAATCTTCGGATTAACGTATATTTTTTCCTTAATGATCACGGTAACTTTAATGTCGTTGACCATTCATCAATCAGGAGCAGTCGGAATGGTTGGCGGCCCTCCTTTGTTAGCAAATGCAAAACCATCATTTGCAGCTTTCATGGCAGATTACGGAACGGCTTATCGTACTTTTAAACATGGAGCACTTCACGGATTCATTTCAGGATTGTTCTTTGCTTTACCAATAATTGGAATTAACGGATTATTCGAAAGAAAATCGTGGAAATACATACTTATTCATGCAGGATTCTGGATTGTTACGCTCACTTTAATGGGCGGAATTGTTTGTGGATTTGCATAAAAATCATAAAACTGAAACCCGTTTGAGATTAAACTTAAACGGGTTTTTCTTAATAATAACTTAAACCAACTAAGTTATTATAAATATTACCTAATTTTGAAGAAATTAGCTCACTCTTTTGAATACAACTTATTCTTTTCAAATATACAATAGCGCGTCATTACTGCCTTCAGAATGGAACTTGCTAACGCCTGACAACATTTTTTTGACAAGAGAATATCTCGAAATCCTCGAAAATTCTTCTCCTGTAAATATGATTTGTCATTTTATCGGAATTTTTGAAGAAGAAAAACTTGTAGGAATTGCATTAACGCAGTTTTTATTTGCTGAAAAATTAGAATCGTTTGGAGAACGAGATCAATGTTTAAAAACATCTGTCCGTAATTTTGCTTTCAAAAATTTTGCCTCTCATGTATTATTCGTTGGTAATAATATGCTTACGGGCCAGAATGCTTTTGCTTTTGACAAAAATATAAAGCAGCCAAAAGCCATTAAAACACTTCATAAAGCAATTAATCAGCTTAAAAAAGAGCTGAAAGCAACTGGAAAAAAAGTACACATTACCAGTATAAAAGATTTTACTGCAACAGAAATTGAACCCTTGCAAGCTGAATTTAAAAACAATTATACGTTTTCAACTCAGCCCAATATGATTTTTAAAATCAATGAAAGTTGGAAAACAGAACAGGATTATATTGATGCTTTATCAAAAAAATATCGCGATCAGTATAAACGCTCTCGAAAAAAAGCTGACGGAATCCAAAAACAAAAAATGTCTCTTTCTGATATTCAAAAATATGAAGATGTTATTTATGATCTTTATTTTCATGTTGCAAAAAATGCGCCCTTCAATACCTTCTTTTTAGCCAGAAATCATTTTAGCTTTTTTAAAGAAATCATGAAAGATAACTTTTTACTTTATGGTTATTTTCTTGATGGAAAACTCATCGGTTTTAATACCTTAATAAAAAATGGAACCGTAATGGATACCTATTTTTTAGGATATGATGAAAGCGTACAGCGCGAAAAAATGTTATATTTAAACATGTTATATGACATGATTGCCTATTCGATCAATCAGGGATTTAAAGAAATTGTTTTCGCCAGAACTGCACTTGAAATTAAAAGTTCCGTTGGTGCAAAACCTGTAAAAATGTATGGTTTAATTACACATACAAATGCTTTGATTAACCATAATATTGGTCGATTTTTTAATTACCTCGAACCTAAAACAGAGTGGCAGGAACGAAATCCGTTTAAATAAATCTTTGACAAAGTTTTGAAACTTTGTCAAAGTTAAATTTTAGTTTTAAGGAATTGCAATTTTCATTTGCTTGTGCAGAATATGAATTTCCAAGTCACTTTGTGCCCCGCAATATTCTCCATCAATTTGAAAATTAACAGGATAATCCGTTTTTATAGTAGCTTTATCTGTCGAAATAATTACAATATCATCCGAATCAATTGGCATATTTCCCGTAATAATTTTTCCGAGCAGAAATAAATCAAGACTTTTTAGAATAACCAATTCAAATTTTCCGTCATTCATGGCTCCATTTGGATTGATGGTAACCCCGGTTCCATATTTTTGAGAATTGGCAATAACAATTATTCTCGCTGTATGCTCAACAGTTTTATTGTTAGCCGTAATTGTCGCTACAAATGGCGCTGCAGAATCTTTAAGCGTGGTGTAAGCCTGTAAAGCATACCCCCAAAAACCACGTAAATTGCTTTCTTCATAATTTTTAACCAAATCTGCATTGATACCAATATCACTCAAATGAATACTTTTTTTGCCATTGATGCAAATCATGTCCATTTCGATATAATGATGTAAAAAAGCAACTTTTAAATTTTCTTCAATTGTAAGCGGCAGATTTAAATCGACAGATAAACCGTTTGCAGAACCAGCGGGCAAAATACCGATTATCACATCGTGCTCCTCCATCGCTTCAGCAACCATTTTTATCGTTCCGTCACCACCGGCGACAACAATTCTTTCTGGTAAATTTTCGTTATATATTGATTTTATTTCTTTTAAATCATTCTTGCCTGTAGTTTCAAAAACCACAAGATTAAAGTTATTTGTAGTTGCAAATTCATGAACCGAATCGATTAAATCTGATTTATCCAGATCTCCGGAAATAGGATTTACAACAAATATGATATTCTTTTTCAAAATTTTATTTTTAATACCGATTAAAATAATTAATTTACAGTCTACTATAAAAATACACAATTAATGAAACCAATCCTACAATTATATCGCGGTTATGCTAATGAACAAGAATTAATTGTAATGGGACATGTTTTTAAAAGAACGTATGATTATGATTTTCAGAAGAAAAACTTTAAAAATGCGACTTCTGTAATTAATCAATTTAGGATAAAAACGCTCGAAAATTTTGATATTTATCTAAAATATGGCGAACAGGAAATTCATACCAAAACATTAGATGACGGTTATTTTAAATTTTGCATTCCGCTTGAAAAAGAATTTAATTTTGGATGGATGGAATATGAAGTCAGTTTAAAATATAAATCAGAAATTATAATCTCAAAAGGCAGTTTTATTCGTCCTCATAAAGGAAATTTGGGAATTATATCCGATATTGATGACACTTTTTTAATTTCTCACACTC
The DNA here is from genome assembly GCF_979258495.1 of Flavobacterium sp. AC105. NCBI lineage: Bacteria > Pseudomonadati > Bacteroidota > Flavobacteriia > Flavobacteriales > Flavobacteriaceae > Flavobacterium > Flavobacterium sp. AC105. The sequence goes on from NZ_OZ409860.1 coordinate 4,624,367, forward strand.
ATAATTTCTTTAAAAAAATATATATTCTGCTTTTCAAAAATGTAAATGATCGCAAAGTTTTCAAAGATGTTGTTCCGCATTATCAGGCTTTGAGTTCAGCGGGAAGAAATAATAAGGAAGAAGAAAATGCTTTCTTTTACATTTCAAGCAGCGAATGGAATTTGTACCGATTTATTGTAAAATTCACAAAAATACACCAATTACCCAGAGCTGTTATTTTATTAAAAGATATAAAACGCGGTATTACTGATTTTTTCATGAGCGGACGCGGCAATCACAATCATAAATTTGACAAAATAAAACACGTTTTAGAATTTTATCCCAATCTTAAATATGTTTTATTGGGAGATGATTCGCAACACGATCCTATTTTATACGAACGAATTTGCAAAATATTCCCTGTAACTGTAAAAGCGGTTTATATTAGACAAACAGGTAAATATCAAAAAGAAGCAACGAAAACTATTTTGAAAAACTTAGAGAATCTAGAGGTTTCGGTTTGTTATTTTAAAGAAAGTAGCGAAGCAATTATGCATTCAAAATCTATTGGAATTATTAAGTAGTTTTTTTGAAATCTGTTTTGTGGATTATTGGCACACGGATGACGCAGATTTTAACGGATTTTAGCAGATTTTTATTCTCTCATTTTTGTCATTGCGAGGACGAAGCAACCTCACTAATAATTGACACAAAGTTTGATTTGTAAATGCGGTTGCTTCGTTCCTCCCAATGATATCTTTTGCGAAAACTTGAAACCTGAAACTCCCTTTCCTAGCCCAGATTGAAGAGAAAAGCCCAGAGCTAAAAAAACTAATTTTTCTTGCCAGAAAACAGCGACCAACGGAAGCTCGTTTTATGGTTTAGAAAAATAGTTTTTTTAGTGAGGACTTGAAACGGAAAGCTGGAAGTAGCTCCCGAAAACTAAAAAACCTTTGTCAAAATTCGAGAACTTTGACAAAGGTTTATAGATAATTTTAAAAAAAAAGATAGAAACTCAGGCTGAAAATTATTTTAAGGATTGAAATTATCAATCTCTTCCTGAACGATTTCCCAGTCGAGAAGCAATTGATCTAAATCTTTTTTCTTTTTCTTGTAAGCCGTAAAAAACGAAGCGTCTTCGATATGTTTGTCATAACTAGAAGCTAACAATTTATCGTCGTGCTGAATGTCTTTTTCTAATTGTTTAATCTGACTTTCAACTTTACTTAATTTGTTTTGAAGTGCTTTGCCTTTTTTCTGATCTTCGTATGAAGTTTTGTTATTTTCTTTTGGAGCAGCGGCTTTCACAATATCTTTTTTCTCGACTTCACGCATGTTTTCAAGATTGCGCTGCTCTAAGAAATAGTTAATATCTCCTAAATATTCTTTTATTTTTTGATCTTTAAATTCGTAAACAATATTCGACATTCCTTGCAGGAAATCTCTATCGTGAGAAACCAATAATAAAGTCCCACCAAATTTTTGAAGTGCCGCTTTCAGAACATTTTTAGATTTGATATCCAAGTGATTTGTAGGCTCATCCATCAGCAAAACGTTGATTGGCTGTAACAATAACTTACAAAGTGCCAAACGGTTACGCTCACCTCCTGAAAGTACTTTTACCTTTTTCTCGACATCATCGCCACGAAATAAAAATGAACCTAACATATCACGAACTTTAGAGCGATTCGTATCCATTGCAGCATCTTCCATGGTTTGGAGCAAAGTAATTTCGCCGTCAAGATATTCTGCCTGATTTTGTGCAAAATAACCAAGTTGTACGTTGTGGCCTAATTTGATATTTCCCTGATATTCAAACTCGTTTACAATAGCTTTTATAAAGGTTGATTTTCCCTGGCCATTTTGACCCACAAAAGCAATTTTGCTTCCGCGTTCTACCAATAAATCAATATCTTTTAAAATAACTTTATCGCCGTAAGCTTTCGTTACATGTTCGGCCTCAACAACTACTCGTCCAGGTTCTTTTGAAACCGGAAAAGAGATATTCATTACCGAATTGTCGTCTTCATCAACTTCAATTCGTTCTACTTTATCTAATTTTTTAATCAAGGATTGCGCCATTGAAGCTTTTGATGCTTTGGCACGGAATTTCTCGATTAATTTTTCTGTTTCTTCAATTTTCTTCGCCTGATTTTTTTGAGTCGCTAATTGCTTTTCACGAATTTCATGACGCAATTCTAAATATTGAGAATAAGGTTTATTAAAATCGTATGCTTTTCCTAATGAAATCTCAATCGTACGATTCGTTACATTATCCAAAAACATTTTATCGTGCGATACAATCACCACAACACCCGGATAATTACGAAGGAAACTTTCTAACCAAATGATACTTTCGATATCTAAGTGATTGGTTGGCTCATCCAGAAGCAATACATCGTTTGACTGTAATAATAATTTTGCCAGCTCAATACGCATTCTCCAACCTCCTGAAAATGTTTCGGTTTGGTTATTAAAAACTTCTCTTTTGAAACCTAATCCTAAAAGAATTTTCTCTGTATCACCTACATAATTATAACCTCCTAAAAGTTCAAAACGATGTGTATAATCAGATAAATCTTCGATGATTTGGCTGTATTCTTCACTCTCATAATCGGTTCTGGTAACCAATTGATGATTGATTTGTTCTAATTTTTTTTCAACAATCTTAATTTCGGTAAAAGCTTCATATGCTTCTTCTAGTACAGTTCTTCCTTGTTCAAAATCGATATCCTGACGTAAAAATCCCATTCGGATATCTTTTTCCTGAGAAATAACTCCAGAGTCAGGAGCAAAATCTCCCGCTAACATTTTAAGCATTGTAGACTTACCAGCTCCATTTTTTCCAACAAGACCTACTCGGTCGCCTGCACCTAAACGAAAAGTAACTTCTTCAAATAAATATGTTCCTCCAAAAGAAACCGAAAGATTGTGTATATTAAGCATGTATTGTTATTTTATAACTAATTGATTGTGTAAATTTACACTCCCAATTCAATGGGGTAATTTAATTTTTTGCAAATGTTAAAAAAAGGATCCAAACTAAATAGTATTTTAACAGGAAGTTGTCCAAAATGCCAAAAAGAAAGCATGTATTCAGACAAAAATCCGCTTCATTTGACTAAAGTTCTAAAAATGAACGATCATTGCAGTCATTGTGGATTAAAATATCAAATTGAGCCATCGTTTTTTTATGGGGCAATGTATGTGAGTTACGGATTGAATGTTGCGGTAGGAATTGCGGCTTTTATAATTTCTTTTGTCTTTTTTGGAACTACAATTGAGCAATCATTTTTGACAATTGTTATTAGTCTAATTGTGCTATTTCCATTTGTTTTGCGACTTTCCAGAAACCTGTACATTAATATGTTTGTTTCTTACGATCCTAAGGCCGGTCAGAAATAAGCGTTTTCAAATATTTCTTGTGAAATCTTTTTATATCAATTTCAGGAGTCAAAGGAATTTCATTTTCTATATTATCGTATAAAGCTTTTGCCATAGCAGGTCCAAGCATTACTCCCCGAGTTCCTAATCCGTTAAGGATATGGAGCATTTTACGTTCGTGATGTGTTCCTATCAAAGGCCTTCTGTCTTTAACGGTTGGGCGAACTCCTCCAAAATGTTCAACAATTTCAAAATCGCAGGTAATTATTTCTCTGATGCGTTCTAAAAGTTCCTGCTTTCCATCTTCAGTTGGTAAATCGGTTTTATCCTGCCAGTTATATGTAGCTCCAACTTTAAATAAATCATTACCTAACGGCAATATAAAAATACTGGTATTAACAATAACATCCAGGTTTAAATCAGGAGCTTTTATGATAAACAATTCCCCTTTTGTACCGTCTAATGGCAAGTAATTAAAGAACGGATTTTTATGCAATCCAAATCCTTCTGCGAAAATAATGTGTCGAGCCTGAATATTTTTATATTGAATTCCGAAATCATAAAATTCAATGAAAGATGGATCAAAAAACGCTTCTAACAATAAATTATTCTCTTTTAAGTATTCTTTATAGGTGTCTAAGAGCAAAGCCGTATCGACATAACCAGTATGCAAAACTTCTCCATAATCGTACGGAGAATCAATGCTATTGTATTTTTTGGAAATTAATTTTGTAGATAAAAAAGGAGCAAGATTTATTTTATCCGAAGCAGCAAACCAATTATTCTGTTCTTCTATAGAAAAAAACTTTCTCAGAATAGGAAGCTTAAAATTTACTTTCGTCTGCAATTTAGCTTCTATCTGATTGTAAAAATCATCCATTAAAACCAATTGTTCTTGTGCATTCCACACTTCACTAAATCGCTTTAAAATTACCGGATTATACAAACCTCCCGCAACTCTGGATGAATTTTGCGACTTATTGTCAACCAATAAAATAGATTTGTTGTTTTTAAGGGCAATTTCAGCAAATGAAATTCCAGCTAATCCTGATCCGATAATTAAATAATCTAACATGTGTAATAAGTAAAAAACTCTTATTACAAAGGTAGTAAGAGTTTTTGTTATAATATGATTTTAGGTTCTTAATAGCTCCACATATCTTGTTCGAAGTCACGAATTTTCTCTTTTACTCTTTCCGATTCTAACAGCTGATTTTGTGCATTATCTTTCATGTAATCTTTAATCTCACGATCTCCGTACATATTTTCTTCTTTGTAAATCATTGCGTTAAAACGTCTTGAATTTAAAATCTGATCGAAGGAAATTGGCTGAGCCGAATTGACATCATTAAAGACTTTTGCTTCATGTAATACCTCGCGCGCATTCGGGAAGAAAACCCAAAATAATTCGATATAATCCTTTTCGTCACTATTCATGGTATAAACATCAGGCGTTACAGGACAAATACCCAGTAAACGATATTTCAATTCACTTTGACGTTTGTCAAAATACCAATACCCCTTGACTTTGTATTGTGTAACATCAGCGGCAGTAAGATCTTGTTTCAGTATATATTCTGCAGGAATTGTTCTTGTTGGACCTACAGTTTGATCTACATAAGAAACAACTTTCTTTTTACCGGTACCTGTAACTACTTTTTTCTTGACAACACGTGTTACATAATCATCCGGATATTGATTAACCAACTCTTTACCCGCATCTGTTGTATCAATACGAGACAATGATCCCTGAATATCTTTCAACGTTTTTTTAGTATTGAAATAACTATCTGAATATACCTCGGTTATTTTGCCATTTTTCATGGCTTTTGTCAAAACATCATATAGGGAACGTCTGTTAGCACCTATATTAGCTGAATCTACAGGAAAATACAAAGGAAAATTGATTTTTTCATTCAAGTCAATAATTTCCCAGGTCGTTTTACCCATCAATATATCTTTATCGTCTATATAACCATATGACATTGGCTTATCATTATCAGACACTTGCTGTGCAGCATTTTTTTGGCCAATCTTGTCAGCGGTTTTGGCATTAAGTAAATTAGATTGTGCATTAGAAGCAAAACTTCCAGCAATAAAAATAATCGCTATTAATAAACTCTTTAATTTCATCATTATATTATTATAAGATATTACAACGCAATATTACAAATTATATTGCTATTTTTCTTACAATATTTAAAAATTGATTAAATAATTATTTATCGAATTAAAAGGATAACATAGAAATAATATTCAGGCATGTTATCTTTAAAGTGATGAAAGCAAAAAGCCCTTACTACATTTGTAGCAAGGGCTTTTCATTTATGTTTTAGAATACTTTTAGTAGTTCCACATATCTTGTTCGAAGTTACGAATCTTCTCTTTTACTCTTTCAGATTCCAACAATTGGTTTTGTGCATTATCCTTCATGTAATCACTAATTGCTCTGTCTCCATACATGTTCTCTTCCTTGTAGACAACTGCATTAAAACGTCTGGAGTTTAGTATTTGATCAAATGAGATTGGCAATGCTGAATTATTGTCATTAAATGCTTTTGCTTCGTGCAATGCTTCTCTCGCATTTGGGAAGAAAACCCAGAATAACTCAATATAATCCTTTTCATCACTATTCATTGTATAAACGTCAGGAGTTACAGGACATATTCCTAGTAAACGATATTTCAATTCACTTTGACGTTTGTCAAAATACCAGTATCCTTTAATTTTATATTGTGTAACATCTGCTGCAGTAAGATCCTGTTTCAGGATATACTCAGAAGGAACTGTTCTTGTTGCACCAACTGTTTCATCAACATAAGTAACAACTTTCTTTTTACCTGTACCGGTAACTACTTTTTTCTTCACAACGTGAGTTTTGTAGTCATCCGGATATTGGTTGATCAATTCTCTACCAGCATCTGTAGTGTCAATACGTGATAATGCACCTTCGATGTCTTTCATAGATTTTTTAGTATTGAAATAACTGTCGCTATAAACTTCAGTTACTTTGCCGTTTTTAACAGCTTTCGTCAATACGTCGTATAGTGAACGTCTATCAGAACCAATATTTGCCGTATCTACAGGAAAATATAATGGAAAGTTGATTTTTTCATTTAAATCAATGATTTCCCAAGTAGTTTTTCCCATCAAAACATCTCTATCATCTACATAACCATAAGCTAATGGCTTATCATTGTCTGAGATAAGTTGTGCCGGAGTCTTTAGTCCTATTTGTTCAGGTGTTTTTGCGTTTAGCAAATTCGATTGCGCATTAGAAGCAAAACCTCCTGCAATAGAAACAATAGCTATTAAAAAATTTCTTACTTTCATCGTGGTATCATTATAAGATTTTGAACGTAGTCTTACCTACTTTTATTATTGTATTTCAAAAATTACCGGAGCAGTTCTTGGTAATAAATAGCTACCAGCTCCAACAAGTTTAGTTTTAATTTCAGAAATAGTAACCTGATCTCCTTTTCCAGCTCTTGAAAGAATTTGTTTACATTGTGCATTTAATTTATTACCAGCAACAACAACTGTAGGTTGTCCAGGAATTTTTAAGTTAAATCCAACAACATCTAAACCAACTTCGAAATCAAAATCAAGTAATTTAGCACCAATAGTAGCAATTTCTAAGTTAGATTTAGGTCCTTTAACAACACCCATTTCACCTCTAATTGTTCCTGTTGGCCCAGGAATACCTTTAATTCTAAATGTTTTCTTATCTGTAACTTTGTCTCCGTTTGGTAATGTACCTGTAACAGAAATAGTAGCTTCAGTACCTGCACCCGGGCTCATGTTATATTTACCAGCTTTACCAGCAGAAGATAATCCAGGAGCACTTGCAGCAACTTTATTATCAGCAACACCAGCGAATGATACAGAGATTGGGTTAACAACACCTCTATAAACTACATTCATTTTGTCTGCAGAAATTGTAGCTGAATTTGGTCTTGGTACTACAACATAATTTCCTTTAAATTTAAGAGGAATATTTTTTCCATCTTCTAAGAAAGTAAATTGACCGTCAATATTTTGCTCTCCTACACCACCAGCAGTTAAAGAGATAACAGCCTGTCCGTTAACAATTTGTCCAGGACCTTGGAATGAAGTAGGTTTTGTGTTTTCGTCATAACGACCTAAAACTACTTTACCAGTAACTTTTTCTCCTTGGAAATAAGCACTTTTATCTAAAACAACAATTGCCTGATAATTATTCATAGAAGCAGCAGCAACAGCAGCTTTTCCTAAAGCAGCACTGTAAACATCAGATTCTGCTTTTTGAACGTCATTTTGCCAAGTTGAAAGTTTTGCAGCTGAAGCAATCGCAGGAAATCCTTTGAAGTGATACGCTAAATACTTATCTTTTAAACCTTCTTTGTTTTTTACATCAGAAACATCAAATTTCTTTTCAATTTCTCCAACAATTAAAGCATACTTTTTATCAGATAAGGCAGCTTTCATATCTGCTTTATATTTTTCAATATGAGCAATGATGTCTTTCCCTTTAGCAGTATATCCTTCTCCTGTAAACCAGTCGTCGATATTATCTCCTCTATCCATCGCTTCATAAGGTAATTTTCCAGTTTCTTTTTCAACCTCAAATCCTTTTATAGCCTGAGCTTTCAAACTTCCAATGTAAGCGTAAAAATCTTTTGTAATTGCTTCTACTTTATGTGCAGTTTCTGCAGCTGTAGCAAATTCTCCTTTTGCTTCTGCAGCTTTTTGATCTAAAGAAGTTAGTAAAGTCGCATTTGTTTGAATTGATGAAGTATTTGAGCTTTCAAATTTCTCATTCATTAAACCAAAAGCTGATATTACTTCTTTTGATACGTTCATTGCTAACATTGCGATGAAAACCAGATACATCAGGTTAATCATCTTCTGTCTAGGGGTTAATTTTCCTCCTGCCATTTTTTTCTAATTAGTTCTTATTAATAAATTTAATATAATAGTTAAAAACTAATTATCCTTTGTTACTCATTGCAGAAAGCATACCACCGTAAACACTGTTTAAAGAAGCAATGTTTGCAGTCATTGATTGCATTTGTTCTTTTAATTTAGAAGCATTTTCAGCGATTTCGCTGTTTGCCTGTGCATTTCTTGAAGCACTTTCTAATTGTACTTTGTATAAGCTGTTTAATGATTCCATTTGCGCAGCAGCCATAGACATTTCTTCAGCATATTTCTTTTGTCCTGCAATAGAATCTACTGTTGGAGAAATTGCTTTTGCAGCTCCTTCGAAGTTTTTGATAGAATTTCCTAAACTTGACATTAATTCACCGTCAATTTTAGCTTCTTTCAACATAACGTCTAATTTTTGAGACAACAATCCTTGGGCATCAGAAGGAGTTTCAACTTTATCCGCTTTTTTTCTAGCCTGACCGTTAGCTAATTCTGGATAAACAAGAGTCCAATCTAACTCATCGTCAACTGGTTCGAAAGCAGAAAGTGCAAAGATCAACGCCTCTGTTAATAATCCAACTGAAAGCATTAATGTACCTGTTAATGGTCCAATTTCAAAGTGAGTAATTTTGAATAATGCTCCAACGATTACTACTGCCGCTCCCATACCATAAGCGAAATTCATTGCTTTTTTACTTAATAATGCCATAATACTTTTTTTTAGGTTTTAATTTTAAATAGATTCGATTTGGTTATTGATAAATTATAATTTACTTTTCTTTTTTCCGCTTCCTGTTGTTTGAGTTCCCATGTAATCCTGTACAGTTCTGAAACCAATATAACTTCTTGCAGAGTCCGCATATTCGTGATCACGAGTACTTACTTGTAAGAAGTAAGCAACATCTTTCCAAGATCCACCACGAACTACTTTTCTTTGATTGTTTCCGTCAATTACGTTAGGGTTCATTGTAGAAACGTATTCATATGCATTTGGATTGTAAGCTGAATCTGTCCACTCTGAAACGTTTCCTGCCATGTTGTATAATCCGTAACCGTTTGGTTCGTAAGATTTAGCCTCAACAGTATATAAAGCTTCGTCAGCAGCATAATCTCCTCTGTTAGGTTTGAAGTTTGCTAAGAAACAACCTCTGTCACTTTTAGTGTAAGGTCCTCCCCAAGGGTAAGTAGCTGATTCCAGACCTCCTCTTGCAGCGTATTCCCATTCTGCTTCAGTTGGTAATCTGAATGCATTTACAAGATCACGCCCTTTTTTCTTAGATTTAATATAACTGTTTTTATTTAATGTTCTCCAGGCACAGAATGCTTTTGCTTGTTTCCAGGTTACACCAACTACAGGATAATCTCCGTAAGCTTTATGCCAGAAATAATCATTGTGCATTGGCTCATTATAAGAGTAAGCAAAATCTTTAATCCAAACTGTTGTGTCAGGATAAACACTTACTTGTTCTGTTTTAACGAAGTCTTTTCTTTTTCCAACTTTAGCTTTTGCAGCAGCCTGAATATCCATCCAGGAATAACGGAATTTCAATTTATTTACATCAATTGTTCTTAAACCATTATATGATTCTTCAATTGGCAAATACATAGAATCCATTACTTCAGCGTAATACTCATCCGGATAAGCTTTAGTATCTTTAATCAACTTCACTTTTTTGTTTAGTTTTCTTCCGGCATAAGGATCGTCTTTTGTACCTACACTATAGTAATTATCATACATGTATTTATCGTAAGCAGTCATTTTGTCCGGCTCAGAATCATTAAATGCATAATCAGAAATACTTCCGCCTTTACTTCCTTTACCTCCAGTAGGTTTCTGACCTGTTTCATCAGCTAAAATAGCCAGACGAACTCTCATTGTAGAATCTTTTACCCATTCTACAAACTGGCGATACTCACTGTTTGTAATTTCTGTTTCATCCATATAAAATGAACGAACCGTCACGGTTTTAGTAGGAGCGTCTTCTACATTAGCTAAATCAGCATCAGATTTACCCATGATAAATGATCCGCCTGGAACCAAAGTCATACCATAAGGTTTTTCAGGATGCCATTTTCCTCCTGTAACACCAACCAATTCACCTTTGTCACCTGACTTACCACAGCCAATTACTAGTGTTAAAATTGCTGCAAATGCAATAAACTTCTTCATATAAATTTGGGATTATCTATTCATTATTATAAGTTCGTAAACGTATTTATTATTTATCTAAAAAACAATACTAGTTGCGAAATTTATTTTACCGTTCAAAAATAATGTTAAATAAAATAAAAAAAAAATATTTCATCGATAAACTAACGCAAAAAATCGACGTAAAACGTTAAATTTTATATTTTGTAAACCTTAACCTACTAATAATTCTTAACGATTTTTTAATAACGCAAAAAACAAAAAAATTATTGTAAAACTTTACTTCACAAAGCATTTTTTCTTTGTGCCTTCCACCATCTTTCTGGCAATTCTTGATTGCAAGCAGAGAGATATTCGTCATAAGAACACGGTAATAACGTATTTCTTTTCAATTTATTGTGACCATTAGATTCGTAAGGAATTTCTATCCACCAACGTTCTGTTTTGTCACTTTTATAAAAAATCAATTCTTCATCTTCCAGCGGCACAATATATTTTAAATAATTTGTTCTGCTTCCAAAAGGATATTCTTTTGATCGATAATGATATCCTTCTATAAAATACCAAACTATCTGAGCTATCATCGCTGACTCATATACGGTATTATTGTGATTAAAGATTCCAAATGATGAAACTTTATCGCTAATCCCCGCATATCTGGCCAATGAGCAGATCTCTTTTCCATTAAAACCGTTAGGTTCAAAGGAAATATTGTTTCCTGAATCAGATGATTTTATTGAATTTAAATCAATACTTACCAGATCAGCATCTCTAAAAACCGGTTCAGCCAATGCTATATTATTTGATATTTCGCCTAAACGATAAGCATCAAAAAACAATTTCTCAATCAAATCAATTTCTTCCTGCGAATTATAATAGGTCTGATATCCTATATTACAGTAATTAAAGAGGTTATTAGGCTCATCAATTATGATTTTAGTGAGATATGAATTAGCCGAAACTGTTTCATTTTCCTTTCCAAAATCAAATCTGTTATCTACTGCAACCATATTTACCATTTGCTCTAAATCGTCATAAGCGCGATACAAAGCATAGGTCAGATCCTGCGAACCTCCCAGGACTATAGGAATCACTTTATTCTTAATTAAGGTAGCTGTTACCTTTTTAAGAGCAAAGTAAGTATCTTCTACAGAATCGCCGGCAAGAATATCTCCTAAATCAGCAATTGAAGCATCCCAATTACCGGGAAACATGCTATAAAGCTTCTTACGAATAGCATTTAAGCTTACTTCATTAATGGCATTGCTGTTTCTGCGATCTTCTAAAACACCAACAATTGCAATCGTAATTTTATCAATATCAGGAAATTGATCTTGAGTATGCAAAACAATTTTACTACCCAACTCTTGTGAAGACAACGAACTAATGAATTTTAAAATTCCGTCGTTAACTGGTTCTAGAAAATCAAATTCCATTTTTTATTTCTTTTTAGCGGCTGTTTTCTTAGCTGGTGCTTTTTTTGCTGTTGTTGTTTTTTTGGCTGGAGCTTTTTTAGCTGGTGTCTTTTTAGCAATCATTTCCTGAACTTCCGCCAATGTCAATTTTGTTGCATCAACGTCTTTACTTAATTCAATTTTGATTTTGCCTTTTGTGATTACTGAACGGCCCCAACGTGCTTTTTCAACCAAAATCCCTTCGTCTTCCCAATTGTGAAGCACTTTATCTATATTTTTTTGCAATTTATCCTCAATCAGTTCTTCAACATCTTGTTGCGATAAATTATCAAAATTGTATTTTTTACTAACATTTACAAAAAGACCATTCCATTTGATGAAAGGACCAAAACGCCCCACACCTTTCTGAACACCTTCTCCTTTATAAACTGCAATTGGAGCATCAGCAATTGCTTTTTCATCAATTAACTCTTGCGCTCTTTCTTTAGAAAGACTTAACGGATCTTCTCCTTTTGGCAAAGAAATAAACACACTTCCGTGACGAACATAAGGACCATAACGACCGTTGCTAACCTCTACTTCTTCTCCTTTATATTCACCTAAGTTTTTAGGCAATAAAAACAAATTCAAAGCTTCTTCAAGGGTAATGTTTCCGATATTTTGATCAGACATCAAACTGGCGAATTTTTTATCTTCATCATCGGCTTCTCCAATTTGAGCCATTGGTCCAAATTTTCCTAAACGAACAGAAACTTGTCTTCCGTCTGCATCTTTTCCAAGTATTCTTTCTCCGCTTTCACGTTCTGCATTCGCTTCAACCTCTTTTACATTTGGATGAAATTTATTGTAGAACTCCTGCATCATAATTGCCCAGTCAATATTTCCTTCGGCAATTTCGTCAAAATCCTGCTCTACTTTTGCAGTGAAATTATAATCTAATATGTTTCCAAAATTCTTAACCAGGAAATCCGTTACGATTGTCCCGATATCTGTTGGGACTAATTTTCCTTTATCAGAACCTGTATTTTCTTTCAGCAACTTCTCTCCTACTTTACCAGTTTGCAAAGTAAGTTGTGTATAATTACGTTCCTGACCTTCAAGAGTTCCTTTTTCAACATAATTTCTATTGATGATAGTCGAAATAGTTGGCGCATACGTAGACGGACGACCAATTCCTAATTCTTCTAATTTTTTCACCAACGAAGCTTCTGTATATCTTGCCGGAGGTCTTGAATATCTTTCGGTTGCTGTAATATAATTGTTAACTAATTTTTCGTTTACTTTTAATGCAGGCAACATTCCTTCTTGTTCTTCTTCATCGTCATCATGACCTTCTAAATACACTTTTAGGAAACCTTCGAAAAGCAAAACTTCTCCGGAAGCTGTAAAAATTTCGCTATGATTATTGGCTTCAATTTTTACGTTTGTTCTTTCTAATTGTGCATCGCTCATTTGAGACGCTAATGTTCTTTTCCAGATCAAATCGTATAAACGCGCCTGATCACGATCGATATTTACAGTATGGCGCGACATATCTGTTGGACGAATTGCTTCGTGCGCTTCTTGTGCGCCTTTACTTTTGTTGGCAAAAGTTCGGGGTTTAGAAAACTCTTTTCCGTATGATTTTATGATTTCAGCTTCTGCAGCACTCATTGCTTCAGCAGAAAGATTCACACTATCCGTTCTCATATAAGTAATAAGTCCGGCTTCGTATAAACGCTGCGCAAGCTGCATGGTGATTCCAACTGGTAAATACAATTTTCTTGCTGCTTCTTGTTGCAATGTAGAAGTTGTAAATGGTGCTGTTGGGGATTTTTTGGTAGGTTTAGTTTCTAAATCTGCTACCTTATATTGTGATCCGATGTTTTTATTTAAAAAATCTTCGGCTTCTTTTTTAGTATTAAAGTTCTTTGGTAATTTGGCTTTGAAAGTTTTTCCTGCCTCATTCACAAATTCTGCTACGATAGAATAACTCGCAACTGCATTAAAGTTTTGAATTTCGCGTTCTCTTTCTACAATCAAACGAACCGAAACGGATTGCACACGTCCGGCAGAAAGTCCGCCTTTGATTTTTCTCCATAAAACCGGAGACAATTCGTAACCTACCAAACGGTCCAAAACACGACGTGCTTGTTGTGCGTTTACTAAATTATAATCAATTTCTCTTGGATTGTCGATTGCTTTAAGAATCGCAGATTTGGTAATTTCGTGAAAAACAATTCGCTTGGTTTTTTTAACATCTAGTTTTAATTCTTCCGCCAAGTGCCATGAAATAGCTTCTCCTTCGCGGTCCTCATCACTTGCTAACCAAACCATTTCGGCATTCTTAGATAATGTTTTAAGTTTACTTACTAAGGCTTTTTTATCTGGAGAAACTTCATATTTAGGTTTAAATCCATTTTCTACATCTACACCTATTTCCTTAGATGGTAAGTCGGCTATGTGCCCATAACTTGACTCTACCTGAAAATCACTTCCTAGAAATTTCTCTATTGTTTTCGCCTTTGCAGGTGACTCAACTATTACTAAATTCTTTGCCATTGCTCTATTTTTCTGCAACAAAAGTATCTATTTTTTTTAAATATCAGCCTCGATAATGCATTTTTGAGTTATTTTAATATTATGATTGCTAAAATTGCACATTTATCTGTAATCGTACCTATTATATATATAGGTATAATTTTTAAAGGATTATGACCGAGAAATATTCTTTTTTACTGCAGATTCCTAGCCCGGATTATAGTGAAAAGCCCGGAGTAAAAAATGTAAAAAGTTTCTTGTTTTAAAAAAGCGACTCCCGAAGCTTTGGGAGAAGCTCTTTTTAAAAACATTAGAAACTTTGCATTTTTATGTCCCGATAGCTATCGGGATGTAGCGGAAAGCCGGAAATAGCTACAAATTATTTTAGATTTTCGATTGTTGATTTTAGATTAATCTTCTTATCTACAGATTATTATTAATTGGCCGTTATTTAAGTCGCTATTATTAAAATTTAAAATCAGCAATTGTTAATTAGCAATCTAAAATCTTAACTCTAAAATCTAAAATTTCTTTTCTGCCATCTTGTCATATTGAACACATTTGCGTTATCTTTGCACTTTGAAATTATACAATGGAAAAGATTATTGAAGAAAGCAAGCAGGGCGAAAGTCTTGTTTTGGAGAATAAACCTGAAAATACCAAGAAACTTTTTATAGAAAGTTACGGTTGTGCGATGAATTTTTCGGACAGTGAAATCGTAGCTTCCATTTTATCGATAAACGGATATAATACGACACAAACTCTTGAAGATGCCGATTTGGTTCTTGTAAATACCTGCTCGATCAGAGACAAGGCGGAGCAAACTATTCGTAAACGTCTGGAGAAATATAATGCGGTGAAACGTATTAATCCGAAAATGAAAGTGGGCGTTTTGGGCTGTATGGCCGAGCGTTTGAAAAGCCAATTCCTAGAGGAAGAAAAAATAGTTGACCTTGTTGTTGGTCCTGATGCTTATAAAGATTTGCCAAATTTATTAGCAGAAGTTGAAGAAGGCCGCGACGCAATAAATGTAATTTTATCGAAAGAGGAAACGTACGGAGATATTTCGCCGGTTCGTTTGATGAGCAACGGAATTACAGCTTTGGTTTCGATCACGCGCGGTTGTGATAATATGTGCACGTTTTGCGTTGTACCTTTTACACGCGGACGTGAGCGTAGTCGTGAACCTCAGAGTATTATGGGAGAAATTCAGGATTTATGGGATAAAGGCTTTAAGGAAATTACACTTTTGGGGCAAAACGTTGACAGTTATCTTTGGTATGGGGGTGGTTTGAAAAAAGATTTCGTAAACGCATCTGAAATGCAAAAAGCAACGGCAGTAGATTTTGATCAATTGCTTGAAATGGTTGCTGTAGGTTTCCCTAAAATGAGAATCAGATTTTCGACTTCTAATCCACAGGATATGCACGAAAGTGTTTTGCATGTTATTGCGAAACATCCTAATATTTGCAAACACATTCACTTACCTGTTCAGTCCGGAAGTAACCGAATTTTAAAGGAAATGAATCGTTTGCACACCCGCGAAGAATATATGACTTTGATTGATAAAATCAGGTCGATTATTCCGAATGCTTCAATTTCACAAGATATGATTGCGGGTTTCCCAACAGAAACCGAACAAGATCATCAGGATACCATGAGTTTGATGGAATATGTAAAATATAATTTCGGTTATATGTATTCGTATTCTGAACGTCCGGGAACTTTGGCCGGAAGAAAAATGGAAGATGATGTTCCGGAAGAAACAAAAGCGAGAAGATTACAGGAAATTGTCGATTTACAACAAAAACATGCCTGGTTTAGAAGCGAAGAATTTGTTGGACAAGTTGTTGAAGTTTTGGTCGAAAAAGTTTCAAAAAAATCAACCGAAGAATTCTCAGGAAGAAATTCTCAAAGTATTACAGTGGTTTTCCCGAAAGAGAATTATAAGATTGGGGATTTTGTAAATGTAAAAATCACAAGCTGCACAAGCGGAACTTTAAAAGGTGAAGCTGTTGGATTGAGCAGTATGAATTAGATTTTTAACCGCAAATTTCACAAATTTTCACAAATTAATTTCCATGCCTGACTCAAACGAATATTATTACAAGAAAAACGAAAACTATAAAATTGTTGGAATCTGTATGGAAGTACATAGATTATTAGGATCTGGATTACTTGAAATTGTATACAAAGACGCATTAGAAATTGAATTCAAAATTCATCAAATTCCCTATCAACGAGAAAAGGAGTTTGCAATAGAATATAAAGGAATTATTTTGCCTCATAAATTTTATGCAGATTTCATAGTTTATGACGATATAATATTAGAGGTGAAATCTGTGAAAGAAATTAGCAATGATCATCTTGCCCAAACATTAAATTACATGAAACTTGCAGATACCCCTGTGGGGATAATTGTAAACTTTCAAAATAAATCACTAATACATAAACGATTAATAAATTCATAAAATAAATTTGCGCTAATTTGCGTAATTTGTGGTTAATTTAATGATAATCAAATTACTTGAAAAAAGTTATTCGTCGATTTAAAAAATCTGTGTTAATCATTTTATCCCGATAGTTATCGGGAATGACAAACGAAAAATATTATTTGTGGTTTTAAGACTCGTATACATTCCGTAACTTGAAACCTGAAACAAATAAAACTTGAAACAAAATTTTACATGGAAACAGTTCAAGCAATAAAACAGCGATTTGAGATTATTGGAAATGATCCGAAATTAAATCGCGCTATCGAAAAAGCCATTCAGGTTGCTCCTACTGATATTTCGGTAATGGTGACTGGGGAAAGTGGTGTTGGTAAAGAAAATATTCCGAGAATAATTCATTCGCTTTCACACAGAAAGCACGGAAAATATATTGCTGTAAACTGTGGTGCAATTCCGGAAGGAACAAT
Source organism: Flavobacterium sp. AC105 (assembly GCF_979258495.1). Taxonomy (NCBI): domain Bacteria; kingdom Pseudomonadati; phylum Bacteroidota; class Flavobacteriia; order Flavobacteriales; family Flavobacteriaceae; genus Flavobacterium; species Flavobacterium sp. AC105. The sequence continues at coordinate 4,641,642 of NZ_OZ409860.1, forward strand.
TGACAGTGAACTTTTTGGACATGAGAAAGGTGCTTTTACCGGAGCTACAAGCACGCGTGAAGGTTATTTTGAAGTGGCAGATGGCGGAACCATTTTTCTTGATGAAGTTGGTGAATTGCCATTAACAACTCAGGTTCGTTTACTTCGTGTTCTTGAAAACGGAGAATTTATAAAAGTAGGTTCATCTCAGGTTCAAAAAACGAATGTTAGAATCGTGGCAGCAACAAACGTAAACTTATTCAATGCGATCGAAAAAGGCAAATTCCGTGAGGATTTGTACTATCGTTTAACAACTGTCGAAATTACTTTACCGCCTTTACGCGAAAGAAACGAAGACATTCATTTATTGTTTAGAAAATTTGTTGCCGATTTTGCGCATAAATACAAAATGCCTCCGTTAAAGTTAGATGACGATGCGGTTCAGCTTTTGCAAAAATTCAGATGGAACGGAAATATTCGTCAGCTGCGAAATGTAGCGGAACAAATTTCGGTTTTAGAAACCAATCGCGATATTACATTGTCTACTTTACAATCGTATTTACCAACCGAAGGAAGCAATTTACCATCGGTAATCAACGATAAGAAAAAAGAAAGCGATTTTAGTACCGAAAGAGACATTTTATACAAAGTGCTTTTTGATATGAAAAGTGATTTGAATGATTTGAAAAAACTGACTTTGGAATTAATGAAAAACGGCAGTTCGAAAGTACAGGATATAAATCCGAATTTAATTCAGAAAATATACGGTTCTCAGGAAAATGACAGTGAAATAGATTTTGAAGAAGAACCAAGAACAGCTGTTATGACGCCTGCAACGCGCGAAGATAATTACCAAATGCAGGATGATAATTACTTGTTTGCCGAAACAATTGAGGAAGAAGAAGTTTTGCGTTTAGAACAAAAAGAAATCGAAATGATCAAAAAATCATTAGAAAAAAATAAAGGAAAACGAAAAGCTGCTGCTGATGAATTAGGCATTTCGGAACGAACTTTATATCGAAAAATTAAACAATTTGATTTGTAGTTTTTGCTACGAAGACACAAGGACGCAATTTTTTTTTAAACGAAAATGAATATCTTTGGCCAAACGCCATTCAACTGGCGAAGCAATTCTTAAACTAAAAAATGAAAAACTTAAAATATATTTTAATTCTGATAATCGCTACAACTTTCAGCGGCTGCGGAGTTTACAATTTTACAGGAACAGGAAAAATCGATGCTGACACTTTTCAGGTTAACTTTTTTCAGAATAATGCTGATTTGATCGAGCCTGGAATCGACAGAGATTTCACATTGGCTTTGCAAGATTTAATTCAGAGCCAAACCAATTTAAACTTGGTAAGCAGCGGCGGTGATTTGCTTTATGAAGGGGAGATTATAGATTACAGAACAACTCCTATGACAGCGACTGCTGTGACGTCTGATGGGAATGTTGGAGCAGCACAAAACCGTTTAACGATTCGTATACGAGTTAGATTTTCGAATAAAAAGAAAGAAACAGATGATTTTGAGAAAACTTTCGAATTCTACAAAGATTATCCTGGAGATCAACAACTTGTAGGTTCTGCTTTAAATGCTGCTATCAAAGAGATTTATGACAGGATTACTCAGGATATTTTTAATGAGTCATTAGCAAAATGGTAGTTTTCTGGTTTAATCGGTAAATCGTTTATTCATTAAGTGATAACGATTAACACTATCGATTATACAATTAAGCAAATTTCAACGATTAAACAAAAAATAATGAATGTAACTGATTATAACTACCTAATAAACAAACCTGATGCTATTACAGAAAAGCAGGCGGATGCATTAGGAGATGTTTTGAATGAATTTCCGTATTTTCAAAGTGCGCGTGCACTGCGATTAAAAGGACTTTACAATCAAAACAGCTTTAAGTATAATTATGCTTTAAAAGTTACAGCAGCACATACAAGTGATCGTTCGGTTTTGTTTGATTTTATTACTTCAGAGACTTTCACTTCTATCCAAAGTGAATATTATGATCAAAAACTTAGAGATCTTCTACAGATTACAGTTTTCGACAGCCAAATTATTTCACCTGAAGAAATCAAAAAAGTTACCGAAGTTAGGATTGATCCTATCGAACAATCTATTTTAAATTCTATAAAAGAAGCTACATCCGTAACTTTTGAACAACCGGTAAAAACAGAAGAAAAACCAATTGATCCAATTATTGAGGAACCAACTATAACCTCTGATAAAGAAGGTACTACGATAATTTTTGAAGAAGACGTAAAAACAGAAGAAAAACCAATTGAATCTGTTGAAGAATCTATTGTAATTTCTGAAACAGAACCTGCAACTATAATTTTTGAAGAAGTTGTAAAAACAGAAGAAGAACAACCTATTGAATTTATCGAAGAATCTATTGTAACTTCTGAAACAGAACCTGCAACTATAATTTTTGAAGAAGTTGTAAAAACAGAAGAACCAATTGAATCTATCGAACAACCTTATGTAACTTCTGAAACAGAACCTACAACAATAACTTTTGAAGAAGTTGTAAAAACAGAAGAACCGATTGAATCTATCGAAGAAGAAACTATTACAACTTCCGTTAAAGAACCAACGCCAACTTTTTTTGATGAAATAGTTGATGATGAAACTCCTTTAATTCGAATTGATCCTATTGAGGAATCAATATATATATCTTTAAAAGAAGCTTCGACAGTTGTTTTTGAAGAAGCAAAACCAACTCAAGAACCTGAAGCAATTAAAGAATTGGTGCCAGTTTCTATAGAAGAAAATGCGACAATTGTTTTTGAAGAACTTCAAGTTGAAGAAGAAGTTAAAGAAATTGGAGAAAACGAAGAAGAAAAAGACGAAGAATCAAAAGAAATTCAAAGTCCTGAAATTCAAGAATCAATAAAAGTTGCCAGAGAACATCTGGAAATAGGAAAACCATTAGATTTTTCTGTTAATGAAAAACATTCTTTTCAGGAATGGCTTCAATTAGCCAGGACAGAACCTATTGACAGAACAAATGAAGTAACTGTAAAAGAGAACCCTTTAAAAGAAATAAAAGCACAAGAAATAAAAACAGAAAAAGTTAAAGAAAAAGAAGAAATTCTTTTACCAGCTCCTGAACCTGTTATAAAAGCTGTTGCCAAAATTGTTCCGGACAATGGTACTCAAACAGAAGTAATGGACGAAGATAAAAAGAAGAAGGCGGAAATAATTAATAAATTCATCGAAACAAATCCAAAAATCTCTCCAATAAAGCAGACTGCAATCAATACAACAGTACAGTATGACCTTAATAAAGAGGACAATACCTATTTAATGACAGAGACTTTAGCCCGTGTATATCTGGAACAAAAGAAATATACGAAGGCAATACAAGCATATGAAATATTAATTTTGAAATATCCAGAAAAAATTAGTTTCTTTGCAGACCGTATTTCGGATATAAAGATTTTACAACAAAATAACAATAATAATTAAACAATGAGCACATTTTCAATTTTTTTAGTTTTAATCACAATAGTTTGCTTTCTATTGATCGTAGTAATCATGGTACAAAACCCTAAAGGAGGAGGATTATCTTCTACTATCAGCGGAACTCAAATGTTAGGTGGGGTACAAAAAACAACTGACTTTTTAGACAAAAGTACTTGGACTTTGGCTACTATTTTGATTGCTTTAATTTTGCTTTCAAGCTTAAGCTTTTCAGGATCATTAAGTGATACTGATTCTAAAATTATTGAAAAAACTGAAGCTCCGGCTGCTAATACGCCAACTGCTCCGGTTCAACAAACTCCTGCTCCGGCAACTCCTGCAGCGAAATAATAATTTTGATATAAATATAAAATGCCAGCCTGTCAAAGCTGGCATTTTTTTTAAGAAATAATGTCAGTTTTAAGAGCATGGCACAATTTCTGAAATCCAATAGAACATTAAAAACGTATAACTTGTATAACTTATAATAAATATAAAATCATGGCCTTAAACATTAAACCGCTTTCAGATCGCGTACTTATTGAGCCTGTTGCAGCTGAAACTAAAACTGCTTCAGGGATTTTTATTCCGGATACTGCCAAAGAAAAACCACAAAAAGGAACTGTTGTAGCTGTAGGAAATGGATCTAAAGATCACACTATGACCGTAAAAGTTGGCGATACTGTTCTTTATGGTAAATATGCTGGAACAGAATTAAAACTTGAAGGAACTGATTATTTGATTATGCGTGAAGATGATATCTTAGCGATAATCTAAAAAAACAATAAGTATTAAGTTCTGAGTATTAAGAATTAAGACTGCAAAACTTGAAACAAATCAAACATTAAACAAAAAAGAAATGGCAAAAGATATAAAATTTGATATTGAAGCACGTGACGGATTAAAACGTGGTGTTGATGCATTAGCAAATGCTGTAAAAGTAACTCTTGGACCAAAAGGTCGTAACGTAATCATCGGAAAATCATTTGGTGGACCAACTGTTACTAAAGATGGTGTTTCTGTTGCAAAAGAAATCGAATTAAAAGACCCATTAGAAAACATGGGCGCACAAATGGTTAAAGAAGTAGCTTCTAAAACCAATGATTTAGCGGGTGACGGAACTACAACTGCTACAGTTTTAGCTCAGGCAATCGTTAAAGAAGGTCTTAAAAACGTTGCTGCAGGTGCAAATCCAATGGATTTGAAACGTGGTATCGATAAAGCTGTTGAAGCGATTGTTGCTGATCTTGCAAAACAAGCTAAAGTAGTAGGAAGTGATTCTGATAAAATCAAACAAATTGCTTCTATCTCTGCTAATAACGACGAAGTTATTGGTGAACTTATCGCTACTGCTTTCGCTAAAGTAGGAAAAGAAGGTGTTATTACTGTTGAAGAAGCTAAAGGAACGGATACTTTCGTTGACGTTGTTGAAGGTATGCAGTTTGACAGAGGATATCTTTCTCCTTACTTCGTAACAAACCCAGAGAAAATGGAAGTTGAGTTAGACTCTCCATATATTTTATTATACGACAAAAAAGTTTCTTCTTTAAAAGAATTACTACCTGTTTTAGAGCCAGTTGCTCAATCAGGAAAACCATTATTAATTATTGCTGAAGATGTTGACGGAGAAGCTCTTTCAACTCTTGTAGTAAATAAATTAAGAGGTGCCCTTAAAATTGCTGCTGTAAAAGCTCCAGGTTTTGGAGACAGAAGAAAAGCAATGTTAGAAGATATCGCTATCTTAACTGGTGGAACTGTAATTTCTGAAGAAAGAGGTTATACACTAGAAAATACAACTATCGAAATGTTAGGAACTGCAAAAAGAGTTTCTATTGATAAAGACAACACTACAATTGTAAGTGGTGCTGGTGAAGCTGATATCATCAAGAACAGAGTAAACCAAATTAAAGGTCAGATGGAAGCTACAACATCTGATTATGATAAAGAAAAATTGCAGGAACGTTTGGCTAAATTAGCTGGTGGTGTTGCTGTTCTTTATGTTGGTGCTGCATCTGAAGTTGAAATGAAAGAGAAAAAAGACAGAGTAGATGATGCATTACATGCAACGCGTGCTGCTGTTGAAGAAGGAATTGTTGCTGGTGGAGGTGTTGCTTTATTAAGAGCAAAAGCGGCATTGGCTGATCTTAAAGCTGACAACGCTGACGAGGCTACAGGAATTCAGATTGTATCTCGCGCTGTTGAATCTCCATTAAGAACTATTGTTGAAAATGCAGGTCTTGAAGGTTCTGTAGTGGTAGCAAAAGTTGGTGAAGGTTCTGGTGATTTTGGATACAATGCTAAAACTGACGAATATGTTGACATGCTTAAAGCTGGTATTATCGATCCTAAAAAAGTAACTCGTGTAGCGTTAGAAAATGCTGCTTCTGTTGCCGGAATGATCCTTACTACAGAATGTGCATTAATTGATATTAAAGAAGAAAGTGCTGGCGGAATGCCAATGGGTGGCGGTATGCCAGGAATGATGTAATCGTTCTTAACTTCTTAAAATTTAAAACGTGTAATAGAAAATTCTATTACACGTTTTTTTTGCCTATTTTTTCGCCACGAATTTCACGAATGAGCACCAATTATTTTCCTATAAATTATACATAAAAAATTGGCGAAAATTCGTGGAATTCGTGGCAAACTTTTTTATCACCATAAAGATTATAACATAAATTCGTGGCAAACTTTTCTTTAGTTTAACATTCTGTTTTTCATTAAAAATTCAGTTATTAATACCTTTGCAGTTCTATTTAAAATTGCAAAATGAGAAAATTCACCACTCACCTATTATTTTTTACATTCTTACTCATTACTACTTTCTCCTATTCTCAGTCTTCGAAAGAAAATTACGTTGTATTGGTTTCTATGGATGGATTTCGTTGGGATTATGCGAAACATTTTCACCTTCAAAATCTCGATAAAATTGTTAAAGAAGGCGTTCATGCAAAATCAATGCGACCTTCTTACCCTAGTAAAACTTTTCCAAATCATTATGCTATAGTGACCGGACTTTATCCGGATCATCACGGCATTATTAATAATGTTTTTTATGATAAAGCTTTAAATGAATCTTTCTCCTTATCAACAAATGCTAAAAATGATTCGCGTTTTTATGGCGGAAATCCAATTTGGAATGTTGCTGAAAATCAAGGTGTAAAAAGTGCTTCTTTCTTCTGGCCGGGATCTGATACAGATAAAAAAAGACCTGGAATCTATAAAAATTACGACAATAAAATTCCGTACGGAAACAGAATTGATACTATTATAAAATGGTTGCAGCTTCCTGAAAAACAACGTCCGCATTTGATTACCTTATATTTTGATGAACCCGATCATACGGGACATAATTTTGGACCTCTTTCTGCAGAAAATGAAAAAATGGTTCACAAAATGGATTCGGTTATGGGACAATTATCATCTAAACTGGATCAATTAGCCATCGGAAAACAAATCAATTTAATTATTGTTTCAGATCACGGAATGGCTGATATCAGCAACAATAAAAAAGTAGCTATTCTTGATTATTTAAAACCGGAATGGCTGGGCTATAAAGACGTAATTAATCCGATTATGAGTCTTGAAGCAAAACCAGGTTGTATCGATTCGATTGCAAAAGCATTAAAAAAAGTCCCACATATCAAATTCTGGAAATCCGGTGAAGTTCCGAAAAGATTGCATTATGGAACAAATCCGAGAGTTCATGATTTTGTTATCGAAGCTAAAAAAGGGTATAGTTTAGTGAGCGATAAAACCCAAAATATAAAAGGCGGAACTCACGGTTATGATAACAAAAGAAAAGATATGCAAGCCATTTTTTACGCAAAAGGTCCCGCTTTTAAAGTTGGTAAAGAAGTTGGATCGTTCCAAAATGTTTCTGTTTATCCTTTAATTGCTCATATTTTAGATTTAAAAATCGAAGATGTGGACGGGAAATTTAGTGAAGTAAAAGATATGCTTGTTAATTGATAATGTGTCAATTTGATAATTAGAAAATTAGATAATGGAGTAGTGTATTAATAATTAGATTGAAAAGAACACACAATGTATTTTGATTCGATATTTCCTAATTAGAAAATTTTATAGATAACACATAATCATTATCTAATTATCAAATTGACACATTTCCTAATTTAGGAAACCACTTTATATTTCGGATCATCAATCACATTTACTTTAATAACGGCATCGGCATTTTTAAGTAATGTTCTGCAATCGGGACTTAAGTGTTTTAATTCTATTACTTTATTCAACTGACTGTATTTTTTGGTCAGATTATTTAATGCTTCAATTGCCGACATATCGGATACGCGGCTTTCCTTAAAATCTATAATTACATGATCCGGATCATTTTGAGCGTCAAATTTTTCCATAAATGTCGCTATTGAACCAAAAAATAATGGTCCGTAAATTTGGTATTGTTTTATTCCGTTTTCATCAATAAAATGCCTGGCCTGAATTCTTTTGGCGCTTTCCCAAGCAAAAACTAATGCCGAAATTATTACACCTATTAATACTGCTAAAGCCAGATTATGCAACAAAATAGTAATCACGGCCACTAAAATTCCGACGAAAATATCATGTTTTGGCATTTTATTGATTACCCTGAAACTTGCCCATTCAAATGTTGTAATGGCAACCATCATCATAACGCCTACTAAAGCTGCCATTGGTAATTTTCCAATTATGGGAGCTCCAAAAAGTATGATTAATAAGATTGTTAATGCGGCAATTATTCCGGAAAGTCGGGCTCTTGAACCAGCCGAAAGATTTACTAATGTCTGAGCAATCATTGGACAGCCTCCCATCCCAAAAAAGAAACCATTTAAAATATTCGAACTTCCTTGTGCGATACATTCCCTATTGCTGTTTCCGCGAGTTCCTGTAATTTCATCAACAAGGTTTAATGTCAACAGACCTTCGGTTAAACCAACGGCTGCAACTATTACTGAATATGGGAAAATTACTTTGAAAGTCTCGAAAGAAATTGGGATATTTGGAATATGAAAAGGAGGAAATCCGCCTTGAACAGAAGCAATACCTTCGACAGTTTTTGTTTCAATATTAAATATAATTACGATTGCAAAAACGACCATAATTGCGACCAAAGAAGCCGGAACAGCTTTTGTAATTTTCGGAAAAAGCAATACAATACCAATTGTTAGTGCAACTAAACCCAACATAATATACAAAGGAGTTCCCTGAAGCCATGAAATTTGTCCGTTTACTATGGTTTTAAATTGTTCTAATTGCGACATGAAAATAACAACTGCCAATCCGTTTACGAAACCAAACATAACGGGTTGTGGAACTAGTCTGATAAATTTTCCGAGCTTAAAAAGTCCAATGCAAATCTGGACGATTCCGCCTAAAGCAACGGCGGCAAAAACATATTCTATTCCGTGTGATTTCATTAAAGCGATTAAAACAATAACCGTTGCTCCCGCTCCGCCAGAAATCATTCCGGGTCTTCCGCCAAATATTGCCGTAACTAAACCCGCAATAAAAGCGGCATATAAACCAACCAAAGGAGGAAATCCGGCTAAAATAGCAAAAGACAAAGATTCCGGAATCATAGTCATCGCTACAGTTAAACCTGCTAAAATTTCATTTTTATAATTGACTTTCTGTGAAAAGTCGAAGAGAGAGAAAGCTTTTTTCATAAGAGCACAAATGTAGGAAATCTGGCAATTAGATAATGTAGAAATTAGATAATGTGTCAATTAGATAATTAGATAATTTTATAGATAGCGCGTAATCATTATCTAATTATCTCTACTCTGACCTTATTAAACACATAAACATTTCAATTACAAATAATTAAAATGTTTGTTTTTTACATTTTTATTAAAAAACCGTATAAACCCCCTTTTGCACCTCTTAAACAATTATTAATATTGTCAGAACATTTTAACAGTTGTACTTACCATTGAAATAGAAGATATTCTTCTCAAATCTGTTTTTATTTATTCGCTATTCCCAGGTTTATACTTTCTGTTAATCCTATTTTACAAATCAAAATAATATTAAACTAAAAAATCATGGCAATTTCAGCAAATCAAAAAAGAAAAATAATTCAGGTGGTTAATGTTTTTGAAACGGGAACTCCCGCGGGAAACTATTCTAATATTTCCATTTATGCAGATGGTCCTGTTATTAACGGAAGCCGAATTAAACAAATAACCTATGGCAGAAGTCAAACAACTGAGTATGGTGTATTAAAAATATTGATACAACAATATGCCGCCAACAATGGACAATTTTCTGATCAATTCAAACCATTTATAGATAAAATAGGAAAACAACCTAGTTTATGTACAGATTCATCTTTTAAAGGTTTACTTAAAAATGCCGGACAAAACGATCCTGTTATGAAATCAACTCAGGATGTTTTTTTCGATCAAATTTATTATCAACCTGCTTTTAAATGGTTTACAAGCATGAAATTTACGCTACCTCTAAGTCTTTTGGTTATTTACGATAGTTTTATTCATAGTGGTACTATATTGGCTTTTCTTCGCCAAAGGTTCCCTGAATCTGTACCTGCAAATGGTGGAGATGAAAAAAAATGGATTACCCAATATCTTAATGTTCGACATGATTGGCTGGAACATCATTCAAATAAAGTTTTAAGAAATACTGTTTACAGACCAATTTGTTTTGAAAACGCAATAGCACAAAACAACTGGGATTTGGCATTACCCATTAATGCGAATGGTACAATAATTTGATTTTAACTATAAATAAGACATTTGATTTCCATCTACGGTAAACATAGCCAATTATAACTCTAATTTATTTTTAATATTGTTTGTACTTCTATAAAGCATCAGAATTAAAAGCCGCAAACCAAAACTTACGTTTTTTTAACTTCAATTTTTCCCAACCAGAAACCCTTTCTTTAAAAAAAACTTTACTAAAGCCATTTTTCTTACATAAATAATTATATTAGCAACACCACTACAATAATCATAGAAAAATGAGCATTTTTAATTTCCTGTTTAGAAAATCAAATGTAGAATGCCCCAGATGTTTGGGAAAAACTTTTGTTGATTGGAATGATATACGACGTTTAAATAAACTCTTAAAATGGGTGCCGGCTCCTTGTGCTTATTGCTTGGGCAGTGGGAAAGTTTCTAAAGAAATGCTGGCAAAAGTTCCTGTAGATTGTACGTACCTGACTATTGATTTACCAGAATCAGAAATGGAAAAATTAAAAGATGGCAATAAAGAAGCATTAGAAAAAGCAAAACTACATGATATTTTTCTGGACAATCTTATAAAATATACCGAAGATCATTATGTGAACAAAAAGATGGATGCACAAAGCATTGCTGATTTGTATTTAAGTACCGAAGATGAAACTGCTTTATTTTCTTTAGAACGAAAAAATTTAATACAATTTATTGAAAAAGTAATTGAATTAAAGAAATCCGAATTAAATTAAGCAATATTCTCTAATCCACCCGGAAATGGTCTATAGGCATAATAATGCAAAACCTCTTCTATAGCCATTTTTAGTGCTTCGTTTATGGGTAATAAAGTAATTCACAATCGAAGATCGATTTGGGCGAGCTGCATATAATAATCGGTAAAAATGGGCACGTATTTATCTTTATTGATCGATTCTTCGGCTATAATGAAGTTTTCTTGTTGTTCTTCCTTAATGATTTTGCAAGTCGCTAATCTTAGTTTTCCGTATTTATCAGTATTTGCGGCATAACCAAAAAGACGGCATATTAATCCGCGATATTTATAATTGCTGCAATTACCTTTATGATGTTCTAAAACGGAAAGCGGGCGGTATAATAAACAATTTTTCGTAGTAGAATTTTTTAATTCTTCTAGTGTTTCTTCGGCTTTGCCATTCAAAAATAAATGGAATGCCCAAGGCAAAAATTCTAATGGCGAAGCGTCAATATTGGGTGTAGAACAACATTTGCCACAACCAGCGTTGCAGAACAAATGGGTTTCGGATTTGAAAGCAGTAATTTCTATTTCAATACGATCAAACAATTTCTCAACAAGCCGAACTTTTTGTTCTATTGCCATTAGTTTTTGTGTAAGGTAGACTAATAGAAATGGCTCAAGCCAGGATTGTATTTTTATTGGTAAAAAATAAAATTCCAAAATATCAATTCCAAATTCCAAAAATTTAAATCTTTTCCTTTAAACCTTTGTCCCTATTTTACCTTTGAATTTCTAAAATAAGCAATTGCACCAGTAGACCATAACGTCAGGAAAATCAAAACAGGCTGAAAAAACAATCGGATTAAACGGGCTTGATCTGTGTCGAGTCCAAGAGCACTGGTACCATTGAGATATTGGGCAATATTACCCGGAAAAACCAATACGTAAAATATCGCTAATCCGATTCCAATTTTTACTTTATACTTCGTTAGAAATATCATAACAAACCCCAATATAATTTCTACAATTCCGGAAAGAATCACTACGAGATCTTTATCCATAGGAACCCAATTTGGAACTTGTGCCTGAAAATCGGCTCTCTGAAAAGTAAAATGACCAATGGCTGCCGTAATCATAAAAATTCCCAAAAGTATTCTAAAGACATTTTGCGTCTTTGATGTTTGTATATTTTCCATATCCAGTATTAATTCGTTTTAATCTCTTATTTTAAAATGAGGTTCAATCAAATTTACGATAAATATGCAGCACGTTTTTGCAAAGTTTTCATAGAATTGTTGCGTAATATCCATGTAATTAATTTCTCTTAACCTCATTCTTTTTAAACATTTGAACCCGAATAGAAAATAACTAAACTTTAATAGAAAATCCGTTCAGAAATCAAATTTCGGGTGGTATTTTTGCGTTTATTAAAGTACCACTAAAAGCCAAAATCTGTATGACACGAGAACATTATATTCCCTTTAACAAGGAATTCTTACTCGAACAACAAATTACCAATTTCTCTGAAGACTCAAAAAAGGTTGATGATTTTAAAAAACTTTTCGATATTATCGAACATTATTATCATTATGAAGCTTTTAATCTAAACCGAAACCTAAAACAAAACTATGCCTTATTTGATCCTGATTTAAGCCTGAAAGAACGCGAAGGATTTATTGGAAAAAGTGATTTTTCGGTTTTTAAAGAAACGCTTCTTACCGTTTTGGAGCATGGTAATTATCGCCGTATTGATCAGGAAACTCTAGATAAAGCTTTTAAGGATTCGGATTTAATCGGACTGAATCTTTCGATAGATTTTAATGCTTTTAAGGACTACGAATTATATGTTCGCGGACATCATAAAGCAAAAGAAAAAGTCAAAAAATTTATTTTCTGGAAAAAAGAAATTGAGATTGAATATTATGATCGCGTTATGATTTATCTGAATTATAACGAATCGGATTATCTGACGGAGAAAAAAGTCAAATTAGGTAAAATGCCTATTGATCCGGGAACGATTGCTTTGAAAATCTTTAAACGTGTCCCGCAAAACGACTTAGAAACGATTTTTCCAAATGCGATTCCGAGAATGTCGACTACAGATAAACTATTCTTTTGGGTTCCGGGTATTTTTGGAGGTTTTTCGTTATTGAGCGCAACCGTAATTCCGGCTTTGATTGCCATGTATGCCGCTTATAAATCAGGCGAAACTATCGATTTATTAAATAGTAAGGCTTCTTTAAACCAGGGTTTAATTGCTTTGGGAATTCTTGCTGCTTACTTATTTCGCCAATACAACAATTTTGTAAATAAGAAAATCAGGTATTCAAAAATGCTTTCGGATAGTCTTTATTTTAAGAATCTTGGAAATAACAGCGGCGCTTTCTATTCTCTTTTAAATTCATCTGAAGAAGAAGTTTTGAAGGAAACTATTCTGGCTTATGCTTTTTTAAACAGGAGCCAAAATCCGATAACGGCTGAAGAACTCGATTCTCAAATTGAAAACTGGTTTAAAACAGTATTAGATACCGATCTTGATTTTGATGTAAAAGATGCTTTATTGAAATTGAAAAATATTGGTCTTGGTATAGAAACCAATGGCAAATGGGAAGTTATTTCGTTAGAAAAAGCACTTGTTCAAATTGATGAATTATGGGATGGTGTTTTTGGGTATAATCAGGGATAGGTTTCTGCCAATTGTAATTCTATAATTTAAAATGTGGCTTTCCGCAATCAGGCAAAATATTAAATGAGGATATTTGTTTTTAATTATAAAATCTTAATTGGTTCTAAACACTGCAGGACCAGATTATTTTGACACAATTAAAAAATAAAATATGAAAAAAAAATTACTCTTCTTTTTATTTCTATTGAATTTCTGTCTTTACGGACAACCTTCCTTACAGTGGCAAAAATCTATTGGCGGCACATCAAATGATCTTGGCCGAAAGATTTTACAAACACCAGATAACGGCTACATTACTATTGGATACTCTTTTTCTAATGATGGTGACGTAATCAATAATCATGGTGCTTTTGACATTGTGGTTGTAAAACTTAATCGTACCGGAACTATTGAGTGGCGAAAATCATACGGCGGAAGTAGTTCTGATACTGCAAGTGCTATTCAGAAAACTGCTGACGGAGGTTATATTATTGCTGGAAGTACTAACTCTAATGATGGAGATGTAAGTGGGAATCCTGAAGGTGGTGATTTTTGGATTATTAAAATTTCAAGTAATGGCACCATAGAATGGCAAAAATATTTAGGAGGTACTAGTAATGATTATGCAAGCGTTATTAAGCAAACAACGGATGGCGGATATATTGTTGGAGGTACTTCTGGATCTAATGACGGAAATGTAACAGGCAATCACAATACTATTGGCTCTCCATCTACTGATTATTGGGTTGCAAAATTGACCAGCAGTGGCGATATTATTTGGCAAAAATGTTATGGAAGTAATTATAATGAAACTTTACTGGCATTAGCACAAACAGCTGATGGCGGATATATTTTAAATGGAGAGACTAACGGTAATGGTGGAGACGTTACGGGATTTCATGGCGATGTAGATTGCTGGATTGTTAAAATCAATAGTACGGGAGCACTAGAATGGCAAAAAACACTCGGTGGTACAGGTGCTGAGGCTGGTGCCGATATTATACAAAATTCCGAAGGTGATTATATCTCCGCAGGTTTTTCTTCATCTGAGAATGGTGATTTAACAAATGCTCACGGAAACGGAGATGGCTGGGTAGTGAAACTTAATGCTACAGGAAATATTATCTGGCAAAAAGCTTTGGGGGGAACCGGAAGTGATTTCTTATATTCTGTTCAACAAACCCTGGACCAAGGCTATATACTTGCCGGAGCCACTGCTTCTAATGATGGCGATGTAAGCGGGCACCATGGAAGTAACGATTCCTGGGTAGTTAAACTAACTAATGACGGTCAGGTAGATTGGAATAAATCTTTAGGTGGAAGCAATAACGATGCGGCTTCTTCGATTATCGAAATTGCGAATGGTAAATATACTATTTTTGGCTATTCTTCATCAAACGATGGTGATGTAACGGGTAATCATGGAGCTACAGATATGTGGATTGCAAATTTGTCAAATAATTTATCTGTGCCTCAAAACACTATAAATAAATTGGTACGATTTTATCCTAACCCAACCAAAGATTTTATAACTATAAATATTGATTCCAGTATTATTGGGACTTCTTACACATTAAACGATCAACTATCAAAAGTGGTTCAAACGGGAATACTAAATGCCGAGAACTCAAGGATTCAAATTGATCATTTATCTAACGGAATTTATTTCCTTAACGTTTACGGTTCTCATATAAAGATTATTAAAAATTAATTACATTTCAGTAACAATAGTTTTTAAAAGCTTGAATAATTCGATTAAAACCTTCTTTTAAAACCGTAAATCCCTAGCCCAGATGGAAACGGCATCCTTTTGTTTTTTTCTTTAAAAAACAAAAGATATAGTGGACAGCTGGAAATAGCTCCTAAATCATATTATTGAAAACAAAAAGATTTTTTATTAGATTTACATATCTAAACATTAAAAAATGAGAACATTAGAACAATGGTTTGAAGAATATGCGGTAAGTCACCAGAATCCAAAAAATAAGGCGATACATTATGTTTGTGTTCCGGCAATTTACTTTTCGATTGTGGGTTTATTAATGAGTATTCCGAGTGGTTTTATTGCCAATACTTTAAAACTGAATGCGCCCATTATAGAAAACTGGGCTGTGGTTGTTTTAATTTTTGTTCTTATTTTTTACATTCGGTTATCTGTTTCAATGGCTTTCAAAATTTCTATTTTATCTGCAATTTGCCTTGTTGTCAATTATTATATTGGGCAAGTTGTTCCGTTATGGGCGTTTTCGATTGGCGTTTTTGTCATTGCCTGGATTGGTCAGTTTTACGGACACAATATTGAAGGCAAAAAACCTTCTTTTTTAAAAGATCTTCAGTTTTTAATGATTGGTCCGGCTTGGGTTGTTGAGAATTTGTTTTCTAAGAAATAACACGAATAAATTAGCAATTTTTATACGTCTGGCTTAAACCAAATACAACATGCCCAATTCTTTGACTTCGGTTATAGAATTGGGCTTTCTTTTATTATTTACACAAAATTAACAAGCATAATAATATATAATTTTAATTTTCGTTAATAAACTAACCTTCAGCGAATAAACCAAAAACCAGATGAAAAAAATCACCATTTTATTATTCTTTAGTATTATTAACATTTCCTTTTCGCAAACCGGAAAAGTGTATTTAAAAAACAAATTCAAAGTTGGCATGGCAAATAGCTATGTATATGAACCTCCAAAAGGCCTGATAATAGGGGATAAATTAACAGCCAATCTAATGTATGATTCAGATAATGATTTAATTTCTGATACAGCACCAATTGTTAAAAATGGAGAGAAATATGAATTCACCGTTAAAGTAGCCGATTCTGCGAGGGCATTTTTCGTAATTTTTAGTGATGTACAAAAAATTACTGATAATAATAAGGATAAGGGTTATGTAGTATACCTAAAAACCAAAAATGAATCTGAATTGGGTAAAACTTTGGCAAGTGAAATTTCAATGCGTGCTTCTGCCTATTATGCCTTCAAACTAAAACTCGATATAAAACCTGAAACTACGGTTAAAAGCTACGAAAAATTATTTGTCAAATATCCGAACTTAAAAAAGGACAAATGTTATTTGAGTTATCTTTATGAAAAAAACAACCTGACCAAAAAGAATGACAAAAAAGGCTTTTTGGCCTTTGCAGAGCTTTGTCGCAAAAAAAATACAGAAGAATATTTATTTCTTGCCTATTCTATATATGAAAGAAATAATAAAATGGAGGAGAAAGAAAA
Organism: Flavobacterium sp. AC105; assembly: GCF_979258495.1. Classification (NCBI taxonomy): domain Bacteria; kingdom Pseudomonadati; phylum Bacteroidota; class Flavobacteriia; order Flavobacteriales; family Flavobacteriaceae; genus Flavobacterium; species Flavobacterium sp. AC105. Next base: position 4,658,421 of record NZ_OZ409860.1, read on the forward strand.
ACTGGAAAAAGAGATTCTGACAAAATATCCTGATGGAAAACTTGCAAAAATAAAATTTATTGGTAGTTTTTTTGCTTATCAGAATAAAACCGAAGATTATATTTTAGAAACTATAAATATTTGCAAAACAAAATATCATGATAGCTCTAAAAGGACTTTGATAATGCTTTATCATCCTTTAATGCTTTTATACCTGGATAATAAAGATTTTGAAAAAGCACAAAAAATCGAATCTCAATTTTATTCTCCGGGAGGTTTGTACAATCAGACTGCATGGGAGTCATCCGGAGGTGATTTGACTTCGCCTGTAAAAGACATTGAATTTGCTTCAAAAATTTCTAAAAGATCTTTAGACATTATTTCAGAAAATAAAAAACAAAATTATAATCCGGAATATCAAAACCAATTCAATATGTATGCAGATACATACGCTCTTTTACTTTACAAACAAGGCAAATATGAGGATGCGTTTCAATATCAGGACAGCGTTAGAAAAGCTGGAGGATTGGATGCCGGAAGTAAAGAACGTTATTTAGCCATGATGGACAAAGTTGAAAGCAAAGATAAAGTAAAAGCTTATATCGAAGACGAAATCAATAATAACGGTGTTACTTCGCCTTTCTTTCTTTCAAAACTAAAAGAAATTTATGTTGTCAAAAATATTTCTCTGAATGAATATGAAAAGCTAAAACAAAAAACAAATTTGTTAGCTAAAACCAACAAAGACAAACAGATTATAAAAGAGTTTGGAAGTATAAATGCCCCGAATTTTGTTTTAAAAAATATAGAAGGAAAAGAAACCAAACTATCTGATTATAAAGGAAAAATTGTTGTTCTTGATTTTTGGGCCACCTGGTGCGGCCCATGTAAAGCTTCTTTTCCTAAAATGCAGGAATTGGTAAGCAAATACAAGGATAAAGATGTCCAATTTTTATTTGTAAATACATGGGAAAAAGGAGAAGAAAATGAAACCTTAAAAATAGTAACTGCTTTTATTTCAGACCAAAAATATAATTTTAATGTTGTATTTGACTCAAAAATGGAGGTTGTTGGCAATTATAAAATTAAGGCAATACCAACACGAATTGTAATTGATAAAGATGGCACCATACTTTCTACAAACAATTCTGATGCAGATATAGCTGCTTTTATTGAAGAACGTTTGAACTAAAATTACCTTAAATTAAATTAATGCACAGCTATTTATAAGCTGTGCATTTTTTATATCTTTATTATTATTCAAAACTTTAGCTTCTGGTTTATGAAAATTGACAATAAGGAAATCAAAATTGAGAATTATGATATTTTCACTTACCGAAGAATCCGTCGCGCGATTGGATATCTTGGAATAAGTTTACCTATATTTTTGGTTGGGTTTTCTTTAATTTCATTTTTTCAGACTGAGATTCAGCCTTCTATAAGTGATTATTATTATACTAATCTAAGGGAGATTTTTACCGGAACTTTGTGTGCTATTGGTTTATTTCTAATTAGATACAAAGGTAATGGCAATAAATCTATTTGGAAAAATGACAATTTACTGACCAATATTGCCGGAATCATGGCTTTGGGCGTGGCCTTGTTTCCCACAAATCCCGACGATTTTACACAAAAAATTTATACCCTTATTCCCTATTCTGAAAAATGGCTCGGCTGGCTTCATTATGGTTTTGCCGCTCTCTTATTTTTGATATTGGCTTTATTAGCGATTAATGTTTTTACAATTGGTCAGGGAAATGAAACCCAAGCCCCTAAAAGTATGCTCAACGAAAATAATATTTACAGAGTTTGCGGTTATTCGATCTTAGTATTTATTCTCATGGTGCCCGTTTCGAGTGCTTTAAAATTGTTTTCGTATTCCACTTTACTGTTTGAGGCGCTTTCACTTTTTGCTTTCGGAATTGCCTGGCTGATTAAAGGCCGCGCTTTAGGAGATCAGGGAATTATTGGACAAAAATTATATCAGGAAAATAATCCTGTTGATACGGAAAAAATATTTGAAGAATAAAATTAAGACATCTAATTCATTTATTTCCAAACAATAAGAGAGATTATCGAATAGTCTCTTTGAGTAAATTTATACGATTTTATTTACAATTTATTAGATTTTATTTTATATTTTGTGCTTTTTGAGCTACTTTTGCGTCTTATATAATTAAGGCGTATGAGATTACTATTATTTTTTGGGATTTTTATTTTATCCTTTTCTATAAAAGCACAGTCCGTTAGTGGTGTTGTAACTGATGAAACCGGAAAACCTCTTACTGAAGTACTGATTCGTAATTTTATTTCGAAAATGCACGCCCATAGTGATATCGATGGAAAATTCACATTAGAAAACACTAAAATAGACGATAGTCTACAAATCTCCAAACAAGGTTATATCACACAAAATTTTAAAGTGCTGAGTAATGATCCTATTACTATTTCATTAGAAGAAAAACCTTTTTTACTTGAAGAGGTAAAAATCACCAATAACCTGAAGTATTTGAATACGATTTCTAAAATAGATTTAGAAGTTCAGCCTATCTCGAATTCTCAGGATTTAATGCGTAAAGTTCCGGGACTTTTTATTGGCCAGCATGCCGGTGGTGGAAAAGCAGAACAAATTTTCCTGAGAGGTTTTGATTGTGACCACGGTACAGATATTAACGTTTCGGTTGACGGAATGCCGGTAAACATGGTTTCTCATGCGCATGGTCAGGGTTACGCTGATCTTCACTTTGTAATTCCGGAAACGGTTGATAATATTGATTTTGATAAAGGTGCTTATTTTGCTGATAAAGGCGATTTTACCACAGCTGGATATATTGCTTTTAATACCAAACAAACTTTAAAAAATAGTTCTGTACAGTTTGAATTGGGTCAATTTAATACGTACAGAACAGTCGCTTTATTTGATTTATTGCATACCGAAAATCAATCGGCATATTTTGCCGGCGAATATATGATGACAGATGGCTATTTTGATGCATCACAAAACTTTAGCCGTATCAATTTATTCGGAAAATATTCGGCAAAAATGAATAACGGAGATAAAATTTCCCTTTCGTTATCACACTTTACAAGTCAATGGGATGCGAGCGGACAAATTCCGGACAGAGCCGTAAACAGCGGAATGATTTCACATTTTGGCGCTATTGATTCGAATGAAGGAGGAAATACCGGAAGAACAAATTTGAACCTTCAATATGATTCAAAAATTGATGACGTTTCCCAAATTAAAAACACGGCCTTTATTAGTAAATATGATTTTGAATTGTATTCTAATTTTACCTTTTACTTAAAAGATCCTGTAAACGGGGATCAAATAAAACAAAAAGAAAACAGGACTATTGTTGGATTTCAATCCGAATATGACCGCAAATTATCTGATAAATGGAATTTTAAATTAGGAGCAGGATTGCGGAATGATAACAATAAGGACATTGAATTATCACATACCGTAAACAGAAAAACAGTCTTAGAATATTTAAGTCTTGGCAATATAAACCAAACGAATCTTTTCTCATATACCAGTTTTGATTTTACATCTGGAAAATGGTTAATTAATTCCGGAGTTCGTCTGGATTATTTTAAATTTGGTTACGAAGATTTATTGGCTCCAACTTATAGCAATCAAACGCAGTCGAAAGCTATTGTAAGTCCAAAACTGAATTTTTTATACACTCAGGATAATACTTTACAATATTTCTTGAAACTAGGAAAAGGATTTCACAGTAATGATACGCGCGTTGTGGTTGCTGAAAAAGGACAAAAAATTCTTCCTGAAACTTATGGGGGAGATCTTGGTATAAATTGGAAACCATTTCCAAGAATGATTGTTAATTCGGCAATCTGGTATTTATATTTAGCACAGGAATTTGTGTATGTAGGCGATGAAGCTATTGTTGAACCAAGCGGAAAAACAGCGCGAAAAGGATTTGATTTTGGTATTAGATATCAGTTTACCAATTGGTTATTCTGGAACGCAGATTATACTTTTACACACGCTCGCTCAATAGATGAACCAAAAGGACAGGATTATTTGCCCCTTGCTCCTATTAATACTTTGATGAGCGGAATTTCTGTTAAAGATCTTAAAGGATTCTCAGGAAGTTTAAGAACACGTTTTTTAGGAGACAGACCTGCGAATGAAGATAATTCTGTAGTGGCAAAAGGATATTGTATCACTGATTTTTCAGTAAATTATCAAATCAAAAAGATTTCTATTGGTGTAAACATCGATAATATTTTTGATACAAAATGGAAAGAAACACAATTCCTGACCGAAACAAGATTGCAAAACGAAACTGAGCCGGTAAATGAAATATGTTTTACAGCCGGAACTCCTTTTAATGCCCGATTAATTTTGAAATATAGCTGGTAAACTAATTATGAATTTCTAAAATATCATAACCCGAATGTTGAATTCAATCAGGAATTTCAACATTCGGTTTTCTATTTATATACTATTACTTTCTTAATTTCTAATAAAAATTTTAAATGTTTTACCTTATCTTGATCTACTAAAATCGAAATTAAAAAAATAAATCAGATTTTCTTAGCTTCCCTTTCCAACCTTTTTATAAAAATAGTGCTCTATAATTTTATAGGAGTTTCTTCTAGAAAACTTAAAACTATTATTTATGAAAAACATTCTTCTAATCACGCTATTATTCTTTGGCTTATGTACTCAGGCACAAAGTCCACAACTGAATGTAAAAGGAAAAGATTCATCTTTAGTTCGACTAAATCAATTAAAAGTCGCTGTAAAAGTTGTAGGCAATATTGCTTACACCACAACAGAAATGCATTTTTTTAACGGAACCAATCGCCAAATGGAAGCCGAACTTTTGTTTCCGTTACCGGAAGGAGTTTCAGTTTCCAGATATGCAATTGATATTAACGGAAAAATGAGAGAAGCTGTTCCTGTAAATAAAAATAAAGGAAAACAGGTTTTTGAAGCTGTTGAACATCGCCGGGTTGATCCGGGATTGTTGGAGAAAGTAGAAGGAAATAATTTTAGAACACGCATTTATCCTTTATTACCCGGAAAAGAACGTATTGTAATTATTGGTTATGAACAAGAATTAACCAGTTTTGATGCAACACATTTATCCTATCAAATGTTGAGCAGCTACTCCGGTAAATTAGATGTTTTTGAATTGAATGTTGAAGTTCTAGGTGCGGTTTCGCAACCCGTTATTTCAAACGACGAAGGAACATTAGCATTAGAAAACCACAATCAATCTTATCTGACTTCTATTAAAAAAGAAAATTATTTACTTAAAGATAAATTATTAATTACAATCCCAATTCGTGCAGAAATTCCAAGTGTTGTTGTTCAAAGTGTAGATAGTCAAAATTATTTTTATGCGAATACTATTTTGGACAATCCGAAAATATTGAAGAAAAATCCAAATACAATTGGTTTAATCTGGGATACATCTTTAAGTTGCAAAAACCGAAATCTTAAAAAGGAATTACAGCTACTTGACACTTATTTAACGAAGCTAAAAAATGTAGAAGTAACTTTGTATTTAACAAGTTATAATTTTGAAAAAAAGAATTCTTATGTTATTAAAAACGGCAATTGGGACGCTTTAAAAACAGCACTAGAAAGCACTGTTTATGATGGTGGAACCCGTTTTTCTAAAATTAAATTACCTGTTCATGATGAGTATTTATTTTTTACCGATGGACTATCTTCTTTAAGCAATAACGTTTTGGCTTTAACCAAAAAACCAATTTATACCATAAGTTCCCTAACCTCATCAGATTATTCTTTTTTGAATTATAATGCTATAAAAACCGGTGGGAATTTCATTAATCTGAATCAGTTAAAGGTCGAAGATGCCTATGATAAACTAATGTACCAAAGTTTGAAATTTTTAGGTATTAAAGATAATTATCTGGTTACAGAATTATATCCAATGATTGGAACACCTGTTTCAGGAAGTTTTAGTGTGGCCGGAATTTCATTAAAAAACACAAATGATGTGGTGCTGCTTTTTGGTTATGATGAAAAACCTATTCTCGAAAAAACAATTCATATTGACGCCACCAAACCCGTTTCGAATGATGTTAGTATCGAAAAACTATGGGCACAAAAGAAAATTGCTAATCTTGAAATTCAATACAAAAGCAATGCTGACGAAATTGAAACTTTAGGAAAACGATACGGAATTGTAACGGAAAATACATCTTTAATCGTTCTAGAAAGTCTCCACGATTATATTCAGTATGATATTATTCCACCAGCAGAATTAAGACCCGAATTTGATCAAATAATGAAACAGCAAATTGCCAGCGCTCAAGCTAAAAAATACAGCAATTGGGAAAATGTTGCCCGTTATTATGAACAGCTATTAGCCTGGTGGAATGCTGACACAAAATACTCTGCGCCGAAACCACCACCAAAACCTAAAACTATTAAACCAGATAGAAACGTTAGTAACCCAGTAACGGGTAATATCAGAGGAACTATTTATGACGAAAATAGTCTTCCTTTACCTGGAGCAACAGTTGTTATAAAAGGAACTTCTCGTGGAACTGTAACGAATTTTGATGGACGATTTGGAATTAATGCTACTGCAGGTGAAACACTTTTAGTTTCATTTATCGGAATGAACAACAGAGAAATCAAAATTGGAAGATCTCGTACTTACAATATTGTTTTGTCAGAGTCGAATAATGCTCAATTACAAGAAGTTGTTGTTACAGCAATGGGAATTAGTCGTCAGCGAGCGGAAGAATCAGAAGAGGATGAAGATGACCGAAAAGAAAAAAGAAGTGTTAGTTATAGTGCTACGGTTGTGCGCTCAGAGAGTATCGCATCTCCTAGTCCAAATGTAACACAAGCTTTAGCCGGAAAAGTTACAGGAGTTGAAATTTCAACTGTCGATAATTCAGTAAATAATGTACATAAAGATCAGGATAAGGAAGATTCTAATTCAGATGTAGATATATCAATGGGGTATTCCAGCTCAAATCAAACAAAAGTAAGCAAATGGAATCCAGATCGAATTTACCTGAAAGCATTAGCAAATGCCCCGAATGATAAAAAATATGGATTGTACCTTGAATTGCGTAACGACCAAATTAATAATCCAAGTTTTTATTTTGATGTAGCCAATTATTTTTATGACAATGGTGATAAAGAAAAAGCACTTTTAGTATTAAGCAATATTGCCGATTTAGGATTAGAAAATCATCAATTGTATAAATCATTAACGTATTTATTGCGTCAATGGCAGGCTTATGAAGATGCTTTGTTTACCGCAGGTCAGGTTGCAAAATGGAGAGAACAAGAACCACAAGCACATCGCGATTTAGGTTTAACTCTTGAAGACAACAAACAATATCAGGATGCTTTTGATGAATTGATTAAAGCGCTTGAAGTAAATTATTTTGGCGAAATGAGCGGACAATATGAAGGTGTAGAAGATATTATTTTAATGGATTTAAACAGAATGATGCAGGAACACAAAGGCATTAAAACAGACAAACTAGATAAAAAATATCTTAACAAAATGCCTGTTGCCATTAGAATAATCCTAAACTGGAACCAAATGGACACTGATATCGACCTGCATATCATTGAACCTACAAGTGAAGAATGTTTTTATGGACACAAAGACACTCAAATTGGAGCGCGCTTCTCTAAAGACTTCACGCAAGGCTACGGTCCTGAACAATATTTATTGCGAAATGCCATAAAAGGAAAATACATCATCAAAACGAATTACTACGGAGAAAGCGCTCTAACCGAAAATGGTCCGGCAACTGTTATGGTTGAAATTTACACTACTAAAAATGGTATAACGGAACGTAAATTGCAAACGATTCAACTTGGGAAGATTAAAGAGAATCAGAATTTGGCCGAGATTATTGTGAATTAAATACAATTCAAAACTACGCATAAGAAACCTCGCATTGAGGCGAGGTTTTTTTCTATTACTTGTCGATTCGCTTGTAGGCACGGAAAGAATTTCTGCGCTATCGTTGTACAATATCCGAGTGATCAGGTTCTATTTTTCGTCAACCAATAATATTTTTAAAGGTAATTGACTTAATACTCTATCTTTAAACCTTTCTTCAATTTCTTCTTTTTATGATCTCGATAAATCCTTAAAAGTTTTCCATCCTAATAGATATTCTTTTACTCGAAAAATTGATCTTACCGCAACTCCTGCGCTATTAGTTTTTGCATTGGAGGGATAACTGAGACATAATACATTTCATCATCACTAGCTTCTTTTTCTTTCATATAAAAGATTTTCTCTTTTAAAAAACCATATCCTGTTTCATCCCAATTATCATACTTCTTCCATTTTTATGGAATTTTCATAGATAGATTATGCTCTTCAATATTATCTAAATAAAAATTTAACTTCTCCTCTTTACAGTTAAATTTATATATTACCTCCTCCTAACGTTCCTAAAAATCCTAAATCACAAGAAGTTAAAATGATCAAACCAAACGTTGTTGCCATTAATAAATATTTTTCATAACTATTTCCCATCCAATTATACAAATACTTTTATCACATTGGTAGCAATATCAAAGATTTAGATATGTCCTGAATCCTATAAAGGAGCTTTATTAAAAAATAAACGACTCAAAGATTGTCTTAATTTTCAATATTACAATACCTCAAAAGTTTTGTTCTAAAAATTATAGGATAAAAAAACTCGCATTTCTATGAGTTTACTTTTTTAATTCTATCCTTTGTCGGTGCTTTTTTTGGGCAAGGAAAGAATTTCCTCGATATCGTTGCTAATATCAGAGCGGTGAATATATTTTTAAGTTTTTTGCAATAGCCGGAATTACAAGTTTTACAGTTCTTAATTTATTAACTTCTAATGTGATATTGTTAAAATATGAACTCTCCCAAAAAGGTTTCTATATCATCACTGCAGCCTTTCTTATCTTGACAGGTCTGACTTGTCCATTTTTTTATCTTATGTTTAAAAACTTATTTTTCCTAAAAATACCACTAATCAAAAACCTTTTACAATTGTATAAAAACATAAAAACTCGCAGGAATGCAAGTTTTTATGTTTTTATACTCTTTGTCGATGCTCTTTGCGATTGGGTTTTCAATAAACATAGTACTAAAACTACACCAAAGCTAAGTTACATAATAGGTCATTATAGTGCTACCGCTTCGCACTGCACTATAAACTCATTATGTAAAATAGCTCGTTTCTTCAAGACCTTTAGCAAAACCCAACGCTTCTGCCCTTGCGCACTAGGATTTATTTTTTATTTTGTTCAATCGCCACAAGGGTTACGCATTTTTTTTTAAAATAATGCCAGGAATTTAACTTTTCAATTACAACTTTCAGCCGAAGCATTATCCCAAAAAAAAAGCAGTTTCTAAACATAAAAAAACCGCTCATTTCTGAGCGGTTTAATCTTTCTATTCTTTGTCGATTCTCTTTGCGGGCACGGAAAAAATTTCCGCGCTATCGTTGTCTACGTATCCGCGCCATCGGGATTGCCTCATTTTTTACAAAAATTAATATTCATTCTTTATTCTAATGTTCTTAAATGTTCATTTATTTAAAATGCCCTAATCTGATACATTATCCCATTATTCATCAATTGATACTGTTTTTAAAGGCAATTGACTTAACACTTTTTTTTCAAACTTTTTTTCAATCCCCCTCCTATCAAACCACCATAAATCTCTGAGATATAACCATCTTGGCTTATTATCAACCATTCTAAAAACAGCCCGTACTGATGCTCCAGGATTTTTATTAAATTTCTCCTTTGGAGGGATAACAGAAACATAATACATCTCATCATCATTTGAATCTTTCTCTTTGATATAAAAAACTTTTCCTTTTAGAAAACCGTAACCAATTTGATTCCAATTATCATACTTTTTCCACTTTTTGGGAATTTTTAAAGATAAATTATGCTTTTCGATACTATCTAGATAAAAATTTAAATTCTCTTCTGTACAGTTGAATCTATGTATATTCCCTCCTCCTAAAGTTCCCGAAAATCCAAAATCACAGGAAGTTAAAATCATTAAACCCAAAATTGCAATTGCTAAATATTTTTTCATAATTATTTCCCTATTTCAATTACTTCAAATGCTTTAGCCATATTTACAGCTGCCTCATTAGTTTTTTTAGACACGGGAGCCCCCGTAAAAGGATCTACTGCTTTGTTATTATACATTGCTTGAACTTGCTTGCTAATGCTGATTAAGTCCTTATTTGCTTTAGTTGATTGTGGGGACAGAACTCCTTTAAAACCTCGTATTTCATCTTTATCATAATTTTTATCATGAGAATAACCTCCAAAATCAGCTATGTTTTGTGGTGGTTGAGAGTAATCATCTTGTCCTGAAATTTTATTTTTTGGATTGTACGCTCCAGCATAGGTAGTTCCTGGATGTTCTGATCCTGGAAATGAATTTTCAGCTGCACCTCTATCAGAAGTATTTAAAACGTATTTCTCTTTTGGATGATTCCATAGCCATTGTCCCTTTTTAGTTGAGATACTCCAAACCCCTTCTGCTTTTTGCTGATCATCAATAACCCCTCCATTTGAAAAAGTATATGCAGCAACTTTCGAATTGACATTATAGTACTTCCCATTAGGAGCCATTACCAAAGCTCCGTTCCCATTCTGTGTACTTCTTATATATTTTGTAGGCACTATCTTAAAGAATGATAATACTGATTTTTCACCAGGTGGATCTATAGCTTCTTGTCCATCCGGATCAACAAATTTAACAGGATTATTAAGAGTATAAGCATAAGAACTAACCCCTGCATATTTCTCAGCCAACGGATCGACCGATATAAAGATTCCGAGTTTCGGGTCTTGATATCTAGCCCCGAAGTAATAAAGTCCAGTCTCTCTATCAAGCTCTTTGGAAGTAAACAAATACGGTGTATTCCATTTGGCATTCTTCTCTTCCAAGAAAACTTCTCCAAAAGGCACGTACTCGATATGCTGAAATACTTCACCATCGAGATTACTAATATACGAAGAACTTCCTAAATGATCAGGATGATAATAGAATTGTTGCAACTCTGCATTATCATTTTTCGATGTCATTTTTCCAGTTGTAGAACCTGAACCAGTTTCTCCTGAAGGATTACAACAGAATCCTAAACCATTTACATAATCATTGTTGTCAACACCGTAATAAGGGACATCTAAAGTTGCGTAATTTTCTTTTACAATTTCTAGTGCTTTTTTATACTTCGCATCATAATTTACTTTCACACCTGAGAAAGATTCTCCTGCTTTTTCAACACGTCGTGGATCCGCTCCGTAACTGTCAAAATCTCCTAATTTAGAAACTATTCTTTGTGAACCTATATAGATATGTTTCGTGTAACGACCTCCGTTTTGTGCGACCAAATAAGGATTACACATAAAGTGTAAAATCAGACGTTGAGGTTTTCCCCCCACTGCGAATACTGAATTCACGAAAATTCCTTGTCCGCCACCTGAAAGTTTGGTTTCGTACTTCATTTCCAGAATGTAGTTCGCTATTTTTCAAACTTATAACATAACACCAAAGAAAAAAACCTTTTACAGTTTTGTTTATATCAGAATATGGCAAATATTTGATGTAAAAAAGCCTCGCAATAAGAGGCTTTGATTTTTTATTCTTTGTCGATGCGCTTTGTCGGTTCGAAGTCGGGAGACTTCGAACAGCGCACTAAACGCTTTATGGAACTCTTCGTAGAGCGGGATTACAAGTTTTACAGTTCTTAATTTATTAACTTCTAATGTGATATTGTTAAAATATGAACTCTCCCAAAAAGGTTTCTATATCATCACTGCAGCCTTTCTTATCTTGACAGGTCTGACTTGTCCATTTTTTATCTTATGTTTAAAAACTTATTTTTCCTAAAAAAACCACTAATCAAAAACCTTTTACAATTGTATAAAACATAAAAACTCGCAGGAATGCAAGTTTTTATGTTTTATACTCTTTGTCGATCTTTGTCTTCACGAGCGGGACGCTCGCGCCAGTGGAGATCGGATTTACCTTATCTATTCATCCTTAAACATTCTTTTCTTTATAAATCTTAAAATTAGTATAATCAAAAAATTGGATAAAAGACAAATCAAAAAACATATATCTGTTTTAATTGGAATATCATGACCTGCCCCATGATATAACATCCACATTATACAAAATAAAGAAAATGAAATATAAAACAATACTAATATAATATTTAATATAATTTTCATTAGAAATTTTGTTTAAGCTGATAAATCCCTTCATTCCCTTTCATAGACTCTAGTGTAAATCCATTTTTATAAAAAAGTTCTGTAGTTATTTTTAATTGCTTTTTTGACATTCCATTAAAATCCATTATCATACCGTCTTTTAAATTACCTCCATTATTAATCTTATTAAACATCGTTAATACTGCTAAGGCAGATTTTGTAATTAGCCTTGCCTTCCTTGTATTTCCATACATATCATTAGCTATCATACCTGCCGAAGAAGGATTACATCCCAAATGCTCATTAGTTGTAACTCCATCATGAGCATAAGCATCTTGTAAAGCATGCAACCCCTGCCCTAATTTACCTTCATCCACTCCATTCATTTGATCAAAAATATTTGACCATCCAAACTCCAAACCTCTTTGTTTCGCTTGTGAATAATTCATACCAGCCCTACCCTCTGCGTCAGACATCATTGAATGCCATCTACTATTACTTTCATCTTGAGACTTTGACGTGGGAGTATAGTCTACATCAGTTCTATAATGATGGTCAGTTCCATGTCCATTATTATCCATACCTAATACAAACATCGTCGGATGATCCGCATATACACTAGCACGATGTGCAATTCTTCTTGCATCAGCTTTACTAAAACCAGCATTTATCATTGCATTCACTGTAATTCTATAATGAACAGATACAGCATATCTGCCATCTGGATCCGTATAATTAATGGGACTATTAAGTGCATAATTATATGAAGAAAAATTAGGTATCACCTCTGCCTTTGGATCAACGGATATAAAGATTCCTAATTTCGGATCCTGATAACGTGCTCCAAAGTAGTACATTCCGGTTTCTTTGTCAAGCTCTTTGCTTGTAAAAAGATACGGCGTATTCCATTTCGCATTCTTTTCCTCCAAGAAAACTTCCCCGAAAGGCACATATTCAACATGCTGAACAACTTCACCATCTAAGTTACTAATATACGAAGAACTTCCTAAATGATCAGGATGGTAATAGAATTGTTGCAACTCTGCATTGTCATTTTTTGCTGTCATTTTTCCAGTAGCATTACCCGAATTAGTATCTCCTGCTTGATTACAACAGAATCCTAGACCATTTACATAATCATTGTTGTCAACACCGTAATAAGGGACATCTAAAGTTGTATAATTTTCTTTTACAACTTCTAATGCTTTCTTGTACTTCGCATCATAATTTACTTTTACTCCAGAGAATGATTCTCCTGCTTTTTCAACACGTCTAGGATCTGCTCCGTAACTGTCAAAATCTCCCAGTTTAGAAACTATTCTTTGTGAACCTATGTAGATATGTTTCGTATAACGTCCTCCGTTTTGTGCAACCAAATAAGGATTTACATATAATGTAAAATTAGACGTTGAGGTTTTTCCTCCTGCGAATACTGAGTTCACGAAAATTCCTTGTCCGCCTCCAGACAATTTCGTTACACGTTCTCCTCCTGCATCATAACTGTATGATGAAACATAACCGTTGATACTTATAGCACCTAGTCTGTTTTCTTCATCCCAAAGCATTTTCTTTTCCTGGGCTTTTTCCGCTACTTTTCCATCAATTTTGATTTCTTCCGTATTTACATAAATCATGTTTCCGTTAGCGTCATAAACATATTTGTTGTCTTTTTGTTTATCTACTTTCGGGTCTGTGTTTTTTGTACGATACTCTGTTTCGGTTACATTATCTAACTGATGTTTGTTGGTACTGTTATAATTGTAATTCATAACATAACCTGCTTTTAATACACCCGGATCGCTTACTTTGTTCTGGGCGACATTTTGTGTTTTACTCACAATATTGTGCAGATCATCGTACTTCATTTCCAGATTATAATTCGCCGTTTTTTGATCCGCTCCTGTATAGACTCCATTTGCAGATGTTAACTGGTACAAATTATCATACTGATAATTGTGCGCCATCATTCCACCCATTTTATTGCTCACGCCTGCTGCACTGTTTGTAACATTCAATACATTGCTTACTTTGTCATATTGATATTTATTGTTCATGAACATTCTTGGGGTATTATTCCCTTGATAGCCTGTTCCTGAAGCTACAGTCATATTATCGAGTCTTCTTCTTAATGGCTCGTAATTGTATTTGGTTTCTGTTCCGTTACAATATTTCAGGTAACTTCTTTGCTCAAATTTGTCATAACCAATTTTGTTTACATAGTTGTAGCTATAAGCTTTTTTACCTGCAACCGCTTGCAATAATCCACCTGAATTATAAGTATAACTTACTTTTTCCTGATCCGGATAAATCATTTCCTGTAGACGGTTCCAGGAATCGTATTTCCAACTTGTGACATAAGTCGCAATAGCTGAATTCGGAACAATTACTGTTCTGCGAATACTTTCGATTTCACCCATAATTCCGTATGAGAACTCTTGTGCTCCGGTAACGTCTTCCATCAAAATCAATCTTCCTTTACGGTTTTGACTCTCATTTTTAGACCCGAAAACATAACGCACATCATTCTCAGGATGTTCCGGATAATGAATATTCGTCAATCTGTTATAATCGTATTCATAAGTAATCTTTTTGCTTTTAGCTTCCAGATTAGCGGTTTGTCTTTCGAGTAAATTCCCTAAAGCATCAAAACTAAATGTACTTTTTCCTGCATCCGGTTGAATTACCTGCGTACGTCTGTCGCCCAAATCATAGGTACTTATGGTTTGCTGTCCCTGAGCATCGGTTACGGTAATATTTCTTCCAATTCCGTCATAACCAAATTGTGTTACTACGCTATTTGCATCAAGCGTTTTCATGGTTAATCCTGAACCATTGGCATAACTTGAATTGGTATTATTCAAGGCATCTGTAACTTCTGTTTTTAATAAATCACCTTCAATAGTGTATGCCATTTTAGTAGCTGCACCATCAGGTAAAGTAGTCGTCATTGGTCTATCCAGAACATCATAGGTAGTTTTTGTCGGTTCAACCGAATCATAGCCATCCATAAATTTATTCCAGTCTCCAAGAGCTGAAGTCTGAGGATAATAAGCTGATTTTACACGTCCGAAAGCATCAAAAAGTGCACGTCCCGAAACAACCATCACATTACTTTGCTGTTCCGGTGCTTGATTATCTGTAATTGCTACATCTTTTTTAACCTGAATGGCTCTTCCCAGTCCATCTACAAAAGTTACGGTTTCAATTGGATCAGTCGGATGTTGTGCATCAAAATGTTTCGTTCTTGCATGCGCCGTTCTGCTGATATTTCCGTTAGACACAATTGTTGTTGGAAAATAATCCATTTGAATTGTATACGGTTGTCCAATTGCGGCTTCTTTTGGCCCCTGAACTTTTGTTAACCTTCCAAATTCGTCTATTTCTTTTTTAATTACATATCCATTTACATCTTCACTTTCTAAGGCAATTCCGTAACGGCTATCGTAATTTCTGGCATAACTGCGGTAATCGAAATTATCTGAGATTTCTTCTACATACATTTTAAATTGATCGTCGTAACGATATTTATAAAACGGACGTTCTTTTTTGTAATTCTCCGGTAATGTTTTTTGGGTTATGTTTCCAAAAGCATCATATTTAAGGTCTGTAACTGCCCATTGGCTGTCGTTTAATTTTTGACTTATTTGTATAATATGATTGGCATAATTGGTATCATAAACCGCTTTTACCTCGCGCACGGCTATGCCACCCATAATAACTTTACTACTTGTTGGCAATCCCAGAATATGTTTCGCTACATTATTGGTATAACTTATTTCGGTCTTATAATTTCCGGTGGTGTTGTCTTTAAAACTATAGTTTTTCAGATTTCCAAAATCCCCTGAACTTACATAGTATTCACTATTTATTTCGCTCAATTTTAGCGGTGTTGTTCCACCTTCATAAGCAAATGAAGTGATATTTTTATTTGGATTAAAACTCACGCCTCTGTCTGAACACATTTTATTTACGGCTGTAAAATCATATTTGTCTCCAGTAGCTTTTACGGCATAGGTAAAATATTTTTGCGTATTCTCTGTGTATTTTGCTCCAGAATTCGTATCGCTATCAACACCTTCATTACTTTCTAAAACTGAGCTTAACAATTGTCCGCTGTTGTAATAATCAGACACGTCATAATTTTGCGTTAGTGTTCTGTATACTTTATCGCTATTCTCGGTATCAATACTTTGAGTTTTTACTTCTCCAAAACCAAGGAAACTTCTCTCATGGCGTTCGTATTTCCCTTTTGAATAGGCAAACTGGGTTTTCATATCAGGACCATCACTCGCAATTCCGTCTTTTATAACCACACTTTGCATCACCCATTTTCCTCCCGGATGGTCGTAAGTAGGTGTAGTTCGACTATAGTCTACAATAAATTCTCCTCCTAGTGGCGTATGAACTGCTTTTAGCTTGTTCGTTCGCGCAATAGTCGAGCGTTTTACCTCCATAGCATTATCTTCCGTAGAAGTTAAATAGTCTGGGAATCCATCACCGTCAATATCCTGTAATTGTGTTTCAGTACGATTGCTCGAAAGCCCCGCAGATACACCCGGATTAATTGCTATTTTAATACTCACAATTGGCACTGTAAAGCCAGTAGTGAATGATGCATTAAGCGACTCCGCTGTAGAAGATAACTGACCTAAAACTCCCAATCCATTCCATGGTATTGGATCACTGTAGCGATCTCCTAAATTCAGACGAACCAGATTATTCTTAAACACCTGATCTACCAGTCCATCACCATTGACATCCTGCAATGTAAAATCACTCCAAGTGATCGTTTTTACAACACCATAACCACCTGACATGGAAGACGATCCCATATCAAATCCTCCTCCTACATTTACACTAGGAAATAATGATTCTGCCTTAGTTATATCTTCTAAGCCATAATCGATTGGCTCAGTAAAACTATACCCTAAATTAAGCTGTACTTTTTTGTTACTTAAAATTTTATCCGGAAGACCATCACCGTTAACATCAGTCAAGGTTTGAACTGTTTCTTCTTTATTATAAGAAACTCCACCGCTAACCGGTGACTGACTTTTAGCTTTATTTAATGCACTCTCTGCATTTCTGGTTGCCTGAGCAGCTTCAGCGTAAGCTTCATCTGCACCCGCTTTTGAACAATCAATAGCTGACTTGGCGGCAACTGCTGCATTATAATTTGCAGTAGCAGTTTTAATTGACTTAGAGAAGAAAGGTGATCCTCCTAATGCTACACTATAGGAGCTATTACTACTACTGTGTAACGCACTTATAGCAACATTCTCTCCATCAAAACCTCCTCTGCTGTTAGACATCTGAATATTTCCTTTGGTAATGATATCCGGGAAACCATCTCCGTTCATATCCTGATAATCGGTTATCACTTCTGATGTTCCTTGTGATTCGCTCACAGTAAAAGGTGTTAATCCATATTGTCTCGCAGTACTCTGTGATTTTGTGATTTTATTAATTCCAAATGCAGCTGAACCTTCCGTACAATATGGATTATTTGTATTTATGTCTCCAGCAGCCAAACTATCCAGTGGATTAGTCAATACTACATTATCCTCGCCTAAACGAGAACTCGATACTATTGTGCCGTTTACATAGGTTAAATTATCTGCCCCTGACCAGTATTTTTTAGTCATTACATCAGGAGTCATCATATTAAAGATTATTTTTCGCGGATCCATTTCGGCCGAATCTGAGTCTGGCAAAAATAATTCACTTTCATCTATTGGCTTCTCGTATCGTTTGTCCATCGCATTGTAAACAAATTGTCCCCAATGGCGTTGCATAGAACCAAATGGCTCTGCGCCTACCGTTTGAGCAAATACTGCGGCTACTAACGGAGTTCCGTTTACGATAACGCTTGGTGTAGTGTCTGCTAATACTGATAAAGTTCCTAATGCTGCACTATCAGATAAAGCATATTCTATCCAGATTTTATCTCCTAAAGTTGCTTTTACTACTACTGGTGTAGTATCTAAAAGTTGTCCGTTATACATAGGATAACTTCTTTTACCTAATAAAATACCTTCACTTGTTTTAGCAGAAAGTGTTACTTTATAACCTGATCCGTTTGTATTGGTTGCTGTTAAGGTTGGCACCAAATTAAGCGAACCTGTTGTGGTTGCTGTATATAGATTTCCTTCTACTAAATGATTCGCATAAATGCTGTAATCCTTAAAAGGAATTGTTTCAAAATCTGATGCTCCTGTAAGAGTTATCCCATCAGTACCTGTACCATTAAGACTATAAGCCCCTAATGAATAATGTGCTAATTTAGCATCCCATAATATTTTATCCCAGGCAATATTGGTATCACTCAAAATGGCGACTTTTAGTTCCTGATAATCCTCCGCAATTGCCGGTACCATAAAAGTTGCAGTAAGTTCGCCATTAGAAACCTGATCTGATGTATAAGTGGTACACCAAAGTTGTTCAAAAGCACCCGAAGCATTTTTACCTGAAATGATGACTTTGATATCATCGCTGGTTACGGGTTTTGTGAAAATCCCTTTTATTTGTACAACTCCTGTTTCGTTTGCTTTTTGAACTACAACATTAGCCGTGCTGTTTTCTACTACAAAACCTTCGCTTGCTTTGTAGCTGAACCGTTGTTCTCCATCGGCATTTGTTGGCAAATTAGTTCTGCTTGCATCAGTATACGTAATAACCGGATTCCAGTCTACCTGATCAAAAGCTCCATTGGCTAAATCTGTACGACCGGATTGTACCCTGAAATACACTTTCTCCCCTTTAGCTACTATTTGCGAAGCTGTTGAAAGATTCATCGATGGTGCTGTTTTTGTTAGTGCTTGTTGCGCTACAATTTGCGTTGCTCCTTTTTGGATTCCCACAAATACACCATCTGCTAAAGCGTATTCATCTTGATCATAAACTCCTGTTGGAGGTATTAATGTAGCAGTACTTTCTATTTTTATGGTTCCTGCAAATGGAGCTTCCCATACTCGTATTACATCGTGCAAAGGTGAATTAGCAATAGCTTCTGCCTGTTCTGCAGGATCTACTGCTGTAACACTTGTATCGATGTTTCCGCCTCCCACCATTGGACTGGCAGTATCAGAGCTTGAAGTAGTAAAAGTTGGAATTGCATTACCATTTAGATTCACAATATGGTTAAAATACACTACACCATCGCGTATCAAATCTACTAAACCATCATTATTTACATCTTGAAAATAAGTATTCGTTGTATTTTTAGTAGTTTCAGAACTTTCCCCTAAAGTTGCAACACTAAAACCTATTCCCGGTTTCGCTACAAATCCATATGAGGTTGAAGCTGATTTACTCATTGAAATAGCAGAAATTCCATGCACTTCATTTCGTTCTCCAAAACTGCCGTTCCCTAAATTAGCTCGGTAATATATTTTTCCTGAATCCTTAAATACCTTATCAGCTAAACCATCTCCATTAATGTCCACCAAGGCCAAAAGTCCTTTTGATTCTGATGGCGAATAGGAAAAACTAACTCCAACAGTATTACTCGTAGAAGTTGGAACATAATCACTAAGACCAACACCTACAAACATAGAAAATCCACCATTAGTAGAAACTCCGCCTCCTAATGCCGAGATTTTGTCATTGAAAAGCACATCACCAGCTATGATATCTGTTTTTGTAATAACACCATTTCCGGTTACATTATCTTTCCCGGTATTCCAATTTTCTGTACTACTGCTAAAAGGAACATAACCTTCGGCAGCTTTTACGTCATCATAATATTCAAAAACATGCTCATTGAATTTTGCTCCGCTTGCATCATTCTGAACTATTTTTTCTAAAAGGGTTTTCTTAAACGCTCCATCGTCTTTTTTATAAACAAAATCATAACTACGTAACGTATTACCCAAATGGTTTACAGTTATTTTGGTCAATAGTTTTTGTTTTGAAGTTAAAAAACCGTAACGCCCACTACTGGTTTTTACTGTTTTTACAGCTTCATTTGTAAATGAAATAATCGTGTGTGAATTGTCATTTTTATTTCCATATTCTATATTCGTTAAATATGTAGCCTTTGCTTTTACAGTTCCTTGTATAGTTTCATCAACTTGCGAATGTGTATATTTTATAAAGTCGCCATGTAACTCTGTTACACTGCTCAGATACCATTCCGCAATGTTTCCGTTATTACTTTTAAGTGTTTGTGTATATTGATAAACTGTACCGCTTTTATCTGTTACTTCCCAAATATAATTTTTAGGATCACTCCCTTTTCGGATAATTTTACTAAAGCTTCCTTCGGTTCTTGGGTAAAACTGAACATCTCCTGTTTTACGTGCTATTTTATCTCCACGGTGTGCTACCGTTGCATTTTGGTTCTCCATTTGAACCAACATCGTCCCATTAAAATTATAAGTTTCCGTTTCTTGTGTAGTACTATAACGAGGCACTCCCCAACGGGTATCTACACTAATACTTGGAGTTTGTATGTCCCAGCCTTCGCCAAGCCAGCCACTGCCTCCATCACTATTGTAGCTCACCGTTATGTTAGGCTGCATACCATTACGTGCCGGCGGTAGTTCGATACCATAATTTAAATTGGCTGATCCCTGTTGATTTGCTATTGGCGGTTGTATGGTCTGTATGGCAGCTGTTGGATCAGCTGCTTTGATGTCATTCATCATTGTTGCTGCAAATCCTTGTGTATCGGGTGATTCAGGAGTTTTAATAACTCCGTTAATCATGTCGGTAAAATGAGTTGTTTTTGAAATGATTATTTGATGGGCTACATCTAAACTATCTCGTTCCAGAGCTTCCCAATGTCCGGTATTTTTATCGAAAAAGAAGGTTCTAATATCTTCTTCTGTATAACCCGGTGGCAATAATTCTTTGTTATATCCTAATTTTACAATTGCTCCATCTGCAAAATGTTCTCCATGGGGTAAAAAACGATATCCTTTGCCATTAGTTAGATTGGTCATCATTGGATCTAATGCTGGTAAATCAAGAGATCGTAAAGGTGTTATACTTAATATTTTGTTTTCTAATAAGGCATTTTCATTGACCTCTATACTAGCTGAACCAACAGACAAAGTCATTTTTTGTCCTTTTACAAATGTTTTAGATTGTCCTGTAAAAACACTCGTCAATTCTTCCTGATGTAGGGCCGAAATAGGTTTAACAGCAATACTTTGTTGTAATTTTTCCCCTT
The DNA here is from genome assembly GCF_979258495.1 of Flavobacterium sp. AC105. Lineage (NCBI taxonomy): Bacteria > Pseudomonadati > Bacteroidota > Flavobacteriia > Flavobacteriales > Flavobacteriaceae > Flavobacterium > Flavobacterium sp. AC105. The sequence goes on from NZ_OZ409860.1 coordinate 4,679,795, forward strand.
TTGTGCTAATAGTTACTATAACTTTTGAAGTCGTTCCAGCAGGCAAAATAGTTTCAAAAAATCCATTTTGATGAGTTATAACTTTTCCTTCAACACTAATTTGACTGTCTGAGGTTAATCCGTCTACAAACCCGCTTACATATTCTTCACCTTTATAGCTCAAAGCTGTCAGATTATCTAATCGAAGTGCTTTCGATTTTTCTGTCTCTACTACAAAAGCTAGCTTTCGAACCTGAAAACCATAAGTAGCATTTTCCGGTAATGAAAATAAAAGTGTATTATCGCCCTGGCGCAGACTCTCCGCATTAATATATTGTTCTTGCTGGCTCCATTGATCACTTTTTTGTACCCAATTTCCGCCTCTCGAAAATTCATCATTGATGCTTATAGCAACCCCATGATAATCTGAAACTCCCTGCAATTCGTAAACTAATTTTACCCGATCTTCAGGTTTAAGTTGTTCTTTAAGATAAAAATGGAATAAATTATCAGCTGGATTATCCAGAAGTTTACCTGCATATACGCCAATAACTCCACCGTTTTCCAAAGCAGGGATTATAATTTGATTTGCTTCATTAACTTCATCAGATTTTCTTTTTGAAACATTTCCTTGAGTTGGGTTTATTGATTCTGCTTCATGATGAGACTTATTATTAGTATTTACTTTTGAAGATATAGTAAAACATAAGTCTTTCGCTGATACAAAATTGTATGCAAGAGCACTTTGTCCAAATATTATACTAGCCAATATACTTGCGGTAATCTTCTGTATGGTTGATTTCAAACTTTCTTTCTTTTCCATCTTTGCTGGTTTTTCCAAATTAAATCTTTGGATAATTACTTTATTGAGTTGCTGACATTTCACTCTTAAAAATGCCTGACTTAGTTTATGATAATTGATTTGGAGAATTCACCTTCTGCTGTCAATGCCTTTACAATGTAGATTCCCGATGTAGGGATGCTGGTAATAAAAGTGTTTGATTTTTGCAATTCAGGATTTCGCAATTGCTGAATTAAAGTTCCTGCGGTATTGAATATTAATATCATAACCTCTGAAGGGGAATCCAGATTTACATAAATATTGAAGTTTGCCCCTGATTTTGAAGGCACCGGAGCAACAATGAGTTTATCATTTATTACAGGTACTGGAGGCGGGAGAATCTCATTACACTCAGGAGTTTTAAGTATTATTTTTTGCATCAGTTTACTGGTAACTCCATCGCCTTCTGTAATGTTCAAATAAGATGCTGTTCCCCAAATAAGCTTAGCACTATCGGTAACAAAGCCAGTGTGGAGTAAATTGTAAATTCCGTTGTTAGATCCATTGAGTGCAACAAATCCAAAATAAGATAAACCTACATCTGCCGCAGCTAAATTTTGAGTTCCTACTTGTGTATTATCAACCCAACATTGGAAAATATTTCCCTGCATTACCAATTTTATTTGGCTGCCTTTTTTTAATGTGGTTAAAGTGGTTTCTGACGCCACACCTTTATTCCAGAAATACAATTGATTTTGTTTTATCTGAACTCCATAATTAAGTAATGCGGTTGTCCCAGTTAATTTTTGATTGATAAAACCAATATATTTATCCGAAGTAAAATCAGTTACTGTCCATTGCAAACTTCCATATCCCGCTACATAGAATGCTGTATTTGTTGTAACAGCAACTTGGGTATTTCCTCCTGTTTTCTCAAAATTGGTTCCAACCATTTCCAGAGTCAAATCATAATTGCCTGCTTCCAGATTTTCAAGTGTGGCTTTTGATTCATAAAAAGTATCTGATTTTAAAACCGTAGAAGATCCTGTTTTATTCAGGGTGTATTTATATCCCGGTACGCCTTCTTTTATTTCAATATTAATTTTACCATTTTGCTGTAAAACACCTTCTTCACAAGTAGGATCTATTGCTTCTTCGACAGCAATTAATTTTAAGTTAGCATCTTTATATCCAAAAGTAAAAACGTCTTTACCGTTGCCGTCAGCATCCCAAATAATATTGTTAAATATTATTTTCTTTCTACTCAAGTCAATATCGCTAACCGGATAATAATCAACATTATCCACTCCAAAATTACCTGTACCTGAGCGGTCTATGATAAGAAAACTTTTATCCGTATAATTTGCAAATTCAGAAGCTAGTGAATCATCATACGAAAGCTCAACCTTAGAACCTGTTGCAACAAATCCGCCGTGAGCAATTGTTAATGAAGTGTCTGTATTTTTTTTCTGTAAAGAAATAACACCGTAAAACTTCTTATCGGCGTCTGCAGGAGCAATTGTCAGTTTTCTGGTTGCAAGATCTTTGGTTCCATCAGGATTATAAATATTAATATAAATTACATTTTCTTTTTTCTCTATGGTAATAGTGTGGATAGTAGCTGACATATTCCTCCAGAAATCCGGTTTTTTGATACCTTCCAAAGTATAAGTAGCACCGCTTGCCTCAATCTTTATCCCATAATCTGATGTATTGGCAGTACCATCCTGATTTCCAAATTTAACCTGCAACTCAGTTCCAACGGCTATGGATTTAAACTCAAGATACCCATTTGTTCCCTGCAGAGGAACTGATGTCACACTCGTTCCTGTGCTGGAAGCAGTCTTATTAGTAAACGTACTTTTGCCAAAATCTGAATCGACCTGCAAACCATTACTATTAAAAAGTAATGTTTTTTGTTCTGCTGTTGGAGGTAATGTATTTGTAACGAGTTTCCAGGTTCTCACCATTCTTTTCATTCCTGCAATGCCTCCACCCGCTTTCTGTGTGGTTAAAACTCCATTGTCATCACCCCATAAAGTGGCGTTTTTATCTGTCAGATTATTACCGGGAAATTGTCCCATTACCAATAATCGATAACGGGAAGAATTACCGCTCTGATTTTGATCCTGATAAGAATCATATGCATCAGAAAAATAAGGTCCTTCTTCATAACTTGTAGTTGAAAAAGGCTGATTTAATCCACTCGCATCATCGCGCATAATGCCAGTAATACGGTTATTATAAGCTGTATTGGCACTCCAGTCCCAAATTAAATTATCATCACTGTCTATATAAGAATTATTTAAACTCACACCATATTTTACAGCCAGATAAGTCTCTGCTTTTCGGCGTTCAAGGGGAGTTAAGACACGGCTGTAAACTAGTAATTCGGGAATATATCCGTAAAAATTATTCCCGAAATTTTTCATGGTATACGTGGATAAGCCGTTAACATTATTCAGATAACCGTAACCCAGCGTTAAATTTGATTGTTGATCTTCTCCCCATACAGAAATGTTAGGTTGTTGGTATTGATAATAAGAAACAATTTTTAAGGAACCTTCCCTGAATTTTGCATCTGTACCTTCGCTGTTATCTTGTTTTCGATATAAATCTTCTCCGGTTGTACTGCCATAATCCAAAATTTCTCCATCCCTTTCTGTACTATTTACCACTTTATCATTGGTTACTAACACACCTTCGTTAGGACGACCGTTTATTCCGAATAAAATAGTCTCGTAATTAAAATAAGTTGCCGTATAACCAAAAAGTCCAATTATGGTGCCTTGTTGTAAGTTGGTTTGATTTAAGAAAAATTGACGACTTCCGCCATCAAAATAAAGCCCGGCATTAAAATTAAAATACCGGCTGCTGTTTGAATATTCATTCTTTGTGTTCCAATTATTTAGTTTAGATCCATCTCCGCTGAAATCCTGCCAATTAAAAGATCCATTTGGCAAAAGATTGGTTTTAAACCATGCCTGAGATCCCGTAACTCCACCGGGAGATTGTCCAAATGAAATATTAATCCATAAAAAAAAACTCCAAATCAATATATTACTGACTCTTTTCATACCCTTACAATTATATTATGTTCTTTTCCAATACCTTAAATATTTAAGATATTAATTTTAACATAAATTTTCACACAAAGTAAAGTCGTTTACTTTCGCTTTTCTTCCACATTAGGGTATAAAACAGTCATTATCAGGTTAATTTGAACAAAGAGATATATTGATTCAAAAATTTAAGAGCATTCTAATTTTGCTGCTATCATAATTTTTGCGAACTATTATAATATCCTTAGATTGAAATATAAATACAAAAAGCCCTCTAAAAATGAATGTTCTTAGAGGGCTTTTTGATTATTTGTTTAAAAGATACTAAATGATTTTTTTCACTCCCGGAATTAATAAAATAAGCGATCCTAATATAAAACTCCCAAATACTATTAATGGGGCTACAACTAAAAGTTTTATTGCTGGATCAATAACCCAATTTCTTATGGCTAATGTAAAACCAACAATTACTAACGGATGAAAAATATACACAGCAAAACTATTGCGTGATAATGCAGCAAGCAATACAGAAGAAGTATTCCAACTTCTTTTTCCTTTAATTAATAGCGCAGTTACTATAGAAATACCAATCCATTGTTCCCAAACTGCATACAACAATGCCTGCCAATAAAAACCACCGGAAAACCACGAAGAAGGAGTATTTAATTTGAATTTGACAATTAAAAATACAGGGAAAAATAATAAACATAGCAAAGCAGATATTTTTAATTGTCTGCCTGTTTTATCAGAAAGTGTATCAAACCAATTGTTTTTGGCCGCCAATAATCCAACAATAAATAAGGCGATATATTGTGAAAAATGCCCTAATTGAAATCCGATTGGCTTAAGAACCCATCCAACAGGAAATATGATTCTGACCAAAAAACTAACAACTCCTAATACTATGGCAAACAACAATATAGATTGTGAATTTGGCGCAGCTAAAGGCATTTCTAAATTAAAATTAAATATTTTTCTTGCTGCTGCATAAATAAGTGTAAAAAGCAATAATGCGGCAACAAACCATGTAACGCCTAAATCGATCCAGCTATCAAATCCGCTCAAATATTCCAAATAGGTAATATGGTTTCCTTTTGCGAAATAGTAAACAAGATAACTTAAAAATGGTGATAAAATAAGAGAATAGAATATTACAGGAATTCCTAATCTAACAAGACGATCTTTAATAAATTTTAATGCTCCTTTTTTGGAATAAGAAGAACCCGTAAAATAGGCTGCCAGCATAAAGAAATATCCCATAAAAAAAGACTGATTAATACTTACAAACATTGTCATTGGAATTCGTGCTCCCATCAGACTAGTTTGTTCGTTATAATACCAGCCTTCGGAAGAACTATACGTAATAACCGTGTGATGAAGCACCACCAATATTGTTAATAGAACTTTAATATTATCTATGTATAATAGTTTGTTTGACGAACCGGAATCCTGATTTGAAGTAACAGTTGAAGTTGACATAATAAATTAGTTTAGTATTATTTATGGCAAACGTACAACTAGAAAAGACAGCGGCAGCAAGGCTTGTTACAAGTAACTAGCTTTTGTGATGAGCAACAAGCTTAAGCTATATATTTGTTGCGAAGCTGCTGATAATAAGTATCAAAACTATCGACCTGTTTTCTGGAAACCGGAACTTTTACAACAGTTTCATGAAAAGATAATAGATAACCCTGAGAATTTCCGGATACTTTTTCGATCTTAAACATATTTACTAAATAGGTTCTGTGGCATCTGAAAAAGTGTGGATAATCTGTTATTTGAGATTCAAATTGAGTTAGAGAAATCCTCTTTACTTCTGTAGTAATTTCATTGCCATTTGACTTGGTCAATTCGATATAATTACCATCAGCTTTTGCAAAGAGTAAATGATCTATATCCAGGCTAAAATCATCTTGTTTTACTTGCGTGTTAATAAAAAGAACAGACTCGAAATTCTTCTTTTCAGGTTCTATAGCAAGCGGAATAAACTGAAGTACAAATGGAGATCCTTTTTTTGATTCAAAATAAAAACTGCCTAATCTTATAAAAAAGTAGAAAAATATACCCGCGACAAAACAATTTCTAATTTCTTCATCAAAATAATTCCACGACCAATTGTCTGGATTATTATAAATTAAATCCCGCATTAAAAAACTGGACAATCCTGCAAGAACCAATATAATCGCTATATGAATATACTCTTTGAGTAAAGTCCATCTAATTTGATTTCGTTTTTGTCTGAAATAATTCAATGTTCCAAAATAAAACAACAGAATTAATGCCGGTGATACTGCATGGAAAAAACAAATAAACAAATAATGCATTTTGAGTTCCGGATCATAAACACCAAATGGTTTGAACAATAACAGAAACATTAAAATGATCAAAAACACAATAACCGAACTTTTGATTAAATTTTGAGACTCATATCGCGCGGGATATTCAATCTCATTAATTAAATGTTCTTTATTGATGTAAAATATCATGATTGAAATTGCTTTTGTCCGGGACTAAAGTACAAAAAAACTCGATTTTTCAGCTTTGTTTAGCAAATCATATTCTAAATATAGCTTTTATCCCCCAAAGCTGTTTATTGAAAATATTTATTAAATTAGCTTGCAGAACTCATCCCTTTTAACTCAAATAGAAACAATTAAAACAGAATCACATCCTGAACAAATGAAAAATATTAACCAAATTGAATTAGACAAATACAACGACTCAAATTATGAGTTAATCGAAAATGGTATTTATAAAAATATAGAAGAAGATCTTCATGTTTTTGCTTTTACATTTGAATTAGAAGACGATGAAGATTCTCAATATCCGTTAGAAGATATTCTTGATGAATTCAACTTATATGTTTCTGATTTTATTGATGAAGATGCATTTAATAATTCGAAAATTGTAAGTCTTGAATTAGCAGGAGATTTAGAAGAAGTGCAAAATGCGGTTAAATCAATTATAGGAAAACGTGTTTATAATGCAGAATATATAGGCGAAGATGAACAAGCGTATATAAAGTTGGTCATAGAATAAGACAGAAAATTTAAATAAAAAACCTATTTCATAATGAAATAGGTTTTTATTTAAGTGACCGCGGAGGGGTTCGAACCCCCAACCCTCAGAGCCGAAATCTGATATTCTATCCAGTTGAACTACGCGGTCTTTTAATTTATGATTTTAGAGTTCAGATTTTAGATTCCAATTGATAATCTAAAATCTAAACTCTGCAATCTAAAATATTTTTAAACTAAAAGTTTCTTTACAATAGTAGAAATTGTTTTTCCTTCAGCAGTTCCGCCTAATTGTGCAGAAGCTAATCCCATAACTTTACCCATTGAAGCAATTCCTGAAGCTCCGGTTTCAGCGATAATTTTGGCAATTACAGCTTCTACTTCTTCTTCGCTTAATTGTGCAGGCAAGAATTTTTCGATTACTGCAATTTGTGCTAATTCCGGCTCAGCCAAATCAGGACGATTTTGTTCTGTGAAAATTCTGGCGCTTTCTTTACGGGTTTTAACTAATCTTTGAAGCAATTTAATTTCTTCGTCTTCTGATAATTCTTCTTTAGAACCTGAAGCTGTTGCAGCTAATAACATTTCAGATTTAATGGCTCTTAATGCTTCCAGTGCTACTGTATCTTTTGCTCTCATGGCTGTTTTAATTTCATCCATGATTAATGTTTGTAAACTCATCTATGTTTTTATTTAAATAGGTAAAACCTATAATTGATATATTTGTTTTGAAAGCATTCCCGACTCCGTTTGAACTGACATCAAGATTAACTTTAAAAGTCAGGTAAAGAAGTCAAAATTCTAAATTCTGTGCGAAGATAAAAAAAATAACCCGAAAATTAAATCCAATTTTCGGGCTATCTTTATTATTATGATTGTAAAATTAATCTACGTTGTCGTGCAAAAATGAATTGTTTGAACGCAATTGTAAATCGTTGTTACTATCTGTACCAACTGATATCCTCGAATTGTTATTACCTGATTGCGAATTTGATAAATCGATGCCTAATCTTTTATAAGCAGGTTCTTTTTCAAGTTCATCAATTCTTGAAACATTATTATGAAATTTATAATTAAATTCTTTTAGTTTCTTTCTTCTTTCTTCAGCTCTTAAACGTAAAGTCTCTTCGATTGTCAATTCCATCGGAGAAATATTATCCGTCGTTGTATAAGTAGCTTCGCTTGCAAAATCAACTCTTGGTTTCATGGTAATGTTTAATTCAGCAGGAACTACATCTTCTACTGCTTTTTCAACTGGTTTTGATGCTGTTAAGTCATTTTCAACCTCCATGTATTCTTCTAAAGAATATTTAATGATTCCGTTTTCAGAAAGCTCCGTTACAGGAACAAATTGTACGGGATCATTAACTTTAATATTACGGGTTTCGTTTGATAATTCGAATAAAATTTTAGTCTCTTGCTCAGCAACAGGCTCTTTTTTTACTTCTGGTTCTGATCTGAAAAGAGGCAAATCAAATGAGAAAGTTGTTTGCTCTTCTCTTTCAAAAACTCTTTGCTGAACAGGTTTCATTTCCTGAAAAGATTGTACTTCAGGAGTTGAAATAGTAAAATCGATATCTGTAATTGGCGAAACGATTTCAAAAGTTACATCAAGATTTTTGATGAATTCTGACATCACTACCAATTCTTCCTGATTCATATTCATAGTTGGAGCAACTGCAACTGGAGCAACAGGAGTAGGTACTACGGGAGCAATCGTATCAGCAAACGGCGCATCTTCCATTAAATCAAAAACAATTTTCTCTTCTGATCTCGCAGTAGGTGTTTCAGCATTTAAATCAAAAGAAGTAACCGATTTATTGGTTAAATTATGAACGCTTCTTTGCTCATCTTCTAACGTGTGAATGATTTTTTTAGGCTCTGTATTTACAATTTCATTTTGTTGTTCAACATCAAAACCAGTTGCAATAATAGTCACAGCAATAGCATCACCAAGAGTTTCGTCTTCACCAACTCCCATGATAATATTTGCGTTATGACCCGCTTCTACCTGAATGTGATCATTGATTTCTCCAATCTCATCTAATGTAATTTCGTTTGATCCAGAAACGATAAGCAACAATACGTTTTTGGCTCCTGTAATTTTGTTGTCGTTTAATAACGGAGAATCCAATGCTGAAACGATAGCATCTTTAGCTCTGTTTTCACCCGCAGCAACAGAAGATCCCATGATAGCTGTTCCGCTGTTTGATAAAACAGTTTTAGCATCACGTAAATCGATATTTTGAGTATAGTGGTGCGTAATTACTTCAGCAATACCTCTTGAGGCTGTTGCCAAAACTTCGTCCGCTTTAGAGAATCCTGCTTTAAAACCAAGATTTCCGTATACTTCTCTTAATTTGTTATTATTAATTACAATTAATGAATCGACTTGCTTACGCAATTTTTCGATTCCTAAAAGTGCTTGTTCCTGACGTACCTTTCCTTCAAACTGAAAAGGGATTGTTACGATACCAACCGTAAGGATTTCTCTTTCTTTTGCCAATTGCGCAATTACCGGAGCGGCACCTGTACCTGTTCCTCCGCCCATACCAGCGGTAATAAATACCATCTTAGTACCACGATCTAACATTTTTTCAATATCGGCAATACTTTCAATAGCAGATTGCTGTCCTACATCAGGATTTGCTCCTGCTCCAAGACCTTCTGTTAAATTTACTCCTAACTGAATTTTGTTAGGTACTGAACTGTTCTGTAATGCTTGTGAATCTGTATTACAAACGATAAAATCTACCCCTTTAATACCTTGCTTAAACATGTGGTTGATAGCATTACTACCACCTCCACCTACACCTATTACTTTGATTACATTTGATTGGTTTTTTGGTAAATCAAATGAAATACTTCCAAATTCTGAGTTGCTCATCATCTTTTTGGTTTTGAAATTCTTATTAAATACATTTTTTACTTCTTGACTTGGGGCAAAAAGTAATCCTTTTCGTTTTTATTACTTATTCTTATTCTGCGTTGTCTAAAAAATCTTTGATTTTATCGACATATCTATCAAAAAATGATCTCCTAATCTTATTTTCTGTAGACTCTTCTTTACCTGCGTTATTTCTAACTTCTCTTGGCTGTTCGAAGGTTTCTACTCTTTCAACGTAGTTTTCTTCAACTTCGTATCGCTGTTGTACAGGTTGTTGTACCGGCGGAGGAACATTTCTGTAAACCACTTTTGGCTGTTCATTTACAACTTCCATTCTAATAGCACTTTGCGTACTATTTTCGATACTATTCATTACTAAACCTACTGCTGTTGCAAATAACGGACTAGAAATTTCTTCGCTTGAATTTCCTGCTAAATGTTCGTTTGGATATCCAATTCTGGTATCCATGCCGGTAATGTACTCTACTAATTGTTTAATATGTTTTAGTTGAGCCCCGCCACCTGTAAGAACAATTCCTGCAATTAATTTTTTACGAGGATCTTCGTGTCCATAAGCTTTAATTTCTGCAAAAACCTGCTCTACAATTTCCACAACACGTGCGTGAATAATTTTAGATAAATTTTTAAGCGAAATCTCTTTTGGCTCTCTTCCTCTTAATCCCGGAATAGAAACAATTTCGTTGTCTTTATTTTCCCCCGGCCACGCTGATCCGAATTTTATTTTTAAAAGCTCTGCCTGTTTTTCAATAATCGAACAACCTTCTTTAATATCATCCGTAATCACATTTCCTCCAAAAGGAATTACAGCTGTATGGCGAATAATACCATCTTTAAAAATGGCTAAATCTGTTGTTCCGCCACCAATATCAATTAAAGCCACACCTGCTTCTTTCTCTTCCTGACTCAAAACGGCATCTGCAGAAGCTAAAGGTTCTAATGTCAATCCTGACAATTCGATTCCTGAACTCTGAATACATCTTCCAACATTTCTGATAGAGGATGCCTGCCCGACTACTACATGAAAACTAGATTCTAATCTTCCGCCGTACATCCCGATAGGTTCTTTTATTTCAGATTGTCCGTCGATTTTAAATTCCTGCGGCAAAACGTGAATAATTTCTTCTCCCGGCAACATCGCCAGTTTATTAACCTGGTCAATTAAAAGCTGAATATCTTTTTCGCCAATTACTTCTTCCGGATTATTACGGCTGATGTAATCTGTATGCTGAATACTTCTGATGTGTTGCCCTGCAATACCCACAACCACATCTTTTATCTTGTAACCTGAATTATTTTCTGCTTCCAGGATAGCTTGTTGAATAGATTGGATCGTTTGCGTAATGTTGTTTACAACACCTCTTGCAACTCCCAAACTTTTGGATTTTCCAATACCCAAAATTTCCAACTTACCATACTCATTTTTCTTGCCTATCATGGCAACTATTTTGGTTGTTCCAATATCTAGACCTACTGCAATGTTATCTTTTTCCATTTTCTATTATTTTGTGCAAACTACTTGTTCCGAAAACCTAAGGTCAATCTTATTGTATTTATATAACGAACTATCTAAAACTGCTTTTTGAAAAAAGGCTTTATAGTTTCTAAATTTTTTATCAACATTCATCGTTCTGCCAAAATCGATGACGTAATTATAATTTCGATTAAACATTTTTAAGCTGCCATTAGGCATAATTTGTATTGCAATGATGTTTTTTTTCAAAAACGCATCGTCATAAATTGTGCGAAATAAAGCAGCTAAATCTTCGTTATTTTTTTTATTGATTGCTCCCGAAACAAGAGGAACCCGCGCTGTAAAATTGTCTGATAAAGGCATTTTATTACCCTCATAGTCAATATAAAAAGATTGATCACCATCGTAAACTCGCGCTACTGGTGTCTTCTGTTTTACTACCGCTTTTAGAACACCGTCGATACTTACAAATACATCTGATTTTTCAATCATCTCTTGCGTATCAAGGGTTTTTTCAATCTTATTCAAATCTAACTCATCTTTTCGGATACTGGAAGCGTCTCTTTTATTTTCTATCAACAATTTATTAACCGTTTCAGGCTTTACAAACAGTGTATTTTCTCCTACAAAAACTACCATGGATTTCTTCAATTTTCGATCTCCGTTTTTATGCTGCGCAAACGAATACAAAAAAAGTACAAGCCCAAAAATGAGCACTAATCGAATATTCGTCCAATTAAATATTTTCATTTAGCATTTTTTTGATTGATGGAACCATTTCACCAATATCACCAGCTCCAATTGTTACAATTATTGGCGCATCACTGGCTTTGATTTCCGATAATAAATCATCTTTTGCAACAATTTTTTTGTTCGAATTTGTCATTTTTCCCAACAGCCATTCTGATGTAATCCCTTCCATCGGTAATTCGCGTGCCGGGTAAATATCCATTAAATACACTTCATCAAATTGCGATAAACTTTCCGCAAATCCATCTGCAAAATCCCTTGTTCTGCTGAATAAATGCGGCTGAAAAATGGCCAAAACTTTACGATTTGGATATAATTCCCTAACCGCCTGATGCACAGCATTTATTTCTGTTGGATGATGGGCATAATCATCTATATAAACTAATTTTTCTGTTTTAATCTGATACGAGAAACGTCTTCTGATTCCGTTAAATGAAGCCAAAGCTTTTGCAATAGAATCAGTTGTGGAACCATACGTTTTAGCCATCGCAATAGCCATTAGCCCATTCATTAAATTGTGTTTTCCCGGTAATCCAAAACGTAAATCTTTCATGATTTCTGATGGTGTCTGCACATCAAAAACATAACTTGCATTTTCTATACGAACATTAAACGCTTTAAATACAGCATCTTCATTTATAGCACATTGCACGCCTTCAAGAGGCAATTCTTTCGTTATAAAAAGATTCTTTTTATCTTCTACTTTTGATGCAAATTCTACAAACGAAGCTTCAATGGCTTCACTTGTTCCGTAGATATCCAAATGATCTGCGTCCATTGATGTAATACATGCGATATCCGGGTGTAAATGCAAAAAAGAACGGTCAAATTCATCTGCTTCTACAACTGTTACCGTTTTTCCGCTTCCAATCAAATTAGAATTATAATTTTCTACGATTCCACCCACAAATGCAGTAACATCTGCGCCGCTTTGAAATAGAATATGTCCTAAAATACTTGAAGTTGTCGTTTTTCCGTGTGTTCCGGCAACTGCAAAACAAAATGTGTCTTTTGTAATGATTCCCAGAACTTCTGCACGTTTTTTAACCTGATATTCTCTTTCTACAAAATAATTCCACTCTGAGTGTGATCTTGGTACTGCCGGCGTAATAATAACCAGTGTATTTTCTACAAAATAATCGGTTGGAATTAAACTAATATTATCTTCAAAATGAATATCAATACCACTTTCAATCAATTCGTTTGTTAGCATTGACGGCGTTTTATCGTAACCCGAAACCTGTTTCCCGATATTTTTAAAATAACGGGCCAGAGCACTCATTCCGATGCCTCCAATGCCAATAAAGTAAACGTTTTGTATTTGATTTAAATTCATTTCAATTTGTTTTTGAGCTATTTACGCCTTACTTTATTTTGTAAGAAACTAGTAATTAAGCTTTTGTAATTTTCTTATTTTAATAACTCAAAACGCCTAAAAATAGCGTTCTAATTTTTTTATAATGTTCTATAATTTTCAGAAAAAGTTACATTATAACAACTTTACAATCTGATTTACAATATCTTTTGTTGCGTTTGGCATAGCCAGCTTTTTAATATTTTCACTCAACTGCTTTTGCTTGCCGTGATCTTTCAATAAAGCCTCAAAAACAATACTAAACTGACTGTCTAGTTCTGATTCTTTCAATAAAATAGCCCCTTTTGCATCAACAATTGCCTGCGCATTTTTGGTTTGATGATCTTCGGCTACATTTGGTGACGGAATAAAGATTACAGGTTTCCCAACAATGCATAATTCCGAAACTGATGACGCTCCCGCACGTGAAATAATCACATCTGCCGCAGCATACACAAAATCCATTCTTTCAATAAAATCAACGACTCTTACATGCTGTTGTTGATGTTTTTTATAATCTTCAAAATATAATTTTCCGCATTGCCAGATTATCTGAACATCCTGCGAAAGCATATTGTGCAATTCTTTTTCAATTAACTGATTGACTCTTCTGGCACCTAAACTTCCGCCAAGAACCAACAATGTTTTTTTATTCGGATCTAAACCGTAAAACGTGATTGCTTCATCTCGTTTACTTTCAATGTCAATTAAATCCTGACGAACCGGATTTCCAGTGATAATGATTTTATTCTTTGGAAAAAATCGTTCTAAATTTTCATACGCCACACAAATTGCATTTGCTTTTTTGCTCAGCAATTTATTTGTAATTCCAGGAAACGAATTTTGTTCCTGAATTACTGTCGGAATTCCTGCTCCGCCTGCTGCTTGCAATAAAGGTCCGCTGGCAAAACCACCTGTACCTATCACCACATTTGGTTTAAATTGCTTGATGATTCTTCTTGATTCTAACAAACTTGTTGCCAGTTTTAAAGGAAACATCAAATTTTGTAAAGTCAGCTTTCGCTGCAAACCGGCAATCCAAAGTCCTTTTATTTCATAACCTGCCTGCGGTACTTTCTGCATTTCCATTTTATCTTTTGCACCAACAAAAAGAAATTCAGCATCAGGAAACTTTGCTTTTAATTCATTTGCAATTGCAATTGCAGGATAAATGTGTCCTCCTGTACCGCCACCACTTAATATGAATTTATAATTTGTCATATTTTTTAAAACTTAATCTCTTAAAAACTATTCTATTTTAATCTTTATTTATTCAAAACTGCATTCATGGGATTTCTCGAAGTGTCTTCAATTGAATACATTCCTGCTTCTTCATATATTTCGTCAGCAGGCAAATCTTCTTCTGATAATTCTTTATCAATTAATCTTTGAAGCGCTTCTTTTCGTCTTTCTTTTTCTTCTTGTTCTTCAGCAACTTCTTCTTCTTTTTTGGTTACACTAATAATGATTCCCAAAGAAAAACAAGTCATCCAGATCGAACTTCCCCCACTACTTATCAGCGGAAGCGTTTGCCCTGTTACCGGCAGTAATTCTACCGCAACGGCCATATTAATCATCGCCTGAAATATCATCGGAAAACCGAGCCCGACGACGACTAACTTCCCAAACAGCGTATTGGCTTTATGCGATGCTATAACGAATCGGAATAATAACAATAAGTATAAGAGCAATATCGAAACTCCGCCAACTAAACCATATTCTTCAACAATAATAGCATAAATAAAATCTGAAGATGACTGTGGTAAAAAGTTCTTCTGAACGCTTTTTCCTGGTCCTAAACCTCCAAACTTTCCTGATGCAATTGCGATTTTTGCTTTTTCTATCTGATAATCATCTTCGTCTGGTTTATCTGTGGTAAAATTCATAATACGACTTTCCCAGGTTGAAACCCTGCTGAAGAATCTTGAATCCGGAAAAGCTTTTGCAACCAGAAGAAAGAATGCTAACATTACAATTCCTGAACCTATAATAAAACCAATATATTTTAATGGATATTTACCAATAAATGTCAGCATGATTACCATTGAAAATATCAGCGCCGTTGTCGAAAAGTTAGCGGGCAAAATAAGTACTAATGTTATAAAAACCGGCAACCATAACTGAATTAACGAAGCTTGAAATGGTTCATTTTCTTCTTTAGTTTTTGACAAATAACGCGCTACAAATATGAACAAGATACTTGCTGCCAAAGTAGAAGTTTGAAATGTTATACCAATAAACGGCACCTGAATCCAACGACTTGCATTTGCTCCGGCAATTACAGTTCCTTTTAAAAGTGTATATGCCAATAAAATCCAAACTACCGGCAAAGCCACTTTTGAAATCGCCCTGAAATAATGATAAGGCACTCTATGAACCCAATAAATAATCAGAAAACCAATGCAAACATGAGCCAAATGTTTCACCAAATAACCCAATGTATTTCCGGTTCCGTGACCAATATAGGCCAAATTACTACTCGCACTAAAAACAGGCATAAACGAAAATAGCGCTAATAAAGCCACGAATGACCATATTACTCTATCTCCTTTTAATTTGTTAACCAATTCTTTCATGTCCTTAGTTTCAAGTTTTTCTTGTTTCAGGTTTCAGGTTCCCACGTAACGTGAAACCTGAAACTTGAAACTTTTTTTACAAATTGTGTACCGCTTGCTTAAATTGTTTTCCTCTGTCTTCGTAGTTTTCGAATAAATCGAAACTTGCGCAGGCCGGAGACAATAAAACAGCATCACCTTTTTCTGTTAATCTTTGCGCCGTTTTTACTGCATCGTTCATGTTGTTTACTTCAACCATGATATCAACAACATTTCCAAAAGCATTGATAATTTTTTGATTATCAACTCCTAAACAGATAATTGCTTTTACTTTTTCACGAACTAACGACATCAATTCGTTGTAATCGTTTCCTTTATCAACACCTCCAACAATCCAAACCGTTGGCACATTCATACTGTCTAAAGCAAAGAATGTAGCGTTTACATTTGTTGCTTTTGAATCGTTGATATATTGTACATTCTGAATTTTTAATACTTTTTCTAAACGGTGTTCTACACCTTGAAAATTCGATAAACTTTCGCGAATTGTTGCATTTCTAATTTGCATCAATTTTGCTACAGAGCTTGCTGCCATTGCGTTTTTCATATTATGTTTTCCTTCTAACGCAATGTATTCTGTTTCCATTGTAAACTCTTCTTGGTTGATCTTTATTTCCATTTTGTTGTTATTTATAGAAGCCCCTTCATCGAATGTTTTAGACAATGAAAAAGGAATTAATTTTGCTTTTGTTGTGTTGCTTTTTAACCATTCGGCAATTGCCTCATCATCTGCATCGTAAATAAGATAATCGCTTTCGGTTTGATTCATTGTTATTCGAAACTTTGAATCGATATAATTTTGATATTTATATTCGTACCGGTCTAAATGATCCGGGCTAATATTTGTAATTATGGCAATATCCGGCCGGTATTCTATAATTCCGTCAAGCTGAAAACTACTTAATTCCAGCACATAGGCATCGTATTTATTATCGGCTACCTGCCAGGCAAAACTTTTCCCAATGTTTCCTCCTAAACCAACATTCAAACCTGCTGATTTCAATAAATGATACGTCAGCATTGTCGTGGTTGTTTTACCATTACTTCCTGTAATTCCAACTGTTAAGGCCTCTGTAAAAGGTTTCGCAAATTCAATTTCCGAAATCACCTTTACTCCTGCTTCAATCAGCTTTTTTACGATGGGAGATTTCTCTGGAATTCCCGGACTTTTCATCACCACATCTGCATTCAAAATCAGGTCTTCGGTATGCTGTTCCTCTTCCCAGGCAATTTTATTAATGATAAGAACTTCTTTATAACTCTCTTTTATCTTTCCAAAATCAGATACAAAAACATCGTATCCTTTTTTCTTTCCGAGAATAGCGGTACCAACACCGCTTTCTCCTCCGCCAAGTACTACTAACCTCATACTTTATAAATTAAAAATTGAGAATTAAAAATTAAAAATCTAACATATGAAGTTTCTAATTCCATCACGTCTTCCCTTTTAAGGTTATTATAATTTTCGCTAATATTTTACATATTTCTTCTGCTTCTTTATGAACACTTTCGAACTCATTTACAGAAATATAATCTGTTGCCTTCAATAATTTCAATCAATAAATTGTTTCTCTAGCTTCTTTGTATGAAATCTCAAGCTTAAACAGAAACTCTTTATCAGAACGTCCTCCAATCGACTCTTCAATGTTTGCTCCAATTGAAGTTCCCGATCTTAAAAGTTGTTTACTTAAAACAAACTCTTTTTTTGTATTAGTTAGATATTTATATAAATTGACTACTCTAACTGCAAAGAGAAATGACTTCTCTTGAATAATATTCTCCTTCATCTACCCGAACACACAATTTTTAATTTTTAATTCTCAATTTTTAATTAAAACCCTATCTTAATTTTAAAGTAACAATTGATAATATGGCTAACATGATGGCAACGATCCAGAATCTGGTTACAATTTTACTCTCATGATATCCCTTTTTTTGATAATGATGATGTAGTGGCGACATCAAAAATATTCTTCGGCCTTCGCCAAAACGTTTTTTAGTGAATTTGAAATAACTCACCTGCAAAACCACGGAGAAATTCTCCACTAAAAAGATTCCACACAATAACGGAATCAATAATTCTTTTCGAACGGCAATTGCCAAAACTGCAATGATTCCGCCAATAGTTAAACTTCCTGTGTCTCCCATAAAAACAGATGCGGGATAAGAGTTGTACCAAAGAAATCCAATCAGCGCCCCAACAAATGCGGATATAAATACGGTCATTTCCCCCGAATTAGGGATATACATAATATTCAGATAATTAGAAAAAATAATATTACCGGAAACAAACGTAAATATTCCGAGCGCCAGGACCGAAACTGCGGATGTTCCTGCTGCAAGACCATCAATTCCATCTGTTAAATTAGCCCCGTTTGAAACCGCTGTGATAATAAAAATAACAACCGGAATAAAAATTAACCAAGCCCATTTTTCATATCCCTCACCTGTCCAGGCTAATATTTCGGCATAATCAAATTCATTATTTTTTACAAAAGGAATTGTCGTTGCAGTTGATTTTTCTTCTATTGGAGCAGGCATAACCACTGTTGTATTTGCATTTTTTTGAGTGCCAATATAACCTGTATCAGTTCTTACTGTAACAGCAGGATTAAAATACAAAACAGTGCCAACGATAAGTCCTAAACCAACCTGACCAATAACCTTAAAAATACCTTTAAGTCCTTCTTTATCTTTTTTGAATATTTTAATATAATCGTCTATAAAACCAATTGTTCCCATCCAAAGCGTAGTTACAATAAGCAATACAATGTAAATATTATGCAAACGAGCAAACAACAAAACCGGTACAAGAGTGGCAAAAATGATAATCAATCCTCCCATTGTTGGGGTTCCTGCTTTTTCATTTTGACCTTGAAGACCTAACTCACGAACCGTTTCACCAACTTGCTGATTACGCAAAAAATTAATGATTCGCTTTCCGTAAATCGTTGACAAAAGCAACGAAAGCATTAACGCTAAAGCTGATCTAAAAGTGATGTATTGAAAAACTCCAGTTCCCGGGATGTCTAGTGTTTTGTCTAAATATTCAAATAAATAGTATAGCATATTTTATATTTTTTAAATTCCAATTTAGAAATTCCAAATTCCAATTATTGTGGTGGTATTTGAACTTAAAAATTTATTGTGATTATTTGTTTAATTGATCTAAAATTTCTTTTACAGTTTCCATATCATCAAAATGATGACGAACACCATTTATTTCCTGATACGTTTCGTGTCCTTTACCTGCGATTAAAATAATATCATTTGGCTGAGCCAATTGACAAGCCGTTTTTATAGCTTGTTTTCTGTCCGTAATTCTCAATATTTTTTTATAATTATGGGCTTCAACACCTTTTTCCATTTCATCTAAAATCACTTCCGGATCCTCGTTTCTTGGATTATCAGATGTTAAAATTGCTTTATCACTAAGATCTGTAGCAATTTTTGCCATAATTGGCCTTTTGGTTTTATCTCTGTTTCCGCCGCAGCCCACAACTGTAATTAACTGTTCGTTTTTAGTTCGGATATCTTCAATAGTTTTTAAAACATTTTCTAAAGCATCCGGCGTATGTGCATAATCTACAATCACTGTAATATTTCCTTCTGAAATAATATATTGAAAACGACCTGAAACACTTTCTAAGTCCGACAGTAAACGCAATGCCTCTAAACTATCCATTCCTAATTCGATTGCTGTTCCGTAGATTGCCAAAACATTATAAGCGTTAAAAGTCCCGATAAGTTTTACCCAAACTTCGTTGTCATTTACTTTTAATAATAACCCTGACAATTGGCTTTCTAAAATATTTGCTTTAAAGTCTGCATATGATTTTAAAGCATAAGTGCGTTTTCTGGCAACAGTATTCTGCAACATTACAGGTCCGTTTTTATCATCGATATTTGATAAGGCAAAAGCTGTTTTTGGCAATGAATCAAAAAATGATTTTTTTACATCTCTATATTCTGCAAACGTTGGATGATAATCTAAATGATCGTGTGAAAGATTCGTAAAAATCCCGCCAACAAAATGCAAAGCTTCGGTACGTTTTTGGTGAATTCCGTGCGAACTCACTTCCATAAAACAATGTGTTACACCAGTTTCAATCATTTCATTTAAATAGTGATTGATTGTAATAGAATCCGGCGTTGTATGCGTTGCTTTATATTCAGTTTCATCGACCATAATTTTTACGGTTGATAACAAACCAACTTTAAAACCTGCTTTTTGAAACAACTGAAATAATAATGACGCAATTGTTGTTTTTCCGTTTGTGCCTGTAACGCCAACTAATTTTAATTTTTCAGAAGGATTTCCAAAATAATTAGCCGCCATAAAAGCCAGCGCTGTATTGGTATCTTTTACCTTTATATAGGTAATTCCTTTTTGAATATTTTCCGGTAATGTATCGCAAATAATCGCAATCGCACCTAATTGAATTGCTTTTTCAATATAATCGTGACCATCAGAAAGTGATCCGCGAATTGCTACAAAAACATCATTCGCTTCAATTTTTCTTGAATCGAAATCAATTTTATGGATATCAATTTCCGTTGAACCTGTTACAGATTCAATAGCTACTTTATATAATATGTCTTTCAGTATTTTCACGATAATTCTAATACTATTGTTGAATTTTTACTAATATTTTGTCCAGCTTGTAAAGACTGTTTTTTTACTTTCCCTACTCCGTTTACCTTAACTTTCAAACCTAAATTCTCTAGTAAGGCAATTGCATCCATTCCCGGCATTCCTTTTAAATCCGGAATTTGATTTGATTTTTTATTGGCTTCAACTACGTAAAATTTATCATAACTAGAATCTTGTTTCGGAACATTTGAATCCAATTTTTTAATTTTATTAGTTGATGGCGCATCCGTAAATATTTTTTGGGCAATTCTCTTGAAAACCGGCCCGGCAACATCTGCCCCGTAATAATTATTTTTAGATGTATTAGGCTTATGAACTACCACAATACAAGAGTATTTAGGATGATCTGCCGGAAAATATCCTACGAAAGAAGAAGCATAATACAATGCTGACTTTCCTTCTTTTCCGCCATAATTCATCTGAGCCGTTCCTGTTTTTCCTGCCATCGAAAAATCTTTCGAATACAATTTAGAAGCCGTTCCTTTTTTAACGACATTCAACAAAACTGCTCTTAATTTTTTAATCGTTTCCGGTGAACAAATCCTTGGATTAATAACTTCTGTATCGAATTTTTTAATTGTTTTGTTCCATTCTTTAATTTCAGATACAAACTGCGGTTTTACCATTACGCCATTATTGGCAACCGAATTGTAAAATGCCAATGTCTGCATTGGTGTAACTGAAACTTCATATCCAAAAGCCATCCACGGTAGTGAAATTCCCGACCAATGTTTATCTCCAGGTTGCGGGATATGAGGCCTTCCTTCTCCTTTAAAATGCAATCCTAATGTTTTGTCTAATCCATAACTCTTAATATGATTCACAAATCTTGACGGATTACTTTTGTAATTATCATAAACCGCCTGAACCATTACGGTATTAGATGAAAGTTCGAAACCGCGTGCTAACGAAACTTTACCGTAACCTCCTTTATGTGAATCATTAACAGAACGACCATAATATTTTACTTGCCCGCCGTGACTATCGTAAACTGTGCTTGTATCTGCTACTTTATCTTCTAAAATGGCCATTAAATCAACCAGTTTAAAAGTCGATCCCGGCTCGTGAGACTCTGCTACAGCATAGTTTGTAGTTTCAGTATACGTTCCGTCTTCTCCTCTTCCTAAATTCGAAATCGCTTTTACATAACCTGTTTCTGTTTCCATAACTACTACACAACCATGATCTGCTTCGTAATCTTCTAATTGTTTTAACAAAGCGTGGTGCGCAATATCCTGGATAAAAACATCAATTGTCGAAATCACATCATAACCATCAATTGGGTCAACTTCATTTACATCCCGAATAGGTTTCCATTGTCCTTTTGCAATTTTTTGCTTTAGGATTTTACCGTCTTTTCCGTTCAGATAATTTTTAAAAGCCCATTCGATTCCTTTTCCAACTTCAATTCCGGTTGCAGGATCAATACGGTCGTAACCAATTGTTCTCTCTGCAATTTTTCCTATCGGATGTTTTCTAACGGTTTCTTGTTCAACTATAATTCCGCCTTTAAAAGCTCCTAAACTGAATAATGGAAAACCCTTAATTTTTACATATTCGGTATAACTCAAATTACGGGCAATCAAATAATAGCGGTTTTTATTGACTCTTGCTTTTCTTAACTCCTGTTCGTAATAACCTCCCGGTCTGTCTAAAACAGTAGCCAATGAATCTGATAATGCTTTTACGTATTTCTCGAAAGTTTCTGTTTTTGGCGCTTTTGCATCAAATCTAATTTCATAATTAGGAATTGATGTTGCCAGCAAACTTCCGTCAGCCGAATAAATATTTCCTTTGTTTGCCGGAATGACAAAATTTCTAACGGTACGCTGTTTCGCCAGTTTTCTATAATAATCTCCTTCAACCCATTGAATATTGGTTAATTTAACGACAATAGCAATTGCCATCACGAAGATGAAAACTGCTACGAGGTAAATTCTGTAGGATATATGTTTATCGTCTACTGCCATATTCTTTTAAAGAAACTTTTTTCTTCTTCTTTTTTAACTTCTATTTTTACCGGAGGAACTGTCGATGGAAAAATTTGCTTTTCAAGCATTTTATCCGATATGGTTGACTCCATTTTTAACTTCATTAATTCGGAACGTCGGTCTACAAATTCTGATCGCAATTCTTTTACTTCGTTATTGAGTTTTGCAATTTCAAAAACCTTTTGTTCGTATCGTTGTGTATTGGCAATCATTAAAATAGCAAGCAGAATTATAAAAACTATGAACCGCCAGTTTTTTATCGCGTCATCGTTAATCAAAAATCTTGCTTTTAATATGCCAAATACTCCACCTTTCATTTTTCTACCTTTATATTATATCTTTTCAGCAATTCTTAATTTTGCACTTCTTGCCCTGTTATTAATTTTGATTTCAGCATCATCCGGAACAATCAATTTTCCGATGGTTTTAAACGGAACTGAAAAATTTCCGTAAAAATCGCGTTCTGGCTCTCCTTCAAACATTCCATTTTTAATAAATCTTTTTACCAGTCTGTCTTCTAAGGAATGATAAGAGATTACTGAAAATCTTCCGCCCGGATTAAGAATTTCTAATGATTGCTCAATAAACTCTTTTAAAACATCCATTTCCTGATTTACCTCAATTCGAATCGCCTGATAAATCTGAGCCAATATTTTGTTTTTAACTCGTTCAGGTAAATATTTTGCCAAAACATCTTTTAATTCGTCTGTAGTTTTGATTGGATATTTCTCTCTGGCTTCTACAATTGTTCTTGCCAAAACCGGAGCATTCTTCAACTCTCCATAATCAAAAAAAACACGACGTAAATCCTGTTCTTCATATTCGTTAACCACACGATAAGCATTTAAATCATTTTTCTGACTCATCCGCATATCTAGTTCGGCATCAAATCTTGTTGAGAAACCTCTTTCCGGAACATCAAACTGATGTGATGAAACACCCAAATCAGCCAAAATTCCGTCTACACTTTTTACTCCGTGAAAACGTAAAAACCTTTTTATAAACCTGAAGTTTTCATTAATTAAGGTAAACCGTTCATCCGGCAGCGCATTTGCAAGTGCATCTTCATCCTGATCAAAAGCAAATAATTTTCCGTTTGGCCCTAATCGTTTCAAAATTTCTTTTGAATGACCTCCTCCACCAAACGTAACATCTACATATATTCCGTCAGGCTTAATATTTAAACCATCAACTGTAGGATGAAGCAAAACCGGATTATGATATTCCATTGTCGTCGTCATTAATATTTCCCATTACTTCTTCGGCTAAATCTGCAAAATCCATATCTTCGCCGCTTATTGATTTTTCGTATAAATCCTTATCCCAAATTTCCACAATATTAACCGCAGATGAAAAAACAACATCTTTAGAAATACTTGAAAAAGCTACCAAATCCTTTGGTACCAATAATCTTCCTAATGCATCAATCTCTACCACTTTAACACCAGCAGTAAATCTTCGGATGAAATCATTGTTCTTTTTTACAAAACGATTCAGCTTGTTGATTTTTTGCATCATCAGGTCCCACTCTTCCATTGGATATAATTCTAAACACGGCTGAAAAACAGAGCGCTTCAAAACGAATCCGTTTTGAAGAGAAGAAGCCAATTGCTTTTTTAAAGGTGCAGGCATCATTAGCCTTCCTTTAGCATCGACTTTACACTCATATGTTCCAACAATTGTGTTCAAGAAAAATACATTAAGATGTTATACAGCAAAAATATAAAAAATATTACCACATTTTACCACTAAATACCACTTTGTTAATAAGTTTAACCACTTTTCTACCACCTTGCTTAATTTATGGACAATCAATACTTTAGATAATAATTAGCCGATCGACAATAAGGATTGCAGATCGAAAAAAATATGCACTATATTTCTTAAAAAATTAGTTATTACGCAGTTTTCTTAACATTTAGAAAATATACCAAAACAAGCCATAAAAGCTGATTTTTAAACACTTAGATATTCTACAAAAATTATGTAGTTAAAAAACGGTAGCAAAAATTCATTTTTATTTATTAAACCCTATATTTGTCCAAATTGAAATTGGCATTAAATTAAATGGACAAACACTACAAAAAAGAAGGCAAATACAGCTATTATGAAGCTGGAGAAGGAACTCCTATCGTGATTTTACATGGCTTAATGGGAGGCCTAAGTAACTTTGATGCTGTAGCAGAATATTTTCCAACGAAAGGATACAAAGTTGTGATCCCGGATTTGCCAATATATACTCAGAGTATTTTAAAAACCAACGTGAAAAGCTTTGCTAAGTATGTAAAAGACTTTATCACTTTTAAAGGTTTTGAAAAAGTAATTTTATTAGGCAACTCGCTAGGAGGACATATTGCTCTTTACCACACTAAACTATATCCTGAAAAAGTAGCCGGACTTGTAATAACTGGAAGTTCAGGACTTTACGAAAGCGCTATGGGAGATAGTTATCCTAAAAGAGGCGATTATGAATACATCAAAAAGAAAGCTGAAGATGTATTTTATGACCCAAAAATAGCTACTCCTGAATTAATTGATGAAGTGTACGCAACCGTTAATGACCGTATTAAATTAATTAAAACCTTAACGATTGCCAAAAGTGCAATTCGTCATAATATGGCAAAAGATTTACCTAAAATGACAGCCGAAACCTGTATTATCTGGGGTAAAAATGATGCTGTAACTCCACCAAATGTGGCGGA
The DNA here is from genome assembly GCF_979258495.1 of Flavobacterium sp. AC105. Lineage (NCBI taxonomy): Bacteria > Pseudomonadati > Bacteroidota > Flavobacteriia > Flavobacteriales > Flavobacteriaceae > Flavobacterium > Flavobacterium sp. AC105. The sequence goes on from NZ_OZ409860.1 coordinate 4,705,079, forward strand.
AGAATTTGATAAATTATTGCCTAATTCAACTTTGTATTGGATTGACAAATGTGGACACGCTGCTATGATGGAACATCCTGAAGAATTTAATGCAATTCTTGAAGAATGGCTCGTTAAAAAGAATTTATAGCATCTAACTTTCGATTTCTGGAGGTTTAAAAAACAAAACACATGAAAATTACAACCGCCGAATTTATTATTAGCAATTCTGTAGTTGCAAAATGTCCGCAGGATTTTTTGCCGGAATATGCTTTTATCGGAAGATCTAACGTAGGGAAATCTTCGTTGATCAATATGCTTACTAATCATAAAAATTTAGCAAAAACATCCGGAAGACCAGGAAAAACGCAGCTTATAAATCACTTTAAAATCAATAACAATTGGTTTTTGGTCGATTTGCCCGGATATGGATATGCTAAAGTATCTAAAAAAACAAAATCAGTTTTCCAGCAATTTATTACCGATTATTTTGAAACCAGAGAACAATTAGTTTGTGCTTTTGTTTTGATTGATATTCGTCACGAAGCCCAAAATATCGATATTGAATTTATGTCGTATATGGGAGAAAGCGAAATTCCGTTTTGCATCATTTTTACTAAAGCAGACAAAATTAGCAAGACAAAAATAGACTCGCATATTGCTGCATACAAAAAGCAAATGTTTGCAAATAACTGGGAAGAAATGCCGCATTATTTCGTAACCTCAGCAACAGAATCTACCGGAAAAGACGATGTTTTAAATTATATCGACGAAGTAAATCAGGAAGTTTTTAAAAACAATAGTCAGTTTTAAAAAAAAATATAGAATTAAAAAAGGGATAAAATATAGAATCAGTTTCTATTATTTTATCCCTTTTTTATGGCATTAATTTTCAAAATGTTTTTGAACCGCAAGGACTAAAAACATAAAATCTGTAGAACCGCCGCCCATAACATATTCTGTCTGCTGCCAAAAGTAAGGCCATTTTTTAAGTTCCGGCAAATTGGGCCTGATAAGAGCCGTTCCTGAAGTTACGCCGCCCGGAATATACGACCAATCTGCACGGTTCATGCCATAAGCAACCAACAATGAATTTGATCCAATTCCCGAGGCAAAAGATGCTGTATTATTTCCCGGATGAACTCCGAGTATAAAATTCAGGGCATTACTGTAAATTTCATAATTTGCAAACTCCGGCCATGATTTTGAAAAATAATATTGCTGAACGCCAAAATCCTGCAAAGTCCAGCCAGCTCCCCAAATATTAGGCGTATAAGGAACACCATATGGCGAATCTGTCAGGGAATTGTTTTTGGTTTTGGCACTCCATTTTTCTGCTTCAGAATTTAATTTATCAAGAAACGGTTTATCTTTAATAAGATGTTTTATTCTGCCAACCCTCCATCCTAAATTGCCAAAATTTTTCAATACTTCGCCCTGCAAGCCAATAATTTCATTGGTATAAACCGCGTCATTAGTTGCCAATGCTAATTCAACCAATACCATTATTTTACTATCTGGTTTTTTTGATTTTAAATACGAGGTTTTATAAAGTGCCTTAGCTGTTTCTAAACATTCTGCTGCCAGTTTTGGGTTTTTAACTTTTAAAACACGGTAAGATGCGGCAAGCCCGGCGGCTACATACAATTCCCTATCCGGGTTATCTTCTGTAAAAACCCATCGATCATCATCTTTTGCATCTGGATTAGCGCTCCATTTATTATCTGTAACGCCTCCAAAATCGCCAAGAAGCACATATTGTTTTAAACTATTGGTAATTATCCCTCTATACAAGCGTCCCATAGAACGATATCCTCCCAAAACAGATGCAAGTCCGTGTTCCATTTGCTGTAAAGCATCTGACTTACCATCTGGCTGGTGAATTTCGACTATTTTTTTATTCTCATCGACACTTGTCGCATCATAAGATTCAATATTAAATTCTTCCAGCATTAATGCGAGATTCCAAACTGTACCAATTTGAGATTCAACTCTTAAATCATCATCTCCGGCATCGTGCCATCCGCCCTGATTTAAATTAGGAACCACTTCATTCGGTTTGAATTTGGTAAGCGTAGAAGGTCCCTGAACATAACCATCAAAATGATTAAGATTAACCGGTGCCATCTGAGCATCATCTAAATGACAGAAGTTATGCCAAATTCGATACTTTTCATTTACTCTGACGTGACACATTTGAACGGGCAAAAAATATTCAAGAATTGGCTGCCAAACATTTCTATCATATAATTTTTTACTTATTTGAAAAGGAGAAGTTTCGTTTCCTCTATAACTCAGCGTATACATTCCTTCCTCTTTTATTTCAGAAAAGTCAATTTGATAATAATTATACCTTAAAAAGTCTCCCCATTTTTTAGGTTTTATGGTTTTGATATTTTTCTTTCCAAACTCATCATGTTTGATCAGAATTACTTCTGATAGTTCAGTATCATTAGGATCATTTTCTAAAATAGCTACTTTAGATTGCGTTGGATAATACCCTACCTGCGAAACCTGAACTACGGGTTTGTAAGTCCAATTTGGAATAACATTTGGAGAAACAACAATATCTATAACTCTTTTTCCTGAATTTTTAGAAATTGGGGCACGAAGAATAAACCAACCATTATTATGATTAATTCGCCCGTCCCATAAAGCAATATCTTCTAAATTAGACTGAATTGTAACTCTTGACAAATCACTTTCGGCAGCAATTGTAATTTTTTTTCCTTTACACAAAGGGACTCCAAGGTTCTGACCATCAACTTGCGTTTGAAGAGGACCATAAGGAGAATGCGTAAAAATTCCGAAATTCCCATCACAGCTATAAGATTTTCCAAACAAATCGCCTGGAAATAATTCGATATTAAAACCAATTTTTCCCAACCATTTTACATCAACTTCATTTTCTAAATCAACCGTAATTCTAAAATTATTACCTTCAGTTGGCGTTACATTTACTTTGTATTTTAACTTCAAATCAGGATAATCTATTGGATTAAAACCAATATGATTTTTACTTTCATCCGGATATGATAAAGATTGAGAAATGGTTTGTGTTGCCGGATCTATTTTCTTTTCCATTTCTTTTGGTACAGGCGACCATTGACCGGGAGAAATTTCTAAACGTAAATCTCCGTTTGCCATAACGCGTTCTCCATGCTGAATCATTGTTACGCCAGTTTGATGTCCGTCAGGATAAATATCATCAAACACGGTAACATCTATTCCTCTTGCAGAAAAATAACCTTTGGGATGAAGTTTTAAATTTTGTGCATTCCCTTTTATTTGGAAGATCACTAATAATATCACAAAAATAAAACTGATTCTGTTTTTCATTTACCTATTTTTTTAAGAATAAGTAAATGTAAATCAAATAATTAACAATAAAATTCCAGATTAAAAGAAATATTGTGAAAATATATAATCATAAAAGAAACAAATGTTATAAACTTGTTTGTACAATTAGTTTTTTAAATCTAAATTGGCACAAACTCAGAATAAATATTTTCTTTTATAAATAAAATCTTATAGGAAAGTTTTTTGAAGTACATTTGAAATAATAAAATTCAGATATGAAGATTCTTAAATTACTCTCAATTGTTTTTGTTTTACTTTTATCTTCATGTCAGACGGCTCGTTATATGTTTACGACCGGACAAAGAACCGGCGTGGATTTTACAACCGGAAAATGGCTTTTAAACGAAGTAGATTCTCCTAAAAATTCTAAAGAAAAAATGACGAGTGAATCGTTGAAATTTTTTAGAAAAAACTTAGGCGAAAGAATTTATTATATTAATGATGTAAATGGATTATTGGTTACCCGAAAAATTCATTTAAATCCAAATAGTGTAAAATTAAAAGAACTCAAAGACGGAACTGGTTTTGATTTTTTTATTAATATATCTACCAAAAAAAACAAAAACGATTTTTCTACCATAGAACTTTACCAAAGCGATAACGAATCTGGAAAAAACGAAGCAGAAGTAACGCTTGAAATATATGATTTAAATTTAAAGCAAATCATTTACTCCCAAAATGTTGTGGGCATTACAGCAAAAGGAAATACAGAATCGATGTGGGAAACAGAAAAATCGAATAAACTTGCAGACAATATAACGTTCTATAAAAATACAGATAATTTAATGTCAGGAGCTTTAAAACGAATTTTTAAGGATTTAAATAAAAGATCTGTTCATTGATCGAAATTCCAACAAGAAATATTCAATAAAAAAATCCCAAATTCTAATTTACAAATTGGAATCCGGGATTTTTTTTAGAACTTCAATTATCTGATAAAAGCCAGGAAATTGGAATTTAGACTTAAAAAATTTGAAATTTATTTCGTTAGTTCTAATTTTTCTGCAAAATAATCACAGAAGTCTTTCATAGTATCTGACATCTTTTCGTCATCTGTTGCGCGTTTAAAAGTATCCGACATTGCAACTAAAGTCTGGTGAAAGAAAATCTTCATTTCATCAACCGGCATATCTTTTGTCCACAAATCGATACGCATCGTTTCTTTGGCTTTGCTATCCCAAATAGATAACATAATTGCTTTTGCTTCTTCAGCCTGCACTCCGCCATCTTGTGCGCTCCACGTTAATTTTTCAGGAACGCGGTTTTCATCTAATTCTATATTGAATTTAATTTCTGAGTTTATTGTATCTGACATTACTTCTTAGGTTTATATTTTGATTTTTCAAAAATTTCTTTTGCTTCTGTTTTTAATAATTCCGGCAACGTTACATTATTATTTTTCATGTACGATCGCACGATTTGCCAGCCAATCCAGGCACCAATTCTTCCGGGAGAATCATTATCTATTTCTAAATAAAATTTAGAAAATGGCGCAGGCGTTATAAATCGGGTTGTTAATTTAGGATCATCACTGTACAGCATTTCACTTTCTATAAAAAAGCGCCACATATAAGCTTCATTTTCTTCGCACCATTTTATTTGCTCTGGTGTATATCCTATTTTTTCAGCATCTGCATATTCCGGCAAAAGCAAATCTTTTGCATACAATTGTTTTCCTTCAAAAATCATTTGAGAAACTAAGCTTTTATCTGCAGAAGCAGGAACATTTCGATACGTAAAACTCGAAACTACATCCGGCATAATTTGTTTTTCTTCAAAATTCTGCTTCAGATAATTTGGAAATTCATAAAACTTATGTTCTTTTCCCAAATACAATTCTAATGCAACAATTACCAGACTATCAGCATAAATAGCCTTTGCATTATAATCCATTTCTCCAATTACCGTAATAACCTTTGGTGTTTTAGTTTTAGGAAAATAATATTTTACGTGTTGAAACAATGCGTTAAACTGTTCGCGAACAGGCTCAAAATTGCTGTATTTTTTCTGTACTTCTGTATATACTTCTCGCCAAAGCGGATCCTGCATTTTCTTTAGCCAGATATTGTCATCGTTTCCTTCCGGAAAAAAGAAAGGATATTGTTTTTTTATTTTCGCCAAATCTTCGGGTTTGGTTTCGAAAAATACTTTATCAAAACGCTCAACCTTAATATCAACCGGAATTTCTTCTACTGCTTTTTCGACTTTAGTTTTTTGATCGCAGGACAAAAAAAACAAGCACAGAAGCACTACAAAGCGATATATTTTCATTTTATTTTAATTAGATTTGTGTAGCTTATATTTTAAATAAACGTTACTTAAAAATATTTGTGCAAATATACACCCCTGTATCTTAAAACTTGAATTATTATGGCTAAAAAAAGCACTATTCAGACAGAAAAAGTAAATACCCACATTGTAGAGTGGTTAAAAAATTATGCTAACAATGCAAAAGTAAACGGTTTTGTAATTGGAATTTCGGGCGGAGTTGATTCTGCTGTAACTTCTACATTATGTGCCCAAACGGGCTTGAAAGTTTTATGTGTAGAAATGCCAATTCACCAGGCAGAAAGTCAGGTTTCTAGAGGAAGGGAACATATTGACCAATTAAAGAAACGTTTTTCTAATGTTTCTGATGTAAAAACTGACTTAACCTCAACTTTTGAAGCTTTTAAGGCTTCTGTGCCCAATACAGAAGATTCAACAAAAGTTAATTTATCATTAGCCAACACACGAGCTCGTATACGAATGACATCTTTATATTATTTAGCTGGAATTCATGGCTTATTAGTTGCCGGAACCGGAAACAAAGTCGAAGATTTTGGTGTAGGATTTTATACTAAATATGGAGATGGCGGAGTCGATTTGAGTCCAATTGCCGACTTAATGAAATCAGATGTGTATGCTCTTGGTGAATTTTTAACAATTCCTCAATCAATTTTAACAGCTGCACCAACAGATGGACTTTTTGGAGACAATCGTACCGATGAAGATCAATTAGGCGCAAGTTATGATGAATTGGAATGGGCGATGTTGGCCGCGGAGTCAGGAAAGACGCCAGCTGACTTCACTGGGAGAGAAAAATCTGTCTTTGAAATTTATAAACGTTTAAACACCAGCAACAAGCATAAAATGGATGCAATTCCAGTTTGTTTAATACCAAAAACGTTAAAATAAAACATTTTAACATTCGTCTGCAATTAATTACAGAATTTATTTATTAATTTTACAGTTCCAAAAACATGAACAATTCTAAAAAAGGTAAAAATTATGATTAAAGTATGTCTTGCAGACAATCATCCTGTGACTCACTTTGGCGTTAAGTCTTATTTTAAAGACCACGATCAAATTTCAATTGTTGCCAACGTAGGCAATTTTTCAATGGTTAGAGATATTCTTCAGACGAAGGAGATTGACATCCTAATTCTAGATTTAGAGTTAGAAGGTCTTTCAAGCATCTTCGAAGTAAAATCGATCCTGAAAAACTTCCCAAAAACAAAAATTGTAATTTTTAGTGACCTCGCTGAACAAATGTATGCTCCAAATGCAATTAAAGCAGGAGTTTCCGGGTATGTGCACAAAACAGAAAAACTTGAAACTTTAGGTCTTTCTATTATTAAAGTACACGAAGGAAAAATTATCATCAACGAAACTGTACGCAAAAACATGGCTCTTATTGCGAAACAAAGCAAAAGCGAACGCTTGTACAGAAAACTTTCGAATCGTGAGATCGAAGTTTTACGTTACTTAAGTGATGGTAAGAAAAACAATGAAATCTCTAAAATCTTAAATCTGAACGAGAAAACGATCAGTACTTACAAACTAAGATTATTGACTAAATTGAATGTTACTAATTTAGTCGACTTAGTAAACAAAGCAAAGACTTTAGAAATTATTTAATGGTATCTCGACATTACTCTTCCTAGTTTTTTCGAGAACGCATTGACTAGTTTTGAATAGTCGACTACCATAGACAAAAGCTCTGTATTATCTGAATTATCAGGTTGTATAGAGCTTTTTAATTCCTGGATGATTTTATCAACCAAAAACCAGCGCATAGACATAATGGTTTCCGTAACATATTGTGCTATCGTTTCATGTTTCATTTTCGAAAAAATGTTCTGCCCTTCCCAATCATGAAGTGCCAACTTTTCATCTTCCATTAAAATATCTGTTACTTCCTGAGCAAAATCAGGCTGTAAACGCATTAAATATTGTTCCAGACTGAATTTTTCATTTTGGTTATAGTACCCAATTAAGTCCGTAAAAATATCACGGAACAAATTATTAGAAAGTTCTACCTCATCTTCCTGCAAACTGAGATAAATACGCTCGTACACTTTATACTTTTTCTTTTCAGAAACGATTACAACTTCACCTTCTTCATTATTTTTTAAAAGTTCATCTACAAATTCTTCAGTTTTATCGCCGTAAAGCAATAAAATCTCAATTACTTTTCGTTCTAAACGATATAGAATATCTACTTTTTCTGTCTGCTCTCCCGGATATCCCTGTTCTCCCGGATAATCATCCGGCGGACCAAATCTTGGATCTTCCGGATCTCCTCCTGAATATCCAGTTTGTTTTGAGTTTTGGTTTCTATGAACTTCAAAAGGTTTTTGTTCCTGCTTTTGCTTTTTACCTGCCTCAACAAGATCTTTCTGAATCAATTGTGCCAAAGTACTCACCAATACCTGTTCAGAAATATCCATAATCCTGGCACATTCCTGTGTATAAATTTCACGCTGAATACGATCCGGAATTTTTGAAATACTAACAACCATATCACGAATCAAATCAGCTTTTTTTATAGGATCGTTTTTGGCTTCTTTCATTAAAAGCGATGCCTTAAACTGTATAAAATCTTTGCTGTTTTCTTCTAAGTAAGCAACCAGATCGTCATGAGAATTTTTTCGCGCAAAACTATCCGGATCTTCTCCATCAGGGAAAGCACAAACCCTTACGTTCATTCCTTCTTCCAGAATCAAATCGATTCCGCGAATGGAAGCACGTAATCCAGCAGCATCTCCGTCAAAAAGAACAGTAATATTTCTCGTCAATCTATTTACCAAACGAATCTGATCTGGCGTTAAAGCAGTTCCAGATGAAGCTACAACATTCTCAATACCAGCCTGATGAAACTGAATAACATCTGTATAACCTTCAACCAGATAACAATTGTTTTGCTTTGCTATGGATTGTTTGGCCTGAAAAATTCCGTAAAGCACTTTACTCTTATGATAAATATCACTTTCCGGCGAGTTTAAATATTTTGCCGCTTTTTTATCATTGGTTAAAATACGTCCTCCAAACCCCAAAACACGGCCCGACATACTTTCTATAGGAAACATGACACGACCTTTAAAACGGTCAAAAGGGCGATCTTCTCTGGCAATTGTCAAACCGGTACTTTCCAGAAATTCCAGTTTATACCCTTTACCCAAAGCTTCTTTGGTAAGTGCGTCCCAAGTTTCCGGCGAATATCCTAAACCAAATTTTTTGATGGTTTCGTTAGTAAAACCTCTTTCTTTAAAATACGAAAGTCCAATTGCTTTTCCTTCTTCCGAGTTTAAAAGTGTATTATGAAAATATTCTTTTGCAAATTCTGAAACCAGATACATGCTTTCGCGAACATCCGTCATCGCTTTTTCAGCATCGGATTGTTCGGTTTCTTCAATTTCAATATTGTATTTTCTCGCTAAATACCGAATGGCTTCCGGATAAGTAAACTGTGAGTGCTCCATCAGAAACTTGACAGAATTCCCTCCTTTTCCTGTACTAAAATCTTTCCAGATTCCTTTTGCAGGTGAAACCATGAACGACGGAGAGCGCTCATCTGAGAACGGACTCAAACCTTTGAAGTTACTCCCCGCGCGTTTTAAATTGACAAAATCACCAATAACCTCCTCTACACGAGCAGTTTCAAAAACAGTATCAATCGTATTTTGTGAAATCAAAACGTAAAATATTTTTAAAGTTGAAAGCTTGTAAAAGTACACAAATCCTTCCTGAAATTTGAGGATTTGGCATAAAAAAAGTGCCTCTTTCGAAACACTTTTTCTACTAACTAACTCAATTGTATTCTTAATTTAAATCAAATCTTAATCCTAATGAAATATTATTTTCTTTGACTACATTATCCTGAAATAAAGGGTTCAGATCATATTTGCAATACAAACTCATTTCTTTATATCCAATATATGAACTTAGTCCGTAAACAAAATTATTTACATTATAATCGCCTTTTATCGTTGTTTTATAATCTAAATCGTCCTGATCGTATTTTAAAATTTGTTTTGATTTTACGTTAATTCCTGCGTAACCACCAATCCCGAAACGGAAACTTTTATGTGTTCTGAAATATGTTTTTCCGTTCACTACTTTAGGTTTAGAAAAATCAAATTCTAAATGAACCGGCGCCACGATATAAACATTTCTAAAACGAGATTCGCTAAGATTGATCGCGTTGGTTTGCAGTTCGGTTTGATCGCCATTTACCACAAAACTTCTATTATCTGTTGGGCGAATATTATTATACATTAACGAAAGCCCGTATTTGGCATGCAGTAAATTATCATTTTTCAATAATCTTGAATTATAAGTAAAACCCCATTCGTAAAAATGCGAACCTATAAAACTGTAATTAGAATCCTGAAGTTTTCCGTCGACCATTATATTATTCAAACCCATTGCAAACACAAACTGCGAAGTGGTTCTTCTTTCGCCATGGATAGAATCTTTTCTTTTTTTGTTCTTTTCATTCCATTCCTTATCATTCCAATGAATAACCAGAGTATGTTTCTTGATTGAATCTCCTTCTTTGATTTTTCCGTCTACTTTTTGCTGCACTAAATCATTAAGTTCGTTTTGTGCTAATGTTACTTTTTCTTCAATAATTACTGCTCTGGCTTCGGCCAATTCTTTTTTGCGTTTGTCAGCTTGTTCCTGTGTAATTTTCCCTTCAGATAATTGCACGTTTACGGCTTCGACTTCTTCTTTCAAAGTTGCTTTTTCTTCTTTCGTAACCTTCTCTATTTTGTCAGCAATTTGTTTTGCTTTTGATTCAAAAGTTTCCTGTCCCAGCACTTTGCTAACAAATAAAAAGACTAGAATTACGAGATAAATGGTAAAATTTTTCATGATTGATTGATTTTTAAAATTGATTGTGATTGATGATTTTTTTTATTATTAATTGTTAATTATTAATTTTTTGTTCTTGATCTTGGTTCTTGATTCTTTAATCTATATTCTTTAATCTATATTCTTTAATCTATATTCTTTACTCCTGTTGATTTCTGTTTGCCAAAGCCACTTTTACAGTCTGATAATTTCTATTGACTTTGGTAATTACTTTTTCTCTGAACGAAAGTTCTAATTCGCCATCGACCTGATTGAGTAAATCGTTGGCATTAATTCTTATTTTAGTTTTTGGTTTAACCGAATTCTCTGCCACAACAGTTTTTTCGGCTGAATTTAACAACTGATCTACGTTTTCACCTTTAGGTTTTTCGGCAGTTACAGTTTGATTGTTGATTGATTGTTTTTCTTGATTGTTTTTGATGATGACTGAAGACTCCGCTATTTGATTTTGTACATTTTTAATTGGTTTATTTGAATTTTGTTCTGAAACATCGTGATGATTATTTTCTTGTTTTTCTGTTTTCTGAACTAATTTCTGTTCAGAAACTGCAACTTCAGTTCTAACTGAATCTGTTGTATTTAAAGTTGGCTTTATCACTGAATCCCTCTTTACAACATTTTCAATTACAACTTTGTTTGTTGGAGTTTCAGTTACACTTTTCTTTTGATTGAAAAAGAAAGTTCCAACTAATAAAAACCCAACAACACTGGCAGCTATATAAAGCCACTTTCTGTTCTTTTTAGGTTGCTTCTTTTCTTCAGCCACACTTAACATTGCGTCTAATCTGTCCCAAGCTTTATCGCTTGGTTCAATTTTACGCTGGTTTAGTTTTTCACGGAAATCCTTTTCAAAATTATTCGGTTCCATTATCTTGTTTTTTTAGAATATTAATTTGTGTTTGCAGCATTTTTCTGGCGTGCGATAATTGCGATTTCGATGTTCCTTCATTAATGCCTAACATCTTTGCAATTTCATTGTGTTTGTATCCTTCGATGGCGTATAAATTGAAAACCATTTTGTAACCGTCTGGTAAAGCATCTATTAAAAACTGAATCTGATCTATCGAAAATTGACTGTCGATTGCATTAAAACTTTCTTCTGTATAAATTTCATCTTCCGTAAATTTTACTTTTTTCTGAACTCTTAAATAAGAAATACATTCATTAACCATGATTCGGCGAATCCAGCCTTCAAAACTTCCTTTATGTTCAAATTTGTTTAAGTTCGTAAACACTTTCATAAAAGCGGTTATCATTACATCTTCGGCTAGTTGAATGTCTTTTATATATTGTCGACAAACACTCAGCATTTTTGAAAAAAACCGACTGTATATTTGCTGTTGTGCTTGTCGATTATTTTCGACAGCCAACTTTATAAGTTCAGTTTCTTCTTGATGTAAATGAATAATTTTCATTTATAAGCTTTTGGTTTTTGGTTTAGTAACAGACTTCTATTAGCATAGACGAGTTAGGTTGTAAAATGGTTGTATGAGGGATGAAAAAAAGTCAAAAAATATCCCGAAGCTTTCGAACCAAATTCCAATATAAAAATATAGACAATTGATTTACAACAAGGTAAACAAATTATCTAATTTTCTAATTGACAAATTATCTAATTATTTTTTTCTTTCAATAACGTAATTCACCATTAAAATAAGCGCAGCTTTAAACTCAGAATCAGGAAAATTTTCTAAAAGTAGAAGTGCTTCCTGTTGAAATTCGATCATTTTATTTTCGGCGTAAGCCAAACCATTATGGTCTTTTACAAAAGCAATTACTTCTTTGACGCGTTTTTTGTCTTTATTGTGGTTTTTGATGGAGTTTATCAACCACTTTTTTTCTTGCGGAGTACAAGTATTTAAAACATGAATTAAAGGCAAAGTCATTTTTTGCTCTTTAATATCAATTCCTGTTGGTTTTCCGATTGCTTCTTCGCTATAATCGAATAAGTCATCTTTGATTTGAAACGCCATTCCGATAAGTTCACCAAATTTGCGCATATTCTCGACCTGAATATCATCTTCAATTACAGATTTTGCACCAAGCGCACAACAAGCTGCAATAAGTGTTGCGGTTTTCTTTCGAATGATTTCGTAATAAACATCTTCGGTAATATCGAGTCTTCGGGCTTTTTCTATTTGGAGTAATTCACCTTCGCTCATTTCACGAACGGCTACAGAAATGATTCGGAGTAAATCAAAATCACCATTATCTATAGAAAGCAATAATCCTTTTGACAATAAATAATCCCCAACCAGAACGGCAATTTTATTTTTCCAAAGTGCATTGATGGAGAAAAATCCGCGGCGGCGATTGCTATCATCCACCACATCATCATGTACCAAAGTTGCAGTATGAATCAGTTCAATTACTGATGCGCCACGATACGTTCTTTCGTTTACAATACCACCGGAAACCATTTTTGCGGTCAGAAAAACAAACATCGGACGCATTTGTTTTCCTTTTCTATTGACTATATAATAAGTGATTCGGTTCAGTAAAGCCACCTTTGAGGTCATCGATTCATGGAACTTTTTTTCAAAAAGTTCCATCTCGTTAAAGATGGGCTGTTTTATTTGAGAAGTAATATTCATTTCGATTCCAAATATACTATTTTAAATAAAAAAACGTTGTGTATTTTAAGTTAGTATATTAACAATTTATAGAATAATTAAGAAAACATACCAAAAAACACTATCTAATAAAGCCTAATTAAATTCATTAATTAAAAGTAAATCACGTAAACTATTTATTATGAAAACTAAATTTTTATTTATTGGAACATTAGTCGCTTTATCTTTTTTCGTTAGCTGTAATTCTGATGAAAAAACAAATGACGGATCATCTGCAGGAATTTCTAACGATGATATTATTACAAATTCTAAAATTGACGCCTCAATTGAAGATGTAACTGATATTGCTGAAGATCAATTTAGCGCACAGCAAAACAGCAATAGTAAACCTGACGGAGTCGTAAAAAATTTTCTGCCAGGCTGCGCTACTATAACAACGGTTTTAACAAATAATACCTGGACGAGAACGGTAGATTTTGGTGTTGAAGGCTGTACACTGAATAACGGAAATACGGTGAAAGGAAAAATGGTCATTTCTTTCTCTAATGATTTTTCTGCTTCAACACAATCTATAAGTTACACTTTTGATGGATTTTATCACAATGGCAAAAAACTTCAAGGCAGCAAAAGTATTATCCGAACTGTAAAAACAACGGATCTACTGGCAACTGCGCATCCGGTTTCGACTGCAGCAGTTGATATTACGGTTACTTTTGATGACGGAAGTGTGTATATCAGAAAAGGTTCTTTAGTAAAAGAAATGGTAGAAGGCTACGATACCTGGTTTAATTGGGAAGACAATGCTTTTCTTGTAACCGGAAGCGTATCGACTACTTTTCCTAACGGAGATAGTTTTTCTGCCGAGATTACTACACCTCTCGAATTTAATGCGTATTGTAAAAAATCATTTGCTGTTAAAGGAATTGTATCGGTTACTAAAAATAGTGCTTCTGCAGTTATTGATTATGGCGACGGAAATTGTGATTCTCTTGCCAAAGTAACAAAAGACGGAGTTACGGAAGAAATTGATCTGAAAAAATAATATCCTTTTTGCCCAAAAAAAGCATTAAGAACAAGAATTAATCTCGTTTTTAATGCTTTTTATTTATATGAATTATTGTAATGTGTAGTCCTTACGGGACATTTATATTGCGTTTATTTTTTTTCTACCGGCATCTAATTCCTAACGGAATAAATCATAGAGAACTTACATAAAGTTATCAGAAAATGTTTTTCTATTAATATATCTCGGAGAGATTACATGTCGGTAGAAAAAAATTATCATAGTATGCGTGTTTGTCCCGTAGGGACTACACTATTTATCCCCTTCTTTATTCGCTAATTGTCCGCAAGCGGCATCAATATCTTTTCCGCGGCTGCGACGTACTTTAACTACTACTCCAATATTTTCTAAAGCTTTTATATAAGCCATAATAGATTCTTCTGAAGCTTGTTGAAACTCGCCGTCATCAATTGGGTTATATTCAATTAAATTAACTTTACAAGGCACATATTTACAGAATTTAACCAAGGCATCAATTGAAGCTTTATCGTCGTTAATTCCTTTCCAAACCACATATTCATACGAAATTTTATTCTTTGTTTTTCTGTACCAATATTCTAATGATTCTCTTAAATCTGCTAACGGGAAATTTTTACTAAAAGGCATGATTCGGGCGCGGATTTCATCTATCGCGGAGTGTAAGGAAACCGCCAATTTGAATTTCACATCATCATCGGCCATTTTCTTAATCATTTTTGGGATTCCGGATGTCGAAACCATAATACGTTTTGGCGACATTCCTAAACCTTCCGGAGATGTAATCATATCAATAGCTTTAATGACATTGTTATAATTCATCAAAGGTTCGCCCATTCCCATAAAAACAATATTCGAAAGCGGATGATTATGATACAAACGGCTTTCTTTATCAATTGCAATAACCTGATCGTAGATTTCTCCCGGCTCCAGATTTCGCATTCTTTTTAAACGTGATGTTGCGCAAAAATTACAATCTAAACTACAGCCAACCTGACTTGAAACACAGGCTGTTGTTCTGGTTTCTGTTGGAATCAAAACAGATTCTACCACTAAACCATCGTGTAAACGAACTGCATTTTTTACTGTTCCGTCGCTGCTGCGCTGCATTGTATCAACCTTAATGTGATTGATAACAAAATTATTTTCTAACATAGTTCTTGTGGTTTTAGCCACATTGGTCATATCATCAAAACTATGTGCTCCTTTGCTCCATAACCATTCATAGACCTGATTTCCGCGAAAAGCTTTGTCATTGTTTTCAACAAAAAAATCGCGTAACTGATCTTTTGATAAGGCTCTTATGTCTTTTTTCTCAATTTGCATGGCGCAAAGTTACTAAGTATTTATGGAAACCTTTTCATTCTGAAAAAACTTTATGTTTATCTTTTATAATCCTAAAAATTTGGCACGGGAATTGTCTTGCTCTCAAAAGGAAAATAACCTTACAAAGAGCTCAATCATTTTAAAATGTGTATCTTTATTTTTCAGCTTTATAACCTTTAAATTTTATAACCTAAAAAAAAATTAATCCATTATGAAAAAACAAATTTTAAGCTTAGCTGTTATTGCTTTATTAGCATTCGCTGTTCAATCTTGCGAGAAGAAAGAGCCAAAACCGGGAGATGATCAATTAACGCTTGGAAACAAAGTTGATACTTTAACAACAGATATTGAGCAAGCTAAAGATAGCGCTGTAATTAAAGCCGAAACTGCTGCTGCTAAAGCAAAAGAAGCTTCGCAAAATGCAGTTCAGGATGTAAAAGATGCTACTAAAAAAACAGCTGATGATGTTGAAAGTGCAGCCAAAAAAACAGCAAATGACGTAAAAGACGCAACTAAAAAAGCGGCAGAAAAAACCGAAGCTGCTGCAAAAGCCGCTAAGGACGGAACTGTAAAAACAGCTAAAGACGTTAATGACGCCTTAAAAAAATAATTTCTTCTGGAATTCAAATTAAAACCACTCGCTGATACGAGTGGTTTTTTTATGCAAAAAAGGAAGTGGATATTTTTGTATTTTTGCTTTCTAAATTAGAAGAACTACAAGATGCATTTTATATCACAAGACTTAGAGAATTATATTGAACAGCACTCTGAAAACGAACCGGAATTACTGGCAAAATTAAATAAGGAAACGTACCAGAAAATACTTTTGCCAAGAATGTTAAGCGGACATTTTCAAGGTCGTGTTTTAAGTATGCTGTCTAAATTAATTCGTCCGGTAAATATTCTTGAAATTGGCACTTATACAGGCTACGCTGCTTTGTGTTTATGCGAAGGAATGCAGGAAAACGGACAATTACATACTATTGATATCAAAGAAGAATTAGTTGATTTTCAACGAAAATATTTTGATGCTTCGCCTTGGGGAAAACAAATTTTTCAGCATTTAGGCGAAGCGGTTGCTATTATTCCAACGCTTGATGTAAAATTTGATTTGGTTTTTATTGATGCAGATAAAGAAAACTACCTGAATTATTGGGAAATGATTGTTCCGAAAATGAATAAAGGCGGAATCATTTTATCTGATAATGTTTTGTGGAGCGGAAAAATCCTGGAACCTGTTCACCCAAATGATGTGAGTACAAAAGTACTTTTAGAATACAATTTGCTTTTGAAAAACGATCCAAGAGTTGAAACGGTTTTATTGCCGATTCGTGATGGATTGACTGTGAGTAGAGTGCTTTAGCGAAAGATTCTAAGTTCTGAGAGGCTAAGATTCTAAGTTTTCCAGCACAATAATTATATAAATTGATTTCAAAATGAATTCTTTAAACGAAATAAATTCCGAAGGTTTTACAATTATCGATAATGTATATTCTGAAAATGAAATTAAAAAATTGATTTTATTAATTGAGAATGTTACCGAAAACAATAACGCAAAAACCACTTTTAGAAAATCTGAGGATTTATTTGCCATCAGACAATTTCACAAAGAAATACCGGAAACTTTGCCTTTCATTTTCAATCAGAAATTACAAGATATTATTGAATCTAATTTTGGAAAAGGTAATTTTATTACTAAATCTATTTATTTTGATAAACCGGAAAAATCCAATTGGTTTGTGGCATATCATCAGGATTTAACCATTTCTGTTGACAAGAAAATAGAAATAGAAAACTTCGAAAACTGGACGACAAAACAAAATCAATTTGCTGTTCAGCCGCCGAAAGAAATTCTGGAAAATAATTTTACAATCAGAATTCATATTGACAAAACCACGAAAGATAATGGCGCTTTAAAAGTCATTAACAATTCACATTCAAAGGGAATTTTAAGAATCGAGAATTTAGATTTTGAAAAAGAGAAAGAATCTATTTGTGAAGTTGAAAAAGGCGGCATCATGATTATGAAACCTTTACTTTTTCATGCTTCAAACAAAACTACCAATAACGAACGAAGAAGGGTTATTCATATTGAGTTTAGTAAACAAGAACTTCCTAATGGATTGGAATGGAGTGAAAAAACTGTTGTTGAAAATTTGACTTTTAGCCAAGTGCTTTAGTCGTGATTTTGTCATTTCGATCGAAGAGAGAAATCGCACTAGTTTATCTACAAAGATTAGCAACTCTGTGCAGAGTTCTTGTGTGATTTCTCGTTCCTCGAAATGACAAATCCAACTTGATTGAATTGCCTCTTGCTTTAGCTGGAGGTAAATTAAATAATATTAAAAAAGGCTTTAGCCAAACGTTATAAGCGTTTTGGCTAAAGCCTTTTATTTTGGTTTAAATTTTATCCTCCCAGTTAAAGCAAGAGAGAATTCAAGACTTGATATATAATTTGATCTTAATTTTCTTTTGAAAATGAGTTCCCTAGCCCAGATAGAAGTGTAAATCCTTTTGTGCCGGAGTTCGGGATAAAAGATTGAAACGGATAGCTGGAAATAGCTCCTGAAAATTATCCCGGAAAATATTGTGGTTTTAGTTTTCGATATACCAAATAAAGTAAAGATCCAAAAAGAGCTCCGAAGAAATATCCGGTAAGAATATCTCCAGGATAATGTAAACCTAAATAAATACGGCTATAAGCGAAAATTAACGGCCATAAAAACAAGAATCCTAAATACTTGAAATCGCGTTTAAAAATTAGGTATAAAAAGGTCGCAACAGCCATTGTGTTTGCGGCATGACCTGAGAAAAAACTATATGAAGTACGAACCTGAACAATACGAATAAAAGATTTTAATTCGGGATTATTACAAGGACGTAAACGTTCGAAAGTGTGTTTGAATAAATTACAGGTCTGATCTGTAAAAGCAATCAAAACTGCTATAAAAAGTAAAATATACAAGGTTTGTTTACCTCCTACTTTTTTATAAATCAGATAAAAAAGGAACAGGAAAAATGGCGTCCAATACAATTGATTGGTAATAATTAGCCATAATTTGTCGTATGTTTCAGAGCCTAAACCGTTAAGATATACAAATAAATTGGTATCTAATTCTTGTATTTTTTCAAGCATCTTACATTTGGCGTTTTACAGGTCCTGAGATCGAATCTATATCTTCTTTTACTTTATTGATTTCTGTGGCCGTATCACCCAACAAATTATTAGACGATAAACTAGTTGTATCACCTAATAAATTCGATTTTGCATCATTAATCTGGGCATTGATATTTCCGGTTATATCCGTAAGGGCTTTTGCATCAAGACCATTAGCCTCTGCTCCTTTCTGGATTTCGCTTTTAATATCGTTGGTCGCATGTTTTAATTGCGCCATAGCTTTTCCCATGGTACGTGCAATTTCCGGAACTTTGTCTGAACCAAAAAGCATTAGTACAATAAATAGTATGAAAACTAATTCTCCTCCTCCTATACCAAACATATCTTTTTATTTTTGTGTGCCACAAAGATATTAAATTTTGTAGCTGAGAGTTTTAAAATTTACTTAAAAAACTAAAAGACTCTTTTCAGAGTCTTTTAGTTTTATGTTTAATCGAATTTTGACTTTTCTTCAACTTTAGGCCAGGAATTATTGGTTACGTCGATATCTGCAGTCATTAATTTTGGATCTATCTGAATGCTTTTGATTGCTTTTTCGGTTGCATACACTTTCTTAGCGGTGTCATTATTTTTTCTCCAGATTTGCGCCGGATACTGATAATTTTGTTTTGTACCGTCTTCGTAAGTAATCTCCACCAAAATTGGCATAATCATTCCGCCTGGTTTATTAAATTCTACTTCATAGAAATATTTAGGCGATTTTAAACTTGCTTTTTCTTCGGCAGTAAAAGTTTGATTTACATAATCCGATAATAATTTTACGTCGTCTACTTGTAATGCTTTTTTCTTTGAAGCATTTACTTCTGCATTTTCTCCAGAAACCAAGTAAACAAATGGTCCTTTATCGAATCCAAAACGTCCTTTTCTTACTTTTACATTCTTAATATCGGTTGTTGGAGTGTCAGAAACATAATATTGTTTTACATCTTTGATTCCGATATCTACAAAATCAGTTGAATAAAACCATCCTCTAAAAAACCAATCTAAATCTACTGCAGAAGCATCTTCCATAGTTCTAAAGAAATCTTCAGGAGTTGGATGTTTGAATTTCCATCTGTTTGCGTATGTTTTAAAGGCATAATCAAACAATTCTCTTCCCATAACTACTTCTCTTAAAATATTAAGACCTGTAGCCGGTTTTCCGTAAGCATTATTTCCAAACTGAATAATTGTTTCAGAATTTGACATAATTGGCTCCAACATTTTTTGATCGCCACTCATATAAGGAACAATGTTTTTTGCAGGTCCGCGTCTTGACGGGAAATTTGAATCTAATTCCTGTTCAGCCATATACTCCATAAATGAATTTAAACCTTCATCCATCCAGGTCCATTGACGTTCATCTGAGTTTACAATCATTGGGAAAAAATTGTGTCCCACTTCGTGAATTACAACACCAATCATTCCGTTTTTAGTTTCTTTGCTTGTTACTCCATTTTCATCAGGACGACCAAAATTCCAGCAAATCATTGGATATTCCATTCCCTGATCTTCTGCAGAAACTGATACTGCTTTTGGATAAGGATAATCAAATGTGTGTGATGAATAACTTTTTAAAGTATGTGCCACTGTCATTGTCGATGTTTCTCCCCAAAGCGGATTTGCTTCTTTTGGATAAACAGATTCTGCCATTACAACTTTACCGCCTAATTTCACGGCCATTGCATCATAAATGAATTTTCTTGACGAAGCAATCCCAAAATCACGTACATTTTTAGCGCTGAATTTCCATGTTTTTTTCTTTTCAGAAAATCCTTTTTCAGTTGCTTCTGCTTCTGCCTGCGTAACGATTACAACTGGTTTGTCAAATGATTTTTGAGCTTGTTCGTAACGTTTTACCTGTTCCGGTGTAAAAACTTCGTTTCTGTTGGTTAATTCTCCTGTTGCATCAATTACGTGATCTGCAGGAACGGTAATATTTACGTCGAAATTTCCAAAAGGTAAAGCAAACTCTCCGCCTCCCCAGAATTGCATGTTTTGCCATCCTTCAACGTCATTATAAACGGCCATTCTTGGATAAAACTGCGCAATTACATATAATTTGTTTCCATCTTTTTCGAATAATTCATAGCCTGAACGTCCGCCTTCTTTTTTGTAATTATTGATGTTGTACCACCATTTTACAGAAAATGAGATTTTTTCTCCCGGTTTTAAAGGCGCAACCAAATTAATACGCATCATGGTTTCGTTGATGGTATATGACATTGGATTCCCTTTTGAATCTTTTACAAATTCGATATTAAAACCACGCTCTAAATCTTTTTTCAAATATTTGCTTGAAAAACTATCAAGTGGTAAAACGGGATTAATTTTTTCGCTTTCAGCTAAAGAAGTTTGTGTATTGGCTTTTGCCTGATTTTGATCTAACTGAACCCATAAATACTCTAAACTATCCGGTGAATTGTTTGAATAGGTAATCGTTTCAGAACCACTTAATTTTGAATTTTTATCGTCTAATTCAATATCAATTTTATAATCTGCCTGCTGCTGATAATAAGCCGGACCTGGTGCACCGGATGCGGTACGAAACATATTTGGCGTTGCCAACAAATCATACATTTGACTGAATTTGTTTGTGTCGTACTTGCCTTGTTGTCTTGGTGTGGCTGTGTTAGTTGTTTTTTCCTGTGCGATAAGTATTGCAGGAAAAAGCAATAATAATGAAAGTTTTTTCATAAATCTTTATGGGTAATTTTGTCAGGGTGTGAAAATAATAATTAAAATAATAATTTAACTTATTATCTAGTACTTTAACACTTCCTTCCTTGAAGATTCTGTAAAGAGAACGCTCTTTTTAGTACCAAATGCTGTAATATGTGTAATGTTTTGCTGTTCTGCATTCCAATCCACTAAAATTGTGTTAGAAATTTCAATTGTCTTAAATTTCTCAATATCTTTTATTCTGGAATAACAAACGAGAACATCATCAGACTCTACTTCTTTAGATAAAAAAGTAACAGGCTTTGATTGTCCGTTTATTTTTATGGTAAAATTTTCTGAAAGGTATTTTTTTAATAAATCAACATCGGCCTGGGTTTCTTTCTCCGTGCCGATGTATGTTTTTGTGTGGTATTTTTTCTCGATTCCGTTGTTTAGATCATCAACAAAAATTCGGGAAGTAATTTGGATCATTTTTTTCTCAGCCGCATAATTGACCTGAAAAACGCCCATATAAAATTTATGGAATGCAAAAGATGAAAGCATCAAAAACAAAATCCCAAGTAAAGGATATATTAATCTATTTTTCGGCAACATTTGATTTCTGAAATTCTTTATTTTTATTCACCATATAATCCATTAACTCAAATTTCTGGTCCGGCTGTAAATGTTTTTTAGATTCCGGATCGTTTGAGCAATACATCAAAAACAGATCGATTTCATCTTCTTTTAAACCTAACGTTTTTGTGTAGAAATCTTTTGTAAAATTAGCTCTTGAATATTTAACAAAAGCCATGTCATCTATAACTTCCGGTTTCACATCTTCATTTTTCTTCAGCGCCTTTTTCACATCCTTAAAAATTCGAACAAAATCCATTCCGTATTTAATCGTCTGATCAGAATACATGACCGTATTTTTGGCTGTTGATTGCTTATCATCTTCAAATTGCATATCAACATATTTTTGAGTATCCTTATCAAGAGATTTTACTTTCAAATCTTTACGAACTACAACTTCTTTTAATTGATTATTAGCCAAATCCAATTGAATCAGATAAAGTACTGCTGCACAATCTTTTTCAGTTAAAACCACTTTTTTTGGCTGAAATGCCAAACCCGAAAACACCAAAGTGTCTTTAGGTTTTGCCATGATATCAAATAATCCGCCTGAACCAATAAAAGTTCTGACTTTTGCACTAATATTCATTACATAACCACTTTCTATAGCCAATGTACTATTGACAACCTGACCATGCAATGGCTTTCTTGAAGCATTTTGCCCTAACATGATTTGACAAAATAAGCACACAACGAGTATTCCTAGTCTATTTTTCATTTTCGAGAATTATTAGATATTTCCTTGCTAAATCTGTTATTAAAAACATACTCATTGTTTTGTTTTTAGTATTCAAAGATACGGCAAATTCAGCATCATCTACGCAATATAATTGAAATCCTTTTATATCAGCTAACGGAATTTTCAGTCTTTCCGTATAATAATTCTCTTCAAAAAGGTATTCCATTTTTCTAAAAAGCATCTCTTTTTTCTCGACATTCACTTCTTTTTTGAGCATTGCAGTTCGCCCGGAAATTTTATTAAGCAGCTTATCTACAGAAGTTGACGTTGCTGTATAAACTTTTCTTTCGGCCGGCGTATACTTTTTTTGCCCGTATGGAATTATACCCAAATTTTCAGCATTAATATTGGCGTTTTCATTGACAACTACTTCTTTTAATTCAATTTCTTTTGCTGTCATTCTGATCAAAATTGAAGTCGCCGTCAAATCGTCAGCAGTAATTCTGTGTTTGAGAGGTTCTAAATTAACCGATGAAAAGACTAAAACATCGCCTTCCTTGCCAACAATCGAAAACATTCCGTTTGAATCTGAGATAGCCGAAACCTGTGTAGTATTATTAATGATATTTACACCATCAACCGAAGTAGTTTTTTCCAGGATTTGACCCAGAATTTCTTTCGATGCAGTATTTTGTCCAAAACTAACCTGAACTAAAAGCAGCAATAGAATTAGTAAAGTATTATTTGTTTTCACTTGCAATTATTTCTTTGTATTTTAGAGCTAATTCAGTCATTAGAAACTCTAGTTTTTCATTTTCTTTATCCTTCAAAAACAACATTATTTCATTATTCTCAACAAGATAAAATTTAAATCCATTAATATGTTCCAGAGAAATCCCTAAACGATTAGAAAAATAATCATCATCAAATCGATAACCTAATATCTCTATACTATTTTCTTTTTTTTCGACTTCAATATTCTTTTTTAATATTTTAGTTCTGCCATTTATTTTATTTAAAACAGGATCAAAAGGCATAGAACCGCCTAATAATCCTAAAAGAGAAATAGGTTTAAAATCTCCAGCAGTCGCTAGTTTTCTTTCGGCGTCCGTATATTTTTTTTGGTTTTCTGAAATGATTCCAAGATTTTTAGCCGTAATATTAGTATTCCCGTTAATTATTACTTCTTTTAACTCTATTTCTTTTTCCGGCATTTTAATCTGAATAATATTAGTATTCAAATCTTCGGCTGTAATCTGATATTGAAAAGTTTCAAAATTAAGTTTTGAAAAAACTAAAATATCACCTTGCTTTGCCATAATCAAAAACATTCCGTTTAAATCCGAAACAGTTGATACCTGAATTGTGGTATTAACAATATTCACGCCATTAATTAAAATATATTGCTTTAAAATTTGGCCTCGAATTTCTTTTAAAGCAGTACTTTGTCCAAAACTCACTTGAACGAATAACAGAATCAATAAACTATTATTTATTATTTTCAATAGCTAGTATTTCTTTGTATTTCACAGCTAATTCTGCTAATAAAAACTCTGTAGAAGTTTTATTCTTTGAATTTAAAATCACCGTAAACTTATCATTTTCAACTGCATAATATTCAAATCCTTTTACGTATTCAAGTGGAATTTTTAATTGATCAACAAAATGATCCAAACTGAACATATGCTCTAAAAGCTTCATAAAAGCTTCTTTTTTCTCAACAGCAACTTCTTTTTTAAGCATTGCCGTACGTCCGGAGAAAAAATTCAACAAAGGATCTGCAGAGATTGAACCTCCGGCCATTGATCCCGCATTAGCCTCAGGATTTAAAGCAGTTGCAGTATGTAATTTTCTTTCGGCCTCCGTATATTTTTTTTGTCCGTCAGGAATAATTCCCAAAGCAACAGCATTAATATTATTATAATTTCTAATTATTACTTCCTGCAATTGGTGCATTACCATATTTAATTTAACGGTAAAATTAATATCCGTAAAATTTTCAGGCGTTAGCAAAACCCGATTTTCTTTAAATTGTATGGATGAAAAAACCAATGTTTCGCCAGCTTTTGCAGCAATAGAAAAAGCACCGGATTCATCTGTAGTTGTCATAGCTTCAGTTTGTGCATTTATAACATAAACACCTTCTAAATCAGAAGTATTTGATGTAATTTTTCCACGTAAAACAGGAGTATCCAAATTTTGGGACCAACTGGTTTGGCTTAAAATAACTATCAAAATACAGGCAACTTTATTAATCAAAATGAGAAAAAATTAGAATTATTCTTAAAGGTGTAAAAATATCTTAATGTATTCCAAATTTAGTATTAATGACTTGGTAAAAATATGTTAATTAAAGTCGATTTATCTGTTGTAGAAAAGGACTTTTAATATCTTTAACATAAACAATCTGAGTTCAAATTTTATGAAAAGCATCATCATTGCCAGCACTTCTACCTTACACGGAGGCAGTTATTTAGAGTATTTATTACCTACTTTACAATTGCATTTTAAAGATTGCAAAACCATTTTATTTATTCCTTATGCACGTCCTGGCGGAATTTCGCATGACGAATACACATCAAAAGCAGCCCAGGCATTTGCATTAATAAACATTGCTGTAAAAGGAATTCATCAATTTGAAAATGCCGAAGATGCCATAAAAAATGCCGAAGGAATTTTTACCGGTGGAGGAAATACTTTTTTGCTGGTTACACAATTATACAGACACAATATTATGCAGCTTCTAGCAGAAACTGTTAAAAGCGGCACACCTTATTTAGGAACCAGCGCAGGAAGCAATATTTGTGGCTTATCAATGCAAACCACTAATGATATGCCTATTATTTACCCTCCAAGTTTTCAGACTTTAGGATTAATTCCTTTCAATTTAAATCCGCATTATTTAGATCCTGATACACAATCTTTGCATATGGGAGAAACCCGCGAAACGAGAATTAAGGAGTTTCATGCTTTTAATGCGATTCCGGTTTTAGGTTTAAGAGAAGGAAGCTGGCTCGAAGTAAAAGGTGAAAAAATCACTTTAAAAGGAAGTTTAAAGGCCCGTTTATTTTTGAAAAATGAAACCCCTCAGGAATTAGAAACCGAAAGCGATTTGAGTACTTTAAAATAAATCTTCTTCTTCAACCATATAAGTGATATAAGTTCATTAAAAAAAACTTATAATAACTTATATCACTTATATGGTTCATGAAATTCCAAAAAAAAATCCTCAAACAATGTTTGAGGATTTTGAAGAGCGAAAGACGAGGCTCGAACTCGCGACAACCAGCTTGGAAGGCTGGAGCTCTACCAACTGAGCTACTTTCGCATTAACAGGGTGCAAATATAAAAAATTAAATCATTTAAAAAAACAAAAATCAATAATTCTTTAATTTTGATAAAAAAACCGAAGCAATTAAGTTTCGGTTTTTTAGAGCGAAAGACGAGGCTCGAACTCGCGACAACCAGCTTGGAAGGCTGGAGCTCTACCAACTGAGCTACTTTCGCATTACTGGTGCAAATATAAAAAATAAGTTAAGTTCAAAACAAGCTTTTTTTCAAAAAAAATCAATAAAAATGAACTATTTTTTATAACCTATTTAAAATTAAAAAGTTATACATTTATTTATTTTCTACAAATTATGAATATTATCAAAGAAATACCCTCAAAAGAAACATATATCGTTCGTCAACCTGTCTTAAGAGAAGGAAAACCTATTGAAAGTTGCATCTTTGAAGGAGATGATTTAGAATCTACACATCATTTTGGATTATTTGACAATGAAAATTTAACAGGAATTATTTCCTTGTTTTCTAAAATCAATCCTATCTTTGACCCAAAAAATCAAGCTCAAATTCGCGGAATGGCCGTTCTCGAAACACATCAAAAAAAGGGTTTCGGCGAAGCTTTGGTCAAATATTGCGAAGCGTATTGTAACGCAAACAATGTTGACTTAATCTGGTTTAATGCGAGAACTGCAGCTGTGGGTTTTTATCAAAAAATGAATTATCAAATTAGTGGAGAATCCTTTAATATTGAAGATGTTGGAGAACATTATTTAATGTTTAAAAAATTATAAAATGAAGCAACTTTACCTTTTTTTAGTATTATGCCTATTTATTAGCTGTAAAAAAGATACTAAAATAATCCCTGTTGTGGTAAAAAAACCAACTCAGGCAATCATACTTACCGATGAAAGAAAAGTGCAGATTGATACTGCAACAATAGGCGCTTTTAAGAGCGAGACCTTAAAACAATTTTATAGCGCATCTGAAAATAAAACGGTTTGGGGAAATCTTAAAAAAAGAACCTATGTTTTAGCTCAATTAAAAAATGCCGAGACATTAGGATTAAATCCTGAAGATTATAAAGCATCTCAACTTAAGAAATTCGAAGACAGAATTAGTACTCTGAACGACTCTGAATTAGTAACTTATGATATATTACTGACTTATAATTTCGAAAAATACCTGAATCATTTATATAAGGGAAAACTGGATCCTAAAAAATTATATACAGATTGGGATTTGGATGAAAAGACATTTGATGTAAATAATGCGTTGATTAAAGCTTTCAATAAAAACAAATTAGACAGTATTGTCGAAAACAGCCAATCAAAATCTGAGACTTATAAACAGCTATTAAAAGCGCTTGAAATTATTAATACGTATCCGGATGACAATATTCAGACTATTGATACCATAAAAAAAATCTCTTTAAACGATACAAATGCAGCTTTAATAAACATCAAAAAAAGGCTTTTGTATTGGAATGATATGTCTGGAAAAGACAGTCTGACTAAAATTTACGATAAAAAAACATTCGAATCTATTAAGAAATTTCAGGAAAGACACGGTTTAGCTGCTGATGGCGTTATTGGTATGGGAACAATTAAAGCGCTTAATTATTCTAAAGACCAAAGAAAAAGGCAAATTATTGCCAATTTGGAACGCTGGAGATGGTATCCGAATGATTTTACCGAGAATTATTTTATTATCAATATTCCGAATTACAGCCTGAA
The DNA here is from genome assembly GCF_979258495.1 of Flavobacterium sp. AC105. NCBI lineage: Bacteria > Pseudomonadati > Bacteroidota > Flavobacteriia > Flavobacteriales > Flavobacteriaceae > Flavobacterium > Flavobacterium sp. AC105. The sequence continues at coordinate 4,732,650 of NZ_OZ409860.1, forward strand.
TGTAGTTGAAACCAAAGACACAACTTTAGTTCGAAATGTTATTGTGGGAACAAACAAAAGAAAAACGCCTATTATAACATCTGTATTAAAAACAGTTGTTTTTAACCCAACGTGGACTGTTCCTCCAACAATTCTTAAAGAAGATGTAGTTCCGGCAATGAAACGAAACCGAAATTATCTGGCAAAGAAAAACATTACTATATATGACAGCACAGGAAAAGTCGTAGATCCAAACGCCTGGAATGAAGAAAAACCCAATAATTACCGATATGTACAAAGTCCGGGATATAATAATTCATTAGGGTTGATGAAGATTTTATTTCCCAACCATCATAGCGTGTATCTGCATGACACCAATCACCGTGGTAGTTTTGGAAGAAATAACAGATCGTTAAGTTCAGGATGTGTTCGTATTGAAAACCCTTTAGAATTAGCCGAACATATTTTAGACAACCCGGAAAGATGGAATAAGGAAAAAATCGATACGTTAATTGCGTCTAAAAAAACAACGAGTATAAGAATTACAAAAAAGTATGCCTTATATCAATGGTACTGGACGGCTTGGAGCAAAAAAAATCAGCTCATTTTCAGAGCTGATATTTATAATTTAGATTCAGATTTGTATAATAAATTAAGAAATTAATTTTTCTTCCATCTCAAAACTTCTTGACGGATGGTAGATATACAAACATGATTTATCTTTTATAACCTGAATAATTTCGTCTGTTAATTCCATCGGAATCGCAGGACAACCCTGGCTTCTGCCTAATCTTTTATTATTTCTGATAAAAGATTCCGAAACATAATCAGCTCCGTGCATTACCACGCCTCTTTCGCGTGCATTACTATTTACGCCGTTTTCTAAACCATCTAAACGTAGCGAAGCTCCATGTTTTCCCTGGTAAATTTCGCCAGTTGCATAAAAACCTAAACTGCTTTTAAAAGATGAATTTGAATTGGAAAATGTAGAAGCAAATTCTTCTCCGGTATTTCTTCCGTGAGCAACTAATGAATTAAATAAAATAGTATTTGTAGACAAATCAATCACCCAAAGACGTTTTGTGTTTGATGACAAGCTAAAGTCAATTAACGTTAAAATATCTTTTTGGATAGCTCCTTTTTCTTTCAACAGGTAAAAACCTTTTAAAGCTTCAGAAAAAGTTTTAAGTTCAGGCAATGAAAAATTGTTAGAATTTAAGGTATTATAAATACTTTCAATTTTTGCATCAACAGTAAGTTTCTCAACTTTAGCATAATGCTTTACTGTTTCTTTTTTAATCTCGGGAGTGCTTTTTGAATCTTTACCAAAAGACAATAGAAAAAACACAAATAGGGGATAAATTTTGTAAATCATTGAATTTCTTTAGGTTAAACATAAATTTGGGTTTGACAAAAGTATAAATTTTTTAGGGTTGTCAAAACAAAACTCTGTGAATCAGGCCCTTTTTGTTTAAACTTTAACAGATAAAAAACAAAAAATTAGCATATCGACGGAAAAAACCTATTTTCGCGAAATATTTTAACTTTTATTACGTAGCGATATACTTACAATATAGAAATGATATAATTATTGCCTTTTAAAGTGTAACATTTAACACATATTGTTGTCTATATTATTGATGGATTTCATACTTCATTATTTAAAATGAAAAAAATAGTTTTTTTTAGTTTTCTTTTATGCGTATCCTTTTGTTATAGCCAAAAGAAAACATTGCAGGCTCAGCCTATTTCTCAATCTATTTTCATTGACGGAAAATTAGACGAGGCTGCATGGGAAAACGCTTCAATAGCCACAGACTTTATAATGTTTGAGCCTGATAACGGCAAACCAATTCCGGAAACTCAAAAAACAGATATCAAAGTGTTGTATAATAATGACGCGATTTATATTGGCGCCATGATGTATGATAATGAACCTAACAAGATCTTAAAGGAAATTTCGCAGCGTGATAATTTTGGAACAGCTGATATTTTTGGTGTTTTTATAAATGGTTTTAACGACGGTCAGCAAAATTTTGAGTTTTTTGTATCGGCAGCAGATGTTCAGGGCGATTGTATTATGACGGATGCAATTGGCGAGGATTATTCCTGGGATGCGGTTTGGATAAGTAAGGCAAGAATAACCGATAAAGGCTGGATTGTAGAAATCAAAATTCCGTATGCTGCTTTAAGATTTTCAGGAGAAAACAAACAAACATGGGGAATTAATTTTTTCAGGGAAGTAAAACGCGAACGTAAAAAATATACCTGGAGTTTGATTGATACCAAAATAGGAACTTTTACACAACAAAACGGAAATTTAGACGGAATTGAAAATATCAAACCTCCTACCCGATTGTTTTTAATGCCGTATGCGTCCTATTATTTAAATGCGGCTGATAGCCAAAAAACGTATGGTACGCTTAAAGGCGGAATGGATATTAAATACGGAATTAACGATGCTTTTACGCTTGATGCAATTTTGATTCCTGATTTTGGACAAACAAAATACGATGATCAGATTTTGAATTTAGGTCCGTTTGAACAGCAGTTTAATGAAAACAGAGCCTTTTTTACAGAAGGAACTGATTTGTTCAACAAAGGAAATATGTTTTATTCCCGAAGAATTGGAGGAAAACCTTCGATTGATCCTGATTTAAACGACAATGAGAAAATCATTGAAAATGTGCAAAATGTAAATCTTATTAACGCCTTAAAAGTTTCCGGAAGAACTAAAAACGGATTAGGAATTGGTGTTTTAAATGCAGTTACCGAAAAAACTTTCGCAACGATTCAGGATACTATTTCCGGAGAAAACAGACGCACTATTGTAGAACCTCTCACTAATTATAATGTATTGGTTCTAGATCAGCGCTTTCGCAAAAATTCTTCCGTTACACTTATCAATACAAATGTTATCAGAAATGGTCATTTTAGAGATGCCAATGTTTCTGGTTTGGCCTGGGATTTAAATACAAAAGCAAATACTTATAATTTATCCGGAAATGTAAAATATAGTATTATTAATGATATCGAAGACAAAAATGGTTTTTATTCGACTTTTGGCTTTGCCGAAACAAGCGGTAATTATCGATATAATCTGGGAACAGATTTTGTTTCGAAAGATTTTGATCCAAATGATCTGGGCATAAACTTCTACACCAATTATTATAATTTTTACGGCAATGCAAATTATAGGATTTTAAATCCAACAAAGCTTTTTAACAGCTTTAAGATTGATTATAATATGTATACCGAATTCAATAAGGAATCCGGAAAATTACAAGACAATAAAATCAGTGCCGAAGTTAATCTGACCACCGTAAAAAACAATTATTACGGAATGGGAACAACAATTTACCCATTAGAATCTTATGATTATTACGAACCAAGAGCTGAAAATCGATATGTTGCTATTCCCCGAAGAATGGAATTTTGGGGAAGTGTTTCAACCAATTACAATCATAAATTTGCTATAGATTTAAATCCGTCCATTTCGATTGCGGATGAATCAGGAAGAATTGCTTATGGATGCGATATTGGTCCGAGATACCGTTTTAACGACAAACTTTTATTGACGTATACTTTTAGCTTTCTTAGAAAAAACAACAATAAAGGTTATATAGATAGTGTTGACAATGACGACAATGAAAATACGCCTGAAACTATTGTTTTTGCTAATAGAAATGTAATTACATATTCAAATACTTTAGGTGGAAAATATGCGATCAATAGTGCTATGACCCTTAATTTGTCCATCCGTCAATATTGGTCTTACGCCGAAAACAAAGACATTCTTGAACTTCAGCAAAACGGAACTTTAACACCTTATCCCCAATATACTGAAAATAAAAATTCAAGCTTTTATTCCTGGAATGCAGATTTATCTTATTCCTGGTGGTTTGCTCCCGGAAGCCAGCTTTCGGTTTTATATCGAAATAATGCTTCAAACTTTGAACGTATTATTGACAAGCAGTTTCGCGATAATGTTACCGGACTATTGAATAATGACGCCTTAAAACACATTTTTTCGATAAGTGTCAAATATTTTATTGACTATAATGCCGTCAAAAATAAGCTTAGAAACAAGGCATAGCGTGAATTAATTTTAAAAAATAAAGCCTTCTTTAATTAAATTACTATTTTTTAATACGCTTCATTTTATTAAACATAATTTGTCATAAAGCTTTCTTTTACGTTTTATAAATGGTTTATCTTTGTAAAAAACAAGAATGATGAACAAAAAAGTAATCCTTATGATTTTAGACGGTTGGGGAAAATCTCCTGACCCTAAAGTATCGGCAATAGACAATGCAAATGTTCCTTTTATAAACAGTCTTTACAAAAATTACCCAAACGCACAACTTCGTACTGACGGATTAAATGTTGGTTTACCTGAAGGCCAAATGGGAAATAGTGAAGTTGGTCACATGAACCTTGGCGCGGGAAGAATCGTATATCAGGATTTAGCCAAAATAAATTTAGCCGTAGCGCACCAAACCCTTGCCAAAGAACAAGTACTTGTTGACGCTTTTACGTATGCTAAAGAAAACAATAAAAAAGTACACTTTTTAGGATTAGTTTCTGATGGTGGAGTTCACTCGCATACTTCGCACTTACGCGGATTAATCGATGCATCTCAGCAATATGGTTTAGACCAGGTTTATGTTCACGCTTTTACAGATGGCCGTGACGTTGACCCGAAATCAGGAGCAAAATACATTCACGATTTAGAAGAACATATTAAAGATACTCCGGTAAAAATTGCTTCGATCATTGGCCGTTATTACGCAATGGATCGTGACAAACGCTGGGAACGTGTTAAACTAGCTTACGATTTAGTTGTAAATGCGGTTGGAACACCATCAAAAAATGCAGTTGCAAGTATTCTTGACAGTTATGCACATGATGTTACGGATGAGTTTATTGCGCCAATCGTAATGGTTGATGAGCAGGAAAAACCATTGGCAACAATTGTTGAAGGCGATGTTGTGATTTTCTTTAATTTCAGAACAGACAGAGGTCGTGAACTTACCGAAGCACTTTCGCAACAAGATTTTCACGAACAAAATATGCACAAGTTAAACTTGTATTATGTAACACTTACAAACTACGACGAAACGTACCAAAACGTAAAAGTGGTTTACAATAAAGATAATATTACCGAAACTCTTGGTGAAGTTTTAGAAAAAGCGGGCAAAAAACAAATTCGTATTGCAGAAACTGAGAAATATCCGCACGTAACGTTTTTCTTTTCCGGTGGTCGAGAAACTCCTTTTGAAGGCGAATCCCGTATTTTAAGAAATTCCCCAAAAGTAGCAACTTACGATTTACAGCCAGAAATGAGTGCTTTTGAACTTACTGCTGCTCTTGTTCCTGAACTGAATAAAAAAGAGGTTGATTTTGTTTGTCTAAACTTTGCAAACGGAGATATGGTAGGTCATACCGGAATCATGAGTGCTGCAATTAAAGCATGTGAAGCTGTTGATGCTTGCGTAAAACAAGTTATTGAAGCTGCTTTGGCAAACGATTATACAACAATTGTAATTGCCGATCACGGAAATTGCGAAACCATGATTAATCCTGACGGAAGCCCAAATACAGCACATACAACGAATCCTGTGCCGATTATTTTGGTTGACAAAGAATTAAAAAATATTCAAAATGGTGTTCTTGGCGACATCGCTCCTACTATTTTAGAACTTATGGGAGTTCAGCAGCCAAACGCAATGACTTGTCATTCGTTATTGTAGAAATCATTTTATTGAAATAAAAAAAAGAGACAAGTTTTATAATTTGTCTCTTTTTGTTTTTCCTACTGTCACCCTGAGCGAAGTCGAAGGGCAGCACTACAATTAAAACGAGGGTTTCCACTCCGCTCAGCCTGACACAAAATCAAACGGTATCAAACTATAAAATAATGATACGTCCATTCAACGCAATAGATTATAATACCAATAAGTCCTCCAACCAAAGTTCCGTTGATTCTGATGTATTGAAGATCTTTTCCTATTTCTAATTCCAGTTTTTCAGAAACTTCTTTTCCGTCCCAGCTTTTTACGGTAGAAGAAATCAAATCTCCAATTACTTTTTTATTATTTAAAAGAATAGAAAGTAAATCGTTCTTAATGAAATTATTTATTTTGTCGATCATTACCGAATCTTCTTTGATTCCGTTTCCGAAAGTTTGAATTAAACCTGAAATACTATTTTTAATAGACGATTCATCACCTTTATCCAAATCGTTTGTAATCGACAATTTTATTTCGTCCCAAATTCCGTTAATATAATCCTGAACTTCTTTTTTACCGGCAAAACCCAAAATCATAGTATTGATTTTTATTCTCATTTCTTCAGAGTTTTTAACCTTATCCAGAAAATTATAAACGTATTCATCTATTTTAATTCTGATTTCACTTTCCGGTTTTTTGGCTTCATCCAAAAACTCTTGCAATCCATTAAAAATACCTTCTGAAATACTTTTATCGGCTAAGCCAAAACTCAAAAATGGTGTTGATTCTTTTACTTTTTTCCGAATCAAATCTTTATTATTACTCAATTCTCCGCTTAAAACTTCCAGGATATTAGTTAGCAGTTCGTCTTTTACATTTCCTTTTTGCAAAGGTTCTAAAGCCAATGCAACCCAATCTCCAAAATTTATAGCTTCTAGTTTTTCTTTAAATTGAACCTGAATAAATCGTTTTATATCCTCGTCTTTTATCGTTTTTAAAATTCCCGGAATAATATTTACGGCAACCAAATTGGCAATTTTATTGGCGTTTTCTTGTTGCGACAACCATTCTGAAGCTTTTGTGGCGAAATTGAATTCTTCCAGTTTAATTTCCAGTTTTTCCCGATTCAGGAATTCTTCCGAAACAAAATTCCCGAGGTTTTCACCAATTTCATTTTTTTTGGTTGGAATAATTGCCGTATGCCAAATTGGGATTCCTAACGGATGACGAAATAATGCTACAACTGCAAACCAATCGGCAATTCCGCCCACCATTGCAGCTTCGCTAAAAGCCTGCAGCATCGGAATTTTAAAATAAATAGCAATTATAAAAAGAAGTACCGCAACACCTAAAAGAGACAACGCACTCCCTTTCATTTTATTTAAAGCTTTCTTTTTGGATATATTTTCCTGATCGATAGACGTTTCCATAATTTATTAGTTTTAACTATAACTAATTTACGGTTTTTCTGTCAAACATGCGAAAAAGGCGATTGTTATTCGTTGTACATTCGCCACGAATTTCACGAATCAACACAAATTATATCGGAATGTTAATTTCTCGAATACTAGATATTTAATTTTAAGTCATTAAATATTTTTAAGAAAATTCGTGAATTCGTGGCGAAAAAAAATAATTGACGGCGAAAAAATTTAGATAAAAAACAATATTAAAATCGTACTTTTGCCAACTGAAAATCCGAAATTATGATTATAGTAAAATCACGTGAAGAAATCGAGTTAATGCGCGAAAGTGCCTTAATCGTATCTAAAACATTAGGAATGATTGCTTCTGAAATTAAAGAAGGAGTTACCACATTATATCTTGACAAATTAGCCGAGGAATTTATTCGTGACCACGGTGCAGTTCCTAGTTTTCTTGGTTTATATGATTTTCCTAATTCACTTTGTATGAGTCCAAACTCACAAGTTGTACACGGAATACCTAATAATACGCCTTTAAAAAGTGGTGATGTTATCTCTGTAGATTGTGGTGCATTTAAAAATGGATATCACGGTGATCATGCTTATAGTTTTGAAATTGGAGATGTTGCTCCTGAAACTAAAAAGCTTTTACAGGTAACTAAAGAATCTCTTTACGTGGGAATCAGAGAATTTAAAGCTGGAAATCGCGTTGAAGATGTTGGAAATGCGATTCAAAAATATACAGAATCTCACGGTTACGGCGTTGTTCGTGAATTAGTTGGTCATGGTTTAGGACAAAAAATGCACGAAGAACCTGAAATGCCAAACTACGGAAAACGTGGTCGCGGGAAACTTTTTGTTGAAGGAATGGTGGTTGCCATCGAACCTATGATTAATATGGGAACAAGAAACATCAAACAACATAAAGACGGCTGGACAATTACAACTGCTGACGGAAAACCAAGTGCCCACTTTGAACACGACGTTGCCCTGATAGACGGAAAACCAGAAATTTTATCGACTTTTTATTACATCTACAAAGCCTTAGGAATCGAAAGCAATGAAGAAGATGAATTTAGACAAGTGCCTTTAGTTTTATAAACACGGATTTCACAAATTTGCACGAATTAATATATTGCTAAAAATTTCACTGATTGATGATGCTGAATGAGTTGTATTTAAAAGAAGAATCTTATAAAATTATAGGAATCTGTATGGAAGTCCATAAAATATTAGGGAAAGGACATAGTGAAAAAGTTTATGGTGATGCATTAGAATATGAATTTCAAAAAAATGAAATTCCTTACAATAGAGAATTAAAATATAATATTGCTTATAAAGACATTATATTATCAAGTTACTATTTTGCAGATTTTGTGATTTTCAATGAAATCATTTTAGAGTTGAAAGCAATCGCAACTCTAACAAGTAGTGAAATTAAACAAACATTAAATTATCTGGCAGCATCGAAAAACAAACTAGGTTTACTAGTTAATTTTGGAGAAGACAGCCTAAAATATAAAAGAATAATACTTTAAACCCAAATCAAGGTTCGTGAAATTTTCGCAACTACATTAATCCGTGTTAATTTGTGAAATTCGTGTTCAAATCTATTAAACCGTGAAAAAACTTTTCAAATTAGTACTTAATACAATTCCTCGTCCATTATTAATTCGTTTGAGTTATGTGGCGCGCCCGATTTTGGCTTTATCATTAAGAGGCGACAAATTTACTGATCCTATTGACGGAAAAAGTTTTAAATCGTTTCTGCCTTACGGATACGGAAAACAACGTAATAACGTGCTTTCGCCAAGTACTTTATCTTTAGAAAGACACCGTTTACTTTGGTTGTATTTAAACGATCAGACTGATTTTTTTACTGCGCCCAAAAAAGTACTTCACTTTGCTCCGGAACAAGCCTTTTATAAATTATTCCGCAAGCAGAAAAACCTTGATTACACTACAACCGACTTATTTTCGCCTTTGGCAGATGTAAAAGCAGATATTTGCAATTTACCTTTCAAAGACAACGAATATGACGTTATTTTATGCAATCACGTTTTAGAGCATATTCCGGATGATGCAAAAGCGATGCAGGAATTATTTCGCGTTTTAAAACCAGGCGGAATGGCAATCCTTCAAATCCCACAAGATTTATCAAGAGCCGTAACTTTTGCCGATGATTCGATTACAGATCAAAAAGAGCGCGCTAAAATATTTGGTCAGTACGATCACGTTCGTATTTACGGAAGAGATTATTTTGACAAATTAAGAAGCATTGGTTTTATTGTTATCGAAGAAGATTACACCAATAAAATTACACCCGAATTAGTAGAAAAATATTGTTTGGCAAAAGGAGAAATTATTCCGCTATGTTTTAAACCGGAAAACTAAACAGTTTTTTTACATATAAATAATATCAATTCATTTAAAAAGTTTTCAAATAGTAATAATTTGGAAACTTTTTAAATTTAGACCACTTCCCAAATTACAACCAAACCAAATCCCTACTCTTGGAACCTTCAAAATCATTTCAATTTTGCTTTGACATCAGTTTTGAAAAAAATCTGAATGTTTATATTCCAACATCTTATATCGTTGAGAATACGGATGAAATTAAATATTTAAATAAAAAAGCAAGCAAAGATGTGCTTGAAAGTTTTGGACTTATTTTTGAAAACTTAGATTCTAATGCAAAAAAAATACTGACAATTTGCGAATCTTTAAAACCTGATTTTATTTTCAAAAAATTCAGCGCAAAAATCAAATCGGCAAAAACAATTGCTGATTTACAAAAAGATTCTAAAATTGATTTTGCGATTCGCCAGCATTTGCAGCTTAATTTAAATTCCTTTTACACTTTAATTGTACAAGAACAATTTCCGCTGTCGATTAATATGGGAGCCCAAAAAGACTTTTATCGTTCCAGAGTCAATACAGATCTGCTTTATTTTGAACCTCAAATTCAATTTGACAAACACACCGCCGGCATTACCTACACTCTATCGTTAAAAGAAAACGAAACTACATTTTTACCGATGAATAACAGCATTGAAGTTCTTTTGGATGAACCTGGCTGGTTAATTATCAATAAAAAATTAGGGCAGTTAACAGCGCTTAATTCGAAAAAACTTTCTCCTTTTTTAAAGAAAAAATCAATCGAAATACCTTCAAAATTAGTTGATAATTATTTTAAGAATTTCATTCCTGAAATAGCTAAAAAAATTGATATTGAAGCAACAGGATTTGAGATTGAGCTTCGTGATAAAATTATTTCATGCACGATTCAGCCTGTTTATGATTTCTTTAAAAACTGTTATTACCTCAACCTTTATTTTGATTATAACGGTTATACATTTGACGCCAGTAAAACGAAGAAAATACATTCGTTTGTTGATTTTAGCATTGCCAATGAGCCCAAAATAATTCAGTTTAAGCGAAGTGCTGATGAAATTTTATATACAGAAAAATTAAATAAAATTGGCTTCATAAAAATCAAAAATGAATTGTTTGGATTGAATTCTGAATCAGAAATCAATGATCCTTACATCAATATCCAAGTGGTTATGGATCGTAAAGAAGAACTTGAAAGTTTAGGTTTTACTATCCAGAATTTAAAACTGGAAAGCAAAGAAATCATCACGGAAAATCATAGTGTTTTTGCTTCAAAAGAAACAACAGGCGATTGGTTTGACATTAAAATAATTATCAAAATTGGAGTTTATACTATTAATTTTAGTGAAATTGTTCCGAACATAAAAAGCAAAGAAAGACTCTTTTTATTGCCAGACGGAAATTATTTTTTGATTCCTTTAGAATGGCTCAGTAAATATAGTTCGTTGGCAAAATTGGCCAACACAGAAAACGGAAATCTTCTTTTGCGTAAAAATAATTTTGCTGCTTTAGACGCGATTCCGGAAATCAAAAGTGATGTAGAGCAAATTTACAAAGCCGAATATGTCCCTACAGATTTGCTAAAAGCAACTTTAAGGCCATACCAAATTGATGGCGTAAAATGGCTTTTGGGTCATTTTAACTCGAATTTAGGTGCTTGTCTGGCTGATGATATGGGACTTGGTAAGACTTTACAAACTTTGGCTGTTTTGGTTGCCGTTCAGGAACAATTAGGATTTACGACTAAAACTACCAATTTTGATTTGTTTCAAAATGAAACCACTATAGAAAGAGAACCTTTAAAAACATTGATTGTTTTACCTTCTTCATTGGTTTTTAACTGGTATAATGAAGCCGCAAAATTTACGCCACATTTTTCGAAAATGCAATATGTGGGTAACGACAGAAAATTATTAGCAAGCATGCTGGAATCATCTGATTTAATTTTTACGAGCTATAGCATCGTTCATCGTGATATTTCAATTTTAGAAAAATATAATTTTCGTTATTTAATTTTAGACGAAAGTCAATACATCAAAAACAAGAATTCTAAAATTTTCAAAGCGATTAATAAAATAAATACGGAACATAAAATTGCCTTAAGTGGTACGCCTATAGAAAATTCACTTGATGATTTATGGTCGCAAATGCAATTTATAAATCCGGATATTTTGGGCACTTATATTTTTTTTGTAGAAAATTTTAAAAACCCGATCGAGAAAAAACAAGACGAGAATAGTTTAACTGAACTAAAAAATCTGGTTCAGCCTTATATTTTAAGGAGAACCAAAGAACAGGTTTTAAAAGATTTGCCAGAATTAACAGAGCAGATTTACTATTGCGATATGGATCCTGAACAGGAAAAATTATATGAGCAGGAAAAATCAAAAGCACGTAATTTTTTACTGAAAACCGATGGATCCGGTCGTGACAAAATTAGTATTATCAACACTTTGATGAAGTTAAGACAGTTGAGTAATCACCCGAAAATGGTCGATCAGGAATCGGAAATTGATTCGGGAAAATATATTGCCGTTACTAATTATCTGGAAACTTTAGTAAAAGGAAAACAAAAGACTATTATTTTTAGTTCGTTTGTCACGAATTTAAATTTTTATACGGATTGGTGTAACGAAAATAAAATAAAATTTTGTGAAATTACTGGTGAAACTCCAGCGAGCAAAAGAGAACAACAGGTAAAACTCTTTCAGGAAAACGAAGAACCGCTGTTATTTTTTATTTCGCTTAAAGCGGGTGGCGTTGGGTTGAATATTACAAAAGCTTCTTATGTTTTATTTCTGGATCCGTGGTGGAATCCTTTTGCTGAAAAACAAGGAGTTGGACGAGCACACCGAATTGGTCAATTGAATAAAGTAAATGTGATCCGGTTTATTTCGAAAAATACGGTTGAAGAGAAAATAATCAAACTGCAGGAAAACAAAAAGTTATTATCTGATTCGCTTTTAGAAGAAAGTTTTGTTAACGACGAAATCGAAGTTAATCTGGAATACATTTTGGGTTCATAATAAATTGTTTTTAAAACCAATAAATTGTCTTATTTTTCGTTGTATAAATTGTTATATTTACAATCTTACAAAATAATAAGATGTCAAAATTTTTGTTTCCGAACCTTCTTTTGTTTTTCATTTTCACTTCGGCGACAGCCCAGGAAGTACAAACCGAAGTTATTCCTCCGTACAACATCAAAACTGTTTCATTTATTCAAAATGGAAATAATGTTGTTCCTATATTTGAGTTAGGCGATACATTCGAATTTCAGTTTGATGATTTATTTGGCAATGAAGCGAACTATTATTTTGAAGTTATTCATTGCGATTATAACTGGATTCCAACCGATATTCCGAAAACAGATTACGTACGTGGTTTTGATAATCAAAGAATTACAGATTATTCTAATTCCTTTAATACGCTTCAGGTTTTTTCGCATTACAGACTGCCTTTTCCAAATCAGTTTACATCGCAATTACGGATTTCAGGAAATTATATGCTCAGAATCCTGAATGACGATAAAGAAGTTGTTTTTTCGAGAAAGTTTATTTTATATGAAAATCATTCTACCATTGCTGCTCAGGTAAAACGAAGCCGAAACGTTACCAATATCGATTATAAACAAAACCTTGATTTTTCAGTATTATCAAATGATATTGTTTTTCAGAATCCGCTGCAAAATGTAAAAATACTTTTATTGCAAAACGGCGATTTTAGCACAAGCATTAAAAATATTCCGCCGCAATATACAATCGGGAATCAATTGGTTTACAAATACGATAAGGAAACGCAATTTTGGGGAGGAAATGAATTTTTATATTTTGAGAATAAAGACATTCGCGCAGCCAACAATAATGTGGGAAGAGTGGGTTCGAATAATGATATTTATAATTCTTATCTCTATACAAATCAGGCAAGAGGCAATCAAATTTATACGGTATACCAAGATGTAAACGGGAATTTTGTAGTAAAGAATGTAAATGCTTCAAATAATGAAATTGAAGCAGATTATGCATGGGTTTATTTTAGTCTCTCGGCGCCGACTTTCAGGTTAAATAAAGACATTTATATTACGGGAATGTTCAATAACTACGCCCTTTCTCCGGAATACAAAATGGATTACAACTCAGATAAAGCATTATACGAAAAAGCGGTTATGATCAAACAGGGATTTACTAGTTTTGAATATAAAATTGCGGATAAAAAAGGAGTAATCGATTATGAAAATGCCATTGATGGTAACTTTTATCAAACCGAAAATGAATATACGATATTGGTGTATTACAAAGAAAGTTCAGATCGATACCAGAGAATAATCGGGAAAGGAAATGCTAACTCTTTAAATATCATCAATTAAAACATTGTTAAAGGATTTCGGTCGAAGGATTTTTTTTTGTAAGTTTGCCATTATAACACACACATATATACTGCTTTAGTATGGTCTCTCAGATAACACGAGGTATAAAAATATCTGTTTTAACTAGTTTTGAAGGTACTTACTTCAAGAACTACAAGATTCATTTTGCCTTTAGTTACGTCGTTACAATCGAAAATCACAGTAAAGATTCTGTACAATTAACTTCTCGTCACTGGGATATATTTGATTCTTTAAACGATATTGAAATTGTTGACGGAGAAGGAGTTATTGGTAAAAAACCAGTTTTAAAACCTGGAGAAAACCATACCTATAGTTCCGGTTGTTTATTGTCGTCTCCTTACGGTGCCATGAAGGGTCATTTTAATATGATCAATTTTACTACTACAAAAATATTCAAAGTAATTGTGCCGACTTTTAGAATGTGCGCTCCGTTTGCCTTGAATTAATTTATTGCCACTTCTATTATTCCTTCTTTTGTAATCGCGTATGCTTTGTCATTTTCTGCTGGAAGTAAATAAGAATTACCCGTAAACTCACCAAAAGCCGGAAAAATCAACTGATTTGGTTTTCTGAAAAAGCAAGATAAACTCAAAAACTGTCTGCCTAATCCTCTTAATTGTATTGCGGGATGAATGTGTCCGCAGCAATTAAAAAAACCTTCTTTTTCTGTAGGATGATGTGTCAGCAAAAAATTATCTATTCTTAATTCAGCAAAAATTTCAATATTCAAATCTGAATAGTTTTCTTTTGAAATGATATCATGATTGCCTTCAACTAAAATTATTTTCTGAGAATGCTGTTTGGTCCATTCTGAAAAAAAATTCCATTCATTATTGATTTTACTGTGAAATAAATCGCCCAAAAAAACAATTGTCATTGGACTGAATAATTCTAAAACCGTATTTAATCTTGCAAAATTTTCAAAAATAGCATCTTTTGGAATTCCGATTCCGTGTTTTCTAAAATGCGCCACTTTTCCTAAATGAACATCAGAAATTAAAAGGATTTTTTTTTCTTCCCAAAAAGCAGCGCCAGATTGATGCAGAATAAAATCCTGATTGTTTATTGTTATTTTCATATAAATGTTTATCCAAAAATCAGTCCAGAATTATTTCATGTAACTGGCTGTCATTTTTTTGATTCTTTCTGCCAATGTTTCACTTGATAATTTTTCTCTGAGTCGGTCTGTAATTATAGGAAAACTGAATGGCGTTGGTTTCAAACATTGTTTCCAGACAATAGTCTGCCTGTTAATTCTTTCGAGTGCCTGAAGCAAACGCCCTTCTTCCAGTTGATGTTCAAACGTTTCTATAAACGCCTGATGCAGCAATAAATTGTCTGGTTCATAATCTCTAAAAACTTCAAAAAGTAATTGAGAACCACTTTGCAAATGTTTTGTTTTAACAGGTTTGCCCGGCATTCCCGTAAAAACCAAACCGGCAATTACGGCAATATCCCTGAATTTTCTACGCGCCATTTCTGTCGAATTTAAGCTTTTTTGCAGATCGTGATGTACATATTCTGATGAAAATAAATCATTATCAAAAATAGCCTGCATATCAATTTCCTGATCCGAAAGCAATTCGAATCCGTAATCATTATAAGCAAGCGAAAAAGTAATAGAAAACAATAAACTAATGCGATACGAAAGAATACTTGCCAAAGCTTCATGCACAAATCTGCCTTCGAAAGGATAAAAAACAGCATGAAAGCCTTCTCTGGTTTTGAATGTTTCGATTAAAAATTCATGGTTTCCGGGAACAATACTTTCTTTTCGCTGTCTTTTAAAAATGGGTTGTAATGCTTTTAATTCCGGAGTTAAATTATCTGTATTTGCGGCGTATAATTCTTCCCGCAACAATTCACTCATTTGTTCCGACAAAGCCATTCGGCCGCCCATCCAGCTTACTACTTTTGACGCTTTTTTAGGATCTGCCTTTCGCACTAAAACCTGCATATTTTTTACGCGGAATAATTCAAGGCGTTTTCCTGCAAAAGTAAAAACGTCTCCCGGTTGTAGTTTTGAGGCAAACCACTCTTCAATAGAACCAATATAACCTCCACTTAAAAACTTAACGTTGAGAGCAGCGTCTCCTACAATAGTACCTATTTGCATTCTGTGATGCATGGCAATAAACCTGCTATTTATCTTAAAGCGTCCGTCTGCTTCAATTTCTACTTTTTTGAATTCGTCGTACGCTTGTAAACTCTGACTTCCGTTAGTAATAAAATTGAGAATCCAGTTCCAGTTTTCTTTTGTAATATTCTGGTAACAGAATGTATTTTTTACTTCTTCGTAAATATCATCTGGAAAAAATCCGTCAGAAACAGCCAAAGTATTAAGGTATTGCACCAGAACATCCCAACTATTCAGATACGGGATTCGGTCTTCAACAATATTTCTATTAACCGCTTTTTTTAATGCCGAAGCTTCTATTAATTCCATCGCATGTGTTGCCAGAAAATAAATCACGCTTTCTTTTCCGGGCTGATGTCCGCTTCTTCCGGCTCTTTGCAGAAAACGTGCAACACCTTTTGGTCCGCCCACCTGAATAATACTTTCAACAGGTACAAAATCGACGCCTAAATCCAGGCTTGATGTACAAACGACTACTTTTAGTTCTTCGTTTCGAATCGCGTTTTCGACCCATTGCCTGATTTCTCTACTGATACTTCCGTGATGCATGGCCATTTCTCCGGCAAATTCAGGATATTTTTCCAGAATTGCCTGATACCACATTTCGCAGGAAGAACGCACATTTGTAAAAATCAAAGTGGTTTTATTGTTTCTGATAATCTTAGCGACCTCATCAATTAAATGCAAACCCATATGTCCGCGCCACGGATAAGTATCCATTTTTTCCGGAATAATAGAAACTACTTTTATCTTCTTGTTGATATTCGCTTTTATTAAAACCGAATTATTATAAGCCTCAGGATTTAATCCTAATAATACCTGCTGTGCTAATTCGAGATTTCCTATAG
Organism: Flavobacterium sp. AC105; assembly: GCF_979258495.1. NCBI lineage: Bacteria > Pseudomonadati > Bacteroidota > Flavobacteriia > Flavobacteriales > Flavobacteriaceae > Flavobacterium > Flavobacterium sp. AC105. The sequence goes on from NZ_OZ409860.1 coordinate 4,749,551, forward strand.
TGGCTGATATTCCCCAAATACGCATTTTTGGTGCAATTGTTTTTAATCTGGATAAACCCAATTCCATTTGAACACCGCGTTTTGTACCTAATAATTCATGCCATTCGTCAACAACAATTGCGGAACAATTTGCAAAAACTTTTGCATATTCTTTAGTTGCTAAAAGAAGCTGCAAACTTTCGGGTGTTGTAATAAGCAAATCCGGCATTCTTTTGCTTTGCTTTGTTCTTTCGCTTTGCGAAGTGTCTCCGGAACGAATTCCGACGGTCAACGGCAAATCTAAATCTTCGACAATTCTTTCGGCCGCTTGTTTTATTTCTACCGAAAGTGCTCGCAAAGGCGTAATCCAAATGGCTTTTAATCCGGGTTTGTGCTTGGTTTTATAATCGGGATTTTTTTTGATGTAATCAAGAACTATCGGAAACCATAATGCATAGGTTTTTCCGCTTCCTGTTGGCGCGTTCAACAAACCATTTTTGCCTTGCAGAAATGATGTCCAGGTTTGGGTTTGAAACGGAAAAGGTTTCCACCCCTGATCCTGAAACCATTTTTCTGCAATGTTATATAGTTCATCTCTGTTCATTTGTTAATCGTGCTTTATAAATCCGCTAAATCTGCTAAATCTGCGTGCTATAATTTTTTACGCACATCTGGCAGATTTGGCAGATTGTTTTTGATATTTCTTAATTATCTATTATTACGAAATCATACTTTTTAGATCTTCAATAGAATTTGCTTCGTCGATTTTTTTATCATGTCGCCATCTCAAAATTCTTGGAAAACGTGTTGCAACGCCGCTTTTATGTCTTTTTGAAAGTGCGATTCCTTCAAATCCAATTTCAAAAACCAATTGTGGCGTAACGCTTCGAACCGGACCAAATCGTTCTAAAGTGTTTTTCTTTATAAAATCATCTACTTTTCTAAATTCGGCATCGGTTAAACCGGAATACGCTTTTGCGAAAGTCACTAGTTCTTTTTCGCCGTTGTCATTTGTTTGCCAAAGCGCAAAAGTATAATCGGTAAATAAGTTCGAACGTCGCCCGTGACCTCGCATGGCGTAGGTTAAAACGGCATCGATTACGAGAGGTTCTATTTTCCATTTCCACCAATCGCCTTTTTTTCTTCCTACCAAATAAGCCGAATCATTTCGTTTTAACATCAAACCTTCGCTTTTCATTTCGCGGGCACGCATTCTTTCCGTTGCAACGTCTTCCCAGGAATGGAGTAAAACTCTTTCTGATAATTGAAAATGTGGCGTTTTATCTTTTATGGCATCGTATAATTGTTCTAATAATAATCTTCTTTCTGAATAAGGTAAATGTCGAATATCTTCACCTTGCCATTCTAAAATATCATATGCTTTTAGTATTACCGGGACTTTTTCGAGCAAACTTGCTGATATTGTTTTACGTCCGATTCTGGTTTGCAAATCATTAAAAGTTCCGATTTCATTTTCAGTAAAAGCCAAAATTTCTGCATCAATAACGGTTCCGTCCGGAATAATTCCAACAAAAGATTGAAACTCAGGATATTTATCGGTTACCAGCTCCTCGCCTCTTGACCAGACATAAATTTCGTTTTCACGGATAATGGTCTGCGAACGAATTCCGTCCCACTTGTGTTCTATAGACCAATCTTCTGGATTTCCTAAATTGTCGACTTCACCTTCAATAGGATACGCCAAATAAAACGGATATGGTTTTGATAAATAATCGCTGCTTTTTTCGTCTAAAATTAATTCCTGAAAAGTGATTGTATTCGGATCCCAATTTCCCATTAATTTATAAGCCAACGCATCTTCGTCAACATCTTCTGCTTTAGAAAGAGCTCTTGTCATTAATTTTTGACTTACGCCGATTCTTAAACTTCCGGTAATTAATTTGGTAAAAACAAAACGTTCGTAATAATTGAGTGCTAACCAGTTTTCGTGTAAATATTTCTTTTTTTCTGAATCTGTTTTTCTTCTTAAAGCAATAATTTCCTGAAGATATTCAGTTAAACTTTTATCAGAATGTTCTTTTGTAGTTGGAATTATCAAGGCAATTGTTTCTGCTAAATCTCCAACAATATGATAACTTTCTTCAAAAAGCCACAACGGAATATTTGCCAGTTCATTTGCCCAAAGACGCAATAAAGTCGTATTAACAGGTCTTGGCGGACGACGATGCGAAAGAATGGCAATGGTCCATACTTTATCTTCCGGCGATGCATTTTTAAAATACATCGTCAGCGCATCGACTTTTACGTTCGTTTTATTAGAACTGTCAAGTGTTTTTATGAGTTGGGCAAAATTTTTCATTCCTGGATTTCTTTTTCTACAACTTCTTTTTCCATTTCTGCCGTTTCGCCTTCGTATTGCGTTTTTTCGGTTCTGGCATCGTAACCAATTTCTCTTAAATATTTAGAAAAAATATCCGTATAACCGTGTGTGCAAATTACTTTTTCTGCTCCGGTTGCTTTTATGCTATCCAATAAAGAATACCAATCGCAATGATCGCTTAAAACAAAACCTTTGTCAATGGCGCGTCTTCGCCTTGCTCCGCGAAAAGCCATCCATCCGCTTGCAGAACCTGTTACGAAAGGCGTCATTTTTCTGATCCAGGTACTTCCGTGTGCGCTTGGCGGTGCGAGAACAATATTACCAAGTAAATCTTCTTTTTTGGTTTCGTACGTAACTAATTTTGTTGGCGGAAGATTAATTAACGGGCGCACGACATTGGTCATATTTTCGATCGCGCCGTGCGTATATATTGTTCCAAGATCTGTATCAAGGTATTTTAAAAGGCGCTGTGCTTTTCCTAAGGAATATCCAAAAAGAATAGAAGTTTTTCCTTCTGCTTTGTTTTCTGCCCACCAATTATTGATTTCTGTAATAACTTCGGCTTGCGGCGTCCAGTTAAAAGCGGGCAATCCAAAAGTACATTCGGTTATAAAAGTGTGGCATTTTACAACTTCGTACGGAACAGAAATTCCGTCATCTTCTGTTTTATAATCTCCTGTAAAAACCCAGACTTCTCCTTTATATTCTACCCGAATTTGTGCACTCCCGATAATATGTCCGGCGGGATGCAATGAGAATTTTACGTTGTTGATTACAAAGGTTTCGTTCCAGTCTTTTCCTGTCACATTTATTTCTCCTAACCGATGACGAATAATAGGAATATTGGTATGATGTGTTATATAATTCTGATTTCCCCATCGTGCATGATCAGAGTGACCATGTGTTATAATCGCATTTTTTACCGGCTTCCAGGGATCGAGATAAACATCGGCCTGCTGGCAGTAAATTCCTTTGTCATTAAAAGCTAAAAGAGGTACTTTCATAATATTATATTTAGACGATTCTTTCGGAATACCCTCAAATTTAATTATTTATACCAATATGAATTTTATAACCTAACGAGATTAGTTTATTTAATTACAACTTTTTAATAATGTATTGTGATATAATCAAATTATCATTTGTACTTTTGTATAAAATTAAACAATTCGTAATTTTAAAATAATTTACCCCATGTTAAAAGGATTCTTTCATGTACCAAAAGCGGTAAACGAGCCTGTTAAAAGCTACGCACCAAACTCACCAGAAAAAGCAGCTGTTCAGGCGGCGTACACTTCAATGTGGAACTCTAAAATTGATGTTCCATTATACATTGGTAGTGAAGAAATCAAAACTGGAAATACAAAAACTATCTCAGCGCCTCACGATCACAAACATATCGTAGGAACGTATCATTTAGCTGAAAAACAACATATTGAAAAAGCCATTGCAAATGCTCTTGAATCAAAAAAAGCATGGGCAGATATGGCATGGGAACAGCGTGCTGCTATTTTCTTAAAAGCTGCTGAACTTATTGCTGGTCCGTACAGAGCGCGTATCAACGCAGCTACAATGATTGGGCAATCTAAAAACATTCACCAGGCAGAAATTGATGCTTCCTGCGAATTGATCGACTTTTTACGTTACAACGTAGAATTTATGACTCAAATTTACAACGATCAGCCAAAATCTGATTCTACAGTCTGGAACCGTTTAGAATACAGACCTCTTGAAGGTTTTGTTTACGCTATAACTCCATTTAACTTTACTGCTATTGCTGCAAATCTTCCTGCAAGTGCTGCAATGATGGGTAATGTTGTGGTTTGGAAACCAAGTGATAGTCAGGTTTTTTCTGCAAAAATTATTATTGATGTTTTCAAAGAAGCTGGTGTTCCTGATGGCGTTATCAACGTTGTTTTTGGAGATGCTTTAATGATTACGGATACTATTTTAGCAAGTCCTGATTTCGCCGGAATTCACTTTACAGGATCGACTCATGTATTTAAAGATATCTGGGCTAAAATTGGTGCAAACATCCATAATTATAAAACATACCCAAGAATTGTTGGCGAAACTGGTGGTAAGGATTTTATCATTGCACACCCAAGCGCTAACGCAAAACAAGTGTCTACAGGAATTACTCGTGGAGCATTTGAATTTCAGGGACAAAAATGTTCTGCTGCTTCGAGAGCTTATATTCCGCAAAGTTTATGGCCTGCTGTAAAAGAACAATTAATTGCTGATGCAAAATCGATGAAAATGGGTTCTCCGGAAGATTTCGGAAACTTTATTACAGCGGTTATTCACGAAGGTTCTTTTGATAAATTAGCTGGTTTTATCGATCAGGCTAAAAAAGATGCTGATGCTGAAATTATTGTTGGTGGAAACTACGATAAATCAGTTGGATATTTTATTGAGCCAACAGTTATTGTAACTACAAATCCAAAATATACTACAATGGAAACCGAATTATTCGGCCCCGTTATTACGATATATGTGTACGAAGATGCAAAATGGGAAGAGACTTTAGAATTAGTTGATACTACTTCTGAGTATGCTTTAACAGGAGCTGTATTTAGCCAGGATCGTTATGCTATTGAAGTAGCTACTACAAAATTGCAAAATGCTGCCGGTAACTTCTATATTAATGATAAACCAACAGGAGCTGTTGTAGGCATGCAGCCTTTTGGAGGAGCGAGAGCTTCCGGAACTAATGATAAGGCTGGTTCTGCATTGAACTTATTGCGTTGGGCTTCTCCTAGAACGATCAAGGAAACTTTTGTAACTCCGGAAGATTACAGATATCCGTTTTTAGGTTAATAATCTGATTTTAGATTTATAAAAAACCCGCAAACTTCATTTTGAAGTTTGCGGGTTTTTCTTTTTTATGCCTTATTCTAATAGTTTGTGAATTTATTGTGACTACGGTAAAAAAGAATAATACGTTCCTTCATGAAAAATTAAAACATGAAAAAATACTTATTCTTTATTTGTTTAACAGCACTGGCCTCATGCAGTGAAAACGAAAGTTCATCAAAATCAGAAATTCAAAACAACAACGCTAATTTTACTTTAACCAAAGACATTAATCGTGTTGATTGGAGTAATATTCAAGTTGGCGAAACTTTAAAATTTGATGTAACGATTAATGATTTTGATTCTAACTCTGATGTTGTTTATATCCTGAAACCTATAACACGGTCTGCTATAACCCATCAAAGAAATAAACTTGATTATAATTTTCAGGAGGAAATCAAAATTCCTTTAGATATTTCTTCTACTACGGGCGATCAAATTACGCAGAAAGAAACAAGAGACAGCATTATCATTAAAACATCAAAATCTTCTTTTTTTCTTTCCATTTTAAAACCGGGCAATTTTATACATCAATATGAATTGAAAAAAATGAGAGGCAATAAATATGTTGCCGGCTCTACTCAGGAAATTTCCTTTTTTGCAGTAAAAATAGATGCATATACACGAAATGAACAAACAGATAATGCAACCATGTTTTCAAATTCGAAACATAGCCGTTATTATGAATTTACTATTGATGATGGCGACCAATCAAACGATACTTATTTAACGGATAGTGAATCTAAAGAAAACACTTATACGGCATTTTATAATGGAAACAAATATCCTGGCATTGTCTCTATCGATAAAGTTCTAACATTTAGTGATAAAGTAAATACCGAAAAAGGAGCGCAAATAGTTCCTACATGGATATTGTCAGAATTAAAAATAACACAAAAAAGAAAAGGTGAACCTGATAACATCATCACTTATAACAACTTAAATATCAGCCAAAAATAATAATACAAACAAAAATTGATTATGAAAAACAAAATGAAACAGACTACATTTTTAGCATTAGCAATAAGTGCAGCACTATTTACCTCATGTAGTAACGATGACAATAAGGACAACAAAGGAGGCGATTTAAACAACCTGCAACCTGTGGTCTTTGCCTCAAAATCTGATAACGTAATTAGTTCAAAGAAAACAGGTGCACAGGAACTAAACCCAACTACGGGTAATAATGAATATGTATATCTGACTACAGTTGAAAAACAAACAACCTTATCGCCGCTTTCTATAATAAGCGAAGCAAATTTGGATGTTATTTATCCGGGAAGTATTTTGCGCGGTTCAAGCTTCATGAATGCAACTTATGATCCGCTTGTATTAAAGAATGCTTTTAAACCTGTTACTTTATCAATGTCTTTAAGAGGCGATTTATCTGTAAGTGATTACGCACTTCCTGTACCAAGCGAAATTAGGAATACTATTAATGGTTTAGTCAGCAAAAATAAAAATCTTATTGACTATGAATCCATTCCGACCTATTATGAATACCAAAGCAATGAAATTACAACTGAGGATAGTTTTAAGAAATCTCTAGATGCTCATTTAAATGTAAATGTTTTAAGTGGTTTGGTAAAAGCTAATTTTGGTTATACGCAAAATAGCGGTTCAAGCATTACTGGTTCTTATATAATGGTAAAAGTAAGACAACGCTTATACAGTATGACAATTGATCCTAAATACTATAGTGATTGGATCGATGGAGATATTAGTGCAAACAATTTTGGAACACATGAACCTGTATATGTTAGTAATGTTGATTATGGCAGGGTTGCTTATTTATTAATAGAAACATCTAAAAATGAATCTTACAACAATACAATGGTTAAAGCCGCAGTTGGTGTCGCATTAAAAGTTGTAGATATCGGAGTAGATGTAAATTATTCAGAAGAGTTTAAAAAATTATTTGCTCAAAATAAAATAAAAGTAATGATTGTAGGAGGACCATTATCATTAGGAGGAAAAGTAACTGATTATAATAGTTTTGTAAAATTTTTACAATCTCCTGATAATTCATCATTAGTTGGATCGTCTGCACCAATATCTTATAAAATACGCCGATTAAAAGACAACACTGAAGTTGAAGTAAAAGATATGTACACCACACAAATGAAAGAACTTAAAGCAAATTAATCCAATAAAAAAATTGTAAACTAGCCAATCTATAAAGATTGGCTTTGTTTTAAATCACAAAAGCAATCTCAATTTTTGTGATACACAATTCTTTCTCATAATAAGCCAAAAATTTTAACACTAATTTTGTAGAATATATTTTACATTTGCCTTTCTGAAAAATTACTTCTTATAAAGTAACTTATTCAAAAAGAATAATTTGTAAAAAAAATTTGTAAATATTAAATCAAATATTGTACATTTATCATATAAATATTACAATTTAACTATTTTTATTATTTTGTAGTCTTTTTCTTATTATATTGATCCTCAACAATATACGCCCGTAAAAAATCCTATTCTACCATTTTAAAAACTTATTCTATCATTTTAAAGATGAGGTCTCTTATAAATTTGTCCTTTCTTTAATTACATAATCAAAATGTAATTAATTGAAATAATTTGTGTGTTTTAAAATCAAAAACAGGCAATATATTACAAGTATAAAATAATAATTCACTGTAAACTAAGAGATGCTTATGAAAAATTTAAAAACTACTCCGCAAATAATTCTTAAATCAAAAAGCATTGGACATCCAATTGATTTTAAATGGAATAGGAAAAAAATGGAACAATTATTAGATCCATTAGAAGGAAATGAAGAACTGGAAAATGCATTAGCCAATATTAATCATAAAGCTTCTGTTGGTCTTACAGCTGCATTATTAGAATGGGTTTATTGGCGTTTTAAAGGGTATACCAAAACTACTACCGATACACAAAAACGTATTGAAGCACTTTGGTGTTCAATCGAAAATCTTGACAATACAAAACCATTAGATTTTGATACAGAATTAAACGTACCAGTTTCAGGTTGTGTAAATGGACCTTTATGGATTGCACTTATGAATGTAAGAATGATTGATGTGAGATATAGAAAAGGATCTTACTTTATTCAAAGCGAAATTATTGGCTTAGTTTTATTAGCGCGCCATATTACACCTAAGAAAAAAGTTTTTGACAAATGGTTTAATAAAACTATTACTGAATTAAATAGTTTATTTCCTTGTCCGTATTCACATACTAATCTTGATGAAAGTGACGAAGAAATTTATGATTCATCAAATGAACCGGTAATTACTCGTGAATTTTTCTTTGATCCAAAATTTGAATATACAAATGAAGAATCTGTAAAAGCTATGGAGGATTTTATTGAAAATATAGATCACAAATCAAATCCATTTTTGCACTTATCAAGAGAAGCATCTTAATTATTAATTCATCATTTGATAGTAAGCAAAAACCCGACAAGAATATAATTATTGTCGGGTTGTTTTTCTAATTTGAATGCGATTAAAACGTAAACTTCAAAGGTAAATGCACTACTTTTTTGGTTTCAAAAAATTCATCTTCAAAAATATCTGCTAAATCATACAAAGTTGCTTTGGGGAAATCCTTAAGCTCTTCAGATAAATCCCCACCTTTTAAATATAAAATACCATTTTTCAGGGTGTGTTTATGTTGCTTTTTAATTTTATTCTTAATCCAGGAAACAAAATCCGGCATATTTGTAACGGCGCGGCTTACAATAAAATCAAAATCGCCTTTTACATTTTCTGCACGTAATTGTTCTGCCTTAACATTTTTTAATTCTAAAGCATCCACAACTCCCTGAACTACTTTTATTTTTTTTGCAATAACGTCAATCAGGTAAAAGCGTGTTTCCGGAAAAAGAATCGCCAGGGGAATTCCAGGAAATCCTCCGCCAGTTCCAACATCCAAAACAGTTGTTCCCGGTTCAAACTTCATGATTTTTGCAATTCCAAGCGAATGCAAAACGTGTTTTGTATATAAGGCATCAATGTCTTTACGGGAAATAACATTGATTTTTTCATTCCAATCATGGTATAAAAAGTCTAATTTTTGAAATTGTTCGATTTGAATGGCACTCAAATCAGGAAAATATTTCAATATCTCATCCATTGCTCTAATTTTTTAACAAAAGTACTACTTTACAGTTGAAATATTTAACTCAATTTTGCAAATTGAAAATTTATAATAATTACCTTTGAAAACTATTTAAATCAATTATGAATAACACTGCGCCTACATTTGCTAAGCAAGACAATCTGAAGTTCTTCAGAACACTTAACTCACGAGTAAACAATTACTTTAAGGAGAATAACATTCAGAAAACCGGAAACTGGAAGCTGCACTTAAAAGCCGTTATTCTTTTTGCTGTTTTTCTAACTCCTTATTTTTTAATACTAACTCTTGATATGCCATTTTGGGCACAATTGTTACTAAATATTCTTATGGGAGTTGGAATGGCCGGAATTGGAATGAACGTTATGCACGACGGGAACCACGGATCTTACTCTTCTAAATCATGGATTAACAAAATTATGGGCGGAAGCATTTATGTTTTGGCCGGAAATGTACACAACTGGCAAGTTCAACATAATGTTTTACACCATACATACACTAATATTCACGGTCATGATGAAGATCTTGACGCCGGTAGAATTATACGTTTTACACAAAATGCCGAATGGCATCGTTTTCATAAATTTCAACATTATTATTCTTTCTTCTTATACGGATTATTGACTTTTAATTGGGCTCTAACAACTGATTTCAAGCAAATGAAAAACTATCTTAGAAGAAAATTATCCTACGGAACTCCACAAAGTCCAGCCAAATTATGGACTGTTTTGGTAATCACAAAAATAATTTACGTTTTAATCTGGATGGCTTTGCCAATGATTTTAGGCGTAACATGGTGGAAAGTCGTTATTGGATTTTTTGTAATGCATTATACTGCAGGATTAATTTTAAGCATCGTTTTTCAATTGGCACACGTAGTAGAGGAAACGTCAAATCCTGTTCCAAACGAAGAGGGAGAAATGGAAAATACATGGGCTATTCACCAATTATACACAACGGCAAATTTTGCTCCAAAAAACAAAATAGTTAATTGGTTTACCGGAGGTTTAAATCACCAGATCGAGCACCACATTTTTCCACATATCAGTCATATTCACTACGGAAAAATTGCTGAAATTGTAAAACAAACCGCAATCGAATGCAACTTGCCTTATCATGAATTCAAAACGATGAGAGGTGCTGTTATAGCTCATTACAAGCATTTGAAAGACCTTGGAATGAAGCCTGAATTATCAGTATAAAACTAAAAAAATCTATTAATAATTAACCTTCCTTAATTACAGTTGAAAATTAAGGACATTCAAAAATTTTATAATGAATCACATTCTTTCAGACAGAATTAACAACTTAGCGACGTCACAAACATTAGCAATGGCTGCTTTAGCACGTGAATTAAAAGCGCAGGGAAAAGACATTATCAGTTTAAGTTTAGGAGAACCTGACTTTAATACACCGGATTTTATCAAGGAAGCCGTTAAAAAAGCAGTCGACGAAAATTACAGCACCTATTCTCCGGTTGAAGGTTATTTAGAATTGAGAGAAGCAATTTGCCGAAAATTCAAAAGAGACAATGATTTAGATTACAAACCAACTCAAATTGTAGTTTCTACAGGAGCAAAACAATCTTTATACAACATTGCACAAGTAATGTTAAACGATGGTGACGAGGTTATTTTACCAGCACCTTACTGGGTTTCTTATTTCGAAATTGTAAAGCTTTCTGGCGGAGTTCCCGTAGAAGTTCCAACATCTGTAGATACTGATTTCAAAATCACACCAGAACAATTAGAAGCTGCCATCACACCAAAAACAAAAATGATGTGGTTCAGTTCTCCTTGTAACCCATCTGGATCTGTGTACAGCAGAGAAGAGTTAACAGCTCTTGCAAAAGTTTTAGAAAAACATCCAAATATATATGTAGTTGCCGATGAGATTTACGAGCACATCAATTTCTCAGGAACTTTCTGCAGTATTGGTTCTATTCCGGGAATGTTCGAAAGAACAATTACAGTAAACGGAGTTGCAAAAGCATTCGCCATGACAGGATACAGAATTGGTTATATTGGAGCGCCGGAATTTATTGCAAAAGCATGTACAAAAATTCAGGGACAAGTAACTTCAGGAGCAAATTCTGTGGCACAACGCGCTACAATTACCGCTGTAGATGCGGATCCAAGTGTATTAAACCACATGGTTCAGGCTTTTCACGAACGCAGAGATTTAGTTGTTGGACTATTAAAAGAAATTCCTGGCGTAAAAATCAACGTTCCGGAAGGAGCATTTTACGTGTTCCCTGACGTTTCTTCTTTCTTCGGAAAAACATTAAGAGGAACTGAAATTAAAGATGCAAACGATGTTTCTATGTATCTTTTGGCAGAAGCAAACGTAGCAACTGTAACAGGAGATGCTTTCGGAAACCCGAATTGTATTCGTTTTTCTTACGCAACAAGCAACGATATTTTAAAAGAAGCTTTACGCAGAATCAAAGAAGCTTTGACTGCATAACTTCATAAATAAGTTTTATTAAAACGGCTTAAGGTTCAAAGTTTCATCACTTTATACTTTAAGCTGTTTTTTTATGCAATTATTTTGGGCGTGCCCAGCCGAAAAGGCGGTCGGGCTATTCGCTACAAGTCCTCGCTCTTGCTTCGTCCGGCTGTTGGGCCTTTCGCATCTATCCCTCACGCAAAATGGTAACAAGAAATTTTAGTTTTTACTTTAAAATAAATCTTTTAATTTTCCACATCTGAGTGAAGATAATTTTTGTCTTTCAAAATTCCCATTCCAGAATTTTATAAACAACCAATATAATTCTGTAAAACATAAGGCTTTACAAAATCCCATCTTTGTATTATACATTAATTATAAAATTTAAAGATCATGATACATACAGATGAAACCACAAAAGAAGCAGTTAGTACTTTAGAAGGATTAATTGCAATTTTAGAAGATGGAAAATTAGGATACACCAATGCTGCAGAACACGTAAGCAGTCCAGCCATAAAAACTGATTTTTTAGATTATGCTCGTGAACGTGCATTATTTATTGTAGAAATACAAGACGAAATCAACAAACTGGGAAAATCAACTGATACAGCCGGCGGAGGTCCATTAGGAGCTTTACACCGTGCATGGATTGATATTAAATCTTCTTTTACAAGTGGAGATACAGAAGCGATTATCAATGCTTGTATTACAGGAGAAGAAGCTGCTATTGAAAAATACAAAATGGCTTTAGAAAAAAATGAACTTGAAGCGAGTCAAATTGCAATTGTTTCAAAACAATTAAACAGTATTCAAAATACTTTGACTAAAATCAAAGCGAAAAAACTGTCATAATATTTGGCACTATTTTTTTGAAAGTGAAAACTACTCCGTTATTAAAACGGAGTAGTTTTTTTGTTTTATAGAAATCTAAAAAATAAATGTTATTTTCGTTTCAATCATTAACAAATCAAACCACTTTATGAATCTAACTTTACGCAACTCTCTTTTAATTATAATCTTTACTTTATTTTTTTCTAATCTGACAAAAGCCCAAACTGAAGGTAATTCCATAAAAGCCTCAATAGGTTTTGGATCAAGTACTTCAAATTATGAAGAAGAAGATCCGGAAATCATAGATGGTTCTGGTTTATATCTACAGGGAGAATATGTATTTGGAATAAAAAAATGGTTTAGTGTGAGACCATATGCCGGAATAATTATAACATCAACAGATGAAGATAAGGTAAAGAATCCAGAAGGCTACAAAGTTGAATCTAAAGCCTTTTTTCTGGGAGGAAAAATTAGACTTTGCGCTCCAATACCCTGGGTTGCTCCTTTTGTAGAAGTCGGTATTGGTACATCAATAGGCTCTTTCGAAACTTATATTCCAGGTTTTCATGCAAAAGAGAAGGGAGCACAAGTCCATATTCCTATAGGTTTTGGGCTTTCAATTGGCCGCAAAAACAATATAGAACTTGGAGCTTCTTTCTATGCACAACCATCTGCCGAACAATCTTTCGGAGGATTCACGGCAGGATTTTCTTTTCCAATAGATTAAAAATCCCATTTATCATCATTCCATATAACCTTACTATTTCAAAAAAAGTCACTTCAGCATTAGTAAACTCGAATTATTTATAAGAACTTTGCAAACTTTTTTGCGTGAATACCACAAAAGCCTAAAGTTCTAAAAATGAAGAAGAAAATTGAAATATTAGCTCCTGCTAAAGATTTAATTGGAGGAATGGCCGCCATAAATAGTGGCGCCGATGCAGTTTATATTGGAGCTCCACAATTTGGAGCGCGTTCTAATGCCAACAATTCTATTGAAGATGTTGCCGCTTTGGTACAATATGCGCATTTATTTAATGCTCAGGTTTTTGTAGTAATGAATACCATTTTGTACGATAACGAATTGGAAACGTGTCGCTCAATGATCTGGGAATTATACGAAATTGGTGTAGATGCCCTGATTATTCAGGATATGGCGATTATGGAAATGGACTTACCTCCTATCGTACTTCACGCCAGCACACAAGCCAATAATCGTGATGCCGATAAAATTAAATTCCTAAAAGATGCCGGAATCAAACGTGTGGTTTTAGCCCGCGAATTGAACTTGCATCAAATTAAAACAATATACGACGAGGCTGATGTAGAATTAGAATTTTTCGTAACCGGAGCTTTATGCGTTTCTTTCAGTGGAAACTGTTATATGAGTGTCGCCAACGGAGAACGCAGCGCCAATCGTGGTTCTTGCGCACAAAACTGCCGTTTGCCTTATAACTTAATCGACGGAAACGGAGAAACTTTAATCAAAAACAGTCACTTACTTTCGATTAAAGATTTAGATATTTCAGATCAAATTCCGAATTTGATTGAAGCCGGAATCGTTTCTTTTAAAATTGAAGGACGCTTAAAAGATGTTGTTTACGTAAAAAACAACGTTTCATTTTTACGTCAAAAATTAGACAGTTTTTTAGAAGGTGAAGGAAGCGACAAATACATGAAAGCTTCTTCTGGAACTTGCACCTATACTTTCGATTCTTCTTTAAACAGAACTTTTAACCGCGGTTATACGGACTATTTTGTAAACGATAGAAATCATAGTATTGGATCTTGGGAAAGCCCAAAATCAAAAGGACAATACATCGGTAAATTAATCCGAACTGTTGGAAACGCTTACGAAATCGAAAACGGCGAATTACTAAACAACGGTGACGGACTTTGTTTCATCAACGAAAATAATGAAGCTGACGGAATTTATGTAAACAAAGCCGAAAACGGTAAAATTTATCCAAATGTTTTAAAAGAAGTAAAAGACGGAACTTTTATTTATAGAAATAACGATGCCGCTTTCATCAAAATTGTAGAAAGAGAAGATAGCGCCGTTCGAAAAATCAGCACAACTTTATTGCTTACCGAAAATGAAACTGGTTTCGAATTAATCGCAACCGATGAAGACGGAAATGTAAGCATCGTAAATTTAGAACACTCAAAAGAGCAGACTAAAACTGGCGAATCAATCGAAGAAAACATCAAAACGCAATTGGCAAAAACAGGCTTTACACCCTATACAGCCAATGAAATTAACATCATGTTTTCTCAAAACTGGTTCCTTCCTATTTCAAAAATTAACGAAATGCGAAGAACAGTTTACGATCAGTTAACCGAAATTCGTTTGAAAAATTACAAACGCGAAGAACATCAAATAGTAAAAACGTCACATCCGTACCCTGAAACCAAACTTGATTTCATGTACAATGTTTCGAACAAAACCGCTCGTAAATTCTACGAACGTCACGGCGTAACCGAAATCGAAAAAGCATTCGAATTGCAATGGGATCCAGGGAAATCTCGTGTTATGACTACTAAATATTGCATCAAATACGAATTAAAAAAATGCCCAATACACCAAAAAGACATCATGGGTGTTAAAGTAAAAGAACCATTGGTTTTAAAACAAGGCGAGTTGGAATACAAACTAAAATTTAACTGCAAACCCTGCGAAATGGAAATCTGGGAAAAAGATGCCGAATTCGAAATCGAAGAAGATCATTTTCATTAAGAATATTTAACCGCAAGGTTTTTTTACCGCAAAGAGCGCAAAGAATTACGCAAAGGTTCGCAAAGATTTTAAGTTTAATCTTTGCGAACCTTTTTTTCTGCTATTTCACCAATCTTGTCATTCCGAGGAACGAGGAATCTCCGCGAGTAGCTCTACAAAGATTGGCTTATTGGAACGGAGTTACTTGAGGAGATTCCTCGTTCCTCGGAATGACAAACTACACGGTCACTTTTGTAATTTAAAAATTAAATTTCCATTTAAAATTAAATCTGCCGAATCTGCATGAAATTCTTTGCGCTCTTTGCGTAAATCTTTACGAACTTTACGGTTAAACATAGATCACGTAGACGCACTGCAGTGCGCCTCTACCATAATACATGTGAATAGAACTTTGGGGTTAAAAACATTTTTCCCTACTTTTACTACTCCAAAATTTGAAATTTCCCCTTATGAAAATACTACTCCTCGGTTCAGGTGAATTAGGCAAAGAATTTGTCATTGCCGCACAACGAATTGGACAAACCATAATTGCTGTTGACAGTTACGAAAATGCTCCTGCAATGCAGGTTGCACACGGATTTGAAGTCATCAACATGCTCGACGGTGAAGCTCTTGACCGAATCGTAGCCAAACACAAACCCGATTTTATAGTTCCCGAAATAGAAGCCATTCGCACCGAACGTTTTTACGATTACGAAAAACAAGGAATCACCGTTGTTCCTTCTGCAAAAGCGGCAAACTTTACCATGAATCGCAAAGCCATTCGTGATTTGGCTTCAAAAGAATTAGGATTAAAAACAGCCAAATATCAATACGCAACTTCTGCAGAAGAATTGCAAAAAGCAGTTCAGGAAGTTGGAATTCCGTGTGTAGTAAAACCATTAATGTCTTCTTCCGGAAAAGGACAATCGACTATAAAAACCGAAAATGATATCGAAAAAGCATGGCAATATGCCGTTGCAGGTTCACGTGGCGATGTTATCGAAGTTATTGTAGAAGCATTTGTTGATTTTAATTCGGAAATTACGCTTCTAACAATTACTCAAAATAATAATCCAACTTTGTTTTGTGCGCCAATTGGACACCGACAAGAACGTGGAGATTATCAGGAAAGCTGGCAGCCTGCTTTGGTTTCAGAAAAAGATTTATACGAAGCGCAGGACATGGCCGAAAAAATTACGGAAGCACTTGGCGGTGCCGGACTTTTTGGTGTTGAATTTTTCTTAACCAATGAGGGCGTTTATTTCTCTGAACTTTCTCCCCGCCCACACGATACCGGTATGGTAACTTTGGCGGGAACGCAAAATTTCAACGAATTCGAATTGCATTTGCGTGCGATTTTAAGCCTGCCAATTTTCGAAATTACGCTTGAAAAAGCCGGTGCGAGCGCTGTAATTTTAGCTTCGGAAGACTCAACAAATCCAACTTTTAGCGGAATAGAAAAAGTAGCTGCTTTGCCAAAAACCGATTTCAGAATTTTTGGAAAACCAACTTCAAGACCATATCGCAGAATGGGTGTTGTTCTAAGTCATGATTCATTGGCAACTCCAATAGAAGAAATTATCGATCGCGCAAAACAAACAGCAACCTTAATAAAAGTACATTCATAAATGAATTTAATTCTAGAAAATATTGCGAAGCACGTTTCGCTAACGCCTGAGGAACAAGCACATTTCTTATCTAAACTAGAAACGAAAACCTACAAAGCCAAAACGATTTTATTGAATGCCGGAGAAGTTTGCAAACATTCGTATTTTGTCAATTCGGGAATTTTAAGAAGCTTCAATATCAACGATAATATTGTCGAACACGTTCTGGCATTTGCCTGCCAGGGCTGGTGGATGAGTGATATGTACAGCTTTTTTTCTCAAAAACCTGGACAGCTTTTTATAGAAGTTTTAGAAGATGCCGAAGTAGTTTCATTATCAAAAGAAAATCAGGAACAATTATATCATGACATTCCAAAATTAGAACGTTTCTTCAGAATATTAATCGAAAATTCACTGGTCGCCAATCAGCAAAGATTAATGGATAATTTGAGTTTACCGGCAGAAGAGCGTTTCGAAAAATTTACCACCAAATACGGAACGTTAGTTCATAAAGTTCCGCAAAAACAAATCGCTTCTTTCATTGGTGTAACGCCAGAATTTTTCAGTAAAATGAAAGCCAGGCTATTAAAAAAATAATATTTAGCCACAGATTCAACAGATTAAAACGATTTTTTTTAGCCACAAATTTCACAAATTTTCACAAATTAAAATTCGAGTGAATTCGTGAAATTCGTGGCAACTTTTTTTAAAATCATTTTAATCTTCGGAATCTGTGGCTAAAAAAAACAAATCCAGTTTAATGAACTGGATTTGCTTTTGAATTAAAATTGCTCAACCTCCGTAGAATGTTTCATTGCCGTTATAGTTGATTTTCCTATCATAACTGTATTTTGAACCGCATCAAAATAAGAAGTTCCCACAAAAGCCTGATGTTTTACAGCTCTGAAACCGTTTTTCTGTAAAGCAAATTCGCGTTCCTGCAATTCAGAATATCCTGCCATTCCGCGTTCTTTGTAGGCTTTGGATAATTCAAACATACTGGTATTCAAAGCATGGAAACCTGCCAAAGTGATGAACTGGAATTTATATCCCATTGCCGCTAAATCTTCTCTAAACGTTTCCATTTCGGCAACAGATAATTTTGCACCCCAATTAAATGATGGCGAACAATTGTATGCCAGCATTTTATCAGGAAATTCTTTTTTCATGGCATCGGCAAACTTTTTAGCATACACCAAATCCGGATTACTGGTTTCCATCCAAATCAAATCAGCATAAGGCGCGTAACTTAAACCTCTTGTAATTCCTTGATCGATTCCGTTTTTTACGTAGAAAAAACCTTCGTTTGTTTTTTCACCTGTAATAAATTTAGCATCTCTTGGGTCAGCATCGCTGGTTAATAAATTAGCCGCATCAGCATCTGTTCTTGCAACAATTAAAGTCGAAACTCCCATAACATCAGATGCTAATCTTGCTGCAATAAGTTTGTTAATTGCTTCCTGAGTTGGTACTAAAACCTTTCCGCCAAGATGTCCGCACTTTTTAGCAGAACTCAACTGATCTTCAAAATGAACTCCGGAAGCTCCGGCTTCAATCATAGATTTCATTAATTCGAAAGCATTTAGATTTCCACCAAAACCAGCTTCGGCATCAGCCACAATCGGAACTAAGTAATCTTTTTTATCTTCAACTCTATTTACAGTCTGAATCTGATCAGCGCGCAACAAAGCATTGTTTATTTTTTTAACCACCATTGGCACACTATTTACCGGATAAAGCGATTGGTCCGGGTACATTTCTCCCGCCAAATTCGCATCGGCAGCTACTTGCCAGCCACTTAAATAAATCGCTTCCAGACCGGCATCGACTTCCTGAATCGCCTGATTTCCGGTTAAAGCGCCCAACCCAGCTACATAATCCTGACTTTTTAACTTTTTCCATAATTTTTGCGCTCCCATTTTGGCAATAGAATGCTCAATTTGATAAGAACCCTGAAGCGTTACTACTTCTGTAGCGGTGTAAGGACGTTCAACACCTTTCCATCTTGGGTTCGTGATCCAATCGTTAATCAATTCCTGAATTCTGTCTTCTGTTGTTTTCATAAATAATATAGTTTAAGTTGGTTAGTAAAGCATTTTATTCAAATTAAAAATTGAAAATCTGCGTTATTTGCTAAATCTGCGTGAAAAATATTTTTAATTTTTAATTCTCAATTTTTAATTGTCAAAGGTATTTGTAACACGGAATAGTCAAAAAGTCAACGAAATCGGGATTTACGACCAATCTTTCTAAAACCTTTTCAGCCAGAGAAAATTGTCGTTGTTCGTGAATTTCTTCTCCTAATTCGTCTTTTATTTTTTTGAATTCCTCTAAAGCCAATTCGTGATAATATGCCAGATTTAAAATTTTGCCATTATCCAAAGTCACTTTATTCTGAAGCCATTGCCACAATTGCGATCTCGAAATTTCAGCTGTTGCTGCGTCTTCCATCAAATTATGCAACGCTGCTGCGCCTTGTCCGTTTAGCCATGATGACAGATATAAAACACCAACATTTATGTTTTTGCGAACACCGTTTTCGGTTATGATTCCAATTGGTGGTTCAATCAAATCTGCTTCTGTTATTTTTCGATGTTCTCTTTTAATATGAATTTGATTTGGAGTTGGCATCCCGACATCAAAAACCGATTTTGCAAGCGAAACCAAATCCGGATGTGCGACCCAGGTTCCGTCGTGACCGTTTCGAACTTCACGTTCTTTATCTGTTTTTACTTTTGCGAAAGCTGTTGCATTCGCTTCTTCATTATTTTTAATCGGAATTTGAGCCGCCATTCCGCCAATAGCATGAATTCCTCTTTTATGACATTTTTGAATTACCAAATTCGAATACGCATTCATAAAAGGCGAAGTCATATTAACCTGATCGCGATCCGGAACTATGAATTTCGGATTTTTGCGAAATTTCTTGATATAAGAGAAAATATAATCCCAGCGCCCGCAATTCAATCCTACAACATGTTCTTTCAATTCATAAATAATTTCATCCAATTGAAAACTTGCTGTTATAGTTTCAATTAAAACCGTTACTTTTATTGTTCCGCGCTCCAGTTTTAAATAATCTTCTGTAAAATCAATTACAGTATTCCACCAGCGTGCTTCGAGATAATGTTCTAATTTTGGAATATAGAAATACGGTCCGGAATTGTTTTCTAAAAGTCTTTTGTGGTTATGAAAAACATACAATCCAAAATCTATTAAAGAACCCGAAACCATTTCCCCATCAATTAAAATATGTTTTTCTAAAAGATGCAATCCTCTTGGACGTACCATTAATGTTGCAATCTTTTCATTTAATTGATATGATTTATGTTTAGCAAAATCAGTATAGGAAATTGTTCTGTTTACCGCATCAATCAAATTTACCTGCCCGTCCATCAAATTTTGCCATGTTGGAGAAGTACTGTCTTCAAAATCGGCCATAAAAGTTTTTGCACCTGAATTCAAGGCATTTATTATCATTTTGCGATCAACCGGTCCGGTAATCTCGACTCTGCGATCTAATAGATCTTTGGGAATTTCTCCAGATGTCCAATTACTTTCTCTGACGGTTTTAGTTTCTGTTGGAAAAGTTGGCATTACACCCTGATCAAATAAAACTTGTTTTTGATCGCGTTGCAACAACAACAATTTTCGTTGCGATTCGAATTTTCGATGCAATTCTATTATAAAAGCAATTGCTTCTTCTGTCCAAATGTTTGGATAAGAAGGATTCTTTTCGGCTAAAAATTCCATTGCCGTTTCGGTAATTTCTAATTGGTTTTTCATAGCTGTGGCTTTATTTTTTTATTAGTAATAATCAAATTAGTTTCAATTTCAGTTTATTTCTTTCTAAACATAAAACCATAAGAATCTGATATCTAATATTTTCTACACCACAATATTAGAAAAAAGTTTTTTACAAAACAAGCGAACGTTCGCTAAATATTAAAAACATTATTTTGGCGATTATTTTTTAAATAGCTATATTTGATTCATGAATATCGAAAAAGACTATATAAAGCTGATATTTGGGCTAAAACTGAAACAGGTTCGAACTCAAAAAAATCTTTCGCTTTTTGGCTTAGCCAAATTGACAAATCTTTCAAAATCGTACTTAAACGAAATTGAAAAGGGCAAAAAATATCCAAAAACAGATAAAATTTTACTGCTTTGTAAACATTTGGACGTTTCTTACGACCAAATGATTTCTTTAAAACTCGATAATAATCTCGCTCCGATTGGCGAAATCTTAAAATCGGGAATTTTAAAAGAGATTCCGCTAGAACTTTTTGGCATACAGGAAGCTGATTTAATTGATATTATTGCGAATGCTCCGGCGAAAGTCAATGCATTTATTAGTACTATAATCGAAATTGCACAACATTATAATTTAAGTCGCGAAAGTTTTTTTCTTGCTGCTTTACGGTCATACCAAGAAGCGCACAGCAATTATTTTGAAGATTTAGAAGAGAAGGTAATTGCTTTTTCGAAATCATTCCAAATCAATTTGGATTCTAAAATTAGTATTGAAGAATTAGAAGCGATTCTTAAAGAAGAATTTGAATACACTATAAAAGAAATTGCGTTTACAGATCAGGAAGCTTTAGAAGATTTACGTTCGATTTATGTCCCGAAAAGTAAAACGTTATTACTTTCAACCGAAATTGATAATCCGCAAAGAGCTTTTATTTTAGCCAAAGAAATTGCTTATAATTATCTAAAAATTTCAGATCGATTACTGACTTTCAGCTGGATTAAATTTGAAAATTTCGATCAGGTTTTGCATAATTTTTATGCTTCTTATTTTGCCGGTGCTTTATTGTTACCGAGACAATTGGTGGTTAATAAAATCAATAATTTTCTGAATAACGAACGACCAAATCCACAAGAATTTGTTACTTTAATCGAAAGTTTTGAAGTTTCTCCAGAGTCATTTTATCAGAGATTGACCAATTTATTGCCGAAAGATTTTCATCTGAAAAATTTATTCTTTTTAAGAATGTCCCATAAAATTGGTTCTGATTTTTATCAGATCAAAAAAGAATTGCACATTACCAATCAGCAAGAACCGCACGCTAACGAAACTAACGAACATTATTGCAGAAGATGGGTTTCGGTAAAAACCATAAACGAAGCCATCAGACAAAATAAACCTCATTTTTTTGATGCACAAATTTCAAGTTACGTGCATAGCGGAAATGAATATCTGGTTTTTTCTTCGGCTACAAAAGATCCTTTTATAAAAGATAATATTCGCAGTATTTCTGTTGGAATCTTAATTAATCCAACCATGAAAAAGAAATTCAAATTCATTGAAGGAAAACCTCTCGTAAAACGAATTGTTGGCGTTACTTGCGAAACCTGCGATGTAAAAAATTGTCTCGAAAGAGCAGCACCTCCGATTGCATTGGAAAAGAAAAAACGTCATGAAAATACAGATTTGGTGGTTCAGCAGTTTATTACACAGTATAGCTAATTTTAGATTATTAGATCTTTAGACGTTAGATTTCTTAGATTTTTTCGCAATCTTTTACCGCAATCTTGTCATTCCGAGAAACGAGGAATCTCCGCAAGTAGTTCGACAAAAATTGGCGATAATAGGAACTAAATGGCAATATTGGGGTCACTTTACGTTTCAAGGGATTAAAATCCCTGGCTACAAAATAAATCATTCCTCCGGAATTTTATAAAGAGTTCTTGAGGAACGGTCAATTTTGTAGGGATGAATTTTAATCCGTCCATCGCAAGAAGCCCGACAAAGATTGGCGATTTTGCATGCGTAGAATGGATTAAAATCCATCCAACAAAATCTTTTGTTACTCAAGAACGATTAAAACCTCTCAACCTCTGCACTTTTGAGCCTTTGCACCTAAAAACTTAGCTACTTAGAACCTCAGAATCTTAGCTACTTAAAGAACTTAATCTACATTAAGTGTACTTCATGCATGTTGATCGTAAATTTGTACCATAATAATAACACAAAGCAAAACATCATGGAAAATATAGTATTACATAAAGCAGAAACAAGAGGAAATGCAAATCACGGATGGCTTAATGCTTATCACAGTTTTAGTTTTGCAAGCTGGTACAATCCGGAAAGAATTCAGTTTGGGGCACTTCGTGTTTTAAATGACGACACGATTGCAGGCGGAATGGGTTTTGGAACGCATCCGCACGATAATATGGAAATCATTACGATTCCACTTGAAGGTGATTTGGCGCACAAAGACAGCATGGGAAATACTGAAATTATCAAAAATGGAGATATTCAGGTGATGAGCGCCGGAACCGGAGTTCAGCATAGTGAATTTAACCCAAATGCAGATCAACAAACTAAATTATTGCAAATCTGGTTGTTTCCAAACAAAAGAAATGTAGATCCTCGTTACCAACAAATCACTTTGAATGTTGCGGACAGACATAATAAATTAGCGCAAATTTTGTCTCCAAATGCAGATGATGAAGGCGTTTGGATTCATCAGGATGCCTGGTTTAATATGGGGAATTTTGATGCCGGAACCGCAACAGAATATAAAATTAAAAAAGAAGGAAACGGAGTTTACGCTTTCATATTAAAAGGAAACGTAACGATAAACGGTCAGGAATTAAACACTCGTGATGCCGTTGGAATTTCTGGAACTGATACTTTAAATATAAAAGCAAATACTGAAGCTGAATTTCTTTTAATGGATATTCCGATGAACTATTAATTCATAAACAACACATACTTTTTTTCTCGGGAAACGATAACAAATCTGAATTTCAGGTTATTATCGTTTCTTTTTTTACTAAACTTTTCATAATGAATAATTATAATCTATATGAGAATTGTATTTTTAAGATAATCAATCTAAAAATAAAAATCCCATTTTTTATTTCTTAATCTAGGTTAAGTGTGTTTCGAATACTGTGGACGTAACTTTGTCCTATCAAAATGAAATTAATTATTTAAAAATAAAAATTATGGCAACTACAAAATGGTCAATTGACCCAACGCATTCAGAAATTGGTTTTAAAGTTAAACACATGATGTTTACAAATGTTTCAGGTAAATTTGGAACTTACGATGCTTCAATCACTACAGAAGGAAATGATTTTGAAAACGCAGCAATCGAATTTTCAGGAGATATTGCTTCTATCGATACTGCAAATGCAGACAGAGACGGGCATTTAAGAAGTGCTGATTTTTTTGATGCTGAAAATAACCCAAAATTGACTTTCAAATCTTCATCTTTCAAAAAAATTGACGACGGTGATTATGAATTAACTGGAGATTTGACAATTAAAGGTATTTCTAAATCAGTAAAATTTCCTGTAGAATTTAGCGGAATCATGACTGATCCTTGGGGAAATACAAAAGTAGGCTTAAATATTGAAGGAAAAATTAATCGTAAAGATTGGGGTTTAAACTGGAATTCTGCTCTTGAAACTGGTGGTGTTTTAGTTGGAGAAGAAGTTCGTTTAAACATTGAATTGCAATTTGCAAAACAAGCTTAATTCGTTACGAGATTTAATTTGGTTGGTTGAAAAGCCTGCACTTTTTAGGAAGTGCAGGCTTTTTTTGGAACGTGGGGCTTCGACTTCGCTCAGCCTGACAATCGTATTCTCAAGAGTTTCACCTGTCAGGCTGAGCGAAGTCGAAGCCCTTTTTTTACTTAAATTTTGCCACAAATTTATTTTTTTAGAACGAAGTTTTTGCCACAGATTAAATGATTCGATGGATTTAAAATCTGTGAAAATCTTCTAATCTGTGGCAAAAAACATTTTCATTTTCAAATAAATTCGTGAATTCGTGGCTAAAAATTATCGCACTGAACTTCTAAATTCCGTTGGAGACAATCCGGTTTGTTTTTTAAAGAATCGGGAGAAATACGAATAATCCTCGTAGCCAAGAGCAAATGCAACTTCGTTTATAGACAATTGTTTATCGATTAACATTCGTTTTATTTCAAGAATTACCCTATCTGTAATTACTTCGGTTGCAGTTTTTTGAAGGATTTCGTTGCAGATTCTGTTTAAGTGTTTTAATGTGATATTTAATTTTTCGGCGTAAAAAGAGGGCAGTTTTTCTTCTCTGAAATATTGTTCCAAAAGCATTTCAAACGTATTGATTTTAATATTATATGAATGTGTTTGATGCGAATAAGTTTCACTATATTTTCTTGAAACTTCAATGTGAATACAATCTAATAAATTCAGCAGTTTATCTAATTGCAGCTTATTGTTTTGATTGTTTTCCTGAATTAGTAAATCAAAATAAGGCAGGATTTTTGGAATTTCATTTTCCTCAAAAACCATTTCCGGCCTGTTATATATAGAATGATAAAAATTATAATCGTTGATTTTTTTTTGTCCGAAATATAAATTATAAAGTTCCTGCGAAAAAATAATCACAAAACCTTCAATATCTTCAGACAAACTCCAATGATGCATTTGCCCCGGTTGCAAAACAAATAAACTTCCTTTTTTTATTTCGAATTGATCAAAATCAACTTCATGCAAACCGGAACCTTTCGTAAAAAAAACCATTAAATACGAATCATGACGATGCGGTTCTTCGACAAAACTGTGGCTTTTTAGATGTTCTTTAAATGTATTTACATAAAAATCACGATGGATATCGTTACAACTAAAATTCTGAACACTATAAATGGGATATTTTTTCATACACGATTAGATTTTAGATCCTAGATTGCAGATTTTGGAATTTGTTTTTTTATTGAAATTTCAATCAAAATGTCCTTATTGTGCTATAAGTAGCGAAGATATAAAAAAGACTCTTATAATACTCTGAGTTACCTTTGTATAAATAAAAAACAACAAGATCATGTCAAGTGCATTAACTCATATTTTAAGCAACGAATGTCCTATTTGTCATAAAGGAAAAGTTTTTAAAGACAAGAATATTTTTCTGAATTTTGGTTTACCAAAAATGAACGAATATTGCAGTAATTGTAATTATAAATTTCAAAAAGAACCGGGTTATTTTTTTGGTGCGATGTATGTAAATTACGGATTAACTGTTGCGCAAGGTATTGCTACATATTGTGTTGCCCAGTTTTTCTTTGATCAAACATTCGATTTACGAATCATTCCCATTATTGCTATTGTAATTACTTTACTCACTTCTTTCAATCTCCGATTTTCAAGATTAGCATGGATTTACATGTTTAAGGATTATACGAGCTAAAAAAATACTATTTTTGCCTTTCAATTGAAACTAATTTTCAATTCAATAAAATTCAACTTTAAATTAGAGAAATGAAAGCATACGTATTTCCAGGTCAGGGCGCACAATTTACAGGAATGGGCAAAGACTTATATGAAAGCTCGGCTTTAGCCAAAGAATTATTCGAAAAAGCTAATGAAATTTTAGGTTTTAGAATTACAGATATTATGTTTGAAGGTACTGCCGAAGAACTAAAAGAAACTAAAGTTACGCAGCCAGCCGTATTTTTACATTCGGTTATTTTAGCGAAAACTTTAGGGGAAGATTTCAAACCGGAAATGGTTGCAGGACATTCTTTAGGAGAATTTTCAGCACTGGTTGCAAACGGAACTTTATCTTTTGAAGATGGTTTGAAATTAGTTTCACAACGTGCTTTAGCAATGCAAAAAGCCTGCGAAATTACGCCATCTACAATGGCTGCAGTTTTAGGTTTGGCTGATAATATTGTTGAAGAAGTTTGCGCGTCTATTGATGGAATTGTGGTTGCTGCAAACTACAACTGCCCGGGACAATTGGTTATTTCAGGAGAAACTACAGCAGTTGAAAAAGCTTGTGAGGCTATGAAAGCTGCCGGAGCAAAACGTGCTTTAATTTTACCTGTTGGAGGCGCTTTTCACTCGCCAATGATGGAACCAGCGAGAGAAGAATTAGCTGCAGCAATTGAAGCAACTACTTTCTCTACTCCTATTTGCCCGGTTTACCAAAACGTAACGGCAAATGCAGTTTCTGATGCAAACGAAATCAAAAAGAATTTAATTATACAATTGACTGCTCCTGTAAAATGGACGCAATCGGTTCAGCAAATGATCGCTGACGGCGCTACTTTGTTTACTGAAGTTGGCCCAGGGAAAGTTTTAGCTGGTTTAATTAGCAAAATTGACAAAGAAGCGGTTACGGCGAATGCTTAAATTTTAGTATTCAGTCTCAGTTACAGTTTTCAGTTAAAAACTACATCTATAAAAAAATCCTCATAACGAAATGTTTATGAGGATTTTCTTTTTATAATTCATTTACTTCTTCGCTGTTATTATTTATAATTCCAGTTATCAGGTAATTTTGATTTCTTTTTTCAAAAAAGATATACCAAGTTGTTCTTGCATTAGCTTTATAAAAAATATAATTGGAACCTAAATATTGAAGAGATTGCGGAGTTTTCTTGTGAGGAAAACTTGAAATGCTAGACACAATAAAACCAACTATTTTATCAGTATAATTCTGAGCTGACTGAGAAAAGCCGAAATATTCTTCTTCAAAAAGCGCAAAAACTAAATTATCAAAATATTCCAGAACAGCATTTTCAAAAATTATTTTTTCCAAGGATATGCTTTTATTCTCTTAGACATTTCAGCTTTAAACTCCTCAGGCGTTAATCCTTTTGCAAACTCGGCATCAAAATCAAAAGTTTCACGATCTATTCCTTTAAATTTAGGTTTATGAACTTCGTATTCTACTCTGGGTTCTTCAACCTTATTATTTTTTTTATTTTCTTTTTCAGAATCCATAATTCCTACATTTTTAATTCTTACAAATTTACAAAATAAATCGAATCGAAATAAAAATCCCGAATAATAAATTATTCGGGATTTTTATATTGGAATGTTAGACGCACTGCTGCGCCTCTATGAAAAAACTGTGACTGTGACTGAAAACTATTAAGAACGCACTTTCTGTTCCCATTTCCAGGCGCTTGCCATTGCTTCATCTAAACTTAATTCGGATTTCCAGCCTAAAACATTATTTGCTTTATCTGTATTGGCGTAGGCTTCGGTGATATCGCCTTCGCGGCGCGGCATGATTTTGTATGGCAATTTTTTATCGCTTACTTTTTCGAAACTATGAATTACTTCCAGAACTGAGCTTCCTTTTCCGGTTCCTAAATTGAAGGTTTCTACTTTTTGTAAATTCTTTTTATTAAACAAACGCTGTAATGCAATTACGTGCGCTTTTGCCAAATCTACTACATGAATATAATCACGAACCGCAGTTCCGTCAGGAGTTGGATAATCATCTCCAAAAACCGACAATTCTTTACGTAAACCAACACCTGTTTGAGTTATAAAAGGAACTAAATTTTGAGGAACACCTAATGGTAATTCTCCAATTTCTGTACTTGGATGCGCCCCAACCGGATTGAAATAACGCAATAAAATCGCGCTGATATTGGTAACTTTAGCTGTATCTGTAATAATTTCTTCTCCAATTTGCTTGGTATTTCCGTAAGGAGACATTGCCGCTTGTATTGGAGCATCTTCTGTAATTGGCATTTTTTCGGCTTGACCGTAAACGGTACAAGACGAACTAAAAATAAAACTTGCCTCTGGTTTTTGCTGTAATTCCTGTAAAAGATAAACTAAACTGCTAATGTTGTTTTCGTAGTACAACAAAGGCTGTTCTACACTTTCACCCACTGCTTTTGAAGCTGCAAAATGAATTACACCAGTAACATCATTATGTTTTTTAAAGAAATCCTGAACTGACGCTTTTTCTCTTAAATCTAATTTTTCGAATAAAGGCGTTTTTCCTGTAATGGCTGTAATTCCTTTTAAAACATCTTCTGTAGAATTAGAAAGATTATCAATTATCACAACTTCAAAGCCTTCATTTTGCAATTCGACTACGGTGTGAGAACCAATAAACCCTAATCCTCCTGTTACTAATACTTTCATTTTGTGGTTATTTTTATTATGTAGTTAACTTATAAGCTTGTCTGGCAATAAGAATCCAATTGTTTTTTTGCTTTTGCCAGATAAGCATTATTCCTATTTTAATGTCTTTTTCAATTCCGTCATCTTTGGTATGTGCTGCCAAAACATGCCTTACTATTGCTATATTATCATTAATAGTAATAGTTTGGTCCTGAAAATCTATGGTTACAAAATCAGATTTCCCACTAACAATTCCGTCTATAAATTCGGTTTGATTTTGAAAAACGCCATTTGAATGAACGTAATTCAACTTTTCAGAAGTTAGTGATTTTAATTTTTCGTCATCAGCGTCGATCATTGCCTGACGCAAAATTTCAACCTGATTACGGACAGCGGCTTCTTCTTTAGCATTCGATTTTTGGGCAAAAGCCGAAAACTGAACCAGAATCATCAAAATTAAAATACGGAAGCTTCTCATCTTTATTTATTCAAAAATTCTAAAACAGAGTCTGTAATAAATTTAATTTGCTCGTCATCAAGTTCTGTATGCATTGGCAAAGCAATAACTTCTTTTACTAATTGATTCGTAACCGGAAATTGCTCTTCCTTATAGCGAGTATCCACATACGCTTTTTGTGAGTGCAACGGAATTGGGTAATAAATAGCACACGGAATCGCTTTATCCAATAAATGTTTCATTAATGCATCACGATCTGCATCTATAATTCTCAATACATATTGATGAAAAACGTGATCATTTTCGTTTGCATCAAATTCTGGTGTAATAATGTGCGCATTTCCAGCGAAAGCTGCATTATATTTTGTAGCCGCCAAACGACGCGCTTCATTATACTGATCTAAAAGTGGCAATTTTGCATTTAAAACTCCTGCCTGAATACTATCTAAACGCGAATTTACCCCCACAACATCATGGTGATAACGCTCATACATTCCGTGGTTTACGATTCCGCGGATAATGTGCGCCAATTTATCATCGTTTGTAAAAATTGCGCCGCCATCACCATAACAACCTAAGTTTTTAGACGGAAAAAATGACGTTGCTGCAACATGTCCAATAATTCCAACTTTGCTTTTTACTCCGGATTTCGAAACATAATCAGCTCCAATTGCTTGTGCATTATCTTCGATTACATATAAATTATGTTCATTTGCAATTTCCATAATCGCATCCATATTTGCAGCGCGCCCAAATAAATGTACCGGAACAATTGCTTTTGTTTTTGGCGTAATTGCTTTTTTAATTGCCTCGATATCAATATTCATATTTGTAATATCAACATCAACTAAAACCGGCGTTAACTGTAACAAAGCAATAACCTCAACTGTAGCTGCAAAAGTAAAATCGACTGTAATAACCTCATCGCCAGGCTTTAAATCTAATCCCATCATGGCAATTTGCAAAGCATCTGTTCCGTTTGCGCAAGGAATTACATGTTTTGCACCCAAATAATCTTCAAGATTTTTTTGAAATTGATGAACCAACGGTCCGTTTATATAAGTATTTGTATCTAAAACTTCTTGAATTGAAGCGTCAACGGCAGTTTTTATTTTTTCGTATTGACTCTTTAAGTCAACCATTTGAATTTTTTTCATTTTCAATATATTTTTAAAATAAAGATCTGTTTTGAAACCAGAATCTCTAAAACGAAGAACAAAAATAGTTATTTAATACCTTCAAACCAATGAAAATAATCGAAAGAAATGTAATTTAGCCACAAAAATAAACAGATGCTTTTTCTATATAATTTAGTTATTTCTATTGCGGCGTTTTTTCTGAAAATTGTCGCTCTTTTTAGTCCGAAAATTAAGCTTTTTGTAGATGGCCGTAAAAATATCTTTGCAATTTTACAGGAAAAAATTAAACCTGAAGATAAAACAATTTGGTTTCATTCGGCTTCACTTGGCGAATACGAACAAGGTTTGCCTGTAATCGAAAAAATTAAAGAAAAATATCCCTCTCATAAAATCATCGTTACTTTTTTCTCGCCTTCTGGTTATGAAGTACGAAAAAATAACACAGTTGCCGACGTGACGCTTTATCTTCCTTTGGACACTAAAAGCAACGCAAAACAGTTTTTAAAATTAGCGCATCCGGAATTGGCCTTTTTTATTAAATATGAATTTTGGCTCAATTATTTAAAAGAATTAGAAAACAGCAAAACTCCAACTTATTTAATTTCCGGAATTTTTAGAGACAATCAAACCTTCTTTAAATGGTATGGTGGTTTTTACCGAAAAGCACTAAAAGCTTTCACTTACTTTTTTGTTCAGAATGAAAAATCTAAAGAAAAAATTGAATCAATAGGTTTTCATAATGTTATTGTTTCCGGTGATACCCGATTTGATCGTGTTGCAGCTATTTTAGAAAGAGATAATACTATTGATTTTATTGAAAAATTTAAAAATAACACCCCTGTTATAGTTATAGGAAGTTCCTGGCCAAAGGACGAAACATTAATAACGGAATACATCAATCAAAGTTCAGAAAATGTAAAATTCATTATTGCGCCTCATAATATCAAAACGGATCAAATTGCGAATCTTAAATCGCAAATCACAAAATCAACTGTTTTATTTTCTGAAAAAGAAAACCTTGATTTATCAAAATACAATGTCTTTATAATAGATACCGTAGGTTTATTGACAAAAATTTACAGCTACGGAACAATTGCTTATGTTGGCGGAGGTTTTGGAAATCCCGGTATTCACAACATATTAGAACCTGCAACGTTTGGAATTCCGATTATGATTGGCCCAAACTATTCGAATTTTGCCGAGGCTATTCGATTGGTCGATCTTGGAGGCTGTATCGTTATTTCTAATTTCGAAGAATTGAAACAAAATTTTAATCGCCTGCTTACTGATGAAACTTTTTTTAAAGAAAAAAGCATGATTTGTGAGTCCTATATTCAGGATAATAAAGGAGCAACAAACACGATTATGAAAACGGTTTTATAAGCTCAAAAAAACAATAAAACGAGATTTAGTATCGTTATTGTCAAAAAATCGATTTAAATAAGCTTATTTTAAGCTTTAAGCTTTGCAGAATAATCAATCAAAAACAAAACAAACTGCAAACAAGAGAATCGAAATAGCCAATTCTCTTATTGAATATTCAACGAAAAATAATTTATACAAAAAATACAATAATATCATAATTTTTGCTTATTTTGGCATATTCTTTGATAAATAAGATAATCGTGAGCAATGAAAATATTTTAAAAAAAAAATAAAAAAATATTTTACATATTAAAAAATTTATATCTTTGCCACGAATTAATAATTAACCTTTTATAATAAAGTAAGATGAAAAAAGTATTTTTAAGTTTAGCTGTTGTTGCTGTTTTAACTGTTGTATCTTGTAAAAAAGCTGACGCTGCAGCTACTGAAACTGTAGATTCTACTGCTGTTGCTGTTGATTCTGCTGCTACTGTAGTTGACTCTGCTGCTGCAACTGTTGACTCTGCTGCTGCAAAAGTTGATTCTGCTGCTGCAAAAGTTGAAGACGCTGCTAAAGAAGTAAAAAAATAATTAGAACCTAAATTCTAAAGATTTTAAAACCATCATTGCGATGGTTTTTTTTATGTCTAAAATTTAATTTAAAATTCCAATATTTTAAATTCTAAATTCTAAACACAAAATCCCAAATTCGAAATAAAACACTGAGTCTTATTAGAATTTGGGATTTTTTTTATTTAAACTTATTTACACAAAATCAAACAAATAACCATCACTTGCAAAGTTTGCAATTTGGAATTTTAAAATATTAGTAGTCCTTTATTCCTCTTCCTCAAAAACCACTTCATCTTCAAAAATCGATTCGCCGGATGAGAAATCCAAAATCTCAGCTCTTGAAGCATATGTTACAATTTCTTTTATCCCTTTTTGCAAAAGCAATTCTGTTGTATATTTTCGACTTGTAGCAAAGTGAACATCCTCTAGCATCAATTTAAAGAAATATTTCCCTCCAGAGCCTTTAAATTTCAAAAATTTAGCCAGATCTGTTTTCCCTTTAAACTTTTCAATATCTTCTTCACACTCAAACTTCAATTCGTAACTCAAACTTGTAAAAATCACTTTGCCTTTCCTGGAAGTAAATACGAATTTATATTCATCATTAAATCTTTTACTAATTACAAAAGCACCCATAGTTATATTTTAGATTTAAGATTGTGGATTTTGATTAACAGCTTTAGATTCTTGATTTTTAACAAACAAGATTTATTTAAAGATTTAAAATTGCGCTACAAGATAACGTTTTCAAATTACGTGAGTTTACACAATAAAAAAAGCCTCTTCAAAAGAAGAGGCTTTAGTACTCAGAGCGGGACTTGAACCCGCACGAACATTGCTGTTCACTGGATTTTAAGTCCAGCGTGTCTACCAATTTCACCATCCGAGCATTATATGGTTTTGAGCGAAAAACGGGGCTCGAACCCGCGACCTCGACCTTGGCAAGGTCGCGCTCTACCAACTGAGCTATTTTCGCGTTTCAAATCTTGTAAGAACTACAATACTTAACTTGTTTCGTATTGCGAGTGCAAATTTAGGACATTTATTCAATTATACAAGCCTTTTTTGAAAAAAAATTACACTTATTTTATAACTTTCTGATAACCTAAACTTTAAATACACAAATTTATTTCTTAACCAGCATCCTTTTAATTTCATTGAGTTTCATCAGCGCTTCAACTGGTGTAATCGCGTTTATATCAAGACTCATGATCTCTTCTTTTATTTCCTCCAACAAAGGATCATCTAGATTAAAGAAACTCATCTGCATTTCATCATTCGCCGATTTGATTCCGTTTAATGCATCACTTGAATGATTCTTTTCTAATTTCTTCAATAACTTTTGTGCTTTCAAAATTACGATTTGAGGCATTCCCGCCATTTTTGCGACATGAATTCCAAAACTGTGCGCACTTCCTCCTTTTACCAGTTTACGAATAAAAAGAACGGTATCTTTTAATTCTTTTACGGCAACATTATAATTCTGGATTCTTGGCAGCGATTCTGTCATTTCATTTAATTCATGATAATGCGTTGCAAATAAAGTTTTAGGTTTTGATGGATGTTCGTGCAAAAATTCG
The DNA here is from genome assembly GCF_979258495.1 of Flavobacterium sp. AC105. Lineage (NCBI taxonomy): Bacteria > Pseudomonadati > Bacteroidota > Flavobacteriia > Flavobacteriales > Flavobacteriaceae > Flavobacterium > Flavobacterium sp. AC105. Next base: position 4,783,430 of record NZ_OZ409860.1, read on the forward strand.
GCAATAGCCCAGGCAATTGAGATTCCGTCATACGTACTTGTTCCTCTGCCAATTTCATCTAATAAAACCAAACTTCTGTCTGAAATATTATTCAAAATAGAAGCCGTTTCATTCATCTCAACCATAAAAGTAGATTCTCCCATCGAAATATTATCCGATGCCCCTACTCTGGTAAAGATTTTATCTACAATTCCCATTCTCACGCTGTCAGCCGGAACAAAACTTCCCATTTGTGCTAATAACACAATCAACGCAGTTTGTCTCAAAATAGCCGATTTACCAGACATATTGGGACCTGTAATCATTATCAATTGCTGAATTTCCCTATCTAAGAAAACATCGTTGGCGATATATGGAGTTCCAACCGGCAATTGTTTTTCGATTACTGGATGTCTTCCGTTTTTGATTTCAAGCTCGAAAGTTTCATCAATTTCCGGACATACATATTGATTTTCGATTGCTAATTGCGTAAAGGAGCACAAACAATCTAATTGCGCCACCAAATTCGCATTCATTTGAACCGGTTTAATATAAGTTGCAATCCAGGCAATTAATTGCTCAAAAAGTTCTGATTCGATTTTATGAATTTTTTCTTCGGCACCTAAAATCTTGGTTTCGTATTCTTTTAGTTCCTCTGTAATATAACGTTCTGCGTTTACCAGCGTTTGTTTACGAATCCATTCTGCCGGAACTTTATCTTTATGCGTATTTCTAACTTCAATATAATATCCAAAAACATTATTGAAAGATATTTTCAAAGAAGAAATTCCGGTTCTTTCTGATTCTCTTTTTTCAATTCCTTCCAAATATTCTTTTCCGGAAGTCGAAATATCACGCAAATCATCTAATTCTGCACTAATTCCTCTTGCAATTGCATTTCCTTTTGCAATCGCAACCGGCGCATCCTGATTTAAGGTTGTTTTGATTTTCTCTCTCAACAAATCGCAGGCATGCAAACTATCTCCGATAACTTTTACGGCTTCTTGCGGGCTTTGAAGCGCCAGGGTTTTTATTGGAATAATAGCATCCAGAGATTCTTTTAGATAAACAATTTCACGTGGCGAAACTTTTCCTGCTGCAATTTTAGAAATCAAACGCTCTAAATCTGAAATTTGCTTGATTTGATATTGAATGGTGTGTAAAACTTCAGGATTGGATTTCAAATACGAAACCACATCATGACGTCCTTTTATTTTATTGCTGTCTTTTAAAGGCAAAGCCAGCCAGCGTTTTAACAAACGGCCTCCCATTGGCGAAAGCGTTCTGTCTATTACATCTAAAAGCGTAACGGCATTTGGATTATAACTGTGGTATAATTCTAAATTTCTAATCGTAAAACGGTCCATCCAGACATAGGCATCTTCTGCAATACGCTGAATTGCCGTAATATGCTGTACACGATTATGTTGTGTTTCTGACAAATAATACAAAATCGCTCCTGAGGCAATGATTCCTTCTTTTAATTCTTCAATACCAAAACCTTTTAAGGAAATGGTTTGAAAATGTTTGGTCAGGATTTCTAAAGCATAATCTTCTTTATAAATCCAGTCTTCTAAGTAAAAACTATGGAAATCATCTCCAAAAGCGTCCTTAAAATCTCCTTTATTATTCTTTGGAACTAAAACTTCACTCGGATTAAAATTCTGCAAAAGCTTATCTATATATTCTGCATTTCCCTGAGCGGTTAAAAATTCTCCTGTTGAAACATCCAAAAAGGAAATTCCGATACTTTTATTAGCAAAATAAACGGATGCTAAAAAGTTGTTTGTTTTTGATTGTAAAACTTCATCGTTTAGTGAAACTCCCGGAGTTACAAGTTCTGTAACACCACGTTTCACGATTGTTTTGGTCATTTTTGGATCTTCAAGCTGATCGCAAATCGCTACACGAAGTCCGGCTTTGACCAATTTTGGCAAGTACGTATTAATAGAATGATGAGGAAATCCTGCCAAAGCTGTTTCAGTTTCAGAGCCCGCACCTCTTTTAGTCAAGGTGATTCCAAGGATTTTTGAAGCTCTAATAGCGTCTTCTCCAAAGGTTTCATAAAAATCCCCTACTCTGAAAAGCAGACATGCATCAGGATATTTTCTCTTGATTTCGTTGTACTGTTTCATCAAAGGTGTCTCTTTCACCACTTTCTCTTTCGCTGCCAAATTATTGTCTTTTAAATGAAAAATTAAGACAGCGAATTTATAATATTTTAAAGGAATATCGAAGCCGTTCAAAAATTAAAATATTTTAAGAAATTTTTAAGTTGAGATATAAGAATTTTATATAGATTTGTTCATAATTAAAACAAAGAATCTAAAGATGAAAAAAATAATCTTAATCGCTATGTTAGCTGTAGTTGGAATTACAGCTTCTAATGCTCAGGCTAAAAAAGCTAAAGTTGCTAAAGTTGAAGGTGCAGGAATGGCTTTCGAAACAGAAACTATTGATTACGGGACTATCGCTCACAATGCTGATGGAAAACGTGAATTCGTTTTTGTAAACAACGGAACTAAACCATTAATCATTACTAACACACAAGGATCTTGTGGTTGTACTGTACCAACAACTCCAAAAGAGCCAATCGCTCCGGGTGCTAAAGGTATTATTGGTGTAAAATATGCTACTGACAGAGTTGGTGCATTTACAAAAACTGTAACTGTTACTTCTAATGCTGAAGGACAACCTACAAAAGTACTTACTATTAAAGGTACTGTTTTACCAGATCCAGTTAAAAGCTAATCTGAAAACGAAACAAAATAAAATAATTGAAAAAGCTTCCTTATCTTTGGAAGCTTTTTTTATGACCTGAATTTACACCAATGAGAAAACTTGAAAATAGCGAACTGGACCGAAAATCGATCGAAGATTTCAAAAAATCAGACAAAACACCTCTTATATTAGTTTTGGATGATATTCGCAGTTTGCATAATATTGGTTCTGTTTTTAGAACTGCTGATGCTTTTTTGATCGAAAAAATAATATTATGCGGCATTACAGCCACTCCTCCTAATAAGGAAATTCATAAAACCGCTCTTGGCGCAACCGAAACTGTGACTTGGGAACATCACGAAAATGTTTTGGAAGTTATTGAAAAACTTAAAAAAGAGAATGTACTAACACTTGCGATTGAACAAGTTGAAAGCGCCATTTTTCTTCAGGATTTTAAAGTGGAAAAGAATCAAAAATATGCTTTAGTTTTTGGGAATGAAGTTTATGGTGTTGCACAAGAGGCTGTTGCCATTTGTGATGGCTGTATTGAGATTCCGCAGTTGGGTACAAAACATTCTTTGAATATTGCTGTGAGTGCCGGAATTGTAGTTTGGGATTTATTTCAAAAGCTAAATTGGCCAAATACAATTTAACAGAATTTACTTCGATAAATTGTTATTTTACGTTAAATTCTGTGTTTAAATGTTACAAATAGAAAATTATTTTTTTATTATTATAAAATTGATACTTTTATAAAATGAAAAATAGTAATTTCCTGAAAATATCTGTTTTATTTTTTGTTTTTGGTTTTATTCAATTACACGCAATTGAAAAAGTTAAAACGCTGGATAAAATTGCAATCATTATATTAAAAGACACTTTAAAGTCAGGCAAAAAAAACAATACAAAAGTAAGTTTTGCAGTAACACCTCCGGTAATTAAAGCGACGGGAGATCAATTATATTGTCCTCAAAGCACCTTAAATATTGTAACTGGTATTACCATTACTCACGATCCCACAGAACCAGGAACGCAAGCTGTTTATATTCAGGTTTCTTCCGGTTATTCAAGTGGTTTAGACAAACTCGAGCTTTCAAATCCGGCGGCTCATCCATCAATAACAACAAGTTGGGATTCTACCGCTGGAAAATTAAAATTATCAAGCCCAACGGGAGCTGATGTTTTATATACTGATTTTGTTGATGCAATTAAGGATGTTGTATTTACAAATTCTTCTGCAACAGCTTCCGGAACCAGAACTTTTTCTATAACTATTGGTCAGGCAAATTATTTACCTTCTACTCAGCATTTTTATTTATTTGTTCCCAGTGTTGGTATTACCTGGTCAGCTGCTAAGGCTGCTGCCGAAGATCCTGCAAAAAATTATTATGGACTTAAAGGGTATCTTGCAACATTATTGTCTGCAGATGAGGCCCAATTAAGCGGAGAACAAGCCTCCGGAACCGGATGGATTGGCGGAAGCGATGCCGAAACTGAAGGCATTTGGAAATGGGTAACAGGTCCTGAAGCAGGAACAGTAATGAGTTATACGTTCTGGAATACGGGTGAACCAAATAATCAGGGAGACGAAGATTATGCGCATATTACTCAACCGGGAGTTGGAATAAGAGGTTCATGGAATGACTTATCAAACACCGGATCAACAAATCCCGGAGATGCTTATCAGCCAAAAGGGTATATTGTTGAATATGGCGGAATGCCCGGAGAATCGCCTTTAGAAATCGCAGCAAGTACTAAGATTACGATTCCGCAAGTTACACCACTTTCTCCTTCTCCAATGTGCGATTCCGGAAGTTTTACTTTTACAGCTACTGCAACACCCGGAGCAACAATAAATTGGTACGATATTGCAACTAGTACAACACCTGTAGCAACAGGAGGTACTTTTACAACCCCGGTACTTAATACAACCACAACTTATTATGTTGATGCAGGCTGCCCTTCAAACCGAAAATCAGTTGTTGCTACTATTAACAAAACATCTGCAACACCTGTTGCAACGAAGTCAACATATACAAATTGCGGACCCGGAGCTGTAACAATCGAAGCTACTACAGATGTTGGAATTATTAATTGGTTTACTGCTTCTACCGGCGGCGCAAGTTTATATTCTGGTAATAGTTTTACAACGCCAAAGATCTCAACAAACACTACTTATTACGCCGAAGCTTCAAATAATGGTTGCGTAAATACAAATCGAACTCCTGTAAATATTGTTATTTATACGCCTCCTGTTGTAACGGATGAAGAAGTTGCTTTATGTCAGCTTCAAAAAGTTACGCTTGATGCAGGAATTGCAGGAATGGGTTATTTATGGTCTACCGGCGCAACGACTCAAACTATTGAAGTTACTACTGGCGGAACTTATACTGTTGATGTTATAAGTGCTGAAAACTGTACAAGTACAAAAACCATTAAAGTTACAGAACGCTTACTCCCTAAAATAGATCATATTGAGGTTAACGGAACAAGAGTTGTGATTTATCTGACCAAAGAACAAGATTATTTTGAATATTCTATAGATAGTAGCAATTTTCAGGATTCAAATGTATTTTATGATGTTCCAGGCGGATTACGAACTGCTTTTGTAAGAGAAAAAAGTGGCTGCGGTCAAACCACACAAATGTTTGTTGTTCTTGTTTTTCCTCCATTTTTTACTCCAAACAACGATTCCTATAATGATGTTTGGGAAGTAACCGGAATGGAAAATTATCCGCAGGCAGAAGTTACCATTTTTGATCGATACGGAAAACTTATAGCACAATTAAATGCTTCTAAAATGGGTTGGGACGGAACTCTGGACAAAAATCCTCTTCCTGCTTCTGATTATTGGTATGCGTTGAAAATTGACAATACAAAACCAATTTTAAGAGGACATTTTGCTCTGAAAAGGTGATTTTAATGTGTCAATTAGAAAATGAGATAATTAGATAATTATTCACCTCATTTCAGGAATTATCTAATTTTCTAATTGGCACATTCTCTAATTCAATTTCTTCTGAATTTCACTTAAAATAAAAAGATAATCTTCGTGTTTTTTTACAAAGTCACGATCAGAAACATCTATTATCAAAACATTCAAATCGGTTTGGGATTTTATATAATCGAGATAACCGTTGTTGATTTTATCCAGATATTCTGCTTCAATATTTTGTTCGTAAGTTCTTCCTCGTTTTTTGATGTTTTGAAGCAAACGATCTGAATTCTGATATAAATACACATACAAATCAGGCTTTGGCATTTCTTTGTAGATGATATCAAAAAGGTTTCGGTATAAACGATATTCATCTTCTGCCAAAGTAATTTTAGCAAAAATCAGCGATTTAAAAATATGATAATCGGCTACTACAAAATCTTTAAACAAATCAAATTGTGCCAAATCATCTGATAATTGCTGATAGCGATCGGCCAGAAAAGACATTTCAAGCGGAAAAGCATATCGGTTTTGATCTTTATAGAATTTGGGCAAAAACGGATTATCGGCAAAACGTTCTAAAACTGTTTTTGCATTAAAATCTTCTGAAATTTTGTGGGCCAATGTCGTTTTCCCTGCTCCAATATTTCCTTCAAAAGCAATATAATTAAAACTTTCAAGCGGAATTTCATTCAACGGGCATTTCAAATCCTGAACTACCGTACAAACACTATCATCTGGCGAAATCGCAATTAATTCGGAAATAGATTTATGAAAAACAGGATGTTTCCAGTCTAGTTTTAAATCCTGCAAGGGCAACAAAACAAAATTCCTGTTTTGCATTAAAGGATGCGGAATCTGAAGTTTCTCAGATTCAATAATTTCATCGTCAAAAACAATCAAATCAACATCAATAAGCCGGGATTGATATCCTTCCTGATTTGATCTGATTCTTCCTAATTGTTTTTCAACTTTAAGAACCTGATTCAGTATTTTTTGTGCCGATGAATTGCTGTGCAAAACCAAAGCGCAATTATAAAAAGCATCACTTTCAAATCCCCAGGCGGGAGTTTCATACAACCTCGAAACCCTGATAACGGTTCCCACTTCCTGATGTATTAAAGCAATACAACTTTCGATGTTTGACAACCTGTTTCCCTGATTACTGCCTATAGATAAAACGACTTGGTGCTGTGATTTCATAATTACTGCAAATTAACTAAAACTATTTTAGAATTAAGCACATTATTTACCTCAAGAATCAGAAGTTTTCAGTTGATTCATGCGATCAATTATTGTTTCTTTTTCCCAAATTAATTTTAAAAAACCTTTACTATCGTACAAAATAATATATCTTTATTTAGGGAATTTAAAAATGCAAAAATTACAACTGTTTCATAAATCACGTATCAAAATTATATCGTATTTAGATTATATTTGTAACAAACCAGCCTTTTTAGCTACTTATTAAAAAAAATATACTTATGAAGTTTTTAGGAAATGTAATTGCCACAGTTATTGGTATTTTTGTATTTATTATGCTCTTCTTTTTTGGAGTAATTCTTATTGGTGCCATTTTTGGTGGAGACGACACGGTTTCTGTTAAAAACGATTCGGTTATTGAATTAGACCTGAAACAAATTCAAAATGATTATGCCGGAAAATATAAAGATCCTTGGGTAACTGTTTTTTCTGATAAAAAAGGGGTTGGTTTAACCGATGTTATTAATGCTATCGAAGCAGCAAAAACGGATGATAATATTAAAGGAATTTCGATCTTAAACGACGAATCTTCTTTAGGATTAGCACAATATAAAGATTTAAGAAATGCTCTTGAAAGCTTTAAAAAATCAGGAAAATTTGTTTGGGCTTATGCCAATACGTATTCTCAAAAAGAATATTATTTAAACTCTGTTGCCAATACTATTTATTTGAATCCCGCAGGAGATTTAGATTTTAAAGGACTTTCGTCTGAAGTGATGTTCTTCAAGGATTTTCAGGATAAATCAGGCATTCACATGGAAGTGATTCGTCACGGAAAATACAAAAGTGCTGTTGAACCATTTTTAGAAAATAAAATGAGCGATGCTAACAGAGAACAAGTTACGGCTCTTTTGAACTCTATTTGGACGACAGTTTCTACTGATATTTCAAAAAGCCGAAATATTCCGCTTCCTAAATTAAACGAAATCGCAAACGGATTATTGGCCAGAACTCCTGAAATGGCAAAAGCACAGCATTTGGTAGATATTGTTGCCTATGAAGATGTGTACCACAATGCGATCAAAAAAGCATTAAAAGTTACCGGAGACGATGATTATAACAAGATTTCGATTCTGGATTATACTCAAAACAATATTACAACAGCTTTAACAAATACGGCATCTGACCAAATTGCTATTATTTACGCTCAAGGCGAAATACAAAGCGGCGAAGGAGATGTTACCGTAATTGGCGAAGGTTCGATGCGCCGTTCTCTAAAAGAAGCCAGAGAAAATGATGATGTAAAAGCGATCGTTCTTAGAATTGACAGCCCCGGCGGAAGCGCTTTGACTTCTGACTTGATCTGGAGAGAAATCGAAATTACCAAAAAAGTGAAACCGGTTGTAGTTTCAATGGGAAATTACGCTGCTTCCGGAGGATATTATATCGCTTGTAATGCCAACAAAATTTTTGCTGAAAACAATACAATTACAGGTTCTATCGGCGTTTTTGGAATTTTACCAAACTTCAGCCCTTTAGCAACTAAATTAGGAATAAATACAGAACAGGTAAAAACCCACGAAAACTCGGCTAATTATAGTCCGTTTGTGCCTGTTGACGAAAAGTTTAAAGCATTCACTTTAGAAGGAGTTGAACATATTTACAACACTTTTGTAACGCATGTTGCCGAGGGAAGAAAAATGACTTTTGCGCAAGTTGACTCAATCGCACAAGGAAGAGTATGGTCTGGAACTGAAGCGTTAAAAATTGGTTTGGTTGATAAAATTGGAGGATTGAATGATGCTATTGCCGAAGCTGCAAAAATTGCCAAAATAAAAACATACAGCACGCAAAACTATCCGGAATATGATAAAACATTCAATGATTTACTTTCGGGTTTACCTTTTGTCCAATCTAAAGAAGCTTTTATAAAAGAAGAAATCGGCGAAGAAAATTACATGTTAATTGAGCAGGTAAAAAGACTTCAAAAACAAAAAGGCGTTCAGGCAATGCTTCCTTTTGGATTAAATATTAAATAATCAGATCCATGAAAAATATAGTTCTTCTGCTTACTCTTTTTTTATTGAGCATTGTGAATGCTCAGGATAAAAAAGAAATTACCTATAAGGAGTCCAACGCAATTTTAAAAATTAATAACGATCAGCTTTTTGGTACTTTGATCGTTCCTGATCTGACAAAAAAAGTTCCGGTTGCGTTAATAATTGCAGGTTCAGGACCAACAGACAGAAACGGAAATAACCCAATAATGAAAAACAATTCGTTAAAAATGCTGGCAGAAGCGCTGGCAAAAAACGGAATTGCATCATTAAGATTTGATAAAAGAGGAATTGGCGAAAGCAAAGCTTCTGCATTAGCCGAATCAAGTTTGGTTTTTGAAAATTATACGGAAGATGCTAAAAGCTGGATTAATTTTCTGAAACAAGACAAACGTTTTTCGCAAGTTGTAATTATTGGTCATAGCGAAGGATCTTTAATAGGAATGATTGCCGGAGCAAAAGCAAACAAGTTTATTTCGATTGCCGGAGCCGGAGATTCAGCAGATAAAATTATAAAAGCACAAATCGCAAGTAAGTCAAATAAACAAATAGAGGATTTAACATTCCCGATTATTGACAGTTTAAAAGGCGGAAATAAAGTAAAAAAAGTAGATCCAATGCTTAACGCGCTTTTCAGGCCCAGCATTCAGCCGTATTTAATTTCATGGTTTAAGTATAATCCGCAAACAGAAATTAAAAAATTAACGGTTCCTATTTTGATTCTGCAAGGAAACAACGATTTGCAGGTAACCGTAAAAGATGCTGAGAATTTAAACCAGGCCAATAAAAATTCTGAGTTAGTGATCGTTGATAAAATGAATCATATCATGAAAATTATCGATGGCGACAAACAGGCAAATATGGAAAGTTACAACAATGAGAACATACCTGTTTCAGCTGTTTTGGTGGATAAAATAGTAACTTTTATTCATAAATAATTGAAATAATAAAAACTAAAATCCGTTTGAATATAGCATCAAACGGATTTTTTATTTTAACAAATTAAGTATAATTCTTACATTTTTAAGAAAACTTTATCTCAGATCTCAATCAAAAAAACTATTTTTGCAAAAGTTAATATCAATTTTAAACCCCAAATCCTATATATAATGTTTAAGAAAATTTTAAAAATTACAGCCATTGTCCTCGTAGTGATTGTAGCCGCACTATTTGCTATTCCTTATTTCTTTAAAGATCAGATAAAAGCCAAAATCGCCCAAGCCATCAACGAAAGTGTTGATGCAAAAGTAAGTTTTGCTGATGCTGATTTAAGTTTGTTTAAAAACTTCCCGAATGCAACGGTTGGAATCGAAAAATTACTGATTATCAACAAAGCGCCTTTTGAAGGCGATACGTTGGTTTCGTTAGGCGAACTGAACCTGAAAATGAGCATTAAGGAACTTTTTAAAGGAAAAGATGAACCTTTGAACATCCAGGGAATTAGTTCTACAAATGGTTTAATCAATATTATTTTTAATAAAGATGGTGTTGGAAACTTTGATATTGCCTTAAAAGATAAAAATGAAACGAAGAAAGATGAAGCCAGCAAACCGCTTTCTTTAAAAATTCAAAATTATAAAATTGAGAATTTTACCTTCAGATATATCGATCAGGGTTCAAAAATTAAAATGGTAATTGATAGTTTAAATCACGAAGGAACTGGTGATTTTACCAATTCAAAACTTGATTTAACGACGAAATCTACTGCAAAAGTTTCTTTGGATATGGATAAAGTGAATTACATGAAAAATGTAAAATTAACTTTAGACGCTGTTTTAGGAATTGATTTAGAACAGAGCAAATATACTTTTAAAGAAAATAAAGCTTTAATTAACCAATTGCCTTTAGAATTTGACGGATTTATCCAGATGGTTGAAGCAGGTCAGATTTATGATTTAAAATTTAAAACGCCAACTTCATCGTTTACTAATTTCTTAGGCTTAATTCCTTCGGCATATGCTTCAGGTTTAGATGGTGTAAAAACAACCGGAGATTTTACCGTTGTTGGTTTTGCAAAAGGGCAATTAACAGATACAACTGTTCCTAAATTTAATATTGCAATTGCTTCAAACAACGCTTCTTTTCAATATCCGAACTTACCAAAATCAGTTCAGAATATTGTAATTGATACTAAAATCATCAATGAAACAGGAATTTTAAATGACACCTACGTTAATTTAGATAAACTTTCTTTTAGAATTGATCAGGATATTTTTAGCGCTAAAGCGAATGTTAAAAACATAACCGTAAATCCGCTTGTCGATGCAGCTCTAAAAGGAACTATAAATTTAGCGAACCTTTCAAAAGCATATCCAATAAAAATGGATAAACCATTAGCCGGTATTTTGAAGGCTGATGTTACGACAAATTTTGATATGGCATCTGTAGAAAAAAGCCAATATCAAAATATTAAAAATGCCGGAACGATGAGTTTGTCTGGATTTAAATATACGGATGAAAACAACAAGTCTATGAACATTAGTACGGCTTTGGTTGAGTTTAATCCGAGCACGATTAACTTAAAACAATTTAATGCTACAACCGGAAAAAGTGATTTGAGTATTAACGGAGTTTTAGAAAATTTCTATGGTTTTATGTTTAAAAAACAAGAACTAAGAGGAAACTTCAACATGAGTTCAAACCAATTGGCTGTTGACGATTTTATGACTTCCGGAGAACCTGCGAAAACCGGTACTGCAGCCGGAAAAGAAGGAGAAACAAAATCGGCACCGGCAAAACCTGCTGAAGCAATGAAGATTCCTGCGTTCTTAAATTGTACACTGAACGCAAAAGCAACTACTGTTTTATATGATAATTTAAAACTAAAAGATGTTTCCGGCAAATTGATTGTAAAAGATGAAAAAGCTACTTTAGAAAACTTTAAAACATCAATTTTTGGAGGAACAATTGGTCTTACAGGAACAGTTTCTACAAAAGCAAAAGTACCTGTTTTTGATATGAATTTAGGTTTTAACCAAGTTGATATTGCTCAGACTTTTACGCAATTAGACATGATGAAAAAAATTGCTCCTATTGCAGGAATCATCAACGGTAAACTGAATTCGACTATAAAATTGAACGGAAATTTAAATGCTAATGAACTAACTCCGGATTTAAAATCGATTTCAGGAGATTTAATCGGGCAATTACTTTCAACGACTATAAATGCTAAAAATTCAACTGTATTAAATGCTTTAACTTCAAATATTAAATTTATCGATATGAATAAATTAAATTTGAATGATATTAAAGCAGCGCTAACTTTTGAAAACGGAAAAGTAAATGTAAAACCATTTGATATTAAATATCAAGATATTAAAGTAACAGTTGGCGGAACACATGGTTTTGATCAAACTATGAATTACAATTTAAAATTTGATGTTCCTGCTAAATATTTAGGAAGTGAAGCAAATGCATTTATAGCAAAAATGTCGCCTGCAGATGCTGCAAAATTGCAAAACATTCCGATAAATGCTATTGTTACAGGTAATTTTTCTAGTCCAAAGATTACTACAGATATGAAAAGCGCTGTTACGAGTTTAACCACCCAATTGGTGAATCAGCAAAAAGAAAAACTGACTCAAAAAGGTACTTCGGCACTTACTGACTTGATTAATAAAAACACAAAAGCAAAAGACACGACAAAAGCTGCAGCAACTGAGAAAGAACAGAAAACCCAGGAAGTTACTAAAAAAGCAAGTGACTTATTGAATGGTTTGTTCAAGAAGAAAAAATAATAAAAACAGCATAAAAAAAAGAGGCATTCAGTAACGAATGCCTCTTTTTTTATGCTTTGCTTTTTTAAATAGCATTTGAATAGATATTTAATTTTCCGTTATTCAAAATTGAATTTATGGTTTTTAAATAATCTTTTTTAGTATACAAATTAACATCTATTCCAACGCTGCAATTGTCATACGGTTCGTATTTTTTTATGTTTGAAACAGAAAACAAACCAACAGTTGGAGTTTTAACAGCACTTGCTAAATGCATAATACCGCTATCGGCACCAATAAACAAATCTACGTTTGCCATTACTGCACCCATTTCGCGAATATTTACACTATAAAATGTTGGTGCCTGAAAACCTATCTGAGAAACATTTTCTACAGGTAAAATTTCCATGATATTATAATCTTTATATTCTTCTTTAAGTGTAGCATAAAAATCTTGCCACCAAACTTCTGAAAAACATTTTGTTCCGGTAGCGTAAGTAAACAAACAGATTGTTTTTTTTGAGCTGTCTACCAAAGAATCTAAAATCTTTTTTCCTCCGGCTAATTCTGCAGCTGATAATTTAAGATCTAAAGGTGCAATTATTTTATTGGTTTTAGGAAATCTAAGTTTTGTCAGATAATTTCGGAAATTATAAACCGGGTATTTTGCAATATGTTCGTAATCGCTTTTTTTCTCTTGCAGTTCATCAATTGAATCGCCGTAAAATTTATATTTTGCATTTGAAAATCGCACTGCTAATCTGCCTGAAGAAGAATTTTGATCAACATTGATGGCCATATCATATGGCTCTTTTTTTATAGAAATCCAAACCTTTATATAGTCAAGTAAGTTTTTAAAAGGTTTTTTAGGCAAGTGTATCGTTTTATTAACGACGATGTAATTTTCAAATATAATAGGTGCTAATGTACCTTTTACAAACAAATCGATTTTACAATTTGGAAACACTTGTGAAACTTCCTGAACAAGCGGAGTAATCAATAAAAGGTTTCCCAATCTTCCATTCGGTCTACAAATTAAAACTCTTTTAATTTCCGTTTTATCGACCAGAATAAAATCATGCTGCATTTTTGGTTTCCCAATGTTCTTAGTCAGATTCCGCATTACGCCTCGCCTGTAATGGTTTATTTTGCTTAAAACACTCATTTTTATAATTAATTTACAGATTATTAAATCTTAATTTAAATTTAAAAAAATCCAAATATTGAACTAATTCAAAACTAGGCACTTTTTGTTTTTAAAAATAGATTCTTTCAATAAGCAATTATTACAAAATTGTAACCAAATGTATCAAAATTTACATTTTTTGCTTTTGAAAGAGATTTAAAAATAAATAAATTATTATGTAAATAAGCAAATACTAGACAGTTAGGTGATAATAATCGACGAATAGCATCTCACACTAGACGTTAACATTTACAATGTATCCTTCTGAACCACGGATGTTAAAAACAGTTCCGTTTTCAAAAATTAAGTATTGACCTTTAATTCCTATTAGTTTTCCCTGAAACGAAGGTGTCTTATCTAAATTTAAACTTGCCACTTTAGCCGGATAATTTAAAACCGGATAATTCAATTCATACAAGTCATTTTTTTGACTATAAAAGTATTCTTGTGCTTCAGGTGGAATTAGACTTTCTACTTTTGCTTTTTCGGCAATCAAGTCAAAAATACCTCCGGTACTCTGCAGCATTTTTCTCCAGTTTGTTTTATCTGTGTAATGATCTTTTAAGGCAACCTCGGTAATTCCGGCCAAATATCGATTTGGAACCTCAACAATGGCAATTGCCTGAGTTGCGCCCTGGTCTATCCAACGAGTTGGCACTTGTGTTTTGCGGGTAACGCCAACTTTTACTTCACTTGCCAAAGCGAAATAAACAATGTGAGGCTGCAATTGCACTTTTTGCTCATAGTCTAAATCTCGATCGGCGATTCCTAAATGGGCAGTACTTAATTCAGGTCTCATAATCCAATCTCCCACAGCAGGACTTGAATAAAAACAGTCATAACAAAAACCTTGTCGAAATATTTTTTTCTTTTTATCACAATTCAGACATTGATAACCTACAAAATTAATCTCAATTTCTTTGTTTAATAACTGATTCATATTAAGAAAACTATCTTCAAAAACCAGGTAATATTGAATCGGGTTTCCTATTTCTGTCTGCATTTTTGTAAGTACTCCTTGATATGTCATTATATTTTAGATTGCTGATTTTAGATTTTAGATAGTCTGAATTTTAGGTGTAAAATTCATCTTTGCTGTAAATAGAGTGGTTTTTTTTATAAAAAAACACTATTTTTGATACAGCGACAAAGTTAGCATTTGTCTATCGATATTCAAATTTTAAATTTCCCTGATTATGTTAATCATGAAATCTAGAAGGTAAATCATCAATCTAAAATCTATTTTCCCTCATGCCCTTACCAATCATAAATTCGTTTGCCTCCTGGGTCCTGAAACAAAGGATACATCAAATTGAACTCTTTCTAAAATACCCGAATGAAGTTCAGGAAGAACTTTTGCACAATTTATTGACGGCTTCAGAAAATACAGTGATTGGAAAACAATATGATTTTGAATCGATAAGCTCCTATCAGACTTTTACTGAAAGAGTGCCAATTGCAACTTATGAAGAACTGCAGCCCTTAATTGAGCGTACGCGTCAGGGGGAACAAAATGTTTTTTGGGAAACTCCTATAAAATGGTTTGCAAAATCGAGCGGAACTACAAATGCCAAAAGTAAATTTATTCCCGTAAGTACCGAAGCTTTAGAAGATTGCCATTATAAAGGAAGCAAGGATTTGCTTTGTTTGTATTTGAATAACAATGAAGATTCTGAATTGTTTTTAGGAAAAAGTCTTCGCTTGGGCGGAAGTTCTCAGATTTATGAAAACAACAATACTTTCTTTGGAGATTTATCGGCTATTTTGATTGAAAACATGCCTATATGGGCTGAATTTAGCAGTACGCCAAGCAGCAAAACGTCATTAATGAGCGAATGGGAATCTAAAATTGCCGCAATTATTAATGAAACCAAAAATGAAAATGTAACCAGTTTTGCGGGCGTTCCGTCGTGGATGCTGGTTTTAATGAATAAAGTTTTAGAAAATACGGGCAACCAAAATTTATTGGAACTCTGGCCAAATCTGGAAGTTTATTTTCACGGAGGTGTAAATTTTTCTCCATATAAAGACCAATACAAGAAAATATTACCGAGTAAAGATTTCAAATATTACGAAATATACAATGCCTCAGAAGGCTTTTTTGCTATTCAGGATTTAAATAATTCAAATGATTTATTGTTGATGCTGGATTATGGAATTTTCTACGAATTTATTTCAATGGATACTTTTGGAACTCCAAATCAAAAAGTGATTCGTCTGGCTGATGTTGAATTGAATAAAAACTACGCGATTGTAATTACAACCAATTCCGGATTATGGCGTTATTTAATTGGAGATACGGTTCGTTTTACGTCTTTAAATCCTTATAGAATTCGGGTTACAGGCAGAACCAAACATCATATTAATGTTTTTGGTGAAGAATTAATGGTCGAAAATACCGATCAGGCGATTGCAAAAGCCTGTCAGCTTACTCAAACTGAAGTTATCGATTATACTGTTGCTCCTATTTTTATGCAGGACAAAGAAAAAGGCGCCCATGAATGGATGATTGAATTCAAGAAAAAACCTGCTGATGTTGGTCTTTTTCAGAAAGTTCTGGATGAAACTTTGCAGACTTTAAATTCTGATTACGAAGCTAAACGTCAAAACAATATGACTTTAAATCCTTTGGTGATTAATGTGGCACGAGAAAATTTATTTTATGATTGGCTGAAAGAAAGGGATAAACTTGGCGGACAGCATAAAATTCCGAGACTTTCAAATCAAAGAGATTATTTGGAGCAATTGAAGGAAATGTGTGTAGTTAAGAATTAAACACGGATTTCACTAATTAGCAGAATTATTTTCTCTTTAAAAAGTCTATAATTTAAAATTTAGCAAGTCAAATTAAGTACCTAATTAACAAAAACCAAATAAGATGAATAATAAGAAATTTAGCGAAATGACTACTGAAGAATTGCTTAATAGTCAAAAAACATCAAAAATAACGACCTATGCATTTGCTGTAATTTTACTTTTCTTATTTGTTATCAATATATTCCTTGTTATTGAAAAAGGATTTGGTGCATCTCAGGTTATTCCTCTCGCTTTGCTGCCAATCCTTATTCTAAATTTTAAGACTTTAAAAGAAATTAAAAAAGAATTGCAATCCAGAAAAAATTAAAAACTGATAATTCCACTAAATCGCATGAGGGATAGAAGTGGAAATCCTTTTTGTCCCGCCGCCGCGGACAAAAAGATTGGAACGGATAGCCCGACCCGCTTTTTCGGCGGGACATGCCCATAAAAAAAACCTTAGCTTTATTGAAAAACTAAGGTTTGTTTGTCTTTGCGAGAAATGAAGCAATCTCACTTAGTAATACATCGTTTGCTTTTGTTAGGGAGATTGCTTCATTTCTCGCAAAGACTAAATAACGTCAACTTTTCATTACATCATATCAATATATCGATCGTGATAGCCTAATAAGTATAAAACTCCGTCAAGGCCTAAGCTAGAAATTGATGTTGCGGCGTTTTCTTTTACTTTGGGTTTTGCATGAAAAGCAATTCCAAGGCCGGCTAAATTTAGCATTGGCAAATCGTTTGCCCCATCTCCTACTGCAATAGTTTGGTTGATGTGAATTTCTTCTTTTTCGGCAATGGCTCTTAGGTATTCGGCTTTCTTTAAACCGTCTACGATTTCGCCTAAATATTTACCCGTTAATTTACCGTCTTTAATTTCTAATTGATTGGCGTGAACATAATCAATGCCTAATTCTTTTTGCAGATAATTGCCAAAATAAGTAAATCCTCCGGAAAGAATTGCGGTTTTATATCCGTAGTATTTCAAGGCTTTCATCAAACGATGTGCGCCTTTTGTTATTGGTAAATTTTCTGCAACTTTTTGCAAAACATCTTCGCTTAAACCTTCTAACAAAGCCATCCTTTGTTTGAAACTTTCGTTGAAATCTATTTCGCCATTCATCGCTGATTCTGTGATTGCCCGTACTTGTTCTCCTACTCCGTTTAGCTCTGCTAATTCATCAATTACTTCAGCCTGAATTAAAGTAGAATCCATGTCGAAACACACCAAACGCCTGTTTCTTCTGTATATATTATCTTCCTGAAATGAAATATCAACGTCTAAGGTTCTGGAAATTTCCATGAAACTTGCCGTCATAATAATCTTGTTTTCAATTTCGCCGGTTACGGATAATTGTATGCAGGAACGAGGATATTCTTCTTTTTCGACGATAGAAGTTCTTCCTGTTAGTCTAATTATGGAGTCGATATTCAGATTTTGATCTGACATTATTTTAGTTACCGCAGCCAATTGAGAAGCAGCCAGTTTTTCGCCTAAAATATTGATGATATAACGTTGTTTTGATTGTGATTTTACCCACTTTTCGTAATCTTCGATAGAAATTGGCGTAAACTTAACCTTGATTTCGAGTTCATATGCTTTGAAAAGCAAATCTTTTAAAACAGGTCCAGAAGTCGAACCAGCTTTGATTTCGAACAAAATTCCTAAAGAAAGCGTATCGTGAATATCGGCTTGACCAATATCTAAAATATTAGCATCGTAAGCGGCTAATACAGCTGTTAAACCTGCTGTAACCCCTGGTTTATCGTGTCCTGAAACTTTTAATAAAATAATCTCTTTATCTTCTATCGCCATTTTATCTTTATTGATTTTAAGAAGCGACAAAAATCGGCAATCTAATGTTTATAAAAAAGGATAATCCTTGTTTTTTTGAAAAGAAAAAGCACATAAGAATGTGCTTTTTGAATTAATTTAACAAATATGTTCCGCTATTAGAATAACTTAACTATTGTATTCTTTGTGTGCCTCTGACTCATCGAAATTTACCATCCAGCTTACGCCAAATTTATCTTTGAACATTCCGAAATAAGCTCCCCAAAATGTTTTATTCATGGGCATATAAATAGTTCCTCCTGCCGAAAGTCCGTTGAAGATTCTATCGCCTTCTTCTGCACTTTCCACATTGATGGATACTGAAAAATTTCCTCCAAAAACTACATCGCCTGATTGTTCGTTGCTATCACTTCCCATTAAAATGGTTTTTCCAATTGGCAGCGAAACGTGCATTACTCTGTTTGCATCTTTCTCAGATATTTCGGGACAGCTTCCGTTTTCGTCTTTCGGCATGTCTTTAAATTTTCCGATATACGGAAATTCTCCTCCAAAAACTGATTTGTAAAACAGAAATGCTTCTTCGCAATTTCCGTTAAATAATAAATAAGGGTTTACTGATGTTGCCATGATCTTGATTTTTATTGTTGTTTTTTGTTTCTATTTTCTATTCTTTATTTTCAGATAATTCCTTTACGATTTCTAATCCTTTTGGGAAAGCTTCTTTAAAATAGTCTAAATATTTCTCTACTACATCGACCTCAACAACCAAATCTGTAAACTCATCATCAGGCATTAGTCGGTATGTTTCCATTGCACCGCTCCACTCTTTAGTTTCTTCGTCGATTGGCAATTCCTCAAAATCTTTTATTTCTCCCAAATGCTTAAAAGCCATATATTCATTTGGAATTTTCTTTTCGATAATACTATTCATTCCTTGTCCATTTGGAGACATGAAATGTATTTTATCACCTTCGTTCCAATTACTTACCGCATAAGAACCTTCGCAAAAAGTTCCTGACCATTTTCTATAGGTTTCATCTTCCCATAAAATCGACCAGATTTTTTCAACCGGAGCTTTAATTCTGATTTTAAATTCTAACGTTTCCATCTCCTATTATTTTGGTAATTTACTAAAATCCATAAAGAGAACATTCCAGCGATGACCATCCAGGTCTGCAAAAGCCAGGCCGTACATCCAGCCCTGACTTTCTGCAGGAGGACTAAATAGATTTCCGCCAGCTTCTTCTATTTTTTTTGCTAATTGATCAACTTCTTCAACACTTTCGGCGTCAACCGAAATTAAAATTTCTGAGCTTTCTTTTGTGTCTGTAAGTTTGTTTTGAGAAAAACCGGCAAATAGTGATTCTTCAAAAAGCATAACTACAAAATTTCCTTCGCCAACTAACATGCAAGTCGAACTTGGCGTGTCGTGCTGTTCATTAAAAGAAAATCCTATTTTAGAGAAAAAAGCTTTTGATTTTACCACGTCCTTAACGGGCAAATTCAACCATATTTGTTTTGTCATTTTTTTATATTTTTAAGTTAAACCATTTTGCCACAAAGTCGCTAAGGCGCAAAGTTTTTAGTTATCTATTTCACACTTGTTCCTTTGTCCCTTTGAGCCTATAAATCTTTGCACCTTCCTTAATTATTTTCTGCGTAACTTTTAAAATTATCCAAAATGGCCTGCCAGCCACCTTGCTGCATTTCTACAGGATTTACTGTTTCTGGATCAAAACTTTCGATTACTTCTACTCCATTTGGTGTTTCGGTAAAACTGATTTCGACTTTTCTTCCATCTCCTAATACATATTCAATTGCTTTATTTTTTTCTACTAAAGTATATTCGCCGCCAAATTCAAAACTCATACTGCCATCTTTTGCAGCCATTGTCGATTTGAATTTTCCGCCTTCCTGCAAATCATTTTCAGCATAAGGCGTATGCCAATCTGGCGATGCAAAACTCCATTTTGTAATGTGTTCCGGTAATGTCCAGAATTCCCAAATTTTATCTATTGAGGCGTTGATTGTATTTTTTACTGTTATCATTATCTATTTATTTAAAAATTATGTTTTTATACTTTAATTATTTTCGACATATGTCTTAAAATTATCTATAACTGCCTGACACCATTCTTTCTGCATACTTTCAGAATTTCCTTTTTCAGGTTCAAATATTTCTGTAATTTTCACTTTATCACCTTTACTTTCAAAATGAATGCTTCCTGTTCTGTTATCAACAAGTTTATATTCTATTAAAAGCAAATTTTGAACTTTGGTATATTCTCCTTTAAAATCAAAACCTTCACTTTTATTTTTTGCTTCCATTCTGTAATTGAATTTTCCGCTAACTCTCAGATCATTTTCTGCAAAAGGTGTGTGCCAATCCTGCGAAGGATAATTCCATTTTATGATATGTTCCGGTAAAGTCCAGTATTCCCAAACTTTGTTTATTGATGCATTTGTTATATTTTTTACCGTTATCATTATTTATTTATTAAAATAGAAATTAGTATTATATAAAATTACAAATTATTTAAAGCAAATGTAAAATATTACAATTTACCCAAACATACATTAAAAGTCATCTTTAGGGTCATTTAAGACAAAATAGCTATTTTTGTATGAAATCATTTCTCTAAAACAAAAAATGCCATGACTAAGAAACTAGGATTAATTGTACCGCACGATTACAAATTATTGAGTATAGCAGCAATTTTAGAAGTTTTTGAAACTGCGAATAAGCTTTCTAATAAAGCTGAAAATCCATTTGAAATCAGGGTTTTTCAATCGAAAGAACAAATTGAGCAAGAGTATTTATTTGGTTATAAAGTCAATTCAATCGAAAGTTTGAATGAGATTTTAGATTTGATTTTAATTCCTGCTTTTACTACAGACAATATGAGTGAAATGATTGTCAAGAATAAAAAATTTATTCCCTGGCTGCAAAAACAACATAGCGCCGGAGCTGAATTGGCGAGTTTTTGTACAGGTGCATTTTTATTTGCTGCTTCAGGTTTACTGAACGAAAAACTCGCAACAACGCATGTTGACGCCTGCAGTGCTTTTACAAAAGCTTTTCCGTTAGTGAAATTAAAAGCCGAAGAAACTCTAACTGCTGATGGAAGTTTATATACAAGCGGCGGTTCTACCTCAACGTTTCATTTATTGATTCTTTTGGTTCAGAAATATTGCGGAAATGAGATTGCAGTTCAGATTGCGAAGATTTTTTCTATTGATTTAAACCGATATAAACAAAGTTATTTCAGCACTTTTAGACCGAATCATTTGCATAATGACACTTTGGTTGCTATGTTGCAGCAAAAAATTGAAAGTCAATATCACTCTATTGAAAAACTGGAAGAAATTACAAAAGATATTCCAACAAGTGCCAGAAACATGACACGAAGATTTAAACAAGTTACAGGAATTCCGCCAATTGAATATTTGCAAAATATAAGAGTTGAAAGTTCTAAAAAATACCTCGAACAAACCCAACTTTCAATTTCAGAAATTATTGAAAAAACCGGTTATAATGATCCAAAAGCGTTTAGAAAAGTATTCTATAAAATGGTGGGAATGAAACCAATTGAATATCGGGAGAAGTTTAGAGTGCAATAAAATAATTTATTAGATTTTTCTTATATTTATCTAAATTTAAAAAAAACCAAAAATGAAGAATATGATTTTCATTTGCTTAAGCGCATTCTTTTTATTCGGTTGCAATGCTGATCAGGTTAAGACAATAGATGGATTTAATGTTGATGCAAGTCAAAATATTGTAATTGTAAATTCTAATGGTAAAGATTTACTGGATTCTAATACTCCAAATGCTTATGACCAAAGTAAAATTAAAATTCTTTATTTGGTAAAAGGTAAATTAATTGAACAACCAAACGGTACTGATTATCCTCGTAACTTTTTAATTTACAAACAAGACAATTATAATGTTATTCGTGTTTTCCTGAATGCTTCAAAAGAAGAAGAATATCCGGAAACTTATATTCAATGGAGTCAAAACATTACCGATATAATAAAAGTTGAATACAGCAGAACACCAAATTCTATTACTAAAAAAAGCCTTTGGTTAAACAATGAATTAGTTTCTAATACTAATCCTTATTTAAAGATTGTAAAATAATATATGTTTTAAACACTGATTATTTTCTAAACTTGTTTCGTAAAAACTTAATCAGCAAATACAATACATATAGTATGAT
Source organism: Flavobacterium sp. AC105 (assembly GCF_979258495.1). NCBI lineage: Bacteria > Pseudomonadati > Bacteroidota > Flavobacteriia > Flavobacteriales > Flavobacteriaceae > Flavobacterium > Flavobacterium sp. AC105. Next base: position 4,806,044 of record NZ_OZ409860.1, read on the forward strand.
TAAAAATCCGATGACATTTATAACTTGCCAAAGAAATATATGTCCATTAGATTCTTCAACAGCTTCATTCATAACGCAATAGTTTTAGTAGTGATTTTATAAAGATACAAAAACGCAATTAATAAAAATTTACATTTAAAACTAAGGGTTTTATACTTTGCATTAACCAATAAAAAAAACCTGCTCAAATAATTGAACAGGTTTTAAGTAAATTTTGTCAAAGTAATATCAAGATTTATGAAGCGATTTCCATTCGTTTCAATAAATTTTTACTTAAGGTATGTTTCGCATAATCTTCATCGATTGTCAAAACTTTATCGTCTGAACTTGGTAATTCATACATTGCATCTGTTAAGATTGCTTCGCACAAAGAACGTAATCCACGGGCTCCTAATTTGTATTCTAAAGCTTTATCAACAATAAAATCTAATGCTTCATCAGTAATACTAAATTCAACATCATCCATTAAGAATAATTTTTGATACTGTTTGATTAACGCATTTTTAGGCTGTGTCAGGATGGCACGTAAAGTTTCTCTGTCTAAAGGATCCATATGCGTTAAAACTGGCAAACGACCAATTATCTCAGGAATCAAACCAAAATCTTTGATATCTTTTGGAATGATATATTGCAATAAATTGTCTTTGTCGATATTGTCTACATTTTTTGAAGTTGAATATCCAACTGCCTGACGGTTTAAACGTTTAGAAATAATACGTTCTACTCCATCAAAAGCACCACCTGCAATAAACAGGATGTTTTGGGTATTTACCTCAACAAATTTCTGGTCCGGATGTTTACGGCCTCCTTTTGGTGGTACGTTTACAACTGTTCCTTCTAATAATTTCAATAATGCTTGTTGTACACCTTCACCAGAAACGTCACGTGTTATGGATGGATTATCGCTCTTACGGGCAATTTTATCAATTTCATCAATAAATACGATTCCTCTTTCGGCTTTTGTTACATCATAATCAGCGGCTTGCAGTAAACGTGTCAAAATACTTTCGACATCTTCACCTACATAACCTGCTTCTGTAAGTACGGTTGCATCTACGATTGCCAAAGGAACGTCTAACATTTTTGCAATAGTTTTTGCTACCAATGTTTTTCCGGTTCCGGTTTGTCCAACCATAATGATGTTACTTTTTTCGATCTCTACTTCGTCGTCTAATTGCTGTTGCATTAAACGTTTGTAGTGATTGTAAACCGCAACTGACATTACTTTTTTTGTCTGATCCTGACCAATAACATATTGATCTAAGAAAGCTCTGATTTCTTTTGGTTTCTTTAAAATTAAGTCACCAACAAGTTTTGCGCTTCCGCTTGATTTTAATTCTTCTAATACAATTCCGTGTGCTTGTTCAATACACTTATCACAGATATGTGCATTAATACCTGCAATCAATAAATTGGTTTCTGGCTTTTTTCTTCCACAAAACGAACATTCTAATACTACTTTAGCCATTCTCTTTTAGTTACTAAGCTGCAAAGTTAATAAGTTTCTGAGATTTTTCATTAAAACCTCAAAAACTTAGTAGCTTATTAACTTATATTTTTGTTTCAAGTTTATTTTGTTTCAAGTTTCAAGTTAACTAAGCAACTTGAAACCCGAAACCTGAAACTAATTTTTTATCCTCTTCTTAATACTTCATCAATCATTCCGTATTCTTTTGCTTCGTCAGCTTTCATCCAGTAATCACGCTCACTGTCTTTGTGTACTCTTTCAAAAGATTGTCCTGAATGGTGTGAAATAATGTTGTACAATTCATCTTTAAGTTTCAACATTTCGCGTAAGTTGATTTCCATGTCAGTTGCAACTCCTTGTGCTCCTCCTGATGGCTGGTGAATCATAACTCTTGAATGTGGTAAAGCAGAACGTTTTCCTGCTGCTCCTGCGCATAATAAAACAGCTCCCATTGAGGCTGCCATACCGGTACAAATTGTAGCTACATCTGGTTTGATGTATTGCATGGTATCATAAATTCCAAGACCTGCGTAAACGCTTCCTCCTGGAGAGTTTAGATAAATTTGAATATCTTTTGATGCATCAGCACTTTCTAAAAATAATAACTGTGCCTGAACGATATTTGCGATTTGATCGTCGATACCTGTTCCTAAAAAGATGATTCTGTCCATCATTAATCTTGAAAAAACGTCTAATTGAGAAATGTTCAACTGACGTTCTTCGATAATGTATGGAGTCATATTAGTTGGATTCATTGCTGCTACGATTTTGTCGTAGTACATAGCGTTTACTCCTTGGTGCTTTGTAGCAAATTTTTTAAATTCTTTACCGTAGTTCATATTTTATCTGTCTAAAGTTTTACTTAATTTTTGGTATTATATTTTTAATTCCCACAAAGGTCATACCCTTTTCTAAAGAATGTCAATATGTCTTATTTCTAGCCCAGATAGCAGTGAAAAGCTTTTTGAAATGACAACTATTTTTTGTTGGTAAAAAAAAGCGACCAGCGGAAGCTCTTTTTTTACCTTACAAAAAAAGGCAGGCATGAAAAAACTTGTAACGATAGCTGGATTAGCTCCTGAAAAGTAATCAAAAAATAAGTTAAAACAAAAGAGCGTCAGGAAAAAAATCCTGACGCTCTAAATATATTTAATTTAGAAAATTATTCTCCGTAAGACGCAGCGATAAATTCTTCGTAAGTTACTTCTTTAGTTGTTGGATTTGCTTTTTCTTTAAACACTTCTAACAATTTTTCAGCCACAACTTGCTCAGAAAGTCTTTTTACTTCTTCCTGGTTCGATAAAACTCTTGCTACAATTCCCTGAACTTCTTCGTCAGTTGGATTTGTTTGTCCAAATTGTGCCATTTGTTGTCTGATAGCGTTTGTTGTAAAAGCTTTCAAATCTTCAAATGTAATTTGGATATTGCTTTGAGCCATTGCTTTTCCTTCGATTAATTGAAAACGTAATCCTCTTTCAGATCTTGCGTATTCAGCTTCAGCTTCTTGTGCAGAAAGTTTTTTCTCTCCAACAGTTTGCAGCCATTTTTTAAGGAATTCAGCCGGTAAATCAAATTTTGTGCTTTCGATTAGGAAATCCTGAACGTCTAACAATAATTTTTGATCTGCTTGCTGTGCGAATTGAGCTTCAGCATCTTCTTTAATTTTAGCTTTCAAATCTTCTAATGAAGCTACTTTTCCTTCTCCAAAAAGTTTATCGAATAACTCCTGATTTAATTCTGCTGGTTCAGAAACATTGATTGCTTCGATTGTAAAAGCTACATCAACTGCTAAACCATGAACATTATCGTGACCTACTTTTAAGTAATCCATTAATTGGTGATCGTCTTCGAATAAACCTTTTGTGTTTACTGTAACTACATCTCCAACTTCTTTTCCGATAAATAAATCAGCTGTTTTTTTATCTTTAAAAACTGACAATGAAAAAGTTGTTTTGTTTTCGATTCCGTTTTCTTCGTTTACGAAAGTTCCTGTAATATCAGAATCAGCAGTAATTTTTTCAACTGGATTTGCTTTTCCAAATTGTTTTTGGATACGTTCTACTTGTCCGTCGATTAATTTATCATCGGCCGTAACGATATATTTTACGATATTATTTTTTGCTTCTAAATCAATTTCGAAGTTAGGAACCAAACCAATTTCGTATTCGAAAGTTAGTTCTTCTGCATCCCAGTCAAAGTTTTCGTTTTCTTTAGCAAGAGGAGTTCCTAAAAGATTTAATCTTTCAGACTGAACAAAACGCTCTAAAGCCAAATCAACTACTTTTTTAACTTCTTCCTGCTTAATTGCTTTTCCGTATTGTTTTTCAACAAGGTCTTTAGGAACTTGTCCTTTTCTAAAACCTTTAACGGTAGCCAAAGGCATTTTTTCGTTTATTCTTTTTGCTACTTGACCTTTATAATCCATGTGAACAACTGTCATTACGATCGTTTCATTCACAGCGTCTATTGCTACTCTTTTAATATCCATCTCTTCTTTAATTTACATAATAAAATTGGGTTGCAAAATTATAAAATTTTTGCAACCCAACCAAGTTTTTAATCTATTGTATTTGAAGACGTTTTAAACGCCTTTTATATTTTAGGTTTATTTATCGTCTCCAAGTATTTTATATGTAATAGACTGAAGGATAGACAATATAATACTAAAGATCAACGCTGTCCAGAAGGAATCGACCGCAAAGCCTCCAACAATATTAGTACACAACAAAATTATAATTGCATTTATGACCAATAAAAATAAACCTAAAGTAATGAATGTGACAGGCAATGTCAGGATAACTAATATTGGTTTTATAAAAAGATTCAGCAATCCTAAAACCACTGCTACAATTACAGCTGTGGCGAAACTGGCAACATGAACTCCCGGCAGAAAATTAGCGATTAATAAAACCAATGCTGCAGTAACAAGAAGTCTGAGTAAAAAATTCATAGTTTTTGATTTAAAGTTTTAATAAAAGTAATGAAAATTTTATCAAAAACGATTACTCTTTTAGAAACTCCGTCGTTAATTCGAAAAACATTTTAGGATTTTCGGCATGAAGCCAATGTCCTGCATCTGGAATGGTTTCGAACTTTACATTTGGAAAATGCTGGCGTATTGCATCAAAATCTTCATCTAAAATATAGCCTGATTCTCCGCCGCGGATAAATAAGGTTGGTTTATCGAAAACCAAATCATCGGCCAGAGCTTTCCCGATTGCATCGAGATTATTATTGAAAACTTCAAGATTAAACCTAAAAGCTAATTGTCCCGGTTCTTGCCAATATAAATTTTTCAATAAAAACTGGCGAGTTCCAAAATCAGGAACATATTGCGCTACGATTGCTTCGACGTCATTTCGGCTTGGTTTTACAGAAAAATCTACTGCATTTAAACCTGCCAAAATATCCTGATGATGTTGTTTATAGGCTTTTGGACCAATATCTGCGACAATTAATTTATCGACAATTTCAGGATGTGTGGTTGCAAAAAGCATAGCTACTTTTCCGCCCATCGAATGTCCTAGAATATCAATTTTAGCTAATTGATTCGCCTGACAATATTCGAAAACATCCTGTACCATGGCTTCGTAACTCCATTCATCTGAATGAAAACTGCGGCCGTGATTTCGCAAATCTAAAATATGAACCTGAAAACCAGCTTCTACATATTGTCCTGCCAGCGTTTTCCAGTTATCAGACATCCCCAGAAATCCATGCATGATGATAAATGGTTTTCCTTCGCCTTCTATTTTTGAGTATAACATCTCTATTTTGCTTTTAAAAACTATTAATACAAAGGTAAAAAACTTATTCTTCAATCTCTCATTAGAAGTTATCCTTAAAATTAATTGAAGGATATTTTATTAAAAAAGTTTACGATTTTACGGTTTCACGTAAGCTTTCTAAAATCTGTTAAAGTATCTTGCGGCTTTAAAAATCAAGCTGAAAATTTGATTTAATCCATTAATTAAATACCATACCATGATTAAAAAACTACTTTTATTATCATTAGTTGTTTCTCAACTTACTATTTCATGTTCAAGTGAAGACAGTCCGGAAAACACTCCGGAAACTCCAGAACAAACATTAGCAGAACAAATTGCAGCAATCGTTAAACAACCTTACTCTGCATTAAAACCAGCTGACCAAAAAATAAAATTAGAAGCTGAAGCTAATGACATGTTGGTACAATTAGACAAAACAAAAAGTTCAAGCGCTATTGAAGCAATCGAAAATTTAAACAGACTGTTAGACATTAGTACTGTTGATATTTTTAACGGAAAAAATGATAATGAAGTTGAAGATATTATCAATATTTCTGGCGTTTATGGTGTTTATACCTGGAACAACGCAGGAAAAAAATGGGATAAAACAGCATCGACTACAGAATTGAAATTTGTTTTTCCTGCTAAAGAATCTCAAACGGCAAACAATGCTTCTTTTTCTTCAAAAAGTGTTTCTTCTGATGTAAAAGTTGAACTTTTTGATAGTTATAATGGAAACGCAGATGTATATGACAATATTTTCCTTCCTTCTTCATCAGATGCGATCTTAACAATTGACAATGTACAATCGGCTACATTTACTCAAACTGCTAAATATTCCAGTAAAAACCAATCACCAGATGATTTCGCTTATAAAATGACCTTAAATGATGGTTATACTTGGGAAATGAGTGGTAAAAAATCTGCTGAAAGCAACTCTAAAGCTGTTCTTACTTACAACGGAAAAACTTTACTTGACTTTAATTCAGGAAGTACTGCAAACATCGATGGTTTAATTGACAACGATGCACTTGTTCAATACAGAGGAAAAGCAAATGGATTGATCAAATTGATGGACAATTTTGTTATTGTTGCTCAAACAGATCTTGCAACTGCTGCTGCAGATGATGCCGCGCTTGAACAAACGGTAACTTATCCAAATAATTATAATTCTCCAACTTATTATGCTGATATAAACGCTTATTACAAGAAAAATGCTGATGGTAAAGTTGCTAATTTTAATAAAAACATGAAGTTAATTTTAGTTTCTAAAAAAGACGGAACTAAAATAGCCGATATTATTCAGCATGCAGAAAAAGGATATAGCTATACAACTACACAACCTAAATGGGTTGTTGATGCAGGTTACGATGAAGGCGGATATTGGACTTATGATGGTGGTACAGAAGTAACAGTTCAGTACTATGATACAGTAGAATACCTTAAATTTAATGACAATACTGAAGTTTCTATGAGTACATATTTCTCAGAAGGATTCAGTACTTTCGAAACTAAATTTGAAGATTTTATTAAAGCTTTCGAAAAATAATATTCTTTTTAGAATCATAATAAAAGCCGATTTGAAAATAATTTCAAATCGGCTTTATTTTTTTGGAGGCGTTTTTACAATTAAAGTACTTTGCCCATAACCGGCCCAAATACCTATTCCGCCTTTTATATTCGATTTCAGGCTCGTATTTGCAGGATAAATAGGGTTTCTGCTGTTTACAATTTCGTTTTGCCAGCTGTTCCAGAAATCTAAGGCATCTTTGTTTTGCGTTCTTAATTTTACAAAAATCAAATCGCCATCCGCAAAATAAGGTGTGAATTTTGTTTTAGGAAAAAGTATAATTCCTCTGTTTATTTGTTGCGAAACTGAAGCTGTCTGAAAATTTTTATCGTCTAAATTACCATAAAATGACGGAACAAAAATAGGTTCTTCGCCATCGATTTTTGTTGCAATCTGGTAATAGTTTTTTTCATTTAAGGGATCATCAAATTTTACAAAAACATAACCTGTTGTGTCTGTAGGAATTTTTTTTATATACTCGGCACTTTTTAACTGAACCGTTTTTGGGATTGTTGTTACCGCTTCTACAACCCGATTTAAATATTCAATTTTAAGCGAATATTCTTTTCCTGCTTCTCCTTTTAAGGTTAATCCGTAATATACAAATGGCGGCACTCGGTTTTTATCGTTTTTAACTTTTAAAACTTCAGATGTTTCTCCGTCAGAAATAGTAATTTTTGCTGATCTTATAACATGATTTAAAACGTTTGTAGAATCAATAACATCTGTAACCGGAATACTGCTCGACAATAAAACCTGTGCATAATCGCCTTCTTCGATCCAGCCTTCTACAACAATTTTAGATTCGAGGCTTTTTTGTTCACTAAAATCATCTTTAGAACAACCTGCCATTATTAAAACAAAAAGAAACAGTATATATTTTTTCATCTTTTAAAATTTAAATCTCCAACTTACCGAAGGAAGAATTCTGTACAAAACCTTTTTTTCCTGTTTTACAACAACGCTTGTTTTATCTTCGTTTACCTGAACATTCAGCACCACATAAATTGGATTATCGATATTAAAGGTATTATAAATAGAGAAATTCAAAGCGCTTTCTTTTTTATTTGTTTTCAGGAAAAAGTAATTCACAGAAAGATCCGTTCTGATATAATTTGGCATTTGCGCATTATTATAACCTGAATATTCTTTGACTGGATTATTATTGATAAAATACCAGGAAGTTGGCATCGTAAATCGGTTTCCGGAACTAAAAATCTGCGTAACGCCAAAATTCCATTTTTGGTTTAAATCATACATTCCAACTACCGAAAGATTATGGCGACGATCATATTTGGCAAAATAGGTGTTTCCGTTATTAAGTTCATCAAAATTTCGATCAGACCAGCTCAATGTATAACTTAACCAGCCGGTAAATTTTCCGTTGCTTTTTTTCAACATCATTTCAAGTCCATACGCTTTTCCTTTTCCAACCAGCAAATCATTTTTAAGTGTTGTAGTTTCATTAAACTGCGTTATTCCATAAGGATATTCCAGCAAATCTTTCATCAAACGATAAAATCCTCCAAAAGAAGAACTATAGTTTCTTGAAATATTTTGGTTTGAACCAATAGAAAATTCGTCTGATGATTGTGGTTTTATGCCATCTGAACTCGCAATCCAAAAATCTGTCGGGATTCCAACGCTCGAAGTCGTTATCAAACTCAAATATTGATATTGTTTGTTGTAAGAAGCATAAAAAGAGTATTTATTGTTTGGGTAATAATTCAACAATACGCGTGGCTGAAAATGCAAATACGAATTATTAGAACCGGAAGTATAATAATTGATTCGAAGTCCTAATTCTGCGATTACATTATCGAATAATTTTGGTTTTGCAGTTGTAAAAACAGAAGCTTCATTTGCATTTATACTATTGTTTTGAGAAGTATTATTATTAGAAGTCAGATTTTCTACATTGACTTTTTGAGGCTGCAAATCATGATATACATATTGAAAACCAGATTCAAAAGAAATGTTTTTAATGGAATATCGAACTGAATTATTAAACCCAAAATCTTTTACATAAGATGAAACTCCAAACTGAATTGTCGCTTGTTCCATTTTCAAATCATTCGAATATTGACTAAAATAAACAGAGTTTGACATGTTCACTTTAGGCGAAATTGTAGTTGTTAAAGTTGGAGAAACAGTAAAATTACTCCATTCTAAACTGGTTTTCAGAGCCAAATTTTCATCTTTGATTTTCAATTCATCTCCGCTAATAAAAGCGTCAACAGAAAGCAGATTGTTTTTAGAAATTTGAGATATGAATGTTATATTTCCATCTGAAAATCCGTATTTCATATCCTGAACATCTTTGTTTTTCGAATCGGAATTCAATAATGGCGCAACAATTTCATCAATGTAAGTTTTTCTGCCCGAAATATAAATTCCGGTTTTTTCGGTCATCGGAATTGCCAAAGTAAGCTGCGAGGCTAAAATTCCGACATTTCCCTGAATTTCAAATTCCGAAGACACTTTTTTATTCGGAATTAAAAGCGTTGTCGAACTTAAACGTCCACCGTATTTGGCATTGGAACTTGATTTATCAAATTCTACTTCCTTAATATGGTCTGTGTTGTAAAAAGGAAAAATGCCTAGTAAATGCGACATTCCGTATATTGGAGTTCCGTTGTATAATATGGCATTGTGTCCGGGATCTCCGCCTCTTACATATAAATATCCGTTTGCATCTCCGGAATTCTGAACTCCGGGCGTCAATTGCAACAATTTTATAATATCTGTAGTTCCTAAAACGGTTGGGACTGATGATAATTCTTTTAAATTGAAAGATAATTTTCCGCCTGATAAAGTTGTAATCCCGCTTTTTTTATCATTAGAAATGACCACTTCTTTTAAAAGGGAAATATCTTTTTCTAATACAATTGAAATTATAGTGTCTTTGGTCAAATTAAAACTGACAGTATTGTTAAGAAAACCAATCTGGTTTACAGTTATCGTAACTTGTCCTAAAGGAATATTTTGCGAAAAATTACCCAAAGAATCTGATACCGCAAAATAGTGCTGCTTATTGGTTTCTAAGGAAATACTGGAACCAATGAGGTTTTCGTTATCAGAAGATTTTATATTCCCCATTATAGTTGCTTTGGATTGCGCAAATACATTAGAAAAACAAAATAATAATAAAAGGAGAATAATTGTTTTTGGCACTTGGGTTTTAATAAGAAAAGTGCGAAAATAGACAATTATAAATCAATTTTTAACCGATGTAAATGTTTTATTTTTTGTTTAAAACTTATATCCTAAAAAGCTCATTGTTACCGGTATGTCGCATGAGGGATAGAAGTGGAAATCCTTTTGTTTTTTTTCAAAAAACAAAAGATTTAAACGAAAAGCCCAACCCGCTCCCGAGGCTTCGTGACTGCGGGTCATGCCATACTTCTTTTTATTTCAATTTATTCAAATACATATTCACCACATTATCCAAACCAAGATAAAGTGCTTCTGAAATTAAAGCGTGACCAATAGAAACTTCTAATAATCCCGGAATATTTTGTTTGAAAAACTGAATATTATCCAAACTTAAATCGTGTCCGGCGTTGATTCCCAAACCTAATACGTTCGCCAATTCTGCTGCTTTAATGTAAGGATCAATTCCGTTTTTATTTCCTAAATCGTATTGATGTGCAAAAGCTTCGGTGTATAATTCGATTCTGTCTGTTCCCGTTTTTTTAGCGCCTTCGATCATTTCATTAATTGGATCAACAAAAATCGAAGTTCTGATTCCGTTACGTTGAAATTCCTGAATCACTTCAGTCAAATAATCCTGATTTTTTATCGTATCCCAACCTGCAGAAGATGTAATGGCACCAATTGCATCAGGAACTAAGGTAACCTGCGTTGGTTTGCATTCTAAAACCAAATCGATAAAATTGTGCTGTGGATTTCCTTCAATATTATATTCGGTATGAACGATTGCTTTTAAATCGCGGGCATCCTGATAACGTATGTGACGCTCGTCCGGACGTGGATGAATGGTGATTCCCTGACCTCCGAATTTCTGAATATCGGCAGCAACTTTTAATAAATTAGGAACATTTCCGCCACGTGCATTTCTTAAGGTTGCAATTTTATTGATATTTACACTTAACTTTGTCATATAAATAGATAATTAATTCTAGTAACACTATATTTGTTACGACAAAAATACAAAGTAAAACGTAGCAGTTTTTGCTATTTTTTGATTATTTTGCATCAAATATCCTCAATTGATTTATGACAGAAATTACTAATTATATCACCAATGATTTCAGAGCGATTGATAGTCAGGAAACGATAGCATCTGTTCAGGACTTTTTTGCCGATTTGAATTTCTCGCATTTTCCTGTTTTAGAAAATGGAATTTTTATTGGAAGTATCGCTTCAGACGATGTTGAAACTTTTGATTTAGATAAAAAAGCCATCGATTACAAATATACCCTGGAACGTTTTTTTGCCAGAAAATCAATGATATGGCTCGATGTTTTAGAAGTTTTTGCAAAAAACCACACAAACGTAATTCCGGTTCTTGACGAAAACAATGCTTATGTTGGTTATTATGAAATGGAAGATATCATGAAATTTTTTCAGGAAACTCCATTTTTAAAAGAACAAGGCGGTATTATTATCGTTCAAAAAGGACTTTTAGATTACTCAATGGGTCAGGTTACTCAAATTGTAGAAAGCAATAACGGCAAGATTCTGGGCTGTTTTGTATCTGAAGCTGACTTAGAAAACGTTCAGATTACCATAAAAATTGGCGTTGGGCCTATGAATGAAATTATTCAGACGTATAGAAGATACGGTTATGAAATTATTTCTGAACATCAGGAAGATGCTTATATCAACAGTTTAAAAGAACGTTCAGATTATTTAGACAAATACCTTAATATATAATGAGAAAATTAGAGAATGAGTCAATTAGATAATTTTCCGACTCAATAAACATTATCTAATTTTCTAATTGCCAAAATTATCTAATTAACACATTATCTAATTAAAAAGAATGAAAGTAGCCATTTACGGACAGTATTATCAAAACAGTACAGAGCCCATTATCAAAGATATTTTTGTGTTTTTCAATACCAATAATGTCGAAATGGTAATTGAAGAAAACTTTCTGAAAATGCTTCACGAAAAGCAACTCGTAAAAAAGGAATATAAAACCTTTGCTTCGAGCACGTCATTAGATGATAGTTTTGAAATGCTGATTAGCATTGGAGGTGACGGTACTATTTTAAGAGCCGCTACCTTAGTTCGTAATTCCGGTGTACCTATATTAGGAATCAATGCCGGAAGATTAGGTTTTTTGGCAACTGTTCCGAAAGAAAGTATTGATAATTTTTTGCAGTTTGTGATTGATAAAAATTATACGATTTCTGAAAGAACATTACTGAGTTTAACCTGTGAACCCAAAAATGATGCAATTGAGGATGATCTTAATTTCGCTATGAACGAAGTTACGGTAAGCCGAAAAGACACCACATCGATGATTACGGTTGACACCTATTTAAACAATGAATATTTAAATTCATACTGGGCAGATGGCTTGATAATTTCTACACCAACGGGTTCGACAGGATATTCATTAAGCTGTGGCGGACCAATATTAACGCCTAATGTCGAAAGTTTAGTCATTACACCAATAGCGCCACATAACTTAAACGCCAGACCACTTGTAATTCCTGATAATACAGAGATAAAACTTCGTGTTTCCGGAAGAGAAGATCAATATTTAGTTTCGTTAGATTCGAGAATTGCTTCAGTTAAAAATGAATCTGTTTTAACAATCAGTAAAACAGGCTTCAAAATTAAAATGATAGAAATTCCGGGCGAAACTTTCCTGAAAACATTGAGAAATAAATTGCTTTGGGGTGAGGACAAAAGAAATTAGGCCTTTTCCGACACCTCAATATACGATAATACCACTTTTTCTCGTTCTGCATGTATCGAATCCTCATTAAATGTTTCAAAATCATAACGTAAATTGAAAAAAAAGCACATTTAATCAAAGGAACGTTGATTCGTATTGATAATTATTATATTTGCACGCAATTTTGAATTAAATGAAGAAAATTTTTAATTTATTGTTATGTTTTTTTCCCTTTATCACACTGAATGCTCAAATAAATGAGATTGGTGTTTTTCTTGGTGGAAGCAACTTTGTAGGAGACGTTGGTAGTACAACTTATATTAATCCGGATAAAATAGCTTTTGGCGTTTTATATAAATGGAATAAGAGTCCGCGTCATTCCTATCGTTTCTCTTATACACAATCTTCCGTTTCCGGAAATGATCTGGATTCAGAAGAAACAGGCAGAAGCAAAAGAGGTTATAGCTTTAAAAATGATATAAAAGAACTTTCTGCAGGTTTAGAGTTTAATTTTTTCGACTTTAACCTTCATGATGATCATATGAAAATTACGCCTTATGTATATTCAGGATTAAGTTTCTTTATGTTTGACCAGCTGTATCGTTACACAACAAGTCCAAACGTAACGCATACACAAAATGGAAATTCATTTGCAATACCTATAACATTGGGTATAAAATCGAATATTTCGCCCAATTTTGTTTTGGGACTTGAAGTTGGAGCCCGTTATACTTTTACGGATGATATTGACGGAAGCAACCCAAATACAACCAATGCAAATATTATGCATTTTGGAAATTTAAATAATAATGACTGGTATGTTTTCTCAGGTATTACATTAACGTATACCTTTGGACAAAAACCCTGCTATTGCGCATATTAATAAAAATGGATTTACTAGACTCTATAGACCACAAAAACTTACCCAAACATCTGGCCATTATCATGGACGGAAATGGTCGTTGGGCCAAACAACAAGGCTTTTTAAGAGCATTTGGTCATGAAAACGGAACGAAATCTGTAAAAAAAACGATTAAAACCTGTGCCAAACTTGGTATTGAGTTTTTAACCTTATACGCTTTTTCTACAGAAAACTGGAACCGCCCAAAATTAGAAGTCGATGCATTAATGAAAATATTGATTAATTCATTAAAAAAAGAACTCGTTACTCTGCAAGAAAATAATATCAAGCTTAATGCAATTGGAAATCTTGATAAATTGCCAAAATCAGCCCAAAAGGAGCTCCAGGACGTTATTGATAAAACAAAAAATAATACACGTCTTACGTTAACTCTTGCTTTAAGTTATGGATCAAGAGAAGAATTGGTAAATGCTGTGAGAATCATCAGTGATAAAGTTAAAAATAATATAATTTCAATAGACACTATTGACGATTCAATTATAAATGAGCATCTTTACACGCAAAATTTACCTGACGTAGATTTATTAATACGAACAAGTGGAGAACATAGAATAAGTAATTTTTTGCTGTGGCAGATAGCCTACGCAGAATTATATTTTACTAATGTCTTGTGGCCAGACTTTAAAGACCAGGATTTATATGAGGCTATTATTAGTTATCAAAAAAGAGAACGTAGATTTGGAAAAACCAGTGAACAAATTAAATAATTTTTTAGTGTTACAAAAAAGAATACAAATAGCCCTTACCCTGATTCTTTTGGGTAGTTTTTCACAAATAAAAGCACAAGAAAGAGTTCCTTTTGATCAAGGAAAAAAATACATTCTTGCCAAAGTTTCTGTTGTTGGTAAAATAAGCTTCAATGAACAAACTGTTGTTACCTTTTCAGGTCTTCAAAAAGGTCAGGAAATAACCGTTCCTGGTGAAGAAATCAGTGGTGCTATCAAAAAATTAGGCAAACTTGGCCTGTTTGACGAAATTGCCTTCTATATTAATAAGGTAGAAAACGACAGTATTTATCTTGATCTTAATATCGTTGAACTTCCTAAACTAAACGAAGTTAAATTTGTTGGCATTAAGAAAAGTAAAGTCGAAGGATTAATTAAGGACAACAACCTGACAAAGAACAAAATTGTCAATGAAAACTTAATTACGACAACTAAAAACTACATCGAAAACAAATACAAAAAAGAAGGTTTTTATAATACTAAAGTCACCATTACAAATACACCGGACACTACCGCCGGAAGCCATCAGGTAAATATGCTGGTTCGGATCGATAAAGGCGACAAGGTAAAAATTCGCAGCATTGACTTCATCGGTAATGAAAAACTTACTGATACGCAGTTAAAATCTGCTATGAAAGACACTAAGGAAAAAAATATCCTTCATGTTTTTAAATCCTCAAAATTCATTCCTGAAAAATACAAAACCGACTTAGAAAAAGTTGTCGCTGCCTATAAGGAAAAAGGATATCGTGATGCACGTATTATATACGACTCTGTTAATTATATTAAGGAGAAGAATATGCTGGCAATCAAAATTAATGTTGAAGAAGGAAACAAATACTACTTTGGAAATATTAAGTTTTTAGGAAATACTGTTTATTCTGATCAATTGTTAAATCGCTATTTAGGAATCAAAAAAGGAGAAACTTATAATGGTGTTTTACTAGAAAAAAGAATCGCTGATAAATCTAAACCAGACGCAGAAGATATAACAAACTTATACCAAAATAATGGTTATTTGTTCTCTAACATTAATGCTGTAGAGGTAAAAACCGTAAATGATACAATAGATTTTGAAATTAGAGTTACAGAAGGTCCTATTGCCTACTTTAATAAAATATCTGTTGTAGGAAATGACAAAACAAACGATCACGTTATCTACCGTGAGTTAAGAACTAAACCAGGAGAAAAGTACAGTAAAGAACAATTGGTTAGAACAATTCGTGAGATTGGACAATTAGGATTCTTTGATCCGGAGGCTATCGAACCAAAATTCAAAAATGTAGATGCCGGAGCCGGAACAGTAGATATTGAATATAATGTTGTAGAAAAAGGATCAAGCCAGGTGGAACTTCAGGGAGGTTATGGCGGCGGTGGTTTTATTGGTACCTTAGGGCTATCATTTAACAACTTCTTAGCCAGAAAGCTATTCGACAAAGAAGCCTATAAGCCTCTGCCAATGGGAGATGGACAAAAAGTATCGCTGCGTTTACAAGGAAGTACCTATTTCCAAACGTATAGTGTATCGTTCTCAGAACCATGGTTTGGTGGGAAAAAACCTGTACAATTTAGCTCTTCTATCTCATATAGTAAACAATTTCTTAATAATTATGTGACTAGTAAGGTCGATAAGTCCAAAAGTTTTAATATTTTTACAATCCAGGTAGGACTAGCGAAAAGATTACAAGTACCGGATGATTATTTTGTACTGTCACAATCGGTGAGTTACCAACATTATGATTTGAATAATTATAATACAGGTTTATTTACTTTTGGTAATGGAGCATCAAGAAACTTAGCGTATACAATTGGACTTACAAGAAGCAATAAAGGAGTTAACCCGATATTCCCAATGTATGGTTCAGAGTTCAGTATCTCGGCAAAAGTTACACCTCCATACTCATTATTTAATGGTATTGATTACGGAGATTTAAAGAATCAAAAGGATTACAAGTCTAAATGGACAGGAGAATCAACTTCTGGTGTAGACGGTAAACCACTTAATAATGGTGATTACATAAAATCAGAAACTGTAAATGGTCAGACAGGAACAGTAAGTGTTGGATCAGATTACGGAAGCGCAGATACAGATGTTGCTAAAGTCGATCAGAAAAAATACAATTGGTTAGAATATTATAAAGTTAAATTTAAAGCGGATTGGTATACTAAACTGTATGGTAAATTAGTTTTAAGAACTTTAACTGAATTTGGTTTCTTAGGAGCATACGATCAGGCAAGAGGTGTTGTACCGTTTGAACGCTTTTATTTAGGAGGAGACGGAATGGCTAATTATTCTATGGATGGTAGAGAGACTATCCAGTTAAGAGGTTATCCAAACAACTCATTAACTCCAACAAATGCAGCGGGAGATCAGATTGGAGCAACAATTTATAACAAATTCTCTATGGAATTACGTTATCCGATTACATTAAAATCGTCTGCTTCGATATATGCCTTAACGTTTTTAGAAGCAGGATCATCATATCCTACGTTTAAAGATTATAACCCATTTGATTTGAGCCGTTCAGCTGGTGCTGGTTTACGTGTATTCATGCCGGCATTTGGTTTATTAGGTATTGATTTTGGTTATGGATTTGATGCGCTTCCAGGTGAGACAAAAGCGCATGGTTGGGAAACACACTTTATCATAGGACAACAGTTCTAGATAAAATAAATTTATTTGGTTAAAAATTTTCAAATAAAGTAATGTTATGAGAAAACAATTTTTATTTATATTTTTAGCCTTGATTGTAGCTAATACAAGTCAGGCGCAAGGAAAAACGACTCGTATTGGTTACATCGACATGGAATATATTTTGGAAAATGTTTCTGATTATAAAGAGGCAACAGCCCAATTAGAGTTAAAAGCTCAAAAATGGAAACAAGAAGTAGAATCCAAAAAATTAGATATAAACAAGCTTAAGGAAGGCCTTAAAGCTGAAAAAGCCTTATTGACGAAAGAGCTTATTGACGAAAGAGAAACTGAAATTAAGTTCCTGGAACAGGAAATGCTGGATTATCAGCAAAAACAATTTGGATCTGACGGGAATTTAATGCATCAAAAAGCTGCATTGGCAAAACCAATTCAGGATCAGGTTTTTACTGCTGTTCAGGATATAGCTGAGGCTAAAAATTATGATTTTGTTTTTGACAAATCATCAGATTTAACAATGCTTTTCAGTAATAAAAGATTCGACATCAGTGATCAGGTTTTACGTATTTTAAACAGAACTGATAAACGAGAGCAATTGACTAAAAAACAATTGAAAGATCAGGAAGTTAAAGAAGGTAAAGAAAATGCCATAGATGAAAATCCGGCATTACAAGACAGACAAAAAGCACTGAATGAAAAGAAAGCTGCCAGAGATAAATTGATTGAAGACAGAAGATTAGAGCAGGAAGCTAAGAAAAAAGAATACGACGACAGAAGAAAAGCAATACAAGCTGAAAGAGACGCTAAAAAAAATGGCACGGTTTCTGAACCTGCAAAAACAACTGAGGCAGCCACCAAAACAACTGAAGCAGTTAAAACTGACGGAACAGCTAAAACGGATGGAACAACAGCCAAGCCTGCTGCCGGAACTGAAGCCACAACAACAGAACCTGTTGTGGACAAAGCTGCAGAAAGACAAAAGCTTTACGAACAGCGTAAAAAAGAATTAGAAGAGAGAAGACAGAAGATTTTAGACGAAAGAGAAGCGGCTAAAAAAGCGAAAGAGGCCGAAACACAAAAAGCAAATACGACCAATAATTAATTAATATTTTTAAAAACGATGAAACAAATCAAAACTTTACTAATTGCTGCCATACTAATTTTAGGAGCAAGTAACACAATTAACGCACAAGCTAAGGTAGCTCATGTTGATGTTAGCGAGATTATGTCGAAAATGCCTGCAATGCTGGATGCTCAAAATCAACTACAAAAATTAAGTGGTACATATGATGCAGAATACAAAAAAATGGTTGACGAATATCAGGTAAAAATTAAAAAGTACGAGACTGAATCTACAACAGTAACTGATGCTGTAAACGGAGAACGTTCTAAAGAAGTTCAGGACATGCAAAAAAGAATTGTTGACTATAGAGACAATGCACAAAAAGAACTACAACAAAAAGAAACTGATATCGTAAAACCTTTAATGGAAAAAGTAAGAGCTTCTATCCAAAAAGTTGGAAAAGCTAAAGGTTTCCAATATGTATTAGACGGTTCTACTTTATTATTAGCTGATGGACCAAACATTACTGCTGATGTAAAAAAAGATTTAGGATTCTAAAAAACGAATTCTTTCAATAAAAAACTGCTCAATTCTTTTAAAAGTTTGAGCAGTTTTTTTTTACAATAAATTAAAATTAAAAAACAATAATATTCATAGATTTCAGTTAAATTGAAATATAAATTTATTTCAAAAAACACTAAATTTGTACTATGACGAATAATAATCCTATAGGCGTTTTTGATTCCGGTATTGGAGGAACTTCCATCTGGAGCGCCATTCACGATCTGCTTCCAAACGAAAAAACCATATATTTAGCCGACAGCAAAAATGCTCCTTATGGTCAAAGAACTAAAGAAGAAATTGTTGCGCTCAGCAAAAAAAATGTTGATTTTTTACTCGAACAAAACTGCAAACTAATTGTTGTAGCCTGTAATACAGCAACAACAAATGCAATTCGTGAACTTCGTGCAGATTATGATGTTCCGTTTATAGGTATTGAACCTGCAATTAAACCCGCAGCCAATAATTCTAAAACTCAGGTTATTGGTATTTTGGCCACTAAAGGAACGCTGAACAGTGAGTTGTTTAATAAAACTGCCGAAATGTTTCAGCATACAACAATTATCGAACAAGTAGGTCATGGACTTGTCCAACTTATTGAAGATGGAAATTTATATTCGCCGGAAATGACACAATTGCTAGAGTCTTATTTGCAGCCAATGATTGAGGCCAATATTGACTATTTGGTTCTGGGTTGCAGCCATTATCCGTATTTGATTCCGCAGATAAAAAAGATACTTCCGGAACACATTCAGATTATAGATTCAGGAGAAGCCGTTGCAAGACAAACTCAAAATATTCTACGCGAAAAAGTGGGTTTTACAAACACCCCAAATACTGATCCTGTATTTTATGTCAATTCAAATCCTGAAGTTTTAAAATCAATTTTAGAAAACAAATATTCTGTCGTCGAAAAAGATTTTTAAACGCCTACTCCAACTTTCGCTTGACGAACCATATCCCGTCTAAAGACAAATTGACTGATATTTTATGATAATTTTCTTTTATTAGATTATCTGAAATTCTTCCTTTTTGCCCGTATGAATAGGAAATATTTACAGCAGAAAAAGTATTTTCAATAGGAAGTGAAAGCCCTATAGAAACGGCAGCATCATTGACTCTTTTTCCGTCTACTTCCAGATAACCGGTATCCAAATTTAAACCTGTCGAAAACTGAACCGTATCCCAATATTTCCTCACATTCTTTTTGGCTCTGTACGTAAATCCAAGTGCAAATCTGTCCTGGTTTACAAAATCTCCATATAATTCAGATTGATTGGTATCATTCCATAAACTCTTTTCGTAATCCAGCGTCATGTTCAAATTATTCTTAAACCGTTTGCTTATTCCTATTCCAATTTCCAATGGCATATAATAATCATCTGTATCAGTTGCTAAATCAGATTCAATACTAGTTGATACATTATTGGTAAGAGTTTGAACTGATTGTACTTTTGAAGCATTGATTTGTGCCGGCAATTTAAAAGTTGTCGCTATGGTAAAAGTTGAATCAATTTTATATTGTGCGCCTAATGTAGCGCGCAAACCGCTGTAATCTGTTTTTTTATTGATTGTTGTTATTGAATTTGCAATTAGAAAATTTCTATCGTCTACAGTATTTCCAAACAAAACTGCTGCAGAAACTCCAACTGACAATTTCTTTCCAAACCGATATCCATATGAAAAATCAAAATTATTTAATCCGCCAGAACCTGCGGCAGTTAGATAATAATATTCCTGACTGTTTGAAATTGGCAGTTTTAAATTGGAAATTTTAAATGTCGAACTCGAATATGGCCGCAAAGCAACACTAAATCCGGAATTTTTGGTAACCGGAAAAGCAAAAGCAATATGCGAAAACTGAAAATTATTACGTTTTTCAGATCTTGAACTGCTTTGATATGTAGTTGCGATAGCATTTCCGCCAATATCAAACATAAAGTGACTTTGTGGCAAGTATCCTAAGGATGCAGGATTCAGATTATTGATAAAAGTATCTGAGGGCAAAGCCATTCCGGACGAACCGATAGACGGAAGTGATCCAAAATCAGAATCGAATAAACTTCCCACGCCATATAACGAATAAGGTGAACTTGAAATACTTTGGGCAAATGAAGTCAGCGACATTAAAATGGCACCACTTAAATAAACTATTTTATTTTTCATTAATAAGAGATGTAATAAATTTTCAGTTGAATTTTATTGTTCAAATGTTTTTGATCTCCTAAAACAATTCTGTTTACTGTTTTAGAAATTCCAGGAAGCGTTAAAATGAGAGAAGACCTGGAATCAGATTGCTTCAGTATTTCTTTCTGCAAAAAACCTCCAATAGGAATTGTGTAGCCTATATTTTCATTAAACTCATCGCTTTTTTTATTTAAAATTCCATAAACAGTAGCTCCTGCAGAATTTAATAAAGGACTGCTAAGTCTGTTTAAATTATCGGCTACGTATACTTTTATAGAATCTGCGAGAGGATATTTATCTGAATAAGAATTGTTAACGGGTTTCAAAAACAATTGTGCATCGACTACGGCGCCCTTGTCAGAAATACGCCTGAACTCTTTTATATTTGGAAAATCAATTCTGCAGGCAACTCCGGTTCCGGACTGAATAAATCCCTGATTATTGGTTAGTGAACTTGACAATTTGCCGGTAGAAATGGGTAAATTCTGAATTACAGTTCCTGTTTTATCTAATGAAATTGAATTGAACTGCTTTGTCCCGTCAATAATAGAAAAATCTATAAAATAAGGCGTTTCTTCAGTATCTGACTGATATTTTGAATAATATAACCTGACTTTACTGGTCGTAGTATTAAACCCGATAATACTGGAAGAATTTGTATTTGAAGGCACAAGAACAAGTCCTTTTAAATATTCGGTAAAACTGTCGAAATCTGTAATTTCTCTTTTCTTCAATTTTTGAAAAAGCTCTGCTCCTAATGCATCGCTCATTTTTATGTTGATAGAATCTCTTTCTACAGGACGAGGTTTGTATGAAATCGTACCGAGACTTTCGCTGCTATAATTTAAAGCTGAATTATTATAAAAATTATCATCTTCTGTGTTTGGTTTTACTTTTTGAGTCAAACGATGAATATCAAATGTCTGCACTTTTGTGGTATCGCCATAATAGTAATTATCATATTTTAGAATCATTGAAATAGAATCAAAAACATAATTAACCGATTCTGTATCTGAACCGTTGTTTATCAAAGCATATGACGTTGAGGATAATTGAAAATAGCTGTTTGATTTTACCTTCCCAAAAACAGGGTCATCATAATCTCCAATCAAAATTCGGCTTTCGCCGGAAGTTACAAGCGAGTCTAAATTTATCGTAGACATATCGACCGTAAGGGTATCAATTAAAATGACTTTATTATTTATAGCTAAATAATCTGACCCAACAACAAATTCTCCGGCATCAGCATCAGTGCCGCATGAAACAATTGCAATTGCAAAAAAGAACATCAATATAAACTTGTGCATAATCAATTTTTTGAACAAATATAAAATGCACGCTTCGGGACTTCACTATAACATATACAGTCTCGCTTATTTAGCCTATAAATAGTAAAAAACCATCTACAATAGATAAATACATGCAAATAGTTCATTCGACCTCAAAAAGGGCTATTTAGTCTATCAAAAAGTGCCATACATATATCTTCTTTTTTTTAAAACCATTAGCCACCTACTTTTGAACCAATAAATACGTAATGAAAATAAGGGTTTTAATTTGTTCGTTTTTTTCAATTTCATTTTTTAATATGAATGCTCAGGAAAAAATTTTAGTAGATATGAATTTAAAAACAGAGCCAACGGATAAAATTGATTTTAATGAAAGTACTATTGGTGTAAAATTCAATAAAAAAATAAACTCCGAAAATCAAATAACAAATACATTAGAATATTCGAATTTGAAAGTGAATTATGATTTAGGAAGTTTTAACACATTTGAAAATTTGGATGGATTTAATCAAATTCAGAATAAACTTGAAATATCTCATGAAATTTCAGATGCAACAAAACTGAATTTTACTATTACACCTACAGCAAATTTTGAACATCATTTTTCTGCTTCTGATCTTTCGCTTTTAGGAAGTTTTGAGATTAACCAACGATTAAATTCAAATTTGAATATTAGTCTTGGCGCTGCCAGATCAGCCGTTTTTGGTTATCCTAAATTCATCCCTGTTTTATCGATAAACTATCAAATGAACGACAAAAGTAATTTGCTGATTGGGTTTCCGGATTCAAAAATCTCATACTCCAATAATATCAGGAACAAATTCAGTTTGACAAATAGCTTTAATGGCAATTTTTACAATTTAGACAACCAAACTAATAATGCTGCAAAAGCTAGTTTATCACAAATGACTTCATCATTTGACTATGAAAGAAATGTAGATAAAAACTGGTTTCTAAATTTTAAGGCGGGATATGACTTTAATAAAAAATATAACCTGATCGATACTGACAATCATAAAGTGTATGATTTTAATATTAGTAACGGATATATTCTGGGCATTGGGATCAAATACAAACAATAAATAAATTTAATACACTATGAATAATTTAAAAAAAGGAATATTATTCGCGGCTTTGTTTTCGAGTCTCTTTTTTATAAGCTGCAGCAATGATGATGACGATGATGATTTAATAGGAAACTGGATTAAAAAATCAGCCTTTGACGGACCGGCAAGATCTAGTGCAACTAGTTTTGTGATAGGAGATTATGCTTATATAGCAACAGGTTATACGGGCGATGTATATTTGAAAGATTTATGGGCATACAATTCTAATGGAGATTATTGGGAACAAAAAGCTGATTTTACAGGAGTTGGAAGAAGTTCTGCGTCAAGTTTTACTTTGAACGAAAAAGGATATGTTGGTCTTGGTTATGATGGAACTAATAAACTCAAAGATTTTTATCAATACGATCCTACGAGCAACAGCTGGACTCAAAAAACTGATTTTGGCGGAACGGGACGTTATGCAGCTGTAGGTTTTCAGGTTGGCGGTAAAGCTTATTTTGGAACCGGTTATGACGGAAATTATCTTAAGGATTTTTATCAATACGATGATCAGTCTAATACCTGGACGCTTGTAAATGGTTTTAGCGGAAACAAAAGACGTAATGCTACTGTTTTTGTAATTGCTGACAAAGCTTATTTGGTTACAGGAGTCAACAATGGCGTTTATCAGGAAGATTTTTGGGAATTTGATCCTGCAACTGATGTCTGGACGAGAAAACGTGATATTGATAAAGATACTGACGACGATCCTACATACAATGACGATTATGCCATTATTCGTGCTAATGCTTCTAGTTTTTCTATGAACGGATTAGGTTATGTTGTGGGTGGAGAAAGTATAAAAACGGTTTGGGAATATAATCCGGCTACAGATCTTTGGGGAGAAAAAACTCCGATGGAAGGCGCTACACGAGCAGATGCTGTTGGTTTTGCCATTAACAATCGAGGTTTTTATATGTTAGGCCGCATTGGTTCTACTTATTTTGATGATGCCTGGGAATTTAAACCTTTAGACGAACAAAATGATGACGATAATTAATACTAAAAAACAATTCTTCTGGGGTAAAATCCAGAAGAATTTATTGTTTATTTTGCTTGTTTTGCAATTTGCTGCGTGCACAAAAAAAGAAACTTTTAAAACCGAATCCTTCAAAACAACATCGGGTTGGGGATATTCAATTGCCTATAAGGATAAAACGGTAATCAAACAATCTATTATTCCGGTAATAGTTAATAATAAGAGTTTTTCGACAAAAGATGATGCGTTGAAAGTGGCAAATTTAGTGGTACAAAAACTCAATCAGCATATATCGCCAACGGTAACAAAAAATGATTTAATTTTATTAAAAATAAAATTCTAAATGAAGATCGATACCATTAAAAATACCAGTTCTAACAAAATTTTGTTCCATTGCATCATATGGATTTTCTTTATTCTGACTTCTTTAATTCAGTTTTACGAAAGTCCGTTTAAGATTAATACTGATTTTTATGTGCAATGGTTTACAGGAATTATTTTGTTTTACCTGAACTATTTTTACCTGGTTCCTGCTTTGCTTCTGCAAAAAAAATACTGGCTTTATTTTGCTTTTGTTTTTATTCTGATTGCTGTTTTTATGATTATCAGAATTAATTATTTTATTCCTGATTTCAGAAATCTAAGGCCGCAGAGTATGATAACGTCGAGGATAATGCCAACCGAACCTAATATTTTTCTTAAAGGAAAACATTTAAGATTACAAATGAGGCAGCCGCTATTCTTTAAAATCGGGCCTTCATTTTTCTATATTTTAATTATTACCATAAGTGCGATTATTCGAACACTTACAGAATTTTATAACAACCAGCAAAACAAATTAATTGCCGAAACTCATCGAACAAATACCGAATTGATTTATTTGCGCAAACAAACCAATCCGCATTTTTTATTCAATTCCTTAAATAGTATTTATTCTTTGGCACACAAGAAATCTGATTTGGTCCCTGATGCCATCGTGACATTGTCTGAATTAATGCGCTATATGCTGTATGAAACAGATAATAAAACGGTGGCTTTAGAAAAAGAAGTCAATTATATTCAGAATTATATCGAACTGCAAAAACTGAGACTTAACAATATTGAAGACATTGTGATCAACGTTCACGGCGATACGAGAAATAAATTTATTGAGCCTTTATTGCTGATTTCGTTTGTCGAAAACGCCTTTAAATACGGAACTGATTATAAAGGTGCTGCACATATAAAAATCAAAATTATTATTCTGGACAATAGCCTTGATTTTTGGATAGAAAACACCATCGAAAACTATATAAAAGACCCTGAAAATTCAGGAATTGGATTAGTAAACATCCAAAACCGACTGGATTTACTTTATCCGAATGCGCACGAACTTAACATTATACAAGACAATCAATATTATCGTGTGCATTTGAATTTAAAATTAGATGAAATTCAGAATGCTATAAATTAATGCAGCGAATGATTTTATTTTATGAAAACTTTAAAACTTAATTCATTGGTTTAAAAGTACTTTTGAGCACCAACAAATCTTAAAAATTTAATTCCCAACAGATGAAATGTGTAATTATAGACGATGAACCTTTAGCGGTTGAATTATTAGAGGATTTTGTTCGAAAAGTAGATTCGCTTGAATTGATTGCTACTTTTAATAACGCAATTGATGCCGTTTCTTTCATCAATCAAACGAATGTTGATTTGATTTTTCTGGACATTCAGATGCCGCATTTCTCCGGAATTGACTTTTTAAATACGATCGAAAAAAAACCATTGGTTATTTTTACCACCGCTTATTCTGATTATGCTGTTGAAGGATTTAATCTTGGCGCTGTTGATTATTTGGTAAAACCTATTCCGTTTCATCGTTTTTTAAAATCTGTAGTTCGGGCACAGCAAGTCTTAAATCCTGCAGCTGCTGTTCAGGCTATTTCTGAAAACACAACTGCACCGGAATTAGAACAGGATTTTATGTTTGTAAGAGCAGAATATGAAAATGTAAAAATGAATTTCTCAGACATTCTATTTATTGAAGGTTTGAAAGATTATGTAAAAATTTATACCACAGACAACAAATTTACTTTAACCTTAATCAGTTTAATAAAGTTAGAAAATTTGCTTTCCAGCAAAGGATTTTCAAGAATTCACAGGTCTTATATCATTAATATAAAACACGTAAAATCGATTCAGAAAAATAAAGTTTTGATTAGCGATAAAAGAATCCCAATTAGCGAAAGTTATAAAACTGCTTTTTTCGAAAGAATCAATTTGTGATTTATAAAGTTTCAAAAAATAGAAATTCCAAATTCCAATAGTGTTATACTTTATTGGAATTTTTTGGTTTTACGATTTGCGTGAGTGATAGAAGTAGAAAGCCCACAGCCTGACGAAGAAAGTGCGAGGACTTGAAACGGATAGCCAATCCGCCGCGGCGGACACGCCCAAACTAAAATAAAAAAACCGATACTTATAAAAGCATCGGTTTGTATTTTTATGAAAATGTTTTTGTTTTGAATTTAGATTTTATTTATCGTCTTTAAACCAGCCTGAATACATGACGTAATTATTGGAAATACGCTCGATTTCGCCTGCAAAATCAGATTGGTCAATATCTTTTACTTTTTTTGCAGGAACTCCGGCATAAATACTTCCTGAAGTTACCACCGTATTCTGCGTTAAAACGGCTCCGGCCGCAACAATAGAATTACTTTCTATAACGCAATTATCCATTACAATAGCACCCATTCCTATCAAAACATTATCATGAACGGTACAACCGTGAACAATGGCATTATGGCCAATCGAAACATTATTGCCAATAATAGTTGGGTGTTTTTGATACGTACAATGAATAATTGCTCCGTCCTGAATATTCACTTTATTTCCTATTTTGATAAAGTGAACATCTCCGCGGATAACAGCATTAAACCAAACGCTGCAAGATTCTCCAAAAGTAACATCGCCAACAATAGTAGCATTTTCGGCAACATAACAATCCTCTGGAATCAAAGGCGATTTTCCGTTTACAGATTTAATCAGCATAATAAATTAGTTAATAGCCGGACAGTTACAATCGTAACGTTCCTTGGTACAAAATAAATTAATTCCTAAGGTAATCTGGTGATAGCCGCCAGTATCAAATTTTACATCGCCCATAACTTGTGAATAGGTATAAGCAAACATGAAATTCTTGAAGTTAACACCTATTATAGGTGTAAAATATTGTAATTTTTGAGATGAAACTCCGCTTCCGCTACCATATTGTGCTCCGTCAAAACTTCTTCTGTACGATAATGCAGCCCATAAACTTCCAAAATCCATATTTTTATACGCTTTCAGGTTTACATCAAGTGATTTTTGTTTCGTTTTATCAAATAATTGAAATAAAATTGAAGGTTCCCAGGTAACATTTTCTCTTTTACCAAAAACATACCCAACACTCAACAAGAATTTTCTCAAATTATCACTTTCATATTCGGTGTACAATTCTCTTCTGGTTTCAAGCAAACCCTGAACCGTTGCATGGGCATAAAAATCAAGGTAATTATAAGAAGCTCCAACATCAAGATTAAAATAAGAATCTTTTTGAATGGATCCGAAAACGATAGGATCAAAAGTTCCTCCAAATTTAGTTTCATCTAACTGACTCTGAATCAAGCCTCCGCTAATACCAAATGACAACTGATTTAGATCGACTTCATCTCTTGAGAACATAATATGATGCGCATAAGTCAATTTTACCCCTTTTTGAGAATGATAACCGTTTTCGTCATTAAAAATAATAACTCCGGCACCGGATCGCTCCCCTATTCTTCCGTTAAAACTTAACGTTTGAAGTGATGGCGCGTCATCCTGACCAAACCATTGTTTTCTTGCTGTTAATCTAATTTTTGCACAATTTGCCGCGCCCGCCATAGACGGATGTATCAAATAATAATTGTCTGATAAATAATCTGAATAAACGGGAATTCCTTCTTGAGAATAAGAATAAAATGTCGTGATGAAAAAGATAAATAAAATCTTGATTCTAAATTCCATAAAGGCAATTTGTTTAAGTATATTTTCTGACTCTCATAATTTAATACGATTTATTTGAAAAGAGTCTTAATTATTTTATTAAAAAACCAAATATAGGTATTAGTAGAAAATAACTTTACTAAATTTGTAAAAAATTACAAATCATGACAAAAATCACTATAAAAGAAACTCAAAATCCTACTATTTTAAAATTTGAGTTTGAAGATTTCATTACTCAAAATCAAAATTTTGAATTCAAAAATATTGATGAAGCACAAGCATCACCTTTAGCACAACAATTATTTTATCTTCCATTCGTAAAAACAGTCTATATTTCAGGAAACTTTATTGCTATCGAAAGATATAGTATTGTAGAATGGGATGATGTAAAAGATGCTGTTGCAGAACAAATTGCAGCATTTGTAGACAAAGGCGGCGTTATTATTAAAATCGACGAGAATCAAACCAAAAAACAGCCTATTACGGTTTATGGGGAAACAACTCCAAATCCATCTGCTTTAAAATTTGTGGTTAGCAGAATGTTGACCAGAAATGCTGTTGAATACAAAAATATCGATCAGACGGCTTCTTCTCCATTAGCAAAAGAATTATTTAAATTTCCGTATGTAAAAGAAGTTTTTATTGATGAAAATTATATTTCGGTAACTAAATATGACGTTAACGAATGGGATGAAATCACGTTAGAAGTAAGATCGTTCATCAAACAATTTATCGAAAACGGAGGAACTGTTTTGGATGAAACATTGATTGAAGTTGCTACTAAAAATGATATCACCAAAGATGAAGCATTTGATAAATTAGATGTGACTTCGCAGCAAATTATTAATATCCTCGAAGAATACGTAAAACCTGCAGTTGCCGCTGACGGTGGAAATATTGCTTTTGACTCTTATAATGAAGAAGACAAAACGGTAAAAGTAATTTTGCAAGGTGCTTGCAGCGGTTGTCCTTCATCGACTTTTACACTAAAAAGCGGAATCGAAAATATGTTAAAAAGCATGTTGAACGATGAAGGTATCAAAGTTGAAGCTTTAAATGCATAACATTTATTTTAAATAATAGCAAAAGCGTCCGTCAATAACGGGCGCTTTTTTTATGCATATCTTATTTATTATCAGGAAATTATTTTAACAAAAAGATTGTTATTCTGCAAAAAAGGTTAATATTGTAGTATAAACTAATTCAAAAAACATAACCATGGGAGTATCATCATTTTTTAAAAATTTATTTGGCTCAGCCAAAGAAACCGCTTCAGATCTTGCTGTTCAGGCAGAAACTACTTTTGAACATGCTAAAGAAGCCGCTGCTCCTTATGTAGAAAAAGCCGAAACTTTTGCCGAAGAAACTTTCGCAAAAGCAAAAGAAGCTTCAGAACCAGTTCTAGAAAGTGCGGTTGAATATGCGCATCAGGCAAAAGACATTGTGAGCGAATATGTTGAAAAAGCATCCGATTCAATAAGTCATGTAATTGATTCTGTAAAAGAAAAAACCGGTGATCTTACAAATGATACCCAAACAGCTGCTGCTGAAACCCTAGTTGATGCAAGCGAAAAAGCAGAAGATACAGCAGATAAAGTTATTGACGAAACTACAGACAAGGAATAAAAAATTACTTCTCTTTGTAAGAATAAATATCTTTATATTTGCATTTTTTAATATACCTTCTCAAAAGAGAAGGTTTTTTTTATTCTACAAAACATGATGAGTCCAGAACAACTTAGCACTTACGCCACAAAATTCATTGACGTATTAGTTGACTATTCGCCTAAATTAATTTCGGCATTTCTAATTTTATTTGTTGGTATATATGCCATCCGATTAATTAATAAAATCATAATTAAAGTAATGGTCCAAAGAAACTTAGATCCTACTTTAACCAAATTTCTTTCGGACATTTTAATTTGGGCATTGCGAATTTTATTATTTGTAACTTTTATTTCAAAACTCGGAATCGAAACTTCATCGTTCGTTGCTATTTTAGGTGCAATGGGACTTGCAGTAGGTTTATCATTGCAGGGTTCTCTTTCTAATTTTGCGGGGGGAATGTTAATTATTGTTTTCAAACCTTTTAAGGTTGGAGATACGATAGAAGCACAAGGCGTAATTGCAACTGTACTAGAAATTCAGATTTTTGTAACGAAGATGCTTACAGCCAATAACCAAACGGTTTTTGTACCAAATGGTGCTTTATCAAATGGAACAATTATCAATTATTCGATGCAGGGAGAAAGAAGAGCTGACTTGACTTTTGCGGTTTCTTATGATTCTGATATTAAAAAGACAAAAGATATTCTTTTAGAAGTTTTAACTAAAAATCCTAAAGTGCTTAAAAAACCTGCACCTGAAGTTTTTGTAAAGAACTTAACGGCAAGCTCAGTAGAATTTGCAGTGCGTCCGTGGGCGAAAAACGTAAATTACGGATCTGTTTTTTCTGAGACTTTAGAAAATTGCAAAACGGCTTTAGACGAAGCAGGAATTTCCGTTCAGCCTTTTACCGTTCAAAAATAAAGTAGTTTTATTGTTTTTTTGATGGAGGTGCCATCATAAAATCTTTTAAATAATAAGGTTCAAAATAAGCGACATCTACAGTGTCGCTTATTTGATATTTATCATAACTGATTTTACTCATTGCTGCTGCTGAAGGATATTTTATTTCTTCTAGAAAAATAAAATTCTCTTTTGTTAAAACGGGTTTGCATTTCTCGGCACAATCGCCAACAAAATAAACCGTTTCGGTAATATCTGCAAAAGAATCTTCTGTAATAACTTCGGCCTGAATTGCTCTTTCTGTTTCTAATTTAGTATTAAAAACAGCACTATAAACTTCCATTCTTCTTGCATCAAGCATCGGAATAATTTTTCCATCAGAAACATTGGCCTGAGACGCTAAAGTCTGCAAAGTATCTACTGCAATAAGCGGAAGGTTTAAAGCGAAACACAATCCTTTTGCTGCAGAAACTCCTATTCGTAAACCTGTGTAAGAACCCGGTCCCTGACTTACTGCAATTGCAGCTAAATCCTGAACTGAAATTCCGGCTTCGGCAATAACTTCTTCAATAAATACATGCAGCTTTTCGGCATGCGAATAGCCTTCTTCTGCAATTTCTTTACACACAATTGTTTCACCATTTTTTGCAATGGATACTGAACAGTTTTTAGTAGCCGTTTCGATATTGAGAATAAAAGACAATGTATTTATTTTTAAAAATTAATTATTTATGTCAGGCTGAACATCCCAAACACTAGACGCTTAGCCTGACAATATCTTAAAATATATTATTTATTTCTTTGGTAAATCTGCTTTTTTAAGTTTCACTTTATCACCCGAATTTAATTCTTTAGAAACAGTTGTATAAGGTCCGGTTATCACTACATCACCCGATTTTAATCCTGACATTACTTCAATATTAGTATCGTCCTGAATACCTGTTTTTATTACTCTGATTTTAGCTTTATCACCTACTTTTACAAAAACACATTCGAATTTTTTATCGCTTTTTGGTGCATCTTTTTTGTCTTCGTTTGGATCCTCAACTTTAAATTCTTTTACAGCCGTAGTATCAGATTTAACTACTACAGAACTAATTGGCACTGCTAAAACATTTGCTTTTGTTTGTGTAATAATATCCACTGTAGCGGTCATTCCTGGTCTAAAAGGGGAATATGTATCTGGTTTTCCTTCTAATAAATCCTGGTATGAATCTTTAAGAATACGAACTTTAACTTTAAAATTCGTTACCTGATCTGATGTCAGAGTACTGCTGGCAGAATTAGAAATGCTTGTTACGACTCCTCTAAATTTCTTTTTTAGATAAGCATCAACTTCGACATTTGCTTCGTCTCCAATTTTTATTTTAACGATATCATTTTCATTTACGTCAACTTCAACCTCCATATTATTAAGGTTTGCCACTCTCAAAAGTTCTGTTCCTGCCATTTGCTGCGTTCCTAAAACACGCTCGCCTAATTCAACATTTAATACTGAAATAGTTCCGTCAGCAGGAGCATAAATAGTAGTACGCCCTAAATTGTCTTTTGCTTCTGTTACAGATGCAGACGCACTTTGAACATTGTAATAAGCATTTTGTTTAGTCGCTTTTGCAACTTCATAAGTTGATATGGCCTTCTCCCAATCCGATTTTGAGATTACACCTTTATCGTACAATGTTTTATTACGATCGTAACTTGCTTTTGCTTCTCTGTAACTGGCCTCAGACTGGGTTAAACCGGCTTTGGTTCCGGATAAATTAGCAACAGACCTGTCTAATCCTGAAGTATATAAATCCGGATTTATTTTTACCAATAAGTCTCCTTTTTTAACAACCTGACCTTCTTTTACATTTAATGCTATGATTTCGCCCGAAACCATTGATGAAATTTTTACTTCAATTTCCGGCTGGATTTTACCTGTTGCCGAAACAGTTTCAACAACTGTAGAAGCCACTACTTTTGAAATTTCAACTTCTTTTCCTTCATCCTTATTTCCTATTACTCCTGATTTTGAAAGACCAACCAAAATGGCAATCAAAAGGATTGCGCCGCCTAATAAGAAATAAATTGTTTTTTTTGACATAATAAATTATTTTGTGATAATTGGGACAATTGGAATTCCAAAATAGAATTCAAGTATCTTTATTTTAAACATGTAATCGTATTTTGTTCTAATTACGTCTGACTGTGCATTTGTCAATAATGTCTGAGCCTGAGTAAAATCGAATGAATTCATTAAACCTACATCATACTTTTCTTTAGCATAATTGTAAGCTTGTTGTCTTGCCTCTAAAGTTACAGTTGACGATTCGTAAGTGTTTAAAGCTCCTCTTGCATTTGTAAAAGCAGTGTAAACGTTACGTTGCAAATCTAAACTTTTTTGTTCTAAATCTATTTTAGATTTCTCTAAACTTACTTTACTTCTTTCAACATTATTTCTTGCAGAAAATCCGTTGAAAATAGGAACAGAAAGCTGAAGTCCAAAAGATTGTCCTTTATTATCATTGAACTGATCAAAAATCGGAGCCGGACCTCCTAAAATTGGCGAATAATTATTTTGCAATACCGCCTGATTTGTACCTTCAACAAAACCTATTTGGTTAGTTGGTTTTGCGGTATTTAAAGTAGAACCTGTAATGATATCCGAATAACTTGCTCTGGTATTAAAGTTATAAAAAGCACTCAAAGTTGGTTGATATGCGCCTTTTGCAATAACTACATTTTTCTGAGCAATTTCAAGATTTGTTTGTGCCAGTTTTAATTCTGTTCTGGTTTCTTTTGCTTTATTATAAATATCAATTGGACTTTGCGCCATGATATTATTCTCATCCTTTGCATCAGTATCATCAATTACATCAAAATCTGCAAATTCTTTTAACTGTAAAAGCTGTGCTAAACTTAATTTTGAGATTAACAGATTGTTTTCTGAAACAGAAATATTTTGTTTATCTGTTGCAATAGTAGCTTTCAGATCATATAAATCACCTCTTGGAATTGTTCCGGCGTTTACCATTTCTTCTGAACGTGATAAACGTTTTTCATCAATCGTTAATTGCTCTTTTTTTACTTTTAGTTCTTCTTTATAAGACAAAATCTGAAGAAAAGCATTAGCTACATTCAGCGAAATATCTTCCTGCATTTTCAGCAATTGATATTGTGAAGCTACAATAGCCAATTTTGTTCTTCTGTAATTATTTTGATTTTGTAAACCTTTGTAAATATCAACCCCGACAGAAGCACCAACAGATGAGTATTGAGTCGTTGAATTTTGAAGCAAACCTGTTGTAATATTCTGATTCAAACCAATGTTCCAGGAATGGGAAGCATTTGCATTAACCGAAGGCAGAAAATTACCTAATGCGCCCTTTTTATCAATGGCTGCATTTTTTACATCTAACTCTGATAATTTTATTGTGATATTATTATCCAATGCATATCTCACACATTCTTCAAGTGTCCATTGTTTTGTTTGTGCCTGGCCTGATAATCCAAAGCCAAATAACATAGCAAAAACAAGACTATTAATTTTATTTATTTTCATATATTTTATATCAAAGTGTAGCAAATGTACTACGCAAATTTAACATTTTTTAAAACCAAAAAACTTTACTGTTTCAGATTATTTTTTTTCTCCTTCATTAATTAAGCCCTGATTCCAGATTTTAATTTTATCCGTGTTTTTTAGACCGTTTTTAACCTGAACATAAATTCCGTCGCTAACTCCTAATACTAAATCTTTTCTTTGAAATTTCTGTGGAGTTGTTTCGACTTCAACATATGGTTTTTGAGTTTTTTTATCAAATTGTACTAATGATTCTTTGATTGCTAAAACTTTATCTGCTTTCTCTAAAATAATCGAAGCGTTTGCACTTAACCCGGCTCTGATAAAGGTAGCGTCTCTGTTTTCTAAAGAAGCTTTAATTTCAAATTGAATTGCACCGTTTTCAACTACACCTTTTGGTGCAATATCAGTTAAACGCGCATCAAATTTTTTATTTTCAATTGCCCCGATTGTAATTTCGATTGGCATTTGAACTTTAATTTTTCCTACTTCAGATTCGTCAATTTTTCCAATAAAAATCATTCTTCCAACATCTGCAACACTCGCAATTGTAGTTCCTTCGTTAAAGTTATTACTTTCAATAACCTGGTTTCCAACTTTTACAGGAACCGCCAAAACCATTCCGTTTACTGTTGAACGAATTAGGGTATTTGCATAACTTCCTAATGATGTTGTTGTTCCTGTTTTTACGATATCCAAACTTTGTCTTGCAGCAAGATAGTTTTGTTTTGCCTGTGTGTAAGCTAATTGGGCAGCATCAAAATCATTTGCAGAAATTACATCTTTATCAAACAAAGTTTTTTGTCTTTTGTAGATTTTTTCCTGATTGTCTAAAGCAATTTTAGCCGTTTGCACTTGATTTTGAGTAGAACTCACATTCGAAACGTTTGCTACAACTCTAATTTTCGCAATCATATCGCCAGCCTTGATTTTTTGACCTGCTTTGATATATACATCTTCAATAATACCAGAGATATTTGGTTTGATTAGAACCTCTTCATCCGGTTGAATATTACCTGTTGCGATTGTATTTTTTACGATCGTTTTAATTTCAGCTTTTTCAGTTTGAAACACAATTGGTGACTCTTGATTTTTAGCATATAAATAGTATAATGCGCCAAAAAAAACTATAGCTATAAAAATTAAAATGGTTACAGTTACTCCTTTTTTCATTTTGTTCTTGGTTTAATCGATTATTTTTGATTGATAATTTTATTCTGTTCGTAAAGCGTCTACAGGCTTCACATTTATGGCGGTTTGAGCCGGAATAAACCCTGCCAGCAAACCTGATCCTATTAATATTAATAAAGCAACAAATACAACTCTTAAGTCAACACTTGGGTTTGCAAACATCGTATTACTTCCCGGCGGCATCGAATCCAGTACCATATTCAGGAGCGCAATAATTCCGGTTGCGACGGCAATCCCTAACATTCCTGAAATAATAGTCAAGAAAATAGATTCTGATAAAATTTGTCCGCGAATAGCGCCCGGAGTTGCTCCTAATGCTCTACGGATTCCGATTTCTTTCGTACGTTCTTTCACTACGATAAGCATGATATTTGAAATACCAATTACGCCCGAAATCAAAACTAAACTTCCTACAAAGTAAGCAATTACCTGCAGAATATTAAACAAACTCTGAACCTTATTAAATTGTTCGTATAAATCGAAATTTCCTACCGCGCGATCATCTGAAGGATTAATAGAATGCAATGATTTTATTAACTCTAAAATCTTTGGTTTTAATGACGTTATAGAAGTTTCGTCTTTGGCAGTAAGTGCCATCCAGCCCACTTTATCTCCGTAATTAAAAGCTTGCTGAAAAGTAGTGAATGGTACAAAAATATTTTTTTGTTCCTGTTCCGCGTTTCCTCCTTGTTGTTTAGAGTTGTAAACTCCAACCACCATAAAATTAACGCCATTTACTTTTATATAAGTTCCTACTGCTTCTTCTTCTTTTCCGTAAAGCTCACTGATAACTCCTTTTCCAATTACAGCAATTTTTCGTCTCTCGTTAATATCCTGCTGATTGATAAAACGTCCTTTTATAATATCCATTGGCTGTTGTTTAATCAGCTCCGGATAATCTCCATAAATAGTAAAAGAGGAAGTTTTAGTACCGCGAACCACATTATTTGTTCCGTTAAAATCCCCTAATTGATTTCTTGGCGAAACATATAATAAATCCGGCAAAGCTGCTCTTAAAGCTGCAACATCGCTGTTTCTAAAATCATATCGACGCGTTTTAGGCAATCCTTTATAGGCTTTTGATGTTGTCTGACTCCACATAAACATGGTGTTTGTGGCGATTCCGTCAAACCCTTTTTTTACTCCATTTTCAAGACCTTTTCCGGCTGCAAGTAATATTACCAAAATAAATATTCCCCAAAATACCCCAAATGCAGTTAGGACTGTTCTGAAAACATTGGCTGTTAAAGCCTGTAAAATCTCATCCCAATTATCTTTTTTAAACATAATTATTCGTCTCTAAGTGCTACAATAGGTTTAATTTTGGCGGCTCTGTATGCTGGGAAAAATCCAGCCAATGCACCCGCAAATACAAGTAAAACAAGTGTTGTTAATGCCACACTGAAATCTACTTCAGGATTCTGAAAATATTCACTTTGCACCATTGGACCAACAAATTCTAATAATAATAAACTTGCCAGCAATCCCACAAAACCTGCAATAGTGGTAATGAAAATAGATTCGTGAAGTATCATTGAAATGATCGAAAATGGCGATGCGCCTAAAGCTTTTCTAATTCCAATTTCCTTAGTTCTTTCTTTTACGATGATAAGCATGATGTTACTTACGCCCACAACACCGGCAATAATGGTACAGATACCAACCCACCAAAAGAACAATCTGATGTAAAGGTTCAGGTCATAAAATTGTTTAGCATCCTTAACAGAATTATATACGCCAACGCCACCATCATCATCAGGAGCAACTGTATTTCTGCTTTTTAGCAAGTCTTTTAAATCTTGCGTAAATTTTTCAGATTGGGCTAAAGCTTCATCATAATTATCTGTTTTTTTCATCGTAAAAAACAGATTACTAATTTTATCTCCGTTCCCAAAAGCTCTTTGTACAGTAGTTAACGGCAAATAAGCTCTTGTTTCTTCTCTTTCTCCTCCCGGATCAGTAAAAACTCCAACTACTTTAAAATTGATACCGTTTATTATGATTTCTTTCCCTAAAGGATCTTTGTCTTTAAACAGATCTGTTTTAACTTTCATTCCAATAGTAGCAACTTTTTCGTTGTTGGCTAAATCATTACTATTTATATATCGTCCTTGGACTATCGTTAGGTTTTCAACTTTGCCATAATCAGGCGTAACTCCTCTATATTGATAACTTCCTGATTCTTTTCCGTACGAAAATGGAGCTCCCCAATAATTATACGTAGATGCTCTTAAATCTAATTTGTCATCAAATTTTTGTACCGACTGTTTGTAATCGGCATCTCTGTACTGAATTTGTCTCCCCGGATTTAATCCTTTAAATTCTTTGGTTGTTGTTCCTGACCAAACTTCAATAATCCCGGCGGCATCGCGCTCAAATTGTTTCTCAATTCCGTTTTGAAGCCCTTTACCGGCGCCCAGCAAAATCACTAAAATAAAAATTCCCGAAGCCACAGAAATTCCGGTTAAAAATGTTCTTAACCGATTTTTAGAGATTGCCTCAAATATTTCCTGCCAACGCTCAATATTAAACATAAGATGACGCTCTAACTTGTTCTACCATTTTATCATCGATAATCAGTCCGTCTTTCAGGACCACATTTCTTTTGCACATTGCGGCAATATCCGGTTCGTGTGTAACGATCAAAATAGTTTTACCTTCATCGTTAATTCCTTGAATAAGTTCCATAACCTCATACGAAGTTTTGGTATCCAAAGCTCCAGTTGGCTCATCGGCCAATAAAACTTTTGGGTTCGATGCTAACGCTCTTGCAATTGCAACACGCTGTTTTTGTCCTCCTGAAAGTTCATTTGGCAAGTGATGGGAATGAGAACCCAAACCTACTTTCTCCAAATATTTCATAGCAATTTCATAACGTTCTTTTCTCTTTATACCCTGATAGTACAAAGGCATCGCAACATTATCAAGAGCCGTTTTATAATTGATTAGATTGAAAGACTGAAAAACAAATCCTAAAAACTTATTTCGATATTTAGAAGCTATCGTCTCGTTCAGGTTTTTAATCGAAGTATTGTCTAAAATATAACTACCAGAATCAGCTTCATCAAGAATTCCAAGAATATTAAGAAGTGTAGATTTTCCAGATCCTGATGATCCCATAATCGCAACCAATTCGCCTTCTGCGATATTAAAATTAATTCCTTTTAACACATGCAATTCTGAATTTCCCATTTTATAGGACTTGTGTAAATCTTTGATTTCGATCATGGTATTGTTAAATTTTAAAACAATAATAACATTTTTATTAAGTAATTTATGGTAA
This sequence comes from Flavobacterium sp. AC105, assembly GCF_979258495.1. Lineage (NCBI taxonomy): Bacteria > Pseudomonadati > Bacteroidota > Flavobacteriia > Flavobacteriales > Flavobacteriaceae > Flavobacterium > Flavobacterium sp. AC105. The sequence continues at coordinate 4,844,770 of NZ_OZ409860.1, forward strand.
GAAAACGTTAATAATTCCGTTTTGTTATTTGTATAAGACTCAATTTGTTGTCAAATGTTACACTTTTTTAAGATAATATAATTGTTTTCTTAATTTTGCATGACTTAAAAAATCTTAACGATGAAATTTTCTTCGATTCCTTCTTTATTTACGGCACTTATGCTGCTCGTTAGCTGTTCTACATCTCAAAAATTAGAAACCTTAAAACCAGAACCAGATGATGCAAGTCCGTTGGTTTATGATGCCAATCCTTCTTTTATCAATTTGCCTATTACAGTAAAACTAAAGGATATTGAAAACCAAACCAATGCCATTTTAAACGGATTAATTTACGAAGACAATAACATTGAAGATGATGATATTGAAATGAAAATCTGGAAACAGGCTCCGATAAAAATTCAAAATGATCCCGCAAATCCGGATAAAAAGATAAAAACAATTCTGCCATTAAAAGCCACCATTAAATACCGAATTGGGACTAAAAAATTAGGCGTTGAACTTTATGATACACGCGAATTTAACTTAAACGGAGTAATAACATTATCAAGTGAAGTTGCTTTGACCAATTGGAAACTGAATACCAAAACCGAATTCAAATCATTAGACTGGAGCGAAAGTCCAACAATGTTAGTTTTTGGAAAAAGTATGCCTATAACCTATTTAGTAAATCCGGCAATTTCTATTTTTAAATCAAAAATTGAAAAAAGCATAGATCAGGCAATCGAAAAATCAATGGATTTTAAGCCGAATGTTTTATCTGCTTTAGAAAAAATTTGTACTCCTTTCCAGATGAGTGATACGTATGAAAGCTGGTTAAGAATTGTTCCTGTTGAAATTTATTCGACTACTGCAAAACTGAAAAATGATCAGTTTATATTAGATATGGGAATGAAGTGCAACATGGAAACCATTGTTGGCAAACAACCCGAATCTAAATTTAATGCCAGCAAAATTGTTTTAAAACCTGTTGCAAAAGTTCCGAATCAAATTTCAGCAAATATTGCAGCAATTTCTACTTATATAGATGCTTCAAAAATTATGACCAAGAATTTTGCCGGACAGGAATTTGGATCAGGAAGTAAAAAAATTACAGTGAAAAATGTTACGATTTGGCATAAAGATGGCAAAATGGTTATTGCGCTTGACGTTTTAGGATCTATAAACGGAACACTTTATTTAAACGGATTTCCGCAATATAATGCGCAGACAAAAGAAATCTATTTCGAAAAACTAGATTATGTATTAGATACAAAAAGCAAACTAATGCGAACTGCTAGCTGGTTGGGTCAGGGATATATATTAAGAAAAATGGAAGAAAGCTGTCGTTATTCTATTCAGCCAAATTTAGAAGAAGGAAAGAAAAGTATGGCGGCTTATCTAAAAAACTATTCTCCGATGCCAGGAGTATTTGTAAACGGAAAAATGGAAGATATCCAGTTTGATAAAATTCAATTGACAAATCAAGCCATAATAGCTTTTATCAAAATAAACGGAACTGTAAATGTTTCTGTAGACGGAGTGAAATAAGATCGAAATAAATAAACAGATTAAAATAAAAAGAAAAAAGCAGAATAATTATTCTGCTTTTTTCTTTTTAGACTGATACATTCTGTAAATCAGAACACCAATTATAGCAACAAGCAAATACGGAATTACCATTAAATAAACGATACCATTGTTTACTGCTTCTGCTTTTTTTACATTTGAATCTCCCGCAAGTGCTGCACGGCACATAGCACATTGAGCGTTAGCTGCAAGAGAAAAGAATATAGAGAAAAGAATATAAATATATTTATTCGATGAACTTCTCTCTAAATTCTTTTCTACATTTTCCAATCTATTATATTCTCTATTCTTTATTCTATTTTCCATTTTCCATTTTCCATTTTAAGCATAATAAGGAGAAATCATTAAGAAAACCACAACACCCGTAACCGCAACATATAACCAAAGCGGAAAAGTTATTTTAGCTATTTTTCTATGTCTGTCAAATCGTTCTGCAAGGGCTCTTACATAAGAAATTAACACCAGCGGAATAATAGCAATAGACAATAAAATATGCGTTATTAAAATAAAGAAATACACATAACGCAGTGCACCAATTTTAGCCGTTTCAGCCAAATCAAGAATTCCATCATGATTTAAATCACCAAATTTAGTAGAATCAGCTGTCATGTGATAAGCAACATACATTCCTAAAAAAGCAACTCCTAATACAATTGCCAAAGTCATTAAACGTTCGTGCAGTTTCCGTTTTCCATTTTTAATGGCAATTACTGCCAAAACCAAAACAACAGCACAAATTCCGTTTATTGTAGCGTAAATTGGAGGCAAAAATGAAAGTGGCTCTACATTAATTCCAAAATCCTTCAATTTAATTGCGAATAATATTCCAACTAAAACCGGAATTATAATTGAAACGGCAACAATATATTTATTGTATTTTTTTTCTAATGAATGATCTTCCATTTTTATTCTGCTAATAATATTTTAATATCTTCCTGAATATCTCTAACCCCTTTTTTGTCTAATCCGTCATAATATAAAATTGGATTTCCAAAATCATCTTTTCTGCAGCGAATATTTCCATCTTTATCAATTAAAGCGAATAAACCAGAATGCTCAAAACCACCGTTTACTTTAGAATTTTCACCAGCATATAAATTAAAACCTTTGTTCGATAAATCCATAATAGTTGCCCTGTCTCCCGTTAGAAAGTTCCAGTTTGAAGATTTTACTCCCAACAATTTAGCATGCTCTTTTAAAACTTGCGGCGTATCGTGAACAGGATCAATAGTTATAGAAACAATTCCGAAATTAGGATTTCCAAAGAATGTTTTCTCTATTTCTAACATGCTCAAATTCATTTTCGGACAAATAGACGGACAAGTAGTAAAGAAAAATTCTAAAACATAAACTTTGCCTTTATAAGCTGCATTCGAAATTTTAGCATTATCCTGATTTGTCAATTCAAATTTTGGCGCTGGTCCGATAGTCAACAATTTAGAATCAGATTTTGAAGACTTCAAACCTACATTATCTAAACGATTTCCCTTAACAACTTCACCATTTTTTATTCTGTCTACAATTTTAGGCACAGCATAAATTCCGAAAATTAAAATGATAAACGAAATTCCGATATATGATTTATTTTTAAACATATGATATAAAGATTAAAGTTCTTTTGTTGCGTTGTGGTTCTTTTTAAGAGCTGCGCGATATTCGTATAAAATGATCTTGAAATCATCCAGCATTTCATTACTCAAATCAGATGGATGAAAAGTATCATAACCTTCTTTGTACTCCTCTTTATTATCTTTTGTAACTCCTTTTCTGCCTCTTAAATTTCTTTCTTTATCTACAATATAAACATTTGAAGTTCCAAGGTTATTATCGAGCTTTCCTTTCAACTGCAATTGGTTATAAAATGTTTTGATTTCTTCTGGAGAAGCAAAAACAAAATGCCATCCTGAAACATCAGTAAAAGCCCCTAAAGATTCAACAATTTTCTGAGCATCATTTTCTGTTCCTAAAGGACAGATAACTACAAACTGTAAATCTTTAAAACCATTATAGCGTTGGTAAATTTTTTCGTTTAGATTAAAAAAATTCCCTCTGTTTTTTAAAATTTCAGAACCTGAAAAACCAAGAATCGTGATTTTATTATTTAAAGTTACTTTTTCTCCTTTAAGGAATTTCCAATTACCAAGATCGGCGATTTTAGGAGTTATAACAGGAAGTTTAGTAAAGCTGTTTACACCTGAAGCAAAAAATAAATAGGCTACAATTGGCAAAACAAAAAGTACAAAGAGAACTATATTTTTTTTCATTTTATTACCGAAGTTATTGAGGTACAAAAATAAAAAAATCCCGATGTTATCGGGACTCTTTTCGAATTAATATCATGTTAAAAATTCCATTTAATAGTAGAATCTTTAAAAACCCCATAAATATAATGTCCTTCTGTCAACAGAATAAACAATAAATATAAAACTAGGAAAATAACTGGTGAAACAACAGACCATCTAAGGCTGCTTTTTTCACCTTCCATGTGCATAAATGCCCATACTATATAATAAGCTTTGAAAATTGTTAAGATATAAAATATCCAGTTCAACAAATTCAAACCTACAAAATGATTAAATTCTAGAAATCCAGGTTTAACAATTCCAAGGAAAACTTCAAATGTTGTTACAACTGACAGTAATCCAAAAACAAACCAGATTCTTTTTGTATTTGATACGTATTCGTGATCGTGTGACATAATGATAAATCTTAAAAATTAAACTAAGTAGAAAACTGTAAATACAAATACCCAAACTAAATCGACAAAGTGCCAGTATAAACCAACTTTCTCTACCATTTCGTAGCTTCTTCTTTTTTCGTAAGTTCCTAACAATACATTAAAGAAAATAATGATGTTAATGATAACTCCGGAAAATACGTGGAATCCGTGGAATCCTGTAATAAAGAAAAAGAAATCAGCAAATAATTTACTTCCGTATTCGTTTCTTGTAAGGTTTGCACCTTCTACTACATATTTTGCAGAACTTAAACGAGCTTCAGATTCTGCTCTGTTTAATACTGTTTTTTTCTTTTCAGCTGTAAGATGCTCTGTTCTTATTAATAATTCCGGATGCGCTTTAAAACCTGCCTGTACTTCAGCAACTGAATATGTAGACAATGTTTCTGCATCCTCCATGAACCATTTTCCTTTAGCTCTTGAAAGTGCTTCTCTTTGTTCCGGTAATTTTACAGCGAAATCTTCCAGAGCAACTCTTTTTCCGTCTTTATCAACAAACTGCAATAAACTTCCACCTACTGTTTCTACTGCACCGTATTCACCTTTAATAAAGTTTTTCCACTCCCATGCCTGAGAACCAACGAAGATCAAACCTCCAATGATAGTTAAGAACATGTAGATTGCAACTTTTGTTTTTTTCAATTGATGACCAGCATCAACAGCTAAAACCATTGTTACAGATGAGAAAATTAAAATAAAAGTCATTAAGGCCACATAGTACATTGGAGCCGAAACACCATGCATAAATGGAAAGTGAGTAAACACTTCATCAGCCAAAGGCCAAGTTTCAATAAATTTAAATCTAGAAAAACCGTAAGCCGCCAGGAATCCAGAGAATGTCAGGGCATCTGATACGATAAAAAACCACATCATCATTTTACCATAACTTGCTCCTAATGGCTCATTGCCGCCTCCCCAAGTTTTTTCTTCGTTATTTGCAGTAGTAACTGTCGCTTCCATAAAAGATATTCGTTAAAAAGTTCCCAAATTTACGTTTTTTTCTTATTTAAAGAAATATAAAAATAAAAATAAATATACCCATAATAAATCTAAAAAATGCCAATACATCGCACCTAGTTCTATACCAAGAGATTGAGTCGAATTGTATTTTTGTTTAAAATGATTATAAATTATAATTAAAAGTGAAATTAGCCCTCCAGCCAAGTGTAATAAGTGTGTTACGGTAACTACATAAAGAAAAGTTGTAGTAATTGAACTACCTTCTCCTGTAAAATAATAACCGCTTTTTACGATTTGTCCAAAACCTACAAATTGTAAAACCACAAACAAAACGCCTAAAGCTAATGTTCCTAAAAGCAAAGCTGTAGTTGCGCTTCTGTTATCTTTTTGAATTGCTTTTTTAGCCAGATAAAAAGTAACGCTGCATCCTATAATTACTGCTGTACTGTAATAAAATGCTGTTGGCAAATCAAAGTTTTTCAACCAGTCTGCTCTTGATTTACTTACTACAAATGCGCTTGTAAGTCCCGCAAACATCATGGTCATACTTACCATAGCGAATAACAAAATCAGTTTTGCCGATTTTGATTTTCTTACTTGTTCCTCACCTGTTGTCATTGTCATTTCCATAACTATCTTAAAAATTTATCTACTATAAATACAATTTGCAGCAACGAGATATACGAAACACTTACCAACATTAATGTTCTTGCCGCTTTTGCTGTTCGTAACTGATACAAACGCACCGCATAAAACAACATCCACAATCCTAATAAAAATACTAAAATTGCTGCAATTGGTGTTATAAATAATTGTCCTGTGTAACCTAAAACTGGTAATAATGAAGCAATAATAAGCCACACTGTATATAATATAACCTGCAAAGCTGTTCCTTTATCTTTTTTTCCGGTTGGAAGCATAAAAATTCCTGCCTTTTCATAGTCTTCATATAAAAACCATCCAATTGCCCAAAAATGAGGAAATTGCCAGAAAAACTGAATCAAAAATAATGTTCCCGCTTCGATACCAAATTCTCCTGTCGCCGCAACCCAGCCTAACATAAACGGAATTGCACCCGGAAAAGCACCCACAAAAACTGATAACGAAGTTACTGTTTTTAAAGGCGTATAAATGCTTGTATATAAAAATATTGAAATTGCAGCAAACATTGCTGATTTTGGATTAATTGTATACAACAATGCAATACCTGTAATGGTAAGCAGACTTGCAACAACCAAAGCCATTTTTGGAGACATACGTCCTGAAGGAACCGGACGGTTTTTTGTTCGATCCATCAAAGAATCGATATCTTTTTCAATCACCTGATTAAAAGCATTTGACGCTCCAACCATACAATAACCACCAATTGCCAATATTACCAACGTACTCCACTGAAAAGGATGTGCATCATTAACACCTAATAAATATCCCGCAATTGAGGAAAACAATACGCTGATTGCTAAACCAGCTTTTGTAATCTCTTTGAAATCGTTAAATATTGATTTTATTGAAAATGTATTTTTAGTAGCGTTCAATACGGTAATTGTTTGTATGTTTTTTTTGAGTGGTGCAAATGTACAAATTAGATTGTAGAATTCTGACCTATCAAATTAGATTTTTTTCAATAAAACCTTTATAAAATAAGGACTTGCAAATCTTTAACATAATTATTTCGAAAAATCTTATTAAATACTAATAATCAAAATACATATTAAAGATATCAGAACGCAATCCGATACTAAACCAGGTCGTACTTTGTTTAAAAGTAGTAGCTGTTTCCTGCGTTGGATCAAAATTTCTATAAATAAGACTTCCAAAAAATTTTAGGTTAGTCATTGGATTTATCAGATATCCTCCTTGCACATCTGCTATAAAAATACTTGTTTTATTTCCCTGACCTACTTTTACACCTTTATCATACGGACGATTTTCATCGTAACTTTTATAAATATTACCTCCGTAATTATAACTGTCCTGTGCAGTATCAAAATCTAAACCTCGGGTTCCCATTGTTAATTTGGCATCAGCATAATAACGTCCTTTATGATACCTTCCTATTGCTACAAATTCTTCAAAATTACCTCCCCATTGATGTCCAATACTTTGATTATTATGTCCGTAATTAGTAATTACAGCACTATGCTCATAAACATACGGACGAACATGGTTGTATTCAAGCTGCAGCAATAAATCTTTTACTTTAAATGCATTGAAATATTTTGCCCCTAATTGATAACCAAATTTATTTTTCCAGCTTTTTTCTCCGGCCGCCATATCTGAAACCGAAAATTCATCTAATAAAAACTGTCCGTATAAATTGACACTATTATTCCATTTATATTTTGATGTTATTCCAAGAAGGGCATTTCCGCTTTTAGAAGACGACGTAAATTCAACTGTACGATAAAAAATAATCGGGTTTACAAAATTGACATCAAATCCTCTATTATTGGTATCTGTCCAGACCACTGATTCAAAAAATCCCAGATTCAGTTTGTTCGAAACATTCCAGCTTAAATAGTGATTTGCCATAAATTTTGTTGCATAGGTTTTTTCGACCGTAACATCCGGGCGAACATCTTTAAGCCACATATAAGTGTTCGTGTATTTTATTTTCCAGAAAGTGGTATTGATTTTAAAATACGGATACGGACTTGCTCCATCACTTTCGAGTAAGGAACGATATCCATCTCCAATAAAATTTCTGCCGTAACCTAACTGAAAATCAAAAATCTTACTTGGCGCATAGGTAATATTGGCTTCTGCCAAAGGAAAATCGTAAGCATCAGTTTTAAATCGTTTTGCAATTCCAACACCTGGAACAATTGCCGGATTTCCTCCTGAAGGTTTTATCGATTCGGCATAATCATTAAAATAACCTGCAAATCGGCCCTGGCTTTCAAAAACAGTAGTCGTAAAATTAATTTGTTTTCCTAAACCTCCTCTAAAATTTAAGGCGCGTGTATTTACATAAGTATACGAAGCATCAAGATCTGATGCTTTACCCATTTGCAAATCAACAATAGGATTTAATGTTAACCAATAACCTTCACCCTGAATCTGAACCAGATTTTCATTCCACCATTTTCTTCCCAACCAGGTTGAAACATTTTTTTGAAGTGATGCGTTTACCGCTTTTAAATCGTAATATTTTGAAACCTCAGCATACGTATAGGGCTTAGAAGCTGTGTGATTATTGCTTCCAACCTGATTCATTGCGCCATCAAACTGTGCATAATAACTATGTGAAAACGGAATATTCAAATGACTTTCAAATTCGGGATTATTGTATTTTTTATATACAATACTATCCAATTCTGTCATTGGTTTTTGTTCTGGTTTTAAAATTTCGGCTGCAGCCAAAGCTTCTTTAGCAATCTGATCAGCACTTTTTAAAGGAACAGTAATCGAAATTGTATATTTTGAATATGTTGGTTTTCCGTTATAAGTGGATGGTTTTATTTTCGGAAATTTACCGAAAACACGTTTTGCTTCTTCAGATAATTCTTCATTAGCGGCATTTACATAAATTACTCTAAACTCACCGTTGGCATCAACTTCAAAAAGCACTTTTACTTCTCCTTTATAATTGTTCTGTTTTAAATTTTCAGGAACTTCAAAATTATTAAATACAAAATCCTGAACTTCTTTATAAAAACAATCTTCCAGTTTTTTAGATTCTAAATTTTCACAATTTGGAAAAACCGGAAACTGCTCTGTTGTAAAACCAGGCTTTATAGAAGAGTTATTATTTTCCTGAGCAAAAGCAAAAAAGGCAGATAATGTTAAAATAAGGGATAAAGAAATCTTATTCACGTGAATTTGGGTTTTCATTTAATATTGATTTGTAGTATTTTCTCCGTTAGCAATTGCTTTTGCTGCCGAAGTTCCGATGCGTTTAACACCTAAACGAATCATTTCTATAGCGTCATCATACGACCGGAATCCGCCGGCTGCTTTTACCTGCAAAGGCGATGCATTTTCTAACATCATTATAATGGTTGGAATCGTCGCTCCGTTTGGTGCATCATCTTCAGTTTTAAAAAAACCTGTTGATGATTTTACAAAAACAGAAGCATAATTCTCTTCCTTAAAATTTGACATGACAACGTTTTTTATCAACGCAGAAAGCTGGATAATTTCTTTATCTGTCAAAGCTGCAACTTCAATAATCCATTTTACTGTTTTATTATTTGCTAAGCCAATTTGTGTTCCTATTAAAATTTCTTGTTTCAATAAAGCAATATCTCCACTTTTAAAAGCTTCATAATTACAAACAAAATCTAAATCATCAGCGCCATTTTCGATAGCTTGATTTGCTTCTTTAATTTTTGTTTCAAGATCTGATTGGCCTTCCGGAAAATCTATTACAGTACCAACAAGCAAATTTGAATTGGCCTGTAAAATCATTTCTTTAGCCAAAGTAACATGTTCAGGCCGAATCATAATCAATTTAAAACCTTCAAGAATTGCCTCAGCGATTGTGTTTTTAACCACAACATTATTTTCTGCTTCTGAAAGTCCGGCTTGAGAGGCAGTTTTTAAGTAAGTCGAATCTAAATATTGCTTAACATTCATCTTTTCGAAATGATTTTGAACCGGGACAAAAATACATTTTAAATTCAAAAAAAAGCACTCTTTAAATGCTTGATTTTTTGGTAATAAAAAACCCACCGAAGTGGGATTTTATATGGTTATATTTTATCGATTTGCTTTTTGAAAGCGATGGCTGAAAAGACGGCTACAAATGCACCAAGCGCATTTGCCAAAACATCTGTTACATCAGCTGCTCTTGTGACTGTAAAAACACTTTGTAAGATTTCGATCGTAATTCCGAAAAAAACAGAAAAAATAAACGAAATCAAATAGGCTTTATAATCGTCAGCATCTTTTCCTTTAAGTTCTTTTTTGAAAAACAAAATCCAGGAAATTGTAAATCCAAAATGAAAACAAAAATGCACAATTTTATCTATGCTCGGAAAATTAATTGCAGGGATATTACTTGAGTCCGTCAAACAAAAATAAGTAATGATGCCCGAGCAAATAATTGCCCAGATTAATAAGAGTTGTTTAGGCACCGATAAGTTGTTTATAAGCTTCATCAGATAATAGAGCATCTATTTCTGAAGCATCAGCAATTTTAATTTTAATCATCCATCCAGCTCCGTAAGGATCAGAATTTACAGTTTCAGGCGCACTTTCTAAGCTGTCATTAAAAGCAATAATTTCTCCTGTTAAAGGCAAGAACAAATCAGATACTGTTTTTACAGCCTCTACTGTTCCAAAAACCTCATCTTTATCAAGTGTCTGATCTAAAGTTTCTACTTCAACATACACGATATCCCCTAACTCTTTTTGTGCAAAATGAGTAATTCCTACAGTTGCAACATCTCCTTCGATGCTAACCCATTCGTGATCTTTTGTGTACTTTAAATTTGCTGGTATGCTCATAATAGTATGTTTGAAAATTGATAATTTAATATATAAGGCACAAATGTAATAATCTTCTAATGAAATCTAGTTTAGAAACTAAAAATTAATTTCCGAAGTTATAACGAAGTGTAAAACCTGATCGAATGTTTGTTAATGGGAACGATGTTGAAATTACTGCTTTCGAGAACGAATGATCATAATAGAATATGGCAGTTAAGTTTTTACTAAACGCATAATCTGCAGTAAGTTTTACCGACCAAATATTTTGTCCCGCAGCCAATTGATTGTTATCGTAATCCAGGTAACGCACTAATGTCTGATTATTTCTCATAGAGAAATCTGCCTTTATATTAATATCACTCTTAATAATTCCCGTTGGACTATCTGCCAGTCTCGACGAGAAAATAACATCTTTAAAACGATATCCCATTCCCACAACATATTCAACACCTTTAACTTCTGTCAACAAATTATTATCAAAACTCATTGACAAAGCTCTGTCTTTTTTAATTTCTGTAAGAATACGTAACGAGCTTTTCAACTCAAAATCTACTCGAATAAGCGGACTAAACTGCTCTACTAAATTGACATTTGACATAATTGTCTTGTTGTAGAAATTAGTATTTATATCTTTTCCGTCCGGTTTTTCGATATAATCAAAATTAGATCTAAACTGGTTTATTGTATAAGATGCTCTATAATTATGCTGTAAAGAAAAACGCTTGAATTTATCTTTGAAATATTTATAGCGCATTAAACCGTTATATTTTATACTCCAGTTTGGAATAGGAAAACTTCTAAAAATATCTGTCGATGTGCTTGCAGCATTCCCTCCTGAATAAGCTGCTAAAAAGGCAGGCAATAAAACAGCCTGATTGCTTTTTGTAAAACCTATAGGATATCCCTGATTGGCAACATATATTTTATAATTTGGATCTGTATCTGCAGGAATTGGATTGTTCGCGTCTCCATATCTCGGAATTTCAACTCCCGATCCATAACGTTCTTCAGCCAATCTATTTGCAATTACCAAACGGTTGTTTCTAAAATCATCAAACGCAGCAGACTGAGTTTCATCACTTGTAGAAAAAGAGGTCTTAATTAATACAGTAGAAATTGAAAACATTCCATAAGTATAAGGAGACAACGGCATGTATTCGCCATTTACAACACTATATTGCTCAGATGAATTTTCAGAATAAGCACGATCCATTGCTAAATCTATCTTTAAATCAGGAAACAAATCCATGTTTGCCGTAATTTTTAAAAGCTTATTTGTTACCTGCGTAAAGTTTTGATTAAAATCCTGATACGTTGTTAACCATCCATTTTTGGCTGCTTCGTAACGCACATCATCCTGGCTTCCAAAGATAAATCCTAATGTAGGTCTCGAAGTTCCCAGGAAACCAACACTTGGTGTATATCCCGGTAAAACTGTTCCGCTGTTTTTCGTGTAATTTACCTGAATGTTTTTTACACTTGTCAAAACTCCAATCAAACCATCATAAAAAGGACTACTGCTTGTCGCTGGTTTTGCCGTATTTACAATTTTCTCTCCTGGTTTTGGCGGCGCGGCCGGTTTTGCTTTTGCAGCCGACTTAGCACCAGGCGTTAAACCTAAATACTTATACAACATATTCATATTAAAAGTTGTAGTCAGTGTATTTGAATTTGCATTCTGAATTGTATTTCCTAAATTATATTGCGATAATGATCCATCCGGATTTTGCACCTCAAGATTAGAAAATGCCGAGGAAGATCGCTGCCAGCTATAATCTGCCGTGTAAGAATAAGCCGCTTTTACAAAACTAAAAATCGGAACTTTATTTATCGGAATATCATAATTCAGTACTAATTGCTGTATATGCTGATTTGGTGTTCCAATATCCCAATAATCATCCCAAATATTAAAATCTTCTTTAGGAGTATTATCAGCATTCATATAATTTTTCACAATATTATTGGATGCTGCGGTATAATTTAATTTTAATGATTTTGTCAGGTTATAACCAAAACCGTATTGATAATTAAAGGCAAAATTTCGTCTGTAAAGAGGATCTAAACCAATTCCTTCTACCTCAACTTGTCTAAATTGCTGACGGTTGCTTTGTCTTAAAATATTAGTATTAAATGTAATATTAGATGGCAGATAATTAAAATTAAAATCACTCAGCAACTTCCAATATTCACTTTTTTTCATGAATTTGGTTTGCTTAAAAGGAACTACTTCTTTTGGCTGAAAAGTATACGCATAATTTATTGCCGTATTCGATTGTTCATCTGAATAATCTTCGACTTCATAGTCATGACGTTCCACCTGATTATACGATTGAGAGAATGTTAAGTTCTCAACATCATAAACGTGAGGTTTCTGTTCTGGCGCCCTGTCTTTTCTTACTCCGATAAAGTTGATACTTCTTCGTTTTGTATAATCTACAGCACGCGTTCTGATATTATCTTTTTCTGCCTGATCAGTTGTTTCGGCAATTAACTGATTCAATTTAATATCCTGGTTAAAAGGATCGTATTCCGGTGTGATTACCTCTTCTCCAATAGCATAATTAAACGGTAAATTAATTCCCCATTTGTGTGGCAATAATTTTCCTAAATTTAAATTTGTAACAATATTATATTGCTGAATATCTTCCCGATCTCTTTCATTAGCACCTTCTTCTAATGATCCAAAACCAATCGTACTCTTTTTACCACTGGCAGAAATCGTTGCAAAATCGGCCATATTGGTATCAACATTTAACAATGCCGCCATTCCGCCTTTGTTTTCCAAATCAGCCAGACGAAGTTCGTTAAACCAAACCTCTCCTTTAATATCTTTATGATCTGCCCTGCTTCTTACACCGACCATTAAATTCCTCACCAAACCAAAATTAGGATTTCCTTTTATACCTAATCTTAATTTACTATCACCATCTCTTAAATCAGGACTTCCTTTTATACTTATATCATCATCCGGGTAATAAATTCCATTGATATCTCTTTTGTCAGAATTAACTTCAAGTGACATGGCTTTAATCTTCATACTGGTCAATAACTCAAGCGCCAGATCGATATCATTTTGCTCCATCCAAACCTGATCTGCGCTTATTGTACATGATCCTCCGGTTCTGGTTACCTTTAATGGAATCTCAACTTGATAGAAGTTTTGTGTAAAGTCATTTCCAAAACGAATAAATCCTATCATTTCATCATCCAGTAATGTGCTTTCTGCAGGTAAAGATTCAGCGTGTAAAAACATTTTAAGTTTTTTATACTGACGCATATCTACACTTACGTTTTTGAAAACCGCTCTTGAATCTTCAGGCTGTAAACCTGTTCCTCCAACACGTAATGCTAATGCCTGCTCATTTTGGTTGATGATCGTATTATTATTATACAATTGCTCTCTCTGAACTCCAGGAGGAACAACGTAATTTACTGGACATTTTGTACTGTTTTCCTGAATATTAACTGCCGAAACATCAAATTCAGTTCCGTCATCATCCGGGTTTGTATCGTTCGCATCAAGTGTACCTGTGTATCTTCTCCACTCTCCTCTTACTAAATCTAAAGCTCCAAAACGAACCGTCATTTGGTTATTAAAACCAGTCATAAACATACGCATGAAACGAATAGATCTAAAATCGGTTATGTTTCCTATTGTATTTTGAGGCTGAGAAACCGGAATTTTAAACTGAATCCATCTTGCTGTTGTTGTTGATCCGTTTGGTAATTCGATATTCGTTACTTCACGAATGTCTGTAATATAATTTTGACCAACCTGCATTCCCGGCTTCACATCAACGCTATATTCGTAATAAGCATTAATAGTATTCATGGTATTGTCACGATTAATGTCTTCAACATCCGGTAATGTTGTTGATCCACGATTAGGATCATCAACACTTACGGCTGAGTTATTTTCTACTCCATTATAATTTTTATAGCGTTCCAAAACTCCTCCATCAGTATTTAAATAGTACGTATAATCGTCCGCTGCAGGATCTTTTTCTCCTGCATAGTTCGTATATATTGATCCTTCTTTTGAACTTGGCAAACCATCTAAACCAACGTCTTGATTTTTACGATTATCAGCATTTGTATCAAAGGCATAAATCAAGGATTGTGATGCAGGAACATCTCCCCACAGTGGCTGCGGATTTACCAATATCTGATCCGGCCCTAATCCGTTTTCGTATTGTTTTCTTCCGTCTTTTAATACATCTTCAGAAACTTCACCTAAGTTAAAATATATTTTACCTGTATTATTGGTTTGCGCTTCTCCGTTTCCTACATAAGGGTCCATTACCCAAAATTGAATATATTCTACGTTTCCTTGCTCAAAATTGGTTGAGTTTAAAGAACGCATAATTCCTCCATAATTTGAAGTAGCAGGATCTGTATTAAAATTTGGATTATTATTATAAGGTCCTCTGTCAGAAGGATAATAACTTAAATCAAGTGTATTGATAACCTGTATTTGTCCCTGGGCAATATCTGTATTTGGATATAACTCTTTACTGTAAATTCGTCTGGTTGTATTTAATGACAAATCATCGTTTGAAATACCTGATGGTTTTGATGCATAAAAAATAGGATCAATCGTATACCATGCTAATTTTGCTCGTTTGTATCCGTACTCTAAAGTATTTGAATTTGCATTAAAAGTATTGTCATTTATAGAATTCAGGAATGGCGTTGATGCTAAACTCCACGCATAAGCTGATCGCATATCAATTGTAGATTGCGAACCTTCGAAATCATCAACATATATAGTTGCTTCACCTTCAAAATCACTTGCTTTTGGAGCATCAGGTCTTAAAAAAGCAACTTCACCACGAATCGAAAGATTGGAAGGAACATCTGTATCAATGTTTGGTAATTTATTTACTAATCTGGTAAAGAAAGGAACTTCTGTCGAGTAATTTCCGTTAAAACCAAAAATCGTATTATTTACAGATTCTTGTCCGTAACTTGATTTTTGAGTAAACGGTCTTTCTGTCATTTTTAAATAAGTACCTCCAACCACAAAATTATCTGAGATTTTATGTTCTACATTGAATCCCATAAATCTTCGGGTTTGCTGTCCGAAAATTGAATTATTTTCAAGAGAAACTTCAATAGGTGTATTTGAAGCCTGAAGCGAAGGATCTAAAATCTGAACCCTTCCTAATTGGTAATCGACACTATAATCAATACCTTCTACCAATCTTCTTCCTGCTGCCATAACGACAACAGAACCTTGCGGCACATTAAATGCCCCAATAGGAATACCATTACTGCCCGATGATTTATATTTTCCTCTTAATAAGAATTTGTTTTTATCACTATCCTGCAATGCTCCGGATTGTGTATTTCTATACATGTTTCTAAACACGTATTTCTGTTGATTTGCATTATATGTACTTGGATCATCGTAATTTTCTCCAGAACCTCCATTTTGTAATTTCTTAAATAAAAGTTCTCCAAAAGGCTCTTTGGTCGTGAATATAATTCGTCCGTTTTGAACATCTACCGTCACACCCGGAAGATAATCAAAGAAACCATCTCCGCCAGTTTGCGGATCATTGTTATAATTTAAACGATCTAGGTTAAAGACATTCAACAATGGCGTTTGATCAACTTTATTATCTGCTGTTGGGTTTGCCGGAAAACTACTTCCCGGAACCGGCGTAATATAATTTATTGGCGAAGGATCTGTATAAAGGATGTTTAATCTAAAATCATCTTGCTTAATTTGGTAAGCCTGAGGAATTTGATACACGTTTTTCATCATCAAATTCCAAACTGGATTTTGCACGTTTGTCAAATTGCTTTTCAGCATTTTCAAAATTAAACTTTGTGTGATAATTGCCTGATTTGAATTATTATTTCCTGTCACAACAGTTGCATCAACTCCATCACTACCAAATTCACCCACTTGATATACTTTTCCTCCTACTGTATATTCAAAAGCAACTGCTAAGATTTCGTCATTTGCTAAACGCTGCTGTAAGGAGATATATCCTAATTGTGGATTAAATGTAAATTCGTTTGCATTTAATTTACGGGCATTTTCAAGTACGGAATAATCTGTTCCTTCGCTAACATTTGTATTGTTGAATCCGGATTTTGCCGTTACAATTTCTCTAATATTTGAATTTAAATAAGAACCTGGTTTTCCAATTGTTTCCGGATCGTATTTATTATTATCATTATCAGTTGGAGAATCAATAGCATTATTAAAAAATCCTGTTGAAGAACTTATCACCACAACCTGGTTATCCGGAATTCCGGTAATCTGCCCCTCACCTAAATCCTGAAGTGCAATAACATTACGTAAATTGTTACTGGTTGTACTTACCCTATTTTGTTTGTTTGTTACCCAAACTTCCAGCCTTGTAATCTGTACACGGCTATCAATAAATGGATATCCTTTTAAGGAAGCGTCGTATTTGTTTCTAAAATATTGAGATAAGAAGAAGTGTCTGTCGTTATCATAGTCCAACGCATATAAATCAAAATTCTGAACAGTTCCGCCACCTTCTGCAACTATACTCTTTGTTTGTGACTTCTGTTCTGAGAAAACTCCGGTTATGGTAGTCTTACCAAATTGCAGCTGCGTTTTTACTCCAAATAAACTTTGGGCTCCACGAATAAGCGTACTGTTTAAAGGCATGCTGACATTACCAACTTCTACTTTTTGAATAATATCATCTTCAGAAGGAGAATATGCTAATTTGAATAAGTTCTGGAAAGCAAATGTAGATTGTGTATCATAATTAGCATTTACATCTAATCTGGTACCCACTTTCCCCATTAAACTCATGCTGATTCGCTGATCAAAATCGAAAGTTAAACTCGATCTGTTTCTGGGAGAAAATGAAGGATTGTCTTGTTTTGTGTATCGAACCCCCAAGTCCATTTCGACTGATCCGGTGGGCTTTACGTCGATTGTATTGCTGCCGAAAACACTTTCGAATAAACTTGAATTAATATAATATCGAGGCAGCAAATCCTTTTTAGCAGTTTCGCTTCCTGTTTTTTTACCATCAATAGCATCTGATTTTTTTCTGAAATAATCTCTTCTGGATTCTTTCAAAACTAAATCTTCATACTCTTTTGGTGTTAAAATAATGGGATAATTAATAGAAAAGCCATCAACCGAATTGGTATACACATATCGATCCATAACAGGATCATATTTATAAGCAGAAACGATACTTGGCGGATCTTCTAACTCGACTTTACCAACTGAGAACTGCGTTTTTGTCGTATCTTGAACCGCTGGATTAACTTGCGCACGCAAAACATTACCGCAAAATAAAACCAGCAAAAAAATACAAATTTTACGCATACAATTCCTTTATAATAGATGAGTTTATAAACTTTTCAGGGCCTTTTTTATGATTGTTTCAACAGTAGCTTCGGGATCTTCTTTTACGATTTTTTCCACTACTTTTTCAGATGTTTTTCGAACAAAACCTAAAACTTCCAAAGCAGATAACGCTTCATCTCGATTTGTATTGTTTTGAACTACCGAAACTTCGTCTAAATCATATAACTTTAACACTTTTTCCTTCAAATCAAGGATAACTCTTTGTGCCGTTTTGTTTCCAATTCCTTTAATAGATTGAATAACACCTACATCTCCGGAGGCGATTGCGTTAATAATCTGTCTCGGTTCTATAGAAGACAACATTGTTCTTGCAATATTTGCCCCTATTCCGGAAACCGATAATAACATTCTAAATATCTCTCTTTCAGATTTTTCGGCAAAGCCAAATAAAGTATGCGCATCTTCTTTAATCAGAAGATGCGTATACAATTTTATATGTTCACTATTAGGAATTAACGAGAAGGTATGTAAGGATATATTTACCTGATATCCAACTCCCCCGCAATCAATCACGACTTCTGTAGGGTTTTTCTCAACTAACTTTCCTTGCAAATGTGCTATCATAGTAATAATTTATTGGGCCAAATATAACAAAAATGCAATAAAAATACGACAAAAATTGTTCAAATCCTTACTATGAAATACTTTATTTAGCTAATTTATTTTTCTTGTTTTCTTTTTCCTGAGCATCGATAACTGCAATTGCAGCCATGTTTACCATTTCTTCAACACTTGCTCCTAATTGAAAAATGTGAACCGGTTTACCCATTCCCATCATAATTGGACCTATTGAATTTACTTTATACAACTCCTTCAACAACTTATAAGTGATGTTTGCAGATTCTAAGTTAGGAAAAATCAATGTATTTACTTTTTTACCTGCTAATTTAGAAAAAGGAAATTTCTCTGCAAGCATTTCCTGATTCAAAGCAAAATCTGCCTGAATTTCTCCATCAACAATCATGTCTGGCTGGTTTTTATGCAAGTAAGCAACTGCTTCTCTTACTTTTGACGCTCCAGGACTAGTAGATGATCCAAAGTTAGAAAATGACACCATTGCAATAACAGGTTCAACCCCGAACATCTTAGCCGTTTTTGCCGTCATAATGGCAATATTGATCAAATCTTCTGCCGAAGGATTTATATTGATTGCTGTATCAGACAAGAACATTGGTCCGCGAGACGTTAACATCATGTTTGCAGTTGCAACTAGTGAAGCCCCTTGTGCTTTTTCGATCAATTGCAACATTGGCTTTACAACACTTGGATAACTTCTGGTATGACCTGTTACCAAAGCATCTGCTTCACCTTCATTTACCATCATGGCTGCGAAATAATTTCTTTCGCGCATAAATTTTTGTGAATCAAGTAACGAAACTCCTCTTCTTTCTCTTGTTTCCCAATATGAAGTAGCAAATTTATTACGTCTTACTTCTTCTTGATTCGTTTTTGGATCAATGATTTCAAGTTCTGCATCAAATCCTAATTCAGCTTTAAGCTCTAAAATAACGTCTTTGTTTCCTAATAAAATCGGGAAACCAATTCCATCTTCATAAACAATCTGAGCTGCTTTTAATACATTTAATTGATCTGCTTCTGCAAAAACAATTCGTTTTGGATCCATTTTAGCACGGTTTGTAATCAAACGCACCATTTTATTATCGTTACCCATACGTTCGCGAAGCGCATCTTCATAAGCTGCCCAGTCCGTAATAGGATTTTTTGCAACTCCGGATTCCATTGCTGCTTTTGCAACTGCCGGCGCTACTATGGTAATCAATCTTGGATCAAACGGTTTAGGAATAATATAATCTCTTCCGAAACCTAATTTTGTTGCTCCGTAAGCTACGTTTACCTGCTCCGGAACTGGTTCTTTTGCCAAAATAGCCAATGCTTTTACAGCGGCCATTTTCATAGCTTCGTTAATTTTCGTAGCTCTTACATCCAGTGCTCCTCTAAAAATATATGGAAAACCTAAAACGTTGTTTACCTGATTAGGAAAATCTGAACGCCCTGTAGCCATAATAACATCTTTACGGGTTTCTGTAGCTAAATTATAATCGATTTCCGGATTTGGATTTGCCATTGCAAAAACGATTGGATTATCGTTCATTGACAATAACATTTCAGGTGACAAAATATCTCCCGAAGATAATCCTATGAAAACATCTGCTCCTTTTACGGCTTGTGCTAACTCGATTTTAGCGCCATCGACAGCATATTTCAATTGTAATTCTGATAATGAAGGATTGTCTTTTGTTAAAAGTCCTTTACTATTATACATTAAAATATTCTCGACTTTTACTCCTAACAAAACATATAAATCAGTACAAGCGATCGCAGCAGATCCTGCACCTGAAACTACCATTTTTACATCTTCTGCTTTTTTTCCTGCTAATTCAAGCGCATTGATTAAAGCTGCCGAAGAAATAATTGCCGTACCATGCTGATCATCGTGCATAACCGGAATATCCAACTCTTCAACCAGTCTTCTTTCGATTTCAAAAGATTCCGGTGCTTTAATATCTTCAAGGTTTATTCCTCCAAAAGTTGGAGCAATATTTTTTACAGTCTGAATAAATTCCTCAATATCTTTTGTTCCAATTTCGATATCAAAAACATCAATATCAGAGAATATCTTGAACAATAATCCTTTTCCTTCCATTACCGGTTTAGAAGCTTCCGGGCCAATATCCCCAAGTCCTAAAACAGCTGTACCGTTTGAGATTACGGCAACTAAATTTCCTTTTGCTGTATATTTATAAACGTCGTCTACGTTTGCTGCAATTTCTAAACATGGCTCTGCAACACCTGGCGAATAGGCCAAAGATAAATCTCTTTGGGTTGCGTATTTTTTTGTTGGAACTACCTGAATTTTTCCTGGAGTTGGTTCTGAATGGTACAGTAACGCTTCTCTTCTTTTACTCTCTTTGTTCATTATATTTAGCTTTTATTCTAGCTTACAAAGATATAAGTCTTGGTTTAAAATGGCATGTTTTTATAGGTTTCTTTTCTTAAAATAACATTTAAGAGAGTCCAAAAAAAATAGCCCACTATAATTTGGACTATTTAATAAGGCTTATTTTTTGAATTTCTGTTACTGAGAAATATAAGAGTTTAAATGATTAATAGTATCCTTCTGAATTTCTATAATCGCTTTTACAACATCGCTGATCGAAATTATTCCAACCACAATTCCTTCTTCCAAAACGGGCAAATGTCTGATTCTTTTCGTACTCATAAGTTCCATGCAATCCTCGATATTATTGGAGAGGTTTACCGAAAAAACATTACTTTCCATGATTTCATTCACTAAGGTTTCCTTTGACGATTTGTCTTTCAGAACAATTTTTCGGGCATAATCTCTTTCGGATAATATTCCTTTTAAATCGGATCCGTCAATAACAAGAATTGCTCCTATGTTTTTTTCGCCCATTACTTTCAAAGCATCATAAACTGTTGTTGTTGAAAGTACAGAATAAACATTTTTCCCTTTTGCGTTTAGTATTTGATTTACAGTCATATCTGAAAAATTTTAGATTTATAAAGTTAAAAAAAAATGAATATAAAAAACAACGAAAACGATTTTTTAAAAACTTAATCACCTCATTTTAAACATAATAAGTTAAATTTTAATTTAAAGGAATTTTACTTTAAAAAAATGAATGAATTTTAAGACTTTTTTGCGAAAAGCGCAGGGTTATGGTTTTGATATGATTAACCATGATTGCGTTATGATTGTGGCACGATTCGAAAGATGGATTAAAATCCATACCTACAATATTTTCCGTTCCTCCGGAACTCGTTATAAAATTCCAGAGGAATGATTTATTTTGTAGCAAGGGATTTTAATCCCTGGAAACGTAAAGTAACCCCAATATTTGTCATTTCGATTGCGTTACGATTACGAAAGATGGATTAAAATCCATCCCTACAATATCTTCCGTTTCTCCGAAACTCTTTATAAAATTCCCGAGGAATGATTTATTTTGTAGCAAGGGATTTTAATCCCTTGAAACGCAAGTAACCCCAATATTTGTCATTTCGACGCAAGGAGAAATCGCACTTAAAATCCCCAATCTTTGTCGAATTACTTGTGTAATTTCTCCTTGCGTCGAAATGACAAAATTGCGAAGTATAGTCCCTACGGAACAAAAGGGGATATTATATTCTTTTTCTACCAACATTTAATTTCTACGAAATATCTCTGTAAATGTGAAATATTGCAATCAATTTAATGTTATAAATATTCCGTTAGGAATTAAATGTCGGTAGAAGCAGAAATCACCATTCCATAATATCCCGTAGGGATTACATTAAATCTAAAAAAAATAACACGGCATATCTATCAAATAAAAAAGCCCTTTTTTAAATTAAAAAAGGGCTTTGTATAATTGAATATTTATTTACAAATTCGTAATTATAAATTCGCTTCGTCTGTTTTGCTGATGTTCTGTTTCGGTACATTTTACACCATCGGCACATTTATTTACTAATTGTGTTTCTCCGTATCCTTTTGCTGTTAGTCGATTCGCATTAATTCCTTTTTGTATCAGCCAGTTTTTAGTCGATTCCGCTCTTTTGTCTGATAAAATCTGATTACTTTCAGTCGATGAACGGCTGTCTGTATGAGAGCGAATATCAAGCGTTATTGTTGGATATTGATTTAGCAAATCGACAATTTTCATTAACTGAGGTTCTGAGCTTTTCTTAATAGTTGCTTTGCCCAAATCAAAAAAGTTCATCGGAATATGAAGCAATTTCGCCAAATCTGTTCCTACTTTTATAGGTCCTATTTTTACAGATTTAATGATTGCTGATTTAATCACAACTGCTTTTGCCACTATCGGTTTTGCTTTCTTTTCGATAGGAACAGGCAAAGTTGTTGTTCCTGATAATTTGCTTATTGTTATTGTAATTTCTTTTATTTCATAATCTGTTTTAGATGTTTTTAAAAAGTATTTTTTACGACATTTTACTTTCGGAAAAATATAATTTCCATTCTCATCCGAAACAACTTCTGTAGCAGATTGACGCATTTCATCAAACAAAATTAAAGTAACTCCCGAAAGCTTTTCATTAGTTTCAGAATCGGTAACGGTTCCCATTAAATCCTGTTCGCATACTAATTTTCTGTTTTCTGTAAATCGATAAATATCATCAGATCCATGACCATTATCTCTGTTTGAAGAAAAGAAACCATTTCTGTTTTTACTGTTAATTACAAAAGCAAAATCATCTTGTCTGCCATTTACAGGTTCTCCAACGTTTTGTACTTCTTCAAAATTACCATCTTTATCTATTCTTGAAACAAAAACATCCAATCCGCCTAAACCGGGATGTCCGTCACTGGCAAAATAAAGTTCATTATCATTTGATATAAAAGGAAAAGTCTCTCTTCCTTCGGTATTAATTTCAGTACCTAAATTTTCAGGTTTGCCGAAAGTTCCATCATCATTTATAGTAACTTTAAACAAATCAGACTGACCTACAGTTCCCGGCATATCTGATGCAAAATATAATGTTTTTTCGTCAATACTTAATGCAGGATGAGCGACACTATATTCGTCACTATTAAACGGAAGTTCCTGAATATCTTTCCATTCACCATCAATTAAAGTGGCTTTAAAAAGTTTTAGTAATGTAATTTTATTTTCGTTTTGTCTTCTTTTCCCGTTTTTAGAATTGTTTCTGGTAAAGTACATTGTCCTTCCGTCTTTTGTGAAAACGGGAGTCGATTCATTAAAATTTATATGTAAACTATTTTTATGAAAAAACACAGGTTCGCTAATGCTTCCGTCTGGCATTAATTCAACTGTATATAAAGCAGAAATAGATTTATTGGTCCATTTAAAATTCTTTTTTACGATTCTGCCCGTATCTCTGGCAGATGTAAAAACTAATTTATTATCTAAAATTGTGCTTCCGTAATCAGAATCTTTTGAATTGACTCCGGCATCAACAATGTCAAACCGACCTGAATTTTCTTTAATATCATCCAAATAATTTTTATTCCTTTTGAATAAAATTGCTCTTTGATCAGAAGGTGCTTTTTGACTGAATTTTTCTAAAATCTCATCTGATTTATTATAATTCCCTGCCGATTTTAAGCATTGGGCATATTTGTACATATACTCTGCTTCCTGATTTTCATTTAGCATAAACAGTTCTTTATAACATCTTAAAGCTTCTGCTAAATCTCCAACATAATAATAAGAATTACCAAGTCGTTGAAACACTTTTTCATCTTTATAACCTGTACTTACTACACTTTCATATAAGTTTATTGCATCTGCATAAGCATATGTTTCGTACTTTTTATCGGCGAATTTAATCTTTGCAGTTTGAGAATTTACATTCCCAAAAAAACAAAAGAATAAAAGGGTATACGCTAAATTTTTAATCTTCATAGTTTAATTAATTAAAAGAATCTTGGAGATGTCATTCTGTTATAATTATTGAAAAAGTCAAAACGAAGGAAAATTTCATGTGATCCTGAACTGTATTTTCTCAAATTAGTCGTTTCGTGATCATAACCATATCCTATGTATAAACCATCTGAAATCTGAAAACCTGCCATTGCACTTACTGAAGCACTCCAACGATAAGCAAGTCCAATAACAAATTTGTCGTTGAACATAAAATTACCTGAAACGTCTACTTGCAAAGGCGCGCCTTCGACCATTTTTGTTAATATTGCCGGTTTGAATTTGGTGTAATAATTAACATCAAAAACATAACCTGCCATTAAATAATAATTTATTTTATCTTTAAAAATAGCAATATCATTGGCATCGTAGCGATTTGTTTCGATAAAATTAGGAACCGATAATCCTACATAAGCCCTATCTGAATGCAGATAAACCCCTGCTCCGATATTGGGTGAAAACTTATTTTTTAAATCCTGAAACTGAGGATCGTCCTGAT
Organism: Flavobacterium sp. AC105; assembly: GCF_979258495.1. Taxonomy (NCBI): domain Bacteria; kingdom Pseudomonadati; phylum Bacteroidota; class Flavobacteriia; order Flavobacteriales; family Flavobacteriaceae; genus Flavobacterium; species Flavobacterium sp. AC105. The sequence goes on from NZ_OZ409860.1 coordinate 4,869,765, forward strand.
CTTCGTAACTTAATTTACTAACATCTAAATTGAAAAGATTTGCTGTTCCTTTTATTCCGAAAGAAAGTTTAAAATTTTCTGAAGTTGGAATACTATAAGAGAAATCCGCAGATAATGTATTCTCATTAGTTGGTCCAATTTTATCGTTTACCAAAGTAACACCCAATCCTAACTTGCTATTATTTAAAGGTGTGTTTATCGAAAAAGTGCTTGTTTCCGGAGCTCCGTCAAGACCAATCCATTGTGTACGATATAATCCAAAAGCACTCAATACGCCACGGGAACCTGCATAAGCCGGATTTATCGCAGTCGTGTTATACATATATTGTGTAAACTGGGCATCTTGTTGCGCGGAACACACAATTGAAAAAAACACAAAAATTAAAATTAACTTTTTCATTTAATACGTTTTTAAAACGGCCCAGCTATAAACCAAGCCGTTTATCTTTTTTATTTATTGATATATAAGTAACCTGATAATTCATGCTGGTTTGATGCGCCGTCTCTATATTTCAAAATATAGAAATAGGTTCCTACCGGAAGTCCGTCAGATTGTTTTACAGTTGCACGTCCTGCTGAAACTCCAACAAAGACTCTATCCTGATTGTTATAATGGTCTGTATCAAATACCAGAACTCCCCAACGGTTGTAAATTTCGACCGTATTATCAGGATAACATTCTAATCCCTGAATGTAGAATCTTGCGTTTTTAGCATCTCCGTTTGGAGAGAATGCGTTAAAGACTTTTATCTCACATCCATTTAAGGATACAATTGTTGGTCTGTTTTCTGCATTGTTATCCATATCAGATAAATCATCAACAACAATTCCTTTTTCGCTAAGTCCGTCAACACTTGCCTGATTCGTTACACTTCCCAAGTTTATATCGGCTTGTGTAATTTTGTACAGCGCAGCAAAATTAGTATCATTAGATTCGCCTGCCTCTAAATCAATTGCTTGTCCAGAAATCATAATTCCTGGTAAAGCATCTGAAATCATGGCACGTACAATTGGAACATTTCCTATATTGGTTACTTTAAACTTATACGTTATTGTTTCACCAGCTTCTGCAAATCCGTTATTGTTTTCATCATTAAATACTGCTGTTTTAATAATTGCAATATCCGGAACTTCAACAAAAACAGTCAGCGTTGCCGAGTTACAATTTGTTGGATTTGCTTTCTCGCAAACCTGATAAGGTAAGGTATAACTTCCTCCAGGTGTGTTTGGTTTAACATTTACAGTTCCGTCTGAATTAAATTCAAAATATGGACTCGTTGATGTACTAGTGAAAACAATATCTAATGGATTAATTGGTAATCCGTTTAACAAATCATTATTCAAAACATTGATAAATTCTAACTGACCATTTATACCATCAACACTTGCTATATCATTTGTTAAAACAATTGGCGTTATTGGTGGTGTTGGCGGCTGCGAATTCACTACTGTAATTTTTACAATTGCCTGACTGCAATTTGATGTATTTGAAGCATCGCAAATTTGGTACGTTAACTCATAAGTTCCTGATGGTGTATTTGCTTTTACATCAACCGAGCCATTTGGGTTTAGAACCAGATTAGGATTTGGAACGACAGTTGTTAAAACAACATTTGTCGCGCTTAATGTTACTCCGTTTAAAGTATCATTATTAAAGATATTTAATGATGTACTTATTTCTTTACTAGCGTCTATCGGTCCTGCAGTATCATCATTTGCCTTAATAGTAAACGTTGGTTTTGCATTACAATCCGACGTTGCTACAGGATAAGTTACTACTATACTCGCTGTAGGATTTAATGAAAACTCCATTGTTACTGCAGGTCTTGTATTTTCAAATCCGTCAGCACCTTCTGTCCATTGTCCGTTTGTTAATATCCATCCTGGCCAGTCAAGACCATTTCCGTTACCGTCAACAACTGCTCCCGGCCATAAAATGTTTCCGCTTAAAGCTAAACCAGTTTGAGTTGCTACTACATTATTTGCGCTATCAATCCATTTTACAGTCAATAAATTATTTGGTGTAAAATTATCTGGCGTTACATTATATGAAAGGTAAGGCACATTATTAGAGCAATAACTATTTGCTGTTATTGTCATAGTTGGAGCAACAACAGTAATTTTTACAGTTGCTGTTGCACAATTTGTAGTGTTTAATTCACAAACCTGATACGTTAGCTCATAATTCCCTGCTGGTGCATTTGCTCCTAAAACAACTGTACCATTAGGATTTACTGTTAAGAATCCTGTTGGATCCGGAGTCGTTACCGAAAGATTTACATCCGTAGCAACAATTGGTGATCCGTTTTTAGTATCATTATCCAAGACGTTTAAAACATCTGTTGGATGATTAACCCCTACAACTGAATTTGCCGTATCGTCAACCAATACCAATGTTGCCGGAGGAACTATTGTTACCGTTACCGGAACTATGCTTTTGGCCGTATCGCAGTTGGTCGGGTTGGTTACCTCGCAAATGCTGTACTGGATTTCATAGTCTCCTGCCGGAGTTCCTGCCGCTACACTTACTGTTCCGTCCGCATTTAAGGTAAATCCTGTTGGAAGGTTAATTCCAGTCAGGGTTACCTCTCCCGGATTGGTTCCGATAACTGCCTGTGCTCCGTTTAGCGTATCACCTGCAATTAATGATGTTGTCGTTGTTCCGCCTGTGGTTCCGTTTACTGAATCCGTAGTTTCGGCAACGGCATCGATAACTGGGGCTGTAACAGTTATTTTAACTACTGCAGTGGCGCAGTTTGTCGTGTTTAATTCACAAACCTGGTATGTTAATGTGTATGTTCCTGCCGGTGCATTTCCTTTTAGGATGATGCTTGCGTCTGTTCCAAGTGTGATATTTCCTGTTGGGTCGGCTGTTATTACTGAAAGATTTACATCCGTAGCTGCAATCGGCAATCCGTTTTTGGTATCATTCCCTAAAACATTCAATACCGTTGTCGAAACATTTGATGTTACAACAGAATTTGCCGTGTCATCAACCAGTACCAATGTTGCCGGTGGCACTGCTGTTACCGTTACCGGAACTGTACTTTTGGCCGTATCGCAGTTTGTAGGGTTGGTTACCTCGCAAATGCTGTACTGGATTTCATAGTTTCCTGCTGCAGTTCCTGCTGCAACGCTTACTGTTCCGTACGCGTTTAAGATAAATCCTGTTGGAAGGTTAATTCCAGTCAGGGTTACTTGTCCTGCGCTTGTTCCGATAACTGCCTGTGCTCCGTTTAAAGTATCACTTGCAATTACTGATGTTGTTGTCGTTCCGCCTGTGCTTCCGTTTACTGAATCCGTTGTTTCAGCTACGGCATCGATAACCGGGGCTGTAACAGTTATTTTAACTACTGCAGTGGCGCAGTTTGTGGTGTTTAATTCACAAACCTGGTATGTTAATGTGTATGTTCCTGCCGGTGCATTTCCTTTCAGGATGATGCTTGCGTCTGTTCCAAGTGTGATGGTTCCTGTTGGGTCTGCAACGGTTTGGCTGATCGCAACATCTGTAGCTGTAATTGGCAATCCGTTTTTAGTGTCATTCCCTAAAACATTCAATACCGTTGTCGGAACATTTGATGTTGAAACTGAATTTGCGGTGTCATCAACGAGTACCAATGTTGCCGGTGGTACTACCGTTACCGTTACCGGAACTGTACTTTTGGCCGTATCGCAGTTTGCCGGGTTGGTTACCTCGCAAATGCTGTACTGGATTTCATAGTTTCCTGCTGCAGTTCCTGCTGCAACGCTTACTGTTCCGTCCGCGTTTAAGATAAATCCTGTTGGAAGGTTAATTCCAGTCAGGGTTACTTGTCCTGCGCTTGTTCCGATAACTGCTTGGGCTCCGTTTAGGGTGTCACCTGCAATTACTGATGTTGTCGTCATTCCGCCTGTGGTTCCGTTTACTGAATCCGTAGTTTCAGCTACGGCATCGATAATTGGAGCCGTTACGGTGATTTTCACTATTGCCGTAGCGCAGTTTGTCGTGTTTAATTCACAAACCTGATACGTCAGAGTATAAGTTCCTGCTGGTGCATTTCCATTCAGGATGATGCTTCCGTCTGTTCCAAGTGTGATGGTTCCCGTTGGATCTGCAACGGTTTGGCTGATCGTCACATCCGTCGCTGTAATCGGTAATCCGTTTTTAGTGTCATTCCCTAAAACATTTAATACCGTTGTCGGAACATTTGATGTCACAACTGAATTTGCCGTATCGTCAACCAGTACCAATGTTGCCGGAGGAACTATTGTTACCGTGACCGGAACTGTACTTTTGGCCGTATCGCAGTTTGTAGGGTTGGTTACCTCGCAAATGCTGTACTGGATTTCATAGTTTCCTGTCAGAGTTCCTGCCGCAACGCTTACTGTTCCGTCCGCGTTTAAGGTAAATCCTGTTGGAAGGTTGATACCAGTCAGGGTTACCTCTCCCGGATTTGTTCCGATAACTGCCTGTGCTCCGTTTAAAGTATCACTTGCAATTACTGATGTTGTAGTGGTTCCGCCTGTACTTCCGTTTACTGAATCCGTTGTTTCAGCTACAGCATCGATAACTGGGGCTGTAACAGTTATTTTAACTACTGCAGTGGCGCAGTTTGTCGTGTTTAATTCACAAACCTGATACGTCAGAGTATAGGTTCCTGCCGGTGCATTTCCATTCAGGATGATGCTTGCGTCTGTTCCAAGTGTGATGGTTCCTGTTGGGTCTGCAACGGTTTGGCTGATCGTCACATCCGTCGCTGCAATCGGCAATCCGTTTTTGGTATCATTCCCTAAAACATTCAATACCGTTGTCGGAACATTTGATGTCACAACTGAATTTGCCGTATCGTCAACCAGTACCAATGTTGCCGGTGGGGCTGCTGTTACCGTTACCGGAACTGTACTTTTGGCCGTATCGCAGTTTGCCGGGTTGGTTACCTCACAGATGCTGTACTGGATTTCATAGTTTCCTGCTGCAGTTCCTGCCGCAACGCTTATTGTTCCGTCCGCGTTTAAGGTAAATCCTGTTGGAAGGTTGATTCCAGTCAGGGTTACTTCTCCCGGATTGGTTCCGATAACTGCCTGGGTTCCGTTTAAGGTATCACCTGCAATTACTGATGTTGTTGTCGTTCCGCCTGTACTTCCGTTTACTGAATCCGTTGTTTCAGCTACAGCATCGATAACTGGGGCTGTAACAGTTATTTTAACTACTGCAGTGGCGCAGTTTGTCGTGTTTAATTCACAAACCTGATACGTCAGAGTATAGGTTCCTGCCGGTGCATTTCCATTCAGGATGATGCTTGCGTCTGTTCCAAGTGTGATGGTTCCTGTTGGGTCTGCAACGGTTTGGCTGATCGTCACATCCGTCGCTGCAATCGGCAATCCGTTTTTGGTATCATTCCCTAAAACATTCAATACCGTTGTCGGAACATTTGATGTCACAACTGAATTTGCCGTATCGTCAACCAGTACCAATGTTGCCGGTGGGACTGCTGTTACCGTTACCGGAACTGTACTTTTGGCCGTATCGCAGTTTGCCGGGTTGGTTACCTCACAAATGCTGTACTGGATTTCATAATTTCCTGCTGCAGTTCCTGCTGCAACGCTTACCGTTCCGTCTGCGTTTAAGGTAAATCCTGTTGGAAGGTTGATTCCAGTCAGGGTTACTTCTCCCGGATTGGTTCCGATAACTGCCTGGGTTCCGTTTAGAGTATCACTTGCAATTACTGATGTTGTTGTCGTTCCGCCTGTGCTTCCGTTTATTGAATCTGTAGTTTCAGCCACAGCATCAATAACAGGAGCTGTAACGGTGATCGTTGAGATTGCGCTGTCACAGTTCGTTGGATTGGTGACCTCACAGATTTTATATTCCACATCATAGCTTCCCGCTGCAGTGTTTGCTGCAACCGTAACGGTTCCGTCTGTATTGATCGTGATGCCGGCTGGGAGGTTCACACCTGTAAGGGTTACTTCTCCCGGATTGGTTCCGATAATTGCCTGGCTTCCGTTTAGGGTATCAGCTGCAATTAACGAAGTTGTAGTGGTTCCGCCTGCAATTCCGATTATTGATGGGGAAAGCGCATCGGCCACGGCATCGATAACCGGAGCTGTAACGGTGATTGTTGAGATCGCGCTGTCACAGTTCGTTGGATTGGTGACCTCACAGATTTTATATTCCACGTCGTAGCTTCCCGCTGCAGTATTCGCTGCAACCGTAACGGTTCCGTCTGTATTGATCGTGATGCCGGCTGGAAGGTTCACGCCTGTCAGGGTTACTTCACCAGGATTTGTTCCGATAACAATTGGGGTACCATTTAAAGTATCGCCTGCTGTTAATGAAGTTGTAGTGGTTCCGCCTGCAATTCCGATTATTGATGGAGAAAGTGTTTCGGCCACGGCATCAATAACCGGAGCTGTAACGGTGATCGTTGAGATCGCGCTGTCACAGTTCGTTGGATTGGTGACCTCACAGATTTTATATTCCACGTCGTAGCTTCCCGCTGCAGTGTTTGCTGCAACCGTAACGGTTCCGTCTGTATTGATCGTGATGCCTGTTGGAAGGTTCACGCCTGTCAGGGTTACCTCTCCCGGATTGGTTCCGATAACTGCCTGGCTTCCGTTTAGGGTATCGCCTGCTGTTAATGAAGTTGTAGTGGTTCCGCCTGCAATTCCGATTACTGATGGAGAAAGCACATCGGCCACGGCATCGATAACAGGAGCTGTAACGGTGATCGTTGAGATCGCGCTGTCACAGTTCGTTGGATTGGTGACCTCACAGATTTTATATTCCACGTCGTAGCTTCCCGCTGCAGTGTTTGCTGCAACCGTAACGGTTCCGTCTGTGTTGATCGTAATTCCCGCTGGAAGGTTCACGCCCGTCAGGGTTACTTCTCCCGGATTGGTTCCGATAACAATTGGGGTACCATTTAAAGTATCGCCTGCTGTTAATGAAGTTGTAGTGGTTCCGCCTGCAATTCCGATTACTGATGGAGAAAGTGTTTCGGCAACGGCATCGATAACCGGAGCTGTAACAGTAATCGTTGAGATCGCGCTGTCACAGTTCGTTGGATTGGTGACCTCACAGATTTTATATTCCACGTCGTAGCTTCCCGCTGCAGTGTTTGCTGCAACCGTAACGGTTCCGTCTGTATTGATCGTGATTCCCGCTGGAAGGTTCACGCCCGTCAGGGTTACTTCTCCCGGATTGGTTCCGATAACGGCCTGAGATCCGTTTAGGGTATCACTTGCTGTTAATGAAGTTGTAGTGGTTCCGCCTGCAATTCCGATTATTGATGGGGAAAGCGCATCGGCCACGGCATCTATAACCGGGGCAGTAACGGTGATCGTTGAGATCGCGCTGTCACAGTTCGTTGGATTGGTGACCTCACAGATTTTATATTCCACGTCGTAGCTTCCCGCTGCAGTATTCGCTGCAACCGTAACGGTTCCGTCTGTGTTGATCGTAATTCCCGCTGGAAGGTTCACCCCTGTCAGGGTTACCTCTCCCGGATTGGTTCCGATAATTGCCTGAGATCCGTTTAGGGTATCAGCAGCAATTAATGAGGTAGTGGTGGTTCCGCCTGCAATTCCGATTATTGATGGGGAAAGTGTTTCGGCCACGGCATCAATAACCGGAGCTGTTACCGTTACTGTTGAAGTAGCCGTATCGCAGTTCGTTGGATTGGTGACCTCACAGATTTTATATTCCACATCGTAGCTTCCCGCTGCAGTATTCGCTGCAACCGTAACGGTTCCGTCTGTATTGATCGTGATTCCCGCTGGAAGGTTCACCCCTGTCAGGGTTACCTCTCCCGGATTGGTTCCGATAATTGCCTGAGATCCGTTTAGGGTATCAGCCGCAATTAATGAGGTAGTGGTGGTTCCGCCTGCAATTCCGATTATTGATGGAGAAAGTGTTTCGGCCACGGCATCGATAACCGGAGCTGTAACGGTGATCGTTGAGATCGCGCTGTCACAGTTCGTTGGATTGGTGACCTCACAGATTTTATATTCCACGTCGTAGCTTCCCGCTGCAGTATTCGCTGCAACCGTAACGGTTCCGTCTGTATTGATCGTGATGCCTGTTGGAAGGTTCACGCCCGTCAGGGTTACCTCTCCCGGATTGGTTCCGATAACTGCCTGAGATCCGTTTAGGGTATCTGCCGCAATTAATGAAGTTGTAGTGGTTCCGCCTGCAATTCCGATAACTGATGGGGAAAGTGTTTCGGCAACGGCATCAATAACCGGAGCTGTAACGGTGATCGTTGAGATCGCGCTGTCACAGTTCGTTGGATTGGTGACCTCACAGATTTTATATTCCACGTCGTAGCTTCCCGCTGCAGTGTTTGCTGCAACCGTAACGGTTCCGTCTGTATTGATCGTGATTCCCGCTGGAAGGTTTACCCCTGTCAGGGTTACCTCTCCCGGATTGGTTCCGATAACTGCCTGGCTTCCGTTTAGGGTATCGCCTGCTGTTAATGAAGTTGTAGTGGTTCCGCCTGCAATTCCGATTACTGATGGAGAAAGCACATCGGCCACGGCATCGATAACAGGAGCTGTAACGGTGATCGTTGAGATCGCGCTGTCACAGTTCGTTGGATTGGTGACCTCACAGATTTTATATTCCACGTCGTAGCTTCCCGCTGCAGTGTTTGCTGCAACTGTAACGGTTCCGTCTGTGTTGATCGTAATTCCCGCTGGAAGGTTCACGCCCGTCAGGGTTACTTCTCCCGGATTGGTTCCGATAACAATTGGGGTACCATTTAAAGTATCGCCTGCTGTTAATGAAGTTGTAGTGGTTCCGCCTGCAATTCCGATTACTGATGGAGAAAGTGTTTCGGCAACGGCATCGATAACCGGAGCTGTAACAGTAATCGTTGAAATTGCGCTGTCACAGTTCGTTGGATTGGTGACCTCACAGATTTTATATTCCACGTCGTAGCTTCCCGCTGCAGTGTTTGCTGCAACCGTAACGGTTCCGTCTGTATTGATCGTGATTCCCGCTGGAAGGTTCACGCCCGTCAGGGTTACTTCTCCCGGATTGGTTCCGATAACGGCCTGAGATCCGTTTAGGGTATCACTTGCTGTTAATGAAGTTGTAGTGGTTCCGCCTGCAATTCCGATTATTGATGGGGAAAGCGCATCGGCCACGGCATCGATAACCGGAGCTGTAACGGTGATCGTTGAGATCGCGCTGTCACAGTTCGTTGGATTGGTGACCTCACAGATTTTATATTCCACGTCGTAGCTTCCCGCTGCAGTGTTTGCTGCACCCGTAACGGTTCCGTCTGTGTTGATCGTAATTCCCGCTGGAAGGTTCACGCCCGTCAGGGTTACTTCTCCCGGATTGGTTCCGATAATAATTGGGGTACCATTTAAAGTATCGCCTGCTGTTAATGAAGTCGTAGTGGTTCCGCCTGCAATTCCGATTATTGATGGGGAAAGCGTTTCGGCAACGGCATCGATAACCGGAGCTGTAACGGTGACCGTTGAGATCGCGCTGTCGCAGTTCGTTGGATTGGTGACCTCACAGATTTTATATTCCACGTCGTAGCTTCCCGCTGCAGTGTTTGCTGCAACCGTAACGGTTCCGTCTGTATTGATCGTGATGCCGGCTGGAAGGTTCACGCCTGTCAGGGTTACTTCACCAGGATTTGTTCCGATAACAATTGGGGTACCATTTAAAGTATCGCCTGCTGTTAATGAAGTTGTAGTGGTTCCGCCTGCAATTCCGATTATTGATGGAGAAAGTGTTTCGGCCACGGCATCAATAACAGGAGCTGTAACGGTAATCGTTGAGATTGCGCTGTCACAGTTCGTTGGATTGTTGGTGACCTCACAGATTTTATATTCCACGTCGTAGCTTCCCGCTGCAGTATTTGCTGCAACCGTAACGGTTCCGTCTGTATTGATCGTAATGCCTGTTGGAAGGTTCACACCTGTCAGGGTTACCTCTCCCGGATTGGTTCCGATAATAATTGGGGTACCATTTAAAGTATCGCCTGCTGTTAATGAAGTTGTAGTGGTGCCACCGGTGATTCCGATTACTGATGGAGAAAGCGCATCGGCCACGGCATCGATAACCGGAGCTGTAACGGTGATCGTTGAGATCGCGCTGTCACAGTTCGTTGGATTGGTGACCTCACAGATTTTATATTCCACGTCGTAGCTTCCCGCTGCAGTGTTTGCCGCAACCGTAACGGTTCCGTCTGTATTGATCGTGATTCCCGCTGGAAGGTTCACCCCTGTCAGGGTTACTTCTCCCGGATTGGTTCCGATAACAATTGGGGTACCATTTAAAGTATCGCCTGCTGTTAATGAAGTTGTAGTGGTTCCGCCTGCAATTCCGATTATTGATGGAGAAAGTGTTTCGGCCACGGCATCGATAACAGGAGCTGTAACGGTAATCGTTGAGATTGCGCTGTCACAGTTCGTTGGATTGTTGGTGACCTCACAGATTTTATATTCCACGTCGTAGCTTCCCGCTGCAGTGTTTGCTGCAACCGTAACGGTTCCGTCTGTGTTGATCGTAATTCCCGCTGGAAGGTTCACGCCCGTCAGGGTTACTTCTCCCGGATTGGTTCCGATAACAATTGGGGTACCATTTAAAGTATCGCCTGCTGTTAATGAAGTTGTAGTGGTTCCGCCTGCAATTCCGATTACTGATGGAGAAAGTGTTTCGGCAACGGCATCGATAACCGGAGCTGTAACAGTAATCGTTGAAATTGCGCTGTCACAGTTCGTTGGATTGGTGACCTCACAGATTTTATATTCCACGTCGTAGCTTCCCGCTGCAGTGTTTGCTGCAACCGTAACGGTTCCGTCTGTATTGATCGTGATTCCCGCTGGAAGGTTCACGCCCGTCAGGGTTACTTCTCCCGGATTGGTTCCGATAACGGCCTGAGATCCGTTTAGGGTATCACTTGCTGTTAATGAAGTTGTAGTGGTTCCGCCTGCAATTCCGATTATTGATGGGGAAAGCGCATCGGCCACGGCATCGATAACCGGAGCTGTAACGGTGATCGTTGAGATCGCGCTGTCACAGTTCGTTGGATTGGTGACCTCACAGATTTTATATTCCACGTCGTAGCTTCCCGCTGCAGTGTTTGCTGCACCCGTAACGGTTCCGTCTGTGTTGATCGTAATTCCCGCTGGAAGGTTCACGCCCGTCAGGGTTACTTCTCCCGGATTGGTTCCGATAATAATTGGGGTACCATTTAAAGTATCGCCTGCTGTTAATGAAGTCGTAGTGGTTCCGCCTGCAATTCCGATTATTGATGGGGAAAGCGTTTCGGCAACGGCATCGATAACCGGAGCTGTAACGGTGACCGTTGAGATCGCGCTGTCGCAGTTCGTTGGATTGGTGACCTCACAGATTTTATATTCCACGTCGTAGCTTCCCGCTGCAGTGTTTGCTGCAACCGTAACGGTTCCGTCTGTATTGATCGTGATGCCGGCTGGAAGGTTCACGCCTGTCAGGGTTACTTCACCAGGATTTGTTCCGATAACAATTGGGGTACCATTTAAAGTATCGCCTGCTGTTAATGAAGTTGTAGTGGTTCCGCCTGCAATTCCGATTATTGATGGAGAAAGTGTTTCGGCCACGGCATCAATAACAGGAGCTGTAACGGTAATCGTTGAGATTGCGCTGTCACAGTTCGTTGGATTGTTGGTGACCTCACAGATTTTATATTCCACGTCGTAGCTTCCCGCTGCAGTATTTGCTGCAACCGTAACGGTTCCGTCTGTATTGATCGTAATGCCTGTTGGAAGGTTCACACCTGTCAGGGTTACCTCTCCCGGATTGGTTCCGATAATTGCCTGAGATCCGTTTAGGGTATCGCCTGCAATTAACGAGGTAGTGGTGGTGCCACCGGTGATTCCGTTTATTGATGGAGAAAGTGTTTCGGCAACGGCATCTATAACTGGGGCAGTAACGGTGATCGTTGAGATCGCGCTGTCACAGTTCGTTGGATTGGTGACCTCACAGATTTTATATTCCACGTCGTAGCTTCCCGCTGCAGTGTTTGCCGCAACCGTAACGGTTCCGTCTGTATTGATCGTGATTCCCGCTGGAAGGTTCACCCCTGTCAGGGTTACTTCTCCCGGATTGGTTCCGATAACAATTGGGGTACCATTTAAAGTATCGCCTGCTGTTAATGAAGTTGTAGTGGTTCCGCCTGCAATTCCGATTATTGATGGAGAAAGTGTTTCGGCCACGGCATCGATAACAGGAGCTGTAACGGTAATCGTTGAGATTGCGCTGTCACAGTTCGTTGGATTGTTGGTGACCTCACAGATTTTATATTCCACGTCGTAGCTTCCCGCTGCAGTATTTGCTGCAACCGTAACGGTTCCGTCTGTATTGATCGTAATGCCTGTTGGAAGGTTCACACCTGTCAGGGTTACCTCTCCCGGATTGGTTCCGATAATAATTGGGGTACCATTTAAAGTATCGCCTGCTGTTAATGAAGTTGTAGTGGTGCCACCGGTGATTCCGATTACTGATGGAGAAAGCGCATCGGCCACGGCATCGATAACCGGAGCTGTAACGGTGATCGTTGAGATCGCGCTGTCACAGTTCGTTGGATTGGTGACCTCACAGATTTTATATTCCACGTCGTAGCTTCCCGCTGCAGTGTTTGCCGCAACCGTAACGGTTCCGTCTGTATTGATCGTGATTCCCGCTGGAAGGTTCACCCCTGTCAGGGTTACTTCTCCCGGATTGGTTCCGATAACAATTGGGGTACCATTTAAAGTATCGCCTGCTGTTAATGAAGTTGTAGTGGTTCCGCCTGCAATTCCGATTACTGATGGGGAAAGCGCATCGGCCACGGCATCGATAACAGGAGCTGTAACGGTGATCGTTGAGATCGCGCTGTCACAGTTCGTTGGATTGGTGACCTCACAGATTTTATATTCCACGTCGTAGCTTCCCGCTGCAGTATTCGCTGCAACCGTAACGGTTCCGTCTGTGTTGATCGTAATGCCTGTTGGAAGGTTCACCCCTGTCAGGGTTACCTCTCCCGGATTGGTTCCGATAATTGCCTGAGATCCGTTTAGGGTATCAGCTGCAATTAATGAGGTAGTGGTGGTTCCGCCTGCAATTCCGATTATTGATGGGGAAAGCGCATCGGCAACGGCATCTATAACTGGGGCAGTAACGGTGATCGTTGAGATCGCGCTGTCACAGTTCGTTGGATTGGTGACCTCACAGATTTTATATTCCACATCGTAGCTTCCCGCTGCAGTGTTTGCCGCAACCGTAACGGTTCCGTCTGTGTTGATCGTGATTCCTGCTGGAAGGTTCACCCCTGTCAGGGTTACCTCTCCCGGATTTGTTCCGATAACAATTGGGGTACCATTTAAAGTATCGCCTGCTCTTAATGAAGTTGTAGTGGTTCCGCCTGCAATTCCGATAACTGATGGAGAAAGCGCATCGGCCACGGCATCAATAACCGGAGCTGTTACCGTTACTGTTGAAGTAGCCGTATCGCAGTTTGTCGGGTTAGTTACCTCACAGATGCTATAGGTAATGTTATATGTGTCCGCTGCAGTATTTGCTGCAACTGTAACGGTTCCGTCTGTATTGATCGTGATGCCTGTTGGAAGGTTCACGCCTGTCAGGGTTACTTCTCCCGGATTGGTTCCGATAATTGCCTGGCTTCCGTTTAGGATATCTGCAGCAATTAATGAAGTAGTGGTGGTGCCACCGGTGATTCCGATTATTGATGGGGAAAGCGCATCGGCCACGGCATCAATAACCGGAGCTGTAACGGTGATCGTTGAGATCGCGCTGTCACAGTTCGTTGGATTGGTGACCTCACAGATTTTATATTCCACGTCGTAGCTTCCCGCTGCAGTGTTTGCTGCAACTGTAACGGTTCCGTCTGTATTGATCGTGATGCCGGCTGGAAGGTTCACGCCCGTCAGGGTCACTTCACCAGGATTTGTTCCGATAACGGCCTGAGATCCGTTTAGGGTATCTGCAGCAATTAATGAGGTAGTGGTGGTGCCACCGGTGATTCCGATTATTGATGGGGAAAGCGCATCGGCCACGGCATCGATAACCGGAGCTGTAACGGTGATCGTTGAGATTGCGCTGTCGCAGTTCGTTGGATTGGTGACCTCACAGATTTTATATTCCACGTCGTAGCTTCCCGCTGCAGTATTTGCTGCAACTGTAACGGTTCCGTCTGTATTGATCGTGATTCCCGCTGGAAGGTTCACACCTGTCAGGGTTACCTCTCCCGGATTGGTTCCGATAATAATTGGGGTACCATTTAAAGTATCGCCTGCTGTTAATGAAGTTGTAGTGGTGCCACCGGTGATTCCGATTACTGATGGAGAAAGCGCATCGGCCACGGCATCGATAACCGGAGCTGTAATTATAACTTTTATTGTAGCTGAATCACATATACTATTATTTGTTGACTTACAAATTGTATAAGTAATTAAATGCGTTCCTACTGCTGTGTTAGGAGCAATTGTTATAGTACCATCTGAATTAATAGTCAGTCCTGCTGGAAGTATGGTTGTCGTTAAACTAACATCAGACGATAAAAATGATGAACCATTTATTTTATCATTTACAAAAACTGTTGAAATAGTTCCTCCTGTTTTACCATTAATAGGTAATGGTAGATCATCTTCAGCACATATAAAATCTGAAATTGTAATATTTGCTGAAGCTAATGATTCACAACCTAAAGAATTTGTAACAGTATAATTATATGTATTCCCTGCAAGTAATCCAGAAATTGTAGTTGTAGATGTATTTCCAGAAATATTTCCTGGATTTATTGTCCATACTCCTGATGGCAAACCACTCAATTCAACACTAGCAATTGAAGATGCACATGATGGTTGATTAATCATATTGATAATTGGGGTTGCAGGGGTTGGGTTTACCGTTACCGAAGTAGCCGCAGAAGCTGCACTCTGGCAGCCTGAAGCATTGCTTACCTGAACACTATAATTGCCTGTTGCGGATACCGTGATGGATTGGGTAGTTGCTCCCGTTGACCATAAATAACTCGATCCTGCACTTGAAGTTAAAACCACACTTCCGCCTGGACAGAACGTTGTTGTACTTCCAGCCGTAATTGTTGGGGTTGCCGGTGTTGGGTTTACCGTTACCGCAGTAGCCGCAGAAGCTGCACTCTGGCATCCCGAAGCATTGCTTACCTGAACACTATAATTGCCTGTTGTTGATACCGTGATGGATTGGGTAGTTGCGCCTGTTGACCATAAATAACTCGCTCCTGCACTTGAAGTTAAAACCACACTTCCGCCTGGACAGAACGTTGTTGTACTTCCAGCCGTAATTGTTGGGGTTGCCGGTGTTGGGTTTACCGTTACCACAGTAGCCGCCGAAGCTGCACTCTGGCATCCCGAAGCATTGCTTACCTGAACACTATAATTGCCTGTTGCGGATACCGTGATGGATTGGGTAGTTGCTCCTGTTGACCATAAATAACTCGTTCCTGCACTTGAAGTTAAAACCACACTTCCGCCTGGACAGAACGTTGTTGTACTTCCAGCCGTAATTGTTGGGGTTGCAGGGGTTGCGTTTACCGTTACCGAAGTAGCCGCCGAAGCTGCACTCTGGCATCCCGAAGCATTGCTTACCTGAACACTATAATTGCCTGTTGCTGATACCGTGATGGATTGGGTAGTTGCGCCTGTTGACCATAAATAACTATTCCCTGCACTTGAAGTTAAAACTACACTTCCGCCTGGACAGAACGTTGTTGTACCTCCAGCCGTAATTGTTGGGGTTGCCGGTGTTGGGTTTACCGTTACCGCAGTAGCCGCCGAAGCTGCACTCTGGCATCCCGAAGCATTGCTTACCTGAACACTATAATTGCCTGTTGCTGATACCGTGATGGATTGGGTAGTTGCGCCTGTTGACCATAAATAACTCGCTCCTGCACTTGAAGTTAAAACTACACTTCCGCCCGGACAGAACGTTGTTGTACTTCCAGCCGTAATTGTTGGGGTTGCAGGGGTTGGGTTTACCGTAACTGTTACTAAAGTCCTTGGACTTTCACAGCTGTTTAAATTTTGACTTACATAATAATTTCCTGAAACTAATGTCTCAGTTCCTGTATAAAGTGTTCCGCCTGTATTGGCACTATACCATTTTAAAGCTGTTCCTGTAGCAACTAAATCACTTACTTTCTTATTATCCGCAAAACAAAATATTTGAGCTGATGCCGTTGGTGCAGGGGTATTATTTACAGTAACAGCTACTAAAGTTCTTGTGCTTTCACAGCTATTTAAGGTTTGGCTTACATAGTAATTCCCTGTAGATAAAATCTCAGTTCCTGTATAAAGTGTTCCACCTGTATTGGCACTATACCATTTTAAATTTGTTCCTGTAGCAACTAAATCACTTACTTTTTTACCATCATTAATACAAAATATCTGAGATGAAGCTGTTGGTGCTGTTGTATTATTTACTGTAACTGCTACCAAAGTTCTTGCACTCTCACCGCAACTATTTGTCGTCTGACTTACATAATAATTTCCTGAAACTAATGTCTCAGTTCCTGTATAAAGTGTTCCGCCTGTATTGGCGCTGTACCATTTTAAACCGGTTCCTGTAGCAACTAAGTCACTTACTTTTTTACCATCAGTAGCACAAAATATTTGAGGTGAAGCCGTTGGTGCAGATGGAACTGTATTTATAGTTACTACTACCAAAGTTCTTGCACTTTCACCACAACTATTTGCAGTTTGGCTTACATAATAATTTCCTGAAACTAATGTCTCAGTTCCTGTATAAAGTGTTCCACCTGTACTGGAGTTGTACCATTTTTTAGCTACTCCTGAAGCAACTAAATCATTTACTTTTTTATTATCAGCAAAACAGTATGTTTGAGCTGAAGCAACTGGTGCTGAAGACATTGTGTTAATAGTTACTACAACAGAAGTTCTTGTACTTTCACAACTATTTACTGTTTGACTTACATAATAAGTTGTTGAAGTTAATACCTGACTTGCTGCAAGAGCTGTACCACCTGTATTAGCACTATACCATTTTAAATTACTGCCTGTAGCAACTAAATCACTTACTTTTTTATTTTCAGAAGAACAAAATGTTTGTGCAGAAGCTGTTGGTGCGTTTGGTGTAAAAGTCACTACTGTAGCTGCAGAACTAGGACCCGCACACCCTGCAGCGTTTATTCTTTTAACCGTATAACTTCCAGCCACTGTAACGGTGATATCTTTTGTAGTTTCTCCGGTTGACCATAAAAAAGTACCTGAATTACCCGATGATCTTAATACAACACTTCCTGTTGAACATGAAGTTGACCCACTTACTACACTAATTGTTGATGTATTGGCTTGGGCATTCACTGTTACTACAACTGGTTTTATGCTTTCACATCCTTCAGGAGAAGTTCCTTTTATATAATATGTCCCACTAGTGGTAACAGCAGTTGGCGTGGTTAAAGATGTTGTTGCTGCCGCATTTGTCCAATACGAAAGAGTCAGATTTGTTGTGCTTCCTGCTGTTACTGCAGCAGCAGTTATATCGACAGTTGAAGGCGAACAAACTGCAGCTGGGTTTGTTACAACAAGGGATACCAAAGGTTTCGGATTTACCGCCGCACTTGCTGAATTATTTGCCGTGTTTGTATCTATGTTAGATGGTAATGAAGCTGTATTTGTATAAGAACCAGATGCATTTATCGTAGCTGTAATTTTTAATGTAAATACTGCTGCTGCGTCTACATCGCCAATACTCCAGACTCCTGTTCCCGAATCATAACTGCCTACTGATGGCGATGAACTTACATAAGTATAACCAGAAGGAAGCAAATCAGTTACTGAAATTCCAGAAACATTATTACCGCCTAAATTACTCACTTTTATGGTAAATTCTACATTAGATCCAATACAAGGAGTTGTATTATCAACCGTTTTTGTAATTCCTAAATCCGTACACAAAGTAACACTTACAGGCTTTGATGGAGTTTGAGCCCCACAAGCCAAAGTAGAAGATACAGAATATGAACCTGTTTTAGTAGCTGTATAAGTTGAGGAATTAGCACCTGTAACAGCTGTTCCGTTAAAATACCATTGATAAGGGGCAAAACCAGCAGGTGTTGTTAATTCGGCTTTATTATTAGTACAGCCACCACCTGCGATATAAGTTAAAGTTGGGTCTTCAGGCTGGGCCGCAAACGTAGAAAAGAATCCCGCCATCGAGAAACCTCCTCCTTGCTGTACAATTGAAACTGTCATTTTAGAAACACTTGAAATAGAAAGAACATTTGGACTTCCTATTTGAGTATCTTCAAAATTTATTAAATACCAGCCTGTTGTACCTAATTGATGACGAGCTGAAACACCACTTATCGTTTCAATATTAGTTCCATTTACATTTACAATATCAGTAGGACTTTTTAAAAGAATATATCCAAAATAAGGCAATGTTCCTGTTCCGTAATTTCTAAACTTTGCTGTTTCTATAAAATTAGATCCTCCACATTCTGATACCGGAGCAATTGTTGAGATATCAACCTCGCAAGATTGAGCCGTTCCTGAATAAACAGCAACCCTTTTATCTGCAACAACACGTGATGCAGAAAAATCTGTGTTAGTAGTACCGTTTAAAAAAGTATAAAAATCACCTGCCGATGCTAAAGTGACAGGAGTAGTAGATACCAATGCTCCCGTAGGCGAATAAGCACTTATTGTTAAACTTGTATCGTCTTTTGTTGCAACTACCGTAGTTTGTTCTGCAATATCGTTACCTTTTCCTCTTTCAATAAAATATTCAGTCCCCAAAACTGCTTCAGGAGGAATCTGATTGTAAGCACTATCTCCACAACCGCCTGGTGTATCAATAGCAGCTGATGTATTCATAACACAAGGATTTGAAGATTCTACCAAAGTTCCTATTGGAGCCTTAAACAGATAACTTTGTCCTGCATTTAATGTAGCTGTAATAGTATTATTTATTTTTATTGTAGTATTAGCAGCAGTAGCCATAATACTGTAAATAGGGCGTTGATCACCAAAACCACCAAAATTACCAAGCGAACCATCTCTGTAATACCCTACTCTAAATCGCACTCCAATTCCTGCATCACCAAAACTTGTCAACGCAGCATTTCCTTTAAGATAAGCATCATTATTTTCTCCTGAAGGATCATCAGAAGCAATATTCCGCATGTTTATAGACGTAGGTCCAGTACTGGTAACAATCAATCCTGCTGCATTAAGCACTGTATTTAAAGGATTCATCGGAAGATCTTTTGCAAGCAACGGAAATCTATACACCGCAGGAGTTCCTTTTATTGCTGTCAAAGTCGTTATTGCAGTACCATCACTTTTCGTCACAGTAATATTCACCGTCGTTGTGGAATTAGTAGCAATTACAATTTCATTTGATTTACTAAAATACTGCCAGGGAGCAGGTGCGATATAATGTTTCGTGTAAAATTGAGCCGAAGCACTAAATGTGGTCAGTAATAAAAATGCAATAAGAAAAATTAACCTGAAAAATTTAGGCTGATTAAAAGTAAAGTTACGCATAGACAGCTGGGATTTGGGTAATAGAAATATTATAAGCTGAAAAACCAATTTTAGTTTTCGGCATATAGCACAGATACGATAAAATAAAGGGAATGGATGTAGAAAATCTTAAAAAAGTTTTTTCAAGATTTTTATACGGAAAACATAGTGTTTCGACCATAGGGTATAAATAGATTCAAGACTCTAAAGTCTTTAGGTTAGATTAGTAGTTTTGGAGCCGCGAAAATATATAAATACCTATGTACTAGATATATTAGTCGATAAAGTGCATGAAAAAACGTTGAAATACACTTTTTACCAACTAAACTTAACTACAAAAGACCAAAAAAATAACTATTTGATAACGTAAAGGCAGAAATTTCTTAATTTATTGCAGATGTATCATCTTTTTATACTATTATAGTACAAAAACGCAAAATATCTTACAAAACAAGCAGCGGAAAAATCATACTTTTTCAGCATGTATTTTTTTCTGTTTTTTAGAGGAATTTTCAATAAATTGATTGAGGATTTTAGTATTTTAATAACCAAAAGTCATGACGTTGTCTACGCCCTATTTTATTAATTTTTTTGACAAATAGTGGTTATGAAATTAATCGATTACATAATTTCAAAAAAAATTGAACATAAAATCATTTTTAAAAATAAATCACACACAATTAACTAAAAATCAAATAATTAATTAAAATTTATATAGATTAAATTCAAATCAAAATTAAATAGTTAATATTTAAATGAAATTTATTTTCAATATACTTTTTAGAATATATTTATTGAGGAAAAAAATATTTAAATAACAATTCAATCAGCCTTTTTTTTAAACATATAGGATAATTCTCAGGAATAAAATTATTCTTTCATATGGATTTAATAATCAAACATTTAGAACATCTGTAAGTAATTTTCTATATTGGAAGTAAAAAAATAATTAGTAAATAAACCAAAAGTTCTTACAAATTTATTTTTGAATTTGTTGCTTTTCATCTCAAGGATAAATAAGTCGAATTCTCTTATAAAAAACTAAAATATTGTTATTGAATTTATTCTAAAAATTTAATATTACGTTTTAGTCCTTCGAATTTTGTTCTTTTAATAGGTGAATTTTTGAAAACTGTACGGAAAGTTTCTTCCGTAATTTCGGTCCAGTCTTTTTTGGAAAAAGAAAGTAAATCAGGATTGGGATTAAATAAAGGTTCCGAGTGAGATTTTGAGAATCTGTTCCAGGGACAAACATCCTGACAAGTATCACAACCAAACATCCATTCGTCAAATTTCCCTTTCATATCATAAGGAATATTTTCTTTAAGTTCGATGGTGTAATAAGAAATACATTTGCTTCCGTCAACTACATGAGGAGCAACAATTGCTTGTGTAGGACAAGCATCAATACAAGCTGTACAAGAACCACAATGATCTGTTGTGGCGTGATCATATTCTAATTCCAGATCAAGAATAAGTTCAGCAATAAAATAAAAAGAACCTACTTTTTGAGTTAATAGGTTACCACTTTTACCAATCCAGCCAAGACCGCTTTTGGCTGCCCATGCCCTGTCTAAAACAGGTGCCGAATCTACAAAAGCACGACCTGATACATCACCAATATTCTCTTGTATCGAAAAAAGAAATTCTTTTAATTTCTCTTTAATTACAAAGTGATAATCCTGACCATAAGCATATTTTGAGATTTTGAAACTTTCTTCAGTTTGAACTTCTGACGGATAATAATTTAGCAAAAGCGATACAACACTTTTTGCATCATCAACCAATAATGTAGGATCTAAACGTTTATCAAAATGGTTTTCCATATACGCCATTTGACCATGATGATTATTGTTTAACCATTTTTCAAGCCGTGGAGCTTCTTCTTCCAAAAATCCCGCTTTAGAGATTCCGCAAGAAAGAAAACCAAGTCGTTTTGCTTCTGATTTTATAAATTTCGAATATGTCTCTTTAGCATTAATTGTCATCTTTTAGAGAATGAAACTTCTACTCCAACAGGTTTTAAAGTGATTAAAGGATTAAACTTAACAGTATCATTATTGGATTTAATCACATATTTTTTTACAATATGAGAAAGCGTTAAACACATCTCATAAATGGCAAATCCAGATCCGATACACATTCTTGGTCCGGCACCAAAAGGATAAAAATACTGCATTGAAATCTTCTTTTGTTCTCCCAGAAATCGTTCTGGCATAAATCCATCCGGATTTTCCCAATATTTAGGATTTCGGTGCAACTCATAAAAAGAAACCCCAATCAGTGTTTCTTTTTTTATAGTATAACCTGCAATTGTATCATCTGTAACATTTTGTCTATCGGTAATCCAGGCTGGCGGATATAAACGCATAGATTCATTTAAAACTGCATTTGTATACGTCATTTTTTGCAGCTGCTCTACAACATCTTGGGTTTGGGATTGTATTTCAGCAATCTCATCAAAAACCTTTTGTTGCACGTCAGGATTTCTTCCCAAAAGATGCAAAGTAAAAGTCAATGCATTTGCCGTTGTTTCATGTCCGGCAATAAACAGAATCTTGATTTCATCAACTAACTGGCTTACCGACATTCCTTCTCCTGTATCTTCATAACGAGTTTCCAGAAGCATATTCAGCAAATCATTAATTTCTTCTTTTGAAGCAATTCGCTCATCGATAATTTCCCTAATAATTGTATTGTTTTCCTCTGCCAGTGCAAGATGTTTTTTCACTTGTCTGCTTAAAGAAAACCACCACGCTTTATGCGGAAGTCTAATTTCTTTAATTAAGAAATTTTGAACTTCTTCAATAATAAATTTTATCCGATTTAATTTTTCGTCTGAAATTGAAAGTTGAAATAATGATTTAGCCACAACATTAAAAGCTAATTGACTCATTACAGGAAAGAGATCAATTGGTTTTTCTTCAACCAAACCATTTAATTCCGAAACAATAGTCTCATTCATATTTTCGACTAACTGATTCATTTTTTGTTTATGAAATGCAGGCTGGATTAACCTTCTTTGCTTCAACCAAAAATCGCCGTCAACCGTTAAAAGTCCTTTGCCTAAATACTTCGAAAGATATACCGATTGAAATTTAGATTTATGATAATTCTTTTGATTCTTCTGTAATATATATTGGGCAACTTCATTATCCCTTGACAAAATTATATATTTAGAGAAACCTATCTTAAGAGAAAAAGAATCGCCAAATTGATCAAAATATCTTTTGTGAAACGGAATAGGATTTTTGCGCACTCCTTCAGCATCCAGAAAAAATCTCAATATTGAAATTCTGCTCGGGTAATTATATTTTCTGTTTTCAGACATTTTGATAGCATTAAAACAATCTCCCGGAATCTTGGAGTTTTTTTCTGTAAATAAAATCTATTTATTATGTTTTGTGATCCAATCCGAAATATCATTTATATTCTGAATTTCAGTGTCAGGCGAATTCATTCCAACATCATGTCCTTTACCTTCCCTGATTTTTAATTCTGTCTCTACGCCTTTTCTTTTTAATTCTGCATAGAGATTTCGGGATTGACTGACATTAACCAAAGGATCTGCATCACCGTGTATTAATAATGTCGGCGTGTTTGAAATATTATTAAAAGGACTTATTGCAATAAAAGCAGGATTAGGTCCATTTTCATTTAATTTAGTTCCAGCTAATTTTTCGATGATATCCAAATGTCCATTTGTTTTCATAAATTTTAATGCTTCATCAGAATCTAATCTTGAAGGCGCACAAAGTGCTGTTATAGACTTCATATTTTTTTTGGTATAACCATACAATAAGGCCAAATGTGCTCCGGCGCTAATCCCAACAATATGATAACCTTTTTTAGCATAACCATATTTATTAGAAACATTTGAAACATAACTAACAGCTGCATCAATATCAGCTAATAAATCCTTGGCAGAAATCTCATTAGTTACATAGCGGTAATCAACATTGGCAACAACAAATCCTTTATTGCATATATCCTGAGCGTGTTTGCTAGTATATTCAAGTCCGCCCATAGACCATGCGCCACCATGGAGAAGTATTACAACAGGTAAATCTTTTAAATTTCCATCCGGAATATAAAGATCTAAAGTTTGTTGCGGTGATTTCCCATAAGCCAAATGGGGGAAATTTTTAGTTTGTCCAAAAGAACTGAAACAAGTAAACAGCAAGAATAAAACAAAATGCTTCATAATATATTTTTAAAATAATCCGCCCTGGATATTAGTATTTATCTTTCCTAAATGTTTATAAGCCTTATCTGTAACTTCTCTTCCTCTTGGAGTTCGCATAATAAATCCTTCCTGAATCAAGAAAGGTTCATAAACTTCTTCGATTGTTTCACTGCTTTCAGATACAGCCGTAGCCAAAGTTGAAAGTCCAACGGGCCCCCCTTTAAATTTATTGATAATCGTCAACAAAATTTTATTATCCATTTCGTCAAGGCCATGTGCATCAACATTAAGCGCTTTCAAAGCATAACGTGCAATTTCAAGATCGATAGTTCCATTTCCTTTTATTTGTGCAAAATCACGTACTCTCCGCAATAATGCATTAGCAATACGAGGTGTACCACGGCTTCTGCCGGCTATTTCGATAGCAGCATCTAAGGATATTGGCATTTTAAGAATAGAGGAACTTCTTTCGACGATTGTAGTTAAAAGTTCAGTAGTATAATATTGTAAACGTGATGAGATTCCAAAACGTGCACGCATAGGTGCTGTCAATAATCCAGAACGTGTTGTAGCACCAATTAAAGTAAAGGGATTTAAATTGATTTGTACTGTTCTTGCATTTGGTCCGGATTCAATCATAATATCGATTTTGAAATCTTCCATAGCCGAATATAAATATTCTTCTACGATTGGACTCAAACGATGAATTTCATCAATAAACAAAACATCTCTTTCGTCAAGATTAGTAAGTAAACCAGCCAAATCTCCAGGCTTATCTAAAACAGGACCAGAAGTAATTTTGATTCCAACTTCGAGCTCATTAGCCAGAATATTGGCCAAAGTAGTTTTTCCTAATCCGGGAGGCCCATGAAAAAGTGTGTGATCAAGTGCTTCACCACGTTGATTGGCTGCAGCGACAAATACTTTTAAATTCTCTAAAACTTGATCTTGTCCGGCGAAATCATCAAATGACAGCGGACGTAATCTTTTTTCAAGATCTAATTCTTCTGGGTTGTACCCATTTGTAGTGGGATCTAGGTTCTCATTCATTTTACAAAGATAGACAAAGTAATCAGTTTGTAAAATAGATAAATTTCAAATAAAAAAGCTAAAATCCCAATATTTAAATTTCCAAATTCCAGTCAAGTTTAACCACATATTGGGATTTGCAATTTAAAATATTTGGATTTATATTAAAACAAAAAAAACCATCTGAAAGATGGTCTTTTTTTAAATATTTTTAGTGGTGTAAAACTTCTTCACCTTCTTTCATTGGTACATTTTGCGGTACAAAATCTACATCGTGATTTGGGTTACTGTAGTCATATGGCCAACGGTATACGTGAGGAATTTCACCTGGCCAGTTACCGTGTATATGTTCTACCGGAGTAGTCCATTCTAATGTTGTTGATCTCCATGGATTTTGAACAGCTTTCTTACCGTAGAAAATACTACTAAAGAAGTTGTACAAGAATACTAATTGGAACGCACCTCCTACAAGAGCAAATGTTGTAATTAAAACATTCACATTTTGTAAATCATCAAATAATGGGAAGTTTGTGTTTGTATAGTAACGTCTTGGTAAACCGGCAAGTCCGATAAAGTGCATTGGGAAAAATACTCCGTAAGCACAAACTGCAGTTACCCAAAAGTGAATATAACCTAAGTTTTTATTCAACATTCTTCCGTACATTTTAGGGAACCAGTGATAAATACCAGCAAACATTCCGTAAAGTGCCGAGATACCCATTACTAAGTGAAAGTGAGCAATTACAAAGTAAGTATCGTGAACGTTAATATCTAAAGTACTATCTCCTAAAATAATTCCGGTTAAACCTCCAGTAATGAAAGTAGAAACCATTCCGATAGAGAATAACATTGCAGGATTAAATTGCAAGTTACCTTTCCATAAAGTTGTAATCCAGTTGAACGCTTTTACAGCAGATGGGATTGCAATTAATAAAGTAGTAAAGGTAAATACAGATCCTAAGAAAGGATTCATACCTGAAATAAACATGTGGTGTCCCCAAACAATTGTAGATAAAAATGCAATTGCAAGAACAGACATAATCATCGCTCTGTATCCAAAAATTGGTTTACGAGAATTCGTAGCCATAATTTCAGAAACAAGCCCCATTGCTGGTAAGATTACGATATAAACCTCAGGGTGTCCTAAGAACCAGAATAAGTGTTCGAATAAAACCGGAGAACCACCTTGGTAATGTAAAACCTCTCCTGCAATATAAATATCAGATAAGAAGAATGAAGTACCAAAACTTCTGTCAAAAATCAATAATAATGCAGCTGATAATAATACCGGAAACGAAATAACACCAATAATAGCTGTTACGAAAAATGTCCAGATTGTAAGCGGAAGTCTGGTCATAGACATTCCTTTAGTTCTTAAGTTGATTACAGTAACGATGTAATTTAAAGATCCCATTAAAGAAGATGCAATAAAGATAGCCATCGAAACTAACCATAAAGTCATACCTGTTCCAGAACCTGGAATTGCTTGTGGTAAAGCACTTAATGGAGGATAAATTGTCCAACCAGCAGAAGCTGGTCCAGCTTCAACAAATAATGAAGACAACATGATTACAGCAGATAAGAAAAACAACCAGTATGAAATCATATTCATAAATCCGGATGCCATATCTCGAGCTCCAATCTGAAGCGGAATAAGTAGGTTACTAAAAGTTCCACTTAAACCGGCCGTCAGTACAAAGAATACCATGATGGTACCGTGAATTGTAACTAAAGCTAAATAAATATCATTTGCCATTACACCATCAGGTGCAAATTTATCTCCTAATAAAACATTAAATATTTTGAAAGACTCTTCTGGCCACGCCAATTGCATTCTGAAAAGCAAGGACATTGCAATACCGATTACTCCCATAACAATACCAGTAATCAAGTATTGTTTAGCAATCATTTTGTGATCAATACTAAAAATATATTTAGTAATGAATGTGTCTTTATGATGATGTTCGTGCTCGTGATCGTGTCCGTGATCGTGATCGTGCGCTTCTGCTGACATATATGTGTACTTTAAATTTTCTTAATAAATATTATTTCATAGCAACTTTAGCTACAACTGCTTTCACAGTATCAATAACTGCTTTCACAGTATCTTTAGCAGTACTATCTGTAGTAGCTTTTGCCCCTTCAGCTGGTTTTTGAGCAGCAGCAGCTGCCGCTTTAATATCCTGAGCCAAAGTAGTTTTTTCGCTTAACCATTTTTTATAATCTTCCGGAGTGTCAACAACCACTTTCATTTGCATGTTGTAGTGAGAAGCTCCACAAATTTTATTACATAACAATAAATAATCAAATGTATAAGGATCTAAAGCTGTTCCGCCTTTAGCAACTAATTCAACACTTTTTTCTGCTCTCAGCTTATTGATATTTGCAACTTTTTCAATCATGAAAGGCAATTCTCTATATTCGGCAGTTGTATAAGTTGGAATAAAAGCAAACTCAGTAACCATTCCCGGAACACAGTTCATTTGCGCTCTAAAGTGAGGCATATAAGCTGAGTGCAATACGTCTTGAGAACGCATTTTGAAATGTATTTTTTTACCTTTTGGTATATGCAATTCAGTAACTACGATATCATCTTGAGAATTAGGATCTGACATATCAACTCCTAAAGTATTTATACCTTCTATTAAACGTACGTTAGCTTTTCCCAAAACATTATCATTACCTGAATATCTTGCAGTCCATTTAAATTGTTGAGCATACAATTCAATTTCGATTACATCTTCGTCTTTGTCAACAAACATAATGTTATTCCAAGCGTACAATCCGTAAAGGATTAAACAAGCTAAAACAACAGATGGAATAATACTCCAAATTGCTTCTAATTTATTACTATCAGCAAAGAATAATGCTTTTTTATCTTTATGGCCTCTGTTTTTAAACGAAAACCAGTATAATAAACCTTGTGTAATAAATTGAACTACAAAAATTAAAACCCAAGTAATATTCATCAAATTATCTACTAAAAGACCGTGCTCTGAAGCAGGAGTATGAAGTGCTAAATGCCCCCATTTTAGTAAACCGTAAATCGTAAATATATAAATGAAAGCTAAAAAGCCAAACATAACATATCCTTGAATATTATTATCATTATCTGATGCAACTTGAGAATCGTCCGAAGAAGATCCTACTTGAGTAAGATCAAATATCTTGGTCAATTGCCATAATGCAACTGCTAATAAAACTACAACTATAATTACCAACAAACTTGTCATCTGTTTACTTCTTTAAATATTAATAATGAAAATGTTTACTTTCTTCAATGAAAGGATTTCTTTTTGCTAACAGAGGAGCTTTAGTTAATGCAGTAAATACAACAAAAATAAATAAACCTAAGAAGAAAAGTATAGACGCAATTTCAGGTACTCCAATAAACCATTTATCCCCTACTGTTCCAGGCATAATCATATTGAAGAAATCTACATAGTGACCTAATAATATAACAGTCCCAGCCATTACAATAACCCAGCTTAGACGTTTAAAGTCTGTATTAACTAAGATTAATAATGGGAAAACAAAGTTCATAACAACAGCACCAAAGAATGGCAAGTTATATAATTGAATTCTTGTTATGAAATAGGTAACCTCTTCAGGAATATTTGCGTACCAAATCAACATAAATTGAGAGAACCATAAGTATGTCCAGAAAATACTGATACCAAACATAAATTTAGCTAAATCATGAATATGACTTGTGTTTACATATTCTAAATATCCTTTAGATTTTAAGTATATCGTAACTAATGCGATTGTAGTAATACCACTTACAAAGAAAGAAGCAAATACATACCATCCGAACAAAGTACTAAACCAGTGCGGATCAAATGACATAATCCAATCCCAAGACATAATAGACTCAGATACGATAAAGAATACCAAGAAGCCCGCAGAAATCTTAAAATTCTTTTTGTAGTAAAGATCATCATTAGCATCGTCTTGAGCCAAACAATTTTTTCTTGAATAGTAACGGTATAAATTCCATCCTATTAAAAAGACAGCAGCTCTGATAATCCAGAAAGGAAAGTTTAAATAACCCGCTTTACCAGCAATAATTTCATCATAGTCAGCATGTTTAGGATCTGTAACATGCTCTCCTAACCAAACAAATATATGGTTAAAATGTAATCCGCAAAGAACTAAAATAATAAAGAAGATTACAGAAGCAACAGGCAAATAAGCTGTTATTCCCTGCATAACTCTAAACAAAACCGGGGACCAACCCGCCTGAGCAACTTGTTGAATAGCATAAAATGCTAAAACTCCCATAGAAAGTAGTAAAAAGAAAATACAAGCAACATATAATGCAGACCATGGTTTGTTTTGCAGTTGGTGCAATACATGCTCTAAATGTTTTTCATGCTCATCAGCAGCATTAACTTTTGCATGTTCTCCATCTTTATGTGATTCATGCGAAGCCTCGGCAGCTTCTTCATGTGCAGCACCATGAGAACCATGAGCATCTGCAGCTAGTATTTTTTCAACTTCTTGAATATCTTTAGGCGCACTTAAAAAACCATACCCAATTCCTAATAGACCAACGGCCATTAAGATGATAGAAAAAGTTTTTAATTTACTTGAAAATGTATACATATCTATTACGATCAGTTTGTTCAACAATTATAATTGGCTTCTTAGTTTTAGAACATAGTCAGCAACTAACCAACGTTCATGGGCACTTAATTGATTTGCATGTGAACCCA
This sequence comes from Flavobacterium sp. AC105, assembly GCF_979258495.1. NCBI lineage: Bacteria > Pseudomonadati > Bacteroidota > Flavobacteriia > Flavobacteriales > Flavobacteriaceae > Flavobacterium > Flavobacterium sp. AC105. Next base: position 4,899,207 of record NZ_OZ409860.1, read on the forward strand.
TTGCATTTAAACCATAAGTTTCAACAAAAAAGATACTTCCTTCAGTAATATCTCTGTCCTTATAGTTAGGTACTCCAAGAAATTTTTCTCTTTCAACCAATTTACCTTTACCGTTACCAGCTGCACCATGGCAACTAATACAATAAATTTCGAAAAGTTCTTTTCCTTTTCCTGAATTTCTTTCAATAGAATCCAAAGGAGATTTCAAATTAGCTTTTGCTAATTGATAATCAGCAGTTGTGTTTGCATATTCAAAAGGTTCAAAACCTCTATTGATAGTTCCTTCTACAGGAAGTTGTCCTTCTTTTCCTCCTTTAAATATTTTTGCTTCTGAATAAGTTTCATAACCTACAGATTCATACATATTTGGAAAATACTGATAGTTTGGTGCCGAATTATTGTGGCAAGATGAAACTAAAATAGTTATACCAACTAAAAGTGTTATTTTATATATCCTTTTCATAGCTACAATTAATTCTTTTCAATTACTTTAACTTCAACAGCTCCTGTACCTTCGAAAAAAGAAACTAGTTCTGCTTCGTTATTATTTACAGCAACTTCCATTAAAAAATGGTCATCTGTTGTTCTTACATCAGGGTTTTCAGCAGCTTTAAATGGCCATAATCTACTTCTCATATAAAAAGTGATAACCATTAAGTGGGCAGCAAAAAACACAGTCATTTCAAACATAATTGGCACAAATGATGGCATATTCTGAATGAAACTAAAACTTGGTTTACCTCCAATATCTTGTGGCCAATCGTGAATCATGATATAACTCATCATGAATGTCGCAAAAGAAATACCAACACAACCGTATAAGAAAGAACAAATTGCTAATCTTGTTGGTGCTAAACCCATAGCTTTATCCAACCCGTGAACTGGGAATGGAGTAAAAACCTCTTCAATATGATGATGAGCAGCTCTGGTTTTCTTTACTGCATCCATCAAAATATCATCGTCATTATAAATGGCGTATATTACTTTATTACTCATGATGTGAATCTTTATTTGCTCTTTCTCTAATGTAATTATCTCCTGTTCCTTTCAAAATTGTTTTAACCTCTGCCTGAGCAATTACAGGGAATGTTCTAGAGTATAATAAAAACAATACAAAGAAGAAACCAATTGTTCCGATGAAAATTCCAATATCAACAAATGTTGGTGAGAACATTGTCCAAGAAGATGGAAGGTAATCTCTATGTAAAGAAGTAACAATAATTACAAATCTTTCAAACCACATTCCGATGTTTACAACAATCGAAATAATAAATGAAAACATGATACTTGTTCTTAATTTTTTGAACCACATAAACTGTGGAGAGAAAACGTTACAAGTCATCATCGACCAATATGCCCACCAGTAAGGTCCGGTAGCTCTGTTTAAGAATGCATATTGCTCATATTCTACTCCTGAATACCAAGCCACAAATAACTCAGTAATATACGCTACCCCAACGATAGAACCCGTAATCATAATTACAATGTTCATTAACTCAATATGTTGTAGTGTGATATATGCTTCAAGATTAGAAACTTTTCTCATGATGATCAACAATGTGTTTACCATTGCAAATCCAGAGAATACCGCTCCAGCAACGAAGTATGGAGGGAAAATTGTTGTATGCCATCCTGGAATGACAGAAGTAGCAAAGTCCATTGATACAATCGTGTGTACAGAAAGTACAAGTGGAGTAGCTAAACCAGCAAGAACTAAAGATACTTCTTCAAAACGCTGCCAATCTTTTGCTCTACCGCTCCATCCAAAACTCAGGATAGAATATACTCTTTTATGAAAAGGTGTTATTGCTCTATCACGCAGCATTGCAAAGTCAGGTAATAAACCAGTCCACCAGAAAACTAATGATACCGAAAGATACGTTGAAATTGCGAATACGTCCCAAAGTAGCGGTGAGTTAAAGTTTACCCATAGCGATCCAAATTGATTTGGAATAGGTAAAACCCAGTATGCTAACCATGGACGACCCATGTGAATAATAGGAAATAAACCTGCCTGAACTACTGAGAAAATAGTCATTGCTTCTGCAGAACGGTTAATAGCCATTCTCCAACGCTGACGGAAAAGTAATAATACTGCAGAAATCAATGTTCCTGCGTGACCAATACCAACCCACCAAACGAAGTTCGTGATATCCCAAGCCCAACCAACTGTTTTATTTAATCCCCATGTTCCGATACCGGTAGATATGGTGTAAGTTATACAACCCAACCCCCAAATGAAGGCTGTTAATGCGATTGAAAATACAATCCACCAATGTTTGTTTGCTTTACCTTCAACAGGTGCAGCTACATCTACTGTTACATCGTGATAAGATTTATCACCTATAACTAAAGGTTTTCTAATGGGTGCTTCGTAATGAGACGACATAATCCTTTATATTGTTTCTTAATTAATAATTTTTTGTACTACGTATTTCTAACTTTAACATGGTAAACCACATTAGGTTTTGTTCCAACATGCTCTAATAAGTGGTATGATCTGTCATCAGCAGCTAATTTAGCAACTTTACTTTCAGCATCATTAACATCCCCAAATATCATTGCTCCAGAAGAACAAGCATTTGAACAAGCTGTTTGGAATTCTCCATCAACAACCGGACGTCCTTCATTTTTCGCTTTTAATTTAGTCGCTTGTGTCATTTGAATACACATAGAACATTTTTCCATTACCCCACGAGAACGAACGTTTACGTCTGGATTTAATACCATACGACCTAAATCATCATTCATGTGATAATCGAATTCACTGTTTTTGTTATACAAGAACCAGTTGAAACGACGTACTTTATATGGACAGTTGTTTGCACAATAACGAGTACCAACACATCTGTTGTATGCCATATGATTTTGCCCTTCACGACCGTGAGAGGTTGCAGCAACCGGACAAACTGTTTCACATGGTGCATGGTTACAGTGTTGACACATTACTGGCTGGAAAGAAACTTGTGGATTATCTCCTGCTTTTTCCATTTCATTAAATGTAGACAATGAACTAGATAAACCAGCGATATTCTCTTTTCTTTCGTTATCACCTTCAAAAGTACTTTCAGAAGAGTAATATCTGTCAATACGCAACCAGTGCATATCACGACTTCTTCTTACTTCCGCTTTACCTACAACCGGTACGTTGTTTTCAGCATGACAAGCAATAACACATGCTCCACATCCTGTACAAGCGTTTAAGTCAATTGAAAGATTAAAGTGATGTCCTGTAGAACGATCAAATGATTCCCATAAATCGACAGTTGTAGCTTCAACTTCCTGGTGATCCAAAGATACCATTGGTTTTTCATTCCAATGTTCAGCATCTTTAGTATTAAATATTTCAAGAGAAGTTTCTTTAATAATATCTCCTCTTCCCATTAATGTTTTCTGTCCCTGAACACAAGCGAACTCATGAACTCCATTTGCTTTCGCAATAGAAACAGATTGAACACTATTGAAATTTTTATATAATGAGTAAGCGTTTAAACCTACTACCATTTCTTCTTTCAAAGCAGCCTTACGACCGTAACCTAATGCTAAACCAACAGTTCCAACCGCTTGTCCTGGCTGAACAATTACCGGTACGTTTTCTAATTTAAGACCATCAGCAGTTGTAATTGTAGCATAACTTCCGTTTAAACCTCCGTTAGCAACAATTTCATTTGTTAATCCTAATTTTTTAGCATCAGCATTCGAAACTGTAACATAGTTATCCCAGGAAACTCTTGTAATTGGATCCGGAAACTCTTGCAACCAAGGGTTGTTTGCTTGTTGTCCGTCACCTAAACCTGTTTTAGTATACAATACTAATTCGAAATCTCCAGTTGATCTTGATTTAGAAACTGCATTTGCAGCAGCAGTATAATCAAAAGAACCAGCAGATAATGCAGATGAACCTATTACAAAAACACCATCATGTAAAACTTTATTCCAAGATGATCCTACAATAATAGCAGCTGAATTAGCTTTAATATAATCGTAGAAATGTCCAGGAGTTCCGTTTAATGATAATAAAACGTCTTGAAATTGTTTTGTATTGAATATAGGACGAATAGTTGGCTGAGTCAAACTATAAGTTCCTTTTGTAATTTCAACATCTCCCCAAGCCTCTAAATAATGAGGTACCGGAGCAGCGATTGTGGTTATAGATGCAGTTTCGTCTTCTTTTAAAGAAAATGCAACTGATGTTTTTACTTTTTTCAATCCAGATACAAAAGAAGTTGAATCAGCTAATGTATAAACCGGATTAATTCCGCTCATAATTAAAGTATGAACACTTCCAGCGTTCATATCTTTTACCAATTGAGACACAAGAGCATTAGAACCTTTTCTAATTTGTCTTGTACCTACAGTATTAAAAGCTTCACTACCCAACACCTGGTTGATTGCTAAAACTAATAATTGAGCATTTTTATCTTCTAGTCCTGAAACTAAAACCCCTTTAGAACCAGCAAGTTTTAATTGTTGAGCTGCTTTGACAACTTCAGCTTTAAACTTAGCATCTAAAGAAACTGCTACAGAAGAACCTGTAATAATATTATAAATTTGAACTAAAGCTTGTTTTTGATCTGCGATAGTCATTGGAATACGCTTATCAGCAGCAGCTCCAGACAATGTCATGTTTGATTCAAACTGAAAATGACGAGACATTTTTTTAGCTCCGTTAGATCCTGCCGGAATTCTACCTTGAGCATATCCTGCATCATATCCACCACCTTGCCAATCTCCTAAGAAATCAGCACCAACAGAAACGATTAAAGAAGCTTTTGAGAAATCATAATCTACAAGTGCTCTTTCTCCGTAAACTGTTTCAAATGCGTCTAATGCGTCAGATGAAGAAACTGCATCATAAACGATATGTTTTGCATTTGGGTTTTTAGCAATGAATTCACCAATTAACTTTTCAGTAGATGGACTTGCTAAAGTATTTGTCAACAATACCACTTGACCGCCTTTTGCTTTTGCATCAGCAAGACTTGATTTAATTTTTAAATCAACAGCAGACCAGCTACTATTTTTTCCATCCAATTTAGGCTCTTTCAAACGCATACTATCATATAATGATAATATAGACGCATGAATTCTAGCATTGGCTGAAAACTTAGCTCCAGAAATAGTATTGTTATCAATTTTAATTGGACGACCTTCACGAGTTTTCACTAAAAGGTTAGCAAAATCAAAACCATCAAAAACAGTAGTTGCATAATAATCAGCAACACCAGGAATGATTTGTTCCGGTTGTAACACATAAGGTATAGACTTGTGAACAGGACCTTCGCAGGCAGCTAGAGTTACCGCTGCAGTACTAAATCCTACGTACTTTAAAAAGTCACGACGTGAAGTTCCAGATGTAGCTAAAGCATCTGCATTTCCTAAAAATTCTTCAGTAGGAATTTCTTCAACAAATTCGTTATTTCTAAGCGCCTCAACAATAGAACTATTTTCTAGTTCTTCAACACTTTTCCAGTATTTTTTGTTTGATGACATTGTATATAAATATTAAAATCTTAATAATTCGATTAATAGTGGCATTTACCGCATTCTAAACCTCCCATTTGCGCTGCAGTCAGTTTTTCTACACCGTATTTTTTAGAAAGTTCAGCATGAATTTTATCATAATATGCATTTCCTTCCATCTTAACATCAGTTTTTCTATGGCAATCAATACACCATCCCATTGTTAATTTAGAATATTGCTTCATGATCTCAAATTCCTGCACTGGACCGTGACAAGTTTGACATTCAACTCCTGCAACAGAAACGTGTTGAGAGTGGTTGAAGTAAACAAAATCAGGAAGATTATGAATACGAACCCATTTTACAGGCTGCGTTTTTCCGGTATAAGCTTGCTTAGCTTTATCCCAGCCAACAGCATCATATAATTTTTGGATTTGCGCATCGTAGAATGCTTTGCTGTACTCTGGAGTAGCAGTAGATTCAGCAACTTCAGAAATATTTTTATGACAGTTCATACAAACATTCAAAGAAGGAATACCAGCATTTTTACTCACACGAGCAGCAGAGTGACAATATTTACAATTGATTTCGTTATCTCCGGCGTGAATTTTATGAGAATAGTGAATTGGCTGAATTGGCTCGTAATTTTGATCTACACCTACCTGCATTAAGAAAGCATATACAAAATAACCGCTTGCCAAAAGCAAAAATATAGAAGTAACTAATACCAGAAACTGGTTTTTAGCAAAAGCTTTCCAGATTGGAGTTCTGGCTTCTCTAGGCGCTACTACAATACCATTGTTACCTGCAACTTTAGTAAGTACTTTGTTAACCATGAACAACATCACAACTAAAATAGCCATTACAAGAGCAAGAGCACCTAAAATAATGTTATTAGAAATTCCGCTTCCTTCTTGCTGTGGACCTGTTGGCAATGTTGCAGCTCCAGGAGCAGGTTCAGCTTTAACCTCAGAAGTGTAGGCGATAATATTATCAATATCACCTGTAGATAATTGAGGAAAAGGAGTCATTACAGACTTATTGTTTTCTTCAAAAAGTTTAACAGCAACAGGATCACCTGATTTGATTACTTCAGAACTGTTATGAACCCATTTGTAGATCCAAGCCATTTCATGCCTTCCAGCAACTCCTCTTAAAGCAGGACCTGTTGATTTGGCATCTAATTTGTGACATGCAGCACAATTTGCATTAAAAAGTTCTTTCCCTTTTACTGGATCACCACCTGAAGTTGCAGCCGGAGCGGCAGCAGCAGGCGCCGCGGGAGCAGCAGCAGCATCTTGAGCAAATGAAGTTAGGGAGAAAATCAGCGTTAGCGATAAGCTAAGCAGCAATTTTCTTGAGATCGAATTATGGTTACCCACCTTTTTCATATAGTATAAAATTATCTACTAATTTTTGGTATGATTTTTTCTGTATTAAAACAGTTAAAAACGAATACCTTCTTTTAAAACTTGCACAAAAATACGACTTATGAACTATTCTCAAAACCTTAAAATACTCTTAAATATCAATTTATATCAATTCTAAATAATATTAAAATTTTACACTCAAACTTTAAATAGTATTTTTGCATAAAAACCATCACATTATGAGAATTTTAACCCCTTCAAAAAGAGTTTTCTTAACATTAACAATGTTCACTTTAGCATATAATATTCATGCTCAAGACCAAAATTTAACACTAAATCAAGACCCTAAATTTGAGCAATTATTAAACGACAAACGCAAAATTAACACATCAATAAGTACAAACGACACTTATAAAATTCAAATCTTCAGCGGTAAAAGTGAGGAAGCCAAAAAAACGCTTGCAGATTTTAAAAGAGAATACTCTGACATTGACGGTACCATAATTTTTAACACCCCTAACTACAAAGTAATTGTTGGAAATTTTAAAACCAGAATAGAGGCTGAACGAAATTTAGCCGAAATAAAGAAAAAATACAAAAGTGTGTTTTTGATCAAACCAAGCAAATAATTCTTCCAGAAATAAAAAAAGCAACTCGATCTGAGTTGCTTTTTTTATATCGAATACTTATTTGCAAATAAGCATCTTGAGATTATCTTAAAATCATCGTTATTTTTTATTTTCAATATTAGGCAAAAAACCTGTTATAATACCAATTAAGGGCAGAAAAGCACAAATTTTAAAAACATAATTTATACTCGTCAAATCTGCAAGTTTTCCTAAAATAGCAGATCCTAATCCACCCATTCCAAAGGCAAATCCAAAAAATAATCCAGCCACTAAACCAACCTTACCAGGCAATAATTCTGTTGCATATACTAAAATGGCAGAAAATGCAGAAGAAAGTATCAAACCAATAATTACAGATAAAATGCCAACCCAAAACAAAGAAACATAAGGCAACATCAATGTAAAAGGAGCAACTCCTAAAATAGAAATCCAGATCACATATTTTCTTCCAAATTTATCTCCTAACGGGCCTCCTATCAATGTTCCGGCTGCGACTGCACCTAAAAAAGCAAATAAATAAATCTGTGATTCCTGAATAGAAACATGAAATTTATCAATCAGGAAAAATGTATAATAACTTGTAATACTTGCCAAATAAAAATATTTAGAGAAGATTAAAACCAACAGAATAATCAATGAAAATACTACTCGTTTTTTAGATAATTTATGAATAAAAACTTCTTTTAATACTTCTTTATTTTGCCTTTTTAATTCTAAATGATTGCTATACCAGATTCCAATTTTATATAAAGCAAAAATTCCAACCAAGGCGATAAGACAAAACCAAATTATATAAGATTGTCCATTTGGTACAACAATTAAAGCCGCAAGCAAAGGCCCAACAGCACTGCCTGCATTTCCTCCCAATTGAAAAATAGACTGAGCCAATCCCTTTTTTTCGCCAGAAGCCAAATGTGCCACTCTCGATGATTCCGGATGAAAAATAGAAGATCCAATTCCGATTAAACTGACTGCGATTAATAAATAAGTAAAACTAGAAGCCATTGAAACGAAAAACAATCCTAATAATGTAAAACTCATTCCTATAATTAATGAATAAGGCTTAGATTTTTTATCGGTATACATTCCTATAAAAGGCTGTAAAATAGATGCCGTAAGCTGATATGTAAAAGTTATCATACCAATTTGAGCAAAACTTAAATTAAATTTTTCTTTAAATAATGGATAAACAGAAGGTATTACGGCTTGCAATAAATCATTTATAAAATGAGAAAAGCTAATTATAAAAAGAATAGAATAGATTGTTTTCTGAATAATTTCAGGTTGTGTTTTACTAGTTGTCATAGATTATTTTTTATTTTCTTAAACATCAATAAATCTTAAATATTATTTTAACAAAGATGACATTAAAAAATATTGTCTGAATTACTATATTTGGACAATGAATAAGGAATATCAGACATATTTAGTTGTTGATTATGGATATCAGATCAATCCAGATTTACCTGTTGTAGGTTATACTACAGAAATCACAAATGCTATTTGTTCATCACATTCACATCCGAGGGCACAACTTATTTATGCTACAAGCGGCGTCATGAATGTCGTTGTGAAAAATCAAATTTGGGTTGTTAATCCATTACAAGGATTATGGATTCCTGAAGGACTTGAACACCAGGTTTCTTTTCAGGAGAATGTAAACTTATATAGTGTTTTCATTGATCCTTCATATACGCACAATCTCCCAACAAGTAGTTTTTCTTTTGATATCTCTGCTTTTTTAAAACAACTGGTTTTTAAAATTGTTTCTTTTGAAGATGATAAAGACATTACTCTTTCACAAAGAAAAATCATGGATGTGTTTTTAGACGAATTGACATTAATTGAATCTAGTTCGACATTTTTACCGACCAGTAATCATATGCAATTAAAAAATGTTATTGATCTTTTGATAAATGATATATCCAGCAATTACACTATAGATTATTATGCTGATTTATCCTGCATGAGCAGCAGAACATTATCAAGATTATTCATTAAAGAATTGGGAATGAATTTTAGTGATTGGCGAATTAGATTAAAATTATTGGAAGCCATAAAAAGATTGGGAGAAAAACAATCCATAAAAGAAATAGCTTTTGATTTGGGATATGAAACTACAAGTGCCTTTATTTTTATGTTCAAAAAAAACTTAGGCAAAACTCCTTCAAATTATATTCTGGAAAATAAGATTAATGGGTTAACTTAATTCAAAAAGAAAGTTTAAAAAAACATTTAAAACAAAAAAATCCCGATTGCTCGGGATTTTATATTTAAAAATTTTTCAATTTTATTTCAATTTTTTCTTGATAGCAACTTCATGGTATGCTTCAATAACATCTCTTTCTTCGATGTCGTTGTAACCTTTAATCTGAATACCACAATCGTAACCTTTAGAAACTTCTCTAACATCATCTTTGAAACGTTTCAAGGCAACAAGTTCTCCTGTATGTACCACTACTCCATCTCTAATAACTCTAATTTTAGAAGTTCTCATGATTTTACCATCCATAACCATACATCCTGCAATAGAACCTACTTTAGAAATTTTGAAAATCTCACGGATTTCAGCAGTTCCTAAAATTTCTTCTTTCATCTCAGGAGCTAACATTCCTTCCATCGCATCTTTCAAGTCATCGATAGCAGCGTAGATAATAGAGTAGTAACGGATATCGATTTCTTCTTTATCTGCAAGTTGTCTAGCATTTCCAGCAGGACGAACGTTAAATCCGATAATGATCGCATCAGAAGCAGAAGCCAACATAACGTCAGTTTCAGTAATTGCTCCAACACCTTTATGGATAATATTAATTTGAACTTCTTCCGTAGAAAGTTTAGAGAACGAATCTGATAATGCTTCAACAGATCCATCAACGTCTCCTTTAAGGATCACGTTCAATTCTTTAAACTGACCAAGAGCAATACGACGACCAATTTCATCAAGTGTAATATGACGTTGTGTACGTACAGATTGTTCACGCATTAATTGAGAACGTTTAGATGCAATTTGTTTTGCTTCTTTTTCATCTTCAAATACATTGAACTTATCACCTGCGGTTGCTGCACCATCTAAACCTAAAACTGATACCGGAGTCGAAGGACCTGCTTCTTTAACAATATGTCCACGTTCGTCATGCATCGCTTTAATTTTACCATGATGCTTACCAGCTAACATATAATCTCCAACTCTTAAAGTTCCGTGTTGAACTAAAATTGTTGATACATATCCTTTTCCTTTATCTAAGAAAGCTTCTACTACAGTTCCCTGAGCTGCTTTATTTGGATTCGATTTTAAATCTAAGATTTCAGCTTCTAATAAAACTTTTTCTAATAATTCTTTTACTCCTGTTCCAACTTTTGCAGAAATATCATGTGACTGAATTTTTCCACCCCAATCTTCAACAAGTAAATTCATACCAGCCAAACGTTCTTTGATTTTCTCAACATTCGCGTTTGGTTTATCAATTTTATTGATTGCAAATATAATTGGTACTCCCGCAGCTTGTGCGTGAGAAATTGCTTCTTTTGTTTGTGGCATGATATCATCATCCGCAGCTACTACAATAATAGCGATATCGGTAACCTGAGCTCCACGTGCACGCATCGCGGTAAACGCCTCGTGACCTGGTGTATCTAAGAATGCGATTTTTTGACCGTTATCTAAAGTTACTCCGTATGCCCCAATGTGTTGTGTAATACCTCCGGACTCACCAGCGATAACATTTTCTTTACGGATATAATCCAGTAAAGATGTTTTACCGTGATCGACGTGACCCATTACAGTAACAATTGGCGCTCTAACTACTAAATCTTCTTCTTTATCTTCGATTACTTCAATAGCATCTTCGATATCAACTGTAATAAACTCAACTTCGTAACCAAATTCATCGGCAACAATAGTTAATGTTTCAGCATCTAAACGCTGATTCATGGTTACCATGATACCAAGAGACATACAAGTTCCTATTACTTTAGTAATTGGCACATCCATCATGATCGCAATTTCGCCTACAGTAACAAACTCCGTAACTTTAATAGTTTTACTTCCTTCGTCAATAGCTCTTTGCTCTTCATCAGATTTCTGACGGTGCGTATCTCTTTTATCTCTTCTGTATTTAGCAGCTTTTGATTTTCCGCCTTTACCCTGAAGTTTTTCAAGAGTCTCTCTAATTTGGTTTTTTACTTCCTCTTCAGTAGGCTCAACTTTAGCAACAATAGCAGGACGGTTTCCTTTTACAAAACCAGGTCTTGCACTTCTGTTTGCATTAAAACCTCCTCCACCAGTATTTGGTGTAATTTTATTAGGGTTTGGAGTTCCCGGCGCATTTCCTGTAGCAGGTTTTGGCGCTCCCGGTGCACCCGGTTTTGGAGCAATTCTTTTACGCTTATTTTTGTTAGCGTTATTATTATTTGCTCCCGGAGCTCCAGGTTTATTAGGCGTTATTTTTGGATCTTCTTTCTTTTTCTTAGGCTTGTTGAATTGAGATAAATCAATTGTTTGCCCTGTAAGAGTAGTTCCTGATAATTTTTGATATTGTGTTGTAATAGTTTCCTCAGCAGTTGCAGGATCAGTTGAAACAACTGGTTCCGACGCTACTTTTGGAGTTTCTACTTTTACTTCTTTTGCTTCTTTTTTCTCGGTAATAACAGGTTTTTCTACCTTTTTCTCTTCAGAAACTACAGGAGCTACTGGCTCAGGCTGTACAATTTCTTTTTGAACAGGTTTTTCTGGTTGAGACGGAGCAACAACTACTTTAGGTTCTTCGGCTTTAGCCGGTTCCTCAGAAGGAGGTGAAACAACTGCAGGTTTCTTCGGGTTCAAATCAATTTTACCTACTTGAACAGGTCCTGTTACAACAGCTCTCGCTTTTATAATCTCCTGTTGTTTTTGGCGTTCCTCGTCTTGTCTGCGTTTGTCTTCAATTTCTTTCTCACGTTCAACACGTAATGCCTCTTTCTCTTTTCTTTTTTCTTCTCCTACCTCTTTAGAAGCTTCTTTATTCCCCTTATCGCCCGCAAATTGGCTTTGTAGGATATTAAATTCGCTATCAGAAATTTTCGCATTTGGATTTGCATCAATAGCAATTCCCTTATCTTTTAGATAATCAACAGCTCTTTCTAACGAAATATTTAATTCCCTTAAAACCTTGTTTATTCTTATTACTCTCTCTTCAGACATATAACCTTTTTATTATTACCTTTTTCGTTGTGTTGTTAGAGCAGATAACTAGCTATCAAACTCTTCTTTTAGTATTTTCATAACATCAAGAATTGTTTCCTCTTCTAAATCTGTTCTTCTTACTAAATCTTCTACTTCTTGTTTTAAGATACTTCTAGCTGTATCTAAACCAATTTTTGCAAACTCCTCAATAACCCAGCCTTCGATTTCATCTGAAAACTCTGTTAATTCAACGTCATCATCTTCTCCGCTTGCAACATCTCCTTCTCTGATAACATCCAGCTCGTAACCTGTTAACTGACCTGCTAATTTAATATTGTGACCGCCTCTACCAATTGCTTTAGAAACTTCTTCTAATTTCAAGAAAACTTCGGCTCTTTTGTTTTCCTCATCAATTTTGATTGAAGAAACTTTTGCAGGGCTTAATGCTCTTGTAATAAACAATTGAATATTGCTTGTGTAATTGATTACATCAATATTTTCGTTTCCTAACTCACGAACAATTCCGTGAATACGAGAACCTTTCATACCAACGCAAGCTCCAACAGGATCAATTCTGTCATCATAAGAATCTACCGCTACTTTTGCTTTTTCACCAGGAATACGCACTACATTTTTAACTGTAATTAATCCGTCGAATACTTCAGGAATTTCTTGTTCAAATAATTTTTCCAAAAACTTCTCAGAAGTTCTGGACATAATAATTTGAGGTTTGTTTCCTTTTAATTCAACGCTTTCAATGATTCCACGAACGTTATCTCCTTTACGGAAAAAGTCAGATGGAATTTGTTTTTCTTTTGGCAAAACAATTTCGTTTCCTTCATCATCAACCAAAATAACTACTCTTGGACGCACGTGGTGCACTTCGGCAGTATATATATCACCAATAATATCTTTAAATTGCTTGTAAAGATTTGTATTATCGTGTTCGTGAATTTTAGATATTAAGTTTTGACGTAAAGCCAAAATAGCTCTTCTTCCTAGATCAATCAATTTAACCTCTTCAGAAACTTCTTCACCAATTTCAAAATCCGCTTCGATCATTCTTGCTTCAGTCAAAGTAATCTCCTCATTTTCAAAATCAAGATCTTCGTCAGCAACAATTACTCTTCTTCTCCATATCTCCATATCTCCTTTATCAGGATTTATAATAATATCGAAGTTATCATCAGAGCCGTATTTTTTCTTCAATGCATTTCTAAACACGTCCTCTAAAATTGCCATAAGCGTTACACGATCAATAAGTTTATTATCTTTAAACTCTGAGAATGAATCGATTAATGCTAAATTTTCCATGCGAATTCTTTAATTAAAATGTTACTGTAACAATTGCCTCTTTAATTTCTGTATAAGGTATTTGTTGCTCTTTTTGAACTGTTTCTTTTCCTTTTCCTACTTTTTTCGGTTCTCTTGCCTTCCAAGACAAAATTATAAAAACATCGTTAGCTTCCACTAATTCTGCTTCAATTTTTTCAGTATTTGTTGTAACAATCAACGTTCTACCAATATTTTTCTTGTATTGTCTTATCATTTTCAAAGGAGATCCTACTCCAACCGATGCTACTTCAAGCGAAAAATCCTGTTCTTCACGATCCAGATTATTCTCGACTGCACGACTAACATCAATACAATCCTGAAGTGCCACTCCATTATCCCCGTCTAAACCTACACTAATTTTGAAAGAGTCTGAAATAGACAGATCAATCAAAAAGATTGAGGGCTTTTCTAAAAGAGCCTCCGTAATTAATCCGTTTACTTTTTCTTTAAATGTCATAATTTTATAAAAAGAGGGGACACTTAGTCCCCTCATTATTTAGATTTTAATAAATAACGGTGCAAATATAGTGTTTTTTTTATAAATCAAAATAAATAGATGGCGAAGAAAATATTTCTTATCTTTATGGGAGCATTAAAATAACGGATTATTCATATTATTTAACTCTCAAAAATTATGAAACGAATTCTAGTTCCTACCGACTTTTCCGAACATGCCGAAGACGCTTTAAAAGTAGCCGCACAAATCGCTCAAAAAAACAATTCAGAAATCATCATTTTACACATACTCGAACTGCCACATCAAACAAATGATGCTGTTTTGGGAGGAGCAAGTATCCCGGAAACTATGCTGTTCATGAAGAAAGCAAATGAAATGCTGGACGAAGTTTCTTCACGCCCGTATTTAGACGGAATTCCTGTTACCGAAATTGTAAAAATGGACAAACCAATTCATGGAATTTCGCAAGTAAGCCAGGAATACGATGTTGATTTAATTGTTATGGGATCTCACGGTTCTTCAGGAATTCAGGAATTATTAATTGGCTCTAACACTGAAAAAGTTGTTCGTAATTCTGAAATTCCGGTTTTAGTTATCAAAAAAGATATTTCAAATTTTAACGCTGCAAATATTGTTTTTGCATCTGATTTTACTGCAGAAACCAAAAAACCATTCAAAAAACTATTAGACGTTACTAAATTCTTCGATTCAAAAATTCATTTGGTAACAATTTGTACTCCAAACAGCTTTAAACCAACTCATGCGATAGAAAAAGCAATGAATGAATTTATAGCCGAATTTAATCTTAGCAATTATTCAACACATATCTACAACGACACTAATATTGAAAAAGGAATTATCAATTTTTCAAATAGTATAAATGCAGATATTATTGGAATGTGCACGCACGGAAGAACTGGTTTTGCGCATTTTTTTAACGGAAGTATCAGCGAAGGCTTAGTCAATCACGCCGTAAAACCAGTTATTACCTTTAAAATTTAAAAACCAGAACTTTATGATAAAAGAAATACTTTTCACCTAAGTTTATTCCATAAAAAAGCCTCTCGGATTGAGAGGCTTTTATGTTGGTCTACAAGGACTCGAACCTTGAAAGACTGCACCAAAAACAGTTGTGTTACCATTACACCATAGACCAGCAATGCTGTTAAGCGAGTGCAAATTTAAAGCTTTTTTTAGTTTGCGCAAGCTTTAAGGCAAATTAAACCAATAAATTTATTCTTACGACAAGGAAGAAAACATATCTTATTTAATTTCAAGACATAAAGCATCTCTCACTATATCTTATTCCTAAGAGGCTTCGAATATCTTATTTTAAAAAATTATTCCATAAAAAAAGCCTCTCGATTGAGAGGCTTTTATGTTGGTCTACAAGGACTCGAACCTTGAAAGACTGCACCAAAAACAGTTGTGTTACCATTACACCATAGACCAATACAGCGGTTAAGCGAGTGCAAATTTAAAGCTTTTTTTAGTTTGCACAAACTTTTTGCTAAAAAAAAATCATTTTTTGTTATTTTTTTTCCTTCCTAATGCACCACATTAACGCAAGTATTTCACAAACAATACGTTACTTTTATCAAATTGTTTTGTAGAATTTTATGTTAATGGTCTTTTCTTTACGTAAAAAAACATTTTCTTTGTAGGATAGAAAACATTCAAAATTATAACACCTAAATATGGCACAATTCAATTTCAATAAATGGAATACTATTATTGGTTGGTTTGCATTTGCAATCGCTTTAATTACTTATACATTAACCGTAGAACCTACAATGAGTTTTTGGGATTGTGGCGAATATATTGCCACTGCAGCTAAACTTGAAGTTGGTCACCCGCCCGGAGCCCCTTTATTTCAAATGATGGGTGCTTTTTTCGCCATGTTTGCCATAGATAAAGAACATGTGGCAGTAATGGTAAATATGATGTCTGTTTTTTCAAGTGCTTTTACTATTTTATTTATGTTTTGGTCTTCGTCTATGATTTTGAAAAAAATTGTAGCTCGTTTTGCTGAAATCGATCAAAATAATTCAATTGTTATTCTTGGAAGTTCTTTTGTTGGAGCTCTTGCTTATACGTTCTCTGATAGTTTTTGGTTTAATGCCGTTGAAGCCGAAGTTTATGCAATGGCATCCTTATTAATTGCTTTGCTTTTCTGGCTTGGATTACGTTGGGAACAAGATATGGACCAACCAAAAGGAAACAAATGGCTGTTGATTATTTCTCTTGTTGTAGGACTTTCATTTGGAGTTCACTTCATGGCATTACTGACTATTCCTGCAATTGGATTTCTTTATTATTTTAAACACTACGAAAAAGTTACTATAAAAAACTTTATTATTGCTAATGCTGTTGTAATTGCAATTTTGCTGTTTATCTTCAAATTATTATTACCATTAACAATGGCTTTCTTTGGTAAAACCGAAGTTTTCATGGTAAACAATCTTGGATTACCTTTTAATTCAGGAACTATATTTGTTGCATTATTGCTTATTGCTTTCTTTTATTTTGGATTAAAATACACCAAACAAAAAGGATTCATTTTCTACAATACCATTATTCTTTGTGTTTTATTTATCCTAATCGGTTTCTCAACCTGGATGATGCTGCCTGTTCGTGCTAACGCAAATACAGTAATTAACGAAAACAAACCATCTGATGCGACTGAAGTTTTAGCCTATTATAATCGTGAACAATATGGTGTAAATCCATTGTTTTACGGACCTCAATACACAGAAGTTTATGCTGGTCTTGATGCAAAAAATCCTTATTTAGACAAAAAACCTAACTACGAAAGAGATTATAAAACCGGTAAATATATCATTACCAACAATTATAAAAACGCCGAACAAAATTCTGATGATAATCAGAAAACAATTCTGCCAAGAATGTGGAGTACGGAAACTGGTCATATCCAAAACTATATAAGCTTTACAAATCCTCCAAAATTCAAAATAAACCCTGATTATCCTTACGAAGATGATTTGGCAAAATACGGAATCGATGCCAGCCAGTTAAGCGAAGAAGAATACAATAAAGCTACTGCCCAATTACGTAATGAAGTTGAAAAAACAGTTTCTGAATTCAGAAAAGCGTTTGCTCAAAGACAAATCGACAACGAAGGGTATGTTAAATTCTTAAATAGCTACAGAGATTATTTAATCATAGAAAAACCAACAACTGCAGACAATTTCAGTTTTATGTTCGAATATCAATTTGGATATATGTACTGGAGATATTTGATGTGGAATTTTGTTGGACGCCAAAACGATGTACAAGGAAAATATGATAATCTTGACGGAAACTGGATCAGCGGAATTAAAGCGCTTGATTCATTACATCTTGGTTCTCAGGATAATTTACCATCAGATGTTTTAAACAATAAAGGACGAAATGTATATTTCTTCCTGCCGTTTATTTTAGGTCTTATCGGACTTATGTATCACGCAAATAAAGATCTTAAAAGTTTTTATGTGCTTTTGGCATTGTTCTTATTTACCGGAATTGCATTGAAAATTTACTTAAATGAAAGACCTTTTGAACCTCGCGAAAGAGATTATGCACTGGTAGGATCTTTTTATGTATTTGCAATCTGGATTGGTTTTGGAGTTTATTCATTATACGAAAGTATCCAGAAATACATTGCTCCTAAAATTGCCGGACCAATTATTATTGCCGCAAGTTTATTGGCAGCACCCGTTTTAATGGCGTCTCAAAACTGGGATGATCACGACAGATCAAACAGATATACTGCTGTTGCAATGGCAAAAGCATACTTAAATTCGTGTGATAAAAATGCTATTTTATTCACCATTGGAGATAATGACACGTTTCCATTATGGTATGCGCAGGAAATTGAACATTTCAGGACTGATGTTAAAATCGTAAATACGAGCCTTTTCATGACGGATTGGTATATTGATCAGATGAAAGCCAAATCATACGAATCTGATGCATTGCCAATATCATTTGTACACGATGAATATGTAGGTGATAAACTGGATTATGTTGCTTTTATCCAGAAAATAGAAACCCGTTGGAATATTAACGACTTTATTAGTTTTATTAAAAATCCAAAATCAACTGTAGGTTTACAAAACGGACAAACAATTCATTTTTATCCAACAAATAAAATTAGGGTTAACGTTGATAAAAACATGATTATCAAAAACAAAGTTGTCGATGCAAAATACAACGATTCTATTGTACCATATATCGACATTGATATCAAAGGAAGTGCATTGTACAAAAATCGTTTAATGATGCTTGATATCTTAGCTAACAACAATTGGAAAAGACCAATTTACTTCAGTGGCGGAGCTTTTGATGATGAAGACTATTTATGGCTTAAAAACTACCTGCAATTAGACGGAATGGTTTATAAATTAGTTCCGGTTAGAAATGTTCCTTCAAAAGATGGCGGACCAATGGATATGGGACAAATTGATGCTGATAAAATGTACGATATTGTAATGAAATGGGATTGGGGTAATAGTGACAGCGAAAAAATCTATCATGATCCTGAAACGAGAAGAAACAGTATTACATACCGCACCAATTTATCGCGTTTAATGAACCAACTGATCGAAGAAGGTAAAATTGACAAAGCTAAAAATGTTATCAACTTAGCGATGACAAAAATGCCGTTAGACAAATTTGGATATTATTCATTGGTAGAACCTTTTGCCGGAGGATATTATAAAGTTGGAGAAACTGCAAAAGCACATGATCTGTTAAATAAATTAGTTCAGAAGTATAAAGAAAACCTGAATTATTACGGAACATTAACTCCGGGAGACCAAACTGATTTAGCTATGGATATTATTACAGATATTGAGCGCTACAGAAGTTTGCTGCATGTTATGAAAGAAAATAAAGACCTTGCTTTCTATGAAAAACATAAAACAGTATTTAATACCTATGTAAATGTTTTTGAACGTTTTGGCAGAGAAAAAGAATAATATACGAAAAATATACTGATTAAAAAAATGCAGCACTGTTTGATAAATAGCGCTGCATTTTTTATTTTTACATAAGTCTAAATCTTTTCAAAATGAGCTTTTATTGGGTAAAAACAAATTCGTTCATAAAAAGGGTATTTTCTAAATATTGTTGGGATATTCCGAACAAGGAAAAGAAAATATACCTAACCTTTGATGATGGCCCAACTCCTGAAATTACAGATTGGGTTTTATCTGAATTAAAGAAATTCGACGCAAAAGCAACCTTTTTCTGCATCGGGAAAAACATCAAAGCTAATTTATCTTTATTCGAAAAATTAATAACCGAAGGACATTCTATTGGTAATCATACCATGAACCACGTAAACGGATGGAAAAGCCATACCAATGATTATATTGAGAATGTGCAACATTGCGCGACTGTTTTAGAAGAAGAAAAAACTTTTAATCGCTTATTATTTCGTCCTCCTTACGGGAAGATAAAAAAGGCACAATCTAAAATCTTAAGAAATCTGGGTTACAAAATAATCATGTGGGATGTTTTAAGCGCAGATTTCGATCAAAGTATTACTCCCGAAAAATGTCTTGAAAACGTTACTAAAAATGTAAAGTCAGGAAGCGTAATTGTATTTCATGACAGTATAAAGGCATCACAGAATTTAAAATTTGCGCTACCTAAAACCTTACATTTTTTAAAAGAAAACGGATACAAATTTGATATTATTAATTAAAATAATAATATCTTAAGAAGAGTTTTATACCGTGAATTGCTCCTGTACAATTCCGATAATTGTATTTGCATCAAGTTCACCGGATTGTCTCCAGATCATTTGCCCTTCTTTGTAAATCATTAAAGTTGGAAGTCCTTTAATACGTAGTGCTTCGGCCAGTTCCTGATTTTTATCCACATCAATTTTAATCACTTTAGCTTTATCGCCTAGTGCAGCCGCAACATCCTTAATTACAGGGTGCATCGATACTGATGATTCGTTCCAATCTGTGTAAAAGTCAATTAGCACAGGAACCTGAGCATTTATAAGTTCTCCAAATTTTGACATAAAACCAAAAATTTAATTCTTTTATTCTATTAAAAAGAGATAATTATATACAAATGTAGCATTTTTAACGAATTAAGCCACATTGTTCCCTTTTTTTAGTTCAATCACTGTTATTTCTGGCATAATACCAACTCGTCCAGGATAGGCGTGAAAACCAAATCCGCGGTTAACATAAACATACCTTCCAAACTCTTCATACAATCCAGCCCATTGTTTATAAATATATTGCGCCAGACTCCATTTAAAATATCCCGGAATTTCAATTCCAAATTGCATTCCGTGTGTATGACCCGCAAGGGTTAAATGAAAGTTTTTAGGATGCTTTTTAATTTCATATTCCCAATGACTTGGATCGTGGCTCATTAAAATTTTAAAATCATCCTGATGGACATTTGCCGAAGCTTTATTTAAATCACCTGCTTTTTTAAAATTCTGTCCCCAGTTCTCTACTCCAATAAGTGCAATTTTATCATCACCTTTTTGAATATAAGTATGCTCGTTAAGCAAAAGGTCAAATCCTATTTGTCCGTAAAGGCTTTTTATTTCCTGAAAGTTTTCATCTTTCTCTTTTTCAGATGGCCAGGTAACATATTCTCCGTAATCATGGTTTCCTAAAACGGAATATTTACCGTATTTATAGCTTTTTATTCTCTTAAAGGTTTCTAACCACGGATGCATTTCTTTAGCATGTGTATTTACAATATCTCCTGTAAATAAAATCATGTCTGCCTCTTGCTCATTAATCAAATCAATGGCATAATTTATTTTTTCAGGATTATCAAAACTTCCGCTGTGAACATCAGAAATCTGGGTTATTTTAAAACCATCAAAAGCATCTGGCAAGTCTGGAAAAAACACCGTTTGTTTGATTACCTTAAAATTATATTTCCCTTCAAAAATTCCATAAATCAAAGACAAAAAC
Organism: Flavobacterium sp. AC105; assembly: GCF_979258495.1. Taxonomy (NCBI): domain Bacteria; kingdom Pseudomonadati; phylum Bacteroidota; class Flavobacteriia; order Flavobacteriales; family Flavobacteriaceae; genus Flavobacterium; species Flavobacterium sp. AC105. Next base: position 4,920,581 of record NZ_OZ409860.1, read on the forward strand.
GGAACTGCAGCCAATCCTAAAGCTATTTGGCTCACAAACTTCCTTCTGTCCGGCATCATTTCCTTTCTGGAAGCATTGTACATAAAATAATTTAAGATACTTGCCCCTATTCTAAAAATATCTTCTCCAAACATTACAAGTGTCAGAACTATTTTTGGAACATAAACCAATAACATTAAACCCATTGTAAACATGGTTTGTTTAGTTTGTCCAACAGAACGATCAAATTGTGTAAAAGAGTATATGATAAAAATTAAAAGCAGTAAACTTATAATTTGGTAGCTAATCAAAACCCATCTTAATTTTATTAAAGTACGAAAGGCTTGATAAGAATAGAACTCAATAAATAAAAACAGCGCACAAAGAAGTATAAAACGAAAGATCATTAGTTATAGTTTTAAGCAAAGTAACAAAGAATGAAAATTTTATTGCTTTTTATTATCAAAAATTTAACTCTAATAATTGCAAAAAAGCTGATAGATTTCTCTACCAGCTTTTTTCTCTACCAAATTTTTTAAAACCTTTATAATCCACAACATGGTTTATGAACATAAACCTATATTGTTTTATTTTTTAGCTTCTGGTTTAGCTGTTTCCATTTTAGCTTCTGCTTTTTTAGCTTTTTTATCCGCTTTTTTGTCTTTTTTAGGAGCTTTAGCTTCTTTTGCCGGAGTTGTTTGAGCTGGAGTTGTTTGTGCGTTTACCATTGCAGTTGTTCCTAAAACAGCTACTGCTAACATTACTAATTTTTTCATGATTTTGTAGTTTTATAATTGTTATAATTTCATTTATTATACCTCAAAGATAGAATCACTAAATGAAGATTAAATGAAGATTTAATGGTCAGAAAAAAATTAACTTTTAATTGTATTTTGCAGTTTCCGGAAGTAATAATAAAAAGGTAGTTCCTTCATTTATTTGCGAAGTAACTTTGATTTCTATATGATGAAAAGAAGCAATACTATCAGCAATAGCAAGGCCTAAGCCCTGCCCGTCCTGATCAGAACTAATTCTGGCAAACCTGTTGAATATCTTTTCAATTTGGGATGGATTCATGCCTATTCCTGAATCTGTTATCGAAATGAAATAATTATTATTCAAAAACCCGTCTGCAACTATAATCTTTCCTTTTGGCTTATTATATTTTATCGCATTGGTTACCAAATTATAAATCAAAATATGAATGAGCGTTTTATTTCCTGTAAAGGTAAAATCACTTTTCATTTCGTTTAAAAACTGAATCTCTTTATCTTCTATTCTGTCTTGAAGATCTTCTTGCAGGTTAGTAACAATCTCATGGAAATTAATATTTTCATTCGCCTCATATTGATTGTTTTCGATTCTGGAAATCAACAATAAGTTATTGATGATTTTTTTCAGCATATCTAATGTTCGTAACGAACCTGCAATTTTATCAACTGCATTATCATCTAAAGAATCATTTTGCAATAAATTCTCGAACTTATTTTTAAGCAAGGCAATTGGAGTAAGAAGCTCGTGTGAAACATTCGATATAAATTGCTTTTCTTTTTTAAAAAGTTCCCCAATACGATCCATCATTTGGTTCAAAACCAAATCCAGTTCCCTAAAATCTCTGGATCTTGCTTTTATTGGGGTATGATCAAAAGCTTCGGGTTCGTTGACACGCCTTATTTTAGTATCAATAATTTTATAAAAAGGCTTTAATAAATATTCGATATAAAAAGTATCGGCTAAAAAAGTAATTAAAAGTATAATTACAAAAACAATCAAAATAAAAAACCTAATTATAAACGTAAGATCGTTTACTTCGCTAAGACTGCTTCCTATTTCTAATTGATATCCCTGATTTTCATATGTAAAATGATATTGCAGAATTCTGTATTCATTTTCTTCACCCTCAATAATTCGGTAATCATTGCTAAAAGTTGCTTTTTTCTGATTTGGCTTTATTGGAGATCTCGAAAGCACTAGAAATTCACTGTGAAGTGTAGAAAATTGCGAATACGTTTCTGTAGAATCGTCCGGATTTTCAATAAAATCATTAATTTCATTTTGATTTAAATGATCAATAAATTTTTGTTTCTTTTCCAGTAATCCATTATTGATGTGACGATAAACAACATTTTCTACCAAAATTGGCAGCATTAACCATAAAATTAAAATCACCAACAATCGTGTTAGTGCGTTAAAAATAGCAAGCTGATGTTTTATTTTCACAGTTTTTTATTTACTCATTTATACGATAACCTACATTTCTAACCGTTTCGAACCAATCTATTGCAGTGTGTTTATCAAGTTTTTTTCGGAGATTTCGAACATGAACATCTATAAAATTAGAATCTGAATTTACTTCAAGAATATCTCCCCAAATATGTTCTGTTAACTGTAATCTGGTTATAACCCGATTTTTATTCAGAACAAGATACTGAAAAATGTCAAATTCTTTTTTGGTCAAATTAATAGGCACTTCGTTGTAACTTACTTTATAATCCTGAAGCTGCAGAATAAAACCGTGTACTTCTAAATTATTTAATGTAAACCCGTGAATCCTGCGAATAACGGCAAATAATCGCGCGCTAAGTTCTGTTAACGCAAAAGGTTTAGTCAAATAATCATCAGCACCAAGATGCAGACCGTTTATTCTGTCATCTAATTCGCCTCGAGCAGTAAGTACAATCACTGCCATTTTCGATTTGGTTTTTCTAACGCTTTTCAGCACATCAAAACCATCTCCGTCAGGCAAACCAAGATCAAGCAGCATCGCATCATAGTCATTGCTGTTAATCTCTTCGAGAGCATCAGCACAATTATGAGCTATTTTGCACACATAACCTATATTGCATAAAAAATCGTAAACCTCTACGGCAAGTTCCTTATTATCTTCAACAATTAAAATATTCATAACAGAGCTTTTAAGCGCAAATAAATTTAAGCAATTATAAAAAGCTTTATTGCACATTATTAAAAAATTAACGAATCAAAAAAAGCTGATAAATTTCTTTATCAGCCTTTTTCAACCAGCATTCTCCATAACCATTATTCCTGTTTTGCTGCCTTTTGAAAGCAAAACAAAAACAATCCTTATTTATTTACTTTTGCTGTTTCTGCTTTTGGAGCTGCTGTTTTTTCAGCATTTGCTTTTTTAGATTTTTTAGGGTGTTTTGTAGCTTTAACTTCTTTTGCAGGAGTTGCTTTCACCTCTTTTGCCGGAGTTGCTTTAATTTCTTTTACGGGTCCAACTTTTACTACTACTGGAGCTGCGCTTACTATTGCACTTGTTCCTAAAACTGCTACGAGTAACATCAATAAATTTTTCATGACTTTTTAATTTTAAATTAATTAACCTTTATTTTTATAATAACCGCTTTTTATTTTTTAGCAGCTTCTGCTTTTGGAGCTTCTGATTTTACTTTTTTATCAGCTTTGTTTTTGTGGTGTTTTGTTGCTTTAACTTCTTTTACAGGAGTTGTTGAAGCTGGAGTTGTTTGTGCATTTACCATTGCGCTTGTTCCTAAAACTGCTACAAGCAGCATAACTAGATTTTTCATAACTTTTTATTTTTAAATTAATTAACCTTTTATTTTATAATCCTTTTTTATTATTTTTTTACTTTTGGAGCTTCTGTTTTTGGAGCTGCACTTTTTTCTGATTTTGTTTTTTTATCAGATTTGTTTTTAGGATGTTTGGTTGCTTTAACTTCTTTTGCAGGAGCTACTTTTACACCTTTTGCAGGAAATGCATTTACCATTACACTTGTACCTAAAACTGCTACTAATAACATCAATAAATTTCTCATGATTTCTTATATTTAAATTAATACCTCTTATTATAGATCAAATGTACCCCTGTAATATGAAGACAAAATGAAGGAAATAGTGATCTTCAGAAATTTAACTTCACATTAACGCTTTTCGAATTTTCTTCACCATATAAGTCATATAAGTACATTTAATTGATTGCGTAAAATGCAATTAAAGACGCATGCTTTACGCCTCTACTAAAAATGTACTTATATAACTTATATGGTAAAAAACCATTCCTATTTTAAATTTGAGTTTTATTTTTAAGATGAGAATCGTTTTTAAAACCCAATTGTTTATTTTTACAGACTAATATTTTTTTTATGTCAACTCAAAAACGCCTTTTTCTGCTCGATGCTTACGCTTTAATTTTTCGTGGTTATTATGCCTTCATAAAAAATCCGCGAATTAACTCTAAAGGAATGGATACATCAGCGATTATGGGATTCATGAATTCGCTTTTGGATGTCATTAAACGTGAAAAACCAGATCACCTCGCCGTTGCTTTTGATAAAGAAGGAAGTCAGGTTAGAACCGAAATGTATTCTGATTATAAAGCCAATCGTGATGCAACGCCCGAAGCGATAAAAATTGCGATACCTTATATTCAGGATTTATTAAGAGCCATGCATATTCCGATTATCGAAATGGCAGGTTGTGAGGCCGATGATTTAATTGGAACTATTGCGAAACAAGCCGAAAAAGAAAACTACAAAGTCTTTATGGTTACTCCGGATAAGGATTTTGCACAATTAGTTTCTGAAAATATATTTATGTACAAACCAGCCCGTATGGGAAATGGTATTGAAATTTGGGGTGTTCCCGAAGTTTTGGCAAAATTTGAAATCGAAAGACCGGATCAGGTAATCGATTTTCTTGGAATGATGGGAGATGCTGTGGATAATATTCCGGGATTGCCAGGTGTTGGAGAAGTTACTGCCAAAAAGTTCCTGAAAGAATTTGGAACAATGGAAAATCTTCTGGATAACACACATTTACTGAAAGGTAAAATGAAAGAAAATATAGAAGCTAATAAGGATAAAGGAATCTTATCTAAAAAACTGGCTACTATTATATGTGATTGTGATGTGGTTTTCAACGAAGATGATTATGAACTTTCGCGCCCGGATATCGAAAAAACCGATGCTATTTTTCAGGAATTGGAATTTAGAAGAATGGCGGAACAATTTGATAATTTGTTTAAAGTTGGCGGCGGAAATGAATTGGCAAATAAAACTGACGAAGCCAAATTATACAAAAAACCACAACCTAAAAATGAAGATCAGTTTGATCTTTTTGGTGGTGGAGCAACTACAGATGAAAGCACCGAAAGAACATCATTTTATGATACTTTAGAAACCAAGCCTTACTCCTATCAGGCAATTCAGGGCGATTTAGGAATTAAATTGCTTTTGCAGAATTTACAAAATCAGACTTCTGTTTGTTTTGATACTGAAACTACTGGTTTAGATGCTCTGCATGCTGAATTGGTTGGAATGTCATTTTCTTATGAAAAAGGAAAAGCATTTTACGTTCCGTTTCCGGAAAACCAGGAAGAAGCCCAGGTTTTAGTAGATAAATTTAAACCGTTTTTTGAGAATGAAAACATCGAAAAAATTGGTCAGAATTTAAAATACGATTTGAAAATCCTTTCTAATTATGGCGTTACGGTAAAAGGGAAACTTTTTGATACCATGATTGCGCATTATCTGATTAATCCGGATATGCGTCATAATATGGATATTTTAGCCGAAACCTATTTGAAATATTCCCCAAAATCAATTGAAACCTTAATTGGTAAAAAAGGTAAAAATCAAATAACAATGCGTGATGTTCCACTTGAAGATATCAAGGAATATGCTGCAGAAGATGCTGATGTAACTTTTCAATTAAAAGAAATCTTCACTACTGAATTAGATAAAACTGAAACTAAAAAGTTATTTGATGAAATCGAAATTCCGTTAGTAAGCGTTTTGGCCGATATGGAAACGGAAGGAATTCGTCTGGATGTTGAATTCTTAAGCGCCATGTCTAAAGAAATGGATGTTGAGATTAAATCTTTGGAACAAAAAATATACGAAACAGCCGGAGAAAAATTCAATTTAGCTTCTCCAAAACAATTAGGAGATATTTTATTTGATAAATTAAAAATTGGCGGTGCAAAACAAAAGAAAACCAAAACCGGCCAATATGCAACCGGCGAAGAAGTTTTGACTTATTTGGCAAACGATAATCCTATTGTAAAAGAAATTCTGGATTGGCGTCAAATGGTAAAATTACAAAGCACTTATATTTTGGCTTTGCCGGAACAAGTAGACAAAAAAACATTACGCGTTCATACCGATTATATGCAAACTGTTGCTGCAACTGGTCGTTTGAGCTCTAATAATCCGAACTTGCAAAATATTCCGATTCGTACCGAAAGAGGTCGTCAGATTCGTAAAGCGTTCGTTGCCCGCGATGAAAACCATACTTTAATCTCTGCCGATTACTCGCAAATAGAATTAAGAATTATAGCTGCTTTAAGTGGTGAAGAAAACATGATTAAAGCATTTCAGGACGGAGAAGACATTCACAAAGCAACGGCTTCAAAAGTTTTCAATGTTCCTTTAGAGGAAGTTTCACGCGATCAAAGAAGTAATGCCAAAACTGTAAACTTTGGTATTATATATGGAGTTTCTGCTTTCGGATTAAGCAATCAAACCTCTTTATCCCGTAGCGAAAGTGCTGCTTTGATCGAAGCGTATTACAAAACATATCCAAGATTACGATCTTATATTAATGAGCAAATAGAATTTGCCCGCGAAAAAGGATATGTTCAAACGATTCTTGGCCGTCGTCGTTATCTAAAAGATATTAACTCGGCAAATGCCGTAGTTAGAAGTGCCGCCGAACGAAATGCCGTAAACGCACCAATTCAGGGAAGTGCAGCTGATGTGATCAAAATTGCCATGATCAACATTCATAAAAAATTAAAAGAAGAAAACTGGAAATCAAAAATGCTGCTTCAGGTTCATGATGAGCTTGTGTTCGATGTTCACAACGATGAACTCGAAAAAATTCAGCCCATGATCAAACACGAAATGGAAAATGCTTTTATGATGAGCGTTCCTTTAGATGTTGAACTTGGAATGGGTTCTGATTGGTTAGCGGCACATTAAGAAATTGTAGATTTTTGAGTTTAGATTTTAGAATAAACTCTATAAATTAATACACAATATTGTCATTTCGACCGAAGGGAGAAATCACACCAGAAACTCTGCAAAGCTGCTAATCTTTGTCGATAAACGAGTGCGATTTCTCCCTTTTATCGAATGACAAAAAACAAAAAAGACTGCCTTTCTGGACAGTCTTTTTGATTTTATCTTATTATGTATTTTATTTTTTTCTTGTCGATTCTCGTTCTTTCAATTTTGTTTTGATGACAATAGTTTCGTAATCTGAAGTTTCTTCTTCAGATTCTTCCAGTCTTTCGATTAATTTTTTGGCTGCAACTTCTCCAATTTCAATTCCGTGCTGACTTACTGTTGTCAAACTTGGCGATAAACGTCTTGAAGCTAAAATTCCGTCAGCAAAACCTATTATCGAAATATCTTCCGGAACTCTAAAACCCTTTTTCAAACTTACGCGCAAAGCGGCAACCGAATCATTTTCATCCAAAGCAAAAATCGCATCAATTTTTTGATCAAAGATTGCATCAATTTTGGCTTTCATATCATCTTCTGAATCGGTACGAAGAATAATTTTTTCGTTTAACGGAATATTATTGTCTTTTAAAGCTTTCAAATATCCATCAGCTCTTAATTTTCCAACACTCAAATTATCAACTGAAGAAATTAAGGCAATATTTTTACATCCCAAATCAATTAAATGCTGTGTAGAATTTAAAGCCGAATCAAAATCATCAACTACAACTTTATCACATTCAACTTCATCTGCAATTCTATCGAACATTACAATTGGAGTTCCATCATTTATAATTGCAGAAAAGTGACTGTATTCCTGTAATTTCTGAGCTTCTTCAGAAACCGAAAGAATAAATCCGTCAATTGTTCCGTTGCTTAGCATCTCAAGTGTATGAATTTCTTTCTCTAAAGATTCATTCGAAATACAAGTAATTACATTATATCCTTTTTTATCGGCTACTTTTTCGATACCACTAAAAACCTTTGCAAAAAAGGAGTTTAATATATTAGGTATAATTACACCAATTGTTTTGGTTTTACGATTCTTCAGGTTCAGACCAATAACATTAGGCTTATAATTTTTGAGTTTGGCATACTCCTTAATCTTCACCTTCGTTTGCTCACTAATTTCCGGGCTATCGTTCAATGCCTTAGAAACAGTCGATACAGAAACGTTTAGTTCTTTCGCAATTTGTTTTAGAGTTGCTTTAGCTTTCATTTAAAAATAATTTATGTAATTAATACAAATATAGTAGAATTACCTATAATAAAACAAAAAACACCTACCAGTATTTGAATTATATACTCTTTTTAAAATAATTTAAAAAAATAAGGTTTTTCTGAAACCGCACTTCATAAAATTTCGTTAATACCTTAATACATGTTATTAACCTTTTTAAAAGCCTTGATTATGAAAAACGAAGTTAAAATTCATGAAGTAGACCCTTCATTGAATAACAGAAGGAGCTTTCTTAAGCTCAGCGGATTAACACTAGTTAGCGCAGGTTTAGTTATGGCTGGCTGCAGCAACAACGATGATGATAATGATATGCCTCAGGACAATACGCTGCCCGGAATAAAAAATGGAGTGTTTGATTTAGGATCCGGAGATTTTGGCATACTGACTTACGCTTATGCTCTTGAACAATTAGAAGCCGATTTTTACACTAAAGTTGTAAATGCTTCAAATTTTAATGCGACATTCAATGATATTGAACGTCAGGTATTAACTGATTTATATCACCATGAAGTAATTCATAGGGATTTTTTCAAAGCTGCTTTATCAGGAGCACTTCCTGATCCGAGTTCTCAACTGCTTCCCTCCCTGGCATTCAACTATGGTTCTATGAATTTTAATAGCCGTGCCGAAGTTCTTGCTACTGCAAAAGCGTTAGAAGATACCGGAGTTGCTGCCTATAATGGAGCCGGAAAATTGATTAAAAGTCCTGATTATCTATTATTAGCCGGAAAAATTGTTTCGGTAGAAGCAAGACATGCTTCTGCGATAAGAAGTTTGATTAACCCAAATTCAGCTGATTTTGCAGGTGACGATATTGTAAGCGCATCAACCGGATTAGATGCTGCTAAAGATCCTTCTAAAATTTTACCAATTGCAGGAGGTTTCATTACTACAAAATTTACTGCCAAATATTTACCTTAATCTTAACTAGCTAAAACATAGAAATTATGAATATTTTAAAATTTATAGAAACATTTACTGATGATAGCTTAATGAGAAGCACTGGTTCTCGAAGAGATAGTTTTAATCAGTTTGGAAACATCGGAAAAAATTTAGCAATGGCCTCAATTCCTTTCGGATTATCAGCCTTTGCAAATAAGGCATTAGCCAAAGATATCACTGCAACACCAGCCACTCCAATTGGAGCTTTGCAGTTTGCATTAACTTTAGAATACCTGGAAAACGAATTTTATGCCATGGCATTAGATTCTGGAGTAATTCCGGCATCTGAAAATAGTGGACGCGATTTAAAAGTTTTTCAACAAATTGCTGCACACGAATCAGATCACGTAAAATTTTTAATTGCAGGATTAGGCGGAACAGCAAGTGCTAATTTCGTTCCAAAACCTACTTTTGACTTTACTGTTGGCGGAGCATTTGATCCGTTTAATGATTATCCAACGTTTTTAGCATTAGCTCAGGCTTTTGAAGATACTGGCGTAAGAGCTTATAAAGGTCAGGCAGCAAATTTAATATCTGCTCCGGACTTATTAACAGCTGCATTGCAAATTCACTCTGTAGAAGCAAGACACGCATCAGAAGTTCGTCGCTTACGCGGATTAAAAGGCTGGATCTCGAATGAAGAAAGAGGTGCCGGAATGCCATCAGCAACACAAGCCGTTTACGCTGGCGAAGGTGTTACAGTTCAGGCAGGATTCAACACAGCAACTGCATTTGGAGCTGCTGCAGGATCAGAAGCTTATGATGAACCACTTACGACGCAACAAGTTGTAGACATAGCAAATTTATTTATTGTTTAACAAAACAATTCTAAATATTGAACCACCTTCGCGTTATTGTGAAGGTGGTTTTTTTTTATTGTTTTAAATATAAAACTGATGCCCTGATTTTCAGTAGATAAAATATTCTTTTCAGGTATTTGGTTTTAAAATAATTAATTGTACTTTTGCATCCCCTTTATTGGGGATGGAATGTTTAATTAAAATAATATTATGGACGCATTAAGCTACAAGACAATTTCAGCTAGCAAAGCCACTGTAACGAAAGAGTGGATCGTTGTAGACGCTGAAGGTCATAACTTAGGTCGTCTTGCTTCAAAGGTTGCAATGATCTTAAGAGGTAAGTACAAACCAAGTTACACACCGCACGTTGACTGTGGAGATAACGTAATTGTTATCAACTCAGAAAAAATTAACCTTACAGGTACAAAAATGAATGACAAAATTTACATGCGTCATACAGGTTACCCAGGAGGACAAAGAACTTTAACTGCTAAAGTATTGCAATCTAAAAACCCTGCATTATTAGTAGAGAAAGCTGTAAAAGGAATGTTACCTAAAAATAAATTAGGAGCTGAACTTTTTAGAAATCTAAATGTTGTTGTAGGTGCTGAGCATACTCACGGAGCTCAAAAACCTAGAACTGTTAACCTAAACGATCTTAAGTAATGGGAGTTATTCACAAAATCGGTAGAAGAAAAACCGCTGTTGCACGTGTATATGTTTCTGAAGGAACAGGAAAAATCACTGTAAACAAAAAAGAATTCGCAACTTACTTTCCAACTGCAACTTTACAATACAAAGTTTTACAACCAATGTCTATGACAGAAAATGTAAACAACTTTGATGTAAAAGTAAACGTTTACGGAGGTGGTTCAACTGGTCAGGCAGAAGCTGTAAGAATGGCATTGGCACGCGTTATGTGTGAAGTAAATGCTGAAAACAGAGCTATCCTTAAACCAGAAGGTTTATTAACAAGAGATCCAAGAATGGTTGAACGTAAGAAATTCGGTCAGAAGAAAGCTCGTAAGAGATTCCAATTCTCTAAACGTTAATATTACCTGTCTTGTGCATATGGTACAAGACATCATCAATTTATTGAAATTAAAAAACACAGTTGTTGTTGCTCTCCTATCGAGGTAGGAAATAGTTTAGCATCTAAATGTATAAAGCCTGGGAAACCGCCATTTATACATTGCTAATCAACAGAACGTAAACTAGTACAAAAATGGCAAACAAAATAGAAGTAAAAGACTTACTAGAAGCAGGTGTTCACTTTGGACACATGACTAGAAAATGGGATCCAAATATGGCCCCTTACATTTATATGGAGCGTAATGGTATTCACATTATCAATCTATATAAAACTGCAGCTAAAATTGAAGAAGCTAACGAAGCTTTGAAAAAAATTGCTGCATCAGGTAGAAAAATCTTATTCGTAGCTACCAAAAAACAAGCAAAAGACATCGTTGCTGAAAAAGCAAAGGCTGCAAACATGCCTTACATCACTGAAAGATGGCCTGGTGGAATGCTAACTAACTTTGTAACTATCAGAAAGGCAGTTAAAAAAATGTCTTCTATTGATAAAATGAAGAAAGATGGTACTTTCATGACGTTATCTAAAAAAGAGCGTTTGCAAGTTGATCGTCTACGTGCTAAATTAGAGAAAAACTTAGGTTCAATCGCTGATATGTCAAGACTACCTGCAGCATTGTTCGTAGTAGATATCAAAGCTGAACACATCGCAATAAAAGAAGCACAAAAATTAAACATTCCAGTTTTCGCAATGGTTGATACGAATTCTGACCCAAGAGAGGTTGATTACGTTATTCCTGCAAATGATGATGCTTCTAAATCAATTGACAAAATTTTATCTTTAGTAACTGCTGCAGTAATCGAAGGTCTTTCTGACAGAGGTTCTGACAAAGAAACTGAAGTTTTCACAGAAGAAGCTCCAGCTACTGAAGCTGCTGCTCCAGCTGTTGAAGCTGCACCGGCTGTTGAAGCTGCTGCTCCTGCAACTGAAGAATAAATCAAATTTAAATTCCAAATTTTAAATTCTAAAATCCAAACACAAATTAAAAACGTTATGTTGATAATTTAATAAAATTGGAGTTTAGAATTTAAAAGATGGAATTTTTACTTTTAACATTAAAATTCAAAATATTATGGCAACAATTACTGCTGCAGACGTAAATAAATTAAGACAAACTACAGGTGCCGGAATGATGGACTGTAAAAAAGCTTTAGTTGAAGCTGATGGAGATTTCGATAAAGCTATACAAGTCCTTAGAGAAAAAGGACAAAAAGTTGCTGCTAATCGTTCTGACCGTGACTCTTCTGAAGGAGCTGCTGTTTCTTTTATCAATGCTGACAATACTAAAGGAGCTATCATCACTTTAAACTGTGAAACTGATTTCGTAGGTAAAAATGAGGCTTTCGTAACTTTGGCTAAAGAATTAGTAGAAAGAGCTATTAACTTCTCTTCTAAAGAAGAATTTTTAGCTTCAGATTTCAACGGAATTACTGTTGCTGAAAAATTAATCGAGCAAACTGGTGTTATTGGTGAAAAAATCGAAATCGGTGGTTTTGAAATTTTAGAAGGTGCTTTCGTTGGATCTTATGTTCACGTTAACAAAATTGCTGCATTAACTGCAATTTCTGCTGCAATTCCTAACGCTGACGTTTTAACTAAAGATGTTTCTATGCAAGTTGCTTCTATGGGAGCTGATACATTATCTTACAAAGATTTTGATCCTGCTTTCGTTGAATCTGAACTTGCTGCTCGTATTGCTGTAATCGAAAAAGATAATGAAGAAGCTAAACGTTTAGGAAAAACGTTGAAAAATGTTCCTAAATATATTTCTTTCTCTCAATTGACTGAAGAAGTTATTAAGCAAGCTGAAGAAGATGCTAAAGCTGAATTAAAAGCTGAAGGTAAACCAGAGCAAATTTGGGACAAAATTATCCCAGGAAAAGTGCAACGTTTTATCTCTGACAATACTACTTTAGATCAAGAGAAAGCTTTGTTAGATCAAAACTTTATCAAAGACGATAGTAAAAAAGTTGGTGATTACGTTAAAGGATACAACGTTGAAATCACAGGTTTCAAAAGAGTTACTTTAGGTTAATATATTATTTCAATATAAAAAGCCCGAATATTAATTTATTCGGGCTTTTTTATTTTAGTTTTTTATCTTAATCACTTCTTCAACGGGAAAATTTCTGGTTCGCATCAAAGCATCAGATTTTGGCGCTCTTCCTCTAAAATTCTCATACCCTTTTTCGTTATCAATCGTATTTCCTACACTAAAAACGGTCTCATAAAGTCGTTTCGCAACTTCTTTGTCATAAGGTCCTTTTCCTTCTGTAAAAGCTTCATATGCATCTGCGTTAATAACATCTGCCCATAAATAACTATAATATCCGGCGGCATATCCATCACTCGAAAAAATATGGGCAAATTGCGGAATTCTATGACGCATTACAATTTCTGACGGCATATTCAATTTATCCAGAGTTTCTTTTTCAAACTTTACAGGATCAATAGTTTCTGTTGTCAAATGAAGTCTCATATCTACAAAAGAACTTGATATTGTTTCTACTGTTGCAAAACCTTCATTAAAATTAGCAGCCTTTTCGATTTTTTCAAGCATTGATTGTGGCAATGGTTCATTCGTTTTATAATGCAATGCAAACCTGTTCAATACTTCCGGAGTAGCAAGCCAATGCTCAAATATCTGCGAAGGAAACTCTACATAATCTCTTGCCACAGAAGTCCCTGCCAAACTAGGATACGTTACATTTGAACATAATCCGTGAAGCGCATGACCAAATTCGTGAAATAAAGTCGTAGCATCATCCCAGGAAATTAAAACCGGTTCGTCTGCTTTTCCTTTTATAAAATTGCAATTATTAGAAACAATTGAAGGCACCTCTTTTTCCAGTTTTTGCTGATCGCGATACGAACTCATCCACGCGCCTGAACGTTTTCCTGCACGTGCATAAGGGTCAAAATACCACAAACCAATTAATTTACCTGTAGTTTTATTATTAACTTCCCAAACTCGCACATCTGCATGATAAACCGGAACATCCGCAACTTGTTTAAATTCCAAATCAAATAATTCACCGGCAACCCAAAACATTCCTTCACGTAAATTTTCTAACTGCAAATATTGCTTTATCTCATTTTGATCTAAATCATATTTTGCTTTTCTGACTTTCTCAGCATAATAACGATAATCCCAAGGCTGAATTTTAAAATTTCCTCCTTCGGCATCTACAACGTTTTGCATCTGAGCAACATCCTGATGAACTTTTTCGATTGCTGGTTTCCATACAGAATCCATTAATTCTAAAGTTCTCTCCGGATCTTTAGCCATTTTATTCGACAAACTCCAATGTGCAAACGAAGGAAATCCAAGCAGTTTTGCTTTTTGGGCACGTAATTTCAAAATCAAAACAAGTGTCTCATTGTTATCATTTTCATTACCGTTATCGCCACGTTTTACGAAAATATCAAAAGCTTTTTCTCTTAAATCTCTTCGACTTGAAAATGTCAAAAAAGGCTCGATAGAAGAACGTGTATTGGTAATACAACCCAAAACATTCATCTTTCTGGTCTTTGCATCAGCAATGGCAGCATTTTTTAATTCATCGGGCAAACCGTCAAAATCGTTTTCATTTTGCAAAACCAGATATTGATTATGTTCTTCAGCCAATAAATTTTGACTGAATTTTGTAAAAAGCGCTGCTAACTCCTGATTAATTTTTGCAACTTTTTCTTTATTATCCTCATCTAATTCAGCGCCTTCACGAACAAAATCTGTATAATACAACCAAATTAAACGTTGCTGTTCATCAGTTAGTTTTTTACTTTCTTCTGATTTATATAGAAATTCAATTTTGGAAAAAAGTTTCTTATTCTGAAAGATTTTATCATTTAACTCTGATAATTTTGGGGACATTTCTGTTTCTACAATTCCAAATTCAGGTGTGAAAATATTGGAGCTGAAAATTTCAAAAGCAGCATAAACTCTGGACATTTTTTTTCCTGAAAGTTCTAATGCTGCAATTGTGTTTTCAAAAGTTGGTGTTTCCTCATTATTGGCAATATTATCAATTTCGTTCAATTTTTGCTGGATCGCAAATTCAATTGCAGGTTTAAAATCCGAAACCTTATACGCATTAAATGCAGGAACTCCACCATAAGGACCTTCCCAGTTTTTCAATAAAGGATTTGAATTTGTTTGTTCGTTAACCGATGAAAAAGTCGTATTCATGATAAATTTGATATTATTTTTTTCGCATTATTATTCTGAAAAAAGAAAATTAAATTTCTTATTTACTCAAAAGTACCCAAAAATTAGAAATCATTAAGGAAGTTTAACATTCTATGTTTACAAAAATAATATCATATAATTCATAAACTCTTTCTTTAACTTAATGAGAAATAACTTAAATTTGAAATATCATTTTATGTCACAAACATGTTTAAAACCAGAAGAGAAATTGTTTTTGTTATTCTAGCCGGAATCTTTATTACCAATGCCGTTGTAGCAGAACTTATTGGAGGAAAATTAATTCAAATTGGCCCATTTGTAATGAGTATCGGAATTTTGCCGTGGCCGATTGTTTTTCTTACCACCGATTTAATTAATGAATATTTTGGAGAAAAAGGAGTTAAAAAACTCTCTTTTATAACGGCCTGTCTAATCGCTTATGCTTTTTTAATACTATTTATGGCAATTGTAATTCCTGCCGCAAAAGGAATAAGTCCGGTAAACGACGAGCAATTTCAGGCTGTTTTTGGGCAGAGTATGTGGATTATTGTGGGTAGTTTAATTGCTTTTATGGCATCTCAATTAATCGATGTCTGGATATTTTGGTTTTTCAAAAGACGTACCGGCGAAAGAAAAATATGGCTCAGAACAACCGGATCGACTGTGATTTCACAATTATTTGATTCGTTTATTGTACTTGGAATTGCTTTTTGGTTGCCTGGAAAAATTGATTTTCATACCTTTATTACGTCTGGTTTAACGGGTTATATATTTAAACTTACTGTTGCTGTTATATTAACGCCGCTAATTTATGCCGGGCATCATATGATTAAAAAATATCTTGAAAATGACCCTGCAAAAAAAGATTAGACTATCTTATTATTATGAAAAGAAACGGTTCTATCATATTATTTTCACTACTCTATTTCTTTATCAGCTGCGGTAACGACGAGAAAAAACAGCCTGAAAAAGAAAAAATATATCCTGTAAATAAATTAAAAGCTGTTTCTGAAAAAATTACAAAAAAAGCTTTACCCGAGAAAGTTGCACTTATAAAAGAGCTGAAAAAAAATTCTGACAGCAATAAAAACAGGTATGCGGATAAGAAAAGAATGTATGTTCAGCCACAAATTCAGAATCCACAAATTGCGACAGAAAACACAAATCTGAATGTTTCAAAAGAGTCAGATAAATCTTTATTGACCTTTGTTAATTTGCGTAAAATACTTTCTAAAAGTAAAATTGGACAGACTTTAACCCAAGAGCAATTAACAGAAGATTTTGAAATTCCGAAAGAAGCTGTCAAACTGGTAAAAACTATTACAAAAACTGCCGAAGACGAAATTGCCGTAAAATGGCATTCAACCTGGTTTGTAGAAAAACTTTCAGATGCAAAATTTAGGGACGGATTAATGAAAATTACATTTAAAGCTAATAAATTGTATACTTCTGGCAGTGCGATTGGTATTAAATACAACAAAAAAATCTATACTGATTTAGTTATCGTTGGACGTTCAGCTTATATTCCGAGTGTAAAAGGATATAGCTGGCAAATTGGAAAATAATGGAAAATGAAAATTTAATTCGATGCGGCTGGTGCACATCAAGCGATTTATATAAAAAATATCATGACGAAGAATGGGGAATTCCCGTTTACGACGATCCTACTTTATTCGAATTTTTAATTCTGGAAACTTTTCAGGCAGGTTTAAGCTGGATAACTATTTTAAACAAAAGAGATAATTTTAGAGTTGCTTTTGATTCTTTTGATTATAAAAAAATCGCGAATTATTCTGAAGATAAAATCGAAGAATTACTGGAAAACACCGGAATTATTCGAAATAAGCTTAAAATTCGAGCAGCCGTTTCGAACGCCCAGGCTTTCATGAAAGTACAGGAAGAATTTGGGACTTTTTCAGATTACATCTGGAAATTCACTAACGGAAAACCCATCATAAATAGTCCAAAAACCTCAAAAGATGTTCCTGCTACTACTCCACTTTCAGACGAAATCAGCAAAGATTTAAAAAAAAGAGGCTTTAAATTTGTGGGTTCAACCGTAATTTACGCACACATGCAAGCCACCGGAATGGTCAATGATCACGCCGAAAATTGCTGGACAAGAGTTCAGTAAACAGCCTCGGTTTTCGGTCTCAGTTTCCAGTTTTCAAAAACCTGAAACCTGAAACCTGAAACTTTTTTTAACTTCCAAACAAAAAATTATTACATTTGCTTCACACTTTAGGGGTGTCTACTAAAAAGTAGGCTGAGATTTTACCCTCTGAACCTGATCTAGTTAATACTAGCGTAGGGAAAAGTAAGATGACTTCTGCGCGCATTTTTATGCGCAATTGTAGCCATTCCTAAGGTATAACACATACTAAATCTAGAAGGAATGGAACTAAAAATCAACCAACAAATCAAACAATTCAATGCTGAATCGCTAAGCGTTCAATCATTGCTCGATCTCGAAATTCCGAACAAACAAAACGGAATTGCCGTTGCTATTAACAATACTGTTGTTCCAAAACTCAACTGGAACCAACATCTCGTACACGAAACTGACGAAATTTTAATTATTTCGGCTACGCAGGGAGGTTGAGAATTAAACTTCAAAAATAAATTCCAAATTCCAATTTCATATCAGACGTAGACGCACTGCAGTGCGCCTCTACAATAACTTATAACTCATAACTCATAACTTCTTTCCTTATGACTACCGAAGAACAAATTTCCAGAACTCCTTTTCCCAATTCTAAAAAAGTATATGTAAACGGTGAAATTCATCCTATAAAAGTTGCAATGCGCAAAGTGATTCTTAGCGACACTAAACTTTCAAATGGAGGAATTGAGAAAAATCCACCTGTAACAATTTACGATACATCCGGTGCTTATACAGATCCAAACATTGAAATCGACATTCGAAAAGGTTTACCGCGCTTACGCGAAAGTTGGATTCTAAATCGAAATGACGTCGAAGTCTTAAACGAAATAACTTCAGATTACGGTCAAAGCCGATTAAAAGATGAAAGTCTAAATCATCTCCGTTTTGAATATTTGCATCAGCCAAAAAGAGCCAAAAAAGGTGCAAATGTTACCCAATTGTATTACGCGAAACAAGGAATTATAACTCCTGAAATGGAATACATTGCGATCCGCGAAAATCAACGCATTGAACTTTTAAACGAACAAACCAGCGCCATGCAATGTCAGCATGCCGGACATAGTTTTGGAGCAAACACGCCAAAAAGCAAAATAACACCTGAATTTGTTCGTAGCGAAGTAGCTTGCGGAAGAGCCATAATTCCTAATAATATCAATCATCCTGAAAGCGAACCCATGATTGTTGGACGTAACTTTTTGGTAAAAATAAATGCAAATATCGGAAACAGTGCAGTGACTTCGAGTATTGAAGAAGAAGTCGAAAAAGCGGTTTGGGCTTGTCGTTGGGGTGCTGACACGATTATGGATTTATCTACCGGAAAAAATATTCACGAAACCAGAGAATGGATTATTCGTAATTCTCCCGTTCCAATTGGTACCGTTCCTATTTATCAGGCTTTGGAAAAAGTAAAAGGAATTGCCGAAGA
Source organism: Flavobacterium sp. AC105 (assembly GCF_979258495.1). Lineage (NCBI taxonomy): Bacteria > Pseudomonadati > Bacteroidota > Flavobacteriia > Flavobacteriales > Flavobacteriaceae > Flavobacterium > Flavobacterium sp. AC105. The sequence continues at coordinate 4,939,402 of NZ_OZ409860.1, forward strand.
TTTAACCTGGGAAGTTTTCCGTGATACTTTAATTGAACAGGCTGAACAAGGTGTTTCTTATTTCACAATTCATGCAGGTGTTTTGTTGCGTTACATTCATTTAACTGCCAATCGCGTTACCGGAATTGTTTCCCGAGGCGGATCGATTATGGCAAAATGGTGTTTATTCCATCATAAAGAAAATTTTTTATACACCCATTTTGAAGAAATCTGCGAAATCATGAAACAATATGATGTAACATTTTCTCTTGGAGATGGCTTGCGTCCGGGTTCAATCGCTGATGCAAATGATGCAGCACAATTTGCCGAATTAGAAACGTTAGGCGAATTAACAAAAATCGCCTGGAAACATGATGTTCAGGTTTTTATCGAAGGTCCGGGACATGTACCCATGCATATGATTAAAGAAAATATGGACAAACAATTAGAACATTGCAGCGAAGCCCCGTTTTATACTCTTGGACCTTTAACAACAGATATTGCACCGGGTTACGATCATATAACATCTGCAATTGGCGCTGCAATGATTGGCTGGTACGGTTGTGCGATGCTGTGTTATGTAACGCCAAAAGAACATCTTGGCCTACCCAACAAAAAAGATGTAAAAGATGGTGTTATCACCTATAAAATTTCGGCTCATGCGGCTGATTTAGCCAAAGGTCATCCGGGAGCACAATATCGTGACAATGCTTTAAGTAAGGCTCGTTTTGAATTCCGTTGGGAAGATCAGTTCAATTTAGCGTTAGATCCGGATACTGCGAGAGAATTTCATGATGAAACACTTCCGGCTGACGGCGCAAAAGTCGCTCATTTTTGTTCGATGTGCGGACCAAAATTCTGTTCTATGAAAATATCTCAGGAAATTAGAGATGTGGCTGCCGCCGAAAAAGGTATGCAGGAAAAATCAGAAGAGTTTATTGAGCAGGGGAAAGAGATTTATATTTAAAAGAAAATAGAGTAAAGAACAAAGAAGAAAGATATGATTGTGATTTCTCATCCTTTTGCTGTTGAAAATGAAATCAATGTAGTGAATTCTTTATTTGAAGAAGGATTGTCTTTGCTTCATATTCGGAAACCTGATTTTTCTGTGGTAGAAATGGCGCAATTTATTCATCAGATAAAACTGGAATTTCGATCTAATCTGGTTTTGCACAGTCATCATGAATTGGCAGAAGATTTTGGAATTAACCGCATTCATTTTTCTGAAAAGGACAGAAAACATTTTCAAGACTTTCCTGCAAGGTTTTCAAAACCTTGCAGGTATACAACATCAACACATACAATCGAAGAGTTTAATCAATTAGAAAAAGATTTCGAATATGCCTTTTTAAGTCCAGTTTTTAAAAGTATTTCGAAAGAAAAATATTATCCCAAAACTGATCTTTTTGAAGCTTTAAAATCAAGAACAAATTTTAATTCAAAAGTTATCGCTTTAGGCGGAATTGATGCTGAAAACATCAAAAAAACACTTGAAAATGGTTTCGATGATGCAGCACTCTTAGGAAAAATATGGAATAGTGAAAACCCCATAAAACAATTCAAATTATGTCAGAAAACCGTCCTTTCGTGCTTTCTATAGCAGGTTTTGATCCTTCAGGAGGCGCAGGTGTTTTGGCAGATGTTAAAACATTTGAACAGCATCAAGTCACGGGATTTGCTATTGCAACTGCAAATACCATTCAGACAGAAAATGAGTTTCATCATATTGAATGGATTAATGTGAGTTTTGTAATTCGTTCTATTGAGATTTTATTTCAAAACTATAAAATAAAAAGTGTTAAAATTGGAATTGTTCCGGGTTTACATTATTTAAACCGAATTCTTTCGACTATAAAATTACTATCTCCAACCACTCAAATCGTTTGGGATCCGGTTTTAAAATCAACAACAAAATTTGAGTTTCTGACTATTGAAAATCGTTTGGATTTAAATAAAATCCTGTCTAAAATTGATTTAATAACGCCCAATTATAATGAAATAGAAATCTTATTTCCCGGTTTTATTCAGCATCAATTAAGAATGCAAAATGAAGTTTCAACCGCTGTTTTCTTAAAAGGCGGGCATAATTCTTTAGCTATTGGAACAGATCGATTATTTCTAAAAGATGAAACAATTGATTTATTTCCATCAGAAAAAAATTGCTTTGAAAAACATGGTTCCGGCTGTGTTTTATCATCCGCAATCGCCGCAAATCTCGCATTGAATCAAACTCTAAAAGAAGCTTGTGAAAATGCTAAAACTTACATTGAAAAATACCTGAGTTCAACTTCAACCTTAATCGGATATCATTATGTACCATAAACTGCAATACATCTCACAAGGAAAAACAATTGAAAATCAGCTTTATAATATTCATCAGGCTCTGGATGCTGGCTGCGATTGGGTGCAGATGCGTTTTAAAAATCAAACTGTCAAAAACACTTTTGCTTTAGCCGAAAGTGTAAAATTGTTATGCGAAGAATATTTAGCCAATTTCATTGTAAATGATAATCTCTATCTCGCACAGCAAATTGCTGCCGATGGCGTTCATTTAGGTTTAACCGATATGAATATTGCCGAAGCAAGAGCAATTTTAGGAAATACCAAAATCATTGGAGGCACAGCAAATACTTTCGAAGACATTGAAAATCATATTAAAAATGGCTGCGATTATATTGGCCTTGGACCTTTTCAGTTCACCGAAACAAAAGAAAAACTAAGTCCAGTTTTAGGTTTATCCGGATATTCTGAAATCATTCAAAAAATGAAAAACAGCAACCTGAAAACGCCTGTTTACGCCATTGGAGGTATCACATTAGAAAATGTAGATCAATTAATGAAAACCGGAATTCACGGAATCGCTATTTCCGGGATGATTACAAAAAGTGATGAAAAGAAAAAACTAATTCAACAACTTAATAAAAAACTATATGCAAACGTCATTGTTTAAAATTGGAGATAAAACCTTTAAATCCCGTTTGTTTTTAGGAACTGGAAAATTTGGTTCGAACCAGGAAATGGAAGAAGCAATTTTAGCATCTGAGAGTGAATTGGTGACTGTCGCCTTAAAACGCATCGATCTCGAAACGGAAACTGATGTTATTTTATCGCATTTAAAACATCCAAATATCCAGTTATTGCCAAACACATCAGGAGCTAGAAATGCAAAAGAAGCTGTTTTCGCAGCTCAATTAGCAAGGGAAGCATTAGAAACAAACTGGCTAAAACTTGAAATTCATCCGGATCCAAAATATTTAATGCCAGATCCTATTGAAACTTTAAAAGCAACGGAAGAATTAGCAAAACTTGGCTTTTTTGTACTGCCATATATTCATGCTGATCCTGTTTTGTGCAAACATTTAGAAAATGCCGGGACAACTGCTGTAATGCCTCTAGGTTCGCCAATTGGAAGTAATAAAGGTTTAAAAACCATTGACTTTCTAGAGATAATTATCGAACAAAGCAACGTTCCTGTAATCGTTGACGCTGGAATTGGAGCTCCGTCTGATGCTGCAAAAGCAATGGAAATTGGTGCAGATGCTGTTTTGGTAAATACTGCGATTGCCGTTGCCGGAAATCCTAAACTAATGGCCGAGGCTTTCCGAGAAGCTGTTATTGCAGGAAGAAAAGCTTTTGAAGCTAAAATTGCTAATCAGCAGAATTATGCTGTTGCTTCTAGTCCTTTGACTTCATTTTTATATGAATAGTTTTTAATCTCTCGCAGATTTGGCAGATTGAGCAGATTTATTTTAAATAAAATGCTTCAAGAAAGGTTAATAAAATCTGCTCAATCTGCCAAATCTGCGAGCGAAATATTTTAACAAAAAGTAAGAAATTTCATTAATTTTGATTTCAAAAATAAAATCATAATTATGTCGGAAAATGAAATTTCATATAAAATAAGAGGCGCAATTTTTAAAGTATATAACACATTAGGTCCTGGATTATTAGAATCAATTTATGAAAGCGCTTTATATTATCAATTAAAAAAAGATGGGCTACAAGTCGTTAAACAAATAGAAATACCTGTTAAATATGAAGAAGTGACATTAGACATTACTTTTCGATTAGATTTATTGGTTGAAGACAAAGTAATTGTTGAATTGAAATCTGTTGATGAATTGAAATCCATTCACTTTAAACAATTAAATACTTATTTAAAACTGACAAATAAAAAACTGGGGCTGTTAATCAATTTTAATTGCACGAATATTCTAGATAATATACATCGAGTCGCAAACAAAATCTAAATCTATCTGCAAAATCTGCGTGAAATAAAACACAATCCAAATGAAAACATTTAAAGCAATATTTGAGCAATATAATTGGAATAATATTCAATCTAAAATATACAAAACCTCATCAAAAGATGTCGAACAATCTTTGGCTAAAACCAAAAGAAATCTCGATGATTTTTTGGTTTTGATTTCTCCCGTTGCTCAAAATTATCTGGAGCAAATGGCTCAGGAATGCCATGAAATTACCAAAAAACGTTTCGGGAAAACCATTCAAATGTATGCGCCATTATATTTAAGCAACGAATGCCAAAACATTTGCACGTATTGTGGATTCAGCTTAGATAATAAAATCAAACGAAAAACACTTTCTGATACTGAAATAAAACTCGAAGTGGAAGCTTTAAAAAAAGCAGGTTTTGATCATGTTTTATTAGTAACCGGCGAAGCAAATTATACCGTAAACATTAATTATTTTCTGAATGCAATTGCCTTAATAAGAAAACAATTTTCGATTATTTCTGTCGAAGTTCAGCCACTTTCTACAGAAGATTATAAACATTTGCATGAAGCTGGCGTTTATTCTGTTTTGGTTTATCAGGAAACCTATCATCAGGAAGTTTACAAAAAATACCACACAAAAGGGAAAAAATCAAATTTCGATTATAGATTGGAAACTCCTGACCGAATTGGAACTGCAGGAATTCATAAAATAGGATTAGGGGTTTTATTAGGCTTGGAAGATTGGCGAACGGATAGTTTTTTTAATGCTTTGCATCTCGATTATTTACAAAAGAAATATTGGCAAACTAAATATTCTGTTTCGTTTCCCAGATTACGTCCTGCTGAAGGCATTATCGAACCTAATTTTATTATGGATGACAAGGACTTAACGCAGCTTATCTGCGCCTATCGTTTATGGAATGAAGATTTGGAAATCTCCATTTCAACAAGAGAAAACGAAAAATTCAGAAACAACATTATTCCAATTGGCGTTACAAGTATGAGTGCAGGCTCTAAAACAAATCCGGGTGGTTATGTTGTTGATCCGCAATCATTAGAACAATTTGAGATTAGTGACGAACGTTCTGCGAAAGAAATTGCCCAAATTATAAAAAATTCAGGCTACGAACCCGTTTGGAAAGATTGGGACAAAATATATAGTCAAATGTCTTAAAGTCTGTCAGAAAGTCCAAAATTTTACTTATGTTTTTGACTTTAACCTTCACTCGGCTTTTGACTTTTGATCTTCGACTTACAACTTTAAGACTTCAATTAAAATGACTCTAATAAAAGAATTTCTACGTTACAACAGACAAACCATATTGCCTGAAATTGGCGATGAAGGGCAGGAAAAACTAAAAAAAGCAAAAGTTTTGGTAATTGGTGCGGGCGGTTTGGGCTGCCCTATTTTGCAATATATTTCGACTGCCGGAGTTGGTTTTATTGGGATTATGGATTTTGATACCATTGAAATTCACAATTTGCATCGACAGATTTTATATACCGAAAATGAAATTGGTCAACTGAAAGCTCTTGTTGCTAAAGAAGTAGTTTCGAAACTAAATCCGTTGATTGAAGTTGAAGCTATTCCTGAAAAACTGACTTTAGAAAATGCTGAAAAAATAATTCAGCATTATGATATTGTCGTAGATGGTTCTGATAATTTTGCAACCCGCTATTTGGTTAACGATACTTGCGTTGCTTTACAAAAGCCTTTGGTTTATGGAAGCATTTTAAAATTTGAAGGTCAACTTGCCGTTTTCAACGATAACGGAAGTAAAAACCTACGCGATTTATTCCCTGAAATGCCTGATCCAAAAGATGTTCCAAATTGTAATTTGAATGGTGTTTTAGGAACTTTACCTGGAATTATCGGAACAATGATGGCGCATGAAACGCTTAAATTGATTTTGGAATTACCAACTTTAAAAAATGAATTGTTGCTTTTTAATACTTTGAATTGGAATTTTACAAAACTGAATTTCTAGAAAACAAGTTCATCTCCAACACTAATAATTCCTGAATTTAAACTTACAATATTAGTTCCGAATAAAACGGAATTATTGACATTTCTGTATTTGCTCAACGTTTTCAAAGGTTCTTTTTTTACAATCCCTTTTTTTGGATCATTATTGACCATAATACATCTTCCGCAAGGTTTTACGTTTTTAAATTGTACTTGGCCAATGCTAAAAGTAGTAAAATCGTCTTCTTCATGAGGAACTTCGCTGCTTATTACAATATTAGGACGGAATCGTAAAATGGTGATTTTATCTGCTAATTTTTCATTCAAAAAATCCAAACTTTTTGCCCCTATTAATAAATAAGGATAACCATCAGCCAAACTTACATTGAAGGTTTCTTTTAATCTTGAACTTTCATGTTTACGATCTCCGCTTTTAATGATTTTGACCAATTTGCATTCAAAACCCAAACGATCAGTAAACCATTTTGAGGTAACAGAATTCACCTCAACAACTTCACTTTTATCATCCCAGACATTTACTTTTATTGGATTATTTAAATGTTCGGCTGTAAAAAATTCATGCTTTTGATCCTGAAAAGTAATACTGATTTTTCCATCAGAAATTTGTGGGTAAAACTGACTCAAAATTGGGTATTCCCTTTGTGTTATAAATTGATTTTCGCCATCAACCAACATCCAGCGGCGATCATTTTCGAATCCCATTTCTTCAGCAAAAGCTTCTTTACAGCTTATTCCCGCCAGACTTTTTATTGGATAGATATAGATTTCTTTTACAACATGAATTGCACTCATTTTTTACTTTTTTAAAATAGACATAAATTCGTCACGATCGATTTCGCGACAGCCCAAACTTTCTAAATGCGGATTATAAACCTGACAATCCAGGAGTTTATAATTATCTTTTTTTAATTGATTTACCAAAGAAATAAAGCCAACTTTTGAAGCATTTGATACTTTCGAAAACATGCTTTCTCCACAAAAAACATGACCCAAATCAATTCCGTATAATCCTCCAACTAAAATATCGTCTTGCCAAACTTCAACAGATTTTGCAATTCCCTGCGCATGTAATTGACAATAAGCATCAATCATTTCGTTTGAAATCCAGGTTCCGTTTTGACCTTCTCGTTTAATCCTTTGGCAATTTAAAATCACCTCGTTAAAACTTTGATTAAAGGTAACTTTAAACAGATTTCGGTTCAGGATATTTCGCATGCTTTTAGACACAATTAATTCATCCGGAAACAAAACCATTCTGGGGTCTGGTGCCCACCAAAGAACAGGCTCTCCTTCGTTAAACCAAGGAAAAACACCACTTCTGTAAGCTAATTTTAATCGTTCGGGATCTAAGTCTCCGCCAATTGCCAGAATACCTTCTTCATCGGCTTCGGAAACTGCAGGAAAAAATAGTTCATCAAATATGTAATACATGTCTTTAAAATTCCAATATATAAAAATCCAAATTCCAAATACTTAATTAACCTTTGTCAAAGTTTAAACTTTGACAAAGGTCTGCACGATACAAAAAATTCCAAATCCCAAATACACTAATGATTTGGAATTTGGAATTTATCCGAAGCTTCGGATTGAGATTTAGCTCTTTCTTAGAAAGGTAAATCGTCCGGTTCGTCTTCGTTTAAGTTTGTAGCCGGAGCAAAAGCTTCTGCTGCAGGCATTGGTGGCGTTTGTCCAGGACCTTCTGGCGCTACTCTTTCGATTCTCCAACCTTGAATACTATTGAAATATCTGGTTTCTCCTTGTGGATTAACCCATTCTCTTCCTCTTAAATTGATAGAAACTTTTACTGCCTCACCTTGTTTATAGCTACTCAACAAATCGCATTTATCTTGTGTAAATTCGATTAAAATATGTTGTGGATATTGCTCATCAGTAGTAACAACTAATTCTCTTTTTTTGAATGAGGCACTAACTTGTTGCTCCGGGTTAACCACTTTTACTTTTCCTGTAACTTCCATCTTCGTCTATATTAATTATTGTTTCTTTTCTTATTTCTTGGCCAAAAGCACTTTCCACGCTGATGAAACATCATCTTTATTCAGGTATTTTTTAGCTTCTAAATGAATTTTTTCCTGATCGTCTGAGCTTAAAACTCCTTTAACTGAAAAATTTTCTTTCACAAATATACTAACTTCTTCCATTGTAGGCAAGGCTTCTATGTTACCTAATTTTCCAAGATCATTTCCATTAAAAACGGGACTTTCTTTGATAAAATTCGGAATTACATCTACACCAACCCCTAAAGTTGTCAATGGTTTTGGCACTTCAAAAAGTCCCTGATTAGATCTTGAATACCAATTACTTCCTAATCTTGAAACCAAATCAATTTTATGTTGATCAATCGCTCCGTTTTCATCTAAAACAGATTCGTGAATATGCATTTTTACTACTTCACAAAGAATTAAATTCCCTGCTCCGCCTTCGGTTCCCAGCGGAATTATCTGCGTAACTTTGCACTCAAACTGCACGGGAGACTCTTTTACCCGATATGGTTTAACTAAATCTGACGGAATTTGCGTTAATCCTGCTTTTATAAATTCGTTTATACCTTCGGCATATTCGGTACTTGCCAGCGATGTTTGCTGCACCATATCATAATTTACCACATTAATTACCACTTCACGTGTTGCTTCGGCATTAATTAAAGTGTGTTTTACGGTATTGTCGCGTACACGCCTTGCCGGTGAAAAAACCAAAATTGGCGGATTGGCACTAAATACATTAAAGAAACTAAAAGGCGACAAATTCGGAATTCCTTTTGCGCTTATTGTACTTGCAAAAGCAATTGGTCTTGGCCCTACGGCACTTTGCAAATACCCATGTAATTTTGCCGTTGGTATCTCTTTTGGATCGATGCTAATCATATTTTTCTTTTTATCCGAATCTCGTTTCGGCAACTACAAAAGTATAGAAATCGTTTAAGCCAAAGAAATAGTTTCTTACTTAAAAACAAAAAATCTTTAGAGCTCAACGAAATATTAAATGTGTTTATTTCGTTATATTTATACCTCAAAAATTAGTTTATGCGCTTTTCTGAAAGTAGAAATACAACTCGTTGGATTATTATTTTTATCTCCTTTTTAATCATTTCTTTGATTCTTTGGAATACTTATACGTTTTTTCAAATTTTTAAAAATGAAGAGCGATTAAAAATGGGGCTTTGGGCCGATGCGCAAAAAACATTGGTTAATGCTAATGAAAATACTGATTTAGACTTACCGCTTGAAATTTTAAACAACAACACCTCTGTTCCGGTTATGTTAACGATGTATGACAAAGTTATTAGTTCTGTGAATGTTCCTGAGGAAATTCTCGCAGATGAGAACAAATCTATGTCATATCTGAATAACTTAAAAAGCGAAAACGAACCTATTCTTATTGAATTTGCTCCCGGAAGAGTTCAGCAAGTTTATTATGGAAATTCGGCATTATTGAATAAACTTAAATATTATCCTCTCGCTTTATTACTGATTATCTTTTTGTTTGGTGCTTTAATTTATAATTTTTATAAGAGTACTAAAATGGCTACTCAGAACAAACTTTGGGCGGGAATGGCAAAAGAAACGGCACATCAGATTGGAACGCCATTATCTTCTTTGATTGGATGGGTTGAGATTTTAAAAACAGAAGAAATTGATCAGTCTATTGCTTCGGAAATTGAAAAAGATATTGAACGGCTTCAAACTATTACTGATCGTTTTTCTAAAATTGGTTCGGTTCCGGTTTTAGAAGAAAAAGATATTATTGTTGAAACTTTAAACACTTACGAATATTTGCAATCCCGTTTTTCTAAACAAGTTGTTTTTTCTTATGACGTTCCCGAAAAACCAATTTTTGCACTGATAAATCCAACGCTTCATAGCTGGACTATCGAAAATTTAGTAAAAAATGCAATTGATGCGATGAAAGGAAAAGGAACTTTAGACCTTGAAATTGATCAGGATAACAATCATGTAAAAATAAATGTGAAAGATTCCGGGTCCGGAATCTTTAAAAACCAATTCAAAACCATTTTTGAGCCCGGTTTTACAACCAAAAAACGCGGTTGGGGATTGGGACTTTCCTTGACCAAAAGAATCGTCGAGGAATATCATAGCGGAAAGATTAAGGTTTTAAATTCGGAAATTGGAAGAGGAACTACTTTTCAGATTTCATTAAATAAAATAAAAAAAGTGCAGTAAAATCATTTACTGCACTTTATATTTTTTATTAGTTGAGCGATTTGTTTGTCAGGCTGAGCGAAGTCGAAACCCTTTATGTTCAATCAGGACTGGGCTTCGACTTCGCTCAGCCTGACATCTGTCAAAACAATTATCATAAATTATAAATTCGCCTGAATGCTTTTTGCCAAAGCTTCAAATTCTTCTTTAGAAAGTGATACTTTATTATGAAAACGCATTTCATCCATATGATTTAAAGGAATCAAATGTACGTGTGCGTGAGGAACTTCCAGACCTACAACTGCCATTCCGACTCTTTTGCAGGGAACGGTTTTTTCTAACGCAATTGCAACTTTTTTAGAAAACTTCATTAATCCTAAATACAACTCATCATCCATATCAAAAATCTTATCGATTTCTTGTTTCGGAATACAAAGTGTATGCCCTTTTGCATTTGGATTTACATCTAAAAAAGCCAAATAATTATCATCTTCAGCAATTTTATAAGAAGGAATTTCTCCGTTTACTATTTTGGTAAATATGCTCATTGTGTATGCGTTTATTTGGTAAATCGTTAATTCGGTTAACCGATTAAACAAATAAACGGTTAAACTTTAAAAAATTAGTCTCTTGAGATTTCAAGAATTTCAAATTTCAAAACTCCATTTGGAACCGTAATTTCGGCAACTTCTCCAACTGATTTCCCAAGTAAACCTTTTCCAATAGGAGACGTTACTGAGATTTTTCCAGTTTTTAGATCCGCTTCACTTTCAGCAACAAGCGTATATTTCATTTCCATTCCGTTGCTTTGGTTCTTAATTTTTACATTAGAAAGTACCAATGCTTTTGAAACGTCTAGTTGTGATTCATCAATTAATCTTGCATTAGAGTACACTTCTTCTAATTTAGAAATTCTCATTTCTAACAATCCTTGTGCTTCTTTTGCTGCATCATATTCGGCGTTTTCAGATAAATCACCTTTGTCTCTTGCTTCTGCTATATCTTGAGATGCCTTTGGACGCATTACACTTTTTAGGTGATCCAGCTCATCTTTTAATTTTTTTAATCCTTCTGCTGTATAATAAGATACTTTACTCATAACTTCATCGTTTATATAAATACAAAAAATCCCATCGGGACGGGATTTTGTATTACAAATATACTATTATTTTTTATAGTACATAATTATATGTTAATCATATAAAAATCAAATCTAAATAATTTATTTTTGTTTCACTAATTCTTATTAAAATAATGAAAAAAATCTGGCTCCTAATCCTGTTTGTTTCTGTACTTCTCTCTTGTAGTGATAATAACATCAGTAATAAAAACCCTTACATACCCAATTATTCTATTAATGTAACAATAGATATGAATTTGCCCGCTTATTCAAATCTTAAATTTCCGAGTAATGGTGTCTTACTTCCAAGTTATGGCGCAAAAGGAATTATCGTTTTTAATACAGGAAGTGGTTATAATGCTTTTGATGCGGCGTGTCCTAACCAGGAAATTACTTCATGCACTGCTATGACTATAAATGGCATCAACGCTGTTTGCTCATGTGACAAAACGGAGTATAGTTTATTTACCGGACTTGGCGGCAAAGAATATCCGCTGAAACAATATCGTGTTGAAGTTACAGGAAGTGTAATTCACGTTTATAATTAAAATAAAAAAGCCTGAAAATTTAAAACTTTCAGGCTTTTTTATAGCTGGGATATTTTAAAATTTCAAAGTCAGCCCAAGTAAGAAATTAATTCCTGCCTGCGGATAATAGTACGGATAAACATCATACATATATCCGTTTGAAACATACTTTTTGTCTAAAATATTATTGACCAAACCTGTAATCATGATGGATTTAAAAATTGATTTTGGTTTTATTTCGTAAGAAACATTCAAATCGTTTACAAAATAATCTGCCAGTTTTGCTGCCGGCAATTCGATATTATTCATGTATTGTTCGCCAACATATTTTTGTAACAACGAAAGATGTAAACTCTGAATTGGACTATAAACAATTATATTTCCAGCAATAACTGACGGAGAATAAGCGATATCTTTAGTTCCGTAATTTTGACCTTCTACAGCCAAATCGACATTTTTATTACTGCTCAAAGTAAAGTTTGGACGCAGTAAAAATTTCTCAGAAAGTTTAATCGTTGCATCAACTTCAAAACCTAAACGATAGCTGTTATCAGTATTTGAACGAATTGGCGACCCAACATCGTCTAATGTTCCTGTCAGAATCAATTGGTCTTTGTATGCCATATAATAGAAGTTTGAATTCAGTTGAAAATGCTCTGAATTGAATCTCCAGCCTAATTCAAAATCGTTTAGTTTTTCGGGTTTTGCATTTCCGCCTTCATAATCCGTTCTGTTAGGTTCGCGATTTGCTCTGGCATATGAAAAGTAAAGTGTGCTTTTTTGATTGATTTCATAGTTTAATCCCGCTTTTGGATTAAAGAAATTAAAGTTATCATCAACCACTCCGGTTTCAATACTATTCGCTTTATAATGAACATTTCTATATTGTAAATCTCCGTAGAAACTTAATTTTTCTGTGAATTGATAATTCGCCTTAGCGAAAACATTCCCGTCTGTTTTAGTTGAGAAATCATCGTAATAATGATTTCCGGGTTCTGACTGAGAAGCATATCTTGCCCAAGTCACTATACCGTAATGATCGCCTTCGTATTTATTCCAGCCTCCGCCAAAGATTACATCCAACTTTTCATCTTTATATTTTACTGAAAAAGTAGTTCCGTAAAAGTCATTATCCAACCATTTCTGACGTACTAAATCTGTTGTCGTTACGGCACCAACCGGCAATAAACCATAATCGGCCATATCAGCATCTTCTTTGTAATTTTCGTAATATCCTTTCCCTTTTGTATAATGAAAAGCTAAATTCGTGCTCCATTTATCAGAGAATGATTCATTCCAATGCAATTGATAATGATCTTGTTTGTAGTTATCGGTTTCATTGTTGTAGAAACGAATATTTCCGGATTCATCTGTATACATTCCTGCCGAATTGAAAGTTCGATCTGAATTTAAGGTTTCACCGTCAATTCCGTTCCAGGACTGATATGTTTTTTCGGTTCCGCCAAAAACCAAAGCTTTAATCAAAGTGGTTTTGCCAACATAAGTTCCCTGCAGGAAATACGATTTTAAATCAGAACTTCCTCTGTCAATATAACCATCAGATTTTAACGAAGACAAACGTCCGGCAAGTTCAAAATGATTGTTTAATAAACCTGTACTGAATTTTACGGTTTGTTTTTGAGAATTGAAACTTCCGTAAGAACTTGAAACTTCTCCATTTGCTTTAGATGCATAATTATCTGTCAGCATATTCAAACTTGCTCCAAAAGCTCCGGAACCGTTTGTAGAAGTTCCAACACCGCGCTGTAATTGTAAACTTTCAACAGAAGAAGCAAAATCAGGCATATTTACCCAAAATGTTCCCTGACTTTCAGCATCATTATACGGAATTCCGTTTATGGTAACATTTACTCTTGTTGCATCGCTTCCGCGGACTCTGATTCCGGTATAACCAAAACCATTTCCTGCATCAGAAGTCGTTACAACCGATGGCAAATAATTCATCAAAATTGGAATATCCTGACCCAGATTTCGGTATTTAATATCTTTTTTATCCAGATTGCTAAAAGAAACCGGCGTTTTTGTAGTAACACGAACCGCAGAAACCAAAACCTCATCGAGAGAATTTACTTTGGTAGAATCCTGCTCTTGCGAAATAGAAGAAAGAGAATAGAAAAAAGAAAAAAGAAAAAAGAAAATAGATTTGCTGCTCGACTTTGAACCTTTGCAACTTTGTACCTTTGTACCTTTAAAAGTACCTTTAAGAGAAGTTTTCATCCGTAAAAAAATTACGAATAAAAGGGGGAATTATTCTTTTTGTTAAATTAATAAATGTTTCACGACAAAATATAGTGTGCACGCTAAAATTGTCGTTTTTTCCCTTAGCAACATTACTCGCTCAGGTTCTTTGGGTATGATCTCAGCTCGTTATTTAGAGCACCCCTTTGAGACAGTGCAAATGTAGTGTTAAAAAACAAATTCCAAAAATTAAATTCCAAATTCCAAAAACTTACTTTTAAAGAAATTCCAAAAAAAAGAAATTCCAAATTCCAATTGAAAACTGGATAAGTAAGTTTTCTTTTTTTGGAATTTGGAATTTATCCTGAGACTTCGGGATTGGAATTTTACTCCAAGTTAGGTTTTCTCCTTGATTGTTTTATTTCAGAAATATTCTTTTTATCCTTAATTCTCTTTTTTATTACAGACTTCGGAATCTTAGTTGCTTTTCTAACCTTCGGAACAAACAATCCTTTTTTGATGATTTCCAGAAAACGTTTTACAACAATATCTTTGTTTTTAAGCTGACTTCTGTCTTCGTCACAGTTTAAAATCAGGATATTTTCTGTTGTTAACCGAGGCGCAATATTAGTTAGCAAAAGCAATTTTTCTTCTTCCGATAAAGCCTGAGAAGTATTCAAATCAAAAGTCAGAACTACTTTTGAAGAAACTTTATTCACGTTTTGTCCGCCGGCGCCGCTACTTCTGACCGCTTTAAAACTTAACTCTGATATGATTCTATCGATGTCCATTATTGTGGTTGGTGAGCCGGTTTTAATAAATCATTTACTGTTTTTACCGGATTAAAAGTAATTAAAGGAACTGCAACAAAAATAGTCAGCCAATTTGCCATCGCACCGTTCCATAATCCTGGTAATTCATAACTTTTAACTGTTTTTCCTTCAACGCTTTTTTCTACAATAAAACCTGCATTTTGATCTACAAATTGCATCAGATCGAATTTCTCGTTTTTATAATTTTTAATCCCGCAAACTAAATCTACCGGATTAAAATGTGTTGCTTCGGCTAAAGCTTTCAATTGTTTTTTACTGGTCGAATCTACTTGTGACGTTTCCACAATCTGAAGAGAAACATTTCCTTTATCATTCATAACCCAAAATGGTCCACCGCCGGGTTCTCCTTCATTTTTAACCATTCCGCAAACGCGAATTGGCCTGTTTAATAATTCCTTAATCTTAGCGATTTTATTTTCAAAAGTAAATTTATTAAAATCATTACTTAGCGTTATGTTAAGCTTTTCAGCTAAAAAAAGAACGATTTCTTCAATAGAATCTTCTTTTATTTCATTCTTTTCGATAGCATTCAGATAACTAAAAACTTTTTGCTGTACTTCTATTAAAATACCTGCCAGAGCTTTTTTGTAAAGCGCGATTTTATCAATATGATTTTGAATTACATTGTCGATGTTTTTAATAAAAATAATATCTGAATCAAGTTCATTTAAATTTTTAATTAAAGCTCCGTGCCCTCCGGGCCTAAAAACAAGTGATTCATTTTTATCGCGAACCAATTTGTTTTTTGCATCAATTGTAATAGAATCAGTGCTTTTACATTGATAAGAATAACTAATATCTATTTGAGTTCCTGAACTTTCTTCTACTTTTTCTTTTACAAGATCGACAGCGTCCTCAAAAAGATCCTGATGAATTTCTGAAACCGTAAAATGCAAATGAGAAACCTGATTTGCCGATGCATAATGTACACATTCGTTCAAATGTTCTTCTATTGGGTTTGCAATATGGGTTTTATACTTATGAAAAGGCAAAACTGCTTTTGGTTTATTGGCGAAATCAAAATGATCTCCAGACAATAATAATTTTATAAAGTAATAATTCTGATAATTTCTATCCAGAGTTTCAAAATCCGGATAAAGTATTTTTAGCCTTTTATCGATGGTTTTAAAAAACGGAAACTTCTCCATTGCTACAATAAAAATTGGCAATTCTTTATTTTTCTTTCTGTTGATATAGGCATTTATACTTTCTTTTTCAACATTAAAATCATTCAAAAAAGCTTTCAAAAACTTAAACATTCTCGTTGCCGCTCCAGAAGCCGGAACAAATTTGTTTATTTTGAGATTCGCTTTTTGAGTATCAAAAAAGTTAGCTTTTTCTTCAAATCCTTCATCAGACAAATTCAAAATACCGTTGCCAATAATTGCCGGATCTATCAGGTTGCTTTTTGCAATTCCTTTTTTTAATATTTGCAATTGCTCGATTATATTTTCGAATGGAATTCCGTGATTGTATATCTGAACAAAATCGGCTGATGAAAAATCACGTTCTTTGGCAATAGCAAGGCTATCAATGACAGCTATAGCTTTTGCTAAACGGCTTTCTTTGTTTCCTGAAAGTGTTATAAACGGCTTTTTTGTATTAACTAAAGTCTGTTTGAAAACTGAAAATACGGTTTCTCTGCCATTAGGTGTATCTCTTATATCATCTTTTTCCCAGGGAACATCAATATCGGTAAGGAAAAACAAATCGTAGTCGTGCTGTAAGGCCGCATCATGCAAAAGCGGATCACAGAATCCGTAATACATTTCTGAAAACACTTTGGTAACCATTAAATTGGTATCACAAAACAAGTATTTATTTGCAGAAGAAAGTTTTTCATTTTCCAGCTCAACTTGTCCGTATGCGATAGGCAGCATATCATCAGCAACACAAATATGCTGATTCTCTTCCCATTTTTCCTGTAAATAATCACGTGCAAATTCAGGAACCCATTGGGTTTTATAATGTTCTGCAAGTTGCTTTGCTAATGTGGTTTTCCCTGTACTTTCAGGACCAAATAAAGCAATTTTTATGATATTTGTTTTTTGCTGTCTAAGATTTTTCTCCATTCTAAATAAGCTGAAATAGCCAAAATTGTAAAAATTAAATACTGAAGTGATAACATCCCTAAGCCACGATAAGCATAAAGAGGCACTACAATAATGTCGCCAATAATCCAAAGTGTCCAGTTTTCGATTTTTTTCCTGGCCATGTACCACATTCCGGCAAAAAATATTCCGGACGAAATCATGTCGACATAATTATCCGGATTAATTTTATAATCAAAATACTTATAAATACCGAAAACTACAAAAACAGTTACAATAAATAGTAAAATTCCAATTATTTTTTCATTTTGAGTTGTTCTGGTGATTGGCAAATTATCTTCAACCGTTCCGCCTTTTGCCCAAACATACCAACCATAAATACTCATAATCGAGAAATATCCGTTGATAATCATATCGCCAATATAACCGGCAATATATAAAAGATAAACCGATATTACTGTAGCAATTAGTCCGGTTGGATATACCCAGATATTTTCTTTTTTTGCAAACCACACACTTAAAATTCCGAATACAAAAACCAGGAACTCTAAGGCAATATGCCATAATGGAGCGTTTTTGTAACTCTCGAGAAAAAAATCAATCATTTTGGTTTGGTTGTTTTGGTTATTTTTATCATTCAAAAAAATGGCTGTTGTTTTCAAAAGCAGTTCCTATAACTACTAAATCGGCACCAGCTTTATAGGCATTTTGAATTCCGTGCAAATCTACAATTCCTCCTCCAACAATTATCGGAATTTTAATATTTTGAGCAATTAACGCTATCATTTCCAGCGGAACTGGCTTTTTTGCTCCGCTCCCGGCTTCTAAATAAATCAATTTATTTCCTAACATTTCACCCGCTTGTGCTGTTGCCAAAGCCAAATCAAAATTATCGCGATTAAGCGGTTTTGTTTTACTCACTCTTGCCACGGCAGTTTCATTTCCGCTTTCGATCAAAATATAACCGGTCGAAATAACTTCGAGATTTGTTTTTTTAAGAATTGGTGCTGCCTGAACCTGATATTCAATTAAATAATCCGGATTTCGGCCAGACAATAACGATAAGAACAAAATACCATCGGCCTGAGGCGATATTTGCGACGGATTACCCGGAAATATCACAACGGGCAAATTTGTTTTTTGTTTTAATTGTGCAATTAAATCTTCTAAAATAGTAGATTCAACAATGCTTCCTCCAACAAAAATATGGGTTGCAGGCGATTGATTTATTTTTGATAATAAATGATCTAAATTTTCCCAAACAATTTTATCCGGATCTAAAAGTATGGCCAATAATTTTTGTCCATTCTTTTTAGCTTCCAAAATTTCCTGGTGGATATGAAGTGCTTTTTGTTGCATAATGGGCGTAAAAGTAAAAGTTTTTTAATGTAGAAGAACTATTTTGAATGAATTATATTTGTGTTATATCTTTTGATAAATAACAACAAATCATGATTGCAACTGACTTACTTGAGAAATATGGTGCTTTGAAAAAGTCGTTCTGCAAAAGTGAAATCATTTTTGAAGAAGGTAATTTACCTACACATTACTATCAAATTGTTTCAGGCGAAGTAAAAATGAGCAATTATAATGATGACGGACGTGAGTTTATTCAGGGCATTTTTTATAAAGATCAATCTTTTGGAGAACCTCCTTTATTCTTAAACCAAAATTATCCTGCAAATGCTATTGCTGTTGAAGATTCAGAAATACTTCTTTTGACAAAAAGCAGTTTTATGAAATTGCTGGAAGAAAATTCGGCAATTAGCTTTAAAATAATCGAAAATTTAGCGCAGCGATTGTACTACAAATCGGTTATGGCAGCCGAAATGTCAACGCAAGAACCAGAGCATCGTATTTTAAAATTAATGGATCACGGAATTGCTTATTTCAATTTTAAGAAAGATGCAAATGGTTACCTCATCAATTTCACCCGACAACAAATTGGCGATTTAACCGGATTACGCGTCGAAACCGTTATTAGAACCATAAAAACTTTAGAAAAAAAAGGTATTTTGAAGATTATAAACAGAAAAGTATACCGATAAAAAAGTTCTTGTTTTATGATTAAAGTCATAAAATGGAGTTGTATTGTGCATGTACCTTTGTAGTATAAAAATCACAATATCATGACACTATATCAAACAACATTCGAAAATTTCAATAAAAATTACATGGGTTCTGCAGCAATGGCTGTAATTGGTCAAAGCTGTTTAGGCGGTGCTGCGGCAATGTATATTCTTTCTCACGGAACTTCTGTTGGGCAAATGATTCAACTTGCTATTATTGTTTTAGCCTGTGTTTTTGCCAACACTTCAATCTTAGCGCAAATGAAACATAAAGTCGTTTTTAACCTTATTATTTTAAGCGCTGTATTAAGTGTTTTATTTATATTTCTGAATAGTTTTGTACTATGAGAAAACAAATAGAAAATAGAGCTGACGTCGAATTTCTGGTACATCAGTTCTATGCTAAAATAAGAGCCGATGAAGAAATTGGCTTTTATTTTAATACTATAATAAAAGATTGGGACGCGCATCTGGAAAAGCTGACTGATTTTTGGGAAACTAATTTGTTTGCCGTAAAAAAGTACAAAGGCAATCCTAATGCAGTTCATAATGAGGTTGATGCTCGTTTTGATGGCAAAATTACTTCGAATGAATTCGGAGTCTGGCTGAACTACTGGTTTCAGACTTTAGAAGAACATTTTGAAGGCGAAAATGTAGAAACACTAAAAAGGCGCGCCAGAAAAATGGGAACTTTTTTGTTTGTGAGTATGTTTGAGCATCGTAAGAAGATGAGTGAAAGCTCAAAGTAAAACATTAACGTACTGTCTGTCATTTCGACCGAAGAGAGAAATCACACTCGTAACTCGACAAAGATTGACGATTTTCTTTGCGGAATTTCTAGTGTGATTTCTCCCTTCGGTCGAAATGACAAGATTGTGGAATTTGGAATTTACTGTATTGGAATTTTATAAAACTTTATTTCTCAAAAGCATAAACCAAAGTAAAATTGCCATCAAAATTATCTGATTTCATTTCTTTATAATGCACATCAAAATCTTTTATTAGATTATCAAAATGAAGACTTGCTGAGGTTTTACAATCATTTAAAGAAAAATCTTGTACTTTAATATGATCCTTAAAACTGATTCCTTTTTCGTTTCTGATTTTAAAGATCGCTTCTTTTGCTCCCCAAATTACAGTCAGTTTTTTAACGTATTTTTCTAAAATGCTCGGGTTTAAATAATCAAATTCGGTATCAACAAATTTATCGGCAATGCGGGTTATTTTTTCGCGTTGCAATTCCATGTCGATTCCAACAGTTTGATGGCTGATTATTATGGCTGCAAAATGATACGAATGTGTAATGGAGATATAATTATGACAATCGAAATAAGGTTTTCCAAATTCGTCATAATGCAAATCGTGATCTGTAAAACCCATTTCCTGAATCAACATACGAACACTCAAAAAAGCGCGCTGGTGCATTTGGGATTTCATTCCGTCGAGCCTCAACTGCGTTTTTTCCTTTAAAACTACTTTGCTTAATAACTCCTCGAATGATTCGGTTATTTCCCAAATCAAAAGTTTGGTCGTTTCGTTGTATTGGATGGTTTGAAATAAAGGCATTCTTTTTTAATTATGAATTGTGAGTTTTAAGTTATGAATTATTTTCTGATTAAAAAACTGAATTTCTAATTTAATGTCTCGTCTTTTTAGCCCTGATGGTCCCGAACTATCGGGAGGCATCCTTTTGTGGTGGGGTTCACCACAAAAGATATAGTGAACAGCAGGATTAGCTCCTGAAAATTACTATCGAACTAATACTCTATAAATTAAGAAATTAAACATTTCATAAATCTGACAGAAAGTAGTCCAAATTAAAAACCTATTCCGTAAATTTGCAAAAATTTTACAATATACAAATATACTATAAATGAGTACTACAACTACGCCTTTTGTGGCTTTCAAAGTAAAAGACATCTCTCTAGCGGCTTGGGGAAGAAAAGAAATTGAATTAGCTGAAGCTGAAATGCCAGGTTTAATGGCGCTTCGTGCTGAATATAAAGACGAACAGCCTCTTGCAGGTGCTCGTATCGCTGGATGTTTGCACATGACGATCCAGACTGCAGTTTTGATCGAAACTTTAATCGCTCTTGGTGCTGAGGTTACTTGGTCTTCTTGTAACATTTTCTCTACTCAGGATCAGGCTGCTGCTGCTATTGCTGCTGCAGGAATCCAGGTTTATGCCTGGAAAGGTCTTGATGAGCAATCATTTGACTGGTGTATTGAGCAAACTTTATTCTTTGGTGAAGACAGAAAACCATTGAACATGATTCTTGATGATGGTGGAGATTTAACAAACATGGTTATTGACCGTTTCCCGGAGTTGGTTCCTGGAATCAAAGGATTGTCTGAAGAAACTACAACTGGAGTTCACAGACTTTACGAAAGAGTAAAAGCCGGAACTTTACCAATGCCTGCAATCAATATTAACGACTCTGTTACTAAATCTAAATTTGATAACAAATACGGTTGTAAAGAATCTGCTGTAGATGCAGTTCGTCGTGCAACTGACTTAATGTTAGCCGGAAAAAGAGTTATCGTTTGTGGATACGGTGATGTTGGAAAAGGAACTGCTGCTTCTTTCAGAGGTGCAGGATCTATTGTAACTGTTACTGAAATTGATCCAATTTGTGCTTTACAAGCTGCAATGGACGGTTACGAAGTTAAAAAACTAAATACTGTAATTGCAAATGCTGATATCATCATTACAACTACAGGAAATAAAGATATCGTTCTTGGATCTCATTTCGAACAAATGAAAGACAAAACTGTTGTTTGTAACATCGGACACTTTGATAACGAAATTGATATGGCCTGGTTGAACAAAAACCACGGTGCATCAAAAATCGAAATCAAACCTCAGGTTGACAAATATACTATTGCTGGAAAAGATATCATCATTCTTGCTGAAGGTCGTTTAGTAAACCTTGGTTGTGCTACAGGTCACCCAAGTTTTGTAATGAGTAACTCATTTACAAACCAAACTTTGGCACAAATCGAATTATGGAAAAACAGCGCTGCTTACAACAATGACGTTTATATGTTACCAAAACATTTAGATGAAAAAGTTGCTGCTTTGCACTTAGCTAAATTAGGCGTTGAATTGGAAACTTTACGTGACGATCAGGCTGCTTATATTGGTGTTCCTGTTGAAGGTCCATTCAAACCAGAATACTACAGATACTAATAATTTTAGATTTCTGTCCCGAGACTTCGGGATAGATCTTAGATTTTAATACATATTCAAACCCGACAGATTTTAAAAACCTGTCGGGTTTTTCTATTTTTAGTGTTTTTGTTTCAAGTGTCAAGTTCGTCTGTAACCTGGAAACCTGAAACTTGAAACAAAATAAATATCTGGGCGTGCCACCATCCCTCACGCAACTGAACACCAATAAACCCGACAGGTTTTAAAACCTGTCGGGTTTGCTATTTAGTAACCTAAAAATTAATCCCAGATTTTACATCCTTTCTAAAATATAACTCTATTTTTGAAGACCAAAACCAAATTATGAGAAACCTACTTTTTGCATTGATAATAACAATTATACCACTCTTTGTAAACGCCCAGGTCGATTATAGTATGCAGTCACCGTTGCGAGATCCAATTACTGGTGGGCTAATAAGTCCAGCTACTGGCCGACCAACGCAACGTCCAAATACACCAAAATTAGAAACCGTGAAACCTATTGCTACTCTAAGCAGCGTAGAAAAAGCGCAAGCAAAATTAAAGAGAGAAGAACAAAAATTAATAAAACTCGCTAACAAGGCTTGGGACAAAGAAGCGGACTTAAAAACCAAACAAAAAGAATTACAAAATCTTGAAAATACTCCGGAAGATAAAAGAAATCCTGATCATCAAAAAAATATTGAAAACCTTAAAAAAGAAATAGCTAAATCTCAAGAAGAAGTAAATAAAGCAAAAGCCGAAGTAGAATTAAATTCAAAAAAAGTAGAAGACCTTGAAAAAGCTCTTGAAGAAGCTCAATACACAAGACACGGGGATTAAATAATTAAAATATAATGGAAATTAATTTCAGAAAAGCTACAATTTCAGATTTACAGGAAATGCAGGAATTATATACTCAAACAGTTAAATCAGTTTGCAAGAACAATTATAATCCGCATCAGATTAACGCTTGGATTTCTGGAGTTTCAAATACAGATCGTTGGGTTGAGGTTATTAATACGCAATTTGTTTTACTGGCAATTATTGAGAATAAAATGGTAGGTTTCGGAACTTTAAAAGATGGAAATTATATTGACTTTTTCTACATTCACAAAGATTTTCAACGACAAGGAATTGCTGATAAAATCTTATCCCAATTAGAAACAGAAGCTAAAAATCATAATTCAAAAACCATAACTTCAAATATTAGTATTACCGCAAAACTATTTTTTGAAAAGAAAGGTTTTATTGTAAAAACCGAACAAAAAAACATACGATTAGGAGTTGAATTGATCAATTACAAAATGGAAAAGAAAATATAGTTGAACTTTATAATCTTACAGGGGTTCTTAATTTTAAAGTTTATATCAATCTTTGTCGAATTACTTTGTGTCCTTCGACTTCGCTCAGGATGACAATATTGCGAGAAACTTTGCGACTCTGCGACTTTGCGAGCAAAAAAAAAACTGCGTTCTTTGCGTAAAACCTTAGCGTACTTTGCGGTTAAAAAAACACCGCAAGTTTCGGATTTTATGACTGCCAAACCCTGTCGATATTTGCATTATAAAATTGAAGAAAATGAACACACAGGAAAACATCAATTATAACCGAATTGCAGATGCAATCGATTATATCAAAGTTAACTTTAAAGACCAGCCAAATTTAGATGAGGTTGCCGAAAAAGTGCATTTAAGTCCGTTTCACTTTCAGCGCTTGTTTACAGAATGGGCAGGAACAAGTCCGAAGAAGTTTTTGCAATATATCAGTGTTGAACACGCCAAGAAAATCCTCAAAGAAAATGATAAAACTACATTGTTTGATGCAGCTTTTGACACGGGATTGTCCGGAACAAGCCGACTTCATGATTTGTTTGTAAACATCGAAGGAATGACACCGGCAGAATATAAAAACGGAGGTAAAAACTTAGAAATCAATTTCAGTTTTGCCGAAAGTCCGTTTGGGAATATCATTGTTGCTTCTACCCAAAAAGGCGTTTGTTTTATGGCTTTCGCCGAAGATGAAGAAACTGGATTTCAGGATTTAAAACATAAATTCCCAAACGCAGCATTTACCCGAAAACTGGATTTGGTACAACAAAATGCTTTATTCATTTTCCAGAATGACTGGAGTAAATTATCTGAAATAAAACTGCATTTAAAAGGTACCGATTTCCAATTGAAAGTATGGGAAACTCTGCTTAAAATTCCGATGGGACAGCTTTCCACTTACGGCTCTATTGCACAAAAAATCGAGAAACCAAATGCCTCAAGAGCAGTCGGGACAGCAATTGGCAGTAATCCCGTAGCCTTTTTAATTCCGTGTCATCGTGTGATTCAATCTACTGGAACCTTTGGTGGTTATATGTGGGGAAATACGCGTAAAACTGCTATTATTGGCTGGGAAGGCGCACAAATAAATCCATAAATAAATTACCGTATTATTTTTTCCGTCACGACCCGAGCGATAGCGAACAGACGAAGTAATTCACGAATTAAACTAATTCTGTAATGCAGATTATTTTAAAATATAAAAAATAATAATTCGTGAATTCGTAGCGAAAAAACACTCAATCTAAAATTATTATGCAAAATATACAATCAAAAATTGCTTCTCTTAATTGGGAAAGCATAACCGAATCTATGCACGAAAATGGGTTCGCAATTATTCAAAACGTTCTTAATAATGAACAATGCGAAGATTTAAAATTCGATTATGATAATCCAGGTTTATACCGAAAAACAGTTGTAATGGAGCGTTATAGATTTGGTTTGGGCGAGTATAAATATTTCAATTATCCCTTACCGGATTTAATTCAGAACATTCGGTCTTCTATTTATCCTAAACTGGCGCCAATTGCAAATACCTGGATGAAAGCGCTGAATATTAATACTATTTTTCCCGAAACACACGAAAAATTACTTGAACAATGTCATGCTAATAATCAATTAAAAGCAACTGTTTTGATTTTAAAATATGGTAAAAGCGGCTTTAATACTCTGCATCAGGATTTGTATGGAGATATTTATTTTCCTATTCAGATAGTTCTTTTCCTGAACGAACCTGATGAAGATTTTACGGGTGGTGAATTTGTTTTAACGCAACAAACTCCGAGAGCACAATCGAAAGCCATTGTCTTGAAACCTAAAAAGGGAGATATTTTAATTTTTACAACCAATTTCAGACCTGTAAAAGGAACAAAAGGATATTATCGCGTGAATATGAAACATGGCGTGAGTGAAATTCATTCCGGTGAACGACATACGTTAGGGATTATTTTTCATGATGCACTATCGTAATTATTTACCACAAACTATTTTTTCTCGCCACGAATTCACGAATTAAACTAATTCTATCCGCACAGATTTTCAATTTAAAAATATTCGTGAATTCGTGGCAAAAAAAACATACAACATTTATGCTTCAACACAACAAAATTTCTGATCGCAATCTCTTAATTAAAATTAAAAATGCAGAAATTTGCTTTGGTGGAAACCAAAAACTAAAAATCTACGGAACTTTAAAATGTTCATCAGGCAAAAGAATGAAACGCAAAAACCGGGTTTTCTTTTTATCTGAAAATGAAGCCAGACAAAATGGTTTCAGACCTTGTGGACATTGTATGAAAACCGACTATCAAAACTGGAAAAATGGACTTATTTAATCCCGAAACAGACGAAAACACTAACTTACTTCCTAAAGACGGAACTGTGAACTATTACGGAAAATTGTTTTCTCGCGCAGCGTCAAATCATTATTTGGATATACTTTTGAATACCATTGAATGGAAAAATGATGAAACTATAATCTTCGGAAAATTAATTTTGACCAAACGAAAAGTAGCATGGTACGGCGATTCGGGTTTTGAATATACCTATTCGAATACCACGAAAAAAGCACTTCCGTGGACGGCAGCATTACTGGAATTAAAAGCTGTAATTGAAGAAAAAACCGGAGAAACATTCAACTCTTGTTTGCTGAATTTATATCATTCCGGCGATGAAGGAATGGCGTGGCACAGCGATGCCGAAAAAGATTTAAAAAAGAACGGCGCAATTGGCTCGGTAAGTTTTGGTGCGGAACGTAAGTTTGCTTTTAAACATAAAGAAACCAAAGAAACGGTTTCATTAATTTTGGAACACGGCAGTTTATTAGTCATGAAAGACACTACACAAACGCATTGGCTACATCGTTTACCGCCAACAAAAACAACATCAAAACCAAGAGTAAATTTGACTTTTAGAACAATTATTGAGCAACAATAAGTTTAAAATTTTACTTCTTTTTACCTAGAACATTTTCATACGAAAGTATCAAGGCGTCTTCAAACATTTCTGGCCTTACTTTTGAAAGTTCTACAATTGTCCAGCCTTGTTTTCCCCATTTATTGGGTATCGGATAAAAAATCATTTCGCTTGACCCGCAAAAAACCGATTGATCAATTTCGTTTAATTTTAAAACTGCCCTATTATTTTTTTCATCAAAAGTGGCGAATATTTTTTTATTGATTCGGAATGAGGTTTTCTCAAAATGGGATTCTTCAGTTGCACTTGGACAGGACAACGCTAAAGTTCTGAATGTTTCAATTGTTACCATTTTAAGTTTATTTATCAGACCTAACAGGTTTTGAAAACCTGTTAGGTCTCTGTTCTCTATAATATTTACCAGCCTTGATTTAGTCCGTTTTTGAGGACTTCTTCGTATTTATCTTTATCAAACGAATATAAATTTGGTGCTTTGTGTGCTACGTTACTTTTCTTTTCGTCCAGTTTGGTCAGAATTCCGATGTTGGTTATTTTTCTAAGAAAATTTCTTCTGTCCAGCTTTTTATCCAAGATTGTTTCATACAATTTCTGAAGTTCCGGAATTGTAAATTTCTCCGGTAGTAAATTATAGCCAATTGGCATTAAATTCAATTCGATCCTTAAGGTTTGTAATGCTTTATCAAGAATTTCTTTGTGGTCTAAAATAAGCTCAGGAACTTCTTTATGGTCAATCCATTCGATGACTTCTGCTTTATTGGCACATTTTGGAATTATTTTTAAAAAATCGACTAAAGCATAATACCCTATTGTAACAAAACGCTGCGTGAGCCATTTTCCTTTTTCTTCTTCTATTTGCAAATATTCAAGCACTTTTTTCCCAAAATGCTGATCATTTCGTTTTATTTTTCCAAAGGTTGCAAATTGTCTCAAAAAGATTCCATCAACTCCCGTTCTCTCATTTAAAACCGTAACAGCAGCGGTATCTATATCCTGATCAATTGGGATAAATCCGCCAGGTAAAGACCATGTTTCGCGATTAGGAATTTTAATCAATAAAACTTTAAGCTGATTGTCGTGAAAACCAAAAATCACGCAATCTATCGAAAGTCCCGGCTGATAATTATGATTATTTTCTACAATGTCTTTTAACATTTATGCTTAATTAAATACAACTTTCGTTTTGGATTTGTACTGCAATTTAATTCATTTTTATAAAACCGAAACATTTTACTAAATGCAACGTGATGAAAACTTAAAATTTAGGATCAAAAAAGAAGTGTTAAAATCACAATTTTTACTTAAAAACGCAAAACAAATTGAAAAAATAAGTACATTGCGTCATAATAACACATTAAATGCGTAACTTGTTGTTTTTTCAACAAAAAGACACAAAAAGAAATAATTGTAAGGCAATATTATATAATTGATTGTTTTAATGTTACGATTTTGTAACAAAAGTCAAAACAAATAATCTGTTATATAGAAAGTTAAATTGATTAAATATGAGCATTCCAAATCTAGAAAAACTGAACAAGAAGCTTATGAAAAAAATATGCTCTTCTTTTGGATTAGTATCAAAAAACGATCTATTAGAAGCTTCTATAAAATATAGTGAAGAGCAGGAGAAAATTTTCAACCAAATGATAGTTGAAACTGAAGCGAAAGATAAAAAAGCAAAACGAGAAGCTTTTGATAAAGCGTTATATGCATCTTATAAAGGAATTGGCGCTATGGATTTTATAAATACAGTTTTGAAATAATTCAGAACCTTTATAAAATCCATAACGCCAATTTTAATTGACTTCTTTTTTATTGTACTAATTCAAAGTCAGATCTTAATTTAATATCTGCAGATGAAGCTCCAATCATTACTTCGAAATCTCCGGGTTCTGCATTCCATTCTAATTTATCATTATAAAAAGAAAGTTTTTCTTTGTCAATTGTAAATTCAATAGTTTTAGATTCTCCTGCATTCAATTTTACTTTTTGAAAATCTCTTAGTTCTAAAACTGGTCGGACTACTGATCCAAATTTGTCTTTTAAATACAATTGTACTACTTCTTCACCGGCTACTTTTCCGGTATTTGCTAATTGAAAAGAAACTTTAATGATTTCGTTGCTTTTTATTTTAGTCGAAGATAATTTCAAATCGGTATAACCAAATTGTGTATAGCTCAATCCGTATCCGAAAGGAAATTTAGGAGAGTTTTTTAAATCAATATAAGCTGAAACATAGTTTTTTGAATCTTCATTTTTAGCTGGTCTTCCTGTGCTGAAATGATTGTAATAAATTGGCAATTGCCCTACTTCTCTTGGGAAAGTCATTGGTAATTTTCCTGACGGATTGTAATCTCCAAATAAAACATTTGCGATTGCATTTCCTGCCTCAGTTCCTAACCACCAAGTATACACAATTGCAGGAACGTTATCTGCCGTCCAGTTAAAAATAAGCGGTCTTCCTGCATTTACCAAAACCACAACTGGTTTTCCTGTTGCCTGAATTGCTTTTACAAGATCTTCCTGAACGCCTGGTAAACCAAGATTGCTTCGGCTTTTTGCCTCACCGCTCATGTCGCGTCTTTCACCAATACTCAAAATAACAACATCTGCTTGTTGAGCTGTTGCAATTGCTTCAGCAAAACCGTCTTTGTTGTCTCCATCAACTTCACAGCCTTTTGCGTAAAGCAATTTGGTGTTTTTGCCTGCTTTATTTTGTAAACCATCCCATTGCGAAACTACCCATTTATCATAATTAACTTCTGGTAATTCTACAGACCAAAATCCCATGTTGGCTTTGTATTCTTTTACCATTGGTCCAATAAATGCAATTGTTTTTACATTTTTAGAGATTGGTAATGTCTGATTATCATTCTTTAATAAAACGATACTTTTTTGTGCTACTTCAAGAGCTGCTTTTCTGTTTTCAGGATTATTTAAGGCTTTTTCTTCTCTTTTTGCATCTGAATATCGGTATGGATCATCAAATAATCCTAATTCATATTTCTTGCGAAGAATACGTTTTACCGCATCGTCAATCAAATCGATAGAAACTTTTCCTTCTTTAACCAATTCAGCTAAATTATAACGGTATGCATTACTTTCCATATCCATATCACTTCCGGCTATAATCGCAGAAAGTGCGGCAGCTTTAAGGTCTTTTGAATATCCGTGCGCAACCATTTCGCCAATAGAACCCCAATCAGAAACTACGAATCCCTGAAAGTTCCATTTTCCTTTTAAGATATCACGCTGTAAATGTGCATTTCCAGAAGCAGGAATTCCGTTTAAATCATTGAATGAGTTCATAAAAGTTGCTGCACCAGCATCAAGAGCTGCTTTAAATGGCGGTAAATAGGTTTCAAACAACATGCGCTCGCTCATATCTACTGAGTTGTAATCTCTACCGCCAACTCCCGCGCCATAAGCTGCAAAGTGTTTCACACAAGCCATAACTGAGTTCAAATCGCCTAATTTATTTCCCTGAAAACCTTTTACTCTTGCATAAGCAATTTTAGAACCTAAGTAAGTATCTTCTCCGGCACCTTCCATTACGCGTCCCCAACGAGGATCGCGGCTGATATCTACCATTGGAGCAAATGTCCAGTGAATTCCGCTTGCTGCAGCTTCTGTAGCCGCAACTCTTGCTGCTAATTCAATTGCCTGTAAATCCCAGCTCGCGGCTTCTGCCAACGGAATGGGGAATGTTGTTTTGTATCCGTGAATAACATCCTGACCAAATAACAACGGAATTTTTAGACGTGACTGCATCGCTAATTCCTGATATTGTCTGGTATATTTCGTTCCGATAATATTTAGCATCGAACCTATTAAACCTTGTTTGATTTCAGATTGTTTGTTGGGATTTATTGTAATTGGTCCTGTTGCCTGATTATCGCCTGTATATTGATTCAGCTGACCAATTTTTTCTTCAATTGTCATTTTCTTCAATAGTGCGTTTACTTTCTGGTCTATTGTTTCTTGTTGGGCGACCGCAAAAAAGGACACCATCAACAAGGTAAATGTGGTTAATTTTTTCATACGAATTTAATATATGCTTTTTAATGGAATATGGAATCGCCATTCTTCAATCCAGTTTGTTATTGGAATCATGGCGATTTCATGAATTTAATTTTGAATTACCAAACGTAAGTTGCCACTGCACCAGCGTTTAAAGTTGTTGAAATTTGTTTTTGGTTGTATTTGATATTGAATGATTCTGTTGCAGTTCCGTCATTTTCTGCAATTACAACGATTTGTCCTGATGGCGTTTTAAAAGCAACATTATAGATATTACCTGCAATATTACTTCCAATTCTAACAGATCCTTCCGGAACAAATTTAGAAGCGTGACCAATAATATAATAACCAACTTCTCTTTTGATATTCTGAGCCTGATCGATCATTAATGCGCCTTTACATGTCGAACATCCGCCTGGGGTAAAAGGTTTGTAATACTCATCATTTGCTAATCCCCACGAAAGTGCGTTTACGCTCCAGTTACGCATAGAACCAATTACAACATTTTTTACGCTCCATTTTAAATCAGATTCAAAACTGCTTTTTGATCCTGTATATTGTTCTGTAAAATACAAATCTTTCTTTGGATAAGCATCGTGAACTTTTGACAAAGCACTAATATCTCCTTCATATAAATGGAAGGCTGAACCGGCAACAAATGGCAATGCTTTTGGATCGTTTAAAATCGTTAAAGGATATTCTGGTTTGTTGCAATTGTGATCATAAACTATAATTTTAGTTTTGATATTAGCTTTGGCGAAAGCCGGACCTAAATTATTTTTAATAAATTCTGCTTGTTGTTCTGCAAGCATTAACAAACTTGGATTATTTCCAGGATGCAATGGTTCGTTTTGAGGCGTGATAGCATCAATTACAATTCCCTGCGCTTTCATTGCCTGAATATATTTTACAAAATATTCCGCATAAACCTGATAATATTGCGGTAGTAAACTTCCGCCTTTTGAGTTTCCGTTGCTCTTTCATCCAAACTGGAGGTGACCACGGAGAACCCATAATTCTTATTTTTGGATTTATAGCTAAAATTTCTTTTAACAATGGCACCACATCATTAAGATCAGGGCCAAGATTAAATTTCTCTAATTTTAAATCGGTTTGACCTTCTGCTAAATCATCATACGAAAAAACGCTTTCATTTAAATCAGAAGCTCCAATACTGATTCTTAAATAACTCAAACCAATTGCATCATTTTTTCTTGAAAATAATTCCTGAAGCAATGCTTCTTTTTTAGCTTTGTCTAATTTCAGGATTGCCTGAGCACTTCCTCCTGTTAAAGAAAATCCGAAACCTTCGATGGTTTGAAATTTCTGAGAAGGATTTACTTCAATAGTTGGATTTGAATTGGTTTCTGTATTAAAAACCAAATCATTTTGCTTTTGAAGTTTTGAGGTCTCGTCAGTTGTTGTAATCCAGGCTTCTGCTTTATTAGAAGTTGCTGCTGAATTTTTTGAAGTCCCACATTTTATCTGAACTGCAATAAGAGGCAGTAAAAGTAAAATTTGAAGTTTTTTGTTGATGTTTTTCATTTTTTAATCTATTTCTATTAAAACAGGTAAATGATCTGACGGATATTTTAAATCTTTAGAATCACTTAAAACTGCGTGTTTTTGAATTTTTAATCCGCTATTTTTAGAGATAAAAATATAATCAATCAATAATGTTACCGGTTGATCGTGTTTGAAACCATTGAAAGTTCCTGATGGCCCAAAAGGTTTTTCTTTAGAAACGTCTTTGGTATCATCCATTACCTTTTTTATCTCTGCAATTTGTTTTGTATCCGGTTCTGAATTAAAATCTCCCATTAAAAAAGCTGGATATTTTTTTGTATTCAATTCGCTTATTCTTTTCAAAACAAGCTGCACACCTTTTACTCTTGCTTCTTCTCCCATGTGATCCAGATGAAGATTAAAAACCCAAAACGTTTTTTTAGTTTTTAAATCTTTAAAAAGCCCATAGGTGCATACTCGGTTACAGGCCGCATCCCAGCCTCTTGAAACTACATTTGGTGTTTCTGACAACCAGAATGTACTGGATTGCTGTACCTGAAAGCGGTCTTTTTTGTAATAAATCGTACAAGCTTCTCCTGTTCCTCCTTCTTCTCTCCCAATTCCAAACTTGTTGTAATCAGGTAAAGCCGAAGCTATATCTGTAACCTGATTTGGAGTCGCTTCCTGAACTCCAAAAATATCCGGACTATAAAATTGTATTTGAGAAGTAAAATAATCTTTTCGGTTTGGCCATGCATTTTCTCCATCAGATGCAACATTTAAACGAATGTTATAGGTCATGATTTTCAAATTCTGACCATAAAACGAAACCGTTACAAAAAGTAACATTACTACTAAAACAATTGATTTTATCTTTTTCATGTTAAAAAATTTTAATCCGTAAAGCTAGTGTTTCAGAAGCTTTACGGAAAAATTTTAACTTAAAACTTATGTTAATTATATACTCTTACGTAATCAATTTCGAATGTTGCGCTAGTAAAATTCGGATCTACTGTTCCTCCAAAATTTCCTCCCATAGCCAAATTCAGAATTAGGAAAAACTTTTCATTAAATGGGGTTGAAGCGCTATTTGAATACGTATAAAACAAATTATCATCTACATAAAACTTAATACTTTCAGCACTCCATTCGGCAGCATAAATATGAAATTCTGTTGCTGAGTTTGGAACTGTTGTTGTTTTTGTATCCGGTGTATTCCCTGAACGTCCAGGTGAATGCAATGATGAATGATTTACGTTAGGATTGTTTCCTACTGATTCTAAAATGTCAACTTCTCCGCAAGCTGGCCAAGGCACTGTATCGATATTATCGCCTAACATCCAGAATGCCGGCCATGTTCCGCCTCCAACTGGCAATTTTGCACGAACTTCTGCTCTTCCGTATTTAAAAGCGAATTTTCCTTTTGTAAGCATTCTTGCAGATGTATAATGGCTTCCCATATATTCTTCTTTGATTGCTTTAATTTTCAGTGTTCCGTTTGAAATAGATACATTCTCAGGACGAGTGGTATAATATTCTAATTCGTTATTTCCCCAACCGTCGCCAGTTCCTGTATTATATCCCCATTTTGCTGCGTCTGGTGCTCCGTCTGTGTTAAACTCATCTGACCAAAGTAATTTTCTGGCCACATTCACATTTACCGAAGTGGTAGAACTTACAAACTGTCCTGCAGCATTATAAGCTGATACAATTATTGAATATGTTTTAGTACCTGAACCCGTAAATTCATAGGTTAAACTACCTGTTGTTAATTCCTTCAATTGATTATCGATAAGCACTTTATACGATGTAGCATTTGTAGCTTTGATCGTTATATTTACTTTTCCGCTTCCGTCTCCATCGGGTTTATCCGCTGTTTTACCTACTACTTCAACCTGAACAGAAAGGCCTGTTGGTGCAGGATTTACAGGTGTTCCATCTGATGAATCATCCCCACTGCCGCAAGACTGAAAACCTAGCATTAACACAAGTGCTAAAACACTTATTTTATTTATGATTTTATTTATTTTCATTGTTGGTTAATTTGGGTTAGTTATTAAAAATTAATTTGCAACCAATATTTTTTTCGAACAGGTGTAGTCCCTACGGGCGTTAAGCTTTTTAGAAAATAAAATTAATCTCGCAAAGACTCTAAGACGCAAAGTTTAAACACAATCTTGTCATTTCGACGAAGGAGAAATCTTCGCAAGAAGCTCGACAAAGATTGGATTCACGTTGCGGAGTTACTTGTTAAGATTTCTCCTTCGTCGAAATGACAAAAAACTTGCGACTTCGCGCCTTTGCGAGAAATTTATTCGCCATAACATTATTGGTTTTCTCTTAACTTAATGAGATTGCCCTTAGGGACTACACTATACATTCATATAATATTATCTATTTTTTACCACCTTTTTTCGGTTCTGAAAAATCTAAATAATTCAAATTAAATCCTCCTTTTTCAAAAACTACTTTGATTTTATTTGTTCCTGCGTTTAATGCTACTCCAGATAAAACAACGGTTTTCCATTTTTCATTTCCACCAGTTACCGGAAGTGTGATCGTTTCTGATTTTTTTCCGTTTTCGGTTTCTAAATGTAATTTTCCTTCCAGGTTTTCGCTTGAATAACGAATGGCAACTTTGTACGTTTTTTGTTTTGCAACTTCGCTTGTAAATTGCAGCCATTCTCCATCTTCAATAAACGAAACCTGATATCCGTTTGATCCGGCGTCTTTGCAAGGTAAAATATCAACACCATCATTTCTCATGGTATTTCCTTTGTTCCACTCGTCAAAAGTTCCAGTTTCTACTCTGTAGTTTATAAAATCTTTGTCTGAATAAGCGTATCCATTTGTTCCTAAATCATATTGTGTTGCCGCAATTTTTCCGGGAATTATATGCTTTTTATAAGGCTTAGTATCATTGGTTTGTACTTGTCTGAACATGGCATCAATTACGTCTGGCTTAACGCTTACGTTTTCCATTTTGTAATTATCTGCCATTTTTAATAATACTTTTTTAGCAAAATCAGCACTTGGCTTTTGACCGCCATCTTTCCAGTATTTTAATAAAACATCGTATTCCGGAATTTTGGTTACCGAAGTTACTCCGGCAATATTCTCGATTTTTTTCATTGGCCAGAAAGCCCAACCAATATTGTTTCCTTCTACCAGAGAAAGTGCATCTTTAAACCAAACATTCGAGTTTTCTCCGCTTTCTCCCATCCAGATCGGAACATTGTATTGTTGTCTGTAATCCAACATTTTCTGGATAGAACCTGTAGTAGTATAATTCCAATATTTATGAAAACTCAACGCCATATTTTCATCCCATAAAGGGAAAATTCCGTTGTAATTATTTCCCCAGCAATTTCCTTCAATTATAACCAGATGGTTGGTATCTACTTCACGAATTGCTTTTGTAACGGCAACCATTAAATCTCTTAAAGGACCATTTGAATTTTCGTCGCAGCCATTTTTGTTGGTTCCGGTAAAATTCCAGTTTGGTTCATTGATAATGTCATAACCTCCAATCCATTGATTGTCTCTGTATCTTGACGCTAGTTTTTTCCACAAAGCAATCATTTTTTTCTGATTGGCTTCACTTTGCCATAAAGACGGTTTTGTGGTATCATAATCCGAAATTGCCGCGTCATTACCTTGTCCTCCGGGAGTTGCATGCAAGTCCAGAATAAGATAGATTTTATTTTCGGCACACCATTTCAATAAATTATCGGTCATGGTAAAACCTTCTTCTATCCAGGTAATTTCACCATTTTTCTCGTTTTCGATTGGCGGTGTATAAAGGTTATAATGCATTGGTAAACGAATGGAATTGAATCCCCATTTTGCCAATGAATCGACATCACGTTTTGTGATTCCGTTTGCTTTATAGGCGGCATAAAATTCTTTCGTTCCTTGTTCTCCAACAACGTCCTGAATTTTTTGTTTGATTACATATTGCGGACTTGCAAAAGGCTGAGTCTGCATCATATAACCTTCCTGCACCATCCATCCTCCTAATCCTAAACCTCTTAATATTATGTTTTTTCCGTTTCCATCAACGATCTTTTGTCCGTCTCTATGTAAAAAACCTTGTCCGAAAGTAGTAATCGAAACTAATAGTTGTAGGGCTATAATTATTTTTTTCATATGAAAACTATTTACTTTTTCGTTCTAAAGTGTTCGATTATTTCCAGGTATAAGTCCCTACAGATCCTCCGTCTAAAGAAGTTGTAACCCATTTACCATTGAATTTAATATTGAACATTGCACTTCCTGTACCGTCATTCTCCACAATAAGAACTATTGAACCGGTTGGCGTAATAAAAGCAACGTTTTGTAAACTTCCGCTTGTGTTACTATCAATTCTGATAGAACCTGCCGGAACAAATTTTGATGCATGTGCAATAATATAATACCCAACATTACGCTGGAAATTTTCGCTTGACGTAACTGTCAAAGCTCCTTTACATTCTGAACAGCCACCGTTTGTATGAGGGCCAAAACTACCGTTGTTTGCTAAATTCCACTCTAATGCATTTTTACTCCAGTTACGCATTGAACCGATAACAACATTTTTAAGGTGCCATTTTAAATCTCCGTCAAAACTACCTGTAGAAGATGTCCATTGTTCTGTAAAATATACGTTTTTAGCCGGGTAAGCGTTGTAAACGTTTGAAAGTGCGCTAATATCTCCAGAATATAAGTGAAATGCTGAACCGTCTACAAAAGGATATGCAGCTGCATCAGCCAAAATTGTTTTTGGATATTCAGGAACATCACAATTATGATCGTAAGTAATGATTTTTGTTGTAAGGTTTGCTGCTTTGAATGCAGGTCCTAAATTATTTTTGATGAAATTAGCCTGCTCTAAAGCTGACATTTCCATACTTGGTGTATTATAAGGATTTAAAGGTTCGTTTTGAGGCGTAATAGCATCAATCGTAATTCCTTCAGCTTTCATTTGTTGAATGTATTTTACAAAATATTTTGCATAAACATCATAATATTTAGTATCTAATCTTCCTGCTTTAAAGCTGTTTGCCGTTTTCATCCAAAGTGGCGCTGTCCAAGGTGTTGCCAAAATTAAGATCTTTGGATTTATTGCCAGAATTTCTTTCAACAGCGCAATTACGCCGCTTCTGTCTTTGTCTAAAGTAAATTTAGCCAAATCTAAATCTGTATCTCCGGATGGAATATCATTATATGTAAAGGTATCAGCATGTAAATCTGATGCTCCAATACTGATTCTTAAATAACTAATTCCGATTGAAGTTTCTGATGAACCAAACAATTCCTGTAAAAGAGCTGCTTTTTTTGTTGCATTTAATTGATTGATAACGTCTGCGCTTCCGCCCGTTAATGTATATCCAAAACCATCTACGGTTTGGTATTTTTGAGCCGCATTTACTTCAATATTCTGGTAACCGTTAACGGATGAACCAAAACCTAAAGTACCTGTTTGTTTTGCCAATAATACCGTTTGATCTCCTTTTGTCAACCAAAAATCAACATCATTTTTTACTACAACCGGCGGCGTAACTGGCGGTGTTACCGGAGGTGGATTTTCGACTGCATCATTTGAAGACGAGCATTTTACCTGGGCGAAAATAGCAAGGGCAAAAAATAATATTTTTATCGCTTTTTTAAAATTTGGTTTCATTTTTATAGGTTTTTTAGTTAATAGTGCCACTTTAGTATACAATGGTTTGTATAGCGTGCGCGGGAATAGTTATAGTGGTTTTTAAGTTGTTGCTGGTTAAATTGTATACAATATCTTTATCTGATTGGTTCATTACAATGGTGACAATTTTGCCATCGGTATTTTTAAATGATGTACTTAACAACGTTTTGTCGCTGATTGTGTCGTTTATTCTTTTAGCATTTGGTCGAATAAACTTTGAGAAATGTCCAATATAATAATACATTGGCGTAAAGATTAATTCATCTTTTGTTACATCTGCATGAATTGGTGAAAAACAGAAATTGCCAACGTGGTTTGGTCCGCCGTTTTGATCTAAAAGAATATTCCAGTCTGTCCAGCCTGTGGTTCCGTTATTAAAATCGTTGATCATATTAAGTCCGTATCGTTCTGCATTTCCCCAAAACTGAAATTTTGAAGCATCAAATTTTTCGATACAGCCTTCTGTAAAAAGTAAATTTTTATTTGGAAATGCTTTGTGAACTTCACCAACTGATTCAAATTTAGGAGTTCCGCCGTTCCAGGTTTCATACCAGTGAAATCCAATTCCCCAGGCATATTTTGAAACTTCCGGGTCAGAGAAAACAAGATTGGCTCTTTTTTCTAACTGATCTCCACGATTGTGGTCCCAAATAATAACGTTTTTAGCACTTAATCCTTCTTTTTCTAAAGTTGGACCAAGAAAGTTTTTCAGGAAATCTCTTTCGGCTTCAGGCGTATAAATGCAAGATTCCCATCTTTGCTTTGCCATTGGCTCATTCTGAATGGTTAATCCCCAAACAGGAATTCCTTCTTTTTCGTATGCTTGTATAAATTTAACATAGTAATTTGCCCAAGCCTGTGCAAAATCAGGCAATAAAACGCCGCCGTGCAAAATATCATTATTGTCTTTCATGAAAGCTGGGGGACTCCATGGACTGGCAAATAGTGTTAATTTCCCGCCGGCTGTTTTAATTGCTTGCTTTATTAATGGAATGCGATATTTTCTGTCGTGGTCAATGTTGAAGGTTTTTAAATCTTTATCTCCTTCTGAAATATAAGTGTAACTGTCGCTGCTAAAATCACAGCTATGTATGTTGGTTCTGGCTAAAGTATAACCAATTCCTTTGTTTTTGTCGTAATAGGCAGTAAGAAACTCTTGCTGTTTTTTAGGCGATAATTTAGCAAAAACTTCTGCGGAAGCATCTGTAATTGCGCCACCAATTCCCAGAAAAGTCTGGTCTGTTTTTTCAGGATCTATTGCAATAGAAACTGTTGATTTTGTTTGTTGTGAAGTCGAAATTAAATTATTTGATAATGATAATTTCAATTTTGTGTTTTCGGCAGTAGTATAAACCTCTATTTTTTTATTTGATTTGGATGCAGAATTCGAGGAATTATCCACAACCTTTGATGAAGAACAACTTAATTGTAGAACTAGTATCGGTGCTATTAAAATTCTATTGATAGATTTCATTGTACTTTCAAAAAAATGATTGAATTAAAATTGAGGGTCAAATTGGATGATTCAATTACGACCCTCTTATTTAACTACAAAATATTAATAAACAAGTGTTTGTATTGCATGCGCAGGAATTTTAACTACTGTCTTCTCAGCAGCTATAATTAAATTGTATGTAATCTCTTTATCAGACTGATTCATGACAATTGTTGCCATTGTTCCGTCTGTATTTAAAAATGAAGTGCTTAATAAAGCACTTCTGCTTACTGCAGTGCTCACTCTTACTGCATTTAAGTGAATGAATTTTGAAAAATGTCCGATGTAATAATAGGATGGTGTATAAATTAATTCTCCAGTTGTTGTATCAGCGTGAATTGGCGAAAAACAGAAGTTTCCAACATGATTTGGCCCACCGTTTTGATCTAAAAGAATGTTCCAGTCTGTCCATGCAGCGGTTCCATTATTAAAATCATTAATCATAGAAATACCATATCTTTCTCCGTTACCCCAAAATTGATATTTTGTCGCGTCGAATTTTTCGATACATCCTTCTGTAAACATTAAACCTTTGTCAGGATATGCTTCATGTACTTTGGCAACATTATCAAACATTGATGCACCGCCAGACCAGGTTTCATACCAGTGAAAACCCATTCCCCAAACATACTTTGAAGCTTCCGGATCTGAATAAATTACGTTTGCTCTGTAATTCATCAAATCACGATTGTGATCCCAAACAATAATTTTTACATCTCCTAATTTTTCTTTTTTCAAAGTTGGCCCAAGGAAATTTTTAATAAAATCTCTTTCGTTTTCTGCTGTATAAACACAAGATTCCCAGGTTTGAATTGCCATTGGCTCATTTTGAGTTGAAGTTCCCCAAATTGGTATTCCTTCTTTCTCGTAAGCTTTTATAAATTTGGCATAAAAATTTGCCCATGTTTGATAATATTCCGGTAATAATGTTCCGCCTTTCAGGACGTTTTTATTACTTTTCATAAAAGCATTTGGCGACCACGGGGCAACATAAGTTTTTAATGTTCCGCCAGCAGTTTTTATAGCTTGTTTTATTAATGGAATGCGATATTGTCTATCGTGATCAATAGAAAAAGTTTTTAAATCTTTATCTCCTTCTTCAATATAAGAATAGCTTCCACTGCTAAAATCAGAACTTTGTATCGTGGTTCTTAGCAATGAATAGCCTATACCTTTTTGTTTATCGTAGTAAGCATTTAAAAATTCAGCTTGTTTTTCTTTTGAAAGTTTAGCGAAAATTTCGGCACTCGCATCTGTAATAGCACCTCCAATTCCCATGAAGGTTTGAAACTTTTTTGATGGTTCTACAAAAACAGACGACTCCGTTTCAAGAGGTTGTTTTGATGCTGAGAAAGTTAAATTATCTGTAGATGTTAATCTTAAATTTGAATTTTCAGCTGTAGTATAAACTGTTACTTTTTTCCCATTGGTTGTAAATTCTTTCTTTGTTTTTGACTGTTGTGCAAATGCTGTCAGCGAAAACAAAAAGCATAGAATCTTAAAACTATTTTTTTTCATTCTTCCCTTATTATTTTAATTCTAAATTGAAGTTTTTATAGAAACTCGTTTTCAATAAAACACATTCTAGTGGCTTAAGGATTTAAAAATAGCCCATACTCATAGTGATTATGGGCTATTTACAACCAAACTTAAACTTAACTTAATCTTTTATTTTCCGCGTAATTCAACGCTTTTGATAGTAATACCACCGGCAGCAATTCCGCCACCACATCTAATCATCAAGTAAACTTTACCTGTAATATCAAATTTAACTACATTGCTTACTGCATCTAGTTTTGCATTTTTAGTACATCCGATAGCAGATAATTTACCTGAAATTGCAGTTTTACCGCAACCATCCCAAGTATTTAGTCCCATTACTTTTCCTCCGTCACTATAATCTCCACTAGTTACAGCTGGGTCTGCTTTACCTGCGTAAACTTCAAACCACATATCAGTTGATGCACCTCCTGTAACAGTCATATCAATTGTGTACTCTTTGTTAGCCACAACATCAATTGCCTGATAGATTCCGGCGTGACCTCCGGCAACAGTTGCGCCTTTGTCACTAAATGTCCAGTTTCCACCAGCACCGTAAATTACTTTTTTCCAGTTAGCCTGATCTTCAGCAGTTTTAAAAGAACCGCCTTTAACCAAATTCCCTCTTACAGGATCAGAAGTTGCTACAACAAGCGGAGCTGTTGCTGTTCCTGTTGCACCACCTGCTCCAATAGCTGTGTGTGTAATTGTATAAGTTCCTGCATCCGGTAATACGATAGTCTGAGTCATTTTGCCCATGTCATCGCCTTCACCAGTATTCCATTTTGAAGCAATAACTCCTTTTGGCTGAGCTGTTAAAAGATATGTATTTACTGCTCCTGCAACTGGTTCAACTGTAAATGAAGCATCAACATTAGTGGCTGTTAAGCCATTTCCTGCTCCAACTTCATCGTCGCAGCTTATTAGTGTACCTAATGCTAAAGCTAGCATTAGGAATACACTTTTATTTAAATTTATATTTAGGTTCATTTTGTGGTTATTTTTGTGGTTATTTTTGGTTAGATAGTTAATCTGTTATTCGTAGTTAGGGTTTTGTTTCAATTTAGTTCCAACTAACTCTACGTGAGGAATTGGGAAAACTTCATCTGTACCGGCGTCAAATCCTCTGTCAGATAATGCTGCAGCTGCATCTCCCCATCTTACTAAGTCAAAGAATCTGTGTCCTTCACCAGCAAGCTCTAATCTTCTTTCATTTTTAATAGCAGCCAATGTTACAGGAACTGGTGTTAAACCAACTCTCGCTCTAACTGCATCTAATAATGCTTGTGCTCTTGGTCCAGAACCTAATGCTTCAGCTTCTAATAAGTAAGTATCTGCAAGTCTGATTACGTATGAATCCTGTTTGTAATTTAACTCTGCAGCTCCACCACCAGTACGAACGTCTGATTGTCTTGGCAAGAATTTGTTCAGGAAGTAACCTGTATCAGCATTTCCAGCAATATAATCTGCAGTTCCAGCAGCTTTTAAAGCTTTCATATCTAAAATTGTAGCATCAAATCTTGGGTCATTTTTAATTGCATCGTATAATTTTTGTGTAGGAACACTAAAACTCCATCCTGAAGGAAGGTCTGGTGCAGGTGAATTAGCAGGTCTTGAATAACCTCTAGGTCCAACCATAACGTTTAATGAGTTTCCTTCGTCTCTTCCTGAACCCCAGAAATCCCAGTTTGAGTTACCAGCACTTGTATGAGAAACCTCAATAAGTGATTCAGCGTTGTATTTGTTAGATGTAACCCATAAATCGCTGAATTTAGCCAACAATTTATTTCCATATTGGTTTGTTCCACCAGGTGTACCGTTTACTTCAGCAAGAACTGCAGCAGCTTCTGGTTTTTTTCCATCATATAAATAAACTTTTCCTAATAATGCCTGAGCAGAAACTCTGGTAAGACGTCCAGACTCTGATGCTGCATTAACACTTGTTGGT
Source organism: Flavobacterium sp. AC105 (assembly GCF_979258495.1). Taxonomy (NCBI): domain Bacteria; kingdom Pseudomonadati; phylum Bacteroidota; class Flavobacteriia; order Flavobacteriales; family Flavobacteriaceae; genus Flavobacterium; species Flavobacterium sp. AC105. The sequence goes on from NZ_OZ409860.1 coordinate 4,982,205, forward strand.
AAACCAGGAATCGCTTCCAGCAAATCTTTTTCAATTTGTGCATATACTGCTTCCGGAGCTGCTTGTTCAACATTTAACATTGTAGATGTTGTTAATGGCTCAAGAATAAGCGGAATGTTTTTAAACATTCTAACCAAGTTGAAATAGTATAAAGCTCTTAATGTTTTTGTTTCTGCTGTAAATCTAACTTTTAAAGCAGCAGACATATCAACACCATCCATTTTAGATAATAAAACGTTAGCTCTGTAAACTCCTTGATAATGGTCATTCCAGAAACTTCCAGGAATAATTAATGATGTTAAAGAGTGGCTTGAGAAATTTTGAATTCCGTTACCATCTGAAGCACTACCACCACCAGCATAGAAATCATCTGATCCGGCATTTAACATAGCTACCATGTTTTCAAATCCACCAGTATTTTTTCTTAACGGATCATAAACTCCAACAAGCGCAGCTGTTGCTTGTTGCTCATTTTGGTAGTAATTACTTGAAAGGAAAGATCCTTTAGGCTGAAGAGTAACAAAATCTTCAGAACAAGACCCTAAAACAGCCATTGCAACTGCAACGTATATGTATTTGTATTTAAAATTTTTCATGATTCTTTATGTATTAAAATGATAAGTTAGCTCCAAGCATGAAAGATCTTGCTTGTGGATAAACACCTCTATCTATACCAAATACTTGACCTCCAATTTCAGGATCATATCCAGTATATTTAGTAAACGTAACTAAGTTTTCTCCAGTAAGGTAGAAACGAATTTTATCAGCTCCAATTTTTGATGACAAACTAACAGGAAGTGTATATCCTACTTGTACAATTTTCAAACGAATGTAATCTCCGCTTTCAAGATAGAAATCAGACATTTTACTAAAGTTACCGTTTGTATCATTGTTTGTAAGTCTTGGATAATCATTTGATGTTCCTTCTCCTGTCCAACGGTCTAAAGCTGAAGTTTGGTAGTTAGCATTCAAGATATCTAATCTGCGTAGTCCTTGGAAAATTTTGCTTCCAGAAGTTCCTTGAGCAAACGCCATTAAGTCAAAGTTTTTGTAATCTAAGTTCAAAGTCAAACCGAAAGTTAATTTTGGTAAACTTGTTCCTAAATATTGTTTATCCTGATCTGAGATAGATCCGTCACCATTATTATCTACCCAACGGAAATCCCCTGGTTTAGCACCTGGCTGAATTAAACCTCCGGCAGCATTTTTATAATTATCAATCTCTGCTTGATTTTGGAAAATACCAGCTGATTTGTATCCGTAAAATTCATTGTATGAATGACCTACTTCAGTTCTTGTAACAGCACCCATAGATTGGAAAGAAGCATTACCTTCAATATAATCAGCAGTAGCTCCAATGTAAGTAATTTCATTTTTCAATGTAGAAAGGTTTCCATTAACACCTAAGTTAAAATCACCCAATTTTTTCTTGTAACCTAATTCAAACTCAAGACCTGTATTGTTCATATCAGCAACGTTAGCCCATGGTTGCTCAGCAACTCCAACATATCCAGGAATAACCACTGGTTGTAAGATACCAGTTGTTCTTTTCTTGTAATAATCAATAGTAAGGTTGAAATCATTTAATATTCTTGCATCAAAACCAATACTTGTCTGAGAAGTTTCTTCCCATTTCAAATCAGGGTTATCAAGAGTTACGTTAGCATAACCTGTTGTGATGTTACCTGTATTTCCAAAAGCGTAGTTATATCCACCGTTTACTAATGAGATATATCTAAAATCAGCAACCTGGTCATTACCTACAACTCCATAACCTCCACGGAATTTTAATGTATTAACGATGTTGTTTTCTTTCCAGAATTCTTCTTTAGAAACTACCCATCCTAAAGAGAATGAAGGGAAATTACCCCATTTATGATTTTCTCCAAAACGAGTTGATCCATCACGACGAATTACTCCTGTTAAAAGATATTTTTCTTTATAGTCATAGTTCAAACGAGCAAATAACGAAGTTACTTTATGCTCTACAAGATCACTTGTTCCGCTTGTTCTGTCAGATTGAGGAATATCAAAGTTGAAAGAAGCATCTTTGTAGCTTGTAATAGGCAAACCGTACATTGCTGCTCCAACATAACCACCAATATTATCAACGTAAGTTCCCTGACCTGCTAAGATATTAATGTTATGATCTCCAAATCTATTAGAGTAAGTAGCAACATTTTCTATATTCCAGGCAAAAGATTTGTTGTTGTTCTGGTGATAGTTATTTTTAAGAACGTTTACGTTAGCACCTAGGTAATAAACTGGTGTAAATCCTGTATCTCCATAGTAAGATAATTTACCTCCTAAAGTAGTTCTAAATTTTAAATGGCTTGTAATGTTAGTCTCAAGATAAGCATTTCCAACAAAATCATCAGACCAGTTGTAAGCGCCTAATCTTGTTTGAATGTATCCTAATGGATTTGACATCTCTTGTCCAACAACACTAGAAATTCCGTAAGGATTTCCGTTTGCATCACGAACAACAGGATTAGTAGAATATGGAGCTGCATTAGCAACAGCTGGATCAGTTACTACTAAAGGAGTAGTTGGATCAAGGTTGATTGCAGAACTTAAAGGTCCACCAAATTCACTGTTTGTATTTCCAATACCAACACTTTTTTGTCTTGCATAAGCAAACGTTTGTCCAAACGTAAAATATTTAGATATTTTATGAGTAGAGTTTAAACGGAAAGTCTTTTTAGTATAATTAGAAATATCAGTTGCTACGATACCTTGTTGATCCTGAAGACCAAAAGAAGCATAGAAAGTAGAAAATTCTCCACCACCACTAAAGCTTAATTCATGAGAATATCTGTAAGCGTTGTTATTAAAAATTGCATCTTGCCAATCCGTACCTTTTCCTAATGCTGAAGGATTTGGATATACAAGTGAACCACCATTTGCTACTGATTTCTCATTCATGATAGTAGCATATTGAGTTGCATCTAATAGGTCTAACTTTTTTGCTGGTTGAGAAACTCCTGAAAATCCAGTATAATTAACTGATATTTTTCCTGATTTCCCTTTTTTAGTCGTAACTAAAATTACCCCAGTTGCAGCACGAGTACCATAGATTGCAGCCGAAGCAGCATCTTTAAGAACCTCAATAGACTCAATGTCTGATTGATTTAAGAAGTTAATACCACCTGCATCAACAACGTTACCGTCTACAACCCAAAGAGGATTATTACCTCCGTCTCCAAAAGTTGTAATACCACGTACACGAATAGTTGATCCAGAACCTGGCTGTCCCGAGCTTGCCGCTACAGTAACACCAGAAACCCTACCTTGTAATGCTTGTTCAACACGACCGTTTGGTACTTTCTCAAGATCTGCCGCTTTTACACTAGAAATTGCTCCTGTAACTACTGCTTTCTTTTGAGTTCCGTATCCTACAACTACAACCTCATTCAATGATTGCGATTCAGGTTTTAGTTGAATTGTAATTTTTGTTCTACCGTTCACAGCTTCACTAACTGGAGCGTATCCAATAAAAGTAACTGTCAAAACACCGTTTGAAGGCACTTGAATTTGGAATTTCCCATCAAAATCTGATGCCGTAGACTTAGTTGTACCTTTTAATACAATCGAAGCACCTGGAACTGGCATTCCACTTTCATCGTTTATCATCCCGTTTACCGTGACATCCTGAGCCACAGCTATAACCGAGAATAACAAAGACGAAACACAAAAAATAAGTAATTTTGTTAATTTCATTTTTCTAAAAATTTTGGTTAATTAATTAGTAATTTGATGCAATAATAATGTTATTTTTTTACTATCAACAATTAAATTTCCTTACAAAAACACATCAAATCAAATTTTATAACATTACAAAAACACATCATTTTTTTTATATATATTTAATTTTCAATATATTAAAATTAAAATTAAAGATGTTATCAAAATGTTAATTGCAAAAATAAACACTACAGTTGTATAAGATTGCTTATTTTTATAAAGTAAAACACATTCTACATCGAAATAGTTCGTTAAAAAACTATACAAAACACTACAAACCAAATACTTAAGTCTAAAAATTTAAAACAAATAAAAAAAATTATGAAATTGATAAAATCATATTTTTATATTACTTTTTTTACATTATTCACAATTACATTTTTTGGACAGGTTAAAAACATTGGTCTTCCTGATGTAAGAAATTACAAGCGAAACGAATACAAAGGAGGCACACAAAACTGGAATATAGATCAGGATAAGAACGGAAACTTATACTTTGCCAACAATAATGGCCTTTTACAATTTGATGGCTCATCATGGCGGAAATATCCACTGCCAAATTTAACTTCAGTAAGATGTTTAAAAATTGATGATTCGGGAAAAATATATGTAGGTGGATATAATGAATTTGGATATTTTCAACCAGATGCAAAAGGAAAACTTAAATATACTTCTATAGCTAAAAAAGTAGATAAAAATAAAATCAAAATTATTGACTTCATATGGAAGATACACAACTTTAACAATCAGACAATTTTTCAATCCTTTGCGAGAGCTTATATTTATAAAAACGGAAAACTATCCATACTTAAAGCACCAAAACGTTTTCAGTTCTCCTTTATAGTAAATAATAAACTTTATTTTCAGGATACTGAAAAAGGTGTTCTCGAATATAAAGACGGGAAGTTATATACCGTACCTAATACAACCGGCCTGAACAACACAGAGATTTGGGGAATGTATGCTTTAGCTAAAAACAAGACCTTAATAATAACACTCGAAAAAGGATTGTTTATATATGAAAATAATGTTTTGAAACCGTGGGATACAGAAGCTAATAATTTTGTAAAAAGAAACAACTCTTTAGGTGGTGTGGCCATAAAAAATAACTTCATCGTTTTAAATTCAGTTCTTGATGGGATTGCGATTTGTGATTTTAACGGGAAAATAATCCAGCATATCAACAGAAAAAAAGGTCTGCAAAACAATACTGTATTAACCTCATTTATAGACAATAAAAATAATCTCTGGCTAGGTCTTGACAACGGTATTGCATTTGTAAACGAAAGTTCTCCTTTTACTTATTTCGGATTTAGTTATGATATTAGTACTGTATATGCGTCTGTAATTCATCAGGGAAATTTATATGTCGCTACAAATCAAGGTGTTTTTTATCATGCCTGGAATAATAGTTTTAAAGAGGATGTTTTTAAATTGGTAGAAGGCACAACAGCACAATCCTGGAATGTTCAGGTTGTTGACGATGAACTTATTTGCGCCAACAATAGAGGAGCATTGGTAATAAAAGGCGGAACAGTATCGCGTATTATAGATTCTAACGGATATTTTGGTTTTAAAGCAATACCAAATCATCCGGGATTTTTTATAGGATCAAATTATGATGGTTTTGCAATTTTTGAAAAAAAATCCAGCGGACTAGCATTCAAAAATCAACTTATTGGATTTGATAAATCTTCAAACAGTTTTGAACTTGATGATTCTTATTTATGGCTTAAAAAGGATGAATCTATATATAGAATGTCTCTTAGTAATGATTTAACGAGATTTTCATCAATTAAAAAAATTGACAGATTATCTTCTGGCTATAAAAATATAGGAAGTCTTCAAAAAATTGATAATAAAATTTACTTTCAGACTAATAATCATTTTTTTAGATATTCAAAAGAGCAGGATTTATTTTATGAAGACAAAAACTTATCCAAATTATTCAGAAACATTCCTGTAATAAATGCATTAAGCGAAGATTCGCAATCTAATTTATGGTATGCTTTTGACGAATCTTTAGGCGTTTTAATGAAGCAAAATAATGAGTATAAAAATATTGTAGCGCCATTTTCAAATTTAACAGGTAATTTGGTAAGTAATTATCTATCTGTAAATACAATTGACTCCAAAAATATTTTTATTGGTTTAACCGATGGTTTAGCGCATTATGATTCTGAATTATTAAACAATTTTGTAACCAAGCCAAAAGCTTTTATTCGCAGTTTCTCTTTTCCCGGCGACACTATAATTTTAGGAAATAATCAAACTAAAACAGAAAATATCCGCATTCCGTATTCGTCAAATCATGTTCGGTTTACATTTTCATCACCCACTTACGAAAATCTGGAAAATGTTGAATTCTCCTATCAATTAGAACCTTTTGATGACAAATGGAGCAATTGGTCTACAATATCCATTAAAGAATACACCAATCTTCGTGAGGGAGAATACACGATGAATGTAAAAGTTCGAAATAGTTACGGAATTCAATCTGAACCGTCAAAGCTTTCGTTTTCAGTTTCTCCTCCGTGGTACAGACACTTTTTAGCATTTATGATCTATTTCATTTTTATAATAATAGGAATATATCTTATTTCTACACGAGTAAAAATGAAAATCAGAAAAAACAAGTATTATGAAACGATTGAGCAAAGAAGGCTTTATCTTGAGAAGGAATCAAGAATTAGACAGGAACAATATGATCTTGAAAAAGAAATTGAAAAGCTGAAGAATGATAAACTTCAGATAAAAATCCTTGCGAAAGACAAGGAATTAGTAAATAACTCACTTCAGGTTGTAAAGAAAAATAAAATCCTAAACGGAATTATTCATAAACTAAAAGAAATTGACATTGAAGCGCTTGATGATTCTACCAAATTTCAGGTCAGCAAACTAAACAAAAGCATTGTAAAAGAGGTGAATACAGATAAAAGCTGGAAAGATCTGGAGAAACACATTAAAAACGTGCATTTTGAATTCTTAAAACGATTAAAAGAAAAATACCCAACGATTTCTCCACGAGAACTGGATTTGTCAACTTATTTATTAATGAATATGTCTACCAAAGAAATAGCCGAAATTATGAATATTTCTACCGGAGGAGTTGAATTAGCCAGATACAGATTAAGAAAAAAACTTGGATTAAATAAAAAAGAAAACTTAATTGGATTCTTGATGAGTATTTAACTAAAACAAGAAAGCCATCTGATGAATAATCGGATGGCTTTCTTGTTTTAGTTGTTGTTTTTTATGATATATATTCTAAAGTTCGTTCGAGTGCCATTCCTCTGGAACCTTTTATTAAAATGGTATTATCATTAAACTGAATGGTTTTGAGATAATTCGAAAAAGATTCAAAGGTTTCAAAAAACGTAATATTTTCACTTGAAATTTTATTATCAAAAAATGTTTTTCCAATCAAATAGCAAACAGATTTATTTTGATTGATTAAAGAATCAACAATGATTTTATGCTCTTGCTGGCTTTCATTTCCTAACTCAAACATATCTCCCAAAATCATTACTTTATTTTTATTTTCTAATTGCAAAAAATTAGCAATCGCCACTGCCATACTACTCGGATTAGCATTATAAGCATCCAAAATAATTTGGTTTGATCCTTTTTTTAATAATTGAGATCTGTTATTCTCCGGAATATAATTCTCAATTGCCTGTTTTATTTCATCATCCTCTACTTTAAAGTATTTTCCAATAGCAACTGCTGCATTAATATTATTGGCGTTATAAAGACCTATTAAATGCGATTCTACCGTAAAATCTTCATACGCTATTACAACAAAAGGATTTGCTGTAATATTTTTTATTTTAAGATCTGCTTTATCATTATTTAATCCAAAAGTAATTGATTTTATCGCATTGGATTTTTCTACCTGAATAGGATCTTCAAGATTTACAAATACGGTTTTATCGTTTTTGGCAAGATATTGATACATTTCGCTTTTGCCTTGTATTACGCCTTCAACGCCGCCAAAACCTTCTAAATGTGCTTTTCCAAAATTGGTAATATAACCATAATCAGGTTGGGCAATTTCACATAAAAACTCAATTTCTTTTTTATGATTTGCACCCATTTCGACAATTCCTATTTCTGTTTCTTTATTAAAAGACAATAAAGTCAAAGGAACACCAATGTGATTATTTAAATTTCCAACAGTGGCTTTTGTTTTGTATTTTTTAGACAAAACTACATTGATAAGCTCTTTTGTTGTTGTTTTTCCGTTACTTCCTGTTAGTGCGACAATAGGTAATTTCAAATAAGAACGATGAAATTTAGCCAGTTCCTGCAACGTTTCTAAACTATTTTGAACAAGAATTGTTCTTTCATCTATAAAATAAGAGGCATTGTCTATAATAACAAACAACGCTCCTAGTTCTAGTGCAGCTGCAGCAAAAGTATTTGCATCAAAATTTTCGCCTTTTATAGCAAAAAACATAGAATCCTTTTCAATTTTCCTTGTATCAATTGAAACTGATTTACATTGTAAAAACAGGTTATGAATGTCTTGAATATTCATGTATAAGATTTTTATTGATGATAAAAATAGAAAAAAAACAATAAAAAAATTCCAAATCCCATACTGAAATAATCAGCTTTGGAATTTGGAATTTTTTTATTGGAATTTCTGAAACCTAGTTTCTAGGCGATTTTCTTCTTTCAGATTTTGCACCTACTCTTGACATTGCACATCTAAATCCGATGTAATCAGTTGCCATATCCTGTGGGAAATATCTTCTTTGAGCCGGATCTAACCAGTAAGCTCTGTCTCTCCAGGAACCACCTTTGTATACTCTTACGTTATCATCAATTAACGTTGTACGTTTGCTTGAGTTATCGTATTTTCTAACCATTTGGCCTAAACTGTCTGTTGTAACATTATGTTTAGGAGAGTTATACATAGCCTGATCAGCCTTTGCTCCTGATTCAGAATCTCCAAAGTCAAAATATTTAGATGATTGTTTATCACCATCTCTATAATTTATATTATCACTTTTATCGAAGTTTGTTCTCAAATAAGTTTCATTTTCATCAACTGGAACCTGAGCAATTTCTCCTGGTAAGTTTGTAGCAACTTTTTTACCGTTGCTTAAAGTTTTATATTGAATATTATCTTTAGTGATAATTTCAACTTTACCATCTTTACCAATTTTGTTTTTAGCATATTGATTTCCTCTAAAATAGTTAAAATCATTTGCTTCATTATCAATAATAGGTCTGTAAACATCGGCAACCCATTCGGCTACGTTTCCAGCCATATCGTATAATCCAAAATCATTGGCAGCATAGCTTTTTACAGCATTTGTAATATCTGCACCATCATCAGACCAACCTGCAATTCCACCGTAATCACCGTTTCCTTGTTTAAAGTTAGCCAATTGATCTCCTTTGTTTTTACGTTTTGATGAACGGGTATAATCACCAGACCAAGGATATTTCTTTTGTCCTTTGTAGATATTATATTCTCTTTGTCCAACATCTGCAGCAGCTGCATATTCCCATTCTGCTTCAGTAGGAAGTCTGTATTCAGGTAAGATTACCCCGGAAGAACGTTGTGCGTACACATTTTGCGCTTCAGGAACCACACCATCTTTACCAGCTTTTGGCTTTCTTCCGTTTGGATTTTTCTTTAGAACAATCTCTTCGCTTCCACCACGTGAAGTACTAGGAGACATTAAATAAGCTTCAGTATTAAAGGCATTATCACCAGTAACATCGGTGGTTTTAGCACCTTTTTGAAGATATCCGTTTTTTTCTAAAACTGCTTCGTTCACACGATCCGTTCTCCATTTACTAAATTCAACTGCCTGAATCCAGTTTACACCAACTACAGGATAGTTAGCATATGAAGGGTGTCTTAAGTAATTATTGGTCATCGTTTCGTTATATCCTAAACGATTTCTCCATACTAATGTATCCGGAGATGCTCCTTCGTAAATATTCTTGTAATTTTCTTCTGTTGGAGGAAAAACTTTTTTCAGCCACTCCAGGTATTCTAAATACATACCGTTTGTAACTTCGGTTTCATCCATATAGAATGATTGAACGTGCTGTTGAGTGGGTGTGTTATTCCAATCGTGCATAACATCATCCTGTACTTTACCCATAGTAAACGTACCTCCTTCAACAAAAACTAAACCAGGACCAGCCTGTTGTTTTTTCCCTGCATTTCTAGCAGCAGTTCCATTCTGACTATCTACATCCCAACCTGTTGCTCTGGAAGCGTGGCTTGAACTCGATTTTTTGCTACAACTAGCCGTGCCTAACATCAATACCATTGACATCATTAATTGCAAGGCTACAATTTTGTTTACTTTCATACTCATTCTTAGGTGATAAATTTAGGTGCTGCAATATAATAATTAACATTTAATTAGCAACATCTGTTCTAATAATTTTATTTAGCTGTTTTTTTACCAGAAAATAACCTATAGTTACGAACGCAAAAATATACTTTTTATTATTTACTATAACATGAAATACTATATTTTTACTTACTAAAATATTTTTAAATTAATTACCTTATCCACACCAATGAAACAAGCCCTAATCTTATATATTTTTTTGGTTCCAATTATCTCTTTTTCCCAGATAAATGGGAACTTCACAATAGATTGGCAAAACAAAAAAGAGATGAGTTACGGTGATTTTAAAACCACCATTCCTTACTTTACAGGAAACGGTTTCAGGTATGACATTACAAAAAAAACCATAACACTCATGCTCAATTTGAATCAATCTGGCTATTCAGCAGGTAATTCTATTCAAATTACAAATGTTATATACGAATCAATTTCAACTTCGGATTTAGGCGATTTATCTCTCAATAGCATTCCTGAAAGACCAAATGAAACACTTAAAATCAGCAATGCAAGAGATCAAAAGCAAGTTTTTCTAATTTTATCTCCTATAATAAAGGACGGAAATGGCTATAAAAAAATTAGATCTTTTTCTTATTCCACAAACAATTCAACATCAAAAAGCGCTAATGCATCTTCTTTTCAAAAATCGGCCGCTGTTTACAATTCCGTTTTAGCTTCTGGAGACTGGTATCGCTTTTACATCGAAAAATCAGGCGTTTATAAAATTTCAAAGTCCTTTTTGCAAAGTTTAGGATTTGATCCGGGTAAAGTAGATCCAAGAAGAATTAAAATTTACGGAAACGGAGGAAGAATGCTTCCTTTAGCCAATAACATTTATTATCCCGAAGATTTAATAGAAAATACGATTCAAATTACTGGAGAAAGCGATGGCGTTTTCAATAATGAAGATTATATTCTTTTTTATGCTGAGGGAGTTGATAACTGGAACGCTGAAAGTCAAACCAATATAAATTTATACGACACAAAATCTTATTATTATGTAACAGTTGCAGGCAGTGAAGGAAAACGAATTTCAACCCTGAATCAACCAATAGGCAGCAGTACACTTGACCTAAACACGTTTGATGACTATCAATATCATGAAATCGACCAGACAAACATTGTTCATTTAGGACGTCAATGGGTTGGAGAATCGTTTGATATTAATCAGGAACAGGAATTCGATTTTAATTTTCCTAATCTTGAGACTTCAATTCCTGTAAAAATTCAGATTAATGCAGTTGCGGCAGCCTACACTCCTACTTCATTTGCGGTTTCTGCGAACGGACAAAGTATCGGAACTTTTAATTTTAAAGCTTTGTCTACAAGTTCTGATATAAAATACGACACATTGCTTTCACCCTATAAAAGTACATTTACTGGTGCTGATAATGTAAAAATCAAACTCAGCTATAACAATAATGGCGTTCCGGGATCAAAAGGATATCTGGATTACATTAATATAATTGCCAAAAGAAAACTTCTTGGAACAGGAAAACAATTTAAATTTCAATACGATTTGGCAGGTTCAACTGCCGGAATTGTAAATTATACTATCGGAAACGCTCAGGGAATTCCTCAAATTTGGGATGTTACTGACTTATATAATGTATCAAAAATTGAAAATCCAAATCAGGCTTCATTTAGTTTTAAAGCTAATTTGGGAGAAATCAGAAAATATATTGCAATTGATGCCTCAGATTATTTTACTCCTTTAAAAGAAAGCCAGTCCAAAATTGCAAATCAAAACTTAAAAGGAACGCTTTTAAAAAATACCCAAAATGTTTTTCAGGATATCGATTATGTAATTGTTGCTCCAAAATTTTTAGTTTCTCAAGCCGAAAAATTAGCCAGCTTTCACAGAACATATTCTAATTTAAATGTAAAAGTAATTGCTCTCGAAAACATCTATCAGGAATTTTCTTCGGGCAAACAAGATATTGCAGCTATTCGAAACTGTATTAAATATATTTACGAAAATGCTTCTTCTTCGGATAAAAAAATAAAATATTTAAATTTATTTGGAGATACTTCATTTGATTATAAGGACAGAATTGCAAACAACAATAATATTGTACCTATATATCAATCGCCAATTAGCAATACTACCGGAGAAGCTTCGTTTGCTTCTGATGATTTTTTTGGTCTAATGGATGCTGATGAAGGAATTGTTCAATCGCCTTTTGGAGGAATTGATATTACTGTTGGCCGAATGTTAGTTTCTGATAATGCACAAGCTCAGGAAATGGTAAATAAGGTTTTGGAGTATCATGATACCAAATCTTATGGCAATTGGAGGAATAATATAGTCCTGGTAAGTGACGACTCTGACGACAGTTCTGACGCAACTATACAAGCCCATCAAAATAACCTCGCAGACGTTATTGCGACTGAAAAACCTTTCTTAAATGTCGGCAAAATTATTATGGATTCTTATACGCAGGAAGCTTCTGCCGGAGGATCAAGATATCCAAAAGCAAGAACCGACTTTTTTGATGCTTTCGAAAAAGGCGCATTAGTATTTAATTATCTGGGGCACGGTGGCGAAGATGGCTTGGCAAGTGAACGAATTTGGGAAAAAGCCGACAGTCAAAACCTAAACAATCAATATAAATATCCATTATTTATTACAATCACTTGCGAATTTTCACGATTTGATGACCCTACACGACCAACAGCAGGAGAATATACATATTGGAACCCAAAAGGAGGCGCCATTTCTATGTTGACCACAATTCGTGCTATCGGGCAATTTAATGGTGAAAATTTCAATGACAGTCTAAGTAAAAATTTATTTTCATACGGTTCAAATCAATATACAAGTATTGCTGAAGCCCTAAGAATATCGAAGAATGAAAACCCAAGTTCGTCCAGTAATGTGATTTTTTATATTGGAGATCCGGCTTTGATGTTAGCGATTCCAAAACCAAGAATTAATTTAACAAAAGTAAATGATATTGTGATTTCTCAGCCAATTCCCGACCTTAAATCACTGGCAAAAATTAAAATTTCGGGAGAAATTACAGATGAAAACAACATTCTTTTAAGCAATTATAATGGCGAATTATCGACTGCGATTTTTGATAAATTAATAACAACTTCAACTTTAAACAATGACGGATTTAGTCCTCCAATATCTTTCAAAAAGCTCGGAGAGACCATTTTTAGAGGGAATGCTTCTGTAAAAAATGGCCAATTTGAATTTAGTTTTGTTGTTCCGAGAGATATCAGAATTCCCGTTGACAATGGCAGAATTAGTTTTTATTCGAAGAAAAACGAACAATTAGAAAATCAAACCGGTTATAATAGTGTAATAAAAATAGGAGGAATAAATGAAAATGCACCTCAGGACAATATAAATCCAAAAGTGAAGTTATATATGAACGACGAAACTTTTGTGTCTGGTGGAATCACCAATGAATCGCCGTTTTTACTGGCATTTCTTGAAGATGAGAATGGGATTAATACAGCAAGCGGAATCGGACATGATATTGTAGCAATTTTAGACGGAGACGTTAGTAATCCTTATATTCTGAACGATTATTATCAGACAAAATTAGACGATTATACTAATGGAAATTTACGTTTTCCGTTAAGAAATTTAGCTCCGGGAATACACACTATAAGTTTTACGGCCTGGGATGTTTACAACAATCCTGTAACAAGCGAAATACAATTTACAGTTGTTGGAGACGATTCCCTGACATTAACACACGTTCTTAATTATCCAAATCCGTTTTCAACCTACACCCAATTTTGGTTTTCGCATAACAGACCTTACGAACCCTTAGAAGTTCAGGTTCAGGTCATGACGATAACAGGAAAAGTTGTGTGGACAAAAAATCAAATTATTACAACAGAAGGATTCTTATCGAGAGATATAACATGGGATGGGAGAGATGATTTTGGGGATAGAATCGGGAAAGGAGTTTATATTTATAAACTTACGGTTAAATCTAATTTAACAAATAAAAAAGCAGAAAAATACGAAAAACTTGTCATTCTATAATATTATATATATTTGCATAACAAACACATTAGTCCCATAAATGAAAAAAATATCACTCTTATTAATTTGTTTCTTAATTATCTCCTACGCAAAAGCCCAGGATCTTGAACGACCTATCACAACCGGTGTTCCATTTTTATTAGTCGCAGCAGATGCCAGAGCAGCTGGTCTTGGAGATCAGGGTGTAGCTACGTCATCTGACGTTTTCTCACAGCAATGGAATCCTGCTAAATATGCTTTTTCAGTTGATAAACAAGGATTTTCTATCAGTTACACGCCGTACTTAACGGATTTAGCCAATGACATTTCTCTTGGTCAGGTAACGTATTACAACAAAATTAATGAGCGAAGTGCCTTTGCAGGTAGTTTTCGTTATTTTGGTTTTGGAGATATTGAGTTAAGAAGAACAGGTGATCCATCTGAAATTCCGAATATTGTATCGCCTAATGAATTTGCCTTAGACGGATCTTACTCATTAAAATTGAGTGAAACATTCTCGATGGCAATTGGAGCACGCTTTATCAATTCAAATCTAAAAATAGCCTCAGAAGATGTTGATGCATCAGCCGCAAGTTCATTTGCAGTAGATGTTGCAGGATTTTATCAATCTGAAGAAATTGCCTATACCAATTTTAACGGAAGATGGAGAGGTGGTTTTAACCTTCAAAATCTGGGTCCGAAAATTAGTTATGATAATGATGATTTAAGTTCAAACTTTTTGCCTGCCAATTTAAGAGTTGGTGGTGGTTTTGATTTTATACTGGATGATTACAATAAAGTTGGTGTAAGCGTTGAATTCACAAAACTTTTAGTTCCAACTCCTCCGGGACCAGGAACTCCTATAGATTTAAACGGAGACGGAGACTATGATGATCCGGGAGAAATTTCTCAGGAACAAGCAAACGATATCAATTATAAAAACTATAATGATATTGGCTGGGTTTCGGGAATTTTTAAATCATTTGGAGATGCTCCGGGCGGTTTTAGCGAAGAATTAAAAGAAGTTACTTATAGTCTTGCAGGAGAATATACGTATCAGGATGCTTTTTCGATGCGAGCAGGATATTACCACCAAAGTCCTGAAAAAGGAGGCGTTCAGTTCTTCTCTTTAGGAGCCGGTTTCAAGTATAATGTAGTAAAAGTTGATGTTTCATACTTATTTTCTGCATCAAAAGTTAAAAATCCGTTAGAAAACACACTTCGTTTTTCTTTAACGTTTAACTTTGGAGACAAATACGAAGTTTATTAAAACGAAAAATATATAAAATAATAACAATCCAAATTTCTTCATTTAAGGAATTTGGATTTTTTTTCCCATAAAAAGAATGAAAGAAATAAATGTTACATCATCATTTTTAGTTTATGATTCATTAACAGAATTACCAAATGACGTTCAAAACTTAATGAACGAAGCTATTGAAATTCGCAAAAAAGCATACGCTCCATATTCAAAATTTAGAGTTGGCGCCGCTTTACTTTTAGATAACGGAAAAACAATTTTAGGATCAAATCAGGAAAATGCCGCTTATCCGTCAGGATTGTGCGCAGAACGCGTAGCCATTTTTCATGCAGGAAGCGTTTATCCTGAAGCCAAAATTTTAAAAATAGCAATTACGGCTGCATCAGATACCAATCAGACAAAAGCTCCAATCCCGCCTTGTGGTTCTTGCCGACAATCAATTGCAGAATACGAAATCAAACAAGATACCCCTATAGAAATCTATTTTATGGGAGAAATTGGTGAAGTTTACAAATCATCATCCCTAAAAAACCTGCTTCCTTTTATGTTTGATAAAAAGTTCTTGTAAAAAAAAGCCAAAAAGTACCTTTTAAATTTTACTTCTTAATAGGAATGTCTTATTTTTGCATCCCGACCTTTCGGGCGCAAATTTGTGGGAGGAAACTATTTTGCGTTATAGGCAACAATTGATAACACAAACAAACTTTAGCAAAAGAAAGAATTCAGATGAAAGAAGTTACAAAAGAAGTATATTTAAAGTGGTACGAAGACATGCTACTTTGGAGAAAGTTTGAAGACAAACTTGCAGCATTATACATTCAACAAAAAGTTAGAGGTTTTCTACACTTATATAATGGTCAGGAAGCTGTATTAGCGGGCGCTTTGCACGCTATGGATTTGACCAAAGACAAAATGATTACTGCTTACAGAAACCACGTTCAGCCAATTGGTATGGGAGTTGATCCTAGACGCGTAATGGCTGAGCTTTTAGGAAAAGCTACAGGAACTTCTAAAGGTATGGGAGGTTCTATGCATATTTTCTCTAAAGAACACCGTTTTTACGGAGGTCACGGAATCGTAGGCGGACAAATTCCAGTAGGAGCTGGTTTAGCTTTTGCTGATAAATATTTTGAAACTGGCGGTGTTACCATGACTTATTTTGGTGATGGAGCTGCAAGACAAGGTTCATTACACGAAGCTTTCAACATGGCTATGTTATGGAAATTACCAGTTGTATTTATCGTTGAAAACAACGGTTATGCAATGGGAACTTCTGTAGAAAGAACTGCAAACCACACTGATATCTGGAAACTTGGTTTAGGATATGAAATGCCTTGCGGACCTGTTGACGGAATGAATCCTGTAAAAGTTGCTGAAGCAATGACAGAAGCTATTGACAGAGCGCGTCGTGGCGACGGACCAACTTTTCTTGAAATGAAAACGTACCGTTACAGAGGACACTCAATGTCTGATGCACAATTATACCGTTCTAAAGAAGAGGTGGAAGAATACAAAAAAATTGACCCGATTACTCAGGTTTTGGATGTAATTATGGATCAAAAGTATGCTACAGAAGAAGAAATTGAAGCAATTGACCAAAGAGTTAAAGACTTGGTGGAAGAATGTGTGAAATTCGCCGAAGAATCTCCATATCCTGAATTGCAGCAATTATACGATGTAGTATACGCACAAGAAGACTATCCATTTACACCTCATAAACTATAATATATTATGGCGATAAAAGTAACAATGCCTCGTTTGAGCGATACTATGACGGAAGGAACGGTAGCGACTTGGTTAAAAAAAGTAGGCGACAAAATTAGCGAAGGAGATATTCTTGCTGAAATTGAAACAGATAAAGCAACAATGGAATTTGAGTCTTTCAACGAAGGAACTCTTTTACATATTGGAATTCAGGCTGGAGAAACTGCTCCGGTTGATTCATTATTAGCCATCATTGGTAACGAAGGAGAAGACATTTCTGCTCTTTTAGCCGGTGGCGATGCTCCTGCTGCTAGTTCCGAAGCTTCGGAACCAAAAGCTGACGCCGCTCCTGCTGCTGCAGAAACAAAAACAGAAACTCCTGCCCCTGCTGCAAAAGCTGCAACTGAATTACCAAAAGGTGTTGTAGTTGTAACTATGCCGCGTTTGAGCGATACAATGACTGAAGGAACAGTAGCAACCTGGTTGAAAAAAGTAGGTGATGCTGTTGCAGAAGGTGATATTCTTGCTGAAATTGAAACTGACAAAGCTACAATGGAGTTTGAGTCTTTCAATGAAGGAACATTATTATACATCGGAATTCAGGAAGGAAATACAGCTCCTGTTGATAGTTTATTAGCTATTATTGGACCAGCTGGAACTGACATTTCTGGAATTGCAGATAATTATACTGCAGGAGGAACTGCAACTGCTCCCGAAGCTTCGGGACCAGCAACTGAAGAAAAAGCGGCTCCTGCTGCTGAAAAAGCAACAGAAGCAACTGCTGATACTTCATCAAACGGAGGAAGAATTTTAGCTTCACCATTAGCTAAGAAAATTGCTTCTGATAAAGGAATCCAATTAACCCAGGTTAAAGGTTCAGGAGAAAACGGACGAATCGTAAAAAGCGATATCGAAAACTTTACTCCAGCTGCACAAGCGCAACAGCCTGCTGCAACTACAACGGCTGCCGCACCAAAAGCTGAAACTGCTGCTCCTGCTGCACCAAAAGTATTTGTTCCTGCGGGAGAAGTTTTCACAGAAGAGATCAAAAATTCTCAAATGCGTAAAATTATCGCTAAACGTTTGGCAGAATCTTTATTTACAGCGCCTCACTACAACTTAGTGATCGAAGTAAGCATGGACGACGCAATGGCATCGAGAGCAACAATCAATACGGTTCCTGATACAAAAGTATCTTTTAACGATATGGTAATTAAAGCTTGTGCTTTAGCCTTGAAAAAACATCCAAAAATTAACTCTCAGTGGAAAGAAGATGCTATCATCATCAACCACCACGTTAATATTGGTGTTGCCGTAGCTGTTGAAGACGGATTAGTAGTTCCTGTATTGAAATTTACAGATGCTATGAGTTTATCTCAAATTGGTGCTTCGGTAAGAGATCTTGCCGGAAGAGCTAAAAACAAAAAATTAGGACCACAGGAAATGGAAGGAAGTACTTTTACAGTATCTAACCTTGGAATGTTTGGTATTACTGAATTTAATTCAATTATCAACCAGCCAAATTCTGCTATACTTTCTGTAGGTGCAATTGTTGAGAAACCAGTAGTTAAAAACGGTCAGATTGTAGTTGGAAATACAATGATGTTATCATTAGCGTGTGACCACAGAACAATTGACGGTGCAACCGGAGCTCAATTTTTACAAACATTAAAACAATACATCGAAAGCCCGGTTACAATGTTGGCATAATTTCCATCTCAGCCTGAGAGAAATCGAAGGCAAACTGAAAAATCGAAGGTTAATTTTATATTTAAATCCCGTTTTGTTTATTCAAAACGGGATTTTTTGTTTAATTTTCATCCTCAAATTCAATACTTCGTAAAAATGAAAAAAGTCTATCTCTTGGTTTTATTTTTGACCGCATTAGCGTGTCAGAAAAAAGACAACGCTGAAAAAACAACAACGGTTAAAGACGAACATTCTTTCTCTAAACCAGATCTTGCTGTTGCAAAACATTTAGATCTTGATATTAAAGTCGATTTTGACACTCAGACTATTTCAGGAAAAGCTTCCTGGTTAATTGACAACATCAGCAAAGGAAATGAAATTATCTTCGACGAAAATACGCTAAACATTACTAAAGTAACTTTAGGTGACGACGAAAAAGAAACCAAATTTGAACTTGGCGCTGCAGTTGAATTTCACGGAAAACCACTTAAAATCACCATTGAACCAAACACAACAAAAGTTAATATTTATTACAGCACAACAAAAGATGCTATCGCGATACAATGGTTAACACCGGAACAAACTGCAGATAAAAAGAAACCATTCCTATTTTCTCAGGGCGAAAGTATCTGGTCACGTACCTGGATTCCGTGTCAGGATTCTCCGGGAATTCGTTTTACTTATAATGCAAAAGTTACAGTTCCTAAAGATTTATTAGCCGTAATGAGCGCTGTAAATCCGCAGAAGAAAAATGATACCGGAGTTTATACTTTTAAACAAGACAAAGCAATTCCGTCTTATTTAATGGCAATTGCTGTTGGAGATATTGAATTTCAGGCAATTGACAATAGAACCGGAGTTTATGCAGAACCATCTTTAATTAAAAAAGCTGCTTGGGAATTTGCTGAACTAGGAAAAATGGTTGGCGCTGCCGAAAAACTTTACGGTCCATATCGTTGGGGACGTTATGATGTTTTGGTTTTACCGCCAAGTTTCCCTTATGGCGGAATGGAAAATCCAAACTTGACCTTTTTAACACCCGGAGTTATTGCAGGAGACCGTTCTTTAACGAGTTTATTGGCGCATGAATTAGGCCATAGCTGGAGTGGAAATTTAGTTACAAACGCAACTTGGGATGATATTTGGCTAAACGAAGGTTTTACCACTTATGTGGAACATAGAATTGGGGAAGAAATTTTCGGTAAAAAAGAAGCCGAAATGCAAGATGTTTTAACTCGTAAAGACTTAGACGATAATATAGCTGAATTTGGCGCAACAAGTCCTGATACACGTTTAAAAGTAAGCTTAACAAATAGAAATCCGGATGACGGAATTAGTGAAATTCCATATGTGAAGGGATATAATTTCTTAAAGGTAATTGAGCAAGCTGTTGGTCGTGAAAAATTTGATCCGTTTATTAAAAATTATTTTGATGCACATGCTTTTCAATCGATCACGACAGAGGATTTTGTAAAATATCTAAATGATAATCTTATTAAAGGTGATAAAGTTCTTGAAGAAAAAATAAAATTAAATGATTGGATTTACAAACCTGGAATTCCGTCAAATATTACAGCTGTTTCGTCTGAAGATTTTGCTGCTATAGATAATATTCAGAAAGAGTGGAGAAAAACAGGCATTAAAGGATTAAGCGAAAAGATAAAATCGACTACAGAAAAACAACATTTTATCGATTATCTTCCGGCAGATCTTTCTACCGAAGAAATGGCTGCAATTGACAATGAATTCAGTTTTACTAAAAACGGAAACTTTGTTATTAAACGTCAATGGTTTGTTCAGGCAATAATTCACCAATACAAACCTGCTTATCCTGCAATCGAACAATTTATGATTGCAACCAGCAGAACAGGATCTTTGATGACACTTTATAAAGAACTGGTTAAGACTCCTGAAGGAAAGGCTTGGGCAAAACAAATTTTTGAAAAAGCAAAATCAGGATATCATGCTACAACTGAACAAGCGGTTGAAGGTTTATTGAAATAATTTTCAGTTTTCAGTCACGGTTTTCATTCTCAGTGAAAAGAGACAATAAACAGTTTGCTTTTTTACAGTTACATCCCCGATTATCAGATAGATAATTCGGGGGTTTTTTTATCCGTAGGGATTACATGTTGGTAGAAAAAATAACATTCATTTTGATCATTTGTTCCGTTAGGGACTACATATTATAGCATATTGGTGTAGTCCCTAACGGGACAAATGACTATAATACTTGATAATTTCTACCAACATGTAATCCCTACGGGATAAATCACAATCTGAGTACTCTTTACTCAAAAAAAAACACTCAGGGAAAATTGTCCATCACATAGCGTTAATCCTCCATGTTCTAAAATCTGTAATCGTCGCACCTTTGTAATGTCAAAAGACAACAATTAATAAGTAACATCAAAAATTAAATAAAATGACACGATTAACAGCATTAAACCCGGAAGAAGTAACAGGAAAAACTAAAGATTTATTCAACGCTGTACAAGCTAAATTAGGTGTTGTTCCGAACATGATGAGAACAATGGGAAATTCTCCGGCAGTATTAGAAGGTTATTTAAATTTAAGCGGAGCGCTTAGCCACGGAAAATTAAGCGCAAAAACCGGTGAATTATTAGCATTGATAATTTCAGAAAGCAATTCATGTGAGTATTGTGTTGCCGCTCATACATTTATTGGAGAAAAATTATTAAAAGCTGATGCTCAAGTTTTACACGACGCAAGAACAGGAAATTCTGTAGATGCTAAAACTGATGCTATATTAAAATTTGCTAAAACATTAGTGAGTAAAAATGGTTTAGTAAACAACGAAGATGTAAATGCTGTTAAAAATGCTGGAGCTTCTGAAGCTGAAATTGCAGAAATTGTAGCACACGTAGCATTGAATGTTCTAACAAACTATTTCAATAATACGGCCAATACAGAAATTGATTTTCCAGCAGTTCCAAGCTTGGAGCTACAAAACTAATTCAACAAAAAATAAAGTATAAAGATAGTTGTGAATTTATTCATGACTATCTTTATATTTCCAAAAACCAGCAAATATGAGCAATCACAATGTTTTTACTTTAATTAATCCGCAGAATGGGAATCTGGCTTTTAAACTCCTTCCGTTTGATGACAACAGCCATTTTGATCATTTACAGCGTAATAATTATTTCTCTTTAATTTGGGTTACCAAAGGAAAAGGCAAAGTAAAAGCCGATTTTGCTGAGCATCAATTTAAAGAAAACTCACTCCTCGCCTTTTCACCGTATCAGCCTTTTATGCTTTGCGTAAATGAACCAATTGAAGGAATTGCGATTCATTTTCATCCTGATTTTTACTGCATTCATTACCACCAAAAGGAAGTTTCATGTAATGGTGTTTTATTCAATAATGTGTATCAGCCGCCATTTACTATAATTCCCGAAGAGGCTGCGATAATTTTCAAAATGGTTTTAGATCAAATGAAAACGGAGATTCAAAACGCAGAATTGGCGCAATATGACTTATTGATTTCTTATTTAAAGATATTTTTGATTACAGCTTCGAGATTAAAAAATCAACAGCTAGAAGAAATGAAATCGATTCCGGATTCTAAAGAACCTTTTATTCTTCAAACTTTAAAAGATGCTATCGAAGATAATTTCAAAACCAAACATTCTGCAGGAAATTATGCAGAAATGCTGAACATTTCGGCGAAAGCCTTAGCTAAATTATCCAAGAATTATTTCAATAAAACCTTAACGGATTTAATTGCCGAAAGAATTATAATTGAAGCCAAAAGAGAATTATACATGACCAATAAAACGGTAAAAGAAATCGCTTATGAATTGGGCTATGACGACGAACATTATTTTAGCCGATTTTTTAAAACAAATGCTGATGTTTCGCCGCAATTGTATCGTGAAACGGTAGGTTTTGGAAGAATGAAGCCTTAATTTTTATTTTTAGCCTCAATCCATTTTGCCATGTATTTGGTGCTTTTTAAGGTGTGATGCTGCAATAAACTTCCCATGAAATTATGCAAACGATGGCTTTCGGAATCACTTAAAAGTGAATTAATTTTTGCAACCAAAGCTGTCGAATATTTGCTTAACTGATAACATTCGTTGACAATTGCAACTCCTTTTTTTTGAGATTGTTTCCACAAATTTTCATCCTGATATAAGTCAACTGCTTTTTTTGCAAAGGTTTCAATATCATCGGTAATAAAACCATTCCAAGGCAAATTTGCATGCATTGCTTCAGAACCAATTGTTGAAGTCATACTTGGCGTTCCGCATTGCATGGCTTCTAATAATTTGCCTTTTAAACCTGCTCCAAAACGAATTGGTGCCAAAACAACACGAGAATTCTTCACCACTTCATTCGCATCTGCAGCTCTTCCCATAATAAAAAAACCATTTTTAGGCTGATGCAGCTGCAATACTTTTTGCGACGGATAAGCGCCGTAAACTTCTAAAACAGCTTCTGGAAATTGCTTTTTTATTAACGGCCAAATCGTTTCTTTTAAATATTGAACGGTATTCCAATTGGGTTCATGGAGAAAATTTCCGATGAACACAAAATTTTTCCTTTCTTCAAACAAAGGCAATTTCAACAAATCCAAATCAGACATTTCATAAACCAGAAATGGCAAATAATACAATAAACTGGAATCGATTTTAAATATTTCTTTTAAAAGATTCATTTCAAATTCGGAAATAATAAACGACAAATCACATCTTAAAATGCTTGCAATTTCACGTTTTGCCACTTCTTCAGACAATAAATCATGAAGTTCAAAGTTTCTGTTTTCCCTGAATGCTTTTTGCCTTGCCGTTCTTAAACAATGCAAATCTTCAGTATCTAATAAACGGATCGCTTTTGGGCAATTTTCGGCTACGCGCCATCCAAATTGTTCTTCGATCATGAAACGGTCAAACAAAACTACATCCGGATTAAGCTCCATTATAAAATCATCAAACCTGGAATTATTCAGTTCAATTGATTTTTTTGTAACTCCAAACTGGGATAAATCAACCATAAAATCACTGTCTAAAGCCGGGCTTGCAAATGTAATTTCAAATTCATTTTGTTTAAAAATAGAAATCAATTGCATCATTCTGCCACCCGCCGCAGACGAATTTGGTTCAGGCCAGACAAAACCAATAATTAAAAGTTTTTTAGTTTGATTCATCGCTAATTCTTTGAACATACAAAATAATGGTTTTTTAAGCGTATTTCCTGACTTTCGGTCATAAAAAACACTAATTTTGCACATCACAGTTTTCTGATAAATTATGTTAGGATTAAAATTAGCCACAGACCCTCGTTGGGTAAATATCGTTGAGTCAAATATCGAAGAAATCTTGACAGATCACGCTTGGTGCGAGCAAAAAGCAGCTTCAAACGCCATCAGTTTAGTTACTTACAATTCTGAATTAGAAGAGTTAGTAACTGAAATGCTTGTAATTGCGAGAGAAGAATTAGAGCATTTGCAAATGGTACATGATATTATCAAAAAAAGAGGTTTGACATTGGGCCGTGAACGAAAAGATCATTATGTAAATGAACTTTTTAAATTTATGAAAAAAGACGGAAGCCGTAAAGACGCTCTTTGCGATCGATTATTATTCTCAGCCATGATTGAAGCCCGAAGCTGCGAGCGTTTTAAAGTGCTCTCGGAAAATATAAAAGACGAAGAATTAGCCAAATTTTATCGTGATCTAATGATTTCTGAAGCGGGACATTACACGACTTTTTTAGGATTTGCCAGAAAATATACAGACAATATAGACATCGACAAACGTTGGAAAGAATGGATCGAATACGAAGGTTCTATTATTACCAATTACGGAAAAAAAGAAACAGTTCACGGATAAATATTTTATCCGTTTTTTTATCTATTATAATACCACTTATTCACCATGTCAACAAATAAAACCAAGTCAATTCTATTAAAAACGGCCAAATATACAGGAATTACTTTTGTTGTTATTTTAGCATTATTATTTATTACGCCTATTATTTTTGCTGATAAAATTAAAGAGCAAATTAAGAAAACTGCTAACGAAAAACTTAGTGCAGAACTTAATTATTCTGATGTTTCGATTTCCTTTTTTCATCATTTTCCGTCCTTAACTTTAACCTTAAATGATCTAAGCCTTAACGGATCTGCACCATACAAAAACGAAAAATTCATTACTGCAAAAGAGGTTTCTTTTGGAATAAATGTCGCCAGTTTAGTTTTTAGCAAAGCTGTAAAAATCGATCAGATTTATTTATCTGATTCCTTTATTAATGTAAAAGTGAATGCCAAAGGCGAAGCAAATTACAACGTTTACAAATCGTCATCGCAGGCTGAGAATCCAAAAGACAGTACTGATACCGCTTTAAAACTGGAACGAATTGAAATTTTAAACAGCAAAATAATTTACGACGATCAATCGACAAAAGTTCATTTTGATGCTTTGGGTTTTGATTATTTAGGGAAAGGAGATTTAAATAAAGCTGTTTTTGATTTATACTCAAAAGCTAAAATCGAAAAACTAAATATTGTTTACGAAGGCGAACCGTATTTAATGAATAAAAAAGTGGATGCCGATTTGATTACCAAAGTAAATATAAACTCGTTATCGTTCTTTTTTCAACAGAATAACCTTAAAATCAATCAGCTTTTAGTCGATTTTAAAGGGAAATTTGACTTTTTGAAAGATGGTTATAATATGGATTTTGTCATAAAATCTACGAATAGTAATTTATATGATGTTTTTACCGCTTTCCCTCCAAAATATATTACATGGCTTTCTAAAACCGAATTAAAAGGAAATACCAACTTGCTTTTAACTTTAAAAGGAAATTATATCGCTGCTCAAAAAATAGCGCCAGATCTTAATTTGGATATAAAAATTGACAGCGGATTTGTCAATTATAATAAAAGTTCTTTTCCGGTTTCTAATTTAAATTTAGACATTAAAACAAAAGTTCCGTCCTTAAATCCGGATCTATTGATTGTTGATGCTCAAAATTTATCACTGAACATTAAACAGGATTATCTAAAATCGAAATTCTATATCAAAGGAGCCAATACGCCTGATATTAATGGTGATTTTAAAGCTAAAATTGATCTTGGAAAGTTAACTAAAGCATTAGGAATTCCTGATCTGGAATTAAAAGGAAGTTTAGTTGGAGATGTAAAAGCAAACGGAAAATTTGATCAGAAAAACAAACTTTTCCCGGTTACAAACGGAATCATTGATTTGGAAAACGGCTATTTGAAAACCAAATATTATCCAAATCCAATCACAAATATTAGAATAAAATCGAAAATTGAGGATCAAAAAGGAACTTTTGATGATTTGAAAGTGAGTCTGAAACCAACTCAGTTTACTTTTGAAGGAAAACCTGTTTTTGTTGAAGCTGATTTAAGCAATTTTAATGATTTGACTTATGATATTAAAGCAAAAGGCGAACTTGATGTTAATAAAATCTATAAAGTTTTTTCTCAAAAAGGACTTGATTTGGATGGTTTTGTAAAAGCTGATCTGGTTTTGAAAGGAAAACAAAGCGATGCCGAAAAAGGAAATTACAGCAAACTTTACAATAAAGGAACGCTTGAACTTAGAAATATTGGAATTGCATCTGAATATCTGCCAAAGAAATTCATCATTAAAGAAGGTATTTTTAAAATCAATCAGGATAAAATGTCATTCAATAACTTTTTGGCTGCTTACGGACAATCTGATTTTAAAATGAATGGTTATTTGCAAAATGTTTTCAATTATGTAACAACAAATACAGGAGTTTTAAAAGGTTCATTTAGCGTAACGGCGAAATACATTAATGTTGATGAATTTATGTCGAGTACTCCGGCAAATACAACTGTGACCAAAACCGAAACTCCGGCTCCTAAAACGGAAGCTGTACAAACAGGCGTGATTATAATTCCGACCAATTTGAATTTGCAATTAATGGCAAATGCCCAAAAAGTGTATTTTGATAAATTAACTCTTCAAAATGCAACCGGAAATCTAAAAATGAATCAAGGTAAATTGACCATGCAAAATACCGGTTTTAATTTAATTGGATGCAATGTTGCCATGAATGCCAATTATCAGGCTGTAACAACTCAAAAAGCAAATTTTGACTACACCATTAAAGCTTCGGATTTTGATATTAAAAGAGCTTATAATGAGATTGAAGTATTCAGAAAAATGGCAAGCGCTGCTGAAAAAGCCCAAGGAATCGTATCGCTGGATTATCAGTTAAAAGGACGTTTAAATGGCAATATGGAACCTGTTTATCCTTCGTTAATTGGCGGCGGAATACTTTCTGTAAAAGATGTAAAAATAAGAGGACTGAAAATGTTTACTGCCGTGAGTAAACAAACAAATTCTAAATCGATAAAAAATCCCGATGTTTCTAAAGTTGATATCAAAACTACGATCAAAAATAATATCATGACGGTAGAACGCTTTAAATTTAAGTTTGCAGGCTTTAGACCAAGAATTGAAGGCACAACAAGTCTAGACGGAAAATTGAACTTAAAAATGCGTTTAGGACTTCCTCCTTTAGGTATATTCGGAATTCCGTTAACCGTTACCGGAACACAGGATAATCCGAAAATAAAAGTGGGAAGAAAAACAGAGAATTTGGAAGAAACTAAGGATACGGAATAATTAAATTCAAATTTTATCCCGAAGCATTGGGACCAAATTCCAATTTTACTGACATCGACCTTTGTCAAAGTTTTAGACTTTGACAAAGGTTTTTTCTTTTAAA
This sequence comes from Flavobacterium sp. AC105, assembly GCF_979258495.1. Classification (NCBI taxonomy): domain Bacteria; kingdom Pseudomonadati; phylum Bacteroidota; class Flavobacteriia; order Flavobacteriales; family Flavobacteriaceae; genus Flavobacterium; species Flavobacterium sp. AC105. The sequence goes on from NZ_OZ409860.1 coordinate 5,009,731, forward strand.
ATTAAACTATAATCTACGTACTTAAAATCCTCAATCATTGTCGAATTACTTGAAATGACAAAAAACGAACACAATTGCGATATATAAGTCAAACAACAAAATCTAGTAAACTTATATTCTCTTTATATAACTTATATGGTTTAAAAACAAAAAACCCGTTCGCCTTGCGAACGGGTTTTGTAATAAGTAGTCTAATGATTATGCTTCGAATGGAAGGATAGATACATAAGATTTGTTATCTTTTTTCTTTTGGAACTTAACAACTCCAGCTACTCTTGCGTGTAATGTGTGATCTTTACTGATGTAAACGTTTTCACCTGGATTATGTTTTGAACCTCTTTGTCTAACGATGATGTTCCCAGCAATAGCAGCTTGACCTCCAAAAATCTTAACGCCTAAACGTTTTGATTCTGATTCTCTACCATTCTTCGAACTACCGACACCTTTCTTGTGAGCCATGACGTATGAGTTTAAATATTGTTATTATTCTTTAGTAGCTTCTTTTTTTGCTTTTGGAGCTGCTGCTTTTTTTGCTTTTGGAGCTGCTTCAACTTCAGTTGCCGGAGCATCTTCTGCTACAACTGCTTTTTTAGCTGCTGCTTTTTTAGTTCCACCTGCTGCAGTAATACCTTCAATTACAATTTGAGTAAGATATTGTCTGTGACCATTTCTCTTTTTGTAACCTTTTCTTCTTTTCTTTTTGAAAACGATTACTTTATCTCCTTTTAAGTGTTGTAACACTTTAGCTTCTACTGAAGCACCTTCTATAGCTGGGGCGCCTAAAGTTACGTTTCCGTTATCGTCTAATAAAAGAACTTTGTCAAATGAAATACTTGAACCTTCTTCGTTAGCCAAACGGTTAACATAAACCTTTAAGTCTTTGCTTACTTTAAATTGTTGCCCTGCTATCTCTACGATTGCATACATACCAAATTGATTTATTGATTTTTAAGGTTGCAAATATACAATTAATAATTTACTGTGCAATCTCTTATTCTAAAAATATTTATTTCGCTTTAATGTCTGTTTTTCAAGGCATTTTAACCTCTTCAAAACAACATTTAGCCGTAAAAGTTTGTTAAAGTATCACGAAAATAGACCCCGACCCTTAATTGATGATTAAAAAAAGTTATTTTTGATGTAACTATAATCAACTCTTTGCTACCTATTTATTTAGGTAAATAAAAATTATTAATCTTTATGAAAAATTCGATAATGATGTTAAGTGCAGCACTAATGCTTGGCGGAGTAGCTCATGCTCAAAAGGTAGTTTTTGAAGAATACAATTTAGACAATGGCATGCACGTGATTTTACATAATGATCCTTCGGCTCCGGTTGTTATCTCATCAGTAATGTATCACGTAGGTTCAAAAGACGAACGCCCTGACAGAACTGGATTTGCACATTTCTTTGAACATTTATTATTTGAAGGAACCCAAAATATAAAACGCGGTGAATGGATGAAAATCGTTACTGCAAATGGCGGCGTAAACAACGCAAACACGTCTGATGACAGAACGTATTATTATGAAGTTTTCCCGTCTAACAGTTTAGAACTAGGTTTATGGATGGAATCTGAAAGATTAATGCATCCTATTATCAATAAAATTGGCGTTGACACACAAAACGAAGTCGTAAAAGAAGAAAAGAGAATGCGTTACGACAATCAGCCTTACGGAAATATTTTGCCGGAGGTTAAAAAAAACATGTTCAAAAATCATCCGTATCGCTGGACAACTATCGGATCTATGAAAGATCTGGATGCTGCAACGCTGGAAGAATTTCAGGCTTTTAATAAAAAATTCTATACGCCAAACAATGCCGTTTTAGTAGTTGCAGGTGATTTTGACAAAACCAAAACTAAAGAATGGATTCAGAAATATTTTGCACCAATTCCGAGAGGAGAAGATGTCAAAAAACAAACTTTTGTTGAAGAACCAATCACTCAGACGATAAAAGCAACTTACGAAGATCCTAATATTCAGATTCCGATGGTTGTTGCTTCGTACAGAACGCCATCAATGAAAACAAGAGATGCGAGGGTTTTAGATTTAATTTCTTCTTATTTAAGTGACGGAAAAAGCTCGAAATTGTACAAAAAAATAGTCGATGACAAAAAAATGGCACTTCAAATTGGCGCTGTAGGTTTTAGTCAGGAAGATTACGGCATGTACATTTTGTACGGTTTGCCAATGGCGCCATACACGACTGCAGATATCCTGAAGGAAATGGATGAAGAAATTGTAAAAATCCAAACGGATCTGATTTCTGAAAAAGATTACGAAAAACTACAAAATAAATTCGATAATAATTTTGTGAATGCCAATGCAAGCGTTGAAGGAATTGCAGAAAACCTGGCTTCTTATTACTTACTTTACGGAGATGTAAACCTGATTAATACTGAAATTGATCTTTACCATTCGATTACAAGAGAAGAGATTAGAGAAGTTGCCAAAAAGTACCTGAACCCTAATCAACGTTTAATTTTAGACTACATTCCATCAACAAAAGTTCAAAACTAAGCTATCGAATCATGAAAAAATTACATACATTTTTAATCCTTTTATTCCTGACTGGAATTATGCAAGCACAAGATCGTCCACAACCAAAACCAGGCAATTCGCCAGTAGTCAACATCAAAAAACCGCAGACTTTTGTTTTGGCAAATGGCATGAAAGTTTTGGTAGTTGAAAACCATAAATTACCAAGAGTAAGCTTTAATCTTACGCTTGACAACGCTCCTTTTACCGAAGGAAACAAAAAAGGCGTTGATGAATTAACAAGCAGTTTAATTGGAAACGGAACCAAAAAAACAACCAAAGAAGCTTTTAACGAAGAGATTGATTTTTACGGCGCAAGCATTAATTTTACATCTTCCGGAGCTTATGCAAGTTCACTTTCTAAATATTCAGGACGTGTTCTCGAGCTTTTAGCCGAAGGAGCTTTACAGCCAAATTTTACACAAACAGAATTTGATAAAGAAAAAGCAAAATTGATTGAAGGGCTTAAAGCCGATGAAAAAAGCGTTCCTGCAATTGCCAATCGTGTAGTTGATGTTTTGGCTTTTGGAAAAAATCATCCTGCCGGAGAATATATCTCTGAAGAAACCGTAAAAAATGTAACCCTTGCAGATGTTCAGGCAAATTACGCAACGTATTTTGTTCCGGAAAACGCTTATTTGGTAGTAATTGGTGATGTTAAGTTTAAAGAAACAAAAGCAGCTGTAGAAAAACTTTTTGGTGGATGGAAAAAACAAACTGCTCCAAAAAACACGTATCCAAATCCGGAGAATGTTTCTAAACTTCAAATTGATTTTGTTGATGTTCCAAATGCCGTTCAATCTGAAATTTCATTGGTAAATACCGTGAATTTAAAAATGAGCGATCCTGATTTTTTCCCTGCAGTAATTGCAAATCAAATTTTAGGCGGCGATTTTAATAGTTATCTGAACATGAATTTACGTGAACAGCATGCGTGGACATATGGCGCAAATTCAAGCATTGGAAGCGGAAAATATGTAACCAAATTCAAAGCTTCGTCTGCAGTTCGAAATACGGTTACTGATAGCGCTGTGGTTCAGTTTATCAAAGAAATTAAAAGAATCAGAACTGAAAAAGTTTCTCAGGATGTATTAAAAAACGTAAAAGCAGGTTATATTGGACGATTTGTTATGCAGGTCGAAAAACCGCAGGCTGTGGCACGATATGCACTGAATATCGAAATAGAAAATCTTCCGGCTGATTTCTACGAAAAATACATTCAGGCCATAAGCAATGTTACGCCTGATGATATTTATCGTGTAGCCAACAAATATTTTCTTTTAGACAATATGCGAATTGTAATTGCAGGAAAAGGTTCTGATGTAATTCCGGGTTTAGAAAAACTTCAAATTCCGATTTACTATTTTGATAAATACGGAAATTCTATTGAAAAACCTGTTACCAAAAAAGAAGCTCCAACAGGAATTACAGCAAAAACGGTTTTCGAAAATTATATTAAAGCAATTGGTGGCGAAAAAGCAGTTTCTGCAGTAAAAACGCTTGCCATGAACGGAACAACTTCTATTCCGCAAGCTCCTTCTCCGTTAACTTTTACATCTAAATTAGATTCAAAAGGAAAAATGATGGTTTCGCTTGCTATGGGAACAATGAATTTAATGAAACAAGTGGTGAACGAAAAAGGTGCTTATATCGAACAACAAGGACAACGCAAAAACCTTGAAGGCGATGACCTGAAAGAAATGAAAGCAAATGCAGCTCCGTTTGAAGAATTACAATTACAAAAAAGAACAGATTTAAAAGTAGATGCAATCGAACCAATCAACGGAAGCGATGCTTATGCTATAAAAGATGGTAAAACAACTTATTTCTACGACGTTAAATCAGGCTTAAAAGTAGCCGAATCTAAAGTTCGTGAACAAGGAGGAAAATCATCTACTCAAATAACAAACTTCAACGATTATAAAGAAGTAAAAGGCGTAAAAGTTCCTTTTAATTTAGTTCAGAATGTAGGTTTTGAATTGGATATTAAAATGTCTGACATTAAAATTAACGAAGGAGTTTCTGAAGCAGATTTTCTTTAGGAAGGTTCTGAGGTTTTCTACAGGCTTTGTCAAAGTTTAAAACTTTGACAAAGCTTTTTTTATGAGCATTTTTGTCAGGCTGAGCGAAGTCGAAGCCCGTTGCGCCCTTCGACTTCGCTCAGGGTGACATGTCTTAAAACATAAAGTTTGGAAAACTATTTCATATACCGTTTGTCAGGCTGAGCGAAGTCGAAGCCCCGTTTCAATTGGTGCGCAATTCGACTTCGCTTAGTTTGACAAATTTTTGAAAACAAAAAAGGCTGTCCATTACGACAGCCTTTTTATTGAATTATTCCGCATTTAAATAAGGGTTTAGAATTTCTGCTAATTCATTTAACCAATAAAAACCGTTTTCAAGATTTATTTTATCAGTTTCCAAGGTTTGACATTCTCGCATTAAACTCAAAGCAAGCATATAATTTACTTGTCGGATTGTTTTTGCCATAAACTTAGCATCGACAGAATTGTTGAAAAAATCTGCTAATTTTAATTCTGTTTCTTTTGAAAGGGTGTTTGTGCTCATAATCTTAAATTATAGGAAATATAAAACCCGCATAGCTTAGCTGTCCTACGCTTTTAAGAGAGCGTTACGGTTGTTTCCAATACCGCCAGCATACCACACGGGCAAAGTTTTATCGAGTTCATAATCTTAAATTTTAGGATTCCAAAGATACCTAAAAAGAACGAAAATAACTACAAAAATATTTCCTGCCTACATTATGATGGATTAAAATCCATCCCTATAATATGTTTCGTTCCTATGGAACTCTTTTATAAAATTCCATTAGAATGATTTAATTTTTTTTAGCAATGTTAAAAAGCTTCGACATTAATTCGTTCAAAAAGAGACAAAATGGTTTTATTATAGAATCAAATAACAAACTTAACGAATATATCTATATGAAAATGATTGCTCTAGCCCCGATAGAAGTGGAAATTCTTTTGTGGCGGGGTTCGCCACAAAAGATTGGAACGTCCCGAGGCTTCGGGAGCGGGATTAGCTCCTAAAAAAAATATATGTATTTTAGTTTTACCAAAGTTTAAAAAAAGTTGACTAAACTTTACACACTTTTTGTCAGGCTGAGCGGAGTCGAAGCCCCGTTTTAATTGGCGCGCCCTTCGACTTCGCTCAGGGTGACATATTTTAAATCATTTGACTTTAAAAAAAAAACTATTCTACATAATGTTTGTCAGGCTGAGCGGAGTCGAAGCCCGTTTCAATTGGAGCGCCCTTCGACTTCGCTCAGGGTGACATGTGGTTAACCAGTTTTTTTTATTTTTTAGCCGATAAATAAACGCCAATCAAAATAATAAATGCTCCAAAAAACTGAACTGGCGTAAGCATTTCATTGTCTAATAATCCCCAGAAAAAAGCAACTATCGGAATTAAATACGTTACCGATGTTGCAAAAACAGGCGAAGACATTTGAATCAATTTAAAGAACAGAACATTTGCAATTCCGGTTCCTAAAACGCCCAAAATCATTACAAAAAAGATAGAATGTTGAGTTGCTTCAAAACTTATTCTTTGCGGAATATCTGTTGTACTTAAAATAATTAATGCCGGCAAAAGCAGCACTGCAAAATTTCCGGTTGTGATGCTTACCGAATTTAAATCGGATAAATATTTTTTGATTAAATTGACATTTATAGCATAACAAAGTGTGGCAATTACCACTAAACCTACATAATAATAATTTTGTCCGGGATGTGCCGATGCGCCGCTTAAAACCAATAATAAACAACCTACTAAACCAACAAAAACACCTAAAACCTGTCTTTTTTGAAATTGGATTCCGAAGATTAAAATTCCTAAAACCAAAGTATTTAAAGGCGTAAGCGAATTTAAAATAGCAACTATCGAACTATCAACTTCGGTTTCTGCAATGGCAAAAAGATAAGCCGGAGTAAAAGTCCCAAAAAGAGAGGTTATGGCAACAAACTTCCATTGGCGGCGCGAAATTTTCTTTAAACTCTTAAAACCTACAATCAATAAAAATAAGGCTGCAAAAATAATTCGGAATGATCCAACTTGTATCGCCGTTAATCCGACCAATCCTCTTTTTATCAAAATAAAAGAACTTCCCCAAATAAGCGATAGTACGAGTAAATAAGCCCACTTTAATTGTTTTGCATCCATACAGAGTATTTTACTGCAAATTTGTAATAAATTTATGAACTGACCTCTTCCTTTTTATTAATTTTGCAATAAAGTCAACTCTCAATTTAAAATTATATATAATGAAATTCACAAAAATTATAGCTACTGCAGCCATCGCAGGTTTAGTATTTGTAAGCTGCAAAAAAGAAGAAGACAAAAGTTTAGCTTTGATTAAAGCCCAAGCCGAAAAAGAAGCGCCAAAAGAACATAAAGCAATCGCCACTGAAAATTTACAAACTGCAAGTTTTACTGTAGAAGGAATGACTTGCGCGGTTGGATGCGCAAAAACAATCGAAAAAGAATTATCTAATCTTGAAGGAGTTGAAAAAGCAACCGTTGATTTTGATAAAAAACTGGCAACTGTTACATTTGATAAAACGATTCAAAACCAGGAAAAATTAACTAAAGTTGTTCAGGAAACGGGAGACGGAAAAACGTATAAAGTTTCGAATATTAAATCTTAAACATAAACTTCAATATTTTTTAAATTCCAAATTCCAATTGTTGTTGGGATTTATTTTAAAAGTGAATTTAATTTTAAGGATAAAAAAAGGCATTCAATCGAATGCCTTTTTTTATGCTTTGTATTTTCTTATTTCCACTTCAGTGTTTCCATCAATCTCTGCATATCATTTTTGATATAACTCGCTGCCGGCATAACCGAATCAAAATTGGGTTTTGCATAAAAGTAAACCGATCCCGTTATAAAGTGTTTTGTACTGTCTGTTGCGTAAAATTGAGAGTTTGTAGCCGCATTTCCGTCAACTTGATAAAACATTCCGTAAACCTTTTTTTGAGGGTTTAAATATGGTTGTTCCAATATATCATCTGCTTTGATAACATGCTCGTACGTTAATTTTTGAGCGTCTTTTAGCAATTTCTGAATATCGCCATTTACAGGTTTATAAGTAAGGTAAATAGTGGCTTTCATTTTAGGATATGTAATGGCAAAACCGCAGTCTTTTTCGCCTTTTATTGTAGCGGCTTCGTTCATTTCGAAAGTAAACGGACAATTGTTTTCAAAATTAACATATTTTGCTTCCGGATAATCTAATCGCAAAAAACTCGCTGGTTTAGGCAGCACATCATCTTTACAACTTAAAACTGTCAGGGTTAGCAAAATTGTCGCTGTCGAAATTATTCTTTTAAGCATTTTATTCTATTGTTACTTTTATTTGTTTTACGCGCTTTTTATCAACTGTTTCTATGGTAAAAACACAATTTTCGAAAGCTAATTTTTGGTCTTTTTTAGGGAAATTACCCAGAATTTCGAGAATAAATCCCGCTAATGTTTCGGCTTCACCTTTATGAGATTCAAAAATATCTTCGTTTACATCGACGATTCTGTAGAAATCTTTCATGTTGATTTTCCCTTCAAAAAGAAAATTCTTTTCGTCTATTTGAGAAAAATTTAAATTTTCGTCATCAAACTCATCACTTATATCTCCAACTATTTCTTCAATAACATCTTCTAAAGATACTAATCCTGATGTTCCGCCATATTCATCAACCACAATTGCCAAATGGCTTTTAAGACTCTGAAAATCCTTTAAAAGATTATCCAGTTTTTTATTCTCAGGAACAAAAAAAGCTTCACGCATTAAAGTTGGCCATTCAAACTCTTTTTTATCAATATGAGGCAATAAATCCTTGACAAACAAGACACCTTCAATCTGATCAATATTATCTCTGTAAACCGGAATTCTTGAAAATCCTTTTTCGATTATTTTCGGATAAATAGTCTCAAAGGATTCTGATATTTCTAATGCAAAAATATCAATCCTGGGACTCATAACCTGCTTGGTATCTGTGTTTCCAAAAGAAACAATTCCTTCAAGTATTTTTTGTTCCTCGCTTGATGTTCCTTCAGAATCTGTAAGTTCTAAGGCCTGAGAAAGCTGATTTATTGAAAAACTATTTTTTTGTTTCCCTAATTTATTTTGCAAATATAAAGTAACCCTGCGCATAGGCAAGCTTATTGGCGATAGTAATTTATCTAAAAAAGCGATTGGATAAGCAACGCGTTTGGCAAACTTTATATTGTTTCGACTGGCATAAACTTTAGGCAAAACTTCGCCAAACAACAAAATCAGAAAAGTAACTACAATTACTTCTAAAATAAATTTAAGTACGGGAGATTCTATGTGTGCAAAAATATTTTGTCCGATAAAAGAAAACAAAATAACCACGCCAATATTAAAAAAGTTATTGGCAACCAGTAATGTTGCCAGGAGTTTTTTGGGTTTATCTAAAAGATTTGAAATGATTTTTCCTTTTGGGAGGTTTTCCTGTAAAGTATCATCAATATCTTTTTGTGATAAGGAAAAAAGGGCTACTTCGGCACCTGAAACAATTGCTGACAAGAAGAGCAAAATAAATATTCCGACAAAACCAATAATTAAATTGATGTCTAAATTAGCAATGAAAAGTAAACTGGGCTCCGGGTCCAAATTAAAAAAGATTAGTTAAACAATCAAAAAGGCAAATCGTTTATGGGCAAGCCTTCGGTATTCGCATCAAAGTTAGTGTTTTTTGCGGATTCTGAATCGTGATTTGGTTTATGATTTCCTGTTTCTTTTTTGGTTGTCAAGAAAGTAAACTCGGTAACCTGAATTTCGGTCGTATATTTTGTTGTTCCGTCTTCGGCTTGCCATTGGCGTGATTTTATACGTCCTTCAACATATATTTTATCGCCTTTTGACAAATATTTTTCGCAAATTTCAGCCGCTTTATTACGCACAACCAAATTATGCCACTCTGTTGAAGTTATTTTTTCATTTGTGGTTTTATTAATATAAACTTCGTTAGTCGCTAATTGAAAACGACCAATACAATTTCCTCCGTCAAAATAATGCATCTTCACATCATCTCCTAAATGGCCAATTAGCATTACTTTATTTAATGTTCCGTTCATAAGGTGGTATTTATCTAATGGTGTTATTCAAAGATACATTTTTTTTGCAAACTATTTCTTGCTTTTCTATAAAATTATATATCACAATTGGAAAAGGAAAAACCTTCAAATCACTGATGTTCAATCCATTCTCTATTTTTCCGTGAATTTTAACTTTCCAAAACTGAATATGCAAATGCTGATGCGAAAGTTTATGAATTACAGTTGCCTCACTACACTCTTCAATACTTAATATAGTATAATGAGAAAAAACATTGTTTTTAACCGCTGTTGAAACAACATCAAAACCAACAATTTCAGAAGTTTCTAAAAGAGGAAATTCATATAAATTATGCCAGATTCCTTTTGCTGTTCTTTTTTGAATCAACGTATTACCTAAATTATCTTCCAAAATCAAATAATTGAAGAAACGGTTTGTGACTTTGAGCTTTTTAGATTTTACAGGCAAAACCGATACTTTCTTTTTTTGTAAAGCTGCACAGCTCCCATTAAATACGCAAACGGAACACTCAGGACTTTTAGGCACGCATTGCAAAGCACCAAACTCCATTATCGCCTGATTAAAAATTGCCGGGTTATCTTTTGGCATTAATTCATAGGCGAGTCTGGCAAATTCTTTTTTAGTTGCCGGTAGAGCAATATCTAATTCGACATCAAAATAACGAGAAAGCACCCGAAATACATTTCCGTCAACAACCGGAACGGCTTCATTATAAGAAAAAGATGCAATTGCAGCAGCCGTATAATCGCCAATTCCTTTTAAAGTTAGCAAATCTTTATAATTATCCGGAAAAACACCATTTAAGTCATTTGCGACAAATTGAGCTGTTTTATGAAGATTTCTGGCGCGGGAATAATACCCTAAACCCTGCCAAAGTTTCAAAACCTGCTCTTCTGAGGCATTTGCCAAATCAAACACCGTAGGAAATTCCTTTGTAAAAGCAAAAAAATAGGGCATTCCCTGCGCAACTCTTGTTTGCTGCAGCATAATTTCTGAGAGCCAAATATGGTAAGGATTAGCCGTATTTCGCCAAGGCAAATCACGCTTGTTTTGTAAATACCATTTTATCAATATGTTAGAAAAATCCATTGTAAAATTCTTAGAAAACAAAAGTAAATGTTTATGTAATTAAAATTTAACGAATTAGCTTGATTAATTATTTTTTTAATTCCTATATTTGCAAACTCAAAAAAATAGTACACCATTTATAAAATAAAATAGGAAAGAAAATGACGAAAGCAGATATCGTAGCGAAAATTTCAGAGAAACTAGGTCTTGAAAAAGGAGATGTTCAAGCAACAGTAGAAACTTTTATGGAAGAAGTTAAAACTTCTTTAGAAACTGGAGACAATGTTTACCTAAGAGGTTTTGGAAGTTTTATCGTAAAAACAAGAGCTGAAAAAACAGGTAGAAACATTTCTAAGAACACCACTATCAAAATTCCAGCACACAACATTCCTGCGTTTAAACCTGCAAAAGTTTTTGTAGAAGGAGTAAAAACAAACAACGAAGCAAAATAATACTATTAATTAATCATAAAATCGAAAAGATATGCCAAGTGGTAAAAAAAGAAAGAGACATAAGGTAGCTACGCACAAAAGAAAAAAAAGAGCGAGAGCTAACCGCCACAAAAAGAAAAAGTAGTTTTAAACTACTTTTTTCTTTTTAAACGTTCATTGAAATTGAAAAAAGATGAAAGAGTAAAGAAAATAGAAGATAGACTTAAAAATCTATTCTCTAGATTCTATTCTCTACTAATCTTCTTTTCCCCGGGTTCAATACCTGTTAAAAAATATTGTTTAATCCATCCTTACAATTCAGTTATGAGTTATAAGTTATGAGTTATGAGTTGCAAAACCTGAAACTTGAAACTTAAAAACCTGAAACTAAAAGTCTGGATAAAAATTTACAGTGTGAATAAAGAATTAATCATTAGATCTAGTTCTGAAGCCGTAGATTTTGCCTTATTAAAAGATGGAAAACTAATTGAATTACACAAGGAAGAAGAGAAAAGCAACTTTCAGGTTGGTGATATATTTATTGCCAAAATACGAAAACCCGTTGCCGGACTTAATGCTGCTTTTGTAAACGTAGGCTTCGAAAAAGATGCTTTTTTACATTATCACGATTTAGGACCTAACTTAGCTTCCCAACTGAAATTCATAAAACTTGTAAGCGCAGGTAAAATAAAAGATTTCTCCCTAAAAACCTTTCAGTTTGAAAAAGAGATTGACAAAGATGGCATCATTACTGATATTTTAAGTGCCAATCAATCTGTTTTAGTACAAGTCGTTAAAGAACCTATATCTACCAAAGGTCCAAGAATAAGCGCTGAGCTTTCATTGGCAGGAAGATTTATTGTTCTCGTTCCGTTTTCTGACCGCGTTTCTATTTCTCAAAAAATAGAAGACAAAAAAGAAAAGGATCGTCTAAAAAGACTTGTATTATCTATCAAACCAAAAGGATTTGGTGTTATTGTTCGCACAGTAGCCGAAGGCAAAAACGTAGCCGAATTAGAAAAAGATTTGCAGAACCTGCTTGGCAGATGGACTGCAATGTGTAAAAAATTACCAACTGCTCATCATCCATCAAAAGTATTAGGAGAACTCAACAGAGCTTCTTCAATATTAAGAGATGTATTCAACGATACCTTTAGTGGTATTCAAATAGATGATGAAGAGTTGTTCCACCAAACGAAGGAATATCTGCAAGAAATTGCACCTTCAAAACAATCGATTGTTAAGTTTTATCAATCAAATGACACTCCAATTTTCGAGAAATACAATATAGAGAGACAAATCAAAACTTCATTTGGACGAACCGTTTCCATGAGTAAAGGCGCGTATCTTATTATCGAACATACTGAAGCTCTTCACGTTATAGACGTAAACAGCGGAAACCGTTCGAATAAGGCGACTAATCAGGAAGACACCGCCATGGAAGTAAATATGATTGCAGCTGCTGAAATCGCCAGACAACTTCGTTTGCGTGATATGGGTGGGATAATCGTAGTTGATTTTATCGATATGTCAAATCCTGAAAACAGGAAAGTCTTGTTCGACTTCTTGCGAGAAGAAATGAGCGACGATAAAGCAAAGCATAAAATCTTACCGCCTAGTAAATTTGGTTTAGTTCAAATTACCAGACAACGCGTAAGACCAGAAGTAAATATTAAAACTAGAGAAGAAGATCCAAACAATGAACATGGCGAAATTGAAGCGCCAATTTTAATCATTGATAAAATCGCATCTGATTTAGACAGAATTCTAAAAATCCACAAAAGTGTCGTACTTAATGTACATCCGTTTGTGGCTGCATACCTCAGCAAAGGTTTTCCATCATTACGTTCAAAATGGTTTTTTGAACATAAAAAATGGGTGAAAATCATACCTCGTGACGCTTACACGTACTTAGAATACCATTTCTATGATAAAAAAGGAAATGTTATTTCAGAATAAAACGAAAACCGCCTCTCGAAAGACTGGCGGTTTTTTTGTGCGTTATTGTTGCCACGAATTTTCACGAATTATTTTTATTAGGAGCTATTTCCTGCTGTCCTTCCAATCTTTTGTACCGAACCCCGGCACAAAAGGATTTCCCTCCCATCAGGGCTAGAAAACTCATTTTCATAAGACTATTATTCTCTTACAATTTCTATTTTTCTTCTAATTTCGTTCCCATAAACATCCACAACCGTAATATAATGCGTTCCAGAAGTTGGCGTAATAGGCAATTCATGAAACGTTTTTGTAGTCGCTTTATAAACATCATCAACATACCAAAACAATTCTTTATCCCTTTCCGAATAAGCAACTTTAAGAATCACAGGCTGAACTTCGCTATTAAAATTCTTCGTTAAGTAGATTTTACTGTTCGTTTTCGGGTAAATAAAATCCATTGTAGTGGTTTGTGTTCCCTGACAATCTTCTTTAAACGGAGGCAAAGGTAAATACTCAATATGCTGACTTTTATAATACCAAGCCATTACGGGCGGCAAAACAAACCAGTTTTTAGTCACGATATCATCAATGCTTTCGCAACTGCTATTGACCTGAAATTTCTCTGTTTTATCTAAATGAACTGTTTTATGATACGGACAAACGGCCGTAGATTTTCCTTTTTTAGGAACCCATTGTTTGATTTTCGGACAACCATCTTTAGCCAAATAACCACTTAAACGGCAAACCTCAACCTCATCCAAATCCTTATAAGGCGTTTGAAACCATTTTTGTCTCGGCAATAAATTAAAAACATCAAATAAAATGGGCGCTGCACTTGTTACTCCCGTTAAAGTTGGTCTTCCCTCACCTGTTGCGTTTCCAACCCAAACTCCAACTACATATTTTGAATTTGTTCCAATTGCCCATGCATCTCTATTCCCGAAACTGGTTCCGGTTTTCCAGGCAATTTTCAAGGAACTGTCATAAAACTTCCAGGCTTCGTCTCCTTCCGGCCTGTTTACTTCTTCCATTGCGTTATACGTCAGCCAAATAGATCCCGCGCCTACAATATTCTTCTGATCACTTTCTGAACCAAAATCGGGCTCGAAATCATTTTTATAATTTAGTTCCGTAAATTCTTTGGTTCGGTAATTTCCTTGATTTTTAGAATAATAATTCAATGTTGAAGAAAGGTTTGCATAGGTTCGGCACAAATCCCACAAATTACTTTCGGCTCCGCCTAAAATAAGCGACAACCCATAATGATCCGGTGTTTTATTAATATCCCTTAATTTGAATTTCTGTAATTCTTCATAAAATTTATTTACGCCAAAATCCTGCAACATCAAAACGGCCGGAATATTCAGCGAACGCGACAAAGCGCGATGTGCGGGAACCGCTCCATCAAAAGTCAGATTAAAATTTTGCGGCGTATAACCCGCAATCTGCGTTGGAATATCAGCGACCAAAGTATTTGGCAATATTTCGCCATCATCAAGCATTCCGGCATATAACAACGGTTTTAAAATACTTCCTGTACTTCTTGGTGCATCGATAATGTCAACATCTTTTTGATGATCTTTATCTGTTGGCGCATTACCCACATAACTCATAACGTTTCTGTTCGAAACATCAATCACCAAAATCGCCAGATTGTTGACTTCATTCTGTTTGTACTGATTGTAATAATATCTCGCAATTTGATTGACCCTGTTTTGTAAAGCATAATCAATTGTGGTTTTTACTCTCGTTCCTTCTTCATTTTTCGCGACACGCTGTAATAAATGAGGCGCAATTTGAGGCAAATCATACGGTTTTTGAGGCAACGGTTCCTGAACCGAAAGTTCATACGTTTGCTGGTCAATTATTCCTTCCTGATGCAATTTCAGTAAAAGTCGGTTGCGTTTGCTTAGTAATTTTATCTGATTTTTTCCGGGATAAATCAAACTCGGTGCATTTGGTAAAACCGCCAAAGTTGCATTCTCCGCCCACGATAATTGATTGGATTGCACGCCAAAATAACGCCACGAAGCCATTTCCAGCCCTACGACATTTCCCCCAAAAGGTGCGTGAGAAGCGTATAATTCGAGAATTTCATCTTTAGAATACCCCAATTCTAATCGTGTTGCCAGAATAATTTCGATAATTTTTTCGAAATACGTCCTTCCTTTTCCTTTTCGGGATAAACGGATAACTTGCTGTGTCAACGTACTTCCGCCACGGACTACTTTTCCCGCTTTTCGGTTTTGTTTGATCGCATTTACCATCGCAACAGGGTTAAAACCGGGATGTTTATAGAAATATTCGTCTTCAAAATAAACAATACACTTCTTGAATTTATCAGGCACACTATCTTGCGCAGGAAAACGCCATTGTCCGTCACGTGCAATTTTTGCGCCTAATAACTCTCCTTCTTTACTTTCAATCACCGTAGAATAAGGTTCCTGAAACAAAGTTCGCGGTAATGAGAAATAATAAATCAGCAAGAGCAGAAACGCAATTGCTGATTTTATTTTATTCTTTTTTATCCAATTTATAATGCGTTGTGAGAACGCTATTAATTTATTTTTCAAAATTTTTGAATTTTAGCCCACGGGTTTTGCGGATTGAACGGGTTTTACTTTTTTCCAACTTAATTTAAAAATTAATCTGCGAAAATCCGTTTAATCCGTAAAACCCGTGGGCCATTTTATTTCCTATTTCACCACCTCAACCCAAAATCCTTTTGTTCTGGCCAGGAATGTATTATCATACATCGCTTCGCATTGTAGTCCTGGCAAATAATAATTCCCAAGATACGATGCGTTTAGCAGAATTCTAAAGACTTTCGTTTCTCCGGCTTTCATTCCAAAATAGAAATTAGTTCTGTCATCGCGAATATCTATGTAATCAGCAATATTGTTTGTCGCGTCGCCGTAATCTGTAAAACGCGTATTTACAATTTCAAAACCTGAAGGTAAAATTTGCGATAAAGCTACATTTTGAACGCTTTCATTTCTTTGATTTCTGATGGTAACCTCAGCAATAAACTCAGTTCCCTGACTGATTTTTGAAACATTAATTACACTGCCTTTTCTATTTTTGAAAACAATATTAGCAGAAACATCATTCTGAATTACGTTCTCTTGCCCAATTGGTAATATTCCGGTATTTAAAACACGTACATAAACCGTGTTGTTTTTAAGGTTTTTCAAGACAACGCTATTAGCTCCAGTTTGAACAACCAAACTTCTGTCAGCAATTGTTTTTTGTGTGTTTATTGTTTCGCCTTTTCCGCTTTTGCTAAACTGAAGATTAATTCCTTTAGGTCCGTTGCTAATGGCAAATTTTGACATTGAATACAAGCAATACGCCGTTGTCTGCGTACTCATCCATTGATTGTTTGACATTTCTTTGGCTAGTTTCGTAGCCATTGCAAATGCTTTTTGTTTTTGTCCTAAAAGCAACATCGTTTCTAAGGCCATTGCTCTGTTTCTTTCGCTTGAACCGTAATAGTAATAATTGTAATTGCTCGATTCAGTATCAATACTGGTGCTTAATAATAGATTTTGTCCGGCTGATTTTTGTCCTGCCAAAACATAGGCTGCTGCTAAACGAAGTTTACTTTCGTTCGAAATTCCTTTAGTTTCACGCAATCTGTTCATCGAAGAAAGATCTGCATTTCCGGCCAAAGCCAATGTATATAATCTGTACGATTGTGCTAAATCATTCCCGTATTTAGGTTCAAAACGCCATTGTTTCGCTTCTTTTTGCTGATACGAAATCCATTTTGATTTGAAATTAATAGGTAAAACATATCCTTTTTTCTCGGCTTCAATCAGGAAATGTCCTGCGTATGAAGTTCCCCAATCGTCTGCAATGGTGTTACCTTGCCAGTAAGCTACCCCTCCGTTTGATAACTGAAAACTTCCTAATCTGGTAATTCCTGCCGTAATATTTTTTTGAATAATTCCTTTGCGGGTTGCATCTAAATCGACAACATCATTCAGGAATAATTGTGGAAAAACAGATGAAGTTGTTTGCTCTACACAACCATGCGGATATTGAATAAGATATTGCAATCTTCCGTTTAAATTCATGGTTGGCATTGACGAAACTTCTAATCTCGCTTTATTACTTCCTGAAACTCCAAAGGTTTTCCATGAAATCGTTTTGGTGCTATTTGGTGCCAAAATAACATCGGTAAACGTATTGGTAACCGGATTTGGATTCGTCATATCAATTTCGACATCATAAACTGATTTCTCTTTTCCGGATGTTGCAATTACCTGAACTTTGGCAATTCCAGTCGCAGAACCTACTACCAAATTAAAATATGCCATTTTTTCATCGGGCGAAGCAAATGTCAATGATTGCGTGGCACTTCCCATTACTTGCAATCCGTTGCTGGTTTTTATCTGAATGGAAACATTTTTAATATTTTTTTCAGTTGCAAAAACCGTAACCGGAATTGTCACTTTTTCTGAAGGTGAAATTTTTCTTGGCAGTGAAGCCAAAACCATCAACGGACTTTTTACAGGCGTTGCTTTCTCTACACTTCCGTAAGCACTTGTATTGGCATCACCGGCAACAACCATAGTCCGAACGGAACCAATGTATTTTGGTAATTTTAACTGATGCGATTTTGTTTGTCCTTTTTCTAATTTAAACGGACCATAATACAATACAATCGGTTTAAAACGATTGGCTTTTTTAGCTTTTCCGCCACCTAAATCCTGATCTCCACCAATACTGAAAATCTGATTTATTTTTCCGCCATAAGCGCCAATTACATCATCATAAATATCCCAGGTTTTTACGCCCAAAGCTTCGCGAACATAAAAACTATCCCATGCATTTGGCGTTTTAAAACGGGTTAAATCCAGTAAACCTTCATCAACAACGGCAATGGTATATGTCATTTCTTTACCTGTTTTCTCCCCTACTTTTACCGTAAAAGTTTGTTCTGGTTTTAAAACATCAGGCATTGAAAGCGTTGGTGCCAGAATCGTATTTTTATCGACAACTTCAATAGGAACAATTCCGTACATACGAATTGGCGAATCGTTTTTAGTTGAAGCGTGCGGCTGTAAAAGCGTAATATTAAAATACACATTTGGCGCCATTGCAGCAGTAATTGGAACTTCGACTTTAGTCTCTCCTTTTTGTGTTTTTGCCCAAATGGTCTGCACTACTTTTGATCCGTTTTCAATCGAAATCAAAGCACGTCCGCCTTCACTTGAAGGGAAAGATATCTGTGCTTTTTCGCCAACTGCATAATTCTTTTTATCGGTAGAAAAAACCAACATATTTGCTGTAGAGGCATCTCTGTTACGGGTTTTTCCAGACCAGATTGGCCAGTCAATATTTACGGTTAATGCCGTCGCATGACCATTTGGATTATCGGAAACGCGAATTAAATAACGTCCCCATTCTTCATCGGTTAACGAAAACTGGATTGCTCCTCTTCCGCTTGCATCTGTATTTACTATAAATGTTTTGTATGAAGTTGTAGCATTCGATGAATTATAATTGGATAAATTATCTGTTGATGCATCCCACCACCAGCGCCATTCTACTTTGTATACTTTTACTTCCAGATTTCTGACCGGTTTTGGTCTTCCGTTTTCGTCCAGTGTCACAATATCAAAACGATTTGCGGTTCTGGTTTCCAGCATTCCGTATTTATTAGGTTCCGGAGATTTTATACCAACATACGTTTTATAAGGCGAATACGTAGTCGAAATAACATCTGTGCTAAAATCGCCTCCTTCTTCATACACTTTTGTGATGAACGAAGCACGCAACATTCCCGGCGCCTGACCTTGCAATTTTGGTTCAATATTGACCGAAGCTTTTCCGTTTTCGTTTAATTTTCCAGAGAAAACATTGATTTCTTCTGTACTAAATTGGCGTACCAAATCATCAAAAGTAAATTTTTCATATCCTTTAAAAGTGGTCGCTTGCTGCGAAAACTTCGCCTGCATTTCTACATTCAGATTTTTAGCAATAGCGCCATGTAACCACGTAACTTCAAGATTACTTGTATTTGGATAAGACGAAGATAAAACGGTTCTCTGGAACGTATTTTTTATTTTTAAACGATTCGGTTTGATGGTTTCAATTTTAATGCTTTTGTAAAATTTCGCACCACCAACACTTATCATCGCTTCCCAATTTCCGGTTGGCGCATCGGCACTTGTTGGAACTATAAACGAATAATGATTTAATTCGTTTGTTCTTTGAATTGTCTGATAGGTCGTTTTTCCGTTTGGATCATTCAGTCTAAATTTTATCGGATGTGATTTTGGCAATTTATTCGAAGCATCGTTTAAGATAAAAGATAAATACAAATTATCTCCGGGACGCCAAACGCCACGTTCTCCATAAATAAAACCTTTTAAACCTTTTTGTAAAGTCTCGCCCGCAACATCAAAATTACTTACGGATAATGAAAGTCCATCATCCAGCTTTACGTAAGTTGATTGATCTCCCAGAGTTACAATAGCAAAATAGGCAAATTTATCCAATTGAAAAGAAGCAATTCCTTCGCTGCTTGTGGTTCCGGTTGTTATTTTTTGTTGTTGATAATTGTACAAATCGACTCTCGCATTCGAAACCGGTTCTGTTGTAACAATATTATTTACCGCAAATAAATAGGATTTATTCTCACCTCTTTTGGCAATAACACCCAAATCTGTGGCTAGAATATTCGTCGCAATTCTGGCATTATAATAATAGGAATTCGTACAAGGATCCTGACTTTCTCTCCACTCATAATCGTCATCATAATAGTAATCATCATACGAGTTTCCGCTGTAGTTTACGTCATTTTCATCGACTTCGTCTTCGTCTTCAGTATTTTCATCTTCTTCTGATGATTCGCATTTATACAAAGAATATTTCTTTTTAAAAGCAAATTCTACTCTGTAAATTGCGCCTGGTTCGGGCGTAATTATTTTAGATAAATCCAATGCAAATGTGTTCCATTTACTTGGATTTACTAAATTGCTTTCATTTAATTTGAGCGTTGTTTTAGCGACGGGCTGCGCTACTTTTTTGAGGTTCTGACTTCCGTTTAATTCATTATACTGAAGAAATTGAAGAATGTTGTTTTTGTAAATCTTATACACTTTTACATCAACGGCACTTAAATTTACGGCTTCGAAATTCAGTTTTAAATTATTTGAACTTGGCAGAATCGTTCCGTTTTTGATGAAGCGAACTCCGGGTTTTATTTGGTCAAAAGTAATTTTCTCATTGAAATTTGAGTCCATCTTTTTGCCGTATTGACTTTCGATTCCCTGAAAAACTTCAATCAATAAATCTCCTGCCAGAATTTGTTGCGGCTCGGCTTCTTCATCCTGAACCACTTCTACAGCATCATCAACGACTGCGGCCGCACTATCCACCACAACTGCCGCAGAATCTACCAGCGAAACTGCTGATTCTTCAACTGCAACAGGAACCGGTTCTTCTTTTTTGGCGGGTGCTTCATTACTAAAATAAACTTTCAGTAAATTTCCCTGAGTGGAGAATTTCAGATTATTGGCATTCTGAATCGAAACCAATCCTTTAAAATCCTGCCCTTTTTCTAATGGTTCAGAAAAATTAATTAAAACCGACTGATTGCTTCCTTCCGGAACATCGACTTTTACAATTTTAAATTCGGTTAAACCGGTAACTGCATAATCTAATTCTCCTTTCTGATCGATATCAAAATCGCTTCCGTCATACAAAATCTCCAGATTTGTTCCTTCTGAATAACGCTGAATACTATCAATTATAAAATTGAATTCTTTGCCTAATCCTGATTTTTTTTCGAATTTAATTTTAAGATTATTTCCTTTTTGCTTAGCTAAAACTAATTTTTTAGCGGTTTCAAGATCAATATTGTCTGCTGTTTTTAAAACACAGTTTAAATATTGATATTCTTTACTATACGACTGAATATCGGCAGTATTTATGGTAAAATCCTGCTTGATTGTTTTTACGGTAAAGTTGAATTTCGAAAGTGCCGCCTCTTTCTCTTTCGGAATTGTAATCAGTTTATCAAGGTTTAAGGTTACCTGATATTCTGTTCCTTGTTTTAGCTTTTTCTCCGGGATAAAAGCAATTGTATTAGGCGAAAGTGCCACGACTTTTCCGTCGACACTTGGATAAATATCAAACAAATCGCTGTCTAAAACCTGATTGGCTTTCCAGTCTTTTTTATCGAAAGCCAAAACCACCCGAATATCAGATTCCGAAGAGACTATTCCCCCCGTAAAACTGACTATATACTCTTTAAATAATGAAAAATCGGAATTGAAATCTGCAGCTGATTTTCTACCGCAGGATTGAAAAATAAAAAACACACAAAACACGAGAACTAATCCTTTTGCTTTCACTTTTATTTAGAGTTAATGGGTTACAGATGTAAAATAGACAGAACGTTTTAACATTTCATTGTTAAGGTCATAACTAATGAAATGTTAAATATATTGTAGTAAATGTAAAGTATTTTTCGAAATATTTTAAGAAGAAAATTCAGTGTTCAAAATATTTTTTCTGACTGAAAAAGGAAGAATTATTTACGTCTTTCCACAAAAAAACGTTTCATTAAATCAGCGGCTTCATTTGCCATAACGCCAGAAACTACGGTGGTTTTGGGGTGCAGTTTTGTTCCCATAACTATAAAACCACGCTGTTCGTCACGTGCTCCAAAAACAATTTTAGAAATCTGACTCCAATACAAAGCTCCTGCGCACATTTGGCAAGGTTCAAGTGTAACATACAAAGTGCAATCTTTTAGATATTTTCCGCCTAAAAAATTTGCTGCAGCTGTTATGGATTGCATTTCGGCATGAGCCGTAACATCATTTAATAATTCGGTTAAATTATGACTTCTTGCAATGACTTTATCTGCGACAACAATAATGGCCCCAACAGGAATTTCGCCTTTATCAAAAGCCATTTCAGCTTCCTGCAAAGCTTTTTTCATAAAGTATTCGTCGGTGAAGGGATTTATCATAATTGCAAAAATAAGGTTTTACTATTTATTTTTTATTACATTTAAATGAAGAATCTCAAAAATGCCAGAAGCCAAAACAGATTCAACATCTAACTTAATCTTACCTACGATAGTAATTGATTCCACAAAAACGGAAAACAAATTAAATTTAAAACCGTAAATTTGCTTTTTACCTTATAATGAAAAGCAACTTACTTTCAAACATATACAATCCCGCCGATTTACGCTTACTTTCTGAAGCGCAACTTCCTGAAATTGCACAGGAATTACGTCAGTTTATAATTGATGTCGTTTCGGTAAAAGAAGGTCATTTGGGCGCAAGTTTAGGTGTAATTGAATTGACGATTGCGTTACATTATGTTTTTAATACTCCCGAAGATTTATTGGTTTGGGATGTTGGACATCAGGCTTACGGACATAAAATCCTGACCGAGAGAAGAGAAAACTTTCATACTAACAGACAAATTGGAGGTATTTATGGTTTTCCAAAAAGAAGCGAAAGTGTTTACGATACGTTTGGTGTTGGTCATTCTTCTACTTCTATTTCGGCGGCACTTGGAATGGCGATTGCGTCTAACTTAAAAGGTGATTTCGAAAAACAGCATATTGCAGTTATTGGCGATGCATCGATTGCATCCGGAATGGCATTTGAAGGTTTGAACCATGCCGGAGTTACAGATGCTAATTTATTGGTAATCCTAAATGACAACGCTATTGGAATCGATCCAAGTGTTGGTGCACTCAAAAAATATCTTACTGCTGTAAAAGAAGGAAAAAATCCGAAGAAGAATAATATGATTAAGTCTTTGAATTTTGATTATTCGGGACCTATTGACGGTCATGATCTTCCAACTTTAATTAAAGAATTAAATCGATTAAAAAATATAAAAGGCCCTAAATTCCTTCATATAGTTACCACAAAAGGAAAAGGTTTACAGCAAGCTGAAGAAAATCAGGTAAAATATCATGCGCCCGGAAAATTTGATGCTTCGACAGGAGAAATCATTTTAAAATCTGAAGAAAATTTACCTCCGAAATTTCAGGATGTTTTTGGTTTAACCATTTTAGATTTAGCCCGGAAAAACGAAAAAATTATCGGAATTACACCCGCAATGCCCTCAGGAAGTTCTCTGAAATTTATGATGGACGAAATTCCAGAACGTGCTTTTGATGTGGGAATTGCTGAACAACATGCTGTAACGCTTGCGGCAGGAATGGCGACGCAAGGCATGATTGTGTATTGTAATATCTATTCGACTTTTTTACAGCGCGCTTACGATCAGGTTATTCATGATGTCGCTTTGCAAAATTTACCTGTTATTTTTTGTCTTGACCGAGCTGGTTTGGTTGGTGAAGACGGCGCAACACATCACGGCGTTTTTGATATTGCTTATTTGCGCACCATTCCGAACATGATAATTTATGCGCCTATTAACGAAATTGCCCTGCAAAACATTTTATATACGGCTCAATTGGGTCTAAATCATCCCATCGCAATTCGATATCCGAGAGGTCGGGGCGTTTTACCAAACTGGGAAGTAGAAAATTTCGGACAATATGAAAAAATAATTATAGGACAGGCTAGCACATTAAAATCGGGAACAAAAACAGCTGTTTTATCAACCGGAACTATCGGAAATAATGTGACATTGGCGATCCGGGAATCTATCAATTCTGAGACTATCGCACATTATGATTTCCCATTCATTAAACCCTTAGATATTAAATTGTTACACGAAGTTTTTTCTACTTCCGAAAGGATAATTACTATCGAAGACGGGGCAATAAATGGCGGTTTTGGAAGTGCTGTTTTAGAGTTTGCTGCAGCCAATAATTACAAAAATAAGATCGAAATTTTAGGCGTTCCTGATGTGTTTATTGAGCATGGGACGGTGAGTCAATTACAACAATTGTGCAAAATTGACGTTAAAAGTTTGATAAATCTTTTTTCAAACGATCGAAAATAATTATTTTGCACAACCAAAAATACTAAAATAAGCCTAATGAAATTATTGCGTTCTACCCTTTTGCTGTTATTGCTTTTGTGTACCACACATAACTTTGCCCAAATTATACAAACCACTTTAGCTCCTAATCAGTCGCCTCCACCACCTTCTAACTGGACTAAAAAGAACCAGGTAGGTTTTGATATTTCCGAAATTGCTTTTGTAAATTGGAGTGCCGGGGGAACAAGTTCTATTTCAGGTTTATTTAAGGGGGAATTCAACAGAACTTATCAAAAAGGAAATCATAAATGGGTAAATGAACTTATCGTAAAATATGGTTTAAACAAACAAGACGGAATAGAGCTTCGTAAAACGGATGATGCCGTAATGCTAAACTCGACTTACGGATTTAGAAAAGATACCATCTCAAATTGGTATTATTCTGCCAAATATAACTTCAATACACAGTTTACAAACGGATATAATTACCCAAACAGGGATATTGCAATCTCGAAACCTTTTGCGCCGGCATACATCTTTCTGGGAGCTGGAGCTGAGAATTCAAACAAAAAGAAAAACCGGGTTTTTTATTTTTCACCAATTACTTTAAAAACCACTTTGGTTTTAGATCAATATTTGGCGAATCAGGGAGCTTTTGGTGTTAAAAAAGCGATTTACGAAGTAGATCCTCTTGATCCAAACAATCAAATATTAGTAAAGGAAGGTCAAAAAGTAAAAGCGGAATTTGGTATTCTGCTTACAGGATACATGAAGAGCGAGATTTACAAAAACGTATTTTATGAAAACCGATTGAGTTTATATACCGATTATTTGAACAAATTTGGAAATATTGACGTGGATTATGATACCCGTCTGGATCTTGTTGTAAATGCCTATGTAAAAGCAAATATTGGTGTTCATTTAGTTTATGACGACGATATCAAAACAAAAAAAGATGTTCTTGATCCTACTACAGGAACAACTTCGCAAGTAAATGACGGACCAAGAGCGCAGTTAAGACAAGTTCTTGGCGTAGGTTTAGTTTATGCTTTTCAGTAAAAAAACTCACCTAACAAATAAAAAAATAACCGATAGAATATGCTTCTATCGGTTATTTTTTTATTTCAAAATTTGAAAAATTCTTTTAAGGATTAATCCCAAAATCTGTGGAACTAGAAAATTAAGCATAAAATTAGTTAGCCAAAAAAGGAAAAATTCAATATTTCTTACACGCCTGAGATTCTCTCCTATTTTAAATATAGCCCAAGGTTTCAACCTTGGGATGCGGTTTGTGATCATTTATGTGCTCCAACGGTTGAAACCGTCGGCTATGTTTTCATAAGCACTTGGTAAAAATTAATATATACGTTTTCTTTAAATCTGTGCTCAACAATTATCTTTAATTATTTTTCCTTCCATTTATGGTTTCGAATAATTCCAACGCATTTCCATCAGTTAAAAGAGAAACAAAATGGCAAATATGAAGCAAACGTTCGTACAAATTGGTTTTGTCTAAATGGTGCTTTTCCGGCAGCATTTTCAAAATCAATTTATCATAATTGGATGCAGTTCCGTCGTATTTATTATTAAAGGCCGTTATAAATTTATCCAGCAAAGTCTGAATGATTTGATAACCTACAATTTCTTTTTCCACAACTTCACGGCTTTGGTAGATTTTCTCAACACTTAACTTGATAATATCATCCATTTGCGCTTTGTATTTGCTTTTATCAGTCAAAGCATAAGGAAATTTTCCGGCAAGGATAGCTTCTTCATTTTCAATAAAAACGTCAACGGCGTCATTAATCAAAGCGCCAATTGCCAAAGCACGCAAATAACTAATTCGGTCTTCTTTGGTTTCCAACAACTTGTATTTAGAAACGCCAATATTGTCTTTTACAAGTTTAATTAAATATTCTAAAGCAAAATCTTCTGAAACTAAACCTAGATTGATACCGTCTTCAAAGTCAATAATCGTATAGCAAATATCATCTGCTGCTTCAACTAAATAGGCCAAAGGATGTCTTTCAAAACCAATATCATCGCCCTCTTTATTGGCAATCATTCCCATATCTTTGGCTACTTCTTCAAAAAAAGCTTTATCGGTCTGAAAGAAACCGTATTTTTTATCGGCGATATTATTTGTTGGTTTTTTAGGTAAACTTTCTTTTGGATATTTCATAAACGCGCCTAATGTTGCGTAAGAAATTCTAAGTCCGCCTTCAATTCCCGGACGACTTGCTGAAAGCACTGAGAATCCGTTTGCATTTCCCTCAAAATCAATTAAATCCTGCCATTGTTTGGCTTTTAACTGATCTTTATATTTCAATCCTTTTCCTATCGAAAAGTATTCTCCAATTGCTTTTTCTCCCGAATGTCCAAAAGGAGGATTTCCTATATCATGCGCCAAGGAAGCTGCTGCTACAATAGCACCAAAATCGTTCAGATGATAACCGTGAACTTCTTTTAAATGCGGATATTTTTCAATGATTTTTTTTCCAACCAAACGCCCTAATGAACGTCCCACAACCGAAACTTCTAAACTGTGTGTTAATCTGGTATGCACAAAATCTGTTTTTGAAAGCGGAATTACCTGGGTTTTATCCTGCAAAGATCGAAATGCAGCCGAGAAAATAATTCGGTCATAATCAACCTCAAATCCTAAACGCGTATCATCTTGTTCTACACGTAATCTTTTGCTTGTATCGCCTTGGCGTTTGAGTGATAAAAGTTGTTCCCAGTTCATTGTTTATTTTAGATTGTAGATTTAACGATTTTAGATTTTAAATCGAAGCCCAAAAATACATTTTATTTTAGGACTTTTCTAAAGATATTAGTTCCAGATGTTCTTTCATTTCCTTTTCGAGTTTGGATTTCATAACAACAAAAGTTCCAGAAT
This sequence comes from Flavobacterium sp. AC105, assembly GCF_979258495.1. Classification (NCBI taxonomy): domain Bacteria; kingdom Pseudomonadati; phylum Bacteroidota; class Flavobacteriia; order Flavobacteriales; family Flavobacteriaceae; genus Flavobacterium; species Flavobacterium sp. AC105. The sequence continues at coordinate 5,036,667 of NZ_OZ409860.1, forward strand.
TTTCATCATGTAAACCCAAAGCACGGCCTCTTAAAAAACTAAATGGCTCCAAAGGTAAAATACGTAATGTCGTACGGGTCAAGATAGTCATTATGGTGGGCTTAGAACCATCACTCATTACAACGATCGTTTTAGTGAAATATTTAGCAAGAGATCGTGAAAGAAATATTTCTGTCATTCCATAATAAACAAAACTAATAGCACTCCAGAACAAATAGCGTTCGATTCGATCTAACGAATTTATCTTTTTTGAAATTTCGGAAAGATTAAGAAGACTTATCGTCGATCTAACAATAATTATCATTATTACTGCATCAATGATAAAATTTAAAAATCGTTTTTGTTTTGATGCTAATAAATAATTTGAGATTATAAAATCTTCTTTGGGCATTTTTATTTCATATTTAGAATCAAAAATACATTTTATTTTAGGATAAAAAATATGCTATAGATTAATTTGATTTAAAAGATTAAACGTTTTATTCACCACAAATTTCACGAATTAATTTAAGCACAATGATTCGTGTTAATTAGTGAAATTCGTGGCAAAAATCTAATCTGTGCAAAATATTATTTTACTATTATTAAAACTCTAATGCCGTACTGTGTTTAATCTCTCCCATTACAAAAATACTGTTCGTATTCCCGATGTTTTCAATCGTCGATAATTTATTCATTACAAAATCCTGATAACTAGTCATATCCTGAACCAGAATTTTGAGCATGAAATCATAATCGCCCGCAATATTATAACATTCTATAATTTCAGGAAGTGCTACAATATCTTTTACAAAATTGCTTCCCACATTTTTGGCGTGTTCTTTTAATCTCACATTACAAAAAACCGTCATGCCGCGATTCATTTTTTTCCGGTCTAATAAGGCAACATATTTAGTAATATACCCGTCACGTTCCAATCGCTTTATACGCTCATAAACGGGCGTAACTGTAAGAAATAATTTGCTTGCGAGGTCTTTTGTATTAATATTTGAGTTTTCCTGAAGGTGTTTCAGGATCTGCAAATCGGTTTTATCGAGGTTTTCCATAGTATTTTTTACGGCTAAAGTTTCATTTAAGAGTTTTTATCAGTAATATAATCTTCAAAAAAAGACACTTTAAAGACATTTTATTTAAATAACAACCAAATATAAGTATTAATAACTAATACAATAAATTTGTTCAGTAAAAAATACTGAATCAAAAATGAAAACAAATAATTTAGGTTACCCAAGAATTGGCAGCAACAGAGAATTAAAAAAAGCCTCAGAATTATATTGGGCAGGAAAAATTTCGGTTGATGAACTTATCGAAACCGGAAAAGATATCCGTCGTAGAAACTGGCATTTACAATCAGAAGCCGGAGTAGATTTGATTCCTTCTAATGATTTTTCTTTTTATGATCAGGTTCTTGATTTGACTTTGACTGTTGGTGCAATTCCGGAACGTTATCATGAATTGGCAAGAACAAACTCGGCTATCGATTTGTATTTTGCAATGGCGAGAGGCGCGCAAAAAAACGGTCAGGATGTTGTAGCTATGGAAATGACAAAATGGTTTGATACCAACTACCATTATATTGTCCCTGAATTTACGAAGAATCAAAAATTTGAATTGTTTTCTGAAAAAATAATCAATGAATTTAAAGAAGCAAATGCTTTAAACATCGCTACAAAACCAGTTTTAATTGGACCAATTTCGTATTTGCTTTTGGGAAAAGAAAAAGAAGAAGGTTTTCACCGAATTGATCTTATCGATAAATTACTTCCGGTTTACTTTGAAATTTTCGAAAAATTACAAGCCGAAAATGTTGAATATATTCAGTTAGACGAACCTTTCTTGGCTTTAAATTTAACAGACAAAGAAAGAAATACTTTTACTGAAGTTTATAATGAAATCAACATTCGTTTCCCAAAAATTAAAATCATTCTGGCTAATTATTTTGATTGTTTTGGAGAAAATTTAGAAACTGCATTGGCTTTGCCAGTTGATACTTTTCACTTAGATTTAGTGCGTTGTCCATTACAATTAGATGATATTTTAGAATCAGGAAAATTAAATGCAACCGTAAATCTTTCTTTGGGAGTTGTGGATGGAAGAAATATCTGGAAAAATGATTTCAAAAATTCTTTGGCTTTGATCAAAAAAGCAACTGATGTTTTGGGAGAAAACAGAATTTTGGTTGCGCCTTCTTGTTCTTTAATTCACAGTCCTTGTGATTTAGATTTAGAAACAAACGACGCCACTTTAACTCCGGAAATCAAACAATGGCTTGCTTTTGCAAAACAAAAAATCAATGAAGTTGTAATACTAAAAAAATTAGCTTCGAACGAAATTGACGTTAATAATTCGGTTGATTTTGAAAGAAATACAATTGCAAATGACAATCGTAAAACTTCAAAATTGATTCACAATAATGAAGTAAAAGCACGTGTTGCAGGAATTACTTCATCTGACGATAAACGTAAAAGTACTTTTGCCATTAGAAGAAAAAGTCAGATTGAAGCTTTAAACCTTCCTTTATTTCCAACGACTACAATTGGATCTTTTCCTCAAACAGCTGAAGTGAGAAGCTGGAGAGCTAAATTTAAAAAAGGAGAATTAACTACGGAACAATACAACGACTTAATCGAAAAAGAAACTGAAGCTACGATTCGTTTTCAGGAAGAAACCGGAATTGATGTTTTGGTTCACGGAGAATTTGAACGCAACGATATGGTGGAATATTTTGGAGAACAATTGGCAGGTTTTACTTTTACCAAAAACGGATGGGTTCAGAGTTACGGAAGCCGCTGCGTGAAACCTCCGGTTATTTATGGTGATGTTTCAAGACCAAACCCAATGACGGTAAAATGGTCGAAATATGCACAATCTCTGACGTCAAAATGGGTAAAGGGAATGCTTACAGGTCCTGTAACTATTTTGCAATGGTCGTTTGTTCGTAACGATCAGCCTCGTTCTGAAACTTGTACGCAAATTGCTTTAGCGATTCGTGATGAAGTGGTAGATTTAGAAAAAGCGGGAATCAAAATCATTCAAATTGATGAACCAGCGATTCGCGAAGGATTGCCTTTGAGAAAAGAAGAATGGGCAAACTATCTGGATTGGGCTGTAAAAGCGTTCCGAATTTCTGCAAGTGGTGTTAACGACGATACACAAATTCATACGCATATGTGTTACAGCGAATTCAATGATATTATCCAAAATATTGCTGATATGGATGCTGACGTTATCACTATTGAATGTTCACGTTCGCAAATGGAGCTTTTAGATGCTTTTGCGAACTTTAAATATCCAAACGAAATTGGACCCGGAGTTTATGATATTCACTCCCCACGTGTACCTTCGAGTGCCGAAATGGTGCGTTTGCTAGAAAAAGCTTCGGCTGTAATTCCGGTAGATCAATTATGGGTAAATCCGGATTGTGGTTTAAAAACACGTCATTGGGATGAAACAAAAAAGGCTTTAATCGAAATGGTTGCCGCTGCGCAGGAAATGAGAGCAGCTGTTGAAAACCCGGTAAATTAATATTTTTTTTATTTAGATAATTTTTGTTTTTTATTCGTCAACTGGTGGAGTCGAAATTCTTGTAGTTAGGATTTAGTTTCGACTTCACTAAAGTTGGCATTATTTATTTTGTTCTTTTAGCAGAAAATCCAAAAATCCAAACATTATTTTATTGTTTTCTTCTACAAACTGAGTCGTTTGCAAAATGGTTTCCAGAGATTGAACGTATTTATCTTCAATTAACTCGTCTTGCCCTGCAATGGCCATTTCGCTCATTGTTTCGTTTGTAACTTCAAAATGAAACTGAAGTCCCAAGACATGATCTTTGTACAAAAAGCCCTGATTGAAACAACCTTCTGACTGAAATAATCTTATTGCATTTTCAGGAATTGAGAAAGTTTCTCCATGCCAGTGAAAAACATTCAAAACCTTTGGAACATACTTTAAAATAGGCAATTCAGCCGCGACAACTTCAACGGGAAACCATCCTATTTCTTTGTCTTTATTAATAGAAACTGTTCCGCCCAAAACATTTGAAATTAATTGTGCTCCCAAACAAATCCCTATTATTTTTTTATTTACATCAATAGCTTGTTTTATGAATCTTTTTTCGGCTTTAAGCCAAGGAAAATCAGCTTCATCGTGAATACTCATTTCTCCGCCCATTACAATCAAAACATCAATTTTATCTACATCAGGAAGTATTTCATCATTGTATAAATGCGTGTAAGTAAGATTATGATTGTTTCTTGAAATCCATTCTTCCATACAGCCTAAACCTTCAAAAGCAACGTGTTGTAAACAATGAATATTTAGTTTTTCAGGCATGATTTATTTAATTTTTGAGATGAATAGTTTTTTCAAAAATACAAAAATAGAATAAATTTGGATAATGTTAACTTTTAAGATAACTTTGTGTCTATGATAAGGAAGATTATATTTTATGAAACTCATTTTGTGGAGTTTTATCAAGATCAAGATGAAAAGGTTAAACTAAAAATACAATACGTTCTAGAATTGATTAGACAAGTTGATAGAGTTCCTGAGAAATTTTTAAAACATTTATCAGGAACAGAAGGATTATATGAAATAAGAGTTGAAGTAAAATCTAATATCTACAGGATATTCTGTTGTTTTGATGAAGGAAAATTGGTCATTTTATTTAATGGTTTTCAAAAGAAATCACAAAAAACGCCAAAAGCAGCATTAGAAAAAGCATTAAAATTAATGACTGAGTATTTTAAAAATAAATAATACCACTATGAAAAAATATAAAAACATACAATCTTTTGATGAACTTATTGAAGTTGAACATGGAAAACCAGGTACAGAAAGCAGAAATCAATACGAGGAAAAATCTCAGATGTTTATTATCAGCGAAATGCTAAAAGAAGCTCGTAAAGAAGCTAATTTAACACAAGAGCAACTAGCCGATAGAACAGGGACAAAAAAAAGTTATATTTCAAAACTTGAAAATGGAAAAGGCAATATCCAGCTTTCAACATTAATTAGGATTTTTGAAATAGGATTGAACAAAAGGGTTGGATTAACCTTTTTATAGAATTTAAAATAAAAAAAAAGCATCCGCCGCGGCGAATGCTTTTTCAAATTGAAATATAATTCTTAGATTAGAAATTCTTTGAAATCCCTACAGAAAATGCTTGTCCAAAAGAGAAATTGAAGGTTTTAACGTTATCTCCGTTTCCATTATTTCCATCATAGTTTAAAGTATTGTATCCTAAACCTCCAATGTTGAAGTTCAAACCAAATCCTTTATTAACATTGATAAAAATTGCCGGAGTAACTCCAATATAAAAACCATCTCCTTCATTAGTTGCAGAAATTGGTCCAACAGAATTTGTTTCTTTTCTGTTTTGGTATCCAACTCCTAAATCAGCGTAAGCAGAAAAAGTTTGATTTAATGGTTTAGAGTAACGTAAAAAACCTCCTAAAGAGAAATTATTTGTTTTGTACTCGTTATTACCTGATTCTTGTTTTTGAGTTCCAACTCCTGCTTCGATACCAGCTGTCCAGTTTTGGTGAAACTGATATCCTACTTTTGGAGAAAAACCAAAATAATTCTGTTTGTTTTCTGAACCAGAATTTGAAGTGTTTTGAGATTGGTAATTAATACTTCCCATAACTAAAATTGACCCTTTTTGAGCATTTGCAAAGCTAAACATAGCTAGTGCAAGAATAACTAGAATTTTTTTCATGTGTGATATTTAAAAATTTTAATAATGCTTTAACAATAAAGATGCCACAATTAATGACTAATTCATTTTTAAATTCAATTCTTTAAAAGACAAAATTTAGCAATCAAAACTATTTCTGTTTACTTTTGTAGCAAATAAAAAGTCATGTCGATAGAAGTAAACAACATATCAAAAAGTTACGGAACTCAAAAAGCGCTGAACGGAATTTCATTCTCTATTCAAAAAGGAGAAATTGTTGGATTTCTTGGTCCAAACGGAGCAGGGAAATCTACTTTAATGAAAATTTTGACTACTTATTTACTTGCAGATGATGGCTCAGCCCTTGTAAACAGTCACGATGTCATGACTGATGCAAAAGCTGTTCAACGTTCTATTGGGTATTTACCGGAGCATAATCCGTTGTATTTGGATTTGTATGTCCGTGAGTATTTGGCTTTTAATGCCGATGTTTATAAGGTTGCCAAATCAAGAATTGAAGAGGTAATTCAACTGACAGGTCTGTCATCAGAAAGTCATAAAAAAATAGGACAATTGTCTAAAGGATATCGCCAGCGCGTGGGACTTGCGAATGCTTTATTGCACAATCCCGATGTTTTAATCCTGGATGAACCAACTACCGGATTGGATCCGAATCAGTTAATGGAAATTCGAAATGTAATCAAGAATGTTGGGAAAGATAAAACAGTTTTTCTTTCGACACATATTATGCAGGAAGTCGAAGCAATTTGCGATCGTGTCATTATTATTGATAAAGGAGAAATTGTTGCGGATAAAAAATTAGATCACTTAGTTTCTGAAAATAAAGAACAAGTTATCGAAGTAGAATTTGATTATCAGATTCAGGAACAGCTTTTAGCAAAACTTGAAAATATTATTTCATATAAAAATATCCATGATATGACTTGGGAATTAACGTTTGTTGCCGAAAAAGATATGCGCCCGGCGATTTTTGATTTCGCCAATGAAAATGGATTAAAAACCCTGCAATTGAATCAGAAAAATAAAAACCTCGAAGCTGTTTTTAGAGAAATTACAAAGTAAATTTTCGATTTAAATCTCAGTTTAAAGATAAAAAGCCAACTTTTTCTATTGTAGAAAGAGTTGGCTTTTAGCAAGCTTTTTTTATTTTCAATTAAATTTCTAAATCCAAAATGGTCTCTTTCATTTCTTCAATAATAATTTTGACATCATTTTCAGTTGTACGCCAATTTACAAACGAAGCCCTGATTCCTTTACGGTTCTGATAAACCGTTGGCGTCATAAATACTTTTCCCCTATCATTTAAAATGGTCAAAAACTGACTTACTTTGTCCTGATTGTGATCTCCTTTTAAAGTAAAACAAACGTTATTCAGACGAATTGGAGCCAGAAGTTCAAAATTACCATCTTCGATAAGTGCATTTCCAAAATGCAATGCTAATGCCGTGCTATTTTCTACAATATCCTGAAAACCTTCTTTTCCGTATGCCAATAAAGAAAACCAAACCGGTAAAGCCCTTAAACGACGGGAATTTTCCGGAAGAACATTTAAGTAATTAAAGTTTTCTAACGGATTTCCTAAATAAGGCGCATTCGAATTCTGGAAAGTTTCTACTTGTAAATTTGCATGTTCTTTTTTAACCAAATAAAAAGCGCTTTCATACGGAACATTTAACCATTTATGACAATCAATTGTAATGCTGTCAGCATCTCCCCAACCTTCGACAAGATGCTTGAATTTATCCGAAACTGCAGCAAATCCTCCAAAAGCAGCATCAATATGCCACCAGAATTTGTGTTTTTTTCTTAATTCAGAAATAGCTGCAAAATCATCAAAATCTGCTGTATTCACCGTTCCTGCACTTGAAATTAAAATGAAAGGTTTTCCGTTTAAATTTTGAATATTTTTCTCTAAATCGGTTAAATCAATTGCTTCACGATTGCCTTCTATGGTTTTAATTGTGGTGTAATTATTACTTCCAATTCCCAACATCGAGAATGTTTTTATAGATGATGAATGCGGTGTTGCAGTTAAAATATTTATAGTTTCTGAAATTCCGTTTTTCGCAAAATCTTTTCCAAATTGATTCCCAAACCATTGTCTTGCAACTCCCAAACAAGTAAAATTTGACATTGTTGCACCGGTTACAAAACCTCCTAAAAATGATTTTGGCAAGTTTAATAATTGCAAAAGCATGTTGATTGTTTCAAATTCTATTAAAGCCGAAGTTCCGCCTTGTGCTTTGATAGCTTGCGTATTTTGATCGTAAACTGTTGCAAGCCAATCGCCAACTATAGAAGCTGGTGTTGAACCTCCGGTTACAAAGCCCAAATATCTGGGACCAGGCGAAGCAACCATTAATGGCGCTAATCGGTCGTTAAATTCTTTTAAGGCAGCCAAAGATCCCAAACCTAATTCGTTTAATTCCCGAGTTGGATCAATGCTTTCCTTATTTGATGTTGGAATGTTTTCGAGTTTATTCAGGAAATCAATTCCTTGTTGTTTGGTTTGATTCAATATGTTTTCGAGATCATTTAGATCGTGTTGAAGTATTCTGTTCATTTAAATAAATTATTTACTTATCTGTAAAAAAATATCCGACTGATTTTACAGATTAAGCGGATTGACACTGATTTTTTTATTTATTATTGAGGATAATTTCTTAGTTACCACTTCGTCTTTTCGGAGAATCGCGAAATCATAATAGCGCATATTAAATCACCGTTTACATTTAATAAAGTAGCAATTGGGTCGACTAAAGTTCCTAAAATCATGGCTACGGGCAAAGCTTGTTCCATTGGTAATCCGTAAACGGTAATAGCTAAAACTTCTCCAATGTAACCTCCATTCGGAATTCCGCCTTCGACAATTGAAACGATAATAGTAATTCCTAATGCCAAAAGAATAGTTGATGGCTCTGTAAAATCTTTTCCAAACATGGCAAAAAGTACCGTAATTTTTAGAATAGACGACATACTCGAACCGTCTTTGTGCAAAGGCGCTCCAAGCGGAATTACCAGATTGCGAACGTGTTTTGGAATATTCATTTTTTCAGCCGCTTCAAGATTAGCCGGAATAGTTGCAATACTGCTGCAAGTTCCAACTGCGGTTAAAGCCGAAGTGATATTATTGCTCCAAAAAACTACAAAAGCCCTTTTTCCTCCAGCGGCTAAAGCGTATAAACTAAAAAATACAAAGAAATAAAAGATACACGCAGCATAATAAACACCCAATGGTTTAGCGTAAACCCCAAATAATTGCGGACCAAAAACACCAACCTGATAAGCAAAATAAGCACCTAAACCAATTGGTGCCAATTTCATAATCAAATTTAGAAGTTGTTTCATGACTTCGTTTCCTGAATCCAAAAAACTTCTGAAAGCACTTCCTTTTTCTCCGGATTGTAAACTGGCAAAACCAATTAAAAAAGAAAAAATAATTAAGGCCAACATGCTTTTTCGGGACAATAATTCGAAGAAATCATTTACCGTAAGCAATTTTGCGATTTGATCACCGATACTTCCGGATTGAATATTTTCCAGCGGAATTTTAGATATAATTATATTTTGATGAATTGGAAAAAGATATACCGCTATAATCATTACAATTGCTGATAGTAAGATCGTGCTTAAGAAAACAGCAACCATAATAACGAACAATCTTCCTAATTTTTCTGTTCTTTCTAAACTCGCAATTGAAGAAGCAATTGTAAAAAAAATAAGCGGAATAATGGCCGTAAAAAGTAAATTTAGAAATATATCACCAAGAGGTTTTATAACCTCAACTTTTTCTTTAAAAATTAATCCCAGAATACTTCCGGCTATAATACCGCCAAGAAGAAACAGAATGCTGCTGTAACTTTTGAGAAAATTGATTTTTTTAACCTCCATAATTTAAAAATGTATTTAGGATTTTCGAATAATAAAACTTGAAAAATCAATTAAAGACTCAAAAAGAGCTTAAAATTACTTTTCTAAAACTAAGGTAGTGAATTCCCTATCGACGAGTTCTCCTGTTTTAGTTTTTACCTTTTCCGTTAAACTTTCTTTATTTATGATCTTAAAAGAGGTTTTATTAATTAACGTTTCGGCTTTTTCAGTACTATAAAGTTCAAATTCGTATTTAGTAAAAGGAAGCGTTTTCATGAAACTTTCTTCGGCAAATGTCAAACAGAAAAGTCCTTTTGTTTTTAAAACCCGATATATTTCAAGAATGAATTTTTCAGGGTTCTGCCAAAAATAAATAGTATTTACAGTGAAAATTTTATCGAATGCAGCATCTTGAAAGGGAATTACATTTCCATCATAAAATGAAAAGAAAGCTTGTTTTTGAGAAACATAATTTCTGTTGATCTGGCGCGCTTCGTGAAACATTAACTCAGACATTTCTAGTCCGTAATATTTAATATTTTCAGCTTGTTCGAAGATAAATTCTACATGTCCTGCGTTTCCGTGACCTAATTCTAAAATTGTATTTTCTGATTCTATATGCAGATTTTGAACAGAATGGTGCGTCATATTGATGTTTGTTTCATGCATCATATTTGCCATTTCTATTCCTTTTTCCCCTGTTGGATGCTTTAACTGAGCCGCTATTGCTTGTAATTCTTCTTTTTTCATAATAGTAAAATTAAATTCCAATTATTTAAAATTCAAATTCCAATTATCCTCAAAGCTTAGTCATTGCGAGGAACGAAGCAACCGCACTAACAAAAGACATACAGCGTGAGATTGCTTCGTTCTCGCAATGACATTAAAAAACATGGCTCGCGATTTGACGAATATTCTCAGATTTCCCCATTGAATAATAATGCAAAACAGGAACTCCGGCAGCTTTTAATTCTAAAGATTGCTGAATTGCCCATTCGATTCCAACTTGTCTGATTTCTGCATTATTTTTGCATGAATCCACAGCATGAATCAAATCTTCAGGTAAATCGATACGGAAAATTTGTGGCAAAACCTGCAAATGTCTTTGAACTGCAATTGGTTTAATTCCCGGAATAATAGGAATTGTAATGCCCATTTCTCTGGCTTTTTCAACAAATTTGAAATATTTTGAGTTGTCAAAAAACATTTGTGTTACGACATAATCAGCTCCTGCATCTACTTTTTCTTTCAGCCTTTTTAAATCTGATTGTAATGAAGGAGATTCTAAATGTTTCTCCGGATAACCTGCCACACCGATACAAAAATCAGCTTTATTATCGATATCCATTACTTCATGAAGGTATTTTCCCTGATTCAGCAAACTAATTTGATTTACCAAATCAATCGCATAATTATTTCCTCCTTCTTTCGGAATAAAATATTGTTCGTCTTTCATGGCGTCACCACGTAAAGCCATAATATTATCGATTCCAAGATAGTTACAATCTACCAAAAGATATTCAGTTTCTTCTTTTGTAAATCCTCCGCAAAGTACGTGAGGAACGGTATCTACGTTGTATTTGTGTTTTATAGAAGCGCAGATTCCAAGTGTTCCCGGACGCATACGAGTCAATTTTTTATCTAAAAGTCCGTTGCCTTTATCAATATAAATATACTCTTCGCGAGAAGTCGTTACATCAATAAATGGCGGTTTAAACTCCATCAACGGATCGATATTATCGTATAATTCCTGAATGCTCTTCCCCTTTTGAGGCGGAATAATTTCAAATGAGAATAATGTATTTCCTTTCGCGTTTTCAATATGTTGTGTTACTTTCATTCTTTAAGTTATGAGTTATGATTTATGAGTTTTGAGCTTTAGTTCGTGTAAAAAATCTGAAATCAAAAAACGTAATCAAATATCTTTTTTGTTTCAAGTTTCAAGTTCGATGTTTCAAGTTGCTTAGGATAACTTGAAACATGAAACTAAATAAACATGAAACTTTTCTTTAGTCTGCTATATTAGGGTTTAACCATTTCATTGCGTAATCTGTTGGTACGTTACGTCGTTTGGCGTAATCTACAACCTGATCTTCTTTTATTTTTCCGAGTCCGAAATATTTACTTTTTGGATTTCCGAAATAATATCCTGAAACAGACGAAGCCGGCCACATCGCCATACTTTCTGTAAGCGTTACACCAATTTCTTCGGCAACATTTAGGAGTTTCCAAATCGTTGGTTTTTCCAGGTGATCCGGACAAGCGGGATATCCTGGCGCCGGACGAATTCCTTTATAATTTTCTTCAATTAAATCCTCTGTCGAAAGCGATTCTTCGGGATCATAACCCCAGAATTCCTGACGTACTTTTTCGTGAAGATATTCGGCGAAAGCCTCAGCAAAACGATCGGCTAATGCTTTTACCATAATCGAATTATAATCGTCCAAATCTTTCTCGAATTCAGCTGCCCATTCGTCTACACCAAAACCAGTTGTTACACAAAAAGCTCCAATATAATCTGTAATTCCTGAATCTTTTGGTAAAATAAAATCAGACAAAGCGATGTTTGGAGCGCCTTTCGTTTTTTGTGATTGCTGACGAAGTGTTAAAAATTTCTCCAACACTTTTCCGTTTTCATCACGCAATTCGATATCATCATCATCAATTTGATTCGCTGGAAAAATTCCGTAAATTCCTTTTGCAGACAGTTTTTTCTCTTCTAAAATCACTTTTAACATTGCCTGAGCATCTGCAAAAACAGAAGTTGCTTCTTCACCCACAACTTCATCCGTCAAGATCGCCGGATATTTCCCGAACAATTCCCAGGTTCTAAAAAACGGCGTCCAGTCAATATACGGAACCAAAACATCAAGATCTACTTCGACAATTTGTTTACCAATTACTTTTGGTTTGGTTGGTGTATATTCAGCCCAATCCAATTGTAATTTATTTTTACGTGCCTGTTCAATCGTCAGGAAGTTTTTGTCTCTTGAACGATTCAAAAACGTTTCTCTAAACGCATCATAATCAGCGCGAATATCGCTTGCATATATTTTACGGTTATGATCTAAAAGATTTCCTGCAACAGTAACGGCGCGCGAAGCATCGTTTACGTGAATTACAGTTTCTCTATATTGCGGAGCGATTTTCACGGCTGTATGCGCACGCGAAGTTGTTGCTCCACCAATCATAATCGGAATTTTAATTCCTTGTTTATCTAATTCTTTAGCCAAATACACCATTTCGTCAAGCGAAGGCGTAATCAATCCGCTTAAACCAATAATGTCTACATTGTGCTCAATCGCAGCGGCAATAATTTTTTCCGGAGGCACCATAACGCCAAGATCGACGATCTCGTAATTGTTACAAGCCAAAACCACCGAAACTATGTTTTTACCAATATCGTGAACGTCACCTTTTACGGTTGCCATCAATATTTTTCCGTTTCCTTGTTTATCTCCCGCTTGTTTGCTTGCTTCAATATAAGGCAACAAATACGCCACTGCTTTTTTCATTACACGTGCCGATTTTACAACCTGAGGCAGGAACATTTTTCCGCTTCCAAATAAATCTCCAACGACATTCATTCCTGTCATCAAATTGATTTCGATAACTTCAATTGGTTTTGTTGCAGCAAGACGCGCTTCTTCAACATCTTCTTCAATAAAAGCATCAACTCCTTTTACCAATGAATGTGTAATACGTTCCTGAACCGTTCCTAAACGCCATTCCTGAATCGCTTTTTCATCTGATTTTACTTCGCCTTTTACATTCTCTGCAAAATCCAAAAGTCGTTCAGTCGCATCGTCACGCCTGTTTAGGATTACGTCTTCAACATGTTCTAATAAATCTTTTGGAATATCATCATAAATCGAAAGCATCTCCGGATTCACGATTCCCATTGTCATTCCATTCTGAATCGCATGGTATAAAAACACCGAGTGCATCGCTTCACGAACGTGATCATTTCCTCTAAAAGAAAACGAAACGTTACTTACTCCACCACTAATATGCGCGTGTGGCAAGTTATCTCTAACCCATTTTGTACCTCTAAAAAAGTCCAAAGCATTTAAGCGATGTTCTTCCATTCCGGTTGCAACGGGAAAAATATTCAAATCGAAAATAATATCCTGTGGAGGAAACCCAACTTTATCAACCAAAATATCATACGAACGCTGACAAATTTCGACTCTACGCTCAAAATTATCCGCCTGACCTACTTCGTCAAAAGCCATGATAATCGCCGCAGCTCCGTATCGTTTGATTAATTTGGCGTGGTGAATAAAAGCTTCTTCTCCTTCTTTCAAAGAAATCGAGTTTACAACACTTTTTCCTTGTACTACTTTAAGACCCGCTTCGATGATTTCCCATTTCGAGCTGTCGATCATAATCGGCACTCTCGAAATATCCGGTTCAGATGCAATTAGATTCAAAAATTTTGTCATTGCCTGAACACCATCAAGCATTCCTTCATCCATATTAATATCGATGATTTGTGCTCCACCTTCTACTTGTTGTCTTGCAATATCAAGCGCCTCGTCATATTTCTCTTCCTTGATTAAGCGAAGGAATTTTCGCGAACCGGTTACATTCGTGCGCTCGCCAATGTTTACAAAAACACTAGTTGGCGTAATAATCAACGGTTCTAATCCTGCTAATACAAGGTCTCTTCTTTTTTCTGCCATTTTTTTTTAATTTTCAACGGAATAAATTCCGTCGCTACAATATGTTTCGTTCCTCTGGAACTTTTTCTAAGTTTTTTGCTTGTCCTTGCGAGGAACGAAGCAATCTCATCCTAATATTTCGTTCCTCCGGAAACTTTTCTCTTGAAATTTTATTCTCAATTCAACCTGCAAGGTTTTCAAAACCTTGTAGGTTTACTTTTTTATTCATCAACAAATTCATACCTACAAGGTTTTAAAAACCTTGCAGGAACGCAAACTTTAAGCCAAAACCGGCGCCACACGTGGCTTATAATCCTTCGCAACATCAGCAATTAATCGAATATGATCCGGAGTTGTGCCGCAACAACCACCAATGATGTTAATTAAATTATCATCTAAATATTCTTTAATGAAGGTCTGAGTTTGTTCCGGTGTTTCATCATATTGTCCGAATGCGTTTGGCAAACCTGCATTTGGGTGCGCCGAAACGTTGAACTGTGTATGTTGCGATAATGTTTTTAAATACGGTTTCAACAAATCGGCCCCTAAAGCGCAATTAAAACCAACACTCAATAATGGAATGTGCGATACTGAAATCAAAAATGCTTCAACTGTTTGCCCCGAAAGTGTTCTTCCTGAAGCATCTGTAATCGTTCCTGAAACCATGATTGGAATATCAAGATTACGTTCGTCTTTTACTTCTTCAATTGCGAAAAGTGCTGCTTTGGCATTTAAGGTATCGAAGATTGTTTCTACCAAAAGTAAATCGCAGCCACCATCCATTAAGGCTTCTACTTGTTGTTTGTAAGCGATACGTAGATCGTCAAATGTTACAGCTCTGTAACCCGGATCATTTACGTCTGGCGACATACTTGCTGTTCTGTTTGTCGGACCAATTGAACCGGCTACGAAACGTGGTTTGTCTGGGTTTTTAGCGGTGAATTCATCGGCTACTGCACGGGCAATTTTAGCCGATTCGTAGTTTAATTCGTAAACCAAATCTTCCAGGAAATAGTCGGCCATACCGATCGTAGTTCCTGAAAAAGTATTGGTTTCTACGATGTCTGCGCCAGCGTCAAAATAGGCAGCGTGGACATTGCGGATCGCTTGTGGTTGTGTTATGGATAGTAAATCGTTGTTTCCTTTTAACGGATGCGGAAAATCTTTGAAACGCTCTCCTCTAAAATCTTCTTCGGAGAAATTATAGCGTTGTAACATTGTTCCCATTGCTCCGTCAAGGATTAGGATATTTTTTTTAATTGCTTCCTGAATTGTTATTGCCATTTCTTTTTCTTTTAGTTTCTAAGGCGCTGAGGCACTAAGATGCTAAGTTTTTTAATTATATTTTCCGGATTTAAACCCGACAGGTTTTGAAAACCTGTCGGGTTTAACGCGGTATTTGATTCACATTGATTCCAAGAATTCAATATTGCCGGCTAATTAGCCCCGATGGAAGCAAATATCCTTTTATTCTGGGGTTCAGAATAAAAGATATTGTGTACAGCGGGAACGATGACAGCAAAAATGCGTCAATGATTCGCTCATGATACTAAATTCAGTAAAATAATATTGTAAGGTTGTCAGGAAAAGTTTGAGAAATACGAGTAATGTATTTTTGTTATCTATCTTTAATACTATGAATTAGTATAAAGTAGAATTTAGCACCTTCTTTATGATAAAGGGTTGCTAAGGTTTCATCGGGTCTATCCCTCCGCCTTTCGTGATAACTTTCAATAATTTTAAGAACAGCGCAAAGGTATGAAATCACCATGCGATTTGCAAGTGTTTTTTTTAAGTTTCTGAGGTTCTGAGTTGCTAAGGCTCTAAGTTTAAGGTTTGTCTTATGTTTTTTCAAATATAGCCCACGGTTTGAACCGTGGGAGAAGGATCGCGATTATGCATTGTGATATACATTGCGCTCCAGTGGTTGAAACTAGTGGCTATGTTTTAAAATATCTACAATAAAAATTATTTAAAAACATTTGTTTAAATTCTAATAGTACCTTTTTTAATAAAGCTCCAGCGGAGCATAATGTTTATAGCAAACAATTATGCGTTTGGGCAAAGCTCCAACGGAGCGAAATGATCTTTATAAATAATTATATGTCGACCCTCTGGGGCTTTTCCCAATAGATATGAGTAATTCTATAAATATTACATCCCTACGGGATTAAAAAAAGCCCAAACTTTAAAGTTTGAGCTTCTATATAAAATCTTAGAATCTTAGTCCCATAGTCCCGAAGCCTCGGGATAGCAACTTATACTATCGCCTTAACAACTGCTTTCGGCGCTTCTTTACGAGTTCCGTCGAAACCGTCTACTCCTGAAACTGTTGTATATTTTAAAACGTATTTTTTACCAGGATTAATGATTTGGTACGCTGCCTGACACATTAAAGTCGCTTCGTGGAAACCGCAAAGTATCAACTTTAATTTTCCTGGGTATGTATTAACGTCTCCAATAGCAAAGATTCCCGGAATATTCGTTTGGTAATCTAAGGCGTTGTTTACTTTAATGGCATTTTTTTCGATATCTAATCCCCAGTCTGCGATTGGACCTAATTTTGGTGTTAATCCGAAAAGTGGAATAAAGAAATCGGTTTCGATTTTGCGGTGTGCCCCGTTTTCTTCGATATCTAAAGACTCAACATGCTCAGCACCATTGATTCCGATTACTTCTGCAGGCGTAATTAATTTGATTTTTCCAGACGTTTTTAATTCCTGTACTTTTTCTACAGAATCTAAAGCACCTCTAAATTCGTTTCTTCTATGAATTAAGGTTACTTCTGAAGCTACATTTGCCAAGAAAATACTCCAGTCTAATGCTGAATCTCCTCCTCCTGCAATTACAACTCTTTTATCTCTGAATTTCTCCGGATTTTTGATGAAGTATTTTACTCCTTTATCTTCATAAAACTCGATATCTTCTATAAGGGGCTTGCGTGGCTCAAAACTTCCCAAACCTCCTGCAATGGCAATAACCGGCGCGTGAAATTTAGTTCCTTTGTTTGAGGTTACGATAAAACTTCCATCTTCTTGTTTTTCGATTGTTTCAGCGCGTTCTCCTAATGTGTAACCTGGCTCGAACTGCTTAATTTGCTCTTGCAGGTTATCAATTAAATCTCCTGCTAAAACTTCCGGGAAACCAGGAATATCATATATAGGTTTTTTTGGATACAATTCTGAAAGTTGTCCTCCTGCTTGTGGTAAAGCATCTAAAATATGACATTTTAATTTTAATAATCCTGCCTCAAAAACGGCAAATAAACCTGTTGGTCCTGCTCCAATTATAAGTATATCTGTTTTAATCATTATGTTGTTGTTTATAATCATTCTTAATAATACAAAGAAACGAATAATATATTCTATTGTCAAATGATTTTATCATTGATTCCTTTGCCTAATTTTTCATCGGGGTTAATCCCGAAGCTTCGGGACGATGCTACAATATGAACCGCTCCTACGGATCATCGGGTTAAAACCCGACGCTACAATATGAATCGTCCCTCCGGGACTTTTTGTTATTCTTTATTTTTTAATGAAGCCGTAATCTGGTTCATCTTTTTAACCTTGTCTTCAAAATTACCTTTCAGTGTCTTTCGGTATTCGTTTAGATTTTCTACCATTTGGTTGATATCTTCCGGAATTACTTCTTCAAAAAATTCCCGAAGCCTTTTGGCTGTTGTTGGTGATTTTCCGTTGGTCGAAATGGCTATTTTGACATTTCCTTTCGTTACAATTCCGCCTAAATAATAATCACATAAATCCGGCGTATCGGCAATATTGCAAATCAAATAACGCTTTCGGGACAAATCGTATACCTTTTTGTTGACTTTCAAATCATCAGTACAAGCGATTACCATGTGGCGTTTTTTGAGCATTTTCTTTTTAAACTTCGATTTGGTTAACGTAACCGAAGGATGTGTGTCAGCCAAAACCTTAATTTCTAAATGAAAATTTGGTGCTACAACCTCAACATTTGCATTCGGACTCGACTTTAATAAAAAAGAGAGCTTTTCTAATCCAACATTTCCTCCGCCCACAATCAAAACATTGAGATTGTGAAGTTTTAAGAATATTGGATATAATTCATTTTGTTCCATTTCATTTAATTTTATCCAATCAAAATTAGATGATTTATTTTATTTGACGATTTATTTTGACAGAAATTATTTATAAAAAACTTTTAATCATCTCAACATTAACCTATTATTTCATAAATTGTCTTCTCAGGCTGAAACCCTGCGCTACAATATTACCATCGTTCCCCGTGTTGAAACCCGGCGCTACAATATGGATCGTTCCTCCGGAACTTTATCTAACAATTTCTTTCGACAAAAAGTCTTCGTAAAAACCTTTTAATTTATTGCTTTCGCGAACAACATTTCCGAGAACGATAATCGCTGGTGAACTCAGTTTTTTCTCTTTTACAACTTCTAAAATCGAATCTACGGTTCCAACTCCCACTTTTTCATCTTTGGTTGTTCCGTTTTGGATGATTGCTATGGGCAAATCCCCTTTGTCTTCTTTTTGAAACAAATCGATAATTTGAGGCAATTTATGCATTCCCATCAAAATAACAACCGTTGCAGATGATTGTGCGGCCAAGGCAACATCATCAGATAATTTTCTATCAGAAGTTGTTCCTGTAATCGCCCAGAAACTTTCTGAAACGCCTCTTTTTGTAATCGAAATTCCCTGACTTGCAGGAACTGCAACTACCGAAGATATTCCAGGAACCACAACGGTCTCGATTCCGAAACTTTCTGCAAATTCAATTTCTTCGCTTCCACGTCCGAAAATAAACGGATCTCCACCTTTTAAACGCACGACATTTCCGTACGTTAAAGCATTATCTACAATCAATTGATTAATTTGATCCTGAGTATAAGCGTGATTGCCGATCTTTTTTCCAACAAAAATTTTGATGGCATTTTTAGGCGCATGTAATAATATTTCTTCATTGGCCAATGCATCGTACAAAACCACATTCGCCTGAGCAAGAGCTTTTACGGCTTTCAGCGTAAGCAAATCCGGATCTCCGGGACCTGCACCAACTAAAGTTACTTTGGGTTTAATTGTATTAAGCATTTGCTAATTCTTGAGCTCTATATTTTTCTATGGTATCAAAAAATGTAATTCCTTCCTGAATGTATTGTTTTGCAAACGCTTCTGAAGGTTCTGTTTGATTGATTTGATATACTAATTCTTTGAACGTTGTTGGCAATTCAATTTTACCGGTTAAAATAAAAACATTGTCAAATAAATCAACAATTCCTGCGTGATTGTTTGTTTTTTCGTTTTCTGAAAGTAATAATGCTTTTGCACCATTTACAAATCCTGCATATGCATGATAAATAGCATCTGACCATTTTCCTTCGTCGAAAGATTCTTGTGCAAAAGTCAATTTATCTTTAGCTTCTAATAATAAAGTAGCCACTAAATCGATCACAACGCCGGCACATTCTCCAACTCCAACTGCTTTTACGTAATTGTCTGCGTTACCCCAATCAACAAAATCAGCTTCGGTTAAATTAGTCACGTCTGCGAAAGGTTTTAAGATTTCATAAAAATATTTCTCTCCTTTTTGATCGTAATAGTTTAGGAATTTTTCTCCGTTTGCATTCGCATCAAAATCATTTAAAATGCTACGCAACGCATCCGGGCCTCTACGGCTTGGAATTTTGATTACTTTATCGGCAAAACGTCCTGCTCCGTTTCCTAATCTTCCTCCTCCTAATAAAACCTGCAATGCCGGAGCTACTAATTTTCCTGAATTGATAGACATTCCCTGAAATCCAATTGCTGACATATTATGCTGTCCGCAAGCGTTCATACAACCCGAAATTTTAATTTCGATTTCACGGTTATTTAAATATTGAGGATATTCTGCACTAATCACTTTTTCTAATTCTTCTGCAATACCGGTACTACTTGCAATCCCCAAATTACAAGTATCAGTACCAGGACATGCCGTAATATCTACAGTAGAATTATATCCTAAATGAACAAAGTCCAACTTGGCTAATTCCTGATAAAAGAAGGGAAGATTCTCTTCTTTTATATGACGTATTACAATATTTTGACGCAATGAAAAACGTAGTTCATTTGCTCCGTAATTTTTAATTAAATCTGCCAATAATCTTGCTTTATCGGTATAAAAATCTCCTAATAAAACTTTGATTCCAATTGCGTAATAACCTTCTTGTTTTTGAGCAATTACGTTTGATTTTTTCCATGCTTCATAAGCTGCAGTATCTTCAATAGTTACTGACGGAACTGGTAATAATGTCTCTGGAATTGGTGCTTCAAAAGCTGTTGTATCAATTTCATAAGTTTCAAAAGCGATTGCTTTTTTCTCTTTTTCAACCAAATCCATGAAAGTATCTTTCCCTATTTCTTTGATTAAAAATTTCAAACGTGCTTTCATTCTTTTAGCGCGTTCTCCGTATCTGTCAAAAATTCTAATTACACCTTCTGCTGTTGGAATAATTTGGTTTGCCGGAACGAATTCTGAAAGTAATTCAGCATGAGCCGGCTGAGATCCTAAACCTCCTCCTAACATGATTTTGAAACCACGAACGCCATCAACAATTTTTGGAATAAATCCTAAATCGTGTAAATAACTCAAAGCCGTATCTTCATCAGATGATGAGAACGAAATTTTGAATTTACGCCCCATTTCCTGACAAATAGGATTTCTTAACAAATACTGGAATAAACCGTGTGCGTAAGGCGAAACATCAAATGGTTCGTTTACATCTACACCGGCTAATTCGCTTGCTGTAATATTACGAACGGTGTTTCCGCAAGCTTCACGCAAGGTAACATCGTCTTTTGCCAAATTTGCCCAAAGTTCAGGTGTTCTGTCTAAACTCACATAGTGAATCTGAATATCCTGACGCGTTGTAATATGTAAACGTCCTGTCGAATATTCATCAGAAACTTTAGTAATACGCACCAATTGTTCGCTGGTAACTTTACCAAAAGGCAATTTAATACGAATCATTTGTACGCCTTCCTGACGCTGTCCGTAAATTCCACGTGCTAAACGAAGACTACGAAAACGCTCATCATCAATTTTTCCTCCACGGAATAAGTGAATCTTTTTTTCTAAATCGATAATCTCTTTCTGAACTATCGGATTTTCTATTTCTGTTCTAAAACTTTCCATTTTTTTTGATGCTTTAGGCTTTTTTTACTTTCGTGCTTTAGGCTTTAGGCAATAAGCTTTAAGCTTTCCTAAAATACCTGAAATATGTTTTTTTTGCTAAAAGCCTAGAGCTTAAAGCTTACAGCAGGTTTACCTGATAAATCCTACTCCTGCTGTTGTATTCGTAGCTGTATCAATTAAGATAAATGCTCCGTTTGATTTATTTTCGTTGTAAGCATCAAAATACAAAGGCTTACTTAATTTGATAGTTACTTCTCCAATTTCGTTGATCGCTAATTGTGATGCTTCTTTTGTTCCTGAATAATCGGTTGAGATTGTATTTTTGATACTTTCTACTTTTGCTAAAACCGAGTTTGTGTTGTGTTGAACAATATATTTTGTACCCGCGACCAGTTTTTTACTGTCCATCCAGCAAACTGTTGTGGTGATTTCTTTTTCAATTTTTGGAAGTTCCGATGATTTTACAATCATATCGCCTCTTGTCACATTGATGTCATTTTCTAATTCGATTGTAATCGAAGAACCTGCAACGGCTTCATCATATGTTTTATCGAAAAAGTGAATTTTTGATACTTTTGATTCTGTTAACGAAGGAAGAACCGTAACAGCATCGCCAACTTTAATTGAATTTCCGTATAATTTTCCTGCGTAACCTCTAAAGTCGTGGTATTCCTCTGTTTTTGGACGAATAACAGTCTGAACCGGGAAGCGTGCTTTTCCAGTTTCAAAAACATCCGAAGAATGCAATCCTTCTAAATGTTCCAGAACGGTTTGTCCTGTATACCAAGGCATATCTTTAGATTGATCAACAACATTTCCGCCATTAATTGCACTTAACGGAATGTAACTTACGTTTTGTTCTTTAAAAGTACTTTTTGCATTTAAAGCTTGGAAATCGGCTTTGATTTTGTTGTAAACTTCTTCCGAATAATCAACTAAATCCATTTTGTTAATCGCAACAATTACTTCTTTTACTCTCAATAAATTATTGATAAAAAAGTGACGGTATGTTTGCTCAATTACACCTTTTCTGGCATCAATTAAAATGATTGAAACCTGAGAAGTCGAAGCTCCAGTAACCATGTTTCTCGTATATTCTACGTGACCCGGAGTATCGGCAATGATGTAACTTTTCTTTGCAGTCGAAAAATAAATATGCGCTACATCAATTGTAATTCCTTGTTCTCTTTCGGCTACTAAACCATCCGTTGCTAATGAAAAATCAAGATAATCGTATCCTTTTTGTTTACTGCTTTTTTCGATTGCTTCTATTTTGTCTGTAGTCAACGATTTTGTATCATACAATAATCTTCCAATCAAAGTACTTTTTCCGTCATCTACACTTCCTGCTGTTGCTATTTTTAAAACTTCCATTCTAATATTTTGTTTCAGGTTTAAAATTTTAGTTTCAGGTTTCAGGTTGATTCCCTTTGAACTAAAGTTTAAAGCTGTATGTTTTTTGTTTTTACTTTTTAATTAATAATTTATAATTCACAATTAATAATTAAAAGTACCCTTGTTGTTTTCTCTTTTCCATCGCAGCTTCAGAACGTTTGTCGTCGATTCTGGCACCTCTTTCAGAAATAGTCGAAGTTCTGATTTCTCCAACAACTTCCTGGATTGTTGCTGCATATGATTCAACAGCAGCTGTACAACTCATATCTCCAACGGTTCTGAAACGAACAATTCTTTCTTCGATTTGCTCGTCTTCTTCCTGATACACATAAGGAGAATGCGACCAGATTAAACCGTCTCTCAAAAAAACTTTTCTTTTATGTGAAAAATAAATCGACGGAATTTCAATATGTTCTTTTTCGATATAACTCCAAACATCTAATTCTGTCCAGTTTGAAATTGGGAAAACACGAACGTTTTGACCATTTTCTATTTTTCCGTTCAAAATATCAAACAATTCCGGACGTTGATTTTTTTCGTCCCATTGACCAAAATCGTCACGAACTGAAAAAATACGTTCTTTTGCTCTTGCTTTTTCTTCATCACGACGCGCACCACCGATACAAGCATCAAACTTAAATTCTTCGATTGCATCTAAAAGCGTGATTGTCTGTAAGCTGTTTCTACTAGAATATTTCCCAGTTTCTTCTACCACTTTTCCTTCATCAATAGCATCCTGAACATTACGAACGATTAATTCTAATCCTAATTCTTCAACCAATTTATCTCTGAAAGCGATTGTTTCAGGAAAATTATGTCCCGTATCAACGTGCAAAAGAGGAAACGGAATTTTTGCAGGAAAAAATGCTTTTTGCGCCAAACGCACTAATGTTATAGAATCTTTTCCTCCAGAAAAAAGCAAAACCGGTTTGTCAAACTGTGAAATTACTTCTCTGAAAATGTATATCGCTTCACTCTCTAAAGCGTTTGTTTTTAATACTGAACTCATTTTTATTTGTTTAAAAAGTTTCAAGTTTCAGGTTCAAGGCTGTCCCTTATCTAAATCTCTCCGCTACTATTTTTTATTCTTAATTCTAATCTTCTCCATCGGATTAAAACCCGACGCTACAATATGAACCGTTCCTCCGGAACTTTTAGTCTAAAATCTTAATTCTTGATTCTTTACTCTTTACTCTATTCTCTTTACTCTTTCTTAGCGCTATGCAACCCACATTCTTTATGACTTGATTCCCACCACCATCTTCCGGCTCTGATATCTTCTCCGGGGAAAATCGCTCTTGTACAAGGCGCACATCCAATACTTACGAAACCTTTTTTGTGTAAGGCATTTTGAGGAACGTTGTTTTCTGATAAATAGGTTTCAACTTCTTCTAAAGACCATTTTAATAATGGATTGAATTTGATAATTCCAAAACCTCCGTCGTATTCAAATAATTGAAGATCATGTCTGTTCTCCGATTGTTCTGCTCTCAAACCTGTAATCCAAACTGAATTTCCTGCTAAAGCTTTTCTCAACGGAACTACTTTACGGATGAAACAACATTCTTTTCTGTTTTCAACCGAATCGTAAAAGCTGTTTGGTCCTTTTTCTTTCAGTAAACTTTCTACCGCTGTTGCTTCCGGAAAATAAACTTCAATCTGTTTTTTGTATTTCTTTAAAGTCTTATGAAAAACATCATAAGTTTCCTGAAATAATCTTCCTGTATCTAATGTAAAAATGGTAATATCCTGATTACTTTTTGCAATAAAATCTGTAATTACCTGATCTTCCTGACCAAAAGAAGTCGAAAAAATTACTTTTCCCGGATATTCTTTAGCTAAAAAAGCTAATGTTTCGTCAAGCGAAAAATCCTTCGTTTTATCTAACAATGATTGTATAATTGTCTCGCTCATATTCTTTTTCTTTCCTTCTAAAAAATATTACAATAATTTAGATAATGTTTTTAAACTCAATAGTATAATTAAAATTCCAACTGCAATCATCATTGGTTTTCTTTTGATTTTATTTACCAGATAAGCGCCAATTGGTGCTGCAATTACTCCTCCTAAAATCAAACCTATAATAACCTGCCAACCGTGAATTCCTCCAAAAATCATAAAAGTGATTCCACTTGCAAATGAAACTGCAAATTCAGCAGCGTTCACAGAACCTATTGTATATCTTGGATTTCTTCCTCTTCCTAACAATGTTGAGGTTACGATTGGTCCCCAGCCTCCGCCACCAACAGCATCCATGAAACCTCCAAAAGTGGCCAGAAAACCTAATTTTTTAGTTTTCTTTTTAATTATCGTTTTAGCTAAAGCTTTTCTAATAATAATAACTGCCAAAACAATCATATAAACTGCAATAAATGGCTTGATAACATCGCCATTAATAACATCAGACAATAAATAAGCTCCGGTTATTGAACCCAAAACTCCCGGAATCAACAAGTGTTTTACCAGTTTTTTATTGATGTTCCCAAATCGATGATGAGAAAGTGCTGATGCTCCTGTTGTAAACATTTCAGATACGTGAACTGCCGTACTGCTCACAACTGGCGGAACTCCGTAAGCCAATAAAAATGAAGTAGAAGTTGCTCCGTAACCCATTCCTAAAGTACCATCTACCAATTGAGCAAAAATACCGATTAAGAAAAAGACCAAAAACTCCTGATTAAAACCTCCAACAAATCCGTTCCAGGTAAATTCAGCGTAATGATTATAGATTAATGTTCCTAATAATCCAATTAATAAAACTACAGGTATTATAACCCATAACTTTTCTTTTATTGTTGTATCAGCCTTAACATCAAAACTATTCAATTTCAGTTCTTTCTCCATAATCTTATGTTTCTCTTTAAAAAATCCATTACCCTATCGGCTTAGTAGATTACAATGCAAAAATACTACTTATTTCTAAATATCAAAGCAATATTTAAAAATTTTACACTTCTAACTATCATAAGATTAACTAAGAGAGTCGTTTAAAGAATTTAACAAATCAACTTAATAAGTTAAAAATCGTATATGACTGATTAACAGCAATATATTCCCTTGATTATTTTTCTTTTTAAAATAGATCCTTAAAGTCTACCACATCCATAGGATAATTATAAAATACTTCCTATTTTTACCGCAAATTTTTATGTATGGATTTTCAGATAGGTCTTATAATTGCCGGTTTAGTAGTGGGATTTGTAGTGGGATTAACAGGTGTAGGAGGCGGCTCTTTAATGACTCCAATTTTATTATATTTTGGAATTCCACCCACAACAGCAGTTGGAACCGATTTATTATATGCTGCTTTTACCAAAATGGGAGGTGTATTTGTGCATCATAAAAAAGGAAATATAAACTGGACGATTACAGGCTGGCTTACTTTAGGCAGTGTTCCTGCTGCTTTGATTACTTTATGGATATTAAACAGCATTAAAACCGATATTTCGACTATAAATGCTGTTATAAAATACAGTTTAGGCTGGGCATTGCTTTTTACATCTATAGCTATTTTATTTAAAAAGAAATTATTAGTACTTTCTCAAAAACATGCCGGAGATAAATTTCACAGCGAAAGTCATACGCAAAATATGTTAACTATCGGGATTGGTGTATTGTTGGGCGCAACTGTAACGCTAACATCTATTGGAGCCGGCGCTTTGGGTACGGTTACTTTGTTTTTCCTTTATCCGCTTTTGCCAACACCTCGTTTGGTTGGAACCGAGATTGCTCATGCCGTTCCTTTAACGCTGGTTGCAGGAATTGGTCACGCTTCTATGGGGAATTTAGATTTGGTTTTATTAGGTCAACTATTGATGGGATCGCTTCCCGGAATTTTTATAGGAAGCATGTTAAGCGGGAAAGTGCCTGACTTATTTCTTAGAAATGCAATTGCAATAATGCTTTTTATCGCTGGATATAAATTGGTTTTTTAAAAAAAATACATTTTAGATCATAAAAAAATGCCCATTTCATTAAAATTGAAATGGGATTTTTCTATTTATTTAAAAAAAGAATGGATTAAAATGCAATATCTGCCAATGAATTACTTTCGAGAATTTTAAGCGTATTATCTCTTACTTCTGTCATTAAACGCCTTGCTGCACAAGTGGTTTCGTCATCGCAATCGTCACATTTTTCATAAAAGTTATGACTTGCACAAGGTAATAATGCGATTGGTCCTTCGAGAATACGATATACTTTGGCCATGCTGATATCTTTTGGATCTTTTATCAGATAATAACCTCCGCCTTTTCCTTTTTTGGCACCTAGAAAACCGGAATTTCTAAGCAAGAGTAAAATACTTTCTAAGAACTTAATTGAAATATGTTCACTTTTTGCAATTTCAGCAATTTGTACGGGATCATTATTTTCACGTCGGGCTAAATAGGTTAAAGCTTTAATTCCGTATTTTGTTTTCTTTGAAAGCACGTATATAAATTTTAGATTGTTGGGGTTAGATTTTAGATTTCTGATCCAAATCAACAAACCCTATATTTTTCTGCAACAAAAATAGGCTTTTTATACGAGAATACTAACAGAATAAGATTTTATATTCTACTTAATCTATCAATCTAATTCGTTATTACCAATTAAATTCAAATCATACCATAATTTTATTGCTTCTTTTAACTCTTTTCTATTGACAACATACGTTTTGGAAAGGGAATCATGCCATATTCTTCCTGATTTTCCTAAAAAAGATAATCCATCAAACGGAATCAAACGACATAAAGTTCGTAAAAGAATAAATTCAAAACCAGGCTTAAGTCCGTTTTCATTAACGACAATTGTTCTGGTAATTAATTTACCAAATGATCTTCCAAAAAACGATTCCAAAACTAGATAATTAAGCATTAAAAAAACCAATAAAACTAAATAGGTATCATTAATGACCATTTTCTCCCAAATTGAAAATATATCCCAATTAAAAATATTACCAACAATTACAACGAAAAAACTAAAAATGAATATGGTAACAAAAACAAAAAAGAGATCCAAAATACAATTCAAAAAACGATCTGCATCAGAAGCCAATAATTTCTTTTCTATAACATAAATAGATTTGGTCATATTAATTTTTGTTGTTTTATCTTTTACAATCCTTCTGATAATATAATATACTATTGCTTAAAACAAATCTAAAATAAAATAACGATTTTCAACTGTAAAATAATTACAGTTAAAAATCGTCATTTTATAATTTGTAAATCTAAATTTTTTAAGAAAGCGCTTGCTCTAAATCAGCAATTACATCTTTTACGGTTTCTAAACCTACAGAAACACGCACTAAACCTTCCGTAATTCCGACTGCTAATTTTTCTTCAACAGACAATTTACTGTGTGTTGTTGATGCAGGATGCGTTACAATAGTTTTTACATCTCCGATATTTGCAGATAATGAACAAAGTTTTATTTTATCCAGAAATTTTCTTCCTGCTTCAATTCCGCCTTTAATTTCAAATGCAATAATGTTACCGCCTAAAAGCATTTGTTTTTTGGCAATTTCATATTTTGGATGTGATTTTAAAAACGGATATTTCACACTATTTACATTTGGATGTGCTTCTAGAAATTCGGCTACTATTAATGCATTTTCGCAATGTCTGTCAACACGAACAGCCAAAGTTTCTAAACTTTTTGATAAAACCCACGCATTAAATGGTGACATTGCAGGTCCTGTATTTCTTGAAAACAAGTATATTTTACGAATTAACTCTGCATTTCCAACTGCAACTCCGCCTAAAACACGACCTTGGCCGTCAATTAATTTTGTAGCAGAATGAATCACTATATCTGCGCCATATTTAATAGGCTGCTGAATATATGGCGTCGCAAAGCAATTGTCAATTATTAAAATCAGATTGTGTCTTTTGGCAATTTGACCCAATAATTCTAAATCTACTACGTCTACACCAGGATTTGTAGGTGTTTCAGCATATAGAATTTTCGTATTTGGCTTAATAAAACTTTCGATTGTTTCCGGTTTATTGATATCAAAATAAGTTGTTTCAATATTCCATTTTGGAAAATACGTCATAAACAAAGCATGAGTCGATCCAAAAACGCTTCCTGCAGAAACAATATGATCGCCAGAATCCAGCAATGCAGCAAAAGTTGAATATATAGCAGCCATTCCGGTTGCAAAAGCATAACCGGCTTCAGCACCTTCCATAGCGCAAACCTTATCTACAAACTCCGTTGTATTTGGGTTGCTAAAACGCGAGTAAATATTGCGGACTTTTTCTTCTGTAAAAGAAGCTCTCATATCCTCAGCATCTTCAAATACAAAACTTGATGATAAATACAAAGGAGTTGAATGTTCCTGAAATTGTGATTTTTCTAAATGTGTACGTATGGCTAAGGTTTCAAAACCAAATTCTTGTTCGTTCATTTTAATTTTTGTTTTTTTTTGTTTCAGGTTTCAAGTTTCTGGTTTATACGGTACGTAAAAACCATGATTGAAACGTAAACAAGTAAGTCTTTTTTAGTCAATCCAAAAATTATCTAATTCTCTAATTGACTCATTTTCTAATTCTTATAATTGTTCGTTGTTCAATACAACTTTATATTTTATGGTTGCTGTAGGTTCAACTGTTTTAGCAACTGAGCAATATTTCTCGAAAGAAAGCTGTGCAGCTTTTTGTGCTTTTTCAGGGTTAATATCGCCTTCCATATAAAAAACCACATTGATTTCTTTAAATGGTGTTGCTTCTCCAACTTTTACGCGTTCGCCTTCGACCTCAGCGTTAAATGACGTTATTTCCTGACGTTGTTTCTTTAAAATCGAAATCATATCAATCGCGCTGCATCCCGCAACGCCCATTAATACTAATTCCATCGGACTTGCACCTAAATCGCTTCCGCCAAATTCGGCTCTGCTGTCAACATCAACTATATGACCTCTTTCATTTTTTAATTTGAAATGAAACGCGTCGTTTACTCTGTTTAAGGTTACTTTCATGTTATGTTTTTTCTTTTTTTTATTTACAATCTTGTCATTTCGACGGAGGAGAAATCTTCGCAAGTAGCTCCATTCCAAATGTTGCCAATCTTTATAGAGTTTCTTGCGGAGATTTCTCGTTCCTCGAAATGACAAACTGAAACCGATTTAGAAACTCAGTAAATCTAAAATCTATCCCGAGGCTTCGGGACTAAAATCTAAAATTCAATATTATCCTTTGTCAGATAATCTCAAAATATCTCCAAAAACGCCTCTCGCTGTAACAGCAGAACCTGCACCGGCTCCCTGAATTACGATTGGTCGGTCTCCGTAAGATTCTGTGTAAATTTCGAAGAAAGAATCTGAACCTTTCAATCCGCCTAGCGCCGTATCTGAAGGTACTGAAACTAATTTTACTTCCAGAATTCCCTTGTCATTTTGCAAATCTCCGGATAATTCACCAATGTATCTTAATACGTGATTTGGTTTCTGATCTGCTTTTATTTTCTCATAAATTGGGTCAAATTCTTTTAGTTTTGTTAAGAAATCAGAAACATTTCCGTCGCGTAAATGTTCCGGAATTAAATTCTGAATAGAGATTTCTTCAAACTCATTTTGAAGATCTAATTCTCTTGCTAAAATCAATAATTTTCTTCCCACATCATTTCCGCATAAATCCTCACGCGGATCCGGTTCTGTATAGCCGTTATCAATTGCTTCTTGCAAAATTTGGCTAAACGGAGCATCTTTTGCAGAGAAATTATTAAATAAATAACTCAATGTTCCGGAGAAAACTCCTTTTATTTTTGTGATATTTTCTCCTGAAAGATGTAATAATTTTATCGTATCAATTAATGGCAAACCTGCACCAACATTGGTTTCATACAAATAGTTCTTTTGATTTTCTTCTAAAGATTTTCTGATTTCTTTATAGAAACCATAACTTAATGTATTGGCCACTTTATTAGATGAGATCAAGTCGAAACTACTTTCAATAAGCGGTATATAATTTTCTACAAAAGTGGCACTTGCAGTATTATCAATTGCAATTAAATTCTCTAAATGATATTCATTTGCATAAGCAATAATGTCTTTAATCGTATATCCTTCGCCTTTAGCTGCAATATCATTTTTCCAGTTTGAAGTTACGCCATTTCTGTTTAAAATTAGTTTTTTAGAATTTGCAATGGCAAAAACATTCAGTTTAACCCCTTTACGTTTTTCGATTGCTGAAGCCGACTCTAAAATTTGATTAATTAATGTTCCTCCAACTAATCCGTGACCGAAAATAGCAATATTGATTTTTTTAGAAACACCAAAAATCTCACCGTGAATTACATTTAAAGCTTTGTTTAATTCTTCTTTTTTAACAACTAAACTCACGTTTTTACCTGTAACGGTGTTGTTGAATAATATCGGAACAATCTTATTTTTGATTAAAGCAGTATATGGTTTGTGGAAAGTACTTAAATCCTGACCAATGATTGAAATAACAGAAACATTATCGGTCACTGTAATTTGATTTACATCTTTAGAATAAAAGTCGTTTTCGAACTCTTTTTCTAACTCAACCATTGCCAATGTAGCTTTTTCAGTTGCTACAACAAGTCCAATTCCTCTTTCTGAAGAACCTTGCGAAATAATACTTACACTGATATTATGATCGCCCATAACTTTAAAAATTCGGGCATCGACACCGGATTTCCCAAGTAATCCGCGTCCTTCAAGATTTACAAGAGAAACATTTTCTAAAACAGAAAGTGTTTTAATTCCTTCTTTAGCCGAATCTGAAGTAATTAAAGTTCCGCGATTTTCATGATTGAATGTATTTAAAATACGAAGCGGAATATTTTTTTCTAATAACGGAATAATCGTTTTGGCGTGCAGAATTGTTGCTCCAAAATTAGCCAGCTCATTTGCTTCGTTAAACGATAAATATTCGATTTTTTTAGCATCGGCAACCAAATCCGGATTTGCAGTATAAATTCCGTCAACGTGAGTGAAGTTTTGAAGTTCCTCGGCATTCAGATAATTAGCAATTAACGAAGCTGTATAATTGCTTCCGTTTCTTCCTAAAGTTGTGGTGTCGTTATTATTGTTTGAACCAATAAAACCGGTTACAATATTAACGGTTTCTCCGTTATGAAGTTTGAAATAATTGATTACGTTTTTCTTAGAAAGCTGTTCTAAAGGTTGTGCATCTCCAAATTTTGAATCAGTTTTTAATAATTCTCTTGTATCGACAAAATTCGCAGGAATGCCTTTTTCGATTAAAATTGAAGTCAATAATTTAGCCGAAAGCAATTCTCCTTTTGACAAAATCTGATCTTTAATTTTATTGCTGTAATCACCAATAAGGCTTACACCTTCAAAAAGTTTATCTAAAATATTAAACTCTTCTGATAAATCAACTTCCGGATAATCTGAAATCTGATACGCTTTAAAGCTTTCTAGTAAAGGTTTGTAATTTCCGTTTTTAGCGGCAATTCTTAAAATATCTTCTAATTCATCTGTTGCATTTCCTCGGGCCGAAACGACAACTGCTATTTTTTCTCCTTGATTTACTTTATCTAAAATGATTGAAACTACTTTGTTAAGTCCTTCTCCGTTTGATAACGATTTACCTCCAAATTTTAATATTTTCATTTTATTTTTCTATTGTTTCTGCCTTAAAAATATCGGCAAGTAAATGATCTAATTGTTTGTACTCGATTAAAAAAGCATCATGTCCGTGAACCGAATCTATTTCGCTGTAAAAAACATTGTCTTTAAACTTTTTTAATTCATTAAAGGTTTCCAGATTTTCTTTTGGTGTAAAAAACAAA
Organism: Flavobacterium sp. AC105; assembly: GCF_979258495.1. Classification (NCBI taxonomy): domain Bacteria; kingdom Pseudomonadati; phylum Bacteroidota; class Flavobacteriia; order Flavobacteriales; family Flavobacteriaceae; genus Flavobacterium; species Flavobacterium sp. AC105. The sequence goes on from NZ_OZ409860.1 coordinate 5,069,236, forward strand.
TCTGAATTTATGGCAACAATATGAATCGCCGCATTTGTTTTGGATATTAATGTTTCGAAATCGGCGCTATTTCTGGTAATATCTATCGTTTTAAGCAATTGGTTCATTAACTTGTAAGAAGCCAATTGATATCTTTTTTGCAATTTCTTGCCGTGATGCGCCAACCAGCTTTCGATATTAAAAATCAAAAGATCCTGATTAATCGTACGTTGAAATTTTTCTTTGAATGATTCGGGCGAGCGGTAACATAACATGGCGTGAATTCTGGCGTCTTCAATTGGTTTCGAAGAATTATTCAGGATTTGTTCCTGCAAATAACAATTGGCAATCATCCAGTCTGTCGATTTCCAATCTGTTGCAATCGGAATTAAATGCTCTGTGATATTTGGTTCTAATGCCAGAATTTCCCAGGCAATTCCACCGCCAACAGAACCGCCTATTATGGCATAAACCTGCTCAATTTTTAAGGCTTCAATTCCTTTGATAAAAATTCGGGCAACATCTCTGGTTGTAAAATCCTGATAGTTTTTAATGATGAACGAATTGTTTCCGTTGCCCGGAACGTCGAATGCCAATATGGTATATTTATCAGTATCAATTGTTTTTTCCGGACCAATTAAGTCATTCCACCAACCGTTTTCGCCCGTAACCTGAGCATTTCCGGTTAGGGCGTGGTTTACCAGAACTATGGGCGCTGTATATAATGGCAAACCAGAAAGTGTAAAACTTAACGGTAACGACGGATATATCGCACCACTCTCTGTGATGAAATCTTGAATTATAATGGGATTTGGTATACTTTCCAATTTCAAATCTTTTTATTATTGATTTGTATGTGGAAATATTAGAAAGAAAGTCTAGAGTGAAACTAGAAAAATTCTTGTTGTTATCTTTCCACGTTTGGGCGTGGTAGAATGCAGCACCTTCTTCGATTTAACGAAGGGTTGCTAAGGATTCATCGGGTCTAATCCCTCGTCCTTTCTTTATAACATTTCAATACGTTTTTGAACTTAAAGGTGCAAATTAACTACTAATTTCTTAAACAAACAAATTTTATCGAAACTGATTCCTCAATTTCTTAAAGATAATTCAAACCAAAACTATTATACGCGAAAAATTACCGAACTATTAGCCCAGTAAATTTAAGCAGGTATTCCCCTATTTTATGATACTTTTTGATTTAAATAAAAAGTGTTTCATTCTCTTTTGAATACATCAAAAACAATAAAGAATTTGGTTCTTTTTTCTCCGCTTTTATATCTGTCTCGGTTATTCCAAATCTTGGATGTACCAATTCGTTTGTTGGCGGCGGCGGGTTGTTTCTTTTAGCCCTGATGTTTTTCAATGTAGAAAAAGTTTTTGTTAAGTAGTTTAATGTGCTCATGATATTTAAGTTTAAGTTAGTTTGTGTATTATTATCTTTATTATTTGTTTAATCTTTTTTATGGCTGCCAAATGAAATAAAAAAACCCTTTTGGATTTTTATACCAAAAGGGTTTAAGTTAAAAAACTTGTATATCTTTTAGTATCAACAGACGCGCACGCAAATAAGTGCGACATTGAACATCTTGTCCATCATCTGTAAGGATTTATTCATCTGAGATTTAATTACTATTTTAAAAAATTCTTGCATTTCTTTTATTTTATATGCCTCTCTAAACTGTTAAAAAACTTTACTTGCTCCTTATTTTTAATTTGTAAGAATAATAAAATTTTACTCAACGGTTTTAACCGACGCGACACACATTAGGTAATACGAAATTTTGTTTTATTGGTAGTCTTTGGTATTACAAATGTGCGAATATTTTTTCAATAATCCAAGTGACTTTCAAGCAATTAATCGTAAAAAACGTTAAAAAACATCATTTAAACGTTAAAAAACATCTTACAAAAATTTAATTTAACAAATTGAAGTTAAAAACTCACAAAAAATAACACTAAAACTCACTTTCCGTTTCAGTCTATCAAAGAACGCTAACTAATATTTACCCGTTATTTAAAGCCAAACAGCTTCTTTATTTTTAATTTTTTCAGCCACTTTCAAAATATCAGTTATTATTCCTCTCGAAATAGCTTGTTTACATGCTGAAGCACTTTGAATCACGATAGGAACATCTGCGTAAGACTGGGTGTAAATTTCAAAAATTGTATCTGAACCTTTCAATTGCCCAATTGCTGATGTTACAGGTTCTGAAATCAGTTTGACTTCGAGCTTATTTTGTTCAATATCAAATTCGCCAACATATCTTAAAACATGATTATCTGCCTGGGTTATTTTTGCGATTTTAAAATATCTGTCAACGGCCTCTTTATTCAAAGTTCCGTTTTGCTCTAAATGTTCCTGCTGTATTAAGGAATTGATTTTTATATCTGATAATTCAAAATCTTTACCAATTTCCCTCGTCAAAATCAGCAATTTTCTGGCTGTATCATTTCCTGACAAATCCTCTTTAAAAGTAGCACGCATTAATCCTAATAAACTCGCATCTTTAAGGATGGAAGAAAAACTGCTTTCTTCATTCGAAAACCGATTAAAAACATAACTCAGATTATCGGAGAAAACACCTCTTATTTTGGTGATTTTTTCTCCCGAATAATACAAATCCCTTAAAGTTTGTAAAACCGGAAATCCAGTATCTACCGAAGTTTCATAAAGAAATTCCTTGTCGTATTTTTTAAGATTTTCGCGTATCTCTTTATACAAATCAATTGGCAAAGTATTGGCTTTTTTATTTACCGCAACAATATTAAATCCGTTTTTGATCAGCGTATTATAATGGCCAATCAATTCGTCACTTGCTGTTGCATCAACCGCAATCAGGTTTTCGAATTCATTTTCTTTAGCAAATTCAATAATATCTTCTACTTTAAAAGGAACTGCCAATTCCAGAAAATTAGTTTCCCAAGCATATCCTACGCCTTCTTTCTCGAAAAAAGCTACAGTAGAATTGGTTATTATAGGAAAATGAAAATCGATATTTTTACTTTGAAGAAAAAATTCCTGACTCTCAATAATCTGATTGATTAAAGTGCTTCCTATATTTCCAATTCCAAAAAGGATAATGTTTATTTTTAGCTTTGACATAATTTTTAATTTATTGGGTTAATTAAACCATAAGTGATATAAGTTCATTTAACATCACAACATTTATGATTTAGACGCACTGCTGTGCGTCTCTAGTAAATGAACTTATATCACTTATATGGTAATAAACTTTTATATAGATTTGCTTTTTATAAAAAATCACCTCTAGCAGAACTCACGCTGCTAAAGGCAATTTTTCAAACAAAAAACAAAAAAACCTAATTTTTATTAATGCTGTATTGCGATTGGGTCACGCTTGCGAAAACGGTTTGCAAATCAGCTATTAAATCCTCGATATCCTCTATACCAACAGAAAGTCGGATTAGATCTTTTGAAACTCCTGTTTCAATTTGCTCATCATCAGACAATTGTTGATGCGTGGTACTTGCCGGATGAATAATCAATGATTTTGTATCGCCAATATTGGCCAAAAGCGAGAATAATTTGGTTCCGTCAACCACTTTTTTCGCTGCTTCAAAACCGCCTTTTAATCCAAAAGTGATAATTCCACTCTGACCTTCCGGAAGGTATTGCTGCGCTAAATCATAATATTTATTGTTTTTCAAACCTGGATAATTTACCCAGACTACCTCATCTTGTTGCTCTAACCATTCGGCCAAAGCCAAAGCATTTTCACTGTGTTTTTTGATTCGGATTGGCAATGTTTCTAATCCCTGAATAATCTGAAATGCATTAAACGGACTTAAAGCGGAACCAAAATCACGTAAACCTTCAATTCTGGCTTTTGCAATAAAGGCTGCATTTCCTAAGGCTTCGTGATATACTAATCCGTGATATCCTGCAGAAGGTTCTGTAAATTCAGGGAATTTTCCGTTAGACCAGTCAAAATTTCCGGCATCAATAATAGCGCCGCCTAACGAAGTTCCGTTTCCTGAAATATATTTGGTTAAGGAGTGAATTACAATATCTGCTCCATATTCAATTGGTTTTAATAAATAAGGAGTAGCAACCGTATTGTCTACAATAAAAGGCACTTTGAAGTTTTTGGCTTCCGCCGAAATTCCTTTTAAGTCTAAAACATCTAATTTTGGATTTCCAAGTGATTCTACAAAAAAGGCTCTTGTATTTTCTTTAGCAGCTTTTGTAAAATTCTCTGGTTTTGAAGGATCTACAAATGTTGTTGTAATTCCTAAACGTGGCAAGGTCACTTTTAATAAATTATAAGTACCTCCGTATAAACTATTTGAAGCCACAATATGATCGCCCGCTTTTAATAAAGTTAAAAAAGTAGTCGCAATCGCCGATGCTCCCGAAGCCGTAACAACAGCAGCAATTCCGCCTTCAAGCGCTGCAAGCCGTTGTTCTAAAATATCGTTTGTTGGGTTGTTTAATCTGGTATAGATAAATCCGGCTTCGGCAAGACCAAATAAATTGGCTGCGTGATCTGAATTATTAAATACATATGACGATGTTTGATAAATTGGCACTGCTCTTGTGCTTCCGTTTTTAGTTACGTCGTGTCCTGCATGTAGTGCGTTTGTTGCGAATTTTTGTGTGCTCATGATTTCTTAGTTTTTAAATATTGTTACTATTATATATTGTTATTGATTTTTGAAATTGATATTAAAATGATTAAGCGAAAAAATCTTCTGCTTCTTCTTCAAGATCATACATTTGAAACAGTAATGATTTTTGACTTTTTATATGCTGTTCTGCATTTATCCTGATAACTTCTCTTGTTATGTCTTCTGATTTATTATTGTTTTTTTGAGAATCGTTTCTCAATAAATATTCTACTGCGATTGAGTTTAATGTTTTCATAATTTGTAATTTAAAAGTGTGGAAATAAAAAAAGCCCTTTCGGATGGCTACCAAAAGGGCTTATAGTTCTAACTATAACAAAGATTCACTCTTTCACTTTTGGCAACAGCTAATTGGGATGCACATTTGCATCATCTCACAACATATCATCATATTATTAGCTATTGTTTTCATTTTATTTTTATTTAAATTAATTCGCTTTTTTAAACTCGACTAATTTGATAGAGTAAATATAGAAACTATTTTTAGAACTACCAAATCAAAAAATAACATTTAACATTTAAAAATTTTCTTACCCCGGCAAATGCTGGTAATTATCCTGCAAAAATTTTGCTTTAGAAAGTTAATTAATATTCCGGCTTTAAAGATTTTACAGTTTGTTCATTTTTGGAAATAAAAAAACCCCTGCGGTTTGCAGAGGTTCTATATATATTTTTGAAAAAAAACTACAATAGTTCCTCTGCGGAAGGCTCCGGCATCTTACAAGACATATTGCAAACTATTAATTTCATTTTTCTTTGTTTTTATGAAGCAAATTTGCAAACTATTTTTGAATCGACCAAACAAAAACCAAAATATTTCTATTAGCCTATCAAATTAGTATGATAGTGTTAAATTTCTATTATAAAAATAAAAAAAACAGAACTTTAATTTGCAAATCAAAATGGTTTTGTACTTTTGCACCCGAATACAGAGGAAAAATTTGAACTGATTGCAACCTCTTCATAATGAAACGGTTCGTTATGAATACTGAAAAATTAATTTCGGTAGTAAAAAATGCTAAAGCAGGAACTCTCCTTTAGCATTTTCAGCAATTATTTTCCTCGCTTAATTTTAATTTAATAAATTATTATGGCTTATTTATTTACGTCAGAATCTGTTAGTGAAGGGCATCCAGACAAAGTTGCAGATCAAATTTCGGATGCATTAATTGATAACTTTTTGGCATTTGATGCTGACTCAAAAGTAGCTTGTGAAACACTTGTTACAACTGGTCAGGTAATTTTAGCAGGTGAAGTAAAATCAAACACTTATCTTGACGTGCAGCAAATTGCCCGTGAAGTAATCCGTAAAATTGGATACACGAAAAGTGAATATATGTTTGAAGCGAATTCTTGTGGAATTCTTTCTGCTATTCACGAACAATCTGCAGATATTAATCAAGGTGTTGACAGAGCTAAGCCAGAAGAGCAAGGTGCTGGAGATCAGGGAATGATGTTTGGTTACGCAACTAACGAAACGGAAAACTACATGCCATTGGCACTTGATTTATCTCATAAATTATTACAGGAATTAGCTATTTTAAGACGTGAAAACAAAGAAATCACTTATTTACGTCCTGATGCAAAATCTCAGGTTACTTTAGAATATAGTGACGATAACAAACCAACTCGTATTGATGCGATTGTAATCTCGACTCAACATGATGATTTTGATGAAGAAGCTACAATGCTGGCGAAAATCAAAAAAGATATTATCGAAATTTTGATTCCAAGAATCATTGCTAAAAACCCGGCTCACGCTCATTTATTCAATGATAAAATCAACTACCATATTAACCCAACAGGAAAATTCGTTATTGGAGGACCTCACGGAGATACTGGTTTAACAGGAAGAAAAATCATTGTTGATACTTACGGTGGAAAAGGTGCTCACGGTGGTGGTGCATTCTCTGGAAAAGATCCAAGTAAAGTGGATAGAAGTGCTGCTTATGCTACACGTCATATCGCTAAAAACTTAGTTGCTGCAGGTGTTGCTGACGAAATCTTAGTTCAGGTTTCTTACGCTATTGGAGTTGCTGAACCAATGGGAATTTTCATTGAAACTTACGGAACTGCAAAAGTAAATTTAACGAACGGTGAAATCGCTAAAAAAGTAGAATCTTTATTTGATATGCGTCCTTACTTTATCGAGCAACGTTTAAAATTAAGAAATCCTATCTATAGCGAAACTGCTGCTTACGGACACATGGGACGTACGCCAGAAGTGGTAACTAAAACTTTTTCTGCTCCGGGAGGACATGTAAAAACCGTTACTGTTGAGTTATTTACCTGGGAAAAACTTGATTTTGTAGACAAAGTAAAAGCTGAATTCGGATTGTAATTCAATCTGATTTATACATACAAAACAGGCTGTCTAAAATTTTAGACAGCCTGTTTTATTTTCTAAACCCAACAGATTTTAAAAACTTGTTGGGTTTCTATTTTTAATACGTTCCGTTTTGCATTTTATCTAAAGTCTCACGAATTTCAGTTGCAGTTTCTTCTTCAACTTCAGTATTTAAATATTTTACAGCCAAAGTTTGCGTTTGAATTGCTTTCTCTTTTTGTCCGTCTTTATAATATAATTGTGCCAAAGTATCTAAATAATACGGATTGTTTTTGGTTACAGCCAAACTGTATTCGGACCAATTAATTGCAGGTTTTAGAAAATTAGAATTTGCAGGTTTTAAAACTACCAACCAGGCTGCAGAATTAGAAATGTTCGAATAATATTCTTTAAAAGCTGGCCAGCCGTTATACGAGTATTCTGAACTTTCGTCTATTCCTGCGTACATAGCGTCTAATCGCTCAATTGCATTTCCTTTTTCTGTTGACAAATAAGTCTCAAAAAAAGTACTGAATTCTTTTAAGTAAACAATATCATCGATACTGTTTTCACTGTCTGCTGTTAAATAAGTAAAATAATTTTTATAGCATTCCAGACTTCCTTTTCCTGTTGCAATTAATCGTTTATAAATCGCAATTGTTTTATTTTTATTTGCAGTATTCTCTTTGCCTTCTGAAGAAGCAGCGCTATTTTGCTGTAAATCTGATGCGATTTCAGAGCTTAAATTTCCAAATAATAAAGATATTGCATTTCCGTTTTCATCTTCTATGTTCATTTTTTCTACAGCATCATAATGCTTTAACAAATAATCAATAGCCAGAAAATCTGTATCATTAAAAACTTTGTCTTCATTAAAAAGCTGTTTAGAGAATCCCTGATTTTTAAGTTCTTTTAAGATTGCTTCAACTAAAAATCTATTTGGCTCTTTATCTTTTTGATGTGTTTCGATTAGTTTTTTCCATGACAGCGTAACATCTTTTTTATCTAAAATGCTTTTAGTCATTACAAAATCCGTAGGAACAACTTCTGCTGAAGCAGTATAATCTGCGTCATAATTAGAATCTATAATGGATGCTTTGTAAAAAGCCTGAACCAAATCAGCATCTGCCTGTTTTTTGCTTTTTATTATTTTATTGAAAGCGAGTAAAGCATCAGTTCTTTGTAATTTTTTAGAAAACTCTTCATAATAAGTAAATTCAGATTTTTTATCCAACAAAGTAGATTTTGCAACTGCTAAAACTTCGCCTTCTTCATTTAAAATAATTATACCCGGAGTATCTGAGATTTTATTTGCTTTGAGCCATTTTTTATCATCGGCACCAGCCAAATAATAATTAAACACATCGTATTGCGGATTATACGTGTCATACATATAATAGCCAACCTGAACTTCAAGATCTTTTACAACTGCATCAAAATCTGCTTTTGCTGATGCATTTTTACTATCACTATAAACCACCAAAAATTTAGTTTTTGCAGCTTTAGTCGCAGTAATAGCTGTTTTTAGATTGTTTTCGATTTTAAATTTAAAATCAATTTTATTAGACGGATAATCGACAACTGCCGTAGAATCTACTGGTACTTCTGAACCAAAATCGTCGCTTATTAAAGGCTCTTTTCCCGGATAAGTCCAATTTGGAATGGTTTGATTTTCTACAGGAACCACTTTTGAAGTTTTAACCGGCTGAACGTCTTTTTCATTTACAAACGGAATAGGATTTTTTCCTGATTGTTCTGAAATCATCAACTGGTTTGTCGCTTTATCAATGAAACCGGAGATTTTTAAATCCCCCAAAACATCAAGTTCATATTTAATTGTTATTTCTGACACATCTTTTGGCAAAGCAAATTTCGAAAGTTTGCTTTCGCCCTGATATTCTTCATATACCAAATACAAAAAATCGGTTCGGTCTATTTCAAATTCTAAATCTGTTTTTGTCCAATCCGGATCTACTGTAGTTCTAATATCCGTAATTTTTTGATATTGAACCGGATCAGAACCTTTTTGTGTTCCAATATAGAATGCATAATAAGATGGATCTATAAACTTAATTTTAATTTTTTGCGCTTTTTTATCATTCTTAAAAGTCAAATCAAAAGCATTTTCTGATTTTGATTTTGTGTTTTGACTGAATAATAATGAATCGCCTTTAATTTGATAATCGCCTGAATAAAAGACCAATTCGTATTTATTATCATCTAATAAATTTAATTTAATCTTTTGACCTTTGTTTGTAGACAAATAAGATCCTTTTTCAATATTTTTTGTTTGAGAATAAGAAACAGATATTAAACAAAAAAACATTGAGAAACCCCATATAAAATTACGCATGCCTAAGATTTTAATTTGTTAGTAGTATGCACAAAGATATTTGATTCAAAATGAAATCAAGCATCAACTTTAATATTTTGTACTCAAAATACTATAAATTATATTTCATCGAAAAGATGATGTATCGAGGCTGAACCGTGTATTGAGAAACTCTTGTAGAAAACTGCGAGAAGCTGTCATCATTGAGATACGTGGTATTTAAAAGGTTTGTAGCCGAAACTTTATATTCCCATTTGCTATCCTTTTTTTGATAAATCAAACTCGCACTTAAAAAATCATATTCGTTATCGACTGTTTTATTTGAATTGTAATAATGATAAAATTCATATTCAGAAACAAACGAAAAACTATTCAGGAAATAATAATCTAATCTTGCAAAAGGTTTATCTGTATAATAAGTTGAACCGCTGTACTTGTTAATCAAAGCATTATAACCAAACTCGATATTAGGTAAGTTTTTATAATTTGTTGAGGCTTTTACAGTGTAACTCTGTACAAAACTTTCTGTAGTTGCCAATTCATTATTTTGAATATTATTGAATTTAGACCAATTGAAACTTGCATTTACCGACGCTTTGTAATTCTTCAAAAAAGATCTTCCGTAATTTCCCATTCCTGAAAAAGTTTCGTCAGCCAAATTAGAATTATAAGGCACCGATGATTGGTTGATTCCGGTAAAATCTGCCGCTGTTTTTATGGCATCTACTTTTTTGGTATACGTTGCATTGGCAAAAATATTCTCAAAATTGAACATATTATATTTAAAATAACGCAGCGAATGCACTTGCGAAGTTGCATTTTCCAAGAAACGATTTCCTCTAAATAAACTGCTGTAATCAGATAAAACATAACCTGCCGCGAGTTGATTAATATCTGTAAAATCATTAGACAAAGAGAAATTATACGTCAGTGTTTCTGATTTCTTGATTTGATATAAAGCAAAAAAATCAGGCAGTACTTTCATAAAACTTTGAGAATAATCAGTACCTAATTGTGTGTTTGTCATTGCATACGAATGCAGACTAACTCCAGGCGTCAGCGTAAATTTTCCAGTTAAAATCTTATAATGAAAGCCTAAAAAAGTATCATTAAAATTATAATTAACCTGATTGTTATTCTGTGGATCATTCAGATCATTTTTATTTCCATTATCTAACATCTGAAAGATATGAGAATTAAAATCCTGATACGAATAGGTATTTCCTAACGTGATATTAATATTACTTTTTGGCGTTACCATATAATAGTAATCCAGTTTCGCATCGAGTTTATTGGTTTTTACGAAACGATCCTGATTTAAATCATTTCTCTGCTGACCAGAAATATAACCCGATAAATCAAAAGGCTGTGTTCGCAAATTGGCATTATAAAACGGATTTTCGTCCTGATACAAATGCTGCATTTCAAAAGCAAAAATATTTTTTGCACTTTGCGTGTAATACAAACTCAAATTTTGATTTATGGATGTTGGATCCTGCTTTTTATTTGTTAAAATGGTTTCCGTGTCCGAAATATTCTGAACAACAGATTCACGCAGCAAATCTGTATCTTCATTTTGTTTGGATATTTTTGTCAGAACATCATAATCAAACTGAAATTTATCATTTGGTTTATAAGTCGAACTCAGTTTAAAAAGCCCTAAATTATTTTTTTGATGTGTTAATTCATCTCGTTTTTGCTGATCGCCAGAATCTAAAATAGTCGTTTCTGATTTGGTTTCAAGATCTGTTTTTGAAGTCGAAAGAATTCCAAAACCACTAATATTCCATGCTTTTGTTACAGAATAAGAAAAGTTTGTCGCGCCAAATTTCGTTTCAATTTCCTTTGCGCGATTATTGCGCAGAACCGAAATTCCCAAATCATTTGATGAAACATTAAAAATGCTTCCGCCTTTTTTCATCATATTTTTAAATCCTCCTGTGAACTTAAAATAATCTTGCGCCGTAAGTGGTAATTCGCCAATATTATTAAAATTGGTAATTAAATTAATGCTGTATTTTGGACTATAATAAAACAATTTCGGGTTGATAATATAACGGCTATCGAGTTCTGCAACACCAATTCCGGCGGTTACATCGCCAAACCAAAAGTTCTTTTTGCCTTCTTTTAGTTTAATATTCATTGCCACATTATCCTGATCATTTTCCAGCCCTTTTAATGCGCCAACTTCATTATAATTTCTTAAAACCTGAATTTTATCAATTGCATCGGCTGGAATATTTTTAACGCCAAGTTTGGTATCTCCATCAAAAAAATCTTTTCCTTCGACCATTAATTTGCTGACTTTTTTTCCTTCAACTTCAATTTCTCCATCAGCATTTACTTCAACTCCGGGAAGTTTTTTCAGGACATCTTCGAGTTTTTTTTCTGTTCCGGATTTAAACGAATCTGCATTATAAACAATCGTATCGCCACTTATCGAAACAGGCATTTCGCGCACAATTTCGACACCTTCCAATTCAATTCCGGTATCATCCATGACAATGTTCTGAACAATGTTTTCAGTTTTGGTCGAGATCTCAATTTCTTTCGATTTCATTCCGAGGTAACTCACCTTAACCGAATAAGACGTATTGGGTTTTAAGGTCAGTTGGAATTTTCCTTTATCATTGGTAATTCCATAAGAATCCATTGCTTTTGTAGTTGTGTTTACGGCCATAATATTGGCCATTTCTAATGGATTTTTTTGGTCGTCCTGAATAAAACCATCAAAACGCACACTTTGAGAAAAGGAAACAGAAGTCAATAAAAAAGCTACGAAACAAAGTATTTTGTTCATTTTGATAGTTTTGGAATTTGGACCCGAGCGATAGTAAACAGGCGAAGCAATTTGGAATTTAGAATTTATAAACTTTATCTTCCCATCATTGGCGGTGGTCCGCCGGCACGCCCGCGGTTCATTTCTCTAAACTCTTCCATTTTTTTAATTACAGTATCATCGTAGTCTTTTTGAGAGATTACTTTACCTTTTGTCGGGGGTTTTATGGTTGCTTTTTCTTTGGCATTCAAAACAATTTTCGAACATAAAATAATCGTTTTCCCATCATTAATTTCGAGAATCAAACCTGGTAAACCCCAATAATTTTCCGGTCCCTGATTTACCGGAATTTCTGGCGAATACCATGCGGTAACGGTAATTTCTTTAGGCATTTCAAAATTATCTTCAAAATTGGTTTTAGTTTCTCCCGAAGTTTTTTTGGCATCATCCTTCTTTTCTTCAGGCTTTTTATCGTCGTTATTTTTTGGCCTGAAGTTTCTAAAATCAGTTTTACTTGCTTCCTTTACAGCCGTTGCTTTGTAACAAGTATAACCGCCAATTTGTTTGGTTTCCTGTTCTAATTTCCAGTTTAATTTTGGCAAGGAATCAATCACCAAAAATTCTTTCCCCATAAATTCTTTGTCAACCGTATACGTTTTGGCTTTTACATCTTTATAAAAAGTTCCGCCGCCACCCATCATAGAGCTCACCATAACACGAAAACCTCCTTGTTGTCCAGGAGCGTCTAATTTTTCTTCTTCTTTATAAATAGAAGCCGATTTATCGAAGTTTAGAATAAAAGTTTTTTCAAGCATTTTTTTCATTCGTTCTTCCATGGTTTTTTGCATTTCCGGCGTGATATCACGGTTGCCTCTCATTCCTTCAAACTTAGGCGCTTGTGTTTTTGACTCATAAACAGCCATTCCCTGAAAATCTTTTTGTGCCTGCATTTGAGTAAATACAAGTATTAAAGACATATAATAGATTATTTTTTTCATTGCGTTTTCTTTAAAATTGAGTAAAGCCGATAAACTTACACTCAAATGTATTATTAATTTTAAAATACTGAAAGTTAAATATATCAATACCGATATCATATAGACAAAATTGCCTATTTTTAAGACTATTACAATTTTGAAAAGCTTAAAAGAGAAATTCAGCTAAATCTATCTCATTTAGCAATTCATAGTTTAGTTTTTTGTAATTTGGCTCTTTAGAAACCCAGATCTTATGAATAAAGCGGCATTAAAATTTTTATTTCTACTTTTCATTCTCGCTTCTTTTTCCGGGCTTTCTGCGCAAAATCAAGCGATAAGTCCAACCTCTATTTTGCATTTTTCTGTTGATATTGATACCTTTTTAGGGTATGATTCTTTCGGATATTCTTACCAGATAAAAAATAATGTATTCAGCAAAATTAAAGGGAAAGAATTTTTTGAATACAAAAATGTTTCATTAGGAAAAATTACAAAAGTCGATCTTCAAAACCCGCTTAAAATCGTTTTATTTTATGAAGATTTTAATACAGTTGTTTTACTCGACAATCAACTCAATAAAATGACAGAGATTAATTTCTCTTTAAATGATACTCCAATTGTGGTTTCAGCCATTGGAATGTCAACTCAAAACCAGTTATGGATTTTTAATTCTTTAAATCAGCAAATTTGTCTTTTTGATTATTTAAAAAATGAATATAAAACCGTTTCAACTCCATTAACAGAAACTATAAAATATTACCAAACCGACTTCAATACTTTTTATTGGATTGATAAAAAAAACAATTGGTTCTCTTGTGATATTTTTGGAAAAACAACTGCTTTAGGAAAAGTTCCGGATTTTGACAAAATCGAAATAATCAATTCGCAGCAATATATTTTCAGCAAAGCTAATTTGTTGTATTTTAATGACATTCGTAAGACTAATACTAGTACAATTTCTGAAATTAAAATTTTAGAAAAATCGTTTGACAAATTCTGCTACAAAGACCAAATTTTATCTATTTTTACACCTACAGATATCACCAATTATAAAATCGTAACACCGTAATGCACATAGCAATAGCAGGAAATATAGGAGCAGGAAAGACTACTTTAACTAAATTATTAGCCAAACATTTTAAATGGGAACCTCATTACGAAGATGTAGTAGACAATCCTTATTTGGATGATTTTTACCACCAGATGGAACGTTGGTCCTTTAATTTGCAGATTTATTTCCTGAACAGCCGTTTCCGTCAAGTGCAGCAAATTCGTGAAAGCGGTAAAAAAATTATTCAGGACAGAACGATTTACGAAGACGCTTATATCTTTGCTCCCAATTTATATTCCATGGGATTAATGACAAGCCGTGATTTCGAAAATTATACTTCTTTATTCGAATTAATGGAGTCATTAGTGAAAGCTCCTGATTTATTAATTTATTTAAGAAGTTCTATTCCCAATTTAGTTGGACAAATTCACAAACGCGGACGCGAATACGAAAACTCTATTTCTATCGATTATTTAAGTCGTTTGAACGAAAGATACGAAGCTTGGGTTCAGACTTATACAAAAGGAAAATTATTAATTATTGATGTTGATAATATTAACTTTGTTGATAATCCGGAAGATTTAGGAAACATAATCAATAGAATTGATGCTGAATTAAACGGGTTGTTTTAGAAACACGAATTGCACGAATTTACACGAAAATAAAAAAATGCCTCTAAAATAATTAGAGGCATTTTTTGTTTCTTCTATTATCAAGGCGAAAAAAGTAATTATTTTCTTATATTTGTGCTGTTTAAAATATTTCCCTTTTTGGGAAAAAATAACTATATTTGCCATAACTAATTATGAGAATAATAGCAAAAAGAACATTGCAGAATTTTTGGGAGAAATATCCAAATGCAAAACAACAATTATTATCTTGGTTTCAGGTTTTTGACAAAAATAATTTTGAAAACTCAAATGCTATAAAATCTATATTTGGTTCTGCAGATTTTGTTGGTAATAACAAAGTCGTCTTTAATGTTTGCGGAAATCATTATCGCTTAATTGTTAAAATTAATTACGAAACTCAAATAGTCTATATTCTGTTCATTGGAACTCACAATGAATATGATAACTTAAAGGAAATTAAAAATTTGTAACATGGAAATAAGACCTATAAAGACAGACAAGGATTATGATTTAGCTTTAGAAAGAGTAAATGCTCTTTTTGACACTAAACCTAATACAAATGAAGCTGACGAATTAGATATTTTGGTTACTCTTATAGAAAAATACGAACAAATACATTACCCAATTCCAGAACCAGATCCAATTGAAGCCATTAAATTTATGATGGAGCAAAATGGACTTACTGACGCAGATTTAGGAGTTATTTTAAATAGTCGTTCAAGAGTCTCAGAAATTTTTAAACGAAAAAGAGCCTTAACAATAACACAAATTAGAGTTTTAAATGAAAAACTCCATATCCCAGCCGCAACGTTAATTAAAGAATACGCTTTAACTAAATAAAAAAATGCCTCTAAAATAATTAGAGGCATTTTTATTTCCAGAAGCTTTGTCAAAGTTTAAAACTTTGACAAAGCTATCAATTTATCTTACTTCGCAGCTTCAATTTTTGCTTTCACTTCAGCTTCGGTTCCTTCAAAAACTTCTGTGGTTGTTTTTCCATTTTCAGATTTGGTTAAAGTTCCAACTGTAACACCATTAGTCGTCGACAAGTTAACTTCAACACGTTTTTTCTCATATTTACTGGTATCAAAACAGTCTGTTTTTGGGTGCACGTATTTTCCGTTTGCGTCAAAATGTGCCAGACATTTTGCTGTTTCTTCGGCTGTACATCCTTTTTCTTTGCACATTTTAGCACATTCTTCTTTTGTCATTCCAGACATATCGCCACATTTAGAAACTCCGCCTGCATGCATTTCTGTTTTGATGCAACACGAACCTTTTTCAGCCATACCTGAAGCTGAATGTCCTTCGCCTAAAATTGGCGCAATTACCAATCCAATCAAACAAGTTAATTTAATTAAAATATTCATTGAAGGTCCGGAAGTATCTTTAAATGGATCTCCAACTGTATCTCCGGTTACGGCAGCTTTGTGTGCATCAGAACCTTTGTATGTCATTTCGCCATTGATTAAAACTCCCGCTTCAAAAGATTTTTTAGCATTATCCCAGGCACCTCCGGCATTGTTTTGAAAAACTGCCCAAAGAACACCCGAAACCGTAACTCCAGCCATATATCCTCCTAACATTTCTGCAATTAACTGATTGTTGTCTGCGTACACTAATTTTCCTAAAAGCACAATTGCAATCGGGAAACCTATCGTTAAAATTCCCGGTAACATCATTTCGCGTAAAGCAGCTTTTGTAGAAATCTCAACACATTTTCCGTATTCCGGTTTTCCGGTTCCTTCCATAATTCCAGGAATTTCCTTAAACTGACGACGAACTTCGTAAACCATATCCATTGCTGCTTTTCCAACAGAATTCATGGCTAAAGCCGAGAAAACAACCGGAATCATTCCACCGACAAATAACATTGCCAGAACTGGCGCTTTAAAAATATTGATTCCGTCGATTCCTGTAAAGGTTACATATGCTGCGAATAAAGCTAATGATGTTAAAGCTGCAGATGCAATTGCAAAACCTTTTCCGGTTGCTGCAGTTGTATTTCCAACTGAATCTAAAATATCTGTTCTTGTACGAACTTCTTTTGGTAATTCGCTCATTTCAGCAATTCCACCAGCATTGTCAGATATTGGTCCGAAAGCATCAATTGCTAATTGCATTGCTGTTGTTGCCATCATTGCCGAAGCGGCCAAAGCTACTCCGTAAAACCCTGCCAAAGCATATGAAATCCAGATTGCTGCAGCAAACAATAATACGGTTGGAAAAGTAGAAATCATTCCGGTTGCTAAACCTGCAATTACGTTTGTTCCTGCTCCTGTAGATGATTTTTGTACAATTGCCATAACTGGTTTTGTACCTAATCCTGTATAATATTCCGTAACTGATGAAATAGCTCCACCAACAACTAAACCTACTAATGTTGCATAGAAAACACGCATTGACGAAATATCTTTAGAACCTTCTCCAAAAAAGCTCATTTGCATCGTTTCCGGCAACATATATCGTACTAAAAAGAAACAGGCAATTGCTGTTAAAACAATAGAAACCCAGTTTCCTATATTTAATGCTTTTTGTACTTGTGCTTCTTTGGCATTGTCATCAGATATTTTTACCAAAGTAGTTCCGATAATCGAAAATAAGATTCCAAAACCGGCAATTGCCATTGGAAGTAAAATTGGACCAATTCCTCCGAAAACATCCTGGATATTTCCGCCCATATCTTTGATTACGTAATTTCCTAAAACCATGGCAGCCAAAACAGTTGCTACATACGAACCAAATAAATCAGCTCCCATTCCGGCAACATCGCCAACATTATCGCCAACATTATCTGCAATTGTAGCAGGATTACGCGGATCGTCTTCCGGAATTCCGGCTTCGACTTTACCCACTAAATCGGCTCCAACGTCTGCCGCTTTTGTGTAGATTCCGCCACCAACTCTGGCGAACAAAGCAATAGATTCTGCCCCAAGCGAAAATCCGGCTAATGTTTCTAAAACCTTAGTCATATCTTCTGATGAAGTCCAGACTCCATTCATGAATATCTGAAAGAAAATAATAAAGAAACCTGTTAATCCTAAAACTGCCAAACCTGCAACGCCAAGTCCCATTACAGTTCCGCCTCCAAAAGAAACTTTTAAGGCTTGCGGCAAACTTGTACGAGCGGCCTGAGTTGTTCTAACATTGGTTTTAGTGGCTATTTTCATTCCCATATTTCCTGCTAAAGCCGAGAAAAATGCCCCAAAAATAAAGGCTACTACTATTAATATATGCGTGGTAGGAACAATAAAAGAAATTCCGGCTAATACAATACTGGCTCCAATTACGAAAAAAGTCAGCAATCGATATTCTGCTTTTAAAAATGCGAGGGCACCTTCGTAAATGTGATCTGAAATCTCTTTCATTTTGCCGTCACCCGCATCTTGTTTTAAAACCCAAGTCCTTTTAATTCCCATGAAAAGTAATCCTAAAATTGCCATAACAATTGGCAAGTAAATCATAAATGCATTCATAATATAATAATGGTTTTGGTTAATAGTCAATAAACTAACTAAAACGAATTTAAACAAAAAAGCAATACTCCTGACGGGAGTATTGCTTTTTTTATAATAGAATAGGGTAAAAATTATTTAATACTAAATAATCCCTCTGGTTTGTTTTCAATATCGTTAAAACGCTTTGTACACTCAGCAATAATTGCAAAAGCTTCGTTTACGTCTCCCCAACCTTCAACATCTACTTGTTTGTTTTCAAGATCTTTGTAAACCTGGAAGAAATGCTCGATTTCTTTCAATAAGTGTCCGTTAATATCTGAAAGGTCATTTAATGAATTCCAGATTGGATCTGAAACTGGTACACAAATGATTTTTTCGTCTGGTCCTTTATCATCTGCCATATGGAAAACACCAATTGGTTTTACCTCTATAACACATCCGGGAAAAGTTGGTTCATTTATCAAAACCAATACATCAAGAGGATCACCGTCAAGTGCTAAAGTTTCAGGAATAAACCCGTAATCAGCCGGGTACATCATTGACGAGAATAACATTCTGTCAAAACGCATTCTTTTGATTTCAAAATCGTACTCGTATTTATTTCTGCTTCCTCTTGGTATTTCGATTAATACATCGAAAGTTGTTAGTTTGTCTGCGGTCATTTCGTTTTTTATTATTTCTATAATTTCGATTGCAAAAGTAACCAAAGAATCCTTTTTAACAATAAAAAACTACATTAATCTCTGCACTTTTCTGTTAAATAACAGACAGTTAATATATAATTTTCCTGTTTCGCTTATTTAAGTAATAATGCCAAAGCAAATATGTCGCATAAGAGCGATAAGGACTCCATTCTTGGGTATGAATTTCCATCTCTTGTTTGTCGTGAATATCAAGTAGTTCCTTGATGGTATTGATAACTGCAATATCTCCAAGCGGAATTAAATCCGGCTCCTGAAGACAGAACATCAAATAAATATCGATGGTCCAATTTCCGATTCCTTTTAGTTTAATGAGTTCTTCACGGACTTGTTTTGATGATTTTGCAGCCAGACTTTCAATATCCAATTCTTTATTTAAAACGGCTTCGGCTAAAATTTTAATGTATTTTGTTTTTTGACGGCTTACACCCAGATTTCTAAATTCTTCATCTGATAAAATAGCCATATTCTCAGGATTGCAAGGTGTATAGGCTTTGATTTTTAAGAATGTGGCTTTCGCCGAATCTACAGAAACTTGTTGTTCTAAAATAAGCAATACCAAAGTTTCGAAACCTTGTGGACGTTTCGGGATTTGTGGTAATCCATATTTTTCGATGATTTCCTGAAATATTGGATTTTTGGTTGATAGAAAATCGATTGCTTCTTGCATAACGTAATTTTTAGCCCGATTACTTCAGTTAACTTTAATTTTAATCGGAGTTCAGTGAACTTCGTTTGGAGTGGAAATCCTTTTATTTTTTTCCTTTAAAAATAAAAGATTGTAACGGATAGCGGGAATAGCTTTTAAAATTAAATAAAATCTTTCTCGGAAAGACGCAGAAACGCAAAGTTCTTTTGCTCACAGATTTGCAGATTAAGCAGATTTTTTATTATTTACCCCGATATGTATTTTCCAAATTTTTAAAGAAAAGAAAAAGACCTACACAATCCATTAAAACATTTAAAGTGTTATAATTATAAAAATACTCCTCAAATCTATTGTTATTATTAGATAAGAAATAACTTCCGAATATTGTAATACTCACTCCAAGAAGTATTAGAAAAATGGCAATTATAATTATGAAAGCGAAGAATCGAATGCGGATTAGAAATAAAATCCAAAAGATCCTTTGACAGCAAATTTATTGGCACCCGGATCGTTTAAATAACTTCCTCTCCAAGAGAAATCGATTCGGAAAACTTTGAAGATATTTCCAATTCCGGCGTTATATTCCCAATACACATTTTCAGGCGCGTTATAAGGCTGATCAGATGCATTTATGGCTCTGTTTGCATTAGAAATAGTTCCGTGAACGGCTTTAATACCTACAAATTCTCTCCAATTTAGTTTTCTCATAAATGGAACTCTGGCGAATAATCTTCCTCCAAAATCATGGTTCCATTGCAGAGTTGTATATTGATCGGTTATGAATTCGTAGAAATTTAAATTACTAAAGGTGTTTTCGATCGTAAAATAAGTCTGGTTTCCAGGAATAACACTCATTAAACCTAACGGAATAGTCCCCCAGGTTTTTCCTGTTTCAAGAATAATATTCGATCTTCCTAAAGGTCCTATAATAATAGGCTGTTTATAGAAAACCTGTATTTTTTCGTATGCAAAATCGCTATTCAAAACGCCTTTAAGTCCATAACTAAAGTTTACAAAGAAATGACTAAACGGACTATCTACAAGATCGCGTTCTACTCCAAAACCAATTGTTTTACGGTTTGGCATGTATTCGAACTGAATATTAGCTTCAGATTGTGTTACTGCACTTGCAACAACTCCGGCAGGATTTGCAGGTGTTGGCAGCGTTGTATAATAATCTAAACTAAAGGTAGGCGACGCAGATTCTAGAGTTCTATATGAAAGTCCCGCTTGTACAACGAAATTCTTTTTCGGCTCCATTTCGACAGAAATATTGCTCAAATTAATATTGGTTAATTTTCCGTTGCTTCCTGTTGTAAATAATGCCGACGACGCAAAACTTCGCCCTAAAATATCATTTGTCGTGGTTAAACTTGCGCCAATTTGTTCAATGTCGCGTCTGTTTCCTCCGGAAATAATAACCCTATTTTTTTTATCGACCATCCATTTTCCAGAAAGACCGTATTTAAATTTATTATCGCCAAAACCATATGCTGTATAAGCCTGCACACGCCACGGGTCATTTGGTCCAAAATAGGTTCTTCCTCCTACTCTAAGCCTTAATCCTTCTACTTCGTTATAACCAAATGTAGAGAAAATAGGTCCGTAATCGAAGTTTTTAAACTCGACATAACCACTTCCTAAAATAGAGACGAGACTATATAATTGCTTGAATCGCTTGACGGTTTGCAGGGTATCCAGCATTTTATAAATTCCCTGTTCGTCTTTATTTAGTTTTTCAAAACGATTTTCATCCCAAAATTCTTCGGGTCGATCATAAACGGCATTGTCTATATAATTGACTTCTTCTTTATAAAACTTCTCCGGTTTTGGAATATTGAATTTATGATTGCGATACAAAGTCGTTCGTTTTCCATAAACTCCTTTTGATTTTTCTTTTTTATTTAAAGCAAAATCCGACATCATATAATCGCGTGTCAATAGAAAAACCGAATCGTTTTCTACTTCAAATTCCTGCTCGATATAAATATCTTTTACCCAGTTAATATTGGCACTTTTGGTAACGCCCATATTAATTTTCTTGATCGCAAAAGTGGTATCGTTTACCCAGAAATCTCCTTTAAAAGTCAATTCGTTTTTACGTCTTGGATAAAAAACAATATTATAACACCATTTTTTATCGATATAAGCACTGTCTTTCAGGACATAATTGTAAACATCTATTCCGGTTCTTGAAAGCGGACTTGTAAAACTTTTATCAAAAAAGGTAAGGTGATTGTCGTAAATATTATAATCAGAATAAAGGTCTTTTACAAATGCTAAAATTTGTTGATTACCGTTAAATCCTGATGTTTTACTTCCGTTTAAATTTTCTTTTGTTTTCTTTAATTTATTATCTCCGTAAACATCATAAACTGATTCGTTGATAAAAATTGGCAAATAGGTTTTTCCGGTAACATCAGAAGTATCAACGTGATCAAACACAAACTCCATGCCTTTAAAGAGTTTATTTTTCATAAAAGCACTATCAATCGTGTTCATATCAAACTCGACTTTCTCGTACTTTTGCATTTGATACTGATTGAATTGGTAAAGACCATTTTTACGTTTTCTTTCCCATATTTTTCTTAATATATCTAAGGCCGGATTATTTTTTTTAGATGTTTTTCCTGTAAAGATTACCACTTCATTAAGTGCTTCGGCTTCGCTTAAAACAATTTTAAATTCATAATTTACCGCTTTTTCCAAAGGAACTTCCTTATCTGAAAATCCTGCTGAAGTAATTAATAAAGCCGTATAAGTATTGGGTGATTCCAGATAAAAACGCCCGTCTTCATTAGAAACTATTCCGGTATTTGAACCTTTAAAAACAACATTGGCAAACGGAACAGGCTGATTCGATTTATCCAAAACAATTCCACTCACTTTAGTTTGTGCAGTAGCAATACCTGCAAGTGCAAATACAAAAAATAGGCTGAGTAAAATTATTCTTTTCATAATCCGGCAAAAAAAAACTTCATCAATTAATATGACTGATGAAGTTTTATAAGTATTGTTTAATTTACTATTTGTACATTACTTTCTTTACTGCTTTTACTACATCAGCTGCATTTGGCAACCAGTCTTTTAGTAAAACAGGAGAGTAAGGTGCTGGTGTATCAGCAGTTGTAATACGTTGTATTGGAGCATCCAGGAAATCGAATGCTTGTTCCTGAACGATATATGTAATCTCTGATGAAACACTTGCAAATGGCCAAGCTTCTTCTAAGATTACTAAACGGTTTGTTTTTTTAACAGAAGCAAGAATAGTGTCTTTATCCATTGGACGAACTGTTCTTAAATCGATAATTTCACATGAAATACCTTCTTTTTCTAATTCATCAGCAGCAATAAAAGCTTCTTTGATGATTTT
The DNA here is from genome assembly GCF_979258495.1 of Flavobacterium sp. AC105. Taxonomy (NCBI): domain Bacteria; kingdom Pseudomonadati; phylum Bacteroidota; class Flavobacteriia; order Flavobacteriales; family Flavobacteriaceae; genus Flavobacterium; species Flavobacterium sp. AC105. The sequence goes on from NZ_OZ409860.1 coordinate 5,092,143, forward strand.
ACCAAAAGAAACGATTGTCACATCTTTTCCTTCACGTTTAATATCTGCAACTCCAATTGGAATTGTGTATTCTCCGTCCGGCACTTCACCTTTATCACCATACATTTGCTCAGATTCCATAAAAATTACAGGATCATTATCACGAATTGCAGATTTTAAAAGTCCTTTTGCATCATAAGGAGTTGAAGGAACGATAACTTTAAGTCCCGGAGTGTTAGCAAACCAGTTCTCTAAAGCCTGAGAGTGTGTAGCTCCTAATTGACCTGCAGAAGCAGTTGGTCCACGAAAAACGATAGGCACATTAAATTGACCTCCTGTCATTTGACGCATTTTAGCAGCATTATTTATAATTTGATCAATACCTACTAAACAGAAGTTGAATGTCATATACTCCACAATAGGACGACAGCCGTTCATAGCTGATCCTACTGCAATTCCTGTAAAACCAAGCTCAGCAATTGGAGTATCGATTACTCTTTTTTCGCCAAACTCAGCAAGCATTCCTTTTGAAGCTTTGTAAGCTCCGTTATATTCTGCAACTTCTTCGCCCATTAAATATATGGATTCATCGTGACGCATTTCTTCGCTCATCGCTTCGCAAATGGCCTCTCTAAATTGTATTGTTCTCATATTTATATTGTATGTTGAATTTTCTGAAGAGCAAAAATAAATATTTTAAATAACTTAAAAGCATAAATTGGATTTAAAATCACATGAACTTCCTTCCTGCTTTTGGTTTTAACTTTAAAAAAATTATTGCCGCACTTACGAAATCGATATAATAACCTTATTTCTTTCGCAGATGCATTTTTCAAACAAACTCAACTCTATTTGTAAAATTCTGATTTTTTAAAATTCAATTTTAAAAACGTAACAATTCAAAAACTAGTATAAATTAACCATAAGTTTAACAGTTGTTCAAACTTGCTGCATTGCAAAATTCCTAAGAATCCGCAGAAATGAGTACACTTTCGTTTCTGTATTCCGATGAAAGACTTGCAAAATTTCACAATCTGCGAAATCGTAATAGTTTTTAAAAAATATTATGCACGCATAGTATATTATTCCGATTTTAATTTCTAAATTTGTCAGGGAATATTATAAATATAAAATATATACTTATGAAAATATTAGTTTGCATCAGCCATGTGCCTGATACTACTTCAAAAATTAACTTCTCCAATGGTGATTCAGAATTCGATACCAATGGTGTACAATATGTAATTAATCCTAATGACGAGTTTGGTTTAACACGTGCGATTTGGTTTCAGGAACAACAAGGTGCAACTGTAACTGTTGTGAATGTTGGAGGTCCGGATACTGAGCCAACTTTGCGTAAAGCATTGGCAATTGGTGCAAATGAAGCTATTCGTGTAAATGCAAATCCAACCGATGGTTTTTTTGTTGCAAAACAACTTGCTGAAGTAATTAAAAACGGAGGTTACGATCTTGTAATTGCAGGAAAAGAATCTTTAGATTACAATGGAGGAATGGTTCCGGGAATGATTGCAGGAATTTTAGGTTCTAACTTTTTAAATTCTTGTACTTCTTTGACTGTTGACGGAAATAATGTAAAAGCAGTTCGTGAAATCGACGGTGGAAAAGAAACTGTAAGCACTACTTTACCCTTAATTATTGGCGGTCAAAAAGGTCTTGTTGAAGAAAAAGACCTTCGTATCCCGAATATGAGAGGAATTATGACTGCAAGAACTAAAGCCCTGACTATTCTTGAGCCAGTTGACGCTCCGGTAAATACAAAAGCAGTAAAATTTGAAAAACCAGCTCCAAAATCAGCAGTAAAATTAATTTCTCCTGATAATTTAGATGAGTTAATCAATTTATTACACAACGAAGCAAAAGTAATCTAGTAATCAAGTTTTCAGTCGCAGTTTTCAGCTCTTAGTTTACAACTTGAAACCTGAAACCTGAAACTTAACCTCAAAATAAAAACATCATGTCAATATTAATATATGCAGAATCTGCAGAAGGAAAATTTAAAAAAGTTGCTTTTGAATTAGCTTCTTACGCTAAAAAAGTAGCAGAATCATTAGGAACTACCGTTACCGCTTTAACAGTAAACGCTGGCGATGTAAGCGAATTATCAAAATACGGAGTTGATAAAGTATTAAAAGTAAACAACGATAAATTAGCAGGTTTTACCGCTAAAGCTTACGCCGATGTGATCAAACAAGCTGCTGAAAAAGAAGGAACAAAAGTAGTTTTACTTTCTTCGACTACAGATAGTATTTATCTTTCATCATTAGTTGCAGTAGCTTTAAATGCTGGTTTTGCTTCTAACGTTGTTGGATTACCAATAAGCACTTCGCCTTTTCAGGTAAAAAGAAATGCTTTCTCAAACAAAGCTTTCAATATTACAGAAATCAATACAGATGTAAAAGTTCTTGGTTTGGCTAAAAACTCTTACGGAATTTTTGAAAGTGCAGGATCTGCAACCGAAGAAGATTTTAACCCAACTATTGGAGACAATGATTTTGGTGTAAAAGTAGAATCTGTAGAAAAAGTAAGCGGAAAAGTTTCTATCGCTGATGCGGATGTTGTAGTTTCTGGCGGACGCGGATTGAAAGGTCCTGAAAACTGGGGATTAGTTGAAGATTTAGCGGCTGTTTTAGGAGCTGCAACTGCATGTTCTAAACCTGTTTCTGACTTAGGATGGAGACCTCACAGCGAACACGTTGGACAAACAGGAAAACCGGTTGCAACAAACTTATATATTGCAATAGGAATTTCCGGAGCTATTCAGCATATCGCGGGTATTAACTCATCAAAAGTAAAAGTAGTTATCAATAGTGATCCAGAAGCTCCTTTCTTTAAAGTGGCTGATTATGGTATCGTTGGAGATGCTTTTGAAATCGTTCCTAAGTTAACAGAGAAATTAAAAGCTTTCAAAGCACAACATTCTTAATTTAAGAAATTCTCTATAAAAATATAGCTGCCTAAAAATAAGATAATCGTATCTTTGCTTTAGGTGGCTTTTTTGTTCCATATTTTTTGATTAAAATTGCACCTTTATTTTTCAATCAAAAAAAGTATTAAAATGCGGCGATAATTGCCCTTTTTTACCCACATATATGAGTCTAGTAAAATTATCCATAAAAGGAATATCATACAGCCAAACTCAAAATGGCGCTTATGCCTTGATTTTGAATGAAGTTGATGGCGAAAGAAAATTGCCTATTGTAATTGGTGCATTTGAAGCCCAATCGATTGCTATTGCCTTAGAAAAAGAGATTAAACCTCCGCGTCCGTTAACGCATGATTTATTCAAAAACTTCGCTGAAAGATTTGATATAGTCGTAAAACAAGTTATTATTCACAAACTTGTTGACGGTGTTTTTTATTCAAGCCTGATTTGCGAAAGAGACAAAATCGAAGAAATTATTGATGCGAGAACTTCTGATGCAATTGCATTGGCATTACGTTTTAATGCTCCAATTTTCACTTATAAAAACATCCTGGACAAAGCTGGTATTTATTTAAAATCAAATACTGCAGAAACCGATCAGGGTTCTCAGGAAATTGATGACGTACTTTCGAACCCGGAAACTTTTGGGCACGAGGAAGAAACAAATCAATCCGGAGATGTATATGCGAAACATAGTTTACAGGAACTAAATGAACTTTTAGATCAGGCAGTTTCTCAGGAAGATTATGAAAAAGCAGCAAAAATTAGAGACGAAATCTCGAAAAGATAATTTTAAGGCTGTAAGCCATAAGCTTTAGGCAGTAAGCTTAAAGCACAAAACATAAAAAAACAAGCCATAAGTAATTAGGGAAAAGCCTAAAGCTTATAGCCTAAAGCTTAAAGCAATCATGAAACAATACTTAGATTTAGTAAAACATGTTTTAGAAAACGGCAACCAAAAAGGTGACCGAACAGGAACCGGGACAAAGAGTGTTTTTGGCTATCAGATGCGTTTTGATTTAAGTGAAGGTTTCCCAATGGTTACGACCAAAAAATTACACTTAAAATCTATCATTTACGAATTACTTTGGTTCTTAAAAGGTGATACCAATATTAAATATCTTCAGGAAAACGGAGTGAAAATCTGGGATGCCTGGGCTGATTCTAATGGCGATCTTGGCCCTGTTTACGGACATCAATGGAGAAATTGGAATAGCGAAGAAATTGATCAGATTTCTGAATTGATTACAGAACTAAAAACAAACCCAAATAGCAGAAGAATGTTGGTTTCTGCATGGAATCCATCGGTTTTGCCGGATACTAAAAAATCATTTGAAGAGAATGTTGCTAATAATAAAGCTGCATTACCTCCTTGTCATGCTTTTTTTCAGTTTTATGTAACAAGTCCTGATCCTGAAAAAGGAGAGACTAAAGGAAAATTATCTTGTCAATTATACCAACGAAGTGCTGATATATTTTTAGGAGTTCCTTTTAATATTGCTTCGTACGCATTATTGACGATGATGATTGCTCAGGTCTGCGATTTAGAATATGGTGAATTTATTCACACTTTTGGAGATGCGCATATTTATAACAACCATTTTGAGCAGTTAGAATTGCAACTTACACGTGAACCAAAACCATTACCAAAAATGATTTTAAATCCAGAGATTAAAAACATTTTCGATTTTGATTATAACGATTTTACGCTGCTTGATTATGAACCACACGCGGGAATAAAAGGAAGTGTTGCTGTATAAAAGTATAAAAAAATCCGCTTAAAATTTTAAGCGGATTTTTTTATACTACTAAAACACTATTTTCACTTCCTGCAAAGTCGTTCCATTTATACCAATCGGCTTCAGGATCGTTTACATAACTTCCGTCAATTACGTATTTAAATTCGTAAATTGCATCTTTAACTAAGTCATAGGTAGCTTTAAAAGTTCCGTTTTTTAACTTACTCAAAGTTCCTTCTTCAATATTCCAGTTGTTAAAATCGCCAACAACAGCTGCTGAACTTGCATCTTTAGCATCTACAGAAAATGTTACTTTACAAACTGGCTTCGTTTTGATAAATTGTTTCTTTAAAGACATAACTATTTAGTTTTTAGATTCATACATCTAAATTACACAAATAAGACTGAACATTCAATACACATTTATCCGATTTGCGATAATATCAAAAAGAGAATATTTTTTTAACCATATCAATAATTTAAAGCAGGTTAAATTTTGTAATTCAAATTCTTAACTCATTTTAAAACAAATATTATGTCCCCAAAATAGTGTGTTTTCAAAATAAATTTTAACTTTATAATCTCATTTATATCTCATGGAAAAAGAAGTGCACGAACAATATGAATACGCCCGAAGAAGACTTAGACAAAAGAAAATCCTGTATTTTCATTTTGTACTTTTTCTTTTAGGAAGTTTATTTGTATTTATTGCAAACAGGTTTTTTGGTTTTGGTGCTAATATGGATCAAAACTGGTGTATTTGGGCCATAACGATATGGTTCTTTCTGTTTATTCTGCACTTTATAAAAGTTTATATTACGGACAGATTCATGAATAAAAAATGGGAAAGAGAACAAATTGACAGACTTGTTGCTTTGCAGCAAAAAAGAATCAGTCAATTAGAATCGAGAGTAAATGAGGATAATGAAAATAAAATTTAGTTTCAGGATACCATGATTATAATGATAGCGGCTGTAGCCGAAAATAATGCGCTTGGAAAAAACAATGAATTGGTTTGGCATTTGCCAAATGATTTCAAAAGATTCAAGGAACTTACGACCAATCATCACATTATTATGGGAAGAAAAACTTTTGAAAGTTTCCCTAAACCATTACCGAACAGAGTTCATGTTGTGATTACCCGCCAGAAAGATTATAATCCGGAAGGCTGTATCGTAGTTGACAGTATAGAAAAAGCGATTGGAGTATGTCCTGAAAATGAGGATTCGTACATTATTGGCGGAGGCGAAATCTATACTTTAGGTTTGCCTTTTGCAGATATTATTGAAATTACCAAAGTACATCATACATTTGATGCAGATGCTTTTTTTCCAAAAATTAAAGAAAACGAATGGCTGCTTGTAGAATCTGAAGAAAATTTTAAGGATGAGAAACATCTTTATGATTATACTTACGAAACCTACATTAGGAAATAAAAAAAACACCCTCTTTTGGAGGATGTTTTCTAAAACGATTGATTTTTAGATCTGACTTTTCAGGAAATAATTTTGGTAAAAAAATCACAAATGTTAAAAACATTTGAAATAACTGAATAACATTTAATGTTAATTTGAGACGAGTCTCAAAAAGCGCCTTTAATAACAAATACCACTAAGATATTAAAGGCAAGAAAATTAAAATTTCCAAAAACAAATTTAATCCTAAGAACGTATTTCGCACTTTTAAAATAGTATATTCCCCAAGAACAATACTTTCAAAACTACTTACCTGAACAAATGAATTACCAGTGCAAAAAAAGTAACCATCTGATTAAGTCATTTTATAACTATCAATCATTAAAATTTTATCATTTTTACTTCAACAAAAGTGGTCATAAAATGTGCATTCCACAATACCCACTTTTAGTGATTTTTTTAAAATACCCACTTTTGGTGATACTCCAAAACAGATGTCATACAGAAATCTAAAACATTTGATTTACAAATAAAAAAACTCAATTACAGTTAACCTATATTGTTTATATTTGCGTAAATAAAAAAAATGTCTGAAAAAATAACTCCATATAAAGACTCTTCTTTAGGCAAGAAAGAGCAGGTTGCCCAAATGTTTGACAACATCTCTGGGAACTACGACAATTTAAACCGTGTAATTTCATTTGGGATTGATGTTAAATGGCGAAAAAAAGTATTAAAAATTGTTTCGGATACAAAACCTAAAATCATTCTTGATATTGCAACCGGAACTGGTGATCTGGCTATTTTAATGGCACAAACAAATGCCGAAAAAATAATTGGCCTTGATATTTCTGCAGGAATGCTTGAAGTTGGAAAAAAGAAAGTTGAAGAAAAAAAACTATCTAATGTTATTGATTTAGTTTTGGGCGATTCTGAGAACATTCCTTATGAGGACAATTATTTTGATGCGATAACAGTTGGTTTTGGTGTTAGAAATTTTGAACATTTAGAAAAAGGATTTGCAGAAATCTTACGCGTTTTAAAACCAAATGGCGTTTTTGTGATTTTAGAAACTTCGGTTCCGGATAAAACACCTTATAAACAAGGATATAAATTTTACAGCAAAAACATACTTCCGATTATCGGAAAATTGTTTTCTAAAGACAATTCGGCTTATGGTTATTTGTCTGAATCTGCTGCAGCTTTTCCTTATGGAGAAGCCTTAAACAATATTTTGAGAAAAATTGGGTTTATAGATGTTGTGGCCATGCCTCAAACATTTGGCGTTGCAACAATTTATTCTGCATCTAAAAAATAGTATGAAAAAAACTGTAATCTTAATTTTATTAGTCCTAACGACGAAAGGATATTCGCAATTTGCTAAAAGCATGTTTAGCAAAGATCCTATTATCAACCTCGAAAACTGGCAAAAACAACGCCTGTATTTTGGATATTTTTTAGGTTTTAACAGCTTTGACTTTAAGTTTGACTATAAAAATGTTGTTAATCAAGACATTCAGGTAAAAAGAACGACAGGTTTTAATGTTGGTGTTGTGGCCGATTTAAGATTACAGGAATATATCAATCTACGTTTTGAACCGGGATTATACTACACGAAACGTGATTTGTATTATCCGAATTTCACTTCAGAAAGGGATTATTTTAGAGAGGTAAACAGTACTTATATCCATTTTCCTCTGTTATTGAAATTTTCATCTTTGCGTACCGGAAACATTCGCCCGTATTTAGTAGGCGGAATGTCAACTACATTGAATTTATCAAGTAATTCTAAATCGCTGGACGATAACTCAGAAGGAAAATTCAGGGTAAAACCCTGGACTGCAGCTTACGAACTTGGTTTTGGAATTGATATTTTCTCTGAATATTTTATTTTCTCTCCTTCTATCAGAGGAATGTTTGGTATTACAGATGAATTAATTCGAGACAAAGATCCTAATAGTCCGTGGACAGGAAATATTGATTCTATGAAATCCAGAGCGATTTTAATTAATTTTACTTTCCACTAAAACAAAAACCTAACTATTTCGTTTAAATTCACTCAGAACAATAGCTGTTGCGGTAGCTACATTTAAACTTTCGGTTTTTTGTAGTTCCCCAAATCTTGGAATTGTGAGTCGGCTTGTAACTAATTTTTCAATTTCTGCTGAAATACCATTGGCTTCATTACCCATAATAATGATTCCGTTTTGTGGCAAAGCAGTTTGATAAATATTGTCTCCGTCCATAAAAGTTCCAAAAACAGCAAGTTTTGTTTGGTTTATAAAGGTTTTCAAATCAACATAATTGACATTTACTCTGGCAATAGAACCCATTGTAGCCTGCACTACTTTTGGATTGTAAATATCAACTGTTTCTTTAGAGCAAATAATTTGTTTGATTCCAAACCAATCACAAAGACGCAAAATTGTTCCTAAATTTCCGGGATCGCGAATATCATCTAACGCAAGGATTAAACCTGTGTTGATTATTTTATTTTCGGCAGGAATTTTGAAGACTGCTAAACAGGAATTCGGGGTCGATAAAGCACTTATTTTTTTAAGTTCTTGTTCATTAATAAGAGTTCGTTTTGAAGACTGAACAGCTTTAAAATCGTTTAGAATGGTGTATAAATGCTCTAATTCAAAATTGGATTGCAACAATTCTTGAATTACTTTTACTCCTTCGGCAAAAAATAATTGATTAGCAAAACGTTGCTTTTTTTGATGTAAACCTGAGATAAGTTTTATTTGGTTTTTACTAACCATAAAATAATGTACTTTTGAATTAAATATTTAAGAACACTTGAAAAATAATTCCACAAAAATAATAGCATTTATTCTAATAGCAATACTTATTTGTGCTTGTAATGCTGTAAAAAGAGTTCCCGATGGAAAAAATCTTCTTGTAAAAAATAATATTCTTGTAAACGGAAAGGCTACAAATGATGAAACTGCTGCAAATCAAATGTATCAAAAACCAAATGGTACTTTATTAGGTTTTAAATTACGTCTTAACTTATACAATTTAGCGAATTTAAATCCGGATTCTACGTATCAGGCAAAATTTAAAAATCATCCTGGTTTATACGAACGTCAATCCAAAATATTATCGGCAAAACAAGTAGATCGGCTTGGACAGTCATTTTTATACAAAGGTATTCACGAATTCTTAAAAAGCACCGGTGAACCGCCTGTTATTATTGATACAGCAAAAACAAAAAAATCATTATTGCGTTTAAAATTCTATTATTTTAATAATGGTTATTTTAACGTTGCAACAGATTATACGATTGATAGTATTGCACGAAAAAAGGCTAAAATAAACTACAACATTACAACCGGACCCGCTTATATTTTAGATTCTATCAGAACAAATATTATGACTCCGGCATTAGATTCATTGTATAAAACAAATAATGAAGCTTCTTTTTTAAAATCTGGAAATCAATACAAAACAGCTGATTTTGAAGAAGAAAAAAATCGGTTAACGACTTATTTCAGAAATCGCGGGGCTTACTTTTTCCAGCCTACTTATGTGACTTTTGATATTGATACTATTGGAAAAAAAAACAAAGCCGATGTAACTTTAATCATCAACAACAATAATATTCAGGAAAGGGATTCGAGCAGAACAGAACCTTTTAAATTGTATAAAATTAGCGATGTAAACATTTATACTGATTATTCTGCTGCGAATGCGAAAAAGAAAGTTGCCGACAGTACAACTTACAACAACTTTAATTTGTACAGTTACAAAAAACTAAGATACAAACCGCGCGCTATAACGGATGCGATTTTTATTACGAAGGGAAATTATTTTTCTGATACCAGAACGACACTTTCTTCCCGTTATTTAAACAATTTGAAAATCTTTAATTATCCTTCGATCCAATATGAAGTCGATAAACGAGATTCGACGGCACAGTCCCTAATCGCAAATGTGTATTTAACGCCAAGAAAGAAATATAGTTTTGGCGCAACGCTGGATTTAACACATTCTAATATTCAGGATTTTGGAATTGGAGCGAGTATTTCTGAAACTATCCGAAATGTTTTTAATCGTGCTGAAACTTTAGAGGTTTCGACCCGATTGAATATTGGTTCTTCAAAAGACATGGCCAATCCAAACAATAATTTCTTTAATGTTTCGGAATATGGTGTTGATTTGAAACTGAATTTCCCAAGAATTTTAATGCCTTTTGGAACAGAAAAAATCATTCCGAAAAGTATGATTCCTTCCACTTCTATCTCCGGTGGTTTTTCTAAACAGCGTAATATTGGTTTGGATAAAGAAAATTTTACTGGCGGAATTTCGTATAACTGGTCGCCAAAACGCCATAATACGGTAAAGCTGGATTTACTTAACGCACAATTCGTACGCAACTTAAATCCTAATAATTATTTTAACGTTTATACTTCATCTTATGATGAATTAAACGGCATAGGAAAAAATTACAATCTTAAACCCGAAAACTGGGGAGAAGATCAAGCGGAACAAGATAACAAAAACTTAACGATACCTAAAGGAACCACAGGATTTACCAATGATGTTTTAACTAATCAAACAGCATTAAAACCTGGAGATCCTCAATACAAAGATGTGGAAAGTATTGAAGAAAGAAGAGTTCGTCTGACCGAGAATGATTTTATTCTGGCTACAAGTTACACTTTTACTAAAACCACAAAAAAAGATCTTCCTGACAATACTTTTTATCAATTTAAAACGAAAATAGAATCTGCAGGTAGTTTATTATCTGCTATTTCGGGTGTAGCAAATTTGCCTAAAAATGCAAATGGCAACTATGAAATATTCAATTTAGAATATTCTGAATACATAAAAACCGAATTTGATTATATCAAACACTGGGATTTTGGAAAAGAAAAAGTATTAGCTGTCAGAAGCTTTTTTGGAATCGCAATTCCGTTTGGGAATTCAAATTATATTCCGTTTTCACGCAGTTATTATTCCGGAGGTTCAAATGATAATCGTGCCTGGCAGCCATATGCCTTAGGTCCGGGAAGTACAAATGCCGTAAACGACTTTAATGAGGCCAATATGAAAATTGCCATGAGTGCAGAATTTCGTTTTAAAGTTTTTGGTGATGTTAAAGGAGCTTTGTTTGCAGATGCCGGAAATATCTGGAATGTACTCGATAATGTGATCGATGAGAAGGCAAAATTCTCTGGCGTAAACGATTTAGCTGAAATTGCTTTGGGAACAGGATTTGGTTTACGATACGATTTAAGCTTTTTTGTAATTCGTTTAGATTTGGGCTTCAAGACCTATAATCCGGCGCATGAGAAGGGAGACCGTTGGTTTAAAGAATACAATTTTGGGCACTCGGTTTTAAATTTTGGAATAAATTATCCTTTCTAATGCTAATTAATTCTTATTTTTGCAACCTAAAAACTAAAAACAACTATAAAAAAAATTACAATGGCACACAATATTAAACCAGGAGTAGCTACAGGAGATCAGGTTCAGGAGATTTTTAATTATGCAAAAGAAAAAGGATTTGCTTTACCAGCAGTAAATGTTACGGGGTCTAGCACAATCAATGGAGTTCTTGAAACTGCAGCGAAACTAAATGCGCCAGTTATCATTCAATTTTCAAACGGAGGAGCACAATTTAACGCTGGAAAAGGATTATCTAACGCAGGTGAAAAAGCAGCAATCGCTGGTGGAATCGCCGGAGCATTACATATCCACACTTTAGCAGAAGCATACGGTGCAACAGTAATTTTACATACTGACCACTGTGCAAAAAAATTATTACCTTGGATTGATGGTTTGTTAGATGCATCTGAAAAACATTTTGCAGAAACAGGAAAACCATTATTCAGTTCTCATATGATCGATTTGTCTGAGGAGCCAATCGAAGAAAACATCGAGATCTGTAAAGAATATTTGGCCAGAATGAGCAAAATGGGAATGACATTAGAAATCGAACTTGGTATTACAGGTGGTGAAGAAGATGGTGTTGACAACTCTGATGTTGATAGCTCAAAATTATACACACAGCCAGAAGAAGTAGCTTATGCTTACGAAGAATTATCTAAAGTAAGTCCTAAATTTACAATTGCAGCTGCTTTTGGAAACGTTCACGGTGTTTACAAACCAGGAAACGTAAAATTGACTCCAAAAATCTTAAAAAATTCTCAGGATTTCGTTCAAAACAAATTCAAAACTGGTCCAAACCCGGTAGATTTCGTTTTCCACGGAGGTTCAGGTTCTACACTTGAAGAAATCAGAGAAGGAATTAGCTACGGAGTTATCAAAATGAACATTGATACTGATTTACAATTTGCATATACTGAAGGAATTCGTGATTATATGGTTAAAAATATTGACTATTTAAAAACACAAATTGGTAACCCGGAAGGTTCTGAAGTTCCTAACAAAAAATATTATGACCCAAGAAAATGGGTTCGTGAGAGCGAAGTGACATTCAATACAAGACTTGAGCAAGCTTTTGCAGATTTAAATAATGTGAATACACTATAAGTAAAAGTTTAAAGTTTCAGGTTTCAAGTTTTAGCAACTTTAAACTTTAAACCTGAAACAAAAAAAACAAAAAAATATGGCTTGGTTTAAAAGACACGAAAAAGGGATTACGACTGCTACTGAAGATAAGATGGACGTTCCGAAAGGATTGTGGTACAAATCTCCTACTGGAAAAATTATTGACGCTGACGAATTAGCCAGAAACTTATTTGTTAGTCCTGAAGATGATTTTCACGTTCGAATTGGAAGCGCAACCTATTTTGAAATTTTATTCGACAATAATGAATTTGTTGAATTGGATAAAAACATGACATCAAAAGATCCTTTGCATTTTGTTGATACAAAAAAATATGCAGAAAGATTGAAAGATGTAATGGAGAAAACTCACCTGAAAGACGCTGTGCGTACAGGAGTGGGAAAATCGAAAGGAAAAGAACTTGTAATTTGCTGTATGGATTTTGCCTTTATTGGTGGATCTATGGGAGCGGTTGTTGGAGAAAAAATCGCCAGAGGTATTGATCACGCGATCAAAAACAAATTGCCTTTTGTAATGATTTCTAAATCTGGTGGAGCACGTATGATGGAAGCTGCTTATTCGTTAATGCAATTAGCAAAAACATCTGTAAAACTGGCTCAACTAGCTGAAGCTAAATTACCTTATATTTCACTTTGTACGGATCCTACAACCGGAGGAACAACTGCATCATATGCAATGTTAGGAGATATTAATATTTCTGAGCCAGGCGCTTTGATTGGTTTTGCCGGTCCTCGTGTTGTTCGTGACACTACCGGTAAAGATTTACCAGAAGGTTTTCAAACTGCTGAGTTTCTTTTAGAGCATGGTTTCCTTGACTTTATCACGCCAAGAAAAGAATTGAAAGATAAGATCAACTTATACATCGATTTGATTCAAAATAATACAATTAGATAGTTTCCGAACTTCTTAACATATAAAATCCCATTCGCTTCGGCCGATGGGATTTTTTTATATCTTTATTTTAAATCTTACTTTATGAAAAGAGTTTTAATTGGTTTTATAGTTTGTCTGTTTCTTTTGAATTGCGCTAAAAAAGAAGAAAAGGTTATTATTAAAAACAAACCTTATATCATCTCCTATGAAGATAAAGAACGTGAAAAATATTATGATTCCATAAAAACTCATACAAATAGAGTTGTTCTCCCTCCATCAACAAAGGGATTTTTCTATGGAGAAAGCCAATTAATAATCGACAAGAAAGGGAATTTATATTTTTATCAAAAAAGATACATTGAAATCTTATGTAGCTATGGTAAAGAAAAAGACACACTTCCACATTTTCTTGATCTACAACCAAAAGATATTGTCAAAATTCCGAAAAAATGTCTAAGCGATTTTCTCTCAGAAAATATTTTAACAAAAGAGAAAAAGAGACAATTTTTAACAATAGGCTCACAAAGCGATACAATTAAAAACCCTTATTTTTTGGATTTTTTAAAAAGTAACATCATACAAACGTATCACATAAGAAGAACTACACAAGAAGAAGATACTGTTTTGAAATACAAAAACAATAGTGATTACTATTATCCTGATTCGATAAAATGGGACAAGACAAAAATTAAACTTCCTAATAACAAATAATATATATCGTTCCTACGGAACTTTAAAACACGTCATTTCCTATCTCATCAGAATAAATTCCGTTGCTACAAATATTGCATTCCTACGGAATTTTTCCCGATGTGTGATTTTAATATCAACTAAACAATACTTGTCTGAAAAATTGTATTTTTGTTTGATCTCCAAACGCAAATAATAGTTTTGTACCCAAGCAAACTATCATAAAAACGTATCGAACATAAATTGATCAGTTTTTTACCAAAACCGATTTTTTTTAAAGCATTATAAATATCTTTGACTTATGAGCGCAGCAACGAAACCAAATCATATAGGGCGAAAAATTAGCCGTATTCGTGAACTAAAAGACATGAAACAAGAAGCTTTGGCACAAGCTTTAGGAATATCTCAACAAACTGTATCTGCAATAGAAAACAGCGAAACTATAGAAGACGAAAAACTTGTAGAAGTAGCAAAAGCACTTGGCGTAAGCGTTGAAGCTATAAAAAACTTTACAGAAGAAAATATGATTACGTATTTTAATACATTTTATGATAATAGTGTTGCTAATGGAATCAATAATCCCGTTAATTGCACCTTTAATCCATTAGATAAAGTAGTTGAATTGTACGAACGTTTAGTTCAGGTAGAAAAAGAAAAGAATGAGTTTTTAGAAAAATTATTAAAAGAAAAATAAGGCTTTTCTAAAACATATTGATACAAAAAAAATCCCAAGGAAAATATTTCTTGGGATTTTTTATATATTCTTAAATTATAATCTCGCAAAGTCGCAAAGACGCAAAGTTTTTTACATCAATAGATATTGATTTAGCAAATGAGATTGCTTCGTTCCTCCTTTAGATTTGTTTTTTTGAAAATTGACTAAATTTATGATTGAGAAAGGAAGCCAAAGTACACTATTCGTTCCTCCGAGCTTGTGACTCATTTTGCGATTAAGACTTTCGCTTCCTCTTCATCAAAGACTCAGATAGAAATTTGGGCTAGAGACCCGTTATTAAGGAGTTGAGCTTATGATGAATTTCTCAAATCATTTTGTTAAATCGTAAAAACAAAGTTATGAAAAACATTATTATTGGCATCGACATTAGCAGTAAGACTTTAGATATCTGCATTAAAGAAGAGGTTGTAAGTTATTTTTCTATTGAAAATAAAGCTTCGGTTATTAAGCGCTTTTTAAAAAAGTACACGGCAGATAATGTAATTCTGGCAATGGAAAATACGGGTAGATATAATTGGAATCTATATGAAGTACTTGAAAACCTTAACTTTAAAGTTTATGTAATATCTCCTTTGCATCTTAAAAAGAGCATTGGTCTTACAAGAGGCAAAAATGATAAAATTGATTCACTTCGTATCTGCAATTTTATCGAAAAAAATTATCAGGAAATGACACAATGGAAGCCTTGTCCTGAATCAATTAAAAAGATAAAAATACTACTGACAGAAAGAGCTTTAAGAATAAAAATGAAAAAGCAATTAACTGTTCAGCAATATGATTATAAATTAATGAAAACCATTAGCCTGGATAAGCAATTATTAAGCTTAAATATGAAACTTATTAAAAGTATAGAAGTCCAAATTAAGATTATAGAAGCCGATATTGAGAAAATTATAACTAGTGATGAAAAACTTAACAAACAGCAAAAACTGATAAAATCAGTTCCTGGAGTAGGTAAGATTTTATCATGGACATTACTATCAAAAACAGAAGGATTTACAACTATAAAAGATCCAAGAAAAATGGCTTGCTATAGTGGTGTTGTACCTTTTGATTTTCAATCCGGAACATCTTTAAAAAGAAGACCCGGAGTATCCATGCTGGCAGATAAAGCATTAAAAGCTATTCTTCATATGGCAGCAATGAGTGCAATACGATTAGATAATGACTTACGGGTGTACTATAAAAGAAAAGTTGCAGAAGGAAAAAATAAAATGAGTGTTTTAAATGCTGTTAGAAACAAAATAATACATCGAGTTTTTGCGGTAATAAAAAACCAAACCTTTTATCAAAAAGATTTGGTTTTATCATAGAAATCGCAAAGACCAAACTCTGCGAAAATCTGTTTAAATCAGTTTAATCCGTGGGCAAAACTCGATGCCAACAAAAACCTTTGAACCTTTGCAACTCTGTCTCTTTGAACCTTTAAAAAACCTACTTCAAAGAAGCCATATCAATTACAAAACGATACTTCACATCGCTTTTGTTCATACGATCATAAGCTTCGTTAATATACGACATATCAATTATCTCAACATCTGATGTAATATTGTGTTCTGCACAGTAATCTAACATTTCTTGCGTTTCTTTGATTCCGCCAATTAAACTTCCCATAATACTTCTTCTTTTCATGATTAAAGTAAAAACCGGAATTTCAGCAGGCGCTGGCGGAGCTCCAACAACAATCATGGTTCCGTTGGTTTTTAGCAAATTCAGATAAGCATTATGATCGTGTTTTGCAGAAACAGTATTTAGAATAAAATCGAAACTATTGGCTAGAGATTCCATTGTTTCGGGATCTGATGTAAGTGCAAATTTGTGCGCTCCTAATTTTTTAGCATCAGCTTCTTTAGATGGAGAATGGCTTAACATGGTAACTTCGGCACCAAAAGAAACGGCAAATTTCACCGCCATATGTCCTAAACCTCCCAGACCTAAAACCCCAACTTTATGTCCTTTGCCCACTTTTAAATAACGTAATGGAGAATAAGTTGTAATTCCGGCACATAACAATGGCGCTACTCCACGCAAATCAAGTTTATCAGAAATATGAAGTGTATAATTTTCATCAACAATAATACTGGTAGAATATCCTCCTCGGGTTGGAATATTTGTGCCTCTTTCGACACTGTTATACGTTCCGGTCATTCCTTCTTCGCAAAACTGCTCCTCGCCTGCCTGGCAACTTGGGCATGTTCTGCAAGAATCAACAAAACAGCCAACTCCGGCAAGTTCTCCTACTTTAAATTTAGAAACTTCACTTCCAACAGCTACAATTCTCCCAACAATTTCATGTCCGGGAACTAATGGATAATTTACAGGTCCCCAATCTCCTTTTGCTGTGTGAATATCTGAATGGCAAACACCACTGTATAAAATTTCTATCTGAACCTGGTTTGCACCAACTTCTTTTCTTTCAAACGTATAGGGCTTTAACGGATTTACAGCATCGTATGCTGCATAAGCTTTTACTGGTATCATAGTATCGCATTTTAATTTAGGGTACTAAAATTACGACAAAATTTTACAATTAAAGGAATATTGAAGTTGTAAAAAGAATAATTAAAGGTAAATTATCTCATTTACCTTTTTAAGGAAGTAAATGAATAATTTTCTCCATACTGGATGTTGAAAATTTATCTAATTATTATTTATAAAAGTTTAATATGATTTACATTCCAGTCCTGATAGCTTCAACAGGATCTAGATTTGCAGCTGAAATTGCCGGCAAGATTCCTGAAATTAATCCGATGATTGCGGCAAGGGTAGTTCCTAAAATTACGTTTCCTAGACTTAGAACAAATTCAAAATCAAGCATTTTTGTCAGAATTACCGAAATTCCCCAAACCATAAGCAATCCGATTATTCCTCCGATAACAGAAAGAATAATGGCTTCAAATAAAAACTGAAATAAAATAAAGCGATTTTTTGCTCCCAATGATTTTTGAATTCCAATTAAATTTGTGCGTTCTTTTACCGAAACGAACATAATATTGGCAATTCCGAAACCTCCAACCAAAAGAGAAAATCCACTGATTATCCATCCCACAACATTCATCTGACCTAAAATTCCATCAATAAAATCAGTGAAACCAGAAAGTACATTCACGAAAAAATTATCCATTTCTCCATCTTTCATTCCGCGTACGGCTCTTAATTTCTGTGCAACTTCAGCTTTATAAGCGTCCATATCAACACCTTTTACAGGTTTTAAAACAATTACCGGAGTCATCGCATCGCTATCGCCATACATTCTGCGTAAAAAATTAGCCGGAAAATAAACCGAAGTATCATTACTGTCTCCAAAAAAACCAGCTCCTTGTTTTTTAATTACGCCAATAACGGTAAAACGCTGTCCGTATAATCTAATATTTTTTCCAATTGGATCAGTAGTCCCAAAAAGGCCATCGGCAATATCATATCCCAAAACAATAACGGCTGTTCCTGAATTTGATTCGGATTCATTATAAAAACGTCCTTTATCAAAACTTAATCCGTCGATATCGACCATTTCAAATGACGAAGGAACCATATTTACATCGGCAACGGTTTTCGAATCGTATTTTAGACTTTCGTGATTTACAAAAAGCTGATAACCTACCTGATCTGTATTATTAAGAGAATTTTTTAAACTAATATATTCATCATATTTTACATTTGGAAACTGTTCCCTTTTCCATTGTGGAATTTCTGATGGCCCAAAACAATATTTCATTAAATAAATCGTATTTTTATCTAAGCTGCTCAAATCTTTAGAAATTTTTCGGTCTAAAGAATCGACTGCCGCCAAAACCGCAATAATTGAAAATATACCAATTGTAACACCTAATAACGACAATAAAGTTCGCAATTTATTATTTCGTAAAGCGTTTATGGCAAAGCTTAAACTTTCTTTTAATAATCTTAGATAAAGTAGCATATAATCATATTTTTCAATAAAGTAAAATTCAATAAATTAAAATCAAAAACCTAATAAAAGTTAACTTACTCATCAGTAGTTTTTTTTAGTATAATGTTACATATATTTCTTTAAAATAATATTTAAAAAAACTACTTTTGCAGTCTGAAAATCATAACTACACAATGAGCACAACTAAAACAATACAATCGGCATTAATATCTGTTTTTTCGAAAGACGGACTAGAGCCAATCGTTAGAAAATTACACGAACAAAACGTAACACTTTATTCAACCGGAGGAACTGAAGATTTCATAAAAAATCTTGGGATTCCTGTAGTTCCGGTTGAGGATATAACTTCTTTCCCTGAAATTCTTGGCGGAAGAGTAAAAACATTACACCCGAAAATTTTTGGCGGAATTTTAAATCGTCAGGATAACGAAAGCGATGTTCAGCAAATGAAGGAATTTGATATTCCGCAGATTGATTTAGTTATTGTTGATTTGTATCCTTTTGAAAAAACGGTTGCTTCTGGTGCAAGCGAACAAGATATTATTGAAAAAATTGATATTGGCGGAATTTCATTAATCCGTGCCGGTGCAAAAAACTTCAAAGACACTGTAATTGTTGCTTCGGTTAACGAATATAGTTTGCTTCTTGATCTTATTACAGAACAAAACGGAGCGACAACTCTTGAAAACAGAAGATTGTTTGCTACAAAAGCATTCCACGTTTCTTCTCATTACGATGGCGCTATTTTTAATTATTTTAATACAGACGAAACGATCTACAAGGAAAGTATCGAAGGCGGTCAGGTTTTGAGATACGGAGAAAATCCACATCAAAAAGGATTCTTTTTTGGAGATTTTGATGCTATGTTCAAAAAAGTTCACGGAAAAGAGTTATCTTACAACAACTTACTGGATGTTGATGCTGCAGTAAACTTAATTAATGAGTTTAAAACTGACGGACCAACCTTTGCTATTTTAAAACACAACAATGCTTGCGGCCTGGCATCAAGAAAAACAATTAGCGAAGCTTATCTAGCAGCTTTGGCTTGTGATCCTACATCTGCATTTGGCGGTGTTTTGATTGCAAATACTAAAATTGATTTGGCTACAGCTCAGGAAGTAAACAAATTATTTTGTGAAGTGGTAATCGCCCCAAGTTATGATGACGATGCGATTGCAGTTTTGCAAGAAAAGAAAAATAGAATTATATTAGTTCAAAATGAAGTTGAATTACCTTCAAGACAAGTAAGAACATGTCTTAATGGTTTGTTAATTCAGGACAGAAATAATATTACGGATAATAAAGAGCATTTAAAAACCGTTACAATTACAGAACCTACTGCTCAGGAGATCGA
The DNA here is from genome assembly GCF_979258495.1 of Flavobacterium sp. AC105. Classification (NCBI taxonomy): domain Bacteria; kingdom Pseudomonadati; phylum Bacteroidota; class Flavobacteriia; order Flavobacteriales; family Flavobacteriaceae; genus Flavobacterium; species Flavobacterium sp. AC105. The sequence continues at coordinate 5,112,324 of NZ_OZ409860.1, forward strand.
AGATTTGATATTTGCTTCGAAAATTTGCAAAAACACAAAATCGAATACGATTGTATTTGCAAAAAACGGAACATTAATTTCATCAGGAACTGGTCAGACATCAAGAGTTGATGCATTAGTTCAGGCTGTTGACAAAGCAAAAGCTTTTGGATTTGATTTAACGGGTGCTTCGATGGCAAGTGATGCATTTTTTCCATTTCCGGATTGTGTAGAATTAGCCAAAAAAGCAGGAATTACAGCAGTAATTCAGCCAGGAGGTTCGATAAAAGACGAATTAAGTATAAATTATTGCAACGAAAATAATCTTGCAATGGTATTTACAGGAACGCGTCATTTTAAACATTAATTTGTTTAACTTTGTTCAAAATAATTTATAACATTTTAAACCCCTAAAAAACTTATGGGATTTTTTGATTTCATGACCGAGGATATTGCGATAGACCTTGGTACCGCAAACACTTTAATCATACATAATGATAAAGTCGTTATTGATAGTCCGTCGATCGTTGCACGTGATAGAATATCAGGCAAAATCATTGCTGTTGGTAAGGAAGCCAATATGATGCAAGGTAAAACGCATGAAAACATCAAGACCATAAGGCCTTTGAAAGATGGTGTAATTGCCGATTTTGATGCTTCAGAAAAAATGATCAATATGTTCATTAAAAGTATTCCGGCATTAAAGAAAAGAATGTTTACTCCGGCTTTACGCATGGTAGTTTGTATTCCGTCTGGTATTACTGAAGTGGAGATGCGCGCTGTAAAAGAATCTTGTGAAAGAGTAAACGGAAAAGAAGTTTACTTAATTCATGAGCCAATGGCAGCAGCAATTGGTATTGGTATTGACATTATGCAACCAAAAGGAAACATGATTGTTGATATTGGAGGTGGTACAACTGAAATCGCTGTAATTGCATTAGGTGGTATTGTATGCGACAAATCTGTGAAAATTGCAGGTGACGTTTTTACAAATGATATTGTTTATTACATGCGTACACAACACAATCTTTTTGTGGGAGAAAGTACAGCAGAGAAAATAAAAATTCAAATTGGAGCTGCTATCGAAGATTTAGATGGTCCTCCGGAAGATATGTCAGTTCAGGGTAGAGATTTACTTACTGGTAAACCTAAACAAGTTGATGTATCGTATCGTGAAATTGCAAAAGCATTAGACAAATCGATTCAACGTATTGAAGATGCCGTAATGGAAACTTTATCTCAGACTCCTCCAGAATTAGCTGCAGATATTTACAACACAGGTATCTATTTAGCCGGTGGTGGATCTATGTTAAGAGGTCTTGATAAACGTATTTCGCAAAAAACAGATTTACCTGTTTATATTGCAGAAGACCCATTAAGAGCAGTTGTTCGCGGAACTGGAATGGCGCTGAAAAACATTGCTAAATTTAAAAGTATCTTAATTAAATAAGATTCAAAATAACAATCAATCAATATATTTTTATAAGAGTTGAATTAACTGAATTTGACTCTTATAAAATTTGAAAACCCAAAAGCATATCCTGAAACAAAATAACCAAACAAGAAATGCAGCAAATTTTTAATTTCATTATAAGAAACAGCAATCGGTTGCTGTTTTTGCTGCTTTTAGGTATTTCGTTGGCTCTCACAATTCAATCGCATTCTTTCCATAGAAGTAAAGTAATCAGTTCTGCTAATTTTTTAAGCGGAGGTGTTTATGAAAAAATCAATCATGTAAACGAATATTTGAATTTAAGAACTGAAAATGACGAACTTGTACTTGAAAACGCAAGATTAAAAAGTCTTTTATTCAATAAAGAAGACACTACAAAAGTCCCTTTAGCGGATAGTATAAAAGGAGTAAAACCTGCTGATATTATTGTTTCAAAAGTAATTCACAACTCATATAACACGCATGAGAACTTCATTACTTTAAATTCAGGAGCAAATGATGGCATTAAACCTGACATGGGTGTTATCAACAGTTTAGGAATTGTTGGAGTTATCGATGATACTTCTCCAAGATACTCCACTGTGGTCAGTATATTGAATATGAAATCGCAAATTAATGCGAAGCTAAAAAAATCAAATCATTTTGGATCTTTAACCTGGGACGGAAAAAGCACTGGATTTGTTCAGCTAGAAGATGTTCCGAGACTGGCTTCTGTTAGAAAAGGAGATACGATCGTTACAGGCGGACAGTCTGTAATTTTTCCTGAAGGAATTAATATTGGTACAGTAGAAAACATATACAAAAAAGATAATACAAGCTATTATGTTATAAAAGTTAAACTATTTAACGATATGACAAACTTAGGTCATGTATATATTATCAAGAGTAAGGATAGAGAAGAACTTATTAATTTAGAAAAAAAGGAAAAAGATGAATAGCGCTTTGTTAGTCAATATTTTTCGATTTATTATGTTACTAACAATTCAGATTGTTATTTTCAATAATATGAATTTTTTAGGGTACATAAGTCCCTTTCCATACATTTTATACATTATTTTGTATCCGGTAAACAGCAATAGAGCAGGTCTTATTATCTCTAGCTTTTTGCTTGGACTAACAATGGATATGTTTTGTAATTCAGGCGGAATCCACGCTACGGCATGTGTAATCTTAGCATATTACAGACCTTATATTTTTAAGTTTTCATTTGGATTAAGCTACGAATACCAAACTATAAAACTAAACGAATCATTAACACCAGAACGTTTTTCGTTTATTTTAGTTTCTGTTTTAATTCATCATATCGTATTATTTGTACTTGAAGCTTTTCAGTTTAAATTTATTTGGGATATTTTACTTCGAACTTTATTTAGCTCGATATTTACAATAATCACTTCAATCATAATAATATATCTTATTAAGCCCAATAAACGATGAGAAAAGTTCTGCTGCCCTCTTTAATTATTATTGCAGCATCTTTGCTAGTGATCAGGATATTCTATTTGCAAATTGTTGATGATTCCTTCAAGTTAAAATCAGAAAACAATGCAATAAAGAAGAAGTACGACTATCCTGAAAGAGGTTATATTTATGACAGAAACGGCAAATTATTAGTGGCCAATCAGGCTTCTTATGATATCATGGTTATCCCGAGAGACATAAAGGAGAATCTAAATATTACTGAATTCTGTACTTTGCTAAACATTACCAAAGACGAATACGAGAAAAGAATTGCCAAGGCTAAAGTCTATAGCCCAAGACTACCATCTGTATTTTTAGCTCAGCTGAACAAAAGTGAATTTGCTGCCTTTCAGGAAAAAATCAGAAAATTTGAAGGTTTTTATTTTCAAAAGCGTTCTCTTCGTGATTACGAAGTAGATTATGGCGCCAATATTTTTGGCTCTATTGTACAGGTAAATGAAAAATTAATTGCTAAAAACCCTTATTACAATAGTGGCGACTTAATTGGAAAACAAGGTGTTGAAGAAAGCTACGAAGAAGTTTTACGCGGAATAAAAGGTGTAAAATACATTCAAAAAGATAAATACAACCGAGAAATTGGTTCTTATAAAGAAGGAAAATACGATACTATTGCCGTTGCCGGAGAAGACATTAATTTGACTATTGATGCTGAACTTCAAAAATACGGAGAAGAATTAATGATCAATAAAAGAGGCGGAATTGTTGCTATTGAACCTAAATCTGGTGAAATTTTGGCACTAGTTACTGCACCATCTTATGATCCGGGCATTTTAGTAGGAAGACAAAGATCTAAAAACTACACGCTTTTATATCACGATTCGATTGCAAAACCTTTATACGACAGAGGACTTTTAGCAGAGTATCCTCCGGGTTCTCCATTTAAAATCTTAACTGGTTTAGTGGCATTGCAAGAAGGAGTAATCAATGAGCAGACTACTTTTATGTGCCATCACGGATTTAGTTATGGTAGAGGCCGTTTTATGAAATGTCATGGTTTTGGTCCGCATCAATTGCATAATGGAATTTATAATTCCTGCAACACCTATTTTGCAAATGCATACATGTTAACCATTAATAAATATTCTGATCCGGGAAAAGCTGTTGATGTATGGAGTGATCACGTAAAAAGTTTTGGATTAGGCCAGTTTATGGGTTATGATTTGCCTACAGGTAAAAAAGGAAACATACCAACCTCAAAAACATACAAAAAAATATATCCTAACGGAGGCTGGAGAAGCACAACAATTGTATCAAATTCAATTGGCCAGGGAGAAGTTTTAATGACACCAATACAACTTGCCAATATGATGGCGACGGTTGCAAATCAGGGTTATTATTACACGCCTCATATCATCAAAAAAATTGAAGGCAAAAAAATTGATGCTAAATTTACGACAAAGCACGTAACGACAATTGATCAAAAATATTTCCCTCCTGTAATAAGCGGTTTATTTGATGTATATAACAAAGGAACAGCTTATGCACTTAAAGTTGAAGGTATTGACATTTGCGGAAAAACAGGTACGGCAGAAAATTTCGCTAAAATAGACGGAAAAAGAACACAACTTAAAGACCACTCTATTTTTGTGGCTTTTGCTCCAAAAGATAATCCGAAGATTGCAATCGCTATTATGATTGAAAACGGAGGTTTTGGTGCAAACGTAGCGGGACCAATTGCCAGTTTGATGATTGAGAAATACTTGAGAAAGAAGATTACAAGAACTGATTTAGAAGTTCGCGTTTTAAATAAAAGCCTTTTAAGCGAATATGCTAAGGTTGGTGGTATAACAGCAGCGAGTGCAATAGAATCTACACCAAAAGATTCTATTTTAAAAGCTAAAATCGTTGTTCCGAAACCAAACACAACTCCTAAAACTGAAGTTAAAAAAACAACAATAGACACTACTAAAGAAAACTAACAAAGATTATTTCAAATGAGAAATCAAAGTGTAAAAAATAATATTGACTGGATAAGTGTCTTTATCTATATTGCGCTGGTAACTTTAGGGTGGCTAAACATCTACTCTTCTTCGTTACTTTCGACAGAAGGAACGTATCAAAAGCAGTTGATTTTTATTGGCTGTACTATTCCTTTGATCTTTGTTGTACTTTTTGTTGATGGAAAGTTTTACGAAAAATATGCCAGTATTATTTTTGGGGTTTCCTTATTATCGCTTGCCGGTTTATTCCTTTTTGGAAAAACAATTGCCGGACAAAGATGCTGGTATGCTATAGGTAGTTTTACGCTTCAGCCTTCTGAGTTTGCAAAAGCCGCTACATCATTGGCATTAGCCAAATATTTAAGTGATACTCAGATAAACCTAAAAGAAACAAACAGGCAAATTCAGGCTTTAGCCATTGTGTTTTTACCTGTATTGTTAATTCTGCCGCAACCGGATCCGGGAAGCGCTTTAATTTACAGTATTTTCATTGTTGTATTATACAGAGAAGGATTGCCTTCATGGTATGTATGGACTGGTTTTATCACTATTTTATTGTTTGTACTAACACTTGTTTTAGAACCTTATGTCGTAATTCTAATCGCTTTTGGAGTATTAGCCATTATACATTTTAAAGGTCGGGCAGTTGACCGAAACTTACTTTTAAGTGGAATATTGCTGGTCGTTATTTCAGGTTTTGTTTTATCTGTAGATTATGTTTTTGACCACGTTTTTAAACAGCACCATAGAGACCGTTTTAATATTTTGCTGGGAAAAAGCGTTGACATGAAAGGTATTGGATATAATACCAATCAATCTGAAATTGCTATTGGTTCCGGGGGCTGGATAGGAAAAGGCTTTTTAGAAGGAACTCAGACTAAAGGTGGTTTTGTTCCTGAACAGCACACCGATTACATTTTTACAACCGTTGGGGAAGAATGGGGATTTGTTGGTTCGTTAGTTGTTATTGCTCTTTTTGTTGGTTTATTTTTAAGAGTAATTTATTTGGCCGAAAGACAAAAAACAAAATTCAGCAGGGTTTACGGTTATTGTGTTGCCGGAATTCTTTTCACACACTTTTTTGTAAATATTGCAATGGTTATTGGAATTTTCCCTACTATTGGAGTTCCGTTGCCGTTCTTTTCATATGGAGGTTCAGGACTTTGGGGATTCACTATTTTATTGTTCATCTTCTTAAAAATGGATGCTAATAAAGTAAACGAGTGGTAGTTTTTTTTTGAAAAATTCCAATTAAAAAAATTCCCAATTCAACTACTTTATAAATATATTATCTAGTATTCCAAGCAATCAGTCACGTAATTAGGATTGTATAAATAATATTGAAAACAAATTTATTATAGTATCTAAATCTATCAGGATTTATTAAGTCACATTCAAATTCAAGCATAAAAAGTCCGAAGTATAACTTCGGACTTTTTATTTATTTAGTAATATATTATTATATATTCTCGCTTGGTCTTTTCTTTAAAAGCTTCAATAAGACCGGAAACGTTGATATGATAACAATAATAACAATAATATATTCTATATGTTGTTTTAAATCAATTCCTTGTTTCAGGAATATTCCGTATAAATAATGTCCTGAAAAGATCAATATAAAAGACCATAAAAATGAACTTAGAATATTATAGAACATGAATTTCTTTTTATCCATAGAAACTATACCTGCAATAATTGGAGCAAATGTTTCTGAAAATTGGCAAGAAACGTGCATAGATAATTGCTTTGCCACCATATTTTTCAAAGAAATCTTTAGATTGTAATAAGTACTTCTTTTTAAACCAAAAACTATCTTCTTTTTTAAACAGGTAATAGCCACTTTTTGCTCCAAACCAATATCCGGTCATATTACCTAAAACTCCCATTATAGCAATTAAAGTAGAAAGTAAAAATACATTTATGAAATCAGCCGGGATATCAACAACATTCTGAATTAAGTCACGACTGTAAATACCTGCCAGAAAAAGCAAACTGTCTCCAGGCAGAAAAAACCCGGCAAAAAGTCCTGTTTCGGCAAAAACTATAAACAAAACAATAAATAAACCAATTTGGAAACCACCGATACTTAGGGTAATATAAAATTCAGGGTTAATTAATTGAGTCCAATCAAAATTATTCATAAAGAGTTTGGTTATATTTATAGTGCGTGAAAGTAACAATAATTTACTTTAACCACAATAAAATACGGTATTTTAAAGATAAATTAACTAATTGAAAAAGCCCGGGTACAAACCTGGACCCTTAATATTATTGTCTTTCATATTTGCAGCAAGAATGCAAATTATCATAATCCGCCTGTGCAGCTTTTTCTTCTTTGGTATCATGACCAACTTTCGCAATGGCTTTATTCAAATCTGCCGGAGACGATTTTTCTTCGTTTAAAATTACAGTAAGCTGGTGCGAACTAATATCCCAATTGGCGGTTTTTACACCGGGAACACTAAAAGCAGCTTTTTCAATACGCTTTTTACATTGTTCACAATTACCATTAACTTCTGTAGTATATTTTAAATTCTTATTTTTTTTAGTTTGTGCCTGTGCCGAAAATCCTAAAAATGTTACTAATGCAATTAAAATTATATTTTTCATTTTGAAATTATTTATTATTATTGAATTCTTTATTTTATTTTAAATCTTAATCCAGCATAATACATTTGCCCATAAATTGGAGCATATGCTATAGAGGCATCAAAATTAGGTCCAAAAGGATCATTTGCGCCTAAAATTGCCTTTTTCTGTTCATAGTTTCCAATGTTTTCTCCACCAATATACACTTCAAAAACCGGAGAAAAAACTCTTGTAACCTGAGCATTCATAAGAGCATATGAAGGCGAAAAATCCGGAAACTGATCTTCCGCAGGATTTGTAGCCGTGTAAGGCAATTGTTGTTTTCCTGACCAGTTAAAGGTATAATCAAACTTCCATTGTTTGTCATTATTTACTGTTGTTTCATATTCTAAATTTCCTAAAAAGCGATGTTTTGCCTGCAAAGGTCGTTCAAAAGTTCCTCTTAAATAATGGGTTTGAATGTCGTAATATTTATAGGCGGTTCTTAAATTTAAATTATGGATCAGCTCGTAATTAAACTCAAACTGAAAACTGTTTGCAAACGAACTTCCTTTCAAATTATAAAATAAAACTTCGTGCGGACTTTGCATTAAATCTACAACAGCCTGATTTTGAAAATCGGTTCGATAGAAATCAAATCCTGCATCAGCATTTTTATGGAAAAGTTTGAATTTCTGAGAAAAACTAATTCCGTAATTCCAGGCAATTTCAGGATTTAGTCCATAAATTTTTCCGTTATTGTCTAAAATCGAAAAAGTTCTGGAACTTGCAAAAAGCTGTTGGTTTTCGGCAAAAATATTAGCCGAACGTTTTCCTCTTCCTGCTGAAAAGCGAATAACGCCATCTTTCCACGGATTGTATCGCATGTGTAAACGAGGCGTTACAAAAAATCCTAACCGGTTATGATTATCAACCCTTCCGCCCAGAATCACACTAAAATTATCTGTATTATCATACGTATATTCAAAGAACGCTCCTACCGAATTATCAATTCTGCTATAATTATTCACATTTACAAATTCCTGATATTGATCGTAAGTAAAATTTAATCCGGTTGTAAATTTATGCATCGAATTATTGATAATCGAATTGAAAATTAAATTCGAATAAAAACTATTCTGCTTAATATCATATAGATTCAACCCAAAATAAGAGTTTTGGTTATGACTGTTAAAAGCATTCTGAAAACCAATACTCTGATACGGCATGTCTTTAAAAACGTAACCAATTTTGGTCGAAACATCAAAGCGTTCTGTGTTGATTTCTGAACCCCAATGGTTTGTGGTTCCGCGATCCCTGTCTTTATCAAAATCGACTTCTCCGGTTTGTTTTTTATCATTCATATATCTGAAATTGATAAAACTAACCAAGCCGCTTTCCGGATTATAATATTGATAACGATTCAGAATATTGATTTGTTTTCCTAACGGATTATCCAAAAATCCATCATTGTTCATATCGTTTTTTGCGACACGGGTATTTCCGTGAACAAACAAACTTGTCGCCCATTTATCAGACAATTTTTTATTGAAATGTGTATTTAATTCAAAACGCGAATCTGTAGAACCATAGACATTCAGGAAAAACGGAATATCGCTTAAAGGTTTTAAAAGTTCGGTATTTATCTGACCTGAAATACTTTCGTAACCGTTAATAACACTTCCAGCTCCTTTGGTAATCTGAACACTTTCGATCCAGGTTCCTGGCGTAAATGATAATCCGTAAGCCTGAGAAGCGCCACGAACCGAAGGAATATTTTCTTCGGTAATCATTAAATACGGACTTGTTAAACCCAACATTTTTACTTGTTTGGTTCCTGTTAATGCGTCTGAAAAATTGACGTCGATTGAAGGATTTGTTTCAAAACTTTCTGCCAGATTACAACAAGCTGCTTTTAGCAATTCTTTGCTCGTAACGAGCGTTGTATTAGACGTTAGCGTATAGGATTTTTTAATTCCTTTTTGCTTTTTAGTGATTTTTACTTCTTCTAAATCTTCTTGCGAAAAGACCGATACAGAAAGTAAAAACACAACAAAAAGCATTATATTTTTTTGCATAAAAAATGATTTTAATGTTGATTAGATGAATTGCTTTTGAAAATTTCTGAATAAGAAACTATCAAATAGCAGCATACAAGCCATGAAGTGACTTGATTCTAAACATTAAAATCAGGAATAAAAAATATATTGGTTATACAATTTAAATAAAGGGGGCGCATTCGCATCTGAATAATACGAAGTAATCTGATTGCTTTTGAAATTTGGAATCGATAAAAAAGCAATTGATTTATATTCCTGAATTACAGCCGGAAAAGCAAACTGAAAAAAGAAAAACTTAAGCGTAGCATTATCTGATTTTTTCTCAAACTTAACTACTTTGTCTTTGCAGCAAGATGATTTTTTTTCGGATGCACCGCAACATTTCTTTTCAGGAGATGCAGAAATTGAAGTATTTAAAGAAACAGAAGCTATTTTATCTCCGCAATAATGCACATCAAAAGCAAACCCAATGTTGGAAACCAACAATAGGAACGCTAAAAACAGTCCGGTGCATTTCTTTAAACTCATAATGCAAAATTATTTAAAAAGACTTTAGAAAGATGTAATGAAATGTTATTTTTTCAAATTTTGCTGCTGATAATAAAATGCCGGAATAAACAGCAAGACAAATAAGGGCTGAATTATAAATCTTCGGACATAAAAAAGAAGCCAGCTTCCGTCAGGGAAATATTCAAGAATTATAAAAAACATTCCGAAAAGGATCACTAAAAAAAATCCGTATAAAAAAACACTAAATTTCAAAATTTCGATATCCTGAAACAAAACGTAAATAAGGCTTAATGACAAAATAGTATTTAAAAAATATCGAAAGAAAAGCCCAATAAAAAGCTGAGAAACTTGTACTTGAGGAAATGGCAGGTTTTTAAAATCCTTCTCAAAATAATCTAAAAACGGATCATAAAAAAGCGTGTTTTCTAAAGCTCTTATGATTCCGAAACACAATACTATGATAATTGCGATTAGAATTTTAAACTTATTCTCTTTTAAACTATTTAGCATATTTCGAGAATTTATTTATCCAGACAATCCATAAAACAAAAACAGATCCATAGATAATTAATGGAAAAAGAACGCCATGCAAAAAATGTTCATTTTCAGGAAAACGAGATAAAAGAACAATTAATACTGCGATTCTGATAACATTTAAAATATAAATGAACAAAATCCCAAACAAAATAAAAAATACGGTTGTTTTGAATTTTCCAGAAAAAGCAACCACGAAAGAAGCAAACAAAATAATGACACTAACAGCATTGCAGCCTTCGATAATTCGAACAATGCGTTTATTATTATACCAAACTTTTAGATAAGAACTCAATGAATCTGGTTCTACCTTAATATTACAATGAAACAAATGCATTAATTGTTCGACATTTCGTCCAACAATTTTTGTAATTCCGTCAACATCATTTGCATTAAAACTGTTTAAATAGAGTTTATAAATGAATGTCAGCAGAATATAAGCAGCAAAAAAAGTGCTTATAAAAATAAGAAAAGGTTTAAATTGTATTAAATATTTTTTCAACAGAATTTTTTTTCAAATTTATGTATTTTTTGAGATTAGCTTTAAATACTTTTGTATTAAAATTTTATATTATGACATTTCAGGAATTACAACCAAAAGTAAGCGCTATTATAGCTGATAACAATACAGTTAGAAACGAAAAATTATTAGCAATCTGCCAATTATTAAATGAAAATGTAGAATATTACAACTGGGTTGGTTTTTATTTTGCCAATCATGAAAATAAAACCTTACATCTTGGTCCTTACGTAGGAGCAGAAACAGATCATACTGTGATTCCTTTTGGAAAAGGAATCTGCGGACAAGTTGCTGAAAGCAATGCAAATTTTGTAGTGCCGGATGTTGCAGCCCAGGACAATTATATTGCCTGTTCTTTTACTGTAAAGTCTGAAATCGTTGTTCCTTTATTTGTTAACGGCCAAAATATTGGTCAAATTGATATTGACAGCCATGTTATTGATCCTTTTACTGAGGCTGATGAAAGATTTTTAGAATTTGTAAATCAAGAAGTTGCTAAATTATTTTAAAAAAATCAAGATTTAAGCACATCTATAAAGAAGGATTTTCGTCTGAATTGCTAAATCTTTAATTTTTTCAATCTTTAAATTTATTTTTTCGAAAAAAAAGTATTATTTTTGCACCGTCTTACAAAAGATGTACGACTACATAAAAATCATTAAATAATATTGGAATGTATTTAACTAAAGAAAAGAAAGAAGAGATTTTCGCACAACACGGTAGTGCTACAAACACTGGAAGTGCAGAAGGTCAGATTGCATTGTTCACTTACAGAATTTCACACTTAACTGAGCACTTGAAAAAAAATCGTCACGATTACAACACAGAGCGTTCACTTGTACTATTAGTAGGTAAAAGAAGAGCTTTGTTGGATTACTTGAAAAAGAAAGAGATCAACAGATATCGTGAGATTATCAAAGTATTGAATATCAGAAAATAATCAATATAGGAAAGAGGTGCGAAAGTGCCTCTTTTTTTATTTTAAATTAAAAATCAGATTTTTAGATTTTTAACTTAACAAACGCATAAATATTGATTTTTGAAATTGATATTGACATTAAAAAAAGTTTGGTTTTTCATTGGGTTTTAGATTAACAACAACTACACACAACAACTACAACACAACTAAAACCCATTGTATAACCAATAAGGAAAAATTTATGATTCCACAATTATTTGTAGAAAAAATCGATTTAGGTGATGGCAGAAGCATCACAATCGAGACAGGACGTTTAGCCAAACAAGCTGATGGTTCTGTAGTAGTAAGAATGGGCGACACGATGATACTTGCAACAGCAGTATCTGCACGTAGCGCTAACCCAGCGGTAGACTTTTTACCATTAACGGTAGATTACCGCGAAAAATTTGCAGCAGCTGGTCGTTTCCCAGGAGGTTTCTTCAAAAGAGAAGCACGTCCTAGCGATAGCGAAGTATTAACAATGAGATTAGTAGACCGTGTTTTACGTCCGCTTTTCCCAGATGATTATCATGCTGAAACTCAAGTTATGATTCAGTTAATGTCTCATGATGAAGAAGTTATGCCAGATGCATTAGCTGGTTTAGCTGCATCTGCAGCATTGGCAGTTTCAGATATTCCTTTTTACAACTTGATTTCTGAAGTTCGTGTTGCACGTATCGACGGAAAATTTGTAATTAACCCAAGCAGAACAGAATTAGAAAAATCAGACATCGACATGATGATTGGAGCTTCTTTGGATTCAGTTGCAATGGTTGAAGGAGAAATGAAAGAAATTTCAGAAGCTGAAATGGTTGAGGCAATTAAATTTGCTCACGAAGCTATTAAAGTTCAAATTCAGGCGCAATTACGCTTGCAGGCTGCTTTTGGTAAAAAAGAAATTCGTACTTACGAAGGTGAGAAAGAAAACGAAGAAATTTACAAAAAAGTAAAAGCTGCAGCTTACGATAAAATTTATGCTATTGCAAAAGTTGGTTCGGCTAAACACGAAAGAACTGCTGCATTCGCTGAAGTAAAAGAAGAAGTAAAAGCTTTATTTACAGAAGAAGAATTAGCTGCTGACGGAGATTTAGTTTCTAAATATTTCTACAAAACAAACAAAGAAGCTGTTCGTAATGTAGTATTAGAATTAGGTGTTCGTTTAGATGGTAGAAAAACTACAGATATCAGACCAATCTGGTGTGAAATTGATTATTTACCAAGAGTTCACGGTTCTTCATTGTTTACACGTGGAGAAACTCAGGCTTTAGCAACAGTAACTCTAGGAACTTCAAGAGAAGCAAACCAAATCGATTCTCCATCTGAACAAGGAGAAGAGAAATTCTATTTACACTATAACTTCCCTCCTTTTTCAACTGGTGAAGCAAAACCGCTAAGAGGAACTTCAAGAAGAGAAGTTGGTCACGGTAACCTGGCTCAAAGAGCTTTGAAAAACATGATTCCTGCTGATTGCCCTTATACAATTCGTATTGTTTCTGAAGTTTTAGAATCTAACGGTTCTTCTTCGATGGCAACAGTTTGTGCCGGAACAATGGCTTTGATGGATGCAGGGGTTCAAATGGTAAAACCAGTTTCTGGAATTGCTATGGGATTGATTACTGACGGAGAGAAATTTGCTGTATTGTCAGATATTTTAGGTGATGAAGATCATTTAGGAGACATGGACTTTAAAGTAACGGGAACTGCTGACGGTATCACGGCTTGCCAGATGGATATCAAAATTGACGGTTTACGTTATGATATTATGGAACAAGCTTTAGGACAAGCACGTGAAGGTCGTTTACACATTTTAGGTAAATTAACTGAAACTATCGCTGCACCAAGAGCTGACGTAAAAGCACACGCACCAAAAATCATTACCAGAACTATTCCTGGAAACTTTATTGGAGCATTAATTGGACCTGGTGGAAAAGTAATTCAGGAATTACAAAAAGCTACAGGAACAACTATTGTGATCAACGAAGTAAACGAAGAAGGTGTTATCGAAATCTTAGGTACAGATCCTGCCGGAATTGAAGCAGTATTGGCTAAAATTAAGTCAATCACTTTCAAACCACAAATGGGAGAAGCTTATGAAGTTAAAGTAATTAAAATGTTAGATTTTGGAGCTGTTGTAGAATATACTGCTGCACCAGGAAATGAAGTTTTATTACACGTTTCTGAATTAGCATGGGAACGCACTGAAAATGTTGCTGATGTTGTAAACATGGGCGATGTATTTGAAGTGAAATACTTAGGAGTAGATCCTAAAACTAAAAAAGAAAAAGTGTCAAGAAAAGCACTTTTGCAAAGACCTCCGCGTGAGGACAAAAAAGAGTAATCAGATCTTAGTTTACTAAAGGTTTATTCATAGAAAACCCCAATTCATGTATTTGAATTGGGGTTTTTCGTTTTTAGTTGTTTTCTCAACTAAACAGCAGCATTTTTAATTTATCAATATATTCGTTTAGGAAAAAGGTCAATTTATTTAACAAAATGAGGTTTCCCGTAATAAAACCTGGCATTTTTATTGCTTTTTAACACTTGTTGATTGTTTTTTGATATATTTTTTTAATACTTTTGGAATTCGCCAAAACCAGAAACATAAAACCACGATTCCTTTGAAAAATTATCAAAAAAAAACTATTTATCTTTTGATATTTAGTGTCTTCTTAAACATTTCCTATATCCATTGTCAATCTAATGAAAAATCCTCATTATACGATCTTTTTGATAATGCAGTAGGAAAAGATAATCTCAATATTAATAACGGTGTTGTTCATAGCGAACCTTTTCGGCCAATAGCCAACAAAAACAGGTATTATGTTGACGAATTCAGCATTGGTGATTTAAGTTTTGAAGGCGAAATGTATTCAAATGTCAATCTTAAATATGACATTTATGATGATCAGGTTATTTACAAACAAAATGGCGAATCAGAGAATCTTCCAATTACACTAATCAAAGACAAGGTTGATTTTTTTATTATTAAGAATAAAAAATTTGTCAATCTAAAAGCTGAATCCATAAAATATCCAAACCTTATAAATGGTATTTACGAAGAAGGTTTTAATGGCAGCGAAGTCTCTTTTTATGTTAAACATCGAAAAGAAAAAATAAAAGTATTTCAAACAGACGGAGTTTACTACAACTTTATTTACAACACTGATTTCTTTATAAAATATAATAATTTTTTCTATAAAGTAGAATCAGAAAAAGATGTAAAGAAAATCTTCCCATCGATAAAAAAAGAAATCAGCAACTATTACAGCACGGATAAAAAGTTAGAACGATCAGATAAAAAGCAGTTCATGGAAAATCTAACGAAACAAATAAATGGTCTTTTAAAAAAGTTCTAATTAAATGAAAAAAATTACGCTCATACTATTATTGCTGGCTTTTCAGCAAACTATATACGCTCAGGTAATCAGTGACAAAGTTTCGGTAGAATTCAAAAATGCTAATCTAAAAACCGTTATTCAAAACATAGAGCAAGTTTCTTATTATAAATTCTATTTTGATGAAAAATGGCTGGCAAATGACAGTACGGTTATCAACAAACAATTTAAAGAAGTTCGTATTGGCGAAGTTCTGGATGATGTTTTTCAGAACACTAGTTTCAATTTTTTTATTGCCGATAATAAAATCATTTTAACCAACAACAGCATTATATACAATGAATTACCAGATGATTATTTTGGCGTTCCATTAGAAAGAAATGAAAACGGAGAAATGGTAACTCCGGTTTTTTATCAGCAGTATGATTCATTAAAAAAATCAAACTCCAGAAATCCCAATAAAAATATTCGCGATGTTGTGCTTATTGGTAAAGAAGTAAAAAATCAAAAAAAGAAAACATACACACTTTCAGGCTTTATAAGAGGCGGAAAAAACAGACAAGGAGTTGCTAATGTATTGGTAAAAATTCCGAATACTGAATTTACTGCTACAACTGATAAAAACGGATTTTATAAATTACAAGTTCCTGCAGGAATGAGTACAATTGAAACCGAAACTTTCTCATACGAAAAAGTGACCAAAAATATAATGGTTTACAATGACGGTTCCTTAAACTTTAATGTAATCGATAATGTAAATCAGCTTGACGAAGTTTTAGTTAAAACAAACAGAAACAAAACGGCAAAATCTGCCATTACCGGAGTTACAACAATTGATACAGAAGGAATTAAAAACGTTCCTTTAGTTTTAGGGGAACGCGATATCCTTAAAGTAGCTTTGACTTTGCCGGGTATAAAAACCGCTGGTGAAGGTTCTTCAGGATATAATGTAAGAGGTGGAAAAGAGGATCAAAATTTATTTTTATTAGATCATGCTGTTTTATATAATCCATCGCACTTTTTCGGTTTTTTTACAGCTTTGAATCCTTACACAACCAAAAAAGTTGATATCTATAAAGGAAGTATTCCTGCTGAATTTGGCGGAAGATTATCTTCTGTTTTTGATATTACGTCTAAAACCGGAAGCTTTGACAAGTTTGAAGGCGAAGGCGGAATTGGACCTGCAACAAGCAACTTAATGCTTTCAACTCCTGTTGTTAAAGGAAAATCGAGCTTAGTAGTTGGAGGAAGAGCAAGTTATTCTGATTGGATTTTAAAAAGCCTTGATGATGAAAATTTAAAAAATAGCCAGGCTTCCTTTTATGATTTGATTTTAAGATACAATCATAAAATAAACAAGAATAATGATATCGAATCTACATTTTATTACAGCCATGATAAATTTAGTGTTTCATCAGATTCATTATACAAATACAGCAATAGATTAGGTACATTAAAATGGAATCATACTTTTAATGAAAAGAATAAAGGATCTCTGATTTTAACCAATAGCGAATATAAGTTTAATATTGATTATCAATCGCCCGGAATAAACTCATTCGATTTTGGATATAAAATTAATGAGACGCAACTGGCTGCAAAAATGACTTATTTATACAACGAGAAACATAAAATCAGCTATGGTATTTCCAGTAAATTATACGGTATAAATCCCGGATATTTAAAACCTGAAAATCCTCAATCTACTTTAATTCCTATTGAAATAGAAAAAGAAAGAGGTCTGGAATCTGCTATTTATGTTGGTGATAATTATAAAATCAGTGATAAATTTTTGCTTGATTTTGGATTGAGATATTCTTCATTTGCTGCGCTAGGACCATCTGATCAAAGAATTTACGAAGATAATCTTCCTATAAGTGATGCAACTGTTACGGAAACAAAAACATACAAAAACAATGAAGTCATCAAAAGATATGGCGGATTAGAACCAAGACTTGCTGCCCGATATTTTATAACTGATGATTTTTCGGTTCGTGCAAGTTATGACAAAACCTATCAATACATTCATTTACTGTCAAATAACACGACGCAATCGCCTACAGATATCTGGAAACTTTCGGATTTAAATGTAAAACCGGAAAGTGCACAACAAGTTTCATTAGGACTTTATAAAAACTTAAATGATGACGAACTGGAACTTAGTTTAGAAGGATATTACAAAAGATCAAAAAATATTTTAGATTATAAAGTTGGTGCTGAATTGCTTTTAAAAGAAAACATCGAAACTGAACTTTTACAAGGCGAAGGAAAAGCTTATGGTATCGAGGTATTATTAAAAAAACAAGTTGGCAGACTTAACGGATGGTTAGGCTATACGTATTCAAGATCATTAATAAAACTAAACAGTCAATTTAATGAGGAAAAAGTAAATGACGGAAAGTATTTTGCTTCTAACTTTGACAAACCTCATGATTTTAGTGCAGTTTTAAACTATAGATTTACAAAACGTTACAGTTTTTCGAGTAACTTTATCTATCAAACAGGAAGGCCAATTACCTACCCTATTGGGACTTACGAATACGGAAACGCACAATACACTGTTTATAGCGATCGTAATAAATTTAGAATTCCGGATTATTTCAGACTGGATATTGGTTTTAATATTGAAGGAAATCATAAGATTAAAAAATTAGCGCATAGTTTCTGGAATATTTCTGTTTATAATGTTTTAGGTAGAAATAATCCTTATTCAGTATTTTTTGTAACAGACAAAGGAGAAATTAAAGCATATAAAACGTCAATTTTTTCTATTCCAATTCCGAGTATTACTTATAATTTCAAATTTTAAGATTATGAGAAGTATCAAGTACAAAATCTTAGGTTTTCTTATTCTGGCGCTTGTTTTAACAGGATGTACGGAGCAATATGCTTTTAAAAGTACCGATTTTGAAAGTGCCCTTGTTGTGGAAGGAACTATTACAAATGAAGTTAAAAATCAAACCATACGAGTTTCTCAGGTTTATGAACTGGATCAAACCGGACCTAAATATGAAAAAGGTGCGAATGTTTTTATTACGGATGACAAAGGAAATGAATATCAATTTGAAGAGAAAGATACTGTTTATGCCTCTCTTACTCAGTTTAGAGCTGAACCCGGAGTAAAATATCAGTTAAAGATAAAAACAAAAGATGGTAAAAATTATACCTCTGATGAGCAGACTTTAACCACAGAAACTAAAATTGATAATGTAACTGCAACCGTTGAAACTGTAAATGGCGAGAGAGGAGTTCAGATAAATGTAAACAGTTACGACCCTACTAATACTTCAAAATATTACAGATACGAATATGCTGAAACGTATAAAATTATTGCTCCGGTTTGGGATTACAGAGAAACTATTGTAGTTACTATTCCGGCTGTTCCGGCAAATCCTGCTAATGGAACACCAGCATCTGATGCAAAGGATGTTATTGAGATACGACCAAGAACAATGGAAACCAAAACCTGTTATTCAAGCAAAAATTCTGAAGCAATTATACTAAACAGCACAAACAGCAGCAGCGAAGATCGTGTTCACTTTCCGGTGCGTTTTATTAGCGACCAGAACTATATTATATCTCATCGATATACAATTTTTGTAAAACAATATGTTCAAAATTTAGCGGCCTATACGTATTATAAAACCTTAAGGGATTTATCATCTTCCGGAAATGTTCTTTCACCGAAACAACCGGGTTTCTTTTATGGAAATATGAAATCTGTAGAAAATCCTACCGAAAAAGTGATTGGTTTTTTTGAAGTTTCTGCCGCTTCTTCAGAAAGAATTTATTTTAATTACGCCGACTTATTTCCAAATGAAAAATTGCCGCCCTATTATGAAAGAGATTGTGAAATTAAAGACTATGTAGATTGTGATGGCGATCCGCCTTGTCAGGGCGCAATCCTTCGTTCTCTTATCAGATCTTATTCGAGAGTTCATGTTTCGAACAGCGGCAATACTTATTTTATGGTAAAATCGCCATGCGGAGATTGTACTACTTTTTCATCTAATATCGTTCCTCCTTTTTGGGTAGAATAATTTCTTTTTTAAATTTATGAAATACAATATTAAATATAAACTCTTAACTTTTCTTTTTCTGGCACTTGTCTTAACAGGATGTACAGAACAATATGCATTTAAAAATACTGATTTTGAAAGCGCTCTTGTTGTTGAAGGAACAATTACAAACGAAGTAAAAAATCAAACCATACGAATTTCTCAGGTTTATCAGCTAGACGAAACCGGACCAAAATTTGAAAAAGGAGCAAATGTTTTTGTTTCAGATAATCAGGGAAATGAATATCAATTTGAAGAAAAAGACACTATTTATGCTTCTCTTACTCCATTTAAAGCTGAACCTGGAAGAAAATATCAATTAAAAATCAAAACAAAAGAAGGTAAAAACTATATTTCTGATGAGCAAGTTTTAACTACAGAAACCAAAATTGATAATGTAACGGCAACAGTCGAAAATGTTAACGGCCAAAGAGGTGTTCAAATAAATGTAAACAGCTACGACCCAACCAATACTTCAAAATATTACAGGTACGAATATGCTGAAACGTATAAAATTATAGCGCCAATGTGGGATTCCAGGGAAACTATCGTAATTAATGATCCTGATATTATAGTACGCCCAAGAACTATGGAAACCAAAACCTGTTATTCGACTAAAAATTCTGAAGATATTATACTCAACAGTACAAACAGCAATAGTGAAGACCGCGTTCACTTTCCGGTGCGTTTTATAAGTGACCAGAACTATATTATATCGCACCGTTATTCGATTTTCGTGAAACAATATGTTCAAAATTTGGCTGCCTATACGTATTATAAAACATTAAGGGATTTATCATCTACAGGAAGTGTTCTTTCGCCAAAACAACCGGGTTTTTTTTATGGAAATATAAAATCTGTTGAAAATCCTACCGAAAAAGTAATCGGTTTTTTTGAAGTTTCTGCCGCTTCTTCAGAAAGAATTTATTTTAATTATGCTGATTTATTTCCAAACGAACCGCTTCCGCCATATTATGAAAGCAACTGTTCTATTCAGGAATTTAAGAATTGCGACGATCCTGAAAATCCGGAATGTAAAGGAGCAATCCTGCGTTCGCGTATTCGCTCGTATACTTTAGTGCACTTTTCGTCAAGCTTCAGTTCAAATATTTATTATATGGTAAATTCTCCTTGCGGGGATTGCACCTCTTTTTCGTCTAATATCGTTCCTCCTTTTTGGGTAGATTAATTCTCTTTAAAAATTTATGATACAATCTTCAACATATAATCCGACCAGCATTTTAGACAGAATTAAGCAACTTCTGATTTTAACGCTTTTGTTGACAAATAGTTTATTTGTTTGTGCGCAGCAAAAAAATCAGAATTTAAACACATCAATACAGGAAACGATTTTTCTGCATTCAAATACAACCACTTTTTTAACTGGAGAAACATTATATTATAAATTGTATTGTTTAAACCCAATTAATAATACACCTAGTTTGATTAGCAAAATAGCGTATATCGAACTTGTTGACAATGAAAAAAACTCGCTTCAAAAAAACAAAATATATCTTGAAAAAGGAATTGGAGCCGGAGAATATTTTATACCAACTACCTTAAAAACGGGTAATTATAAAGTAATTGCTTATACAAAATGGATGCTGAATAATCCTAAATCACAAACCAGTGTAATTGATATTTTTATCATTAATCCGTTTCAGACTCAGGAACCAAACGAAAATGTAACATTCGATCTTACGGCAAAAAGCACCGCTTCGGCAGATCAAAATTTGGTGACTTCAAGTTCAGTTAATGAAAAAAGAGTGGATTTTGATTTTGATAAGGAAAGTTATTATACACGAGAAAAAGCAAATCTTAAGATAAAATCGCTTACAGGAACAATTCAAAAAGGGAATTATTCTGTTTCTATCAGAAAAACAGATCAAATTCCTGCTTTAAAACAAGTAACTCCAGAAGAATTTGCAAAAAAAACAGCCAATAATTATACGAATTACGAGCCAGCTTCTATTACATATATCCCTGAATTAAGATCAGAATTAATTACCGGCACAATTACATCTAAAAATAATCTTCCTGTGAATGATAAATCAATTTCACTTTCTTTACCGGGAAAAGAATTTGTATTAAAAATAGTTAAAACAAATGCCCAGGGAAAATTTGCCTTTTTAATGGATAAGTTTCCGAATTTTTCTAATGCTATTGTACAGGTTTTAGACGATAAAAGTTCTGATTATACGATTGTTTTCGATGCGTTTCCAAAATTTGATACTTCGGGATTACAATTTACATCCAAACTTAATTTAACGCCGGATCTTAAAAAGGATATCGAAGACCGTTCAACAGCAAGTCAGATTCAGAATGCTTATTATCAAATTAAAAAAGACAGTTTAGTAACAGAAGCTGTAATAAGCCCGTTTTTTAATACGATCGAAAAAACATATGTTCTTGATGATTATACACGTTTTCCAACCTTAAAAGAAAATATTGTAGAAGTTATAATTGAACTTTATTACCGTCGCGAAAATGGAAAATATAAACTACGTGTTCGAAACGATCACAAAGATTTAGAAATGTACGGACCGCCATTGGTTCTTGTTGACGGACTATTGATACAAGACCCAAGTGATCTTTTTGATTATAATATGGGCAATGTTGATAAAGTGAGCCTTATCAACGAACCTTATGTTTATGGTCCGAATTTATATGGCGGAATGATTAGTTTTGAAACTAAAAACAGTGATTTTGCCACTAATTATGCCAAAAAATATTTGAAAACAATGGAAATTCAAAGGCCAAATCCTGAGAAAATCTATAATAATCCTGATTATGCTGCCGGAAACAATTTGCAGAGAATTCCTGATTACAGATATCAATTGTTATGGAAACCAAATCTTAAATTAGACCAAAAAGAAGATACTATTTCTTTCTATACATCAGATATAAAAGGAAATTTTGAAGTTGTTCTGGAAGGCTTTACAGAAGAAGGAAAACCGGTTTATGTTACAAAAACTATCACTGTTAAGTAAAAAACATATTCTTCTAAGGGTTTAGAACTTGAGAATTTGGTATAATGATAATTAGAGTTAATAAGAAAAACTAAAGGTATTTTACACTTTATTGAAAGAAAAAAAATACCTTTAGCCTACCAAAAATAAAAATATTAACCCTAAAAACCCTATCATGGACTTTAACGTTATCCAAATTACAAAAATTAATACTGTAGATTTTGAGTTCACAGACAAAACTAATATTACTTTCCCGGTTCCTCCTTTAGGTTCAGCAAAATTCTTCGTAAATCATGGAGTACGTACATTAAAAATCTGTGCTACTTTGTACATTAATTCTAAAGATTCACAAAATCCGATAGTTGGAACATTAACAGAACACGGAGATCTTGCCGAAATTTATTTTGACTATAACTGGGATAATGACACTCCAGAATCTTATGATGTTTGGTATGTTGAAGCTGATTATGCTTCTGATACTGTTCAGGATGTTACTACTGTTATGTGCTATTTAAGAAATATTGATCCTGAGACATCTAGAGGGACTAAGCTAGATGTAACCCCATAAAAGTTTATTTTATTAAAACGACTAAACTATTTTTTTAAGTATACTTATATGATATCAAAACTTAGTCAATTATTCATTTTAGTTTTATTATTTGTTCCTTTTGTACTTTTTTCACAAATAAAATCAGAAAATGATTTATTAAAAAAAATACTTCAACAAAAGGCAATCCAATATAAATCTGAAGTGAATTTTAATAAAGCCCAATCTTTTTTTTTAAAGAAAGATTGGGATTCTACTTTAATATTCTCAATGAAGCAGTTGAGTTTAAATACAAATAAAGAGATAGCAGATTTTTGTCATTTTTTTAGAGGAACCAGCTTTTATAGCAAGAAACTACATAAAGAAGCAAAAAAGGAATTCCAACTTGTTTCTGATAAATTTATTTTTCTTGAGCTAAATAAAATATATCTGGCTGGGGTACATTTAGAATTAAGAGAATTCGAAGACGCCATTAAATATTATGAAAATGCAAAAAATTCTTCGCAAATTTCTAATCAAACCTATAGCTTATGCAAAATATATGAAGGTCTTGGAAGTACTTATATATTTTTAAAAAAATATGATCTTGCTGAAGAATATCTATTAAAAAATCTCAATATTAAGGAGAAAGAAAAAAACACAGTCGAACTATACAATGCCTACAATACTCTTGCTAATTTATATTACGAGCAGTATAAAGATTTAGAAGCCATTCTTTATTTTAATAAAGCTTTTAAAATATCAAAGCTTATAAATAATTACAAAATAAAAGCCATGGCGTCAGAAAACATGGCAGTTATTGAAGAAAATAAAGGCAATTACAAAAAAGCCATAGTCTATAGAAAAGAAACCGAACAGTGGAAAGATTCTCTCAACAACCAAAACAAAGTGTGGGCAGTTGCTGACTTTGAGAAAAAATTTGCTGTAGCTGAAAAACAAAAGGAAATCAAAGTACTACAAGTTGAAAATATACTTAAAAATACTCAACGTAATGGTTTCTTTTTTGCAGCAATTGTCTTATTATTACTCCTAACTGGGGGAGTTTACCTGTATGCTCAAAAAGTAAAAAATGGCAAAACCATTCTACTTCAAAAAAACAAACTCGATGAACTAAACGCTACTAAGGATCAATTATTCTCTATTGTAAGCCATGATTTGCGTTCATCTGTAAATGCACTAAAAACGAGTAATGCTAAATTATCTGCTACACTCGAAACCAAAAATTATGATGAGTTATATCAGCTTATCATTCAGAATAGCGGTATTGCAAACGGCGCTTATAGCTTATTAGACAATTTATTGCATTGGGCGATGCTGCAAACCAAACAATTGTATTTTCATAAAGAATCAGTTCATCTTTATTCTATTGTACAACAAATTGAATACAACTATAAACCCTTACTTCTAGACAAAGCGATTACTTTTGAAAATTCAGTTTCAAAAAATATTTTTATTTTCGTAGATCTTGATTCCTTAAAGATTGTGTTTCGAAATTTATTAGACAATGCTATTAAGTTCTCTAATCAAGACGGGAAAATAAGTTTTTATACAGAAGATACTAATCCTGATTTTTGTACACTTATTATTGAGGATTCAGGTATAGGAATGAAAGAAAGTACTATTAAAGAATTACTTTCAGACAGTGAATTATTAGCAAAAAAAGACAATTCTGAAATTATAGGAACCGGTTTAGGGATGCAATTGTGTAAACAAATGATCAAGAAAAATAGTGGGACGCTAGCTATAGAAAGCGAACTAAACAAGGGAACTAAAATGATTATAACCTTTCCAAAAACAATTGTTTAAAAAATATTCATGTGTTTTAATAAGGTGATCCACATTTTTATAACAATTTATCAGATAAATCAATATTCAAAATTATCTTACATTTTTTGATGCTCTTTCTATTTTTTTGTTTAATTTTATTTTCTATAATTCTTTTAAAAAATAATTTTTAAACAATTCTTTTCTCTATAATAATCCTTTACTTTACTCCATCAAAAGTATTGTAAAGATGCTTGCTTTTCCCAAAAACAAGAAACAATGGATAATATTAATGTTTTAATTATAGAAGATACTCCGGAACAAAGTGATGCGCTTTCTAATGTATTACTTCAAAACAATTATAATATTGTGGGAGTTGCGCGAAATTTTTCTGATGCATTAAAACTTTTTTACGAGTGCCCTATTGACATTATTATTATTGATGTTTTTCTTGATGGAAAACCAGACGGAATTACTTTTGCCGAATCGATAAATATTATCCCAAATGCTTCGAAACCATTTGTGTTTTTGACAAGTTCGCAAGATCGACAAATTTTTGAAAGGGCCAAACTCACAAAACCTTTCAGTTTTTTAATGAAGCCTTTTAATGAACTTGAAATTCTTTATGCGATAGAAATGGCTGTCGAAAAGTTTTATGCTCAGACAAATGTATTTATGAGCGAAGAACAAGATACTGTAATTAGCCATGATTACTTATTTATAAAGAAGAAAAATTCATTAAAAAAAGTCTCCATAAATGATATCCTTTTCATAGAAGTTGAAGAACGTTATTGCAACATTATTACCGAAAACGAGAAGTTTGTAATTCAAATTTCCCTGACCAAAATAAGCGATTTACTCGATAAAAATAAATTCATAAAAACGCATCGCAATACAATTGTAAATACAGACAAAATTGAAGAAATTATTTTGGCAGATAACCTTATTATATTAAAAGGAAATCATAAAATAAATTTGAGCGACACTTATAAAGATTTCATAAAAAGAATGAATATCTTATCTTAATAAAACGACATTCAACAATATCCAGAATCCTCTCATCAACGGAGGATTTTCTTTTTATATACATATAAATTTCATGGCACAAAAAATGGCTTTCGTGACATTTTTGGAGTATAAGACCTAAATCAAAATTATTTTTACGACCAGTAATAATCAAAAAAAATAAAATGAGAATTGTATTAATAAGCCAGCCAGACATGAAAATTTTATCAATTATAAAAAAAATAATAAATAATCCCTGGGTCGGAATTGTGTTTTCTCTTATATTAATTATTCCAGGTTTATATGAAATTCTGGATGATATTACCGTTTTACGAAAAGAATATATCATTTTAGCAATTGCTTTTCCTATATATATAAAATCACTAAAAAAAATATTTGACGAAATGCTTGACGTCAATGATGATTCATCAGATTAAAAAATTTGCCCCTGTTTTTTTATTTAAAACACTTCAATTTAACCTTTTAAGTTGAGGTGTTTTTATTTTAAAAAATAATTTGTTATTTTTTGTAACTTTTTTGTATCTCATTACGTATAACAATTTGTACACTTAAAAATTGAGGAGACAAAAACATGAGACAACTTAAAATCACCAAGCAGGTAACCAATCGTGAAACTGCATCGTTAGACAAATACCTACAAGAAATTGGAAAAGTTGACCTGATTACCGCTGATGAAGAGGTAGAATTGGCACAAAGAATTAAAGCCGGTGATCAAAGAGCATTAGAAAAATTAACAAAAGCCAACCTACGTTTCGTTGTATCGGTTGCTAAACAATATCAAAATCAAGGTTTAACTCTTCCTGACTTAATTAATGAAGGAAACTTAGGTTTAATTAAAGCGGCTCAACGTTTTGATGAAACTCGTGGTTTCAAATTCATTTCTTACGCTGTATGGTGGATTCGTCAATCGATCCTTCAGGCTTTGGCAGAACAATCCCGTATTGTTCGTTTACCATTAAATAAAATTGGTTCTATCAATAAAATCAACAAAATGTACGCTTTATTAGAGCAATCTAACGAGCGCCCGCCTTCTGCTGAAGAAATTGCAAAAGAACTGGACATGACTGTAAATGACGTAAAAGAGTCTATGAAAAACTCTGGTCGTCACTTATCTATGGATGCTCCACTTGTTGAAGGTGAAGATTCTAACCTTTACGACGTTTTACGTTCTGGTGAATCTCCAAATCCGGACAGAGAGTTAATTCACGAATCATTACGTACTGAAATCGAGCGTTCATTAGAAACATTAACTCCAAGAGAGGCAGATGTTGTTCGTTTGTATTTTGGTCTTGGCGATCAGCACCCAATGACTTTAGAAGAAATTGGAGAAACTTTCGACCTTACTCGTGAGCGTGTTCGTCAGATTAAAGAAAAAGCAATCCGTAGATTAAAACACACTTCCAGAAGTAAAATTCTTAAAACTTATTTAGGATAACATATATTTGTTTCAGGTTTAAAGTTTCAGGTTCCTCAAAGCAACTTGAAACGTTAAACTTGAAACAATTTTAACGCAAACAACAGTTTGATTGACTGTTCGTTTTTTGATTGATGATTGAAACTCCGGCTGATTACCGGAGTTTTTTATTTTATCTTGGAAAGTTTTTTTACCACAAAGTCCGCAAAGGCTTTTTTATTTATTGGGATGTTATAAAAACACAAAGTTCGCAAAGCTTTGCGAACGCTGCATTTTTTACAAAACTTATAAAATTCTTTGCGATCTTTGCGTAAATCTTTGCGAACTTTGCGGTAAAATATCTCACAAAAAGAACTTTACACAAATCCTTGCAAACTTTGCGTTTAAAAAAATTATCTTTGCAAAAAATAACACACAACTACACAAAATGAAGAATACACTTATTGCTCCTTCTGTTCTTGCAGCTGATTTTGCCAATTTACAACGTGATATCGAAATGATCAATAACAGTCAGGCTGATTGGTTTCATATTGATATTATGGATGGAGTTTTTGTTCCGAATATTTCTTTTGGAATGCCTGTTTTAGAAGCTATTTCAAGACATGCTAAAAAAACAATCGACGTACATTTGATGATTGTTGATCCGGATCGATATATTAAAACATTTGCTGACTTAGGTGCTAATATTTTAAGCGTACATTATGAAGCCTGCACGCACTTGCACAGAACATTACAAGCTATAAAAGCCGAAGGAATGAAAGCTGGTGTTGCCATTAATCCTCATACTAATATTGACCTGCTAGAAGACGTTATTAACGATATTGACTTAGTTTGTATTATGAGTGTGAATCCAGGTTTTGGCGGACAGTCATTTATCGAAAATACATATGCTAAAGTTGAAAAACTAAAAGCTTTGATTACACGCAAAAATGCTTCGACAATTATCGAAATTGATGGCGGTGTAACCAGCAAAAATGCAAAACAATTAGTAGAAGCCGGAGCTGATGTTTTAGTTGCTGGAAGCTTTGTTTTTAAAGCAGAAAACCCAACTCAGACTATTGCTGATTTAAAAGTCCTTACTGCTTTTTAAGTTTTTCAAATTAGGGAAGAAATCAATTCCAGTCATTTTTTCTAAAGTTTCAATAGGAACCATGAAATCATAAAGCGACTTATTGCTATCTTCATTCGGAACCAAAAAAGCAATTGCCTTATGTTCTTTACCTGATTTAGCTAAAATAATTTTATAAAAATATTTAGGAACAGATACTTTTTCTGTTCCTATTTTTTTATCGGAATCTTTCAGGACACCTCCAGTTACCACATAAACATCATTATACTTGCTTGCCCAATAACGCGTTTTTTGCTCTAATCTATTCCAGATTCCGCTATTAAAATCATGATCCTGAGGTGAAATATTGGAGGTATAAAAAGTATCATTATAAGCACTTTGATCAAACTCCATATCTCCGGCAGGACAAAGATGGCCTTTATCATATCCTGATTTTTTATAATTCCGCCAATCTGCAGAACCAGTTGTTACACTTGGATCTTCAATAAAGTAAGGACGTTTATAATTTCCATTCTTCAAATATTCTTTCTTTAATTCATAAGCAACCCATTCTGCCTGCTCAAACTTTTCATTATATGAAAGTGTATAATATTTATGCTTTACAATTTGGCTGGTTGTCGAAGTTGGTAAATAAGAAACCGAATATCCGGAATCTGTAGTATTCGAAACAAACGAAGATTCCTGATCCTGAACTAAATCTTCTTTTTTATCATTGCCTTCTTTTTTACAAGACAATAAAACAAACCCAATCAAACTTAAAACAATATAATTCTTCATGCTGTAAATATTTAATTCCTTCGGAGTATTATTAATAAACTTACAAAAAAACGCTCCAAAAATTAAACTTTTTGGAGCGTTCTAATAACAAATTAATTCTTTATCGAATTAAGATTTTACTAATTTATCCTTTTTCATTTTAGGAGAAACTGTATTTTTTACATAGCTTTTAGATTGTAAATCATCTAAAACATTTAATGCTTCTTCTACATAAACATCTTTAGATAACGCCTGATGCCAGGCATCTCTCTTTTCTTTTAATGTAGCGTCATTGTTCATTTCAAGCTCTTCGTATGGCAATGATTTAAAAACCAAATTGTTTTTGTAATCTGAAATTGGTTTGTATTTTTTACCTTCACTTTCAACTTGTTCCTGAGTAGCTTTAAAACTATTAATATTTAAGCTATAGGTATTTTCTTTGTTTTTAATATCAATCCATTTTGCATTGTCTTCAATCAACTTGAATTGAGAATTTTGAGCAATTCTGTTTTTACTGTTTAAAATCGCTTTAGCAAAATTTTCGTTTGAAGTCCAAGTGCTATAATCAGCCGGATCAATTTTATCCCAAGGCATTGCATTATCAATGTCACGTTCTCCCATTTTTAAATACGCATAACGATCTGGCATAACCACGTCACTATGAACACCTTCTAACTGAGTAGAACCTCCGTTGATTCTGTAAAATTTTTGTCCTGTAATTTTCAAAGCACCTAAATCGCCATAATTTGTATTACGTACAAATTGATTTAAATCCAGTACATTTTGAACAGTTCCTTTTCCGTAAGTTTGTTTACTACCAATGATAACGCCACGTTTGTAATCCTGAATTGCAGCAGCCAATATTTCTGAAGCCGAAGCAGAGAAACTATTAACCATAATTACTAAAGGTCCGTCCCACTCGATTTTTTTATCTTTATCATATAAAACTTCTTTCTTTTTTCCGGCAGATTTAACCTGAACAATTGGTCCTTCTTCAATAAATAAACCAGCAATATCAACTACTGTAGACAAAGATCCACCACCATCATCACGTACATCTAACACGATTCCGTTGATATCTTCTTTTTTCAATCTTTCAACTTCAAGAGCGATATCTTTTCCGGCATCACGACCGTCTTTATTTTCAAAATCAATATAAAATTTAGGTAAATAAATTACTCCGTATTTCAATCCGTTTCTTTCTACAATACTTGATTTAGCATACGTTTCTTCAATTTCAACTACATCTCTAATAATAGAAATAACTTTAATTGTTCCGTCTACTTTTTTAACGGTAAGTTTAACTTCAGTTCCTTTGTGACCTTTAATTTTTTTCACAACATCGTCTAAACGCATTCCTACTACATCAACAGGCTCTTCGTTTCCTTGTGCTACTTTCAAAATTAAATCTCCGGCTTCAAGTTGTTTTCCTTTCCACGCCGGACCACCAGAAATCAATTCATCAATTTGAGTAAAATCACTTTTCTTAGTTAATCTTGCACCAATTCCTTCTAATTTTCCACTGATATTTACATCAAAACGATCTTTTTCTTCTGGTGCAAAATAACTTGTATGCGGATCAAAACGAGCCATAATTGAGTTTACATAAACAGAAAACCAATCTTCTTTATTCAAATCTTTAATAAGACTAAAGTTATCGTCTAATGATTTTAACGAACTGTCACGAGTTTCTTTTTCTAAAGTTTCAAAAGATTTTTCTTTATAAGCAGGATCTTTTTTCTTTTTATCCTCTTCTAACTTTTGTTTCGTTACAAGCGATGAAAGAGTAGACAATTTGATTTGCTTTCTCCATCTTTCATTAATTTCCGTTAGGTTTTTTGCATATGGAATATGCTCATAATCGGCATTAAAAGTCTCATCAACATTATAGTTGAAAGGCTGTGCTAAAATAGTCTTATAGCGTTTTTTGCTTTCTTCCATACGTTTCATCAATCTTGTATAAGTAAGATTGAAAAACGTTAAGTCCTTATTCAGGAACTGATCGTCTAACTGCAGCTCGTATTGCTTAAACTCATCAATATCAGATTGAATGAAAAACCTTTTTGAAGGGTCTAACGCATCAATATAATCCTTGAAAATTCCTTTAGAGAACTCATCATTTATTTCTGCCGGACTGTAATGTCCTTTTTCAATAACAAATGCAAGCAATTCTAAAAGCGTTTTATCTCTGTTTGGGTCCGGATCAACCGACTTATCAGCATTTATCTTAAAAGCGAATAATGTCAATGACAAGCATAATACGGCTATAAGTATTTTATAATTTCTTTTCATAAATTTAATAATAGCATTCATCAATTTTTTAATCTAAGTTACGGTAAAAACTATGCCACTAAAGCTAAGTTCACTATAATTTTTTGTTAAAGATATAAAAATGTTTAATGCGCCAAAATCTTCTTTAATTAAGTTGACAAATTTTGTTTTATTTGTTACTATTCTACCAAAATCTGTCACTACATTTGCTTTTAAAATCCTACAACACCCAAAACAAAAACAAAAATCTTAGCATGAAAGATGAAAAACCACTCATATTAGTTACTAATGACGATGGTATTCTGGCTCCCGGAATTAGAGCTTTAATTAGTGTAATGGAAACAATTGGCGAAGTAATTGTCGTAGCTCCAGACAAACCTCAAAGTGCCATGGGACACGCCATTACAATAAATAATACTTTGTTTTTAGACAAAATTTCGAAAGACGATGATACTATAACCGAATATAGCTGCTCAGGAACGCCTGTTGATTGCGTAAAACTGGCTGTTAATGAAATTTTAAAAAGAAAGCCGGATTTATGCGTTTCAGGAATTAATCACGGTTCAAACTCTTCTATAAATGTCATTTATTCCGGAACAATGAGTGCCGCAGTCGAAGCCGGAATAGAAGGTATTCAGGCAATTGGCTTTTCATTACTTGATTTTGACTGGAATGCAGATTTTGAACAGGTAAAATCTTTTGTTAGAAAAATAACTTTAGAAACCCTTAAAAATAAATTACCGCCGGGTGTCGTTCTAAATGTTAATTTTCCGAAATTAAAAGAAAACGAAATCAAAGGAATAAAAATTTGTCGTCAGGCGAAAGCGTATTATGCTCAGAAATTTGACAAACGACAAACCCCTTTCGGGAAAGATTATTATTGGCTTACCGGAAAATTTACAAATGAAGATCAAGGTGAAGATACTGACGAATGGGCTCTGGAAAACGGATACATTTCAGTAGTTCCCGTGCAATTTGATTTAACCGCACATCACTCCATGCAACAACTTAATACCTGGAAATTAAATGAATAAGAAAGACATCGTTATTGGCTTTATAATCGGAATTTTTACTTCATTATTAGGAAGTTATTTATTCATCACTTTTTTTACAACTTTTGATATTTCGACAGGAATTCAAACCATAAGACAGCACGGATATTTAGGAAAAATTATCACTTTAGGAACGATTCTGGATTTGGCTGTTTTCTTAATTCTTCTAAAAAGAAACAAGGAACTTATGGCAAGAGGTGTAGTTTTGGCGGTGATTGTTCTGGCCATTTCTACCTTATTTATTTAAATCTTATCTTTGCATTGCAAAAAAAATGTTGTGTTTAAAAATTGAAACACACTTTTAAAAAAATAGATATGAAGTATTATATAATAGCCGGTGAAGCATCTGGTGATTTACACGGTTCAAATTTAATGAAGGAGATTTATAAAGAAGATCCTCAGGCCGAAATCAGATTCTGGGGCGGCGATTTGATGCAAAAAGCTGGCGGAACTTTAGTAAAACATTATCGCGAATTGGCTTTTATGGGTTTTGTCGAAGTTATTTTTAATCTGAAAACCATTTTAAGCAATATTACTTTTTGCAAAAAAGATATCTCTGAATTCAAACCTGATGTTTTAATTTTTATTGATTATCCTGGTTTTAATATGCGTATTGCAAAATGGGCCAAAGCTTTAAACTATAAAACGCATTATTATATTTCACCTCAAATTTGGGCCTGGAAAGAAAACAGGATTACTGCCATTAAACAAGATGTCGACAAGATGTTTGTGATTTTGCCTTTCGAAAAAAGCTTTTACGAAGACAAACATCATTTTCCGGTAGATTTTGTTGGCCATCCTTTAATTGATGCCATTCAGAACCAGCCTGCTTTTGATGAAGCTGTTTTTAGAAAAGAAAATCAATTGGGCGAAAAACCAATTATTGCTGTTTTACCGGGAAGCCGCAAGCAGGAAATTACCAAAATGCTGAGCGTTATGCTTAGTGTTGTTGATGATTTTCAGGATTATGAATTTGTAATTGCCGGCGCACCAAGTCAGGATTATGAGTTTTATCAGCAATTTATAAAAAATAAAAATATCGCATTTGTCTCCAATAAAACCTATGATTTACTTCGCTCTTCAACAGCAGCATTAGTAACTTCAGGAACAGCAACTTTGGAAACGGCACTTTTTAAAGTTCCCGAAGTCGTTTGTTATAAAGGAAGTTCGATTTCATACCAAATTGCAAAACGTATTATTACACTTAAATATATTTCGCTTGTTAATTTAATTATGGATCAGGAAGTTGTAACCGAATTGATTCAGAGCGAATGTAATACGAAACGAATTAAAGAAGAATTACAAAAATTACTTGAACCTGAATATCGCGAAAAGCTTTTGAAAAATTACGACATTTTAGAGCAGAAACTTGGCGGAGTTGGCGCAAGTAAAAAAACTGCAAAACTTATTGTTGCCGATTTAAAACAAGCTTAAAGATTTTTGTTTTGAAAAAAATATACCTTTTACTGCTTTTATCAATCCTTTTTGCTTCTTGTAAATCAACTTCGACAGCAATAAGCAAAAAGGATTCGAAACGAGAAAACAGAACTGCTGTTAATCATTTAATTGAAAATGCAACTGATAATATTGGCGTGCGATACAAAGCCGGCGGTACAACAAAAAACGGTTATGATTGTTCGGGATTAGTATTTACTACTTTTCAATCAGAAAATATCCCATTACCAAGAAGTTCTTACGAACAATCAAAAGTGGGGAAAGTAATTCAGTTTAATGATGCTCAAAAAGGTGATTTAATCTTTTTTAAAACCAACAAAAGCAAACAAATCAACCATGTTGGATTAATTACAGAAGTCAATTCAAACGAAATAAAATTTGTTCATTCTTCAACATCCAAAGGCGTTATTATTTCTTCTACCAAAGAAACGTATTACGGAAATTCGTTTGCTCAGATAAACAGAGTTATCGAATAAATTGAATTAAATAAAATATATTCTTTTTCTTACAAATTTTTAATACTTTTAGACCATGAAAGTATTAGATTTTCCTTTGGTTAAAATAACAATTAGTTTTCTTCTTGGTATTTTAATATCTTATTATTGGAAACCCACAATTTTTACCGTTTGCCTTTCACTTATAATAAGTGTTTTAATCTTTTGTGGTTTATATTTTCTAACTAAAAAAAATAAAACCTTAAATACTTTCTTCGGATTAAGTACTTATCTCATTTCATTTTTCATCGGCATAACAACCTTAGTATTTCATACCGATACTTTCGAAAAATCAAATTATACGCATTTTGAAAAAGCTTTTGAAGAATCTCATTTCCTGACTTTTACTTTACGCGAAAAACTCAAAAGCAATAGTTATAATGATCGCTATATTGTCATTATAAATCATATTGACAACAAAACTTATTCGGGAAGAATTATTGTAAACGTTCAAAAGGACAGTTTGAAAAATCCTTTGATGATTGGCAATGTAATTCGAGTAAAAACAAGCTTACAACATAACAGTCCGAGTAAAAATCCCAATCAATTTGATTTTAGTAAATATCTGGCCAACAAACAGATTTATGCGCAGGTTTATTGCAGAAAATCAGAAATTACAATTAATAAAAACATCACAAAAGACATTTGGTATTATTCCGGCCGTTTGCATTCGCGAATAATACGCAATCTCGAAAAAGCCCATTTCAACAAAGCCGAAATGAATGTTTCGCTTGCACTTATTTTAGGTCAGCAGCAAGAAATTTCATCAGATATTATTCAGGATTATCAATATTCCGGTGCTACACATATATTATCTGTTTCAGGATTACATGTCGGGTTTATAATGCTGTTTATCGCTTTTATATTAAAGCCAATTCCAAACACGCGAAAAGGCTCTGCAATTAAGTTATTTTCGATTTTGATGGCTCTGGCAGGTTTCGCGGTAATCTCCGGCCTGTCGCCTCCCGTTTTGCGTTCTGTGGTTATGTTTTCGTTTCTTGCAATTGGAAATCATTTGCGTCGAAGCGGAAATATTTATCATACTTTATTGGTTTCCATTTTATTGATACTCCTTTTCGAACCTTACTTTTTATTTGATGTTGGTTTTCAACTGAGTTATTTGGCTTTGTTTTTTATTCTTTGGCTACAGCCTTTATTAAAAGATATCTGGACACCAAAAAACAAAATACTAATTTACATCTGGAATGCACTTAGCGTTTCATTTGCAGCTCAAATTGGTACTTTGCCATTGTGTTTGTATTATTTTCATCAATTTCCGGGATTATTTT
The DNA here is from genome assembly GCF_979258495.1 of Flavobacterium sp. AC105. NCBI lineage: Bacteria > Pseudomonadati > Bacteroidota > Flavobacteriia > Flavobacteriales > Flavobacteriaceae > Flavobacterium > Flavobacterium sp. AC105. Next base: position 5,147,827 of record NZ_OZ409860.1, read on the forward strand.
TTGTAACTAATATTATCATTCTTCCGCTATTATCCTTTATTATGATTGCCGGAATTATAGTAATGCTTTTTGCCATATTTTATAATCCGCCGTTAATTCTAGTTCAAGTTTTTGAAAAGAGTATTTATATTTTAAACCAGATGATTCATTATGTTGCAACGTTTGAATCGTTTGTAATTCGGAATATTAGTTTTAATTATTATTATTTAATCACTTTTTATCTGTTTATAATAGCAAGCATTATTTGGTTTAAAAAACCGAGTTATAATAAATTGGTAATTCTTTTTGTGACAATTATAGTATTACAAATTTCTTTTATTGCGACCAAAAAGGAAATTGAAACACAACAGGAACTTATTGTTTATAATATCAGAAAAAATACAGTCATATCTGAACGAACAGGAAGAAATGTCAAACTCTTTACAGCTGATACAGTTTCACAAAACACTATTTTCAATTCCTATTTAGTTGGAAATTTCAGCACTTTAAAATCTACTGCTAAAATTAAGAATACCTTATTTTTCAACGGGAAGAAAATCTCCATAATAGACAGTTCTGGAGTTTATCAAAGCAAAATGCAACCTGATATTCTGTTATTGACTCAGTCGCCAAAAATAAATTTAGACAGGATTTTAGAAAACTTACATCCGGGAATTGTAATTGCAGATGCTTCGAATTCTTATGCTATTCAAAAAATATGGAAAGAAACTTGTCTCAAAAAAAACATCCCTTTTCATGCAACTGCCGAAAAGGGATTCTATACATTAAACTAAGAGAATTTAATTCTTGTTGGTTATGGATTTAATATATAATCAGATTCTGAGATCCATTTTCTTGCACCACCTGAAGTATAATGGACTTTTCCCAATGAATCAAAAAAAGTTTTTCCTTTTTTAATTGAAGCATTTGCAAAACAGACTTCAGGCAAATTTTCAACTCCAAAAGCGTCTTTTAATAGTGCATTTTGTTCTCTTGCCTCTGCAGAAATTGATGGATCGGATAAATCAATTTTAACTAAAATAACATTTTTATCAGACCATTTTAAAAAATCCGGAGTTGCAAATACTTCATTTTGCAAATCATTTGAAGCATAATTGATCGTAAATAAAATTAGCATTGGTTTTCTTTTTTCATTACTTAATGTAACCGCATCAATCATATTGGTTTTCCAGACTAAATTTTGCGACCTCATTAAAAATGGACTTAAAAAAAACAGTAGAATAAGTAGTTTTTGAGTCATAAATTATAGGTTTTTAGTTGTGTTAATAAAACTAAAGTAACACAAAACCAACACTCAACAAACCATTGCAAAACAAATAGTTATACAAAATTGAATTAAAATGAATTTTATTATTTAAGCCTCAAATTTTAAATAAAATGAAAATTTCAGCCCTTAAAAATATCAAAGCCATTGACAGTGATTTCAATTTATTTCAAAAAAATATCCCTTTTCACGCAAATGCTGAAAAGGGATTCTACAAGTCAAGCTAAGAAAACTTAATTTAACTTTAAATTATTCACTTGGATGCAAGATCGAATTTGATTCGGCAATCCATGCTTTTGCGCCGCCTGGTTTATAAGCCAGTTTTCCCAGAGCGCTAAATGTTGTTTTGTTTTTTCGGATAGAAGCACTCGCAAAACATACTTGCGGTAAATCATCCACACCAAACGCATTTTTAAGCTTTACATTTTGTTCTTTATCACCATCAGATGCATTTATGTCGGAAAGATCCAACTTTACAAGAATGACATTGTCACGTGACCAAACAGCAAAATCTGGCGTTTTGAATACTTCATTTTGAAGATTTTCCGGTACACCTGAGGCAGTGAATAAAATTAACATTGGTTTTCTTTCTTCATTACTAATTGCAATGGCATCGGTCATGTTTGTTCTCCAAACTAAATTTTGCGCATGCATAAAAAATGAACCTAAAAAAAACAGTAGGATAAGTAGTTTTTTAGTCATATTATAATTGGGTTTTTGGTTAGATTAGCATGACGAAATTAACATAATATTTTAATTTTCCAAGTTTTATTAGCACAAAAAATACATTATGTGTTTTTTTGTTTACAATAAAATATTAAAACAATAATTTACCCCAAAATAAGTGATTACATTTTCTTACTAAACAAAAAAAATCCTCACGTTATGTGAGGATTTTTAAGATTATTTAATATTAGAAATATTTTTATTTAAGATTTTCCAGGATGAACAATTCCTTCAGCAACTGTTAACCAGGCAGATGGACCGCCGGCAACATAACCGGTTCTTCCAAGACCTTTAAAATTTATTTTCCCGTCTTTAGTTTCTGCACTTGTAAAAAATACTGTCGGAAATCCCTGAATTCCAAAAGCTTGCTGTAACTCATTATTCTGATTTTTAAGCTCAGGTGTCTGAGGCACACTTCTTGGATAATCCAATTCGACTAAAACAACATTATCAGCAGCCCATTTTTTAAACTCTGCCGTTTTCAAGACTTCATTTTGTAAACGAATGCACCATCCGCACCAATCGCTTCCCGTAAAAAACAGCAGCATTGGTTTCTGTTCTTTATTACTTACTGAAATCGCTTCTTTAACGTCAGTATACCATTTTAGTTCCTGCGCCTGAGTTGCAAATGCTCCAACTAAAAACAATGTTACAAGTAGTATTTTTTTCATGGTCCTTTTAATTTTTTACAAATTTAAACAAAAAAAGAATCGGTAAATGTCGTCTATTTTACTTCTTGCATTAATTTTCTAATAATTGGCGAAATTGCAATTAAAATAACTCCTGCAACAATCGAATAAACAGCCAATTGATAATATCCTTCTGTATAAGATTGTAATTTAGAGAGTAACGTATCTCCTGTATTTGATCTCGATATTTCTGCACCTAACTTTCCAGCAAATAATTGCCCGAATGCACTTGCCAGAAACCATAATCCCATCATCATACCAAATAATCTTTTTGGAGACAATTTAGTAATGATTGACATTCCGATTGGCCCTAAACATAGTTCTCCTATTGTAGTTACTAAATAGGCAAAAGTAAACACGTTTAAAGAAGCAATTCCTTTTGAATTTGCAAAGAATTTCGTTAGATAGAAAATATAGAATGAAGCTCCTAAGAACAAAAATCCAATTCCGAATTTGATTAAAGTATTTGGCTCAATTTTTCTTTTTCCCAACCAAATCCATAGCAAACCAATTAGCGGACTTAAAGCCACTACAAAAAAGGTATTCGAACTATTGTTTACTACATTGGGATCAATCGTGAAAAACAACAATTTATCACTTAAGTTATCTTTTGCGAAAAGCGATAATGAACCACCACTTTGCTCATAAATTGCATTAAATAACAAATAAAAGAAGACAAACAAAAAGGCTGCAAATAGTTTTTTCTGCAATTTTACATCTCCAAGTTTTATCAATTCATAAGTAAAATACAGAACGGCAACTATCCCAATAGTGTACATGAAATAATCCGTGTAATCAGTATTTTTTACCATTATAAAAATAAATGGCAAACTTAAAATTGACAACGCATAAACTGCGATTTCCCGAATTCTTCTTTTACTATTATCTAAATGCAATAATGGAGAATCTCCTATTGGACCTAAATACTTTTTAGTAAACAAAAACGTAACTAAACCTAAAAACATTACTATAGCGGCAGACAAAAAGCATAATTGCCATGAATAGTATTTCCCTAAATAAATACATAAAGCGCCTCCAAGAAGACCTCCTACATTTATCCCGGCATAAAACATTCCGTAACCGGCATCTCTTCTTCCGTCTTCTTCGTGGTATAATTCTCCAACCATTGAGGAAACATTTGGCTTAAAAAAACCGGTTCCAATAATAGAGAAAGCAATTCCGTAGTAAAACAATGTCTGTGGAGAAAAAGCAATCAAAAGATTGCCAAGAATCATCACGATTCCACCAAAAAACAATGACTTTTTAAATCCTAAAACTTTATCGGCAAAAATACCGCCAATAAAAGTAAAGGCGTAAACAAAGGCCTGAATTGCCCCGTATTGTAAATTAGCATGTTCATCTTTTAATAAAAGCTGATCTACCATAAAAAACGTAAGTACGCCACGCATTCCGTAAAAGCAAAACCGTTCCCACATTTCAACAAAAAACAAATACCACAATTGTTTTGGATAAGTGCCTTTAAAATTTTGAATTTCTTCTAATGTAATTTTGTGTTCCATATTATCTAACGCCATGCATCATTTTTTTCAAGAATGGAGTCAAAGCAAATAATATAATTGCTGCAATACCTGTTAGAACAACAAACACCATAAAGAACTCATATAAGTTATGGATTTCGAATCCGGCAAAAAAGTGGTTATGAGCACTAATTTGATGTTGGTCTAATAAAGCCAATTGCTCAGTAGTTGGCACGACTTTATTATCTAAAACAGCCTGAAGATCGATTCCTAATTCTTTTGCTTTTGCAAATTTATCTCCTGTTGCAGGCAAGATAGAACCTAAAGTTCCTCCTAAAGCATATCCGGAAGCATTAGACAAGAAGAATACTCCGTATAATAATGAAGCAAAACGTTTTGGAGATAATTTACCTACTAATGACAAACCAATTGGAGACAAACATAATTCAGCACATGTATTTAAGAAATACAATAAAATCAGCCATTTTACCAATAACAATCCTGAAGTCCCAATGTATGAAACCTGAGTTGCAATCATAAAGAAACTGATAGAAATTACCACTAAACCAACAGCTAATTTTACTGGTGAGATTGGTTCTTTTCCTTTAGCTCTTAAAGTATCCCATAAAATACTAAATGGAACTGCTAAAAACACAACGAATAATCCGTTAAAAATCTGAACCATTGACGGAGGCATTAGAAAACCAAAGAAGTTTCTATCCGTTTGATTATCGGCAATAAAAGTTAATGATGAACCAGCTTGTTCAAAAGCAGCCCAGAAGAAAATAATAAAGAACGAAACGATATAAATTACAATAATTCTGTCTCTTTCAATTTTAGTCAAAGAAGTATCCGAAATGATTAATCCCGCTAAAGAAATTCCACTAGAATAAATCAAGGTATAAATCAAATTCTGACCTACAACATAGTGAAAAAAGAACCCTAAAGCAACAAATGCAATTCCTGCTATTGCCAAAGCTTTACCAGAAAAATTAGCTTTTTGAGCCTCTCCTTCTTCAAAATCAGAAGCTTCATTTTTAGAAGGCAAACCTCCTAATGGTCTTCCTTCCGGAGAAACTACATATTTGTTTTTCAAGAAGTAAAAAAGGATTGTTCCTAACAACATCGCAACAGAAGCTGCCATGAATCCCCATCTAAAAGCGTGAATATCTCTAATTCCGCCTGAATCTTTTACATCTCCTAATAAAGGACAAATAGATTGTCCTAAGAATGCCCCAATATTGATTCCCATATAGAAAATCGTAAAAGCAGTATCTAATTTTGTTTTTTCCTGTTTTGGGTACAAACTTCCCACCATACTAGAAATGTTTGGTTTGAAGAATCCGTTACCAAAAACAATAACTCCCAATGCAGAATACATGATAATTTTTGCTAAAGGCAAATTTGCCTCAAAAACACTTCCGCTGGTAAACAATAGCATTTGTCCAATTGCCATTAATAATCCACCTAATAAAATACAGTTTCTGTTACCAAGAAAACGATCGGCAACGAAACCTCCCAACATTGGTGTCAAGTAACAAAGTCCAAGGAAACCTCCATAAATAAGAGACGCTTCTTCTTCCTTCATCAATAATGAGTTTACAAGAAATAAAGTTAATAAAGCTCGCATTCCATAAAAATTGAATCGCTCCCACATCTCCGTTCCAAACAATACCCAAAGTCCTTTTGGATGCGCAGTTTTTACTTGAGTTTCTCCCATATTATTCATTATTATTTAAGGTTAATATTTTAAAAATTATAGATTTTCTTTGATAAAGTTAGTCATTTTATTATAAAGCTGAATTCTCGTTTTACCACCAAAAATACCGTGGTTTTTATCTGGATATATCTGAGAATCAAATTGTTTATTTGCCTGAATCAAAGCTTCCATCATTTGCATAGAGTTTTGCACATGAACGTTGTCATCACCAGAACCGTGAATCAATAAAAATTTACCTTTTAATTTATCAACGTGATTTATTGGGGAATTTTGGTCATATCCGCTCGCATTTTCCTGTGGAGTCTGCATGTATCTTTCTGTGTAAACGCTGTCATAAAATCTCCAGTTTGTAACCGGCGCAACAGCAATTGCCATTTTGAAAACATCGTTCCCCTGAAAAATACAGTTCGAAGCCATAAATCCACCATAACTCCATCCGAAGATTCCAATTCTTGACGCATCAACATAAGGATAAGACCCAATAACTTTTGCAGCATCAATCTGATCTTCTACTTCGTATTTTCCTAATTCTTTTTGCGTTACTTTTTTAAAATCAGCACCTTTAAAACCAGTTCCTCTACCATCTACACAAGCTACAATATAACCTTGTTGTGTAAGCGATAAAAACCAGTAATCATCGCTGTTATTCCAATCGTTGTTTACTTGCTGAGATCCCGGACCAGAATATTGGTACATGAAAACAGGATATTTTTTTGATGGATCAAAATCTTTCGGTTTCAAAATCCACGCGTTAAGTTCGTTTCCTTTAGCTGTTTTTAAAACAAAAAATTCTTTAGCTGGCAAGTTATATGCTTTCAATTTATCAGCAAGAGCCTGATTGTTTTCGATGACCTGAATTTCTTTTCCGGTTTTAGCCTCGTTTAAAGTATAGGTTGTTGGCACTAAATTGCTAGAGAAAGTTGTGATAAAGTATTGGAAATTCGGACTAAAAGTCGCCGCACTTGTTCCAACTTTTGAAGTTAAACGTACTTTGTTTTTTCCGTCTAAACCAATTCTGTAGATATCTCTGTTGATAGAACCATTTTCTGTAGATTGGTAGAAAATAGTTTTGTTTTTTTCGTCGAAACCGTAGTACGATACTACTTCCCAGTTTCCTTTTGTAACCTGATTTTTAAGTTTTCCAGTTTTATCATATACATAAATATGATTAAAACCGTCTTTTTCGCTTGTCCAGATAAAGCTGTTATCTTTTAAGAACGTTAAATTATCCGTCACATCAACATATGCTTTGTCTTTTTCGTTCAAAACCACTTTTGCTACGGCAGTTGTTCCGTCAACAAATAATAAATCAAGGTTGTCCTGATGGCGGTTTAAAACCTGAGCCGATAATATATTGTTATCATTTGTCCATTGTAATCTTGCGATATAAAAGTCATTATAATTTCCTAAATCAACTTTTTTAGTGCTATTTCCGGCCGGATCATATATATGTAATGAAACTATTGAGTTTTTTTCTCCTGCTTTAGGATATTTAAACGTTTCAATTGTTGGATATAAATCCTTGTGAAACATCGACATTGAAAATTCAGGAACTGCACTTTCGTCAAAACGAATGTAAGCTAATTTTTTACTGTCTTTACTCCAGTCAAAAGCCCGGACAAAAGCAAATTCTTCTTCATAAACCCAATCCGTAATACCGTTAATAATCGAATTTTTCTTTCCGTCAGTTGTAACAGCAGTCGATTTTTTCGAAGCTACGTCATATACATACAGGTTATTTTCTTTAGCATAAGCGATTTTAGTTCCGTCAGGGGAAAAAGTTGGTTCCTGTACCTGATCAAAAAGCTTTGTTAATGATTTTGAAGCTATATCATATAAGTAGAAATCAGCTGTAAAGGAGTGGCGAAAGATCTGATTGGTATTCGATGCAATTAAAATCTTTTTTTCTGAAGCATCAAAAGTATAACTATCAATTCCGTTAGCAAGTTCCTTATGATTTTTAGTATCGATTAAATTTGATACTTTTTTTAAAGTTCCAAAATCGTACAAACCAATCTGCATACTTCTGCTGGCCTGATCAACATCCAGAACAGTATATTGATCTGTGTTTTTCAAGGATTGCAATTCTGCCATTCCTTTTGCCCTGAAAGTTCCACCATAAATATTTTCAACCGTAATTTTTTGTTGGCCAAAAACAGCAGCAACTAAAAATAAAAATATAACAGTAATTTTACCTGTATTCATTAGATTTAATTTAAATATAAAAAAGAGCCCAATTTTAGTAAAAAAAATAAACATAATACACATTTTAAGTGTTAAATGTTAAAAAAAATAACGATTGCGCTTTTTCAAATTCTAAATACATTGCAAAGAAAACCCTTAAAATGGTATCTTTGCTATAACATTATTATTTAATATACTGAGAATGAACAACGCTGTTGCCGGATTTTCTAAATTATCCAAAAAAGAAAAAATAAACTGGATTGCTTCTACCTATTTTTCAAACCCTGAAGAAGCGCTAACTATTATAAGAAATTACTGGAATTCAGACGAAAAGCTTCAGCAACTGCATGATGAATTCATAGAAAACACGATTACCAATTTATATATTCCACTTGGAGTTGCACCTAATTTCCTAATAAACGGAAAATACAAAACTATTCCGATGGCAATTGAAGAAAGTTCTGTTGTTGCAGCAGCTTCAAAAGCAGCAAAATACTGGTCAACTCGCGGAGGTTTTAAAGCAACAGTAATTGATACCGAAAAAATTGGCCAGGTTCATTTTACTTTCAATGGAAATGCTGAAAAACTAAAGTCATTCTTCGATCAGATAAAACCAAAATTCTTCTCTGACACACAAAGCATTACTAAAAATATGCAACAACGCGGAGGCGGAATTTTAGATATAAAACTAAAAGATAAAAGAAGTTTACTCGAAAACTATTTTCAGCTTCATGCTACTTTTGAAACTAAAGATAGTATGGGTGCTAATTTCATTAACTCTTGTCTCGAGCAATTTGCAACGACTTTAAAAGAGGAGTTTAAAAATTCTGATTTATTTTCAGAAGATGAAACTCTGAAAGTAGTAATGAGTATTTTATCTAATTATGTTCCGAATTGCATTGTAAGAGCCGAAGTTTCCTGTCCAATTGAAGATTTAACAGAGAAACATATTCCGAATCCGCAAGAATTTGCCGAGCGTTTTCTACAAGCCGTTCAAATTGCCGAAGTTGAACCTTTTAGGGCTGTCACACACAATAAAGGAATCATGAATGGTGTTGACGCCGTGATTTTGGCAACCGGAAATGACTTTAGGGCTGTTGAAGCCGGAGTTCATGCTTATGCTTCAAAAAATGGGCAATATGCAAGTTTATCTCATGCCAAAATAGAAAACGGAACATTCACTTTTTGGCTCGAAATTCCTTTAGCTTTAGGAACTGTGGGCGGATTAACATCTTTGCATCCATTGGTAAAATTATGTTTTGAGATTCTTGAAAAACCTTCAGCAAAAGAATTAATGGAAATTGTTGCCGTTGCAGGTTTAGCACAAAACTTTGCCGCTTTACGTTCTTTAACTACAACCGGAATTCAGGAAGGTCACATGAAAATGCACTTAAACAATATCATCAACCAATTTGAGGCCAACGAAGAGGAACGTCATTTAATTAAAAGTCATTTTAAGAAAAATGCCGTTTCACACGCTGCTGTAGTTGAATTTATCGAAAATCTAAGAAAATAATCTGATCCTAAATTCCAAAAATTATAGTTCCGAATAAAATTCCAAATCCCAATACGAATTGGAATTTGGAATTTAAAATGTTTGGGATTTATTTGAAATATAATACAGAATGAAAACAACCTTTTACAGTAACGGAAAACTTTTAATTACAGGCGAATATTTAGTTCTTGATGGTGCCAGGGCTTTTGCATTACCAACCAAATTTGGGCAAAATTTAATTGTAGAAACAGGTTCAAACCAGGAAATTCAATGGACGAGCTATAATTTTGACGAATATCTTTGGTATGAAGACATTATTTCTTTTTCTGAAATCATTAATAATATTGATTCTAAAATTGAAACTGTAAAATCGACTTTAATTAATATTCTGCATGAAGCTTATCTTTTAAATCCTGATTTTATAGATAACGCCAAAGGATATAAAATCAATACACAGCTTACTTTTCCGAAAAACTGGGGCTTAGGCACTTCATCTACATTATTAAATAATATTGCCCAATGGACTAAAATTGATGCTTTTAAGCTACTTAAAAACAGTTTTGGAGGCAGCGGCTATGATATTGCCTGCGCGCAAAACAATACCCCAATTATATATCGATTAGAGCAAGGTTTACCTATAATAGAAACAATCGAGTTTCATCCGGATTTTACAAAAAATATTTACTTTGTTTATCTCAATAAAAAACAAAATAGTAAGACTGCAATAAATGCTTATTACAACAATAAAAATGAAGATTTAGAACAAAACATACTGGATAATAACAAAATTACAAATGCCATTTTAAATGCTAAAACAGTAAAGGAATTTGCCTTTGCCATTGAAAGGCATGAAATTCATTTGAGCAATATTCTGGAAATACAAACTATAAAAGAAATTGCTTTTCCTGATTTTAACGGAGCTGTAAAAAGTCTTGGTGCGTGGGGCGGTGATTTTGTAATGGCCGTTTCAAAAGAAAATCCAACAGCATATTTTGTTTCTAAAGGATATGAAACTATACTATCTTATGATGAAATGATTTTACAGGGATAAATATCCTTTCTAAAATCTGCTTTAAACAAAAAAGTGAACTTAATAGTTCACTTTTTTGTTTTTAATATGTTTGGTCTCAAGTCGGCGAACCTTTTGAGTTTCCTGCTCATTTGTTTCGATCAATGTATTATGCAAACGTTCTGCCATTTTTTCTATACTGTTTGTTATAGAATCATACACGACTTCCATTCTGCGATGTTTTTCTTCCTTTATTGCTTTTAAAACATCCTCCACAAAATTTTTCTCATATTTCTCCGCTACAGAATCACAAGTATTCGTTAGTCTGATAACATAATCATTACTTAATACTGTAACCTTAAAGTGCTGTTCTTCGTTACTTAAATAATACTTCCCTCCCAATTCATCAACATTGATGTCAGTTGCGGCAAGTTTTAAAAGTTCCGTAATGATTCCATATATATGGTTTTCAATTTTGGAATATACTCTAGGTTTTCTTTTCAAGAAATTAAACATATAAATATTAAATGTTTGATTATTAAGGTTTTTGGTTACATATTGTTTTTAGATTTTTATTCTAACATTTTCCAAATCAAACATTTTGTTAAAATAAAATCCGAACAAATTAACTGTAATATTTTGAATTTCCCAAATTTTTCAGATTATATTTCGATTATTCCTATAGAACTATCCAGAATATGTAGGTAATTATTACAAAAAATATTTCAAATCTGTTTAAAAAACCAAAAAAAAGAAAAAAATCAATTCCTATTTTAAAATAATTGCTAATAATTCTTGTTCACAGTGATATACGTGTAATGACTGATTACAGTTTTACTTTGACAAAGAATTTCTTAAAACTTAAACGCATAAAAAACCCGAAACATTCAAATGAACATTTCGGGTTTTATATTTTTATTTATTTACTTAATATTAGTAATTAAATTGTAATCTGTTATCTTCAATTTTAGCATTGTTTTTCAACGCTGGTAAAATTCTGCTTGCATCAGATGCGCTTTGAGCTTTTACTTTTGCAACATATTCTGCGTGATTAGCAATTGCAGGCGCTTTTACAGTGCTAATATTTTTAACAACATAAACTCCTGTATTTCCTTCAATTGGAGCAGAAATTTTATTTGCAGCTAAAGCAAATGCATTTCCAACAACTTTAGGCTCTTGTCCAACTCCACCAGGTAAAACCGGATTATCAAGCGTAACATTAGCAGCTTGCTGAACAGCTACACCAGCACTTTTAGCAATAGCTTCAAGGCTTGAACCTGTCATTTTGGCTTTTAGCATTTCAGCTTTTTTCTTGTTTTTCAATATTGGCTCAACATAAGGTCTTGCCAAAGTAACTGATACTAAACCTGATTTGTTTTCGCTTTTGTATTGTGCAATTACGTGACCAATATTAGCAATTTCAAAACGTTTTACATCACCTTTACTTGTTTCTTTATCGTATGCCCATCTAATGATGTTACGTTGGTTTCCTAATGGTCCAAACGCTTCATCCATAGCTTTTGCAGTTACCGGAGGAGCAACTTTTAAACCTAATTCTTTTGCTGTAGCATTAAAATCTTTATTAGCAGCGTCCATTTCAAACTTAGTTGCCAATGTAAATACTTTATCAGAAGTAGCTTCAGAAGGCTCAATTTTTTGAGCAATTGTAGCTAAACGAATTCCGTCTTGTTTATCTGTAATTTTGATAATGTGAAATCCAAAAGGAGTTTCAACCAAACCAATTTTTCCAATTCCATTACTGAATACAAAATCATTGAATGGTTTTACCATTTGGTTTGGACCAAAATATCCTAAATCACCACCTTGTTGTGCAGATGAATCATCAGAATTTGTAAAAGCCAGCATCATGAAACTGTCCGGATTAGCCTGAACCTGAGCTAAAATTTCTTCAGCTTTAGCTTTTGCTTCTTCTTTAGTTCTTTTTTCTTTTGCATTTGGAGTTTGAGATCCTTCGTAAGCAATTAAAATATGACTTGCTTTTGCGTTAACACCAGCTTTAAACCCTAAAGATTTAGAAATAGCATAGTATCTTCCAAAAACATATGGTCCGTAGATTGAACCTGCAGGCAAACTGAATAATTTATCAGCATCAACTGCCGGTAAAGAATTTTTAGCTACATAAGTAGAATCGTAAGGAACATCAGAATTTGAGTTTACAAATTCAGCAATGTTAGTTGCGTTTCTAAAACCTGCTAAAGTATCGTTTCTTCCTGTTTTTGCATTATACTCTACTCTACCGTTTAATAAAGCAGTGATTTTAGCTTTAATTTCAGCCTCATCTTCTTTAGAAGCTTTGTCTTCAACTAAAACGTATTGAATTTCACGAGTTTCATCCGCTTTGAATTTTTTCTCGTTTTTCTTCATATAAGCAACAATATCATCATCTGAAATTTTTACATCGCTATCTTTAATAGAAGAATATAATGCAGCAGCATAAGCAAAGTTTACTTTGTTAGCTTCCATTTCATATTTCAACTTTCCTTCACTAGCAGTAGTGTAAAGTCCAGATTTTACTAATGTATTGTAAATTTGATATTTTGCGTTTAATTCAGCATCTTTTTCTTTTTCAGAAATATATTGCGCCGCTTCAGGATTGGTTTTAAAGTATTCCTTGAATTTTACTACATCAAAAGCACCAGCTGCATTTAAAAACATTGGGTTTTTACCAATATTCGGATCTGATTTTAAAACTTCAAGCAGGTGTTTTTCACCAACTCTTAATCCTAATTTATCAAACTGAGCTGATAATAATGCGATTGAAACCTCTTGATCCCAAACTCTGTTTGCAGCTTCAGTGGAAGTAATTCCTTGACCACTTTTTTCAACATTACTAACTTTAACTCTAAAGTCTTCAAATGAAATATCTTTTCCGTCGATGCTTCCTACATCTTTTGAACTTTGACCAAAACTTCCCTTAGTAAATAGATCTTGTATTATAAATGCAAATAATGCAAGTGCAATAACTCCTATCAATAAAGCGGAACGCTGTCTAATTTTTGCTAAAACTGCCATTTCTTATTATCGTTAATTTTATATTCAGTTTGCGAAAATACAATTATCTAGTTAATAACAATACAACTAGCCTTTTATTTTACACAATTTTTTTTAATTAATAAAAAAACTACTCTTTTATTGTCATTTTTACCAATTCTATTTTCTTGTTTGTCGCCTCTTCGATCACGAAATAATAGCTGTCAATCACGATTTCATCGCCCTTTTGAGGGATTTCCTTGGTATAATTAACAATAAAACCACCTAAAGTTCCGTAAGAATCTTCTTCCGGGATCGTTAACTTATAAGTTTCATTTAAATACTCAACATCTAAACGAGTCGAAAACAAATACTTACCTTCTCCCAACTCTTTTTCGATCAGTTCTTCTTCTTCGGAATCATGTTCGTCTTCAATTTCTCCAAAAAGCTCTTCTACGATATCTTCGATGGTTATAATACCCGCAGTTCCGCCATATTCGTCTAAAACAACAGCAACATTCTTTCGCTTTTTGATTAGTAAATTCAAAGCATCTTTTATCAAAATGGTTTCAGGAACAAATTCTACAGTCATTAAAACCGATTTTATTGTTGCAGGCTTTTTAAACAAATCAAATGAATGCACATAACCTACAATATCATCGAGTGAATTTTGACTCACTACGATTTTAGAATAACCTGTTTCGATAAATAATTCCTTAAGGTCTGAAATACTGTCAAATAAATCAATGTCGACTATTTCGGTACGTGGCGTCATAATATCACGCGCTTTTACGCCTGAAAATCCTAATGCATTTTGAAAAATCTGAATTTCTGAATCTACCTCTTCATCGTCTTCAACAGAATTCATTTGTTCTGTAATGTAGTTTCCGAGTTCTATTTTACTAAAATACAATTGTACCTGATCTCCTTCTGTCTTGAAAAATTTTTTCAAAACAAAATCCGAAATCCAAATGAAAAAAGTGGAGATATAATAAAAGAATCGATAGAATAAATAAGCCGGAATTGCAAAAAACTTAATTAATGAATTGGCATAAATCTGAAAAAAGACTTTGGGGAAAAACTCCGCAGTAATCAACACTATAAAAGTCGAAATTACAGTTTGAACAAGCAAACTTGTCAAATCAGAAAAATGAAATCCTAAATTGGTAATACCATTTAGAATTAAATCTCCCATGAAAAATCCATAAACAACTAATGCCACATTGTTACCAATAAGCATTGCCGCTATAAATTTTGACGGATTCTCTGTAAGTTTCGTTAGAACTTGTGATAGAAAGTTATCTTGCTTTTTTTCAATTTCAAGATAAATTTTATTCGAGGAAATAAAAGCTATTTCCATTCCTGAAAAAAAGGCTGATAGTATTAAACATAGTATTATAATACTAATCTCCATTTTTTATTGGTTTTTATAATGATCATCAAATTTCTTCGAGAATTTTCTCCTGAAGAAAAACATAAAAACACTTACTCCTGCAATTATAAAACTCAACCATGGACCACTGTCTAGTTTTGTAAAGCCGTCATAAATAAAAGCAGCTGCGATTAATAAGTAAACGTATTGTGTATATTTCAAATAATTCATAATCTATATTTTTTCGTCTGATTCAATTTCACCGCTTATTCGCTGCGAGTTAATCACTTTAAAGTCTTTACTAAAATCTATCCCCTGTCCGTTTGAAATTCCTTTTGCATCAGTAAGCTTAAATTTTCTTTCGGTGTAAAACCATTCATTTTTTTGATCAAAATACAGTTGTTCTGTTTCTAACATCTGTCCTGCTTCTGATGTAATTTTTACTTTTCCCTGCAAATCTATTATTCCGGTATTTTTATACGAAACAGCATAATTTGCTTTTATAAAAGTACGCTTTTGTTTTTTATCGTATAAAGTAACGTCAATTCCTTTGGGAAATTCTGTAAAAGGAAAATCAAGATTTGAATAATCCAGCATTTTCCGGCTTTTTAAAACCCCTGTTATGCGTCCGGAATCAGTATATTTAATATTTACGGTATCGGCATCACTTCCCGGAACAAATTCTGAAAAGTTGATTTTCTGAACTTCTTTAAAATTACTTTCGCATCCAAAAAACAGCGTCACAGCGAGAACTGTGACAACGTTTATAATATATGTCTTTGGTAAATTCATTTGCCAAATGTAGTAAATTGTAATGAGAGCTTAAACTAATGTTTAATTGAATTTACTCTTAATAAACCATTTGTCGTTAAGAGAAAAACCTACGCTAAAATTTAAATAGTTCTCCTGAACAAGGTTTGAAGACGTAGTTCCTCTTTTTCCAAATTCAATTCCAAGATTTATATTAGAGAAAGAACCTCCGCCAATTGGAATTCCGGCCCCTAAAGTCATTCCAACATCATTGATTGATTCGTTATTGATCACCAATCCAATTTTTTCATATTTTAAACCTGCTCTATAAGTAATACGGCTCATATAGCTTGAAAACGAGGTATAATTTGGGATATAATATCCTCCTAAAGCATATTTTTGATATTTTTCGTAATGTACATTTTGAGCTGAATTATAGTAATTCGCAAATTCTCCATTACCCTGAAAAGACATTGTTGTACCTATTAACCATTTTCTTGCTTCACCAATACCAACTCCAAACGTTAGTTTGTTTGGCAATTTCAGGTTACTTTCATTCGGATCAAATGTTATAGGATCCGGATCACCATCAACTGCAATAGTTCTTGTACTATTAGAATTTAATGTACTTGCAAAACTGTAGCTTAAACTTGTAAATAAAGATACTTTTTTATAAATCTTTCTTTGATACATTGTACCAATACTCAAACTTACACCAGATAATTCAGAAGCATTAGTTTCCTGAGTTGCATTTTGTACACCACTTACAAGCTCAACACTTTTTGTTGTTATTTTCCCGAAGTTATATTGCGCATCTGCACCGATAGTCCAATGTGGTTTGATTTTATATCCTAAACCAAAATATACTTTATTTACCCCGCCTGTTCCGGTAAGCTGAGAACTTGTCCCGTCCGGAATAGCAGTTTGATCGTTTCTAATTTGATATCCAACAGAAGTAACCGGAATCAAACCAAATGCAGCTCCAAATTTACCCATTGGAATTCCTACTGCTAAATAATCGAAAGTAGATCGTTGTGCTTTTGCAGATTCAGCATCTGTTTTTAATGTAGAAGTTCCAAAAGTACCACCTACTGTAAAAGTTGTTTGTCCCAAACCAGCATAACTTGCCGGATTTTCAATATTCATGTGAATACTATCCTGCTCTACCGCAACTCCTGCCATAGATCTAAATTCAAGAGTTCCTTTAAATCTTACGTCACCAATTCCGTAAAAAGAATAAGGTGAAGCAGTACCTTGTTGAGCGAATGAAACGAACGAGATAAGCAAACAAGCGCTTACTATAATTTTTTTAATCATTGTCGATTTTATATTGAAATGTTTGGTTCAAACTTTCTAAAAGGAAATTTGAATTGGCAAATATGGTATTTTTTAATCGTTTAGCCAAAAATTCTGCATCTCCTCCCGTTAAAATTATTATAAAATTTGAAAAATTTGCCTGATATTCATCGATAAAACCGTCAATCTCATAGACGAACCCATTTACAACTCCGGAATGAATCGCTTGTTGAGTCGAGTTTCCTATATATTGTTTCGGCAATTCAAAAGTCAGTAAAGGCAGTTTGGCCGTGTAATTATGCAAAGCTTCGTATCGCAAACGCAAGCCCGGAGAAATTGCTCCGCCCAGATAATTGTCATTTTCGTCGATAAAATCGTAGGTAATGCAAGTTCCGGCATCAATTACTAATCTGTTTTGTTTAGGAAACTGTAAAGTTGCTCCTGCAGCCAAAACCATCCTGTCGATTCCGAGAGTTTTTGGCGTGGCATATTTATTTGTAAAGGGAAAAATATCCTCATGTGTTAAAAAATGAATTTTTAACTGCTTTTCGAAAGTCAAAAAAGATTGTTTTTCGATATTTCCCACCGAAGCAACAACCAAATCGGAGCAATTTTGAAATTTTTCTAAAATTTTTCGAATTTTTTTTTCAAGTTCATTTTTCTCAAAAACAAAATTCTCAAGAAGATTACTCTCCTCAAAGACAGCAGCTTTAATTCGAGTATTACCAACATCAACAGTTAAAATCATATTTATTTTTTTACCACTGCGAAGATACGAATTGATTTTTTTAAAAAAATGTTTTGGATAAACGGAAAATGATTCTATCTTTGCACCCGCAATAAGCCCACAAAGGTACCTTAGCTCAGATGGTAGAGCAATGGACTGAAAATCCATGTGTCCCTGGTTCGATCCCTGGAGGTACCACAAAACCCGAATAGAAATATTCGGGTTTTTTGTTTTTTATACTTTTTACAAATGCACTACTTATATATTCTTTACTCAGACTCATCTCAAAAATTTTATATCGGCGAAACCAACGATTTAGAAAGCAGAATTGAAAAACATCAAAATCATTTTTATTCAAACTCATTTACAAAAATAGCTAAAGATTGGAAAATTGTTTTAACCGTAGATTGTATTGACAGAGAAGAAGCTATTTATTTAGAAAAATTTATTAAAAGAATGAAAAGTAAAACTTTTAATAACAAAATAATTGCAGATCCTTCTATTTTAAAAGATATCTTGTCTAAAAGAAAATCATAATATCCCTGGTTCTCCCGAAGCCTCGGGACTGGAGGTACCACAAAACCCGAATAGAAATATTCGGGTTTTTTGTTTTTTATACTTTTTACAAATGCACTACTTATATATTCTTTACTCAGACTCATCTCAAAAATTTTATATCGGCGAAACCAACGATTTAGAAAGCAGAATTGAAAAACATCAAAATCATTTTTATTCAAACTCATTTACAAAAATAGCTAAAGATTGGAAAATTGTTTTAACCGTAGATTGTATTGACAGAGAAGAAGCTATTTATTTAGAAAAATTTATTAAAAGAATGAAAAGTAAAACTTTTAATAACAAAATAATTGCAGATCCTTCTATTTTAAAAGATATCTTGTCTAAAAGAAAATCATAATATCCCTGGTTCTCCCGAAGCCTCGGGACTGGAGGTACCACAAAACCCGAATAGAAATATTCGGGTTTTTTGTTTTTTATACTTTTTACAAATGCACTACTTATATATTCTTTACTCAGACTCATCTCAAAAATTTTATATCGGCGAAACCAACGATTTAGAAAGCAGAATTGAAAAACATCAAAATCATTTTTATTCAAACTCATTTACAAAAATAGCTAAAGATTGGAAAATTGTTTTAACCGTAGATTGTATTGACAGAGAAGAAGCTATTTATTTAGAAAAATTTATTAAAAGAATGAAAAGCAAAACTTTTAATAACAAAATAATTGCAGATCCTTCTATTTTAAAAGATATCTTGTCTAAAAGAAAATCATAATATCCCTGGTTCTCCCGAAGCCTCGGGACTGGAGGTACCACAAAACCCGAATAGAAATATTCGGGTTTTTTGTTTTTTATACTTCTGGAAAATTCCAATTTTTTTTAAATTCCAAATTCCAATAAAATTTTACCGCAAAGAAACGCAAGATTTACGCAAAGGTTCGCAAAGTTAATTATCAAAAGTTTGCGAACCTTTTCGCCTTTGCGTAAAAAAACAGTCTCATTTGTAAACTTTTAATTACCAAAAAGTGTAAATTCAACAATTATATCATTTTGTTAAAAAAGTATCAATTAAATAAAGAAATATCTTTTATATTCGTAAAATAATACTTTATACTTTTATTTAGTAACAAGAACACAAACTATTTTATGAGTAAAACTTCTACAAAAGGCATTTGGAAAGTGATTTCAGCTTCCTCAATGGGAACTATGATTGAATGGTATGATTTCTATATTTTTGGAAGTTTAGCCGTTGTTATTTCCACAAAATTCTTTCCGAGTGATAATCCTACCGCAGCATTTTTATCTACTTTGGCAACTTTTGCGGCCGGATTTGTCGTTCGCCCTTTTGGAGCTTTATTTTTTGGAAGACTTGGTGATATCATTGGCCGTAAATATACTTTTATGGCTACCTTATTATTAATGGGAGGTTCTACTTTTTTAATAGGCTGTATTCCTAGTTACGAAACAATTGGATTTTTAGCACCTTTATTAGTTTTAATTCTTCGTTTATTGCAAGGATTAGCACTTGGAGGAGAATATGGCGGCGCGGCGACGTATGTTGCTGAACATGCTCCTGTGGGACAAAAAGGATATTGGACTTCCTGGATTCAAACCACGGCAACTGTTGGTCTGTTTATTTCTTTAATGGTAATATTGGCTACTAAAAATGTACTTTCTGCTGCAGATTTTGATTCCTGGGGATGGCGTGTTCCGTTTTGGGTTTCTATTGTAATGGTTGGCGTTTCGTATTTAATCCGAAAAAACATGGATGAATCTCCGGTCTTCGCAAAAGCAAAAAAAGAAGGTACAACGAGCAAAAACCCATTAAAAGAAAGCTTCGGAAACCGATATAATTTAAAATTTGTTTTACTGGCATTATTTGGAGCCACAATGGGACAAGGCGTTGTTTGGTATACCGGACAATTTTATGCCATGAGTTTCATGAAAACGGTAATGAATATAGATTCGTCGCAAGTAGATGGATTATTGGGAATTTCTTTATTATTGGGAACTCCGTTTTTTATTGTTTTTGGATGGCTGAGCGATAAAGTGGGCAGAAAATATATTATGATGCTTGGCATGTTGCTGGCAATCTTATTCTACAGGCCTATCTATAAAATGATGTACAACACGACGGATGTAAATTATAAAACTGAAATCGTAGAAAAAACCACACAAAATGTCGAAAAAACCGCAAATAACGACATAATTACCTCAATTTCAAAAACTTATACTGACGGAACTACGTACATTGAAAAGAAGACAGATTTTAGTACTAAAAAAGAATCTCAAAGCAGTATTTCAATTGGTATAAATTCAGGCGATGAATGGACATTAATTTTTTTGGTTTTCATTCAGGTTATATTTGTTACAATGGTTTACGGTCCTATCGCAGCATTTTTAGTCGAAATGTTTCCAACTAAAATCAGATATACTTCAATGTCTCTTCCTTATCATGTAGGAAATGGAATTTTTGGAGGTCTGCTGCCCGCGATTTCGACTTATTTTGTAACTCATGCAAAAGCGAACGGAAAACCTGAATTTTACCTTGAAGGACTTTGGTATCCAATTATTATTGCTTCGGTCTGCTTTGTAATTGGGATGATTTATATCGATAATAAAAACAAAACGAATCACCTTTAATATCTAATATCTATAGACTATGATGAATGCAATTAAACAAATTTTAGGTGTTTTATGGGGCATATTAGCACTTGCCGCTGCGTATTTTTGTGTGTTTGAATTTGGGCTGCCTAAATTACTCTCAGACAAACAAGATGATTTGGTATTTGGAATCATCATTCTTTTTATCCTGACTCCGCTAATTGTTTTAGGATTGGGTACTTTTGGTTATTTTGCTGTAATTGGAGAATACAATCACAAAAAGAAATAACTAATATTCAAAAAACATTCATTAAAAAAAAACAAAAGGGCTGTCTAAATTTCCAGACAACCCTTTTTGCATTACTAAATAAAACCAAATTTTCAAATCTTTTTGAATATCAAATGATGCTCAAAATTTATTTTTTGATAAACTTCATTACCTGAACTTTGTCATTTTCATCAAAAGCTTTTACGATATATAATCCCGTTTTTAAATCGCTTACAACAAACTGAAAATCTGCATTTCCGTTTGTATTGAAGCTTTTTACTAATTGTCCTGTCATTGCATAAACCTGAACTTTGGTTGTTGCAGCATTCAATGTAAAATAGTTTGAAACCGGATTTGGATATAAGGTAACCGTGTTTCCTTTTTCAAAATCGGCTATAGCCAAATTTGCTTGTTTGTTACCATAAATTCTATATTCTCCAGCCGGTAAATTTATAGCGGCATTTACATCTGTAACCTCAATAGTTGTATTATCCATTAAATTATACCAGGTTCCGGTATATTTAAATCCTGTAGCAACATTTTTGGCAGTAACATCAAAATTAGCGATAATCAAAACGTCTTTTAATTGTGCAGCTGTCAGGTTATCATTGGTGATTTTTATATTTACAGATAATGAATTACCAGCTGTAATTGCAGGCGTTCCTAAAAACACAGGTTCAGTCGTTTTTAGGGTAATCATTTTTGCCCAATCGTAATAAATTTTGTTTCGGTTTGAATTTCCTATCCAGTTATTTACCCATTGAGGCTGCGGTTTTGTATCTAATTTACAATTTCCGGAAGCAGCATCTTCATCTGTATTTACAGCATTATTGTTACATGTAAAAATAGAACTATCCCAACCTAATTCTCCAAAATGCCAAATCATTTTTGGACCAGGAATTAATAATGAAACTGCTCCAATTGCAGACATTCTTGATAATGCAGTATTTAATGTTTTTACATTATAAGTTCCACTTGAAGCTCCATATTGTACATTTTTATACATTAAACGTTCTTCGTCATGACTTTCGGCATAACCCATTAATCGGTTTGCTGTAAAACCGCGGCTGGCACTTGTCATTTTAGAAATATCGCTTTCAGTTGCATATCCCATTGACAATTGATTGTATGGTTTTGTCATTTTTCCCCACATCATAACGCCTTTACTTGGCGTTTCAGTAACTCTGTAATTTGCCCATTGCTGTTCTTCGGCATCAGTTCCTAAATGCTCAAAAATAGTATAATGTGTAGGATCAAGACCCCATGAATAATCAGCATATTTCTTTAAAACATCAACTCTGTCTTGTTGATATGCGTTTGTACACGCTTCATCTGATGCTGTACAAAGCTGTGTAAATCCCTTTGTTAAATCCCAACGGAAACCATCAATTTTGTATTCTTCAATCCATTGTTTGATGACGCGATCAACATAATATTGCGTTTTTAATGACTGATGATTAAAATCTTCTCCAACACTATAACTGTGTTTTGCAACGGTATTAAAATATGGGTTTTCAGTTGTTGGTGAACCAAAGCCATCTCCATCAGGATCATTCATCCACATACGAACCATTGGATTACGTCCGAAAGCGTGATTTAAAGCTACATCCAGAATAACTGCAATTCCGTTTTGATGACATAAATCAATAAATTCTTTTAACTTATCAGATGTACCGTAAAATTTATCCAAAGCCATATGAAACGAAGTATTATAACCCCAACTTTCATTGCCTTCAAACTCCATTACAGGCATTAATTCGATAGCATTTATTTTTAGATTTTTAAAATAATCTATTCTGTCAATTAAGCTTTGATAACTTCTGGCTGCATCAAAATCGCGAACCAAAACTTCATAAACTACTAATTTATCTTTTTCTGGTTTTGTAAAATTGGTTACTTGCCAGTTGTATGGAGTTTGCCCCGTTTTAAGAACCGTTACTTCAAAGTTTTGTCCTGCAGGATAAACCGGCATATTTGGATATGAAGCAGCAGGAATTCCAGCATCATCATAAGGCGACAATACTAAAGTTGAATAAGGATCAGCCGTTTTTACCAATGAAGGTGAATTTGCAATTGGAGCTGTTTCGACCACCCAATATTGATACGTATTATTTACACCCGAAACCAATCCCGTCAATTCTAACCAGAATTTATCCGAAGCAGGATCTTTTTTCATGGCATACGCCGATGAAGGCTGCCAGTTATTGAAACTTCCTGCAACGTAAACAAAATCTTTTAAAGGTGCATCCAGAACCAAAGTTGCTTTTGTAGCATCTGCAGTATTATAATTTATTCCGTCAACCAAACCTGAAGGCATTGCTTCTGAAACTGTAATTGGATTTACAACAACCGAAAACTTTTTAGAAATAGTTGTCGCACCCTGAGTTACTGCTAATTCATATGTTTGATTCGTTGTAATATTTGTTTGAGAATACGAGTAATTTGCCGTACTGGTATTTGTATTGATTACTGTTCCGTTTGCTTTTAAGGAATAACTTGCCGCTCCATTTGTATTTGTTGCTGCAATATTAAAACTTGATCCCGAAGCTACAATTGTAGTACTGTTTTCAGCCGGTGCAGTTAATGTTACCTGAAAAGATCCCACTTCTATAAGAATATCTTGTGATTGTTTTGATCCGGTTCCGTCTTTCGCTTTAACCAGAAAACCTATTTTACCAATTCCATTTCTATTGAAATAGACAGATGGCGTAAATGTTTTCGTATACGTATCTGTTCCGGCATTGTAAGTAAACTTACTGGCTTCTGCAGAAACTGTCCAACCTCCATTAGATGGAGAATCCATTTGATTTGCATCGCTTATATCATAAGACCACGACCAAAGATATAATTCATGAGTTGTGTTTATGCCCCATGTCGTTTCATTAATACTGCTTCCGTTAATTGTAATCGTAATAGGGGTTGTATCTTCAAAAGGGGACGGACTCACAGCATAAGTTACCGTTTGCTGTTGAGCAAATGTAATTGCTGACAACAAAAGGAAAAATAATAGTAAAGTTTTTTTCATAATTGTATAGTTTATAAAAAAGGCTATCCGTAGATAGCCTTTAAATTATTTACACTAAAAATTAATCTAATGTTATAGTTTTTGCAACGTTGTCAATTTTTAAAACTCTAGATCCTGTTGGCCCAGTATATTTAAAATTGTTATCACCGTCACCAGCGTTTACTAATTCTGAATCGATAGTATAACCTGCACCTGAATAGTAAGTATAATTATGACTTGCATCCCAGTTACCATCACTTGTAAAGTTGTTTCCTAAAAATTCTCTAAATGCTTCTCCGCTTATAAGAACAACAGTTACCTGGTAAACATCTGTTTTACCTACAACTAATGGGAATTCTGTTTCAGCATCTCCTGCCCATGTCCATCCGCCTGGAGTTGCAGCTCCTACTAACCAGTGTGAACTTGCTAATGGCACGTGATAAGGTGTAGCTGTAATTGTGTAAACATTAGAATATTGAGGAAGTCCTGAAGCACCAACAACTGATTTGATACGGATATCAACTTTATTCTCTTGTCTTTCAACAAAACCACCATTAACTAATGCTGAATTTAATTCCGCAACCGTTAAGCTTTTAAATCTCTCAGTAGTATTTGCAACAACAACCGGAGCTGCAAAACTAGTTCCTGCTTTTGCTACTTCAATAGTATAGTTTACTACTGTTTGTGTACCGCTATATTGTGCATCATTCCAAATTACAGTTGTAGCCACATCATTCTCTGTATCTTTAGAAAGTACAATACTAAAGTCTGATTTTGGAGTTAATAATACCGGAGCTGTAGCCGCTTCAATAACTGGTCTGTTTTCTACATCATCTGCATTACACGATACTGCTAATACACCAACGAATGCGATTAAAATTTTATATATATTTTTCATTTTTATTTCTAGTTTATACGGTTAATTAATATCCTGGATTTTGTTTTAAAGTTGGATTGGCCTGAATGTTTCTTGCAGGAATTGGCATTAAATCTCTAAATGATTCAGTTGAAGTACCATTTACAGAACCGCCTTTCCATTGCCAGATTTTACTTCCTCCTGTAAATTTTCCAAAACGAATTAAATCTGTTCTTCTGTGGCATTCCCAAAATAATTCTCTTCCTCTTTCATCTAAAATAAAGTCAAGGGTTAAATCTGCAGTAGTAATTGGCTGTGCATTTGCTCTTGCTCTAATTTGGTTAATATAACCTAAAGCTGTACCAATGTTTCCGCTTGAAGCGCCTCTAAGAGTTGCTTCTGCATACATTAAATACACATCCGTTAATCTAAACATAGGAAAATCAATATCCGGGATATCATTTCTTTGAGCTGCAGAACCATCCGCTTTTTTGTTGATGTATTTCGTTACAGCATAACCATCTGTGAAAGTTCCAACATTTTTAATATCTTTTGATTGTCCGTCTGTGTAGAATGTTCCTCTCTTATCTGCAGTTGCAGTTTCGTCAGGAAAAAGATTTACAAACTCTCTACGAGTTCTGATTCCCTGCCATCCACCATCCATTCCTCTCGTCGCATAATCCATGCTTCCTCCAATAGAAGCGTGCATAATAAAACTCATTCCTCCACCTGTTGCTCTAATTGCATTACCATCGCCAACAATTGGGAATATAACTTCACTCTGAGCACCATTTGTATTATTGTCTGCAGAGAATAAATAACGGTAAGGAACATTTGCAAAAGTATATCCTGAACCACTAATTATTTCACTACATACTGTAGCTGCGTCATTACTTCTGTCTACTCCTGTATATACTTTAGCATTTAAATAAATTTGTGCCAATAAAAATTTAGCTGCCGTTTTATCTACTCTACCATATTCATTTTGTTTTGAAGCTACTAAACTATTGTCTAAGTCTTTTAATTCAGCTTCAACAAAAGCAAAAACTTCAGCTCTTGATTTTTGTACCGGATAAAAGAATCCAACAGGATCAGCCTCAGTAGTAATTGGCACATTACCGAACAAATCCATCAAATTGTAATAAGAGAAAGCTCTCAGGAAACGAGCTTCAGCTCTAAATTTAGCGATATCAGCTTTTAAGTTTGCATCAACACCTCTTGCATTAAGCTTTTCATCTGTAGTTTGCCTCAGGAATTCATTAGCAACACTAATGTGATAAAATGCTCTTGAGAATGTTCCTTCTAAAAATTCGTTTGCCGGAGACCAGGTCTGAGAATTTAATGTTGGTAAAGTACCATCTGCCCAGGCAATAATTGCTTCGTCGGTTGTAAACTCTTGTGTTACAAAAAGTAAACGTAAGTAACTGCTAAAGTCACCTCCAAGTCCTGCAATATCAGCAGTACCATCACCATCATTACCTCCTACATATAAACCAGCATATAATTTTGCTAATACTTCTTTATATGAAGCCGGATCTTGAAAAAAGGTTTCTGACAAGAATTCATCATCATCCTTTGGAGTCACGTTTAAATCGTCCGTACACGAAGTAAGCGTCATACTTATTCCTAAAATGAATAGGAAAAAATAAGATATATATTTAAATGATATTTTCATTTTGTTTGTTTTTAAATTTTGATTTCAGTTTACTATTAGAAATTAGCATTCACTCCAAATAAGAAAGTTCTAGCTCTTGGGTAAACATTATTATCAATTCCGTTGAATTTTTCCGGATCTAAACCACCATATTTAGTAAGTACAAATACATTTTGAACTCCTGCTGTAAATCTCAAAGACGCCGCTTTTAATATTGTTTTATCAAAAGTGTAACCAAGCGTAACGTTATCTAACTTGATAAAAGAAGCATCTTTTATAAAATAATCAGACAAATAACGTTGTGTACCATTATCTTCATATGTAAAACCAGTATTATAATAATCTGAACTTACGTTAGATAAATCCGTTTGTCTTCTTAAACCTGCATCCGAATATCCTAAGTTAGAACTTACGTTATCAAAAATATAGTTTCCTAAACTTGCTCTCCAGTTCATTGTAAAATCAAACTTTTTGTAGTTCAAAGTCGAGAACAAACCAAAAGTGTAATCTGGTGCTGGTTTATGGTATCTGTAACGATCTCCTGCATCAATTTTTCCATCTCCGTTTCTATCCGCATATGCTCCGGCAATTGGTCTTTTGTTTGCATCATACAATTGTTCGTATACAAAGAATGAATTTGGTGTATATCCTACTGAGTTTATCTCAATTTTATTTCCATTTCCTCCAGCAATATTATCTCCTGATAAATACCCTTGGAAACCAGGAACCGTAATTCCTAATTCGTTAATTTTCTGATCGATGTAAGTCGCATTAAAAGCTACATTCCATGTTAAGTTATTATTTTTAACAATATCAGAAGCAATACTAAACTCAACCCCTCTTGTATTTACACTACCAATATTAAAGAAACCTTGATTTCTTAAATTTGCACCATCAGGAACAGCAATATCTGCTAATAAATCAGTTGATTTTTTATCAAAATAGTTAATCGTTCCTGTAATTCTGTTGTTGAAAAATCCGTAGTCAATACCTACGTTAGTTTCAGCTAATTCTTCCCATTTGATATTTTCGTTGTAACCTTCTGGTCTTGCAGTTGAATAAACCGTATTACCAAAAATATACTGAGAATTGATAGTTCCTAAAGTTACTCTACGTAAATAATCGTATTGAGAAGTGATATCCTGTTGCCCGGTTGTACCGTAACCTACTCTTAATTTTAAAGTTGAGATTGTACGGTTATCTTTCAAGAATGCTTCTTCAGATAAGTTCCATGCAAAAGCAGCACCTCCAAAATTACCCCATCTGTTATCTTCAGAGAAACGAGAAGTACCGTCTCTTCTGTAGTTTAAAGTCAATAAATATCTACTGTCAAATCCTAAATTCAAACGTCCGAAGAACGATTGTAAGTTAACGTCCGGATCTGTAGCAACATCTTCATTAGGATTTGGTTGTCTAAGCTCACCAGAAGAATATTTTTCTTTTTGAAACAATTGATAGTTATAACCAGCTGTTGCATCAATTTTAAGTTTTCCTAAATCTTTAGTATAGTTAAAATAAGCATTTAAGTTTTTATTTTGAAGCGCATCAGTATAATTATTGTAGTTACCTAAGTTTACATAACCCGGATCAGTAAATGGTTTTGGCTGATATCCTAAAGCACTTTGCGTACTAACCTCTGTATATCCGCTACTGTCAAATCTGTCAATACCAGCTTCTACAACTGCTCTTAAATCTTCAAAGAAGTGAAGTTTATAATCTAATCTCACATTTCCCCATTTTCTGGTAGATGTAGCTCTTCTTTCATCCTGGTTCAATCTTGCTACAGGATTTCTTGCCGGTAATAATGGTAAATTTCCTGTAGGCTCTAACCATTCGTAGTAACCTCCGTAACGAGAACCTGCCTGATAAACCGGTTGCGTTGGATCAAATCCAATTGCACTTCCGATAACAGCACCTTCGTCCTGAAATTGATTTTTACCAAAAGATAAATTTCCGCTAATGTCAATTTTCAAGTGATTATCGAACAATACAGGATTTAACGATAACGATGTCGTAGTTCTTTCAAAAGAAGTGTTTCTTAGGATCCCAGGATTATCAACATTTCCAACAGATAAACGCACTGGTAATTTATCAAATAAAGCACCACTTACAGAAATATTGTTGTTTGTTGTTAACGCTGTATGAAAAATTTCATCCTGCCAGTTTGTATTCGCAGTTCCCAATAAAGCTTGTTGAGCAGGAGTACCTTTCGTGTTTACTAACTCACGAAATTGGTCTGCACTCATTACATCTACAGTATTTGCAACCGTATTGATACCAACCTGAGAACTGAAATTTACTTTCAAAGCTCCTTTTGCTCCTTTTTTAGTCGTAATAACAATTACACCATTTGCAGCACGTGAACCATAAATTGCAGCTGCAGATGCATCTTTTAAAACTGTAAAAGATTCAATATCATTAGGGTCAATAGTAGATAAAATACTTGTTGCACCACTTGGAACCGCATTACTTAACGGAAGTCCGTCTAATACAATTAAAGGCTCATTAGAAGCATTTAAAGAAGATCCTCCACGAATTCTAATATCGGCTTTTGCTCCCGGTGCTCCACCTCCAGTAACGTTTACACCAGAGATACGTCCGCTGATTAAACTTTCAGGAGTTACGTTAATACCTTTATTAAATTCTTTAGCAGAAATTTGTGATACAGATCCAGTTGCGTCTTTTTTCTTAACAGTACCATAACCTACCTGAACCACAACTTCTTTAAGTTGATTGTTATCTTCCTCTAAAGAAACGTTGAGTGTTTTTTGTCCGCTGTAATCAATAGTTTCTGTTTTGTATCCAATAAAAGATACAACAATTTTGTTACCATTTTTAACATTCGATAGTTGGTAATTACCATCAAATCCGGTTGATGTTCCGTTTGGAGCACCCTGTACATTTACGTTTACTCCCGGTATTGGCTGACCTGTTGTTTTATCGACAACAGTCCCACTTAATGTGTTTTGAGCTAACACAGTAAATGGCAACAATAGGAATAAAAATAACAACTTTTTGTAAATTGTTTTCATACTTTTTGTTTAAATTAGTTTGAGTTTTTGATTGTTAGTTAAGTTTTTAATTTTACTTCGAATTTCAAAATTAGGAATTTATTAACACGACCAACCAGCTACAATTTTTATTGAGTTACGAAAACGTGGTAGTGTTGAAAACTTTCTATATTTTGTAATCTTTTAAGTCAAAAATTGTCAATTCTAAAAATATAAGATACCTTTATTAACAATTAGATTTTTTTCAAATAATCATTATGAAACGCAAAATAACTTTAAAACAGATTGCAAAGGAACTTGACGTGTCTATTTCAACTGTCTCAAAATCACTCAGAAACAGCTTAGAAATAGGGGAAGAAACACGTTTAAAAGTGCAGGCTTTTGCAAAGTTTTACAACTATAAACCCAACAATATTGCCCTTAGTCTAAAAAATCGAAAAACCAAAAGTATTGGTATTATTATTCCGGAAATTGTACATTATTTTTTCTCTACTGTAATTAACGGAATCGAACAAGTCGCCAATGAAAATGGATATAGCGTTGTTATTTGTTTATCTGATGATTCTTTTGATAAAGAAGTCCTAAATATGGAAATGCTAGCCAACGGAAGTATCGATGGTTTTATCATGTCTCTTTCTAAAGAAACCCAATATAAAGGTGATTTTCACCATATTACAGAAGTTATCAATCAGGGAATGCCCGTTGTAATGTTCGATCGGGTAACCAATGATATTTTATGCGATAAAGTAATTATTGATGATAAAGCAGCCGCTTATGAAGCCGTTCAGAGTTTGATTGATAATGGCCGAAAAAAGATCGCTCTGGTAACAACTGTTGATTATGTAAGCGTTGGAAAACTAAGAACTGACGGTTACGAAAAAGCACTTTTAGACAACGGATTACCTTTTAACGAAGATTTGATTATAAAAATTGAAGATGTAGAGACCTGCGAAATCACGATTAGTCAACTTTTACACGACAGGGCTTTTGATGCTGTTTTTGCTGTAAATGAGCTTTTTGCCGTAACAATTATCAAAACTGCCAACAAAATGGGACTTAAAGTTCCTGAGGATCTTGCTGTAATTGCGTTTACTGATGGAATTATCTCGAAATACTCAACACCAAGCATTACAACCGTAAGCCAAAGTGGTGAAAAAATGGGAAATAAAGCCGCTAAAATGTTGATAGAAAGACTCGAAGCCGGACACGAAGATGATGATGAAGAAAATGAAAATTATACCACCGAAGTTATCGAAACTCATTTAATACAACGAGAATCTACTGACTAAAATTCTTAAAATCAACATATTCTAAAGTCATAAATGTTATTTATGGCTTTTTTATGATTTGAATTAAAAAAATAATTAATACTTTTACGCCCACTCAAAGCTTTTACTTTTACTTCGAAACAATAAGTAAGTTTTGATAAGCAAAGCGCTTATCGTCTAATTAATTTTTTAATTACGATAATGGAAAAGCGTAAATTAAGTTTCTGGGAAATTTGGAACATGAGTTTCGGTTTCTTGGGAATACAGTTTGGTTTTGCACTGCAAAACGCAAATACTTCAAGAATTTTTGAAACCCTCGGTGCTAAAATTGACGAAATTCCGATTTTATGGATTGCTGCTCCCGTTTCAGGATTAATTATTCAGCCCGTAATTGGTTATTTTAGTGATAGAACCTGGACTTGTTTAGGCAGACGTCGCCCCTATTTTTTAATTGGAGCCGTTTTATCTTCAATCGCATTATTCATCATGCCCAACTCTCCTACTTTATGGATAGCCGCAGGAACTTTATGGATTATGGATGCTTCGATAAATGTTTCTATGGAACCTTTTCGTGCTTTTGTTGGTGATAATTTACCCGAAAAACAACGCACTTTAGGTTTTGCCATGCAAAGTTTTTTCATCGGAACCGGAGCTGTTGTTGGTTCGGTTTTACCTTATCTTTTTACAAATGTATTTGGCGTAAGCAATACCGCGCCCGAAGGAATTATTCCAGATTCAGTAAAATGGTCGTTTTATATTGGCGGAATCGTTTTTCTGCTTTCTGTACTGTGGACCGTTTTTAAAACAACAGAATATACTCCGGAAGAATTGCACGCTTTTGAAGCCCAAAGCAAAAAAGACAAAGAAAATCAGATCATAAATCCCGAAACAGAATCAAAAAGCAATATCAAAAGACAATTGTCTATAGGATTATTATTAACCATCGTTGGTGCATTAGTTTCCTTTTTGATTTTCGAAAATAATCTGGCAAAAGAATTATATATCCTATTTGTTGGTTTGATTTTCATGGGCGTTTTGTTCATCATTGCATCACAATTACGAAATTCTAAAGTTCACAACGGTTTCACCATAATCATGACCGATTTATTGAATATGCCAACTACAATGAAAAAATTGGCTTGGGTTCAGTTTTTCTCCTGGTTTGCGCTTTTCTCTATGTGGATTTATACGACGCAAGCCGTTACACAACATATTTTTGGTACAACAGATACAACTTCTAAAGTCTATAATGACGCTGCCGACTGGGTTTCTGTTTTATTCACCGTTTATAACGGAATCGCTGCTGCAGTTGCCTTTTTGTTACCCATTATTGCAAAAAAAGTAGGCGTTAGAGCAACACATTTATTAGCATTATGCGCTGGAGGTGTTGGTTTAATTTCGATTTATTTTATTGGTGATAAACAAATGCTAATTCTGCCAATGTTGGGAATTGGTATAGCGTGGGCAAGTATTTTATCTATGCCTTATGCCATGTTATCTGGCGCTTTACCAGCAGCAAAAATGGGATATTATATGGGAGTTTTCAACTTTTTTGTCGTAATACCACAAATTGTAGCCGCAACAATATTAGGATTTGTAATCAAACAATTCTTTCACAACGAACCTATTTACGCTTTAATTATTGGAGGTGTATCCATGATATTTGCCGGATTATTAACACTTAGAGTAAATAGCAGAACTAAAATTGAAATTCATGAATAATAAAAAAGCATTCATCTTCGATCTTGATGGAGTGATCGTTGATACCGCTAAATACCACTTTTTAGCCTGGCAGAAAATCGCTCAGGCATTAAACATAAATTTTACACACGAAAACAACGAATTACTTAAAGGAGTAAGCCGCGTGCGCTCGTTAGATATAATTCTTGAATTAGGGAATGTTCAGGCTTCGCAGGAAGACAAAGACAAATGGTTAATTCAAAAAAATGAAGATTACTTATCTTATTTAGTTGACATGGACGAAAGCGAGATTCTTCCGGGAGTTTTTAAAACTCTACAGCTATTAAAAGAAAAAAACCAAGGAATTGCGTTGGGTTCTGCGAGTAAAAATGCCCGACCAATCCTTGAAAAAACAGGAATCCTTTCGTATTTCGATGTTATTGTTGACGGAAATGACGTTACCAATGCAAAACCGGATCCTGAAGTTTTTTTAAAAGCGGCTCAATTACTAAAAATTGACCCAAAAGATTCAATTGTATTCGAAGATTCAGTTGCCGGAATCCAAGCGGCAAACATAGGAGAAATGGTAAGTGTAGGAATTGGTGAGGAAACAATTTTACATGAAGCTGATTATATTTTTAAAGATTTCACAGAAATAGACACCGCGTTTATTGAGAAACTTATCAATTAGAGAATGTGCCAATTATATAATTAGATAATTTTCCAAACGTGAATTTTCTAATTATATAATTGACTCTTATCTAAATTGGTTTGAAAATATAAATCAACTAATTAAAAAAGTAAAATAGTACAAACAAGCAATTAAAGAAAAAATCAAAATTAGAATCGTCAACAACAAGTAATTATCTAATTATCTAATTGACACATTTTCTAATTAATCTAATTGCCCAATTATCTAATTAAAAGAAAAATGAATCAAGATTATATAAAACCAGACAATTTGTCTATCATAGAAGAAGGATTTGATGTAGAAAGAGTAAAATCGTCTGAAAGTCTTTTTAGTATCGGGAACGGTGCGATGGGACAACGTGCCAATTTTGAAGAAACTTATTCTGGGGAAACTTTTCAGGGAAGTTATATTGCCGGAATTTATTATCCCGATAAAACTAAAGTAGGCTGGTGGAAAAACGGTTATCCAAAATATTTTGCCAAAGTTTTAAACGCTCCAAACTGGATTGGAATTGACGTAGAAATCAACGAAGAAAATCTAGATTTAAACACTTGTACAGAGGTTAGAAATTTCCGCAGAGAATTGAATATGAAAGAAGGATGGTACAATCGTTCTTTTGAAGCAACGTTAAAAAACGGAACCGAAATTGCCGTAAACATTCGTCGTTTTCTTTCTTTAGATTTGGATGAAGCCGGAATCATCAAATACGAAATTACCCCTTTAAACAAAGATGCTAAAATTGTTTATAAACCTTACGTTGACGCCGGAGTTACGAATGAAGATGCTAACTGGGAAGAAAAATTCTGGGAACCTCTTGAAGTAAAAAAAGGAACAAACGAAGCTTTTGTAACGGCGCAGACATTTAAAACGCATTTTAAAGTGACGACTTTTATGCACAATACGATTTTGGCAAACGATGAAGACATTCATATTTCTGCTTCAACAATCGATTCAACAACAGATAAAGTTCAGTACACTTACGGGACTATTATTGCAAAAGGACAAACCTCAGCCATCCAGAAAATTGGAGGATATACCGTTTCTTTAAACCACGATAATACTTTGGCTGCAGCCGAAAAAACAATAAAAGCTGCCGTTAATTTAGGATATGATGCTTTACTTCAAAATCAAATTGATGCCTGGGCAAAAATCTGGGAAATGTCAGATATTACAATTGATGGCGACGTAAAAGCACAACAAGGAATTCGTTTCAATATCTTTCAGTTAAACCAAACTTATTTAGGAAAAGATTCTCGTTTGAATATTGGTCCAAAAGGTTTCACCGGAGAAAAATACGGCGGATCTACGTATTGGGATACTGAGGCATATTGTATTCCGTTTTACATGGCAACAAAAGATCAGCAAGTGGCAAGAAACTTATTGACGTACCGTTTCAATCAATTAGATAAAGCTATTGAAAATGCCAAAGACAATTTAGGTTTCAAAAATGGTGCAGCTTTGTATCCAATGGTTACCATGAATGGAGAAGAATGCCACAACGAATGGGAAATCACACACGAAGAAATTCACAGAAACGGTGCGATTGCTTTTGCGATTTATAACTATTACCGTTTCACCGGAGATTACTCTTATATTCCTGAAAAAGGTCTGGAAGTTTTAATCGGGATTGCGCGTTTTTGGCACCAAAGAGCTTCTTTTTCTAAAGAAAAAAATCAATATGTAATTCTTGGCGTTACAGGTCCAAATGAATACGAAAACAATATCAATAATAATTTTTATACCAATTATATTGCAAAATGGTGTATTGATTATGCTTCGGAACAAATTAAAAAAGTCGCTCTGGAATATCCTGCAGACCACAAACGCATCTTAGAAAAAGTAAGCCTTTCGGCGAATGAAATTCAGGAATGGAAAAAAGTAGCCGATGATATGTATTTCCCAACTTCAAAAGAGTTAGGGATTTATTTGCAGCAAGACGGTTTCTTAGACAAAGATTTAGTTCCGGTAAAAGATTTAGATAAAGCACAAAGACCAATCAACCAGAAATGGTCTTGGGATCGTGTTTTACGTTCACCTTACATCAAACAAGCCGACGTTTTACAATGTTTCTACTTCTTCGAAGATCATTTTTCTAAAGAAGAATTAAAACGAAATTTCGAGTTTTACGAATCATTTACCGTTCATGAAAGTTCGCTTTCGCCTTGCGTACATTCAATTCAGGCTGCACATTTAGATAAAATGGATATGGCGTATACCTTCTATTTAAGAACTTCTCGTCTTGATCTTGATGATTATAACAAAGAGGTTGAAGAAGGCTGTCACATCACGTCAATGGCCGGAACATGGATGAGTATTGTAGAAGGTTTTGGCGGAATGAGAGTTAAAAATGACCAATTACATTTCTCTCCAAAAATCCCGAAAGAATGGAAAGGCTATTCTTTTAAAATTAATTTCAGAAATCAAATTTTGAAAGTAGCTGTAAATCACGACGAAACAACTTTTACAGTTGATGGCGATCAAGATTTAACAATTATGGTAAACGGAAATCCTGTAATTGCAAGTAAATTTGTACAAATTGATTAATATCTTAAAAATAAAAAACATGAAAAACTTATTTTTCGCAAGTTTAATCTTGTTTGCATTTAGCTCGATTGCAAATGCACAGCAATTAAAATCACCCGAAGGAAAGTTCGTAATGGAATTTTCGCTGCAAAACGACGGAACTCCAACTTACAATTTAAAATATAAAAACAAAGAGGTTGTAAAAACCAGTAAATTAGGTCTTGAACTTAAAGATGACAAGAAATCTTTATTGAACGATTTTACGGTTGTTGATACAAAAACTTCCACTTTTGATGAGACTTGGAAACCAGTTTGGGGAGAAGTAGATCAAATTAGAAATCATTATAATGAACTGGCTGTTACCTTAAATCAAAAAGGAACAGACAGGCAAATTATAATCCGTTTCCGTTTATTTGATGATGGACTTGGATTTAGATATGAGTTTCCAGCTCAAAAGAATCTTACTTATTTTGTAATTAAAGAAGAAAGATCTCAATTTGCCATGACTGGAGATCACACCGCTTTCTGGATTCCAGGCGATTATGACACTCAGGAATACGATTATACAAAATCTAAATTGTCTGAAATTAGAGGTTTATCTCAAAAAGCATATACGGCAAACGTTTCGCAAAAAAACTTTTCTCCAACAGGAGTTCAGACTTCTTTAATGTTGAAAACGAATGACGGAATCTACATCAACCTTCACGAAGCTGCTTTGATCAATTATTCTTGTATGCACTTAAATCTTGATGATAAAAACATGATTTTCGAATCTTGGTTAACACCAGATGCAAAAGGAGATAAAGGATATATGCAGGCACCAAGTCACTCGCCTTGGAGAACGATTATGGTAAGCGACGACGCGAGAGAAATCCTGGCTTCAAAAATGACGTATAACTTAAACGATCCGTCAAAAATTGAAAATACTTCGTGGATTAAACCGGTAAAATATATTGGTGTTTGGTGGGAAATGATTACAGGAAAAAGTTCTTGGTCATACACAAACGATTTTCCAACAGTACAATTGGGAGTTTCTGATTTCTCTAAAGCAAAACCAAGCGGAACACACGGAGCAAATAATACTAACGTAAAAAAATACATTGATTTTGCTGCTGCAAATGGTTTCGACGCCGTTTTAGTTGAAGGCTGGAACGAAGGCTGGGAAGACTGGTTTGGACATTCAAAAGATTATGTTTTTGATTTCGTAACGCCTTACCCGGATTTTGATGTAAAAGGTTTGCACGAATACGCAAAATCTAAAGGAATCAAAATAATCATGCACCATGAAACTTCAGGTTCAGTTCGTAACTACGAGCGCCATATGGACAAAGCATACCAATTCATGAAAGACAACGGATACGATGCTGTAAAAAGCGGTTATGTTGGAGATATTTTGCCTCGCGGTGAAAATCATTACGATCAATGGATTGTAAACCATTATCAATATGCAATTGAAAAAGCAGCCGATTATAAAATTATGGTGAACGCTCACGAAGCGGTTCGCCCAACGGGAATTGCGAGAACGTATCCAAACTTAATTGGAAACGAAGCAGCAAGAGGTACAGAATATCAAGCTTTTGGAGGTTCTAAACCAAATCACGTTACGGTTTTGCCATTTACACGTTTAATTGGCGGACCAATGGATTACACTCCGGGAATTTTCGAAATGGATATCAGCAAAATGAATCCTGAAAATACTTCACATGTAAACAGTACAATCTGTAATCAATTGGCATTATACGTTACGATGTACAGTCCATTGCAAATGGCAGCTGATACTCCGGAGAATTACAACCGTTTTCCGGATGCATTTCAATTCATTAAAGATGTGGCTGTAGACTGGTCAGAAAGTAAATATATCGAGGCAGAGCCAGGTGATTTTATCACGGTTGCCCGTAAAGCAAAAGGAACAAACAACTGGTTCGTAGGAAACGTAAACGGAGAAACTCCACGTACCTCAAACATCGATTTCAGTTTCCTTGAAAGCGGCAAAAAATATACCGCTACCATTTATGCTGATGCAAAAGATGCGCATTACAAAACAAACCCGCAAGCTTATACCATCAAGAAAATTGCTGTAACAAACAAATCAAAATTATCGCAGTTATCTGCTCCGGGCGGAGGTTATGCAATAAGCATAATCGAAACTAAATAATTTCTAAAAAGACAGGCAATTTTCCCCGAGATTGCTTGTCTTTTTTTTATCTGATATATTTTTATGGTCTTCCTGCAAGGTTTTCAAAACCTTGTAGGTATTCTAAATCACTACATTATACCTACAAGGTTTTGAAAACCTTGCAGGAAATTAAAACTATAAATATGAAAATTCAAACCAACCATATTATTTATAAAATACTTCTATTTGTTCTTGTTTTTTCCGCTTCCGCGAAAGCGCAAATCCAAAAAGTAGAACCACCGTTTTGGTATGCCGGAATGAAAAATCCTGAAGTTCAGATTATGTTTTACGGAAAAAATATCGCACAATATGAAGCTTCAGTTTCAAACAATGTTACAATCAAAAACGTAGAGAAAACAGAAAATCCAAACTATCTTTTTGTAACCATTGATACGCAAAATTTAAAAGCTTCTGAATTGGTTTTTTCTTTCAAAACCAAAAATAAAGTCGCTTTTACGCAGAAATATTCACTCAAAGAAAGAAGAGCAAATTCTGCAGACAGAAAAAGTTACGATGCATCGGATATGATTTACTTAATCATGCCGGATCGGTTTGCTAACGGAAATCCGAAGAATGACAGCGATGCCGTTTTAACCGAAAAAACAAATCGCCAGGAACCAGGCGGACGTCATGGCGGCGATATTGAAGGAATTATTAAAAATCTGGATTATATTTCGTCTTTAGGTGCAACAACGGTTTGGAGTACGCCTTTATGCCAAGACAATGACGCAAAACATTCGTATCATGGTTACGGACAATCTGATGTTTATAAAATAGATTCTCGTTACGGAACGAATGAAGACTACGTTCGTTTATCTGCAGAAATGCACAAAAAGAACATGAAACTGGTGATGGATTATGTTACCAATCACTGGGGAATTACGCATTGGATGATTAAAGATTTGCCAACAAAATCGTGGATCAATCAATTCGAAAATTACACACAAACACATCACAGACGCGAAGTTATTACAGATATTCACGCATCAAAAACAGATCAGGAAGTTTGTGTTGATGGCTGGTTTGTACCTTCAATGCCAGATTTGAATTTGAGAAATCCATTAGTTTCAAAATACTTGACTCAAAATGCCATTTGGTGGATCGAATTTGCCAATCTTGACGGATTTAGAGTAGACACTTACAATTATTCTGATGCTACGGCAATGTCAAATTGGGCAAAAGCAATTACAACTGAATACCCTAATTTTAATATTGTGGGAGAAATCTGGATGCACAATCAGGCGAATTTAGCCTATTGGCAAAAAGACAGTAAAATTGGCGCAATCGAAAATTACAATTCGAATTTGCCAAGTGTAATGGATTTTACTTTGCAAGATCAAATTGGTTCAGCTTTTAATGACGATAATGCAAGTTGGGATAACGGAATGATAAAATTTTACAACAATTTTGCATTGGATTATTTATATCCAAATACAAACAGCATTTTAGTTTTTGCCGAAAATCATGATACCGATCGCATCAATCATACTTATAAATACGATTTTACGAAATATAAAATGGTCATGACTTTATTGGCAACCGTTCGTGGAATTCCGCAATTGTATTATGGTTCAGAAATTGGAATGGGCGGCGACAAAGGCAAAGGTGGCGACGCTGATATTCGTCAGGATTTCCCGGGCGGATGGAATGGCGATAAAAACAACGCTTTCACCGCAGCAGGAAGAACGGCTGAACAAGCAAAATTTTTCGATTTTACTTCTAAATTATTCACTTGGAGAAAATCGAACGAAGCCGTTCATTTTGGAAAAATGACACATTATATTCCGGAAAACAACATTTATGTTTATTTCAGATATACTGATGCTAAAACCGTAATGGTCGTTTTTAATAACAATGCAACAGCGCAAACCGTTAAAACAAATCGTTTTAAGGAAAACACCAAAAATTTTAAATCGGGAAAAGATATTTTGACCGGAAAGTCATTCGATTTAGCTTCTGAAATTACTTTAGAGCCAAAATCAGCGATTATTTTAGAATTGGAATAATACATCAAAGATTTTAACACAACGCATATCGCAGAGGTGCACAGCAGTGCGTCTCCCGCAAAGTATTTCCGCCACGAATTCACGAATTTTATAAACCAACAATTCGTGAATTCGTGGCGGTTTTTTCTATTTAAAACTGTGTAGTCCCTACAGGACAATTATATGACATACACTAATATTTCTACCAACATTTAACTCCTAAAGGAGTATATCTCGTAGAGATTATATATTTGGTAAAAAAACAAACTATACCGCCTACATTTAAGCCCTAACGAAGTATATTTCGTAGAGATTATATATTGGTAAAGGTAGTTTTAGAATTGGAATATACACAAAGATTTTAACACAACGCATATCGTAGAGGCGCACAGCAGTGCGTCTCCCGCAAAGTATTTCCGCCACGAATTCACGAATTTTATAAACCAACAATTCGTGAATTCGTGGCGGTTTTTTTAATTTAAAACTGTGTAGTTTCTACACGACAATTATACGACATACACAATATTTCTACCAACATTTAACTACTAACGGAGTATTTATTTTAGATTCTAAAGCCATAAAATGATATCTCGTAGAGATTATATATTGGTAAAAAAACAAAAATAACATGTAGAAAATGTCCCGTAGGGACTACACCGATTAGAACATATTCATTATGTTATATCTGATAAATAATTCGTGAATTCGTGGCGGATTTTTTCATTTATATGCATTCCTTTCTTTATCTTTAATATTCTGGCTTAAAATCAGTTTTAATGAATAAAGACAATACTTCAAAAATACCTTTCATTTGGGAAGGAGCAAACATATATTTTTTACTTACCGATCGTTTTTACAACGGAAATCCTTCAAACGATTTAAACTTTAACCGAACCAAAACTCCGGGAAAACTGCGTGGTTTTGAAGGTGGCGATATCATCGGAATTATAAAAAAAATCGACGAAGGTTATTTTGATGAATTGGGAATAAATGCTATTTGGCTTACGCCGATTGTAGAACAAATTCACGACGGAGTTGACGAAGGAACCGGACTTAGTTATGGTTTTCACGGATATTGGGCGAGAGACTGGACAGCTTTAGATCCTAACTTCGGAACCAAAGAAGATCTCGCTAATCTGGTAAAAAAAGCACACGAAAAAGGCATCAGAATCTTACTTGACGGCGTTATAAACCATACCGGACCAGTAACAGAGGAAGATCCGATGTGGCCGGAAGACTGGGTTAGAACCGGAATTGTATGTGATTATAAATCGTTTGAAAACACCACGATGTGTACTTTGGTCGATAATCTTCCGGATGTGAGAACCGAAAGCGATCAGGAAGTTGAATTGCCTTCTTTTTTAATCGAAAAATGGAAAAATGAAAGTCGTTATGAAAAAGAAATTACCTCATTAAATGAATTTTTCAAAAGAACAAGTTACCCTAGAACACCAAAATATTACATCATAAAATGGTTAACCGATTATATTCTGGAATTCGGAATTGACGGTTACCGAGCCGATACTGTAAAACATACCGATGAAGATGTTTGGGTCGACTTTAGAAACGAATGCGATTATGCTTTTGAAACCTGGAAAAAACACCATCCGCTTGAAGTTTTAGATCAAAATCCGTTTTATACGATTGCCGAAGTTTACGGTTATGAAATTAGCGGCGGACTGGATTATGATTTTGGAGATCGAAAAGTAAATTATTTCGATAATGGGTTTAACAGTATGATCAATTTTGAGTTTAAACTAGACGCTCAAAATGATTATGAAGTTATATTTTCGAAATATTCTGCGAAACTTCAAAATGAATTAAAGGGTTTTAGCGTTCTAAATTATGTGTCGTCGCACGATGATCCTACTCCATTTGATGGAAATCGAAACCGAACTTTTGAAGCAGGAACCAAATTATTGCTTTCTCCAGGAATTTCTCAGGTTTATTATGGCGATGAAACAGGTCGCTCTCTAGAAATTGAAGGCACGGAAGGCGATGCCACTTTACGGTCTTTCATGAATTGGGAAGATGTTCAGAATAATGCTGAAACACAGAGAATACTTTGGCATTGGCAAAAACTGGGTCAATTCCGAAGAAATCATCCTGCTGTTGGCGCTGGAATACATAATATGATTACTGAAAAACCATATGTTTTTTCGCGAAAATTCAATAAAAATAATTTTTCTGATCAAGTTATAATTGGACTTGATCTTGGAGTTGGAGTAAAAGAACTTCCTGTAGATTCTATTTTCGAAAACGGAACTAAACTAAAAGATGCCTTTTCAGGCAAAGAAACAGAAGTTCAAAACGGAAAAGCAATTATCGATTCTGAATTTGGACTTGTTTTATTGGAGCTTGCATAAAAAGAAAACAGTCGCAGAGTATATTTCACGCAGATTTTAAAAAGATTTTAGCAGATTTACGCAGATAATTTCTAAAATTTAAATCTGCTCAAATCTGCAAAATCTGCGTGAAACAAAATCATTTTAATCCTATAAATCTGTGACTAAACTTTTTTATCTAATCTTTGCAAACCTTGCATAAAACTTTGCGACCTTTGCAGTAAACTCCCAACACATGCTAAAAATAGCACATCGCGGCGCAAAAGGATACGAACCAGAGAATACATTACAGTCTTTCCAGAAAGCACTAGACTTAAATGCTGACGGAATCGAACTCGACGTTCATCTAAGTTCTGACGGACATATAATCGTAATGCACGACGAAACCATCGACAGAACAACGAATGGGAAAGGTTTTGTAAATGCTTTATCTTTGCACGAATTAAAATCGTTTTTGATTGCAGATCAGCTTGAAATTCCAACTTTAATTGAGGTTTTTGATTTAATAGACAAAAAATGTCTGATTAATATCGAGTTGAAAGGTATAGGAACAGCAAGTAAAGTTGTGGCGTTAATTGAAGAATATATTTCGAATAAAAACTGGAATTATGAGCATTTCATTATTTCAAGTTTTGAATGGAATATGTTAGAGGAAGTCCATAATCTAAATTCGAATATTGCAATTGGAGTTTTAACAGAAGAAGATTTAGATACCGCTTTGGCTTTCGCCGAAACAATAAAAGCATACGCTATTAATCCGGATTATCATTTACTGAATCTGGAAAATACCAAAGAAATTCAGGAAAAAGGATTTCAGGTTCTGCCTTGGACAGTAGATTCAGAGGAAGACATTCAAAGAATAAAAAGTTACAACGTAGATGGAATAATTTCTGATTTTCCTGATAAAATATAAAGTTTAAAATAGCCACGAATTCACGAATTTTTTCTCAAAGATTGTCAAAAAAATAATTCGTGAATTCGTGGCAAACCAAATAACATGATTCAAAATTTCGACATAATTATT
The DNA here is from genome assembly GCF_979258495.1 of Flavobacterium sp. AC105. NCBI lineage: Bacteria > Pseudomonadati > Bacteroidota > Flavobacteriia > Flavobacteriales > Flavobacteriaceae > Flavobacterium > Flavobacterium sp. AC105. The sequence continues at coordinate 5,191,137 of NZ_OZ409860.1, forward strand.
GTTGGCGGAGGCGCTGCAGGTTTTTTCACGGCGATTAATATTGCAGAAAAAAATCCGAAACTTAAAATTGCCATTTTAGAAAGAGGAAAAGAAGTACTTTCTAAAGTTCGTGTTTCCGGCGGCGGAAGATGCAACGTAACGCACGCTTGTTTTGAACCGAATGAATTGGTTAAATTTTATCCGCGTGGCGAAAAAGAACTTCGCGGACCTTTTCACCAGTTTTGTTCTGGAGATACCATTGAATGGTTCGAAAAGCATGGAGTTGAATTAAAAATTGAAGACGACGGAAGAATGTTCCCGGTTTCGAATTCATCCCAGACCATAATTGATTGTTTCTTAGAAGCAACCGGAAAATTAGGCATAAAAGTTTTAACGGGACAAAGCGTACAATCGATTTTTAAAGCCGAAAATCATTGGAAAATTGACACACAGGATACAAATTATGCTACAGAAAAATTAGTTTTGGCCACAGGAAGTAATCCTAAAATTTGGGAAATGCTGCAAACACAAGGTCATGCGATTGTAAGCCCTGTTCCTTCCCTATTTACTTTCAATATTAAAGATTCGCGTATAAAAGAATTACCGGGAGTTGCTGCACAAGTTACCGTAAATGTAAAAGATACTAAACTAGAATCTACCGGACCTTTACTAATCACACATTGGGGAATGAGTGGCCCGGCGATCCTAAAACTTTCGGCTTGGGGCGCACGTATTTTATTCGATAAAAATTATCAGTTTACCATTTTTGTCAATTGGTTAAATGATGTTGAAACCGAAGATGCAGAAAAAATTCTGAAAGACTTAAAACAGGAACAAGCTAAAAAAGCCGTTTCAAAAAAATCACCTTTTGATTTCCCAAATCGTTTGTGGGAAAGTTTGGTTTTAGCTTCCGGAATTGAAGCCGAAATAAAATGGGCAGATTTATCTAAAATGCAGTTGCAAAATTTAGCTTCTCAACTCACAAAAGCAACATTTCAGGTAAATGGAAAAAGCACGTTTAAAGAAGAATTTGTTACTGCCGGCGGAATAGACTTAAAAGAAATCAACTTTAAAACCATGGAAAGTAAAATTCACGAAAATCTTTATTTTGCGGGAGAAATTGTTAATATTGACGCTATTACCGGAGGTTTTAACTTTCAGAATGCCTGGACAAGCGGGTTTATTTTGGCTAATTCCATTTAGAAAAAATCATGAATGCATCATTAAAAAGACAAATACTTTCGATCGCTTCATTTTCTGAAAAAGAAATCGGAAAAATTGATTCTTATTTTGAATATGAAAAATTTGATGCTAAAACAGAACTTTCTTCTTTTGGAAAAATCAGCAATAAGATTTTCTTTATCGTTGATGGATTAGCCCGCGTTTATTATTTAAAAAACGGAAAAGAAATTACCACTTATTTGAGTTGTAATGAAGGCTTTATTGCTTCTTATTCGAGTTTTATCGATCAAACCTCTTCTTTTGAAAACATACAATGTATCGAAGATTGCGAAGTACTTTCGATACGTTACGAAAAAATGCAATCTTTATATGCTGAGATTCCGAATTGGGAACGTGTAGGCAGAATCCTGGCCGAGCAGAATTATCTTTGCATGGCAGATCGGGTTTTAAAACTTCAAATGATTCCGGCGAAAGAAAAATATTTAACTTTTTTAGACTCGGCTCCAGCCAAAATAATTCAGCGGACACCTTTAATTTATATCGCTTCATTTTTAGGAATTACACCAGAATCTCTGAGCAGAATTCGCCAAAGTATTTCTTAACATTTATCAAGTGGATTGAATAACTGAATTTAAATCTTTGCAAATATAAAATTTGAAAAGATGAAGAATATAGCTAAAGATGTTTATCAAATTCCATTATTTCCCCGCAATGCCATTAATTGTTATGTAATCGAAGATATTCTTATCGATGCCGGAATCAGGAGTTCAAGCAATATCATTTTAAATTCTGTAAAAAACAAAACGATAACCAAACACGTATTGACACACGCTCATGCGGATCATCAGGGAAGCAGTAAAATTATTTGTGAGACGCTCAATATTCCGCTTTGGTGCAGTGAACTGGAAAAACAAGCTGCAGAAAACGGCAATGTCATTTTTGAATACCCAAACCCAAATCATCTTATTTCGAAATTTCAGAAGAATTTCTGGGCAGGAAAAGGACATCCGGTTTCTAATACTTTAAAAGAAGGAGATACTATTGCAGGATTTACTATTATTGAAACTCCCGGACATTCTAGCGGTCATTTGTCTTTTTTCAGGGAATCTGATGGCGTTCTTATTGTTGGAGATGTTATGACCAATATGAATTTATTAACCACAAAAGTTGGCCTTCATGAACCGCCAAATTTGTTTACGACCAATAAGGAATTAAACAGAAATTCTATCAAAAAACTGGCTTCTTTAAAACCGAAAATACTTTGTTTTGGCCATGGTCCTGTTTTAATAAATAACGGAGAATTAGAAAAATTTGTCCGTAGGTTATAAATTTGAATTATTAGCATTAACAAAAACGTTGCTTGCAATTAACCAAAATCAACTGATTTCAAGATGTTTTAATTGGCATGAAAGCTTTTAATCCTTGCAATTTCAAAAATGAAGCAAATCCAAATCAAGAATTACGAACAAAAGCGACCTTCCTTAATTTTTTAAATCGGATAATACAATAAATCAATAAAACCAAAAAAAGAGTCGATACAATAATCAGACTAATAACAACAGTATCTATTTGATATCCTTGTAACCTAAACGAACCTCCTTTTTCCATAAGAAGTTCTGAATTTTGAGTTCCATAATAACTTAACCAATTCTCATAACAAAGTACTATTCTTTTGTTTATCAATTCATTACGAAATCCATATTTCTTTGAAAGTTTATAGATCTCAGAAGTAGACAAATAATCTTTATTAAGTAATGCAATATTTCCTAATTCAAAAAGTAGAACCGAAATAATTTTATCTTTTGGTTTTATAAAAGTAATACGTTCATTTAACTGATAAAATAAAGCCTTATACAATTCCTCAAGTTCCTTTTTAGATAACTTTGTTTTGGGAATTGTTTCTAAACCAAAAGAAGTATTTATTAAAAACGCTCCTGAAACTTCTTTCAGATTCTTGATTTTTGATTCTAATATTTTTAAATGAAGCCATTCTGAACCTTTATGTGACTCGGGGTTTAGTTGAATCGATCTTTTTATCCATTCATACGCTTTTTGATTTTCTCCCATTAACTCATATAACGTTCCAAGATTCGATGCTGTAGAATATCGATTAGGTTTTATCTTTTCAATCTCTAAATATAATTTTAAAGCTTCATTGTATTTTCCACTAATGATTAATACATATCCTTTATCAGATAAATAATCAATATCATTTGTTTTTTTGTATTCATCTTCGAGATCCTGAATTAACTTTGGAAAATTATGCACATTAAATCGATGTCCCTCAGGAATTCGTTCAAATTCATCGTAATAAAGTTCAACTCCATTTTTCAAAACCTTTGTATCTCCATTTAAACACGCAAAAGCTTTAAATGAAAATAAAATCAACACAAAAACAAAAACCTTGAATTTATTCATAAAAGTAAAACGTATTGATTAAACCTGAAACTAAAAAAACCTGAAACCTGAAACAAAATTATTATCGATTCAACCACCAAATACTGGCATTCAAAATTGCTGCAAAAGCAACCCAAGCCATATACGGAATCAATAAATAACCGGCAGTTTTATTGATTTTGTTGAATTTTAAATAGGTTTCATAAATGAACAACCATAAAAGCGCAATTTCGATCAAAGCCAGCATCGGGTTTTTTAATCCGAAGAATAAATAAGACCAAATCGCATTCAATGTCAATTGAATCAAAAAGAATCCAAGTGCTTTTTTTACCTCTTCGTTATGTTCTTTTATTTTATCCCAAACTAATCCTGCTGCAATCGCCATAAAAATATAAAGTATAGTCCAAACGGGCATAAAAATCCAATTGGGTGGATTAAAACTTGGTTTTACAATAGTTGGATACCAGGTTTCAACACTTGGTCTTGTAACAGTACTTGCAGAATATCCTACTGCTAAACAAACGATTAGAGCAATTGCAATTTTGGTTAATTTATTCAATTTCATGATCTTTTTTTTTCAAAAATAGTCAAAAAGAAAGGTTTAACCATATAAGTTATAAAAGTTCATTTTAGTAACCCACTTATAATATCTTATATAAGTTATATCGTGAAAAAATTATCTATTATGGTGAAAAAACTATCTTTGCCAAAATTTATAATTCATGGTTACAGCAACTGATTTTATTCCTAAAAAATATACTTCGACAATTGAAAATGGAAATTTTGAATGGAGCGCTCCAAGCAATATTGCATTAGTAAAATATTGGGGTAAAAAAGACAATCAAATTCCGGCAAACCCTTCGGTTAGTTTTACGCTTAATAATTGCAAAACGATTACTAAATTAGGTTTTTCGAAGCGATACACTTCGGCTCCACTTAGTGAGAGAAATGATATTTTTTCTTTTGATTTACTTTTTGAAGGAAAACCAAAAGAAGATTTCAAACCAAAAATTCAGAAATTTTTAGAAAGAATTGAAGTTTATTTGCCTTTTTTAAAGGATTATCATTTTACGATTGATACACAAAATACATTTCCGCATAGTTCAGGAATTGCTTCTTCGGCTTCGGGAATGGCGGCTTTGGCTATGAATTTTATGAGTTTAGAAAAAGCTTTGAATCCTGAAATGACAGATGAATATTTCTATCAAAAAGCTTCTTTTTTAGCCCGTTTGGGTTCCGGAAGTGCTTGCCGAAGCGTAAAAGGAAATGTAGTGGTTTGGGGAAACCAGGCAAACATTAAAGGAAGTACTGATTTGTATGGAGTTGAATTTCCGTATGCAATTCATGACAATTTCAAGAATTATCAGGACACGATTTTATTGGTTGATAAAGGCGAAAAACAAGTTTCAAGCACTGTTGGGCATGATTTAATGCACAATCATCCTTATGCCGAAAGGCGTTTTGCTCAGGCGCATGAAAATCTGGATCAGTTAATAGCCATTTTTGAAAGCGGAAATTTAGACGAATTCATTAAAGTTGTAGAAAGCGAAGCTTTGACTTTGCACGCTATGATGATGACATCGATGCCGTATTTTATTTTAATGAAACCAAATACTTTGCAAATCATCAATGCAATCTGGAAATTTAGAACTGAAACCCAGATTCCGGTTTGTTTTACGCTTGATGCCGGTGCAAATGTGCATGTTTTATATCCCGAAAACGTTAGCGGAAAAGTATTACAATTTATTCAGGACGAATTAGTTGTATTTTGTCAGAATCGTCAGTACATTTGCGACCAAATTGGAGATGGTGCAATTGCATTATAATTTTGCGTATCTTTATATATTAGAATACCTTTTTTAGTTAAGAATATGAATAGTGCAACTATAAAACTTTACGATTTATTTAGAAAAGAGCTAAATCTTGATGAAGCTAAGGCCAAGGAATTTGTTGAAGCAATCGACAGAACCATTAGTGAAGAAATTAGACAAGACAAAAATGAAATTGCTTCTAAAGATTTTGTAAAAAAAGAAATTACAGATGCAAAAAATGATATGATTAAATGGTTCGTTGGTTTATTTTTTGCTTTAGCTATGATGATTATTGGATTATATATTAAAGGCTAATTAAAAATGAACATAGAATTAGAAAAAATCGAAATAGCTAAATTGATTATGGAATGTGACAACCCTATAATTATAAAAAAAGTTCGAGAGATTCTTGAGAAGGGATTATATAAGAAATCTTCTACCCCAAATAAAATAAAGAAAGACATTAAATAAATTATGAAAGGACCATTATTTTACTCAAAAATATTACTCTTTGGAGAATACGGAATCATCCGTGACTCTAAAGGACTTTCTATTCCTTATAATTTTTATAATGGTGCATTGAAGAAAATCGAAGATCCTTCGGCTGAAGCAATCGCATCAAACGCGAGTTTAAGACGTTACACAACTTATCTTGAAGCTTTACAAAATGAGCAGCCAGAATTGGTTGCTTTTGATTTGTTAACTTTAAAAAATGATGTTGAAACCGGGATGTATTTTGACTCAAGTATTCCGCAAGGTTACGGAGTTGGAAGCAGCGGCGCTCTTGTTGCTGCTATTTACGATAAATATGCTACACACAAAATAACGGTTTTAGAGAATTTAACCCGTGAAAAACTGTTGCAGTTAAAAAATATATTTTCTCAAATGGAGAGTTTTTTCCACGGAAAAAGTTCTGGTTTAGATCCTTTAAACAGTTATTTGAGTATTCCAATTTTAATTAATTCTAAAGATAATATTGAAGCAACCGGAATTCCGACTCAAAGTTTTGACGGAAAAGGTGCTGTATTTTTATTAGATTCCGGAATTGTAGGCGAAACGGCTCCAATGGTCAATATTTTTATGGAAAATCTGAAAGACAAAGGTTTCCGTACGATGCTTAAAAACCAATTCGTAAAATATACAGACGCTTGTGTAGAAAACTTTTTGCATGGCGACATGAAATCTTTGTTTACCAATACTAAAAAGCTGTCAAAAGTCGTTTTAAATAACTTTAAACCAATGATCCCGGAACAATTTCACGGAATCTGGCAAAACGGAATTGATACAAACGATTATTATTTAAAACTTTGTGGTTCTGGCGGCGGCGGATATATTCTTGGTTTTACTGAAGATTTAGAACGTGCTAAAGCGTCTTTGAAAGACTATAAATTAGAAGTAGTTTATCAGTTTTAAAGTTAAATCCCTAAAAGCTTTAGTTATTTGAATACATTTTCCTGAAATCTTAATCCTAAAAAGTTATTGAATATGAAAAGTATTTTTAAAATCATCAAAGCAACTTTTTTAGGAGGAATTTTATTTTTAGCACCATTGATTTTACTTTTGGTTCTTTTGGAAAAAGGCTTTAGTATTATTCAAAAAATAACAAACCCAATTGTAAATCATTTTCCGAAAGTAAAAGTTCTAGGGCTGGCAATTGAAGAAATTACAGCAATATTAATTATTGTGATTATTTGTTTTGCCGCAGGCTTAATCGCTAAAACGACATATGCGCAAAGATTGATTCACAAATTAGAAGAAAGCATTTTAAGTTTTGTTCCTGGTTATTCTTTCATGAAAAGCATGAACGAAAGCATTATGGGTTTTGAATCTAATCAGGATTTAAAAGTCATTTTGGTTCCGACGGATGCAGGTTTGCAATTTGCCTTTTTAGTTGAAGAAATAGACGAAAACAATTTTGCCGTTTTTATTCCGGATGCTCCAAATCCGTGGAGTGGTTCTGTTGTTTTTGTAGAAAAAAAAGACATAAAAGAAGTCAATATGACTCAAAAGCAAGCGTTGGCTTGTATTCGAAAATTAGGTTTTGGTTCGAAAGTATTATTAAAAAATAAACTTTGATCATTCTTCTTTCATCAACAAAAAATCTTAATTTAGGCCCAAATCCAAAAACTTTAATTAAAAAATGTTAAGCAGACAGCACAAGCTTTTAGTCATGAAAATTGTTAGTTTGTTCTCTGTAGTAAGAGGCTATAACATCCCGATTATTGTTTTGGCGCAATATTTATCAGCGATTTTCATACTGGCTCCTGAAAAAAGGGCACTTGACATTTTGCTGGATTTCAACTTATTCCTGATTGTTTTTGCTTCGGCGATTACGATTGCTTCAGGTTATATTATCAATAATTTTTATGATAGTCAGAAAGATTTAATCAACAGACCCAATAAATCAATGCTGGATCGATTGGTAAGTCAAAAAACAAAACTTTCGGTTTATTTTACTTTGAATTTTCTGGCCGTTTTAATGGCATTGATTGTTTCATGGCGTGCTTTTTTATTCTTTTCGGCTTATATTTTCCTGATTTGGTTTTACTCTCATAAAATAAAAAAATATCCAATTGTTGGAAATCTCACAGCGGCTTTTATGGCTGTAATTCCATTTTTTGCTATTCTTTTATACTTTTACAATACGATTTCGTTTGAAGAAATAGAAAATCACATGAGCCATTTTATGGTTATTTCAGCTCACGCAATTTTCTTGTTTTTGTTATTACTAATTAGGGAAATGATAAAAGATCTTGAGAATATAAAAGGTGATTTGGCGAACGATTACAAAACGATTCCGATACTTTATAACGAAACAGTTTCTAAACAAATCATTACTGTTCTAACCTTTTTAACGATTGTTCCGGTTTACTTTCTGATCAATATTTATGATGTTGGGTACATGGACATTTACTTTTATGTGTGTTTTGCCGTTTTGCTGTTTTTCCTGATTTATTTATGGAGATCAAAGTCTAAAGAACAATTCCTGATGTTGCATAACGTACTTAAATTCTTGATTGTTTCGGGCGTTTTTTGCATTGTTTTGATTAATCCAAGCGTTTTATGGCATGGGAAAAATTTGCTTTTAACTTTTAAATAATGGCACGCTGATGACGCGGGTTTAGGCAGATGTGTGCTGATTTTTTAATATTAAAAAGAATTAATTACCACACAGAGATACACAAAGATTTCACAGAGATTCACTGAGTTTTCTTTTCCAATCTTTTGCGTTACTCTGTGAGATCTTTGTGTATCTTTGCGTAATAACTCAATCCAAAATATTTAAAAGAAGCCTTTTGTTTGAAACCAGCTCTGAATAACTTCACTTAACATTTATTTTCATAGGAGTTTGGTGAACTTCGTTTGAAGTGGAAATCCTTTTATTTATTTCTTTAAAAAAATAAAAGATTGAAGCGAAAAGCAGGAAATCTGCCTGAAAAAAAGCCTATTGTGATGCTCCTGCAACCCCAAAAAATAATAGCTATCAATCTAAGAACAATGAACTTAGGATTATTTAGCAAGAATAAACTATCTTTGCACAAATTACAGAATTTATGAACAATAAGGAAGGCAATAATAAAAGAGGCGGTTCTAGACCAAATAGCTCTAGGCCAAACTCTAACAAGCCAAAACCTCCTATGGCGAAGCGCGCTCAAGGGCCAAAAAAAGTGAAACCTGCTGTTAAGGCTGCGGAAGAAGAAAAGGCAGAAAAGATTAAAAAACAAAATCAGGCTCCAAAAAGACAAAAAGCTGCAGACGAAATTCGTTTGAACAAATACATCTCTAATTCTGGAGTTTGTTCGCGTCGTGATGCCGATATATACATTCAGTCCGGGAACGTAAAAGTAAATGGGGTTCCGGTTACTGAAATGGGTTATTTAGTTAAATTAAACGATGTTGTAAACTTTGATGGTGTTGTTTTGACTCCTGAAAAGAAAGAATACATCTTGTTGAACAAACCTAAAAACTTTACTACGGCTCTTGACGAAGGTCAGGAATATCGTAATGTTTTAGAATTGGTTCGTGGTTCTACAACAGCAAAAATTGCTCCGATTGGTCGAATGGACAAAAACACAACTGGTTTATTGTTGTTTACAAACGATACGGATATGATTCGTAAATTTACTTTACCGAGTCAGAAATCATCTAAAATCTATCAGGTTTCATTAGACAAAAACTTGAAATTTGAGGATTTAGAAAAAATTAGCAAAGGTTTGGTTCTTGACGGACACCGCGTTTTTGTTGAGGAAATAAGCTATATTGAAAAAGAAGCGAAAAGCGAAGTTGGGCTTAAATTACGTTCTTCGAATGTAAAAGTGGTTCGTGCAATTTTCGAAAACTTTGATTATGACGTTTTACGTATTGACCGTGTGTCATTTGCCGGGTTGACGAAAAAGAATTTACCTAGAGGTAACTGGCGCTTTTTGACGGAACAAGAAATTATCAATTTGAAAAACGTTTAAGAAACATTTCAAATTTTAATTAAATATAAATCCTGTTTTACTTTTGTAAGATGGGATTTTTTTTATTTAGAAACTGAAAAAATTGTGTCCGAATAAAGTGAAAATTGATCTTCCGATAGATTGGTTTTTGTCTTCTACAGATTCGTAACACGAGAATCCTAGTATGATTTTGATTCCTGGATGAATACTGTTTAAAATATCTCTTTTTTGATCTTCAAGAAGTAATTTTAAACTGTCAAGTAACTGGATATTATTTTTAAGATACGAAACTACAAGTAAAGCTGAAAAATTAAGGATTTCTCTGGCCGTTTCGCTTTTGATACCGACTTCGTTTGAAATCATTTCAGAAATTCTTCCTTTTTTGGCGGTAAAAATTTCTTTAAGTAAAGCGTTTCCTTCAACGCGATAACAATCATCTACTGATAAAATTCTTCCGGAAGTAAAATCAATTTCCTGATAAAAAGTAGAATCTTCTTCAACTAGCGAAATAATTCTTTTATAAAAATCTGACTCTTCGGCTTTATTGTACAAGCCCATTAAAATTGTTCCAATCGAAACATCGATTCCCTTTATTAAAAGTGCATCATTTTCAAAATAAAACTTATTCAACTTTGAAATAACATTAGAAGAAATAAAACGTCTAAGTTCAATTTGTAGGTTTGGAGTCATAGCTTAGTATTTTAAAAAAATTATTTAAACTTGTTCAAAATAACCGATAAAGTGGGGCTTTTTATCGTTTATCAGGATAAAAATATAAAATATATTAACATTTCCAAAAAATAAGTTAAAAGATTACAACAAGAATTTTAGCCTTTTTAACAAAAAAAACTGGAAGTACCAATAAACATAACACTTTCGTTATCAAAACAAACCAAAAATATTTTTTCAAAAAAATAAATGAATTCTTAAAAATATCAAAACATAAGAAAAAGCTTAAATGTATGTTATACAATTAAAACAATAAGTTTCGATATTCCCATGTTGTGTGCAAAAAAATACCTAGAAAAATAATACAAAACATAAAATTTATAAAACTTGAAGCCAAAAAACCCAGCAATGAACCTGTCGCCGCTTTTAGTGCTCTTTGATGATTTTTAGAATCATAAATTATTTCGCCTACAAAGGCTCCAACAAATGGCCCTATAATAACTCCAAAAGGTACAGGAGCTAGAATTCCAACGATTAAACCAATGTTTGTGCCCCAAACTCCGTACGAACTTCCGCCAAATTTTCGGGTTCCTTTTGCCGGAATTATATAATCCAAAATAGTAATAATTACAGTCAATAAAAGTGTAATTCCTAAAACCCAATAATTATTCTCTACGGCTTTTGTTAAATAAAGCAATAATAAACCTACCCAGCAACTTGTTAAACCAGGCAAAACAGGTAAAAAACTGCCAAAAACACCCACAATCATGCATATAAAACCGAGTAATACCAATAATAAATCCATATATTTTTGTAATTTTGCCCCTACAAACCTTCAGTAAAGTTCGTTAATGCGCGTATTTTTTAAATTCCTGCTATTTTCTTTTTTGATCCTCGCGATCAACAATCATACTTATGCGCAAACCAAAAAACTTTCTGTCGACGATCAATTGCTACAGGACAGCATTTATAAAAGTAAGAAGAAAAAAGTATTAAATTTCTCTATGAAAGAATTTGATACGCTTTTCTTCGAATATTTTAGTCGTAAAAATGATCCCAATACTATTTTGACCAAAACTGAGTTTTATAACTATACGGTTCAAATTGCGGCCTTCTCAGACAGACTTGCATCATTATATCCTGATCAAAAGCAAGTTGCTGCAGAAAATAAGGAAAAATGGCTCTCAGAAAGCTATGAAGAATATTTGCAATACAAAGCTTCTCAAAAAAAATAATCGTATTTTTATAGCATAATTAGTTCACCCATTTCAACATCAAAATCTTGAAGCAGTTTTCTCTTTTTTTAATCTTCCTATTTTTCAATTCTTGTCAATATTTTGAGAAGCAGGTTCCGTCTGAAAAAGAATTACTTCAAAAGGAATTAAAATCTATTAACTGGAAAGAAGTTGACGAATATCCATCTGTAGTTGATTGCGAAAAAATTCCCGATAAAAAAATGCGCCAGCAATGTTTTTTTGAAGTAATGGCACAGCTTATTCAGGAAAAACTAGACATCGATACTTTGTCGATATTATATCCTGAACTCGACACAATCGAGGTAAAAGTAACTGTTTTTCCTAATGCGACGATGAAATTCGAACCACAATTCCCTACTGATTCTGTTGCTTATAATACCATCAAAATCGATAGCATTTTACAGGCACGTTTAGTTAATTTCCCGAAAATAAATCCTGCCATAAAACGCGGAGTTCCGGTGAAAACACAATTTATTTTGCCTGTAATTCTTAAAGAAAAAGGCAAAGAATAGTTTTTTTCCTGACCATATAAGTGATATAAGTTCATTTAAACTCGGTTGAAATGACAAAATTGAAAATAAATATTACTCAAAATCCTAAGAAAAAAATCCGCTTAATCCGCGCTTTCGCAAAGCGAATCTGTGTCATCCGCGTGCCATTTTAGCGTTCCAACATAACGAAAGATTATTGGAATTTGGATTTTATACTTTAAACTTTCTCCCCTTCCATTCATAAGAACCAAACAAACTGTACAAAGCCACAGTCGAACTAAAAAACGGATACAATAAACTGCTTAAAAGCAAGCTTTTTATTCTGGATTTGGTTAAAAATCGATTGGTACTATAAAGCAAAATAAAATCGACTACGAACTTTAAAAAAGCAAACAAAACAAAAAAAGGATAAGGCCAAATTCCAAAAAGGAAAAGAAAAAAACCAATTACAAAACTCAGATTCCCGAAAAAAACAATCAATCCTAAAGCCTTACCAAAAACACTTTGATAAGAACTTGTTTTCGCCGCCCAACGCACTCTTTGATAAAATAAAGCTTTCCAGTTTTCGGTTGGTTTTGTACTTACAATCGCTTTTTCCGCTTTTAAATAATGAACTTCATTTGGAAATAGATTCGCCGCTTTTTGCAATAAAAAAACATCATCACCACTGGCAATTTTGTTGTTTCCGCTAAAACCATTTAGTTTTTCGAATACTGATTTGGTGTACGCAAAATTTGCTCCATTACACATAAAAGCTTTCTTAATTCCAAAACTTCCAATTGTTGCGCCTTGCAAACTTGTTAAATCCAATTGCTGAAAATGATGCAAAAAGGATTTTTCACATTCATACGAAACAGCTCCGGCGATCATAGAAACTTTGTTTTCCTGAATATAATTATCAAACGTTAAAAGCCAGTTTTTTGGCACAATACAATCGGCATCAGTTGTAACAACCCAATTGGTTTTTACGTGTTTCATCGCTGTTGAAATAGCATCTTTTTTAGGAGAATTCGAAATGCGAATATTGTTTATTTGTAAAACGTTAATTGTAAAATGTGAAATATGAAACTTTTCTTTAGAATTGTCATCAACCAGAATTATTTCAAATAAATCTTTCGGATAATTGAGCTCTGAGAAACTTTGCAAAAGATTAGGCAAATTATGGGCTTCATTTCTGAACGGAACTATAATCGTAAAACTCGTTTGAGGTTTTAGATCTGTTTTTTGATACTTTTTTACTTTCGTAAAGCCATAAATAAGTAAGAGAATACTAATTAAATAAATGCTTGATATGACAAATAAAACCAAAATCATTCTACCGTTTTTGTCTTGAAATTCAATACATAATAAGCGCCAATAATTACCGGTAAAACCACATTAAGAAACCACATTAATGTGCTTATAAAAACGACGATCCATTCGTTTACGCCTAAAATTCCGAAAAAATAAATCGCTACACTTCCTTTTACCGCAAAGTCTAAAAACTGAAAAGTAGGCAATGAAGAGGCTAAAAAATAAACTACAGCAATTGTAGCAATTAGCGTAAAATAAGGCAAATCGACATCAAAAGCCAAAAACAAAAAATAATATTGATGCGAGAAAACCAAATAACGTAAAGTTCCTAAAAGAATATTTTTTCGATGAATCGGTTTCGGAATTCCGTTAATCTTATGAAGCAATTTTTCGATTGAATATCCTTTGATTTTTATCTTTTTAAAGAGTACAGAAAAAAGAAAAAAGAAAAAAGATATTGCGATTATTCCTAAAACCCATTTCCAATATCCGAGAAATAGTAAGCCAATTGTTCCAAATAAAACAGTCAAAACCATTTGTATTCCGTTGCAGATCAAGTTCAGGAAAACTACTTTTTTAGCATCCGTTTTTGGATAAAACAATGCTTTTCCGGCATATTCTCCTACTCCATTTGGTGTAAAAATTCCTGCCGTTAAAGCTGCAAGAACTTGTTTTGTTGCTTCGCCCAAAGATATTTCATGAATTACTCTGGCTAAATTCTGCCATTTTAAAATCTCAAAATAGCGATTCAGAACACTTAAAAGCAATATAAACCCAATTCCTAAAACCGATTGATTTTTGCGAAATAATGTGCTGAACTTCTGCCAATCAAGTTTGTCATTGTGCGCCAACTGATTATAAATAAAATAAAATGCGCCACCTACAATCAAAAGTTTGACCAGAAGAACTAGGAATTGTTTAGCTTTGTGAGGAATTGAAATCATGCTGCAAAAGTAATCAATTTGAAAATGTGGCAATGAAAATGTGCCAATTTGAAAATTAGAAAATGTGCCAATTTTCTAAACCCGAAACCTGAAACAAAAAACACTTGACAAAAGAACGCATCATATTAGGTATTGACCCCGGAACAACAATCATGGGTTTTGGATTGATTAAAGTCACCAATAAAAAAATGGAGTTTTTGCAGCTTAACGAATTGCAATTGTCCAAATATGACAATCATTACCAAAAACTAAAAATCATTTTTGAGCGAACGATCGAATTAATAGAAACGCATCATCCGGACGAAATCGCGATTGAAGCGCCTTTCTTTGGTAAAAACGTTCAATCGATGCTAAAATTAGGTCGCGCACAAGGAGTTGCAATGGCTGCGGGACTTTCAAGAGATATTCCGATTACAGAATACGAACCCAAAAAGATAAAAATGGCAATTACCGGAAACGGAAATGCCAGCAAAGAACAAGTTGCCAAAATGCTGCAACAACTATTAGGCTTGAAAGAATTGCCTAAAAATCTGGATTCAACTGATGGTTTGGCAGCAGCGGTTTGTCATTTCTTTAATTCAGGAAAAATTGTTGCCGGAAAAAGTTATACGGGCTGGGATGCTTTTGTGAAACAAAATGAAGAACGAGTTAAAAAATAATGTGTCAATTGAGAAAATTTGATAATTAGATAATGCTGTAGACAACGAATAAATTATCTAATTGACACATTATCTAATTATCTATTAAAATGTCAGGAATCTACATTCACATACCATTTTGCAAACAGGCTTGCCACTATTGCGACTTTCATTTTTCGACTTCGATGAAGAAGAAAGACGAGATGGTTTTGGCTTTAGCCAAAGAAATAAGCATGCGCAAAAATGAGTTTGAGCTTCTCGACTCCGCTCGAAATGACAATCAGATTGAAACCATTTATTTTGGTGGCGGAACTCCTTCTGTTTTGTCAAATGAAGAAATAAACTTTTTAATTTCTGAAGTTTATAAAAATTATAAAGTTGTAGAAAATCCCGAAATTACGCTTGAAGCCAATCCGGATGATTT
The DNA here is from genome assembly GCF_979258495.1 of Flavobacterium sp. AC105. Taxonomy (NCBI): domain Bacteria; kingdom Pseudomonadati; phylum Bacteroidota; class Flavobacteriia; order Flavobacteriales; family Flavobacteriaceae; genus Flavobacterium; species Flavobacterium sp. AC105. Next base: position 5,206,663 of record NZ_OZ409860.1, read on the forward strand.
ATCTGCTCAAAGACTTTTAGAATTATCTAAAAGCCAAATAAATCGCTTAAGCATTGGTATTCAGTCTTTTTATGAAGACGATTTAAAAATGATGAATCGGGCTCATAATTCGGCGGAAGCCATAAATTGTTTAAGAGAAGCAACTAAATATTTTGATAATATTTCGCTTGATTTAATTTACGGAATTCCGGGGTTAACTGACGAAATGTGGAAACAGAATATTGAAACTGCATTGAGTTTTGGCATTCCGCATATTTCAAGTTATGCTTTGACTGTTGAACCCAAAACAGCTTTAAGAAAACTAATCGATACCGGAAAAATAGCAGAACCACAAGATGAAGTTGCTTCAAACCATTTTATGATTTTGGTTGAAACGCTTCAAAAAAACGGTTTTATTCACTACGAATTATCGAATTTCGGAAAAGAGAATTATTTCTCCAAAAACAATTCGGCGTATTGGTTAGGGAAAAAATATATCGGAATTGGTCCTTCGGCACATAGTTATGATGGTGAAAAAAGAGGTTGGAATGTGGCGAATAATTCGCTTTATCTAAAATCTATTCAGGATAATATTTTACCAATAGAAACTGAAACCCTAACAAAATCAGATCGTTATAACGAATATATTATGACGGGTTTAAGAACAATTTGGGGCGTTTCATTAGACCGAATTGAAACTGAATTTGGCTTGGATTATTTGAATTATCTAAAAAAACAAAGTCAGAAATTCTTAAATGACGATTTGCTTTTTATTGAAAACAATATTTTAAAACCAACCGCAAAAGGAAAATTTTTAACGGATGGAATTGCAAGTGATCTGTTTTACTTAAATTTGGAGTAAGAAGTCCAACCGCAAGGTTCGCTAAGTTTTACGCAAAGCACGCTATTTTATATTTCGAGAGAATAATCCTATAAAAAATGCGAAGATATACTAAATTTGGTTTTTAATAGATAAAACTAAATTAGTTACTCATGTCAGAAAATGAATTATCACGAATTGTATTTAACTGCGCCTTAAAAGTTCATCAAACTTTAGGGCCAGGACTTTTAGAAAGCGCTTATGAAGAATGTCTTTTTTATGAATTAAAAAAGTTAGGTTTAGAAATTGAAAAACAAAAACCTTTACCTTTAATTTACGAAGAAGTAAAATTAGATATTGGTTATCGATTGGACATAATAGTTGAAAATAAATTAATTTTGGAAATAAAATCTGTTGATGCCCTGAATGAAGTCCATTTTGCTCAATTATTAACTTATTTAAAATTAACAAATTGCAAATTAGGTTTATTAATCAATTTCAATGTAGCTTTAATTAAAAATGGAATGCGCAGGGTTGTAAACAAGCTCTAGCTTCTTAATTTAAAAAGACAATTAATAAAACCTTGCGAACTTTGCGTAGAACCTTTGCGACCCTTGCGGTTAGAACTATGATAGCAAAAATCAACAACTTCGAGATAGACTTATCAAAACCCATTGATATTTCGATTCCGTTAACAAATACAGACGAAAATCCGATTGCGTGGTATATTGAAAAACCGGTTATTGAACCTGTGGTTTTTGGCGATTGGATCGGGAAAGTTTCTGAAGGAAAGTCTTCGACCAATTTCAATAATATTTTCTTTAATCCGCACGGACATGGCACGCATACAGAATGTTTGGGTCATATTACCAATGATTTTTATAGTATAAATCAGTCCTTAAAGCAGTTTTTTTTCTTTGCAAAATTGATTACGGTTGAACCGGAAAAAATTGGTGATGATTTGGTGATTACGAAAAAATCAATTGAAAAAGCGTTGAGCACTTCTCCCGAAGCCTCGGGATCGCTCAGTGTGACAACTGAAGGTCTAATTATTAGAACACTTCCCAATCAAAAAGAAAAAAAGTCTCGAAAATACTCGAATACAAATCCACCTTATTTGTCTGAAGAAGCAGCGATTTTTATCCGCGAAAGCGAAATTCAGCATTTATTGATTGATTTACCAAGTGTAGACAAAGAACATGACGAAGGAAAACTATTAGCTCACAAAGCATTTTGGAACGTAAAAGACACTTTAGATTTAAACTCTGATGCGCGATTAAATGCTACAATTACCGAAATGATTTATGTTTCTGATGAAATTGAAGATGGGGATTATATACTAAATCTTCAAATTGCTTCATTTGAAAATGATGCAAGTCCAAGCAAGCCAATACTATATAAAATTTAAGATCTGCCACGAATTACACGAATTTGCACTAATTTCTTATACCCGAACCAAAGAATTAATTCGCGAAAATTCGTGTAATTCTTGGCAAAAAAACAACAGAATATGATTAATGTTTCAACAGATAAAACCAAACTTAACGTTCCGTTCATACAAAACTTTTTAAAAGATATTTATTGGGCTGCCGGAAGAACTATCGAGGAAGTTCAAACTACAATTGATGCTTCGGTTTGTTTTGGAATTTACTTAAATGACAAACAAATTGGTTTTGCCCGCGTCATTACAGATTATGTGGTTTTTGGATATGTAATGGATGTTTTTATTACCGAAGAACATCGAGGAAAAGGATATTCGTCTATTTTAATTGAGGCCATGATGAACGAACCTATTCTAAAAGACCTTAAAATATGGAGATTAGCTACAACAGATGCACACTTTTTATATCGTAAATTTGGTTTTACCGAACTCGAACATCCTGAAAAACTAATGGAGAAAAAATTATGATGAAAACAATACTTAAACTTGAAGAATTAGGATTATTTATCCTCGGAATCTATTTATTCAGCCTTTTGAATTATCAATGGTGGTGGTTTTTAGTTTTAATTTTAGCACCGGATTTTTCAATGATTGGTTTTGCTTTTGGGAATAAAACCGGCGCATTTTTCTACAATTTATTCCATCATAAAGGAATCGCGATTTTACTTTATATAATTGGCTGTTATTTAAAGATTGAAATTATTCAATTAATTGGGATTATTTTATTTTCGCATTCAGCAATGGACCGAATTTTTGGTTATGGCTTAAAATATGAAAGTGGCTTTAAGTACACACATTTAGGTGAAATTAGTAAATAAAAAAGAATATGAATCTGGAAACGTATTACGAATATTGTCTTTCTAAAAAAGGCGTTAGCGAACATTTTCCTTTTGATGAAGACACTTTAGTGTTTAAAGTGGGCGGAAAAATGTTTGCTTTATCTTCCTTATCACAATGGGAAAAGAACGAACAATCGGTGAATTTAAAATGCGATCCGGAACGCGCACAGGAATTAAGAGCGGAATATGACGAGATAAAACCGGGGTTTCATATGAGTAAAGTGCATTGGAATACGATTGCCCTTAACGGAAATTTATCGAACAGTCTCATAAAAGAATTAATCGATCATTCGTATGAATTGGTTTTCAAAAGTTTGACAAAGAAAATTCAAAATGAAATTACTGAATTAGAAAATTAGGCATTACATTTGTAGCGTAAGACAAAAAACTGAACAACTCAATTAATTTGCAACCAAGCAACTTATAGAACATGAAAGAACAATTTAAAAAATTTCTGAACGAAGAACAAGATCCAAAAGCGATTGAAAAAATTACTTCGAAACTCAATGATTTATTGATGAAAAATGAAGAAATTGGATATATCGCCGTACAAAAAAAGCCTGCGATTACTGTTTTTCCGGATAGTATAATTTTAACGAATAAACGTATTATTATTTGCAAACCTAAGAATTTAGGTCTTTCAATGGATTTTACAGATTATACCTGGGATGATATTGCGAGCACTTTTGTAAAGGAAAACATTTTGGGTTCTGAATTTTCATTTGGAACTACAACGGATTTAACTATTTCGATAGATTATATTCCGAAAACTCAGGCAAGAAAAATTTATACGTATGCTAAAGAACAATTAGATTTACTTAAAAATCCAGCTGTTGCAGAAGCTCCGACTGTAGAACCAGTAAAAGTTATTGAAGCAGAAGATGATTTCGAAGACGAAGTTGAAGAAGTTGAAACTGAAGAAGTAACGAATTATGCAGAAATTTTGCCAGCTACAACTCCATCTTACACTGAAACTTATGAGCCAATTCAACAAACTCAACCTTCAACCGTAGATCGTAAATTAAGTGAATTATCTAAAGAAGAACTTTTTGATAAATTACAGAATTATAAAAAACTATTAGACAACGGATTAATCATGCAAGGTGAATACGATGCGTTTAAAAAAGAAATATTGAGTTACATGTAATTTTAGTCGAAAGTCTAAAGTCATAAAGTTTTTCAAGTAAAAAGCCAGAATAGATTTTTCTATTTCTGGCTTTCTTTTTATACAAGTTAAAGTGAATGACTTTAAGACTTTCTAACTTTAAAGACTACAGCGTCGCTTTTTGTTTTTCTACAAAATTATGTGCCTGAAGTTCTAATAACTCCGTTGCTTTTTTACGTTGGAGATCATAAAGGTTTTTATCTTCGGCGATATCTGCATAAACTTTATCGTGCATTTGAGCACTTGTTTTTACTAATAAATCGCGTTGGTATTTATTTTGTGCCAAAGTAGCTTTCATGGCTGTTTCGGCTTCTTCTTGTTTAAAATCAAATTCTCCTTTTGGCGCTAATAACTTTGCAATAATCGGAGATGTTTCAATTGCCAAAAACAACAACATTATAAAAAATGAAGGAAGCCAGGGCAATTTATTGAGTGCATTAATACGCGCCATTAATCCATCAAAACCTTCAATAATAGGTTGTGTTTGTGATACTTTTTTATCTAAGTCTGCCTGAAGCTGCTTTCCTGTTTTTTCTTTCTCGGCAATTTTAGCTTCGTTAGTTGTTTTTAAAGCTTCAAATTCTTTTAAAGTTGCATCGTGCTTTTCGCGTTTTTCTTTATAAACCGGACCTTTTCCGAGTTTTTTTGTTCCTGTTGTTCCTTCGGCTTCAGTAATATAAGTAGAATAAAGTGCGTTTACTTCTTTTTCTTTTTTCAGAATATCCGCTTTTAAAGCTGCAATCTCAGCCTTATTTTTATCCAAATCTGATTTGAAATAATTACCAACTTGTTTTTTATTGGCCAATTCCATTTCATTTTTTTCTTTTAATAAAACGGTATTGATTTCTTTTTCGAAAATTTTAATTTCTAATGGTTTCGAAATTACAATGGCAATAATAATAGCCAGCATAATTCTGGGAGTCGCTTGCAGAAATTCATCCATAAAACGATCTCTTTTTTTAATTGTCGAAACAATAAATCGATCCAGATTAAAGATTAATAAACTCCATACAAATCCAAAAATAAGAGCTGGATAAATAGAGTCAAAAACAGTAAAAAGCGCATAAGCACTCGCTAAAAAAGCCATAACTGCGGTGAAGAAAACGGTGGCACCAATACCAACATATTTGGTTTGCTCGCCTTCTGAGCAGCCTTCGAGTAAGTCCCGATCTGCTCCAGAACAAAGGATGAAAAATTGTTTTAACATGATTGATGATTTTTGATTGTGATTGATAGGGCAAATTTAACGCCAAAAATTTAATTTTGAGGTAAATAGTTGATTTGTTTTTAGTTGAGCTTTAAATAATCTTATCTATTATAGTTTATTTTGCATTATTATTCTCTTATAAAATGAGCTGAAAAACGTTTGTCACACTGAGCGATCCAGAGGCTTCGGGAGAAGTGCTTGCGGGGCTTCGACTTCGCTCAGCCTGACATTCTTTGATCAATTTCATTATAAAAACAAAAAAGCTGTTCATCACTGAACAGCTTTTCTTAATTTGAATTAGTAACTTCCCTTATTCTGTAATCGGTGCGCCAGCCAAAATTTCGGCATTGGCAAATTCTTCAAATTTGGCAAAATTAGCTTTGAATTTCTGAGCTAATTCTATTGCTTTTTTATCGTATAACTCAGGATCTTCCCAAGTATTTCTCGGATTTAAAATTTCGTTTGGAACATTCGGGCAAGATTGTGGTTTTGCAATTCCAAATACTGCATGATTTTCAAACTCAACATTATCCAGTTCTCCGTTTAATGCAGCGGTAATCATGGCACGAGTATATTTTAGTTTCATACGGCTTCCTGTTCCGTAAGCTCCACCTGTCCAGCCCGTGTTGATTAACCAAACTTTTACATCTGCATCTTTCATCTTTTTAGTCAGCATTTCGGCATAACGAGTTGGATGCAAAGGCATGAATGGCGCACCAAAACAAGCCGAAAAGTTAGGTTGTGGTTCTGTTACCCCTGCTTCAGTTCCTGCTACTTTTGCGGTATATCCTGAGATAAAATGGTAAGCGGCTTGTCCCGGAGTTAGTTTTGAGATTGGAGGCAAAATTCCGAAAGAATCTGCCGTTAAGAAAAATATATTTTTAGGATTATGGCCAATAGAACCTGGCTGAATATTATCGATATGTGTGATTGGGTAACTTACACGAGTATTTTGTGTAATCGAAACATCATCATAATCAACTTCATTTGTTCCCGGTTTAAAAACTACATTTTCTAAAAGCGCTCCTTTTTTGATGGCTCTAAAAATGTCCGGTTCGTTTTCTTCGGTTAAATTAATCACTTTCGCATAACAACCGCCTTCGAAGTTAAAAACTGTGTTTTCTGCCGTCCAACCGTGTTCATCATCTCCAATTAACTTACGTTCAGGATCTGCTGATAAAGTTGTTTTTCCTGTTCCTGATAATCCAAAGAAAATCGCTGTATCTCCATCTTCACCAACATTGGCGCTGCAATGCATTGGTAATGTATTTTTGAAAACCGGCAAAATGAAATTCAAAGCAGAGAATATTCCTTTTTTCATTTCTCCTGTATATCCGGTTCCTCCAATAAGAGCTATTTTTTTAGTAAAATCTAAAATAGCAAAATTAGACTGTCGCGTTCCGTCTACAGCAGGATCTGCCATAAAACTTGGCGCACAAACTACAGTCCATTCCGGAGTAAAATTTGCCAGTTCTGATTCTTCCGGACGAAGAAACATATTGTAACAAAACAAATTTGACCACGCAGTTTCTGTTACCACACGAACATTCAGTCTATAATTTGTATCAGAACAAACATAAGAATCACGAACAAAAACTTCCTTATTTGATAAAAACTGTGTTACCTTATTGTATAATTTTTCAAAAGCATCCGGTGCAAAAGGAATATTTACATTTCCCCACCAAACTTGATCCTCAGTAATATTGTCTTTTACAATAAAACGATCCTGAGGAGAACGACCTGTAAATTCGCCCGTATCAATTGCCAATGCTCCCGTAGAGTTCTCAACACCTTGGCCTGATTGCAAAGTGATCGCATGCAATTCATCTGCAGATAATTGGTAGCGAACTTTTGCATTTTCAATTCCTAATTCTTTCAACGAAATCGATTGCGAGAAAAGTGTGTTAGTGTCCATAAATTTTAAGTTGTGTGTGATATTAAAATAGAATGCAAAATTAGAGATTTATTATTAATTCTGTAAAAAAAATTAAATTTCACTTTTATTACTATTAAAAAAGCAAAATTTTATCCTTTAAATCAGCAAAACAAAAAATAAATGCTTCTAATTTATTTTCTTATAATCCTAAAAATGAATTTGTTATATTTTTTTCTGATTAAAGTAAAAAACAACATAAATTCACATAAATAAGATTATATGTTATTTATGAGACAAAATTAAAGATTAATTTTTAGATAGAATTTTTTATTCGGGATTTTATGATTTTCTCCTCAAAATCGTAACAAATAATGTTAGCCAGGCAATAATTAACAACAATCCACCCAAAGGAGTTGCGAATACGATAATTTTGAAATCAAAAATAGTAAGGCTTTTCGTAGCTAATAAATAGATTGAACCACTAAACAGAAGTACACCTGCAACAACTAAATTATAAATTGTTTTTAAGGTTTTCTCAGCAAGCTCTTTTCTTGTTGAAAGAAAGAATAAAAAGAAAGCATGATACATTTGATAACGAACCCCAACTTCAAAAGTATTTAATTCTTCTACAGATAAATATTTTTTTAATAAATGAGCTCCAAAAGCGCCTAAAATAATAGCAATCATTCCAATAAAAGCTCCTGTTAAAACTATTCTTCTTTTCATATTTTTTATTCTTTCAAATTTTAAACAAAAATACTTTAATACTAATTAAAAAGCATTTTACTTTATCAAAATCTTTTTTCAGCAAATGAATTAACAAGTTATAAGTTTCAAACCGAAAAAATAAATTAATTTTCTGAAATTAAAATTGTTATATTTATAACAATTAAATATATTTGTGTTAAATATTTACAATATGAGAAGCGTTTTAATAATTGGAGCCGGTAGATCTGCATCATCACTGATACGTTATTTACTGTCTAAATCAGAAACTGAAAATTTACATCTTATCGTTGCTGATTTATCTTTGGCTTTGGCCGAAAAAAAGACGCAGAAACATCCAAATGCGACTCCAATTGCTTTAAATATTTTTGATACCGAAGAAAGAAAAGCAGCCATAGCAAACGCGTCTATTGTAATTTCGATGCTTCCGGCCCATTTACATATCGAGATTGCAAAAGATTGTCTTCAGTTTAAAAAACACCTTGTCACAGCATCATATATAAGTGATGCTATGAAGGAACTGGACGAAGAAGCGAAGAAAAACAATTTGATTTTCATGAATGAGATTGGTCTAGATCCCGGAATTGATCATATGAGCGCCATGAAAGTTATTGATGAAATCAGGGAAAAAGGCGGCAATATGCTGCTTTTTGAATCGTTTTGCGGCGGATTAGTCGCTCCGGAATCTGACAATAATTTATGGAATTACAAATTTACCTGGGCTCCAAGAAATGTCGTTCTCGCGGGACAAGGCGGGGCAGCAAAATTTGTTCAGGAAGGTACTTATAAATATATTCCGTACGGAACCGTTTTTCGCAGAACGGAATTTCTGGAAGTTGAAGGTTACGGAAAATTTGAAGCCTATTCTAATCGGGATTCTCTTAAATACAGATCGATTTATGGTTTAGATGATATTCTGACTTTATATAGAGGAACAATTCGAAGAGTGGGTTTCTCGAAAGCATGGAATATGTTTGTGCAATTAGGCATGACTGACGATAGTTATATCATGGAAGGTTCTGAAAGCATGAGTTATCGTGAGTTCGTGAATTCTTTCTTGCCGTATCATCCAACAGATTCTGTAGAAATTAAAACCAGATTGATTTTAAAAATTGATCAGGACGATATTATGTGGGATAAACTTCTGGAACTGGATTTATTTAATCCGGACAAAAAAGTGAATTTGCCCAATGCAACTCCGGCTCAAATATTAGAAAAGATATTATCAGATAGTTGGTCTTTAGAACCTGACGATAAAGATATGATTGTAATGTACCATAAATTCGGATATGAATTAAATGGTAAAAAGGCGCAAATAGACTCAAAAATGGTTTGTATTGGCGACGATCAAACGTATACTGCTATGGCAAAAACGGTGGGATTACCGGTTGCGATGGCAACATTATTGATTTTGAATGGAAAAATTACAACTCCCGGCGTTCAGCTTCCGATTAAGAAAGAAGTTTATCTGCCAATTTTAAAAGAGTTAGAAGAATATGGGGTAATTTTTAACGAACAGGTTATGCCCTATTTTGGATACAATCCGGATTTATTCTAGATCGGGGTTATTTTTTTTTAGAATTTTTTTTTAGTTTTTTATTTTATCCGCTTCTTTTACGAGAAGCGGATTTTTTTCTTTAAGGAAACAAAGTTACTGAGTGACAAAGGTTTTAGCTGGGCCTTAAATGGCTTTAGCCAAATAAATTCTTAGGCGTTTATAAATATTTCGGCTAAACCCAATTCGTTTTCTCTAAAAATCCCCCCTAGTTAAAACTAGGGGCTATTCAATTTCAATGTCAAAATATTTGTTTTTTTAACCTAAAAACCTTTGAACCTTTTCTCCTCGTTAGGGATAGGAGCGATATCCTTTTTGTTTTTTTAAAACAAAAAGATATAGCGGATAGCCCGTACACGGCGGCGGATAACGCCTATAAAAAAATCCGCTCATTTCTGAACGGATTTCATATTATTTGAGATTCATCTTTGTCAAAGTTTAAAACTTTGACAAAGAGCTAAACCTTACTTACTTAATTCCACAAAATACTTGTAAAACAACGGAATAGTTTCGATTCCTTTTAAGTAATTGAAGATTCCGAAGTGTTCGTTTGGTGAGTGAATCGCATCAGAATCCAAACCAAATCCCATCAAAATCGTTTTGCTTTTTAGCTCTTTTTCGAACAAAGCTACAATTGGAATACTTCCGCCTGAACGAACCGGAATTGCCGGAACTCCAAAAGTTTCAGTATACGCTTTGTTTGCTGCCTGATAACCAATACTGTCAATTGGCGTAACATAACCCTGACCTCCGTGGTGTGGCGTTACTTTTACGGTAACTCCTGCCGGTGCAATACTTAGGAAATGTTTCGTGAAAAGATCTGTGATTTCATGCCAATCCTGATTTGGAACCAAACGCATTGAGATTTTAGCAAAAGCTTTGCTCGCAATAACGGTTTTTGCTCCTTCGCCTTGATATCCGCCCCAGATTCCGTTTACGTCTAATGTTGGTCGAATCGAGTTGCGTTCGTTGGTTACATATCCTTTTTCGCCATAAACATCATTTAAGTCTAAGGCTTTTTTATATTTTTCTAAGCTAAAAGGCGCTTTTGCCATTTCGGCTCTTTCTTCAAAAGATAATTCCTGTACTTTATCGTAGAAACCCGGAATGGTAATATGATTGTCTTCGTCGTGCATTGAAGCGATCATTTTTGCCAAAACATTGATTGGGTTCGCTACTGCTCCACCATATAATCCTGAGTGTAAATCGCGGTTTGGACCTGTAACTTCGACCTCAACATAACTCAAACCACGTAAACCTGTCGTGATCGACGGCTGTTGGTTAGAGATCATTCCGGTATCTGAAATAAGGATTACGTCATTTTTCAGTTTTTCCTGATTGCGTTCTACGAACCACGCCAAACTTGCCGAACCTACTTCTTCTTCGCCTTCGATCATGAATTTTACGTTGCAAGGCAAATTATTGGTTTGCACCATGTATTCAAGCGCTTTTACGTGCATGTACATTTGCCCTTTGTCATCACATGCTCCACGCGCGAAAATTGCGCCTTCCGGGTGAATTTCGGTATTTTTAATAACGGGTTCGAATGGTGGTGATGTCCATAATTCGATTGGATCTGGCGGTTGAACATCATAATGACCGTAAACCAAAACGGTAGGTAAATTTGGGTCGATTATTTTTTCTCCATAGATGATTGGATAGCCCGGAGTATCGCAAATTTCGACTAAATCGCAGCCTGCTTTTGATAAACTTTCTTTTACGGCCTCGGCAGTATCGATAACATCTTGCGAATATGCAGTGTCGGCACTTACCGACGGAATTTTTAATAATTCGATCAACTCCTTGATAAAGCGATCTTTATGTTGTTGAACGTACGACTTAATATTTTCCATTTAAATAATTTTTATAGAAATTCAAAAATACAAAAAATAGAATTAATATTTTTTTTCAAAAAATGCTTTGAAATTTAGAAGTTATGATTATCTTTGCACCCACAATTGAGCGGATATGGTGAAATTGGTAGACATGCCAGACTTAGGATCTGGTGCCGCAAGGCGTGTAGGTTCGAGTCCTATTATCCGCACTGAAAAAAGCTTCTGAGAAATCAGAAGCTTTTTTGTTTTTACATCTATTTTCATCTTGACTTTTAAAAAACTTCTAAATCTTATAGTCAAAAAAGTATTGTAAATATTATTTCAACCAATTAAGAGGATTCTTTCTATATTTGATAATTCCATATTTAAAAATTAAAAATCATGATAAGAGAAAAGGTTTATAAAGACATTAATAATACTCTAGATAAACATTCAAGATTTGAAAGCTCAGACTTTAAAATAGAACCTAATAAGGACAAATCAAGTTCATATACTTTGCTAACTATTACATATAGTATGGAATCAAAGTACAAAATTATTTTTCAAATTCCAACTTCAAAAACTAATGATAAAGAAGGCTATAGTGCATATTATGCTATTTCCGGAAGCGTTTGTCCTGGTCCATTAGCATATGAAGAAAATTTTTCTTTTAAAGGAGATACAGGAATTTTTACACAAATTACAACTTGGCTAAACTGCATCTGGGAAGAACTCTCTTCAAACCCAATAGTAAAGAAAGTAGAATTTCAACAGCAACAGATTGAGGAAATATTTGAAAGATTTGAATCAATAAAAGATGAATATTTTTCAGAAGACGAAGCAAAAGAATTGCGTAAAAAACTTGATAAATTAGAAGAAACTCTAAAAGAGCAAATTAAGCAAAATCAAGATAACAAAAAGGAATTTGAAAGGGAATTTGAAAATCTTCATAATGACATTGACACTTTAAAACAAACCATACATTCATTTAACAAAAAAGGATGGTTAAAAAGTTTTACAACTAAGGTATTCAAGTGGACAAAAGATTCTGAAAACCGCACACTACTAAAAGACGGCTACAAAGTAATTCGTGAATTTTTACCCGAAGATATTAAAGGTAATCTTCCTGATTTAGAATAAAATAAAAACAAAACTTTAACCTAAAAAATAATGAAACAAAATCCGTACTTATATGATGGCAGTTCTGTAAACGAAATCCTGAACAAACCTATTAGAATTGAAATTGGAAAAATAAACTGGGAAAATTGGAAACTTGGCGAGGTTGATGAAATTCTTGAAGGTAAATTTATAAAATGTAATTTAGCTATTAACTATCCTCACAAACCGTCTGATTTTATATTTCAAAGTCTTACCGGAAAAATATCTGATATTTCAATAGGAGTAATTGTCTCTGTAGAAATATTAAAGAATCAAAATGATAATCAACTCTAAACATACAGAGATATTAAAAAAATATTTCTACACTTATTCCCTTTTTTCAGGCTTTTGCAAAAACACAAAGTAACCCCAATATTGTCATTTCGACCGAAGGGAGAAATCACACTAGAAACTCCACACAGAATATCGTCAATCTTTGTCGAATTACTCGTGTGATTTCTCCCTTCGGTCGAAATGACAAGCGGTGCGTAAAATAAAAACGTTTAAGATTCAATCTCCAAATAAGGATCTAAAACTTCGGCTAATTTATTGAGCCAATAAAAATTATCTTCGAGATTGTTGAATTCTGTTTCTACGGTTTCGCAGCCTCTCATGGCGCATAAGGAAAGAACATAATTTACTTGTCGGATTGTTTTTGCTAGTTCTTTAGAATCTATTGTATTTTTAAAAAAATCTGTTAGTCTGGCTTCGACTTCTTTTGAAAGGCTTTCCGTAGTCATTGTCTTATTTTTTTGATGAGTCAAATATAGTAAATTACACCCATGTATGGGTGTAATTGAAAAATAAATCTTATCACTTTTGAAATATGAATATTTCAGAAGAAACTTTTATTGCAAATCTTGGAATTCACATTAGACAATTACGTGAAAAGAAAGGCATGTCTCAACAAGATTTAGCTGACGATTGCGGTATTACCCAAAATCAAGTTGGCAGAATAGAAAGATCTGAAATAAATACTACTGTAAAAACCCTTGTGAGAATTGCCTCTGCTTTAGATGTTGAACCTAAAGAATTGTTTGATTTTCCTTTAAATAAAAAACCTTAAATTCAATTTCACTAACCTTCAATGATTAAAACAAAAAAATTTCAACTTACCAAAAAAGAATATTTATCATTCATTATTAGAATTTTATTAAAAAAGAAATGGTGGCTTTATGCATTTATGCTTATGCTTTCTGTTGCAATTCTTTGCAAGGACAACAAAGATTCTTCTGATGTTTTTGTAATTATCTTTGGTTTTCTGTATCCGCTACTTACATTATTTCAATATTGGAGATTTGCAAATTCAAAAGAAAATAACATTTTTTTCAGTGAAACACAACATGAAATTTTCGCTGATAAAATTATTTCGCACTCAGGAGAAACATCTGAGAGTACATATGGTGCACAGCATTTTATAAAAGCATTCGAACTAAAAGATCTTTACCTTTTATATATTTCAAAAAGCCAATCTTTATTTTTTCCAAAACGAGTTTTTGAAACTCCGGAAGATGAAAATTGGTTTAGAAATGAAGTGTTTTTAAAGATTAAAAACAGATAAATTTCGGCTAATGCTTTTCTCATCAAAACATATACTTATAAAATGAAATTATCCAAAGTCAAAAAAATAGAACTCTTTATTATTTCAGCATTAAGCATTCTTGTTTTATGCAGTTTTGTAAATTTCAGAAGCCTCCACGCAAAATTCTACAACAAAACAGGAGAAAATCTCGACTCATTAGTAATAGCCGGAACTTTTATTGGTCACCTGGAAAGCAATAGTTCAACAGAATATATTGATTTTAAAAATTTCCTTTTTGATGGTAGTTTACCATACGAGCGAATTAGCGGAATAATAAACAATAAAAGATTAAATCAATTTAATTGGAGTTGGTGCGGCACAGAAAGAGAAAGAAAGTCTAAAGGTTCTTATATTTTTGATATAAAAAAAGGAGCAGATGAAAAAGGCAATATTTGTTTGTTTTTAGTTGAGCATAATAAAAAAATCTTTTGGGAAGAAGAATAATCCCTTCTAGTTTGTCATTTCGAGCTAAGGGAGAAATCCTCGCGAGAAGCTCGACAAAGATTGGAATCTCGTTGCGGAGTTACTTGCGAGGATTTCTCGTTCCTCGAAATGACAAGCCGTGTGTAAAAAAAACCTTTGTCAAAGTTTTAAACTTTCACAAAGGTCTCTCAGTTTTGGAATTTGGATTTAGAAATTGGAATTTAATAATTCAATTACTTTATCAACATTTATTTCGCTATAATCATTTATATAAAAACTACATGACGGAAGCTGTTCTTTTGTATGTGTACTCAATACGCCAACTACTTTCATTCCTGCATTTAAACCCGCTGTAACGCCCGAAAAAGAATCTTCGAAAACCACACAATCAGACGGAGAAACGCCAACACGTTTGGCAGATTCCAGATAAACTTCGGGATTTGGTTTATGAAATGTTACGTCTTCGCTAGACATCATAGAATCCATTTTGTCAGCGATATTTAAAACACTTATAATCAAATCAAGATTCGCGCGTGGCGCCGATGTTGCAACAGCCGTTTTAAAACCACGGGATTTTAATTCGTTTAAAAATTCCAAATAATGCGGAATGGTTTCGACTTTATCTTTATAAATCTCGCGAAACATTCCTTCTTTTTCGTCTTCGAGCTTTGTAAGTTCTTCTCCCGCAATTGGACGCTTGAAGAAATGTGTCATGATATAACTATTATGTTTTCCGTACATATGCTCTTCAAATTCCTGCTCCGAATGAGGAATTTGATATTTATCGAAAAATGCCTCGAAAGCCTTCACATGATGCGGATTCGTGTGACAAATTACACCATCCATATCAAAAATTACACATTGCTGCTTCATTGTATATTTTATTTTTAACGGTGCAAGATACTTCTTTTCTACGGAGCCGCGCGAAGGTTTTTTTAATCGCGCAATCCCGATAGCAATCCGGAGCCAAGGCGCAAGTTTTTTTACTCTCGCAGATTTGGCAGATTATACGGTTATTTATTTTCTTATTTAAAAATCCAATCTGCTCAATCTGCCAAATCTGCGAGAGACAAACCCTCTAAATCTTATCAATATGTGGCTTTAAAAATAAAAATCTTTGCAACTCTGCTCTGACCACCAAACCACAACCAATAACATTCGCCCAATATAAACCATCTAATGCGGCTCTCCAGATTGAAATCTTGGGCTATGCTGAAATACAAAAACATAAAGTTCGCAAAGCTTAATTAAAACTTTGCGAACTTTGCGGTTAAATATAAAAAAACAAAAAAGCCTTTCCGTTAAGAAAGGCTTCTTCCAATATTGCGGTCTGGACGGGACTCGAACCCGCGACCCCATGCGTGACAGGCATGTATTCTAACCAACTGAACTACCAAACCAACTGCGTTATTGTGAGTGCAAAAATACAATAGAACTTTGATTCTGCAAGGGTTTTTGCGAATAAAAATTGAGAAAATTTTAAAAAGCTAAATTCCAATCTTTTATCCCAAAGCATCGGGACCAAATTTCCATTAAATGCGCAGATCTTTGTCAAAGTTTCGAACTTTGACAAAGATTTTTCATACAGAAATATCATCATCTTACTAAACATAGCCCGTGGTTTCAACCACGGGGTCACAATCATGATCACAATCCGCATCCCCGTGGTTGAAACCACGGGCTATGTTTAAATCCAATTCAATAAATCATTATAACCACAAAAGTTCGCAAAGCTATGAATAAACTTTGCGAACCTTTGCGTAAATCTTAGCGCTCTTTGCGGTAAACTCGATATGTCTTAAATCAAAAAAGCCATCCACAAAAGTGGAAAGCTTTTCATTGGTCTAACTACTAAACCAGCTACGAGTTACAAAGTCGTAGCAAACAACACAACTAATCTTAGATACCGTATTTGGGCAAAAAAGCCTTTCTGTTAAGAAAGGCTTCTCCCAATATTGCGGTCTGGACGGGACTCGAACCCGCGACCCCATGCGTGACAGGCATGTATTCTAACCAACTGAACTACCAAACCTCTGCGTTATTGCGGTTGCAAAGATAGTACAGAATTTCATTTCTGCAAGTGTTTTCATAAAAAAAATCGAATAAATTTTCAATTCGTTAGCCAAAGTTTTGTTTTTCAACTAAATATGTAGTCAATATTTTTTCAAAATTATCGCCAACATTTACCGGAACGTACTTAATTTGGTTCTTTGCACACGTTAAAGCTAATTTTTTAAAGTATTCTTCGGCTCGTTTTTCGTATTCAACTTTAACATTATCGGCAAAAATTGATACTTCTTCGCCTGATTCTAAGTCAATGAACTTTCTTGGTGTGTTATCAAAATCAAATTTTAGTTCTGTTTCATTGTCTACAACATGAAATAAAACTACTTTATGTTTGTTGTGTTTAAGATGCTGTAATGCATTAAAAAGTTTTTCGTCGTCTTCTGACTGAAACATATCTGTAAACAAAATAATCATCGAACGACGGTGCATTTTTTCTGCAATTTGATGCAAATACGTGATTGTATCGGTGCTTTTTTTGACTTTTGGCTGTTCTAACAATTGTTCCAGTTTATTAAGCAGCATTCTATGATGGCGATCGCTTCCTTTTTCTGGAGCATAATATTCATAACTGTCCGAGAAAACGCTTAATCCAACGGCATCACGTTGTTTCTTTAGGATATTCATTAAAACTGCCGAGGCTAAAACCGCAAAACCAATCTTTTTTTCATAGAAAGGCTGACCTGATTTTAGTTCCGGATAATGCATTGACGACGAATTATCGACAATAAGATGACAGCGTAAATTGGTTTCTTCTTCAAAACGTTTGGTGTACAAACGATCTGTTTTGGCAAATAATTTCCAGTCAATGTGCTTGGTACTTTCTCCGGCATTGTAGACTTTATGCTCCGAAAACTCTGCCGAAAAGCCATGAAACGGACTTTTATGCATTCCGGATATAAAACCTTCTACAACCTGATTGGCCAGCATTTCGAGGTGCTGAAAACTGGATACTTTCTCTATTTCCGATTCGATCTTCATCTTTCAAATGTATTAAAAGATTAAATCATTTAAAAGTAAAAAAGAGCTGTTCTTCAAAACCTGGCATTCTAAAATAAGTAAGATAGGCTTGACTTCCGCCAAACCTATCCTAACTAATTCAAAACTATTTAAAAAAAACTACTCCGTTCTTTGAAATTTAAAACTAATATCTCCTGCATAATAGGTATTACGCGCATTAGTTGGGAAAATAGTTTCTGTAGCCGTACTCGATATATAGGCATATCCAGTAATGGTGATATTTCCGGCTACGATAGGGTAAGTAGTTGCAGATCCGTCAGTTTTTGTTCTGTTTATCCAGTCATCGCTATTAACGGTCAGGAAATATTCTTTGTCTTTAGTAAGGAGAATAGGCACAATGGTTTTTTCGAAAGACATATTTGCCACAGAAATATTCATTGTTTCAGATTTAATAACTGTTTTGGTCGCGGCATCCCATAAAGTAATTCTTAAAGCGGTGTTTACATCCGGAATTTTTGCAAAAAACGAACTTATTTGGCCTGTAACAGTTGGTTTAAAACTAAAACCATATTCATAAATACCTGCATTTTTTTGTTCGACTGCTTTTTGGCTAAAGCCTGATGCGGCCATGTATAAATCTAGAGGGTTTTCGTAATCATAAGTAACCTTATCCTTGTCGTCATCATTGTTGCAGGCAATTGCTAAAAGTGCAACTGATAAAATGATAAAAATGTTTTTTAAAGCTTTCATAATAATTGTAATTAACTGGTTATTTATTGGATTTAATCAACTTATTGGTTTGATTTATATGTTGGTTTCTTTTAGAATGTTATTGCTGAATATTAAAATGCGCACAAACTTCTTCGTAGCTCATTTTAGAATAATCTGTTTTTGCAGTTTTAGATGTCGCAGCAGCAACTCCGCCAGGAATCAAAATATATCTCCAGCTAAGTGATGTTGGAAGATTTACAGTTCCTCCCTGATCATGTCTAAATCTGAATAATTTGATTTTCTTTAGCGTAGAAATAGCCGTAATTGTATTCACAAATCCGCCAGCTGTAGATGTATAAGGCACTGTATAAGTTCCTGACCCAAAAGACACATAAACCAATATGGTTCCTTTTGAAAGAATATCATCTGATAATTGTGGTGCATTAATCGTTGTAGACATTCCAGAAGTTCCGTCAACTGTTTCTGCAACTGCTGCCGGAGCCGTTAACCATGCGCTATAAATAACATTTGCTGTTCCGGCTGCTCCCGCTGGTCCTGCCGCTCCATCAACTCCGTTTGTTCCGTTAGTTCCGTCGGCTCCGTCATCACTGCTGCATGAAATTGTAAAAATAGCAACTAATAAAAGGGTAAAAATGATTTTGAAAGTTTTCATAAATAATTTAGTTTTAAAATTTAAATAGTTCGTTTTTAATTCAATAGCTTTATTTTTGTAAAAGTCACAGCAGAAAAAAAAGATTGTTTATTTTTATCTCCTGAATTATTACACGACAAATTTGCAGCAATAAAACAGGCCGAAAAACCACTAATAGACAAACAACATTTTAAATAGACAGACGACATAAAATCACTTTCAATGACCAAAAAATACACTTGTATTATTATAGATGATGACGAAATAGACAGACTTACGGTATTATCGTTTGCCAAAAAGTTTCCCATTCTGGACATTTTGGGCGTTTTTGAATCGGCTGAAGATGCGGTTTCGTTTATCGAAAAAGAAAAAGTCGATATCTTATTTTTGGATATTGATATGCCAGGTTTAAACGGAATTGAGTTTAGAAAAAAAGCGCTCGAGATTCCAGTTTGCATTTTTATAACTGCACATCCGGAACATGCCGTAGAAAGTTTTGAAATAGAAACACTCGATTTTATCGTAAAACCATTAAAACTCGATCGCTTTGCACAATCAGTAAGCCGGATTGAAGAATTTATGGAAATAAAACTCAAAGCTTCTCTTTTTGAAGCCAGTATTGGCGGTGATACCATTTATATAAAAGAAGGTCACGAACAAACGAAAGTCAAATTGCACGAAATTTTATATCTCGAAGCTTTAAAAGATTATACTTTGATTATTACCGATAAAAAAAGACATTGCGTTTTATCGAGTATCGGAAATCTTTTGAAAGAAGATCACTTTCAGTCTTTTATCAGAATTCACAGAAGTTTCGCCGTTCAGAAGCAATTTATTCAGAAAATAAATTCAACCGAAATTATTTTAAACAATAATATTACCATTCCGGTTGGAAGAAGTTATAAAGAAAACCTAAACTTCATTGCATGAAAAATTTAGGATTCTTGTTTTTGCATTTCATAACATTTTCTGTTTTTGCGCAACAGGAACCTAATTTAGCACGATATCAAACTCAGAATGAAAAACTTCAGGTCTGGCTAAAATATACAAATGAAGTTTTAGATGCAGACGATTTTCCTAAACTCCTTATCGCCGCACAAAAAGGAATTGAACTTTCTAAAGATCAGCTTGCCTACAAATCAAGATTTTATTTCTTAAAAGGAAATGCGTACGAATTTAATAACAATCAGAATAAAAAAGCTTGTGTTAATTATGAACTCGCCTTAAAATATGCACAAAAGGCGCGACATCTTAAAAACGAAACTTCTACCTTAATGCGCCTTAGTTATGCTTATTATGCGCTTAATGAAACCTTAAAACGAAAACAATTAATAACCTATATTAAAAAGGTTGTTGACACTACAAAAAGCACGTATACAAAATCTGTCCTTTACGGAAGTTTAGGCGAATATTATCTTGATAATGCTGAATATGAAACTTTTATTGGTTATCAGCTTAAAGCGATTAATTATAAAAAACTGCTTAAAAAAGCCGTTGCCAACGATGAAACAATTGGCGTTTCATACAGTCAGATTGCAGCCGCTTACACTAAAATGAAGCAATATAATAAGGCAATCGAATATTTAAATTACGCACAGCCATTTATAAAAACTTCTCCTTATATCAGTGCTTTTTCCTGCAATTATTATCTGCAGTGTTTTGTTCCTTTAAAAAATATCGACAGCGTTCAAAAATATTATAAACTAATCTATACCTACCCTTCTAAAAAAGATTCCTTATTTCTTAATTTAAGTTTTGCCAACCGGAGCGTTTCCGAATATTATGCAAATGAAGGCAGAACAAATACCGCATTTAGTTATGCAGAAAAAGCGGTTTCATTTGCGCAAAAATCGAATGATGACGATATAATTATGGAAGCAAATACCATAATGGGACGGGTTTTGTATGAAAAAGGAGATTATAAAAAAGCAATTGAAACACTCAAAAAAGCTTCAGAAAATGCTTTGACCTACGACAAGGAATCCTTTGTAAATATTAATAAAAAACTATCTCAAAGTTATGCCGCATTAGGACTTTGGAAAGAAGCTTTTCATTACAACGAAATCTACACCAAGTATAATGACGAAATGATGCAGGAATCGGCCAAGAAAAACATTGCAAATGCCGAAGCCCGTTATCAAAACAAAACAAAAGGACAGGAAATAAAAGTTCTTTCAACCCAAAACACAATCAAAAACATTCAGATTGCTGAAGCCAAAAAGCAACGAATCTTTCTTATTGGCGGACTAGCACTTGTTGGAATTATTCTGTTATTGTTATTCAATCAGAGCCGAAACAGAAAGAAAACCAATCAGAAATTACAGCTTTTAAATCAGGAATTAGACGAAGCCAATAAAACAAAAGCGCGATTTTTTGGTATTTTAAATCACGATTTAAGAAGTCCGGTTTCTAATTTAATCCATTTTTTACACCTTCAAAAAGAAAGTCCGGAACTTATAGACGAAGCCACAGCTTTGCGAATGCAGACCAAAGTGATTACCGGAGCCGAAAATTTATTATCATCTATGGAAGATATTTTATTGTGGAGCAAAGGACAAATGGATAATTTTAAACCGCATCTTCAAAAAACAGCTATTTCGGTTTTATTTGAAGAATCTCAAAAGCATTTTGCAAGCGTCGAAAACGTAAAAATATCATTTGAAGATCCTGAAAATATCATTTTAAATACCGATGAAAATTACCTGAAAACCATCATTAGAAACCTTACCGGAAACGCCATAAAAGCACTTGAAAAAACGCAAAACGCAAAAATAACCTGGACAGCCTGGCAGGAAAACAAGCAAACTTATCTCTCGATTACAGATAACGGATCGGGCGGAACTCAGGAACAATTTAAAGCTTTATACGACGATTCTCAAGTTATCGGCATCAAATCAGGATTAGGATTACACCTAATTCGGGATTTGGCAACAGCCATAAATTGCAAAATCGAAGTCAGTTCAAAACCGGATTCAGGAACCACTTTTATTTTAAAGTTTGCCACAAATTTCACAAATTAGCACGAATTAAAGTGCTTTAAAATTCCGTTTAATTTTTTTGCCACAGATTAAAAGGATTTCGTAATCTGTGACAGCCTTTTAAGCAATATCAAAATAAATAATTCGCAGAAATTTGTGAAATTTGTGGCAAGAAAAAATCCCTTTTAATCTATATATCTGTCGCAAAAAACCACAAATAAAAAAGGCTTGACTTTCGCCAAACCTTTTTTATATAAATCATAATCTTACGATTACAATAAAGCGTCTAAACTATCAGCGTAAGTTTGTTTAGGAGCAACTCCTACTTGTTTACCTACAACTTCACCGTTATGAAAAACCAAAACGGTTGGTATGTTACGCACACCGTATTTTGCAGCGAATTCCTGGTTTGCATCTACATCTACCTTACCAACAACTACTTTACCTGCGTACTCGTTGCTTAGTTCGTCAATGATTGGACCAACCATTCTACAAGGACCACACCATGCTGCCCAAAAATCTACCATTACCGGTTTATCTGATTTTAAAACTACTTCATCAAAAGTAGCATCTGTTATTGCTAATGCCATAATAATTTTATTTAAGTTATCCCTAATGTTGTTCAAGGGAACAATTTTTAATGTGTTTGAAACTTGAGTACAAATTTAGAAATTAAAAACCAATCAAACACCATTCGCAAATTAGTTTTGACTATAAATGTATTGTCATTTGCTATACAATTAACCAGTCTTTTACGCACAAACCTTTGCAGAGTAATAAATTGAGAATCAAAATTTTAATATCACAGCAAATTTTGTCTTATCTTTAATGATTGAGAAAATTCGTTCAGATGAAAGCCACATTCCATAAAATAAAAAACTTTTTGCTATCAGATGGTTTTAAAAAATATGCCAAACGTTTTGGTTTTTTCATCTTGGGACTTATTGCATTGCTGTTAATTGCGTGCGGCGGATTGTCTTTTTATTTTAATCGGAATAAAACCGAAATCATCGCCAAAATCAACACAAAAATCAATGAGAATATCAACGGAAAATTTCATATTGGCGATTTTCAATATAAATTCCTGACTGGTTTTCCTAATTTTACTTTAGCCTTAAAAGATGTCGAAATCAAAGACAATCAATGGCAAACGCACAAACATACTTTATTGAAAGCCAAAGAAATTGAAGCACGTTTAAACGTTTGGAGTTTATTGCAAAACGAAATCAACATTCATAAAATCCTCATCAACGACGCTAATATTTATGTTTATAAAGCCGAAAATGGCTATTCGAACGCTGATATTTTTAAACCAAAAAAGAAAAAATCTCCCGAAGACAAAGAAAATCGGGAAACCACAATTGACCAAATCGACCTCAACAATGTTCATTTTATTTTAGACAACCGAATTGGGCATAAATTGTTTGATTTTGATGTCGCAACCCTGCAATCAAAAGTAGATTATTACGGAGATGATTGGCAAACTTATGTTTTTCTGGACACGCAAATAGCAAGTTTAGCTTTTAATACCGTGCACGGAAGTTTTGCAAAACAAAAAGAACTTAAAGGAACTTTTGCCGTTTCGTATTCTTCCGAAAAAGAAAAAATTGATGTTGTTACCAAAGGCCTGAAAATAGGAACAGATTCTTTTGATATTACCGCTTTTTTCAATTTAGCCAAAGGAAATGCCCTTTTCGGAATCAATATCGGAACTACTATTTTATGGCAAAATGCATCCAATTTATTATCGGCAAACATTAGTTCTAAGCTTAACCGATTTGATTTGAAAAAAGAAATCGACGTTAATTGCGATATAAAAGGCGATTTTAATGCCGAAGGAGATCCCAGAATTGTAGTTCAGGCCATTATTAAAAACAACGAACTCAGTATTCCGGACGGATTAATTACCGATTGCAATTTTAAAGGCATTTTTACCAATAATTTTAAACCGAAAGAAGGTTATAATGACGCTAATTCGGCAGTTATATTAACTCATTTTGATGGAAATTACGAAGGTGTTCCGCTTAAAATTCCGCAATTGGCGATTAATAATCTCGAAAAACCCTTGGCAACCGGTTATGTAAGTTCTGATTTTGATGTTACTAAACTAAACGAAGCAAGCAACGACAAATGGATTCAGTTTACCGAAGGTCACGCCACGGCAAACTTAAAATTTCAGTTTGATATTGTTAATTTATACATCACCAAACCTCGATTTATTGGTAATGTAAACGTTCAGGATGTATCTTTTCATTTTATTCCGAAAAACCTTCATGCCGAAAAAATCAACGTTCAGCTCGACTTTACCGAAAAAGCATTATTAATCAAAAAAATCGCTTACAAACACAATAAAAACATCATTTATCTTGAAGGCAAAATCGACAATTTCCTGAATTTATATTATGACGCACCAGAAAAAATGGTCGTAAACTGGGATATTTATTGTCCGAATATCGACTTGAAACAATTTCTAGGCGTTTTAGCCAATACTCAAAAAAAGAAAGTTTCAGCCAAAAAAGCCACAATGTCCGAGCAATTACGAAATGCCATCGAAAAATGCGTAGTCGATATCAACATCAAAGCCGACAAAATAAACTACAATAAATTGACAGCAACCAACACAAAAGCCGAAATCCAGATGATCGATTCCAGGCTTATTATCAAAAACGGTTCGCTGCAAACTTCCGGCGGAAGCATCAATTTTAGCACTGTTGTCGAACCAAATGGCAAGAACTTTAATTTCACTTCAAACGCGCAGGTAAATCGGGTTGATATTGCGAGTTTTTTACGATCCTTCAACAACTTCGGAATCCAGTCTTTTAGTCCAAATAATATCAAAGGAAAACTTAGCAGCAAAGCAAATGTTTCGGGTTTAATAAATAGCAATGGCGAATTAATTACCAATTCTATGCACGGAAAACTTGATTTTAATGTTGTTCAGGGCGCGCTTTTAAACTTTGAACCCATTATGAAAATTGGCAAATTTGCGTTTCCGTTTCGCGATGTGCAAAACATAACGTTCAGCGATTTATCCGGAAACCTAAACATGCGCGGAGAACAAATCGACGTTAATAATCTAACCATTAGTTCCAGCGTTCTCAATCTGGATGCCGAAGGTATTTATTCCTTTGGCCGAGGCACCAATCTCGCCCTCACAATCCCGCTCCGAAATTCTAAAAACGACGCCAAACTTGCCACCCAAGCCGAACGCGACGCCGTTCGTCGACCGCGGAATTGTCCTGCATTTGGTTGCGCTGGATGATAAAGGAAAAATGAAAATTAAATGGGGGAAGAAGGGGAAAGAGAAATAAGGTTCTTGCAAATTTCTCACTCAATCTTATATTCTCAAGGAACAAAAACATCTATTTCCTTGCAATTATTTCAATTAATATTTGTTTAATATTTAAATGTTTGGCATCTATTATCTTCTTTGAATGTTCAGAAACTAATTCAATCCAATCCGATATTTTTTTGCTTTCTGTTGTTTTTATTCCCCAATATTCTGAAAGTTCAATTGAAGAGGTTTGCATTAATGTTTCAATTGTGAAATCTAAATTTTCAAATAATGTTAAAAATATTCTTGGAATATTTTCATAAGATTTCGTTTTAACGATAATTTTACCTTTTCCACCAGCAGTAAATATATCTCGAACATTTGGACAAACAACACCTTCACGAGTTACGAGCCAAATTGCTAATCTCCCAAATTTATCATTATTATTACTAAATAACTCAGGAAAATAAACCATTGATTTATTTTTTAATTCTTGTTTTTCTCTTATAGAAAGATTATTCCAGATCTTTATTACCAAATTGGTTGGTTTACTATTTTCTTGGTCAATCCACCAAAGTTCTTCTCCTGGTCTCAGCTTACTTTTATAATATTCAACAATGTAACGAAGTGGGTTTTCTTTTTTTCTTAATACATCATACGGAGTTTTTATTTTATCAAAAATTGTTTTCCCAACAGCCAAATTCATGTCAATTAAGTATCGCGGTGAATGAGTTACAACAACTTCAGATAAGCACTCTTCATATGGTCTGCATCTAAATTCTATAGGATTTGCTAATTTTGCAAAAAGCATAAATATTCTTTCAACATCTTCAACTCTTGTACTTTCTAAAACACTATTCCCAGTTGTTTTCCAATGATTTTGAGTCGTAGTTTTTACTTCGATTCCATAATATTTTTGAGCAATAATGTCTGGAAATTTTTGACCTCCAATTAATTCTATTGAATTTTCGAAAACTGTACCAATTGCCAAGTCAGTCATAACATCACGGACATAAGGCTCAAGTTTATTCCCACTAAGTGTGGAAATTATTTGTGGAGATTTGATTGCGTGAATATTTAATTCTTGTAGTGTTGAATTTAATAAAATATCAAATTCTTTTTTATTTGGTTCTGAATTTGCCGAAATTATCATATTTCTTTTTTAAAGTATAAATCCCAAACATCTTCAATCCTTTTCGCTAAATTATATGCAAGAAGTGGTGGAACCGCATTTCCTATTATTTTATAAGCTTGTGATGGACTAACTAAATAAGAACCTTTTCTTCCATTTATACTCTCTATTACAAAATCATAATCTGGTGGGAACGTTTGGATTAAGGCACATTCTCTAGGAGTTAATCGTCTTTCTTTCAATCCCTTTGAGAGTTCGTTGTCAATTTTCCCTCCATTTTCTTTTGACAGTCTTCTAAATTCAATATTTCCATGATGTTCCGCACGAATTGTTGGACTAATGCTATTTAATTTAATTTCTGTCTGCCCTTGACAATGTGCTCCCATATATTTCGCCTTTGAGTAAAATTTTTGAGATAAATCAGTTGTATTTTCAGGTTCTTCTAGCAAACTGAATATTTCATTTAATTCAACAAACTTTTTCAAGTGTTCGCCTTTTGCTGTATATGCGTGTGTTGGTTTTGGATATGGATTATATTCATCGGAAATTGTTTCTTTTTGTAATTCCGCTAATGCTGATTTTGTCAATTCAGATTTTTTAATACCAATGAAGATAACTCTTTCTCTAGATTGAGGAATACCATAATTTGCTGAATGTAAAACTCTTGGATTTAAAACTATATAACCATTTTCTCCAGCTGATGAGAAATCGTTTTGAATTATCTCCTTTACGTTTTCAAGATTTACCAATCCTTTTACGTTTTCTGCAATAAATATTTTAGGTTTTGTAATTTCGATTACTTGCTTCATCCACATATAAAGTTGTCCACGAGTTTCTTCCGTTGGAGTTACTTCATCTATTAATTTTCCTTTATGGTTTTTATGCGAATTAAATCCGTTTCGTTTTCCAGCGATGCTAAAGTCTTGACAAGGAAATCCACCAGTTACAACATCAATGTTCTTTGGAAAAACATCATCTCCGCTTTGATGAAGTTTAACTAAATCAACTATACTTTGTGTGAAAAATAAGTCCGCATCTCTTCCTTTTTTCATAAAATGATTTACCCAAGCATTTCTCGCATCATTCAAAATGTCATTAGCAAAAACTGTCTTAAACTTCGTTTTCTTAAGCTGAACAAAGCCATTGTTAAGTTTTTTATCAATAAAATTAGGAGTTAACTTTTCATTTATTGATGATTTCAAAACAGAAAACCCCCCTTCAAAGCCTAAATCCATTCCTCCACAACCGGAAAAAAGAGATAAAACATTTAATGTTTCTTTCTTTTTTGATTTTACTTCATTTCTTTTTTGGCTTGGATTTACATAATATTTAAAATCTAATTGTGGTTCTTCAAGAACATCTACCTCCATTCTTTCTGAATACTTTGCTTTCATGATTAGATTTTTATTGGGTGTGATTTGATATATTCGATTTTTTCTTCTGCCACTTTTAAAACTCTACTGGCGCAATCTTCATAAGCAATTTCATAAGCAATTTTGTCACTCATAAATTGAACTAATAATTCTTGTTTGTCAAGCTGCAAAATGTCGGCAATTTTCAAAATTAAATCTTTAGTTGGTTTACGTTCGTTGCGTTCAATTTTACTTAAAATTGCTTGATCAACGTTAGCATAAGCCGAAACTTGGCGAAGTAATAGACCAAGAGTTTCTCTTTTTGTTCGTATAATTTGTCCTACTGTTTTCATTTGATAATTTACACTTGACAATAATTGTCAAATATAATCTATATTTTGGGAGTAATCTAAAGCGAAACTTTCTGTTTTCAACAAAAGAATGTTGATATTTTCTGTTGAAAATATTATGACTTGAAACAAAACAATAAATTCGGCACTTAATTATATTTTTTTTCTTTTAAAAGTAATTCAAAATGAAGTAATTATGAATTAGTAAATGCAAATTATAAAACATATAGCTCAATAAATATAAATCAAGAGCATTGTTAATTATTTAAATTTAAAATTTTTAATAATTATTTATATGGATTGTTTTACACCGGAAAAACGTTCTAAAGTAATGAGTATGATTCGTAGCTCAAATACCAAGGACGAAGTTCGTTTAGCAAAGGCGTTATGGCATCTAGGTTATAGATATAGAAAAAACAACAAAACAGTTTTTGGCAAACCTGATTTGACTTTCAAACAATTAAAAATTGCGATTTTTGTAGATTCAGAATTCTTCCACGGAAAAAACTGGGAAACATGTAAAAAACCAAAAACCAATACTGAATTCTGGATTAAAAAAATCGAACGAAATATACAAAGAGACATAGAAGTCAACGTCCATTTAGAATCTCAAAACTGGAAAATTCTGCGCTTTTGGAGCACCGATATAAAAAAGAATTTAGACTTCTGTATTCTCGAAATCCAAAAAGCAATAAATGAAAGACAAATAAGTTTATCTAAATTATAAATTATTTATAAAGTAGTTTTGTTTTTTCCTCAACAAAAACAATATTAAAAAAATAAAAATGGATAAAATTAATTTTCAAAACAGAAAATTTAAGTTACGAGAAATTGAATTACCTGAAATTGGAAATGTATTAATTTCTACTACTTCATTAAATGAATTATTATTAAATGAAGATGAAAACTATGTTTCTCACGAAGCTAATGCAATAGACGAAAACATATTTTATTTTGTCGATAATAAAGAAATTGAACTTTCGGATATGGAATTATTAGATTTAATACTTAAAGAAGTAAAATGATTTTTTAAATAGTTAATCTTCATAGTAAATAAAAAAAGCCACTTCTTCCAGTGGCTTTTCCATTAATATCAAATTCTAAAACTTTATTCCGCATCCAAATAAGGATTTAAAATTTCGGCTAATTCATTGAGCCAATAAAAACCATCTTCAACTGATCTTGTGTCGATTTGCAGGGTTTCGCATTCTCGCATTAAAGACATCGCGAGAAGATAATTTACTCTTCGGATTGCTTTTGCGAAACTTTTAGGATCGGTTGCATGGTTGAAAAATTCGTTTAACCGCAATTCTGTTTCTTTTGAAAGGGTGTTTACACTCATAATCTCGAAATTTAGGAAATATAAAACCCGTATGGGTTAGCTGTCCTACGCCTTCGAGAACGCGTTGTGGTTGTTTCCAATACCGCCAGCGTACCATACGGGCAAAAAGTTTTGTTGTGTTCATAATCTCGATGTTTAGGACTGCAAAGATACCAAAAAACGTGGGG
This sequence comes from Flavobacterium sp. AC105, assembly GCF_979258495.1. NCBI lineage: Bacteria > Pseudomonadati > Bacteroidota > Flavobacteriia > Flavobacteriales > Flavobacteriaceae > Flavobacterium > Flavobacterium sp. AC105. The sequence goes on from NZ_OZ409860.1 coordinate 5,236,230, forward strand.
TTTCGGCATTGATTAAAAAAGTTGTGAATAATTAATTTTTCTATTATTGTGGGGCTTCTCCCGAAGCCTCGGGACGCTCAGTCTGACAAAATATTTCGCTTAACCTGACAAAATACAAATAAAAAAATCAGTTTTTATCCGCGTTTTCACGAAGTGAATCCGTTAAATCCGCGTTCCATAATAACATTTCGAAATCGGCCAAGTCTAAGAAAAATAGCCTTTAAGTTTTCCAATATTTTTTCATAATGTTTTATTAACTCACTTGGCTTTTCATCTTAAATAAAATAGCTTTGAGAATAATCATTAAATATAAAACCATATGAAAATTCAAATCAATACAGACAAGAACATCGAAGGACACGAAAGATTAGAAGCTTATTTTTCTGGAGAATTAGAAAAAGGCTTAACGCGTTTTGAAGAAAAAATAACCCGAGTTGAAGTACATTTTGGAGATGAAAATGGAGAGAAATTCAGCCTTAACGATAAAAAATGTGTAATCGAAGTTCGTACTGCAAAACTACAGCCTCTTACGGTAACAGAACACGCCGATACTATAGAAAAAGCTTTTAGCGGCGCTTTAGCAAAAGCAAAAAAATCATTGACTACTACTTTCGAAAAAATGAATGCTCATTAAAAATAGATGATAAGGTTCAAAGGGACAAAGGTGCTAAGTTTTTTCTGCTCCTTTGTCCCTTTGTAACTTCCTCTTTAAGATTTCGGCAACGGAGCTCCAACTGCAATATCGCAACGATGTCCGGTTTGTCCGTGTGGCGGATTCATTCCTTCGGCAGTTGCAACCGGTTTCTCTGTACTTAATAAAGCAGGAACCGCGTTTGTGTTTGCTGGTGGCGGAGTTACGGTAAACGATTGAGAAGCACTTCCGCTTTGTGCCACGGCAGGTTTTGCTGCTACTGGCGAATTTAAAGGTGCTCCAACCGGAATATCACATCTGTGTCCGGGTTGCCCGTGCGACGGATTCATTCCTTTCCCCACTTTTACAGGAGCCGCAACAGTTGTTGTAACTACATTTTGCTGATTCGGCTTTACCTGAACCGTTTGCGCTGGTTGTGCTGTCGCAGTTTGGCCTTGTACAGGCGAATTTAATGGCGCACCAACCGCAATATCACATCTGTGTCCGGGTTGTCCGTGCGCAGGATTTAATCCTTTTGTTTCGCTTAATACCGTATTTGGATTTGAAGCAGAAGCTGGCATTTGAACTACCGACTTCGCTTTTGCCGTATCTTTTACCAATCCTAATTTTACTAATTCAGATGTTGGTGTATTTTCCTGTGGCTCTAATTCCTTTTTGCAAGAAGTAAAAAGTAGTGAAGTAAGAACTAACGAACTGATGAGTATTTTTGGATTCATGATTGTAGATTTTAAAAGCTTCCAAATATACTAATTAAACCCTATAAGTGATATACGAGAATTTAAGTTTAACATGTGTTTGTTTCGCGCAATCCCGATGGCTATCGGGAGCAGAGGCGCAAAGTTTTTTGTTTCACGCAGATTATGCAGATTTGAGCAGATTTTTTTTTAATTAAATCACTTGAAAAAAATCATCTGCGCATATCTGCTTAAATCTTTTTAAAATCTGCGTGAAATAATTTACAGGGGAAAAAACTTTGCGCCTCTCTCTCCATACCTATCGGGATTGCGCGATTAATTATATTATTTCTTAACTTTAAATCCAAAACACACTTCACATGAAAAAATCAATTTTACTTTTATTATTCGCTGCCACTTTCGCAAACGCGCAAACTTCTCAAAAAGACAAAATCAATCAAACCGTTGATGCCTGGCACAAAGCTGCTGCCGATGTAAAATTTGACGAATATTTTAATCTAATGGCCGATGATGCGATTTTCATCGGAACTGACGCAACTGAAAACTGGAATAAAAAAGATTTTAAAGTTTGGGCAAAACCTTTTTTCGACAAAGGAACAACCTGGAATTTTACGGCTCTGGAACGTCATGTGTTTTTTGATAAAACAGGTAAAATTGCATGGTTTGACGAATTGCTGAATACGCAGATGAAAATCTGTCGCGGATCTGGTGTTTTGGTAAAAGTGGGGAACGAATGGAAAATTCAGCATTATGTACTGTCAATGACAATTCCGAATGATGATATTGATGCTGTCATTAAAGTAAAAACACCTATCGAAGACGTTTTGATTGAGAAGCTTCAAAAAAAATAAAACAATTTCTAGGTTTCTTATTATAATCCTAACTTTTATAGTGCTTTACAGAATGTTTTGCTAATTTAATTATAATACAATTGACAATATTGGCCCTGATTTAGAAGTCTAAAATAAGATTGTATCAAAAAAACAGATCGAATTTTACAAAATTGACTAAAATAAAACAACAGCCTCTATTTTTATAGCCCTAAAAATCAAAATCTTTATTTTTTTTTAACTTTGACCCCAAAAAAAATAGGGTTCTATAAAGTATTTGAAAAATGAAAATAGAAAAACGCTGGATCATTTCCTTTATTATTATAAGTGTTGTTTGTGTTACTGGCGCATTTTGGCCAACGGTTACTCAAAATAGTTACGTATTGTCTGAATTTGGCACAACAGATCATATCGTGCCAGCCGATGTTGCCTGGATGTTAACTTCGTGCTGTCTGGTTTTGATCATGACACCGGGATTATCCTTTTTCTATGGAGGAATGGTAGGCCGAAAAAATGTTATTTCGACCATGCTGCAAAGTTTTATTTGTTTGGGCGTTGTAACGCTTTTATGGGTTGTTGTTGGTTTTAGTTTAGCCTTTGGTGATCCTGTAGGTTTTGGCTCAGGAAACCATTTTTATAGCTTTTTTGGAAATCCAACCACATTTGCTTTTATGGATTATGTGGGCGTTTTGCCTCATAAAAAATTGGCAAGTACAATTCCGTTTATGTTATTTGCTTTGTTCCAAATGAAATTTGCGATTATTGCTCCGGCAATTATTACAGGTTCATTTGCAGAACGCGTTCGCTTTATATCGTATTTATTATTCATCAGTTTGTTTACCATTTTTATTTATGCGCCATTGTGCCATTCGGTTTGGTATCCAACTGGGGTTTTAGGAAGTTATTTTGGCGTAAAAGATTTCGCCGGAGGAACTGTAGTGCATATGAGTTCCGGATTTGCTGCTTTGGCGGGAGTTATTGTTTTAGGAAAAAGAAAAAACAGCGATCATATACCAACCAATATTCCGTTTGTATTATTAGGAACGGGAATGTTATGGTTTGGATGGTTTGGTTTCAACGCCGGATCTGCGCTTGCGGCTAACGGAACGGCTGCAATGGCTTTTGCAACGACTACAACATCATCGGCTGCAGCCATGTTAACCTGGGTTTTCTTTGACCGAATGAACGGAAGAAAAGTTTCGGCTCTTGGAGCTTGTATTGGAGCTGTTGTAGGTCTTGTTGCCATAACCCCAGCTGCAGGATTTGTATCGGTTCCTGAAAGTATGTTTTTCGGGTTTGTTACTGCTTTGGTTTCAAACTCTGTTGTAAACTGTCGTTTCTCAAAAAGATTTGATGACACATTAGACGTTTTTGCCTGTCACGGTGTTGGTGGAATTATGGGAATGATTCTGACTGCGATTTTCGCTCACGGCGAAGATGCCAGTTTATTACACGGAGGATGGAATGTTTTTGGTCATCATATGATGGCATTGGTTTTGGTTTCGATCTTTACTTTCTTCGGCGCTTATTTCTTGTTTAAAGTGACGAATTTCATTATTCCGTTGCGTGTTTCTGAAGAAAATGAACATATTGGTTTGGATTTATCGCAACACGACGAAACGCTTGATCCAAAATTAAAACCTATTACTGAGGCGCATTACGGGTAAAAAGTTTGCCACAGATACACAGATTAAAATGATTTTTCTAAACTGTTTCAAAAATATAGTTTGCCACGAATTACACTAATTTTCACTAATTTTTTTCAATTAATTGTAAATATGAATGTGTAGTCCCTAAGGGACAATGTTTGGCGTGGTAACTATTGTTTTCTACCAACATTTAACTCCTAACGGAGTATAACTCCTAGAGATTATATATTGGTAAAAAATAAGCCCGTCAGCAAATATTATCCCCTAGGGACTACACTCATTAGATAATCTAAATTTTAAAAATCTTTTTAATCTGTGGCAAAAGAAAAAATAGTTGCCACGACTTCACAAATTAATTTAAGCGGAATAGATGAAAAAAATTAGCGCTAATTTGTGTAATTTGTGGCAAAAGAAAATATTCTTCATCAAAATTGGTGGCAAAAAACTTTAAAACCTAATTCGGCTATTTTCATTCGTTTATATTCCTTAATTTTGCTGAAAATTTTTGTAAAAGTGGGAAGTAAAAATAAACTAAAAAGATTCAGGGAAAACGAAACATTTCAAAACGTTTTTCAACCAACCAGAGAAGAAGTTGTAGGCGATTTAATGCCTTTAAAAGGAAAATGGAATTCTGATTTCTTTAAAAACGACAATCCATTAGTTTTAGAATTAGGATGTGGAAAAGGAGAATATTCTGTTGGATTAGCAGAAAGATATCCAAACAAAAATTTTATCGGAATTGATATTAAAGGTGCCCGTTTTTGGAGAGGTGCTAAAACCGCAGTAGAAACCGGACTTCATAATGTTGCTTTTATTCGTACTCAAATCGAATTAATCGACCATATTTTTAATGAAAATGAAGTAGATGAAATCTGGATTACGTTTCCGGATCCGCAAATCAAATACAAAAGAACAAAACACAGAATGACAAACTCTGAGTTTTTGAAATTGTATAAAAAAATCCTTAAAAAAGATGGTGTTGTAAACCTAAAAACCGACAGCGAATTTATGCACGGTTATACCCTTGGATTGCTTCATGGCGAAGGGCATGAGGTTTTATATGCAAACCATAATGTATATACAAACGAAGGAAGTCCGGAGGAAGTTACTGCTTTTCAGACTTTTTATGAGAAACAATATTTAGAAATTAACAAGGCAATTACGTATATTCGCTTTAAAATTAAGGACTAAATTTAAATCTTAAACCGAATTTTCAACCCCATTAAACAACTGAATGGCATTACTTACCCCATTACTTTCAGGTTTTCTTGCCGCTTTCATTGGGATTATTCCGCCTGGTTTAATCAACATGACAGCCGCAAAAGTAAATTTGAAAGAAGGAAAAAAGAACGCCTTATGGTTTGTTGCCGGTGCTGTTTTGGTAATCCTTCTTCAGGTTTCTCTGGCCGTTTTATTTGCGCAGGTAATTGATAATCGCCCGGATGTTGTAACCTTATTACGCGAGGTTGGATTTGTAATTTTCTCCATCTTAACGATTTATTTTTTGTTTATTGCAAAAGAACCAAAAGCCAAAAAATCGAAGATTAAAAAGAGCAGCAAAAAAAGCCGTTTCTTTTTAGGAATGCTGCTTTCGGGATTAAACTTCTTCCCTATTCCATATTATGTGGTTGTGAGCGTTACGTTGGCTTCGTACCATCTTTTTGCATTCGAAAACAACATTATTTTTACTTTTGTATTCGGATCTGTTTTGGGTTCATTTGCTGCTTTATACAGCTATATTGGTTTCTTTGGAAGAATAGAAAAGAAAACCGATTACGTTATGCGAAACATGAATACTATTATAGGAAGCATTACAGGATTAATTGCTGTGGTAACACTTTTTAATATTTTGAATTACTATTTCGGATAAAAAATATATGCCACAGATTTCACAGATTAAAGTGATTTTATCTTTGTCTGTGAATTTTAAATTCTCGCAGATTTTGCAGATCTAACAGATTTTTTTTTAAATTTTTAATCTGCTAAAATCTGTAAAATCTGCGTGAAACCAATTTTGAGAAATCATTTTAAGCTTTGAAATCTGTGGCAAAAAACTAAATTATGGCTGAAGATAATTTTTTTGAAAGAGTTTACGCTATTGCAAGACAAATTCCATACGGAAAAGTAACTTCTTATGGCGCAATCGCAAAAGCTTTAGGAACTGCCCGTTCTGCCCGAATGGTGGGCTGGGCAATGAATGCCTGTCATAATATGGATGATGTTCCTGCGCACAGAGTTGTAAACCGAAAAGGACTTTTGACCGGAAAACACCATTTTGAAGGAACTAATTTAATGCAGCAACTTCTGGAAAACGAAGGTATTGTTGTAGAAAACAATCAAATTATAGACTTAGAAAAACACTTTTGGACACCAGAAGTTTCTACCATATAAGTTATATAAGTTCATTTTAAAATAAGTAACCACAATCTTGTCATCCTGAGCGGAGTCGAAGGAACACGAGTAGCTCGACAAAGATTGAAGACTTGCTATATAGAGTTTCTTACGCTACTTCGACTCCGCTCAGTATGACAAGATCATGATGAACCTTTGAACTTAATCTTTGTCAAAGTTTGAAACTTTGACAAAGATGACGCAGACAATATCAAATCAAACAAATAACAAAACTAGTCCTGTCTTCATCAGTTTGGTAACTCAGATAACCGCCGTGTGCTTCTATAATATTTTTAGAAAGCGTTAAACCAATTCCGGCGCCATCTTTTCGGGTGGTAAAAAACGGGAGAAATACTTTATCCCTAATTTCGGCATCAATTCCTTTTCCGTTATCGGAAATAACAATAAAAAATCGATTGTTTTCGGTATAACTGGACAAAAACATTTTCTTTTCGCTCTTTTCTTTCAGGGCATGAATACTGTTGGTAATCAAATTAATGATAACTTGTTCCATTTGATTTTTATCAATCAGGATTGAACGAGAGCTGTTAATTTCGTTAATCAATTCAATGTTTTCTGCTTTTAAGATTGGATTCATGATTCTCAAACAATCATTAAAAAGTGCATTTATTGGAGTCATTTCCTTATTTGGAGTTGGAAGCATGGCCAGTTTTCGGTAGTTTTCGACAAAAAACTGCAAATGATCGCTTCGGTTTATTATTGTCGAAATACTGCTTTTAATATCGTCAAAATCATCTTCTTCAAGCTTTTCCTGATCTACAATTTGAAGTAAATTCTGCGAAAGCGCACGAATTGGCGTTAATGAATTCATTAATTCGTGCGAAATAATCTTCATCAGATTAATCCAGGCTTCTTTTTCCTTTTTCTCAATTACACGCTGAATACTATCCAATAAAATGATAAAATATTCCTTATTGTAGGTTTTAGTAATGGAAGTCTGCAGCATATAAGTCTGTAAATCCTGTTCTTCAATTTTGATGGAAATTGCCGATTTTAATTCTGAGAAATTCGTTTTCTCAATTTCGTCGCAAAGTGATGGCAAATAATTTTTAAGGTATTTCCAATTGCTAACTTTTGGAACTTTAAATAGATTTGAAAAACAATCGTTCATAACAAAAATATCCCATTCGTCATTTTCTTTTTCTAAAATTAAAGTGGCAGTATCAATACTGTTCAAAATCGAACGGTAAATAAGTTCTTTGGATGTTTCTTCTTGTTTTTGAATTTTTAAAGCATCGTACAACAGATATAAACTCTTAAAATTGCCCTTTTTATTCTCTTCGGGAAAGCTTGTTGTAAAGTCATTTTGCAATATCGAAAGCAAAGTTTTATCATAAAACAGCAATCTGTTTTTAACGAAGAAATACATTTCGAACAACATTATAATCACAAAAAATCCTGTCAAAATTGCATTGTAATAAAACATTTTGTAGAGCAGTAAAATACAGAAAAAAAAGAGTGCCATAACAAATAAGACTCTCACAAATAAGGCGTTATAGAACTTCCAGTTTTTCATTATTTTATTTTTTTATTGCCAAAAATGATTGCTATGCTTGATATAATTCTCTCGCAGATTTAGCAGATTAATTAAAATCATTTTTATCTGTAGAATCTGCGAGAGACTAATTTAAGGATCATTTTAATTCTTTATCCCGATAACTTTCGCGAATGGCAACTTGTTTTATGAGTTTTTCAAATTATATTTTTCAATTCTTCTGTATAATGCAGCTCTGGACAAACCGAGTTCTTCGGCAGCTTTACTGATGTTTCCGTTGTGTTTGAACAATGTTTTTTCGATGGCATTTTTCTCCATTTCAGATAAAGCATTTTCATCGTTTTCCTGAACATCTTCAAAATTAAGAATATCCAAATCGTGTACGGAAATCGTATTATTATCGGCTAAAATTAAAGCGCGTTCAATTTTATTTTCCATTTCACGGATATTTCCTTTCCACGGATATTTTTCTAAATATGGCGCTACATTTTCTTCAAAATGCCATCCCGAAGCTTCGGGACCATGATTGTATTTTTCAGAAATCTGATCGAGAATAAAATGCGCCATCGGAACAATATCATCTTTTCGTTCGCGTAAAGACGGCAAATTGATTTCCATTGTATTAATTCTGTACAGTAAATCTTCGCGGAATGTTTTGTTTTTTACTTCGGCTTTAATATCGCTGTTTGTTGCCGCAATAATTCTAACATTGAGTGGTCTTGCTTTACTTTCTCCCAAGCGCGTTACGGTTTTCGTTTGCAAAACATGCAGTAATTTAGCTTGTAGATGAAGCGGAATATTTCCAATTTCGTCGAGAAAAATAGTTCCGTTTGATGCCATTTCGAATCTTCCGGGAGTATCAATTTTGGCATCTGTAAAAGCGCCTTTTGCATAACCAAAAAGTTCACTTTCGAATAAATTATCACTTAAAGAACCTAAATCCACATGAACAAAAGGATATTTTTTTCGTTTTGAATTTTGATGTATAAACTCGGCAAAAACATATTTCCCGGTTCCGTTTTCTCCTAAAATCAAAACATTTGCGTCTGTTTTTGCTACTCTTTCTGCAATAGAATAAGCTTGTTTTATTTTTTGCGAAGTTCCAACAAAATATTTTTTCTCTGTTTTTTCTGCTACGACTTTTTTAACGTTTTTTCTGCTTTCGGCGACAGCCTTATCAATTGTTTCAAGTAATTTTTCGTTGTGCCAGGGTTTTAAAACATAATCAAAAGCACCTATTTTAATGCCTTCAACTGCAGTTTCAATTTTACCAAAAGCAGTCATCAAAATCACAATTGTCTGTGGCGAAAGTGTTTTAATTTCTTTAAGCCAATGAATTCCTTCGCGTCCATCTTCAAACCCAATCCTATAATTCATGTCTAATAAAACCACATTTATATCATTTTCGCTTAAAATAGAAATGATTTTTTTTGGGCTATTTGTTGTAAAAATGGTTTCAAAATGTTTTTTGAGAATCATTTTTGCCGAAAAAAGAATTTCTTCCTGATCGTCAACGATTAATATTTGGGCTTGTTTTTTTCGCATGGTGTTTTTTTGTCCGATTTTGAACGGTCAACTGTTCATTATCGAACACTTGTTTTTTAGATGTTTTTTTGAAGCCTCTTTAAAATCAATACTTTACAAATGATAAATTTTATGGCACAATATTTCCCTATTGATTATCAGTAAAATATTAAAAAAATGGACAAGGTAATTCCTCGTAAAAATAGAAAATTTAGATATCTCACAATAGCAATTGCTGTTTTTTTAGTTTTGGCAATCATTATCTTCTTTTCTTTTAACACTAAAAGAAGTTTAAATGTAAAAGCCGATGAACTTTCCGTTCAAAAAATCGAAAAGGCTTATTTTGAAGATTTTGTGGTTTTTCAGGCTAAAGTCGAACCTTTGAACGTGATGCTTGTAAATGTTACAGAAGGAGGATCTGTAAAAGAAATTTTTGTCGAAAATGGTGCAATAGTTACAAAAGGGCAATCGCTGGCACGTTTGTACAACCCGAATACCGAATTGAATTATCTGACTCAGGAAACGGCGATTATTGAACAAATCAACAATTTGAATACCGGAAAACTGAATATCAGAAATCAGGAATTGAGCTTAAATAAAGATTTGGTTTTGATCGAACACGATTATAATGACGCGAAAAGATTATACGATATGAATGCGAAATTATATGAAAAAGATGTGATTTCGAAAAATGACTGGAATACTTTTAAAGAAGGTTTGCGTTTTCAGGATGAACGCAAAAAAACGATTCAGCAAAGTATCCAGAAAGAAAAACAAACGAATCAGGTTCAGATTTCTCAAATCAACCGTTCGATTCAGACTATGGAAAAAAGTTTGGATATTTTGAGAAACAACAAAAAGAACTTTTTGATTACAGCTCCGGAAACTGGTCGATTAACATCATTTGAACCGGTTTTAGGAAAAACATTTCAGGCCGGAGAAAGCATAGGAAAAATCGATTCGAAAAAAGGATATAAACTTGCTGCCGAAGTAGATGAATTTTATTTGGAAAAACTTCGCGAAGGTTTAAAAGGTCAGGTAGAATTTAAAGGAAAAACACTTGAAGTTTTGGTTACCAAAGTAATTCCGGAAGTAAAAGGGGGACATTTTACAGTAGAACTGGCTTTTACATCTAAAGAAGAAATCGTTTTGCAAGATGGTTTAAGTTTTGGAGTAAAACTGATTTTATCTGAAAAAAATAAAACGCTGGTTGTACCAAAAGGAAGCTTTAATCAGGAAACAGCAGGAAAATGGATTTTTGTAATAAAAGGAAATAAAGCAGAAAGAAGAAACATAAAATTAGGAAGAGAAAATCCTTCGTATTATGAAGTTCTTGAAGGATTAAAAGAAGGCGAATCTGTAATTACCTCATCCTATTCTGACTATAAAGATGTTGAAGAGTTGTCGATTAGTTCAGAGTAGCAGTTTTCAGTAGCAGTTTTCAGTTAAAAAAGTTCGCCACGAATTCCACGAATTAGCACGAATTTTTTATTCTTGAAGTGAGAAAATTAAAAAATTAATTCGTGGAAATTAGTGTAATTCGTGGCAAAAAATAAAAAATTTTCACACAATCAAAATTAACAATTCATAATTTATAATTTATAATTAACAATTATCAACGTTTCAATCATCAATCAAAAAACGTAATTATTAACAACTAAAACTTTTAAAAAAATGATCACAATACAAAATTTAACCAAAGTTTTTAGAACTGAAGAAGTAGAAACATCAGCTTTAAGCGGCATTAATTTAGAAATAAAAAAAGGAGATTTCCTGACCATTATGGGACCTTCCGGCTGCGGAAAATCTACTTTATTGAATATTATAGGTCTTTTGGACAGTGCATCTGACGGAAGTTATAAATTATTAGACCAGGAAATGATTGGCCTGAAAGAAAAAGGAAGAGCCAATGTGAGAAAAGAAAATATTGGATTCATTTTTCAGAATTTTAACTTAATCGATGAACTTTCTGTTTATGATAATATCGAATTGCCTTTGCTTTACAACAATGTGAAATCATCGGACAGAAAACAAAAAATTGAAGCTATTGCCGAAAAATTGAATATTTCTCACCGATTAAAACATTATCCGCAACAACTTTCGGGAGGACAACAGCAAAGGGTTGCCGTTGCAAGAGCTTTGGTTAACGACCCAAAAATTATTCTTGCTGATGAGCCAACCGGAAATCTGGACAGTAAAAACGGTAATGAAGTAATGGAACTTTTGACTGATTTGCACGCAAAAGGTGCTACAATTTTGATGGTTACCCACTCTGATTATGATGCTTCGTTTTCGCAAAAAACGATTCACATGAAAGACGGTGTTATATTTTCTGAAAGATTAAATCAGAGAAATGTGGATGTTTTTATGGACGCTAAATAATTTAAAAATGATCAATTTTATTATAACTGCAATTACAATCCTGGTGGGATTTGTTTGTAAAGTATTGACTATTATCTAAAAACGAATCAAAGAACTATAAAAAAATAAGCAATGATTTTCAACTGGTTTAAAATATTTATTTATCATTTAAAGCAAAGCAAATTGTTTTCGTTTTTGAATGTTTTGGGCTTAAGCATTGGTGTTGCCGGTGTTATTTTTGCCATCTTATATTGGAATAACGAAAACTCATACGATCAATGGAATCCTGAAAAAGAAAACTCTTATCAGGTCCTGAATAAAATTGGAGGAACGGCAGACATTTGGGCTTCAAGCTCAATTCCGTTTGGAGAAACCTGCAAAGCGACAATACCAGAAATCGAATCTATTTCTTTCTTTAATACCTGGTATGATAATGCGCCTGTTAAATATCAGAACCAAAAAGTGATGGATGAAAAGATCATGGTTTCTGACAATAGTTTTTTTGATATTTTTCCGTTTCCAATCGTTAAAGGAGCTAAAACCAATATCTTAAAAGAAAACAACAGCGTTGCCATATCTGAAGATGCTGCCAAATTATTGTTTAAAGAGGAAGATCCAATAGGGAAATCAATTAATTACGGAAGCAAATTTTACACTGTAAAAGCTGTTTACAAATTAATGAAGCCTTCTTCTATAGAACCACATTATGTTTTTGGCGGCGTACAGCGGGAAGGCGACAAAACCAGCTGGGGAAATTTTAATTATGGTTTATTAATTAAGATTAAAAAAGGCGCTGATCCTGTTGCTGTTTTAAAGAAAATGCAAAATGTAAATTTTGTAAACAGAACTGTAAAAGACGCTAAAGAAAGTGGTCAGACTGTAGCACAATATGTAAAAGAAAACGGCGAAACGACTGTTATTATCGATCAAATAAAAACAGCCCGTTTACACGGAACAAAATCTTCGCAAGGGCGCAATATGCCTGAAGGAAAAGGTAATTTGCAATTGCTTTATATCATGGCCGGTTTATCTCTTTTAATTTTGGTTTTATCGTTGGTAAACTATGTTAATCTGGCAACGGCTTCGGCTATAAAACGCGCTAAAGAAGTTGGTGTCCGTAAAATTGTAGGTGCTACTAAAAATCAAATTATCGCTCAGTTTATATTTGAAACTGCGATAATTGTAATCTTGTCGATTTTATTTGCCCTTGCAATTGTAGAACTTTCATTACCATACTACAATAATTTTTTGAAGAAAGATTTGACTATGAATGGCAGTGAATTTTACCTGCAGCTCATTTTTATATTTGGATTAGTAATCATTCTTGCGGGTATTTTCCCTGCCATTTATATCTCAAATTTTGAAACTTTAAAGGTTTTAAAAGGAAATTTTTCAAGAAGTAAAAGCGGTATCTGGATCCGAAATTCAATGCTTATTTTTCAGTTTGGTATTGCGGCATTTTTTATCATTGGTGCATTAATCGTGAATTCGCAGGTTAATTATATGATGAATAAAGAACTTGGTTTTAGTGGCGATCAGGTCATTAGAATCGCCTATAATACTCCGGACAGAACTAAAAGAACTGATAAATATTTAGCTGCAAAACAAGAAATCAGCAAAATTCCGGGAGTTCAGGGAGTTTCTACTTTTGCAGGTTCTTTTGGAAACAGCACCAATTCGAGTTCAGGATTTACTCATAATGGTATTTTTGTTCAGCCAAGAAACGTCGAAATGGATTTTGGTTTTCTGGAACTAATGAAAATTAAAATCGTACAAGGACGCGATTTATCACCTCAATATGCTTCTGACACGATAAGCAATATGTTGATGAATGAAACGCTGGTGAAAACTTTAAATCTTAAAAACCCTATAAACACGATTATTACATCTGGCTGGGGAAATGAAAAAGGAAACCTGAAATTTAAAGTCGTAGGTGTTGTAAAAGATTTTCATATTACAGGATTACAAGACAAGGTGCCGCCAATGGTTTTTATTAATCTTTCGACCGTAAAATGGAATAATTTCAATAACGTTTACATCAAAGTTTCTCCTGATAATTTAACCGAAACTCTGGAAAAACTAAAAGCATATTGGGAGAAAAACGTAAATCCGGATTATCCTTTTGATTATGAATTTGTAAACAAAGGATTTGCCAAAACGTATCAGGAACAAGTAAAACAAAAAGACTTGTTTTTTATTCTTAATCTTGTTGTAATTATAATTGCCATTTTTGGATTGTTTGCTTTGGCTTCTTTCTCTATGGAAAGACGATTAAAAGAAATTGCGATCAGAAAAACTTTGGGTGCAGAAACTGATATTTTATTAAAAGAATTATCAAAACAGTATGTTATTTTCTGTTTAATGGGATTTGCAATCGGGATTGTTCCGGCTTATATTTTATTGCAAAAATGGCTGGAAGATTTTGCTTTCAGAATTGGAATTTCTGTTATTCCGTTTGGTATTGCACTAGTTTCTTTATTGGTTTTAACTTTAATGATTGTTTTGGCAAAAGCATATCAGGTAACTAAAATCGATATCTTAAAATATTTAAAATACGAATAAACTTGTAGGCCATTTTTTTTAAGAAACCCGCCAAATTTTAATAATCTGGCGGGTTTCTTTTTTATTTTGCAACAACAGAATCTGAGTAAAGCAATTTATCTAAACGTGAATCCCGATCATAAACATCCGGATAAAAACCAATTTCTCCGTCCTCATTTACCCAAGCCGTAAAATAACCAATGTATATTGGAATTTTGTTTTTTAGCATACATGTAGTTTCTTTTTCGCCGCTCATTGCCTTATCTATTTTATCAACCGGCCAATCCGGATTGTCTTTTAACATTTCAAGCGCAAGTCCTTTGGCTTCTTTTACATTAATACAGCCGTGGCTAAAAATTCGTTTTTCAAACTCAAATAAACTTTTGGCAGGCGTATCGTGCAAATAAATATCATTCGGATTTGGGAACATGAATTTCACCAATCCAAGAGAGTTTTTGGGCCCGGGTTTTTGTCTTACGTTTCCACCGTTCCATTCCATATTATGATCCGCTAAATAATTTTTATCTTCAGCCATTTTGAGTTTCAATTCATTTTTAATAATACTCTGCGGCACATACCAATACGGACTAAATACAATTCGGTCTATATTTCCGCTAAAGATTACGGTTTCTGTCATTCTCGTGCCCACAAAAACATCCGAAACCAATGCATATTTTCCGTTTTTAACATAAGCCAGTCTAAACGATGGAATATTGACCATTACATATTCATTTGCTTTTGCGAGTTTTGTAGGTATCCATCGGCAGCGTTCCATATTGAGCATTATGGTTTTGATTCTCTTGCTAATGGGTTCGTTCAGCTGGTCGATATGTTCTTTTGTCAAAGTATAATTTAATTTAAGACCGTATCTTTTTTTATATTTTAAAATTCCGGCCATCATTTCTTCATCATAAACATCTCGTTTAGAATCCTGTGCCAAATCTCCAATTACAAACAAACGCGCTCTAATTTGTTTTACTGCAACACCGCTGTCAAAAGGTTTTAGATCTTTATAATTTATACTATCAATATCGATCTTTTTCCATTGGTTATTTTTTTCGATAGTTCGATATTGTTTTAATACGGCCTCAAGTTTATAATATTGATCGTATAAAAGCTGATCATCTTTGTTTAAACGTTCCGGATCTCCCATAAGTGAATCTAATATTCTGGTGTACGAGATATTTTTTGCAGGCAAATACCAGCCAATTTTTTTTAAAGTTGCTGCGTCAACGCCCGAATATACATTGCTGGCGTAAAACACATACATATTCGACAAGAGAAGTTCAGTATCTGTTCGAGGAAGTTTATCCGATACATTTTCGTTAAAAACATCGTCTACCAAATCCATATACGGCATTTTGGCGTCAATTCCCTGTTCATTTAACAGGCTGACTTTTTGATATAATAACGCTCCAAATTCGCTGACGCTTTTATCATCATACCAAATCAAATTGTATTCTTTCTTTTTATAAAGATCCTCAACATCTTTTTGGTATTTTTTTAGTTTGGGATATTTTTTATAGAAATTATTTATTGATTCAGCATCAATTAGAATTTTAGAACTGACGTTTTTAATTTCAAAAACAGCTTTAAAATCTGCCAATCCGGTTTTTATTTTTCTTTCATTATGAAAAGAATCAAAAGAAAATAGAACAAAACTACAGGCAATTATTACAGACAAGAAGGTAAAATTTCGCATATACTTATTTTTTAAATTTTTTAGCAATTAACCTGATTTAAAAAATAGCGAAAACTTATCATACACCTCAAAAACAAGCTCACGCATATTTTTTCAAACATTTGGGAATCATAATTTGGGTACTCAAATATAAGCAATATTGTGCACAATTAAATTATTAACCTTCTTACATTTATCTTAAAATTTCGAATATTTTGACATTATAAAAAAATGTCAGAAGTTGTTTTTTATTAGAAATGTCAATTTATCTGCAACAAGAAATCAAACTGGTAAGATGAGAATCATTTTGACTAATTTTTATATCAATAAATACAATTTAAAAGGGTTTGAATACGAACAGAATCTGTTATCTTTGTAGCCTGAAATCAGTTTAAATAAACATAATAGCTAAATTGATTTCTATCAATTGATAATCGTACATTAAAATGAAATTAGATAGAAAAGAAATTCTTAAAGCTTTAGAGACAATTACTATAGCCGGAGAAGGAAAAAATATGGTTGAAAGCGGAGCCGTTTCCAATGTAATTACTTTTGGTGATGAGGTGGTTGTAGATTTACTTTTGCACACGCCTGCCATGCACATAAAAAAAAGAGCTGAAGACGATATCAGGAAAACAATTCACGATTTGGTATCTCCTGAAGCAAAAGTTAAAGTAAACATTAAGGTTGAAGCAAAAGAAAATCCTAACGAAATAAAAGGAAAAGCGATTCCCGGAATCAAAAATATTATTGCTGTTGCTTCTGGTAAAGGCGGAGTTGGAAAATCTACTGTTACGGCAAATCTTGCGGTAACACTTGCAAAAATGGGTTTTAATGTTGGCGTTCTTGATGCCGATATTTATGGGCCATCGATGCCAATTATGTTTGATGTTGAAAACGAAAAACCAGTTTCGATTACCGTTGACGGAAAATCAAAAATGAAACCAATTGAAAGTTATGATATCAAAATACTTTCTATCGGTTTCTTTACAGCGCCAAGTCAGGCTGTAATCTGGAGAGGTCCAATGGCTGCAAAAGCGTTAAACCAAATGATTTTTGATGCTGATTGGGGAGAATTAGATTTCATGTTAATCGATTTGCCTCCAGGAACCGGAGACATTCACCTTTCTATCATGCAATCGCTGCCAATTACAGGCGCTGTTGTAGTAAGTACTCCTCAGGCTGTGGCTCTTGCCGATGCTAAAAAAGGAGTTGCAATGTTCATGCAGGACAATATCAATGTTCCGGTTTTGGGAATTATAGAAAATATGGCGTACTTTACACCAGAAGAATTACCTGACAATAAATATTATATCTTTGGTCAGGAAGGAGCTAAAAATCTTGCTGAAGATTTAAATGTTCCATTCTTGGGAGAAGTACCAATTGTACAATCAATTCGTGAAGCGGGAGATTATGGCCGTCCGGCAGCAATGCAGACAGCATCGCCAATTGAAGCTGTTTTTGAAGAAATCACCAGAAATGTTGTGCAGGAAACAGTAAACAGAAATGATAATTTACCTGCAACAGAAGCCATTAAAATTACAACTATGGCAGGTTGTTCGGCAGTAAAGAAATAATTAGATAATTGAGATGATAAGACTAATGAGATAATTTGATAATTAGATAATTTGATATTTTTTACGCAAAGTAAATTTTCTAATTTTCTAATTGACACATTTTCTAATTGATAAAAATTATGACAACAGAAGAATTAACAAGCAACGTATTATTGGCTTTAGACGAAATCAGACCTTTTTTAAATTCTGATGGAGGAGATATAACGCTAATTTCTATAGACGATGACAAACATGTCAAAGTTCGTCTTGAAGGAGCATGTATTAGCTGCAGCGTAAACCAAATGACCCTAAAAGCAGGGGTTGAAACAACAATAAAAAAATATGCACCGCAAATAGAAACTGTGGTAAATATAATGTAATTGAAAGGCCGTCATTTTTCCGCTTTTTATTCTTACAAATTAACAGGAATAATACGCCCTATAGCCATTTGATTCGGAAAATTTCAAAAAAGGATTCAAAATAAAGTACTTTATTGCGGATTTAACAAAAAACAATACAAAGATTTAGGAGTTTTAGTTAAGTAATTGTTACATATTTAACTTAAATTTGTAACATAACCCTAAATCTTAAATTTATGAAGAATTATTACGCTCTTTTATTATTGCTATTTGTATCTGTGAATTATGCCCAACAAGCCCAAACGCTGGTTGCTGATAAGGCATGGGTAAACGAAGCAGAAGAATGGTCTGATTTTCAATATTCAGGAAAAGTAGTTTTTTCGACTAATACAAATACTGAAGAAGGTACGCTGAGAGTTGGAAATTATGATTTTTTATATGACTTTTGCGAAGGAAAAGCAAAATTCTCTAATAAAGCCACTTACAGTTCAGCTGAATTTGCGCACCCAAGAAAAATCTCTGCTCAAACAGACAAACAAGGTGTTTTAAATTCAACTTACGAAGGAACATTAATCTTTCAATCCGATAAAGATTATTATTCTGTTATGGCAATTGTTACCATATTAGAAAAAGGCGGCAATATTCTGGGTGTAAAAATGCGCCTTAAAGAAGGAAACAAAAAAGAATACGCGTTTAGCTTGAAATCGGCTAGCTAAACATAATTAATTTAGGATTTTTTCACGTTATCAGATCCTAAATCAGCAAAATTCCAAATAATTAAAATGGATGTATTAATAAAGATTAAAGATCGAGAAGGAGTTATACACGAGTTACAAGCTCCAACTGATATGGCAATGAATATAATGGAGTTATGCAAAGCATACGAACTTCCTGTTGAAGGAACCTGTGGAGGAATGGCCATGTGTGCCTCTTGCCAGTGTTATGTTCTTAATGATGTTGCATTACCTGAAATGGGAGATGAAGAAGAAGCCATGCTTTCGGAGGCGTTTTATGTTAAATCTAATAGTCGTTTAGGCTGTCAGATCCCAATTACTACAGAATTAGAAGGCTTAGAATTAGAATTAGCCCCAGAATATTAAATAAAAATATCAATATTTTAAAATTCCAAATTCCAATGAAGCAAGACGCTGATTGGAATTTGGAATTTTTTATTTGGAGTTGATACAAAAACACTGGATCATAAGTATCCAATCTTTTCTTATCTAATCGTATTTATTTATTAGTTCTTCTAAATCAAATTCTTTTAGCAGCTTATCCAGGTATTTGCCTCTGCTGCTGGTTTCACGCTGATAGGGCGCAAAAAGGCTTGTTACAGTATTAAATTCTTCGTTAAGTTCTTTTAGGCGATTTATATCTTCCTCAGTTATGGCTGAACCTTTCGTTTCAATAAAATTTAAAATTCTTTTTATTGCGATTTCTTTCTCAATAATAGCTTCTTCATTACTTTCTAAAGTACAGATACCATAAATTCCTTTACAAAAATAATCCCATTCTTCTTCGAATGCTTTATCTGCTTTTTCCGAATCTATTGCTCCATTTTCATCAAAAATATTTCCGTAAGCGAATGTTTTATACTTGTGGTTTTTCAAATTAGACAAAAGATTTTCTCTAAAATCCTTTTTGAATTTTCCGGGATTATGATGCAAAATATTATCTGCAATAAGTGTCAATATATTTTTTGGAAAATATTTTTTAGAAGAAATAACCTTATAACTATCATTTAAGGAAGAACTTATCGTTCTCTCCGAATTAATGGTATAAGAGGGTTCCGGTGCAAGCTTATATTCAATAAGCTGATTTAATTTATCAGAAGTAAGATTCATTATACTTACAATTTCTTCAAATTCCAGATAATTTTCTTCTATATATTTTATGTTTATGTCTTTCATTTTTGAATTTGGATTACAAACAAATATACTATTAAAAACCACAAAAAAACCGTAATTGCATTGCTGCAATTACGGTCTTTTCTTTATAACAATTTTCTTTAATCTCTAAACTATACCAAACCTGCCTGAATTAAATATTCAGCGATTTGAATTGTGTTTGTCGCAGCACCTTTTCTCAGGTTATCAGCAACGATCCACATGTTTAATGTATTGGGCTGGCTTTCGTCACGACGGATTCTTCCAACAAAAACATCATTTTTACCTTCGGCATATAATGGCATTGGGTATGTAAAAGTATCTAAATTATCCTGAACCACTACTCCATCAGTATGGTGTAGAATTTCGCGAACTTCATTTACATCAAAATCATTTGTAAACTCAACATTTACCGCTTCGCTATGTCCGCCAACAACAGGCACACGAACAGCAGTAGCCGTAACTCTGATGGTATTATCACCAAGGATTTTTTGAGTTTCGCGAACTAATTTCATTTCTTCTTTCGTGTATCCGTTTTCTTCAAAACTATCGCAGTGTGGAATCGCATTTCTATGAATTGGATATTTATACGCCATTTCGCCCTGAATTCCAGCGTACTCGTTTTCTAATTGTCTCACCGCTTTTACACCAGTTCCGGTAATCGATTGGTAAGTAGAAACGATGATTCTTTTAATATTGTATTTTTTATGCAATGGCGCCAAAGTCAAAACCATTTGAATAGTCGAGCAATTTGGGTTTGCAATAATTTTATCTTCTTTCGTTAAAGTATTCGCATTGATTTCCGGAACGATTAACTTTTTTGTAGGATCCATTCTCCATGCCGATGAATTATCAATAACTGTTGTTCCGGCTGCAGCAAATTTTGGCGCCCATTCTAATGAAGTATCTCCACCTGCTGAAAAAACAGCAATATCAGCTTTCATATCAACCGCCGTTTGCAATCCTACAACTTTATATTTTTGACCTTTATATTCAATTTCTTTTCCAACTGATTTTTCAGATGCAACAGGAATCAATTCTGTAACAGGGAAATTTCTTTCCGCCAGAACTTTTAGCATTACTTCGCCAACCATACCAGTGGCACCTACAACGGCTATTCTCATTTTTATATTTTTATAGTATGAATTAATCTAAATTGTACTGCAAAAGTATACAATATAAAAGTCAAAACAAGACGCTTCACAAAAAATAACAAAATGTTATAAATCAAACAAAATAAAAAAACCGCCCCAATTAAGGAACGGTTAAGTTAGAATTAGTGTAGCGGTATAGTGTATTATTGTTTATTTTTTAATAGATCTCTAATTTGCGTCAATAGTTCTTCTTGAGTTGGTCCGGCTGGCGGAGCAACAACTTCCTCTTTCTTTTTAGAATGGTTAATTGCCTTGATAATAAGGAACAATACAAAAGCAACAATTATAAAGTTAATTACTGCAGACAGAAACAAACCATATTTTACACCTCCAAAAGCCGTTAGCTCTTCAATTGTAGATAAATGTGCGGCGTCTAAAGCCGGTTTTAATAACAACGGCGTAATTACATTCTCAATAAATGAGCTTACAATTTTCCCAAACGCAGCTCCAATGATAACCCCCACAGCAAGATCAACCACATTGCCTTTCACTGCAAATTCCTTAAATTCAGAAAAAAATCCCATACTTTGTTTTGTTTAAATTTATATCAATATCGAAATTACATAATTTTCTTTAAATATTGTCTGAAATTACCTAAAAAACACCCGTTTTACACGCTGCGAGATACTGGTCATGATTTCGTACGGAATCGTTTTTAAGGCTTCTGCCATTTCCATAACGGTTGGGCTTTCGCCGAAAATAATAACCGAATCCCCTTCTTTGCAATCAATATGACTTACATCGACCATTAACATATCCATACAAACGCTGCCAACAATTGAAGCTTTTTGATTTTTAATAACCACATAACCAACCTGATTCCCCCATAATCTCGAAATTCCGTCCGCATAACCAATTGGAATTGTCGCAATTTTAGTTTCTTTTTCTGCCATAAAACGACGGCCGTAACCAACGCTGTCGCCTCTTGGAATTATACGAACCTGAGAAATAATGGATTTTAATGTTCCTACGTTTTCTAAATATTTTTGTTCGGCTGGATCATTCGAAACTCCGTATAAACCAATTCCCAAACGTACCATATTATATTGTGCCGAAGGAAAATTGCTAATTCCGGAAGTATTCAGAATATGACGAATTGGATTTATATTTAATTCAGTCATAAATCTTGAAGACAATTTTTCGAATAAATTAATCTGCGAAATCACAAAATCATAATGATTCAGATCATCGCTTGTTGCCAAATGCGACAAAACGCTTTTGACTTTTACTGTCGAATTTCCTTTTAAAGTCTGAATTAATTCATCCAGCGTATTTTCTTCAAAACCCAAACGATGCATTCCCGTATCGAGTTTTATATGAATTGGGAAATCTTTCAAATTCTTTTCTCTCGCAATTTTCAAAAAGGCATTTAATCCTTTTATACTATAAATTTCAGGCTCTAATTTATACTGAATAATCGACGGAAAACTGGTCGATTCAGGATTCAAAACCATAATTGGCAATTTTATTCCGCCGTTTTTAAGCGAGATTCCTTCATCGGCGAAAGCCACACCAAGATAATCTGCTTTATGATGCTCGAGTAATTTTGCTATTTCCAAACCTCCGTTTCCATAACCAAAAGCTTTCACCATCACCATGATTTTTACATCATCGGCCAGTTTTGATTTGTAGTAATTTAAATTATGACTAATAGAATCGAGGTTGATTTCAAGAACGGTTTCATGCGTTTTTTCTTCGAGCAGCGAAACAATTTGTTCGAACTGAAATGATCTTGCACCTTTTATTAAAATCGTTTCATTATTAAAATTCAAACATTCGATTTGAGCAATAAATTCGGCAGTATTTTGAAAAGTAATACAATTCGAAAATTTAGCCGAAAAAGAAGAAATCGTAGCACCAATTCCTATAACCCGATTTATTTTATTGTCTGAAATAAGCTGTGCAACTTTGGTATATAATTCTTCATTTGAAAATCCGCTCTGGAAAATATCCGATAAAATGATGGTTTTTGAAGCATTTTTCTTCTGACTTTCTAAGAAATCCAATGCAATTTTAAGCGACTGAAAATCGGAACTGTAACTATCATCGATAATGCTGCAATTGTTGATTCCGTTTTTAACCTCTAATCGCATTTGTACCGGATACAGCATTTGCATTCGGTTTTGAATCGCATCAGAATCGTATTTAAAATAAAGCAAAACCAACAAACACGAAATAGCATTTTTTATAGAAGCCGAATCGCTAAACGGAATTTCCAGATTAAAAGTTTTGTCTTTATATTGATATTGAATAAGGGTTGAATCGCTTTTATTTTCTTTTTTCAGAATAAAAACATCGGCAGAATGATCGGTAAAACTCCATGAAAAAATTTCCCTTTCACTTAAATAATACTCCTTCAAAAATCGATCTAAACACAAATCAACAATTTCATTTTTTTGATAAATGATGACTTTTGAATTTCTGAAAAGCAATAATTTCTCGTTGATTTTTTGTTCCAGATTTAGAAAACCTTCATCGTGCGCAGAACCAATATTGGTTAAAACGCCAATATTAGGTTTAATAATTTTTTCGAGATTGATCATTTCGTTAACCGTCGAAATTCCGGCCTCGAAAATGCCTAAATTATGTTTCTCATTAATGGCAACCACAGACAACGGAACTCCAACCTGCGAGTTATAACTTTTAGGGCTTCTGATGATATTATAATCCGGGCTCAGTAAAAAGTTAAGCCATTCTTTTACAATCGTTTTTCCGTTACTTCCGGTCAGGCCGATGACAGGTAAATCGAAAAGATCACGATAATAACCTGCAAATTCCTGAAGAGCATCCAACGTATTTTTTACAACTAAAAAATTCGCTTTTCCCAAATAATTATCCGGAATATATTGCACGACAAAATTCTGAACACCTTTTTCTATCAGTTCCGGAATATACAAATGAGCATCGTTATTAACGCCTGATAAGGCAAAAAACAGAGTTTGAGATCCGTTTTGCAGCGAGCGGCTGTCAATCGAAATATGATCAACAAAAATAGCAGTGTCTGAACCAATCCATTCGGCATTAAGAACCGAAATAAGGCTTTTTAAGTTTATGCTCATTTAGAAAGTTTCTTTTGTCAAATTTAAAAAAAGGTTTGCCACGAATTACACCAATTTTCATGAATTATTTTTGATTTACGACAGATGAAAAAGATTCTGACAGATTCATAAAAAAGGTTTGCAACAAATTTCACGAATTAGCATGAATTATTTTTTCACGCAGATTTAAAAGATTTAAGCAGATTCACACAGATTCTTATATATTAAATCTGTAAAAATCTTTGTGAAACAAAACTCAAGCAGATTTTAAAAATAAAAATTCGTGATAATTCGTGAAATTGGCGGTAAAACAAACAAGTTTTCGCTCCATTAAAATTTGTGAAAATTTGTGTAATTTGTGGCAAAAAACATTATTATATTTGTTCAATACCACAATATAAAGCATTTTGAAAAAAATACTCCCGCTATTTTCCTATATATTACATCCGATTTTTATCTCGATGTATGCCACTTTGTTTTATCTGTTTTGCAAAAATGACATTTTTACGAATCAGGAAAAATATTATGTTTTATTTCAAATCCTAATTATTACTATTCTTGTTCCAATATTGTTTTTTTTATTATTGAAATCAACAGGACATGTAAAATCAGTAATGGTTCCTGAAACTTCGCAACGCTTAATTCCTCTTGTTTTGCAATGTTTTTTGTATATTTTATTGGTAAAACGAAGCATCGTTATCACGCGTTATCCTGAACTGCATTTCTTTTTTCTCGGCGCTTTGTTCAGTACAATTTTGGCTTTGGTTTGTTCGCTTTTTAAAATAAAAGCAAGCTTGCACATGATGGCCATTAGCGGATTATCGATTTTTGTTATTGGATTATCGATTCATCTTCAAATGCAAAACCCGTATTGGGCTGCTTTTTTAATTTTAATGACTGGCGTTGTAGCTTCATCACGATTAGAAATGGAAGCGCACTCGCCTAACGAATTGCTAATTGGGACGTTTATCGGAATCTTACCGCAGTTATTATTTTTGTATTTGTGGTTATAAAATGTAGAATATCAATCCTGCATTCAGCGTTTGCACAGCGATATTTTGTCCGGAAGTGGTTTTTAAATCTTTTTTAAACAATGTATTTAAGCCATAATTAACATACACATTCCAGGTATTATAACCCGCAGCCAGATAAACGCCGTATTGAAATTTATTAATATCCGGGTTATTGTTGACTACATAAGTTTCTTCCCCATTGTCTAATACGGATTTATTTGAGATCACATAACTGAATTTTATTCCGGTATAAATCCTCCAGAATTTATAGCTTTCATAAGTCGAATTTCTCCATCGAAACTCTATTGGAAGATCGACCAAATATTGACGGTATTTATTTGATGTAATATCATTATAATCACTTACTGCATACGCCCGTGTTCCGTCCGGGACTTTAGAAATCGTCAGATTCTGAAAATAATTCTGATAACTCAATCCCAAACCGGCTGCAATTGCAATAGTTCTTTTTTTATTGATGGGCATATCACGCAGAAATCCGGCAGAAAGTCCGGCAGAAAATTTATTTTGCTTAAGCCCTTGCGGAATCTGGGTCAAAAGATTATAGGTAACCGAAAGATAAAACTGATCTTCACGGTACAAAGAATCGATTTTTACGATTGGTGCAATTTTTGGCTTTGTCTCTTCTTGCGAAAAAACATTGAAAAACGATACTAAAAACAAACAACTAAAAAGAAATCGCATATCGTATTTTGGTTTTAAAGAGTTTTTCAAGTAAACGTTTTTTAGGGTAGATTTATTTCACTTACAAATATAATATAATGCTAGTTCAGGAGACGATTAGAAACTAATTATTCTCTTTTTCGCCACAAATAAAACCATTCGTTGAACTTTTTTCAATAAAATAGCAATAGATTCTAAAAAACAGCGCATTTTTTCATTGCTCTTTTATACCTTTGTCTTGCATGAAAAAAAAGCAGCTCATATTAAGTGTTTCTTTCGCACTGACAATATTGTTCTCGATATTGTTTCAGTCGATACACAGTTATGAGCATATTGTAAAGCAGCTTTCAGAAAAACAATGTCATCACGATTATAGTGATCCAAGCGGCGAAATAACGCATCAGCATCATAATTATGATTTGTGTTATGTATGTCATTTTGCTTTTGGAAGTTATATTGTTCCTGAAAATTTTTCATTTCAGTTTCGTACTTTTCATAAAGAAATCCCTTATTTCTTTACCCTTCCTGAAAAAATATATTCGGTTTCAGAAAGTGCTTATTTATTACGCGGTCCCCCACAAACTATAGTTTCTTAAATTTCGAAATATTCGAAATAAAATCAAATTCTTTTTACAATCTAATTCAAAAGTTAGTTATTTCCCCTATTCCGAAACTTTCAGGATTGGCAATTTTACTATTCTTTTTAGTTTTTATTTAAAAGAAAAAATCAATTAACTATAGCATCATTTTCAAATGAAAAAAATAATATTAGCCCTTATTTTAGGGTTTTCGGGCCTGCTTTCGGCTCAAAATTCTATTTCAGGAACCGTAACAAATCTTGAAAACAAACCTATGCCGGGTGTTTCTGTTTATGCAGCAGAATTACACAAAGGAACTACAACTGATGAAAACGGAAAATACGAATTTAAAAACCTGCCAAACGGAAGTTTGCGACTGGCTTTTACTTTTGTTGGATATACCACTCAAAATAAAACGATTAATAAATTATTAAAAGAAAACTCACTTGATGTAACACTGACAGAATCTATTTTTGAAATGGATGAAGTGGTAGTTTCAACACCTTTTAACAAATTGCAATCGCAAAACGTAATGAAAGTTGAGCATGAAAGCATCAAAACTTTACAGCAAAAAGGAACTTCGACTTTGATTGAAGGTTTGGCTACGATTCCAGGAGTTTCGCAAATTTCTACCGGAACTTCTATCGGGAAACCGGTAATTCGCGGACTGAGCGGAAATCGCGTTTTGGTTTATTCACAAGGCGTTCGTATCGAAAATCAACAATTTGGAGACGAACATGGTTTAGGTTTAAACGATGCGGGAATCGAAAGTGTCGAAGTTATAAAAGGACCGGCTTCGTTATTATATGGTTCTGATGCTCTTGGTGGAGTTTTGTATTTTAATCCTGAAAAATTTGCTGATGCGAATACGTTTAAGGCAAATTTCAGTCAAAAATATTTTACGAATACGCAAGGAAGCAATTCTTCTATTGGATTAAAAACCTCTACAGATAACTGGAAATTTCTGGCTCGCGGAAGTTTCAACACGCATTCTGATTATAAAATTGCTGATGGTGAACGCGTAACGAATACACGTTATAACGAAACCGATTTTAAAACCGGAGTTGGATACAGCAATTCTAGTTTTTCTAGTGTTTTGAGATACAATTACAATAAACTCGATCTTGGAATGCCGGATAACGGAATTGGAGAACAATCAACAAGCAAAAACACAGAATTTCCAAGACAAGGAATCTTCAATCATTTATTGAGTTTAAACAACGTGGTTTTCTTCGAAAATTCAAAATTAGATCTTGATTTGGGTTATATCTCAAATGACAGAAGCGAATTTGAAGACAGCAACAACGCTTCTCTTCATATGAAACTGAAGACTTTTAATTACAATGCAAAATATCATTTTCCGAAATTTGGAAAAATCGAAACTATTTTAGGCGTTCAGGGAATGCATCAAACGAACGCGAATTCTGGAGAAGAATATTTAATTCCGGATGCAACGACTAATGATATTGGTGCTTTTGGAACTGCAAATTACGAATGGGGAAGTAATGTGTTGCAAGCCGGATTACGTTTTGACAACCGCAACATTACCTCACAAGCGCACGGAACGGAAGACGAAGAAGGTTACTTTTTACCTCTTGACCGATCTTTTGACAGTTTCAATGCTTCTCTTGGCTATAAAACAAAATTGGCTGAACCTTTAACGCTTCGACTGAATGTTGCTTCTGGATTTAGAGCACCAAATTTAGCCGAATTGACTTCTAACGGAGTGCACGAAGGAACAAACCGATATGAAATTGGAAATGCTGCCTTAAAAACAGAACAAAACGTTCAGACTGATTTGAATCTTGAATTCAAAAGCACGCATTTCGAGTTCTTTATCAACGGATTTTACAATCATGTAAACAATTATATTTACACTTCGCCAACCGGAGAAACCCGCGATGATAATGACGTTTTTGCTTATATCCAGAATAATGCAAATTTATACGGAGGAGAAGTTGGTTTGCACTTTCACCCGCATCCGCTTGATTGGCTGCATTTTGAAACCAGTTTTGAAACCGTTACCGGTAAAAAACAAAACGGTGATTATTTGCCTTTGATTCCTGCAAACAATTGGAATAATACTTTAAGAACGGAGTTTAAAATTAAAAACTGGTTCGAAGAAGGATATGCTTCTTTAAACGTTTCTTCGACTTTTAATCAAAATAATGTAAGTGGTTTTGAAACGGCTTCAAACGGATATACGTTAGTAAATCTAGGCTTTGGCGGAACCGTTAAACTAGGTAAACATGCTTTTGATGTGAACCTGAACGGAAACAATTTATTCGATAAAAAATACATTGCACACCTTTCAAGATTAAAAACAGACGGTATCCCGAATATTGGCAGAAATATCGTTTTGGGAGTTAACTTCAATATCTAAACTTTTTAAATTAAACCATGTAAGCCTGATATCAGTTTATTTTGTTTTTGGTTAAACTTGTATCTCTTACGTGGTTTATTTAATTAAAAAGCTTTAATTCTTTATTAAACCATATAAGTTATAAGTAAATATTAGCCAGATGCTAAATTAAATGAACTTATATAACTTATATGGTTTAGTTTTTTACCACTTTTCTTTTCACAACAAAAAACGCTATTTTTGTTACAACTGTTAAACTTAAACTATGAAAAAAACATTTTTAATAATGGCTATTACAACTGCAGGAATTTCATTTGGTCAAAACAAAATTCAATATCCCGAAACTAAAAAAGGCGAAACTATAGATACTTATTTTGATACCAAAGTAAATGATCCGTATCGCTGGCTTGAAGATGATAAATCTACTGAAACAGCTGCGTGGGTAAAAGCTGAAAATGAAGTAACATATAGTTATTTGGATAAAATTCCGTTTCGTGAAGAATTAAAAAAACGAATGGAAACACTTTGGAACTACGAAAAAATTGGAGCTCCATCTATTGAAGGAAAATTTACATATTATTCAAAAAATAACGGTTTACAAAACCAATCTGTGATTTACAGAAAAGGGCAAGACGGGAAAGAAGAAGTTTTTCTTGATCCGAACAAATTTTCTAAAGACGGAACTTCATCACTTGGCGGATTGGATTTTTCGAAAGATGGTTCTAAAGCTGCCTATTCAATTTCTGAAGGCGGAAGCGATTGGAGAAAAGTAATTATTATAGATGCTTTGTCTAAAAAAGTTTTAGAAGATACTTTGGTAGATGTAAAATTTAGCGGAATTTCCTGGCGAGATAATGACGGTTTTTATTATTCTAGTTATGAAAAACCAAAAGGAAGCGAATTGTCTGCGAAAACTGATGAGCATAAATTGTATTTTCATAAGTTGGGAACTGCTCAAAAAGACGATCAGGTTATTTTTGGGGCAGATAAAAAACGCAGATATGTTGGTGGTTATGTTACCGAAGACAATCATTATTTGGTAATTAGTGCGGCTAATTCAACTTATGGAAATGAATTGTATATTAAAGATTTAACAGTTGCAAACAGTCCAATTATTACTATTGTAGACAATTTTAATACTAACAATTCGATTATTGAAAATGAAGGAACTAAACTATTTATAGAAACAGATTTAAATGCGCCAAACGGTCGTGTAGTTACTGTTGATTTTAGCAATCCGAAACCGGAAAACTGGAAGGATTTTATTGCTGAAACCAAGGATATTTTATCGCCTTCGACTGGTGCCGGTTTCTTTTTTGCCAATTATACTAAAGATGCTGTTTCGTTTGTACAGCAATACGATTATAACGGAAAGTTAGTTCGCGAAATCAAACTTCCTGCGGTAGGAACTGCGGGCGGATTTGGAGGAAAAAAACACGATAAAACATTGTATTATAGTTTTACAAATTATACAACTCCGGGATCGATATTTTCGTTTGAACCAAAATCAGGTAAATCAGAAGTATATCAAAAACCTAAAGTTGATTTTAAAAGCGAAGATTACGAATCTAAACAAGTTTTTTATACTTCTAAAGACGGAACAAAAATCCCGATGATTATCACGTATAAAAAAGGATTAAAATTAAACGGGAAAAACCCAACGATTCTTTACGGTTACGGTGGATTCAACATTAGTTTAACGCCTGCTTTTAGTATTTCGAATGCGGTTTGGATGGAAAACGGCGGCGTTTATGCTGTTGCCAATTTAAGAGGCGGCGGTGAATATGGTAAAAAATGGCACGACGCAGGAACGAAACTGCAAAAGCAAAATGTATTTGACGATTTTATTGCTGCAGGCGAATATTTAATTGCTCAAAAATATACTTCATCTGATTTCTTAGCGATTCGCGGAGGTTCTAACGGTGGTTTATTGGTTGGTGCAACAATGACGCAACGTCCTGATTTAATGAAAGTAGCGTTGCCGGCAGTTGGTGTTATGGATATGTTGCGTTATCATACTTTTACAGCCGGTGCCGGTTGGGCTTATGATTACGGAACTGCGCAGGACAGTAAAGAAATGTTTGATTATCTTAAAGGATATTCGCCAGTTCAAAACGTAAAAGCTGGTGTTCATTATCCTGCAACTATGGTTACAACGGGAGATCACGATGACCGTGTTGTTCCTGCACATAGTTTTAAATTTGCTGCTGAATTACAGGAAAAACAAACGGGGGATAATCCGGTTTTGATTCGTATTGATGTAAAAGCGGGTCACGGAGCAGGAAAATCTGTTGCGGCTACGATTCAGGAGAATGTAGATATTCAGGCGTTCACACTTTATAATATGGGATTTAAAGCTTTGCCTAAAAAGTAAACTTTAGTCTATAGTTTTTTAATAGCCACGAATTCACGAATTATTTTTGTGAGTTTGTGGCTTTTGCTTTTTGCCACGAATTGCACAAATTTTCACTAATTATTTTTTTAAGTCTGCTTAATTGTTTCATGCAGATTCTGCAGATTAACCAGATTCTATGTGGAAAAAATCTGCTTAATCTGCAAAATCTGTGTGAAAAAATAATTCGTGAATTCGTGGCTAACTTTTTTCTCTTAAATTTGAGAAACTAAAATACCAAAAAATGAAAATTGTAAAATGGGGAATTATAGGCTGTGGTAATGTAACCGAAGTTAAAAGTGGTCCGGCTTTTCAGAAAACACCTAACTCAGCTTTAGTTGCAGTTATGAGAAGAGATGCGGCTCTTGCCGAAGATTATGCCAAACGCCACAATGTTCCTAAATGGTATTCGAACGCTGTTGATTTAATCAATGATCCGGAAGTTGATGCTGTTTATATTGCTACTCCTCCATCCTCTCATAAAGAATACACTATTTTATGTGCGAAAGCGGGAAAACCGGTTTATGTAGAAAAACCAATGGCTTTAAATTTCGAAGAATGCAACGAAATGATAAGTACCTGCAAAGAACATAATGTTCCCCTATTTGTGGCGTATTACAGAAGAAGTTTGCCTAGATTCTTAAAAATAAAAGAACTAATCGATCAGAATAAAATAGGAAAAGTGAGGCATGTAAATTGTGTTTTGTATCATCCTTTTGAAGCAAGATATGACGATGATATCAATCTTCCGTGGACGGTTTTACCACACATTTCCGGCGGTGGAATTTTTGTTGATTTGGCTTGTCATACTTTAGATTTTCTTGATTTTGTTTTGGGTCCGATTAAATCTGTTCGCGGTCATGCGAGTTCACAGCTTCTTGCTTATCCTGCGGAAGATTCGGTTTCGATGTCATTTTTATTCGAAAACGGAATTCATGGATCCGGTTTATGGAATTTTGCCAGTTTTGAGCGCTATGATAATACCGATATTGTAGGTGATAAAGGAAAAATCTCTTTTTCAACTTTCGGAAATGATCCAATACATGTTCAATATACAAATGGTGAAAAAGAAAGTATTACTATCGAAAATCCGCTTCATATTCAGCAGCCTTTTATTGAAACTGTTGTTGAAGAGCTTTTAGGCAAAGAAGGATTTTCGCCTTCAAAAGGAAATTCTGCTGCCAGAACAACCTGGGTTATTGATGAAGTTTTGAAGGAGTTTAGGAATTCTAAAATAAATTAAGGTTTTGAATTTCGAGACGGATTATCACATAATCTTGTCATTTCGACCGAAGGGAGAAATCGCACTCGTTGATCGACAAAGATTGACTTTCTTTGTCGAGTTTCTTGTGTGTCCTTCGACTTTTCGCTCAGGATGACAATATTGCGCAAAAAAAAGAGGATATTCATATGAATATCCTCTTTTTTTATAAAGTATAATTTTGTTTAGAATTATAGGCTGTATTTAAGACCTAAAGTCAAACCTAAACCTGAGATTCCAACGTAAGAACTTAACTCGTCCATTTTATCATTAGGACGTGTAGTGTCTTTTGTATCTGAAGTAGCAGTATTAGGATTAAATAAAGGATTATTTGAATTAACATCTAATCTATCTCTATAAGTTGTATATCTTTGAGAAGTTGTTCTAGAAGCTAACATATCATTACCATTAACTGTGAATTCTGTAGTTTCTTTAGTTTTTCCATGTACTGTAAAGTTACGGTACTCTAATTCAGCAAAAGCAGAAATATGTTTTCCTAATTTATAAGAAGTTCCTAAAGCAGCAGAAAATCCTAATGTAGGGTTTGGTTTTACTTTATCAACACTGTGAACATTTCCAAAACAGGAGCTCCAGTACCTGGGTTAACTCCAACTGGTGCTACGGCATCAGAAGTAATTTCTAAATCTCCATGAATTGGAACTAAAACCCCAACTTTAGTATATGGTTCAAAACCATGAGATTCTCCTAAAAACATTACCAATGCAGGAGCAATATCAAAAGCAGTAATTTCACCTACTGATTTAAAATTATAAGTTCCACTCGCTGGAATATAAGGCACATCAGTTGTTGTTTGCGCCATTGTTTTAGAATTACTAGAATAGTAATTAGCTCCTAACTCAACTCCTAAACGTGCAGAGAAACGGTAACCAGCAGTAATTCCAGTTCTAAATCCTTGTCCGAATGAACCAGTAATACTTTTTTCAGAAACTAATTTTCCTCCTACATAAGTTCTATCTAATGCTGGATTTCCTCCAACTGTTGGAAATTCTGTCGAAGCAGTCTGGTTGAAATAAGATCCACCCAATTTAAAATACCAGCTTTCTGGTTTATCTGCTTTTTCTGTTTGTGCCATAGTGGCCATAGAACAAACTAATAGCCCTAATAAAAATAGGTTCTTTTTCATAATTCTGATTTTAATTGTTTTTTACAAACTTATAATATTTTAACATATGTCTAAAGTTTGGTTTGTTATACTTAGAACGAAATCGTTGTAATTTTGAGCAATATTACTAAAAAAGTATTATGCATGCATATTTTTAACTAAAAAAAAATGCATTCTTTCAAATTTTAACTGTTAAAATTTAATTTAGCTTAAAATTGACCTGCATTTTCTCTAATTCGAGCAGTAATTCCGTCGAAATTTTGACTTTTAGTCTTCGGCTCGGCATTGTCAATTTGGTCACTACTTTTATCTCTTCTACTTCATTTACCTCCTGAATTTTAGTTTCTTCAAGTGGCGCATCATTATCTTCGCTTTCGTTTTCTTCCACAAAGACGGCATCGTCGGATTCCTCAAAATCAGTAGGCGTTTCGACCGCTACCAGTCGTTTTACCTTTTCTAACTCCATGATTTCAAAAGCGACGGTATTATCTCCTTTGTTCTCATTAAACAAATGACTCAATCTATGAATAAATTCGGTTTGTAAATCTTTTATATTTAATAAGAGGATCAGCTTTTTGGCGAAAGCTTCTAAAATATCCTGCAATTGCCTTACTTCAACAAACTGCATTCTTGGTTCAGATTTTTTACCTGTATCGTGATTTACCCAACCGTCTTTTATTAAAATTTTCAGGAAGGCAAAATTATTCTGAATCAGGAAATGGCGGAATTTTAAATATTCTTCTCCAAAGATTTTAAATTCAAAACTTTCGTCATAACCTTCTAAATTAAATACTGCCCATCCTTTTCCGTTTTTGGCCACGCGATGCTGAACGTTATTGATGATTCCGGCAAAATTTAGATTTTTACCCACATATAATTCCATGCTTTTTAGGGCTTCCAAACGGGCATTGCAGAAATATTTCATTTCAAATCTAAAATCGTCAAGCGGATGTCCTGAAATATAAATTCCTACTACTTCTTTCTCTTTTGCCAGTTTTTCCATTGTGCTCCAGTCTTCGCATGGCGGCACAACAGGTTCTGCAATTTGTACTTCGCTTGCTTCTCCAAACAAACTTACCTGAGACGAGTTTTCGTTTTCCTGATACTTCGATCCGTAACGCATTGCTTTTTCGTAAAACGTAATTCCATCGCCATCATCATGAAAATATTGTGCTCTTGTTGTTCCTTCAAACGAATCAAAACCTCCGGCAAGCGCCAGATTTTCGATTGCCTTTTTATTGGCTGCACGCAAATCAATTCGCTTAGCCAAATCAAAAATTGATTTATATCTTCCGTCTTTTCTGTTTTCTACAATTGTGGCAACGGCTCCGGAACCAACACCTTTAATTGCACCCATCCCAAAACGAACGGCGTAATTATCGTTTACCGTAAATTTATAGTACGATTCGTTTACACAAGGCCCTAAAACTTCAAGTCCCATACGTTTGCATTCTTCCATAAAAAACGATACTTGTTTGATATCATTCATATTATTCGAAAGAACCGCCGCCATATATTCTGCAGGATAATGCGCTTTTAAATAAGCAGTTTGGTACGCAATCCAGGCATAACAAGTCGAGTGCGATTTGTTGAAGGCGTAACTCGCAAATGCTTCCCAGTCTTTCCAGATTTTCTCTAAAATTTTGGCATCATGACCTTTTTTCGCCGCTTGTTCGACAAATTTAGGCTTCATTTTATCCAGAACGTCTTTTTGTTTTTTACCCATCGCTTTACGCAAAACGTCGGCCTCACCTTTTGTAAAGTCAGCCAGCGATTGCGACAAAAGCATTACCTGCTCCTGATAAACCGTAATTCCGTAGGTCTCTCCTAAATATTCCTCACAGGCATCTAAATCGTATTTGATTTCTTCTTCTCCGTTTTTTCTTCGAACGAAAGACGGAATATATTCCAAAGGTCCCGGACGATAAAGTGCATTCATGGCAATTAAATCTCCAAAAACCGTTGGTTTCAGATCCTTCATGTATTTCTGCATTCCGGGTGACTCGTATTGGAAAATTCCAACCGTTTCTCCTCTCTGGAAAAGCGCATAAGTTTCCTGATCGTCAATTGGGAAAGTATCCGGATCCAGATCAATATTTGTTCTGTATTTTACCAGTTTTACGGTATCTTTTATAAGCGTAAGGGTTTTCAAACCCAAAAAGTCCATTTTAAGCAATCCGGCGCTTTCTGCAACCGAGTTATCAAACTGGGTTACATATAAGTCTGAATCTTTTGCGGTGGTAACGGGCACGAAATTCGTAATATCCGATGGCGTAATAATGACACCACAGGCGTGAATTCCGGTATTACGCATTGATCCTTCCAGGATTTTTGCCTGCTGAATTGTTTCTCCCGCCAAATCATCTTCATTGGCAATGGCAATTAATTCTTTTACATTGTCAAATTCATCAGAACGAAGGGCTTTTTTAACCTCATCTTCGTTTTCAGAAATAAAACGCGCCAGATTCCATTTTGAAGGCATCATCGCCGGAATCAATTTTGCAATTCTATCGGCTTCAAATAAAGGTAAATCCAATACACGAGCCGTATCACGAATCGCTGATTTGGTTGCCATTTTACCATAAGTAATAATTTGCGCAACCTGATTTTTACCGTATTTATTGATTACATAATCCATTACACGACCACGACCCTCGTCATCAAAGTCAATATCAATATCGGGCATGGATACACGATCCGGATTCAGGAAACGCTCAAAAAGCAAATCATACTTAATAGGGTCAATATTGGTAATTCCTAAACAATAAGCAACGGCAGAACCCGCTGCAGATCCACGTCCCGGCCCTACGGAAACGTCCATATTTCGGGCTTCGGCAATGAAATCCTGTACGATCAAAAAGTAACCCGGATATCCTGAATTTGAAATCGTTAATAATTCAAAATCCAGACGTTCCTGAATCGATTCGGTAATTTCACCATATCGTTTTTTTGCACCAACCATTGTAAGGTGGCGCAAATATTTATTTTCACCACGAACGCCGCCATCTGCTTCATCTTCGGCAACAACAAATTCTTCCGGAATATCAAATTTAGGAAGCAATACATCACGGTAAAGCGAGTAAATTTCGACCTTATCGACAATTTCCTGAATGTTGATAATCGCATCAGGCAAATCAGCAAAGAGTTTTTTCATCTCTTCTGATGACTTATAATAATATTCCTGATTGGGTAATCCGTAACGATATCCGCGGCCGCGGCCAATTGGCGTGGCTTGTTTTTCACCATCTTTTACACACAATAAAATATCGTGTGCATTGGCATCTTCCTTATTTAAATAATAAGTATTATTGGTCGCAATTAATTTGACATTGTGTTTCTGAGAAAACTCAATCAGGGTTTTGTTGACACGATTTTCATCTTCCTGATTGTGGCGCATAATCTCAAGATAAAAATCATCTCCAAATTGTTCTTTCCACCAAATCAAAGCTTCTTCTGCCTGGTTTTCACCTATGTTCAGAATTTTACTCGGAATTTCTCCGTATAAATTTCCGGACAAAACCATGATATCTTCCTTGTATTTTTCGACAATTTTTCGGTCAATTCTTGGAACATAATAAAAACCGTCTGTAAAAGCAATCGACGACATTTTTGCCAGATTGTGATACCCGTTTTTGTTTTTGGCCAATAATACAACCTGATTTCCGTTGTCTTTTTTGCTTTTGTCCAAATGGTTGTCGCAAACATTAAATTCGCAGCCTACAATTGGTTTCATTTCGGTTTCAGTTGGTTCTTCTCCAGCTTCGACCAAAGCTTTATTTTTCCCAGAAGCCGCTTTATTATGATTCATTACGGCGCTCACAAAATGGAAAGCTCCCATCATATTTCCGGTATCTGTCATCGCAACAGCGGGCATTCCGTTTTTGGCTGTAGCCGAAACAATATTTGCAATTCCTATCGTAGACTGAAGAACTGAAAATTGTGTATGATTGTGTAAATGCGCGTATTTTGCGGCTTTAAAATCTGCTCTGTCAGAATGTGAAACCGTAGCTCCCTTGTCAATAGATTCTAAAGCTTTTAATTGCTCTCTGATCTTATCAGAAGCCGCTTTTAAATTGATGTGTTTTAAACCAATTAAAGGAAATTCTTGTGGATTTCTATCCTGAAATTCTTTAAAATAATCCTTCGGAACATCAAGTTCTTCTTTGGTAAAAACTTCTCTTCTGATTAACTCCAAAAAACAACGCGTCGTTGCCTCAACGTCGGCAGTTGCGTTGTGCGCTTCTGCGAAAGGTTTATTGAAAAGATAACTGTGTAATTCTGTTAAGGTTGGCAGTTTAAATTTTCCTCCACGACCTCCGGGAAGCTGCAATAATGAAGCAGTAACTTCGGTACAAGTATCTAAAACCGGCATTGAACTCATAGGAGAATCAACACCCAATCTATGGAATTCGGCTCCCATAATATTAACGTCGAAACCTAAATTCTGACCAACAATAAACTTGGTTTTGCTTAAAGCGATATTGAATTTCTCTAAAACTTCGGCTAAAGTAATTCCATCGGCTTCAGCCAATTCAGTCGAAATTCCGTGAATACGTTCGGCATCATACGGAATATTAAATCCGTCAGGTTTAACTAAATAATCCTGATGCTCGATCAATTGCCCCATTTCGTCATGGAGCTGCCACGCAATCTGAATACAGCGAGGCCAGTTATCAGAATCGGTAATTGGAGCATCCCAGCGTTTTGGTAATCCGGTTGTTTCGGTATCGAATATTAAATACATAAGTTTGAATAGCAAAAATTAAAGCTCCAAATTCTAATTTCACCAATATAAATCTCTGATTACATGGATTATAAAAAATTGCTTTATAGAAAATGGAGGAAGTTCAAATTTACGCTTTTTTTAGAGAAATAACGAAGTGAAAGTTGTTAACAAAAGCATTAAATAAACTCGTTAGCTATAATTCGTAAAAAAAATAAACACATAGAAACATAGGGCTTAGTTTTATAAAAAAGAAAATAAAAAAAATCTAGATTTTTACACATAGCTATGCGTGTTTAAATAAGTGAAACGCCATTTTACAGTCATAAATCTATGTTTTTATGTGTTAAAAAACATAAGCAAAGTTTTCTAGCTGTTATATAAAATAGTCATATTCTCTTTTTTTAACCCTCAAAACTTCGATTATTCATTTTGGATACTCATTGCACCAAAATGAACACTTTTAAACGCGGCTCCTGCCTGAACTTTGCTTCATCAAATTAAAACAAATTATTATGAAAACAATTTTTATCACAGGCGCTTCTTCAGGATTAGGAAAAGCAACAGCAAAATTATTCCACAACCAAGGATGGAATGTAATCGCTACAATGAGAAATCCTGAAAAGGAAACAGAACTTTCTACTTTAAAAAATGTAACGCTATTGCCATTGGATGTTACCAATTATGACCAAATACAAAGCACTGTTCAAAAGGCTATTGCATTGGGCGATATTGATGTTGTTTTTAACAACGCAGGATATGGGTTGATTGGTCCTTTGGAAAGTTTTAGTGACGATCAAATTACTAAACAACTTAACACTAATTTGTTGGGCGTGATTCGTGTTACGAATGCGTTTATTCCGTATTTCAGAGAACGAAAAAGCGGATTATTTATCTCCACTACTTCCATTGGCGGATTGATTGCTTTTCCTTTAGGGTCTGTTTATCATGCAACCAAATGGGCATTGGAAGGCTGGAGCGAAAGTATGGCTTTTGAATTAA
Source organism: Flavobacterium sp. AC105 (assembly GCF_979258495.1). Lineage (NCBI taxonomy): Bacteria > Pseudomonadati > Bacteroidota > Flavobacteriia > Flavobacteriales > Flavobacteriaceae > Flavobacterium > Flavobacterium sp. AC105. Next base: position 5,275,198 of record NZ_OZ409860.1, read on the forward strand.
ATTCATTTGGAGTACATATTAAAACAGTTTCTCCGGGCGGTATCAAAACCGAATTCCTGCACGGCTCGCTTGATTCAGGAACTAAACCTGAATACGAAGCCATGACAAACAGCTTGTTTGCAAGTGTTGACACTATGTTTGAAATGGCATCGACTGCTGAACAAATTGCCGATGTTGTATTTGAAGCTGCTACGGATGGAAAAACCAAACTGAGATATGTCGCCGGAGAAGATGCCAAAGCACTTTACAAACAAAGACTTGAACAAGGAGACGAAGTTTTTCGTGCTGCATTGGGAAAACAATTTTTGGGAGCCTAATTTATTCTAATACCGTTCAGGTTTTGATAATCTGTGCGGTATTCGTTTTTGATTTTTTATATCTTTATATCATGGAAAAGAAAAACAATAATCCGTCAAAACTTTCTTCTATATCGCAATTTCATAGTTTATTTAACTTATCAAAACCACTTCATCCGCTTATTACTTTGGTTGATAATACTAAACTGGTTATAGATGCTGACTTAACGAATAACCATTTCCTGCTCGATTTCTATAAAATATCTTATAAATATTCGACCAACGGAAAAATGGGCTACGGTCAGGGTTATTATGATTTTAATGAAGGCGGACTAATGTTCACTTCACCCAATCAATTGATTTTTACCGATAATCAGGAAGGAGTTGAATATTTTGGGTACACATTGCTTTTTCATCCTGACTTTATTAGAAACTATCCTTTAGGGAAAAACATCAAAAAATACGGTTTCTTCTCCTACGATACTAATGAAGCTCTGCACCTTTCTGATAGCGAAAAAACAACGATTACAGGATTATTAACCAGTATTGATAATGAGCTTCATACCGCGATAGACGAGATGAGCCAGGATGTAATCGTTTCCTATATTGACGTTTTACTTAATTACAGTAATCGCTTTTACAAACGCCAATTCATTACCCGAAAAACCGTTAGTAGTGATTTATTACTTAAAGTAGAAGACACTCTCGACAATTATTTCAATAATGCCGAAACCTTAAAAAACGGATTACCAACAGTCGATTTTCTGGCTTCGCAAATTAACGTTTCCACTCATTACCTGAGCGATATGCTCCGAAATCTAACCGGACAAAATGCACAACAGCATATTCACTCTAAACTTATTGAAAAATCAAAAGACTTCCTGATTTCTACCAATCTATCGGTGGCAGAAATAGCCTATCAATTGGGTTTTGAATATCCTCAATCGTTCAGTAAATTATTTAAAAAGAAAACTAATCTAACTCCATTAGAATTTAAAAATTCACTGAATTAATCTGGAAAATTATTCTGAAAACATCCTCATCAAAAACTTAGTTTTTATTTTAAAAACATAAAATTTCATAAAAATACACTTCTTGGATGTCGTAGTATTTACATCATTTATTTACTATAAATAATGATTCGAAAAGCACTTTAAAAGTCTTCAAAAACCAAGAAGAAATCATTTCAAAAACCAAATCAAAACTAACAATTATTACTATTTTAATTCATTTTGTTACATTTTTTTAAATAAAAACCTATATTTTATAGTGATTTTGAGATAAATTTGCCAACTATTAAAAATAAGGCAATTAAATCAAAATTGACGTAAAAAGGAAAAAGAAAATCAATTTATATTCATTCTGCAGCCAAATCTGATATCAAAAAAGCCAATCATAATTTGTATTTTGCTTTGGGTATCGTATATAATGAAATATTGAAATTGACGCCCTTATATCTTTTTTTAATTTTGTTTTCCTATTATAATAAGCAGGAATTGCTGTGGTTATAGAATTACAATTAAAAAAAATAAAAAATGAGTAAGACATTATTTGACAAAGTATGGGATTCACATGTAGTGCGTAAAATTGAAGATGGACCAGATGTGTTTTTTATTGATCGCCATTTCATTCACGAAGTGACGAGTCCTGTTGCTTTTCTAGGATTAAAAGCCAGAGGCGTTACCGTTTTATACCCGGAACGTACTTTTGCAACTGCAGATCACAATACACCAACCATAAACCAACATTTACCAGTTGAAGATGCTTTATCTGCCAATCAGCTTAAAGCGCTTGAGGATAATGCTGCCGAATACGGAATTTCGCACTGGGGTTTAGGTCACATTAAAAATGGAATTGTACACGTAGTTGGTCCTGAAAACGGCATTACTTTGCCAGGTGCTACTATTGTTTGTGGTGATTCACATACGTCTACTCACGGTGCCTTTGGAGCGATTGCTTTTGGTATCGGAACTTCTGAGGTTGAAATGGTGCTTTCTACGCAATGTATTATGCAGCCAAAACCAAAGAAAATGCGTATCAACGTAAACGGTCAATTAAGCAAAGGTGTTGGTCCAAAAGACGTTGCACTTTATATTATTGCCCAATTGACTACTTCTGGAGGAACAGGTTATTTTGTTGAATACGCCGGAGATGTTTTCGAAAATATGAGTATGGAAGGTCGTATGACCGTTTGTAACTTAAGTATCGAAATGGGTGCTCGTGGTGGAATGATCGCGCCTGACCAAAAAACTTTTGATTTCCTTGAAGGAAGATTATATGCTCCAAAAGGTGAAGCCTGGACTAAAGCAGTTGAATACTGGAAAACGCTAAAAACGGATGATGATGCTGTTTTTGATGCTGAATTAAATATCAAAGCTTCAGACATTGAACCAATGATTACTTACGGTACTAACCCTGGAATGGGAATTGGTATCTCAAAACATATTCCGAACGCCAATCAAGTTGAAGGCGGCGAGGAAACTTATAAAAAATCGCTTGCTTACATGGGCTTCCACGAAGATGATGTGATGATTGGAAAACCAATTGATTACGTTTTCTTAGGAAGTTGTACAAACGGACGTATTGAAGATTTTAGGGCTTTCGCCGAAATTGTAAAAGGTAGAAAAAAAGCAGATAATGTTACCGCTTGGTTAGTTCCGGGTTCTCACGTTGTTGAAGCTCAGATTAAAGAAGAAGGTATTTTGGATATTTTGACAGAAGCTGGTTTTGTATTACGTCAGCCTGGATGTTCAGCGTGTTTGGCCATGAACGATGATAAAGTTCCAGCCGGAAAATATGCTGTTAGTACATCAAACAGAAACTTTGAAGGTCGTCAGGGTCCTGGTTCAAGAACGCTTTTAGCAAGTCCAATTATGGCTGCCGCTGCTGCTGTTACAGGAAAACTAACGGATCCAAGGGAATTATTTTAATTCCTGCTGTAAGCTTTAAGCAATAGGCTTTAAGCTAAAATTCAATACTAAAATAAACGCTGTAGAAAAGCTTAAAGCTTATTGCCTACAGCCTAAAGCAAAAACAAAAATGGCATACGATAAATTTAATATACTTACCAGCAGTGCAGTGCCGCTGCCAATTGAGAACGTAGATACAGACCAAATTATTCCGGCTCGTTTCCTGAAAGCTACAAAACGTGAAGGTTTTGGAGACAATCTTTTTAGAGACTGGAGATATAACGGTGACGATTCTCCAAAAGCTGATTTCGTTTTGAACGATTCAACTTATAGCGGAAAAATCCTTGTTGGAGGAAAAAACTTCGGTTCAGGATCTTCAAGAGAACATGCTGCGTGGGCAGTTTACGATTACGGTTTTAGAGCTGTGGTTTCAAGTTTCTTTGCCGATATCTTCAAAGGAAACTGTTTAAATATTGGTGTTCTTCCAGTTCAGGTTAGTCCAGAATTTGCCGACACAATCTTTAAAGCAATCGAAGCTGATCCTAAAACAGAATTGGAAATCAATCTTCCAAACCAAACAATTACTTTATTGGCAACTGGACAATCAGAATCTTTTGCGATTAACGGATACAAAAAAAACAACATGATTAATGGCTTTGATGACATTGATTATTTACAAAATATTAAAGAAGATATTGTGGCTTTCGCCGATAAACTTCCTTACTAAAAGATCAGGTTCAGTCCTATGAGACCCGGCAGGTTTTTGAAATCTGCCGGGTTTTTATAAGTTAAACCAAAACAACACAACTAAAATTTACTTCTAAAGAAATTTAGAATATCAATATGGAAAAAAGAAAAATTGAAATAATGGATACAACACTCCGTGATGGTGAACAAACCTCGGGAGTATCTTTTTCTGCTGCAGAAAAACTAACCATTGCACAATTGTTGTTGGAAGAATTAAATATTGATAGAATCGAAATTGCTTCTGCACGCGTAAGCGAAGGCGAATTTCAGGCCGTAAAAGGCATTACATCCTGGGCAACCGAAAAAGGGTACATTAATCGGATCGAAGTGCTGTCATTTGTTGACGGTGGCGTTTCAATCGACTGGATGAAAAAAGCCGGGGCAAAAGTGCAAAATTTATTGACCAAAGGTTCAATGAATCATTTAACGCATCAATTGAAAAAAACGCCGGAACAGCATTTTTCTGAAATTGCACAAATTATTGCTTTAGCAAAAGAAAATGATATTGAAACCAATGTTTATCTGGAAGATTGGAGCAACGGAATGCGAAATTCACCAGAATATGTTTTTCAATTTCTGGATTTCTTAGCCACGCAGCCTGTTAAAAGAATTTTACTTCCGGATACTTTAGGCGTTTTAATTCCGTCTTTAACTTTTGAATTTCTTTCAAAAATAAGAGCTAAATATCCACAGATTCATTTTGATTTCCACGCACATAACGATTACGATTTAAGCGTTGCCAATGTCATGGAAGCTGTAAAAGCCGGTATAAACGGACTTCACGTAACTGTAAACGGAATGGGGGAACGCGCCGGAAACGCGCCACTAGAAAGTACGGTTGCCGTAATAAATGATTATTTACCGGAAGTTAGCATCAACATCAAAGAAACTTCTCTTTATACAGTAAGTAAACTGGTGGAAACTTTTACAGGATATAGAATCCCCGCAAATAAACCTATTGTTGGCGATAATGTTTTTACGCAAACTGCCGGAATTCATGCTGATGGTGACAATAAAAACAATTTATATTTTAATGATTTGCTTCCGGAACGCTTCGGAAGAAAAAGAAAATACGCTCTTGGAAAAACTTCGGGCAAAGCCAATATCGAAAAAAATCTTCAGGAATTAGGGTTGAAATTAAACAATGAAGATTTAAAGCTGGTTACCCAAAGAATTATCGAACTGGGCGATAAAAAAGAAACCGTTACCAAAGAAGATCTTCCGTACATTATATCCGATGTTTTGGACAGTCATACTTACGAAGATAAAATTACAATTGAATCCTATATATTAGTACATTCAAAAGGAATGCGCCCGTCGACTACTTTATGTTTAAAAATTGATGGAGAAATTATTGAAGAACATGCACAAGGCGACGGTCAGTTTGATGCTTTTATGAATGCTTTGTCTAAAATTTACAAAAGCAAAAAATTAACGCTTCCAAAATTGATTGATTACGCCGTGAGAATTCCTCCGGGAAGTAGTTCTGATGCATTGTGCGAAACCATAATCACCTGGACAAACAACGGAAAAGAATTTAAAACCCGAGGATTGGATTCTGACCAAACCGTTGCAGCGATTATCGCAACGCAAAAGATGTTGAATGTGATTCCATAAGATTCTAAGTTGCTAAGATTCTAAGGTTCTGAGATAAAAAACTTAGAATCTCAGCAACTCAAACTTTAGAAACTTAAAACCTAAAAACAATTATAAATTAAAATTCTGGCTTACTAAGAAAAAAACTTAGAACCTTAGAAACTCAGAATCTTAGAAACTTTAAAAAAAACATGAAATTTAACATAGCCCTTTTAGCAGGAGACGGAATTGGACCTGAGGTAATTAATGAAGCCGTAAAAGTATCTGATGCTATTGCAAAAAAATTCAATCACGAAATAACATGGACACCAGCTCTTACCGGAGCTTGTGCAATTGACGCCGTTGGAGTTCCTTATCCTGATGAAACGCATGAAATTTGTATGGCTGCTGATGCTGTTTTATTCGGAGCAATTGGTCATCCAAAATATGATAATAATCCAAGCGCGCCAGTTCGTCCAGAACAGGGATTATTGTTGATGCGTAAGAAATTAGGGTTGTTTGCAAACGTACGCCCTACATTTACTTTCCCTTCTTTAATCGATAATTCTCCTTTAAAAAGAGAAAGAATCGAAGGAACTGATTTGGTTTTCTTAAGAGAACTGACAGGCGGAATTTATTTTGGAGAAAAAGGAAGAAGAGACGATGGAGAAACTGCTTTCGACAACTGTGTTTACACAAGAGCAGAAGTGCAGCGTTTGGCTAAAAAAGGTTTTGAACTTGCCATGACACGTAGCAAAAAATTATGTTGTGTTGATAAAGCAAATGTTTTAGAAACTTCTCGTTTATGGAGAGAAACGGTTCAGGCAATGGAAAAAGATTATCCTGAAGTTACGGTTTCTTATGAGTTTGTTGATGCTGTTGCAATGCGTTTGGTTCAATGGCCAAATTCTTATGACGTATTAATTACAGAGAATTTATTCGGAGATATCTTAACTGATGAAGCATCTGTAATTTCAGGTTCTATGGGATTAATGCCTTCTGCTTCTGTTGGAGAGCATACTTCATTATACGAGCCAATTCACGGATCTTATCCACAAGCAACAGGATTAAATATTGCAAATCCGTTAGCGACTATTTTATCAGCAGCAATGATGTTCGAAGATGCTTTTGGATTAAAAGACGAAGCCGAAGCGATCAGAGCCGTTGTAAACAAATCATTAGAACAAGGAATTGTTACGGAAGATTTAGCTTCAAAAGGATCAAAAGCTTACAAAACCAGCGAAGTTGGAGACTGGCTTGTTGCTAACTTATAGTTTTATTTTGTTTCAGGTTTCAGGTTTCAAGTTATTGTTGGAACCTAAAACCTGAACTTATAGTTAATTTCGTTTCATTTAGAGTCGCACTAAATGCGTCTTCGCTTTGTGTTAGATGCACTGCTGTGCATCTCTACGGAAGAATATCCTTAAAAATGGCAAACAAAAGTGTCAGGTTTTCCAACTTGAAACCTGAAACAAAATAAACCTGAAACAAAATAAACTTCAAACCTGAAACAAAATTTTACATAAAAAAAGGGATCAACTTTCGTTGATCCCTTTTATATATTTAGAAAAAAATATTAATATCCTCCTCTGTTACCACCACGGTCATTTCCACCACGGCTGTTTCCTCCACCATAACCTCCGCGTGAATCTCCACCACGGCTGTTATTGTTGAAGCTTCTTCTTTCACCTTCAGGTTTCGGTTCAGATTTATTAACTACAATTGCACGACCTTGAACAGTAGCTCCGTTCAATTCATCAATTGCTTTTTGAGCTTCCGCATCGTTTGGCATCTCAACAAAACCAAAACCTTTGCTTCTTCCAGTAAATTTATCTGTAATAATTTTAACTGAATCTACTGCTCCGTAAGCCTCGAAAGACTCTCTTAAATCTGCTTCCTCAATACTGAATGGAAGGCTTCCAACAAAAATGTTCATATGTACTTATTTATAATAATGTAGCAAATGTAGTCTTATTTTTCTCTAATCTACTATATATTAGTTTATTTATGTTTTTATTTTGATTTAAAAAATCAAATTGCAACAAAACCTACCCATCTCAAATGAAATTTTTACTGAAGTATTATATTGTTTGGTGTAACCGGAACTTTATAAAACACCCCTTCTGTAAAAGTGATTTTTGGATTTTCAGTATCACTTGTGTTCTCGTTTATGGCATTAAATTTAAATGTTCCTGAAATAGTATTGCTTTCTGTGTTATATTCCGTAATAACAATTTGTCCGTTTAGACCTTGAGTGCCTGTAGAATAAACAACAGACTCACTCGGAAAAGTATTTGAAAAAGACGCTTTTGAAGCATTATTAACCCCCAGAATATAAGTCCCTTTTGTTGGAGATGCTGTTTGCAGCATTACTTTTTCATATCCCAAAGAGCCTTCAATAATCATACTGGCATTGGGTCCGCCGTATGCTTTATAACTGTTTGCCCTCCAAAAAACATTATTCTTTAAGGTTTGAAATGCCGGATTATTGAATTTTACATCTTCAGTACATGATGTAACAAGAAAGATAACGAATAAAAAACAGAGGTATTTTTTCATGCAGATTAAATTTGGGGCAAAAGTACCGCATTTAAGATAAATAATTAAAAAATTGAAGTCAAAAACAACAAGGAATCGTAAAAATCCAACTCAAATACATTTAATATTGTTTTAAACGCATAATTCATAAAAAAATTATATCTTTGCGCCCTTAATTAACAGAGGTCGAGTACCTCAAAATTTAATCATACGATTATGTCAGTAAAAATTAGATTACAAAGACACGGTAAAAAACAAAAACCTTTTTACTGGGTTGTAGCTGCGGATGCACGCTCAAAAAGAGATGGTAAATACTTAGAGAAAATCGGTACTTACAATCCAAACACAAACCCTGCAACTATCGAATTAAACATTGATAGCGCGGTAAAATGGTTGCACAATGGTGCACAGCCAACTGATACGGCTAGAGCTATTCTTTCTTACAAAGGAGCTTTATTGAAACACCACCTTGATGGAGGTATCCGTAAAGGTGCTTTAACTCAAGAGCAAGCTGATGCTAAATTAGCTGATTGGTTAGATGCTAAAGCTGGAAAAGTTGATGCTAAAAAAGACGGTTTAACAAAAGCGCAAGCTGATGCTAAAGCTAAAGCTTTTAAAGCAGAACAAGAAGTTAATGCTAAACGTTTAGCTGCTGCAGCTCAGGCTGAAGCTGATGCTATCGCTGCTGCAACTCCTGCAGTTGAAGAAGAAGTTGCTGAAGTTGAAGAATCAACTGAAGAAGCTCCTGCTGCTGAAGAAAATAACGAAACAACTGAAGCATAATTTTAGCTAGCGAGAATGCGTAAAGAAGAATGTTTTTATTTAGGTAAAATCGCTAAAAAATTTAGTTTCAAAGGTGAAGTTCTGGCTTATTTAGACACGGACGAACCTGAGTTATACGAAAATCTGGAATCAGTGTTTATTGAATGCAATAAACACCTGGTTCCTTTTTTTATTGAAAAAAGTTCATTGCATAAAAACGACTTTCTTAGAATCCGTTTTGAAGATATGAATACCGAAGAAGATGCAGATGCCATTATGGGCAATGCTATTTATCTTCCTTTAAGTATGTTGCCAAAACTTTCCGGCAACAAGTTTTATTTCCATGAAGTTATTGGTTTCGAAATTGAAGATCAGCGTTTAGGTGTTTTCGGAAAAATTGTTGCCGTAAACGATACTACTGCCCAGCCTCTTTTTGAAGTATTGAATGGCGAAGTCGAAATGCTAATTCCGATGATCGATCATTTCCTTGTAAAAATTGACCGTGAAAACAAAAAAGTCATCATGAACCTTCCGGAAGGATTGGTGGAGATGTACCTTTAATTAGACCTTTAGACTTCTTAGATTGTTGGATTTTTAGATTATATTTAATCTTTAAAAAATCCAATTGCAAACCTATTAATCATAAATCAAAATGTTCCAGTTTAAACAATTTTCTGTTAAGCAAGACAAAACCGCGATGAAAGTAGGTACAGATGGTGTTTTATTAGGCTCTTGGGCTCCAATAAACCATAATCCGTTTAGTGTATTGGATATTGGTGCCGGAACTGGAATTATTGCTTTGATGCTTGCGCAACGCACTCACGCCGAACAAATTGATGCGCTTGAAATTGATGAAGAAGCTTACGAACAAGCCGTTGATAATTTCGAAAACTCACCTTGGGGCGATCGTTTATTTTGTTTTCATGCCGGATTAGATGAATTTATTGAAGAGCCGGAAGACGAATATGATTTGATTGTTTCAAATCCGCCTTTTTATTCAGAAGACTATAAAACAGAAAACGAACAACGTGATTTAGCGCGTTTTCAGGATGCAATGCCTTTTGAAGAATTAATCGAGGCTGCCGATTTATTACTTTCGGAAAACGGAATATTTTCTGTAATTCTTCCTTATAAAGAAGAGGAAAATTTTATTGGTTTAGCGAAAGAATCAGAATTGTATCCCATAAAAATTACCCGCGTAAAAGGAACTCCTAAGTCTGAAATCAAGCGTAGTTTATTGGCTTTTAGCCGAAATAAAAATTCAAAAATTGAAATCGATGAATTAATTATCGAAATCGACAGACACGTTTATACTCCTGAATATATTGAATTGACTAAAGAATTTTATTTGAAGATGTAAAAAACATCTTTGTCAAAGTTTTGAACTTTGACAAAGATTATAAAAAATTACTCTTTTTGAAGACATAAACCTCTTTGAAAATCCATTCCGTCAGGATGCTCTTCATCATAATAAAGTATCGATAAAGTAACACAGGTATCATCAGTATATGTTATTTCAGAGATACTCCTATCTCCAACTTTAACATATTCTGATCCGAAATTTTTAATACAAACTTTTTCTAGTTTACAATCACTAAGCCATTTTACACTCCAAACCGTTTCTAGTTTTCCATCCATATAACAATCTTCAACAGAATCTTTTCTGATCATATATTCATTTGGAAAAGCAGGAGCAGCGAATTTTCCGTTTTTAAATTTAGTACAATCTAATTTTTGCGAGTAGGCAAAACTTCCCAAAAGCAACAAGCTCATAAAGAGTATTTTTTTCATGCTATTTTTCTATAAATAATTATTTCCCGTTTTTAGCAAAAAGAATTGCTCGGTCCAGAATCTCATCTTTTCCTTGCTGAATTCCTAAAATAGTAGGTTTTATTTCAATATCAGGAACAATTCCGATACGTTGGGTTTCTTTTCCATTTGGATAAAAGATGCCAAAACCAGTAAATACCGTATTGTAACCTTTTATAATTTCATATTTACAAACTCCGCCATCAGCACCTGCTGTTTGACTTCCAATAATTTTAGCATTTGGAGCAGCCTGCAAACACATTACTAGATGTTCTCCGTGACTTTGAGTAAATTCATTTTCTAAAATAATTACCTTTCCTTTATAGTAATCCGGATTTGTTTTTCCGGTTTTTTGATCCTCTCTCCAAATAAAACGTCCGGGATAAGTTAGATCCACATCGATAAATTTTGCATAAGCTTTATTTTCCGGATATAAATATTCTGCAAGTGCTTCTTCAATATTAGGTTCCTGAGGATAATGCCTGGCATCATAAATAATAGCTGTTGTGTTCTTAAATTGTTCCATAACACCTGGAAGTTCTTTTTCATTAATTGACTCAACATCAATATATCCAATGTTATTTTCCAAAAGTTTCCATTTTTCCTTATCCGGAAATTGAATCCTTAAATCACGATATTTATATCTTTTAATTGTTTTGTTTGAAGTTTTATTTTCCCTAGTAAATTCAATTTCAATTGATTCAGTTTTTCCATTAAAAACGGCCCAATAAATATTTTTTAAAATTGCTGGTTCGTTTGATCCTTCCGCGTATTTCAGATTTTCATTAATTAAATCCGCAACCGTTTTTCCATCTACTTTTGTGATGACATCTCCAACTCTCACATCATCATTTTTAGACAATGAATCATTCTTAAACTTAACAACAACAGCCTTGTTGTCAATAAATGCAACATCAAAAGCAACGAATTTATCTCCAAAATAATCATAAAGCTTATTTGTAGAAGTAGAAGCATGGGTGTCGTCTAATTTTATTGAAATTTCACGCATTGCCAAAACAAAATTCATCTCTGATTCTGACGTTATAAATTTTGGCAGCATTTCAATTAAAACAGCATCCCATTTTTGATCCATTTTATATTTGTATGGAAAAAAATATTCCATTTGATTCCAATATCTAAACAAAGCTAATAATCGAAGGTTTTTATCTGTCCATTTGAAATCAGGATATTTAACTTCGTTTTGAACTTTTATATAAGGATCTGATGTATAATAATATTGCTTTCCCTGAATTCTGTTTTCTTCAATAAATTTTAATTTTTTTGAAAGTGATTTAGAAAACAAATCATTTTTTGAGAACCAGGATAAATCGAAGTTTTTATCAAAATATTCAACTTTTGAAGTTGGTTTTACAGCTTTATAGGCTTTCACTTCTCCTAATGAAGTAATCCAGTTTTCGATTACTAAAGAAAATGCTTCTGCTGATTGTGCCTCTTCAATTTTTGGCAAAACCTGAAACAATTGTTCATCCCAATTTTTACTTCCATCAGCTACATTTGGATGATAATATTTCAAAAATCCCCAGACTTTGCAGGTTGCAGCAAGTTTTTGAGTTTGGGTTATAGGTTTTGAAAATGCATTTTGAAATAATAAAACAAGAGCAATCAGTACAATTTTTTTCATTTGAATAAAAGTCGGTTTAGTTCTTCTAAAGAAAAACAAACATATCATTATTTTTAGAAATTCACCTTATTTAATCGAAATAAATTAAGAAGAAAAGTAATAATAATTTACACAATTAGTAAAATTAATTACTTAAACCTGCTCAAAAACACTTTTAAACTGATATAATATTCTCTCGATTAATCGCAAATCTTCGGTTACGATTTCGGCACTTCCTTTCATTTCCTGCTGAAATATGATTCGCTTTTTATAAGAAGTCCGTAATCCGTTTGGAAGCGCAACATCCAATAGTAAATTCCCGTCTTTGTCCGGAACCAATGATATGTTTTGGATTTTTCCTCGCAGGACACCAAATTCCCTGTCCGGGAAATTCGCCAGTCGGATGTTTACTTTTTGCCCTACTTTTATTTTTCCTGAATTCAATGCCGGTGCTTTTACCTTTCCGATAAAACCATTTCTGGCATCAGGAATAATAGAAAAAACATTATCTCCCGCATTTATGGTCTGATTTTCTGTCCAAACCTGCAAAAAAGTAACCACACCGCTAACGGATGTTTTTAAGGTATAAGCCAGTTCCCAGTCTTTTATCACTTTTTTGAGCTGATAAAAAGACTGTGCCATGTTTCTTCCCAGGTTAACTTCCTCTTTAGTGCTGTTTACATGCGAATTCTGGCTTGATTTTGTATTGTCGATCAAAGAGGACTTTAATTGAGAAATTGATGATAAAAGGCTCTTGTAATTCTTCTGTGCCTGAAGGTAAGTCAGTTTCTTGTTTTCCATCTCCTGGGTCGAAACAATTCCTTTGTTGAATAAAGTTTCAAAACGGGCAATTTCATTTTTTTGAAGCTGTAATTCGCTTTCGTTGATTATTTTTTGCTGCTGCAGAATTTCCAGCCTTTCCTTTATCTGGATTTTTTCAGAATTCTGTGCCCGGTTTTCAATCTCAAAAGGCTGTAAATCCTTGTTTAATTCCTGCGCCTGATAATCTTTCTGAAAAACAGCATAAGCGCTTTCAATCTCTCCCAATTGCGTGTTTTTCAATAAAGCAAATGGAAAATCTTTTTTGGAATCATTGACATTATAGGCATCAACAATGCTTTTTAACAGAAATACATCTTTATAATTAGCCGTGTTTTCGATAATGGCAAGGGTTGTGTTTTTTGGGACTATTTCCTTGTTTTTTACCAAAATGGCCTCGATACGGCCCGAGGTTTTCGAAACTATTTTCTCGGGCGGAATATTGGTTGTAATGACAATTTCAGTATTTACAACATCCGGATATTTGATAAACCAGGACACGAAAAAGAGCATAAATATGATGGTAAAGATCACAACGGTTCCCCAGCGTATCATCCAGTGTGGTACTTTGGTCAGAATGTCCTGAACTTCTTCGCTTCTTAATTCAAATGTATCTTCGGCCATGACTAATTTCCTAATTGTAATTGATTTTTAACCAGCTCAAAATAATTTCCTTTTTGTTCTACCAATGCCGAATGGTTTCCGATTTCGATGATTTTTCCTTTATCCAAAACCACAATCTGGTCCGCATTCATAACCGTACTCAATCGATGGGCAATAACCACAACGGTTTTATCCTTGAAGAAAATATCTAGTTTCTGCATAATTTCTTTTTCATTATTGGCATCCAAAGCAGAAGTTGCTTCATCAAAAAATAATATTTCAGGATTTTTGTAAACGGCCCTGGCAATCAACAAACGCTGTTTTTGTCCGGTACTCATTCCTGTTCCTTCGGCGCCAATTTTTGTGTTATAACCTAATGGCAAACCACTGATATATTCTTTTATATTGGCTACGTCTGCCGCGTAAACCAAACGTTCCTTGTCGACTTTATCTACGCCAATGGCAATATTATTGGCAATGGTATCGCTAAAAATAAAACCTTCCTGCATAACCGCGCCAATATTGGACCTCCAGGCTTTTTGCGAAATGTTTTTTAGCTGTGCGTTCCCAATATTGATTTCCCCTTTTTCGGGTTCATAGAATTTGAGCAGCAATTTCATCAGTGTTGTTTTTCCGCTTCCGCTAACGCCTACTATCGCCGTTACCTTATTGGCGGGAATGGACAAATTCAAATCAACTAAAACCGGAATATCCGATCCCAGATAACGATACGAAAGATTTTTTATCTCAATATCGGCATCATACGGAACTTCATTGGTTTGATGTGCCTCCTGCTCGGTTTCATCTTCTTTTTCATGAATTTCAGATAATCTGGCCAATGATATTTTGGCATCCTGAAGTTCTCTTACAAACTCTATAAGCTGTGTGATGGGTCCGTTTAAACTTCCTACAATCGAACTGATGGCGAGCATCATACCCAGAGTTATGGAGCCGTCGATTACCAGTTTTGCCGATAAAAATATGATAAAAATATTCTTGAGTTCGTTAATTACAGAAGAACCTATGGTTTGTGTCTGCTCTAAAACCAATCCTTTTATCGAAACCCTGAAAAGTCTTGCCTGAACATATTCCCAACCCCAGCGTTTTTGCTTTTCGGCATTGTGGAGCTTGATTTCCTGCATGCCGTTAATGAGTTCCATTACTTTGCTCTGTTCCTGGGAAACCTCAGCGAATCGTTTGTAATCCAGGATTTCCCTTCTTTTTAAAAACAAAGTAATCCACCCGAAATAAAGCACGCTTCCGGCAAAAAAAACAAAGAATATCTGAAGATTAAAATACGCCAGAACACCTCCCATAACAAACATATTGATCACGGAAAACAATACGTTTAACGATGAAGTGGTCAGGATTTTTTCGATCCTGCGATGATCGTTGATGCGCTGCATGATATCGCCGGTCATTCGGACATCGAAAAACGAAATGGGCAGGTTCATCAATTTAATGAAGAAATCTGAAATAAGCGAAATGTTGATTCGTGTAGAAAGATGCAGCAAGATCCAGCTTCTGATAAGTTCCAGACCTGTTCGTCCGGCAAAAAGAAATAGCTGTGCAAAAAGAATCAGATAAATAAAATGGATGTTTTGATTCTGGATTCCGACATCAACAATACTCTGGGTCAGAAACGGAAAAATCAACTGCAGTAAACTACTGGCCAATAAACCAATACTTAACTGAACCAGAAATGATTTGTATCGAAGGACATATTGCGATAACAGTTTAAATCCTAATCCCTTATTTTCTTCCTTATCAAATTCTGACTGAAAAAATTTTGGTGTGGCTTCCATTAACAGCGCTATTCCCTCTTCTGTCGATTCGTCTGCGTTATTTCCGATCCAAAATTTTAGAAAATCTTCTTTGTTATATTCAATTAGCCCAAAAGCCGGGTCAGAGATATAATAGATTCCTCTTTTAATGTTATAAAGAACCACATAATGATTTTTATTCCAATGCAAAATGCAAGGCAAGGGTGCTTCCGTTAATCTTTCCAGATTTAATTTTACCCCTAAAGTCCTAAAACCAATTTTCTCTGCTGCATCGCTTAAAAAAAGCAAATTGCTTCCCTCACGAGTTGTTTCGCTAATGTCCCGCAACTCCTGAATGTTGATTGTCTTGCCGTAATGTTTAGCTATTATTTTTAAACATGTTGGTCCACAATCTTTGTAATCAGCTTGTTTATAATTGATGAATTTTTTCAAATTTAATTAGAAATTAAATCATTAACATTTATATAGTTTTATTCTCTGTCTTACAAAAATATGATATTTACTCCCTATAAATTTTAATTTACTTATTTTTCCCATTAAAATTTTTCACTTTGAAATATCATGACAACGAACAAAACTAAGTACATGAAAATCAAAAATTTATAGATTAAAAATCTTCTGCCTTAGAAATTTAGAATAAAAGCAAAATGTTTATAATTTAATTTCCCCCTTTATTAACCATTTTTGAACATCATTAAAAACGCGATCCCAATGGTAACTGCTCTCAATTTCATTACCTTTCTTATCAATCTCTTTTTTATTATAATTATGGTCTAAGTCTGGATAGACAAACATTGTTAAATTTGTTTTTCTTAACAAAAAAGGAAGTAAATCATTATTTAATGAACCTATATCCTCTGTTCCATAGCTAATAAGAATAGGATTTTTAAACTTTAGTAAACTTTCAAAAGACAATACGCTATTGTAACTCATCCAATTATATTCGTTGTAATCATTTTTATATACTTCTATATTTTTTGGAATATTTTTAAAATCGCTAATTTCTTTTTCAATTTCTTTTTGAAGCAAACTATCTGAGGATGTAGATAAACTCTCGATCCTGGATTTTAAGACGTACTCAGCAATTCTATTAAATGGATTGGCAGACATACAAACCAATTTTGATATTTTTTTATTATTTTCTGAAAGTTTTGCTGCTACTCTATAACCTTCTGAATGACCGATAACAAATATAGAATCTTTTTGTACCCATTTTTGTTGATATAGATAGTCAATAACGGATTTTGCCTGAAATACTCTATATTTTAAATTATCGTTTTTAATATATTCCGTTGGGACTTTACCAATTTTATTTAAATAACCATTAGTGTCTTTTTCATAAGATCCAACTAATGGAATTCCATGTCGAGCAATTACAACGAAATTAAATTTCTTTAAATATTTTTCAATTTCAAATGGAAAAGCAGTAACACTTGCTCCTGTTGAATCATGAAAAATTATTGGTTTGGCTAATGAACCTTGTAAAAAAACAATGGTTGGTCTAGGTTCTTTTTTGTTCGCATTTGTTGTTAAAAAAGAGATTGTGTCGTTTTTTGAGATTATGTTTATCTTAAAAAATCCATTTTGTCTGATATATTTACTTTCTTCTGTTTGTGAAAATAAATTCAAATTAATTAACAAAAAGGTCGTAAATAATATTTTTGTTTTAAAAAGCATATTCATTTTTTAAATCGTTGAATGTTTTACTTTCCAAAATTGGCAAGAATATTTTACAAAAAATAATATTTTGTAGGATTATTTCAGATTATTTTTATAAAGTGAAAAATAATTTTTAAATATTATTAAGAAATAACTGCATATTAATTTTTTAATAATTTGCAGATGGAACACGGAAATTTAATAAAAGCCAGAAAAGAAAAAGGATTAACACAAAAAGAAATGGCAGACTTGCTTGCTATGGAACAAACGACGTATTCTAAAAAAGAAAGAGGAATATCCAGAATACGTGAAAACGAATGGACACGTTTCGCTGAAATTTTAGATAAAGATGTTGACGAACTTAAAAGGGAAAATGAAACGAACCAGTATAATGAAAACATAGATCATGAAATGTATTTAAATATTATCGAAACAATTATTAAATACAACCAAAAATTGGAAGAAGAAAATTTTCTTTTAAAAGAACAATTAAAAAAGTAAAGCAAAAATTAATAGGCATAAAAAAACAGAGAGGAAATATTTTTCCACTCTGTTTTTACTATTTAAAAACTTTATTAACAGTAATACAAATTTCTGTAGGACATGGCACTGGTTAACCCTAACCAAATAAAATCAACTCAGTGACCAATTCTCCTAAAGAATCCCTAAACACCAATCATCAATGTCGGGAATTTGCTCAATGTTCCACGATCGAGCGCCTACAAATTAAAAAAAACATGACTAAATTCTAAAAAAGGCTATACCGTATTACTTTCCTAAAAAAGTTTAAAAATTAACAACAAAGACGACCTGTGTCACAAATACCCGGCAATGTATCAAGAGGACAATTCCCCCCAACCGGAATCAAAACACAACCTGCTTCGATTGCATATATCCAACATTCAGGAATTCCTCCCTGCATGGTTTTTTGCTCACTTTTGGTTATTTCCTGAGCATTTTCCAGATTCAAAATTTTCTTTAACATTTTTTAATTTTAAATGTTATCTGTCTAGCATGCGTCTCCTACAATTGAGCATCTATTATTGCCTAAATAAACAGGTCTGTAATAGGGGTCATAATTCAGGCATACTGTTTCGTTTGCATACCAGGTAACGTAACCACAAATTGGCTCTACGGGATAAGCACCACCATGAATGGTTTTTTTCTCAATAACACTTAATTCTTGAGATCCTTCCAGGTTTAAAATTTCTTTCAACATAGTTGTTCTTTTTTGGGTTAATACTACTTTCAATTGTTTTCAAAACATTTAAAATTTCTGTCAAATGTCAATTAGGCTATTTTTTCGAAAACTTCAACTTCTTCAACAAAATCGTTTAAGAAATATTTTAGTTCATTTAATTCATATTCATTGGGAAATATCTTTTCATTTACAATTTTGATTGGCGTATAATTAAAATTATTTTTAGAACACCACTCATATTGTTTATTTATTTCCTGCGTAATCATCATACTAACAGTATCTACATGCCATTTTTTTAACCATTTTTTCAGATTCATTTTTTTAATATGCCAGTCTGAAATGGCTTCAACTGTTTTTCCCGGTGTTGATCTGTTTATTGTTAAAAGTCTTTCGACAACTACTTTATATTGATTGTCATTGTTTTCAGGATTTATATTGAACAAAACATTCAAAAATATTCTGTCAGGAAATCTCAAAACCAAATCAAATGCTTCCTGAAACGCTTTATGACAATGCTCACAGCTTGGACTTATAATTACTGAAAGTTTTACTGCTGCATTTCTGTTTCCGAAGTTCAGGCCTCTTAAATCTTCAAATCCATTTGTGTTTGGAACTTTTTTTGATAAAAAATTCAACAATGAATAGTTTCTTTTGAATTTTTTCAATTCTTTAAGGGAGCTTTCACTATTCAGAATATTTTTGATCATTGGCTGTACAATTAACCAGATTGAAGTAATCAGAATCAGCGAAAATAAAAATGGAAACACACTTGTAAAATTAAAATCCAGCGTAAACAAATCTGATGAAAACCATATAATACTCTGCGTAAAAATCAAAAATGAAACGGCTAAGCACATTACACACCATTTTTGAATTTCAAATTTTTGAATCCAAATTGATGATACAATAATTGGAATGCTTAACAAACTTAAAAATCCTATGAAAATGGCTGAATTTAAAGGCTGAACTAAAATAGCAATGAAACTTGATGCAAAGAAAATCAAAGGTAAATCTGAAAAGTTAAACCATTTTTTTTCATCTTTTCCGTTAGGATCAATAACAGAACTGCAAGAAGAATTAGTACTAAGGTTGCAAAACTTTGAAATAATGCTGTTTTTGAAACCTAATTTTTGCTGTAGTATAAAAATGCTAACAATTAAGCCTAAAATTGATGTTGTTAAAAAAACTAGGCTAAATACATCATAAGTATTATAAAAAAATGACAGACCTATTAACAATATAAAAGGTAAACTATATTTTAACCAATTAAATTCTATTTTTAAATTTTCTCTGGCAATAACATTGTTGGGTTCGATTGCAACAATTACGCCGTTCCAGTCTAAAAGGAATTTTTCATATGACAATTTTTGACTTCCTTTTTTCATCGTATTAATACGAACAAAATTTTTAGCTCTTTCAACCAGTATAAGTTCTTCTTTAAAATAAGCCAGAAAATTTGATGGTAAATCAACGATTTGCTCTTTCGGAACTCTTACTGCGGCATTCTCAATAGACAAGATATCAAACGAATCCGTGATCGCAAATAAACTCGGATAATTAGGATGAGAAAGGAATAAATCCTTAAACTCATTTTTAATTTCTGAGTATTTGTTTATTTGAAGAAATTTTTGGACTAATTTTAACATCTTTTTGGATTGCTTTAATCGTAATTGCAATACAAATATTGGTGTTTTTATTCGAAATATAATCTTAAAAGCAGACATTTTATCAATTATACTACATACAATTTATAAATTATACCAGGCAACATGAATCATTCAAGTTATTGATTTTAAACACATTACAATGAAACAAAGATCGCTAAAATCCTCAAAACCCCATTCTCGATTAAGCGTTTTGCTTTTTGTCTAGTTTTGATAAAACAATAACCCTAATACGTAAAAACATGGCAAATCAGAAATTAAAATTCGAAGATTTTAAAGTAGAAAAATTATCTAAAGCGCAACAAAAAACTGTTCGCGGTGGTGACGAAGTAGTATGTACACCTCCTCCACCAGTTGTACCCGAAATAGATCCTGGAAAATCAGGTGGACAGGTTGGATAAATTGTCTCTTCTTTAATTAATATTATTCGCAAACTGAACCGGAGATACTCCGGTTCTTTTGCGAAATGATTTAGCAAAAGAACCTGCATTTTTAAAACCTACACTCTCTGCAATAAACTGAGTCGATTTTTTGCGATATGCCTCATCGGCAATCATTTCGTTAATAGCGTAGTTAATTTTTAATTCATTAGAGTATTCTCCAAAAGATTTTCCGAATCGCTTATTGACCACATACGATAAGTAGGTTGTATTTGTTTTGATTCTTTTGGCCGCATACGACAATGTAAAATCTGTATTAAGATATTCAAGATTGTTTTCGAGATCTAGCAGTTTTTCAATAATTCTATTCTCTTTAGATTCATCAATACTAAAATTGATATTTTCTTTTTTTAATGAAAGCTTTTCTTCATCAACTAATACATCCTTGATTTCAATGTTGTTTCTCTTTCCAACATTTGTTTTAAATTCTTGTATTAAGAAATTTATCTTGTTATCCGCCTTGTTTTTGTCTCTGCTGTTTTTTATCAATAGTATGATAATTGCTATTAACAAAAGTAAATACAGCACTTTGAGACAGCTATTAAAAAAAACTTCTTTTTCATAGTTTTTCCCAACAGAAACCATTTCTCTAGTGAAATTATCGATTTCCTGTTTATTATTTATTTCTAAAGCCTCTTTGCTTAATTTTGCATCATATTTCTTTTTATTATCCAAATAAATCCGTGAATGCTTGTAGGCCAATTCCGGTTGTTGAAGAATGGTGTAAATCTTAGACTGGTTATAATTCGACTTTAAGTAATCTAGCTGATTTAAATTGCTTAAAAGTGCAATAGAATCACATTTTTTATAAAACACCAATGCTTTATCGTATTTTTTAAATGTAAAATAAACATCTGCTAAATTATAATAGATGAGGCATAATAAACCTTTTTGATGATGCTGTTGAGATAAAATCAGAACTTCCTGATATGTTTTTTCAGCTCTTTTATACTCGTGTTTCCAATTGTAAATATTTCCTAAGCTTAATGTTGCTGAGATTTTAGTATCTACAAAATCATCAGAATATGCTATTGTTTTTTTATAAAAATATTCGGCTGAATCTAAAAGGTATCTTTTATTTTTATTTGCTATAAAATAACGTTCGTATTCACTTCCTAAATTAATATTAATGGAGCTTTTTCTGTTTAAAAATTCTTCTTTAGAAAACAAATCTTCATTCTCATAGAGAAAACTACTAAGTTCTTTATCATTTTTAATCGCTGTTTCATAATTGCCAATTGCTTCATTAACCCTCCCGATATTCATTTTGAATTTAACAAGCTGACTAATATCATTTATTTCTTTAGAAATTTTCATTCCCTTTTGATAGTGATCCAGTGCAGCAGTAAAATTTCCCCTCTTCAAATCTGCTGTTCCGGCAAAATTTAATATGTAAGTGTTTAGCTGTCTCTTTTTGCGGGATTCAGGTAGATTATTTAGATAATAGATTGCTTTTTTATAGGTGCTTTTAGATAGTTTCGTGTTTCCTTTATTTTGCCATAATGTAGACATGGCTGCATTTGCAAAAGCCAAATGCTCATAATTATTTGATTTCGCCATTTGATGGGCATATACAAATGCACTATCGGCATTTGAATTAAAATTTGATCGGATTTTATATCTTAAAACTACATACTCTTCTTCCGTAATTGCCTTTGTAAGCTGAGCAAATGAGGTATTCAACATAAAAAAGAACAGAAAACAGCTGATTAACCTCATTTAGTTTGTTTTTGGAATCTCAAAAATAGTTTATTCCTGTTTCTAAACTAAATATTATTTGCAAATTGAGATGGCGATACTCCGGTTCTTTTACGAAATGATTTTGCAAAAGAATCTGCATTTTTAAAACCCACACTCTCAGCAATAATCTGGGTAGAATTTTTACGATAGCTTTCATTGGTAATCATTTCATTTATCACATAATTTATCTTTAACTCATTGGCATATTCTCCAAAAGGTTTTTCAAATCGTTTGCTGACTATGTAGGATAAATAAGTCGTATTTGTTTTAATTTTTTTGGCTACATAACTAAGCGTAAAATCCGTATTTAAATATTCCTGATTTCTTTCCAATTCTAATAATTTCTCTACAATTTCGTTTTCTTTCGCCTGGTCGATACATAAGCTGGAGTTTTCTTTTTTCGATTTAATCTTCTCAGATTCGCACAAAACTGCCTCAACTTGAGAACGATTTTCTTTGTCTACATTTAATTTAAATTCTTTAATTAAAGCATTCATTTTTTCATTTGCCTTTTTCTTATTTCGTATATAATTTATCAAAACAGCAATAATTACAGCCAATAAAAGTGCATACAAAACTTTTACACATCTTTGATAAAAAACTTCTTTTTCATAATTTTTCTTAACAGAAATCATTTCTCTCGTCAAATTATCTACTCCTTGCAGGTAATTTACTTTTGATGTTTCCTTGTTTAAGCTTGCTTCATATTTTTGTTTAATATCCAAATAAATTTTAGAATGCTTGTATGCCAGCTCAGGTTTTTTGAGGAACTCATAAATTTTGGATTGATGATAATTAGACTTTAAAAAAGCGTATTGATTTTGGTTTGTTATATATGCAACTGAATCGCTTTTTTTATAAAGCAATAGTGCTTTATCATACTTTTTATTTGTGTTATAAACATCTGCTAAATCATAATAAGCAATGCACATCGAAAATTTATTGTTGTTTTGTTTCGACAAAATCAAAACCTCATGATAGGTTTTTATAGCATTTTTATAGTCATTTCTTAAATTATAGATATTGCCTAAACTTAATTTTGAATCGACTATATTAGAAAGAAACTTGCCAGAATAAGCAATAGATTTTTTATAAAAATATTCTGCCGAATCCAGCAAATACCATTTTTTTTGATTTGCCATAAAGTAAGCTTCGTAAGAATTACCCAAACTAAAATTGACATTGCTCTTTCTATTTATAAATTCTTCTTTAGGAAACAAATCCTTGTTTTCATGAAGAAAATTACTAAGTTCCCGTGCATTTTTAATCGATAGTTTATAGTTGCCTACTCTTTCATTGACTAAAGTAATATTGGCCTTAAATTTACATATCTGATTAATATCTTTTATTTTTTCTGAAAGCTTAATCCCCTGCTGAAAATTTTCAAGAGCCGCACCATAATTTCTTCTGCCCATCTCTGCTAATCCGCCATAATTATAAATATAAGTTCTTACTTGTAATTTATCATGCGAATCAGGTATCTTACTCCAGTAATAAAGCGCTTTTTTATATTTTTCCTGAGATAATGCTGTTTTACAATTTATTTGCAGCAAACTGGACATTGCCGCATTTGCAAAAGCCAAATGTTTATTATTATTGGATTTAGCCATTTGATTGGCATATATAAGTGAGCTATCAGTATTTGAATTATAATGCAAACTGATTTTATATTTTAGAATTAGATATTCCTCTTCGGTCAACTTTTTTTTATCTTGAGAAAACGTATTATTAAAGGTGAAAAAAAATAGGAAACAGATGATTAGCCTCATTTAATTTGTTTTTGGAATCTCAAAAATAGTTTATTCCTGTTTCTAAACTAAATATTATTTGCAAACTGAGCCGGAGAAACCCCTGTTCTTTTTCGAAATAACTTTGCAAAAGAATATGCGTCTTTAAAACCTACACTTTCAGCAATAATCTGAGTAGATTTTTTACGATATATTTCATTAAAAATCATTTCATTAATGGCGTAGTTAATTTTAAGTTCGTTAGAATATTCTTCAAATGATTTTCCAAATCGCTTATTGACAACATAAGATAAATAAGTAGTATTTGTTTCTGTTTTTTGAGCGACATAAGCTAATGTAAAATCTGTTTTTAAATATTCAAGATTGTTTTCAAGGTCTAATAACTTATGAATTATATTAGTTTCTTTAGCCTGATCGATATTTAAATTGATATTTTCTTTTTTCAATGAAAATTTTTCACTTTCCAGGGATATCTCTTTCTTGTCAGAATGATTTTTCTTTTCTGTGTCTTTTTTAAATTCTTGTATGAAAGCGTTTGTTTTTTTTCTGACCTTATTTTTATCTTTTTTGTTTTTGATTAAAAAAACAATACTTATGATAAATAAAAACAAGTAGAAAAAATTTAGAATTTTATTTATAAAAGCCTTTTCTTCATAATTTTTCTCAACAGAAATCATTTCTTTGGTCAAATTGTCTACTCCTTGTAAATAATTGGCCTTTAATGTTTCTTTATTTAATTTTGCTTCATATTTTGTTTTAATATTCAAATAAACTTTAGAATGCTTATACGCCAGTTCAGGTTTTTTGAGGAACTCATAAATTTTGGATTGATGATAATTAGACCTCAAAAAACTGTATTCGTTTACATTTGATAAAAGCGCAATTGAATCACATTTTTTATAAAACAACAATGCCGTATCATACTTTTTAACTATTCTATAGACATCTGCTAAATTATAATTAACAATACACAATATCTCTTTATTATTATTTTTTTGGGATAAAAGCAAAACTTCATGATAGGTTTTTATAGTATTTGCATAATCATCCTTCAAATAATATATATTGCCCAAACTTAATTTTGAGCTGATTTTATTTGAAATAAAGTTACTTGAATAATCAATACATTTCTTGTAAAAATATGCTGCTGAATCCAGTAGATATTTTTTACTCTGATTGGCCATAAAATATCCCTCATAAGAATGCCCTAAACTAAGATTGATACTACTTTTTCTATTTACAAATTCCTCTCTACCAAACAATTCTTTATTCTCATGGAGAAAATCGTTAATTTCTCTTGCATTTTTAATCGCTAGTTTATAATTGCCAACTGCTTCATTTAGTAACGTAATATTTGATTTAAATTTAAGGATTTGGTTAATGTCGCCTATTTTTTCAGAAATTTTAAGTCCTTGTTGATAGTTTTCAATGGCCGCACCATAATTTTTTCGCTGAAATTCAACTATTCCTCCATAATTATAGATGTAAGATTTCAATTGTAATTTATCTTTAGAGTCCGGTATTTTACCACAATAATAAAGGGCATTTTTATATTTTGCTTTAGATAATGCTGTTTTACCTTTTATTTGCAACAAACCGGACATTGCTGCATTTGCAAAAGCCAAATGTTTATTGTTGTTGGATTTTGCCATTTGATTGGCATATACAAGTCCGCTATCGATATTTGAATTAAAGCTAAAGCTAATTTTATATTTTAGAATTAGATATTCCTCTTCGGTCAACTTTTTTTTATCTTGAGAAAACGTATTATTAAAGTTGAAAAAAATTAGGAAACAGATGATTAGCCTCATTTAATTTGTTTTTGGAATCTCAAAAATAGTTTATTCCTGTTTCTAAACTAAATATTATTTGCAAACTGAGCCGGAGAAACCCCTGTTCTTTTTCGAAATAACTTTGCAAAAGAATCTGCGTTTTTAAAACCTACACTTTCAGCAATAATCTGAGTAGATCTTTTACGATATATTTCATTAAAAATCATTTCATTAATGGCGTAGTTAATTTTAAGTTCGTTAGAATATTCTTCAAATGATTTTCCAAATCGCTTATTGACAACATAAGATAAATAAGTAGTATTTGTTTCAGTTTTTTGAGCGACATAAGCTAATGTAAAATCTGTTTTTAAATATTCAAGATTGTTTTCAAGATCTAATAATTTATGAATTATATTCGTTTCTTTAGCCTGATCGATATTTAAATTGCTATCTTCTTTTTTCAATGAAAATTTTTCACTTTCCAGGGATATCTCTTTCTTGTCAGAATGATTTTTCTTTCCTTTGACTTTTTTAAATTCTTGTATAAAAGTGCTTGTTTTTTCTCTGACCTTATTTTTATCTCTTTTGTATTTAATAAAAAAACCAATACTCATAATAAATAAAAGCAGATAGAAAAAATTTAGAATTTTATTTATAAAAGCCTTTTCTTCATAATTTTTCTCAACAGAAATCATTTCTTTGGTCAAATTGTCTATACCCTGAAGATCATTTGCTTGTGAAGTTTCCTTCTTTAATTTTGCATCATACTTTTTTTTACTAGACAAATAAATTTGAGAATGTTTATAAGCCAGTTCAGGTTTATTAAGGATAGTGTAGATTATAGATTGATGATGATTCGATTTCAAATAATCCAAATCATTTAAATTTGTTAAACGTGAAATTGAATCACTTTTCTTATAAAAAAGCAATGCCTTATCATACTTTTTCATGGTATGATTAACATCCCCTAAATCATAATACGCAGTACACCATAAATTCTTCTGATTGTTTTGTTGCGCCAGAAGTGCAACCTCATAATATACTTTTTCAGCTTTTTTATAGTCATTTTTCCAATTGTATATATTGCCTAAACTTAATTTTGAAGTGATTCTATTGTCAATAAAGTTCTCGGAATAATCAATACATTTCTTATAAAAATATTCGGCTGAATCAAGTAAATATCTTTTACTAGTATTTGCCATAAAATAGCCTTCGTAAGAATTGCCTAAACTATAATTGATGTTGCTTTTTCTCATTAATAATTCCTCTCTGGAAAATAAATCTTTATTTTCATGAAGAAATTTATTAACTTCTCTTCCACTTTTAATTGCTAGTTGGTAATTACCAACTGCTTCATTCACCAAAGCAATATTGGCTTTGAATTTTACAATTTGCTTTATGTCATTAACTTGTGTAGATAATTTGATTCCCTGTTGAAATTTTTCAATCGCTCCTCCATATTTTTTACCAGCCCAATCTGTTAATCCCCCCAAATTATAAATGTCTGCTTTTAAATATATTTTATCCAGAGAATCAGGTACTTTGTCCAGATAATAAAGTGCTGTTTTATATTTTTCTTTAGATAATGGTGAGTTGCCCTTCAATTGTAAAAAAAAAGATATTGCTGCATTTGCAAAGGCCAAATGCTTATTGTTATTAGATTTTGCCATTTGGCTGGCATATACAAAAGCACTATCAGTATTTGAATTAAAATATAATCGGATTTTATATTTCAGAAGAATATATTCTTCTTCACTCATTTCTTTTTTATTCTGAGCAAAAGAGGTATTTATGGTAAATAAGAGTAGAAAACAGATTATAAGTCTCATTTAATTTACTGTTGAAAAATCAAAATGCTTCATTTTCTAAATTAAATATTGCTTGCAAACTGAGCTGGAGAAACCCCTGTTCTTTTTCGAAATGATTTTGCAAAAGAGACTGCATTTTTAAAACCTACACTTTCTGCAATAGCTTGAGTAGAATATTTACGATACATATGATTGGTAATCATTTCGTTGATTACGTAGTTAATTTTAAGCTCGTTAGAATATTCTCCAAATGATTTACCAAATCGTTTATTGACAACATAAGATAAGTAAGTCGTATTCGTTTTGATTTTTTTGGCTACGTAAGGCAATGTAAAATCAGCATTTAAATATTCATGCTTGCTTTCGAGAGCCAATAATTTTTCGACTATTTTATTCTCTTTCGCTTCATCAATACTTAAATTGATATTTTCTTTTTTAAGCAGAATTTCCTCTTCCGGTTCTAATATTTCTTCTTTTTCTTCGGGTACAAATTCAGGATTATTTTTCTTCTCTATATTTGCTTTAAACTCTTCAATTAAAGCATTCATCTTTTTATGTGCTTTGTTTTTATCCCGAATATTTTTGATTAGGAAAAAGACAATGGTAACAACCAGTAAAACGTAGAAAATTTTGAGCCCTCTGTTCAGAAAAACATCATATTTATATTTTTTTTCGATAAGAACCATTTCATCCGTCAAATTACCAACTCCTTGTTTGTAATTTACTTCCAGGGCTTCCTTATTTAATTTTGTTTCGAATTTTTCGTAATTATCAAGATAGATTTTAGAATGTTTATACGCCAATTCAGGCTGTTTAAGAATATTATAAATTTTGGCCTGATAATAATTAGACTTCAAATAATCTAATTGATTGATATTTGTTAAGGCAGCAATCGAATCACATTTTTTAAAAAATACCAGTGCCTTATCATACTTTTTGGTCGTAAAATAAATGTCGGCTAAATTATAATTAGCAATGCAAAGTAAATCTTTTTTGTCATTTTGCTGAGACAGAAATACAACATCATAATACGTTTTCTCTGCATTTGTATAATCAGCTTTCCAGTTGTAGACATTTCCTAAACTTAATTCTGAACTAATTTTAGCATAAGGATTGTTTTTAGAATACGTAATGGCTCTTTTATAAAAATATTCTGCAGAATCAAGCAGGTATTTTTTACTTTGATTTTTCATGAAGTAGCCCTCATAGGAACTGCCTAAATTAAAATTGATGCTGCTTTTTCTATTTAAGAAATCTTCTTTTGTAAATAAATTTTCATTTTTATCAACAAAATCATTAAGCTGTCTGTTATTTTTAATAGACAATTGGTAGTTACCAACGGCTTCATTAATAACTGCCATGTTAGTTTTAATTTTAACAATTTGTGGCAGATCGCCTATTTCTAAAGAAAGTTTTAGGCTTTTCTGGTAATATTCAATTGCTTCACTAAAATTACCTCTCTTCCATTCTGCATTTCCGGCAAAATTTTGAATATAAGATTCTAATTGAGTTTTATCTTTTGATGGTTGTATTTTGCTTAAATAATTAACCGCTAAATTATACTTTTCTCTGGATGCTTTGGTATTTCCTTTTAATTGTAGTATAAACGATAATGATCCATTTGCAAAAGCTAAATGTCTATAATTATTCGATTTTGCCATCTGATTAGCATATACAGCCGCACTATCGACGTTTCCATTAAAATTTAGTCGAATTTTGTCCTGCAATATCAAAAACTCCTGTTCTGTTAAGACCTTTTTTTGTGCAAATGAGGTATTCAGAACAAAAAAGAGTAAAAAAGAGATGATCAGCCTCATTAATTTATTTTTTGGAATCTCAAAAATAGCTTATAAATTATCAATAAACTACAATTAATTTGAGTTATTACTATTTTTCTTCTTTATGTTGTAAAAAAATATAACAATTTAACTTTGTTTTGTTATATTTTTATTACGTAAATTTGTTTTTGTAAAACTAACAAAAATGAAACCAGACTTATTTCAGGCTCCAGATTATTACAACCTTGACGATTTATTGACAGACGAACACAAATTAGTTCGCGAATCTGCTCGTGCGTGGGTTAAAAGAGAAGTTTCTCCTATTATTGAGGAATATGCTCAAAAAGCAGAATTTCCAAAACAAATTATAAAAGGACTTGGAGAAATTGGTGGTTTCGGACCTTATATTCCTGTTGAATACGGCGGTGCAGGATTAGACCAAATTTCCTACGGTTTAATTATGCAGGAAATCGAACGTGGCGATTCTGGTGTAAGATCTACTTCATCTGTTCAGTCTTCATTAGTAATGTATCCAATTTGGAAATACGGAAACGAAGAACAACGCATGAAATATTTGCCAAAACTGGCAACTGGAGAATTCATGGGCTGTTTTGGTTTAACGGAGCCCGATCATGGTTCTGATCCGGGAAGCATGATTACCAATTTTAAAGATATGGGCGATCATTATCTTTTAAATGGTGCAAAAATGTGGATTTCGAATGCGCCTTTTGCTGATATTGCCGTTGTTTGGGCAAAAAATGAAGAAGGCAGAATTCACGGATTAATCGTTGAACGCGGAATGGAGGGTTTTACAACTCCTGAAACTCATAATAAATGGTCGCTTCGTGCATCATCAACCGGAGAATTGATTTTTGATAATGTAAAAGTTCCTAAAGAAAATCTTTTGCCAAATAAATCAGGTTTAGGCGCGCCGCTTGGCTGTTTAGATTCGGCTCGTTACGGAATTGCCTGGGGCGCAATTGGTGCTGCAATGGATTGTTATGATACTGCTTTAAGATATGCCAAAGAAAGAATTCAGTTTGGAAAACCAATTGGAGGAACCCAATTACAGCAGAAAAAACTGGCAGAAATGATTACCGAAATCACAAAAGCACAATTATTAACCTGGCGTTTAGGTGTTTTGAGAAATGAAGGAAAAGCCACAACATCTCAAATTTCGATGGCAAAACGTAATAATGTAGACATGGCGATTCATATTGCACGCGAAGCCAGACAAATGTTGGGCGGAATGGGAATTACGGGCGAATATTCGATTATGCGCCATATGATGAATCTTGAAAGTGTGATTACTTATGAAGGAACCCACGACATTCATTTATTGATAACCGGAATGGATGTTACTGGTATTCCAGCTTTTAAATAATCAATAACTATTAAAATATATACAAAAACAATACGAAAAGCTTCTTGATAACAAGAAGCTTTTTATATTTGCACAAAAATTACAAAAATGAATATTGAAACTATACACAATAGCATTCAACCTCAAAAAGATCAACTTTTACAACATTCTTTATACAATAAAATCCAAAATATTGATGACTTACATATTTTTCTTGAAAGTCATATTTTTGCCGTTTGGGATTTTATGTCATTATTAAAAGCGCTCCAAGCCAAACTTACTTGTACGACAACACCTTGGTTTGCTACAAAAAATCCTGAAACAAGATATTTAATCAATGAAATTGTTCTTGCCGAAGAAACGGATTTAAGCATCGACGGAAGAAGACAAAGCCATTACGAAATGTATATTGAAGCAATGGAAGATTGTGGTGCTGATACAACCGGAATCAACACCTTTTTATCTGAAGTAAATTCGCTGCACAATATTTTTGTTGCCATAAAACAAAGTTCATTACACCCAAATGTAAAAGCTTTCTTAGATTTTACTTTTAGAGTTATCGAAGAAGGAAAACCACATCAAATTGCCGCTGCATTTACTTTTGGACGAGAAGATTTGATTCCGAGTATGTTTACCGCGATCTTAAAAAACTTTCAGGAAAACTTACCGGAAATCGATTTAAGCAAATTACTTTATTATTTTGAAAGACATATTGAATTAGACGCTGACGAACACGGGCCAATGGCAATGCAGATGATTGCTGATTTATGCGAAGATGATGCTCAAAAATGGAAAGAAGTTGAAGAAATTTCGATTCTGGCATTAGAAAAACGAATCGGACTTTGGAATGCAATTGAAGAAGAAATCATCATGAAAGCCGAAATGGTGTAAAAAACCAAAACAAGTTATTTACCGTAACTATTTGTTTAAAATGACCCGAAACTTAATTTATCAAAATTATGAAACCACATTTCAAACAAGTAGTTACCATTATACTTTCTATATTTCTTTTGAGCTGCAGTTCTGAAGAAATGGCAGAAAATCCAGTTACGCCAACATTACCGGTTACTCCTCCTGTAACGCAAGTTCCCACAACTCCTACAACTCCTCTTCCAAACACTATAAATTATCTGGCTTTAGGCGACAGTTATACTATTGGTCAAAGTGTTTGCGAAACTTGCCGTTATCCTGAACAGTTAAAAGCCAGCCTAAAAGCAATTTACCCTCAAACTAACTTTTCATTAAAAGTAATTGCTACTACTGGGTGGACAACTTCCAATTTAATTTCGGCAATAAACACACAAAATCCGGATTCTAATTATGATTTGGTTACCCTTTTAATTGGTGTCAATAATCAATATCAGCATAAAGAT
Source organism: Flavobacterium sp. AC105 (assembly GCF_979258495.1). Taxonomy (NCBI): domain Bacteria; kingdom Pseudomonadati; phylum Bacteroidota; class Flavobacteriia; order Flavobacteriales; family Flavobacteriaceae; genus Flavobacterium; species Flavobacterium sp. AC105. Next base: position 5,307,207 of record NZ_OZ409860.1, read on the forward strand.
TTTTCTATTTATGAAAAAGAATTCCCTGAATTAGTAAAAAAAGCCATTATGCTGGCAAAAGGTGATAAGAAAAATGTAATTGTTATTTCAATTCCTGATTATGCCTATACGCCTTTTGGCACAACTCAAATGCAAGGTGACGGTCCCAAAATTTCAAGTGAAATAAATCAATACAATACTTTTGCTGAGAATTATTGCATGACAAATGAAGTAGCCTATATTTCAATAACCGATATTACTCGTCAGGGTCTTATCAATCCTAATTTAGTCGCTCAGGATGGTCTGCATCCTTCTGCAGCAGCTTATACTTTATTTACAGAACGTATTTTACCTAAAGTAAAAATGATTTTGCAGGATTAATATTCTTTAAATTTCCGGATAAATCATAAGATAAAAAGTTAAAACTAATACAATTCATCAGGCTTTAAACCGATGAAAATTTATCTTTGAAAATTCATTAATCTACAGAATAACCTCAATAATGGAATTTTTCAAAACCAAAAATGAAGATATCGATGCCGTTTTCGATATTTATAATGCTGCTACGTCTTATCAAAAAACAGTCAATAATAAAAGCTGGAGAGGTTTTGAAAGAGCACTTATAGAAAAAGAAATCGATGAAAATCGTCATTTTATAATCAAAGAAGGAGCTGAGGTTGCCTGTACATTTGTATTAACTTTTGATGATTTGATTATCTGGAAGGAAGCCAGCGCAGATCCTGCCGTTTATTTGCATCGTATTGCAACGAATCCAAAATTTAGAGGACAATCGTATGTCAAAAAAATCATAGAATGGACGAAAGTTTATGCTAAAGAAAACCACAAATCATACATTAGACTTGACACACATAGCGGAAACGAAAGAATAAACAAATACTACACAAGCTGCGGTTTTGACTACAAAGGAATCAGCACTATCGAATGGACAAATGAATTACCGGAACATTATAAAGAAGGTTCTTTTAGCTTGTTTGAGATTAAACTTTAGGTTTTTATCTATCTAAATACAAAAACACAGATTTATGATCAAAAGTAAAATTGGTTTTTATTATTTATAAGAAAAAGCTTATATAAAAAGATTGCGAATTTTGAGTGTTTTCTTTATTTCTGAATTATAATTTCATTTATTATATTTAAAATAAAGACATTAAATTCAGTTAGATTACATTTGGATAAATGCGCAAGAAATCTATGAGTCCAAAAAAATTATTCCGCCTGAAATTACCACTTTTCCAGAACGGAATAAAGCGAATCATAACGACGAATTATTGATTCTCAATAAAAAACTTACACGACAAATAGAAGAACGAAAAAAACGCGCCGCTGAACTTGTTATTGCAAATGCTGAACTCGCTTTTCAAAACGACGAAAAAGAAAAACGTGCCGCTGAATTGGTTATTGCAAATGCAGAACTGGCTTTTCAGAATAACGAAAAAGAAAAACGTGCCGCTGAATTGGTTATTGCAAATGCAGAATTGGCTTTTCAGAATAATGAAAAAGAAAAACGTGCTGCTGAACTTGTTATTGCAAATGCAGAACTCGCTTTTCAGAATACTGAAAAAGAAAAACGTGCCGCCGAATTGGTTATTGCGAATACAGAACTGATTTTTCAGAATAACGAAAAAGAAAAACGTGCCGCCGAATTGGTTATTGCAAATACAGAACTGATTTTTCAGAATACTGAAAAAGAAAAACGTGCCGCCGAATTGGTTATTGCAAATGTAGAACTCGCTTTTCAGAATACTGAAAAAGAAAAACGCGCCGCCGAATTGGTTATTGCGAATACAGAGCTGATTTTTCAGAATAATGAAAAAGAAAAACGCGCCTCTGAACTCGTCATAGCAAATACAGAGCTTACTTTTCAAAATCAGGAAAAAGAAAAACGTGCTGCTGAATTGGTTATTGCAAATACAGAATTGGCTTTTCAGAATAATGAAAAAGAAAAACGCGCCGCTGAACTCGTTATAGCAAATAATGAACTTACTTTCCAAAATCAGGAAAAAGAAAAACGTGCTGCTGAACTAATTCTTGCAAATAATGAACTTGAAGCCTTTACTTATATTTCAAGTCATCATTTACAAGAACCTTTGCGAAAAATACAGGTTTTTTCAGATCGTATTTCAACCGATGAACATGAAAATTTAACAGATAAAGGAAAATATTATTTTGAACGCATCGGAGTTTCTGCTTCTCATATGCAAACACTAATAAATAATTTATTGACTTATTCCCGTACTAATGTTACTAAAAAGATATTCGAAAATTTGAGTCTTAATGACATTATAAATAAGGTATTGGAAGATTTAAAAGACGAAATAACAGCTAAAAAAGCAGTTATCGAAATATTTGGAGATTGTAAAGCTTATATAATTCCGTCACAATTTGATCAGCTAATATGCAATTTAATCAGTAATTCTCTTAAATTTTCGAAACCAGATATAGCGCCGCATATTACAATAGAAACTTATTATACAAAACCTTATTCTAAAAGTCCGTCTTTAACAAACGATTATTGTCATATTACAATTAGTGATAATGGTATTGGGTTTGATCCTGAATTTGAATATCGTGTTTTCGAAATGTTTCAACAACTTCACAGTAAATCAGATTATAAAGGAACCGGAATTGGTCTTACACTCGTAAAAAAAATTGTAGAAAACCACAAAGGAATTATTACTGCGACGGCAAAATTAGATCAGGGAGCAAAATTTGACATTTATATTCCTATAGCACAATAATGAAAACCGTATCTTACAAAAACAAGTCTGTTTTTTACTAAAATCTATTTTTCTCAAAAAATTTTAAATATCTTTGATTTATGAGCGAAATAACCAAACCATATCATATAGGGCGAAAAATAAGCCGTATTCGTGAACTTAAAGACATGAAACAGGAAGCACTTGCACAGGCTTTGGGAACAAATCAGCAAGCAATCTCGGCAATGGAAAACAGCGAAAACATAGACGAAGAGAAACTGAAAGAAGTGGCAAAAGTCCTTGGAATGACTGTTGAAGCAATTAAAAATTTTTCAGAAGAAGCTGTTATCAATTATTTTAACAACATTTACGATCATGGAGCTTTTAACAAGCATTATAATGATTGTACTTTTAATCCTCTTGACAAAGTTGTTGAACTTTATGAACGTTTAGTTCAGGCTGAAAAAGATAAAAATGAATATCTGGAAAAATTATTAAAAGAGAAATAAGTCCTTTTATAAAATAATAACAAAAACAAAAAACCCGCAACTTCAAAAATGAAATTGCGGGTTTTAATTTTGCAGAGAGGAAGGGATTTTATTTCCCCCAAATCTAAAAATTAACTATCTAAATGTCAGTTATTTAAATTTTAAAAAACACTCGCTTTTGGTTATTTTTGACACAAATTTGACACAGGATAAAACCTGAAAACGTTATATAATACAAGGCTTAACACCTGCTTACAATAGTGAAACGGTTGTATAAAAACTCATTTTAAATAAATAGTCCAGTGGTTTTATGATGTATTTGCGACAGCAAATAAGGAATAAAATTACTGGACTATTTATTTAAAATAACCTTATTAAACACCCTTGTACTGTAATTATTCAACAGTTCTATTTTTACACCTCGGACAGTAATTATTCAAAAGCTTTATTTTAATACCCTTCAAAAAAGATCGTGGAACACATTGTATGTACGCCTTTGTACGGTGATATTTTACCCCCGCCCCCTTTTTCAGCCTCCTAAATTCCCGATTTTTGCTTCTTCCTTTTTTTCCTTTATATCCTATATTCTTTCTTTTATAAAAAAAATATAAACATTATAAACAATTGTAAAATAAGCAACAAAAACAAGGCTTCAAGCCTGTTTATAAATTTGTTTACATATTTTAATGTTTACAAAAAAAATGTAAACATTAAAAAGATAAAAAATAAACTGAATTAATAGTTAGTGCATAGAATTTATTCTAACACTTGCCTTTATTAGTGCTAGTCCTTTTATATTTTTAATATGAAATTCTGTTGGTTGGTGGTGTCGATTTTCTGAAACAAGTTTAACAAAATCTTTTCCCTGTTCTGATCTTTGTAGCCACTTAATCATGATGAATTCATCACCATAGTCATTTATTATTGATACTAAATACATCTCGCCCCAAAAAATTGACTCCAATACATTTTCTACCTTTTTATACATTATTATATCTCCGGATTTCAATAACGGATACATACTATCTCCACTAACATAAATAGCACCGTCACATTTTGGAAGGTTTGGGATTGTAATGTGGTCTATAGGCTGTTGACTATTGTGATCTCGAAACAAAGCTATTACAGAAGCTGATGCTTGAACGTCATAGAGTGGAACAGATTGTTTTTGTAATAGACCATCTGTTTTCATTTTAAAAACTTTTGTTTGATCTTCATTTTTTTGATTATCGTCTTCAAAAGTCATTGAATCATGCAATAATTTCCCTTTTCCAGTTAATAAATAATCAGCAGAAACATCTTCAAAGGTTATTAGAATTTTGCTTAGAATTGCGCCTGAAACATTAGAATTTCTATTGATAATAGTTCCTATAGAATTATTTCCTGCACCTATTTTTTTTTCAAAAGAAGAAATATTCATTTTTTTAATATCTATTAATTCTTTGATTCTCAATGGTATACTGTTCATATTTATAAATACCTCTAAAATAATTAGAAATTTGCTTGTTATTTAGAAAAATGCTTATATATTTGTTCTCGAAAGCGGATGTAAAACCACTTAAAAACGACTTAAAAGCAACCTGCAATATACACAAAAAATGTGTTGCAGTATAATTGCAATTTTTGTTGCAATTCATAAGGATTAAGTATTCAAAAGGAGTGCCAAACTTTAAGAATATTGGCTTTGTTCATAGAAATATTGAACCCTTATAAAAAAAGCGGCGCAATGCCCCGCCTCGTTTTGTTACAAGCCAATCAAAATGAATATAAGGGTTTCTTTTTCTAAGAAGTAGATTTATTTCGATTCCTGGACAAAGCGCCGGCGCAGATCTAAGCAAAATAAGTCTACAATTTTATAAGGTCAAACAACTATAAAGTATGGATGTAGATAAAAAGAAGGAATGTCGAAGATATAGATTGCATCAGAAAATAAAAGGTTTTTACCGCTTTGACAAAAAGGATAAAATAATTTATGTGTCTGCTTTTGACAATTTAACCAACAAGTATTTAATAGAATTATCCGAAAAATTTAATTATTCAATTCAATTTGAAATCCCGTCCTAATGATAAACTGCAACCAAAAGAACACAATAATTTTAGTACTGGGAAAACAGTATTCGCCAAAGATTATTGCGCATTTGAACCAAAAGAAACTTTTCAATTCAAACGGTAATTCTTATTCGAGTGCATCCATTCAAAAAATAGTTTCGGGAATTCAAAAAAATGATATTGTCGAATTGGAAATTGTAAGTCTGGTAAATGCCACAAAAAAGCGTAATGAAAAAACCGCAAAAAAACTTCAAACCTTACTCTAGTTGATTACAAACCATTTCATAAAAACACTTTAATTATGGCAATTTTTACCACAATAGAATTAATCGCTTACACACAAAGAATGGAGTTGCAAAAAGATATTCTACCACTTGCAACAGTTTTTACACCTAACCAAAAAACCGAATTAGATAGCCTTTACGATAAAATATTAGAAATCTGTTACGCAACAGTTGTTAAAGAAAAAGAAGTAATTGACCCCATTTGTTTATAACGAATAAATTACTGCTTACCTACACCAAACCGACAAAACCTAATAATGGCTAACTATAAATTTAACGTTGAAACCCTTTACGAAAAAACTGATAACGGTCTTGATATCCTAAAAAAATATCTTGACAATTGTGACGGTTTCAGCAAAGCGTTAGAAAACGACAAAAACGCATTTAGATACAGGGATACAGATAAATCTGCGTCCTGCTATTTAGTAAAAAATGACAAAGGTCTTAAAGGTGGTATCGGGGTTAATTATTGGCGTGTAAAGGATTTTGGAGGCGATTTTTTCACACCTATAGGAATTGCAATGGAGCAAAGCGGTTTAGATTTCTACCCTTGTTTAAAAATGTTGTACGAATGGTTTAACCTTGACGGAAACAATACTTTTTTTACTGCTACAGTTGAAATAACAACCATTGACGATAAAGACAAACGCCCGTTAGACTGGTTTAACGTTGTGACCAAAAAACACACACAGCTTGATATAATTGGCACTTACGTGACCCCTGAACTAGCCAAAGAATATGATTTTTTAAGTGTCGAATACTACGAAAAAATCTTCATCAACAAAAAAACAAACCAAAAAAATCACATCAAAGTTTCGGCAACTGAAAGCTTCCCGATTTTTTGCTATATGCCTGAAAAAACATGGTGTAAAACCTATGCGCCTTTTTCAAAAGATAAAAGCTTTAAACATGGATATTTAGGCAAAAAGCCAGTTCGACACGTGTACGGACTGCAAAAAATCATCAATAAATACAATTCCAAAATTGATGATTTCAACAAGCAAATAAAAAAGTCAAAAGACGATGCAACAACCAATAAATTAATTGACGAACGTGACGCTTATAAAGTGCCCAATTGCATTGTTGCTTCGGGCGGTTCTGATGGGTTAAACGTTGCGAGTTTAGAATATGACGTGATTTGGTACAATTCAGAAAGTGAACAAATCAACTATGCAGAATACAGCCAATTAAAGGAAATATGTAAAAACATATACAACCTTCCTGATGTTGACGAATCGGGCATTAAGTACGGATATGAAGTTGCTGAAAAATTTTGGAACATGAAAAGTATTTGGTTGCCAAAAGAAAAAATCGGTAACAACGGAAAAGATTTCAGGGACTGGATGAAATTTTATAAAAAATCTGATCTAAGTGCAGTAAAGTTCCAGTTCGGAAACCTTCTAACGGGCGCGCTGAAAATGAAATTTTTCGAAAAAAACGAAAAATCAAAACGATGGTCTGTAAAAACGTCTTATCTGCATTATTTCCTTAAAATTAAAGGTTTCAATTTGTATTATCCTGAAAAGAAATACACCGAAAAAACAGGAGTACAAGAATTTATTTTCATCAGGATAAACGAGCATATTGTAGAGCAATATTTTCCTAATGATATTAGAAAATTTACTGAAATGTACCTGATTGAAAAAGGGCAACCGATTGAAGTTATTGACCTTATTAAAAATACGGAGCAATTTAATGAACCAAAGCTTTTATCGATGGATAAAATAGTTTTGGATTTTAAAAATTTTACAGAGGAAACACAAACATTCTATTACAAAAATCAATTTGCAACCATTTCAAAAGACGGTATAGAATTGAAACCGTACAAGGATTTGAAAAATTATGTTTGGGATTACAGAATAGTCAATAAAACCATTTTTGCAGAGAAACCAAGCTTTAGACACTTCAAAGACGAAAATTGCAATGATCGTGTTGAAATACTGCAAAACGATTGCGATTTTATGAATTATTTAATCAATGGCTCTCGTATGTCTTGGCGAAAAGAGTTAGAAGAACCTTTCGGAGATTTTACAAATAACAAAGAACTAAAAGAAGCAAAACAAAAATACCACAACGAGAACCGTTTTAATTTATCGGCTGAATGTTTGACGGAAAATGAGCGATTAATACAGGAAAAACATTTCTTAAATAAATGCTTTGGAATTGGCTATTTATTGCACCGTTACAAAATAGAATCTTTTGCAAAATTTATTTATATAATGGATGATGCGCCCAAAGAAAGCGAAGAGGACAGTAACGGGCGTTCCGGTAAATCAGTCCTGTTAAATGGCATAGATAAACTATTGAATAATCATTATTACATCAATGGAAAATCTAAAAACATCACTACAAATTCGCACTTACTGGACGGCTTTACAAAGGAAAACGATTATTTGAGAATTGAAGATATTGACCAATATTTAGGAGTTGAATTTTTCTATAACTGGGTAACGGGTCCGATTTCTGTAAATCCAAAAACAAAGAAGCCTTACAACGTTGAGTTTCACGATGCGGGAAAAATGGCTGCAACTTCAAATTTTGGTATTGGTAAAATTAATCAATCCACATTAGGGCGTTTATTTTTTATTTCATTTTCAGATTACTATCACGTAAAAACCGATAAGTACAATGAAGAGCGTAAAATCTCGCACGACTTCAATAATAAAGATTTGTTTTCAAGCTACTGGGATGAAAAGCAATGGAATAAGTTTTATTATTTTTTAATGGAGTGTTGCCAGTTGTATTTGTCAAACAGAGACAACGAAATTCAAGCCCCGCAAACGAATATTCATTTAACCAATATACAGGCTTCTATGGGTGAAAACTTTATGAATTGGTGTGATAGTTATTTTACTCATTCAATGGTTGATGAAGACAGCGAGACAAAAGAGATTGTAAACGGTACGCTCAATCAATTTCTATTGCGTGATGATGTGCAAAAAGCCTACACGGTTCATGCAGGGGAGAAATACAAAAAAACAGCCACTAACTTTAAAAAGAGTTTGGGAGAATATTGCAAAATGAAAGGATGGACTTTCAACCCTGTTGAGTATTTAAGTGCCGATAAAAAAACCATCAAAAAACCACACACCAACGAAAAAGGCAAGCGTAATATTCTGGAATTTTTCTATGTGCGAACTAATGAAATTGAAGTTGCAACACCGGAACAAAAAAAATTGAATTTAGGCAACCGCCTTGATGATTTACCATTTTAAAAACTATCACTATGAAACGATATGTATTTATGAAAATTCGAGTAGCCCAAAAAGAAGACTTTGCTGACCAATGGGGACGAAAAAGAATTGGCGCAATTTATTTCACTCAATCGGTATCGGGTGCAATTTGTAGCCAGCCGTTCTATTTTACAGAAGAAACCGATTTATCGACATTCAGGGAATTGTACACGCATAATCAAATATACGTACCTCTAAATCTTTTTGATGATGTTGAAATAGCAGAAGAAAAACAGGAACTAACACGATAAAAATTGCAACCATGAAAACATCGAGACTACGCAGGTTATCAATTTGCATCACCGATTTAGAAAACATACCGCCTGAGAAAATAACAGTTGCAGGAAATGGCAAAAAATATACAAGTCTGACTACATGGGATTACGGAGACGAAAATATAAACGACCATGATTTCAGCGTGTCGGTTACACGATCACCACAGGAAAAGCAGGACGACATTGCGGTTATGTATGTCGGAGGCGGTCTTATAATTGGATATTAAAACATAAACTAACCTCTAAAAAGTAGATTTTTTTGCGAACCTGGAAAAACTGCAGCTGCGAATCCGGACAAAAAAAATCTACAAATTCAAAACAACATGATAAAGAAAAGTACTTACATCCGAAGTTTTACGCCCGATCAACAAAAGCAACTTGAAAAGGTTGCAAAGGAGCAAAATTTTAAAACTACACCTGAAATATTGTTTTTTGGTCTGGATAAATATTTACAGCAAAAAAAGGAAATCGAAAAATTGAATTCGACAATTCAGTCGAAAAGAGACGAAATTTTTCAACTGAATCTAAAAATTGATTTTTATAAATCAGCTTCTAAAAGAATACATGAATTAAGTGATTTCCTGAAAAAGGAAAAAAATAAAATATCAATCATCAATCAATTATCGAGCAGTAAATCAAATTTATAAACCTATCAAAACCTAAATTATATGAATCTCAAAACTTTAAATTATATCAGAAACAAAGCCCAATTACAAGACTTGTTTATAAGCCAATTTACAGCCGATTATATTCGAAAAGAAATACACGAAATTTTAAAAGAGACCAGAAAAAATGCAACCGAAGGAGCAAGACTTTTTGCAAAAAACATTTCCACAAAAGAGCTAATCATTTTTATAGATAGAAATGGAAAACCTGATGGCTATATACTTTCAGCTGAACTAAAAATTATGCTTCAAGATCACAGAGAAGAAGAATTTAATACTAGAAAATTTCAAAATCAACTATAAAAACTCATGGCAAAGAAATCAAACAATCCGACAAACGCAGTAATAAATCAAAATTTTATCATTCGTGTTTTGGAAAACCCAAAAGAAAACCCAGTTAAGAACACCAAACTAACTTCTGCAAATAAGCTTTCTAACTATATTAATGATGAAGAAATCAAAATAAAGCTATTTAAAAAGGTTTTAGAAGATGGTAAGGACAAATATACTTTCCTGATAAGAAGTAGGCTTAAAATTGATTTTCAGTCAAAATAGCAATAATTCCAATTAGAATTGGAATTATTGCAGATATTTAATTATTACTTTTGCTTTTTGCGCTGGAATCAAATCTAATTCTTTTTCTAATTTTTTAATTTTTTTCTCAATGTTTTCAATCTCTACAATTAATTTTTTTTGATCATTTAGCGAAAAAAATGGAACTTGATAAGTTTCGATAAAAGATTTAGGAACTCTTCTGTGACCTGAAGCTCCAGTCATTTCTTTTTCAGCATTTGTTCTAAATTCAAAAGATTGAGTAAAATAAAATAATATTTTTGGTAATAACATTTCTTTATTAACTCTTAAAACAAAAAACTCAGTACTTCCAAAACCAATATTATTTTCAAGATCAGAAACTAGAGCCCCTTTCCCATTTTCCATACATGGTGTTATTTTAGCAAAAAGAACATCATCTTTTTGAAAGAAAGTAAAACCCGTTTTAACATCTTTAAGAGCTCTTCTTTGTAAATTTATTATTTCCCCATCATTACTAACATCTGCCATGCTTAAAAAAGAAACATCAACAAGATCTTCTAAATTTGAAATACTGTCGGTTTTATTTGGATTAATATCTTCTAATAAATTTTTTAGAATAGTTCTATTGTTCGTAGAATTTAAAATAGTATAAATGTTTTCTTTTGACTTTTGAATTTGATCAAGTAGTATATTTTCTTGTTTTTCAATAGCATCTATTTCTTTTACAATATTTTCTTGAACATTTTTTGGGGGAATTGGAATTTTAATCTCATTTACAACAGCCGAAAGATTATTTATATTTGATCCACTTCCTATATCTCTAATAGTTTGTCTTAACAAAGTATTTAGTAATTGATAAATGTATTTTGGCTCATTTTCATTATTTACCCGAATTATCCCCATAAATCCACCTGCATATAAATTTGTATTTTCAGTTATAAATGCAACTTTGCCTAAATGCTGTTTACTTCCACTTGAAAAGCAAATAAAAATATCATTCTTTTTTAATTTCTTTTCCTCGTTAATTTGATAATCATTATATAAATAAACTTTTTTAACTATTTCTAATTCTAACTTACCTGCTAATGTAATGTTATCGGCTGTTAAAATTATAGTATCCGTTTTTTCATTAGACTGATCTCCTTTTGAATAAGTAACACCTTTTACGATTTCAGCTACTTTATCAAATCTTTGATCTGGCCATTTGCTTTCAATCTTTACTTTTTTTTTAACAGATAATGAAATGTTTTTTTCAAAAACAATTCTATTAAATGTTAGCATATCTACCAAATTATGGTAACTGATGTTCTTTTTTAAACTTTCAGGGACATCTAGATCAAATTCGCCCTTAAATGCTTTGTAGATATATGTACTTGCTTTGTCTGGATTAATAGATGAATCAGCATCATATAGATGTGTGCATTCATCAATTGCCTTACCTCTTTTAATAGGATGTATGCCTTCACTTCCTCTACGATTACTAAATTCGTAACCCAAAAATCTTTTTTCTTCCTTTTTTTCACCTGTTTTTAATAGTACTAATCTTTGCGGCAACGAAATAATAAAGTATAATAGTTTGTCCTGTTCTAAAGCAAGAATTGAATTCCATTTATCTAAATCATTTTTTGATTTTATTTTACTCTGATATTCTAAATAGATTTCATGCTCTTTTATTACTGAATTTGGTTCTTTTTTCAATAGAGAAATATAATCTTCAAAATTTATATCATTCCAAACATGAGCAATGAATTTTTGAATTGGTTTTTCAATCCCATTTATTGTTACATCTAGTAAATTTGTAAAAAACTTTTTAATAGCCTCCTCGATGTTGAATACATCTGCATTGTTTCGTCTCCTTAAAAATAATGTCACAGTATTAGTACCTGTAGCCATAAATGTTCCTGAACCAAGCTCTGCAATACCTAAAATATCAAAGTATCTCAAGATAATCTCTCGTGTTTGCGTATATATTCCTGTATTACTTAAGATGCTACTCGGCAAAATAATACCTGCCACTCCTCCATCTTTTAAAAGTTGTTTTGTTCTTTCAATAAATAAACATTCGATTTCACTGCTTTGATCAGTTAATCTAGAGTATAAATCAAAGGCTTTCTTTGCTTTTTCTTCGGTTACCATTGAACCTTTAAATGCAGAAACAGAATACGGCGGATTTGAAATAATGACATCAAATTGTTTATTGTCTTGTGGGTAAGTTTTATCTGTTTCTTTTAATAGATCTTTAAATTCAGTAGAAGTTGAAAAATCTCCGAGACCATCACCATGAATTACTTTAGCTAAACCATCACCGTGCAAGTAACAGCTCACTTTCGCAGTTTTCACTAAACGATAGTCCTTTTCAATTCCATATACGTATGTTTCAGCCCAGTCAAACTGATCTTCTTTCCATTTTTTTATAGATTTTTTTGTAGTTGGATTAAATTTATTCTCGTCTAAACCATCAATGTAATTCTGAATTACTTCCATTGATTCGGTTATAAAATGCCCACTACCTGCTGCGTAATCAATTATAGTTGGTAATAAATCATTTTTATTACCTGCCTCAATCTTTTGTTCGGTTATTTCTTCAAAAGGTAAACTTTTTATTATAAAACGAGCTATAGGAACCGGTGTGAAAAATTGTCCTGATTCTTGTTTTAGACCAGTAGTTAATAATAATTCAAAAAAATCACTTAAAAACTGCTGACGATAATTATATCTAATTTGGTAAACTTGAAGAAGCTCTACAACTTCCTTAACAACTTTTGCATTTTCTTCAAATGACTCATCGTCATATACTTCTTTAATTGCAAATTCATTATTTTTTTTAAGTCTTATCTCTGTTAGAATTTCTTTGAATTTATCTTTGTATTGGTCTTCTACTTGTAGAAACTGCTTATCAAATTCACTGTCACTAACATCTGTTACCTTTTTCTCTAAAAGCTCCAGCATGCCTCTATTATAAAGATCGGTTAACCTTTTTTGAAAAGAAATGTGACTGTCTTCTCCTTCTAACCATTGAAAATGTAACTGGTCATCAGCATTTCTATTTTCATCAACTATTTTACATAGAAAAAGTGTGAATATTTTATTAAAAGCATTCGGTTTGTCTGAAACCACATTGTGTCGAAGTATTTCTAAAAAACGATTAAATATAAAACTACTATCTTCTTGTTTCAAAACTTTTAAATCATCTTTCGTAAGTGCTTTACTCTGGAATTCATAAACAGATGCCCAAGTATCGAAAACACCATTTGATTTTGGAAGTTTGTTCCAACGTTCGTAAAAATCTTTGACATTACCTGCTTGTCTATAATCCTCTTCAATTTTAATTATTTCATTTCTATATTTTAAATCTGAACCATCTAAATCAGATGAGTATAGCATTAAAATTTCAGCATTCTTATCTTGTTGAAAATATGTAAAAAGTTGTCCTCCGTTTTTTTCTAGATTTTTAAATTCTTTATCAAACTCAGTTCCCCATGTTTTGCATTCAATCATTAAATAAGCTGAATTGTTCTCACGACTAACTAATATATCTAATCGTCCACTAGTGCCATGTCCGGTTTTCCATGTTTTTTCTAAAGTGATATACTGAGGTTGATATCCTTTTTCTAATAATCTATCAACACATTCTAAGATAACCCAATTTTCAGCTTGCGAAAAATTTTGAGTTGATCTACTTTCCCCTTTTATTTTTTCTCCAAAATTGATTACTTCTTTTTCAAAATCAATTTCAATAGAATAATTATTTGATTTAGTATATTTCTTTTGAAATATACCAGATGTTTTTTCTTTAGGTGTAAATCCTAATTTCTGTATGAGGTTTTTGTATTTCATAATAATTAGAACTTAAGTTTTCCTTGTTTTACATTCATTTCCCTTAGGTAATTAGCTTGAATTTCTGCAACAGCAAAAACACTTTCAGAACAATTGTATTGAAAGGCTTCTTTTGCAAATTTATCAGCAAAATAAAGATCTTTTACAGTTTTATAATCAATTTCAAAAAGTGATGAAAGAAATTCTAGCTTATTAACTGTAATTTGTTTTTTATCGTTTTCAATACGACTAACAGCCGGAGTATTGATTTTAATCAATGCCCCAAATTCAGTTTGACTCCAACCTTTTTTCTCTCGTTGAGTTTTTATAAACTTGCCAAAACTTGCCATTTGATGGTTTTACTTAAAATTATTTTACCCAATTTTAGCAAAAGTACAAATTTCAATAGATTATTAGCATTTTTTTTATTTAAACAAGAAAATAAAAATCATAACAATCTATTGTTTAATTTCAAACATAAATTCAAATGTTTTCATAAAAGCTTTGCAAAACCTTTGCAAAGCCTTTGCAATCATAAGAAATGTTTCTGCAATCCTCCGCAATCCTTAAACGCTTCTTTTCTTCTGTTTCATATTTGTAATCGAAAAGCCTAACAACCTAACACAAGACGAAATGAAATAAATGGATATTGATAACTTGTTACAGAGGAAAATCTTAGGCGGACAGGAGTACGAACCGTTGTTTCCACGTGTTAGCTGTGATAAGACTACACTGGGCAACGGTAATACTTTTGATACCGTTAGAATGATTAAAGACATGGTTGTAAAATACAATCATCAGACAAAGGAAGTTGCAAAGCTTTTGCAACAAAGTTCATTGAAAGAAACGTGTGATAGGATTTACTGGTTTTTATACAATCATATCCAGTATAAGGCAGATGGCAGGGAACAATTACTTAGAAGTCCCGCATGCGCTTTTAAACAGCGTATAACGGGTGTTGATTGTAAAACTTATTCCATCTTCGCAAGCTGTTTATTGGCTAATATGGGTATCAAACATTACATCAGGCAGATAAAGCAACCAAGCTTTCGCCCTGATTTATACACCCATGTTTATGTGATAGTGCCACTTAATCAACAAACTGGAGATATTAAGGACGGCTATTTTATAATAGACGGTACAACAAGTAATAACAGAGAACCTATATACACTATGGCACACGACACACTGGTCAATTTACCACATTATGGACTTAATGCCCCTGCAAAGGGCAATCGCAAAATTGTTGCAACAAAATCCCAAAACGTTGCAAAGCAATCTAACAAACCCGTGCTTCTGACAATAGGGGCGGTTATAGCAGGTTTGTTTTTATTTGGAAAATCTAATAACTAATTTAAAAAAGAGAAGAGGATGACGTACGATGAATTATATGCTGACCCCGAGGGGCTGAATGGTTTTTCATTAAAGAAAATCAGGCTTAAAGATGTAAGTCTTAAAAATGCGGTAAAAGTTGCAAAAGTGGCTATACCCATAGCAACGAGTTTTATTCCTGCGGGTGGCGGGTTAATCTCAGGTGTAGCTTCAAAAGTGCTTAAAAATAAAGCGGGCGGTGCAAATTTGGTCGGCAGGATTGCCAATTCTGCAACTGCAATTTCCAAAACAAAAGTAGGGGCTTTGGTTACTACTCAGGCAAAAAAGGTAATCAACAATACCGTAAAGCCACAAAGCCAACCACAAGTACAGGCAGTTAACCAAATCACGCCCGCTTCGTTTAGCTATAGTGAAAGTGAAAGTTCACAAAGCGAAACATTAGAGCCAGTCGGGGAATTAACACCCGTAAAGCCTGCTATGACAGCTAAAACGGCAATTGCTCCGGTAGCAGAAAAGAACAATACAATGCTGTGGGTCTTAGGAGCGGCAGTCGTTGGAGGAGGAATTTATTTAGCAACAAAAGACGATAGTAAAAAGTAAAAAGTATGAATAAAGAAGTAGTAGTTTTTGGAGGTGCTGTCATTGGTGGAATGACGGCTAATGGTGTAACGTCATTACTTCCTCAGTCTGAAAGTCCAATTATAAACATCGCATTTGCAGGGGCATCCTTATTTGGAGCAACAAAAGTAAACGGAGCAACAAACAAATCCAACCTTTTAAGAGGTGCTTTACTGGGTAGCGCACTGGTGCACAGTTTTATCGCTGTCAAAAAAGTAGCCGATAAATATTTAGCCCCAAAATTACAGGGCACAGGAAAAGCGACCTTGTTTGCAAAATCAGCCGTTGGATTGGCGTGTCCTTGTGACGAAGGCTTAAACGGTCAGTTTATGGGTGGCGATGGTCATATTTATGAACTTGACGAACATGGCTTAAACGGTCAGTTTATGGACGAATCGGGAAATGTTTTTGAGATTGCCGATAACGGATTGAATGGTCAGTTTACAGATGGTCAGGGCAATATTTACGAGATTGAAGAAAACGCCCTTAACGGTTCTGTATCGGATGCCTACGGCGAAGAAGACGAAGGCTTAAACGGAGCAGAAGAAGCGGAGTTCGAACAATTATACCATTAACAAGATAACAAGCCCGCTTAGGGCTTTACAAAATCAATCATCAATTAAAAAACAATCAAAAATGAACAGAAAAAGTCAATTATTAGGAGCAGTTGCAACACTAAAAGGAAAAGCACAGGCGGGAATTCCAAAAGTAGATGGTGTAGCCATAACTGACAGAACATTATACATTGCCGTTCCGATTAAAGGACAAGGCGGGACAATAGATGTTGTGGACGCAAACACAAAAAGAGAAGTTGGGGTGACCAATCTGGATGGGAACAAATTAAATGCAGGGCGTGATTACGTAATCGACGGAATCAGGGTTTTAATTGATACCGCAGACAGTGAGAATCTTGGTTCAGGACGTTGGGAAGCATCAGAAATTAATGGTTTTCCACCGGCTTTCCAAAATGCAGAATTGCAGATTGAGCAGGATGGAAATGTGTTGGTAGATATGCCAATGACTGATATTGTAGACAGCAAAGGTTTTGAAAAATTCAGAGAAATTTCTACTACTCCACTGATTCGTTCAAACTTAGAGTTTACAATTAAAATTGTCTATCCTAAAGGGGTTTCAGTAAGTTCTGCAGCTGTTTCAAATGTTCGTTTTGAATTTAGAGCACATCAGGCAAAAAGATAAGCAGTAAACACTTTTTATACAATCAAAAAGCCGTAATACGTAAAGGTTACGGCTTTTTTTAAACAATCAATAAAATGGCAGTAAAAGAGAAAGTGATTAATTTAATTATTCCCTTAGGCGAAAAAGAAGTTTCGTTTACAACAGCACTAGACAATGGTTTTGTTCTTGGTGCTGAATTACACACCAATCATGCAGATATTGACAACTTTGCAGATTTTGGCATTTTTGATGATAGTGGCGCATCGTTTTCAAAACCTACCCACATCAATCATTGGAAAAGAAGAGATGGATCAGGCTTTGATGATAGCTACAAACCGTTATTATTTTCAACGGATTCAAAAACATTTACATTTCAGGCGAGAACAAAAGCAGTTGTAACCAAAGAAACCTATTTTTCTTTGATCCTGATGTACAAACTTGATCCTGACCACTGCTCTTAAAATCTAATCAAATGCCACAAGAAATCATATTATTACAAACAGGAGTTGTTTTTTTAAAGATAAAGGACGACAAAGAAATTTCAATCGATCAGGTCACAACACTTCAAGTTGTCAATAGTGGTTTTGTGAGTGTGTTTGTGAATGAATTTGAAGTTGCAAGCGGTCAGAATTTCACCTTAGTACCACCGGACAATACACTCTCTAAAGTTGATCTTTCAGTACGTTTTGCCCAGATTGATACAGGAGTTGAAAAGGATTTTGCAAAGTTCAGTTGGAACAAAAAAGAGTTAACTATTATTTACAAAAAATTAATCAAATGCAAGAATTAGAAAACTTAATGGAAAAATTAAACAGCGATGTGTATTCGGCTGTATCGGTTTTTGACAAGAGTACTAATCGATTTGTTTTTCGTAATAAATCCCACTCTGAAATTATAGGGGAATTTGGAAACTCCGAAGATTTCTTCGAAGACCTTTTCGCCAAAGGGCATCGTCATTTAACCCTGACCCTAAAGCGAAAAAACGGAAGCACCCATAAGATCGACGGGCAATCTTTTGATGTTAATTTCTCGGCTTCCAATACCCCTGAGGCGATACCTGTTCAGCACGTACAGCAACAACCATCACCGCCACAACATCAGGACGTTTTTTCAAACTCTTTCGGCTTGGGAGCACTTGATGTTATGAATTTAATGGTTGCAAAAAATGATGCTTCAAGGCTTCATACAGAATGTGAAGTTCTAAAAGCTGAAAACAAGGAACTTAAAACCAAGTATGAAACCATCAGGGAAGAACAATTGTTATCCAAATACAATGCGGATAAGGAAAGCGGGCTTTGGGGCGCGGTTCAGGGGGCACTTGCAAACGCTCCCGCGCTTATTTCAACTTTCAGAGGTGTTGCACCCGTAGGGCTTGCCTCACCAGTTGAAGCCTTTGCAAGCGAAGCCAAACAACACTTTGCAACAACTTTGCAACACATTGACGATAGTGTTGTAAATGTTTTGGATAGCATCAACAACGGACTAAATACAAACCAACAGTTCTCGGGTGAATTAGCAGAACTTTTAAAAAAATACCAACTATGGGAGGCGTAAACACAACAATAGAAATTGAGATTAAAGCGATTAATCCTTTTGAAGTAAAATCAAAAACAACCGCAATAAAAGATTTGGCAAAACTGGACAATGATGTTTTGTCAAAACTGGCTGAACTATCCAAAAGCCCAAAAGCCATTGAGCAATTGAAAGTCAATTTTCCAATGATTAAAGGTTTTTTGTCTAACTAAAAACCAAGGACATGAAAAAAAAAGGATTAGGAAATCCCGCAGTAATAGCCAGTGTCCTGACCAGTCCACAGGGGCAGGCTGTGATTAAAAAAACACAGGAAGACTCTCAAAAAGCTGTCAAAACAGGATTTACAATTTTAAAAGTTTTATTGGTGGCTGGTGTTCTTGGATTTGTGTATATTAAATTTTTCAGCTTTAAAAAACTAACAGAAGATACACGCTACAAACCCAGTAATATAAACATTACACAAGCCAAAGCAAGGGCGGAAGCGATTTACACCGCTTTACTGGGTTTTGGCGCAAATTACCAAGCCGTTGAGAATAATTTAATAGGTCTAAATCATAACGGATTTATCAGGGTTTACAACGAATTTGGAGAAAGAAGAAGCGCAACACTCAGTAAAATGAATTTAGTAGAATGGTTGCAGGATCAATTTAGCGTTGATGATATTGTAAAACTGAGATTCATAATAAAAGGATTTTTCTAATGATGACAACAAAGAAAAAAGTAATTATAGTAAGTGCATCGGTAGTTCTTTTAGGACTGGGAGTTTATTTTTTAACCAAGACCAATAAAAACGGAAATTCTGTTTTAGGCGGTAATAAAAAATACATCGATGAAGGTGACGTAAACCTGATTCCGACATTTTCCGCTACTCAAAAAGTAGCTTTGTTGTATGATGCCATGAACCGCTACACGGGTACAGATGAAAATTTAATTTTTGAAACCTTAACAGGGGTAAGTCAGGCACAATTTGGCTTGATTCAAAAAGCCTTCGGACTTAAAAACTACAATCGAATTTTAGGTTACAACACTATTGGCGGAACAAAATTACCTCTTAAAACGTGGTTAAAAGAAGAGTTAAACGATCAGGATTATAATTTGCTCAGAAAGCGATATCCGGCGTATTTATAAATCTAAAAGTAGATTTTTTAGCGAGCCTGGACAAACTGCAGCTGCGGATCTGATCAAAAAAAATCTACAATTAAAAAAGGAACTATGAAATTGAAAAATGAAGATAAGGTAATTATTGGCTTAGGTGTACTGGGACTTGGAACAATTGGCTTTTTTTATTGGAGAAACAAAAACAAGCAAAAAGAACAAGACGAACTAACAGCAGATATTTCCGAGCCACCGACGATACTAGCAACGCCAATCCTTACGGATAATGTACCTGTAGCAGGCGCAACTTTAAATAAAAACAAAGTTTTAGCCAAAGGAAGCAAAGGGCTTGAAGTTAGGGAACTTCAAAGGGTTTTAGGCGTTGCAGTTGATGGGGATTTTGGTTCTGCAACACTCAAAGCTTTGCAAGCCAAAAAAGGTGTTTCTTCCATCAGTTTAAACGCATACCTGACAAACAGCGTTAAGACCAAAGTAACCATAAAAGCAAATCCGACGGCTTTGGTAACACCAAAGGCAGGGCAAAAACTTATGGCAAACGCCAACGACGTAAGCCTTTTCAATGCCAAGAAAACAGCTAGCGGAACTTACTTTAATGATGGTTCAAAACCACTTATAGGAGGCTCTTTCGATTATGGTGAACATATCGGAACCTTTGAAGCTGTGAAAACTGGAAACCAGTATTTAATCAAGCGTGACGGGGTTTATTATTTTGTAAATGGCAATCAGGTAAAAGCCTATTAGCATGACACAAAACACCCAAACAACACTCGCAATCGGGGCAATAGCAGTACTGGCAATCCTGTTGCTATTGCCAAAAGAACAACCTAAAAAAGTGATATTATGAGTTTTATATTTGATAACAGCGGTTTGTTTTTAAAAACATTCCAGAAATACGGGATTACTTCCCCGCTCAGGATAGCACACTTTTTGGCTCAGGTTTCCCACGAATCGGGAAACTTTACAAGGCTTTTGGAAAGCCTTAATTATACGCCTCATGGGCTTTCCGAGACAGTGCCTTTTAACTCGCGTCTGACTACAGCCCAAAAAAACCTTTACGGGCGCACCAGTGTGCACGTTGCCAATCAAAGTATGATCGCTAACATTGCTTATGCCAATTCAAACGGCAACGGAAATGCAGCGAGTGGCGACGGATGGAAATACAGAGGGCGTGGCTATATGCAGTTGACAGGACGGGCAAATTATCAAGCCTATAAAAAGTATTCGGGCTATGATGTTGTGAGTAATCCTGACCTGCTTTTGCAAAATGACATTGCCATAGATTGTGCGGGTTGGTTTTTTGCAGTGTATAAAAACCTTAATTCTTTGGCTGATGCCAATTTAATTACCAAAATAACAGAAAAGATCAACGGGAAGCAAAACGGTTTAAGTGACCGGATAGCGAAGTTTAATTTCTATAAAAGTCAAAACATAACCCTTGACTTATTAAAAAAAAAGCGAAGCCCCTACCTAATTTTAGCAGTATCAGCAGTTACGCTTTTAATTGGCTATCACCTTTTAACACAAAAACCACATGAGAGAATTATTATTTGAAATTAAAATTTGGAGAGATTATTTTTTACTAGGGCTTATTATCATTGCGGGGATTTTTACAAAAATTTACAATGCAAGCCAAAAAGGTAAAAAGCCAACATTGAGTTTTGTTCTTGCCGAGGCAATCGTAAGCATTTTTGTAGCGGTTTCGGTTTATGCCTTTACAAGTGAGTTCCTGCATTTAAGCAAGTTAGTGACTTATGTTTTTTGCGCTTGGGGCGGTTCGCTTTCGACCCTTATTCATAGTGAAGTTGAAAAATTAATAAGCAGTTTTTTCGATGCCCTGAAAGGTTTCATCAAAACAAAATTAAGATAATGACATGAGTGTAAAAAAAGTAGTTATAGGTGTTGGAATATTAGCCATAGCAGGTTATTTATTTCTGGATTATAAAGTTAAAAAAATCATTGAAAAATTTCAGTTTGTAAAGATTTATCCGACCTCGATTAAGAACTTCAACGTAAAATGGAATGACGGACAGCCGTTAATTTCTTTTAATTTGGATATAAAGTTTACCAATCCCACAACAGAGGTTTTTTCGGCAAAAATAATAGCGGTAAAGCTTAAAAGAATCATTTTTTATGATAAGAGCAATGTTCAGTTAGGTACTGCAACGGTGAACGCTGATGCGCTTACTATTCCGGCTAATGGGAGCACAACTCTATATAATATCCCGATTCAATTGCAATTACAAACCGTTGCTACTGCTATTGCCTCAGCGATTCAAAAAGATTTCGGTTTGAAAGACATTAGAATTGAAACTATAGTAAGCGTTTTAGGTACTGAATATAAAATATAATCAAATGACTTTAGCACAAGAATTCAATAGCTTAAACGGTCTGATTGTTTCCCGCAAGACGTTGGAGGATTTACTTTTGAGAGCCGAAAAGCAAAAGGACACCATTATTTCAAAAAGGGTTATCAAGGTATTAGAGGCGTTTGCTGATGATACCTTTTTAATCGAAATAAAAAATCTGGTCGAGCCTTATGGCTTAAATGGTGCTAAAAAATCCAATTCGAAAGTAAGGGCGAAAAGACCGATCATTAAAAAAGCAATAGCCGTAAAACCAAAGGCTAAAACAGTAAAGATCATTAAAAAAAGTAGTTTGTCTCAAGTGGTTACAAAGCCGATAATCAAAAAAAAGGAAATCAAAAAAAATGTTGCAAAACCCGTTGCAAAGGAAAAAACAATTGTTGCAAAACCAAACCTTAACAAAAATTCCTTAGCCTATAAAATGGCGAACAAACCCAAAAATGTCACTTATTTTAAAATTGCGAATAGGGATATTGCTGATTTTTTAGGCAAAATTGAGCGTCAGGAAAAAGAAAGTGTCGTTATCACTTTAACGGGTGGTCAGGGTTCAATGAAAACACGAATGTGTTTCCAGTTCATAAATACCTTTGCGCAAAATTACAAAGTCGGTCATGCCAGTATCGAAGAACATCCCGAGAGTTCTTTATATTATGATAAGGCAAATGAATACCTGAACAATCAGGCTTTGATTGATACCGAAGCACCCGAAATAAAAAGTGTATCCGATTTAGACAAGCTAATAAGAAACAATGATGTTATTGTAATAGACAGTTTTTCGAAAATGCAGGAAATGCAAAAAGGTTTTGAAGTTGATAAAGACCTTAGAAAAAAATACGATGGAAAATTATTCATTGTAATTTTTCAGCAGACCACAGACGGGAAAATGCGAGGCGGTTCCAAAAGTCAATTTGATGCCGACATTGTACTGTACACCGAGAAGAAATCCAACTATCGCGACAATTACATTTTTGCCGATAAAAACAGGTATCAGGATAAGCCTCTGGATGAATTGAAATTTAATATTTATAGTAAAAGACTTGTGAAGATAATACCTGAGAATATCACAGAATCAAAACCAATTAAAAAATTATCGTTTACGGTAAACTAATAAATCCAAAAGTAGATTTTTTTAATCGCCGGCGCTTGATTTCTCCAGGAAAAAAGGCATCAAAAATCTACAATTTATTCATCAATCTAAATCAATCAAAAAATGGCAACAACAAGAAAAACAGCAGTAAAGAAACCAACCGTTAGAGGATTAAAGAAAATTTGCAGCGGAGTTGTAAAGGCAACAGGACTAAAAGCCGACGGAACATTAAAGAAAGGATTCAAATATGTTGCAGGTGGCAAAATTGTAAAAGTAGCACCCAAAGCACCCATAAAAAAGAAAGTGGTTAAAAAGAAGCCAGTAGCAAAAAAGAAACCCGCTAAAAAATCTAAAAAATAATTATGGCTGTTTCTGTTTTTTACTTTGTAAAGGAGGTTAACGGTACTGTATCGGTTATCGATAATCAGGGTGTTGAACAGGATATATTTTTCCTGTCCAACCAAGATGTAATTCAGCAAGGCGGTGGCATGTTTTCACTTGCCAACGGTGTGGATTTTTCGGGTAATACAGTTTTGGAGAAGTCTTATTTTATAGGGGATTTTCAAAATAATTTGTGCGTACCACCTATTGAAGCCAACAATGACAATGAATTTTTTGCAGAACTTGCCTTGAAATTCTTCTCATCTGCACCCATTGTTGAACCGATAGACCGCAGAATCATAAAATTTGTAAAAGATGAAAAAGGAAACGTATTGCTTAAAAAGCTCGACGATACCTTAATTACTTCGTTTAATCCCGCTCAAAATTTGCTTAGAATCCCCGAAGAGGCAAACAGGTTTAAAATCCAGTCCCTTTCAGCATTCGCAGGCAATGCCTTTGTTTTGGATTATACGCAGGTTAATTGTGATCTGTGCGAGCCTGCTATTGGAGCGCAAAACTTTAATGATTTTTTGGTTGAATTATCAAAGAAGTTTTTTTTTTTAGAAAGTGATTCTGATTCAGGTACTATTGTAATCCCTAACAGATTTGTGGCAAACTCCGGCTATTCACCAAGAAACAACGGAGGAAGGCGTTTGTTTGATTATATTACCGGAAACGGAGACAGACAAATATTTGTATCAGACCCTAACGGCAATATCAATAGCGTCCTTGGAATGATTGACACCGATGGTCAGTACAAATATTTGTTTAATCTTCAAGCGCAACTTTATGTTTTTGAATACAGTACAGTAAATTTTGATTTGGAAACCGGATTGAATCTCGTTTCCCTGCCTAACGGTACGCAAGGCGAAGTAATAGAAGTTTTAAACATCAGGGATAGTCAGGGCGAAAATATTCCCTTTAGATTTAAAGGTGTAGAATATTGGCGTAGTGCACGTATAGATATGGATAATTCCTTGTATAATGCATCAATTACGCTTATATCTAAAACTTACAAATACGTTCCCGTAGCAATCCAGTAGGCTATGAAAGTATTATATACCTATGTTGCAACCGATATAAGCAGGGAATGGGTAAAGCCTGATTTTCAGGATTTATTTTTACGAAAATCTATTGCAGATGCAAAGCGGTATTATGCTGAAATTGAATTTTATACCGATGCCGTATTTGCTAATAAAATAAAAGACATAAAAGGCATTCATATTGTTATTCAGCAAAGTAAATCCTTCAACATTGAATTGTGGTCATTGCCTAAAATAGTTACTTACGAGGCGCAAAAAGCGCCTTTTTTGCATCTCGATTTAGATGTAATCCTAAACCACAAACCAAGTTTTGATAAAGTACTGGTCGAATCGATTGACAAAGGCGAAGCTTTTAAACAGATATATCCTTTGGCAGAGGCAAAATATACAAAAGCCTATAATATGGGCGTGTATGGTTGCAATGATTTAGAATTTAATACCCTTTATTGCAAAAATGCTCATGCCTTTATTGCTGATAATTACCAAAGCTTCAAAGCAAAAGGAATTTTGCGTTTTATGCCTGTTTATTTTGAACAATTGATGCTCGCTGAGACTTTGGAGCAATTCAAAATCACGCCCGATTTAATTCAAAGTCCGGATTATGTCCATTTAAAAGATCAGAAGTTTGATTTGGAAATTTATAAAAAACATTTTAGGTAAGAAAATACCTCATATTATTTTTTTTTTAATATCTTTGTGTTTATTATAAGTTTTGCAAAAGTATTACAGTGATTTTGCAAACTGGAAAAGCCACTCGAAAGAGTGGCTTTTTGATTATTAGGCTTTTAAGAATGTTGACTGGCAAGTATATTATATAGTTTTCTTTATCTGTTTATTTTTTACGAGATAAAAAATAGTACCGATAATCAGAATTGGTAAAACAAAATAATAATAACTCACAAAATGAAAAGTGCCATTATAGGTTGCTAAATAAAAAGAACCAGTAAGATAAAGATAGGCAAACAACGAAATACAGATTCCCACAAAAATGATATAGTTTTTAGTAACTGATTTAATGTTCAGGTATGAAAACGGTGATAGAAATATCAATAAATATTTTCCGGATTTTCTTTCCGGATATTCTTCTAAACTCTTTATTAAAAGTTTTCTCAAATAAAAAACAGAACCGATTATAAAAGCAATGGCTACGAAGAAGAAATAATTTATAAGATAATAAGTGTCATACAAATTAATTGTATAGTAATATTGGCTAAAGTAAAAATAGACAAACAACAAAATGCAGATTAACGCAAAAATCAAATAATTCCTAGTTAATGTTTTCATTGCTGTTTTTCTTTTATAAATCTGAATATTCCCAATCTACTTGATATTTAATTAATTTGTCATTGCCGATTTTTTCTAATACGTAAACTTTAAAATACGGATGAATGGCAGTAACTGGGAACGGAGCAACAAATCCCGACTTCTTATAAGCATCAGTTTTTTTAATTTCTTTTTGGTAATACAAAACTTCATTTTCTCTGAGTTTAGCACTGTCATTTAATTTTATCTTCTTTAAAAGGCTAACAGCGGAAGTTTCCGATTTATTTTTGTCTTTATCAAAAACAAATCTTTCAGACTTTATTTTGAAATATATTTTCCCGTCCTTTTGAGTTTTTGTATCCTCTTTTGGGTTAAATAGTACGTATTTTAAAGGTTTTAAGTGTTTGTCTCCTCCTTTAGAGAAAGTATAATAATCACTTTCTTTTGTTTGTCCACTTATCAAATTTACTAGCAGAAAAAATAGTATAGTTATATTTGTTTTCATAATTAGTTACTACAGGTTGATGGTCCTTTATATAAGTTCTCATTTATTAAATTAGTAATTGCTGTCTGTTCAGCAGGAGACAAATTATCCCACGCAACAGTGGTTAAGGCACCTCCTAATTTCCCTAAACCAAGCCACGTTACAGATTCGTATGTCGAGCGAGGGAGGCGATTATTATCAAATTGTTGTATAACATCCGCAATAGTTCCTCGATAATGACTTGCTATCATATCATGATTCCAATTAGGGTGATTTCTGTTGTAATAATAATCCATCAAGCCCGGATAATTATTTTTTAAAGAATTCACATAGGCAACTTGTTGTTGAGTAGTCATTGTAGCGGGGTCTAAACTTCCATTTTGTGCAGCTGACAACATTTTTCTAAAAATCTCTGCGTGAATAACTTCATGAGCAAATACGACTGCATTTCCTAAATCTGATAAAAGTGCTAATTTAGTATTGTCAAATTGAATTTCCGTTATATAATTTACAGGAGCGACTGTAATAGCAAAAACATTTGCGTCCAAATTATTATTAATAGTCAATTTAAGATGACTTACAGCAAAATCACCGTCAAACTTTTTTATAGCAGTACTAAATATAGTAGAAGCCATTAATCTTTCATAAATACATTTGGCTTTTCCTGTTAGCTGATCGAATATTTTTTTATCTAAAATACATTGATTCAATTTTTTAACATAACCGTCTGGACAACTGGTTTCCGATGGTGTAGTTGTACTACCACCGCCACCACCGCCATAACCCGGACCCGGTGTTCCACTTCCAGGTGAAGGGGGTACGTTTGATCCGCCACCATAACAACCAACTTCGTACAGTGCTTCAAAATGTCCATCTTCATACCAATAGCCATAATAAACACAAACTTCTTCATCATATCTTGAAGTTATTGAACGTTGCATTTTTTTTCCATTCTTAAACTCGAGTTTGCTTCCTATGTCTGTTGCTAACTCCTGTACAAGAATCTTGCCATCAAAATTATCCTTAATGCTGTAGTAGTTGAAATCTTTATCAATTACAGTATTTTTTTTATCTGTAGTGAAAATTTGAACATTGAAAAGTTTGAAACCCTTATTTTCATCTTTCACAAACATTAAGCGATGATGGTCATTATATAGGTCGGTTTCTTTATTAGTTGCGCTTAGGTTCGCTAAAAGGGTGAAGGGTACCTCTATTACTTCCCCAATCTCTCCATTGGAAATAATAGCATCTTGCCATTGAAGTTCTTTTACATATTCGAAAACGTTTGTATTATAATTACTTTTATTGGCATCAAACCAAATTTTAGCTTCAGTTGAAGACTGACTTACGGTTTGCAGAGTGGTTTCCTCTGTGGCACAATTTGTCATTAACAAAAGAAAAGCTGATAAAAACAAGCTTTTAAATACTGTTGTAATTTTTCTCATATAATTAATTTCTTACAACGAAAGTAAAAAATAAAAATTATAATCAAAGAAAAAACCTATAAAAATGTTAATATTTAATATTGGAATGTAGATTTATTTCAATTCCGGAATAAACTGCAGATCCGGATCTGATTAAATAAAATCTACAATTAGTTTTTGCGATAAGTAGATTTATTTAAGAACCTGGATAAAGCGCCGGCACAGATCTGAGCAAATAAAATCTACTTTTTTATCGTTTAATGATTTTTTTTAATTCAAAAAAATTAATGTTTATAAATTTTACAGAATGTGTTTATAAACAAAAAGAGTCAAAATACAAGTTTATAAACGTTTTATAAACACATTAAAATACTGATTAATAGTGCTTTGTGTAAATAAATTTAATTGTTTACAATGTTTACGTTTTTTTTGTATACCCTATCTTGCTGTGTTGCTAAATAATTTAAAAAGTAACATTTGCACCTTGAATTGTTGTATCACAACCCTTATTTCTAGGTGTATATAATTCTGTAATTTTAATATCATAATGGCGTGCCTGATCTCTAACTTTTATTGCGGGCACACCACTATTTAATAAGTCTGTGATTCCAGTATCTTTAAAAGAATAAAATTGATATTTGTTTTCCAGTTCAAGTTCTTTTCTAACTTTTTCCCAAGCTGTTGCAATTTTACGAACCGGCATTTGTATTGTACCAATCTTAAAATTATCGCCAGAAAATAAATAATCTTGTGATTTTGCATTTCCGATATGGCTTTTTAATATTTCTAGAAATTGAGAAGGAATTGTGACAAACTCATTTTTTTTGTTTTTCGAAACATCTTCCGGCAAAAAAATAGAACTCTCTTTGAGGTTAACCATACCAACTCTAAGTTTTCCCAACTCCTTATTTCTTATAAAACAAAAATAAGTTGCCATACACAGGCAGTAAAAACTATTATCATAAGATTGTAATTTCTCACTTATTGTCTTTTTCATGTTTTCGGGGAAAACCTGCCTAATTTTAGGTGTTGTTCTCATTGGTTTAATAGCAGTTGTCGGATTCTCTTTTAAAACTCCTTTATCTACTAGAAAAGAACAAAATAATTTTATAAATATTAGGTGATTGTTTCTAGTTCTTGGAGAATTACCTCTATCGATATATACCCAGTCTAAATATTTTTTACAAAGGTTTTGATTTATTTCAACTGCAAATGTGATTTTTATATTTTTCTCGACTAAAAACTGTTGAAATAAATTCAAATTTGAATTATAAGTTCTAAGTGTATCAGGACGAAGAACATTATCCTTCAGTTGTTTTTTTAAATTATTTAAAAAGGCATTAACAACTTCTTTGAAGGTTTTGTAATTTTTTCCTGTCTGCTCCATATAGGGAGACCAACCATCTGCTAATTTATTATTAATCTCTAAGACAATTCTTTTAGCATGAATGGTTCTGTCAGTAAGACTATTCAAACAAGGCACACGTAACCTTTGACGTTCGAGCGCTCCGGTTGCTGGATGTTTTGCATAATAAACAATCATCCATTCTTTGTTTTTTTTAAGCTCTGCGGGTTTATAATCTATAAAAGCAATGCTTTTATTACGTGAGAGAGTAGATTTTTCAGAATTTTGCATTTTTTTTTATTGCTTAAAAAACTCACATTTTTTAAACTATAAATATTTGACACAAATTTGACACAGTAATTTTTATAAAAACCTGCTATCCCTTTATTTTCAAGGGATAACAGCATTTTAGCAGAGAGGAAGGGATTCGAACCCTCGATACAGTTACCCATATACTAGCTTTCCAGGCTAGCTCCTTAAACCACTCGGACACCTCTCTTTATTGGTCTGCAAAGAACACAAAAAAAATTGAGTTACAAAAACAAAATCATACATAGTTTACATGCTTTTTCTAAATTCTTCCATAAACAGTTTTACAGCCTTTTTTTGGTATGCGCCTTCTATCGTTAACATAAACGAATCTCTTTGTGTAGCAACTCCGGTAATATTAATTGCTTTTATAGTATTCCAGCCTTGTAAAGCCTTCTCTGTTACTATTGTAGCCCAATAATCGCTGTCGCCAACCAATCGCAATAAAGCATGAACGGCGTTTAATTCAATCGAAACTTTTGGTTTCATATTATTTTTTAAAAACAATTCGTCTAAAAACTCTCTCGAATTAAATCCTTTTACGGGTAAAATAAGCGGAAGATCTTCTATTTTTTTAAAAGAAATTTTATCCAAAACCGCTAAAGGATGCATATTTGAAACCGCCAAAACCAATTTTGACCGAAACAATGGCTCTTTTTGAAAAGGAAGTTCGATTTCGTTAGAAGAAATTACTAAAACCAAGTCTAATTCGTTGTTTAATAGTTTTTGTTCCAAAGGTTCTGTTGTGCCATATTCAACAACAATTTTTAAATTAGGATATGTTTTAGCGAACAAATTGACAACCGGCAAAACCAAAAGTCCAAAAATATACGTGACGCCAATTCGCAATTCACCGCCAATCATTTGATTCAAATCATCAATTGCCTGTTTCCCGCTTTGCACATTTTCAATAATTTGTTTCGCATGCGTAAGAAAAACAGAACCTGCTTCGGTAAGTTGAACTTTTTTGCCAATCCTTACAAATAAAGGCATACCGAGTTCTTCTTCCAGCTTTTTTATTTGCTGAGATAATCCGGATTGTGTGACAAAACACAATTCGGCTGCTTTTGTAAAGTGAAGAATTTCAGCAGTTTTAATGAAATATTCTAATTGATAAATTTCCATATCGATAAGTTTTAATACTTGTTATCAGTAAAATTATTAATTTTTCTAATGAAATCATAATTCCGACCTTTGTAAAAAAGATTTAGAATCATGTTTAAAGCGCTAAAATCAAAAAACTTCAAATTATTCTTTTACGGACAATCGGTTTCTGTAATAGGAACCTGGATGCAAAAAACAGCTGTAAGCTGGATGGTTTACAGCATTACAGGATCTGTTTTCTTACTGGGATTAGCTACTTTTTTAAGTATGATTCCGTCTTTATTCCTGGCTCCTTTGGCCGGAAGTATTATTGGGCGTTACGACAGACATAAGGCTATGATGGTATTGCAGTCTCTTGCAATGCTTCAGGCCGGAGCTTTGGCTTTGCTGATTTATTTAAAAATATACAATATCAATTATATTTTGGCTTTAAGCCTTATTCAGGGAATTATAAATTCTTTCGACATGACATGCCGACAAACCATGATGATCGATATTGTAAACCATAAAGAAGATTTGCCAAATGCCGTTGCGCTAAACTCAACCTTAAATAATTTTGCCCGAATTGCCGGACCTGCTTTAGCCGGAATTATTCTGCACAATTATGGTGAAGACATTTGTTTTATTGGAAATTTTCTGAGCTATATTCCGGTTTTGATTTCTTTATTGATGATGAAAATTACGCCGCATATTAAAGCAACTGATAAGTTTAAAATGCTTGAAGATTTTATCGAAGGTTTAGATTACGTTAAAAAAGAAACCGAAATGGCAAAAATGCTTTTGATGTTAATGTGCAGCAGTTTATTCGTGATTTCTTTTAATACTTTGATGCCTGTTTTTGCAAAAGATATTTTTAGCGGAAACGCCCAGACTTTTAGCTGGTTCGAAAGCGCTGCCGGAATTGGATCGATTCTATCCGCTATTTATCTGGCTAATCTAAAAAAAGCAGATAATATGGGCAAAATCATGATTGCTGCGAGCTTATTACTAGGTTTTAGCATCATCATATTAGCGTATTCAAATAGTCTGAGTATTGCCCTTATTTGTATGGCTTTGAGCGGTGTAGGAATGATGGCACAAACATCGGCAATAAACATTTATGTTCAGACGCAAAGTACCGTAAATATGCGTTCAAGAAGCATTAGTTATTATATGATGGCGTATCAGGGAATGATTCCTGTGGGAAGTTTGATTATTGGTTATGTTTCGCACATTATAGGAACCAGAAATACGGTTGCGATTCAGGGAATTATTTGTATTATTTCGGTAATTGTTTATGTTTATTATAAAAGACATAGTGCCGAAGAAGATTTGGAAACTTGTCCGGTTCCGTATAGAAATCCCAAAATTTAAATTCCAATTATCCCCAATCTTGTCATTTCGAGGAACGAGAAATCTCCACGAGAAACTCGACAAGGACTGAAACATTAGGAAGGGAGCTACTTGCGGAGAATTCTCGTTCCTCGAAATGACAAACTAAGCTAATTTTGAGTTGGGCCTGTCAGTTCGAGCGGAGTCGAGAACCTTTGCGGCATCTCGACTCCGCTCGATGTGACAAACTAAATCAAATTCATTTTAAACTTTCTTCTAAAATGAACTTATATCACTTATATGGTGAAAAAACTATAAAGAAATTTCCCCGCGTAAAGCTGTCTCAAAGACATTTTTAAACTCAGCTTGCGGAATATTATGACCTAATAAATACATTAGTTTTGTAATGGCAGCTTCGGTAGTAATATCTTTTCCTGAGATAACGCCAAGAGATTTTAGTTTTGTGCTGGTTTCGTATTGTCCCATATTTACACTTCCGCCAGAACATTGCGTAACGTTAACGATGTATAAACCAGATTGAATTGCTTTCTGAATCAAGTTCAAAAACCAATCTTCTGTTGGAGCATTTCCGGAACCATATGTTTCCAGAACAATTCCTTTTAAATCTTTAATGGCTAAAATTGAGGATAAAACAATTTCGCTCATTCCCGGAAACATTTTTATAATCGCAACATGATTGTCTAAATTCTTATGAACGATCAGTTTAGCGTCTTTCTTTACAGGAAGAAATAAATGCGAATTCAATTTTAGATGAACGCCTGATTCTACCAATTCAGGATAATTTGGTGCTGTAAAAGCTTTAAAATGTTCCGCATTTACTTTTGAAGTTCGGTTTCCGCGGTACAATTTATATTCAAAATACAAACAAACTTCGTTAATAACCGGTTTTCCGTTTTCCTGAAGAGACGCAATCTGAATGGCTGTAATCAGGTTTTCTTTTGCATCAGTTCGCAAATCACCAATTGGCAATTGAGAACCTGTAAACACGACTGGTTTTGCTAAATTCTCCAGCATAAAACTTAATGCTGAAGCCGAATATGACATCGTATCTGAACCGTGAAGTACTACAAAACCATCATAAGAAATGTAGTTTTCTTCGATAATTTCAGCAATTTTCGTCCACATTTCAGGATTCATATTGGATGAATCTATCGGATTTTCAAATGAAACCGTTTCAATCTCACAATCTAATTGTTTGATTTCAGGGATTTTTTGCAATAATTTACCAAAGTTGAACGCTTTGAGAGCGCCAGTTTCAAAATCTTTACTCATACCAATAGTTCCACCGGTATAAATCAAGAGTATTTTAGGTTTAGATGACATCTTGGTATTTTAATTTATTGACAACCGGATTTGCATACATCGCCAAGAATCCTTGTCTTGTAACAGGATTATCGCAGCCAATACGCATTTCTAAACGACGCTCAAACAACGATTTTTCATTCTCTTTATACAAATGAGAAAATTTATCAGTTTCATTTAAAATATCGTACGCAATAAAATTAGTTGGCCACAATTGGTAATTCTTCAAAATCGAATCGTCAATTACTTGTGCCAAAGCCTGAACTTGTTTGTTCGAATTGTCGTTTTCAGCAACAATCTGGTCAATTTCAGTATCTAAAACATCTCCAACAGAAATGTGTATTCTTTTTTTAGTTCCCATAATACCACTTATGATGGTCATGAAATCTTCATTTTTATCTTTAACGTAAACTTCGTTGTTTGCTTCTGCCATTAATTGTGGCATTTTCAAGACATCTGTAGGATCATATTCGTATGAAATTGAAACGGGAACGATTCTTAATTTCTTAAAATAATCCATTAAATTGGCTTCGTCAGAACCCATCCCGATCATTTTTAAAACGCCTGGATTGGTTTCGTCATTTCCGTCTTTTGTGCGTCCTTCTCTTTGTGCAATCCAAACCGAACGATTTTCGCGAAGCAATAATTGCCCCATATATTCGGCCAGTAATTTAGAACTTTGCAGCATTTCTCTTGGCGTTAAACCTCTTAAAACCAAAAAGTTTCTGTTTAGTTTTGCCAAAGTACTCAGGAATGCTTTTTTAACCAAATTATCTCCAATTGCAGATGCGGTCATCACCAAACCATGTTCGAAAAGGCAAACATTTAATAAGGTTGTATCTAAAAGAATATCTCTATGATTCGAAATAAATAAATAAGAGGTGTTTTTTTCCAGTTTCTCAAATCCTGAAGTTGTAAGGCCTTCAGAGCTTTTCTCTAAAACCTTTTGTATGGTATTATAAATAAAGTTGCACTGAAAATCACGAATCGAATGTGTTTTCTTTAGCTGCTCTTTCCAAACCTCATCTTCTACTTCCGGAAAAGTAAAGTTCATCATGGTTTTCATCATCGGATGATTGACAACATCATGAAGTGCTTCATTTATTTCAGAATCATAAAACGGTCGAATGGCATCAAATTTCTGCATTATAAATATTTATTTAAGGTGGGCAAAAGAACAAAAAAAAAATTAAACTATTGTAAGGTATAAATTAAATCCCAAAAACGTTTATAGAATTTTGTGTTGTTCGTTGTGCAATTTCTTCTTCAGAAACATCATAAATATCGGCTAATTTGGCTACAACATTTACTAAATAACTGCTTTCATTTCGTTTTCCTCTGTACGGAATTGGCGCTAAATAAGGAGAATCTGTCTCCAAAACAATATGTTTTAAATCAATTTGATTCAGAAATTGGTCTATTTTTCCGTTTTTAAAAGTCACAACTCCTCCAATTCCTAACTTCATATTATAAGAAATCGCCTGAAGAGCTTGTTCGTGAGTTCCGGTAAAACAATGAAAAATCCCAAATAAATCAGCTGATTTTTCTTCTTCCAGGATTTCGAAAATTTCATCAAAAGCTTCTCTGCAATGAATTACGATTGGTAATTTATATTGTTTGGCTAACTGAATTTGTCTCTTAAAAGCAATTTGCTGTTCTTTAAGATGGGTTTTATCCCAATATAAATCAATTCCGATTTCGCCAACGGCATAAAACTTTCGTTTTGCCAGTTCGGTTTCTACATGTTTTAACTCGTCTTCGTAATTATCTTTCACGTAAGTGGGATGCAAACCCATCATTAAAAACACATAATCCGGATAATTTTGTTCTAAATCATACATAGATTGCGTTGCAGCGGCATCTATAGCAGGAATAAAAAAACGGGTTACTCCGGCGTTTATAGCGCGTTGCATCATTTCGTCACGATCCTGATCAAATTCTTCTGAATATAAATGTGTGTGCGTGTCGGTAATTATTGGTGTTGAATTCAATTTTGTAATTTTTAAAGGTTCAAAATTACGATAATATTAAAAACTTTCCCAATTTGAATGTGATGGCACGCGGATGACACGGATTCACTTCGTGAAACGCGGATAAAAACGGATTTTTTCTATCATTTTTGTTGGACTGAGTGTAGTTGTATGGCGGAAAATGTGACGCGGATGACACGGATTCACTTTGTGAAAACGCGGATAAAAACGGATTTTTTCTTGTCTTGCTTTTATTTATAAATGAAAACCTTTGTCAACATTTAAAACTTTGACAAAGGTTTTCGCAATCTTATCATTTCAATGAAACGACAAATTTGTACTATTTTCCGGTTTCAATAAACAATAAAGCGCGATCTAAAACCTCGTCTTTTCCTTCCTGGATTCCTTTTATGGTTGGTTTAATTTCAATGTCCGGAACAATTCCTATTCTTTGGGTTTCTTTTCTATTTGGATAAAAAACGCCTAATCCGGTAAATCTTGAATAAAATTCTTTTATGGTATCAAAATCACTAACATTGCCATCTGCACCAGCGGTTTGGCTTCCAATAATAGTTGTGTTTGGAGCAGTTTGAAAACACATTGCGGTCCATTCTGATTGACTTATGGACTCTTCGTTTAATAAAACTATCACCTTGCCTTTGTAATTATCCTTATTGTTTTCTGTTCCTGAACTTGTTCCTCCGTCCCATTTGTATTTTCCCGGATACTTATAATCTGGCCGTATATAAATGGCAAATTCTTTTTCCTGAGCATTTAAAAAATTTGATATTTCTCTAAAAGTTCCGTTTGGATAATTTCTCATATCAAAAACAATAGCTTTAGACGATTTTAGCTCATCAATCATGGGTTGCACATTAAACGGTTTTAAATTTCCCATATTTACGTAACCAATATTATTATCCAGCATTTTAAAACGTACTTTTTTTACCGTACTTTTTTTAAACTCGTTTCTGCGAGAATCATGATAACCGTACCATTTCATAGTTTGTGAAGTGTACTTGCCATCTTTTAGAAATTCTAATTTAATAGTATCTTCATATCCCGACTCAATTTGTTTGACGACATTTCGTAAATAAATTGCCTCGTTTGAAGCGCTCACTAAATCTCTGTTTTCTACAAGAATTTCACGAATTGTTTTATCATTTACTTTTGTAATTACATCTCCTATTTTAATACCATCTGCTTCAGCAAGACTATCTGCCAGTATTTCTGTAACGATTATTTTTTCGTCGATTATTTTAGATTTAAAGGGTAAAAATCTTCTTTCTTTATTAAGGTCAGCCTCTTTTTTGGTATATCTAAAAAATACAACATGACTGTCATTAAGCCTGACTGTCAATTTTTCCATCGCAGTATAAAATTCATCATCATTTTTAGCGGCAACAAAATCCGGCAGCAATTCTTCTAAACTTTTATCCCATTTTTTATCCATTAGATATTTATACGGATAAAAATATTCGATTAAATTCCAATACATAAACATGCCAACAAGTCTTGAATTCTTCTGATTATAATTAAGAACATTTAAATTTTCATTTTTCACAAAAACATTTTCAACATGATCAAATCCAGACACATAATATTGTTCTCCCTGAAATCTGTTATCTTCTATAAATTTCAATTTCTTCGAAAGTTTCTTCGAAAACAACTTATTATTAAACCAGCTTAAATCGAAGTTTTTATCAAAAAACTCAACATCTTTTGGCGTTGCGATTGGTGCTATTTCCTTTACCGGACCAAGATCATCAATCCAGTTTTCGAGAATCAGCGAAAACTCTTCTTTGGTTTGTGCTTTTTCTATTTTTGGTAGTTTTTCTAAAAGCTGATTGTCCCAATTTACTTCTCCATTGGCAACTTTTGGATGATAATATTTTAAGAAACCCCAGACTTTGCAAGTGGCGGCAAGTTTTTCGGTTTCGGTAATTTTGGTGCTGCCAAAAATGATTTGTGAAAAAATAATAAAGAGAAGCAGAATAATTTTTTGCATGCAGTAAAGGTTAGAATTGTAAATAGTTTTGGCTGTTTTGGCATAAAATAAAAACCGAATTTAGAACTAAAATTCCAGACTCGATTACGGCTTTACGTAAAATTGAATTTTGGTGAGAAATGGGAACGCGGATGAAACGGATTCACTTTCGTGAAAACGCGGATGAAAACGGATTTTTTTCTTTTTGTCTGGCTGAGCCAAAATCATGTTGACTAGAAATGGAACGCGGATGACACAGATTCACTTTCGTGAAAACGCAGATGAAAACGGATTTTTTTCTTTTTGTCTGACTGAGCCAAAATCATGTTGACTGGAAATTGAACGCGGATGACACAGATTCACTTTCGTGAAAACGCAGATGAAAACGGATTTTTTTTTCTTTTATTCGTGATTTTTGTCTGACTGAGCGAAGTCGAAGTCTACGCACAGTAATTCAACTTGTTTATGTTAGCTTCTTTCGAGACTTCTACTTCGCTCAGTCTGACAAATTGGACGCAAAAAAAATTCGCAAAGCTTTTAAAAACTTTGCGAATCTCTGTGTAATTTCAGTGCATCTCTGCGAAATAAACTATCCCAATTCGTCCAGAAGTTCCTGAACATCATCGTAGTTTTCGTAATCCTGCGAAATAGTCTGCAGGATTTCTTTGCATTCCTTGTATTTTTTCTGTTTTAGTTTTGATAACGCTAAATTCCACTTTGCTTTTTCTTTATATACAGAAGTTCCTGATTTTAATTCATTAAAAACCGTTTCAGCTTTTACATATTTACTTTCTTCTAATAATGAAACGCCATAAAAATATTGAATTTCAGGTGTGTTTTTTTCTTTTAAAATTTCTTCAAAAAGCGGAATTGCAGCTTCATATTTTCTTTCGTTAAATGCTTTTTCTGCTTGTTTTAAAGTGGCATTTACATCACCTCTTTCGGTAAAAGATGCTGTTTCGGGATGATTAAAATCGTTAAAAGTTGGGTTCTGATTATAATCAAAAAAGAACAATCCAAATAAAATCGCAACGGATGCCGCTGCCGCATAATACCACGGTTTTAGCAATACCACTTTTGGTTTGTTTTTATTAAAATGGCTGTCTGAAATCTTCGTCAGATTTTCTTTGAACGCTTCTCTTTCTTCTTCATATCCAAATTTATTTTCTAATTGAGCATGAATATTTTTGAACGTTTCAAATTCCGAAGCAAATTCTGGATCTTCAGCTATTTGGTTTTCAAAACTATTTTTTTCCTCAATATTCAGTTCGCCTTGAAGATATTGATCAAATAATATGTAGCGTTCTTCATTCATGACTAATTGTTTTTTAGAGATTTAAAATTTTTGGCTTCCTGAATCCACTGCGTTAACTGGCCAATACATAACGATTTCTTTTTACGAACATAGCCATAAGTTACGTTTAGTTTTTCGGCAACTTCTTCCATCGATTTAATGGTAAAACTCAGCTTTAATAATTCCTGGCATTTCTCTCCTAATTTCTGAAACATGGTGTCAAAAAGCTGCTGTTTTTCATCAAATTCTTCTGTATGTGCAATCAATTCCAGTGCAGATTCATTCATAGATACTGCATCTTCATTAATTGTTACCCCTTTATTTGATGTTTTTTTAAACTCATTAAGCCATTTTCTTTTACACAATAAAAAAAAGTAAGCATCAAACGGGCAAGTCAATTTTAATGTATTGGCTTTGGCTTGGTTAAAAAGCAAAATCATGACTTCCTGGACCACATCCTGTGCTTGTTCCTTATCGCCGGAATTGTTCATGACGAACATAACCACTTTGGGAACGAACTTTTTATAAATAGACTGAATGATTGCCGAGTCATTTGCAGCAAGTCCTTCAATATACATTTGGTCAGGATGAATTTTAGTTTGGCCCATAAAAACTTTTTGTAGCTAATTTAGAAAACAATTGTAAATAAATTTCACAAAATGGGGTAACAATTAACAAATCAAGTTGATATAGTATTAAATAATATGTTTTTCGCAAAATTATTTATTGCAGAAATAGCCCACAGATTAAACGGATCAACGGATTGACACTGATATTTTTTGATTCTTTAATTTAAAATTCGTGCTCATTTGTGCAATTCGTGGCGAAAATCAATTAAAAATTAAGAGCAATGGAAACGTATCAATTTATAAACAAAAAAATCTAGTTCAGTTTAACCAAATGATTTCGGCCAGAACCCGAAATGGTTTTGTAATCGTGGAGCACAACGAGAAATTACCGTATATCGTTTTATCCAAAGAAAAAAAAGCCATTAATCACACTCTACATCTCTTTCTTACCTGCCTTACACTCGGGTTTTGGTCAATCGTTTGGATTTGCTTAATAGTTACGCTTTCGCGGAAAACAAACATTCTCGTTGCCGTAGATGAAGACGGAAATTTGTTTGAAGACAAATGCCTTTCAGCCTAACAAAAAATAAAAACAGGGTAACAATTTTATAAGCCAGTTGATATAACATCAGCATACAAGTTGAAAAATAAATTTTAAAAACAAGGGTAACAATATCAAACCCAAATTGATATAAGAATATAAAACTAACCAGAATCTGAAAAACCGCTTGAAACAAATCAAGACAGATTTATAAAAACTAGAAATCATGAACACAAATTTTAAAAAATTAGCCCTTTTATCTTTATTGTTAATCACTTTAGTAAGTTGCGACGACAACACAGATGGTGATGGAAACAATATTGTTCTTCCGCCAACCGGAGCTGCCTTTAAAGGCATTAGTGAAAAAGGTGTATCTGCAAATACACAAAGATTTACCGTTAATGCAGGAAATGGTGTTGTAACTGTTACCTCTAAAAAAGGAGTAAAATTAAACATCAACGGAGACTGTTTAACTAAAAACGGAGTTGCCGTTACCGGAGCAATTGACATTGAATACATCGAACTTTTTGATAAAGGAACGATGTTAATTACCAACAAACCAACAATGGGAATTACTGCTGACGGAAAGAAAAATTTATTAATTTCAGGTGGAGAATTCTTTATCAAAGCCACTCAGGGCGGTGTTGAACTTAAAACTTCTTGTACGATGAGTTTGGTAGTTCCTGCAGCTTTGACTGATGCTGTAGACAACACCATGACGTTATGGAACGGTACTATTGATGACAACGGAGAATTGGCCTGGAGAGAAAATAAACCAGATGCTACAGGAGCAAATGGCGGCGGAAAAGGCGGTGTACAAGGCGAAGGAACTAATTATTATGTAACTTTTGGAAACTTTGGATGGACAAACGTTGACCGTTTTTACAGCGATCCAAGACCTAAAACCACTATTCTTGCAGACGCTCCTGATGGTTACGACAACAACAATAGCGCAATTTATTTATCATACGATGGCGAAGGAACAAATGCATTGGCTAAACTAGACACTTACACTGCCGCAGGATTATTCAGCGAGCACTATGGTCAAATCCCGATTGGTTTAGCTTGTCACGTGATTTTCGTTACCGAATCAAATGGTCAATGGCGTTATGCGATCAAAGCTGTAACCGTTGCTGCCAACGATGTTTACACCTTTACTTTAGCCGAAACAACAGTTGGTACAGAAGCTCAACTGGTAGCAGCAATCAATGCTATTCAGTAACTTACAAAATACTTTTAAGAAAAAGTGATGATTTGCTCATCACTTTTTTTTACATTTAATCCTGTTTTAAAATTAACGCTGATGATTTTAAAACCCAAAACTGTCTAGTTATGAAACCACTATCGTCTATTTTCTTTATTCTATTTTCTATTTTCGCAATAGGACAAACCAAAGTAAAAGACACCATAACCCGAAAAGCCAATATTGTTTTTATCCAAAACGGAAATGCTGTTACCTATAAACCGGAAACGCCGCCATTAATACCAATTGCGGGCGCACCAAAACCAAGTTATTCTTATCTATGGGAACTGGGCGACGGACATTATAGCAAGGAAGCCGAACCCAAACACGTTTATAAAAACAAAGGAACTTATACCGCAAGACTTGCCGTAACCAACAATTATGACAACGGAAAACCTCCTGCAACCCGACCAAAAAAAGTAGCTGTAAACGATATTACCGATACAAATTATAAAGACATTGCTTCAATTGCAGATCAAAATGGATTTGCTATTATAAAAAACTGTGATCCCATTCCGGATCAGGAAATGGTAGTCGTAGTGGGTTATCAAAATTTGGAGAATTATGTCGCAAGCGGAAAATTGTATTTGTTTTATAATGAGAAACAATTCAAAAGCAATAATTTCGAATTGGTCGATTTTAGGACTTATGCAAACGAACGTGAAATAAAGGAAAATACAGTCGCATCTGTAAATGATCTTGATGATACAAAGTCTTATTTGGCTTCCGCCGAAAGTAATTTCAAAACTAAAAAATACAGAAACACAACTACTGAAGAAGATCTTGACGCTTCGTTATTAGACGCTCATAAAACCTATCATAATGTTTCGGTTTTAGAATTTGATGATGTAAATCCGAATGAAACACACAATGTTTTTTATACGTTTAAAACTACTCCGGAAATGATCAAGGATACAAGCGCAACCGTTACCATGCGCGGGATTTTTGTTCCGAACAGAAGTTATAAAAACCATAAAATAAAAAACCTGGAAATGGAAATCGTGACGTCTCACGATCCAAACAAAATGGGTTCTAACGGAAGTTTTATTAATTATAGATTGGTGCGTTTTAAACGAGTAAATTTTAAAACCCGTTTCCAAAACAATGGCGAAGGTCCGGCAAGAATGATCCGACTTGAAACTGATATTCCGGATATGTTCGACAAGAAAACATTTCAGGTTGTAGATATGTATCCAAAATGTCCGATTTGTCCAAAAGGTGAAGAACCAACCGTAAGTTGTCTTGATACGATTATCAAACAAAAACAGATTTTCTTTACCTTCAAAAACATTTATTTACCCGGAAGCGAGCAAAAAAATGTTCATGAAAAAGACAGTACAAAAGGATTTGTAAAATACTCCATGAAATTTACTGAAGACTTTCATAAAGTAAAAACCAAAAGCAGAACCGCGATTATTTTTGACAAAAACGAACCAATTATTACCAATTATGCCACTACCCGATTTCTTCCCGGAATTTCGATTGGTGCCAAAGCGGGTTATAATTTTTATCCTGATCTGGAAAAATCGACGAGTTATTTTGTGGGCGCGACGATTTCGCCTTTTAAATCGTATCGTTTTTATTGGCAGGCAGAATGGGTTAATGCTTTGAATAAATACGAAAGTGCTGCAACAGTTGTCGAAGATAATGTAGTAAGTCCGAATGGCGTAAAACAGTTTCAACGTACCACAACCACAATCGAAAACAAAAATGTAAACTGGGAAATTCCCATTTTGATTCGATACAACATTAACAATTATATTGGCGTTGGAGCCGGAATTCAGGCTAATTTTGATGTTTCATCTGAACAAAACACAAACAAAAAAATTGAAAGTTTTGAAGGCGGAACAGATCAGTTTTTAATGGATACAAGAACTGAATCCAGTTCGGTCACCAACTCTTTTGTCCATCTTAAAACGGGAGTTTTATTTGATTTAACGGCTGGTTTTGCCAGAATTGGACCGAGTTTGGGCGCGCGTTATGTGATTAACTTTGAACAGAATTTCAACTATTTTCAGCTTTACGGAATTTGGAAGTTTTAGATATCATTAATTATAAAAAGTTAGCCACGAATTCACGAATTTTTTTCTCAATCATTCGTGAATTCGTGGCGAAAAAACTTTAATATGATAAAACTATATTGTTACATTTTCTTCTTCTTCACTCTGATTTCATTCGGACAGAAATCCATATCTCCGGAAGATCAGATATATAATGCAATTGATGTTTTTGTCGCGAATCCTTCGGCGAAAGCCATAGAAAATTTAAACCATATTGAAGCTGATTTTTGGAGAAATCCTAAAGTCAAAACTAAAGATGAATTACTGGCCATTGTGGTTTTAAATTGCAATAAAGCCTATTATGAAAACCAATTCGGGCAAACCGAAAAAGCCATTTCGAGTTATGAAAAAGCCTGGCAAATTTATCAGAAAAAGAAACTCAGTAATTATGATATAATTGAATATTGCCTGAAACCTTTGGGCAATTTATATACGGTTTTGGGCGATTAT
This sequence comes from Flavobacterium sp. AC105, assembly GCF_979258495.1. Lineage (NCBI taxonomy): Bacteria > Pseudomonadati > Bacteroidota > Flavobacteriia > Flavobacteriales > Flavobacteriaceae > Flavobacterium > Flavobacterium sp. AC105. Next base: position 5,350,573 of record NZ_OZ409860.1, read on the forward strand.
GACAGCGCCGAAAACACGATTAAACAATACTTTTTTATTGTAAATACTGCTAAAAATTATCCTGACGCGGCAAAACAAAAATTTGCAGCGATTTTGAATTTATCGAATGTTTATCAGAGTTCCGGTAAAATTACTTTAGCAATTGAATTATTAGAAACTACTTTAAAAACAGAGCAATTATCGAATTCTCAGAAAGGAATTTTACTGAATAATTTGGGAAATAATTATCTGTTAAGTTCCGGAATGAATTTATTGCCTCCAGAATTTTATCAAAAAGCCGAGAATGCTTTTATGTTGGCCTTAAATTATCTTAAAAATGAGAAGGAACAATCAGAAACTTTGTCTAATTCTTATCGAAATTTGGCAATGCTAAATCGTCAATGGCATCAGTCTGACATTGCTGCTTCTTATTTAGAAAAAGCAGAAAAGCTCTTTTTTGCAACACCAAATCAACAACCCAGAAAACTTGCAAAACTATATTATGAAAAGGCATTGTTACTTTTTGATGAAAGAAAATATGATGAAAGTGCGAAACAGATTCAAGCTATTTTTAAAGTTTTAATTTCTAATTACAATTCAAAAAATATGCTGCCTAATCAAAATCAATTGTATGCAGAAACAGTTTTAATTGATGTTTTAGATTTACAGTCCGAATTATTTTTCAAACAAAATCAACTCAAAAAAGCGCTTGAAGCATTTAACCTTTCATTTCATATCGAAGATTTATTGATGAATGGTTTGGTTTATGAAAACTCTAAAATCATAACCCAAATTAGAGCGAGAAATCGAACTGAAGAATGTATTTCTATTTATGATCGTTTGTATAAAGGAGAAGGCAAAATTGAGTATTTAGAAAAAGCATTTCAATTAGCTGAAAGAACAAAATCCGGAATTCTAAAAAGTTATCGTTCGAATATTAAAAGCGCTTCCGCGAAAGAAAAACAGCTTTTACACGAACTTCAAACTTTAAATAATAACATTGCGAAAGAACAGCAAAAAGGAGATTTGGCAAATATTTCGAATATCAATTCTGCCATAAAAAAGCAAAATGAATTGATGATTTCTTTAAAGAAAATCCAAATTGAAAATCCAAATTATATTCCTGAGAATTGTGATCTAAAAGCATTATTATCAAAACTTCAAAAAGATAAAGCTATTATGCTTTATTATTTTATGGGTTCAGAAAGACTTTATTATTTCGTTTTGCAAAATAATCGGATTATATTAAATCAAGTACCAATTGGAGATGGGAAAATTTATAATATTATCCATTTCATAGATTACTTTAACGATGCAAATTCAATTATAAACGACATTTCTGGTTATAATGATTCCGGAAAAGCAGCTTACGATTTATTAAACTTACCAACTAATTTTGTCTACAAAAACCTCATCATTGTTCCGGATGGTATTTTGAATTTTCTGCCTTTTGAAGCTTTAATTACGCAGAAATCATCAACAACAAATTTTGCTAAAATACATTATTTATTAAATGATTTCAGGATTGCGTATAATACTTCTGCTAGTTTTTATTTGAATTCAAAACCGGTTTCAAAATCAAAGAAAACAGTTTTAGGTGTTTTTCCAGTTTTCGAAAAAACGGCTTATGAATTGAGTTATTCAAAGAAGGAACTGGAATTTATTAGAAGTAATTTCAAAGGAAAATATTTAGAAAATTCAGACGCTAGTTTTTCTAATTTTAAAAGTAATGCTGCCAATTATTCGATTTTGCATTTGAGTACGCATGCTTCTTCGGGCGATATTGAAACTCCGGCAAGTATTAAATTTTATGATCAGGAAATTTTATATTCTGAATTGTATAACCTCAACATCAATCCGGATCTGGTAGTTTTAAGCGCGTGCGAAACCGGAATTGGAAAACTCTACAAAGCCGAAGGCGCTATGAGTGTTGCAAGGGGTTTTCAGTTTGCGGGAGCTCAGAATCTATTATTTTCTTTATGGAAGGTAAACGATTATACGACATCGGTTTTTATGGCTGATTTTTATAAAAATATTAAAAATGATGTTCCTTATTTTGAAGCAAATGCTAACGCCAAAATTGATTTTCTGAATAATAAATCGATTCCGAATGCCAAGAAATCGCCTTATTACTGGAGTTCATTTGTGTATTACGGTTCAATTTCTGTTGAAGAAAAATCAGGAAATTATATCTATTATGTAATTAGTTTATTGATTGTAATTGGCTTATTTTTGGTTTTCAATCCTTATCGAAAATGGAAAATCTTCACGCTATTCTCAAAAAAGAGAATTACAAAAAAATAAAATTCAAAGTTACCAAAACCCAGCATCTATTAGTAAAAGCTAAAATCAATGGCATTTCAGGGAATTTCATTTTAGATACGGGAGCATCAAATTCTTGTGTTGGATTTGAAAGTATCGAACGTTTTGAATTGACTGCAAAAAAATCTAAAACAAAAGCTTCCGGAGCTGGAGGAACGGGAATGAGAACACAAATTTCAGCACATAATCATTTACAACTTGGAAGCTGGAAAAATACTGATTTGAGTATTGTTATTTTTGATCTTTCGCATGTAAATGAAGCATTGGAATCTTTTAAAACAAAACCCGTTGATGGGATTATTGGCGCTGATGTTTTGCTTGACGGGAAGGCAATTATAGATTATTATAATCATTATTTGTATTTAAAATGAAAGTTTCATTTTAGGTTCAAATTTTATGCATTTACGGGAAGCCGTAACTTTAACAATATTTATTGTGTTACATTTGTTAAGTCCATTTTAACAAATCTAATACTATGAAAAAAACATTACTTTGTTTTCTTTTTTTATTTACAACTACTTTTTATGCCCAGTTAAGCTACGTCAATATGTGTAGCGGGGAGCCTTTTAATCTGACTTCGATGAATTCAGTTTTTATTGGCAGTTTAGACCCGGCTACACCTGTAATTTATTTTTTAAGTCTGGACGACGCACTTAATAATACAAATGAAATTACAAACCCAACCAATTATTACGGTCCTGTAGGTACTACAAAAATTTACGGGAAGCTTAATAATAATGGGACTTATGCGATAAACTTTTTTAATTTAACTGTATTTCAGCCTTTAACGGTAACAACTTCTCTTATCCCGGTAACATGCAAAGGTGGGCTGGCTACACTAACTGTTAATGTCGTTCCTGGGGCTAGTTATAATTATTCATTAAATGGTGGTGCTTTTACCAATAAGAATATTTATACGAACATACCAGCCGGAGTTTACAATATAAGAATACAAAGTCCTAATGCGATTTGTCCGGATACTGTGATTAATTACACAATAACAGAACCAAATGCGATAACTGCAGTCTCAACGATTTCAGGTCAATCTGTAACGGTTACTGCTGCCGGAGGAACTGCTCCTTATCAATATTCTAAGGACGGAACCACTTATCAGAGCAGTACTGTTTTTAATGGTTTAGCTTCAGGAAATTATAATTTCAGAGTAAAAGATTCTCGAGGTTGTACCTATGTTATGCCTGTCACTACTATTGTTGTTCCAGGCAGTTTAGCTGCTACGGCAGTTATTACTAAACAATTAGATTGTATTAGCGGCGCTACAATAGTCGCGAATGCTACAGGTGGGCAAGCCCCATACACCTATTCAGTAAATAATGGATCGACATATCAAACCAGCAATACTTTTGCTAATATACTTACCGGAACTTTTACAATAAGAGTAAAGGATGCTGTAAATACGATTTCAATTTCAAATCCAGTTACGATAACTCCGCCTACAGCGGTAAACGTAACTACGGCCGTTACACTACCGGATTGTAATAATAGCAATGCTACCATAACGGTCCTTGCAACAGGAGGGCAAGCGCCTTACATTTATTCTAAGGATAATGGGGGAACTTATACCGCTAGCAATGTTTTTACTAATGTTATACCCGGTACTTATAGAATTGTTGTAAAAGACAGCAAAGGTTGTCTTTCGCCATATCTAAATACAGCAATACAGCCTTACAGCCCTTTAATTGTAAGTGCTTCAAGTACTTCGATACTATGTAATGGAGAAACTGCTTCTTTAACAATTAATGCTACTGGAGGAAGATCCCCTTATCAATACTCTATAAACAATGGCAGTTCCTATACAAGCAGCAATACTTATAGCGGACTTAGCGCTGGAACTTATACAATCAAAGTAAAAGATGCTCTTGGTTGTATATCAACAATTGATCAAGTCATCAATCAGCCAACTGCTTTAATTGCAACCTTATCTACTTCAGGTGCGAATGTAACGGTGACTACATCTGGAGGAACTGCTCCTTATCAATATTCTTTAGATGGAGGCCCTTCTCAGAGTAATAATATTTTTACCGTTTTAACTTCAGGAAATTATACGGTACAAGTAAGAGATTTAAACGGTTGTGTAAAAACATTTGTGACATCTATCGTGGTTCCTGCACCTTTAACCTGTTCAGCAATTATCACTAAAGAAACGGATTGTATTAGTGGTGCTACAGTAGCTGTTAATGCTTCTGGTGGTCAAGCTCCATACCTATATTCAATAAATGGAGGAATATCTTATCAGACATTTAATACTTTTACTAATATTCCGGCCGGAACATATACTATAAAAGTAAAAGACCTTGCAAATACAATCTCAAATTCATATACAATTACGGTAAGTACACCTAGTCCTGTAAGTGCAACTACGGTTGTTACACCAGTTGATTGTACAAATAAGGGAACCATAAGAGTGCAGGCAATAGGCGGACAAGCTCCTTATGTTTATTCTCTTAATGGCGGAGCTTATACATCTGGCAATACTTTTAATAATGTTTCTCCCGGCACTTATACCATATCTGTAAGAGATAGCAAAAATTGCGTTTCCTCATTTTTAAGTGTAACAGTACAACCTCTTGTGCCTTTGAATGTAACGGGTTCAAATACACCAATATTATGTATCGGCGGAACTGCATCGTTAACAATGAATATGAATGGCGGGCAAGCTCCGTATCTATATGCTATAAATAATGGTCTTTATACAAGCAGCAATACTTTTACCGGACTTAACGCCGGTACCTATACTATTAAAGGAAAAGATGCTCTTGGGTGTTCATCAGAACTATATTATACTATAACTGAACCAACTGCTTTAACTGCTGTTTTAAATGTTGAAGGTCAAACTTTAAATATTATTGGTGTTGGAGGAACTACTCCTATTTTATATTCTGTAGATGGCGGAAGTTTTCAGCCTGGGAATGTTTTTACAAATTTAAGTCCTGGAGAGCATCATATATTACTAAAAGATGTAAATGGATGTGAGTCTAATGCTTTTTCAGCTACAATCGAAGAACCATATTCGCCTTTAATTGTTACTGCAAATATTTCCAAACAAATAGATTGCACGAGTAATGCATCTATTCATATAAATGGATTGGGAGGAAAAAATCCTTATACCTATTCTATAGATGGAGGAGGAACTTACGGAGCAGATAATATTCTTGATAATTTGACGGCAGGAATATATAATATAGCTGTTAAAGACGCTGCAAATACGATTGCCAATACAACAATCGTAATAAATCCGTTCGTTCCAATAAGCGCAACTGCTCTTGTGACTCCTACAGATTGTACAAACAATACAATAACTGTTCAGGCAACAGGAGGACAAGCTCCTTATATTTATTCTTTTGATGGTGGATCAACTTATAGTTCTGACAATGTTTTTACCAATGCTAATGCTTTTTTTGGTACTTATAATATAGTTGTCAAAGATAACAATGGTTGTGATTCACCAATGCTATCGACAATAGTTCAATCTCCTTCGCCGTTATTTATAACCGCGTCAAATACTTCAGTATCCTGTAATGGCGGTACTGATGGCTCATTAACTATTAATACTGTTGGCGGACAAGGTCCTTATCAATACTCTATAAATAACGGTGCTTATAGTTTTAGCAATATTTTCACTGCACTAAATGCCGGAAATTATACGATTAAAGTAAAAGATGCTCTTGGCTGTTTATCAGAACTGGAATATGAGATAAATCAACCACCTGTTTTAACTGCTACTTCAACTACATTTGGTCAAAATATAGTACTTACTACTACTGGCGGAAAAGCACCTTATCAATATTCTTTAGATGGTGTTAATTATCAGGATAGCAATGTTTTTCTGGATGCAACTAGCGGTACTTATTCTGTAACTATACTAGATTCTCAAGGATGCAGTTTTACACTTATGGTGAAACTTGAACCATCTGAACAGCCTTTAAGTTCAGGAGCAATGATTGTTAAAGCAGTAGACTGCAGAGGCAATGGTGCTCTTCGTGTTATTGGTTACGGAGGACAACCTCCATATGAATATTCAATAAATGGCGGATCAACTTTTCAGGCAAATGATACTTTTGATGATCTAGTTGGCGGAATCTATCCTGTAGCTGTAAAAGATAGCCAGAACACTATTGTTAATAATCTTTCAATGGGATTAAACCCATTTATTCCCGTAACCGGAAGTGTAATAGTCACGAATTCTTCTGCTTGTGGAAACAATGGTAAAATAGAGATTGCTGCAAATGGAGGCCAAATATCTTATTACTATTCAATTGACGGAGGAAAATCATATAGCGCAAATAATACTTTTTCTAATTTACCAGCCGGTGATTATACTGTATTTGTAAAAGACAGTTATGATTGCATTTCTCCAGCTATATCTGCAACAATACAAGCTTCTTCGCCTTTAGTTATAACTGCCTCAAATGCTTCGGTATTATGTAATGGTGGTACTGACGGCTCATTAACTATTAATGCTGTTGGCGGACAAGCTCCGTATCTATATGCTATAAATAATGGTATTTACACAGACAGCAATACTTTCACCGGACTTAACGCTGGAAATTACACGATTAAAGTAAAAGATGCTCTTGGCTGTTCATCAGAAACACCGTATGTAATTACAGAACCAACTGCTTTATCTGCTAATTTAAATGTTGAAGGCCAAACTGTGACAATTCATGGTTTTGGAGGAACTCCACCTTATCAATCTTCTATAAATCATACTGATTTTGTGTATGATAATGCTTTTACAAATTTGAGCCCCGGAGAACATACGGTATTCTTAAAAGATGCAAATGGATGTGAGTCTTCATACAATGTAACGATTCCAGATCCAACACCTTTAAGTTCTACAGCAGCTATTACCAAGCCGCTAAATTGTGGTGTTAAAGCAACAATAACGGTTACTGCTGCCGGAGGAACAGCACCTTATCAATATTCAATTGATGGCGGATTAACATACAAAACGACCAATGTTTTTACTACTCTAAATGCCGGAACGTATAATGCAGTCGTAAAAGATGCTGCCAATACAATTTCGAACACAACTGTTATAGTAATCGATCCGCTTATACCATTAGTTGTTGATGTTGCTATAATTAGACCTCTCGATTGTACCGGTAGTGCTACTATTAAAGCTACTGTAACTGGCGGAGTTGCTCCATACCTATATTCGATAGATAATGGTCCTAACAGCCTTGCAAATACATTTAATGTATATGCAGCCCGTAATTATACCATAAATATTTTGGATAATGCTGGCTGTATTGTTAGAAAAGTAATTACTATTGCGCCATATACTCCAATGGCTGTGAGTACTGCAATTACAAATGTTTCCTGTAATGGTACTGTTAACGGATCAATAAGAATTACTGCAACTAACGGAATTGCTCCTTATACGTATTCAATTGGTGCAGGATATCAGTCCGGCAGTATCTTTAGTAATTTAGCTCCGGGCAATTATACTGTTTCAGTAAAAGACAACCAAGGATGTATTATTACTAAATCTGCGGTGATTACTCAGCCTACAGCCCTGACATCTACTATTGATATTACAAATGCAACCTGCTTTAATTCGGCTACCGGAACAATTACTATAAATGCTTCTGGTGGTACAGTTCCTTACAGCTATTCTATAAATGGTGCTGCTTATTTTTCAAATAAAACTTTTACTAATTTAAGTGCTGGAATTTATAATGTATCTGTGAAAGACAGTAAAGGATGTTCTATGTCATTTTATACGACAATTTCTCAACCTAATGCTTTAGCGATTAATTTAACTAAAACGGATATTAATTGTAACGGATCTCAAGATGGATCCATAACTGCAACAGCAACCGGAGGAAATGCGCCTTATACGTATTCTATAGGAACGGTATATACTACATCGAATGTCTTTAGTAATTTAGCTCCCGGGCAATATAATGTGAGTGTAAAAGATGTTTTTGGATGTATCACTACATCTTCGATAACAATAGCGCAGCCAACTGTTTTATTATCTTCGGTGAGCGTTATAAATCCTACATCTTCAAATAATAGTGACGGAAGAATAACTGTTACTGCTTCCGGTGGAATTCAGCCTTATTATTATGCTCTTCAAAATAGTAATGGAATGGAAGTAGTTCCTTCACAAAATTTTAATGTTTTTAATAATATTGTGGCAGGATCTTATGTTGTAAAGGTTACAGATTCACGTGGATGTACATTTTTACAGCCAGGAATTACCATCGTATCTCCGCCAGCACTTGTTGCCACGACGAGTGTAATCCCTTTAACGTGCAATTCTAATGGAGTTATAACGGTAAGTGCAATTGGAGGAACTGCTCCGTATCAATATTCATTTGACAACGGAATTACTTATACAACTTCTAATGTATTTACTACCGCTACACCCGGAAATTATACGATAAGAGTGCGCGACTACCAATATAATACGACTACACTTGTTGTAACAATCGATCCTGTAAATCCTTTACTAGTAATGGCAACTATTGTTTCGCCGATAACTTGTACGCAAAATGGATCATTTATAGCTAATGTTGTTGGCGGGCAGCCACCTTATGTTTATTCATTAAATGGTGGTCCATTTCAAAATAACAGCTTTTTTAATGTACCTGCAGGCACTTACACCGTATCAGTTAGAGATAGTTATGGATGTACAGCTATTTCGATTGTAGATATGACTGCGCCAGAACCTATTGTTGCCTCTGTAACTGTAGAAAATCAAAGCGTAACAATTACCGCAGTTGGTGGTTCAGGTAATTATACATATGCTGTTTCAACTAATCTGGATGTTTTTACAACAAATAATACGTTTACAAATTTAGAAGCCGGCGACTATAGTATAATTGTTATGGATGCAAGCGGATGTTATGTAATCATATATTTTGTTATCGATCCGCCGGCTCCATTGATGGAAGGTAAAGATGCAGTAACAGTTGAATTTAAACCTGGACAAACTCTGGCAGATTTAATTGTTGAAGGAGAAAATATCAAATGGTATGATACTCATCAAAATCCTGTAGAAGGAAAAACGAGTAAAGCAAATGAAACTCCATTGCCATTAACTACTGTTCTTGTTGACGGAAAAACGTATTATGCGTCACAAACTATAAACGGAATCGAAAGTAAGGATCGTCTTGCGGTTACTGCTAAATCAAACGGAACGCTTTCGACATCTGATTTTGTTTTGCCGAATTTTAAATTTTATCCAAATCCGGTACTTCATAATTTAACGATAAGCAATACTGCTGTTATTGATGAGGTTGAAATATACTCAGCTTCGGGAACCACTATTTTATCTAAAAAAATAGATAGTGATCATTCTGAAATTGATTTATCGAATGTTTCTTCAGGGTTTTATTTCTTAAGAGTAAAATCTGAAGGAAAAGTGAAAATTGTCAAACTTGTGAAAAAATAAGGAACTAAAATTCCAATCCCGTTTTGATCCCGAAATTTCGGGACTGGATTGGAATTAATCAATAAAAAATCCAAACTCTAATTCCGAATCGTCGGCAAGGAGTTTGGATTTTTTTTGATTGTTTAAAAGAAGCCGAATGTTTTAGGATTAGCCCCGATAAAGGCGGTATCCTTTTTTGAGGCGTCCCGAGACTTCGGGATCTTCGTCTCAAAAAAGATATAGCCGAAAGCGGGAACGATGTTTATTAAAAAGCGAATTGTATGGCTCCTAAACTTTATAAATTCTAATGTAAAATTAAATTCCAATTGTGAAGTTTTATAAAAAATCAAAAAAAATCCCAAACTCCGTGAGGAATTTGGGATTTCTTCAATCTAAATTAAATCAAAAATTAATGGTTATGTTTAGGATTAAAACCGTCTTCACTAACTTCGGTTGGCGTATAATCAGCAACCATTTCAGCTTCGTAATCGATTTTATCTCCTTTAGAGAATTTATGAATAATTTTCTCCATGATATTATAAATTACAGGAACTACGATCAGGGTTAGGAATAAAGAAGAAATTAATCCTCCGATGATTACCCAAGCCAATCCGTTTTTCCACTCAGCTCCTGCTCCGGATGCTAATGCAATTGGGAACATACCAAATACCATCGCAATAGTTGTCATCAAAATCGGACGTAAACGAGCATGATTCGCCTGAATTAATGCCGTTCTGATTGATTCTCCTGCTGCTCTTCGCTGGTTGGTGTAATCGACAAGCATGATCGCATTCTTACACACCAGACCAATCAACATGATGATACCTAAAATCGTAAAGATGTTTAATGAGTTATTAGTCAAAGCTAATGCTAACATCGCACCAATAAACGAAAGTGGAATTGCAAACAATACGACAAACGGGTGAACGAAACTGTCATAAAGTCCAACCATTACAAGGTAAACCAAGATAATAGCGGCTAATAAAGCGATTCCTAAAGTACCAAAACCTTCACTTTGGTTCTCTTGTTGACCACCCCAAATATAATTTACACCTGCTGGTTTTTTTATTTTTTCTAATTTAGGTTCCCATTGCGTAACTACTGTACCGGCCGGAACCCCAACATTTTGTCCCTGAACTGTAACCGAAGCAGATTTATCTCTACGCTCTAACTGGCTAGGTCCTGAACCTTCTGTAATTGTTGCAAATTGAGATAACTTAATTTGTTGACCAGCAGCATTGATAAAAATCAAATTACTAACATCAGTAATACTTTTTCTATCAAAAGCATTATATCTAATGTTGATGTCATATTCGTATTCACCTGCTCTGTATTTACCATCTGTGTTTCCGCTAAAAGCAGTTTGCATGGTTAAACCAACTGTTTGAAGTGTTAAACCTAAAGCAGCCATTTTATCACGATCAACTTTAACGTTGATCTCAGGATTTCCGTCTTCAACTGTTAATTTAATCTCTGTTGTTCCGGGAATTGTACGTAATTCAGCTTCAGCCTGTTTAGCAAAAGCCATCGCCGCTTCTGTAGAAGGACCTGTTACAATTAAGGCTATAGGAGCCTCTTCTGCTGTTCCTAAAATACCAACCGGAACTGTTTTAACTTTTGCTCCAACTAATACTTTTTCTAACTTAAGCTTGATTTTTGCTGCATAAACAGACGCATCATCAGTACGGTCTTTCTGTTCGATCATTTTAACATCAATCTCAGCTTTGTATGCTGTAGCTTGCGTTCCGCTAAAACCTTCAGAAGTTTGTCCCACAGTTGTAATTTGACTGTGAACATATTCTTGTGTTTTCAAGAAAGCTTCTGCTTTTTGCGTCATGAAGTTCGTTTGTTCTAACGAAGCATCTTTCGGCATTTCAATTTGAACTAAAAACTCTCCACTATCAGAAGAAGCAAAAAACTCTCCACCAATGAAACCACCAGCCATTAATCCTATTGTTGATCCAAAGAATAATACAAGTACAACCAAAATGGTTTTAACATAATGATCTAAACACCATGTCAATAATTCAGAAATCCAGTTTGTAAAACGTGTTAAATAATTTTCGAAACCAAGAATGATTCTTCCAAATAAATTTTTTCCTTCAATATGCTCTAGTTTACCATAACGAGATGATAACCAAGGGATAATTGTAAATGAAGCTAAAAGCGACAATAAAGTTGAAATAATTACCGTAACACAAAATTGTGTAATGATATTAGAAACCAAACCAGAACTCATCGCGATTGGCAAGAACACTACCACAATTACCAATGTAATCGAAGTTACCGTTCCACCAATTTCGGCAGTACCGTCGTATGATGCACGAATTCGGCTTTTACCCATTTCCATATGCCTGTAAATATTCTCGAGGACCACAATCGCGTCATCGACCAGAATACCAACCACCAGAGATAATCCTAATAAACTCATTAAGTTTAAGGTATACCCCATTAAATAAATACCAATAAATGTCGCAATCAAAGATGCCGGAATCGAAACCATTACAATCAATGAGTTTCTAATACTGTGCAGGAAGAACAACATTACAAATGCTACCAGAATTACCGCAATCAATAAATCGTGAACAACAGAATCTGCTGCTTCAAGCGTAAAGATTGTACTGTCTTTTGCAACTTCCAATTTTAATTGCGTATTTGCATAATCCTTTTCAAGAGTAGCAATTGTTTTCAATAATTGCTCACTTACCGCAACCGCATTTGCGTCAGATTGTTTAATAATTTGTAAAACAATCGCGCTTTTTTGATCTACACGAGATATTTTCTCTGCTACTTTTTGAGTATCCTGAACATCGGCAATATCACTTAAACGAACCTGAATTCCGTTTTGAGAAGAAACTACTAAATTTCTTAATTCTTCGACACTTTTATATTTACCCGCTAAACGAATTAATATTTTTTGATTACGAGTCTGAATATTTCCTGTTGGGAAATCTAAATTCGAAGTCAAAATATTTTGCTGTACCTGTGGAATAGATAATCCATAACCCTGCATTTTTAATGCATCAAGATTTACCTGAATCTCACGTTCAGAACCACCGATAATATTTACCTGAGCAACACCTTGTACACGGGATAAAATAGGAGCGATTTTTTTGTCAATTAAGTCATAAAATGCTGCTTCGTCCATTTTTCCGTTAGCACCAAGTGTCATAATTGGCAAATCACTCAACGAGAATTTGGTCAATGCCGGTGTTTTAACATCGTCTGGTAAATCACTTATGATCGCATTGATTTTTCGTTGTGCGTCATTCATAGAGTAATCGACCTTTGCATTTGATGTCAGGGTAATTGAAACGATGGATAAACTTTCGTATGATTTCGAGTCAATTTTTTTAACGTTCTCTAAGGATGCAATCGCATCTTCAATTTTCTTGGTTACGGTATTTTCTACCTCACTTGGAGAAGCTCCAGGATAAATAGTAGAAATTGTAATAACGTTTTGTTCAAATTTCGGGATCAGCTCATAACCTAATTGGCTGTAACTGAACAATCCACCAAGTGTCAGAATTGTAAACAATACAATTACTAACGACGGACGTTTTATGGATATTTCGGCTAATTTCATATATTTTGCTTTAGGCTGTAGGCTTTAGGCAATAAGCTTATGGCTTATGGCGTATAGCTTAATGCTGTAAATTATTTAATAATTTCTACTGTATTACCGTCTTGTAAGTTAATTTGACCTGTAGTAATTACAACTTCTCCGTCAGATAATCCGTTGATGATTTCTACCTGATCTCCTAAAATTCTTCCGGCAGTTACTTTTTTCAATTTCGCAATACCGTTTTGAACCACAAAGATTTCATTACTGCTTACACTTCCTACAAAAGCATTTCTAGGTACAACCATCAAGTTTTGTTTTTGTTGGTTTGATGCAAAATTTGCAGTTCCGTACATACCCGCTTTTAAGTCGTTATTTGTATTATTTGCGATTTCAATTTCAACAGGAAAATTTAAAGACTCATCCGCTTTTGCAGCAATAAAAGTAATTTTTCCGGAAAAATTTTTATCAGGATAAACACTAGCCGTAACATTAATAGTATTGCCTACTTTTAAACTCGCCACTTGGTTTTCGTTTACTGTAACTACTAATTTTAATTTAGAAACATTTACAATATCAAACAAAGCAGTTGCAGGCATTCCGGTTAAAATAGATCCCGGCTCAATATATTTTTTATTGATAAATCCGCTTATTGGTGCTTTTACTCTTGTATCACCAACATTAATATTTGCTTGTTTCAAACTAGATTCAGCATTAGTTAACGCTAATTTTGCCTGATCTAATTGTTGTTTAGTAACGCCGCCCGTTTTAAAAGCATTTTCATATCTCGCATAATCAGATTTTGCGTTTGCGTATACAGCCTGAGCTTGTTGTGCATTTACATTAATTACATCTCCTCTTACTGTCAATAAAGTTTGACCAACTTTTACGTAATCTCCTTCTTTAGCCAAAACGCTGATTACTTTTCCTGATTTTTCAGCAGAGAAAGTCAATTGTTGAATGGGTTGGAAATTTCCGTTTGCAACGAAATCCAATGAAATTTCTTCTGTTTTTACAGGAGTTACTTTTACTGAAACGGCTGCATTTTTCTCTGCAACGATATCTGTTTTTGCTTTATTCTCCTTCTTATTATTATTTAAGACATATCCAATCACGCCTAAAGCTGCGATTATGATTACGATAGTTATAATAGTTTTCTTCATTTTGTTCTAGTTATTTAATAAGAGTTTTAAGTTCGCCTTTTGATTTGATTAGTGCTACTTCGGCAATTTTGTAATTCAAGACTGCTCTGGTATAGTTATTTTGAGCTTCAAGTGATGCATTTTCAGCATCTAACAAATCTGTTAATGATGCTAATCCCTGAAGGTAATTGTTTTTTGTATTGCTTAAGATTTCACTCGCTAAGCGCATATTTTCTTTTTGATTCTCGATAGTTACAAGGTTGTTCTCGATTTGAGCCATTGCATTTCTATAATCTAAATCAAGCGAAAGTTTTGTGTCTTTGATATCTTCCTGAAGTGATCTGATGTCAACATCAGCTTGTCTTACTCTGGCACGCGTTCCGAAACCGGTAAAAATTGGCACTCTTAAATTCAATCCAATTCCTGAATAATCTGACCAGTAAACACCAGAAGATGGTTTTTCGAACCAAGGAAATTCAGGACCCTGACCAATATAGTTGTAACCAGCAGTTAAAGAAAGTGTTGGATAATATTCTGCCTGAACCGCTTTCTTTTGAAACACCAATAATTCTTCTTGTTTTTTCAAAAGCAAATATTCTGTTCTGTTTTCAATATTTGGCAATTCTGTTAAAGCAGCAGGAACAACTTCAAATTCTTCTTTTGGGATCTCGATTACAGTTTCAATAGGCATTCCCATATAAAACTTCAAAGCATTTTCCTGTAAAGTAATTTGATTTTTAATTTGTTGACGTTCTGTATCAATGTTAGACATTTTAACGATAATACGGTCTAAGTCAATTTTTTTGGCCAGACCATTATCAAATTGTCCTTTTACGATATCACGAACTTTAGTTGTATTTACATAATTACTGTCTAATAATATCAATCTTTCGCGTTGTACGTAAACAGAATAATAATTATTGGCAACTCTTTCAATTACATTTTCCTCTGTTAACTGATCGTTTATCTGGTAAAATTCACGAGTAGATTTTGCAGCTCTCAATCCTGTAAAAACAGCCTGATCAAACAAAGCCTGAGTCAATGAAATTCCGGCTGTAGAAGTCCATTTTTGACCAAAAGTTGCCTGAATACTTGTTCCTGGCTGTCCAAAACTTGCTCCGTCAATTACACTTGTCTGTAAAATTGGGTTATAACTCAAGTTTCCATTTGCAGTAATTTGAGGCAATGCTCTTGAACGTATTTCCTGAATTTGATATTCACTGTTTTCAACCTGCAATTTTGCTTTTTTAGCGTCGGCTTTGTTTTCAAGCGCGTACGTAAGAGCGTCCTTTAAGGTTAAAGTCTTGACTTGTGCGTTGGCCGACAAGCCAATTGAACACAAAAATATAAGAATTATTCTTTTCATATAGATTGATGATTAAATAGTAATTTTTTTAAGTTGTTTTTCTAATTCGATTATTCCTTTTTCCGTTGCCATAGCTCTGGTGTGATATTCCAGCGCTTCCAACTCTATTTTTTGTGCTTCTCTTTCTGAAATCGTAGTTTCATTTATATGAAAAATCAAAGTGTAATAAAACTTTACATACAAATCTATATTCAAATCTGCTCTGTATAAATCTTCGCTGATCCCTTTCATTATATTATCTTTAAAATAATGATTGCACTGATCAATTTCATGCGTCATTACGTTTTGGTAGATTTCCGGATAATGCTTTTTTAACTGATAAAGAGGCGAAGTATCGGTTGCATTTTTAAACATATCACGAAACATTTCCCTAATCTCAAAATTCTCGTGAATGGCATTATAATTTTTTGCTACAATAGTATCAATCACTTCATGCACTTGTTTATGAACCGTTGATGTACTCTCTTCTATCAGTACTTCTTTATTACAGAAATATTTGTAAATCGTTTTTTTAGAAATACACATTTCACCTGCAATATCATCCATTGTAACACTTTTAAAACCGAGTTTTAAAAATAATTCACTCGCTTTTGATATAATTTTCTCTTTCATCTTGATTTTCAATTGCATTACAAATATACTTAGGAAACTAAAATCAGAAAAATAGTTTCCAATATATTTGTAATAATTTTACATTAATTTATTCATTATGTAAGATTTATATACTGAATTCTAAGTTGGCAATAAGTTTAATATCTTTTCCTAAAGCCAAACCACCATTATGATTGTATGAGTTATAATCTAAACCAAAATCCTGACGCTTGATGTCTCCTTTAATTTCAAAAGCAACTTTTTTCTCGCCGTTGTACGTATTGATTCCGATAAATTCGGCATCCAGTTCAACCACTTTTGTAACATCTTTTATGGTTAAATCACCTTTAAAGAAATTAATATTATTGTTTACTTTTTGAAATGAAGTCGATTTGAAACTGATAATCGGATGTTCGTTTACATCAAAAAGATCCTGAAGTTGTAAATACGTATCAATTTGCTGAAAACTATCATTTTTATTATTGATGTCCAGAGAAAATTCTACAGATGCATTTTCAATTTCATTGTCTTCAATGTCTACAAAGCCATCAAATTTATTTGTCGTTCCTCCCATATAGGCAATTATCGAGTGTCTCATTTTAATCAAAACGTCTGATTGACTAGAATCTAAGGTCCATGTTGTTTTCATAATTGTTTGGTTTTGTTTAGTTTATAAATCATCTAAACGTTCTATGGAAACTTTTACAGTGTTTCGAGTTTCCGATTAACGGTGCAAATATAGACAGGAAACTCTAAACACCAAAAGAGTTTCCAAGTTTTTTTAAAAATAATTTTAAAAGATTAAAAAGCGCACCATTTCGTTTGGTTTTAAATCTTAATTAGCATTTACTATTTTGAAAGGGATAATTCATATTTGAATTGTATCTTTGAGCCTCGCAAATCAGATTATTCATTTTATGCACGATATTAGTCAGTACCAGGATTTTTTTATTAGTTATTTAAAAGACCAAAACATCAATAAAGAGCCTAAAAACCTTTATGAACCTATTGAATATATTTTAGGCCTTGGCGGAAAACGCATGCGTCCCGTTTTGACTTTGATGGCTGCAGAAGTTTTTAATACTGATTATAAAACAGCACTTCCGGCTGCAATGGCGGTTGAAGTTTTTCATAATTTTTCATTGGTTCATGATGATATTATGGATGATGCGCCTTTGCGAAGAGGTCAGGAAACGGTGCATGAAAAATGGAATATCAATACCGGGATTCTTTCCGGTGATGCAATGCTGATCCTTGCTTATCAATATTTTGAACAATACGAACCAACCGTTTTTAGGGATTTAGCAAAATTATTCAGCAAAACTGCTCTTGAAGTTTGTGAAGGTCAACAATGGGATGTTGATTTTGAGGAACGAAATGATGTTACGATTCCCGAATATCTAAAAATGATTGAATATAAAACGGCTGTTTTAGTTGCTGCTGCCATGAAAATGGGCGCTATTGTAGCTAAAACTTCTGAAAAAGAAGCGGATTTAATTTATGATTTCGGACTGAATTTAGGATTAGCTTTCCAGCTTCAGGATGATTATCTGGATGCTTTTGGAGATCCTGAAACCTTTGGAAAACAAGTTGGTGGAGATATTATCGAAAATAAAAAAACGTATTTATACCTAAAAGCTATTGAATTTTCTTCGGAAGAAAAAGCAGCAGAATTGCAACAATTATTCAGTTTGCAGCTTGAAGATAATAGAGAAAAAATAGAAATTGCCAAAACAATTTTTAATGAATCCGGCGCTTCAAAAGAAACGCAGCAAGCCATAGAAAAATACACTTTTAAAGCTTTCGAAACATTAGAAAAAATGGATATCAATGACGAAAAGAAAAATATCCTGAGAACTTTTGGCGAGAATTTAATGGGACGTAAAGTATAAAAACAATAGCAATAACAATTTCAAAAATCAATTATAAAAATATTGAAAATTGCAATTGACATTGAATTTTGAAATTGATAAAATATGTTTGTAGCACCAATAAATACAGAATCGTTATTTGCCGAAGCTCAGGCAGAAACTTTATATCTCAGCTTGATTGAACAAATCAATAAGGATTTTAATCTGGCAAACGAAGGAATCGATTTTCCGCTCAGTATTTCTCCCGACGAATTAAAAATCCAGCTTCACGAAAAAATATACCGAATGATTCAGTACAAATTTGCTGAATATTTGAACCTGCTTTATATTATTGACGTTTCTGAAATTGAAATAAAAAAACTTGACGGCTCAGATTTGGTTATTCTGGCCGAACAAGTTTCGTTTTTAATTCTAAAAAGGGAATGGCAAAAGGTTTGGTTTAGAAAAAACTTTTAAACTTTTTCCCCTGATTCTTATATTACAAGATTAACTCGCTTATTTTGAGTTGTTTGCTTTTCCCGGTATGCAGTTGTTTGCTGTAATATTTATATAAATAATCGTAAACAACCATTTCGTGGATTCTGTGTTTGGTTAGAAAAATCCTGTTGCAAATCATGTGTATATAACTCAACATTATATTGTCAAGATACGTTGGCAAACGATGATCGCCGGCCATTTCTTTTATTGCTTTTACGGCAGGAGCATTTTTTTGGGAACGTTCTTCAAGAATTTCCATCAAAGGCTCATACATTTCATCCATCTCTGCAGGATTTAAAAACGATTCAATATCAGATTCATGACCCGCAAACATTTCATTAATTTGTTTGTTTAGTCTTCCCGAACGGTTAAATTCTTTTCCGAAACTTGTTTTTGCTGCATTAAACAATTTGATTTTTCCTTCGAGTTTTACATCAAAATCATTTAAAAAATGGTCTATGGACAATAAACAAAACAGCCATCTTATTTTTTCGCCTGAATCTCCTTCGATCATGTCAGTAAATTTTAACGTGCTTTCGCTATCATTAAAAAACAAGGTTTCTGTTTCTTCGATAGCTTCATAGCCATATCGCTGCAATTCACGAAGATAATTGTCGGTTTGTGTCTTCCAGATAATTCGCATTTGCTCGAGAGGTTCAATATGCTGTTTTATAATTTGAATACAATCTGTAAACAAATTGCTGTTTTTTAGCAAAATGCGAAATCTAATGTGATGTCCCTGCGCATCATAATAGCGAATAAAAAACCATTTGTCTATTAATCCTTTTGCTTTTAATTCTTCAACAACAGGATTAATGGCTGTTTTTAATACCTCTTCTCCGGCTCTTTCTCCGCAATAAAATTTATAATAAAGCCATTTTTCGCCAATTGAAAATGAAGTTGTTACGCCTTCTTTATTTTCTTTTGAAACAAATTGATTTTCAACACTAACCTCAACTTTTTTCTCTACATTTTTATGTGCTGTAAAGATCACTTCGTTACAATAATTGTCTGTAATTGTATCTTCTGAAAATAAAAACTCTTTTAGCTGAATAAAGCTTTCGCCTTTCATCATATAATAAAAAACATTACAGCTTAGTTCATTATTGAAGTTTATAAGCACTTCATTGTCGCCTTGAGAAATGTATACAACATCAGGAATGTTTCTTTTTTCTCTGAAATTACGAACAAATTCAACTCTTTTTGATTCATCAACAGCAAGAATGCTGTCAATTTCTGTTTTATTGATATTCCAGGTAGCTCTGCTTAAAACCGTGTCTTTGTAATTTACTCTTGGCAAATAATCAAACTCATTTTGAAGTCCGCCCCAGCCAAATCCAAATCCGAAAGAATTTTGATTTTGCAGATCACAAAGAAAATGATAGATTGGCAGCGCATTCGAAGCAAAATTATGTGCGTTACTCAACCGCGGAATTATCTCTTTATTGAGTCTTTTGGAACGTAAAACCACTTTTCCGCCTTTTACAGAAACATATAAATCATCGATCATGATTTGATGTTCTCTGTCTACAGATGCATTTCCCAAATAAGGAATTTCATATGCTCTCTGAAAGTTTCGGTATAAAATATTTCCGGTTCTTGCTTGTGGCAAATGCACGATTTCTGCAATAATTTTAGTTGGATTTAGTTGATTTTCTATATCCGTGATTTCATTGCATAAATCTAGAATTTTAGTATCTAAATGACTAAATCTTCCAATTAAACCGTTTGCAGAAGGACCGCTTGCTGTTTTTAGATTGATTTTTTCAACTCCGTTTTCATGAAATACATTTACAAATGCTGAGAATGTATCCGGATACGAAGCTTCATTTTCTTCGAATTTGTTGATTTCTTCATCTAGTAATTCAATAGTCTGCAAATTGTTTTTTGTGGCATGAAGCAGTTTTTTAAACAAAAATGACTTTTTAGCGTCCATTGCAATTTGCGTTACATCTGAATGACCACTATTAATTAATAAATCGTCAACCAAGATAGCTTTTGCTCCTGTTGATTTTGCATAACCAATTCCTATATCCGGATCAAGAACGCTTACTAAAGGCTGTTCAAATTCTTCAAATCGCTCCAGGAATTTTCTCTTAAATTCTTTTAAATTACCATTTTCAGAACCAGAATGTAATTTATTTAAAACCGATAACGCCGGACGTAAATTTTTTAATGTTTTAAAACTGATTGAGCCGTTATCAATTTTTCTAAAACTATCTACCTGAAATAATTTTGAAATATCGACATGGTTTAACTCTTCGTTCACTAATTCATGAATCTGAGTATATAAAGCAGGATCGTTACTATTATTTTTATCAAGGAAATTTATTTTTGTTTTTAAATTTGTGATTAGTTCTTTAATGACTTCGGCTTCATAAAAGTCGAATCTTTCTTCTGAGAATATTTTGAGCAGTTTTTCAAAATAATCTTCTCCGGTAATGGTAAATTCTAATTCGCTTACAATAAACTGACTTTCTATAAGTGTGTCAATAAATTCATTGGCATCTTTTAAAGAAATTTCATCTGAAACCAGTAAACCGGCCAATTCACTTAATAAAACCCCATTTTTTGCTTTTTCGAATATCAGCGTTAAATACTCGCTTATTTCAACTTCTGAAATTTTATGAAACCTGACATTGTCTTTAAAGTAATATTCGACATAACGGTATTTATCAAAAACGGTATAAATTGAGTTGTTGCTGTAGTATTTTAAAGCTTCTCTTATGGCGTCATTTTTTACGATAACAGGCAAAAAACTTCCCAGGAAATACATGTCAAATTTGGTGAATCTTCCAAAAGTGCTTTCCGCAATATTAAGATTGGTTTCGGCATTTAAATCTACTGCAGCAACGGTAGAGAACATCCCAAAAGGCGTGCTTCTGTTAGACAATCTTGAAGCATATTTGTACAAAGATCCTTTTAGGTTTTTAAGTTCTTCTTCGGTCTGAAAACCTTCACCTGTTTCCCACATTACAAGTGCTTTGTAAATGTTTGGAGAACCGATAAATAATGCTTCCCTATTTTCTTCTTTTGAAAAAATTGCTTTAATTTTTTCCCACGTAAGATCCATTTGTTTTTCTTCAATTGGAGTTCTCACAATTGCCGTTTTTGTAAAAGAGTAATTTTTCATTTTTGTTAAATTTCCTTATTAAACAATTATATTATTCCACATTTTATAATAGTATTCTTTTTTATCCAAAAGCTCATCGTGCGAGCCTGACTCAATAACTTCTCCTTTTTTGAAGGCATAAATAACATCTGCTTTTTTAATATACTGAAGCTTATGCGCAATCACAATTATCGTTTTGCCTTGTTCGTTTAGTTCTTCTACTAACTTTTTGATCACCAATTCAGATTCAGAATCCAGTGCCGAAGTTGCTTCGTCCAGAATAAGGACTTCCGGATCTTTATAAAGCGCTCTTGCAAAGGCAATTCGCTGTTTTTCTCCTCCGGATAAATTCGCACCAAATTCTCCTAAATAGGTGTTGAAACCGTTTGGCAGAGATTCAATAAAGTCGTAAGCGCCTACTTTTTTACTTACTTCAATTATTTTTTCCATATCAGGATTTGAATCTCCAATAGAAATATTAAAAGCAATCGTTCCGTCAAAAAGTTCCACATTTTGTGGTACCGTGGTAATAAGCGAATTAATACTGTCTTTTGATATGTAATTCAGGTCGTATTCGCCAATTAATATTTTACCTTCTTTTGGACTGTATATATTTTGAATGAGTGACGCAATCGTACTTTTTCCGCTTCCGCTTTCTCCAACAAATGCTGTAAATTGCCCTTTTTTAATCGTAAGATTTAAATCTTTAAAGATATATCGGCCTAATTCATAAGAGAAATCAATGTTTTTGAATTTTATATCATCAAAGTTATTCTTCGTTAAATTTACCTTAGATTCCATTTCTTCCCTGTCAAGATCCATAATCCCAAACAATCTGTCTGAAGCAATCATCGCATTCTGAACCGCCTGGTTTGTACCTATTAATTGTGATGCAGGTCCGGTAAAATATCCTATTATGGAGTAAAATGAAAACAATTCGCCAGGCGTAATATTTCCGTCAATTACATAATAAGTTCCTGCCCATAAAAGGATAATGGTAAATAATCTGGAAATAAAATCAGAAGAAGTTCTTGCGAAAATTCCATTTATTCCTGATGTATAAATGCTTTTAAGTAAATCTACAAATTTTAGCTCTGTTCTGGTTTTGCAGAAATCTTCTAAAGACAATCTTTTTACTGTCCCGATATTTTTTATAGATTCTACCAATTGTGATTCCAGAAGCGCATTTTTTTCCATTATTGAACGTTCTGCTTTTTTATTCAATTTATTGGTTATCAAATAAATAATAACATAAAACGGAATAATCAAAGAAATAATTAAGGCCAGTTTCCAATAGAAAGAAAACATAAAAATGAACGAAAATATTACGATCAATATATTTACCGAAATACTTAAAGCGGTTTCGTTTATCAAGGCACGTATTTTTACAGCATCCCCAATTCTTGACATGATTTCACCAATTCGCATGGTATCAAAAAACTTTTGAGGCATCGTAAAAAGATGTTTGTAATAACCCAAAATCAATCGGGAATCAATTTGCTGGCTTGTTTTTAAAATAAACACATCTTTTAAAACGCTGTATAATATTTGAAGCAGCAAACATCCAATAACAATAATACTCATTAAGTTTAATAAACTTTTATTACCGCTTACGAGTACAAAATCTGTAATCTTACCTACATATATTGAAACCGAAAAACCCAGTAAAGTGTATAAAACAGCGCCAATAATTGCCTGTAACAAGATGTATTTATGCGGTTTTAGCAAAAATAATATTCTTCTGAGATTTGATATTTTTTCGTTTTTTTCTTTAAAAATATCATCGTCCGGAACGAGTATTAAGGCATAACCTGTAAATATTTGTTCAAAATCGGCAAGTGGTCTTTTATCCAGTTTACCGGTAGAAGGATCCATTACCTGAATGTATTTTTTGGTTATTTTGTAAGCGACAACATAATGCGGGAACTCATGCCCGTCTTGTTTTATCATAACATGCAAAAGCGCTGGCATAGGGACATCTATTAATCCTTCAAAATCTACTTTTACTCCTTTTGCAAGAAAGCCTAATTTTACGGCTGCCTCTCTTAACCCTAATAATGTTGTTCCTTTTTGGTTTGTGCTTGCATATTGTCTGATTCTCGAAATAGGCAGGCTTAAATTATAATGTTCTGAAATTGAAGCTAAACAAGCTGCACCACAATCTGAAAAATCATGTTGTTTTATTTCTATTTTACTCATTTTTGCTGTTGTAAGGATTAAACCAATCTTCTACTTTGTCAAATAATAACTGAAATGCTGTTCTTTTAGTCAGGAAAAAACGACTTGTTAAACTCATTCCTTTTTTTAGATTGCCTTTGGCGCCGTTTTTTAAGGTTAAACTATCCGTATGAAGGTTGCTTTTTATTTTATAGTAAGGTGCATTATTCACAATAAGAACATCTTTGCTTATTTCGAAGATTCTCCCTTTTGCAAATCCCCATTGATTCGAATTAAAGGCATCTATTTGATAAATAGCATCGCCGCCTTCTTTTAAATATCCTATTTCGGATGGGTTTACAAAAGTCTCTACAATAATATCCTTATCGGGAGAGATTTCTACAATTGAATTTCCTGTTGCGATTCCGCTTCCTTTATGAAATCCCTGCATGTTGACTAATTCACCATCGATAGGAGAAATTATGATGTAATTATTCTCTTCTTCCTTAAGCTGTTTTTGATTCGAATGAATGCTTTTATTGGATTGGCTTAACTGCGTATATTCTTTTTGCCAGGATAATTCTGTTTGTTTGATTAGGTTAGTTCGGTCATTTTTGATTTTATTCAGTTCTAATTCTATTGCTTCAAATTCTGATTTTGAGATTACTTCTTTTTTATAAAGCCGTTCTTTTCGATCAAAGTCTGACTGCGTATTTTTAATTATAATATCCAGATTATACAAATCCTGCTGGTGTTTTAAAAGCTCTTTTTTATACTGATCTGATTGTATCTGGCTATAATTTCGCTGAATTAAATTCTTTAGATCATTTAAATAAACCGAATTTTCTGAGCTCTGGATCGTGTTTAAATTCTCTTTTTCTTTTAAGATGTTATGATCTATTATAAGGAGCGTATCTCCTTTTTTGATCTTTTTGTTTTCCTCAATATTAAAGAATGATATTTTACCGCTAATAGGAGAATAAAGTGTAAGCTTCTTTTCCTGCGGAATTATAGTTCCTCTGCTTGTCGTATAAATATCTATATATATAAAAGGAAGCGAGATAAAAGCAATTAACAGCGCCAAAAAAGTAATCACAAATAAGCGTGATGTTTTTTTATTGTGTTTAATAATATGACTTTCAACAGTGTTGTTTAAAATCTCTTCTGGGAAAATTTCTTTATCGTTCATCTTTATCAGTATTAATTTCAGTGACAAATGAACCTATTATTTAAGGAATAAAAAAATGAAAAATACCGATTTTTATAAAAAATCGTGGTCTATTTTACATTTTAAAACACTAATTATCAGGTATATATGATTGATTTTCCAATATTTAAAACCAAAACTTCCTACAACTCGTTTTTATGATTTTTAAGCATAAAAAAAGCACTATCAGCCTAAACTGATAATGCTTTTTTTGAGAGAACATGTACGGGAATTAAATTAAATGTATCGTTTATGATACAATTCGAATGCAAGAAGGCTGAGCTTCCACCATCAACATTATGGCATTTGATTGAAATTTAATTTCGTAACAGCTATTTATTTAAATACAGCTTGTGTGTTCACGTTTTTGTTTTGCAAATTATTTGGCAGCAATTGTAATGGTTAGACCAATGATCACTCCGATACAAAGTGGGCTTGTTCCGCCGTCTACATCATGCATTTGTTTGTCGTTCAATTCTGTAACAACTGCTTTGTTGAAAGCAAGTTTGTTGCTTGGGTTTTGTTTTTTCATGATTTAAAATTTTAAGGTTTAGTTAATTATTTGGCTGCAATTGTAATGGTTAAACCAATGATCACTCCGATACAAAGAGGGCTTGTTCCACCGTCTACATCGTGCATTTGTTTGTCGTTTAATTCTGTAACAACTGCTTTGTTGAAAGCAAGTTTGTTGCTTGGGTTTTGTTTTTTCATAATTTTAATTTTTAAGGTTGGTTGAATTAATTATCTGCGTAGATTGTAATGGTTAAACCAATGATTACTCCGATACAAAGAGGGCTTGTTCCACCGTCTACATCATGCATTTGTTTGTCGTTTAATTCTGTAACAACTGCTTTATTGAAAGCAAGTTTGTTGCTTGGGTTTTGTTTTTTCATAATTTTAATTTTTAAGGTTTAGTTAATTATTTGGCAGCAATTGTAATGGTTAAACCAATGATTACTCCGATACAAAGTGGGCTTGTTCCACCGTCTACGTCATGCATTTGTTTGTCGTTTAATTCTGTAACAACTGCTTTATTGAAAGCCAGTTTGTTGCTTGGGTTTTGTTTTTTCATGATTTTTAATTTTTAAGGTTTAGTTAATTATTTGGCTGCAATTGTAATAGTTAGACCAATGATCACTCCGATACAAAGAGGGCTTGTTCCACCGTCTACATCATGCATTTGTTTGTCGTTCAATTCTGTAACAACTGCTTTGTTGAAAGCAAGTTTGTTGCTTGGGTTTTGTTTTTTCATAATTTTAATTTTTAAGGTTTAGTTAATTATTTGGCAGCAATTGTAATGGTTAAACCAATAATTACTCCGATACAAAGAGGGCTTGTTCCGCCATCTACGTCATGCATTTGTTTGTCGTTTAATTCTGTAACAACTGCTTTATTGAAAGCAAGTTTGTTGCTTGGGTTTTGTTTTTTCATAATTTTAATTTTTAAGGTTTAGTTAATTATTTGGCAGCAATTGTAATGGTTAAACCAATAATTACTCCGATACAAAGAGGGCTTGTTCCGCCATCTACATCATGCATTTGTTTGTCGTTTAATTCTGTAACAACTGCTTTGTTGAAAGCCAGTTTGTTGCCTGGGTTTTGTTTTTTCATGATTTAAAATTTTTAAAGTTTAGTTAATTATTTGGCTGCAAGTGTGATTGTTATACCAATGATCACTCCGATACAAAGAGGGCTTGTTCCGCCGTCTACGTCGTGCATTTGTTTGTCGTTTAATTCTGTAACAACTGCTTTGTTGAAAGCAAGTTTGTTGCTTGGGTTTTGTTTTTTCATAATTTTAATTTTTAAAGGTTGGTTGATTAATTATTATCTGCGTAGATTGTAATGGTTAGACCAATAATTACTCCGATACAAAGTGGGCTTGTTCCGCCATCTACGTCATGCATTTGTTTGTCGTTCAATTCTGTAACAACTGCTTTATTGAAAGCTAGTTTGTTGCCTGGGTTTTGTTTTTTCATAATTTTAAAATTTAAAGGTTGATTGATTAATTATCTGCGTAGATTGTAATGGTTAAACCAATGATTACTCCGATACAAAGAGGGCTTGTTCCACCGTCTACATCATGCATTTGTTTGTCGTTTAATTCTGTAACAACTGCTTTGTTGAAAGCAAGTTTGTTGCTTGGGTTTTGTTTTTTCATAATTTTAAAATTTAAAGGTTGATTGATTAATTATCTGCGTAGATTGTAATGGTAAGACCAATGATCACTCCGATACAAAGTGGGCTTGTTCCGCCATCTACGTCATGCATTTGTTTGTCGTTCAATTCTGTAACAACTGCTTTGTTGAAAGCAAGTTTGTTGCTTGGGTTTTGTTTTTTCATGATTTTAATTTTTAAAGGTTGGTTGATTAATTATCTGCGTAGATTGTAATAGTTAAACCAATGATCACTCCGATACAAAGTGGACTTGTTCCACCGTCTACATCGTGCATTTGTTTGTCGTTTAATTCTGTAACAACTGCTTTGTTGAAAGCAAGTTTGTTGCTTGGATTTTGTTTTTTCATAATTTTAAAATTTAAATGTTGATTGATTAATTATCTGCGTAGATTGTAATAGTTAGACCAATGATTACTCCGATACAAAGAGGGCTTGTTCCACCGTCTACATCATGCATTTGTTTGTCGTTTAATTCTGTAACAACTGCTTTGTTGAAAGCAAGTTTGTTGCTTGGATTTTGTTTTTTCATAATTTTAATTTTTAAGGTTGGTTGATTAATTATTATCTGCGTAGATTGTAATAGTTAGACCAATGATTACTCCGATACAAAGCGGGCTTGTTCCACCGTCTACGTCGTGCATTTGTTTGTCGTTCAATTCTGTAACAACTGCTTTGTTGAAAGCAAGTTTGTTGCTTGGGTTTTGTTTTTTCATGATTTTAATTTTTAAGGTTGGTTGATTAATTATTATCTGCGTAGATTGTAATAGTTAGACCAATGATTACTCCGATACAAAGTGGGCTTGTTCCACCGTCTACGTCGTGCATTTGTTTGTCGTTCAATTCTGTAACAACTGCTTTGTTGAAAGCAAGTTTGTTGCTTGGGTTTTGTTTTTTCATCTTAAATTAAACTCAAGTCTATTATTGAGTAAACGATACTAGTAATAACAGTACCTCCATTTACGTCTTGTAATTGTCTTTCATTCAATTCTGTAACAGCTGCTTTATTGAAAGCGAGCTTGTTATTTGGGTTTTGTTTTTTCATAATTATTAATTTTAATAGTTTTTAGTTATTTTCTGCAAGTGTTAAAATTGTTACCATAACAAGGCTGGTAGTACCGACTGTAAATGCTGATGTTCCACCATTTATATTTTGCAATTGGTTTTCATTCAATTCTGCAACAGCCACTTTATTAAAAGTTAGCTTGTTGTTTGGATTTTGTTTTTTCATATTTCTAAAAAATTAAGGGTTAGTAGATTAATATTCTTCCGGGAAAAATGTGATTATGATAGTTGGTAAAAGCGTAGTGTTTGAACCACCACCGCCATTTATCTCTTTTAACTGAGTTTCATTCAATTCTGCAACAGCTGCTTTATTAAAAGCAAGCTTGTTGTTTGGGTTTTGTTTTTTCATATTTTAAAATTTAATAGTTGTTGATAATTACATTAAATCGAATGTTACTTTAAGACAGCAGCAGCCTGTGCAAGTGTCTTCACCACCAATTATTGATGTTCCGCCTTTAACTTCGTTCAATTGAGTTTCGTTTAATTCTGCAACAGCTGCTTTACTAAAAGCAAGCTTGTTAGGATTTTGTTTTTTCATGTTATTTGTTTTTTAGTTGTTTGTTATTAAAATCAATTCTTCAACACAATTTGCAGCTAAACAATATTTAGCGCATTTTGATCTGTTTTTTAAGCATACTTGTGCTTCATGTTAGTACCTGAACTACATACATAGCCAGATAGCAACAAATTTTGGTTTAACCATCTGATTCAAAATCAGTGATCCATTTAATTGAAGCCGGGTGAAGTGTCTAAAAAGTACTTTAGAAAGTGTAAAAAAACTGAATAGAAAATGTTTTTTTACTTTTGCAGAAGCAATTTGCAGATAACTTACGGCATTACGTTTTTGTTAAATTCTATTATAAAAAGAGTCTCCACACTCTGTTTTATATTTGTACCGAATACTTATGATTTTAATCACATATAAGTCGGTTTTAAAGGCCAAATCATTAAGAAACCATTAACCAGGTACCATATCCGGTAGCAATAACAATAGCTCTTATTATTTCATTTGTGCCCCCATTGATGTCGTTTAACTGATCATCATTCAATTCTGCAATAGCGACTTTATTAAAAGCCAGCTTATTGTTTCGATTTTGCTTTTTCATATTACCAATGTTATAATTACATCTCTTGTAATATCGTGCTTATTTGCAAACAGCAGCATCCCGTGCAGGTTTCACCGCCTATTATTGTCGATCCGCCATTGATTTCTCTAAGAAAACTATCGTTTAATTCTGTAACATCTGCTTTTTTAAAATACAGTTTGTTATTTAGGTTTATACTTTTCATTAGAATTGATTGGCTTTAATTACAGTTATTTTTGTGAAGAAAGGGTCGCACACACAACCAGAGTTTGGGTTGGTATCACCGTCAATTCCTTTTGTTCCGCCATTAACATTTTTTAATTGTTGGCCATTTAATTCTGTAACAGCAGCTTTGTTGAAAGCTAATTTGTTTTGGTTTTGCTTTTTCATTTTTGTTTAGATTTAATTATTAATATTTATTGCAAATAGTTATCATTTTAATCGTTGATTCAAAAAATAAGGCATAAGTCGGACAGGCTAAAAAACTTTAGTGGAATTAAATCATTACATGAATTTTGAAATAGGGAATTCAATTTTAATTTTTGACAATGACCCAAAAAAAGAGCGTCAGAAATTAGTTCAGAAAAAAATCCGGACCTATTTAAAAAGTTTTGTAATGCGTTTTTTGATTTTATAAAACAAAGATTTTGATTGTTTTGCACCATCATGATCTTCAATTTTAAAAATTGAATTTTTGCTGAGCCTTTTTTGGCCTGATTGATTACTGTTAGTCATAATTCTTTTTTTAAGCTAACAAGTGGTGCTTTGGAAGTACTTTTAGAAATAGTAAAAAAAAGTTTTATTACACACATTTTTTTTTACTTTTGTAGAAGTAATTTCTGGCAACTTGTTAGGTATTACGTTTTTGTTAAAACACCTTATAAAACAGAGTCTCCACACTCTGTTTTATTTTTTTGGTTGAAGTGGCTACTCATTTTCATTTTCGCCACCCTTCAAAACCAAAGTTGAAACTAATCTGATATTCGGATTAATTCTGAGACAAAGTAAAATCTTTTTTTCCTGTAAAAAAAATAGAAAACCCCCATATTTATAAAATAAGGGGGTTATTTTTTAGGTATAAAATATTGATTTTTAATTAGTTACGACAAAACTAACTGTTTTCGCTTTCCTTCATTTGATTTATCTTTTTTATATAAATTGAGGGGCTAATTCCAGTTGCAATCTTAAAATATTTGGTAAAAGATTCAGGACTTTTATATCCAATTTCTTCTGCAATTGCATTAATTGAATACGATCTTAGTTTGGCATTATTCTTTAATTCAATAATAATATAATTAATTCTCAGCTCATTTACATACGAACTAAAGTTCTTATCCAACTCACTATTCACAATTTTAGATAAATAGGCCGTATTTGTTTTTAGTCTTTTCGCAACATTATGCAGCGTAAAGTCCTGCTTTAAGAACAGTTTCTTCTCTTCTAACTTGATTAGCTTGTCTAAAATTTCTGTTCTCGTAGCATCTTTTATAATAAAGTTGGTATTATTTGTTTCTTCAACCTCACCGCTATTATGCTCATGAAGTGTATCATCCTGAAGTATTTCATCCTGAATTTCGTCATTGAGTATTTCATCATTACCCGCAGTATTAATGCTTACAAAACTGTTTTGAGTAAGTTCAGATTCAAATTCTTCTTCTAATTCTGCAGGTTTAGTACTTTCATCATTATTTGCCGAAATATTATTTTGCTGAGTTTCATCAGAGGTTTTTGTGTTTTGGTTTTCAAAATTTTGAATTTTGAGTAGTAATTCCTCAAATTTTTCCTGATTTTGCCTGCCTTCTTTTTTTCTTTTAATATAAAAACCAATAAACAAAAGAATTAAAAAACTTGTTGAACCAAGCAATATCCATTTTTGGTTCTCCTGTTCTGTTTCTCTTTCTTTACTTTCATTAATATCAATTTTATGCAGGTGATCGATGGCTTCGATCCTTTTTTCGCCAATTTTCTTTGATTTTTCGATAAACTGTCCATAATAATAGTTTGATTCAGAGTAGTTTTCTATCGATTTATAGTTTTCGGCAAGTAAATAATAGATTTCAGATAAATTCTCTGCCGGTATATTTGATTGTGTTTCGTCTTTAATAATAGACTTTAAAAGCGTAATAGCTTTATTATAATCTTTTTGAAGAGAATAGAGTTTAGAGATCTTAATATTGATTTCTGTAATCAAATTATTGCTTTCAATTTTTTGCGCAATAACCAGGGCTTTATCAAAGGTAAATTTTGCCTTCGAAAACTCCTTTTTATCAATATAAATTAAGCCCAATTGTGACAAAAAGTGAATTTCATGCTCTTTTAGGTTGTTTTTTTGTGATTCGGCTATACCACTTTTTATAAAAACATAGGCGGAGTCCTGTTTATTTAGATTAATATATGTTTTTACCAGACCCAATTTTATATCCAGTTTGCTCACATTATCAAAACCTTTTTTAGACAGGTTCTCTTTGTAAATTTTTAATGCTTCCTGATAGCGTTCTAATTCATAAGCAATACTTCCTTTTTTTATCGAAATATAGTTGTAAGCACTGATATCATTGAGTTTTTTAGACAAAATGGTACATTCTTCATAAAGCGTTAAAGCTTCCTGAAAATCAAATTCATTAAATAAATAATTGGCTTTATTGATTTTGAAAACCATTTCGAGCTTTTCATTATCGGTAGAGTTTGCTTTTTGAATTGCTTTATCAAAATAATAAAAAGCACTGTCTTTTTGAGTTAAAGCGCCACTTAAATCGGCCAGAAAACAATATGATTTTGCCTCTTCTACCACTAAATCATTGGCCTTAGCGTATTTTAATAATTTATGACAATAGTATTTTGCTTTAGTGGGATTATTGTACAATAAACTTTTAACCGAATCTTTATAAGTTTCAATTTTATTCTGACAAAAAGTAAAATTTATCGTCAACAATAAAATTACGCTGGATACCTTCGTTAATGCCTTCATTTGATTTGTTTTTGAAAATAAAATACTGATAATCAGTTATTTATACGTGGTATAATATAGGCTATTTTTATAAATCTGGGGATTTATGAGTTTTTTTGATGGTTTTTTTGAAATAAATTCACATTATAATTTTTCAACCAATTCAAAATCAATTCAAAACAACTTCAAAACCCAAAGATTATGAAAAAAATTAACTTAAAAAAATTAGTGTTAAAAAAAACTAACATTATAGAACTTAATTCTGAGCAGGCAAAATTAATTGTAGGAGGAAGTCTTAATATCGCAGCTCCGGAACAAACAGATCCAAGAAGTATGTTTTCGATGTTTTGCGTTTAAAATGTAAACTTTAAGAAAACAAAAAGAGCGGCTCAATGAGCCGCTCTTTTCATTTATAGCTTTTTTTAATTAAAAATAAACCCTTACAAAAGGCATAAAACCTGATCCATATAAACTAGTTTCTGCGTTATACAAAATATCATAACGCGCACCAATAGTTACACTTCCGGTTCTGTAACCTGCTCCGAGATATAAAGCGGTATTCCAATAATTATCTGAATATGAAGGCCTGTAAGGCGTCGCATCGTAATCTGTATTTACACGAACTTGTTCTAACTCTGCTGACAATTGAATTTGCGGAATTGGATTTACAAGTCCAACCAGACTTCCTCCGTAAACAAACGAATCATAATAATCTTTTGATGATAAATAGCCAAATTGAAGCCCAACTCCAACCGCCACAATTTCATTGATATTATAGATTGCACTTGGCATAACGGAGATATCTGTGTAACCAGAACCAATTCCAAGACCAAGGCCTCCACCAAACTGAACCTTATCCCAAAAATGATTACTGTTATCTATAACATAATTTTGTTGGGCAATTGCAAAATTAGAAAATAAGACTGCCAAAATCACAAAAAAAGGTTTGAAAACGATTGAAATTTGATTTTTATTCATAGTTGAGTCTACTTTTAACAAATTTTTACGTAAAAGTACGTAAAAAAAGGATTTAAATAAATGCGATTGTTGTACTTTTGCCATTCTATTTAACAAAAAGTATATTCACTAATATTATGGATAGGTTTTCATTTTTAAATGCAGCGCATACAGAGTTTTTCGCACAATTATATGATCAGTATTTAGTAAATCCAGACAGCGTTGAGCCTAGCTGGAGAAGTTTTTTTCAAGGTTTTGACTTTGGACAAACGACTTATAATGACGAAAATCCAGTTCAACGGATTGTTGAATATGTGACTAACGACAACGCAGATTGTAGTCTGGTTTCTGATAAACTACAAAAAGAATTCAATGTATTAAAGTTAATCGATGCTTACCGTACACGCGGACATTTGTTTACAAAAACAAATCCGGTTCGTGATCGCAGAACATCTTCTCCAACTTTAGATATCGAAAATTTCGGGTTAACAACTGCTGATCTTTCAACGGTTTTTGATGCTGCTCAGGCTATCGGAGTAGGACCTTCATCTTTACAGGACATTGTAACGCGTCTTAAATCTATTTATTGCCAGCATATTGGTATTGAATATATGTACATCAGAAATCCTGGTGTTGTAAAATGGATTCAGGATAAACTGGCTATCAATGTTAATCAGCCAAATTTCTCTTCTGAAGAAAAGAAAACGATCTTAAATAAATTAAATCAGGCGGTTTCTTTCGAGAATTTCCTTCATACCAAATATGTAGGTCAAAAAAGATTCTCATTAGAAGGTGGAGAATCTATCATTCCGGCTTTAGATGCTTTGATCGAACAAGCTGCTGAAAAAGGTGTTGAACAATTCGTAATGGGAATGGCTCACCGTGGCCGTTTGAACGTTTTGGCAAACATCTTTGGCAAATCTACTCAGGATATTTTTGGTGAGTTTGATGGTAAAGATTACGATCAGGAATATTTTGATGGTGACGTAAAATACCACTTAGGTCTTACTGCCGACAAAAAAACAAGAACAGGAAAAAATATCAATATCAATTTAGCACCAAACCCTTCGCACTTAGAAACGGTTGGAGCTGTAATTGAAGGAATCACAAGAGCAAAACAAGAGAAATATTATCCAAATGATTTTTCTAAAGTATTGCCAATTGCCGTTCACGGAGATGCTGCAATCGCAGGTCAGGGAATTTTGTATGAAATTATTCAAATGTCATTGCTTGACGGATACAAAACCGGCGGAACAATTCATATTGTAATTAATAATCAGGTTGGTTTTACAACTAACTATTTAGATGCTCGTTCCTCTACTTATTGTACAGATGTTGCCAAAGTAACACTTTCGCCAGTATTACACGTAAATGCTGATGACGCTGAAGCTGTTGTACACGCAGTATCTTTTGCATTAGACTACAGAATGCAATTTGGCCGTGACGTATTTATTGATTTATTAGGATATAGAAAATACGGTCATAACGAAGGTGATGAGCCTCGTTTTACACAGCCAGTTTTATATAAAATCATCGCAAAACATAAAAATCCAAGAGATATTTATGCTGAAAAATTATTGTCAGACGGCGTAATTGATGCATCTTATGTAAATGCTTTAGAAAAAGAATACAAATCTACAATGGAGGAGAATTTAGAAGCTTCCCGTAAAAAAGATTTGACTATTATAACGCCATTCATGAAAAACGAATGGGACGGATTTGTTCAGGTAACTGATAAGCAAATGTTGGAAAACGTAGATACTTCTTATCCTAAAGAAGGTCTTACTCAAATTGCAACTGCGATTTCTAACTTACCGGAAGACAAACAATTTATTAGTAAAATTCAAAAATTAATCAACGACAGAAAAACAATGTTCTTCGATACCAATTTATTAGATTGGGGAATGGCAGAACATTTGGCTTACGGATCATTACTGCAAGAAGGATATGATATTCGTATTTCAGGACAAGATGTTGAGCGTGGTACTTTCTCTCACCGTCATGCTGTTGTAAAAGTGGAAGATTCTGAAGAAGAAGTAATCCTTATTAATAACCTTGAAGGCAAAAAAGGTAATTTCAATATCTACAACTCATTATTATCAGAATACGGAGTTTTAGGTTTTGATTACGGATATGCATTAGCGTCTCCAAATGCCTTAACAATCTGGGAAGCCCAATTTGGAGATTTCTCTAATGGAGCTCAAATTATGCTTGACCAATATATTTCATGTGGAGAAGATAAATGGAACAACCAAAATGGTATTGTTTTATTATTGCCTCACGGATATGAAGGACAAGGTGCTGAACACTCATCTGCAAGAATGGAACGTTACTTACAACTTTGTGCAAGACAAAATATGTATGTTGCAGATTGTACAACGCCGGCAAACTTCTTCCACTTGTTGAGAAGACAAATGAAAACGAAGTTCCGTAAACCACTTATTGTATTTACTCCAAAAAGTTTATTACGTGATCCAAGATGTGTATCTACAGTTGAAGAACTTGAAAAAGGAAGCTTCCAGGAAACTATCGATGACAATGCAGTAGACAAAAAAGCAGTAAAAACATTAGTTTTCGTTACTGGTAAATTCTATTATGATATCGTTGCAGAAAGAGAAAACAACGGAAGAAAAGACGTTGCGGTTGTTCGTATTGAGCAATTATTCCCTTTTCCAGTAGAGCAATTAAAAGCAATTATCGCACAATATCCAAATGCTGATGATTATGTTTGGGCTCAGGAAGAACCTAAGAACATGGGAGCTTACAGCTTTATGTTAATGAACTTTGATCTTGTAAAATGGAGATTAGCTTCGTTAAAAGCTTATGCTGCACCTGCATCAGGAAGTTACACACGTGCAAAACGCCGTCATGCAGATGCAATTAGAATGGTTTTCGATAAAAATTTATTCAGATAAAAAAAAATGTTTCAAGTTTGAAGTTTCAGGTTTAACCAATGAAACTTTAAACCATACAAACCTTAAACAAAAACAAAGATGATTTTAGAAATGAAAGTCCCATCACCAGGGGAATCAATAAAAGAAGTTGAAATTGCAACTTGGTTAGTAAAAGACGGAGATTATGTAGAAAAAGATCAAGCTATTGCTGAAGTTGATTCAGACAAAGCAACTCTTGAATTACCAGCAGAAGCAAGCGGAACAATTACGCTAAAAGCAGAAGAAGGTGATGCAGTAGCAGTAGGAGCTGTAGTTTGTTTAATTGATACAAGTGCAGCAAAACCTTCAGGGTCTGCTCCGGCAGCACCTGCA
Organism: Flavobacterium sp. AC105; assembly: GCF_979258495.1. NCBI lineage: Bacteria > Pseudomonadati > Bacteroidota > Flavobacteriia > Flavobacteriales > Flavobacteriaceae > Flavobacterium > Flavobacterium sp. AC105. The sequence goes on from NZ_OZ409860.1 coordinate 5,387,252, forward strand.
GCTGAAGCGCCAAAAGCAGAAGCACCTAAGGCAGAAGTAAAAGCTGAGGCTCCAAAAGCAGCACCAGCTCCGGTTGCAGCGCCTGCAGCAACATCTTATGCATCTGGAACTCCATCTCCTGCAGCAAGAAAAATATTAGACGAAAAAAATATAGCACCAGCAACTATTTCAGGAACTGGTAAAGACGGAAGAATCACGAAAGAAGATGCTGTAAATGCAGTACCTTCAATGGGAACTCCAACTGGTGGAAGCCGTGGAACTGAGCGTACAAAATTATCAATGTTACGTCGTAAAGTAGCAGAGAGATTAGTAGCTGCTAAAAACGAAACTGCAATGTTAACGACTTTTAATGAAGTTAACATGACGCCAATCAACTTGATTCGTAACGAATATAAAGATGCTTTCAAAGCAAAACATGGTGGTCTTGGTTTAGGTTACATGTCTTTCTTTACAAAAGCAGTTACAAGAGCTTTACAATTATATCCAGATGTTAACTCAATGATGGATGGTGATTATAAAATAGCATACGATTTCGCAGATATCTCAATCGCGGTTTCAGGACCAAAAGGTTTGATGGTTCCTGTAGTTCGTAATGCTGAACTTTTAACTTTCCGCGGAATTGAAGCTGAAATTAAAAGATTAGCACTTAGAGCTCGTGACGGTCAAATTACTGTAGATGATATGACTGGTGGAACTTTTACAATTACGAATGGTGGTGTTTTTGGAAGTATGTTAAGTACGCCAATTATCAATCCTCCTCAATCAGGAATTTTAGGAATGCACAATATTATTGAGCGTCCAATTGCTGTAAACGGTAAAGTTGAAATTCACCCAATGATGTATGTTGCGCTTTCTTACGATCACAGAATTATCGACGGACGTGAGTCTGTTGGTTTCCTGGTTGCTGTAAAAGAAGCTTTAGAAAATCCGGTAGAATTATTGATGAACGGCGATGCTAAACGTGCTTTAGAATTGTAACTGTAATCATTTTCGCATTAATACAAAACCTGTTCATTAGTTTGAACAGGTTTTTTTATGCAAAATTTGCTTAAGATTTGCTTAAGATGTTAATTTTTTAAAGAAATGTGAATTTTACCTTTTAAAAAATATTTTATTTAGAATAAATAAGAATAGCTTGTTTTGTTATTGTTCAAAACTTAAATTTGCACTATTAAAATCAATTCTAAATAAGATGAAATATAAAATTACAATTTCTTTTTTAAGTTTTTGCTTTTTTCTGTTAGCGAGTATCTCAATTTCTGCACAAGAAAAAGCAACCCTGAAAGGTAAAATAACTTTAAACAACAATGAATCACCTGAAGGTATTTCTATTGCTTTAAAAGGAACACGATTTGGAACAATAACAGATCAGGACGGTAACTACAAAATTAAAAATATTAAACCGGGAACTTATACTTTAAAAGTTACTGCTGTTGGTTATACAACTACTGAGAAAAAAATAACGCTTACTGAAGGTCAGGAGTTAACTGAAAATTCAAATCTTATTTCAAATTCAGAAGAATTAACTGAAATCGTGGTGAATGGTCGTAAAAACCACTTTGTTCGTAAAGAAACCCGACAAGTGGCAAAATTACCGCTTAAAAATCTTGAAAACCCACAATCTTATACTACCATTACAGGAGAATTACTAAAAGAACAAGTAGTTACTAATTTTGATGATGCTTTAAAAAATGCATCTGGTATTACACCACTTTGGGCTGCAACAGGACGTGCCGGAGACGGAGCTGCCTACTATTCCTTAAGAGGATTTCCAGTTCAGCCAACAATGGTGAATGGTTTGCCTGGTTTAACAAACGGAAGTCTGGATCCGGCAAATATTGAAAGAATTGAAATCATCAGAGGTCCATCCGGAACTTTATTTGGAAGCAGCTTAATCTCTTACGGAGGATTAATCAATACCACTACAAAAAGACCTTACAAATCATTTGGAGGTGAATTAAATTACACGGTTGGAAGCTACGGTTTACAAAGAGTTACTGCAGATCTTAACCTGCCATTAAACGATCAAAAAACGTTAAACTTTAGAGTTAATTCCGCATACAACAAACAAGATAGTTTTCAGGATGCTGGTTTTAGAGAATCATTTTTTATTGCTCCCTCATTATCTTATGAAGTAAACGACAGATTATCATTTTTAGTGAATACTGAGTTTATGAGCAACGAATCTACAAACCCAACGATGTTGTTTTTGGATAGAGGTGCTCCATTAAGAGTTCATAATATTAATGAGTTAAAATATGATAACGAACGTTCTTATACCAGTAATGAACTTACTATGAAGACACCTTCTTATAATATTCAGGCTCAAATGTTTTATAAACTTTCAGAACAATGGACTTCACAAACTATATTTTCTACAAGTTCAGCAAAATCTAAAGGAAACTATACGTATCTGTATGAAGGAACACAATATACTCCAATTACAAACGGAATCGTATTGTCCCGATATTTTACAGATCAGGACAATCAAAATCTAACGACTGATATTCAACAAAATTTTAATGGCGATTTTAAAATTGGAAGTTTAAGAAACAGAATCGTTGTAGGTTTTGATTATTTCAAAAGAACTGCTACAGATCATAGTTCAGGATACTTTGGAAATGGCGCTATTTATATAGGAGATGATTTGGCCTCTTTCAACGCCTATGTTGGAAAAAATACAAACGGTGATACCGGAAATTTAACAAAAGCCGGATCTGATGCAATTGTTGCAGGTACACCAAGAAATAACAATAATACGAAACAAGAAACTTATAGCGCTTACGCTTCTGATGTAATCAACTTTACTCCAGGATTATCTGCTATGTTAAGTTTGCGTGCTGACCGTTTTATGAATGCTAAAAATGACGGATATAACCAAACTGCTTTTTCTCCAAAATTTGGTTTAGTGTATCAGCCAATTCTGGATAAAGTTTCGATTTTCGCCAATTACATGAACGGATTCGTTAACGTTGCTCCGGGACAAAACCGTACCGCAACTATTGTAACACCGGTAATACTTAGTCCTGAACATGCAGATCAGTTTGAGGTAGGAACAAAATTGAATCTTTTTAAAGACAAACTTTACGCTACTTTTAGCTATTATGATATTAAGGTTTCTGACCAGACTTATGTGGTAGAAACTCCTTATGTAGATCCTGCAAACCCAACTGTTCCTCAGCCAAATAATCAGACTACTTATCAGGATGGAGCTCAAAAAAATAAAGGTTTTGAAGCAGAATTTGTTGCAAACCCAATTAGCGGTTTAAACATTGTTTTGGGATACAGTTATAATGATGCCGTTTTAACAAAAGGAGATCCTGACTTTGTAAACCACAGATCTGAAAATGCAGGACCTAGAAACCTTGCAAACCTTTGGGCTAGCTACAAAGTTACCGACGGTTTATTAAGAGGTTTTGGTTTAGGTTTTGGAGGAAATTATGTTGGTGATAATATGATCATGAACAGAACGGTTGCGGGAACTTTTACAATTCCTGAATACACAGTTCTTAACTCATCTTTGTTTTACAGTGCTGAAAAATTTACAGTTACACTTAAATTAAACAACATTGCAAATAAGGAAATCTACGATGGCTGGTCAACAATTCATCCAAAAGATCCAAGATCTTTAATAGCAAGTTTCTCTTATAGATTCTAATAAAAATAACAAAAACACCTTTCTCTAATGTATTGAAAGGTGTTTTTTAAATTCTATTAAATTATGATAACAATAGCCAGTCTCATCGTTTTTTTAGCATTTTATACTTTGTATTATACGTCAAAAAGAGCTGCTTTATCTTATGATTTAGGTTTTGAAAAATGGATGAAAAAAAATCCAAAACAAACCAAAATTACCGGATTAGGTCTTTTGCTGACAGCATATACTTTATGGCTTTTTACACAATCATTAGGTTGCGGCACGCTGATGTTTTTTATTCAGCTAATGACTATTGGCAGTTTGATTATCATTTTAAAACCATTAAAAAAAATAAGCAATAAAGCCATTATTGCCCTTTTTATAATCGTTGCCTTATTAGAATTTTATTACAACTACTAACTTATTTCTAACCAAAATATGCCAGCAAATCCTAAATATTTAACCCAATCAAAATGGCAGCGTTTTGCCAAAATTACTGCGGCTATTCTTGGCGGCTATTTTGTTTCTGTTACTTTTCATCTGGCATTGGCTTCGTGGTTGAATCGTGCAAATGTATTAATGACGATGGCTTTTAGTGGTTTTATTCTTTGGGTTGCACTTATGGTTGTTGCATTTTTAGCAAAAAGCGGATGGAAAATCTGGGGTTTTTATATCCTTCTCACATTACTTTTTTGCCTCTTTATTTATCTTGGCCAAACCTATAATCAAACGGCGCAATAACGAACCTATGAATAACCGTAATTATAATATCTATTTTCACACACATACCGTTAGCGGAATTGTGATTAGTGTAGTGCTTTTTGTGATTTTTTTTGCAGGATCTTTTTCTTTTTTCAGAGATGAAATCATCAATTGGGAAAGAAGTGAATCCGCTCCTGTTTCAAAAGAAATACAATTAGACTATAATTCGACATTAAAGAAACTGGATAAAGAATACGTTTTACACGGAAGAAATATTACGATTTCTAAACCCGGTAATGAAAGAAGAGTTGCCGTTTATCTTGAAGCTACAAAAGATACTTTGGCTCAGGCCAAACAAAAAGAAGGAACATTTTTTTATTTAGATACTAAAAACTTCAAAACCTTTACTTATGAAGAATCGTATTCGTTAGGTGAATTTTTATACCGCTTGCATTTCCTGGCTCAAATCCCTTATCCTGTTGGTTATTATCTTTCCGGGTTTACAGCCTTATTCTTTTTATTTGCGATTGTAACCGGACTTTTACTGCATTGGAAAAAAATTGTTTCTAATTTTTATGTTTTCCGTCCAAAGGAAAAATTAAAAACATTGTGGACAGATGCCCACACGTCATTAGGAATGATTGGTTTGCCTTTTCAGTTTGTTTATGCGGTAACCGGAGCATTTTTTATGATTAAACTGTTAATTGTTGCTCCAGCTGTAATGGCATTATATAAAGGCGATCAGGATAAATTGTACAAGGAATTAGAATACAACGATCCCGATTATAAATTTGATAATAAAAAATTAGCAACACCTTTTAATATCGATCAATTGGTTGCAAAAGCAAAAAGCAATTGGTCAGATTTTGAAATTACACGCGTTTTTATCCAAAATTATGGCGATACGAATATGCACGTTTTGGTTGAAGGAGAATTATTGAGCGACAAAAAATTTACCGGAATTGGAAAAATCGTTTACCGAATTGCTGACGGAAAAGAAATCGCAAGAAAAAACCCCGTTACGCAAAATAATTATTTGGACATTGTTAAAAATGTGCTTTACAGAATACACTTTGGAGATTACGGCGGATATGCTTTAAAAATCGTGAGTTTTATTTTAGGAATTATTACTTGTTTTGTCATCATTTCGGGTGTTATGATTTGGCTTGTCGCCAGACAAAAAAATAATATGCCCGAAAAGAAAAGACGTTTTAATGCAGCAGTTGTTCGTATTTATTTAGCCATTTGCTTAAGCATGTATCCTGTTACGGCACTTGCTTTTATTGCTGTTAAAATATTTTATCCGCTAACTCAGGATAATCTATATCTGGTTTATTTTGGTGTTTGGCTCTTATTAATACTATTCTTTATCATCAAAAAGAATGACAATTTCACGAACAAATTCTGTTTAATATCCGGAAGCATTCTAGGGTTTTTGATTCCGGTTACAAACGGAATAATTTCCGGAAATTGGTTTTGGAGTTCGTTTATGCAAAACAAAACTCAGGTATTTTTTATTGATGTTTTCTGGATTGCTTTGGCTTCGATAACACTTTATGTTGCGTATTCCTTAAAATCTAAAAAAGTGATTACTTCTTAAAAATAATTTAAATAATTTGCCCCCTCTTGATTAAAGGTTACTTTTGCCTTTTATTCGAAAATGAGGTTCAAAAAAAAAATACGTTTTCTACATAAATGGCTCGGATTAATTTCCGGGCTTATTGTTTTTATAATCAGTATCACGGGTTGCATTTTTTGTTTTCATGACGAAATAAAAGACATTACCCGAAAAGAATGGCGTTTGGTCGAACCTCAAAACAAACCCTTCATTTTACCATCCGTTTTACAGGAAAAAGCCAAAGAAATTGCTCCAAAAAATAAAGCAAGCATGGTTTCGTATTACGGAAAAAATCGATCTGCAATAGTTTACACCTATTCTGACACAGAAAATTTATACCTCTATTTTAATCCGTACACGGGAAAATATTTAAAAACTGAAAATCCCGAAACTGACTTTTTTATCATTGTTGAATACATTCATTTGTATTTGCTTCTTCCGGATTATATTGGAAAACATATTATTGGCGGCGCCACAATCATTTTTATTTTGTTGCTTATTTCGGGAATTATTCAGTGGTGGCCAAAACGAAAGCATGATATCAAAAGAAGTTTCACCGTAAAATGGTCTGCAAAATGGCGTCGCGTAAATTATGACTGGCACAATACCTCAGGATTTTACATTTCGATTATTGCTCTTATTTTTGCAATTACTGGTCTGACTTTTACTTATGAATGGGTTGGAGACGGGATCTACAAAACCTTCAACTTTGGAGGAGATAAAACTGCCGAAACAAAAGCGCCTGTAATCGATACTACGAAATTCACGAATAATTCAGTTGTTGCTATTGATCGTGCTTTTATCGAAACCATGAAACTTCAGCCAAAAGCCGAAATGATTTTTGTGACTTATCCACAGCAAAAAGGCGATATTATTAACACCGGAGCATATCCGCACACTTTAAGATACGATCATCAAAGCAATTATTATTTTCATCCAAAAGACGGAAAATTAATTCAGAGCCAGACTTTTGATAAAAAAAGTTTAGGCTTGCAGGTTGTCGAAATGAATTATGGAATTCATACTGGACAAATTCTGGATTTACCCGGAAAAATTATTGCCTTTATCGTCAGTTTAATTGCGGCAGCTTTGCCCGTAACAGGTTTCTTAATTTGGTATGGAAGAAGAAAAAAGGCCTGCAAAAAAATAAAGACATAAAAAAACCGCTCAATAAAAAGCGGTTCTTTTAATTAACTGAAATTGTATTAATTTCTATTTGCTAAAGCATTTTTTTGTAAATTTTTAACTGAGGCAATTTTGCTGTTTTCATAAGCAACTTCGCAAAGATTTTTTTCATTGAAGAAAACCCATTTACCAGTTTTCAATCCGTCTGTGTACTCTCCTACGGCAACTTTATTTCCTTTTTCATCATACGATACCCAAACGCCGTCTAGTTTACCATCTTTAAAAAAGCCTTCTTGCTGTACATTACCATTTGCATAGTAATAAGTAGCTTTTACTTTGTTTCCAACAGCTTCTAATTCAGGATTTACTTCTTGTGCAACTAAAATTCCAGAGAACAATATTGCAACTAAAATTACACACTTTTTCATATTTTTGGTTTTAATGTTATCAAATCGTTATCAAATATAGTTAAATGTTTACATTAAACAAACTTTTACTTAACAATTTGGTAACATTGAATAAAAACTTAACATTGGAAATGTATCTAAAACAAAAAAACCAACGCCGAAGCATTGGTTTTACTGGTATTATATAAAAAAATTAATTTACGATAACGTTGTAAATTTCGTAAATAATTTAGTTCAATAACGAATCTAATTGTGTTTGAAGTTCTGGATATGAAGGTCTTGCTGCATCAGCATTAACAACATTTCCTTTTGGATCAATTAAAATAAAACGCGGAATTCCGGTTACACCATAACTGGTTACAAACTCAGATTCCCAATCTTTATCAGCGAATAATTGCGTTCCGCCCAAGTTTTTATCAGTCACAAATTTTTTCCATTTTTCGTTGTCCTTTAGTTTATCAATAGAAATACTTACGAACTCAATGTTTTTGCCGTGATATTTTTCTTCAATTTTTTGCAGGTAAGGAATCTCTGCTCTACAAGGCGCGCACCATGTTGCCCAAAGATCGATATAAACATATTTACCTTTTAAGTCCGCCAGTTTAGTTTTGCCGCCTTTAAAGTTTTCATAATCAAATTCAGGCGAAGCTTTACCAACCAGTTTATTAGCTTTTACAGCTCTCTCATATTCTTCTGCAGCATATTGATTCGCACTTTCAAAATTACGTGTAATAGCTGCTTTAAATTCTGGATCAAAATCTCCTTTTGCTAAACTTTCAGCATCTGATTTTTTCTTTTGTTCTAATAAACTTGCAAACTCAGCCGGTTCTTTTGTAAAAGCTTCGTTTTGAAATTTTTCATCTTTTAAAGCTTGTTGGGCAAGAAAATTACTTTCATTCACCCCTTTTCCTTTATAGACAATAGTTTCATCAAACTCTTTGGCATTCATGGTTAAGTTTACATCAGAATCTGGTTTTAAATATAAACGAGAAGATTCAGTACCATCAGAAAAAACATAAAATCCTTTTGGCGCATCAAAATTAGCAGCAAAAATCTCTTTTTTATTAATTGGAATAACCTGTTTAAAATTATCCTTTCCTTTAATGACTAAAGTATCGCTATTTCTATTTTCGATTTTAGCCGTAAATTTAATTTGATTTTTGGCTTGACCTATGACATTCAAAGCGCTAAAAATCAACAGACCAGTTACAAAAAGTTTGTTCATATAAATTATAATTTGTTTTTAGTGATTCAAATCTAAAGAAATTAGAGCTGCAAAATTTAAGAATTAACAAAATATTTCAATTTGTTAAATAGAATATTGCCACTTTGTAATCCGTATTGCATTTAAAGTCAGAATTTGATGCCATAAAACGATATTTTTCTTTTACAGTAAATTCTAACTTTAAATGGTATAATTTGAATTTTGTGTTTACTTTTGCAGTCTAAAATTTTGATCATGTATAGAAGTCATAATTGTGGCGAATTGAACGCCTCAAATATTAATACGGAAGTTACACTAGCGGGTTGGGTTCAAAAATCACGCGATAAAGGATTTATGAATTGGGTTGATTTACGCGACCGTTACGGAATTACACAACTTATTTTCGACGAAAGCCGTACTGATAAAACTGTTTTTGAATTAGCAAAAACGCTTGGTAGAGAATTCGTAATTCAGGTAAAAGGAACTGTAATTGAGCGTGAAGCCAAAAACAAAAATATTCCAACTGGTGAAATCGAAATTTTAGTTACTGAATTAACGATTTTAAATGCTGCATTAACGCCTCCTTTTACTATAGAAGATGAAACGGATGGTGGAGAAGATATCCGAATGAAATACCGTTATTTAGATATTAGAAGAAATCCTGTAAAAAACAGCTTGCTTTTTCGTCATAAAGTCGCAATGGAAGTTCGTAAATATTTATCTGATTTAGATTTTTGCGAAGTTGAAACACCTTATTTAATCAAATCGACTCCGGAAGGCGCAAGGGATTTCGTTGTACCAAGCCGTATGAACGAAGGACAATTTTATGCGTTGCCACAATCGCCACAAACTTTCAAACAATTATTGATGGTGGGCGGAATGGATAAATATTTTCAGATTGTAAAATGTTTCCGTGACGAAGATTTACGTGCAGACCGTCAGCCTGAGTTTACACAAATCGATTGTGAAATGGCATTTGTGGAACAAGAAGATATTTTGAATGTTTTTGAAGGACTGACCAGACATTTACTAAAAGAAATTAAAGGTGTAGAAGTAGACAAATTCCCTAGAATTACCTACGATTATGCCATGAAAACATACGGAAATGACAAACCGGACATTCGTTTTGGAATGGAATTTGGCGAGTTGAACGAATTTGCACAACACAAAGATTTTCCGGTATTCAATGCTGCTGAATTAGTAGTAGGAATTGCTGTTCCGGGAGCAGGAAATTATACCCGTAAAGAAATTGACGGATTAATTGACTGGGTAAAACGTCCGCAAGTTGGCGCATCAGGAATGGTGTATTCAAAATGTAATGACGACGGAACTTTTAAATCATCTGTAGATAAATTCTACGATCAGGACGATTTAGCACAATGGGCAAAAATTACAGGAGCAAAACCTGGCGATATGATTTTTGTACTTTCTGGTCCTGCTAATAAAACACGCGCGCAGCTTTCTGCACTTCGTATGGAATTGGCAACCCGATTAGGATTGCGTAAACCGGAAGAATTTGCTCCGTTATGGGTTGTAGATTTTCCTTTATTAGAACTTGACGAAGAAACAGGCCGTTATCATGCCATGCACCACCCATTTACATCTCCAAAACCGGAAGACATGCAATTATTGGAAACAGAACCTGGAAAAGTTCGTGCCAATGCTTATGATATGGTCCTTAACGGAAATGAAATTGGCGGAGGTTCTATTCGTATTCACGATAAGGCAACACAACAACTAATGTTTAAATATTTAGGCTTTACGGAAGAAGAAGCAAAAGCACAATTTGGTTTCTTAATGGATGCTTTTCAGTTTGGGGCACCACCTCATGGAGGTTTAGCTTTTGGTCTGGACAGATTGGTTGCTATTTTAGGAGGTCAGGAAACAATTAGAGATTTTATTGCATTTCCTAAAAATAATTCAGGACGTGATGTTATGATCGATGCTCCTGCAAAAATTGATGATGCACAATTAAAAGAATTACACATCAAATTAGATACGATATAATTCTTATAAATTAAAAACATAAAACGGCAGCTAATAAGATTTAGCTGCCGTTTTTTTATACTTTTTCTTCTGGTCTGAATGTTAAAAAAATGAGACCTAAAAATGCGAAGCCAGTAAACACAAGTATTCTCTCACAGAAACTCATATTTACAGAACAGGTTTGGCATAATATACAAATTTTTTGTAAACTATAAGCTACTTTTTTAACTTTTTATTCTTACAATTAATGATTCTCAAATAAAGTACTTCTGTATCAAAATTGATGCAATATAAATAGCGAAAACACTGTGAATCAATAATTTTTACAAAAAATTAACACCTTATTGTCTTTTGTATGAATTTATATATTACATTTGCTTCATTATAAATTATTATTACAATTACAATGCGTACAGGTACAGTAAAATTTTTCAATGAGTCTAAAGGTTATGGATTCATTACAGACGAAGAAACAGGAAAAGATATCTTCGTTCACGCTTCAGGAATTAACGCGGAAGAATTACGCGAAGGTGACCGTGTAAGCTACGAAGAAGAAGAAGGAAGAAAAGGGAAAGTTGCTGCTAAAGTAGCAGTAATCTAAGAAAAATATAGCAATTTATTTTTTTTGCCTCTGAATGGTTTAAAAACGTTTCGATTTATTTCGAAACGTTTTTTTTTGCTCAAATCTTAAAAAAATATTAAAATATCACAATCTTATTTATAATCAATAAAAATTAGACACAAACGCCGTTTCATAGTCCACTTAAATCATTTTTTAGCTTGTGATTTACAGAGTTGAAAGTTATCTTTGTGGCTTATTCTTTAAGTAAAAAACCTAAGTTTATGCAATCTGATCAATACAGTTACATTCCTATTTTAATGCAAGCAATTTTAGCTATTGGTTTTGTGGTAGGAACAATCATTATTTCCGGAAAATTAGGACCAAAAAGAAACTCTGAAGTTAAAGACAAAAACTTTGAGTGTGGTATCGAATCTGTTGGTAATGCCCGTATTCCTTTTTCAGTAAAATACTTTTTAGTGGCGATCTTATTTGTATTGTTTGATGTAGAGGTTATTTTCCTCTATCCTTGGGCAGTAAACTTTAAAGAACTGGGAATAGAAGGAATGCTAAAGATGATTGTATTTATGGCATTGCTTTTAGTTGGCTTTTTCTACATCATCAAGAAAAAAGCATTAGACTGGGAATAACAATTTATGATTTGAGATTTCAGTTTTTAGATTTCTCAAATTCAAAAAAGATTTAATGATATTAAATTGATTTTACTTTTTTACGATTTACCCAAATCTAAAATCTAGAATCTAAAATCTAAAATAAAATGAGCGATTCAAATGTAAATATGGTTGCGCCGCCGGAAGGAGTTGTAGGAGAAGGTTTCTTCGCTACAAAACTTAATGATGTTGTAGGTTTAGCAAGAGCTAATTCCTTATGGCCATTGCCGTTTGCAACTTCATGCTGTGGTATCGAATTCATGGCAACAATGGCTTCACATTACGATTTAGCACGATTTGGTTCTGAGCGTGTGAGTTTCTCTCCTCGTCAGGCAGATATGTTGATGGTAATGGGAACTATTTCTAAAAAAATGGCCCCTATTTTAAGACAGGTTTATGAACAAATGTCTGAGCCTCGCTGGGTAATAGCAGTTGGAGCTTGTGCTTCATCAGGAGGAATCTTCGATACTTATTCCGTTTTACAAGGAATTGACAAAGTAATTCCTGTTGATGTTTATGTACCAGGATGCCCGCCAAGACCAGAACAGATTGTCGATGGAGTAATGAAACTTCAAGAATTGGTAAGAAGCGAATCTGTTAGACGCAGAAGTTCTCCAGAATACCAAGAATTATTGGCTTCATATAATATTTCATAAGATGGCATTAGAAAATACCCTGATTCAGGATAAACTTACAGAAACATTTGACGCAAGTGTTTTTAACTTTCAACAAGAAAGAGATATTTTTTCACTGGAAACTACAGCTGACAAAATCACAGCTTTGATTCTTTTTCTGAAAAACGATTCTGATCTTCGTTTTCATTTTTTAACTGATTTATGCGGAGTTCACTATCCGGATAACGAAACAGAACGTCAGTTTGCAATAGTGTATCATTTACACAACTGGTACGAAAACAAACGTATAAAAATCAAAGTTTTTCTTAATGGCGAAAAACCAGAGATAAAAACCATTTCAAACATTTTCTTAAGTTCAAACTGGATGGAAAGAGAAACTTACGATTTCTTCGGAGTTAACTTTATAGGACATCCTCAGTTGAAACGTATTTTGAATATGGATGAAATGATATCGTTCCCAATGCGAAAAGAATTCCCAATGGAAGACAGCGGAAGAACTGATAAAGATGACAGATTCTTTGGAAGAACAACAACAAATTGCTAAAAAATAAATAATTCAACATTATAAAATGTCAGAACTATTATTACCACCAGAGCATCGCTATGCTAAAATAATTAAGGAGAAACTAAACGAAGACGGAAGCGAGCTTTCAGTACTAAATTTAGGTCCAACACACCCAGCTACCCACGGTATTTTTCAAAATATCTTATTGATGGATGGTGAAAGAATTCTGGAAGCTGAACCAACTATTGGTTACATCCACAGAGCTTTCGAAAAAATTGCCGAAAATCGTCCATTTTACCAAATTACGCCACTTACAGATCGTATGAACTATTGCTCCTCTCCTATTAATAATATGGGATGGTGGATGACTTTAGAAAAACTATTAAACATTGAAGTTCCTAAAAGAGCTCAGTATTTAAGAGTTATCATAATGGAATTGGCCCGTATTACAGATCACTTAATCTGTAACTCGATTTTGGGGGTTGATACTGGTGCGTATACTGGTTTCCTTTACGTTTTTCAATTTAGAGAAAAAATCTACGAAATCTACGAAGAAATTTGTGGAGCTCGTTTGACAACAAATATGGGAAGAATTGGTGGTTTTGAAAGAGATTGGTCTCCAGCCGCTTTCGAAAAACTAGACACTTTCCTTAAAGATTTTCCAGTTGCCTGGAAAGAATTCGAAAACTTATTCGAAAGAAACAGAATTTTCCTTGACAGAACTGTTGATGTAGGTGCTATTTCAGCTGAACAAGCAATGGCTTACGGATTTACAGGTCCAAACTTACGTGCTGCCGGAGTTGATTACGACGTTCGTGTTGCACAGCCTTATTCTTCTTACGAAGATTTCGATTTTATTGTTCCTGTTGGAAAATCAGGTGATACTTATGATCGTTTCTGTGTTCGTAATGCTGAAGTTTGGGAAAGTTTAAGCATTATCCGCCAAGCATTGGAAAAAATGCCAGCAGGAAACGAATATCATGCAGAAGTTCCTGATTACTACCTTCCTCCAAAAGAAGATGTTTACACTTCTATGGAATCTTTAATTTATCACTTTAAGATCGTAATGGGAGAAGTTCCTGTACCAGTTGCAGAAATTTACCACCCGGTAGAAGGAGGAAACGGAGAATTAGGATTCTATTTAGTCACAGACGGAAGCAGAACTCCATATAGATTACATTTCAGAAGACCTTGTTTTATTTATTACCAGGCATATCCTGAAATGATTAAAGGTTCTCTATTATCTGATGCAATTGTTATTCTATCAAGTTTAAATGTTATTGCCGGAGAATTAGATGCCTAAAAAATTTAGATTTTAGTCCCGAAGTCTCGGGATAGATTAAAAATTTGTGACTTTGCGCCTTAGTGGCAAAAAAAGAATAAAATGGAAAGAAAACATTACAAACAAGAAATAAACATGACTGAAGCATTGATGACTCGCATCAATGAATTAATCAGTCATTATCCTGAAGACAAAAGAAAATCAGCTTTACTGCCTGTTTTGCACGAAGTGCAGGATGCGCACGATAACTGGTTAAGTATCGAGTTACAGGATAAAGTTGCCGAAATTTTGCATATAAAACCAATTGAGGTTTACGAAGTGGTTACTTTTTATACCATGTATAACCAAAAACCAATTGGAAAATACATGTTCGAATTTTGCCAGACATCTTGTTGTTGTTTAAATGGTGCTGAAAATTTAATGGATTATACTTCTGAAAAATTAGGCATTAAGATGGGAGAAACAACTCCAGACGGAATGTTTACAATTGCCGGAGTAGAATGTTTAGGTGCTTGCGGATATGCTCCGATGATGCAATTAGGCGATTTTTACAAAGAAAAATTGACAGAAGAAAAAATCGATCAGTTAATCGCTGATTGTAGAGATGATAAAATAATATTACACGATAAATAAGATGTCACAGAAAATATTATTAGATAAAATCAACGTTCCGGGTATTAAAACCTACGAAGTATATCGCCAAAATGGTGGTTACGCTTCTGTAGAAAAAGCTTTGAAAACACTTACACCGGACGAAGTTGTTGAAGAAGTAAAAAAATCAGGTCTTCGTGGTCGTGGAGGTGCAGGTTTCCCTGCCGGAATGAAATGGAGTTTTATTGATAAAAAATCAGGCAAACCAAGACATTTAGTTTGCAACGCCGATGAGTCTGAACCAGGAACTTTCAAAGATCGTTATTTGATGGAATATATTCCTCACTTATTGATCGAAGGAATGATTACTTCAAGTTTTGCCTTGGGCGCTAACTTATCCTATATCTACATTCGTGGAGAATATATGTGGGTTTTTAAAATTTTAGAAAGAGCAATCGCCGAAGCAAAAGCTGCCGGTTGGTTAGGAAAAAATATATTAGGAACAGGTTACGATTTAGAATTACATGTTCACTGTGGAGCTGGTGCTTATATCTGTGGAGAAGAAACTGCACTTATAGAATCACTGGAAGGTAAAAGAGGAAATCCTCGTATTAAACCACCTTTTCCTGCGGTTTCAGGACTTTGGGCAAATCCAACAGTAGTAAATAATGTTGAAACTATTGCAACTGTGCCTTGGATCATCAACAATTCTGGTGATGATTATGCAAAAATTGGAATTGGACGTTCAACGGGAACTAAATTGATTTCTGCTTCAGGACATATCAAAAATCCAGGAGTCTACGAAATTGAATTAGGCTTAAGTGTTGATGAATTCATGAATTCTGATGAATATTTAGGAGGAATGTCTTCTAGCAGACCTTTGAAAGCATTTGTACCAGGAGGATCTTCAGTGCCAATTTTGCCTGCTGAATTGATTTTTAAAACAGCAAACGGCGAAGACAGATTAATGACTTACGAATCGTTAAGTGATGGTGGTTTCGCTACCGGATCGATGTTAGGTTCAGGAGGATTTATCGTTTACAATGATACTGCTTGTGTGGTAAGAAATACTTGGAATTTTGCTCGTTTTTATCACCACGAATCTTGCGGACAATGTACACCGTGCCGTGAAGGAACTGGATGGCTGGAAAAAATATTGTGGAGAATCGAAAACGGTCAGGGCCGTGAAGAAGATATCGAATTATTGTGGAGTATTCAAAGTAAAATTGAGGGTAACACAATTTGCCCGCTTGGTGACGCAGCTTCATGGCCAGTAGCCGCAGCGATTCGTCACTTTAGAGATGAGTTTGAATATCACGTTCGTTTCCCTGAAAAAATAAAAAACAGAGATCATTTTGTTGCTGAACCTTTCTCGCAAGTGAAACATTTAGTAGGCGGTAAAGTAATAATATAGTTTAAAATAGTTTCAAGTTTCACTTTATTTAGTTTCAGGTCTAACAGCATGGAACTTTAAACCTGAAACTAAAAAAACAAAGCAAAGAGATGAAAGTAACCATAGACGGTCAAAGTATAGACGTAGAACCAGGAACAACTATCCTGCAGGCTGCACGTATGATTGGTGGAGATTTAGTTCCGCCAGCCATGTGCTATTACTCAAAATTAAAAGGCAGCGGCGGTAAATGTCGTTGTTGTTTAGTTGAAGTTTCTAAAGGAAGTGAAGCCGACCCAAGACCAATGCCGAAACTTATGGCATCTTGTGTAACAGGATGTATGGACGGAATGGAAGTGAACAGCAAATCTTCTGATCGTGTGACAGAAGCCCGAAAATCTGTAACGGAATTTCTATTGATCAACCACCCGTTAGATTGCCCAATTTGTGATCAGGCTGGTGAATGTGATTTGCAAAATTTAAGTTTTGAGCACGGAAACCCGAAATCACGTTTTATTGAAGAAAAAAGAACATTTGAACCGGAAGATATTGGTCCAAATATTCAACTACATATGAACCGTTGTATCTTATGTCAAAGATGTGTACAAGTTGCAGATCAATTGACAGACAACAGAGTTCACGGCGTATTAGATCGTGGAGATCACGCTAATATTTCAACTTGCATTTCAAAAGCAATCGACAACGAGTTCTCAGGAAATATGATTGACGTTTGTCCGGTTGGTGCCTTAACGGATAAAACTTTCCGTTTTAAATCAAGAGTTTGGTTTAATAAACCTTACAACGCTCACAGAGAATGTACAACTCCGGGATGTTGTGGAAAAACAACCGTTTGGATGTTTGGTGGTGAAATTCAACGTGTGACTGGTCGTAAAGATGAGTACCATGAAGTGGAAGAATTCATTTGCAACTCTTGTCGTTTTGATCACAAAAATGTAAATGACTGGGTTATTGAAGGACCAAGAGAATTTGAAAAAGATTCTGTTATCAATCAAAATAACTACACTCAAAAATTAGAGAAAGTAGAAATCGATACTGAGAAAAATATCCTTTTAGGAAGAGATATCGACCGTAAAAAAATTAGTATGGCTGAAATTCCATTAAACACTAACAACAAAAATTCTTAATGATGGTAGATGGTGCGTTTGTTATAGAAAAGAGTGTTGTAATTGTTGTGGTTTTTGCCGTAACAATGATTATGGCAATGTATTCTACCTGGGCTGAACGTAAAGTTGCGGCTTTTCTTCAGGATCGTGTAGGTCCAAACCGTGCAGGTTGGGGTGGATTATTACAGCCTCTTGCAGATGGTATGAAATTATTTTCGAAAGAAGAATTTTTCCCAAATACGCCTAATAAATTTTTATTTATTGTAGGTCCGGCAATTGCCATGAGTACAGCTTTGATGACTAGTGCTGTTATTCCGTGGGGAGACAGATTGCATGTTTTTGGACGTGATGTTCTCTTGCAGGCTACAGATGTAAATATTGCTTTATTATATGTTTTTGGAGTAATCTCTGTTGGAGTTTACGGAATCATGATTGGTGGATGGGCTTCAAATAATAAATTCTCTTTGATGGGAGCTGTTCGTGCAGCTTCACAAATGGTTTCTTATGAAGTTGCTATGGGATTATCCATGATTGCTTTATTGATGATGACCGGAACTTTGAGCTTAAAAGAAATCTCTGAGCAACAGGCAGGAATGAACTGGAATGTTTTTTATCAACCTTTATCTTTCCTGATCTTCCTGATTTGTGCTTTCGCAGAAACGAATAGAACACCTTTCGATTTAGCAGAATGTGAATCTGAGTTGATTGGTGGTTATCATACAGAATATTCATCAATGAAAATGGGATTCTATTTATTTGCTGAATATGCAAATATGTTTATTTCGGCAACTATTATTTCTGTTTTATTCTTTGGAGGATACAATTATCCGGGAATGAGCTGGATGGTAGAAAATGCAGGAGTAAATCTTGCCAACGTTTTAGGAATCGCAGTATTATTTGCTAAAATATGTTTCTTCATATTTTTCTATATGTGGGTACGCTGGACAATTCCGAGATTTAGATATGATCAATTAATGAATTTAGGATGGAAAATTTTGATTCCGCTTTCGATCATTAATATCATGATTACCGGAGCTGTTATATTAAGACACGATATCGCAGCTGCTCTGGGATTCTAAGAACCGTAATGCCTATCCCTGATAGAAGCGGCATCCTTTTATAGTGGTCCCGAAGCCTCGGGAACAATAAAAGATACAGCGGATAGCAGGATTAAGCTTCAAATAAAAAATAAAATAGATTTTGAATTTGATGATCTCAAATTGTAAATCGTTAATCATACATTAAAAAATGTCAATAGAAACTATATCATTATCGGGTAGAAAAAAGTTGGTCTCTAACAAAGAGATGACTTTTTGGGAACGATTGTATCTTGTGGCGATTGTGAAAGGATTGCTTATCACTCTTAAACACTTATTCAGAAAAAAAGTGACGATTCACTATCCTGAACAAGTTCGTGAAATGAGTCCGGTTTATCGTGGTCAACATCAGTTGAAACGTGATGAACAAGGCCGCGAAAACTGCACGGCTTGCGGATTATGTGCCTTATCTTGTCCTGCTGAAGCCATCACAATGAAAGCTGCGGAACGTAAAGCTGACGAAAAACACTTATACAGAGAAGAAAAATACGCTTCGATTTATGAAATCAATATGCTGCGTTGCATTTTTTGTGGTTTATGTGAAGAAGCTTGTCCGAAAGATGCAATCTATTTGACAACTTCAAAAGTTTTAGTTCCTTCTAGTTATGAAAGAGAAGATTTCATTTTTGGAAAAGACAGATTAGTGATGCCTCTAGATGTGGCGATCAAAAACGCTCAACTTAATAATGCTAACTAAATGATACATATTCCTGATTTTGCACACGCTACTACTGTACAAATTATATTTTGTTTCTTAGCGTTTATAACGGTTGCAACCGCTTTTTTGACCATTTTTAGCAGAAATCCAATTCATAGTGCTATTTACTTAGTAATTTGTTTCTTTTCAATCGCTGGTCACTATTTATTATTAAACTCTCAATTTTTGGCAATTGTTCATATTATTGTCTACTCGGGAGCGATTATGATTTTGTTCCTGTTTACAATCATGTTGATGAACCTGAACGAACAACGAGATGTTCACAGACCAAGAATTACACGTTTAGGTGCGATTGTTTCTTTCTGTTTGATTCTTATTGTATTAATTGCCCTTTTCATCAACTCTAAACCAATTGTTGGTGAATACGATTCGACTGGTGAGGATTTTCAATCAATCAAAGTATTGGGTAAAATATTATTGAACGAATATATGGTTCCGTTTGAATTCGCTTCGATCTTGCTTTTAGTAGCGATGATTGGAACTGTATTATTGTCTAAAAAAGAAAAATTAAATAAATAATGGGTAATATATTAAATCAAATAGGTATCGAAAACTACATCTTTTTAAGTGTTGTACTTTTTTGTATTGGTATTTTTGGTGTATTGTACAGACGAAATGCTATTATCGTTTTCATGTCTATCGAAATCATGTTGAATGCTGTTAACCTTTTATTTGTTGCTTTTTCAACCTATCATCAAGATGCACAAGGGCAAGTTTTTGTGTTCTTTTCAATGGCAGTTGCAGCAGCTGAAGTTGCAGTAGGATTGGCTATTTTAGTTTCGATCTTTAGAAATTTAGGTTCGATTAGTATCGATAATTTAAAAAATTTAAAAGGATAAAAAGAAATGGATACCAATTTAGCTTTAATTTTAGTTTTATCTCCTTTCTTAGGATTTTTAATCAATGTTTTCTTTGGCAAAAGCTTAGGAAAAACAGTTTCCGGAATCATTGGGACTGTTGCCGTAGCGGTTTCTTTTATAGTTACCCTTGTCCTTTTTAATCAAATTACACAGACAAAACAAGCCATTCAGGTTACTTTATTTGATTGGATTCAAATTAGTAATCTTCATATTAATTTAGGATTTTTATTAGATCAGTTATCCATACTATGGTTGCTTTTTGTAACCGGAATTGGATCATTGATTCACTTATACTCTATTAGTTACATGCACGACGACGAGAATATGCACAAGTTTTTTGCATATTTAAATCTGTTCGTATTCTTCATGATTACACTTGTAATTGGAAGTAACTTATTAGTTTTATTTATTGGCTGGGAAGGTGTTGGACTTTGCTCGTACTTATTGATTGGATTCTGGCATAAAAACCAGGATTATAATGATGCTGCGAAAAAAGCTTTCATCATGAACCGAATTGGAGATTTAGGTTTATTAATCGGAATGTTCATTATTGGTTCAATGTTCTCGACTTTGGATTATGCAACTTTAAAAACTGCAATTGCCGGAGCTACTGACTTAAATATTCCGTTGCTTTCATTAGCTGCATTGTGTTTATTTATTGGTGCTTGTGGTAAATCTGCACAAATTCCGCTATATACCTGGTTACCTGATGCGATGGCTGGACCAACTCCGGTTTCTGCATTGATTCACGCTGCAACGATGGTTACGGCTGGTATCTTTATGGTAACAAGATTAAATTTTGTATTTGATTTAGCACCGGATGTTCAAACTGTTATTGCCGTTATTGGCGCTATAACTTCATTAGTAGCAGCTACAATTGGTTTGGTACAAACGGATATTAAAAAAGTATTGGCCTATTCTACCGTTTCTCAATTGGGATTAATGTTCCTTGCTTTGGGATTTGGTGCTTATGAAGTAGCTGTTTTTCACGTAATCACGCACGCTTTCTTCAAAGCTTGTTTATTCTTAGGTTCAGGATCTGTAATTCATGGTTTGCATGGAGAACAGGATATGCGTAAAATGGGTGGTTTGCGTAAAGCAATGCCAATCACTTTCTGGACAATGATGATTTCTTCATTGGCAATTTCAGGATTTCCTTTACTTTCAGGTTTCTTCTCTAAGGATGAAATTTTAATGACTGCTTTCCACCATAATATTTCGCTTTATGTTGTTGGATCTATTGCTTCAATAATGACTGCTTTTTATATGTTCAGATTGATGTTTTTGACTTTCTTTAAAGATTTTAGAGGAACTGAAGAACAAAAACACCACTTACATGAAAGCGACGGATTGATTACTTTCCCATTAATGATTTTAGCAATTTTAGCTGCTTTTGGCGGACTTATCAGTCTTCCTGGAAATAGTTGGCTGAATGAATATATGGCTCCGCTTTTCACGAAAGTGGCAGGCGAAGAACACCATTTAGGAACAACAGAATATGCCTTAATGGGCGTTGCAGTTGCAGGCTGTTTATTAGGTATGTTGATTGCTTACATCAAATACTTCAAACAGGACAATATTCCTGAAGCTGATGAAAACATAACTGGATTAACTAAGGTTTTATACAACAAATATTACGTAGACGAAATCTATGATGCGGTATTTGTTCGCTCTATAAACGGATTGTCAAGATTCTTTAGAGACTATATTGAAACAAGTTTATCTGCACTTGTTTTCGGATTAGGAAAAGTAACTAATGAATTGGCTTTTCAGGGTAAAAAACTGCAAAGTGGAAGTATCGGATTATATCTTTTTGCTTTCGTTTTAGGTCTTTGCGCCATTGTTTCTTATATATTTTTAGCTCAATAATTTTATAACTATGAACGTTTCCCTTATATTAATTATACTTTTAATTGGTGCATTTGTCACTTATTTTGTTGGTGACAAACTAGCATCTAAAGTAGCTTTGTTCTTTAGTTTGGCAGCTTTAGGCTGTTCGGTTGTATTGTTAAATCATTTTTTAGCTGGCGAGAATATCAGTTTAATCAATGCATGGATTACACAACCTAAAATTTCATTTGCGCTAAATGCTGATGGATTAGCAATTGCAATGCTTTTGTTAACCGTGGCTCTAACGCCAATTATTATATTCTCTTCTTTTGGGAATGAATATAAAAATGCTAAAGGTTTTTATGCTTTAATTTTATTTATGGCTTTTGCAATGACAGGAACTTTCCTTGCTGCAGATGGTCTTTTATATTATATTTTCTGGGAGCTTGCTCTAATTCCTATTTATTTTATTGCCCTCATTTGGGGTAACGGAGATGCTGAAGAACGCAGAAAAGCAGTA
This sequence comes from Flavobacterium sp. AC105, assembly GCF_979258495.1. NCBI lineage: Bacteria > Pseudomonadati > Bacteroidota > Flavobacteriia > Flavobacteriales > Flavobacteriaceae > Flavobacterium > Flavobacterium sp. AC105. Next base: position 5,409,713 of record NZ_OZ409860.1, read on the forward strand.
GTTAAATTCTTTATCTACACACTTGCTGGTTCATTATTCATGTTGGTTGCTTTTATTTATTTATACCAAAAAGCTGGAAGTTTCTTAATTGAGGATTTATATAAAGTAAATCTATCAGCTACAGAACAACTTTGGATATTCTTAGCTTTCTTTTTAGCGTATGCAATCAAAATTCCAATTATTCCTTTCCATACATGGCAGGCAAATGTTTACCAAAAAGCACCAACTGTTGGAACAATGCTTTTATCTGGTATCATGCTAAAAATGGGATTGTATAGTGTTATTCGTTGGCAATTGCCAATTGCACCTCTTGCTGCAAAAGAATACATGAATATCTTTATTGCTTTAGGAATTGCCGGGGTAATCTACGGATCAATCGTTGCTTTAAGACAAAAAGATTTAAAGAAATTATTGGCTTATTCATCATTAGCCCACGTTGGATTAATTGCTGCAGGAACTTACACTTTAACGATTGACGGTTTACGTGGAGCTGTTTTACAAATGATCGCTCACGGTTTTGTGGTAGTTGGATTATTCTATGCCGCAGAAATTATTTTCAGAAGATTCGAAACTAGAAATATTTCTGAAATGGGTGGTATTCGTACGCAATCTCCAAAATTTACTTCTATGTTTTTAATTTTGGTTTTAGCTTCGGTAGCTTTGCCAAGTACCTTTAATTTTGTTGGAGAATTCACCGTTTTATATAGTTTGTCTCAGGTTAATATTTGGTTTGCAGTTTTAGGCGGAACAACAATTATATTAGGAGCATATTATATGTTGAAAATGTTCCAAAATGTAATGTTGGGAGAAACCAATTCTAAAACTTTTGCAGATGTTTCTGTAAACGAAGGTATTTCATTGGTTGTAATTATTGCGGTTTTAATATTCTTCGGATTTTATCCAAAACCAATTACAGATTTGATTACGCCAAGTTTAGAAAATATTTTAAACGTTATCAATAAGAATTAATATTTAAATAAAAATAAATTAGGGCATCAGTAGTTTTTGATTTCCTAAATCAAAAAAACAAAAATGAATACATTAATAGCTATAACAGGATTGGGTATTTTTTGCCTATTGTTTGAAATTCTTAATTTAAGGAAAGCCATTATTCCTATAACCATTATTGGATTATTGGGCGTTTTGGTACTTAACTTTTACGAATTTGGATCAACAGCAAGTTATTACAACAATATGATCACAGTGAGTAAATTCTCAACTGCATTTTCATCATTGTTTATTATTCTGACCATTTTTCTGGTAGCCTTAAGTCATAATTTTTACGAAAATCACCAAACAAAGATTTCCGATTATGTTGCCATAAAAGTATTTTTATTAGCCGGAGCAGTTGCAATGGTTTCTTTTGGAAACTTAGCAATGTTCTTTTTAGGAATCGAAATTTTATCAATCGCATTATATGTTCTTGCAGCAAGTGACCGATTGAATTTAAAAAGTAACGAAGCAGGTATGAAATACTTTTTGATGGGATCTTTCGCATCTGGAATTATTTTATTCGGAATCTGTTTGATTTACGGAGCTATGGGAAGCTTTGACGTTGTTGAAATCAGCGAAAGCTCTTTATCTGCCGAATTACCAATCTGGTTTCCAATCGGGATGATTTTAATGACAATCGGAATGTTGTTTAAAGTAGCTGCAGTTCCATTTCATTTTTGGGCTCCGGATGTTTACGAAGGTTCACCGGCATTAACAACTGCTTTAATGAGTACATTAGCAAAAGTGGTTGCAATTGCGACACTTTACAAACTTATTTCAGCTTTAAATTTAATTCCTTCTCTTGATAATCAAGATCTTTTAGGCACATTTGAAACTATTGTTGTCATCATTTCAATAGCATCTATGACGGTTGGAAATATAATGGCATTGCGTCAGGTAAATGTAAAACGTATGTTGGCATTCTCAGGAATATCTCACGCAGGTTTCATGTTGATGACTTTATTAACTGTTGCAACATCAGCAGGAGTTTTATTATATTACACAGCTGCTTATGCACTTGCCGGAATTGCTGCTTTTAGCGTTATTCTATATGTATGTAAAAATCAGGATAACGAAGATGTTACCAACTTTCACGGTTTAGGAAAAACAAATCCGTTATTGGCTGCAATACTTACAGGTTCGTTACTATCTATGGCCGGTATTCCAATTTTTTCCGGATTCTTTGCTAAGTTATTCTTATTTAATCAAACTATTCAGGCAGGTTATATTGCTTTAGTAATTGTTGCTGTTATAAATTCAATTATAAGTGTAGGATATTATTTCAAATTAATTTTGGCTATGTATTCTAAAGAACCTAATCAGGAACGTACAGGGAAACCTTTTCTTATTTATGCAGTTGCTATTATTTCGATTGGTTTAAATATTCTTTTAGGTTTATTCCCATCATTAGTTTTAGACTTATTGAAATAAAAAATTCAATCCTAAAATAGAAAAATCCATTCGTTATCGCGAATGGATTTTTTGTTTTACGGCTATTCTGTTACGACTAAAAATTCATGTTAAAAATTTAACGGAAACAATTACACATCAAAAAAACTCCATATATTTGGGTACAATTAAATGTATTAGAAATATGAACTTCAATTCAAAAAATCCATTTTTAAGCGACAAGCGTTTTTCATCAAATGCTGTTTCAAAAGCTGAAGAAGTACACGAAGCACAAATTATTGATTACAATCAGGAAATGACTTTGTCAGGTACTATTAATAAAACAGCTATTTTGTTTTTAATATTATGTGCATCATCTATGGTTACGTGGTGGATGGCATTTAACGGAATGAATCCTCTTTTGCCTGCTATTGGAGGCGCAGTTATTGGTTTCATTCTTGTATTGGTTTCTGTATTTAAACCTCAGGCTTCTCCGTATTTAGCTCCGGGTTATGCTTTATTTGAAGGTTTATTTATAGGAGGAATTTCGGCAATATTCGAACTAAAATATCCGGGAATCGTAATTAATGCAGTTAGTGCAACATTAGTAACATTTTTGGTTTGTTTAGGTTTATATAAATTCAAAATTGTAAAAGTAACAGAGCAATTTAGATCTGTAGTTATAGCAGCTACATTAGCAATAGCAACCTATTATTTAATTTCCTGGTTAGCATCTTTGATATTCAATTTCACTCCGGTACATTATGGAAATGGAATGATGAGTATTGGAATTAGCGTTTTTGTAATTATTATCGCAGCCTTAAACTTGTTTTTAGATTTTGATCAAATTGAAAGAGGGGTTCAGGAAAGAATGCCAAAATTCATGGAATGGTATGGTGCAATGGGATTAATGATCACACTAGTTTGGTTATATATCGAATTTTTAAGATTACTATCTAAATTAGCAAACAATAAATAGTTTTCTACAACAAAACAGAGAAAGCCTTTTTGAAAATTCAAAAAGGCTTTTTTTATGCTCAAAAATCAATCAAAACAGCAGGGCTTTCATTCTATTAATTTCCCCCTATTTTAAATAATTAATTCTTCAATTTTAATAGTCAGAAAATATCTTAACGCCATTATAAAATTAAAAAATTCAGCCTTTTTTGATCAAAAAATTACCTTCAAATTAATTATCAAAATACATTTTAGAATAAATATTTAATTGAATTTTAAAAAATTAACAGCTTTTATCTTATAATTATGAAATTTATTTTTTCAACTTAAAAAAAATTAAAAAATAGATTTTTATCAGGAAATCGCTTCATTGTAAAATCATAAAAAGCTAATAAAATTAGCATCTTACAATCCTTTCTTACATTATGTAATAAGTTGCATTTAGTGTAATTAATTACATAATTGATATTTAATAAACTATAATTTTATATAATTAATTATTTTATTAGAAAAAAAATACACAATTCTAAAATTATATATATTTTTGTGTAATCGATTACAATTTAAAATTGATTTTGTGATATCCAAAATCAATCATTATTTACTAACTAATGTCAAACCACACATTATGAAAAAAAACCTACTTTTATTGACCGCATTTTTTCTTACAATGCAAATTTGGGCACAGCAAGTTCAAATTAATGAAGCTTCGGGCTGGCTGGAATCTGCATTTGTAAAATGGCAGCCTGTAAGCAATGCACAATCCTACAATGTTTATTATACAGGCGGAGGCTTTACAGACAAAAAAATAGATGATCAGCTTATCAGAAGTTATGGAAGTTACTTCAGAGCAGATATTCCAGGATTAAAATCCGGAACTTATACCGTAAAAATAAAACCTGTAATTTCTGGCGCTGAAGGAACCGGATCTACAACAAGCAACTTAACAGTTTTAGCACAGGATCGTAATGGTTTTGCTTTTGATGGGGGTCGGGTTCCAGGTGGATACAAAGCTGATGGAACTCCTAAAGATAACGCCGTTATTCTTTACATTACACCAAACACGAAAAATACAATTTCAATAAATATTACTGGTGCCAGCGCAAATCCTTGTGTCGGTTTGCAAAATATTCTTTATGCCATCAAAAAAGGAAAAGATACAAGACCGTTTATCATTCGTTTAATCGGAAATATAACTGATATGACTGTAATGGAAGGTGGAGATGTTACAATCGAAAATGCAAATAATGCATCGAGTTATCTAACTCTTGAAGGAGTAGGAACTGATGCCGTTGCAAATGGATGGGGTGTTCGTCTTAAATCTGCATCAAATATAGAAGTTAGCAATATCGGTTTTATGAATTGCAATAGTACTGCTGGCGATAATGTTGGAATGCAGCAAGATAATGACCATATTTGGGTTCATAATTGTGATTTATTTTATGGAAATGCGGGCAGTGACGCTGACCAAATTAAAGGTGATGGAGCATTAGATAACAAATCATCAACTTATATTACACTTTCTTACAATCACTTTTGGGATAACGGAAAAGCAAGTCTTTTGGGATTAAGCGAAGGAACTACAACCGGATTGTATATAACGTATCACCATAACTGGTTTGATCACTCAGATTCGCGTCATCCTCGTGTTCGTTATTATTCTGCACACGTTTACAACAATTATTATGATGGAGTTTGCAAATATGGCGCGGGATCTACTTTGGGGTCATCACTTTTTGTGGAAGGAAATTATTTCCGAAACAGTAAACATCCAATGCTAACTTCTTTACAGGGTTCAGATATTTGGGACGAAACCAATCAGGTCAATAATGCCGGAACTATGGGAACTTTCTCAGGTGAAGCGGGAGGTTCTATCAAAGCATTCAATAACACTTTTGATGCTGATATTGCTACCAATAATATGCGTTTTGTTGCTTATGGCGATACAAACCCCTTATACAACATTTCAGGAAAAATTAGTTCCACAACAGATTTTGATGCTTATCTGGCAACTTCAAGAGGTGAAGTAGTTAGCAGTAATGTTAAATCAAAATCTGGTGCAAATACGTATAATAACTTCGATACGGATGCTGCCTTATATGTAAAAAACTTAGTGATAGACCAGCCCGCAGCTGCCAAAACTAAAGTAATACAATATTCAGGACGTGTTTCAGGAGGAGATTTAAAATGGACATTTGACAATAGTGTAGATGACAAATCCTCACTTGTCATTACAGCTTTAAAAACTGCGTTAACAAACTATACAGGATCTTTAGTTGCTGTTCAGGGCGAAGGAAATCCTCCGGCAAGTTCTCAAACACTTACTTCAACTACAAACAACAATCAAACAGTTACAAGTGGTACTGCTATTGGAACAATTGTTTTTACCTGGGGAGGTGACGCAACAGATGCAACAGTAACAGGATTGCCAGCGTCAGGAATTAGTTTTGTGAAAAATGCTACAGCAAAAACAATCACAATTACAGGAACTCCAACTGCAACTGTTTCTTATTCAATTGCAACTACAGGAACTGGAACGCCGGCAACAGGATCCGGAACTATTACAGTTACGGCATCAGGAGCTCAAACCTTAACATCGACTTCAAATAATAATCAAACTGTTGCTAGTGGAACTGCAATTTCTTCAATAGTTTTTACCTGGGGAGGAACTGCAACAGATGCAACAGTGACAGGATTACCGGCATCAGGAATTAGTTTTGTAAAAAATACAACTGCTAAAACCATCACAATTACCGGAACACCAACAGCTTCTGTATCTTATTCAATTGCAACAACCGGAACCGGAACAGTTGCAACAGGATCTGGAACTATTACAGTTACAACCGGAACACCAAGTGGAGATCAAATTCATAATTTTACAACTTCAGGAAAAACAAGTTCATTTTACGCCATTACCGGTAATATGAATTCAACTGCAGGATCTGTAACTTATGCAGGATTAACATTGACAGCACGCTTAAAAATTGAATCAAGCACAACAATTACATACACCACTACAAGTGCATCAACCTTAACTTTGGTTTTTGATTCTAATTTTACAGGAACAATAAAAGTTAATAATGTCCCTTATACTGCAACTGCAGGAATTGTTACAGCTTCAATTCCAGCCGGGACAAATACGATAACTAAAGGATCTGTTGCAAATCTTTTTTACATTAGTACACACTATAGTGGAGGAACTTTACGTGTGGCACAAACTTTAGAAGCAACAGAAAATACAGAAACCGCTAAAGCAATTTTGTATCCAAATCCTGTAACAGACGTTTTATATTTGTCAGATTCGAATCAGCAAGTAGAAAAAGTTTTAATCTATGATTTGTCAGGTACATTAATTCAAACTGCTCAAAAAGGCATACAAAGTATTGATATGACGAGATTAACTCGCGGAACTTATCTAGCAAAAGTATATACGGATAAAGGAACATTCAATCAGACTATTCTAAAAAAATAAACTTTAAGAATATTCCATAAAATAAAAGGCTTCCAAATTTGGAAGCCTTTTGCATATAATAGATTTTTTAAAAAGAATTTTACAAATCAAATTTAATTCCTTGTGCCAAAGGCAGACTTGTAGTATAATTGATGGTATTGGTTTGACGACGCATATAGATTTTCCAGGCATCAGAACCAGATTCACGACCTCCGCCGGTTTCTTTTTCTCCACCAAAAGCACCGCCAATTTCAGCACCGGATGTTCCGATGTTCACGTTTGCGATTCCACAATCAGAACCTGTAACAGATAAAAACCTTTCGGCTTCACGAAGATTATTCGTCATAATAGCAGATGATAATCCTTGTGCAACTCCGTTTTGAAGTTCAATCGCATTATCTACTTCTCCTGAATATTTAATCAAATATAAAACCGGAGCAAATGTTTCGTGCTGCACAATTGCAAACGAATTTTGCGCTTCTGCAATGGCAGGTTTTACATAACAGCCGCTTTCGTAACCTTCTCCGGAAAGAACGCCGCCTTCAACCAAAATATTTCCGCCTTCCGCAACGACTTTATTCAAAGCCTGAGCATACATTTCAACTGCATGTGTATCAATTAGCGGCCCAACGTGATTGTTTTCGTCAAGCGGATTTCCGATTCTTAATTGTTTGTATGCCGCAACTAAAGCATCTTTTACTTTATCATAAATACTTTCGTGAATAATCAATCTACGAGTTGATGTACAACGTTGTCCTGCCGTTCCAACAGCTCCAAAAACAGCACCAATAACGGTCATTTTGATATCAGCATCCGGAGTTACAATAATAGAATTGTTTCCTCCTAACTCTAACAATGATTTCCCTAAACGTCCCGCAACAGCCTGTGCAACGATTTTTCCCATTCGGGTTGAACCTGTAGCAGAAATTAACGGAATTCGCGTATCAGCCGTCATTAATTCTCCTATTTTATAATCACCATTAATCAGGCATGAAATACCTTCTGGCAAATTATTTTCTTTGATAACCTGAGCGATAATATTTTGACAGGCAATTCCGCAAAGAGGTGTTTTTTCAGAAGGTTTCCAAACGCAAACATCTCCCGAAATCCATGCTAAAGCGGTATTCCAGGACCAAACTGCAACCGGAAAGTTAAACGCCGAAATGATTCCCACAACTCCTAATGAATGATATTGCTCATACATACGGTGCCCGGGTCTTTCAGAGTGCATGGTTAATCCGTGTAATTGGCGCGATAAACCAACAGCAAAATCACAGATGTCGATCATTTCCTGAACTTCTCCGTATCCTTCCTGCAATGATTTTCCCATTTCGTAAGAAACCAATTTACCAAGAGCTTCTTTATTTTCGCGTAATTTTTGTCCAAACTGACGTACAATTTCTCCACGCTGTGGTGCAGGAATTAAACGAAATGTTTTAAAAGCTTCTGTCGCTGACTGCATTACTTTTTCGTAATCCTGAGACGTTGACATTTTTACCGAAGCAATTAATTTACCATCAACCGGCGAATAACTTTCTAAAATCTCTCCTGAAGAAAAGTTTTGTAATCCTGTTGATGTTCCTTCATTTATCGTTTTGATGCCCAATTTTTCCAGAGCCTCATTCATTCCAAATTGCGATGCTATTGTTGTCATTGTAACTTTTTTAGTTAAAATTGTTATATTTTTATGTAAAGATATTATTTCGAGTTGAATTTCAATCAAATTGGGTAGTTAAAATCAAAGTAAATTTAGCATTAATTAACAGCAATTAGCAAAATAGACCGCAATTTATTCCCGTTAATTCATGAAATTTGCAATAACAAAATTACTTAAACATGACCATTTTAAATCGTCTTCTGCTTTGCTTCCTTTTAATTTCGGTAAATGCATTTTCTCAAAAAGAACAAAAATCTGCTTTTCAGGTTGTTCCTTTAGGAGTAAAAGGCGGAATCGACGAAAAGAACCTTTCGGCTTATTTATTAGCGCCAGCCAATACAAACGATTATATCTGTCTGGATGCCGGAACGGTAAATGCCGGAATTGAAAAAGCGATTGAAAACAAAGTCTTTAAAGTTTCGACAAGTGAAGTTTTACGAAAATACATTAAAGGATATTTTATTTCGCATGCGCACTTGGATCACGTTTCGGGATTAATTATTAATTCACCTGCTGATTCTTCAAAAACAGTTTATGCGACTAATAAATGTATGGAAATGGTGGAAAACCATTATTTCAACGACCAAACCTGGGCAAATTTTGGTGATGCAGGACCGGGTTTCCCATTGAAAAAATATCATTTTCAGACTTTAACGATTGGTGAAGAAACTTCAATTACAAATACCACAATGACAGTAAAAGCATTTCCGTTAAGTCATGTGAATCCATTTGAAAGTACTGCATTTTTAATCAAAAACGGAGATAATTATGTTTTATATTTAGGAGATACCGGACCTGATGCTGTTGAAAAAAGTACTGATTTGCATGATTTATGGGCAGCAATTGCGCTTCTTGTCCAAAAGAAACAATTGAAAGGTATTTTTATTGAAGTTTCTTTCCCGAATGAACAACCCGATAAATTTTTATTTGGACATTTAACTCCGAATTATTTAATGAAAGAACTTCATGTGCTGGAAGAGTTAGCAGGAAAAGATTCTTTGAAAGGTTTTAATATTATCGTGACGCACTTGAAACCTCCCACTAAAAATATTGCAAAAATTAAAGAGCAATTGAAGACTCAAAATGATTTAGGATTGAAGATTATTTATCCTGAACAAGGGAAACGATTTGAGTTGTAAAGCTTAATTAGCCACCGATTTTACGGATTAAACGGATTTTCACAGAAATAACAAAGCTCATCTTTCTTTATACAATAGCTATGTCAGGCTGAGCGAAGTCGAAGCCACGTGACGCCCTTCGACTTCGCTCAGGGTGACAATCTTTGTGTTAAAATCTTCCTGGTAAGGATGATAATAAAGATGTGAAAATTTCTTTTGAAAACGAGTGCCCTAGCCCCGATAGAAGTGAAAATCCTTTTGTGCCGGCGTTCGGCACAAAAGATTGAAACGAATAGCGGGATTAGCTCCTAAAAATATCTCAAATTCCAATATTGAAATTGCTTCGCCTGTTCGCTATAGCTCGAGTCCAAATTCCAAAAATCTCGACTTCGATCAGATTGACAATGAAATTACTTCTTCGCCACAAATCTAGGATCAGTTTCCATTACGGTTCCGCAATTATCGCAAGTTCTTAGTTCTTCTGAATTATAGAAATGTTCGAAATGTGGCAGGAAATCTTTTTCGATATTATGAAGTTCAAAAAACACTTCGTACAATTTATGGTTGCAATTGTCACAATGCCAAAGCAATCCATCTGTATATCCTTTTCCGGCACGTTTGCGCTCGATTACCAAACCTATTGAACCTTCTGAACGAACTGGAGAATGTGGCACTTTTGCTGGATGAAGGTACATATCGCCGGCATTTAATTCCATTTCTTTGCGCTCGCCATCTTCCTGAATTACAACTTTTATGCTGCCTTCAAGCTGATAAAACAGTTCTTCGGTTTCGTTATAATGATAATCTTTGCGGGCATTTGGACCTGCAACAATCATCACAATATAATCGCCGGAATCTACATACAGGTTTTTGTTTCCAACTGGTGGTTTAAGTAAATGACGGTTTTCATCGATCCATTTGGTAAGATTGAAAGGTTTTGCTATTGACATTTTTTGAGGTACTAAGTTTCTAAGTAGCTAAGTTAAGGAAAAGTTTCCAGTCGCAGTGACAGTTTTCAGTGGCAGTTTTCAGCTGTGACTGAAAACTGCGACTTATTTCATTTCTTTAATCAGATAAATATAAACCGGAAAGTGATCGCTAAAACCAACTTCGGTTAAAGTATGCCGTAACGGATATCCTTTATATTGTCCGAGATTTTGAACGAGATATGGTTTATTGAAAATCCCAGCTTTCCAAAATTTAAAGGTTGAAAAATCGGGTTTTATAAGAGATTCTGTCATTATAATTTGATCAAAAATATCCCAGGAATCCCTAAATGCAATTGTTCCCATTCCTTTATTTGCCATTTCTTCGAACGGATTAAACATACCAAATTCCGGGACTTCGGCTTTTTTTGATTTTGCTCCTAAAGCTACTTTTACACTTCTGTTAAACGGACCATCATTTAAATCGCCCATTGTCATAACTTTTGCATTGGGATTTATACGCTGAAGTGAATCAATTATCTTTCGGTTTAATTGTCCGGCTGCTTCACGAAACGGGCTGCTCACCTTCTCTCCTCCTGATCTTGATGGCCAGTGATTGACAATAATATGTATTTCTTCGCCGTCTAAAAAACCGGTTATTAAAAGCTGATCTCTTGTGAAAATTCGATTGTTTTTTGGTGTTATTTCTACTTCATCATCGAGTGCTTCTGTTTTATCTTCTTTTAACTCCACATTCTTTTTGTAGATATATAAAGGAATATTAGCATAAGAAGTGAGTTTAAAATATTTCTTCTGATATAATAATGCGACATCGATTCCGCGTTTGTCGGGCGAATCAAAATGAATAATTCCGTAATCGAAACCAAGCAATTTGGGCTCTTTTATTAAATCTTCGATAACGCCACGATTTTCAATTTCTGAACCTCCAATTATAGTTGGCGCATTTGGATTTTCCGGCGTTCCTATTTCGGATAAAACCCTGGAAAGATTTTTTAGTTTTTGCCGGTATTTTTCCTGAGTCCAATGCTGTTTGCCATTTGGAGTCCATTCGTCATCATTCGTATTTGGATCATCATTGGTATCAAAAAGGTTTTCGAAATTATAAAATGCAACCGTATGAATAACATATTTTTTGGATTGGGCATGTACACATGACAATGAAAAAGATGCCATTAAATAAAATGTAAACAATGTAATTCGCATAATTAGTGATCTTAAAAAGCTCAATGTAAGAAATTAAATTAATTGTAGGAAATTTCTAGTTTTTATTTCAATTTAGTTTTTTGATTATCGAAGAATGTCTCGTAACTTGCTTACTGAATTTACTCTAATCAAAAAATGAAAAAAATATTTTTTTACGCATTCTTATTCGGCATTTTCAACAATTTATATGCGCAAAAAAGCAGTTCGTTTGCTGATAGCATCAGAGTAAAGTATAATATTCCGGAGTTGGCTTACGCCGTGGTTTCATCAGACTCTGTTTTAGAAATTCAGGCTTTGGGATATCAGCGTATAAACTCAAAATATAAGGCTAAAATTGATGATAAATTTCGTTTGGGTTCTATCACAAAAACAGTCACCAGTTATCTTGCCGCAGTTTTAGTTAAGGAAGGAAAAATAAAATGGGACACTAAATTTTTTGATTTATATCCGGAACTAAAAGCCAAAAGCAATCCTGCAACTTACAATTTTACGTTACAGGATTTTATAACTTTTCGAGCCAAAATCAATACTTGGTCTTACGGAAATGAAACGCCAACGCAAAAAGAAATTAAAGGAGATAATCAGCAGCAGCGTTATGAATTTATCGCCTGGTTTTTGCAGCAAAATCCTGTTACAGAAACACAACCTGTTTATTGGTCAAATCCAAGTTATGTTGCGGCCGGACTTATGCTCGAAAAAGCTACCGGAAAAAGTTATGAAACTCTAATACAGGAATTGGGCAAAAGTTTAAATATCGATTTTGATTTTGGGCAGCCTAATTTAAAAGATAAAAATCAGCCTTGGGGACACGACGAAGATTTGAAACCTGAAAAACCTGCCTTAAATTACAAATTAAACTGGCTGTCGTCAGCAGGGAATATAAATGTTAGTCTGCCTGATTATTGCAAATTCACACAAATGCAGCTTCAGGGTTTACAGGGAAAATCTAAATTATTTACGGCAGAAGAATTCAATTATATGCATTTCGGTTTACCCGAATTTTCGTTTGGATGGAATTCAGAAATCAATGAAAAAAGTCAATTAAAATATTCTTTTCATAACGGAAACCCCGGAACTTTTTTAACCAAAGTGTATATTTGCAAGGACATCAACAAAGTTTTTATTCTTTTTGCCAACGTACAATCTGAAGAAGCGGACAAAGGATTACTTTTAATTTTAGCAGCATTAGAACATAAATATGGAGGATGATCCCGGAATCAAAATCAGATTTAAAAAATAATTTATAATTTTAAGCAAAAAGAAAATATGAACATAAAAAGTTTCCCACAATTCAAGAAACGCTTTGCTTTTGGTAAATTCGTATTCCTTATTTTTGCTTTACAATCATTCATCTGTCAATCCCAACAAAACATGATAACACCACCTTATTTACAAAAAGGAGATACAGTAGCCATTTTGGCAACGGCCAGAAAAAATATAGACGATAACCTAAAACCTACGATAGATTTATTGCACAGTTGGGGTCTTGAAGCTGTTGTTGGAACTACAATTGGACTTGATTTTAACCAACTTGCAGGAACTGATGAACAGCGTGCTGCCGATTTTCAGCATCAGTTAGACAATCCGAATATAAAAGCTATTTGGTGTGTTCGTGGCGGATATGGAACGGTAAGAATGGTTGATTTGTTAGATTTTACTAAATTCAAACAGCATCCAAAATGGATTATTGGTTTTAGCGATGTAACCGTTTTGCACAATCATTTGAATACGATGGGCTATAAATCGATTCACGGTGTAATGCCAGTTACGATTCCGCGTGCAACTCCTGCCGCTATAAGTTCAATGAAATCGAGTTTGTTTGGCGAGCCACTTTCCTACTCAATTGGTCCGGATAAAATGAACCGTTTTGGAAAAGCAACCGGTGAATTAGTGGGAGGAAATTTATCTATTTTATATAGTTTGCTTGGTTCACAATCAGCAATTGATTGCAAGGATAAGATTTTATTTATCGAAGATCTCGATGAATACTTATATCACATTGATCGTATGATGATGAATTTAAGACGTAATGGCTGCATCGAAAACCTAAAAGGAATTATTATTGGCGGAATGACAAAAATGAAAGACAATGAAGTTCCGTGGGGAAAAAATGCGCTTGAAATCATTGATGATGTAACCAAAAAATACAATATTCCTGTGATTTTTAATTTCCCGGCAGGGCATATTCAGGATAATCGTGCTTTGATTATGGGAAATACTATTTCTATTGAAGTAAATGAAACTGGAAGCACTGTTGTTTTTCAAAAATAAAACTATCTTTTATTTTATATAAGAAAAAAAATACCACACATACAAATCTTGTGAAGACTCGAAATTACTGGATGGATTAAAATCCATCTCTACAAAATTAGTCGAGCCAAAGGCTCTTTCCTGAAAAGTTCCAGAGGAACGATTTAGCAACGGATTTTAATCCGTTGAAAAAGAATCAAATATTTCACGCAAAGTCGCAAAGACGCAAAGTAAATTGGATTAAACTTTACGTCTTTGCGACTTTGCGTGCAAATTGCTCGTTACAGCATAAAAATACAATTCATTAATTCACAATTAAAAAAATGGCTGAACACAACGAACTCGGCAAAAAGGGCGAAGAACTTGCTGTGGAACATCTTAAGCAGAATGGGTATAAAATTCTAAACAGAAACTGGACTTATCAAAAGGCAGAAATTGATATTATTGCCCAAAAAGAATCTGTTTTGGCTATTGTTGAAGTAAAGACCAGATCGAGTGTTGATTTTGGTTTACCGCAAGATTTTGTCAAGTCAAAAAAAATTCAGCTGCTTATAAAAGCAGTAAATGCCTACATAAACGATAGGGAAAAGGATTTTAATGAAGATTGTGAAATTCGATTTGATATAATTGCAGTCCATAAAAGTGGCGAAACATTTGCAATTGAACATCTTACCGACGCATTTTACCATTTTTAACATAAATTTTTATTGTTATAATTGTAACAAATTGTTTTTTTATTTATATTTGCATAGTTTTATAACACCACCAATTAACTAAACCAACACAATTAAGTTACAAAAAAAAAGAAAAAAAATTATGAAAACCGTTTCTTCAATCGTCGAAAATTACATCAAAACAAAACCCTTTTTATTAAACGCGTTATCGCTTGGAATTATCAACCTTACTTCTCTTTCGCGGAACATTATGACCGAACTGGAAAGTGAATTTGGTAAAGAAGTAAAACAAGGCGCTGTTGTAATGTCGCTGAAACGGCTCACCGAGGAACTTGATTTCAAATTAAACCATAAAATCAATAAAGTAATTAAGAATATTGGTGAAATCACAGTTCGATCTGAATTAACGGATTATACTTTTGCGGCTTCGGAAACTGTTTTGAACAAACAGGCTGATTTAATTTCTGATATTAATGCTTTATCTGATATCTTTTACACCTCATCTCGTGGTGTAAACGAAACGAATATTGTAGTAAGCAGCAGTGTTAATCACTTGGTTGAAAAGCATTTTATGCGTGAAAAACTAATTCAGAAATTAGATAATTTGGCTTCGATTACTGTAAAATTACCAAAAGAAAATATTGTTGTTCCTGGAATTTATTATTTCATTTTTCAGCGTTTGGCCTGGGAAGGAATTATTATAAATGAGGTAATTTCGACTTCAAATGAATTTACGATTTTAGTTGGAGAAGATCAGGTTGATGTTGCTTTTAAAGTGATTAAAGATTTGAAAAATTAATACATTTTAACAAATAGAGTTCTAAAAAACTCACGATTTTAACGATCCTTTTATCTTTATTATAAAAAAGATAAAAGGATTTTTTATTGACTAAACTTATTACATCATTGTCAATTATTCGTTTTTGAAATAAGAATATTCTCAAAAAATCAAATTCATTATGATTATTTTATAAAATATCAGTTAAAAACTTACCAACCTGATAAAAAGCATTTTATCAGTATTTCTGGTACTTTGATACATAAAACTTATCTATAAAAATAGAATTAAGTTTTTTTTAATACTATTTGTTGCGAATAATATTTTTATATATTTGCTAACCAGTCAACAAATTAGAGTACCAATTTTGATAGTATCATAATATAATTAGATTTAAATCAAGACTAATTAAATTAATGTTGGAAACAAACAATCATAGCGACAAAATATTGGTGAGTGAACTCAAAAATGGCAACGAAAAAGCATTTCGTCAGCTTTTTGATTTATACTACCAGGATATCTATGGTTATAGCATAAGCCTTTTAAAATCAAAAGAAGCTGCAGAAGAGAACGTACAAGACGTTTTTATGAAGGTTTGGCAACATCGCGAAAACTTAAATCTGGAACAATCTTTTAAAGCTTATATCTTTACAATTGCCAGAAATCAGGCCTTTAATTCCCTAAATAAAGCGGCTAATGATTTAGCGCTAAAAGAAGCTGTTTTTTACGAAAGCCAGAAATCACATGATTATGGCGATTATTCTATTCGTGAAGAAGATTGCAAAAAACTTCGGAAGCAGGCGATGAAACAATTGCCTCCAAAACGAAAGCAAATTTTTAAAATGTCCCGAAAGAAAGGCATGAGTTATGAAGAAATTAGTCAGGAACTCGGCATCTCTATAAATACTGTCCGGAACCAAATGAGCAAAGCATTAGAATCGATGCGGGTCTTTTTTCACGTTCATGACGAGATTATCTAAACCAAAAAACCACGTTAACCATCAAAATCACTCTAATCGGGTGATTTTTTTTGTTTTTAACCTCAAAGGGTATAAGACTTACGGACGGAACGTAATGTTTTAAAATTTTAACGATGGCTATCTTATTTCTGTGAGTTCGAGCGTAGTCGATTATCACGATTGCATTTCGACTTCGCTCAATGTGACAAATCATTAAATATTTTAAAATAAATAAAATGTTTTTTTAAACGAAAAACTCAGTAAAATCAATACTTAACAAGGTTTTTTAGTTTTTTAAAATGTTAAAATTAAAAAATTTACAACGTTTGAGTAGTACTCAACTTCCTTTCAACTGTATTATATCAGAACCGGACCTAAAAACAATTCGTAATGAATTCAAATTCTGAAATGCAATCCCTTTTACAAAAGTTTGTTTTGAACCAATGTACACCCGAAGAAACAAACGAGGTAATTGCCTATTATAAAAAAAATAAACTTACAGATGATTTTCCTTCTGTAGAAGATGTTCAAAATCTTTTGGGCGAAATGCCTAAAATGAGTCAGCAAACTGCCGATGCTATCTTCATGAACATCTTAACCTCAGCTAAGGAAAACGAAACTACAATTGAAATAACTTCAGAGAAATCGAATTTTAGAAAATACATTTCGATTGCCGCTGCTGTTTTAGTTTTGCTTGGAGTTGGTTTTGCATATAAACAAGATGCTTTTACTAAAACCGAACAGCAAAAATTCGATTTTAAAAGCAATGACATTGTTCTGCAGTTAGAAGACGGTAGTGTTCAGATTATTTCAGAAAATAATTCCTCTCAGGTTAAGGATCAAAAAGGAAATATTGTTGGAAATCAAAACGGAGATAAGATTGTTTACGAAAACAATTCAGATTTAGAGAAAGTAACTTACAATACAATCAAAATTCCTTATGGCAAAAAATTTAGATTGCAATTGTCTGACGGAACGCTTGTTCACTTAAATGCAGGTACAACTTTTAGATATCCTGTAAAATTTATAGCCGGCGAAAACAGACAGGTATTTTTAGATGGTGAAGCGTTTTTTGATGTTTCAAAAGATAAAAAACATCCATTTATCGTAAATGCAGACAAACTGAATGTACGCGTTTTAGGAACTCATTTTAATGTTTCAAATTATCCTGAAGATGATGCAACAGATGTCGTTTTGGTTGAAGGTTCTGTTGGAATGTATAATACAAGCGAGGAATTTGATGCAGCTAAAAACACAATTCTGAAACCTGGTTTTAAAGGAAGTTTTAATAAAGGAAATGATATGATTTCGACCAAAGCAGTTATTACTGATATTTATACTTCATGGATAGACGGCGGATTGACCTTTAGAAATATGACTTTTAGAAATATCATTACAAAACTGGAAAGAAGATACAATGTTACCATCATCAACAAAAACGAAAAACTGGCTGCAGAAAAATTCAATGCAAGTTTCAAAGATGAATCTATAGAAAATGTTATGAGCTATTTTAATGATATTCATGGTATTAATTACACCATAAAAAACAATCAAATACTAATTAAATAACCACTAAACCAATGAAAAAACATGATGAAGTAAAATTACAGGAATAAAAAAATCGGAAAGAGCTGCGAACAATTTCCGATTAACTAAGTGATTGAATATAACGAATTAACTACAATCAATTAACAAAATTATGAAAAAAAAATCAAAGAATGCTGGGTTTTTATACCGAGTGTTCCAAAATGACCTAAAATTGAAACTAACTACACTACTTATTTTGGTCGCCATGTTTAATGTTAAAGCGAGTACTTATGCCCAAAAGACAAGAGTAACCCTGGAATTAAACAATTCAACAATCGAAAAGGTTATTGAGACCATCGAGCAAAAAACAGATTTCAGATTTATTTACAAACTGAATGATATCGACTTAGACCGAACGATTTCTATTTCTGTAAAAGATCAGTCGATATATGTTGTTTTAGACAGACTTTTTAAAGGAACTCCAACTGAATTTAAAATCAGGGACACTCAGATTATCCTGAAAAAACCTGAACTTAAAACGGAAGTTATTGAGTTTCAGAAACAAACTGTAACCGGAATTATTACCGATGAAAATGGTTTGCCTTTGCCCGGAGCTTCGGTTCTTGAAGAAGGAACCAGAAACGGAATGGTAACTGATTTTGACGGGAAATACAAAATAACTGTTGAAAGTGCAGCTTCTGTAATCATTGTAACTTTTGTAGGATACAAAGAGAAAAAAGTAGTTGCAAGCCAAAACGTTATCAACATTCAACTTCTTCCTGACGCCACAGATTTACAGGAAATAGTGGTTGTAGGTTATGGTTCTACAGCTAAAAAAGATGTTACCGGAGCGGTTTCTTCAATTGCTGCAAAAGACATGAATCAAGGTGCAATTGTTAATCCTTTACAATTAATTTCTGGTAAAGCTGCCGGTGTTAATATCACGCAATTAGGCAGTGAACCGGGTTCAGGACCAAGTGTTCGTATTCGTGGAATTTCTTCCTTAATTGGAGGAAGTGATCCTTTAGTGGTTGTTGATGGAATACAAGGAAATATGGATTTATTAAACCAGGTTCCACCAAGTGAAATTGAAAGCTACGACATTCTAAAAGATGCATCTGCAACTGCAATATACGGTTCTCGCGGTGCACCGGGTGTACTTATTATTACCACTAAAAAGAATAAAGCGGGGAAAACCACTATGGACTATATTGGTTCAACATCTTTAGATTTTATTCCGAAGAAATTAGACATGCTAAATGCAGACCAATGGTGGGCAGCAGCTCAAAGTGTTGGTGTTCCGGCATCTGCTAATCATGGTTCGAATACAGATTGGTACGGTCTTTTGACACAAACCGGAATTACGCAAACGCATACTTTATCTTTTGGCGGCGGTACGGATAAATTTAATTACAGAGCTTCTATAACTGCTATTTTACAAGATGGAGTTGTAATTAATTCAAGCAACCAAAAATATATTGGCCGTATTCAGGCTACTCAGTCAGCGCTTGATGATAAATTAAAATTGACTTTTAATTTAAATACGGGTGTTAACAACACAACCAGCAGCATTCAAGATATTGGAACAGCAGCTTATAGATCAAATTTAATTACAAATGCATATTTAGTAAGACCAACAGATCCTGTTTATAATACTGACGGAACATACTTTTCAGATCCTAATGTATTTCAATACCTAAATCCATATGCAGCAGCACAAACCACTACAAATGAATCTCAAAATGATAATTTATTTGGAAGTTTAAAAGCTGATCTGGATTTGGCGAAAGGCTTAACAGCAAACTGGTTTGGAAGCTGGAGAAAAACAAATGTAACGTATGGGTATTTCCAGCCGGTAGAATCAACCGTTGCTTTTGCAATTGATCAAAAAGGTTTTGCGAATATCAACAATCAAAGACAAAATGAAAAATTAACCAACTTTAGTCTTAATTACAAAAGAACATTTGGCATACACAGCATAAACGTATTAGGTTTATACGAGTGGCAAAGTCAAACCTATCAGGGAAGTTATGCGCAGGCAAGAGGTTTTATCAATGACAAAACAACTTACAATGCACTTCAATTGGGTGACATGTCTAATGTTCGCCCTGGTGATATCACTTCTTATAAAAATGACAGAAGCTTAGTTTCTTATTTAGGAAGAGTAAATTACTCTTTATTAGACCGTTATTTACTTACAGCGAGTATTCGTCGTGACGGTTCATCTGTTTTTGGAGCGAACAACAAATGGGGAGATTTCCCATCGGCATCTGTTGCATGGCAAATCAATAAAGAGTCCTTTATGGGCGACCAAAGTTTATTTAATGAATTGAAAATTCGTGCCGGATACGGAGAAACCGGTAATCAGCAAGGTCTTTCTCCACAGCAATCAATAGCATTGGTGGGAAATTCAGGAACTACTTATTTTGGTGGTCAGCAAATTACAAATTACAGTGTGAGTCAAAATGCAAATGCCGATTTGCAATGGGAAACTAAAAAACAAACCAATTTAGGTCTTGATTTTGCTCTTTTAGACAATAGATTAAGAGGAACTGTCGATGTTTACACTTCTAAAACAGAAAATTTATTATTTAATTATGTAGTACCTCAACCTCCATTTCCACATGATCGTATCATGGCAAATGTTGGAAGTATTTCAAACAAAGGTCTTGAGGTTTCTCTTGCCTATGATGTAATTAAAACCAATAACAGCACCCTTACTTTGGCAGGAAACGTTTCATTTATGAAAAATGAAGTGCTTAATTTAAGCGGAAGTATAAACGGAGTTCCGTTAAATACAGACTACGTGGGCTGGGGAGCTGAAAACTCCTATTTAGTAAAAGGAAAACCAGTAGGTGCTTTTTATATTCTGGAGCATACCGGTAAAAATGAAAATAATGTTGAAACCGTTTTGGATCGTGACGGAAACGGAATCATTGATCAGGGTACTAAAAGTCCGGACCGTTATTATGCAGGTTCTGCTTTACCAACATACACTTTTGCCTTTAATCCTTCTTACAGATATAAAAACTTCGATGCATCGATGTTAGTGAGAGGTTCAGGAGGGAATAAAATTTACAACAGTTTACGTTCTAATTTAAGTCGAATGGAAAACATTGGTAAATCAAATGTTTTGGCAAGTGCAGTAGACGAAGGAATTTACACATCTCCTTACGGTTCTGATTTATGGTTGGAAGATGGTTCATTTATTCGTTTAGAAAATCTTACTGCGGGATATACTTTCCGTTTTACAGACAAATATGTTGATAATATCAGACTTTCACTTACAGGAAACAATTTATTCCTGATTACTGATTATACAGGTATTGACCCTGAATTAAATGTGAGCGGCAGCGGAGATAGCTTTGGTGGAGATAAAGGAATTTATCCTCGTACCAGAAGTGTGGCGTTTGGTTTAACTGTAAAATTTAAATAGTAAAAAGATGAAAATTAAAAATATAGTAATAGCAGGAAGCGTTTGTTTCCTGACCCTTTTTAGCTGTACTGATATCAGCGAAAATGTATACGATAAATATCCCGCAGATGAATTTTACGGAACTCCTCAGGGAGCAGATATTGCTCTTGCGAGCGTATATGCACAAATCCCGGGTGAATTCGCAAGAGAAGGAGCTTCTGGCGTAGGTTATGCAGGAGCTGATAACGGCTGGTATGACATGAACTGTATGTCATCTGATGAGCAGGTTATTCCGCATAGAAATACCGGTGACTGGCAGCAAGATTTTGCCCGTTTGCACAAACACGAATGGCTGCCTACAGATTTTATTATTAACAATACATGGAACTGGTTATACAAAGCTGTTTTCAATGCCAATCTAGCGGTAAGTTTATTAGAAAAATCAAATGCCGAAGCTTCAAAAATTGCCGAAGCAAAAGTTTTAAGAGCTTTCTTTTATTATTTATTGATTGATGATTACGGAGATGTTCCTTTTTTCACAGACAATAATATTACAGTAGATAAAATTCCGCAATCAAGCCGTAAGGAAGTGTATGATTTTATTGTAAAAGAATTGACAGAAAACGTAGACTTACTTTCTGGTACTAAAGGAGGAAACTATTACGGAAGATTCAACAAATGGGCTGGTTATACTTTATTGGCAAAAGTGTATCTAAACGCCGAGGTTTACACCGGAACTTCAAAATGGAATGAATGTTTAGCTGCCTGTAACAAAGTTGCTGAAGGCGGATTCACACTTCATTCTGGAGCTGCAGATGCTTCAAATCCTTTGGGAAGTAAATATTATGAATTATTTGGAGATGTGCTGCCGGAAGACGAAACCATCTTATCCATTTATGCAACTCTGGATATAGTTTCCCGTAACGTTTATGCGGTTCGTAGTTTATATGGTGCCCACGCACAAGCTTTGTTTGGCTATAGCGGCTGGAATGGTACAATTGTTCCGAAAGAATTTTTCCTGAAATACGATGCAAATGATATCCGTAGAAAACAATTTTTGTTTGGAGAACAACCGGGAGGTTTCAATTATACGCTTGACGTAGCTTCCTTAGATAATCCCGGCGCAGATCCGCAGGCTGGTGTCCGTAACGTTAAGTTTTACCCTGCAACACCTAGGACCGGTGGTGGAGCTTCTAACGATTTTCCGATTTTTAGATATGCTGATGTAATTTTAATGATGGCTGAATGTAATGCCCGTTTAGGAAATCCTGGCGCTGCAAAACCTTTTGTTGATCAAATCAGACAACGTGCCGGTTTAACAGCTTTAGCTGCAAACCCTACTCTTGATGATATTTATAACGAAAGAGGATTTGAATTAAACTGGGAAGGACACAGAAGACAAGATATGATTCGTTTTGATAAATTTTTATTGGCAAACGAATTCAGACCTGCATCTCCTGCTTATAGAAAGTTGTTCCCAATTCCAACATCTGCTTTAGATGCAAATCGTGGACTAAAACAAAACCCGGGTTACTAAAAACAAAACTATCATGAAAAAATATATAAATAAATTATTGATATTAGGAAGCTTGCTTTTTTTAGGCGCTTCCTGTGACAGTGAAGCCGAATTAACGACCTTAAAGGCAGTAAGTTTTCCTTCTCAGGTTGTTGCTTCGTCCAGTACTATCGTGTTAACAGAAGACAATGCTGATGATAATGCATTACTTCTTTCATGGCCGGAAGTAACCTTCCCGATTGAAGCTCCTGTTTCTTATGCGATTCAATTTGATTTAATTGGCGATACAAGCGGTGCCAATGCGTGGCAAAAAGCAAAACGTATTGAAGTAGGTCAGGATGTTTTAAGCAAATCATTCATTGGAAGAGACTTAAACAAAATTGCGGTAGACTTAGGTCTTGAACCTAGCGTTGCAGGAAAATTAGTAATTCGTGTAGAAGCTGCTATGGACAGAAAAATCTATTCTGATCCTATTACAATAACCATTACGCCTTACGAAAAAAGTGTTGTTTTTGGCGAAATTTATATGCCGGGAAGTTATCAGGGCTGGGCTATCGAAACTGCTGCTGCATTAACTGCCATTCAAAAAGGAATTTATCAGGGCTACATGACGGTTCCGGTTGGTGCAGGTCCTGGATTCAAATTGAATACAGCCAGAAACTGGGCACAATTTTATGGTGCTGGTGATACTAATTTTGATTTGAAAAACATGAGTGATACTGACTTTACACTTCCGGGTTCAGGTTCTTATCAAATCAAAGTAAATTTAAATACCCTAAAATGGAGTTTTGCTCCGTATGCATGGGGAATTGTTGGACCAGCTTCAGCAACTGCAGATCAAACTGCCGGTGATGCTAATTATGGTTGGAATCATTCTGTACCAATGTCATACGATCATCAGACCAAAACATGGAAAGTTACTGCCAATTTATTACCTGGAGCGTTAAAATTCAGATTGAATGATAATTGGGATGTAAACTACGGTCCTGCAGATCCATCAACCAATACGATCAATAAAGATAATGGTGGTGCTTATACTATTAGCGAAGCAGGAACTTACGAAATAACGTATACTATAAACGAAGTAGATCCGGCAACCTCAGGTTATCCTGCAACTGCAACTTGTACGATCGTTAAAAAATAATCTAACATTATTAAAAATAAGCTAGATTAGTTTGAGTGATACCTGCCTTTTTTGAGCGAAAGGCAGGCTATCTTAACTTCTAAATTAATGCTAAGCTTATTAAACCAAATTCAATAAGATATGAAATCAAATATAAAAATCGTCTATGCCTTACTACTTGCACTAGCATTTGTTTCGTGTAGTTCATCGGATAGCGATTCAACTCCAGATTCTCCTTATACACAATACGGAGCATCTTTCGATAAAATGCCTAAAAAAGAAGATGCTATAATTTATCAGGTAAATATTCGTGCTTTTAGTCAGGCAGGAACCCTTAAAGGTGTTCAGGAAAGACTTACCCAAATTCAGGAATTGGGTGCAAATGTTATTTATTTAATGCCCATTTATCCTGTTGGAAAAGTAAAAGCCTCAGGAGCATTAGGTTCTCCTTACGCTGTTCAGGATTACAAAGCTGTAAACCCTGATTTTGGTACTTTGCAGGATCTTCAGGTTTTAGTTGAAGAAGCACATAAAAAAAATATGGCCGTAATCCTTGACTGGGTTGCCAATCATACGGCGTGGGATAATGCCTGGATTACACAACATCCAAACTGGTACCAAAAAGATGCTGCCGGAAATATTATTATTCCTCCGGGAACGAATTATAATGATGTTGCACAATTAGATTTCAATAATACCGAAATGAAAAATGCGATGATCGATGCCATGTCCTATTGGGTTTACAATGCAAACATTGATGGCTTTAGATGTGATTATGCTGATTTTGTGCCACAAAACTTCTGGACAGATGCAATTACGAAATTAAGAAGCATCAAAAAAAATCAAACCATTTTAATGTTGGCCGAAGGATCAAAAGTAAATCACTTTGCTTCTGGTTTTGATTATACTTTTGGATTCAATTTCTTCAGCACTTTAGAAAAAGTTTTCAAAGAAAGTAAACCTGCAACTACCATTCAGGATTCTAATGCTACAGAATATGCAAACAATTATAACGCTGAAAACAGAATTGTAAGATACACCAGCAATCACGACGTAAACCTTTCAGAAGAAACGCCTTTGGAACTGTTTGGAGGTAAAAAAGGATCCGTTGCAACTTTTGTTGTAGCTGCTTATTTAAAATCTGTCCCAATGATTTACAACGGACAAGAAGTTGGATATGACAAAAGAATCGATTATTTCGCAAAAACACCAATCGACTGGTCTGTTGCTGATGCTTCTATGTTAGCCGAATATAAAAAAATAATCGCTTTTAGAAACACCAGTAATGCCATTAAAAAAGGAACTTACACCGGATACAGCAGTGATGCAGTAAGTGCTTTTACAATGGTAAACGATGCCGAAAAAGTTTTGGTACTTTCTAATTTAACAAATAGTACTGTAAAATATCTTGTTGCGCCAACTTTAAAAGGAACATGGAAAGATGCTTTTACAGGAACTGCAGTTACTGTTGAGGCCGAAATTACATTACTTCCGTTTCAATATTTAGTATTGAAAAACTAATACATACGCAACTTTAATAAATAAAATTAGATTTGCAAAAAACTAAATAACATGAATTTTCAATCCCAAAAAATGCTGCTTCAAATTCGTTTGGGCAAAAAAATAGCGCTGTTGCTTTTTGTGTGCTCAAATTCCTTATGGATTCAGGCGCAGGAAATCACTTCGCCAAACAAAAATCTTTCTTTAAAATTTGAATTGAAGGAAGGCGGAATTCCATCTTACCAATTATCATATAAACAAAAAGCAGTTATAAAACCAAGTTCTTTGGGTTTAGAACTTCAGAATATGCCTTCGTTTATGGATGGTTTTACCATTACAAATACAGCACAATCCTCAGTTGATGATACTTGGAATCCTGTTTTAGGTGAAGAAAAAACAATTAGAAATAACTATAACGAGTTGGTTGTTACTTTGGCTCAAGCCAAAAATAACAACAGATATATTCGAATTCGTTTCCGTTTATTCAATGACGGATTAGGTTTTAGGTATGAATTTCCGAAGCAAAATGATTTGAATTATTTTGTAATAAAAGAAGAACGTTCTGAATTTAATCTGGCTGGGAATCATAAAATTTTCTGGATTCCCGGAGATTATGACACCAATGAATATGCGTATACGACTTCGAAAATTTCTGAAATTCCTTCGTTGATGAAAAAAGCGACGATCGAAATCAATTCGCAATGGCCTATTAAAGAATTAGCAGTGCAAACGCCATCTATGATGAAATCTGATGATGGTTTATACATCAACATTCACGAAGCGGGATTAATCAATTATCCGGCCATGTATCTTGAAGTTGACGCTGTAAACAACAAAATGAGAAGTCATTTGGCACCAGATGCCGTTGGTGCAAAAGGTTATATGCAAACCGATGCGCAATCGCCTTGGAGAACCATAGTTGTAAGTGATAAAGCAACTGAAATTTTAGCTTCAAAATTAATTCTGAACCTCAACGAACCAACAAATTATAAAGATGTTTCGTGGATCAAACCGGTAAAATACATCGGTATTTGGTGGGAATATTTTGTGGCCGGAAAAAGTACATGGGCTTTTGGAAAAGAAAACAACGTAAAACTAACGGATGATTTTTCTAAGCTTACGCCGAATGGAAAACACGGAGCTACAACAGAAAGAGCAAAAGAATATATTGATTTTGCTTCTAAAAATGGTTTCGATGCCATCTTGATCGAAGGTTGGAATATTGGTTGGGAAGACTGGATCAACAACTGGAAAGAGGAAGTTTTTGATTACGTAACCGCTTATCCTGATTTTGATGTAAAAGCTGTTCATGCATATGCTGCTTCAAAAGGTGTAAAAATTATCATGCACCACGAAACTTCTGGATCTGCAACTAATTATGAGCGTCGTTTAGACCGTGCTTTTCAGTTTATGAATGACAACGGTTATGATGCTGTAAAAACAGGTTATGTAGGGAAAATTATTCCGCGTGGTGAACATCATGATGGACAATGGATGGTCAATCATTACATTAATGTAGCCAAACGTGCTGCCGATTATAAAATCATGATTGATAGTCACGAAGCAGTTCGACCAACAGGTTTAAACCGAACTTTTCCAAACTGGATTGCTCAGGAATCTGCACGTGGAACTGAGTTTGAATCTATGGGAGGATTAAATCCGGATCATACAACCATTTTGCCATTTACACGTTTGATGGGCGGCCCAATGGATTTTACGCCGGGAATTTTCCAAACTGATTTGTCTTATTACGGAACCGGAAGTTCGCAACGTGTCAATACGACTTTGGTAAAACAATTGGCGTATTACGTTACGATGTACAGTCCGTTGCAAATGGCAGCTGATATTCCTGGGAATTACGAGCGTTTTCCTGATGCATTTCAGTTCATCAAAGATGTTGCTGTAGATTGGGATAACAGTTATATCCTTGAAGCTGAACCGGGAGATTATATCACGATTGCCCGTAAAGCAAAAGGAAAAAACGAATGGTTTATTGGAGGAATTACCGATGAAAACGCAAGAACTGCCAACATTACTTTTGATTATTTACCTGCCGGAAAAAATTTCATCGCCACAATTTATGCTGACGCCAAAGAAGCAAATTGGAACAAAAATCCACAAAAATATACCGTGACTAAAGTTGTTGTAACCTCAAAAACAATTTTAAAACAGTATTTAGCTCCGGGCGGAGGTGTTGCCATCAGCATCAAAGAAGGAAATGCATCAGAATTAAAGGGATTGAAAAAGTTATAAGAGGTTACAGAATGTAATCTAAAATTTTCCGCCACGAATTCACGAATTATTTTTTTAAATCTTAAACAGATTAATAATTCGTGAATTCGTGGCAGAAAAACTATTGCCCAATTTTATGGACAAAAAATAAAATTTTACTACTTGAAAACTATTAACCACAAAATGTTTGTCAAATTTAAAAACAATGCGAGTGAGAATGAATTTTAGTTAGAGATGCTGACAAGCATGCAAAAAAACCGAAATTATGGAAATTAAAATTACCACTAGATTATTTCTTTTCACGAAAGCACTAGTCTGTTTTCTATTATTATTTGCAAGTTCAGTGTATGCGCAAGATCCCGCTCAGTACGGAACGCCTTATACGGGAGTACCAGACCCAAGAGACGCCAATATTTATCAGGTACACATTCGTCCGCATAGTGCTTCCGGAACTTTAGCCGCAGTTACTTCTGATTTGGACCGAATCAAATCACTTGGTATCAACGTGCTTTATTTAATGCCTATTTATCCTTATGGAACCGATTCCAGAAGTTCAAATTCTCCTTATTGCATCAAAGATTATAAATCTGTAGGTTCTGAGTATGGATCGCTTACCGATATGCGTAATTTGGTAGCTGCTGCTCATACCAAAGGTATGGCTGTAATGCTGGACATTGCTGTAAACGGAACTTCCTGGGATCATCCCTGGACGGTATCTCATCCGGAATATTATCAAAGAACCGGAACAACAATTAATCAGTTGGCAAACTTTAGTGATATCGCCGCACTGGATCTTAACAATACGGCACTTCGTGCAGCAATGAAAGATGCGATGCGTTACTGGATTTTTGCAGCCAATATCGATGGATATCGTTGTGATTTTGCTAATAATCCTCCTATTGATTTCTGGACAGAAATTATCAGTAATTTAAGAGGTATCACTTCTCATAACTTATTAATGCTTGCCGAAGGAGATCGTTTACAAAATTTCCAAGCTGGATTTGATATGAATTTTGGTGATAAATGGTTTTATGATGCCTTGAAAAATGTTGCAGGCGGAGGTCCGGTTTCAACAAGATTCCAAACCACAAACGACATGGAATATACGTATGCAACAGGAAGTCAGCAAGAAGTGAGATGGACTGCCAATCATGACTCAGAAAACAACAGTGATACTGCTCCTTTTACCGTATTTAAAAGTAATGCCGGAGTTGTTGCAAATTTCTTAGTTTCAGGTTATATGAAAGGCGTTCCTTTTTTAACCAGCGGACAAGAAGTAGCCTTTAATCAGGTAATTCCATGGCCTTATACCAGTGTAAAAATCAACTGGAGCAATACAGCTGCTACGCCAGAATTTGCCAAAATACTTAACTTTAGAAATAGTAGTGCCGCCATTCGTCGTGGTACAATGACACCTTATGCAAGTGATGATATCTGTGCCTTTACAAAAACACTTGGAACAGAGAAAGTTATTGTCATGACCAATCTTAGAAATGCCAGTAAAACATTTGTGATTCCGGCAGCATTAGCAGGAACCTACAAAGATGCTTATACTGGTGCTACGGTAACTTTGGTTTCTGGCGCTACACAATCTTTTAATGCTTTTCAGTATATAGTTTTAACCAATACAAATGTGGCTACTGTAGCCGTTACAGGAGTTTCGGTTAGTCCAACAACAGCGACTGTTGGTTTAGGATCTACACAACAATTGAGTGCTACATTAGCTCCGGCAAATGCAACAAACCAAAACGTAACCTGGACATCAAGCAATACAGCCGTAGCAACTGTAAATGCATCCGGATTAGTTTCAGCAGTTTCAGCGGGTACAGCAACTATTACAGTTAAAACTGTTGACGGAAACAAAACAGCAACTTCGGCCATTACGGTTGCAGCAATTCCTGTTAGCTCAGTAAGTGTTTCGCCAACAACTGCAAGTTTGTATGCAGGAAACACACAACAACTTTCTGCTACAATTGCTCCGGCAAATGCTACAAACAAAACAGTAACCTGGAGTTCAAGTAATACAGCAATTGCAACTGTAAATTCATCTGGATTGGTAACAGCCGTTTCGGCAGGAACAGCAAATATTACTGTAACCACTCAGGATGGAAGCAAAACTGCAATTGCAGCAATTACGGTAAATCCAAATACTAATTTTACCGTTTATTTCTATAAACCATCAAATTGGGGAACCGGAATTAAAATCTATTATTGGAGTGCATTGCCAACAGGCGTTTTAGCAGATGCATCATGGCCGGGCGTAAACATGACCGATGCCGGAAATGGCTGGTACAGCTATACATTCACCAATGTAACCTCAACTAATTTAATCTTTAATGACGGAACAAGCCAATCTGCTGATTTAACCCGAAACAAAACAGGTTGGTACATGAACGCAACTTGGTACGATTCTAACCCGGGAACTGTTGTAGCGGTTACAGGAGTAACATTATCTCCAACAACGACAACCTTATTGGTGGGTGCAACACAACAATTAACGCCAACAGTTTCGCCTTCAACAGCGACAAATAAAACCGTTAGTTACAGTTCAAGCAATACTGCTGTAGCAACTGTAAATGCATCTGGATTAATTACAGCTGGAGCTGCTGGAACATCAACTATTACAGTAACAACTCAGGATGGAGCAAAAACTGCAACTTGTGCTGTAACGGTAAATGCTACAAACGTGGCAGTAACAAGTGTAAGTTTAAGTCCAACTTCGACATCATTATCTGTTGGAGGAACACAACAACTTACACCAACAATTCTTCCTGCAAATGCTACAAACAAATCTGTAACGTACAGTTCTAGCAATACGACTGTGGCAACTGTAAATACATCTGGTTTAGTTACAGCAGTAGCTAACGGAACTGCAACAATAACGGTAACAACCGTTAGCGGAAGCAAAACAAGTACAGCTTCTATTACAGTTTCGACTGCTACAGGAACATATTACACGATAAAAAACAGATGGACAGGCGCTTATTTATCTGATGCCGGTACAAATGTGGGTTACGGAACAACTGTTGCTAACAATAGTTATAAATGGCAAAAAATAGCCATCGATGCTACTTATTTTGTGCTTAAAAATGCTGCAACTGGTGAATTAATAAATATTGAAGGTCAAACCGGAAGTGTTCAGGCTAATATAACAGATACCACTTTTTGGAGTGCACAATGGTCTAGCGATTATATCGACGGAACCTGGACAAGATTAAGAAACAGATGGCAAACCGGAAATATTATTCATGTTGAAAATCAAACCGGATCTGCACAATACGGGAATTCTCAAGATGGCTGGTACAGTGCACAATGGCAATTGGAAACTACATCACTTGGAACAAGTAAATCTGCCCTAAAAATTGACGAAGCTTCAGAAACTGAAAACGTAATTGGTATTTATCCAAATCCTTCAACAGACAATGAATTTCATGTATTATTACCTGAATTAGCATCTGGAGATGTGGCTTCTATTACTGTTTCTGATATAAACGGAAGAACTGTTTTAACAGAAAAACTTTCAAGTTCAGGGCAAATTAATCATCATTTATCTTCTGGTATTTATATTGTAAACATTAATTCTACAGCTTTTAATGTGACAAAGAAACTGATTGTCAAGTAATTTTTTTGCCACGAATTAGCGCGAATTAATATTGCTTAAAAGTAAGGCCGGATGAAATTTCATCCGGCCTTTTATTTTATATTAGTTTTTTAAAATGAATAGTTAAGCGCAATAGCAAAATTATTTTCAGATGTTAAAGTATTTATATTTATTGAAGGTTTAAAAGCCAATTTTTCGCTTACATTAAATTGAGACAAAGAAGCATCGATATTGGCATCAATGATATTTAAAACATAAAAACCAACGATAAACAAAGCGGATAAATCTCTATTTCGTTGAAATTGTTTTTGGGCACTTAAAAGCTGAGTTTCACTTAATCTCGCCAAATATTCAGAATCACTTTTCCTGCCTTCAAGACGGTTTTTATATTCGTCTCTGTAGATATTATAGTTTTTTTGACTATCAATATAAAAATAAGCGCTGGTTCCTATTGCGCCATAAACTAAAGGAAGTTTCCAATATTTCTTATTATAAATTTGTCCTAAACCAGGAAAAATAGCCGAATAAAAAGCTGCTTTCGCGGGACGCAAAGGATCTATTGTTTCTGATTTTAGGGAATCATTTGAAACGATTTGTTTCTTTTCCTGAGCAAGAACTGAAGTTAATCCAAAAAATAAAAAGAGTATAATAAAGTAATAGTGCATAGAGAAGTTTGCGTTAAAATTTCTCTCAAAGAAAACTTATTAATTCTAAGGTTTTTCTTAAGTAAAAGATAAATAAAACTTAAGATTTTTTTGCCACTAATTTCACTAATTAGCACGAATTAAAATTTCGCATTACAATAAAATTTGCGAAAATTCGTGAAATTAGTGGCAACTTTTTTTCTTTTACTCCCCCAACATTTCCATTAATTCCAAAGCTCTTTTGGTTGATTTTACATTCTCAAAAGTCAGTAAAAGACGCAAACCATTTGGAGTTTCTTTTTCTTTCATCGTGCAAATATTACTATGTGTCTGCACAAATTTTATTACTTTATGAAAACGTTTCGATTGGTAATAATCAGACTGTTGATCCGAAACGAAATAACCTATCATTTTGCCTTTTTTCATGACCAGTTTCTCAATTCCTATATTGGTTGCAATCCATTTGATGCGAATACTATTCATCAAGGCATTGGCGCGCGGAGGCATTGGTCCGAAACGGTCAATTAGTTTATTTTGAAAGATAACCAGTTCTACTTCATTTTTCACAGAACCCAACTCGTTGTATAAACTCAGACGCTCTGTAACATTATTGATATATTCATCTGAGAATAACAACTCAAAATCAGTATCGATTTGTAAATCTTTTACGTATTCTTTCGTTTCAATATCGTTCTCTGCCGGGTATAAATCTTTGAATTCGTTTTCTTTTAATTCTTCAATCGCTTCATTCATGATTTTTTGGTACGTATCAAAACCAATTTCGTTTATGAAACCGCTTTGTTCGCCACCTAATAAATCCCCTGCACCACGAATTTCAAGATCTTTCATGGCAATGTTGAAACCACTTCCTAACTCGCTAAACTGTTCCAAAGCCTGAATACGTTTTCTGGCATCTTCGGTCATGGATGAATACGGCGGACAGATAAAATAACAGAATGCTTTTTTGTTGCTACGCCCTACTCTGCCTCGCATTTGATGTAAATCAGACAATCCGAAATTGTTCGCATTATTAATGAAAATAGTATTGGCATTTGGTACATCCAAACCGCTTTCGATGATTGTGGTTGCTACCAAAACATCAAAATCTCCGTTCATGAAACCTAACATTAATTCTTCGAGTTTAGCACCTTCCATTTGTCCGTGACCAATTCCAACTCTTGCATTTGGAACCAAACGCTGAATCATTCCGGCTACTTCTTTTATATTTTCGATTCGGTTATTGATAAAGAAAACTTGTCCGTTTCTTTGAATTTCATACGAAATCGCATCACGAATTATTTCTTCATTAAATCCAACTACATTTGTTTCTATCGGATAACGATTTGGCGGAGGCGTTGTAATTACAGATAAATCTCTTGCTGCCATCAACGAAAATTGTAACGTTCTCGGAATTGGCGTTGCCGTCAATGTCAGCGTATCGACATTTGCCGCAATTGTTTTTAGTTTGTCTTTTACGTTTACACCAAACTTTTGTTCCTCATCGACAATCAATAAACCAAGGTCTTTAAAAACCACATTTTTATTGACCAATTGATGTGTTCCAATGACGATATCAAGTTTTCCTTCGGCTAAATCTTTTAAGGTTTGTGCCTTTTGTTTTGCAGTTCTAAATCGGTTTAAATAGCCAATAGAAACC
Organism: Flavobacterium sp. AC105; assembly: GCF_979258495.1. Classification (NCBI taxonomy): domain Bacteria; kingdom Pseudomonadati; phylum Bacteroidota; class Flavobacteriia; order Flavobacteriales; family Flavobacteriaceae; genus Flavobacterium; species Flavobacterium sp. AC105. The sequence goes on from NZ_OZ409860.1 coordinate 5,443,304, forward strand.
GGCATATCTTTTAATCGTTCCGTAAAAGTTCTGTAATGTTGGTATGCCAAAATAGTTGTAGGAACTAAAATCGCCACTTGCTTGCTATTGTCAACGGCTTTAAAAGCAGCACGAATGGCAACTTCCGTTTTTCCGAAACCTACGTCACCACAAACCAAACGATCCATTGGGCGATCGCTTTCCATATCGGCTTTTACTTCTTGTGTCGATTTGGTTTGATCCGGCGTATCTTCATAAATAAATGAACTTTCTAATTCGTTTTGCAAATAACTGTCCGGCGCAAACTGAAACCCTTTTTCCAATCGGCGTTTTGCATACAACTGAATCAGGTTGAAGGCAATATGTTTGACGCGCGCTTTGGTTTTTTGTTTTAAAATTTTCCAGGCGTTCGATCCTAATTTGTATATTTTGGGCGGCGTTCCGTCTTTTCCGTTGTATTTGGAGATTTTATGCAGCGAATGAATGCTTACATAAACGATATCATTATCGGCATAAACTAATTTTATAGCTTCCTGCGTTTTGCCTTCGACCTGAATTTTTTGCAAGCCGCCAAACTTCCCGATTCCGTGATCGATGTGCGTTACATAATCACCAACCGAAAGCGACGTTAATTCTTTAAGCGTAATATTCTGCTTTTTAGAATAACCATTTTTGATGTTGAATTTATGATAACGTTCAAAAATCTGGTGATCGGTATAAGCCGTAATCTGGTTTTCTTCGTCGATAAAACCTTGATAAAGTGGCAATACAATTGTATGATATTGTTTTCGAATATTCTCAGAATTGGCTTCGTCTAAAGTCTCGAAAATATCATGAAAACGTTTTGCCTGCGTTTCATTCGAACAGAACAAATAATTTTTGTATCCGTTAAAATGATTGTCGCTCAGATTATTCAGCAACAAATCAAATTGCTTGTTGAATGACGGTTGCGGCTGAATATGAAATTCAAATTTTTTGGTAGTTTTGAAAATAGGTTTTGAAGCCAATTCTACTACCGAAAAATCTAATGCTCGTTTAATAAACGAACTCTGATTTAAAAATAATTGTTCGGGAGTTGCGTGTTTTATTTCTCCCGAAAGTTTCGAAAATGCTTCTTCTGCCCTTGCAAATTGTTTGTCTAACTGACTAAAAAGTCCGTCGGTATTTTGAATAAAGATGACCGTTTTTTCGGAAATATAATCTAAGAAGCTTTCGCGATTTTCCTGAAATATCTTGTTCTCAACATTCGGGATAATCGTGATTTTTTTATGTGTTTCTACAGATAATTGTGTTTCTACATCAAAACTTCGGATACTATCTACTTCGTTACCAAAAAACTCAATTCGATACGGATGATCGTTTGAAAAGGAGAATACATCGACGATTCCTCCACGAACCGAAAATTCTCCGGGTTCTGTAATAAAATCAACTCTTTTAAACTCGTATTCAAACAAAACTTCATTGATAAAATCGATCGAAATTTTATCGTTCAAAGCGACTTTCAGTGTGTTTTTATCCAATTGCTGACGTGTCACCACTTTCTCAAAAAGTGCTTCAGGATACGTAACAATTATGGCTGGTTTTTTTCTGGAATTTATTCGGTTTAAAACCTCAGCGCGAAGCAAAACATTTGCATTATCGGTTTCATCAACCTGATACGGACGGCGAAATGATGCGGGATAAAATAAAACATCCTGTTCGCCAATCATTTGTTCCAGATCATTCAGGTAATAAGCTGCTTCTTCTTTATTGTCTAAAACAATCAAAAAAGGCAACTCACTTTTCCTGAAAACAGCGCGTATCACAAATGAAACTGCAGATCCTAACAAACCGTTAAGATGCATTTTTATCTGATTTTGTTCTAATAATTGTGTGGCAATCTGCTGATTTTTTGGCAGATTATCATACATAGTATATAAGGCGTTTTTACTCAATTTTTTGTCGATTTTGATCCATATTTGGTGCTGGAAGCGGAACTGTTTTCGAATTCGGAATCGCACGCGTTGTATCTAACATTCTCAGGAAATCTTCTTCTCCTTCTTCTTTTGGTATTTTACTTCTTTCGACAACTTTATCCATTTGTCTTTCCAGAGAAATGATTTCTTTGTTGATTTCTCCAATTAAAAACGTCACTTTTTCGTCAGGAATCTGATTCAGATGAATAAACAAATCCATCATTTTCACTTTTGTAATCAAAATTGAAATTCGGCTTTTTATCGCAGGAATATTAAATTCTACAGGAATATTATCGTTTAATGCCAAAGCTTTTTTTGAAATCACAGTCGATTTTTTCTGAAATGCTCCAATAGTTTTTCTTGGTTTATCGCCAATTTCCTTTAAAAACTCACGCCATTCATTCCATGTTGCTACTTTTTGTTCGGCAACTTCATTAATAGGTTCGTCTATAAATGTCCAGGATTTATTAATATTACTGAAGATTTTTTCCTTCTTTTTCGCTTCTTTTTCGTTTTCAGCAAGACGTTTTTCATCTTGATTCTGACATGAATTCAACACAAAAATTAAAAGCAAAAAAAGAGATATTTTATATTTCATTTGGTAAAACATTAAGCTACAAAGTTACAAAGTAAATTTACAATTACGAATTCTGATTTTCATTACAAAACGTAAACTTTAACTACTATTTAATAGCCACGAATTCACGAATTTTATGTTTTACTAATTAAGCCCGAAGAAAGAAAATTCGTGAATTCATGGCTAATGCGTGTGAGCATGTACAGCGAATAATCCAAAAAAGCATCTTTATCATTATTAAATTTACAATTTGTCGCTCTAAAAAGTGAAAATATTTGCGAAAACGTTATATTTGCAACACTAAATCTAAACAAATGAATCCAAAAATATTGATCATTGGCGCTTGCGGTCAAATTGGGACAGAACTGACTCAAAAACTGCGTAAGTTATACGGAACAGAAAATGTAATTGCTTCTGATATTCGAAAATTAAATACTGACGTTGTTAATTCCGGTCCTTTTGAAGTGGTCAATGCTTTAGATTTCAATCAAATAGAACATCTTGTTGAAGTACATCAAATTACGGATATTTATTTGATGGCGGCACTTTTATCGGCTACAGCCGAAAAAAATCCTGCATTTGCCTGGGATCTGAATATGAATTCATTGTTTCACGTTTTGAATCTGGCTAAAGCCAAAAAAATAAAAAAGATATTCTGGCCTTCAAGCATTGCCGTTTTTGGACCAACAACTCCAAAAGAAGATACGCCTCAATATACTATTATGGAGCCTTCTACGGTTTACGGAATTAGTAAACAAGCGGGAGAAAGATGGTGCGAATACTATCATAATATTTATGGAGTAGATGTTCGAAGCATCCGTTATCCTGGTTTAATTAGCTGGTCTACACCTCCTGGCGGCGGAACTACGGATTATGCTGTTGATATTTTCTATAAGGCTATTGCCGATAAAAAATATGAGTGCTTTTTATCATCAGAAACTAAAATGCCAATGATGTATATGGATGATGCGATTGAAGCAACTATTAATATTATGAAAGCTCCGGCTGAAAACATCAAAATACATTCTTCATACAATTTAGCAGCGATGAGTTTTACGCCAACTGAAATTGCTAATGAAATTAAAAAACATATTCCTGAATTTACGATTACTTATGAGCCTGATTTCCGTCAGAAAATTGCAGATAGCTGGCCAGCAAGTATTGATGATTCTGAAGCGAGAAAAGATTGGGGATGGAAACATACTTTTGATCTTGAATCGATGACAAAAGACATGTTGGAACATTTGAAATAATAGCACTACAATTACTGTTTTTGGTTTGAAATTTTGTTATTTTTGATATTGATGTCTTACTGAATATCACTTCGTTAATGCCCTTAAATTTCAAACCAAAAACGATATGAAAAACCCCTTTATTTTTTCTTTTGCCTTACTTTTTGTTCTTTTTAGCTGTAACAAAAAACAAGACAATACTGATACTTCTTCCGGATCCGGCGATGAAGCTTTTCTAAATTTATCCGAAAAATATATTACTGAAAGTCTTGAGTGGAATCCGCAAATGGGGGTTTACCTGGGATTACACGAATATGACGGCAAACTAGGTCATTACAGTAAAACCGATCTTGACAAACGAGTTGCTGCCCTGAAAAAATTCGATCAGGAATTTGCTGCAATTGATTCTTCGGCGTTAAGCAAAAAAACATATTACGACTGGAAAATCATTAAATCAAATGCTAAAAATGAATTATACAGCATTGAAGATTTAAGGGTTTACACCAAAAATCCAATGGCTTATGCGGGAATGATTGATGTTAATATTTATATTCAACGCAATTTTGCTCCTATTGAACAACAGATAAAATCGATTATCGCAATTGAAAAAGAAGCGCCAAGGTTGTTTAAGGAAGCTAAAGAAACTTTGCAGGATTCTCTTGCATTACCACATATTAATTTGGCGATTGACATTGCAAGAGGTTCGGCTTCGTTTTTAGGAAACGATCTTTTGATAGCTTTAAAAGATGTCAAAAATGACAGTTTAATGAAGGCTTTTAACGAGACAAATAAAAAAGCAATTGTCGCCATTAACGATTATGCTTCTTATTTAGAAAAAGAAAAATTACCTAAAGCCAACAACAAATATGCAATTGGAGTAGAAAATTATAAAAAAATGCTGCTGTATCAGGAAGAAATTAAATTATCTCCTGACGCGATTTTAGCGATTGGTTTGAAAGAATTGAAAAAGGAACAGGAATCTTTTAACAATGCTGCAAAAATCATTGATCCGAATAAAAAACCGGTTGATGTTTATAATGACATGCAAAAAGAACATCCAACAGCTGCAGATTTGATTCCGCACGCAAAAAAGAATATTGAAGCAATTCGTCAATACGTAATCGATCATAAAATTACAACAATGCCATCTGAAGTGCGTGTTAAAATTCAGGAAACTCCGGCTTATGCAAGAGCAACAAGTACGGCTTCAATGGATTCACCAGGTCCTTTTGAAACAAAAGCAACTCAGGCTTTTTATTATATTACGCCTGTAGACCCAAAATGGACTGCAAAGCAACAGGAAGAATGGCTGGCTCAATTTAATTATTATACTACTGATATTGTTTCGATTCACGAAGCTTATCCCGGACATTACACTCAGTTTTTACATTCGAATGCGGCTAAAACTTCTAAAATTCAAAAGGTATTTATGAGTTATGCGTATGTAGAAGGCTGGGCACATTATACGGAAAAAATGATGATTGACGAAGGATATGGAAATACCGGAGATCCTATTAAAGCTGCAAAATATCGTCTGGCACAATCCGGAGACGCTCTTTTGCGCATTTGCCGTTTGTGCGTATCGATTAAAACGCATTGCCATGGAATGACTGTTGATGAAGCGACTAAATTTTTTATGGATAATTGGTATCAGGGCGACAAACCTTCGCGACAAGAAGCCATGCGCGGTACTTATGATCCGGGTTATTTGTTTTATACTTTAGGGAAACTGCAAATTTTAAAACTCCGCGAAGATTATAAAAAACAAGAAGGAAGCGATTATAGTCTGCAGAAATTTAATGACGCGATGCTTGATAACGGAACGCCGCCTATCCAGATTTTAAGAGAAATATTATTGAAAGATGAAAAAACCTGGGGTGCTATTTTATAGAATTTCAAGGTCAATTTTTTTTTAAAACTAAGTTAGATTAATGCTCCAGCGGAGCATCATATTTATAGTCAGGAATAGGATTTAAAAACAAGCTCCAGCGGAGCGATATCCTATTTTATATCGACTACAAAAGATACCACCCCGATGGGGTTCTGTCAAACAATAGGATTTGTGTTTCTATAAATATGTTGTCCCGCTGGGACTTAAATATTAAGATCAATTGAAATCAGATTTACAAATAAAAATCCCGTTTAAAATCTTATGAAAAGAAATTAAACGGGACTTTTATGTTTTAAAACGAAGGATTATTTCACTTCATAGACATTATTGGCAGCTTTAATATCAGCCATTAATCCGCTTGGATCAATCGTGATTTTTTTGATCGCCGTTTTGTTTTTGTCTATTGTAAAACTGTAATTTGATTGTGCCCAGGCCCAGTCTTCCAGAACAGTTCTTTTTACATTAGGATTAGGATTTGGTTTAATGAAATTCATCATTCTTAACGGAATGTAGAAACTTTCAGAAGTTCCGTCTGTGTATTCAACTGTTAAATCTATTGGCATAGGCATTCTTCCAATTCTTTCTAAACTCACCGTTGTTTTACCTGAATTATCTACAACATCTTTAATTCCGTAATCAATTGTATTTCCTGTTTCAGCCCAATCAACCAAATACCAATCTAATTCAGCGCCAGAAACTCTTTCAGCTGTTCTTTTGATATCGTTTGGAGAAGGGTGCTTGAATTTAAAATCATTGTAATATCTTTTTAAAGTTGCATTTACATTCTCTTTTCCAATTACATATTCTAATTGCGATAAAAAGATGCTTCCTTTTACATAAGATGAAATACTGTATGGTCTGTTTTCATCATAACGATCACCATGAGTTGTTTGTGGCTGTTCTTTTCCTGAATTAACCAATTGATAATAAGCTTTGTAATTTCCTGTAAAAGGATTCTCTACTTTTTTATCTCCTTTTAATTCATTGAGAGCCATGTCTTCGATGTAGGTTGTAAAACCTTCATCCATCCATGGATGTTTTGATTCGTTTGAAGCCAGAACATGCTGAAACCAAGAATGTCCCATTTCGTGCGTTGCCGTTCCCAAAATTCCTTCAAGAGTTCCGCTTCCTAACATTAAAGTACACATTGCATACTCCATTCCGCCGTCTCCACCCTGAATAAATGAATATTGTTTGTACGGATATGCACCAACTTTATGATTGTAAAAATCCATTACTTTCACCATTAAAGGTTCTAATTGTTTCCAATTTGCAGTCGTTTTTGGATCATTTTTATAGAAAAAATGCAAGTCAACATCATTTGGACCTTTTACAATATCATGTGTATATTGTTTGTCTGCAGCCCATGTAAAATCGTGTACCATTGGCGCAATAAAATGCCATGTTAATGTTTTTGCTTTTTTTGGATAAACTACCGTTACACCAGCATCTTCATAACCATGACCAATTTGGTTTTTATCTTGTAAATATCCTGAACCGCCAAGTGTATAATCTTTGTCGATTGTAATTTTTACATCAAAATTACCCCAAACACCGTGAAATTCTCTTGCAATATAGGGATCAGCGTGCCAGCCTTCAAAATCAAATTCGGCTAATTTAGGATACCATTGTGACATAGAAAGTTCAACCCCTTCAGAATTATTACGTCCTGAACGACGAATCTGAACTGGAACTTGTCCGTCAAAATCTAACGTAAAAGTAGTTTTTGAGTTGGGTAAAATTGGCTTAGCCAAAGTAACTTCCAAAATTGTTCCAGAGGTTCTGGTTTGAGCCGTTACACCATCTTGTTTAAGATTTGTAATTTTAAGAAATCCTATTTCGTTAGGTTTTAACGTTTCAATTCGGCTTTGTTTTACATCCTTACCATCGGCACCTTTTACTTTATTGACCATTCTTCCGTCAGGATCTTTTATAGAATGTAAACGTGCATCCATTTCGCTTCCTGGCTGAAAAGCATTTGGATATAAATGATAAAAAACTTTTCTTAAGGTATCAGGAGAATTATTAGTATAAACCAATTCCTGTTTTCCTTTGTATTGATAATTTTTTACATCCATCGATACTTCCATTTTGTAATCGACATGTTGTTGCCAATAAGGAGCATTTTGTGCCATTGCTGAGTTTAAACCGAAACTCAAAAAAGATAGTAAGATAATTTTTCGCATGATTGTTTTAATAAAAATGGAAGAGTTGCCACTCTTCCATTTGATTAATATTCTATAGTTGTTTTATTTTTTTGACATTTTTTCAGCCATCAATAAAGCATTATAAGCATTCACCATTTTGCCTGTTCTTGAAGATTCAACAGATGAAACTGGTACCGGTTCTTTATCGCGATCTGGATTTTCGCCCAAAACTACCATTGATGGAAGCGCAACTCCGGAATCCATTAAAATGTGTTTTACTTGTGAAGCTGTTAATTTTGGATAATACGAACGAATTAAAGCGGCAACTCCGGCTGCGTTTGGTGAAGCCATTGACGTTCCTTGCAAATATTTGTATTTATTGTTTGGAACTGTTGCGTAGATTTCTTCTCCAGGAGCAAAAACATCAACATTTATTTTTCCGAAGTTTGAAAATTCTGCAACTACATTTGGTCCGTAAGCTTTATTAATTGCCCCAATTGTAATTACGTTATCTGAAAATTCTTTGATGTTATCTGCAGAGTCATTTGGGTAATTGATGTTTTTTGTTTCATCAATATTATAACCGTCATTACCTGCTGCATGCACAATTAAAACATCTTTTTTAGCAGCATATTTTATAGCATCGTAAACCCATTGTTTGTGTGGGGAAAAACTTTTCCCGAAACTTCCGTTAATTACTTTCGCTCCGTTATCAACTGCGTAACGAATTGCCAATGCAATATCTTTATCGTACTCATCGCCATCAGGAACAGCTCTTACGGTAAGAATTTCAACATTATTAGAAATTCCGTCTCCACCCAAACCATTTCCGCGAATTTGCGCTATGATTCCGGCAACGTGAGTTCCGTGAAGTGCTTTTTCTTTATCCGGACCAAAAACTACATTATTACCATAATGATTGTTTTTAATGTCTTCCGGATTGTCTCCTACTACTTTTCTTCCGTCATACTCTTTATTCAGATTATAATCGAATTGGTCGTAAACAGATTCTCTGTAATCTACTAATTCTGCTTCCGGATCAAAAGTTGCTCCTGCATTACCAAAAATCTGAGTCATCACTGCTTTACTTTTCAAAACTTTTGGATCTGTTGAAGTAATTGTGCTTAAATCTTCTAATTTATAGGTCGTTTTATTTAGTTCTTTTTTTAGCGTATTATGAACATCCATTAAAAAATCTACTTGTTGTTTATCTTTTAAGAGTTTAGCAGATTTCTCTTCATATTGTGCCAACGCAGCTTTATATTCTGCAGAACCGTCATCGCCTTTTTTAACGATACGTGTTAATTCAAGATTTTCGTGAACGGCGTTGCCAAGGAAATTCCATCCGTGAACATCATCGATAAATCCGTTTTTATCATCATCGATTCCGTTACCCGGAATTTCTTTAGGATTTGTCCAGATCATTCCCTGTAAATCCGGATGTTCGATATCAACACCGGAATCTACAATTCCTACAATTACTTTTTTGCCAGTTTTGCCTTGCAGTAATTCGGCGTAAGCCCTGTCTACGCTCATTCCGGGAATACTATCTTTAACTAAATCAAGATGGCTCCATCTTTTTAAATCGTTCTCAGAAAGTGGTGCTTTTTTAACAATCGCTAAAGGCGCAGTAATTGCTTGTTTAGGAGTTGAAACTTGTGCTTGTACCGATGCACTACCCGCTAAAACAAGTAATACCCAAGCAGATAAAGTAAATGGTTTTATATGACTCATGTATTTATATATAATTGTAAAGTTAAAGATGGGTCTAAATTATGATTTTTTGTTACAAAAAACTAACGATTAACAATGCGTTATGAAATTTATTTGTTTTTATGGTTCATCAAAATACTGACAATGTCCTTGTTAATTAAAGATTTCTCCGATTATTTACTAAAAATTTCTTTAATAATCATTTTAAATATTTAAATGAAATTTAATAAAACAAGCGCTTCTTTACGTCTTCCCGTAAGGAAAACTCAATAAAAAACTATATACTTGCGCGAATCTTAAATCGTCTCTATGAAAACAAAACTACTCTTGTTGCTTTTATTGGTTAATTTTTCTATTTATGCGCAAACAGCAAACGTACCATCGTCTGGATTGCTTTTTTATTATCCATTTAATGGAAACACTTCTGATGAAGGCGCAAATGGAATTACTGCAAATGCACAAAACCTTACTTTGAGTTCTGATCGATTTGGAAACGCCAATTCTGCTTATTCTTTTAACGGAATTAATAGCAGCATGACTCCTTTATTAGTTAATATTCCACAAGCAAATAATACAAGAACCATTACTGGTTGGTTCAAAGCTGCTAAACCGGTTAGTGGAAGCCTTGATTTTGCCATAGTAAATTATGGAAATAATCCGGATGCTGCTTTTAAAATAAGTCTTTATTCTAAAGGTTATTTAGATGTTACTTTTGATACTCAAACATTTTCATCTCAAAAAGATTACTTCAATAATCAATGGACATTTTTTGCCGTGACTTTTAATGATGATACCAATTTGTTTTCGTTATACATTAATAATGTTCTTGAATTATCCGGAACTGTTGATTTATTTAAAAATGGATTTGGAGATTCTATTAGAATAGGCAAAAACAATGAAAAGGATTATTTTGAAGGTGCGATAGACGATATTGCCGTATGGAATCGTGTGCTGACTCCGGAAGAAATTTCGGCTTTATACACACCCGGAAAACCTGAAATTGCTTATACCTTAATTCCCGACGCCAATTTTGAGAAAAAATTAATTGATTTAGGAATTGACACAGATGGTTTAAACGGAAAAGTTCTTACTTATAATATTAGCACTGTAAGGTTCTTAGACCTTGCCAAAAGTAATATTTCAGATTTAACAGGAATACAAGATTTTGTATCATTAACTGATTTGTATTGTGGTCAAAATTCATTAACAACATTAAATGTAAGTAAAAATACCGCTCTGACTACTCTAGACTGTAATAACAATAAAATAACCTCTTTAGATGTAAGCAATAATATTGCTTTAATTAATTTAAGCTGCTATGCAAATCAATTAACAGCGTTAGATGTTAAAGTAAATACCGCGTTAACAAAATTAGATTCGGGTTCAAACAAATATACTGCTTTGGATGTAAGTTCAAATACTGCGTTAACATTTTTGGGCTGTAATACTAGTCAATTAACCAGTTTAGATGTAAGTAAAAATACAGCTTTAAATCTGCTGGATTGTCGCGAAAATAAATTAACCCACTTAGATGTTTCTAAAATCGCTACTCTAACAGAGCTATATTGTCAATCTAATCAATTAACAAATGTGGATATAAGCAAAAATAAAGCTTTAGAATTTTTAAATTGTTCAAAAAATCAGCTAACCACTTTGGATGTTAGCGTAAATACTGCGTTAGTAGGTTTATATGCTAATTCTAATCAATTAACGAGTCTAAATTTGAAGAATGCAAACAATGTTAAATTTGCATATCTAAATCTTAAAGACAATCCAAATCTAAGCTGTATTCAAGTTGATGATAGTAATTATTTTAACACAAATTGGGCTGATAAAAAAGATGTTGCTGCTTCTTTTAATGTTTTGTGTGAACCCGCTTATACTCTAATTCCAGATATAAATTTTGAAAAAGCCCTTATTGCAAAAGGAATTGATTCGGGAACTCCTGACGGAAAAGTGCTGAAGTCGAAAGTAGTTTCGGTAACGGATTTGTTTATTAGTTCAAAGTCTATTAGTAATTTATCCGGAATTCAGGATTTTACCTCTTTAATAAATTTAGAATGTGACGGTAACCAATTAACAGATATTGATGTTTCTAAAAATACTACTTTAAATTATTTATCTCTTGGAGATAATAAGGTAACAAAATTGGATGTTTCTAAAAATATTGCTTTAACAGATTTATATTTTCACAATAACCAAATAACGAGTATTGATGTCTCTAAAAATACTAAATTACAAATGCTGTATTTTACTGAAAACGCCATAACAACTTTGGATATTTCTAACAATTTAGCTTTAACTCATTTAAATTGTAATTCTAATTTATTGACTGCTTTAGATGTTTCTAAAAACATTGCTTTAACAGATTTAATTTGTGATCACAATCAATTAACAAGTTTAGATATTTCTAAGAATACGCTATTAAACGGTTTGTATTGTGGAAATAATCAATTAACAAATTTGGATACTTCTAAAAATACTGATTTGGTACGAATAGAATGTGAATCGAATAAATTAACAAGTTTAGATACTTCTAAGAACCCGTTGAGTGGTTTAAATTGCAATTCTAACCTGTTAACAAATCTTGATATTTCTAAAAATACAGCTCTAGATTACTTAAGATGTGCTTCTAATCAGTTAACAAGTCTTAATTTAAAAAACGGCAATAATGCTAACTTTACAAAGATGGATAATAATTTAAAAAACAATCCAAATTTAACTTGTATTCAGGTTGATAATGTTAGTTTTTCAAATGCAAATTGGTCAATCGCAAAAGATAGTACAGCTTCTTTTAATACGAATTGTACAATAGAATATGTGTTGTTGCCAGATAATAATTTCGAACAAAAATTAATTGATTTAGGAATTGATACTGATGGTTTAAATGGAAAAATAACAACTGCAAATATTAGTTCTATTACTAGTTTAGACCTTTCAAACAGTAATATTAAAAATTTAACCGGAATTGAAAATTTTACATCGCTAACGTATTTAAACTGTAGTAATAATCAATTGACCAATTTAGATCTCAGCCATAATGTTCTTTTAGAAACATTAGATGCGTCTTCAAACCAAATTACATCATTAGATTTATCTAAAAATAACAAGCTTACTATTGTATATGTGGTATCAAATCCTTTGGTATTTTTAAATCTGCAAAATGGAAATAATAAAAATATAATCATACTAAATGTTACCGGCAAAAACACCGCAAACAATATCACTACCACTTTTCTTGGCCTTAACAAACTTAGTTGTGTAAAAGTAGACGATGCTGCTTTTTCAAATGCAAATTGGTCCAAAATTAAAGAGTCGAATACTATTTATTCTGCAACTTGTTCGTTAGGGATTGAAGATAATATTTTTGACAAAGCTGTTGTTTATCCAAACCCAACAAAAGGTGAAGTTAGCATTAGTAATATTACTTTAGAAAAAGCAACTGTTTACAATACATTAGGACAATTGGTAAAATCATTTACTTTAAATTCAACTAATACAAATAACACAATCAACTTATCCGGTTTACCAAAGGGAGTTTATTATGTGTATTTAATCAATGAGGATGCTGCTTCTGTTAAGAAAATTATCGTCGAATAATTATTATTAGTTCAAACAAAAAAATCCCATTTTCATTCAGTTGAAAATGGGATTTTTTGTTTTTGGCTTTTTGCCTTTATTAAATCGATTATTAAAAAAAAGCCCGCTTTACGTCTTCCCGTAAGGAAAGCTCGCTTAAAGAATGTACACTTGCCCGACAGAAATCATAAACTTAATCTATGAAAACAAAACTACTCTTGTTGCTATTATTAGCAAATTTTTCTATTTATGCCCAGACTAACTTAGTCCCGAATGGCGGCTTTGAAACCTGGACTTCATCGTCTCAACCGGACAATTGGTATCGTTATTTCAGCGGGTTTGTTTCCCAGAGTGAAACAGCTCAAAATGGCGCATCAAGCACCAATATGATGGTTGCCAGCGGAACTTTCAATTACATTAATAGCGAATATTTTCCAGTTATAGCAAACAAAACCTATCGTGTAACTTTGTATCACAAAACAGTGAAGGGAACATTTTCTTCTATTGATTTTAGTTTATATCATAAACCAGGCACTTTTAAAGAAGAAATAATCAAAAAATCAGACATAACTTTTTCTACCACAGAATGGAGAAAAATTGAGTTTGAGTATACTCCAACTGCTTCTGAAAATGTAGAAGTAGACATCTGGACAACAGGATCTCTTAATTCTGAAATTTTGGTTGACAATGTATCGGTAGTAGATATTAATGATGTGAATGCACCATATACAATTATTCCTGATGCAAATTTTGAGAAAAAATTGATCGCTTTAGGAATCGATTCTGGTACAACTGATGGAAAAGTATTAACCAGCAACGTTGATAAATTAACTTCATTAAATATTTCATCTAGTTCAATTAGTGATTTAACAGGAATTGAAGATTTTAGTAGTTTAAACTCCCTATATTGTAATAACAACAATTTGACAAGTTTAGATCTTTCAAAAAATTTATCACTGTTAAATATTGACTGTGGCCATAATCAAATAACTAGTATAATTATTAACAAAAAAGCAAGTATTCTTAATGCTGCTGTTAATAAGCTGGAAAATGTAGATTTTTCACAAAACACTTCTCTATACTCCTTAGATTTAACTAGTAATTTATTGACTGATTTAGATGTTTCCAAAAATGAGAGTTTAGGAACTTTACAGGTAAATTATAATAAATTAACTTCATTAAATATTTCAAAAAATAAAACACTGACGTATCTTAAATGCTCAGGAAACCAGCTAAGTACTATAGATTTATCAAACAATATTTCTTTAGAATATTTACAGATTGAAACTAATTTACTTACTACATTAGATTTGTCCAAAAACACAAAACTAAAAAATGCAGATTGTTCTTTTAATCAATTGACAAGCCTGAACATTGCTAACGATATCTCTTTAGAAAGTTTAGATTGTGCCTACAACAAATTGATAAGTTTAGATCTTTCTGACAACATTGGTTTAACTAAAGTCGAAGCTCAATCAAATGTAATAGAAACTACAAATCTGGCAACCAATATAAAATTAAATTATTTTGATTGTAGTTACAACCAGCTTAAAACTTTAGATGTTTCTAAAAATGTTAATCTGACTTATTTTAATAGTAATGGAAATAAATTATTAAGTGAGTTAAACTTAAAAAATGGAAATAATACCAAAATAAAGAGTACTGATTTATCCATCAAAAGTACTCCAAGTTTATATTGCTTAATGGTAGATGACGTTACATATTCAAATACAAATTGGTCATCGAGTATCGATGCTTACACAACTTTTACTGATGCTCCATGTGCCCCGGCAAAATACACCCTTATTCCGGATCTTAATTTTGAAAAATCTCTAATAACGAAAGGTATTGACGCAATAGAAGATGGGAAAGTATTGACCAGCAAAATTGCTATTGTCAAGACTTTAGATTTGAGCGATTATTACACTAATCTAAAAATTGAAGACCTAACAGGAATTGCAGATTTTACTGCACTTGAAGAATTAAAACTGCCTTATAACGGTAATGGTCTTATAAAAAGCATTGATGTATCTAAAAATTTAGCATTAAAAAAACTAGACTGTTATCAAAATAAATTAATAGCTCTGGATGTTTCTAATAATTTAGCATTAACAGAATTAAATGTTTACAGAAATAATTTAACAACTCTTGATGTATCTAAAAACTTAGCATTAACTAAACTTGACTGCTCTGTAAACAGACTGACAAGTTTAGACGTTACTGCAAACAAAAAACTTAAAAGTTTAGCTTGTGCAGCATCCAATGTAGAAGGCAATTATAGCCCACAACAAGGTTTACTAACAAGTTTAGACCTTTCTCAAAATCTTGAATTAGAATATTTGGACATCAGTAGTAATAATAAAATTGTTAAACTTGATATTTCTAAAAACATAAAATTGACCACATTGAGCGTCAGCAATAATAACTTGAATACTGTTAGTTTTCCTGAAAATAAATTATTGAAAAACTTATCCTGCGAATCTAATAATCTGACAACATTAGACATTTCACTATATCCTGAACTGGAAATTTTAAATTGTGGCTACAATAAATTGACATCTCTAAATGTGACCCAGCATCCAAATTTTAAAAGATTAATGTTTCCATTAAATGAGATTACAACTTTAGATCTCTCTAATAACCCACAATTAGAAATTTTATACGCTTCAAACAATAAACTGACCGCTTTAGACCTGTCCAAAAATCCAAATTTATTTCAAATTATTTGTGACAATAATAATCTAATGAAACTAAATCTGAAAAATGGCGGTAATACTAAATTGGACAGTTCCTATTTTAATAGTTTTTCCAGCAACCCAAATCTATCCTGTATAACTGTTGATGATGTTGTGTATGCTAATACTAAATGGGCCAAGTACAAAGATGCATTCGCAAGTTATAATACAGAATGCAGCTTTAGCCTGCCATCAAAAAACTTTGCTGTTGAAACAAAAGGAGAATCTTGTCTTGGAGAAAACAATGGTGAAATTAACATTACAGCAACTGCACAATTACCTTATACAGCAACTGTAAACGGAATCCAAAAAACATTTACAAATAATAGTTTAAAAGTTACCGCTCTTACACCCGGAACTTATGCTGTTATCATCTCAGTTCCCGGAGAAGTTTATGAGCAAACTTTTAATATTACAATTGCAAAAGGCGCTGCTATTACAGGAAAATCAACTACGACTTCTAAGAAAGTTAATGTAGAAATTACAGAAGGAACAGCTCCTTTTACAGTTTTCATAAACGGAACAGAACAGTTTCAAACAAATGATTCAAACTTTAATGTAGATTTAAATTCAGGCGGATTATTAGAAGTTGCTACTGCAAAAGCTTGCGAAGGTGTATTTTCTAAAAAAATTGCAGCATCAGACGTTTTAGGAATATTAGCTGCTTATCCAAATCCAACTTCGGGAAGTTTTGAAATCGAAATTCCAAGTGATAAAAATGAAGTTAAAATAGAATTATACAGTTTCGCCGGTCAATTAGTTTCTACTAAAACATATACCATCGAAAACGGAAAAGCGCAATTAAATCTTGAAAACCAACCTTCAGGAATTTATGCTGCCAAAATCTATTTAGAAACTCCGGAATATGTAAAAATTATAAAAATCTAAAAATGAAAAAGTATATATATGTATCAATCCTTGGTTTATTAATTGCAGCTTGTGGCGGCGGAAGTGACGATCCTGAAACGCCAGAAGCAAACGAAGCACCAAGTGTACCAACCTTAACAACTCCGGCAGATAATAAATTATGTGTAGACAATACCGTAAATTTTCAATGGAATGTTTCTACAGACCCAAATAAGGATATTATAACCTATCAGATCCAGGTTGCAAAAGACAATGCATTCTCGCAAATTGCAAAAACTGTCGAAGTAACAACAAATAATACAGCTGTAGGATTAGAAAAAAATACGGCCTATTACTGGCGAATAAAAGCTACTGACAGCAAAGGTTTATCAAGTACTTTTTCCGCAACTTTCAAGCTTTATACTTCTGGCGAAGCAGTAGTAAATCATTTGCCATTTGCTCCAGAATTATTAGAACCAGTTCTAAATGCTGCTTTAAATACTACAACTGCCACTTTAAAATGGAAAGCAACAGATGTTGACGCAACAGATGTTCTTACTTATGACGTCTATTTTGGAACAACAAATCCGCCTGCATTAAAAGTGAGCGAAAACACAAGTACAACTTCATTTGATGTAACACTTGAAGCTACAAAAGAATATTTCTGGAAAATTGTCGTAAAAGACAATAAAGGAGGAGAAACAGTTGGTCAGGTTTGGAAATTTAAAACCAATTAAAATAGGTTAGATTAATTTGTTGATTAAAAATCC
This sequence comes from Flavobacterium sp. AC105, assembly GCF_979258495.1. Taxonomy (NCBI): domain Bacteria; kingdom Pseudomonadati; phylum Bacteroidota; class Flavobacteriia; order Flavobacteriales; family Flavobacteriaceae; genus Flavobacterium; species Flavobacterium sp. AC105. The sequence continues at coordinate 5,460,728 of NZ_OZ409860.1, forward strand.
CATTTTCATTCAGTTGAAATGGGATTTTTTTATGTTTTTAAATTCTTTTAAAGAATGTCTTCGCAAGTAAAAACTTCTTTCAGCCGAACACCTTTTTCAGTATGTTCAACCGTTATAATTTGATTGTGCGCATCATGTTCCAGAAACAAATAATGATTATGATCAGCGGCAGCATTCAAAAATTTAGCTTTTTCCGGCATTGTCAATAAAGGTCGCGTGTCGTAACCCATAACATATGGCAACGGAATATGTCCGGCTGTAGCCAATAAATCGGCACAAAAAATAATCGTTTTATCCTGATATTTAATATGCGGAATCATTTGCTTTTCGGTATGGCCATCAACATAATAAATTCCGAAATTTAATTCTTCAGAAAAGCCAAAATCACTTTCAGGACGTTTTATAAAATTCAATTGTCCGCTTTCCTGCATTGGTAAAATATTCTCAGCAAGAAAAGAAGCTTTTTCACGCGGATTTGGTTTTGTTGCCCATTCCCAATGATTTTCATTGCTCCAGTATTTAGCATTTTTAAAAGCAGGTTCATAACCCGTTTTATCAGAGTTCCATTGTACACTTCCTCCACAATGGTCAAAATGCAAATGCGTCATAAAAACATCCGTAATATCATCTCGGTGAAAACCATATTTTGCCAGCGATTTATCTATAGAATGTGATCCCCAAAGCGAATAATATCCAAAGAACTTCTCAGATTGTTTATTTCCCATTCCGGTATCAATCAAAATCAGGCGATTCCCATCTTCAATAAGCAAACAGCGTGCAGCAATATCAATTAAATTATTGTCATCTGCAGGATTGGTTTTATTCCAAATTGTTTTAGGCACAACTCCAAACATCGCACCTCCATCTAATTTAAAATTTCCTGATTCTATTGGATAAAGTTTCATAAAAGTATATTTCTAATTGAAAACAAAGCTAGGAAATACAACTGCTTTATGCTAGTGTTTCTCTTTCAGATATGAAAATTACCCACAGATTTAACGGATTAAACGGATTTTCACTGTGTTTTTTATTTCTACCAAAGTATAAACCTTCAGCGTTAAAATTAATAAATGAATCTGTGCAAACCTGTTTAATCCGTTAAATCCGTGGGCTAAAATATTCTTATTCTAAAGTAATCGAAGCGCTTCCCATGATTTCCTGTTTGTCGAAGAAGTTGACAAAATAGGTTCCTTTTTTAAATTGATTTTCATCAGAATTTAAAATTCCGTAAACATTTGCAGGTTTTCCCTGAAAATCAGTACTCACTATAAAACTGTAAACCAAAGCTTTATCATTTCCGAATTCGATCAATTTATTTTCACCCAAAACGGTATTTTTTTGATCTAAAACCTGAATATAAAATACTTTTCTACCTGTTTTTGCAACCGTATTTCCATTTACCAAAAAACTAATTTTAAGCTTATTGGTACTTTTGGCTTTAGCTGTTTCTTCCTCTTTTCCGGATTTTTTTTCTCTCAAAGCAATTACTTTAAAATTATTCAACGATAATCTTGAAGCATCTTTTAAAGTAGATTCGAGTTTTTTTTGTTTTGAAATTAAAGTGTCATTTTCAGCCTTTTGTTTATACATGACAACATTTTGGCTTTCGATTTCGGTAAGTAAATTTTTATTCTGGGATTTTAAATTTTTAATTTCAACAACTTTCGAATCTAGGGAAGTTTTTAGACCTGTAAGTTGTTTTCGAAATGCCTGAATTTGCAAAGTCGAAGGATTTTTAGAAAGTTTAATAATTTCTATCAAATTTTCTACGTTTCTTTTTTCAACTTCCAATTGTTCCGACAAAGCCGTTTTTTCGCGAATAGCCACTTCATAAGCGACTTGCAAAGTGTTTAAAGAATCTAATATATTTTGCTGGGCAAGGGCTTCCAGGCTTAATTTTAAATTTTCCTGACTTCTGGATACATCTTTAGTCTTTTCAACAACTTCATCTGACTCACCACTAAAAATAAAGACTGTAGCACCTAATCCAAAAACAAAAAAAACTGCCAAAAGTGTTTTCAGCCAATTATTTTTATACTGTTTTTTCATAATTACTCACAATTTCATGCAAAAGTACCAATAAATAATGGCTAACAATACGTATAAATACGCATTTTTAACATAAAAAATACAGTATTGATACTTAAATCCTACAAAACAGATTATTTTTGAATATTTAATTAAAAATCATTTTTTAGTTCTCAAAAACACTAACAATTAGAATAATGAATTCCTTAAATAAGTATTATCTATTTTAACATTTGTTATAATAATGTGAACCGTTATGGAAAAAGGTTTTTAAGTCGTATCTTTGCAGATAATTTCATTTTAACATTGAAGTACAGGACTTTAAAATGTAATAATTTAATTACTATTTTAAAAGTATATTCAGTTTAAAGTTAAAAACAAATACCATAAATAATGATAAAAGTTTCTGATACAGCCAAAAAGAAGATCATCGACTTAATGAAAGATGATGGTTTTGATGCCGCAATCGACTACGTAAGAGTAGGCGTAAAAAGTGGTGGATGCTCTGGTTTGTCATATGATTTAAAATTTGACAAAACCAAAGGCGACGACGATAAAATATTTGTAGACAACGACATAACAATTGCAGTTGAAAAAAAATCATTTCTATATTTAGCCGGAACAATTTTAGAATTCTCTGGAGGATTAAACGGAAAAGGATTTGTATTCAATAATCCAAATGCAAGCAGAACTTGTGGTTGCGGTGAATCTTTTTCACTATAAATTAAAAAGAATCTAAAAGCAAAATTTAAACGCTTTAATTCATTTTAAAGCGTTTTAAAAAACTAAAAAATGTCAAAATACACAGAAGACGATTTAAAAATCGAACTCGAAACCAAAGAATACGAATACGGATTTTATACCGATATTGAATCGGAAACATTTCCTATTGGCTTAAACGAAGATATCGTAAGAGCTATTTCTCTTAAAAAAGAAGAACCGGAATGGATGACCGAATGGCGTATTGAAGCTTTTCGTGCGTGGAAAGAAATGATCGAACCGGAATGGGCAAATGTTCATTATACAAAACCGGATTTTCAGGCAATTTCATACTATTCAGCTCCAAAACAAGTAGATCCAAACAAAACTTTGGATGATGTAGATCCGGAACTTCTTGAAATGTACAAAAAGTTAGGAATCTCTGTAGACGAACAAAAAATGATGAACAATGTCGCAATGGATATTGTTGTCGATTCTGTTTCTGTTGCTACAACATTCAAGAAAACATTAGGAGAAAAAGGTATTATTTTCTGTCCAATTTCTGAAGCGATAAAAGAACATCCGGAATTGGTTCGTAAATATTTAGGAACTGTTGTACCTCAAAAAGACAACTTCTACGCAGCATTAAACTCAGCGGTTTTCTCTGACGGAAGTTTCTGTTATATTCCAAAAGGCGTTCGCTGCCCAATGGAACTTTCAACTTATTTCAGAATCAATCAGGCAGGAACAGGACAATTTGAAAGAACGCTTGTTATTGCAGATGCAGGAAGTTACGTTTCATACCTTGAAGGCTGTACCGCTCCTAGTCGTGACGAAAACCAATTGCACGCTGCGGTTGTGGAATTAATTGCTTTGGATGATGCTGAGATTAAATATTCTACTGTTCAAAACTGGTTTCCAGGAAACAAAGAAGGAAAAGGTGGAGTTTACAACTTCGTAACCAAAAGAGGTTTATGCGAAACAAACGCTAAAATTTCATGGACACAGGTGGAAACAGGTTCTGCTGTAACCTGGAAATATCCTTCTTGTGTACTAAAAGGAGATAATTCGGTAGGAGAATTTTATTCAATTGCCGTTACCAATAATTACCAACAAGCCGATACAGGAACTAAAATGATCCATTTAGGAAAAAATACTAAATCGACTATTATTTCTAAAGGTATCTCGGCTGGTAAATCACAAAACAGTTACCGTGGATTAGTGCAAATTAGCCCTAGAGCTGACAATGCAAGAAACTTTTCGCAATGTGATTCTCTTTTAATGGGAAACAATTGCGGGGCACATACTTTCCCTTATATCGAAAGTAAAAATCCATCGGCTAAAATAGAGCACGAAGCAACTACAAGTAAAATTGGAGAAGATCAGGTTTTCTACTGTAATCAAAGAGGTATTCCGACTGAAAAAGCGATTGCCTTGATTGTAAACGGTTTCAGTAAAGATGTATTGAACAAACTACCAATGGAATTTGCTGTTGAAGCTCAAAAATTATTAGAGATTTCTTTAGAAGGATCTGTAGGTTAAAATTTGTTTCAAGTTTAAAGTTTCAAGTTGTTGGTTTGAACAAAAATGAAAATCTTGAACTAAAAAATAGACATTATGGATTTAATACTGAAAAATGTTAAGAAAAAAGATCTGCCAGTTTTAAAAGCTTTAGCAAAACGTCTTGATTTTAAAATTGAAGTGCAAGAAAAGCCATATAACCCTGAATTTGTGAAAGAAATTTTGGAAGCTGAACAAAGCATTAAAAATGGAAAAGGGATTAAAATGAATAAAGAAGATTTAGAGAATTTGTGGAAATAACATAAAGTGATGATGATTAAAACATTTGACCTAAAATTAATAAATGCAACAGAATTTAATGACTATTTAAACTTGTCTGAGAAACCAATGTATTTAAATATTGATGAAGGGAAAATGAGTCAGATTATTACGCTTGGAAAAATTAGTGAACATCATTTAGGATTACTTTTTTTAGATATTTCAAAAAAAGATTTTATCAAAATAGATTCTTTAAATATTTTAGCAACTGAATTAAGAAAACATAGTTTTATTTTTGATCAAAACTGGGGAAGAAGAGCTGAGTTCATACAAAGCTTGCTTTATCCTTAATTCAAAAAAGAAAAATATCATTTAAGAAAAAACAATATAGAAATACTAAATATTCTTTCTTTGAAAGGGCATTATGAATAAGTATTAATGGAAAACAAAAAAGTAATCATTTTAGGTTCAGCCAGAAAAAACGGAAACACAAGCAGAATTGTGGACGAGATTTCTAAAGAAACCGGAATAGACGTAATTAATTTAAGTGATTATAATATTTCTCATTATGATTACGAAAGTAAAAATATTGAAGACGATTTTTTGCCTTTGATCAAGAGAATACTCGAAAAGTACGACACTTTAATTTTTGCAACGCCCATATATTGGTATAATATGAGTGGAATTATGAAGGTTTTCTTTGATCGTTTTTCAGATTTAATCCGAATTGAAAAAGAAACCGGACGAAAACTTAGAGGAAAGAAAATTGGCGTGATATCAAATTCTCACGACAATGAAATTGAAGAAAGTTTTTACATTCCGTTCAAAAAAACAGCCGATTATTTAGGCATGGAATATTTAGGGCACGCGCATTTTAATGCTAATGTTCTGGACCAAACAACAAAAATAGAATTGACATTTATATAAAATAAAAAAAACAATGTTATCAATAAAAAACCTTCACGCCTCAATTGGTGATAAAGAAATCCTGAAAGGAATTAATATAGAAGTTAAAGCTGGCGAAGTACACGCTATCATGGGACCAAACGGTTCTGGAAAAAGTACACTTTCGGCTGTAATTGCCGGAAACGAAAACTACGAAGTTACTGACGGACAAGTTTTCCTTGACGGAGAAGATCTTGCTGATCTTGCTCCTGAAGAAAGAGCACACAAAGGAGTTTTCCTTTCTTTTCAATATCCTGTAGAAATTCCTGGAGTAAGTGTAACAAACTTCATGAAAACTGCCATCAACGAAACTCGTAAAGCAAACGGTCAGGAAGAAATGCCGGCTAACGAAATGCTAAAAGTAATTCGTGAGAAATCTGAATTGTTAGAAATCGATCGTAAATTTTTATCTCGTTCTTTAAACGAAGGTTTTTCGGGAGGAGAGAAAAAAGAAACGAAATCTTTCAAATGGCAATGTTAGAACCAAAACTAGCAATCCTTGACGAAACCGATTCGGGTCTTGATATCGATGCGCTTAGAATTGTGGCTAACGGAGTTAACAAATTGAAAAGCGAGAAAAACGCAATTATAGTAATCACGCACTACCAACGTTTGTTAGATTATATCGTTCCTGATTTTGTTCACGTTCTTTACAACGGAAAAATCGTAAAATCCGGAGGAAAAGAATTAGCATACGAACTGGAAGAAAAAGGATACGACTGGATTAAAGCAGAGAATTAATATAGTCAGAAAGTCGAAAGTCTTAAAGTCAAAAGTAGAGCATGAGTAAATTTAGATCTTTTGAAGAAATAAATTCCTGGCAGAAATCTAGAATATTCAACAAGAAAATATATCTGGCAACTGAAAATTCTAATTTTAAAAAAGACTTTGATTTCGTTAGACAAATAAGACGCGCATCACTTTCTATATCATCAAATATAGCAGAAGGTTTTGAAAGAAATACAGATAAAGAGTTTGTTTACTTTTTATATGTAGCGAAAGCTTCAGCAGGAGAAGTTAGGTCTCAATTATATTTGGCTTTTGATTTAGAATATATTATAAAAGAAGAATTTGAAATGCTTTTAAATTCGGTAACTGAAATATCGAAATTATTAAGCGGTTTCATAAAATATTTGGAATCTAGTCGTAAAGTTTAAAAGAGAAAAAGTAAGATAACACACAGGTTTCGAGCTTTAAGACTTTAAGACATTCGACTTTAAGACTAAAAAAGAACAATGGATTTAAAAGAAAAATTAGTATCGTCTTTTATGGCTTTTGAAGAGCGTGTCGATGTACATTCAGATTTGCATGACATACGCACAAATGCCTTAAAAAACTTCGAAAATAAAGGTTTCCCAACCAAAAAAGAAGAAGCTTGGAAATATACATCGCTAAACGCCATCTTAAAAAATGACTTTACGGTTTTTCCTAAGCAGGAAAATGCAATTGAATTTAACCACGTAAAAAAATACTTTTTACACGAAATCGACACTTACAAATTAGTGTTTATCGATGGTGTTTTCAGTTCGCATTTGTCTTCCACAACGCATGACGGAATCGATGTTTGTTTGATGTCATCGGCATTGACCAAACCAAAATATAAAATGGTTATTGATACGTACTTCAACCAAATTGCAAGCAAAGACGAAAGTTTGACTTCGTTGAATACTGCTTTTGCAAGTGAAGGAGCATTTATCAATATCCCGAAAAAGAAAGTAGCTGACAAACCAATTGAGATCATGTATTTCTCTACAGGAAACGAAGCTGCATTAATGGTTCAGCCAAGAAATTTGGTTATTGTGGGTGAAAATTCACATGTTCAGATTATCGAGCGTCACCAAAGTTTGAATGAAAATCCAGTTTTAACCAATTCGGTTACAGAGATTTTTGCTCAAAAACGTGCCATTATTGATTACTATAAAATTCAGAATGACAATAGCGAAGCAAATTTAGTTGACAATACTTACGTTTCTCAACAACAAGAAAGTCACGCTTCAGTTCATACATTTTCATTTGGAGGAAATCTAACGCGTAACAACTTAAACTTTTATCACTTTGGTGAAAGATTGACAAGTACGCTTAACGGAATCACAATCCTTAATGACAAACAACACGTTGATCATTATACTTTGGTAAAACATTCAACACCAAACTGTGAAAGTTTCCAGGATTATAAAGGAATTTTTTCTGATCGCTCAACAGGCGTTTTCAACGGAAAAGTTTTGGTAGAAAAAGAAGCTCAAAAAACAAATGCTTTCCAAAAAAGCAACAACATTTTATTGAGCGACAAAGCCACTATCAACGCAAAACCACAATTAGAAATTTTTGCAGATGATGTAAAATGTTCTCACGGTTGTACTGTTGGTCAACTTGACGAAACTGCCATGTTCTACATGCAATCTCGTGGAATCCCGAAAAAAGAAGCAAAAGCTTTATTGATGTACGCATTCTCAAATGCTGTTATCGAAAGCATCAAAATACCAGAATTAAAACAACGAATTACTAAAATCATTGCCATGAAATTGGGAGTGAATTTAGGATTTGATTTGTAGTTTAGTTTTACCGCAAAGACGCAAAGGTTTACGCAAAGTTCGCAAGGTTTATTACAAAACTTTGCGAACTTTGCGCTTTTTACTTGGCGCCTTCGCGGTTAAATTTTATTTTTTTTACTCTAAAAAGCAGTATAACTCCGAGAAAAGACAGACTCAATCCGAGGCAAAAAGAAATTGTATTTATTGGATGCCCCATTGCTGTTGTAAATCCAAAACCCGCGAGAAGCCAACCAAAAAACATAATACAAATGGGTAACCAATAATTTTTCATTATAAATTTTATTTTTTCACTGAAGAAATTACCTCTTTCAAAAACCCATTAAAATCAAAGCTTTTATCTCCTTCTCTCACTCCCATTCTCACAACTACCATATCTAACGATGGAATAATTGCCACCATTTGTCCTTGATATCCGTTGCAATAAAACATATCACGCGGAACGTCCGGGAATTTCCCACCGGCGTTTAACCAAAATTGTGCTCCGTAATTTCCTCCCGAAGTATTTGTTGGCGTTGCTGTATATTTTACCCAGCTTTCATTCAGAATTTGTTCTCCGTTCCAGTTTCCTTTATGGAGGTATAATAATCCAAATTTAGACCAATCTCTTGGCGTTGCCCATGCGTATGAGGAACCCACAAAAATCCCCGACATATCTTGTTCGACAATCATCGAGTTCATTCCGATTTTATCAATAACGGCGCTGTACCAAAAATCAAGGTATTCCTGCTGTGTTTTAAACTGACTTCTTAAAATTCGGCACAATAAATTAGTCGTTCCTGACGAATAATACCAATGCGTGTCTGGCTTAAATTGTGCCGGTTTTTCCATTTGTACTTTTCCCATATCTTCAGCCTGAAAAAGCATTTTTGTGGCATCGCAAATCGTGCTGTAATTTTCTTCCCATTCTAAACCGGAATTCATATGAAGCAAATCGTTTATCGTGATAATTTTACGATCATCATTTTTCCATTCAGCAATTGGGGCTGGTTTATAAATATCAATTTTTCCCTGTTTTGCCAAAGCTCCAAAAGCCGAACTCGTGATGCTTTTTGTCATCGACCAGCCTAAAATTTTACTGTCTTTATTAAAACCGGTATCGTATTTTTCGGCAATCAATTTATCTTTATATAAAACAACAACTGCACGTGTGCGTTTTTCTTTAGCATCATTTTTATCAAAAGCATTGTCAACCGCTTTCTTCAATTTTGAATAATCAACATTCGAAAACGAAGTGTCTTTTGGCTCATTATTCCCGTAAGGGAAAGGAAGATTATTAACTAATTTCGTTCTTTTTGGGAGCAAATAAGGTTTAGAAATATCATAATCATCATTAATTAAAGTAGCTCCCAAACCTTCTCTATAAATCGCTTTTCGTTCTTTTAATCCATAAACATTTGAAGTAGCAAATTTTCCCGCATCATTAATCGTGTTTGTTGCCAAATCGATCATATCGATATCATTGTCGGTTTTTTCGATTAACTCTTTTGAGCGATTATCAATAAAATGTCCCGACGCAATACTTTTGGCTGAAAAACCCGAAATTAAATCAAGTTTTGGATAAGTTGTAAATCCAAAATAAAGAAATGCGAGCACTAAAACGAGAACGAGTAATTTTAGAATTTTTTTCATAAATGATGCAACTATTTTTAATGCAATATAATTAATTTATGGTCACGATTTTAGAACATAATTTTGAATTGCGCTTCGTAAAATTGACTAAACAGAATTAAAAATTGCATAATTAATATTTCTCTGTAATTGATGGTGCTATAAAAGGAAATTATAGTTTTCGTGGAGAAACCAATTTAGTTTTAGTACTTTTGTAAATAGAATTTTTCTAAATAAGACATGCTAGATATCCAAAAAATAAGAGCTGATTTTCCAATTCTTACCCAAAAAGTAAACGGAAAACCTTTAGTATATTTCGACAACGGGGCAACTTCGCAAAAACCACAAATTGTGATTGATGCCGAGGTCAAATATTATCAGGAAATAAATGCCAATATTCACCGTGGCGTTCATACTTTAAGTCAATTAGCGACTGATGCTTACGAAATTTCTCGTGGTAAAGTGCAACAACATATTAATGCCAAATTTGCTCACGAAGTTCTTTTTACTTCGGGAACAACATTCGGAATCAACTTGGTAACCAACGGTTTTGCTTCCATTTTAAAACCTGGTGACGAAGTTGTTGTTTCTGCTTTAGAACATCACAGTAATATTGTGCCCTGGCAAATGTTATGCGAAAAAACCGGAGCAACTTTAAAAGTGATTCCGATAAACGAAGACGGAGAATTAATTTTAGAAGCTTTTGATGCTTTGCTTTCAGAAAAAACTAAAGTCGTTACCGTAAATCATATTTCGAACGCATTAGGAATCATCAATCCGATAAAATACATTATTGAAAAAGCACACGCTGTTGGCGCTGCAGTTTTAATTGATGGTGCGCAGGCTGTTCCGCATTTAAAACCGGACGTTCAGGATTTAGATTGTGATTTTTATGCTTTTTCAGGCCATAAAATGTGCGGTCCAACCGGAACCGGAATTTTATACGGAAAAGAAGAATGGCTAAACAAACTTCCTCCTTATCAAGGTGGCGGCGAAATGATTAAAGAAGTTACTTTCGAGAAAACAACTTATGCTGATCTTCCTCATAAATTTGAAGCCGGAACCCCAAATATCGCTGGCGGAATTGTTCTGGGAACTGCTATTGATTATTTAAACAATATTGGTTTTGAGAATATTCAGCAATACGAAAACGAACTTTTAGATTACGCTACAAAACGATTATTGGAAATTGAAGGTTTGAAAATTTACGGAACCGGAAAAAATAAGGCATCAGTAATTTCGTTTAATATTGACGGAATTCATCCTTATGATGTAGGTTCCATTATTGATAAATTAGGAATTGCAGTTAGAACGGGACACCATTGTGCACAACCAATCATGAATTTCTTTTGTATTCCGGGAACTATTCGTGCCTCATTTTCTTTCTATAATACCAAAGAAGAAATTGACGCGATGGTTGAAGCGGTTAAAAAAGCAAAAACCATGTTAAGCTAAAAAAACATTTTTATGAGAATATTATCTTTATTGCTATTAGTTATTTGTATTGGAACAGGCTGTTCAAGCCAAAAAAAAACAGATATGACAGGAACACAAATTGAATACACTGCCATGTCACGCGGACTATATAAAAGAATTGTCGTTCAGGATCAAAAGGTTGCCATTACAAACGGAAGAGATACCGAAGCTATTGTAAGCCAAATAGATAATGCGAAATGGAATAAAATTGTATCTGAATTTGAAAAAATAAATCTGGATAGTCTCCCAACTTTAAAAGCGCCAACAGAAAAACGTTTTCATGATGGTGCCGCAATTGGGAATTTAAAAGTGATTCAGAATCCTAAAACTTACGAAACAGCAGGTTTTGACAATGGTTTTCCTCCAAAGAAAATCGAAAAACTTGTAAATTTGCTGGTCGATTTTATGAAAGAATAATTATGACAATAAAAGAAATACAAAACGAAATAATAGACGAATTTTCGATGTTTGATGATTGGATGCAGCGTTATGAATACATCATCGAATTGGGAAAAAGTCTTCCGTTAATCAAGGAAGAATATAAAACCGACGAGAATTTAATCAAAGGATGCCAATCGAAAGTTTGGCTGCAGGGTGAACAAAAAGATGATAAAATTGTTTTTACTGCAGATAGTGATGCTATTTTGACCAAAGGGATTATCGCAATTTTAATTCGTGCTTTCTCCAATCAAAAAGCAACTGATATCTTAAATGCCGATATGGATTTTATTGACGAAATTGGTTTAAAAGAACATTTATCAGCAACTCGTGCAAACGGTTTGGTTTCGATGATAAAAAACATCAAAATGTACGCTTTGGCTTTTGATGCAAAAAATAAAAATTAAGATTCTTCTGCCACAAATTTCACGAATTCGCACGAATTTTTTAATACGCAAAATGTTAATTCGGGGAATTTGTGAAATTCGTGGCGAAAAAATAACAAACAAAAATATGGAACAAGAAATAGACACAAACGAATTAGGAGAATCAATTGTAAAAGTTTTAAAAGGCATTTACGATCCGGAGATTCCTGTAGATATTTATGAGTTAGGATTAATTTATGATGTAATGGTCAATACTGATTACGAAGTAAAAATCTTAATGACTTTAACGTCTCCAAACTGTCCGGTTGCGGAAAGTTTACCAAGAGAAGTGGAAGAAAAAGTAAAAACAATAGAACACATAAAAGATGTTGATGTTGAAATTACTTTTGATCCGCCGTGGAGTAAAGATTTAATGAGCGAAGAAGCAAAATTAGAATTAGGAATGCTTTAATTAGTCATAAAGCCGAAAGTCATAAAGTCGTAACGAAACATACTTTATGACTTTCGACATTCGACTTTAAGACTTCATGTATGGAAGAAATAATCAATAAAGTTGCCAATAGCGCTTTAGAAGTTTTTGATCTGGAAGATTATTATCCAAAGGGAATGCGTGTGCAAATTGACATTTCACAATGGCTTCTGGAAGGATTTTTATTGAAAGAAAAAGACTTTAGAGAACATTTAAAAAATCACGATTGGTCTCAATATCAAGATCAATACGTAGCTGTGCATTGCAGTACAGATGCTATAATTCCGGCTTGGGCTTTAATTTTAGTAGCGGTACAATTGGCGCCTTTTGCCAAAAAAGTAGTCAATGGAACTATTGAAGATTTAGACGCCAGTTTATACGAGGAAATTTTAAAAAATCTGGATTATTCCGCTTACACGAATAAACCGGTTATTGTAAAAGGGTGTTCTAAAAAACCGGTTCCTATGCGCGCTTACATTTTGGCAACGACTTATTTGCAGCCTTTTGCAAGAAGTATTATGTATGGAGAAGCCTGTTCAGCAGTACCTTTATACAAGGAAAGCAGGAAATAACCTACTTTATTAAGAATTAATCCTGAATTTTTTAACTGTTTTTAGTATCTTTGTTCTTACACATTTAAACTAAACAAACATGAGAAAGATAACGTTATTACTTTTCATCTTACTAAATTTGACTTTTGTTCAGGCCCAAAATTCTGAAAAGGAATTGATTCAGAATACTGAAAAAGCTGTAAAAAAGATAAATGATACTATCGAAGGAGAAGGTTGGAAAGCAAAAGGTACTGTTTCTCTTTTATTAAATCAATCAAGCTTTAATAATTGGATTGCCGGAGGAGAAGATAGCTTTTCAGGAACTTTAGGAATCAATTACGACTTCAATTACAAAAAAGACGATATCACCTGGGATAATAAAGTTTTAGCTTCTTATGGACTTTTGCAAACTAAAAATGCTGACTTCGGAAAGAAGACAGATGACCGTCTCGAGTTCAATTCAATTTTAGGAAAAAAAGCTTTTGGACAATGGTATTATTCTTATTTCCTGAATTTCAGAACCCAGTTTACTACTGGATACATTTATGGCCAGGATGCAAACGGTAAAGAAATCAGAACTGAAAGTACCAAATTTATGTCTCCGGGATATCTTACTACAGGTCCTGGTATTTATTGGACAAAAGACGATAATCTTAAAATAAACTTTGCGCCGTTAACTTCAAAATTCACTTTTGTAGACAGCGCTTATACGACAGGAATAGATCCCAATACCGGTTTGCCCTATGTAGATGGCGATTATTTTGGTGTTGATGCCAACAAAAGCATACGTTACGAATTAGGTTTCTATGCTTCTGTTTATTATAAGCTTGCAATAATGACGAACGTAACGGCCGAAAATACTTTGAATTTGTATTCTAATTATTTAGAAGATCCGCAAAATGTTGATATCAACTATTCCTTGAATATTATCATGAAAGTAAACAAGTTTTTATCTGCAAATCTATCATTCCAGGCTATTTATGATGATAATGCTTTTCAGGGTTTCCAAACCAGAGAAGTATTTGGTTTAGGAATTAACTTCGGATTCTAGAATAAACTACTATATAATTAAAAGTCCCGCAAATATTCGAATTAACTGAATACTTGCGGGACTTTTAATTTTTACTTATTTGGCTAAAGGATTATGTGTTGATTTAATATTTAAGGTATTAAACTTGTTTTGAAGTTTTTTTCCCATTTCAACAAGAGTTTCTCCATCTTCTTTTTTAAATCCATTTTTGATTAAGGCTTCTCCTTCTGTAATTGTTTTTTCTGGCTGGTCCAGATACAAATAAATTTTAGCCAGATTGTAATAAGCAGAATATCGAATTGTTTTATTTGCCTTATTAGATCCGGAATATTTTTCTTTTAAAGATTCTAAATATTTTACAGAAGGCTCTAATTCACTTTCAAGATTCGTAATTGGCACATCTGGTTTCATTTCAGAAAGTTTCTTTACAACCTGATCAATTACAGTTTTATATGCATCGCCTTCTTCTTTTGAAATTAATATCAAAAGTTGTTCATTAAGATTAATCGCTGCTAAACCAAATTTATCATTCAATTTATTTTTAACCTGATTAAGTGAACTTTCTACATATTCTGCCTGTCTTTTATTAAAAAGAGCTGTTTCATTTTTTTTATTATAATCCTGAAGATAAGGCAGATCATGATTTTCTACAGATTTGTAGGGAATCGTTTTAGAAAAATTAAGGACCTCATTTACTACTGGTACTTTTGAATCTGCTGCATAATATACAATTTTAGCATTGCCATTTGTTGTATAATTCGTAACAATGGTAAACATTTCAAGTACCCTTTCCGGAACTCCGTATCGGTTTTTTTCCTCAACGCTATTCTTTTCTATTTCATCATTCTTTTTCTGAAAATCCAGTAATTGTACTTCTACATTTACAGTTCCGGAATCAGCAACTCTTTTCCATCCGTATAATTTAATGAAATCAGATAACAATTTTGTGTTCTTAAAGTTTTCAATAGAACCGGCTGTTTTAACTTTTACATTAAAAGTTCTAAGCTCAACAGGAACAAATACCGAAGGAAGATCCTGATAATTGACATAAAACTCAACAGGAGTTAATTCCATTTTTTGAGCATAAATCAAACTGGAAAACAGAAAAAATAAAAGAAATGGTTTTTTCATAATTTGGTCTGAATTTCTAATATCATAAAAAAATAATACTATTTATAAAGTCAGACCAAATTATAAAATATATCTTAAAATTCTCAATAAATTTTATTCTTCTTCTTTTTCGATTGCATCTTTATAATCCGGATACAAGAATTTATTATATGGGAATCGGGTAATGTGAATCTGACGAACTGCTTCGTAAACTCTTTCTCTAAATTCTTCGAAATTCTCTTTATTAGTTGCAGAAATAAACAGTGCATTATCTTCTCCTAAACGATGCATCCAAGTAGTTTTCCACTCGTCAAGCGTATAATGTCTCGGTGTTTTTTCTGTCATTAAATCATCTTCGTCAATCGTCAAATGTTTATAAGCATCTATTTTATTGAAAACCATGATAACCGGTTTTTCATGTGCTTTAATATCCTGCAGCGTCTGATTTACAGATTCAATATGATCTTCAAAATCAGGATGAGAAATGTCTACAATGTGCAATAATAAATCGGCTTCACGAACCTCATCAAGTGTACTTTTGAAAGAATCTACCAATTGAGTTGGTAATTTTCTAATAAAACCTACGGTATCAGAAAGTAAAAATGGCAGGTTTTTAATGACTACTTTTCGAACTGTTGTATCTAATGTTGCGAATAATTTATTTTCAACAAAAACGTCACTTTTACCAATTGCATTCATCAAAGTCGATTTTCCAACATTGGTATAACCCACCAAAGCCACGCGAACCATAGCACCGCGATTGCTTCGCTGAACACCCATTTGTTTGTCGATCGTTTTGATTTTATCTTTCAATAATGAGATTCTGTCACGAACAATACGTCTGTCTGTTTCGATTTCTGTTTCTCCGGGTCCACGCATACCAATTCCCCCTTTTTGGCGCTCAAGGTGCGTCCATAAACCGGAAAGTCTTGGTAATAAATAGATACATTGCGCCAGCTCAACCTGAGTTCTTGCGTATGAAGTTTCTGCTCTTTGCGCAAAAATATCCAGAATCAAATTGGTTCTGTCTAAGATTTTGCAATCTATAATTTTAGAAATATTTTTTTGCTGTGATGGCGATAATTCATCATCAAATATTAAAGTCGATATTTCGTTTTCTTTTACAAAAAGATTGATTTCTTCTATTTTTCCAGTCCCAACAAAAGTCTTAGGATTTGGACGTTCCATTTTTTGCGTAAAGCGTTTGATAACTTCACCTCCGGCGGTAAAAGTTAAAAACTCTAATTCGTCAAGATATTCGTTAAGTTTTTCCTCACTTTGGTTTTGAGTTACAATACCAACAATGGCTGTTTTCTCAAAATTTATAACTTCTTTTTCTAACATAGCTTTGAATAAGGTGCAAATTTAATGATTTGTAAACTACTAATACTTATAGAATTTAGTTTTTAAGTTCTATTTAAGAAATTACTGCATTCCTTTAAAAAAGAAACCATTTAGAAATTAAGTCAATTAAGGGTTCTAATCTCAATGAAACTTAATTTCTAAATGGCTAAAAATATTGCTAAATTCTTTATTCGTAGATAAAAGTCTTTTCCGTTTTTACGATTCCGTTTTCCTCAATTTGAGAACATGAGATCGGGAAATTCAGTTTGTTGTATTTGTATTTTCTGCTTACAGCAACTAAAGCCGTAGACGACGGACTAAAATTCACTTCATTATTATATGATATTGCTTCAAAACTAAATTCATCTTCGTGATATGAAATCATTGGCACAATAACTTTATAATTATCGCCAAAAAGATTTTGAACAATTAACTGGTCTACAGATTTTTTATCATCAAAAGTATAGGTTTTCGAAATTTTATCTCCAACTAATCCTTTGTGTCTTACCACATTATCATTGGTATAAACGTATTCAATTTTACCATTAATCTGTTTGTTTTTATCGCGGGAAGTACGTCTTACAATATTTCCGTTTTCGACAATATATTCAATATCTTCAACAAGATTTTGGTGATTTGTACTTTTTTTAGTCGTTACTTTTACCCTTGCCCCTTCATAAAAAAAGGTTACTACTTTTGTAATGTAATCCGGTCCTTCCTGATATTTTTTTACAAATTTTGTGATGTTATTGTCGGCATCATAAGTATAGTTTACAACTTCTTTCCAGTCGCTTCCCACTTTATCCTTAACGGTCATGTCTAATAATCCTTTTGGATTGTAAAAGAAATGCTGAATAACATCTGAAGTCGTAATTGTTTCAATTTTTCCTTCCTTAAAAACAACGGTTTTGTTTACAATTTCACCGTCTTTAGAATTTTGGTAATTTGTTTTTACAATGTTGATTTGTTTTAATCGAACAGGAGCATCCTGACTGTGCAAAAAGCATGGAAAAACCATCATCATGATGGCGATAAAGTAGGTTTTCATGTGGTATTTGTATTGATTTGGGATGACCAAAATACAAAATTCCCTCAAATTTTAACAATTTAAAATCCAAAAACTAACATTCACTACATTATCCATTAAAAATCAATACTTTAAATGCATTTTTAAAAATAGAAACTTATTTTTCTCCAAAAATTTTAATATCGTCAACCATAAAAGCGCCGTTTAGGGTTTTATCTTTCCCTGATCCAATGTATTTAAAGGCGATATTAATATTTCCTGAATAAGCAGATAAATCTATTCCGCCGGAACTTATAAATTCACGAGTCGGCGTTGATAACGAAGGAAATTTAGCAGTTAATTTTGTCCATTTTGCTTTAGTAATACTTGAGCCGTCAAAGTTTGTTGAAATATAAACCTCTAAAGAATTCAGTGGAGAATCAACCTTTAAATCATGTTGTGCGCTTCTAAAAGATAGTATCGCATTTTTATAACCCGTCATATTAATTTTTGGCGTAACCAGCCATGCCACATTCTCGGCAGCTGTTGTACTTGTTGTATTAAATTCGGCATAACCGTTGCCGGCATACAACATACTTTTCCAAATTTTTGATGCTTTTTCAACAATATTACTCCAGCCCGGCAGTGTGAAATTTACATTGTTTTTTACCGTTTGAAAATCTTCGGCAAAAAATGGCGTACTTCTTTTTCCGGTCATTACAACATCTTTTTCATACCGAATCATCATTTGATAATCTGATCCAAATTTGGTTAGTATTCCTCTAACTTTCCCGCTTCCTTCTGGTACAAAACCAGCTGCAAAATTGGCATACGCACTTGTCCTGAAAATGATTTGGTTTCCCGTTTTATCCCGTAAATTCCAATTTGTTGATCCGCCTACATTATTTGTTTCTTCAAAATAATGACGACCAATTGCTGCTTCTGTAAACTCAACATCATTGAGTTCTATTAATGTATTTAATTTGTCATCATTTAATGCTTCTTCTATAGAAATTGATTTAACCAATTGGCTTTCATCAACCATTGTGCACGAAGCATTCAATACATTCTTAAAATCATTTTGAGAAACCCTTCCTATTGTTGGATCACCGGCATTACTAACATATAAACTTCCAATTCGCAATCCTCCAAAATACATATCCGTAAATTGATTTTTTAGTTTGATATAGACTTTATTTCCAACCCTGAAATCGATATACGTATTGCTCACATCAATAGGAACGCTAAATCCAATTGCAGGAATTTCTTTGGTTGCTAAGGTTTGAAATGAAATGGTTTTGAAAAAATTGCCTCCTTCATCACTCGATACTACATAAGCTTCGATTATATCATTATAAACATACTGTTTGGGCACAAGACCGGAAACATCACGTACTTTTTCGACTGTTTTATTTACTGTTAAATCAGGTTGTGTACATGCCAATTGAGGAATTTCTGCCTCATTATTACAACTGTAAAAAAGTAAAAATGAAAGTATAAAAATTGAATTTAAGAATCTATTCTGCATAATAAATATGTTTTTAAGGTTATAGGCCAATGGTAAGGTTTACAAAATAAGTCCTGCCGTAACCGTAATAATATTTTGATCCAAAAGATGGTGTTCCACTAGAAATATCCTGGTTAAGCGCTCTAAAATTTGCATTTCGGGCTTGCTCAAAACCTCCCGTTTTGTATGTTATATTCAGAACATTATTAATGCTTGCAAAAAGTCCAACATATTTGCCATAAACACGCCAGGATTTACCGCCAGTAATATTTAATAATGAAATTGGATCAAATTTTTCTTGTTTTAATAATTGAGAAGTTCGCTGTTCTGTCGCTTCCGGAAAAGTAAAACCGCTTTTGGGGTTTACATAAAAACTGGCTGTTCTGGCTATTGCTGAAACATCAATATAACTTTCAGTCAGGTAATTGACATTAGCCCCAATCCACCAGAATTTGGGATCCCGATATTCTAAACCTACCGAATAGGCTTGTTGAGGCATTCCGGGTTGTTTGTAATTTTGAAGATAGGCTTTACCAAAATCAAAACTTGTCTGAGTAATATTTGCATCATTTGTGATCAAAACATTCGGATTACTATCGTAAGTATAATTTCCATAAGCAGCAGAGAAAACAGTCTTTAATGAAGATGAAATTTGATATTCAAAACTTAGTTCTGCTCCTTTATTCTTCTTGTTTAAATGTGTTAAAGTCTGCGTTACAAAAGCATCTGTATTATCATAACCTGCTCCGTTGTCAAAAATTCCTTCGGCATAAAAAAAAGTCGTTTTTGTTGTATTATTGATCAAAGTATAATAAGCCGTTAAGCGCATTTTGAGTTTGGGGGAATGAAAAACATAATTCGCTTCGGCACTGCTTATATTTTCACTTTCGATTCCGTCTACAATTGAATTGTTTAAACGTGAATTTGAAAATGTATTTCGTAAAGAAGGCGCTCTTATAAGATGTGCTCCATTAAAAAACAACCATTGCTTTCCTGAAATTTTATAGGTGAATCCGCCTTTAAAACCAAAATTTTCGAAATTTACTTTTTCACTTTTCCCAAGAGAATTTGTGGCATATATTCCGTTTTGGTACAATCCGTCTCTTTGGTAATTTGACATGGAAAATGATTGTGCCAAATAAAAATCGGTCTTTTTATAAGAGAATTTAAATTGTGTAAAAGCATCAATTGTTGTGGCCAGAAAATTATAATTGTAACCATAAGTATCTCCTGTTTTTACTTGTCGGTTTGGATTTTTTAAATCAGATTGTGACTGATCTCCTTTATAAAAAGAATCAATATCTTCAAAATATTCTCCTCCAAGTAAATCC
Source organism: Flavobacterium sp. AC105 (assembly GCF_979258495.1). Taxonomy (NCBI): domain Bacteria; kingdom Pseudomonadati; phylum Bacteroidota; class Flavobacteriia; order Flavobacteriales; family Flavobacteriaceae; genus Flavobacterium; species Flavobacterium sp. AC105. The sequence goes on from NZ_OZ409860.1 coordinate 5,480,987, forward strand.
AGAAGATATTGAAAATTATGCGATTTTAAATTCCGAAAAGTAATTCCGCCATCAAAAGAAATATTGGTTGTAAGCTGCGAATTTAAGTTTGTATTTACTGCAAAAGTTTTGTCATCGGTACGATCTTCGTATAAAACATAACGGCTTTGTGCGGGTTCAAAACCTGTAGTTATTTTATCTGAATATGCAATTGGTTTTTGATTGGCGCGATACATGGCGTCCCAGTCAATTTGAGAATTTTCAAGAAATAGGACTTTGCTTCTTTCGGCATTTTCATAATCCGGAGTAAATTCGCCTGAAAATTCGCCTTTGTCTTTCGCATAAAGCGAACTGAAATAACTGGGTAATTGTCGGTAATAAACAGGATCCGGGCTGTTTGCTTTTTGATAATCTATAGTGCTGTTTCCAACTTTACCAAACTGATACATTGCGCTCGAAGTCAGGTTTGTTTTTTCATCAATTTTAAAATAATGATTAAGCATAAACAATGGTTCTTCGACATTTTTAACTCTGGCATTTCGTTTTTCACCATCCTGAAAACCCCAGTACGAATTGTATTTTTCGTTTGTCAATTGTGTTACTTCAGCTGTATTGGCTGAGTTTTTTCCGCGTGAATTGGGTGTGTAAAAACCAGTAAAATTTAAAGATTGTCTGTCATTTAATTTCTTTTCAACACTAATAAAAAAGGATTCTGCTTTGAAATTTGTTCCTTCAAAATAACCTTCTTCTGACCAGCGTTTTCCTGCCGAAATCGTATATGCCCAACCCGAAGGATTCATACCTGAAGAATATGTTGCGATGGCGCGCAAATTGTATGTTGTATTACTTCCTGAAAACGTAATTTGTCCTCCTTTTCGATACAATGACGCTCGTGTAAATATTTGCTGAGTTCCCAAAACACCGCCAAAAGTATAATTGGAAGCCGCTGCTCCAACCGAGAAATCCTGATTTCTTAGCACATTATTCAAACCGCCCCAATTGCTCCATTGCGGTCTTCCGTCATAAATTTTATTCATGGTCATTCCGTTGAGCATCATGGTTCCGTTTTCGCTGTCTAAACCGCGAACCCTGAATCTGGCCTGACCCCAATTGAATGCTGAAGCTTGCATGAATGCATCTTTTGAAGATTGCAAAAGTCCCGAAGTCATTTCTGAAGAACTGCTGTCATCTGATAAATCACTTTCGAGAAGTGAAATTAAAGCTGCCGGAATTTCATCTGAAAAATTTTCTTCTAATTGAAGTATTCCGAGATCTACTTTTTCATCAAAATTTGAAGTTATTTTTAAAAGTAAATCTTTATAACCCTGACTGTGTATTAAAAGTAATTGTTCTCCGGTAAGAGAAGAATGCAATTCGAATTTTCCGTTTGATGTTGTGAGTTGTGTTATCGCAGAATTTTGAATGCTTACTACAACATTCTCCATAGGATTTTGCGTTTTTGCCTCAATGACTATTCCTAAAAAAGTCGTTTCTTGTTGTGCAAAAGCAAATTTGAAAGACAATAAAATAAAAACCAACACGTAATTTTTGAACATGAAATAACCCAATTTATTTTGATAAATAGTTTCAGATTGAAATTGTTTTGGTTTTAAACAATTCAATCTTTGCATCAAAAGATAAAATAGGCCTCTGGAAAGAGTTTGAAATTCAAATGTAAATCAAAAAGTTAATATATAGGCAATTTCCTGTTAATTTATTTTTGTTTGTTTCGTTTAAAAACGAAAATATTCTAAAGAAAATGAGTGCTTAGCCCCTATAGAAGTGGAAATCCTTTTGTGTAATGAAATGGAGCAAAAGATTACTTCACTTAAAATTTGCAATTAAAAAGCTAAGTTGTTCTAATTTTAGAAACCATAAAAGCAATCAGAACACCAAAGATTCCGATGAAAGCAAAAGAAAACTGAAGTCCGAAAGTTTGCGCAATGTGTCCAATTACTGGAGGTCCCATTAAGAAACCCAGGAAACTTACACTGGAAACAATCGTTAAAGCTTCTCCCGCAGGAACTGAAGGGTTTTTTCCTGCCATACTATAAACGGTAGGAACGATCGTCGCAACGCCTAAACCAACCATCATAAAAGCAATGGTACACGGAATTATATAAGGTAGAAAAACGGCGGTAAAAAGTCCGGCGGAAATCATGACACCGCTAATTTGCATAACACGTTCACGACCAAATTTATTGATCATTCCGTCACCTAAAAATCTTCCGCCTGCCATCATAATCATGAAAGACGTATAACCTAAAACTACTAATGGTCCGGGTGCTTTTACGATATCTTTAAAGTAAACTCCACTCCAGTCAAACATTACGCCTTCGCTTGCCATACTGCAAAAACCAATTACGCCCAACCAAATTAAAGCGGTATCCGGTTTTACAAATAGTTTTTTCTTTTCGGAATTTTTATTTTTAATTTTTTCTTTGGCTTTGACCAAAAATTTAAAGTTAAAGGCAACCATTAAAAGTACAATCCCGCCAACAATTAAGAAATGATGAAACGGGGTTAAATTTAAAGCTAACATTCCTAAACCAACCAAAGCTCCTGTAAATCCGGCAAAACTCCACATGCCATGAAACGATGACATGATTGTTTTTTTGAAAAGTACTTCGGTATAAACGCCTTGTGTATTAACGGCGATATTGGCAAGATTTCCGAATAATCCAAACATAAATAAACCTACTGATAACTGGAATGCTGTAGTTGCCAAACCTAAATTTGCCAGACATAAAACATACATGATTAAGGAGAAAATCAAGATACGATGACTTCCGAATTTGGTTACCATTTTACCGGAAAAAGGCATAATTACCAATTGTCCCATTGGCAGGGCAAAAAGTATAGAACCCAGATCGCCTTCGGTTAAATGTAAGGCGGTTTTAATATCCGGAATTCGGCTTGCCCAGGTTGCAAAACTTAATCCCATTCCGAAATAAAACATTCCAACAGCAAAACGAATACGGTTTAAATAAGACGCTTTTGCTTCTCTATATACTTTCTTGATTTTGCCTTTGGTCTGAAATAACGATAATGGATTGAAGTCTATCAAAATAATGCTTTTTGAATTTATACCATAAAAGTACTAAAAAGGTATTTTATACACTATTAAACCCTACTAGTTCGTGAATTTATAACGTTGTATGTTTATAAATTTTTTTTGATGTGCAAAGGTTCTGAGATGCAAAGGGACAAAGGTTTTTCTGTAGAGGTGGATAGTAGTGCGTTTTTTTGGCCCACGGGTTTGGCGGATTAAACGGGTTGACACGGGTTTTTTTTAATCTTTAATCTGTGTAATCTGTGGCAAAAGAAAACAACGTACTTCTAAACGTAAGACGCACAGCTGTGCGTCTCTACAGAAAATCTTTGTCTAAAAAAAAATCCGCGTCAACCCGTTTAATCCGTAAAATCCGTGGGCTAATTTTCTACAAATTAATCACTTTTTTCTGTGTATTACTTGCAATTGCAGCTTCGATAATCTGCATTACTTTTACGCCGTCTTGTGCGGTTACGGGTTCTGTTTTATTGTTTATAATGGAATCGTAAACGCCATCAAAAAATGAAAAGTAATTTCCTTGTAATGTTGGTACTTTTTCGCGAATTATTTTTCCGTCAACTTCTGTGTGCAAAAGTCCTTGAAGATCTTCTGATTCTGTTCCCCAGGATTCTAAATTTGGCTTTTTGCCGAGTTTTAATTCATCTTCCTGAACATCTCCGCGTTGTTTTAAGAAAGAGCCTTTTTTTCCGTGAATCGTGTAGGCAGGATTGGCTTCTCTGACAAAAAAACTGGCTTTTAATCTTACTCTGAAATTTTCATAAATCAACAATAAATCGATCCAATCGTCTACCAAAGAATTTTCTCTTGTATACCGAATATCTCCAAAAACTGATTTTGGTGAACCAAATAAACAAACGGCCTGATCGATTAAATGCGGACCTAAATCTTTCAGGATTCCGGCGCCATCATTTGCCGTTTCTTTATGTGCTTTTAGGCTCAATAACGGATTGTATCTGTCAAAATGGAATTCGGCTTCGACTAAATCTCCCAAAGTTCCTTCCTTGATTATTTTCTGAATAGTTTTAAAATCGCTGTCCCATCTTCTGTTTTGAAAAACGGCTAATTTTAATCCTTTTTCTTTTGCAATTGCTGCTAATTCTTCTGCTTCAGCCACGGTTGTAGTAAATGCTTTTTCTACAACGGCATGTTTTCCTGCCAAAAGCACTTTTTTTGCATATTCGTAATGTGTTCCAACGGGCGTGTTTACAATTACCAATTCGACGTCGTCTGTTAATAATTCATCGATCGAAGGATAACTTTTTACGCTTGGATAATCTTCCTGAATGAGTTTTTTGCTTCGTTCCCAGGAACCTAATAATTCAAATCCGGGATGAATACTTAAAAATGGGGCGTGAAATACTTTCCCCGACATTCCGTATGATAATAGCGCTGTTTTTATTTTTTGCATCTTATAAAGTTTTTTCCGCCACGAATTCACGAATTATTTTTTTCTGAATATACAATTCGTGAATTCGTGGCTATTTTTTAATTTTTAGCTCGTTCGTATTGTTTTGGCCATTGAATATCGCTGTTTAATTCTTTCGCGAAATCTAAAGGCAAATTTGGGTTTCTTAAAGATTCTCTCGCGAACAAAACTAAATCGGCCTGACCGTTATTTAAAATAGCTTCGGCTTGTTTGGCTTCTGTAATTAAACCTACTGCGCCGGTTAAAATAGAAGTTTCTTTTTTGATTTTCTCTGCAAACTGAACCTGATAACCTGGTTTTAATTCTATTTTTTGATGTGAAACTAATCCGCCTGACGAAACATCAATTAAATCAACTCCTTTTTCTTTTAAGATGGCTGAAAGTTTTACCGATTCTTCGGGATTCCATCCGCCTTCTGCCCAGTCTGTTGCTGAAATTCGGACAAATAAAGGCAAATCTGAAGGCCATTCTGATTGTACAGCTTCTACAATTTCTAATGTAAAACGGATCCTGTTTTCGAAACTTCCGCCGTATTCGTCTGTTCTAACATTCGTTAAAGGCGATAAAAACTGATGCAATAAATAACCGTGTGCTCCGTGAATTTCTACAACTTTATAACCTGCTTCAACGGCTCTTTTTGTAGCTGCTTTAAAATCAGCCATGACTTTCTGGATTCCGTTTTTGTCTAAAGCTTCGGGAAGAAATGGTTCGCCTTCATGATACGGAATCGCACTTGCAGAAACGGTTTGCCATCCGCCCTGAGCGAAATCTAATTTTTTATTGCCTTCCCAGGGAACTGAAACACTTGCTTTTCGTCCGGCATGCGCCAACTGAATTCCGGGAATGGAGTTTTGCGAAACGATAAATTCGTTAATGGTTTTTAATTTCTGAATGTGTTCGTCTTTCCAGATTCCTAAATCTGAAGGAGAAATTCTGGCTTCGGGAGAAACCGCTGTAGCTTCCTGAATAATTAAGGCTGCACCGCCGCTGGCACGACTTCCGAGATGAACTAAATGCCAATCATTTGCAAATCCGTCAATTGCAGAATATTGACACATGGGCGAAATAACGATTCTATTTTTTAAGGTGGTATTTTTTATAGTAAGCGGAGAAAATAATAATGAAGCCATATTTGTAACTTTTAATGGTTTTGGACTACTTATTGATATGATAGCCTTTAAAAAAGTAAAGTTAAAGCTTCTTGTTAAATCTGGAAATCTAAATGTTTATTAATTAACAAACATTTAAAACCTTATGTATTATATTGCACTATCAAATTAAAATAGAAACGTTACTTTTGTGCGTTAAATTACGAACTAAAAATACAAAATGGATATAGTTATCAAACTCTCTCAATTTCTATTGAGTTTATCTTTACTTATTATTCTTCACGAATTAGGACATTTTATTCCTGCAAAATTATTTAAAACAAGAGTCGAAAAATTTTACTTATTTTTTGATGTTAAATATTCGCTGTTAAAAAAGAAAATTGGCGAAACTGAATACGGTATTGGATGGTTGCCACTTGGAGGTTATGTGAAAATCTCAGGAATGATCGACGAAAGCATGGACAAGGAACAAATGGCTTTGCCACCACAGCCTTGGGAATTTCGTTCTAAACCGGCTTGGCAGCGTTTAATCATCATGCTTGGAGGTGTTACGGTAAACTTTATATTGGCCTTTATTATTTATATCGGAATGGCGTTTGCTTATGGCGATACTTATATTGCAAATTCTGATTTGAAGGATGGTGTTTTTATCGAAAACCCAACGATGATTAAAGCTGGTTTTAAAACCGGAGATAAACTTGTATCTATCGATGGCAAAAAAGTAGAAAACTACGACAATAGTTTGAACATGAATATTATCATGGCTAAACAGGTTTTGGTAGAAAGAAACGGACAACCACAAACGATCACTATACCAAATGATTTTGTGGACCAGTTGTCCAAACATGAAAAAGGTTTATTGGTTGGTATTCGTGTTCCTTTTGCAATTGCAAAAGTTGCTGACGATTCTCCTAATCAAAGTTTAAAACCAAAAGATTTAATTCTTTCCCTTAACGGAGAAAAAGTAAAATATTTTGACGAAGCTAAAACGATCTTAAGCAACAATAAAGGAAAAACAATTCCTGCTGTTGTTTTACGTGATTTAAAAGAAACACCAATTTCTGTTAAAGTATCTGCAGAAGGAACTTTAGGTGTAATCGCAGGTGGTTTAGATATGAAATCATTAGAGAAACTTGGATATTATAAAATAAGCACTAAAAACTACAGTTTCTTTGAATCTATTCCGGTTGGACTGGAAAAAGGTAAAGATCAATTGGTAGGTTACGGAAAACAGCTTAAAATGATTTTTAATCCTGAAACAAAAGCGTACAAACAAGTTGGAGGTTTTGCAGCGATTTTTAACATTTTTCCTAATTCATGGAGCTGGGAAACCTTCTGGTCAATCACCGCTTTATTGTCAATTATGCTTGGAGTTATGAATTTATTGCCAATTCCGGCACTTGATGGTGGTCATGTGATGTTTTTATTATACGAAATAATTAGCGGCAGAAAACCTAGTGATAAATTCTTAGAAAACGCCCAAATGGTTGGTTTCGTATTACTTATCACACTCCTTCTATTTGCTAACGGAAACGATATCTACAAGGCAATTGTAGGCAAGTAAAAATATTTGATAAAAAGTGTGAAAATATTTTTGAGAAACTAAAAAATCAATTATATTTGCACTCGCTAAAAAGAGCAACAACTTCCTCCTTAGCTCAGTTGGTTAGAGCATCTGACTGTTAATCAGAGGGTCCTTGGTTCGAGCCCAAGAGGGGGAGCAACTTTTTTTAGCAAACATATTTACCTTTAAGGTGATTCCTTCTTAGCTCAGTTGGTTAGAGCATCTGACTGTTAATCAGAGGGTCCTTGGTTCGAGCCCAAGAGAGGGAGCTTATTAACTACCACTTACGTTTGTAAGTGGTATTTTTTTTTGCGCTTATATTTCTTCTTATGAATTGTGTTTATATCCTTCACTCAGTTAAACTAAACCGATTTTACATTGGATTCACATCTGATTTCGATACCAGAATGAAATTTCATGAAAATGCCGAATCCCATAAATTTACAGCAAATGCCCAAGATTGGGAATTATTTCTCACAATATCATGTGAAAATAAAACCCAAGGTCTAAGCATTGAAAAGCATATTAAAAAAATGAAGAGCAAAACTTATATTGAAAATCTAATTAAATATCCAGAGATTATTTTTAAACTCAAAGAAAAGTATAAATAGACTGTTAATCAGAGCCCCGATGGCTATCGGGGTTGGTTCGAGCCCAAGAGAGGGAGCTTATTAAATACCACTTACGTTTGTAAGTGGTATTTTTTTTGCGCTTAAATTTCTTCTATATGAATTGTGTTTATGTCCTTCACTCAGTTAAACTAAACCGATTTTACATTGGATTCACATCTGATTTCGATACCAGAATGAAATTTCATGAAAATGCCGAATCCCATAAATTTACAGCAAATGCCCAAGATTGGGAATTATTTCTCACAATATCATGTGAAAATAAAACCCAAGGTCTAAGCATTGAAAAGCATATTAAAAAAATGAAGAGCAAAACTTATATTGAAAATCTAATTAAATATCCAGAGATTATTTTTAAACTCAAAGAAAAGTATAAATAGACTGTTAATCAGAGCCCCGATAGCTATCGGGGTTGGTTCGAGCCCAAGAGAGGGAGCTTATTAAATACCACTTACGTTTGTAAGTGGTATTTTTTTTGCGCTTAAATTTCTTCTATATGAATTGTGTTTATGTCCTTCACTCAGTTAAACTAAACCGATTTTACATTGGATTCACATCTGATTTCGATACCAGAATGAAATTTCATGAAAATGCCGAATCCCATAAATTTACAGCAAATGCCCAAGATTGGGAATTATTTCTCACAATATCATGTGAAAATAAAACCCAAGGTCTAAGCATTGAAAAGCATATTAAAAAAATGAAGAGCAAAACTTATATTGAAAATCTAATTAAATATCCAGAGATTATTTTTAAACTCAAAGAAAAGTATAAATAGACTGTTAATCAGAGCCCCGATGGCTATCGGGGTTGGTTCGAGCCCAAGAGAGGGAGCTTAAAAAAAAGACTATCATGAAAATGATAGTCTTTTTTTTGTTAAAATTGAACATTATCCTTCGCATCAAATTCTATCCCATTTCAGCTATAGTCTAAGTTTCAACCTTAGGGATGCCGATGATGATATATATTGTACCCCAACGGTTGTGTTATTTGATAGACAAATATTCCCTACGCTTCGAGATTCTCTATTTCAGCTATAGTCCAAGGTTTCAACCTTGGGATACAGATCGTGAATGTATTGCGTCTCAACAGTTGAAACCGTTGGCAATGTTTATTTGAAATCAATATTTCCAAAACCCATGAGATTCCAATATTTCAACTATAGCACAAGATTTCAACCTTGAGGATACGAACCATAATAATGTACTATATTCCTAATCCCCTTTTGAATCCAAAGCAAGTTTCACCTCTTCCTTATACCCATTAATCTTTTCAGATGGAATCTTAATAGGCAAACTGATAATCTTAAAAGCCATTTCCTCAGCTTTTTCCTTCTGATTCGTTTTAACAAATAGCCTAAACAAATCCATACGGGCATCGTATCGAAAAGGTTCTACATTTATATTGTATTGGTAGATTTTTTCAGCTTCCTTATACTTCCCTTGTTTTTCATAAAATCCGGCTAAAATTTTTCCTAAACTTGGTTTACCTGAACGCTCAAAACCTTTCTCCAAATAAATTATTCCTTCTTGTCCGAATTTATTTTTTAGCAAAACTCCACCAGCCATAAATAATTCTTCGCCGTTTGCATCAATTTTTGGAGTGTATCTTTCAAGATTCTCTAAACTTGTAAAATGCTTTGTTCCGTTGTAGAGACGAAGTAATTTTTGTTCGGCATTTAATCTTAAAGTCATCATTACTAAAGCTGCGATTAATACAAATGCAATTCCTATTTGAAAAAAAATATGATTCTTGAAAGCATAAATTGACCTGATTTCACTTAAATTAATAATAACCACACTGCAATAACATCCTATAATAAGAAACAACGGCATTGATAAAATACTATTTGTTAGTGCAAATATTAGAAGGCAAAGTATAATCGAACCACAAACCTGAACTTCTTTGCTTTTGACCGAATTAACAATAAGCTTTACAACAAGAAAAATAAAAACAGAAATCCATACAATGCCTAATTCAAAAGACAATTCTAAAAAATCATTGTTCGCATTATAGATATAAGTCGCATTCCTGATCTCGCTCCAGGATCTTTCGGTGGTAAAATATTGTGCTTTTGCTAAATTATATTGTAATGAAAAGGAATCAATACCATATCCTGAAAAAGGATGTTCCTTGATTTGTTCTGATGCTTGTTTTATAATGAATAATCTTCCTGAAGCTGATTCTGATTTTGCTGAATCAGTATTCCGGATTATCAAAATTCCTCCTAATAATACAATTAAACTACAAAATACTATTTTTTCTTTAAAGAAATCTTTTATTTGGTTTGAATGATATAACCGAAATAAAAGTGCAACACCTAATCCTAAATAAGCGCCACGGCATTCTGATAAATATAAGCCGAAAATCAAAATTATAAGTCCAATAAAGAATATAATCTTGATACTTTTTAAAGTTGATTTTTTACCTATTTCTAAAGCACTCAAAAATCCAAGAGCAAGATAAATTCCTAATTGATTTGGCGAAAAAAATAATCCGGTCGAATTAAAATACTCATTTGAAGATTGAAGTATATGAATGTTTTGCAAAATGGCAACAATCGCATTTAAAACAGCTGTCACACTTATAAAATAAAGTACAAAGTTCAGATTTTTATAAATAATTTCTTTTGTATTCAATTCTTGCCTCAAAACAACATATAAAATTAAATAACCTGCATAATACCAGACTTTTATATTATAAATTGTTGCATTTGATATATAAGTGAAATTCCAAAAACCTATCGCAAGCAGCATTAATATAAAAACGTCAAAGTAGCTGAATGTATACTTACGTTTTGATTTATTTATTAAAAAATATATTCCGCCAATTACTACAGCACTCAACCAGTACATAAATTTTCCTTTCGAAAAAGGTAAACTATCCAATCCACATCGAATAAATGACAGAATAAGAATAACACATAGGTACCAATTTATTTTTTGAATTTTCATTTTAAAAACAATTTAAAAAATAGACTATTGTCTATAAAATATATCAAATTTAACGTTTTATTATTGTTTTTCTTACTTTTTAAACTTAAAATTGTAGTCATTAGTTTATTATTATGGTTAAGATTTTTACATTTAGTTTTATAATATTCGTTCAAATTCTTTTTTCGCAATCAATTTCGAATTCAGATATAAGGAAAAATAGTTTACAGATAATAGTTCTGGATCATTATCAATTTGATTCTGAAAAGCTGGAAGCTGCCCGCTTTTTAATCTCAAATATGGACATCCATTATGGGGAGAATTACAACTGGATAGACCAGAACGATAAAGAAATTGAATTCAATGAATTGGATTATCCGAATATGGAAATTGCCGTAAAAGCATTTCGGAAATTACAGGACAGTATAAAAGTTACTCCAAAACTTTATAAAATAAGGGATCTTGATATTGTAACACCAGAATTTCTAATTAAGAATATTGACCTGGCTTTTAGCGTCTGGAAAAATAATTCGTGGTCTAAGTCGTATGATTTTAAAACCTTTTGTGAATATATTTTACCATATCGCAGTTTGACAGAACCTCTCGAAGATTGGCGTGAAGATTATACACAACTGGTTTCGGGCGCAGTTAATACTGTCACCAATAAACAAGATCCTGTAGATATTGCTACTCAAACTATTTTAGCGCTCCAAAATTTCAGGTTTTTAGACAAGCGGCCTGATCCTATTCCGTATTTAAGTCCGAAGCAATTATTGTTTAGGCGTCAGGGCGATTGTGGCGATCTTGCCAATCTAACTTTATTAGCGGGCAGATCAATGGGATTGGCCATTACTTTTGATTTTACGCCTTATTACGGCGCATCATCTAAAAAGCATTTTTGGGATACGGTAATTGACGAAAATGGTAAACATATTCCGTTTAACGGAAACTGTTTTGGCAATCCGCAAGGACTTCCGTATGCTTATAACGCAACCGAAAAACGTCTGGCTAAAGTTTTCAGAAAAACCTATTCTATTCAGCAAAATGCTTTGGCTAATCAACAAAATAGCTTCTTAATACCTGATGGCTTTTTGAGAGAGAAAAACATTCTTGATGTAACATCAGAATATGTCCCAACCGGAAAAATCATGTATCCAACAGCCATTACAAACAAAGAAACGATTGGCTATCTCAATGTTTTCAATTTATCGAAATGGAATACTACAGACTGGGGCAAAAAAGTGAATCATACTATTGAATTTCAAAATCTAGGAACTGGCATTGTCTATTTACCGAGTTTTTATAATTCGGATACCAAAAAAATGAATTATGCGCCTTATCCAATTTTGTTAGATGTTGATAAAAAGCAACGATTGTTACGGCCTGATTATACCAAAACTTTCTCTTATAGTGTAAGCCGGGATATAACGAAAAAAGGACCAACGCTTGATTTTAATTCATTCGAAGTTTTCGAAGATGAAATGTTTACGCTGTATGTCTGGGACAAAGGCTGGAATAAAATTGAAGAATCTAAAGCTCAAAATGCCACTATTAAATTCGCTAAAATTCCTGATAACGGATTGTTTTTATTGTTATGTCCTAAAAGTAATGGCTACGAACGCATTTTTATCATTAATAATCAAACGAAACAAATAGAATGGTACTAATCCGGCACAAAACATAATCATTTAAAAAACAATCAATATGAAAAAACAAGTCTTTCAAATCTGCATAATCTTCTTTTTTATGACAGGATTACACGCACAAATTTTTGAAGAATCAAATCTTCCGGACGAAGGAATGTACAATTCTAAAAAAGAAAACTTAACCGAATCTGCCACTAAACAACGGTTTTATGAAAGTGCCAAACGTGCTGGTTTAACTGAAACAAAAACAAATGAACTTCTCAAAATAATTAGCGAAAGAAATCAGGTTTTAAGTGATTTAGAAACGAAAAAGAAACAAGCCCATGCGCCTTACAGCATTCAGGATCCGGGAACGCTTTATAATTTTAAAATTAATAATGCCCGAAACTATTATGCCCGAAAAATTAATGGTTTACTGACTTATCAAGAATACTGCGATTTTGCTGTCGAAAACTACAAAACCGAGGCAGGCGGAAATGCAAAAACAGAATATCAGCAGTTGATAAATAACAATGCCAATTTAAGCGAAAACCAAAGAAAAAAGCTATCAGGTTTTATATACAATTATCATTTGAACCAGCTTTTAACAACAGCCTATTACAGTTATGACAAAACGCTGCAAAAACCAAAATTGGGTGTTTTGAGATTCAATTTTGAAAAAGAATTTAAAAAACTATGCAAAGAATATAACATAAAAACTTCTGAAGGAGGGGAAGGAAACACAAATGGTTTCGAATGGAATTAACAGCAATAAATGCCACAATAAAACAAAGACTAAACTTATTAGCCAAATCAATTATTATCATGAAAAAAAAGTATACTATTTTTCTCTTGTTTATAGCTCTGGGAGCTGTGGCACAAGTCGACTGTAAAGCCAAATTAGCACAAGCCAAAGAAATTTTAGACCGTAATACACTTTATAAAGATTACGGTTCCCTTTTTCAGGACATTTCTTTCTGTGCGGAGTCCGGAGATCCTCTTGCTCAAAACTACATTGGGCTTATGTATGTACACGGTTTGGGTACAGAAAAAAACGAATCTAAAGGATTTGCTTATATCGAAAAAGCAGCCAAAAGTGGGAATGCTGCCGCGCAATATAATCTGGGCAATTTATACCGTGAAGGACGTGGCTGCGCCCTTAATATGAATACGGCGATCGAATGGTATCAAAAAGCCGTCGAAAAGAAAAATTCCCGATCCGCCTATATGTTGGGATATATGTATTTAAAAGGTTTTGGTGTTCCGCAGGATTATAATCAGGCCGTTTCATGGTTCAAAAAAAGCGATTATGCGATGGCAAAACACTGGTTGGGCGTTTGTTATTATTTAGGTTATGGCGTTCCGCAAAATACAGATAAAGCTTTAGAATACTTGTATGGAAATACAACTCCTAATAGTGCTGCTTTTTTAAGAAACCTAAAAATAGAAAAACGAGATCAGGTTTTAAGTCAGGCTGAGAATGCTATAAACGAAGCAAATAAAGGGGACAAAAAGATTGATCCTGAAATAATAGCGGAAAGCAGGGAAATGGTGAATTCTGATGAAACCGAAAACCAAAACACAGACACCAAAAATATTCTGGGCGAATGGACAGGGCGTTTTATAGAATATGATTGGTCGGGAACAATTCCATTGCGTGTTTTACCAATAACGATCAGTTTTAGTGAAAATGAACACGGCGATTTGCAGACCAAAATAAACTTTGAAGGGAAAACTTTTGAAGACATCGCCTTATTCAAAGATAATATGCTGTTTGTGCATGATTTTAAATTTAAACTCGATCAATTATATCCTCATAATTTAAAAAATGATCAGCTCGAATATGCGGTTTTAGGAATGCGTTTAAGTCAAAAGAATCATAATAATATTCCTTATTTATTAATCGATGTAGACAGTTTTATTGCGTATTGGCGAGAACCCGGAACACCAATCTCATTGGTTTTAAGACCAAAAAACACTGCAATAACTGCTGAAGACGAAGCTTTATTACTGGCACTGGCCAAACAAAAAAGCGAGTTTATCAAAGTGTATCCCGTACCGTTTAACGAGCAATTGTATGTTGCTTTTGAGTTAAAAGAACCTGCTAAAATTCAGGTAACGCTCACGAATGTTTCGACAGCACAAACCGTGCAGGTGGCAACGGCAAATCTTGAAAAAGGAACACAATCTTTTACCGTAGACACCAACGACTTGCCCAATGGATTTTATGTCGTACAAGTACAGGAAAATGAAAAGTCACATACGAGAGTCATTATAAAACAATAAACCATGAAAAATATTATAAAAACGAACCCTAAATTATTTTTATTGCTTGTACTGTTATTGGGCAGTTTCGCGGCAAAAGCACAATCAGGTGAAGACGGAAGGGATAACTTTGATTTTGGCGGAATGAATGATTTAGACAATGTAAATGTGCCGGGATATTCAGATGATTCTAATAACTCAGATTACGCCTGGGATTATAATTGGGATAATTACGGTAATGATTCTTCGCAAAATCAGGACAATGATAACGGAAACTACAATACCGGAACAAACACTAATCCAAACGGCGGAGGTTCTGGCGGTACTCCCGCCCCTAAACCACCATCCTCAAAAATTATTTTGACAAAAAAGGTTAAACCCGGGCAGATACATACTCAAAAAGTGGCCGCTTTAAGAGATCATAACCAGCTTGCCACTTTTGTTTCGCAGCTGATGGTGAACGGAGTCGCGGTTGGAACCGTAACTTTTTCGAATCCTCAAAAGGATGCAAACGGTGTAGAAATTTACACGCAATTAACCGTAGAAGTTTTCTATAATTCGCCAGTAGCGATTACAAATATTACCCTTAATGAAATCGACGATCGGGATTCTCAGAATTTTACAAACAGCAGTACAAATGGCGTAAATATAGATATAACGGGCGATACGAGTAATTTTCCAACTTTGGGACTTGTTGAATTTGATTTGCCAATGAATGAAACCGAAGATCTGGAAATTACAGCAACCCGAAACATTGACGAATCAACATTAGAAAAAAAAGATCCTTGTATTGTGGCAAAAGAATTGACCGCTTTATCTGCAAATGCTGTTTATAAAAAAGCCGTCGAAGATATCAAAACCGCAGCTGTTGACAAATTAGAACATGGTATAACGCTGGGTAAAAATGTTGCCGGACAAACAACAGCATCACCCATGAATAATGGTACAGCTCATGATGTAAAAGTAAATGTTACATGGGAAAGAGCTTTTACGGTATTACACAATCATCCAAACAATACTCCGCCATCAGCAGGAGATATATTAGCACTCTCGCAATTTAAAACGCAAAATGACAATTTTGGCACTTGTTATGCTATTGCAGGCGGAGAAATGTATGCTATAGCAATAACGGATCTGGCTGCTGCTCAGGTTT
Source organism: Flavobacterium sp. AC105 (assembly GCF_979258495.1). Lineage (NCBI taxonomy): Bacteria > Pseudomonadati > Bacteroidota > Flavobacteriia > Flavobacteriales > Flavobacteriaceae > Flavobacterium > Flavobacterium sp. AC105. The sequence goes on from NZ_OZ409860.1 coordinate 5,496,743, forward strand.
TTTCTGCTAAGTATCTAGCGAATAAAAAACCTGATGATGAATACCCACCTTTTATGTGGAAAGAAATAGGTAAAGCCTTCATTAATATGGATTCCTATAATGTTGAAGCAGAAGCAAAGGCAAAGGCGTTTGTTACAAATAAATACAATGCCGGTATAACTTTTTTTAAACAAAATAGTAAAGGAGTATTTTATCCGCTCACAACAAAAGAAATTAAACAACCAGACGGATCTAAAACATATAAATTAATTCCTTGTACTTAATATAAAAACAAAAAAACATGAAAAATATTTTAAAATTTATTGTTATAATATGTTTGTTATTACAACAAAATAGTTATGCTCAATTAGTACAAAACATAACTGATTGCTATAGATTAGAACAAAATAAGGATCAATTCATTAATAAACCGCTAAAAAATTTATTAAAAGAAATAAAGCCTCAAATAAAGACTGCGGTAGTATTTAACAACGAGGCCTCTTCGCTTTTCCTCTTTAATTTCACAACTTTAGCACAACAGAAAAAAGGAGAAGGCGCAATTGAAGACCGTTTGACGCTGTTTGTTCAAGTAAAAGAATTTATTCCATGGAATTGGGAAGAAAGGTCTAAGGGAACTGAATTAAACTGGACACCAAACGATGAGCTAAGATTTTCTGATTTTATTGTTAAACGTATTGAAATTCTTCCAGAAAATCAAGATTAAAAAAATTAAATCAATGAAAAAAATCATAACTTTTTTCGCGATACTAATATTTCAGAATAGTAGTATTGCCCAACAAATGGTACAAACCATCAACGACCTTCATAAACTAAAAGAAAACGAACAGCTTTTTGTAAATAAACCGCTGAAATATTTGCTTAAAGAAATCAAGCCCGAAATAAAAACCGGAACAGTAATCAATGAGCATTATACTTTTATTTTTTGCTTTAGATTTACAACTTTGCCGCAACAAACAAAAAAAGAAGGTACAATTTCAGAACGTGTGTCGCTTTTGGTTTATGTCAATGAATTTATACCTTGGTATTGGATACAAAGACCTAAAGAAAACCCGATAATCTGGACTCGAAATGATGCGCGCGAATATGCTGATGCTACTGTTATTCATATCGAAATTATTCCGGCAAGTCCAAATTAAGGAATGTAAAACAAAAAGACTATCACGAAAATGATAGTCTTTTTTTTGTTTATAGAAATGTGAAATCTATTTTCAAATTAAAACTTTTCAAAATCTTTCTAAAAGAAATTTAATCATTATCTGTACGAAAAATTGTATTTTTGTTTTGCACGCTATAAACATTAAAAAATGTAACGTACAGCGACAACCTGTATTTTACTATAAATATAATTTCTCAGGAATTTTAAATATCTTTGAATCATGAGCACAGTAACAAAACCAAATCATATAGGGCGAAAAATTAGCCGTATTCGTGAACTTCGTGATATGAAGCAAGAAGCTTTGGCGCAAGCTTTAGGTATTAGCCAACAAACTGTTTCTGCTATTGAAAACAGCGAAACAATTGATGATGAAAAACTTCAGGCAATTGCTGAAATATTAGGCGTGACAGTCGAAGGAATTAAAAATTTCTCTGAAGAAGCGGTTTTAAATATTATTGGAAATACTTATCACGATAGCAATGTCGTTAATGGAAATGCATATAGCTGTAATTTCAATCCACTTGACAAAATGGTTGAGCTTTTCGAACGTTTGGTTCAGGCTGAAAAAGAGAAAGTTGAATATTTGGAGAAATTGTTGAAAGGGAAGTAGGATTTTTTATAAAAATAGATATCACAAATATATACTTCTGTCTATTAATATAAATAGATAAATATAAACTGTTAAAATAAAAATTACCATTGTTAAAACTCTAACTAAATTTAATTTTATTTTTTGCTTTTTAAGTAGAACTTTGTTCAAACTTTCTAGTCGATCAGATACTTCTTTTAACTCTTTAACATCCTTAATTTTTTTCAGGAAATCAGATATATCAACTGCTATAGCATCTATCGTCTCTGATATATTTTTAAATAAAACATTCCAAATCAGAATCAAATTAATCCTAAAATTAATAACGCAAAGTTTTTTAATACTAAAACACCCGTAAAATCAAAATTATTTAGAAGTAATATATATCCTATTTGAATTCCAAAAATATAATTAGATGCTTTACCAATTGATTCATATATTCTATCAACCTAATTTATTACAAATAAAATTTAATGATTCTTCAGTATAAAGTATTTAACGATTATTTTTTTCATCATTTTCTTTCTGCAAATCCATCACTTTCCCTAAAATCAGCAGACATCTAGTCATTGTTAATATGATAATTGTAAATCCAAAAATATTAAAATAGAAGACATTAGTTTTTAAGGATTCAGGAGAAAATATTTTTATAGTAAAACCAATAATAGCCACAATAATTAATGATTTAATACAGTTTTTTAAGTGCCTAACAGTTTCATGATATAATCCTGTTACAAAAAAAAGGTCAAATAAAGGTTCTTTACTGTCAACTTCTATTTTAGTAATTTTAGAGCCCCCTTTAAATGTTATAAGAACTGTAAGAAGTGTCAAAATAAAGCCAGACATCGTCAAACTAATATTGGTAATATCAGTTATTATCGTTATAGAATCATTTGCTAGAGGTCTAAAAATAATATTTTTATAAACTAGTATAAATCCTAAAAAAGATAAAAATAACGCAATAAAAAAATCCCAAATAAGCGGTCGCTTGAAATATATATCGAAAATCATAACGTAGCCATTAAAGCATTAAAATCTTCTTCAATCAGAGAGTACCAATCTTTGGACCTTGTAATTTTCTTCAAATCAACAGGAATCACAAATTCACGTTTACTGTTCAGTAAATTAAAAATTTCCTCAACTCCTTCCTTATCTTCGTATTTAACTACAAATGCATCAAATGCATCAATATTGAACGAACGTCCTTTGAATCTTTGAAGCATATCAATAAACATCTTGTTGGCCTCTTTATTCAATTCCGTACTTTTAACACCCTTACCTGGAGTTTGAAAGTATGTTTCAATTTTAATATACTTAGGCTTTAGAGTATTTGCAATATTGTTCATCCCAGTAAAATACCTACCTTGTATATCAACATCAAGTTGTGGCAGATTCTTTGGCTGAACTTTAATATCCATATTCAACACATTTCTCAAATTACTTAAAGCTTTATCTATTGAAACATCCATATATAAGTTTACTTCAGTTGCTTTACTCTGTTTAAGAACTTTTTGAGCAACATTCCTAAAATAATATTCAATATCTGATAGACGTGGCCCAAAATGTTGATATTCTATACAAATAACAGAAAATCCTTTACTATAATCTATAAAAAAATGTGTTTCTTCAGCAATACTTCCAAGAGCATTCATAGAAACTAATTTAAATTGCTCCTTTGGCTTCAGCAATGGTTCTCTTCCACTTCTCAATAATGCCATAGAGCATCTTATTCGCTTCTCTTTGGGAAGAAAAACTGCTCTATTCATAAAAAGTTCTCTCATGCTATTGGGTCTTCCTTCATGCCTGTCAATTAGATGCCCTTCTTTATCTTCTTGAAGTTTTCTTGAAATGTAGGTAACGACATTTCTCATAATATCATTACTATCAAATTTATCTTTTAGATGATTTAAGGGTGTAAATTTTAAAGAAAAATATTGAAATTTGACTTCCGTAAGATTATCTTGAGTACTTTTCATTTATATATAATAGCTTTTTTTACATTTCTCGACAATACAAATAAAGTCATTTTTTACTTATAGTTCCTTTTTTTATTTTATTATACCCACAAACAACCTTAAAAAACGTTAAAGTGCTGTTATTAAGCATAAAATAAAGATAAAAGATGAAGAAATAGAAATGAATTAACATAAAAAAAGCGCCACAATATAAATTGCAACGCTTTTAAATATTATAAAAAAGAATAAACTTAAACCCCCAACTTCTTAGCAATCTCAGTAGGAATTCCGCCTTTGTTTACTAACAAAGCAGTAATTTTATATTTTACGAAGTTATAGGTTACAAACAAGAAACTTTATAGTTGTTTGTTTCAATCAAAAATGATTAAAATCTATTATATTTTAAATTCCGTCGAATTCGATGGAATTAAAGATATATCTAAAAAAAAAGCGCCACAATATAATCGCAGCGCTTTTTCAATATTATAAAAAAGAATAAACTTAAACCCCTAATTTCTTAGCAATCTCAGTTGGAATTCCACCTTTGTTTACTAACAAAGCAGTAGTTTTATATTTCACGAAATTTTTGGTTACAAACAAGAAACCTTTATAGTCGTTTGTTTCTCCCCAGGAATTTTTTACGATGTAATATTCTTTTCCGGTTTGATCTTTTGCAAGGCCAATAATGTGCATTCCGTGATCGTCTGTAGTGGCATAGTTATCAAATGCAGCCTGACGCATTTCTGGAGTAATTTCCGGTTCTGCTTTTGGTCCGTTGAACATGTCTGCTTTTTCTTCAGCCGTCATATCTTCGAATTTCTTTGTTGGTACATACGCCACACCATTTTTCCAGCTAAAGCTTTTCTCACTTACGTCAGTTGCCCACGCTACAGTATATCCTTTTTTCAAAGCATTGTCAATAACATCTGTCATGTCGTTTACTTTTACGTTGTAAACCTGATCAAATGACCAGTTATCAGGAACCATCATAGTTGTTTTTTGGTAATATGGAGAGGTTGTAAACGATGACATTTCTACATATTCATCAGGATTGATTCCAACAACTTCTTTTGCAAAAGTTTGAGGCGTATAATTTTTTCCTTTGTATGTAAAGTTTTCCGGCACTTTTCCTAAATAAGAATCGATTACGGCAGCATATGCTTTTTGCCAGTTTGGCGTTAATTCACCATTTGGATTTTTAACCACAGCAGCTAAAACTCCTTCGATAAGCGCTGACATTTCACCAAATTTATTTTTATCAGTTCCGTAGTTTAATCCAGTGTAAACTTCTCTAGGAACGGTTCCGTATTTTTTATACATGTTAATTACATCATGCAAAGCACCACCGTCGCCTAAAGTAACCGCTCCGTGCATACGCACATAATTAATTCCTTTTTCAACATACACGTTTCTTGCTGAGTAAATCTGAGATAATTCAACTGGCTGTTTTCCTAAACGAATCATTTCTGACTCTAAGAAAGAGTTTGTCGAATAACTCCAGCATGTTCCAGAAGAACCTTGCGTTTTTACAGAAGTTGTTCCTAAATTAATTTGCTCCGTAAATTTAAAAGCTTCTTTACTTTTTTCGCTTGCATTCAATTTTAGTGAATTCACTAAAATGTCTTGTGCAAAACAGCTCGTCGCGCCAACGAAAAAAATCGAAGCAGCAAGTACTGATTTGAATGAAAATGTATTCATAATATTTATTTAATGATTTGATAAATTAGTAGTTGTAATTTACATTTTGTTACAAAACAATTAAAATATGAAGAAATTGTTAGTACTAAAATAGTTAAAATTTTCGAGTTTCAAATTAAACAATTAAAAATCAACGACTTAATCAAAATCATATCCTTCACGAAATCGAAATCTTAGACAGAAAAAACCTAATTTTATTTTCTGCAAACCATAAAATTTCATTCGGGGATTACTAACTTTCTAAAAGTGACAGAATTGCTGCAATCGAAAATGTTGCACCGCAAACAAATTCATCTGCAGCGCCATAATACATCGTAAGCGTATCGCCATCAGGTTCGACAATATGACCGTTTGTAAATACCACATATCCAAAAAATCCGCTTACTTCATAATCTGCTATTGGTACCATAATGGGTTCTATGGTTCTTGCAATTACTTTTGAAGGATCTTCTAAATCCATCAAAAAAGCGCCCAGACAATATTGATGTTCTTCATTGGCGCCGTGGTAAATTTCGAGCCAGCCACGATCCGTTTTTATAGGTGCAGCTCCGGCACCAACCCTTTTGCTGTCCCAAAGTCCTTTTCTGGTTCTGATAATGCATTTATGATTTCCCCAATGAACAGCATCCGGAGACGAAGCGATCCAGATGTAATTTCCACCAATTTCTACGCTGCTCGGGCGATGCAGGGCATAAAATAATCCGTTTATTTTTTCTTCAAAAATGGCACAATCCTTATTGTGCGCCGGAAAAATCATTCCGTGTTTTTTAAAGGTTTTCCAGTCTGTTGTGGTTCTCAAACCAACACCAACGCCATTATTAGATACCGATGTAAAGGTTAAATAATACGTTCCTTCGATCAAAGCAACGCGACAATCTTCGATCCCAAATGTTTCTAAAGGACCTTCGCCAACTAAAAGCGGATAGTTTTCAGGCTCATAAAACTTTCGGCCATCATCGCTGCACAATAATCGTAAATGCGATAATGTGGTTAAATAATCGACTATTTTATAATTAATTACTCTCGCATCTCCCGCTATTAAATCGGGATCGTTTTTTAAAATTTCAATAATCTGAATGGTTCCGTTTTCCGTTAATATCGGAAACGAAATCATATCCTCCTTTTGTTTTGGTCTTTCGGCAACTCGTATAAGGAGCCAGGTTTTGTTTTGAAACCGAAAAACTCCCGGATTTAAAAGACAGAGAATTTCTAAACCTTCTCTGCTTGCAGGAATATCAATTGGTGATAACAACGGATTTTCGGCGAAACGTTTTGCTATATCTCTCATATTTTTTTAGATCTAAATTATTGTAGTTAAAAGATAACGCTAATTTTTTATTTTGAAAAAAATATCACAAACAAAAAGTCCCAACAGAAGTACCTGTTGAGACTTTTATTTTAAAACCTATAACTAACTAATTGTATTATCGTAACCAATTGCTGCCAAAAACGATATAATAAGCCCAGTCTTCGGGACCTTTTGCTACATCGACACCCATACGGAGTTTGAATTTTCTGGCTAGTAAATATCTAAAACCGGTTCCGTAACTGTAAACCACCGGTTTGGCAAAAGCTTTGTCCCAATCGTCAAAGGCACTGGCAAGTCCGCCGTAACCCATAAGGCTCCATCTTCTGTATACATCCCATCTAAACTCGGCTTCGGTAACTATACTTGTTTTTCCCTGATATCTTGCGGCCGGAATTCCTCTTAAATTAATTCCCGGCCTAAGATAAAAAGGCGGGCTTCCAAAAGCCTGTTCTCCTTCTAATCTTAATCCGCCAATTAATTTTGGTGTTATCGGATAATAACCAATTGCCGACAAATTGACGCGCCACGCATCATAATCACTTCCTATTGCATCATCTGACCAAAAGAAATCCGATTGCAGCCGGATTCCTTTATCCGGCGTAAAAATATTATCACGCCCATCAAACTGAATCGCTCCGCCAAGCTGACTGACGGTACTTTTTATGTCTTTTGGTTTTATAAAATCAGGCAAATTTAAATCCGGTAATTTTATATTGGAGTTTAAAAAAAGGTACTGAGGCCCGGCACTCCATTTCGGATTTCTAAATTGTTTTAACCATTGTGTATAAAATATAGTCGACTTAAAATTGAGTTTAAATTCTTTATCGTTTCCGTTAGGCAAATTTTCATAAAAGGAAAGGTTCATATCGCCATATCCTGCCATTACACGATATAATATCCTGGGTTTTATTAAAGTACTGGAGCGAAATGCGCCAACCATCCAGCTTTTATTTCCGGTATACATTCCAATTCCTCCTGTAATATCCGGATTTATAAATCGCTTTTTTCCGTTTTCATCAACAACCGGAGCGTGTTTTTTAAGAAAAACAGGAACAATTGCGCCGCCAATTCCACCTAAAGCAGGTTCTGTTATAACGGTTGGCACCACAATAAAACCATGTGCATAAATAATATAATCGCTCAAATCGAATGCTCCGTCCAGAGAATCTTTTACACTAATATGCGGTTTTTGTCCCATCATAGTGGTAATCGAAAAAATAATTAAGACGATTATAAGAAAAAGTCTCCTGAAGCGTTTTGTGTTTTTCATTTTAGAATCTGAATATTTATTTCTCATTTAAACTTTTTTTAAAATTTATCGTATTCCTTAAAAAACATCAACTCAAAACTTAAAAACACAGTTTTAAAACGGCTCTAATTATTCTTTTTTGAAACTAAATACATGTGCAAGTGTTAGAAAAAATGTATTTCCCTGAAACCTGTTTATCGCATTAACCTCAGCAATCCATCTGAATCCTGCCGAAGTACTGCAGCCAATATGAAAATAATTTATCTCGGCACCAATTCCTCCAACACGGTCTTTTTCAGTTTCAAGCGTACCCACTATAGGAGCCGGTATTTCATCATTTGTAACTTTATATTGCAGATAATAAATTAATCCGGCATTCAATATTCCTTTTGGAGCTGTTTTCTCAGCATTCATCATATAAAATGTTTTTCCCAAACCGCCTTCAATACTTAAAAGATCTCCTGTTTTAATATCAGTATCTTTCTTTTTTCCGTTTATTTCGTAAGATGCCAAAGCAGAAAAATGAATGGTTTTTTTATCATTAAAAAATACAGTTGTTCCGGCCGAAAATTCATTCATAAACATTCCTAAACCACTATTATCTGATGCTCCCAGTTCGAATTTTCCGGTTGGCAAATACATTTGATAGCTAAAAACAAAATCGGCCCTTTTATTATGCCAGCCTAATTGAACCGGCACGATATAAGTATCTGTAAATGCAAAAGGACTTTTTGAATCTACACTATTTCCCTGAATTCTGTTGGATGCAAATGCCAGCAAAACTGTTGCTCCGTAATTGGCTCCTAAAATTTTAAAATCACTTACATATGAAGCGCCTACTCCTGTAATAAACATGTTCAAATCAGGATTTGCAATTGATTTATTGCCATCAGCATCTCTTAAGGATGCCGCCGAATAAAAATAGCCCGGAACATAAACGCTTAATGTATTTGCAGGTGTCTGAGTTCCGGATTGTAATCCCATGGCACCAAGAATATGGCCGCCTTTAAGCTGCGCGTAACTACAAAAGCAAGCGAACAAAAAAATGAATGTAAATCCTGACTTTATAGCTTGTCTTTGTTTATTAAATTTCGTTTTCATAATTGATATTTTAAAAATTAATGAGAACTCACCAAAATACTTTTATGTACTTCATTTAGTTTGAAGTTTTTTTAAAAAAGTAAGCATTTGTTTTCTCCGGATTAATCCTAATTACTTTGAAGTATTCTGAAGGCGATTTTCCGGTATGTTTTATAAAAGCCCTGAAGCAGGTAGTTCTGGATTTAAAACCAGATCCCCACGCCATGCCTTCTAAGGATAAATCTTTCCATTCCGGATCGTTTATTTTATCTTTAAAATATTCGATCCTTTTTAGATTTACATAATCCTGAAAATGAAGATTAAATTCTGAATTGATTAAATTTGAAAGATGATGTACCGAAATTCCGGTTTCATCAGATATATCGCGAATTACTAAATCTTTCTTTAAAAAGAGTTCTTTTGATGCAAAAATCTCTTCTAATGTTGCCAGATATAGTTGTTTTTTTTCTTTTGTAAGTTCTTTTACCAAAGGTAATACGCCCTTATTTTCTTTTGTTTTAAGGATAATCAGATTGTCATTTACAAAATTATAAGTATCCTCTTCGATTTCAGGTTCAGTTTCCGTTTCATTTGCATCATAAAAAATCTGAGGCCTGAAATAAAGCCATGCCACCGTAAAAACCAATACCGATGATATTAAGATATAACATGAAAAATCGATACTATCTACCCGGTTAATTAAAAAAAAGTGCACAAAAAGTGTCGAAAACAAGAACAAAACCATCAAATTATAGACGCGTATCCAGCTTAAAACCTTAATTCTGTTAAAGTGATTTTCTTTAAATTTTTTTAAATCATAGTTTAAAATCATCATCGTCTGGCAAAAAGCGTACAATAGCCAAACTGTTAAACTTAACATCGAAAAAGGGCTGTTTACTTTAGCCGAAAGATAATGTACCATTTGAAGATCAAGATATCTTCCTGCCCATACAAAAATGGTTAAACCAAAGTATATCATGAAGGGCAAAAAATGCAGCCAATCGTATTTTTTGAAAACCCTGTCTGAAAACAAAATGCTTCTGACATATAAAAAAGCGCTTGGTGCTACCAGAAAAATAAATGATTTTGTAATCATAAACAGATCCGGAAAAGCCTTTAAAACATTTGCCGATAAATAAAAATTATAGATGCTTACAACAGCAAGGCTAAACAAAAACAGTCCCAGAAAAAAACTTTTTGAGTAATTTTTCCTTGAAAAAAGAACCATAAATGATGTAGCAAAACCAACTATTGTAGCTATAAAAAAGAAAAGCGAAAGGACTATATCAGCCATGTGTTTTAAGCTTGATTTATTTTTGAAGGTGTGGTATTCCTTTTTCTTTCAAATCAATTTGAATAGAAAATTTCCGGCAATTGTTATAATGGCTGTACTTACTTGATTATGGTAAGTACAGCTGTTTTTTTTATAACAAATTCTGCGTTATTTTTTTGCTAATCCCGGAGGAAAACCTTCAAGGATTTTTTTGATAGAACTTGCAATAAATTCTTCCGGATTATCCGGTTTACTATCAATTTGAGCATTTCCGATTCCTTGCCAAACCAGTTTTTGCGTTTTAGTAGATACAATATCAATTACCAGGGAGCCATCAACATAATCGTAGGTATTAAATGTTGTATTTGCGCCTCCCATCATAGCACCGCCGCCCCAATATCCGTACGGACGATACATTCCTCCATAACCATAAAAATCAGAATTGGCCGTAACCTGTGTTTTATTTTTTAAGATTGATACTGCGTTTACTTTTAAATCCGGATTGCCGGATTCTGTAAAACCTTTAGCAATCATTTCGTTTCTAATAGCTTTTGTAACACGATCAACATTTAGTTGATTTACCTGACCTTCCTGTGCTTTTAGATCATAAACAGCAAAAGTTTTATATTCGCTAAAGTTAGCAGCATGGTCGTAATCAGTTGTAACTTTTACCGTTGGGGAACAACTGTAAATTAAGCCCAATAACAACATTGGGATTATGCGAAGATTCTTTCTTTTAATATTCATTTTGTCGTATTTTAATTATTGTTTAAATTAGCTAACTTGAAAATTATTAAAATCTTGAATAAATCTGGGGGCGAACCTGTTTTGTGGTTAAACAATTGTTAATTTTTTACAATCATCTATAATACAATCCATTAGAGTATACTCAAAGATAAATTATTTTATTTAATTAACATTACACTATGCGTAAAAATCTTACGTATTCGCTTTCATTTATTTTCCCTGTACAACAACATAACTATCCTGTCCATCTTTTGAAATTGGCTGATAATAAACATTGTTGTAAATCATGTATTTCTGACCATCGATTGTCTTTTCTTCAGCGCCTTCCGGAAGATGTGAAACAATCGCTCCAACAGGTGCATTTACCACTTTATACTTGCTTGTATCTTTAGCATAATAGGTTCCGCCGTAATAGTAATAATCTGTTCCGGAAACATTGATGGTTACATACCCTTTAGGCAATTCTGAAATTGTTGCACCAAGCGGTGCCGGAACAACTTTATATCCATCAGATTCTTTTACATAATACACTCCGTCATCATAATTGTATTGATTGTTTTCAACAGTAATTATAATAGCTGCAGTGGTTAATGTTGCTGCAAAAAAGCCTATCGGATACCAGGTTGGTCCCCAATAATAAGGCACAAATGGGTGATAGATATAAGGATATGGCACCGGATAAGGATGAAAGGGCGGCAACGGTCTTGGATATGGATATGGATGCGGCGGTGGCGGCAATGGCCTTGGCGGAATTGGCCGCGGAGCAGGAGGAATTGGTCTTGGCCCGGGCGGTATTGGGCGCGGTCCCGGCATTGGGTGTGGCATTGGCATTGGGCGCGGCATAGGTCTTGGCGGAGAAAAATGCCCAAAGCGCTGTGCTGTTGCTTCTTCCGGAATCATGAGTAATATTGCAAAGAATGCAATAATAATGATTGCCATTTTATTTTTAAGTTGATATGATTTCATAACGATTGAAATTTAGATTATTTAGTGTTTTCTCTAGGCGCCAACTTTACTTTTGAAGCTTTTGGAGGTGTCGTAAATTCAAACATAGAATCCGGATAATCGGTATTAATGGTCCAGTCTCTATAAATGGCTTCATACTGAGGTTTATCTTTATCCGAAGTATAAATAATGACCAATTTCACGGGCAGAAACAAATCATCGCTTCCTATCCAGAACTGAAAACTTTTTGTTTTATCGCTTCCTGCAATATGAAAACACTCACGCCCATCGACTATAGTTTTTCCCAGAAAAATTAAGCTTCCTTGTTCTGATAGTAAATCCTGCAGAAAAGTAGGATAGAAAAAATCGGCACCGGGAAATTCGATTCCGTATTTTTTACTGACATCATCAATGGTTTCAATAACAGAACCCGGAGCTGTGGCAAAACCATATGTATTATTGTCAAATGAATAATAATTTAACTTATTGCCATTGTACCATAAACCTCGATTTCCTTTGTCTCCTGTAGAAGTAACTTTCATTTTATCCGGAAACTTAATGGAGACTTTGTCTGTTATAGCGTGTTTTATGAGGCCTAAATTTTCATTATAAACGTCATAAGTTGTAACTGCCGTAAAACTGCATGATTTTATATCCTGCAAAGTTTGCTCAGTTCGATGTAAGAGAAAAGCAGCCGTAGAATCTACACGCTGTGTCTGGCTATTTATTGTGATGGACATCATCACAAAGCCCACCAAAAACAAAAACTTTTTGCTCATATATTCTATTTTTATTAATTAATGAAGTTTAGATTTCTGCCGAAATTGGCAATCTTCCCTCTTTTATTGCTGCTAGCATTTTATTATAATCGGAGTCATTTTGATTTGCATAGGCAATAGAAAACTTAGAAATAGCATTGGCAAACTCATTGCTCTTGCCTATATAACCGGACAATACCGATGGATCTCCCGTACGCGCATGTGCCCTTGCAAGTGCCCATCCGCAGGCTTTTGCGTAATCTGCCATATTTTTGGGTTTCATAATTTCAAGAACCGGTTTTACTTTTGCATCACGAAGCTGACGGATATAAAAAAACTTTCCCTGATCATCGTGTGTCCATCCTAAAAACATATCCGATGCGGATTGCATGAGTTTTTGTCCCATTACAATTCGTTCGCCCTGATGCGTATATTTGCCTTTTGATTTTACATTATCTTCTAAAACACTTTTTCGGGCTTCTTTGAACTGCAAAAAAATGGGTTCTCCCGTTGCCGACATCAGTAAACTTATTCCGCAAAGCGTTCCTACACTTCCAACACCCACTACTTTCATCGCATAATCGTGTAAAGTATATCTGCTCAAAAGCACTTTTTTTTCATCAGATAATGATGCGATATAACGTTTGTGTATACTGTCGGCTTCTCGCAAAATTCGTTCTCCTTCTTCTCCTGTTGCATGAAAAATCAAAGGCGGATCATCTTTTATTCGGGCTTTTGAACCTTCCTGATACGTCATTTTTGCAAATTCTTTTTCATGGGCCGTATATTCAGAGGCTTTTTTGATTCGCTTTTGCTGAAATTCCTTTATCTCTTCGTCTTCGCCTCTTTCAATAAGTTCGGCAAGATCAATATCAGCATACCAAATTTGAAGTGCCGATAATTTACTGTAATCCAGCATATGTCTTTTGTAACTATCTGCTACATTCCATGCGAATTCTTTACAGGCTTTATCCGAAAATTTTCTCCATCTTCCGGCAATAACAAAACTTGATGCTAATCTTTTAAGATCCCATTCCCATGGTCCGGGAAATGTTTCATCAAAATCATTGATATCAAAAACCAATTTTCTTTCCGGAGTTGCAAAACCTCCAAAATTCATCAAATGACAATCGCCACAAAGCTGAAGATCAATTCCGGTATTGGGTGTTTGAGCTAAATCTGCGGCCATAATTGCAGCGGCACCTCTAAAAAAAGAAAAAGGAGATTCCATCATTCTGCGGTATCGAATAGGCAGGAGATTTTCAACCCTTCCAATACTTGTTTTAAGGAGAATTTGTACCGGATCTTCTCTGTTTTCAGATGGATTCCATTCCTGATGAGTTGATCGTGGCGTTACTTTTCTAACTGCAACTCCTTTATCAAATCGTTCTGCTTTTGATGCTGCCGGATCAAATAGGTTTTCGTTGTTTTGTTCGAACTCATCAGTCATAGCTTCTGGATTTTATTTTTCTTTCTTTAAAAAGACAAATTTGTCGTTAGCATAATTCGTATGGCATGATTCATCGGCTAAGACCGCTTTGTGTATCGGGAGATTTAAAAAAACTGTTTTTCTTCATTTGTAGAATTTCATCAGAATTTTGATTATTTCAAAATGAATGATTTCAGATGTATTATTTCGCATAATCAGCGATACCAAATAATCAAAGGAAAATGTTTTTATTTGACTTCTTCAACATCATCCATTTTCCATGTCTTGTCAAAAAATCCTTTTTCAGGACCATAAAAACGAGCTAATAATTCAAATTTTCTTTTTGGATCAGTCGGAACCCAATTTGATTCCTTTCCTTCGGGAGCTTTGGCACCAAAATAAAGATCTACTGAACCATCAGCATTTTTCTTTAAACCGGGAGTTGTAGAAGCACGGCTAAAATATTTCGTTCCTAAAATTAAAGCGTGAGTTTCACGATCATATGCGGTAACCGACCAATATAACTTAACTGGAACTTTGGCTGGTAAATGAAGTTTATATAATTTTGAACCATCCAATGGCTGATTATCTTTATCTCTCGGACTCATTAAATAGTATTGTCCTGCGCCTATATGTTTTGCACTAAAATAAGCAATCGAATAACTTACTGCTCTTTCGTCAACAGGATACATATTAGCTATCTCATAGTTGGCCATAATAGATTTCGCAAAATCAGGAAATGCTGGTAATGACCAATGCGTTCCTTCATAAAACGACTGTGTAAATATTGTTTCATATTTCTTATCAATCCAGCCGTGTGCATCTTTGATTGCTGCATTTAAAATTTCCTGTCTTCTGGCATCTGCGTGAAAAGCTTTTCCCTTTTCTATTCCTATCGATTTTAACTGATCAATCATAACCAAATCTCTTGTTAACCAAGGCTCTCTTTGTACAAATTGATTCAATATTTCAAAGAAATGAGTGTTGTACGGAATCGTATTGCTAAAGTCAACATTAATCAAATCAACAAAGGTGGTTGCAGGAGGATTATCCGCTTCTGAAAGTGGATAAATTTTCACCTTTTTCCCATATTCAACTGCTCTTTTAACATCATTAGGGCTTCCGTCCGTTAGGTTAGAGCGAAGTATAGCGTAGCCTGTATATGTAGCTGATGGCATTGGTATATATCCTAATGGTATTGCTTCTTTATAATTTGGCGGTAAAATAAGGTATTTTCCTCCTTTACCTTTATCAACACCTGCAGGACCAATGTCTTCTATAGCCGTTTGCCAACCATCGTCTAAACTTCCTGTAAGCGATGAAACCCCTTCAACTGCAGGAATTTCTAATACAACCGGGCCTTCTCTGGTATCAAAAAAAGGATTGATATAAATTACATCCGGATTTGGTGTTAAGGTCTGATTTTTAGAACTAATCAATCCAGACCAATACACAACCTGATTATAATCTCCTTTTACTTTTATCAGACTTTCATGCATTAATTCTGAATTAACTGCCGGCATTCCCCAAATAACAGCTTCGACTGCGCGATTGTAAATTAGCTGTTCTTCAAAATCTACAGGTTTAAACACACTTGTATCTGTAGTATCTGCAGAAGCAACTGTTGTTTCAGTTTTTTTTGTAGAATTGGTACATGCAATTAAACAACTAATTAATGCGATTAATATTATTTTTAATTTCATGATTTGTTTTTTATAATGAAAGAAACTCAAGAACTATTACGAACCCGGAAATACAAAAGCTAAGACCGCTCTTAATCCCCAATCTGGTCTTATTTCATGTGGCCCAACAATTGGTATTAAAGGCTGAACGCTAAATTGCACGACCTGATCGCCAAATTTGGTTATACCGCCAATAGATGGATTTAAAGAAATCATTGTGGTGTTTCCTCCCCAATTTTGTGTTATTTCTGCATTTACTCCTAAACTGGCGCCGCTTTTGTAACTATGCGAAAGAAAAATTTGGGTATAAAAGCTATTAACATCTGCACGATCTTCATTTCCTGCAACTGACCAAATTTGATTGGCTATAAAACCTATAGAAAGTCCTTTTCCCTGATGCATAACCAATACGCTTGGACCGATTCCAAATTTTTCTGTTCCTAAAACTTTTTCTGTTGCGGTTGGAACCAAAAAAGCGGGACCAACTCCCAAAATAATTCCTTTTGTTTTAGGAGCAAAAAAAGCGGTTACGGTTGCATCGCTTAAACCAAACTCATGGGTGTTTTCGCCGGTAATATCTGTTTGATCGACAACCGGAAGAATATATCGTGTTATTAAATTTAAATTTTCACTTAATTTAAAAGGAATAACAGGTTGTATGTTTATCGTATACTTTGATCCGTTAAAAGGTCCAATACCATAATTAAGATTATTTTGTAATGGTACACTAATCAGACTCGCAACGGGATTCGCCAATTTATCAGCTAACTCCTGAGCACTGTTTCCTTCTTTTTCTTCTTGTGAAAATGCCGTAAAATTTAAAAGAAGACAAAGTGCAATAAATAAATATTTAATTGAAATAGAATACATTGGAAGTTTCATAGTTTTTTCTTTTAAAGATTTTTAACCATTCTTAAAATCAAAAAGAAACAACTTCCCAACTCGTAAAAGCTGCTTCTTTTTGATTTTTATAACTTTATAATTCTTTATTTATCACCCGCCACTGCTTCTTTTAGCAGTTGATATGGTTTTTAATTTCTCTTGTGCCTCTTTAAGCTTCAAATAATTATCAATAGTAATTGGTCCAGGATATAAGTTACTTTGTACTACATGAGGTGGATATTTTTCATAGGTTTTCGCAAATTCTCCAATAATGTTCTGAACAGTTGGCAGGAACCACGTTTTCTCTGTAAAGTTGTTCATGAATAAATCGTAGCGCTCTTGCGGATCTGCCCATAAGTCAAATATTTGTGGTACCGTTGCTACATAACTCGATCCTCCTTTCCAGCCTAAATTAGAATCTACCGCTAAACCTCCGGTTGCTTGTCCGTTATCACCACGTAAATTAAAGACAGCTTTGAATTTTCCAATTCTTATTGCTCCCGGCAATAATTCATCCTCGGTAAAATAAAACCACATTGTTCGTTTTGATTTTCCAGTTCCAAATAGTACTGGCGACATATCATAACTATCAAAAATGGTTGGTTTTCCTTCTCTGTCTACCGTTGGTAATTCTTGTCCTGATAAAGCAGCAAAAGTTGCCATAAAATCAAGTGTTCCTAAAATGTCATGGTTTTGAGTTCCTGCTTTAATTTTTCCAGGCCACCAAGCCAATGTTGGTATACGGCTGCCGCCTTCACGGTCTGTTCCTTTTGTTCCTCTAAAAGGCGTATATCCGCAATCCGGATAAACATCCTGCCATGTTCCGTTATCAACAGTATAGATAATTAAAGTGTTTTCGGCAATTCCCATGTTTCGAACTTCGTCCATAATATGACCTATTCTGGCATCCAATTCTACAATACAATCTGCATATTTATTTTTTCCTGCAGATTTTCCAGCATAATCAGGATGTGGTAAATTGGGCTGGTGGTTTTTTGCAAAAGAGATTTCCATAAAAAATGGTTTATCTTTTTTACCATTTTCTTTCAGCCATTTTATAGATTCTTCTTCTGTGTATTGATCCAGAAACGGAATTACTTTTCCATCTATTTTTCTAACTTCTCTATATGGTTTTCCGGCTTCACCTTCAAGTGCTCCTTTAGTTCCTTTTGCCCATTGTGCTCTAATATCATCCGGCATATCAGCATTCCATTCAGGATCTGTATACGTGTAAGCATTTAAATGGTATAAGGTTACGTTTTTCATCACATCAAAACCCTGCGCAATTGGCATTGAATAATCTTCTTCGCCAAGATGCCATTTTCCGGCAAAAAAGGTGTTGTAGTTTTTACGTTTCAGTATAGAAGCCAATGTCCATTCGGCTTTTGGCAAACCACCTCCGTCTCCCGGAAATGCAACCGTTGTCATACCGCTTCGATTAGGAATTCTTCCTGTAATTAAAGCAGCTCTACCCGGTGTACAGCTTGGCTGTCCGTAAAATGACCAGAATTGCATCCCTTCTTTTGCCATTTTATCAATATTAGGAGTTGCTGCGCCACGGCCTTCTCCTCCTCCATAAGGACCTAAATCGCCCCATCCGGTGTCATCTGATAATAAAATAATAATGTTTGGACTTTTTTGGGAATATCCGATACTAGCAGCTAGTAAAAAACATATTACCGCAAAAACAGTAATAATGTTTGGGTTTTTGATTAATACTTTTTTTGTTTTCATAATTGTCTTGATAAATCAGATTTACATTATTTTATCTATTTGGGGAATGAAAATTATATTAAAAAGATTTTCTTAATCGTTTTTAAAATGCGATATTTATTTGTCGGGGAATATTTTTTTCCAATCATCTTTCATGCTGATTACATGATATTTGTATTTTGCTGCAGTATTTAAGGATAGATTATCTTTTTCCTGATAATTGAATTCCCTGATAGAATCGTTATGATTTACGATCAATTGAAAAGAAGGATATCTACTTCCTGAAGAATATCTTAACATGGCAAGATCTCCGGCTCCACCTTCATTTCCGCAGGCAAAAACGGGTCTTTGGCCAATGTGTAATTGTATACCAACCGGTTTTCCTGTTTTATCATTTAGCAAGTCTAAAGCAGGTTCTCTTTTTACACTATTTGTTGCATCGTCAAAGGTATATTTGAAAGAAGTTCCAACAACCTGTTCTTTTGGGATTCCGTAAAAATCTGCTGATATAGCTCTAACTAATTCAATTGTTCCACCTGTTACGATAAAGGTTTTGAAACCATTTGCACGCAAATAATTCAAAAGCTCTAGTTGTGGCTGGTATCTAATTTGTTTTAGCGGAACATTTTTACCAGGATATTTAGCGCCTGCAAAAAACTCTTTTGTCGAAGCTTCAAATTCATCTTCGGTCATACCGGTATGCGTTGCGGCAACTAATTCTATCAACGCTTTTTCTCCTCCTTTTTCAAAAAAAGTTTTGTCTTTTTCGACAACGGCTTTAAACGGCTGTTTTTGCGCTAAAGCAGGATTTGCTTCGATCATTTTTTTAACTCTGTAAAAAGCAAATAATTCCTGAACATATGGTTTTTCAGCCCAAAGTGTTCCGTCATTATCAAAAGTGGCAATTCTGTTTTCTATCGGAATAAAATCAGGACTTCCTTTTTTGGTTACTTTCGTTACATAATCGATAATGTCTTTTTTCAAAGCGCCATCATTCCAGCCTGGCAAAGGATCTCCGCTTGTTGCAACCGTTGCAGTGCTATCTGATGGATTAACCGCCGTAATAGCATCTGATTTTTTGCACGAGCCCAGTAATAATAAAAATAGAGGTAATACATATATTTTTCTATACATAATGATGCTGTTTAAGTGAAAAGAAACAGGATTTTAAAGATCCTGTTTCTTTAAAAAGTTTATTATTATTATTTCTTTTTTGGTGTGCTTTCATCCTCTTTTAACTTAGGAAGAACATTTTTCTCAATATATTTCTGTGCTTTAATATCTTTTATTGCCTCTTCCATAATGGTATAAGCTGAGAAGCTTGGCGGAATTGATCTTGGAGGAAATTCTTTGAATGTTTCTGCAAATACAACTACATCTTGTATTGCGCCATACATCAGCTGAACGTGATTAAGCTGCCAATCCCAAAAAGTATTCGAAGTGATATCGGCTCTTTCAAAAGGATCCTGGTATAAGTTGAATATTTTTTGTAAACGTAATTTGGTAAAAGGTTCTGCCCAAACTCCCATTGTACCTTCCATACGCTGTTCTGCAAAAACATATTTATAATCGCCTTCTCGCAAACCAACCAATAAGCCGTCATCATCTGTATAGAAAAATTTATCTCTGGCACTTTTTTGCGTTTTGCCACGTAAAAAGTTACTTTGATCAAAACCATCTAAATGTACTTTATATGTTTTTCCGTTTGCATTGTAACCTTTTAAAAGTTTATTTACTAAATCTGGCTCGCCTGCAATTGATGCTAAAGTTGGCATCCAGTCGTTATGACTCATTAATTCAGTTGTAACTTGTCCTGGTTTAATTACGCCAGGCCAACGTACAATACAAGGTACGCGGTAAGCTCCTTCCCAGTTTGTATTTTTTTCTGAACGATATGGTGTCATAGCTGCATCTGGCCATGTATTCATGTGAGGACCATTATCTGTAGAATAAACTACAATAGTATTGTCAGCGATTCCTAAATCATCTAATGCTTTCAAAATACTTCCAATAGTCTCATCATGCTCAATCATACCATCGATATATTCACTATCTCCGTGTGTATATCTTCCTCTGTGTTCTGCTCTAACGTGTGTACGCAAGTGCATACGTGTAGCATTGAACCAGCAGAAAAATGGTTTGCCTGCTGCATTTTGTCTTTTGATAAAATCAATAGCTGCTGCAGAAGTTTCGTCGTCTACTGTTTCCATTCTCTTTTTAGTAAGAGGGCCTGTGTCTTCTATTCTTTGTTTTCCAACTCTTCCAAAGCGAGGATCTGTGGTTGCATCATCAACATTTGTTGCCGTACATCTTAATACTCCTCTAGGACCAAATTTTTTCAAATATTCAGGATCTTTAGGGTAATCAGGCAATTCTGGTTCTTCTTCTGCATTTAAGTGATACAGGTTTCCAAAAAATTCGTCAAAACCATTTACTGTCGGTAAACTTTCGTTACGGTCACCAACGTGATTTTTACCAAATTGTCCCGTTACATACCCCAGATTTTTCATAATTCCGCCAATAGAAGGATCTAATTGGCTCATTCCCATTGGTGCTCCCGGGAAACCTACTTTTGTAAGTCCGGTTCGAAGCCCATGCTGTCCTGTTAATAAAGCAGCACGACCGGCAGTACAGCTTTGTTCTCCATAATAATGTAAAAAACGTAATCCTTCGTTTGCAAGACGATCAATATTAGGCGTTGTATATCCCATTACTCCATCGCTATATGCACTAATATTAGTAGTCCCAATATCATCCCCCCAAAGTATAAGAACATTTGGCTTTTTTTGAGCATTTACTTGTATACTCGTAAAACACAATAATGCAAAGAGCATTATGGAATTCTTAAATCCACATTTAAATTTGACTTTTTTCATGGTGATAAAATTTGTTAATAATTCTTGTTATAAAATAGTATATATATAAATCAGAAAAGGATAGATAATTTTTTACAGAATAAATTCTGTTTATTTTAATGTGATGTTTCAAATTTTAAACATCTTTATTTTGGGAGAATTTGCAACAGGAATTTTCTTAACTTTTTTTTAAGTTTCTCAAAATTAACTAATAAAAAACCTAAGAACCGTATTTATACGGATTGACATTGTTTCATTTTATAAAATGAAACATCAAAAATCTTTTATTTTGCTCCATGATGTTTCATTTTATAAAATGCACCATGCAAAAATCATTTAATTAGGCAATTAGATTTTCAATTTTTTAAAACCAAAAAATAAAACGTAAGAAAAACACTTTAAGATATAGGGCTTTTTTTATCCAAATTTTTAAAAATAGCAGTCAAAATTTATCAAAAAAATCATTTTTAAATTTTAGAAAAGAAGATCTGTGACCAAAATTTAAATATTTAGGTGTTTTGTCTAAATCTTATTGATTTAAAATGGCAATTAAGAAGTTGTTTCCTGAAAAACAACTTTTATTTGAAGTGATATTGTGTCTAAAATCTATCCTGTTTTAGACATAAAAAAAGCCATTCGACGTATCGAATGGCTTTTGGTAAATATGTAATCTTCTTTTAAAAGAAACTATTCTATTTCAGAAACTCTCATGGTATTAACCATTCCTTTGTCTTTAATTGGCATTGCTGCAAGGTTGATTAAGTAATCACCTTTTACAACAAATCCTTTTTCTTTTGCAATTTCATTAACATCAGTTACAGTGTCATCTGTACTTTCGTCTTTATCATAGAAGTATGATTTAACTCCCCATAATAAATTCAATTGCGTTAAGATTCTTCTGTTTGAAGTAAATACTAAAATATGTGCTGATGGTCTCCAGGCCGAAATTTGGAAAGCTGTATAACCACTATTTGTCAAAGTACAAATTGCTTTTGCTTTGATTTCATTAGCCAATAATGCCGCTTGGTGACAAACTGTTTTAGTAATAAAACGTTTTGTTTTGATTTGCGGTGTATTTTGTGGAACATTGATTAGCGGAGAATCCTCAACAGCCTCACAAATTTGAGTCATTTTTTGAATTACCTGTACCGGATAGTTTCCTGTAGCAGTTTCTCCAGACAACATTACAGCATCAGCTCCGTCCATTACTGAGTTAGCAACGTCGTTTACTTCAGCTCTAGTTGGCGTTAAACTTGTAATCATTGTCTCCATCATTTGTGTAGCAACGATAACAGGAATTCTTGCTATTTTAGCTCTGCGGATCAAATCTTTTTGAACCAATGGTACTTCGTGTGCAGGAAGTTCAACTCCAAGATCTCCACGTGCAACCATTAAAGCATCGCAATATGCTATAATTTTATCCATGTTCTCAAGAGCTTCCGGCATTTCAATTTTAGCAACAATCGGAATTTTATATTCTGAATGTTTAGCGATTAATTCTTGTAAGTCTTGTAAATCGCGAGGTGTTTTTACAAACGAAAGTGCGATCCAGTCTACTTTTTGCTCAATAGCAAAAATAGCATCTGCAATATCTTTTTCAGTTAAGGCCGGTAAAGAAATTTTAGTGTTTGGAAGATTAACCCCTTTTTTAGATTTTAATTCTCCACCCTGGATTACTTTAGCAACAACTTCTGTTTTTTTATCTGTAGAAATAATTTCAAAAATCAGTTTACCATCATCAAGCAAGATACGCTCACCAGGATTAACATCATTTGGGAAATTTTGGTATTTCATGAACACTTTAGAAGCTGTTCCTAAAATATCCTCAGCAGTTGTAAAAGTGATTAAATCACCATCGTGAACAACTGTTCCTTCTTCCATTACTCCAACTCTAAGTTTTGGTCCCTGCAAATCTCCAAGGATTGCAGTAGTGTAACCAAACTCTTCATTAAGACCTCTAATAATATTAATTTTCTCTTTTACTCCTTCGTAATCTGCGTGTGAAAAATTAACTCTAAACACATTAACCCCTGCATCGATCATATCTTTGATAATCTCTCTCGTACCACATGCAGGACCAAGTGTAGCGACAATTTTGGTTTTCTTGTTTGTTAACATTTTTTTTAAAAAATTAGATTGTTTTTTGATTTTATTTTGTTCGTATCTACAGCATAAATTGCTGCAATACTCTCTATTGTGTTTAATTGTTGTTGAATCGCTGAAAAATCAATAGTCTCTTCACTATTTTCTATTTTCAGGAAAAAATCCACTTTTTTGAATTCAGGAAGTAAATGAATTGTTGTGGAGACCTCACTTGTCTCATTGGAAAACAAATCTTGAAAATCATTTTTACTCGCAGAAATGATTTCATTTTTATTCTGAATTAAATTCCATGAAATAGCTTTTTCGGAATCATAATAATAGAATCGGGAAAAATTTGCTTCTCCTTCCTTAGTCTGAGCATGGATCTCGTTTTTGCTCTTACTTAAGTTGATCGGAAGGTTTTTATTGATAAAATAAGCCAATCTATAATCTTCTAATGAAGTATGAATTGCCATTAAATAATAATCAATTTCGTCAAATTCGTCTAAATCCAATCTATGAATAGCCATGTCATGAAAAATCAAGGTGTAAATATACTATTTCTAACGGAGCATAAATAGTTAAGATGTGCTTGTTTTTGTTAATTTATAAACGAAAACGTTATAGCTTTAAGAAAGTTACAGCAAAATTGTCGTTATTTCTTATCTATTTTTTCCTGAAATGCAAAATATGCACGCTGTGATGCTTTTTCTTCTGCTTTCTTTTTTGAAGTTGCTCGCGCTCTTGCAATTACTTTATCATCTATACTTAACTTAACACCAAATAAACGTTGTCCGTCAATACCGTTATCTTCAAAAATGTCGTAGTGAAAGATCCTCTTTTCTTTCTGACACCATTCGATAACTAAACTTTTATAACTAATTACTTTTCCTTCAAGTCTTGCAATATCCACATAAGGTGTAATAACTCTTTTTTGAATGAATTTTTCGCAAAAAGCATATCCTCTATCCAAATAAATTGCACCTATAAGTGATTCGAAAATATTACCATGAATATTTTCTCCAAAATGCTGGACCGGAACTTTGCTTTCAACAAAGCGAACTAAATTTAAATCTTTACCTAATTCATTCAAATGCTCACGGCTTACAATCTTAGAGCGCATTTTGGTTAAGTAACCTTCATCTCCATTAGGTGCTTTGTTAAATAGGTGCGCTGCAATTACAGCACTTAACATCGCATCTCCCAAAAACTCTAATCGTTCATAATTAATTGGATGTCCTGCACTGTCTAATTTATTAGAAGATCTATGCGTAAAAGCTTTCTTATAAAATTCGATATTAGCAGGCTCAAAACCAAGTATTTTCTGAATAGTGTCAAAAAAAATCCCGTCTTCTAGAGAACGGGATTTAGAAAATATTTTTTTGATAATATTCATATACAGAAATTAGTCAACTAATTTTTTAAACAATACACAGGCATTGTGTCCACCAAACCCAAACGTGTTACTCATAGCAACATTTACCTCTCTTTTTTGAGGCTTGTTTAAGGTAAGATTCAATGCTGGATCAATATTTTCGTCAACAACTGTATGATTAATCGTTGGCGGAACAAGGCTGTGTTGCATCGCTAAAATAGAAGCAATAGCTTCGATAGCTCCGGCAGCACCAAGCAAATGTCCTGTCATTGATTTTGTTGAATTGATATTGATGTTTTTTGCATGTTCGCCAAAAACAGCACTGATCGCTTTTAATTCGGCAACATCTCCTAACGGAGTAGAAGTTCCGTGCGTATTGATATGATCAACATCTTCAGGGTTCATTCCGGCATCTCTTAATGTATTTTTCATTACTGCAATAACGCCAATTCCTTCCGGATGTGGTGCAGTTAAGTGATAAGCATCAGATGACATTCCGCCTCCTCCAATTTCGCAATAAATTTTTGCGCCTCTGGCTTTAGCATGTTCGTATTCTTCAAGGACCAAAGCTCCTGCTCCTTCTCCTAATACAAAACCATCTCTGGTTGCATCAAACGGTCTTGAAGCTGTTTCAGGGCTTTCGTTTCTTGTTGATAAAGCGTGCATAGAGTTAAAACCTCCCATACCGGCAATGGTAATAGCAGCTTCTGAACCACCTGATACAATTACATCACACATTCCTAAACGAATGTAGTTGAAAGCATCAATTAATGCATTTGCAGAAGATGCACATGCAGAAACGGTAGTATAATTTGGACCCATATATCCGTTACGCATCGAAATGTGTGCCGGAGCAATATCAGCAATCATTTTAGGAATAAAAAACGGATTGAATTTTGGAGTTCCGTCACCTTTAGCGTAATAAATTACTTCTTCCTGAAACGTTTCTAAACCTCCAATTCCTGCTCCCCAAATAACGCCAACTCTTGTTTTGTCGACATTATCATTAGTAAGTCCTGCATCTTTGATAGCTTCATCACTGGCAGCAACAGCATATTGAGCGAATTTATCTAATCTTCGTGATTCCTTGCGATCCATGTAATCTTCGATATTGAAGTTTTTTACTTCGCAGGCAAATTTCGTTTTATGCTTCTCTGTATCATAATACGTGATAGGAGCGGCTCCGCTAACCCCATTCACAAGTGCCTCCCAGTAATCCTGGATATTATTCCCGATAGGAGTAAGAGCACCTAATCCTGTTACAACAACTCGCTTTAACGTCATAAATATGTGTTTTGTACTTTAAACAAATAAAACCCACGCTTTCTTAACTGTATTGTTTACTTAAGAGCCATGGGCATTACAATATAAATATATCTTTAGGATTGAAAAATCAATCGAAATTTAAATTTTAAAAAAATAATAACACCCGATTTTTAGAAATTCCAATTTTTAAAAAACAAATTCCAATTTTGGGATTTGGGTATTCAAATTTGGAATTTCTAAAATTCGGGTGCGGTATTATTATTTTTTAGCTTCCTCGATATAAGAAATAGCTTGACCAACAGTAGCAATGTTTTCTGCTTGATCGTCTGGAATTTGAATATCAAATTCTTTTTCGAATTCCATAATAAGCTCAACAGTGTCTAATGAGTCAGCTCCTAAATCATTAGTGAAGCTTGCTTCTGTTACAACTTCGTTTTCGTCAACACCTAATTTGTCTACGATAATCGCTTTTACTCTTGATGCAATGTCTGACATAATCTTTAATTTTAGAATTTAATTTGTTGGCAAAAATAAAAAACTTTATTTTAAAACCACGATTTAGTTTATAAATGTAACACTAATTTATAAAATTAATTTCAAGAAAGCCCTTTTAATACTATTTATTTTCGATTTTTATTCCGTTTTTTGCATTCTCAAAATGAATTCTATTATGAAAAAAATTATTGTTTTTGCCTCAGGATCAGGAACTAATGCTGAAAACATCATAAAATATTTTGCAAAAACAAAAATTGCAAAAGTCGTTTCGGTATTTACAAATAATGCTTCGGCAAAAGTGATCGAAAGAGCAAAAAATCATCAAATTCCAGTCGAAATCTTCTCAAAAACTGAACTTTTAGAGCGAAACGTCTTACAAAAAATACAAGAAATCGACCCGGATATGATAGTTCTCGCAGGTTTCTTATTGAAATTTCCGGAAAATATAATAGAGAAGTATCCTCACAAAATAGTCAACATCCATCCAGCCCTTTTACCAAATTATGGAGGAAAAGGAATGTACGGAATGCACATACACAGGGCAATAGTAAATAATAAAGAAAAAGAAACCGGAATTTCTATTCATTATGTAAATGAAAATTACGACGAAGGCGGGATTATTTTTCAGAAAAACATAGCCTTAACAGATGATGATACTCCGGAAACAGTGGCCGAAAAAATTCATGAATTAGAACAAAAGTATTTTCCGGAGATTATTTCGAGATTATTAGAAGATTAGATTTTTAGACTTCTTAGACATGAGACTTCTTAGAGCTATATTTTATTACAAATATTTAAATCTAAAAAGTCTGGAATTTAAAAATCTAAGAAGTCCCAAACAAAAATCTAAGAAGTCTAAAAATCTAATATCTAAGAAGTCTAAAAAAAATGAATCACGAAGTACATATATATACTGATGGTGCTGCAAAAGGAAATCCCGGAAATGGCGGTTACGGCGTAGTGATGGAATTGGTTGGAACGCCGCATAAAAAAGAATTTTACGAAGGTTTTCGCCTAACGACCAATAATAGAATGGAACTTTTGGCTGTAATTGTAGGTCTGGAAAAACTAAAAAACCCAAATATGAAGGTTTTAGTTGTTTCGGATTCTAAATATGTTGTCGATTCTGTTGAAAAAAAATGGGTTTTAGGCTGGGAAAAAAAGAAATTTGCAGGAAGAAAAAATGCTGATTTATGGCAACGTTTCTTAATTGTTTACCGCAAACATCAAGTTGATTTTAAATGGATTAAAGGTCATAACAATCACCCTCAAAACGAACGCTGCGATCAATTGGCCGTTATGGCATCGGCTCAGCCAAAACTTTCTGTCGATGTCTATTACGAAACTATCGGCTCAAAAATGGAATAAAAAATAACGTATCAGGAAACAAAGTCCCCCGATACGTTATTAATTTAAAGACAACTTAAACTTTTATTCTTTATCTAAATCTTTGGCTCTGTTAAATCCTACAAGCAAACCAACTCCTGACATCGTGATGATTGTTGCCGGATAAACCACATCTGAATTCATGCTTGTGTAAGTTGAAATGAATAAGGCAATAAAAAAGCCAAGTCCAATTCCGATCAAAAGAAAAGCCGTATTCAAAATAAGGATTTTCCACGCAGGGCCTCCTTTTATTGTTCCTTTAAAAAAGATACTGGCATCAACACCTTTTTCTATAAGCGCTAAACGTTCTCTGTTTCTGGTTGAATAAATTAGATAAAAGATCCCAAAGATCATTGCGAAAAAACTGATTGGAATTAAAATGTCTGGTCCCATAATTTTATATATTTAATTGATTGATACTCCATATGACGACAGGTTTTGAATTCAGGTTACAACTATTTGAAAATAAATTTTCACAGTTTTAGAAAAATCCAATTTTTTTAAATTCCAAATTCAAACATACTACTGATTTTCAACTAATTTTGATTTCATATTCCTTATAAACAGAATCGAATAACAACAGTAATTGTCATCCTGAGCAACGAAGGATCTCCGCAAGAACTAACGCAAAGCATTTTTCTAAAATTGTCGAGCTACTTACGGAGATCCTTCGTTCCTCAGGATGACAAAAATGTGTTAACCAATTTTGAACGTAAATTTACCTTCTATATATAAATTAGAAATTGAAATTTAAAAAATTGGAAGTTTATTTTTAAAAACCTGTAACCTAAATACAAACATCGTCGTCCTATATAATATGAGTGCAATCAGTGATCAACATTATATCGATAAAATTATGCAGGGCGAAACAAATGCTTTCGCCATGCTGGTTGATCGTTATAAGGATATGATTTTTACATTGGCCCTCAAAACGGTTAAAAACAGAGAAGAAGCCGAAGAAGTTGCACAGGATACTTTTATAAAGATTTATAATTCGTTGAATAAGTTTAAAGGTGATTCTAAATTTTCGACATGGATTTATAAAATTGCTTACAATACGTGTTTGGATCGTTTGAAGAAAAACAAAAAGGAAGAAAATAACATTTCGATAGATGAGTTTTCGGCACATTTAATTAAAACGATGGATAATGCTTTAAGTGTTTTAGAAGAAAAAGAACGAAAGCAGACGATTCAGAATTGTTTAAATTTGCTGTCTAGTGATGAGAATTTTTTGCTAACTTTATTTTATTTTGAAGATCAGAATTTAGAAGAAATCGGAAAAATCATGAACATCAACGCTAACAATGTAAAAGTAAAGCTGTTTAGAAGCCGACAAAAATTAGCTGTGATTTTAAAAAAGCAATTAGAACCAGAAATAATAGATTATTATGAAAGAGAGCGATAAAAATATAGAAAATCTGATTGAGAAAATGATGGCCGAAAATACTTTGGAATCTCCATCAATTGACTTTACTTCAAAAATAATGTCTCAGGTTTTAGTGGCTGAAAAAAGCAAAATTAAAAACTACAAACCTTTGATTTCTAAATCGACCTGGATTTTTATTGCCATTTGTTTAGTTAGTATTGCTGTTTATTCTTTTCTGTTTTCAGGAACTGAAAGCAATTTGGAAATTGGAAATTCTTATTCAGACAGTGTTTCAGCATTTTTCTCCGGAATTCATATTTCAAACACTATATTGTATGCTCTTTTAGTTGTTCCTTTTATGATTTTGATTCAGATTGGAGTTTTGAAGAATTATTTTGATAAGAAGTATCAGTTGTAGATTAAAAACAAAACTTTAACTAATTTGAAATTCAATTTGTTGTAATTTTGCAAGGTCTTTAATTCTAATAAAATGATACAAAAAACTATTACTCCCAAAGATAAAATTGTTAATCTTTCTTTTGAGATTCCAAAAAATTATATTGGAAAAGCATTGAAGGTATCTATTAATTTTGAAGATGAAAACGATCAAATTGAAAGTAGTTTATCTAAAGAAGAATTTGCAAAATGGATAGAAATTGCTGAAAAATCCCCAACAATGTCTTTAGAAAAGTTTAATGAAAAATGGGAAGAGAAAAAGAAAAAAATCCAAAACAATATACGTTAGAAATATCTGAGAATATTTTCAAAATTTAGAAGAGATCGTCGATTATATTGCGTTCGAAAAACACCAGCCTTTAAATGCGGTTAAAATTGGTAATGGTATAAATAAAACAATGAATAAAATTATTCATAATCCTTTGATTTATTCTGCATGCGAAAATTTACCTACCAAAACTAAAATTTATAGAGAAGCCACATACAAAACATGGTTAATTATATTTAAGGTAAAAAATAATAATATTAAAATTCTTGGCGTTTTAAGTGGAAAAAGAAAAAATTCTTCTTTTAGAAAGCTTAAATAAAATCTAAACATTTTTCAAAAATAATTATTGGATTTTAAATCAGAAAATCATATTTTAAGCACTCCAAACAATCAAATATAATTGATTCATTTCCAATAGTTTTAGCCCCGCAAACGATATTGTTTTTTTATGAAAATTTTGAGAACTTAAACCGTTGCAATATTGCAACTTATGAAGTATCTTTGCACCCTAATTCGAAATTCATAAAATGAATAAATTATTGATTGTTGGAACAGTTGCTTTCGACGCGATTGAAACTCCTTTCGGAAAAACAGATAAAATATTAGGTGGTGCTGCAACATACATTGGTTTATCAGCGTCATTTTTTAACTTGCAATCGGCCATTGTTTCTGTAGTTGGCGACGATTTTCCTCAAGAACATTTAGATCTTTTAACTTCAAAAAATATTGATATCTCTGGTATCGAAATTGTAAAAGGCGGAAAAACCTTTTTCTGGAGCGGTTTATATCACAACGATCTAAACTCTAGAGACACTCTTGTAACTGAACTGAACGTTTTGGCTGACTTTCAACCAAAAGTTCCTCAAAACTATAAAGATGCTGATGTTGTGATGTTAGGAAATTTACATCCTTTGGTACAAAGCAGCGTTTTGGATCAAATGGAGAAAAAACCAAAATTAGTAGTTTTAGACACTATGAACTTTTGGATGGATTGCGCTTTACCTGAACTATTGGATGTAATTAAACGTGTAGACGTAATTACAATCAATGACGAAGAAGCAAGACAACTTTCAGGAGAATACTCATTAGTAAAAGCAGCAAACAAAATCCAGGAATTGGGACCAAAATATGTGGTGATCAAAAAAGGAGAACACGGAGCACTTTTATTCCATAACAGAGAAGTATTCTTTGCACCGGCTTTACCATTAGAAGATGTTTTTGATCCAACAGGAGCCGGAGACACTTTTGCAGGTGGTTTTTCAGGATTTATTGCACAAAGCGAAAACATCTCGTTTAACAACATGAAAAATGCAATTATTTACGGTTCGAATTTAGCTTCATTTTGTGTGGAGAAATTTGGAACCGAAAGGATGGAAACAGTAAGCAAAGCTGAAGTAGCGATTCGATTACAACAATTTAAGTCGTTAACTCAGTTTGACATAGAAATATAATGCCCCGAAGCCTCGATAACACGGGGCTTTTTTATTACGTTATTACGCACAACTTACAACAACAACAACACAAATACAAAATACAATGAGCGACGCTTTAAAACACGAATGTGGTATAGCCTTAGTTAGACTTCTTAAACCGCTTGAATATTATAAAGAAAAATACGGAACTGCTTTTTACGGTATACAAAAAATGTACCTGATGATGGAAAAGCAACATAACCGTGGACAAGACGGAGCTGGTTTTGCAAGCATTAAATTAGACGTTGAACCTGGACAACGTTACATTAGCAGGGTTCGTTCAAATCATGCACAGCCAATACAAGATGTTTTTAAACAAATCAATGAGCGAATCAGCGAAGAATTAAAAGCACAACCTGAAATTGGCGACGATGTTCAAAAAATAAAATCTGAAATACCATATGTTGGTGAATTATTTTTAGGACACGTTCGTTACGGAACCTTCGGAAAAAACAGCATCGAAAGTGTACATCCATTTTTACGCCAGAGTAACTGGATGCACCGTAATCTAATTTTGGCAGGGAACTTTAACATGACAAATGTGAAAGAGCTTTTCGAAAATTTAGTAGAACTTGGACAACATCCAAAAGAAATGGCGGATACTGTAACAGTTATGGAAAAAATTGGACACTTCTTAGACAAAGAAGTAATGCAATTATACCAGGACTGTAAAACAGAAGGTTATTCTAAAAGAGAAGCTTCTCCGGTAATTGCAGATCGATTGGATATTGCAAAAATATTAACACGTTCTGCTAAAAATCTTGATGGAGGTTACGCAATGGCTGGATTATTAGGTCATGGTGACGCTTTCGTTTTTAGAGATCCTGCGGGAATTCGTCCGGCATATTTTTATCAGGATGATGAAGTTGTAGTTGTAGCCTCTGAAAGACCTGTTATTCAAACTGTATTTAATGTGCCTTTTGAAAGTGTTCAGGAAATCGATCCGGGAAATGCTTTAATTATCAAGAAAAACGGAAAAGTTTCGATGGAACAAATCCTTGAACCAACTGTTAAAAAAGCGTGTTCTTTTGAAAGAATATATTTCTCTAGAGGAAGTGATGCTGAAATTTATCAGGAACGTAAAAATTTAGGAAAATTAATTTTGCCTGCAGTTCTTGAATCAATTGACAGCGATACTGATAATACTGTTTTCTCTTATATTCCGAATACTGCCGAAACTTCATTTTATGGTTTAGTTGAAGCTGCTCAGGATTTCCTAAATCAAAGAAAAAACAATTATATTCTTGAAAACAGAAACACACTTACAGCCGAAACTTTACAGGAATTATTAGCCGTAAAAATTCGTACGGAGAAAGTTGCCATTAAAGATGCGAAACTTAGAACTTTTATCACTGAAGACAGCAGTCGTGATGATTTAGTAGCTCACGTTTATGATGTGACTTACGGAGTTATTAAACCAACTGATAATTTGGTTATTATTGATGACAGTATTGTTCGTGGTACAACTTTAAAAATGAGTATTATCAAAATGATGGATCGTTTAAAACCTAAACGTATCGTAATCGTTTCATCGGCACCTCAAATTCGTTACCCTGATTGTTACGGAATTGACATGGCAAAACTAGAAGGCCTTGTTGCTTTTAGAGCAGCATTAGCTTTATTAAAAGAAAGAAACTTATACCATATAGTAGACGAAGTTTATGCAAAATGTAAAGCACAGGAAAACTACATTGATAGTGATGTTGTTAATTATGTTACTGCCATTTACGATCAGTTTACACCAGAAGAGATTTCAGATAAAATTGCCGAAATGCTGAGTTCTCCGGAAATCAATGCCGAAGTAAAAATCATTTTCCAAAAAGTAGAAGATTTGCATATCGCATGTCCTAAAAATTTAGGCGATTGGTACTTTACGGGAGATTATCCTACACCAGGAGGAAATCGCGTTGTGAACCGTGCATTTATGAATTTTTATGAAGGAAAAGACGCAAGAGCGTACTAAAAGTATTAACAAAAGGTTAAATTATGCATTTCATCGGTTTTATTTGCCGTTCATCCTATATGTTTGGTAAAATTGAAAAGCTATAATACTTTTGAGATACCATAACATTAGTAGGTTAAGTTTATGGTAGATTTGGGGCAAAAAGGGTGGAAGGAATTCCACCTTTTTTATTGGAATAAACTCAACTATTTCTAAAGTAGGATTTTACAGTCACTTAATCGGATTTATTTGCCATTCGTCTAAAAAGTTTTTTTCATACATATAGCTACCATACATTTACAAAACCATAACATTAGTAGGTTAAGTTTATGGTAGATTTGGGGCAAAAAAGGCGAAAGAGATTTCGCCTTTTTTATTTTATATCAGAACAAAGAGAATAGATGAAAGAGAATAGATGAAAGAGAATAGATGAAAGAGAATAGAAGTAAGATTAAAGAAGAAAGACTATAGATACAGATTGATAAAAAAGGTAATACAAAAAAAGACGGATAGCTATCAAGCCATCCGTCTTTTTTCTTTACTCTTTATTCTATTTTCTTCTTACTTGTCTAAAGCAAATCTTCTTGCAACTTCTGTCCAGTTAATTACACTGAAGAAAGCTTCAATATAATCTGGTCTTCTGTTTTGATAGTTTAAGTAGTAAGCATGCTCCCAAACGTCCATTCCTAAAATTGGAGTTCCACCGTTACCAGCAACTTCCGGCATTAATGGATTATCCTGATTTGGAGTACCTACAACTTCTAGTTTACCACCTTTTTGTACTGTTAACCAAGCCCATCCTGAACCAAATTGAGTTGCTCCGGCTTTAGCAAATTTTGCTTTAAACTCTTCAAAAGTTCCAAAAGAAGCTTCGATTGCAGCTAATAAATCACCTGTTGGTAATCCGCCACCGTTTGGAGACATTACAGTCCAGAATAAATTGTGGTTGTAGAAACCTCCACCATTGTTACGAACTGCAGCGTTTGATTTATCTAGATTGATTAAGATGTTTTCGATTGTTTTTCCCTCTAAATCTGTTCCTGCAATTGCAGCATTAAGATTTGTTGTATAAGCATTATGATGTTTTGTGTGGTGAATTTCCATTGTACGAGCATCAATATGTGGTTCTAATGCATCATATGCATAAGGTAATTGTGGTAATTCAAAAGCCATGATATTATGATTTTATGGTTTATAATAATTTATCCCAAATTTAGACATTTAACTTTGGAATAGAAAATACTATTTCGTTATAATTCAATTTAATTAATTGATAATTTGATTTTTTAAGCGTTAAATACTTGTAAATCTTTACTTTCCATTAAAAGTTGTCATTGTATTTTCTAAACCGGCAGTTCCAAATGACTTAATAATTTCTGAAGCAACTTCTAAACGTTCCGGCAATTTTGTCTTTTCATCCTCATCCCAATCACCTAAAACGTAATCTATCTGCTGTCCTTTTTTGAACTGATCACTGATTCCAAATCTAAAACGTGTGTATTGTTGTGTGTTCAAAACCAAGTTGATATTTTTCAATCCGTTATGACCTCCGTCACTGCCTTTTGGTTTGATTCGGATGGTTCCGAATGAAAGGTTTAAATCGTCTGTAATCACCAAAATATTCTCTAGTGGAATATTTTCTTTGTCCATCCAATACTTTACAGCTTTGCCGCTTAAATTCATGTATGTGTTTGGCTTAAGCAAGAAAAAGGTTCTTCCTTTGAATTTATATTCGGCCAAAGCGCCCAATTTTACAGTTTCGAAAGAAAGGCTTTCTTTTTTGGCTAAAAAATCCAGGACTTTAAATCCTATATTATGTCTTGTATTTACGTATTCGGCTCCGATATTACCAAGTCCTACGATTAAATATTTTTTACTCACGCTTTTTATATTGTTTTTTGGGTGTTCGTGAACCTCCGGTTTCATATTGTCTGTGTTCTCTTCTTTTTGTGTTGATGAAAACAGTTTTGTTATCCATTTTATCATGATGCAAAAATAAACTTAATTAGGGAATGTGCCAATTGGTTAATTAGATAATTAGAAAATGTGTCAATTAGATAATTATTTTTAATAACAAAGAGGATGGAACGCAGATGACGCGGTTTAAACTGATTTCCGCAGATTTATTTTATAGCATTAATTATGCTCATTTTTGTCAGACTGAGCGAAGTCGAAGTCCCGTAAGTAGCTCGACAATCTGGAGTAAATTACTTTGCTGGACTTCGACTCCGCTCAGTCTGACACCGTATATTCCCTGAATAGAAAAACTTAGTCCCGAAGCTTCGGGATAGCATCTTAGCAACTCAGAACCTTTTAAAAACAAAAAAGCACCAATCTTTCGATTGATGCTTTGATATTTGTTTTGAAAAAAATTATTTTTTCTTTCCTTTTGCAGGAGCTTTTGCAGCTTTTGCAGCTTCTTGAGCAGCTTTCATAGCAGCACGAGAAATTCTTACCTGAGCTACAACTGTATTTTCAGGGTGCATTACTTTGTATTCTGGTTTACCAACTTTAGTAACATATAATTTGTTACCCATTTCAAGTGGAGTAATATCAGCTTCAACAAAATCAGGAAGATCTTTAGGTAAAGCTTTAACTTTTAATTTACGAGTGTTTAAACGTAAAACACCACCTGCAAGAACACCTTTTGATGTACCAACAACTTTTACAGGAACTTCCATAGTGATTTCTTTATCATCAAATAATTGAAAGAAATCAATGTGTAAAATTTTATCAGATACTGGGTGAACCTGAATGTCTTGTAAAATTGCATTGAATGATTTTCCTTTTCCAAGCTCAATCACAACTGTGTGTGCATTTGGAGTGTAAACCAAGTTTTTGAACGCTGCAGCGTCTGCTGAGAAGTGTACTGCTTGATTTCCTCCGTATAACACGCAAGGAACCGCTCCAGCATTACGTAAGGCTTTAGTTGACACTTTGCCCACGCTTTCTCTTTCTGATCCTTTAATTGTAATCGATTTCATTGTAAAAAAATATAGTTATTAATAAATATTCTAATTTGCTGTAAGCTCTAAGCAATAGGCTTAAGGCTTTTTCTGCACTAAGTAATAAAGCTTACAGCCTAAGGCTTAAAGCTTACTGCTTTTTACATTATAAATTTTCCACTAATGGAATTGTTGTGGTGCACCATGTGCATAACTTCGGCAAAAAGAGGTGCACAACTCACTACTCTGATTTTCTTTGATTCTTTCTTTAACGGAATAGAATCTGTAACTATTAACTCGCTTAATTTTGAGTTTTCGATTTTTTCGTATGCGTCACCTGATAAAATGGCGTGTGTACAGATTGCTCTTACGCTTAATGCTCCTTTTTCGATCATTAAATCTGCTGCTTTCGCTAATGTACCACCAGTATCGATCATGTCGTCTACTAATATTACGTTACGGCCTTTTACTTCACCAATTAGCTCCATAGTGTCGATAACGTTGGCTGCTTTTCTTTGTTTGTAACAGATTACTACATCTGATTCCAGGAACTTAGAGTAAGCATATGCTCTTTTTGAACCTCCCATATCCGGAGATGCAATTGTTAGATTGTCTAATTTTAAGCTTTCTACGTATGGTAAAAAGATTGTAGATGCAAATAAATGATCTACTGGTTTTTCGAAAAACCCCTGAATTTGATCTGCATGCAAATCCATTGTCATAACTCTTGTCGCTCCGGCAGCATCTAATAAATTAGCTACTAATTTTGCTCCAATCGGAACTCTTGGTTTATCTTTTCTATCTTGTCTTGCCCAACCAAAGTAAGGCATAACAGCTGTAATGTGTCTTGCTGATGCACGTTTTGCTGCATCAATCATTAGTAACAATTCCATCAAATTATCAGCAGTTGGAAAAGTTGAACACACGATAAAAACGCGTAATCCTCTGATTGACTCTTCGTAAGATGGTTGAAATTCACCATCACTATACGTTGACATCGTTACTTTGCCTAGCGGAATTCCGTATTGTTCCGCAATTTTTTCTGCAAGATAAACACTTTTTGAACAAGCAAAAATTTTAGCTTCTGGTTCTAGGTGCGACATTAT
Organism: Flavobacterium sp. AC105; assembly: GCF_979258495.1. Classification (NCBI taxonomy): domain Bacteria; kingdom Pseudomonadati; phylum Bacteroidota; class Flavobacteriia; order Flavobacteriales; family Flavobacteriaceae; genus Flavobacterium; species Flavobacterium sp. AC105. Next base: position 5,534,222 of record NZ_OZ409860.1, read on the forward strand.
AATTTGTTGTTTTTGCTCCGCTGCGCTCTGCACAATTCGGCTTTAAGATTTACGTAAAGCCAGACTTGTATAAATGCCTCGGGTGTAGTTAGTTGTGTGTGCTTCGTTTTAACGAGGTGCAAATTTAGAAAATTTATTGGACACTGAAAGGAAATATTTAAGTATTTTTAGTAGAACATTTAATTTTATTTTTTACATTTGCACCGTGTTAAAGGAATAAGCACAGTTATGGCAACATAAATCCTTATTCTATTGCGTTAAAATAACTGATTTATTAGTTGTTTTTTCGTCTGCTAAGCCCGGATGGCGGAATTGGTAGACGCGCTGGTCTCAAACACCTGTGGGAAACCGTGCCGGTTCGACTCCGGCTCCGGGTACAAAAACCTCTTCTTTCGAAGAGGTTTTTTTGGTTTTATGATTTCTCACCATATAAGTAGTTATATAAGTAAATTTAAGCTGTACTTTATTAAATGATATGGAAAGGCTTTAGATTATTAAGAAAGAATCACTTATTAACGGTGTTTTTTAATCTTTAAAGCAGTATATCTTTTTAAAATTAAATCATAATTTTCATTAATATTAATTAACGGTATAGTTGCTCTCTTTTTAATTTCCTCATAATCTGAATATTCTGGAGTATATTTTAGAAACTCTTCTAACTTATATTCTTTTTCCTGAACCATCTCACGATTAACTTTTATCGCAACAATTATACTGTTTAAAGAATCGATTGATAAACCATTTATCTTTGATTCATCTAAAGTATTTACCAAACTGTCATAATCTTTACTTATTTTTTCAGAAATATATAAATCAGACAATGCAATTGACACACTAGATGGTAATTCTTTTTTTGCGCATGAAGCAAAAATAATAAACAATAGGAGCAATGTTTTTTTCATCCTCTTTTTATTAAAATTTGTAATTATCAAATCTACTCCTTTTAAATTTTGCTTATTTACGGTTATCCATAATTTATATTCTATTAAATAAATGAGGAAATCGTTTTTTGGTTTCCTCCCTAACATTTTGATGCAATTGTTCTCTTCCATTTTTAATATCTTCCAATGCCTCATCTATAGCTTTCTTTTGAGAATCATTTAATAAAGACTCATCTTCTTTCTCATTTAAATCAACAATTGTTTTCATAATTAATTTTAATAAAATACTTACATCTCCTAAACGTAATAAAACTGAATTATTGTTATGTGAGCAACCAATGGAAATTCTTTCTCCGTCAGAGTGATAAGATTGTGAAGCTTTACTTTATCGCAAAGTATAGTTTTAAACCTCACAACTGCCCTCATGCAAAACAGGAAAATTGCAGGAGTTAGCAATAAAACACAATTGATTTGCTTTTGTATGAAGTTCAATTGCCAATTCAATTTTATCGTGATTTGAAATCTTTACTTTAGGATATAATCGAACTTCAATAAAACGCCCGCTTCCGTCGGGAGAAACTTCTAGTGTGGCCTCGGCATTATCTGAATATTCGAGAACTTCAATTTCGTTTTGAGAGCAGACATATAAATAGGACATCATGTGACAGGAAACTAAACTGCTTAATAGTAAATCTTCTGGATTGTATAATTCAGAGTTGCCTTTGAAAGCTTTTGCGGCGGAAACATCTAAAACAGGTTTTCCTTCAATTTTAATTTGATGACTTTTATTGTAAAACCGTTTCGTTAAATCTTCTTGGATTTGTTTTGAAGTCCAATTTAATTTTACCTTAAATAGATGTTCCATTATACTTTTTTTGTTATCGCTAAGTTAAGATTTTTATAGATGCTGGTGGATTAATCTCGCAAAGACGCAGAGTCGCAAAGTTTTTTTTGCCACGAATTTCATGAATTTTCACTAATTAAAATTTTAAAGATTCTCATTTGTTCAACAGAAGTAGCAATTTATTAAGCTGTAATTGTTTTAATTATCATCCACTGATATTAAAAAAAATTGATAAACTAAAAATCGATGGTTCCATCTCTCGTTAGCAAATTTTGTAAAGGATAAAATAGAAATAGCAATTAAAAACAGTACGGCAGTCAAACCCAAAATAAAGCATAAATAAAGGCTTAATAAACAAAGTGACCGAAATAATTTAGAGTTTGCCTGATGCCTTTCCAATTCTGGTAAAACATCTGGATTATTTATTCTTAAATAGGCTTCCGCAGCTTTTAAGGAATCCGTTTTTACAGGAAGTTTTTCATCAATAATTTCTTCGCACTTTGTAATAAAGTCTTGATGCTTTTTTAGTTTTATTTTTAAATATGTCTTTTCATAAATTGGATTCAAAATCATAGCGCAAATATGATGGATAAAATGTCCTAATATATATGAAATCACAATGAAAGCAAACCAACTAAACGCAGTCGCTTTTTCATCAGTTATATTAATTAATTTTAGGCAATGGTAGTCGACTATTGTTGTCAATGTAAAAGAAAGAATAAATCCCGGAACAATAAATCCGAGAAATTCCATTAATCCAAAAAATAAATCTCCAGGTTTTAAATTCATATTGTAAAAAATTAATTTTCCTAAAAATTGAAGCTAACTTTTAGCACTCTACTTTATCAAATGTAAAAAAGATTTACATTAATTGATCAGGTATAAATACCTAAAGTTCTAAATAAAAAACCTCGAAAGACTTTCGAGGTTTTTAGAGAATTATTAAACTAATAATTCTTGAGTCTGCTTTTATTTACCCCATTTAGTCCAATCCGAATCTGGTCTTTTAAATGGTTCTGATAAAAACTTATTCGCTATCGCATTAAATACTTCAGGACTTGAAGCCAGTGCAAAATGAGTTTCTCCTGGCATAATACATAATTGTGCCTTTGGTATGTTTTCAAAAATTTCTACCGAATGTTCGTTTTTAATAATGTCTTTATCTCCTGCTATTATAAGCACTTTTGCTTTAATTTTTGATAAATCTTTAGTTGCAATATTAGGCTGATCGACCAAAAGTCCGGCAAGTTGTTTTTGTAGATTCCAATTCTCACTAGTATCTTTCTCTTTAATTTTTGACACAATCATTTTTCTCATGTTCTGAACATCTTTTGTAGCCCACGAATTAACAGCTGTAGAATCAGGTCTTAAATTTGCACCCATCGCCACAATTTTCTTTATTTTTGTCTTCCTTGAAATAGCCATTTGTAAACCAACAATTCCCCCATCACTCCATCCAATAATATTGATCGAATCTAGTTTTAACTTGTTAACTAATTCCTCTGTATCTTTTGTAATCTGAACATATGTCAAAGAATCCGTTTTCAACTCCGATTTACCTTGACCTCTACTATCAGCAACAATAACTCTGTATTTACTTTTAAAATAATCGATTTGATTACCCATTGATTCAATACTTCCTCCATTTCCGTGGATCAATAACAAAGGTTCCCCTTTTCCATATTCTTCATAATAGATTTTAGCGCCATTGATTTCAGCAAATTTTCCAACAGCGGCATTCTTACCATAAGGCGTGTCAAATTTAAAATTCATCTGAACCTGAGCACTTCCTATCGCGCATATAGAACAGGTTAATAACAGAAGTAATAATTTAATCGGGTTTTTCATAAGTAAGAGGTTTTTTTATGGTAGTTATCTCCCAAATATAAGAAAAAACTGCATGAATTAACAAGGTCTCTTTTATGCTTATTTGTCTTAATTCTTTACAAACAAAAAAACCTCGAAAGCATAACTTTCGAGGTTTCTTAGAGAATTACTAAACTAATTAACAAATTCTAAAACTATTTTTTCACTGAGAATTTAAAAACAGTTTTAGTTTTATAATTTTCTCCCGGGTTTAAAACCGTTGTTGGAAAGTTTTTCTGATTTGGAGAATCCGGATAATGTTCTGTTTCTAAACAAAGTCCGGTTCTGTGGGCAAATGTTCCGCCATTAGGCATTGGCAAAGTTCCGTCAAGGAAATTTCCGGAGTAAAACTGAATTCCAGGTTCATCGGTTGTCATTTCCATAACTCTTCCGCTGGCTGCGTGATATACTTTTGCAATGATTGTTTTTCCTTTTTCAGGATTGTTCAACACCCAGCAATGATCGTAACCTTTTCCTCTTTCTAATTGTTCGCTTTTCACTTCGATGTCTTTTCCAATTAGTTTTGGAGTTCTGAAGTCGAAAGGCGTATTCGCAACATCTTCTAATTTTCCTGTTGGAATTAAAGTCGCATCCACCGGAACTAATTTATCAGCATTTAAAGTCAATTCATGATCTAAGATTGTTTTTGTAAAATCTCCTGATAAATTGAAATACGAATGCTGTGTAAGGTTTATAACTGTTTTTTTATCTGTTGTTGCTTCGTATAATACTTCTAATTGATTATCATTTGTCAATGTATAAGTTACAAAAACCTTTAAATTTCCAGGATAGCCTTCTTCCATATCTTTACTTAAATACGATAATTTTAAAGTTGCCGTGTTTCCTGATTTAACCTCATCGGCTTTCCAAACCACATTAAAATATCCTTGCGGGCCACCGTGCAAAGCATTTGGCGCATTATTTATGGCCAATTGATAATCTTTTCCATCTAAAGTAAATTTCCCTTTAGCTATTCTGTTTCCGTATCTTCCAATCAAAGCTCCAAAAAATGGATTTTCCTTTTCATATTGTGCCAAAGAATTAAATCCGATTACTACATTTTCAGAAACACCGTCTTTATTAGGCACTTTCAAATCTGTAATTCTTCCTCCAAAAGTGATGATATCAACTTCCATCCCTTTTTGGTTTTTCAATTTGTAACTATCGACTTTTTCTCCTTTTGCAGTTGTCCCGTAAGAAGATTTTTCGATTGTAACCGTAGCTTTTTCATCCGAAGAAACTGTTGTAGTATCCATTTTTTTATCGCTTTTGCATTGAACTGAAAGTGTAGCCAAACTCATTAGGCTGATTCCAAAAATACAACGTTTTAATACATTCATAAATAATAATTTTAAGTTAGTAAAGTCTTAAAGTTGAAAGTCTTAAAGTCAAGTGCTTCAAAGTAACTAAATTTTTAGGACTTTATGATATTAGACTTTTGACTAAATTCCGTGTTGAAACAAGTGATAATACGCTTCGTTTGCATTGATTTTATCTTTAAAGTCTCTTACCGTCGTTTTTTCGTCAATTACCAATAATTCGATTCCGGCAATATCTGCAAAATCTTCCATGTATTCCGTTGTAATCGCTTGGCTGTAAACCGTGTGATGCGCTCCTCCGGCAAGAATCCAGGCTGTTGCAGCGATATCAAGATTTGGTTTACAATCCCATAAAACTCTGGCAACCGGTAATTTTGGTAAATCAGCCATTGGTTTAACCGCTTCGACTTCGTTTACAATCAAACGGAAACGATTCCCCATATCTACCAAAGAAACATTAATTGCAGCTCCGGCAGGTGAATTAAACACCAAACGTGCAGGATCTTCTTTTCCTCCAATTCCTAACGGATGTACTTCGCAAGAAGGTTTTGCATCTGCAATAGATGGACAAATTTCTAACATATGAGATCCTAAAACATACGATTTTTGCGGCGTGAAATGATACGTATAATCTTCCATGAAAGAAGTTCCTCCTTCAAGACCTACGTTCATTACTTTCAAGGCACGAACCATTGCAGCAGTTTTCCAGTCTCCTTCTCCACCAAAACCATAACCATCGGCCATTAATCTTTGTGTTGCAATTCCAGGAAGTTGTTTCCAAACTCCAAGATTTTCAAATGTATCTGTAAAAGCTCCAAAACCTCCTTCTTCAAGGAAAGCTCTTAAACCTAATTCAATTTTTGCTGCTTCTACTAATGAACTTCTTTGCGCTCCGCCTTCTTTTAATGAATCAGTTAGAGAATAAGAAGATTCGTAAACTGCTAATAAATCATTTAATTGTTGTTCTGTAACTTTCTCAATATGTTTGGTAACATCAGATGAATCATATCCATTTACCGACATTCCGAAACGAATTTGAGCCTCCACTTTATCTCCTTCTGTAACGGCAACTTCACGCATATTGTCTCCAATTCGAGCCACTTTTAAGTTTTGAAGTTCATCCCAACCTAAAGCTACTCGTGTCCAAACGCCCAATTTGTTTAAAACGCGAGGATCTTCCCAATGTCCCACAACCACTTTACGTTTTTTACGCATTCTGGACATGATAAAACCAAACTCACGATCTCCGTGTGCCGATTGATTCAGGTTCATGAAATCCATGTCGATTGTTCCCCACGGAATTTCAGCATTATATTGTGTATGTAAATGGCATAATGGTTTTTTTAGAATACTTAAACCGCCAATCCACATTTTAGCTGGCGAAAAAGTATGCATCCACGCAATAATTCCGATACAATTTTTAGCAGAGTTTGCTTCTAAACATAAATCCAGAATTTGCTTAGGCGATTTTAAAGTGTCTTTGCAAACAATTTTTACTGGTATTTGTGATGAAGCATCCAAACCTTTTGCCATAATCGCAGCATGTTCCGCCACTAATTTTAAGGTTTCCGGTCCGTATAATTCCTGGCTTCCTACTACAAACCATACTTCTTTTTGAGAAATGTCAATCATTTTGTTATTTTTTGTTTCAAGTTTCACGTTTCACGTTGTTGGAATCTAAAAACTCGAATTGTTATTTTAATGTTTTAGTTTTTCTTTGTTTCTGACTTCAAGTTTTGAAACGTCAAAAATCTTTGTTCTTTATTCTTTCTTCTTTTATCTAAATTTACTGTCCGTAATACGAATCTTTTCCGTGTTTGCGGTTGTAATGTTTCTTTATTAGAGAATCTTTTAATCTTGGTGCGTTTGGGTTTATTTGTAAAGTCAGGTACGCCATTTCGGCAACAACTTCAAGAACTTTACTGTTGTAAACTGCTTTTGCTGCGTTTTTTCCCCAGGCAAATGGACCATGATTTCCAATCAAAACCATTTCTACTTCTTCGTAAGAAAGATTTTTTTCCTTGAAACAATCCAGAATCTGAATTCCGGTATTGTGTTCGTAGTTTCCTTCGATAAGAGAATCTGCCATCGGTGGCGCACACGGAATATCAGCTGTTAAATGATCTGCATGTGTGGTTCCGAAGATTGGGATATCACGTTGCGATTGTGCCCAAGCAACCGAATAAGTGGCATGTGTATGAGCAACTCCGCCAATATTTGGCCAATTTTTGTATAAGTATGCGTGTGTTTTTGTGTCAGATGACGGACGCATAGAACCTTCGATAATATTATTATCAAAATCAACAATTACAATATCTTCCGGTTTTAAATCTTCGTACGGAACGCCACTTGGTTTAATGGCAAAAACACCATTTTTTCTGTCTACAGCACTCACATTTCCAAAAGTGTATACCACCAAATTCAATGCGTTTAACTGCATGTTGGCTTCGTAACATTCCTGTTTTAAATCTTTATAAAGAGAACTCATTTTCTGTAATTTTAATAGATGGATCTTCAAAAGCACTTAATTGATCGTAAGCCAACATTAGTTTATGATATGCCGCTACCTTGTCTAATTGAGGGAAATATTCTCCGTCGAAATCGCTTCCTATTTTTTGACTTGCTTCGATTACATTTGGATAAATTCCGGCTGCAACGGCTGCATAAATCGCTGCTCCTAAAGCCGGAGTCTGATCAGATGCTGCGATTTTAATTGGCTTATTTAACACATTCGCCAAAGTCTGCATGATAAAAGGAGATTTACGTGCAACGCCGCCAATCCCGATAACGCTGTCGATTTTCACTCCTTCTTCTTCAAAACGATCTACAATTTTCTTCGCTCCAAAACAGATTGCGTTTACCAAAGCTTTAAAAATATGTGGTGCTTTTGTTCCTAAAGAAAGGTTTGAAATCGCACTTTTTAATTCCTGATTGGCATCTGGAGTTCTGCGTCCGTTGATCCAGTCTAAAGCAATTGGAAGACTTTCTGAAACCGGAATTTTCTCTGCTTCTTTTGTCAATTCCACAATTAATTTATCGCTGAATTCTTCTCTTAATTGTTCTTTTAGAGTTTCATTTAAAACAGTTGAAGCTGTTAATAAATGATCGGTTGGCCAAAGTAATAATTCTTTGTACCAAGCCAATAAATCTCCAAAAGCAGATTGTCCGGCTTCCAGACCAATAAATCCTGGAATTACTGAGCCATCAACTTGTCCGCAAATTCCGCGCACCGTTTTTGTTCCTACTTCATCATAAGAACCAACCAAAATATCACAAGTTGAAGTTCCCATAACACGAACCAAAGTATTCTCTCCAATTTTTGCTCCAACAGCTCCTGAGTGTGCATCGAAAGTTCCTACGGCTACAACTGTATCTGTAGAAAGTCCTAAACGATCTGCCCATTCTTTGCTTAAATTTCCGGCAACTAAATCTGATGTATAGGTTTCATCATATAAATTACCACGAAGTTGTGCCAAATACGGATGTAATTTTTCTAAGAATTCAACCGGCGGAAGTCCGTTCCAGTCTTCGTGCCACATTGCTTTGTGTCCTGCAGCGCAACGGCTTCTTTTGAAGGTTTTTAAATCTTTATCTTCAATCAATAAATACGTCATTAAATCGCAATGCTCCATCCAGGTGTGTGCTGCATTTCGAACGGCTTCATCTTCTCTGGCAATGTGCAGGATTTTTGCCCAAAACCATTCTGATGAATAAATTCCGCCTACATATTTGGTTACGTTTTCTCCGCCCCAGCTTACTGCCAATTCGTTGATTTCGTTTGATTCATTTATCGAAGTATGATCTTTCCAAAGTACCATCATCGCATTCGGATTTTCCTCAAAACCTTTTGTCAAAGCCAGCGGAATTCCGTCTTTCGTTACAGGCACAGGCGAAGATCCTGTGGTGTCAATACAAATTCCACGAACTTGCGAAGGATCAACTTTACTCTCTTTTATAACCGTTTGAATGGTGATCTCTAAACCTTCAATATGGTCTAATGGATGTTGACGAAATTGATTGATCGATGCGTCACAATATTGCTTGTTTTTCCATCTTTTATAATGAGAAACATTCGATGCCAGTTCTTGCCCATTTTCAGTATCAATCAGCATCGCTCGAACAGAATCTGTTCCGTAATCCAATCCTATAACGTAATTTTTCATTCGAAATTCATTTTATAATAATGACAAATATAAATATAAATAATTTATAAGTGTATAAAAAACACTTAATAAAAATAAGGGCTTGTATTTTTACAAATAATGCATCAAAACAAAGATTTAAGGTCAAAACAGAAAATAAACGTTGAGTTTACATTTATTCTATTGCGATTATTTCAACTTAATTTTCAAAACCGTAACTGAGTAGGCTGGAAAATCATATTGAACTTTGCTTCCATTCACTTTAAATTCGCTTTCTTTTGGACTAATTTTAGTTGGAGTTTCAAAAGAATTCTCGTCATTTATTCCGTCTCCTTTTAAAGTTATTGCTGTTCCTTTTGCCTCTAATTTTGCTCCTTTTAAATCAATTGAAACATTTTGAGCCGTTGCAGAAGTGTTCACAATTTTCAAGATTACTTCTTTAGAATTCACATCTTTTACTGCCGATGCAAACAAATCGTTTTGTCCTGTAACTGCTTTTCCGTCTTTTGTAATGTTGATTAAATCCGTTCCTTTATTGTTCGAGAATAACTTCTGAACATAATAATTTGGTGTTCCGTACGATTGTAAATTATTGAACCAAATCATGTCCGGCGTCCATTGCCAACCTTCTACATGTGCTAATAACGGCGCATAAGAAGTCAGGTGAACAACCTCAGCATTACGCTCCATTCCGGTCATAAAAGCGGCTTCAGAAAAAGCACATTCCCAGTTGTTTTTATTATCCGGACTTGCAATCGCTACACTTTGGGCTGCATATTCTCCTGCAAAAATCTTTGGCCCTTTACGGTCATAATTGTCATAACGTGTTACGTTTTTACGGAACCAGGCCGGATCTTTATAATAATGTTCGTCAACAACTTCTGCGTTTAATTTTTTAAGTTCGGTCATACCATAATCAAAATAATCTCCGTCAGGAAAAGGTCCGGTTCCGGAAACAATAGTAATGTTTGGATATTTTGATTTGATGGCTTTTTGAAACACTTTGAAACGCTCGATATAATCTGGTCCCCATTGCTCATTTCCAACTCCAATGAATTTTAAATTAAATGGTTTTGGATGTCCCATATCCGCTCTCACTTTTCCCCAAGCGGTATTCAAATCTCCATTTGCGAACTCAATTAAATCTAAAGCATCTTGCACATAAGGATCGATCTGATCCATCGGAACTAATTCTCCGGTGTTGAATTGACAAGCCATTCCGCAACTTAAAATCGGCAATGGAGAAGCGCCAATATCTTCTGAAAGTTGAAAATATTCGAAGAATCCTAAACCAAAACTCTGGAAATAATCCGGTGCCAATTTGTGTGCAAACTCGGTATTCCAACGGTTGATCATCGTTTCTCTGTCTTCTACATTTCCAATCGATTTTTTCCATTGATAACGCAAAGCCAACGTTTTTCCTTCAACAATACAACCTCCCGGGAAACGTAAAAATCCAGGTTTCAAATCGTATAATAATTGTACTAAATCTGCACGCAGACCATTTTTTCTGCCTTTCCAGGTATCTTCCGGAAACAGCGAAATCACATCTAAATCTATAACTCCTGTTCCTTCAAAAGTGATTCTGATTTGTGCTTTTGCTTCTGTTGCCGTTGCGGTTAATTGTGCTGTATAATTGGTCCAGTCTTTTGCTGTTGGAACAACCGAAGTTTCGCCTAAAACTTTTTTATTTTTATCAATGAATTGGATTTTAATCTTCGAAATGTTTCCTGATATTTTTGAAGCTCTCAAAGACAAATTATAATGAAGATCTTTTTTGATTCCCATTCCTCTGAAACCTTCGTTAATCATTTCATAACCGTTTGCGTCATTGATTGTAACGCGACAATAATTATGATTGGTTCCTTTTTGCGAATACTGAATAATATTGGCGATTCCGGATTGTAGGTTTAATTTATGACGGTCGCTGTTTGGTTCGTTCCAACCCATCATTGGCGTTTCGAATTCGAAAGATCTGTTCTTGATCATTTCGGCATACAAACCTCCATCGGCAGCAAAATTGATGTCTTCAAAAAATACTCCGTACATAGTCGGTTCGATTTTGGTTACTGTTTTTGCAACATCAACCTGAAGATTGTTTTTTTGTGCCAAAGCTAAAAAGCCGTTCAGCAATAAACCACAAAGGGTAATTTTGGTAATTAAATTGGACTTCATTTTTAATTTGTTTGTGTTTTAATGGCACGCGGATGACGCGGATAAAACGGATTTTTATTTTTTTGTTTCACGCAGATTTTTGCAGATCTGAGCAGATTTTATTTTCTATACTTTGACTTTATTTTTTAAACACATAGACTCATAGCTTTTGATTCTGGAAAAAGGCATTTCATTTTTTTAAATTCATCCCGTCCCGACGCTTCGGGATCGGGGCTATGTGTGCAAATCCAGATTTGTTTTATTGTCTTTTTATTCATTTAGAATCTATGTTTCTATGTGTTTAATATTTTTCTCGCAGATTTGGCAGATTGAGCAGATTTTTTCATGTATGCGTCTGACGGATTGAAATCCGTCTCTACAATATGAATCGTTCCTCCGGAACTTTTTTAAATCTTTTTTATCCCATCATCTGCGACATTATCTTTCTTCTTGCCTCTTTATTCTATTTTCTTTATTCTTTGTTCTATATTCTATGTTCTTTGTTCTATATTCTCAATTCTTATAATCCAGCCAAACTTTCATTTTTCCAACGCCTCGGTTTGACCAAGAGTAATAAGGAATTGCTTTGAATTTTGAATTCTCGATGACGTTTACACCTTGCAATAAATTGGCATCTTTTTTTACTTTGAAAGTATCTCCGGCGGCTACATCTATTTTATCGAAATTGGTTTTGTTATCGATTTCTTCTACAGCATAAACTATTGGACCATATTCTAAAGAGACTTTGTTTTTGTTCGTTTCTACTTTTGCATTTGTTTGAACTTCCTGAACTTCCATTGGGAAATTAAGATTGATTTTATCTCCTTTTTTCCAATTTCTGGTGATGGTGAAATAACCGTCTTGTGGCTGAATTGCTAAAACTTCTCCATTTAAATTAATGGTTGTTTTTTGAGTCGAAGCTTTTTTATAAGAATATAAATCTCCCGGCAAAACTTCATTTCTTGCCCAACCCGGAACTCTCAGTTTAATCGTGAATTGGCTTTCTTTTTTCGGGTTAACCGAAAGAAAAACTTTTCCGTTCCAGGGATATCCGGTTTGTTGAGAAATCTGTAAATCGGTTTTTCCTAAAGTGAAAGTAGCGTTGTTTGATGCGTATAAATTCACATACAAAACATCTTTTGATTTTGAATAAATCAATCCCGGAATCGACGGAATAAATCGGATTAAATTCGTTGGACAACAAGAACAATCAAACCAGGCCTGACGCGTACAAGATCCTCTGTTTGATTTAAAAACGCCATCGGCTTCTAAGGCATTTGGATAGAAAAATTGTTTTCCGTCTAATGAAATTCCAGAGATTAATCCGTTGTACATCGTTCTTTCGATCACATCAAAATATTCTGATTTTCCGTATAAATTGTGTAATCTATGATTCCAATATACATCGCCAATTGCAGCGCAGGTTTCGTTATATGCCGTTAAATTTGGTAATTCATAATTGGCGCCAAAAGCTTCTCCGTCATGTCTCGAACCAATTCCACCCGTGATGTACATTTTTTTGTTTACCATATTATTCCATAAATTATTTACGGCATCGGTATAGGCTTTGTCTTTTGTCATGGCAGCAATATCTGTCATTCCCGCATACATATAAACGGCTCTTACGGCGTGACCAACTACTTCATTTTGCTGTACCACCGGAATATGATCTTGCGCATATTCGCCATATAATTTATGATTGTTTGGATTTCCTCGATTGTCCAAAAAGTATTTCGCCAATTTTAGATAATCTTCTTTTCCCGTAATTTGATACAATTTAATTAAACCCGTTTCTACAATTTGATGTCCCGGAACTCCTTTTACCTGACCAGGAGCATCGCCAAAAGTTTTCACTAATAAGTCTGCATTTTTGATCGCAATGTCTAGAAAATTTCTTTTTCCAGTCGCTTCAAAATGCACAACAGCAGCTTCAATTAAATGTCCTGAATTGTAGCATTCGTGACTGATTTGCAATGATTCCCAACGTTTTCCTTCAATAACCGGAACCCAAGTCGCTGGTGGTTTTGCCGGATTTATAGTTCTCCAGGTTGTAAGATATCCATCTTTTTCCTGACCAATTTTTACGATTGCAATAAGTGAATCCAAAACGCGATCTAATTTTGGATTTGGTGCGCTGATTAAAGTATTCGATGCGCCTTCGATAATCTTATAAACATCCGTATCATCAAAAGGCATTTCGCCTCTTACTGTTCCAGTTTTTTGTTTTCCGGCAATTAAGAAATTCTCAAAACGACCTTCTTCATTACATTTCTGAATGGCATACGCAATCGTAACCTCCTGCACTCTTTTGATAATAGGCAACCAGAAAGAATCCGTTAATTTTACATTTTGAATGTTTACGGGTTCAATTTGATAACCTGCTTTTAAGGCAGAAGTTTTGTCACTGGTTTGTACCACATTATTTTTGGTTTCTTTACAGGAAATCAAAATCAAAAGTGGCATACAAATCGTCAAAATATGGAAAGTGTATTTTTTCATTATATGGTTTATTCTATTTTAAAACGGGCCACAAATCATTGTCCCAAGTCATTTCTTTAACGACTAATCTTGGCGTTCCGTTGGTTTTCTTTTCATAGGCGTGATAGAAAATGTAATCTTTCCCATCAAATGTATAAGCGCTGTTATGGCCTACGCCAAAGTAATTTTCATCGCCCTGAACTAGAATACTTCCTCCGTCTTCTGTCAATAATTTTCCGTCTTTATCTACGTAAGGTCCTGTTACATTTTTAGATCTTCCAACAACGACTTTATACGTGCTTTTTTCTCCGCGACAGCATAAATCCCAAGAAAGAAATTGGTAATAATAGCCATTTTTCTTAAAGATAAAAGGGGCTTCAAGTGCGCCATCTCCGGGATCAGAATCCGGTAATTCAAATGTTCTTTTACGCTTCGAAATCGTATGCCATTCCTGTGGTTGCGCAATCGATTTTAAATCGGGATTTAGTTTTACCATTTTTAATCCTTCCCAAAAAGAACCAAAAGATAACCACGGTGTATTGTTTTCATCGAAGATTAAATTCGGATCAATGGCGTTCCACATATCACGATTTGGCTGCGATTGAATCACAATTCCCTGATCGACCCATTTATAGTTTTTGTCTTTTGGATCTAATGTTGTATTGGTCGCAACGCCAATTGCCGATGTATTTTTGGCGAAAGCCGAAACGGAATAATACAGATAATAGATATTGTTATGGAACGAAATATCCGGCGCCCAAATGTGGTTTTTAAAATCGGCTGCAACGCCATCTGCCCAGACTGGCTTTTCTGCAAAAACCTGTGGCTCTTTGTTCCAGTTTTTTAAATCTTTCGAACTAAAAACACTGATTCCGTTTCCGGTGCAATACAAATAATAAGTGTCTTTTTGTTTGATGACAACGGGATCGTGCACGACAATTTCCTGCGCAAATGAAACTGAAACTGTCAGCATCATAAGAACAAAAAGCGGATATTTTATGTTTTTGTAAAACTTCATAATTGGATATTTTTTTTTCACCATATAAGTGATATAAGATAATTTAAGCTTGGGCTGAAAACTGTTAAAGTAACCGTTTGCCCTGAAAACTGAAACTGTGACTGTAAACTATTTATTGAATTCCCTCAGATGTCATTACGACGCGTTTCATTGTTCCGTCTTTGTTATAATATAATTTGTCTACACAAACAGATCTTCTGAAACTTCCTCCATTGGGTTGTGATGCTCCGTTGTGATAGATAAAATACGATTGTCCTTTAAAATCTATAATCGATTGATGATTGGTGTTGCTGTTTCCGGCTAACTCATTTAAGATTCCTTTGAATTCCCACGGACCAGTAATTGATTTACTCATGGCGTAGGCAATTTTCTCCGGAAACTCATAAGCGTATGATAAATAATACCAGTTTTTGTGTTTGTGAATCCAGGGCGCTTCGGTATAATGTGGTAAATCGATGTGGTGAATTGGGCCGTCGATTTCAATCATATTTTCTTTTAATTTGGCGTAATGACAAGCGGTATTTCCCCAAAACAAATAAGCTTGTCCATCCGTATCGATATAAACCGTTGGATCGATATCGTCCCAGCTTATATCGCTAAATTTGGTCATGTCATTTGTAATTAAGGCTTTTCCTAAAGCATCTTTAAATGGTCCTGTTGGACTGTCTGAAACTGCAATTCCAATAGATTTTCCGGGTACTGAGCCATGTTCTACTGTTACATACCAATAAAATTTCCCGTTTCTTTCAATTACCTGCGAAGCCCATGCATCGCCTTTTGCCCATGCAAAATCTGTTACTTTTAAGGGTACAGGATGTGATTCCCATTTTTTCATATCTGATGAAGAATATACGACCCATTCATTCATTTTATAGAAATTAAAATCGTTTGGTGCTTCGTCATGACCGGCGTACAAATACACTTTGTCTTTGTAAACCAATGCCGCCGGATCGCCTGTATATTGATCTTTTATAATGGGATTATTGAATTTTGCGGGATCAATTTGGCTTTGAACTGTTTGACAGAAGACAAGCAAAACTAAAAGTGATACTATATTTTTCATTATGATTATTTTACACATTATATTTTCTCGCAGATTTTGCAGATCAGGCAGATTCTTTATCCTTTAATTCTATGAAACTCTTTTTTTAAGTAGATTTTTTTGCCCCGAATTCACGAATTTTTTTTCACGCAGATTTAAAAAGATTTAAGCAGATAACCGCAGATTACTTTTAATAAAAATCTAAAATTAATCTGCTCTAATCTGTCAAATCTGCGTGAAACAAAATAATTTTAATTTACTTTTTTACCCCAAACCGGTAATCCGCCTGACGTTAAACCTGAATAACTTATAGTTACTTTTCTTGTCGCTAATTCCCAATCCCAGGCATCTGTTACATTGCATTTTACACCATTTACGGTTAGGATTTTTTTGGTGCTGTCATACGACCATGTTCCATTTGCATCGCCGCTTACTTTTTTATCTGCGGTTAAATAAAGCGTTACTGATTTCTGAATGGTTTTGTATTGGTAATTCATGGTGATTTGTTCCCATGTTCCCACAAAACTGGCTTCGGAAATTGTTGTCGCTGGTACAGCAGCATAGCGTTCCGGATCGATAACCGGCCAGCCATCTTCTGTCCATTGAATACCACGAACATGTCCCATCATAACGGCGTTTGAAACCGCGATTCCGGCAACTCCTTCCGGTAAACGTGCTTGTGAAGCGTAATACCATTGTTTGGTTTCCGGATTTTGGAAAATACCGCAGTGTGAAATTCCAACCCAGCCTGTATGATTTTTAAAAGAGTATGGATGTGTCAACATTGGGAAACAATCGGCTCCGTTTGTAATGCTGGTTCCGGTAATGGTTTGATAAGGTCCTAAAATGCTTTTTGAACGTGCGACACGTGTGTTATACGCAACCGATAATTCGTCATAAGCCAAAAACAAATAATAATATTGTGTATCCGGATTATAGATAATTTCAGGTCCTTCGAGTGCTTGCCAACGGTTTGTATTTACGTTTCCGCGTCCTGCAATTCGTACTCCGTAATCGTCAATAGTTTTTAATTTATCCGGTTTTCCGGTTGTTGGATTCAGTTTTAAAGCTGCAATTCCGGAATGCCAGGAACCGTAAATTAAATATTGATCGCCTTCTGGTGTCTGAATAAAACTTGGATCAATGGCGTTAAATTTAAAATAAGCATCCCAATCTGATCCGCCATTTCTCACATAACTTTTTGCGCCGTCAGGTTCAGAGCAAACTACCATTCCTTTGTCTGTCCAATTGTTTGAAGCCAAATCATCTGTTTCGGCTAAGCCAATAAAAGCGCGCTCTGTCCAGGAAGTATTGGTATCTGTGCCCACAATTGGGTTTGTAACCACAATGCTGTAATACATTCTGTAAATATTTCCCACTTTGCGAACGCATGGCGCCCAATATCCATAATTAGGATTTGTGATGGGTGGCAAAGCCGGAGACATTCTGGCTCTTTTGTTATTTAAGGAATCTTTTACCCAGGCCGGAGCTTCGGTCATTGAGGATCCCATAAATTCCCAATTGACTAAATCTTTTGATCTTCTGTAAAAAAAGTGTCCATGTCCGTCTGTTGCATTTCCGTAAGAAGCATCGGTTTGATACATATAATAGTATTCACCGCATTTTTCTACAGATGGATCGTGTACGTTGGCTAAATTCCATTGCGCGCGACTTCCCCAAGCTGATATCGAGGTATAATTATCCGCATAAGTTGGTCCCGGAAAAGCAGGCGTAACCACTGGCGGCACAACAACTGGCGGATCCGTGATTACTGGCGTTATTGCCGGATCATCTTTTGAACAGCTTACCGCGGCAAAAACAAATAAAAACAGCCCAAAGTGTGAAGCAATTTTTATAATGGAATTGAATTTTTTCATCTTTTTATGTTTTATTTTCCTTCTAAAACCACTACTGAGAAAGGAGGAATCGTAATTTCAAGTTTTCCTTTTTTGTTTTCGAAACCTTTAAAAACTTTTGGTACAATTTTATTTGGATTATCAAACGAATTGTAATCTTGTAATTTTGCTGATGTTAAAATGGTTCCTGTAAAGTTTTTTACGCCAAGATCTTTTACATCAATTTCGATTGTGTTTTTATTTTTTGCGTCAACATTTACTAAAGAAATATGTACTGATCCGCTTTTGTCTTTTGATGCTGAAGCTGAAACTGCCGGAAGCGTTTCTCCGTTAAAGGTGTATAACGGCGATTGAAAACTTACGGGTAATAATTTAGCATCCTGATGAACGCTGTACATTTTCATTACGCTATACGTTGGCGTTGTAATCATTTTTGCTTTGTCTGTAAGGATTACGGCTTGCAAAACGTTTACACATTGTGCTAAGTTTGCCATACGGACCCTATCTGCGTGATTGTTGAAAATATTTAGCGTTGATCCTGCTAAAATGGCATCTCTCATGGTATTTTGCTGGTATAAAAATCCGGGATTTGTTCCTTTTTCAACATCATACCAACCTCCCCATTCGTCAACTAGCATGGCTACTTTTTTCTCCGGATCGTATTTATCCATAATTGCAGCATGTTTGGTAACCAACTCTTCCATTTTTAATGCTGATTGCATGGTATGGAAATATCCGTCTTCAGTAAAATTTCTATCATCACCTTTTTTATCCCAATCGATTACGGCATAATGATGCACTCCAAGTCCGCCCAACATATTGATTGGAATGTTTTTCATTAGAACTTCTGTCCAGTTATAATCGGCGCCGTTTGATCCTGAAGCAATTCGTGTAATTCCGCCGGTATTTTCCCAATCCGACATAAATGTGGCGAATTTGCGGTATTCATTTGCATAATATTCTGCTGTCATATTTCCGCCGCAACCCCAGGCTTCATTTCCAATTCCCCAGAATTTAACTTTCCACGGTTCGATTCTTCCGTTCTTTTTACGCAAATCACTCATCGGACTTTTACCGCTAAAATTGGTGTATTGAACCCAATCAGCCAATTCCTGAACCGTTCCGCTACCTACATTTCCTGACAGATAAGGTTCTGCGCCCAGAAGTTCGCACATATTCAGGAAATCGTGTGTCCCGAAACTGTTATCTTCCGTTACGCCGCCCCACCATTTATTTACAATTGTTGGTCTTTCCTGTTGTGGTCCAATTCCATCCTTCCAATGGTATGTATCGGCAAAACATCCGCCCGGCCATCTTAAATTCGGAATTTTTAATTCTTTTAAAGCTTTAATAATATCATTTCTGACTCCTTTTGTATTCGGAATTTTTGATGTATCTCCCACAAAAAAACCTCCATAAATACAGCGTCCTAAATGTTCTGCAAAATGTCCGTAGATGTTTTTATTGATCGTTGGTGCTTCTGCAGTATTTTTTATGGTTACTACCGTAATTCCGCCTTGAGCGAAACTAACCTGATTACAAAGGGTAATAAGAAATGTGATTAAAAGTGCTTTTTTCATACGAGGATAATTTGTTTTTTATTGGAATAAGGTAATTTAAGTTATAAAGAGGAAAGCTATGAAACTTTCCTCTGAATAGTAATTTTTAATAAGAAAGTGTTGGCCATCCTGATGCCCAAGTGAAATATACAATTTCTAGTTTAGGATTTCCGTTATCTGCTCCGTCATAATAATGAACAGATCCTTTTTGGGTTCCTACAATTCGGGATAAATGTCCGGGTCCTATATAATTTCCTTGTGTTGCCAGAACTGTTGTTCCGCCGCCACTTTTTAAATTCACTCCATTTTTGTCTGTAAAGGGTCCAAACGGACTTGTTGAACGACCTACTACAATATAATAAGTGCTGTTTACGCCGTTGCAGCAATTGCCTCGGTTTACGAACATATAATAATAACTTCCTTCTTTTATTAAACAAGGCGCTTCCCAACTTGCACTGCTTCCGCCTGCTACGATGGTTTTGCTTCCTGTTGTTTTTCCTGTTGAAGGATTAATTTGGATGACTCCGATACCTGCATGCCAGGAACCGTATGCCATATAAACATTGCTTCCGTCTACTAAAATGGAAGGATCAATTGCATTTACATCTGATGATGAAGACGAAGAAACGACAACACCTCGATCTGTCCAGGTTGTTCCTGCGCTTTGCGAAATTGCCGGCGTAGTTACCAATCCAATTGCCGAAGTTGCTGAACCAAAAGTTGAACAAGAGTAATACATGTTCCAACGGTTATTAAACCACGCTACATCCGGTGCCCAATAGGTTTGGGTAAAACCGGGTACATATCCTGAAATCCAGCTTGGAGTTGAAGTAAATACTGATGTTCCCCAACTCCAGTTTACCAAATTGGTAGAATAGGTCATTGGAATATTATCGCCTGTTGTAAAGACATAATAATTGACACCGCTTTTTACAATTGTACTTGGATCGTGTGACGGAACTGTTCCGGTAACGGTTTTTGCTGTTAGATTTTTTGTTTGAGAATTCTGAGTTGCTGCTACTGCAGTCTCGCCTGAAGGATTTATGACATCTTCATTTTGACAACTTACTAATAATACTGCTAATAAAACCAAACTTGTAATTGTTTTCATTTGTTATAATTTTTAGTTACTGTGTTCATTATTATCTCATTGCAATCTCATTCTATATTTTTAAGATAATATCATGTAAAGATTTTCAGGCCTTTACATGATATTAAATATTCTAACTAATTCAAATAAAGTCTCAGTTTACAGTCTCGGTTTACAGTCTCAGTTTACAGTTTACAGTTTACATTGAGACTGAAAACTGAGACTGTGACTGAGACTATGACTATGACTGGAAATTAATAACTGTCATTCTGAACAGTTCCCGGATTATTATCCATTTCTAATTGTGGAATTGGGTAATATTCTCTTCCTGGCGTGTAGGAGTTAAACTCGGCGTCTCTTGTTTTTAACCATGCTAATTTTGCAGCATCCTGCAACCATCCCCAACGACGAATATCATCGAAACGGTGTCCTTCAAGAGGGAATTCCAAAAATCTTTCGTGACCAATTTGATCTCTCATCTGGTCTTGGGACATATTTGGTTTTGTAGTTGCTAAATCAGGTAATCCAACTCTGTTTCTTACCATTTGAATATATCCGTAAGCTCCCGGCGTATCTCCTGTTTCATTTAAACATTCGGCATACATTAAAAGTATATCGGCATATCTTAACAAACGCTCGTTGATACCGGAACGCCAATCGTATTCGTCAGCAAATTCTCCATCTGAATTTTGGTATTTTCTACAGAATATATCATTTAAATCTCCCGGGCTTGAAGCGTAGAAAGTCGCAAAATCTTTACCATACAATTTCATTCCGCCTGGTTTATTGTAAAAAATTGTAGCATCTAAACGCGGATCAAGATCTCCCGTTTTTGTTTTCTCATCGTGAAATTCATTAAATAAGGCCCATGATGGCTGCACATCTGTCCACCCAAAAGCTCTTGGCGCATAAGTGATGGCTCTTGCCGAAGTTTTCCCCCAGCCTGATGCCGGAGCTCCGCCCCAACCTAAATCGACACCGCCTGCATCTCTGCTAAATTGTACTTCAAAAAGTGATTCTGAATTGTTTTCGTTTGCAGTTGTAAAATTGTCACGGTAATTTGATACTAAAGAGTAAACTCCTAAATCTATAACCTGTCTGAAAGTTGTTTTGGCATTAGCAAAATCTTTGGTAAACAAATAAGCTTTTCCTAAATATCCTAAGGCTGCTCCTTTTGTAGCGCGCCCTTTTTGACCTGCGTCAAGTCCTGAAATTCCAGCGTAAGAAGTTGGTAATAATTCGGCAGCAGCCTTAAAATCGGCGATAACCTGAGCCCAGCCTTCTGCTTGTGGTTTTTGTGGATAATAAACCGCTAATTCTGTTGGTAACGGAACATTTTTGAACATGTTAACGGCATGAAAAAGATATAATCCTCTTAAGAAATACGCTTGTCCTAATATTCTGTTTTTAAGCGCTTCATCTTCAAATTTAATATTTGGCACGTTTGTTAAAACCTGATTGGCACGGTAAACTCCCTGGTAATAGGTTTCAAAAGCCCATCCGTAAATAGAGGCATCTGCAACATTTGAGTTAAAGTGACCAGCATTGTACATTGATCCCCAAGGGCTGTTTGTACGGGCATCATCTGATCTTGCGTCTAATAATAATGGTGTACTTCTCATGTACGTCCCATCTGTTAATAAACTTCCGTAAGCGGCATTTACACCTTCAATGGCGTCCTGATCTGTTTTCCAGAATGAATCAACAGCATCATTATTTGGGTCAAGTTGTGTCAAATCTTCATTTTCAACGCAGCTTGTTGTTAAAACAGCCAGTGAAAAGAAAACTGCTATATAGTTATATATTTTATATTTCATTTTAATACGTTTTTAATTGGTTAAACCAGTTTAGAAATTTACTTCTACTCCCAGAAGAAATTGTTCTTGGATTTGGAAAAGATCCTGCATCATATCCTCTTGAAATTAATCCGTCACTATTAAAATCAGGATCATATCCAGTGTATTTTGTAATAGTCCACAAGTTTTGTCCGTTAAGATATACTCTTGCTTTTTGGATAAATTTATCTTTCAACGGAATATTAAAACCCATTTCCATGGTTTGCAATCTCACATAATCTCCGCTTTCAATGAATCTGTTCGAATCTCTGCCGTTTCCGTTAGGATCACCAATAACGGGAGCCGGAATATTTGTATTTGTATTTGTTGGAGTCCAATAATTCAGTTCATCCGTACTGTGGTTTCCATATTGTCCAGCCATTAAATTGCGGTACATTGCGTTGAAAACTTTATTTCCGCCGCTTCCTTGCCAGAACATAGAGAAATCAAAGTTTGAATAAGAAGCACTAAAATTCAATCCAAAACCATATTTAGGAATCGTAACTCCTTGAAAAGTTCTGTCAGCATCTGTGATAATTCCGTCACCGTTTACATCTTTAAATTTTACGTCTCCAGGAGCTGCACCAGTTTGTGTTGGAGAAGATGCAACTTCTGCTGCGTTTTGAAAAATTCCAATCGCTTCCCATGCAAAAAGTTCTCCTGCAGATCTGCCTACTTCTGTTTTTGATACTGCTCCGTAAATAGGATTTCCGCTAACACCAATTTTTGTTATTTCATTTCTTAAAGTACCTACGTTACCAGAAATGTCATATTTAAATTTATGATGATGATTGCTGTATGATGCTGTAAACTCAAAACCATGATTTTCCATATCTCCGGCATTTGTGGTGATATTTGCAGGAAATGCTCCTGTAGAATATGGCAACGGAACTCCTAATAATAAATCAGTTGATTTTTTTATAAAATATTCTCCTGTAAATTGTAAGTCATTGTCAAGAAAACCCAATTCAAGTGCAATGTTTTTACTGGTTGTTTTTTCCCATTTTACATTCGGGTCAAGTGCCGCTACAACGGTTGTTCCCGGAGCAAGCTCATTGTTAAAATCATAACCTGCAAAACTGTTTACGGTTGAAGCAAAAAAGTATTGCGGAATGGTATTGTTACCCAACGTTCCGTAACCTCCTCTAAGTTTGATATTGCTTACCCATGTTGGTAAATGCAAGAACTTTTCGTTGCTGATTTTCCAGCCTCCTGAAAAAGAGTAGAAGTTTGCCGAGTTATTTTTTTCGCTGAAAAGAGACGTTCTGTCCTGTCTGAAATTAGCCTGCAATAAATATCTGTCATCATAAGAATAATTTAATCTTGTAATGTATGAGATTCCTGTAATTGTAAATTTAGATTCGCCGGCATCTCTTGAATCAGCATATTGAAGCATCGGAATTTCTCCCGGTTTGTATCCTACACCTCTTGACCAGTGATTGTTATTGTCTCTTCTTTCCTGAATCCATCCTGCAAGAGCGTCAAATCTATGCTTACCAAGTGTAACTTCATAAGTCAATAAATTGTTCATGAAAGTTCTCAATTCATTTCCGTTAGAAACATCTAAAGAAGCTTCGTCGTTTGTAGTAATATAATACCATCCTAAATCACTTGGCGGAATAAATTTTCTGTTTTGCCAGTCGGTTCTGTCATAACTTACATCCAGTTTATATTTAAGACCTTTCGCAATTTCAATTTCTCCCCATATGTCCCCGATGAAACGATTTCTTTTTCCGTTGTTGGTAATCAAATTATTGTACCCAATTGGGTTCATCGAAATTGCTCTTTGCGTCAAATTATCCGTTCCACCGTAACCGCCAAGCCTGTTAGCATCGTAAACCGGCATTGTTGGTACAGCACCCAAAATATCGCTAATTACAGTTTGTCCTGCATTGTATTCGTTAAAAATCTCTTTGTCTGATTGTGTGTAAGCGATTTTTGCTCCGTATTTGAATTTTCCTTTTTTACCATTCAAATTCAAATTCGTTGATAGTCTCTCATAATCCTGAGGCGTTTTTACATAACTTGTGTTTTTGAAATAATCCACATTAAAACTATAAGAAATAGCTTCTGCACCTCCTGTAAATGTTAATGCCTGATTTTGTATAACACCGGTTTGTAACGCTTCTGCCTGCCAGTCTGTATTAACATTTGAAATATACGAAGGGCTTGTCGGGTCATTTCCAGGTGCAATACTTACCGGAACACCAGCTCTGACATCTCGGTTTCTTTCGGCTTCGCTTGTTATTTGCTGATAACCCAAACGGTCTGTTACATTCCATTTTTTAGTTACATTCTGAAGTCCTACAATCGATTTGAATTTAACCTCTGTTTTTCCTGCTTTACCTTTTTTAGTCGTAATAATTACAACTCCGTTGGCACCGCGAACACCATAAATAGCAGCCGAAGAAGCATCTTTTAAAACCTGCATGGATTCGATTTCTCCCGGGGCAAAATCATAAGGAGCATCAACCATAATACCGTCAATAACAAATAGTGGATTGTTATTACTAAAAGAAGTTATCCCTCTGATTTTAATGTTTACAAAACCTCCAGGTTCTCCGGAAGATTGTACGGTAACTCCGGGAACTTGTCCCTGAAGCATTTTTGCAGCATCATATGTTACGGTTTTTTTAGCTGATTCTAAATTTACAACACTTACAGATCCTGTTAAATCAGATTTCTTTTGTGTTCCGTAACCAATTACTACTACTTCATTTAATTTATTAGTGTCTTCACCTAATACGGCGTCTAATTTTGTTTGGTTTCCTACCGTTAATTCTTTATTTTGAAATCCTATAAATGAAAAAATTAAAACATCATTTGGAGATGCTTTAATCGAATATTCTCCATCAAATCCAGTCACTGCAACTGTTTTGGTTCCTTTTATCATAATATTCACTCCCGGCAAAGGCAATTTGTCTGATGCCGAGGTAACAACTCCGGTAATCACTTTGCCTTGAGCCGACATTTGATTAACGGAAAATAGTAGCATCAATAATGCTAAAAGCCATTCTTTTTTTGGCAATAAAAAATTGCAATAAAAAAATAATCGTTGGTTTGTTATCATACTGGTTTATTTAAGTTGGTTAGGGTATAGTTATAAGTGTTAATTTTACATTTGTAAATTTAAATAAAAAAAAAGCTTAAAAACAAATTAATATGATAAAAAAAGGCGGGAAAAAAAATACATATCATAAATTAAGTGTAAAAACAACATTTAAAAATTGATGTTTTTTTCAAAAAATAAGTCTTTTTGAAGTTTAATTTGTGTAAAATCAACACTTTTAAGCAAAAAGCAGCTTTTTACTCAAAAAATCCTGATGAGAGAAAAAATTTAAAAAAGATAAAAATCAGCGATTTGACTATAATCTTAGTACCCAAAAAAAGATATTCTTGTAAAAAAATTCTTGGTAAGAATGTCAAATTTTGATTTAGCTTTAACTTTTTATTATAAAAAACACCTTAATTTCGTCTCGAAAACGATTGAAAATTGAAAAATCTGATTAATTTTTAAACAAAAAAGAATTTTTTCTTAACGTTATTTTATATCTGGATACATAGTTAAGTGTAAAATCTACATTAATAAATTATGAAACGAATCAAGAAGTTTATATATTTACCAATAAAAAATAACATATGCTAAACAGTTATAGCTCTGCAGACAAAGCTTTATTAGCAGTAGATTGTATCATTTTTGGGTTCGATAATGAAGGTTTAAAAATACTCTTGATCAAAAGGGATTTTGAGCCTGAAAAAGGAAAATGGTCCTTAATTGGCGGTTTCTTAAAACGAGACGAAGTATTAGATAATGCTGCTATTAGAATTTTAAATACATATACAGGTTTGAACGATATTTATATGGAGCAGTTATATGCTTACAGCGAAATTGATCGTGATCCTGTCGAAAGAACCATTTCGGTTTCTTATTATGCTTTAATTAATATCGAAAATCATAATGCCGAATTAATCAAAAATTACCACGCCCAATGGTTTAGTATTGCTGATACTCCAAATTTAATCTTTGACCATAACGAAATGGTGCAGCACGCCATTAGAAGATTGCGTTACAGAACGTCGATAAAACCAATTGGTTTTGAATTGCTTCCTGAAAAATTTACTATGCGTCAGTTATTAGAATTATACGAAGCAATTTTGAGTAAGGAATTGGATAAAAGAAATTTTATCAGCAAGATTAATTCATTGGAAATCCTGAATAAACTGGATGAAAAAGACATGCAATCGTCTAGAAAAGGATCTTATTTATATACGTTTAATAAAGAAAAATACGAAGAGAAATTACTTAACGATTTTGTGTTGAATTTGTAAATTTTTAGCCCACGGATTTGGCGGGTTGAACGTATTTACACAGATTTTTATTTTTTTATACTTGAACTCTATAATTTTTTCACGCAGATTTTGCAGATTCATGCAGATTTATTTTAATATTTGATCTGCTCAAATCTGTAAAATCTGCGTGAAACTTTTTTAAATAAAACAAAACCCTGAAAGCCACAAACTTTCAGGGTTTTTACTTCAATAAAACTACTATTATAAAACTAAAAAATTATTCTTTTTAAGTTTGCCCACAGATTAAACGGATTAAACAGATTGACACAGATTTTTTAAAGATAACCCAGCGTAAATTCGTTCAACCCGCCAAATCCGTGGACCAAAAATCTAGCTATTTCCTTTTTGATAATCGGCAAGAAAAGTAGCCAAACCAATATCCGTTAACGGATGTTTTAATAAACCTTCGATTGCGCTTAAAGGTCCGGTGATAACATCAGATCCGGTTTTGGCACAATTAATAATATGCATTACATTACGAACTGAAGCTGCCAGAATTTGCGTTTCAAAACCATAATTGTCATAGATCAATCTGATATCTTCGATCAAAACCATTCCGTCAGTCGAAACATCATCCAGACGACCAATAAATGGCGACACATAAGTAGCTCCGGCTTTTGCAGCCAATAAAGCCTGACCGGCAGAAAACACCAACGTGCAATTGGTTCTGATTCCTTTGTTCGAAAAATATCTGATTGCTTTTACACCATCTTTTATCATCGGGATTTTTACGACAATCTGAGGATGCAAGGCGGCTAATTTTTCACCTTCGGCAATCATGCCTTCAAAATCTGTTGAGATTACTTCGGCACTTACATCGCCATCAACCAATTCGCAGATTTTTATGTAATGATCCAATATATTTTGCGCTCCCGTAATTCCTTCTTTTGCCATTAACGAGGGATTTGTGGTTACACCATCTAAAACGCCTAAATCATTGGCTTCTTTAATATCTTTTAAATTTGCTGTGTCTATAAAAAATTTCATGTCTCTTTATTATTTTGATAGGTTA